>NZ_JAFBDZ010000018.1 GCF_016908495.1 Rossellomorea pakistanensis | reverse complement strand
TTCGGTTTGACCCCCTAATTCCTAACACCAGCTTCGGTAAGCTCGATTTTTCTTAGTTTCTCATTTTGGGGCAATTCCTTCTTCACTTTTTGCCGAGTATAGATGACTCCACTCCAGCGTCAAGCCCAAACCGCTTGACCCTTTCGTTCCATCATCTTAGGGGGCGGTTAGGTGAAGAAGGTGTTTCCCTGCCTGATTACAGGCTTATAGCCATTTCTTTAGGGAAACCAATATCTTTGTACTTCTCATAGAATTTATGGGGAGACATTCTTCCCAAACTTCCATGGTATCTGCGATTATTGTAAAACTCCATAAACTCATCGATCTCATAATAAGCTTCTTCAAAATACTCGAAATCATAACGACTGAATAGATCTCGCTCCAGGATACTGTAGAACGATTCAATGTAGGCATTGTAATTCGGTGATCTGGGTGGAATCCTTTCATGAAATACCTTATTTAACTCACAGAATTCACCAAATAGGTTACTTACAAACTGAGGGCCATTATCTGTCCTTATCACGATACAATGTCCATCTTCCTCCTCTGGAACCTGTAGTCCACGCCTGATCATCGCCTCTTTAAGCATTCCGGTTATATCCTTAGCCTTGCATCTTGGGCCTCTGTAATATCCTACAATGGCCCTGTCAAAGACATCGATAGCGCTTGCCACAAAGAAAAATCTTCCGCTTCCTGAGATGGAACCGTATTTAATATCAAGCTGCCAAAGCTGGTTGGGGGCAGTAACTAGGCGATTCCGGACAAGGCGTCTTGGATACTTGGGATTACCCGTACGCTGGGGAAGGAGAATCCCTAATTTCCTGCATAATCTAGCGACCTTTTTATGATTAATTTGAAGTTCGTGTACATCCTTTAGATAGTGAGTCAGATTCTTTATACCATAGGTGGCGCCATCTCCTTCTATCGCCTCCATTAGGAATTCCTCAATCTGCTCATCCGGAACGATACTTCCTGATCTTGCCTTCGAAAAGCCTGGGATCGGACGTCCCCTTTTCTTTTTTGTTTCAATAGCTTCTTCAATCCCCATATGGTAGTAATACAGGGATCTGTTAACCCCAGCTACCTCTGACAATTTTGTAATGCGAAACCCCTCCTTTGCCCATAGTCGAACTTCTTCTAAGACCATTAAGGCCGGTATTGGGTTTTTTT
>NZ_JAFBDZ010000016.1 GCF_016908495.1 Rossellomorea pakistanensis | reverse complement strand
GCATAGAGAATATCCCTCCCTAATTCCTGAATTTGTTTGGTTCTAGTGTACTGTTTCACCACAAAAGTGTCCAAAAGAATTAGGGGGTCGTAGAGCTTTGGTGCATATAATTCGATTCTTGTGCATTAACTAGTAGTTTTCGTGCATAAAATTGAAAAGTTGTGTATTTCCACATTCAAAACAAGGAAAATGGGGTGTCAAAAAGGGAAAAACCAGAAAATAATCAAAATGAGCCGTCTGACAGTAGATTGCTTACCAGACAGCCCCTATTGTTATATAAAATATAAATAAAAACCAATGATTTAAGCATTATGGAATTAAGGTCGTTTTCGTGTCACCATTTGCAATCAGTTCAGATACGGTTACAAATTCCCCTTTGCCTTTCAATTCCTTTATTATACTCGGCAGGGCTTCCTTCGTTTGTTTAGCTGAATCTGAAGCATGGAGAAGAATAATATCTCCTTTTTTAGACGATGAGGTGTTTTTAATAATTTCGTCGACTCCCGGATTTCTCCAATCCTGTGAATTTACACTCCAATGGACAACCGTAAGTCCAATTTTATCGGCTACGGCTAAAGTCTTTTTATCAAAATGTCCTGTAGGTACCCTGAGAAGCTTTATATCTTTAATATTTAATTTTTGAAAAACATCTTGAGCCTTTAAAATGTCTTTCCGGATTTCTTTTTCTTCCATCTCACTATAATCACTGTAAGCATATCCTAAGCTACCGATCTCATACCCTTTTTTTACTATTTTCTCTACTAGTTCAGGATGTCTTTCCGCCCATGCGCCGGAAAGGAAGAAGGTAGCAGAATCGACATCTTGCTTTTCAAGTTCTTCTAAAATCGGTTCAGCTTTTTCATCTCCCCACCCAACATTAAATGTGAGTGCTATCCCTTTTTCTCCTTTATAAATCGCTTTTGGTCCATCTTCTGTAGAAAATACAGGCAAAATGGATAAACTACCACTATAAAGAAATACGGCAGTAAAAAAGGAAATAATCAATATCAGGCTAAGCTGCTTCAACTTCTTGGCGTTTAAAGTGTAAAAGAAATTCATTTATATCCTCCTCAACACACAAGTTCCTTATCTAACCATATGCATGTCCGAGAAAAAAATATGACTTATAATTTAAAAAGTCATTCATAATTTAGATGAAATTGGAAAAAACTACAATTAATCATTAATAAGGGGTGAAGTAATTGCTCGGTTTTTTGATTGATGAAAGAGAGAGACAAGAAATTGAATACTTACTTAAGAGAGAGATGGATGAAATCTTATTCGATCTTAAAGACAAAAGAATTGACAAAATCGTAAAAAGGGCGATGGAAGAAAGATATAAAATATTATTTTCCCTTTTTAAAAGAGTGGGAACACATCGTGATTGTATAAAGTATATGATGACCTCAACCTATGGCAAAGAGAAATTATAATAATTATTGTCAAAGTGTTTCAATCAGCTTATGTTTTTTGAAACACTTTTAAATTTATATAATAATTTTTAAAAATGTTATTGACGATGTGTAAATATCCTGATATATTTATAAACGTCGCAAATGAGCGGCTACATATTTTTGGAACAACTTCTTAATTAATCCTTTCATAAAAAAGAAAAAAGTTGTTGACATTAAGATGTGTAGAATGTTATATTAGAAAAGTCGCTTCAAACGGAGCGGAAACATTGAACCTTGAAAACTGAACAAGACAAAACGTCAACGTTAATTCTAAAAAAGATTTACAACGTAAGAACATAGTTCTAACACAAATGAGCAAGTCAAACTTCTATCGGAGAGTTTGATCCTGGCTCAGGACGAACGCTGGCGGCGTGCCTAATACATGCAAGTCGAGCGGACT
>NZ_JAFBDZ010000015.1 GCF_016908495.1 Rossellomorea pakistanensis | reverse complement strand
CGCCCACGACGGATAGGGACCGAACTGTCTCACGACGTTCTGAACCCAGCTCGCGTACCGCTTTAATGGGCGAACAGCCCAACCCTTGGGACCGACTACAGCCCCAGGATGCGATGAGCCGACATCGAGGTGCCAAACCTCCCCGTCGATGTGGACTCTTGGGGGAGATAAGCCTGTTATCCCCGGGGTAGCTTTTATCCGTTGAGCGATGGCCCTTCCATGCGGAACCACCGGATCACTAAGCCCGACTTTCGTCCCTGCTCGACTTGTAGGTCTCGCAGTCAAGCTCCCTTGTGCCTTTACACTCTGCGAATGATTTCCAACCATTCTGAGGGAACCTTTGGGCGCCTCCGTTACTCTTTAGGAGGCGACCGCCCCAGTCAAACTGCCCACCTGACACTGTCTCCCGCCCCGATCAGGGGCGAGGGTTAGAATGTCAATACAGCCAGGGTAGTATCCCACCGACGCCTCCACCGAAGCTAGCGCTCCGGTTTCTACGGCTCCTACCTATCCTGTACAAGCTGTACCAAAATTCAATATCAGGCTACAGTAAAGCTCCACGGGGTCTTTCCGTCCTGTCGCGGGTAACCTGCATCTTCACAGGTACTATAATTTCACCGAGTCTCTCGTTGAGACAGTGCCCAGATCGTTGCGCCTTTCGTGCGGGTCGGAACTTACCCGACAAGGAATTTCGCTACCTTAGGACCGTTATAGTTACGGCCGCCGTTTACTGGGGCTTCGGTTCGTACCTTCGCTTGCGCTAAGCACTCCCCTTAACCTTCCAGCACCGGGCAGGCGTCAGCCCCTATACTTCGCCTTACGGCTTCGCAGAGACCTGTGTTTTTGCTAAACAGTCGCCTGGGCCTATTCACTGCGGCTTTTCGAGGCTATTCACCTCAAAAAGCACCCCTTCTCCCGAAGTTACGGGGTCATTTTGCCGAGTTCCTTAACGAGAGTTCTCTCGCTCACCTTAGGATTCTCTCCTCGCCTACCTGTGTCGGTTTGCGGTACGGGCACCTTCTTCCTCGCTAGAGGCTTTTCTTGGCAGTGTGGAATCAGGAACTTCGGTACTATATTTCCCTCGCTATCACAGCTCAGCCTTCACGATGACGGGATTTGCCTCATCATCAGCCTAACTGCTTAGACGCACATATCCAGCAGTGCGCTTACCCTATCCTCCTGCGTCCCCCCATTACTCAAACGGAAGAGAGGTGGTACAGGAATATCAACCTGTTATCCATCGCCTACGCCTTTCGGCCTCGGCTTAGGTCCCGACTAACCCTGAGCGGACGAGCCTTCCTCAGGAAACCTTAGGCATTCGGTGGAAGGGATTCTCACCCTTCTTTCGCTACTCATACCGGCATTCTCACTTCTAAGCGCTCCACCAGTCCTTACGGTCTAGCTTCTCAGCCCTTAGAACGCTCTCCTACCACTGACACCTGAGGTGTCAATCCACAGCTTCGGTGATACGTTTAGCCCCGGTACATTTTCGGCGCAGAGTCACTCGACCAGTGAGCTATTACGCACTCTTTAAATGGTGGCTGCTTCTAAGCCAACATCCTGGTTGTCTAAGCAACTCCACATCCTTTTCCACTTAACGTATACTTTGGGACCTTAGCTGGTGGTCTGGGCTGTTTCCCTTTCGACTACGGATCTTATCACTCGCAGTCTGACTCCCAAGGACAAGTCTTTGGCATTCGGAGTTTGTCTGAATTCGGTAACCCGATGAGGGCCCCTAGTCCAAACAGTGCTCTACCTCCAAGACTCTTACCTTGAGGCTAGCCCTAAAGCTATTTCGGAGAGAACCAGCTATCTCCAAGTTCGATTGGAATTTCTCCGCTACCCACACCTCATCCCCGCACTTTTCAACGTGCGTGGGTTCGGGCCTCCATCCAGTGTTACCTGGACTTCACCCTGGACATGGGTAGATCACCTGGTTTCGGGTCTACGACCTCATACTCTTTCGCCCTATTCAGACTCGCTTTCGCTACGGCTCCGTCTTACCAACTTAACCTCGCATGAAATCGTAACTCGCCGGTTCATTCTACAAAAGGCACGCCATCACCCATTAACGGGCTCTGACTACTTGTAGGCACACGGTTTCAGGATCTCTTTCACTCCCCTTCCGGGGTGCTTTTCACCTTTCCCTCACGGTACTGGTTCACTATCGGTCACTAGGGAGTATTTAGCCTTGGGAGATGGTCCTCCCAGCTTCCGACGGGATTTCACGTGTCCCGCCGTACTCAGGATCCACTCAAGAGGGAACGAAGTTTCGACTACAGGGTTGTTACCTTCTGTGACGAGCCTTTCCAGACTTCTTCATCTACTCCGTTCCTTTGTAACTCCGTATAGAGTGTCCTACAACCCCAAGAGGCAAGCCTCTTGGTTTGGGCTAATCCCGTTTCGCTCGCCGCTACTCAGGGAATCGCATTTGCTTTCTCTTCCTCCGGGTAATGAGATGTTTCAGTTCCCCGGGTCTGCCTTCTATATCCTATGTATTCAAATATAGATACTGTTCCATTACGAACAGTGGGTTTCCCCATTCGGAAATCTCCGGATCAAAGCTTACTTACAGCTCCCCGAAGCATATCGGTGTTAGTCCCGTCCTTCATCGGCTCCTAGTGCCAAGGCATCCACCGTGCGCCCTTATTAACTTAACCGAAAACAAATCGTACGATTTGCCTAATTGGTTTGAAAACCTAAAATGGCGATACTCGGTTTCTTTCTTGACTTTCATACTCTTTATCTAGTTTTCAA
>NZ_JAFBDZ010000014.1 GCF_016908495.1 Rossellomorea pakistanensis | reverse complement strand
GACAATTGAAGAACTGGACCTTTCTGTTCGTTCATATAACTGCTTAAAACGTGCTGGCATCAATACTGTTCAAGAGCTTGCTAACAAGACTGAAGAGGATATGATGAAAGTACGTAACTTAGGACGTAAATCTCTTGAAGAAGTTAAAGCAAAGTTAGAAGACCTTGGCTTAGGCTTACGTAAAGACGATTGATCCCTAAACGATTGTAACGATTCAACAAAGGAGGGAACCTTAATGGCATACAGAAAGTTAGGACGTACAAGTTCACAACGTAAAGCATTATTACGTGACTTAGCTACTGACCTAATTATCAATGAGCGCATTGAAACAACTGAAGCTCGTGCGAAAGAACTTCGTTCAGTTGTGGACAAAATGATCACTTTAGGTAAACGTGGTGACTTGCATGCACGTCGTCAAGCATCTGCATTCATCCGCCATGAAGTAGCAAATGCTGAAGACAACCAAGATGCAATTCAAAAGCTATTCGCTGACATTGCCCCACGTTACACTGAGCGCCAAGGTGGATACACTCGTATCATGAAACTTGGACCTCGCCGCGGTGACGGTGCTCCAATGGTAATCATTGAGTTAGTATAATAGATAAGCGTTACATTACAACAAGGGCGGGAGGACAGTTTGTTAACTGCGCTTCTATGCCCTTTTTGTATAACTATATACGTTACAAAAAGCAGAGCGTTATGATGAGCATCTCTTGAGTGTCTCGTCTAGCTCCATGCACCTCTTCCAACTTCTATAAGTAGAAGCTGTTCATCTGATGAACTATGCTGACTCGAAAACTGTGTCAGCCTATGGAAAGGGGTGCAGGCTTTTTTTGTATATAGAGATATTTTTCACTAGAGCAGAGTTGAGTATTACTTATTTTCGCATGATTATTGTCAGAGAAGAGCAGAACGCCGATTCTATTCAGACTCTTCATCGTCTTTAAAAGCGTGGAGCATTATAAATAAAACAGCTTGCGAAATAAAAACTATAAATGAGATGAGCCTGAGCCTAGGGGAGGTAAGCTATTGATGAACCAATTAATATCTATAGAGAACGTTTCCTTTCGTTATGATGATCAAAAGCAATTTGCCCTTAAAGATGTTAACCTTAAGGTTTATGAGGGGGAATGGCTAGCAATTGTCGGTCATAATGGATCTGGGAAATCAACATTGGCAAAAATGTTAAATGGTCTACATTTTCCAGAGAGTGGTACAGTCAGGGTAGGAGAGTATTTATTGTCTGAAGAAACCGTTTGGGATATCCGTTCTAAAATCGGAATGGTTTTTCAAAACCCTGATAATCAGTTTGTTGGAACGACGGTTGAAGATGATGTGGCTTTTGGTTTAGAAAATCATGGGGTTCCACATCTTCAAATGGTGGAACGTGTTATACACTCCCTTGACCGAGTCCAAATGGGCGAGTTTCTTAATCAAGAGCCGCACCATCTATCAGGAGGACAGAAGCAGCGGGTTGCGATCGCAAGCGTCGTTGCCCTTGAGCCTGATATTATCATCTTAGATGAAGCAACTTCTATGTTGGATCCTAAAGGTAGACAAGAAGTACTTAAAACGATTAATGAAATAAAGAAAGATCGAAACTTGACCGTAATTTCTATTACTCATGATTTAGAGGAAGCTGCACAGGCAGACCGAATGGTTGTTTTAAATCAAGGAGAGGTTTATAAGGAAGGATTACCAAAAGAAATTTTCAGGTTGGAAGATGATTTAATTGCGCTTGGTTTGGATGTTCCCTTCACTTTAAAATTGGCAAAAGCTTTGAAAAAGAATGGATTTAATAGTGAGAAACGTTATTTAGTAGAGGAAGATTTGGTGAAAGATCTATGGACATATCACTTAAACAAGTAGAATACCGATACTCTTTGGGAACACCCTTTGAAAAGCTTGCCATAAAAGATATTGATCTCGAAATTCCAAGTCAAATGTATTTAGCCGTCATCGGTCATACTGGTTCAGGGAAATCCACACTTTTACAACATTTAAATGCTCTATTGAGACCTACTTCAGGGGAAGTCAAGATTGGAGATACCACGGTAACTTCCAATAAGAAGCCAAAAGGCCTAAAACCCATTCGCCAAAAGGTTGGGATTGTTTTTCAGTTTCCAGAACATCAATTATTTGAGGAGACGGTTTTGAAGGATATTTGCTACGGCCCTATGAATTTTGGCGTTTCCCAAGAAGAAGCAGAAAAAAGAGCCCTAAAGCTCATCAAACAAGTTGGACTTCCAGAGAGCATTCTAGAAAAATCACCTTTTGATCTATCAGGCGGACAAATGAGAAGAGTCGCGATTGCGGGTGTACTGGCATTGAATCCTGATGTGATCGTTCTGGATGAACCAACAGCTGGCTTAGATCCAAGGGGTCGTAAAGAGATCATGGATATGTTTTATCAGCTTCACAAAGAAAAAGAGTTAACGACCATATTGGTTACCCATAGTATGGAGGATGCCGCGTCCTATGCGGATGAACTGGTGATTATGCAGAAGGGGAGAATTAAGGGAAGAGGGAAACCAGTTGAGATTTTTTCAAAGCCAGAAGAGCTGCTCGAGCTTGGCTTGGATGTACCTGATGTCGTCAGGTTTCAGTATAAATATGAGAAGCAATTGGGGCGTCCCCTTTCTAAAACATGTCTATCAATTGATGAACTAGCTACTGAAATTATGAAAGAACGTGAGCGAGGTGACGTCAAATGATGGATAAAATGATTATAGGTCGTTATATTCCTACGGGTTCTTTTGTACATCAATTGGATCCACGATCAAAACTATTATTTATTTTTACCTTTATTTGTATTGTCTTCTTAGCCAATAATGCTATCACCTACATGGTACTCGGACTCTTTACAATCTTATCAATCATGATGACGAAAGTATCCATTCGATTCCTTTTTGCAGGACTAAAACCAATCCTTTGGCTTGTTGGATTCACGTTTCTCCTGCACTTGTTTTTTACAAAAGAAGGAGAGGAATTAGTGCGTTTAGGATTTTTCTCAATTTATGAAGAAGGCTTACGGCAAGGAATTTTTATATCACTTCGTTTTCTCTATTTAATACTTGTTACATCTTTGTTGACTTTAACGACCACACCTATTTCCATTACTGATGGATTAGAATCATTATTAAATCCTTTGAATAAATTTAAATTTCCTGTTCATGAATTAGCCTTAATGATGTCGATTTCTTTGCGATTCATTCCGACGCTGATGGAAGAAACAGAAAAAATTATGAAGGCACAAACAGCAAGAGGTGCAGACTTTAGTAGTGGTCCTATTAAGGAAAGACTTCAAGCAGTGGTCCCATTACTTATTCCCTTATTTGTAAGTTCTTTTAAACGAGCGGAGGATTTGGCTACTGCGATGGAAGCTAGAGGATACCGAGGTGGAGAGGGACGAACAAAATACCGAGTATTGCAATGGACGTGGAAGGATTCAACGATCCTATTGGTACTTGTAGGATTAGGACTTATATTATTTTTATTAAGAGGATAATGGGAGTGGTGATATGCCACGATTTAAGTGTTTAGTTTCCTATGATGGTTCTGGATTTTCAGGGTACCAGGTACAGCCCGATAAAAGAACTGTACAAGGAGAAATTGAGAAGGCACTAAGTAAAATTCATAAGGGTTCCTTTGAAAGAATTACAGGATCAGGGAGGACCGATTCAGGAGTTCATGCAATGGGTCAAGTTTTTCATTTTGATAGTAATCTAAATATATCTGAAAAGAAATGGCCCACTGTTTTGAATAGCCTTCTATCTAGTGATATTTCCATTCTTTCTGCTGAAGAAGTGGGGCTCGATTTTCATGCCCGTTTTTCAGTGAAAAAGAAGGAATATCGATATAAGATTCATTTACAAACTGTCAGAAATCCTTTTACAAGGCATCAAGCTTTTCACTATCCCTACCCACTTAATGTAGAGGATATGAGGAAGGCAAGCCTTGCTTTTATAGGAGAACATGATTTTACAAGCTTTTGTTCATCGAAAACAGATGTAGAAGATAAAATCAGAACCATCTATTCCATTTCTCTTAATGTTGATGAAGAAAATCTTATCATTTCATATGAAGGAAATGGGTTTCTCTATAATATGGTTAGAATCATAACGGGGACTCTTTTAGAGGTTGGTAGAGGGAAGATAACTCCAGAAAATGTGACAGAAATACTTAAGGCAAAAGACCGTACAAAAGCGGGGAAAACAGCCCCACCAGAAGGGTTGTATTTGTGGAAAGTTACCTATTAATAGGGATGGTCACAACCCGAGATACGGCTATTTCTAAAAAGTATTTCTAAAACAACTAATCCTGGTGTAACATTCTCTTGACATCAGCTTCTGAACAAGATATTATAGCATATGGTATGTTATTAACCCCACGATAAGCCCCGGAATCTTATTGTGATTATAAATACTATGAAATTTGATATTTTTAGGAGGGTAAATAATGCGTACGACGTATATGGCTAAAGCTAATGAAATCGATCGTAAATGGTACGTTGTTGACGCTGAAGGTAAGACTTTAGGTCGCCTTGCAAGCGAAGTAGCATCGATTCTACGCGGTAAACACAAACCAACTTTTACACCACATGTTGACACTGGTGATCACGTGATTATTTTAAATGCATCAAAAATTGAACTAACTGGTAAAAAGCTTACTGACAAGATTTACTACCGTCACAGCCAACACCCAGGTGGTTTAAAATCTCGTACAGCTCTTGAAATGCGTACGAACTACTCAGAGAAGATGCTTGAGCTTACGATTAAAGGTATGCTTCCAAAAGGATCTTTAGGCCGTCAAATGTTCAAGAAATTGCACGTATTTGCTGGCGCTGAGCATAACCATCAAGCACAAAAACCAGAAGTGTACGAACTTCGTGGATAATTAATAAATTCAGAGGAGGGTATTATCTTGGCACAAGTTCAATATTACGGAACTGGTCGTCGTAAGAGCTCAGTAGCTCGTGTACGTTTAGTACCAGGTAACGGTAAAATTGTTATTAACGATCGTGAAGTAGAAAACTACATCCCATTTGCAGCGTTACGCGAGGTTATCAAACAACCTCTAGTTGCTACGGAAACTCTTGGCAACTATGACGTATTAGTAAACGTTCATGGTGGAGGATATACAGGTCAAGCAGGCGCTATCCGTCATGGTATCGCTCGTGCTTTACTTCAAGCAGATCCTGAATACCGCGGAACATTAAAACGCGCAGGATTATTAACTCGTGACGCACGTATGAAAGAACGTAAAAAATACGGTCTTAAAGGTGCTCGTCGTGCTCCACAATTCTCAAAACGTTAATATTATTTTCGTTTCATCCCAGTCGAATTATTCGGCTGGGATTTTTTATTTTTCATGTGTGCCAGGTATAATAGTGCGAAATTGTACCTGGCACAGGATTAAGAGCAGCCAACCCATCCACTTCATGCATTTTCTGGAAGACACATAATTGGAAACCATTGCTCGCATGAAGCTTAAGGGATTGTAGGAAAATACGTTCAAAGGGGTGGATTTCTTTGAATGTTATTACAACATTTGATGCTAAGAGAAGAGAAAAACAAATAAAACATGAGAGAACTTTACTTCGAGAGATATCCATAAAGATGCTTCAGGAGAGTGTGAAAAAACATTTTGGTCAGATGAAGATTCAAGGTGGAGTATATATGCAACAAGGATTTGATGAAGCATGTTATGATGTCGCGATTGAAGCTTACTTATTAGGAGGAAAGATTAGTAAGTTTGGTCTTAGAGGTGAAGGAATGGACCAAGTCAAACTTAGGTGTGATGAAGAAATGAAACATCTTATTGATACCCTGTATAACTTCTGGCTTTACTGGTCTGAAATAGGAGTCTCTAACTCAATCGATGAATCCTTTTACTATAGCTGTGAATACTTTGTAGAGAATTGGTGGACAGAAGGGTTCACTAATGGAATGAAGCGGCACAAATTAAGACTTCATTAAAGAATAAGAATTAGGTTCTATTTTTACTCCTTGTCCCATATTTTTTTAAAGAGGTGGGAAGGGGGATAAGAATGAAATCGAAGGTCAAGATCGCCTCCCTAATAGGAGCGGCTATTATTTTACTTTTTTTGATTCAGTATAAAATTTTAGAAAAGGATACCTGGGAATCCTGGAACCTCCCATTAACGGGGAAAATTATTTATCTCGATCCTGGGCATGGTGGACCAGATGGGGGTGCAGGTGATAAAAACGCATTAGAGAAGGATATCGCATTAGATGTATCTTTAATGCTAAGAGATTATTTACAAGAACAAGGGGCATTAGTTATTCTTACAAGGGAAGAGGACAAAGACTTAGCTCCAGAAGGTACACGAGGCTATAGCAGAAGAAAAGTTGAAGATCTCCATAAACGGTTGAAACTCATCAATTCCTCAGAAGCCGACTTGTTCTTAAGCATACATTTAAACTCAATTCCATCATCTCGATGGAGTGGGGCCCAAACCTTTTACAATCCTAAATATAAAGAAAATAAAGCCTTAGCGAAATCGATTCAAGGAGAATTGGTCAGGAATTTAGAAAACACGGATCGAGAGGCGAAAGGAATTCAAAACGTATATATTTTAAAGAATGCCAAAAAACCAGGGGCTCTTGTAGAAATTGGGTTTTTATCGAATCCTGAAGAAAGAGCCAATCTTATGAAGTCAGATTATCAAGAAAAAGTAGCTGCTTCCATTTATGAGGGAGTATTGAAATATTTAACAGAACCAACCGATGAAGAGTAGAATCTTCGTTGGTTTTTTTGAGCGTGATAGAATAAAGTAAAAAACGAATATGTTATACTAAAATAAGATGTAAACGAATTCACAGCAAAGGATGTGTTTAGTAATGGTAACAGAGCAACAGGTTCGTGAGTTATTATCTAGTATAAATGATCCTTTTTTACATAAATCCTTAAAGGATACAAATGGGATTCTTGAGGTGAGTATTAAAGAGGAGAAGAAGCATGTAAGTGTAAAAGTGGCCATTGCCAAAACAGGTACAGGTGAACAATTACAACTACAACAAAAAATCGTAAAATTACTTAAAGATAATGGTGCTGAAACAGTCGGTATTCGCTTTGCTGATCTACCAGCTGATGAACTCGAAAAACATAGAGGATCAGGGGCAGACCCTGATAGCGGCAATTTACTATCGCCAGCAAGTAAAACGACTTTTATAGCCATTGCTAGTGGGAAGGGCGGAGTTGGTAAATCAACTGTATCCGTAAACTTAGCTGTTTCATTAGCGAGACAAGGGAAAAAAGTAGGACTGGTGGATGCCGACATTTATGGTTTTAGTGTACCGGATATGATGGGCATTGCCAAAAGACCTGTAGTACGTGGAGAGAGAATCATTCCTGTTGAACGATTTGGAGTAAAAGTAATTTCTATGGGATTCTTTGTAGAAGATAATGCCCCTGTTATTTGGAGAGGACCAATGCTTGGGAAAATGTTGAATAATTTCTTTGGAGAAGTCGAGTGGGGTGATCTTGATTATCTATTATTAGATTTACCGCCAGGAACAGGCGATGTTGCCCTCGATCTTCATACAATGCTTCCACATTGTAAAGAAATTATTGTAACGACTCCTCATCCAACAGCGGCATTCGTAGCAGCACGTGCTGGAGCAATGGCGCTACAAACAGATCATGAGATACTAGGTGTTGTAGAGAACATGTCCTATTTTGAAAGCAAATCAACAGGTGAAAAAGAATATGTTTTTGGACAAGGCGGGGGAGAGAAGCTTGCAGAAGAATTAAGAACAGAGCTTCTAGGAAAACTGCCATTACAACAACCGGATTGGAATGAAGAAGACTTCGCACCATCCATTTATGCCGAAGACCATCGCTTAGGGGAAATCTATGGAGAGATCGCGTCAAAAGTGATTGATTCATTGGCCGTTAAATCTTAAAAGCAGACATGATTTCAAAGATCATAAAACAAGGACTGTTCTACATGAACAGTCCTTGTTTATGATTATTGGCCGCCACCGCCGCCACCTTCTGAAGGTTCTGAACCGCCACCACTTTGGGCGCCTTGGCCGCCTCCTTGTTCACCGCCACCTTTTTGTGGCATTTCCTCAGCAGCTTTTAATAGAATATCTTCCATTTTGGCTTTAAAAAGTGGGCTTTCTAAAGTTTCGGTAATAACCTTTTGAAGGTGCTCACGGTATTCTTTACTTTTAAGAGCTTCTCCAATTTCCTTTTGAATTTCTGGATCTTTTAATATATCCATCATCATACCTTGATATTCAGGATCTTTCATAAGGTCTTTAAGAAGCTTTTCATGTTCTTTTTTCATACTCTTTGCCATTGCTTCAGCAAATTTTGGATCTTCAAATGACTTTTTCCAAAACTCAGTGCCTTTGTCAGAAGTGAGTGTTTTCGTAATGGTTTCTGTTACCACCTTTTGATCCATCACTAAGCTTTGTTTCACTTTTTCATCGCTCATGATTTCTTCAATCGCTTTTTTTCCATCATCGGATTTTAATATATCAACTAACATTTTTTTGGTTTGTTCATAATCCATTTGTCCACCGCCTGACTCTCCTCCGCCACCGCCACAAGCGGTAAGGATCAAAATCAGGAGAAAAAGGAGAAAGGATAATTTTTTCATAAAAGAAACTCCTTTCATCTATCAAATATCCTTATGATTAATATGAGATAAATGAAAAAAAATATACCATGACTAGCCTATGTGTAGATTTTTCAAAAACTGGTTGGTACAATCAATAGAGTGTAGAAAATAGTAATGGAGGATAATGAAGTGACCATCCGAAATTGGATTCGATTATTTTTTTCCACTTTATTCTTAGGTGGGTTTGTTACAGCAATATTAGGGATTATCGTTAGATGGAATGAGTTTGCACCATTATTTTCAAACATGGAAATAGGCAGAATCATTTCTACATTTGTCTGGTTTATATTTGTTGGTTTTACGTTTAGTGTCATTAGTCAGATGGGCTTCTTTGCCTATCTTACGGTACATCAGTTTGGATTAAGGATGTTTAGGTCTTTATGGAATCCTGTGCAGTTACTGGTTATTGCTATTGTATTGTTCGATCTTATATACTTCCGGTTTAAAGCCTTCGCAGGTGAAGAGGAGTCTCTTCTTCCTTATATAATCTTAGCGATCTTTATCTTTGTCGTAGGAATAGTCGTAGCATTTTTCAAAAACAAACAAGCAAAACAAAATACATTTGTTTCCGCGTTGTTCTTTATGGTAGTCGTTACCGTACTTGAATGGCTGCCAGTGCTTCAAGTAAATGCAAGTAAGTGGTTGTACTTAATGCTTTTTGCATTATTAGCATGCAACGCTTATCAGCTTTTAATGCTTCCTAAATACAATGCCCGGTCTGTTAAAGATAAAGGAAATGGGAAAACCTCAGTTAACTGATAAAGGGTCTATCCAAAAAGGAATCAGGAACCATATGTTCGTCAATAGATGGTTTTTCTTCTATCTATTGAAGTAATGGTTCCTGGGTCTTTTTTATATGTATGTACTTTCCGTATTAATGGAGGATAGTATAACATGTGCATAAATTTGAAATCTCATGCCTTAAATAGTCGCTTTCGGTTTGACCCCCTAATTCCTAACACCAGCTTCGGTAAGCTCGATTTTTCTTAGTTTCTCATTTTGGGGCAATTCCTTCTTCACTTTTTGCCG
>NZ_JAFBDZ010000013.1 GCF_016908495.1 Rossellomorea pakistanensis | reverse complement strand
TTCTTACGTTGTAAATCTTTTTTAGAATTAACGTTGACGTTTTGTCTTGTTCAGTTTTCAAGGTTCAATGTGTTCGCTCCGTTTGAAGCGACTTTACTATCATATCATCGCATTTCATTCGTGTCAACAACTTTTTTTAATTTAATAGAATCAAAGTTTGTTGTTAACCGTTTCTGTTGCGACGGTTTTTTTAGTATAGCAACTACATTAGAATACGTCAACCTATTTTCGAGAATTTTTTTAAAAAGCTTTATTACAATAACGGATGATCCAGTAGTATATGATTTCGACTTTTTCTCTTGTACAACTACATTCCCTCTCTACACGAACATAAACCTACGCTTTTCTTTTTACATAACAACACACTTCTTCCTATATATTCTCTAAATTTAAAAAGGTGATTTGTACACTTAAAATCAAATTCCTTAATTAGCGAATACGATCACCTGATCCTAATGAAGCACATGCAGTAAATTGCTTAAACAAAATCACAACTCTTCACTTGATGCATAAAAGAGCTTAGGATAAATGTATGTTGAGGATGAGCTCTTCACTTAGAGCATCGTTCAATTTGGTGAGTGTTTAGCTAAATAATTGTGTGATGTTATTGCTGTTTTATGCAAATTCAATAATTAAAATTTTTAACATGCCTTTTTTGCAGTATTTCAACATCAAATCATCCGCTTTTGTTATCCCTGAAGCAAGGGCTGATTTAATTATTTGTCCAATTCGGATGATAATTTGTCCGTTATAGTGCTTTATTTGTCCATGATGACCATTAATTTGTCCATAATCAAAATATATTGACCAGTCGACAAAATTCGGGATTTTCCGCACCTATACGTTGACAATCTCTTTATCTCATTCTCAAGAACCTCGCACAGGCGAAAAATCTCCGACTTTGCTCGGACTCCTAGATACCGGTACCAACTTTGAATTAACGTAAGTTCCTTTCTTTCATCTCTATCAACTACCTAAACAAAAAAGAGACCAGTCAGTAAGACCGGCCTCTCTCTAATAAGTTAATCAATTGAAATAATATTTTCCTCACTTAATTCTACGCTTCCACTTTTTTCGACCGTTACTTGTTGGCCTTCTTTTAGATTTGTAAAGACAATTGGCGTTATGATGGAAGGAGCATTTTCTTTAATGTACTCGAGGTCTACTTTTAAAAGTGGCTGACCTGCTTCTACTTTATCCCCTTCTGATACTAACGATTCAAACCCTTTACCCTCTAATTTTACTGTATCGATTCCCACATGAATGAGAATTTCCCGCCCAGCATCTGATATCAAACCAACAGCATGTTTAGTCGGGAAAACATTGACTACTTTTCCGTTGACTGGGGAAGCAATCGTTCCTTCCTCTGGAATTATCGCAAAACCATCACCCATCATTTTTTCAGAGAACACTTGATCTGGCACTTCAGAAATCTCTTTGATTTCTCCTTTAATAGGAGAGATCAATCTTTCACTCTTGAAGGCATCCTCTGATTGAAGGGCTTCAGGGTTTACTTCTTCAATTTGTTGTTCGATTTCTTCATTTGGATTGGTTTCTGCTTTTCTAGGAGCTTTTCCTCTGATAATGTCCTGCATCTGAGATTTGATTGTATCGGATTTAGGACCAAAGATCGCTTGAATGTTATCTCCAACCTCAAGGACTCCCGATGCACCTAGTTTTTTCAGGCGGTTTTTGTCTACATTTTTAACATCATTAACTGAAACACGTAGACGTGTGATACAAGCATCTAAGTGTGCAATGTTTTCTTGTCCACCCATTGCTTCCAAAATGTTGTATGGCAAGTCGTTTGAACCAGTTGCCGACCCCTCTTCTTCATCGTCTACTTCATCTTCGCGTCCAGGTGTTGCTAAATTAAATTTTCGGATAGCAAATCGGAAACCGAAGTAATAGATAACTGAGAATACTAGACCAACCGGGATCACCAGCCACCAATTGGTTTGTGGATTAATGACACCGAATAGGATGAAGTCAATTAATCCTCCGGAGAAGGTCATCCCTATTTTGACGTCTAAAAGATGCATGGTCATAAAGGACAGACCTGCAAAAATGGTATGAATCCCAAACAAAATTGGTGCTACGAATAAGAATGAGAATTCAATTGGCTCTGTGATCCCTGTTAAGAAGGAAGTTAAGGCAGCAGAACCCATGATTCCTGCAATAATTTTCTTTCTTTCAGGGCGAGCTTCATGATAAATTGCTAGGGCTGCTGCTGGTAATCCAAACATCATAAATGGATATTTACCCGTCATAAACGTCCCTGCTGTTAGGTTTTGTAAACCATCTTTAATTTGAGCTTGGAAAATTGGGTTATCTCCACGAACCAAGTTTCCTGCTTCTGTCGTATAAGAACCAAACTCGAACCAGAATGGTGTATAGAAAATATGGTGAAGACCAAATGGAATTAGTGCACGTTCAATTACACCGAATACAAATGCTGCGAATGTTCTATTTTCACCTAACATAAAGTTAGAGAATGTATTTAAGCCATCTTGAATAGGCGGCCAGATTAATAGCATAAGAAGTCCTAATGCAACTGAAGATGCAGCCGTTGCAATTGGAACAAAACGCTTTCCAGCGAAGAACCCCAATGAAGATGGAAGTTCTATGTTATAGAATTTTTTATACATATAAGAAGCTAATAAACCTACGATAATACCTCCAAACACCCCTGTTTGAAGTGTAGGAATCCCAAGTACGAGTGCATGAGCAGGATTTACATTATCTCCTGTCACATCTGCAATCCCTAATCCTTCAACCGTTCCCATCGTTACATTCATAATAAGGAAACCAACGATTGCTGCTAGTCCAGCGACACCCTCACCACCAGCAAGTCCAATGGCGACTCCAACAGCAAAAAGTAGTGCTAAGTTACTAAAGATAATATTACCCGCTTCCTCCATTACACTTGCAACCATTTCAACGCCGCCATTTTCTAGAAAGGGAGCAAGTTCGAGTAACGTTGGATTTTGCAGCGCGTTCCCAAAAGCGAGCAATAGACCAGCCGCTGGTAAAATTGCTACCGGTAGCATTAGTGCCTTACCGACTTTTTGTAAAACACCAAAAGCTTTTTTAAACATCCAAGAAACCTCCTTATATCATTTTTAAAATGAAGGCAACAAAACGCAAAAAGGCATGAGAAAAGAAGACAATGAACGCATATATGGGTAGACTTCCCCAATTCCAGCGTTTCCATTACCTTCTTTACTCATGCCTGATCGTATCAGTAACACGTAAAGAAAAGTCCGTTTATTTAACTTTATTCTGTATTCTCTGAAGATGCATGGTTAAATAGACTGCTTCTGCATCATAAACAGGTTTACGCAGCGTTTGTTGCATCATTTTTATAAGTTTCCACGAGAGATTATAGCATAGAGGATATTCTTCCTTCAATAGTTTCGCAATTTTTTCTGGTTCTTCGACACGTTCTTCACGTAATACCCTTTCAATTGTGTAGCGAAGATGTCTGACCAGCCTCATGTAATCAATGCTGTCTTTATTAATCGTTACGTCCAATACTCGCTCAATGGTTTGGGTCAAACCTCCGATTAGCTGAGAATGTCTATTCACTTCTGATAAGTCCTTATTCACCATGGCACTATGAATATGAAGGGCAATAAACCCGATTTCCCCTTCTGGAAGTGAGACATTTGTTTCGTCATTAATCATCTGAACGACTTCTCTTGCAATTTCATATTCAAACGGATATAGCGCTTTTGTTTCCAATAGGAACGGATTGCGGATCGCCAATCCTCTCATTAAACGATTGACAGCAAATAGGATGTGATCGGTTAAGGCAACATGAATATGTTCATTCAGAAATGAGTTTGTCCGTTCCCGTATCAATTCAATAGCTGAAATGACTACACCTAACATTTCATTATTTATATGAGGCAATAGCTTTTTATACTGCTCTTGTTCCTTTACACCTTTTAGAACAAACATTTTTTCAGCTAAATCGTTTTGAATCGTTTCCCCTGCTTTTCGACCAAACCCAATCCCTTTGCCAATTAGAACAACTTCATCATAATTTTCATGTCTGGCAATGATGACGTTATTATTCAACACTTTCTTTACTTCTAACAATGCCATGCGAATTTTCTCCCTATATTTGACGTTCTTAAAGACATAGTAATGATTGTAACCGAATCCACCCTCCCTTTTCAATATCGTTGTTCTTCTATTCCCTCTATAATTATTAGAATAATAAGATAATTTTGTCTAGTTTTAAATAAGGCTGTTTTCGAACTTTGTTACTATTTGAAAAGGGTTGGTTGATTTCCTCTCCAGGATGCTCACTTTCCGTGGGGCGGGCGGTGAACCTCCTCGTCGCATGGCCCCTGCCTGCTCAGGTCTCACCTGTCCCGCCGCTCCCGCAGGAGTCTCGCACCTGCAGCGAAGATCAACCTTTTTACAAATATTTATGTTCTCAATACATATTATCTAAACAACAATCTTTGTCTTAAATAAAGAAAGCGAGCAGCCCTTATAAGACTCACTCGCTTTAACATTATACTAAGAAAATAAAATAGAGTGTAAAGATGACAAATAACAAATACATGATCGGGTGAATTTCTTTTCCGCGGCCTTTCATAATCATAGTAATTGGGTAAAAAATGAACCCAATGGCAATCCCTGTTGCAATGCTGTATGTTAAAGGCATTGCAATAATTGTAAGAAAGGCCGGAACAGCGATTTCAAACTTCTCCCAATCAATCTTGCCTAATGCTGATACCATTAATACTCCAACAATAATGAGAGCTGGCGCCGTTACTGGTGCTGTAATAACCTCTAATAACGGAGAGAAAAGAAGTGCCAGTAAGAAGAGTCCTGCTGTCACTACAGAAGCAAATCCCGTTCTCGCTCCCGCAGCCACCCCTGCTGAAGACTCAATATAGGAGGTAGTCGTCGAGGTTCCAAGAATAGCCCCTACTACTGTTGCACAAGAGTCAGCGAATAATGCTTTTCCCGCACGTGGTAACTTATTGTCTTTCATTAGGTTTGCTTGATTGGCTACGGCTACTAATGTCCCTGCCGTATCAAAGAAATCTACGAATAAAAACGTTAAAACAACTACAAGCATTTGAACGGTAAATAGATCTGATGGGTTATTGAATAGTGGATCCAATGCAGCACCAAACGTTGGTTCTAAGCTTGGTACAGCCCCTATCACTTTACTTGGAATGTCAATCAATCCAACGATCATTCCAAGTACTGCGGTAATTAGCATTCCGAAAAAGATTCCGCCTTTTACACCTTTTGTCATTAAGATCACTGTGATAAAAATACCAAAAATAGCTAATAAAGTATTTCCGTTTGTTAAATCACCTAGCCCAACTAATACTGCATCGTTGTTAATGATGATTCCTGCATTTTGAAAACCGATAAAGGTAATAAATAACCCAATACCTGCTCCAACTGCTAGCTTTAATTCAACAGGAATCGAGTTAATAATTTGCTCCCTGAGACCTGTTAATGTTAAAAGAATAAAGATAATTCCCGAAAATAGTACACCTGTCAATGCAGACTGCCAAGGGATTTCCATTGTTAAAATAACAGTATAAGCGAAGAATGCATTCAACCCAACTCCAGGTGCCAGTGCAATTGGATACTTCGCTATGAGGCCCATGATAAGAGAACCGATTGCCCCTGCTAAAGCCGTCGCAACAAATACAGCCCCAGAGTCCATTCTCATGCTATCTGGTAAATCCGGAATCGATTCTAAAGATAATGTAAGTGGATTTACGATTAAGATATATGCCATTGAAAGGAATGTCGTTAATCCCCCGATAAATTCTCTACGATAGTTCGTTCCTAGCTTTTCAAACTGAAAGTAATTCTTCATACGGTCCCTCCTCTTGATTTATAACCAACATTTATAAGAAATCAAAAAACCCCGAACGATTCATTAGTCGTTCAGGGTTCAGACATCAAGGTAAAGGGATCGTGTTTAGCTAATTAAAATATAAAAATGATAAGCGTCAACATGTCACCCATCACCTCGTAGTCAAGCCATTTACGGTAGCTTGGTAGAAACAGTCAGGCCTTATTCCTGAAAATATACGACGTAATGATAGTATTTAATTCGAACGAATAAGTTCAATACTATTGTAACAGTGACAATCAAAGGAGTCAACGCTAAACACGAACATTTTTTATTTTATTTAGAATTTCGTTCGGGTAATTAATTATTCCCATTCAATCGTTGCAGGCGGCTTACTTGTAATGTCGTACACCACTCGGTTAATGTGATCAACCTCATTAACAATACGAGTTGAGATGGTTTCGAGTACATCCCATGGAATACGAGCCCAATCGGATGTCATTCCATCAATGGACGTTACCGCACGGATTCCAATTGTGTAGTCATACGTACGTGCATCACCCATTACCCCTACACTTCGAATATCAGGGAGTACGGTGAAATACTGCCAAATATCACGATCTAATCCAGCTTTTTTAATCTCTTCACGTAAAATGAAGTCTGATTCACGGACAATTTCAAGCTTTTCTTCTGTTATTGCACCAAGTACACGAATTCCAAGTCCTGGACCAGGGAATGGCTGGCGCCAAACGATTTCATCTGGAATACCAAGCTCAGAACCTAATGCACGTACTTCGTCTTTGAAAAGTGTATTAAGTGGTTCAATTAAAGTAAACTCCATATCTTCAGGAAGTCCACCTACATTATGGTGAGATTTAATCGTTTGAGCTGTTGCCGTTCCACTTTCGATAATATCCGTATACAATGTCCCTTGTGCAAGATAGTCAAAGCCTTTCAGCTTACCTGCTTCATCATCAAACACATAGATAAATTCATTCCCAATGATTTTACGCTTTTGTTCTGGGTCAGAAACTCCCTCTAATTTTGATAGGAAGCGGTCTTTCGCGTCAATTTTAATCACATTCATATTAAAGCCTTCAGAGAAGGTCTTCATCACACTATCTGCTTCACCTTTACGTAATAACCCATGATCAACGAACATACAAGTAAGCTGGTCGCCAATGGCTTTGTGAATCAGAACCGCTACAACTGAAGAGTCCACTCCGCCACTAAGAGCGCAAAGAACTTTTTTATCTCCAACGGTTTGACGGATTTTCTCCATCTCCACTTCGATGAAATTTTCCATTGACCAATCCCCTTTGCACCCACATACATGGAAGACAAAGTTTTTGAGCATTTCATTTCCATATACAGAATGACGAACCTCAGGATGGAATTGAACGGCATATAAACCTTTTTCCTCATTACTCATAGAAGCGATTGGACAAGAAGGGTTAACTGCATTCACATCAAAGCCTTCCGGAGTTTCAACAACAAGATCTCCATGACTCATCCATACTACTTGCTCTTCTTCAAGTCCTTGGAATAATTTTGATTGTTTTTCAATTTTCATTTTTGCTTTTCCGTACTCGCGATGTCTCGCTCTTTCTACTTTACCGCCAAAATGCATGGTCATTAATTGCATTCCATAGCAAATTCCCAAAACAGGTATTCCTAAATCAAAAATACGCTCATCGCAACGGAAAGCATCTTCACCATAGACACTATTTGGACCACCGGAAAAAATGATTCCACTTGGGTTCATTTCTTTGATTTCTTCTACCGTAATGGTATGAGGATGAAGCTCACTATACACACCGAATTCGCGAATGCGTCTTGTAATTAATTGATTGTACTGACTGCCGAAATCTAAAACTACTATCATTTCTTGACCGTGTAATTCTGTTTTACCTGTCAAACTGTTCACCTCATCTATTGTTTTTTTCCGATTTGTCCATTCCATATCAAAAAAAGCAGGTCTGATTGCCGTATTACCTGTTCATGATTCTTGGTATAAACGGACAGCCCTCATCCGTTTTATCCTTCCCCAAAAACAAATAAAAAACTAGAATTCTCCCTTTCACTATAAAAAGGCAGAATTCTAGTTTTAACGATGATGATGTCAATTAGAATACTGCCTTCATAGTCAAATCATTTACGGTGATTCGGTAGAGACTCTCGGCCCATATTACCCGAGGATATACGAAGGTTGCAAACCGTCTATTCAATTCATAATTGTCATCATTTTATACTTTGTAGGAAGTGTGGTCAACCTGTTGTTCTTTTAATTAAATTTTCCCACAATTCACGCATCTGGGTCCAATCCTCAACTGAATGCTCCTGTCCATACAACCCTTTTTCATATCTTGACGTCAGGATGCTCATCTCTCTTGTACCAAAGAACGTATCGATATAACGTGAATACGCTCTTAACGTTTGCCCGTCATCCATTTTCAGTCCATACCTGCGAAGCTGATACAATAAGGAAAGGTACGCACTTGAGAAATCAGCATCTTTTTTAAACCGATAATAATAGATAAGATAGTATGGGAACCAACGTCCTCTAAATCTAAAGAGAATCACGGCTGCAATCACGGAACCTATAAAGATCAAAAATAGGATGGTCCAATTCTCAACAAAGAAAGTCTTCACATCATCTACCATTTCTTTAAAAGAAAAACTTGAATCTTCACTAGTACCTGGATCAGATTCTGGCTTTATCGTTTTATCTGGAGAAGGCTTCTCTGTCTCTGGTGCATTAGAAGGAGTGCTCTCTGGCAAGTCTAGGTCATAGTTAATCGTAACATTATTACTAAACCCGACAGTTGGCTCAAACGGAACCCAACCGACTTCAGGGAATAGTACCTCTACCCATGAGTGGGCATTATTGTTTGAGATTTCATAAAGATCATATTCGGAATCAATATTTTTCTTATGCTCACCCTCTGTATAACCTTTTGCCCACCTTGCAGGTATACCTAAGGAACGGACTAACACGACCATGGAAGTCGAAAAGTTGTCACAGTAACCTCGCTTTGTTTCAAATAAAAATTGATCAACATAATCCTGGTTTTCTTCTGGAACGGGTACATCAAATTGATCATATACGTAGCCTTTTTGACTGAAATACGCCTCTATTGCTTTAACTTTTTCATAAAGCGTTTCTTCTTCGGCTGTTATTTCTATAGCTAAATCCTTCACTCTTTGAGGTAATCCTTCTGGAAGTTGTGTAAATTGATTGATGATCGGTTCCATTTCTGGCATTTCCTGAACGTCAATACCGTTAGCACTTCTTAAGGCTTTTAGAGAAAAGTTAGGATTTTTATAATCGACTATATACTCATCAAGCTTTACTTCTTCATAATTTTGATAAGTTGTAATCTTTTCATTTCCAAAATTCAAATTAAACGTTGTATTTTCACTTTTCACCGTTTGCATTCCATAAGGATAAACAATATGTGAATAGGGTTGTTCTACCATCACTTTTTCAGAGTCTATAGGGGTACTCTCATTCAACCCACCGAAATAACTGAAGTAAGCCATCGGTTCACCAGACTTAAAAAATGCCTCACTATCTCTAATCGTAGAGGTTTCCCATCCCTTCCCTGTATATAAATCCTTCGTTTCAATTTTCCAGTAGTGCTCACGCTTCACTTCCGCTTGAAAGACAACCGAATCGTCCCCTATAAATGGACCTCCTAGAGCAGTATCATCTGTGCCATACCCGATTTTACTAACGCCTGTTCCTCCTGCTCCATCAGCAAACGACTGTAAAAATGGGACGGGATCCGGCCAAATCGGATCTGCCTTTGGTCCAGCCAAAGCAAAAGTTGAACTGACTCCTACCATGAAAACAAGCGGGATGATCCATCTTTGTGCTTTTATTCGTGAAGGAATCAAGCTTTCTTTATCGACGATTTTTTGTAATGCAAGAATCCCCATTAAAAGAAATCCAAAAATAATGACTCTTATAATCGAAGCACTGCCGTCGAAAGCCGTAAACGTATCTAAGATCGTAATGTAAACAATGGTCATGATATAAAAAAGTAAAATCGTCTTTTTTATCATGAGCCAATATTGGATGAGGTAGGCCATCAACCATAAGAGGATAAAGAATAATAAGCTTCGATAAATAAACGAGAGCTCGTACCACTCACGACCGATTGTCAGCCTAATATTCTCAATGAAATCCTGCAATAAAGGTCCAACCCATAAAAAATTTAAAAAGGCACCATCTATGTACAAAGCTTGAAGAGCATACATAATAAAAATCGCTTTCAAACTGACAGAAAGGATCCAATGAACCTTTAAATAATAGAAAACAAACGACAATGCAATAAAGACGACGAAATAGGTAAGGCTTCCGGTGTCTGTTATCTCTTGCAATGGGCGTAACCATTCCCACAGCAAAAAGAAGCCCAATAGGTACAGAACAATGGTTTGAATTTTATTAGAGGAATGTGCACTCATGCTTTCTTCACCTCCGCAAAAGCCTCTTCAAACTCTCCCTCAAAGCAGACTTTTACCCAGATCCCTCGAGCTACTGCCATAGCTTTCAATGCTTTCTCCTCTGATGTATAAGAATCCCCTTTTTCCTTAATTAAAAAGATGATGACAGAGCTATTTCGTTTCGCATAATTGTTAACACTTAGAATTAACGGTTTTGTCAGAGAAGAGGTAACAAACATAACCGCAGCGGATTGTTGATAATTAATGCCTTCGCCTTCCAACACTTTCGCTAAATGAAAACGACTATCTGGACGGACTTTCGCTAAATGGTAGAACAATTGGCTTTGCTGCTCTTCCCCGCCGCGAATCCCATGAAAAATATGATCTTCACCAATAGACAGCATCCCGATTTGGGCACCCTTTTTAATCACCGCCCGAATAAGGGAAGCAGAGAACATAGCCATTTGTTCAAAAGCAGATGAGGCTTGTCTATCTAATACGAGCAAGATGTCATGGGATTGTCGCTCTTCAAATTCTTTTGTCATCAATTCATTCGTTCTGGCAAAGGACTTCCAATGGATCCACGAGAACCGGTCACCCGGCTGGTAGTCCCTAATCCCTGTAGCCATTGTCGTATCTTTTTGGATTTTCACATTAGAAGTGGTCATTCCTTGATCATATCGGCTCTCTAATGGACGATAGACCATATCTACAAAGGAAGGATAAACAAGAACGGTATCCTTACATACTAGGGTGGATTCCTTTTCAAAAAGATTAAAGAAATCGCCTGTTTTCAACCGAACATCTGTAAATTCATGCTCTCCTCTAGGTAATTCGTTAACCATATAACTTAACCTGATCTCACGTCTGAAACCTGGAGTGACCATGGCTTTCGCTTTTTGATGTGTCGAAAGGTGAAAAAGAGAAGGGGTCACAATATCGTCTACAATAAGGTAAAAAAGCGGAAAAGGCAGATTTCTTTTAATGATAATCGTTACTTCCAATTCATCCCCTGCCTTATAATCGTGGGAATGAAAACTCCTCTCCACCTCAAAGTCAGACAGCGGATATATAAAGAGCATTATCGAATACAGGGCAAAAGGAATGAAGCTATAAAATAGAAACCAGCTCACAAATCCCCCTTGAAACATGGCATAAACAAAGGCACTTGCTAACAGCACTACTAATAAAAGTAGTTTCGCTATCACCTTTAGGAGTTGTAATCGATTCTTCATCCTATCTCACAAGCCTTTGGACGGGAACCGGAATACGGGCTATCACTCTCTGCACAACCTCTTCAGCCGTAATCCCTTCATATTTCGCTTCAGATTTTAAAATGATTCGGTGGGCAAATACATTAGGAGCTAGATATTGAACATCATCGGGAACCACATAATCGCGCCCTTGTAAATATGCATAGGACTGACAAGCCTTCATTAACGCAATCGATCCGCGCGGGCTTGCCCCCAAGTAAACATTCGTATGGATTCTCGTTCTGTTAGCAATATCAATAATATATTTCTTAATCGTTTCATCGACTAAAACTTCTTTTACTTCCTGCTGCAGCAGGCGTAATTCTTCCAGCGTAATGACTGGCTCTAGCTCTTCAATCGGTGGATTTTTCTGAGCACGAGTCAACACTTCCATTTCCTCCAAAGGCTCTGGATACCCCATCTTCATTTTCAAAAGAAATCGATCGAGCTGCGCTTCCGGCAGTGGATACGTTCCTTCATACTCAATCGGATTTTGCGTTGCCATAACAAAAAATGGCTTCTCGAGCTTACGAGACACTCCATCTATCGTGACACTACTTTCTTCCATTCCTTCTAATAGAGCCGACTGGGTCTTTGGAGACGTACGGTTAATCTCATCCGCTAAAATAATATTCCCCATAATGGGACCTGGTCGAAAATGAAATTCCATATCCCTCGGATTATAAATCGATACGCCAATCACATCTGAAGGTAATAGGTCTGGCGTAAATTGAATTCGTTTAAAAGAAGCCCCTACAGATTTCGCTAGAGCCCTTACCATCATCGTTTTACCGACTCCAGGTACATCCTCCAGCAGAACATGACCTCCTGATAGAAGCGCTACAAGACTAAGCTCGGTTACATTTCGCTTCCCAATCATAACCTTTTCAATATTCGCGATAATATCTTCTAATTTCGTTCGCATTAAGTCCGTCGACATCTTTAATCCCTCCTGAAACTAACCCCATTTAAATAGTGCTTAACTAATAATACTTTCGTTTTAAATCCGAAAAATCCTTTGTCTAATTATAAAAATTTGGTAGAAATTTGAGGGGAATTGTCTTTTGGGTTGGGAGGGGGTGGATAAGGTGATTATTGGAGAGGCGTTCATTTTAGTGATCGTAATAAGAACGGAATAACTGCTAGCTCTAATATGAATAAGGGTGCTTAACTTGATTATGAAGGACCTAACTTCAGAAAACCATGTGTAAACGGGCGTTCATCTAGCTTATGAAAGACCAAACTTCGGAAAATCCTATAAAAACGGGCGTTCATCTAGCTTATGAAAGACCAATCTTCGGAAAATCCTATAAAAACGGGCGTTCATCTAGCTTATGA
>NZ_JAFBDZ010000012.1 GCF_016908495.1 Rossellomorea pakistanensis | reverse complement strand
TCACACCCGTTCCCATGCCGAACACGGAAGTTAAGCTCTTCAGCGCCAATGGTAGTTGGGGGATTCCCCCTGTGAGAGTAGGACATCGCCAGGCAAATAAGAAAAAGAGTAGCCCGAAAAGGTTACTCTTTTTTTGTATTTTGAAAATATAAACCCGCAAGGGTGTTCAAAGTGTTTTGCAGGAGCAGTAGCCCCATCTAAGGCAGAGCGAGGGTTTAGAGGAGCGAGGAGGTCGAGGACGCGAACGAAAGAAGACCGGAGTGGGGTAACCCCACGAGGATCTGAAAGAGAGAAGCGGACGAAGAGATCTGAAGCTCATCGGAAGCCGCAGCCAGCGCCAATGGTAGTTGGGGGGCCCTGTGAGAGTAGGACATCGCCAGGCCAATAAGAAAAAGAGTAGACCGAGAAGGTTACTCTTTTTTTGTGTTGTTAATTATAAAATTCCAAAGTTCGAAATCATTTTGTGAAAACGTGAGATTTTTTAATCAAAAAGCTCAGTTATTCAACAGTCTTATTATATATCAAAGGTTTTATATGAAAAGTAGTATTAATAATGGAGTGTTACCATTGAAAAAAACAAAATGATGTCGCTAATTTTCAACTTTGAGTCTTTAATCATCAACTTTTCAACTTCATTTTTTAACTTTAGCGTTTTAATTTTCAACTTTCCCCTTTCTATTGATTTCTCGACAAAAACTGAAACTATTCTAGTAATGAATTATCTATCGACTTAATAAATAGGAATTTAAGGATTTCCCATTTCTAAGTCTATTCCTAAAGAATTAAAACAACTTATAAGCAGGAAAAAATCTAAACTTAGTTGAACTTTATATTAAGTTAATCTAAAAATTAATTTTTAAGGAGTTAAAATGCTGCACCATATAGAACTATATGTCTCTAATTTAAAGAAAACAATCGAATTTTGGGAATGGCTTCTTACTGAACTAGGATATAAGAAGTTTCAAGAATGGGAGTTAGGGGTAAGTTGGAAATATGAAGAAACCTATTTAGTTTTTGTTCAAGCTGAAGAGCGTTTTTTGGATATTCCTTTCCATCGCTGTAGAGTAGGATTAAATCATTTGGCTTTCCACGCCGCTTCAAAGGAGCAGGTAGACGATCTAACCCTAACTTTAAAGGACAAAGGGGTTAGAGTTCTATATGAAAATAAACACCCTTACGCAGGCGGTAAGGATCACTATGCATTGTATTTTGAAGATCCAGACCGTATAAAAGTAGAGGTAGTAGCCCCACTGTATTAAAATGAAGGTTAAGTTGTTCCTATTCTATAAATCATAGGATAACAAATAGAGTCATTAGACCATTAGAAAAGGAGAAACTAAATGAATTCTTTATATGAGATAAACGTCCAAACTCCAAATGGAGAAGAAGTTTCTTTGGAGAATTATAAAGGGAATGTTTTACTAATTGTCAATACGGCAAGTAAGTGCGGGTTTACCCCACAATTTGAAGAGCTTCAAAATTTATATAAAAAGTATCAAGACCAAGGGTTGGTAGTTCTTGGCTTTCCATGTGATCAGTTCATGAATCAGGAGTTTGAAACAAATAAAGAAATACTTGAGTTTTGCCAAATCAACTATGGTGTAAAGTTTCCGATGTTTTCAAAAGTAGATGTTAAAGGTAGTAACCAACATCCTCTATTTAAATTTTTAGTTTCCGAAAAAAAAGGAATGCTTACTTCAGAAATTAAATGGAATTTCACTAAGTTTTTAATTGATTCTAACGGAAATGTTTTTAATCGGTATGCTCCCCAAACAAATCCAGCCAAAATCGAGAAAGATATTATTGAATTATTAAATAAATAAAAGGAGAGGAATGACTATATGTTCTCTCCTTTTATTTTTGCTTTTAAAAAAGAAGTAATAAAATAGGGTATTTTGTTGTAAACAACAGAAACAAATTGGTCGATGATTGGAAAATCTTCATTGGGTGTTGATTTTAGTAATTCCATCCACCATTCGATTTCATATCTCGCAATCATGCTTAAATTATATAATGTTAAATAATAAATAATGGGTTCTGGCAGTAGAAAAGCATTATTTCGGTAAATTGAGAAAAAATAGGAGTGCTTTTTAAGATTAAACCTTATAGGTGGCGCTTCAAATCCATGGTTAGTAAGCTGAATTTCATTACTCCTTAGCCATATGACTTTCTCTCCCATTTTTTCAGTAAGATACTGTTTAAGTAAATCATCTGACATGTGGAAATGATTTATTAAATTGTTAGGAAGTATAATACGATTATTATTGCCAAGCTCGATTAAATGGTTTTTATCTAGTAAATAATAAAAGGCTTCTGCTAGTTCAGGGATTTGAGAAAGTAATTCTTCCATTTTAAATTTTTCACTTTCCATATGTTTCACGTGAAACATTTTATTTGTGAAGTGGGAAAAAAGCCCATTTCTTTGTATTTTTACTTCGTCTTTTAAGAAGCTATATTGTTGTTTCTTTCTTTTTCTTGTTGTCACTCCATGTGCTAAAACACTAGTAGTTTCTGGATACTTAGGATCTACGGTTAACACGCATGCTTTGATTAAATGAACATACCCATAAAAAATTAATATAGGTTTAATCGATAATGGAGTATGTAATGATTCTTTTAAATATAGTTCCCCTTGTTCTAGGTAGTACATAAACGAGTAGCAGTTGTTAAAACTAGAGGAGTCAGGTTCCTTAATTTGTTGTTTTGAATAACATACATTTAAAAATTTTTTACTATAGTCAGCTGACTGAAAGAGTTTTAAATAACTCCAATAATTCTCTTCACCATACAAAATGATTACCTCCGAATATTTAGAAAAATTAAACTAATTAAGTTCTTCTTGACAGTATTTTAACCAATTGATAACCTACTAATAATATTTTTGGGATCAGGAGGGCATAGAAATGTGGGAAACTAAATTTGCTAAAGAAGGTTTAACTTTTGATGATGTGCTGTTACTCCCTGCTAAATCTGAGGTTTTACCTAAAGACGTAGATATTCAAGTGGCGTTAACAGAGACATTAAAGCTAAAGGTACCAGTTATTAGTGCTGGGATGGACACTGTAACAGAAGCTGATATGGCGATTAGTATGGCTCGTCAAGGTGGTCTGGGGATTGTTCATAAAAATATGAGCATTGAACAGCAAGCTGAGCATGTAGATAAGGTAAAACGCTCAGAAAGTGGAGTTATTACGGATCCATTTTTCTTAACTCCAGAGCATCAAGTATTTGATGCTGAACATTTAATGGGCAAATATCGAATTTCTGGTGTTCCTATCGTTAACAATGAAGATGAGCAACGTTTAGTTGGTATTCTTACCAATCGTGACTTACGATTTATTCAAGATTACTCTATCCAAATTTCTGATGTGATGACAAAAGATGAATTAGTCACTGCTCCTGTCGGAACTACATTAGATGAGGCTGAAAAAATTCTTCAGAACCATAAAATTGAGAAATTACCGTTGATCGATAATAAAGGAATTTTAAAAGGGCTTATTACGATTAAAGATATTGAAAAAGTTATTGAATTCCCAAATTCAGCAAAGGATTCCCAAGGCCGTCTATTAGTTGGTGCTGCTGTTGGTGTTTCTAAAGACACCATGAAGCGAGTAGAAATGCTTGTAAGAGCTCAAGTAGATGCCATTGTCATTGATACTGCTCATGGACATTCGGCAGGGGTTCTTTCTGCTGTTAAAGAGATTAGAGAAGCTTATCCTGATTTAAACATTATTGCAGGAAATGTTGCGACAGCAAAAGCAACAGGTGCACTGTTTGAAGCTGGTGCAGATGTCGTAAAAGTTGGAATTGGTCCAGGATCTATTTGTACAACACGTGTCGTAGCAGGTGTTGGTGTGCCTCAAATAACAGCCATTTATGATTGTGCTACAGAGGCTAGAAAGCATGGAAAAACCATTATCGCCGATGGTGGAATTAAGTACTCTGGTGATATTGCGAAAGCACTAGCTGCAGGTGGACACGCTGTCATGCTTGGAAGTCTTCTTGCTGGTACGACAGAAAGTCCTGGAGAAACAGAAATTTTCCAAGGTCGTCGCTTTAAAGTGTATCGTGGAATGGGGTCTGTTAGCTCAATGGAAAAGGGTTCAAAGGATCGTTACTTCCAAGAAGAAGCGAAAAAATTTGTTCCTGAGGGAATTGAAGGAAGATTACCATATAAAGGGCCGCTTTCGGATACTTTATACCAGCTTATTGGAGGTCTTCGCTCAGGTATGGGCTATTGTGGATCTAAGAACCTTGAAGCTCTGAGAGAGGAATCTCAGTTTATCCGTATGACGGGAGCTGGTTTAAGAGAAAGCCATCCACATGATGTTCAAATTACAAAAGAAGCACCAAATTACTCACTATAATCGTATAAATTAATATCCAGACAGGACTATCTTCATTTGACAGTAGTCCTGTTTTTTAAAAAGTGAAATTTAGGAGTGTCTTCGCATAAAAAGTTAATCGGCTTCTAGCTGTCTAAGTCATAAAACAAGCCACCTAGAAAGGAGTAAAACCTTTCTAGGTGGCTTCTCTTATGGATATAAGGCCTGTTCAAGGAGTTTCCTCTTTTCTACGAAAACTTTAAAAAACTGTCAAAAATCTTCCGAAAGTAGGAATATTATCTGTCTACTCTTAAAAAGGGAACTATGATAAAATAACAAAAGTGTACATAAAACGATGGAGGGCTTAAAGTGAAAAGAAGTTTGTTTCAAAAATTTGTTGTCTGCTTAATGATTTTGTTAATGGCAATGACTGTCATTCAAAAACCTGCAAATGCAGAAGGTGCCTTGGATATTAATGCTGATGCTGCGATCTTAATCGAAGCTAGTACAGGAAAAATTTTATATGAGAAAAACTCTGAATCAGCACTTGGAATTGCAAGCATGACCAAAATGATGACAGAGTATTTATTACTTGAAGCTATTAAAGAAGGTAAAGTCTCCTTTGAAGATGAATATTCTGTAAGTGAAGCCGTTTATAAGGTATCTCAAGATACTTCATTAAGTAATGTACCCCTAAGAGCAGATGGTACTTATACAGTGAAAGAATTATATGAAGCAATGGCTATTTACTCGGCGAACGGTGCAACAATGGCCATTGCAGAAACCATTGCAGGTACTGAAGCTGAATTTGTGAAAATGATGAATAAGAAGGCCGAAGAGTTAGGTTTAGAGAACTATAAGTTTGTGAACTCCTCTGGTTTAAATAATAAGGATTTAAAAGGGATGCATCCAGAAGGAACCGGCCCGCAAGATGAAAATGTCATGTCAGCTAAAGATACAGCGAAATTAGCCTATCATTTAATCCATGATTTCCCTGAGGTACTTGAAACCTCAAGTATTGAGAAATTAAAGTTTAGAGAAGGTACGGATGATGTAACAAACATGGAAAACTGGAACTGGATGCTGCCTGGATTAGTGTACGGTTATGAAGGAATGGATGGACTCAAAACAGGTACTACTGATTTCGCCGGTTTTTGTTTTACTGGGACCGCTGAAAGAAACGGTGAGCGCTATATAACTGTTGTCATGAACGCTAAAGATGATAATAATAAAGGTTCATATGAAGCTAGATTTAATCAAACAAAAGAAATGTTAGATTATGCATTTAACAATTATTCTGTAGAAGAAATCTATCCTAAGGGATATGAAATTAAAGGAAACAAGACATTACCCGTTATAAAGGGAAAAGAAAAAGAAGTAAGCATTAAAAGTGCTGCTCCATTAAAAAGAGTCGTTAAAGATGGGGAGAAAAAATTTAAACCAAAATTTGAGCTTAACAAAGATAAATTTACAAAAGACAAAGAATTAACAGCTCCTATCAAAAAAGGAGAAACGGTTGGGTATTTGTCTGTTGATTTAAAAGATGAGCTTGGATACATTACTGGTAATGGGCAAGCTAAAGTTGATGTTGTCACGACTCAAAAAGTAGAAAAAGCCAATTGGTTTGTTCTTTCAATGAGAGCTGTAGGAGGATTTTTTGGAGATCTTTGGGACGGTATTACTTCTACAGTAAAAGGTTGGTTCTAATAACCAATTACGAATGACACTTCCTGTCTTGACAGGAGGTGTTTTTTGTTGTTTTATTAGGCTTAAAGGAATAATTATAATTCCGATTGTAATAGTCAAAATTTACCTTACAACGATTGTCGGATTATACCTAATAATATTGCTGTGAGGATATCTAAGGGGGATTTTAGGAATGAAGACGGGTACAGATCGAGTGAAACGTGGAATGGCTGAAATGCAAAAGGGCGGCGTCATTATGGACGTTGTTAATGCAGAGCAGGCAAAAATCGCTGAACAAGCTGGTGCTGTTGCAGTTATGGCACTTGAGCGTGTTCCATCAGATATTCGCGCAGCTGGCGGTGTAGCAAGAATGGCGGATCCACGCATTGTGGAAGAAGTTATGCACGCCGTGACTATTCCAGTAATGGCTAAAGCACGTATCGGCCATATTGTTGAAGCACGAGTTCTAGAATCAATGGGTGTGGACTATATTGATGAAAGTGAAGTTTTAACACCAGCTGATGAGGAATATCATTTAAATAAAAAAGAATTCACCGTTCCTTTCGTATGTGGCTGCCGTGATTTAGGTGAAGCTGCTCGCCGTATTGGAGAAGGTTCTTCAATGCTTCGTACTAAAGGTGAACCGGGTACAGGTAATATCGTTGAGGCAGTTCGTCATATTCGCAAAGTAAATGGACAAGTACGTAAGCTTGTTCATATGAGTGAAGATGAAATTATGACGGAAGCGAAGCTACTAGGAGCTCCATACGAAGTTCTTCTTGAAATCAAGAATAATGGTCGTCTACCAGTTGTAAACTTTGCTGCAGGTGGTGTAGCAACACCAGCAGATGCGGCATTGATGATGCAATTAGGCGCTGATGGAGTATTCGTAGGATCTGGTATCTTCAAATCAGAGAGCCCTGAAAAATTTGCAAAAGCGATTGTAGAAGCGACTACTCACTACCAAGATTATGAACTGATTGCAGAGCTATCTAAAAATCTTGGTACAGCAATGAAGGGAATTGAGATTTCTTCACTAACTCCAGAAAACCGCATGCAAGATCGTGGCTGGTAAGAAGGTGTCGCTATGGTAAAGATAGGTGTATTAGGGCTTCAAGGAGCAGTTAGAGAGCATGTGCACTCAATCGAATCTAGTGGAGCAGAAGCCGTTGTTGTCAAAAAGCAAGAGCAGCTTCAAGAAATCGATGGTTTAATCATTCCTGGTGGGGAAAGTACAACAATGAGAAAGCTGATCGATCGCTATGAATTTATGGAGCCATTAAAGGCATTTGTAGAAGCTGGCAAACCAATGTTTGGCACTTGTGCAGGTTTAATCATTTTGGCGAAACAAATCGTAGGATACGATACTCCACATTTAGGTGTTATGGATGTAACGGTGGAACGAAACTCTTTCGGTCGCCAAAAAGAAAGCTTTGAAGCCGACCTGGATATTGCCAATGTTGCAGAAAACTATAATGCTGTATTTATCAGAGCTCCACATATTGTAGAGGCTGGAGAGGATGTTGAAGTCTTAGCCAAACATAATGGACGTATTGTAGCTGCAAGACATGGACAATTTTTAGGGTGTTCATTTCATCCAGAACTCACAGACGATCATCGCTTAACAGGATACTTTGTCAAAATGGTAGAAGAAGCTAAGAGTAAACAATTTGTATAAACTGTTGCAATGTGGAAATAATTGTAGTAAATTAATGATTACAAAATATCAATCAAATCGTTGAGAGGAAATAGTAGTGAGTATGCTTTCTGCAGAGAGTCGGTGGCTGGTGGAAACCGATGAAAGGAGTTCATGAATCCGTCCTTGAGTAAAGTACTGAACAACTTAGTAGGTACTTTCGGTTTTATAACCGTTATCCTAATAGAGTGGAAAACCATTTTTTGTTTTCAACTAGGGTGGCAACGCGGTACCTCCGTCCCTTTTAGGGATGGGGGTTTTTGTGTTTATTTATAACCATTTAGAGGAGGAGAAAACATGCTTGAAATTAAATACTTACGAGCAAATTTTGAAGAAGTAAAAACAAAATTGCAACATCGTGGAGAAGACTTAGCAGATTTTGAAAAGTTTGAGGAATTGGATAAGAGAAGACGTGAATTGTTAGTAGAGACAGAAAACTTAAAAAGTAAGCGAAATGAAGTCTCTCAGCAAATCGCTCAAATGAAGAAACAGAAACAAAATGCGGACGATCTCATTTTAGAAATGAGAGAAGTAGGACAAATGATTAAAAAGCTGGATGAAGAGCTCCGCGAGGTTGAAGGAACTTTAGAGAATTTACTTTTATCTATTCCGAATATTCCTCATGAAAGCGTACCAGTAGGAGAAACTGAAGATGATAATGTTGAGAGCAAAAAATGGGGAGAGGTTCCTGAATTTTCTTTCGAACCAAAACCACATTGGGATGTGGCAACAGATCTTGGAATCTTGGACTTTGAACGAGCTGGTAAAGTAACAGGAAGCCGATTTGTTTTCTATAAAGGAATGGGGGCTCGTTTAGAAAGAGCACTAATAAACTTTATGATGGATCTTCACCAAGATGAACATGGATATACAGAAATGCTGCCACCGCAAATGGTTAATCGTGCTAGTATGACAGGGACTGGTCAGCTTCCAAAATTTGAAGAAGACGCATTTCTAATCGAAAGCGAAGACTATTTTCTAATCCCAACAGCAGAAGTACCTGTAACAAATTACCATCGAGATGAGATTTTAAGTGGGGAAGAGCTTCCAATAAGCTACGCTGCGTATAGTGCGAATTTCCGCTCTGAGGCAGGGTCTGCCGGAAGAGATACGAGAGGTCTTATTCGTCAGCATCAGTTTAATAAAGTCGAGCTCGTTCGTTTTGTTAAACCAGAGGATTCTTATGATGAGCTTGAAAAATTAACAGGCCATGCGGAGAAGGTATTGCAATTGTTAGGGTTGCCATACCGTGTTTTAACAATGTGTACAGCAGATTTAGGTTTTACAGCAGCGAAGAAATATGATCTTGAAGTATGGATTCCAAGCTATAACACGTATCGTGAAATATCTTCTTGTAGTAATTTTGAAGGTTTCCAAGCAAGAAGAGCCAATATTCGATTCCGACGTGAACCAAATGCAAAGCCAGAACATGTGCATACGCTAAATGGTTCTGGTCTTGCAATTGGACGTACGGTTGCAGCCATATTAGAGAATTATCAGCAAGAAGATGGCAGTGTCATCATTCCAGAAGTACTCCGCCCATACATGGGAGGACAAGAGGTAATAAAGGCATAAAATATTTTTCTAAAAAAGAAAGTGTTAAAAATTTTGGAGGCTTTCTTCCTTACAGATTGCCTCCAAAAAAATATTTTGAAATAGTGTTGACTTCAATTTTTCTCTGTGATATTATAATTCTTGTCGATACGGAGGAATACCCAAGTCCGGCTGAAGGGATCGGTCTTGAAAACCGACAGGGGTGTCAAAGCCCGCGGGGGTTCGAATCCCTCTTCCTCCGCCATTGATTTACAAACAACCACAGCGCATAAAATTTTGGAGATAAAATTCGTTACAGTTTATGTAACGAATTTTTTATTTGATCATTTCGTATTTGTCCTACTTCTAAAGTATTCTTAACCTTTTATTTTTTCTCTAGTACTTCTATTTTATTTTCAATGAACTTTTTATATTTATCATCTGATTGTAATTTAAAGATGAGCTGAGCCTGTTTTAGATGAATTAAGCTATCTTTGAAATTTGACTGGCGTTCATAATTATAGCCAATTTGATAATGCAATTGTGCTAAGAGTGACATATTTTCATTTTTTATACACCAACTAATTCCCTTCTTGCAATATAAAATAGATTCATTATAATTTTCTAACCGTGTATAAACCCTTGATATATTATAAAACAATCTTGTCATAATAGTGATATCTTGTAGATACGGATTCTTTTTTAAATAAAAACGAATCTTACTATAAATATCTAAAGCGTTGTTAAGATGATTCTCATTAAATTGAATGGCTCCAATGGTGAGGAAAATTTCTATTTCTCTCTCTGACCAAGCTTTACTATTATTAGCTGTTAACAACATTGCTTGGTTTAAAGTTTTTAGAGAAGAATTCATATCGTTATCATTTTCATATTGGTAAATTCCTTTATGCCAATATAAAAGTTGAAGGTTTTTTTTGTTCAATTTAAAAAGAGAATTTTTTTCTTCAATTCTCACTATTTCCATCATATCCTCATATTTTAACTTCCTTCGTGCAATCTTCAACTGCCGCTCTACCTCTTTCACATAATCCAATCGAGGAGTCGTACCGATCTCAAAGAAGTAATTAATATCTACTCCAAGTTTTTGAGAGATTTCATAAAGAACTGTTGCACTTGGATAAATATCGCCTTTTTCTATACGACTAATAAGAGCTTGAGTGCAGATACCATCTGCTAGATCCCCTTGGGTGAGTCCTATTGTTTTCCGAAGTTCCTTGATATTTTTCCCAATTTCAGAGTAGTTCAATGGTGTCACCTCAAAATATTAATATATTAATATTTTATCAGGTATTTGAAACATAAACGAATTTAACATAAGATAACTCCCTGACAATCCTTGAGAATAGAAATACATCAAAAGTCACATTATGTTTTAATAGAGTTAACGTCAATTAATACCTGTAGATGACATTTCTCCTTGTGGGAAGTGTCCTTTTTTTATGACTGCTTTCTAAATGATTGTTGTTTATTAGGAACATAAACCTTTTGTAAAACGGTTGGTTGGAGCGGAAACCCACTAACTCTGTTTTTAATAACAACAAGGTTTACGAAAAACTGTCTTTTTTATAGATATGTGTAGCTCAATCTCTCTTTTGCTTGTCAGGCCTGTTCAAAGCGTCTCCGCTTTTCTTCAAAAAAATAGGAAGGCTCCTCTTTTTTGAGTCGCCTTCCTAAGTACATTATTTCATTATTTCTTTAATAGTCGTGTTTGTTCAATAAAATACCCAATTCGCTCCACAATTGGTTCAATAGAGCCTTCATTATTAACGAGGTCATAGTCATTAATGTTCAACCTGAGAACCGGACAGGCATTGAAGGAGTTAATCCAGTTTTCATAACGGTCGTGCATTTCTTCCCAATACTCAACTGGAGTTTGTTGCTCCATTGGACGTCCTCTTTCTTTGATGCGATCCACGATATTATCCAATGAACCTTCTAAGTAGACTAAAAGGTCAGGATGTGGGAAATAAGGTGTCATAACCATTGCATCAAATAGGCTTGTATAGGTTTCATAGTCAACAGCTGACATATTTCCTTTTTCATAATGCATACGAGCAAATATTCCCGTATCTTCGTAAATCGATCGATCTTGAATAAATCCTCCACCGTATTCAAAGATTTTCTTTTGCTCTTTAAAACGCTCTGCTAAAAAGTATACTTGAAGATGAAAGCTCCAGCTTTTAAAATCTTGGTAAAATTTATCTAGGTATGGGTTTGAATCTACTTTTTCAAAAGAAGTACGAAAGCCAAGTGCTTTCGCCAATCCATTAGTCATCGTAGACTTTCCAACTCCGACTGTACCTGCTATGGTGATAACAGCATTATTGGGAATCCCATATTTACTTCGAAGATCCATGACATTGAACTCCTTCTGCTAAAATATTCTCTAGTTTGCTCATAATGAACGATAAGTCTTCTTTACGTTGGACAAAATCAAGTTTATCACCATTGAAACGAAGCACCGGTATATCGGGATGTTCTTTTTCAAATTCGTTCATATAATTCTCATAATCTAGAGATAGCTGCTCTAGGTATAGGGAACTCATATTTTTTTCAAAATCTCTCCCTCTTAATGCAACTCTGTCCATAAGTGTATCTAAGCTAGCGTTTAAATAGATAATGACATTAGGCTGCGGCATATCTGCCGTTAAAATTCGATAAATATTTAAGTATTTATCATATTGTTTGTCTTTTAACGTTCTCTTTGCAAAAATAATATTTTTTAGGATATGGTAATCTGCGACAACAGGTTGATCTTTTGAAATATATTTCGACTCTATATCCTCTAATTGTTTATAACGATTGCATAGGAAAAACATCTCCGTTTGAAAGCTCCATTCATCAATATTCTCGTAAAATTTATTAAGAAATGGATTTTCATCTACAATCTCTTTTAAAAGATGAAATTGAAAATGTTCAGAAATGGCTTTAGCTAGAGAAGTTTTTCCTACTCCAATCGGTCCTTCAACCGTAATGAAAGGAATGCTCCCCATGCAATGTCCTCCTCAGATAAATTCATAAATGACGACCAAAGGTTATTTTAACACAATATATTGTATGTAGGGCATGATATTTTACAATGTTTTAGGGAGGTTATTCCATAAAAAAACTTTAAAGGGACCCCTTTAAAGTTAATCTTAATCATTATTTGATTTTTATCTTTTTCTAACATTGAAATTATCCGAGATAAGTAACCAGTTTTGAGGAAAACTAAGTCCGAGTTTCCAATAACTCATTCCTCTTAGCTGTAACTCTTTTAACAAATCAAATTTCGCTTGGATCGAGCGAGCGTCCTCAAACCAAACCTCATGCTCTCTTCCTTCAGCGTCACGATAAGTAAAATGAGGAGCCTGATCCTCTACACTGTATTCGATGGGGACATTGTTTTCCGCTGCAATTTGGATGGCCTGCTGGGGACTTACCGCTTTTGCTGTATCTCCTTGTTCAAAAGGAAGTGTCCAATCATACCCATATAGATTTTGCCCCATTAGAATTTTAGATGGAGGCATTTCAGAAATAGCATATTCTAACACCTCACGTACAGGTCCTATTGGTGACACAGCCATTGGTGGACCCCCACTATAACCCCATTCATATGTCATAATCACAACAAAATCGACAATTTCGCCGTGCGCTTTGTAATCATGAGCTTCATACCATTTTCCTTCTTGTTCGGCACTCGTTTTAGGTGCTAATGCTGTTGATAATAACCAGCCTTCTTGACTAAATCTCGCCTTTGCTTTTCTGAGAAATTGATTATAAGCCTCTTTGTCTTGTGGTCTTAAGTATTCAAAGTCGAAATGGATATCTCTAAATCCATATTTTTTAGCTGTTGCCACAATATTATCCAGAAATCTGTTTTGAATCTCTTGATCATTCAAGAGAATTCTCCCGAGCTCATCACTGAAGCTTCCTTCTTCCTGATTCGTAATAGCCATCATTAATACATTGTTATTGGCTCTCCCGATCTCAAGTAGGTTTCCAAGTGCAGGTTCTTCTAGTGTCCCATCTCGTTTTGCTTGAAAACTAAATGGGGCTAGATATGTCAGGTACGGCGCGGCTTCTCTAGCACTTTCTTCTAAGTTAGGTGCCACTGTTTCACCATATGGTTCTACATAGGCATTAAACTCCGCTTCTGTTTTTTGACGTGGCGGTATATATAAACGTAAACCTACTTGAAGAGGCTGATTAATTGAAATCCCATTAATTTGAGCTAATTCCTGATATGGGACACCGACTTTTTGTCCAATAGACCACCAACTATCTCCAGGTTGAACATAATAAAAACTTCCTACTATCGGAATGACAAGTGCTTGCCCGATCACAAGCTGATTCGGATTAGGTAACTCATTGGCTTCTATAATATCGTTAACGGTGGAACCGTAGGCTTGGGCAATTCCAAATAATGATTGGTTTGGCTGAACCACGTGGACTTGCATTATTGACCCTCCTTTTTCTTCGTTCACTGTAATCAATTTATGACAAAAAAAAAGAAGGTATGATAGATTATTTTTCAAAAAATTTATTAGACTGAATGATATTAGCTGATAATACATTTTTCATCATTTCTATTGCATATAGATTATCCTGATTGCTAACTGAAGCAACACAATCTTCTGGAATAATCAGCTTGAAATTTCTCATGTAGGCATCATTGGCTGTAAAAAGCACACAAATATTTCCGGCAATACCTGTAATGATTAAAGTATTTACTCCAATCTCATGAAGAAGCATATGGAGTGCAGTCCCAAAAAAAGCTGAGTGTTTAGGTTTGATAAGGAAATAATCTTTTTCATTCGGACATAATGGTTTTATAATGGGATTACTAACATCATTCTGGCAGTGATTATAGATTTTATCTAAATTTGCCTGCCATAAACGATAGTGACATTGATGTAGATAACAGGAATGTCCTTTCCTCTACAATAATTCATTAGCTTAAGAAGAGGCTCCACTATTTTTTCTGTATGAGCTGCTAGAGTTTTACCATGTTTAAAATTAAAATCATTCAATATATCGATAACAAGAAGAGCATATTTTTGACTAGGTTCATTACTCATCTTACATCCTCCTTAAAGGTAGTTTGAGGATGAGGTGGACTTTTTATCCAGCAATAACTGCGATTGTTCTACAAGCCATCTGTAAGGAAGAATTCCTCTTTTGGTCGTTTTACTTTATCATTAATTGATTTTGAAGGTGAGTTATTAGTGGAAAACAGAGAAGAATATTATATGGATTTAGCTATCCAAGAAGCTAAAAAAGCAGAAAGTATAAATGAGGTTCCGATAGGAGCAGTCATTGTCTTAGATGATGAAGTGATTGCTCGTGGACATAATCTTAGAGAGACAACACAAAATTCGATTACCCATGCTGAAATTCTAGCCATTCAAGAGGCATGTAACAAGGTTGGTTCTTGGCGGTTAGAAGGAGCAGAGTTATATGTAACGCTGGAGCCTTGCCCGATGTGTAGTGGGGCTATAGTCCTTTCTAGAATTAATAAGGTTGTCTATGGAGCAGCTGACCCAAAGGCAGGGTGCGCAGGAACACTTATGAATTTACTTCAGGAATCAAGGTTTAATCATCAATGTGAAGTTATGAGCGGGGTAAAATCAGAAGAGTGTGGACAGGTGCTTAGTCAATTTTTTAAGAACCTTAGGGAACGTAAGAAATCGAAAAAAAATAAAGCATTGGTTATAGATGAAGGAATTAACAGTGATTAAACATTGCTTTTTTCTGTAAAGGCTAGTATACTGATATTTGCGTCGATGATGACGCAAACCAAATATGGTATCAATTTTGCCGTGCTAAGCGGGGAGGTAGCGGTGCCCTGTACTCGCAATCCGCTCTAGCGAGGCCGAATCCCTTCCTGAGGCTAACTATCTGTAGGGCCTGCCTTAAGTAAGTGGTGTTGACGCTTGGGTCCTGCGCAATGGGAACCCGCGAACCATGTCAGGTCCGGAAGGAAGCAGCATTAAGCGGACTCTCCCATGTGCCGCAGGGTTGCCTGGGCTGAGCTAACTGCTTAAGTAACGCCTATGGATGTTAGTCGAAGGAAGGTGCACGGCAGTTTATTTACATATGAAATGAAAGCTCATCTTTTTGGATGAGCTTTTTTTGAATTTATAATCGTATAAGGATATTGAAAGGGATCTAATTTTATTTAGGTGAATTTGGATAAGTCACAGACTGTGGATGATAAATTGCTTTTATAATTTTTTAATTTGATTTTGTAAAAGTATTTTTAGTTACGTTATAATAATAGAGAATCGATACATAAAGGAGGATCGGAAAATGAGTTATCAAGCCTTATATCGTGTTTGGAGACCTCAACAATTTGTAGATGTCGTAGGTCAACAGCATGTTACCCAAACTTTACAAAATGCTCTTCTCCAACAAAAGATCTCTCACGCTTATCTCTTTTCCGGCCCTCGTGGAACAGGAAAGACAAGTGCGGCCAAGATCCTCGCAAAGGCAGTCAATTGTGAAAGTGCACCAATATCAGAACCTTGTAATGAGTGTGATGCATGTAGAGGAATTACAGATGGGTCTATTCCGGATGTCATTGAAATTGATGCCGCCTCTAACAACGGGGTAGAAGAGATACGCGATATACGAGACAAAGTAAAATATGCTCCTAATGTAGTTACGTATAAGGTCTATATTATTGATGAAGTACATATGCTTTCCATTGGAGCATTTAATGCCCTATTAAAAACTTTAGAAGAACCACCTAAGCACGTTATTTTTATCCTTGCAACAACAGAGCCGCATAAAATCCCATTAACGATTATCTCTCGTTGTCAGCGTTTTGACTTTAAACGAATTACGGCACAGGATATCGTTGGTAGAATGGCTCATATTGTAGATGAATCAGGTGTCCACTATGAAGAAAACGCATTAAGCGTAATAGCAAGAGCTGCTGAAGGAGGAATGAGAGACGCTTTAAGTCTACTCGATCAAGCCATCTCATTTAGCCATGACAAAGTAACCGTAGAAGACGCTCTAACTGTAACAGGAGCCGTCTCTCAAGTTTATTTAAATCAACTAGCTAAAGCCATAGATGAGTATAACGTTTCAGATGCCCTTGGTGCTCTAGAAGAATTACTCTTCCAAGGAAAAGACCCTACAAGGCTTGTAGAGGATTTCATTCTTTATTTTAGAGATATGCTATTATATAAAACGGCTCCTAACCTTGAAGAATCTTTAGAGCGCGTGATGCTAGATGAAGAATTCAAAGAGTTAAGTGATAAAGTATCCCCTCAGCAAATATATAAATATATTGATATACTGAATGAAGCCCAGCAAGAAATGAAATTCACCAATCATGCCAGAATATACCTGGAAGTCTCCCTTGTAAAGCTGTGTCAAATGGAAGCGAATCCAGGATATAATAGTTCTGAGATACAAGAGCTTTTACAGAAAGTCCAATCCCTTGAATCAGAACTTCAACAGCTTAAGGCCAAAGGGGTCACTGTTAAACAAGATTCGCCACCACAACAAGCGAAGCGGGCACCTAGAGCTCAAAAAGGCTTTAAAGCACAAACAGGGAAAATTCAAGAGGTTTTAAAAACAGCTACAAGGGAAGATTTAAACCTCATTAAAAGCCGTTGGGGAGATATGCTTGAAATGTTGAACCAAAGGCAAATGAGATCGCAAGCTGCACTATTAAATGATGCAGAACCTGTAGCGGCATCCACAAATGCTTTTGTATTAAAATTCAAGTATGATATACATTGTCAAATGGCAATGGAAAATGCCAATTTTTTAGAAGCGCTCTCCTCTATCTTGCAAGAACTGACTACTACTGGTTACCAAGTTGTTGGTGTACCAGAAGATCAGTGGCAAAAAATAAGAGAAGAGTTCATCAAATATCAAAAAATGGACGGTGACAATACTACTGAAGAACAGGAAGAAGAAGATCCGTTCATTGCAGAAGCAAAAAAGCTTGTGGGTGAAGAATTACTAGAAGTAAAAGAATAATAACTATATGGAGGTTTTTAATGATGCGAGGAATGGGAAATATGCAAAATATGATGAAACAAATGCAGAAAATGCAAAAACAAATGCAGGAAGCACAAGAAGGGTTAGGCGAAAAGCGGCTTGAAGGAAGCGCTGGCGGTGGAATGGTTACTGTAATTGTTTCTGGACATAAAGAAGTTCTAGAAGTCAATATTAAAGAAGAAGTAGTTGACCCGGAAGATATCGAAATGTTACAAGACTTGGTTTTAGCTGCTACAAACGAAGCTATGAAAAAAGCTGATGAATTAACAAACTCTACAATGGGACAATTCACAAAAGGTATGAATCTCCCAGGAATGTTCTAGGAGGCATTACCATGCATTACCCTGAACCGATAACCAAATTAATTGATAGCTTTATGAAGTTGCCAGGTATCGGGCCGAAAACAGCGGCTCGTCTGGCATTTTTTGTATTAAGTATGAAAGAAGATACTGTACTGGATTTTGCAAAAGCCCTAGTCAATGCGAAAAGAAATCTCACTTATTGTACGGTCTGTGGTCATATAACGGATCAGGATCCTTGTTATATATGCCAAGATGACCGTCGGGATCGAACAGTAATATGTGTTGTACAGGATCCGAAGGACGTCATCGCCATGGAGAAGATGAAAGAATTTAGCGGTCTTTACCATGTACTTCACGGTGCTATTTCTCCGATGGATGGAATAGGACCTGAAGACATCAACGTACCAGACTTACTAAAAAGACTTCAAGATGAGGAAGTAGAAGAAGTCATTCTTGCAACGAACCCTAACATCGAGGGGGAGGCTACAGCGATGTATATCTCCAGACTGCTAAAGCCTTCTGGAATTAGGCTTACAAGAATAGCTCACGGTCTTCCTGTTGGCGGAGATTTAGAATATGCAGATGAAGTCACACTCTCTAAAGCGTTAGAAGGAAGAAGAGATGTTTAATGAAAGGTGGTTCTAGCTATGTTCTTTCGGAAAAAAGGAAAGTTAAGAAAAGAATACAACGAGAAATTAATATCCGTCCTTGATGAAGCAAAACAAGAATGGGTCCAACAACGATCGATTGAAGAGATGAGCGTAGAACCTACTTTTGAGGTTCATTGCCACACAAAAATTTCTGAGGCAAAATATTTCTTTCTTTTTAGAGAAGCTAAAAATAGAAAAATAGTCATAAAAAGATAGACAACCTTCATATTCTCTCTATAGTAGGAAAAGTTTCAGAGAGGGTGAAGGATTTGAGTCCAATCGTTGTCATTGGAATCATAAGTAGTCTAATTGTTTTTCTTCTTGTTGCAGGCACACCTTTTAAACCTGTCCGAATCGTTGGACAAGTTGTAATGAAAGTTATGATTGGAGCATTGTTTTTATTTTTCTTAAATGCATTTGGGGGTCAATTCGGTATTCATGTTCCGATTAATTTAGCCACGTCGAGCATTTCCGGTATTCTAGGCATCCCAGGGGTAATAGGATTAACAGTCATCCAAACGTATATCCTTGTTTAAAAGTTATACAACATGTGATTTTACGGTAATTTCATAAAACATATTTTCTGAATGTCAGGAACCTCTTGGGATTTAATAAGTAGATCAAAGAAGAATTGTTTTTCTTCTACTTATTCAAGTATGGTTTCTGACTTTTATATTATTACGCCAATTTATATGAAAGGATATTTTTTTAAAATTCTATTGACGATTGAAATGAATAGGTGGTATTATAAATCTTGTCGTTATCGAGACGGCATTATCAAATTTAAAAACCTCAAAAAATATATTGACATTATGTGTCGAAAAATGATATATTAAAGAGGTGCTCAAGAAACGAACACATTGAACCTTGAAAACTGAACAAGACAAAACGTCAACGTTAATTCTAAAAGATTTACAACGTAAGAACATGATTCTTACACAAATGAGCAAGTCAAACTTCTATCGGAGAGTTTGATCCTGGCTCAGGACGAACGCTGGCGGCGTGCCTAATACATGCAAGTCGAGC
>NZ_JAFBDZ010000011.1 GCF_016908495.1 Rossellomorea pakistanensis | reverse complement strand
GGCAAAAAGTGAAGAAGGAATTGCCCCAAAATGAGAAACTAAGAAAAATCGAGCTTACCGAAGCTGGTGTTAGGAATTAGGGGGTCAAACCGAAAAATAAGGGTAAATACACAAGATTTCAAATTTATGCATATGTTAATATGTTGGGGATCAAATAAAAACTTATCATTACGATATTACCAATAAAAAGACTGTCCTAAAACCAATAAGTCTGGAACCATAACTATAGATTGAATTCTCGGGTGGATCTTCTATCTGTGATGGTTCCAGCTCCCTTTTTGGACATTCTCTTTTTCTAAATTCTGCATTGAGCAGCGTGAAGGTTAATTAGTTGATTTCAATGAAACTAATTCATATGTAAGATGGGTTACTTTATCTTCCCAACGTAATTGTTTGATCATTCCAGTTCCTATTATTTCCCCGCCTTTAGTTTTGCGGACTTCAATCGGAATTTCCATAGGATATAATCGATATCCCTCTTTCACTAATGTGTATACATTCTCTCCTTCTTGTGCTCTTGATTCGTTATTTTTTGTTACAATCATGGTGTTTAATTCTAGACCCATTCCCACTTAGACATTCTCCAATCATTTTTCTTATATTTTAGCATGCTATATCTGATTCTTCATCCATTGACATACCATTGTTACGATTTCTCGATTGATTTCAGGTGGAAAGTAGTGTGTAAACTCTTTAAAATAGTGGGATTCGACCGTTTTCCCTAATGTTTTTAAGCGTTTTTCTAATCTATAAGCGTGATCCACTGAAACATTTGAATCTTTTTCACCATGAATAATTAAAACGGGTGCATTTAGGACATCAAGATGGTAAAGTGGTGTTCTCCATTCAAAGCGTTCAGGAAACTTTTTTGGTGATCCTCCAATGACCCTTTTCATCATCCTTCTTAAATCATTTCTTTCATAATAGGTGAGAATCATATCGGAAACACCTCCCCAAACAACAACTGAAATTGTTTCAGGGTAATGGATTGCCGTTAATAAAGCCATTACTCCCCCTCTAGAAAAACCAAATACATGAATTCTTTTATTTTTCACTCGGGGATGTGATCGTATAAGTTCAAATCCTGAAAAGGCATCGATTCGATCATCACCTGCAAAATCCTCATTTCCTTCGCCTCCTTGATTCCCTCGATAAAAAGGAGCGAAAACAATAAATCCTTCGTATGCAAATTGAGCAATACGGGCTGGCCTGACCATACCTACATTTTTTATTCCACCCCGTAAATATAAAAAACCGTCATAAACACCAGGTCTTCTTGGTTCTGCCAGCATCCCTTTCACTTTTAAACCATCTGAAAGATAGGTTACAAGTGATAATTTTACATGGGGATTTGGAGAAGGAAAATCGTACTTGTCAACGATCAAATCTTTTTCCATCGTCTCTTCCTTTCGATAACTCTTTCAATAGCAACTATTTTTACTCATTCCAGATGCTGAAAGAAGAGCATCATTTCCTTTCGACCAAAGTTATTGAAAGCCGTTTTCTAGAAATAGGCATTCACACATTTTTTATCGTCTACATACGATATTTTAGCAAATAATATCGATTCATATGCGATCTAGGAGTTAAGGAGGGTTTTATATGAAAGTGTGGGTTAAATATAGTGTTTCACTATTTCTGGTTGTCATACTTACTGTTGGATTATGGGGTTGCACACAAAAAGAAGAAGCCGTTGAAAAGGTACGCATTGCGGAGGTCACTCGTTCTATATTTTATGCTCCCCAATATGTTGCTATTGAAAAAGGTTTCTTTAAAGAGGAAGGCTTGGAAATCGAACTTACTACAACATGGGGTGGAGACAAAACGATGACAACTCTACTCTCAGATGGTGCAGATGTTGCATTAGTTGGTTCAGAAACATCCATCTATGTTCATGCACAAGGCTCCGATGATCCTGTCATCAACTTTGCTCAGCTCACACAAACTGATGGAACATTCTTGGTAGCTAGGGAGAAAGTGGAGGACTTTCAGTGGGAACAATTGAAGGATTCTACATTCCTTGGACAGCGTAAAGGTGGAATGCCTCAAATGGTAGGGGAATTTGTCTTAAAACAGCATGGAATTGATCCACATAACGATTTGAATCTGATTCAAAATGTTGACTTCGCCAATATACCAAATGCCTTTGCATCAGGAACTGGCGATTATGTTCAACTCTTTGAACCTACAGCATCCATCTTTGAAAAGGAAGGTAAAGGACATATTATTGCATCATTTGGTACTGAATCCGGTCATGTCCCGTACACAACATTTATGTCCAAAGATAGTTATATGAAAGAAAATAAAGATACAATGGAAAAATTCACGAAAGCTCTTTATAAAGCACAACAATGGGTACAAGAAAACAATGCAGAAGAAATCGCGAAAGTCATTGAACCTTATTTCGAAGATACTGAACTCGACATTATTGAAACGGTTATTGATCGCTATAAAAGTCAAGGATCATTTGCTACAGATCCAATACTAGATGAAGAAGAGTGGAATAACCTACAAACGATTATGGATGAAGCCAGAGAGTTACCAAAGGAAATCGATCATAGTACGTTAGTTAATACATCGATTGCCGAAAAAATAATTGGTAATTAGTTTCCTTTCAGGATGATTTCATTGACCAGTTTTGCCTTATTCCTCTCACTCAAGAGAAATAGGACGATACTTCATGAATCATCCTTTCTTTCGTCATTTTTACAGGCTCTTCCCTAAACTTTGTTTATTTTGATAATTATTACCATCTTAAATAATTTAATATTTATTTCTTTGACGAAAAGATGCCCCGAATCCTTAATCATTTACGGGCTTCTATTCTTGTTTGAAAAACAACAATCTATGCGAAAACAGCCTTTTTAAAAGAGAGGAGTCTTAGAAATCATGAGCTTTTTAGAAATAAGAGAGATTTCACATACTTACTTTACTCCACAGGACGCTACTACCGCGTTAGAAGATATTTCCTTTGACGTCAAAGAAGGAGAATTCATTTCTTTTCTTGGCCCAAGTGGGTGTGGAAAAACGACCTTACTCTCCATTATTGCTGGCCTATTCAAACCTACCGCTGGAGAAATTCTCATACAAGGTCAACCTCAAAAATCGAAGAAGCAAATAACTGGCTATATGCTACAACAAGATTACTTATTTCCTTGGAAGACGATTGAAGAAAATATTTTGCTTGGTTTAAAGATTCTTAAACAATTAACAGCTAAGAAACAGCAACAAACGATCAAGCTATTACATGATATCGGATTAAAAGGTGTGGAAAAACAGTTACCTTCACAATTGTCAGGAGGAATGAGACAAAGGGCCGCACTCGTAAGAACATTGGCCGTCGATCCAAAGCTTCTTTTGCTTGATGAACCCTTTTCTGCATTAGATTTTCAAACGAAACTAAAATTAGAGGATCTTGTTTTTCAGACATTAAAATCGTTTGGAAAAACAGCTGTTCTCGTCACACATGACATTGGAGAAGCAATTGCCATGAGTGATCGAATTATATTATTTTCCGCGAATCCAGGACGTATCCACCAAATCTTAAATGTACCAGATGAATTAAGATCCTTAAATCCTTTTGAAGCAAGAAATCATCCCCTATACTCGCAATTGTTTCAACAGCTATGGAAGGAGTTTGAAAAATTTGAAACCCAAAATGAATACTAAACTTCTTCATCAACAGTTTTTAGATGGAATTAAAAAAGAAAAGAAGCTTGTGCGATTTTACCAAATCATTATTTTCATTGCTTTTTTTAGCCTTTGGGAAGTGGCTAGTAGGGCAAAATGGATCGATCCTTTAATCTTTAGTTCCCCCTCAAAAATATGGAATCTTTTGTTCGAGAAATTAGGAGACGGAAGTTTACTAATGAATTTAAGTGTAACACTAGGTGAAACGGTAGCTGGGTTTATTCTTGGTACACTCCTTGGTACAGTACTAGCCGCTATACTGTGGTGGTCTCCCTTTCTTTCAAAAGTTTTAGACCCCTATCTTGTGATTTTAAATGCCATGCCGAAGGTCGCCTTAGGTCCCATTTTAATTGTCGCTTTAGGACCGGGACTTACATCCATTATTGCTATGGGGACGATTATTTCTGTCATTATCACGACGATCGTAGTTTATACTTCTTTTCGCGAAGTAGACCAAAACTATTTAAAGGTCATGAGTACCTTTGGAGCAACTAGGTCACAAAAATTTAAAGAAGCCATTTTGCCTGCATCCTTTCCAACCATCATCTCTACGTTAAAGGTCAATGTTGGTTTATCTTGGGTCGGGGTCATTGTAGGAGAGTTTCTCGTTTCTGCAAAAGGATTAGGCTATATGATTATCTATGGATTCCAAGTGTTTAACTTTACATTAGTACTTCTCTCTCTTCTCGTCATTGCTATATTTGCCACCATTATGTATAAGGTTGTCGAGTTTATTGAGAGTAAACTTATAAAAGAATAATCAGGAATGACCAAAAAATTGGTCATTCCTGATTTGTTTTTACTACGCTTTTATCAAATAGGTAATCTATTGCTTGTTTCACTACTTCATCTTTCATAATAAAACTAAAGGCTGAATCGTTCTGAACATGGCGAATTTCACCATTAAATAAAACAGGTCCTTCCGTTTCTAAATAATCACTTTTTCTTTCTATCGATTCAATATCAGCAAAGTAAATCGTTTTAACAAAAGGAACTTCATCCATGACTTGATATTGTCCAATATAAAAAAGCTTTGAAACAATCCCTCCTGTTTCTTCAAATACTTCTCTTTTCGCAGCCTCTTCTAACGACTCACCGTCCTCCCGCTTACCTCCTGGAAATTCTAAACCTCTGCTCTTATGTTTCGTTAACAGCCACTGATCTTGCCATCTCGTTATAATGAAAACATGCTTGGATTTTTCCGGAAATACATTCTTTTCAAAGCTAAGATTAACCAATAATCCATTTTTATCAATGAAGTTTATCAAGTCTAAACACCATCCCTTAAGCAAATCATGTTTCCATTATACATATAGGCTCATTTAAATTTCACTTATCAACCATCCTAGGTCATTAGTCTCGATTTATATCATTTTGAAACTTTTAACAAATCGGTACGTAAATAAAGTGAATAATCAATTAGGGAGTGTTGGTATGAAAAAATCTTGGTCCATTCTTCTTTCATTTATTTTGGTAGTATTTCTTGCTGCATGTAACCAAACAGCAGATCCAGTAAATGAAGAAGGAAATAAAGAAAATGCAAATGAATCTAAAAAGAGTACAGAAGAAAGTAAAAGTAACCTTACTTTAGAAGAAGTGTTCGAAAAAACGAATAAAGCTTCTCAAGAAATCACTAGTCTCAAATCTAATATGACGTTAAATCAAACGATGACAATGCCTGGTGAAGAAGGAGAAATGAAAATCAATTCTGATGTTACATCGAGCATCGTAATGGAACCACTCGCTCTTCATCAAACGATGAAAATGACGATGGAGGGTGATGCAGCAGAAGCTCCAATGCAAGATATGACAATGGATAGCTACTTAACAAAAGATGGATTTTACATGAAAGATTCTTCTCAAAATAAATGGATGAAAATGCCGAAAGAACTTTCTGATCAAATTGTTCAAATGTCAAATGCACAGACAGATCCTTCTAAGCAATTAAAAGATCTACAACAGTTTATGGAGGATTTTAAATTTGAACAAGATGACAAGCATTTTATCCTTAAACTGACTGCAAATGGCGAGAAGTTTCAGGATTTCTTACAAAAACAAATGAAAGAAATCATGCCTGAGATGCTTCCAGAAGAAGCTATGAATAATATGAGCTATGATGAAGTTAAATATGAAATCTATATAGATAAAGAAACTTTTTACACAACGAAGTTAAACTCCACCGTTAATATGACGATTAAGGTGGAAGAAGGAAAAGAAATGAAAACACAAACTGAAATGAGTGGAACATATAGTGATTATAATGAAATTGAAGCCATCACAGTTCCTAAAGAAGTAGTAGAAACAGCCGAAGAAGTATCTTTATAATATCAACATACTAAGCAGGGTTGACCAATATGGCCAACCCTGTTTGTAAGATTACTTTTAACTACAAATGATCTTTTGGACCATCTGGATTTAAAATACCCATGCTTTCAATATGTTGTTTGGCATCATCGTCACCAAGCTCATGAATCATTTTATATGCTTTTCTCAGGTTATCATCATAATCATCATTCTCACGATCATAATGGTATTGAACATAAGGAACATGTGCACGGTAAAAGCCTTGCCAATCAGTAGAATGATTATTGTCAAAGATCTCTCTCATTGCTGTTATTTCTTCATCTGTAGCCTCAATCTTAAAGTTCCAAGGTGAATCTGTTGAACTTCTTGATATTTCACCTGTAGCCATTTGAATATAATAAGTGTTTTTTATTTCGCTCATACCTGCAACCCCTTTTGATTACTTACCTATCTTTTTCCACAAAAGAAGATTTCTTATACACTTATTTTCCTTTAGGCAAATGGTTTTTTAAAGACTTTATAGCTTGTCTAATGAAATCCGGAATGGGTACTCCTGCTCTCCCTGCATTCTCAATGATCGATAAAAACTCATTGGAAATATAAAAAATAATCGTTGCATCCCGAATAAAATGCTGATTTCCAAGTATAGTATCAATAAGGTGGGCAACAGCAACTAGACTAAAAATAAGAACTTTACGACCGATTCCTTTTAAACCGGCCTTACTAGACAATTTCCCTTGAATACCACTGGCAATCAGACCTGTGAAATAATCAACTATAACAGCAATGACTAAAATACTTAATAGCGATGTAATGCCGCCAAATAAACTAGAGGTGAGAGACGCAAGAATCGAACCGAAAGGGATAACGAATTTAGTCAAAATTTTTTCCTCCTACTAAAAATGGGGATTAACGTCCTATCAGAAGGGTAAGTAAAAAAATATAAATGTTGTCCTACTTAAGCCATAATATGAAAAACAAAGCGTATTGTTCATAGCAACACAGAAAATATATAAATATAACTATATGGAGGTGTAAAAAAATGAAATTAGTTGAAGAACTCTATGAAATTTATCGTGGGAGAATTAGAGGAACTGATGAAGACCTTGATATGATTGCTTTAAGCATCCTAGAAGAAACGACACGAGATGAATTAATGGCGATTATAGAGGAGATGGACACCGATGAATTACACTACTTTATCCGGCTATACATATTTGAGACCTTGAAGGAAAAACTGACTTCCGATGAAAGATCGATTATATCTTCTGGTGATAAAAACATACACTAATATATAGATGCCTAAGAATAGAGTCAGAATTCATTTCTCTTCTCCATTTAAAGGTTTGACCAAAACCTTTGAAGAAGTGATAATAAACTTTGAGAGGAGGGGTTTATGATGGCATTTACGATCTCTTTAATTGTATCAATCGTAATCGTGTTCATTGTGTTAATCCTGGCTGTCGTCACGACCTCTAAAGCCTACACGGTTAAACACAAAGTCGACCCTATTGAAAACAACCCCCATTTAAAAAGGGATGAAAATAGCACTGGGAATCCTCTAGTAAAAGAGGACGAAAGCCCAGAGGACGACAAATAAGAAAAGCGAAGCGCCTCGAACAGGTCTGACAAGCAAATGAGCCCCAAAGGAGAAGATGCCTTCCCTTTGGGGTTTGGCTTATGTCTCGAGGAGATAGGCGTTGGACTTAGATAAACCATACATCATTTGATGTCTATTACCAGCATTAGGTCTGTTTCACGTCTCCTTTCGGCTTTTTTCATGTAGTCACTTTTTCTTCTTGGCAATTTCATGGCTTCTTCCGGCTCTTTTTTGCCGTCATTTTTTCTTCTTCGTAATTTCACGGCTTCTTCCGGCTCTTTTTTTGCTATCATCTTTCCTTTCGCAGCTTTTCATGACAACATTCAATTCTTTTAATGTGCCCATTTTTTCTTTTTCAGCTTTTCAATACTCCCCCCTCTATTGATACTCCTGTTGCTCAATCTCAGGGCTTTCAAAACCATTTCTCAACCGCTACAAAATAAGAATCGTAGCAATAAAAAATACACAGAAGCTTCCTGATATGAAAACTCCTGTGCATTGAATGGATATTATATTGTTGCCACTTTAATGTTAACCCATTATATTAGGAAAAACCTTTGTTTTCCTATGCAAAAACCTGCTTCAAGTCTTCTTTGCTCTGACTTAACCAGTAACGCATAAATCGTTTGGCACCCTCTAAATCATGTAGCTTCGCTTGACCACATTGCTTTTCATTTGCAGCAGGAATTTCAGTAATTTCGACTGCTTCTTTCATCGTATTATTCAGAAGATCAATAATTTCCTCCACTTCTGGAGTACCGCTTACGACAAGATAATATCCTGTTTGGCAGCCCATTGGAGAAATATCAATAATATCAAAATGATCATACTCCTCCGCATATTTACGAATCGTAAAAGCAAGTAGATGTTCTAATGTGTGAATTGAATCTGGTTTCATTGCTTGCTTGTTTGGTTGGCAAAAACGGATGTCATACTTATTTACAACTCCATCGCTACCTATATGATGAACTCCACAATGTCTAACGTAAGGAGCTTTAACTGCATTATGATCTAATTCAAAGCTTTCAACTGAAGGCATTAAAAATCACTCCTAAAAAGTATTATATTTATAGTATACATCAAATCCCGAGTTATTTCATCAAATTAATATGAATAATGATTTCTACAGTGTTTATTTATATATTTATACCTTCTAAATACTTAAGCGAAACCATTTGCACAATAAAAATCGTACATGCTATATTGAATTTATATTATTTAGGGAGGCTACAGCTATGAAAAAGGTATTTTTGCTTATTATTCGTTTTTATCAAGTCGTTATTTCCCCAATAAAGCCTCCAACTTGCAGATTTTATCCAACATGTTCTCATTATGGTATGGAAGCCATCAAGCGCTATGGAGCTCTTAAAGGTGGATGGCTTACAATAAAAAGAATAAGTAAATGCCACCCTTTTCATCCTGGTGGGATTGATCACGTCCCAGAAAAATCATCATCTAGAAACCCAGATTCATGACGGTGCTTCACTCGATAATGGCGACGTTAATATTGCTATAGACCTCGAAGGAATATGTTGATTCGATCAAAGCTTCTTTTCCCTACCATTTCTTCGGCTTCATCTTTTCAGATTCTGAATCGTTTTATTCATTCTTGATTTTATTCTTCATAGATAGTAAAATATCCTTTGTTCTTTCAAATCGTAATGATTACATTTTCAAATAGATTGATAGTTTAGGGGTTGCTAATATTGAAAATTATTAAAGGGCTTTTTATTATCGCTACAATATTACTATTGGCTGCATGTACCGATAATCAGGATAAAAATAATGATGAATCCTTTACCGTTTATACAACGGTTTATCCACTTGAGGACTTTGCTAAAAAAATCGGTGGTGACCATGTTGATGTCCATTCCATCTATCCACCTGGAGCAGATGAACACACATTTGAACCCTCACAGAAGGATATGATGGACTTAGCAGATGCAGACCTCTTTCTTTATATTGGTCTTGGTCTTGAAGGATTTGTCAACAAAGCTGAAGACATTCTTAAAAACGAAAATGTTACAATGATAGCCACTGCAGAAGGATTGGCTCTTGAGGAAGAAAGTCATGTGCATGAGAATGATCATTCAGAGGAGGCCCACCATCATGATCTTGATCCACATGTATGGCTTGACCCCATTTATTCTAAGGAATTGGCACATAAAGTATATGAAGAACTTGCAGAAAAACTTCCTAAGCATAAGGAAGAATTAAAGAAAAACTACAATCAACTCGTAGCGGATTTAGATCAATTAGATCAGCAGTTTAAAAAAGTTGTAGAAAACGCGGAACGAAATGAGATTTTCGTTTCCCATGCTGCCTATAGCTATTGGGAAAAACGATATGGCATTAAGCAAACTTCGATAGCAGGAATATCATCTTCTGATGAGCCATCTCAACAAGAATTAAAGGATCTGATTGACTCAGCAAAACAAAAAGATGTACAGTATATCCTTTTTGAACAAAATATTTCATCACGTTTAACTGAAGTAGTCCAAAAGGAAATCGGTGCAGAAGCACTTCCCCTTCATAACCTATCTGTACGGACTGAGGAAGAAGTGAAAGAAGAAAAAGATTATTTTGACTTAATGAATGAAAATATTGAAACATTAACTAAGGCGTTAAATAGTAAAGAATAGTTATAGATATGAGAAGAGCTGTCTGATAAGTAAGTTTTAATACTATCAGACAGCTCTTTTTTGTTTTCCTTACAGAATTCATACGGGGAATCATTCTAGCTCTCTCTATACATAAGGAGAATCATCATTTTCCTTAACTTGAATGTGGTAATGCACAACTTTTTGATTTTATGCACGAGAATGATTAGGAAGCGCACGAGAATCTAAATTTATGCACAAAATGACAAGAGAAATGCATGAGATTTAAAATATATGCACATGTTAAATCAAAATTATTGTTCTGATATTTCTTATAAAATATACGGTTATCCTAAAACACTGTATACTAAAACAGCCTTATATCAACATTAATCATCATCCTGTATCTTCACGATTCCTATTTTTCAAATAAAAACCCCATATGTATGTTTACATTGATTCTTCTCTTATCAATCAAGATTCACCCTTTTCAAGCTTCCATGTTATGTATTTGTGACCTTTACTCTTTTTGAATAAACTCTTCCAGTTTGTGGACAATAAGGAAATGTAATGAATAGGTAAAGGAGCATTAAAATGGATGATTTAGTACTTGCACGCTCTTTGTTCGGGACAACAATGGCTTTCCATATTATATTCGCCACATTAGGCGTCGGTATTCCATTAATGATTTTGGCAGGAGAAATTCTTTATCAAAAAACAAAAGATCAGGATTATGCCATCATGGCAAAAAGATGGACAAAAACGTTTGCAGTGCTCCTTGGTGTAGGTATTCCGACCGGGACCATTGCAGGAGTTCAGCTTTCCTTGCTTTGGCCTGGCTTTATGGAGGTTGTAGGACGGGTAATGGCTTTACCTTTTCAAATTGAAATCTATGCATTTTTCATTGAGGCATTGTTTATGTCCATCTATGTTTATGCTGCAAACCGAATCGCTCCTTGGATGAGAATCGTAAGCTTAATCCTTGTTGCTATTGGTGGCCTGGCATCTGCAGTTCTTATAACGAATGTTCATGCCTTTGAAGGAACACCTGCTGGCTTCAGAATGGTAAATGGGGAAATCACAGATGTTGACCCATGGAAAGCTTTCTTTAATCCAAGCTTTTTTGTTACTGCAGGTCATGTTGCTCTCTCGGCTTATGTGGTAGGATCATTCGCTATTGCCTCAGTTGCTGCCTTTAAAATGCTAAAAAACCCTTATGGTAGTAGACTCTATCAATTTCATAAAAAGGCACTAATGCTCAGCCTGATCATTGGAGGAGTATTTGCGTTTTTCACAGCCATGAATGGACATGAATCAGCTCAAATGTTGCATGAATACCAACCAGAAAAGCTGGCTGCTGCTGAAGGACTGTTTGAAACCCAATCATATGCACCGCTTACCATTGGAGGATACACAGACCGTGAAACACAGGAGGTTAAATGGGGGATTGAAATTCCTTGGGCTTTAAGTTTTCTTTCTGGTAATAGCTTCGATACAGAAGTGATCGGATTAAATGATTTCCCTGAAGAGTACTGGCCGCCTTTGTTTGTTCACACTCTTTTTAATGGCATGGTCGGAATTGGTTCATTATTGATTCTGTTGTCTCTCTTTTCATTTATTTGGAATAGGTTTTTGAAGAAAGATCAATTTCCTAAATGGTTATTGTGGCTGTTTGTTGCAAGTGGTCCGCTTGCAGTCCTTGCGATTGAATTTGGATGGATTTTTGCCTGTACAGGTCGTCAGCCATGGACAATATACCGCATTCTTAGTACCGAAGACTCAGTCACAGCTTCTGGAAATATCGGTATATTATTTATTCTATTTGTGTGTATCTATGTTGTTTTAGCTGTGTCTGTCGTTTTAGTTTTACTATACTACTTTAAACGAAACCCTGTAGAAAAGGATTTAACAAAAGCGAAAAATCCAGAGATTCCTCTCTATCCATAATGCTTTTTTCGTTAATGCTTATCCATTCATGAGCAGGAGAGATTCCTGTCCATGAGCTATTCATAGGAGGTAAAAGTGTGACAGATGTATTAATTGCTATTTCCGTTCTTTGGGGATTTGTGTTTATTTATGCGATTATGGCTACGATGGACTTCGGAGCTGGTTTTTGGTCAATGGTTTATTTAAATCGAACAAAAACGAAAGCAACGAACATTGCCAACCGATACTTATCCCCTACCTGGGAGGTTACCAATACATTTATTGTTGCGATTGTTGTTGCTGTTTATAGTTTTTTTCCAGGAGCTGCTTACTCACTTGGAACGGTGCTATTAATACCCGGAAGCGTCATTCTTTTACTTTTGGCCATCCGTAGTGCATTCCTTGTGTTTTCCCATGTAGCAGACGACTATTATAAAATCTTGACCTACATTTCTGGAATCTCTGGACTCATTATTCCAGGTGTCTTAATTAGTGTTCTTCCAATCTCTCACGGTGAGTTTGTAGATTTTAAGGATGGACAAACCCTGTTACTTGGAAAATTGTTCACAAGCCCACATGAATATGCTTTTATTGCCTTTGCGATTAGCTCTACTCTATTCTTGTCATCATTATTATTAGCAGATTATTCAAAAGCATCAAATGAGCTCGAAGCTTATCGCGTCTATCGTCGAGACGCCATGATTACTGGACCGATCTCATTATTAACAGCATTTCTGATCATGTGGACGATGAAAGCAGAAGCTTTTTGGCTATATAGTAACATGCTACAGGATGTTGTATTATTATTGATTTCACTAAGTGGTTTTATTGTAGCTGGGATTTCGCTCTATCTACCAAAAGATAAAAATGGAATAAAAGGAATGCCGCGAATAGCGGTCATCGCCGTCACAATTCAGTACATGATAGCTAGTTATGTGTATGGCAAAGCTCATTTACCCTATATTATCTTTCCAGAAGTTACAATTCAGTCTGGGTTTACAGACCCCGCTTCCTTTAAAGCCGTTTTCATCACCTATATCGTCGGATTTGCTATTCTATTTCCTGGTTTTGTTTACTTTTGGAGTCTATTTATGAACGATAAACGCTACCTTCGTCAGAAAACGTAATTAAAATAAGATTTAGCCGTAATAAACCACCACTAATATATCCGGATCGATGATAATTCGTCCGTGACACCAATTGATTTAACCGAAATGATCATTTTTTGTCAGGGCACTATATACACTGACCAAACGACATACATTCACAAAATTCTGCACAAAAAAAGCGAGTATCCACATCACATGGATACTCGCATATTGTTGGTAATTATTTATCGATCCACTTCCTCAATTCTCTTCTCAAAAGTTTATTAGAAGCATTTCTAGGTAAAGAATCTACAAAATAAATCTGACGGGGAACCTTATAGCCGGCAAGTTTTTCCCTGCTGTAGGCGATTAGTTCTTCGGATTTTATTTCTTTAGAAATAACGACACAAGCAACAGGTATTTGCCCCCAACGCTCAGACTCAATACCTGTTACACCCGCTTCTTTGACTAATGGGTGCCCCAAAAGGACCTCTTCAATTTCAGCAGGATAAACATTTTCTCCACCTGATATGATTAAATCTGAACGTCTGTCCTTTACAAACAAGAAACCCTCTTCATCCATAAAACCAATATCACCTGTTAAAAACCAACCGTCAACAAAGTTTTCTTTATTAGCCTCTTCCCGGTTATAATATCCTTGCGTCACATTTTCTCCTCTAACGACAATTTCGCCTTCTTCAAAAGGAGATAATTTCTTTCTTTTATCCCAAATTTCAATTTCACAAGGGAACAACGGTTTTCCAGCAGAGCCCAGCTTTGAAATACTATATTCGGGAGGGAGGGTAACAATCTGTGATGCAGTCTCGGTCATACCATATGTTTGATAGACAGGTATATTAAACTCTATACATTCTTCTAATAATGGTTTTGGTGCTGGCCCTCCGCCAAGCAGCATACAGCGAAAAGAATCTGGGTACTGTATTGAATCTAAATCATCGATTAGCCGGTGAAGCATAGAGCTGACGACAGACATAATCGTTCCACTTCCTGCAAGAATATCCTGATTCACCTTTTTTTCATCAAACTTTTTATATAACCGAATCGGCATCCCATAAAGTACACTTCTCATTAAAATTGAATAACCACTAATATGGAAAAGAGGGACTGCACATAACCATTCATCCTTCTCTGTTAAGCCTAGATTAAGAACAGACCCCATTGCACTCCACCAATGATTCCCAAACGTTTGTTGAACCCCTTTTGGTCTACCTGTCGTACCAGACGTGTACATAATCGAGCAAGTAGCGTCCATTTCAAATCTCTCTTTAGGAATAAAACGATTTGCAAGTGGTAAATGGTCGATGGAATCAAAGGATATCATTCTGAGTCGAGGAGTCACATTTTTTAATTCATTCATTTTTGACTCAAATTCTTGATCATATAGGATCGTGTTCATCCCTATATCAGAAATTTGGAAGCCCATTTCTATGGGGGTTAAGCGATGATTTAAAAGAACAGCCGTAATACCAAGCTGCTGTAAAGAATGTAGGATGATAACTGCTTCCTTTGTATTGTTGATAAGTACACCTACATATGATTCTTCTTGCAGTTGTATCGATGTCAATCGATTGCATCGATCGATTACCTTTTCATACAACTCTGAGAAAGATAAAGAGGTGTCTTCTGCATACAAGGCAACCCGGGAAGGGGTCAAAAATACTCTTTGTTTTAGCCAGTTCGGAATATAGCTTTTTGTCATCATAAAGACTCCCTTATGTTTCTTATCTTATTGAATAGATTAAAAAAGAGGTGGCCCAATGGAGACCGATTTCACGATTGTGAAATCACTTCCAATTAAGCCACCCTCATACTATTAAGGGAAACGAGGGAATTGTCCAAAGTCTGGATTACGTTTTTCCTTAAACGCGTCACGGCCTTCCTTCGCCTCATCTGTTGTGTAATAAAGCAATGTAGCGTCCCCTGCTAATTGCTGAAGTCCTGCAAGACCATCTGTATCTGCGTTGAAGGCTGCTTTTAAGAAACGTAGTGCAGTAGGACTCTTCTGAAGCATTTCCTCAGCCCACTGGACCGTTTCAGTCTCTAATTGTTCATATGGAACAACTGTATTAACTAGTCCCATTTCTCGTGCTTCTTCAGCATTATATTGACGACATAGATACCAAATTTCTTTCGCTTTCTTGTGACCAACAATACGTGCTAAGTATCCAGAACCATAACCAGCATCAAAGCTACCTACTTTAGGACCTGTTTGTCCAAAAATCGCGTTATCCGCTGCAATTGTTAAATCACAAACAACATGAAGAACATGTCCTCCACCAACTGCATAACCAGCAACCATTGCAATTACTGGTTTAGGGATTACACGGATTAATCTTTGTAGGTCTAGTACGTTTAGACGTGGAATTTCATCTTCTCCTACATATCCTCCGTGACCGCGGACTGACTGGTCACCTCCAGAACAAAACGCTTTTTCCCCGGCTCCAGTTAAGATTATGACGCCAACACTTGAATCATCTCTCGCGTATGCAAAAGCATCAATAAGCTCCATAACCGTTTTGGGACGAAAAGCATTTCGTACTTCTGGTCGATTAATCGTAATTTTTGCAATTCCATTATACGTCTCATATAGAATATCTTCGTAATTGCGTTGACTTACCCATTCAATTGCCATTATGGGTCCCTCCTTTTATGTAGTAAAAATAATTCCTCTATCATTGTACCAAACTTTTCAGGTTTCTCCACATGAATTGCATGTCCTGCTTCTTGAACTTTGAATACGTGTGCATTCCCTATCTTACTCATCATTTCTTCCGCTATCAAACAAAATTTCTCATCATACTCCCCCACAATTAATAACACAGGAAAAGGGAATTTATAAAGTTCACCCCAGTAAGATGGTTGTTCTCCTGCTCCCATTCCTTTCAAACTATTGGCAAGACCTAATGGGTTCTGGTTCAATCTTTGCTTCCTGATTTTTTCTTGAACAGAACTAGATAGTTTTTTTTGAGAGGAAAATAAAGGGATGTTCTCCCAAAAATTTATAAATTCGATTATTCCATTATTAAGTAGCTTGTCTGCCAACTTATGGTCATTTTGAATTCTTAGCTTTCGTTCTTTTTCTGTCTTAAGTCCAGGAGAGGCACTTTCTAAGATTAATTTTTCAATGTATTCAGGGTACTGTACGGCAAATGCCAGCGCTAGTCTTCCTCCCATAGAATAACCTAATATAGATATTTTTTTGATAGAAAGCGTATCTAGGATTGTTCTAATATCCTCTACTGAGTTCCTCATTGAATATCGATAAGTTTCAGCTGGACTATCGGTTTTTCCATGACCAATTATATCAATTGTTATACAACTAAAATTCTTTGACAACCTCTCCACATTATCCGACCAAGTAGACGTATCGCCGGTAAATCCATGAAGAAAAAGAAGTGGAGTGCCACTTCCTTTTTCCTCTACATAGTATTTTACTCCGTTAGCCATTATAAACATTGGCTGTCACCTAAATTCCTTTTCTATTTCCCGGGAAACAAGATTCCACAATTTTCGATGTTGCTCGGTATTCTTTCCACGATTTGTGACGACTTCAATAATCGATACTCCACTATGCCGGCAAGACTTTTTAAACGCAGTTGAAAATTCATCCATTTCTATTGCTTTATAATAATCCGCATGATATAGAGCTGATAATGATGAAAACTCAAGATCCATCGGGGTTCCAAATAAGCTCTCAAAATGCTTATCTTCCTTTGCCTGCGGAAGATAAGAAAATATTCCACCACCGTTATTATTGAGAACAATAATCTTTACATTTAAATTGTGCATTTTCCCTGCTAATAAACCGTTCATATCATGGAAAAATGCCAAGTCACCAATTAAAAGAAATGTAGGGGCTTTCGATGTACTAACCCCTAATGCAGTAGATACAACGCCATCAATTCCGTTGGCACCACGATTAGCTAATACATTTATTTGTTTATTTGTGTTAAGAAAATAAGTATCAACATCTCTTATTGGCATGCTGTTGCTTACAAAAAGAGTAGAGGAATCTGGCAGCCAATCTATTAGGCTTCTTACCGCTTCACCTTCTGACATATCAGTACATTTTGAATCGATAATACACCTTTTTGTTTGTTCATTTATAGACAACCACTTATTGAGCCACTTAGATTCAACTGATGGGCAAGAACCATTTGTCAGACTCTCGCAAAACGACAATGTTGAACAATGAATCATTTCTGTGGCTTTCCCTATTGGATCGAGCCATTGTCCACCTTCATCGATTACCCAATAATCAAGATTGTGAAAATGTTTCAAATAGAGCGATAGTGCTTTTGAAACAGGCATAGCTCCAAATCGAATCACAACATCAGGTACTAGGGAATTCTTTACTACTTCCGTTCTTAAAAAACTATCGTAACTGTCTACTACCGTTGTTTTCCGATGGGCCCCACTCCGTATACCAGACAAAGGATCTGCTAAAATGGGGAAGTTATATAGTTCACTGAAAGATAGGATTGCATCAATTGAATCTCTATCAAGCTGTGGCCCACAAATAATGAGTCCTTTTTCCTTTTCTGCCATTTTCTTTCGGAATATTTCGGATTGCTGCTTGGAAAGAATTCTTTCACCACCTGTAACCAATACATTCCCAAGCGGTGGTTGTGAATAAGCATTTGAAAGATTCGGTACCAATGGCTCCCTAAATGGAAAATTAAAATGAACAGGTCCAGCAGGACTTTCTCTACTTATTCCAATCCCTCGTGAAGCTGTACTCTTTGCAAAAGAAAGAATGGAGGAAGAGCTTTCTGGCAATGGCATATCGATGGACCATTTAACATGACGCCCATACATTTGAATTTGATCAATAGCCTGAGGAGCTCCAACTTCTCTTAATTCATGTGGACGATCTGCTGTTAATACCACTAATGGGACGCGTGAATATTTTGCTTCGATAATAGCAGGATAATAATTCGCAGAAGCTGTTCCAGATGTACAAAGCATAGCCACAGGCTGATTCTCCGCTTTTGCGATCCCTAACGCAAAAAAAGCCGCAGACCTTTCGTCTACGTTAATAAATACTTGGATTTCAGGATGTTCAGCTAGAAGTAAAGCAAATGGAGTGGATCGTGATCCTGGACTAATGACGACTTTCTTAACTCCATTCGCTACCATTTCTTCGATAAATACTGCAACATACCTCGTAAGGTCTTCTTGATGGTTAGATTTCATCTTCATGTCCTCCTATGGCACGAAGCATCGGTCTAAATTTTATCTTCGTTTCAATATATTCACTTTCAGAATTTGAATCTGACACTACACCACAACCAGCATATAGATATGAATGATTTCGATTGATCAAACCGGACCGGATGGCGACAGCAAACTCACCGTTTCCTTTTGCATCAAGCCAACCAATAGGACCTGCATAGAGGCCACGATCCATTTTCTCTGATTCTTTAATGGACTCCATAGCCTTTTCTCTTGGAACACCCCCAAGAGCAGGTGTAGGATGGAGCTGCTCGACAAATTTTAAAATACTAGTATTGCTACTACTTACTTTCCCTTTAATAGGTGTATATAAATGCTGTATGTCTCTAACCTTCATTAAGCTAGGTTGTTTAGGTAAATCAATGTCTTTACAATATTTTTCTAGAACATTTTTAATCATTTCAACGACTAAATGGTGTTCATGACGATTTTTATGATCGGCTAATAGCTCCTGGCCAAGCTGCCTGTCTTCTACTTTTGACTTTCCTCTTCCTATTGATCCAGCAAGACAAGTAGAAAAAATCTCTTCTCCCGTTTTTTTCACTAATCGTTCAGGAGAGGCTCCTAAGAAGCAGCTATTTAAAACTTCTAATGAAAATGTAAAGCTGTCCGGTTGTTGAGTTAATAAATTTTGTAAAATAAAGTCTGACTGTGGCGAATCTTCAAAAGATACTTTCAGTTTACGGGCTAAAACAACTTTCTCCATCTCACCCATCTTTAGCTGACCGACAACTTCATCCACTGTTTTTTTCCATTGTTCCGGTGCAATTTCCATTGTATCTTTAAGAGTTTGAGAAGTGATTAGTAAAGATGATTGATTCAGAAGGTCATTAATTAGTTCTATATACTTATCAATAATATCTTCCTCATCATGAGAGGAACACAAAATATTAATGGTTAAATAAGCATTATCACCTTTCACAGTAAGCATAAAGGTTGGAAGCTGAAGAGTAGCTTGTGAGAAATCCGTCCACTCTACTTCCTTTTTCTGTGAAGGATCGAAAGAAAAGCCTCCAAAAATTAATGGTCCTGTTGCTGCCTCACTTAACCCATCATCTAAAACCGCTTCATGGATAAAGCGCTTCCACTCTTGATCCATATCCTCGAATCTGCTCTCTTTTAAATCATTTCTAAAGATAAAAGAACTGCCGATCCCAACAATCGTTGTTTCTCCACCTTTATCTTTCCAATAAAAACGTTCACCTTGATATAAGGGTAATCCAGCATGATAAAAGAAAAGGGGATCCATTTTATCAATTTTACGAACATGACTAAATAGGACAGGACGATTCAATTTTTTCGCTTTTAAAACAGCTTCTTGAAAAGCGATATTTATTTTCGGTTTTTGAATAATAACCAAGTAAATCCCCCCAAAAACGTACGTTTTCAAACCTATTTTAAGATACACCTGACAAGTTCATGTGTCAATGATGTAATCATAATTGGCTGTTTTCGTAAACATTGTTGCTATGGTCAAAATAATAACCATTCTCCATCCCTTTGTATGCTTGATGTAAGAATGGAGAGATCGGAATTGAAGAAATTGGCGATTAGCCAATTTCCTTATTTTCAAGTAAAAACAATAAACTATACGAAAAAGAGCCTAATTTTAAAACCTTTATTATCCTTATTATATATATCATAAACCTTTTCTAGAGAATTGAGAAATATGAGACCCTAAGAAACCATTTCTATCAATGGTAAATTAAACCTTCATTTGTTTGTAAAAAGATATTGACACTATCTATAGCTTTACCTACACTTTAATTTGTAAAGGAATTGTAATCATGATTATTAATTAGGGAGAGACGTATATGTCTGCACAAACATCTAATATTGTTGAGCCCGATAAAGGCTGGCGAATATGGTGGCAATTGACACGCCCACATACTTTAACCGCAGCCTTTGTCCCTGTCCTTCTAGGAACAGCAATGGCATTACAATATCAATCAATAAATTGGCTTATGTTTTTAGCTATGTTAGTAGCAAGTATACTCATCCAGGCAGCAACAAATATGTTCAATGAATATTACGATTATGTTCGAGGCTTGGACAATGAAAATTCAATTGGTATCGGTGGAGCCATTGTAAGAAATGGCGTGAAACCTGCCACTGTACTAAAATTAGCGTTTACATTATATGGAGTTTCAGTGTTATTGGGAATATACATTTGCCTAAATAGCAGTTGGTGGATTGCCGTTATAGGGATAGTTTGTATGATTGTAGCTTATTTATATACTGGTGGTCCAATTCCAATTGCCTATACTCCATTTGGAGAAGTGTTCGCTGGATTTTTTATGGGTGTAGTGATTATTTTAATATCATTTTATATCCAAACAGGATTTGTTAACGGAACAAGCGTTCTTGTTTCCATCCCCATTTTTATTCTCGTAGGGGCGATTCTTCTTTCAAATAATATTCGCGATTTGGACGGGGACAAAGAAAATGGCAGAAAAACATTAGCCATTTTACTTGGTCGTGAGAAAGCCATTTTTCTTTTAGCCTCCATGTTCATCATTTCATATGCTTGGATTATTGCTTTAATTCTTTTTGGAGTATCGTCACCTTGGTTACTACTCGTTTTCTTGAGTTCACCAAAGGCGATAAAGGCGACTAAAGGCTTTGTTGGAAAAACAAAACCTTTGGAAATGATGCCTGCAATGAAAGCCACTGCCCAAACGAATACGATTTTTGGGTTCCTATTATCAATCGGGATTTTTATCAGTAATATTTAATAAGAGTAAGCGGGTGACGATTGCTGTCATCCGCTTATTTTGTATGATTAATTTTTTTTTCAAATTTAAAGGGAATAAAAGGGTTTCATCGTCATGTTAATGGATAAAGTATGACAAATAGAGTAAATACTAAGTCCATATGATTTTCAATTTAACAAAGGACGTGAATCTTATGCTAACTGAAAAACAACTATTATCTTTAAAAGAAGAGCTCCTTCAACAAAAGAAGCAATTGCAAAGCCATTTGCAAAATGATAAACCAAGCCTCGAGGAAAGTAGCGAGAGAGAGAACACTGGCGAATTATCGCTGTATGATAACCATCCTGGTGATATGGGAACAGAACTTTATGAACGGGAAAAAGATTTTGCCCTTGATGAACATGCCGAGGATGAGCTTGAAAAAGTGAACCAAGCTTTAAAAGCCATTGAAGATGGCACATATGGGATTTGTAAGGCAACTGGAAAAGAAATCCCTTACGAAAGACTACAAGCAGTACCTACTGCTCTCTACATCAAAGAGCATAATCCTGAACAGGCGATTTACGGTGATCGTCCAGTTGAAGAAGAAGTATTAGAACCTGCTCACGGAAATCATTTTCAACATATGTACAATGTTGATGGGATAAGAGACAGCCAGGATAGCTTTCAAGAGGTTGGTCGTTATGGAACGTCTGAAACTCCTTCTGATTTACAAGGAGATTATGAAGACTACGATAGTCTTTATCGTGATCGTGAAGAAGATATGGAAGGCTTCACAGAAGAGTATGAATCATTTGTAGGCACAGATATGGAAGGCAAAGATGTAAAAGTCTATCCATCAAAAGCACACGAAGAATATGAGGAGAGACTGGATAATGAGAACCTAGAATCCCCTATAGGCGACATTCCATATAAAAGGGATGAGGGTTATGTATCAGATGATGACTGAACGGTAAACTTTACGCGTTGTTCAAAAATGGGATCAGAAACCACTATGTTCGTGTATAGATAGAAGATAACGCGGAGGTTTTCTTCTATCTATTTATGGTTCCTGACTCCCTGATATTGGGCTGTCCGTTGTTTTTAATAAATTTTGATATGTTACCTTATCAATTTACATGTGCATAAATTTGAAATCTCGTGCATTTCCTCAAAATTTTCGTGCATAAAACCAAAAAGTTGTGCATTACCACATTCAAGACAAGGAAACTGATGATTCTCCTTAGGCATGTAGTGGGCTTATATGAATAATCGAATAAATTATAAAAGAAAAAAAGAATGAACGAACATTTCATCCAAAGTTAGTCTCAAGACAACATAATGTGTGGTGTAGAAGAAAAGTTGACAGATCAGACAGCCCCATCCTGTTATAAAATCATTTTTTTTCAATCACAATAAAAAAAGTACTATCTGGTAACGGTACGTTTTTTCCATTTTCGTCCAGGAACTCAAGTTTATCTTTCAGGTTGTTAGTATACCCTTCCTGTAAATAATTCCTTGCTTCTATAATACTTACATGATCTCCGAGCGTGTTTAGAATATAAGACTTGTATTCGTTTGGTGTAAAATAACCGAATTGTTCGTTGACTTCATGTACGTAGGATTCTTCCCCCCATGTATAAGTATATAATGCTTCCATCGCATCATTAATTGGCATTTTAACTGTATTTGAAGATATTACTTCGAATTTAATTTCTCTACCTTTAAAATCGTTTTTATATTGTTTCAAGAAATGGATACCCTCCTCATTTCTAAATCGGATAATTCGATTCAGTCCTTTATTTTCAGTCATGATCCCATCTCTAATAATCATCCTTCCTCCTGGTTTTAATACAGAAAATGCACTTTTAAGCGCTTCAGCAATCACATCATGATTAAATCTCTTTCCGTTAAATGGAATATAAGAATACAGTTCATGAATGATAGAAGAAAAAATGATGGTATCTAATGAGTTTGGAGGGAAGGTTTCTGATAGATTTAATGCGTCTCCTTTTACCACTTTCCATGACTTATTTTCCGCTTGTTTCTTTTTATTTAAAGACTCAATCACATTTTCAGAAATATCAATCCCTATAACGTTCTTTCCTCCTGTTTCCTCTTCAATCATATTTAACATTACACCGCCGCCTGGACCAATATCTAAAATGTTATCCCCTATTAACCAATCAAGAATCACTCGTTTATCATCAGCTGCACTGTTCATATTTTCTAAATATATTTCTTCGTTATGAAATCGATCATAAGCATCCCTTCTTAACTCAAAGTAATCTAATAGCATAACAACTGCACGATTATGCATCATATCTACTTTTTCTGCCTCTATGCAAAAATTAATAAGAGATTCCCCAAGACCGGTAAATTGAAAATATGGATATGCCGATTTTGTTCGATCATCTATAGATACGACAAATTTCACTCTTGGGTTTTCTTCCGCTTTTCCATTCCTACAGTCCTCAAAATATTTTTCAATAATTCTTTTACGATAAACATTAACTTTCTTCCCATTTTTATAGTCGTAATAAATTTGCTTCATCATATCTTCAAAAATAATGTGATCGATCTCTTTGTTTCTTAATTCTTTTTGTGTTAACGTCATCACAGCTAGAAAATCTTCAAGTGAAAAGCTATGAAGGGCTGGCTCTACATACCAAAGTTCTCGGCCATCCATTAATTCCTTTAAATCTTCCAGTTCCTTAGAATAATATTCAAATTCTTGAAGAGCATTGCCTGATTTTGAACGTAATTTTTGAACTCTTGTCATAAGTGATTCTGTAAAATTGTCTTCTAGTAATTGATCAATGGCTTTTTCAACTTTTTCGTTTACATGATTCCAAAGATTTTCCGATACACCATTAATAATACAATAGTTAAGAGTATATAAAATAGTTCGAGTTTCCGACAGACCAAGCATTCTTAAAAGTAAATCTTTCGTTGGTTTACTTTTTATCAATTCTGATTCGCCTCGAATGTACTGACCGATTAATCCGTGGGTTCTTATTAAAGATTCAATTATCATCTTTTCATTTGTTTGATTCTTCTCATCTGTTAGTAAATGTTCTTCAATGTAAATATCTGCTGAACCTTCATTATGGGCAATCAGATTATACCCCTTCTTTCTCCATATATCTCTTTGTCGTATTGTGCCACCTTTTGCAACCTCACTCCATTTGAGTACTTCTTCTATCAACCTTTTAGAAGTGCCTTTAAGACCATGAAATTGACTTAATGATTCCAAGGTTCTTTTAACATACATAAGTAAATGATTTGTTTGAACAGACTCAATTGAGTGAACATATTCTAAGTTTTGATGGATTTCTTCTGCTTCAGTTAGGTACTTTAGCCAATTATCATTTACTTTTGATATATGGTTTTGAATGAGATCTAATGATTTCATTTCAATCCTCCTGATCCTATAATTAAAGTATTCACTTATGTAAATTTTTCTCTTACTGATTTCTAAAATCGCTCAGAACTAGATTACCATATATTATCTAATATAAACGCAGAAATAGTCCTTCAGATGTGAAAGAGAGAAAGGAAAATATCAGCATATGGATATAAAACTAATTGTACATTTTGGGAATGTTATACCGTTATAACTAAGATTTGTAGAATAAGCATTTAACTACTCATTCTGATATTATTAAATAAGCAAATTTTTATTGAAGGGGATACATTATGAGAACAGAGAAGGAGAAAATGTTAGCTGGAGAAATGTATAATCCCGCCGACCCTGAATTACTAATGGGACGTGAAAAGGCAAGACGGCAGGCTAGAATATATAATCAAACATTAGAAACGGAAGGTGACAAACGGACCGAATTATTAAAAGAGCTATTCGGAGCGACTGGAGAAAACCTAACCATAGAACCTAATTTCAGGTGCGATTATGGCTACAACATTTTTGTAGGGGAAAATTTTTATGCAAACTTTAATTGTGTCATTCTTGATGTTTGTGAAGTAAGATTCGGAGATCATTGTATGCTCGCACCAGGTGTACACATCTATACAGCCACTCACCCACTTCATCCAACTGAACGCAACTCTGGAAGAGAATACGCAAAACCGGTTACGATTGGAAACAATGTATGGATAGGTGGCAGAGCAGTAATAAATCCAGGCGTAAAAATAGGAAACAATGTTGTTATAGCTTCTGGCGCAGTAGTAACGAAAGATGTACCAGAAAACGTTGTCGTTGGCGGTAATCCCGCAAAAGTAATGAAACAAATCGAACTATAAACTACAACTTCCTTATTCCAATAAAAAGGGCTTTAACGAAATAAGGAAGCAATAACATTTAAAAGGGGCTGTCCCATTAGAAGTCCGGAACCATTATAGTTGTCTATATATAGAAGTTACACTGAAAGTTTATTCTATATATTGAATTCGTGGTTCCGGACACCTTGTTTTTGGTACAGCCCTTATTTTAATGATATTTTTGTTCTTTTAATTTCACACATTTTTAAATGCTATAAATACTTGAATTGACTTTTCGCACATACACACTAGTCACTTCTGAAGAATCGATTGCCTAATCTTCCAAATTTCATCTGAATATTCTCGTATGGTCCGATCACTTGAAAAATAACCTGATTGGGCAATGTTTTGCAGGCTCATTTGTAGCCAACTAGACTTATCCGAAAAAGCGTCTCCAGCTTGTTTCTGTATCGATACGTACGACGAAAAGTCTCTTAAAACAAAATATTGATCATTTTCTGCAAGTAAAGAGTCATATATAGGCTCAAAATGATCTCCAGAGTCTGGAAGGGTCCCATCAATTAGTTGATCGACTACCTCTTTAATTCTTTGATCATGATGGTAGTACTCCATTGAATAATAGCCGCCTTCGCGATAGTATTTCATAACTTCGTCAGCTGATAATCCGAAAATAAAGATATTTTCCTTTCCAACCTGCTCCAAAATTTCGATGTTTGCACCGTCAAGTGTTCCTAGAGTAATGGCACCATTCATCATGAATTTCATGTTCCCAGTTCCAGAGGCTTCTTTACTTGCCGTAGAAATTTGTTCAGAAAGATCTGCTGCAGGAATAATATCTTCAGCCAATGAAACTCTATAATTTTCAAGAAATACAACTTTCATTTTCTGACTAACGACTTTGTCATTGTTTACAAGCTGCCCAACAGAATGAATGAGCTTAATAATTTTTTTTGCATAAAAATATCCTGGCGATGCTTTTGCTCCGAAAATAAATGTTCGTGGTTGCATATCAAAATGATCATCATGTTTGATTCGATTATAGAGTGACAAGATATGCAGAATATTTAATAGCTGTCTTTTATACGCATGAAGTCTTTTAACCTGTACATCAAAAAGGGAATTAGGATCTACTGTTATTCCATTTTGTTGAAAGATGATATCTGCCAATCGTTCCTTATTTTGTTTTTTTATAAGTTCTAATTGAGTTAACAAAGCAGAATCGTTTTTATAGGAAAGAAGAGAAGACAGAATATGCGGTTCTTTAATCCAACGGTTCCCGATGGTCGCTGTTATTAAGTTTGCTAATGACTGGTTGGCTTTTAATAACCACCTTCTATGGGTAATCCCATTGGTTTTGCTATTAAACTTTTCAGGGTAAAATTGATAAAATAAGTTCATTTCTCGTGTTTTAAGAATTTCTGTATGAATTCTTGCTACCCCATTTACGCTATAACTTCCTGCTATCGCTAAATGAGCCATTTTAATTTCTCCATGCGAAACAATAGCCATTTGTTCAATTTTTTGCCAATCCCCGGTATACTTCTCCCACAAGGACTTGCAAAAACGCTCATTAATTTCTTCTACAATCATAAATATTCTCGGAAGCAGTGGTTGGAAGATTCGAACAGGCCATTTTTCTAGAGCCTCTGAGAGTGTCGTATGGTTTGTGTAGGCAAATGTATTCGTTGTAATCCCCCAAGCATCCTCCCAGTTTAAATTCAGTTCGTCGACTAGTATTCTCATAAACTCTGGAATTGCTAATACAGGATGAGTATCATTAATATGGATGGCTATATGCTCATGAAAACGATGAATATCCCCATGACGTTCTAAATACGAGCGAAGAATAGAACGAATACTTGCCGACACTAAAAAATATTGTTGTTTCAGCCTTAAGGTTTTCCCTTCATCATGGGTATCATCCGGATACAAAAACTCTGTAATCGCTTCTGTATCCCGTTTATGCCTCATCGTATCTTGACCTGCTTTATACGAAGAAGGCTCAGCACTCCATAAGCGAAGAGTATTAACTGTCGAAGTTTCGTATCCGACAACTGGTAAATCATATGGCACCGCAATGACGGTTTCTCCCCCCATATGGCGGTACTTTAGTCGACCTTCCTCCTCATATGACTCAACTTTCCCCCAGAAAGAAACATCTACAGCTAAATCAGGCTTTCTGACTTCCCATACGTGTCCATGCCTTAACCATTGTTCAGGCAGCTCCATCTGAAAGCCCTTTACAATCTTTTGTTCAAAGAGACCATGCTTATACCGAATCCCACAACCATGACCAGGTAGATCCATAGACGCCAGGGAGTCAAGAAAACAAGCTGCCAGTCTTCCGAGTCCACCATTACCTAACCCTGCATCAGCCTCTATTTCCTCTAAATCCTCTAACTTTATTCCTAAGTCTTCCAAACCTTCTTGAACAATCTTATCAATACCTAGGTTGATTAGATTTTGTCTTAGTAATCGGCCGATAAGAAATTCAATCGAAAGGTAATAAACCTGCTTTTCATTATTAAGGCGATAGTTTTCATTGGTTTGAATCCAATTTGTACTTATATACTCTCGAATCATATGCCCTAAAGTACTGTACTGATCATTCAATGTTGATTCTGGGAAGGTCTTACCATAAGTCATTTCTAATCTTTTTAAAAAAGCTTCTTTAAATTCACATATATTAGAAAACATGGCTTTCACTCCTGGAAGCTAGTTCTGCATAGAGTTGATTATACTTAAAAGCAGACTGAGCCCAACTAAAATCCATTGTCATTGCGTGCTTCACAATTTCATTCCAACAATCCTTATCTTTGTAGATCATTAATGCTCTTCTATACGTATACAGCATGTCATGTGCATTAAAGTTTTGAAAAGAGAACCCATTGCCTTCCTTTACTTCTTCATTATAAGACGCAACAGTATCGTTAAGGCCACCTGTTTCTCTTACAAGAGGTAAGGCTCCGTACCTCATAGCAATCATCTGTCCAAGCCCGCATGGCTCGAATCTGGAAGGCATTAAGAATACATCCGATCCTGCATAAATCTGTTTGGCTAACTTTTCATTAAAGCCAATGGTCACTCGAACTTTCTCTGGATATTGATAGGACATTTCTTTAAAAAATTGTTCAAACTCCCAATCCCCAGTACCTAGAACGATGAATTGAACCTCATTCTCCATCATTTCATGGAAGACCCTCTTTATTAAATCTAGACCTTTCTGTTTAGTCAGCCTGGAAATCATCGCGACGATCGGGGTATCCGGATTCACTTCTAACGAAAATTTCTGTTGAAGAAAATGCTTATTTTTTATTTTCCCTCTAATATTTTTAGAATTAAATGGAAAAACTTCTTTTTCATTTTTAGGAGAATAAAAGCTATCATCTATCCCGTTTAATATCCCTACTAATTCTGCTTGGCGATTCTTAAGGATTCCATCCATTTTTTCACCATAATAGGCGGTTAGAATTTCATTACGATAGGTTGGACTTACTGTAGTCAAATAATCAGATGAAAGAAGAGCTGCTTTCAAAAAATTAATATGACCGTAAAACTCTAACTGCTCTGGTTGGAAATAGCGATCATGAATTCCTAATAAGTCTGTCATGACCTCTCTAGGGAAAATCCCTTGAAATTGGAGATTATGAATAGTAAATACACTTTTAATAAACTCATATCCCTGCTTCTTCTGGTACTCTGTTCTTAGTAAAAATGGAATCATTCCCGTATGCCAATCGTGGCAGTGTATTACATTCGGAATAAAATCAATCTGAGAGAAGCTTTCTAGGACTGCCTTTGAAAAGAACGAGAAACGCTCACCATCATCAAAATAACCATACATTCCATCTCGATTGAAGTAATATTCGTTATCTACGAAATAAAATAAAATACCGTCCATTTCGAGCTGCTCGATTCCGCAATATTGCTGTCTCCAACCAACAGGAACGGTGAACTCCCTTATTTTCTTCATTTTCAATTTGTATTTTTCTGGAATCGCTTTATATTTTGGCAGGATAATTCTAATATCCGTCCCTAAACTTTTCAGCTCCTTAGGAAGAGATCCAGCCACATCTGCCAGACCTCCAGACTTTATAAACGGTACACATTCTGAAACGACAAATAATACTTTCACGAGTTCATCAACGCTCCTTGAACCATTCCTTTTCTTATGACAATAGGATTAATGGGGTCACCAATCAGTCTAACGTTATCCTCTATCTTCACATCTTTGTCTAGAATGACGTATTCTAAAACACAATTTTCACCAACCTGACTCTTCTGCATAATAATACTGTTCGTAATAGAAGTGTTTTTCCCAACCTTTACCGCTCTAAAAATAGCACTATTCTTGATCTTCCCTTCAATAAAACATCCATTGGCAATCATAGAATGATTTACATTTGAACCCTTTAAGTACCTTGTTGGGGGCTCATCCTTAACTTTCGTATAAATCGGGAGGTTCTTCTGAAACAATTCACTCCAAACTTTAGGTTGTAGAAGCTTCATACTCGTTTGATAATAACTATTAATACAATCAATTTTCTTAGCAAAACCAATATATTCGTACTCACATCGCGTATACGGCGATGTTTCATCCTTTACGACATCATCCATACATCCGTAACCAGTAACATGGCGGTTTTCAATTAAATCAATTAGCAACGATTTTTTCAATAAGAAAACCTCAAGGGATGACCCTTGATAACGGATTTCGGTAATATCGCAATTCATTTCCAAATGGCGTTCAATGACTGGGATAAAGTCCATTGAGAAAACGGTATAGCAATTACTAATAATGACATATTCCTGACTGCTCCGATAGAAATAATCAATATGCTGGGCAAAATGATTAAAGGATCCTAATTCAGCATCCATTGTATCGACAGCTGGAGCAGGAAAGAAGAACAACCCATCCCGCTTACGATTAAGATCCCAATCCTTTCCTGACCCAAGATGATCCATTAACGAGCGATACTGAGATTTTGGAAAAATAGCCACACTATTAATCCCTGAGTTCACCATATTCGAAAGTACAAAATCAATAAGTCGATAACGTCCAGCAATTGGAACAGCAGCTAGTGAACGATGGACTAATAAGTCCTCTAGCGATTCGTGATAAGCTGTAGCATCGATAACTCCAAGCAGTGAATGATTCATTTTGACGTCCTCCTCCTACATAGATGATGAAATTTTAAACTCCTTCTATTACGGATTCAATATAGCCTTCGGTGACTAAAATAACCTCGTCAGTATCTTCCTCAGGCATAATAATCATTCCATCTGGAATTCGTAAGCCTTCTGGGATTATAGCTTTTTCTACATAAGCATTCCGTCCAATTACTGCACCAGGCATAACCACACACTTATGCACATGAGCTCCACTTTCTATAGTCGTACCTTGGAAAAGAACAGAGTGCTCTACGACACCTTCAATTACGCAGCCTTCATTCACAAGTGACTCATCTACAATCGCTTCTTCAGATATATATTGTGGCGGCTGATTAGGGTTGACTGAATAAATACGCCAAGAGTGGTCAAATAAATTCAAATCACAATCATCTCTAAGTAAATCCATATTGGCTTCCCATAAACTTTTAACCGTTCCTACGTCCTTCCAGTACCCTTTAAATGGATAAGCCATAAGCTTTTTCTTTTCATCTAGCAGCAATGGAATAACATCTTTGCCAAAATCATGACTGGAATCAGGATTACGATCATCCATTTCTAAATATTCTTTAAGCAAAGCCCAATTAAAAATGTAGATCCCCATTGACGCTAAGTTATTTTTAGGATCTTGAGGTTTTTCATCAAAATCAGAAATCCTCATATCCTCTGTTGTATCCATAATTCCAAATCTGCTTGCTTCTTCCCAAGGAACTTCAATAACTGAAATCGTGACATCTGCTTTTTTATTAATATGAAAGTCTAGCATGTCATCATAATCCATTTTATAAATATGGTCACCTGATAAAATAAGGACATATTCAGGCTCATACTGCTCAATAAATGTTAAGTTTTGATAAATAGCACTTGCAGTCCCTGTGTACCATCGGACTTCAGATGACTCTGCATATGGAGGCAGGACTGTGACTCCCCCCCTTTTTCGATCAAGATCCCAAGCACTTCCAATCCCTATGTAAGAATTTAATACGAGTGGTTGATATTGAGTTAGAACTCCTACCGTCTCGATCCCTGAATTAGCACAATTACTTAAAGCAAAATCAATAATTCGATATTTTCCGCCAAATGGTACAGCAGGCTTTGCTAAATTTTTGGTCAAAGAACTCAACCGGCTACCTTTTCCTCCTGCTAATAACATTGCAACACATTTCGATTTCGCCATATTTCCTCTCTCCTCTCAATGATGGAATGGTTGTAAAATAACTGCAGCATATGGTGGAATGGTCATTTCCACATAACATGGTTTCCCATGGTACCCCCTATTTTTAACCTTTAACTGTTCTTCATTAACCTGATTGGAACCTCCATATGAACCTCTATCCGTATTCAATAATTCAACGTAATAAGAGGCTTTAGGTACACCCACTTTGTATTGATAATAGACCTGCGGGCTAAAATTACAAATAATGACGACAAAATCCTCTGGACTTTCACTCTTGCGAATAAAAGAAAAAATTTGTTGTGAAACGTTATTTACATCAATCCATTCGAACCCATCTGAACGATGATCCAGCTCAAATAATGCTTTAGTATCCTTATACAATTTCAACAACTCTTTACTATATGTATTAAATTTATGATGCATGTCATAATCCAGTAAATGCCAATCTAATTGTTCAAGATCTTTCCACTCAGAGAATGGTGCTAACTCTGTTCCCATGAACAAAAGCTTTTTCCCTGGATGTCCATACATAAACGCTAGTAACAGTCTCAATTGTGCAAACTTCTGCCAATAATCGCCCGGCATTTTGTTCAACAATGATTTCTTTCCATGAACGACTTCATCATGTGAGAAAGGTAGAATAAAATTTTCAGAGAAAGCATAAAGGAGAGAAAACGTGATTAGGGAATGAACATGTTTGCGTTCATCTGGTTCTGTTTCTAGATAGGTGAGAACATCATTCATCCAGCCCATATTCCATTTATAATTAAATCCAAGTCCTCCGTAATGGACAGGTGAGGTTACTTGTGGCCAATCCGTAGAATCTTCGGCAATCATAAGGGCAGATGGTTCATATTCGAACACAGCACGATTAAGCTTCTTTAAGAAGGCAATACCTCCTTCGTTCACTCCTTGATTCCCTTGGTTTGCCCAATAAATAATATTCGCAACAGCATCGACACGAAATCCATCAATATGATAAACTTCCATCCAAAACCGTGCGTTTGAAATAAGAAAGCTCTGTACCTCTCCCCTTCCAAGGTTAAAGTTAGCTGTTCCCCAAGTATAATTTTCGCGGTCAAGCTCTTTCTCATATTCATAAATATGCCTGCCATCAAATTGATATAATCCATGAGCATCCTTGCAAAAATGGCCTGGTACCCAATCCAAAATAACTCCTATCCCGTGACGATGGCACTCATTCACAAAGTACTTGAAGTCCTGAGGAGTCCCATAACGACTTGTTGGTGCAAAATAGCCTGTTCCTTGGTATCCCCAAGAACGATCAAAAGGGTGTTCGGTAACGGGCAATAACTCAATATGTGTAAATCCATGCTCTAAGACATGAGGAACAACCAAATCCGCCATTTCACGATACCCTATTAATTCCTTTTCTTCTTTCTTCCATGTCCCAAGATGTAGTTCATAAATCGACATGGGGCTTTGATAGAGATTACAAGCCTCTCTTGAAGCAAGCCAATCTTCATCCGTCCACTCAAAATCATTTAATGAATAAACAATTCCTGCTGTGTTCGGCCTTTTTTCAGTATAGAAAGTATATGGATCTGTTTTTAATTTCACTTCATGATGATTAGTGGTAATTTCATATTTATATAGATGATTAGTTAAATCTAAAGGGATTTCAATTCTCCAAATTCCCTCAGCGTTCACACGGGTCATCTCATAATTAGTACCACGCCAATTATTAAAACTTCCCACAACCTTAACTTGTTTAGCATTAGGAGCCCATACACAAAATGCCGTAAAAGTTTCCGAGTCATCTCGGTATACATGGGCCCCAAATAATCGATGTGCATCAAATAAATTCCCTTCATGGAATAAGTGAATATTATAATCTGTCGGTGTTACAGTTTCCATCTCTTCACCTTCAATATCAGTAATGTTAGACAAAATAGTATCAGTCACTACTAAATCTTCTTTGAAGGCAGCAAAATCCCTTTAATTAAACATCGTTGAATTACGACATATTCCTACAAGAAATAAGGAAACAGCTGCATTTATGGAAAACATAGGAATATGTATAGGCTTACATTTAATACGTTATCGGATTTTGTCGAAAATTCTTTTGGAAGAGAAAAAAGAACTTCAAGAAATACTCTCTAAACAAATTAAAATAGGGATTGATATTGATTTGGAGTGTGAAGAACATATATTGGATCAGTGTAGTTATTGTTGATCTTTATAATTAAGGAGGGAACACTATCAAAAAATTAGTAAGCAGGCATTTCAGACGGATTGATGAGTTTTCAACCTTAAAAGGGAGATTAGCGGGAGAGGGAATTGAGTCAAAAACTAAATCAATTAGCTCTGGAGGCGGAAATGGTGGTGGTTATGGATTTGCCACTACTTATCAAATCTATGTACCTTCCGAGGTAGCTCATAAGGCAAATACAGTTATTCATCATCACGAAAAAAGTCTATAAATAGAAAAAGACTATCTATATTGATAGTCTTTTCAAATATGACCCGTACGGGATTCGAACCCGTGTTACCGCCGTGAAAGGGCGGTGTCTTAACCGCTTGACCAACGGGCCAAAGAATGGCGGAGAAGGAGGGATTTGAACCCTCGCGCCAGTTACCCGACCTACACCCTTAGCAGGGGCGCCTCTTCAGCCACTTGAGTACTTCTCCATTGGCTCCGCAGGCAGGATTCGAACCTGCGACCGATCGGTTAACAGCCGATAGCTCTACCACTGAGCTACTGCGGAATAATATACTGGTGGGCCTAAGTGGACTCGAACCACCGACCTCACGCTTATCAGGCGTGCGCTCTAACCAGCTGAGCTATAGGCCCATATGGAGCGGGTGATGAGAATCGAACTCACATCATCAGCTTGGAAGGCTGAGGTTTTACCACTAAACTACACCCGCAAATAATATGGGGCGACTGATGGGAATCGAACCCACGAATGTCGGAACCACAATCCGATGCGTTAACCACTTCGCCACAATCGCCATATTTTTTTAAGATTAAGGTGGTGGCTCGGGACGGAATCGAACCGCCGACACATGGATTTTCAGTCCATTGCTCTACCAACTGAGCTACCGAGCCATATTAATGTTTTTTCCTAAATGAAATTTTGCCTAGTCCATCACCCAAGTCTCAGGAAGCTTTCTTAAGTAGCTGCTCGACTTGTATGCTGAAGTAACGTTTTGAGGCTTAATCGGACGTGCTCTATCAACTGAGCTACCGCCTTATTGGCTTCCGCTAAGCTTCGAATCTCTTCGTCAACTCCTTCACAAACATCCTCACGTATTCGTATACGCTCCGGTGTTCCTTCAGTCGCTTCCTCGACCTTCTCGCTTATCGAAACCCTTTTCCTTTTAAAAAGTCTTCATTCTTACTTTAAAAACTGGCGGTCCGGACGGGACTCGAACCCGCGACCTCCTGCGTGACAGGCAGGCATTCTAACCAACTGAACTACCGGACCATTTGGTTGCGGGGACAGGATTTGAACCTGCGACCTTCGGGTTATGAGCCCGACGAGCTACCAGACTGCTCCACCCCGCGACGATTATATTCAATTTACTACCTTTTAATAAATATGGCGGAGGAAGAGGGATTCGAACCCCCGCGGGCTTTAACACCCCTGTCGGTTTTCAAGACCGATCCCTTCAGCCAGACTTGGGTATTCCTCCATATTTAAATAGTAGTGGTGGACCTTGTAGGACTCGAACCTACGACCGGACGGTTATGAGCCGTCTGCTCTAACCAACTGAGCTAAAGGTCCTAATTGGTAGCGGCGGAGGGGATCGAACCCCCGACCTCACGGGTATGAACCGTACGCTCTAGCCAGCTGAGCTACACCGCCAAGATTGTTAATTATTTAAATGGTGGAGCCTAGCGGGATCGAACCGCTGACCTCCTGCGTGCAAAGCAGGCGCTCTCCCAGCTGAGCTAAGGCCCCAATGTAAGATTAGTAATAATGGTCGGGAAGACAGGATTCGAACCTGCGACCCCTTGGTCCCAAACCAAGTGCTCTACCAAGCTGAGCTACTTCCCGCTTTTATAAAATTATAAAAGGAATTTGGCGCGCCCGAGAGGAGTCGAACCCCTAACCTTTTGATCCGTAGTCAAACGCTCTATCCAATTGAGCTACGGGCGCTTAGATGGTGCCGAGGAC
>NZ_JAFBDZ010000010.1 GCF_016908495.1 Rossellomorea pakistanensis | reverse complement strand
AGAGAAGCGGACGAAGAGATCCGAAGCTCATCGGAAGCCGCAGCCAGCGCCAATGGTAGTTGGGGGGCCCCTGTGAGAGTAGGACATCGCCAGGCTAATTGGAAAAGAGTAACCTTCTCAGGATACTCTTTTTTTGTGTTGTTAATTATAAAATTCCTAAGTTCGAAATCATTTTGTGAAAACGTGAGATTTGTTAATCAAAATGTTCAGTTATTCAACAGTCTTATTATATATCAAAGGTTTTTTATGAAAAGTAGTATTAATACTGGAGTGTAACCATTGAAAAAAACAAAATGATGTCGCTAATTTTCAACTTTTCTACTTCAATTTTCAACTTTCCCCTTTCTATCGTTATTCGACACTATATGACAACATTCTATAAAAGCCTTGATTTAAATGAAGCAATTAGAAAGAGTGTAAGCTGGGTTAAACCATCTGTTCAAAAACAAAAAGAAAGTCAATTTCTTTAAAGACCATTACTTCTAACTTATCGGATAATCAATTAATCGCTATTGAAACCCTGTATTATGGTCTTGAATACAATGGATAATAGATGATCTATAAAGTGAAAAGTTTCTTTTTTTATTTGGGATTATCAAGGCTTTGGGGATACCATACATCGCTTTATAGGCAAGTAGATTTAACGTATTTATTAGAGTGTGGAAGTTCAAATTCGTCCTTCTAATTTAAAGACAAAAACATTAGGGTCAATTATGTTAGATAAAACTTGATAAATGTCATTAACATAATCAGCGAAATTTTTAATTATATTTTTATCATAAAAGGTTTAGAAATAGCTTGAAAGTGGGAAACTTTTTAAGGCAGACTATTCGATTGCCAACTGGAGATTATTTATTGTATAATTAACGTCAAATATAGTCAAAGTCAAAAGAGGAGGAGGACTGATGAGGAATATTTCCGATATCATTGAAAGTTACCTCAAAAATGTTTTAGAGGCTACTGGCAGTGAAATAGTAGAAATAAAGAGAAGTGAGATTGCAGATAAGTTTCAATGCGTCCCCTCACAAATTAATTATGTTATTAATACACGTTTTACGATAGAAAGAGGATATATGGTTGAGAGTAAAAGAGGGGGGGGAGGCTATATCCGTATCATGAAAGTGAAATCTCATGATCAGGCCCATCTCATTGATCATCTCCTGACCTTATTTTCGCACCGAATTCCACAAGCAGCAGCCGTCGATGTGATTTCTCGACTAGTAGAAGAGAACGTGATCTCTCCGAGAGAAGCCAAGATAATGATTAGTGTGATGGATCGATCGGTTATATACATGGATTTGCCTGAGCGTGATGAGCTTAGGGCAAGGATGTTAAAAGCGATGTTAGAAACATTGAAATATAAATAAGGGAGAGAGAATGAATGAATTGTCAGGAATGTAACGAAAGACCTGCGACTCTCCGCTTTACACAGGTGGTTAACGGGGAAAAAACGGAAGTCCATCTTTGTGAAGGATGTGCCCAAGGAAAAGGTGAGATGTTTATGTTTGGAGGTAGTCCTGGGTTTTCAGTAAACAACTTACTGGCTGGTCTTTTTAATATGAATGCAGCAATGCAAAAGCCGACAGAGGAACCTTTTTCATCAAGTAGTGTTCTTCAATGCAATAAATGTAAAATGACCTTTGATAAATTTGTTGAGGTCGGTCGTTTTGGATGTGCAAACTGCTATGAAACTTTTAAAGATTATCTTGATCCAATTTTAAAGCGTGTTCATAGTGGGAATGTGGAACATCACGGTAAGATCCCACAAAGAATTGGTGGAGAAATTCATGTCAAAAAGAAAATTTTGCAGTTAAAAGCTCATTTACAAGAGTTAATTCAACAGGAAGAGTTTGAAAAAGCAGCGGAGATTCGAGACGAAGTACGTTCCCTTGAAAAGAACTTAAAGAATGGAGGGGGACAGTAATGTCTATGGAAAAGTTTTTGAATCAAGCTGTGAGCTCCTGGATGAGTGAAGAGGGGCCGTATTCAGATATTGTTTTAAGCACGAGAATCCGATTAGCAAGAAACTTAAGGGATTTCTTGTTTCCGACCCTCTTTACTTCTAAAGATGCCAAACAGATCGTTGATGGTGTCAAATACTTTTTAGAAGAACAATTAATTGATAATAAAAAGCCAGAGTTTTTGTTAATGGATGAGTTGCAATCTCTTCAAAAAAGAGTACTTATGGAGAAGCACCTTATTAGTCCGAACTTAGTAGAAAGGTCAAGGCACGGTGCTGTCATACTCTCTGATAATGAAGATATTAGTATCATGATCAACGAAGAGGATCATTTTCGAATACAATGTTTGTATCCTGGGTTACAGCTTACTGAAGCGTTACAAAAAGCTGAAGAAATGGACAATTGGTTAGAAAGTAAATTCGATTTTGCGTTCCATGAAAAACGTGGATATTTAACAAGCTGCCCCACAAATGTCGGTACAGGGCTTAGGGCATCTGTAATGATTCACCTTCCGGGTCTTACGCTTGCAAATAAAATGAATAAAATTATTCCTGCTATTAATCAATTAGGATTGGTTGTTAGAGGAATTTATGGGGAAGGTAGCGAAGCATTAGGTAATATCTTTCAGATTTCTAACCAAATGACATTAGGGAAATCAGAAGAAGATATAGTAGATGATTTATTAGGTGTTGTTAAACAGTTAATTGCACAGGAACAGGCTGCCCGAGACGCATTAGTTAAAACCTCAAACATACAATTAGAGGACAGGGTGTTTCGATCCTATGGCGTACTTGAAAATTGCCGAATAATAGAGTCGAAGGAAGCAGCCACTTGTTTATCAGATGTAAGATTAGGAATTGACTTAGGGTATATAAGAAATGTTTCTAAGAATATATTAAATGAACTAATGATTCTTACTCAACCAGGATTTCTTCAACAATATTCAGGAGGGCCGCTGAGTCCAAATGAAAGAGATGTTAGAAGAGCGACATTAATTCGAGCAAGACTTAATCTTGAGAATCAAACAAGCGAGGAGGAATAGTTATGATGTTTGGTCGATTTACAGAAAGAGCACAAAAGGTATTAGCTTTAGCACAAGAAGAGGCAATACGCCTCTCTCACAACAATATTGGTACAGAGCATATTCTATTAGGGCTTGTTAGAGAAGGAGAAGGGATTGCCGCTAAAGCTCTTACTGCATTAGGTTTAAGTCCTGAAAAAATTCAAAAGGAAGTAGAGGGCTTAATTGGGAAAGGAAAAGAGCAGGCACAGACAATTCACTATACTCCTAGAGCTAAAAAAGTAATCGAGCTTTCAATGGATGAAGCTCGTAAATTAGGACATTCATATGTTGGAACAGAGCATATTCTGCTAGGCTTAATTCGCGAGGGAGAAGGTGTAGCTGCTCGAGTACTGACGAATCTTGGAGTTAGCTTGAATAAAGCCCGACAACAAGTTCTTCAACTATTAGGAAGTAGTGAATCAAGTAATCATCAAGGTGGCTCTAATGCAAGTGCCAATACTCCAACCCTTGATAGTTTAGCAAGGGATTTAACCTCTATAGCACGTGAAGGAAGCTTAGATCCGGTTATCGGGCGTAGCAAAGAAATTCAAAGGGTCATTGAAGTTCTAAGTAGAAGAACAAAGAACAACCCTGTACTCATTGGGGAGCCAGGTGTAGGGAAAACAGCCATTGCAGAAGGGTTAGCTCAGCAAATTGTCTCTAATGAAGTACCAGAAATCTTAAGAGATAAACGAGTAATGACCCTTGACATGGGGACAGTGGTGGCTGGAACAAAATATCGTGGTGAATTTGAAGATCGCTTGAAAAAGGTAATGGACGAAATTCGTCAGGCAGGTAATATTATTCTTTTCATTGATGAACTTCATACACTCATTGGAGCAGGTGGAGCAGAAGGAGCTATTGATGCTTCAAACATTTTAAAACCTTCGCTTGCACGTGGTGAATTACAGTGTATTGGAGCAACAACGCTTGATGAATACCGAAAATATATTGAAAAAGACGCGGCTCTTGAAAGAAGATTCCAGCCAATTCAAGTCGATGAGCCTACAGCAGAAGAGTCCATTCAAATTTTAAAAGGGCTACGGGATCGTTATGAAGCCCACCATAGAGTATCGATTACAGATGAGGCAATTGAAGCAGCTGTTAAGCTTTCGGACCGGTATATCTCTGATCGTTTCTTACCGGATAAAGCGATTGACTTAATTGATGAAGCAGGTTCAAAGGTACGTTTACGTTCTTATACGACTCCACCGAATTTGAAAGAACTTGAAATCAAGCTAGAAGAAATTCGTAAAGAAAAAGATGCTTCGGTTCAAAGTCAAGAATTCGAAAAAGCTGCATCATTACGTGATACAGAACAGCGCTTACGTGAAGAGCTAGAAGAAACGAAGAAAACGTGGAAAGAGAAGCAAGGTCAAGAAAACACAGAAGTGAGTGTGGAAGATATTGCGAAGGTCGTTTCTAGCTGGACGGGAGTACCCGTTTCTAAACTGGCGCAAACAGAAACGGAGAAATTATTAAAGCTTGAGGAGATTTTACATTCAAGAGTCATTGGTCAAGAGGAAGCTGTAATCGCTGTATCCAAAGCTGTTAGACGTGCCCGTGCAGGTTTAAAGGATCCAAAGAGACCTATTGGTTCGTTTATTTTCCTAGGGCCAACAGGAGTAGGAAAAACCGAGCTAGGTCGTGCATTAGCAGAAGCCATGTTTGGTGACGAGGATGCCATGATTCGTATTGATATGTCTGAATACATGGAGAAGCATTCTACATCTAGACTTGTTGGTTCTCCTCCAGGATATGTGGGATATGAAGAGGGTGGTCAATTAACGGAGAAAGTAAGGAGAAAGCCTTACTCGGTTATTCTATTAGATGAGATTGAAAAAGCACACCCAGATGTGTTTAATATTTTACTTCAGGTATTAGAGGATGGTCGTTTGACCGACTCTAAAGGGCGTACAGTTGACTTTAGAAATACCGTATTAATCATGACATCTAATGTTGGTGCAGAAGCACTTAAACGTAATAAGCATGTTGGATTTAATATCGGTGATGACCAACATGATTATAAAGATATGAAAGGAAAAGTAATGGAAGAGCTAAAGAAAGCCTTCCGTCCTGAATTCCTAAACCGTATCGATGAAACGATTGTGTTCCATTCTCTTGAAAAATCACACTTAAAGCATATCGTTTCGCTTATGTCGAATCAGCTGACAAAACGTCTGCAAGAACAAGACATCGAGCTTAAGCTAACAGAAGAGGCTAAAGAGAAGATTGCAGGCGAAGGGTACGATCCTGAATATGGTGCACGCCCGCTCCGTCGCGCGATACAAAAACATATTGAAGATCGCCTTTCAGAAGAGCTACTAAAAGGAAAAGTGTTAACAGGTCAAAGTGTGGTGATTGACGTTGAAGATAATGACTTCACTGTCAAAATAAAAGAGGCTAGTTCAACGGTTTCCTAATAGTTAATAGAGGTACGCGTGGATGTAATCGCGTACCTTTTTTTTATATCCAACTCTGTGGAAGTAATATTGATTGAATCCATTACGGAAAACAGTTACAATCATCTCAAAAAAAGAATTCAAGTAGAAGCGTTAACATACTATAGATAAGGTAGAGAGGACGTTAAGTGTGGCGAAAAAGAAAACAAAGTTTATGTGTCAATCTTGTGGTTATGAATCGGCAAAATGGATGGGAAGATGCCCAGGGTGCGGTGAGTGGAATAAGATGGTCGAAGAGGTGGAAATCACCGGTAAACAACCTAAAGGAGCCTTTATACATAGTTCTTCTACAACGCCATCTAAACCTGAGAAGTTAATTTCCGTTGAATCAAAGGAAGAACCCCGTGTTCTTACACAATCAAAGGAATTGAACAGAGTATTAGGTGGGGGGGTTGTTCCAGGATCCTTGGTGTTAATTGGCGGTGACCCAGGAATTGGAAAATCCACACTTTTACTTCAAGTTTCTTCTCAGCTAGCAGCGGTTAAGCACAAAGTGTTATATATTTCTGGAGAGGAATCTATTAAACAAACTAAGCTTAGAGCAGACCGCTTGGAAATCAAAGCGGAAGATTTATATATTTATTCTGAAACAAATCTAGAATCCATCTCCCAAACGATTGAATCTCTATCTCCTGATTTTGTTATTGTGGACTCCATTCAAACTGTTTTCCATCCTGAGGTCACATCAGCACCTGGAAGTGTATCGCAGGTGAGAGAGTGTACTTCCGAACTGATGAGAATTGCGAAAACAAAGGGAATTGCCGTTTTTATTGTCGGGCATGTTACTAAAGAAGGGTCCATTGCTGGACCAAGGTTGTTAGAGCACATGGTGGATACCGTTTTATATTTTGAAGGAGAAAGACACCATTCGTATCGTATCCTTCGAGCGGTAAAGAATCGATTTGGGTCAACAAATGAAATGGGTATTTTTGAAATGAAAGAACTAGGCTTGGAGGAAGTGGAAAACCCGTCTGAAATTTTCTTGGAAGAACGCTCTCAAGGTGCAGCGGGTTCAACAGTTGTGGCCTCAATGGAAGGAACGAGACCCGTTCTTGTCGAAATACAAGCATTAATTACTCCGACTAGCTTTAACAATCCAAGAAGGATGGCTACAGGAATAGATCAAGCCCGTGTCTCTCTTATTATGGCCGTTCTTGAAAAAAGGGCAGGAATGCTTTTACAACATCAAGATGCCTATTTAAAGGTCGCTGGTGGGATGAAATTAGATGAACCGGCAGTTGATTTAGCTATTGCAGTCAGTATCGCATCAAGCTTTAGAGATCAAACATCCGATGCACAGGACTGTATTATCGGCGAAGTAGGGTTAACAGGGGAAATAAGAAGGGTGTCGAGAATCGAACAGCGTGTTCAGGAGGCAACAAAGCTAGGATTTAAAAGGGTTATCATTCCTAGAAATAATATCGGTGGATGGAAAGTGCCTTCCGGTATTGAAATAATCGGAGTAACAAATATTAACGAAGCGTTAAAGTACGCATTAGGAGGATAGAGTGGATGGAGGATAAGAAAACGGCTGAAAAATCGATGTCCGATATCTTGCAATTTGTTGCTCCCGGCTCTCCAATAAGGGAAGGGATAGATAATGTTTTACGCGCAAATACGGGTGGTCTAATTGTTGTAGGATATAACGACAAAGTAAGGTCACTCATGGATGGAGGATTCCATATTAATAGTGTTTTTTCTCCTAGCTATTTATACGAATTAGCGAAGATGGATGGGGCGATTATCCTCAATGATGCTGGAAGTAAAATTATTCTTGCAAATGCCCAGCTTGCCCCAGATGCTACCGTTCCTTCTTCAGAAACAGGAATGCGTCACCGTACGGCAGAACGTGTAGCGAAACAGACAAAGGCGCTCGTGATTGCGATTTCACAAAGAAGAAATGTCATTACATTGTATCAAGGTAATTTTCGATATGCACTAAAAGATATTTCCGTGATTTTAACAAAAGCAAATCAAGCGATTCAAACTTTAGAAAAGTATAAAGTCGTATTAGACCAAAGTATTTCGAATTTATCCGTCATAGAGTTTGAAGAACTTGTCACGTATAGTGATTTACTTCAAGTGTTACATCGATTTGAAATGGTCCTTAGAATAAAAAATGAACTTTTGACCTATTTGAGTGAGCTAGGGACAGAAGGCAGATTAATTCGTCTTCAAATGAATGAACTTCTATCGGATATTGAGGAAGAAGCCATGCTGATCATTCGTGATTATGCTAGTGACAGAAATGTTAAGCCGTTTGAAATATTATATAAGTTTCAGGAATTGGTTCATTCTGAAGTATTAGATGATATGGTCCTTTTGAAATTACTCGGCTACAATGGATACATTCATTTGGATGATGGGATTTGTCCAAGAGGGTATAGAGTACTGAATAAGATTCCGCGACTGCCGATTGTCATAATTGAAAACCTAATCACTTCCTTTTCGATTTTACCTAATGTGGTAAAAGCAACCGTTGAGGAATTGGATGATGTTGAAGGGATTGGAGAGGTTCGAGCACGTAAAATCAAACAAGGTCTAAAGCTTATCAAAGAGCAAATATTTGCCGATCGCCAGTTATAGGGTATTGTTTGAACTTAACTAGTATGATAAAATATAATTTTTTCAAAAAATTGACAATCAACTTTGAAATGTGATAGCCTTGCAACAAAGGGACTCTATCCTTTTTTATTATACTGATATAACAAATAGATTTCGTTTCTGTTACATTCAAAAAATATTCTCTTTTCACACGTTTCAAAAATAGGAAATTGTTTATAATGATTAGAAGGAGGTGAGGGGATGTTAAAAAGAATCGTACAAGTGTGCTTTCTTATCAGCGGAGGGACACTGGGAATTTTCCTTCTTCCCGATCTTTTAGGTCTATTAAATATTTCAGACATTCCTTTTATTAATAACCCGTATATGGCTGCCATTTTAGGAGCAATTATTTTTTATCTCTTAACCTTTTGGGCAGTTGATTATGTAGTAGGATTTGTGAATTGGTTTGAAGATACATTAGTGAAAGCTCCCGTTACGGATATTTTATTTGGAAGTTTAGGTCTTATTTTTGGTCTAATCATGGCGTATTTATTTGGTATTCCACTTAATAAAATGGAAATTCCAATTGTAAACACGGTTGTTCCCATTCTTCTGACCCTATTGTTAGGATACTTAGGATTTCAAGTCGGGTTCAAAAAGAGAGATGAATTAATTAATTTATTTTCGATGGCTAATAAAGGTAAGAAAAAACCAGAAGAAGAAATAGATGACGCTGTTAAAACGTTAAAAATATTAGATACAAGCGTTATCATCGATGGACGGATTGCAGATATTTGTCAGACTGGATTCCTAGATGGGATTATTGTTATTCCGCAGTTTGTCCTAGAAGAACTTCAGCATATTGCCGACTCCTCAGATGTTCTGAAACGAAATCGTGGACGGAGAGGATTAGATATCCTTAATCGAATTCAAAAAGAACTTCCTGTCGAGGTGCAAATCTATGAAGGTGATTTTGAAGAAATTCAAGAAGTGGATAGTAAGCTAGTCAAACTTGCTAAGATTACCAATGGGATCGTCGTAACAAATGATTTTAACTTAAATAAAGTTTGTGATCTTCAGAGTGTTCAAGTGTTGAATATTAATGATCTAGCTAATGCAGTAAAACCTGTTGTCTTACCTGGAGAAGAGCTTCTAGTCCAAGTCATTAAAGATGGTAAGGAGCAAAATCAAGGAATTGCTTACCTTGACGACGGTACAATGATTGTCGTTGAAGAGGGGCGGAATTATATTGGTAAAACGATTGATGTCCTTGTGACGAGTGTTCTGCAGACCTCGGCGGGCAGAATGATTTTTGCTAAACCAAAACAATTAGAAAAAGCGTTATAGGATAAGGAGAAACAAAAAATGAACTACCAAGTTATCATTCCTGCTGCGGGAAAAGGGAAAAGAATGAGAGCAGGGAAAAATAAGCTATTGCTTCAATTGGAAGATCGCCCAGTAATTGTTCATACTCTGCAAGTGTTTGAAGCAGATCAAGATTGTAAACAGATTATTCTTTCAATCCATCCTGATGATAAAGAAGCTTTTTCTAACTTGGTAAAGGATTTCGGTTTAACAAAGGTAGCTCCATTTGTAATGGGCGGTAAAGAGCGCCAAGACAGTGTATATAACGCTCTTAAAACCATTGATGAAGAAGGGATTGTTCTTGTACACGATGGTGCGCGTCCCTTTATTAAAAAAGAGCATATAGATTCTTTAGTCAACCGAGTCAATATAGATGGAGCGGCAATTGCTGCGGTTCCAGTTAAGGACACGATAAAGAAGGCGGCAAACGGGTTTGTTCAAGAAACCGTTGAACGCTCAAGCTTGTGGATGGTGCAAACCCCACAAGCTTTTCGTGTTTCTTTATTAGAAAAAGCCCACTCGAAAGCCGCGTCTGATCAGTATTTTGGAACGGATGATGCTTCATTAGTTGAGAGGTTAGGGGTTAAAGTGGCGGTAGTTGAAAGTGATTATGATAATATAAAATTAACAACCCCAGAAGATCTTTATTTTGCAAAAGCCATTATTGAAAAGTCGCGAAAAGGAGTATAATCAATGTTTAGAATTGGACAAGGATTTGATGTTCATCAGTTAACAGAAGGCAGACCCCTTATTATGGGTGGAATAGAAATTCCTTATGAAAAGGGACTTCTTGGTCATTCAGATGCTGATGTGCTGTTACATACAATTGCCGATGCTTGTTTAGGTGCTATTGGAGCAGGGGATATCGGAAAGCACTTTCCTGATACTGACCCAGAATTTAAAGACGCCGACTCGGCTATACTTTTAGGGCATGTTTGGGAGCTTGTGAAACAAGAAGGGTATGAGCTTGGGAATATTGATTGTACGATCATTGCTCAAAAGCCAAAGATGGCTCCATATATTGAACAGTTTAAAGAGCGTATTGCAAGTCTACTTGAAGGAGAGACTAGCCAGGTGAACGTGAAAGCGACGACGACAGAAAAGCTTGGTTTTACAGGAAGAGGAGAAGGAATTGCTGCTCAAGCTACGATTTTGATAAAAGCTACTTCAAAATAATTTTTACTATTAAATGATGGAAGTTTCGCTTTAACCACTTATTTAACGGTGATAAAATAAGTCAAGGATTAAGAAGTAATGTTTATAATGAGGAGGAATTGAAATGTCAGGTGAAATAAGAGTTCGTTATGCACCAAGTCCAACAGGACATTTACATATTGGAAATGCAAGAACCGCTTTATTTAACTACCTTTATGCACGTAGTGTAGGTGGGAAATTCATTATCCGTATTGAAGACACCGATAAGAAAAGAAATATCGAAGGTGGAGAAGAGAGCCAGCTAAACTACCTTAAATGGCTTGGAATGGATTGGGATGAAAGTGTAGATAAACCTGGGGATTTCGGTCCATACCGCCAATCTGAACGTAACCATATTTATAAAAAATACTATAATGAATTACTTGAAAAAGGGTTAGCATACACATGTTATTGCACAGAGGAAGAGCTTGAAGCAGAACGTGAGGCACAACAGGCTCGTGGAGAAATGCCGCGTTATTCAGGGAAATGCCGTAACCTTACAGATGAACAAAGAGCGGAGTTAGAAGCAGAGGGAAGAGAGCCAAGTATTCGCTTCAAAATCCAGCCAGGGAAAGTTTATTCATTCAATGACATCGTTAAAGATGAAGTTTCATTTGATTCAGATGGTATTGGTGACTTTGTCATTGTCAAAAAGGATGGGACTCCTACATATAACTTTGCTGTGGCGGTCGATGATTATTTAATGAAAATCTCCCATGTTTTACGTGGGGATGACCATATTTCAAATACTCCAAAGCAGTTAATGATTTTTGAGGCTCTTGGATGGGAAGCGCCTGTTTACGGACATATGACGTTAATAGTAAATGAAAGCCGTAAGAAATTAAGTAAACGTGATGAATCTATTATCCAATTTATTGAACAGTATGAAGAACTAGGGTATCTTCCAGAAGCATTATTCAACTTTATTGCGCTGCTAGGCTGGTCTCCTAAGGGAGAAGAGGAACTATTTTCTCACGATGAGTTTGTTGAGATATTCGATCCAGAACGCTTATCTAAGTCTCCTGCTGTGTTCGACAAACAAAAGCTGACTTGGATGAATAATCAGTATATGAAAAACCTTGACCTAGACCAAGTAGTGGAATTATCTCTTCCACACTTAGTGAAAGCAGGAAAATTAGATGAAAATATGTCAGGGGCAGATCGTGAATGGGCTCGTGGAGTAGTTGGTCTTTATCAAGAGCAAATGAGCTTCGGAGCTGAGATTGTTGAACTCTCGGAAATGTTCTTTAATAAAGATTTGTCCTATGATGAGGACGCTAAAGAGGTTCTAAATGAGGAACAAGTTCCAGAAGTATTAGCGGCATTCTTGGAGGAAATTGACGAATTAGAACAATATGAGGCTGCGGAAATTAAAGCTTCCATTAAGGCTGTTCAAAAGTCTACAGGTCATAAAGGGAAAAAGCTATTTATGCCAATCCGGGTTGCTGTGACGGGGCAAACACATGGACCAGAGCTCCCTAGTGCTATTGAGCTTTTAGGGAAAGACAAAGTAAAACACCGTTTACAGAGTCTTTTAGGTTAACATTTTAGAGAAAATATAATATATTAAGAGTACTCATTAAATAAATGAAAAGCGTTGATGAGGAGAAGTAAAAAAACGATTGCTGATAAGAGAGAACCATCACCGGCTGAAAGTGGTTTAAGCCCCTCGTTTTTTGAAATGCACCTCAGAGCCCTTTGCAGAATAGTAGTAGGCAAAGGCGGTTACCAGCCGTTAAAAAGGTTCGAGTTGGGGGATTAGTCCTTTCATAAGGGCTGTACCCTAAACAGAGTGGAACCGCGCACAAAGCGTCTCTGTCTTTTGACGGAGGCGCTTTTTTTTTCGTTCTTATTATTCTTATTATTATCAAACGATAGGGGGAAGAATGGATGTTTAGTGCCTTTAAAGAAGATATCGAAGCGGTGTTTGAACAAGATCCGGCAGCAAGAAGTTATTTTGAAGTGATATTGACGTATTCAGGACTACATGCAATTTGGTCTCATCGCATAGCTCATGTTTTCTATAAAAGAAAATTCTATTTTATAGCCAGGGTCATTTCTCAGGTAAGCCGCTTCTTTACAGGGATTGAGATCCATCCTGGTGCAAAGATTGGTAAGCGATTTTTCATTGATCATGGAATGGGAATTGTTATTGGCGAGACGTGTGAAATCGGTAATAATGTCACACTCTATCAAGGAGTGACTCTCGGTGGAACGGGGAAAGAGAAAGGTAAGCGGCATCCGACCATTTTAGATAACGCTCTTATTGCAGCAGGTGCAAAAGTATTAGGATCGATTACAGTTGGAGAGAATTCAAAGATAGGGGCTGGTTCGGTTGTGTTGAATGACGTCCCTTCCAATTCCACTGTTGTCGGTATTCCTGGAAAAGTCGTCATTAAAGACGGTGTAAAAATGAAGGATCTGAATCATTGTGACTTGCCAGACCCGGTTATGGATAGATGCAATGATCTTCAAAGACAAATCGATCATTTAACAAGAGACTTAGAAATGGTTAGGCAGAAAGGAGAACAAATTGATGAGCATTCAAATATATAACACTTTGACAAGAAAAAAAGAAGTGTTTAAGCCTTTAGAAGAAGGGAAGGTAAAGATGTATGTGTGCGGCCCTACAGTCTATAACTTTATACACATTGGGAATGCCAGGCCAGCTATCGTATTTGATACAGTAAGAAGATATTTAGAATATAGAGGGTATGATGTTAATTTTATTTCCAACTTTACAGATGTCGATGATAAGCTCATCAAAGCTGCGAACGAACTCGGTGAAGAGGTCCCAACGATTGCGAAAAGATTTATCAATGCTTATTTTGAAGATACAGAAGCCCTAGGGTGTAAACGAGCAACAGCTCATCCGACAGTAACAGAAAATATTGATACAATTATTGAATTTATTCAAGCACTAATTCAAAAGGGTCATGCTTATGAATCTCAAGGTGATGTTTATTATCGTACGAGATCCTTTGATGGATATGGAAAACTTTCACATCAGTCAATTGATGAGCTGAAAGTGGGAGCGCGTATTGAAGTAGGAAATAAAAAAGAAGACTCTTTAGATTTTGTTCTTTGGAAAGCGGCTAAAGAGGGAGAAATTTCATGGGGTAGTCCTTGGGGGGAAGGGCGTCCAGGCTGGCATATTGAATGCTCTGCCATGGCAAAAAAATACTTAGGTGAAACGATTGATATTCATGCAGGAGGGCAAGATTTAACCTTCCCTCATCACGAAAATGAAATTGCTCAATCAGAAGCTTTAACAGGCCAAACCTTTGCGCGTTATTGGATGCATAACGGTTATATTAATATTGATAACGAAAAAATGTCCAAATCTCTAGGTAATTTTGTCCTTGTTCACGACATTATTAAGGAGCAAGATCCTCAAGTCTTAAGATTCTTTATGTTATCTGTACATTATCGTCATCCGATTAATTATAATTTAGAACTATTGGAAAACTCGAAGGCAGCTTTGGATCGTATAAAAACTTCCTACGAAAATTTAAAACATCGTAAAGAACTAAGCGCAGAACTAACCGATCACAATGAGAAATGGCTCTCAGAGATTGTTTCCTTAAAGGAGCAATTCATTGAAGCGATGGATGATGATTTTAACACAGCAAATGGAATATCCATTTTGTTTGAGCTTTCTAAACATGCGAATTATTATCTTATGGAGAAGAATACCTCTGTTAAAGTTATTGATGCATTCATGAAACAATTTGAAGAGTTCTTTACGGTTCTCGGTCTTACTTTAGAAGAACAAGAACTACTGGATGAGGATATCGAAGACTTAATTAATCAACGAATTCAAGCAAGGAAAGACCGTGATTTTAAACGAGCAGATGAAATTAGAGATGAGCTTAAAAGTCTTAATATCATTCTTGAAGACACTCCTCAGGGTACACGTTGGAAGAGGGGATAAATATGATTTATGAGCAAAATGAAACGATAGATGAAAAACAATTAAATGGTCTTGTTCTTGCCTATATGGGAGATGCCGTCTACGAAACATACGTACGGCAACTCTTGTTGAAAACTGGTAGAGTTAAACCGAATCAGCTTCATCGAACAGCAACAAGGTATGTCTCGGCGAAGTCACAAGCGGCAATTTTGAAGGAATTAATGAATCAAGATTATTTATCAGAAGAAGAGATGTCAATAGTCCGTCGTGGTAGAAATGCAAAATCTGGGACAACCCCTAAAAATACAGATGTCCAAACCTATCGTCATAGTACTGCATTTGAAGCATTAGTCGGATATTTGTTTTTGCAGAATAATAAAACACGCCTGGAAGAAATAATGCAATATGTATTTGAAGTTATTATGTCTAAGGAAAAAGGAGGAAAATAGCATATGCAACAACATGAATTTATTGCAGGTAAAAATCCAGTAATGGAAGCGTTAAAATCCAATAGAGAAATCAATAAAATTTGGATTGCCGAAGGTTCTCAAAAGGGTGCCATGCAACAATTAATGAGATTAGCAAAAGAGTCCAACGTGCTGGTACAGTTTGTTCCTAAGCAAAAAATTGAACAAATGGTGTCCGAGCATCATCAAGGAGTCGTTGCGCAAATAGCGGCCTATGAGTATGCCCATATAGATGATTTATTTGCAAAAGCAGAAGCGAATAACGAAGCTCCTTTCTTTTTGTTACTGGATGAACTTGAAGACCCGCATAACCTTGGTTCTATTATGAGAACAGCAGATGCCGTCGGGGCTCACGGAATTATTATTCCGAAAAGGAGAGCTGTAGGTTTAACATCTACTGTAGCAAAATCCTCTACTGGTGCAATTGAACATATCCCTGTCGCAAGAGTTACGAATCTAGCTAGAACGATAGACGAATTGAAGGAACGTGGAGTATGGGTAGCAGGAACAGATGCTAAAGGCAGCGATGACTTCCGAAATCTTGATGGAACACTTCCGATATGTTTAGTAATAGGAAGTGAAGGGAAGGGAATCGGTCGTCTTATAAGAGACAAATGTGATTTTCTTATTCACTTACCAATGGTGGGGCATGTTACCTCTTTAAATGCATCAGTAGCAGCTAGTATTCTAATGTATGAGGTCTTCCGTAAACGCCACCCGCAAGGAGAATGAGCATGAACATTCTCCTTGTGGATGGTTACAATATCATCGGAGCCTGGCCTGAACTTAATGAACTGAAAACCAAAGATTTATCTGCTTCAAGAGACCGCTTAGTAGAGAGGATGGCAGAATACCAAGGATATACCGGCTATAAAGTGATTGTTGTTTTTGATGCCTATTATGTACAAGGCATTTCCAGAAAATATAATAATTATAAAGTAGAAGTGATTTTTACACGGGAAAATGAAACAGCGGATGAAAGAATTGAAAAACTGGCAATAGAACTGAATAATATCAAAACACAGATCTATGTAGCGACTTCAGACTTTACAGAGCAATGGGCAATCTTTGGGCAAGGTGCATTGAGGAAATCTGCAAGAGAACTACTGAATGAAGTGGAAACTATTGACAAGAAAATAAAAAGGAACGTACGAAAAACGGTTGATAAAAAGCCTAGTTCTAAGATCTCATTAAGTGCAGAAGTGGCAGAAATTTTTGAAAAATGGCGCAGAGGAGAGCGATGAGCGGTTGACGATAGAAAAAATTGTACTGTATAATATTTCTATCTATTGTTTTGCGCGGGGGGATATGTGTGAGCTTAAACAACAAGGTGGGCGTACTAAAGGAACAATTTGATCTGATGGACGATGAAGTCATCATAGAGATGGTTCATAATGGCGAAAGCGAAGCACTAGATTTTCTTATTAAAAAATATCGGAATTTTGTGAGAGCTAAGGCACGATCTTATTTTCTTATTGGTGCAGATAAAGAAGATATAGTCCAAGAAGGGATGATTGGACTATATAAAGCAATTCGTGATTATAAAGAAGACAAACTAACTTCTTTTAAAGCGTTTGCGGAACTTTGTATTACCAGGCAAATCATTACGGCGATCAAAACAGCAACGAGACAAAAGCATATACCGCTAAATTCCTATGTTTCATTGGACAAGCCCATCTATGATGATGAATCGGATAGAACCTTGTTGGATGTGATATCAGGGACTAAAGTGATGGATCCTGAAGAACTCATTATAAATAGAGAAGAATTTGATAACATGGAAGATAAGATGGCAGAGCTCTTAAGTGATTTAGAGAGGAAGGTATTGGCGCTTTATCTTGATGGTCAATCCTACCAAGAGATTTCAGAGGAACTAGACCGACATGTTAAGTCTATTGACAATGCATTACAAAGGGTCAAAAGAAAACTTGAAAGATATCTAGAGGTGAGGGAAATCACTTTCTAGATACAAAGGCTGTTATTGACACTATTTGACTTGCATGTTATTTTTGTTAGGACTTATATCGCACATTGCAGGTGGAAAAAATGCAAAAAAAGATTATACTAGCATGTACGGGTTGCGGAACGCGTAACTATAGTACTGCTGGTAATAACTCGAATAAATCCGAAAGACTTGAAATAAAGAAATATTGTAAGAATTGTAATGCTCACACAGTCCACAAGGAAACAAAATAATACTAAAATGCCCATTGTTATAGTTGGAGGTTGCAAACGAATGTTTAATTTCTTTCGTAATGTTTCATCAGAAATGAAAAAGGTCAGCTGGCCTAAAAGAAAAGAGCTTACAAGATATACGATTACGGTTCTAGTAACAGTTGTATTCGCTGCTCTGTTTTTCACTGTTGTTGATTTAGGCATTTCTGAACTTATTAATCTTATTCTGAAGTAATATCTTTCAAGTCTTTGACATTCATTGTATATAGACGGTCATTACATGGTATAATGGAAGTTAATAGATTCTCTTTTCTACAAGCCCGGTTAACGGGTTTTTTCATTTGGGCATAAATAATCATATTGTAATTGCAAGGAGGGACGGACCTAGAGTCCTATAAAATGGAGAAGAATTGGTATGTTGTTCATACTTATTCAGGATATGAAAACAAGGTTAAAGCAAATCTTGAGAAGCGCGTTGAATCTATGGGAATGCAAGATAAGATCTTCCGCGTAATGGTTCCTGAAGAGGAAGAAACAGATATTAAAGATGGTAAGAAAAAAGTAGTGAAAAAGAAAGTTTTCCCTGGTTACGTTATTGTTGAAATTGTCATGACAGATGATTCTTGGTATGTTGTTCGAAACACGCCTGGAGTAACGGGATTCGTGGGATCGACTGGTTCTGGTTCAAAGCCAACGCCTCTACTTCCTGAGGAGGTTCAATCCCTATTAAAACAAATGGGAATGGCTGAAAAGAAAGTAGATGTAAACTTTGAACTAGGTGAAACCGTCACTGTAAATGAAGGACCGTTTGCTAACTTTACAGGAACAATCGAGGAGATTGATGCTGCTAAAGCAAAAGTAAAAGTACTCGTAAATATGTTTGGACGTGAAACTCCAGTAGAATTAGATTTCGCACAAATTGATAAATTATAATGGAAAACAACTTGAAATCCAAATGGAAAAGTGATAATATTTCATAAGTCAGTGTGTCTCGACAAAAGAGATACTGAACTTACTATAATTCTTTATGTTGATAAAGACATTTATTTATGAGTGGGAGGGCAATAATTGGCCCTAATACCACATCACGGACTTTAAGGAGGTGTGTCTCGTGGCTAAAAAAGTAATTAAGATGGTTAAATTACAAATTCCTGCTGGTAAAGCGAATCCAGCTCCGCCGGTTGGTCCTGCATTAGGTCAAGCTGGTGTGAATATCATGGGATTCTGTAAGGAATTTAACGCTCGTACAGCTGATCAAGCTGGCTTAATTATCCCAGTTGAAATCACGGTATTCGAAGACCGTTCATTTACATTCATCACTAAAACTCCACCTGCTGCGGTTTTACTTAAGAAAGCAGCTGGAATCGAGTCTGGTTCAGGTGAGCCGAATAGTAAAAAAGTTGCGACGCTCAAGCGTGACAAGGTGCGTGAAATCGCTGAAACAAAAATGCCTGACTTAAATGCGGCAAGTGTTGATTCAGCAATGCGCATGGTAGAAGGTACTGCACGTAGCATGGGAATTGTTATCGAAGACTAATTCTCTGTTAATTTTTAATGTTTCTGTTTCTACTGGACAAGGTTGCGATGATGAAATAGTAGTTTCACTCGCAACCTTTATTCGTGGGAGGTTATTCCGCTAAAACCACAATCAAGGAGGAAATTATTATGGCTAAAAAAGGTAAAAAATTTCTAGAAGCACAAAAGCTTGTAGATCGTACAAAAGCTTATTCAGTAGCAGAAGCTGTTGAACTAGTTAAAAAAACAAGCACCACTAAATTTGATGCTACAATCGAAGTGGCATTCCGTTTAGGTGTAGATACTCGTAAAAACGACCAGCAAATCCGTGGAGCTGTTGTGCTTCCGAACGGAACTGGTAAAACTCAAAGTGTTCTTGTTTTCGCTAAAGGTGATAAAGCTAAAGAAGCAGAAGCTGCTGGAGCTGACTATGTAGGCGATCAAGACCTTATCAATAAAATCAACCAAGGCTGGTTCGAATTCGATGTAATCGTAGCAACTCCTGACATGATGGGTGAAGTTGGTAAACTAGGTCGTGTACTTGGACCAAAAGGTTTAATGCCAAACCCTAAAACTGGAACAGTTACTTTCGATGTAGAAAAAGCTGTTAATGAAATTAAAGCTGGTAAAGTTGAATACCGTGCCGATAAGGCTGGTAACGTACATGTTCCCGTTGGGAAAGCATCATTCGAAGATGGTAAGTTAGTTGAAAACCTTACAACAATGTTTGATACTATCCAAAAAGCTAAACCTGCTGCAGCTAAAGGTACTTATGTGAAAAACATTTCTGTTACTTCTACAATGGGACCTGGAGTTAAAGTAGATCCTTCTACTTTCGCAGTAAAATAATTATAAAAGTAGGTTGACATTTAATTGTCAATTTAATATAATTTATTTTGTTGTAAAAATGAATAACATTTGTACCATAGACAGTAGGTGCCGGATGGCTTAATTTCCTACCGAGGTAATTTGCGATATAGATTGATCCTGAAAGGTGTCAATTTGCAATGCCTCCACGTCTGTGATGTGGAGGCATTTTTATTGTTATTATCGGTATAAATGTTCATCAGCAAATCTACAGGAGGTGTAATGATGAGCAGCATTCTTGAACAAAAGAAACAAATCGTTGATGAGATCTCTGATAAACTAAAAGCGAGTGTATCAACAATTATTGTTGACTACCGCGGACTTGATGTTTCTGAGGTAACAGAACTTCGTAAGCAACTTCGTGAAGCAGGAATCGACTTCAAAGTGTACAAAAACACTATGGTACGTCGTGCAGCAGAAGTAGCTGGTCTTGAAGGATTAAACGAATTCTTAACTGGACCAAACGCAATTGCATTCTGTAACGAAGAAGTAGTTGCTCCAGCAAAGATTATTAACAACTTTGCGAAAGAGCACGAAGCTCTAGAAATCAAAGCGGGTGTTATCGAAGGTACGATTACATCTGTTGAAGAAGTTAAGGCAATCGCTGAACTTCCATCTCGCGAAGGACTTCTTTCTATGCTTCTCAGCGTGCTACAAGCTCCAATGCGCAATTTTGCGTTGGCAACAAAAGCCGTTGCAGATCAAAAAGAAGAGCAAGGCGCGTAAGTTAGTAAGCTAAAAAATACTCGGTTTATATATTTAAATCAAACAACTTTTAAGGAGGAAATATAAAATGAGTAAAGAGCAAATTATCGATGCAATTAAAGAAATGTCTGTTCTTGAACTGAACGACTTAGTAAAAGCAATTGAAGAAGAATTTGGTGTAACTGCTGCTGCTCCTGTAGCTGTAGCTGGTGGTGCTGGTGGCGACGCTGCTGCAGAAAAAACTGAATTTGATCTAATTCTTGAGAGCGCTGGTTCTCAAAAAATTAAAGTTATCAAAGTTGTTCGTGAGATCACTGGTCTTGGACTTAAAGAAGCGAAAGAACTTGTTGATAACACTCCTAAAGCTCTTAAAGAAGGCGTTTCTAAAGAAGAAGCTGAAGAACTTAAAGCTAAACTTGAAGAAGTTGGAGCTGGCGTAGAAGTTAAGTAATAACGACAGACTAAAAAGCTCGCTGAATAAGCGGGCTTTTTTCTACTTAACTCCACTAGGTATAAATGAGTGGGAGAATTTTAAACTCTTCCTTTGTAATGGTGCTGATGATCAGCATTGCACTTCACTTTCTTATAGTAATGGAGGGGATAGGATGTCAGAACACTATTATTCCCGTAACCCTAATATTGAAAGTAATCCTCAACACTTCAAATTCCAATTACGTGGTTACCAATTTCAGTTTAAAACCGATCAGGGAGTTTTTTCGAAGAATGAAGTTGACTTTGGCTCAAGGGTACTAATAGAATCTTTCGAAGCTCCTAAAGTGGATGGCCCTATTTTAGATGTAGGGTGCGGATACGGCCCAATCGGTCTTTCAATTGCGAAGTCTAACCCTGAACGTAATGTGCATATGGTCGATGTAAATGGTAGGGCGTTGCTATTATCAAGAGATAATGCTGTCTCTAACCAAGTTGCAAATGTAACAGTTTACGAAAGTGATGCACTTGAAGGAGTACAAGAGAAGAACTTTGCGGCGATCTTGACAAATCCGCCTATTAGAGCAGGAAAAGACGTAGTTCACGCTATCTTGTCTAAGAGTTATGAGCACCTAGCAGAAAAAGGTGAGCTATGGGTGGTCATACAGAAGAAGCAAGGCGCTCCATCAGCTATGAAAAAACTAGAAGAGGTTTTTCATAATGTTGAAGTAGTTTTAAAGAAAAAAGGTTACTATATACTAAAATCAGTCAAATAAATTTGATTGACGTAGTTTTTAGGCTATGTTAATATTATAAAATGCAAAAATATTATTTTCCGGTATTATGTCCAAATGTATATAATATGGTTTATATGGAAAAGATTATAAAATAATAGTCCGTCATGTGAAAATGAGGTTTTCTTAGAATAAAGTAAAACCCTTTTTCTTTTTGTCTATTGATAGACCTAAAAAATCTATTATTAGGCATATAGACGCAACCAAACTCTTGATTTGAGGGGTGAATCAGTTGACAGGTCAACTAGTTCAGTATGGACGACACCGCCAACGCAGAAGTTTTGCGCGTATAAGTGAAGTTTTAGATTTACCAAATTTAATCGAAATTCAAACATCCTCCTATCAATGGTTTCTTGATGAGGGTTTAAGGGAAATGTTCCGTGACATTTCTCCAATCGAGGACTTCACTGGTAATCTCTCTTTAGAATTTATTGATTATAGTCTGGGAGAGCCTAAATACTCGGTGGAAGAGTCGAAAGAAAGAGATGTAACTTACTCTGCACCATTAAGAGTAAAAGTCCGTCTTGTAAACAAGGAAACTGGAGAAGTAAAAGATCAAGACGTATTCATGGGTGATTTTCCACTAATGACCGAAACAGGTACATTTGTCATTAATGGAGCAGAGCGTGTTATTGTTTCACAGCTTGTGCGTTCACCTAGTGTGTATTTCAGTGGAAAAATTGACAAGAACGGTAAAAAAGGATTTACCGCAACTGTCATTCCAAACCGTGGAGCTTGGCTTGAGTATGAAACAGATGCGAAAGACGTAGTGCATGTGCGGATTGACCGTACTCGTAAATTACCGGTAACGGTATTATTACGTGCACTTGGGTTTGGCTCTGATCAAGAAATCATCGATTTGATTGGTGATAACGAGTATATACGGAATACTCTTGAAAAAGATAACACAGAAGGTATCGATAAAGCGCTATTAGAGATTTATGAGCGTTTACGTCCAGGTGAACCACCTACAGTAGAAAACGCGAAAAGTCTACTAGTATCACGCTTCTTTGATCCAAAACGCTACGATCTAGCAAATGTAGGTCGTTACAAAATGAATAAAAAACTTCATATTAAGAATCGACTATTTGGTCAAACTCTAGCAGAAACTCTAGCAGACCCTGAAACAGGCGAAATCATTGCAGAGGAAGGAACTACCCTTGACCGGAGAAACTTAGATCGTATTCTTGATCAACTTGAAAGTGGTGTTGGTTTCACTACATTTAATCAAGTTGGTGGTGTCATTGAAGAAGAGGTTGTTCTACAATCTATTAAAATCTATGCACCAAATGAAGAAGGCGAGAAAGTAATTAACGTAATAAGTAATGCTTATGTTGAAGAAGAAATAAAGAATATCACACCTGCTGATATCATTTCTTCTATTAGTTACTTCTTTAATCTTTTACATGGCGTTGGAAATACAGACGATATTGACCATTTAGGGAATCGTCGTCTTCGTTCAGTTGGAGAATTATTACAAAACCAATTCCGTATCGGTCTTTCTCGTATGGAGCGTGTAGTTCGTGAAAGAATGTCTATTCAAGATACGAACACGATCACTCCACAGCAATTAATTAATATCAGACCGGTAATTGCGTCTATTAAAGAATTCTTTGGTAGTTCTCAGCTATCTCAATTTATGGATCAAACGAACCCTCTTGCTGAGTTAACTCATAAACGCCGTTTATCAGCATTGGGACCTGGTGGTTTAACTCGTGAACGTGCTGGTATGGAAGTTCGTGACGTTCACTACTCACACTATGGACGTATGTGCCCTATTGAAACTCCTGAGGGACCAAACATCGGGTTAATCAATTCCCTTTCTTCATTTGCGAAAGTTAACCGTTTCGGCTTTATCGAAACTCCTTATCGCCGCGTTGATCCGGAGACTGGGAAGTTAACAGACAGATTCGATTACTTAACGGCAGATGAAGAAGATAATTATGTAGTAGCCCAGGCGAATGCTCGTTTAGGTGACGACGGTTCGTTCTTAGATGATGAAGTTATTGCTCGTTTCCGTGGAGAGAACACGGTAGTTAAACGCGAGCGTGTTGATTACATGGATGTATCTCCAAAACAAGTAGTATCAGCTGCGACAGCATGTATTCCGTTCTTAGAGAATGACGATTCAAACCGTGCATTAATGGGAGCGAACATGCAACGTCAAGCGGTACCTCTTATGCAACCAGAAGCCCCTATTGTAGGAACTGGAATGGAGCATGTATCAGCAAAAGATTCTGGTGCTGCAGTAATTTGTAAGCACGAAGGAATTGTTGAACGTGTTCAAGCTAAAGAGGTATGGGTAAGACGTATTAAAGAAATCGATGGTCAAGAAGTTAAAGGTGACCTTGATAAATATAGAATGCAAAAATTTATCCGTTCTAACCAAGGAACTTGTTACAACCAACGCCCAATCGTAAGTGAAGGCGATCGTGTTGTGAAGGGTGAGATTCTCGCTGATGGACCTTCAATGGAAAAAGGTGAGCTTGCCCTTGGACGAAACGTAATGGTTGGATTCATGACTTGGGAAGGTTATAACTATGAAGATGCCATCATCATGAGTGAGCGTCTAGTGAAAGATGATGTATATACATCTATTCATATTGAAGAGTACGAATCTGAGTCACGTGATACGAAACTTGGACCTGAAGAGATCACGCGTGATATACCAAACGTTGGGGAAGATGCTTTACGAAACCTTGATGAACGTGGAATTATCCGTATTGGTGCTGAAGTGAAAGATGGAGACCTTCTTGTTGGTAAAGTAACGCCAAAAGGTGTGACAGAACTAACTGCAGAGGAAAGGCTTTTACATGCTATCTTTGGTGAAAAAGCACGTGAAGTAAGAGATACATCACTTCGTGTACCACATGGTGGAGGAGGTATCGTCCTTGACGTCAAGGTCTTCAATCGTGAGGATGGTGATGAGCTGCCACCAGGTGTAAACCAATTAGTCCGTGCTTATATCGTTCAGAAACGTAAAATTTCTGAAGGAGATAAAATGGCGGGTCGTCACGGGAATAAAGGTGTTATCTCACGTATCCTTCCAGAAGAAGATATGCCTTTCTTGCCAGATGGAACACCGATTGATATCATGTTAAACCCACTAGGGGTACCATCTCGTATGAACATTGGTCAGGTTCTAGAGCTTCACCTCGGAATGGCAGCTAGGTACTTAGGTATCCATGTTGCATCTCCTGTATTTGATGGAGCGAATGAAGAAGACGTGTGGGCAACAATCGAAGAGGCTGGGATGGCTAGAGATGCTAAAACAGTCCTTTATGATGGAAAAACGGGTGAGCCTTTTGATAACCGCGTATCAGTTGGGATCATGTACATGATCAAACTTGCACATATGGTTGATGATAAGCTTCATGCACGTTCCACTGGTCCATATTCACTTGTTACACAACAACCATTGGGTGGTAAAGCTCAATTTGGTGGACAGCGTTTCGGTGAGATGGAGGTATGGGCGCTCGAAGCATACGGTGCTGCCTATACATTACAAGAAATTCTAACTGTTAAATCAGATGATGTTGTTGGTCGTGTGAAGACTTATGAGTCTATTGTCAAAGGTGAAAATGTCCCTGAACCGGGAGTTCCAGAATCTTTCAAAGTACTGATCAAAGAACTTCAAAGTTTAGGTATGGATGTTAAAATCCTTTCAAGTAATGATGAAGAAATTGAAATGCGTGATTTAGAAGAAGAAGAAGAGGTCCAACAAGCAGATACTCTTAATATCGCTGAAACGCAAGAACAAGAATCCGAAATAGTAGGGTCGAAGGAATAAAACTTTCTGGATTTTTGAGCAATTAGGGTTAGAACCTGTAGATTAAAAGGGAGGTAGGCCCCTTGCTAGATGTCAATAACTTTGAATACATGAAGATTGGTCTTGCTTCACCTGATAAGATTCGTTCATGGTCTTATGGTGAAGTGAAAAAGCCGGAAACAATTAACTATCGTACGTTAAAGCCAGAAAAAGACGGCTTGTTCTGTGAGCGTATTTTCGGTCCAACAAAGGATTGGGAATGTCATTGTGGAAAGTATAAACGAGTTCGTTATAAAGGAGTAGTTTGTGACCGTTGCGGTGTTGAGGTCACAAAAGCCAAAGTCCGTCGTGAACGTATGGGACATATTGAATTAGCTGCTCCTGTCTCACATATCTGGTATTTCAAAGGAATTCCAAGCCGAATGGGACTTGTCTTAGATATGTCCCCACGGGCTCTTGAAGAAGTCATTTACTTTGCTTCTTATGTTGTAACAGAGCCTGGTGATACGGCTTTAGAAAGAAAGCAATTGCTTTCTGAAAAAGAATATCGTGCATATCGTGAAAAATACGGTGTGAAGTTCCAAGCAGCAATGGGAGCTGAAGCGATCAAAAAACTTCTGCAAGATATCGACTTGGATAAAGAAGCTGATTTCTTAAAAGAAGAACTTAAAACAGCACAAGGTCAGCGTCGTACTAGAGCAATCAAACGTTTGGAAGTTGTAGAGTCATTCAGAAACTCTGGGAACGACCCAGATTGGATGATCCTTGAAGTACTTCCTGTTATTCCTCCTGAATTGCGCCCGATGGTTCAACTAGATGGAGGACGCTTTGCGACATCTGATTTAAATGATTTATATCGTCGTGTTATTAACCGTAATAATCGGTTAAAACGTTTATTAGACTTGGGTGCGCCAAGCATTATCGTCCAAAATGAAAAGCGTATGCTTCAAGAAGCTGTTGACGCACTTATTGACAATGGTCGACGTGGACGCCCTGTTACGGGTCCTGGTAATCGACCGCTAAAATCCCTTTCACATATGCTAAAAGGAAAACAAGGTCGTTTCCGTCAGAATCTATTAGGGAAACGTGTTGACTATTCTGGTCGTTCTGTAATCGTAGTTGGTCCGAATCTGAAAATGTATCAATGTGGTTTACCTAAGGAAATGGCGTTGGAATTGTTTAAACCTTTTGTAATGAAAGAACTTGTTGAAAAAGGTCTTGCCCATAATATCAAGAGTGCTAAACGTAAAATTGAACGTATCCAACCAGAAGTGTGGGATGTTCTAGAAGAAGTAATCAAAGAACATCCAGTGCTGCTTAACCGTGCACCTACACTACACAGATTGGGTATCCAAGCTTTCGAACCAACTCTAGTGGAGGGAAGAGCTATTCGTTTACATCCACTTGTATGTACAGCATACAACGCGGATTTTGATGGAGACCAAATGGCTGTTCACGTTCCACTATCGTCTGAAGCACAAGCAGAAGCACGCATGCTTATGCTTGCGGCACAAAACATTCTTAATCCGAAAGATGGGAAACCAGTTGTTACACCTTCACAGGATATGGTATTAGGTAATTATTACTTAACGATGGAACGTGAAAGTGCAGTTGGTGAAGGAAAAACATTTAAAGATGCAAATGAAGTATTGCTTGCCTATCAAAATGGTTATGTACATCTTCACACGCGTATTGCAGTATACGCAGGTTCTTTAAATAAAAATACTTTCACAGAAAAGCAAAATAAACAACTAATTTTAACAACTGTGGGTAAAGTTATTTTCAATGAAATTTTACCTGAATCATTCCCGTTCATTAATGAACCAACAAAAGAGAATCTTGAGGTAGCGACACCTGAAAAGTATTTTGTTGATCCAACTGCTAATATTGAAGAAGAATTCCAAAAACGAGAGCTTATTAATCCGTTTAAAAAAGGATTCTTAGGAAATATCATTGCAGAAGTATTTAAAAACTTTCATATCACTGAAACCTCTCGTATGTTAGATAAGATGAAAGATCTAGGATTTAAATATTCATCTAAAGCTGGTATCACCGTAGGTATTGCCGATATCGTAGTATTAGCTGAAAAAGAACAAATCCTTATGGAAGCACAATCAAAAGTAGATAACGTTCTAAAGCAATTTAAACGTGGTCTTATTACGGAAGATGAGAGATATGATCGTGTCATCTCCATCTGGAGTGCTGCTAAAGATACAATTCAAGGTAAACTAATGGCGACCTTAGATAGAAGTAACCCGATCTTTATGATGAGTGACTCGGGAGCTCGTGGTAATGCATCTAACTTCACTCAGCTAGCTGGTATGCGTGGTCTTATGGCCAACCCGGCAGGTCGAATCATTGAATTACCGATCAAATCAAGTTTCCGTGAAGGTCTAACGGTTCTTGAGTACTTTATTTCTACACACGGTGCCCGTAAAGGTCTTGCCGATACGGCTCTGAAGACAGCTGACTCAGGATATCTGACTCGTCGTCTAGTAGATGTTGCTCAAGACGTAATTGTCCGTGAAGAAGACTGTGGAACGGACAGAGGATTACAAGTTGGATCCATTAAAGATGGAACTGAAATAATTGAACCGTTGGTCGAACGTTTAGTTGGACGATATTCTCGCCGTACACTGAAGCACCCTGGAACAGGGGAAGTCATCGTTGCTGAGAATCAACTAATCAATGAAGAGCTTGCTGAAACAATTATTGAAGCAGGAATTGAAGAGGTTTATATTCGATCCGCATTTACATGTAATACACGCCATGGTGTGTGTGAAAAATGTTACGGTACAAACCTTGCAACTGGTCAAAAAGTTGAAGTTGGGGAAGCGGTCGGTATTATCGCTGCGCAATCGATTGGTGAACCTGGAACACAGTTAACGATGCGTACCTTCCATACAGGAGGGGTTGCAGGAGATGATATCACTCAAGGTCTACCTCGTATTCAGGAGATCTTTGAGGCTCGTAACCCTAAAGGTCAAGCTGTCATCTCAGAAATTGATGGTGTCATTACTTCTATCGGTGAAGGAAAAGACCGTCAATATGAAATTACTGTTCAAGGTGAAGTTGAAACCCGATCATATACTGCCCCATACACAGCTCGCCTGAAGTATGCAGTAAATGATAAAGTCGGTAGAGGTCAAGAAATTACAGAAGGTTCTATCGATCCAAAAGAACTTCTTAAAGTTCGTGATGTATCTGCTGTTCAAGAGTACCTATTGCGCGAAGTACAAAAAGTATATCGTATGCAAGGGGTTGAAATTGGAGATAAGCACGTAGAAGTAATGGTACGACAAATGCTTCGTAAAGTTAGAGTTATTGATGCAGGAGAAACAGAAGTGCTACCTGGAACACTACTGGATATCCATCAATTCACTGACTCTAATGAAAAAGCATTGCTGGAAGGTAAAATTCCTGCAACAGGTCGTCCGGTATTACTTGGAATCACGAAAGCATCTCTGGAAACAGACTCATTCTTATCTGCCGCATCATTCCAAGAAACAACTCGTGTGTTAACGGATGCAGCGATTAAAGGTAAGCGCGATGAGTTACTAGGCTTAAAAGAGAATGTTATCATTGGTAAGCTAGTTCCAGCTGGAACGGGTATGCAACGTTACCGTAAAGCAGAACCAGTGTTAGCGGAAGTTCAAGAAGAAACTGTAACAGTAGAATAGTTATAGAATAAAGGTTCGACCCTTGTTTAAGGACATAACCCCTAAATAACAAGGGTCGTAACTTTGTATAATAAAATGCTATCAAATGTTTAGGTTAAATTATTTTCTTCATATTCTTTGTTGACATTAATATTTGAAGATGATAATATATTCAAGGTTGCTCCTATTCATTCCAACCTGTTACTTTGGAGGATATCAAATGTCTTATGAAAAAGTGTCGCAGGCCGATAAGGTGATTGTAGGAACTAAGCAGGCAGTAAAAGCTCTCAAAAGTGGTCGTGTATTAGAAGTAGTAGTTGCCGAGGATGCAGATCCTAAAGTAACAACAAAAATAATTCAAACTGCCACTGAACTAAAAGTACCAGTATCAAGAGTAGATTCGATGCGTAAGCTCGGCAGATCTTGTGGTATTGAGGTTGGAGCCGCAGCTGTAGCTATAATCCATTAAAATAGTTTTTGTAGGTGTGAGGTTATCTACAAAAACTTTGTTTTTACCCAAAAATGAACCACCTGGATGTGTGGGCTTAAAGATAAATGAAGGGAGGATATTTCCATGCCAACTATTAACCAATTAGTGCGTAAGCCTCGTCAATCTAAATCAGCAAAGTCAAATTCACCAGCGCTTAATAAAGGCTATAACAGCTTTAAGAAAGCACAAACAAATGTGTCTTCTCCACAAAAGCGTGGTGTTTGTACTCGTGTTGGTACGATGACACCGAAAAAACCGAACTCGGCATTACGTAAATATGCACGTGTTCGTTTAACTAACGGTATTGAGGTAACTGCATATATTCCTGGAATTGGTCACAACTTACAAGAACACAGCGTAGTATTAATTCGTGGTGGACGTGTAAAAGATTTACCGGGGGTACGTTATCACATCGTTCGTGGTGCATTAGACACTGCTGGTGTTGAAGGACGTATGCAAGGCCGTTCTAAATACGGTACTAAACGACCAAAAGCTGCAAAAAAATAATCTAACAGATTAATTGCATAAAGCTGAATTGAAAGGAGGAAAACACATGCCACGTAAAGGACCTGTAGCAAAAAGAGACGTATTACCAGATCCAATGTATAATTCAAAACTCGTTACTCGTTTAATCAACAAAATTATGGTTGACGGTAAGAGAGGTAAAGCACAAAAGAAACTTTACGCTGCGTTTGATATTATTAGCGAACGTTCAGGTAAAGACGCGATGGAAGTTTTCGATCAAGCGCTTAAAAACATCATGCCAGTATTGGAAGTTAAAGCACGTCGTGTAGGTGGTTCAAACTACCAAGTACCAGTTGAGGTTCGCCCTGAGCGTCGTACAACTCTTGGTCTTCGTTGGTTAGTAAACTACTCTCGTCTTCGCGGTGAGAAAACGATGGAAGAGCGTTTAGCTAACGAAATCCTTGATGCTGCCAATAACACTGGAGCATCTGTTAAGAAACGTGAAGATACACACAAAATGGCTGAAGCAAATAAAGCATTTGCTCACTACCGTTGGTAATCTTTACTTAACTACTAAACAAATAATACTCATATAAGGAAGGAGAAAGACCACATGCCTAGAGAGTTCTCCTTAGAAAAGACTCGTAATATCGGGATCATGGCTCACATCGATGCGGGGAAAACAACTGCAACTGAGCGTATCCTTTTCTATACTGGACGCATTCACAAAATTGGTGAAACTCACGAAGGTGCTTCCCAAATGGACTGGATGGAGCAAGAGCAAGAACGTGGTATTACGATCACTTCTGCTGCGACAACAGCTCAATGGAAAGGTCATCGTATCAACATCATCGATACTCCAGGACACGTAGACTTCACTGTTGAAGTTGAACGTTCTCTTCGTGTACTTGATGGTGCTGTAGCTGTACTGGATGCACAATCTGGTGTTGAGCCACAAACAGAAACTGTTTGGCGCCAAGCTACAACATACGGGGTTCCTCGTATTGTGTTCGTAAACAAAATGGACAAAATCGGGGCTGACTTCCTTTATTCAGTAGGAACAATCCATGACCGTCTTCAAGCAAATGCACATCCAATTCAGTTACCTATCGGTGCTGAGGATGAATTTGATGGAATTATTGACCTTGTAGAAATGAAGGCTTACTTCTATGAAGACGATTTAGGAACACGTGCAGAAGCTCGTGAAATTCCTGATGAATACAAAGAACAAGCAGAAGAATACCGTGGAAAACTGATTGAAGCGGTAGCTGATTTTGATGAAGAACTAATGATGAGATATTTAGAAGGTGAAGAGCTTTCTAACGATGAGCTAAAAGCAGCAATTCGTAAAGCTACCCTTACAGTAGATTTCTACCCGGTTCTTTGTGGTTCAGCATTCAAGAACAAAGGTGTTCAATTAATGATCGACGCTGTTCTTGATTATCTTCCTGCACCAACTGATGTTGAAGATATTAAAGGATTCATTCCAGATACTGAAGAAGAAGTAAGTCGTCCATCTAGCGACGATGCACCATTCTCTGCTCTAGCGTTTAAAGTAGCTACTGACCCTTATGTCGGTAAATTAACTTTCTTCCGCGTATATTCTGGTACTTTAGATTCTGGATCGTATGTAAGAAACTCTTCTAAAGGGAAACGTGAACGTGTAGGTCGTATCCTGCAAATGCACGCTAACTCTCGTGAAGAGATCTCTACAGTATACGCTGGAGATATCGCTGCAGCGGTAGGTCTGAAGGATACTGGAACTGGTGATACTTTATGTGATGAAAAAGATCATGTTATCTTAGAATCAATGGTATTCCCTGAGCCTGTTATCTCATTATCTGTTGAGCCTAAATCAAAGGCTGACCAAGATAAGATGACTACAGCTCTTCAAAAATTACAAGAAGAAGATCCAACATTCCGTGCACATACAGACCAAGAAACTGGTCAGGTTATCATTGCTGGTATGGGTGAGCTTCACCTAGATATCATCGTTGACCGTATGAAGCGTGAATTCAAAGTAGAAGCTAATGTTGGTGCTCCACAAGTATCTTATCGTGAAACTTTCCGCTCTGATGCAAAAGTTGAAGGTAAGTTTGCTCGTCAATCCGGTGGACGTGGACAATTCGGTCACGTTTGGATCGAGTTCTCTCCTAACGAAGAAGGAAAAGGATTTGAATTCGAAAACGCGATTGTCGGTGGTGTTGTTCCTCGCGAATACATCCCTGCAGTACAAGCTGGATTAGAAGATGCAATGGATAACGGAGTACTTGCTGGATATCCACTTGTGGATGTTAAAGCTCGTCTTGTTGATGGATCTTACCATGATGTCGATTCTTCTGAAATGGCATTCAAAATCGCTGCATCTATGGCACTTAAGAACGCTGCGTCAAAATGTAATCCAGCAATCCTAGAGCCAATGATGAAAGTTGAAGTTGTTATTCCTGAAGAATACCTTGGAGATATTATGGGAGACGTAACTTCTCGTCGTGGACGCGTAGAAGGTATGGAAGCACGCGGTAACGCTCAAGTTGTTAAGGCGTTCGTACCACTATCTGAAATGTTTGGATATGCGACTTCATTACGTTCTAACACACAAGGACGTGGAACATATTCAATGCACTTCGATCACTATGAAGAAGTTCCTAAATCAATCTCTGAAGAAATTATCAAAAAAAATAAAGGTGAGTAATTGATTTCTCATCTCTTATAAAGTATAACTACTATTGTAAGCAATGGTAGCTTTGAAGATGGTAGTCTACCATCTTCAAACTTCCAAATAAAATACTTATTTCTTTTAAAATCAAAGGAGGATTTCCAAATGGCTAAGGAAAAATTCGATCGTTCCAAATCACATGCTAATATCGGTACAATTGGTCACGTTGACCATGGTAAAACTACTTTAACTGCTGCTATCACAACTGTTCTTCATAAGAAATTTAACCGTGGTACTGCAATGGCATACGACCAAATTGATGGTGCTCCAGAAGAAAGAGAGCGTGGAATCACAATCTCTACTGCGCACGTTGAGTATGAAACTGACACTCGTCACTATGCACACGTTGACTGCCCAGGACATGCTGACTATGTTAAAAACATGATCACTGGTGCTGCTCAAATGGATGGTGGAATCCTAGTAGTATCTGCTGCTGATGGCCCAATGCCACAAACTCGTGAGCACATTCTTCTTTCTCGTCAAGTAGGTGTACCTTACCTTGTTGTATTCATGAACAAATGTGACATGGTAGACGATGAAGAATTACTAGAACTAGTAGAAATGGAAGTTCGTGATCTTCTTTCTGAATACGATTTCCCAGGCGACGATGTTCCTGTAATCAAAGGTTCTGCTCTTAAAGCTCTTGAAGGTGAAGCAGAATGGGAAGAAAAAATCTACGAATTAATGGATGCAGTAGATGAATATATCCCAACTCCAGAACGTGACACTGAAAAACCATTCATGATGCCTGTAGAGGATGTATTCTCAATTACAGGTCGTGGAACAGTTGCTACAGGACGTGTTGAGCGTGGACAAGTTAAAGTTGGTGACGAGATCGAAATCATCGGTCTTACAGAAGAGCCATCTAAAACTACTGTAACTGGTGTAGAAATGTTCCGTAAGCTTCTTGATTATGCAGAAGCTGGTGATAACATTGGAGCTCTTCTTCGTGGGGTTTCTCGTGAAGATATCCAACGCGGTCAAGTACTTGCTAAGCCAGGTACAATCACTCCACACACAAAGTTTAAAGCTGAAGTATATGTTCTTTCTAAAGAAGAGGGTGGACGTCATACTCCATTCTTCTCTAACTACCGTCCGCAGTTCTACTTCCGTACAACTGACGTAACTGGTATCTGTAATCTTCCTGAAGGCGTAGAAATGGTTATGCCTGGAGATAACGTAGAAATGACAGTTGAACTAATTTCTCCAATCGCGATCGAAGAAGGTACTAAATTCTCTATCCGTGAGGGTGGACGTACTGTAGGCGCTGGAGTAGTTGCTACAATCACTGAATAATTACAATAAACACGAAAGTGGATGGGGACGCCCATCCACTTTTTTTTTCGTATAGAAATATAAAATACATGTATGTTGATACTTAGAAATGAATGTGTTTAATGTGGTGCAGGCTCACTACTTTGTTCCCTATCATTCCCAGCTTGTCCCATGTAATGAGTGACCTTGATGGGGTACATAAATGGTATAAGGAAGGGTTTGGCAACAGGTGTGCGGAAAATGCCTAATTTTGTCGACTGGTCAATTTATTTTGATTCTGAACAAATAATACTGTATCAGGCAAATGATTAACGAAAGTGGACAAACTTTTTTCCCTAACACTGTTGAATGACGAATTAAACATTTCCCCCATTACCTCGAACAATTTCTTCTGGTGCTCTTGGAGAGGGGAATCCAACAAGTGATTCTGGATATTCATGATTCCCATTTTTGTTCCCATCCATTTTTCTCATCCTATAAAATGATTCTCTATATCGTATTTACGGCTTGAGAAATATTCCGAAAATAGTATTCACACTTGAAAAGAGTCTATTAGGTTTGTATAATAGAAAAAGTGTGCAAAACACAAAGATTTTCCGCAATAAATCTTGCATCCGCTTTGTGTTTTAGATATAATAGACAATGTTGGTCTTTGACTGCGATGAAATGGAAGGTTGCTGACACACCCGGCCGCTTTGCCATGGCGAGTGCGTGGGAAATTTCCATGGAGAATGTCTATTTCAAATAGGCGATAAAGGAGGGAAAATAATGGCAAAACAAAAAATTCGTATCCGTTTAAAAGCGTATGATCACAGAATCCTTGATCAATCAGCAGAGAAAATTGTTGAAACAGCAAAACGTTCTGGTGCGGCGGTTTCTGGACCGATCCCACTTCCAACAGAAAAATCTGTTTATACAATCCTACGTGCTGTACACAAATACAAAGATTCTCGTGAACAATTCGAAATGCGTACACATAAACGCTTAATCGATATTGTGAACCCAACACCACAAACAGTTGATGCGCTTATGCGTTTAGACTTACCATCTGGTGTAGATATTGAAATCAAACTTTAATCTTATACAAACATATTTTAGGAGGTGTGACTCATGACCAAAGGAATCTTAGGAAGAAAGATCGGTATGACTCAAGTTTTTGCTGAAAACGGTGATCTTATCCCTGTAACAGTAATTGAAGCTACTGGAAACATTGTCCTTCAAAAGAAATCAACTGATGTTGATGGATATGAAGCAATCCAAGTTGGATTCGAAGACAAACGCGAAAAGCTTTCAAACAAACCTGAAAAAGGCCATGTTGCTAAAGCAGAAACTGCTCCTAAGCGCTTCATCCGTGAAATTCGCGGAATAAACGTGGAAGAGTACGAAGTTGGTCAAGAAGTCAAAGTTAATATTTTCGCAGAAGGCGATATTGTAGATGTAACTGGAGTATCTAAGGGGAAAGGTTTCCAAGGTGCGATCAAGCGTCATAATCAATCCCGCGGACCTATGTCTCACGGTTCTCGTTACCACCGTCGCCCTGGTTCAATGGGACCTGTTGATCCAAACCGCGTATTCAAAGGTAAATTACTACCAGGACGTATGGGTGGAGAACAAATCACGATCCAAAACCTTGAGATCGTAAAAGTGGATGCTGAACGCAACCTTCTATTAGTGAAAGGAAATGTTCCTGGACCTAAAAAAGCATTAATCAAAGTCAAAAGTGCGATTAAAGCATAATAGAGACTTATAGGAAAGGAGGAAAAAGGAATGCCAAAAGTAGCTTTATTTAATCAAAGCGGATCTAAAGTTGGTGATATCGAACTTAACGATTCAATCTTTGGTGTTGAACCAAACAAACAAGTTTTGTTTGAAGCAGTTCTAATGCAAAGAGCTTCCTTACGTCAAGGAACTCACAAAGTAAAAAACCGTTCTGAAGTAGCCGGCGGTGGTCGTAAACCGTGGCGTCAAAAAGGAACAGGACGTGCTCGTCAAGGGTCAATTCGTTCCCCACAATGGCGCGGAGGTGGTACTGTATTTGGACCGGTTCCACGTAGCTACAGCTACAAACTTCCAAAGAAAGTACGCCGTTTAGCTATTAAATCTGCACTTTCTACTAAAGTAGCAGAAGAAAACATTTTAGTATTAGAAGCACTTGCTTTTGATGCTCCAAAAACAAAGGAATTTGCTAATGTATTAAAAGGTCTTTCTGTTAACTCTAAAACATTAGTTGTTACAGATGGTCTTGACGAGAACGTAGCTCTTTCTGCTCGCAATATCCCTGGAGTTACTGTTGTAACTGCAAACGGAATTAGCGTACTTGATGTTGTTGGACATGATAAGCTAGTCATGACTAAAGCAGCAGTTGAAAAAGTAGAGGAGGTGCTTGCATAATGGATGCACGCGAAATCATTAAGCGCCCCGTTATCACAGAACGTTCGACTGATCTTATGGCTGACAAAAAGTATACTTTTGAAGTTGATACTAGAGCGAACAAAACTCAAGTTAAAGATGCAGTTGAAGAAATCTTTGGCGTAAACGTTGCAAAAGTAAACATCATGAATTACAAAGGTAAATTCAAGCGCATGGGACGTCATGCTGGTTATACCAACAAACGTCGTAAAGCGGTAGTTACTCTTACAACTGAAAGCAAAGAAATCGAATTCTTTGAAGTATAATAAAGTAAGCATTTAGAAGAGGAGGGAAAAGATATGGCGATTAAAAAGTATAAACCTACCTCTAATGGTCGTCGCGGTATGACTACATCTGACTTTGCGGAGATTACAACTGACAAACCAGAAAAGTCATTACTAGCGCCTTTACACAAAAAAGGTGGCCGTAACAACCAAGGTAAGTTAACAGTTCGTCATCAAGGTGGCGGTCATAAGCGTCAATACCGTATCATCGATTTCAAACGTGAAAAAGATGGTATACCAGGACGCGTTGCTACGATCGAATACGATCCAAACCGCTCAGCAAATATTGCACTAATTAACTACGTGGATGGAGAAAAGCGTTACATCCTGGCACCTAAGTCACTTGAAGTAGGTATGGAAGTAATGTCTGGTCCTGAAGCAGATATTAAAGTAGGTAATGCATTACCACTTATCAACATCCCAGTTGGTACGGTTGTTCACAATATTGAACTTAAACCTGGAAAAGGTGGTCAATTAGTACGTTCAGCTGGTACTTCTGCACAAGTACTTGGTAAAGAAGGTAAATATGTACTTGTACGTTTAAATTCTGGTGAAGTTCGTATGATTCTTGCAACTTGCCGTGCTACAGTAGGTCAAGTTGGTAATGAACAACATGAACTTATCAACATTGGTAAAGCAGGTCGTTCTCGTTGGTTAGGTAAGCGCCCAACTGTACGTGGATCTGTAATGAACCCTAACGATCACCCACACGGTGGTGGTGAAGGACGCGCTCCAATTGGACGTAAATCACCAATGTCGCCATGGGGTAAACCAACTCTTGGTTACAAAACTCGTAAGAAAAACAATAAGTCAGATAAATTTATTGTGCGTCGTCGCAAAAAATAACGGGGTTGTACTACGGTTCAAATGTAGAGCCGTAGAGCAATCGCGAAGGGAGGTTCAAACATGGGTCGTAGCTTAAAAAAAGGACCTTTTGTTGATGATCATTTAATTGAAAAGATCGAGAAACTGAACGAAACAGAGGGAAAACAAGTAATTAAAACTTGGTCTCGCCGTTCAACGATCTTCCCAGCATTCATCGGTCACACAATCGCTGTTTACGATGGACGTAAACATGTGCCAGTATACGTCACTGAAGACATGGTAGGTCATAAACTTGGTGAATTCGCACCAACACGTACTTACAAAGGTCATGCTAGTGATGATAAGAAATCAAGACGCTAATTGAGAGGAGGTTATCCTAATGCAAGCTAAAGCTGTTGCTAGAACAGTTCGTGTTGCTCCTCGTAAGGTACGTTTAGTTGTAGATCTAATCCGAGGTAAGCAAGTAGGCGAAGCGGTAGCTATTTTGAAGCACACTCCAAAAGCTGCTTCTCCAGTGATTGAGAAAGTATTAAAATCTGCTGTAGCGAACGCAGAGCATAACTATGATATGGACGTTAACAATCTTGTTATTACAGAGGCTTATGTTAATGAAGGGCCAACATTGAAACGCTTCCGTCCTCGTGCGATGGGACGCGCAAGCCAAATTTTAAAACGCACAAGCCACATCACAGTAGTGGTATCAGAAAAGAAGGAGGGATAATTCGTGGGTCAAAAAGTACATCCAGTCGGACTGCGTGTTGGAGTAATTCGTGATTGGGAATCAAAATGGTACGCTGATAAAGATTATGCGAATCTTCTACACGAAGACCTTAAAGTACGTGAATATATTGCAAAACGTTTAGTGGATGCATCTGTTTCTAAAGTAGAAATTGAACGTGCAGCTAACCGCATCAATATTACAGTTCATACAGCAAAACCTGGTATGGTTATCGGTAAAGGTGGTACAGAAGTTGAGGCGTTACGTAAAGCGTTAAACGACCTAACTGGTAAACGCGTACACATCAATATCGTTGAAATTAAAAAAGCTGACTTAGATTCAAAATTAGTCGCTGAAAACATTGCTCGCCAATTAGAAAACCGTGTATCTTTCCGTCGTGCTCAGAAACAAGCGATTCAACGTGCAATGCGTGGAGGAGCTAAAGGGATCAAAACTCAAGTTTCTGGTCGTCTAGGCGGTGCAGATATCGCTCGTGCTGAACACTACAGCGAAGGAACTGTTCCACTTCATACACTTCGCGCTGACATTGACTATGCTCATGCTGAAGCAGATACTACTTACGGTAAACTAGGTGTGAAAGTGTGGATCTATCGTGGAGAGGTCCTTCCTGCAAAGAAGAAATCTGAGGAAGGAGGAAAATAATTATGTTATTACCTAAACGCGTTAAATATCGTCGCGAACATCGTGGTAAAATGCGTGGTCGCACTAAAGGCGGTGCTGAAGTAGCATTCGGTGAATATGGTTTACAAGCTACTGAAGCTTCTTGGATTACAAACCGTCAAATCGAAGCGGCTCGTATTGCAATGACTCGTTACATGAAACGTGGCGGTAAAGTTTGGATTAAAATTTTCCCTCACAAGCCTTATACTGCTAAACCACTTGAAGTACGTATGGGATCCGGTAAAGGTGCTCCAGAAGGATGGGTAGCAGTTGTAAAACCTGGTAAAATCATGTTTGAAATTGCTGGTGTTTCAGAAGAAGTAGCTCGTGAAGCTCTTCGTCTTGCAGCACACAAACTTCCTGTAAAGTGTAAGTTTGTAAAACGAGAAGAAATTGGTGGTGAATCAAATGAAAACTAATGAAATTCGTGACTTAACCACTGCCGAAATAGAACAAAAAGTAAAATCTCTTAAAGAAGAGTTATTCAACCTACGATTCCAACTTGCGACGGGTCAACTTGAAAACACTGCTCGCATCCGTGAAGTTCGTAAAGCGATCGCTCGTATGAAAACTGTAATTCGTGAAAGAGAGATCGGCGTAAATAATCGATAATTGAGAGGAGGTTTGCTTCAATGAGTGAACGCAATCAACGTAAGGTTTACACTGGGCGTGTTGTTTCCGACAAAATGGATAAAACAGTCACTGTAATGGTTGAAACTTACAAAAAGCACTCACTATACGGCAAACGCGTAAAGTACTCTAAAAAGTTCAAAGCTCATGATGAGCAAAACGAAGCTAAAATTGGCGATATCGTGCGTATCATGGAAACTCGTCCACTTTCAGCTACAAAACGTTTCCGTTTAGTTGAAGTAATTGAAAAAGCAGTAATTATCTAATATATGTTCGGATTGATGTTTATTCCGAAAGGAGGTTACCTACATGATTCAACAAGAATCACGTTTAAAAGTTGCTGATAACTCTGGTGCTCGTGAAGTTCTTACAATTAAAGTACTTGGCGGTTCTGGTCGTAAGACGGCTAACATCGGTGATGTTATCGTGTGCACAGTAAAACAAGCAACACCAGGCGGCGTTGTTAAAAAAGGTGACGTTGTAAAAGCGGTTGTTGTTCGTACTAAGAGTGGTGTTCGTCGTAATGATGGTTCATACATCAAATTCGATGAGAATGCTTGTGTAATTATCAAGGATGACAAAGGTCCACGTGGAACTCGTATCTTCGGACCTGTTGCACGTGAACTACGTGACAGCAACTTTATGAAAATTGTATCTTTAGCTCCAGAAGTTCTTTAATAGATTACTGAATTGGCCATTCAAGGAGGTGCGACAAAATGCATGTAAAAAAAGGCGATAAAGTAATGGTCATCACGGGAAAAGACAAGGGAAAAACGGGTGTAGTACTTGCAGCATTCCCTAAAAAAGACCGTGTGCTTGTTGAAGGTGTGAACGTTGTTAAAAAACACTCAAAACCTTCTCAAGTTAATCCGCAAGGCGGCATCATCAGCCAAGAGGCACCTATTCATGTATCAAATGTAATGCCACTTGATCCGAAGTCTAACGAGCCAACTCGTGTAGGATCTAAGACGGTTGATGGCAAGAATGTACGTGTAGCAATTAAATCAGGTGAAGTTTTAGATAAATAGTTCTCAATAGAAGGGAGGTACTCTACATGAACCGCCTAAAAGAAAAGTTCAATAGTGAAATTACGCCTGCTCTTATGAGCAAGTTCGATTATAAATCAGTAATGCAAGTACCTAAAATCGACAAAATTGTTGTGAACATGGGTATTGGTGATGCTGTTCAAAACGCAAAAGCATTAGATGTTGCTGTTGAAGAATTAGCATTAATCACTGGTCAAAAACCAGTTGTAACAAAAGCGAAAAAATCTATCGCAGGATTCCGTTTACGTGAAGGTATGCCTATCGGTGCAAAAGTTACACTTCGCGGTGAACGCATGTACGAATTCTTAGATAAATTAATTTCTGTATCTCTTCCACGTGTACGTGACTTCCGTGGTGTTTCTAAAAAAGCATTTGACGGTCGTGGAAACTACACGCTTGGAATTAAAGAACAATTAATCTTCCCAGAGATTGACTACGATAAAGTTTCAAAAGTACGTGGTATGGATATTGTTATCGTTACTACTGCTAACTCTGATGAAGAAGCTCGTGAATTAATGACACAAATCGGAATGCCATTCCAAAAGTAAGGGAGGCGAAAATGTGGCTAAAAAATCAATGATTGCGAAACAAAAACGCGCGCCAAAGCATCAAGTTCAAGCGTATACACGTTGTGAACGTTGTGGACGTCCACATTCAGTAATCCGCAAATTTAAGCTTTGCCGTATTTGTTTCCGTGAACTCGCATATAAGGGTCAAATTCCTGGCGTCAAAAAAGCTAGTTGGTAATACCCTATTTTGGGAAGGAGGTAAAATATTATGACAATGACAGATCCAATCGCAGATTTGCTAACTCGTATTCGTAATGCGAATATGGTACGTCACGAGAAGTTAGAAGTACCTGCTTCTAACATCAAAAAAGAAATCGCTGAAATTCTTAAACGTGAAGGTTTCGTACGTGACGTAGAATTTGTTGAAGATAGCAAACAAGGTGTTATCCGCATTTTCTTAAAGTACGGTTCTAATAACGAACGTGTTATCACTGGTGTAAAACGTATCAGTAAACCAGGACTACGCGTATATGCTAAAGCTAACGAGGTACCTAAAGTACTTAACGGACTTGGTGTTGCTCTTGTTTCTACTTCTCAAGGAGTTATAACTGATAAAGAAGCTCGTGCGAAACAAGTTGGTGGAGAAGTACTAGCGTACGTTTGGTAATATTTTTTGAAATGAATGGAGGTGCAACAATATGTCACGTGTAGGTAAAAAACCTATCGAGGTTCCAGCAGGCGTAACAGTTACGATTGAAGGAAGCAAAGTAACAGTTAAAGGTCCTAAAGGTGAATTATCTCGTACATTCAATCCGGATATTAAGGTAGAATTGGAAGAGAACATTGTAAATATCACTCGTCCTTCAGATGCTAAAGATCATCGTGCATTACACGGTACAACTCGTGCCCTAATTGCTAACATGGTTGAAGGTGTTTCTAAAGGATTTGAAAGAAATTTAGAGCTTATCGGTGTAGGTTATCGTGCTCAAAAACAAGGCAAGAAACTTGTTCTTAACGTTGGTTACTCTCACCCAGTTGAGATTGAACCTGAAGAAGGAATCGAAATCGATGTTCCTGCTAATACAAAAGTTTCTGTAAAGGGTATCGATAAAGAACGCGTTGGTGCAACTGCAGCTAACATTCGTGCTGTTCGTTCCCCAGAGCCTTACAAAGGTAAAGGTATTCGTTACGAAGGCGAATATGTGCGCCGTAAAGAAGGTAAAACTGGTAAATAATGCCGCATAGGTAGAGGAAAGGAGTGACCTCAATGATCACTAAGCCAGATAAAAATAAGGTACGTAAGAAAAGACATGCTCGTGTACGTTCTAAGATTACTGGAACGGAAGCGCGTCCACGTCTAAACGTATACCGTTCAAATAAAAACATTTATGCTCAACTTATCGATGACGTAAATGGTGTAACAATCGTAAGTGCTTCTTCTGTTGATAAGGAAGCAGGACTTGAATCAACTGGTAACGTAGATGCTGCTGTTAAAGTTGGAGAATTAGTAGCAAAACGTGCAGTGGAAAAAGGGTTAAAATCTGTAGTATTCGACCGCGGTGGTTACCTATATCATGGTCGTGTTAAAGCATTAGCTGAAGCAGCTCGTGAGAACGGCTTAGAATTTTAATAAAAAGGAGGGACAATTACATGCGTCGTATTGATCCAAATAAACTTGAACTTGAAGAACGCGTAGTTACAGTCAATCGTGTTGCGAAAGTTGTTAAAGGTGGACGTCGTTTCCGTTTTGCTGCTCTTGTAGTAGTAGGAGACAAGAATGGTCACGTTGGTTTCGGTACTGGTAAAGCTCAAGAGGTACCTGATGCAATTCGCAAAGCGATTGAAGATGCTAAGAAAAATTTAGTTGAAGTACCAATGGTAGGTGGAACAACTCCTCACGAAATTATCGGACGATTTGGTGCTGGAGAAATTCTTATTAAACCTGCATCTGCCGGTACAGGTGTTATCGCAGGTGGACCTGTTCGTGCGGTACTTGAGTTAGCTGGTGTATCAGATATCCTTTCAAAATCTCTAGGATCTAACACTCCAATTAACATGGTACGTGCAACAATCGAAGGACTAAAACAATTAAAACGCGCTGAAGACGTAGCTAAATTACGTGGAAAATCAGTAGAAGAACTGTTAGGATAAGGAGGGATAACAATGGCGAACAAACTAGAAATTACCCTCACTCGCAGTGTGATTGGTCGTCCAGAAAACCAACGCGAAACAGTTAAAGCTCTTGGTTTACGTAAACTTCATCAAACAGTTGAACAGCAAGATAATCCTGCTATTCGTGGCATGATTAATAAGGTTGCTCACTTAGTAACGGTTAAAGAAGTTTAATAAGATACTTTTTTTAACAAGGAGGTGCCCGACATGAAATTACATGAGTTAAAACCTGCTGAAGGTTCACGCAAAAAGCGTAATCGTGTAGGCCGTGGGATCGGTTCTGGTAATGGTAAAACTGCTGGAAAAGGTCATAAAGGTCAAAACGCACGTTCTGGCGGCGGAGTACGTCTTGGTTTTGAGGGTGGTCAAACCCCTTTATTCCAACGTCTACCTAAACGTGGTTTCACTAACATCAATCGTAAAGAATATGCAATCGTAAATTTAGATGCATTAAATCGCTTCGAAGATGGAACAGAAGTAACTCCAGAACTTCTTATTGAAACTGGTGTAGTAAGCAGTGAAAAAGCTGGTATTAAAATTCTTGGTAAAGGTAATATCGAGAAGAAGCTAACTGTAAAAGCACACAAATTCTCATCTTCTGCCAAAGAAGCTATTGATGCTGCTGGCGGTAAAACTGAGGTGATTTAATGTTTCAGACAATCTCCAATTTTATGCGCGTGGGTGATATAAGAAGAAAGATTATCTTCACCCTATTAATGTTAATCGTTTTCCGAATTGGAACTTTTATTCCGGTTCCTGGTGTGGACTCTGAAGTCCTTAAAGCACAGGATCAAGCAGGTCTAATCGGTTTCCTTAATACATTCGGAGGCGGTGCTTTGATTAACTTCTCTATTCTGGCAATGGGAATCATGCCATATATTACGGCTTCTATCATTGTTCAACTACTTCAAATGGATGTAGTCCCAAAGTTTACAGAGTGGTCAAAGCAAGGTGAAGTAGGGAGACGTAAATTAGCTCAATTTACCCGCTATTTCACGATAATCCTTGGCTTCATCCAGGCATTAGGTATGTCCTATGGATTTAACCAAATGTATGGTGGAGTTTTAATCAAAGACTCTAGTGTAACTTCTTACCTGTTAATTGCTGTAGTGCTAACAGCAGGTACTGCTTTCCTTATGTGGTTAGGAGAGCAAATCACATCAAAGGGTGTAGGGAATGGTATTTCCATTCTAATCTTCGCTGGAATTGTTGCTGCTATTCCAAACACTGTGAACCAAATTTATGCTCAGCAGATTGAGGGAGCTGGAGAACAGTTATTCCTTCGTATCGTTGTGTTAGCATTAATTGTATTAGCGGTAATTGCTATTGTGGTTGGTACTGTGTTTATTCAACAAGCACTACGTAAAATTCCAATTCAATATGCTAAGCGTTCAACGGGTAACAATCCAGTGGGTGGTCAATCTACACACTTACCTTTAAAAGTAAATGCGGCTGGTGTAATCCCGGTTATCTTCGCGATATCCTTCATTATTACACCGCAAACCATTGCTACGTTCTTCGGAACCAATGACATAACAAGTACGATTCAGTATATCTTTGATTATACTGAGCCGATTGGTATGGCTATTTATGTAGCTTTGATTATTGCATTTACTTATTTCTATGCTTTTATCCAAGTTAATCCAGAACAAATGTCTGAGAACTTGAAAAAGCAGGGTGGTTACATTCCAGGTATTCGTCCGGGGAAAAACACTCAAGAATACTTGACTCGTGTGCTATACCGCCTAACTTTTGTAGGTGCGATTTTCTTAGCTGCTATCTCCATCCTTCCAATTTTCTTCATTAAATTTGCCGGGTTACCACAATCAGCGCAAATTGGAGGAACGAGCTTGCTCATCGTAGTAGGTGTTGCTCTTGAAACCATGAAACAATTGGAAGCTCAGTTAGTTAAACGTCATTACAAAGGTTTCATTAAATAAAAAAGGTTTTAGGAACAATTATTGTTCCTGAAACCATAAAAGAGACTGAGGGGGAAATACGAGTGAACATTGTGCTAATGGGCTTACCAGGTGCAGGAAAAGGAACTCAAGCCGAAAAGATCGTTGAAAAATACGGAATCCCTCATATCTCAACGGGAGATATGTTCCGTGCGGCTATCAAAGAAGGTACGGAACTAGGATTGGAAGCTAAGTCTTTTATGGATAAAGGTGAGCTTGTCCCTGACAAGGTTACAATTGGTATTGTTCGTGAACGTCTTAGCAAGGAAGATTGTCATAAAGGCTTCTTGCTTGATGGGTTTCCAAGAACGGTAGCACAAGCTGACGCTCTTGAAAACATGTTATCCGATCTTGGTAAAAAAATAGATTATGTGATTAACATTGATGTAGATAAAGGTATTTTAATGGAACGCCTTACAGGACGTCGAATTTGCAAAAATTGTGGCGCAACCTATCATCTAGTGTTCAATCCACCATCTGAATCTGGTGTTTGCGACCGCTGTGGCGGAGAATTATATCAACGTGCAGATGATAATGAAGAAACGGTTCAAAACCGTCTTGATGTAAACATTAAACAAACACAACCCCTACTCTCCTTCTATGAAGAAAAAGGGTATTTAAGAAATATAAATGGGCAGCAGGACATCAAACAAGTGTTTGCTGACATTGATGAATTACTTGGGGGCAATTAATAATGATCATTTGTAAAACCCCTCGTGAGATTGATATTATGCGTACGGCAGGTAAGATAGTCGCTTTAACTCACAAGGAATTGCAAAAGCACATTACCCCAGGAATAACAACGAAAGAATTGGATGCAATTGCCGAGAATTTTATTCGGGCATCTGATGCAATTCCTTCATTTAAAGGTTATAATGGGTTTCGTGGCAGTATCTGTGCTTCCGTTAATAACGAACTTGTACATGGAATTCCGGGAGATCGCAGTCTAAAAGAAGGCGACATTATTAGTATCGACATAGGTGCAAAATATAATGGTTACCATGGTGACTCTGCTTGGACATATCCTGTTGGCACAATAGATGATGAAACTCAAAAGCTATTAGATGTAACAGAAGATTCTTTATATATCGGCTTAAAAGAAGCAAAACCAGGCGAACGTCTATCGAACATCTCTCATGCTATACAAACCTTTGTAGAAGCTAATGGATTTTCCATTGTTCGCGAGTATGTTGGACACGGTGTTGGTCAAGACTTACATGAGGATCCACAAATTCCTCATTACGGGCCACCGGGTAAAGGTCCACGCTTAAAGCCTGGCATGATACTTGCTATTGAACCAATGGTGAATGCGGGTAATCGCTATGTAAAGACATTATCGGATAACTGGACAGTTGTTACAGTAGATGGTAAAATGTGTGCGCATTTCGAACATACCATTGCCATTACAGAAGAAGGTTACGAGATATTAACGAAAGCCTAAGTGAAGGTGATCTGAATTGATCGAGTCCGAATCGACTCCGAGAATAGGTCAAATCGTGAAAATTAATAAGGGAAGAGACACAAGCCAACATGCTGTTATTATTCAACAGATTAATGAACGCTTTGTTTTGATTGCGGATGGTGAGAAACGAAAGTTTGATCGTCCTAAGAAAAAAAACATCTCCCACCTTACGTTTTACGATTATATCTCTCCGGAAGTTCAGAGCAGTATACTAGAGACCGGGCGCGTCACAAATGGAAAGTTGCGATATGCTCTTACAAAGTTTGTGAATGAGGTCTTAGAAGATGTTAAGAAGGGAGACGAATTCGATGGCGAAAGATGATGTAATTGAAGTGGAAGGTACAGTTGCTGAGACTTTACCTAACGCAATGTTCAAGGTAGAATTAGAAAATGGTCATACGGTACTTGCTCACGTATCTGGAAAGATCCGCATGCACTTTATCCGCATTTTACCTGGAGATAAAGTGACAGTTGAGCTGTCTCCTTATGACTTAACTCGTGGAAGAATTACTTATCGTTATAAATAATCTTTTGCACTCCGTACTATCAAGGAGGTTAGAATAAGATGAAAGTCAGACCATCTGTAAAGCCAATCTGTGAGAAATGCAAAGTCATCCGCAGAAAAGGTAAAGTAATGGTTATCTGTGAAAACCCTAAACACAAACAAAAACAAGGCTAATCTTAAAGGAGGTGCGCTATTACTATGGCACGTATTGCTGGTGTAGACATTCCACGTGACAAACGTATTGTCATTTCACTAACTTATATTTTCGGTATTGGTAAAACAACTGCAGAAAAAATTCTAGCAGAAGCTGGTGTTTCTGAAGATACTCGCGTTCGTGATCTTACTGATGACGAATTAGGAAAAATCCGTGATATCGTTGACAAATTGAAAGTTGAGGGGGATCTTCGTCGTGAAGTTTCTCTTAACATCAAACGTCTAATGGAAATCGGTTCTTACCGCGGTCTTCGTCACCGTCGTGGTTTACCGGTTCGCGGACAACATACAAAAAACAATGCTCGTACACGCAAAGGTCCTCGTAAGACTGTAGCGAACAAGAAAAAATAATTAAGTAAAGGAGGTTCCTTCTAAATGGCACGCAAAACTAACACTCGTAAGCGTCGTGTGAAAAAGAATATTGAAGCAGGTATTGCACATATCCGTTCAACTTTTAACAACACAATCGTAACAATCACTGACGTTCATGGAAACGCTGTGGCTTGGTCAAGTGCAGGTTCACTTGGATTCAAAGGTTCTCGTAAATCTACTCCATTTGCAGCACAAATGGCAGCTGAAACAGCAGCTAAAGCGTCTCAGGAACATAGTTTAAAAACTCTTGAAGTAACTGTAAAAGGTCCTGGTGCAGGTCGTGAAGCAGCAATCCGTGCTCTTCAAGCTGCAGGTCTAGAAGTTACTGCAATCAGAGACGTAACTCCAGTTCCTCATAATGGATGCCGTCCACCAAAACGTCGCCGTGTTTAATTTTTCTGTATAAATTTTGTATCCTTGTCAATAATGGGATATGATATATTGATACGTTTCATTCAGAAAATGTTAATCCAGTTGTTGGTGCACAATCGGGAACGTACATGAGGAATTTCGGTTAAATGATCATTTATAGATATTTTACCGGGGTTTCGACGTTTTGAAGGAGGGTAAATATTAATGATCGAAATTGAAAAGCCAAAAATTGAAACGGTTGAGATCAGCGATGATGCCAAGTTTGGAAAGTTCGTCGTAGAACCACTTGAGCGTGGATATGGTAAAACTTTGGTTAACTCCTTACGTAGTATCCTATTATCCTCACTCCCAGGTGCCGCTGTCACATCTATTCAAATAGATGGAGTACTGCATGAATTTTCAACAATTGAAGGCGTCGTGGAAGATGTAACATCCATCATTTTGAATATCAAAAAGCTAGCGTTGAAAATTTACTCTGATGAGGAAAAAACGCTTGAAATTGATGTGCAGGGTGAAGGAGTGGTAACAGCAGCTGATATTACTCATGATAGTGATGTTGAAGTGTTAAATCCTGATTTACACTTAGCTACACTTTCATCAAATAGTCACTTCCGTATGCGTTTATCTGCACAACGCGGTCGTGGATACAATCCTGCTGTACAAAATAAGCGTGAGGATCTTCCAATTGGCGTGATCCCAATCGACTCTATTTACACTCCAGTTTCTCGCGTTAACTATCAAGTAGAGAATACTCGTGTTGGTCAAATGACGAACTATGATAAACTTTCTCTTGATGTTTGGACTGATGGAAGTATTGGACCAAAAGAAGCGATTTCTTTAGGTGCAAAAATTCTAAACGAACATTTAAATATATTCGTAGGTCTAACTGACGAAGCTCAGAATGCAGAAATTATGGTAGAAAAAGAAGAAGATAATTTTGTTATATTTGTAGATATTAGTTTTGTTTAAGTGTTTTTTTTTTTTTGTTGATATATGTGGTTTAATTTTGATT
>NZ_JAFBDZ010000009.1 GCF_016908495.1 Rossellomorea pakistanensis | reverse complement strand
AAATCCTATAAAAACGGGCGTTCATCTAGCTTATGAAAGACCAATCTTCGGAAAATCCTATAAAAACGGGCGTTCATCTAGCTTATGAAAGACCAAACTTCGGAAAATCCTATGAAAACGGGCGTTCATCTAGCTTATGAAAGACCAAACTTCGGAAAATCCTATAAAAACGGGCGTTCATCTAGCTTATGAAGGACCATACTTCGGAAAATCCTATAAAAACGGGCGTTCATCTAGCTTATGAAGGACCAAACTTCGGAAAATCCTATAAAAATGGGCGTTCATCTAGCTCATGAAAGACCAAACTTCAGAAAATCCTATAAAAACGGGCGTTCATCTAGCTTATGAAAGACCAAACTTCGGAAAATCCTATAAAAACGGGCGTTCATCTAGCTTATGAAAGACCATACTTCGGAAAATCCTATAAAAACGGGCGTTCATCTAGCTTATGAAAGACCAAACTTCGGAAAATCCTATGAAAACGGGCGTTCACCGAGATCATGAAAGACCAAACTTCGGAAAATCTTATAAAAACGGGCGTTCATCAAGCCCAGACTGCGAAAAATAAAAAAAGTCCTTCATCTTAACTATGAAGGACTTATCTAGGTTAGTCTACAAGGAATCTCATTAGGAAATCCCTCCATGTATCCAATGCTATTTCCAAAAATCATCAAATACGGTAATCGGTGATTGACGTTTATGACGTGTTTTAAGAAAATGCCCTTCAAGTGTTTTTCGAGCTTCTTCTGGGATTTCTTTCCCCTCTAAGTAATCATCAATTTGATCATATGTTACACCGAGAGCGACCTCATCAGGTACGAGCGGGCGATCATCTTCAAGATCGGCTGTTGGAACTTTATTATAAAGATGTTCCGGGCAGCCAAGCTCTTTTAATAGCATTCTTCCCTGCCTTTTATTAAGCCGGAATAACGGCACTAAGTCAGCCGCTCCATCACCATATTTAGTATAAAAACCTGTGATAGCTTCTGCCGAATGATCTGTTCCAAGAACGACACCACTTTTCATCGCTGCAACAGCGTATTGAGCCTTCATACGCTCACGAGCTTTTTCATTCCCTTTTACAAAATCCGATAATTCAATGCCATTTTTCTTTAATGTTGCAACACTGGCATCAACTGCGGGCTGAATATTAATTGTTAATGCTTCACTAGGTTGAATGAACGCGATTGCATCCTTCGCGTCTTGTTCATCCTTCTGTTCTCCATAAGGAAGACGAATTGCGTAAAATTTAAATTCATCGGTGCCTTTTTCTTTATTCAACTCATCAACAGCGATTTGCGCAAGCTTCCCCGTAAGTGTCGAGTCTTGTCCACCAGAAATCCCTAGTACGATACTTTTTAGGAAAGAATTTCTCTTCAAATAATCCTTTAAAAATTCAACACTAGTCCGAATTTCTGCTTTTGGATCAATTTCAGGTTTGACCATCATTTCTTCAATGATTTGTTTTTGTAGAGAATCCATCATTCCACTCCTCTATTAGTTCCTTTTATTTATAGTACCAATTTCTACTTGAAACCAAACATTTTAACCGTGCTGCTGTCTGACCCTCTCTTTTACCTGGTGAATATGTTCCATTTTATTATTCCAGCACTTTTCACTGAGGTCGACAGGATAATCTTCAGGGTTCAATAAACGCTTGTACTCATCCCACAGAAGCTCAAGATTGCTCAAAAGATATCCACGAACCTCTGAAAGATCAGGAGTAGAATAAACTAATTCTCCATCTTTAAAAATATCCTTATGAAGCTCCCTAGCTTCGAAATTGGTCACAAATTTACTAATAAACGTATGAACAGGGTGGAACATTTTGAGTCTTTCCTCTGCTTGAGGGTTTTCATCTTCAAGAGCGATATAATCCCCTTCTGATTTATGATTAACGGTATTAATAATTCGATAAACCCTTTTTAACCCAGGAGTAGAGACCTTTTCCGCATTACTAGAAATCTTAATCGTATCCACCAACTCACCCTGATCGTCTTCAATGGAAACCAGTTTATAGACAGCTCCAAGGGCAGGCTGGTCATAGCCCGTAATCAGCTTGGTCCCAATACCCCAAACATCAATCTTCGCTCCTTGCGCCTTCAGGTTTAAAATCGTATGCTCATCTAAATCATTGGAAGCAATAATTTTCGTATCCTTAAAGCCTGCTTCATCGAGCATTATCCGTGCTTTTTTAGAAAGATACGCCATATCCCCGCTATCCAAACGAATTCCCTTAAAATTAATCCGGTCACCAAATTCTTTTGCCACTTTAATGGCTGCGGGAACACCTGATTTTAACGTATCATAGGTATCCACCAGGAACACGCAGTCCTTATGGCTCTCGGCATATTTTTTGAAAGCAAGATATTCATCTCGGTATGCTTGTACCATCGAATGGGCATGGGTACCCGATACAGGAATCCCAAATAGCTTACCTGCTCTGACGTTACTGGTGGCGTCAAATCCACCAATGTATGCCGATCTTGTCCCCCAAATGGCCGCATCCATCTCATGGGCTCTTCGTGATCCAAATTCCATCACGACTTCATCTTCGACAATCTGCTTAATCCTAGTCGCCTTCGTAGCAATTAACGTTTGATAATTGATGACATTTAGTAAAGCCGTCTCCAACAATTGCGCTTCCGCTAACGGGGCTTCCACCCGAAGAAGCGGAACATTCCCGAAGGCAAGCTCCCCTTCCATCATCGACCGAACCTTCCCCGTAAACCGAAGATCCTTTAAGTATTGAAGAAACTCCTCTTCATAGCCAACTTCCTCACGCAAATATGCAAGATCACTCTCGCTGAAACGGAAGTTTTGAATTAGTTCAATCACTCGCTCCAAGCCAGCAAAAACAGCATACCCATTCCCAAATGGGAGCTTTCTGAAAAACAAATCAAATACAGCCTTTCGATTATGAATCCCATCATCCCAATAAGCCTTCGTCATATTGATTTGATACAAATCGGTATGTAAAGCAAAGCTATCATCAACATATTTCTCCACGATGGTCTCTCCTTTAAGTGCGTTCATTATCATTTCTCTCTATTCTAACTAAAAATGAAGCAAAACCGAAACCTTTTAGCACCAAACTTGAGTTTAGATAGTTATATTAGTATCTTGAACCTGTTCTTTATGCTGCTTGCGAAGCTTGTGATACAGAAATGCCCCGTGTACACCTCTTCCATAAACAGTGAAAAAAATCGCCATTACAAAAAACCGTCCTATCCAAAAGCTTGAGTTCTGACTGCCCATAGTGAAAAATAACTGAAGCTGACCAAGAACATAAAGAGCTAAAAGGATCGAGTTGAAATCCAAGTGCTATAGAAGATAGGACACCCATGACATTGACTCTTTTTTAGCGTCTATTGCGTTCATTATTTGAATCTTGTTTTCATTAACTTAGATAATAAAAATAAGTGCAGAATATAAACATAAAAATAATAGGAAAGGAGCAACTAGTAATACAACCATTTAAATTAATCTTATAACTAGTCGTCCTTCCCCTCTTTTAATAAAATCTTCAATCATCGATGTTGCTACTGGGTATTGGTATTATATTTATCATTTATCTGTTTCCTTAAATCCTCAATCTTCTTTAAATTCAAATCATGTAAATCGTCTCTAATTTCATCAATGGATTGTTCAGCTAAATCTTCTAATTCATAATTACGTTTTCTTAACTCATCTCTTTGATCAAAGGTGATTTTCCCTTCTTCTCTAAGCATGTCAATGGAATAACTAATATTTAGCCTTTGTCTTAATGATTTTGAATTCCAATCATTTGAGAACCCTAAAATATCAAAACTATTATCCACTCTCTGTGCATCAGCATCTCTTAGAGCATCATTTTTCCAGCTTTCCCAATTTTCCAGTACTTCTTGGGCTCTCTGAAATTCTGTTTTTAGTTGCTCACCATTAGAAACAGTCGTGTAAATCCCATTTGCACTTTCAGCAACTTGTTGTAACTGTTTTTGGGCTTCTGCATCGACATTGAAACCAATTACATTAATAATAGGAGACACATTTGACCCAGCAAATGATTCGGCTACTTCAACAGGATCCCCATCACACGTTTCAATTCCATCACTGACAAGATAGATAAGGTTCGTATTTTTCTTAGCATCCAGTCCTTCAAAACTAGCCTTTGAGGATTCTAAAGCTCCAGCAACAGGTGTCCATCCACTTGGCTGAAATTGATCTAGTGCTTTATTAAACTCTTCTTGATTGTATGGTTTCAATTTGTAGACTTGTTCGATACTGGAACAAGATTTCTCTTTGTCTGCATCAGAACCCGTTCCCTTATGACCGTAAACTCTTAAAGAAACATTTGCTTCTTCTGGAGCATTGGCAAGAAACTCTTTGACCGCTTCCTTTGCAAGCTCCATTTGAGTTTTTCCACCCTGCGCTACCTTTGCCATACTTCCACTCGAATCTAAGATGATTTCAATATTATAGTTTTCTTTAAACTGAAGTCTTGGATCTTCCATATTTTCGTTACCAAACTTAGAGAATTCCCACTTCTTAATTAAATCCTGGGGATCAGCAAAATCAGTCGCAACGAGTGAGTAGATATAGCGGAAATACTTATCGTAATCCTCTTCTGTAGCATTTTCATTGAGAACAGGTACCTTTTTCATCAAAGGTAAATAATCTTTTTCGATTTCATCTACCAATATTTCTTGATCTGCATATAAGCCCGGAGATTGGTTAACTAATTCAATCGTATTGGTTGGAACTATAGGTAAGTCTTTGAAAATAGCAGATTGACTTTCACTACTCGGTTCTGTATTATTCTCTTCTTTCTTTGAATCTTTTTCAGATTTGGCATTTGCTTTTTCACTTGAAGCCTGGGAAGATGTAGTCACTTCTTTTTTTTCTTCCTTTTCACCGCTGCATCCAGTGGTGATTATTAGTAGGCAAAGTAATATTGTGGTGAATATTTTCATTGGTTAGCTCCTTGTATACTATTGTGTATTGATTTGGTTTTTTTCTTATGATGCTTTTTTTGGTTTATTGATAGTTTTTGGATTATATTCTTTAAGGTAGTTACTCCTCACTCATTAATCCAAAGTCAGCAAACTTAGAAGTAGATTGATATTTAGCCGTATTTTCTTTCGGTATTATCTCTAAGAGTTCCCAAAGTTCTGGAGTTTATTGAATTCAAGCTGGTAAATAGAAAAACTAAGAATTTTCACATTCACTAAAAGCCATAAAAGAGGTTAAAATTCTTTTACGGCTTCTCTTTACACTAGTTTTATTGATTCTATCAATCATTTAATTCTTAAATATATATATTTTTAATATTTAAATAAGAGAAAAGTATCTCTTTGGCATCATTTTAAAGCATTGTTATTGAAATTCAACATCAATTCGGTCAACTCGTAATTCTACAGGTTTACCTATTAGGTAAGTATATTCGTGAAAATATTGATCTTCATCGGAAATCTTTAATCCGGCATCGATAAAGTCTTCATGAAGTATACCTCTAATATAATAATTGTAGCCTTCGTTAATACGCTCTATGCATTTTGTTTCTTCATTTAGTTCATAAACCTCTAACTTATCTAAAATTGTAAAGCTAATTAAGACTGGATAGCAGCTTCCTTCTTCAATTTCATACGGGCAGGTGGATGCAAATCCAGTAAATTCATTGTCTTGAATCTCAATTGTAACCTCTTCCTCTATATGAGGATTTAATTTTTTTACTCGTGCAATATACCTCATGCTCTCCCCCCTTAATTTTCAACTGGGTTAATAACAGGAATGTTTTTACCATTTATAGTCTTCCATAACTTCTTTCCACTCTGAGTATGATAAGTAGTTATTTCCCCATTATTATTCGTACCAACAAATTCAAACTTTGCTTTACCATCTCGATTGTTACCCATAAATTTTACATATCCGGTTCGTATTTCACCTTTATAACTATATTCAACCTTTATACCATTTTTAATTACATCTCTAGCTCCATTTAGATATTCATCAGCATTTTTATATTCACCTTTAAACTCTTGTCCATGCTTTTCATAATGACTATCTAATTTTTGTTTATCTGCAAAGTTGTTAGGAATATTAACCGTACCCTTATTATCCTTTTTCTCATCCCCCCTATCCTTCTTCACAATATCCCCAGTATCCTCTGCTGCTTCTCCAATTTCATCTAACTTTTTAAAAGCTTTCAAAGGTTTGAATAAAATACTTCCCGCTGCCAAAACCCTCGCTCCACCGGAAATCTTTTGCTGACTTTCAGGATCCACCCCCGTCGCAAAGGCTTCAAAGTCCTCCGCATAGTCCATCAAGACTTCACCCGATGTAAAATACCCATATAGGTCAGATACACTTTGTTTAGAAAAAAGATAACTTCCGATATTACTAGTATAATTCCAAGCCGATGAAAGTCCGCCTTTCAAGTCCTCCCATGATTGACCTGACAGATGATAGTGAACTTGCGATTTAAAGTCGTCGAACACCTCACCGGATGTAAAATAGCGGAAGCTTTCACTAGCCATCCCTTTCGTATCGGACCACATTTCCCCCGAGCTTACATAGTCCCAAGCATTACTTGTTCCTTCCTTCGTCCCTTCCCATAGACCGATGAACGTATCCTTTAATCCGATACCGATACGCTTGAAATAATTTTCTATTTCATTTCCATTCGTTAAGAATTCCCAAAGCTCTGGATCCGTGTATTTGATGCTTTCTAGGTTTTCAATGTTTTTTATTTTCTCGATCTCTTCTTTCCCCAAACCTTCTTCTTTTAATTTTTCAAGTACTTCAGGGTCAAGCTCGTCTGTTGCTTCTTTTTCAACCCATTCTACCTTTTCTTCTTCGCCTTCAAATGTGCTTCCTTCCCAGGGGTCTCCCTCCCACGGATTCCCTTCCCATGGGTTGCCCTTCCAAGGTTGTATTTCTGCTGATGTTGTGACAGGGAGGATGGTCATGCTGAGGAGGAGGATAGCCATAAAGGTACATATCCAACGATTTCTTTGTTTTCTCACAGTACCATCTCCAACGTATATTTTTTATAATGAAACAAAAATTAGTAATAATAGGAATAAGAACACTACAAAGCCAGGGATAATCACGGTCCCCAGACCTTTCCAGGCAGAGAATCGGTGAGCTTCCGCAATCGCTTTGATTAAAACGACGACATACCACACTGATATAACCATTTCCAAAAGAGCTGAGATAATAATGACGAAACTCTCCCCAGCTGTCATAGGTGGAGCAAGGGTAGAAAAATTAAAGATCCCTAATATTTGTAGATCGGGAATCCATAATAGCAATGAAACGATAATCGGAATAAATCCCCACGCAGAAGCCACCATGACTTCTTTTAAAGTACCAGTTCCTTTGAAAAGTTTTCCAATAGACCAATACAGCAAAGAAGTAATAGCCCAGATAAATAGCCCGAAAATAGGTCCCAACAATAATCCAAATAAGACAATTCCTTCAACAGAAGTGGAAACTTTATCGGCAATATTGGAGGTTGACGCTCCGTCTAATACGTTAGATATTCCAGCAAGACAAGCTAATAGGAACACCCATGTGAATTTTTTATGATCGATTACATACCTAATGGTTTTTCTTGGCTTCACCCATATAGAAAGCCAGGGAAATACTTTTTCTTTTTTCTCAATATGTTCATTTGCATCTGTAGCTGTTTTCAAGTTGAAATCTCCTCTCGATTTCTTTTTACTTATCTATTGCTCTATGATATTTGGTATTTTCCTTTCCATTCCATATAGAAATAGGTAACCCAGATAGCTAAAAAAGGAAAGATTAATAGGTTTAATAGCATCTGGACAGCAAGTTGAGCCAGTAGTGACGTTGTAACAGTGTAGATGAGAAACATGCTTACCCATCCAATGATGATTTCCGTTAAACTTATAAATAAAATAATTAAAAATAAGGGGACAAATCTTCTTTTCGTAAATACAATTGAAGTCTTTATAGATTTCCAGACGGATTTTCCTTCTAAAATTGCTTCGTAGGGTGCAACAAACATAAATATCAAGAAAATTAATCCTGGTAGGATAAACAGTAGGATCCCTATAGAAGTAACAAATGAAATACATACCCCAAACACAAATAAGGAGAAGGCATTTGTGATAAATACATAGTAAATCTTTTTATAATTGACTTTCTCATCTGTCTCATATGACTTCACAAACTGGATGAAGGGTATTTGAGCGATGACAAGAAATATAAACGTCAAAAGGATATAGTAGAAATCTGCCATTGCCGAGGTAAAATCATTAAAAACAAACATATAAACTAGATTGATTATGAACCAGTCTATCAACAGTAATGGTAGAAGGATTGTAAGAGAGAGTAATAGTACTCCCTCAAACTTCCCTGTATAAATTCTAGTGGCTTCTTTTAAAGAATGAATCATAACTAACTCTCCTGAACAGAAGGATTTCTTACTCTTCTTTTAATAAAGTCTTCGTTTAAGGCGATAAAAAAGTCTTTTTCATACAATTGAATCTGCTTTTGAACTAATTCTTCGTAGGATAGGTCTTTTATTTCTTCTAACTTCCCAAATTTTCTTAATGAATTTTCCAGCGTTAGTACTGATTTATCATTTACTAGGATATTTGTTTTTTCATATACCTCTTTGAAGGAAGGATTTTGACCTAAATCATTTTCTTTCATGAAGTTATAAATATTCTTTGCTAGGTCTACTAAATCTTTTTGCTTTAATGTTTGTAAAAATAGCAATGCTTGCGATTCCCCGTGGATGGTTCTAATTCGCTCTAATTGCTCATTATCAAAGGAATTTTCATTCTTTATTCGTTGACAAATGTTTTGAAATTCCTTATATTTCTCGCTGACTTCCTTTAAAGCATTTTCAATATAATTGATTGCTTCAATGATTTTGTTCATTTCCTCTTTTGCAGCTGAAAAATGTCTTTCTTTTTCTAATTCTTTTATGAGATCTCTGTAATGATAATAACTTTTCGTTAGATCCTGTGAAGCATATTCATTTAACTTCGCTATTTTATTTTTTAGATACTCCTCCAATAATATAAATTTATAGAACACTGACTTTACTTCACCGTAAGAAAGATCGTATGGTGTATAGATGTAACTTCCATATAGTTTTGAAGTAAGCCTATAAAAATGAGCCATTTGATAGGTAGTAGCGTCCGTTTTAAATTCATATGGAAATACATCTATCTTTTCTAGCATCTTTTTGTGCTTTTGAGCTACCTTCACGATTTCTTCATTGTTCATTTTTCCAAGCCTCCTATACTAAGAGAACCAACCTTTTACCGTTGACCATGTTTTCTTCGCTTTGTCTGCTATCCCTTTTCCAAGCTTTTTGACCGTTTTAACAGGGTTTGTGACAGCCTCTTTAATCGTTCCCCAATGTTTGACGACGGTTCCACCAAGCCATAATACTGCACCACCAGCAATTAAGGCTCCACCTACTACTTGCCCTCCTGGAAATGCGGCAATTCCTGTTCCAACATTCATAAGTAAACTTCCTGAGCTTTGAGCGAGATCAGCTCCCGCAGCAACTCTTTCTTTTCCAGTATCTGCATTAAATAGCTTAACCGTATTATTAAACGAGTCTACAGCAGAGAACCCTGCTCCCACAGCCGCCCCAACTACATTTAATTTCCCTAATGGAGCCATTGCCTTAAAAGCGTTTGTGGTGTTTGAACCAAACTGTGCTGCTGAAGAAGCGATATTCGACAATTTTGCATTTCTGATGCCATCCATTACAAGCTGAGGATTTGAGATGTAAGGCGACATTCTAGAGCCTAAAAGAGAAGCAGTATCTCGTACATTCTGAATATTACTTCTGAACTCATTAACATTCTTCCCCACATCTAATGCGTCCACGCCTGCTTCTAGTAAACTGATATCCTTTGCCGAAAACTTAAAGGATGTTTCCAATAGCTTTAAGTAAAATGTTTTAGATTTGGTATTCCATGTACCCAGATCACTTAAATCAATATTATTCTCTGCAAGTGTCTGAAGTGTTCCTAACCCTATATCACTAACTCCGAATTTAATCCAATCATAACCAGAATAGATTGGATCATCTGCAGTCGGCTCCTTAATCGGAGATGACTCTGTCAACTGGTATTCTGATCCATTAGCCATAAATGGATTCCCGTTGGTTCCATCCCCACTAAATGGAATCCCATTCGTTCCATTTCCACGAAAATCATTTGGATCCCAGCCATTATTTTTCCAAGGATCCAAGTACCATTGATGTCCCTGCCAATCTTGTCCTTGTGTCCTATTTCCCTTTGTTCCTTGACCTTCTGTACCGTTTCCTTCCCAATCATTTCCCTCTGTTGTGTTTCCTTCCCAAGGGTTTCCTTCCCAGGATTCGCCTTTCCATTGTAGATCAGCACCATCCCATGGATCACCTTCCCACGGATTTCCTTCCCATGAGTTTCCTTTCCATGGTTGGATGGTCGCTAAAGCTGGAATCGAAAATGATTGGAAAAGAACGATGAATAAAGCCAACATAACGAAAACTTTTTTCATTACTTTTTCAAACATCGCTCTTTTCCTTTCTCTATGTATTAACTTCATTAACTCTATTTTTTTCTTTCTATTAAGCTAATGGGCTATAAAAAAAGCTTGAGTTATCCTCAAGCTCTCGATTGTATTTGTTGAATATGGTTTTTCCTCATAATGGGAAGTCCGATTCCAACCGCCACTGCTGTAATCGGAAAACCTTCATCGCCAATTAACCACATTAGAACAGAAACAGGTACATATATTGCATAGAAAAAGATCATTAAACACAAATAAAAGATTCTCCATCGTTTTTCTTTTTTAGACATATCCACACTCCTCTTTCTATAATTCTTCTAATAAACTGTTTAAAAAAGGAATCACTCTAACGACCTTTCCCCGACGCCAAAGAAGGGAATATACTCAAGAAAGTCGATCTTCGGTCCAGCCGATGTTTGAAACAATTCTTCAGCAAAGTTGTTAAAAAACCCATCATAGCTTGTTGCTTCTACTGTATTCGATGCTTTTACATGAACTTGTCCATCATCTATTGTCAGGGTAGCCCCTTGGAGGTTCCCGTTGTTTTCTAATATTGTTTGTCGTGCTTCACTAGTCATACTTTTAATAATATTTTGCTCTATCTCATCTTCAAGGGTTTTTGCTAGCTCCTCTTTTCCAATTCCTTTACTTAACTCGTCTCTTAAGACGATATCTACAGCTTCAATAGAAATTTCATTCGATGAATAATCACTATAGTTAGGATTACTATTTAGTTCAATAATCTTTTCGTCGATCTTTTCAGCAATCGATTTTGGGTGTTTATCAATTAAACCAGGCAATGTCTCATCTTCGTACTTCTTAATCGCTACTTCAATTTGATCATATAAAACAGCGGTAGCCGCTAAGCTCGCTTGCTGTGATGTTGAATTTGCTTGTTCTTTTACGGCAAATACCTTCGAAAGATTAAGGATAAAAACAAATAAAACCATCATGATGGCTAAAATTCCGATAACGAATAACGCAATATTCCCTCGTTCATTTTGAAAAATGCGCTTAACCTCCAATTTCATTTTTAATCACCTTACCACTTGCTGTTGATGAGAATGAATAAGAAGGAGTGCCATTCGGGAATAATTGATCTGGTAAAAAGACAAAATCAATTTTGACATTTACTTTCGTAGTAAAATCTTTTGAACTCATCCCACTAGCTCCTTGAAAGGTGAGGTAAGACCCTCCTGAAGAGACAATTTTCGAAGCAGCAGCTTCTGCCTCACTACTATTTGCGGTCATAGAATAAACTTTAGCCGCTTCATTAGCAGCAGACTGTGCAATCATGACACCCTGAACACTGACAATAAGCTGCCACATGATCATAAGGACAATAAATACTAATGGAAGAATCCCTAGAAATTCGATCGTAGACGACCCTTTCTCATTTGCTACTTTTTCCTTAACCGTAAGCATCGTTTCATCTCCTCACCTTTCAACTACGTTAGCTTTCTAAGTCCTTCTCTCCACTTCATTGTATTAGTGGTCAACAGTACAATGAATAAGGGATAAAATAACATATTGGTCACAATCTGTACTCCGGCAACTGCAGCATAGGAGCTAGTAATATTTAATGTCAAGGAGTTAAACACAATCCCAACTCCCATTTCAAATACTCCCCACAAAGTGATCAATAGAATGATCTTGATAAAGTGTTTCTTAAATAATAGTCTTGCTTCTTTAATAGACTTCCAGACTGATTTATTATCGATTATGGAAATAATCGGGGCTGTAATGAATAAGGAAAGAATAATAACTCCAGGTATAACGAATAACCCGAATCCAATCACAATGAATAAACTGATCAAACAGGAAAAAACGAATATCGGAAAACCTTGGACCAGAAAAGTATACAAGGCATTCTTAAGAGAGTCTTCCCGGCCTTCAAACTCATTAAAGGTATATTTCACAAATGGAATTTGGGCATACAGGAAAAATAGAATGGTAAATAGAGCATAGTAAATGTCTGCTACTGAATAGATGGTTCCAACATTAGGAGTTATCGCGTATATGTAATTGGTTATAAACGAGTGCAGGATCAACAACGGAAGTTGAACGCACAAAATAATGATTAATATCTTTTCAAACCTTTCCGCAATAAAAGAAAAGGTATATTTTAATGGTTTATCCATAGTTTCACCTCATGGCTTTGGGTAACGCAAATCTTGTTTGTAGCGTGGGAGTTTGGCTAATGCTGCTTGGTAAATTGATTTCTTGGAAATCTCTATTTGCTCTTCTGTTGGTAAATGAGAAATTTTTTGTTGATCCTCTAAATCCTTAATTGAGTCTTCCGTTTTTTTGATTCCATTTAAAAGTTCTTTCAAAAAAATCATATTATCCTTTGGAATCGACAACATAATTTTTGTATTCTGCATTTCTTTCTCCATCATTTTAAGAGCGCTATAGTTTTCAAGAAGTGTTTTCCCCTGTAAATATTGAATTCGATTTATATGGGCTAGTACTTCAGTGATACGCTCAAAATCGTCATCATCTATCTTATTTGTCTTTAAAATATGATCGTCATAATGATTTGAAAACTGTTTGATCAGCACTTTAAATTCTTTCTGTAAATCACCAAATTTTAATAAAATTTCTCTTCCTTTTTCAAGAATTGGATTACCATTGTTAATTTGAAGATAATCTTGAATAGAGTAAGCAGGAGCATAAAAATAATCTTCACTAATTTTTGCTCTTTGTTCTCCAATTGAGAAATAATTATTTGCAAAAACTGTAAAAAGGACTAGTTTTTCAAAAGCTTTAATTGCATCATTCTTACTAAATTCGCTAGATGATACGACTGTATAACCTTTTACTTTTGATTTCCTTTTGTAAATCGATAGGAAATACATAGTTTGATTTATTTCATAGCCAAATGGATTTAGAGAAGCATCTTCAAACCATTTTTTATACTTATTTGCATTTTTGGATAAGGTTTTTACATCCCCTATTCATCTCACCAATTTAAAGAAGTTATATTTTGGGATATCTAAGATCCTGTTTATAACGTGGTAGTTTTTTTCTTCCGACTTCTTTTAGCTCTTCTACTATAATTTTAGTTTGCTCTTCGACAGGTAAGTGAGCAATTTCTTTTTCGGTATCAAAAGCTTTTATGCTTTGTTCTGTTTCTTTTGTTCCGCTTAATAATTCTTTTAAAGAAACTTTTTGTTCTTGGGTAAGTTGTTTATCTAAATTTAGTTTCTTCATTTCTGATTGCATATTTTTTAAATCTGAAAAAGAATCTAAAAAAGTTCTACCTTGGAGATATTGAATCCGGTTGATATGAGATAATGTCTCATAAATAATTTCAAATTCACTTTCATCAATTTTATTTGTTTTTAAAATCACATCATCGTAATGTCTAATATAGTTTTGTATGTGATCTTGTAATTCTCTTAGCAAGTCCCCTAGTTCCAGCAAAACTTCCCTACCTTTTAGAAGGTAGTTATTTTTCTGATTAGATTGTAAATGGTTATCAATAATCTCTGAAATATTGTAAAAAAATTTCGGAGACAATTTTATTTTGGATTTCTCAATTTCAAAAAACTTATTTCCAAATACAGTGAATACAACTAATTTCTCAAAAGCTATCTTAGCATCTGTTTCTGAAAAAGAACTATCTGAAATAACTGTGTATCCTTTAAACTTATCCCCCCTTTTATAGATTACTAAATAGTAACTAACATCATTTATGTCATAGCTGAACGGATTAATTATTACCTTATTTTCTAACCATTTTTTGTGTTTATTTGCTCTTGGTTTTAATACTTCTAAATTCATAGAAAACTCCCTTGTAGTGGTGGCTTCATAGTGTCAGGAACACTGCTAAATAAGAGATTTCATAACATTTTTTTCAGATATTACTGTCCTTGACACTAATGAAGTCAACTTTTTTTATTCTATATTACTAGTCTTCTATTTTTTATTAGCTAAACCAACCTTTTATTTTACTAATTCCTTTACTAATTGCTTTTCCAGTACTCTTAATAGGATCTTTAGCAAACTTCTTAACACCTTCCCAATTATCTGCTACTGCTTTGGTCAGTTTTGAAGCCCCCCAAAGTACAGCTCCTCCAGCAATCATAACTGCTCCAGCTGCTTGTCCCCCAGGAATTGCTGCTGCTACTACTCCTGCATTCATTAAAAGGTCTCCTGCGCTAGCTCCTGCATCAGCAACAGCTGATACTTTTTCATTCCCTGCAGCATTTGAACCTAAAACATCGAATGCTTTAGCACCTTTAAACCCAAGCTCAAATGCTGAATATCCTGCTCCAACAGCTGCTGTTGCAACATTTAATTTTGAAATTGCCCCAACTTTTGATAAACCAGATAATACATCGTTTGCATTGTCAGCTACATTTGCGGCACCTCTAAGTCCATCTGCCGTATTAGCTGCATCTCTAACACTTTTCAATATTTTATAATCTTTTACAGCACCTACAGCATCGGCAGTCTTAATCGCACCATCATGTACATCCGATATACCATTAATAATCCCTGGAGTATTTTCACCTAACCCCATCTTCACGCCATTTAACATAAGTGTTGAAAAGAAGGTTCCATTAGGTTTAAATCCATTTGGGTTATTCTCAAAATCGAATTGCATATAACTATCGATCATATTCACTTGTCCGCCAATGACATCAGTTGAAAGATACTTCGCTACCTCAAATCCCATTGGCAAGTTCACATCAGTTGGATTTCCTTCAAAACTTTCTGTAGAACCAGCATATTCATAGGCTATCGGGGAATATGGAGGAAATGGTGAGTTAGTAAACGGGTTGCCATTCCATCCGTTACCATTCGTTCCATATCCGTTGGTCCCATTACCTATGAAAGGATTTCCGTTGGTCCCGTTACCTGTAAAAGGATTCCCATTTGTACCATTCCCATTAAATGGACTTCCGGTCGTACCCTTTCCTTCGAAACCATTCATACTCCATCCGTTATTATGCCATGGGTCCATATACCATGGAGTACTCGACCATTCATGACCATCCCAATCTTGTCCTTGTGTTCCTTTTCCTTCTGTTCCTTGCCCCTCTGTACCGTTTCCTTCCCAATCATTTCCTTCCGTCGTAGAGCCTTCCCATGGGTTTCCTTTCCACGGGTCGCCTTCCCACTGAAGGTCAGCTCCGTCCCATGACTTTCCTTCCCAATCTTCCCCCTCCCAAGGATTTCCTTTCCATGGTTGTATGGTTGCTAATGCTGGGATAGAAAATGATTGGAAAAGAACGATGAGTAAAGCTAACATAACGAAAACTTTTTTCATTATTCTTTCAGACATCGCTCTTTTCCTTTCTCTTTGTATTCATTCTTTACTCATCGGTGTTTATTGCTGGGTGCTAGTGTTGTATTTTTCGTTGATTTGTTTTCTGAGATCGTCAATTTTCTTTAAGTTCAAATCATGTAAATCGTCTCTAATCTCATCAATCGATTGCTCAGCTAAATCACCTAGATCATTTTTTCGGGTCTTCAAGTCATCTGCTTGTTCAAAGGTAATTTTCCCTTCTCTTCTAAGCATATCGATGGAATAACTGATATTTAGACCTTGTCTTCTAGCTTTAAAATTCCAATCATTTGAGAAGCCTAAGATTTCAAAACTATTATCTACTCTCTGTGCATCAGCATTTCTAAGAGCATCATTTTTCCATCTTTCCCAATTTTCCAATACCTCTTGGGCTCTTTTGAATTCTGTTTTTAGTTGCTCACCATTAGAAACTGTCGTGTAAATTCCATTTGCACTTTCTGCAACTTGTTGTAATTGTTTTTGGGCTTCTGCATCGACATTGAAACCAATCACATTAATAATAGGAGCTACGTTTGACCCTGCAAATGATTCGGCTACTTCAACTGGATCCCCATCACACGTTTCAATTCCATCACTGACAAGATAAATAAGATTCGTATTTTTCTTAGCATCCAGTCCTTCAAAACTAGCCTTTGAGGATTCTAAAGCGCCGGCAACAGGTGTCCACCCACTTGGCTGAAATTGATCTAATGCTTTATTGAACTCTTCTTGATTGTATGGTTTTAATTTGTAAACCTGTTCAATGCTGGAACAAGAATTCTCTTTATCCGCATCGGAACCCGTTCCTTTATGGCCGTAAACTCTTAAAGAAACATTTGCTTCTTCTGGAGCATTGGCAAGAAACTCTTTTATCGCTTCCTTTGCTAGCTCCATTTGTGTCTTTCCACCTTGAGCTACCTTCGCCATACTCCCACTAGAATCTAAGATAATTTCAATATTATAATTTTCTTTGAATTGAAGCCTTGGATCTTCCATGTTTTCATTTCCAAACATAGAAAATTTCCACTTATTAATCAAATCTTTCGGGTCATCGAAATCAGTCGCAACAAGTGAGTAGATATATTGGAAATACTTATCGTAATCCTCTTCTGTTGCATTTTCTTTAAGTACAGGTACTTCTTTCATCAACTTTAAATAATCTTTTTGTACTACTTCTGTTTCTACCTCTTGATCAGCAAATGCTCCTGGAGATTGATTAACTAATTCAATTGTGTTGGTCGGAACCTTTGGTAAATTGTTAAAAAGTTCAGATTGATCTTCTGAAGTACCACTTTCTGGTTTTTCCGCTTTTTTGTCTGAATTCTCTTCAGAATTATTTTCTTCTTCACTTGATGACTGGGACGAAGTGGCCTCTTCCTTACTTCCTTCCTTTTCACCGCTGCATCCAGTGATAATTAAAAGTGAGCAAAACAATATTGCAGCGAACTTTTTCATTAATTAACCCCCTAATCAATACTTTTTTGCTGGGTGTTATTTGAAACTTTTTCTTATTAAATAAGTGATGATACAAAAAATCATTATAGAAACAATTAATCATAAAAATAATAATTATGAGTTTGCTTCTTAGTTACCTCCACCGATTTGCTCAATCATACCTTTTAATTTATCTTTAACTGTAGTCCCAATACTTGTATCACCAGAGAATGCCTGTGAGATTACACCTACAACAATAACAACTACCGCTGCAATCCCGATCCACTCTAATGTTTGAGATCCTCTTTCATTCTTGATCATTCCTTCAACTTTCATTGCCGTTTTTACATACATTTCATTTAACTTTTTCATCATTTTCATTTCCTCCAATTATTTTGTTATTTTAATAAGTCTAAAAGACTGTTTTCCCCATAAATAAGATTAAGTATCATAAGTCCAGCAACCATTAAGATAGAGACTGGAGCAACCACAAAGGTGGTGACTAGTGTTACTTTTGGTGAAGCTTTTGCCGCCAATTCCTTGACTTGTTCTTCCCTTATTTGACGCATATCCTCAGATTGGACTTTAAAGGTTGTGGCGATTGGCACCCCTAGTTTCAACCCTTGGAGAAGTGCTTTTATTAAGCTTTGAAACTCTTGATTATCATTTCGATCTAATAGATTTCGGTAAGCAGTTTCTCTCTGTACGCCTAAATCGATTTCATGGTTAAACCTTGAAAATTCTTCTCTTATAGGACCGTCGAAGAAACGAATCACCTCCCTTAAAGCTTGGTCTAGACTAACACCGGCCTGAAGACTGGTACTAATCGTATCTAGGAAATCAGGGAGTTCAAGCCTGAGTGCTTCTTGTCGCTTCTTAGCCTGCTGTTTCACTAAAAAGATTGGTAAAAAGTAACCAATTAACGGGTTAAAGACGATCGCATACTGTGAGAATGGCAGACCGATAATAAAGGAAAGCATCCCTAAAAAGAATCCAACAACCGCTAAGAATATTTTAAGTCCTTGGAATCTTTCTACTGTCAGTTGATAAGGGTTCCCGGATTTCCTCAACCAATTTTTAACGTCCTGGTTTTCACTAAAAAAGTTAATTCGTTGACCCAAATCTGCGAATTCATCGGCATATTTCGTTAGCTTCTGAATAAGCTCTGCTTTTCGATTTCTCTTTTTTACTTTCTTTTCGAAAAGATCACTTTCCGTCACTTCGGATATATGTCCAAGGAGCATTCTTTTTTCCTTGAGATAAACGGAGAAATGACGAATGGCGAGAACAAATGTGAACCAAAAAATGATTATGGCAAGAATAATTAATGCATCCATACATTACACCTTTATATTCGTAATTTTTCTAATTAAAAAGAATGATAGAACAATCCCGCTGCCAAAAAGGATCAAGATCACAATCCCTGGCGCTGTCCATAGGGAGTCCGTAAAACCTTCCATAATATTATTCATCATCAATAAAATGAAGATAGGCAGTGCTGGTACAATCAACGAGATATAACGCTGTTCTGACGTCATCGTTTTAATCGTTTGGTTAAGCACCTTTCGATCTTCTAGAGTATTGGACATCGTATCTAGTGTAGTCGCAAGGTTCCCCCCTGTTTTCTTTTGAATGAGAATGGTTGCAATAAAAAGCTGAAACTCACGTGATTTATTTCGCTTTTGAACGGATCGTAAAGCGATTTCTAACGGAACACCTAGTTTCAATTCGTTTGCAATTCGCTTAAATTCATCTCCTGCTGGGGCTGAAACTTCCCTGGCCACCATCTCAATTCCTTGGTTAATCGTTAACCCAGATCGTGCGGAGTTTCCCAGCAGCCTACAAATATCGGCCAATTGATTATTAAACCGTTCCTCATATTTATTTTTCCTCATAAAAAATAATAGATAATGAGTCACTAATAAAAGAATAGGAGAGATGATCAAGGTCAAATTCGCTGGCACATTAAAGATATTGGAAAGTAATACGAATAACAGCAGAAAGCCAAAAATATGGATCCCTAAATATTCAGAAGGAAGTAAGGCGATATTAGCATTTTGAAGCTTTTCCCCTAAAGGTTTAGCACTACTGGAATGATCAAAACGATCCCCAATAACGCTAATAACACTTTTTCTTTTTTCCTCTGGATACCACTTTTGGACCTTTTGCTTCCATTCCCGCTTTTGAGTTCGGTAGCCTAATAGAAAATAAAGTCCCCATAATAAAAGAAGTACTGCCAAGCTATATAGAATAGATACGCTTATGGTCAAGCTCGGCCACCTCCTTCGGTTCAAATAAATTGTCATCTAATTCAAGTCCAAATACCCTTAATTTTTCTAAGCATCGTGGTCGAATGCCTGTGGCTGTATGAATACCAAGGACTTCTCCTTTTTCTCCTAGTCCAGTTCTACGAAATTTAAAGATATCCTGCACTCTAATTTTGCTTTCATGATCAACGTATATTTCTGAGATATTCATAATTTTCCTTGTACCATCTGCAAGCCTTTCTACTTGAACGATAAAGTCTAAAGCCCCGACAATATATTCTCTGATAATATTCGTTGGCAGGTCCATTCCCGCCATAACAACCATTCCCTCGATTCGACTGATGGCATCATTAGGGGTATTAGCATGGACAGTTGTGATCGAACCTTCATGACCTGTGTTCATCGCTTGCAGCATATCAAATGCTTCCGCTCCCCTGACCTCACCTACAATAATTCGATCGGGTCTCATACGGAGAGCATTTTTCACAAGCTGTCTGATCGAAATCTCACCTTTTCCTTCTACGTTCGATGGCCTCGCTTCTAATCCGACTACACTTGCTCGGTTCAGCCTCAACTCCGCAGAATCTTCAATAGTGATGACACGTTCTTTAAATGGGATCGCCTTTGCCACCGCATTAAGTAACGTTGTCTTACCACTACCAGTTCCACCCGAGACTAGTACATTTGTTTTAGCTTCGACGATCGCTTGAAGGAACTCTGACATCCCTTCCGTAAGAGTGTTGTAGCTGATGAGATCTCCCATTTCAAAAGGAGTTTTTCTAAACTTTCTTATAGAAATGAGTGTCCCATTCAAACTAATCGGCGGGATAACGGCATTTACACGGCTCCCATCTGGAAGTCTAGCATCAACCATAGGTGAGCTTTCATCAATTCTTCTACCTAGTGGAGCGACGACTCGATCGATAATATGACGAACATGCTCCTCATCTTTAAATCGGACATCAGACTTCTGTAACTGCCCTCTTTTTTCGATAAAAACTTCCTTTGGACCATTGACTAAGATCTCTGTGATGGTTTCATCCTTTAATAAAGCCTCGAGTGGACCAAACCCGACACTCTCATCAATTAATCTAGAAAGCATCGAATCTTTTTCATGTCTCGGTATGACAACCTTTTCCTCTGACATGAACTGATTGATTAATCGTTCGATGGATAGTCTTCGCTCTTCTTCAGATAGGTTGGTCAATTGCTCCAAGTTCGTTTCAGATAATAATCTAGCTTTATAGTGCTCTACTAATTCGTCTATATACGGGTTTGAAGTCGAAACATTGGATTCGTAAAAGCTCTGTTGTTCCGTTTTTTTCTCTGCTTTCCTTTGGAATAATGACATGGGATCCCTCCCTTCCTTTGATTGGTTACTATTTCAACATTGACGTAACCCATTTTTGAATGTCTTTAGCAGGGGGAATTAATTTCTTTTCTTTTGTTGCTTTCCTCAGCGGCACCCCTTGATTGACGGCTGATTGAACCCCTTTAATATCTCTTCTAATTTCTACAGATACTGGAAAGTGGATGAACTTTTCTAGATCCTTTTTCGTTAATTCATTTTCTCTTCCCTTAAAATTAAGAATAAGCTCCAGTCGTTCCTCCGTTTGAAGACCCAGTCTCTTAAAGAGGTCTTCAACGTGCTTTAAGACACGAATAGCCGGTGTATCCAGTGTCATAACATAATAAATTCGATCTGCTTCTTCTAAAACGTTGAACGTTTTCTCATCTATTGAGGATGGCAAATCCACCACAATGAAATCGTAGCTTCTTTTGCACGCTCTTAACAGACGGATCATAAATTCTTCATCGACCTTCTCCGCCATTTCCGCATCTCTTGGACTAAGAAGGACCTCAAGCTTGGAATGTTCCTCTTTCTCGGAAACATTTCGGATATGGTGTTCATTAAGCTCATTGATTACAGGCTTTAAATCGATTAAGGAACGGTTGCTTTCAATTCCAAGATAAGTTTCAGCCCCACCAAATTGAAAATTAAAGTCAAGATGAATCACCTGAGCAGTAGATTCTAGCTTTAAGGTTTGGGCAAAAGAGGTACTAAGAAAGGTTTTGCCTGTCCCGCCTTTGCCGCTATAAAAGGCAAATATTTGCCCTTTCCCTTTCTTATAGCTCCCTGAAGAAACAGCTGCTTCCATTTTTGACTGCTGTTCCTGCCAAAAGTGGTTCACTCTACTTTCCAATGTATCAATTTCACTAGGAGCAATTAGAAAATCTTCTGCACCCGCTCGTGTAACATCCCTCAAAAGTGAAAAATCTTGTTCACTATGTACATATAGAATGGATACATTAGGGAACTCATTATAGATTTCCTGAATGATTTGGGTTGAAAGAGTATTCTCTCCTTGATACACAACGATAATAGTAGGATCATACCTTCTTAGATCTTCAGACCAATTCTCTACTGAAATATGTAATAACTCATATGCTGGTAAATGGGCTGTGATATTTTCATATAGTTCGTTTTCTTCTCCAATGAGGAAAAGTTGATTTTGTTTATTCATAAATTCCCTCCGCCATTAACTACTGTTGCTTTTTTCATTACTCTTTAGGTTTTTCTGCAGGCTTCTCAGCTGGTTTTTCTTTTGGCTTTTCTTCTGCAGGCTTTTTAGCAGGTTCTTGTTTAGGCTTTTCTTCCTTTTTCGGTGCAGGTGTTTCTTCCTTGGCTGGTTCAGCCTCTTTCTTAGACGCTTTCTCTTGTTCTTCTTTTTTTTCGACATTTGCTTTTATTATCCGTAAGCTATCTGCATAGTTCTGCATATGTATTAACTCGGGTGCTTTATCTAAAGGAACTTCTAATTGTACACCTTGGAAATCATTATCCTTTTTAGCAACCATAGCCACTTTTACATCCTTCATAAATATGGACGTCTCTTCTTTATCATTGAACCTGTGGGAAACAATGATGTCTACTCTATCTAACGCCTCTAGTCGTTGGTCGAAAAATACTCTTTCAGATTTCATTAAAGTAATAAGACGATTGTTCTCCTCTACTACAGCTGAAACATCTTTAAGAATATTTTTAGTAATAATATCCCCTTCTGACAAAGGGACAACGGATACTTTTCCTGCTAGATCTTTGACTTCTGTAACGTGATACTTTTTCAAATATTTCTTAGGTATTTCCTCTGTCTTAACGTTATTAGGTGTAATAATTGACCGTGATGAAATCTCATCACTTGCTACATACACTTGTACAGTCGTCCCAAGGTTAGTATTTAACGCTTGTACTTTCTTCAAAACTAAAAAACCAGCAGTTAATGCTAATAGAAGTGATAAAACAATAAATATAATAGCTTTCCTTTTCGACTCCAGCATCTTTCGGCCCTTCCCTTCTTTCTCTCCTCTACTTACGTACAGAATCTCAATATGATGTCAGTATTATCTGAAAATGGTACAAATGTAAGAGACATCCGGAACATATTGTAAATTCTCGCACATTTACCACTATTTTCCAAATTGAAACATTTATTCACATTTTGTTCATACCTTTTTTCTATATAATTTCTACCATTTGTTTGTAAATTGGTCAATAACCGTAGGATTTTGTCGAATTATGTCTAGGATTTTTATACTAAAATTAGTTTGAAGGTAAGGGTTTTTTCCGGGAGTTTTAGACGATATAACCGGAGGAATATTCTGAAAAATAGATAAATACTTCTCTTTCTTCGCGGTATAGTTGGGTTTTGACTTAATTGTAAAAACTCATAGGTATTTATACTTAATTTTACTGATGGAGTTTTTTGTCGAATCCATATAAAAATCCCCTTAGATTTTTTAATCTAAGGGGATTAATAATATGTGTAATACGGCTTAATCCACTACATATAGACAATCTTAAACTCCTCACATACTACCAACATTTCATCAGAAAATGATTGGTTTATCGCTGCTAATTCTGCTGAAAAGAAGTCGACATGTACCTTTCTCCAATAGTTTAAAGAGCGATCGCCCTCTCCTTCTTTATAAGCGAAGTCTGCATTAACTTCTTTAAATGGAATAACCCTTACGTCTACTGTTTCTATAATTGCTTGGGCTATTCCCTCCCAGTTTGTGATAATATCCAACTGACCGCGCTTTGGAAGACTTTCCCCTTCTAACTCGTAAAACAAGTGCAAAGAAGAAGTCGCTGTTTTAATTCCGTCTTTTACTAATTGAGCTAAGTGATCAGCATCTTCCTTCTCATGACAAAAATGCCAGGAATTATAGGTCTTATTGCTAGTATCTGATATTTTCGTGTAGTTCTCCCACATTTTGGTGACAGACTTATGTTCCATAGTTACCCCCCCTTTTTATTCACCAAAAAAACCACCCTCTAATGAGAGTGACTTCTTTATCATCTACATTCTCATTATGACGAGAATTACCAGTTAAAAATTGAATACAAAAAATAATAGTTTTTTTACCTAATGAAGTTCTTATTTTCAATAGGTCAACAAATGAATCTTCCATATACATTTCAAAACAGAAGATAAAAAAGCTATGAGTAAAATTAACAGCATTGAGGATTGGAATTCTAGAGTATGTCTACTTTCTTATCAGTAAAAAATTCAAATGTTTGTTTAAATGCTTCTAATTTTTGTCGATATCTACTCATAATTTGTAGTTATTTCCCGGGAATTTGTTGAAATTTGAAAAATAGTGATTTCTATTAATTGATTGGAGTCAATAGGTTAAATTCTAAATGTATCAGATATCGCAACCTCTGTTTCATTTGTTGCTTCTAATTTTTCATTTTGTTGATACACAAGGTCTTCTCTATATCGTCTAGAGAATTGCCTGTATCGGGTAGCGATATAAGCGCTCCGATGTCGGATTGAACAAAGATACGTGGGTTACCCTCTTTTAAGAACTCTTATCCTTTTCCCTCAAAATTTGGCCATACTTTCGAACAGTGGGTGCTTGCATTACCACTCCTTCTGCCCCCCTCGGAAGAGAATACTCATTCATTCAGACGTATATCATGTCGCATATCAGACTTCCTTTTCTTAAAGATAAAGGTTCTAGGGATTTATTTGCAAGGTATATCGCCCAGCGATACGAAACTCAAAAAAAGGTTGAATATCCCATTTCTTGAGGAACACTATTTAGGACATGATGAACTGTTGGAGTCGGGAAACCTTTGTTTTAAACTGAGACATATCGTTTTATCAGTTGGATATTCACTTCACACGCGGCTGCGAGTTCATTGGTTAAATTCTAATCTTTCATTTTGTTAATACACAAGCTCTTTAGCTGTATCGTCTAGGGGACTTGTTCGTATCGGGCAACGCTATAAACGCTTCGAACAATGATACGTGGGTTGCCTCTTTTAAGAACTCATATCCTTTTCACTCTAAAATATGGCCACACTTTCGATCAGTAGGTGTTGCTACTTACTTAGAAGTGAATGCTCGTTCATTCAGATGTATATCATGTCGCATACGACTTCCTTTTCATAAAGATGAAGGCTCTGGGGTTTTAATGGCAAGTTATATCGCCCAGCGATACGAAACAAAAAAGCCGATCCACCCTTTAAAGGAACTCTATTAAGGATGACTCATATTTTTTATTAAGGTTCTTAACCACCTCAACTCCCATGTCATCAATCATTCTTTTTGCTTACTTCAAGTTTTGTATAATGTTTGGATGCGTACCGCTTAAATTTTCTACACCAAAAATTTCCTTCCACAAATCTTTACACCCTTCAGCATAAAAACTTTAAACAGGTACCTTATTTTCGGAATATGGAGAAAAGCCATGCCCATTTTTCTTTAGGCTTTTGTATCGCTTCTTCTAAACGCTTATTAAAATCATTTTGTGAACTCCATTCTTTTTTCTGCTCGTCCCTTATAGTTTGTATTTCTTTTTGCAAGAGTTCACTTTTTTGTTTTTCTTGTTGCAGCAATGTTTCGTAATGGCTATTTTGTTGTTCCGTTAATTTTTCAATTTTAGCATTAGTTTTTTGTGCTGAATTTCCAATACTAGAACTTATAATATGATGATCTTGCTGGAGTCGGGAAACCTTTGTTTTAAGCTCTGACATATCGTTTGTCAGTTGGACATTCATTTCACGTGTTGCTGCGAGTTCATTGACTAAAAACATTAAAACCTCTTTTAATTGATTGGGGTCATGAGGTAAATTTTCATATGTATCGGTTATCGTAATCTCTGTTTCATTGGATTCTTCTAACCTTTCTTTTTGTTGATTCACAAGGTCTTTAGCTGTATCGTCTAGGGGTTTGTCCGTATCGCGTAACGCTATAAGCGCTACAATGTCAGATTGAACAAAGATACGTCGATCGCCATCTTTCAAAAACTCATAACCATTCCGCTCTAAGATTTGGCCATACTTTCGAACTGTGGGTGTTGCAATCCCTACTTCTTCTGCCACTTCCTTAGAAGAGAAAGCTCGTTCATTCGGTTGTATATCACGTCGCATATCGGACCTCCTTTTCTATTAAATATGAAGGTTTTTAGATTTATTTGCAAGTTATATCGCCCAGCGATACGAAACAAAAAGAGCTAATCATCCCTTTGCTTGAGGTATTCAATTGAATGGGGTTTCACCTATTTATCTTGGAGTCAAGCGTTAAATCGTTCACCTACAAATAGCATTCTAATTTTATTAAGTCTTGCTGATTTTTTTAATTACAGTAAATATTCTTTGCATATACGTTCATGCTGTTAAATGAAAGAGACATTACACAGTACTGTGATAAAAGCCTTCAAATTATAGAAAAGACCTTTCATCAGTAGCTTAATTGATAAAAGGTCTTTTCTCAAAATAGATATTATTATTTAAGAAATTAATTGGATGAGCAGTTATAAACTAGAAATAATTTAAAACAGAAAAAGAGAAAATAATGTCCGAAAGTTTCATTTTTAAGTTGTTAGGATGATAAGAGAGTTCAGAATAAATCTTTAGGATTAAGTTTCTTACTTCCCTTTAACACTTTTCACTAAATATTTTTAAAGTTAAAATTGTAGAGATTTATTTAGTTGGCTTGCTTTTGAAGTACTTGTACGTCATTTTTAGTGTACCAGATATATTTTCCTGTATAACCATAAATGATCGCAAGTAAAATGGAAACAAAACTTAACCACATAAAAGGAACATAGGAAAAGGTAGCTATTCCTAAAATGCCTGCCATGAAAATCCCGTTGTCAGACCATGGAATCATTCCGGATGTTAGTGTACCACCGACTTCAGAATTTCGAGCTAAAACTCTCCGGTCTATATTTAAATTATCATAGTTTTCTTCCATAATCTTGGGTGTTAAAATAAGTGACACGTACATAGCACAACCAAATGCATTCGCTAAAAAGGCTACAAGTAATGTTGATAAAGTCACATTGCCTGCTGAAGTTAACTTGTTCTGGAATTTAGATACTATTACTTTTAGTACTCCTAGATGTTCAAGTAGACCCCCAAATCCTAATCCAAAAATAATAACGACGATTGAACCTAGCATTCCCTGGATTCCCCCACGATTCAGAAGATTGTCCATAAACTCAACACCTGTAGCTATAGAAAAACCATTATAAGCAGTACCAAGAGCTATGGGAAAATCTATCCCTTGAAATGCAATAGCCCAAATGGTTCCTAAGAGAGCACCAGCAGCAATAGTTGGTACAGAAGGTTGTTTCAGTGCTAGCATTAGAATGACAAATATCGCCGGAATAAGCATCCAGATCTGAATATTAAAGTTTTCCAGTAATGCCGCTTTCAGAAATTCCACTTTTTCTAAATCTGTATTTTTCCCGTCATACATAAACCCTACTATAGTAAAAAGAATAGCAGTAATGATGTATGCAGGGATATCCAAATATAACATGGCACGTACGTGTGCAATAACATCAACTTTCGACATTGTTGCTGCAAGTACGGTACTGTCAGAAAGTGGAGATAGCTTATCTCCGAAGTATGCACCAGAAAGAACAGCACCAGCTACAAGTGGCAAAGGGATACCCATTCCCTCTCCAATTGCCATCATCGCGATTCCTGCAGTCCCCACTGTTCCCCATGACGTACCTGTTGCCAATGATGTGATCGAGCAAGTGACGAGTGTAGCTAATAAGAAAATGCTCGGGTGGATAAACTCCAAACCGTAATAAATAAGTGTTGGTACGACTCCTCCTGCAATCCAAGTACCGATAAGAGCACCGACTACAATGAGAATTAAAATCGCCTCAAGACCGTTTGAAATCCCACTTGTTATAGCTCCTTGTAATTGCTGGTATCGGTGTCCTAAGCGTAATCCAAGTAAAATAACAATGAACCACGATATAAAGAGCGCAAGCTGTATCGGTAAATCAAATATAGTGGTAAATGAAAAAACAATGACTAAAAACAATCCCAATGTGAAGACAATCTCAAACATTGATGGTAATCGTACATTCCTCACTCCTACTCCCCCTAATATTAAAACGCTTTCAAATCTCAAATTATATATTTAAACATTCATCTTTCTTTTCAGTCATCCCTAGATCAAGAGATTCATAGCAAATGTATAAAATAAATTAAACAACGAAAAACTTTGACTATCAAACTATGACTCTTATTAGGGATGATTATTCAAATAGAAATTATATCTTATATATATAAGTATAGTTTGTTACACTCGTTCCAAAAGAGCACTACCAGAAATACCAGGATTTGTCATTTCATATGGATTTAAAATTAAATCAAGCTCTTCCTCAGTCAAAACATCATATTGCAGGCAAAGCTCTCGAATCAATTTACCTTTTAAGATGGCTTCCCGGGCAATTCGGGATGCAACTTCATACCCTATGTGTGGATTTACAGCTGTAAGTAATCCCACACTTTTTTCAACATATTCTTTCATCCGATCTTCATTTGCTTCAATACCTGTTAAACAAAATTCAGTAAAGCTACTGAATGCATTGTTCATAATGCTGATGGATTGAAGCAAGTTAAAAACCAATACTGGTTCCATCACGTTTAATTCAAGCTGCCCTGCTTCAGAGGCTAAGCAAATCGTATGGTCGTTTCCAATAACCTGAAAGGCGACTTGGTTAATAAGCTCTGGCATTACTGGATTTACTTTTCCTGGCATTATAGAGGAACCAGGTTGACGTGACGGTAAAGTAATTTCACCAAATCCTGCACGAGGACCGGATGCCATCAACCGTAAGTCATTCGCTATTTTGGACATATTCATCATACATACCTTCAATGCTGCTGACACTTCAGTGTAAGCATCCGTATTTTGGGTTGCATCGACAAGGTGTTCAGCTCCTACAAGCTGTAAGCCACTAATGTCTGCAAGGTGCTTTACAACATTTTTTATATACTTTGGGTCAGCATTTAACCCTGTCCCTACAGCCGTCGCTCCCATATTTACTTCATAAAGATGATGGCGTGTTTGTCCAATCCGTTTAATATCACGTTCCAATACACGGCTGTAAGCTTCAAATTCTTGACCAAGACGAATTGGTACAGCATCTTGTAGATGGGTACGTCCCATTTTTATAATATGGTCAAATTGCTGAGCTTTCTTCTTAAAAACATCTAACATGTCATTCATGGTATCCAGAAGTTTATTAAGCATATTAAGAGTCGAGATATGGATAGCTGTCGGAAATACATCGTTTGTTGATTGTGACATATTCACATGACTATTAGGGCTCAATTTCCCGTATTCTCCTTTATTATGACCAAGTAGTTCAAGCGCACGGTTTGCAATGACTTCATTTGCATTCATATTCATTGATGTACCGGCTCCTCCCTGGATTGGATCAACAATAAAATACTCGTGCCACTTTCCTTCTAGAATTTCATCTGTGGATTGAACTATCACTTTACCAAGTCCTTCATATAGGCGCATGCTATCCATATTGGCAAGCGCTGCTGCTTTTTTAACCATTGCTAGCGCTTTTATCATTTCTGTATGAATTTTATAGCCAGTGATTGGAAAGTTTTCTACTGCCCGTAATGTTTGTATTCCATAATAAACATCTGCAGGTATTTCCTTTTCACCAAGAAAATCTCTCTCAATTCGGTATGCATTCTTGTCTCTTACCATTTTCTTCACTCCCGTCGTAAGATTTAAAATGTAAGTCATCTGCAATCGGTGTTTCCATTATCTTCTTCACCTTTTGTGGCTCCTGTGTCTTGCCTAATGCCCACATTAATTTAGGAACAATGGCTTCTGTATTCATATTTCTCGAACGAATAATGATTTCATGATCGACTTTTCGCCCAACTTCATATATATCCATATCTTCTCCTTCTTCTAGACATTGAGTAGTAATGACAATGGACATTCCACATTTTGCTAAATTATTTAATTTTTCAACAATGTTTCTTCTTTCAAATGGAATACCACCGCTCCCATAACTCTCAATCACAATCCCTTTACATAAATTTTTTAGAGAGTCAAAGAATTCTGGCTTTATGCCTGGATATAATTTAATTAATAGAACATCTTTACAAAGGGATATATCTAACTTAATCTCTTTATTCTTTAACGTATCGACTGGTGTATTATAATGAATGTCCTCATTATTAACAAAAGCGACGTAAGGGTAATTAATACTTTCAAACGCATCATAGCTTTTCGTTCTCAATTTAATAGCTCTTGTCCCCAAAATGACTCTCCCATCAAAAACAACATATACTCCTCCGATTTCTTCACAAGCAAACCGGATTGCATCAGAGATATTTCTTTTAGCGTCTGTTTTCTGAAAGGCAATTGGGACTTGTGATCCAGTTATGACAATTGGTTTTCCAACATTTTGTAGCATATAAGAAAGCGCAGCTGAAGTGTAAGCCATTGTATCTGTCCCATGTGTAATAACGAAACCATCATAATCATGGTAATGCTCATATATCGATTTTGCTATTTTAGCCCAATTTTCTGGTTGCATATTTGTACTATCTATATTCATCAAAGGCTTACTATCAATCTGACAGAGTTGATTTCTTTCTGATAGATGACTTAACATTTCATCTGCTTTCAGCTCAGGTGCTAGTCCATCTTCTCCTTCTAATGATGCTATTGTCCCACCTGTAGTAAGTAACAGCAGCTTCTTCAATATAATACCCCCTTCATAACTTTCCTTTATCATTAATAAAATTACTCTTGGTCCAAAAATAGGAATATATATTTTAAATCGTGAATGTCTCTTTGACACTATCTTGTTCAACTAAATAAATATCATTAAAGTAAATCACTTCGGTTAGTATTTTATAACCTTGTATTCTCTTAAAAGCTTCTCTTGCTTCTTTTTCAGTGCAAAATTCAAATATTTTCATGTCGTTATTTGAATGAGATGTGATGATCCACACGAGAAAAATTCCTCCAAATAAAATGATTTAAACTATTTATATAGATTAGAATGTTGTAAATAACCCAGCCTATCCATCACTAGAAGCTTGAGAAGATTTTCTTATGCCAACCATATATGCTGATAAACAAATATCTACCTAATAGGACAGGGTTGTATGAAAAGTCTTTTCAAGGAATCTATCATTACTATTTGTAGTTGTCCGTCAAACCCTATTATTTTTTAAGTATTAAAAAATACTAAAGTCATATACCTCAGTAAGATGTTTTAATAACTCAACACCCGCCAGGCTGTTTCCACATTCATCTATAGCAGGTCCATAAATACCAATCCCACAACCCGTTTGGAAAAGGTTCTTTTGTCGACATCTAGCTGGTACAGATGCCATAACCCCACCTGACACTCCACTTTTTGCAGGTATTCCAACAAATGCTGCAAACTTTCCTGAAGCATTATACATTCCGCAAGTTAGCATTAAACCTTTTATTAACTTGGCTATTTGTTTAGGAAAGACTTGCCTTTTATGAATTGGGTCATATCCATTCTGTGATAAAATTAATCCAATTAACGCAATATCTTTTGTCGTAACTTCGATTGAACATTGTTTTAAGTAAACCATTAGAACATCTTCTACCTCAGACTCTAAAAATCCATTTTCTTTCAAATAATAAGCTAATGCTCTATTTCGATTTGCTGTTTTCCACTCAGATTGAAATACATTTTCATTAAATGTTGGTCGCTTCCCAATCATTTTTTCTATTAATGCATAGGTTGATTCTAACTTTTGCTCTGGTGAGTCCCCATTAAGAAGGGATGTTACTGTAATCGCTCCCGCGTTTATCATTGGATTAAACGGTTTACCTGGTTTATGCATTTCTAATCGAATGATCGAGTTAAATGCATCCCCTGTTGGTTCTACATCAACACGATTTAAAACATAGGGAATTCCACGGTCTAAACATGCAGCAATAAAACTAATGACTTTTGAGATACTTTGCAAAGTAAAAGGAACATTCCAATCCCCTGCCTTCATCTCAAATCCATTCGAATTAATCATGTAAACTCCTAAATCCGATCGATTGGACTCTCCTAAAGCTGGAATATAGTCAGCACATCTTCCTTTCATACCTAGTGAACGGTATTTCATGACCCATTCCTCCAGATATTTTTCCTCCTTAAAGTCACTTATAGGATCTATTTCTTTTATCTTTTGCTGAAACACTCCCCCACCCCCTGTAAGCGCTTCCGTAATTTTGGTCTAATAGATATAATTCAGTTTAGAATCTATGCTACGAAAAAATACAAAACACTACAAATCAATTAAAAAATAATTTTTATATTTTCGCTTAACCAAGTTGATCAGATAGGGATATCTTTATTAGCAGAAAATTGACTTTTTTTAGCGATACAAATAATATAAATACTTTGTTTTTGTGAAAATTGTACGTGTGTATGATTTTATGCTTCTTTTCGCACCTCGACATTTTCATCTTTCCAGCATTCTACATTTTTAAGTCCTTTAATATTGCTAGCATAAAATACAGGATCTTTCCCCTCTTTTTTCTGCTTCAAGTAGTCTTTTAATACGGCTATTGCAATTTTCCCAATTAAAGCTAGAGCGATTAAGTTCGTGATTGCCATAAGTGCCATAAAAAGATCAGCTAAATTCCAAACCATGCTTAAGTTTGATACGGAACCAAAAAGGATCATTCCTAACACAGCTAAACGAAAGATAAAGATAGCTGCTTTGTTTTCCTTAATAAAACCAATATTTGATTCAGCGTAATAATAATTACCAATAATTGAACTAAAGCAAAGTAATAGGATCGTAATGGCTACAAAAATACTTGCCCATGGTCCAACGTGGCTAGCTAATGCACTTTGAGTAAGCTGAATGCCGCCTAGTCCTTCTCCAGAAATTCCAGATAATAAAATAATGAACGCTGTAGCACTACAAATTAATAATGTATCAACAAAAACACCTAACGTTTGTATAAACCCCTGTTTTACCGGATGGCTTACATCTGCCGTAGCTGCTGCAACAGGTGCACTACCCATACCAGCTTCATTAGAAAATAATCCGCGTTTTACCCCATTTATTATTGCAGCACCTACCCCACCAGCAACAACTTCGTTCAAGCCAAATGCACTGGTAAAGATAAGGCTGATGACCCTTGGAAGTTCACTAATGTTTAAAATGACTATATATGCTGCCAAAATTAAATAAAATATTGCCATAACTGGTACAACCACCTGAGACACTTTAGCAATACGGTTTACCCCACCAAAAATAACGAAACCAGTTAATACAGATAAGACCATACCGATAACAAGGCGGTTCGTACTAAATGCTTCCTCAAATGCTATTGAAATGGTATTTGATTGAACGGAATTAAAAGCAAGTCCAAAACAGAAGGTGATTAAAAGTGCAAAAACAATTCCCATCCCTCTTGCACCAAGTGCTTTTTCCATATAGTAGGCCGGTCCACCTTTGAATCCATTTGAATCTTTAACTTTATAGACTTGAGCTAACGTACTTTCAATAAAACTTAGTGCTGCACTGAAGATTGCGACTACCCACATCCAAAAACAGCACCTGGACCTCCTAATGTAATTGCAATAGCTACACCAGCTAGATTTCCTGTACCAATTCTTGATGCTGCACTAATACAAAAGGCTCCAAATGATGAAACTCCTTTCTTTCCATCACTATTTGTAGGACTTTCCTTTAGTAAACGAAACATTTCTCTTGGATTTGCCACTTGAACAAATTTTGTTCGGAAAGTAAAATAAATTCCCAAACCAATTAGTAAAGCTATTAAAACATAGGACCATAGAATTGTATTACCCCAATTAATCAAACTTTCTACCACAAGAATCACCTCTCTGTTTTAAAATAAAGCAGTTATTTATTAACCTGTTACCTCGTTGTGGGATATAATTAACTTTTCTAAAGAAAGATTATAATTGGTTTTCCCCCCGTTTGTGCTATTACTAAATGATTAAAGTATTTCTCCTCGGAAACCAATTGATAATCTACTCTTTTTTAAATGAATGACACCTCCTTTAAGCGTTTCCACAATATAAGTTATTTTAATAACCTAGCTACAAAAAGAAACCGAATGCTACAAATAGATCTAAAAAACTTATTTAATTTTCAGATAACGTGTCGGTTGATTCAGAAGAACTTTTTATATAAACTAACGTTACTATTAGGAAATCTTTAAACCGGAAGTGATCGTTTTGGATATGTATCCTTTATTAAGAAAAGACCGTATCATTATTTTAATTATGATATTTTTTGTTCCATTAGCAGGAGAAATAAACTTTTATCCTATTAATGAAACATTTCGAGTTAGCTTAGGACCACCAACTCTTTTCTTACTTCTACTGTTTTTAAGAAAAACTGCCATTATCCCAGGTTTTTTAACAGCTATACTTGTTGTGTTTTTTCGTATTCTACTAGATTTTATGTTAGAGGCAAACTTTAACTGGTTAACTTCTTTTGAAACTCATTACCCTAGTTTTTTCTTTTACTTTACTTATACTTGTCTTTTTTATTTATTAAAAATTAATCGTTTTCATCGTCGTCTATTAGTCATTGGTACCTTTGGAATAACTATTGAAATATTGTCGAACTTTGTAGAGATTTTCATACAATATATTATATTTGAAGTCACAATTACTTCCGGTTCATTATTTGAAATGTTCTTTACTGCTCTTTCTCATAGCTTTATGGTATTAGGGGTTTTTAGTATGATGAAACTATATGAAGCACAGTCTCAAGAGATAGAAGTTCGAAAGCGAAATGAACATATGTTATTACATGTATCTAATTTATATGAGGAAACTATTCATTTAAAAAAAACACTTCAAAGTTCGGAAAAGATTACAATGAAAACTTATGAATTATATAGAGAATTAGTTGAAAAGGAGGTTGTAGATAATAAATGTATTGAAAAAGTCCGTCAACAATTACTAGAAATAGCTGGTGAAATACATGAGATTAAAAAAGATAATCAGAGAATTTTCGCAGGCTTATCAAAACTTATCTCAAATGAAAGTTTTACAGATTATGTCAATATTAATGATCTAATTAAAATAATTGTACGTGCAAATGAAAAGTATGCACACCTATTAGAAAAAGATATTCTTTTTAGTTATAACATTAATGGGAGTCACCCCCATTACCACATTTACACAATTCTATCGATTGTTAATAATTTAGTTGCAAACGCTGTAGAAGCTATTAAAGTAAAAGGAGCCATCAATATAGAGGTAAGTTTAAAACATCATTCGGTTCAATTTCAGATCGAAGATGACGGTCCAGGTATTCTAGATAAGAATAGGGAATTAATTTTTAAACCTGGTTTCACTTCTAAATTTGACGGAATGGGAAATCCCTCAACAGGTATAGGATTAACTTTTGTAGAGGATATGGTCAAAAAGCTCAATGGGAACATCACCTTCAAACAAGGCCCAAACGAAAGAGGAACAGTTTTCATTATTTGTTTGCCAGTTGATAATTTGGTTGAAAAGGAGAATACTATATGAACTTTTATATAACAGATGATGATGTAACAGTTCGTTCCATGCTTGCTCAATTTATCGAGGATGAAGATCTCGGACAAGTAGTTGGAGAATCCGATGATGGTGCATTCTTAAATGGAGAAACTTTAAACTTAAAAAAGGTTGATATTTTATTGATTGATTTATTAATGCCAACTCGTGATGGTCTTGAAACGATTCAATCTATTAAACCGACTTTTAAGGGTAAAATCATAATGATTTCTCAAATAGAGTCAAAAGAACTAATTAGTAAAGCATATACACTTGGAATAGAAAACTACATTATAAAGCCAATTAATAAAATAGAAGTATTAGCTGTTATCCGAAAAGTAATGGAACATACACGCCTAGAAAAATCAATTCAAGACATTCAAAAGTCATTAAATACTGTACTTCAAATGGATACTATGTTGAATAAAAAGGAGCCATCTTTTAAAGAATATAATATTAAAAATTATGGTGAATTACTTTTGACAGAATTGGGTATTACCGGTGAATGCGGCAGCAAAGATTTAATAGAAATATTAGCTTTTTTATTTAATTATGAGAAAAAGAATACTTTTGAACACGGGTTACCATCTCTTAATGAAATTTATGAATATTTAGCAAATAAAAAGCTTGGGGCTACTGCTGATGAAGGGGATTTAAGAAGGGAAGCAAAAGCCTCTAAACAACGTGTTCGAAGAACTGTTTACCAGTCATTGAACCACTTAGCCTCTTTAGGACTTACGGACTTTTCAAATGCAAAATTTGAAAAGTATTCTTCCCAGTTTTTTGATTTTACTATGGTTCGCAAAAAGTTGACAGAGTTAAAAAATGAATCAAAACCAGCATTTACTTCTACACGAATTAATATAAAGAAATTTATTCAAGCTTTATATTTCGAAGCAAAACGAATGATGTTAGAGTGATTAAACCAAAAGAACAACTTACTATACAAGTAACTACTCATTCATCGCAAACATTTATTGAAAAACGTTAATAGTCCCAGCAATATAACATATTAACGATGCTTTTACTCAATATTCTTACTAAGCAATGTACAGTAAAATCCCCCAAAAACAGCATAGGATTATATCCCATATTTTTCTTCAGGGAATACTAACAGAAACTCCTATCGCTCCATCACGGATTCCGAGTATCATATTTTGTATTATGGAAACATCTGATTCACTGTAACCGGTCACGTATACAATATCAGGGATCAAGTCACCAGTTACATCGCCAGTTACTGAAGCAACTACACCAGAAATTCTCATATATGGATTAAAGTAATATCTATTCATAATAGGCTCCCTGCATAAATTTAATTGATACAATAACCTATGCACTAATGGTACACATGTTCATATCTACTAAATTCATACAGGCACTTAAACACTCTATGGGTTATACATTAGAGTGGAAGGAGCGTCAGCCTATGCCTTGGCAACAGAAAATTCCGTACTTTCAGCCTATTGGAATCTCGTTCGTAGATGGAACAGGAACTTCAGGGGTTTTATGCGGGGTCTCTGATGGAAAGCTTCTTGTTATGAAATACCTATAACAAGCACAATTCGCCTTAATGCAATATGATATGTATACGATTCAGGATATACATGGATTTCCTCCTTGTCCTGTGAAACAACCACTATATTAATAAGAACATCCCTAATTATTTTATAAGAAAGGATAAATATATTGGGAAGGAAGGGATTTGTGTTCTTGAAGCGTCTGTCATCCCAAAAGTCTTGATAAGCGAATTTTAACAACAAAAAACCACTCCCTACATTTTAATAGGAAGTGGTTATTGCTATTGATATAAGTTTTTTACATGATTACTTCTCAAAATGAGAGAAAGACGGGTAAAAAATAGCCTTAACTATTTCTTAAATGTAGGGCTTAAGAGCCTTACATCATGCCGCCCCTAAGGTGAGAGTGTGTAATATCTTTAACCTGGTGTGCGTAGAGTGCTGTATATCAATGTTTTGTTAAATTTTGTCTGTAACATCTTTAACGGGAATTAACCGTTTTTACTGGATTGCGTTAGCAATATGTTAGCATTTTTAGTGTTATTATTTACTAAGGTAATAGACTTCTGAAGTTTAGTTTTTGTTAGAAAACTTTTCACGAGTCAATTTGGGCACAAATAACGATAAAAAGAAAGAACGGGATAAACTAAATACTACAAACGAGATCCATAATCCGTGATTTTGATATAAAGGGACAAAAAACCAAAGCGCTATTAAAAAGACAATCAATGCTAAAGTAATGGAATCACGGATGGATTTTGCTTCAGTAGCACCAGAAAAAATTCCTTCTAACTGCAAACCCCAGAATCCTAAGATCGGAAACACAAGCATCCACACTAAATAATTTTCTGATACAGCCTTTACTTCTGGAATTGTCGTAAAGAAAGCTATAATACTATTACCAAAGATAAATACGCTTAAACTCAAAAAGATTGCTGAAGCTAATCCCCAAAGAGCTGAAAGAGTAAATGCCCGCTTATAAAGGAACAGATTTGCCCCACCTATAGCTCTGCCAACTAAGATACTTGAGGCATTGGCAAAACCACCAAATAAATAAGCTATAATATAGTGAATTTGTAGTAGGATGGCATTGGCTGCTAACGTCACTTCACCCAGGCCTGCCCCCATAGAAGTAAATATTACTGTCATTGTGAGCAAACATACAGTCCTCAAGACTAAATCCCTGTTCATTTTCATCATTTTTAGAATGGGTTCTTTTTCTAGCAACATCGATAACTTTATACCAGCTAATCTCTCTTTATTCGTCAAATACAAAAGCCATGCCCCTAATACAACAGCACTAACCTCAGCTATAAGAGTAGCATAAGCAACGCCCTTAATTCCCATTCCTAATCCTAAAACAAAAACAAGATCTAATATAATGTTTAAAACATTCATCCATATTTGAATAGTCAAAGCTAAGCGAACCTTCCCCATTCCAATAAGCCAACCAATAATGACATAGTTTAGTAGAATAAATGGTGCTCCCCAAATTCGAATAGAAAAATAAGTTGAGGCAAAGGATGATACAGCTTCACTTCCTCCAATTAATGATAAGGCAATGGCAAGGATAGGATTCTGTAAAACGATAAACAAGAAGCCAAACAATATAGCCAATATCATTGGCCTTAGAAAAGAAAGGATTATTTCACTTTGTTTATTTGCCCCTCCTGCCTGAGCGGTAAATCCACTTGTACTCACTCGTAGGAAACCAAGCAGCCAGTACATCGTGTTAAATATAACGGCTCCAACAGAGACTCCCCCAATTGAAGCCGGGTCAGGAATTCTTCCTACTACCGCTGTATCAACAGCCCCTAAAATAGGAGTTGAAATTCCAGATATTATGAGTGGGATGGCCAACACCAAATACTCCCTATGACTATAAGGCGCAGTGTTATTTAAGACCATAGAATCTGTTGCCAATTTCATAAATTCCTCCTGCTTGATGTATATCTTAAACGGTTGAAGCTACTTGTTTATCTTTTACAGTTAACCATTATTGCCTGGTAATTTGGGGCTTACCTAGACCTGAAATTTTTATTCCATCATGATACATACCCGCTTTAAGAACACTCATAAATCCTAACCAACAATTACCTAATAATTACAAAGTATAATCTCTTTCATTATGTAGAAAAAGACAGGTTTCCCTGTCCTTACGCAAATGTCTTACTAACTTTTTAGAGTCATCGTTAGAACCAAAAATTTACATTTTATCCTATCTAACTTCGCGATTATTTAGATAATCTATTTGTGTCAAACCCAGTTTACCTTCGTTGAAATTGTACGAAAACGCGGGTGTTCAGCAAGGATAGATTCTCTTAATCGTTTAACTATAGGGTGTTTGGATGAAAAAAATTGGTCTTTTGAATCGTAAAGTTCAATCAATTCTCCTTTTTCCAGGACACCAATTTGATCAGATATCGAGAAAGCTGCTTTAATATCATGTGTGATAAAAAGATAAGATAAGCCGAAGTCATCTTTTAAGTCGCTTAATAATTGTAAAATTAAGCTTTGTGTAACCATATCTAAACTACTAACTGATTCGTCAAGGACGATTAATTTGGGTTGAAGAGCAATTGCTCTAGCAATATTTATCCTTTGCAATTGTCCACCACTAAATTGGTGAGGGTATTTTTTTAGATCCCTTTCACTTAAGCCTACTCTTTCTAATAGCTCAATGACCATTCTTCTTTTTTCTCCAATAGATAGCTTTTCAAAGTTCTCTAACGGCTCACTTATAATTTGTTCGGCTGTCATTCGGGGATTAACAGCGGAATTTGAGTCCTGAAATACAACTTGAAGGTCACGGCGTATTTTTTGTTTGATAGCTTTATTTAAATTGTAAATATCATATCCTTGAAACAAAACCTTACCTTGCTGTGGGCGTTGAATTCCGAGAATTACTTTCCCTAAAGTACTTTTCCCAGCTCCGCTTGTACCAATTAACCCCAAACATTTTCCTTCTTCAATAACAAAGGAAATCTCATTAAGAATATTATTTGTTTGGACCTTGCCTTTAAAAAAATTTTTAGAATTATAGCTAAAGTTTACTTGTTTTACCTCTAATAAGCTCAATGGTTCCACCTCTTGGGAAATTCGTTTTGCCCGTTACAACATATAAGAATAGGGTTGTTTTTGAGAATATAAGGTTGGCCTTGTTCTTAACAGCTTCTTCGTGTACTCATGTTGTGGATTATCAAATAGTTCTAATACATTTGCAGTTTCTACTATTCTCCCATGCCGCATCACGATTACATCGTCAGCTAACTCTGAAATAACTCCAAGATCATGTGAAATAAGAAGAATAGATGTTCCATACTCAGAACGAATCTTATCTAATAGACGAAGTACTAATAATTGGCTATGAAGATCAAGTGCTGTAGTTGGCTCATCTGCAATAACAACTGCCGGTTTTAAGCATGCAGCCATCGCAATCATAACTCGTTGAAGCATTCCACCACTTAACTGAAATGGATAGCTTTTTAACAATTTATTGGGATCTGGCAAATTTACACTTTCCATCACATCAGTCGCAAGCTCCTTTGCTTGCTTTTTATTTAATGAAGTATGCGATCTAATCGTCTCAGAAAATTGGTGGCCGATCGTAAAAACGGGAGTAAAGGCATTCATCGGATTTTGCATAATAAAAGCAATTTCCTTTCCTCGAACTTTCCGCATTTCTTTGTTTTCTAGACCATTCAATTCCCTATCTTGTAGTATAATGCTCCCTCTAATATCCATATTCTTCTCATGTAGCTGTAGAATAGACATACTTGTAACAGTTTTACCACTACCACTTTCCCCAACAAGACCCAGAATCTTCCCTTTTTTAATTCCAAAATTAACATCCTGAACAAGTGTAGAAAAGCCTTTATTGTTTCTTACTTGCACATGTAAGTCTTTTACATTTAAAATGTCTCGCTCATTTGCTTCCATATATTCAACAGTCCTTTTTCATTTAGCGGCGTTTAACCCCAAACCGTTCTGATAGTGATTCACCTAATAAATTAAAGGTAACAACGACTAGCATAATCATTAAACCCGGATAAATCATTAATGTAGGATTTGTTCTGATATAGGACTTCCCTTCAAGAATCATCGCCCCCCATTCTGGAGTAGGGGGTTGCACACCTAAGCCTAAAAAGGACATAGATGATAAATTCATAATTGCCCAACCCATTTCTAATGTTCCCATTACTGCTAGTGATGGTAGAACATTTGGAACAATATGTTTCTTCATGATAGTCGATGTAGAAGAACCGCTAATTTTAGCCGCTATAATATAGTTCTGTTCTTTCAGGCTTAGGACCATTCCTCGTATTACCCTTGCGTAATAAACCCATTGTACGAGAATTAACCCTAAAATGACTTGTTTAAGACCCGCTCCCCAAATACCAACAAATCCAAGAACAAACAAAAGGCTTGGGATCGCCATAAGACCATCACCGATCCTCATTAGCAATTGATCAACCCAACCACCTATATATCCAGCAATGATACCAATGATTAAACCAATACTTAAAGCTGAAAAGAAAATTAGCAAGGCAAAGCCTAACGATATTCGAGCCCCATATAAGATACGTGAAAACGTACATCGACCTAAATGATCTGTCCCTAATGGATAATCCAAAGAAGGCGGCTGTAATTTATGAGCTAAATTAACAGCGATCGGGTCATTAGGTGCAAGCCACGGAGCAAATATTGTGATCAAAAATAATATACACAGTATTAGAGAACATATGACAATCACTTTTTGACTTTTTAATACACCACGAAACATTGCTATCATTGATACTGCCTTCCTTTTCTGGAAATACGTGGGTCAATATACATTTGAATAAGGTCAACAATTAAGTTGCTGACAAGAAATACTCCCGCTGCTAATAGTACATAGCCTTGAATAACAGGAGCATCACGGTTAAAAATAGCATCAATAAAATACCGCCCAAACCCTGGCCACGAAAAGACTGCCTCTACAATAATAGCCCCAGTCAATAAGTTCCCTAAATTCATTCCAAGCCCAGTAATCATAGGAGAAATAGCAATTCTTAGTACATGCTTCCCCATTATAATCTTTTCATGAATTCCCCTCGTCCGTGCAAAAAGCACATAAGACTCTTGTAAATTATCAAGAGCACTTGCGCGTAACAGGCGAGTATATAAAGCTATTAAAGGGAAAGCCAACGTGACTGAAGGCAAAATTAAATGCTTCCAAGTTCCCGTACCTTCTACTGGGAAAAGGTCTAGTTTTACAGAAAAGAAAAAGATCAATAAATATCCAAGCCAAAATGATGGAATCGATGCCCCTATAAAAGAGAGGAATCGACTAAAATGATCAATAGCACTGTTCTTCTTTATACCTGCTAAAAACCCCAAAGGGATACTTACTAAAATTGCAATCAAAAGACTGCCTATAGTTAACTGAATAGTTGCTGGCAATCGCGAAGAAATCTCTTCCCATACAGGTTTATTCGTAACATAAGATATGCCAAAATCAAGTTGGCATATCTTAATAAGGGCGTTCACATATTGGATTAGAAGAGGTTGATCTAAGCCAAACTCATGTCTTTTTTGTTCCAACATCTCATCTGTCGCTTGGATATGTGCTGCAGCAAAGTATGCCTCAGCTGGATCCACTGGTGATAGGTTAATCATTCCGAATGTTAGTAGAGTAGCAATAAGAAAGATTGGAACGATGGTCATTATTCGTTTCAAGACATAAGTACCCATAAAAACCTCTCCTGTCGCTTACTCGTTTACACTAATCCCTGTAAATGGATGTTCATCTCGGTTACCAGGGAATGTAAAATTAGAAACATCCTTTTGATAAATTGCTATTTTCTTAATATACGAAATAGGTACAATAGCACTTTGCTCTTGTAATGAGCCTAAGATTGCCGTGTAAAGCTGTTGACGTTCGTTTTCATCCGTTGTTTTTTGAACTTCAGCTATTTGGATCATTAACTCTTCTTTATTAGGATAGGATGAAATCGCTTCTCTAAATCCAAATCCTTCTGTGTTCATCATGTTTACGAAAGTATGCGGATCATATGGTGCACCAAAGTTACTATAAAAATTCATATCAAACTCATTCGCTTTGAATCTTTCCACTTGAGTGGTAAGTTCAACTCCGACAATATTTAGTTTTACACCTAAACCCGCCCACTCAGACTGTAATGTTTCAGCCATTGTTTTTTGGATTACTTCAGCAGAGTTATACATCAACTCAATTTCAAGTGGTTTCCCGTCTTTTTCACGTACATTTTTACCCTCTGGCAACATCCAGCCTGCTTCATCTAATAATTGTTTCGCTTTTTCAACATTATATTCAACCTTGGTCGTATCAACATTTGAAGTGTAAGGTAAGTTTGTTGGTAAGATATAGTCAGCCTTCTCTTCTAATCCAGATGTCACACCTTCAACCATTGCTTGTTTATTAAATCCATAATGTAATGCTTGGCGAACACGTACATCAGAAAGCTGTTCTTTATTCGTATTCATAACTAGCTGTCTAGTGGCGACTGGCTCAGAAATGCTAGTTCCATAGGAACCTGTGGACTCTAATTGCTTAAAAGAATCTATACTGATAACACCTTCTCCATAAACAAGGTCTAAGTCCCCTTTTTCGAAAGCGAGTATGCGTGTTTCAGCATCAGGAATGACTTTAACTTTAATTTTCTCTACACTTGGGTGTTCTCCCCAATAATTTTCGTTACGTTTAAATACAGCAAATTCATCTACTTTATATTCATCTAATACCCATGGACCAGTCCCAATTGGCTTTTCTACACCTTTTGAAGTGTCACCGTCTTGAGGAAAACCAGCTTCCCCTAAGAATCGAACTGGGCGTACAACAGCTAATTCTTGAATTGTAGGATAATAGGGTTCTGTTAATGTTAATTTAAATGTATACTCATCGATAGCCTCTGTTTGAGCGATCTTCGGAATAAATCCTAACCATCCATGCATATCTACATTTTTTAATATTGCATCAAAGTTCTTCTTCACAATTTCTGCATTAAAACTTGTACCATCAGAAAACTTCACATCTTTACGTAAGTGGAACAGGTATTCTTTCCCATCATCGGAAATTTCCCATGATTCTGCTAAATGTGGTTTTAGTTCCCCCCCATCTTGGTAGCTAACTAAAGGTTCATATAGCATGGATTGAGCAAATAATTGAGATGGATTATAAACATGTGGATTCATCTCTCCTATATCCCTAGGCCATGCAAAAGTAAACATATTGCTACTTTCACTGGTAGACTCCATATTTCCTGCTGAATTACTTGAACAACCAAGTAATGCCAAAGATAACATAAGGACAATTACAGATATAAGCAAAAAATGTTTTATATATATTGGTTTTGCCATAGCACTCGCCCCCCTAATTGAAAATGATAACTATTATCACATAGTAGGATATAGATATTTGATTGTCAATATGTTTTCGTATTTTTAACAAAGAATTCAGTCTAATTTTTATTTAATATTTTTAGATATAGTGAAAAAAAACATTAAAATAGGCTATTACCTTTTGATGTGTAAGGTGTTTACCACCTCTTAAGAATAAATATTAAATGAAACAAGAATCCGTTATTTGTTTAATTAGTCGTATATTTAACAAAAGAACTGAAAAAGAGGCTTCTCAAAAGCTAAATTAACTAATGAGAAGCCTCTTTTATTTTTCATTATGTTAGCATTTTGTTAGCAAACCACTTCAAAACCCTTATATTTCAAGGGGTTGAACGGTCATTACATCATGCCGCCCATTCCACCCATGCCGCCCATATCAGGCATTGCAGGGCCGCCTGCATTTTCTTCAGGAATATCTGCTACAACAGCTTCAGTTGTTAAGAACATTGCTGCAACTGATGCTGCGTTTTGAAGGGCAGAACGTGTAACTTTTGTTGGGTCTACGATACCAGAGTCGATCATGTTTACCCAATCTCCAGTTGCTGCGTTGAATCCTACTCCTACTTCTTCTTTCTTCAGGCGCTCAACAATGATGGACCCTTCAAGACCAGCATTGTGTGCGATTTGACGGATTGGCTCTTCAAGTGCACGAAGAACGATATTGATTCCAGTTGCTACATCGCCTTCAGCATCGATGCCAGCTACTTTGTTATATACGTTTACAAGTGCAGTTCCACCACCGGATACGATTCCTTCTTCTACAGCTGCACGAGTAGAGTTTAGAGCATCTTCAATACGAAGTTTGCGTTCTTTAAGCTCAGTTTCTGTAGCTGCACCAACTTTAACAACCGCTACTCCACCAGCCAGTTTCGCTAAACGCTCTTGTAATTTTTCTTTATCGAATTCAGAAGTTGTTTCTTCTAATTGTGCACGGATTTGGTTTACGCGAGCAGCGATTTTCTCTGACTCACCAGCACCTTCAACAACTGTTGTGTTTTCTTTTGTCACCACAACTTTAGAAGCGCGACCAAGTTGAGTGATGTTGGCAGATTTAAGATCTAGTCCAAGATCCTCTGTAATCACTTCTCCACCTGTAAGGATGGCAAGGTCTTCAAGCATTGCTTTACGACGGTCACCGAAGCCAGGAGCTTTCACTGCTACTGCATTGAATGTTCCGCGTAGTTTGTTCACTACAAGTGTAGCAAGTGCTTCGCCTTCAACATCTTCAGCCACGATTAATAATGGCTTGCTTTGTTGTACAACTTGTTCAAGTACTGGAAGGATTTCTTGAATGTTACCAATCTTCTTATCTGTGATTAAGATATATGGATCTTCAAGAACTGCTTCCATTTTGTCAGAATCTGTTACCATATATGGAGACGCGTATCCACGGTCAAATTGCATACCTTCTACTACATCAAGCTCAGTAGTGAAGCCTTTAGATTCTTCGATTGTGATAACGCCGTCGTTACCTACACGCTCCATCGCTTCTGCAATTAGTTGACCTACTTCTTCGTCAGCTGCAGAAATCGCAGCAACTTGTGCGATGGATTCTTTTCCTTCGATTGGCTTAGAGATTGCTTTAAGCTCTTCAATCGCAGTTAGAACCGCTTTTTCGATTCCTTTACGTACTCCTACTGGATTTGCTCCAGCTGTTACGTTTTTAAGGCCTTCACGGATCATCGCTTGAGCTAGAACCGTTGCTGTTGTCGTACCGTCACCAGCAATTTCGTTTGTTTTGCTAGCTACTTCTGCAACAAGCTTTGCACCCATGTTTTCGAATGCATCTTCAAGTTCGATTTCTTTAGCGATGGTTACACCATCATTTGTGATTAGTGGAGAACCGAATTTTTTCTCAAGAACGACATTACGTCCTTTAGGTCCAAGTGTTACTTTAACTGCATCTGCTAATTGATCTACTCCGCGAAGCATCGCGCGACGAGCTTCTTCGCTGAATTTAATTTCTTTAGCCATTTTGAAACAACCTCCTCGTATTAGTAAACGTAAGTGTATGTTTTAAGCTATTATCTTTAATTACTCACCAATAACAGCAAGAATATCGCTATCACGAAGGATTAAATATTCTGTGCCTTGGTATTTCACTTCAGTACCAGCATATTTAGAGAAGATGATTCGATCACCCTCAGCAACTTCTAGAGCTACTTTCTCACCGCTGTCAAGAACGCGACCTGTACCTACAGCAACAACCTTACCTTCTTGCGGTTTCTCTTTTGCTGAATCAGGAAGAACAATACCGCTTGCAGTCTTTTCTTCAGATTCTACTAGTTCAATAACAACGCGATCACCTAGTGGTTTTAACAAGTGAAACAACCTCCTCAATAGTTATGTAAAAATTAAGTTTATTTATTAGCACTCGAACTCACTGAGTGCTAACACAATTATTATAATAAATAATTCATATCCATTTTGCAAGTATCCTGAATAAAAATTTTCATGATTTTTTTCTATAAGCACACCCTAATACTATATGTATATTGTTTCTCAAATATAACATCTTTTTATTAGGCTGTTTTTCTAAAAGATTGTTGTTTTTGTCATGTGTTTTGAGAACATAAATTTTTTCAAAAGGTTGATTGGAACGGAAGGGGGGAGACTCCTGCGGGAAAAGCGGGATAGGTAAGACCTAAGCAGGAGCAAGGCGACGAGGAGGCTCACCGCTCGCCCCGCGGAAAGCGAGCACCCTAGAGAGGAAATCAACTATCCCTTTCCAAATACCAACAGAGTTTGTGAAAACATTTTTTATTCAAATACCTCTTATTTGAACCTATCCTTTTTTACTAGTAGAATTGAAAAGAATATATGACCATTTTAGAAGGAGTTCGTTGTAGTGAAAAAGCACTTTCTCTATTGTCTTGCCGTATATATACTGATGCAGCTTTCTGGAGTAGTGGGGGTTCCCCTTCTCTATTACATAGGTGTAGAATATTTGAATCAAGCACCCAAGCATTTGGAAGAGGTGCTTCCTGGGTATTGGTTAATCATTAGCTTTTCCGTGAGTTTACTCGTTATTTGGTTTATCTTAAATAAATCAAAGGATGACCAAACACGTTTAGAACGATCGCAGCCACTTTCGCCTGGCCTTTCATTACTTTTGGCTATTGGTGGCGTATTTATGGCGTTTTTCGCTCAAGGCATAGCCATTCAAATTGAGTATGCGTTAGGGATTGAGATGGGTTCTGAAAACACGGAAATGATTATTGATATCATTGAAACTGTACCTATTTCAATGATGGTTGCTTCTGTCATTGGCCCTATCCTTGAAGAGATTGTATTTAGGAAGATTATCTTCGGTTCTCTATACGAACGTTTTCCTTTCTTCTTATCCGCTTTGATTAGCTCAGTGATCTTTGCGTTTGCTCACTTTGAACCAGAGCATGTTATTTTATACTCCGCGATGGGATTTACCTTTGCTTTCCTTTATGTTGTTTCAAAGAGAATTATCGTGCCGATCATTGCCCATGTTTCGATGAATACGATGGTTGTTCTTATGCAATCCATCTTTAGAGAAGATATTGAAAAATTAATGAAAGAAGCGGAAAACTTACCAGGATTTATTGGAGGATTATTTTAAATGAGAAGATCACCTTTGTTCAGTGGCCTTATATACATGATACTTGGGGTATTATTCACCTACTTTGCCATCCAAAATGTTAATAACCAAGGCTGGGGATTCTTTTCCTACTTACTTGTATTATTAGCGACATTAGATTTCGGATCTGGTTTAAGAATGGTGAATTTACATTTCAAGATAAAGAAAAACTTGAAAAAATAAAGATAGGGACGAGCCTTAATGGCTTAGTCCCTATTTTCTTGCTCATATAGCTCTTGCTCTAATTTCTGCTCTGCCTCTAGTGCTTTCTTATAGCCAATTTTGCTTATCCAAAGGCTAATTTCATATAAAATAAATAACGGTACGGTGACCATTAGATGGGAAACAATATCCGGCGGCGTAATGAATGCTGCAATTACCAGTAATAAGAAGTAGGCTATTTTACGCATCTTCACCATTTGCATCGGTGTAACGATTCCTAATCGTGTTAAAAACAGCATCACAACTGGTAATTGAAATAAAAATCCAAATGGAACAGTGAGTTGAAAAAGAAAATGAAAATATTCATTGATTCCAATGACCTGCTCAATTTCTAAGCTGTCTGATAAAGTCATCATAAAATCGACAACATATGGAAAGAGAATAAAGTAGGAAAACGATAATCCCCCAAGAAATAGAATAAGAGAAAAAGGGATGTAGCTCAGTGTCACTTTTCTCTCTTTTTCGTATAATCCTGGACTCACGAATGACCACAATTGAAATAAAATGACTGGTGAGGTCATAATTAATGCGATAAAGATCATCATTTCCATATAAATCTTTAAAGGATCGGTCATGCGAAAGGCATTCATGGTCAATTCCTTAGCCTCGTCTGCTCCCTGTAAATACCGAATTAATGGTTCCGCTAAAAAGAAACTCGCAATTACCGCCAATACGAAGAAAACGACTACAAACATGAGCCGTTTTCGTAATTCACCTATATGTTCATAAAGCGTCATGTCTTCTCTTTGACTCATGGCTTTCATCCTAACATCCACTACTTAGCATCTTTATTCTTAGAATCATCGTCATCATCTGCTAAGCCTTTTGTTGCATTTTTGAATTCGCGCAATGTACTTCCTGCTGCTTTCCCTAACTCTGGTAATTTCTTAGGACCGAAAATAAGTAAAGCAACAATTGCAATAAGTATGATACTACCTGGACCTACCATTACGCTACACCTCCTCACTACTATATATTAACGCAATAAAATCTATTTTTCTATTCTATCCATTCTCATCTTGTGACATTTCCGTGTCATCTTCAGAGTAGTGCTTTAAAAAGTATACTAAAGATTGAAGCTCGACAGCAAGGTCAATATGATGAATACGAATGTGATCTGGAACACTCAGACGTGCAGGTGTGAAATTTAGGATTCCTTTCACATTAGAAGCTACCAATCGGTCGGTAATATTTTGTGCTGAATGAGCAGGCACGGTCAAAATCGCCACTTCAATATTAGCCCCCTCTAGCTTCTCTTCCAATTCATCCATATCGCAGACTGGGACATCACCAATTTCAGTACCAATCTTCTCTTTGGCAACGTCAAACGCCATCTCAATTTTAGTATTGTTGTTTTTAATAAAATTATAATGTAAAAATGCCGTTCCGAGATTTCCAACACCGATTAATACCACTTTCGTTAACGCATCCTGATCAAGTGTCTTTCTAAAAAAGGATAGCAGATAGTTAACATTATACCCATATCCTTTTTTGCCTAATGCACCAAAGTATGAAAAATCGCGGCGAATCGTCGCCGAGTCTACCTTTACCGCCTCACTAAGTTCTTTTGAAGAAACTCGTTGTTTCCCAGATGAATGTAGGTTTTGAATAAAACGATAATATAACGGTAAACGTTTCGCCGTTGCTTGTGGAATTTTGCTTGTTTCCTGATTCATCTACCATTCCCCCACAAATGATTTAAGCTCTTGTATAATCGGGACTTTTCACCCCGCCAGTTTTCTCTATTAAATAGGTTTCACCGATCACCATGCTTTTATCAACAGCCTTACACATATCGTAAATGGTGAGTGCACAAACAGAAGCTGCTGTTAACGCTTCCATTTCTACTCCGGTACTTCCCTTTGTTTTTACTTTTGCCGTAATTTCTAACACAAAATCTTCTTTCCATTCGAAAGAAACATCGATCCCCTTTAATGGAATCGGGTGACACATCGGGATAATCTCCCATGTTTTCTTCGCAGCCATAATCCCAGCAACTTGCCCAACAGAAAGGACATCACCTTTTTCCAATTGCTGATGGATGATCGCTTCATATACTTCCTTATTAACCTTTATACTTGAATGAGCCAGAGCAGTCCGAACTGTATCTGGTTTACTACTAACATCCACCATTCTCGCTCTTCCTTCTTCGTTAAAATGAGTGAATTCAGTCATATAATCTCTCCTCCCATACATCATACACTATTTTCATACCTCTGTCTTTGAAGTTTGAAAGACTTTTCACAAATTCATGGAGAAATAGTCTAGAGAGGCAATAATTATTATAAAATTTCCGCAAAATTAGAAACTGAGCCAAAGTGTCAGGTACCATATCATGATTCCTGACCATCTGGCTCAGTTGATTACTTCCGCTTGCTATCTTGGTAATTGGAACGTTATTGTTTTATTTTTGAATAATCCTTTTCCATCGGTACCAACAAAAGGACCAAATACTAGATCGAACTTCTTGAACAATTCGAATTCATCTTTTCTAAACAAAAACACATGGTATTTCTCCCCTTGTTCCCCTGCTTTAATTTCCTTAGGACTTGAAGGTTCAGCCATGCCGGCAGAAATAACAGAGCCACGATCTTCGTCTATGCGAAGTTTAGAGCCGATATTCCAAATACTAATTGGCGCATCTGACTGATTATCCAGCTTTAATTTAACCGTTAAGGCAACAATCCCGTTATCCCCGAAATTACTAAAACGCTCTACATTTTCCGCCGTTGGAGTAACCTCTGTATATTGAACACCTTCTAATGTTACATTCACATCACCAAGTTTTTGGGTTTCATTGATGCCCGATTTCTCAAAAATCATTTTCTTATCCGCTAGATTATCTGTTGTCAGCTTATCCGGATAAAAATTTGACTCACTGACAGCTTGTTGCTTTTGCTCTTCACTGTATGCAAAGTCAAATATAGCATTCTCCTGGAAAGAATCTTTATACTGTTTATTATCCGCTACACCGCCTTCAATAATAAACTTTGGTTTAACGGTACTAAGGGAGTCAAACTCCTCATTTGTTAGTGTAAAAGTCACAAGCCCCGTAATTTTCTCACCTTTAGCATATTTCGATACTTCTGTTTCTTTCTTGGACTTCACTTTGTCTTCTTCTTTTACAAATGTGTTATGGGTATCATTCGGAATATAATCTAACTCACTGGAAACTTGAATCCGAAAATTAGGATTGTAATACATTGCTTTACCTGTTGTATTATCTAGCGTCACTTTTGCCGTCACAACATATCCATCGGTTTGATCATCAAATGGAATCGCAAAGTCGGGGCTCATATCGGTTACTTTTACGATTTGGTACTCTTCAACAGCTACTTTAAACCCTTCCATATCATGACTATATTTAGGATCTTTATTCGTGTAGATCACTTCCACATTTCCTTGAGATTCTTCTGCAATCGTTGGATTTAGTACATCAGATGATGTTTCTTCCTTTTTTTCTACTTTATCTTCTTTAGCACTTGTATTCTCAGTTTTTGGCTTTGAGTCTTTCTTATCTGATGAAGCTTCTTCATCACTACCACATGCTGCTAACAACAGCATGGAAGAAAGAATAGAGGACCATAGAATTTTTGACTTTTTCACTTTTTCACGACCTTTTGCTGTTTTTTTAATTCACTGTTACGAATCTTGTCTATGTAACCTATGAAATTATGACTCTCTTTTAAACACAAAAAGTAATATAGCATATTTTAGAATTTTTTTACATGCATTTGGAAATTTCTTTCATCTGTTACTATTTACCGATACCTTTCTTTCATTTTGAAATAAAGGCTGTAGTTAAGCGGTTTTATGAACCTTTCTCCCCCTGAAAAGTGCTGGAATCATCTAAGAAAAAAGTAAAATAGACCTATATTTAAAAAATGAGCCCCTTTCCCATGGATCTAGCTTATTGCCTGTTCCCTCTTCAATAAGATAAACTAACGATATAAGGTTGAGGTGAATCAAAATGATATTATTGCAAGTCAATCAAATAACAAAATCCTTCGGTGCCGAAGTGATTCTTTCCAATATAAAGTTAGAAATTCAAACCCGTGACAGGATTGCTCTTGTCGGGAGAAATGGTGCAGGGAAATCAACACTCTTAAAAATTATTTCCGGGCAGATGTCTTATGATTCTGGGGAAATAACGAAGCCAAAGGAAGTTTTAATGGGCTACCTGGCTCAAAATACAGGATTAGAATCCGATCGAACGATTTGGGACGAAATGCTACTAGTGTTTCAAACGCTCCTTCAACAAGAGACAAAGCTTCGCGAGCTTGAACAAAAGATGGCAGATCCGACTGTATACGAAAACGCTGAAGTCTATCAGCGCATTTTAAAAGAATATGATGAACTTCAGGTCCTATTCAAGGATTCTGGCGGCTACCAATATGAAGCCGATATTCGCTCTGTCCTACACGGATTAAATTTTCAGGATTTTGATTATCGTACAAAGATATCTACATTAAGCGGTGGACAAAAAACACGATTGGCTCTCGGAAAACTTTTGCTTAGTAAACCAGACATCTTAATTCTGGATGAGCCAACAAACCATCTAGACATTGACACCCTTTCATGGCTGGAACAATATTTACAAGGATATGATGGAGCCGTACTCATTGTTTCCCATGATCGCTACTTCCTTGATAAAGTCGTCAATCAAGTTTACGAAATCTCAAGAAACGCTTCAAAAAAATATATAGGAAATTACAGTAAATTCCTTCAATACAAAGCAGAAAACTATGAAAAAGATCTTAAGCAATTTGAAAGACAACAGCAGGAAGTTGCAAAGCTCCAAGACTTTATTCAACGAAACATTGCTCGGGCATCTACAACCAAAATGGCGCAAAGCAGAAGAAAGAAATTAGAGAAAATGGATCTGATGGACAGACCACAAGGTGACGAAAAGTCTGCAAACTTCTCCTTCTCCATTGATCGTCAAAGTGGAAATGATGTTCTCAAAGTGGACAATCTATCTATTGGATATGATGATGGCTTAATTTCAAAAGGGCTCTCTTTTAATGTTCAAAAAACGGATAGTATTGCCCTTGTTGGTCCAAATGGTGTCGGAAAATCAACTTTGCTTAAAACATTGATAGGAAGATTAACTCCTCTTCATGGAAACTTTTCTTTCGGGTCCAATGTTTCTATTGGCTACTATGATCAAGAACAAGCAGAGCTTTCCTCCAATAAAACCGTTTTAAATGAGCTATGGGATGAATATCCGATGAAAAATGAAAAAGAAATCCGCACAATCCTTGGAAATTTTCTATTTTCAGGGGAGGATGTTCTAAAACCGGTTACAGCCCTAAGCGGTGGGGAAAAAGCTCGTCTTGCCTTATCTAAGCTGATGATGCAAAAAGCCAATCTTTTGATTCTTGATGAGCCTACGAACCATCTTGATCTCGATAGCAAAGAAGTTCTGGAAAATGCACTCATTGATTATCCTGGTACCATCATCTTTGTCTCTCATGATCGTTACTTTATTAATCGAATCACCACCAAGGTGTTAGAGTTATCCACAAACGGAATAACAGAGTTCCTAGGTGACTACGATTACTATATACAGAAAAAACAAGAAATGCTTGAGCTTGCAGAGCTTGAAGATAATAAAGTGGATAACATTGTGGAACAATCAAATAAAAGCTCATTCAAGATCGATAAAGAAGCAAAAAAGCTAGAACGGCAACGAAAAAGAAGAGTAGAAGAGTTGGAAGGGCAGATGGAAGAAATTGAAGGCGAGATCGAAGAATTAGAAGCTAAGCTTGTTGACCCCGATGTTTTTCAAGATCATGAGCAGCTGCAAGAAATAACATCAAAATTAGAAACGGCGAAAGAAAAACTTGAAGAATTAATGGAAGAATGGGCAGAATTAGAAGAGTTATTACAAACTTAATTTCGTGTTATACACATAGATCTGTTTGAATTGTTAGTAACTTCAGACAGGTCTATTTTTATATGAAAATCTTCCCATGCTTACAAAGTTATTCACATTATTTTTGTTGATTTAACGTTATTAACAGGATTTTTCCACAATATCCACAGATATCTTCCTGGTTATCCACAATATCCACTGTTTATAAACATGATTTTATCCCTATGCTTTTTAACAAGATTTTTCAACTTACTCACACCTTATCCACAACCTGTGTACAAAACATTTGTTCTAGAAAAGCGGAAGCGCCTCGAACAGGTCCGACAAGCATAAGCCAAGTCACATAGAAAGGGTGCTTTTTCCCTTTCTATGTGACTTGGCTTATGTCTCGAGGACCTAGGCGCTGGAGCTGGACACTAGAAAAGCGGAGCGCCTCGGATTAAGGATGAAAGGCTAAGTTTGCCACCTCCTGTGGGCCACCGACAAGCATAAGGCGAGTCAACAAGGAAGGGCGCCCTTCCTTGTTGACTTGACTTATGCCTCGAGGAGCTGGACACCAGAAATGCGGAACCCTTGTGTATAGGATGAAAACCAAGTTCGCCTCATCACGTGGCTTTGCCTCTGATCACTTATCCCAAAGTCATCCACATTTCTGCTTAATGCTTAACAATGAAAAAGCACATGACCTCTTCACTGGCCATGTGCCCTCTCTTAAAAAGTTTCTAAATCTAAACCTGGATTCGCATTCATCTCTAATCCACTTCTTTTTCCTTGCTGGAAGCGAATTGTCCCTGCTGCAGCAATCATAGCGGCATTGTCCGTGCATAAATGTAATGGTGGAATGATGAGTTCGATGTCAGGAAAATCCAAAAATGCCTGTTCAAGTTCCCACCGTAACCCTTTATTAGCAGCAACCCCACCTGCCAGCAGTACTTGTTTAACATTGTAAAGCTTTGCTGCTTTTATTGTTTTAGTCACTAAAACCTCTACGACACTTGCTTGAAAGCTTGCGGCCAAATTTTCTGGAGATATCTCTTCTCCTTTTTGTCTCGCATTGTGAAGCGTATTAATCACTGCCGATTTTAGCCCACTGAAGCTAAAATCAAACGAGTCTGGCTCAAGCCATGCTCTTGGTAAGGAAATCGTTGGTTCTCCTTCATGGGCAAGCCGATCGATATGAGGCCCACCTGGATATGGTAACTGAAGCTGTCTTGCCACTTTGTCATAGGCTTCACCAGCTGCATCATCCCTCGTTTCTCCAATAACTTCAAAAACCCCGTGCTCTTTCATCAAAACTAATTCAGTATGCCCTCCAGAAACGACTAGAGACAATAAAGGGAACTTCATTTCGGTTATTAAACGGTTTGCATAGATATGTCCTGCAATATGGTGAACGCCAACAAGAGGAATATTATGAGCAAAAGCAAGAGCTTTTGCAGCATTCACTCCAATTAATAAAGCACCGACTAATCCAGGACCTTCTGTTACTGCAATCGCATCAATAGATGTAATCGTCATATTCCCTTGATGCAATGCTTCTTCTATCATAACGGTTACTTGTTCAACATGATGTCTCGATGCAATCTCTGGTACTACACCACCAAATCGTTTGTGGCTTTCAATTTGGGAAGCGACAACATTTGAAATGATTTCTGTTCCGTTTTTTATGATAGAAACCGCTGTTTCATCACAGCTCGTTTCAATACCCATTACATATAAATCATTTGTCATTTTAAATTCACCCACATTACTAATGCATCCTCTTGATTATCAGAATAATAGTTTTTTCGTATGCCACCATTTTGAAATCCAAGCTTTCGATATAATCGTTGTGCTGGTTCATTACTAACTCTCACTTCTAAGGTCATCGTGGCTGCTCCCATTTCAATCGCAAGTGTGATCATACTTTTCATCATCAAATGGCCTAAACCATTCCCACGCATTTCTGGCAAAATAGCTACATTCGTAATATGAGCTTGATCCACAATGATCCACACACCACAATAACCGATAACCCTTTCCTCATGTTCAACTACTAAGTAGGAAGCAAAAGAATTATTCTCGATTTCATTATAAAAAGCCTCTCTTGTCCAGGGAATCGAAAATGATTTTTGTTCAACTTCCATGACATCATCTAAATCTTCTAATCCCATCAGCCTTATCGAATAATCTCCCATAATAAGTCCTCAGCTATTCCTTATCTTTTTGTGACTCTAACCACTTAACTTCAGCTTCAGCCATTCGAATATAATTTGGAACAAACCCGTGAACAGGATTGTGTTCTCGTTCTAATCCAAGAAGGGCTAGTTCAGCAGGACGAGGATTATGGCTTGATAGGTGAGCAAATACACCTTTCTTTCCAAGCTTACTTGAAATAACTTCACGATGAATATCAACATCATGACCTAAGAATAGAATATTTTCTTGATAATCATTTAGGTGTCCTATCCAATCTGTCATTAAAAGGTTCGAATCACTTACCAACGTTACGAGCTTACCTTCTTCAAATTTGTAAAGACCTGTATAGACCTGACCTCTTCTCGCATCAAATAATGGACATAGCAGACCATCAAAATACCTACCAGAAGAAGCTAATACAGCTAAGCTAGATACCCCGACAATGGGAATGTTTAAAGACCAGCTCAAGGTCTTCGCAATGGTCACACCAATTCTTACACCTGTATAGGATCCAGGACCTTGTGCGACCACAATTTTCGTCAGCTCCTTCGGCTTCACATCACACTGTTCTAGTAGCATCTCAACGGCAGGCATTGCTCTTAACGAGTGATTCTTCTTAAGGTTTGTCATAAACTCCCCGACAACTTTCCCCTCTTCAATCAACGCAACTCCCAATTGATAATTAGACGTATCGATTGCTAATACTTTCATGAAAAAATCTCCTCACATATCTTTACATACCGGTCTCCGAGAGGCTGAAGCTCAACTCTTCTATTCGTATCCCCTTCACGAAAAATGGCAATCGCTAATCGATGGGGAGGAAGCTGCTCTTCAATAATATGAGCCCATTCCACTACCGTAACTCCATTTCCTTCAAAATACTCATCAAAGCCTAGATCTTCAAAAGAATCCTCTAATCTATATACATCCATATGATAAAAAGGCATTGTGGTACCTTTGTATTCCTTAATAATAGTGAATGTTGGACTATTCACCGTTCTAGAAACACCTAGCCCTCTAGCTAACCCTTTTGTAAAAGTCGTTTTTCCAGCACCTAGATCACCCTCTAAAGTAATTAAATCATTAGGCGCTAAATAGGAAGCTAATTTTTCAGCAAATATAGAGGTTTCCTCTGGGGTGTTCGTTTTAAAAATAAACTGACTCATCATGAATCTCCTTTAGTCTAACGTGTATAAAAAAACCCTAGGATGATGACAATCCTAAGGATTATGTATATATGTAGTTTACCCGATTTTGTAAAGATGAGCAAAATCAAATGTAGACATAAAAAAATAACGAAACACTGTTTCGTTAATCATGAAGTAATCTAATGGCGGTCCGGACGGGACTCGAACCCGCGACCTCCTGCGTGACAGGCAGGCATTCTAACCAACTGAACTACCGGACCATTTGGTTGCGGGGACAG
>NZ_JAFBDZ010000008.1 GCF_016908495.1 Rossellomorea pakistanensis | reverse complement strand
TGACTTGCTCATTTGTGTAAGAACCATGTTCTTACGTTGTAAATCTTTTAGAATTAACGTTGACGTTTTGTCTTGTTCAGTTTTCAAGGTTCAATGTGCGCGCCTCTTTTGAAGCGACTTTATTAGCTTACCACCCGTCAAAGTCAGTGTCAACAACTTTTTTCGGATGTTTTTTTATGCTTGCCGGTTTTTTGCGGCAACAGATAATAATATACCACCTATTTTATCTCTGCGCAATAACTTTTTTCTATTTTTTATACTTTTTATTTACCACAATATTCTTTATGAAAACTCATTAAATTGTTTTAAAAATAATAACCTTAATCTTTATTGAAAATAACGGAAGAAATCTTCACCAAGATTCCTAGTGCTAGATACCGATAAACAATATTATCCGTAAAAAACGGAAACCTCTCTCTTTTAAAATAAAATAGGCTAATCCTCAAAAGAGGATCAGCCTTAATCGATTAGTCACGGTGACGCATTAATGGGAACAGTAGTACGTCACGTATAGATGGAGAGTTGGTTAGTAGCATAACCAATCTATCTATACCGATGCCTAGTCCACCTGTTGGCGGCATTCCGTATTCTAATGCTTCTATAAAGTCGTCATCCATCATATGTGCTTCATCATTTCCTTGCTCTCTCTCTTTTAATTGAGCTTCAAAGCGTTGTCTTTGATCGATAGGATCATTTAACTCAGTAAAGGCATTAGCATGCTCACGCCCTACAATAAACAACTCAAAGCGATCTGTAAAACGCGGGTCTTCATCATTCTTTTTCGCTAATGGAGAGATTTCTACTGGGTGACCATAGATGAATGTTGGTTGGATTAGTTTCTCTTCAACTTTTTGTTCAAAGAATTCATTTAATACATGACCAAATTGCATTGTTTCTTTGATTTCAATTCCATGGTCTTTTGCAAGTTGTCTTGCTTCTTCGTCAGTCATCTCTTTCCAGAAGTCGACCCCTGTATATTCTTTTACAGCATCTGCCATATGAAGTCTTGTCCATTCTGGTTCTAGGTTAACCTCATAATCACCATACTGAACAGTTGTAGACCCAAGAACCTCACGTGCGATGTGAGCAACAAGGTTTTCTGTTAGGCTCATGATGTCACGGTAATCCGCATAAGCTTCGTAAAGTTCGATCATCGTAAATTCCGGATTATGTCTAGTAGAGACACCTTCGTTACGGAATACTCTTCCGATTTCATAAACCTTTTCTAGTCCACCTACGATCAGACGCTTTAGATGTAGTTCAATCGCAATACGCATAAACAATGGCATGTCTAGCGCATTATGGTGGGTTGTAAATGGTCGAGCTGAAGCTCCACCAGCAATGGCATGCATCATAGGTGTTTCTACTTCTAAGTAGCCATGATCATCTAAGTATCTTCTCATAGATTGGATGATACGGCTACGAGTTATAAATGTATTTTTGCTTTCCTGGCTTGTAATTAGATCAAGATAGCGTTGACGGTAACGTTGTTCGACATCTTTTAAGCCGTGGAATTTTTCCGGAAGTGGACGTAGAGATTTAGTGAGTAACTCAAAGCTCTTTGCTTTCACTGAAAGTTCGCCTACTTTTGTTTTGAAAACCGTTCCTGTAATTCCGATTAGATCTCCAAGATCTGCAGTATTGAAAAGCTCATACTGCTCTTCCCCTACAGCATCTTTTCTCACGTAGATTTGGATTTGACCTTGTAAGTCTTGAACATGAGCAAAACCTGCTTTTCCTTTTCCGCGCTTTGTCATAATTCTACCGGCAATGGTTACAGTAGCTTCTTTTTCTTCTAGTTCCTCTTTTGAGAATGTATCGTAATCAGCGATGATTCCTGCTGAGTTATGAGAACGTTCAAAACGTTTACCGAATGGATCCTTACCGCCTGAACGAATCGATTCCATCTTTTCACGTCTCACCCGCAATTGGTCGTTTTGTTCTTCGTGACTCATGTTTTTCACTCCTATTCTATTGATTTATCTATTATTTCTATCTCTTATATACCATCCTATTTTACACAATAAAAGGAACGGACACACCCCTAAAGTTTCATATGGAAAAAAAGTTCAGGATAACAAATCCTATCATGACAAATATTTCAGCTTAATTCAATATGAAAGCTAAAAAACAAGGACTGCATCGCATAGGCAGATTCACCTGAACGATCAGTCCCTTTCCTTATCCTGCATTGGATTGTTGTTTTGCTTCTACCTCTTCTACTAGTTGTTCAAGCACTCCGACTAGCTCGGCTCTTGTATCACATTCATTAATGGCGTTACGCACCTTAGCGTTTCCTCTAATTCCTTTTAAATACCATGCTGCGTGTTTACGCATTTCACGAACCGCTATATTTTCATTTTTAAGCGAAATTAGACGGTCTAGGTGAAGAATACATACATTAATTTTTTCTCTAACAGATGGTTCAGGTACATATTCTCCCGTTTCAAGGTATTTTACAGTTTGGTAGATCATCCACGGATTTCCTAAAGCTGCTCTACCAATCATTACCCCGTCGACTCCTGTTTCATCAAGCATTCGTTTCGCATCCTCAGGTGTTTTCACATCACCATTTCCGATGACCGGAATGTTTACAGACTCTTTCACTTCTTTGATAATATCCCAGTTTGCAACACCTTCGTACATTTGTACTCGAGTACGCCCATGAAGTGAAACAGCTTTACCACCTGCACGTTCGATTGCACGGGCATTTTCGATTGCATAGATATGGTCATCATCCCAACCCATTCTCATTTTTACTGTTACAGGCTTTTCGACCTTATCTGTCACTGCTGCTACCATTTCATAGATCTTGTTAGGATCAAGGAGCCATTTTGCTCCAGCGTCACATTTTGTAATCTTTGGGACAGGGCATCCCATATTGATATCAATAATGTCTGCAGTAGTATTTTTATCAACAAACTGAGCCGCTTGTACCAATGTGTCTTTTTCTCCGCCAAATATTTGTAGGCTCAACGGATTCTCACGCTCATCTATATAAAGCATATTCATTGTTTTTCTATTTTGAAGGACAATACCTTTATCACTAATCATTTCGGCGCAAACTAAGCCGGCACCGAACTCTTTAACGGTTAAACGAAAGGCAGAATTACAGATCCCCGCCATCGGAGCAAGGACAACCTGGTTATCCATTGTAATATTACCGATTTTTAACACAATTGCAACCTCCTTCTTACTGTTTCTAATCTATAAATTCATCAGGAGGAGTTAAATCCGATACAGAAATAGAGAGTGTTTCTGCTACTTTTTCAAGGACATCTTGAGAAGGTATGCGATTTCCTCTTTCTATTTCACCCAATACAGATACGGAAATACTTAACTCCTTTGCTAAGCCTTCTTGAGTATACCCTTTTAATTTCCTAAATGCGCGTATGCGTCTTCCCCATTTATCTGTTTCCATAACCGAACTCCTTCTTTATCAGGTATATTTGCCAGAAATTCTTTGAACGGTGTTTGGAACACAGGGTGCATTAAATCTTTAGATACCTCTAAAAGAGGCACTAATACGAATGCTCTCTCATGCATTCGAGGGTGTGGGAGTATAAGTTTCTCCGATTCAATATTTTCGTGATTATAGAGCAAAATGTCAAGGTCTATTATCCTTGGACCCCACTTGAATTCCCTCTTTCTCCCCATGTCAATTTCGTTTTGCAAGCATTGATATAATAGCTTTTCAGCTGATAATTCTGTCTTAACTTTAATCACTAAATTCAAAAATTTACCTTGTTCCGTATATCCGACAGGATCTGTTTCATAGATTGATGACTGCCCGATGATGGAAATCCCTTCATGACTATCTAAAAGTTCAATGGCTTCCTTTAAATATCCATGTCTATCACCTACGTTAGAACCAAGTGATAGATAAGCAATATTAGTCATATTATCTGCCCCTTGTCATTTCCACCGCTACCGATTGATAATGTCCTGGTATTGGTGGATCTGGCTTGATAAGTTCGATTGTACACTCTTGAATTAATGAAAATTCATTTAATAGGCTGTCCGCCAGTTTCCTTGCAACGGTTTCTACCAAATTATATGATTTACCTTCCACAACCTCTTTACACACAGTATATACTTCTCCGTAATGAACGGAGTCTTCTAGGTTATCACTTTTCCCTGACTTCTCTAAATCAAGATATAAGGTTAGATTAACCCTAAATCTTTGTCCCAATCGATTTTCTTCTGGAAAAACTCCATGATATCCGTAAAACTCTAAGCCATTTAAATAGATTTTGTCCATTTGCGATCCCTCCCTGTCAATGCATCCATCATCTTTGCCATTCTGCTCATTTCTTTAACATCGTGAACACGAATCATATGACATCCCTTTTGTATTCCATAACAGACAGTGGCGCCAGTCCCTTCCATTCTTTCCTCCACGGGTAGGTCGAGAATATGCCCGATGGTTGATTTTCGAGATGTTGCTAACAGGACTGGGAAATTCATCTCCACCACTTTGTCTAAGTTCTGCATCATTTCAATATTTTGTTTCACATCTTTTGCAAATCCAATTCCTGGATCTAAAATAATCTGCTCTTCCCGTACTCCAGACTCTTTCACAATGCGAATACTTTCTTCCAGGTCCTCGATCACATCTGGAATAAATTGTTGATAATCTCGGTTTTCACGGTTGTGCATAAGAATAATAGGTACCCCTAATTCCGCCGCTACTTTTGCCATATTGGGGTCTTTCTTTGCACCCCAAATATCATTAATAATATGGGCACCAGCTAAAATTGCCTGCTTCGCTGTTTCTGCTTTATACGTATCAATAGAAATAGGAACAGCGACGGCTTTTGAAATCGCTTTGATAACAGGTACGACTCGATTGATCTCTTCTTGAACCGTAACAGGGGCATGCCCTGGTCTTGTGGATTCTCCACCGATATCAATCAAGTCTGCTCCGTCATGTACCATTTGCTTGGCATGTGCTACCGCTCTTTCTATTTCATAAAAATGTCCACCATCAGAAAATGAATCAGGAGTAATATTTAAAATCCCCATGACCATTGTTTTTTTTTGTAAATCTAGTTGAAAACTTCCACAAGAAATAATTGAGTTCACTTTCTTTTTCTCCTACTCTATTAGTTTTCGTGACCACAGACATTCTGTATGATCAGCGTAAATCTCATATAACCTCTTAACAAAACTTCCTTTGTTTCCTGGGAAAAGTTGATCCTCAAGTATATTTACAGGAGAGATCTCTTGAATCGAATTTGTAAAAAACACTTCATCAGCCTTAAATAAATCCTCTACAGGGAAAAACCCAATCTTAGTTTCAATCCCTAAATATTTAGCAAGACTAATGATATACTGCCTTGTCACACCATTTAAAATACCTGTTTCCGTAGACGGAGTATAAAGGCAATCATCCCTTACCCAAAATAAATTCGAGGTAATTCCCTCAGCAATCGCATCATCCGCAGTTAAGAAAATCCCCTCTGTTTGTTTAAGATTCCCAATCTCTCTTTTCGCCATAATATTATTTAAATAGTGATGGGATTTTAGCCGTTTTTGTGTCTCTGGAGTATTTCTTCTATTGCACAAAATTTTCCCGTTTTTTTCTGCTAATGGGGACATGGTCGGTAGCGGCTTTTGAAAAACGATCCAATTTGGCTGGAAATAAGGAGCTACCTGTAATCCAATCTCTCCCAAACCAGCAGAAACATTTAAACGAATATATGAATCCTTTAATTTATTTCGATAGCTGAGAGACTCAATAACATTCAAGATTTCCTCTCGATCTACTTCCGTTTCGATATTTAATGTTTTTAAGCTTTCTTCTAATCTATCAAGATGGTCATTTAGTAGAAAAGGATGACCGCTGTAAGTTCTAAAAGTTTCAAATACCCCTAGACCATATAGGAATCCATGATCGAAGGGAGATATTTTTGCTTCTTCCTTTGTAATTACTTCTCCATTTAAGGCAATAAACAAATTTACAGCCTCCTTTTACATCGCAACAGTCTGCTTCTTATAAGCGTTCAAGAAGTTCTTTAATAGTTCTTTTCCGCTTTCCGTCATAATCGATTCAGGATGAAATTGAACCCCTTCAATGGGAAGTGTTTTATGGCGAATCGCCATGATTTCTCCATCATCGGTTTCCGCAGTAATTTCAAGACAATCCGGGAGTGTCTCTTTTTTAACAATTAAAGAATGATAGCGAGTGGCTTTAAAAGGAGTAGGGATATCTTTAAAAATCGACAATTGGTTATGAAAAATCTTCGACGTTTTTCCATGCATTAGGCGCTCTGCCTTAGTTACCTCCCCACCAAAAACCTGAGCTATGGATTGGTGACCAAGACAAACCCCGAATATTGGAATCTTCCCGGCAAAATACTCTATTGCTTTTAGACTAATCCCCGCCTCATTCGGACTACAAGGGCCAGGGGAAATCATTAAAAAATCTGGGCTTATTCTTTCTATTTCTGATAAATCGATCTCATCGTTTCTTTTTACGACGAGTTCTTCTCCTAATTCGCCTAGAAATTGAACTAGGTTGTAGGTGAAAGAATCATAGTTATCGATCATTAGAATCATGTTCATTTCCCCCTTTCTCCTCAGCTAACTCTTTAGCATTCCAAAGTGCTCTTGCTTTTTTTAACGATTCTCTGTATTCGTATTTAGGATTTGAATCAATAACTACTCCTGCCCCAGCCTGGATATAAGCTTGTTGTTTCTGAACAAGCATGGTTCGAATAACAATATTCAATTCCATGTCTCCATTAAAACCAATCCATCCAACAGACCCAGTGTAAATTCCCCGGCGTACCGGTTCTAATTCTTCAATAATTTCCATCGTTCTCACTTTTGGGGCCCCTGTGATGGTTCCACCAGGAAATACAGATCTAATGAGGTCATAGCCGCTTTTATTTTCCGCTAATCGGCCTTGCACATTTGAAACAATATGCATAACATGTGAATATTTCTCAATCACCATAAATTCATTCACTTCTACTGTTCCATATTCACATACCCGCCCTAAATCATTTCTTTCTAAATCAACCAGCATCACATGTTCTGCTCGTTCTTTTTCATTTTCAATTAATTCATTCGCTAGCTGCTCATCTTCCATTTCGTCCTTCCCACGTGAACGAGTTCCAGCAATTGGTCTTGTGCTAACTTCTTCTCCATTCTTTTTCACTAAAAGCTCAGGTGATCCTGAAACGATTTGAAATTCAGGTGTTTGAATATAGCTCATATACGGAGAAGGATTAAGTGTCCGCAGCTGTTTATAAACCTCAAAGGGATGGACCAATAAGGCTTGATTTTGCCTTACTGATAAGTTCACTTGAAAAACATCACCCTGAGAGATATAATTCTGGATTTTTTCCACTGCTTCTTTAAACTGAGGTTCATCCATTGAAACGCAAATATCAATTGGAGAGGTTGATACATTGTTCAGATAATCATGCTTTTTTTTGTTTAAAACTTCTTTCCAAGTACTCGTCCACTCATTTAGAAATTCGTCTCCACTATTTTGATCCGTCATCACCATTAGCCAAAGCTGTTCTTTTCGATGGTCAAAAACAACCCATTGGTCATAAATAAAAAAATACAGTTGTGGAATTGCTAAATCATCCATTGCAAAGGTTGGTAGTTTTTCGATATAACGGGCATAGTCATAACTAATAAAACCTATTGCTCCCCCTTGGAAATCTGGTAGATCGGGCTGTTTCTCGAGTGTATAGGGTTCCATCCATGAATATAGACCTTTAAGAGGGTCACCTGGAATGAAATGATCACCATCTGACGCCTTTACTTCTACTCCATCGTTATTAGCTTTCACGATCTCCTTTGGTTTAAGCCCTGCAATACTATAACGGCCGCCTCTTCCACTTTCTAATAAAAGGTGGTACTCTTCTTTAGAACTTAATAACTCATACGCATTTATAAATTGTTCAATTGAACAAGGATATGTTTGATAAAATAGGTGTTTATCTTCCACCGATGTTCACTCTCCTAGAGATTGTCTATGATTCCATCATACATGAAGTTGTTTTCCGTTTCATCGGTGAATCTTTTCCTGAATAAAAAAAACTGACCTAACAGAGCCGTCACTTCAAGGAAGTACCAGGCTCTTATTAGATCAGTTGTACATAAATCCTTAGTTTTCTTCAAATTGATAAAGTGGAGTGCTTAAATAACGCTCACCATTACTTGGAATCACAGCCAATACTTTCTTTCCTTTTCCTAGCTTTTTAGCTACTTCAATAGCAGCGTAGATAGCTGCACCCGAGGAAATCCCCCCAAGGATCCCTTCTTCTTTCGCAGCTCTCCTTGCCCATTCAAAGGCTTGATCCTTCTCAACACCAATTACTTCATCATAAATTGCAGTATTTAAAATATCTGGAATAAAACCTGCTCCAAGCCCTTGGATTTTATGCGGTCCTGGTTTTCCTCCTGCCAAAATAGGAGAATCAGAAGGTTCAACAGCGTAGATCTTAATATCGGGATACTGTTCTTTCAACACCTGACCTGCGCCAGTTATTGTTCCCCCAGTTCCAATCCCGGAGACAAATGCGTCTAGTTGATCCCCCATTTGTTCAACAATTTCTTTTCCAGTTGTACGTTTGTGAACTTCAGGATTCGCTTCATTTTTAAACTGCTGCGGCATGAAGTATCCTTTTTCATTTACAAGTTCTTCCGCTTTTCGAATAGCACCATTCATACCATCAGGACCAGGTGTAAGCACAAGTTCAGCTCCATAGGCACGTAGAAGATTCCGTCTTTCCATACTCATTGTTTCAGGCATAACTAATACAGATCGGTATCCTTTTGCTGCAGCAATCATAGCAAGACCAATTCCAGTATTCCCACTAGTTGGTTCAACAATTGTATCTCCAGCTTTCAGACTTCCTTTCTCTTCAGCTGCTTCAATCATAGAAAGAGCAATACGATCTTTTACACTGCTTCCAGGATTCATATACTCGAGCTTTAAATATACTTCTGCACTATCTTCACCTATTAAGCGATTTAATTTAACAATTGGTGTTTGCCCTACTAATTCTGAAATAGAATTTGCCACACGTACCATTTGTCTCCACTCCTAATTCCAAGTATTTTTATTGGTTTTATTGTAAATTTATCAATATTCAGTCTTCATGTCAACGATCAAGTACTATTATTCCAAATTCATTACTCAAATATATGTCTTTTATATCGAAATTGAACTAAGAAACACCAATTTCTTTATATCCTATAAAAAAACAAAAGAGTTCAAAACGTAAAAAGACACTCAAATAAAAAACCAACGAAACACACATAAAATTTTCTCTTCGATCACGAAGTTCAGCACACCCTTGTCAGGAGCATAGGGGTCCGCCACTCCCAAAAATCTCTTTCCCAAAGGCACTTTACTCCTGCGGGATGCAGAGGAAAAGTCGAGACCCCGCAGACGGAACGTCGAGGAAGCTCGACTTCCTCCCCGCGGAAAGCAAGTACCTGGAGCGGAAAGGAACGGTCAATTGTTTTCCCCCAAAAACAACAACCTCTACGTATAGTGCCTTCCTAAAAGATATGAAATACATTCATTGCTTATAAAGCTCGTCGTTGGGAGGGACTGACACCACGAACTTTATTTTGCTTTTTTGTATTCAAAACAGGAGTGACCCTGTATAGATCACTCCTAATATGACACTATTGCTCTTCTTTATAAAACCAATCAACCCCAATTTCTTTCCAAAAATCTTCGGGAGTAAGGGGCTGATCTACCTGATCTAATGCTAGCTGTCTTCTGATCGTATCCTTAACATCTTCAAATGCGTATGTTTTCCCCTCAACCTTCTCATGTAAAAGAAAGATATAGTAGCCCTCATCGATTTTGGTCGGGGTAGTCCATTCTAATGGACCTAGATCCTTTATCTTCTTCTCAACACTATCTGATATTAGTTCGGCGTCTTCAGGAATATAGCCAAGGACTCCCCCTTGCGTAGCAGTTTGAGCGTCTATCGAACGCTCAATTGCCATTGCGGAAAAACTCGAGCCCTCTTCTAATTCCGTTATAACCTGCTCTGCTTCTTTCTTAGTTTTCACAACAATTTGCGAAAGCTTATACATTGTTGGAATTGAATAACGCTTCTTATTCTCCTCAAAAAAAGCCTTAACATCTTCTTCAGAAATATTCACATCTCTTGTCATTATTTCTTGAAGCATAAGTTCCATTCTAATCTCTTCTTTGGCAAAGACATCTTTATGATCTGAATGGTCATTCTCACCTAACGAACGATACATCGATTGAAGGAGTTGAATTTCCTTTTCTACTTCTTCGTCCGTAATCACAATATCGTATTTTTTCGCTAATTGTTTCATCACGGATTGATTCACTAAATCCTGAAGAACTACTTTACCGTATTTTTCATCCATTGCGTGTAACCAATTTTCTCGGGAAATCTGTTCTTTCCCTACGGTGGCGACAGTTTCATTTCCCGATTGAACAGAAGTATCATTAGAGGTATTCAGTAACCATAAAGTTAACGTTAAAACATTTGAAAATACTAACAAAGCGATTAGGAGCATTAATCCTCTTCGGTTAAGTTTTAGTTTCGCCATACCATTCACCTATTCGTTTGAAGCCTCTTGCTTTAATTGTTCTAACTCTTCTTTTGAGAAATGATATTTTTCATTACAGAAGTGACATTGGGCTTCAGCTTTTCCATCCTCATCAATCATCTCTTGAATTTCACTAACACCTAAGCTAATAATCGCATTGCTGAAGCGCTCTTTTGAACAACGGCACTGAAATTTAATTGGCATTTTCTCTAGAATTTTCACTTCGTCTTTCCCAAGTAATTCTTCAAGCAATTGCTCTGGAGTAAGACCTTTTTCAATAAGTTTCGAAACAGGTGGAATTGTTTTTAATCGTTCTTCGATTTTTGTTATCGTTTCATCTGAAGTACCTGGCATTAACTGAATAATGAATCCGCCAGCCGCAAGGATTGAATTATCTGGATTTACAAGCACTCCTACACCTACGGATGATGGGACTTGTTCAGATGTAACAAAGTAATAAGTGAAATCTTCCCCTAGTTCACCTGACACGATAGGGACTTGTCCTGTAAAATGCTCCCTCATCCCTAGATCCTTCACGACCGTAAGCGTTCCAGAAGTCCCTACCGCTCTTCTGACATCCAGTTTCCCATGTTCATTAAGATCAAAGTGAATTTGAGGGTTTGTCACATATCCCCTCACTTCCCCTTTTGAATTACTATCCACTAAAATTAGGCCAAGCGGACCATCACCTTCCACTTTAATGGTCAGTTTATCTTCTCCCTTTAGCATTGCCCCCATCATAACACCTGCACTCATCGCTCTCCCAAGAGCAGCCGATGCAGTTGGCCATGTATAGTGTCGTCTTTGAGCTTCCGAGACGGTCTCTGTACTCCTAACAGCATACGCACGAACTTGACCATCATATGCTAAAGCTTTTACTAAATAATCACTCATCTTATTGCTCCTTTCACTAATTAACGATTTCGTTTATAGATTAGCCTTAAACCGTTGAGAGTTAAAAATGGATCGACGACATCTATCACGTTTGATTCTTTAGAAATTAACGCAGCTAAGCCACCTGTTGCAATCACAGTTGGCTCTGTACTACTTTGTGCTTTCATCCGTGAAACAATGCCCTCTACTTGTCCTACATACCCATATAAAATTCCTGCTTGCATAGCTGATACTGTATTCTTCCCAATAATATGATCAGGGCGAGCTATTTCAATTCTTGGCAGCTTTGCTGCTTTCGAATATAACGCCTCTGTTGAAATTCCTATTCCAGGGGCAATTGCACCACCCATATACTGTTTTTCCTCATTGATATAGCAATACGTGGTAGCAGTACCGAAATCAACGATAATGAGTGGGCCTCCGTACTCATGAATTCCAGCAACTGCATTCACTATTCGATCTGCTCCCACTTCACGTGGGTTTTCATATTTTATATTTAAGCCTGTTTTTATTCCTGGCCCAACAACTAAAGGAGTCACATGAAAATATTTTTGACACATTCGTTCTAAGGAAAACATTATTGGTGGCACTACAGAAGAGATGATGATTCCATCAATTGCATTAAAAGATAATCCTTCATGATCAAACAAATTTTTCACAAGCATGCCGTACTCGTCTTCTGTTTTATGGCGGTTTGTTTCAACCCTCCAGTGATATTTTAACTCATCTTTTTCATAAACACCCAGTACGATATTAGTATTACCTACATCAAATACGAAAATCACTTTTCTCACCTACTAAATCTATTGTTTTCACACTGCCAACATCATACCATAATTTCTTCTGCATGAGATAGTTCTCTAAATTCTAATGGGTAGCGGTGTGTCGTTTAGATCCAGTTAGAAAAGGTGCTGTTTTCCTTTCTGGGAGTCTTGAATTTTATGTTTTGTGGCCTAAGCTCTGAAGCTGGACAGTAGAAAAGCGAAAGTGCCTTGAACAAGCCTGACATTTTTGGATTTTTACGACCTCATTCAACTCTTTTGAGATCCTCATTTTGACTTTTCCAATATTTCACGGCCCCATTCAGCTCTTTTGAGGTCCTCATTTTGGCTTTTCCGCTTTTTCACGTCCTCATTCGGCTCTATTGAGGCCGACATTTCGACTCTTACACTTTATTTATCCCTTTTACGATTAAAAAAGACGCCGCTTCTGCGACGCCTCTAAAAAGTTTATTCTTTTTTATCATCCTCTAGAGAAGATTCATTAGAATCTACCTTCTCCTCACCAGATTCAGAAGTTATTTCTTCATCATTCTTTTTTTGGATATTGACTTTTACATCACTATTGCTATCTTCTTTATTAGCAGGATGGTCACGATCAGGCAATTTGCCATGATCATATAGATGTTTAATTTGTCCAGCATCTAATGTTTCAACCTCTAGTAAAGTATTGGCAATAAGCTCAAGTTTATCACGATGCTCCGTAATAATATTCTTAGCACGGTCATAGGACTCTTTAATGAATCGTTGAATTTCTGTATCAATTTCATGAGCAATAGAATCCGAATAATTCTGCTCACTATTAATGTCTCTTCCAAGGAACACTTGACCACCTTGTGATTGGCCAAATTGTAGTGGACCTAGTTTTTCACTCATACCAAATTCAGTCACCATGCGTCTTGCAATCCCAGTTGCACGTTGGAAGTCATTAGAAGCTCCCGTTGAAACCTCACCGAAAATGACATCCTCTGCTACACGACCACCAAGTAACCCTGTGATCTTGTCTAGAAGCTCAGGCTTAGTCATGAAATAACGATCTTCTTTAGGAAGCATTACGGCATAACCGCCAGCTTGACCTCGGGGAACGATGGTTACCTTATGAACCATTTCTGCTTCATCAAGAACCAGTCCAATCAATGTATGACCGGCTTCGTGGAAGGCAACAATTTTGCGCTCTTTTTGAGAAATCACGCGACTCTTCTTAGCTGGTCCTGCAATAACACGATCGGTTGCTTCATCGATATCGCTCATATCTACTTTCTTTTTATCCTGACGAGCTGCCACTAGGGCCGCTTCATTTAGAAGGTTTTCAAGATCAGCACCTGAGAAACCTGGTGTTCTCATGGCGATCGCTTTTAAATCGACATTATCTGCTAATGGTTTATTTCTTGCATGCACTCTAAGTACTGCTTCACGACCATTTACATCTGGGCGATCCACGGTAATTTGACGGTCAAAACGACCTGGACGTAATAAAGCTGGGTCAAGTATATCAGGTCGGTTGGTTGCAGCAATCATAATAATTCCTTCATTTGCTCCAAACCCGTCCATCTCAACTAATAATTGGTTTAAGGTTTGTTCACGTTCATCGTGACCTCCACCTAAACCTGCTCCACGTTGACGCCCTACAGCATCAATTTCATCAATAAAAATGATACATGGTGCATTCTTCTTCGCGTTTTCAAATAAATCACGTACACGAGAGGCACCAACACCAACGAACATTTCGACAAAGTCAGAACCACTGATAGAGAAGAATGGTACACCAGCTTCTCCAGCAACAGCACGTGCAAGAAGCGTTTTACCTGTTCCAGGTGGTCCCACTAAAAGTACCCCTTTAGGAATACGTGCTCCGACCTCTGCGAATTTTCGAGGATCTTTTAAGAATTCGACAACCTCAACAAGTTCCTGCTTTTCTTCATCCGCTCCAGCTACATCTTTAAAGCGAACCTTTTTCTTCTCTTCGTTGTATAATTTGGCTTTACTTTTACCAAAATTCATAACACGACTTCCGCCGCCTTGTGCTTGGTTCAACAAGAAGAAGAAGAGAATAAATATAATGACAAATGGAATGATGGTTGTGAAGAATGATACCCAACCACTCGTCTCTTTCGCCATTAAGACATCTACTTCGACACCTTTTTCTGCAGCAGCTGAATAGACTCTTTCAATGGCTTTTGTATCTGAAGGCAACACATTGGTAACAAAGTATTGGTCTTCCTCATAACCTTTTAATTGACCTCTTACCTGATACACACTACGTTCAGGTTGTAATGAAAAGGATTCAACTTCTCCCTTTTCTAAGTAAGTAAGAAATTGATTGTATTTTATGTTTTCTGTTGGTTCGTTGTTGTTATTGAAATAACTCACCACACCTATTATGACGAGAAATACAAGTAAGTAGAATATGGTGTTTCGAAAGATCCGGTTCATCCCTTACCTCCTCCCACGGGTAAACAAACTATTTAAAATAGTATCATAGAAAATCATGGCATTACAACAATTTGCATTTTTGATGATTCTTACATTCATTATAATAGAGTTTACTTATTCACCTGTACTATACACTTTAGGTTTAAGAACTCCAATATAAGGTAGGTTTCGGTACCTCTCAGCAAAGTCCAATCCATACCCAACAACGAATTCATCAGGTACAATAAACCCTACATAATCAGCTTTGATATCTGCTTTTCTTCCCGTAGGTTTATCTAGTAGGGTAACAATTTTGATTGATCTTGCTTTTCGATAACGGAATAATTCAACTAAATAACTTAAGGTCAAACCGCTATCAATAATATCTTCAATAATCAAGATATCTCTGTCTTCTACTTTTGTGTCTAAGTCTTTAACAATTTTCACTTCTCCTGAAGAAACGGTAGAACTTCCATAACTAGAAACATCCATAAAGTCCATTTCCATGTAAGCATCTACACGCTTTAGCAAATCTGCCATAAATGGCATTGCTCCTTTAAGAACACCAATTGCTAAAGGAAAACGATCTTGGTATTCTTCTGTAAGCTGACTCCCAAGCTCGCTAATTTTTTCTTGAATTTCTTCCTCGGTGATCAGTACTTTCTCAATATCTTGGTTTAACACTACACTTGCCTCCTAGAAGATGTTTACTGTTTATAATGTAAAATGATGATTGATTCTGCTTCTTCACTAGTGTCCAACACTGATTTTTTCAACCCTGGAATCCACAGGATAACACCGTTAGAATCTTGAACGATTGGCCACTGATCTCGTAAGTGAAGTGGAACCTTTTCATCAATAAAGATATCTTTTACTTTTTTGGTTCCATTCAATCCTTTTAATTTCATTCGATCTCCGGGTTGCCTTGATCGGACGATAATAGGAAGCGACACAGATTCCTTCTTTATCTTCATGACATGAAGATCATCATAATGGGGTAATCGTGAATGATCTACCATTATGGAGGCTTGATTCGGAAGTACCACTTCTTTATCTTCTTCTAAAACAAAGAAAAAAGATTCTACATTGTTTAATGAATCAAAATGGAAAATTCCCTCTTGATAAGACCTTGTGAATTTTAGTCCTTCTGGTAAGTCAATCGTGATGGTTGGTCCACTTTTGTGGAGTATTTCTAATATTTCTTTAGTATGTACAAATGTTAATGAAGACGGAACATCTTTGTAAAGATAGTTTAATATTAGATGAATCGCTCTTCTTTGTAAAGGAAGAGGCATTCTATTAAACAATATGATATCGATTGTTACTTTATTGCCTAGTTTATTCCATATATTATTCAACTTTTTAACGGTTAATTCCTGTAAAAAAAGTTCATCTTCTAAAATTTCTTTACTGAATTTTTGGAACTGCTCATGAACTAGGGGGTTTTCTTCTTTCAAAAAAGGAAGAACCTTATTTCGGAAACGATTACGTGTATAATCATTCTTATTGTTACTAGGGTCCCTTCGAGGATCTAATCCATAGATGTCACAATACTCTTCTATATTATTTTTGTTCATGCTTAAAAGGGGACGAATGACTAATCCGTTTGCAAAGGGTCTCTTAACAGGAATCCCTGCTCTGCTCATCCCAGAGCTTCCTCTTGTTAACCTCATTAAGATGGTTTCAATTTGATCATCTCCATGATGTCCCAATACTAATTTATTCGCATTTAAGCTTGCCATGACCTCTTGAAAGAAAGAATAACGAAAATATCTTGCTGATTCCTGAAGACTACCTTTTCGATGTTTCATCTTTTCGGAAATATTAATTCTCTTATAATGAAAAGGAATTTTATATTTATCACATACCCTCTCTACAAACTTTAAATCCTCATATGACTCCTGACCTCTAAACATATGATCGACATGTACAGCCACAATCGAAATGCCATATTCGTTTTTAGAATGTTGAAGAAAGTGTAATAAAGATAAGGAGTCAGGACCTCCAGAAACCCCTACAAGCAGTTTGTCTCCCTTTTCAATTAATTGATTTTCTTTAATAAAATGACGAATTGCTTTTTCATATACCAACACAGGCATCTTCCTATTTCTTTACTTTAATAAGTATTGTATCAATTATCATTGATGATTTCACTTCAGGAATATACCCTTACAAAATTTCCCCATAGATATATAAAACATAAAGAATGGTGACAATAAAGATAATTAAAATAGTCTCCATTAATCCCCCTGATTTTTTCTTCTTTTGCAGTTGTTGACGACTAGGGGTTACCTTTTGAGGATTTGACCTTGTGTGAACATTTTTAGTACCTGACGATACCTCTAGCATTTTCATTCTCATCTCTGCAGCCGAACTAAACTTTCCTTGAAGGGCCATAAAAAGAGTTTCCCGATAAGGAATGAACTCCTTTTTGGATTCGATAGCCATTTTTAATTGTTGAAAACCACCTTGCGTTTTATTAAACCTTTTCGGATAAGCAAGGTTAAGGAAAATCATTGCCACCGAGAACAAGTCATAACTAGGCTCTGCTTTCCTCGATCCAGAAACCCAGTATCCACGATCAAAGAACTCTGTAAATTCTTTAATGGCTCTTCCTTGGAGGGTTGTTCCTCCCACATCAATGCAGCGAATTTTATTTGGAGGTCCTGTTATAATTAAGTTTTCAGGCTTTAAGTCTCCAAATACCCACCCTTCTTGATGGATCCTTTCTAGGTCACTTAATAGCTGAATAATTAAGACACCTGCCCAAGAAAAACCTTTTTTGTTTATAAACGTTAACAGATCAGGCCCTTTTATATACTCCATGACATAAAAAGGGATTCGCTTTCCTCGTGCTTCCCAATCGTCCACATCTAAGATGGAAGGCCCTAAGGCTGAACCTTGGGCCTTACTAAATGCTTTCAATACATTTACTTCTGATGTTATCGACATACTATTTTCACTCATCTTAAGGGCAACATAACCATTTCGGCCTTGCGCAAGATAGACGGTTCCATTTGCTCCATAACCTAGTTCCTTTACAATGACATATGGTTGGCTATGCCATTTCCCAATAATTTTTGTCCCAGGTGGAAACTTAAATGGATTCTTCAAAGTATTGTTCATCATCATCACGTGAGAGCAAACTCTTTAAAGAGCGTTTTTTCTTAAAGTGTGAAACGGCTTCTCGAATAGCTGGTCCAGTCGGGGTAATCCCTCCAGTAGATAGCTTCGAGAAAATACTTGTAAGTGATTCAAGTTTTGGAGTCCAATCTAACAATTTTTCGACATCATTCCTTTTCCCGGGAAATACAAAAACAGAAAACCGGTTATCGCCCATCCGTGCATTCAGGCTGAGTGACAAGTCCAATAATGCTTCTTTTACTGTTGGTAATTTATGTTTCATACTTGCACTTGTATCGACAAGAACCAACACGTCCAATTCAACCGTTTCACCTAGCTCATCGACAACTTCTAGAACCTCACCTCTTTTTTCTGGAGGTAATTCTTCCATTGTGGTTTTGTTCCCTAAGATCTGCTTCAATTCATTATTAACTACACCTTGTAATGTTTGTGTCATTGCCTTTCTTGTTACCATTTGCACCGTTTGAGAAAGTTGCTGAGAGTATACAACTTGACTTACTCCACCGCCTGACATCGCAATACCTTCGATCTCTTGCATACCTTTTTCATCAATCACATCATTTTCTACAACACCAATAACATTAACGGTTATTCCTTGCTCTTGAGCCAATGCAGCCATTGCAATAGGATCGTCACCAGAATTTGAACATCCATCTGTAATAAGTAAAATTTGTCGAAGTGTAGCCGTTTTCACTTATTTCCCCTCCAAACAATTATGATTGCTACCATCTTCGCCGATTTTGAGGGGAAATATACTCTTTTATAAGTTTATATCTTGAAGCGTATAACTTCTATTACCTTTTATCTCCTTTCAAGTTGCAAGAATATCTATCTATGAAATCCTAGTATTTTGTTTCTGATTGACCGGGATGGAAGCCCATTTAGGGGTATTATGTTTAATCTTTGATACGACAATCGTCATATCATCCTCAATTTGTCCAGATCTTGTTCTAATCACCTCTTCCATAATAATATCTGCAACTTCTTGTGGATCCTCCGTTTCCAAGTTTTTCACTTTCCTCTTCATCCAAACATCATAGTTTTCAACATGTTTAGGTCCTTCAAATACACCATCACTCATCATAATTAACAGGTCCCCAGCTTTTAATTGTTCTGAAACAACATCCACGTCAAACTCATAGAACATTCCCATTGGTAGATTACTTGCCTCAATTTTAAATATTTTATCTCCCCGCTTCACAAAGCTAGGGGTTGAGCCAATTTTAAGAAATTTTGATGAAGCATCTTGTAAATCAATCATCGCCAGATCAAGGGTTGAGAAAATTTCATCATTCGTTCGAAGAGATAGGATTGAATTTACCGCTTTAATGGCGACTTTCTCTTCAATTCCTGACTGAAGAATTTTCTGAAGTAACCGCAGTGTCTCATTACTTTCATAATGGGCCCTTTCTCCATTTCCCATCCCATCACTTATGGCTACTGCAAATTTCCCGGCACCTAATTCAATCATTGAAAAACTATCTCCTGATACTAATCCTCCTCCTTTGGCAGCGTGAGCCACCCCTGTTTCAACTACATAGGCTTTGGCTGATCGAAAAGTGACATGACAATACCCATTCGGGAAGGACGCACAATCCTCCTTATGAACAATAATCGTTTCTTCTAAAATATCCGAAAGCATTGGAGCAATCAGCTTCTCTCCCTCACCATGACCTCCACAATAAGGAATGGTCATATCAATATCAACGTTCCCTTGTTCTAAACTAAAAATTTCAACATTATCTATTTCAACCCCAAACTCCTGGAGAGCATCTAAAATTTGTTCTTCTTGTTTATGATGATTCTCTCTCTCCCTTTGAATCTCTTTCGCAAAGTCCCCCATGACTTCAGAAACACCTAGTAGTTGATCAGCCACAAGCTTTCTGCTTTCCTGAACCTGCTTTTTTAATTTAATATTTGCTTGATAATGTGTCAGCTCTTGATAGATGGCATCCTGAACTTTTTTCCCTCTTACACAATGAGCCTCAAGATTTCTTGCCACTTTATGCGATAATGGGATGTTTCCTTGATCAAATTCATACATGATATCCTTCATCAATCCATAGGTTTCATCAAAATTACGGGACCAGCATTGTTCCTTCTTAAAACAGGTTTGGCAGCTTTTTTCTGTTACATTACTTAGAAAATAATCCAATTCCTTTTCTTCATATTCTTCATCTTTACGCCCATCCATTTGAATAAAACTATTCGATAGCGCCTTGAAAACAGAGGAAAATTGTTCAACTCGATTAGCTGTAACATCACGCACCTTTCTCATATATTGTTGTTGCTCTTGTGCATACTCTGCAGTACCTGGAATATGTTTGGCCAATTTATTGGTTAAACTTTGTGGAGTTAGGAATAGTAATAGAATGGCGATACCCGATTCATATAATGTCTTAGTAAGTTCTGCTTCTCCCCCTCCATACATTCCCATCAACAAAGTGGCAATTAATAGACCGATTGCCGCTCCAAATTTCTTCCCTTCTTTCAATAACCCTCCTAATAAGCCAGCAAACGCAAGTAAACTCATTTGGTGGAAGCTTGCGACATTTGCTAAGCTAAAAATGAGTCCCGTGACGACGCCAACTGTAGAACCCATCGTCGCTCCGGCAATGAAACTAAATAATATCACTAGATACCTTGATAGAATATGTTCGACGGATAGTTCATAAACTGCCCAACCAATCGTTCCCGTCATAACAGACGATAGCAAAATAATTAAACTAACAACCTCTTCTGTCTTTAAAGACTTCTTTCTTCTATTCATCGATAATAAAGGAATACTTTGAATAAAGATTAATGTCAAAATAAAGGTCAGGGTCGCTTCTACTCCTGCCATGGCTCCGTTATAAATGGAAAGTAATTGCCCTTGTTGGATAAAATCAAAACCTAGCTTTACAAACAGAGATGTAAAGAAAACGAAAAATGGTAAGGTCTTAAAATCATCTTTTCTCCATTTTTGTGTCATACGAAAAACAATTAAGAATAGAATAGTATTACTAAAGGTATAAGCTATGTTAGGAATGGATAACGTTAATGAACCTGCAAGTAATCCTATTAACGCAATGGGTGCACGATCTCTTCTCACCATGTAGACGGAAGCAAAGAACGGGAGAGCAAAAGGAGTTAAGTGAGAGAGAATTAAAGCTCTGCCGAGAAGGAAACCAATTCCGAACAATAAAATTCCCTTCTGGATAAACAGCCATTCCAGTTTTCCCTGAAGATGCTTTACCCCTTTCGAAAACTCTACCTTAGTCCGCTCAATATCTACATTTCTCGTTGGCTCCATTACATTGTGTTCTGCTTTTTCCATGTAAATACAACTCCCTCATCTAGATATCTTGTTGCCATTATAAAGTGGACAAGCTCAGAAGTTTGTCAAAATGAGGAATGGAATTGCAAGAAAAGTTCGACTTCTTTCAGCGAAATCGATATTTTTTTGGGGAAACTTTTGTAAGATTTACTCATACTTTCTTAAGAAAATGATTAAAACCCTTATATACATGGGGCTCAATGATTTGACATTTTTCTAAAAAATATATTGACAAGTTTTTTATATGTATGTATTATTGAAATTGTGTTTTGAAAATATGGCGGTGTAGCTCAGCTGGCTAGAGCGTACGGTTCATACCCGTGAGGTCGGGGGTTCGATCCCCTCCGCCGCTACCATATATTTTACATGGCCCGTTGGTCAAGCGGTTAAGACACCGCCCTTTCACGGCGGTAACACGGGTTCGAATCCCGTACGGGTCATAAGAAAAGCGGAGCGCCTTGAACAAGCCTTCGTGATGGATAAATTCTATTTGTTCCTAAACAATCAGAATCTTTCTAAGACGCTGTCATATAAAATGACGGCGTCTTTTTGTTTTCTTGTATTTTCTGCTTTGGTTCTATCATGTGCTCGTCTCAAGTGCATGGTGTCAGTCCCTCCTATCTAAGAGTGACTCTTTGATGAAGCATGTATTCCATACTAATTTTATTAGGTTCTCTTAGGAGTGACGGACCCCTATGCTTATGAAGGGAGAGTGCTGTACTTCGTGATCGAAGTGAGTTTTTTGAAGGATGTTTGTTTCATGGTTTTTTAGATTGGGTGTTTCTACGTCTTATCTGTCCTGCTTTTGCTGTGTAAGAAAAAAGAAGGAGCGACTTATTATAAAGTCACTCCTTCTTTATCTCATTGGTTAACACCTGCTATATATAAATAGACAGCAAGTTATCCTCTTTTAGCACCTCTGCCTCCACGTCTTGATTCAGTTTGACGTTTCAGAGAGGATAGGCGATCTTCACTATCTTTTAAGAAACGTGCCATTTTTTGCTCAAAATTTTCTTTGTTATTTCGATTGTCATTTGCACGATTCTGACGCGGACGCTGCTGAGGACGTGATGGTCGTTGTGGCTGGTCCTTCGCTTTTCGAATTGATAAACCAATCTTGCCGTCACTCTCCACATTAATGACTTTTACTGTAACCTCGTCACCAACTTTTAAATGCTCATTAATGTCTTTTACATAATTGTCAGCAACTTCACTAATGTGAACAAGCCCTGTTGAGCCCTCCGGCAATTCCACGAACGCTCCAAAATTTGTAATCCCTGTTACCTTTCCCTGTAACTTGCTGCCTACTTCGATTGACATAAAAAGAATGCTCCTCCTTAGAATATTAAATAAACCTTACTATATATTATAGCCAATGAAAAAAAAGAGTGTCAATATGACGACTCTTCTTCCTCTTTTTTCTTTTCCTTTTCAGGGATATTAAAGATTACCTCTCCTTCGTCAGAAAAGAAGTAATCTCTGCGCGCAATCTTAGCTATATAGTCATCATCATTGAGTTTAACAATTTCTTCTTTCAATACTTTTTCTTGTTTTTCTAATTGTACCAATTTTTCTTCCAGTTTTTTCTTTTCTTCTTTTTTCTCTTCAAGAACGGAAGCACGAGATATGAGGGAAGAAATTAAAAACCCCGTCAAAGTAAAGGCAATTAGAAAGAATACAACAAGTCGACGGAATAATTTTTTCTTCCTGTTCATTCTTAATTTTTGTTTGCTTTCCTCATGACGGACATATGCATTTTCTATTGATGTCACGTTTTTCTTCTGATCACTCATCCTCAAACCTCCTTTACTCTTTCTTCTTTTTCTGGAACCATTTGTTCCATTTATTTTTTAAGCTTGTCTTAATTATTTTTACATATGGATCAAAAAATCCTGCCCATTTATTATATAACTTCTCGACGATGTTTTTAATATTTTTCGGCATAAAATGCCATATTAGCTTTCCAATCCAATAAAATGGCTTTAAGATTAATTTTACAAGAAATCCTATGATTTTAAAAATAAAAAGGATAAGTGACCATAGACTTTTCATTATAAAAAAAACTAAAGACACAATTAGAAATACTAGCCATTTTATAGGTGAATAGACCAGTTTTTTCAATACTTTAATGTTAAAATTATAGATCGATACGACCAATTTTATCATAATTTCTAATAAATGTAAATATTTCCTTTTTAGCAATGCTTGATAAGCGGAGAAACCACAAAGAAGGGCAAGAAAGATATAAATTCTTACTTCTCCAAAATTCACCGAAAATAAAATATAAAAAATCAAAAGGGCCTGTAAGATCCAAAACAAAAAGTCGTTTAGAAATACAAGCCATTTCTTTCGTGCTGAACGATTTAAAAATCGTTGGTACGTATCAAGCATTGCTCCAAACAAAGCCCCCATGCCAACCATTGCCAGCATAGTGTAAAATTGCGTTGTAAGAGTCATCGGAACAGCTTGCTAAAGAAGCCTTTAGCTTTCTCCCCACTCTGTTCGTCAAGATATACCATATCGAATACTTTCCCTTTAATCGAGACGATTCCCTTATCAACGTCTAAATTTTTCATTTGAAGATTCTGCCCTCGAATAGAGAGAAAACCCATAACCGTTTCCAATAGAAATTCCTCATTGTCGAAGCTTTCTACTTGTTTAACACCTGAAATATCTAAGAGTTTTCTCCCTCTCATCATGATGTCATGTTCTGGCGTTGTGCTTTTTTGGGATTGGTTCCCCTCGTAATATTGATTCATCTTTACATCCCTCACATTCACATAGTACAAGCTTTGTAACTATATTTATGTGAAAGAATGAAAAATAGAACTTTATATCTTCTTCCCAATCTAAATTGCGTAAAACTTAAAAAGCCTGTTCTTCGTCAATTCTTTCCTCTCGAACGATTGAATAAAGACTATTAGCATCCTCTTTTCTTGTTGTTTCTTGTAGTCTTTCAATCTTAACGGTTACTAGCTTTTGCCCAAATCGAACCTGAAGCTCATCGCCCACTTTTACATTTGAGCTCGCTTTCCCTTGAACTCCATTGATAGTAATTCTCCCTTGATCTGCTACCTCTTTTGCTAACGTACGCCGCTTAATTAAACGGGAGACTTTTAAAAATTTATCCAATCTCATTGTAGCCATTATTACACAACTCCTTATAAACCTTTATCTTTTGCTTCATTCCAGTATGCATCTAAATCTTCTAACGAGAAATCTTCTATTTTCTTGCCGATTTCCATTACTCTCTCTTGAACATAGGTAAACCTGCGATAAAACTTTTGGTTTGCGCTTGCCAGTGCCTCTTCTGGATGAATCGAATAAAAACGGGATAAATTTACAAGTGCAAAAAGGAGATCCCCGAACTCACTTAGCTGCTTGTGTCTATTGTCATTCGATATTTCTTCTTCGAATTCCTTTAATTCTTCCCAGACTTTTTGCCATGCCCCACTCGGATCTTTCCAATCAAATCCAACCTTTGCTGCTTTCTTTTGATATTCGTATGCCTGTATTAATGCGGGATAGCCTTTCGCGATTGCTTTTAATATGTTTTCATTTTTGCCGTCTCCGCTTTTTTCTTCTTGCTTAATTTGCTCCCAGTTAGAAACCACTTCGTCTGCATCCTCCACCTCGGTTGTTCCAAAAACATGCGGATGCCTTCTCACCATTTTCTCTGAGACTTTTTCAATGACATCTCGAATCGTAAACATTCCTTCATCTTCTCCGATTTGAGCATGAAGCATAATTTGAAGTAAGACATCTCCTAATTCTTCAATGATGTGATCAATATCATCCTCTTCAATGGCCTCTAAAAGCTCATAGGTCTCCTCTATTAAATATTTCTTTAAAGTATGATGTGTTTGCTTCTGATCCCATGGACAGCCTCCTGGCCCCCTTAAAGTCGAAATAATCGACTTAAGTGTTGTAAATTCTTTATATCTAGCTTCCATTTCATTCACCGGTGGTACATAAACACTCGTAAGGTTACTTAGTGAGGCTTCTCGATCAAGCTCATACAAGGAAACTTCTTTTACCATTTCATTCTGGCTACCTGCAGCTGTGACAATCTTCACCTTATAATCGTATGGGTAGAGTTCCATTAAAGTTAGCTTCACTTCAGAAGCTATGAAGGCATCATATACCTGACCAATAATAAGGTGTTGAGTCATCTTAATGTCTTCTAGCTGTAGCTGTGTGCCATCAAGCAACTGAAATCCTTCTATTGGGTCAGCCTTTACGGATGTAAAAAGAGCATCGATAAAACTTTGCCCTCCTCCTATCTCGAGCTGAATCGTCTGTTTACTTGCCTCGTCGATCAGCAGCTGTACCGTTTGTTCTGCTACAAGAGGATGACCAGGAACAGCATAAACAAGATCTGATTTTTGAGATTCCTTTATAAGAATTGCAACAATCTCTTCATAAACCTTTTGAAATTGATCATGTTTCTCGTAAATCGAATCAAAAGATTGATAGTGGATACTTTCCTTTTCTAAATCTTCGACAACAGGATGTTCTTTCGTTCTCAGATATAGGTTTTGGGTAGATTTTAACTCTCTATAAACACCCAACGGTAATTGTAAAAGATCTCCTGCCCCTAAACCAACAACGGTTATTTTATGGCTCATCTTTTTCACCCAACTCTCTTTTAAATTACTTCATTCTTTTTGAAATCGACATTAATTTTTCACCAAAAGGTAAAATAGACAACTCCTTGTATGTAAATACGTTTCTTTTTAAAGTAATGTATATATAAACCATAGCCCCCGCTGACACACCCGTTAAAGAGAAAATGGCCGCCATCGTTCTTTCATGGAAACCCTGTTCAATTGTTACGAAATAAAGGCTGCACCATAGTTGTAAAAAGATGGTCATCGCGGCTCCAGCAATCACCATTTTTCTATAAAGGTCCCAGTCTACTAATCGAAATCCAAAATGATGTCTTAGTTTTTTAATAAGCAAGATCGTTATAACGGTTAATGCTAGGATGGTGGCAACCGATGCTCCCATTGTAGTTAACAAAGGAACTAGTAATAGGTTTAAGATAAATTTCAAGATAACTCCAGATAATATGACGATGGCTGGATAATAAATATCACCTATTCCATGAAAGATTCCAGAAATCGTTATGATCATCGAACTAAACATGATGGCTAAGCAGAAAACAGCAATGACACCGGAGCCTTCTGCATTTTTAAAAAGCATCGTATTCATTGGTACAATAATGTTCATGATTCCAATCGAGGCAGCAAAGCCAACAAATAAACTAACTTTGAGAGCTAATTGCGTCTTCTCTTTCACTAAGTCCAATTTCTTTTTCTTATAAGCACTAGTAATCATTGGAACAAGCGTTAGTGAAAGGGAAGTAGCAACCACTGTCCCTAGTTGAACAAATGGCTGACCGCGATCATACACCCCTTTAAGCTTTTTTGCCAGCTCCTCTTCCATGCCTTGCTGTGTCAAGAGCATATAAACATTTAAAGAATCTATAAATTGCAGTAGAACTAACAACATCCCACTAATACATATAGCCGTTCCTTGAAAGAAAAGGGTCTTCCAAATTTTAATCATTTGACTATACTTTTGTGATTGAAAGGATGTTCCCAATTGATCTTTTCTTACCCAAACGAATGAAATCAAGACAAAGATTCCTGCCATTCCTCCTGTTAATGATCCAAATAAGGCACCTAAAGAAACGGTATAGAGAGAGTACCCACCGTATACTAGCCATGTGGAAAACACTAAGATTGTTGCAACTCTTATGAACTGCTCTGTTACTTGAGAAACAGCGGTTGGAAGCATATCTTCCTTTCCTTGATAGATCCCTCTTAGGATTGAAGTAAACGGAAGAATAAGAAACGAAACTGAAATCACCTTTATAAGCGGTGCTAGCTGTTCGTCCCCCATCATGGAAGCTAGGTATGGTGCACCAAAAAAAAGTAAAAGAAACCAGATGAAACTGATGATTAGAAGGAAAGAAAAAGAACTCCTTATAATAGTCGTCACTTCAACCGACTCGTGGTCCCCTTCCTTTTCAGCAATCATCCTAGAGACAATGACAGGAAACCCATATGTAGATAACGCCAGTACAATGCCATAAATGGGGTAAATTTGCTGGTAAATATAAAAACCTACGTCACCAACAATATTTTGGAAAGGCACTCGATATAACGCACTTAATATTTTTGTAAGTAAAGCACTAATCGTTAAAATCATTGCCCCTTTCATAAAATTCTTTGAACTAGGGTCATTCGGCAATATGTCTTTCCTGCCTTTCTATACATAATCGAATGTATTATAGCATATGATTCGGTTTATTTTCGTCTCGCCTGGTGTTTGAACATTGATACCTCAATTCTTTCATTTTGTAACTAGATGTTCTTTATAACTTTTCCCGAAAAAAAGAAGCGACAAAAGTCGCTTCTAATGATAGCTATTGTTCCATTTGTCTTGCTAAAAATCCAGCTGCCGTTTCTACTGCCTTTTGCTCTACTTCCCCAATTGTGCGATCTTTTGAGTAGATAGCAACCGCTCCAATTGGATCTCCATTTGCAATGATTGGTGCAATAGTGTAGGAAGATAACTCCTCATCAAGTCCATCTACTAATTGTGCTTGTCCTTGTTGAGTGTTAAGTACAGATGAACGGTCTTCCATTGTTTTTTCAATCAGATCACTGATACTCTTATTAAGATATTCTTTTTTGGAACTACCTGCAACGGCAATCACTGTATCGCGATCACATATGAGCACTGTACTTCCAAGACTATCATATAGGGCTTCTGCATACTCTCTTGAAAAATCACTTAATTCACTAATAGGAGAATACTTTTTAAGAATTACTTCGCCGTCTCGATCCACAAAAATTTCTAACGGATCTCCTTCTCGAATTCTTAAGGTCCTGCGAATCTCCTTTGGAATAACGACACGACCTAAATCATCAATACGACGAACAATACCAGTTGCTTTCATCTATAGTTGCCTCACTTTCATCAGATGATTTTTATTTAGTAATGAATCCTTGTATTTGAATTCTTTACTATTGTTGAAGTTAGTATCTTACATATGGGAAGTTCTATACACAAACAACTAATTTTTCTGTAATTTCGTTTTTGTTCTAGTTGAGGGTAATTTTTCCAGATTGGCAGCTGCATAATAACTAGTACCCTTATTGTACAAGACATAAACAAGTGAAACCGTTACATTTTGATTACAGAAATTTTTCCTTTTCAAGAATGAACTTCCTTTATTTTTTTGGTATTTTCCAGATTTTTTACGATATCGTAAGCAACCTGAAACCACTGGTTTGACGTCATTTTTGCTGTATTGATCGTAATTTTCAATTTTTGATTTTCCATTCCGAGACCGACTGCGCGTCCATGTTTATTACAAATATCAAAAACTTTTGAACCGTCAATTTCCTTTGTTCCCTCTTCCATCATCATAATCGTAATGATTTTTTTGTTTTGCTTAATGGATTCAAGCTCAGAACGATTAGCGTATATCTTCATTTCGGAAATTTGGAATAAGTAGGCAACTTCTTCTGGATATTCTCCAAATCGGTCGAGCATCTCTTCTCCTAGTTCTTCTACTTCTTGTAAAGTTGAAAGTGAGCGGAATCTTTTGTACATTTCTATCTTTTGGTGGCCATCTTTAATATATCGATCAGGGATATAGGCATCTATTTCGATATCTACTTCGAATGAAGCTTCCGTTTGCTTTGGAAGGTCACCTTTTCTTTCTTCAATTGCTTCCTTCAGCATTTGTGAATAAAGATCAAAACCAACAGAATCAATAAACCCATGCTGTTGAGCCCCTAATAAGTTACCCGCCCCGCGAATGGTGAGATCTCTCATCGCAATTTTAAAGCCCGACCCAAGTTCTGTGAATTCTTTTATGGCTTGTAATCTCTTTTCTGCTACTTCCGTTAACACTTTATCTTTACGGTAGGTGAAATAGGAATAAGCCACTCGGTTTGATCTTCCAACACGTCCTCTCAGTTGGTAAAGCTGTGAGAGACCCATACGGTCTGCATCATAAACAATAAGAGTGTTTACATTTGGAATATCTACTCCTGTTTCGATAATGGTTGTCGTAACGAGTACATCATACTCTCCATCTAAAAAGCTTAATATCACTGATTCAAGCTCATTTTCGCTCATTTGACCATGTGCATAGGCTACTCTAGCATCAGGAACAAGCATAGAAATTTCATCTGCTTTTCTTTCAATATCTTCGACACGATTATATAAGAAATACACTTGTCCCTCTCGAGCTAATTCCCGTTCAACAGCTTCTTTTATTAAACCTCCGTTGTACTCCATTACATATGTTTGAACCGGGAAACGGTTTTCTGGAGGTGTTTCAATAACGGATAAATCCCTAACTCCAAGCATCGACATGTGTAATGTTCTTGGTATAGGGGTGGCAGTTAACGTCAGAACATCAATATTCGTCTTTAACTGCTTGATCTTTTCTTTATGAGTCACTCCAAAACGTTGTTCTTCATCAATAATAAGAAGACCTAGATCACGGTATTGAATATCTTTAGATAACAGTCGGTGGGTGCCCACCACGACATCAATCGTTCCCGCCTTTATTGCCTTCGTCGTTTCTGTTTGCTGTTTTTTCGTTCGGAATCGGCTCAATAAGCCAACTTCAATTGGGAAATCTTGAAATCGCTCTTTCATCGTTTCATAATGCTGTTGGGCTAAAATTGTAGTAGGAACAAGAATGGCTACTTGTTTCCCATCCGAAACTGCTTTAAAAGCGGCTCTAATAGCTACTTCTGTTTTTCCATAGCCTACATCACCACATAATAAACGGTCCATAGGTCTTTCTTTTTCCATGTCCAATTTGATTTCACGAATGGAACGATCTTGATCTTCTGTTTCTTGATAAGGAAAAGCTGATTCAAACTCCCTTTGCATTTCTCCATCAGGACTAAAAGCATAACCTTTAGCCGCTTCTCGTTCTGCATAAAGTTTAATAAGATCATCTGCAATATCTTGAACAGATGATTGGACTTTGCTTTTCACTTTCTTCCATTCAGATCCGCCTAACTTGTATAGCTTAGGATCTTTATTTTCGGATCCGACATACTTTTGAACAAGATCGATTTGGTCAACTGGAACATATAGCTTATCGTTTCCTTGATAACGAATATGAAGATAATCTTTGTGTACTCCATTAATCTCTAGCGTTTCAATTCCAAGATATTTCCCTATCCCGTGATTCACATGTACAACATGATCGCCGGTTTTTAACTCGGAGTAACTTTTAATTCTCTCGGCATTAGAGAGTTTTTGTCTTCTTGGAGCTTTTTTAGACTTTTTATTAAATAGCTCTTCCTCTGTAATGACCGCTAATTTCATCATCGGCAGCTCAAATCCGCTATTTAAACTTCCATGAATAATTTGGGCCTTTCCAATTAAGAGTTTATTAGGATCTTCCACATGTGCTACTTCAATATCATAATCATTAAGAACACGTTGAAGCTTTTTAATTCTCTCTTCATCAGGACCTAATAAAACAAGAGTATAGTTTCCTTTTTTCCATCGGTCCAATTCCGTTTTTAACACATGCATTTGTCCATGAAAGCTTTGCATTGGCTTACATGAGATATTAAATATATTTTGTGGGCTTGTATTCGGAATATGCCTTAAAAAGACGGAAAAGTATACTTTAGGAAGAGTTGTTTTTCCAATTATCTTGGAAAGATGGTGAGAGACTGTGAGATCATGAACCACTTTTCCTTCTTGTAATAAAGATGTATACCAATCGGCTTCTTCTGCATCCAAAGACTCGCTCATTTCTTGAATACGGCTAAATTCATCGAGAAATACAAATCCATTAGAAGGTAAATAGTCTACTAAACTATTATCGTCTGGATATGCAAGTGATAGATACTTGAAGATTTGCTCTGGAATTTGACCATTTTGGAGCTGCTCCAATTCGTAGCTAATATTTTGAGTTAATTTTTCTTTTACATCAGCCGCTTTTACCTTTTTTAAACTATTGGACAAACCTTTTTCGAGCCCATGAATAACTCTCTCTATATGGTTCGTTTCTAAAATAACCTCTGACGCGGGACCAATTTCAATGCTAGTTAATTTATCGATCGATCGTTGGTCCTCAATCGAAAACGTTCGAATTGAATCAACCTCCGTATCGAATAACTCAATCCGTACTGGGTCGGATGTTGTCAAAGGATAAATATCTAATATTCCTCCTCGGATACTAAATTCACCTGGAGTATTCACCATTTCGGATCTTATATATCCCATTTTAATTAATTGATTTAAAGTAGTCTCGATCTCGAGATCTGAACCAAGGGAGATTGGCAGCTGATACTTTTTCCATAGATTTTGTGGTGGCAGCACCTTTCTTAGACCTGCTATTGGAACAACATAAATCCCTGTTGAACCCGCTGCCAATTTATTCAGCACTTCAATTCTTTGAGACTTCAGTTCAGGACTAGCAATACTTAATTCTGCTGCAATCAATTCATTTGCTGGATATAAGAATACTTCGTCTTCTGAAAGAAATTGAAGTAAATCATCATATACTTTCTGTGCTTGTAAAAGATTATGTGTGACAACAAGAATCGTTTTCTCTGTTTTTTGATACACAGATGCAATATAAACACTTCGGGAAGAGCCTGATAAACCAGCGACTAGCTGTTCTTGTAGACCTTCTTCTACACCTGTTACCATTGATTGTATATCTTCGTTTTTATGTGCAATTTCTAAAATACCCTTCAATGAATGCTCCTCCCCTCTCTATAACCTTTTGATTACTAGTTAAAAAGAGCGTTATTTTTTGTTCCTAGATAGGCAGCAAAAACGGGGGATGACCCTCTGGCCAACCCCTTTCTAATGAATTATATAATCTGACTGGTGAAAGTCTGGATTCCGATTTAGAGCTTCATGACAGTCTTCACATATTGTCTTTATCCTGATATCACCGTTTTGTTCATATGAAATCATTTCTAGACGGTCTTCATCTGTTAATTTATGAAGGCCAATCTGTTCAGAGTGTACAGATGTTTGTGAAAGAGTCCCAACATTTGTACCACAATGACGACATTTGTAATGAATCGCCATTTTACAGAGTCCTCCTTTAAACACTTTTAAAATTAGTATAAACGTGTTTAAAGTGAGTTATACAATTGTATGCTAATTATATTCATTCATTACTTCTATAAAAGGTTTTTCAAGCCAACTTTCACAAGCTTTAACACTTTTTTGGATCGCTTCATTCATGACATCTTGTTCTTCACCTGTAAATTTTCCTAACACATAGTCTGAAATAGACATCCCATTAGTTGGTCGGTCTATCCCCACCCGAATTCGATTAAAATTTTGCGCACCAAGATGAGCAATAGTGGATTTTATTCCATTATGCCCTCCCGCACTTCCTTTTTGTCTTAAGCGAATTCTTCCAACCGGTAAATCTAAATCATCATAGATCACTAATAAGTTTTCGATTGGAATGTCAAAGTAATCCATAAATGGTCTGATGCTTTCTCCGGATAAGTTCATATATGTAAGCGGTTTTAACAAAATCGCTTTTTCACCATTATGATGTATTGTGGTATAAACACCTTTAAACTTGGTCTGATTTAGTGTAGTTTGGTTTGCATTAGCTAGTTCATCTATAATTTCAAATCCGATGTTATGTCTTGTTCTGTCAAAACGTGGACCTGGATTTCCTAGCCCTACTATTATCTTCATAATATCCACCTCTTTTTCCTGCATATCATTAGCATAAACTATAAAAGGCGCAACCCGCAAAGAGTTACGCCAAAAAAATTATTTATTCTTTCGAATCGCTTTCATCACTTGCCTTCGTTTCTCTTCCTTCTTCATTTTCAGGTTGACCAGCTTCCTGCTCTTCACCTGAACTAATTTCTTCTTCCTGTCTAGGTGCCAATACAGAAGCAATGGTGGTTTCATCTTCAGAATTAATCTCAATTGAGTAGTTCTTCTTAACGTCTCCAATCGTAATGGTATCTCCAACTTCTAAGGATGAAATGTCCACTTGAATGGAATCTGGAATATCATTTGGTTTCGCCGTTACGGATACCTCATGTAAGGATTGTTGAAGAACTCCTCCATCTTTTTCCCCACTGGATTCCCCAACAAGTTCAATACGGACATCTGCATCAATTTCAGCTGACATATTAACGGCTAAAAAATCAATATGGATGATTTGATCTTTTAAATAATCCTCCTGATAATCATTTAAGATCACATTCTGTTTCTTTCCATTAATATCAAGTGAGATAATTCCGTTACGCCCTGACTCTCTTATTGTTTTGATAAATTCTATTGAATCAACGTACACGGGAGTATTTTCGACTTTATATCCATATACTACAGCTGGTATATTTCCTTCATGACGTAATTTTGTTAAGGATGAACGTTTAAAATCATTTCGATTATTCGCTTTTAATTCAATGGCCATCTTAACTCCAACACCTTCCTCATTATTCTATATATTTGTCTATATATAAAATTACCCTAAATGAAAGATGATTAAACATTTTTTAGGAAAGTTCTTTTATTGAAGGGACTTTGAGGGAAGGGAAGTTACGAATCAAAGCTCTATATAGGTGTGGAAACGCTAGGCTTACTTATTTGTCCATTTTCAGTAATAATTTGTCCGTAACCCGGATTAATTTCTCCGTTAGCCGCTATATATTGACCGTTCGACATATATCGACCAGTAAAGCCGCCTTCATCCTGACTCCATAAGAATAGCCAAGAAAGTCGCCTTTCTTGGCTCGGTATAGAAATTAATCAAATAGAGTACTTACAGATTGCTGTTCATATACACGAATAATGGCTTCTCCAATAAGTGGAGCTACTGATAGCTGAGAAATTTTACCGATTAATTTGTCTTCATTAAGTGGAATCGAGTTTGTAACCACTAATTCTTTAATCTTAGAATTATCGATTCTTTCGATTGCTGGTCCTGACAGTACCGGATGTGTACAGCATGCATAAACCTCTTTTGCTCCATTTTCTACAAGAGCATTAGCAGCTAATGTAATCGTACCGGCTGTATCAATGATATCGTCAATAAGGATAGCAATTTTGCCATCGATGTTACCGACAATATTCATTACTTCAGCAACATTTGGCTTTGGTCTCCGCTTATCGATTATAGCTATCGGCGCTTTCATTCTTTCCGCTAACTTACGTGCTCTCGTTACTCCTCCGTGATCAGGAGATACGATCACAATATCGTCGTTATTAAAGCCTTTTTCTAGGAAATACTCACCCAGGATTGGAACACCCATAAGATGATCAATAAGAATATCAAAGAAACCTTGAATTTGTGGTGCATGCAGGTCGAGCGTGATGACACGCGTAGCTCCAGCAGTTTCAAGAAGATTTGCTACTAATTTTGCGGTAATTGGTTCACGAGCACGAGCTTTACGGTCTTGTCTTGCATAGCCATAATAAGGCATAACGATGTTAATCGTTTTAGCTGACGCACGCTTAAGAGCATCAACCATAATTAAGAGTTCCATCAGGTTTTCGTTTACTGGTGAACAAGTGGATTGAATAACAAATACGTCACAACCGCGAATACTCTCCTCAATATTGATTTGAATTTCACCATCACTGAATTGTTTTACTGTACATTGACCTAGTTCGACTCCAACTTCTTGAGCAATTTCTGCTGCTAAGGATTGATTGGAATTTAAAGAGAAAATCTTCAACTTTGAATTTAAATAAGAATTGGGCATGATGGACCTCCATTTATTTCTTATGATTTAATTTCTCTACATAATTTTCTTTATTCACTTGTCTTGCTCTTGCAATCGACAGAGACTCACCTGGTACATCATCTGTAATCGTGGAACCTGCTGCAATATAAGCTCCTTTTCCAACTGTTACAGGCGCTACTAAGTTAGAGTTACATCCAACAAACACACCGTCCTCAATCTTCGTTAGAAACTTGTTTTTTCCATCATAATTAACGGTAATCGACCCACAGCCTAAATTAACATCTTTCCCAACTTCCGCATCACCAATATAACTTAGATGTGAGGCTTTGCTACCTTTACCGAAAGTAGATTTCTTTACTTCCACGAAATTACCAATCTTGACTTCATCTTCAATAGTAGAAAGAGGACGAATATGGGCAAATGGACCAATCGTTACATCCGCTCCTATTGAACTATTGTGAGCAACTGATTGCTTAATATGAGTACGATTCCCAATGACGCTATCCTGAACCTCTGTATAAGGACCAACAATAGCATCTTCCCCAATTTCTGTATTTCCTGAAAGAACTGTTCCAGGATGAATGATCGTATCTCTTCCAATCTTCACATCTGGACCAATATACGTATTCGCTGTATCTAGGATTGTAACACCGTTTCGCATATGCTCTTCGTTAATTCTTCTTTTCATGACCTGTTCTGCTTGTGATAATGCTACTCGATCATTAACTCCAAGTGTCTCTTCAAACTCAGAGGTTTGATAAGCACTGACAATCTCGCCATTGGATTGTAGAATTTCAATGACGTCCGGAAGATAATATTCACCTTGAACATTATCATTTGAGACCTTTTTCAACGCTTCAAAAAGAGCTTTATTATCAAAACAATAAGTTCCTGTATTAATTTCTTTTACTTTTCGTTCATCTGCTGAAGCATCCTTGTGTTCCACTATTCTTTCAACATGGCCTTGTTCGCTCCGAATAATTCTACCATACCCATCTGGCTTTTCTGTATAGCCTGTAAGGATTGTCGCTTTCGCCTTCACCTCTTCATGATGGTTTAAAAGCGCTTCCATTGTTTCAGCTTTAATAAGCGGCGTGTCGCCACACACTACAAGCGTGACACCATCTAACTCAGATAGAGTATTCTCAGATTGCATTACGGCATGGGCAGTTCCTAATTGTTCCTCTTGCAGGGCAAAATCACTCTTACCTTGTAGATGTGATTTAACCAAATCTGCTCCATGACCAATAACAGTAACCATTTTATCTATATTGAGTGCTGAGATTTGATCGACAACATGTTCTACCATTGGCTTGCCACATACAGGGTGAAGTACTTTATATAGCTTTGATTTCATTCTCGTGCCCTGTCCTGCAGCTAAAATAACGGCATATCTTTTTGTCATATAGGGGCCTCCAATAACCTTTTTATCCATAACGAATATATCTTAAATACTCAATGATTTCAAGAAAACTAATGAATATACATATTTTTGTCAATTAGTAAAGTTGATGTCCCCTATAGATAAACAAACCTATCTATAGTGCTGATTCGCTGAGTGAACCAGAAAGACGAATCTACTGAGGAGAATAGATAAGTGGCATGACGCTGAGGAAACTAGAAGAAATAAAGGTATTAAAGGAGCATTGTGTTAAAATCTACAAATTATAGTATAAGTTAGATATTATGAGCACTGAAGAACTACAGTTAGGCGAATGAGAAAAAACAAAAAAGAGCCTTGCAGAAAAATAAGGCTCTTGTTGTAAATTATTTAATTATGAAGCCCCAGCTTCTTCTAGTTCTACTTCTTCTATCTCACCCAAACGATGATACTCCGTTAAAACAGCATCTTGGATTTTTCCACGAGTACCCGAGTTAATCGGATGAGCAATATCCCGGAATTCTCCATCTGGAGTTCTTTTACTCGGCATAGCCACAAATAAGCCATTATTCCCATCAATAACACGAATATCATGAACAACAAACTCGTTGTCAAGTGTAATAGAAGCAATAGCTCTCATGCGACCATCCGTATTAACGCGGCGTAATCTTACATCAGTTACTTCCATTTTGTTCACCACCTTTTTCCCTAGATGAATTCTACTTTATGTATTCAACGAATTATTAGATATTCCTGCTTCAATTGTAAAATATTTTGAAAAATTTAATAATAATTTTAAAGAAAGGCTCTTTTCTAAAAGTTTGTTGCTTTTAACAATATTGAAAACGAAGAGTGGATTGGAGCGGCAAGGCCTGCGGGATGCAGAGAAAAAGTCGAGACCCCGCAGACGGAACGGCAAGGAGGCTTGACTTCCTCCCCGCGGAAAGGAACGGTCAACGGTCAAATGTTTATTCTCAAAAAACAACAATCTTATAAAAAATAGTCAAAATAAAAAAAGCTCGTGATTATTTCACGAGCGCTACTACTTCAATCTCGACAAGTACGTCTTTTGGTAGACGAGATACTTCTACACAGGATCTAGCCGGTTTATGAGCGTTAAAATATTCACCATAGACTTCATTAATAGCAGCAAAATCATTCATATCTTTAATGAAAACAGTTGCTTTAACTACTGATTCGAACGTAGCACCTGCTTCATTTAATACAGCTTCTAGATTTTGAAATACTTGATGAGTTTGTGCTGTTACATCTCCACTAACCATTTCGCCACTCGCCGTTAATGGAATTTGCCCTGAGCTATAAAACAGATTATTTACAATCATCCCTTGAGAGTATGGACCAATTGCAGCTGGTGCTTTTGTAGTAGATACGACTTTCATATCAATTCCTCCTCAACTTAAAAAAGTAGTGTCTGAAGTAAAATAGTTTCCCTCTGATACGGTGATACTTTTTTCTTTTTCATTTACATCTGTTAATTTTGTTAATGAAATATAGTCATCTACTAAACGTTCATCAACATTTTCAGATTCAACTAGTACAGCCATTCCTGAAACGGTCGCGGAAAACTCCTCTAATAAGTTTTTCATCCCATTCACCGTTCCGCCGGCTTTCATGAAGTCGTCTACGATCAAAACCTTTGATCCTTCTTTAAGACTTCTTTTCGAAAGGACCATCGTTTGGATTCGTTTTGAAGAACCTGATACATAATTAATACTTACTGTCGATCCTTCTGTCACCTTACTATCTCTTCGAACAATAACCACAGGGACATTTAAGTGACTTGCAATGGCATTGGCAATTGGAATCCCCTTAGTCGCCACTGTCATAATGACATCGATCTCTTTCTCTGCATAAGCAGAAGCTAACAGCCTTCCTACCTTGTTCATTAAGGATGGGTTTCCTAATAAGTCGGTCAAATAAAGATACCCTCCAGGTAGTAAGCGATCCGCGTTACCAAGATGAGTGATTAATTCCGATACCATCTTCTTAGCATCATCACGATTCACTTTTGTTATATATTTTACACCACCAGATGCCCCTGGTACAGTTTGTAAGTTTCCAATACCTCTTTGCTCGAAGGTTTCTTTAATAATGGCCAGATCCTCACTAATAGATGATTTAGCCGATCCATATCTTTCAGCAAAAAAAGTAAGAGGAACTAATTCATGCGGGCGCTCAAGTAAAAAATGCGTTATATCTATTAAACGTTCACTACGTTTAAATTTCACTTCAAAGTAACCTCCTGTAAAATCCGAATGTTTTAATTAAATATTATCATCAATATACGGATTTAAGCAAGTGGGTTTCGTTCTCCCATCATTCTAACTGCAAAAACCTGATCACAAAATCCTCTTAGCCCATTATAAACTCTTTGAACCTTAGATTCGAATTGAACAAGACCGAATACTGTAGGTCCACTTCCGCTCATTAAAACTGCATCAGCTCCAAAACGTTCCATCTGCTCTTTGATCTGAGCTACTTCAGGGTGCATAGATAAGGTAACACTTTCTAATACATTTCCTAAGTTTTGACACATGTAATCATAGTCTTCTGTTTTTAACGAATGAATCATTTCATGCGTGTGCGGATGTTCAATTGCAGCGACATTTAAATTTTTATATACGTCCGCTGTCGACACCCCTATTGTTGGTTTCGCCAATATAACCCAACAGTTCGGCGGAGCAGGTAAGTGTTGAATCATCTCTCCCCTACCTGTTGCAAGTGCTGTCCCCCCGTATACACAAAAAGATACATCAGAACCAATTTCCGATCCGAGCTTGGCCAATTCTTCTAATGAAAGCCCTAAGTCCCATAGTTGATTAAGTCCTCTAAGTGTCGCAGCAGCATCACTGCTTCCACCTGCTAAACCTGCAGCCACTGGAATGACTTTATCAATAGAAATGGCAACTCCTTTTTTAATTTGTAGACGATCCTTAAGCAATCGCGCCGCTTGATAGGCTAAGTTTCGTTGATCGTCCGGAACAAATCGATTATGGGAAAGGATTCTAATAACATCTTCTTCTAATTGTGTTAGCTCTATTCGGTCAGCCAAATCAATCGTTGTCATGACCATCTCCACTTCATGAAATCCATCTTTTCTTTTATGTAGAACATCAAGTGAAAGATTGATCTTGGCAGGAGCCTTTACTAAAGTCTTCAAATTTCCATCACCTACTTACTATACGTTTAACTTTAGACTATTTTAGCACATTACTCTTCAATACAGGATACTTTCCTCCGTTATGTAATTGATTATTTGAATCATATTAAAATCACACTTTTTTACTTTAAAAATAATGGAAGTCACAGAACGGGATAAAAGAAAAAGAGGAAAGGCCGTTCAGACCTTCCTCTAATTGCGGCACAAATATTGATAACGTAAACGTAAAGAATGAATTTTGGTTACAAAGCTAATTATTTTTGGAGCTGCTGTTCTGCAAGCTGAATGGCTCTTTTCACCATATTACCAGCATCTCTAGATCGAATGCCGCCCCAACCCTCTTGTTGGACAACATCATAAAACCCTAAGTCTTTCGCCAACTCTTCTTTAAACTGGTCAGACATAATTCCTCTTCTTCTGCCCACTGTTTATCCCCCCAAATATTTTGGCCGCATTATTAATATTCGCGACAAAACATAGGATGTTACTAGGGGATCTTCTCCTGTATTACCAATTGTGTAAAAAGAACAAAAGGCAGAAGCGCCCCGTTTAGCCCCGACAAGCATAAGACGAGGGGCTGGCGCTGAAGCTAAATTACACTATCCTTTTCAAAGTTATTAACATATTTTAATTTTATAATTTTCTATACAATAAAAAAGCAGCAAACATAATTGTCTACTGCTGACTCAAAACGATATTCCCCGTTGTCTCATCATAGAAGGTTAATTGAACAGTCTCTGTGAGTACATCTGCATAGCTATAAGAAACTCTTTCAAACGCATTCTCTTCTTGATCCAATTGAACAACGAATACAGAAGGATACGTCTCAGAAAGTACACCACAACGCTCAATAGTCTTACGTCGGCCACCATTGGCTTTAAGCATTAATCTTTTCCCAAGATTTGAATCAAGGGCTCTTTTAATGTCGGCTAATGTTTTTGGCATTTCGCTTCCACCTCACTGTAATTAGTGTAGCACATTTTTTAAATTCAGTCAAATAAATTTATTATTTTATCAATACTACTTAACATATGTCAATGGTTTTTATTCTACAAATTCCTAATTTTTTCAACAAAATTAGCATACCCTTGAATATAAGCCTTTATGTATCAGTATATATTACCAATAAATGCAAAATAATCTGAAAATCTTGTCGAAAAAAATGTGAGTTAAGATTGCTTAAAAGGAGGGAATGTTGGCTTATCACATATGTGAACAAATATTCCCTAGTAAAACAAAGTGCCCAAACCCCGAATATCAATATACAGAAACATCAATGTTAATATCTATATATTAATTAAAAGTGGTCTGGACACATTTTTGATCATTCCCATTACTTAATCATCCACAACTGGCTTAAAAGGCATTCCTGTTCTTAAAACTCCTCTGGTTTCAATACCTCCCAGCCCTTTATCTCCTGTTAATGTATTTCTTAGAACATCCCAAACATTAACAGGCTCTGTAAAGGCAGTAAAACTAATTTTTGCAACAATATAAACCGGGTCGAGTGCATGAATATTCACTCTTTGAGGAGAACTGGCGAAATTTGCCCCAGCATGTATAAGGGATTCAAAATGCGATTGGCATGCCCCGGCAAAAATAACCAATTGATCAAGATGAGGAACTTTTCTCCGTGCCTCATTAACCGTTTTTACAAAGTAGCGTGAGTGTCGATAAGCACCGATGTCTGATTTCTTCCCTTTTGACTTAGAATAAGCATCATGACCCGTAATAACTAGAATATGCGGTCGGTACTGCTCAATTAAAGCAGGTATTCTTTCAGGCATTTCTTTCTCCTTACAATGAACACCATTTACAGGGACACCGATTCTTTCATACAAGTCTAGACATTTTTGTAAATAGGTGGGGTCCCCATCAAGATGAAGAACTCTTCCGGGAATTTGGAAATAATTAAGGTCTTCTCGATAAGCATTGGTCTTGTGATACTCCTGCTTTTCCTTTAACAGGTGTATATCTTGACGAAATAATTGAAGGGACTGCTCCTCTAACGATCGAAACTCCTGATTTCTTCTTATTCTTTCCTTCTTATCAATTGGAGTAAGATCATCTATCGGTGAGTCTGCCATCAATCTATAGTCTTCTCCAAATAAAATAGCCGTCTTTTGGCCATTTACTTCCTTTATATCGATCACACGGAATAAAACATCACAACCATAAGACAATCGACCTACAGTGGCATTGATTTCTATACCCAAGTTTGTCAACTCCATTAGGACTAAGGCATCCTCTAAGTAAGTAATCCTCTTCATACACTATGCACCCACCCAACAAGAGGTTCATAGAAAAGCGGAGGCGCCTTGAACAGCTCCGACAAGCATAAGGCAAGGCACCAAGGAAGGGTGCCTTTTCCCTTCATTGGTGCCTTGACTTATGTCTCGAGGAGCTAGGCGCCGGAGCTGGACACGAGAAAAGCGGAGGCGCTTTGTTTTAAGGATGAAAGGCTAAGTTCGCCACGTCCTGTGGCAACGCCTTTCTGACCCACGTCCTGTGGGCCTCCGACAAGCATAAGGCAAAGCAACAAGGAAGGGTGCCTTTTCCCTTCATTGGTGCCTCGTCTTATGTCTCGAGGGCCTAAACGCCTAAGCTGGACACGAGAAAAGCGCAAGCACTGATCCCCAGCTAAGGCATAGGATTTAACGAGAATAGAAAGCAAGAGCATATTCCTTTCTTTCCGTTCTCACCCTATAACCTTGGGGAACTAACCTACTTGCGCTAGTTTTCTATTGAGTCTAAAAAGTATATTAAGGGAAAATCATTTGAATAACGGTAATAGAACGTCACTTAATTTTCCAAACTCCTTAACCGATAATGTCTCTCCTCTTCTAGTTGGATCAATATCTACAGATTCTAAGGCTTGAATGATTGAATCCTTCTTCTTTTTTCCATCTGGGAGCTGGCTTGTCAGGTTATTCAATAATGTTTTTCTTCTCTGGGCAAAAGAAGACCTTGTTACAGTAAAGAAAAACTCTTCGTCTTTTACTTTTACGAGCGGCTCTTCTCTTTTTGTTAACTTAATAACGGAAGAGTCAACATTAGGCTGAGGCATAAAGACCGTTTTTGGTACTGTCATAACCGTTTCCGCTTCTGTAAAGTATTGAATGGCGATCGATAGAGAACCATACTCCTTTGTCCCTGGAGAAGCAGCGATACGGTCTCCTACCTCTTTCTGAAGCATGACACATATCCCATTAATCGGAAGCTGATCTCCTAATAGTTTCAAGATAATCGGCGTAGTCACATAGTATGGAAGATTTGCTACAACCATAATATCCTTGTAATCGGATAATTCCTGTTTGATGAGTTCACGAACATCTGCTTTTAAAATGTCTTGATGAACCACCTTAACATTATCATATGGGGAAAGGGTGTCCTTTAATATCGGGAGTAACCGTTGATCAATTTCAAAAGCTAGTACCTTGCCCGAAGTTCTTGCTAAGTGCTCGGTTAATGCTCCGATTCCTGGACCGACCTCAATTACCGCATTTTCTTTTGACAAACCTGCATATTCTGTAATTCGTTTAAGTATATTAGGATCAATCAAGAAATTTTGGCCTAAACTTTTTTTAAAGGAAAAACCATATTTCTTAAGGATTTCCTTCGTTCTTATCGGTGTCGCTATATCTTTAAACATTTTCTTCCTCCTGTAATATTAGCTTCAAAGCCTTTGAAAATTGGTCACGGCTAATTTCAAACATCATTAATCTCCTGTGTAATTGTTTACCGTTTGTATAACCAATTCTAAGAGCATCTCCCAATCGTTCTCTACGTTCTTTCGCTTTAGGATGACCAATTAAGCCTGCTGTGACCAAATCATCTTTAGTGATTTCTTCTTTTTGTTGTTCTTCAATGACATGTGCATGTTTTAAAGCATCCCTAATGACGTCAGGGGAAGCATGTTCTACTCCAATTCCTCTTCCACTCTTCGGAAGAGCATCTGTTTTCTTTATAAAAGCATGTCGACACCCTGGCACCTTTTCACTTATGATTTTTCTAATTCGTTCCCCTGGATAATCTGGGTCAGTAAAGACTATAACACCTCTTTTTTCTTGAGCGTGCAAAATTTTAAGAATGGTTTCCTCTGAAACAGCTGATCCATTCGTTTCAATAGTATCTGCATCTACAGCCCTTTTAATTGCTGTGGTATCATCTCTTCCTTCTACGACAATAATTTCTTTTATTTTCATATTTCCTCCGAAGTTTTTGAAACTTTTAAGCGACTTAAAACGTCTAATTTAATGAGACATATTTAATGTTTAATTATAACGAGTAAAATGATAAAGCAAAAGTATGGAAGAAAAGTTATTCTTTAAACCATAAAAAAAAGCAGGGACATCTCCCCCTGCTCTAGCTATCAATTAAGGATTTTAACTTTTACACTTTTTCTTCCCCATGAATAGGCGTCTGTTTTCGATGAAAAGAATACATCTATCTTGTTACCCCTAATAGCTCCTCCTGTGTCTGCTGCAACAGCATACCCGTATCCTTCGACGTATACTTTGGATCCTAGAGGAATAACAGATGGATCAACAGCAATAACTTTCACTCCTGGGTTCGCTTTAAGGTTAATACCTGTTGTCGTAACACCTGAGCACCCATTACAACTAGCAGTATAAGCTGTCGAGCTAACATAAAACTCTCTTTCATCGCTCGAACTTTCTTGGGAAGACCCGCGTGAGACTTGAGCAACTATTGTTTTTGTCCCTACGTTGACAATTTTATCAGTGCTATCTTTTATGACTCTTTCACTAAGTAGTTTACGAGAAACTTCTTTCCCGTTTTCTTTAATAATCTCATATTTCATTTCCTTTAGACCCTTTTCACCTTCTTGAACGACTTTTTCGTTCCCTTTTGTAAGGTCTGAGTCTTTCTTGGTCACAACTTTAAATGCCATTGGTTCTTCCACTACATCGGTGACTTTTTCAACCCGAACAACATTTACGACATCGTTCACGTTAATCACTTTGTCGAGTGCAGGTTCTACGCGGTCTTGTTTATCGAGAGTAATACCTTGTTGTTTTAAAAAGTCAGCGACCGTAGTCGAAGTCGACCACGCTTTACTTTCCTTTCCTCCTTCAACGATCTTTACCGGAAAGGCTGGCTCAACATGAATCTTTGTCTCACCATTAACTTGTTCATTAAGCCCTGGCTTTATTTTGTCATGTTCCCCAACTTCAATTTTATTTTCTCTAAGTAATTCTTTGACAGTGGAAGCTGTAGTCCATACTGTTTTCTTTTTGTCCCCTACCGTCAATTCAACCTGTTTTGCTGGTTCCCAAACGACTTTCATGTTATTTGTAACCTCTGTACCTGCCGAGGGATACAAATAGTCTTGTGAGTGTGTGGAAATCTCTAAGTCTTGTAATATATCTTGAATGGTGTTTGCATGCGTTCTGATTTCTTTTTCTTTGCCATCCAATGTCAATGCAACTGTCTTTTTAGATCCCTCATAGAAGAGAAACCCTACCGCTGCCATAAAGACAACGATACTTGCTGTAACGATGGCCCACTTACTATTACTCATAGACTTGGAAAACAGGTTTTTCATGCTTTTTGTATCCATGAAAAACGCCTCCTTTTCTCGGAGTGATTATATAGAGTATTGTAAAGACTGTCAACCCAATCCTCTATCTTTCTAAAAATCTAGCAACTTTGGGAACATAATCCTCATTATGCATAAAAGTATTTCAAAAAGAAAGGGAGACTTCTCGACATGGTTATCCTATGAATCAAATAAGTCATGTAGAACTTTTTAGATTTAGACACTTTTTGGACAAGCTCTCACAAGAATCGACATCGAATCCTATCAATTTATGGCGAATAATTTTTTTGCATTTTCCGTTGTTTTTCGAGCAACTTCAGCAAAAGAAAGCTCCTTAATTTCTGCAATTTGCTCCGCTACTAATTTTACATAGGATGGCTCATTTCTTTTCCCTCTATATGGATGAGGTGCTAAATATGGGCAATCCGTTTCGATTAATAATTTTTCTATAGGGATCTCAGCAGCTACTTCTTTCGGCTTCTTTGCATTTTTAAATGTAACTGGACCCCCAAGGGATATGTAGAAATTCATTTCAACACATTCTTTTGCCACTTCAGGACTTCCACTAAAACAATGCATGATTCCGCCAACTTCACGTGCTTCTTCCTCTTTTAAAATATCGACTATGTCCTGTGTTGCTTCTCGATTATGAATGACAATAGGGAGCTTTACTCGTTTAGCTAATTGAATCTGTTTGCGAAAAACCTCTTTTTGAATATCCTTTGGAGACTTGTCCCAATGATAGTCTAGCCCCATTTCACCAATCGCGACTACTTTAGGGTGTTTCGCTAACTCCTCAATCCACGCCAGGTCTTCATCCTTCATATCAATCGCATCAACAGGATGCCAGCCAATACTTGCATAAATAAAATCGTACTTATCTGTTAGTTCCATTGCTTTCTCAATGGTTGGTCGGTCAAAACCGACAACGACCATGTATTGAACCCCTTCTGAAACAGCTCTTTCAATTACTTCTTCCATGTCGTCATTAAATTGATCTGCATTAAGGTGCACATGTGTGTCAAATAACATTGAGAAAAAACTCCTTTAAATGTGTTTAGTTTAATATAAATCAATATAACTTTCATCACAGTTAGATGACATTTACATTACAAATGATAGTCACTTATTTGTCGATACTATCTTAATATTGATTAATTTTCCGCAAATATCCAAATTTATTTATACTTCTTGTCGAAATTATCGATTGCTCCTGCTTAAGAGTTGCTGCGTATATATTATTGTAGAAAAATTTATTATACTCTTAGCCTAAAGTTATAAATCGGTATTGTTATTCTAAAATAAAAAACATAGAAGTTCCCGTCGAAAATATGTTCCACGTGAAACACTTCTATGTTTTTATTCGTTTTATGTTATTTTACTTTTGACCCATTAGGGAGAGATTCATCTACACCTGCTAATGACAATACCCCATTTTGTTCACCAGCTAAAATCATTCCTTCAGATAATTCTCCCCGTAATTTTACAGGTTTTAAATTCGTCACACAGATAACTTTTTGTCCAACTAATTGTTCTGGTTGATAATACTTAGCAATACCTGAAACAACTTGGCGCTTTTCATAGCCTAAATCTAGTTGGATTTTAAGAAGTTTATCTGCTTTTTTTACTGGTTCAGCATGGATCACTTCTGCAACTCTTAGATCTACTTTCATAAATTCATCGATCGTAATTTCATCGACTTCCTCTTTTTCAGGTACTGTTTCTTCCGGTGGTGCTTCAGTAGAAGAGGAACCTTTCATTTTTTCCTTAATGTAATCAACTTCCTCTTGTAAATCCAACCTTGGAAAAATAGGTTCTCCTTTTTTTACAACAGTTGTACCTTCTGGAATCATCCCAAAACTTTCAATACTTTCCCAGGTGCGATCATGTTCTTTCACCAAGTTTAATTGTTGAAAGATTTTTGCTGGGGTTTGGGTTAAGAAAGGCTGAAGCATCACTGCAACACGTCTTAATGACTCAGCTAAATGAGCCATTACACTTCCAAGCTCATCTCTTTTTTCTTCTTCTTTTGCCAGAACCCAAGGTTGAGTTTCATCTATATATTTATTTGTTCGACTAATAAGCTGCCATATATTTGATAGAGCAACAGAAAACTCCATATTTTCCATAGCGCTTTCATAATTAGCTGTAGTATTATGATTAAACTCAAGAAGTTGTTGATCAAAATTATTATTTGAACCTTTATAAGTAGGGATGACACCATCAAAGTATTTATTAATCATGGCAATCGTTCGGTTTAAGAGATTTCCTAAGTCATTTGCTAAATCAAAGTTTATTCTTTCGACAAAGCCTTCAGGTGTAAATACACCATCTGATCCAAATGGAACTTCCCTTAACAAATAATAACGTAGTGAATCTAAACCATATCGATCTATAAGAGTAACAGGATCTACTACATTTCCTTTTGATTTAGACATTTTTCCATCTTTCATTAATAACCAACCATGAGCAAATACTTTTTTAGGAAGTGGTAGCTCAAGTGCCATTAGCATGATTGGCCAATAAATCGTATGAAAACGAACAATTTCTTTCCCTACAAGATGAACGTCTGCTGGCCAATATTTAAGGTATTTCGTATCATTCTCACTTCCATATCCAAGTGCTGTTATATAGTTTGATAACGCATCAATCCAAACATAAATGACATGTTTTGGATCCCCAGGTACCTTCACACCCCAATCAAACGTTGTCCGGGATACGGCGAGGTCTTCTAAGCCAGGCTTAATAAAGTTATTGATCATTTCATTTTTACGAGACTCTGGTTGAATAAACTCTGGGTTTTCTTCGTAATACTTTAGAAGACGATCTACATAGTTACTCATTTTGAAAAAGTAAGATTCCTCTTTTACTTTCTCTACAGGTCTACCGCAATCAGGACATTTTCCATCTTCAAGCTGGCGTTCGGTGAAAAAGGATTCACAAGGGGTACAATACCAACCTTCATATTGATCTAGATAGATGTCTCCTTGGTCAACCAATCTTTTAAAGATTTTTTCAACAATTTCTTTATGGCGTGGTTGAGTCGTTCGAATAAAATCATCATAAGAAATGTCCAATTTTTCCCATAGATTTTCTATTCCTTCAACAATATTATCAACGTACGCCTGTGGTGTGACACCTTCCTCTTCGGCTTTCCTTTGAATCTTTTGACCATGTTCATCTGTACCAGTAAGGTACATCACATCAAATCCACGCATTCTTTTATAGCGAGCCATTGCATCTCCAGCAACAGTTGTATAGGCATGTCCAATATGTAAATTGCCACTTGGATAATAAATCGGTGTTGTTATATAGAAAGTATTCAATTTTTCCTTCATTTTAATCCTCCTTTATTTTATCCCTATATCTCAAGAAAAGCTCAAGCACCTTGATCAGACCCGACAAGCATAAGACGAGTCATGAAGGAAAGGTGCATTTCCCATCCTTCATGACTTAGCTTGTGACTCGAGGGGCTAGGCACTGGAGCTGGACACTAATAACCTTTTTTTCCTTCTAAAAAAGACTGATAGAAGACCAGTCTGTTCTTCATAAGAAAACCTATTAAATCAAGGCTTTCTTCTATGATTTTATACTTTTTATCTTAACCTCTTATATCATCAAAATATACCTAAAAAAAACGCATTCTGCAACCATAAGGATAGATTGTCGAATGAGTTATCGTTTTTCTATGTAATTTGTCGTTTATTGTCGAATATTATCTAATAAATTCGACAGTACTAAACATCAATATTTTTATTACGATAATATGTAATTGGAAATTCGAAATTCAATAAGTAGAAGAAACCGCTATATGTTAAGCATTTGACAACCATTTTTTTAAAGAAATTGACAAATAAAATTATTGACGTATATGGGAATCGCTGGTATGATAAAAGCACAATCAAGAAATTTGTCGAATAATGACGAAATAATAATATATTAAAAGATTTGGGAGGAGATTAAAAAATGAAATCTACAGGTATTGTACGTAAAGTTGACGAATTAGGAAGAGTCGTTATCCCAATTGAATTACGACGCACATTAGGAATTGCTGAGAAAGACGCTCTTGAGATTTATGTTGATGATGAAAGAATTATCTTAAAAAAATATAAGCCAAGTATGACTTGCCAAATTACTGGTGAAGTATCTGATGATAACATTAAGCTTGCAGATGGCAAATTAGTTCTTAGCCGTGAAGGAGCAGAAAAATTAATTCAAGAGATTCAAAGTTCATTTGATACGGTAAAATAAGGAAAGCGGAAGCACCTTGAACAGAGGCCATGCCTTGGCTTATGTCTTGAAGGCCTAGGCGTTTTAGCTGGACACTGTTAACCCGTAAAACACTTCTAATTATTTATCTTTTAATAAAAGGTTCACCCGTAGTTTTTGGTGAACCCCTAAAGTCAGGAACCACACTATAGTATTAATATTTTGAACTAATCTTATGGGGGTTATTTAAATATTAATGTGTGGTTTCTGACATTTTTTATTTTAGCTGCCTATTATGATGGGAATTTTTATTATTCTACAATATGATAGGCTTGATAGACTTCACGCTTTGGAAGTTTCCTATCTTTTGCCACCATTTTGATTGCCTCTTTAGATGAAGTCCCTTTTTCACTCATAAAATGCTCAACATGCTTCTGTATAGAAAGATCCTCCCACCAATGGCTATCCTCTAAGACCTGATTTGAAGTTCCCTCTATAATAATACAAAATTCTCCTCTGATTTCGTTCTCCTCCGACCATTGAAGAACCTCTTCAATAGTGCCTCTAATAAACTCTTCAAATTTCTTCGTTAATTCTCGGCTAAGAACGATTCTACGATTTCCAAATACAGATTTCATCTCTTTCAAAGTGTCTTTCAATCGATGGGGAGATTCATAAAGAATAATCGTTGCCATCATCTTTGCTAATTGTTCTAGCTCTTCGCGTTTATTTTTCTTTTGACGCTGAAGAAACCCATAAAAATAAAAAGGCTGTGGACTGATTCCTGATGCAATCAAAGCCGTTAATGCAGCATTTGCACCTGGTAATGGAATAACCGTAATATTTTTTTCGATGGCAAACTGTACAAGCTCATATCCAGGGTCAGAAATACACGGCATTCCTGCATCACTTACAAGAGCTACTTTCTCACCTTGGGTGATTCGTTCAATAAGTTTCGCTCCACTTACTTCTTTATTATGCTCATGATAACTTACAATCGGAGTATCAATCTCAAAATAATGACATAATTTTTTAGAATTCCGCGTATCTTCAGCTGCAATGACATCCGCATTTTTTAAGATATTTATGGCCCGATACGTCATATCTTCTAAATTCCCGATTGGGGTCGGGACAAGATATAAGCAACCTTGTTCTTCATTCTGAAAACTCTTCTGTTGGTGCACATTCTTCACCTTCTCTCATTTCTGCTAAAAACTGTTCTTTCTTTATTCTAGATAATTGTTTAAAAGCATATTCAGCTTGCATGGCTTCTCTTTTCGATGAATAACCTCTAGAATGGACGAGTTCTACTGGTTTTCGTGCTCTTGTATACTTTGCGCCTTTTCCTTCGTTATGTTCCTTTATTCGTCTATCAATATTTGTAGTGTAGCCTCCGTAGTAAGAGCCGTCCTTACACTCTAATACGTAAAAGATGTGAGTTTCCTTACTCTTTGCCATAAAGTATTTCATGCACTTCCTTAGAGTATTGATTTTTTTGATCAAAAACATAGAGGGGAGGTAACACTTTCATATCAGGTTTGGCATCTTTTGCCCCTTCAATTAAAATCGTATTCGCTTCTCGTCCTTCCTTTGGATAAACAAACCGAAGTCTTTTAGGTTCTAAGCGGTATTTTCTCATTAGAAAGAGAATGTCTAAAAGCCTTCCAGGTCTATGAACAAAAGCTGCTTTCCCACCTTGTTTCAATAATAGACTTGCTGATTGGATGGCATCCTCTAACGTACATAGAATTTCATGGCGGGCAATCGCTAAATGCTCGTTGTCGTTAATCTTGTCACGATCATCTGTTGTAAAGTAAGGGGGATTACACGTAACGACATCATAACGACTATGCCCAACCTCTTTATAAAGCCCTCTGATATCACCATGAATGAGCTCTATCTGAGGTTGAAGCCCATTATAGTTTATACTTCTTTGAGCCATATCTACTAATCGTTCTTGAATTTCAACAGCCTGTATCTTTACATTTGTCCTTTTACTAAGAAGAAGCGGGATAATTCCATTTCCAGAACATAGGTCTATGATCTTTCCCTTATGCTTTGGAATATAAGAAAAGTTTGCTAATAATACAGCATCTAATGAAAAAGAAAAAACAGTAGGACTTTGAATAATCCTTAAATTTTCAGCTAATAAATAATCTAGTCTTTCATCACCTTTTAACAAATCCATATTAACCCTCTCAGTTTCACAATCGTTTCATTTATTTTACACTTATAGTAGAAGCGGGGAAAAGCCTTGGAAAATGAAAGGCATGTTCACCTCACTTATCGCAGCATCACTAGTTCACTGCTTGTAAGCTATAATGAGTATCTTTTCATTCATCTAATGTTATATACTTATTATTTTTTTCTTTAAAAAAACCTCCCTGACCACAGCAGGAAGGCGTGTAAAATTATTTTTTATTTAAAAATGATAAACAAAACAAGCAATCTTCATCTTTACGCGGGCTTCCAAAATGGAGATTACAAATATGGAACCCTTCTTGATAAAGGCGAGCAAGGTTGTCGTAGCCTTCTCCAATATCCATTGTCCTGTCGTCAGAATTTGATTGACTTGAAGATGCTTCGTCCTCAAATGTAGCGCCTTTTTTTGATGAGTTCCTTGTTTGCTCCAGTCTACGACGCAAATGATCATTTTCCAGCTTTAGAGAATTATTTTCTTCTAACATTTCGGCTAATCCCTGTTTTAATTCGCCTAATTGTTGATATAAATGTCCAATTTGTTGCTCCATATTTGTGACTGAATCGAAGAACTCTTTTTTATCCACTAAAAACCCACCTCATTACTCTGTGGCTTGAAATGAAACGGCACCTTCATTTAAGATTTCATCCAATGTAAATTCTAATACTCGCTCTTCTTGTTTAAACTCTACTTGAAGAACTCGCTCTAGAATATTTAAGCCTACCACTTTTCCTTCTCCATTAGGAGTTTTTATAACTTCCCCTAAATCAGGAAGCTCTTCTTTCGCTGATTCATACTCGTCATTTTCATATTTTAAACAGCACATTAAACGACCACATAAACCAGAAATTTTCGTTGGATTTAGGGATAGATTTTGATCCTTCGCCATCTTGATGGAAACCGGTTCAAAATCTCCTAAAAATGTTGAACAGCATAGCATACGTCCGCATGGTCCGATACCACCTAGCATTTTCGCCTCATCTCTAACACCGATTTGACGAAGTTCAATGCGTGTGCGGAAAATGGAAGCCAAATCTTTTACAAGCTCACGGAAATCCACCCTGCCGTCAGCAGTAAAATAAAAAATGACCTTATTACGATCAAAAGTATATTCAACGTCTACCAGTTTCATATCTAACTGATGTTCATTGATTTTCTCACAGCAAACTTCATAAGCTTCTGTTGCTGCTTCTTTATTTTCATCGACAATCAAACGGTCTTTTTGGTCAGCATTTCTAATGACCTTTTTTAAGGGGAGAACAACATCGTTCTCATCTACTTGTTTTCTATCAACGACTATTTTACCGTATTCTATCCCTCTTACCGTTTCAACTATAACAAAATCGTTTTTTGTTACTTCTAGTTCTCCTGGATCAAAATAATAGATCTTTCCCGCTTTTTTAAAGCGTACTCCTACTACATTATACAAAAGGAAATCACCCCTGCAACTTTAACACAAGCTGTTCTAACAACAACTGCGCATTCATATTTGCGTTTAACTTGCGCTTCGATTCAAGCACATTTGTCATTTGCTCTGACAAACGATTGGTGGATGCTTGAAGTGCATCTGACTTCCATTCTGACCATTGATCAGGGTATGCTGCCTGACCTTTTTTATCTAATTGAATATAGAGTAGGTCTTTATAAATAAGCAATAATAAATCTAACGCTCGATCTATTTGATGCTTTTCTTTAAAGTGAACGTAAAAGTCCTCTTGTAGTTTAACCATAGCTTGGAAAGGACTTTTCCGAAGGACTTCATATAATTTTAACACTATTGATCTTGCTTGTGCAAACCACTCATCGCAACTTAACTCTAATGCCTCCCGGTAATTATTGGTTAAATTAACGACTAGGGATGCCATTGAAGAAGGAACATCTTCATCCAAAAGCTGTTTCTTGAGAACATCTTTTGGAAGAGGTTGAAAGGATACGATTTGACACCTTGATATAATCGTTGGAAGAATTCGGTGTAGTTGCTCTGTAATAAGAATGGCTGTTGTTTCAGAGTTGGGTTCTTCTAAAAACTTCAGTAAACTATTGGCTGCATTCGGAGTCATTTTATCACTATGAATAATGATATAAATCTTCTTCTTAGATTCTACTCCTGTTTTGCTAAACTCTTCTTGCAAATTTTTTATTTGTTCTTTTTTTATAGATAGGCCATCCGGTTCCAGTAAATGTACATCAGGATGGTTTTGTTTTAAAATCCGTTTACAGTTCGTACATTCTTGGCACGCCATTCCATCTAAAGGTTTCTCACAAAATAAAGTTTGAGCAAAAAGAAGCCCCATCTCTTTCTTCCCTGTTCCTTTTTCACCTTCAAATAAATAGGCATGTGCTACTCTATTTTTATTTATACTGTTGGCAAGCATTTGTAAAACAATAGGTTGAGTTCGCCTCAACTCCTCCAATGCAGTCGACAATGACCATCACTCGCTTACGTATATAAGTTTATTAATAATCCTTTTATTTCGCCTAGCCTGCTTAGGATATCAATCGAAGCACTCTCTTTTTGAAAAAGGTCCTCTGATAATTGAATGAGTATTTCATCTACTGTTTCAATAATCGTTAATTTGCGACCTTCTCCATATTGATTCCAAGTATGGGATTCTTTCAAATCCATTCCATAGTCTACAGCTTCTCTTAAAAATCGTTTAACCAAAGTTTTATATTTTGCTAAATCCTTAAATGTCCGCGAGCGGGAAAGCCTTTCTCCTGCTACTTCAATATCTGATAGTAGTCTCCCGAGATGCTCTACTTTCATTTTCTGATTTTGCTTTTGAACGAGGGCACCAAATTTATTCGCTACAAGATGGTTCGTCTTCTGGTCTTTCCTAAATTTTTCTACTCCAACTCGTATTTCTTGATTTATCTTCATAAGAAGACCCCCATCTTGTTAAAACTAAAATTGAAGAAATTGATCAACAGGAAGTACAAACACTGTTGCTCCCCCTACTTCTACTTCAACCGGGTATGGGACATAAGAATCAGCATTTCCACCCATTGGAGACACTGGGGCGACCATTTGATCCCGCGATTGACAATTCTCTTTAATCACCTGTAATGCTTTTTCAACTCGAATATCATCTGTTCCAATCAGGAATGTTGTATTTCCAGAACGCAAAAATCCTCCGGTACTTGCTAGCTTAGTGGATCTAAAGTTGTGCTCCATCAATGCATGTGATAAACGATTACTATCTTGATCCTGGACAACAGCTAATATTAATTTCATAAAATATGAATCCTCCTATTAAGTGCCCACTCATTTCCTTTCATTATAGCAGATTTAGCTGGTTTATATAATCTTTCATAAGGTAGGAAAGCTGTTTAAAATAGCAGAAGCCCCTAAAACAGTCTAACAAAAGTTAGGTAAGTCAAAAATGAGGCTTTCTCTACACCAAAGAGTCAGGAATCATACCCTATGTATAGAAGAAACCCTCAAGCCGTCTTCTATATTTGGTAATCCATGTGGTTCTAAATCCCTTAAGGGACATCCCCATTACATGCGTGATAGATATTCTTTTACGATTCGGTAAGAGATTTGAAACACTTCTTCCTCAGAACCACTAGCATCAATTTTCCTCATTCTATTAGAAAATTGATCCAGTAATAAGAGATATCCTTCTCTCACCTTATGATGAAATTCTAATGCTTCCAAATCTAACCGGTTCACTTCCCTATCGTTATGTTTATTAATCCTACCAAGTCCCACTTCAGGCTCGATATCAAAATATAAAGTAAGATCTGGCATCATCGATTCAATCGCAAATTGATTAATACTATATACTTCTTCCATTCCAATCCCTCTTGCATATCCTTGATAAGCGAGGGAGCTATCAATAAACCGATCACATAGAATGATCTTCCCTTCATTAATAGCAGGAATAACCTTTTCCACAAGATGTTGTCTCCTAGCTGCTGCATATAATAAAGCCTCTGTTCTTCTTTCCATCTTTGTGTTCGATGTATGAAGAATGACTTGTCGAATTTGTTCTGCAATTTCAATTCCCCCAGGCTCTCTTGTTAAAACCACTGGGTAACCCTCTTCTTCTAACTTAATAGACAATTTATGGATAATCGTTGATTTCCCTGCTCCATCAGGACCCTCAACTGTTATAAATAAACCTTTATTCATTTACTATATCCTCCGATCAATTTAGTACTGCTATTTTCTTTTCATGAAATAAATGCTCACCTTGAAACTTAGCACCTAGTTTTAGCAGCAGCTTCAAATATTCTATAGAATCCCTTGTAATCTCTTCCCCTTCAATAAATAATGGAATTCCTGGGGGATATGGTGTGATCATTTTGGCTGAAACCTGTCCAATTGCCTTATCTAGGTCTATCCACTTATAGTCTCTAGCTTTAACCTCTCGATAGGTAAGAGAAAGAGTAGAAATTTTTTTACCTTTGTCTTTATAAAAAGGGCGAATATACTTTAATTCTTTTGATGTGACCTTCTCAAGTGCAGCATTTATTTTTTGAGAAGCTTCTATATAACTATGCTCTGCCCCATTTTTTAATAGTGGCAATATCATAAGCACTTGGTACGGATCTGCTAACTCACAATAGACTCCCTGCTCTTCCAATTTCTCTAGTAACTCATAGCCAACCATTTCTTCATATCTCAACAGAATTTTTAAAGGGTCATGGGATTCTACCAGCTTTATACGACCATTCATATCAACGAGTGTCTGCTTGAATTTCTCCGTTTCATTCAAAGTGTAGGTTAGATCATCGCTCTGATAGGTTGCAAGATACGCTCTTGCAAAGTCCAACGATGCCATAATTAGATAAGAAGGGCTACTCGACTGTAATATAGATAAAAAATACTCAATACGCTTATAAGAAATGGACTTGTTATTAACATGTAAATACGACCCCATTGTCATAGATGGTAACATTTTGTGGGCAGATTGCACGGTGATATCAGCACCTAGATCAATGGAGGATTTAGGAAATACCTCTGTAAAGGTAAAGTGCGGACCATGTGCTTCATCTACTAAAACAAGTCCACCATGATTATGTACCTCTTCAATCAGAAGCTTAAGCTCATAAGTCATGCCATAATAGGTTGGATAGGTAAAAATACAAGATTTACAGTTAGGAAATTCGCGAAATGCTTGTTGTAGAGTTTGTAATGAAATCCCAATTGGGGTTAAGCTAATTGGATCCCATTCAGGCTCCAAGAAAATGGGCTGAACCTTAGCAAGCATCAAGCCATTCAGAATGGATTTATGACAATTGCGCTGCACAAAAACGACATCATCCTCTTCACAAATTGCTAGAATCATCGCTAAATTCCCCACTGTGCTGCCATTCACGAGGAAGTAACTCTTTTCAGAATTATAATGATCCGAAAGGAGTTCTTGCGCCTCTGCAATTGCTTCAGTTGGTGAGTGAAGATCATCAAGCCCTGTTAATTCTGTAACATCATATTGGAAGAGCTTATCGAAACCCATTGGAGAAATTAACCCATTCTTATGTCCTGGAACATGAAAAGAAAGCGGCTTCTTCTTTTTATAATTTTCTAAAGCCTCTATAATAGGCATACGTTTTTGATTCATAGCTTTATCCTTCTTTAATCACCTTTTATTATACTTTTATATGGTATCATAATCCGAACCTTTTCACATAAGGAAAGTGGAAGAGCCTTTTGAAAAGGCTGGAAGGCTTAGTTCGCCACGTCCTGTGGCAAACGCCTTTCTGACTCACATCCTGTAGGTCTCTGACAAGCATAAAACAAGCCACATAGAAAGGGTGGGTTTTCCCTATCTATGTGGCTTGGCTTATGTCTCGAAGACCTAGGAGCTGGAACTAGACACTAGAAATGCAGAAACACCTTATTAGGCTTAGTTCAATTAAGGAACGCATGGAAAGATATTTTCCCTATTCTCATGGACTAATGCCTGATTCACTAAGAAACTTTGCCGAAAATCACTTTCATTTCAACTAAGAAGGCTCGATCCAAAATAATAGGGTAGGGCTATCCCGAAACCAAGGTGCCATGAACCACACTTTAGTATATAAAAGAATCCTTAGGAATATCTTCTATATATGGACAAACATGGTGGTTCAAGACCCTTTTGGGGCTACCCTAACCTTATCTAGTCAACCTTTATGAATAAATTTGCGGAGTATTTATTTTCTTTAATCGATTAACATAATATTTATATTCCGGACTATTGGTTTCCGTACGAATCATTTCCCTTTCGCAGTCAACGCAGATAAAAGAAGTGTACAGATGAATCCCAAAATTCTTAGTTTCATTGCAGACAATACATAAATCCCCAACTTTTTTATCTGTCTTAAGCATAGGTATTCTCCACCTCCATACACCCTATTCTGCCCACTCAACAAAATTGTATACATAATTTCAAACATTTCAATTAACCGAAAAATCTCATTCCCTTAATCATATGTAGGCTAAATGTTGTCTGTGTATGTCTATGTAAATTTTGTTTAATCTCAATTAGAAAGGTGCTAAGAATGGAGAATATGAACCTAATTGAATCAAATATTATCATCATAACCACTAAATTAAATAGGATGATGATTCATACTCAAATTTACACCTAATAAGCCAACTGCCTAACAACGTATTGCTTACGGTCGAAAACCAATAAAATGGATTAACATCAAAAGCTTCCTACCCATCTCTTTCATATAATGAGGGATGATACTGAAATTCATCAAGATTGATATAGTTTCGACCTATAAACTTGATCCCTTCACTTTCTAAAGATAATTTTTGAACTAAAAATAACTCCTCATCTTTAATTCCAATTTGCCCCTTTGAATTTATTACCCTATGCCAAGGAAGCTTGTATTTTTGACTCATTGAATGAAGGATACGGACTACTTGCCTTGCTCCTCTAGGACTGCCCGCTAACTTTGCAATTTGTCCATAAGTCATTACTTTACCAGATGGAATATGTGCTATTATTTCAAGTACCCTTTTAGTAAAACTAGTCAAATAATCCCCCCTACTTTCAATTCATTAATATTAATTAATATTACATGAAGTATTCATATTTACAACAATTGCTTACTTCTTATTTGTACTAGGAATTACAGACGTTTCTACCTATTATAAGAGTAAAATATAGGATAGTTGCTGAGATATTCTTATTTTTTCACTCTTACAGAGGGCTCCCACAAACCACCATTGGAATGTTTCGGCATTCAGTGAACTTCAGACCTTTGTTATTGATTATCACTATGTTTTTGAACTGATATAAAGTTTAAGTTTAATATTCGGCCTCCTCTTCTTGAATCCGTAAAGCAGATAAAGAATAGGGCTTTTCGATAAAAATTGGTTCATTTTCACGAAATATTTTTATATTTTATCTAGTCTTCCCTTCTTCAAATTATTTGGTTGCCCCTATGGTCATCACTCGGTCACATCTCTACTAATTTTCCGATTTCATTTAACAACACAAAAAAAGAGTAACCTTCTCGGGCTACTCTTTTCCAATTAGCCTGGCGATGTCCTACTCTCACAGGGGCCCCCCAACTACCATTGGCGCTGGCTGCGGCTTCCGATGAGCTTCGGATCT
>NZ_JAFBDZ010000007.1 GCF_016908495.1 Rossellomorea pakistanensis | reverse complement strand
GTCACACCCGTTCCCATGCCGAACACGGAAGTTAAGCTCTTCAGCGCCAATGGTAGTTGGGGGATTCCCCCTGTGAGAGTAGGACATCGCCAGGCTTATCATTCCGCAGTAGCTCAGTGGTAGAGCTATCGGCTGTTAACCGATCGGTCGCAGGTTCGAATCCTGCCTGCGGAGCCATATTGCTTCCATAGCTCAGCAGGTAGAGCACTTCCATGGTAAGGAAGAGGTCACCGGTTCGAGCCCGGTTGGAAGCTTAATCATTTTTATAGGGGAATTTTTAATTGGCCCGTTGGTCAAGCGGTTAAGACACCGCCCTTTCACGGCGGTAACACGGGTTCGAATCCCGTACGGGTCACCACTAACATAATGGAGGATTAGCTCAGCTGGGAGAGCACCTGCCTTACAAGCAGGGGGTCGGCGGTTCGATCCCGTCATCCTCCACCATTTTACCAGTGCAGCTCAACTGGTTTTGTCAGCAATTTAAGTAACAATCACGCCGGTGTAGCTCAACTGGTAGAGCAACTGACTTGTAATCAGTAGGTTGGGGGTTCAAGTCCTCTTGCCGGCATCATTTTCATAGTGGAGGGGTAGCGAAGTGGCTAAACGCGGCGGACTGTAAATCCGCTCCTTCGGGTTCGGCAGTTCGAATCTGCCCCCCTCCACCACTTATATTTTGAATAAAATTAGCGAAACTGGACATCTTAACTAATGTCCCTTTTTATTTTCACTATTGGGCTATAGCCAAGCGGTAAGGCAACGGACTTTGACTCCGTCATGCGTTGGTTCGAATCCAGCTAGCCCAGCCATTTAGTGAGCCATTAGCTCAGTTGGTAGAGCATCTGACTTTTAATCAGAGGGTCGAAGGTTCGAGTCCTTCATGGCTCACCATTTAATAAAGTTTTTCTCACAAGCCTAAAAGGAAGCTGTGAGTTTTTCTGTATCTAGTATATTTCGGGGCCTTAGCTCAGCTGGGAGAGCGCCTGCTTTGCACGCAGGAGGTCAGCGGTTCGATCCCGCTAGGCTCCACCATACATATGTACACATTCGCCTTAAACTAATGTTTAAGGTTTTTTTATTTTCCTAAAAAATTCTCTCATCTAAGCTTCTAATTCTTCCTCATTGGCTTGACAATTGTAATGCCTGTGACACCTCATAATGATGTACCTAGAAAATATGGTGATTTTAGCGTATCTTCTTTAGATATATCTGATATGTGTGCTTTTCTTATTTTCCAACTAATCCCTATACTTAACTATATTCATAATATTCTCTCTAAACCGCTATAATAGCGCATATATATACACAATTCTGTCCAGTTGAGTCAATGAAGGGATTATGGATACAATAGAGATAGAACAGGGTAAGGAGGATGAATTATGAATAAAAATATTTCGATCATTGGTGTTCCAATGGATTTAGGACAAATGCGCAGAGGCGTAGATATGGGTCCAAGTGCGATTCGCTATGCGGGTGTAGTCGAAAGATTGGAAAATTTAGGATATAGAATTAACGATCTTGGAAACATAGAAATTGCACAACCGGAAAGAGTACATACTTCACCAGATACAAATTTACGAAATTTGAAAGCGGTTGCTGAAGGAAATACAAAGCTTTCTCAAAAGGTAGATGAAGTAATCGAGAGTGGTGATTTTCCATTAATCTTTGGAGGAGATCACAGTATCGCTATCGGTACTTTAGCTGGTGTTTCTAAACATTATGAAAATCTTGGCGTTATTTGGTATGATGCTCACGGAGATTTGAATACAGGTGAGACATCACCATCAGGAAATATACATGGAATGCCACTTGCCGTTAGTCTTGGAATTGGTCATGAGAATTTAACGACCATTGGTGGTTTCGCTCCGAAAATTAAACCAGAGAACATTGTTATTATTGGAGCTCGTTCACTTGATGAAGGTGAAAGAGAGCTTATTAAAGAAAAAGGTATCAAGGTTTATACAATGCATGAGGTAGATCGCCTTGGTATGACGAACGTAATTGAAGATGCTGTAAGCTATTTAAAGGATAGAACAGATGGTGTTCATCTATCATTGGACCTGGATGGATTAGATCCTAGTGATGCTCCAGGAGTGGGTACACCGGTCATTGGTGGTATTAGCTATCGTGAGAGTCATCTTGCGATGGAAATGTTAGAGGAGTCTGGATTAATTACATCTGCAGAGTTTGTGGAAGTGAACCCGATATTAGATGAGAAAAATAAAACTGCTTCTGTAGCAGTTGCATTAATGGGTTCTCTTTTTGGAGAAAAGCTTCTATAATTAACGAAAGAATAAAAGAAAGCAGCTAACAAAGCTGCTTTCTTTTATTCTTTTGATATTACATGTTGAAATTGATTTAAAAGCCTGTCCAATTCATTACTGACCTCGACTACTTTTGCATTGGCGAAAGAGGATTGTAATGCCAGTATTATCATTCTAGTTCGACATTCCTCAATGCGATTCAGAAGATCATAAGCCACATCAATTCCTCGTTTCCTGTGATTTTAGTTCTTTTATACCCTTTTTCAAAAAAATGTAAACATATATATGAAAAAATTTGTTAGGATAGTAATGATGAAAAAAAAATGAAACCTTTTTTGCTATACATACGTATACAAGTATAGCCGCATGGAGCGGAGGTAAAAAAATAATGGATGCCATCGTAAATAAAAGGATAAAGCAAGTAATTAAAGGCGATCAAAGTGCGTTTGCAGAAATTGTAGAGATTTATAAAGACAAAGTTTTTCAAATCTGTTTTCGAATGCTTGGGAATCGTCATGAGGCAGAAGATATTTCACAGGAAGCTTTTATAAGGGCTTATGTAAATATTGAAACCTTTAATCAAAACAGAAAATTTTCAACGTGGTTATATCGGATCGCGACAAATTTATGTATTGACCGTATTCGAAAAAAGAAACCAGACTATTATTTAGATGCAGAGGTTTCGGGTACAGAAGGATTGACGATGTACTCACAAGTAGCAGCAGATGTACAGCTTCCTGAAGATAAAGTCGAAGAAATGGAATTGCAAGAAAGTATTCAGCTTGAAATTTCAAAGCTTCCAGATAAATATCGTTCTGTCATTGTGCTAAAGTATATTGAAGAGTTATCCCTTCAAGAAATAAGTGAAATATTAGACTTACCTCTAGGGACAGTAAAAACAAGAATACACAGAGGGCGAGAAGCTCTTAGGAAACAATTGCGTACAATGTAGAGAGGGTGAGGTGTAATTGTGAATACATGTCCTAATGAAATCATTGATTATATGCATGAATACCTAGATGAAGAAATCTCTCATGAACACGAACAAGTTTTAAAAGAACATTTGCATACTTGTGAAGAATGTCAGAAGCATTTCCATGAATTAAAAAGAACAATTGCGCTCGTTCAGAGCACTTCCCATATACAAGCTCCAAATCATTTTACTAGTAATGTAATGGCGAGGCTGCCAAAAGAAAAGAAAAAGGTTGGGGTTAATAGATGGCTCCGCCAGCACCCAATGTTATCGGCAGCATCTTTATTTCTAGTAATGATGGTTGGTACACTATTTAGTTCTTGGAACCAAAGTGAGGAGTTTTCATTCACTAAGAAACCTGAGCTTGTTGTTGAGAATCATACAGTTATCGTACCTAAAGGAGAAGTCATTAAAGGTGATATAACGGTAAAAAATGGTGATATTCGTGTTGAAGGAAAAGTTCAGGGGGATATTACCATCATTAATGGAAATCAATATCGTGCCTCTGCAGGTAAGGTAACAGGTGATATTGAGGAGATTGATGCAGCATTTGAATGGCTCTGGTACAAGATTAAAGGATCATTCCAAGATGTGGTAAACTGGGGGGATTCGCAACCGGCTACAGAATAATATATGATATAAGGGAGACTACAATAAAGAAATGGTTTCATTCACTTGGCAAGCAAATTAGTAGTGAAACTATTTACTTTATTTGGTCACCCTTTCTTTTTTCTTATACTTGTGAACATGTGGTATAATAATAAAGTTAAATATAAGATGTAGCCAGCTTTACGGCTTACGCTTTCGATTAACTTATTGGAGGATGTAATATGCCGTTTTTAGACGTATATTCTGATTATACCGTACTGAATTATGTTGCAGATGTTGTTGATATACTTCTAGTATGGTTTGTGATCTATAAGATCATTATGTTGATTAAAGGAACAAAAGCTGTACAATTATTAAAAGGTATTTTCGTTATTTTAATTGTACGTGGTATTAGTAGTATCTTTGGGTTGGATACACTTGGATGGATCATGGAGCAGGCCATTACATGGGGTTTCTTGGCAATTATGATCATCTTCCAGCCTGAATTAAGACGTGCCCTTGAGCAGCTTGGAAGGGGGCGACTGTTCTCTAGAAGTGGTATTCAGGAAGAGGAAGAACAAGTACAAATGATCGAGTCCATTACCAAAGCGGTTAGTTATATGGCAAAGCGTAGAATTGGTGCTTTGTTATCCATTGAGAGAGAAACAGGGTTAAGTGACTACATAGAAACCGGTATTCCAATGGATTCAAAAATTTCATCAGAACTACTGATCAATATTTTCATACCAAACACTCCTCTACATGATGGAGCTGTTATTCTTCAGAAAAGAAAGATTGCTGCAGCAGCGTGTTACCTCCCATTGTCAGAAAGTCCGTTTATTTCGAAAGAATTAGGGACTAGGCATAGAGCCGCCTTAGGGGTCAGTGAAGTAACGGATAGTATTACAATTGTTGTATCTGAAGAAACAGGTAATATTTCTTTCACAAATAATGGAGAGCTTCATCGTAATTTATCTCTTGAGCACTTTAAGGATCTATTAACAAAGGAATTGATAAGTGATAAAGAGGGGACTTCCTCAACTAAATGGAGTTGGAGGGGGAAAAGAGCAAATGGATAAATTTATGGAAAGTCGTTGGTTTATGAGGATCGTCGGGTTGACTCTTGCGCTGCTATTGTATACATCTGTTACATTTGATGAAACAAATTTACAAAAAAATGCGAGTGATAACCCAACTGAGGATGTAAACACGATCCAAAATGTTCCATTAGAAGCTTTTTATGACTCTAAAAACCTCGTAGTCAGCGGTTTGCCAGAGAGCGTCGACCTTATTGTTGAAGGCCCAAAAAGTATTGTGCAAACGGAGAAAGCGAGCCAAAACTTTACCGTATTTGTAGATTTAAATGATTTATCGATCGGTAAACATCGAGTTAAAGTCAAAGTGAATAATATCTCGGAAAAGCTAGAAGTGAAAATTAACCCTGAGTATGTCAATGTTTCAATCCAAGAACGAGTTTCAGACGAATTTACGGTTGAACCAGAATTTAATGAAGCAATTCTTGCTGATGGATTCGAAGCGGAAGGGGTTTCGGTTGAGCCTAGAACAGTTAAGATTACGGGTGCAAAAGATGTTATTGACCAGATCGCATTTGTAAAAGCAACTTTAGATATAGACAGTGTGATTAATGAAAACATTACACGAAAAGCAAAAGTACAAGTTCTTGATCGAGAGTTAAATAAACTGGATGTTGTGATTGAGCCTGATGTGGTAGACGTAACGGTATCTGTAGTGAACCCAAGCAAAGAAGTCCCTGTGGTCATTCAACAAAAAGGGAAGCTTCCAGACGGTCTTGAATTGGAATCAATCACAGTTGAGCCTAAACTGGCGACAATCTTTGGGCGGGATTCCGTTTTAGAGGAAATAAAGGAAGTAGCGGCTGAACTCGACCTGAGCAAAGTGAAAGAAGATAAATCATTTGAACTACCAATAAAGCTCAAAGATGGGTTAAACAAAATTACTCCAGAGGTTGTAGACGTAAAAGTAAATGTGAAGAAGCTTGAAGACAAACCCGAGGAAGAAACGGTTGAAAAACCTGAAGAAACCCCCGTAGAACAGACAATCTCTGAGGTCCCTATAGAACTGCAAGGTACCGATGAAGAGTTTGAATACAGTATTTTAGAACCTGAAGAAGGGCTCATTGAGATTTTATTAACAGGATATAAAGAAGATATTGACCCGATTACTAGAGATGATTTTACGTTAATAGCGGATCTTTCGGGGCTTCCTCCCGGGGAACATGAACTGGATATCGAAGCAGCTGGCCCCGAAAAAGTGGATTGGGAGCTATCCCAAAAAACGCTAAAGGTAGAAATTAAAGAAAAAACTTCAGCCTAATGAAATGAAGCAATTTAAGGAGCGATTAGAATGGGTAAGTATTTTGGTACAGACGGAGTAAGAGGTGTAGCTAATACAGAACTAACTCCTGAACTAGCTTTTAAACTAGGTCGTTTAGGCGGGTATGTATTAACGAAGGATACAGAGCGTCCGAAGATCATTATCGGTCGTGATACACGTATCTCAGGTCATATGTTAGAAGGTGCCTTAGTGGCTGGATTATTATCAATTGGAGCAGAAGTAATGAGGCTAGGCGTCATTTCTACTCCAGGGGTTGCCTACCTAACGAAAGTATTAGGTGCTCAAGCAGGAGTCATGATTTCCGCTTCACATAACCCTGTAGGGGATAATGGAATTAAATTCTTCGGCCCAGACGGATTTAAATTATCCGACGACCAAGAGAATGAAATTGAAGAACTATTAGATCAAGAGCAAGATACACTACCACGCCCAACAGGTGCCGATTTAGGACAAGTGAGTGACTACTTTGAAGGCGGACAAAAGTACCTTCAATTCTTGAAACAAACGGTAGACGAAGATTTCGATGGCTTACATATTGCGTTAGATTGTGCACACGGAGCAACATCTGCATTAGCAACACACCTGTTTGCTGATTTAGACGGTGATCTTTCCACAATGGGAGCATCTCCAGACGGTTTGAATATTAATGAAGGTGTTGGTTCTACTCACCCTGAAGCATTAGCTGCAATGGTGAAGGAAAGAGGGGCAGATGTAGGATTAGCTTTTGATGGCGATGGCGACCGTCTAATCGCGATTGATGAAAACGGGGAAATCGTTGATGGCGACCAAATCATGTTTATTTGTGCAAAACATCTTAAATCTGAAGGCCGTCTGAAACAGTCTACGGTGGTCTCGACTGTTATGAGTAATCTGGGCTTCCATAAAGGCCTAGAGGAAAGTGATATTAAGAGCATTCAAACAGCAGTAGGAGATCGCTATGTTGTAGAGGAAATGAAGAAGAATAACTACAACCTGGGTGGGGAACAATCCGGTCATATTATCTTCTTAGATTATAATACGACAGGAGACGGACTTTTAACCGGAATTCAGTTGGTTAATATTATGAAGCTTACAGGGAAACCACTTTCTGAACTGGCTTCAGAAATGAAGAAATATCCACAAAAGCTTGTAAATATCCGAGTAACTGATAAGCATCATGTGACAGACAATGAAAAAGTCAAAGCGGTTATTGAAAAAGTTGAAGCAGATATGAATGGAAATGGTCGAATTCTTGTTAGACCTTCTGGAACGGAGCCTCTTGTCCGTGTAATGGCTGAAGCTTCTACTGAAGAACTGTGTTCACAGTATGTAGATGAAATTGCTGAAGTTGTTCAACAAGAAATGGGCCTAGCAGAATAGAAAAATGATGCACAGGTGGAAACGTTTTTCCCACCTGTGCATAGTTTAAATTATATACTGTTATGTCATCACTTTGCTAAAACATAACAGGAGTATAACAATTTAGTGTTAATCTACTTTTTTATTGACGAAATAAAAGATTTTAGTGTATGATTATCGTGTTTTGGTTCCCGTTTACGGGAATTTTTTATTCAAAGACAAAAAGGTGGGTAGTAGTGTTCAAAAAATAAAGCGCCAGGGCTAAGCCTAGTATAGAAAAAAACTGGGTTTAGTTGACGAGGAGGAGGTTTATCGAGGATTCGGCGGATACCTCCCGGTTGAAAGCACAACCGTTCAATTTCTTTCTTAAAACATTAAGGCAACTTAATGTACAAAGGAAAGAAAATGCTATCTATTAAAATGACATTCAGAGATAAGGGGGCAAGGTGTCCCCCGGATTTCTTGCCCCCTTGTTCATTCGGGGAGGAAGAATCATTATGTGTGGTATTGTAGGATATATTGGAACTTTAGATACAAAAGAAATCTTATTAAAAGGCTTAGAGAAGCTTGAATATAGAGGTTACGACTCTGCAGGAATTGCGGTTCAAAATGATGAAGGAATTCATGTCTTTAAAGAAAAAGGACGTATTGCCGACTTACGTAAAGCTGTCGATGACAATGTGCTTGGCCATACAGGAATCGGACATACTCGTTGGGCTACCCATGGTGCACCAAGTCATGTAAATGCCCATCCTCATCAAAGCACTTCTGGTCGTTTTACGATTGTTCATAATGGAGTTATTGAAAACTATTTACAAATCAAACGTGAATATTTGCAGGATGTAAACTTTAAGAGTGATACGGATACGGAGATCATCGTTCAGCTTATTGAAAAGCTAGTGAATGATGGAAATCTAGTAGAAGAGGCGTTTCGCCAAGCGCTTAAACTCCTTAAAGGTTCATATGCGATAGCTCTATTGGATACAGAAAACGATGAAACGATTTTTGTAGCGAAGAACAAAAGCCCTTTACTTGTTGGATTAGGAGAAGATTTCAATGTTGTTGCAAGTGATGCAATGGCAATGCTGCAAGTAACGGACCAATATGTAGAGTTAATGGATAAAGAAACCGTCATCGTAACAAAAGAAAAAGTAACAATCAAGAATCTTGATGGTGAAGTAGTGACACGTGATCCTTACACAGCTGAATTAGATGCAAGTGATATCGAAAAAGGAACATACCCTCACTACATGCTAAAAGAAATCGATGAGCAGCCACTAGTAACACGTAAAATTATCCAAGCGTATCAAAACGATAACAATGAGTTAACGATTGATGCCGACATTATTCAATCGGTTAATGATACAGATCGTATTTATATCATTGCTTGTGGTACTAGTTACCATGCAGGTCTTGTTGGAAAGCAATTCATCGAGAATATGGCAGGTATTCCAGTAGAAGTTCATGTTGCAAGTGAGTTCAGCTATAACATGCCACTTCTTTCTGAAAAACCATTATTTATCTTTATCTCTCAAAGTGGAGAAACGGCTGACAGTCGCTCAGTTCTCGTTCAAGTAAAAGAGCTTGGTCATCGTTCATTAACGATTACAAACGTTCAAGGTTCAACCCTTTCACGTGAAGCGGATTACACATTACTGTTGCACGCAGGTCCAGAAATTGCCGTTGCTTCAACGAAAGCATATACTGCTCAATTAGCAGTTCTAGCAATCTTTGCAAATGTAACAGCTGCTTCGAAAGGGAAAGAGCTTGGCTTTGACCTAGTTCAAGAGCTTGGAATTGTAGCCACAAGTATGGAAGCCCTTTGCGATTCAAAAGAAGGGTTTGAAGACATTGCACGTGAATATTTAGCAACGACACGCAACTGTTTCTTCATCGGACGCTCTCTTGATTACTATGTAGGCTTAGAAGGAGCTCTTAAACTAAAAGAGATCTCTTACATTCAAGCAGAAGGCTTCGCTGGAGGAGAATTAAAGCATGGCACGATTGCTTTAATTGAAGAAGGTACACCAGTCGTTGCATTAGCAACACAAGAAAGTGTCAACCTAAGCATTCGTGGAAACGTGAAGGAAGTTGCAGCTCGTGGAGCTAACCCTTGCATCATTTCCATGAAAGGTCTTGAAGAAGAAGACGATCGTTTCGTACTTCCAGAAGTAAACGAAATGTTAACACCTCTTATCTCTGTTATCCCGCTACAACTGATTTCCTACTACGCAGCTTTACACCGCGATTGTGATGTAGATAAGCCGCGTAACTTGGCTAAGTCAGTTACGGTTGAGTAATTTGTTGGAATGGATGTTGTAGTTGTTGATTGACAACAAAGTAGGATACTAATTTGAAAATGATGCTCAACAACATTCATAAAATTTGATCAAGTAAGACTCAATCCAATTTCAGGATTGGGTCTTTTTTTGATAAGGATCATTATTTCTAAATTTATGAATACTTAAGTTAAAAAAATTAAAAATTGATTGTGAAAGAATGTAATTAAAGCAACGGGGCAGGTTAGTGAAGCAAGAAAAACAAAAACCATTCTATATTGAATGATTTTTATTTTTATCATAATTTGGTGATGTACTAGAGTGTGTTAAAATGCGATCTAATACTATTTCAGTAAATGGCATAAAGTAATTAAGTATTACCCCTCCTAAACAAACGGTTAATAAAGTTCCAACGCCAATAGGTCCATTGAATATTAATGCTATTAACAAGAATACAAAATAAATGAATGTTCTTGAAAACAGTATAGATGTTCTCGTTAATTCTTGGATGATTAAAGTTAAACGGTCAATTGGAATGGGTGCAAAGTTTGTGTGTAAATAAATTGCCGTTCCTAATCCTATAACAACTAAGCCAGTAGCAAAACAAATAACCTTGCTGGACCATAGTTCAGGAGTTATCAAATCTGTCAATAAAAAAAGCCACATATCAATACAAATACCTGTTATAAATGCTGTTAACAACCCCAAAACTTCTAGTCTTTGTCTTTTTAAAAATGAATTACAACATATCAATATTAAAGCTATTATTATTTCCCAACTTCCCACTGTAAGCCCTACATTTATGGACAATCCTACCAAAAGTGCATCAAAAGGTGAAGTCCCAAGGTCTGATTGTATAGTGAATGAAATACCAAGGGTTAAGATTAAAATTCCTAATACATAAAAAACATATTTCACATTTACTCGACCTCTTCATCGTTATTTTTATTGCAAATGCAACAAACATGAGATACATTTAATATATGCCATAATTTTTGCATTTACAACAATTATTTTTACAAAGGAGTTAATTATGAAAGAGATTCTTCGTGAAATTGGAATGATAGCAAGGGCTTTAGATTCCATAAGTAATATCGAATTTAAAGAATATGATCTTACAAAAGGGCAGTATTTGTACCTTGTGCGAATATGTGAAAACCCAGGAATCATTCAAGAAAAGCTAGCTGAGATGATAAAAGTAGATCGAACAACAGCAGCACGAGCTATAAAGAAACTTGAAATAAATGGATTTATTGAAAAGAAAGATGATGAACATAACCGAAAAATTAAAAAACTTTTTCCAACAGAGAAAGGGAAAAATGTTTATCCATTCATAAAAAGAGAAAATGATCATTCTAATAAGGTTGCATTAGAGGGGTTTTCTGAAGTGGAAGTAGAGACCATTTTTAATCTTCTTCAAAGAGTAAGGGAAAATGTAGAAGTCGATTGGGAATTCGTTAAGAAAGGAAACAAGAGAAGGTATTAATTATAAAAAAAGGAGCGATATATATAAATGATAAATTTTAAAAAATGCACCATTGAAGAACTAAGCATACTTCTAGAAATCAGTTATGAAACATTTTATGAAACATTTAAGGATCAAAACTCACCCGAAAATATGAATGCCTATTTGGAAAAGGCCTTTAACTTAAAACAACTAGAAAATGAATTAACCCATGTTTCTTCGCAATTCTTTTTTGTTTATCTTAATAATGAAGTTGCTGGATATTTAAAGGTCAATACCAATGATGCTCAGTCTGAAGAAATGGGTGATGAATCACTTGAAATTGAGAGGATTTATATAAAGAACAAATTTCAAAAACACGGGCTTGGTAAATATCTGCTAAATAAAGCTATTGAAATTGCGATGGAACGTAATAAACAGAAAATCTGGCTAGGTGTATGGGAGAAAAATGAAAATGCTTTTGCTTTTTATAAAAAAATGGGGTTTGTTCAAACTGGAGCCCACTCTTTTTATATGGGTGATGAAGAACAAATTGACTTTATAATGGCCAAAACACTGATATAACTTTAGGAAAGGCGGATTATGATGTATATTCCTAAATACTTTAAGGTCACAAATGTAGATGAAATTTGGGATTTTGTTCAAAAAAACTCTTTTGGCACGATTGTCCCACAGAACGAGGGAAATCAATTGCCACTCATTTGCCCTTGGGGTTAAATAAAAAAGGTGATGATTACTATATTACTGGGCATATGGCTAATGGAAATCCTCAGTGGAGATGTTCTTTATTATGTTTCAGGGACCGGATGCTTATGTCTCTTCTTCCTGGTATTCGCACGTTATTTGTCGCTTCTAATAAGAAATCCCCAAATTATTAAAATTAGAGGGATTTGTTATTAGAAGCTTAAAGTTGTTTTATTTTTTTTTAAACTTGCAATAATAAATTATTGGAATTAATATACTTAAAAGAAAATTCGCAACCATTAAAATGAAGTCTTTATTACTGATAACAAGATTATATTGATCAACTATATACCCTAATGATATAGCACTTATTATACTTACAACAATTCCAAATAAGGAGATAATTAGAACCAAAAAGAGACTAATTGATTTTTCTCTAGTGAGTATCATATACAGAAAGGTAATTGTTAAAAATAAGGTTATTGTGATCAACACGGGAAAATAATAATTAAAACTATCCAATACAAACACCTCTACGCTTATGATCGTGGTTGATTTTATCATATTAATATAAACCGCTATTTTGTCATATAATTTCTAAATTCTATGGATTTTTTATTTTGAATCGTGTCAAAATGACAACTATATCTATCTCTTTGACCATTTATATTTTTCCACATTGAATTTCTTAAATAGAAACTCTTATGTTCACCCCATACAACCATCTCCTTGACTTTTTATCCTGCGACTTTATTAAATAACATAAAATTGTTAACGTCAATATTATTTTGGTTAACTAATTATTCTTTTGGTAATATTCGAAATAAGTTATTTCAATTTAATTACAAATATTATAATATTATCCATGTTGCGCAACAACAAACAAATGAGGAGAATTATAGTATGAGTATTTTAAAGAAATCTAGCTTGGTATCTTTAGGATTGGTAATGATGCTTGGATTAAATCAAGCGCAATTTGCAAGTGCAGAAACAAACACACCTTCAGTAGAGGTAACTACTGAGGATGGAAATAAGATCGGGATTGGAACACCAATAATTAAATCTGAATCCACAAAATTGTTACTATTTAATGGGTTAAATTCAGAAAGTTTAAATCTTAAACATGAGGAAATTAAAGAAAATAATAGCATAAAACAATCTATTACAATTAATCCAACTCTTAGTGGTACAACCATTGAAATTCCATTTGAATTCCACAATGGAGAATACCTGATTCTTAACCAGGGTGAAGAAGGTAAAACAAATGGTACAGGAAATATTTACAACGAGTATCATGAGTCTATTGGAGTAATTTCTACACGAGTTGTTGAGCATCAAGATAAAGTAAATTTAAATGCGAAAATTAAAGACGGTGATCGTTTAGAATTAAATGTTGAGACAAAAAATAATGTTACAGAACCTGTTGAGATTCAATTAATAGCAAGCGCAACATATTATTCAACCTACTTTTCTGGTTTCTCATGGATAACTAGAAGTGGTGTAAAATCTCTTAGTCTACAACCTACTTCTTATTTGAGATACCCACCTGACCAAGGTGAAGCAGCCGCAAGAGCCATTGATGCTTGGGACAAAGTATATGCAGTTCATAGTGGTAGTTCAAATTGGTATAACACAGGTGGTATGGAAGATCAGTTTCTTTGCCATGCTAGCTTTGCCAGGACAAAGAGTAGTTGGAATTTAGAACCATCGAGGCCAAATGTGAGCTATGCCCAAACGGTTGCTAAGGCTTGTAATCCTTAAAATTAATTAATATTTATAAAAGTTGGGCATAAGCTAAAATAAACGGTACTTTTCCTGTAAAATGGTAAAGTGGCGTGTTCATTATTTCTAAGCCTATTACCCCTAGGATATGTGTTTTTGTAAAAAAGATTGATAAATTATCGTCACAATTGCGGAATAAGTGAAGACATTATATAAATCATTTAGCTGACTTAAAGGGAGGACCTTGAGTCAGCTTTTTTTTATATACATGTTAAACAATAGTTAAACCAATACTATCTTTTGAGGTGAAGAATATGTATAAACTGTTATCTCATAATGATCTCGATGGAGTGGGCTGCGGTATTTTAGCAAAACTTTCTTTTGGTGAGCAGGTCAAAGTACGCTACAACTCTATTTCAGGTCTTAATCGTGAAGTGGAATGGTTTTTAGAAAATGATGGTAAGGATACTTTCTTATTTATTACAGATTTGTCCGTAAGTGATGAAAATGAAAAAAGACTGGAAGAACTCTTTCAAGCAGGAGGAAAGCTTAAGTTAATTGATCACCATAAAACGGCTCTCCATTATAATGATTATAAGTGGGGGCACGTTGTGGTGGAGGGTGAGGAAGGGAAGTTAACTTCAGCTACTTCCTTATTATATGAATACCTCACTTCTCATCAACTAATGGAGGCATCAGACGCAACAGCGGAATTTGTTGAACTCGTAAGACAATACGATACGTGGGAGTGGGAGAAAAATGAAAACCACCATGCACAGCGACTGAATGCCTTATTCTTTCTTCTTTCAATAGATGAATTTGAAGAAAAAATGATTTCCCGGCTGCAAACGAGTGATCATTTCCACTTTGATGAATTTGAAACAAAAATCCTTGATATGGAAGAAAATAAAATTGACAGATATATTCGCAGGAAAAGAAGGGAGCTCGTTCAAACAGAGGTTGGGGGACTTTTTGCGGGTGTGGTTTATGCGGAATCGTATCACTCAGAACTCGGGAATGAACTCGGTAAAGAAAACCCGCACCTAGATTATATAGCCATATTAAATATTGGCGGCAAACGAATGGGATTTCGAACAATCCACGATCATATTGATGTGTCTGAAGTTGCTGCACAATTCGGTGGCGGGGGACATGCAAAAGCATCCGGCTGCACCTTAACAGAAGATGCCTATAAGCAATTCGTAATTAATACCTTTCATCTGGAACCGTTACCAGAAGATGCGAAAAGAAATCGATATAATGTAAAAGAATCCACTTTTGGTATCATGTATAAAAACAGAAGGGACGAGATCTATCTTATCTATCCTTTAGAAAATGGAGAATGGGGGATTGAAAAAAATAAAACAATAACGGAACAGACCCATCCAAGTTTTGAAGAAGCAGAAAAGTACTTAAAAAGAAAATATTCAGCATGGCTTGTAAAAGATGATATTTTCGTAAGATACTTAATGGAAGAAGTAAAAAAGGCTAAATAATCAAACTTTGTTTCAAAGCAACAGGATGTTGTCTCTATCTAAAATCAACGTTTCTAATCCGAAGGTTTTTTTCGGTACTTTTCCGGCAGACCTTCGGGTTTTTTATCAATATTGGGGGGAAATCAGTCAAGAACTAGCAACTGTTGCTTAATGGGAAATCTACCAAGTTAACGGAAAAGCGTAAATAATATGTTCCTATTCAAAATAAGATAGGTACTTTTTAATCTCTTTTATCCATTATTTAGGGAAGTTAGACTTCGTCTCACGGATGTTGGTCTTTGGGTTGTTGTAAAAGGTCCGCTGGCAAAGTGTTGGTTACTCTAAATGCTTAGGTGGAGGTATAACATGTTCATTCCTATCTACCTCTGAAAAAATAGAATGATTATCTGCTGTATCTTTGGTGATATCTGGGGGTTGTTGACCCGCAGGAAATTTATGATGAATATAATCTAATATAACCTTAATATCTTCTTTAGTGGCGTATTGGGCAAAATCTTTTAGCACATACCCTAATTGTCCACTAGGTTCGATGGTTGCTGTTTTCACATCGCTAATTTTAGAGATGCTATCTTGACGTAACCGCATTTCTAATTGGACAATGGTGATGCGTAATTTTTTTAGATTCTTTTCAATGATTTCACCATTCTCTATAACATCTATTCCTTTTCCGGTTATGAAAGTTTCGAACCTATCAAATTTGATCTGCAAGCTTTCTATTATGATTAAGACAAATATTAGCAATAATACGATTAAAAAGGTTATCCAGATGTTTTTTTCGGTTACTGGCTGAATGATTAAATTTCCTATAGATATCATGAGGACTGTTTGTGCAACTGTCAGCTGAGAAATGGATTTCCTTCCAGCTAATCGCAAAATAAGAAACCCAACAATCACAATAAGTATTGCTTTCCAAATCCAATCTAAATCCAAAACGAGTGCCTCCTAATGTAATTTCCTACTAACTGGCGTAACAAATAATTGACAATTTATTCAAATGGAAGCATGTAGAACTTATTCTTCCTTCTATCTAAGGATGGAAATGGTGGAATTCAGATAAAATTGTTCGTTTTATTAAGAAAAAAGTGAAACAAGTTAATTTTGATTGCCGAATTTATTTGTGTAGGTGCTTTTTTCTAAAAAAATGATCTCGGCGCAAGAATTGAACAACGATGGACTGTTTCAGCAGTCATTTTAGCTTCGTCTATAATCAATTAAAGGTCAGGTTTGTTCAATAAGAAGATACTCTGCTTCCTATACAGAGCAGGAGAATTGATCTCAGCTAATTAAGGAAGATCCTCTCCCCCAATTCATCAAATGCGTGCTTAAAGTCAAATGCAAAAGGATCTGGTCCATGTTGAATATAAAAGTCGTATCTCTTGAAAGCCTCCTTCCATGAAACATCCGTTACCTTTTCTGTCCACCACACCACATAATTAGGTTGTCTCTCTTGAAGAGATTCAAACCACTTGTTCCTTTCCCGTAAAGCTTGCATATGTTGACCCGAATAGGTAAAACGATATAGAGATTGAAGGCTCTTCCATACTGTTAGTGTGAGAATAGGAGACCCCTCTCCTCTGACCGCTTTCTCAGGGAAAAGTACTCTATTAGGTGAAAATTCTTTTATTAGATATCCAGTTTTAGCAGCCTGTCGAATTACTTCATTTCCCACTTCAAAAAACTCACGAGAGGCAGGATGTTCATTTGGATGTTTTAACCTACCAACCGTATAAATCGCAACAAAAGCCAAAATAATCCCTCCATTTACACTTTTCACCTATATATTCTAGAATGACTGGACTTATTCCTAGTTGAACTATATATCTTTTCATTATGGTGAGAGAATTAGATGCTTTTCTGTGTTGAACCTTTATTTAGTAGAAAAATCTCTTTTTAAACACTAGATAAAAAAATGAGGTGCAATAATGGATTATTACAAAGAACATAGAAACTTTGAGGACACAGTCCTTTAATATTACCAGGTCGGTTGTTAACAAAGTGAATCTAGTATTGAGACCAATTTTATATATTCCATTAATGGGCGCATTCCGGAATAAGGATCTGAGCCTACTTGCATGAAATTGGCTATATTGTGGAATAACAGCAGGGATTTGAAATAAACGAAAAGAAACATTATCGAAAATCGAGCAATCCCCTTGAATAAAAACCATGTGTAATGATTTGAGCATTTCTATAGGATATTACTTGCATGCTCTTATGATCACATGTATAATAACTTCCCCAATAGAATAAGGAGGATGTTGTGATGGCGGAATGGATAAGTATTGAGCAGGCGAACGAACACAATTTAAAAGATGTTAGTGTGAAGATCCCAAAACGTAAATTGACAGTGATAACGGGTGTTTCTGGATCAGGCAAGTCTACACTCGCACATGATATTCTTTTTAATGAGTCACAACGACAATATCTAGAGGCAATGGGTATGCAAGGCATAGAGAAACCAAATGTTGCACATATTAGTGGTGCTTCTCCTGCTATAAGTTTAAAGCAGCAAGAAACGTCATCTAATCCTCGTTCGACAGTAGGGACTAAGACAGCCATGTATACGAGTTTACGAATGATTTATGAGAAGCTTGGTATCCGCTCATGTCCAAACTGTAAGAAAAAAGTTAACCCCATTCAGGCCATTGAAGAAACAGAACATGTAGATGGCGATTTTACTGTTTTTCAAATTTGTCCTCATTGTGAGCACAAGTATAAAAAATTCACACGAAGCCACTTTTCTTACAACACAATCGAAGGTGCTTGTCAAAAATGTAAAGGCATCGGTAAGGTCATCCAAATTAATGTAAACTCCTTATTGAATATGGAATTGTCAATTGAAAATGGTGCGATTGCATTATGGAAAGGCCGCTACCTAGAGTATCAACTTGATAATATCAAAAGTACAATGAATTATTACAATGAGCCACTTGAACCAAACACCCCTCTTAAAAATTTTAATGAATTACAATATGCTTTACTTTGCTATGGTACAAGCAGTAAAGAAGTTCGAAAGCTTACGGATAAGAAAGAGCCGAAAACAGTTGGTGATGGTAAATTCGAAGGTGTTATGACAAACCTTTGGCGTAAATATCAAGAAAAAAGTGGAGATATGGGGAAAGAATCTATCTTTTTCTATAGTGATACATGTCCTGACTGTAATGGCACGAAACTAACCGAACAAAGTCGCAGTGTTAAAGTGATGGATCGTTCCATCACAGAAATCTCAACGTTAGATTTAGATCAATTGTTAGATTGGGTCCATGATTGTAGCTTGAACTTAACGGAGGAGGAAAAATCGGCAGTTGAGGTCTATATTCGTGATATAGAAACAAAACTTAAACGTATAAAACGTCTAGGTCTCGGTTATCTCACTTTAGAACGTGGGACAAACACTTTATCTGGCGGTGAAAGTCAACGTATTCGATTATCTGCCATCTTAGATTCAGATTTAACAGATGTTGTTTATATTATCGACGAACCAACAGCGAGTCTTCATGCTAAAGACACTGAAGGGATCATCGATATTATGAAAAAACTAAGAGATAAAGGCAATACCGTTCTTGTGATTGAACATAATACAGATGTTATGAGAGAAGCTGATTATTTAATTGAGATTGGACCAAAAGCTGGCCGATACGGTGGCGAACTAATTGGTACTGGTACATTAGGAGACCTTAAAAATAATGTGAAATCCCTAATTAAAGACTATATATCAAACAGAAGTCAACCTAAACAAAACGTTAGACAATCAGGAAAAACACCTATTCAGATTCAAGACGCCACGCGTCATAATCTTGCTTCTGTAAGTGTAACCATTCCTACTGAATCCCTTGTAAGTGTAACGGGTGTCTCAGGGTCAGGTAAATCTTCACTAATATTTGATGTCGTAGGAGAAGAAGCTAACAATGTTTCAGGATTAGACCAATTTGAAGAAATCATAACAATTAATCAAACAAGTATTACAAAAATGAAACGCTCAAATGTTGCTACATATACCAATGTATTTACAGACATTCGAAATCTTTTTGCCAAACTCGAGGATAGTAAAGTACAAGGTCTTACATCTAAACACTTCTCATTCAATACAAATGGTGGACGTTGCGAGACATGTGAAGGACTTGGCTATGTTATGAGTAACATGTTATTTTTTAATGATATAGAAGTTGTCTGTCCAACGTGTAGAGGTAAACGTTTCAAAGAAAACATCCTCAATATCACGTACAATGACCATAATATAAATGACTGCTTAGAGTGTTCAGTTGAAGAAGCATTAGATATTTTCAATAACGAATCAAAAATCCACAAAATCCTCAAATTATTAACTGAAATCGGATTAGGTTATTTAAAACTTGGTCAATCACTTACTACCTTATCCGGTGGTGAAGGTCAACGATTAAAGTTATCAACTTCCTTAATGAAGAAAAATAAACAAAAAAGTCTGTTCTTACTAGACGAACCTTCAACAGGTCTACATCCTTATGACATTCAATACTTGTTAGAATTATTCAACCGTTTAATCGATAAAGGTAATTCAATAATCATGGTCGAACATAACATTCATATGATCAATATGAGTGATTGGATTATTGATTTAGGTCCAGAAGGTGGTGTCAAAGGAGGACAAATTATTGCAAAAGGAACACCAAGTGACATCAGGGCGAATCAATCATCTGTGACAGGACAATATTTATAATTTACAAGCTCACGAAATACAAATACACTTATAATATATTTTTTCCGAACTACTAATCAGAGCTATCAAATGGATAACAAGCCGATTTTTGAAAGAGACATTGAGGAAAATATTTATAGCGATTATTGTGAAATCTGTGTACCTATAAAATTAAAAGGGTGCTTATCCTGAAAAAGGTTTAAGCAATGATCTTCAACAAAAAGGCGCGTTTTCTCTAACAAGAAATGCGTCTGTTTTCATCTAAGGACCCTTTAATGGGGAAGGCTTATTGAACTAAAGTCATCAGGTGGATAAAGGCTTGATAATCAATGGAGTAAATGAAGCTACTTGTTATAGAACAACAAACAGCTTCATTATTCTGTAAGTTTAATTCAATAGTGCTTTTAAGGATTTCCTTTTCCAGAAAAAATGGTGATAAGTTGAATAAGCCAGGAAATTGACTATGAAAGCAATGGGGTATGCTAGCCATACTCCATTGATCTCAAGTATGGTGAAAAGTGATAAGTCGTAAAAACTAATGTAACTCCAACAACTTCCTTTACTTTTGCGATATTTCCACCACCGTAAGATTGCCCAACTAGAATCGAGCTTCCAAAGCCAATGCCGATTATAAATGATATTAGGAAAAAGAATAATGGAAAAAGGCAGAAATAGCTGTCAAAGAATCCACTCCAAGTTTGCCCGACTACAATAATTCCAAGCACTTGACCTAATGATTTTAAGACACTGGCGAAAAACACAGGGATGAGAAAAGCAATCATAGGTTTAGCTATGTGCAAAGCATAAGTAGATTTATTCATTGAACCTTAACTCCTGTAAACTTATGAACGGGATTTTCTCTTGTTATATCCTCGTTCCCCATACGGTTGAAGGTGTTCTAACCACTTATTCTCTAGTTCCGACAACGCTTCTTTTTCGTTAAAATATGGGTCGTCTTTCTTTTTGAGTGTTTCTATTACGTCTATACTGAAAGCGTCTTTTCCAAATTGGCTCCATTCTTCTTGAAGCGCTTTGTTGCTATGTGTACCTGCTTCTAGACTAAATTTTACCCCGTTTAACGTTTTGAAATTTCTTGTACTTCCGATAAAAATCTTTTCATTTTTTGAATTTTTAATTTGATAAATACCCGCTTTGATTGGTACTTCTTTATATAGCTGTTTTAGTTCCTTTTTTCGATCCATTTGGATTCACTCACTTTCTTTCGTTATTTTTTCAGCCAATATTGACTTCCATCTGACTTTCGATCTAAAAAGCCGTATTCGATTAAATATCTTCTAATCATGACATAATCATCAAACATTTCGTTTAAAAGCTGATTAATTTCTTTTTCAGTATAGATGACATCACTTTCGAATCGTTTTATGATTTCCCGAAGAACAATCAGTCGTTGTTTTTCTTTCGGAGGAAATTTCTTTAATCGACCACTTAATCCTTCAGGTAAAAACTTCTTAATGATTTCTTGTTGCTCCTCTTTCGTAACAGCGTATCGATCATCGACCATTTTGGCTGTTTTATGAGGAGAGATAAAGGCTGGCGCATACTCATCCTTTTCTTTTAATAGTTCCATAATCGCCAAAAAGATCCTAGCTTGACGTTCCTTCTCCTTTAACGCAAAACGGTGATGCCTTATCGTAGAGGTACTTCCAATGCCGGTTTCTTTCTGGACATCTTTATCGCTTTTTCCTTGATAAAAGAGGCGAAGGAGATGATTCTGATGGTCGGTAAGACCTGTAAGTTTCTTATCAAGTCCGATTAAGTATTCAAATACTGATTGATGGGTGTTTTCGATATGAATACGCATGTATCTTTCAGCTTCATAAAAAATATTCTCATGAGGGTAAATAATACCTTTTTCAAATTTCTCACCACATAACAGGCATATATAAGATTCTTTTTCCTGAATATATCCCTGTTTCAATTCAGCCAATGAGGCATTCCAAAAAATATCTGATTTCTCCATTATATAAACACATCCAATAAAAGTTTATTTAGTATCAAACATAGGTTTCGGAAGTTTGGTTAATAACAAACATTTTAATATAGCGTTTGCTTGTTGTCAATGAATGAACAAACGTTATTTTAATATGTTTACTTAAAAGCAAACAAAATTCAAATGTTGTTAGTTATATGGAATTTCTAATAAAAAAGTGGATTTTTCTTAATTTAATAGTTCAACTACTTTTATTGGGGTTTTGCAAAAATAGTAGACAACACTCTCCTATAGACTATTCCAAACTTTGTCATTGGTCTTTATACTATCAGTAGGGGGGGACTTAGATGATCGAGGGGAGAATTTTAAAATATTACAGAGAAAAAAAGGGATACACACAGCAACAGCTTGCAGAAGGGGTTTGTTCAGTCACGCATTTAAGTAAAATTGAGCGTGGCTTAACAGAATATTCAAAAGAGATTACGACCATTCTTTCTAAAAAATTAAATATAAATATTCAAGATGAAGTAAGGAATTTCAAAAGCCTTGAAAGTGAATTTCAAGAATGGAAACAGGCAATTGTGATGTTAGATACTGAAGCTATGAATGAAAAAAAAGCAGCACTAGATGATAACGAATTAAAGGAAATTCCTGACTTTCATGTACAATATTCACTTCTTTTAGCCCGTCATTATCTCGTTCATTATGAAATTGAAAAATGTCAACAAATAGTAGAAAAGATTAATAAACTAGGTATCAATTTCTCCCCGTATGAGAGAAACCTTTTTAGGCATGTTAAGGGAATCTATTATTTCAGTAACGGGAGCTACAAAAAATCCATTGAAGTCCTAAAGGAAATTGATTCTAGTTACTCTAGCGAAGAATATTACTACCATTTGGCTATTTCCTATCATGCTGTCTATGACAACATTTTAGCTTTCTACTATGCTCAGAAAGCTCTACGTTATTTTCAAGAAACATTAAATTTTACTCGGATACTAGATACAGAAACGCTGATCATCCTTAAACTGAATGCCCAATCACAATATAGCCTAGAAGCGACTCGTTACTATTATTCTAACTTAATTCAATCGGCTAAAAAGATTCAATCTGTAGATCGATTAACCAAGCTTTATTATAATTTCGGGCAAGAGCTTTATAGAAGAAAACATTATGAAGAAGCAAAAGATTATGTTGAGGCAGGCTTGACCTTAATGACAGAAGAGTCTTTCTATTATTTAATCATGTTAGATTTATATATTTCGATTTGTTATAAAGGAAATTTAAAATCGAAAGAAAGCCTATTGTCCAATGCCAAAAGCGGACTACAAATTGCCAAAAAACGAAATGACTCAATTTCTCTATTATTTAACCTACATGTATTATTATTGAAAGGGAAGGAAGATGCCTATTATGAGTATGTTGAAAATGAGGTACTTCCTCATTTCAATAAGACTGGAAACGAGGTTTTAATCCAACATTATGAGGTTAAGCTATTTCGGTATTACATAAAATCCGAACAAAACGAAAAGGCATTGGCTCTCGCTAAAAAGAAAATGCTTGCTGAGGTAAGCTATTTAGAAATGGATTAGTAGCGTGTACTTCTGATTTTATAAAAACCAAGAATAACACCCACCTCGGCAAGCACATAATCCCTTTGCTTACTTTGTAAACTCCTTTAGCTGTATCATCACATCCGCTTAAGTGCATCCTTTGCGACATGATCAGGGTTAGGCTGATTAGCTAAAAGTTTCTGAATTGGTTTGATGGCCGTCTCAACGCTGACGATTCTCATCATAACATCGCGAAGTACAGCAAGGGGGCGGCTCCGGTGGAACATGAGTCCAGCCAGTCGACGGGAGGTGTTCTGGGCGGCCTCGACCCGGGGACGTTGAGCCTTCTCATAAGCTTGCAGTAGCGAGACGACAGTGTCCCGCTGTGCGTGACGCAGGATACGAGTGAGTACCCATGCCGATTCCATCGCCATTCCGGCACCTATGCCTGCCGTTGGTAAGAATCCTGCGGCGGCGTCACCAAGTAATACAGTGCGTCCGATAGCCCATGTGGGGGTCCGGCAGTCCTTAAGTGACCAGTAGTAGGGTTCAGGGTCACTGGTGATGGCTTTCAAGGTGCTGTCCAGTCGTGGACTGGTCGAGGTAAGCTTACGACGTATGTCCTCAACGAAAGCGTTCGGTCCTACTTTAGTATCTACACGGGATCCGCCAAGGAAGACACCGAGTTCTCCTTTAACTGGGTAAATGCCGAGGAAGAAGCCGGCACCCCAGAGTTCCTCGCCTAGATCCATATGAATATCTTCGGGAGCCCAAACGACCCAGCCACCCCATTTGGTATCCACCACGTCAACCTTGGAGCCTCCAAGGACCAGGTTACGAGTGGTCGAGTGGATGCCGTCAGCAATGATGACAAGATCAAACTCGAGTTGACACGTCTCGCCAGCTGAATCGAAAGTCACAGTGGTCCCGCCCGAGGACTCATCTAGACCGGTGACTGTCGTATTGAAACTGACATTACAACCAGTGGATGTAAGGGTCTCAATTAGCTTGCCACGCGCAATCCCTCGATAGTCTCCGTAGCGATCTAGAATGCTAGACATCGAGTCAATGCGCAACATCCGTCCAGTATGGGCATGGAACCCGTACCGGTTAAGTGGGATACTGTTCTGTCGATAGTGTTCACGAACACCCAGGTCTTCGAGTGCCTGATCTACCATTGGCATCAATGCCAACATATAGCCGGGATGGCCCTCATCCTTATTCCGTTCGATTAGTACTGGATGCTGACCATCGCGGCGAAGCATCTGTGCAGCCGTGATACCTGCAACCCCCGCACCGATGATCAGTATCCTAATATTATCTTTACGGGCTTGCTCGTATTGTTGGTGGATAGTTGTTGCTTTCAGCATGTTACCCCTCCACTTCATTTCTATTATTTTGACCACCTTTGTGCTTCAATTCGCTTAGACAACCCCCTACAATTAATATTTGTGTAGGGTTTATTATTTCTGCATTTGTCTATTTGAGTTTTCCAGCAAATAAAAATGTTACATGTCTGGTGATCTGTTCTAAAAATTTCTCATAGGTCATGTTCTCGTCATAAATATAGAGCATGGTGTCTGTTATGGTGATACTATATAGCGCATATGCAGCATCCTCAGGATGAATTGGAATTAGAAAACATTCCGAATGCTTATTAATCAATTCTTTGAACCATATCATCATGTCCTCATCAAGACCAAATAACTTACGTCGCAGATCGATGCTTTCTTCTACTTCCTCCGTCATAACATGGAAAATTTCCCGCCAAAATGCTTTGGAATAATGATTGAAAAAAGAGGTGAGCTGTTTCAATACTTCAATGATCATATCAACTAGGTCCCCATCTGATGGTTCAGTCAGTTTAGCGGCATTGTACTTTTGCATTTGCTCAAATTCTTTTGAAAAAATAATGAGAAGTAAGGATCCTTTTGAAGGAAAATAATTATAGATGGTTCCTGCACCGACCTCAGCATTCTTTGCAATCTCCGCCATTGAAGCTTTTTGAAAGCCTTTTTCCATAAACACCTTTTTTGCTGACTCCATTATTCGTGCTTGTGTCTGGAGCTTCTTTTCCTCACGTAAACCTGCCAATGTTATTCGCCTCCATAAAAATATGAACGCATTCATTTATGAATACATTCATATTTTAACACTATGAAATGGATTGTCAAATGAGGTGTAAGGGTTCGGAAGAGTGAAAAAGAAAGGAATAAGCAGTTAACCACGAAGTGAATTTATTCATTATAAAATCGAGGAGGCTATCGAAAAGATATAAAAGGATCATACCTATTTTATTTACCTGTCGAATAGGTATGATCCTTTAAGGTTATTATGGGATTACTATTTCTTATAATGATAATCAACCTATTCAAGCATAATTCTCAGTACTAAACTCATCTATTAAATAACCAATAGGAAAAATTTCTGTGTTATTAAACCTATTCTCGCCACAGCGGCCATTGGATTTACCACGTATATAGCAATCTATAATTTCATTCCATTTCATACCATTTAATCAAGATATTCAAAATAGCGTCTAGCAAACCTTCCTCGGCTGCATAAGCAATGGTTCCGTCGCTAAACCGCTCACCACGCACGACAAAAGTAGCCGTGCGAATTGCATCAGCGACACTTAACTCACTAGCTGATGAATAGTCTGGTAGCCCGTGTTCCATCCAGTAGTACAGAGGAGTCACAGCGCCAACAGTAGATAATAGCTTTGTAGCATTTCGTACTCGCTCACTATAAGCGGGATAGCTTAACCGATATGTTCCATCAGGTAGGCGCCCACTACCAGTCCATTTTATATTTCGATCCTCAGTTGTCAGCTCTTTCGCTATAGAGCGTAATTCCTCCCAGGCATCCGTTTTTGTCCTGTCTAGCTGGTTAACGAGTTGAATATCATCTGGATTTCCTTCCATATTCGCATTCTCCTTTTTAATCATAGTTTAAATAGATCAATGCCTCGATGGGAAGGCCGATTCCCGTTTAACATTAAACAGACTTTACATAATAGTTTTCAGGAGAGATATATTTCAAATATTTTCCATCATATCTCGATAGTACTCTCTTAGGCTTTCTTTCAGAAGAACAGGTTCTATAATTTTAATGGATTTTCCAAAGCCAGCAAGATACTTAACAATAAAATCAAGTTCATTTGGTTCATACGATCCAACCAAATACGTCTGTTCGGTCTCATTGATTAACCTCATAGATGGGTAATGCTCCTGTTGAAATTTCTCAATCCCTGCTTGACTAATGTGACATTTAAATGGAACGGCTTTTTCAGATGGCTTCCAAAAGGAATGGACATTTTGAATCGTCATTTCACTTAGTTCCACTAATGGTTGGATATCCGTAAGTTCAGCTGATAGTATCCGATCACAACGGAAAACTCGGTAAGCTTTTTTGCACATATCATAAGCCTGACAATACCAATAGCCTTTCATTGAGTATATAGCGATAGGGTGAATAGTGCGAGACCTTCTTTGGTGGCCTTTTTGATAAGTAATTTTTATGATGATATTTTTTACAGCTGCCATTAATAACGTTTCTAAATGCTTACTTTCTTTGATTTGCTCTGTATGTCGAAAGGATACTCGATTTCGAATTCTCTCTAAATCTTGTTTTTGGATTTCTGATAATTCGTTGATAAATTTTTCATGGATGGAACGAAAGGAAACTTGAAAAGGTAAATTGGTAAAGCTTCGAAGTGCTTGCATGGCAAAGTAAAGGGCATGAATTTCTTGACTGTTAAATGAAATCGGGGGAAGCTGTATTTGATTAAGTAAACGATAACCCCCATATCGTCCGTATTCTGCATATATTGGTGCTCCGATTTCCTCTAAAGAAGCGATGTCTCTTAATGCCGTTCTTTTTGAAACTTGAAATTCAGCCATTAAGTCTTTAAGGGTAAAATGTTGTTTTTGATTGATAAAGCGCAGCATTTGATTGATACGTTCTGATTTTTTCATAAAAACACCTCTCAATGGTGCCTTAATTTGTCACCTTTAATAACTATACTCGTAAGTGTAATCGATAATGAAGAAGGAGGCAATAAAATGAATATGGAAGTCATCCCGTTTTTATCAATGAATGGCCATGCTGCAGCGGCTATTACATTTTATGAAAAGTATTTAGGTGCTAAAGTTCTTTTTAAGAAAAATTATAAAGAAATGAAGGAAATGAATCCTCATTTTCAATATAAGGAAGGGCAAGAAGAATATATTACCCATTCGGTTTTGGAAATTGGTGTGAATAAACTCATGATTGCTGAAGAGGAAATGGACCATTCGAAACCCTGGCAATTAGGCAATAGCTCTTCATTATGTATTCAATCTAAGGATAAGAATTCAATTCATAAGCTTTATGAATCTCTTGTTCAACATGAGAAGGTTACAGTGCTAGTACCATTCGAAAGAAATTCGTTTAGTCCGGGATATGGGATTATAAGAGATCCGTTTGGGGTTGTTATACAACTTTGTGTAACGGTACATGATTTTTAATTAATCCAGTTTGAATAAGAACTTCCATTAATCTATATTAATAGTAAGGAAAAGTTATTAAACTTTGAGGTGAGGGTTTTGGTAAAGGCAGATAAGTAGCCTCCTAAAATATTGAGGAATCATCATTTTAGGAGGCTATAAAATGAAATTTAATTTAATTGAACTTAATAATTGGAATAGAAAACCTTATTTTGAACATTATTTAAACCAAGTTACGTGTACGTTTAGTATAACAGCCAATATTGATATTACAGCTTTATTAGAGACGCTCCGAGATAGGGATATTAAGCTATATCCTGCTTTTATCTATCTGGTGACAAGGACAGTCAATTCACAAATAGAATTTAGAACATGCTTCAATGAAGAAGGGAAACTAGGTTATTGGGAAGCGATGACCCCTAGTTTTACCATCTTCCACAAGGATGATCAAACATTTTCAAACATCTGGACTGAGTTTTCAAATGATTTTCATCTTTTTTATGAAAACTATCAAGAGGATATGAAACAATACGGTGATGTAAAAGGATTCTTTACAAAAGACAATGAACCAAAGAATACTTTTCCTATCTCCAGCATCCCTTGGGTTCATTTCACAGGGTTTAATCTCAACATTTATAATGATGGGAACTATTTATTACCCATCATCACTGGAGGAAAATATTTTAAACAAGCAGGTCAAACCTTGTTGCCTATTTCATTACAAGTACACCACGCGGTTTGTGATGGATATCATGCCAGTAACTTTATCAATGGGGTACAAAGCTTAGCCGATAATTACGAGGACTGGCTTACTAACCCGATATGATAGGATATAAGGGTTGATCTAGATTAGGTAATAAAAGATCGATGATACATCACACCTTAGAGACGTTAACGTAGACATCTCTTTGGTGTGATTTTTTTTGAAAAAAGTTATTCCAAAAGCAACAGGATGAAATAAAGCATAATATATTTTATACTATTATATGAAATGTCAATCTTTAGGGAGGTGGTGGAAATGGTAAATAACTATTTGCCAGAATCTGCAGCATCTCATGCAAAGCCTAGTATGAAAGAGGCGATACTTTGCATGGGGTGGACTCTTATTTAAAATAAAATCGCCCGAGTAGCTTATATCATTTCTTTTCGATTAGGCTTTGCACCTTATTTTATTGATAAAAAAGAATAAGGGGCTGGCAGAATTGAAATATGTTAAAGCAACCAACATTTTACCTGAAAAGTTGATTTTAGAAATTCAAAAATATGTTCAAGGTGAAACCATCTATATCCCTAAACCAGAAACGAGTTATCAAAGGTGGGGAACACGTTCTGGAGGAAGAAAGCGGATCGACGACCGAAATCAAGTGATAAAAAGTGCCTTTAAAAAAGGCAGGACGATTGATCAATTAGCTGAGGAATACTTTCTTTCTGTAGAAACAATTAAAAAAATTGTGTATTCCAAATAAACCATAGAGCACTGACCATCCCATGTATGGATGTTCAGTGCTTTTTAGGTTGAGTTTGTTTCTAAGTTGTTTTTTACATTGAATAAACTAACCGGATCTTTTAAAGTATAAGGAGAATTAGCTATTTGTTTTATGGAGGAGCGATTTAAATGGAACCTTTTATAAGAAGTGACCAATATAACTTTATTAAAGCTCAAACGAAGATTTTAATTAATGGACATTCAACGGTAAACGACCAAGATGTCCTAAAGGCATTAAAATCTTTAGCGATAGAAAAAGTATCGGACTTTTTCACTAATCTCAGTGATAAGCAAATGCAATTATTAAACCCCATCCTTAAAGTGGAAGATAAAGAAGATGCTCAAGAGTTCTTATCAACATTAAAGCCTTATGTTATTCCTTTTAAAGATCTATCAGAAAAAACGATAAAAAAATTGTTTCCGAAAGCAAAGAAATTGAAGCTTCCTTCATTGGAGGATATCGATTTAAAAGAAGTATCATATCTGGGCTGGACGGATAAAGGTTCAAATAAGAAATATATTGTGGCCGACATCGATAATAAGCTGATAGGATTACAAGGGTCAATAAAAAGTACAAGTCAAACAGGGATTTGTGCTATCTGTAATGCTCATGAGGAAACAGCTATGTTCATTTCGCAAACAAAAGGATCAGGAAAAGATACATTTACTAAACGAGGGAACTATATTTGCCAAGATAGTCAAAAATGTAATCAAAATATCATGGCATTGGATAAATTAAATGATTTTATTTTGCGGTTAAATGGTTAAAGTTCAGTGTCAGCTATATAAACTTGAGCAAATTTATGGGTCATTTCCAGAACTTATGCTCAAGTTTTTTTGTTTTATGCGTCACAACCGAAAATTTATGAGTTAGGTATACAGTATTGTGCGCCTGCTCCCTTATTACGAGTGAACCCCAGCACTTTATGAGTAACCTTCGGATTTATGAGCCAAAACCGAGAGTTTATGAGCCATGCATGCAGTATTATGCGCCTCCTATTTTTAGGCACCCCACTTTTTTATCATTCCTATTATTTCGAAGGTCAAAAAGGTCCCTTAGGAGTATTCATTAACACATCTACAGACCCATTGTTAATTTATTCCTATATTGTAATATCAAAGTAGAAGTATATAATACGGTACTTAATCTTAAGGAGCTGGGGCTATATGGGCGATAGTGAAAAAGTAATGCGAGAGTCGAGGGAAGATAGAGCGAACATGGCTTCAAATTTCTCACCTAAACCACGCTCTTTTTTAGCTCGTTGGCATTGGTGGGTTGGGTATGCCTCATTGGGTTGGTCTATTCTATATTGTTTGCTTGGATTTTATTGGGCATTAGGAGGGGGAGGTTTTCCTTTTGGTGAGAATGATACCCGAGGAGATATGATGGGGTCATTCTTATCTAACCTTAGTGCAGATGTAGGCGGAACGGCTATAGCGATTATATGTCTAGTTGGTATAGTGGTCGCATTGGCGATGGTCCAGTCATGGGGAAGATGGATTCCAAAGGTTTTGATACTCTCCTTTTCCATGTTAATGTGTGTAACTCTTATTTTGGTGGTTCCTGATGTCCGAATTGTGCAGAACTTCGCATATATGTTTGCCTTGCATTTTGACCTTATTGATTGGTTAGTAGTAAATCAAGTATTCTGCATCATTGGCGGGTTCATATGGGGGGCAGCAGCAGTGGCCTACCATCTTCGAACGCGGGAAGCGTGCGGGAATTGCGGTCGAATTGACGCTTCTAAGGGAACTTCATCAATATCAATGACTCAATGGGGAAAGTGGTTCACCTATATTTCCATTATCCTGGCCTTGCCTTATGGAATCGTTCGCTGGGCATGGGCTGCGGGTATTCCATTAGGAGTAAGCGGAGAAGTGTGGGTTGCAAACACCTCCCTTGAAGGAAAAATGGTAGAGTTCATTCTTGGAGGACTTCATATTGGCGGTGCCATTCTTAGTCTCGGGCTTATACAGAGTTGGGGCGAGACCTTTCCACGCTGGTGTCTATTCCTGGCAAAGAAGCGGATCCCCATCTGGTTCGTAGTTGCTCCAGCAACAATGGCATCTGCCATAATAACCGTAGCAGGGCTAAAGACTAGCATCCAAATCATCTCCGGGATCGTTAATGGCACCTTTAGTATCACAATCGATAATTGGGGAGAATTTGGACCAACATTGTTCTGGTTACCGTGGGGTATTTCCCTAGGGGCAGCAACTTTTGCCTATTATATGCGCAGGCGGGGACAATGTAAGTATTGTGGCAGACACTAACAATTTAGCATTTTTTTAAAAAAGAAGAGGGCTGTCTATATAGGATTCGGAACAGCCCTCTTAACTTATCATTCAGGAATAATGGTAACGCCATTGGTTCGAATGGGAGTATCCGGTTTTTTGTTTTTTATCGTATCTTTCACGACGATGATCAGTACCAATTTTTTAATAGTCAGGGAATAATCGCGTTAATTTCGATTGTATTTCTACTGGATGTAGAATCATAGTTGGTTTAAGTCCTGTCATAGACCATGTGAATCCGGCAAGCATGAGTAAACATGCCATGAAAGTACTAATTGTAGGAACAGTCAACACAGACGTAGTATCGAATATATTAACGACATTCGTATTCTCGACCTTAACAATTATAGTTACAAACATATGGATCTTTAAAAAGAAGTTTCATACAGATTAAACGGGAAATGTTACTGCCCTGGATTATAGAAAATTTGTTAAATTAAACTCGTTTACCTATAGTTTTCGGAATTATGTTAAAATTCATATAAAAGGAGGCGGTTATGATGACAAATGAAAACCAAAAAGGTGCAAAGGAACAGATCTAAATTTTGATTAAAGGAGATGGATGCTATTGAAGCAAGCTTTAGTGGTTATTGATGCCCAACAGGAGTTAATCGAGGGGAACGAGGAAGAAAAAAGTGTTTTTAACAAAGAAAAGTTGATTATGACGATTAATTCTGTTATTAAAAAAGCTTTGGAATCAAATGCTTTAGTCGTTTTTGTAAGAGATACGGATGTCGGTGAGGGTGAAGGTGAGGGGTTTCAAGTTCATGAGAATATTGAAGTACCGGAAATGTCAAAAGTATTTGATAAAGAAGCGACGAATTCGTTTTATGGAACAGAATTAAAAAATTATCTAGTAGAAAACAAGGTTGAACACCTTGTGATCATGGGGTGTAAAACAGAGCACTGTATAGACTCAGCAGTCAGAACGGCGACAGTAAATGGATTTGATGTCACATTAGTGGGGGATGGTCACTCAACAAGTGATACATCAACCTTATCTGCCGAACAAATCATACAGCACCATAATGAAACACTTCATGGCCACTACAATGTAGATCATTTTTCGATGGTTCGAAAGGCAGAAGAAGACTTGTTTCATCCAACCCATAACTCTTATAGATAAGTAGCGTACAAGAATATAAATTGATTGAAGGGGCTTGCACACTGTTTGGGGAAGCCTCTTTTTTGATTCTACTAAATTTGGCGATGAATAACCATAATATGGTATAATGTGAATAAATACGATAGGAGGGGTGAACATTGCGAGATAACACAAAGAAAGAAGTTTTTTCTTGGATTAAATCGATATTTTTTGCTTTAATGATCGCATTTATTTGCCGCCAATTCTTATTTGCACCAGTGGCCGTTCAAGGCGAATCAATGATGCCGACATTTGAAAATAATAATAGGCTTGTAGTGTCTAAGATTAGTGAAATCGATCATTTTGATGTGATTGTCTTCCGTTCTCCAATTTCAGAGAAGAATTTCATTAAAAGAGTCATCGGCTTGCCAGATGATACGATTGAAATGAACAATGATCAGTTATTTATAAATGGAAAGGTCTATCAAGAATCATATTTATCACAAAATCGCAAAATCGCTGAACAAGCAGGAATGAAAAAGCTTACCGGAGATTTCGGACCTATCACGGTTCCGAAAGACAACTATTTTGTAATGGGGGACAATCGTTTGAATAGTACAGATAGTAGAGAGTTTGGTTCTATTAGTAATGAATCCGTTGTCGGAGAAGTAGGGTTTCGTTTTTTTCCTCTAAATGAAATTGGGACTCCTGAATAAGTGTGGTGATCGAATGCTAATCAAATGGGTCAAGTGTCAAGTTGATTTTGATAAGCAAGCTTTATTTTCAGAAGCGCAAAAGGAGTGGAAGGCATTAAGGAATGTAGATGGATTTATTGGGCAAGTAGGCGGATGGGATGAGAAAAATCCAGTAGAAGCTGGAATTCTAGCCTTTTGGGAAAATGAGGATTCGTATCAGCGGTTCATGAAGTATATCCATGATGGCATTTTTTATAAAAGTAATCAACGAAGTACATATAGGAAAATTTCTGTTAGAGTTTATGAAAAACTGTCAGATATGGGCATAGGAAGGGATTCATTAATGAAATCCTTATCAGAGGGGACATTGCTTCGTATTTCTGAAATAGAAAGAAGGCAATCATATTTTGAACAAATACAAAATGAAGTGTGGAATAAAGGGATGGGAAACTCTCCAGGAATGCTATCAGGTGTATTTTGTAAACGGGATCATCAGTATTTAGTCGCCTCATTTTGGCAGAATAGTTCTTTACATCAAAGATATGTAGACATTAAGCTCCCTTCCTTATTGAATATATTGGGTGTGAAGGATTTTTTTGAGAGTATTTCGGGCAACTTCATAAAGTTAGAGAAAAGCTGGACGGTTATTTAATTAGAAAGGAAGCGGCAGCATGGAGTTTACGATTAAACCAATTGCATTTGTGCGTAACATCCGCAAAGAAATCGAAGACGATCATTGGGGTACAGTTGTATCGGAAATTGAACTTTCTAAAGAATTTAATGAAGCTTCGTTGCAAGGAATTGTAGACTTCTCTCACTTAGAAGTAATCTTTTATTTTAATAGAGCTTCAGACAATAAAATACAACGAGGTGCGAGACATCCAAGAAACAACAAAGCCTTTCCTGAGGTTGGGATCTTTGCTCAAAGAGGGAAAAACAGACCCAATAAGCTAGGTTTAACTACTGTAGAGCTTTTAGAACATAGCGGCAGAGTCTTGATTGTAAAAGGTTTAGATGCCCTTGACGGAACCCCTGTTTTAGATATTAAACCTGTGATGAAAGAGTTTCTTCCTAAAGGTAAAGTGAAACAACCGGATTGGTCTTTTGCAATCATGGAGAAGTATTGGGGTTAAATGGGGAAAATTCCGAAAAAGGTTTTATAAGTCGAATTCAATTGATAAAATGATAAAGGGCTTTTGACTCTACGAATCTATTTTTGAAGGGATGATAGCATGTTTAAAAAAATGGCTGCAGATGCCTTAGGATTATCTGATATTGGAAAAATTATTTCTCCGGTTGATTACGACAAAACAGACGCCGATGATTACGTAATGCATGAAGATGATGAAAAAATTTACTTTTTAATTAAAACGAAAGCGGATGAGTATTGCTTTACGAATCTAGCCATTATACATGTTGATGGTGCGAGCGCAGCGTCTTCGAAAAGAACGTTGAAGCGTTACCCATATACCCAGTATGAAATTTCAAATGTTATGCTTGAAACTGCCGGGAAAATTGATATGGATGTTGAGATTAAATTTATGTTAGGTAATCATAAATTTGATATTGATGTTAGAAAAGATCAAATTGAACAGTTAAAAGACCTTTACAAAGCTCTTCTCCGTATTGCTGAAATCACATATGAAAATGGAATTTCCACTAATATGGCCACACAAAGCATGGATAAAGCAGTTAGCATTTTACAAAACTCAAGAACAGATGATAATAACCTAGCTGCTACATATAAAGAGCTAACAGACTTCGGATTTGAATGGTTATCTTCTGTACGTGAAAAATACCACGAAAAAGACTTTGGATCTGTTTTTGAGAAATATATTAATAACTAAGGGAATATATAGAGCAAAAGGGAAGGCCATTATGTGTAGGTCTTCTTTTTTTCAATGTATATGCTGCGAAAAATGAAATAGATGGATCGGAAAATGCCGAACTTTGTCGATTGGTCAATATATTTTGATTCTGGACAAATTAATGACCATTATGGATAAAAAAAGCACTATAACGGACAAATTATCTTCGAAATTGGACAAATAATTAAGTCCACCTACTTTCGAGTGTCCATCTCCAGCGCCTAGGCTTTCGAGTCATAAGTCAAGCCCCTTAGAATGGGAAAAGGCGCCCTTTCTAGTTAGCTCGCCTTATGCTTGTCAGAGCTGTTCGAGGCGCTTCCGCTTTTCTATTAATCTACATGATTAGATAAATTCTGTTTTCTTTCCTGTTCGGCAATGATTTCGTTATCCTCCGCATTATCCCTTGTCACCTTTTGAGTTAGGATCGCTCCTACGGCCACTAGAATCATAACGGCAATGTAGTAGCCTTTTTCATTTAGTTGTAGGCCATCAGCATTGTATAATCCAATGCAAAACAAAGCTACTCCTGCAAAAAATGTGAAATAAGCTAAAAATGTAAAAGCAGGTGTGTTTCTCCTTCTGTACTTCTGCATTCTTATAACCTCCTCATGGTTTTAATATTTCCCTACTACTAGGACGCTTGTTTTCTTATAAATGATCATAATAAGTGCTGGGTATAGAGTAAGAACAAAATGATTATACCATATATTTCCTGACTTTGAATAGGAGGTTAACTATTAATAAGTAAAGTATTAAAGCTTCTAAAATATTCAAGTTATTACATATTCCTATTTGTATTGCCATGAAAAAGAATGAGTGTAATTTAAATTCAATGTCTTTAAAATGCAAAAAAACTTAATTAAACTTAAATTATTGGTGATTTTGTTGCAAAAAAACTTAAAATGTCTTATAATTCAAAATATGAGGTGAGAACATGTTACAGGATGAACGATTAGAAGCAATTGTCCAATATTTAAACGAACACGAACGGATTGACATTGAAACAATTTGTGATTTGAATCATGTGTCCAAAGACACAGCGAGAAGAGATTTGATCAAACTAGAAGAGGGGAGGAAAGTTATCCGAATACGAGGCGGGGCAAAAAGGCCTTTACTCTCCAATGAAGTCTACAATTATGATCAACGTATGAACATGGCATCCAAGGCAAAAAGTAAAATTGGCAAATTTGCTGCTACTTTGATTAATGACGGAGATCATCTTATTTTAGATGCCTCTACAACTGTTCAACATTTAGCAAAGCATTTAACGAGTAGGAACCATAATATCGTGACCCATTCAATTAACATTGCCAATGTCTTATGTCAAAGAGAGGATATTGCAATAAATTTATTAGGTGGGACATTAAGTCATAAACACCAAGCAATTTATGGTTCAAGAGCGATTCGAAACGTTCAAGATTTTATGGTGAACAAATGTGTGATTGGTACCTGTGGAATATCTTCAGAAGGTCTGTCCACCTCCATTGAGGAAGAAGGACTCCTTATACATGAAATCATTAAACGTTCTGAAAAAGTTATTGTTCTAGCAGATTCGACAAAATTTAATAAAACTTTTTTCCAAAAGGCTTGTGATTTAGAGGCTATCGATATAGTGGTGACAGATAAGGAAGTACCAAAAAACGTGGATGAAGTGCTAAGTCACCATGGTATCGAAGTCATTGTCGTTCCTGAAGAAGAGTCATGATTATAGCCAATTTACAGAATGGGACAGGATTTTTAATGATCATGTCCGAGATAATGGAACTAATGAGGAAGCTGGATATCCAATATTTGTTATTGATATATAAATACAATAGTAAGGAGGATTTTTTATGAAAAGCTATTGGCTAACCAATGTTCGGTTAGAGACAGGGTTTATATATGAAAATGAAGTGGTCATAGGCACTAAAACGGACTTATTTCATCTTCTAATTGAGGATGGGATCATTAAGGATATTGTGACATCCGATAAAGCTCTTCCTGGCGATGCTATATCTCAAGACGCACGATCTCTACTGGCTTTACCTACCTTTGCAGAAATGCATATCCATATCGACAAAACTTATTATGGCGGTCCTTGGAAAGCACCAACCCCGTATAAGAATGTTTTTACACGCATTCACGAAGAACAAACTCTCTTGCCAAAATTGCTTCCAACAGCGAAAGAAAGGGCTGAAAAAATTCTCGAACTAGAGCTTCAAAACGGAACAACCTTTGTTCGGACTCACTGCAATATTGATCAAGTTGTTGGATTGAGAAACCTAGAAGCTACATTAGAAGCTATCGAATCATATAAAAATAAAATTGAGACAGAAATCGTCGCTTTTCCTCAACACGGTTTACTGAGAAGTCATTCTGTCCAACTCGTAAAAGAAGCGATGCGTAAAGGGGCTAATATGGTTGGGTCTGTGGACCCGGCTACCGTCGATGATGATATAGAAAAATCATTAACTACTTTAATGGACATAGCGGTGGAATTTAATGCTGACATAGATTTTCACTTACATGATGGTGGACAACTAGGTATTTATACGATGAAAAGGTTAGCACAATTAACAGAAGAAGCCGGCTGGCATAATCGAGTGACCGTTAGCCATGCACTTGGTTTAGGAGATGTTCCTGAAAAAGAAGTAACTGAAATCGCGGAGAAGTTTGCAAATCTAGGAATTAGTATCGCTTCTACCGTCCCTGTTAGACAGTCAGTTATTCCAATTCCATACCTTCATGACAAAGGTGTTCGAGTCATGTTAGGGACTGATACGATTCGAGATCATTGGAATCCTTTTGGAACTGGAGATATGTTGGTGAAAGCGAATACCCTTGCTCAAAGATTCCACTGGATTCATGAACAAGCATTAGCAAAAGCTTTAGGGTTTGCTACAAATGGCCAAACACCTCTCGATGAGAACGGAACGAAGCAGTGGCCAAAGGTTGGAGACCCTGCAACCTTTGCTTTTGTAGAGGCTTCCTGTTCAGCCGAAGCAGTCGCTAGAGTCTCAAAGCGTCATGCTGTTATTTTTAAAGGAAACATTGTAACAGGTACATTCCCCTCTGAAGAGTTAAGCTTACTTTCTTGAAAGAGTTTTAACGTAATAAGCTACACGGATTAAAGGTGGATTCGTGTAGCTTACCATATACAGACAGCCAAGAGGCAGAGCATACAAAAAGTAGTCTGAATATTAAAAATAATATACCTCTATTCGGAAAGGATGGATCATGAATGCAAAAGATATACCTTCTTGTACTGATTCCTATTTTGTTCATATTAGGGGCGCCTATTTTTGCCAATAAGGTAACACCATACATTTTAGGACTACCCTTCTTCATGTTTTTTGTTTGCTTATCTGTGTTAGTAACATCTCTCACTCTACTTATTATGAATAAATTTGATGTGAAAGCGAAGGGGGATGTGGAATAATGACTTCTTTACTTATAATAGGACTGTTTCTATTCCTTTCTTTATGGCTGGGCATTAAAGCAAGAAAAGGGAAAGATATGGATTTGGAACAATGGGCTGTTGGAGGACGTGGATTTGGAACTATTTTTGTATTTGTGTTATTAGCTGGAGAGACCTATACTACGTTTACTTTTTTAGGAGGCAGCGGGATGTCATACGGGGTCGGTGGTCCGGCTATGTTTATTCTAGTATATGGAGCACTGGCTAATATTATCGGGTATTGGGTGCTACCCCGTATTTGGAAGTATGCTAAAGAAAATCGATTAGTCTCACAACCAGACTATTTTGCAAGTAAATTTAATAGTAAAGGATTGGGTTTATTAGTAACGATTGTTTCAGTTGCTGCCATGATTCCATATTTGGTTATGCAGCTGAAAGGACTTGGCATTATTGTATCGGAAGCTTCTTACGGTCGCATCCCACCAAGCACAGCTGTTTGGGTATCAATGGCTACTATTGTTATCTATGTCATGATTTCAGGCATTCACGGTTCTGCGTGGACAGCTGTTATCAAAGACATCATGATCTTAGGAGTTGTTTTATTTTTAGGTTTATACTTGCCTTTCCATTACTATGGAGGAATTCAAGAAATGTTTCAAAATATAGAAAGTGCTAAACCAGGATTCCTTGTTTTACCGTCCGAGGGGATGAGTCCTTCATGGTTTCTTTCAACCATTGTTCTCCTTTCTTTGGGTTTCTATATGTATCCGCACGCATTCAGTTCTCTATATTCAGCAAAAAATGCGAATGCAATACGTAAAAATGTCGGTATGATGCCACTATACTCATTAATTATTGTGTTTGTCTTCTTTGTAGGGTTTGCAGCTATTTTGCAAGTTCCCGGTTTAACAGGAGAAAATGTTGATTTAGCTTTGTTCCGATTATCTTTACAGACGTTTGATCCTTGGGTGGTGGGCTTAATTGGAGCAGCTGGATTGTTAACCGCATTAGTACCAGGATCAATGATGCTCATGTCCATTTCTACTTTATTGGCGAAAAATGTATTTAAAGAACTAGCCCCTTCTGCAGATGATCGAAAAGTGATGATGGTGGCAAAATGGTTCGTTCCTATTGTAGGATTGATTGCTGTATGGTTCACTCTTTATGGGACCAATACGATTGCCTCTCTAATCATTATTGGCTCTAGTTTAATCACGCAATTAACCCCTTCTGTATTTTTGAGTTTATCTAAAAAACCATATCTTACAACACAAGGTTCGATTGCAGGAATTGTGGTTGGCATCATCATCATTTCGTATCTGACCTTTACTAATACAACAATCGGATCATTATTTCCTTCTCTTCCTCAAGTATTAAAGGATATTAATATCGGATTAATTGCATTAATGATTAATGTGCTTGTTTCCCTATCCGTTAGCAATATTCAAAAAGCAATGATGGATAAGGGTAAAGTAAGTGGAAATTATCAAGCCTCTTAATAAGGTGAATCATTTTTGCCAAGAAAGCTCCCTAGAAGAACGAAATGGTATGTTCGTTCATTAAAAATGTAAATCGAAACGAATTATGACACAAAAGAGATTTTAATAGATTATATCGGTAATCCTGAAAGGTCGGATTACCGATATTGATGTTTGATGTAGAGAGAAAAGAAAGCCTTAGTTTGGAGTAATCACATTTGTTGCGGACAAGCAATCTTACCTGTGTGCTATAAACAGTGAGATGGAATAGCTTTATCTGTAGTAGGAGCCCTACCATAGTCCAAATATAATCTCTAGTTTTTTTATTAAAATGCTTATTTCGAAAATAGTTAAAAAATAAATAGAAGGTGAACAAATGAATACACATCGTTGGGATACAAGCTTTAGTACATTTCAATGGTTTATTTTTCTATTAGCAAATTCCGTTGCGTTGCCTATCGTCATCGGCAACGTTTTTCATTTATCTATCGAAGAGGTCTCTACATTAATGCAAAGGACATTTTTTGTTGTAGGGATTAGTTCGTTTATCCAAGGGTGGCTAGGACACCGATACCCTATTGCAGATGGTCCGGCAGGTTCATGGGTAAGCGTATTTGTCATTTTAGCTGATGTGGCTATCCACCAGGGACAAAGTACTGGGGAAACTCTACAAATTTTAGAAGGTGGATTACTCATATCAGGTCTTTTACTTTTTATACTTGGTATTACTGGCCTGATCCATCGGCTTTTATTTCTATTTACGCCCCTTGTTACCGGTTCTTTTCTCTTAATCTTAGCTATCCAACTGAGTGGAGTTTTTCTAGAAGGAATGATGGGAATACAGGGGGAATCAGCCCGTCCAGATTACGGAATAGCGATGATATCGTTGGTAGTCTTTTTCCTTGTCATTTTCTTGTCCATTAAAGGAAAAGGGTGGTTCAAAAGTTATGCAGTTTTGATTGGGATATTATTTGGTTGGCTTTTATACACTTTTTTAGGTAAACATTCGGCGTCACTGTCAAGCACGAATGCTTTAATTAAACTCCCGGAGATTTTCGTCTGGGGAGTACCACAACTAAATGCGGGAATCATTATAACATCAACCTTGTTTACTTTTATTTTGATCTCGAATACGATTGCAGCTGTTACAGCTGTTAATCAAGTAGTATCAGAATCAGAGGGGCTTCAAAAACAAACGTTAAATCGCGGTAGTTGGGTAGGAGGTATTTCTCATTTTATTTCATCCCTTTTTTCTACCATTGGAGTCGTTCCGCTACCGGTTTCGGCTGGCTTTATCCAATTAACGAAACAAAAAAGACTCCTGCCATTTCTTATTGCAAGCTTAGCCCTATCCGGTATTGCCATCATTCCAGCAATTGTTCATTTTTTGGCAATGCTCCCGGGACCCGTTGCTAGTGCTGCCCTATTGGCATCGTTTGTTCAAATGATTGGAATTGCTTTTCAATCCATTCTGAGAGAAAAGCTAGACCAACGTCGATTAACAATATTAGGAATTACATTGTTAATTGGCATAGGACTAATGTTTTTACCACCTGCTGTATATCAAGAAATGCCCTCTCTTCTACAGTATGTGTTTAGTAATGGACTGCTAGTTGGAACGATGATTGTCATTCTACTAGAACAGCTTTGGAAGGAATAAACGAGGGGAATTTAGTAGTTAAAAAAATCCCACCTCTATTAAGGATATTATTATACAGCTATTCAATTCGAACAAATAAAATAGACGATCCACTAAGATATAAGGTTTGAAGATTACCTTAATAAAATAATTTGGGACAAGATATATCCCAAGTCATTTATTGTAATCAAAACAGTATTTGCGTTTTGTAGCTTAAGTATTACTATATAATTCTACAATCACTTCACTACTTTCAACCTGTTGAAATTGTTAGAGAGTTACGACGCCACTCCTTTCATAATTTGCAGTGACAAACCAACATATGGTAATATCTACCTTATAAAGGGGTGAAGGAAATGAATAAGGTGTTCAATATAGCATCTCTACTCCTATTCATAACCGCCATTATATGTTTAATTTTGATCGTAGTCGAAATGAGTAATTGGTATGTTGTCTATTATTTATTAGTCTTAGGATTGCTTTTTAGTGTAGTTAGCAACCTTTTGGAAAGTAGTATCATATTAAAAGTTGTGTTATGGGGTAATATTCTTTTACTGGCTGTATTATTATGCTGGCAATATGTAACCCCGATGTTACTAAATATTTAAGATCTAACGAAAGTGTTGTATAAGGCCGAGGGAAATCAGGCAGCAGCTTGAATTTCCTTGGTCTTTTTTCTGTTGAAGTTCTTTTTTTATTTTCGGGTTAGGAATCAATAATGAGGACTACTTATGTTAACCCGAAAGTACTATAAATAAACTAGTACAAGTTGTAGAAAAGATAGTATGTTTGCGTAATATTCAAAAAAATTAAAATAAAGGATAATAATAGATGTGCTGGAAGCATAGGAGGAAGGTGAGAGTATCTGTTTCTTCACAAACTTTAAAAGCATAATCAAACAACCCTTTCGATATCACACGATAGTATGGATCAGTTGTATCGGCTTATATTGTTTATCCACTGTTGTTGGATATACTGAGGCAACGTTCACAGAACAAGAGAAACGTACAAGCTCAATAACAGCTGCACCTGTTTTTCCTGACACCATTAAAAACTACAAACAAAAGGCTGAAGAATTGTCTAATGAAATAATCGAATTAAGCCAATCCATCACCAGTACCTCAACAGACTCACCTACAAGCGAGAAGATCTCCACTCTAGAAGAAAAGAAAAGGCAACTCATTAATAGAACGGAAGAATTACAGACTTTAAATGCCAAAGTGGAAATTCTATTGAAAAAAATCTCTAATAATCAATCAAATAACCCTGGCTATAAAGAGGTCATGAAGTATGTAGAAGAGGGACGTGCATTTATAAATTCTAAGGTAACGGCATCACAGCAGTCAGTAGACTTAAAGAAAATTAATGATGTGATTCTATCCTTACAAAAGGCTTTGGAAAAAGCAGAGAAACAAAAAGGGATCGAAGAGGCTAAGCCTAATGAAAAGGATTTTAGTTCGTCGATATCTACGAATCAGGAGAAACAACCAAAATCAACGGAAATACCAAAAGCTCCTGAAGTATTGGAGAAAACTACAGAATCGAAAGCTGAAATACTAGATAAACCTGCGGCAGAACCAAAGGACGTAGATGAATCAAATGATACCGAAGCCATTAAGGAAGAGGCAACTACTAACAAAGTGAGGGAATCAAAATGAAGAAAACATTCAAAATTGTAAGAACGATTTTCTCCTATTTATTGATTGCACTATTTTTAACACTTGCGATTATTGTGATTTCATCGAAGGCGAGTGGGGGAGAACCGACGGTCTTTGGTCATCAAATGAAAGTAGTGCTATCAGGATCAATGGAGCCTACTTTTAAAACGGGGTCAATTATCGTCATTAAGCCCTCAGCAGATGGCTCTCAATACAAAAAAGGTGACGTGATCACCTTTAAAGAAAAGGATAATAAAATCATTACCCATAGAATCACTGAAGTCAAAAAAGCTAATAACCAAGTCATGTACACAACTAAAGGGGATAACAACGCTGGAGCTGATCTAAATCCAGTTCTAAGTCAGAATGTAATTGGTAAATATGCGGATATTACCATCCCATATGTCGGCTATTTATTAGACTATGCTAATTCTAAGTTAGGTGCCGCTTTATTATTAATCATTCCAGGTCTCATTTTGTTCATCTATTCAATCTTTTCGATCATGGGTGCTTTGAAGGAAATTGATCCAAAAAAGAAAGTCAGTGCTACCTAAAGGTATTATCTCTTAGTACATAAGAGTTTAATAGATAAAAAACATAGGGAGGAATTTTGAATGAGTCTTAAAAAGAAATTAGGTATGGGGGTATTAACTGCTTCACTAGGATTGTCATTAGTTGGAGGCGGAACGTTTGCCTACTTCAGTGATACGGAAGTAACAAACAACACTTTTGCTGCAGGAACATTGGATTTATCTGTTGATCCAACAACCATTATTGATGTTAGTAATTTGAAACCTGGTGATTCGATGGTTCGCGAATTCCAATTAACGAACAGCGGATCATTGGATATCAAGAATGTGAACCTGCTTACGAACTATCAGGTTGGAGATACAGAAGGAGATAATGCTGGAGAAGACTTTGGTAAACATATCAAAGTGAACTTTATGTGGAACTGGGACAAGGAAAGTGAACCAATTTTCGAAACGACTCTTTATGAATTGAAAAACATGGATCCAGATGTAGTGAAAAAGGATATTTGGGATCCGTTATGGGCACAAAAAGGTGGAATCGCTACTGGTGAAACAAATGACTTATGGGTAGAGTTTGAATTTGTCGATAATGAGCAAGATCAAAATATCTTCCAAGGAGACAACTTGGAACTTGAATGGACATTTAATGCTACTCAAACAGACGGTGAAGAAAAGTAATCCAATAAAACGATGAAGAGGAGTGGAAATCAGTGAAAAAGAAAATTTTGTCTTACACTTTAGCTCTTTCCCTAGGTGTTGGGGGTCTATCGGCAACAGGTCTAACAGCCAATGCCGAAGAAAGCAAAACATTAATGAATGAGAAGTATCAAACCCCTTCCTATATTATTGAGAATTGGGAAGCACCTAAATCAGTAGAGAAAAAAGCAAAATCTTCGATCAGTAAAAAAGATGTAGCATATGCCTACCTTAAATATAAGAGTAAACAATTTAAGTTAGCTGGAGATATGAAAGAGAAATTTAAAGTAGTAGATGAAGAGAAGGATAAAGAAACAGGAACACATCATATTAAACTAGTAGAACAACATGATGGTGTACCTATCTTTGGCTCAGATCAAACGATTACTCTAAATGAGGACTATGAAGTGCAATCATTTTTTGGACAGGTTGTTCCAAATTTAGAAGATAAAAAGATTCCTACTAAGGCATCGATTTCTGGTGATAAAGCGGTAGAAATTGCTAAGAAAGATATTGAAAAGCAGATTGGAAAAGTCGAGAAGTATGATGCAGATGTTACAAGTGAAAAATTTGTTTATGAACATGACGGAAAGTTCTATCTATCCTATCTTGTAAAAGCATCAACATCAAAACCAGAACCAGGGTTTTTCCACTATTTTGTTGACGCTACAAATGGTGAGGTTATTAATTCCTTCAATGCCATTGACCATGTAACAGGCTTTGGTAAAGGGGTTGACGGTGAGAGAGAAAAGTTTGAAATCACTAAAGGTGAGGACGGAAACTACTTCCTATTTGATGGAACAAGAGGTAGCGGTGTTCATACTTTCGATGCGAAAAATATGGATCCGTTCCTTTTCAACTTATTCTCCCAATTACTTGGATATACAGGTGAGGAAATTACAAGTGGACATAAATACTTCTCAGACCCTGCTGCTGTAGATGCTCATGTGAATGCTGGTGAGGTTTATGATTACTATAAAGAAACCTTTAACCGTGACTCCTTTGATGACGCTGGTGCTAAATTAATCTCTTCTGTCCATGTAGGGGAAGGCTGGAACAACGCTGCATGGAACGGTGTCCAAATGATGTATGGAGATGGAGATGGAAGTACATTTATCCCACTGTCAGGTGCATTAGATGTTATTGCCCATGAACTTACACATGCCGTAACTACTAGTACAGCAGATCTTGTCTATGAAAACGAACCGGGAGCATTAAATGAAGCATATTCGGATGTATTAGGATCAATGGTCGATCGTGACGATTGGTTAATGGGAGAAGATGTATATACTCCAGGAGTTGAGGGAGATGCATTACGCTCATTAGAAGATCCTACATCTGTAACGAATGGTATCACTGGTCCGTATCCAGACCACTATAGCAAGCTCTATATAGGTACAGCAGATAATGGCGGCGTCCACATTAACTCTAGCATTATCAACAAAGCTGCCTACCTACTATCTGAAGGTGGCACACACTACGGAGTAACAGTAGAAGGTGTTGGAAGAGAAGCGACAGAACAAATCTATTATCGTACTCTAACAAAATATTTAACTTCTACTTCTGATTTCAGTATGGCGAGACAAGCTTCCATTCAATCAGCTATTGACTTATATGGTGAAGGTTCAAAAGAAGTAACAGCTGTTGAAAAATCATTTGATGCCGTTGGAATTCAGTAATAAGTAAATAAAAAGCTTTGGGATGACCCAAATAAAGTGTTCTCCTACCAATTATTTTCTGTCTATGATTGGAGGCAACCACTTTAGAGGGTCATCTTTTTTTTACACTTTTACTATAAAATATGATATTCTCCTAATAAATAACTATTACGATTCTACTATTATTTAAAAGGCTCTTAAGTTGATTTGGGGGGATAAAACAGGAATGCACAAAGGTAAAATCATTAAACATTATCGTATGATCTCCGAATTGACACAGGAACAGCTATCAAAAGGAATCTGTTCCGTGACCCACTTAAGCAAGATGGAAAGAGGGTTAACAGATTGTTCTGATGAGATCACGGAGTCTTTAGCTAATCGTCTTGAGATTAACATGGAGAGTGAATTGGCAAAGTTCGAGTCGATTCCTAAAATGCTATTTTATTTTCATGACAATCTAATCCTCGAGAATCATCATGAGATCGAATTGGTCAAGGATCATCTTGAAGAAAGTGCCTATTTAATAGAAATATCTACCTATAAAATAACCTATGCACTTTTAAAGATTAGATATTTAATCTACAAAGGACAGATGAAGGAAGCAAGAAAAAAAATTAAAAAGCTTGGTAAAGCACAGACACAAATGAGCTCATACGATCGAAACCTTTATAAACATATCGTTGGAATCCTCAAGTTAGCTATCCATGATAATTTAGAGGCTATCGAGGAACTACAGAACATCATTCCACAAGAGTATCCTATTAAAGAGTATTATTATCATCTAGCAATGGCCTATAGTGCCATTGGGGCAAAGGTGAAATCCTATTACTATGCTGAATTAGCTTTAGCCTATTTTGAAGAAACTAGTAATTTCTTAGGTGTGATTGATGCCAAGAGCCTTATGCTGATCCAACGGGGAAGAGATAATGACGCCTATTATAAAAAAGTTATAGATGATTTTAATTCTGTCATCAAATTATGTAACATGTGTGAAGATGAGAAGAGAAAAGCAGAAGTCTTTCACCATATTGGAGACCTCTATTATAGAAGCGAGAATTATCTGGAAGCAAGCCAATATTACTTAAAATCGTTAAATTTAAAGCCATTAACGAGCAAATATCTCGCTTCGTTGAATGGATATGCAAATGCAAGCTATCATGGAAAACTATTAGGATTATCAGAGCTTAACAGAATTGCACAAGAAGGATTAGACCTTTCCAAAAAGATTCAAGATTTATTCCATTCAAAGAAATTTAAGTTAAAAACCCTACTATATAAAAATAAATCGACACAATATTACAAATTCATTGAAAGTGATGCATTACCTTACTTTCAATTAAAAGGGTACTTATACACCATTCAATATTACGAATATGAGTTATTTAAGTACTATTGTCGTGAAAATAATAGGGAGAAAGCTACTATAATTGCAGAAGAACGCTTAAAGTATCAGCTTTATCATTATTAATTTTAAAGGTCAATATTAGTCAGATTCTAGAATATAACCCAATTTACTTTATATTTTGATTACAGTATTGTTAAGTCAGGGTGAGTTTGGGAATATTTTCTTTTTACTGTAGGAGCTGATGCTATGATCAAAATAATGATTGTTGATGATCACATCCTTGTTAGAGAAGGACTTGCAAGTGTTCTATCAGGATTAACGGGTTTTGAACTAGTAGAATATGTTTCATCATCAAGCAACATCATGAATTTAGTTCAAGAGCTGGAACCTCAGATGATTGTAATGGATGTGAACCTTCAATATAAAAATGGGGTTCAATTACTTTCAGATATTAAATCTCTGCATCCCCATGTAAGAGTAATGATCCTAACTGAGAATGACTCTGAAAAAGATTTTCTAGCATGCTTATCAGTAGGGGCTGATGGGTATTTGTTAAAAGATATGTCTATCGAACAAATTGTATCCTCCATACGAACTCTCATACAAGGTCAACCAACACTGCACCCACAACTAACACAAAAACTTATGAATTATCATCGTCAAAAAGAAAGTAAAGAGCATGAACTATTGACGTGCAGGGAAAAAGAGGTACTAGAAGCTTTAGTAGAGGGAAAAACCAATAAAGAAATTGGCCAAAGTTTATTTATAAGTGACAACACTGTAAAAATACATCTGAACAATATATTTAGAAAATTGAATGTACAAAACCGCTCGCAAGCGATTATTTGTGCGATTCGAAACGATCTTATCTATCCTAAGGATTTGGTTATGAAATAGAGTGAATGATAGACGCCTGGAAATAGGCGTTTTTTGTTTTAAGATTTTGGAGGAATAAGTGTCGTTTTTAGATGAAGAGTTGATGGTTTTTTATAAAAAAGCTCAATTTTTCAACTACCTCAATGTGAAATGAAAGAATTTATTGTGAAACTTAGACTTAATCACGATTTTTAACTGTGATTTTCTCATACTAAATCTTTTTATTTTTAACTTTTAGCTTTCAATTTTCAACTTTTACCCTTTTATCGATTTCTCGATAAAAAGTGACAATATTCGACCTAAGGTCATGGTCGAATATTGAGGGAACTCCTTATAGGACAATTCTGTTTACTGTTTAATACCCTTTAGTAAAATCAACAAGATTAATCGAAGGGGTGTTCCCTTGTTTATAATTCTTTAGATTAGGAATGAAAATGTCTTCGATAACTCGTTTGTTGTAATGTTCCGTTGAGCCTGAGGTATGCGGAGTTATAATTACATTTTCCATGTTCCAAAGAGGACTTTCCTCACTTAATGGTTCTTGTGTAAACACATCTAACCCAGCTCCAGCGATTTGTTTCTCCTTTAGGGCTTGAATCAGATCGTCTTCATCGACGGTTTCACCACGCCCGATATTAATAAAAAAAGAAGTTGGCTTCATTAATGAAAATTGCTTCTGTCCAAATAAACCGCGAGTATCTTTTGTAAGGGGTACTGTGACGACGACATAATCACAGCGAGGTAAAATGGTTGCTAATTCTTCAGTTGTGTACATTTCATCAACATAATCCTCCTGCATTCCCGAACGACGCACACCTAGTACCGTCATTCCAAAAGCTTTAGCAATTTTAGCTGTTTCTTTTCCGATCGCACCAACACCGATAATCCCAATCGTTTTTTCGTGAATCTCTAGTTTAATATTTGAATGGTGCCATTTTTTCTCTTCTTGGTTTCTCACATATGTATGGATTTTACGAGTTAATCCTAACATGAGGGCAAAAATGGTTTCGGAAATGGGATAAGCATGAACACCGTTTGCACTCGAGAGCTGTATGTTATTTTCTTCAAATTGTTGCAGCGGCATGCTATTAATACCAGCACTCCAACTCTGTACCCAGCGAAGAGAAGAATCTTCATGAATACATTCCTTTTCCATTCCTTTTTTCCATCCAACAATGATTTCGGCGTTTTTTACATGTGGTTCCCAAACAGAACGGTCTTTTCCAATGAATACATCCCAATCTGGAAGGATTTCATTTATTTTAGTAGCATGAGCTTGGTCGATTTCTTGGGTGATAATGATTGTTCTTTTTTTCATATGAGTCCTCCTATTATTAATCTTATTTTTATTTTAGCAGAGGGGGATAAAAGAAAGAATACTCTGTTTATTTAAGTTGATTTCGTAAACATTGTATTAGTTGAAAAGCATTAGTTGGAGCGGAAGGATCTCACGCCTTCCTCACCAACAAATCTTTTCATAAAGATTTATGTTCCAAAGTGAATCCAAATGACTCGATTGCTTTGTTTGTTAAAAAATCACTTACTCAAGAGCTGATTTTATGGTCATTTTTAATGTGTAAAATCGTTAAATTTAACAATTTGTTCTCCTTTTTAGACACGTATGGTTATATCCATATTTCACCATGTTAGGGTGAGTGATGATCTCCCTTTTTGAATTTAAGCGTTCAATGCCTTACTTATTATCAAAAATTATCCTATAATGATAAATACTGCTTGAAATCATAAGTTAGATGAATTTATCTAATCTAACAAAATAGTAGATTTTAAAAGTATGAATTTAAAAGAGATAGGTGGAAAAGAGAGTGAACGGCACAGCACATATGGCGATAGGAGCAACAACGGGGTTTATCGTTGCCAACACATTACAAACAGATCCGATAACGACCCTCTCTCTCGTAGGGTTCGGAGGTGTGTCAGGTTTAATCCCTGACCTTGATGTGAACGGGAAATTAAGAAATACATTCACGGCCTCCCATAAATTTTTTAGAACGCTTGCACAAATTATTGGTGTCCTAATGATGATTTACAGTTATCTAAAAGGTGTTGGTCAGGAGCAATGGTTAGGGATTGGAGCGGGAATCGGTATTCTGATCATTGCCTCCTTCATTACGAAGCGACATATGCTTACAGTAGCGGGCATTGGGGTATTAGCAGGAGGATTGTCATTAGGGGAAAACTGGGTTTGGTTATTCGGAATTTATATTATCATAGCGTCCCTTGTATCTCATAGAAGTTATACTCACTCTATAATTGGGCTCCTTTATTTTGGGGTGATTGCTTATTATTTTCAAGAATCCTTAGGAGTAGCGGGGATTTTCATTACCTGCTTCTCAGGATATGCTAGTCACTTATTGGCTGATATGAAACTGCTGCCCTTTAATAAACGAGGGGTGAAGTTTTTCCTGCCTCTGTCATCAAAAGAGCTTTAATAAGGCCTTTATGAAAAAATGAAAGAATGATAGGGTTGAGTACTTTTAACATCCATCAGCCCAAAATCCCAAAAATTTCACTCCTGCAAATTTTAATAGTCAAGAAAGTCATTATTCCAATGTAATGGCTCGTGACGGTTCCATGATTGAAGAAAGGTGGAAAAGATCTAATTCGATCAGGTTTACGGTATTCAAAGTCTCTTTGGATACCGTTATTTTGATTTTGCTTTGTTTCACGATATCTAAGACCCATTTGGATGCTGTCATATTGGCTTTTGCACTGTTTTACGTTACCGATAGACTATAAAGACAAATTTTGTTTAATAAAAATAATTTCGAAAATTCTTTTGACAACACTTATTCATCATGCTATGATGTCATTTAAATTAAGGAAATAACAATATATTGAAACTCTTATTAAGAGTGGTGGAGGGACTGGCCCTATGAAGCCCGGCAACCATTCAACGAATTGTTGAAAAGGTGCTAATTCCTGCAAAGCTACGGCTTTGACAAATAAGAGGGGATTCTATAAATGACGAATGCCTTCTATTGAATTAGGGAGGCATTCGTTTTTTATTGAACAATTTAATACAAAATACATTAGGTGCTGTTGGGGAAAATTAAGCACAGCTTAAAAGGGAATACCGGTGAAAATCCGGGACGGTCCCGCCACTGTAATGGGGAGCGACTTATCAATGAACCACTGTTTTAAATTGAAATGGGAAGGGATAGGAAGCGGTAAACCTAAGTCAGGAGACCTGCCTATTGTATGCTCTAAAGCTCTACGAGGATATAGAGAGGAGTGAGGAATACGTGGCTGAGATAACCAGAAATCTCAACTCTAGTTAGGTATGCGTATCAATCTCTCTTTCTATTGTTTGGGAAGAGAGATTTTTTAGTTGAGTACGAAAAGATCAATAAAAGAGGAGGAAAAATACGATGACAACAGTGAAAAGCTCCAATTTAGGTTATCCAAGAATTGGTGAAAACCGTGAATGGAAAAAGGCACTTGAACAATTTTGGGCAGGTACATTAGAAAAAGAGGTTTTTTCAAAAAGAATGGAGGAAATTTATTTAAGTCACCTTCAGAAACAGAAGGATGAAGGAATTGACTTGATTCCAGTTGGTGACTTTAGTTTGTACGATCATGTTCTAGATACAGCGGTTATGTTCGGATTAGTCTCAAACCGATTTGAGTACAGTGGTGGTAAAGTTCCTCTTGAAACATATTTTGAAATAGCAAGAGGTACGAAAGGTGCTGTTGCAGCTGAAATGACGAAATGGTTTAACACAAACTATCATTATATCGTTCCGGAGCTAGACGTGGCAGTGCCTACACTTGTCGAAAACCGTCCACTTCATTTTTATAAGGAAGCGAAACGAAAGCTAAATATTGAAGGAAAGCCCGTTATATTAGGCCCCGTCACATTTGTAAAGCTTTCAAAAGGCTATAAGAAAAGTGAGTTTAGGAAAGTAGTAGAACAATTTGTACCGCTATATGCAAGGATATTATGCGAGTTACAAACTGAAGGTGTCGAGTGGGTTCAAGTTGATGAACCGATTTTATCGACGACGCTTTCAAAAGAAGAGGTTGCTCTATTTACTGACGTTTATCAAACCCTACATGAAGCGGCACCTGATATAAAGGTGATCCTGCAAACCTACTTTGATAGTCTAGAACATTATGAAGATATCGTGAAATTACCAGTTCAGGGGATTGGACTTGATTTTGTTCATGACCGCGGTCAAAACCTTACAGCTTTAAAATCATCTGGTTTCCCGCAGGATAAGGTTCTTGCTGCAGGGATTATTGATGGACGAAACATATGGCGTGCGAATTTAGAGGAGAAATCTTTAACACTTACTGCCATTGCGGAAATAGTGTCAAAAGATCGTATCATTGTACAGCCATCATCAAGCTTATTGCATGTTCCTGTAACGGTTAAGAATGAAGAAAAGCTGGATGGTACGCTAAAGGATGCTCTTTCATTTGCAAATGAAAAGTTACAAGAAGTTGTTACCTTAACTAAAGGATTACAAGATGGTGTTAAAGCGATTGAAGAGGAAATGAAATCATCAACCATAGCCATCCAAAAGTTAAATCAATCACCATTGAGAAACAATATCCAAGTCCAAGAAACGATTCAAAATCTAGCTGAATACAAAGCTAAGCGGGAATCACCTTATGAAATCCGTAAAGGTTCTCAGGGGAAGGCATTCCAACTTCCATTGCTCCCGACTACTACAATTGGAAGCTTTCCGCAAACCTCAGAGGTGAGAAAAACGCGTTTAACGTGGCGTAAAGGTGAGCTAACAGATGAACAATATCGAGTATATATTAAAGCCGAAATTAAAAAATGGATTAACATTCAAGAGGAGATCGGACTCGATGTGTTCGTTCATGGAGAATTCGAACGAACCGACATGGTTGAATATTTTGGTGAAAAATTAGCTGGCTTCCAATTTACAAAATTCGGCTGGGTACAGTCTTATGGATCCAGATGTGTGAAGCCGCCGATTATTTTTGGAGACGTTTCATTTAAGAAGCCGATGACAATCGAGGAAACGGTATATGCCCAATCACTAACAGATAAGCCAGTAAAGGGAATGCTAACAGGGCCTATTACGATATTAAATTGGTCATTTGCACGAGATGATCTCTCACGTTCTGCTATTGTCAACCAAATAGCTCTAGCGCTTCGAAAAGAAGTGGAAGCTCTCGAAGAAAATGGGATTCATATGGTTCAAGTAGACGAACCAGCCCTTCGAGAAGGTTTGCCGTTAAAGCGTGAGCAATGGTCCAGCTATCTTAATACTGCCGTTTATGCTTTTAAACTCACAACCTCTTCGGTCCAAGATGATATGCAAATTCACACCCATATGTGTTATTCAGACTTTGAGGATATTATAGACGCCATTAAAGCTTTAGATGCTGATGTGATCTCAATTGAAACCTCAAGAAGTCATGGAGAATTAATCCATGCGTTTGAACAAAACACTTATGATAACAGTATAGGTCTAGGGGTATACGATATCCATAGTCCACGTGTACCAGAGCTAGAAGAAGTCACGAGAAACATTGACCGTGCCCTTCAGGTTCTCGATCCAAAGCTATTCTGGATCAATCCGGATTGTGGGTTGAAAACGCGTGGAATTGAAGAGACAATTGCTTCGCTTAAAGTGATGGTTGAAGCAGCAGAGCTGGCAAGGGAAAGGCTGCTCGTTAATAAAGAATAATTTTGAAAAGAAAATGAGAAATAGAAGGGGCGAACATTTGGTGTTTGCTCTTTTTTTGGTGGAAATGACACTTAAAAGAGCATGGATTCAACTTGATTATAGTTGTAAACAAAAGCGTGATAATCGTCCTACCTTTCTTCATAATGTTTTAACTTAGCTAACATAGCCTCTACATATGGAATACACATTCGTAAAGTAAGATGGATTTTGAATCAACTATGTAGAGGAGCTGAGGAGATGAAGAATACGTTATTAGGTGCAGGTGTTGCGTTAACCTTGTTTTTTAGTCCATTTCAACAAGCCGATGCTGCAGTATCAAATGGGAATTTGAAACAGGTGGATAATGTTGCCCATCGTGGTGCAGCAGGGTACGCACCAGAAAACACAATCGCAGCATTTGACAAGGCAGTAGAAATGAAAGCTGATTATATCGAGATTGATGTCCAACGTAGTAAGGACGGGGAGTTAGTTATCATTCATGATACAACGATTAATCGAACAACTGATGGAACAGGGCAAGTGAAGGACTTAACCTTTGATCAGCTTAGAAGCTTTGATGCCGGTAGCTGGATGGGGGAACAATTTTCGGGAGAAAAAATTCCTGCATTCGATGAAATTCTTGATAAATATCATGGGAAAGTGGGCATTTTAATAGAATTAAAGGCACCTGAATTATATCCAGGAATTGAAGAAGAAGTCGCTGAAGAGTTAAAAGAACGGAACCTTGATAAACCGCAAAATGAAAAAATTATTATTCAATCCTTTCATTTTGATTCCATGAAAAAAATAAATTCCCTTCTTCCAAAGGTTCCAGTCGGAGTACTAACCTCATCCATCACTGATACAACTGATGAAGCATTAAAAGAATTCTCAATGTATGCAGATTATTTTAACCCAAGCTACAGAATCGTTACGAAAGACTTAGTAAATAGAGTGCACTCTTTTGATATGAAGATATCTTCATGGACTGTACGCAGCCAAGAGGCAGCAGATTTTCTATTGAAAATGGATGTAGATGCTATTATTACCGATTATCCTGATTATGTAGATCCTAGAAATAAATAAATTGTTATCGTAAGGCCGGGCAATAAATGATGCTCGGTCTTTTTTGTTTGGGTATCTTAGGAGGATTTCTAATTTTAAAAGAGAAGTATTCTTTATCTAGGAAAAGGGTTGTGGTGGAAATGATAAAGTAAATATTAATTATTAGAGAATCAAATTCCAAATAACGGTTCGGAAGGTACAGTAAAGGAGCTGGAGATATGGTAACAAATACTACTGAGCTTACAAGCGTCGTGAAAGAGACTGTAGATAAAGTGGATTTTTCTGGAGCAGTACTATTGAAGAATGAAAAGGATGTCATCCATCAATCTGCATTTGGTTATGCAAATAGAGTGGAAAAGCAATTAAATATAGTAGATACACGCTTTGGAATTGCTTCAGGCTGCAAACTATTTACGGCAATAGGTATTTGTCAGCTAGTGGAAAAAGGGATCATTTCTTTTCAATCTCGACTTACGGATTGTCTAGAAGTTGAACTTCCGAAATTTGATAAAAACATTACAATACATCATTTATTAACACATAGTTCTGGGGTTCCCGATTATTTTGATGAAGACGTTATGGATGACTTTGAGGATCTTTGGAAAGAGAGACCGATGTATCTATTAAAGGGCTTAGAAGATTTTCTTCCCATGTTTCAAATGCAGCCTATGATGTTTAAACCGGGGGAGAGGTTTCAATATAATAACGCCGGGTTTATCCTATTGGGATTAGTGATTGAACAACAAACAGGCAGACGTTTTACTGAATATATTGAAACAGAGATTTTTAATCAATGTGGAATGGAGGGTTCGGGATACTTTTCTCTTGATCAACTGCCAGCAAATACAGCATTTGGTTATATAGACAGTGTAGATGATGGAACATGGCGAACGAATACCTACTCGATTCCAATCAAAGGTGGAGCTGATGGAGGAGCATATATCACATCCCCTGATATGATGAGATTATGGGAAGGGTTACTGGAGTATAAACTATTATGTAAAGAATATACGAATCTGCTATTGAAGCCTCATATCTGTGTTAAAGAAGAGTCGTACTACGGTTATGGCGTTTGGATCAATAAAAAGGAAGATAAGATTTTTAAGTACCATGTCATGGGATATGACCCAGGTGTAAGCTTTCATTCATCGGTATATCCTGAGTCGGGATATAAATTAGTGGTTCCTTCAAATAAAGAAAGAGGTCCGTTTAATATTACGAAAGCGATTGAAGATTACTTGTTTGGGTAGAACGGTTGGAGTTGTAGGTGCGGGAAGCTGCGGCGAAATTTGTTGGAAGATGTCGAGCGGCTAATATATTGGTGTTTACGGACAAATTATCATCACTTATGGACAAATAAACAGAATCAATTCCTCAAACAACGTTCTTGCTATAGGCAGGAGCGTTGTTTTTTGGCACTGGTAACAATATTTGAAGAGAGATTACTTGTTTCGATAAAATCTGAGTTGGTGCAGTGGAGGGGAGGCGGAATTTGCTGAGAAATGTCGAACGGTTAATATATTGGTGTTTACGGACAAATTATCAACCAAATCGGACAAATTATAGCCGATCTTGGACAAATTATCATCTCTTACGGACAAATAAGCAGAATCGAGGCCATAAACAACGTTCTTGCAATAGGAAGGAATGTTGTTTTTTTATAAATAAGACTACAGACTGACCGCAAATTAAGGCTCAGGCTTGTTAAACGTATTACCTTTAACTGTGAAAATATAAATTGATTAAATTTTTTAAGAAAGGAGGAAAATTTAGTGGGAAATTCTAAAGAAACAAACAGAATTCGTTTGGCGAGAATCGGTTTTGTCCTTTTTGCCATTATTTTTACCCTTTGTATTGTCACTCAAGTATTTTTTGCAGGATTAGCCATTTTTGTAGATCCAGTAAATTGGTCAAAGCACACTATTTTCGTCCATATATTTGAGCTTGTACCGATCTTAATGCTAGTGACGGCTTTCGTTGGTCAATTACCATTGTGGGCAAAGTGGCAAAGTGTGGCACTCCTCGGTTTGATTTTTATGATGTATTTTACTGCGAATGTTACAACCGTTTTACCTTGGGCTGCAGCTGCTCATCCTGTCATAGCTATCATAATGTTTTGGGCTTCTCTCAAAGTGACTGGGCGTGCCGTTTCGTTATTGAAAAAGAGAAACAAGCAAGAAATATCACCATCACATTTAGAGGATCAATCTATTTAATGTTAGATAAAAGGGATACTCCAAAAAAGAACTAAATTCTGATATATAAATAAACTAAACTCAAAAAACCTTTGGATAGGAAGCAGAAAATCCAAAGGTTTTTTGGTTTTTCATTACTTTTAGTATCATTTTTTCAAAGCAAAGCTTACTAATTGTCTAATATTGTCGATTAAATATTCTGATAATTCTGTTGACAGTGACTTTAGTGAGGTGTACTATTGATTAAAATATAACAATATATAATGTTATATCATGTTGTATATTGTTTTAGTCATAAGGAGGGTAGGGGTTTTACTATTTTATTTCTTTATAGGAGGAGTTTTAATGACGACTGAATTAGTAGTAGATGTGAAAAATCAAGTGAAAAATGCATTGAGTGAAGTTGAAAAAAGAAATATTGAGAATGTCTTTTTTGTAGCATGTGGTGGATCTTCAGCGTTAATGTACCCAAGTAAGTATGTCTTTGACCGTGAAGCTAAAAAGCTTGACGCTCATCTTTATAGCTCTAATGAGTTTATTCATCGAAATCATGCAAAGCTTGGGACTCAGTCGCTGGTTATTTTATGTTCACACTCTGGAAATACACCAGAAACAGTAGAAGCGGCGAAATTTGCTAAATCGAATGGAGCTTTAACGGTTTCTCTCACTCATGAGGTAGAATCTCCCTTAGCCAAGGCATCAGAAGTTGTATTAAAATATGAGTGGGGCCAAGAGGCAAATGGATTCACTACGAATTACTCAGTTTTATATCAATTAGTATTCGGAGTCCTAAAAGTAGCTGAAAATAATGTTAATTTCGAGAAGATGGAGAGAAGCCTAGAAAATCTGCAAGAAGTTTATGAGAAAGCGGCTTCTCTATATCATGAAAAAGCTGTAAACTTTGGTCAGCAATATAAAGATGAAAAAATTATCTATACAATGGCTAGTGGAGCCAACTATGGTATTGCCTATTCATATGCGATTTGTATCTTAATGGAGATGCAATGGATCCATTCCCATGCCATTCACGCAGGTGAGTATTTCCATGGACCATTTGAAATTATCGATGAAGAGACTCCATTTATCATTCTTCTTGGATTAGATGAAACAAGGCCATTAGAAGAAAGAGCTCTAGCATTCTCTAAGAGATATGGGAAGAAACTAGTGGTTTTGGATGCTAAAGATTTTGAATTTTCTGGAATTGAAGAAGATGTAAAAGGTTATATTGCACCACTTGTATTAAACTATGTTTTAAGAAAATACGCAGATAACTTAGCCGAAAACCGCAACCACCCTCTATCAAAACGAAGATACATGTGGAAAGTAGACTATTAAAATCTTAGCTGGAAAAGCGATGTATCGCTTTTCCAGCTTGTACACATCTATTAAAAATTTCTTTCTGAGGGGGAAGGAAAAATGAAAAAATTATTTACTATTGGTATGAGCTTCATACTAATTTTTACACTTCTGGTCGGCTGTTCTTCAACAAGTAATTCAGAATCTAGCGGTGACACTATAGAACTTAGCTTTTTTCATCGTTGGCCGACTGAGCCTAAAAAGCAATTCTTTGAAGAGGCAGTGAAGGAATTTGAAGCCTCACACCCTAACATCAAAATCAAAACAGAAGCTGTATTAAATGATTCTTATAAAGAAAAGATTAGAGTTGTATTAGGATCCAAAAACCCTCCGGATGTCTTTTTCTCTTGGAGTGGAGAATTTGCCTATAACTTCGTTCGCGCTAATCAAGCATTAGATTTAACAGGTGCTGTCAATGAGGATAAGGAATGGTCTAGCCAAATTATTGAGTCCCAGTTCAAACCCTTCACCCTTGATGGCAAAATATATGGGGTACCTTGGTCAACGGATGGAAAAGCCTTTTTCTACAACAAAAGCATCTTTAACGAGTTGAATCTTGAAGTTCCTAAAACATGGAGTGATTTCATAACTGTCTCAGAAAAAATTAAAGATGCTGGTATCACTCCTATAAGTTTCGGAAGTAAAGCACCTTGGACTATATCCCATTATATCGGCTCCTTAAATCAACTTATGGTTCCAGAAGATGTGATTGCCAAAGATTACGATCGTCAAAATGTAGAAGGGGATTTCTCGCACCCTGGATATGTAAAAGCATTAGAAAAATTTATGGAACTGGAGCCTTACTTTAATAAAGGGGTGAACTCCGTAGACCATCAATATGCTCGGGAATTATTTATTGGTGGGAAAGCAGCCATTGGATTTTTCCAATTAGCTGAAATTGGTCTGATTGAACCAACATTAAAAGAAGATTTAGGCGTATTTAATATCCCAACCATAGAGGGTGGAAAAGGGAATCCTAATTCTATCACAGCTGCCCCTGAAGGAATAATGATTTCTTCTAAAACGAAACATCCAGAAGAAGCGATGGAATTTGTGAAGTTTTTAACCTCAAAAGAAAAAGGGATAGAACAATTAACAGAGGTCAGTGAATATAGCGCAGTAAAAGGAACAACAAACTCAGAAAATGCTTCTCCCCTTCAACAAGAAGCGATCGATTTAATCGTAAATGCGGATAAGACTTATTTATGGTTAGATACTGCTCTAGATATTGAAATTGTCGATGCTTATTTAAATGGGACCCAACAGATGCTGGGTGGTAACAAAACACCAGAAGAAGTAATGTCTGATGTTCAAGAAGCGGCCAAAGAAGTAAAAGCATCTTCAAAAAACTAAATGAGGAAAAGACTGTCTCAGGAAGGGTTTAAGAACCACATTGTTAGTCCGTATATAGATAATGTTGCAAGTAGCCTTCTATATTGTTGTGGTTCCTTCTACCTTCAGTTTTGGGACAGCCTTTTTTAAAAAAAGAGGTGAGTCAATTGCCAAAAAGTAAGCTCGTTCCCTATTTATATTTAGCACCCTGTTTGTTTCTCATGGCTCTTTTTGTTTACTACCCTATTGTTGAAAACTTTCGCTTTGCTTTCTATGAATTCTCTGCATTTTCTCCTGAAAAGGTATTCGTTGGATTTGAAAATTTCCTTAATCTCTTCAAGGATGAGGTTTTTTATATAGCCTTAAAAAATAACATTTGGTATGCCGTCATTTCTATTATTTTTCAAGTATTTGGAGGGTTAATTTTAGCAGCCATATTAGAAGATCCGATTACGAGGCTTGTAAGCGGTATCTTTAGAACCGTATTTTTTCTTCCGGTTGTCATTTCAATCTCGGTTATTGCCTTGTTATTTAACTTTATTTATAACCCAGATGTAGGGATATTAAATGGATTATTAAAATTAGTAGGGTTAGACGAGCATACAAAAGCATGGTTAGGGGATTCGGAGACAGCGATCTTTGCTATTATTGCGGTTTCTCAGTGGCAAAGTATCGGATATATTATGATGCTGTTTGTGGTATCAATACAGAATATCCCGAGGGAATTGTATGAAGCTGCAGAAATGGATGGAGCAGGGAGGATTCGTAAGTTTATAAATATTACGGTTCCACAAGTAAGGGAAATGTTCTTCGTAGCAACGCTCATTACCTTAACAGGGGCATTTACTGTCTTTAACGAGCCATATATTTTAACGGGCGGCGGACCCGGAAATGCAAGTGAAGTATTAGGGACGTTGTTATATAATTCAGCTTTTTTCAGGGATGAAATGGGGTATGCGTCCGCCATTGCTACAATTATTTTAATCCTAACGCTAGTCGTTTCAATCATTCAAATGAAGGTGTTTAAAACAGGAGAGGATGGTTAAGGTGGAGACTAATAAAGCGTCTGTTGAATATCGGCCTCACCCAAATTTAAAGAAACAACTGAATAAAAAGACCATTCTTGGTTCAGCCTCGATCTATACCATTCTAATTGTTTATTTTATCATCATTGCTTATCCACTTTTTTGGATGGTGGTAAATTCATTTAAAACGACGGAGGAAATCTATGCTAATAGTTGGGCGCTTCCTCAAGCATGGTTATTTTCCAATTATGTACATGCTTGGAATACGGGGATATCAGCCTATTTTCTTAACAGTTTGATCATTACCGTTAGCACCTGCTTGTTGACAGTGTTTCTTAGCGCACTAGGAGCGTACGGATTATCAAGATTTGAGTTTAAAGGGAAGAATATCTTATTAATCATTTGTATGGGAGGGATGATGCTCTCTCCTCAAGTCAGTTTGGTTCCATTATATAAACTAATCCAATTGCTAGGGATTCACGATACGTATCTTGCGTTAATATTGCCGTATGTTGCTTATCGAATTCCAATAACACTTATTTTAATTCGGGCTGCCTTTCTAGAAGTGCCGAAAGACTTAGAGGAATCAGCTTTCTTAGACGGGTGCAATACATGGAGGATACTCACTAAAATATTTATTCCAATGAATTTACCGATCTTATTAACAGCTATTGTTCTAACCGCTTATTTTACATGGAATGAGTTTATGTTTGCGTTGATATTCGTAGACTCTGAATCCTTAAAGACGATTCCAGCAGGACTGATGCAGTTTAGAGATGCACTCCAAACCAATTGGGGAGTATTGTTGGCAGGACTCATGATATCAGCGCTACCTATTATAATATTATTCTTATTTATGCAGAAATATTTTGTAAGAGGACTTTCATCAGGTAGTTTAAAAGGATAAGAAGGGGTGACGTAATGAATTTAATAGCAATAGGCGATAATGTAGTAGATATTTATCAAGATCGCAATGAAATGTTTCCAGGAGGGAATGCTCTGAATGTAGCTGTTTTATCTAAGCAGTACGGTGCTAAGAAAACGGCCTTTATTGGTATTATAGGGAATGACGTAGAAGGAGAGCATATCCTTCGTTCTCTAAAACAAAATCAGGTTGATACAAGTTTAATAAGGATTGCAGAAGGTGAGAGCGGGAAAGCATATGTTGATTTAAATGAAGAGGGTGACAGGATTTTTATTAAATCAAACAAAGGAGGCATTCAGTCAAAATTAAAGCTGCGTTTAACGGAAGAAGAGTATGGATATATAAAGAATTACGACGTACTCCATACAAGTATATATAGTCATCTGGATGAAGAGTTGCAGCAGTTAAAGAGTATACTGCCTATTTCTTATGATTTTTCTAATCATTTTACAGAAGAGCTTCTTGAAAAGGTTTGTCCCCATATTACATTTGCCTTTTGTTCTGGAAGCCATCTCTCAGACCATGAAATTGAGGAATTATTGATGATCATTCATCGTTTGGGAACACCGAATGTTATTATAACAAGGGGATCTTTGGGGGTAGTAATGTCAAGTAAAAACAAAAGATATAGCCAAGGAATCATAAAGGCAAATGTTGTTGATACACTAGGTGCCGGTGACTCATTTATTGCAAGTTATTTAACAACCCATTTTAATGGTTTATCTATAGAATTATCTTTAGAAATAGCGGCCAAAAATGCAGCGAAAACCTGTGAAGTAAATGGAGCATTTGGATGTGGAAAACAATTAATAGGATGAAAAGAGAAGGAATAGAACTAGCCATGTGGCATAAGGTCTATTCCTTTGATTTATGTTGAAATAGTAAACGCTATATCGGAGGTGGGAACTTTATAATTAGATATGTGAATCGGAATTCCTTTTTCGTCATAAAGTGTTTTATCTATATTAAACAAGGTATCTCCTATTTCACATTCTAAGTATTCAGCATCTTCAATGGTAGCTGGAGTGACAGTGAGTATTTTTTTACTAGGAATAGAAGAGTCTATGTTTGTATGATATAAATTTTTCAAAACATCGTAGGAAGACTCATATTCATGTATCTTTTGAGTTAGATTAGGGAAACGATCAAGTGAATAATAGGATACATCAAGAACAAATGGTTGTTTATCCATAAACATGAGACGGGCATATTTTAATACGGTTGTGCCTGCTTCTATTTGAAGAGCTTCAGCTATCTCTTTTGAAGCTTTTAACTCCTCTAATGCTAATACTCTTTTTGATGGGTTTTTCCCCAACTGTTTGCTAAAATCAGTAAAACCATTCACATGGACTAATTCTCTGGCCACCTTCTGTCTAGTAACAAACGTTCCTTTCCCTTGTTTTCGTTCTAAAAGTCCTTCACTTACTAATTCTTTAATGGCCCTCCTTACAGTAATACGACTAACTCCGTATCGCTCGCATAATTCTCCTTCATTTGGAATTTTTTCAGAAGGGCGAAAGTCGCCTTTTTCGACAGAATCCTTAATACTGTTCTTTAATTGCTCGTATAATGGACGAGAGCTTGAATTATTTAGTTTCATGGTAATATCCTTCCCTTAATTAAGTCGTTATATAATATTATAATACAAAAGCGGTTTTAAGTCATATAAAATCGTTTCATCATTAAAATAAATGATGAAGCGAAATAGGAATATAAGAATAAAAGTTTTTATGACATAAAAGATAAGTCGATAAAATTTAGTTGTTATAAGAACATTAAACAAGGACTGGTGTCATGAGACAACCAGTCCTTGTTTGGTATTTTTGATAAAGTTTTTATTCTACTCCCACAGCATCATAAGCAGCCATAACAGCTTGTACTTCGGCTGATGGTTCTCCAGTTTTATCTGGATAAAGGTCCCTAGCTGACTGAACAGCTGCTTCACGCATGTGGCTAAAGTCAGAAGAAGCTGTTAGATAAAGTGTTAAGGCACGATAGAAAATTTTCTCTGCTTTATCCTTTCCGATTCCCGTAACGGTTACTCCGTAATGGGTACCGCCAGCGGTGATAAGGTGTGCGGCTTTATTATTGATACTACTATTGATGTGGACTCCGCCGTTATCTAACTCTCCTATATAGCGGTCATCGTAATGGTCAGGGTAATAGCCAGATTCAGTGTATCCGCCGAGATAGACAGATGCTGGGTCACTCATTGAACGGAGACCATCACCTGGTGTATTCGGTGTCCAAACATCCTCTCCTAATAACCACATGTCTTCGCCTGGTTTATTTTCTATAAATGCTCCCATAATATCTGCGATCGACTCATTGATTGCACCAGACTCCCCTTCATAGACTAAGTCAGCAGTATTTGTGATAACACCATGTGTCATTTCATGGCCAATAACATCTAAACTACCAGAGAGAGAGATCATTCTTTGACCATCGCCATCTCCATAAAGCATTTGCTTACCATTCCAAGCAGCATTATTCCACTTGTCTCCGATATGGACTGTAGAAATAAGTTTCATTCCTTCGTTATCAAGAGAATCTCGATTGAATTTTTCTTGATAATAATCATATACTTTCCCAGCATTTGTATGGGCCGAAACAGCGGCTGGGTCATAGAAGAAGTTAGAGGAACTCTTTACCTCAAATCCAGTAAATCCAAGAAGTGCCGACAATAAGATGAAACTAAATTCAGGCATCCGCCCAGCTTCAAAAGTGTGGACCCCATCTGCTCTTGTACCATCGAATAAATAATGTTCACCCGTAGTCGTGTCCTTTACTGCTTGGAAAGAATGTAGATCCCCAAAGATATCCATTCCTCTGGCAGTAACAGGTTCTGACTCTGCAGGTAAAGCTTTTGGTGAAACTTTTTCGGCACCTGATGATGAAAAGCTGTTTTCACTAGATTCTAATACAGGAGATGCTTCATGAATCTTATTGAAGCTCTTCACGATATCACCTGTTGCCGCATCTACGAAATAATGCCAATACCCTGGTGCTGGTATAGAAGTAGAGGCTTTAATCAGGTACGTAAGTTGAAGCTTTCCGTTGTTTGGATAAAGGACTAGTTCAGACTCTATTCCGTCATAGTCGTTTACCTCCCCGATTTCTTCCTCAATACTAGATTTTGCAATTTCTAAAGCTTCTTCCTCAGTCAATTCTGCCTCTGTATTTATAGAGGATTTAGATAGATTAGGTGTTACTTTTCCGAAGTAAGCGGTAACATTATTGTTCTTATCAAGTGCAATAGTTTGTTCTGACCCATAAATTGGAACACCATCGACTTGTTCAACGGTTCTAAAGTGATACGTTTTTGTTTTACTGTCTGCTTTTTGGCTAACGATTTTAAATTGTTCTTTTGCGTTGCTAACGGTATTCAATGATTTACTTTTTGGTTGAAGGACTTTTGATTGAAGGAAAGAGTACATTGCTTCCTCTTTGCTTAATCCTTCAGGTGCATCCCAAGATCCTATTATGTAGGAAGGGGTCTGTAGCTCCTGATTCAATTTTACTTGTTCGTTGGCTAAGACGTTCTTTCCTGGTACTGCTAGTCCTGAGATTGCAAAGGAAGCGGCTAAAACCACAGGTATTGCTTTCTTTTTCATTTTGTTTCTTTTTCTTTTCACCTTAATCACCTCTTAATAAAAGTTTTGAAACTCACCACTAATTATTCTGAAAGTTCCATCAACGGTCAATTGGGTTATTGAAAACGCCAGCATTCAACACTTTCCCTGTGTTTATTCGCGAAAAATTGAAAATAAACTATTAATTTATAGAAAAATAACCCAATTTACAATTTTCAGTTATTTAAATACGATTGATATATAGTTTTCAACAGGAGCAAGTATGGTGAGAAGGATCAGAAATCAATTAAGTGGCTCACACCAGAAATGTCAACAATGAACCGGAAAATAAGAATCAAAAAATAATGGACAAGGAGTGGAAAACGATGAAGAAAGCCATACGAATCATCTGTAAGGTAGGGAGCGCCGTGGGTTTTATCCTATTATGCCTGTTGACTTTAATTGTTCTTTCAACAAAAGCATCTGGAGGGGAACCCACCATTTTAGGTCATCAATTGAAAACGGTGCTATCTGGATCCATGGAACCGACATTTCAAACAGGCTCTATCATCGTTATTGAGCTAGCCAAAAAAGGTACAGCCTATCAGAAAGGCGATATCATTACGTTTCATTCTGAAGACAAACTCATTACTCATAGAATCATAGATGTTAAAAAAGCCAACGGGCAGTGGTTGTACACAACAAAAGGAGATAACAATGATGGACCCGATTCCGACTACGTCCTATCTCAAAATATCGTAGGGAAGTATACAAGCTTTACAGTTCCATATGCAGGATACATAGTGAATTACGCTACCTCTAAAACAGGATCTGCCTTATTGTTGTTCATCCCTGGTCTGCTTTTAGTGTTTTCTGCAGGACGTACCATTGTGAAGGAACTGAAAAAAGTCGAGGCAAAAAATGCCTGAATCATTTGGTTATTCCTTTTAGCTGTCAATACGGCAGTTAAGAGATTAATAAATATAAGTTACATACAATAGGGAGGAATTTATCGATGAGCTTTACAGGAAAAGTAAGTAAGGGACTTATGACAGCGGCATTAGGTTTTTCATTAATGGGAGGAGGGACATACGCCTACTTTAGCGACAGTGAGGTAACGAATAATACATTTGCTGCAGGTACGTTAGATTTATCGGTGGACCCTGAAACGATTGTCAATCTTGACAACCTTAAACCAGGGGATGAGATTCAACGTGAATTTACTTTATCCAATGATGGGTCACTAGACATTTCAAAAGTTTTATTGGAGACATCATACACAGTTAATGATGCTAAGCAAAACAATAATGATGATTTTGCGAAACATATTAAAGTTACGATTCTTTACAATCAAGCGAATGCTACTACTCCTGTAGTGGAAACAACTTTATATGATTTACAAAACCAAACACCGGATATAACGGAAATTGATGATTTTGTAGGGAATGATACAAGACCCGATGGACTTAAAGTAGGAGAGAAGGAAAAGATTCTCGTTCTATTTGAATTCGTAGATAATGGGGAAGATCAAAATGAATTTCAAGGGGATGCCCTGCAGGTACAATGGAAATTTAATGCAGAACAGACAGAAGGAACGCTTTATGAAGAGTAATACTACGATTTAAAGCATTTTCGTACAAGAAGAATTTGAAAAGCTTTAAATTGATAAATTCCCAAGAAACCCTCTTCATTTAATCGAAGGTTTCTTGGGAATGGTTTGTCAGTTAGGAGTAGTATATATGGAATAGTTACGAAATTGAGCACATGAAGAGCTTAGAAAGTTGAAGGGCTTTAAGGTGTTGGTCAGAATCTACGTAATATTCATATAGCTCTTTTCCATACCTATTGATGCATAAAACGTGTTTGCTAGATTGAAATTGTGGCAGGGCCTTTTCCTCGATAAAGCTGTAGTACTGCTCCATATTATTCTCGATTCGATAAATGAGGAGCTTGAATAACGTAATGTACAGTTTACTGTCCAATTGTTTTGCTAGGGAGCAACCTTCTTTCGCCTTTTTCAATAGTGTTGTTTTTCTAGAAAGTTTTCCTTCTAGACAGGTGTCCACATAATTGCTTAAACGTTTTAAATAGCTAATAGGTGTCTCAGCTTCTATTGAAAGTGCTTGCTTAAAATATTTCTTGGCAAGGGCATACTCCTTTCGCTTTTTGTACTCATTACCGAGGTTATTGAGTAATAGCCCCTTTTTATCGAGGGCACCCAACATTTCACTGTCATGAATAAGATTCTCATAGCGCTCAACCATCTCCTGGAAATCAAGATAAACATCACTTCCGATTTGCAGCAGCATAACGGATTCTGCATTGATAGCGCGAAGAAAATTGTTTGTCTTTTTGAAGTAACGAAGAGCTTTGTCTGCATAACGGTAGGCCATTACTTTAGAGTCAATACAGTGGTAAGCTACAGCAAGGTGATAATAATATTCTGGATTTCCATATTCGTCGATATTAATTTCTTTTAACACTTGGATCGCCTTTTGCTGATGCTCACTATTAGAATTGTTGTAGTTGTTTAGGTAGTAAATCCCCTGAATATGATGAAGAAGATTTCTTTCGTATGGAGTAAGGTTAGGGTGTTGTTTTTGGATATCCTTTATTATGCTGTTTGCTTTTTCTCCCTCTTGATGCAAAATATAATACCTTGCTTTCAGTAGTTGGTAATGCGCTGCATATTTCGAGGAATCTATGAAGGGAGACGCCTCTAATTCCTTTTTAATTTTTTCCACCACATTCTTCCTTTGCATAATGATGGCGGTATGCCAATTCTGTAATTGCTTGTCTATTCCTTTTAAGGACTCAATCTCTTTTTGAATATCAATCCCCAATCGCTCTGAAAACAAAGAAATAATGTCTGCAGAATAGGCTGTTTTCCCTCTTTCAATTTTACTTACATGTGTAGCCGTGCAAATCCCTTCTCCTAATTGAGCTTGAGTAAGACCAGCTGTTTCTCGGTAAAACTTGATAATTTCCCCTTCTAGCATAAAAAATTCACCCCTTACGATTAAAAGTGTATATTTTTCTATTATTTCGAATACTTATTCATATTTGCTATTATCATAGATTTTCCTTTAATAAAATATAAAACCCAAAATTGAGAGTTGTATTTAGTTCTTTTCTATCAAAAATACAAAGTAATGAGCATTTTTTTGCTGGTTTCGAAGAATAAGCAGATCGAAAGTCACGTATAAAAACCCCAATAGCCATCGAGATGAAAGAATATTAACATTATAATTACAATTCAATAAATTATTAAAAGCTTATGAAAGGAAGGATTCCTCTACTAATTTTTCTATTACTATTAATCTATAATTAAGAAAGTTGGGTGTATATGAAAGTGAATTCGTTTGTTAAAAAAACAGCAGCCATTAGTCTGTCTATTGGTTTGCTAGCATCACCAGGAAACTCCGTATTTATACCAGAGGTAACGGCATCTAAACTGAAGACGGAAGACATTCTATCTTCATTGACAGATGAACAAAGAAAAGCATTAAAGCAATTAGAATTGCAAGATCATACCGGCTTACAAGGATTTAAAGCAGGTGAGTTAGAGGAAGAAAAGAAAGTATCGGTCATTGTTCAGTTTAAATCAAAGCCTAGTAAAGTTGCTGTGCTAGAAGCGGCAGCAAATGGGAAGAAAATGGATAAAGAAAAGGCAAATATACAGGTAGAAAAAGAGCATAAAGCCTTTAAAGAAGACATCAAAAAAATTCTTCCTAAAAAGAATGCCAAAGGGAAAAGCATTTCAAACGATATTACCGCTACTTATAAAACAGCCTATAACGGTGTAGCTATGACCTTACCAGCAAATCAAGTCGAACAACTTATGAAATCGGAAGTAGTCCAAGCGGTATATAAAAATCAGACGTTCACGGTTGACCCGGTTAAGAAAGACCTTCCTGAAGATGTAGACAGAGAAATCACCACGTCCGTTGAAAGTATTCCTTATTTGAAAATCGATGAACTACATAAGGAAGGCATTACAGGTGAGGGAATTAAGGTAGCCGTTTTAGATACGGGTATTGATTATAACCACCCAGATTTAAAGGATGCCTATAAAGGTGGCTATGATTTTGTCGATGAAGATCAAGATCCAATGGAAGCAACGTATAAAGATTGGGAAAATACAAATGAACCAGAATATGCTCCGTGGGGTAGCTCTTATTATACTTCTCATGGTACACACGTTTCCGGCACAATTGTTGGTCAGAACGTAAACGATAGTGAAGTGTCTGTTCAAGGAGTTGCTCCTGATGCCGACCTTTATGTGTACCGTGTGCTTGGACCTTATGGAAGCGGGACAACGGAAGACGTTCTTGCAGGGATTGAAAAATCAATTGAGGATGGAATGGATGTCATCAACCTTTCACTAGGGGCTGACATAAATGATCCTTACTACCCAACAAGCACTGCTATTAATTATGCCGTTTTAAATGGGGTAACGGCTGTAGTAGCTGCAGGTAACGCAGGACCTGAAGATTATACAGTAGGTTCACCGGGTACAGCAGCATTTGCCTTAACCGTTGGGGCAAGTGATGTTCCTATGTCTCAAGCAACATTTACTGGCCGCACTGAAGGGGATTGGTCTACTGACATCGTAAGTATGGGTAGAAGCTTTGCTGATGACTTTGCAAAGCTAGAAGGAAATTCTCTTGAACTGGTTGATGTCGGCTTAGGAAATTCTCAGGATTATACGGGTAAAGAAGTTGAAGGGAAAATTGCTTTTGTACAGCGTGGGGAATTTGCCCTTAATGACAAAATCAAATTTGCTAAAGAACATGGAGCAGCAGCTGTCATCATGTATAACAATGTGGATGGTCATGTTGGCTACAATCTTGGAGAATCGACTGATTTCGTTCCGGCATTTTCAATGACCAAAGCTGCGGGAGAACAATTAAAAGCAGCGATTGCTAATGGAATGAAAACCTTCACGTTCGATAACTTTGAAACAATAAAAACAGAAGGGGATCAGCTAGCTGACTTTAGCTCTAGAGGACCCGTTCGAGAAAATTATGATATGAAACCAGAAGTGGTTGCTCCTGGAGTAAGTGTCCTTTCTACGTACCCTTCTTTCATGATTAATCATGAAGATACCGATGATTATACGTACGCCTATGCAAGACTTAATGGTACATCAATGGCAACGCCGCATACTGCAGGAATCGCAGCACTATTGTTAGAGGCAAATCCTGATCTGGATCCAGACGATATTAAAACCATACTCATGAACACGGCAGAACCTTTAAACGGGGAGTATAGTGTATTTGAAGTAGGTGCTGGAAGGGTCGATCCTTATCAAGCGGTTCATAGTCAGATGAAGGTTCAAGTGAAGGACGAAACGCTCATTCCGGATGGGGAAGAATTAGTAGCAATTGAAAATCCAACGGGGGGAGTAAGCTTTGGTCAACACTTTGGAGAAGCCGGCAATCATATACGGGTGATGAAAAGCTTAAGTCTCACCAACAATAGTGATAAAGCGAAAACCTTTGAAGTTTCGATAGAAGAAAATGTAATCGAAGGAACGAATAGCCTCAAAGAAAATGGAGTAAAGGTAAGTTCAAGTAAGAAGATTAAGGTAAAGGCCAATAAAGAAAAGAAAAATAATGTCTTCCTAACGGTTCCAAAATCAGCAAAAACAGGTGTTTATGAGGGCTATATCACGCTTACTAATAAAGAAAATTCATCAGAACGTTACCGTCTTCCATTCAACTTTAGAGTTACAGAGGAAGGGTTAAATTATCTCGAGGTCTTTAACCCAGCATTATCACCATTTTATTTAAACAACGGTTTTGATGGATATCGAAATCGGGCGATGTTTGTAGACTTTAATTTAAGTTCACCAATGGCTAAAATGGATGTGGTTCTTCAAGATGGTGAAACAGGGAAGGATTTAGGGTTTATTGGGACAGTTGACCTTAAGAATAGCTCTGAAAATATAAATTATGGCTTAATGGCATTCCAAGGGATGTATAATAAATTCACAGGTGATTCCGAACAACCAATTTCACAAGAAGTAAGCTATGCACAGCCTGGTCATTACAAGCTGAAATTTATTACAACAGGGCATTCTGGAAAAGTAATAACAGAAACGCGTGATGTGTTTATTGATATTGATGATCCTAAATTTGAAAGTTCACTTGATGAAAGCGGTTCACCATTCCTTGAATATAAACCAGGTCAAGAAACATACCCATTTGACATTCAAATCGATGACCCTCACGTAGAAAAGATGCAAGAGGTCGGGATTGATGTTGATCAATCATCTAATTTCATGGTCTATACATGGAATTCACCTTTTCCTTCATCGCCTATTTACATGGATAAGGAAGGGAAATTTGTAGACGAAATTGCCATGGATAAGTCTACACCAGCGTTATCCTTTACAATGGATGGGTACGATATGGCAGGAAATAAAGGCTTACGAAAGCAATATTACTTTGTCCAAGAAGGAACAGCTGTAACGTATGCGAAGAGTGAAACAGTTGAAGCCAACACAGGTGATACGGTTCATGCAAAACTAGTGTTGGATAACTTAAATGAACTAAGTAAAGCTAAATGGACCTTCGGAGAAATTTGGGGCATGAAATCTGTTGAGCTAGTTGCTGCGAAGCTTACAGATTCATTTGTAAATAAAGCTACGCTAAAAGTTGATGGAGATAAGGTATCAGTTCAATTTGATGAAGCTAACGGTGTATTTGACCATTCGGAAGTGGTCGAGGTTACATTAAAAGTACAAGATGAACAATATATACAGCAAGCTGAGATCAATCCAACAGTCGAAGTAACAAATGGAAATAATGAAACAATCAAAGTACTAAACGCAGGTGCAAATATTGAGGTATCGCCACAGTTTAATAGAGTCTATGGCAATGTTTTACCTGAAGGGTTTTATGTGGGACCAGAAGGAGGCGAATACTTAGATAAAAAAGATTGGTCAAAGGTTGGTGCATCAGTGAGGTTCATTGATTCTAAAGGAAGCGAGTTTGACGCATCATCATCAATCGACAATGCACAATATATCATTGAAAAGCTTCCATTAAGTAAAGATCCTTATACGTTGGAGATGAAAGTTCCAGGTCACTTTGTTACGAAAAGTGAACAGCAAATTGGCTATGAGCATAATGGGGAGCTGATTGGTATGAACCATGGGGTTAACCCAATACGTATTACGGCTGGTGATGTGAACCAGGATAACGTGATTGATGTATTAGACGCGATTGATATCCAAGATGCATGGAATACTGATAACCGGGCAGCTGATATTAACTTTGATGGAACGGTTAATAGCAAAGACATTAAGTATGTTCAAACTAACTATCTCAAGCAAAATGAGCATGTAGAGAACTCTCCTAAACCATTAGAAAATTATGATGGAAAAACACTAGAATCAATTTTAGAAGACTTGGGAGTTACCCCCTAACGTAAAGGGGTACTCCAGTATTTGAAGAGGAAGCCATCCAGGGCTTCCTCTTCTCTTACAAAAAAATCACTATTCTCCATTTCTATTAAATCAAATGAAAAAATAGTGATCTTAAAACTTCTTTACCTAGTCATTGATAATCTCCTATTAATTGATTTCAATCGCCGAAGCCTCGTTATTCCAATCCCAAGCCAAATTAGCTGTTTTACCCCACCAGTCGGAGTGTCTAAAGAAGACTCCTCTGCCATACCCTTGATATGAAGTATGCTCCCACAGCGTCGTCGAATAGCTTGCAGAAGGTGATGCCGTGCTTAAAGAGGAAATTCTATCATTCCAGCTAGAAGGCAAGTTTTTAAACCCGTCTCTCCAATAAATATACTGTCCGCCTTTATTTTTATACTCATAGAAATCAGTGCAGCAAGTACCGCTGCCCATGATCTCTACATTGTTTTGAAGTCTCTGTTTATCTTTTTCGATAAATGCCTGCAAACTTTCCCGGCTCGTAAATCCATACGCCAACCAATCGCCGTTTTTATTCTTTTTAGGTAGAACCATGGTTACTTTTATGTCATTGCTGTTTGATTTGTTATTCACAATAGTCTTTGAATCCACAACTTTTCCATCTACAGCTAAATAGTCGAACGATTTAATCGTGTACTCTTTTTCTACTTCAGATTTAAGATTAACAACCGTATTACTTGAAGCTGATGCAGTAGAAGCAACAAGAACAAACACTAGCATTGTTACAAGACCAGATAGCAATTTTTTCATAAACCATTCACTCTCCCTATTAATTTTTGTTCTTACGTTATTACAGTTTATCGTAATGTAAAAATAAAACAATTGGGTAAATGGCCTATTTTTTTGCCCCTACTAATTTCCTCTTGTCCCTGTTCCTAGATTACAATAGATGAGATTTGTAAGCCTTTTGAGTCTTATCGTATGCCATAGGACGGGGATCTTCAGTAATTTGACGATAATCCAGCAAACATGAACCTACTTATATCCTAGTCAAGGAAAGAAAATCATCTCTAAATGGAAATTCTATGAATGCTTCATTATTCAACCAGACTGGTATTTTGCTTTAATAAATGTCACTCCTATTTGCAGGATATTCAACAGGTTTAGAAACAAGGAAATTAAAAAACTATTGAATTCCTACAAGTAATCCGCTAAAATTAGTCTAATTTATAAAAAAAGTGATGATGGGAATAAGTAGTCAATGATCTCCCTGTTTGAAGAGAGCCGGTGGTAGGTGTGAATCGGTACAAAGATCATGATGAATTACCTCCTTGAGCATTCTTTGTGAACCAATACTTGTAGCAAAGAACGGTCGTACCGTTAAAACGTTGAGTGGAAGATAAGATCTTCAATTTGGGTGGTACCGCGTATAACCACGTCCCATTTTTAGGGATGTGGTTTTTTATTTTTCAAAAAACAAGGAGGTTAATGAAATGGAAACATTTATAGAACAGCTGTCACAAGAACAAGAGAAGGAAATGGAGAGGCAGTATGCCATCTATTCAAATGGAGTCCATGAGATTATTCCTTCTCAAGAATTAAAAGAAAAAATTGCTAAGTCGTTAGTAACGGGGAAGCCTTTAAAGGTGAAGCTAGGATTAGACCCTTCTGCCCCTGACGTTCATATCGGTCACACGGTGGTATTAAACAAATTAAAGCAATTCCAGGATAACGGTCACACCATTCAGCTTATTATTGGTGATTTCACTGGTAAGATCGGAGACCCGACTGGAAAATCGGTTGCGAGAAAGCAGCTTACTGACGAAGAAGTGAAGTATAATGCGAGAACATACTTTGAGCAATTCGGTAAAGTACTTGATGTGCAAAGGGTCGAGCTTTTTTACAATTCAAAATGGCTGTCAAAGCTGCATCTTGAAGATGTCATCCATTTAGCAGGGAAAATAACGGTGGCAAGATTGATGGAACGAAATGATTTTGCCAATCGCCTAGATGTAGGGAAACCCATCTCTTTACATGAGTTTTTTTACCCATTAATGCAGGGGTACGATTCCGTAGAGCTTGGAAGTGATATTGAACTTGGCGGGACGGATCAACATTTTAATGTGTTGATGGGAAGACATTTGCAGGAGCAGTTTGGGAAGGAGAAGCAGGTCGTCATCCTCCTACCATTGCTTGAAGGTTTAGATGGTGTCGAAAAAATGTCTAAATCGAAAGGGAATTATATTGGAATTGACGAAGATCCAAACGAAATGTACGGAAAAGCGATGTCGATTCCGGATGACTTAATGACAAAATATATTGATCTGGTTACAGACCTTAGTTTAGAAGAGAAAAGTCATTTCAAACTCGGGTTGGATAATGGAGAGCTTCATCCTCGCAATGCAAAAATGTTAATAAGCAAAACCATTGTTCGTATGTACCATGGAGAAAAGGCGGCGGAAAAAGCAGAAGAGCATTTTACTTCTGTTTTTCAAAGAGGCGGAATCCCGAATGAAATACCAACAATAGTATGGCATGGAGATGAAGAAATTGGAATGATCGACCTTCTTGTTACCGCTGGGCTATTACCATCAAAAAGCGAAGCAAGACGAATGATACAAAATGGTGGCGTGAGAATGAATGGTGAGAAAATTGTCGATTTTCATACTGTCGTTAAGGTAGAGCATGGGATGGTTGTTCAAGTTGGGAAGCGAAAGTTTGTGAAGTTGATTTAGCAGGTAGACTGAGGGGCTGGCCATAATAGTCCAGAGCCCCTATATCACTTAAATCCTTTGCTTCCACCCTCATCATGAATTATGATAAGGGGATAAAAAGTTAATGAAAGGGGATCATCCACAATGAAATTTGGGATCATCGGAACAAATTGGATAACCGATGCATTTATAGAAGCAGCCCAAGAAGTAAATGGGTTTGAGCTTACGGCTGTTTATTCTAGAACGAAAGAAAAAGCAGAAGAGTTTGCAGGTAAATATGGTGTAGAGACAACTTTTACTAATCTAGAGGCTATGGCGGCTAGTAATGATATTGAGGCAGTTTATATCGCTAGTCCAAACGCTTTCCATGCAGAGCATGCCAGCCTATTTTTGAAAAATAAAAAGCATGTACTTTGTGAAAAACCGGTTGCTTCCAATGCAAAAGAAGCCTCGAAAATGTTTGGAGTTGCCAAAGAAAATAATGTGCTTTTAATGGAAGCTTTAAAATCTACTTTGCTTCCAAATTTTAAAGTGGTGGAAGAGAATCTACATAAATTAGGGAAAATCCGCAGATATTTTGCAAGTTATTGTCAATATTCTTCACGCTATGACGCGTATAAAGAAGGAACCGTGCTAAATGCCTTTAACCCGCAATTTTCAAATGGGTCGATCATGGATATTGGTGTTTACTGTATCTATCCCCTAGTTGTCCTATTTGGAAAACCAGAAAGTGTTAAGGCAACAGGAGTGCTTCTCGAATCAGGTGTAGATGGAGAAGGAAGTGTCGTGTTGAAGTATAAGGATATGGATGCAGTGGTCATGTACTCTAAAATCACGAACTCTAATCTCCCTGCTGAAATACAAGGTGAAGATGGAAATCTTGTTATTGATAAAATTCATACTCCAGAAAAAGTAGAGATCTTCTATAGAAATGGTGAAAAAGAGGAGCTTTCGCAGCCTCAAAAAGCTAAAACCATGTTTTATGAAGCAGAAGAATTTATTCGACTTGCACAAGAAGGAGAAACGGAGTCAGAAACGAATTCGATTGAAAACTCGATTACCACGATGGAAATCATCGATGAGATTCGGAAGCAGATTGGCGTTGTTTTTCCGAGTGATGGGTTGGAATAACTTTGCAGGTGATGAAGGTGGGGGAAATTGTCGTTTGATGTCGAGAAATCGATAAAAGCCGAAAGTTGAGAATAAAATAGGGATAGTTGAAAATAGAATGCTAAAAGTTGAAAATAAAACAGTATAAGTTGAAAATAAAAGCCTTAAAGTTGAAAAAAGGGCGATTAAACCTAAACTCAAAGCTCAAAATTTACTCGAAAACAAAGATGATTTAAGATTTTCACTAGAAAAGCAAACGAGTTAGTTCGACTTTATTTCAAAAATCTCAATTCCAATTAAAAACAAGAGGAAAGCAACGTTCCTGTACTAACCTTTTAAAAAAGGACAGAATCCAAAATAGATTCTGTCTATTTATTTGTATAAAAAAATCTTTAACTTTCCACTGTGATCCAAAGTAGCTAACAAAATATCATTTACGCTTTTCTGATAATTCAGTTGCAGAGCGTTTTTTAACCACTGTTCATCCTTTCCTAAATTGACTAAATCTTTTTTGACGATTTTTCCATCTTTAATAACCGTCATCGGGAAAGAAAATGGCTGCGGTGTTAGATTGATATCTTTAGCCGTGACGGTTTGATGCTGAGGATGAAGAAAGGTGGTAAGAGATCCATCTGCTTCCCATAAAGAAAGGGCTACTTTTTGGACATCTTCTATTTTTTCTTTTCGTAACTCTGCTAATAGATCATCAAGAGTAATTCTTGCCTTCGATAAATTTGTATAGAGAATCTCGCCATTACGAATTAAAGGAACTGGAGAGGGGTCGAGAAATCGTCTTATGACAGGCCATTTTAAGCTGATGTAAACACCTGCAGAGTATAAAAGAACGAGTACCGTCATGGTCGTCATCGATCCTTTTAATCCTAATCCTTCATCTGATAGGGGGTGAGCAATAATATTTCCAAGTAATAATGCCATGACAAAATCGAGCAGCCTTAGTTGAGAAATCGATCGTTTCCCCATAATTTTTGCAGCAAATAGCAAAAAGAAAAATCCAACTACAGCTCTCAAAGCCCACTGAACAACGGTGAGAGTTTCCTGACCACTAAAAAAATCCATAGAATCCTTCCCTAATGAATCATTGTTGAATTTCCTACTTAGTATGACACTGCTCACTTTTAATTATGATACAAGATGATTTATGTTAACTTTGGATCATTTCCTGGCAATTTGCCATCATTTTTTCAATAAAAATATTAGAGGAATATCCGTTCTGTTGTTGAATAGGTAATATTAATGAAAGGATGGGGTGGACTAAATGAGTGAACGTTTATTGCGAGTGGGCACATCATATATTCCTGTTTCCGATGTGGTGAAATCTGTCAAATGGTATTCAAATCAACTTGGGGCGATCCCAAGTTACCTTGACGAAAGTGGAAAAATGGCCATCATTAATATGGCTAATCAAAGTTTTTTCCTTGTGAAAGCAAAGGAAGGACAATGTGCAAACTTTATAGATTGTGATGGCAATTCAAGGTTTTCCATGAGCTTTGAAGTAGACGGCGAAAAAGAATTGATGGATTTACACCAAGAGCTGGCTGATAAAGGGGTTAAGGTAGGTGAAATTGAAGATCGGGGTCATCCTGGACGAAATTTTGTGTTTTATGATCCTGACGATAACGCGTTTGATGTCTGGAGCGAATTAAGTCCAGCTTTTAAAGAAAGATTTGCTGATATTGTTCAGGGGTAAGGTTTTGAAAAGGCTAGGGATTCTAGCTGTTCTGTTACTAGCTGCTTGTAGCCATTCAGCAGAATCAGAAGGTAAAACAGAAGAAATCACTATCCTTCAAAAAACAACGGAGCTGCGTTTGAGTGAAGGGCATGGAGCAATCCGGCTTTCCTTCAAAAGTTCAAATGCGGTTTCTATATCAGTAATGGCAGAGAATTTAGATCCAAACTCCACATATTCCATTACGATAACAGGTGATGAAGGTGGAGGAGTCAGCTTCGGTCCTCGGGAAAATGTTACCATTCACAAAGGTGAAATCATAGGAGAAACGACCTTCCAACCGGATGACAAAGGAAATCTTACTGTTGAAATGTTGAATCCTGAAAGGGTTTTTCAAGGTTCAGATAAAATGAGAGTAGCGATTTATTCAAAGGACAAAGTGAAACGAATTCAATCAGCACCTTTTAAACTTAATCAGTAATGGGCACCCAATCGGGTGTTTTATTTTTGCGCAAAAAATGAAACCTCATCTCGTTTCTATACGTCTTATAGGAGGAGGTGGAGTGTAAGGCTAAGTTCGTTTCAAAATCATGTGGTATAGTAGAGATCATAAACTTGTATAAAAAGGAGAACGATTCGAATGTTGAAGCGTTTTAATAAAATTTTACTTATGATTGCCTTATTAGTCGGTGTATCGGCCAATCAGGCATTTGCAGCAGATAATGATAAAACAGATGAAGGGATTAATGAAAAGTTTGGATTACCCATTGTGGTTTACGGTGAATCTTTATCAGATTCCCAGAAGCAAGAAGTGAAAGAAGCTTTAGGTGTAACAGACTCAAGCCAAGTAGAGGAAATTACAGCGACTGGTGAAGATTTAGTGAAGTATATTGAGGGAGAAGACCGGAATGCTAGAATGTTTTCTTCTGCGAAAATCACGCGTAAAGAAAAAGGCGAAGGCCTTGTCATTGAAAGGGCGACTCCTGGAAACATCACCCAGGTAACAGATGAAATGTATGCTAATGCGCTATTGACCGCTGGAGTGGAGGATGCTGTTGTGGAAGTGGCATCACCTATTAAAGTAAGTGGTCATTCCGCACTTGTCGGGATTTACAAGGCATACGAAGTAAGTGGAGAAAAGCTTGATACTGTCCGTATGGAGGTGGCCAATGATGAATTAAATCTAGCCACAAAGCTTGCCGATAAAGAAGGGATGAACCAAGAAAAGGTCAGTGAACTCCTTACTGAAATCAAAAAAGAAATTGCTGAACAGAATCCAGCAACAAAAGAAGAAGTAGAACAAATTGTCGAGGAAAAGCTTAAGGACCTTAAGATTGAGCTTAGTCCTGAAGACCGCCAGTTGCTTATTGATCTTTTTAACAAAATGAAGGATCTTGATATTAACTTTGATAATGTTAAGAAGCAGCTTGAAGACATTACCTCCACACTCCAAGATAAGCTTGATTCGGTTAGTGAAGATAGCAAAGGATTTATCCAATCTATCCTTGATTTCTTTAAAGATTTGTTTGAATCGATTGCCAATTTGTTTAAATAAAAGTAATGGTTGTCCTTAAGTGACAACCTTTTTTTGTGCCAAGAAATCGATAACTACCTTGAAGGTGATCAGAAGAAGCCGAAGTAATAGTGTAAAAGGTAAGAACAAATTCCAGAAAAAGTTTTCGATAAAAAGACTAACACATCAAAAAATGGTTTTAATAAATGTATACAACCTATAAATTTTTTCCCTCTCATTTGGGCAATATATAAGAAAAAAAGGGGTCCCATTATGAGAGTTCTTTCACTTGTATTTTCTTTTTTCATTCTGTTTAATGCTATTGCCAATGCGCAAACAGTGATTCCAAAAAAAGAGCTTGCCATTGTGATTGATGATTTAGGGAATAATATGAAAGGTACGAATGAATTGTTAGCCCTCGATGTTCCTTTAACAGTGGCGATCATGCCGTTTTTATCAACCTCGACACAGGACGCCAGTCACGCGTTTGAAAATGGGCATGAAGTCATCGTTCATATGCCTATGGAGCCTATTAAAGGAAAGAAAAGCTGGCTTGGACCAGGAGCGATCACCACCGATTTGAGTGATAAGGAAATTAGAAAAAGGGTAGAGGATGCTATTAAGTCAGTGCCGTATGCCGTAGGAATGAATCATCATATGGGTTCGAAAGCTACAGCAGATGAACGAGTAATGAGAATCGTTCTAGAAGTGTGTAAGGAAAACGGACTATATTATCTGGATAGTAAAACAACAGGAAAAACCGTTATACCTAAGCTGGCGGAAGAATTAGGCGTCCCCTTATTAGAGAATAAGTTATTTTTTGATGATGTTTACACATTGCAGCATATTTTACAACAAGCTAAAAAGCTTTCCGAAGAAATAGATAGGGATGACCAGTCCATTGCGATTGGTCATGTCGGAGTTACAGGTACAAAGGTTGTATCCATGCTGAAGGAATTTATCCCACTTTACCAACAGAAAGCGGAACTGGTCCCATTGTCTGGGCTAATTAATGAATATAAATATATTGATAAAAGCATGCCTTGAGATAAAATGTCCTGAATTCAATATGAGTTCAAGGGCATTTTTTTATTTTATAGGACAATATAAAATACATAGGGGTCGATAACGATCAAATGAACTTGTTTTAATTCAGTCCTTCTCCAGAATTCAAATCCAAGTCAGGAATGAGGGGGGAAGGCTCCCAAGCCTTCCAGCTCTCCTAATACAAGTCGTGATCTAACTGGAAGTTTCAAATTTTTGTTCTTGGAAATGAGATAAGGGAGATTGTCGATAAGGGTAATGGGAAAGCGAAAATGACACCCTCAAAGGAGCCGTATGAGGTCGTGAAAATCCAGAAAAGCGAAAATGACACCCTCAAAGGAACCGAATGAGGTCATGAAAATCCAGAAAAGCGAAAATGACGTCCTCAAAGGAGCCGTATGAGGTCGTGAAAATCCAGAAAAGCAAAAATAACGTCCTCTACAACCTGATATCAGGATTAATATTCTTTGTTTCTACCAGTATAAACAGCCATAACATCACATATGAATCTCGATAAAACATTCACTAAGTTGATGGATGCTTTTGGTGAAGTGCCCATAACATACATTTGGATCTGGCCATTGAAGCTTCGAGTTTAAACTAGCCGGTTTTGATTAAGAAATCAACTGCTTATGCTTCTTCGACTGTAATGAAAAGTTGCGAGCTTGGGGAAAATCGCTTTCATTACATCTGGAATAGACTTTTGTTCTTCCTGTATTCACACTCGAGCTTTTGCACCAGATTCCTATAAAACACCCAACTTAAATCGTAACAGAAGTAAGAACATCCAGCTCTACCAATCTTTCTTCACAATAGGAAGAATAATTCTTTAAGTAGGAGTCTATGTAAGCGGGATGACACATTACTTCAATCGTTTCTTCCTCTCCAATATTCCTCCATAATTCCGAGAAAAACTCTTTTGAAACCTTCTCTCCATAAAAGTCCATAGTAAACTTTTCTGTAAAATATGAGAGATCCGAAATCTTTTGATCATAGACATTTCTTACAGGGAGATTATATTTCTTTGATAATTTTTGAATGACTGGTGCAAGGAGTTCCCACCCGTGAATGTGGTGGTGACTATCAATATGAGATAATGGTAGATTAAATAATAGGAATTTTTGAATTTGAGCATCCCATTCTAATTCTACTTCTTTAAGATTAATTGATAAGTCATCACGGAATCGGCTTGTTAAACGGAAATACCCGTCTTTATTTATAAGAGATGGCACTTCGTTATGAACCGGTTTCCCACATGTGAGTGTTAGGTGGATCCCTAAATTTAAAGAAGGATACTGTTTTGCTAATTCTACGGCATGCCTTGTTCCAGGCATATTGACGAGCATGGTTGTAGAGTTAACAATTCCATATTGGTGCGAATCCACGATTCCATAATTCACCCCATTACATAAGCCGAAGTCATCTGCATTTACAATGATTTTTCCCACATTAGATCCCCCTCCATTAATAGGTTCTTTCAACAAGGAAGCTGGCCTTGTCTCCTCTGAAAATAGCTTTCGAGAATTCAATAATTGTCCCATCTTCTAAATAGGCTGTCGTTTCAATTTTAAAACAAGGTGTGCCAACTTTAACTCTAATTTTTTCTGAAACTGTTTCATCTGCAATCAATAACTCAATCGTTTCAACTGTTCGTTTTATTTTCAAGTTAAATTGTGTCTCTAAGAATTTGTAGAGAGATTTTTCGCACTCCTCTTTATTTAATCCAGGGGTCTTAAACCAAGGTAAATAAGCAATTTCATATTGCAGTGGAACATCGTCAGAGTAGCGGATTCGTTCCAATTTGTTAACGGGGTCCCCAGTTTTTAAGTGTAAAGCTTTTTCGATGGTTGATTCGGCTGGAATGACATCCAGATTTAATACTTTAATCTTAGGTTTTTTTCCTTGGGTTTTAAGCTGTTCATTATAGTTATCAATTGTTGACGTTAAGGTTTGACTAACTTTGTTTTCAGCAATAAATGTCCCGCGCCCTTGTTTTCGATAGACATACCCTTCAAGAGTAAGCTGTTGCAGCGCTGTACGTACCGTCGTTCTACTTACACGAAACTTTTTACAAAACTCTGCTTCTGTTGGGAGCTGCATATTGGGCTTATATTCCCCATTCTTGATTAACTGGATAATTTCTTCTTTTATATGAGAATGTAAGGCTTTGCCTTCATGTGTGTCCTTCATCATCCTTCTCCCTTCCACTTGTTTCCTTATACTTGTTATAACATAAAGGGAATTTTTTCACTATTGATTTTATATTAACATAAATAAAAATTTGTAATAACAAATTTGATTATTTGTTCATAAATACAATAATTTGTTATTACAATATATAGACAACTGAAAATTTGTATGATACATTTCTTAATAAGAAATCGCTTACAACTTGAAGGGAGATAACAGAATGTCTGTAAAAGTGGTCATTATCGGGGGAGGATCTAGTTACACACCAGAGATAATCGAGGGATTCATTCAAAGGTATGACTCTTTCCCAGTATCCAATATAACCCTTGTTGATATTGAAGAGGGAAACGACAAGCTTGAGACAGTAGGGGCATTAGCACAAAGAATGATTGCGAAAGCATCTGTCCCGATTAAGTTAGAATGGACTCTTGATAGACGAGAAGCCCTAATTGGTGCTGATTTTGTTACGGCACAAATTCGTGTTGGTGGACTGTCAGCTCGAGAAAAGGATGAAAGAATCCCGTTAAGCCATGGGGTAATCGGACAAGAGACAAATGGACCTGGAGGCATTTTTAAGGCTTTTAGAACCATTCCAGTACTTATGGACATCTGTGAAGACATCCATGATATTTGTCCTAGCGCATGGCTGATAAATTTTACAAATCCAGCGGGGATTGTTACAGAGGCACTACTGAAAAACAGTAAGCATGACAAGGTTATTGGAGTCTGTAATATTCCATTTAATATGAAAAACAGTGTTGCAGAAATGATGAATTGTTATCCGAATGAAGTACAAATCGAGTTTTTGGGAATGAACCATTTTGTGTTTGGGAAGCGTGTTTTCATTAAAGGAGTAGATAAAACACAAGAGGTCCTTGAAAAACTAATGAAGAAGGAAATTGATTTTTCACCTGCAAATATTGTTTCCCTTGGATGGTCAGCAGAATTTATCCAATCATTACAAATGCTACCTAATCCTTATCACCAATATTACTTTCAGACAGATGAGGTGTTAGAAAAAGATCTAAAGGCATTTAGAGAAAATGGAACAAGAGCAGAGGTTGTTAGAAAAGTTGAAAAAGAACTTTTCATTCAATATCAAGACGAAGCGTTAAATGAAAAGCCAAAGGAATTAGAGAAACGGGGAGGTGCCTATTACAGTGATGCTGCCTGTAGTTTAATGGTCAGTATTTACAATAATTCTCTCGATATCCAAACGGTTAACACATTCAACAAAGGAGCGATTCCCGATTTACCTGTAGATTCAGTTATTGAAGTAAACGCTGTGATCACCAAAGAAGGTCCTATGCCATTGGCGGTTGGTTCCATTCCTCTCTCAGTAAAAGGAATGATTCAACAAATGAAAGCTCTTGAGGAATTAGTGATTAGAGCCGCACTGACAGGAGATTATTTTGAAGCCTATCAAGCGATGGTAATGAATCCTTTAGTGCCAAATGAAAAAACAGCCAAGATTCTTTTAGATGAATTGCTAGAGGCACATAAACAGTTTTTACCGCAATTCAATTAATTTTTATGGGGGAAATTAATGATGAGTAAAATAATGGGGTTTATGGAAGACAAATTTATGCCGATTGCCGGGAGAATAGGTTCTCAACGACATTTAGTAGCTGTTCGTGATGGGTTTGTAGCAATAATGCCGCTGATTATTGTAGGATCATTAGCCATTTTGATTAATAATTTTCCTGTCCAAGTATTTCAGGATTTTATGCTCAAGATCTTCGGAAAAGGATGGAAATCGGTTGGGGGTAATGTTTGGAACGGTTCATTTGCCATTCTAAGCTTATTAGTAGCTGCTTCTATAAGCTATAATTTAGCGAAATCGTATAACTTAGATGGACTGTCAGCGGCTCTCATTTCTGTAGCATCTCTTATTATTTTGACCCCTGTTACAGAGGACTGGGGGATATCCTTTGCCTGGGTAGGAGCTCAAGGACTATTTGTTGCCGTTGTCACCTCATTGGTGGTTACAGAATTATTTAGAGTGCTCATTAACTCAAAATTTACTATCAGTATGCCTGAAGGGGTTCCAGAAGGAGTAGTAAAATCCTTTAAAGCGTTAATCCCTGCGACGATTATTTTGATTCTTGTTGGTCTACTTCAAGCACTCTTGACTGCCTTTGCAGAAGTTAGTTTACACGAAATCGTGTTTAAGGTTATTCAGGAACCATTGCAAGCTTTATCTAACTCACTTCCGACGGCTATTATTATTGCATTCTTAAATCACTTATTATGGTTTTTTGGATTACATGGAACCAATATTTTGGGACCTATTATAGATTCTATCTATCTACCATTAATCGAAGAAAACCAAAGCTTATTTTCTTCCGGAATAAGTGCTAATGATGTGCCTTACATTGTCACGAAGCCTTTCTTCGATTCCTATGTATTTATGGGTGGATCGGGTACCACTATAGCCTTAATCATAGCCATCTTCCTTGTTGTAAAATCGAAACATTATCGTACTGTAGGAAAACTTTCAGCTCCTGCAGGGGTCTTTAACATAAATGAACCAGTATTATTTGGTTTACCGATTGTTTTAAACCCAATTATGCTTATACCATTTATATTAGTACCAACTGTTCTCACCATTGTCTCTTATTTTGCCCTAAGTCTTGGTATTGTTCCAAAAACAGTGGCAATCCTGCCATGGACGACTCCACCGATCATTAGTGGTTATCTTGTAAGTGGAGGCTCTTGGAAAGGTGTATTCCTTCAAATAATTAATTTAGCGATTGCCATCATGATCTATATTCCTTTCCTAATGGCAGCAGAACGAGCGCAATTAAAGAAAAATGATGAAAAGGGTGATTTGATAGCATGAATGTAGAGAAAAATTTATCTTTGGAAGAGATTTCATTTCAGATCATTTTACACGCAGGAAACGCAAGATCCTCTGCAATGGAAGCCATTCAAGTGGCGAAAGCTAAACAATTTGATGCAGCGGCTGCTAAAATGAAAGAAGCAGAGACGGAAATTAACGAAGCTCATCATTTCCAAACGAAACTCTTACAGAAAGAAGCCTCAGGTGAAGGAGAGAACCCAACAGTTCTACTCATTCATGCCCAAGACCATCTAATGAATTCACTCACAGTGAAAGAATTAGCACAAGAGATTATTGAAATTCATCAAAATAAATAGAAACTTTTCGAATATATTGTTATGTTTAATGAGTTAAGAAATGGGGCTATCGCGATTCTAACTGCTCCCTTCTGACATCAAGCATAGAAAGGGATACAGAATCCTCACTTATTTAACTTTAACAATACGTTTTACGAAAACATCCAATAATTAGAGGGGGTAAAATAAATGAATATCATGTTAGTTTGTTCAGCTGGGATGTCAACCAGTATGCTAGTCCAAAAAATGCGTAAAGCTGCAGAAGAAAAAGGGGTAAACGCTACAATTAATGCTACTTCAGAGTCGGACTTAGGAAACCATTTAGATAAGCTGGATGTCATCCTCATTGGCCCGCAAGTCCGTTATTTATCTTCTAAAATCGTTGAAAAGTCAGCGCCTTATAATATAAAAGTAGATATTATCAATCAAATGTATTATGGCATGATGAATGGAGAAAAAGTGTTAGAGCAAGCCCAAGAGCTTTTACAAAAATAAATATTTCATCTTCGAAAAATGTAATCTAACTAGCGTATGTTCAAACGATTGTTTAAAGCACATAAACCTCTTAATACAGAATAAATATCTGTAGTAGGTAAAAGTGTTTTGGACTCGTTGGAGCATTCGCTTTTTTGTATGGCTATTTTCGTAAACTTTGTTGCTTTTAGTCATTACAACTATCTAAAATAATTCAATACTAGTGAAACATTTATTGTTTGAACGAAAAGATGCCTCGAATCTACTCTTGTTCGAAAAGTAACAATCTATGCGAAAACAGACTTTTGTATTAAATAGTTGAGATTACACATTCCTCTCTATATGATAAGGTTTGGAAGCAGATGAAGGGAAAGGGATGAGCAAAGTGAAGTATGCCATCATTACAGGAGCGTCTAGAGGACTAGGTGAATCGATTTGCAAGCAGCTAGTTGATAATGGTATCCATCTATTAACAGTGTCGAGATCGGAAAGCGATGAAGTGAAACAGTACGCGGAAGTACAGGGTGTTACTTATCAGCACTTTCCATGTGATTTATCTAAAGTAGAAGGGATTCAAGATTCTTTTTCGTTAATAATGGAGATTGTGAATCAACCAAACGTGGAAAACATCTACCTTATAAATAATGCTGGTATGGTAGATCCCATTAATACTGCCGGCAATATGGAGGCAGCCCAGCTCCAAAAAAGTGTAAATGTTAACCTGCTTGCCCCCATGATCATTACAAATATGTTTTTAGAACGTACAAATAGGAAAGACGTCATGATTGCGAATATTACTTCTGGTGCCGGAAGTCGGGCTGTACATGGGTGGAGTGCCTATAGTAGTACAAAAGCAGGATTGAACATGTTTACCGAAACCGTTGCTCTTGAACTTGCTAATCACAAAAGACGTGAAAGAATCTTTGCCTTTAGCCCGGGAGTGATGGATACGGAAATGCAGGGTGTCATTCGTTCTGCTAATAAAGAGGCATTTGCTGATATTGATCAGTTCAAGCAATACAAAGAAAGAGGGATGCTTAGAAGTACAGAGACCGTTGCTTCAGCACTTGTGGAGCTCCTTTTAAATAAAGAGATTGAAAGCGGTAAAATCTATCATGTTAATGACTTACTGAACTAAAAAGTGGGGCAGACCAAAAAGGGTCAGGAACCGACAAAGATAGAAGATGATCTTTCTGTGGTTGGTTCTTGACTTCTTTAGGATAGTCCTTTGTTTTATTAGTTGTGCATTACCACATTCAAGACAAGGAAAATGATGATTCTTCTTAGTATAGAGAGGGCTAGGATGAAAAATTGTATAATTTTTAAAACGAAAAATAAAAAATGAGTGATATATTTCATCAACAGTTAACATGAAGAACAATACGTGAATTGTAGTAGGAATTCTGGCTGTCCCAAATGGGTAAAAACCATGAAGAAGCATTGATTAATCAATATTTATAAAGTTAAGATGGGGCGTCTAATATTAATCAGACAGCCCCATTTTTTCGTTTTCTAAAAGTTTGTTGCTACCTGCGATAAGTTGGAAATACATTTTAGAAGCAATGAGCAGCCTGCATACACGTATACTCCTAGCGGGAACAGTGGCCAAAGAGAGACCTCTCAGGCGTAATGAGGAGGCTCACGGGTCACCCTAAGGTACGCGAAGTGTATTCAGGCTGCGGGTTAAATAACCAAAATCATTACGAAAAGAGCCTATAATGATTAATCTTTAGAAAAACGAGGATAGTTAATCCAAATGGCAATCGCGCCGCAAATAGCAATGAGTATTGGGTAGTATCCATAAGGTATAAGACTGACAGGAGAAATTCCTGCAACCTCTGCAGCAATTAATGCTTGAGCCCCATAAGGAATGATTCCTTGGACACTGCAAGAAAAGATGTCAAGAATGCTTGCTGACTTCCGTTTATCAATCTTATAGCTTTCCGAAAGCTCTCTTGCTAATGGACCTGTTGTAATAATAGAAATGGTATTATTAGCTGTTGAAAGGTTTGTCGAGCTGACAAGACCAGCGATTGCAAACTCCGCCCCTTTTTTGGAACGAATCTTCTTTGTTGTTAGCTCAAGCAGATATTGAATCCCGCCATTATAACGGATAAGCTCAACGACACCACCAATTAAAAGGGTAAGAATGACAATTTCAGCCATTCCCGTAATCCCGTCAGTAATCGCACCAAAAAATTTTGTCAGTGAGTAGCTTCCGTCTGACATTCCAATGATCCCCGTGAGGATGATTCCTCCGATTAACACAATAAAAACGTTCATCCCGACTAAAGCGGCAATTAAAACGCCTATATATGGAATAACTTTTAGCCAATTATACGCTTCTGAAGTGACAGTCGATTCATTGCCGAAAGTTAAGATAAATAAAATGATAACCGTAATAATAGCTGCAGGTAGAACGATAAAGAAGTTTACTCTAAACTTATCTTTCATTTTTGTTTTCTGTGTTCGGACGGCTGCAATGGTTGTATCCGATATAAACGAGAGATTATCCCCGAACATGGCCCCTCCAATAATCGTTGCCATCGAAAGCGCTAATGAAATGTCAGTTTCTCCACTAATCCCTACTCCGATGGGAGCGAGTGCGGCAATGGTACCTGTTGAAGTTCCCATTGATAGGGAAATGAAGGCACCAATGATGAAAAGACCGACAATTAATAGATTCTCTGGTAAAGCTGAAAGCGCAAGATTAACCGTTGAATCCACGGCACCCATTCCATCTGCAGCGCTTGAAAAAGCACCGGCAAGGATGAAAATAAATACCATGATCATAATGTCTGGGTTTCCGGCTCCGCTTGCAAATCTCTCTATTTTAATAGAAAAGGTTTCTTTTCTATTCATGACCAAGGCAACAATAGCTGCGATAATGATCGCTACTAATATCGGCATAGAATAGAAGTCACCCGTTATCATTCCCGAACCTAAGAATAAAAGAATAAAGACCACTAAAGGTAGTAGGGCCACGAGTTTTCCTTGTTGATTATCCAATGGTGGGCACTCCTTTTTTATCTGTTTCATTACCAATGATTTTCTAGTGAAAAATCAATTTTGACTCTATAATCTATCACCATACTTTAATGCGTTTAAGGAGAGAAGTCAAATTGAAAATTGGACACTCTTTAATTATGGTATTACGATCTACCAAACGGAATAATAACCGTTTACATTTATTAGGGATAAGACTACTATAAGAAGAGTGTAAAATCAGTCCAATATGGGGGATTTGATGGATGGATCATACTATTAAAAAGCATATATTAACTTTACAAGGATTTTACCTTTTCGCCTTCTTTGGAGTGGGAAGCTTATTTCCATTATTAAGTGTTTATTTAAGTGAAGTCGAACAATTAAGCGGTTATCAAATTGGAACGATTATGTCGATTGGTCCAATCACCATGATTTTCTTTCAGCCGATATGGGGAATTATTTGTGATGTAACGAGTAAGCCGGCAAAAGTATTGTCTATTGCAACGGCAGTAGCCGGTGTATTTGGCATTGGCTATGTTTTTTTACATGAATATCTGTGGTTAATAGCGATAGCGGTTATGATTGCTATCTTTCAAAGTGCGATTATTCCCGTTTCAGATAGTATCGCGTTGAAATATACATCTAAAGTAAGAGTGAACTATGGAAACATTCGATTATTCGGTTCATTAGGGTTTGGGGTTGCCGTTTTTGTCATGGGACATCTTTCAGAAGGATGGATGGGACCTCGAGTGATTTTCTATGCATTCTTCCTTTCATTGCTTATCGCGTCATTATTAGCGTTACATGCACCAAAAGAGAAGGCATCCACCGCTGTTAATATCAAAAGTGGCATGAAGGAGCTGCTCACAATGAAGAAGTTCCTCCTATTTTTAGCAATCACGTTCTTAGTGTTTGGTCCAAATCTTGCGAACAATACTTATTTTGGACTTTTTGTCGAGGACTCTGGTGGGACCTACACGGGAATTGGAATCGCGTTTATGATTGCTGTCTTATCAGAAATTCCATTTATGAGAGTAGCGGGAAATCTGATTGCTCGTATCGGACTTTTACCTATTGCCACTCTTGCAGGGATTGCTTCTCTAGTACGATGGATCTTTTATTTTACTGAACCAAGCTTATGGCTCGTTTACTCTTCTGCGGTAATTCAAGGACTCTCTATAGGGTTGTTTATTCCAGCAGGACTTCAATATATAAAAGAAATTACACCTTCCTGTATTACCGTTACGGCGATTACGGTTTACGCGGCTATAGGGAACGGACTTGGAAATTGGTTCAGTACATTCGCAGGGGGACTTGTTTACGATTCTTTTAATATCTATGGAGTATATCTGTTTTTTGCTGCTTTATCCTTACTAGGTGTTGTTTTGTCTTTCTGGTTAATGAAGTTGGAAAAAGAAACGCTGACTTTTAGGCAGGTACAGGAATCTTAGTTGTGTTATGGAGTAGTAGACAGAGATGGATGTCGGGGTTTGTCGAGAGGTCAATAATCGTGGATTCCGGATATTTTAACCAGACTATTGGACAAAAAACAGGCTCATTCCAGTCAAAAAAATCTCCATTCTCGACAAGTTCAAATAGTTTTTTCTATTCATATGGGGTATTCCAAAATGGCTATTGCATTTTGAAAGCCCTTTTATTAAAATAAGTGAAGCAAACGGTTGCACAAATTAATTTGAACTAAGATTACTAGAAATATATTTTTTTAAATTTTTGAAAACCCATACATTAAGGAGGGAAAATGAGATGAAGAAATTATTTTCGTTCGATTTTTGGCAGAAGTTCGGGAAAGCCTTGCTTGTCGTTGTAGCTGTCATGCCTGCTGCCGGGATCATGATCTCATTAGGAAAGCTTGTGGCGATGGTAGGGGGAGAAATCACAATAGTGCAAACGATTGCGCGTGTAATGGAGGATATTGGCTGGGGAGTGATTACCAATCTTCATATTTTATTTGCAGTGGCGATAGGTGGTTCCTGGGCTAAGGAACGTGCTGGAGGTGCCTTTGCAGCACTGATCGCTTTTATTCTAATTAATAGAATGACGGGGGCCATTTTTGGAGTGAATGGGGACATGCTTGCTGAGCCTGGAACTACCATCCATTCCTTATTCGGACAAGAGCTTGTTGTAGCTGATTACTTTACTTCTATACTAGGGGCACCGGCTTTAAATATGGGTGTGTTTGTCGGGATCATCTCTGGTTTCCTTGGAGCGAACCTATTTAATAAAAATTATAATTTTGATAAATTACCAGACGCCTTATCGTTCTTTAATGGGAAACGTTTTGTCCCATTCGTGGTAATCGGTGGGGCTGTAGTAACGGCTGTTCTGTTATCGATTGTATGGCCGTTTATTCAAGGACTATTAAATGATTTTGGTCAATGGATTGCAACCTCACGCAATTCAGCACCAGTTATTGCTCCTTTTATCTTCGGAGCGTTAGAGCGTTTATTGCTACCATTTGGATTACACCATATGTTAACGGTCCCAATGAATTATACAGAGTTAGGCGGAACGTATACGATCTTAACAGGATCTGGAGCTGGTTCAGCAGTTGCCGGGCAGGATCCTTTATGGCTTGCGTGGATTGCGGACTTAAATAATTTCTTGAGTGCTGGTGACACGGAAAGCTATAAACAGCTATTAAATGATGTTACTCCAGCCCGTTTCAAAGTTGGTCAAATGATTTTATCAACAGCAGCATTAATTGGGATTGCTTATGCCATGTATCGTAATGTTGATAAAGAGAAACGTTCAAAATACAAATCGATGTTTTTTTCAGCGGGAATAGCCGTATTTTTAACAGGGGTGACAGAACCTATCGAGTTCATGTTCATGTTTGCTGCTCCATTACTATATGTAGTGTATGCCATCATGACGGGGTTAGCATTTGCAATAGTGGATATTATCGATATTCGAGTTCACTCATTCGGTTTTATCGAGCTATTAACTCGTACTCCCATGATTGTGAAGGCTGGTCTTTGGTTAGATCTTGTTAATTTCTTCATCGCCTGTCTAGTATTCTTTGGATTGAACTTTGGAGTGGCGAATTTCTTGATTAAGAGATTTAATTTCCCGACACCAGGGCGTAATGGGAACTATATTGAAGAAGAAGCGGGTTCTCAAAGTAGTGGTAAGGTTAGCGAAAATTCACTAGCGCCGGTACTTATTGATTTGTTGGGTGGCAGAGAAAACATTGAAGACGTTGATGCTTGTATGACTCGATTGCGTGTAACAGTAAAAGACACTACTATCGTTGCGACTGAACAAGAGTGGAAGAAGAATGGTGCGCTAGGTCTAGTCATGAAGGATAAAGGTGTTCAAGCCATCTATGGTCCGAAAGCGGATGTCCTGAAATCTGATATTCAAGATTTGCTCGGAGCGTAAATCGATGAAGCTATTAACGTTAAATTGCCATTCCTGGCAGGAAGACAATCAGATGGACAAAATAAAGACTTTAGCTAGTGTGATTGCTAAGAAAAATTATGATGTCATTGCTTTACAAGAAGTCAGCCAATTAATGGAGAGACCGATTGTCAAAGATCCATTGAGGGAAGACAACTATTGTCTAATCCTATTGGATGAACTCAAACGGTTAGGTGTTGAGGACTATGAGCTGGTGTGGGATTTTGCCCACATCGGCTATGATGTTTATGAAGAAGGGGTCGCGCTATTAACGAAGCATCCCATTGTTGATACACAATCCTTCTTTGTTTCACGGAGCAGTGATACGAGTTATTGGAAAACAAGAAAAGTGATCGGCGTGACGATTTCCTATTTTGGAAATGAGCTTTCATTTTACTCTTGCCACCTTGGCTGGTGGAAGGATGATGAGGAGCCTTTTCGATCTCAAGTAGATGCCTTACTTTCACTAATCGACCTAAGTAAACCGGCTTTTCTCATGGGTGATTTTAATAACAATGCTTCTATCTGTGATGAAGGCTATGATTACTTAATAGGAAAAGAATTATATGACACTTATCAACTAGCGGAGGTGAAGGATAAAGGGATCACGGTCGAAGGAGATATCGCTGGTTGGGATGAAAATAAACAAGCACTTCGAATTGATTTGATTTTAACCAATCAAAGTTTAAAAGTTGGACATTCATTTGTTATTTTTAATGGTGAGAACGAACCTGTTGTTTCCGACCATTATGGTGTTGAAATAGAATGGTGAAGCGGGCATTGTGCTGCTTTTTTATTGTTAATGATATTGCTAACCGTGTTAAGCAGGAAAAAATCGATCTGGTAACGGATTGAAACCATGCTGGAGCTTCAAAATTTTAACATATGCATAAATTTGGAATCTCATGCATTTACTCAGAGTTTTAGTGCATAAAATTCGATTCTTGTGCAATAACTCGTCACTCTCGTGCACAAAATCAAAAAGTTGTGCATTTCCATTTACTTCACTAATTCTATAGTCGTGGATCCTCTATTGTTTGAGCTTGAACAACAGAAAATGGAATGAATAGTTATCGAAACGAACGATAATGAAAAGGAGCATCCCCAAAAAGGAGGCTGCTCTTTTCATTATGGCACTATTGTGTTTCCGGAAATTGTGTAACTTGAACAGTCTGCTTACTCGTAGTTACTTTAAAACCATCCTTCGTCTCTATTTCTGCATGAATAGTATATTCTCCATTAGGTAAATCCTTCTTAAGAATCCATTTTCCCTGAGTTCATTCTCCCAATAATCGTGTCAAGGACATTATTGGCGATAGGGAAAGGTTGTAACGAGGTTTCGACAAAATACGGGTGGGGACAGAGACGATTTGCTATAATGAAGGGACGATTAGTTACGAAGGGATGAAGCGGATTTGAATAGTCATGAATCCAAAAGTGAATTACTTGGTGAACTAGAAATCATACATAAATGGGAAAAGGATCAAAATGGATTGTGGTTTTGGGAGAAGCTGGGACGTCTGCCGTTCAAGCTTCTTGACCGAATCACTCCTCAAATCGTTCATAATAAGCTTGGGGTAGCTCTTGATGAATTAGGTAGCTATATTCACTCAGGTGGGCGTTATTTGATTAGTGAAAAAGAAATGTTTAAACGGTTTACTAAGAAAACGGGGGAAGAGGAAGTAGATTTATCCCTGATATCTGAAATGCCGATAAGCGTTATGGATGAGATAAGTGAAAATATCGCTACTTCAAGGAAAAGGATTGCGATGACGCAAGGAGCAACAACAGGGATTGGTGGAATCTTCACATTGACGATTGATATCCCATTAATTCTTGGAATCTCTCTAAAGACACTTCAAGAAATAGCCATGAGCTATGGATATGACCCGAACGATAAACAGGAGAGAATTTTCATCGTTAAATGTCTGCAGTTTGTTTCGTCTGATATAGTTGGGAAGCAATCGATTCTTAAGGAGCTTTCGGCTTATACATCAACCGGAGCCGTTAAGAAAGAAGAAACTCTATCCCAACTCCAGGGGTGGAGAGAAGTGATGATGAGTTATCGTGACAATTTCGGGTGGAAGAAACTATTTCAAATGATCCCGATAGCAGGGATGATCTTTGGTTCACTCATCAATAAATCAATGATCAATGACATTGGGGAAACAGGAAGAATGCTCTATAAGAAAAGAAGGGTTATCGAGAGACTGGAGAAATTGGAGACCGTAGATTCAGGAGAGGAAATGGAGCCGGAGAAAAGTTAATGATGGATGAAAAGGTCGATGGTTCCATTTGAATGGGTGGGTGCCAGGTACAAAACCGCGGTTTTGTACCTGGCACCTTATAGTATGGGGGAGAGCAATCTTGATACAGCTTCTTTGAATTGGATTTTGAGCGGCCGTTTTTGGTAGTCTTCCAGGGTAAGCGGAGTGGAAAGCTTCATATCCCGTTGGAAGATCTCAGTAAGCTGCTTCGATTGCTTGTCATTATAAATGAACGCATTCACTTCAAAATTAAGACGGAAGCTGCGAACATCAATATTAGCTGTCCCTACAGTTGATACCTCTGAATCGACGACAAGGGTTTTAGCATGAATAAATCCATTTTCATAAATATATACTTTGGCTCCTGCCTTCAGGAGCTCCCCTACATAGGAATATGTTGCCCAATACACAAAAAGGTGATCGGGCTTATTCGGAATCATCAACCGCACGTCTACACCCGATAGAGCTGCAATTCTTAATGCATCAAGTAGACTGGCATCCGGTATAAAATAGGGGGTCTGGATAAAGATACTTTTCTCAGCGGATGAAATCATTTTTATATATCCGTTTTTTATTTGCTCCCATTCAGAATCGGGGCCGCTCGTCACGATTTGCACCCCGGCTGCTCCATCAAAAGAGTGCTTGGGGAAATAGTTTGAATCAAACTCGATGTCATGAGAAGAAGCTTGATTCCAATCTAGTATGAATCGTGTCTGCATTGCCTGAACCGCACTTCCCATAATTCGTAGATGGGTATCTCGCCAATAGCCAAATTTCGGATTCAATCCTAAGTATTCATCCCCAACATTAAACCCTCCAACATATCCTACTTTTCCATCAATAATCACAAGCTTACGGTGATTACGATAATTCATTCGGAGGTTAATAAATGGGATGCGAGCGGGAAAGAAAATCTCAACCCTCCCTCCAGCTTGAATGAGGTCTCGAAAAAATTTCTTCCTAACTCCCCTTGATCCCATTTCATCGTACAAAACTCGAACTTCTACCCCTTCTTTAGCTTTTAAAATGAGCTTTTGTAAAAGCCTTTTACCAAGCTCATCCTTCCGCAAAATATAATATTGCAGATGAATATGATCCTTGGCTGATTCAATATCCGATAAAAGAGCACTAAACTTATCTTCACCATGTGTATAGATTTTTACATCATTATCCTGTGTCAATACAGCATCGTTATTGATCAGATGCATATAGATGAGATCTTTATATTTTTCAGTGATTTGATCACGGAACAGAAACGAATTCAGCTTAAGGTCCATGATCTGCTTGGAGATCATTTCTTCAATACCGATTTTTTTTATGCCTTCCCATTGAAACAGTCGCCGTCGACTCAAGTTTTGCCCAAAAAATAAATACAAGATGAAACCAACTACCGGAATGAATAGTAACACCATCAACCAAGCCCATGTGGCACTCGCATCTTTTCTTTCTAAAAAGATTACAACCGTTGCAAGTGTAACGTTTAATACAAGCAGGGCTCCTAATAACCATGAAAGGATGTCCATTTTTGTCATACCTCTCTTTACATTCTCTTTCAATATAGCTACTAGTATATCCGAGCTTCATAGGAATTGTAAAAAAAATACGTAAAAACATATCTTTTCATTTTTCATCATAGAATACACTAGGCCTCAGCCTGATAGCCCTTTTTACAGCGAAGAAAACAGAAAGAGGAGGGAAAATATGAATATTTGGTATGTCATTTTAAACATTGTGGCGTTTCTTGTTCTTATTGGTGTTTTATACTATTTGCAAAGAAAAAATGTATCCTTTTCGAAACGGGTATTTACCGCTTTAGGATTAGGGATTCTGTTCGGCCTCGGATTACAGTGGGTGTATGAGGCGACGGATGAAAATTTAACACAATCGATTGAATGGTATAACCTTGTCGGGTCTGGTTATATAAAGCTCCTTCAAATGATTGTTATGCCACTTGTGTTTATTTCTATTCTCTCGGCTTTTACAAAATTAAAACGATCTCACAATCTCGGAAGGATATCGGTGTTAATCATTGGATTACTTGTAGGAACGACAGCGGTCGCAGCAGCTATTGGAATTGCAACGACGGTTGGCTTTGATTTAGAAGCGATTCAAATTGAACAGGGAGATGCAGAGACCGCTAGAGGAGAACAATTAGAGGAACGGTCAGGAGCACTTGAAGGACAGAGCTATCCCCAGAAGATTCTTGAACTATTACCAGCAAATCCATTCTTAGATTTTACTGGTCAAAGGGCAACATCGACGATAGCCGTTGTCATATTCGCGGCCTTTATTGGAGTGGCTTATTTGGGAGTACAAAGAAAAGAGCCTGAAGCCGCTGAATTTTTCAAAAAAATCATCGATTCCATTTATGCTGTCGTCATGAGAATCGTGACGGTTGTTCTTCGGTTAACTCCTTATGGGGTGTTGGCCATTATGTCCAAAACCGTTGCAACGAGTGATTTTGATGCCATCATGAATCTGGGTGAATTTGTTGTAGCTTCGTATGTTGCGCTCATTATTATGTTTGTTGTCCATTTAATCATGCTAACACTTGCAGGGCTGAATCCATTAACCTATATGAGAAAAGTGTTCCCGGTATTGACGTTTGCATTTACTTCAAGGTCCAGTGCCGGAACACTTCCACTTAACATTAATACCCAAACTAAGCATCTTGGAGTTTCAGAGGGAATAGCAAACTTTTCGGGATCATTTGGGCTATCGATCGGTCAGAATGGGTGTGCAGGAGTCTATCCTGCGATGCTTGCTGTCATGATTGCTCCGACAGTTGGAATTGACCCATTGACGCCGTCTTTCATTTTTACCTTAATAGCCGTTGTTGCGATTAGTTCATTTGGCGTCGCAGGAGTTGGAGGAGGAGCAACCTTTGCGGCGATTCTAGTTCTCTCAACCATGAACCTTCCAGTTGCCCTAGCAGGTCTCCTTATCTCGGTAGAACCGTTAATTGATATGGGACGGACGGCTGTAAACGTAAGTGGTGCCATGACTTCAGGAGTGATTACAAGTAAGGCTACGGGTGAATTGGATACTAAAACCTATGATGGGGTTCAAGAGGCCGAGGCGTAAAAATAATACTGAAAAGTGCTGGGAACCACTACTTGATAAAAGTGGTTCCCAGCACTTCCTAATCACCTTCTGAAACTTTTTCCGCACTCATCCGTAATGAAAAGTAAGAGGTGAGACAAGTGGGGAAAAATGAGCTTTTACAACTAAGAAAACATCAGTTTCTATTAATGAATAGCTTAATGGCCGTGGGATTTGTGCTGTTTTTACTCGCCGTCTATTGGGAGGCTTCGAGAAAAACTTTTTTACTAGGCATTGTCGTCATTTTTTTAATGCAGTCTATCGCTGCAGCGAAAAATGGTACACCACTCGTGACGGTGTTTTCAAAAAAAATGAAAAAACTTATAGAATATGAGCATGAAAAGCTTGGGGCAGAAGCAAAAGCAAGGATGAAGATGCTTGTTGTTTTTCAAAGCATAATGGCTTTGCTATTTTTCTTCCAATGGCTGTTGGTACCAGGGAACGAGCCTTTTATACATAGTATTAACCCTCTTTATTTTATTGGTTTGTACTTATTTATGCTCATGATACTTAATATTGGACTAGTCATTGAACAAAGAAAAATAGATAGAAAAAGTGATGAAGAGCTAAAGGGTTATACGAAACAAATAATGCTTTATAGTATCATTATAGGTTTGGTATTAGGTGTAATGATTGCAGCGTTAACCATTTATATTTCAACCAACTAGTCCTTATCCCTTTAACCCTCTATTGACGATTTTGGTTTATTTTAGTAATTTCAAAGTAATAAAGAGAGAGTGGGATGGAAATGGGGCTATACTTTATAAGAATTCTTATTTTTTGTTTCCTTTGGGGAGGCTATGTTATTGAGAGCTATCCTTCACCTTCGACCCTGATCACAATCATCACTGCGGGTACCATTTCGTTGGCTTTATACTTTTTTCTACCAATCTATCAGAAACCTCATATATTATTCATCCTACTTTCTTTTATTGGGTTTGCCATGTTGGGGGTCGAGCTTTCTCCCTATTGCTTAGGGATCCTTCTCTACTTATCGATTGAAGCTGCCTTTATGCTTCCTAAAACTAATTATGTCCGATTTCTATTTATTGTAGCAGTAGAAATGGCAGTCGGTTGGTATCTTATCGGAATTCAAACGCTCCCTGTTATCCTATCCATTTTTGTCCTTATCCTGTCTTTCTTCATTAATCAACTCTTCCGGGAAAAACTCGATCAAAAGGAAGTATACGAGCAATTATTAGGAGAGTATCGCAAGCTTAAGCGAATTCAATATGAAGCAGAGAAAGCAGTAAGGGTAGAAGAGAGAACAAGAATTGCAAGAGATATTCATGACTCTGTTGGTCATAAGCTAACAGGACTCTTAATGAACATTGAAATTCTTTCCCACCGATATCAAGAGGTTGAATGGAAGGAACTCCGTCAGCTTGCTCAAAGTAGTTTAGAAGAAACAAGAACAGCCGTGCAAGCTTTGAAGACAGATGAGATGGAAGGATTGGGATCTCTGCTCCAGCTTATTCGTAAACTAGAATCAGAGAGTCATATTATGGTCCAGTTAACCACTCAGCAAGGAGTGCTTTCTCTTGCGATATCAAATCAACAAAGTGTGGTTCTGTATCGGGTCATTCAAGAGGGACTCACCAATGCGATGCGCCACTCGGGATCTCGCCAGGTGAAAGTATTATTAGGGCGAGATGCTCTTGGAGGGTTAGAATTTAGGGTGGCAAATAAAATCCATAGAACTTTTGAATTTGAAAAAGGATTCGGACTTCAAAGCATGACAGAGCGAATGGAAGAAATAGGCGGAAAACTACATATCTATCAAGCAGATCAAGAATTCATCATTGAGGGATCGCTTCCAGTGAAGGGGGAGAGTAATCATGTGGAACATTTTATTAGTTGAAGATCAAGATATCGTAAGACAAGGATTGAAGCTAATGTTAGAACAAGATGAACGAATGAACGTCCTTGGAGAAGCAACTAATGGAAAGGAAGCTCTTCAATTTATGGAGAGTCACCTCATTGATCTTGTTGTGATGGATATTCGTATGCCAGAATTAAACGGAATAGAAGCAACAAGGGAAATAAAACAGAGATGGTCCGCGACTAAAGTGTTAATTCTCACTACATTTAATGATGACGAATATGCCCTCGAAGCATTAAAGCTCGGAGCAAGTGGTTTTCTTCTAAAGACATCAGATCGTGATAAGCTGCTATCTGCAGTGGTAAGTTGTATGAATGGAGGGATGTCCATTCATGAAGAGGTGGCCGCAAAAGTGATGCCAAGACTACTCGAAAAATCAAAGCCTCCTTCAAGTAAAGAGATAAAGATGCTCACATCAAGAGAATTGGCTGTTATAAAGCTTGTAGGGGAAGGGCTAACGAACAAAGAGGTCTCCCAAAGACTCCATCTCTCTGTTGGGACAGTGAAAAATCACCTTACACAAATTCTACAGAAGTTACATTTAAGAGATCGTACACAGCTAGCCATTTATGCTATAAAGAATGATGTGGTTTAAGGGGGAAAAATTAAAGTAACAATAATTGGACGGTAATTGGCTGCTTTTTTGATTTGTATCACCGAATGCAGTGGGCGGGAATATGTCGTTAATTGTCGAAATGCCGATATATAAGCGAATACGATCGATAAAATAGAGGAAGCGATCGATATATCATGGAAGGCGACTGAATCCCCGGACTATAGTAAGTTCTTGAACTGAATTATTCTAGACTTTATAGTTTTACTCTTTACTTTCATAGATATAAAGATTTCTTGGCAATAATCGATACTGACAATTTAACAGACACAAAAGAAATCCAAAAACTCAATACAAGTTTTACATAATTCGTGAAAAGAATGTCGTGAACTTAAATGAATGTTACCCTTTTTTGATAAATGATTTGTGCCTCATGAAAATGTGCTTATAATTGAGAAGGTTTTTTATTATAAATTAGCTGATTAAAGCTTAAATAAAAGTTCATTTTCAACTTTATGCATTTTATTTTCAAGTTTCTGGTTTTCATTTTCAAAATTGAGTGTTTCATTTTCAACTTTACACCTTCTATCGATTACTCTTCAAAATTCGACAACTTCCACCGTTTGCTCACTCTAAGATTACGTAAAGCTAAAATAATTCCATCATCACCGTAGCCATTGGTAAATAAGTATAATAATAAAGGTCTTTTCTTAAATGGGGGATTCTTATGGCAATTTATACAGTACAACCCGGTGATACATTATGGAAAATATCAACCTTTTCAGGGGTTCCACAATCCATATTAATGCAAGTGAATGGTCTAACTTCTAGTGCTCTTATTCCTGGGCTGAACATGTATATCCCCGATCAAACACCGCCTGAAAGATATTATCAGGTTAAGGCAGGAGATTCGCTTTGGCGGATTTCCCAACAGTTTAGTACCACTATTCAGGCTATCATCAGCGCAAACCCAACAATTAACCCCAATGTTTTGGCAGTTGGACAGCGACTCCGCATTCCAACTTGGCAAAAATATCGAATGCAGTCACTTGTTTTTATCGATGCATTTGATCCTTCTCCTTATCTTGAAATCTTAAGAGAGGTTTCTAGTAGTATTACGTATCTTGCGGTATTCACTTACTCTTTTAATCGTACAGGAACTTTAATAGAAGTAACTGATGAGGAAATTCTAACAGCATGTAGACAGTTCAACATCCGGCCACTAATGGTTGTCAGTAATTATGAAAACGGTACATTCAGCACACAGTTAGCGGATGAAGGATTAAACACGTCTGTTCGCCGGACACTGATTAAGAATATCGGCACTGCAGTCCGTAACAAAGGCTATGCAGGGGTGAGCATTGACTTTGAGTTTGTACCTCCTGCAAGACGCAATGACTTTACTTCATTTTTGCGTGAATTAAAAACGGAGCTCGGTAATCGTATATTACAAATAAATGTTCATGCAAAATCAAGTGATGACCCAACAAATCGACTAACAGGTTTTCTTGATTATAGGGGAATCGGTCAAGTGGTAGATATTATGGCTGTTATGACAATTGATTATGGTTATGCTGTTGGTCCACCAGACCCGATTGCTCCTGTTTGGTGGGTTGAACAGGTACTAAGGTATGCCACAGGCTTGGTCAATCGTCGAAAACTAATGATGGCGATGGCCCTTTACGGATATGACTGGATCCATCCCCAGACTCCAAATAGAATAGCGACCATGCTACCGGCCCTTCCCGCTCAAAATCGTGCAATCTCAAATGGTGTGCGGATTCAATTTGATTCTCAGGCGCAAGCACCTCATTACCGCTATACGAGTAATTCCCTCCAACATGCGGTTTGGTTCGAGGATGTGAAGAGTGTGAAGGCAAAATATGAATTGATGGATGTATACAATTTGCTAGGAACCACCTATTGGCGGCTCCGCTTTCGTTTCCCTCAGAATTGGGCTTTTGTAAGAAAAAATATTATGGTGGTAAAGTAGGAATAATAAGTCTAAGCCTAAAAAAGCCTTATTTCTTAATAGAAATAAGGCTTTATTACGTTTGATAACTTCGAAAATAACCTTTAAAATCCAGCGAGCTTGTCGACAACGATAGGTGTTGAAAGATACCGAAATTTGTCGAATGGTCAATATATTTTGATTTCGGACAAAATAATGGTCATTATGGACAAATTATAGATCCTAACGGACAAATCATTGTCGAAGTCGGACAAATAAATAAGTCATTCCTTGCATCTGGATTACTAAATTGGGTCAAATTTAATGTTCCTGACCAAATTTGGGCGGTCGTTACTCTGATGAACAACCTCTTTCCTGTGTATCGACCTAATTTTGTGCTCTCATCGCATAGATGAACGCCCTTTTTCTTATAACTCGCTCCAAAAAGGGCACTCATCGCATAGATGAATGCCCTTTTTCTTATAACTTGCTCCAATATGGGCACTCATCGCATAGATGAATGCCCTTTTTCTTATAACTTGCTCCAATAAGGGCACTCATCGCATAGATGAATGCTCTTTTTCTTATAACTTGCTCCAATAAGGGCACTCATCGCATAGATGAACGCCCTTTTTCTTATAACTTGCTCCAAAAAGGGCACTCATCGCATAGATGAACGCCCTTTTTCTTACAACTCGCTCCAATAAGGGCACTCATAACTCTGATGAATGCCCTTTTTCTTATAACTCGCTCCAAAAAGGGCACTCATCGCATAGATGAACGCCCTTTTTCTTATAACTCGCTCCAATAAGGGCACTCATCGCATAGATGAATGCCCTTTTTCTTATAACTCGCTCCAAAAAGGGCACTCATCGCATAGTTGAATGCTCTTTTTCTTATAACTTGCTCCAATATGGGCACTCATCGCATAGATGAACACCCTTTTTCTTAGACCTTAATCAAATTCGGGTTTTCAATACCCAGATAATGGGATTTCACCACCGGAGTTTTGTTCTTCAACTATATTTTTAGAAAAATAACAGTTACAGACAAAAATTCTTCGTAAAAACTATCCTCGCACGTTCTCGAGGTTGAAATCTTACAGAATAAAGATGAGCTAATGAGCTTGAATGGGTATGAAAAAATCTGAAAAAGCATAATTGACGATATCAAAGGAGATTCCCAAGCTTTACTTAATGTTGAAACCTCCCAAATAATGAGCCGGATATACTCCATAGCCAAATATAAAACCCATTTCCTTAATACTGTGTCACCCCACCATGACATAAAGCCTTCCAGGTACTTTTCTAAGACATAAAGAAAGCAGTTCAAGGCACCAGTTTTGAAAAAAATATGACTTAAGTCACGTGAATCTTCTTTTATTAGTGACGCGAGATAGTGGGGGATGAAGTCACTTCTGCTTACAATAATAGTAGTGGATAAGGAGGCGGAAGGAATGTTAGAGGTAGTAGAGCTTTCAAAGCATTATAAGAAAACAAAAGCAGTGGATAACATTAATATGTATTTAGAGAAAGGTGAAACCGTTGGGTTGTTAGGACCGAATGGAGCGGGAAAATCAACCGCAATTTCCATGATTTCTTCTTTGATTGCTCCAACACATGGAGATGTACGTTTGTTTAATCAAAGTATCTTAAAGAAACCGGGTGAACTTCGAAGTCGATTAGGAGTGGTTCCACAAGAAATCGCTCTATATAACGATTTATCTGCAAAAGAAAATCTAGAGTTCTTCGGGAGAATTCATCGTTTGTCTGGAAGTCAGCTTAAAAAGAAGACAGAAGAAATCCTCCACCAAATTGGATTAGAAGATCGAAAAAAAGATCTTGTTAAACATTTTTCTGGAGGGATGAAAAGAAGATTGAATATTGGGGTAGCTCTTCTTCATGATCCAGAATTAATCATTATGGATGAACCGACAGTTGGAATCGATCCTCAGTCAAGGAATCACATATTAGAAACGGTCAAACGATTAAATGAGGAACGCGATATGACCATCCTCTATACGAGTCATTATATGGAAGAGGTCGAATACCTTTGTAATCGGATTTACATCATGGATAAAGGAAATATTATTGCATCTGGAACAAAGGATGAGATTAAGAAAATTTTATCAGCTGAAAATACGATTGAAATTAAATTGGAAAAAATGAATAAAGCATTAATTTCACGTTTAAGAGAAGATCCATCTGTGGCTCATATTACCTTTGAAGATAAGTCGATTACGATCGTCGTTCCAAGAGAAGTAAATCTCTTTCATAAGATTTTTCAGTATGCAGAGGAAACAGATGCAAAACCTTTGTCTGTTGAAATCAAGACTCCTTCTTTGGAAGATGTATTTCTACATCTCACGGGAAGAGCATTAAGGGATTAAGGAGGAGATCAGATGTATTGGCATCTAATCAAAAAGCAATTACTTCTTTTTATACGAAACCCACATGAACTTCTAATCTTATTGGGGATGCCTCTTGTATTAATTTCAATACTGGGCATTGCTTTAGGTGGGGTAATGCAAAGTGAAACACCAAAAATAGAGGCAAAAGTCGCGTTTGTAGAGCATGGTTCATCAGAGCAGGACTTTGAGATTTTAAAAAAAGAAGTTGAAAGTAGATCCATTCCAGAAGCTGCAAAAGTTGAGCTATTAAAGGGAGCAGAGGATATTCAACCTATTAAGGTATTAAGAGATGAAATCTTTGGAAGTGATGAAATGAAATCGTTCTTTTCTCTAGAATCTATTTCCCCCGACCAACTAGAGGAGGTGAAGAAAAATGATGACTATACAGCGATTATTGAGGTTCCTAAGCACTTTTCTTATACATTATTAGAATCTATATATCTCAAAGGTGATGAAGTTCCTTCACTTACATTAACTGTGAATGAAGGGAAGAGCTTGAGTTCAAACGTAGTAGAAGATGTCTTGATAGAATTTCAGAGTCAATTAACGACAATGACAAGGCTGGGTCAAGCAGGGGTGGATTTGGGTGAAGTAGAGATAGGCGATACGGTAGAAGGGGAGGTTACTTCTGTTTCTAGTCGTGAACCAATTGGCTCCATCGTTTATTATACGGTAGGAATGAGTGTTATGTTTGTTCTTTATGTAGCTTCAAGTATTGGCTCATTTGCCTATCGGGAAAAGGCTTGGCATGTATTTGATCGATTGATTCTAGCAAATGTTTCAAAAGCCGTCTACTTTTCTAGTGTTGTTACCTCTTCTATTATACTGTCGTTTCTTCAGCTCTGTCTTTTATATGGAGTAACAGCGCTTGTTTATGGAGTACATTGGCCAGATTTATTTTCCTTTTTCATCGTTACTCTTTGTCTTAGCTTTGCTGTCGGTGGGATCGCAGCACTTCTTACATCGCTAAATTACCGAGCTAAGTCAGAGGGCTTCTCTGGAATTTACTCATCCATTTTGGTTACGGTGTTGGCGTTCTTAGGAGGAAGTTTTTTTCCAATCGGAGACCTATCGGAAACGATGCAGCGAGTGGGAGAAGCGATTCCTAATGGTAATGGATTAATGGCTTATTTGAAAATCTTTCAAGGCTATCCATTAGCCGATGTGGCTTCAAATTTATATTGGTTGCTTGCTTTTGGTGCCGCCTTAATGGTGATGGCTAGCTTTATTTTTCCGAGAAAGGGGGGAGAGGTATGAACGGGATCCTACTTGCGAAGTTCCGATTATTTATCCGTAAACCTTGGACATTTATTTTCATGTCTCTTTTCTGTGTTCTGTTTGCGCTTTTTACAAGCCAAGGTAATATTGGTCAAGTGACTGTTCCTGTATATTCTGATTTACCTAATGGGAAAGATCACCCTATTGTTATGTCATTAGAGGAATCAGATGCTTATATTTTCGAATATATGGAGAAAGCCGAGGTTAACGAGCTGGTATCGGAAGGAAAGAGAGAAGTAGGTGTTTACCTCATGGACGATCGATATCAGCTGATTATTGCTTCTGAATCAGAAAATATAAAACTTGTTGAGCAATTTATTGGGAGTATCTATCAAAAAACGAATCAGGTAAAATCCGTTATGGCAGTCGCTGATACTGATAAACAAAGACAGGAAATAGAAACAATCATGAAGGACTCTAAAGACCCTTTATTCACAATAGAGAAGGAAAATTTCAGGGGAGAGGGAACCGTTATCTTCGATCGTAAACTACAGGGGTTGTTCGGCTTTACACTGTTCTTTGTTATTTATACGATCGCTTTTACTGTTCTTCATATTTTAGAAGAGAAGCAATGGAGAGTGTGGGATCGGATGATCTTATCCCCGCTAAAGAAATGGCAAATGTATGCTGCTAATTTAGTATATAGCTTCATTCTAGGTTATGTTCAAATATTGCTAGTCTTTCTCGTATTCAGGTATATATCGGATGTTCATTTTTATGGAGGATTTTCAAAGACGCTCATTGTATTGGTGCCATATGTGTTTGCTATTGTTGCCCTCTCAATGTTAATAACAGGTTTGGTTAAAACGGTTCAACAGTTTAACGCAGTGATTCCACTGGTGGCTGTAAGTATGGCGATGATTGGCGGTGCCTATTGGCCACTAGAAATCGTTTCTTCAGATATATTACTAGGACTTTCAAAGGTTGTTCCCATCACATATGGAATAGAATTACTTAAAGGTGTTACAGTCTACGGACAATCCATCAGCACGGTCCTCTTCCCGATCAGCATCCTCCTCCTCATGGGCGTCCTCATGATGGGAATAGGCATTAACCTTATGGAACGAAGGGGAACATAAAGAAGACCCGGTTGTCATGGCAATAAAGATTTGAAAACCACAATTCATGTTCTTTCAACGAGAGAATTGAATCATTGTAATTAAGGTCGAGGGTAGATAAATATTCATTACAAAGAGGGCGGTTAATAATGATAGAAATTAAACGAGCAAGTGAATTAGGGGACAGCGCACAAAGGAAGATAAGTGAGATTTTTGTTGACGGCTTTGGAGAGCACCTAAATTATTTTACAAAAGATAATACCAAACTAGTAGAAGCACTGGAGCATATGTTTGTTGCTGATTTTTTTTATGTTGCGATCATAGATGATGGAATTGCTGGTATAGCAGCCTGTCTCAATGGTGAACGTTCTACCGTTTATCTGAACAAAAAGGAATTGAGAAAACATTTAGGATTTTACAAAGGCACACTTGCTTACATTTTTTTAAAACCTGAATTTCAAAAACCTCCGATAAAAACTGGAGATAAAATAGCTTCTGTTGAATTTATTGCGACAGCTTCTAAATTTAGGGGAAAAGGAGCTGCGACAGCTATTATAAACCATTTATTTTCTTTACAGCAATATAATGAATATATTTTAGAAGTTGCCGATACAAATACAAATGCAGTAAAACTATATGAAAAACTTGGTTTTAAAGAATTTACACGAATGAAAGAAAAACACAGCAAAAGAAGTGGTGTTAATTTTCGTGTATATATGAACTATGTAAAACCAAGTAGTATATAAATGGAATGGTATCTATTGCAGTGGATGTGCTAATGAATAAAGCCTCTGATACCAATAATGATATTTTGTTTAAGACCAAGTTGAGTACGTTTAATAGCTATTTATCGTCATAGATGGCTAATATAGAATGTTAAGAAATGATTGTTAAAGTGCCTATAATAATCATGAAAGACAAATTCCGATAAATTCCGTATATAAAATATCGAGTGAAAAATAAATTTTACCGATAATATGTATTTATAAAGGAGGGAAATGAATGTTACAAGAATTCAATCATTTAATGGACTATATTGAATCACATTTGACGGAAGAAATCTCTGGAAAAGATATATCCAAAATTGTAGGACTATCTGATTATCATTTTAAAAGAATGTTTTCGTTCATGGCTGGAATGTCATTGTATGAGTATATCAAAAATAGGAGATTATCAGTTGCAAATGTTGAATTAATTAACGGAGCAAAAGTGACAGATATTGCCTATAAATATGGGTATCAATCTATAGAAGGATTTTCAAGAGCCTTCCGTGAATGGAGTGGTTTTTTACCTTCAGAAGTAACAAAAAACAAAATTCAAAAATCATTTCCCAAATTTTCATTCTTTATAGATATAAAAGGAGGAATTTCAATGGAATTCAAAATTGAAAAGAAAGAGAAGTTTAATATAGTAGGTGTATCTAAAAGAGTGCCAATTCAATTCGAAGGTGAAAATAATGCTATCATAGAACTAGCTCAGTCAATTACCGAACAACAAAGAAATGAAATGCATCAATTAGCTGATTTATATCCTCATCAAGTCTTGAATGTATCTTATGATTTTGATGACGATTTCTTGGAAGAAAAAGGAAGTTTGACTCATATGATTGGTTTTGCAACTACAAAAGAAAATGCATTCGATGATTTAGAACAACTTTCTATTGAAGAAAGTTTATGGGCAATTTTCCCTAATCAAGGACCCTTTCCTGTTACGCTTCAAGAAACTACCGCTAAAATTTATTCTGAATGGTTGCCTTCTTCAGATTATAAAGTAGCAGATATACCTGGAATTTCTTTTACACAGCACAATGGTACTTCGGAAAATGTATATAGCGAAATTTGGATGCCAGTAGAGGAAAAATAGTTAGCGATAAACTTGGATGATTATTATATTTACAGAAGTGTTATTCCGTTAAATCTTTATTAGACCAGTTAGAAAAAATCTGACTGGTCTTTTTGAAATTGATCATAATCAATACTTATCTCTAACAGTGCCTTTTATTTTTACTCCGTCTTAAAAATAGATCGGGGTTATGTTTAGTTTGAGGCTCCAAATTATATAACATTATTGTCACTTTACACAGGCACCAAAACCGAAAAAAGAGGAGACCCTTTAGCATTGGGTCATCCTCTTTCTGATTAAAAATAAAACGAACTTACCCATTGGGCGATTGCAGCACAGGCAACGGCTGCATAGGTTCCAACGACATTTCCCAATATCCCCATTAATAATCCAACTGGTGCAAGAGATGGCTGGAAGACCGAAGCGACAACAGGCGCTGAGCTTGTCCCGCCAATATTCCCTTGGGATCCAACGGCAACAAAGAAAAGTGGCGCACGTAATAAACGGGCAACTGTGAAAATAACAAGAATATGAATTGATAACCAGACAATCCCGAGTAGAACATATTGTGGTGCATCCACCACGTAAGCTAAGTCGGCTTTTGCCCCGATTGTAGCAAGAAGAATGTAGATTCCAGCATATCCCACTTTACTTGCTCCATAGCTTTCAAGCTTACTCACTTTTGTAAAGGACAGAAGGATCCCAACAGCAGAAATAATCATAATCGTCCATGTTCCCGCTGATAGAACGGACGTTTCAGGTAGTAATTCTGAAAATCTGCGAATGACATAGGCCACTCCGAAACCAAGACCTAGAATCGCCGCTAATTGAGGAACTTCGATAGGACGAGCATTCTTTTGTTGAAAATCTCCCATATCTTTACTAACTTTTTCAATAATCGAATTATCTGCTTTATTCCATTTGTTGAATTTATGCTGAAAACTAGCAAGGAAAATCATGATTCCCATCCAGCTGTAGCCGACAACAGTATCTACAACAATGATGGGAGATAGGATATGATCAGGTGTTCCAGTAGCTTCAATTAAAGCTGCCATATTGGCACTCCCACCAATCCAGCTTCCAGCTAGTGCTGCTACTCCTGTCCAAGCTTCCTCAGGAAGGAATGGCTGGAAAATCGCCAGTGCAATCGGCCCCCCAATGATGACCCCCAATGTACCGGCAAAAAACATCATAAGGGCTTTTGGACCTAGCTTCAGTGTTGCTGGCACATTTGCTGATAACAAAAGCAATAATAAACCAACAGGCAAAATAAAAGTAGACGCAAAATCATAAAGAGCTGAATCGGCTGGAATGATGCCCAAAGTGGTAGAAAGCATCGGAATGAAATAAGTCCAAATCAAAGGTGGAGCATAGTGGAAGAACTTTTGTAGAAAAGGGTTTTTCGACTCCCCTAAGACAAATAAAAGACCTATTACAGCGACTAAGTAAGCAAAGATCGCCATAGGATCTTGAATTAACGGTGTACTATAAAATACCATATTAAACCTCCTTAACATTCTCTATTTTCTATCATATCATTGAAAACGCTTAATCCACCAATTTTTCAAAAGGTGGAATAGTGGAAAAATTAATTATCTTAAAATAATAGTTTTGATTATTTTTAACAGCTTCGTTCGGATTTCTAATATATTACTTTTTTTGAAAAAACATATAATTTACAATGGTAGATAGAGAGAAATTTACAAGGGGGATTTAGATTGAATGACTATGCAATAAAGCTAGGAAATGTCACGAAGGAATACAATGGTTTTTATGCAGTAAGAGGCATGAATTTACAAATTTCAAAAGGTGAAATCTTTGGGTTTCTAGGGCCTAATGGGGCTGGGAAAACGACAACGATTAAAATGTTAACAGGACTGGAAGAGCCTACAAAAGGGAATGTGTACATATTAGGAATAAATGTCCAAGAGAATCCTATAGAAGCCAAAAAGAAAATTGCCTATATCCCAGATAAAGTTAATATTTATGGAAAGTTAACAGGCTGGGAGTTTTTACGGTTTATGGCATCGGTCTTTCATATTGATGAAGGAGTATTTGAGGAAAAGGCAAACCATTATTTATCACTGTTAGAAATAGAACATAGAGCAGATGATTATATCGAAAATTACTCACACGGCATGAAGCAAAAGATTACATTGTGCGGGGCACTCATCCATGATCCCGAAATAATCATCTTAGATGAGCCGACAGTGGGCCTTGATCCGAAAAGTACAAGAACACTAAAAGACATTCTCACTAACTTAAGTAAAGAAGGGAAAACGATTTTTCTATCCTCCCACATTCTTGAAATCGTTGAACAAATGTGTACCTCAGTCGCTATCGTACAAGATGGAAGATTAATTACGACCGGTACGATGGAAGAAATCAGAAACAAAGCGGAAAAAGCGGATGATTCGTTAGAGGATATCTTCCTAAGGCTAACAGGAGAAAGGACAGACGTCATTCATGCAGTTCAAGCTCTAAAGGGAGAGGATCGAAAATGAATTTATTAAAGCTCGAATGGCAGCTGACAAGAAATCGGTGGAAAACCTTAAAAGAAACAAGGAAGCTACTATATGGATTTGTTGCATTTCTCGGTGTAATGATTGGCATTTATATCATAAATACCATTATGAAAACTTCTCCTGTTTGGCCTGATTCTATAACGATCCATTTATTTACTTTATTGTTTATGATCGTACTTCTTTTGACCATGATCACTGGGATTCCAGAAATGTTTAATCATTTATTTACATCAGATGATTTAAGCTTTCTTAACTCATTACCTATTAAAAAGAGCAGCATTTTTCAAATGAAATTGATTCGTTCCTTTGTGGGAGGACCTACATTGATTGCTATCATTAGTATTGTGTCAATGTATTATTTTTTGTACTATTCCGGTGCCTCCCTCCATTTGCTGTGGGCCGGACCTCTTATGTGCTTAAGTATGGTTTTCCTTGGATTAACTCTATCTGCCTTTATTAATTTAGGGCTAGTCCAAATCCTCCCGAAGTCACGTGCGAAGGAATTAATGACAGTGATGTCAGGAGTTACGACCTTTATTCTAGTGATGATGTTTCAAGTACCTAATCTTTTAAACACTTATGATCATAGTTCGGTCAATGTACTCGAAAGAATTCCTTCATTTCCAAATTGGTTTCCTTTTGTATGGTTGGGGAAAAGTATGTTAGCCGCAAAAACGGGAGAGCAGCTGCCTTTATTAATACTTGTTCCTATAGGCTTCTTTGTCCTGTCTTTCATTATCTTTATCCTCTCCCTGTCCTTTACAGAGATGGGAATGGGAAAAGGCTTCTCTAAGCTGCATGGGCAAAGCATAAAAAAGAAGCGTAATTCTAATACAAAAAATAAATTTAAAGTGTACAAACCACGTAAAATATTGATCATAAAGGAATGGAGAATGATTCAGAGAGATGTTAGAGAGTGGATGGCGATTGCCCCATTAGCTGTCCTAATTATTGTGCCTTTTGTCTTTATGGCCAGTAACCAAGAGTTGGCAAATCAAGCATTAACTTCTCCCTATCTATCGTGGGCTATCACTCAAGTGGGTATCCTTTTTATGTTTTCCTATGGAAATAGTATGTTGATGTCTAGTTCCTTTGGCAGGGAGGGAGAGAATGTTGACTTTCTGCAATCGTTGCCGATCAAGCCTCTGGATATCTTGATATCTAAACTAGTAGCAAATTGGGTTCTGGTCTTTATCTTAGTGGCAGTACTAGAAGGAATTGCGACCATACTCTTTCATTGGCAGATTCATTACCTTTTGATCGGACTTGTTGCGATTGCAATATTGTCACTAGGGATTTCAGGAATTAGCCTATATATAGGATTAACTGGTGCCAGGTATAATCCGAACAAAGTTAATGAGAGAATTAATGGGGTTGCCTCTTTTGTGATCATGGTTGTTTCTTTTATTTACTTTATTTTTGCTGTCATGATCTGGGCATGTGTTACAGTACCGGCCAATATGGCATCCAACCTTGAAATGTTAAAAACGACACCGATAAGCTTTCTTTACAATGTGGCCGTCTGGAAAGGGGATCAACCGCTTCTTGTAACGGTTATAGGGATCGTGGTATTACTTCTCTTTTCATTTGGAGCACTAGCTTTTGGTTTATATAATGGTTCTAAACTTATCCAATCTAAAGGGTTACGAAAACTAATCGAGATTGTTGAACGGTCCTGATTATTATTACTTTTTATAGATAAAGGCTATTTTCAAAAAGGATGTTTGGAGCGGAAATCAACTAAATCCTTATCGTATAAAAACAATGTTTTACGAAAACAGCCTAGATAAAAAAGCCAAAAGGGTGTTTTTTATGATTATGATAAGAGTCGAGTGGAATAGTGGACCAGTAGATCTTACCTGGTATGGGAAAGGTAAGTACCCCCATTAGGGAAGGTCACCAGCGTACATGGCGTTGCAGGGGAAGAAGTGAAAGAGGCCTTTCATAGATAGGTCTGGGAGGAAGGATATGTGAAGGGGAAATCAACCTTTATAGGCTTTATAGAAGTGAGTCATGAACATAATCCTTTAATTAATCCACATGGGAAATACCCATTGGTAGGCTATCAGCTTTTTTACCGAATGGATATTTTGAAAAAATATAAATTCAAAAGAGAGCATGAATCGGGTTGTCGCATATGGGTAGAACCTGAAGAGCTTCCGTTTGTTATTCAGGATCATGAACTGGTTAACGACATTGTGCAAGCAGCAGTGGATGCAAAAACTACACCCAAACCCAATAATTTAACACAAATAAAAGGACACCTGTAATGATCGAAATTCCAAATATCATATAAAAGAAATCGATAAAACTGTCTAATAGCATGCGTTTCTGATTATCTCTTCGAAAGTTGCGAACTTCACGACGGTGATGCTTTGCAGTACTACTCATAAGACGCCTCCTCTTAATGTGGATGTCTTATTGAATTTCTACACGAAAACAGAAAATCCTTCCTTTATATGAAAATAATGACGAAAGAAGGAGCTGACCTAGAGTCAACTCCTTCTTTCGTTTAGTTAAAACGCCAGATCACTCAAGTCATAAGGCCATCTGCTTAGGAAAGAGAAACTATCTTTCACAGGCGTCTTGTCTTACGCTTGGTCGGAGGCCTACAGGATATTGCTCAGAAAGGCATTGCCACAGGACGTGGCGACCTTAGCCCTTCATCTTTTCCATCGAGGCGCTTCCGCTTTTGTAACCGTCCAGCTACAGCGCCTAGCCCCTCGAGTCATAAGCCAATCCACATAGAAAGGAAAACCCACCTTTCTATGCGTCTTGTCTTATGCTTGTCGGGGCTGTTCGAGGCGCTTCCGCTTTTGTGTTTAGTGAAGGTGATTTTGTGAGATCTGACTTAGTGCACTTCCAGCACTTTGATCCGATTTTTGTTGTACTGCCAAATCACCTAAAGCAAGCATTCCAACAAGTTGTCCGTTTTCAACGACAGGCAAACGGCGGACCTGGTGTTGGGACATAAGAGCAGAAGCTTCTTCAGAAGATGCATCTGGAGAAATAGTAACAACATTGTTTGACATAACCTGCGAGATGTTTCCTTGAGCACTCTGCGTTAAACCTCTTGTTACCAAGTCACGGTCTGTAACCATACCGACTACTTGACCATTCTCGACAACTGGTACAGATCCAACATTCAGGGAACTCATCTTGCTTGCTACTGCTTGAAGTGAATCCTGCCCAGAACAAGCTTCAACATTTGTTGACATGATATCACGTACTCTCATGAAAAAATTCCTCCTCATTCAAATATGGCAGTACAACCATAGTATGAGAGGAATGTCTAAAAATATACAAGTTAGAAATTACCTGCAATCGACAAATATCGACGCGTGCCAGGCACGGCCCGATATTTGTCGAGGGATGTCAGGTTTTTTGCTTTATGTGTTAGATGATGGGTAATTGCGGTGGAAGATTGCTGCAGCTAATGGGATGATGAATACGCAAAGGACGATTAGGGAAAACAATAGGATAAAGGATCCTGTTGTAATATGTTTTTTTATGTTCTCTTCATGTTTATCAATAAATGACTTTATTTCCTCATTAGATCCCACCATATCTGGTGATAGTAATACACCCTTATCGAGGTTATAGTAGAAAATATCTCCTTTTTCAAAGTGGAAAAGCGTATCTCGAGTCTCTTGATATTGAATAAAGAGGACTTTGATTTTTTCGGTTGTAGTGGTTTTTCCATCTGCTGAGTACACTTCTAGATACAAGTCTTTAAAATCCAGAAGCTTTACAGAGTCGGTTCGATAGTAATGATTTCCTTCGGTTAACTGGCTATCAATGCTTTGAAGGATAGGGTCTTTAGTGATAGCTATAGAGCTACTGGGTAAAATAATCAAACTGATCATTCCAATGATAATACTAAAGAGGATCTTCCTCATTTATACCCCTCCTATACTTTGTCATCTAATGTATATTCAGGTGTACAAGATTTATGGCATAAAAAAGAGAAGCAAGTACGAGTGCTCCTTCATGTTACAAAAATAGATGAGATTAATATAATTAATTGGTGGTATTATAAAAAAACAAAAAAAAAATTTAAATCCACTGAAACTTTTCTCGGCTAAAATCGTACTATTAGGTAACCACACATTTATAAAGAGGGTGTAACTTGTGACGAGAGAAAATGATCGGTTAAAAAAAATTGTATCAAAACTTTCGAAAGTCGGAGTCAATATCACCAAGACCAAATCTAGATCGGAACTTATTCAATCCCTTAAAGCCTATCAACCAATACCAAAATCATTATCACATGATTCTTAAGCCTGGACAGGCATAATCCCTTTCATTTTACGATATATATAAATTAGAAGGGGAGGGATGTGTAATGCATCATGCTATGTTTGACATTGAGACTCTCAAAGAGATTCGGCAGAAAGCAGATGAAATGTCATACCTTTGTATGAATCGGAAATTGTACCATGATCCTCAAAGTCTGAAGTTAGCGCTTGATAATGTATCTAGAGCCTTAGGAATGTTCGCTGAAATGGAGATTCAAAGGATTAAACATGAAAATATTTCTTACGATCCGCAAAAATATATAAAAGGTCGAGTATCTTTAGCTCATAAAACGGTCAAACTTACTCCTCAAGATGATTCAAATACAGCATAAATAAGGCATCTAACATTTGTTAGGTGTTTTTTGTTTTGCCAAGTGATATAGGTAAAAAAAAAAAGAGGTAAATAAAAGCCCCTTGAGAATTAGATTCTCAAGGGGCTTCCGTTAAACAACCTGCTTCCTCTTTTGAAGCAATTTATATATAAGAAAGAGCGCGATCAATACGACTCCTGCTACAATCGTAACCATTGTAAAGTTTTCTTCAATGAAAGGCTTTGCTTTCGCACCTAATGTCATAATAAGAATCGCTTCTAAGAAAAAACGAAGACCCCGTCCAATAATAGACCAAATCACTAAGATTCTTAACGGAATATTTGATACCCCTGCAAAGATTGTAAAAACTTTATAAGGAATTGGAGTAAAGCCTGCAATTAAGATGGCCATCGGTCCATATTTATTAAAAGCTTCTTCAACCTTTAGAATCTTTTCTTCAGAGAAAATTTTGATCAGGACTGGACGTCCAATTTTCCTTCCAATGAACCAACCAAATATTGCTCCTAGAACAGATGCAAGAGTTGTGTAAAAAGCATAAAGAAGAGCAGAACTAGGGTTAGCAAGTGACAAAGGAATAAGTAGAACATCCGGTGGAATAGGAAAAAAAGATGAGTCAGCAAATGAGACCAAAATTAATCCCCAAACCCCATACTCTAATAACCAAACCTCAAGAGAATGGATCATTTCAGACATATTTATGTAGGCTCCTTTAATTTTAGATTAGAACATTAGAAGTATAGCATTTTCTAATGTCATTCGTCATCCAATACCTATAATGGCTAAAGGGAAATACATATTTCCGAAGGTAACTTACTTCTATTTAGATAGACATAATGCGACTAATAAATGATCATTTCTCGGGAAATATCGACACTGTATTTTCGCAAAAAGCAAGGGACTTTCCCATAAGGGGTCCGGAACCACTTTATTGTCTTTAGAAGGTGTCCTGAGAGTTCTTCTCAATATGGAAGTTTTGGTTCCTAACACTTTGGTTTGGATAGCTCCTATTCTTTCTTATAGGCTGTTTTCTAAAAGTTTGTTGCTACCTGAGATAAGTCGGAAATATATTTTAGAAGCATTGAGCAGTCTGAATACACGTAGACCGCTGCGGGAACAGTGACCAAGCCTAGCAAGAAGGTGCGCGAAGTGTATTCAGGCTGCGGGTTAAATAACAACACTCATTACAAAAAGATCTATCTTATATTACATTTCTTTTGGAGCGGAAATCCCTAATAGGAACAGACCTTCCTCCAACACAAGTGTGACAGACTCTACAAGTGCTAATCTAGACATCTTTTCTTCATCTTCAACTAGAATTTTTGTTTTTCCGTAATATTTATTAAAAGCTTTTGCGGTTTGCAGTAAATATTTTGCAAGCACAGAAGGGGAGGAATCATTGTGAGCTTTCTCAGTAATTTGTGGAAACTGATGTAAAAGCTTAATGATTTCCCAGCTTTCATGATCGTCAAGGCCATGAAAATCTTTGATTTGCACATCTGAAGCTTTTCTAAGTAAGGACTGAGCTCTTGCATGTGTATATTGAATATAAGGTCCGGTTTCGCCTTCAAATGTGAGCATATCTTCCAGGGAAAATTCAATGTCATTCTGTCGGTCATTTTTTAAATCGTGAAATATTACAGCACCAGCTCCAACCGCTTTTGCTACTTCGCTTGCAAAGCTAAGGTCAGGGTTCTTTAATTTAATATTATCTTGGGCAATCTTGATTGCTTCATTTAAGACATCCTCTAATAGAATAACTCTTCCTTTTCTTGTAGACATTTTCTTCCCAGCTTTTAAATATAATCCAAAAGGAATATGCTTCATTTCATCGGACCATTGATATCCTAACTTACCCAATACAGAAAAAACTTGCTTAAAATGAATTCCTTGTTCTTGTCCCACTACATAAAGAGCTTGATCAAATTTGTATCGATTTTGTCTATCAAGCGCAGATGCTAAATCACGTGTTGCGTAAAGTGTGGCACCATCAGACTTTTTAATTAAACAAGGAGGAAGGTTTAGTTCATCTAATCTAACGACTTCAGCCCCTTTAGATGTCTCGAGCAGGTGAGCATGCTTAAGCTGTTCCACAACCTCTTCCATCTTATCGTTGTAATAAGCCTCACCGTTATAAGAATCAAATTCTACTCCTAAAAGTTTATAGATTTTTTTAAAGGCCATTAGGGATTCTTCCCGAAACCATTTCCACAACCTTGTAATCTCGGGATCCCCGTCTTCGAGAAGCTTAAAAGCTTTTCTTCCTTCTCCTTCTAGATTAGGGTCATTTTCTGATTCTTCGTGAAATTTAGTGTAAAGCTTAAAAAGTTCGCCAATGGGATTCTGTCTTACTTTGGATTCCTCTCCCCATTTCTTATACGCAACGATCAACTTTCCGAACTGAGTCCCCCAGTCTCCAATATAATTAATTCGAACCGTATTGTATCCACACTTATTCGCCAATAATGCTAAAGAGTTTCCGATAACTGTAGAGCGCAGATGTCCCATTGAGAATGGTTTAGCGATGTTTGGTGAAGACATATCAATAGCAATTGTTTTGTCTTTACCAAAACTATGTGATCCAAAGTCATTCTTCAATGTTAATACCTTATCGACTATCGAAGGTCCCAGTAGTTTTCCATTAAGAAATACATTTACATATGGACCTACCGCTTCAACCTTTGAAAAGGCTGTGTCGTTTAATTCACTAGCTAACTCCTCTGCAATTTGTTGCGGTGATTGTCTTTTAAGTTTTGCCAGTTGAAAGCAAGGGAAGGCGAAGTCCCCGTGGTTCGAATATTTTGGTGTTTCAATGAGCTGATAGACTTCATCAATCGTTAGAAATTCTTTTAGTTTTTGATGAAGAGCTTCTGAATAAAATGTCTTTAATGTATCGATTGTCATTGTTCTCCCTCCAATTTAGAAAAGCTTAAGCGACTTGAACACTTCAAAAATTTTCCCCTCTTTTTTAAGGCTGTTTTTGTAAACTTTGTTACTATTTATCAAAATAGAGAAGTAATTGATTTCCGCTCTAATCAACTCCTTTATCGATGGTTTGTTTTTCGATATATAAAACCACAATCTTTTAGAAAAGAGCCTTTTGTAAAAATAAAAAAATCCCGTCTCTAAATAGAGACGAGATTATCGTATATTCCCGCGGTACCACTCTGTTTCCCTAAAAGGGCAACTCATCAAATAACGGGATGGACCCGACCCCGCCTACTATCATTTCAGAAGGGTTTCTCAGAAGTGCGTTTCATTTTGAAGTTCACACCAGGCTTTCACCATTTCCTAGTTCGCTTTAGTTCCCTGTCAAAATTACTCTCTTCCTCATTGATTTACCAAGATTTAGTTAAAAGATATTATACACGTCTTTCAAACAAAATCAAGGGGTTTTAATGGAAAAAAAGAAGCGACCCATCCAGTCACTTCTTCTATTATGATTCATCAGAAGAGAACATATAATTTTTATGATAAAACCTCATGCTGAAAACAAGCCCTATAGCTAACATATTTCCCATCAGGGAACTTCCTCCGTAACTGATAAATGGCAATGGAATACCTGTAATCGGCAGTACCTGTATGGTCATCCCAATATTTTGAAAGACGTGGAATGTTATCATGCTGATGACCCCAGCACATACATACGCATTAAATGGTTCTTTCGTATCAAGAGAGGTCTTGGTTAAGTGGTAAATAAGCAGAAAAAATAGGCTGATGACAACACTTGCCCCAATAAAACCGTATTCTTCTCCAATTACACTAAATACAAAATCGGTATGATTCTCTGGTATATACACTTCTCTGTCTTGAAACCCTTTACCGAAAATTTGTCCTGATCCAATCGCTTTTAATGAGTTAACTAAGTGATAACCTTCTAACTCTTTGTAGTTATATGGATCAAGCCAAGAGTAAATCCGTCCAAATTGATACTGCTTCACACCTAAGTATTTCTCTAAAAATTCTGGAGCCCAAATAACTAATGATAAAATGGTTCCGCCTAATAGGGCAATACCGCTATAGATAGGAACGATAATCTTCCAAGTAATCCCTGATACAAGAATCATCCCTGTCATGATCGCAATGATAACAAGTCCTGTTCCTAAATCAGGTTGAAGCATGATAAATGCAAGCGGAAGGAAGGTAATTCCCCCGATCTTAAGTAAAAGCTGAAAATCTGTTTGTAATGTCTTTCTGACGGTTACTTCATGATGAATAGAGATCACTCTTCCTAATGTGAGAATCAGGAAAGTTTTCATAAACTCTGAAGGCTGGAGAGCACCTAGTGGTCCTAATTCAAACCAGCTTTTTGCCCCGTTCTTTTCAGGGGCAATACTCTCAGGTGCTAAGAAAAGTAAAATTAATAGCAGCATACCAAAACCATAGGCATACCAAGCTAAACGCTTATATTGTTCAGGATCAAATAATAAGGCAAATCCAATAATACAAAAACCAACAACATACCAAAAGGCTTGTTTAAAGACAAAGTTGATTTCCCCATATTGTCCAGAGGTTTGGGCGCTGCTTATTGCGATAGAACTTACGATAAAAAATAAAAACAATAAGAAAGCCAAACCCCAGTCAAATTTATCTGCAAATTTTTGACGGGTCTCCATAATATTTCACCTAGTTTTCTCTTTATATATTAAAAAGTTGTTTTCGCAAACTTTATTGCTATTAGCCGATAATCAATTTCCTGTGTAGCTTATGTCAGAAGGGAGAGGTCAGAATCGAAGATATTTTATGATGACCAATCTTCATAGTTAAAAAAGATCTTACTCATAAATCCCAATCATTACTATGCTAACAAAATTCATTTTTTTCCACAATGAACCTATACACCCATTGATTATAGCAAAAAGGCTAACAAAATGGACAGTAATATCCCATTTCGTTAGCCTTTCCTTTATTAACAATATTTAGGAAGCCGCTTCTGGCTTCGTAATTTGCGGGGGGTTAGCATGGTTTTCAATAAGTTGTTTCCGTTTTCTTACTTCAATATATTTGATTTGGTGATCTTCCATAATTTTTACCTTAAACTCGAATGAACCATAGGAGAGGGTATCCCCTTGTTTGGCTTCATAGTTTTCGGTTAAAACCCAACCACCAATTGTATCAATATCTTCATCATTTATATTAATGCCAAGTAGGTCATTAACTTCAGAAACAAGAACTTTTCCGTCAATGATAAAATGGTCCTCTTTTACCTTTCGCACTAACGGAACTTCATCCATATCGAATTCATCCCGGATTTCCCCGACGATTTCTTCGATAATATCTTCTACGGTCACGAGTCCTGATGTACCGCCATATTCATCCATCAGAATCGACATATGAATTCGTTCTCTCTGCATTTTTAAGAGTAATTCGTGTATCGGGATTGTATCTATTACTCTGATAATAGGGCGAACATATCCTTCAATGGTTTTCTCAGGGATCTCTTTTTGAATAAGGTCCGTAAAGATTTCTTTGACATTAATTAATCCGATGATATGATCTTTATCACCATCAATAACAGGATAACGTGTATATTTCTCGACTTTAGCTATATTAAGAAATTCTTCGAGGTTGTCATCTTTTGAAAAAGAGATAATTTCAGTTCTTGGAACCATAATTTCTTTTGCGATTCGATTGTCAAACTCGAAAATTTTATTTACATATTTAAATTCAGATTGGTTAATCTCACCACTTTTATAGCTTTCTGATAAAATAATTCGTAATTCTTCTTCAGAGTGAGCTAATTCATGTTCGGATACGGCTTTGAGTCCGAAAAATCTTGTAATGATCCGGGCCGAGCCATTTAATGTCCATATAAAAGGGAACATGATTTTATAAAACAAAATAAGTGGCTTAGAGAATAAGAGGGTGATCGCCTCTGCTTTTTGAATCGCTAGTGTTTTCGGAGCTAGCTCACCGATGACGACATGTAAAAAGGTAATAACCGTAAAGGCAATACCAATGGAGATTGCGTGGGATAATGAAGCAGATATCCCTAATTCATCGAATAAAGGATGTAATAGATCAGCGATAGCAGGCTCCCCTAACCACCCTAAACCAAGGGCTGTAAGAGTAATCCCGAGTTGACAGGCTGAAAGGTACTCATCCAAGTTGGTAATCACTTTCTTCGCTGAAATAGCATTCCGATTTCCTTCCTCAAGTAATTGATCGATTCGAGAACTACGAATTTTCACAATAGCAAATTCAGAAGCAACAAAGAATGCTGTTAAAGCAATTAATAAAGCGACAAGCACCAAACTAAATATGTCCAATAAGTTTCCTTGACCCGCAATGCGAGTAAGGAGTCACCTCCTGTGGGTTTGAAAAATATTTTTATCTTAAAACTATTAATATAGTTTAGATAATTATAAGGAAAATGTAACCTGTCAGTCAAACCATCAAACTTAATTAAATTTATCATATTTTATTCGTTTCTACTGTAAAATATGTGGACTATTGGTTGATTTTTCATAAATAGAATCATTACCTAATCAAGCCATTCTCTATGCTTAATAACTTGTATCGCATTAGATGTGAAACAAGAATTTTTTAATAGAATAGCCCATCCATGAATCGGATGGGCTATGGTTGAAGTTCTAATAGTATTTCTACAGATTAACATGTGCATAAATTTTGGGATCTCGTACATTTGCTCAAAATTTTAGTGCATAAAAATCTAAAAAGTTGTGCATTTTCAAATCAGGACAAGGAAACTGATCCAATAGTTGAAAATTGACTTATTAGACAGCCACAAATCTCCTAGTAGAACAGGAAAATGTCTTTCATATCTTTCCGTAAGGTATTTCTATGAATGGATTAATGAAAAACTAGCGAATAAATCTGCAATTTAACTTGTGTTTTACTGTTTTTCACCTATCATGTGAACCCATTAGTATCCATATGAGGGTCTTATGCAGTGGTTCAGGGATTCCCAGTCCCAAATGATGTCATTCCTTCTTAACTTCAACATACATAATATGGTGACCTTCCATTTCTTTGGCCGTAAATGCGAAGCCTTCTGAAGCGATTGTATCACCTTGGGTTAGGTCGTATTTTTGTGTGAGCATCCAGCCGCCAATTGTATCAACATCTTCATCAGAAAGGTTGGTTCCGAGAAGGTCGTTTGTTTGTCCAATAAGTAATTTTGCATCAATGACAAAATGATCTTCTGCTAACTTTTGAACGAGCGGGAGCTCATCAATGTCAAATTCGTCCCGGATTTCACCGACGATTTCCTCTAAAATGTCTTCTACTGTTACAATTCCTGCTGTCCCGCCATATTCATCGATCAGTACAGCCATGTGCATTCGTTCCTTCTGCATTTTCAGTAGTAAATCATGGATGGGAATGGTCTCGATTACACGAATAATGGGCTTAATATAATGGTTTAGTGGTTCCTCCTCTGGACAATGATTCCTTAAACAATCTGTCAAAATTTCTTTAATGTTAATGACACCCTCGATGGAATCTTTGTTTCCGTTTGTTACTGGGTAACGTGTGTAGCCTTCCGTTTTTACTGCATCTAAAATGACCTTTAGAGAAGTATCTTTTTCGAGACTAACTATTTCCATCCGAGGAACCATGATTTCCTTAGCAACCCGATTATCGAATTCAAAAATCTTATTAACATATTTAAACTCTGACTGATTAATTTCCCCGCTCTCATAGCTTTCTGAGAGGATAATTCGTAATTCTTCCTCGGAGTGTGCCACTTCATGCTCTGACACACTTTTGATCCCGAACAAGCTGGTTATTGCACGTGCCGACCCGTTAAGCGCCCAGATGGCAGGGTACATAATTCGATAAAACCAGATTAAAGGTTTTGCTGTAAGTAAGGAAATAGCCTCTGCTTTTTGGATTGCAAATGTTTTCGGCGCAAGTTCCCCGATGACTACATGTAAGAATGTAATCACAGTAAAGGCAATGATAAAAGCAATAATATGAGATGCAGAGGTAGGAATATCTAAGGTATCAAAAATAGGATTCAATAGAACAACAATAGTAGGTTCCCCTAACCATCCAAGTCCTAAAGCTGTAATGGTGATGCCCAACTGACAGGCAGATAGATATCCATCAAGGTTACTAATGACTTTTTGAGCTGCTAAGGCTTTTTGATTTCCTTCTGATACTAATTGGTCAATCCTTGATCCTCTTATTTTAACAATCGCAAATTCAGAGGCAACAAAAAAAGCAGTTAAGGCAATTAAAAGAACGACAAGGAATAATTTCAATGTAATCAATGGCATTAGGCATAAGTGATTCATTCACAAGAATGAACAAAAAGCCCTTAGTCACCTCCCGTCCATAGAAATCTTTTTGTTATGTTTCCCTAATCTTCATGAAGTAATCGTTATTGCATAAGATGATGAATGAAATAGGAGGCAATACCGAAATAGGTCAGTAATGAAAGGATGTCATTAATCGTTGTAATCAATGGTCCTGATGCCACTGCAGGATCGATATTTAGTTTATAAAGAATTAACGGAATAATCGTTCCAGCCATCGTTCCAATAATTAATGTGATAAAAAGGGAGGCACCTACAACAAAACCAAGGACGGTACTGCCTTGCCACACATAAGCAATCATACTGATTAAGAGAGCACAGGTAATCCCAATGATGATTGCAACTGCGAATTCACGACTGATTAAACGAATCACGGTTTTCATATCGATGTCTTTTGAAGCCAAGCCTCTTACGACAACTGCCAGTGACTGTGTTCCTGTATTCCCAGTCATACCTGCAATCATGGGCATAAAGAATGCGAGGGCTACCACTTTAGATAAGGTATCTTCAAAGGAAGAAATAATACTTCCTGAAACAAGTCCGATAAATAGTAATAATACAAGCCAAGGGAGTCGACGATAGGCTGCGATAAGGGGCTTCGTTTCAAAATCAATACTTTTACCAGAAGCCGATAGCTTCTCAATATCCTCATTCGCTTCTTGAATAACGACATCAATTATGTCATCCACTGTAATGATTCCTTTTAAAATTCCATCATCATTGACTACAGGAATGGCTAGAAAATCATAACGTTCAATCATACGTGCGACTTCTTCTTGGTCCGTTAGAAGTGGTACAGAAATGACTCGTTCAAACATAATGTTCTTTATCGTATCGTTCATATCGGCTAAAAGTAAGTCGCGATAAGAGACAACCCCCACAAGTTTTCGATTTTCATCAATTACATATAAATAGTTAATCGTTTCGGCGAACTCTGCGAATGACTTTAACTTGTCTACAGCTTCACGAACATTATAATAATGTCGGATCCAAACAAAACGATTGGTCATTAATCGACCAGCAGTCTCCGAAGGGTAGGTCATCATATCTTGAACAATAGAAGATTCCTCTTTTTTCATTCCTGACAAAAATTGCTTTATTTTCTCAGGTGACATTTGGTCTAATAATGAGGCAATATCATCATTATCCATATCATCGAGTACTTTCCCGGACTTTTCCTTCCCCAATTTTTGGAGAGCGCTGATTTGATCATCTTGTGAGAGTTCCTGAATCATATCAGCCAATATCGGGATACTTAATTGAAGTAAGTATTTTAGTTTGTAATCTTCAGGTAGATTTGTATAAATAATGGCCATATCATAGGGGTGCAATTGACCTAAGATTGTTTGAAGCTCCGTCTTATTTCCTTCTTTTAAATTTTTTTGGATGAGAGTTGAAATTTGTTCTTCTGTTAAAGAAGTGATCATCTGCAGTCCTCCCTATTTTTCTTTCTTAAATATTCCTATTATAGCCGATAATAAATTTTAAAAAATACTTAATTTTTTTACTTATTTTGCCTACTTTTGATAAAATGACTCTATATATCCTTTTGTTATTTGTTACGGTTGGAGGTAGGGGAATGAAGCAGAATGGAGAAATCCGAAATATTATCTATATTCATGAGAATGCTGACAAGAAGTATGTCTTGTCATATGGGATTGAGTTCTTTGAGTTCGCAAAAAACTTACCATTTAAGCTAAATAATTTGTTATTACTGAATCACCAGTATGACCATGGGTCTTTTAATATGCATACATTATTAGAATTTGTCGAATCGGAAAAGATTCAGAAGCTTGCACATGATGATATTTATGGATACGGGGATTTTTGTTGGATTGATTTCGAAGAAGAAGCAGGGGTTGATGAACTTGAAGGTCAAGAAATTGCCGAACTTCTTTATTTAGGCCATACCAAACAACATCTCCAACCTCCTTTTTATTCTAAACTAAACAATCAGTTCGCTTATTTAGCACATGACGATGGATGGTTCAATAAGACCTATTATCGTAATCTTAATGATTTTTATTCTATGCTCGGGTCCACGGTATCCTATAAACTAAGTCATTTAAAAGGGCAAAAGCTCTTTTTTGGCTTAAAGAAAGGGAAAAACTATCCTTTCATTTCCAAAGAAGTACTATACTCTTTCAAGGATAAAATGAAAGAAGGAATGGTTATCTCGATCGAAAAAAGTATACAAAGTAGAGGAAAGCTTGAAATTCCAATTTGGGTAATGGGCGACTACTTAAATATGGATGCCATGTATGAAGATTATGAGGCAGTGATGAAAACTCCAGCAGATGGATTTCTGGTATTTGATCGGAAAACAAATGAATGGAGTGCTTTAGTAAAGTAGGTGGGAAAGGGAATAGGTGAATGACGGAACTATTATTTAAACAGAATCTTATACAGGCAATCTTCCTCAGACGAGTAAATCGATTCATTCTTGAGTGTGAGCTATCCTCTGGCGAAATCGTAGAGGTTCATTTGGCTGACCCTGGTCGATTGAAAGAAATTCTACTGCCAAATGTGGAGATATGGTTAGAGAAAGCAACTAATCCAAATAGAAAAACAAAGTGGACAGCTGTTATGTGTCGGGTGCCCGGAGAAGAAGGGTATGTCTCATTGAATACATTGTACCCTAACCAGTTGGTTATGAAGGCATTTCAAATGAATGCATTAAGTGAGTTTGATCAATGGGTATATGAACGGGCAGAGTTCAAAGTGGGGGCATCGAGGTTTGACTTTTTGTTACGAGAGAAAAACGGAACTCGCAAGATGCTGGTTGAAGTGAAAAGTGTAACAATGGTCGAAGATGGGGTAGCCTTATTTCCTGATGCGGTGACGGCAAGAGGAACTCGCCATTTGTCAGAACTACAGAACCTTCAAAAGGAAAATGTTTACGAGACAAGTGTCCTATTCATCGTCCAAAGAAACGATGCAAGGAAGATCCTCCCTGCCTCACATATTGACCCGCAATTTTCAAAGGCTATGAAGGACGCTGCTCATGAAGGCGTGTCATTTTACGGACGCTCCTGTAAAATCAACCCCAACGGAATAACCCTAAGAAAAGCAATACCGGTCTACCCGTTAACACACTAAAGCACTGCGGGACGGTCCTCGAATGGTTTAATGCGGTAAAGCACTGCGGGACGGTTCTCGATTGCTTTAAAGCGTTAGAGAATCGTCCCTTTTTACTTGTATTTTGCTATGTACCTACGATTAAGGAGGTTTTTAAGCTTCCATTGCCATTTTCCGTAAGAAGAATATCTACCGTATGTAAGGAGTCCTTTTTTACCGCCTGTAGACATAATCGAAAAGCGATAAGTTCTTGGCTTATATGGAGTAAGAGATTTGCCTCCGATAAGATGATGAATATTTTCCCATAGAAATGGTCCTTGTTTTATTCCATGTCCTTTAGACGTTTCAGAACCTTTCTTAATAGAGGTGCAACTCCCCACACCAAAAACATTTTCTTTTGAGACGCTTTGAAGGGTTGGGTGTGTAAGTAGAAACCCTTTGTCATCGACTTTTAAGGGACTACTTTGAAATATTTTTGGAGCACTTGGTTCACCTATATCGATAAGATGACTAAACGGGATCCTCCGACCATCTTCTGTATAGATAAACGCATCATCAATACTCTTAGGCTTAGATGCGATCAATGAACCTGATTTTTCCTGTACCAACATAGACATTTTTTCAAAACCAATAGAGCGAGCCTCTAATGGAGCTGAGTGAATAATAGTCACATTTGGCTTCTCTTTTTGCTGGTTCTTTTTCCAAGCTAGTAGGGAAAGCCCAAATTCTAATCCCTTAAATCCATTCCCGATTATGACTGGATTTTCCCCTTCTCGTATTACATCGATTTTCTCGGGAACCAAGTGACTCAGTCTAGTTCTTTCGTTATTTTGATCTAATCCATCAACGAAATCTGTGGTGTTTTTTGACCCGATATTAAATGAGATAATATCATATCTTTGAATATGCCCCTGATCCGTCAGAATGACCTGCTGATGCGGATCAATCGAAAGAACAGTTCCTTGCACAAAAGAAACTTTCGACCTCTCACAAAGCTGTTCAAGATTAACTCTACAATCCTCATCAGAATAAATTCCTTCTGTATATCCAGCGAACATATCAGAATAGTATTGGTACTTTGAATTGGAGACTAACACCCAATTCATGTCGGAGTGTCTTTCTTTTTGCAATTGCTTTAAACAATAAAGATGGGAGTGACCGCCCCCAACAAGAACAACTGTTTTCATACAAAACCTCTTCTGTCCATTTTTCATCAGCGTATCACAAATCAAGCTATAAGAAAAAAGCTAAGCCCAAGCCGCGGATAAAGCTTCCCATTCTTCTCTTAATACGCCCATTCTGATGGAATCATAATACTCTCCGTTATAGTATCGGCATTTTCGCATCCGACCTTCTAATTGCATGCCAACCTTTTCAGCAGCTTTCATCATTCTAATATTCCCAGACCATGTTGTAATACCCACTCTTGGGATATCTAGGGTTTTAAACAGATGGTCAACCCAAAGAGAAAGAGCCTCCGTTCCATAACCGCCATTCCAATAAGAAGGGTTATAAATGCCGATCCCCGCTTCTAACCATTTCGTTGCCTTGAACTCCCAATAATAGGTAACCGTTCCGATCAGCTCGTTTCCTACAAAAATCCCTAAACGTCGAGTATCTTCCCCCTTTTCTATTTTTTCTTTTGTTTGTGAAAAGAACGTGTCAAAGTCAATTATTTTAAAAGGAAAATAGGGGGCATCCCATTTTTTCCATTGTGGATGATCTTCTCCATATGTCAGTTCCCAAAGGACTGGAATATCTTGTACATCTATTGGTTTTAATGTCACCTTATTTCCTGCTATTTTCATCATAAAGCCCCTTTGTTATTTGAATTTTCTAATTCTATTAAAACATAAAGCAGGGCCATAAGTAAGAGAGAAGTGATTGTTAAGGACGTTTGATCATTATGAGGTGTCAGGGTAGAGGTGCAGGTTTATAGACAAAAAGTGAAAGAATAAGCAATATAAAAAGAGACTACTCGTTGACGAGCAATCCCTTGGGCTAACTTACAACTTCTTTTTCAGGCTTCACTGCAAGAATCGAACAAAGTATTCCTAACGCTGGGAAAAATAAGCTAAGTAATAAGATTTCTGTATATCCACCAAACTGGTCGTAAGCAAATCCGAAAGGTAAAGGACCGAATGCAGAGCCAAGAACCATTACTGTGGCTGCCGTTCCTTTAATGCTTCCGAGAGCCGTTCTTCCAAAATAACTAGGCCATACATAATTAAGAGCAATCCGTTCAAAACCACCACTAATTCCCCACAAGACTCCGAATATAATCGCCATCCAAGGAGATTTGGTTATAAAAAGAAAAAGGGTATAAATGATTTCTCCAAGAAAAATAGCTGCGAGGATATAGTTTACTTTTACACGATCAAGAATTCTTCCTGCAATCAGAGTTACGGGAAATCCAATCAAGGCCATGAGACTTAGTACCATTGCAGCTGATCCAGCAGACAGACCATTCCATTTGAAAATAGAGATTAAATGAAAGGTGAGTCCTGTATTGATTAGTGCTGGGATACTGACACAAAACAAGATGAGCCAGAAGGATTTTGTCCGTATAGCTTCTTGGTATGTCCAGTTAACTTCTAAACCCTCTACTTCCTCTTGAACTTCTCCATCCTGCGAGTGTCTTACCTCTCTTCCGTCAGGCAATAATCCAACATCTTCTGGTTTATTTCTAACAAAGATGAGAGCAAGAGGTGTAAAAACAAGCAGGATAATTATGCCCCAGAACTTCCAAGAAAAGCTCCAGCCATATTGAGTAACTAGCCATGTATTTAAAGGGGGGAATAGAGCAGAACTTGCAAATCCTCCAATAGCCATATAACTCAACGCTTTTCCGCGATTCGTAATAAACCACTGGGGAACAAGAGTGTTTGGAATAAGGGTCATTGAACCTTGACCAAGCAATCTTATGAGAAAAAAACCTACAAAGAGCATAATCATATTCATAACAAAGCTGTTCCACAAACATGCTAACACTAATCCTATAGACACAATTACCATCATTCTTCGCTGACCAAAACGATCAATAAACCTGCCTACAAAGAACATACAAAGACCAGACAGTAATGTTGCAGCGGAGTAAATGGTTGAAACCTCTGAGCGACTCCAACCGAATTCATTTATGTAGGAATCGATAAAAACAGAAACGGAATAGGTCTGCCCAGGTCCAGAGAAAAAAACACTCAGGGCAGCGATCGCCACAACCATCCATCCATAATAAAATTTTGTCATAATGGGTGCATTCGCATTAAGGTTCATTACTATCCCTCCAGTTACAATGCTACCAAATTCTGTTTTGAAATTATATAAATAAAAATTCGTGAGTCGAAAGTTTCGCAATGTGTTTTTTGTTTTCCGAATACTTAAACTTTAAAAAATGTACATTTTGTTAACATAAGTAGATTATGAGAGTATTTAATAGTTTTAAAGAGATATTATATGAAAATAGCGCTTACAATGATGGTTGTGTGATTTTCGAAAAATAGGTATGATAACTCATGTTTTGGACGGTATCTTTTCTGCGGGAAAAGAAATAAAAAAATGAATGAAAGAGGTGCAATGATTGATTCAAAACATTAAAAATGAATGGTTTGGCAATGTAAGAGGGGATATTCTAGCGGGAATCGTCGTAGCGCTAGCACTTATTCCTGAGGCAATTGCCTTCTCAATTATCGCAGGTGTAGATCCAATGGTGGGTCTTTATGCTTCTTTTTGTATTGCGGTTGTTATTGCTTTTGTCGGTGGACGCCCGGCAATGATTTCTGCTGCCACTGGAGCAATGGCATTACTCATGGTGACTTTAGTAGCAGAACACGGTCTTCAATATTTATTTGCCGTAACGATTCTTACAGGAGTTTTACAAATCCTTTTTGGAGTATTTAAACTAGCTAGGTTCATGAAGTTTATTCCCAGGTCTGTTATGGTTGGATTCGTAAACGCATTAGCGATTTTGATTTTTATGGCGCAATTAGAACAATTTGTAGGTGCGACATGGGTGATGTACGCTCTTGTTGCAGGAGCTTTAGCCATTATTTATTTATTTCCTAGAATAACAAAAGCAGTTCCATCACCACTTGTGGCAATCATTATTATTTCCATCGTGGCGATCACTACGAATGCTGGTGTAAAGACGGTAGGAGATATGGGAGAACTATCTAGTTCTTTACCGAGTTTCTTTATTCCTGATGTACCATTAAATTTTGAAACGTTATCGATTATTTTTCCTTATGCATTAGCATTATCGATAGTCGGATTACTTGAGTCGCTTTTAACTTCTTCGATTGTTGATGATATGACAGATACAGCAAGCGATAAGAATAAAGAGTCACGAGGACAAGGTATTGCGAATATCGTTTCAGGTTTATTCGGCGGGATGGCTGGATGTGCCATGATTGGACAATCGGTCATAAATGTTAAGTCTGGGGGAAGAGGGCGTCTTTCCACGTTGGTAGCAGGGCTATTTCTTATGTTCCTAATTCTCGTTTTAGGGGACTTGGTTGTTCAAATTCCAATGGCAGCTTTAGTTGGAGTTATGATCATGGTTTCCATTGGTACGTTCGATTGGGGCTCTTTAAAAGCATTGAAGCATGCCCCTGTTTCCGATTCCCTTGTTATGCTTGTAACGGTAGTAACAGTTGTTGTAACACATGATCTTTCAAAAGGTGTGTTTGCTGGAATTATTTTGAGTGCATTATTCTTCGCTGCAAAAATTTCAAAGGTGCACGTAACGTCCACCCTGGATCAAACGGCGGAAAAACGCGTGTATTATGTTACAGGACAATTATTCTTTGCTTCTGTAACAGAATTCATGGAAGCATTTGATTATAATGAAGATGTTCGATTTATTGAAATTGATTTATCAAAAGCGCATGTTTGGGATGATTCAGGAGTTAATGCTATTGACCGTATCGTGCTAAAACTTCGTGCAAATGGGGCGGTTGTCAATCTAAAAGGAGTAAACGAAGAAAGTACACTCCTCATTGACAAACTTGCCGTTCATAATAAAGAAGGTGCAAAACTTTCAGGCCATTAATTTGTATAAATATAAGGTCCGTCCCTGGTCGCGTTAACGCGGTAAAGGGGCGGGCTTTTTGTTTTATAAGAATTCCTGAAAGTACTATGTATTGATAACGTTGAAATTTTTGTCTTAACCCAGCTCCAGCACTAAACCCTTGAAGTCAAACTAGCCCCAAATATTTACACTACTTGATTTACCTTATTTACTTGAAAAGGAGAAGGTGTTTGCGCATTTCCTATGAAGGGTCATTCCAAATAAAAAATACTGCTCCTATTCTTTGATTTGTTAACACTAAGTTAACTAAACATTAAAGGGAAATTAATATGGATCCATTATTATAAAGAGTATAAGCCACATAAAAACAAGTAATACCAATTAATTTCACTTTCAAGGAGGAAAACGTGTTGAAAAAAAGGACAAGAATGGGAGCAATATTGGTTGCATTAAGCATTGGTTTTACAACTAGCTTTACAAATGTTCAGGCTTTCTCAGAAGAATCAAATATTGAAAAACATAATAGAAAGCCAGAGTTAGTTTTTCCTGTTATTAGTGACGTTCATATTGATAATAGTTCAGATGCAGATGTGAAAAAATTTCAATCCGCTATGGATCAATTGAACAAAGTGGCTCCAGAACAAGATGCATTTGTCGTTGTAGGGGATTTAACTGATTACGGGTATAAATCTGAGTATGAGCGGTTTTTCTCAATTTATGATGAATCGAAAAAAGATGAAGCTGAATCTATGTTTACCATGGGGAACCATGATTATTGGAATGGCCTTTCGGTGAGTGCTGCCCAAGACCGTTTTCTTGAAGAAACGGGAATGGAATCCATCTATTATCACAAAGAGGTTGGTGGCTACCATTTTATTTCCCTCAGTCCAGAGAGTGGAACAACACATGGGTTGTATTCAGTAGATCAAATTAAATGGTTAGGTGAACAATTAAAAGCGGCGGAAAAGGATAATCCTGGTGAACCGATCTTTGTTTTTCTTCATCAGCATATAAAAGATACAGTTTATGGAAGTCATCTATGGGGGACAGAGGAAAACAAAGAGTTATTATATGATACATTAAAGAATTATCCTCAAGTCATTACGTTCTCTGGACATTCCCATTACCCATTGGAGGATCCTAGAACCATTCATCAAAAAGATTTTACATCCATAGGTACATCTTCTGTTAGCTATTTAGAATTGGAGCCAGGAAAACTTCAAGGTGCCCATCCTCCTAAAAACGGCAACATTAGCCAAGGGCTAGTTGTTGAAGTGTATAAAAATAAAGTAGTTGTTAAAAGAAGAGATTTTCATAAAGATGACTGGGCAGGCGAACCATGGGTGATAAAGCATCCTGCAAAATCAAAAAAGTTTAAGTATACTGAAGACCGTGATGACAAGAATCCAACTTTCCGAAAAAAGGATAGAGCAACCATAGTAGAAAACCAAACCACATTAAACAGTCTAACGGTAGAGTTTCCTCAAGCAAAGGATAATTTACTAGTCCATTCTTATGAAATTAATGCTAAGGATCTAGAAACGGGACAGGTCGAGAAAAGTGTAACAGCCTTTTCAGAGTTCTATTATGATCCGATGCCGAAAACACTTCGTTTTCCTATTAGTGGACTACAACCAGGGAAAACCTATGAGGTTGAGGTCATAGCGAAAGATTCGTTTGGAAATTCGAGTAAACGAACATTAATAGGGAAAGGAACGACGAAGGCTTTAGAGATGGTTTCTGCACAAGCAACTCCTTCCTTTTTACAGAACGGCGATTCCACAATGCTGAATATAGCATTAAAAAATCACGGTAAAAAAGAAACAGAAGGAAAGGTAATAGTAGATGCTCCGGAAGGCTGGGTGCTGAGTAAAGAAGAAATTCCATACACTTTAGCTGGTGGTGAAGAGACGACTCTTTCCGTTAATGCAACACCTTCAGAAGAGTTGAATGGTGAATCGCCGATAAATGTAAAGGTATATGAAAAAGAAACATTGGTTGATGCAAAAACCGTTCAAGTATTAGTAAATATGACTTTTGGAGAAAATTTCAATCCCTTACAATCCTTGTTAAAACCAGCAACAGATGAAAATATTCCAAGTTCAATCCTTGGCTATACCCATACTGCCCCTAATGGGTGGACTGTTACAAACAGTACTGATATGCCTATAGGGACAACAGAATGGCAAGGCTGGAGTTTCACAACGAAAGAATTTTGGACAAGTGCGGATGGTCAAAACCGTGGAGACTTTTCTCTTGGAGAAGGTGTGATCGCTGTGGCAGACCCGGATGAATGGGATGACAAAAATTCGCCGGCTTCCAAAGGATTTTTCGATAGTACCTTAACTTCACCTGCTATTAGCATTGAGGGTAAATCAGAAATGTTTATTGGGTTTGCCTCACATTATAAGCAAGAAGGAATTCAAAAGGCAGAAGTGACCGCTACCTTTAATACGGGAGATGAGAAACGAGTTCTACTCTATAGTAACGACAATTCTTCTGATAATAGTGGGCAGCATACCCTTAATAAGTATGAAACTCGTGCAATACAAGTACCTAAAGGAGCTACTACAATGCAGCTTCATTGGAGAATGTTCGATGCAAAGAATAATTGGTATTGGGCGATTGATGATATTAGGCTAGATGATCAAGCTATTAAAGCTCCTAACTAATTAGTTGTTAAGTAGGCTGTCCCCATCATAAGTTCAGGTAACACAATTTCTATAAAAGGGGTCCGGAACCACTATGATTGTCCATATTTAGAAGATGTCCCTGAGAATTTCTTCTACATATTGAAGTTGTGGTTCCTGACACTTGGGTTTATAGAAATCCTTTTAATAAACCATGCGTTTCCGGGCTGATTGGGGCAGTCACTTTTACTTACCTAATGAAACGAATTAGAAAATGCGAGGAAACAAGGATATGAAGAAACGACATCTATTAATATTAAAAGAGTTAGAGATTCGGAACAAAGTGCTGGTTACCGAGATGGCCCAAAAATTAAACGTTACACCTGAAACAATTAGAAAAGATTTTGGAATTTTAGCCATGAAAGGCAGTTTAAAACGATTTCATGGTGGAGCCGTTAGAGCGAATGAATTTGTAATGGAATCAAAATTTGAAAAGAAAATAACTACGTATTATTTAGAGAAAGAGAGAGTGGGGAAAAAAGCGGCATCATATATTAAAGATGGTGATTGTGTTGCGATAGGAATGGGTACGACCACATTGCATGTCGCAAGAAATATAAAGGCAAGGAATGTTACTGTAATTACCAATTCATTGGCAGTAGCAAATTTATTAACCGAACTTTCTGATGTAAAAAGGTTTGATGGGGAGGTTATTCTTCTAGGAGGAGCGATCAATTCCCATCTTCAAACAGTGTCTGGTCCTTGGACCATTCATAACCTAAGTCATTGTCAATTCGATCTTTCTTTTGTATCGTGTGGAGGGATTACAAAGGATGGAGTATATGATTTTCATAATGATGAGTCATCTGCTTCTTCGCTTATGACTCAAAATTCTAACGACGCATTTCTTCTTTTTGACTCTTCTAAAATAGGGGTGGAAACAAATGTTTCGATGTGTTCAATCTCTTCTTTTCAGTACATGATTTCAAACAGAACCATTCCAAATGAGTTTTTATCGAATCAAAATTTTAACAATATTCAATGGATTGAGGGATAAATATGTTGTGTGACTACCATGTACATTTGGAGGAAGGGCCTTATTCCATGAAATGGTTGGAAAGAACGTTAAGGTCTTATGAAACGGCGAAAAAATCTAATCATCGACTGAATCATACGAAAGAATGGCTTACGCACACAATGGATCTACTATCAGAAAGACTGATTAAAGGGGCTTATGATCAGGAATGGATCGACCTTTACCTGCAAGAAGCGTTAAAAAAAGGAATAAAAGAAGTAGGTATAGTAGAGCATTTATATCGCTTCAAGGAAACTAGGAATTATTTTGAAGGAAACATGAGGCTGGATGGATCAGATATTGGTCAATTACAGAGTAAATGGCTAAATCAGGTTATGACTGAGAACATGGAAGAATTTCTTGTAGCAATAGAGAAAGCAAAAAAGCGGTGGCAAAACTATGGTGTTACGTTAAGAGTAGGAATTGAAGCGGACTATTTTGAGGGAGCAGAGGGTGAATTACATCAGCTATTAGGTCCAATAGAATGCGATTTTATAAATGGCTCTATTCATTTTATAGATGGATGGGGATTTGATAATCCACAAACACAAGCTCATTTTCAAGAGTATGTTCTAGAGGATTTATACGTTAAGTTTTTCAGTGTTGTACAGAAGGGGATTGAAAGCGGGCTATTTGATTATATGTCGCATCTTGATAATATAAAGGTGTTTAATCATATTCCAAAAGTTGAGTCTTTACTTCCTTTTTATCATATAATTGCAGAGTGTTTAATCCAACATAATGTCGCCACTGAAGTAAATTCAGGGCTTTACTATCGTTTCCCAGTCAAAGAAAAATGTCCAGGTAGAACATTTATGTCTATTTTAGCTTCTCATGGTGTACCGTTCACTGTATCCTCAGATGCTCACTTTCCTGAAGATTTAGGCGCATATGTTGATCAAAGTATTCGTGACCTCTTAAACTCAGGAGTGACCGAGATTGCAACTTTTAATCAAAGGAAACGAATCATGAAACCTCTTCAGATATCCGTCCTCAATTAAGGTCAATAAAAGATCGATAATAAAATCAGTGTCTTGGATTTTCAGTATCGAGTAAAAAGATGAAAAAGTCTATCCATGTCCGTCTCCTTATGCCTAGCTTTATTTTGTGTATTGTCAAGCCATGATTGAAGGGAGAAAGCAACCTCCCTTCATAATTTGGTTTATTTGCAGAGGCTAGCGTTTTTTAATATAGATATTTGTGAAGGTTTGAGCAAATGAGTTTCGTCATAGGCTGATTTCAGATAGAATAATGATAATAAAGGAGATAAAGGGTGGCGAAGATGGAGAAAATCTTGTTGGCATCTGACGGATCACAGCATTCGCGAAAGGCAGCAGAACATGCTGTGAAGATATTGAAGGGTCAAAAGAGTTACACCTTGAATGTTGTCCATGTTGTAGATTATGAGGCTTCAAAACACGATGCTTGGTTGGGGATTGATCCTAATCAATTACAACGAGAACGTGATAAAAAGCTAAGTCCAGTCTCTATAATACTAGATGAGAACGACATCGAATATGTAGTCGAAATCCTAAAAGGAGACCCGGCAGAAGAGATTATCTCGAAAGCTCAGGAAGCTAATGCAGACCTTATTGTAATGGGAAGCAGAGGGCTAAACGCCATACAAGAGCTTGTATTAGGCAGTGTCAGTCATAAAGTCGTCCAGAAAGCAGATCGCCCAGTCTTAGTCGTAAAATAAAAAAAGGGGACGGTTCTCGATCGCGTTAATACGTTAACGCACTCGAGAACCGTCCCTGGGTGCTTTAAAGTGGTAAAGGTTCGTTAGCTTGCTTGTTGTTGGGTTTGTTTGGTTGGTTTTTTGTCTTTTTTCATTAGTTTGTCTGTCAGGGCAGTGATGGCTCCGTCTCCGGTTACGTTACATGCTGTTCCGAAGCTGTCTTGTGCCAAATATAATGCAATCATTAATGAAACCATAGTTGAGTTGAATCCAAGCATCGATTCAAGTAGCCCTAAAGCAGCCATAACTGCTCCACCAGGAACGCCTGGAGCGGCGATCATTGTTACACCTAACATAAGAATGAACGGAAGTATGGTCCCTAATGTTGCAGTTTCCCCTTGAATCACCATAACCGCCATAGCACAACTTACGATTGTAATCGTACTTCCTGATAAGTGAATCGTGGCTAGTAATGGAACAGAAAAGTCCGCAATTTTTTCTCGTACCCCCATTTTTTTCGTTTGTTCCAATGTAACAGGTATAGTAGAGGCAGAAGACTGTGTTCCTAGTGCCGTGAAATAAGCAGGGAACATGTTTTTAATCATATTAAATGGGTTTTGTTTTCGTGCTGAACCCGCAATTGTATATTGAATCATAAGATATAAAATATGAAGAGCAATAATCATAATAAATACTTTGGCGAAAACGGACATAATGGCTCCAACTTGTCCACCATAAGTCATGTTCGCGAATATTCCAAAAATATGAAGTGGAAGTAAAGGGATGATGATCTTCTCAATGACCTTTTCAACAATGTCCCTAAACTCATTCATGACATTTAGAAGTCGATCTCCTTTAAGAGAAGCCATACCTAACCCTAGTGTAAATGATATTAATAAAGCCGTCATAACGCCCATAACGGGAGGCATGTCCACTGTAAATAGTGCTTTTGCCAATGCCTCTTCAGGATTTTCAAAAGCTTGTGAAGTTTGATTTGCTAAAATAGTAGGATATAATCCCTTTGCAGCAAAAAACGCAAGCAATCCAGCTAAAACGGTTGAGCTATAGGCTATAAACGTTGTTAGTCCTAATAGCTTTCCAGCTCCCTTACCCATTGTTCCTATCCCAGGAGCGATAAATCCAATAATAATGAGTGGAATCGCGAATCCAAGGAAATTACCAAACAAACTGTTAAATGTTGCAAACACTTCAACTAACCAGGTTGGTGAAATGGTACCAATTGCAATCCCCAATGCAATGGCTATAAGGATTCTGGGTAGTAAACCTAGCTTTTTCATCATGATGTCCCCCTTGTATAAACAGCTGTTTACTTTACGTGGATTATACCGAGGTTTTCTTCATTTGTTAATAGAATACTAATAAGGCGGAACAATAAAATAATTACTAATATTCAGTTAGTGTATGATGGTATCAGGACAACTCACTATGATCATAGATATATAGGAGTGGGCGAGTGTCTAATTAATAATCTGAATGGTTCATTTAAAATTTTCCTTTTGAATCCTTCTTTTTCTTTTTTATGAAAGTGATAAAATAGAAACATCTAATGTTTAACTGGAGGTCTATTTTTACATGAAAACAAAACTATGTTTATTATATGGTGGTAAATCCGCTGAACATAAAGTTTCACTCCAAACAGCAAAAGCTGTTATAGGAGCACTTGATGCTGATAAATTCGATGTGTTCCCCATCTATATTTCCACAGAGGGTGAATGGATTAAAGGACCGCAATTACAAGGTCCTGTAGAGGATATTAAAGTATTGGAATACAAAGAGGGAGAAGCGATTGCCCCGAATGCATTAAGTACAACATTGTCGACTGCAAACTCGACAGGCAGTGAATCCTATGATGTCATTTTTCCATTACTTCATGGACCGAATGGTGAAGATGGAACCGTTCAAGGGATGTTAGATTTATTAAACCTTCCTTACGTTGGAAATGGGGTTCTTTCTTCTGCGGCGGGAATGGATAAAGTAATCATGAAAAACTTATTTGCCCAAGCGGGTATTCCACAAGTAGACTATGTTTGGTTTACTCGTCGTACATGGGAGAAGGAAGAAGATCAGGCATATGAAATCGCCGAGAAGGAAATTGGCTACCCTTGTTTTGTTAAGCCAGCCAATTTAGGATCTTCAGTAGGAATTAGTAAATGTACCAATCGTGAAGAACTAGCAGTGGCTTTTAAAGAAGCCTTCCAGTTTGATCGAAAAATTATTATTGAACAGGGAGTAAAAGCACGTGAAATCGAGCTGGGTGTCCTAGGAAATGATGATCCTCAATGCTCAGTTGCGGGAGAGATTGTTCCAAAGAAAGACTTCTATGACTACAAAGCGAAATATGAAGATGGTGACACGGCTTTAATTATTCCTGCTGAAATTTCAGAAGGTATTTATGAAAAAATGAAAGAAATTGCTATTGATTCGTTTAAGGCATTAGACTGTTCAGGACTTGTTCGAGCAGACTTCTTCCTTACAGAAGACGGTCAAATCTACATGAATGAAGTGAACACAATGCCTGGTTTTACGCCATTCAGCATGTTCCCTCTTCTTTGGAAGCACACAGGAGTTGAGTACCCTCAACTAATCGAAAAACTTGTCACACTAGCACTCGAGCGTCACGAAGACAAACAAAACATCAAGCACACCATGTAACAAACCTAAAGCGTGACAACACTCTTTAACACATTAAACCATTGAGGGACGGTTCTCGATCGCTTTAAAGCATTAACGCGATCGAGAACCGTCCCTAAATTCCTTGAAAGGAAGTAGGATGAATGATTGAGAGAAGCATTGCCCAGTTAGCAGAGATGATAACGGTTGAAAACGACATTACAGAGATTCAGGATGTCTTATTTAAGAATGTTTGTATTGACTCTAGAAAGATCGAAGCAGGGAATTTATTTATTCCTTTTAAGGGGGAGCATGTAGACGGTCATAAGTTTGTCAGAGGAGCAATTGAAAACGGTGCAGCAGCTTCGTTTTGGGAAAAGGACGTTCCTAATCCTCCAACAGACCTTCCAATTATCATTGTGGAGGATTCACTAAATGCTCTTCAACAATTGGCAACTTCGTACCGGAAACAGTTAGGACTAAAAGTAGTCGGCATCACTGGAAGCAACGGTAAAACAACAACTAAAGACATGACAGCCAATCTACTGTCATTAAAATATCGTGTCCAAAAAACGGAAGGTAATTATAATAGCCATATCGGTCTGCCGCTCACCATTCTTGCATTAGAACCAACTACGGAAGTAGCAGTCCTTGAAATGGGTATGAGTGGGTTCGGTGAAATCGAAGAATTATCGAATATTGCGCTTCCAGACGCAGCAATCATCACCAATATCGGTGAATCCCACCTTCAGGACTTAGGTTCAAGGGAAGGTATAGCCCAAGCTAAACTAGAAATTACCAAAGGTCTTAAGAAGAACGGTCTTCTAGTCTATTTTGGCGAAGAGCCACTTATTCAAGACCAACTCGGTAACGATTTTTCATTTAAAACGAAAACTTTTGGGAAGACGGCACAAAACGACCTTTATCCAACAAAGGTCCAGTCGACACCAAATGGAAGTTTATTTTATACAAATCAATCAACAGAAATTGCTTTTTCCCTGCCTGTTCTCGGACAGCATAATATTTTAAATGCCCTTGCTGCTATGCTTATAGCAGATGAATTTAAAGTTGCTTATGAAGAAATGCCAGAGGCTCTAAAAAAATTAAAGCTAACTGCGATGAGAATGGAGCTTATAGAAGGAGAAAATGGTGAAAAAATCATCAACGATGCATACAACGCGAGCCCAACATCAGTAAGGGCGGCAATTGAACTTGTGTCAACATTAGAAGGCTTCAACAAAAAAATTCTGATCCTTGGTGATATGCTTGAACTTGGTAAAGAGGAGGAAACTTTCCATTATGAAGTAGGGAAGGATATCCCTACTTCAACCATCGATTATGTTTTCACCTTTGGAAACTTAGCCTCCCATATCGCAAAGGGTGCTGCAGAAAATCTAGGAACAGAGAGAGTCACATCTTTTGAAAATAAAGAAAAATTGGCAAAGCAAGTAAAGTCAATTGTGGAAAGCGATGATTTAATTCTTGTAAAAGGCTCTAGAGGGATGAAATTAGAGGAAGTGATAGAATACTTAAAGAGTAGTTCATAATAAGCAAGCATGCTTTTTAAAACGAAAACTTATAGTGCCGATTTGACTCAAATAAAATAAGGACTGTCCAAGACCAAAATGTCAGGAACCCCGACTTCCATATATAGAAGAAGAACCTGTAAGAATTTTTCTTTATATGGACAATCGCAGTGGTTCCTGACCCTTATGGGACAGCCCGAATTAATTCTTTTAACCATTCTTCTAAAGAGCGAATGATCCTTTCCGCTTCAGAGAAACAGGGGGCAATTTCTTTATTCGTTAACCATATTGTCTTAAGTCCAACTCTCTTCGCAGCCACAATATCATTCTCATAATGATCTCCAACATACACACATTCCTTAGGCGTCAGGCCTAGCACCTGTGTAGCCTTTTCAAACAAAAAGGGATCTGGTTTCTTTATCCCTTCATATTCAGAAATTAATATTACATCAAAAAAGTCTCTGATTTTTAAAGAATCAATGGTTGCATCCTGAAAGGCCCCTTTTCCATTTGTAATCATTCCAAGTTTAAAACCTTGATTCTTCAAGAAAGTCAATAATTCCGACGCACCCTTCATTTCTTGAGAATGCTGTGCGAAATGATCAACATAATCAGCCAATAATTGCTCTCCCGTCACTTCAAGTGAGAACTCCTCAACAAGCTTTTCGTAGACAATATCCTTCCAAACATAACCACCTTTTTCATGAACGAAAAACCGTTCTTTAAAAGCTTCAACATCCAGACTAGGGTGGTCCCGAAGTAACCAATCCGATTGATACTTTAAAAAATTCTGTACAGAAGCATCGCGATCATGTAAAGTTCGGTCCAAATCAAATAAAATAGCTTTCAATTTCCCTCCAACTTTCTGATTTGAAATTAGCCCATTTACGAAACAAGGTTTGTAGTTCCATGTTAAACGAGAAAATAAACGCCCACACCAATAAATGTCATAATAATCGGGGTAAAATGGATTAGGAGAATCGTTGAAGTGTGATCTGCAATATCTTCTATTGGATTTATAACAGGTGATGCAAGATAATCAATGAAGAAATCCATTTTTCGCTTTTTTAGCTGGAATTCAGGAATATTTACACGGTCTTCTTCAACCAGTTTTTTAATTTTTCCATCTGGATGCTTCATACTAGTCGTCCTCCTTTTCAATCATACTTTTTAACGTTTTTATTCCATGGTGTAGACGGGACTTAACTGTACCAAGTGGAAGGTTTAAAACCTCAGCGATATCTTTTTGTGTCATGTCATCAAAGTAGTGCAAAATAATAATGGCCCTTTGTTTTTCTGGTAGCTGCATTAATAGCTGGCGCAAACTAAGATGTTCATCATCAAATTCAGAAGGCTTTCTCTCAAAAAGTAAGAAGGGAAGAAGTTTCCTCCATTTCGTTCGTCGATTTAATTTTGTTATCATCAAATTATACCCAATTTGATATAAATACGTTTTTATATTACTTTTTTCTGGTGCAAAAGAAACCTTATTCTGTTGTAATTTTACAAAAGCATCTTGTACTAGGTCTATACTTAACTGTTCATCTCGACAATACCTAAATAAAAACTCGTAAAGCGGACCCTTTAAATAGACATAAAGGTGTTCCAAAGCTTCCTCGTCACCCTTCTGATATCGAAGCATTAGGGATTGGAGGTGATCATTATTCATGCATTTTAAGCTCCTTAATCCCTTTTAAAATTTGTGAAATTCGAATGATAAAATATAAAAATCCAACAAATGTCCATGTTTGAGCCTGATTGGAAGTGAATTGAACGAAGGAGTTTGTAAAATCCTCGCCATTAGCGATCAGAAAAAACAAAGTTAAGGTATTCAAAGTCGCATAAATGGCAACGGCTATTGAAACATAGTCAAAACGATTCCACTGAAAAATAATCTCTGATTTTTTATAATCAATTTTACATTTCTCATTTCTTACGATGTATTTCTTTTGCATTGGAATTAATATCGATAAAATAATCGTAATCAACACAGGAGTAATAATCAATGATAGTAGAGATCCAGTATCCATAATAAATCCATCCTTTTGTAATGTTATTTTACCTCTTATACTGTTATCCCTTTGGAAAGGTTCATTTTATTTTTGTAATGTGGAAACTAACCGAAAATTGAATTTAACTCGAGGAAGGTTAATGAGGTTAATAATTGGAAAATTTTTACCCTATGAGGTCGAGCTGCTCGCCCGGCATTTATACATCTTATTCCTGGATTTTCGGATTATGGTGATAGGAGCTTCCAATTAATAGATTTCTCAGAAAAGATGATTAAACGAGGGTGAAAAGTCTCTTGATCGAAGCACTTTTGATCCTGTTTAAAAATGGGTTCATTATGTGAGGCGGTATAGTATATAAATCCTAAACAATTGTGGGAAGCTATAGAAGGGATGTTGTTTTGTATGAAGGGATCTTTTAAAATTTACTGAATTCCTTTTCAAAGAAATCCCTTGTAAGAAAAAAAGGATTTTTATTTTCTGAAGCGGAGCATTTCATTTGCCATAATGATGATCGAGAAGAATTGTTCGAAAATGGGTTGCGTTTTCTAAAACAAGAATAGCGCGACAATTTCTGATACAATTGAAATCTTCCTATATTAGTGTTAAGATTGTTTCTAACATCGTTCACATTTTGTGCAAAAGCTCTTCGACAGAAGAGTGTCTTTTTTTTGGTAGGGTTATGCCCTAAATTGCCGATAAGGATAACGCGGCTTTACTATATAACTTAACCCTCGGTATGAAGAAGAGAGAATTGGAACATCCTGTATTTTGAAGCGTGATATATAAAGGTTGTTTGAAATTTTCTTCTGTTTTTAGCCGGGTTTTCTTTATAAAAATGTCGAATATGTCAATAAAATAAACGTTTTAATGTTTAGAAGGAGAATGAGAAACATTGACAAAGTTTTCAGATTTAGAATTAAGTCCTTCTACGCTTAAATCCATTAAGCGTATGGGATTTGAAGAAGCAACGCCTATTCAAGCAGGAACAATTCCTGTTAGTTTAGAAGGTAAGGATGTTATTGGTCAAGCACAAACGGGTACAGGTAAAACAACTGCATTTGGAATTCCAATGGTTGAGAAAATCAACGTTAAAGAACCGAATGTTCAAGGTCTTATTATTGCTCCAACACGTGAATTAGCGATTCAAGTATCTGAAGAGCTTTACAAAGTCGGATATGATAAGCATGTCCGTGTACTTTCTGTCTATGGTGGACAAGACATTCAACGCCAAATTAGAGCAATGAAAAAAGGTCCACACATTATTGTGGGAACACCTGGTAGACTATTGGATCATATTAACCGTCGCACATTAAAGCTTCAAAATGTACAAACACTTGTACTGGATGAAGCAGATGAAATGTTGAACATGGGCTTTATTGAAGATATTGAGTCCATTCTGAAAAATGTACCGGAAAATCGCCAAACTCTGTTATTTTCTGCAACAATGCCTGGGCCAATCAGAAAAATTGCTGAGAATTTCATGACTGACCCTGAAACGGTTAGTGTGAAATCGAAAGAAATGACTGTCCCACACATTGAGCAGTATTTTGTAAAAGCCCATGAAAAAGAAAAATTTGATGTTCTTTCAAGATTATTGGATGTTCAATCACCCGAATTAGCGATCGTTTTTGGACGCACAAAACGTCGTGTTGATGAACTAGCTAGAGCATTAAATATTCGTGGTTATTTAGCAGAGGGCATTCACGGAGACCTAAGCCAAGCTAGACGTATGAGCGTACTTCGCAAATTTAAAGAAGGTCGAATTGATGTCTTAGTGGCAACAGATGTTGCTGCACGTGGATTAGACATTTCTGGGGTTACTCACGTTTATAATTTCGATATTCCTCAAGATCCAGAAAGCTACGTTCACCGTATCGGACGTACTGGACGAGCAGGCAAAGAAGGTATGGCGATGACATTCGTAACGCCAAGAGAAATGAATTACCTTCGTATCGTTGAGCAAACAACGAAGAAGCGTATGACTCCAATGAAGCCGCCATCTCGTAATGAAGCACTCGAAGGACAACAACGTTTAGCGATGGAAAAAATCGTAGAAACAATCAAAAATAATGAGCTTCAAGATTACCAAGCAATGGCTAAGGAAATTATGGAAAGTCACACACCTGAACAAGTAGTAGCAGCTGCACTACGCATCCTGACAAAAGAGCCTGACAATACCCCTGTTGAAATTACAGAAGAACGCCCACTTCCACAAAAAAGAGGAAGAGATAAGCGTGATTTCCGTAGAGGAGATAAAAAAGGTGGCTCTTCAAGAGGAAGAAGCGGCAGAAGCTACAACTCTTCATCAAGAGGTAAACAACAACGCGGAAACCGCCGCACAAGAAAAGAATCTTAATGATTTAAGAGGCTAATCCATATGGGTTAGCCTCTTTTTTTATTAGTCCTGATAATGTAGAGAATCATGGAGTTCAAGATCAAAAATAGTGCGGATGGTGGTAAGAAAAGAGCTTAATGATACCATGAAAAATCGCAAAAGTGAGGATCATGGTAAGAAAAGAGCTCCACGATGCCATGAAAACAAGCAGAATCTAAAATGAAGGTAAGCAAAGAACTCAATGATGCCATAAAAATCTACTAAAGTAAAAATACGACCTTAAAAGCTTCGGAAACCTATCCTATTACAAATTATCATGGTTTTCTCCACAAAAACTGACCGCGCCAACATAATTTTGCCCTTACTCATAAATTTGAGCGTGAGTAATTATTAGATCCGCTTTATTGTCGGTCCTGAAGATGCTTGCTTTTCTTGTATGAAGTCTGTTGTCCATGACTATGCTATCATAAAGTATTCTTGTATGTTCGTCCGAATTCCTTGAAGATGAAACCAAAAGGACTACAGATTCGTATACAATAGAAAGGTATAGATAATATGTTAGTTTTTGGGAGGGGTAGGCGTGAATAGAGCACCCAATAGAAGGATCTCAGAACGTGCATTAACGGTCTGGAGATTATATGGAATGATTCATTCCGCAATTATTGGAATTTTAACGATTGCAAGCATTGTGTTAACGATTATATTTGATTGGCCTTATTGGGTTTCTTTAATAGCAGTAGTTTTTACGATTATTTATGCAATTTTGTTTATTCGAATCATTCCATACATTCGCTGGAAAAGATGGAGGTATGAAGTAAGAGAACAAGAAATTGAATTGCAGCACGGAGTCATTATTATTAAAAGAACTCTAGTTCCTATGGTCAGGGTACAACATGTCGATACTGTTCAGGGTCCGATCTTAAGAAAGTATAAGCTTGCGACGATTACCATTTCTACTGCTGCTACGACCCACGAGATTCCGGCACTTGATATGTATGAAGCAGATGAATTACGTGATTCAATTTCCTCATTAGCAAGGGTGGCGGAAGATGATGTCTGAGAAGAAGAAGCTTCATCCAATATCTGCGGTTGCTAGCTTTTTAAAACAATTAAAAGAATTAATTATTCCATTCATCTTCCTTATTTTTCTGAATCGCGGTGAATCTTCATCTGGAAATTTCTTTATTGATAATCTTCCTTTTTTTGCAATTGTCGTTACTCTTGTTTTTGTTCTGGCATTTGGGATCATTAAGTGGCTGCGTTTTACCTATTGGATAGAAAATGATGAACTTAGAATAGAATATGGTTTATGGGTTAAGAAAAAGAGATATATTCCCTTTGATCGAATTCAAAGCTTAAATTCAACGGAAAGCATCATTCATAGACCGTTTGGTTTGGTGAAAATAAAGGTAGAAACAGCAGGTGCTTCTGATAAATCACAAGCAGAAGCGGAATTAACCGCGATTTCTCTCGAGGATGCAAAAGAGCTTCAAGAGATTATTTATAATGCAAAAAAACAAAGGAATTCCGAAAAAGTAGGGAATTCATCTAAACTCGAACACGAAGATAAACAGCAGGAAGAAGTCATTTACCAGATGTCATTTAAAGACCTCATCCTCATGGCGGTAACCTCTGGTGGAATTGGTGTCGTAATAGGTGGTGCGATGCTATTTCTATCTCAGTTTAACGAAATTATTCCTTATGAGTTGGTTTTTAAAGAGCTAGAGGAATTTGTCAGAAGTGGCGTTCTTATTGTTAGTGTGGTGGTGCTCCTTGGATTACTGCTCGCCTATGGATTAGCGATCTTTGGTACTATACTTGTGAATGCTAACTTTACCGTGAAAAAAATAGACACAGATATCATTATTACAAGAGGTCTTCTTGAAAAGAAACAAACGACGATTCCTCTTAATCGAATTCAAGGAATTCGCATCCTTGAGAATTTAATCCGACAACCTCTTGGGTACGCCACCGTTCAAATTGAGAGTGCTGGGGGATCAGTGCTGGATAAGGACAGTACAGATATAAAACTTCTGCCAATGGTGAAAAAGAAAGAAATCGAGAATATTTTATCGACCATTTTACCTCAATATAATTTGGATTTAGATTATGAAACCGTACCAAAACGTGCTCTGAAAAGATATCTATTTAGACATTGTTTAGTCGTTCTCCCTGTTGTCATTGCCTTGCCGATTATTTTTTGGCCTATAGGATTGTATTCACTATTACTCTTAGTTCCGGCACTCTTGATAGGATATGGGAAATATCTAGCTGCGGGATGGAATATAAACGATCATCAATTGGCTGTTAGATATAGAAACATTGTGAAACATACCGTTTATATGAAAAAGAATCGTATTCAATCATTGGAGGTAACCGAGAGTTGGTTTCAGACTAAAAAAGACTTAGCGACTTTACGTGTAACAATAAAATCTGGAGTTGGCGGTGCAGTAGGGAAAGTCGTGGACTTAGAAACAGAAGCCATTAATGAAGTCTATCATTGGTATCAGCCAGATCATCATTCAACCGGTACGAGGATTCATTTCCATAAGGGTGATGACGGCCCCATAATGGATGAATTTTAAGAGTAAAGGGTTGACCTAATGATAGGGTCAACCCTTTGCTAATGATAAAGGAATTGAAATTCATTAATTTGTCCAAAAATGAGTCTGAATTGACTATTACGTCAACTAATTTGTCCGTTGCGGCCATTAATTTGTCCAAACTCTAATAGATATTGACCGTTCGACAAAATCTTATAATGTTCGTATTCGGATGTTACATATTGAGCGCCGATTAAATCTTAAAACGTCCTTTTTAACCGAGGTAATAAAACCCAGCCAATGGCTACCCCTGCTAGTAAACCGACGACATGTGCGGTAAGATTTATTCCTGATTGGACAAAGGTCATGATTAATCCGATAACAACGATCGGAAGGATGATTTGTTTATTTTGTCGAGTTAGCATATGTTTATGAAAGATGACCATGGCTAAGTAAAGACCGAATAACCCAAAGATAGCTCCTGAAGCCCCGACGTGACTATATGTTAATGGTTTAAATAAGTAGGTAGCAATATTGGCGATGATTCCCGTACCTAAATATACGGTTACAAACCAGAACTTACCTAAAAATCGTTCCAAAGCTGGACCAAATAATACTAATGAAAATGAGTTGAATAAGAAATGAGCAAATCCCATATGGACGAAAATGGGGGTAAAGAGTCGCCACCATTCACCGTTAAAAATATAAAGATTCACTCCCGCTAATTGTTCATATACCCATAAGTGAGGCACAAGTGGAAGAATAGTCATGCCGTATAAAACCAAATGTATAAAGACGATGATGGAAATGATAGGATAGAATCGAATGAATTGTGAGAAGCTTTCTGTTCGAACGAACAAATTTTTCCCCTCCTACACTATACTTAAGGCTGTTTTCGCAAAGATCGCTGCTTTTCAAACAAGAATAGAAACCCATAATGATGAAGGTTTCGGGGCATTTTTCATCAAAGCAATGGATGTTTTACTAATCTTGAATTATTTATCATATTTGACCAAGAACAACAAAGTTTACGAAAAGAGTCTTACTTAATGATTATTGTAACGATTTTAGAGTTGAATGGCACTCATTTTACCTCTTAGTACAGAAACATATGCTTGTATTTATATAAATAGAAGGAGATGAAATGAATATGATTAAAGGGATTGGTGTAGATATCGTAGAAATTGGAAGAATTAAAGCCCTTTCCAGTAAACAACCGAAATTTTTAGATAGAATTTTAACGGACAAGGAAAAGGATGAATACTTGTCGTTGCGTAGTGATAGAAGAGGAGAATTTCTTTCGGGGAGGTTTGCGGCAAAAGAAGCCTATGCGAAAGCAGAAGGAACTGGAATCGGTTCTCGTTTGTCTTTCTTGGATATCGAAATTATGAAGGATGCGATGGGGAAACCCTACATTATGAGGCCACAGATAGAAGGTGTACATTTATCTATTAGTCATAGTAAAGAGTATGCTGTGGCACAGGTTGTGATTGAAAAATAATCAAATGGCTTGTCATCTTTCATAGCATAATCCCCAAGGTTGTCTCATATATTCATAGTGCAATAGGAGAGACAAGGCTTGATCATTCTCTAATCACTTTCTGTCATCTTTTTTGTTAAAAGGACGGATGAATAAAGATAAGAAAGTTCATTGTGGGTGGCAAGCTTTCCCCTCTCTCATAACCGTATCAGAGACAAAAGGGGTTGAAAGAATGAGAGGAAAATTATTGATTTTATTAGCAGCCATGGTGACGGTTCTCGTCCTTACCGCATGTGGAGCAAAATCGCAAGAAGATGTTGTTAAAGATCTTAGCGCAAAAGTGGAAGATATCAAGGGGTATAAGGCGGATGCCAAAATGACCCTCCAAGTAGGCGAAGAGCCGCAAACATATGATGTTGAGGTTTGGCATAATGATCCCAATTATTATCGTGTTCATTTGAAAAATGAAGCCAGAGATCAAAGCCAAATGATTTTGAGAAATGAAGAAGGGGTTTTTGTTTTAACACCAGCCCTCAACAAAAGCTTTAAGTTTCAAAGTGAATGGCCATCTAACAGTAGTCAAGCGTATTTATTTGAATCCCTCGTAAAAGATATTAAGGAAGATAAGGAAGCTAAATTTAAAGAGACGAAAAACCATTATGTTTTCGAAACGAAAACAAGATACCAAAATAGCCAAATGCTTCCTACCCAAGAAATCAGCTTTAACAAAAAAGATTTAACACCTGCTTCAGTTAAAGTGATGGATGCGGACCGAAATGCCCTTGTAACGGTTGAGTTTTCGAAAATGGATACAAAAGCAAGCTTTGAGAAAAAAGATTTTGATATGAAGAAAAACATGACGGGAGCCCAATTAGAAGTCCCAGTTAATGCAAAGGTCAGTGATTCAGAGTTTACAGTACTGTATCCGACAACAGAAATTACGGGTACAGAACTAGTGGATGAAAAGGAGATTTTAACATCAACTGGTAAACGGGTTGTATTAACCTATGAGGGTGAAAAATCCTATACACTTGTACAAGAAAAGTCAGAGGTAATCCCAACGATGACCGTTTCAACAACGGTTAATGGAGACCTCGTAAACCTTGGATATACAATGGGGGCAATGACTGACCATTCCATCCGCTGGACTTTTGATGGAGTAGACTATATGCTTGCTTCACAAGATCTATCACCGGAAGAAATGATTTCCGTGGCCCAATCGGTTCAGGGTTCAATGAGTAAGTAATAAATAGTTCACAGAAAGACTGGATGCAAGGTAAGAAGCTTTGCAACAGTCTTTCTTTTTTTGTTCATATTTGTACTCGAGTGGGCATATTCATAATTTGGTGGTATGAGAAATTTAAGGAATGATAACCAACAATTCATTTACAGATTTCTCTATTAGTATTTGACAGTTTTCCATATTCGTTGAATAATCAAAGTTATCGTTCTCGTTTGAATGAGAGTCTTTAATTTTGGAAGTGATTAGATGGAAACTCAGACGCAATTTTATAGGGATACATGGGTTGAAATCAATTTAGATGACCTAAAGCATAATGTTACATCTATTAAAAAACATTTGCCTCAGGATGTTCATATGTTTGCAGTTGTAAAAGCCAATGCGTATGGGCATGGAGATATTCAAGTGGCCAAAACAGCACTTGAAAATGGTGCCCATGGACTCGCAGTAGCATTTTTGGATGAGGCATTAGCGTTAAGGCGTAACGGAATCGATGCTCCTATATTAGTTCTTGGAGCTACTAGACCTGAAAATGTTAAACTTGCTTGTGAGAATAAAATTTCACTTACTGTTTTTTATTATGATTGGTTAAAAGAAGCTAGAAAGTTTCTAAATGTAGATGATCTCCTGAACTTACATGTAAAATGTGACACAGGGATGGGGCGCATCGGTGTCAGGGAAGTGGAAGATTTAAAAATGATTGAGGAATATATCAACACTCAATCAAATTTTGTCTTCGAGGGATTATTCACCCATTTTGCGACAGCGGATGAACTCGATGAAAGCTACTATAGGAAGCAGCTGAAAACCTTTTTAGAGTTGAAGAATTCACTGGAAATTCCTCCTAAATATATTCACTCTGCCAATAGTGCAGCAACTTTAAGGTTTGCAGAGTCTCATTTTAATTCTGTAAGGGTAGGAATTTCAATGTATGGGCTCTCGCCATCAATAGAAATAAAAGATCGATTACCCTTTGAATTAAAACAAGTTTTCTCCTTACATTCACGTTTATCTCTGGTGAAAAAATTATCGGAAGGGGAAAAAGTCAGCTATGGAGCAACCTATGAAACGAGTCAAGAAGAATGGATTGGTACAATTCCAATTGGATATGCCGATGGGTGGTTAAGAAAGCTTCAGGGACAAGAAATTTTAGTGAATAATAAAAGAGCCCCGATTATCGGGAGGATTTGTATGGATCAATGTATGGTGAAACTCTCTGAAGAAATCCCATTAGGTGAAAAAGTTACATTGATTGGCAGTCAAGGAGAAGGATTTATTTCTATGGATGAAGTCGCAAAAAGGCTTGATACCATCAATTACGAAATTCCTTGTATTATATCAAATCGTGTTCCAAGAATTTATATTCAAAACGAAAAACCAATTGAAGTGTCGAATAAGCTTCTAGTATCTAGTGATTTTTTGAAAAATCATGTAGAATAGAAGATATATGCATAATTAAAGCACTTTTAAGCCTATAATAGAGAAAGAATTTACAATTTGTCTTTTATCTTGCCTAAATAGATGGTATGATAGGTATGGTATTTAAACGAAACGGTATTTGTAGTGATTTGTGGAGGTGTAGTTTGTGTCTGAAACCAGCGCAACAACAACAGAAATCTTAATTCGCTTACCGCAACAGCTCGTAACGGAACTAGACGGCTTTGCTGAACAAGAAAATGTGAATCGAAATGAGTTTATTTATCGTGCGACTAAAATGTATTTACGTGAACGCAAGAAACGCCAAATTCGTGAATCTATGAGACGCGGATATATGGAAATGGCTAAAATTAATTTGGCCATTGCTTCTGAGGCAATTCAAGCGGAATACGAGGCAGAGCACACAGTCGAACGATTAGTAAGCGGAGGCTAAACCTTTGATTGTTAAACGTGGTGACGTGTATTTTGCGGACCTATCTCCTGTTGTTGGTTCTGAACAAGGTGGTGTACGCCCAGTACTAGTCATTCAGAATGACATAGGAAATCGGTTTAGTCCCACTGTGATTGTGGCTGCTATCACAGCCCAAATCCAAAAAGCAAAACTGCCTACTCATGTTGAGATTGATGCAAAGCGATATGGCTTTGAACGAGATTCCGTTATCTTGCTCGAACAAATTAGAACGATTGATAAACAGCGCTTAACGGATAAAATTACCCATCTAGATGATGAAATGATGGAAAAAGTAGATGACGCTCTACAAATTAGTGTCGGACTTATACAGTTTTAAAAGAAACGCTCTTCCAATCCGAGGGGTGTTTTTTTGTTGTGTTTAAAAGCTTCTTTAAGACTTGGTAATGCTTGTCAGGCATGAGTGTTTAGACCCGGCAGGAGTCATAAGCCGAGTCAAATCATAAGGACCATGCTCGCTGATAAAACGAGGAAGTATAAAAGAAAAATGACACTCCGCTAGTTGTATGTGGTCGTGAAGCATACAATAGAAAAATGCCAACCTTAAAAAAAGTCTATAAGGTCATAAAAACTCGAAAAGTAAATGACGTCCTCAAAAGGTCCTCTGATCCCTATAAAACCTACAAAAGTAATAACATTATTTCTGTTTTTACGGTATCATGGATCTCTTTCATACCCTCATTTTCTCTATTCCGGTTTTTCATGGCGCCAAAGAGCTCTTTTCGTACCGTCTTTTTCTCTATTTCGGTTTTTCGTGGCACCATAGAGCTTTTTTTATACCGTCATTTTTCGCTTTCACGGTGTTCAGTTAGAATGGCGTTGCCAATGGAAGTGGCAACCTTGGCCATTCCCTCTCTAATCTAGCCATCTTCACTTTTCCTCACTAAATGACAAATTATACTATGAGCTTTATAATATTAATATACGGAATTTGGAAAGTAACATGGATGAAAAAGTTCATTAAGGTTGAGTGAGATTCAAAGAAGTATATGATTAATAGCATTAAAATAAAGTTACAACTTCAATTTAGGAAAATTAATAGAAAATGGATATGGTAGAATGGAGATGACTACATGTATAGTCAAGTGCAAGATTTCATACTGGAAAACAAGGCAGACCTTGTAGAAAAATGGAAAGAAAGGGTAAAGGCAGAAGCTGACGAAAAGGTTTTAGAGGTGATCTCTGAACAAGTTTTTTCCAAAACGAGTCATGACTTTGTTGATTTAATTATTTCAAATTTAGAAGATTCAGATGATTATTCTTCAAAATTAAAAGGATTTGCCGAGAAAGTTGTTCGTCTTGGGTGGCCGTTAGCTTTTGTAACGAGTGGGCTAAGAATTTTTGACCGAATAGTCTACGATGGTTTAATGGAAATAGGAACGATTAATAAAGAGAATTACGCAGACTTTGTACATAAACTCGATAAATGGATGTCTCCGATGCACAATGAAATCGTCAATGCCTATACCACTACATGGGATCGAACCGTTTCATTACAGAAAATTGCTTTACAGGAGCTTTCAGCATCACTAATTCCAGTTTTTGATAAGATTTCCGTCATGCCATTAGTTGGCACCATTGATACTGAAAGAGCTAAGCTGATTATGGAAAACTTACTAAGCGGTGTTGTAAACCACCGTGCTGAGGTAGTATTAATCGATATCACAGGAGTACCGGTTGTGGATACCATGGTGGCTCATCATATCATACAAGCAGCAGATGCGGTTCGGTTGGTAGGCGCAAAATGTATGTTAGTAGGAATCCGCCCGGAAATTGCCCAGACGATTGTGAATTTGGGAATTAACTTAAACCAATTCCATACCAATAGTACGTTAAGAAAAGGAATCGAACAAGCTCTAGAAATGACAAATCGTAAAATTGTTACTACGGAGGGGTCGATATGAGAATTCCGATTCTAAAGCTTCATGATTGTCTTTTAATTTCGATTCAGTGGGAATTAGATGATCAAACGGCGCTTCAATTTCAAGAAGATTTATTACACAAAATCCATGAAACAAGTGCTAGGGGGGTTGTTTTAGACATTACGTCTATTGACTTTATTGATTCCTTTATTGCAAAAGTTCTTGGAGATGTGATTAATATGTCCAGGTTGATGGGAGCTAAAGTGGTTATTACCGGAATACAGCCGGCAGTTGCTATCACTCTTATCGAACTGGGAATTCGTTTAGAAGATGTCCTAACCGCTATGGATTTAGAAAAAGGTTTGGAGAAATTACAACAGGAACTGGGGGACTAGTCTATGGAAATCCAATCCTGCGTAAAGATTACCAATGAATGGGACATCGTGGCAGCACGTCAACTAGGTCGTAATGTGGCACGTGAACTTGGGTTTGGGACTGTTGATCAGGCACGAATCACGACAGCTATCTCTGAACTTGCGAGAAACATCTATTTATATGCCGGTCATGGGCAAATTTGCATTGAAAAGCTATTTGAAAGTGGAAAAAAAGGTGTTCGAATCATTGCTTTAGATAATGGGCCAGGAATTAATGACATCCGCAAGGTAATGGAGGATGGATATTCCACATCTGGGGGATTAGGAGCCGGTTTGCCAGGAGTAAGGCGCTTAATGGATGAATTTAATGTCGAGTCTACCCCGGGAGATGGAACAGATATTCGTGCGATAAAGTGGATTCGCTAGGGGGAGAGCAATGAGTTTTAGAGAATTAATGGATCTTAAATATAAAGAAATTATTGAAACCTATTTAAAGCAACAAGATGAACAGGCACTTTATTTAGGACAGAAATTTAGCCGGAAGACAATCGAACATAACATATCCCCTGAAGAAATTATCAGTTTACATAGAAGTATCATCCAAGAGATGGAACCGAATCTCTCTGAGAAGATTCTTCACTCTTTTGACATCCTTCTTGAGGTGATGATTGGTTATGGCTTTGCTTATAGGGAGCATCAAAGCTTAAGATCTAAACAACAAGAATTGAATACGGAAATTGATATAGCCTCCAATATGCAGCAGACCTTGCTTGGTACAAGTATTCCTAATGTTGAATCACTTGATATCGGTGCTATCAGTGTACCCGCTAGAAAAATGAATGGAGACTATTATCATTTTGTACAGGATGATCAATCTTCCATTAGCGTTGCCATTGCAGATGTTATCGGAAAGGGAATACCGGCAGCATTATGCATGTCAATGATTAAATACGCGATGGATAGTCTTCCGGAGAATCGATCTTTTCCACATATGGTATTAGAAAGCTTAAATCGTGTTGTTGAACAAAATGTTGACCCGAGTATGTTCATTACAATGTTTTATGGTATGTTCGACACACAGAGAAATATTTTACACTATGCTTCAGCTGGACATGAGCCTGGTTTTTATTATCATGCTAAAGAAAAGCAATTTGAGGATTTGGATGCAAAAGGGCTTTTACTCGGTGTTGATAAAAAAGCAAAGTATAGACAATACGAAAAAAGAGTGGAAGTTGGAGACGCGATAATCTTGCTTTCTGACGGTGTAACAGAATGTCGAACAGATGAAGGTTTTATTGAAAGGGAAGACTTAATTGGATATATAGAAAAAAATATTCATCTACCTGCACAAGAAATTGTTACAAAAGTTTATAAGGAATTGGAGAAGCTGCAACATTTTCAACTAAGAGATGATTTTACACTCATTATTTTAAAAAGAGTTCATTAAATTTTATTGAAAAATGGAAATTAGTTTCGTGAGCTGTTCAAGTTGCTTCTGCTTTTCTATTCGTAACAACATTTTGCGAAAACAACTTTAACTTATGTTTACCATTATTGAAAGTAGGGTAAATGTACTGAAGTGATATCAAAATGAGGTGACGTAAATGAACATAAGTCTAGATATGAAAGATAATAATCAAGTAATCGATGTAAAGGTTAGTGGTGAAATAGATGCCTATACTGCTCCGCAACTACGCGAAGCCTTATCGTCTTCTGCTGAAGAAAAAGGGAAAACGATAAATGTTGATTTATCAGATGTTACCTATATGGATAGTACCGGTCTTGGAGTATTTGTAGGCCTATTTAAAACCGTGAATTCAAACGAAGGACAGTTATATTTATATGGGTTATCTGATCGGCTAAGACGCTTGTTTGATATTACGGGTCTTGGAGATATTATGAATATAAATTCTGGTGTAAAAGGTGGCGCTGAATGATGCAAGAATTTGATTACATCGAGATGAAGCTCCCTGCAAAACCTGAGTATGTTGGAGTGACTAGATTAACATTATCTGGTATAGCAAGTAGAGCAGGTTTTTCATATGATGCGATTGAAGATTTGAAGATTGCAACAAGTGAAGCAATTACGAATGCTGTTCAACATGCATATAAAGAAGAGACTGGTGAAGTGGTCGTTGGTTTCGCTTTATATGATAATCGTTTGGAAGTCATGGTTGCTGATAACGGGAAGAGCTTCGACTTTCAAAAAACTCGTGAAGAAGTAGGACCATATAATGCCGAAAATTCGGTAGAGTTCCTAAGGGAAGGTGGGTTAGGTCTTTACCTAATTGAGAGTCTTATGGATGAAGTAAAGGTTCATCATAAGGAGGGAGTAACGGTCTTTATGACCAAATTCCTAGAAGGAGAGCAGGTGGAGAGGGATGCCAAAACTATCTCAACCTAATCAAAATATGAAAGAACAAGTAAAGAGCTGGATAAAAGAATACCAAGAAAATAATGACGAAATAGCCCAGGATCATCTTGTTCATCACTATCGAAATTTAGTGGAATCTATTGCTCGCAAATACTCAAGAGGTAAATCTTATCATGAGGATATCGCACAGGTAGGAATGATAGGATTACTTGGTGCCATTCGCAGGTATGATGATTCTTATGGGAAAACGTTTGAAGCATTTGCTATTCCAACAATTGTAGGAGAGATTAAACGATTTCTTAGGGACAAAACATGGAGTGTCCATGTTCCAAGAAGGATAAAAGAACTGGGCCCAAAGATTAAATCTACTGTAGAAGAATTAACAAACCAGCTCGAGCGTTCACCTCGAGTCGAGGAAATTGCAGACCACTTAGAGGTAACAGAGGAAGAGGTCTTGGAAGCGATGGAAATGGGGAAAAGCTATCAAGCCCTATCTGTTGACCATTCCATTGAGGCTGATTCTGAAGGTAGTACGGTCACTCTTCTGGATATTGTTGGGGATGTAGATGGCGGTTATGAGAAGGTCGACCAAAGACTTGTACTTGAGAAGGTTTTACACGTCCTTTCTGAACGTGAAAAACTCATTATTCAATACACCTTTTTGGACAATCTCAGTCAAAAAGATGCTGGTGAGAAACTAGGGATCTCCCAGATGCATGTATCAAGACTTCAAAGGAGAGCTGTGGAGAAATTAAAGGATGCAATCCACTCCGAGCTTAACACGGAGAGCTTATAAGATGACGCACCTTTTAAAGAATCATATCGAAGTCTTTGCAAAACAAACCTCTAAAGACGGGAACAGATATAATGGAGATAGCTACTTCTTAACGGCTACTGAAGATTATTTTGTATGTGTTTTAGCTGACGGATTAGGCAGCGGGAAATTTGCGTATGAATCTTCAAACGCAGTGGCGGAAATGGTTGAAAAACATCACGATCAAGATGTAGATACACTAATGAGGTTTTGTAATGAAGCTCTTCTTCATAAAAGGGGTGCTGCTGTTGCCATTATTAAGGCGTACTTTAGGGCAGGAGAATTTGTCTATAGCTGCGTAGGGAATATTCGATTCTATCTATATTCACCAGATGGAAAAATGACTTATCCTCTTCCCGTAACCGGGTATCTTTCCGGGAGACCTCAATCATTCCGCACTCAACGCTTTTCATACCAAAGAAACTCAAAATTTTTAATCCACTCTGACGGCTTAAATATCACAAGCACAAAGTCTTTACTCCAATATAAGAAGTCCCTTACAGGAATCATGGATGAGATTAGTCAGCGTTTATCTGTGAAATCTGACGATACTACCTATATTGCAGGAAGCTTACTCTAAAGAGTAGGCTTCTTTATATTCAACCAATTCAATAGAGATAAGAAATAGGATAATCAGTTATGGTAAACTGAAATAGATTGTAAAGGATGGAGGTAATAAGGTGGTTCAGGTTCTAGAAAAAGATCATTTAATTCAACGAATTTCGAATGAGTTAGGACTAAATAAAAAACAAATTGTTAATGTTATTCAACTATTAGAAGAAGGAAATACTGTTCCGTTTATTGCGCGTTACCGTAAAGAATTAACTGGGGCGATGGATGAAGTTCAAATCCGTTCTATTATGGAGAATTGGACATATATTCAAAACCTCGAACAAAGAAAAACGGAGGTCCTCCGTTTAATAGAGGAACAAGGTAAATTAACAGAGGAATTAAAGACGAAAATAGTGAACGCTGATAAATTACAAACAGTAGAAGATCTCTATCGCCCATATAAACAAAAAAGAAGAACAAAAGCGACGGTTGCTAAGGAAAAGGGATTAGAGCCACTTGCAAACTGGATGTTGGGATTTCCTGTAGAAGGTAGCTTAGCGGAGGAAGCTCACCGATACCTTTCAGAGGAGAAGGAAGTTTCAACGATTGAAGAAGCTATTACTGGTGCACAGCATATTATTGCTGAAATTGTCGCAGACGATGCCATGTATAGAGAATGGATTCGCAACCAAACCTTCCGTAAAGGCATTCTTGAAACAAAGGTTAAGAATCAAGATCAAGATGAAAAAAATGTATATGAAATGTATTACGAATACAGCGAACCTGTGAATAAAATTGTTCCTCATAGAATTCTAGCGGTAAATCGTGGTGAGAAAGAAGAGATTATAAGAGTATCGATACAGCCTAACGAAGAGGAAATGATTAGATACTTAAATAAAAAGGTAATAAAAAATGAAAGATCGACAGTTGCCGGTGCTGTAAGTGAAGCGTTAGAAGATGGGTATAAAAGGCTTATTCAACCATCAATTGAAAGAGAAATTAGAAATGAACTAACGGTGACAGCCGAAGACCAAGCCATACATATATTCTCAGAAAACCTTAGAAAGCTATTACTAAGCCCCCCTTTAAAAGGCAAAATGGTGTTGGGTGTGGACCCTGCTTACCGAACGGGTTGTAAGCTGGCAGTGGTAGATGAGACGGGAAAAATGATGAACATTAATGTTATCTACCCGCATCCACCAAAAGCGAAGAAAGAAGAAGCGATTACAACTGTAAAAAACACGATTACAAAATACAATATTGAGATTGTTGCCATTGGAAATGGAACAGCTTCAAGGGAAACAGAACAATTTGTTGTTGATATATTAAAAGAGATTCCTACTGAAGTTTCTTATATTATTGTTAATGAAGCGGGAGCAAGTGTTTATTCAGCGTCAGATATTGCAAGAGAAGAGTTTCCAAATTTACAAGTCGAAGAAAGAAGTGCTGTGTCTATAGCAAGAAGGCTTCAAGACCCGCTGGCAGAATTAGTGAAAATTGATCCAAAATCAGTTGGAGTCGGTCAATACCAACATGATGTGTCACAAAAAAAGCTGAATGAGTCTCTAACCTTTGTTGTAGAAACGGTTGTAAACCAAGTGGGGGTAAATGCGAATACTGCCTCCTCTTCACTCCTTCAATATGTAGCGGGCATTTCCAAGACTGTTGCGAACAATATAGTGAATAAACGAGAAGAAGAAGGAAGATTCACATCTCGTCAACAACTCAAAGGGATCCCTCGCTTAGGAGCGAAAACGTATGAACAATGTATCGGTTTTCTAAGAATAGTCGACGGGGATGAACCATTAGACAGAACCCCGATTCATCCAGAGAATTATGATGCCGTTCGTAATCTTCTAAATCGAGTAGGATTAAATGCAAATGAACTTGGAAGCAACGAATTTAAAAACCGATTGGAAAATGTTAATCAAAAAGAACTTGCAGAGGAACTAAAGATTGGGGAACTAACTTTAAAAGACATCATGGACGCACTAGTTCGTCCTGGTCGGGATCCAAGGGATGAATTATCAAAACCTCTTCTTAAAACTGATGTACTGAAAATGGAGGACCTTAAACAAGGAATGGAGCTTCAAGGGACAGTTAGAAATGTAGTGGATTTTGGAGCATTCGTAGATATTGGAGTCAAACAAGACGGTCTTGTTCATATTTCAAAATTGAAAAAAGGGTTCGTGAAACATCCATTAGATGTGGTTTCAGTTGGCGATGTCGTATCCGTATGGGTAGAAGGAGTAGAAATTCAAAAGGGGAGAGTCTCCCTTACGATGTTAGCTCCTAAAGATCAATAAAATTTTTTAATCTAGTTAAAAAGCTAGTCGAAGTCACGAGACAAGCTGTCTGGAAAGGGAATTTTCTTTCTAGAGGCTTGTCTTCTTTTATTCCTGTTTCCCATAGGGCGTGGGAACAGGGAAAGTGGCTATAGTTGTTACCTTGATTGGAACTTCTCTATACCAGCTAGACATTCCACTTTTTCCTATGAACAGTGCTTCTTTCTATAGAAAAACCAACATTGGTTTAGTAATTTAATTTGGTAACGGTCCTTTTCTAAGTACGCCTTCCTCATTTGTTTTTGAAGCCAATTAGGCATGAATTCTCCTCCTTTTAATGGGTTATCACTACTATATGTTAAAATAGGTTGTCATGTTCGTAAGTAAGGAGGCTTTAATATTGGAGAACAACGAGTTGCAGTCCTTAGTGGAACGACTTTCCCTTCAATACTTCCATAAACCATTTCGGCATCAAGCATATTTTAATTTGCGTTTGAGAACAACAGGGGGGAGGTATCTGCTGAGGTCTCATAATATAGAAATTAACAAAAAGTATTTGGATGAATACGGAGAACAAGAGATCTCTGGAATTATTAAACATGAGTTATGTCACTATCATCTTCATTTAGAAGGGAAAGGTTATCAGCATCGAGACCGTGATTTCAAAGAACTATTAAATCGAGTAGGAGCACCTAGATTCTGTAGTCCATTAACTAAAACAACATCTAACAGGAAAGTAATTTATTACACCTGTCAATCATGTCAGTTACTCTTTAAGAGAAAGAAGAGGATCAATACAGCTAGGTATGTTTGTGGAAAATGTGGAGGGAAATTAAAAATAACTAAGGAAAATAAAAGTTAAAATACCTTAAAAGAATTTGAATAAAAACTCATTGACAAAGGGTCTAAAGGGTTATATAATTCTAAGAGTCGCAGCAAATACTGCGAAGATTTATCAACTGCTTCTAAATTATTCCGCAGTAGCTCAGTGGTAGAGCTATCGGCTGTTAACCGATCGGTCGCAGGTTCGAATCCTGCCTGCGGAGCCATTTTTTTGAGGAGAAGTACTCAAGTGGCTGAAGAGGCGCCCCTGCTAAGGGTGTAGGTCGTGTAAGCGGCGCGAGGGTTCAAATCCCTCCTTCTCCGCCATGTATGATCTTGAACATGGCCCGTTGGTCAAGCGGTTAAGACACCGCCCTTTCACGGCGGTAACACGGGTTCGAATCCCGTACGGGTCATAATGTTATTTTTTTAAAAAAAGTTATTGACTTCGACTTCTTGTGATGTTAATATAGAATCCTCGTCTTCAAAAACGAGTACAACATTGGGCTATAGCCAAGCGGTAAGGCAACGGACTTTGACTCCGTCATGCGTTGGTTCGAATCCAGCTAGCCCAGCCATTAATGAGCCATTAGCTCAGTTGGTAGAGCATCTGACTTTTAATCAGAGGGTCGAAGGTTCGAGTCCTTCATGGCTCACCATTTGTATTGAATACGCGGGTGTGGCGGAATTGGCAGACGCACCAGACTTAGGATCTGGCGCCGCAAGGCGTGGGGGTTCAAGTCCCTTCACCCGCATTTAATTTTTTAAAAAAAGTTGTTGACATAAATTAATATAAGATGTAACATAGTGAATGTCGCTTTTACGCGGTCGTGGCGGAATGGCAGACGCGCTAGGTTGAGGGCCTAGTGGGGGCAACCCCGTGGAGGTTCGACTCCTCTCGGCCGCACCAACCAAACATTAATTTATGCGCCCGTAGCTCAATTGGATAGAGCGTTTGACTACGGATCAAAAGGTTAGGGGTTCGACTCCTCTCGGGCGCGCCACTCCTAATCTAACTAGTGTGCGAAGCTGATACTGATTCGCTACTAACTCTAGCCATATCGGGAAGTAGCTCAGCTTGGTAGAGCACTTGGTTTGGGACCAAGGGGTCGCAGGTTCGAATCCTGTCTTCCCGACCAGTGAATTTAATATGCGGGTGTAGTTTAGTGGTAAAACCTCAGCCTTCCAAGCTGATGATGAGGGTTCGATTCCCTTCACCCGCTCCAATATTACCTTATTGAACCTTGAAAACTGAACAAGACAAAACGTCAACGTTAATTCTAAAAGATTTACAACGTAAGAACATGGTTCTTACACAAATGAGCAAGTC
>NZ_JAFBDZ010000006.1 GCF_016908495.1 Rossellomorea pakistanensis | reverse complement strand
CATAGAGAATATCCCTCCCTAATTCCTGAATTTGTTTGGTTCTAGTGTACTGTTTCACCACAAAAGTGTCCAAAAGAATTAGGGGGTCGTAGAGTATTTGTCCTTTATTGGCAATATTTTGTCCATAATCCACTACTTATTGACCGTTCGACAATTATCGTCAAAATTCGCTATCCAGTATGGACAAACCAGTACATCATGTTCAATTTTAAAAAATTAATACAAATAAAATTACAACTCCAACCTCTCTCGCAGCTCCTTCACATAATTCCGGCTAACTGGAATCGCTTGCTTTACATTTTCTAGCTTTACTTGGTACACCCCATTCCCCCACGGGATTAGCTGCTCGACGGTGTTTAAGTTAATTAGGAAGCTTTTGTGAACTCTATAAAAGGGATAGCCGACAAGCTTTTCTTCCAATTCCTTTATTGGATACTTACACGTGTATGAAGATTTTGCTGTCGTGATATTGGTTTCCCTTTCCTCCCTTGAAACATAGAGAATATCCAGTGGATTTAAATAAATGATTCTATCTTCATCCTGGACGGCCAGTCTCGCAAGCCTTGATTGCTGTTTCTGAGCAACGACTTCGGATCGAAAACGCTCTCGCAGTCTTTTCACCGTCTCCTCGATTTGTGTTTCATCAAATGGTTTTAGCAAATAGTCTACGGCTTCTATTCTGAATGCTTTTGGAGCATAGTCTGGATAGGCTGTTGCAAAAACGATATAGGGGGTTTTCTTTAAATTTTGCAGCACTTCCGCAAGTTCCATACCGTTCATGCCCGCCATTTCAATATCGAGAAAAACAACATCAGGCGTCTCTTTCATGATCAGTTCTAACCCTTTTTCACCAGAATTGGCCTCACCGATCACCACTATATCTCCATAAGCTTTTAATAAGTGCTGCAGTTCATCACGGCTATATGGTTCATCATCAATTATAATTGTCCTCATTTTGATCCCCCTAAATTTCACATGGTACTGTAAATGTGACGATCGTTCCCTTTCCCTTTTCCGATTGGATGAGAATAGCGGACTCTTCCCCCATCATTTTTTTTAAGCGCTCGTTAATGTTGTAAAGACCTATCCCTGTTCCGGTTATCGACTGAACAGGCCGGTTAGCCAGCTGATTTACAACTTCTTGTTCCATTCCTTCCCCGTTATCTTCAATGGATACCCGGACATAAGAGCTTTCCTCTTTGATGCTGATTGTGAGAAAGCCGTCCTCTTCTTTCGTCTTAAGTCCATGCTTAATGGCATTTTCTATTAGAGGCTGAAGTGTAATCGAAGGTACTTGAGCCGATAATGCTTCATGGTCGATTTCATATTGTACGGTTAATCTGTCATGAAATCTCGCTTCCTCAATGGTGAGATAGGCTTCAACATGTGACAGCTCTTCTCTTAAGGAAGAGTAGGCTTTTGTCGTTCCCGTTAAGTTCTGCCGAATGAAATTTGACAAAGAAATGAGGAGCTTTCTTGCCTTATCCGGGTTAATTCGAATTAATGAGACAATGGTATTCATGGCGTTAAACAGAAAATGAGGGCTTATTTGTGCCTGTAATGCTCTAATTTCCGCTTGTTTCACTAATGATTTCTGATGATCGATTTCAGCAAGCTCAAGCTGGTGGCTGAGGATATCTGATAGCCCTTTTACCAGTTCAAGTAATATCGACGAAATCTCTTTTTCCGTTTGGAAATAAAATTTTAACGTACCGACGGTTTTTTCACCTTGTTTTAATGGAGCGATAATAGCTGCACCTAATGGACATTCCGCTTGATCACATTGTATACTCTCTTTTCCAACCACAAGGAGTGCACCTGTTTCGATGACTCGCTTCGTTGCTTCTGTTTGGATCAATGAATGGGCAAAATGATGGTCAGATGCCATCCCAACATGGGCAAGGATATGGGTCCTATCTGTAATCGAAACTCCTTTAACCCGAACCTCCCTCATTAAAATTTCACAGGTTGATTGTGCGGATTCTGAGGATAAGCCTTTTCTCATATACTTCACGGTGCGATCAGCAATTCTTAGTGCCTTCTGAGACTGTGCCGCCCCCATACGTTCTTCTTCTTGAATAACGGTTCGAATGATGAGAATAAAAATTCCTGTCCCAAGTCCATTTGCGAGGATCATTGGGAGGCCGATTTCCATTACAAGTGCATGGGCTTGATCATAAGACTTTGCTACCAGCAGGATTACTAGCATTTGAACGGTTTCTGCTAACATTCCTACGGCAAACCCTGTTGAAGTGGATACGAGTTTAGATTTTTTGTTGTATCGAGAAATCCACCCTGCAATCACCCCTGCTAATATGGTGGATATCCCACAAGATACTGCCGTAAATCCACCTAACAGAAAACGGTGTGTACCAGCAATGATACCAGCCCCAATGCCGATTCTCATCCCTCCAAGCAGACCTGCTGCCACAATTCCAATCACCCTTGAATTGGCTAACGCTTCGTCTTCATTGAGATACCACTGCCATTTCGTTAATGTCGCCTCAATGGGGTTCACAATTAAACCCGTATAAGTTCCGATGATGCCAAAGCATCCGAATAGAATCATCAATGAGATCGAATGAGAGGTTTTCACTTTCATTTCTTGATCAATCAACCGACGAAAAAAAGGAATTCTTGTTAAAACAAATGCTACTGTCACAATAATTCCTAATCGTTCTATCATAGCTGCTACAAGCAAGGTCCTCACCTACTCTATTACTTCTTTTTTTCTTATAGTAAAGGAAACCAAACCCGTTTTAAAGTCATTGTCCATAATAAATACTATCAACTATTATGACTTCGTTCTATTGACATTATGATAGAAGCACATTTTTTTAAAGGAAAGAGTATCGTCTATACCGCTTGTCCTCTACTTTCATAAAATACAATGTAAGACAATAACAAAGCAAAGGAGTGTTAATAGATGGGATGCTTCCGGAGAGATGATGATGTTTTAGGTATTAGAGATAGGAGAGACAATGACTTCAAAATCGATGCAAAATTCGACAAAGATGATTTCTGCCGTGCTGTACGTCGTTGTATTATTGACGACTTAGTTGCTGGTGCACGTGAGGATGACAGAGACAGACGTCGTCGCAAAAAATGCTGGTAATACCTTTGAACAAAAAATCCCGAGAGACGTAAAGTCTCTCGGGATTTTTTTGGGTAGTATGATCCTTATATATATCCCGTACTCTCAAAATCATCATTTGTGCGTCTTAAATTTACTGTTTTAGAAAAGATTTATCTGCTCTATGAACTTATATAGCGATTATTTGCCCAGAAATTATTTTATCCGGTTATCTTCATCATTCGTCGAAAATCCAACATAATTTGACCGAAACCAACATATATTGACCTCTCGACAATTAGTGACACATATTGTCAAACTGCACATACTCATTTTTATAATCAGGCAGATTATGTATTTTTTTGATAGAGTAAATAAAGTAAACATTATGAAAAAGCAGGTGAAATCATGGGAGATATTCGTGTTTTGATAGCCGATGATGATCAAGAAATCAGAGATTTATTGAAAAAATATTTAGAAAGAGAAATGTACGAGATCGATGTAGCTGTCAACGGAGAAGAAGCTCTTCAACTGTTTGAGCAAAATAAATATAACCTAATCATTCTTGATTTAATGATGCCTAGGATTGATGGAATAGAGGTTTGTAGACGGCTTAGGGATAAAACCAATGTACCCATCTTGATGCTCACGGCAAAGGATCATGAGACCGATAAAATAGTAGGCCTAAGTATAGGAGCTGATGATTATATTACGAAACCTTTTAGCATCAATGAAGTTGTCGCTAGAGTAAAGGCTCTTTTGAGGAGATTTATGGTTCTTGGCAGCGATGGCATTTCACTTGATTCGTCCTCACTAAAATTTAAAGGCTTGACCCTTGACCTCAAAAAATGCACGGTCATCATCAGAGGAGAAGAAAGATCGTTAACGGCTAAAGAACTAGAATTACTAAAGTTCTTTGTCACCCATCCTGAACAGGTGTTCACTAAGACTCAAGTTTTTCGAAATGTTTGGGGAAGCGCCTACATAGAAGATGACAACACCGTTATGGTCCATATTCGAAAGCTTAGAAAAAAAATCGAGGCTGATCCTTCTAATCCTCAATTTATTCAAACGGTATGGGGAATCGGCTATAAGTTTGTTGGTGAAAAAGATGAGAACTGACAAAATTATGATTCTTACCTCTCTTCAATTAATCATAAGCTGTGGGATTTTTTTTACTAATCTTCCTTACAATTTAAGCTTACTGAAAGGAACTCTTTTTATTATTCTAATATTAATCACCTTGATTCTTTTATTAAAAAGATTCAAGTTTGTTACAAGCTTAAAGCTTATGACTGTAGAGTTAAAACGAACGATTGGTGGGAATTTGAACACTAGATTATTGACCAATAATGATTCCGTCATGAATGAAGTGATTTTTTCGGTGAATGAATTAATAGAACAGCTAGAAGGGATTCAAGCTCAATCCATCCAATCCCAGGCAGCTCGAAAACGCCTTCTTTCTAATATTTCTCACGATATCCGGACTCCTCTTACTTCTATTATTGGATATGTCGATGCCTTAAAAGATGATATTGCGACTTCAGAAGCAGAAAAACAGGAATATATTGAGATTATTTCGAGAAAATCAAATGGTTTAAAGCAGCTCATTGATGAAATTTTTAAAATGGCTAAGCTTGATGCAGATGAAATGCCATTGAAGGAAGAAATGCTAGATTTTGCAGAAATAACAAGAGAAGCAGTGATTGAGTTTTTGCCAGTACTCAATCAAGCAGAGATGGAAATGAAGATTAGGATTCCAGAAGAAAAATGCTGTATCATCGCAGATCGGTTAAGCATCTTAAGGATCATCGGCAACCTGATTAAGAATGCCGTTCATTATGGAAAAGAAGGGAGAATCTTAGGGATAGAGCTTATCGAAAGCAATCGCGAATACCAGCTTCTCATTTGGGATCAAGGGCATGGAATTGAAAGGGATGAGCTCAAGAATGTGTTTGAGAGAATGTATCGAAGCGACCAATCAAGAAATCCTTTATATGGTGGGAGTGGATTAGGTCTTGCGATTGCAAAAGCTCTAGTTGAAAAGAATGGTGGGAGAATATGGGTAGAAAGTGTACCATGGAAAAAAACAACCTTTGGCTTTTCAATCCCTAAAATCGATTTAAGAAATAATTAAGAAATAGTTAAAAAGCAGTTAAACCCCCCTGCTTATACTGTAACTATAGCTAATGAAAGCAGGTGTATCGGTTTTGAATGAAATTATCAAAACGACCAATCTAACAAAAATTTATGGTGAACAGAAATCAGTTGATCATCTCAATATGACAGTGAAGCAAGGAGAAATTTACGGGTTCCTTGGTAGGAATGGCGCCGGTAAAACAACGACAATTAGAATGTTATTAGGATTAATTAAACCCACTTATGGCCAAATTGAAATATTTGGGGAAGATCTAGTTAAATGTCATAAGCAGATTTTAAGAAGAATTGGATCGATAGTAGAAGTTCCAGGGTTCTATGAAAACCTTACAACAAGAGAAAATTTACTCATTAATGCAAGAATCACAGGGGTTCACAAGAAGAATGCCATTGAAGAAGCGTTAGAAATTGTCGGTCTACAAAACGAAACGAAGAAGCTAGTCGGAAAATATTCTTTAGGCATGAAGCAGAGGTTAGGAATTGCAAGAGCCCTTCTTCATCACCCAGAGCTGTTAATCTTAGATGAGCCGACAAATGGCTTAGATCCGATTGGCATTAAGGAAATGCGAAAGCTTATTAAATCTTTAGCAGAAGAAAGAAAGATTACGCTCCTCATCTCCAGCCATATTCTATCAGAAATAGAACAGCTGGTAGATTCGATGGGAATCATCCATGAAGGAAAGCTCCTAGAAGAAATTTCCTTCGATAAGCTTAGAAACATTAATCGAAAATACCTTGAGTTCCAAGTATCAAACGACAATAAAGCTACAATGCTTTTAGAGAATCATTTTGATATTTTTGACTATGAAGTTCATGATGAAGGTTTTATTCGAGTCTATTCACATCTTGGTCAACAGGGAACGATTAATAAAGTGTTTGTACAAAATGATATCGAAGTATCCAAGATTTCGATAAGCGAGGATAGATTAGAAGATTACTTTACAAAATTAGTCGGGGGTGGCACGATTGGTTAATCTACTTTTCACAGAAATCCTGAAGCTAAAGCGTTCAACCATGTTCTTAATAAGTATCATCGGATCAGCCGTTGCACCTTTTATGGTGGTTGTAGCTACCTATATCCAGAATCCTACTCCTCCTGTTCAATTCGAGGAGCTTTTCTACCAAACGAATTTATATACTTTATTAGTCATAGGGGTTCCCTTATATGGTGTCGTTACTGCTTATCTCTTTAACCGCGAATACCTTGAGGATACTTTGAAGAATCTACTAACCATTCCTGTATCTCGAGTAAGCTTTATTATGAGTAAATTACTTCTCCTATTCATTTGGATTATGGTCCTGACTTTCGTTGCTTGGAGCTTGACCCTAATATTAGGTTTATTAACACAGGTTGATGGTTTAAGTTCCGCATTGATCGTAGAATCTATTAAACAATTTACGATTGGTGGAGCCTTTATCTTTATGTTATCAACACCTGTTATCCTTATAGCACTTGTAATGAAAAATTATGTTCCCCCAATTGTATTTACGATTGTTGTGACAATGTTAAATGTCATGGGTGGAACTTCAGAGCATAGAGGATTATTCCCTTGGTCGGCAGCGGGAGATATCGCTAATGGTACGCTTCTCCCAACCTATCCACCAGAATATTCTTATATCGGTATTGCTGCTACTTCTATTATTGGGTTTGTTGCCGTGATTGTTTATTTTAGGAGAGTGGATGTTCATTGAAATCGAGATGTATGCATTCCTCCCAACGCCGAATTTTGTTGATTTTTGTCTAGTTATCGATTAACATCTTAAAGTTGAGAATAATGTGCTAATTGTTGAAAATAAAGATTGCCAATTTTATTAAAAAGCTGATTACTACTTCCCTTCCTAAGTAGGATGAACCCAAAACAAGCTACCTTTTAAAGGTTCGTCCAAAACTCTATACTTGTTTGCTAAAAAAGAAGGCCAGAACCACAAATTATTAGCAATGTGGTTCTAGCACTTTTATTTTAAACGTCCAATTTGATTACATTCCTCAGCAAACCAAATCGCTCCATCTGGTCCTAGAACGATCCCATGCGGTTCAGCTTTCTCGGTAGGGATGGGATACTCTGAAATCTCCCCATCTACCGTAATCCTTCCAATCTTGTTGCTGCCCCATTCCGTAAACCACAAGTATCCATTATTTCCAGCAGTTATAGCATGTGGACGAGCACTTTCAGTGGGAATGCTATATTCACATATTTCACCAGAGGTTGTTATTCTGCCAATGTGATTTCCGATGATTTGTACAAACCACAAAGCACCGTCTGGACCAGCTGTTATTCCAACGGGACCAGAATTCATTGTAGGAATAGAAAACTCTGTGATTTTACCTGCTGTGGAGATTCTACCAATTTGATTACTTTGATTTTCCGTAAACCAAAGAGCACCATCTGAACCAGTAACGATGAAAGACGGGAAGGAACCAGCTTTAGGTAGTGTGTATTCCTGAATCTCGCCTGATGTTGAAATTCTTCCGATTTTATTCCCTGTAATTTGCGTAAACCAAAGTCCACCGTCAGGACCCTCTGTTATCCCGTACGGCCCTGACTCTGTATTCGGTAAAGAATACTCTGTAATTTCCCCATCTAGTGTGATACGTCCGATCTTATTGGCCTTATTTTCTGTAAACCATAAATCACCATCCATGCTGGATACAATGACAGAAAGTCCTGCATCTTCTGTCGGGACAACAAATTCGGTTATTTCACCATAGGTGGTGATTCTTCCAATTCTGTTTCCGCTGTTTTCCGTAAACCAAATAGCATTGTCTTGCCCCACAGTCATTCCATATGGGCCTGAGTCAGGGTTTGGAAGAAGATATTCTTGGACTTTCTCCATTTTGCAAAACCTCCTAAGTAATCTATTCACACTAAAATTAACTCATATTTCCTTGAAAAACGTTTATTATAAATATTTGAAATTGACTAGTTTTTGCTTTAGTTCCTTTAAGACTTTATTTCTCTCTTCATAGTCTTGGGCATCTGCTTCCTCCCAAAGCTCAAGATCTGCACCACGATCAATTAATTGTATAGACATCTTTCGAATCGATTCCTGTAGACAATTTTTCTCCAATTGTATGGCGGCTAATCCAACATATACTAAAGACATTACCTCAAAATCGTCTTCAATCGTAAATTCCTCTGAATATTCTTCGATGATCATTTGAGATGCTTCTTCAGCAGAATAACCTTCTTCCAAGTAATCAATAAAGTCATCTCTTACATCACAGGCTGTATCATCGTCAAAAATTCCCGCTCCCCATGCTCCCATTTCTACACTCCCTTCCCTTTCTTTTATCCATAATAGGAATTCTCTCCTTCATTCTGAAATCCTGCTAAGGAATATGGTGGAATGCAAAAATCGATTTGACAATATGATCTTTTGTGAAGAAAATTCCTGGAGGTGTATTACAGCTATCTGTGGCTAAGGCTTTAAAGAAGACGATGTCAAACATTTCTTATAAAATTAATCTATTGTTGATTTTAGGAGGGAGTAAATATGTTAGAAGCCATTCTCCATGGTTTTATACTAGCATTTGGCCTGATCCCGCCATTAAGTGTCCAAAATGTTTTTGTGTTTAATCAAGGTGCTCTCCAGCCCAATTTTATCAGGGCATTACCAGTGATCATTACGGCTTCTAAATGTGACACCCTACTCATTTCCTTAGCCGTGTTAGGGGTTTTTAGTGGCCGTTCTTGGCTCATACTGGAAAAAGCTTGCCTATTTGTAGCGGGAATTTTGTTTTTAATCTATATGGGTGTTATGACGTGGCGGAGTCAACCTAGTGGTAAAGAAAAGAAAGAAACCGTTACGTTCACTCCTCAAAAACAAATCGCCTTTGCCATGTCAGTATCGTTACTAAACCCACATGGTATTCTAGATACAGTTGGAGTGATTGGAACCAGCTCAATAAAATATGTCGGCCCCGAAAAAATCGCATTCAAAATCACCTAATTAATTGAATAATCTGGAAACTACTGAAAAAGTAGAGTATCCTAGAAATATAATGACAATATCTTGAGGAGGCATAAAATGGGGGAATCAAATAATCCAAAAGCCCTTAATTGGACGGTTTTTACGATTTTAGTGTTATTCGGTCTTATAGGTCTATCCGAAATGAGTGGATTGGATCAAGTTGAACAATCCACTTTAACATTTAGGTGGAATACAATAAATACATTTTTGCTCTGTGTATTTGTACCTTTTTTTCTTCTGTTAATGTTGGGCTGGAAACGGATGTTTCCTTATAACGTCCCACTTGCTTTGATACTCCTCGGTGTCCTTTACGCCTTAATATTTCTAACATTCACAAGGGGTTGGGTTGGCCTAGTAGGGCTAATGGGTTTTTTCATTGCACTTGTTGCGGCAATCGGTTTAGTAATCTTTCATACCATATATTTTTTTGTAAAAGGACGTAAAACGACAAGCCTTTAACTAATAATCGAAGAAATAATACAGTTTATTATCAAGCAATTTTTTGTATGATTTCTTTCCCTATTTTCTTGAAACAACTAATGATTTCCCCATAATGACATATGGGGTAGCGTCAACTGAAGAAGGTATAAATGATTCTTTGACAACTACCCACTCTAAGTTTTGGTATAAAGTACGGGCCGGAATATTCTTTTCCTGTGTCGTTAAGATGGCCGTTTTGTGTTCAACTCCTTCTAGTAGCTTTCCTACTAATAATTGTCCCAAACCACTTCGTCTAATGGAAGGGTGAACCGCTAATTCGACAACTTCAAAACAATTTTCCAACCAAGCTTCCAACTCATGGGGATTTAGTTGTTTTGCAAGTAAATCTCTATAATATTGTCCTTCCAATGATGTATAACCATATGAATATCCAATCATTTCTTTTTCTTGATTAAAAGCTACAAAACCTCTAAAGCCTTCATAATTTGAATGCCTTTTTAACCTACCCAAAAAATCGGTTCCTTCCTTATTCCATATATCATTATAGAGAAAAGCGATTTCATCAAACATAAAATCACTTCCATCAAGCTGTTTTACCTTAAACATTTTCATGCAACTCCTTCCTTACCCTTTTTCTATGTATTCTCTAAATATAAGTTCTCTTATTTCTATTAAATTCCTTCTCAATCATACACCCACGGTTCTCAAAAACTTTTTTATTAATCAATAGACCATTCAGCAGAATTTAGTATATTTCCTTGCCAAATAACAAATAATAGCAATTGTTAAGAGGGAGGTTCAGTATGGCATTTTCGATATTTATTTTACTTACATTTCTTACTTGCACACTATTTGTCGCTATGAAAAAAGAATTAACGATTGTAGAAAATACTTTTATCTATTTACTCATTCTCGTTTTAAGTATTAATGTCTCATGGATCGTGAGTCATGAATTGAAATTCATTGAAGTAACAAAGGAGCCGGTCAACAACACAGCTTTTCTCTTTTATAGAAGTGTTATTTTACCAATGATATTAGTTGTTTATGTAAATTTCATTCAAAAAGTCAATACCATTACACGGTCCTTACTAATAACAATCGCTTCCTTAATCATCATGCTTTTATTAAGTGGGTTAACCGTCTATTTTGATATCTTCACTTATAAAAAATGGAATTTTGGTTATGATTTACTCTATTTTGTCTTTCTCCAATGGATTGCATATTATGCTTTTAAATTCATCCGCAAAGTTGAGGATCGTGAGGTGAAGTACTCATGATACAGTGGGAAAGCTTCGATAAAAACGAAATTTGGATATTAATTTTACTAGTCATCACTTATATTATTGCAGGACTTCTTCCTAAGAAATTACCACGTAATATTGCCCTATTAAGTTTTTTATGGGGGATTGCTAGCGGGATGTTGTTTGACTTTACGATCGGGGGAGGATTACTTGATTATTATAAGGTGAATGATACACATGGCTATGGAATATTTGATTTTCTTTATTATCTTTTATTTGCTCCATTCAGTTATTACTTTATCTATTTTTATGAAAAATTTGAAATCAATAAAAAATCCTTTGTATGGTATGTGCTTGGATGGAGCATTCTAGGATTGGGAATGAATTGGTTTTTATCAAAGCTAGGTATCATTCATTTCCAACATGGCTATAAGCTTTCTTATTCCTTTTCTGTGTTTCTTTTTATCCAAACCATAACGATTCTTTACTATGAGTTAATAAAATATAGAAAAAAAGGGTGAAGGAAGCTATTTCATATAACTTATGAATTGGTTAGAACTAGCCATTTCCGTTTCGAGGCTGTCTCAAAAGAGTTCGACAGCCCCGGGACACTATCCTCTCAACTACCACAATATTTCCCTACAGTGAGGACCGTGACATCAATAACAATCCCTAACCATATGTTTCCTTTCAGTGCTGTATTTTACTTCATATGCATTTGTATCGGGATTAAAATATTCACAGCTTTGTTGAATTTTCCCTGAATTCCTCCACTGAATATATAAATACTTTTCTCCCGGTTCATCCTTAAAAATGACGGTAGCAATGGTTCCTTTTATTCGATTTGTATTTCTCTTCATATTATAAGAGCCTTGAACCTGTACCCAATCACTTTTATTATAGCCCTCTATTAAGAGTTGTTCTTTAGTTGCCTTTTCCATTAATAAATCTCGTAATGGATTGCCTTTTAATGCGTCATAGATAAATAGAGGAAATCCAATAATAAATAATAGTATGAAAGTAACAATCCAACGTTTAGGATTCTTTTTCAATTATTAACTCTCCCTTCCTGACAAAACAAAAAATTCAAAAAAGTATTAATAAGTGTAATATTACACTTATTAATACTTTTTTACAACATATTCAGGTTAAATTATATTAATCTCTAAAACTTTTTATCTAATTGAATAAATAATGTTTCGATTAATTCTGATTCAACAAATTTTTTGAGGTGATGAAAGAATGTCAATTTTCAAGAAGGTTATTGCTAGTGTTGGATTCGGTTCAGCGAAGGTTGATACCAAAGTAAAGAATCATTACATTACACAAGGAGAAACCCTTGAAGGAGTAGTAGAGATTACAGGTGGAGCTACTGAACAAAAGATTGAAGCGATCAATCTTCATTTAATGACTTTATATGGACATGAAGGAAGTGATCGTCTTACGAATACAGTAGTTTATTCACATAAAGTGAATGAGCCGTTTACCATCTCTGAAGGGGAACGTAAGGAAATTGAGTTTTCTTTCAGAGTACCACTAGATACTCCTATGACAATGAAACATCCAGGGACAGGTCAAAATGTGCCGCCTGTTTGGATTGATACGGATGTCGACATCAAAAATGCGGTAGATTTAAAGGACAAGGATTATATCTCTGTTGAGCCAACGGAAACGCATGAAAATATTATTGATGCGATCAAGATTATTGGCTTTAAATTTAGACAAATGGAGAACCAAGAGGCCCCTGTATACATTAAAACAAGTAAACCTTATGTTCAACAGTTCGAATTCCTCCCTACTTTTGGGAAATACATAAACAAGCTTGATGAACTTGAGGTTTATATCCTAGAGGGTGAGGAAGAAACTTTGAAGTGGATAAGAAGAGTAAAGGCGCATTTGCCTCCATTCAAGAAAAATTAATAGAGGCTATGTTACGTTTAAAAATAAAGAAATCATCCATAATCGACGCCATGTAAGTGATCGATTTGAACAAATTATCGATAGTGTGCTATAGACTTTAGACTTTGGCGTCCATATGAGGTACGGAACCGCTGAGAAATATCCATATACATAAGTAGTGGTTCCTGACTCCTTGGTTTTGGACAGCCCCTAGTATTTAAGTTAAATATTCCTTGGTTTCTATCATTCTCCCTAAATTCGTTGGCTTACAGGAGTAAATTCGATCAACCAACAATCCTGATATTCCCCTTCATACCATTCCTGTTTATCCTTTCTATCATTCTATGTCCTCTACTAACAGTTGGATTTTTTTCTTCTTTTCACTTGAATAAGCATTATCTACTGATGAACCGAAAGCAAAACATAAAAAATTATTTTCGGAATTTCCTACTCCCCACTTATCTGAGTTGATCTTTTCCCTCCCCCTTCATTCTTACTTGAGAATTCCGACCTATTTCGACACGATTCGATATCTATGAATAAATGTTCATACTTTTTACATTTTTTTGATGATAGCGAAAAAATAGTTAGTCATTTAGAACCTTTTATCAAAAAAGGAAAATTTTTCTTCGGTTTTTAAGTTACAATACAATTTGGAAAAATGCTAATTAAGGTAGGTTGTTGAATAATGAAATCTAATAGACACATGATGAGGATGAATGGAACCATTTTATTTTTCCTCTTTGCACTACTTTTTTTTATTGTATTTATTCGTTTTCTATCCATTCAAATTACGCGAGAGGCTGAAGGAAGAAATTTACTTACAGAAGCAGAAAAGAAATATCGAAAGAACGACATCATTGAATCAAGCAGAGGGACTATATACGATCAAAACAATATCATTATCGCGGAAGACGGGTATTCCTACAAATTAACGGCCATTTTAGATCCCACCGTAACCTTCGATCCCCATAATCCCCTCCATGTCAAAGATCCTAAACGCACGGCAACGATATTATCAAAGTATCTTGATATGAGTAAAAAAGAGATTTTGGAAAGATTATCTCAAAAGCATGTTTTTCAAATCGAATTTGGTATCGCAGGACAGGGCATTTCCGATCAATTAAAAAGAAAAATAGAAAAAGAAAACCTTCCTGGTCTCACGTTTATTAAGGAGCCTAAAAGAAATTATCCTAATGGGTACTTTGCTTCACACTTAATTGGATTTACGCAGAACCTGGAAACAAAAAATGGCACCAAGCAAATAGGGATGTTAGGAATTGAAAAGAGTTTAAATGCCGTCTTAGCAGGAAAAGATGGACAGGTAAATTTTAATAGTGATGTTTGGGGGTACTTGCTTCCAAATGGAAAAAAGCATGTTACACCGCCTCAAAATGGAAACGATGTCCATTTGTCCATTGATAAAAAGATTCAGGTATATATGGAAGAAACCTTAGACAAGGTTGAAAAAGAATATCAGCCTAAACAGATGTTTTCAATTGTTTCAAATCCTAAAACAGGTGAAATTCTTGCTATGGGTCAGAGACCTACTTTCAATGAAAATCTCGATGGACTCGATCATAATTGGAACAACTTTATAGTGGAATCCAGCTTTGAACCTGGTTCCACTATGAAAGCGTTCTCTTTAGCGGCTGCTGTTGATAGTCATTCTTTTAACCCCAATGCTACCTATCAATCTGGTAAATATTTTGTTTCGGGCTATCCGAATCCGATTAAAGACTGGAATAACGGGGCTGGCTGGGGGACTGTCACATTTTTAGAAGGAGTACAAAGATCCTCCAATGTTGCTTTTGCTAACCTCCTTCAACTCATAGGTGTAGAGCGGTATAAAGAGTATCTAGGTGCCTTTCAATTCGGAAAAAAAGTAGGAATTGACCTCCCTAATGAAGCTTTAGGCAAGATTTTATATGACTATCCGATTGAAAAAGTCACGACTATCTTTGGTCAAGGCTCGACGGTTACAGCCCTCCAAATGATTCAAGCGATTTCAGCTATTGCAAATGATGGAAACATGATGAAGCCACAAATCATTTCAGAAATCGTGAATTCATCAACAAAGGCTGTTATTAAGCAATTTGAACCGAAAGTAGTAGGCACGCCAATTTCAAAAGAAGCAGCGAGATTAACACGCCAATACTTAGCCACAACGGTTTCATCAGCTAAAGGAACAGGACAACTATTTAATATTCCCAATGTTCAGGTAGCCGGTAAATCTGGTACAGCTCAAATTTCAAACCCTGATGGAGGAGGTTACTTAACAGGTCGAGAAAATTATCTTTTTTCTTTTATCGGTATGGCTCCTGCCGATGATCCTGAAGTCGTAGTATATGTAGGAATTCAACAACCAGAATTACCTCCATCTGAAATTGGATCTGTTCCTGTAGCCAAATTATTTAATCCTATTATGGAGAAGAGCTTAAAATATAGAAAAGTTCAAAGTAAGGAGACTCCAAAAGTCCAATCAGAAATGGTCCCTTCTCTTAAAGGTGAAACCGTCTCCAATGCTAGAAAAATTTTGATAGAAAAGGGCTTCACTCCTATTATCCTAGGTACTGGTGACATGATAATGAAACAATCGTCTAAGAAGGGAACAAAGCTTCTACCTAATGAAAAAGTGATCTTAACAACAAACGATCAATTAACCATTCCAGATATGACTGGATGGTCTATACGTGATGTTTCAAAAGTAGCTAGCCTCACCAATCTAACTCTCAAAATAGAAGGCTCAGGCTTCTTAATGGAGCAAAGCATCAAGGCTAATAGAGAATTAGAGGAAAACGATGTCTTAAAGGCATCATTTGAACAGCCTACTCAATAAACAGTTGAAAGTCCTTCTTCGATTAGGAAAAGTGTTTGTTTAGCTAAGATTAACCAAAGAAAAGTTGCACCCAAAAGTATAACAAAAATAATGTTACAAATAAGGTTAATGGAACGGCAATTAACGATATGCTTAAATAATCTTCCCATTTCACTTTAATCTTATTTTCCCTTAAGATATGCATCCATATTAAGGAGGCCAAGGTTCCTACAGGCAATAGCAATGAACCGATGTCGCTTCCAACAATACTGGCAAGATACATAGTCTTTAATGTAATGGGATCGAGATTCATTTCTGTTAAGGTAATCGTACCTATCAATAAGGCCGGATGGTTATTAAAAAGGTTGGATAAAACAGAGATCAATCCACCCATTAGAAAGGTTGCTTCAAATAATCCTTGCTCTGCAATCGGCTCACTTATTTGCAAGAGAAGATCGGTTAATCCGGAATTATGGAGGCCATATATGATGACATACATAGAAAAAGCAAATATCAGTATATGCCACGGTGTTTTTTTCAATATATCAATAGGATTTGTACGAAGGTGGTACCATCTCCCTATAAGTAAAACGAGTGACCCAAGTACAGCTACAATTTCGATTGGAATAGAAAAGAAGGATGAAATAAAAAGTGAACATCGCACGAAAAAGACAAACAGAATTATTTTTAGCATGAAATGAGTTCGTTGTTTTTTGGTTTCAACCGAGATCCTTCCCTTCAAGGGGTGAAAGTTTTTTGTGAAAAATATTTGTTCAATATCATAGGCTGAATTTGGGAGTCGTTTTGGTAGTTTCTTTTTTACTAATATAAACATGAACCAGGACATAAACAACAACCCTGCCATTGCTGGTACAAACATCATCGCAGTATGCATATACAAGGACATATGAACAATTTTCAATGCAATTAAGTTCACAATGTTACTAACCCCGATAGGAGTACTTGAAGCCGTTGCTATAAGGGCACCGGTTAATAAGTATGGAATTTGTTGATGAGGTTTTAATCGTAGATTTTTCAAGAGTAAAATTAAAATCGGAGTCGTGATTAGGATACTGCCGTCATTATTAAATAATAGAGTCATCAAAAAGCACAACAACTGAATATACCAATATAAACGATAGCCTGACCCTTTAGCTAATACAGCAAGTCGTGCAGCTGCCCAGTGGAAAAACCCAAAGCTTTCTAATATTACAGCCATAACAATTGTGGCAATAATCGTAATGGACGCGCCACCAATTTTATGAGTAATGTCTATCAAATCAGCTTGTGATACGACCCCAGTTAATAAAATAATTGCCGCACCAAACGAAGCTGGCCACGCTTCATTGATTCCATTTGGCCGCCAAAATATAACCAACGTTGTCATTAGGAAAACTAAAACGGAAATCAAGATGTCAACATTCATTGCCCTTAACCCTTCTCTATATAATATTTAAGCAGCTCAACATATGCCACTTGTCCGATATTATATGCAACTCTATTAAGAAGGACCTTGATAATAGACTAATTTTTGTCATTTTGGATGTTTATCATATGAGGGTGTATATCATTTATAGGTATATACCTTAATTCGAATTTATTAATAGATTACGAGTTAGGTAAAGGAATGGATAGCGATGTCAAATAATTTCTTTAATCCTTTGATCATCTAAGACCATCAAACCAAACCTCCATTATATGAAATTGCCTAATACCATTTTGACACTTGGTATTATTAGTTTGTACTAAAAATTGGATTTAACTAGTTGAATACTTTCATCATTTGAAGTACATATTATAACTGTTTACATATCTCAGAAGGAGGTCTTTTTGATGAACAAACAACGCGCACAAGAGATTGCCAGTTCACCGGTAATGGCTAACGTTACCTACAATGAGGTACCGATCTATATCCAAAATGTCGATGATCACAATGAAACAGCCAGGATTTATCCACTTGATCAACCTGCGAATGAGCAAGATGTTCCTCTTGCACAGCTAAAAGAACATCAACAATAATCGCAAATAAGAGTGACTCAAATGAGTATCTATATCCATATGGTTACCGATCTCTTTCTGAGTCACCATTTTTCTATTATTCAATAAAGAACATTTTCCCGTTCACTTCAATTGAAACAGAAGACTGCTTCATCTCTTTTTTCAAATACCTTGCATAATTCACTACTTCTTTAAGATTTTTCTTATTCAAATCTTCAGCAAAACTGTAGACAATTGTAACTTTCTCCTTAACCAACTCATTATCATCAGATAGCCATGATCCAGTCCCATCAATGGCAGTGGCTCCACCAAACATTTCCGAGAATTTTGCCAATGTCTCATTCACATAAGGTGTATTATCAATGGGTTCATCCATATCATAGGTTGATGGCACATAAATTTTCACTGTTTCTTCTAAGTAGAATTGCCCCTTTAAGGGAGAGGTTTGTTTGACTTCAGAAGCTTCTTTTTGATCTGCAGCATAAAAAGGACTCCCTAAGAAAACAATGATCAAAATCGGGATCATCCAATAAAAGATTTTTTTTGTTTTCAAAATAGCCACTCCTTCCTTTTTTTCAATCTTTATTATATCTGTGATAATCAGGATAAAAAGGTAAATAATTACTATATATTAAAATATAGGTTTTTAGTATGAAAGATTGAGGTTCTCCCCTACTTCTAGGAATTATTTTTGAGAATAAGATATTGATTGACAAAGAAATAGGGTATCATTTATGATGTTGTTAAAGATGAATAATCGTTCTCCTAAAGGGGAGTAGCTTTTACAATAAAGTCGTCATTTCGGAGTCTTATACTCTCGGCTTTATTGACAACAATCCGTTGTTAGCCAGACCTTTACCAATTGGTAAAGGTCTTATTTTATAGAAAAAACCTTTACCCATGTTGGTAAAGGTTTTTTTCATCTTAAGATGTACTTCACAATCTTCTAAGATAGAAAGGAAGACCAAAACTTGAAAGAAGAAAAAGGAACGTTGGCTAGTTTAAAAAACAAAGAAGAGCTGCTAAATGATCAAACACAAATAGAAAAAATAGAAAAACTTCTTGATAAAAAATGGAGGCGAAAGAAAATGATGCTGAGAAAATACATGTCGATTATCGGAATTGGAGCGGCAAAAATAGACCTTGTTCTTCCACAAAATACGTACCGCTTAGGAGAATGTATCCAGGGTTACTTCCTAATCAAAGGCGGGGTGATTGAACAAAAGCTGAAAAGAATTGAATGTGATTTGGTAATGGTAGACCAAACAACCGGAATTGAAAAAGTGATGGACACCATCAATATTTTAACATCCAAATTCATTCATTCAGAGGAAACGAATCAACTATCTTTTAAGTATAGGCTGCCATCCGATCTCCCGCTCTCAACAAAAGAAATATCGTACCATTTTAAGACCAGGCTTTTCTTTAATGAAGGCGTCGATAGCAGAGACCAGGATGTTATAGAAATTATTGAGTAATGGAAGGGAAATTTCCTTTTAAGTAATTCTTCCGCTTAAAACTAGGGATTACAAGGATTACACTATATGAACTTTTCTCACTCTAGACACGGCTTCCATTAGATACCTATTTATATAAACTCACAATAGAGCTGACACCATCTTTATTAGTGTCAGCCTTTTTGAATTATGGTCGAATTTTATCTTTTATTGTCGAGCGGACGATATAACAGGTAAATCGGACAGATTAATTAGCTTTACGGACAAATTAGTAGCGGTTCCGGACAAAAAATGACTAGCTCTACATCTCTAGTTCTTTCATTATCCTGTACGAAATAACTTTCATTGGCTTTTACTGTTATCCATTATTCTATCAAATCTATATTCCATTTATCTTTTGCACATACCTTTCCCTAAAATAAAGAAACAACGGAAGACCAAATGAAACCCCAACCGTTACTGTCGCAATCATGTAAACCCCTAAATTTCTCATTCCTATACGTTTCCCTTCAAATAACACAAAGGCTATTAACACGAGCATTGATACAATAACATCCATTCCAAAGAAAGAAGAAATTTTATTTACAAATAGTTGATCGACAAAAAGCTCAACATCTAAACCATTCTCAAAAATGAACGGAATAAAGTAATAGTAGGGACAAATAGCACCGAGTACAGCTAAAATCAAATAGAGATTCCTTTTCATAGATTCACCTCTTCATCCATTACGGTTCACTGTATAATTCTATGCAGAAGAGAATTATCCTTTAACATAAAAAACAACAGACAAAATTCATCTGCTGCTCAAAGGGATCTTTTTATTTGACTCTTTTCGTAATAATTGTTGTTTTTTGAAAAGGAGTTAGTTGGTTTCTTAAAAAACAGCCATCTTATTAGAAAACATCCTTTTCTAATAAAACAAAAAGGTTTACGAATACTGCTTTATTCACTTACAATCCCCATCATCATCTTTAATATGAACAATCGCATTAATTTGACCGCCAATCATCAGGATGATTCCCGATAGATAGAACCATATCATTAGTACGATAATTCCTCCTATACTTCCATATGTAGCAGAGTAATTGCCGAAATTACTAACATAATACGAAAAGGCAAGTGAAACAAAAACCCAACCGAATGTTGCAAATACCGCTCCTGGAAAAGCACTTAAGCATTTAATCTTTTTACTTGGAGCAAAAAAGTAAAGTCCTACAAACACAATAAAAAGGATGATTGGACTTATGGTAAAGCGAAGCCCATTCCAAATTGCTAAGAACTGCTCAGAGAATCCGGCTTGTGAAAATAAAAATACGCCGATTTGTTTCCCAAAGACCGGTAGTAAAAGGGCAATGACGAATACAAAAATCATCGCAATCGTTAAAGCAATCGACATTAATCTCATTACGATAAAGGATCGGGTCTCTTCGACTTGATATGCACGATTAAATGATTTTACAATCGCATTCATCCCATTAGAAGCTGACCATATAGTGGCTATGATACTAAAGGACAAAATCCCGCCGTTACGATTTTCTAAGATCTCCTCTAACGTCCCTTCAATTAAGGTGATCGTCTCACCAGGTGCAAAACCTCGAATCACGTTTAGGATATCCTCTTGAGAAAACGGGAGATATGGTAATAATGAGACTAGAAAGATTAATAGCGGAAAAAGGGACAATAGAAAGAAATAAGAAAGTTGTGCGGCTAAACCTGGTAGATCCGCAGCCATGATTTTCTGAATCAGCTTCTTAAAAAAGGCTCCGACCCCGTGGTTCTCTTTGGCATTTGTCATCATCTCACCTCATAATTAATACCCCTTAAACGGTTCACTCCCAACACGATTAAGCTCTTCCTGGCTTTCTTCTTCTGTGAATACTTCTTTGTAATTTTCAGAAGACGTATGAAGGGTATCCTTTGTTTCATCAATGATTTCCTTTACCTGTGGAGTGATTTCTCTAATATCTTCAATCTTGTCGTTAATAAATTTGACATCTTCCTCAATTTGTCCCGCCGTTGTTCTAATCTTTTCATAAATTTCCTTCGAAGACTCGACAACCAATTGTGGATGCTTGGCATAGCGGGAAAGCTCTGTTCCACAGCTTTTCGTCATCTCTACTACTTCTTCCCTTGTTTGTCGGTCCAATAAACTGACAAGACCTCCAACTGCTGCACCAATTAAAACTCCTGTAAAAAATTTATTCTTCCCCATAGCCTTTACCTCCGATTATAAGTTATGTTCTTTTTTCATAGGCTCTTTTCGTAGAGATTGTTGTTTCTTGAGAATAAACATTTGACCGTTCCTTTCCGCTACAGGCACTTACTTTCCGCGGGGAGGAAGTCAAGCCTCCTCGACTTTTCCTCTGCATCCCGCAGGAGTCAAGTGCCTTCCGCTCCAATCCACTCTTCGTTTTCAATAGTGTTAAAAGCAACAAACTTTTAGAAAAGAGCCTTTCAATAAAATTCGTTTGCTACGCTCAAAATAGGATTTCCTTAAATATAGGAAGTATTATTATTTTACCTTTCTTTTCTATTGTAAAACATTTTAGGGAAAATTAATAAAGATTGAAGCAAACATCTGTCATTTTAAATCCTGTTGACAACCTGTTAGATTAATGAAAAGATTACATTATCTATTGTGTGCGAAAGGATGAACGACTGTGGATTTGACAAAGAAATCACCTGAAAATGTAGAATATATGATCGACCAAATCAAGCAAAAGCTGCGTATGGCGAATGTGGGAGCCATCAAACCAAACCATTTTGACAGTGAAATGTATGAAGAATTAAAGGATATTTACGAAATGGTTGACAGAAAAGATCGCTTTAGCCCAAGTGAAATGCAAGCAATCGTTGAAGAACTAGGACAATTGCGTAGAAAACAATAAAGTCGAGAGAGTGATCTATTATGTGGATCACTCTTTTTTTAGGGGATAGGTTGAAATTATTGATTTAAAACTTTTTTCTTAAAATTCCCCCTGAACACTGGTATTTTACTAGCCATGTCGGAAGAATGAAAGCGTTTATGATCAACTTCTAGTGTTCTATTTTCAACTTTCTTCCCCCTACAATTTCTCGACAACGATCGACAATACGGGACATATTTATAAAAGGCAACTCCCTCACGATAAAGTATTAACGTTAAGGGAGTTGCCCCCTAATTATTTCAATAAATTAAGTGATTCTCTCGTAAAAGCTGGAATATCATCAGGCTGCCTGCTTGTGACAAGCTGATTCCCACATATAACAACTTCCTCATCTCGATAATTCACACCTGCATATTCCATATCAACTCTAATAGATTGATAGCCTGTTGCTGTTCGACCCTCTAATGTTTTAGCTGTAATGAGAATCTGCGGACCATGACAGATGGCGAATACGGGCTTGTTATTATCCATAAAATGCTTAGCGAACTTCACAAAACGATCATCCGCTCTTAAGATGTCTGGAGAAAACCCTCCAGGTAGAAACAGTGCATCGAAATCACCAGGGAGAACATGATCAATCCCGGCATCGACTGAAACAGTGGCTACACCTTGTTTTCCTTCCACCTTATTCCCTTCTTCTTTCTCAATGGTCACAACTTTATGGCCAGCTTCCCTAAATGCCTTTGCAGGTTCCGTATACTCTTTATCCTCAAACATCGTTGTAATTAGACAGGCAATTTTAGCCATGACTCGTCATCTCCTTTTTTTGATGAATCAATCTAATCTACTTATTCCCGTTTGATTGGAAGTAAAACATTTAAGAATCTTGGTCCATTGTAAATTGAGAGAATATCGTATTTCTCTGAAGCGGGTACACCTCTTCTCGGGCGATATCATTAATCACCTGAATATTCCTATCCACTGCTAAACCTAAATTAGTTGCCCCTGCTCCATGGGAATGCTCAAGATTTTTTAAGGTGTAAAAATGATGGGAACGAGAATGTTCTTTTTCGTCTTTATAAACAAGCTTATAGTCTCGAGAAACCTTAAATCTCTTCTCATCTTCCCATTGAATTTTTTCACCAAAACGGTTATTAAACCAAGACGGAATATTCGGTATATACCCTGTCGCTAAAATTACTTTATCACTCTCATATTGAAAAGATTGTTCCACCTGCCATTGACGACATTTTAAGGAATATCCCTCTTCTATTTTGAAGATTTCTTCGATTTCCGTTAAAGGCTGGATGGTAATGTTGTCTTTTTTATCCCCTATTGAACGATTATATAAAATGTTATAAATATTGTTTAATGTCACTGGATCAATTCCATTTCGAAGATGGTCCAGTGTATCTAAAGCGGCAATCCTTTGATTGAAGCTTAATTGATGGAAATAATCAATATAATCAGGGGCAAAGAACTCCTGGCCGAGCTTAGAAGACTCCAATTGAAGAATTCCCTCTGAACGTGTCAGCCAAGTAAGATGATATTCATGCTTATCCTGCTCTTTTAATAAATCATAAAATACTTCTGCAGCACTCTGACCAGAACCAATGATGGTAATCACAGAACCTTTTACTGTCGTGTCTTTATGAAAAAGATAATGACTTGTATGGTGAACATCTTCTTGTGGCAATCCTGACATTCCTTCTAATACAAGTGGTTTAGTCCCAGTACCTAATACCACATGACGACTGTAATATTCGGTTACTTTATGTGTACCATTGTCACGTACGACTACTTTGTAACAATTACCTTCTTCCATCACATCTATCACTTCATAGTCAAAATAACAAGATGATAACTGCTCCACAACCCATTGCGCATAATGATTGTACTCTTGGCGCGGGATCTCTAATCTATGAAAAAAGAAAAACTGATACATCCGGTTTTGACTATGTAAATAGTTTAAAAAGCTATATTGACTTTTGGGATTAGCAAATGTAACAAGATCAGCAATAAATGGAACCTGTAAATCAGTCAAATCAATCAGCATTCCTGGATGCCATTCAAATTGTGATGTTTGATCAAAAAATTTCGCGTTTAAATCGGTTTTTTCTTCTATTAATGCCGCCAAACTCAAATTATAAGGTCCTATCCCAATACCAATGACATCTAATAGTTCTTTTTTTCTCACCTTCTTCACTCTCTTTTCTCATCATAATAAGGGAGCATTTATTAAATGATGTACTTTTTCTTCAACCACAAATTATTTTTGTAAACAATATACCCATTTCCTTTATTCGTAATCGACCTTCCTAAAAAAAATGCCCTCCCCTTTCATATAAGCTCTACCCGTCTACTCACTAAAATATTATTAATTCTTATTTATTTTGGAATAAAATTAACGATTGACTTTCACTGAACACAACCTTTGTTAAGCCACTTAATTCTGCCATGCCCCAAAAAAATAATTAAATTTTCTAAAAGTTGTAACAATTAAGACGTTTTTCATATCATAATAACTGTTAAAATCTAATTAAAGGAAGGTGATATGAATGTTGAGAAATCCAAAAAGACGCTCTCTTGCCGAGCTTGTGTCAGAAAATAAACGTCAGCTCCTGAAGGATCGTGCAGCAATGGAAAGAATTGAAGAACGCCTTGAGAAAAAAAGACTTAGCAAGGCTGAATAAAGATCTGTATTTCCTTCTTCGAAATCAATCGATTAATAGATGGAGCAATAGGTAACATCGCTTCCCCTAATGATAGAAATATATTTAGAAGCTCATATCCACCATACAAAACTAGAATCAAAGTTGTTGGACAATGAGCTTTTTGTTTTAGTATCCTTATCAGGTGAACTCAGGAATTCCCTGTTTTTATTTGTTGAACATTTAACTATTCTAAAATTTTTCGGTTTATTCAACAGAAACTATCATTTCCCGGAAAATAAAGACATATTTTCACATCTAATACTGATGATTTCCATTGTATATGTCGAAGAAGAAGGGGTTCTGGTTTGAAGGAATATCCGATAGAACAGTTAATGTATTGAAATATATAATAATGAGTGGGTTACGGATTAGAGGGAGATATAGTCGATACTCTTTATGTGCTTAACTCACCTTTTTTGGAGGAAAACTCTCACTTTTATGCGTCGATTCCCTGCTTTTTCTAGCCTAAACTAAGCCTAATAATTGCACCAGATACTAAATTAAACTAAAAAAGCCCTACTCCCAAATAACAAAGGAGCAGAGCCTTAACATATAATATCTCTTTATTTTGGATTTTGTGCTAACGGAAGGCTAATTTCCACTCTTGTACCTTGATTAATTTTACTGTTGATTGTGATGGCCCCTTGATGTTCCTTAATAATTTTTTGACAGATCATTAATCCTAGGCCAGTTCCTTTTTCTTTCGTACTGTAGAATGGTTCTCCTAGATGTTTCATTCTTTCTGGCGAGATTCCATCACCTGTATCTTGAATGATTAGCTTTGCAAATTGGTCATTCTTTTCTAATATCACTTCTAATAAGCCACCTTTTGGCATTGCCTCTAGCGCATTTTTCATGACATTCAGAATGACTTGCTTAATTTCATTAGGATCACAGTAGATTATTGCTTCTTTAACTGAAAATTTCACGTCTACCCCTTGTTTTAAACACTCTATTTTGATGAATTCAACAGAGTTCGTCAGAAGGGTTGTCAAGGAATTTGAGGTGTAATGTACAGCTCTAGGCTTTGCTAAAGCCAAAAACTCATTCGTGATAATTTCAATTCGTTCTATCTCACCTTGAATAACTTCAAGATAAAAATCATCATCTACCTGCTCTTTGATTAATTGAAGAAATCCTTTTAATGTGGTCAATGGATTTCGAATTTCATGGGCTACACCTGCTGCAAGCTGACCAATCATTGCGAGCTGTTCCGATTTCTTTAATAAATCTTCGTTTTTCTTTTTCTCAGATAGGTCACGGATAATGGCGGAAATCCCCATTAAGTTGCCCTTTTCATTTAAAATTGGATTCAAGTTAAAGGATATATAAACTGGTGTTTTGTCTTTTCGGTAGCGAACTGTTTCAAAATCCTTTATCCTTTTCCCTTGCTTTACCGCTTTTAAATTCTGTTTAAATTGGTGAACCTGATCCCTTTTATGGATGAGTGTAATATGTTGCCCAGTAACTTCCTCCTTTGAAAAACCAAACATTCTTTCAAAGTGATGATTTACCTTCAAAACATTTCCCTCTGGATCTAATAAAGCAATGCCATCACCAGCATGTTCAAAATAAGCTTCAAGCAACTCCTTGGCTTCGATTAACTCTTCTTCTATCTTTGTTTTCTCTGTGATATCCCTTCCTACTAAATAGATTCCGATAACTTCTCCATTAATTCGGACGGGTATATTGGAAACAGAAATATGGCTTAATGATTGATCTGCATTGTTCATGACAGTATGATATCTTTGCGGTTCCCCTTTAAGAGATTCTTCAAAATAATAGAGAGCTTCATCTGTATAGCCTTCAGCTATAAACGAGCTAAAATGCTGTCCAATTATTTCTTTTGGCACCACCATTCTCATCTGTTCTTTTACAGTTGGGTTAACCTCTTGGACAATTCCATTCGTATCAATGAAGAAGATATTGTCTGGGTTATAATTTACAATCGATCGGTACTTTTGTTCTTTTTCTTCTAGTTTCTTTTGGGCATCTTTTAACAGAGAAACATCGGTAATAGAACAAATAATCTCAATAACATTGCCTTCTTTTATGACTGGTACTACTGAAGCGATGTATGCCATATGACGGTTCACACCTTCATAAGTCATTTCCATCCCTGTTTCCCAAACTTTTTGCAGGATAGGGAATCGCTTTCCAAAATGGTTTGCATCAAACACTTCCTGGATCGGTTTCCCAACGATTGAATCTGTTTGATCTTTCATCTTCTGTAGCAAATCACCGGCAGCCATTGTGATCCTAAAATCATCGCCTTGTTTGATGAATTTATAAGTAATCGTTTTTTGCATTTTAAGGGTGGTCTCAAGCTCAACCTTAAGAGATAATAACTCTTTTTCAAACTTCTTTTTGTCTGTGATATCGTGCATAATAAGACCTAGTGTTCGAATACTACCATTTTCATCGTAGTTAGCAGGTGAAACCGTAATGCTTAGTGTACATTCACCACCTTCAGGAAGCGGAAATGTTTCTTCTATTCCAGAGATGCTCCTTCCGTTAAACCCTTCTTGAATAAGAGAGGAGAACGAAGTATGGATAAACAGAGGGTGATCTAAGAACTTGGCACCAATGAATTCATGGTTCAGCTGAAACTTTTCTCTAAAGGAAGGATTAATCTCTAAAACTTCTTTGTTATCATCAATGACACACACATACGTCGGCGAATTCACAATAAGTGATTCATATATAGCCGCCTTAGATAAAGGATCCATTTTACTTAAATTAGGATCTTTAGCGGATGTAGATTCGAGTTCATTATTAGATGAAATCGATGAGATTAATGGAATAATATAAACAATTCTGTTGCCTGGTGTTTTTTTCATTGTTTTAATTTGTAATAAGGTTTGATCAACAGATATTGTGTTTTGGTACTCATTTAAACTTAGAATGCTTTCCTTATGTTGATGTACCAAGATAGAAAAAAGGTCTTTATGGTGATTATTCAACTCAATCCAGCTCTCATTACTTTCGATGACCTGGAATTTGTCGTTTAGTAAAACAGTAGGGTAAGGTATTTCAGATAATTGAATGTTTACGATTGATGAGTTCTGCATAGCAACTCCCTCTAGAAATATTAATCTAGATACATTTTACCCTATCCTAGTCTATATATAAATGAAGGATAGGGATATTTTGTACTATGAATATTTTAGGCAAGCAGAATAGCCTTTTTCGTAACATATCATTTCACACGAATAAAGTGCTGACAGAAAGACTTTTCTTTCATCAGCACTTTAGCGATGACGAATTATAGATTTGCAGAGTTCAATGATAAAGCAATTCAAGCGCCTGCTAAAGAAATGATTTACTAAAGAATATTTGCATCAATGCTCTGTCCTCTTGTTAGCTCTTTCACCTTCGAAAATAACTTCCCCACTGACATTCAAGGTTTTCGCCTCATTTAATGCTTAAGCAATGACAGTATTCATCCAAACTTCTTCTTCCACTTTTACTTTCAATAGACCATCTGAATATTCAATCCATTTAGTTAAGTTCATGATACACTTCTTTAAAAACTAGCATTATATTTTTCTTGCAATATTTGTTTATTTAAATGCTTAGCCACAGTGTCTTTGGATTGAAGGGCGATAGTGGCACATGCAACCCCCACCTTACAAGCACCTTCTACCGATAACTTGTTCACATGTCCATATAACACCCCTGAGACAAGGGCATCTCCTGCTCCTGTTACATCTTTCACTTCAACTTCAGACGGCAGAATAACGCCCGCCTCCCCTATCGATGTATAATATAAAAGACCTTTATCTCCCCTTGAAATCACGACTTTTTCTACTCCCTTTTTCACAATCTGCTCTGCTGCTTTAAAAAAGTCTCCTTCATTTTGAATCGAACAATTCAACAAAGCCTCTGCCTCTTCTTTATTTCCGATAAACCATGTTACCCCTTCCAGTTTGGTAGGGAGCTTTTTAACCTTAGGTGCTGAAACCGGAACGACACATAACGGAATTTGTTCCTCCCGACAACGACGGATGATATATCCGATGACATCCTCTGAAAAATTTGTATCTACTAAAACGAGATCTGAAGAGGATATCAGTCCCCACCTTTTTTCAATAAATCCGATATCAACACGGTTATATAAATTCATATCGGCTAACGCCACAACCATCTCACCACAAGGGTTCAAAATCGCAGAGTAGGTCCCTGTCGTTTCTTTAGGGAACACCTGACATCCTGACACATCTACATAGGAGTGTGTTTGTTCCAATAACCAACTTCCTTCATGGTCATCTCCAACAATGGATATTAAATGAACCTCTGTACCTAGCCTTCCCAGATTTTCTGCGATGTTCCGCGCCACTCCTCCCGGGGAATGACTTGTCTCGGCTGGGTTAGATGTCTTTAATATAATTTCATCCTTCACTTGCAGTTTACGGTCAACATTTGCTCCTCCTATACAGGTAATCCCCTTTTTTTCTGGAATGACATACGCCCTTCCAAGGATCTTTCCTTTTTTAATAAGATTAGAAATATAACCAGCTACAGCCGAACGGGATAGACCTGTTTTTTCCGCCAATTCATTCTGACTAATGTAAGGGTTTTCATCTATAAAATTAAGAAGCTGTTTTTCTTTTTCATTCACCTTTAACCATCCCCTAATTAAACATTTGTCTACATTATAAACTCCTGTTAATAGATCAACAATAAAAGAGACAGAATTCTATTATAAATAATAAAATTCTGTCTCTTGATTCGATTGTTTTTTAAGAAGCTCTTTTATGTTTTCCTATATCTTTTAAGTAGTAGAGATCGGAGGTAAAAAACTCTTCTTTCAATCGTTTTACTTCTTTGCTCAGTAAAAGAATGGCTATTAAATTTGGAATTAAGATGGCAGCTAATGCTAAATCGAGGAATTGCCAAATCACTCTGGCTGCTCCAACAGAGCCTAAAATAATCGCTGCTAAATAGACGAATTTAATGGCATATGCCGCTTTTAACCCAAATAGAAATTCCGCTTGCTTTGCACCGTAAAAAACAATGACGATAATCGTAGATAAGACAAAGAATATCAGCGAAATCGTAACAATTAGTCCACCAGCTTCTCCAAAATATTGTGTAAAAGCGGCAGTCGTTAAGGCGGACGGATCTTTTAAGGCACCTTCTTCTGTCCAAACTCCTGAAGAAAGCACAACAAATGCGGTTGCCGTACACACGATCAGTGTATCAATAACAATTCCGACTATCGACCAAAGCCCTTGTCTTACTGGGTGATCAGTAGTAGCCGCTGCATGTGCAATCGGAGCTGTTCCTAAACCAGCTTCATTAGAATACAATCCTCTTGCAAACCCCCAACGAACCGTTTCCGCTACGGCGACACCAGCGAATCCACCTAATGCAGACATTGGTTGAAAGGCATATGTAAAAATTAAATGAAGAACATTTGGTACTTCTGAAATATTCATAACCAGGACAACTATTGCTGCACCGACATAAATGAGGGCCATAAAAGGCACAAACATCTCAGTGACTTTTCCGATTCGTCGAATTCCTCCGAATACGATAAGTGCGACAATAAAAGCGATAATGGTTCCACTTACCCAACCATCAATGTGAAACGATTCAGTTACAGTGGCAGCGACTGCATTTCCTTGAACCATAATACTTGGAATCAATTCAATCATTAAAGCAAAAGCGAACCATGTACCAAGCCGTTTCATGTTAAGCCCTTTTGTCATATAATACATTGGTCCACCTACATATTCACCTTTCTCATTTTTCTCACGGTATCGTACAGCTAATACACTCTCGGCAAATTTAAGAGACATACCAATAAGAGCAATAACCCACATCCAAAAGACTGCTCCTGGTCCTCCAAACATGATTGCAGCAGGTACACCAACTATATTTGCGGCTCCGATCGTAGAAGACAAAGCCGAAGTTAGCGCCTGTAGCGGGGTGACCGTTCCCTCACCTTTGGGCTTTTTAAAAATACTTCCTATCGTTTGTTGAAAAATATACACCGGGTATCGAAATTGAAGGAATTTCAATTGAAAGGTCATGTATAGCCCTGAAATGGCTAATACAATAATAAGAGGGGGACCCCACAACCAAGCTGAAACATCACCGATGATCTGCAAAAACTCTCGCAAAATTTCTCCTCCTTTGAAATTGCATATCGGATTTATACCCTTAATTCTTCTTCTTAAACAATAAATTTAGAAATAATAAAATTTTCGGATAATTCAAAGAGGGATCTAACAGGAAGAAATCCTTGTTATTTTGAAAATAGAGGCAACTAGGTTGTTGAAAATAGGGAGAATTAAAATCTTTTGCATTCCAAAAAAACATTTGTTAATAGGATTGCTTATGGGGTAATAAAGTGGTTTATTATTTCGTAATGTGTTCTACGGGGGCTTGTTGGGACATCATTTCAGCTTCCATGCATTTTCATGTCATTATAAAGCTTTTTTCTTATCATCATTTTCTCTTTCGCGATTTTTCATGTCATCATAGAACTCTTTTCTTACCATCATTTTCCCTTTCGCGATTTTTCATGTCATCATTATGCTCTTTTCTTATCATCATTTTCCCTTTCGCGATTTTTCATGTCATCATTGAGCTCTTTTCTTATCATCATTTTCTCTTTCGCGATTTTTCATGTCATCATTGAGCTCTTTTCTTATCATCATTTTCTCTTTCACGATTTTTCATGTCATCATTATGCTCTTTTCTTATCATCATTTTCTCTTTCGCGATTTTTCATGTCATCATAAAGCTCTTTTCTTATCATCATTTTCCCTTTCACGATTTTTCATGTCACCATAGAACTCTTTTCTTATCATCATTTTCCCTTTCGCGATTTTTCATGTCATCATAGAGCTCTTTTCTTATCTTCATTTTCTCTTTCGCGATTTTTCATGTTATCATTATGCTCTTTTCTTATCATCATTTTCCCTTTCGCGATTTTTCATGTCATCATTATGCTCTTTTCTTATCATATTTTCCCTTTCGCGATTTTTCATGTCATCATTATGCTCTTTTCTTATCATCATTTTCCCTTTCACGATTTTTCATGTCACCATAGAACTCTTTTCTTATCTTCATTTTCCCTTTTCCGATTTTTCATGTCATCATAGAGCTCTTTTCTTATCATCATTTTCTCTCTCGCGATTTTTCATGTCATCATTATGCTCTTTTCTTATCATCATTTTCTCTTTCGCGATTTTTCATGTCATCATAGAACTCTTTTCTTATCATCATTTTCTCTTTCGCGATTTTTCATGTCATCATTGAGCTCTTTTCTTATCATCATTTTCTCTTTCACGATTTTTCATGTCATCATTATGCTCTTTTCTTATCATCATTTTCTCTTTCGCGATTTTTCATGTCATCATTGAGCTCTTTTCTTATCATCATTTTCTCTCTCACGATTTTTCATGTCATCATAAAGCTCTTTTCTTATCATCATTTTCTCTTATCCGATTTTTCATGTCATCATAAAGCTCTTTTCTTATCATCATTTTCTCTTTCGCGATTTTTCATGTCATCATAAAACTCTTTTCTCACCGTCTTTTTCTCATGCTCGTTTTTTCAAAGCAGCATACCTTTCTACACCGACGTATTCACTTTCGCAGTTTTACACGGCAACATACAGTGCTTTTAAAGTCCCCCCTTCCCATTCTCTTTTAGTTTTGTACTTCATTCTCATGAGGATTTCTTTTACTAGTTATTGATAAAAAAACCTTCAACTCTTGTTGTAACAATAAAAAATGTACAGAAGGCTTTGTGAAAGCCCCTGTACATTTTATTGTTGAAAATCTACCTATTTCATTTTCCCTAAAGTTCCCTAGGTAGAATCAACACCTCTACCCTTCTATTTTGACTACGCCCTGATGCCGTATCATTGGAAGCAATAGGCTGAAATTCTCCAAATCCTTTTGCGCTAAACCATCTAGGATCAAGGTTCTCATTTTTAATAATTATCTTCATAAAATTTACGGCTCTCATTACACTTAATTCCCAGTTGGAATCAAATTCTGCTGTTGCAATTGGGACGTTGTCAGTATGGCCACTTATGATGACATTTCTGGGTGGATCCATTTCTAGTAATTGAGAGAGCTCCATTGCTACAGCAATATCGCTTTCCCCAACTGTAGCAGATCCTGAGGCAAATAAAACATTATCGCGAATCGTCAGTAAAAGCCCCTCTGATGTTAGCTTCGTTGCGAACTGATCCTCTAGATTGTTTCTCTTAATATACTGATTGATTTTTGATTGGATTTCCTTTAGTTCCTCTTGATCCCTTTTAGCCGCAGCTTCTTTTGTATCTTCTTTGATTTTCTCACTGTCCTCTTTCTCTTCTACAGGCACCTGCTTTTCAAGAATTGGTGCATCGTTTTGCATGATACCGGATCCATCTGTGAAGATTTCATTAAATACTTTAGATAGTTCTTGAAATTTCTGGGCATCTACAGAGCTCGATGCGTAAAGTACGATAAATAATGCTAGCAGTAAGGTAAGAATATCGGCATACGGGATTAACCAGGATTCATCGATGTGCTCATCATCACGCTTTTTCTTACGCCGCCTCATCCGCATTCACACCTTCATCTAAAATACTCTTTCGCTCACTTGCCGGTAAATAGGATGCTAGCTTTTGTTCAATAATTCTTGGAGCTTCCCCTTCAATAATAGAAAGGATTCCTTCTATCATCATAAATTTCACTTTCACTTCTTGCTTCGATTTTCTTTTTAACTTATTGGCAAATGGATGCCATAGCACATATCCTGTAAAAATTCCAAGAAGGGTGGCAACGAATGCAGCAGAAATGGCCTCTCCTAACGCTTCTGTATTGTCCATATGACTGAGAGCTGCGATTAAACCTACTACAGCCCCTAAAACACCTAATGTCGGGGCGTATGTCCCTGCTTGTGTAAAGATCGCCGCTCCTGTTTGATGACGTTCTTCCATGGCTTCAATTTCTTCGTTTAAAACATCACGAATATAATCAGCACTTTGCCCGTCAACTGCTAGCCCAAGTCCATTTTTCAAAAAAGGATCTTCCACTTCATTTGTTTTAGCTTCAAGTGCTAACAATCCTTCTTTCCTAGCTAAATCTGCCCATTCAGAGAACGTTAAAATAATATCTTTAGCATCATGACTTTTCTTTTCTTTAAAAAGAATACCAAATAATTTCGGTACTTTTTTTATCTCATTTGTTGGGAACGCGATCACAACCGTTGCAACGGTTCCAAGAATAATGATTAATATTGCAGGAATATTCCATAGCGCTTCTACGCTTACCCCCTTTAAAACCATTCCCACTCCAACCGCAATGATCCCCAATATAATTCCGATAAACGATGTCTTATCCATAATTTCACCCTATACAAATTATTTTCTACTTTTAATATCGGAAAATAGAACCATCTTTTAAGGTGATGTTGAAAATTAATTTGGTATCGGGGTTAGTCTTTGGAGGGAAATATACGCCTTATAACTCTGAGTTACTTTATCGTTTAATAACTTACCCTGCTACCATGAAATGCAATCAATGAAGTTAAAAAATGATTTGTATTCTATTTACAAAAACTGTACGCCCATACAATAAACATGAAAGCGATTGCGTGTTGATGAAAATAAAAGTAACTTTACTTATATATCTAGTGTGAAAAACAAAGGGGAAATGGAAAATGGAGACGAAAGAGAAATCAATAAAGTCAGGTATGTGGGAATTTTTTCAAGGGTTAGGTAAAACGTTTATGCTCCCTGTTGCATTACTGGCATTTATGGGGTTAATGCTTGGAATAGGCAGTGCGTTTACAAGTCCTTCAACCATTGAAAATATCCCTTTTTTAGGAAACGAAATACTTCAAGTAATATTTAGTTTTATGAGTACGATTGGTGGATTTGCCTTCACCTATTTACCAGTTTTGTTCGCAATGGCTATTCCTATGGGTCTGGTCAGGTATGAAAAAGGAGTGGCTGCATTTTCTGGTTTTGTTGGATATGTGATTATGCATTTATCGATTAATTTTTATTTAACTCAAACAAGCCAAATTGTTGAGGAAGATCAAATGAGAACGGCTGGTCAAGGGATGGTTATGGGGATTCAAACACTTGAAATGGGTGTTCTTGGTGGAATCATAGCTGGGGTGATCGTTTATTTCCTTCATAAACGTTACTATGACATTAAACTACCTGATGCGTTTGCATTTTTTGGGGGAGCACGATTTATCCCTATACTAACAGCATTTACACTTTCAATTGTCGGTTTGATCATACCTATGGTTTGGCCAATATTTGCAATGGCCATCTCAGGTATAGGATTAATGATTCAGAAGTCTGGAGTGTTTGGACCATTTTTATTTGGGGCAGGCGAGCGATTATTGCTTCCTTTTGGACTTCATCATATTCTTGTAGCCATGATTCGTTTTACTGATGCAGGAGGCACTGAATTAATCAACGGGAACACAATTTCTGGAGCCTTAAATATCTTTTATGCCCAACTTCAATCAGGCTTTGTCGTGAGTCCTTCTGCAACGGCTTTCTTATCCCAAGGTAAAATGCCAACATTTATGTTTGGATTACCGGCCGTAGCGTTGGCCATCTATCATACGGCACGACAAGAAAACAGAAAAAGAATAAAAGGATTACTTATTTCTGGTGTCATTGCAACCTTTGTCACTGGAATCACAGAGCCTATTGAATTTTTATTTTTATTTATTGCACCAGCACTATATTTAGTCCATGTCGTCCTTACAGGGTTAGGGTTTATGATCATGGCATTGCTTGGGGTAACGATTGGAAACACTGATGGCGGCATATTGGATTTTATTATTTTTGGTGTATTACAAGGGTTAGATACAAAATGGTACTTAGTTCTTGTAGTTGGAGCGATTTGGTTCCTTATCTACTATTTTGTATTCCGTTTTGCGATTTTAAAGTTTAATTTAAAAACACCTGGTCGTGAAGACAAAAATGTAAATAAAGAGCAGGAAGAAACTATAAGGAAAGGCTCGGACTACAATGCCCAAAAAGTTTTAAATGCTATAGGGGGAAAAGAGAACATCCAATCACTGGATAACTGTATTACCCGTCTTCGGCTTGTGGTTGATAATATGAAAAAAGTCAATGAGAAAGCATTGAAAGAAGAGTGCGGAGCCTTAGGTGTTGTAAAATTAGATGACCATAATGTCCAGGTAGTTATCGGACCCCAAGTTGGTGTCTTAAAATCACAAATAGAAAAAATAATGTAGATATTGAGGTTTTATAATGAAATACAACTTTGATCAACAAATTAACCGATTCGGAACATACTGTACACAGTGGGATTATATTGAGGATCGATTTGGAGAAAGAAACCTACTACCATTTTCTATCTCTGATACAGATTTTTCTTGTCCACCTGAGCTACTTTTAACCCTGAATAAACGCCTGCAACATGGAGTATTCGGTTATACAAGGTGGAATCATTCCCGTTACAAAACGTCCATTCGTCATTGGTTTAAAAATCGTTTTTTTAGTGGAATAAAGGATGATTGGATTGTTTACAGTCCATCCGTCATTTATTCAATATCTAAACTCATTGAGATCCTGACAGAAGAAGGGGATCAGATCGTTATTCAAACCCCAGCTTATGATGCATTTTTTAAATTGATCAATGACAATAAGCGAGTTTTATCTACGAATGAGTTAATAGAAGAAAATGGTGCCTATAGCATCAATTTTGAAGATTTAGAACTAAAGCTAGCTCATTCAAAAGCGAAAATTCTTCTTTTATGCAGCCCTCATAATCCTACGGGACGTGTATGGACGCGGGAAGAGCTAATCAGAATAGTCTTATTAGCAAATAAATATAATGTGAAAATTATTTCGGATGAAATCCATATGGATATTGTATTAGCACCTCATTCTCATGTACCGATTATAGACGTTGCAGACAATATAGCAGAGGTGTATGTTTGTACCTCTGCTAGTAAAACATTTAATATTCCAGGATTAATTGGATCATATATGCTTATTCCAAATGAAAAAGTACGTAATCAATTTTTGATAACATTAAAAAACCGGGATGGATTATCATCGGCAAGTACATTAGGAACATTGGCTACAATGGAAGCCTATGAGCAGTGTAGTGATTGGGTAGACGAGCTTGTAAGGTATATTCAGGGAAATTTCCTATTAATCCAAGACTATCTAGAAGAACATTTGCCAATGCTCTCCTTTCAAATTCCTCAAGCTACTTATTTAGCCTGGATTGATGTTTCAAATCTTCCATATACAAGTGAAGAAATACAAGATGCTCTCGTTCATCATGGAAAAGTGGCCATTATGCCTGGAGTGACTTATGGTCATTCGGGACAAGGATTTTTGCGTATGAATGTAGGCTGTTCAAGGAGCAAAGTATTGGAAGGATTGCGTAGATTAAAGAAGACCATTCAATACCTTGAAAGCACACCCAAATAGATGCGGTGTGCTTTTTCATATATAATCAATAGAAATATGAAAAAAAGATGGGGTCAAACTTATGCAGACATTTTTTAAACGTCTTTTACAACATCGTGATGATTTAAGTACATTGGAAAAACAAGTTCTAGACTTTTTTGTGCAAAATCCTGAACGTGTTTTACAAGTAAAGCTTGATGAGCTTTCAAAAGACTTGTTTGTATCGACGGCGACCATTAGCCGTACATGTCAGCAAATTGGGTTCCAAGGGTTCCAAGACTTTAAATATGCCTTAGGAAAAAATAAAGAACAGGAAGAAGAAAATAGTATTACGAAACCATCATCCTTTTTTCCAGCCCATAAAAAACGGTTTATTAAAGATTTGGAGCTAACATTAAGCTATATCGATGAAAACAAGATAGAGAAAGTGGCAAACGAAATTCACCAAAGTACACATGTTGAATTGTTTGGTATGGGCAATTCCCTTCCCCCATGTGTGGATGCTGCGAAAAAACTTATGTTAGCCGGGAAAATATGTAATGCGCGCGAAGATTGGGATGAACTAAAAAGTGTGGCAAGCATTATGGGGTCTAATGACTTGGCCATTCTTGTTTCTAACAGTGGAGAAACGAAAAACATGTTACAATTCGCTGATATTTTAAAGGACCGAAATGTTAAGACGGTTGCTATAACAGGGCGACACCATAACCAACTTCAAGAGAAGGTGCACCTCTCTCTTCATACCCATATTACAACCGCCTATTTTGGTGAACTAGATATGTGCTCTCGTTTTCCATTAAGCCTTGTGTTGGATTTTATCATTTTAGCCTATTTGAAGAAAGTGAAGGATTATTGACAATTGTGGTTTTTACCTATTATTACTTAAAAATTAACATAATTACATCCATTATTTTTATTATCTTGTACTAAATATTTCGCAAGGGAGAGATCTTTAAAAAGGCATTATCGATTATAATACTTAGGATTAAGGTAAGTTCGGACAATTTTATATGACTCGGAAATGGCTCTAAGTAACTTTACGCATCTTTTTTCAAAGGTAGCCTTCTTCTCTGACGCTTTTCCTAACTTCAAGTAAAATAGCTGAACCTTTTTATCTAATATCTAGTTCAAAAAATTCTTCCCACACTTCTCTTTTAATAATTAATGACATTGGATGTATGTTGAGCTTTAATCCAAAAAAATTACTACATAGTAAAAAAGGTTTTGTCCATCAAGGTAGATATTTAAGAACAATTTTTGAGGAAATCTACCACCCATTAATAGAACTATAAGTTAAGTAGAAAAGATGGACCTATTAAATACAAAACCCCTAGAAAGATTAAAACACCTCCTAGGGGTTCTCACTCTACAATAATTTTTTCTCAATCTTCGTTTCATAATTTTTAAAGATTGCACTATTTGTCTTGATTCTTTTTTTCGAAAGTAGTGAATTATATTTCAGCATGTTTTCATTTAATTTTTTACTAAGCTCTTCTTTTTCAAGTTCGTCTTTACAATTCTTTAGTAAATCCTCTATTCGTGTAATTTCTTGTTTCATTTTATTATCTTCTGATAAAAACCCTGCATTTTTCATTATACGGTGAGCCATTCGTAATTCTTCTGGGATGCTTGAATCATCATCGAGCTTTAGGGGCTTGCCATAACCGGGTAAATCTTTAAAATCACCGTTTTCATTTGCTTTTTTAATGCGTTGCTCAGCAAGTATTGTAAATAAATCCATTGAATCCCCTCCCTTATTTTCAGTATATCCCAATGTGGAATAAAGTTCCGGGCGAAATATTTCAATTTTATGAAAAATGAGGAGTGCCTGTTTTCATAACTCATAATAAATGGAAAAAAGGTAAACCTATCAATAGAAACGATAAAGGAGTGAAGAAAATGGCTAGAGGGAAATCATTTGAACACAAAAAGAAAGGACACCCTGGAGCATTCGCACAAAAGGGTGAAGACTATCAGCATTCAGAAAAGAAAATTGCAGACGAAGAATATATAGTTGTTCAAGAGGCCTTTAAGAATAGAGTCGAAGAAGAATAACCTTGATCGTGCCAGTCCCGCGCTGCAGTAAAGCATTGCTGTAGTGAGGGAACTGGCACGTGATTAATTCAACAGGGCATTCGAAACGATATTAAGAACTTACTAATCACTATTCAAACTTAAACTTCCACCGCTTCCGCTACTTCTAATTTCATCGCAGGTCCGAAGAATTCGTAATGAATTTGTTCTTCTTTAATACCTATTTTCATTAGAGATTTTATTACATTTGTCATAAATGGAGCAGGTCCACAAATATAAAATTGACTGTCTTTATCTACAATTGGTGCCAAGTTTTCTGCTGCCATATATCCTTTATGATAGCAAGGAGCTGTAGTTTCTTTATCTAGATAGAGATAGGATTCACCATTTTCTAGCTTTTCGATACATTTCTCAACTTGCTCATGAAATGCTAATACTTCTTCGTTTTTTGATCCGTGAATAAAAGTCACTTTCCGACTTGGGTTCGCTTCTGCAATCCCTTCAAGCATGGCGAACAATGGAGTAATACCGACACCACCACTAATTAATGTGACATTAGAAGGTTCTGCAATATCCAATGTAAAGTCACCTGCAGGGGCGCTAATTTCGATAACATCGCCTAGCTCAACATGATCATGTAAATAAGTTGAAACCTTACCTTCTGGCTGGTTATCATCCTCTTTTTTAACCGAAATCCGGAAGTAGTCTTTTCCTGGAGCTGTTGATAGACTGTATTGACGATTGTGCAAATTCTCTTCTCCTGGGATAGAAAGTCTTATGGAGATATATTGACCTGGTAAATAGGTTGGAACCCCACCCCCATCTGTTGGTTGGAAATAGAATGAAGTGATTTTTGAGCTTTCTTTCACTTTTTTAATGACCTTGAATTCTTTAAAGCCTCTCCAGCCATTTTCCTCAGCCTCTGCTTCTGCATACATCCCTTCTTCGATTTCGATAAATACTTTTGCAATAACGCCGTACGCTTCTCCCCAAGCATTGATGATTTCATCTGTTGCAGCGTCACCAAGTACTTCTTTAATGGCTAATAGCAAATGCTCCCCAACAATTGGATAATGTTCAGGCTTAATCCCTAAGCTGCGGTGCTTATGTGCAATTTGTTTAACGGCTGGAAGAAGCAATTCTAGTTGATCGATATGCTTTGCCGCAGCATAAACGGTGTTGGCAAGTGCTGTCTGCTGACGACCTTTCTTTTGATTGGCATGGTTAAAAATATTTAATAATTCAGGATGTCTTTCAAACATTTTTTCATAAAAATAACGAGTAATTTCAGTTCCTTTGACCTCTAATACAGGTGCTGTTGATTTAACAATTTCAATGGTCTTTGGTGAAAGCATAGTAGCATCTCCTTATCATTGTTAAAGATATATTTTAAATACATCTTTAAGATAACTCTACAATTGGTTTAAAGCAATATATTAAATACATCTTTTGAAAATTAGACACATTTTAGACAGTACTCCAATTGATTAGTATAATGGCAATATCAAAATGAATGAGACTGTCCTAAACAAGGCGCTATGAACCACAACTTCAATAGAAATTAGGACAGTACCAAATAAAAGGTGGAAACGATGAAATTAACCCTTTATACCGATTACTCCCTAAGAGTGTTAATCTATTTGGCGACCTTTAATGAAGGGAAGCTTTCTAATATAAAAGATATCGCTGATTCCTATAAAATCTCAAAAAACCATCTAATGAAAGTCACCTATGAACTTGGAAAAATGGGTTATATCGAAACCATTCGTGGCAGAAATGGTGGGATTCGGCTTGCAAAATCAATGGATGAAATCAATATCGGTCAATTAGTAAGAAAAACAGAAGAAAACATTCACCTCGTTGAATGTTTTGACGCTAAGAATAATAATTGCGTCATCACCCCTGCTTGTGGCTTAAAAAAAATACTAGCTGAAGCGCTTCATGCCTATATGAGCGTTTTAGATAAGTATACATTAGAGGATTTGGTTAAGGATCCGCTGCAATTAAGAATGTTGTTTCAGATGGGGGAGAGTGAATAAAAGACGCCTGCCTATTTGGATAAGTAGTTCCATTTTTGATAAAAAAAACTCCAAATAACAGTTCAACCAACGCTTTTATTCACACAGTAATTAGCATAAGAAAACGCTCAGAGAATAAACTCTGGGCGTTTTACTTTTACTATGGAATGATTCAATTAAAGTCCCACTACTTGAATATATATGATTTATTTATTTTCTAGGTCTCTTATTCTTTTTTCCAATTGTGCTATTTTAGATATTAAAATTAGTGCTATACCTAGAGCACCTACTCCAATAGAAAATGCAAAAATAATACCTACATCCATTTCCCTTCCCCCTTTTTTTCGAATTCCAACCGATTCTTAAAAATCATTTTCTCTTTAAGTATCTAATAGAACCAGCATATTCATTATATCTAAACTTATTTTAACATAATTTACCTTTTTAGAAATCTTATCTTTTTTATACCTCAATTAATAACCCAACTCATTACTGAATTCTATGTGATCTTGTTAAAATCGCTATTTGTGGTTTTCATTTATGTTTAACTAAAGAAATAGAAAGCTATTTTACATTTGTTTTACTTTGCATTTTCAAATGTTTCTCCGACATTTTCAAAACTACTTGCTTTGGTTGGCATTCTTGTTTATTCTCTTATTCTTCAAAAGACAATGTATACACTCTGAATCTGTTACTCCCTTTAAATGAAAAATTCATTGATTGAAGCAGCCTAGTGGCAAGAGCGTCAGAAGAAATTTGCAAAAACTCTCTTGCTTCACGATTAGTAATTGTGGGACCAATGAGTAGTGCATAATCTTTAAAAGCACTTACATGAGTGTTTTTACTTTTATATGAGCAGTTATGACAGCACCAATGACCATATTTCCTTTCCATTGGAAGGTAATTACATTGAGGACAAATGACTCCATTCCAAATCATTTCCCTTGAAATTTTCAAATTGTTTAAGGATAGGTTGATCATTTTCCGTGTGATGCTTTTTTAATTGTCGTTTTATTTTGTGTAACTCTTTATCTGAAATAAGTTCTCGTCCATAGATTTTTTCTATTTGAGATATTTTTGTGGGTAGAACATCACGGTGAATGACCTTTTGGGGGACAATTCTGTTTGCGTTAGAAGTTCTAATTAGAGTTTTGGGGTTACTTATCATAACTAGTGAGTGAATGGGGAGATTAGGAAGTTTTTCTTTTTCAACCAAGACTTCAATTGGGTTTCATGGCGCTGAACTTGAATTAGAGGGTCCGCGAAGGCTTCTTCAATCCCATCCTTTACACGAATCATTTGATTAAATTCCTGGTCAAAATAGATTGTCCCTGCTATATTTTTCACTTCAATTATAAGAATGTGGCTTTTTGATACTAATAATGTATCGATTTGAAAGTAATATTGATTATACTCTAGCCTTAGATCGTGGAAAATGAGGTATTTATTATCTGTGAGAAAGCTAAGCGGAAAATCAATTGAATTCTCACCCTTTAATCCAGCTAAGCTTATAACCAAAGCTTCATTTATTTTAGAGATTTTAGGATGATTATGGGGCAACCTGCTTTTCAATGCTTTTAATTTCATAATTGAGAGGGGGATATCACGAGGTTTTACAATCATTTCATCACTCCAATCAGTATTTTAATTACTAACTCTCTAATTTGGAGATAAATTCCTTTTAGGTTTGCGAGATAATTTTCTATTTTCAACTTCCAAGGTTTAATTTTCAACTTCCGTCATTTAATTTTCAACTTTGGGGCGTCTATCGATTTTTCGACAAAACAATTTAAATTTCGACGCCCCTCCCTCCCCTTATATAAAATAATAACTCCTACAACATTTCCCGTTACCGATTGACGCCATAACATCCGTGGCATCGATTAATCTGGAAAAGCCATTTTGTTTAGCAAAAGATCGTGCTTTCAGTTCAGCACTCTCACCAAGTAAGTCTTCTGACCTATTTGATGCGAGCATCACCATGCAATTTTGATTATTACGAACGAAGGATACTACTCCAAGCTTGTTGTCCATCGTTACCACCTCCTGTTATCAAACTATACTTTAAGGGCTATATAAAAAATTGGCTGCGAGAACATATATTCTTCTAAAAAAAGCTATTGATGAAGTATATTCAATATCCAGGCATAATAGGAATGAAAACATTTGCAAAAGAGATCTACACTGTTAAAATGAAAATGAAATGAACATTCTGAAAAAAAGGAGAATACATATGTTAACAAATTTCAAACAAAATTTAGAGAAGTATGCTGATTTAGCTGTTAGAGTCGGAGTAAATGTTCAAAAGGGACAAACACTTGTTGTAAATGGTTCTTTAGATGCAGCTGAATTTGTACGTTTGGTAGTTAAAAAAGCATACGAAGCTGGAGCTAAACATGTGAATGTGAACTGGAATGATGATACCGTTAATCGTCTTAAGTATGAACTTGCTCCAGATGAAGCATTTCATGAGTTCCCTCATTGGAAAGCTAAAGAAATGGAAGAGCTTGCTGAGAATGGAGCGGCGTTTATGTCCATCGTTTCTTCCAGTCCTGACCTTTTAAAAGGTGTGGATCCAGAGCGTATTTCAAATTTCCAAAAAGCAGCTGGACAAGCTTTGACGAAGTATCGCCAATATGTTCAGTCTGATAAGATGAGCTGGACGGTTATTGCGGCTCCTTCTGAGAAATGGGCAGCAAAAGTGTTCCCAGATGCTTCTTCCTCAGAAGAGCAAGTTGAAAAGTTATGGGAGGCAATTTTTAAAGCCGTTCGAGTCGATCAAGAAGATCCAGTGGAAGCTTGGAATAAGCATAATGAAAACCTTCACGAAAAAGTAGAGTATCTTAACGAAAAGAATTATCAAAAATTGCATTATACTGCACCTGGAACTGATTTAACCATCGAGCTACCAAAAGGATATACGTGGGTTGGCGCCGGAAGCGTGAATTCAAATGGCGAAAACTTCATGGCGAATATGCCAACGGAAGAAGTATTCACGGTTCCTAAGAAGACTGGTGTTAATGGACATGTTGCGAGCACAAAACCATTAAGCTATGGTGGAAATATTATCGACAACTTTACGGTTACATTCGAGAATGGACGTATTGTTGATGTAAAAGCTGAAGAGGGCGAAGATATTTTAAAACGTTTAGTAGAGACGGATGAAGGTTCTCATTACTTAGGTGAGATTGCTCTTGTTCCACATCAATCCCCTATTTCACAATCAAATGTTCTCTTCTACAATACCTTATTTGATGAGAATGCTTCCAACCATCTAGCAATTGGAAATGCTTATGCTTTCTGTATCGAAGGCGGGAAAAATATGTCTCAAGAAGAGCTTGAGAAAAATGGATTAAACAACAGCATTACCCATGTTGATTTCATGATCGGCTCAGCTGAAATGGATATTGACGGGATTAAAGAAGATGGTTCTTCTGAGCCTATTTTCCGTCAAGGCAATTGGGCATTTTAATAAAAAAGCTTGAGGGTTGATCCGTAAGGGTTAACCCTTATTTTTTTGCTCATCTATACCAGTTGGAAAACACAAATCCAGCTATTCAAAAGTTTTCCCAAGAAATTCTCCACCTTCCCTTTCGTCACTTCCTTATAGATGTTAAAATGACTCACCGTAGGGGTTGTTTCGATTCGTTTCAAATCCCGAATTAGCCGGTTTATTCCAACAAAATTATCGAGAGAAAGGGTGTTCTATATGCATGTAGGAAGCAAAGGCTGGTACGTGGAAGAGTTGAAAAAGAATGGTGTTCGCCGTTATGAGGAACGCAAAGTAGAATCTTATAAAAAACATGTTCTAGCAAATCTTTTAGAAAAAGTGAAATAATGAGTTTGCTAGTTTTTCAAAAAGGAGCGACTGATTCGGTCGCTCCTTTATTTTTTATTCGCAACTGTACATAATTTTTTTGAATTTTCCCATAGGTTTCCCTTTATAACTTTTTGTGTAAACTATAAGGTAGCGATTATGGAAAGGCGGTTTTTCTATGGTTAAAGAAAAATTTATGAAGGATACAAGAACAATCAAAACAGCGCATGTCCTCCCACCTGATACGAACCATCATGGGACCCTTTTCGGTGGAAAATTAATGGCTTATATCGATGATGTAGCATCGATTGCAGCAACTAAGCATGCGCGAAATATAGTGGTTACAGCATCAACGGATTCGGTGGATTTTCTCCAGCCTATTAGAGAAGGCGATGCCGTTACACTTGAAGCGATGGTCACTTACACAGGAAGAAGCTCGATAGAAGTCTGTGTGAAGGTGACTTCTGAGAAATTATTAACAGGTGAAGTGGTCGTAGCCGCAATCTCTTTCCTTACCTTTGTAGCTGTTGATGAAAACGGAAGGCCAACATCCGTTCCACAGATCATCCCGCAAACAGAAGGGGAAAAGTGGCTCAATGAAACAGCCCAAAATCGTGCGGGCCATAGGAAAGCAAGGAAGCAACATAGTCAGGAACTGGCTGATTTTTTTGCAGAGAACTAACTTAAGACAAGGCTGATCTCTTTAGATCAGCCTTGTTTTTATTTGTTATCACACTAACTATCCCTTTCTACCCAAGATAGCTTCCTTTTAATTTCATAACTTTCATTAATAATAAGCCCCCTCATTGGGATAATATGTTAAAATTGTATAAAATAGATAGATTTTATAGGGGGATTTATGTTGAGGGGTCTTCAGATGATTGTAAATTTCTTCATTTCCTTAATAGGCATTATCCTAGTAGGCGGATTTCCCGTGTTATTAGCAGGATTAAATGAGAATGAACTATACATAGGGGAGTATTGGAATACGGTTCAGGATATTGTTTATGCCATTTTTCATCCAAGTGAGCTTACTTACGTCATCATTGGAGGCCATAAAGAACGAGATTTATTTCCCTATCTTTGGGATCCGATTGTCTATTCTTTAACTGTATTACTTTCCTCCCTTTTATTTGCTATCACCCTAGCTATCCTGTTCACCATTGTTTCTATGCTTTTCTCAGAGAAAATTCGAAATCGAATTAAGTTCTTCTTTTATGTCTTTGAATCTCTACCAGATATACTGATTATTTTGTCTGTACAGCTTGCTCTTGTTTTTTACTATAAGAAATCTGGCATTTTAATATTTGAGATTGCTTCTACCTACGAAGAAAAAGCATATATACTCCCGATCCTCATTTTAGCGATTCTTCCAACTGTGCAGTTATACAGAGTTTCCATCCTTTTATTTGAGAGTGAATCTCGTAAGGATTATGTGTTGTTAGCAAAATCGATTGGCTTAGGAAAGCTATTCATTCTAACGGTTCATGTCCTGCGAAATGCGATAATTAGGGTCTTTTTTCAATCTAAAAAAACGGTTTGGTTTATGCTTTCAAACTTATTTGTCATTGAATTACTATTTAATATCCCTGGAATTACACGATTCCTGTTGTCTACTTTCAGCCTAAACTATTCACGCTCGCCATTCTCTCAATCTTTATTCCTCTCTTTCTATTTTACACTCTAGGGGAATTCGTTTTATCAAAAAAAGCTAATCGAGGGGAGGAGCTCTAATGAAGCAGACCGTATGGAAAAACCCCATCTTTCTGACTGGATTCTCTTTTATTATCCTGCTTTTAGTCCTAAGCTTTGGCTATTCGATGGTATGGGGAAATGATGTAAGAAAATTATATTTTATTTCAGAAAATGCTGTTCCTATCGAATCTGCTCCTATTTCACCTAAATGGGCATATCCACTTGGAACAGACCCTCTCGGCTTAGACATGCTCGGTAAAATCATCATTGGCGCAAAATATACAATACTGACTGCATTCGTTATCGCTTTTCTTAGAGTGTTTCTAGCTCTTCCAATAGGCTTTCTGCTAGGAACCTATTTAATTAAACAGAAAAAGTATATAAACGGAATCATTGATTCTTTTCACTATATTCCATTGTCCATTTTAGCTTATTTTCTTCTTCATCCCGTATTGTGGGAGCCAATACAAGGCTTCTCAACGACAATCGTAGAAAGATTTATCATTGAAATTTTGGTGCTCTCCCTATTAATTGTGCCGATCGTTTCTTCCTTATTGGGAAATGAAATTGCTCTTATATATAAACAAGATTATATTACAAGTGCCAAAACAATTGGGGCCAGTCGATTTAGAATCATCAACAAACATATTTTTCCTGCCATTCGTGAGAAGCTAATGCTTTTGTTCGGTCAACAAGTGATGCATACTCTCATTATCTTTATTCATCTTGGGTTATTAAAGCTTTTTCTAGGAGGCACCGATATAACCTACAATAAATTTCCGGATCCCCCTAAACCCATCACTTATGAATGGTCGGGCTTAATCGGTGACACTTTTCGTTACCTTCAAGAAGCTCCATGGGTCCCATTGACCCCGATTCTATTCTTCGCTGCCACAATGCTTTCAGTAGCACTTATGATGGAAGGGTATGTACAAGCAACCTCTGGTCAGTCTTATTACCTAAAAAAATTCAAACAGAAATATTCACCTGTTAAAGCTAAGGAAAAAATTCATACAAGATGCAAGTCAGATTTCGGAAGACGTCACAATAGGACTTTATTCTAAATGCATATATCCCAAAAACTTTCCAATTGGAGACTTTTTGTTTACATTTAAGCTTATTGAATTTTTACAGAAAGTTTAAATTTCCTTAACAGACATATTAGAAAACAAGCATGATATCAGAAGATTTCCCATCTAAAATATGATTAAATCAACGATGAGGCCACATTCCTATTTGTTACAAACTTTATCGATGTTTGTAATATAATGTCGATGGGAAAATTCTCCTCTCCCACTACCCCCTAAAATCTCCTATACTTTATAGAAGATTGTATTTGTGAACTAATTTACATTTGGAGGAATACAAATGTTTTCAAACTCTGAAATCGGAATTGACTTAGGAACAGCAAATGTCCTTGTTTACAGTAAAAATAAAGGAATTATCTTAAACGAACCTTCTGTAGTAGCCATTGATACTGAAACAAAATCGGTGTTGGCCGTTGGAACTGAAGCTAAAAGCATGATCGGGAAAACTCCAGGGAAAATTGTCGCAGTTAGACCATTAAAAGATGGAGTTATTGCTGACTTTGATGTAACAACTGAAATGTTAAAACAAATTATGAAAAAAGCAGGAAAACAACTAGGTTTCTCCATCCGTAAACCAAACGTAGTGGTATGTACACCATCAGGAGCCACATCCGTAGAAAGACGTGCGATTACGGATGCAGTTAAAGGGAGCGGCGCCAAATCCGTTACATTAATTGAAGAGCCCGTTGCAGCTGCAATTGGAGCAGACCTTCCTGTTGATGAACCCGTAGCAAACGTAATTGTTGATATTGGTGGTGGAACAACGGAAGTAGCAATCATCTCTTACGGCGGTGTTGTCTCTTGTAACACGATTAGAATCGGTGGAGATCAAATGGATGATGACATCATTCAGCATGTCCGTAAAAAGTACAACCTCTTAATCGGAGAACGTACAGCAGAGCAAATCAAGATTGAAATCGGCTATGCCCTTATCGATCATGAAGAGCTGTCAATGGATATTAGAGGCCGTGACCTTGTAACAGGTTTACCAAAAACGATCACCCTAGAATCTAAGGAAATCCAAGCGGCTCTTAAAGAGTCATTACTTCATATTTTAGAAACCATCAGAGCCACTTTAGAAAACTGTCCGCCAGAACTAAGCGGCGATATCGTTGACCGCGGAGTCATTATTACAGGCGGTGGAGCACTTCTAAATGGAATTCAAGATTGGCTAAGCGAAGAAATCGTCGTCCCTGTCCACCTTGCACCAAACCCATTAGAGTCTGTTGCAATTGGAACAGGACGTTCTTTATCAGTTATCCACAAGCTTCAAAAAATTGCGAAATAAATAGAAAAGCGCAGGTGCCTTGAACAGGCCCGACAAGCATAAGACGAGCCCCATAGAAAGGGTGCCTTTTCCCTTTCTATGGGGCTTGGCTTATGTCTCGAGGGCCTAGGCGCCGGAGCTGGACATTGAAAAGCGGAGGAGTCTAGAACTCTAGGATAAAGGCAAAGACCTCCACTTCCTGGAAACCCTTCTTATCTACATGGTGTGTCCTCCGCCAAGCAGAGCCCCCAAGGAAATTTCCTTGGGGGCTTCTTTATGAGCACTTACTAAACCAAAGCAGGAGTGCTTAAACGTAGAAACTCCTCTTTATAAGAAACCCATGAATCTCTCGCCCTTCAAAACCCCTCAATCGATCACGGGGTTCAGCACCTTCTCTTTAAAAGCATAGGGGTCCGTCACTCCCAAATATTACTCAATTAAGCAACATGACCTACACGCCTCATTCAAAAGTCGCTCTTTCATGGGAGGGACTGACACCACGTTTTTAGGTATAAGCACTCACTCAACCAAAGCAGGAATGCCAAAACGTAGAAACTCCCTCATAAAAAGCCCATGAAACTCTCACACTTCAAAACCAATCAAATCGATCACGGGGTTCAGCACCATCTCTTTAAAAGCATAGGGGTCCGTCACTCCCAAAAAATACTCAATAAAGCAACATGACCTACACAACTCATTTATAAGTCACTCTTTAATGGGAGGGACTGACACCACGCTTTTAGGTATAAGCACTCACTCCAACCGAAGCAGGAACGCCAAAACGTAGAAACACCCTCATATAAAAAGCCTATGAAACTCTCACTCTTCAAAATTACTCAAATCGATCACGAGGTTCAGCAATTTCCCTTTAAAAGCATAGGGGTCCGTCACTCCCAAAAAATACTCAATAAAGCAACATGACCTACACGCCTTATTCAAAAGTCGCTCTTTGATGGGAGGGACTGACACCACGTTTTTAGGTATAAGCACTCACTCAAACAATCAAAAATACATCAAACCCTTAACCCAAACCATTTCCCTAAACTTGCCAATCCCCCAAACAATACTACTTGAACGAATTTTGGAGGACCTTTAATATATCCATCCATACTCGCCCATACCATTCCTAACCAAAATGGATTGGAAGGGATTCCTTTTTTATTCAATTTCCCTTCAGATTCTAGTTTGTGAATGAGCTCAAACATCTTTCTATGCTGACCAGGGGGGCGAATTTCATGAATGGCGACTAGTCCATTCTCACTAATATTCCAAAACTGATGGATCTCTTGCGGATGAATTGAAATCGTTTCTCCCTTTGATACAATACTCTCTTTACCATCCACTAGGAATTTCATTTTCCCCTTATTTATCGTGAAGGACTCCGTAAGGACTGGGTGCCAATGGGGACCATTCATCGCGCCTTGCTTCCATATTCTGTGTTCCACTAATAGATAGTCTCCTTTTTCGTCCACTCCCGTTTCAAGAAAAGTGACCGTCCTTCCATCAGGATGCTTCAGAGTATTAGTTTGGTTCTTCACCATCTCATTCTCCCTACCTTTGAATTTTCTTTGACTCCTAAAAGCTTCAAGTAGAATTTTCTATTTTAGAAAGGAACAATATGTGTTCTTCGGCCTTCTGCTAGTCCTAGTTCTGGGAATACTAGTCGCTCTTCCTGTTTTATCGATCGCTTGCTTAATTTTATCAGCCGAACCTTTGAATTTATCGGTCGTTTGATCTATTTTATCGATCAAAACCACTGGTATATCGACCATTCGACAAATTCCGACCATCCCTTCTCCATGCTTTAAGATATAAAACATCCATCTCCATTAATAAATAGATATGTTGCAACCTCTATCCCATATCACCAAAATCAAGCTTTTTCCCTGTTTCTACTACTGTTTTTATATTACTTAATATCATCCACCAAGCCTTGCCGCTATTTTCATAATGAGGATCTCCTTCCTTCCATTGGTCATGAATAAGGGTGAGCTTTGTACATGCATCAATAGGTTCAAGCAGATAGGAAATTCTCGACTCTTTTCCTTGCTCCCCACTCGTATACGATTTTCCAACATAGTGGGTGAAACGAAGGACCCGCTTCGGTTCATACTCTAATACGGTCCCATAAACATGGATGGTTTCATCACCATCTGCTCCTGGTCCCACGTATTCCAAAGCGTCTCCCACTTGAAATGTAGATTTGATGACACTCCCATGAAAAACCTGTTTCGTTCCTTCCGGAGAGGTCAATGTATCCCATACTCTTTCAGGTGTTCCCGCAATATAAAATTCATACTTCAATTCCTTCATGAACAATCCCTCCTAAAAATTAGTAACAAATTCATCATAAACAAACTCCACTGACATATACGGTCAGTGGAGTTAAAAGTTTTTATAATGTTCTACTAAACCAGAAGCGACATCTACCAATTTTTCTTTTAAAAAGGACGGTTCAAGGATGGTAATGGATTTTCCATATGGAAGAAGAAAGTACGGGACGAAGGTGCGAATAGAATGCTCATCCAGCTTAAAACTGGCTTGGTTCTTCGTTCGATCTATTAGGGCATGTCCAAATAGCCAATGCTGACAAAGTTCATCAAGGGCATGCATCTTACCTTGTACGCACACAGGTATAAGTTTTTCTTGTTCGTTAGAATTTGGCAGTAATCCACTTAGGAAGAATGTACGTGCAGAGAAGTTCAAAGGTCTTTTAAAAGTAAGCTCCGTTCGCGATAATTTCACAATACGATCGACACGAAAACTTCGGATTTCAAGCCGCAGCTGGCAATAGGCAACCACATACCATTTCCCTTTCCAATAAACAAGTCCATAAGGATCTATCTTCCGTGATTGGCTTACACTCTCATTCCCTTTTGTATACTCCATTAAGAGTGAATGGCCTTCAGCCACGGACACTTCTATTTCCTTAAGGGTGGACTCCAAAGAATGATTAACGGGTGCCTGAATCACATCAAATCCTGACAGATGCTTATTGATCCGTTCCAACTGCTCAGGATTTGTATACATTTTCAACTTAGATACAGCCCCTTCCAAAACCTCACTGAAAGGGTATCCAGCCTCCTTTGCAAATCTTGCTGCATGGATCAGTGCCTTTTGTTCATCGTGATCAAAAAATAAAGGGGCTTCAACAAACTCATGAAGCAAACTGTACCCGCCGTTATGACCGGCATCCGCTATTATAGGAACCCCACTTGCACATAAAGTATCAATATACCGGTAAACTGTACGGATATTAATCTCCAATTTTTCAGCAAGCTGCTTTGCCGTTATTTTATTACCAGTCTTGAGCAGCCACAGAATAGAAAGCATATTGACAGCTTTAGTCATATTTTTTATATTCCTTTCCCAAAATAATCCTCTCATTTTTATTGTGTATGAATGGGTTACAATAGGCAAGCCTCTATATACAAAAAAATAGGCAGATTCACTTGATGAATCTGCCTGTCCATTAAAGATGAAAGGAGTTACTTCACACTACTACAATATGGCATTTACCGAATTGTGCTTGTACTCTTATCCATTTTTTATAAAAATAAGAGAATGAACTCTTGCCCATCTACACAAACTTCAACCAAGGGTGGTGGTTCATTTGAACGAAGAACAAATAGAAGATCTTTTTGACTTTTATGGATACGCTGATTTGTATAAACGCTTCAAAACACCGCTTTTTGTGAGCGGATTATTTGAAGATGTGGAAGCCGAGCAGGTGGAGAATTTTTTTGATCATTTTTCATTTGATGACCGCCAGCCGATTTTTAATGAGTTTCGCTATTGGTTTCAAGTCTTTCTTGTAACAAATAAACATTAAGGGTTGTTGAATAGAAAAAAAGAAAATTGGCTCAACCCCAATTCCCTTTTTATCAATATACCAACATTAATAAGGAGGATTCTGATAATAATAGTTGGGTGATACCCACTTATTATCATATTCTTTATGAAAAATAGGTGTTGTTGCCGGGGATACTGGCGGTATAAGCCAAGTCCAGTCACCTGTTAATTCTCTTCCACATTGCTTTTCATTTTGCTCAAAAACTTTAAACTGCTGTGCAGCAGTGTGGTGATCGACAATGCCTACCCCTTGTTCTTTAAAGGAGTGAAGAACTGCTAAATTCAGCTCAATAAGGGCTTTATCCTTCCAGAGAGTTGATGCTTTTGATGAATCCAGTCCCATACAGCTAGCGATTTTCGGAAGCATATGATAACGATCCTCATCCGCTAAGTTCCTAGCTCCAATTTCGGTTCCCATATACCAACCGTTGAATGGTGCCGCTTTATAAGAAATCCCACCAATTTCTAATCGCATATCTGATATAACCGGAACACCATACCATTTTAATTGTAAATCTTTAAACCAACTAAAATCAGGATGCCTCAACTCTACCTCGATAACAAGATTACGTTTTATTTCTCTCCATTGAGGTGCATTGTCCCCAATCTGTATCACCCAAGGAAGTAAATCAAACTCTGTTTTAGGAGTCTTCCAGCCTAACTCAATGCATTTTTTAGTAAAAGCAAGCGAAGCAGAATCTCCTTTTATACCATTCTCTTCAGAATAGCCAGCATATCTTAGCAGCTGATGATTCCAAATTCTAATATTCTCTTGATTAGGGTAATCTTGTTTAAAAATTGTAATCGTCGGACGAATTTTTCCGCCATTGGTAGCATAGGATAGATGTCGTTCAAGCGCATCAAAAATCTCATCCTCCGTCCTAGCAGCCCGTTCATCCACAACATGAAGAGTATTCCAAAAAAGCCTGCCGATACAGCGGTTACTATTTCTCCACGCCATTTTCGCACCATGCTCTAATTCTTCAAGTGTATGCTCATAATAGCCCTTTGCCAATATCTCTTGTTCTATTTGAACGAACCTCTCATCAATCAAATTTTGCGGCTTTGAAAGCTCGTGATAACATATTTCAATAAATCGCTTTGCTTCATCCAAAAGAGTACTCATCGTATACTTCCTCTCTAAATCCTGTTCCAATACTATTTGTCAGTATAACACCGTTTTGTGCTCTTGGACTTGGCATTTTTGAATATGTAATGAAGGAATCACTTATTAGTTAAATTGTGTATGTTTTACTCGTAATTTTGCAAAAAGTAGTTCAAAATATTTATAAGGAACGTTGATAGAATGAATTTCTAAGAGCATAATTCAAAAGGAATGAATGAGAAAATACTAACATGGATAAATCATCTGCTAAGGTAAAATGCTTATTAGAAGACCATTTAATGTTGTTTTTGATCGTTCGGGAATAAAAAAATACTCTGCTTTTCCCTAGCAAACTAATTTATTGATTAGAGATGATAGCGATTTTTATTAGTCTTCCACAAATGTATGCTTCAATGGAGATTACAATTGTCTTAAAATCAACTTAAAAAGGATATCAAAGTCAATGTGATTTGATATCCTTTTTACTATGTTATTTTAATTTTTGTTTACAAAATCATCATCCTTTAACTAAAGCCTATTAAATATAATCCTCCAATATTCTATATCTCTCGTCCCTCTCTAGTTCTTTCCTTTGCTTAAGCTCATACCATTTTTGAAGCTCATCAAGATCAGATTCAACTGATAGTTTTTCATCAATAGAATAAATTTCTGCCTCGATTTGTTCTAGTTCCGTCTCTATTTCTTCCAAAGTTTCAATGATAGCCTTTGGGGAAGTATTTTTTTCTTTGTTACCTTCTCTTTTAACTTTAGCTACTTCCTGAGATGGGGTCAATTTCATCATCTTTTCTTTTGCCCATGAATAATTTCCTTCAAAAAAGTGAAGGGAGCGATTATGGATCCAATAGGTTTTCTCAAACAGCTTATTTAGGAAATAGCGATCATGTGAGACAGCAACAATCGTACCATTAAACCCATCTAATGCATCCTCCAGCACTTCCCTTGAATCAATATCTAAGTGATTTGTGGGTTCGTCTAAAAGAAGAAGATTAATATCCTGGTGCATCAGTTGAGCTAATCTTAACCTCATTTTTTCCCCACCACTCAGTTGACCTACTTTACGGAACACGCTGGCACCGTAGAATAAGAAGCCAGCGAGAATATGCCTTGCTTCTCCTTCTGCCACCCGTACCTCTTCTCGAAAGGCATCAATTAGCCTCATTTCTGGATTAGAAGCTGAAAAATGCTGAGACAAATAGCCAATTTTCACACTGCTTCCTATTTTGACAACACCTGTACTTGGCTCTAACTGATTCAGTAGCAGCTTGATAATCGTGGATTTTCCAGTACCGTTATCCCCGACAATCGCCACCCTTTCTTTGTAGCGGACAAGCATATTAACCTCATTAAACAATGAATTTCCATTAAATGAATGATGGACATTCTCAAGAACACAAACCATGTTTCCACTTCTGTTACTTTCTTCAAATTCAAGTCCCATTTTCTTGCGTTCGAGGATAGGACGTTTAATTTTCACCATACGGTCAAGCGCTCTCTCCATATTTCGTGCACGTTTATGAAGCCCTTCATTCGGAGGGTTCGCTTGATTTGCCCACTCTTTTAGCCGTTTAATGGCTTCTTTCATTTTTTTAATCTTCTTTTGCTGCTCTTGATAAGCTTGGAATTCTTGAAGAAGTTTTTCCTCTTTTTGCTTTACAAACATTGAATAATTTGTATGATATAGTTCCGCTTCTCCATCCTCTAAGTCCATGATTTTTGTGACGACATTATCGAGGAAATAGCGATCATGGGAAATAATCATGACGGTTCCGCGGTATTCTTTCAAAAATTCCTCCAACCATTCAACTGCTCCAATATCAAGGTGGTTTGTCGGTTCATCAAGTAAAAGAAAATCAGGTTCTTTCAGGAGGATAAATCCCAAACAAATTTTTGTTTGCTCTCCACCGCTAAGTTGCTGAAATGATTTTTCCAACAGCTCTTGAATGTTAAGTCCATTAGCCACCCTTGCAATATTTGCCTCGATTTCATACCCACCCGATTGAGTGAATACATCTTGCAGCTTTCCATACTCCTGCAGCTGCTTCTCTAAAATGGTTGTATCCCCATTAGCCATTTCTATCTCTAATTCTTTTAGGCGTTTAGCTTTTTGGTTCAGCTCAGCATAGGCGGATTGAAGAACATCCAACCCTGTTGTTCCTTCTTTAAACTGAGGGATCTGTGCAAGGTATCCTACTTTCGCTCCTTTTTTAGTGTGAATTTGGCCCTCATCTGGTGTATCGACACCGGCCAACAATTTGAAAACAGTTGTTTTCCCGCTTCCATTCCGACCGACAAATCCAAGGCGGTCTCCTTCATGAATCTCAAAAGATAAATCGTCAAAAATTTTATGCCCGCCGTACATTTTGCTAATATGTTGAACACTACAAAGAATCATTGTCCTCTTTCCTTTCGTTTTCGAAATATATGGAGGTAAGAGGGTCTCACTATTCTTTTTCAAAAAAAGGTTGACCAAAGGAAGCTAGAACCATACCTTGAATAATCAAAGTGATCCTAGATCCTAATAGGTCAACCTACATTCAAAAGCTACATACACAAAAAGAGAGCATACGGATGCTCTCTTCCTAATGATCTATTATGAAAGCTAGGAACCTGAGACCTCTTACCGTTCTGTTCTATATGAATTTGCTAAAAAAGGGCATACGTATCCCGTTGAAAGCAAAACCATGAAAAATTGCACGGCAAATGTAAATATATTCTAAAAACTGACCATGCAATCCTACAGAACGATTCATCTCAATTCCCACCTCCATAAAATACTGATTAATATATTTATTATATAATTATTCTGAAATTTTATGCAAGGGAAACTGAAAATATTTAGATGAATAATGATTACGCTTACCAAGTATAGTAGAGAATTCCAATTCTTCTTTTTGATTTCCCTTCCAGCTAAATGAAGCTGGGACTTGTTTTCAAAAATCATGCAACTGCTGATATTTTTGTTTTTTAACTTAGGGATTAACAAGACACTTTTACTTTTAGCTTTTGTTAACAAACCTACTTGCATATTTTAATGCTTTCTCTTTATTCCCTTGGTCTAAGTAATGCTGAAACATCGATTTTTCATAAGTAAGTAATTGTTGATATTTTCCGCTTTCTTCTAGTAAAGGGATAATTTTCTCTTCAATAAACTCAAAATATAACTCTTTTTTATTTTTTTGTAACAAACTGAGCATTTGGAAGAATAGTAAACTGCTTTGATCTTGTATTTTTTCTGCGTTTTTCCTACCCAGCTCTATTAAATCAGCTAGCTTCGCATCTTCACCATTCTTTTCAAGTTGAAGACTGCAAAAAACAAATCCAATTAAATTATTTAAATATTTATGTGTCTTGGTTTCAGGTTCCATTAGCTCTAATGTCTTTTTATAGTACACTGTAGCCCTATTATAATCTCCGGCAAAGGAATACTCATAAGCTAAGTTACTTAATAAAACCGCCTTTTTGGGTGTCTCATTTATCATATCGCATTGTACGATAAGTTTATTGTACCTGCCTACAAGATCCTCAAAATCCCAAAACTCATTTCTTCCTTCACTTATTAATTTGACCGTTTCTGCATCAATAACTCTTTTAAAGTTATTCGTTTTTCTAAAATAATCAAGAGCTAATTCACTATAATGGTAGGCCTTCACTTTAAATTGAAGATTTAGATACGCAATCGCAATTTGGTAATAAAATTCATTATTTAAATACTCTTTTTCGTTGATTTGAAGAAGGTATTCTAGTGCTTTTTTGAATCGTCCTTTAATAATCTCTGTCATTCCTAAAAGATGGTGAAGTAAATGAAGCTCATAGGAGCCTAATTCTTTACGTTGATGATTCATTTCACTTAATCTTCTTTCCGCTTGCTTTAAGTCTCCTTTTAGAAGATAGTATCTGGCCTGTAATAAAAAATATTTATTTTGTATCGGTTGGATCAAAAATAGAGAATTTTTCTCAATGGCTTCCTTTAAGCGTTCCACTTCACTTTCTTGCTGCATTACCATACTGTCATGCCATTCGTCGAGTAACCGCTCATATTTCTGCAGTGATTGCAGCTCACTTTCAAGATTGATTCCTAATCTTCTGCTCAATAAATCCATAATTTCAGAAGAGTATTGAGTAATACCACGCTCAATTTTGCTTACATGTGAAACAGAGCAAATTCCTTTTCCGAGTTCTTCTTGTGTCAGTTCATTTTTTTCCCTATAAAATTTAACGAGTGTTCCTAGACTCATCGTATTCACTCCTAGCTGTATCAACTATTAGAATTCAGCTTTGTGCTTTTTATTATCATATCTTTTATTCATATGGAGAAAAAGAGTTTTTTGAATACTTTTATCTGTTTGATAGCAAAAAGAACGATTATCAGCGTGTATGTTTGAAAGATACTACAACAAAGAAAGGTAGCCCCTTTTGGTCTACCTTTCTTTGTTATATTTATGTTAAATCTTGTAGGTGATGAAAAGAAAAGCTTTAAGGCGTGATTCCTAGATCCTTTTTAATCGTGTCGATGGTCTTCCCGTTTGCTTCTGATTGAGGATCTGGTGTATCAAGAACAAAATCATTTTCACTCAGGTAATACTTTTCAAGCAGTTTAAAGTCTTTTTTATCGGTCGTGCCATCAAAGTTAATGTCTGTGTTTCTATAGTCCGTACCCCAATGCTTTTCTACTAAGATGGCATCATGGATATCAATTGCATTATCTTTGTTGATATCTCCTGGTTTCGATACTGCTGTCCTATAGCCAATAGATTCCCCTATATCGATGCCGCCTTCATTACGTCCGACTTCAAGCGGTGTAAAGGTCGTATAATGTCCAGGTATATCGATGACTACCGTATACTTCGTCTCTGTTAACGGTAATTTATCAAAATACACTCGTCCATTGGACTCGAGTCTTCCAGGATAAGAATTTCCTTTCGCATCTTCCACACTGATTGCTGCTCCTACTTCTGTATAATCTCTGCTGTAATCAAACTTTCCTGCATCAGTTAGTAACCCTTCAGCACCTAAAAATCCTGCATCCACTTTTGAGAACATCGGATAGATTGGATGAGCACCTATTTTGGTTGTCAAACGAGAGCTTCCATTAACCTGCATGGTACTGTTGCTGAATATTGGTGCATATACGGGCCTGAATTCATCTGCATTCGTATCGACTGTCATTTCAAATAGTGCAACATCTCCAGATACACCTTCACCAGGGATTGAAATATCAATCACTGATTTTGTTGTTCCCGGCTTTGTGGTTGTGTCAACCAATTCTGATCCTTCCGGAAGGCCGTCGGCGAGTTTGAAGTTCACCGGTTCATCCAGATATTTGTCGCTATAATAGAAGTTCATTGAAAAGTCATGCGCTTTTTCCAGGTTGTTGGCGTAGAAGGTATAAGTGATTTTATCTCCCATTTTGTACGATTCTTTATCCGGTTGGGCAAACACATATTGGGCTCCTTCTCTAGCATAATAAACGACCTTTGGAACTGCGGTGTTACCTGCATAATCTGCTCCTAAGTATTGAATCTGTGTAAAGTTTCCAAAAATATTTATTTCTTTCGAGAACTTTCCATTCTCATCGACATCCAATCGATAATTTGGTCCGCTTGGTCCGTACCACAAATGGCTATCTGCTTGCGTTAGCGGGATGCCTGCGGATTGTGCCGCTTTCATTTCGTTATCGATCATGGTTCCTGAGACAGTAACTGTATTCTGACCTTCAGGCAGCTCCACAATCGGAAGATCACCTGCTGGGATAGCGTTCGTATCGTCATACATCACTGTTGGAGCGCCATTTTCAAGGCTGATCATTGATGACTTCTCATATTGCTTCCCGTCTTTTGCTGTTCCGATCATTTTCACTTCATAGATTCCGTCTTCAGCTCTGACCTTTGTATAACTGATTGGTTTCTTTTCATGTCCTGTAAATGGATAATAATAGCCTGCGAAACCATCATCAAGATAATAATCGTAATCGATGGCTGCTCCAGTTGCGTCAACCCCTAAAATCCACCCTAACTCTTCTTTTGTCTCCGGATTCACCAATACCCAATCAAGTCTTTCCATTGGAGAATTTAATTTGAAATCGAGATCTGTCGCTTTTCTGCTGTAAGGATTTGTCACACGATTTGTCGAAATACTTGGTGTATAGACTTTAAAGTAGCCTATTCCTTCTTCTACAACTTTCGCTCCGAATGGAATACGATAGCTATCTTTTGGATCCTTTTTATTTTCAAAGTAAATATACCCTTCATACGTACCTTTCTTGGCTGTTTTTGGAATAGTAAGGAATGCATTGAAACGTTCTTCTTTGTTCTTTTTCACTTTAATAGACTTAGGAACATTTAGTTTTACACCATTTTTCTTTGCATCTAAAGATCCTGATGCTGATGCTCCAACATTATACTCTACCGAAACATTATATTTTTTGTTTTCTTTACTTGTATTTGAGATTGAAAGATTTGTCGTTTTAATAATATTTTCATTATCCATCGGTATGAAGCCATAGCTTAGGCCACCGGTTCGTTCTGGAATAATGGTTTCCTCGCCATTTTCAATATATGGTGTCTCATCAAGAACGGAAATGACCGTGTCAGAATGGATCGCTTGCATCGGATCAACTCGACCAGCTCCTACTTCATATACGCTATATTGATTTTTTAACGGATCAGCCGTATTCATTAAGACTGATTTAATCTCACTCGGTGTATAGTCCGGATGTGCTTGAAGTAGCAATGCGGCAATTCCAGCCACTTGCGGCGAAGCCATCGACGTTCCTGATAATCGTTGGTAGGCATAAGAATAGTCTGACTGGTCTTCTTTATTTTGTATATAGGATGGAACTGTTGAAAGAATATTGACACCAGGTGCTGTCACTTCTGGCTTAATATCATACAATGTTCCTGAAGGTCCTTTTGAACTAAAATAAGCAAGCTCATCCCCACTAATTTCCGCTTTCCCTACCTCTCCAAGAGTGATAGTAGGAGTTCCTGTGTGAAAAAGTTCTTTAACCGCTAAACCATCTTTGTTCGATAATGAAAAAGTTGGGATATTGTCATTGCTTTCTCCCAAGTAGTGAGGAATATGACCTTCTTCTGCATTATTATTATAAATGATGACCCCAGCTGCACCGTTTTGCTTCGCATATTTCATTTTATCAATGAGAGCGTGGGACCCACGAACAACAAAAGCAATCTTTCCATTTACATCTTTGTCCTTATAATCAGCTAATCCTCCTTCTCCCACTTCAACGATTTCAAACGTTTCACCCTTCAGGTTACTAAAATCATCCGTCCATTTTTGCGTCATTAATTGCAAGTTTCCACTTAGTTCTTGTCCCTCAATTGAGAACTTGCTTTCATAGGTTGTAACATAAGAGGAAGCAGAACTGGCACCAACTGTTAAAGCAAGTGCAGCGGCACCAGGTGATCCCAATGTACTATTTCCAAGTTCTCCAGTGTTTCCAGCCGCAACAACGGCTGTAACTCCGCTTAATACAGCGTTATCTACCGCTAAGCTGGAGGCATCAAGCGGGTTGTTAGTCGATGCTCCTAAAGATAGATTAATAACATCCATCCCATCGGCAACGGCACGATCAACTCCTGCAATCACTGCGCTATTTGATCCGCTTCCGTATTTTCCTAATACTCGATATGCATGCAATTCCGCATCAGGTGCTACTCCGATCACTTTGTAATCAGAATCATTTTCCGCTTGACCTACAATGGTTCCTGATACATGCGTACCATGTTCTGTGTAATAGGTACTGCCTTGATTCGTTTCTGGATATCCAGACTTTTTCCACTCCTCATAAGTCGTTTCCATTGGATCGTCATCATTGTCAACGAAATCATATCCACCTTTATAGGCCTCTTTTAAATCAGGATGGTTGTAATCGACTCCTGTATCAATGACTCCAACCTTAACTCCTTCTCCTGTAAACCCTTCTTTATGTAATTTATCAATGTTTAAAAAAGGAATACTGTCGACTTTAGTGGTTGATCCTTCTTCTTCTTTTGTTTTTGTTTTCGGTGGAGGAGTAAGCTGTACTTCTAGTTCGCTATAAACAGCTTTAACAACTTCTGATTCTAGTAGATTCTCAATTTCATTGGCAGGTAGTGTTAATGCCACTCCGTTTAAAGCATTTTTATACGTATATTTGATTTTATAATCTTCTTTACTAGATTTCTTCTTTTCCCCTATTTTGGCTTGTAAATCCTTTTTAAATTTTTCATGAGATTCCTCTACCTTTTTCTTTGCTTTTTCGAGGGAAATCTTCTCACCCTTAAGTGATTTTTGAATTTGTTCCGTCTTTGCTGGAAGCTGATCGAATTCGACAATGACGGTCACTTCTTCTTTACTCGTTAAATCAATGTCTCTTGATAATTGGAGTCCCCTCAACGTTCGATTCGCTTCTAGTTTTTGCAATGCTTCACGCTGTTCTTTTGACAGACTAGCTAAAATATTCATTGCGTTTGATTTCGTTTCTGCATGTCCATTAGTTTGATAGCCCATCGGTGCAACAGCACCTAAAAGTAGACCAAGACTTAATGCAATTTTTGGATACTTTCTGTTTTTCATTTGTCCATCCCCTTCTCTTATCTTTCTATTATTAATTATATTGTCGAATAGATAGTCTGTCATTGGGGGGAATTCACTTAAATTTATATGGAATATTAAGGGGTTTTAAGAGTTTTTAAGTTTGAATAACGAAGAAAAATCACTCTTTTCTGCAAATACCTAATTCTAAATTATCATGCAGGATAAAAGTCACAAGACTATAATCCTGTCCAATTTGGGAAAATTGCCGTTCGAAAAACTAGGTTTTGCAATGATACTTGATAGTAATAAAAGAACCGTACCCGTGAAAATCTTGGCATGGGTACGGATATTATCGATTATTAGTTTGTAAGACCTAATTCCTCTTTTATTTTATCAAGTGTCTTACCTTTATAAATTTCAACAGCATCTTTCAGTTCGTCTAATGTATGGTTTCGCATTAAATAATTCTCTTCAATATAACTGAAATCCTTCTCATCGACGGTACCATCGTGATTAATATCGGCCGAACGGTCATCTGACTTCCAACGTTCCTGCATAGAGATGGCATCTAAGACATCAATGACATCATCTTGATTAACATCCCCTGCATAGGTAAATGCTGTCGTTGACTTAACGACACTTGATAGCTGACCATCTGCATCATTATTGATAAAGATTTTCTCGAAATATTTGAAGTGACCAGGGATATCAACGACGAGTGTATATGGATCTTCATTGATTGGTAAGTTAGTAAAGCGGAAGCCAGCCCTCTCACTAATATCAGACGTGTATTCTGTTCCATCTGGACTAATCAGCTTAACCGTAGCACCTACTTTAGAATAATCTCTAGAAAAATCAACGGAAGTATCAGGCTTTAAGAACCCTTGACCAACAAAGGCGCCACTGATGCTCCCCTTTTGATTGAACAATTTCAGCCCTTCAATAAACCCTTGAGCAGGTACAGTATTTCCATTTACATCAATGTATCGATTACTAGTAGAGTGGAATCCGGCATACTCTGTCAAAATGTTATCGGTCACTTTTAATGTAATATCAAACAGAGGAAGGTCCCCAGTCAGTTCTTGCTCTCCATTGAAGATGATATTCACTTTTGCATTGGAATAAGACCCAATGGATAAATCTGTTTTCAGTTCAACATTATCCCCATAACTAGCTAATGCAGTATTTTTCTTTATATCAGTAATTTCCATTGAATTGCCATAATATAAAGTGAAGTTCGCTTCTTTTAATTGCTTTACATTATTTGCCGTCATTGTAAATGTGACACTATCTCCTGGCTTCGCGGACTTCTTGTCATATGTTCCTGTCATATGAGAAGTACCCTCAGGGACAAGATTATAAGCCTTTCTTATTGTTTTGTTCGTTGCTACGTCTAGTGCATCTAAACGTACGGAATTGATTGTCTGTTTGACAAGAGGGATATCCATTTCAAACGAACCATCAGAATTCGGGAATATTCGATAATCCGGAACGTTCGTGTACAAATATTCATAAATGTAATTATCGGCTTGACTAATGTCAATACCTGCCGCTTGAATATCTTTAACATCCTTGTCAACTAAAGAACCATTTATTGGATAAACCTCTTGTCCTTCTTCATATTCATAGACAAGCTTCTCATCAATACTCGTTTTTAATTCTGGTTTATTATTATCAACAAAAATATCTTCTACTTCTGTAAAAGTTCTACCCTTTTCATTAGTGGCAATAAATTTCATCTTATAGTGTCCGTGCTCTGCGATTTTTTGTTTCAAGTGGATTGGATAATCCTCGTCCCCTGTAAATGAATAATATTCTCCTCCATAGCCGTACAAGCCATATGGAATCCCAATCTGTAATTCACTTCCTTCAAAATTCCCTACATAGCCGATATCTTCACCTGTCTTTCCATCGGCTAACACAACATCTACCTTTTCTACGTTTGTATTTAACTGAAATCCAAACGTTGCCACTGGAAATGTACCAAAATAATAACCTGAATTGGTTGTTAATACTTGTTTATCAAATTGCAAAAAGTCGAACCCTTCTTCAACAACACGGATAGAGAAAGGGACTTGATAGGTTTCGTTTGGATTCTCAATATTTTCATAGGTCATATATCCTTCATATAAACCATGCTCTGCTGTTTTGGGAACGATAACAAAGGCATTTGTTTTCTGTGACTTGCCTGCTTTTACTGAGAGCTTATCCTTAAAGACTACTTGAACGCCGTTTTTCTTTGCATCTAACGAATGGTTTGTAAATTCAACACTTCCTTTAAAGATTTTCTTCTCACTTCCATGGTTACTCACTTCAATTGTGCGCAGATCTCGAGAATGCTTCCCATCGTTATATTGTGTGCCGAAGCTCATGCCTCCAGTTTTTTCATCAATTAGTACCTTCTCTCCACTATCAATCGTCATCGTTTCATCTACAACTTGGAATTTCATCGGGGAATGAATGGCTTCATATGGATCAACTCGACCTGCTCCTACTTCAAAGACACTATAATCCCCATTTAATGGATCTGCCGTGTTCATAAGCATTGTTTTCACGTCTTCCGGCTGAAGATCAGGATCTGATTCTAATAGTAAAGCCGTCATACCAGCTACTTGAGGTGCAGCCATTGACGTTCCAGATAACCGTTGGTAGGCATATTCATAGTTATCCATATCTTCAGGATTAACCATGTAAGACGGAACAGTTGACTGAACTCCGACACCAGGAGCTGTTACTTCAGGTTTAATATCATAATTCGTTCTAGAAGGTCCTCTTGAACTAAAGTCAGCTAAACGATCTCCTTCTGTGGTGATACTCCCGATTTTTCCAAAAAAGAATTCGTCTGTCGTTGATAGGTCTTCTAATAACGCTTCTCCGTCGTTTTTAGACAAACTAAAAGTTGGAATAAAGTCTTTATTTTCTCCTAGATAATAGGGAATGTGTCCTTCTTCATTGTTATAAATAAAGATTGCCTCAGCACCATTCAATTTTGCATATTTGATTTTATCATTAATCGAAATTTCTCCACGACTAACGAGGGCAATCTTACCTTCTACATTTTTCCCTGTATAATCGGAAGACTTACCTAGCCCAACTTCTACGATTGGAAGCTTCTTCCCCTCAAACTCTTCTAATTTATCACTATAGTGTTTCCCTATTATTTGGAGATTAACAGAATGAGATGCCAACTGTCCTTCATATGTAACAAGATCCAAAGGAACATCACTTGCACCTACAGTCAATGCTAAAGCGGATGAAGCGGGTGATCCAAGCGTATAGGCTTCATCGCCAGTGTTTCCTGCAGCAACAACTGTGGTCACGCCACTAAGGACTGCATTGTTAACGGCAACACTCGTAGGGAAATAGGGATCATTAATCGAAGCACCTAAAGAAAGGTTGATGATATCCATACCGTCTATAACAGCTTGATCAATTCCTTTCAGAACATTCTCTGTCGTACCTCCACCATATGGACCTAACACTCGATACCCGTAAATATCTGCACCTGGAGCTACACCTGTAGTGGAATAGTCACTATTATTCTTACCTTGACCAGCAATAATACCAGCAACATGCGTTCCATGCTGCGTATAATAAGCTTGTCCACTTAAGAATTCTGGTTTTCTAGTTTTTTCCCAATCTTCATAAGTAGTTTCCATCGGATCATTGTCGTTATCTACTAAATCATATCCTCCCACATAAGCATCAGCTAAATCAGGATGATTATAATCTATCCCTGTATCAATAACGCCTATTTTGATCCCTTCCCCCGTTACCCCCTCATGATGTAGACGGTCAATCCCTAAATATGGATTACTATCTGCCATTTTAGTAGAGAAACTTTGCTTTGAATCCTCTTCAGAAATTGGTGGTTCAATACTAACTGCTTTATTTCCCCAAACAGTCTTGACTGCTGACGAGTTTAAAAGCATTTCTACTTTATTAGCTGGCAATGTCATTGCTACACCATTAAAGGCCTCTGTGTAAGAATACTTAATGGTATAAGGCTTATCATTCTTCTTGTTATCCTTAAAGATTTTACTAAGGTCCTCTTTAAATTCTTTATGGTCTTTAGCAATCATATTTTTTGCTTTACTTTTTGACAGTTTCTCTCCTTTTAAGCTTGCTTGAATTTGAGACACCTTTATTGGCTTATTATGAAATTCAACTATAACTGATATTTCGTCATCATTTTCTAAGCTGACATCTGGGGACAACTGTAAGCCAGTTTTCTCATTTAACTCTAATTTTTTTAAAGCTTCTCTTTGAATATCCGTTAGGTTTTCTAAAACATCCATACTAGATAAATTACTTGTACTCGACGTTTCTCCTAACACATTGTAGGGAGAAAACGAAATACTACTTAGGGCCAATCCTATTGATAGACCAACTACCGTTAACTTCTTGGATATCATCTCTACACTCCTTTTCCTAATGTTTTATATAAATAGATAGACTTAGAACTAGTCACCTTCTTCCACTGTAATTTACTTACTATTTAAAATTGTCACACTAGTCAAAAGAAATGTAAATTGGGATAAAACTTTCATAGATTAATCTAAACCACCTAGTTAAATAGACTCGATATTGTTGTTTTTATCCGGTGTATATGGGATTATTCAAATCACAATGACTTTTGATCGATCACCATTGATTTATATTTTCTCCCAAATGCCCTCATTATCTAGCACTCTCTTATTCTTAGTAGAATAAGACGCTATGAAAAACAGTATTCTTTCTTCAAAATGAAGAGGTCATGGAATAAAGATGTCTTCTAACCTTAGATAATAAGCAATTTTTTATATACTAGCTTCAGTGAACATTTACGGAGTACAATAAGGATGTTGGAATGCTTTTACTTATTCTTTGAAGGAGATGATCCGAATGAATAATCACGAAATTGATTATGAAATTTTTGGAGACGATATGCAGTATGTCGAAATTGAACTCGATCCACAGGAAACGGCTGTAGCAGAAGCAAGCAGCATGATGATGATGGATGACCAGATTCATATGGAAACGATTTTTGGAGATGGTTCGTCAAGTACCGGCGGTCTTATGGGCAAGCTTTTTGGTGCCGGAAAGCGCTTAGTCACAGGTGAAAGCTTATTTATGACGACCTTTACAAATACAGGCCAAGGAAAAAGAAAAGTCAGTTTTGCCTCCCCTTACCCTGGGAAAGTTATTCCACTTGACTTAGATGAATTAGGCGGAAAAATGATTTGTCAAAAGGATGCGTTTTTAGCAGCAGCGAAAGGCGTTCAAATCGGGATTGAATTCCAACGAAAGATTGGTGTTGGTTTCTTCGGGGGGGAAGGCTTTATCATGCAAAAGCTAGAAGGAGATGGAATGGCATTTGTCCATGCAGGTGGCACCATTGCCAAAAAAGAGCTGCAACCAGGTGAAAAAATACGTGTTGATACAGGCTGTTTAGTAGCTTTTACTCCTAGCATTAACTACAACATCGAAATGGTGAAAGGCGTAAAGACGGCCCTATTCGGTGGGGAAGGATTATTCTTTGCAACCTTAGAAGGCCCTGGTACGGTGTTAGTTCAATCCCTTCCATTTAGTCGTTTAGCCAGCCGCGTCTTCTCTGCCATGCCGCGTAATGGCGGTACTAAAGGAGAAGGCAGTGTCTTAGGCGGAGTGTTTGACCTTTTAGGTGGAGATGATTAATAAAAATGCGATGACTCTTCTAAAAGCTTACTCCTTGTATATGGAGAAGGAACATTTTCTTTACCTTGAATGTAGTAATGCATAACTTTTTGATTTTATTCACGAAAATGACTAGTAAATGCATGAGAATCAAATTTTGCGCACGAAAATTTAGAGTAATAGCACGAGATTCCAAATTTATGCACATGTTATATTTTAAATAAAAAACGCGATGGTAACCTTGAAAGGCTACCACCGCTTTTCCTATGACTGTTCTACTTTTTCCTTCGTCTTCTTGTCTGATGTTTGTGATGACTTGTCATTTTTCAACTCATAACCGAGACGATCAATGCTATGTCTGATGTTACCTTTTCCCGATAGATTTTCTAATAACTCTTTCACATCAATACCAGATGAGGCTTTTAGTGATTCCTGCATGGTCGACATTAGGTTGGTAGCGTAGCCTGTGACTTTATTGGCCCCACCATTGCTGCTGTCACTGCCTGTATCAACAACCGTAATTTTTTCGATATTGGATAACGGACTAGCAATCTCTTTCGCATATTGTGGCAGCATTTTAATGACCATATCCATAATCGCTGCTTCTCCATAATATTCGAAGGCTTCTGCAATTTTTCTTTTCGCTTCTGCTTCCGCAAGACCTTTCAAGCGAATAATTTCAGCTTCTGATTCCCCTTGAGCTCTTTGGGCATCGGCTTTCGCTTCTCCGTCGACACGTACTTTTTCTGCTTCAGCTTTGGCCAATGTCTCAATACGATATTTATTAGCTTCAGCCTCTGCCATTTCTTTCGATTTATTCGCGGCAGCTGCTTGCTCAACTGAGTAACGATCCGCATCGGCTTTCTTTTTAACCTCGGAGTCATACTGCCTTTCTCTACGAAGGATTTCTTTTTCCTCGAGCTCAATCTGCTTTTGGCGCTCGATAATGCGAATTTGCATTTCCTGCTCTGTTACTTCTTGTTTTGAACGGGCTGTCTCGAGATCGTATGCCTGGTCTGCGCGTGCTTTTGCCACATCTTGTTCTCTTCTATAGTCCGCCATTTTCATTTGATTTTCTTTTTCCGCTTCTGCGATTTCTGTCGCTCTCTCCAACTCTGCTTTTTTCGCATCCTTAGACGCTTCAGCACGCTTAATCCGTGTTTCTTTTTCCGCTTCAGCTGTAGCGATATCCGCATCACGCTTCACTTGGGCAATCCTTGGTTTACCAAGGGAATCTAAATATCCATTTTTATCACGAACATCCTTTATCGTGAAGGACACGATGACAAGACCCATTTTAGCTAGATCCTGTGTTGCCACACGTTGTACTTCCTGAGAGAATTTATCACGATTTTTATAAATTTCTTCTACTGTCATTGATCCCAAAATGGAACGAAGATGACCTTCTAGTACTTCTTTCGCTTCATTTTCACGGTCTTCCTTTGATTTTCCTAGAAATTGTTCAGCAGCAGTTGCAATCTCTCCAATTGATCCGCCGATTTTAATAATCGCCGTCCCATCTGCCATTACTGGGACCCCCTGCTCGGTATATACCTCAGGAGTTGTTACTTCTAGTTTGCTAGAAAGTAAACTTAAAGGCTCTGCCTGCTGGAACACAGGTAGAATGAATGCTCCGCCTCCGCGAATAATTTTGATTTTATTTCCTGACTCATCTACATGAACATTTTTGTTCCCTAGATAGCTTCCTGTAACAATAAGGGCTTCATCAGGGCCTGCTGTACGATATTTTGAAATAAATACACCTATTAAGGCGATTAGTAAGAATAAAATAATTCCTCCTACGATCCAAATCATTTCCATTTAATTTCCCCCTTCATTTTCTAATTCATTTTCATGTGCCAAAACATGTAATACACCCTTAATCACATCAATAATCACTATTTTCGTCCCTTCTTTAATGACAGTGTTGTCAAAGCTAACGGCTGACTTGGAAATCATCCCGCTATAGCTTTCAATCACCACTTCACCAAAGCCGTTTTCCGGAATCGTGATAATGACTTTTCCTACCCTTCCACGCAAGGAATCCTCTGTATATACAAGTGATTCTTCCGCTGATGAAAGAGGGACAAGCACAAATACATTTAACAATACGTCCAAAATAAGGGCGATGATGATAGAAAATATGATAATAAGAATACTACTTAAGCTTGTCACCTGCTCAAAGAGGTAACCGCTTGCAGAGAAAAAAGTAATAAAGGCAAGTACTAATGTTGGATTAAGAAATCCGGTAGCCTCAGCGACCCCTTCAAGGGCGTCTCCGAAGAACATATAAAGCAGCGTCGCACACCCAGACCCGATCAAAAGATATAAATAAATCGTTTCAATTGGTACTCCGAATAATTCCATAGGCATCCCAATCCTTTCCTTTGTAATCTCTTTCGAAAGAAGAAGAATCGCCCCCATCACTCTATAAAGCCTTCCCCCTCTCCTGCCTGCTCGCTCGTGATGTAGCGTTATCTTATCTACGGAACAAATAGGCAAAATGTTTCAATTTATTTGCAAAAAAACCATGTTTCTGGGGAGATTTGATTGGTATGGAGCTAAAAGCGGTTCCGAGAATAGGTACAATTCTGGCTTTTTGTACCTGGCACATAAATTGAACGCACAAAAAAACTGCCCCCAAAAGGAGACAGTTCATTATTTAAGCCAGACGTTTAAAATTCTGACCTAATATTTCGTTCATATTGTGGACTGTGATAAACGCTTTGTTGTCTATCTCAGTTATATAATTCTTTAGTTTGGAGAAATCTTTTCTTCCTAAAATCGTTGTGATGACTTCTTTTTGATCAGATGTAAAGGCGCCTGTCGCTTTATGAAGGGTTGCACCTTTTCCTAATTCGTTAACGATAAATGTGCGAATCTCATCACTGCGCTGACTGATAATGACTACTTCTTTATTTGTATTAAATTGCTGAAGCGTATAATCTATGACAAGTCCATTCAGGATTACTCCGAAGAACGCATACATTCCAACCTGAGGTCCAAATAAAAAGGTCGACGATAACGCAATCGATAAATCAGAAAATAATACAGCACGACCTATTTCAATATTAAAATATTTATTTAAGATCATCGCAATAATATCTGTTCCACCCGTTGAAGCTTTTTGATTAAAGACGATGGCCATGCCGGTTGCAGCGATGCATTGACCGATAATGAGTTGGATTAAGACATCATTACTTAATGGTTCTGTAATCGGGGCGAACCTTTCCAATAGCCATACCATAAAGGAGAGTGCAAAGCTTGCATAGATGGTTTTGGCACCGAAACTAAATCCTAAAAATATGAACCCAATTATAAACAACACAATGTTTACTAGAATCATGAATGTACCAATCGATAGCCCTGGAACAACATGATTCAAGACAATCGACAACCCACTTACTCCACCCGTCGCTAAGCTATTAGGTGAAAGAAAAAAGTGGACATTAACCGCTACAAAGAAAGCACCCACGTTCATCAGTAAGAACGATAATAATTTTTGTCGCATCACCGCAACCTCCTTTTATCTATCATTTAATGAATCTCAAAAATGAGGGACAACGGGATTATATAGCCGCTAGAATTGTTTGTAAAGGGGATTACGGAAATTCGATAAAGGTTTAATAATTGCAAATATTGAAAGGGATTTCACCATCCTCAAAAAAAAGAAACAGCCGTAAATTGCGACTGCCTCTTTACGCCGTTCGACAAAATCCGGGTCGTGCCAGGCACGCGTCGAATTTTGTTGAAATTTGTGTTGTTCGACAAATTTCTGGTCGTGCCTGGCACCTTATAATACGCTCTTTACCCTTCGTCTTCTTCTGCCATTGTATTGCGGGATGACGATTCCGATTAGGATGAGGAGCACTCCTAATCCTTGTAACGGCGTGACCAGCTCGTGGAGTATGATCATAGCTGCGATGACAGCTGCTGGGAGTTCCGCTGCTCCTACGATGGTTGAGATCCCCGATTCAAGATGTGGAGTACCAATTGCAAAGAACAGGATGGGTAATATGGTTCCAAATAGCCCTAGCAACAGACCGTACTTCCAAAGTCCTGAAGTGATGACGGTTCCATCTATAATAAAAGTTGGTTTAAAGAGAAACAGGAGAAAAATAAGCCCTCCAACAGCAATCATGAGACTTCGCTGCATCGTTGGAATTTCGATTGCGACTTTTCCACTAAAGAAGATGAAAAGTGCAAAGGTTATCGCTGCGATGAAACCATAAAGGATTCCATCCCAGTCCGTCCTCCAATCAAACCCAGTCGATGAGCCGATGCCCCCTGCTAGAACGGTTCCAATCCAAAGCACAGCGACGGAAAGAATTTTTTTCCTAGAAGGAAGCTTTTTCAGATAAATGGCTTCAATTAAAACACCTATCCAAGTAAATTGAAACAGCATCACAACAGCAATCGCAGCTGAAACTCTTTCAAGGCTTAGCCCATAAAAAATACCCGTTATACAAACGAGAAGGCCTACACTAAACAAAGAGAGGGTTTGACGAACCTTCATCTTCGCTTTAGGAGAAAAAAAATACAGTAAAAGAAGCATTAAAAACCCAAGCAGATATTGGCTGACCGTGATATGGTAAATACTAAATCCTGCTCCAAACCCTAATTTTACTATAGAAGCATGGACCCCATAACTACAGGCACCAATCAATACGAAAAGAGAATAATGTAATGGCTTCATAGAACCTCCCCCCCTCTATAAAATTCAAAAGAAATAGGAAGGTTGCAAAATGCAACTCTTCCCATCATTCATGTTTAATTTCAGTATAATAGCAGCTTCATTCTTTTGGCAATAGTTGTTCAAGCAAGTTCCACTTTAATGGTCATTTCTTATCGATTATCCACTTTTTCTGGATATAAATCATGATTCATCAGGCGATGATGCGCCATTTCTTCATACTTGGTTCCTGGCTTCCCATAATTACAATAAGGATCAATGGAAATACCGCCGCGCGGGGTGAATTTCCCCCACACCTCAATATATCTAGGATCCATTAGTTCAATGAGATCGTTCATAATGATATTCATGCAATCCTCATGAAAATCACTATTTGAATATATAGACATATCAAGGGCTGTAGGATTTTATAAATTTATTGGTCACTGATTTGGTCACTATTACCGAACATCTCGACAAACTTCCCAGCTGCTTCAATCTGCATAGAAGGTAAAGCATGACTATATGTGTTAAGAGTAATATTTACATTCTTATGACCAAGCCGCTCTTGTATAATCTTAGGGTTCACTTTATTCTCAAGTAAGAATGTCGCATGTGTATGCCTTAGATCATGTAGCCTAATTGGGGTAATGTCTAACTGTTCAACCGTCATTTTAAATGCTCGTCTAAAGTTATTCGGATGTACCCAATTTCCGTTTTTCGTGCATACAACTAAATCATAATTAAGATAAACTTCCTGCAAAACCGTTCTTTCCCTTTTTATTAATTCCATATGAGCCTTTAAGCAATTCACAAGGGATTCAGAGATGTAAATAACTCTCAGAGCGGAAGCTGTTTTACCTTCATTAACAAATCCGTATTCGTTGCCATCACCAATCTTGTTAAGTGTTTGACGAACAGAGATTTTCTTGCCCTCAAAGTCAATATCACTCCAACGTAAACCTAGAACTTCACCCATTCTCATACCTGTTTGTAGCGAAATGTTGAAGCCGATAAAGTGCCTCGTCAAGTTCAAAATTGTTTGTGGAGCATTTAAGAATGTCGCAATTTCATCAGATGTCCATACACGTAGCTTTTTTGGTATTCTTGGCAATGCAATGTCATCCAACATCGATTTGTTTAAGATGCCCTTTTGAGATGCTTTATATAGTACCTCTGACACAATCCCGTAAGCTGCTCTAATTGTTGCAGGAGAAAGCTCTCTCTCCTTGCAAAGCACTTGAATGTAATTCTGTAGAATTGACTCATTGAAATCATTCATTCGTACCTCACCAATATACGGAGTGATGTTATAACGGATTTGCTGCTCATAATTCTGTATTGTACTTGTTTTTAGTTTAATCTTCTTCGCAGTAAACCACTGTTCTAGATACTTGTAAAATGGAAGCTTCGACAAACATAGTTCCTTTCTTTCACTAACTTGCACTTGAAGATTTGCTAATGCTATCTGAGCTTCCTTTTTGGTTGTAAAACCTCTTCTGCGAAGTTGAGTTCTCTTTCCAGTAAGCGGGTCTTTTCCTGCATCTAAAACAAAATAATATTTCCCCGTATTTGAATCTTTCTTTATTGAAGTCACTACCATCACCCATTTCTTAGAGTGATGTGACTTAACATTATACGTAAGGCTATTTTAACATAGTTCCTTGTTCACCCTTTGTATTTTGATTGAAAATACCAAGGTTCATAAATAAAAAATAACCGAACCTCATTTTCACTTTAATAATGCTTGGTTAATTTTTAATTATGTGTGCCATCATATCTTCTCTTGAAATTTGACTTCTATAACCGCTCCTGTTGTTAGGAACATTACTGCAACAGATGCTGCGTTTTGAAGAGCAGAACGTGTTTTAATCATATTTTAAACTTCTCTAAAGTAGATAGACTACTTCTCATATCAATGCTTTCATTTTATGTATAAAGTGGTTATTAAAAGATGTAAAATGGTGATATGAACGAACCTATCATTAGTTTATATCTCATCTTTAAAGATACAATCATAACAAACGTATTCTTCATTTATAAATTCGCCTTCCTCTTTCCCAAATAAATGAGATATTCCACAATCTATACATTTAACATATTCTTTAGGTCTAAGGATTTTACAACAAGTTATGCATAGACATTCATCATCTGCAACTAACAATGACCTTTTTTCACAACAAGGGCATAAATCTAAAAACTTGAACTTCCCATAACTAATATTGAAATGTTCGTCAAAATTTAAAAATCTAGATATAAACTCTACAGATAAGTTCTTAAAAGTAGTCTCACAAAAATAACAATACTTCTCATCGAGTCTTAAAGTTCTATTTTGCAAACAATTCGGACATTCGAGAAGCCTTACTTCAGAGGGTAGTTCTTTTATTATAGGTGAAATTTCTTTATACCTCTGTGTTATGTAATCATCCATAGTTGTTAGCTTTTCGTTTATAAACTTTAAAGTGTCATGATCTCTCTTAATTAGTTCTTCCTTATAAATGAATGGAATAAGAACTGACAAAACTTTAAACGTAATTGCTTCTAATGCCTTTTTATTCACACTTAAATCAAAATGCTCTATTCGATTTCGGTACTTTTTAAGATTTTGTATTTTCTTTTTAGTTTTAAAACCCATTTCTATATCACAAATACCTTCTAATCTAGATATTAAATTTTCAAATGCAACGCTTTTAAATTCACCTTTATTGAAAGTTTCAAGATTGGCTTTGTTAATATCCTCAAATACAAGTGACCAATGTTCCTTTTGTAAGCGTGCTTTTAGTATTAGCTCTAAACCCGCACTCAAATGTAGTATTGCATATTTAAAGTACATATCATCATCTTTTTCTAATTCAATCAATGAACGCTTTATAAAATCTAATCCATTCTCAACAATGGTTAGTTCTACTTTGTAATTACCACTCAATTTTTACACCTACTTTGTTATTCGCATTAAAATAAAAGTATATGAAATCGATGTTTTATGTATTTTGAACTTCTCTTACCCGTTATTATTTAAGTCAAGCTGTGATTTCAGAATACTGTCCATAAAGATAAGCGAAAATTTCACTCCATCCTTTTCAGATATTATATTCTTTAAAAATATTTTGTTATCCAAACCGTAATCCTTTGGGAACTCTATAGTTATATATGTCATCTTTTTATATTTTTCTTCCCAAAACCTATATTTCAACTCTACCTTCCCTTCATAACTTGTGAGAAACCTATCTATTGATTGTGGCTTTGTTGAAAACAGATTTATAATAGACCTTTTTATCCATATATCATCCCAACTTTCAAAGAACGGAAAATGAAACAATACATTTCTTACAAATTTCATTAAGTCCTTCCCTACATTAGTGAAGTTTGGTCTACGTTCATTTCCTATAATCCACTGAATTGGTCTATACTTTAATATTTCAAAATAAACAGAGAATATTTCTTTTATTATATATATACGGATACTGGCATCTTGATTCCAGAAAGAATCAACCATTATTTCATCAAATAAGTCATAGAAACGATTAAAGGCTAGTTCTAAAAATTCTTTTTCTAACTCAGTTGGATGAATTTGGTCACTCAAGTAGGACTCCCCTAATATATTTATATGTTGTTAGAACAGCGAAATTTGTTCTTAGACAATCAATTATAAGTGAATTGTGCTTACTTATGATACGGTTCACCCAATATTATCTAAGAACATAGTTAACTTTCAACAAAAGGTATACATCCATTGATATAAAATAAGAAGCCTTTCTTAAGGCTTCTTTATTAGAAAGATATGTTTTCTTTTATGGATATTATTATGAAGATGATGGAAATAAACAAAATATAAATAATTAAAGATACAACGAAAAATTTAGGTTTTCTAAATAAAATTATATACGGCCTTAAAAAGGCATTTAAAAAGGGTGAGTTTAGTTCCAAGTATTTTCCTTCAATTATTTTTTTCTCAAGTTCATCTATTAATTTATTAATACTCTTTTGGTCATTTGTTGCATTTGCTTCCCTTAACTCTTGAAATACATTTGAATATGGTCTTGGAATGTTTGTGCTTCTCTCCTGTTTACTCTGTTCTTCTTTTAATTTATTTTTTATATTTTCGATTTTCTCATAGTATTTATCTTTTTGACTTGGGTCTAGATGCTTACTTCTTTCAAACCTTAATACGAGGTCCTCTAATAAACTCTCCAATTCATAATTAGCTTCTAAATCAATTTTAATATCTCTTTCAATTGAACGAAAAACCATAATTAATCTATTTGGAGAGATATTAACTTCATTTACTAGCATTCCTTCAAAAGTGTCCAATAAGGTATCTATTGCTTTTTTAACTCTTTCTTTCTTTACTTTTTTTCCCGAAAACCATAATCCAATTGGACCAAGTATAAAAAAAACTAAACCTATTAAAAATGAAACGATAATATTACTACTATTTGCTTCCCAAAAGGTTACTATAGATTCCATAAATTCCTACCCTAAACATTTTTTTAATACATTAATTACAACGATAAAATCTAAAATAAATCACTATGTTTTTCCAATTAATCCCTTCAAAAAATTTCTACTATTATAGGACTTTGTCTAATTTATGGCAAGGTTCAACGAAGTTACATAAAGACATAGTAAGATTTGATCACAATATTTATATTACAATTACAAGCTTAAATTATTGATAAATTGTTAGGACTTCTAATATTATAATATTTTCATCACTTTTGATGTTGGGTATTCCATCAATCTCATTGTCACCCATTTGTCTTCTAATACCTCGACTTAGGGAAAATAAATCCTTCATAATATCGAATACAACAATAGGTTTATCAGTTATATCTTTTCTAGATAAGACTTTTGCTATGATAGTAACTTCTTCATCCTCAAAATCTTCTAAATGCTCTAATTCATAACAAAGATTATTTGAGTTTAATTTTGAAAAACCTACTCTTTCTTCAAAATTACTACATTCAAAGAAAGCTGGGATTTTAGTACTTTCCTTAGAAAAGAGTTTATTGAAAATCTCTTCTTCTTGTGCATTTTGTAGATTCATACTTGAAGTTAACATAGGCTTAAATTTGTTAATTAAATCCATCATATCAAATTCTGAAGGAATACTAAAACCACCCTCAAAACGAACAATTGATGTTCTAGGTATTGTTTCAGCATCACATTCATTCTCAAGGAAATCGAAATAATTATCTTTACTTTTACTTACTAGTAATTCTTCAAATTCATTACAATCAAGTATTAAATTATCTACTATTTCCCCTTCCATTTCGTTGCTTTTATTTATTCCTCCAGAAACTACTGGTACTTTTGCATTTAGAGATTTACCTGAATTTACTTTAACATTTTTTATAGCTACATGTTTTTTCCCTTCTAATACAGCTCCATATTCTGCAACTTTAGTTGAATCAAAATAAATTAAATTTTTGAACAAAATAAATTCCTCCTTCTTTTCAATTTCTTCCTTAAACGAACTCGTTTTTTTATGTTTCAGAACTATATTTTGTTAAAGCATCAACTTACCTAATTATACCAGTATGATATAGATATATCGATTCGAATTTAACTGTTATTTCGGCTTTGGAAGTAATAGAAAATATGGTTAGCAGGAAACATGGGTGGGCTATTAACGATGTCTTCAAACCTACGAGCGTCAATAAAACGATCCTCATGTCTTTGAAGGTTTTCATCGCTATAATCAAATAACTTCTGAATGAATTGAGAGATTTGAGTATTTCTAATCATACTATTATATTCTTCTTCTAATCTTCCATGTACTGCAAATGGACCTACTGAAACATCAATTCTTGGCGAATATACATTTAATGCCCTCTCTTCTTTCATTGCGTTCCATTCAGTTTTGACTTCTCTAAAAACCGTACTTAACTTTTCTCTAATGAAATTTTGATACTCTTTAAGTATCATTTCTTGTTTTATATCTTCTTTAATCAATACTGTTTCTTCCAATTGTTTTTTCCCTTAAAAGTTACTTTCTTTAATATATCTTTTTAATTCTGTTACAGATAAAGTAGGGCTTTTATGTATCATCCGATGACAATTTGAACAAAGCATAGCTATGTCTTCTATTCTAGTTTTTTCACCAAGTTTCATTTCAGCCACTGGCTTTGTGTGATGAGCTTCTATAAAGTCTTTACCCCGCTCCCCATAAACCTTTTCAAAATTAATTCCACAAGCTTCACAAAATAGTTTTCCATGCTTAATCTTAAAAGCCTTTTTTGCTTCTGAAATCAACTTACTATTACGCTCTCTAAATTTATGCATTCTAAAAGATTCCTTACCTTCTTGATACTCTATACTCTCGACAACATCATCCACATCTATATGGACATATGCTAGTTCATTAGAGTACGTCAATGACTCTACTATAGTCTTAATATTTTCATGCTCAACTCTGGAAAGTAGTTTAATACCCTCTTCAATATTTATATCCATGAAAATCCCTTTATGCGTATCTCTCAGACCTAAGTGATGGAGGATTCCCATTGATTGGTATCCTCGACTATATGCAGGATCAAGTTTAATAATGTTTTCATCTAACCACCGATGGGTTCGCTCATTAAACAAGTATTCAAAGATCACCTTAGATCGAATGTCCTTATCGTATTGATTAAACTCTCGATTTCTATCTCTAGGTTGTAAAGGTGGAAACACGTATTCATTTTCCTCAAGATCGAGATTTAAATATTTACTTAATATTGGCTCTGAATCTTTAACCCAAGGTTTTCCGCTAGGTCTATCTTCTTTATAATGTACCATCGTTACTTTCCTTGCATCTAAAATTGAAGGGCTAATAATATAGAGCCTTTCTATACCAATATGTTTAGCTTCAGTTAAACTATCTTGAAAACTTTCATAAATTACAGAATGATTTTCAAGTAAAATCAGCTTGTATTTGTTTATATTGAATTTAGCAGTTAGGATATAGAAATCTGTTTCCTTCCCCTTTACATACTCCTTCCTAGCTACACTAGTATTGAATTTTTCAATATTAAAGCTCTCCATCCAAATCCCCCTTCTTCTATAGGTAAATTATACCACATTGGTTATTATATTGAATTTATAAATATAATGATTTTCGAAAATTCAATCAAGTATATTCTAACTCTCTATAGGACATATATGAATTTGAGGTGATTAACATATGATCTATATAGAAATTCTAGTAGCACTCTTACTTGCTGGAGCATTCTTTCATTTCCACATCAATAAGAAGAAAACAGATTATCAAACACAACTACTAGCTCAGCACATTGATAAGAGTGAAGAAATGAAGAGAACGCTTGCAATGGGACTTTACTTGAGGTTTAAATCTGATACAGAAGACGTTAATACACTTTCTTCGTCCTACATTAAACAGAATCCGCTCATGTTTGAATACTTTGTCGCAGAGGTAATTGAGAGAGCAATGGGTGGTAACACATGGGTATCTCCTTCTTCTGGTGACTTTGGGGTGGACTTTGAACATACAACAGAGGACGGTCTTTTTCTTGGACAAGTTAAATGTTACAAAGGAGATTTACCCTTTGACCCGATAGCACTCGTTCACTCTAATATGGTCAAAAGAGGAGCTGTAGGGGGCTACGTAATCACTACTGGGTCTTTTACCCCAAGTGCGAGAGAGTACGCTGAGGGGCTTAATATAGAGCTGGTAGAGGGCGTAAAATTGGTAGAGTTATGGTTAGAAGGGCTTGAAAATGCAGAACAAGAAATTCGGGATGTTATTCCAGACTATATTTAAAGCCACCTCAATTGGTGGCTTTATTATATTCTACCATTCCTTTTTAATTTGACTTCTGTAATTCTTAGTTGATTTCATCGATCAATTCTTCCTTAGTTTGTCCTCCAATAAAATATTCTCTATAAAATGATCTACCTGTTTCTAAATAATCTCGCCATGCTTCGATAAGTATAGAGTATGTGCCCTCAACATGATTAAGTTCGCTATCAAGTCCCACGTATTTATTCTTTGCACTAAAAGTTTCTAACCTTACTGGATATTCAACAATATTTGTAGGTGCAGAGTTTACAATTGAAATCAGTCTTGGAAAGTCATCGTAATCTAGCACCAAAGAATTGTGAACATTATCATTACCTCTATTAAGGACATTAACTAATTGGCCTTTAGATGGTAGTGGATTAGCTGGCTTTGAGATTCTATGACAAATTATTTCAAAGTGAAAATCTTTAAGATATGTAGCCCCAGAGTCACTTTCTAAAGTATTTATTAGATTACCATCAATTATAATTTAACCTTGCTGTTGAAGCCAATTACTCACATATCTATAAGATTTGAACAACATGTCTTCATCTAAGTCAAAAGCCTTGAAATCCTCAATGGATTCCCAACTACCATCTTTTTTTAATCTATAAATCTCATTTACACCTAAAAAAACTTGTAAGCATTAATAGAAAAATTCATTGTTTGTCACTCCAATTAATTATTAAGTATTAGAAAATACTATATTTTCTGAATTAATAATATTATACTATACATATCCAAATAATTACAAAGGTGGAGTTCCAAATGAGCAGAAATAAAGAATTATTGATTGACTTTTTACAAGATCATTACTATCCACTAAAGGATATAGAGAAACGTATACATCCTGAAGAAACAGTACGAGATCGCAACCCACACCAAAGAGATTATTCAAGAATCTTATATTCCACTTCTTTTAGAAGGTTACAAGGAAAAATGCAACTATTGGGAATTAAAAGTGATAAGTTTTATCGAAATAGGTTAACTCATAGTTTAGAAGTGGCTCAAATTGCTAGATCAATTGCTGAAAGATTAAGAACCCAATCAGAAGACAACAAGGTTTATGTAGATGATATTTATGTAGTTGAAGCAGCCGCTCTTGCCCATGATATTGGTAATCCCCCTTATGGACATCATGGTGAAAAGGTACTAAATGAATTAATGAAAAATAATGGAGGTTTTGAAGGAAATGCTCAAACATTGAGGGTTCTGAATGATCTTGAAAAGAAACTTCAAAATACTAGGGGATTGAACCTCACAGTTAGAACCTTGTTAGGCGTTGTGAAATATTACAAGCCCTTCGATGAAATATCAAAAAAGTTTATTTATAAATCCAATTTTGAACAATTAGCAGATTTTATTGATAAATCTAACGTTAGCCCAAGAACTTTAGATGTACAAATAGTCGATATAGCAGACGAAATTGCTTATGCAGCACATGACTTGGAGGATGCATTAAGTTTAGGACTTTTCAACATAGATGAATTTATGTTTGAATTTAAGGATATTGCAAGTCAAATCCAAGGTTATGATGTTCTTGAGGAATTAGTTACAAAAGCTAAATCATATGCACGATCAGCCTCTAATTACCATTCCTCGGAAGAGTTTGGTTTGTTATTAAGAAAAGAATTAACATCTAATTTAGTAAATACTCTAGTTAATGACATAGGGATAGTTGAAGTCGATGACAAATTCAAAACTAAAACTGGGACATTAAATGACCGAGAACTAGGTTTTAGTACATTAGATGAATTTGCAGACTGTCTAAAGGATTTCACCTTCAAATGCATTAATAGATCGAATACTGTCCAATTATATGAAAAGCAAGGAGAAAAAATAATCAAAGGATTATTTGACGCTTTTTCTGACGAAGAGTTCAACAAAGATAACCTACTTTTGCCTGTAGAATATAGGGAAAGCATAGAAGGAAAAGAAAGAATAATCTCTGACTATATTTCTGGAATGATGGATTCATATGCGGTTCAAGTATTTCAAGAATTATATGGAATCGATGCAACAAAAGGAGTATATGATGAAAAGTATTTTGGCAATTATAAAATCTGATAGATTCTTTTCACAGACCTAATAATACTTTCTCAAGGATACTCTAGATTTTTTAAAAAAGCCACCTCCAATGGTGGCTTATATAGTTCGCTAAGTCTTCAATCAGTAATCCTGCCTACTCTATAGTAGACTCTCATACTGCTCTATTTTTCCTACTACAAGAAGTAATTGATCTATTACATGTTTTCTCTTAAAGTCTTCGTCATCTTGGATTGAATTTACTGTATTCATAGTCACCTGCTTAAGCTCTATCAACATCTCTTTTTCTAGATAGCGGATTCGATTGGATACCATTTTACTACGTTTTTCTTCAAAATTTCTTCGTTGCCTTTCCTCGTAAAGTTCGTCTGAAACTATTTCAATTGGATAAGCTTTCCCTGTTACTGTGACCATAGCTTTTAATATTATGTTTATATATCTTGCCTCAATCCAATATTTTTGGCTTTCTAGTTCAACATATACATGAAGTGTTTCATTCTTAATTTCCCCTCTACTTTCAGAAAACCATATTTCAAAAGTAGATGGTTTAAGATTGTATTTGATTTCCTCTAACACATGCTTCCAATTCATTTTTCTACTCCTTTCAATAACTGTTCCAGTCTATTCTTTTGCTCCATTACTATTTGATGGTTATTTAAATTAACATAATTAACTGCCCATACCTTTACTATTCCTTCTCTATTGACCATGATTCTCAGATCATAATATGCAAATACCCTTGCATCTCCTTTTTCTCTAACAAGTTCTCCTAACCATATTTTTTCGTTTAAACTTTTTTGATACTTATGAATAGTTTTCCTTTTATTGGTACCCCCCCTATAATTTAAGTAAACAGATAGGCTAACACGGTAATTGGGGTAATTCTCAATCCTTTTATAATAGTTTCTATTTATTGACGATACAGAATTTGAGGGGATATAAGAACCTTTATTGCAGATTATATGTGCGATATTATAAATTCTAGGGATAATTTGAAAACCTACATTTATTGCTCGGAGTGAACGGTACAAACTTTTAGGAATACCTTTTCCTTTTCTTCTCTTAATCCAGTTCTTAGCTTCTTTACAGTCTATAAAAATCACGCCATCACAAAGTTTATAATGTAGAAGGAAGGAACTTAGTTCATATATTGCTAAGGCTTCAGCAGTGTGAGGTTTCCTTCTATCCATAACAATTCTTCTTCTAACTGTACTACTATCTTCGAACTCAATTGTAAATCCTAAGAAAGTTCTGTCCCCTTGAATTGAAGCATCCGTATAAGCTGTAAACATTTCATCACCTAACGCAAACGATTTTTTGTTTTTATTGATATGTGCTATACACAATAGTGGGCTTAAATTTGAGTCCTTAGATTTTCTTTCATTCTCTTTATCTCGTTCTTACCTTCTAAAGATTTAATGTACTCTTTTGCTTTTGTACTACCAAACTCATCTACCGCTATTTCGATATTAATACCTTTACTCAATAAGCCTTTTATACACCCATATGGCTTCCTCTTCTTGTCTCTCAATACCTCGTTGAGCCATTCAACTGATCTTCTTGCAGATATGTAAAAGTAGCACTCATTTACTTTACTCTCAAAATCAACCACACTCATTTGATGTTTATCAGCTAGGTACTTTACAACTGCATTCCATGCTTCTAGATCAATATTAAATTTGGTTCTTGCTTTCTTTATCCATTCAAAAGGGTTCTCGGCTGATTTAGACTTGTTTATAGTATTGTTTAATGGGAGCATGTTAGCATATGTTGTTCCCCCTAAACCGAAATCAATAACCGATTCTTCCCAACTCAAAGGAACAAAGTGATCTAATACAACATCATCAACAACCCATGAAAGAGCACATTTTCCTTGGAATTGTTGCCTTATTAACACTTCTTCATTATCAGTAAGAGTATTTGGTAATACTTTATTTAGATACCCCCTCCTCTTTCTTTGCATCTCCATCTTTTTTCCATGTCGCAACATAAAACATTCTTTACAAGTTGCCCTTGAATTAAATCTTCCAGTTTTGGATGAGAAAAAGTTAGTTTTCACATGGAGTAACAATCCACGTCTTCTACAATTTCTCTCTGTACAACGTTTGTAATAGCCTTTCTTTATCATTAAAGCCCTCCAAGCTTAAACTAGATTGATAATGTGGAACATTCTGTCCAATACATGATAATCGAAAAATCAATTAACGTAAACTAATTTATTTGAATATTCAGATAACTAATACTTGAATAAATAGTATTGTTAATATAGTCTCAATCCCACCACTATTGACTTATATACAATCAAGAACACATCCCGTTCACTTTTCATCTAAACCAATACTTAAATAAATAGAAAAAAATTTTTTTTGAAGTCTCCTTTGATAAAATTTCTAATACAGATACAGCTATGTAAAAAAAAGTGGACAACGGGTTCTGTTTTCGAGTACAAAACTTTAAATAACACATCAAAATGAGTGCCAAATCGCATTGATTTCGGCACTCCTTTTTTCTTGATTAAACGGTATTTTATCCAACAAAAACTAATAAGGCTCCTAAAAATTATTGGATATTTATGCTAAAATTAGTGAGGATTGTGAAAGGATGAACTTAAACGGCAGGATAGTTCATTAGCAGGTTATTAATATAATTATGTTGAATTTAAATACTTTTAGCCGCATTTAGTTCGGCGGTTTTCTATTGCCAATAAAAAAATAGTATTTTTTTGTAACGAAATTGAATTGAATCGGATATATAGACGAAAGGAGGATAAGGCTTGGGAGAACTAGATGAAATATATAGCAATTATGCTGAAGAAGTATTCAAATATCTAATGTGTCTTTGTCACAACGCAGATTTATCAGAAGAACTAACACAAGAAACCTTCTATCAAGCTGTAAAATCCATTGATAGATATAACGATGAATGTAAAATGTCAGTTTGGCTTTGTCAAATAGCGAAGCACTCTTATTATAAGCATCTTGAACGTAATAAGAAACAACAAAGACATATGTTTCAAGATGACTCATCCCATACTTCTCCTGAAGCTGAATTTATTTATTCGGAAGACAAAATTGCCCTATACCGAATTATACACTTACTTGAAGAACCATATAAAGAGGTGTTACTTTTGAGAATCTTAGGTGGTCTAAGTTTCAAAGAGATAGGAGAAATTCAACTGAGAAATGAAAACTGGGCGAGAGTTACTTTTTATAGGGCTAAAATGAAATTAAGGGAAAGGGGTCAGGATAACAATGGACAATAAATGCAATATAGTAAGAGATTTACTCCCATCTTATATCGATAATTTGTGCAGCCAAGATAGTATTCATTTTATTGAGGAACATATAAATTCGTGTGAAAAATGTAGAGAAGTATTAGAAAGTATGAAAAATAATGTTGATTTTTCTGATGAGATAGATGAAGTGTATAAAGTGGAAGTAAAGAGACCATTTCTAAAAGTATCCAGATTCTTCAACGGTCAAAAGAAACTGACGAATTATTTACTTATAGCTACACTTTTCTCCTTGCTGTTTGGATTCATTTTTCTAATTCATTCAAATAAAAAGTTTAGTGAATATAAAGAAGAAGTAACTAAGTTAGAAGTAGTAGAACAAGAAAAAGAAGCCATTATGGATGATGTATTTCATATTCTTGGAGACTCAACAGAAGTGACTGAAAAAGAAGAAAAACAACTTCTTACTATTTTTAAAAAGTATAATGAAAAGCTGAATTTGTTAGCTGTTTTTCCAGCAGCAAATATAAAAGATTGGTTACAGGAAAATACTTCTGTAAAACAGAAACCTACAACGATCTATCCTATTGAGTACAATAAAGCCGCGATCGTCATTGGAAACGAGGGTATTTTGGGAAAGAATGAAACAATTATTCCTAGTGGTTATGATTTAGGAACCGTAATGATGGCGAATAAACAATGGGTGATTCAATATGAATATAAAAGTTCGTATGAAGAGACTATTGAGAGACATCACCAATTAACCTATTACGGACCAAGCACTTGGAGTATTTTTCAGGCACCTATATTAATGTTTACTATTTTTAGTGTTCTTTTTATAGTTTGGTTACTCTTAAAGAAACAAAATAAACGTCTTAAAGATGTAATGGGATAATATTTTTACAGACTTCATTTTAACTAAAGGCGGTGAGGTCTTAAATAGAAATTGAACTAACATTTTGAACAAATGCACTTAACAATCGGGGCTTATCCAGAACAAGGTAAGCTCTTTTATTATGAATATTTTTCTTGAGTATGCAGCTCCAATTTGAAATAATTGGTATTGAGTTAATGGGTCAGGATAGTTGCAGACTCAGTTTCAAGATCATATTAAAATTGGTATTAATTGAAATCAAATAGGGGAGGTAGAGATTTTTGACTAATAAGATAGATTTACAATTCGGAAAATGGCATATTGGCGGAAGAGACTTGAATCTAAATGGAATCCTCCATGTTAATAATAATTTTGATTTAGAGCTATATAGTGATGAATTTATTTCACTTCCGTACTATGCTGATGTTGTATACGGGAAAACACATCAAGGTAAAGCCTATACTTTATATAAATGTAGCATTCGAGGTGGGAAATCAACATCTATAGTTCATGATTATCAATCTAAATATACATACCACGTAAGTTGTGACTATGCCTTAGAAGGTAAGATTTTCACTGAAGAACAAGAGATTAAATTCGAAGAAATTTATTTTAGTGTAACGAATTTAAATAAGTGGGCATACCAAAAAACAGTCGATATCAATTTAGATGACTCATCAGAATATGTAATAACTACTAACAGGGTGGATGATCTAACCCATAAGAATGATGAGTTCGAATTAGATATTAGTTATTTTACTATGCCTGATTATAACCACAGATTCACAAATTCGTTGAAAATTGAAACTAATACTCAGATAATTTTTAAGTTCAACAATCCTACTCCTCTAATAGATGCACATAGGCTTATATATAAAGTGAGAGATTTTATATCACTGTGCACAAATACAAGAACTTATATTAAATACATTTCTGCCAAGCCTTATTATTCTGTGCCACAAGAATTTGAACCAAGAATCCAAATATATGGGAGAGCGATTGAGTTTGAAAATGATGGTGATATTGAAGAGTTAGAATTTTACGATCAATACATAAGCCTAGATCAATTGAAAAATGATTTTAATGTTTGCATGAAGAACTGGTTTGAGAAAAGCGAAAGGCTGAAACCAGTGATAGATCTTTATTTATCAGTAAATTATCATAGAACATCACATGAGCGTCATTTTCTTAACTTAGTTCAGGCGCTTGAAGCTTATCATAGGTTAACTAGAAATAATAAAATATTGCCAAAAGAAGAGCATGATAAGAAAATGGAAAGTATAATGGCTAATGTACCTGAGGAACATCAAAAGTGGGTTAGGGATAAGCTAGCTTTTTCTAATGAACCTAGCTTACACGAACGTCTAGAAGATTTATTAACCCCAGATAGTAATGGAGCATCTCCTCATCATATTGGTAAGTATTACAGCGTATTCAACTTTCAAGATAAAGAAAAAATTCAATTGATCAGGGACATAAAAAATACTCGAAACTACAACACTCACTTTGATGAACGCTTATTGAAGAAGTCGATAAAAGGAGAAGAATTGTATCAATTAATTTCGTTATTGAAATTAACTATGGAGTTTTATCTACTAAGGGAATTAGAAATTGATGAGGATGTGGTAATACTCTTAACGTGGGAAAAATCTAAACAGCTCTCTACACGTAATTCAATAATTGAATACACAAAAGACAAAAATATGACTATTTAAAGCAATTTTATTTCCCCATCATTGTGTAAACAGCTGCAGTTCCTTTGATAGTGAGCAACCCAAATTTATTTTATGGTTCCCAAACGTGTTATACGATTTAACTTGAGTTCAGCCTTCTAGGTAACTGACAGGGGGGATAGAATAAGATGAGTATTTTTCTATTTATAGCTGTTCATATATTGATCGGCTTATTGTTAATTAATTTCAAAGGGAAATTACCAAAACCAATAACTACGTTTTCTTTTGTCTTTCTCGGTATGAGTTCCTTATATTTTGGCTCAATTCTCTTGGGATAAGCATATTTATCTCAATACTGAGTTTTCAACTATCGGGGGCTTTAATTGAATAAAACACCATATAAAATAGAACGGTCAGAGGCATCAGCCACTGACCGTTTTTCTGCGAATTATAATAATTTTTTGCTACGAAATACTCTACCATTTTATTTGATGTTTACAAGTTTGTACTTCAAAACAGAACCCGTTAGACATTGAAGCCTTTATTAAGATAAGGGGCTAAAAGATATGGTTTAAGAAAGTCAACCAAGCAAAGATATATATTTTAGTTCTAGGTTTGCACCCTTCGGGTGCTGTTGAGTCAAACCTTAGGATTCGTTCCGCCTTTGGCTTCACTCACCTAAGCTATGACTTCCTTTGCAAATCTCACTTCGCTTACGTTTTGCAAAGCTGGAACACTTCACAACAATTATTAAGATGGGAGGAAACAAAATTAATATTTTAAAAAGTCAACCGAAGCAAAGCGAAGGTTGAACTTTTAAAATGGCTAATTTTTTTCCTCCCTTTTTTAAGATAAATATGTTTGCACTTCGCTACGCTCAGCGCGAATCATAAACAGGTAAATTAAAATATATTACACTTACTTAGTTTAAGCATAAGTGACGGATTTTTTCTCTAATATATATTTTAAATGCATCACCTTTAATTTAATATTAGCTTTTTATATCCATTAACTGGGTTTACATCAATAATTAAGTTATAATGACCTGCTACTTCCTCCATTATTTTTTTCTTCTCATCGTTACTCCAATTTCTATTGAACCAATCTTTAAAGTCTTTTGAAATATTCCCACCACTAGCTACTGAGATTCCTTGAGCCTTCATAAACTGTACCGCTTTACTAAATCTATCCAAACAATTCTTATTGAATTTTTTATCCTTATATAAATTAATACAGTCAAAGTTTTCAGTTGTTAACTTGTATAAGTCTAATAGCTCAAGTACCCACCCTTTGTAGTTAGCATATAAATAAATATCTACCTTACCCCTTCCTTTTATTTGACGAATATTTGATCTATGAATAATTTGACTAAAGTCAGATAGTACAAGCTCTTTATATATTTGTTGAACATCATCATCCTTAAACCAAGATACAGAGGAATTGTCGCCCTTTTCCCTAAATGATAGGTCAATGTCTGTACCATACATGGCAATAGCAAAAAGTCGATAAAAATTTGGATGACGAATAGGTAAATTTAAAAGTGCTACTGAGTTGAAATATGCAATCCCATTCTTACCTGTTGTATTAAGTAAATTCAGAGCCATTAAATCATCTTCGCATTTTCTCTCATTGAAAAATTCAGTTTCTTGCTCTTTCGTAATTGCGCCTTTTGTTACATACTTAGAAATTTCACCTTTTGCTGGTAATGGAAGAATATCTTTACCCTCAGAATTTAATTCTTTCCTTATTTCCTTCAAGTCTTTTGTTATTGTATTAATAATATCGTCCTTACTTCTATTTTTCTTAGAAGTGTTTATTTTGCGTTGGTGTAGGTACAAACGTCCCTTATAGTTATGGTAATTCCTAACAGGAATTATATCAAAACCGCAATCCAAATAAATACTTTTACTAATATCCGCAGTCCCATCAAGTATTAGCATGTTTCCAAAACTTCTGTAATCAATTAGTTCCCCACATAAAATCTGTGTCATTTTCCCTTCACGCCAAACAACACCCATAGCATCTTCTTTAAGCAACCTCTTAAACCATTCATATCTCCTTCTATATTTGTAATCTGTCATCACATCATTCAATGATTCTATTACACCTTCAAGACTCTTTTTCTTTTCTTCAAGTTGATCGATGTGATTTATTAATTTTTTAGTTGGAATTGAATCACTCTTTTTGCTTTCATCTTTTAAAGACTCTGCCATTTCACTGGCAACAATAAATGGGATAGTTACCCTTGCCCTCTCAACTTCAAACTTACTTAATGATAGGGAAGAGTTGCTAACCATATCATCGAACCAATCTAAACAGTTGTTTTGGCTACCAACATCAAATATTTCCCCATTAAGAAAGATAGGCATTTCATCAATTATTATAGTCCTTTGCAGACGCATAATATCAGTCTTTGGAGCAAAGTATCTATAGTTAGAGAAATCCCCAAATCCCAACTTCAAGTCTCTTAGACGTTGCTGAGTAATTGCTACAACTTGGTAGTGTTTAATATTCTGAGAAATATCATTTGAATATGTGTCAGTATCAATTGTCAACAATTCGCCTTTAATATTTTCAAAATGAGATTCTACTGATTTCTCAAACTCTCTCATAGTGTCTTTGTTATTAAATACACAAAGTAATGGAATATTTTCTTCTTCAATAGCTTTCTTTGCTAGAACTTGAAGTGCAGTTGATTTCCCAGCTCCCATAATAGAGTTACACACTTTTGCAATCGATGGAGATTGTTGTTCTTTCGATGTCCTTATTTGTTCGTATTTGTTTTCACTCTCATTTACAAAGTCAACTAGTATATTATAGGTATCCAAGAAAGCCTGTTCGTGAAGGTTCTCTCGCTGTTCCACTGAAATATAGTTTTCCAACTCAATTAATTTCTTTGCTTTTCTAATTACCATAGTAAACATCCCCTTATGAATTAATTAGGTAGATGTCTATAGACACAAAAAGAGCTAACAGTCTATAAACATCAAATTGGACAGACGAATGCCTATCAATTTGTGTAAATGACCATTAGCTCTAATTTCAGCTCAATGATTAAAGTATTAATTTCCTCTAGTATACTAAAATGTGACTGATTGTCAATATCTCAATAAAATATCGATTTTATATAGAAATTTTAGGGATCGTTCGTAACTTCTTAGACTAACTGTCTGATTTGGAGTGTACTAGAATCTAGTATTTATAATTTCAACTCCAATGATAATTAAAAGAACAACTTCGTGGCAATTACCCCCAGTAATGCCCCAACTATAAGGTTAATTAAAGCATATATCCAATGGTCTTTGATACCTTCATAAACACCTTGTGCGGATAAGCCAAAAGGTTCATACCATTTAGAGTTTGTTTTAAGTTTACCTTCTCCAAGTTTTATTAAGATAGAATGGATAACATCAACCTTTTTCAACGTAGATAAATGTAATTTTACATAATCTTTATTATCAAATGCTTCAGCTTCATCCTTACCTTGCAGAAAGTCTCTCTTGGAAATACCATTTTTATCAATTAAATTCTCTAGCCTTGGATGACCAGCATATCTTGTGCCATAGATATCTATTAAAATCCTTGCTAGGTCAAATTTGTTTTGGTCATCAATGACTTTAGGTCTACCACCTAAAACTCTGTATCTATTTTCAATGGCTTCAAACCCATAGTTAAAATCCCTCATATTCCAATGCACCCAATTGTAACTCTTATGATTACCCACGAATTGAAAAAAATCTTTTAACATTTCCCTTTCGATTTCATCATAATGCTCTTGTATCTTGTTAAATGGAATATTCTTAATTTCAGCTGTTCTATGGATAGTAAAAGACTTACCTTGAGCTGTACTGAAGTATCTTACAGCAATTGAAGTTATCCTTGGAGTTCTACCATTTGTTATGTTATAAAAACTTTCACATGAATAATGTATCAGTAAACAATTATTAGGGTTATTAACCAGATCATTGATGTTAGTGAGTGCAGTTTTTCTTTTCTTGTTTATATATCTTAAACTCACAAGGGCAACCTCCTATAAATTCACAAAAGTAAAATGGAGCATTTGCTTTGAAGCAAAAAGAAATGTTTCCTAAAATTGAAAATTCTGTAATCAAGCTTCATTATACCATCATCTTTAACATTAAGAGAACTAACCTCCAATAAATTGCAGTTGTCATGCACATTATGTTTTAGTAATTTCAATCTAGAACCTTCTAAAAACTTCACAAGAGCTATTTGAGGTAAAGGAGAACTAAATTGGAATTGGACTGTCTGAGAGGGTGTATTAAACCATATCTGCATGAATACAGCTATGCAATTCCTGTAAACTAGCCCCCTCCCTCTCAAACACACTTTTTTAAGGTATTGAACAAGGATTGAATTAGAAAAGAGGTATCTCTATATCGAGATACCTCTTTATACGTATAATGCAGTGGTCACATCATATAATTTTTCAATTTGTTTGGTCACATTTTTGGTCACATCTTATGAAATACAGCAGTTTTTCTGGTCACAATTTATCCTATTTTTTGTGACCAGTCATTTCTTATCGATTATCCACTTTTTCTGGATATAAATCATGATTCATCAGGCGATGATGCGCCATTTCTTCATACTTGGTTCCCGGCTTCCCATAATTACAAAAAGGGTCAATGGAAATTCCGCCGCGTGGGGTGAATTTTCCCCAAACCTCAATATATCTAGGATCCATTAATTCAATGAGATCGTTCATAATGATATTCATGCAGTCCTCATGAAAATCTCCATGATTGCGGAAACTAAATAAATAGAGCTTAAGAGATTTACTCTCTACCATTTTTTGCTCAGGAATATAGCTAATGTAAATCGTTGCAAAATCGGGTTGATTTGTTTTTGGACACAGACTAGTAAACTCAGGACAATTGAATTTTACAAAATAATCTCTGTTAGGATGCTTATTATCAAATGCTTCTAATACTTCTGGTGAATAGTCAAAAAGGTATTTCGTTCCTTGATTTCCTAGTAATGAAACACCTTGTAAATCTTCATCTTTTCTTCCAGACATTAAAAAATCCTCCTTTTAATTAACACATTCAGGAGGAGTTCATTCTATAAACCAATGGAAAATCCATAGTTTTTTATAGAGGGTGTCAGCTATGAACCTCTCCCGTCTGTACGGGCTTTAATTTTTCTACTATGCTATCGTATCAGAATCCGGCTGATTGTCAATGAACCAAATAATTCTTGTATAACGATTTTAGCAAAAACAAAGAGTTCCTGGTAGATTCTCTAAAAAAACGATAAAATAAAGCTGAGTCAGAAAACTGTTTGGAGGTTTACCAATGACATTACTACAAGAAATATTATCCTATAATGAGGAATTTGTTGCAGAGAAAAAATATGAGCCTTTCATTACAACCAAGTTTCCAGACAAACGTTTGGTGATTCTAACATGCATGGATACAAGATTGGTTGAACTTCTTACAAAAGCCATCAATATGAAAAATGGTGATGTTAAGATTGTTCGGAACGCGGGTGCAGTTGTTGCCCATCCATTCGGAAGTATTATGAGAAGTCTACTTGTTGCTGTGTATGAGTTACAAGCTGATGAGATTCTAGTCATTGGACACCATGATTGCGGAATGGCGGGCATTAATAGTGAGAAAGTGTTTTCTAGTATGAAAGAACGCGGAATCACACAGGAAACAATTGATACGGTAAGCTATGCAGGAATTAATCTTGACGAGTGGCTTCAAGGCTTCTCTAGTGTTGAAGAGAGTGTTTCCCATAGTGTTGATATGATCAAGAATCATCCTTTGCTTGTTCGTTCCGTTCCTGTTCATGGATTGGTTATTGAACCTTCCACAGGAAAACTAGATTTAGTTGTTGATGGATATAAATAAGAATTGGGGTTGATCCTTTAAAGGGTCAACCTTTTTTTAAAGAATGGGTTGACCTCTGAAAAAAAGGGGGGCGAAACTTGAAATTATTTTGTCGAGAAATCGATAACCACCCAAAAGTTGAGAATAAACTGATCTACTTAATTAAGTCTTTCCATAAAAATATTAAAATCGGACACCTTCAGTTGTGAATCATAAAAATCCTATGGAAAATTTCTAGGTTTCACAAATTATGTTGCAAAAGTTGGCTGAAACTTACTTCTGCCCTTCCATCATCCTCCTAATTTCCGCCAATACTGGCATTGCCTCAAGCTCCTCTTCGGTCACTTCACTCCAAATGATTCCTTTAGGCTTTTCATAATTGCTTTGTACTTCTGTTACTCCTTTCTCTGTCACAATCCAGTCAACGGTAAGATCATATTCATCCTTAGGTAGATCTTCCTCTACAAGCTGAATAGAGTTGATGGTGGTGATGACAGGCACCTCCGGATTTCCCAATTCTCTAATAATCGCATATTCACGATCGGCATAGCCTTCCCCTTTTCCAAGTCTTCTCCCATCTGGGTGAATAGCAACAGATCCGACAACAATTAAGTCGATTTGTGGAATTTCTGTTAATGGCATTTCCTTTCCATAGGCATTCATATGTTTTAGACTAGCCGCTTTCCTCTCTTCCCCCTTCGGAACCCACTCTGGTTTAATCATCACAAATCCCGCTTTTAGCCTAGGTGTTGGAATCAATAATATTTTCCCATCTTTCAGAACCTCGGATCGAAGCGGTAGCTGCGGCGAGTCAGGGTTCACTTTAACCACGCTAGCCTTTTTATAAATTTCAAGCTCTTTCACGAAGGATACCGCATTCTCAGCTCCTTTAAAATTGGGAATTCTTCCTTTGATAGGGAACGGGAACCTTCCAAGCTTCTGTTCTGATAAGGCATCCCATACTTTGTTTCTAATTTCATCTTTATTCGATTTCATAGGAATCTCCTTTTGTGAAAATAACCTGTTTATTCTATTATACTTACCCATTCTTGCCTAAGTTTTAAAAAATATCAGTTTCTTTTTTACGATATCATTATCATAAAAATGTTCATTTGACAATATATTTTTCTCAAACAAGCTTTTTGTTTTTGTAAGCGCTTTAACAACTAAACCTTAAAGGAGGAATGGGATGAATATTCTATTATGCTGTGCAGCTGGCATGTCGACAAGCTTATTGGTGACAAAAATGGAACAAGCTGCGAAGAAAAAAGGGATTGAGGCAAAGATTTGGGCTATTTCTGCGGACGGAATTAGATCACACATAGATGAAGCTGATGTTATTCTTGTTGGACCGCAAATCCGTTATAAGCTCCCACAGCTAAAAAAATTAGCGGAAGAAAAAGGAATTCCCATCGATTTAATCGCCCCGCAGGATTATGGCATGTGTAATGGTGAAAAAGTGCTGAGCTTTGCAATTTCAAAAATGAGTTAGGGGTGTTTTGACATGAAAAGGTTCATCGAGTTTTTAGAAAAGTTCATCATGCCGTTTGCTGGCAGGGTGGCAGAGCAACGCCACCTGCAAGCCATTAGGGACGGAATCATTTTAACACTACCTCTTATTATCGTTGGCTCTTTATTCTTAATTATTGGTTTCCTTCCGATTTCAGGGTACGCCGACTTTATGGCAAGTACATTTGGTGCAGAATGGCTCACAAAGCTCCTTTATCCTGTTGGGGCTAGCTTTGATATTATGGCGATTATTGTCAGCTTCGGTGTGGCTTATCGGTTAGCTGAAAAATACAGTGTTGACGCACTTGGTGCTGGAGCGATATCGGTAGCAGCCTTCATGCTCGCTACACCGTATAAGGTTTCTTTCACTCCAGAGGGTGCAAGTGAAGCACTTGAAGTTGGAGGTGCCATCCCTGTTGCTTTAATGGGAAGTAAAGGTTTATTTGTAGCAATGATCCTCGCTATTCTTTCTACAGAAATCTACCGCTTTATTATTCAAAAGAATATCGTTATAAAAATGCCAGACGGCGTACCACCAGCTGTTTCCCGCTCCTTCATCGCCCTTATACCTGCTTTTGCTGTTTTTCTTGTCGTATGGTTCATTCGAATTGGTTTAGAAGCCACATCATTTGAAAGCATTCATAACATTATTAACGATTTACTTGCTACCCCTTTAAATGCACTGGGCAGTAGTTTAATTGGTGCCCTTATTGCCGTTATGCTTATCCAAATGCTTTGGTCTACAGGTCTTCATGGAGCAGCGATTGTTGGAGGCGTTATGGGTCCAATATGGTTATCTCTAATGGACGAAAACCGGTTAATCTATCAAGCTAACCCAGATGCCCAACTCCCTAATATTATAACGCAACAATTTTTTGACCTCTGGATCTATGTCGGTGGCTCAGGGGCTACACTCGCCCTAGTCTTCATCATGCTTATCTGGGCTCGGAGTCAGCAGCTAAAAAATATTTCTAGGTTGTCTATCGGACCAGGGATTTTTAACATCAATGAACCTGTTACATTCGGGATGCCCATTGTGATGAATCCACTTTTGATTATTCCATTTATCCTTGCACCCATTGTTTTGGTGCTTATCACCTATTTTGCCATGTCATGGGGATGGGTGGCAAAACCTAATGGAGTCGCTGTTCCATGGACAACACCAATCGGCTTTAGTGGATACCTGGCTACTGGAGGAAAGATTTCCGGTGTCGTCATACAGATTGTCAATTTTATTGTCGCAGGCTTAATCTACTACCCATTCTTTAGAATTTGGGATAAACAGAAATTAAAAGAAGAGCAAGGGTGAGAACGAAATGAGGCTTATAGTAAATGCAGATGATTTCGGCTACTCAACAGCCATAAATGAAGGAATCATCGAAGGTCATCTTAACGGAATCGTTACATCTGCTACCGCCATGGCGAATATGCCTGGAATTGAACAAGCAGCAACTTTATCAAAAAAGCATCCTTCTTTAGGAGTAGGAATTCACCTTGTCTTAACATGCGGATCGCCCCTGCATCCGCATGTTCCTTCTCTAGTCAATATTGAAGGCGGATTTCATTCTCTAAAAAATTTTAACGCTAATTTTCAATTAGAAGAAATTTATAAAGAATGGAAATCACAAATTGACCGGGTGATTTCTTTAGGAATTCATCCAACACATCTAGATAGCCATCATCATGTGCATGCTCATGAAGACATTCTCCCTGTTAGTTTGCAGCTAGCTAAGGAATATGGGCTTCCCCTAAGACGTTGCTCTAAGGATGATGCGGATTTCTTAACAACCGATCAATTCATTCATGGATTTTATGGAGAGGATGTGAGTAAGGACCTCTTCCTGTCGTTGATTAAACCGTTTGTTACTACCGATCAAATGGTAGAAATCATGTGTCATCCTGGCTATATCGATGGGGAAGTTTTTCATAGAAGTTCATATCATTACCACAGGGTGAAGGAGCTTGAAATTCTAACAGATAACACCCTCCAAGAAGAACTTGCTACCCTTCCAATCGAGCTTGTCCATTACGGTCATTTAAACAATGAATAGGATGTGTATAAATGGATTCACTTGAAGTATCTTTTCAGTTAATCCTCCATAGTGGGAATGCCCGAAGTTATGCAATGGAAGCTATTACGTTGGCCAAAAAAAGAAATTTTACAGCAGCACTCAAAAGTCTCGAGGAATCCGGAAAAGAGCTCACTGAAGCACATAATATTCAAACAACTCTGCTTCAGACTGAGGCGAGCGGTACCCCTATAGATTTGAGCATACTTCTTGTTCATGCCCAAGATCACTTAATGAACAGTATTACGGTCAAAGATTTAGCAGGTGAGATGGTAGAACTGTATTCGACCATCGAGCCATTACGTAAGGAGGACTTGAGTACAGATGGGAATTAAAATTGTGACAATCGGGGGTGGCTCTAGCTATACTCCTGAATTGGTTGAGGGAATCATTAAACGATATGATGAGCTTCCTGTTAAAGAATTATGGTTAGTCGATATTGAGGCCGGAAAAGAAAAGCTTGCAATCGTCGGAAACTTAGCGAAAAGAATGGTGAAAAAAGCTGGAATTCCAATGACGATTCATCTTACCCTTAATCGACGTGAGGCTCTAATTGGAGCGGATTTTGTCACCACTCAAATGCGTGTTGGGTTATTAGACGCACGTGCTATTGATGAGAGGATTCCTCTCAAGCATAATGTCATCGGACAGGAAACAAATGGACCCGGTGGACTTTTTAAAGGACTGCGGACGATTCCAGTTATATTAGATATTGCAAAAGACATGGAAGAACTCTGTCCAAACGCCTGGCTCATTAATTTTACAAACCCTGCCGGAATGGTAACAGAAGCTGTCCTTCGATACAGCAATATCCAAAAGGTCGTTGGACTGTGTAATGTTCCGATTGGAATGCGAATGGGTGTGGCAAAACTTCTCGATACGACACCTGATCGTGTCCATATTGATTTTGCTGGCTTAAATCATATGGTATTTGGACTAAATGTGTATGTCGATGGGGATAAAGTGACGGATAAAGTGATTGCGAATCTATGTGACCCTTCTTCAGGGATTACCATGAAAAATATCGTAGATTTAGGATGGGAGAAGGAATTCATAAAAGCCCTCGGTGTCCTTCCATGTCCATACCACCGCTACTATTACCAAACAGAAACAATGCTTGAGGAAGAGAAAAAAGCAGCCACAACTGTTGGAACAAGAGCAGAAGTGGTCAAAAAGCTTGAACAGGATCTTTTCGAGCTTTATAAAGACCCAGAGCTCGCGATTAAACCACCCCAGCTTGAGAAACGAGGCGGGGCGTACTATAGTGATGCTGCATGCAATCTGATCAATTCTATTTATAATGATAAAAAGGATATTCAGCCCGTGAATGTTCGTAACAACGGAGCGATTGCAAGTATCCCTGATGACTCTGCCGTTGAAGTGAACTGCATTATCACCAAAGAAGGGCCTCTCCCGATATCAGTTGGAGATCTTCCTGTATCTGTTCGCGGGCTTGTCCAACAAATCAAATCCTTTGAACGAGTCGCAGCAGAAGCCGCCGTCACAGGAGATTACCATAAAGGGCTTCTAGCGATGACGATCAATCCTCTCGTCCCTTCTGATCGAAAAGCAAAGATGATCTATGATGAAATGCTAGAAGCACATAAAGAGCATTTGCCTCAGTTTTTTAGAGAATAGTATGATTTGTTACGGGCAGGGATATAGTGCATTTGCGATTTTTGTATATTTTTGTCGAACGGTCAATATATTGCTCCAAACGGACAAATTAATCACCATTATGGCAAAATAATCTCTATTTATGGACGAATTATCATTGCTAACGGACAAATCCATTGCTAATCGAACTAATCATTTCGTATTTCTCTCTACTTAAGAGCGTATTCGCTAGTTTATGAGCTCATTTTTTTCAACATTTATGAGCCTACTTTTCTTTTTATGCGTCTGCTCCCTTTTGCGGGCCTGTCTTTGCCTCCCATAACGAAAGCCATTCGTAAATATAGCTTACGAATGGCTCTTAGCTTATAAACCCTTTACCTATTATTCTAAACTCGACTTAAATACATTCAGTTCAGCGGCTGAAGCAAATCCACCGTTCCCTTCAATTGCCTCGAACTTCACATATTGAGCATTTACCGAATCAAAATTAATGGTTTTTTCCAATTTATCTGCTGTCCACTTATCACTTGAAACCTCAGTATATTCTAACCCATCTTCGCTCACATACAATTTATATTGTGTAATAAAACCATTGGAGCCCGCTTGGCGTGGTAGATAGGTAAATTTATTGATATTGTAGGTGTCATTCAAGTTTATCGTAATGGATTGTGGTAATTTGTCTGCTCCTGACCAAGCCGTATGCCACATTGAATTTACATTTCCATCAATAGCATTTCGTGCTGGGTCGCTCCCTGATTGTTCACTTGTCGCCGAAGCGGTCATTTCTGATTGTGGGATTTTATATGGATCCACCACAAATACTTCTTTTGGTTGGGTAAAGCTATAATGCTCTCCACGTTGTTCATAAGTAGCCTTTAAGGACAATTCATAATTGCCTTCTTTCGTCCCCTCTGGTGCCTGAACGATAAAAGTGGTCGTAGCGGATTCTCCCGCTGCTACTTTTGAATGGCTTTCGTTGGTTGTGTCTAGGATTTCCCAACCTTCAGGGATATTGAGCGATAAGTTGACATTTTTAACAGCAGAACTATCTGCATTAACAAACGTTGTTTTTACCTTAGTCTGTGTATCAGGGTAAACGTCCCCATCTACCTCAACCTCACCATAAACGGGCGGATCGAGCTTATTTGGAGGATTGTGACCTACAGATCCTGTTCCATATAACGTTACAGTGAAGCCCTCCTCTGTTGGTAGGGATGAAGTTTTCACATAAGCAATGCCGTTGCGATCTTCCTTATCATAGTACCAGCCTTCTTTTGCTTGCTCCCACTCTTCTATAGAAGGATATTGCTTAAGCTTTTTACCTTTACCGATTCCTACATTCGCAGGCTTTTTACTCGTATGAACTGAAAATATATATTCTCTGTTCTCTAGCTTCCCGTCATAGTCACCAACACTAGGTCCAACTGCAATAGACACATTTCCTCGACCGTTTTCTGGTGCCGTCGTTTTAATGGTTTGAGTTGCATAAGCACCATCTTTGTACTCCCTTGTAACACCATCATCCTCATAAAGAGTAAATTCACTAGTACCATTAGGATAAATATCAAACGTTAATGGATTCTTTTCTTTTTCCCTAAAAGAATTCATTTCCGGCCACATCGGAATGTTGGCACCTGCTTTTACGAATAACGGTAAAGTATCCAATGGTGCTGGATAGTCATTGATGATTCTTGGACCTTTATAAACATCTCCTGTCCAGTAATCAACCCACGTCCCTTTTGGTAAGTAAATCCCATCGCGTTCTTCTTCATCCTTATATACAGGGGCAACAAGGAAGGATTCACCTAAAAGGAATTGATACTTCGTTGTTTCATCCCATGTTTTTGGATCATTTGGATATTCTAGTACTGTTGCTCTCACAGGTGGTACCCCTGTTTTATGTGCTTCAGCCGATAGGGTATAAATATAAGGAAGCAATTGTTCTCTTAGTTTTAAGTATTTGCGATTAATCGATGTATATGGTTCTCCATATACCCATGGTTGTTTGTCTTTCGCTGCCCATCCAGACATCGACATTATGATTGGAAGAAAGGCTTTCCATTGTAGATCCCTTACATACGTCTTTGCACTACCTCCGAAAATCCCATCAATATCACCAGTCGTAAACGCCTGACCTGAAAGACCTGATCCCATAATCGTAGGGATATGAAAACGAATATTTTCCCATGAACCTGATTGGTCACCTGTCCACATGACCGCATGTCTCTGTGCTCCAGCCCAGCCTTCCACCATCCATACAAAACCGCGAGCGCTGCTATATTTTTCAATACCCTCAAAAGCTTCTTTAGCTGCATCAAGGGCAAATTTATATCCTGGACCAACCCACGCTACATCAAGCTTTCGAACACGAACACCAGCTTCCCCAACTTCCCATTCCTGGTTTGCTACTCCGTCCTCCGTCCATAAGCCTAATGTAATATTACGATCCATCAACTCTTTAGAAACATCCTTTAAGCCCGTATACCCACATCCATAACCATCATTAACGAGCATCCAGCCTACAGGCATATCATTTTCAATATAACCATCCGCTACTTTCAAAGCATCTAAAGTGATTTGACCATCTTTGTTATAGCAGTCTGCATCACCCATTTCTAGTCCATAAACAGGAGGCATAATCGGTCGACCTGTTAATTCCGTATACCCATTTATAATCTGTTTTAGATTAGGACCATGAAAATAAAACGCATCGAAACGATTTTCATTATGAGTTGACGTCACTGTGTTAAGAAATGAATAAGAACCAGGGGCAAAGGTGTTACGGAATACTCCATATCCTGCGTTACTCATATAAAAAGGAGCGGCGTTAGGATTTCCTCCGTCATTCCAATTATAATTAGCAGAAATAGAGATTGTTTCGCCACGATGAGAGAATCTTCCGTTCTGCATCCCCCCACCAAAATATTGCTCTTCTTCTCCTTGTTTCAATGATTGATAAGTTTGGTTCTCTGTCCAAGATAACCCTTGAGATTCTTCCCATACTAACGTTTGATTGTCTGCTTCGTATAAGGCGAACTTCAAAGGTTTCTTATAAACGCGTAAAACTACATCCTTAGACTTTATTGCATAATAGTCACCTTCATCTGTCCATTTCGTTGTAACCTTACCAAATTCTTTTTTTACTACAATACTATCCCCAGCTGGATCGGTAAATTTACCATCTTGAGCTAACCAAATGCGGAACAAGTCATCCTTGTAAAATATCACTCTTACTTTCGCTTCACCAGCTGAAATCGTATAAGTATTTCCTTCCACAGAAAAATCGGTAATATCCCCAATCACTTCACTATTCTCTGGTACAGATGAAGTCTTCTTTGAAGTGGTCTTAGCTTCTGTATGAAACGTAGAAGGACCAAAACCGCTAAAAATGAGAGTACAAATCACTAGGAACATAAAACCTTTTTTCATAGTAAGACCCATATTCTTCCTCCTTTTTTGTTTTCTATTAAATCCTACCAACTACAATCATGCTCACCTCCTTTCGAGACATTAAAGAGACACGATTTAGTGATATTAATAGCTCTTAATCAGAAATGGTTAGATCCCTCTTGTTTAATAACTTTTAAAGTTAATAGAGTCAGAAAATTAATTTTACATTCCTTGGTAATGTTAAGCGTCTGTATATATCTCCTAAACATCTTCCTTAAATATTAGGTCAATAGGTTGTTGGGTTAACAAAAGACATAAATTATTTGTAGGTTAAATGATCTTTGGATAAAATCTACACAATCCCATTATCATTAATGTTAAGCGATACAAAACTGATTTAAATCCAACAGCTTCAAATTTTTCTCTCCCTTACTTTCCACTCCCAGCTGTCATTCCTGCTATTATTTTGTCTGACAGCCATAAATAGAAAATTAAGATTGGGAAAATGATAATCACTACACCTGCAAATAATCCGACCCAGTCTGAATTATATTGCATCGATTGATAGAATTGGTACAAACCAACGGACAATGTATATTTTTCATTTACATTTAGATAGGCTTTCGCTAGCAAAAACTCATTCCACAGCCCTACAGCATTTAATATCAACACTGTGACTAGTCCTGGACGAGCCATCGGAAGCATCACCTTCCAAAAAATAGTGTTCTCACTTGCTCCATCGATGATCGCCGCTTCCTCCACATCTGAAGGAAGGCTTTGAAAAAACCCTGTTAAGATAAAGATTGTAAACGGAAGTGACAATGCAATATAAACGATGATTAATCCAAAATGTGTATTGATTAATCCTATTTTTAATAATAATAAATATATGGGAATTAACACAGCCTGGTAGGGAATCCCAATCCCGATAACAAAAGTATTCGTTAGAAACTCCTTCCCAATAAAGTGAAACCTTGAAAGAATGTATGCCGCTGGTGCGCTAACTAAAACAATGCCGATGACACTTATTGTAACTACTACTAAGCTATTAATGAAATAAGAGGCTAAATCCGATTGTACCCAAGCCGTGTAATAGTTGCTCCACTGTAACGAATCTGGTAAACTCCAAAACCCATTAAAAAGTTCCTGGTTTGTTTTTAAGGAGGCAAGAATGATCCAAGCTAAAATAAATAAAATAAAAAGGGTCCATACATATAGAAATGTCTTTCCAAGTGCTAACCATACACTTTTCCCATTTGATACCATCTTATTTCACACCTTTCATCCAAGCTTTTATAGCTCATATACTTCACGTTTAAATAACTTCCTCCCAGTTACAACGAACAATAAAACCACTATGATCATAGTGATGGCGATGGCACTAGAGTATCCTAGCTGATATATCGGAGTTCGTTGGCCAAAGCCCAGGATAAATTGGTACATGGCTGTATTCCATATTCGGGTAGGTGGTTCTGGTCCTCCAAAGGCGAATAAGAAATCAAACAAACGAATGGCATTAATCCCCCATAAAATTACAGCAATCGAAATAACATCCCAAATTAACGGGATGGTGATTTTCGTGAAGATTTTTATCGTAGAAGCCCCCTCTACCCTTGCAGCCTCGAAAATCGTATTTGGAATCTTATCAACTCCTGCCAAAAGGATAATGGCATAAAAGCCAGTACTATACCAAACAATTGAAATAACGGCTGACATCATAATGTTATCTGGACCAGTCCAATTTACTGGATTAAGCCCTAATGCATTTAAAATTGAATTAAAAAATCCGATGTCGAAGCGATATAGGTAATTCCATACAACTGCTAGTGCAATCGGGGCAATGATTTGTGGAAAAAATATGATCGCACGGATCGCCTTTTTTGCTGTGACCCCTTGACTCATAAGTGCTGTAAATATAAACCCAATAAAAAAAACAAAAATACCCCCAACAAATAAGATTAGCATCATGTTTAAGAATGACTGCCAATAAATAGGATCCTCAAGTATTTTTAAATAATTTTTTATTCCTACAAAGCTCATTTTTTCAGTAAACCCATTCCATTCATGAAAGCTTATCCATAAGCCATAAATTGCTGGTCCAATGAAGAATACAAGATATAATGCCACTGCCGGTAATAAATATGGGATAATGAGTTTTTTCTTCTCGTCTCTCAAAAGGCCGCACCTCCTATTTCATCACTTGTTATCGTTACTTAAAAGAAAACAGAAGATTAAATCTCCTGCTTTCTTTTTTATTTACTGTTTGCTCCAGTAATCCTTTGTTTGCTTCTTGAGCTCTTTAATAAATTCTTCCGCCGTTATTTCCCCAAATACTAATTTATCATCGAGTGGTAAGAATACAGTCTTCCACCATTGTGGATATTCAGCTTGTAAACCATCATATTCTTTATGATAAGATGAAGCATTTACAACAATTTCTCTAAAGTCTTCTAATGCCGCTGGGGCTTCCAAATCTTTTCTTGTACTAATATTTTTCGTATCACTTACTATCTTCTCTTGATACTTCTTCTGCATGGCAAATGCTAAGAAATCCTGTACAGCCTCCTTATTAGAGCCTTTTGGAGCCACCCATCCAATCAAGTAAAGCTCGGCTTGATCGTAACTACCTTCTCCCCCCTCCATCTCAGGGAAAGGGAACGCTTTATATACAAAGTCTTTTGAAGAGTATTTTGCTGTCTCACTTGATAGCCAGCTACCATTTAAAATCATTCCAGCATCACCACTTGCCCAAGCAGTTTGTGCAGCAGGGTACTGACTACCCTTATACCCGTCTGCAAAGTAGCCATTATCTACTAGCTCTTGGACTTTTTTTGCTGCTTCTAAATATCCTGGTTTCGTCCATGTTTCTCCTGTTTTATCCCCTGCCGCTTCTAACAATGCTCCTGGCCCCATTAGACGTTCAACTAACCAATAAAAGTAGTAAGCATTGTAAAAATCGATATTACCATCCTGAGCAAGAGGAGCTACTCCTTCACTTTTTAATTTTTCATTAACTTTAATGAACTCCCCCCACGTTTTTGGCGGTTCAATTCCATATTCTTTGAAGGCGTTTTCATTATAGTGAAAGCCAGAGCTAATAATTTCATAAGGGATAAAATATGTTTTATTATCCTGTTGATAGAATGAGAGCATCTCATCTATAAATACATCTTGGAAAGGTGTCCCTTCATTTGGAATTTTCATAGAAAGTAATTCATCTAACGGTTCTGCTAGATCATTTTTAAATAATGTCCCTTCCACTTCTGCCCCAGATTGTTCTGTAAGATCAGGTGCATTTCCTCCTAAAGCAGCATTTCTTACTTTCGACATGACTTGTCGCCCCATCCATTGTACATCCACTTTTACATCTGGATTTGCTTCTTCATAATCATCAATAACCTTTTGTAATACAACCTGTTGTGGCTCTCCTTTATTCCACATAGACCAATACTTAATGGTGGTTTCTTTTTCTGTGGAAGATTCTTTACTACATGCTGCTAGTAATAAAACGAGCACGATCAGTAACGGGAAAAAAATCTTCTTGATCACATAGCTTCCCCCTTTTCCAAATTTAAATAATATTCTGACATTAAAATCATATAATAATCGGGTTGTTGGGTCAACCCGATTATTAATAGCTATTCAAAAAAATAGCTATCATTCTACCAAAGTAGAAAAATAGCCATTTTTTAAAATATCAAGGATACCGCCTTTATTTTCATGATAATGAAAGGGATTCTGTCGCATCCTTTACGAGCTGGTCATCTCCTTGATCATGAGCGTAAAGCATAAGTACAAGTGAAATATAGACAGCTTTAGAACGAGCATATTTTTTCGACGTTTCATCTACATCCCCATATATTTCGTAAAACCTTTTTCTTTAATTTCAGTATCCCATGGATTCGCCATAAATGTTTCCTCCTAAGGTCAATGTTTTGAATCGACGTTCTTTAGTATGATAGTTTTATTTTAGAGCTCATACTATATTAACTTATGGAGGTTTCCAATGATACCAAATAGTCAGAAACAAATCCTGCTTTCCTCGCGTCCTGAGGGAGTACCTGCTAATCGAAACTTTAAATTTATCGACACTTCAATTCCAAAACCTAATGAAAATGAGGTCCTTATCCGTACTCTGTATTTGTCTGTCGATCCTTATATGAGAGGCAGGATGCAAAATGTAAAATCCTATGTAGAACCTTTTCAATTAAATGAGGTGATTACCGGTGGTGTCATTGGTGAGGTCGTCGAATCTAAATCCGATGAATTTCACCAAGGTGATATTGTAACCGGAATGGCAGGGTGGCAGGAGTATTCTGTTGTTCATAAGAATACAGTAAGAAAAGTTAATCCAGAGCAAGGTCCTGTCACTACATCTCTTGGAATCTTAGGCTTAACTGGGCTAACCGCTTATTTTGGCTTAATCGAGATTGGCGCTCCTAAAGAAGGTGAGACCGTTGTTGTCTCCGGCGCTGCAGGGGCAGTCGGGTCTGTTGTAGGGCAGATTGCAAAACTTAAAGGCTGCCGTGTCGTAGGAATTTGCGGAACTGATGAAAAAGTTCAATACTTGGTGAATGATCTTGGATTTGATACAGCTATTAATTACAAAACAACAGAAAATATTAATCATGATTTAGAAAAGGCATGCCCTAATGGGGTAGATATTTATTTCGATAATGTTGGTGGCCCTATTTCTGATGCTGTTCTTAATTTCATAAACCACAACGCCAGAATTCCGATATGTGGGGCAATCTCTTCCTATAACCGAACGGACAACGATTTAGGCCCGCGAGTCCAAACAAAATTAATCAAGTCAAGTGCCCTTATGAAAGGCTTCGTTGTTAACGATTATGCTAATCAGTTTAAAGAAGGAGCCCTGCACTTAGGACAATGGCTTCAACAAGGAAAATTAACCTATGAAGAAACGATTGTTGAAGGATTCGAAATGATTCCAGATGCTTTTATCGGATTGTTTGAAGGGAAAAATCTAGGTAAACAACTAGTGAAAGTTGCTGACCCGCAATATAATAAATAAACATGTAAAAAGAGGAATCACGACGATTCCTCTTTTTACATTTAATCCATCTTCCCAATAGCACCCGCTACATCATAATCAATTGGATCAATCTCTCCCGGCAATCCAAGTACTAGTTTGGCTAGTTCAGAGCCTAGATATGGTCCAACCGTTAACCCTGAAGCACCGAGACCATTTGCAACAAAAAGCCCTTCCACATTAGGTATCTTGCCGAATACTGGCAAAAATCCTGGGGTAAATGGACGAAAGCCTACTCTTGTTTCAATCATGGTACTATTCTCCAATCCTGGTGCAATGGCTAAAGCCTTATCCAATATCTCATGCAATCCACCTGCTGTGACCCGGTTATCTAGTCCAACATCATTTTCATGTGTTGCCCCGACCACAATACGACTATTTTCAAATGCAAGAAGATATTGATCATTTGGAGGCATAACAACTGGCCATTTACTCGTGTCAGAGTTTGGGATTTCGAGATGAACAATTTGGGCTTTTTGTGACGAGACTAAAAAGTCGATACCTAAAGGCTTCAACAACTCTTTTGACCAAACACCCGCTGTGACGATAACTCCATCGGCTAATAATTCCTCTTCCCCAATCTTGATTCCAGTCAATAGGTTCCCTTCATACAGGAGCTTTGCATCGCCTTGAAGAAAAGCAGCTCCATTCTTTTTCGCAGCATGAACTAGGGATTGGCGTAAGGCTCTTCCGTTTACACGGGCCGCACCACTGACATATACAGAACTATATTCAGCTGATAAAGGCGGAAATAATAATTTCGTTTCCTCAACAGATAAGCGAGTAATTTCACCAATTTCCGGTGCATCCTCCCGACGTTTTAAAGCACGTTCCATCATTTTGTCTAACTTTTTTTTATCTGTATGTAAACTAATCGCTCCTACCCGATTATAACCTGTGTTTATTTCGCCATCAGCTTCCAATTCCTTAATCAAGCTAGGATAGTATTTCGCTCCACCTTTAGCAAGTTGATACCATGCCTTATTCCGACGCTGTGAAAGCCATGGGCAAACAATTCCCGCTGCTGCGTCTGTTGCTTGCCCTGAATCTTTTCGATCGACTAACGTTACATCTACTCCTGATTTTGCCAAATGATAAGCAGTAGAGGCTCCAAGAATCCCTGCACCCACGACTATATATTTTTTTTGCATAAAAACACCTTTTCCCGTTTGAGTCATTATTCTTCTGCTATTTTACCGAACATTATACAATGACTCAATCAAGAGAGAAACATGTATCAAAGTATCGAAATATAAATATCGACCTGTGCGTTATCAGGATCAGCGCATCGCTCATCATATAATTCAAAATCTGTTAAAAAAGCTCTTTTATTCGTTTTTGACCATTCCCAAATATACTGCCAGGTTTCTATCACCACTTCATTAACCGGACCCTTCCTAGTCGTAAACACCATATAGCGACCTTCTGGAATAGAGAAACTTTTCATACCATTAGGCATTTCATTCAGATTGGTAACCTTAGTTCCGATAGCAAATGTATATGGACCTTTTTCATCTGATTGATATTCCGTATATAGTGCTAATATGGTCTCATTCTTTTTATTAGGGATGCTTTCTAATAACTGGTTCTGATAGAAATTTTGCCATTGGGTTGGGATTACTCCTACCCCTCTCATCTCAGCTTCATTGGTTGTCATTACAGATTTTCCAATAAAAATAAATGCTTCTTTTGCGACCAGCTTTTTTTCAATTGTTAATTTAGACATCTTTTCCCCTCCACATGATAAACTCTAACCCATATAATTCTCTTTTTGATCCGTTTTCCCTTCAAATCCCAAGAGTTTTTTGTAAAATATTAACAACATTTTTCGGAATAAATTTAATAAAGCTGTAATAGAAGGCGTTTATTTATTTGTAAGGAGGGTAGGGGAACACTAGATAAAATTTATGCTTAGGGGTGAAAAATTGACGAAAGTAAATCAAATGATAGAGGAGTGGATTGAAGAGAATTTTGAGGGTGAAGACGTTGTTATAGAGGATTGTCATGATTACCCCTACGGAAAAGAAATCACTGATCAATCAAATGATGATTATGTGATCGTATTTTTTGATAGAGATAAAGGAAGAATTAATTATCTTTTTAAAGAACAATGTAATTAACCCACTTAAGCTGCACTATGCCTCGATATTCACTTTTTTCTTTACTACTTACGTTTCCTATATCCAATATAAAAATCAACCTCTGCGAAACTGTACAGAGGTTGATGATTATTAGCTTACTATGTCCAACTCTAGCTCCTATTCTTTTCGCTATTTAAGATACTCGCTCCGACGCCACTACTCCCTTTTCAATTTCCTTTTCTGGTACTGTTAATAGGATAACCGCAAGGATAATGAACCCTCCACCTATTAATTGATAACCCCCAAATGATTCATTTAACCATGTAACCGTTAGGATACCTGCTACAAGTGGTTCAATACTTGATAGAATTCCGGTTTCTGTCGCTGATAGATATTTTAAACTTCCTATATACAAAAGAAATGAAAAGGTCCCACTTAAAATAATAAGAAGGAACATTGTCATTGTGCTAAATGTGATCGACTCTGTCAATTTCTGATAATCATTTATAGGATTGATTAATAATAGTACGATTCCGCCTATTAACAATCCCCAACCTACAACCACCATTGTTCCCCATTTTTTGATAAGGTTTACTGGTTGAAGTGTATAAAATGTGAAGCCAAGTGCTGTTAAAATCCCCCAAACCACTGCATTATCAGACAATACAAGATTTTCTACAGACCCATTAGTAATAAGAAAGAATGTTCCAATGAAAGCCGTTATAACAGCTAATACTTTCATAGGAGTTGGTAGCTTCTTATCTTTAATCGCTATATAAATAGGGATCAAGACTGGTCCGAGAAATTGAAATAGTGTAGCGGTTACGGCGTTACTTATTCTTACTGTTTCAACAAACGCATACTGAGCCCCAAGCATTCCTAAAACAGCAAAGATGACAAGATGGATTCTGTGACTTGGGTGCTTCCATATAGCAAATATATTATCGCCTTTAAATAATAAAAAAACCAAAATAAAAAGGCCTGCTAATAATAATCTGAATATGAGGTAGTCACTAGATGTCAATTCCGTTTTTTGAAAAAGCCATTGTATCATTGGCCCCGAAATGCCCCACAATGTAGCACCACTAATGATCATTAATAGACCGATTCGACGTGTTTTTTGCATGATGTATTCCTCCTTTTAAACACTTGATTTTCCAATACGGAAATGATAAACATGAAGGTATTATATCGATTAGTTGACATTGTAAAAAGAGTCAAATATACGAAAAGTAAGGGGGTCAGTTTCATGATTGATTTAACACCAAACCTAGACTCACAAAGGAATGAACCTCTTTACATCCAGTTATATAACTATATTAAAGATGAAATAAAAGGCCGATCATTGGCACCGCATACAAAGCTTCCTTCAAAAAGAAAGCTAGCAAGTCATTTACAAATTAGTCAAAATACCATTGAAGCTGCCTACGAACAGCTTGTGGCTGAAGGCTATATTGAAACCCTTCCACGAAAAGGGTTCTTTGTTTGTGAAGTAGAGCCTAGCCTTATTACCGGTGAAAGCCCTCTTCCCTATGTTGAAGAAAAATCTTATCGGAATCAAAACTACATATGTGATTTTACGAATACAGGAATTGATACAGGAGCATTCCCATTTGCCATTTATCGAAAGCTGGCCAACGACGTCTTGAGAAAGGATAATGAAAACGTCCTTCTTCTTGGACATCCACAAGGGGAATGGGCCCTCCGGGAAGCTATTGCCAAGTATTTATTCGAATCGCGTGGAGTAAGGTGTTCTCCAAGTCAAATCGTTATCGGGGCTGGAACCCCATATCTTTTAGGAAAAGTATTTCAATTATTGAAAGAAAGTGTATTTGCAGTTGAAAACCCAGGGTATCATCGCAAACTGGTTGCTTTTGAAAAGAGCCTAGAAGAAGTAAAGATGATTCCACTTGACCAAGACGGACTCGTTCTTTCGAAATTAGAGGAAAGCCAAGCAAATGTCGCTATTGTCACCCCATCACACCAATTTCCTTGCGGGATGATTATGCCAATCACAAGACGAATGCAGCTTTTAAAATGGGCAGAACAAGAAGAAAATCGTTTTATTATCGAAGATGACTATGATAGTGAATTTCGCTATACGGGCAAACCAATTCCTGCATTACAGGGATTAGATGCAAATGAAAAAGTCATTTACATTGGAACCTTTTCAAAAGCCTTGCTCCCTTCATTACGTGTAAGCTACATGGTTCTACCAAAACCACTCGTTCAAACCTATCAACAGGACTTTTTCTTCTATACCCAAACCGTTTCACGAGTGGATCAAGAGATCTTAAGCAGATTTATACAAGAGGAGCATTGGGAAAAGCATATTCATAAAATGCGTGTCGTGTATCAGAAAAAAAGAAATGTATTGGTATCAGCGATTGCTACTTACTTTCCTACCTCTGTCGAAGTAATCGGCCAGGATTCCGGCTTACACATTCTTTTGCGGCCAAATAATGGAATGACTGAGGCAGAACTTATTTCCCAAGCAGCAAAACAGAGGATTAAAGTATACCCCGTTTCTACTTTTGGAGAATTTGATAACCGTACAGTGTTACTCGGGTTTGCCATTCTCTCGGAGGAAAAGATACAGGAGGCGATTCAGTTATTATCAGATGCATGGTTTAATCATTAGGCTTAAGAATAAGGTAACGATAAAAATAGATCTAGGTATTTAATGACTTCAAAGGTTAAATTATGGTTTTAAAAAAAGTGAAGTCAGTAATCCTTTGAAATTATAAAAAACTTTAAGAAATATTCAAAAACACGGCTACTGCCCTCCCCGATAGAAATCTTGAACATAAAATGACATTGCATATTGCTTTTGAACTGTAAGGTGGAGGTGAATGTAAATGTCTGGATATGCAGTTGGCGGATTTGCATTGATCGTCGTATTGTTTATCTTGCTCATTATCGTTGGAGCTGGAGGGTTTGGATACGGTTACTAGAAGCTGTTTCTTAAAGGGTCCGGAACCATTAATCTGGTCAATATAAAAGTGATGCTGGCCTTATCTTCAATATTGTACTTGTGGTTCCAGTCATATGAAAAGGATGTACTTATTGTAGTCCATCCTTTTCTACCAATTTAACTAATTACCGATATCTACATAATATAGAAAAAGCGGAAGCGCCTATAAGAGGATGAAAGGCTAAGTTCGCCACGGCCTGTGGCAACGCCTTTCTGACCCACATCCTGTGGGCCACTGACAAGCATAAGACGAGTCACTTAGAAAGGGGTGATTTTTCCTTTTCTAGGTGGCTTGGCTTATGACTCGAAGGCCTAGATGCTGGAGCTGGACCGTGACAAACTATTTTATCCATAAACACTCCAAATTTTTATACATTCTTATCTAACAAAAAAGTCTCTCTTCAATAATTGAAAGAGAGACTTTTCATTTGGATTCTTCTATCTAGGAAATTTCTCAGTTAGAAATTTTTTGTGACAAATTAAAAATAGGTGAATATCCTATTTATGCAAAGGAGGGATCTGTATATGTACAACAGAAATATGCCTTGGATCCAAAACGAAGATTTCGAAAATCATCCTTTTCCGAACGGAAATGACTACTTTCGAAATGTAAAACACGCATGTAAAAAATACATGAATTTTTATGTCATTGCACAGATGAACGATGGGAATCAGGTTGAAGGAATTGTGGAGGGGATGGATGATGAAGGTGTAACCATGCTCGTTCCGGAAACAGTAGAAGAAATCGATGACGATCGACAACAATTTGGTGGATATGGTTGGAATGGCTACGATGATTATAACGGCTACGGTGGTTACAGAAGAAGATATCGCCGTTATCGTAGGAGACGTTTTCCTTTTTCGGTTTTTATCTTTCCGTTTTTCTATCCTTACCCATTTTATTATTAATATAAATGAACCTTTTAAGAAAGATTTACGAAAAAGCTGTTCAGTAAGACAACCCATTTTTACAGGGTTGTCTTTTTTAATGAAATGACAAAATGCATAGTTCAAAAGTTTAGGGATAGTCTACATAAAAGAGGTAAAAGTTACTATAAATTCCTTATTGTCGTAATAAACATATACATTTATAGTATTAATAGTGTTCATTCGTCAAGATGATTAGAGGTGAGATTATGTTACAAGAATTTAAAAAGTTTGCATTAAAGGGTAATGTTTTAGATTTGGCTGTCGCTGTGATTATTGGTGCTGCCTTCGGTAAAATTGTTACTTCTTTAGTTGCAGACATCATTATGCCCCTTGTAGGTCTTTTAATGGGGGGAATCAATTTTAGTAAACTGTCTTTTACAGTAGGAAATGCAGTTGTAAAATATGGAGCATTTATTCAATCCATTCTAGACTTCCTTATTATCGCATTTTCGATTTTTATGGTTGTTCGTATCTTCAACCGTTATAAGAAAAAAGAAGAAGCACAAGCCCCAACAGTTGACAACAAAGAGGTTCTCTTGAAAGAAATCAGGGACTTATTAAAGGAATCTAAATAATAGATCCTTTAGTGCTTCTGTTTGAATTTCTATCTTTCCCATAAACAATAGATGACTCTTTACTAAATAATTGAAATATGTATATAATAAGAATAACAAAGTAAACTAAAAAAGGAGTTCTGACGGCAATCAGAACTCCTCCACAGCATAAACTGCATCGAAAGTGCAGCGGCTCACCTAGAGTCAATGAAAGGAAGTAATCATCTTTAACCCTTATGAGCGGACGGGGCGATGGTTACTTCTTTTTCTCTGTAACCGCAATTATTGCTACGATTAAAGTGCCAAACGAAATCATCAATGTTAGAACGTCTTCGATCGCAATCATTTAGCGTATCACCCCCCTTCTTACTTTTGGGAGTGTGAGCCGCTACCCCATCTTCCTTTATGCTGTTATTCGTATTATAGCACAAGCATAGTGGTATTTAATCCTGCTAAAAGGACCTTTTCGATTATTTGTTTAGGTATAAATGCGGAATCTAGCTCTTAATTGTCTTATAGTATTAGGTTTTTATCTTCCCCTAGATTTTTTTACTACATAGGTAATCGCATTGGTTTTCATTAAAATAGGCTTCCTATCTCGAGTGATTTCATACTCTAACGCTTTCTCGAAGACATTTAATTCTTCCCAACCACTATAAATCGTCTTTAATTTCATCATCATTTCTTCTGTTGGAATATTTACTTCCATTAATGCTTCAAGTTTTTTATTCGTTTCTAAATCGATTTCTTCTATACTTGAATTTACGATTAAACAATTCATTCCATTCTTTTTCGTACCTGCAGCCATTTGATTCACAACACTAGTGAATTTTTGTTCTGAATGAACGTGTTCCAAGCTTGAAACAGCAACAATCAAATCATATTCATCTGGTCTAATTTCGTAGTATCCTAAATCCGCCTTTTCTATTGAAATCGTTTCCTCCACCCGATATTCCTTGCTGTATTCCTTTAATTTATAAAGTGCGGAATCTAATAAGTCCACACAGATTACTTTTCCATTTCTTGATTTAATAGCTCTAGCAATTGGAATACTATTTCTTCCTACACCTGAACCTAAATCCAGAACACGGGGATTTTCTTTCCCCTCTAATAAAGGAATTAGGTCTATCACAGTTTTTACTGGTTTATGCAGCCAAGAGCCCGGTTCGAATAATGTATGGTTTTCATAACATTCATCATGATACTTCTTTTCTGCTTCTCGAATGAACTCGATTCTGTCCACCATTTCCCCCCTAGATTTGTCATTCACCTAAAAAATCGCCCCCCATAGATCTAATTAGAAATCCTTGTTTTTCTTTTTTTCTTTGCGGTGGTATTTATCCTCTTTTAAGATTAGATATTCTTTTTCTAAATCCTTCATTTCCTTCCCCTTTATCACGATGAAATTCTCTATTACTAAAATTCTCTGCAAAACGATTGATCCGTCTTTGAAACTTTTCCTCAAAGTAAACCGTATATAAAACATAAGAAAAATTAACCGCTTTGAAAGGAGAACGTATGGGAAATATATTTCTGTTTTCACTCATTGTTGGGTTAGCATCAGCATTAGTGCTTATACCCATTTCAAAAAATAAAAAAGCAAGTAAGAAAGAGGGAACACAGCCTCAACTAAAGACCATCTTAATAGGTACGGTCATCTTATTAGTACCAGCAGTATTAGCTTTCTATTATATTAGTAACCTTGATCGAAACTTCACTTCCTTATGGGTCCTTATGATTCTTGTTACCGCTGCAGGGGCATTATTTGCTACTGGAAAGGAACGGATGATCAAAACGGTCTTATTCATTGGAAGCCTGATTGTAGGTGCATACTTTCTAACAGCTTTTCTATTTAATGCCGATGATAAATATGAACATGCCAAAATGGAAGAAAAAGTGGAAATCGAAGCATTTGATGAAAAGGAAACACCTGCAAGTGTCCCACCACAATTTGCCCGTAACAAAATGAAAAAGGCATTTGGCCAGGTTCCGAACACAAGCTATTATGAACTTGGGAATCTGCAAATTCAAAAAGTAAATGGAGAATATGTTTATATTGCCCCAGTAGAGTTCTCGGGATTTTTCAAATGGTGGAATGGCGACAAAACACCAGGATACTTCACTTTAAGTGCAACTGACTCCTCTGCAAATCCAAAGTTTATAAAAGAAGATATGGTTTACACCCCTTCTGCTTATTTTAATAAAAATATTGAGCGTCATATTCGGATGCAATATCCAAATCATATCTTTTATGGGGATGCACAGCTAGAAGTCAATGATGAAGGAAAACCTTATTATATTCGGACATATGGCGAATTTGTTTCTGCTCGTAATGGATTTACGGTGAAAGGAATAGTTTTAGTGAATCCCAAGAACGGTGATACAAAATCATACACGTTAGCAGATGCCCCCGAATTTATAGATGGCGCGGTCTCACCTGAAGCCGTCAGCTTGCAAAATAGCTACTTCGGAAACTATGTCCAAGGCTTCTGGAATAGTAAGTTCGGAAAGTCAGACGTGAAGCTTCCGTCAGATGAAGGAACGGAAGCGAATGTGAGTCCAATCTTTGATGAAAATGGTGATATGTATTACTTCACTGATTTTACTAGTCCTAAGGAAGGCGTTGACTCGATGCTTGGGTACTCACTTACTAACTCAAGAACCGGGGAAGCGACCTACTATACTGGAAATCTGGAAGAGTCCTACATGGACTCAAGAGGTGCATTAGACATTATTGAAAAGAAATTCATCGAGAAGAAATGGGATGGTGAAATGCCTGTCCTCTACAACTTCTACGGCGAAGCAAGCTGGTTGACTCCAGTACTGGATTCCAACGGTTTTCTCCAAAATTACTTCATCGTATCAGCAGCTAACCCAGAAATCTCTGCCTATGGAAATACTCCAAACGATGCGATTAAAAAATATAAAACCGCCTTGCAAAGAGGTGGAAGCACTGTAGACGGCAGTTCCGATGCGGAGGAAAAACAAATAAGCGGTACAGTGGTAAGAGTCTATAAAGAAAAATCTGGTGATTACACCATTGTTTCGTTTTTACTAGACAATAAGAAAAGCTACATTGTTTCATCTGAGAATACTCCTTTAGCCATCTATTTGAAAGAGGGAGATAAGGTTAACGTACACTATATGGCAACAGGAGAAGCGTTCTTACCAGTGAAAGAAATGGTCATTGAGGGACTGGAATAATTTCAAAAGAACACGATGAGCAGCAGGAATCTCATCGTGTTCTTTGTTTATATAAAAGACATTTATTACTGCTTCCTCCTTTTGTTTTCACCGAAATCAATGTCTGCACGTAAATTTGTCCAGGCTCTAAAATCTGTTTTCCACTCATAAACCTTGAACTTTCGCAAATAATGTTCAGGTTCTAACTCATAATGTCGATGGGTCCGCTCGTAAATCTTGTCCAGGCTCATAAATTTATTTCCCTACTCAGAAAATCTTGAACTTTCAATCATAAAGTCCAGATAATAAATCATAAACCACCCGTTTCTCCGCATAAACCTTGCTTATAATAAGTTCTTACGATGTGATTCGGAAGAAAAATTGGCACCTAGGAAACTCCGATTTATACTATTTCACCTAAAAATATGTTAACCTATAATTACAATAGGTTAACAATAGTGATTTTTATGGAGAAGTGAGGTAATCATCATGCAAGGAGAAAAACAATTACCATGGGTAAAGGAAGCTTTAACCGAGCTTCGCCATTTAGAGGAAATATCTCAGACTCGTAAACTTACAACAACTGAGTGCGCTTATGATCCGTGGCTTAGGATTGATGGAAAAGAGATGTTGAATCTAGCCTCGAATAACTACATGGGGTATGCCGGTGATGAACGCATAAAAAATGCAATGATCGATGCAATCCATACATATGGTGCAGGGGCAACGGCTTCGAGGTTAATTGTTGGCAATCATCCACTTTATGAGGAGACAGAATCGAAGCTTCTATCATGGAAAAATGCCGAAGCCGGAATCATCGTAAATAGTGGTTATACAGCAAACGTGAGTATTATTTCTGCATTGGCGGGTCGAGGTGATTTCGTTTACAGTGACAAACTGAATCATGCAAGCATTGTCGATGGAACAATTTTGAGCCGTGCAAAGTTTTTAAGATATCGGCATAATGACTTAGATCATTTAGAATCGATGCTGAAGAAAAATAGCAATAAGAATAGACATTTAATTGTTACAGATTCATTGTTTAGTATGGATGGGGATTTCGCCCACCTTAAAGAGCTCGTTCAATTAAAGGAGCAATATCATGCGCTATTAATGGTCGATGAAGCACATGCCACCGGAGTCTTTGGAAAAAAAGGCGAAGGATATTCCTATCATCTTGAACTTCAGGATAAGGTTGATATTCATATGGGGACATTCAGCAAGGCTCTAGGAGGGTTCGGTGCCTATATTGTCGGTAAGTCTTGGCTTATAGACTACCTTTCGAACCGTATGCGCGGATTTATTTATTCGACTGCACTTCCCCCCGCCATACTAGGGGCTGCAAAGGCTGCAATTGAATTGGCAGAAGAGGATCAAGAAAGACGGACCCTTCTTCATGATCATGCTGCCCATTTTCGAAGATCTCTCACAGACTATGGGTTTACTCTATGTGGCAGTCAATCACAGATTGTACCCATCATGATTGGAAGTAACGAAAAAACGATTAAATTTGCTGAACTGCTACGCCATGAAGGGATCGCTGCCATCGCCATCAGACCACCAACCGTTCCAGAGAATCAAGCTAGAATTCGCTTTACTATCACAGCAGATCATCGTAAACAAGATATAGAGTGGGCTGCTGAAAAAGTTGCTCTTGTCGGAGCAATGATGGGAGTGATAGGATGAGTCGACCACATTTATTGATGCTTCCAGGCTGGGGAATGGAATGTCACGTTTTTACCCCCTTGATTCCCACACTTTCTAACATCTTTCAGCTTTCATTTTTAGATTGGAGAGGCGTAAGGAATGAAAATGAATACATGAAAAGAGTCAAAAACCAATTAGATTCTATTCATGGGCCTGTCTGGTTACTAGGCTGGTCACTAGGTACCCTTTCTGCCCTTGAAATAGCATGTACATATCCAACTAAAATAGCAGGACTTATTTTGTTTGGAGGAATGAGCCGTTTTACTTCAAATGAACAATACCCTTATGGCTTTAATCCCATTGTTGTTAAGCAGATGAAGAAACAGCTTCAACGAAACAAGGGAAAGACCCTTACTTACTTTTACAAAGAGATGTTTTCAAAAACGGATAAGGGCAAAAAACATTTTCAACAGTTTATGTCTCTAGTTCAAGATCACTTTCTAGGGGATGATTTAGAATCGCTGTCGATAGGCTTGGGTTATTTAATGAATACAGATATCAGATCGGAATTAGGGAAAATTAAGGCAAAATGTTTATTGATTCACGGTGAGGACGATGCGATTTGTTTACATGAGGCATCTACTTATATTCATAAAAAGCTCCAAGTAGAATCGGAAATCTATATTTTAAAGGAAGCCGGTCATATGCCTTTTTTCACTGAGACAGAAAAGTGCGCACAAATCATTTCTAGGTTTTCTGAAGGGATCCATCATCATGATTAATAAACAATTGTTGCAAAAACGGTTTAGTAAAAATGCTAGAAACTATGATAAGTATGCAAAAGTTCAAAAAAAAATGGGAATGGAACTGATTCAGACATTGCCTAAAATCGAGAATGCCGAAACGATCGATGTTTTAGAAATTGGTTGTGGAACTGGCTATGTAACACAGCTGCTTTGTGAAACTTATCTCAACGTCAGGATTACAGCCATAGACTTAGCTCCAGGTATGATTGAGAGGGCAAAAGAGAGAACAAAAGGGATGAATGGGATTACGTTCTTTTGTGGTGATATTGAAGAATTGAGCTTTTCAAGTAGCTATGATTTGATTATTTCGAACGCGACCTTTCAATGGCTAAATGATTTCCAGTCTGTCATTGAAAAATTATACGGACTCTTAAATGAGGATGGAAGAATCGTATTTTCGACATTTGGGAATAAGACCTTTCATGAGCTCCATACATCGTCCCGAAAGGCAAAAGAAACATTAAACCTACCAATTCATCATACACTTGGCCAGTCCTTTTACGCTTTTGAAGATTTGTATCAGCTCTGCGAACAGGTACTCCAATCGTTCTCAGCATTCCCTTATGAGATGAAAGGTAAGCAACTGATCGAAACGGAATATTTTCCAACCGTTAAAGACTTTTTTACCTCTATAAAAAAAATTGGAGCAAATAATAGTAATAAAGAAGGTTCCTATTTGGGTCCTGCATTTTTTAAAGAATTATTTCATCAGTATGAAACAAACTTCATGGATGAACGCGGTGTGAAGGCTAGTTATCATTGTTTATTTTTTAGTATGATTAAAAAATAGAATTAGTTTAATAGAAGCCATGCTTGTTTCATTGTAACCGCATGGCTTCTTTTTTATTGTTTATACTTCAACTGTTGAGGCAGCTTTGTTCGTCATTTCTTCAATTGCGGCTTTCATAATGGAAACCATCTCCTCTAACTCTTTCTCACTCGTTACTAGCGGCGGCATAAAGACGATCGTATCCCCTACTGGTCTAGTCAGCATGCCAAGTTCCCTCATTTTGATCGTTGTCCAATAACCAATTCTTTGCGACCATTCAAATGGGATCTTCTTTTCTTTATCCTTCACTAACTCGATCCCGCAGATCATCCCTAATTGTCTGATATCCCCGACATGAGGATGCTCACTTAAAGGCTCAAGGAGGGTTTCAATTAATTTAGATTTCATTTGAACCTGCTGTACAAGCTGTTCTTTTTCAAAAATCTCTAAATTGGCAAGGGCCGCCGCACAACCAAGCTGATTTCCTGTGTAGGAGTGGCCGTGAAAGAAGGTTTTTAAGCTTGTATAATCATCGTAAAAAGCCTGGTAGATTTCCTCTGTTGTTAGTGTAGCGGCAATAGGTAAATAACCAGCTGTTATTCCTTTAGCAACTGTCATAATGTCCGGCTCGACTCCTTCATGCTCTACTGCGAACATTTTTCCTGTTCTGCCGAAGCCTGTTGCTACTTCATCAACAATGAGAAGGACTTCATACTTTCGACAAAGCTTTTCTATGCCTTTTAAATAGCCTTTAGGCATAATATTCATGCCGCCTGCCCCTTGGATTATCGATTCTACCGTCATACCAGCAATTTCTTCGTGATGTTCTTTTAATAGGTTCTCCAGTTCTTCAAGAGCACGATCACGAATCGTTTCCGGATCTAGTGATTCAGGATGATGATACGGATCGGGGAAAGGGACTACAAGCGAATCAAACATAAGAGATTTATAGACTCGGTGAAAAATATCTACCTTTCCGACACTAATCGCTCCCACTGTATCGCCATGATAAGCATTTTGTAAAGTGATGAATTTTTGTTTCTTCCCTCGCCCTTTATTTTGCCAATATTGGTAGGCCATCTTAATCGCAATTTCTACAGAAGTTGCACCACTATCCGAATAAAAAACTCTTTTTAGGTTGTTCGGTGCTAAATCAATAAGCTTTTCAGCGAGCAAAATCGACGGAACGTTAGCAGCACCTAGTAAAGTGGAATGGGCAATCTTATCAAGCTGCTGCTTGATGGCAATGTTTATTTCCTCTTTTCTATGACCATGAACATTTAGCCATAACGAAGAATAACCATCTAAATATTCATTTCCATCAATATCGCGAAGACGAACGCCTTCTCCACTTTCGATGATGAGCGGATTCTCATCATAATCCTTCATTTGTGTAAACGGCAGCCATAAATATTGGCTACTCTTTTCAACGAGCTTTTGAGATTCCATGATTTATAACCTCCTCTAGGATTTCCATTTTCCAATTATGCATCAATTGATTTTCATCTAACTCACTTAGTCTTTCTTTATAAAAATCTATGTATTGAAGTTTTCCGATAACAGGAACTCCAGTCAGTTGCTCAATCATTCGATAATTATCTTCTTCTATTTCCTCGTTTCCATCAGGAGCATTCTGATTAAGAATGATTCCAGCTATTGGAATATTCCGTTGTATTAACGCCATAACCGAGAGGCTTGTATGATTGATTGTTCCAAGACCTGCACGAGCTACTAGGATAACGGGTAAGGATACCTTTTCAATTAAATCTAACATTGTCGTCTCATCGTTTATGGGAACGATGAGACCACCTGCTCCCTCCACAAAAACAAGATTGTTCTGATTCGTAAGCTTCTCTACCTGTTGTACAATGCTGTGTGGCTCAATTTGTATTTGTTCTTTCATGGCAGCAAAATGTGGAGAACTCGGTGTATTCAAAAGATAGGTATTGGTTTCATTATTAAAAGATTGATTGGCAATCTCTTCATAAAATTCGACATCAGGGGCTACCCATTTACCATTTACTTGTATCGCACCACTTTGAATCGGCTTGTACGGAAAAGCCTTTACACCTTTACTTAAAAAATAGCGAGTTAGTAAACCAGTAATCATGGTTTTACCAATTTCAGTGTCTGTTCCAGTTATAAAAAAGCCTTTCACCCTATTCACCTCTTTATTTGTTAACTCATTTAATTAAAAGGTTAACATTTGTATTAGAAATAGGCAATCAATTTAATCAATGATGAAGGGTGAATTTGTCGAATTTTGTAAAGTTATCGATAGAGAGCAATAAGTTGAAAATAGAATGGAGAAAGTTGAAAATCAAATCGACAGAATGTTAATGTGGCATCACTTTATCAATTCAATTCGGCATTTTACAACGGAAAAGACCCTGCATTGTACTTTCTTTCAATTATGTATAAGAAAACAAGCAAAAAACCTAACTTACTGGTTCTCTACCTACAAATAACATTTTTCATTAATCTCCTCTTTCAAATAATGAATGGCCATGAGAACGGAAGCTTTTTTCAAAATAATACAGGCAACATCCTCTCCTTTCTCCATAGAATGAAGGTAGGAGGTGGATGTCATGATCTCTCGAATAAAATGGTTGTCCTTTTCGATTGAGTTATTTTTAGCGATTCCGATGCTTGGAAATATTGCTGGTGACACAATTCCATATTATTTATGCTTAATTGCAGTATGGCATGCATGTGTCCTTTACATTTCAAGGTCTGAAAGAGAACCTGTTTTAGGAAGTTTGTTTGGAATCATCGCGTCTTTCTTAAACTTTTTCCCAGTTGTGCGAATCGTTTTTCACGCCATCACCGCCCTTATCCTTTATATTGAAATTAAAAATGGTCCTGGAACGGATTAAAAAAGATGACCCGAGTATCCTGTGTTTTTAGGATGGGTCATCTTTTTTATGATGAAAAGTCAATTTTTCTTTCGATTAACGGTACGTTCATTCCCTCTTTTAAAGTTACCCGTCACTTTAGCTAGAATAAGCTGTACCTGTTTATCATTTTCGGCTTGACTGAGCTTATTTATTAACTTCTCTGCTTCTTTTCCCTTAAGAGTCTTGATTTGTTTTCCATGAAACTCAATAAATACTACATGATTTTTGGTGACTCGATAGCTAAAAATCTCTTCATCCAATCGATTACGTTTATCGATGTTATCCAATTTTGCTCTCTCCCTTTATCATTGTTCCTTCCTTATATCATGATTTTTTACTTCGCTATTTTTGTTTACAATGGTGTACTGTGAACGACCGAGATATAGTGGGATGCTGAGTTTTTCAAAATCAGGCAAACCGTTCGGTAAGAACTTTTCATCATCTCTGTAAAAATGGGTGATTTCTCCCACGAACCAATCATGATCTCCATATGAATTGACATCCATGGTTTTACACTCATAAGCAACATAGGCTTCATGTAAAATCGGTGCATTGGTGGTAATCCCACGATCAAACGTCATCTTCCCCTGTTCAAATTTATTCACATCTGCTCCAGAATAGACACCTGTACTTTGAATAAATTCTGAGTGCTGGGCAGGCAAAAAGTTAATCGCAAATGAACCCGACTCTTTTACAAGTTGATATGTATGTCTTTCCCTACCGATCGCTACACCGTAAATCGGTGGTTCATAAGAAATATACGAATGCCATCCCGCAGCCATAATATTGTCTTGACCATCCTGTGAGACCGTTACAAGGGCGACCATTCCGGGATAACTATGCATCACTGTTTGATTTGTTTTTGTTCTCATTAAAATCCCCCTCCCACACTATTATCCATATTTCAGAATGGTCTGTCAGTTTTACGAGTTCCAGTTAAGTTCGCTAAAAAATAGCCCCAACAAATTAATAATAGGCCGCTAGGGTAAATATTTTACGCTCTGAAAAAATTACTTTGTCCGGAATGACTATTTATTTGTCCGATTTGACCATTAATTTGTCTGTTAAGGAGAATTATTTGTCCGAAAACCGCAATTTATTGACCGTTCGACATTAATCAACAAATTTCTCCACTTCCCCGCCCACCGTTATCACCGTCTCTATGGTGTTTTTTAGACACTAACAAAAAAAGCCTAAGCACATCGTTTAAGTGCCAGGCTTTTATTCAACTAGATCATGTTTGAAAGCATAGATAACTGCTTGTGTACGATCTTGAACATCAAGTTTTCCAAGGATATTGCTTACATGTGTTTTTACTGTTTTAAGAGCAATAAATAATTCGTCTGCTATTTCTTGATTTGTTTTTCCCTCTGCCATCAAAAGAAGAATTTCCATTTCCCTATTTGTCAATTCTTCATGAGGTAAAGATGGATTTCCTTTTCTCATTCTTGTCATCATTTTTCCTGTAACCTCAGGCTCTAACACCGTTTGGCCAAGATGTGTCGCTCTCACTGCATCAGCAATTTCACTTGCTTTGGACGTTTTCAGCATATAGCTTGTTGCCCCTGCTTCAAGTGCAGGGTAGACTTTATCATCATCAAGAAAGCTTGTAACAATAATGATTTTTGCTTCTGGCCAGCGTTCGATAATTTTCTTCGTTGCTTGGATGCCGTCCATATTTTTCATGACTAAGTCCATTAAAATAATATCTGGCTTTAATTCAAGAGCAAGATTGACAGCAATGGAGCCATCCTCTGCCTCACCTATAACATCAATATCGGGCTGTGCAGCAAGATAGGACGTAACGCCTATTCTAACCATTTCATGATCATCTACGAACAGTACTTTAATCATTCTTTTCACCTACACTCTTCACTATTGGCACTTTCACTTCCAATCGTGTTCCCTTGTCTGGAACACTGATAATTTTAAGGGATCCACCGATTTCTAAGGCTCTCTCTTCCATATTCTGAAGACCATATGAACCTGTTTTAGCTTCCTCGACACTAAAGCCCACGCCGTCGTCAACAATTCTCATAATGACAAGCGAGTCTCTTTGGATTAACAGAATTTCTAAAGAGGATGCCTTTGAATGCCTTAAAGTATTAGATACCGACTCTTGAAGGATTCGGAAAAGGTGGTCTTCAATCCCTTTATCCAAACTCATATCCTCAAGCTTCCACTGAATCTCCATCGGGACCTTTTGAGTTAATTCCACAAGCAGCTCCTTCATTCCTTCTTGAAGAGATTTTCCTTTTAAAGCGACAGGTCGCAGATGGAGCAGCAATGCTCTCATCTCAAGCTGGGATTGCTGGATCATAGCTTCGACCATTTTTAATTGCTTTTGACTGGCAGGATCTTTTGAAGATTGGGTTTCATTATAGGCCGACATGAGCATACTCGCTGCAAATAACTGCTGACTGACAGAATCATGGAGTTCGCGCGCTAAACGGTTTCGTTCTTGGGAAACGATTTCCTGAATCCTTTTTTCCTGTTCTTCTGCTTTTTCATTTGCTAGCTTTTGCGATAGTTTTGTTTGTTGAGTGATATGTTTCTGAACCTTCGTCATACGATTCGAGAGTTGAATCATTTCACGTGTTTTTACTCCATTGCTTTCCTCTAGAGGTTGACCATTTTCCAATTGCATCAACCCATTATCGATTTCCTGAAGTTGTTTTCTCCAAAAATTGCCGGAAGCAATCCCAAATACGATTCCGATAATAATACTTAGTAAAGGAAGGGAAATGATAATCGGGATATCTATCATTTGAATTTCCCAAAGCAAGGACCAATTATAAACAGGAAATTTCCCTAAGTAGGTAATCGATGTCATAACCAAAACGATGAAAGCGAGTAAGGTTGACGCCAAAATTTGCCTTTGAACAACACTCATACCCGTTTCACCTCTATATCCCCTACAAACATAGACGTGATGATTTTGACGTTTTGCGAAGATTGTTCATATTGCGCTGTTTGGAATTGAATAGATTGATTAATGACTTTAGGTACCTGGTGTTCAAAGACCTTGACTTTCCCTGCCATCACCGTATGATGAATACTCACTTCTACATCGTATGGAACGAGAATCCTAACATTTCCAATAATTTTTCTAATCGAAATAATCGATGTTCCTTTTGGTAGGACCGTATAGCTTAGGTCGATTATATTATCTCCAAATCCACCTTGAACATTAATGTCATCCCATTCATAGACATGCTCAGGAGTTTGCTGATGACCAAACCACGTATTTTGGAAGTTTGACTTCTTTGTAAAAACTTCTTCTTCTCCCTGATAGATCGTGTCATTCACTTTTGGCTTGATTCTCTCTGGATTTTTTTTGGATTCGGCAAATTGAATAATGATGTAGATCATAATCGCAATCAAGAAAAACTTAAAAGCAATCGTATTAAATATGGTTATGACAAGAGTGATCACACCAAACCAGAATATAAGTTTTCCACTCGTTTTTGGCATTCGCTTTCTGCCAAAATAAATACAGGCAATCTGAAACAATAATGGAAAAATGACTTCCCCATTGAAAAACGAGATCTCAAATACTAATAATAAAAGTCCAATGATCAATACCCAGCTGATTTTATCTGTATTCAATCGATTTAACATGAGGAAGCCCCCTTTCTTATGTATATCTGAGGATTTATATAGCTAGTAGGCAGCAAATGAAAGTCCTTTATCCTATATTCAGAACAGATAGCTATTACAGACTGTCGGATTCTATTTTAAAAAATATCCGTTGTCATCATTATCTAAGAAGGCGCAGCAAACCTACGCCTTCTTAGAATACCATGTTTTCCTTATGAAATTGAATTTGTTTCTTCTTTTTTTGATTCTTTTTCTAATTCTGCAATTCTCGCATCAATCGTATTGCGGTGGTAAGAAGAGTTTACCTGGTGTTCAAGGCGATCTAAATAGCTTTCCATTTCATTAAAACGTGAGAAGGATTTATCTGAATAGCCTGTTGTTGATTGTAAAACTTTATTCATACGATGGTTGGCTCGGGCGATGTTTTCTCTTCCCATTAGCTCCATTCGTTTAATGTGCATATCCTTTAGTTTATGCTTCATTTCTTCATATTTTCTTTCTAGATCTTGCAGCTGTTTTTCCGCTTCTTCTTTTGCTGTAGAAAGAAGGGACGTTCTTTCAGAGTAATACTCATATTCTCTTTGTGCAAAATCAAATAACTCGATTTCTCCCGCTGTTGATGCAATTTCTGATTGGTGTTTTCGTTTTTCTGCGAGGTCTTTAGCTTGCACATATTCCTTTTGGAACTCTTCTTTTAGCGTGTATTGACGCTCAACAAGCTTGCGTACCTTTTCAACCTCTTGTTCGCATTCGCGAAGATATTGATTCAGTAATGAGATTGGGTTCTTTTGTTCTTTTTGATCAATAATATCGTGGAAATCTGCTGTAATCGTATTTTTAATTCGGGTAAATAAGTTTGTCATTTGGACATCTCTCCTTTTGTTTATTAATAATTTTTGTGTAGTTTATTCCATTCTTTTTCAAAGTTTGTGAATGGGTCACTAGATTCAACAACTTCGTCTTCTTTATTCCAGTTTTTGAAGACAACATATAGAAAGTAAATAGCTGCGATTCCAATGATAGCTGGGAAATTGGAAGCGGAAGCACATAACGCAATTAATCCAATTGTTCCCCAAACGATCTTCTTGAAGATTGATTCTGTTTTCACAAACCCTTTAAAAGAGTAATAAAGAATCAATAAACTGATCGCTAGACCAATCATCGGTCCAAGATTCGCAAGCAGCACGATCGCTGCAATTCCTCCAACCAAAAACAATGCAAACTTCTTCATTCGAACTCCTCCTTCTAATCGGGTACCAACACTCGACACCATCCATCAATTTTCGACGGGTGCCAGGCACAGCCCGGAATTTGTCGATTGGGGTTGTTTGTTCCCCTCTCGCTATCTGTATCTATCGTACCTATTTTTAGGATTTGTCATAACGAGCCTGAGCTTTATTTTCATCTAAGACTTGAGGCGTATGACAAGCTAAGCTCTAGCATTGGTAGGCATAAACTATAAGAAAAAGCAGAAGCTGATAATTCAGCTTCTGCCTTCCTTATGGTTTATATTTCTTCTCACTTTGTGATTGATTTTTGGTTTTATGTTTTTCTTCCTCTTCCTTCGCTTCTAACCGCTCATCTTCTAAAGGAAGCTGGTCAATCGGCCACTTCTCCTGATCGCGCTTTAATTGTTCTTCTCTCGTAGCTTTGAATGCACTGCCATGATCTTGACGATGACTTTTGTCTTTAAAGGATTCACTCTTTTCTTTACGCTCTTGCTGCTCCCTAAGTGCTTCATTCTTTTCATTCTTCATATATTTCACCCCGCTTTGAGAGATAGATATTTAGTAATCTATTCCCCAATGGAGATGAAGTAAACAAGCTTATCTACATTAGGCTTTGCTCATGGGAGGAATCTTTGTTGATTATTTAGATTACTGAAATGAGCCTAAAATGTGGATTCTTCGATTTTATGGGATTTCTGTCTTATGGAAAAAACTAAACTTGTCATTAAAAGGTTAAATATCACTTTATGATCATCTAAAAAAGATCAAACCAAAGAGATTTGATCTTTTCAAAAAATTCTCGACTTACTCCCCAGTCAGCTCCAAAAACTCCTCCACATCCTGAATACAAAGCTGAATTCCTTTTTCCCAGAATGCTTCTTTCGTAATGTCTTCACCTAAATGTTTCATTGCAAGCTCTTCGACATTCATCACTGCCGTATCTCTTAATAAAGCCATATATTTTTCCTCATAATTTTCGTTTGATTCTAACGCTTTTGCGTAAATGCTTAACGAGAATAAATAGCCGAATGTATACGGGAAGTTGTAGAAAGGAACACCCGTAATATAGAAGTGAAGCTTTGAAGCCCAGAAATGTGGATGGACTTCATCTAAAGCACCTGCAAAGGCTTCTCTTTGTGCTTCTTCCATTAGCTCATTCAACCGAGTCGATGATACGGTTCCTTCTTTTCGCTCTTCATAAAAACGCGTTTCAAATAAGAATCTCGCGTGTATATTCATGAAAAAGGCAACACTTCTTTGAAGTTTATCCTCTACTAATGCTATCTTTTCTTCTTTAGAAGTGGCTTCTTTTACCGCAGCATCCGCCACAATCATTTCGGCAAAAGTAGAAGCCGTTTCAGCAACATTCATCGCATAGTTTCGATTTAGCGTATCCATTGGTTTAAGTGCATAGGAGTGGAATGCGTGTCCTAATTCATGTGCAAGTGTAGCGACGTTGGACATACTGCCTGAATACGTCATAAAAATTCTGGATTGCTGGCTTAATGGAAAGGATGTACAAAAGCCACCTGGTCGCTTACCTGGTCGATCCTCTGCTTCTATCCATGAATCTTCAAATGCTTTCTCTGCAAACTTTGCCATTTCAGGACCAAATCGTTTAAAATGCTTTAAAATAAAGTGAGCCCCTTCATCATAGTTCATCTTGTTAGTGGATTCGGCAACTGGCGCATCAAGATTAAACCAGTCCATTTTCTCTTTCCCAAGCATTTTTGCTTTGCGATCCAAATAGTGCACAAATGGTTGTTTATGCTTAGAAATCGCCCCCCACATCGCATCAAGGGTTTCTTGCTTCATTCGATTATATTCTAATGGTTCTTTTAACACCTCTTCCCAGCCACGGGCCTTGTAGACATTTAAGCGGTACCCGCCAAGATGGTTGAGTGTCTTGGCAAACAGCTCTTCTTTTTCTTCCCAGGCATTTTCGAGCTGATCATGTATCTCCTTCCGAACCTTTTCATCCTGATGGGAGGTTAAATTATTCGCTTGACCAATCGAAAGCTTCTTCTTTTCACCATTCTCAGTAAAAGGGATTTCCATCGTTCCAACAATCGTATCGTACATTTGCCCCCATCCATGATAACCATCAATGGATAGCGTTTGTATAATCGCTTCCTCTTGATTGGAAAGCTTGTCTTTCGCCTTTTTTCTCCACTCATTTAAGACAAAAGAAAGCTCTGATAAAGTCGAATGCTGCAACAGTAGCTCCCATACTTCTTCAGAGGTTTGCGCGAGCTTTTGCTGAAAAGCATTAAACGTCGTTTGAAATTCTGCGCTGATAGTCGTTAGTTCATTTTGTAGACGATCTGCATCTCTATCATTCATATCCTGTGCTTGCAGGCACCCAATAAACGCTCCTGCTTGTCGTAAATAAAGCATGATTTCTTTAGCTTCTTCAATCAATCTTGCAACTAGGTCTCCATCCGTATCACTTTGCGGAGAAACAAACGCAACTTCATTTTCTGCAAACCTTCTTTTTTTATTTTTCAGTTCATTTATATGTGCTCTAAACTGCGATGATTGGCTTCCTCCTGAAAAAAAAACATCTAAATCCCATACGTCAGAATAGGTTTTCAACATACATATCCTCCCTTTCCATTTTACGTATTTTTTCTATGTATAAAGCTATTCTATCATTTTCATACTTTTCATGCTTTTTAAATAAGTATTTTTATAGTTATATTTTGAAAAGACTCAATTAGAAATTGGGATACGGTTTCTTCATAATTACATCTTTTTACTCATACCTAACTAGATAATCCCGGCATTCTTAGCAATACACAAATGGCGTATAATTAACTTTGAAAACTTTGATTAGTGAAAGCATTTCGTTTTGTATGCACTTTTATTTTAAAGTATGAGAATAAATAACAACCTATTATCACAATTGCACTACCTATTCCTTGTACCCAAGTCATTTGTTCTCCTAATAATAAAAAAGCTAAAAGAGAAGTAAATATCGGATTAAAGTTTAAAAAAACACCTGATGTAGTAGAACCCAATTTTAGAACACAAATATTCCAAAGTACCATACATGCTACTGTTGAGATAACTCCTGTATAAAGAATAGAACCTACGAAAGAAGGATTAATATTCGAAACAGTAAAATCAGGGACGCTTATAGGAAGTAGGACCATCAATCCAAAAATAGCTGAATATAAAATAGACATCAATGCTGAAGTCTTGGTCATTGCCCATTTGCTACAAATAGTATATATTCCCCATACACATACGGCAGCAATCATCCATAAATCACCTGTATTAACATCCAATGAAAGCAGATAGCCTATTTTACCTTTTGATAGCACAAGAATTACTCCAAAAAGCGAGAAAAACATTGAAAAAGTTTGTAGCGAATTAATTTTTTCTTTCAAAAATAAAACGGAACAAACTGCGATTGAAATCATATTTAAGGTAGATAGTAATCCAACATTTGTCGCAGTCGTTTGCTCTAATGCTAAAAATTGCAAAAGATTAAATAGAACCACACCTGTTAATCCCATTAAAAACAATGGAAGTAAAGCATTTCGTGGTGGTAGAATCTTTTTTTCCTTCCACCATACAAGAGGTAAAAGGCAAACGACTGCAATGATCCACCTCAAGGCCGTCAGTGTGATTGGAGAAGAATGTTCTACTAGAGATTTACTAACAACAAAATTTCCTGCCCAACATAAACAGGTTAAAAGCAGCAAGACATAATACTTATACGACATATCCTTTATCCCCTTCTTCAAATATCACTGTTTTATTTAATAAACCTTTAAGCCATTCACCCGATAATATTTATTTAATTATTTTAACATTTACACTCCTATTCCAGTGTTTATTTTTGTATAATTGAACAAATAAGAAATAATCGTATGTTTCTAATGAAAATTACGAAATTATATTTTGTTTTCTTGATTATCTATTGGGGGTTTCAGAAGAATTGAAAAGGAGTGAAAAGCAGTGGAATCGGTTGTTAATAAAATACTTGATGACATGGATATTCAAATCTTAGATATTTTGCAAAAAGGGGCACATGTAAGCAATTCTGAAATTGCTAAACGAGTTAATCTGTCGCCGCCCGCTACTCACGCAAGGATAAAAAGATTAGAAAATGAAGGATATATTACTCAACATGTTGTTATTTTGAACCAAGAGAAGCTTGGATTTGATTTATTATCTTTTATTTTTATGAGCACAAATATTCATCAAGCTGAGAAGCTGGAAGTCTTAGAGAAAGCTTTAGAATCTATGCCAGAAGTTTTAGAGTGTCATTGCTTAACCGGGGAATATGATTATCTTTTAAAGGTAGCAAACAAAGACCGCAGGGAATTGGAGAGCTTTATTAGAAAATTAAATAGGCTTGGGATCACACGCATTCAAACTAGCCTAGCACTAAGGGAAATAAAATATTCCACCGTTTTACCTATACGGGAAGAAAATAACCGCTAAATGAAAGGGAGTGGATTATCACCTCCCGTTACTACACATGTAAGAGCTCAAGGATAGATCCTTAAATTGTGTACACGATATAAACAGGAGGGATCATATGAAGCCAAAAAACAAACAATTTACAGCAGCTGGTACCGATATTGAAGAAGTTAAACGATTGAATGCGGCATCAGGGTTAACCTATAATCAAGTGAAAGCAAGGCTTGCTAATCAAAAGAAGAACTAAGCAAAACGAAAAGTCCGAAGCCATTTTACTGGCGATCGGACTTTTTCTGTGCTTCCCTCTGAACTTCTAGTTTTTCTTGAATTTTATTAAGCTCCTTGCATGGTTTCATCAGACTAACAACAATATCTCCAACCTCTGCTTTTACAGAACCATTTTGGGTGAAAAACTCGATGACTCCAGAAGGTTTACGAACAAACAATAAAATCGTGGTTCCTTCTCTTTCCTCAAGATAGTCTTTAAAAGGATATTTTTCCGTTATATTTGTTTTCCTTAAGACATCTCCCCGTTCTATCCGCTTATTTAATTCTTCCCATGTTGCGTCTTCTTGAAAAAGAATTCTCCCGCCAACCGAATGGACAAGTTGATCTAAATCTTTACCTAGATGATCTTGGTTTTGAAAGCTAAGCTGATAAAGATTATTTCTCCCGAGTACTGGATTGAATGTTGTACAAACAAGCGCATTATAGGAATCATGTTCTGTTGCAGCGATCATATATTCATATGGTGTCAGATCAAAGTGATACTCCGTTTGTTCAGATAAGATTTCTCCCCGGTAATAAGGAACCTCTGCTTTTCGAGCAGAAAATAAACGGCTCCACGAAGAATCGGTGATCGTCACGGGGACCTTCAAATCCTGAAATATTTTTGCTAATGCTGTCGTAAAGCTACTGGCCCCGACAATCAGCACTCCAGGCTGATCATCCGTTGCTAAGCCTAATTTTTGTGCCATCCATTTTATCGAAAATCCATGGGCAACAACAGTAGCAAATACTAATGCAAAGGTTAGCGATGTTAAAATTGAAGCATCCTCAAAACCCGTTTCCAATAATATAGAGGCAAAATAACCTGAGACGGTTAAAGCAACGATCCCTCTTGGAGCAATCCAGCCCACTAATAACTTCTCTTTAAATGACAAATCAGTACCCATCGTCGACAGCCAGATAGATAATGGACGGACAACAAATAACATTAATAATACAAACGAAATAATTCTCCAATTGAAAATTTCGATTAATGTTTCCATTGTTAATGAAGCGGTCAGCATGACAAATATGGCAGATGTTAATAATACGGATATATTTTCTTTAAAATGTCTCATATCGCCAATTGAGGAGATATGCATATTCGCAAGCGTGATCCCCATGGCTGTTACAGCCAACAAACCCGTTTCATGCATAATGTTATCGGAAACCGCAAAGCAGGCGAGGACAACCGCAAACACAACAGGGGATTTTAAAAATTCTGGAACATGCCCTTTTTCAAATAACCAACCTGTTCCTTTTCCACAAACCCATCCAAGTATCGCAGCAAAGAAAGAAGCTAAAAAGAATAGCAGTAATGAAGTCAGAGTAGCATCTTCAATCAATAAGAAACGAATAATTTCAAAGGCAAAGATAGCCAATAGCGCACCAAACGGGTCCACAATGATTCCTTCCCACTTCAATATGGCAGCAGGCCTTGGCTTCAATTTGGCCTGCCTTAGTAATGGAAGAATGACTGTTGGGCCTGTCACGATGAATAGTCCTCCAATGACAAATGCCACAGCCCAGGATAACCCCGCTAGATAATGGGCTCCAAGTGACCCAAGTATCCATGCAAGAAAAGCTCCAAGTGTAACAATCCTTATGACTGGACGTCCAAGTCCTCTTACTTCCCGAAAATCTAAATTTAAACTTCCTTCAAATAGTATGATGGCAACTGCAAGCGAGATTATCGGACTGAATAGATCACCGAAATCTTCTTTAGGGTTGATAATTCCTAAAAATGGTCCTGCGAGCAATCCCATAATGGACATGATCACTATCGCAGGCAATCTGAATTTCCACGCAATCCATTGTGAGAAGATCCCTAGAAATCCAATTAGCATAATATTAAATAATAAAGAATCCGACATAGACCTTCCCCTTCTATAATTTTTATGTAATAGAATATTGTACGGTATACTATCCCCTTAAACATGAAAAGTTAACCATGTTTTTATGGTTAACTTCATCCTTTATCTATTTTTTAACGATTTGAAAAATAATACGGGAAAACCGATTTTTGTACAAATCGTCCAATAATGCAGTACCGTAATGATGACCGCCCCTAAATTCATTCCTAATATGACTCCAACCATTGAGAAAGATTCATTTGATCCTAATAGATAAATCGTTGTAAAGGACACAACAGTCGACCAAACCGTATGATAAAGAGCATCCTTCACCATTCCTAAGCCAATTAAGAATGCTTGAAGAGGCATGACAAAAAAGTGAAATAGAAAATACGGCCATAACAGCTGTAAATAGAAGGTTGCAGCCGATGATTCAAAGAACATATGGGTAAGCATATCTCCCCAATGGTAAAAAATAAAAATCGCGGGGATCCCATATAACAATGTAATCCATGTAACTTGTCTTAATAAAAAATGCAGGCCATTAAAATCTTTTTTGGCTACTTTTTCTGATACTGTTGGAATGAGCACTACTAATAATGAATGCGAAATAAAAGCCGGGAAAAACCCAATGCTCATGGCTACACCTGCGAGCAGTCCGAAATGTTCATTCGACATCGTTACACTCATCCCTGAATGAACGAGCGCCGCCTTAATCAGAAACGGCTGAATCGCATGTGTCACAGCATGAAAAACCCTCATCACGGTTGTCGGAAAAGACACAGCAATCAGCTCTTTCCGAACATCTCTCCCTTGCAGCGATTCTGAATAAACTCCTCTTTGCTTTCGTAAATAAAGAAAATAGGCTTGCATTAAATAAAGAAAGACGACAACCTCACTTGCTATCAATGTACTAAGGGCGATAAAAATCGACGTTTCTGTTGTAAAGGAAAACAAAGTGTAAACAATGACAAGTAAGATCAACTGAGCAATTTTCCGTAAAAAGTTGGCAGTTGCAATCTTTCCCATATGGTGGATTCCCATAAAGTATCCACGTGCAATCGAGGAAAAGGCAATGACAGGGATTAGAATCAATATCAGCCATTTTATCCCTGGATGTTCATGAAAAACCGGAACGATATTTACAACGACCATCATAATAAGAAGTAATGCCATTGTCATTAAAACTGTAAATCTCATCGCATGCTGAAGCATTGATCGGTGGTGACTTGCTTTCCTTTCAGATACAAACTTTGATATTGAAATTGGCAATTCCAGACTCGCAATAATGACGATTAGAAAAATAGAGGGAAGGATCGACATATAAATTCCCAGCCCCTCTTCACCTAGCTCTTTTGCTAATTTCATATTAATTAAAAACTCTAGGCACTCACCAAAAAACGCAGCAACAACCAACAATAACATCCCTCTATAAAATACCTTCATGCGTCTCTCCCAATTCCAAACAATTTGTCCATATTGAAGTGTATGTACTAGAAGTTGAAAATATGGTTATCTTATGAGAAATGTGGAAGCATCTTACTTATTTTATTTAGCTCTTTTGAGGACTCATTTTTACTTATCCGAATTTTAACGACCTCTTTTTACTCCTTTGAGGAGGATATTCGCTTTCTCTCTTTTTCACCACTTCATACAAAGTTTTGGATGTTGTCATTGCATTTTTTCGAATTTTACACTTCGGACCGGGCACTTAGGTTCCTCTTTTTTTGCTTTCCATACCTGTTTTGCTAATTCCCCCATCAAAATCAAGTATCGGCTTAATTATTTGTCCGGTTTGAATGATATTTTGTCCGTTATAATGTTTTATTTGTCCATAGTGATCTTTAATTTGTCCAAAAACAATATATATTGACCAATCGACCATATTCGACAACTTATTCGCATCTTATAATTTCCAATAAAACAAAAAAGAAGGACTAATAACAAGAGTGATCCCCTCTTTACTAGTCCTTCTTCTTATTATGCTGTTTTCTTTCTAGTTATTTTCTTTTTCATTTTCATTAAGACTTCATAGACCACTGGTACCACCACTAGTGTTAACAATGTCGAACTTGTTAATCCACCAATAACCGTTACACCAAGTCCTTTTGAAATTAATCCACTACCCTCTAGACCTAGTGCTAATGGGAATAGGGCTCCAATTGTCGCAATTGCTGTCATGAGGATTGGACGTAAACGAGTGACACCTGCTTCAAGCAATGCCTCTCTTGTTGAAAGACCTTCATTCTCTTTATGAATAACGCGGTCAATTAATACAATCGCGTTCGTTACAACGATACCGATTAGCATTAAGGCTCCAATCATCGCAGAGATACTTAGCGTTTCTCCAGCTATGAGAAGTCCTAATAATCCACCGATAATACTAAATGGTAATGAGAACAGAATCGCGAATGGCGCCAGTCCTCCACCAAATGTAATGACTAGGATCAAGTAGACAATAGCGATCGCTGCGAGCATTGCTAAACCTAATTGGGTAAAGGATTCTTGAATGTCTTCTGTGACTCCTCCAGTTTCCACATCAATGGAAGAAGGGATGTCAAGCTTATCTATTTCTTTGTCTAATTCAGCAGACGCCTTTGCAACGTCATCTGTTTTCAGTTCACCAGTAACCTGAACATACACTCTTCCATCACGTCTTGTCACCGTATCAGAAGTTTCTCCTTCTTCTACTTTTACGACCTCTTCGATTGGAACCTCTACACCTAGAGGTGATTGAATCGTTTTACCTGTTACATCCTCAATCGAGTTAATGCTCTCTTGAGTCATCTTCAGATAAACATTCAATTCTTTCCCGTCTTTTTCGATGGTCGTTAGAACAGGCTTTTCACGTTGCGGCATTAACTCCTGAGCGATTTGTCCAGCCGTTAACCCAAGTTCACTGAGCTTTTCGCCATTTGCAACAAGTGTGTATTCTTCATAAGAATCAGAAATACTGGATTCAACATTTTTAAGAGAATCATTGTCTTTCATTACTTCCTGAACATCTGTTACAACCGGCTCAATTTCTTCAATTGAATCTCCATATACAAAATAGACGATTTCGTTACTTCCAGCACTCGCTGAAAAATCTTGTGAAGCCCATTCACCTTTTTCAGCCTGATCTTGAAGCTTAAGAATGACTTCTTCTTTTTCTTCTGAAAAATTCTTTGTTTCTTCATCATACTCAATGAAGAACATCGCACTATTTGAGCTTCCGGGACTCATCGGGTTTGCACTTCCGATTGAATACTGAATCGTTTCAACCCCTTTACGGTCCAATAAAAGTTCTTCGGCTTGTAGAGCAATCTTTTCTACTTCCTCTTGTGTTTGACCAGGAGCAGGACTATAGGTGGCAATCACCATTTTTTCTTCTTCAGAAGGCAAGAAGCTAACTCCAATGATTGGTACTAAGAATAAACTTCCAACCAACATTGCAACGGCAAGTAGTGAGGTAATGATTTTATGGTTTAATGACCAGTTCAATGCACTCTTATAAGCCCTTGCTAATGCGCTAGGTTTCGGATCATGATTCTCCTTAACTTTTACACCCTTTTTAAATAAAGTATGTGCCAGCATCGGAACAATTGTAATCGCAACCAATAACGATGCAAGTAATGCGAAAACGATCGTTAACGCAAACGGCAAGAATAATTCACCAATCATTCCTTCCACTAATCCCAGCGGCAGGAATACAGCTATCGTCACAATAGTGGATGACATAATTGGAACGAACATTTCTTTCGTAGCTTCTTTGATTAATTCTTTCCCTTTAAGTTTTTCTCCAGGTAACGACATTCGTCTATAGATATTCTCTACAACTACAATCGAATCATCAATAACGCGCCCAATGGCAACGGTCATCGCACCCAATGTCATAATATTGAGGGTAATATCCATTTGCTTTAAAAATAGAATTGCAATCAGCAATGAAAGCGGGATGGAAATGACCGATATAAGAGTTGATTTAATATCTCTTAGGAAGAGAAGAATGATGATAATCGCAAACACTGCACCAAACAAGGCTTTATTCAGCATCGTGCTAACAGATTCTTCAATTGGTTCACCTTGGTCAAAAGTTGAGACAATCTCAATACCATCTATTTCTTTTTCAAAACTTTTTATTTCCTCTTTCACTGCATTGACAACATCCACTGTATTAGCATCTGCTGCTTTAACAATTTGAAGACCAATGGCTTCTTTTCCATTTGTTCTTGAAATCGATTCGGCTTTCCCGATTTGCTTGATTTCAGCAATCTCGGAAAGTGCGATCGTTGGGATCTTCAGTTCACCTTGCTGGGCTGTGGTTGTACCGTTTGCTGTTGGAACTTGTTGGTTAGGGTTTGGGGTTGAATGAGGAATCTGCCCCTGCCCTTCTTGGCCTCCACTTGGAATCATTGGAATTTGCAAATTCCTTAGATCTTCCAATGTAGTGATGTTTCCGTCAATAATAACCGACTTTTCCGTATCACCAAAAGTATATAATCCAAGAGGAACATTTATATCGGCACCTTGAATCAAGCCTTTAACCGTTTCTTGGTCAATTCCAAGCTCCTTCATCTTTTCTTCATTAAAATCCAGTTCAATTTCCTCAACCTGTTGACCTGATATCTGTACAGATGAGACTCCATCTAACCCTTCAATTTCCGGGAGCACTGATTCCTCTACAGTGCTAGTTAACTCTGCTAATGATTCATTATCATTAGATACACTTAATGCCATGACAGGAAAAGCATTGATACTAAGTCTCGATGCTTCTGGTTCTTTTACCTCTTCAGGAAATGAGATATTAGATAGTGCATCTTTGATTTCATCCTCTGCTTCTTCCATGTCTTTTGAAAATTTATACTCAACCTGAATAGCGGACACATTCTGATAAGAGGTGGAACTTACCACATTGACTCCATTTAAATTCTGTATCCGTTTTTCAATTGGCTCAGAAACCTTTTCCGCCACTTCCTCTGGTGTTGCACCAGGATAGGCTGTTGTTACACTTACAATCGGTGTATTAATATTCGGGATTGTTTCAAGCTTCATATTAAAGCCCGAATATAGGCCTGCTGCGACAATAATAAAGGTCATAAGCCATACAGCAAATTTATTCCTTAACACAAAGTTAATGATCTTATTCATCCTACTCTCCCTTTCGTCCAAAAATCTCTCTCTTTTTCTGACTGACTAGTCATAACGTTAATAAATATAACTGACCAACCGGTCACAAGTCAACAGAAATAATCTTGTAAAAAATATTTGATTTTCATGACCAATCAGTCATAATAAGAATAAGAATCCCGTTAGGAGAGAAAGCGATGAAGGAAAAGGAAAGACTAATCATTGAAACGGCAATGAAATTATTTGCTACAAAAGGGTTTACTGCAACGTCTATTCAAGAAATTGCTACGGAAAGTGGAATTTCAAAAGGGGCATTTTATCTTCATTTTAAATCGAAGGAAGCTCTATTGTTGGCAATCCTTAAGTATTATTTTAATCGTATGCATACAATGATTAATAAAATAGAGAACGAGAATTTAGATCCAAGAACACAATTTATGAAACAAATGCAGTGCCAGTTGATTGAGATACAAAAACATAAAGAATTTATTATTATGCAGGCAAGGGAAAATGCAATTCCCTTTAATGACGAGATTGAACAACTTATCCACAGTATGAGATTAGAATCTAATCTTTTTTATACAAAATCCATTATGTCAATCTATGGAAAAAAAGTTAAACCTTATTTATATGATGTTTCACTTATGCTTCAAGGGTTTTTCCATTCATTTTTAGAACTTATTATGTTAGACAAAATAAAAGTGGACATCCCTTATCTTACAGAGTATATGCTAAAACGAGCCGATGATATTGTCGAAGGCTTATTGAAGTCCAATGATCCCTCTGTGGTCCCAACAGAAAAAATGGAGCAATTCATTTCTGACAGCATATCTAAAAACCTTAATAAAGAAAGCATCTTAAAGTCTATTCAACGATATAAGGAACAGTTTTCTCAAAAGAAAGAAGAGGATGTGTATATTACGTTAGAGGTGTTAGAAGAGGAAATTGCTCGTGATCATTCCAGAATCCCTGTCATTCAAGGAATGCTTGCCAACTTAAAAGATCATAAACCATTAAAAGAATTTCGCCGCTTAGTTGCTCAATATTTTGGAATCTCTCTTTAAAATTTTTGGGGCCAGTTACAAAAATGTTTTTTTGTAACTGGCCCCAAAAAATTATGCCCACGCGATTAATTCGATTTGCAGCTTTTCCCTTCCCCTTTTGATCCGGGATTTTACTGTTGAAATCGGTAACTGACAAAGCTCAGCGATCTCTTTTAATTTAAGCTGGTTTAGATAAAATAGTTTGATAGGCTTTCGATAAATTTCTGGAAGCTTCTCAATCGAAGAAACAATCTCATTAAGAGCCAGGTTGCCAAGAACCTTTTTTTCAGTAAAGTATTCTTGAATCCCCTTCATCCCTTGCTCTTTAAGTAATAGCTGATTCTTCATCCTTTCATTCTTTTCCTTTCGTAAAAAATCAATACACCTGTTTTTAGCCATTGTAAATATCCAGCTTTTCACAGAATCTTTGTTATCGATTTTGCTCTCATTCTGATAGGCTGATAGCAGTACTTCTTGATAAAGATCTTCAGATACTTCCTTATGCTTAGTAATGGAGTATATGAAACGGAATAAATCCCTGTTATGTTTCTGTAAAAAATCCTCTATAATTGAACGATCATCTTCCACCGTTAATTCTCCTTTTTAATAAATCATATTTTCATATAAATAAACGATGAAAAATGGATATCCCCTACAGTATTATTGAATTTTTCCTTTAAGTCCTGAATTCCTTCCTTGCATACTCCAAAGGAAAGCCAGGAACACCCCTCACATAAATGATCTAAGTCTTCAGGAGAAACCTTTTCTGCTGTATGGGATAGTAATTCATTTTTATTGTAGCTCTCTCCAGGACTGATCCCAAGATGGTTGATGACACGATGATCTAACGAAAGAACATGTTGATTAGAATCCTCACTTTTTTCACATTTCGTTTCCCCTTTATGTGGACATGCAAAGCAAGCATCATCAAAAGAGGCTCTGACTTCAATTTCAATGTCCTCTCTATTACTATTGAAATCTTTCACAATTGCACCCATTTCATCTACAAATGCCGGACTGTACCCCATTCCCTTAAATCCATGGATACAAAGGAGGTGATGCCCTCTAATTGCTCTCTTCATATAACTTCTCCTTTGTTTTCATTGCTGATTTAAACCTTTGACCATCATGACATCCTCTGTAATTAAATGGTAATCCTTAAGTCCCTCATAGGCTCCAGTGGGCAGGGAGGATTGATAGAGACTTACTACTTTCCCTTCGCGAATAAAAGTTTCAAACTCAATAACCTCTAGCATATTTGTTACCTCCGCTAGACTACAGCTATTATCAAGTGCGATGGCATTGATTTCTGCAAATCCAGTCTTTTTACGTATCGCAATCCCGCAGTAGCCTTTCAATTGATCTCGGTTATAGAAGGAAATAGCAAAATCAAACTCGACTGAGGAATAATATTCACTCATCATTTGCAGCTCTTCATTAGTGGAATCCTTTCTTTTAAGGCGCTTCCATTTTTCAAAATCAAATTGCCCTTCAAGCTTATAATCTATTGTCGCTTTAAATGTTGAACCCTCATCGTTCAGTTCTTTACCGATAATAGGCGATGAATTTGAAATCATAAAACCCTTTGATAAAAAGTAGTCAATTGGTTCCTGCCATTGACTTCGAAATCTTTGAGCGAACTGCTTTCCTCCATACTCGTTACTTGAGGCAAAACCGTAAACTCTATCAAATAACTCATCTTGAATATCACGATATTCTGGCAGCACCCATGGATATCCTAATGAGACAAACGAACCCTTTCCTGTAAAGCTCATATAGCCAACCAATGCGTCACCATCATAAGCGAAGCATCTCGTTTTTGGGTGAAATTCTTTTTGCAAGGAAAAATGTTTTGGAGAATGAGTTGGCTTCCATGCATAGGGTAACGAAGATGTCATACTCTCCCAAAACTCGTATTGACGTGTAAGATCCCCTTGATCTTCAAAATTTCGATATACTATTCCCATCATCATTACTCCCTCTCGATTACATTTTTTAAATTCCGAAGATGACCTCCATCCTCTTTTTTTAATATGTTGACGATCATTGGTTTCACCAGCTTCATCCAGAGACCATTCACTTCAACATCTCCTTTAAAGTCAACAACGGTACTCTCGCCATTCTCTCTAAATTGATAGGTATACACTACTCTTAACCCATTATGCTCACTCTCAACCGCATAAGATTGGTTAGGGGTAAATTCTATAAATTTAATCACAGCATCCGCTTTTTTACCTCTGATCTCACGTGTTTCTTTATACTGGGTTCCCACCGCTGTTTCTCCAATTGTCAGCTTTTCAATTGCCACTACATTGTCCATGATTTTAGGTGAGTTTTTTAATTCACTAGCAAATTGAAATACCTCGTTAATAGGTTTTTGGATGACAACACTATCATGTAATTCTGGCATTTTTCCTGCCTCCACCAATTTTTATTTTTTGTTCGTAAATATTGTTGTTATTTGATAAGGGGTTGGTTGTAGAGCGGAAGAATTTTGCTTTTCGCTCCAACCAACCCTTTCACAAAATTTAAGTTCTTAAAAAACAACCATCAGTTAGAAAACAGCCTATTTTTTAAAAATAAATCCAACTCAATTGACATTTCTTACTATATTATACATTCGTTTCTTGAAACCAATTGTCCTTTTGGATAGATACAGAAATTTAATTTACTATTCACTCTCTTTTTATTATTCTTAAAGTATAGCTGTTTAACGATAATTCCTATAAAAAAGAAACGCTAGATTAGGAGGATCCTATGAAAATCATTGATATCTCACAAAAGCTGCATCATGGTACCCCTGTGTGGCCAGGGGATACGCCATATTCTTTTCAATTAAATTGGACCAAAGAACAAACGGGCTCTGTTAATGTCGGCCAACTAACGATGAGTACTCATACCGGAACCCATATTGATGCTCCTTATCATTTTGACCATAACGGTAAAAAAGTAGCTGACCTCCCACTTGAAAGATTTATCGGACCAGCCCTTGTCGTTAACGTTTCTGGAAAAACCTCCATTGGAGCAGAGGATGTCCAGCACCTTGACCTTACGGAGATTTCTAAGCTGTTATTGAAAACAAGCTCATGGGAAAATAAATCTGAATTTCCTTCTGAGATCACTTTCTTACAAGAAGATCTAGCGCCATATTTAATGCAACAAGGAGTGGATTTAATTGGAGTCGATGTTCCTTCTGTGGATCCCATTGACAGTAAAAATTTACCAGCACATCATTCCATTGAAAATTCACATATCCAAATTTTAGAAGGAATTGTACTAGATGAAGTGGAAGAAGGAATCTATGATTTAATTGCTCTTCCCCTTCCATTAACCGAAGCTGATGGGTGTCCAGTCCGAGCCATTTTAATCGATCGCACTTAATAGGAAAAAACTAGGATTATATCGGAAGTTTCTTTACTTCAATACATAGTGTTCGGTATAATTTATGTAAGCAAATCACGAAGGGGTTGTCCCCTAACCAAGGAATCAGGAACCACAACTTCAATATATGGAGAGATCCTTTAGGTATCTCCTATATATGATTGATTATCGTGTTTCCAGACCCCTTTTGGGAATCCCCTTCATTGACCAGTATACTCTGCCAAGAGCAGTAGCTCTTATAAGAGAACGTGAAGTAACCTTACCCTCGGTGTCGAGCCATAGCGGGTGGGGTTACTTCTTTTTTTGTGTTGCCGCAATAATTGCTACAGTCAATGTCCCAAAAGCAATCATAATTTGTAAAACGTCTGCTACTTCAACCATTAAAGAGCCACCTCCCACCTAAAAGGGAGTAGCCACTGCCCACCCAGCTACGTACACTGTAACCTTATTTTAACACAAAAACAGAACATATGTTCCTATATAGTAATAAAAAACTAAAAATTAGTCCGATACTACTGAATTCCGTTTGATTTGTCCTAAAAAGGGAAAATCATACATATACATTAATATGATGACCTTCCTGTTTAAAACTTCCATGAGCAGCATAAGATTATACTATCTAATTCTATAGGCGAAGGAGGACTCGAGTGATGGGAATCGCTGCATTTCTCGGACTTGTTGTCGTTTTAGGTATGATTGGTGGAGTCTTAATTTATTTCTTAAGACAGACATTAAACACTGAGGATTCAAGAAAAATTGACCCCTATGAGGAACAGGATTTTAATAAAAAGGATTTGCATTTGTGAATTAAAAAAGCGAAGAGGGCAATGCCTCTTCGCTTTTAAACTCCCAAAAGGGATTTCTGACTTGTAATAAATAAGTTTTTTGAGAACAGCTGTTATTTTCCCGTTAATGAAAATGAATCTATTTCTAATCTTTTTGTGGTTTCTTGAGCAACAACCTCACCAGGGTTTATCGTAATTTTCTTCTTAAAAAGCGGGCCGTCATACACAAAGGTATGATACTCCCCTGCTTCGCCCATTGGACATATTTCTGTATTTGACAGCTCGTCAGCAAACTTTTTATCGATTGTTTGACCAAGCCATTTTTCTAACCCTAACTCATTTTTCGTACGAATAATTAAAGCTTGATAGCCTGAATTCACAAAATGATATAAGCTGCTCTCTGCTTCAGCTTGTTTCATCCAAAGTGGATAAACGGCTTTTAATCCTGTTTTTTCAGCCACAGCTTCTCCCCATTCGCGATGCCCAGGTAAATATAAATCCCCAAAAGCAATTGCATCCACTTGACAGCGTTCCTTTAACATGTTGACATCTTGAATAAAGGTCTCAGTATATGTATTCATCTCTACTTCAATAAAATGAACAGGTATATCCAAGGATTCAGCTTGTGCGCGAATCATTTCTCGCTTTTCACCATGTCCAAAGGTTGTTCCGATTTCTTTAGATGCCGTTGTGATCAGACAAACTACCTCATGGCCTTGCTTGATCAACGTGTCTAAACACATACAAGCATCCTTACCACCACTCCATGATAATAAGAATCTCATGATTGAATTCCATCCCTTCTGTTTTAATTCCCCTTTTATATTATTCTATCAAAAAAATTTTTTGTTTGAATGAGGAAATGCTCTTTGTGAAAATTGATTAGGATTGAATTGACCAAAACCATCAGAGACTTATTCGCACATTAATTTTTCCAGAACTCTTGATTATTTGTCTGAAACCCTTATTTATTTGTCCATAAGCTATAATAATTTGTCCGATAACCACAATATATTGACCGTTCGACAAAAACCGCTACTTCTCCAACCCTTTGCAGACGTATCTATACTTCTTTTATCCCAATATCCATTCGAGAATGGCATAGAGGGCATAGCTTTCCGCCTATCTCCCCTTCTTCTATCCGTTGCCACGCAATACATTCTTGAGATGTACAAATCCACGCTTTTACCTTTTTCTTTGTTTTAGGAATTTGCTTTTTTGATATCGGCTTTTTTACAGTATCTTTTTGAAAAGCACTGACTATAAATCGTGATATATCTCGTTTTTCTCCTTGATAAAAAGCAGGTGAGCTGATGTACAATTCTTCTTCTGCTCTTGTGATTGCCACATATGCTAGTCGTCTTTCTTCTTCAATGGCGTCTCCTAACATATCTTTTCCGCTTGAAAAAGTATTTCGATCCTTTAGTTTTTCAATATCAAGAGCAGATGAGTGGGGAAGATTCCCTTCACATGCGCCAATGAGGAAAACAACAGGAAATTCAAGTCCTTTTGAGCGGTGGATGGTCATCAATGATAGTGCATCCTTCTTTTCGGCCTTGCTTATATTTTGCAATTCCTCATGCTTCTTTTTCATATTTTCAATAAAGGTTAAAAAGGTTGATACAGTATCAAAACGTTTCGCCGATGCTTCTAACTCATTTAAGGTTTCTTTTAGTACTTCCTTGTGTTCTGTCACTTTCTTTTGCTCCGCACATTCTAAATAGGTATCATAAAACTCTTTTCGAATCATTTTGATTGCATCAACTGGTTTTTCGTTTTGCAATGTTTTGATAAGCTTTAGCCTGTCTTTTATTTTTTTTACCTGAAAAGACTTAATATGGTTCATTGTTGTTAAATGGATAATGGGATACTTCTTTCGATTGCTTCTTTCTTGATTTAAGATATACTGGATGCCTTTTTCTCTTCCAACAAATAATGTCGGCAAGATCCCTTCGATTGCCTCAAAATTTCTCGGAACAAGAGCTAGCCTTAAGTAATCTATAATTGGTTTAACGATCCACTGCTCGTAAAAAAGTTGATCATGTACGTTATACGTAATAAATGGAACCTCTTCTAAAAGTAATCTTTCAAACATCGCCCTGCTGCTGCTTGCCGTTCTATGTAAAATCGAAATATCCTTATAAGAATATTTCCCACTGGCAATAAGCGTTTGAACTTTTTTGAGTGTCCATTCTGCTTCTTCATCGGTTGTAGATGGTCTTGAGTAAAGAGGATTTATTCTTCCAGCTTTTGTAGGCTTCAGCATTTTTACCCGACGCTTTTTATTGTGACGTATCACTTCATTTCCTAATCCAATGATATCCGGCATTGAACGGTAGTTAAGGTCGAGCGTAGTCATTTCGGCTTCAGGAAATTCATTGTCAAAGTTCAAAATAAAATCATTCCGTGCACCGTTAAAGGAATATATTGTCTGATCATCATCTCCAACAATAAATAAGTTTCGATGCCCCTTAACTAACAGCTTAATTAAGCTATATTGCAGGAGGTTTGTATCTTGAAATTCATCGACCATCACATACTGAAATCGTTTTTGTAAGCTTGATGTGAGCGAAGGATTATGGATAAGGAGATCATACGCATAAACGAGAATATCATCAAAATCCATTTTCCGATTTTCAGCCTTCCAATTCTCAAATGCTATCAGAATCTCATTCTTTTCCTTTTCGACTTGAGTTGATGAAGGCCAATCTCCTCGATCTATTAAATTCATTTTATAGAATGATAATGTCGAAAGTAGAACTTCTGGTTCATACGGGTCATGAATTCCTTTACTTCTCTGAATTTGTTTTAAGATGATTTGCTTTTGTCTTTCACTTGAAAGAATCTCTTCTCGATTTCCTTGTGATCTCAGCAGGTATAAGAAAAAGGAGTGAAATGTACCTGCCATTACTTTATCCGCTTGGCTTTTATTTACACCAGGTAGCTTCGCAATTCGCGCTTTCATTTCCATTGCTGCTTTTTTCGTAAAAGTGACAAGAAGGAGCTGACGAGGATCAACCTTTTTTACTGTCATCAGATAGCCTGTACGGCATACTAGAACAGTCGTTTTTCCAGAACCAGCGCCTGCAAGTGTTAAAAATGGTCCATCCACATGGCGAACAGCCTTTAATTGTGCCTTATTTAGATGGATTCCGTTATTCTCTAAAGATCGAAAATAAAAAGAATCCTCTTCTTGATTTTTCACTAACTCGGTTGTGCTCTGACTTTCTGTAACCTGTGCACGGGGCACTGTTGCATCAGCTATCCCAAATGGACTCTTCGCAAAAATATCTTCCAAACTTCTCACCTATCGTATTTTAATAATGTCCTCTCAAATGCTAACAAGGAATGGGGTTTTAGACAATGAAAAGTTTAGGATAAAAACATATTATTAAAATATTTTTTTATAATAATTAAAAAACCGAAGAGGAGACCCCCCTTCGGCAATTAATCAGCTTATCCTTCAATAACCTCTACTGCTTCAGAACCTTGTTCAACAATAGTAGCATGGATAGCAGAGTTTAAATTAGCTTGCATTTTTGCGTTTTAGCTAGCATGTTCACTTGCCTTTGAATTCACTTTGTTTTCTACAGATAGAGATACAGCTTCTTCCGTTGTTTCTTCTACTGTCGTTTCGGTTTGCTCTTCAGTCTCTACCTCTGCTGTTTCTTCTTCCTTTGCTGTAGCATGTACCGCTGAATTTGCTGCTGCGTGCATTTTTGCGTTTTCGCTAGCATGTTCACTTGCCTTTGAATTTACTTTGTTTTCTACAGATGGAGATACAGCTTCTTCCGTTGTTTCTTCTACTGTCGTTTCGGTTTGCTCTTCAGTCTCTACCTCTGCTGTTTCTTCTTCCTTTGCTGTAGCATGTACCGCTGAATTTGCTGCTGCGTGCATTTTTGCGTTTTCGCTAGCATGTTCACTTGCCTTTGAATTTACTTTGTTTTCTACAGATGGAGATACAGCTTCTTCCGTTGTTTCTTCTACTGTCGTTTCGGTTTGCTCTTCAGTCTCTACCTCTGTTGTTTCTTCTTCCTTTGCTGTAGCATGTACCGCTGAATTTGCTGCTGCGTGCATTTTTGCATTTTCGCTAGCATGTTCACTTGCCTTTGAATTTACTTTGTTTTCTACAGATGGAGATACAGCTTCTTCCGTTGTTTCTTCTACTGCCGTTTCGGTTTGCTCTTCAACTTCTACTTCTGTTGTTTCTTCTTCCTTTGCTGTAGCATGTACCGCTGAATTTGCTGCTGCGTGCATTTTTGCGTTTTCGCTTGCATGTTCATTTGCTTGAGAATTTACTTTGTTTACGACAGATGGATTGGCTGTTCTTTCTTTTTTCTTTTCAACTACTACTTCAGTTGTCTCTTCTACTGTTGATTCTTCTTCCTTTTCGGCAACTTTAGCATGTACAGCTGCGTTTGCTGCTGCATGCATTTTTGCGTTATCATTTGCATGAATACTTGCCTTTGAGTTTGCTTTGTTTGCTACAGATGGATTTTCTTTCTTTACTTTTATAACAGCTTCTGTTTTAACATCATGAGAAACATGCTTTCCATGACCTGCAGCTTCACTAATATGGCCGCCTGCCAAAGCTCCTACTGAAAGTACGCCTGCCAATACGAAAGATTTTACAACTATTGATCCTTTAATATTTAATTTCATTTTAAAAATTCGCTCCTTTTTCCTTATTCTTATCCGTGTTCATACCAACGGTTTACATGAAGAAATCAGGAGCCATTTTCGGTGGTTCTGTTGGCGGAGCATGAACCCATTGATTACGATATACTCGTTCTCGAGAACAATAGGATTGGATTAGATTTATACTTAAACCCTTTTCTGCTTGGAACCACTTTTCTATAAAGCTATTAATTGTTTGCCCATGTCCTGTTCGGTCTTTCGATGTCCCTCCAGGGGCTTTAATGTTATGTGAGTGGTTCACAATGATTGTTTCTTTCGGAAACTTTTCCGTAGAAATAGGTGTTTTCTTTTTATCTGTTGAGTTTTCTTTATCCGTAACTCGATCGTGGATAGGAGGATCTTCTTTTTTTATTGTAGCTTCTTGAGTTGAACTATCATTTACAACGGGATGCCTTCTATCCGCTTTTCGATATGTTGGTTCCTCCTTAGGAACGACGTTATGTACGGGCTTAGAAAACTTTTCAACTTGATTTGATGTTTCAGTTTGTATTTTCTTGTTCGCAGGTTGTGGTTTTTTCTTTATTTCTTCCTTTTTGGCTTTCGCGTGATTAGGCAAGGTTTGCTCAATAGGCTTATTAGCTTTTTGTTTACTGGCCTTAACCGCTTCCCTAGCTTTTTCACTAGCCTGACTTGGAAGGTCTTTTTCCTGAGAGTTTTTCTTCACTGTTGCTGGAACAGGATTAACCACTTTTGGTTTCTTTTGATTCTCTGTTACTTTTTTCACTTCAACATTCTGATTAGAAGTAACTGGTTTTTGATCCTGACCATCATTTTTAGCAAAGACATCACTTGGGAAAAACAATGCTGCTCCGACAATTAACCCCGTTACAAGGATGTTTCGGAAGTACATATTTTCACCTCCTTTACACTCATTAGAGGATATTCGACTTGATTCTACATTTTATGTCCGCTTTTTATTAATTTGTTAAATTCCAACTAATTATATAAAGGGGAAACAGTAAGCGTATTAACTCTACATCCTGTCGTAAGCCAACAAGAACTAATGAATTGAAATATTTTCTTGGACAAAAGCACTATTCTCTTATTCGTTTGACGATTATAATAAGAAGCAGAGTGTAAAGTTTTAAAGGAAAAGGTGTAATGTGATGAGTATTTTATCAGTTAAAAACTTAAGTCATGGATTTGGTGACCGTGCTATTTTTAACGATGTCTCTTTTCGTCTTTTAAAAGGAGAGCATATCGGGTTAATCGGTGCGAACGGTGAAGGTAAATCCACGTTTATGAATATTATTACCGGAAAACTTGAGCCGGATGAAGGAAAAGTAAGCTGGTCAAAGCGGGTCCGTGTTGGCTATTTAGATCAGCATACGGTGTTAGAAAGAGGAATGACGATTCGTGATGTCTTAAAAATGGCGTTCCAGTATCTTTTTGATATGGAGAAAGAATTGAATGAGCTGTTTGCGAAAATGGGTGATGTCGATGCTGAAGAGCTTGAGAGGCTCTTAGAAGAAACCGGAACCCTTCAAGATGTACTTACCAATAATGATTTTTATATCATTGATGCCAAGGTTGAAGAGACTGCCCGTGGATTAGGCTTAGACGACATTGGCCTTGACCGTGAAGTCCAGGACTTGAGCGGTGGGCAGCGTACAAAGGTATTATTGGCGAAGTTATTATTAGAGAAACCGGACATCCTTTTACTGGATGAGCCGACAAACTATCTTGATGTTAAACATATCGAGTGGTTAAAGCGTTACTTGCAGGAATATGAGAATGCTTTTATCCTCATTTCCCACGACATTCCGTTTTTGAATAGCGTTATCAATCTGATTTATCATATGGAAAATCAAGAGCTGAATCGCTATGTTGGTGATTATGATGATTTCATGAAGGTTTATGAAATGAAAAAGCAACAGCTTGAAGCGGCCTATAAAAAACAACAGCAAGAGATTTCTGACTTAAAGGATTTTGTGGCACGCAATAAAGCCCGTGTTTCGACTCGTAATATGGCCATGTCACGTCAAAAAAAGCTGGATAAAATGGACGTCATCGAGCTTGCTGCCGAAAAACCAAAGCCGGAGTTTCGTTTTAAAGAAGCAAGAACCCCTGGAAAAGTTCTTTTTGAAACAAGGGATCTTGTTATCGGTTATGATGAACCACTATCTAAACCTCTTAACCTCAGAATGGAAAGAGGACAAAAGATTGCTTTGTCAGGTGCGAATGGGATCGGTAAGACCACATTACTTCGAAGCATTCTTGGTGAAATCAAGCCAGTATCAGGTAAGGTTGAGCTTGGAGATCATATTGAAATTGGTTACTTTGAGCAAGAAATGAAAAATAAGAATAACAACACTTGTATCGAAGAAGTATGGAGTGAATTCCCTTCATTTACTCAATATGAAGTTCGTGCTGCCCTTGCCAAGTGCGGGCTAACGACAAAACATATCGAAAGTAAAGTAGAAGTGTTAAGTGGGGGAGAAAAAGCAAAGGTACGCCTTTGTAAGCTTATTAATAGAGAATCAAACCTTCTCGTGCTTGATGAGCCAACCAACCATTTAGATGTAGAAGCAAAAGAAGAACTAAGAAGAGCTCTTCAAGCTTATAAAGGCTCCGTCCTTCTCATCTCCCACGAACCAGAGTTCTATGAAGGTCTTGTTACGGACGTATGGAACTGTGAATCCTGGACAACGAAATTATTCTAGGAGGAGCGCTATTATATGACCCTAAGTAATCACAGGGGACATCGGAAATATTTGAGTTAAACCAAAAGCACCGCCCAATAGGGACGGTGCTTTACTTATTTACCGCGTCACCACATTCGGGGACGGTTCTCGATTGGGTTAACGTGCTAAAGTTAGTAAGAGAGAATTGCTGATCAGCAGTAACTCCTTTAAAAATGAGGATTTTTCTCCCAATATTATATTATCAATTTCAGGAACTAATAAAGGTTGTATAACAACTATGAAAAGTTTAATGTTGCCAACGTTTGAGTGTTGGCAACGAAATTAATTTGTCCAATTCATCCATTATCTGTACATTTTGGCAGATAATTCATCCAGATCCCAACAAATTGACAAGGCGACAAGTTTCGACTTATTACTCTGCTGAAATGACCACACATCAGGCAAAACAACCTATAAACTTTATCGCATTACCGCAACCGAGAACCGTCCCCCGGTGCTTTAACGTGGTACATTAAGTGTGTAATGGTGTTGAGTGTCTTTGGTGAATCCGATTTTTTCGTATAGATTTTGGGCGTTGTGGTTGTCGTGGTCGGTTTCGAGGGTGACCGCTTTGGCTTCTGTCTCCACCGCTAAGTCCCTAGCCTTTTCAATTAGACCTTGTGCTACCCCTTTTCTTCTTGCCCTTTTTGCTACAAACAAATCATTTAAGATCCATACTCTCTTCATAGAAACGGAAGAAAACGAAGGATAGAGTTGAGTGAATCCTACTGGCTCCACTACATCTCCATTACTCTCATAGGCATAATAAACCACGGACTCTTCCCTCTCAAGCCTCGCCTTCAAAAATTTCTCTGCACCAATTAGATCGGACTCCTGCCCATAAAACAAACGATAATCATTAAAAAGATTAGCTAAAGAACGAGCGTCTTCCACTAAAGCTCTACGATATTTCACCATTTAGTTTCCTCCTTTAATTTTCAAAAGCGGTAATCACTTAAGCGCAATAACCACAAGATCACCTTCAGAAATTCTTGTACTTCGCTTCACTTTTTCATCATTCACTTTAACCAATCCTTCTTTTATTTTCATTGAAATTAGTGAACGACTCCACCCCTTAACTCGATCAGACAGTACTTTATCAATTCGAAAATGTCCATGTACACATCCAATCGTTATCTCTATGAACTCATATCCGTTTAGAAGCTGCTCCTCGACATCAATTCTCGCCTTTACATCTTCTTCACGTGGTAGTTCTTTATATAACCTTACATGATTTTGATAGGTTTTATAACTCTCTAACTTTCGATTCCACGTATGATTTTTTTCACATTTATAGATGGCAAAACGGTAAATGTTTTTTCCGTTAGCATTATGTCGTCTAATAAGAGTATCCTTAAACGTCACCACTTTTCCACAATTTGAACAATGTCGATCCAAATAAAGCTCATGCTCTTGATCAACTAAATTCCATACAATTTCCATCGATTTCATATTCCTTCACCTCGTATTAAGATAAAGGAACGTCACAGACTATTTGGTTGTCTTGCAGCATGTATAGTAAGTTTTAGTAATAAAAAGAGTTCCCCATCCATATGGAGAACTCCTTAGCATACATACTACAGCAGGTTTGTTCCGTTCCTTTGTAATGGGATTAATAGGCAGACTACCCCCTGGGAGAAAAAACGATCGTTTTTCCAGGGTAATCCTATCCAATTCATTAGGTCCATTACAAAGTAGATGTTGGCATAAACAGAACAAATTCCTTTCTTCCCAAATAGTTTTAACAATATTCTAACATTTCACAATGGAAATTACCATCTTTATCTAAAACTTAATTTTATTTGATTTACATGATAATCCAAGACATAGGGGAAAGTAGATAAAAAACAAGGAGTCAACCACCATGAATGAAAAACTGTTTTGGGCAATCAATCGTTATTCTGGAAGTTCACCCTTTTTGGACAAACTCATGATCCTGATTTCAAATAGAATTCGCTATGTCTTTCTTTTTGTGCTTATCTATTTATGGGTTCGGGATTCAAGCCTTCGAAAACTTTCAAAAAAGGCAGTCCTTTCTATTATCGGGTCATTCATACTAAACGGGATCTTAAAAAGATGCTTTTATAAAACTCGTACATACGAAAAACGAAAAGTAGGAATCTTAATTCCTTCAAAAAAAGATTCTTCTTTTCCGAGCAAACATACTCTTCTTACCTTTGCAATGTCGACCTCTATTTTTCTTTATGCTCGTGTTCTAGGCACTATTTTGCTAGGATTATCTGCTTTAACTGGCTTTTCCCGGATTTGGGTTGGTCATCATGACCCTTCTGACATTACTAAAAGTGCCTTTATTGGGAGTATGTTCAGTGTTTTATTTGATAAAATCTGCCTATTTTCAAATAAAATTAAACTATAGAAATGTAAAGAAATAACCCTATCTCCATGGAGACAGGGTTATTTCCTTTTAAACAGGTTCAGGCTTACTACTAGCTTGAAGTTTTTCTTTTTCGACTTCTTTATCACGTTTAATTTTTCCATTTCCAACAGATAGGGCAACTAGGATCCCTACTGCTATAAAGATCAAACCCGTCATAAAGACTGTAGTGAATGATTGTGACCATGCTGTTTCGATAGCTGTTACTACCACTTCACTAATGTTCGACGGTGCTTGAAGAACGCTTGGATTGACAAGAATCCCAAATAAAGCATCTGTTTTTTCAGAAAGCTGTTGAAGGATACCCGCAATTGCTGGGTTGCTTTCTGCTTTTGTTACTTCTTCCATGTTCCCTTGGAGGGTTTGGTTCATTACGGCATTCAATACGGTAATACCAATCGTTCCTCCAATAGAACGGAAGAATGTGGAGGCAGAAGTAACCGTTCCAAGCTTTGATTTAGGAAACTCATTTTGTATGGCAATCATTAGGGTTGGCATCACAAGTCCCATCCCAAGTCCCAATACAACCATATAGATGTACGCTGTTAATTCATTGGACGTAGGACCCATTGTGCTCATCAGGTAGAAACCAAAAACAGTTGTGATCATTCCTGTAGTAAGGACTGAGCGGAATGTGAATTTCAATAATAACCGCCCACCTATGACACTTGCAAAAATCATTGAAATCATCATTGGAGTCATAGTGGACCCTGCTTCGGTAGGTGTTACTCCGAGAATCCCTTGCATGAACATTGGTACAAACATAATTGCCCCAAACATTCCGAGTCCTAATAAAAACCCTAGAGCATTCGTAGTAGCGAATACTCTATTTTTAAATAGGCTTAAATCTAAGATTGGCTCTGCCGCTCTTTTTTCGATATACCCAAAGACGATAAATAGAACGATCGCTCCACCAAATAATAAGAAGCTTGTTAAGGACATCCACGAAAACTTATCCCCACCAAAGTTAAGCCCGATTAAAAATAAAACGAGCGCTGGAACAAGTGTAGCAATTCCTAGATAATCGATATTTACTTTTTCTTTTTTCTCCATTGCCTCATTTTTCAACCCAATATAAATCATAAAAGCAGATAATAAACCAAATGGGACATTAATTAAGAAAATCCAATGCCAACTAATAGTATCCACAATAAATCCACCGATAAATGGCCCAATGACCGAACTCAATCCGAATAATGCACCAAAAACTCCTTGCCATTTTGCACGTTGTTCAGCCGTAAAGATGTCCCCGATAATGGTTTGAGACAATGGCATGATCATCCCGCCACCAATACCTTGTATACCTCGATAAATAACGAGCTGCTCCATCGTTTCAGCGGTTGCACAAAGAGCAGAGCCAATGATGAAAATAATCACCCCGATTAAGTACAATAACCGCCTTCCATACTGATCGGATAACTTACCTACAATGGGAGTCACCGTAGTAGATGTGATTAGATAGGCTGTCGTTACCCAAGCAAAAATGGAGAACCCATTCAGTTCCGATACAATAGTAGGCATTGCTGTCCCTACAATGGTTTGTTCTAACGCACTGAAAAACATTCCAATAATAAGACCCGTCAATACCAATCTCGTATTAATTTCCTTCTGTTTTGCCATACTTGTTCTCTCCTGTTTGTTTATTTTCTTGAATGGCTATCGCAAGCTTTTCGTAAATACCAACCAAAGCATTTAAATCTTCATTACTTAAATAAGAAAGATAGTGTTTGAACACTTCCTTACGCTTCTTTCTTACATGGAAAAAAACCTTCTTCCCTGCTTCCGTCATTTGAATGACAACAATTCTCCGGTCTTGAGAGTTTCTTTCCCTTTTGACAAATTCATTTTTTATTAGGCGATCAATCATAACGGTAATAGCGCTTGGCTTCACCTGTAAAATTTCTGCCAATTCACTAACAGTACAATTATCCCTATCAAAAAGTAGCTTTAATATATAAAATTGCGGTCCAGTTAAACCGAAGTCCTTTATATTAGCAAGGTCCTGTTGTATATGCCTTGTTGAAGTATCAAAAGCTGTGAATAGCCGATCCAAATAAAGGTCTAAATCTAAAGTACTCACATTTTTCCCCCTTTTATCCTTTATCCGATTAATATTTAAACCATTTAAATATTAATCAGTTTAAAGATAAATGTCAATGATTAATTTTCTTTAAAAATACCTTGAGGATTCCTTTTCAAATATTGAAGGAATTAAATAAAGACTAATCTATAAGTAAAGGATTCCGTTTAGTTATGTTTTTTCAAAAAAGCGGTATTAATGAAAAAAGGAGGATGACATATATAATTAAAAACGAGTCGTTAATGACGACTCGTTTGTCTTTACCGGAACTTGATTTTCTACTTATTCCGTTAGATTGTGGAATACATGACTAGTATTGTAAACGACTTTATTATTACTCGACAGCATTATCTTCTATTTTTTATTTCATTTACGATTTCGATTGCAAAATGTCCAAGGGTCCCTTTACTGTATGAACGTATTACCTCTGGAAAAAGTGATGTTAGGGCTCTGTTTTTATATTCAGCTGGGAGGTTTTTCTTTGCAAACTCTTTTTCGAGCTCAATGGCCGCTTTGACTGCTTGATAGGTAGCAGATTTGTTAACGTTGATTACTACTTCTTCACTGTCTCTTTTCACCTCTCCAAGAACCCGAAATAACTCTAAAATTCCATCAGGCAAGGAATGTTCTGTAATAAATAATCCATTTCCATGTTCATATAAGTCGGTGGAATGACCCATAAATTTCATGCCGGCAATAGATAAGGCAGGAAATTTACTACTAACCTCATTTGTAGTCAAAGCGGTAGCCATATTGATTAAGCAGGTATTCTCAAGGGGGATTTGTGGAGAAATGAGTTGAGAAATAAACGGAACCACAGCATCTGAAGGCAGTGCCAAAATAAAAACAGTTAATTCATTAATATCTTCTTTCTTAATCAGATATCCATTAGAATAGCGGGAAATGAATTGCTCAGCTTTTGACTTATTAGGGTGATAAACCCCAATTGGTATTTGCTGATCACACCAATGTTTCATCATAGCACTACCCAATTTTCCAATGCCTGCTAAACCGATCCGGTTCTGTTTCATCAATTGTCTCCCCTTTAAATAATTTATTGTTATTACAGACATTATATTAAGCTAACTCAATCACAAGTTCAAACTATTCTGTCAAATTATAGTGATTACTATTATAATAGTTATATATTTTTATAGTGAAAAAGCTTGCGTAGAAATGGATCATCCTTTTTAAAGATAAATATCAAACAATAATGGGGGTCTTTGATAATGGAGAAATGGAAAAAGTGGACAGATCAATAAAATGATTTTGTTGAACTATAGGTCGAGTGTATGCTCTGTTTTTTTCATAAACTAAAATACTAGTAAATTAGAAAAGCTCCTTTTTCCAAAATTCAATGGTGTCCGGAACCACAACATCACTTTTAAAAAATGTAGTTTCGGACACCGATGTTATCATTAAATTGCCGTCCAGCCACCATCAATGACCATTTCTGAACCTGTCATGAATGAGGATTCATCAGATGCTAAATAGAGAACTCCATAAGCAATATCGTCTGGTTGACCGTAACGAGGTAGTTGTGTATATGCACTGAAATATTGTTTTGTTTGTTCGTCAAGATGCTCTTCTACCATAGGTGTCATAATGATACCGGGGTGAACAGAGTTAACGCGGACATTTTGCTTTGCATATTCGACAGCTCCAGCTTTCGATAAGGAGCGGATCGCCCCTTTAGCTGCAGTATATGGACTAGTACCTGCCATACCAACAAGACCACCAATGGAAGAAATGTTAATAACGGAGCCACCACCCGCTTTTTGCATTTCAGGAATGGTATATTTCATTCCTAATACACAGCCTGTTAAGTTAATATCCATCACTCGATTCCACTGTTCCATTGTAATATTTAATAGTGTTTTAGGCTCGCTAACACCGGCATTATTAACAAGAACGTCAACTTTCCCATATGTTTCTACGGCTTTTTCAACAACACTTATCCATTCTTCTTCAGAAGCGACATTGTGTTTAAGAGCAATAGCGTCTCCTCCATTTGCTTTAATTTCATCTACTACTTTCGTAAGAGCTTCTTTTTGAATATCTGTTGCTACTACCTTTGCTCCTTCTTTTGCAAAAAGAACAGCTTCAGCGGCCCCTTGTCCCATTGCTGCACCAGTAATGATGGCTACTTTTCCATTTAAACGTCCCATATTTCAACATCCTTCCGTAAAATAAATTAAGTTTGTTAAACTTAGAATTCAATTCCAAGATCTCTTAATCTCTTTTAATTGGCTAAGGCTCCTACTTCAATATTTAAAGAAAAATTAGGAGGGGATAAGAAAGCCGTAACTGAAGTTATTTTATAAAGTTAACCCTCCATCTACAACAACAACTGATCCAGTCATATAGCTAGCACGATCTGATGCTAAGAAGGCTACCATTTCTGCAAGCTCTTCAGGTGCTGCATAACGACCCATTCTCATATTTGGTAACTCCTCAGGAACATAGCCTGATGTTTCAAACATTTCAGCAACGCTGTTTGTTAATGCTGTTTCGACGCCACCAGGACAAATCGCATTGATGCGAATGCCTTTCTTAACATACTCTAACGCAGCGGATTTAGTAAGACCGACTACAGCATGCTTACTTGCAGAATAAACAGACACACTATGCTCACTTCGTACACCCGCAGTGGAAGCCGTGTTAATGATTGAACCACTTCCTTGACTTTCCATTACCTTTAATACATATTTCAATCCTAGAAATACTCCTTTGACATTGATAGAAATAAGACGATCAAATTCAGATTCCTCTACCTCAGTAAGGGGGGCAAATTTTTGGATAATACCTGCATTATTGAAAAACACATCGATACGTCCGTATGTTTCAATGGCTGTATTCACATATCGTTGAACATCTTCACTCTTTGATACATCGGCATGTACAAAGATTCCTTTTCCACCTTGCTCTTGAATAAGGTTTAGCGTTTTTTCTCCCGCTTCTTTATTGAAATCGACTAATACGACTTTTGCTCCATTGCCAGCTAGTTTCATACTGGCTGCTCTTCCAATACCGCTTCCAGCACCCGTAATGACCGCTATTTTATTTTTGAGTTCCATTTTATTTCCTCCTTATCGGTTAATTAAGGATCCTTCATCTATCATTTTATTGCTCATCCTTTTTTATTTATTGTAATTTTTTATGCATAATAGTATTTTTTTATTGTATACAATAAAAAAATATAAACGTTATCATTTCAGCATTTTTATTTAATGAAAAAATGTGAATGGAGTAGTAGAAATGGAAATATCCAAAACTGATTTGCCCTATATAGGTCAGCTAATATATGAAACCCATCATATTTCAGTTTTTTATATCAACCAGGTTGGTGAATTTGAATATGAGTTTTCAGCAAGTGTTTTTCAAAAAAATCCTTTTTACACTTCTTTAAAGGAGCAAATAAGTAGGTATCCTTATCAAGATGATCCCAATAATTATCCAATTTTCACCTCTAATTCTGATATGGATTTTTTCTATATCAATATAAAAAGAAATGACGATTTCTTAGGGACTATGATTATCGGTCCATCCCTCCAGTCAGAAATATCCGATGAAAAAATTAAACGTATTATGAATGCTTTGAAGGAAAATATAAACAAAAGAAATCTCATCGAAATTTATCAATTGCTCCCAGTTATACCTAAGCAATCATTACTTTCGATAAGTCTGTTGGTTTACTATTTGATCTATCATCAAAAATTAGACAGGTCGATGGTAATCGAACACAATAAAGAGTTAGAGACTTTTAGGATTCAAATGGAAAATCCAGAGCTTGAGCTTTCAAAAGGAAGAAGAAATTTTATTTTTCATTCAAACCTTTCATATGAGCGAGTATTACTTGATTATGTAAAAAATGGACATGTAGAAAAATTAAAGGATTTCATTGATTACTCGATTGTTGGGAATGCAGAATTAGGATTATTGTCTAAACGAAGCCGCTTAAGAAGTGAAAAAAATTTAATGATCACTGGAGTAGCCCTTGTATGCAGGGCTGCAATTGAAGGTGGTTTGAATGAAGAAACCGCTTTTACACTTAGTGATTTCTATATTCAACAGCTTGAAGAACTAGAAAGGCTAAAGGATATCTTAGCATTAATAGAGGAAGCCATTTACGACTTTACCAACCGGGTCTCCCAATTAAACGAACAAAAATATTCTGCAACGATCACTGCTTGTCAGAAATATATTTATAATCATCTATATGGTGAAATTACACTGGACCAACTTGCGGAAATAACTCATTTAAGCCCTAATTACTTATCGTCCCTTTTTAAAAAAGAGGTAGGTATTACAATAAGTGAATACATTCAACGACAAAAAATTGACGAAGCCAAAAAGCTATTAACGATAACGAATTACTCGATCTCAGATATTGGGACATGGCTAAATTTCTACGATCAGAGTTACTTTATTAAGATCTTTAAAAAATTCACAGGTTTAACTCCAAAGAAGTATAGAGGGGAACAGGGTTAATTGAGGGAAAAATCAAGAGATGTCCAAAAAGGGCAAATTCGCTAAAATGTAAAAATCATGAATATTGATGTATCACCATTTTGAAAAGCGAATGAGGCATCTATCAGCCGAAAATTTGATTTATGAGACTCATTCTAACTCTTATAACTGGAATTTTTCGAGCTGAGCCCTTTCGTAAATAAAATCGATTCCCCATGCAACGCTAACTAATTGATAGATGTTACTTGAATTTTTAATCAAAGAGACCTTACAATCCAGTATTTTACGATAAAAAAAGAATCCATTTTGACAATAGTTTGATCAAAATGGATTCTTATCTAGCAGATTGCCTTTTCTAAAGTCAGATGATCCAAATACTCCAATAAGGACTGCAGGAGTGTTTAACGGCTTTTAATTTTGGATCTGAAATCATGTTACCTTTATTCGAATGATCATTAAAATTTGGATTTTTCAATTTTAATAATGATTAACCCACTCTTCAGTCCTTGTTAAATCAGCTCAGAATTAAGCTTTCGGGCGCAACGCCGCGCAAAAAGGGGCTCGGTTCGCCTACACTATATAGTTGCAAGTGATGCATAGCCCGGGTACAGGCAGTGTAAAACAATCTACGCAGGCTCTCGTCTCCGTATACTTCCGCTGATGCATCATAAATAATAACCGCGTCAAATTCGATACCTTTGGCCAAATACGCCGGTATGACGACAACGCCTTGCTCGTATTCAATCGATCCGCTCTTCACGAGCTTAATTTCTTCGATACCGCTCAAGGAATCGTATGCAGCGGTGCTTTCCGCTGCAGATTTGCATATAACCGCGATTGTGCTATACTGCCGTTTCCGTAAGTCTGCAACTTTGGAAGCTATGGAACGATGCAATTCAGCACGATTGGACAGTTGCGTCAATACCGGCCTCTCGCCATCGCGTTCAAAAGCAGTAATCCGTTCGCTGTCGTGTACGATTCCGCGTGTAAATTCGACAATCGGTCTTGTGGATCTGTAGCTGCGCGTCAAGTTGATCGTAACGGTTTCATCCGGACCGTATAAGCCAGTAAGCGTGTGGAAATCGACCCTTTCGCTGGCATGGGAAAATATAGCTTGGTTAAAGTCACCGAGCACGGTCATTTTTGCCGAAGGAAACAAACATTTCAAAAACTCGAATTGAAACGGAGAATAATCTTGCGCCTCATCTACAAGTACATGTTTGATCGAGCTGTTCGTCTGAAAGCCTTGAATCAGCTCTTTCATCAATAAAAACGGAGTAGCATCTTCGTAAAATAGTTTACCTTCGTCCAGCATTTTCACAGTCGATAGGCAAATATCCGGCCACTCCTCGGGTGCTTCCCGGTCCATCCACTGTTTGATCTGAATGGGATCGAAAAAAAACTGCTTATATATTCCCCTAATGTTGACGAAACGAAATGCCTTGATCCGTTTTCGCAAAGGCTTAAACTTCTGTCGAACAATCAAGCGGGCTAACGCTTTAGGTTCCATTTCATAATCATGAATTGACTCTCCTATAAAGCCGCGTTTTTCCGCTAAGTAGGTATATGCCTTATGGTACTCCTCATCACTAAGCAGTTCGATTTCCTCCTGTACCCACGGCTTAGTCCGTTCGAGCTTCTCGGCTTCATCTATTTGCTTAATTAACCAATCCTTCAATTTTTCAAGTCTGCTATGAAAGCGAAGCGAGATGTTGCTGCTATAAAACTTTTCCGTGATTTGTTTAGCAGTAACAATTGTCTTTCCCCTGAAGACAATCCCTTTAAATACCATTCCGGATATTTCCAGCGACTCCCTGTATGATTTGATCGCCTCAAAGAAACGGTTGGTAGCCTTGAATCGGATGCTCACAATCCTTGTTCTGTATAATGGATTATCCACTGCAGTTAATACATATTCCAATTGATCGTAAGGATTCTCAACTTGAAACTCAACTTTAAGACGATGATCCAAGTATTCTTGGAATGTAACCTGCTGCATATTCTCTTCGCCGAGTTCTGGCAACACATTGGAAACGTAACGATTAAACATCGAATTAGGCGAAAAAAGAATGATTTGATCGGCATTCAGCATATCTCGATATTTATAGAGTAAATAAGCAATCCGCTGCAGGGCAGCCGATGTCTTACCGCTGCCAGCAGCGCCGTGCACAATGAGCATCCGCCCGCGATCGTGCCGGATGATCCGGTTCTGCTCCTGTTGAATGGTGGCTACTATATTGTGCATATGTTTGTCTGTACCTTTACCAAGCACCTGCTGTAAAACCTCGTCTCCAATTGTGAGACTGGTATCGAACATAGATTGGATAATGCCGCCGCGGATGAGATATTGCCACTTTTTCTCCAATATGCCATGGATGATGCCTCCAGGTGTAGCATACTTGGCAGAACCAGGCTGGTAGTCGTAGTAGACGCTCGAGACCGGAGCCCTCCAGTCGTAAATAAGGAAATTTTCTCCGCTTGTATCCGTGAGCGTAGAGATACCGATATAGATTCGTTCCGCAGTTGAAGTTCCTTCCTCATTGAAATCGATTCGACCAAAATAGGGCGCTTCTTGCATACGCCGAAGCGCAGATAATCTCTTAGATGCATGTCTATGGGTGCTTTGGCTTACAGACAGAGCTTGAGCCTCTTGTCTCAAACCGATGATTGTCTCTAGATAATCATCGAAGGTATCAATATTAACCTTTACTTCATCCCAAAAGTGTTTGCGGATATTCACAACTTCTTTCCGCCTCCTGGAAGTTTCGCCCTCCAATCTATTGATTTGCTCTGTAATTGTCTCCATTACGTTGTTCACTCGTTCTTGCTCCTGGCGAAGTTCCATGTTCATATCAAACACTCCTTTTTAAAAAATAAAAATAGGGGTTGACTGAAAAGGATTTTATGATGTATAATTAAAATAGGGATAATTTATACAAAAATCCATTTTTCGTGTATCTATATAAATTTACCACAGATTTTTATTTTTATCAATGTATTTATGATCATCGCTATAAAGGATTATGATTGTTGCATATACCTCTTTTATAAAGCAAATGGCTTACAAAAAATGATATCTAAACATTAGTGGTAGCGGAACCGTATAGTAAGGAAATTCCAATATTAAAAAGCCCAATTTCTTAGCATTAATCATAAGAAAATTGGGCTTTTTTTGATACTCTATTAAAGCGCCCTATAATGTAAATAACGAAAATAGAAACACGGAAGTAAATAAACTTAATTTTTCTTCAACGAACGCACCCGTTGAAGAAGAATAATGGCTTCATTTGTAAAGTTCGCACTAACCCAATCACCCCCGCTCTTAATCAACTCATATACAGGCTCACGCTCCGTCGGTAGTTCATCTATCCAATTTTGCAGGATTACAAACAATAGATTCTTTATTTGGGAAGTGGTGGATAAAGTCGACGAAATCTGAGAACGCACTATCACCATTGAAGCGAATGGCTATCTCTGATGTAAAGTTTATACGGACCAAATCGCTCTTTTAAATCCTCTCGATACCAATACTTTTGAGACAGTTCTCCAGCATTTTTTCTGGTAATTACTAGCAGGACTATCATTTCAAATTTTATTCACAAATAGGACAAACCTTTCATGGTATGATTTAAGTATATATGGCATTTTTTTTGTATTTTCACCTACACTACGATAAAAATAGGGGATATTTATGGAAAATGGACAATTACTATCTGAAACAACATTAGAAACAACAGCAGGAAGCTCTTCTAAAGCTCTTAACTTATTAATTGATATCAAATATTTATTAAAAGGTAAAGTGTTAGTAGCCAATGTACTGCCTGTATTTACAGCCTATTGGTTAGCACTTTATTTTAGCGGGGAACGATTTGTTGATAATTGGGGCCTTTTTCTGATAACAATAATCGGCAGTACGCTAGTTATTTCTGGAGCGTTAATTCTGAATAATTGGTATGAAGTCGATTTGGATAAAAAAATGGTCCGTACCCAAAAAAGACCGACAGTTACCGGGAATTTTTCCTTGAATACAGTTTTATGGTCAGGGATTATCACATCAATCATAGGACTGGTCATGATGCTATTTACAACACTTGAAGCAGCCGTTTATTCATTTTTAGGCTGGTTTGTCTATGTTGTTCTTTATACATTTTGGACAAAACGAAAGTTTACATTGAATACAATTGTAGGTAGTGTTTCCGGGGCATTTACACCTTTAATCGGTTGGGCAGCGATAGCGCCAGCAAATCATACCGTTCCAATCGTTATGTTCTGTATATTATTCATTTGGCAAGTTCCGCACACGCTTGCTATCGCGATAAAAAGGTTGGAAGATTATACTCGGGCTGGTGTACCTATGCTTCCAGTTGTTTACGGTGTTGATGTTACGATTCGGCAAAATTTAATTTATATTATTGCATTGATGCTTTTCCCATTCTTTTTGATTGCTTCTTTAGGCTGGTTTTTCTTTATTTTTGCTATTTCCTTAACAATTGGTTGGATTATTCTCGCGATGAAAGGATCACGAGCAAAAGATGTGAAGAAATGGGCACAGTCGAATTTACGTTATTCTTTAATCTATTTAATTTTATTATCATTCGTAATGATAATTTTAACTTCACCAATTATGAATTAAGATTGATAGGGGAATCTTTCGTTAAGGAGGATTCTCCATTTTTTATTAAAAGACAGCACAGCTACGATTAACGATGCGAACGATTTAAAATAAGCTTGAACATAAACACCTTCCGAACCTACATTTTACAATAAATAAAAAGAAGCCATTTTGAAAAAAGATAGATCAAAATGGCTTCTTTTCTAGCAGATTTGAGCTTGGTTTTTATTAAAAAGTCTGGTTATTGCATTTCAGTAACTCTTATTCCACTAAAGCACTCGTTCGTTAAGTAGAGTACGTCACATTTATTTATTTTTTAAATATAATCCTTTTTCTTCTAATAAGTATATTTCAATATATCATTTGGTTTTAAAAAAATCATTTTCCCACTGTAGCAGCCTTTATTTGTCCACCATGCACGATTCTTTCATGAATGGTGACCCCAAGTTCTTCGCTCATTTTCTTTAAGAAGCTTTCCTCTCTTTTGGTTGTAAGTGAAACGACTATGCCGGAAGCTCCCATTCTTCCGGTTCTGCCAGAGCGATGAACATATTGTTTTGAATCTGTGGGGAAATCAAAATGGATTACATGTGTAACACCTTTAATATCCAACCCTCTAGCCGCTACATCGGTTGTCAGCAGAAAGGAGACTTTCCCTGCCCGGAATTTTTCCAATGCGTGCTTTCGTTCCATTTTTTTGGATTCACCTGCAAGCACTTCTACTGAAGCATCATGGTATTTTAGCTTTTCTTCTACTTCTTCTAACTTTTTTAAACTATTAATGAAAACTAGTGCTTTCATACCTTCAATGTTTGTTAATCTTCTTAACGTTTCCACTTTCTCTCTTTGTTCACAATAGATATAGGTGTGTTCGACATTTTCAAAGGTTTGTACGGTTTCATTTACCTGAATGAGATCATACTCCTTCATCCATTGTTTGGATACTTCCTCTGTTTTTTCAGATAAAGTGGCTGAGAAGAATAGCAGCTGCCGTTCATCACGCAGCGTAGTCGAGATGATGGTTTCAACTTCTTTAATATGCTCATTCCCAATCATAAGATCAAATTCATCGACAACAATCGTTTTTACTTCATGCATTTTTAGTTTTTTTAGTTTGATTAGTTCTAGTAATCTGCCTGTTGAACCTACGATGATATGGGGTTTTTTCTTTAGCTTTTCAATTTGTTTCTTTACATTTGCTCCACCAATAAAGGCGGCGCTTTGAATGCCGCTTCCCTTGGTCCACTTTTGAATTTCTTGATGAATTTGCATCACTAATTCACGTGAAGGCGCTAAAATAACCGCTTGTGCATTCTTTTTAGATTCATCTATGGATTGTAGGATTGGAAGTAAATAGGCAAGTGTTTTTCCTGTCCCTGTTGGAGATTCACCGATAAGATCTTTTCTTTCTAAAATGAGCGGAATTGATCTTTCCTGAATATCTGTCAGCTTTTGAAATTCTGATTCTTTCCATGCTTGCTGAATAAATGGTTTCATATTTTGGATTATTTCCATTTTAAAAGTCCTTTCTCTTTCTCAATAATGTTACGACATTTTAGGTAATCTAATTTTCACCTTTGTTCCTTTTCCTAGTTCGCTTTGAAATGATATTTCTCCATTATGCCTTTCAATAATCTTTTTACAAACAACCAGTCCTAGACCTGTTCCTGTTTCTTTAGTGGAAAAAAAGGGTTCTCCTAAGCTCAAAAGTCTCTCTTCTGATATTCCGTGACCATTGTCTTCCACGTCTATTATGACATCGTTATCACTAGTATTTAAGGATACTGAAACATATCCTTCCATTTCAATAGCTTCCACTGCATTCTGAATGATATTTATAAAGACTGATTTAAGCTGATTGGATTCTCCGTAAACATGAGGAGGATCCTTGCTTACGTCACGATAGTTTATTTTAACATTAACGAGATTAGATTGGGCCTCCATTAATACGAGAACCTGCTTTAAAATCTCCCTAAGATTTTCACGTTTATAGGTGAATGCCTGTTTTTTTCCAAGGATCAGCATTTCTCCAGAGATAATTTGAATTCGGTCAATTTCTGAAAGGATAATATTCAAATGGCTTTCCTCTACCTTTTTAGTTGCACTTAAAAGTTGAATAAAGCCTTTAATGGATGTGAGTGGGTTACGAATTTCATGAGCAACAGCAGCGGCAAGCTGGCCGATGAGCGATAATTTTTCTGTCCTGATCATCATTTCCTCATTTTTTCTCAGCTCTGTAATATCCCTCGCAATCCCAAATACTCCGTTAATTTCGTAGTTAACGACAATAGGTAGAAGTGTGCAACGGACTATCTTTTTCTGACCCTTGGCATTTATGATCTCTGATTCAAACTTCCTTCCTTTTCCTTCAATAACAGCTTTAAATATTTCTCTTAATTCATTACGCTTTTCCTCCACCACGAATTGTTCAAGGAGGGTTCCTTGCAATTTTTCTGTAGGGCAGCCGATAATATTTTCCCCCTCTGGATTAAGGGAAACAAGTTCACCAGATCGCTTTAACTCAAATACCCCATCTGGATTATGATTGAATAGTGATTGGTAATGCTCCTTACTTTCCTGTAATTGATGTTCCTTTTGAATTAAACTTTGTTGCGATTGAAGGAGTTTGTACGTTCTCCAATAAATTAGGAAATAAATCAAAAAACCTGTCACCACAATAAACAACCAGCCTTTATATCTTTGAAAAAACACGTATAATACTAATTTGTCATTTGCCAGAATCATGGAGAAATGGTCTGAACTTACGACCCATAACGCTCCGACAATGATATAGATGAGTGCGATTCTACCGGCAATTCTCCGTGATTGATTCTTCAATTCGTATTCACCTAAGTTCCTATCTTAATATTTCTATAATGCCTCACTTTTAATGATTTATGAAGACTAGAGCGTATGCCACATTAGATTTAGTCATGGCAATGCTTCGACAGGACGGTTTACAGTTTAGGTCGATGTCCTCAAATTGCAAGTAGATGATTCATTTAAGGTTTCAGCGTTTATCATTTCGGGTTATGTACTACTAATGGAGGTTTCGGATATGCTTAAAAAATATCAATGTAAGGATGTTAGTAAAACTGGAAATATAACATTACCTAACAAGTACCGGCAGAACTTCGGACTATATCCGGGTAATCAGGTAGAGTTTTTATTAAATAACAACTCCATTATCATTAAACAGGCAGATGAATTCAGCCTCCATAACAAACGGTATATTTCTCAAAAAGGGGCCGTCCATATCCCAAAGGAACTTCGACAACTTACAGGCATCCATCCCCCAAATAAATATTGTCTCTATATTGATGAAGTGGAAAAAAGATTTATATTAGAACTAGAAAGTTGATTCACAAAAAAATCAGGCACAGTGATCACCATTTTCTTCGTGACATGTGCCTGAAAGCAAATTAAACCTAAAGAGCTTTTCTTATATACGGAATCGAAGCAGTGGGTTCAACCAGACTCCCTGCTTTATCAATAGATAAACATAAAACATTCATTTTCGGTAAAACCAAAGAGAGGTTATCGGCTACTTCCTTCCCCTTTCCAGCTTCAACTAGCCCAATAATCGATGGTCCTGCCCCACTTAATGCTACTCCGAATGCTCCAGCCTTATAGGCAAGACCCTCAATTTGATCGTAGTCCGTAATAAGCCTTTTTCTAAAAGGCTGGTGATATTGATCTTTCCTCATCATCCTACCTGCTTTATTCCACTCCTGACTTAATAATGCAGCGATAAACACATTCGATATACTCCCTGCCCGAACCGCTACTTCAAATGAGAAGGAATCTGGTAAAACCGCACGTGATTCTTTTGTTAAAAGCTCCTCCTTTGGAATCATAACCACAATTTCAACCGGGAGGTCATGAATGGAAACGATCTCTGTATGATCATCATTTTTTGAACCAATAACAAGTCCTCCATACAAGGAGGCCCCAATATTATCAGGATGATCTTCAAAATCTATGGCGATATCAAGCTTTTGTTGTGATGTTAAATTTAATGCACCTAATACATCGGCAAGCTCAATGCCTGCTACGATCGCAGAGGCACTTGAGCCTAATCCTCTAGCTAAAGGAATTTCACTTTTAATTGATAGACGACAAGGAGGCAATGTTTTATAATATTTCTTCGCTACTTGCTTAGCAACCGAAATGATAAAGTGAGACTCATCATTTTGAAAAACTTCTAATTCCTTTGATAGGGGAATTACCTGCCACCTTTCACTCTTTTCAACCATTATTTCCAGGTACAAATTAAGTGCAAGTCCAATGGAATCAAACCCTGGACCAAGATTAGCCGTACTTGCCGGTACCTTGATCTTAAAGCTGTTGCCGGAGATCATACCCCGACAGCTCCCTTAATATATTCCACAATCGCCCTTTCTTCTTTTGGTAAAGCGACCGGTTTTACAGGACTAACATCCAATGCTACATTCGGATCCTTTAAACCATTTCCAGTGAGAACAGCTACAACTGTAGAGCCAGATGGGATTTTTCCATTTAGAACTTTTTTATACACACCAGCCAATGATGCACAGGAAGCAGGTTCAGCAAAGATTCCTTCGGATTTTGCCAGCGTTTTATATGCTTCGATAATCTCCTCATCACTTACTTCGTCAATTAAGCCTCCTGATTCACTAGCTGCTCGGACAGCAGTGGTCCAGCTAGCAGGATTCCCAATTCGGATTGCTGTTGCAATCGTTTCCGGCTCATGAAACACCCTATTGTGGACAATGGCAGCTGCTCCCTCTGCTTCGAATCCAATCATACGAGGAAGTCCGCTATGCTTTTCTTGATTGTACTCTTTAAAGCCCTTCCAATACGCCGTGATGTTCCCTGCATTCCCAACTGGTATCGCCAAATAATCCGGGGCACTTCCAAGCTGATCACATATTTCAAATGCAGCTGTTTTCTGTCCCTCGATTCGAAATGGGTTAACAGAGTTGACTAAGGTTACGTCTTCTTTCTCGGCTATTTCTCTAACAAGGGTTAATGCTTCGTCAAAGTTTCCTTCGATGGAAACGATACTGGCCCCATACATGACTGCTTGCGCAAGTTTTCCTTGAGCGATTTTCCCCTCAGGAATGACAATCACACAACGAATACCAGCTCTTGCAGCATAGGCAGCTGCTGAAGCAGATGTATTTCCGGTAGAGGCACAAATCACCGTTTGGCTACCAGATTCTACTGCTTTCGCTACCGCTAATACCATTCCCCGATCTTTAAAGGATCCTGTTGGATTTGCTCCTTCGACCTTCACATGTAAATCAATATTCCATTCCTTTGACAACTGTTCCAGTTTAATGAGTGGAGTATTTCCTTCCTTCAGCGACAATAGCGGAGTATTCTCATTTACTGGTAAGTACTGTTGATAGTTTGATATGAGGCCTTCCCAACTCATGCTCCCATTCCCCCTTCGACCCTGTAAGAGCTTTTTACTGCTTCCACGGCTTGTAAATCTCTTATGTTTACTAAGATATCCTGATAATCCTTCAAAGAAGCTCGGTGTGTAACTAGAGCAATTTCCGATAGATTATCTTCTTTTAATGGATTTTGCATGATTTTCTCAAAGCTCACTCCCCATTCTGAAAAGATCGAGGTAATTTTAGCTAGAACTCCTACTTCATCTACAACATGAAGACGAAGGAAGAATTTTGAATAAATCTCGTCATCCTTCTTCAATTGCTTTGGAAATTGTGGAAGAACGGCACTTTGACCGTTAACACCTAATCTCATATTTTTCATTACTCCCACTAAATCAGATACGACAGCGGTTGCGGTTGGTAAACTTCCCGCACCTGGTCCGTAAAACATCGTTTCTCCGACCGCCTCTCCATAAACATAAACGGCGTTATATTCGTCGTTTACAGAGGCTAATGGATGTGCATTCGGTAAAAGTGTCGGTTGTACACTTACTTCTACTTTCTCTCCGTGTCGGTGAGCAATTCCAATTAACTTCATAGTATACCCTAGCTGTTTGCTGTATTGAAGGTCCTCTTCTGAAACAGATGAAATCCCTGATACTTTCACATCGTCTAAATCGACATTCATGGAAAACCCAAGTGTCGATAAAATCGCCATTTTCCTGGCGGCATCTAATCCTTCGACATCAGATGTAGGATCCGCTTCAGCATAGCCCAATTTTTGAGCTTCTAACAGTACATCCTCATAGGCACTTCCATGTTTACTCATCTTCGTTAAAATGTAATTCGTGGTACCATTCACAATCCCCATCATTTTTGTGATACGATCAGAAGCTAATCCATCTACTAAGCTTCTTAAAATCGGGACTCCTCCTGCTACACTAGCTTCATAGAATAGATCGCATCGATTAGATGAAGCTGCCGCTAACAGCTCTGCACCATAAACAGCCATCAAATCCTTATTAGCTGTTACAACATGCTTTTTATTTTCTAATGCTTGAAGGAGATGATTTTTTGTTTCCTCCACTCCCCCCATCACTTCTATAACAATATCAATCTCTGAATTTGCAACTACTTCATTAGGATTGGTTGTTAGAATGGTTGAATCAATATCTACGTCCCTTACCTTCTGAATATCCTTTACAAGCACCTTTTTCACTTCAACAGGGCAGCCTACCTGATGAATCAGTTTATCCTGATGACTTTTAATCACCTTTACAACCCCTGATCCAACTGTTCCTAGCCCTAATAAACCAATAGATATTGTCTCCATTCTTAACATCCTTTCTGTTCTTCTAAAAAATACATTTGTTTGTGTATAGTGGACATTATAGGGGATGGACTTACTTTTTACAATAGCTTTCTATCATTTTTTTATTATGTAAGGGGTTTCACCCGCTGTGCGTTTAAGAAAAGGCTGTTTTCGTAAACAATGTTGTTATTTGAAAAGGGGGTGGTTGGTTTCCGCTACAGGATGCTCGCTTTCCGCGGGGCGGGCGGTGAGCCTCCTCGTCGCCTTGCTCCTGCTTAGGTCTCACCTGTCCCGCTACTCCCGCAGGAGCCTCGCACCTACAGCGAAGACCAACCTTTTAACAAAAAATTTATGTTCTCAAAAAACGATAATCTTTTAGAAAACAGCCTAAGAAAAAATTTGTTTATAAAACTCTTTTGTATGAGGAATTAAATTAAGAGTTTAAATCATGTACATTAATAAAGTTTTTAAAAAGAAGGACCGATAAAGAGACGGGTCATCTCTTATCAGTCCTCTTTCACTTTCAGCCAATGTGCTGAAGTAATTTAATTCGTTTCGATAATTCTTTATAAAGTGAGAGTTTGTTAAGGTCGACATTTCCGCCACTGACGACACATCCCACCTTCCTGCCATGCCAGCCCAATTTATTACAAAGGATCGATGCTACTGCTGCTGCGCCTGCCCCTTCTACTAATGTCTTTTCTCTTTGAAGCATAAACATAATCGTATAGGCAATTTCCTCATCATTTACGGTAACCATATCGTCTACCAATCTCTCAATAATAGGATAGGTTAGTTTCCCTGGTTCTTTCACAAGAATCCCATCTGCAATACTATGAACTTGTGATAAACTGCCTGAGTTTTTACCCGTAAACTGATTATACGTAGCAGGGGCCCCCATTGATTGGACACCAATGATCTTTATACTAGGGTTAAACGCTTTGATTGCAGTGGCCATCCCTGCAATTAATCCCCCGCCCCCAACAGGTACCACGATGACTTCTAAATCCTGACATTGCTGCATCATTTCAAGTGCAATCGTTCCTTGGCCAGCAATGACCTTTGGATCATCAAAGGCGTGAACAAAGGTTGATCCTGATGCAAGCATATCTTCTCTAGCTGCTTTATAGGATTCTTGGTAGGTTTCTCCTGTTAAAATAATTTCAGCACCGTACTCTTTCGTGGCTTCCACTTTGGCAGACGGAGTCCGTTTTGGCATAAAAATTTTGGCAGGTATTCCCCGCTGAGATGCTCCTAGTGCTACTCCCTGAGCATGATTTCCTGCAGATGCACAGACAATTCCACGAGATGATTCTTCTTCTGTCAGTGAAGAAATTTTATTTAATGCACCACGCAGTTTAAAGGAACCTGTTCTTTGTAGGTTCTCCATTTTCAGGAACACTTGACGCCCTGTTACTCGATTTAATGTCGCTGATTGTTTTAGCGGAGTCCGATGAACAGAATTCATCAAATTCTCCATTGCTAAAACAACTTCATTTCCGTTTAAGAAATCCCCAACACTCTTCACTCCTATCGTAATAATTCAAATTGTTTGATCTGATCCTCATATGAAAGGGTAATCGAAATCTCATCCCATCCATTCATAAGCATTTGCTTCCAATATGGATCTATCTCAAATGAGGATTTATAACCATCTTGATCTTTTACCGTCTGTTCTTCTAAGTCAACAGCTAATTCAAAGTTTGATTGTGTTGCTTTTCCTAACAAAACCTCAACATCCTTTTGACCTAGACGAATGGGCAGAATACCGTTCTTTACACAATTGTTGTAAAAAATATCGGCGAAGCTTGGAGCAATGATCACCTGGAAGCCATAATCAAGCAATGACCATGGGGCATGCTCTCGAGATGATCCACATCCAAAGTTATCTCCCCCTACCAATATGGTGGCACCTTGATATTTTTCATTGTTTAATGAAAAATCCTTATTGGGAGAACCGTCGTCATTGAATCTCCAATGATAAAACAAATATTGACCAAACCCTTGACGATCGATTTTTTTTAAAAATTGTTTTGGAATAATCTGATCTGTATCCACATTTTCTCGATTAAGTGGAAAAACTTTTCCTTGAAATTGCCGTATGCCTGACATATTCCCTCCTCCCCCTTTTTTATTGAAGTACTTGCATCAATGTACGAACATCAGTGAACTTCCCAGTGATAGCTGCGGCTGCAGCCATGGCAGGACTAACAAGATGCGTACGTGATCCGTTTCCTTGACGGCCTTCAAAATTTCGATTCGATGTAGAGGCACAACGTTTTCCTGGTGGTACTACATCATTATTCATGGCGAGACACATGCTGCATCCCGCTTCTCTCCACTCAAAACCTGCTTCTTCGAAAATCTTGTGAAGACCTTCTTTTTCTGCTTGAACTTTTACCGTTAGGGAACCCGGGACAACAAGGGCTGTGACACTATCCTGAACTTTTTTCCCTTTAACCACCTCTGCCGCTGCCCTTAAATCACTTAACCTCGAATTCGTACAAGAGCCGATGAAGACATAATCAACCGCTACTTCATTGATATTGATCCCACCTTCAAGCCCCATATAATCTAGAGCTCTTTCAACCGCTTCTTGTTCAGATTTTTTTTCATACAGCTGTGGTGTTGGAACCTTTTGACTAATACTAATTCCCATGGATGGATTCGTTCCCCAGGTGACCTGAGGTTCAACTTCGGCTCCATCAAGCTCTAGGGTCAAATCATAGGTAGCTTCCTCATCTGAAGAGTACTGCTTCCACTTTTCAACAGCCTTTTGAAATTCGGTACCATCTGGAACATGTCTTCTACCTTTTAGGTATTCAAAGGTGACGTCATCTGGACTGATGATTCCAGCTCTCGCCCCAGCCTCAATCGACATATTGCAAACGGTCATCCGTTCTTCCATTGAAAGGTTTCTAATCGCTTCACCTGTAAATTCAATAATATAGCCTGCCCCTACACCAACCCCAAACTTGGCAATAATCGCTAGTATGAGATCTTTAGCTGTAACACCAAAACCAAGGGTTCCATTGACTTTTATTTGTAAGGTTTTCGGTCTTGATTGCCATAACGTTTGGGCAGCTAGGACATGCTCAACTTCACTAGTTCCAATTCCAAATGCGAGAGCACCAAATGCTCCATGTGTAGAGGTATGACTATCACCACACACAATCGTTTTTCCTGGCTGTGTAAGACCAAGCTCCGGGCCAATTACATGGACGATGCCTTGATCAGGATGATGAATATCCGCTAGTTCGATCCCAAACTCATCACAATTTTCCTTGAGCTTCGACATTTGTGTCTTCGCTACCTCATCATCGATTACGTCCCTGTTTTTCGTGGGAACATTATGGTCCATTGTGGCGAATGTTAGTTCAGGTCTTCTAACGGTTCGATTTTTCATCCTTAATCCTTCAAACGCTTGTGGCGAGGTGACTTCATGGACAAGATGAAGATCAATATATAACAAATCAGGTTTTCCATTTTCCTTATAAACCACATGATCGTCCCATAACTTTTCAATGATATTCTTTGGCTTCAAAGGTTTTTACCCTCCCTTATTAATAGTTTGATTTAGAATATATGGCCGTTTTCATAAACATTGTTGTTATTTGAAAAGGAGTTAGTTGGTTTCCGCTACAGGATGCTCGGGGCGGGCGGTGAGCCTCCTCGTCGCTTTGCTCCTGTGGGGTCTCACCTGTCCCGCTACTCCCGCAGGAGTCTCGCACCTGCAGCGAAGACCAACCTTTTTTAAATAATGTTCTTAAAAAACAACATTCTTTTAGAAAACAACCATATATAAAGATGAAAGTTTTAAATGTAATCGGTAGTGGTGTGTTTGCCACGTACAATTCACCGCTTTTGTACCTGACACCTTCGACTCCCAATCCCTTGACAATATTTCTTACAAATATGCGCTTAGGATTGATGATAGGGCATGGTCTGCTTCTAGTCGTTCGACAACGAATTGGCTCATGGCCTTTGTGCCGACAACTGGACCGTTTCCGAGATTCCAAAGGTCTCCTGTTCGATAGCCGGCATTAAGCACTTCCTGCACAGCGAGCTCAATCATTTCCGCCTCTTCTTTTAAACCAAAGGAATGCCTCAGCATCATCGCAACGGATAAGATCATGGCCAGCGGATTTGCTTTGTCCTGTCCGGCAATATCAGGGGCTGATCCATGAACGGGTTCATACAGCCCAAATCCATCTTCACGTAAACTAGCAGAAGGGAGCATACCGAGTGAGCCTGTTAGCATTGAGGCTTCATCACTTAGGATGTCACCGAACATGTTCTCTGTCACGATAACATCAAATTGCTTAGGCTGATATACAAGCTTCATAGCGGCAACATCTACTAGCAGATGCTCGACCTCAATATCTGGGTAGCTCCCAGAAACTTCGTCCACGATTTCCCGCCACATTCGACTCGTTTCTAGTACATTTGCTTTATCCACTGATGTCAGTTTTTTTCTACGTTTTGATGCTAGTTGAAAGGCTTTATGAACGACTCTTTCAATTTCGCTTCTTTCATATTGAAGGGTATCCACTGCCACTTCTTTATTTTTTCCTCTTCTTTCGCTTGGTTTCCCAAAATATAATCCACCCGTCAACTCTCTTACGAGGACAAAATCAACATCCTCAACAACATTACGTTTTAACGGAGAAGCCGAAAGCAAGCTTTCAAATGTAGAGACTGGTCGTAGATTAGCGAACAAACCTAGCTCTTTTCTAATTTCTAGCAGGCCTTTCTCTGGTCGAAGATGAACGGGTACATCCTTCCATTTCGGTCCTCCAACCGCGCCGAGAAGTACTGCATCACTCTTTTTACATAGCTCAAGTGTTTCTGAGGGAAGAGGATTTCCATGAAGATCAATGGCAACACCACCAATATCTCCTTGTACCACTTCAAATTCATGACCAAACCAGTCGCCAACGGCTTTTAATACATCAAGAGCTCCATTCATTACTTCTTGACCGATTCCATCTCCAGGTAGTACTGCCACTTTCTTTTTCATCATCATCCCTCCAGTTGTTATTTGTTTATTCAGTCAGTTGCATTTATACCGTTACTTCTTTCCGTTCTTTACTCTTTACACCTAGCACTCGATTGACTGCGTTCAAATAGGCTCTTGCAGATGCTTCTAAAACATCCTGAGCAGTTCCTCTACCGCTCGAGACGGTCTCGTTATATTTTACTTGGACGAAAACTTCAGCTAATGCATCTCTTCCGCCGCCAACAGAGTTAATCTTGTAATCTAAGAGGACTACGGTGTCTTCTACTAGTTTTTCAATCGTATTATAAATGGCTTCAACACTACCAGAACCAGTTGCTGCTTCTTGCTTGTATTCTCCATCAGGTTTAACAACGGCAATGGTCGCAGTTGGAATATTATCCATTCCATATTGAACTTGCAAACTCTTTAACTCGTAAGTTTTTACATCCTGAGCTTCTGTTTGTTTATCTGTGAGAATGGCGAAGATATCTTCGTCCGTTACCTCTTTTTTCTTATCCGCAAGATCCTTAAATGCTTTAAAGCCTTCATTTAGCTTTTGATCATTAAGTTCAAAGCCCATTTCCACTGCTTTATTTTTGAAGGCGTGTCGGCCTGAATGCTTTCCAAGAACTAAACGATTGGTTTTTACACCAATAAGCTCTGGAGTAATGATTTCATAGGTCGTTTTTTCTTTTAAAACGCCATCTTGATGGATCCCTGATTCATGGGCAAATGCGTTGTTTCCAACGACAGCTTTATTTCCAGGGACGATCATTCCCGTAAGCTTACTTACAAGATTACTCGTACGCTTAATTTCATCCAGCTTCAATCTTGTGGAGGCTTGATAAAAATCCTCTCTAATATGCAGAGCTACAGCAATTTCTTCTAGTCCCGCATTTCCTGCTCTCTCTCCAATGGCATTGATGGTTCCTTCAATTTGATCTGCTCCATTTTCAATAGCTGCCAATGAATTGGCTGTTGCTAACCCAAGATCATCGTGAGTATGAGCGGATAGCTTTACCCCTTCAATATTTGGAACATTCTCTTTGATGTAGCGGAAAAGGGAACCATATTCTTCCGGAGCTCGATACCCTACTGTATCTGGAAGATTAATAACCGTTGCTCCTGCATTGATGACTTCAGTAATGATTTTGACCAAAAACTGTTTATCTGATCGACATGCATCTTCTGCAGACCACTGAACATGTGTGAACTTTTTCTTAGCGTATTTCACTGCTGCAACCGCCGTGTCCAATACTTGATCTGTTGTCATTTTCAATTTATAAGTCATGTGAATCGGTGATGTTGCAAGAAATACATGTAACCTTGGCTCACTGGATCCTTTTAAAGCCTCCCATGCAGCATCAATGTCTTTTTCATTTGCTCTGGCGAGTCCAGTAACCGAACTGCCTTTAATCGTGTCGGCAATCATTTTTACTGCTTGAAGATCGCCTCTTGAAGCTGCAGGGAATCCCGCTTCGATAATATCGACACCTAATCTTTCTAATTGTTTCGCCACTTCCACTTTTTCAAGCGTGTTCAAATTTACACCGGCAGATTGCTCTCCATCTCTAAGGGTTGTGTCAAAGACATCAATCTTGCGCACTCATCACCACTTCCTTCTTCTCATCTTTTTTAATAAATGGCATTAGTTCTCTCAACTTTCTTCCTACCACTTCAATTTGATGGTTATTTTCACGTTGATTTGTTGCATTAAATTCTGGACGATTTGCTTGGTTTTCTAGGATCCAGCCTTTTGCGAATTTACCAGATTGAATATCTTCAAGAACTTCCTTCATTCTTGCTTTCGTTTCTTCATTCACAACTCGTGGTCCTGAAACGAAATCTCCCCATTGAGCTGTATCGGAAATAGAGTATCTCATGCCCTCGAGACCATCTTCATACATGAGATCTACAATGAGCTTCAATTCGTGTAAACACTCGAAATAGGCAACTTCTGGTTGATAACCAGCTTCTACAAGGGTTTCAAATCCTGCTTTTACTAAAGAGGTTAAGCCTCCGCAAAGGACTGCTTGCTCTCCGAATAAGTCTGTTTCCGTTTCTTCTTGGAAGGTTGTTTCTAAAATTCCAGCACGTCCAGCCCCGATCCCTTTTGCATAAGAAAGGGCTAATTTGTCAGCATCACCTGTTACATTTTGATAAACCCCGAAAAGAGCAGGTACTCCAGCGCCGCTTTCAAACGTTCTTCTTACAAGATGTCCTGGACCTTTAGGTGCTACAAGGAATACATCAACATCTTTAGGAGGGACTACTTGATTAAAATGAACATTAAATCCATGGGCAAAAGCTAAGGCTTTTCCTGGTGATAAAGCGGGTTCGATTTCATTTTTATACACAGTAGGCTGCAGCTCATCTGGTAGTAAAACCATTACCACATCTGCTTCTTCACTAGCCTCTTTTACTGATTTTACTGAAAAACCGTCTTTTTCAGCTTGCTCCCATGACTTTCCTTTACGTAATCCTACTACGACTTCATAACCGCTTTCCCTTAAATTTTGTGCATGAGCATGACCTTGTGAACCGTAACCAACAACAGCTACCTTTCTTCCTTTTAATAAGTCTTCCGCTACATCTCCGTTATAATATACTTTTACCATTCTCCATCATCCTTTTCGATTTATTTTAATAATGTGTATTGCTTAAGATCTGTGACTGATTTTTGTGAACCTCTAGTAAAAGCGGTTAAACCAGTGCGAGCTAATTCTTTAATTCCGTATGGCTTTAATAGATCAATCATTGCTTCAACCTTTTCCGTATCACCGGTTACTTGAACGGTGACACTATCTCTTGAAATATCAATGATTGTTGCCCGAAAAGGCTCTACAATTCCACTAATCTCTGCCCGGGTTTGACCATTGCTTAGCACTTTAATGAGTGCGAGCTCTCTTGCCACAATGGCTTGATCCGTAATATCAGATACCTTTAGTACATCAATTTGCTTATTTAATTGTTTAATAAGCTGTTCGATTTGTCGGTCATCTTCTACAGAAACAACAAATGTCATTTTGGAAACACCTTCTGTTTCGGTGTGACCTACTGTAATACTTTCAATGTTGAACTGACGTTTTGTAAAAAGACCTGTAACTCTATTTAGAACTCCACTTTGATTAAAAACCGTTGCCGTTACGACTCTCTTTTTCATGGTTTCACCCCAATCATTTCATGTAGCCCAGTACCAGGTGCGACCATTGGATAAACATTTTCTGATGGGCAAACTCGACAATCGATTACGGCAGGCTCGCGTGTATGAAGAACTTTAGAAAGTATGGTTCTTGCTTCTTCTGTTGATGTCACTTTAAACCCTCTCACACCGTAGGACTCCGCAAGTTTTACAAAATCAGGTTGAACAGAAAGCAATGATTGGGAATACCGCTTCTCATAAAAGGTTTCCTGCCATTGCCTTACCATACCAAGGGCTCCGTTGTTTACAAGGACTACCTTAATGGGGAGGTTCAATTCGTTTAACAGAATGAGTTCTTGAGATGTCATTTGAAACCCACCATCCCCAACCATTGCAATAACGTTTTTATCTGGCTGTGCCAATTGGGCTCCAATGGCTGCAGGAAATCCGAATCCCATAGTCCCTAATCCACCTGATGTTACCCAATTATGAGGCTCATTGAATGTGTAATACTGAGCTGCCCACATTTGATGCTGACCAACATCAGTAGTGACAATCGATTCTCCCTTTGTCATTGTGTGAATCATTTCTAGTAATCCTTGTGGTGATATACTTTCCTTCACCTCGTTATGCCAATATGGATATTCTTGTTTGTATTGATCAAGATGCACGAGCCACTCCTCACACAACGAGCTTGATCCGTTTTCCTCTAAAAGCTTTTGTAATGCTTCTTTTGCATCTCCCACTATCGGGATATGAGTGTCAACATTTTTTCCAATTTCAGCTGGGTCAATGTCAATATGGGCCACTTTTGCATTTGGAGCGAAGGTTTGCAGATTTCCTGTCAATCGATCGTCAAATCTTGCTCCAACACTGATCAGTAAATCGCATTCATATAAGCTCATATTAGCGGCATAGCATCCATGCATCCCTCCCATCCCTAGAAATAAGGGGTGGCTCGCCGGAAATCCACCTAATCCAAGAAGTGTGTGAACAACTGGAATATTTTTCGTTTCCGCTACCGCAAGCAATTGTTCTGATGCTTTAGCATGCAATACACCAGCACCTGCTAAAATGACTGGTTTCTTTGCAGTTTCAATCGCCTCGTTTAACTTTTTTATTTGTAACACATTTGGATGTACGGTTGGTTGAAACCCGGGAAGATGGACAGGTTCATCAAATGTTACGAAAGCTGTTGTAGTCGATACATCTTTTGGTATGTCAATGAGTACAGGTCCTGGTCTTCCAGTTGTTGCTATATGAAAGGCCTCTTTCACAATTCTAGGGAGATCTTGCAAATCTCGAACTTGGTAGTTGTGCTTGGTAATCGGCATCGTAATTCCCATGACATCGGCTTCTTGGAAGGCGTCCGTCCCAATGACTCCAGATGCTACTTGCCCTGTAAAAACCACTAGTGGGAGCGAGTCCATCATCGCATCTGCTATCCCCGTAACCAGATTCGTTGCGCCCGGTCCTGACGTCGCAATAACAACACCAGGTTTTCCGGAAACTCTTGCATATCCTTCTGCAGCGTGGATAGCGCCTTGTTCGTGTCTTGCTAGCACATGTTTAATTGGATTTTGATAAAGTGCATCATAAATTGGTAAAACTGCTCCGCCCGGATAACCAAAAACAACCTCAACACTTTCTTGCTTTAAGGCATGAATCAGAGTTTCAGCACCGCTTAGCCGTGACTCAGGATCTGCCTTTACATTTACCTTCATTTTTAATCTCCTCCCAGGAATTGTTTAATACAAAAGCATAAGCGCCTTGGCGATAACAGAATGACAATTTGTTCCATATAAAAAAGCCTTTTCACCCACTACGACACTTACTTAGTTTCGTAGGGATGAAAAGGCTATTTTCCTCTTCATGGTACCACCCTAGTTTGTAGTATTTTCACAAACACTACCTTAACGAGTCATTCAGTATTTCTTCGAATGACTACCATTTTGATAACGAGTACTATACTCGATCGCTCCTACTAGAGAGGGTTCAGAACGATACTCAGAGGGGATGTCGCGATTGGGCGTATTACCGGCTTCCAGCTATACCGGCTCTCTGGAAATACGAAATCCAATTACTTTTACCTCGTCAACGTTTTAACTGTATTAAATTTTCATAATTCCTCCAGTACTAGCGGAGGTTACTAATTTGGAATAGCGGGCTAAATAACCCCTTTTAATTTTCGGCTCAGGCTGTACCCAGTTTTGTTTCCTGTATTCTAATTCGACTTCAGGGATAAGAACATTTATTGTTCTATTTTCAAGGTCGATAAAAATCGGATCTCCATTCTCAATGAAAGCAATCGGTCCACCCTCAGCTGCTTCTGGAGAAATATGTCCAATGGAGATTCCCCTGGATGCACCTGAGAAACGACCATCTGTAATAAGCGCTACTTTTGTTCCTAACCCTCTACCAGCAATAGCTGCGGTTGGAGCTAACATCTCAGGCATTCCCGGTCCGCCTTTTGGACCTTCATAGCGTATGACTACTACATGGCCTTCTTTAACAGTACCGTCATCAATTCCTTTTTGGGCTTCATCTTGAGAGTCAAAAATAATCGCTTCTCCCATAAAAGTTTTAATTGATGGATCCACGGCTCCAACTTTGATGACGCAGCCATCAGGGGCAAGGTTTCCATTCAATATCGATAATCCTCCAACAGGACTATACGGATTGTCTTTTCGTCGAATCACTTGATCATTCTTAATCTCATAGTCCTTTACCAGCTCATAAATCGATTTTCCAGTTACAGTTAGACGGTCTTTATGGACGGCCCCATCAATTTCACAAAGTTCCTTAATAATGGCGCTAATTCCACCCGCATGATGTACATCTTCCATCGTATAATCTGATGCTGGGCTAATTTTTGATAAGTATGGAACCTTTTTAGCAATTTCGTTTATTCGGTTAAGGTCATATTCAATCTCTGCTTCATTTGCAATCGCTAGTGTATGAAGGACCGTATTTGTTGAGCCTCCCATTGCCATATCAAGAGCAAATGCGTCGTCAATCGCTTCTTTGGTAATAATGTCTCTAGGTTTGATATCATTCTTAATCATTTTTACTAGATGATGGGCAGCTTCTCGAATCAGTTGATGCCGTTCTTCTGACGTGGCAACAATTGTCCCGTTACCTGGAAGGGCTAACCCAAGCATTTCCATCAAGGAGTTCATTGAATTGGCTGTAAACATTCCCGAACAGGATCCGCATGTTGGACATGCATTTTGTTCAATGTCTAATAACTCTTCACTTGTCATTTGTCCTGATTGATGGGCTCCAACACCTTCAAATACAGAAACGAGTGAAAGTGGTTTTCCGGATGAGGATGTTCCACCTTCCATGGGACCTCCTGAGACGAACACAGAAGGTACGTTGGTCCTTGCTGCTGCCATTAACATCCCTGGTGTGATTTTGTCACAGTTTGGAATGAAGAATACTCCATCAAACCAATGAGCATTAATGACGGTTTCAGCTGAATCGGCAATCAGTTCCCTACTAGGAAGTGAGTACCTCATACCGATATGTCCCATTGCTATTCCATCATCGACTCCAATGGTGTTAAATTCGAATGGGATGCCACCTGCTTCCCGAATTGCTTCTTTTACGATTTCAGCGTAAGCTTTTAAATGTACATGTCCTGGGATGATGTCAATATAGGAATTACACACCCCGATAAATGGTTTTTCTAAATCCTTTGTTTTTACTCCCGTTGCATATAGCAAGCTTCGATGGGGAGCACGGTCAATGCCGACCTTGATCATGTCACTGCGCACTGTATCTCCTCCATCTGCTTTTATCCTGCTTGAACATTTCCATGTGTATAAACTTTACGACCTTCTTCAGTGACCGTTTTTCTAAATGATTCTAGAAGTTGTTTTGTATAGCTTCCAGGTTTACCATCACCAATTTCTCTTCCGTCCACTTTCACAACTGCGATCACCTCTGCCGCTGTTCCAGTGAGGAATACCTCATCTGCTGTGTAGACATCATGTCTTGTGAACACTTCTTCACGCATTTCGAATCCTAATAGCTGAGCCATATCGATGATCGCGTTTCGCGTAATACCTTCCAATGCTCCAACATAACCAGGTGGTGTTTTGATCACATTTCCTTTGACGATAAAGATATTATCTGCTGAACCTTCTGCAACATATCCTTGATCGTTTAACATTAACGCTTCACTTACTCCTGCTAGATTCGCTTCAATTTTTACAAGAATATTATTTAAATAGTTTAATGATTTTACTTTTGGAGATAAAACGTCAGCCCGGTTTCTTCTGCTGGCAACCGTGACAATTTCAATCCCTGTATCGTAAAGGCTCTTTGGAAATAATGCGAGCTGTTCTGCAATAACGATGATTTGTGGTTTACTACATGTGAAAGGGTCTAACCCAAGATTTCCAACACCTCTTGATACAACTACCCGTATATATGCGTCACGCAATTCATTTCTTCTTAAGGTTTCTACAATGACGTCTGATAATTCTTCTTTACTTTGCGGGATGTTTAACATAATGGATTTTGCTGAGTCATATAGGCGATCAACATGCTCTTTCAGTCGAAACACATTGCCGTCGTACATTCTAATCCCTTCGAACACCCCGTCTCCGTATAAAAATCCGTGATCATACACAGATACGACCGCCTCTTCCTTTTTTACATATTGGCCGTTTAAGTAAATCCATTGTTCGCTCATGTCGATCGCTCCCTTCATTGTTTTTTGTCCAAAATGGCAATGACATATAAGCTAAACTGACACCGATAAATAGTTGTCAGAAAATTATGTTGAGGACAATATTACGCCGGTTTTTATGATTGGTCAACACCCTTTTGAAAAGTTTTTTGACAATTTAGATTAGTCAGTCTAATAGTAAACGCTTACATCATCTTTACATCAACATTCCTATATTTAAAAAAATTTTTATTTTTTTTCCTATCAGACCCATTTCGACACCTTTTTTTAATCGGACACAAAAACTTTTTATTCGACGAAAAATTGATATTTTTTTAAGGGAAAATAAAAAAAGCCCGCAGAAAAAATCCGCAAGCTTCTTGTATTTTATTAAATTAAAGTAAAGTCCCCTGAAGACGTTGTTGCACGGATTAAATATTTCTCATCACCAATACTTCCGACAATACGCTGAGCGGATTTTTCCTTATACGCCATTTCTTTTAATTTTACCGTTCCATTGCCTGAGCTACTTCTGAAATCCAGAGAGAGAGATTGAGGGGATTCATTAAAGTTTATCAAGATATCACCGCTTGAAGTCTGAGTGTCAATATCTCCAAGAAGTCGATTTATTTCTAAATCTATTTCTCCTGAGCTTGTTTCTGCTGTAATCGTTCCTGCTCCCTGCTTTACGATCACATCTCCGGATGAAGTGTACATTCTGATTTTTTCAGAAGTCACTCTTTGTAGAAGAATGGTTCCACTGCTTGCTTTTATTTCCATAATGCTTGAATCAACATCAATAATATCAGCATCACCACTATTTGTTCTTGAAGAAAAACGATCAGAAATTAACAATTCTTTCGCTAGAACATTTCCTGAACTCGCAATTAATTCCATATGATCCGCCTTCATATTCAATACATCAATATCCCCAGAAGATGTTTCGAAGGTAATACTTTTCCAAAGCTTATTTGGAACCTTAATGTTAAGATTCAAATCTTTAATGGTGACTCCTACTTGAAGCTTAAACCCGCCTCGGTCAGCAATATAAATCTCTAGAATATTTCCCTTTTTCTCCAAAACTAGCTCGTATTCCTCTTCAAGCTTTTCACTAATCTTCCCTTCAAGTTTTGCCACGAGGGTATCCCCATCTGTTGGTTCAACTCTTACATCTGTAGAGCTTGTCTTTACTTCTAAATGTTCAAGCCCATTAATATCCGCTTCTTTTTTGTCATGAAATTCGATGGTTTTGAAAGAAAATGCTTTTGTGAAATTTAGTGCCATATATACTCCAACTCCCCTATTTGAGAATAAAAAGGTTTTATACATTCTATATCTAAACGAATTAATAGAATTCTGTTTACTTTTTTCCTCTTATACTACCATAGTATAATATTACCATTTATTCAATATATACCCACTAATTTCACTTTAAAAAAGAACTTCGCTTTCTTCCTATGCGAAGTTCTTTGAGTAATAAATTATTTCTCAATCCATGTATACATGTAGTGATCGTCCTCATATCCAGTCGTAGACTTTACAATTTTTAATGGACGGAACGTATCGATCATGACGGCTAATTCCAATGTCTCTTTCTTACCGATACTCGCTTCTGTTGTTCCTGGATGTGGCCCATGAGGAATACCACTTGGATGAAGTGTAATCGATTCTTGTTTAATTCCTTTACGACTCATAAAATTGCCTTCCACATAATAAAGCAATTCATCACTGTTCACATTACTGTGGTAGTACGGAGCTGGAATCGATTCTGGATGGTAATCATACAGTCTCGGAACAAAGGAGCACACCACAAAGTTATGACCTTCAAAGGTTTGATGGACTGGCGGCGGCTGATGTACCCTTCCTGTGATCGGTTCAAAATCTTCAATATTGAACACCCAAGGATATAAATAGCCATCCCATCCCACAACATCAAGTGGATGATGATTTAAAATATGGGAATGAATATAGCCTCTTGATTTAGTTAAAACTTCATACTCACCCTTAGCACTGTGAGTTTCCAATGTCTCCGGCCCTCTAAGGTCACGTTCACAAAATGGGCTATGCTCAAGAAGCTGCCCATATTCATTACGATATCTCCTTGGAGTCGTAATTTGGCTGAAGGATTCGACAAAAAGCATCTTTGTTTCCTCTTCCGGCATCATTCGATAAATCGTCCCAATTGGAATTGTTACATAGTCTCCTGGCCGATAGCTGAGTGTACCAAACATTGTCTCAATTTTCCCTTTTCCGTAGTGGATATAAAGCATTTCATCTCCATCACCATTACGATAATAAGAGCCCATATTTTCTGTAACCTGAGCCGTTCCGATAAGCAGATCATCATTCCCCAGTATATACTCGCGGGCATCAAGACCATTTCCTGTTCTCTTTACTTCACTTGTTAAAAAGTGACGGTGTCTTAATGCCTTCTCATCCTCTATTTCATATTCGGGAAGATATTTTTTTACAACTTCAGACTTTACCACCTCTGTAGGCAAATGGTGGTGATACAAAATGGATTGTGTTCCTGAAAAGCCCTTTGTTCCCATTACTTGCTCACGAAAAAGACTACCATCTTCCTTCTTAAACATCGTATGTCTTTTCTTAGGTATTTTCCCTAGCTTACGGTAATACATCAAACTCCTCCTTCCGTTACAGTATTTTTTAATGCCCCTAATCCCGTAATCTCTAATTCTATTTCATCACCAGGTTCAAGCCAGCGGTGAACATCCGTTCCAAGCTCTAAAATACAACCAGTTCCTACAGTCCCTGATCCAATAACTTCGCCTGGATAGAGGGTTACCCCTGCGGACGCCCGTTCAATCATTTCTGCAAACGAATAATAGATTTGCTCGTAATTCCCTTGCGAAAGAAGCCTTCCATTAACCTTAGCTGTCATTTCTAACTGATAACGGTCTCCTACTCGATAGGCTTCTAGTTCATCTTTTGTCACAAGGTATGGGCCGAATGAGGTCGCAAAGTCTTTTCCTTTTGCTGGCCCCAATCCAACTTTCATTTCTTGTCTTTGGAAATCACGAGCACTCCAATCATTCATAATGCAGTACCCAAAAATGTAGTCTTCTGCCTCTTCCCTAGAAATATTTTTCCCCTCTTTACCAATTACACAGGCTATTTCAAGCTCATAGTCAAGCCACTTACATCCGATTGGCCTCTCAATAACTTCTTCAGGACCTTTAATGGCTAAATGATTCGTAAAATAAAAAACAGGAATCTCATACCATTCAGGTACAACATCAAGTCCACGCTTTGCCCTTGACGTTTTGACATGCTCTTCAAAAGCATAAAAATCACGGACACTAACCGGCCTTGGAAGCGGTGATTTTACTTTTATCTCCTCTTTCGAATACAGTTGACTATTTGAGAATGGATTAATCATGGGAAGATATTTTTCATGATTTTCTATAAAAGAAACCATATTATTGGGGATCATCCCATTCGAACTCTCAAAAAGATCCAGTACTCCTTCATTCATAAGCAATCCAATTCTTTCTTTTCCCTCTTTATTTTCAAAAGTTATCAGCTTCATAGTTTCACCTTTTACGCACTAGTTCAAAAGTATCACTCATTGGTTTTGTATATAATTGGCCAGCTAAACGACCTACGGGTTGAAGTAAATCTGAGTCAATTTTTCCCTCGTAGTACAAATCATCTGCAATTCTGACAAACTCAACTTTACCAATGACAAGACTTCCTGCTCCTGGTTTATCACCAAAATGAAGAACCTGATGGAGAGTGCATTCCAATTGGACCTTACTTTCTTTTACATATGGAGGCCGAACGGTTTCTGAATTTCCTTTTGTTAAGGATGCCTGTTCAAATTCATCAATCTCACAATCAAATTCCACGGCTGTATCATTCATTTGTTGAACAAAATCTTCACTTACGATATTGATAACAAATTCTTTCGTTTGCTCAATATTGAATAATGTATCCTTTTTACTGCCATCCGTCCCTTTTCTCATAGGTGAAAAACAGATTAGCATCGGATCGGCACATATGGCTGTAAAAAAACTGAAAGGGGCAAGATTAACATTCTCATTCTCATCTACGCTTGATACAAATGCGATGGGCCTTGGTAAAATTGATCCCACCATTAGCTTATAGGCATCTTTCCACTCTAACGCATCTGGTCTTAACTCCATGACATCACACGCCTTTCAACACTTGAGTTAGGGATTCAATGAAATAATGATTATCTTCATCTGATCCAATCGTTACACGTAACGTTGTTGGATATCCCAATAATGTTCCTGAACGAACAATGATTCCTTTTTTCATCAGCCCTCTTGCAACGACATCTCCGTTTTGTTCACAGTCCACCATAATAAAGTTCGATTGTGATGGAAAATAATTAAGACCCATTTTTTGAAAAGAACCCTCAAGGAACTTTCTTCCCTTTAAATTATTTTCAGAACATTTTTTAATAAAAGCTTGATCTTCAAGAGCAACCCTTGCAGCGCCCTGGGCTAAACGACTTACATTGAAAACATCCTTTACTTTTCGGAGCTGCTCTGTGATTTCTTTATTCATTATGCCAAATCCGATTCTAAGGCCCGCTAAACCATATATTTTGCTAAACGTCCTAAGAACAATTAAGTTTTCAAATTGCTCGACTAATGGAACGGTATGCAAAAAATCATCCGTTGAAACATACTCTACGTATGCTTCATCTATCACTACGAGGATGTGCTCTGGTACTTTCTTAATAAAAGATAACAGCTCATCCCTTCCAACAATCGTCCCTGTTGGGTTGTTAGGATTACAGACGAAGATCATTTTCGTTTTTTTTGTAATAGCTTCTAGCATGTTTTCTAGGTGGTGGATTCCATTTTCAAGTGGAACAATGACAGGTGTTCCTCCTTCAAGATACACATTTGTTTGATAACGAGGAAACGTTACGTCGGCCATTATGGCTTCCTCGCCTTCACTAATGTAAGCGCGTGTTAATAGTCGAATCACTTCATCTGATCCATTCCCAAACACAAGCTGGTCCTGATCCACCTTAAAAAAGTCACTTACTTTTTTCGTTAGCTCAACAGCCATTCCATCTGGATAAAGATTAAGATCACTTCCCTCGAACGAGATCCATTTCTTTACCTCTGGAGAGCATCCGTATATATTTTCATTTTCTGATAGCTTTCGTATTTGTGAGAGTCCATTCTCTATCTTTATCTCTTCTAAGCTTTTTCCTAATACATAAGGAGCAATTGCCTCGACTCTTTTTCTAGTTTTAAACTTCACGACCAATGATTAACCCCCCGGTTACATCAAGGTTGAGGGGCTTAAGGAGAAGAAGATATCTTCCCTTGTAACAGCCCCTTTAATTGCTTTTATAAATTTCCTCTACGCTCTTGTTCACGCTCAATTGACTCGAAAAGAGCTTTAAAGTTTCCTTCACCGAACCCTCTTGCACCCTTACGTTGAATAACCTCAATAAACAGTGTTGGACGGTCTACAATAGGTTTAGTGAAAATTTGCAGCAAATAACCCTCATCATCTCTGTCTACTAAAATACTTAATTCTTTAATCTTTTCAATTTCTTCGTCAATTTCTCCTACTCGTTCTGATAACATATCGTAATAAGTATCTGGTGTGCTTAAAAATTCAACACCATTTTCTTTAAGAATTCCTACCGTTTTCACAATATCCTCTGTTAAAATCGCAATATGTTGAACACCTGGGCCATTATAAAAATCTAAATACTCTTCAATTTGTGATTTTCTCTTTCCTTCTGCAGGCTCATTGATTGGAAATTTAATTCGTCCACCATTATGCATAACCTTAGACATAAGTGCAGAATATTCCGTATTAATGTCATCGTTGGTAAAATGTCTCATTTCTTTAAAGCCCATTACTTTCTCATAATAGGAAACCCATTCTTCCATTCTTTCTACATTTCCAACAACATGGTCTACTCCGATAATTCCTGCATCTTTATATGGAGTAGTGGAATCTAGCGCCTCAAAGCCTGGCATAAAGAGTCCTTTATAATCATTTCGTTCAACTAGTGTGTGAATCGTATCTCCGTATGTACCAATGATTGCTTTCTTTACTGTTCCATTTTCATCAGTAAGAGTCATCGGAGGAGTAATTTCGATTGCTCCTCTTGAAACAGCTTCACTGTAAGCCTTTTCAACATTATCAACCGTAAGGGCGATATCTTTTACACCATCACCATGTTTCAAAACAAATTGGGAAACTCGGCTGCTATCGTTTAATGAACCCGTTATAACTAAACGGACTTTATTTTGTTGAAGAACATACGAAACAGTTTCGCGATTACCTGTTTCTAATCCAGAGTATGCAACTGGTTTAAAACCAAAAGCGGTACAGAAATAGTGGCAAGCCTGCTTCGCGTTACCTGTATAATATTCTAGATAATCCACTTCTTTAACTGGAAAGAAATCATCTACTTTTGCATTTGTTGGTACTGTTTTTTCTTGCATTTCATATCCCTCCATCAATTTATATTTCTGAATATTATATTAATTATTTATTATTTTTCTATCAAGAGCGGGGTGTAAAGCGAGAACGCTTCTCCGCGGTAAAGCGGAGCCGATTGTTCATCGGAATAGCTCCTTTCGGATGAGAAACGATTAAATAAAGAAATTGGCTAATCACCAATTTCTACAATTCGAACTCTCCTTCTGACATCAAGCACACATAGGGATACAGAATCATTTTGACAGTAGTAAATCAACGTTTGCGAAAACAGACATTGGTATAGACTTAGACCTTTGCGATCTCCCTTTGTTTCGAAGGGGGCAGGTGAATGGCTTTCCCTTTTAAAGCTTCTACTGCTTCTAATAAACTTTCATTTATACTTGGATGTGGATAGAATGGAAAGGTGAAATCTTCGTCTCTACCTCCCATTTCAAGCCCAATAATCGAGCTTGAAATGAGCTCAACAGCAGAGCTTCCCATCATATGAAGACCTAATAAAACATCACTCTGACGATCCATGATGACTTTGACGACTCCCTCTTTCTCACCGGTCAACTGTGCAAAGCCATTTCCTCCTAATGGATAGACACTTGTCATAATTTCATAACGATCTTTTGCTTGTTCTTCCGTTAGTCCAACACTAGCGATAGCTGGAATTGTATGAACAATTGCTGGGAGAAAGAACTCATTATATTCTGAAGCGAATCCAGCAATCGCTTCCGCCGCCACTTTTCCCTGCTTAATGGCTTTTGTTGCAAGTATCTTTCCTCCTGTTACATCACCAATCGCATAAATATGTGGCAAGGAGGTTTGACATTGTTCATTTACTATCAAAAATCCTTCTTCATTCTGCTCTAGCTTCAAACGGTCTATTCCCAGTTCTTCAATATTGGGCACCTGTTTGCCTACCGAAAAATAGTGGGAGCCTTCAACCAAAATCGTCTCTCCACCGTCGGAAGAATACTGGGCTTTAAGAGAAGACCCTTCATGTTTCATTTCTTTTAATGAATAGCCTTTTAAAACTTTCACTTTATTTTTCTTTAAAACTCTAAATAGTTCTTTAGTCATCGTCTGATCGAAATCTAATTCACTGTTGAGAATGAGGGTCACTTTACTGCCTAATGCCTGAAAACTCATAGCTACTTCTAGTTCAATATAACCGCTGCCTTCGACGATCAATTCTTCAGGGAGCTCCTTTAATTCAAATATAGAAGCCGAGTCTAAACATCTTGAGTCGTTATTAGGGAAATGGGGAGATGGCCGTGTCGTGCTCCCTGTTGCGATAATGGCTTTCTTAAAGCGATATATCGAATATTGATGCCCATTTTCGATACCGATTCGATCTTCAGATAGAAACATAGCCGTCCCTTTCAAGATCTCTATCTTATTCGCTTTGCAAAGTGACTCTACCCCTTTTTTTAATCCACTTGTTAAATTCTTTTTATACTCTTGTAGTCTTGAAAGATTAATAGAGACCGCACTAATATCTAGTCCCATATTCCTGTCATGTTCTATCGCTTTATAGCGCTTTGCAAAGTGAGTCATTAACTTGGAAGGGATGCAGCCCTTATTTAAACAAACTCCGCCTAGCTCCTCTTTTTCCACAAGTGTGACAGATAATCCAAGCTGATTCGCTCGAATGGCCGCATGGTATCCACCAGGTCCTCCTCCAATCACCACTAGATCTCTTTCTTCTGTAATTTCGCCCACAACCATTTATATCAACTCCACAATCATTAGACTTGGGTTTTCAATCAGCTGAGCAAAACGGTTTGTAAAGGCAACAGCCGTCGCTCCATCTGCGATTCGATGATCAAATGACATCGATATATTCATGATTGAACGAACAACAATTTCATCTTGATCATTGACAACTGGACGCTTCTTCGTTTTATGAAAAGAAACAAGGGCTACCTCAGGATGGTTAATAATAGGGGTTGCTCCGATAGATCCATGCAATGGTCCAACATTACTCACCGTAAATGTTCCACCACTGACGTCCTTAACGGTAAGTTCATTGTTAATAGCTTTTTTTGAAAGAACTTTCATTTCTTCAGCAATTTCTTTTACGTTTTTCTTCTCTACATTTCGAATAATCGGGACGATAAGTCCTTCTTCTGTATCTGTTGCTAACCCAACATGATGTTCTTTTTCAAGTACTATTTGTTCATTGTTTTCATCCAACCGTGCATTGAAAATCGGGTATTCTTTTAAGGCTAGCGATAGTGCTTTAACTAAAAAGCCAGTAATCGATATGGACAGGTTTCTACCTTTTAATGAATTTTTAAGGAGTATCAATTCAGTCATATCAATTTCTTCAAAATGGGTACAATGTGGAATCGTCTTTAAAGATTGACTCATTTTATGGGCAATTTGTTTCCTTCTGCCTCTAAATGGAATAACTTCTTGATGGATCTCTTTGTTGGTTATCTGAGGTGTGGTTTCTTGAATTTTTTGAGGTTCGTATTCTTTTGTATTTTGTTGTGACATAAATTCGTATACATCATTGTCCATTATTCTTCCAGATGGACCAGTCCCTTTAATCTCTTCAATAGCAATTCCTTTTTCCCTTGCTATTTTCCTTGTGTAGGGAGATGCTAAAACCCTTTGTGAGTGAACAACAATAGACTGTTTAGGCTTTGCAATCATACTTCTGATGGGTTCAATGATTAACACTGTGGTGCCAACAGGAATGGTCTCTCCTTCACGCACAATAATTTCCTTGACGACACCAGAACTTGGTGCGGGGATCTCAGCTGTCATTTTGTCCGTTTGAACTTCTACAAGCGGCTGGTCAGCCTTTACTTCATCACCTTTTTTGACGAAATAATGACATATATGCGCTTCCGTCATTCCTTCGCCAATATCGTGCAGCTTTACTTCCATGTAACCCCTCCTAGAACTCCATTACTTTTTCTATTGCTTTGACTACTCGCTCTGTTGATGGTAAGTAATAATCCTCAAATCCAAAGTATGGAACTGGTGTGTCAAAGCCTGTAACTCTCTCTACCGGGGCTTTTTGATAAAGAAATGAAGAATCGTTAATGATGGCTAAAATATCATTTCCCACACCACTTGTCTGATGCCCTTCATGGACAATGACTGTCCTTCCCGTTTTTTGAACGGATTGAGAGATAATCTCCTTATCCAATGGATAGAGTGTTCTTAAGTCAATCACATCGCACTTAATTCCTTTTTCAGAAGCTAAGCTGGCAGCATCCATTGCTACTTTCATCATCGCTCCCCAAGCAAAAACAGAAACATGCTCGCCTTCCTTAAGCAGCTTTCCCTTTCCGATTTCAACCGAGTATTTCCCTTCCGGAACTTCTTCCTTTACAGATCGATACATCCTCATCGGTTCTAAAAATAGGACAGGATCTGGATCTTCAATCGATGCAATGAGAAGTCCTTTTGCATCGTACGGACTGGATGGACAAACTACTTTCAGACCAGGCATATGGGTGAAAATGGCTTCGGTGCTGTCAGAATGGATTTCCGGTGCTCTTACTCCTGCACCGTATGGAGCACGAATGACTAACGGACAAGTAAAATGACCTAATGTACGTGAGCGTATCCGTGTTGCATGTGTCATAATTTGTTCATACGCTGGATAAATAAAACCAAGAAATTGAATCTCAGCCACTGGACGGAAACCGTTGACCGCCATGCCAATCGCAGCCCCAATGAAGCCTGCTTCACTCAATGGTGTATCAATAACTCTTTCTTCTCCAAATTCCTCCTGCAAGCCATCAGTTGCTCGAAATACCCCACCGTTTTTACCGATATCCTCACCTAATAAAAGGACATCCTCTGATTCCTTGATCATCGTTCTCATCGCATCTGTAATCGCGCCAACCATTGTTAAAGTTTTGGTCTTAACCGCCGTTTCCATTAGCTTTCACCTCTCTGCTGTTGTAAAAGTAGATCTCTTTGTTGCTGGATCGTCCATGTAGGTTTTTCAAAAACATAATCAAAGATCACTTTTGGATCCGCTTCCTCAAAGCTCTCCATTTCCTCGACGGCTTTTTCCACTTCAAGAATGGACTCTTTTTCCACAGAGGCTGCCCATTCATCATCAAACCAGCCTTGATTTTTCATCAATTTTTCTAGTCTTAAGATGGGGTCACTCACCTTTCGCTTCCGTTCACTTTCTTGCTGATTTCGATATTTCGTTGGATCATCCGCCGTTGTGTGGGCACCATATCTCCATGTCACCGCTTCAATGAGAGTGGGGCCATCTCCGTTTCTGGCTCTTTCGGCAGCTTTTAATGTTTCAAAATAAACCGCAAACACATCATTTCCATCTATGCGAATTCCTGGGATATCGTAGGCCAATGCTTTCTGAGCAATCGTCTTTGTTTTCATTTGCTTGTGAATGGGTACTGAAATAGCATATTGGTTGTTTTGATTAAAAAAGATGACTGGAGCGTGAAAGACACTTGCTACGTTCAGCCCTTCGTGGAAATCACCTTCAGATGTTGCACCATCACCAAAATAAGCGATGGACACGTTTCGGGTCCCTTTCTTTTTTTCAGCAAAAGCAGCACCAACTGCATGCGGTAATTGTGTCGCAATCGGAATACCGGGTGGGAAAATTCTCTTGCCATCTGGCGGAACACAGCCTTCGTTTCGCCCTTTCCAAAACAATAGGATATTTCGTAATGTATGACCAAAAGTCATGGTCGCACCGTGATCTCGGTAGGAAGGAAACATCCAATCCGATTCATTTAATGCTAGAGCGCTTCCTACCTGTGAAGCCTCCTGTCCTTCATAAGGAGCATATGTTCCAATTCTTCCTTGTCTCTGAAGACTTACTGCTTTGCGATCAAACACCCTTATTCGTGTCAGATGACGGTAAAAGGTCTTGGCAAGTTCAGGGGTAATGTCCTTTACATTATCTTCAGACACAAACTCACCTTGTTCATCCATTAATCGAATGATCGGAAATTGACTTTCCATTTCTTCACCTCTTTTTTTAAAGTGTAAAGCTGTTATTGCCATTTACGTTCTAACAGACCACTTCGGGCGTTTCATATGAGAAAAGAAACTATTCCGACGGGAACGTGAATGAATACGATCTTCACAGAATCGATCCGCCGCTTCAACCGTGGTGATTCCTTGATTCTCTGCTTGGGTATAAATCATTTGAAGAGAATCATAAATGGCTCTCGTTTTCTGTAAAACTCGTTCCCTATTAGGCTCGTAAAGCTCATCTGCCACTTGAATAAGCCCTCCCGCATTAACGAGATAATCAGGGGCGTATAGAATCCCTTTTTCATGCAATTTCTTTCCGTGATCGAGATTTAGTAACTGGTTGTTGGCAGAACCTACTACTGCTTTCACTTTTAGCTGCTCAATCGTGTTATCATTAATAACCCCTCCAATGGCACAAGGAACAAAGACATCTGCATCTGCAGAATAGATTTCTTCTCCTGATACGACTTTAAGGGCTGCACCCATACCTCTAGCTTTTGAAACTAGATGATCGATTGCTGGCTGATTAATATCTGTAACATAAAGGTCTGCTCCTTCTTCTAACAAACGTTCAGCAACCTTAATGCCGACTTTCCCCAATCCTTGGATGGCATAACGTTTACCATAAAGGTCTTTTGATCCCCACAAGCGGTGATTCGTTGCTTCTAATCCATATAGAACCCCTAAGGCCGTTGGAATGGAAGAATCTCCACTCCCGCCATATACTTCATCCACTCCGACAATGCAATTCGTTTCTCTAAGGGCATAGACGAAATCCTCTGGTGTTGTCCCCATATCTGTTCCCGTATAAAAACGACCATTAAGCGACTCTACAAACTGACCAAAAGCACGGAAAAGTTCAGGATTCTTGTCTTTCACTGGATCTCCAATAATAACCGCTTTTCCACCGCCAAAATCAACATCTGCAGCAGCACATTTATAAGTCATTCCTTTTGAAAGACGTAAAACATCTTCTAAGGCTTCATCAACAGAACGATACGGGCGCATTCTGCAGCCGCCTAATGCCGGGCCAAGAGTTGTATTATGTATAGCAATAATGGCCTTTAAGCCTGTATCTTCATCATTACAGAAAACAACTTGCTCATGATTTTTTATTTTTTCAAACATATCCATCTACTTTCACCTCATTGCAACAGTTTTTGAAATCGCTTACATACCACATCAAAAATAAAAGTAGATTAAAAGAAGGAATGATCAATCAAACCGCTAATTTTGGATTTAGGGAGCACCACTTGCTTTACTTCTCCCTTGCCAATGATTTCTTTTTGGTTCCTTGCCTCTACTGCCGTTATCACGACATTTTTTATTATTTTTGTCACCGTCGCTGTCACAGTAACCGAAGACCCTTCACTACTTGGTGCCAGATGTTGAACCGTAACAGCACCACCCATTCCTTCTTCTTCATCCTCTAGATATGGAAGAATGATTTTTCTTGAAGCCCATTCCATATGATAGACCATTGAAACAGTTGAGTAGACAGGATGAACGACCTCACCTTCAAATTGAGCGAACATATCTGGGGTCACGGTGAACATAATCGACGCTTGTCGTCCTACTTCCATTCCAGACTTCATCTCTTCACCCCTTTAAAGTAAATAATACATTATCTATATAACGTTTATTCAACGATATAATAACATTTTGTATTACTAATAGTCAATTAATTAAAAAAATTTAAAAAACTAAGAAATGCGCAAGGGCCTTGAAAAGAGGATGAAAGGCTAAGTTCGCCACCTTCTGTGGCAACGCCTTTCTGACCCACATCCTGTGGACCTCTGACAAGCATAAGTCGAGTCACCTAAAAAGGGTGATTTTTCCCTTTCTAGGTGGGCTTGGCTTATGACTCGAAAGCCTAGGGGCTGGACAATGACAAACTTTTTCATCTGTAAACACTCCAAATTTTTTATACTTTCTTACCTTATGAAAAACTCGGTCTATATTTCGAAGACCAAGCCCATCTGGAGAAGTGGAAGCACTTTTGTTTGAAGAAAGATTAAATGATTTCAAGAGACACCTATTCCATAAAAAAACAATGAGCCGTATTTGGCCCATTGCTTTATTAGGATAATAATGCTCGGTCACTCGACATTTGTGATCCTCTAATTCTTTGAAACTCATTCAGTAATCCAGGTACTGTTAAGTTTTTCTTTTCTTCTTCATTTACTTCTAAAATGATCTGTCCTTTATCCATCATAATCAGCTTGTTGCCAAGATCAATCGCTTGCTGCATATTGTGGGTTACCATCAATGTTGTTAAATGATACTGATCGACAATTTCCCTGGTCAAATTAGTGATTAATTCTGCTCTTGATGGATCTAAAGCAGCGGTATGCTCATCCAATAGTAGAATCGCTGGCTCTGTAAAGGTTGCCATCAATAAGGAAAGCGCTTGGCGTTCTCCCCCAGATAATAACCCTACCTTCGCATTCAGGCGATTCTCCAAACCAAGATGAAGAGTTTCCAAGACGTCTTTAAAATGCTCTTTTCTTTTCTTTGAAACCCCTCGCTTTAATGTACGTGTCTTATTTCTTGAATAAGCCATTGCTAGGTTTTCTTCAATCGTCATAGATGGTGCCGTTCCTGCCATTGGGTCCTGAAAAACTCTCCCAATTAATCGGGAACGTTTATACTCAGACACTCTACTAACTTCTTTATCATTAATATTGACAGAACCGGTATCAGGAAGGATTACACCAGAAATAATATTCATTAAGGTCGATTTCCCTGCACCATTACTTCCAATGACCGTAACAAAGTCCCCAGGGTTTAATTTCAGATTAATATTATCAAGGGCAATTTTTTCATCTGGTGTACCCTCGTTAAAGACTTTATGAATCTGATTTAAGTGTAGCACCATTATCACCCTTTCCTTCACTTGGTACGGCAACCTTTTGTAATCTTTCTGCATTTTTGACTGCTTTCCGTTTCTTCTCTCGATAGTGGTCTAGAACCTTAGGTGTAATGAGAGCTAATATCACAATCGTTGCCGTAATAAGCTTCATATCCCCCGTCTCGAGAAACTCTACCCTTAATGCGAGGCTGACTACAATACGGTAGATAATCGCCCCTCCAATAACCGCTAAAGTGGTTCGAACAATCGTTTTCGTTCCAAATAGGGCTTCCCCGATTATTACTGAAGCAAGACCGATAATGATCATCCCTATCCCCATACCAACATCTGCAAAACCGCCATACTGGGCAATAAGTGCTCCAGATAATGCAACCATAGCGTTAGAGATTCCTAGTCCAAGAATGATTAATAGATTCGTATTCGCCGAAAAGCTTCGAATCATTCTTTGATTATCACCAGTAGCTCTTAATGCTAGACCAATTTCAGTAGCAAGAAAACGATCTGTTAAAAATTTTATCGCAAACGTAACAAAGATCATAAAAATCAGAACTCCCCATGTACTAGGAAGAGAGTCTCCCAATCCAACAGCTGAAAGAATTCCGTTGAAAAAAGAATCGAAGCCAAGACTTGCCCAAACATTTTCTACAGATGTAAAGGATGTATCTGTATTGAGAAGCGGGACATTGGACCTTCCCATAATCCGTAGATTAATGGAATAAAGAGCGATCATCATCAAAATACCTGATAAAAGTGCATTAATCTTTCCAAACGTGTGTAAAACACCTGTTAAACAACCAGCCACAAAACCTGCTGCGATAGCCACCAGTGTGGCAACAAAAGGGTTTGTCCCTCCAACAATCATGGTGGCTGCGACGGCAGCCCCCGTAACAAAACTTCCATCTACCGTTAGATCCGGAAAATCTAGTATTCTAAAAGTTAAATAGACACCCAAAGCCATAATGGCATAGATGATTCCCGATTCAAAGGAACCAAAAATTGCAGTGAACACTAAGAATCATCCTTTCTTATTCAAGAAACTTCCCAATTTCGCTCCACTCTTCTTTAACTTCTATCCCTTGCTTTTCTGCAGCTTCTTTATTAATTACCAATGTAAAGTCTTTAGGATATTCAATATCTAGTTCAGAAGGCTTCTTCTCACCCTTTAAAATTTGAGCAGCCATTAATCCTGTTTGGTAGCCAAGATCCTCATAATTAAAGCCACTTGCGGCTACAGCTCCACGTTCCATCGAATCAAGATCCCCTGCGAATAATGGGATATCCTTTTCATTTGCAATTCCAATAAGGGCTTCAATTGCTGATACAACGGTATTATCCGTTGGCATATAGATTGCATCTACACGCCCAACTAATGATTCAGCTGCTTGCTTTACTTCAGCAGAGGTTGCAACTGAGGCTGTTACTACTTCTGCCCCTTTATCCTTAGCAATCTTTTCGACTTCTTTGACTTGAACTACAGAATTCTGCTCACCAGAATTGTAAACAATTCCAATCTTCTTAATTCCTACCTCATCAATCATAAAATTAACCGTATTTGAAATTGCCTCCGGATGTGTATCAGATGTTCCTGTGATATTTTCCCCAGGCTCATCTAAAGCTTTAACTAATCCAGCACCTACTGGATCTGTAACAGAGGTAAATACAATAGGGATTTCTTTCGTCGCATTTAACGCACTTAATGCACTTGGAGTTGAATTAGCAAAAATCAAGTCTACTTTATCACCAACAAAGTTATTTGCAATCGTTTGGGCATTACTTTGGTCATTTTGAGCGTTTTGAAAGTCATACTCAACATTTTCTCCCTCTTTAAACCCTTCATCCTCTAATGCCTTCTTAAAACCTTTAAATGCAGCATCTAAAGATGGATGTTCTAGGATCTGGGTTGCACCAATGACGTATTTCTTGTCTTCCTTTTCTGTTGAGTTCGAACCCTGTTCACTTCCACAGCCTGCTAGAGCAAGCATTAATGCCAACATGGAAGCAACCACTAGCAGCAAACTTTTTCTCACAAATAAATCCCCCTTTTATTCCTTTTTTATATTTTTATTAGTCAAATGACTAATAACTCCCAAAGATTCACAATAAAGACAAGAATTATATGATAATCAATACACATATCGTGAATACAACGTTATATTATCACTCAGGTTATATGAAAGTCAATAATATTCCGAAAATTTGAAATTTGGTATAAGTATATACTTTTCATTTGATTTTTTCTAGAGTTTCTGCTTTTCTTTTTGTGTTTTGAACTCTTGCGAGTGCTTTTTCTTTTAGGTTCGTAGTGACTGTCCCTCCATGAAAGAGTAGATTCTTTTGATGGAGCTTGTGTTTTGATTTTCCTGGTAGGGGCGAACAAGTGCTTTAGACGGTTTGTGCTGAAGAACCTGATTACAGAGAGGTTTTTTGAAGAGGAAGTTTATGATTGAATTTATGATAAGATCTTTCTGCAGTTGGGGCTCTTTTTTATGTTGGGGTGTCAATTTCTACCATAGGGAGGGGTTTGAAGGAACGGTTGCTGTTGATTAGGAGTGCTGGGATCCGTTCTCAAAGAAGGGGCTATTTAGAATGAATCATTGTTTTTATAATGGGGCTTTTTGCATTTTTGAATATTTCTGTTTTAAATAAGAAGATATAAAAAAGCTCCTTTCCCTATTGTGGCCCTCTATTTTACTTTCCCGCTTTTTCAGAGCCTCATTGGATTCCTTTGAGGCCCTCTTTTTCACTTTTCCACTTTTTCAGGGCCACATTGGACTCCTTTGAGGCCCTCTTTTTCACTTTTCCACTTTTTCAGGGCCTCATTGGACTCCTTGGTGGCCTTCATTTTCACTTTTCCGCTTTTTCAGGGCCTCATTGGACTCCTTGGTGGCCTTCATTTTCACTTTTCCACTCTTTCAGGGCCTCATTGGACTCCTTTGAGGTACCCATTCTTGCTTTCACTAATTTGCAGGGCCCAAATCATAAGCCCCTACAATAATCTTTGAGCCTCCCTCAACTTTCCTTTAGCTTCCTCTACCATTCTAGTAAATAATTCAGCTACCGTTGGAATATCTGACACAAGACTACTAATCTGCCCTCCGTTGATAAACCCTTTATCGAGTTCGCCTTTTAAAGCACCAATTCGGTGATAATCTTCTGAGGTTTGTTCAGCATAGTGCTCTAACGGCACTTCATTTTCAATTCTAAGAAGATAATCGGCATACGGCGTTTTCATCACACGGCGAACTTTTCCAAAGCTTCTACCTAAGATGACTGTTCCTTTGTCATCTGCTTCAAGCAATGTGTTTTTGTAATTTTCATGGAAGGGTGCCTCTTTTGTGGCAATTAAACGCGTTCCCATTTGCACCCCACTGCCACCCAGAGCCAGGATAGAAGCTAACCCTCTTCCATCCCCTATACCTCCAGCTGCGACGACTGGAATAGACACAGCATCAATCACTTGAGGGATGAGCGTAAGTGTCGTTGTTTCTAAAGAAGAGTTAATTCCAGCGGCTTCATACCCTTCCGCCACGATAATATCAGCTCCTGCTGCTTCCGCTTTTTTTGCCTGTTTAGCCGATGCCACTACACAAATCACCGCAATGCCTTTTTCTTTAAAGGCCGAAATAAATGGGGCAGGGTTTCCGGCAGATAAAGATACTGCCGATAGTTGATGCTTTAGAACCAGTCCCACCATTTGTTCAACAGACAGGGTAACAGAGAGTGGAATATTTAAAGCAAAGGGATAATCTGTAAATGTTTTAGTTTCAAGAATGATCTCTTCTACTTCGTCTGGGAGCATTGTTCCTGCTCCGATTGTTCCCAAACCCCCTGCTTCCGATACGGCTGCTGTTAGCTTGGCATTACTTATATTGCCCATCCCTCCCTGTAAAATCGGGTACTGGATGTTTAGGATATCTGTTAATCGATTCATTGAACCCTCTCCTATTAATCAAGAATTAGTGGATGATCGAACATATTATAAGCTTGATCTTTATTTGTCAGCTCATTTCCTTCTTTAAAAACAGATTCAAAGAACCGTGATGCAGGATGTGCCAGTTCCTTGTAATATTGTGCAAATAGCGTTGCAGCATGGCCCCCTAGCCACTTAGCTGGAAGAAGCTCCTCTGGAAGACCTGGATCGACAAATAAAAACTTTCGATATTCATGCACGAGCTTCGTTCTTTCTACAAAGCATTCCGCATCAGACATTTTTCCTTTTTCTATTTTATTTTTATCGATTACGTATTTTTGACTATAATGGGTGATGAATTCCTGGTAACGATCATTGATTTCGTTTAAATCCCAGCTTTTTTCGATGAGTCGTTGGTTTTCTCCAGGACCTTCATAGTTTGCGATAAAAAAGTCAACATATTGCTTAATATCATATTTATCGATTAAATCACTCACTTGTTTATCGAGATTATTAGGCGAGATCCAGCAACTGTTTGAAAGTGTCCCAAAGCCACTCCAAACCAATTCCTTCCGAAGCTCATCACGAATATTACGTATTTCCTCTGGAATCGTATACATAAGAATCCGCCATTTCCCATCCCATTCTTCTGGTTTTAGCTTGAAGATACGGTTTGCAGCCTCCTCCATTCTCCTTACTCCACGTTCTGTTAGAAAATAGAAACTCTTATTCCCTTGTTTCTCTGCCTGTACCCATCCCTGCTTATTCATTCGAGAAATAGCCGCTCGGACCGCCTGATCATTATGGCCAAATTCATTAAGCAAGCGAATTAAACTCCCAATCCAAATTTTGTTTCCATAATGCCGGACATAGTCACCATAAACCGTAAAAATCATTGATCTTGTATTCATACTAACTCTCCTCTTTCTTTCAAACCCATCACACTTTTGCTTTTTCAAAATAACAATAACATGACGTTCCATTTACGTTTACCAAACATTCTATCATAAAGATCATGAGAATTTGAAATGAAGCATTTAAATTTTTGGCTGATTTCGGAAGCTTTGTTGCTATTTGAAAGGGGTGGTTAAAGCGGAAGGAACTCGCTTTCCGATATTTGGTCATCCATCCCCTTTATAAACGACCTTCCTCTTCCCTACTTACAATATTTGGTCGTTCATCTCCTTTATGAACGACCTTTCTTATGCCCATTTACGATATTTGGTCGTTCATTCCCTTTATGAACGACCTTTCTCTTGCCCACTTACGATATTTGGTCGTTCATTCCCTTTATGAACGACCTTTCTTATGCCCATTTACTATATTTGGTCGTTCATCCCCATTATGAACGACCTTTCTTTTCCACACTTACGATATTTGGTCGTTCATTCCCTTTATGAACAACCTTTCTCTTCCACACTGATGATATTTGGTCGTTCATTCCCATTATAAACGACCTTCCTCTTCCCCACTGACAATATTTGGTCGTTCATCCCCTTTATGAACGACCTTTCTCTTGCCCACTTACGATATTTGGTCGTTCATCTCCTTTATGAACGACCTTTCTTATGCCCATTTACTATATTTGGTCGT
>NZ_JAFBDZ010000005.1 GCF_016908495.1 Rossellomorea pakistanensis | reverse complement strand
CGATATTTGGTCGTTCATCTCCTTTATGAACGACCTTTCTTATGCCCATTTACTATATTTGGTCGTTCATCCCCATTATGAACGACCTTTCTCTTGCCCACTTACGATATTTGGTCGTTCATTCCCATTATGAACGACCTTTCTCTTGCCCACTTACGATATTTGGTCGTTCATCTCCTTTATGAACGACCTTTCTTATGCCCATTTACTATATTTGGTCGTTCATCCCCATTATGAACGACCTTTCTCTTCTACACTTACGATATTTGGTCGTTCATTCCCTTTATGAACAACCTTTCTCTTCCACACTGATGATATTTGGTCGTTCATTCCCTTTATGAACGACCTTTTTCTTGCCCATTTACGATATTTGAAGAAAGCAGCCAAATTTTAATCCCTTTTGGAAGTAATAAAAGGATAGCAAAAAATTCCACAGAGAAAATTACTCCATGGAATTCTTTTACTCTACGTTTTCTACAATGGTTGAAATCCCTTGTCCTACTCCGATACACATAGTAGCTAATCCGTATTGGGTCTCTCTTTTTTTCATTTCATAGATTAATGTAGTAAGAATACGTGCTCCACTTGCCCCTAAAGGATGACCAAACGCAATCGCGCCTCCATTTACATTAACCTTCTCCTGATCAAGTCCGAGCTCCTTAATACAAGCAATCGATTGAGCTGCAAAGGCTTCGTTCAATTCAACCAGCCCGAGATCTTCTGCAGATAACCCTGCCCGTTGTAATGCTTTATTAGATGAATAGATGGGACCTAATCCCATTACTGATGGTTCTAGTCCAGCTGTTGCCGAAACGACATATTTAATCAATGGTTTTAAACCAAGCTCATCCGCTTTTTCACGAGTCATTAATAGAAGCGCGGAAGCTCCATCATTTACACCTGATGCGTTTCCGGCTGTTACCGTCCCATCTTGAAAAATTGGCTTTAATTTCGCCAACTTTTCGATACTTGTAGAGGGACGAGGGTGTTCATCTTCAGAAAAGACGAACTGATTTCCTTTGCGGTCTTGATAATGAACAGGGACAATTTCCTCTTTAAAGCGATTTTCTTCTATAGCCTGCTTTGCCTTCATTTGACTATGAAGCGCAAACTCATCCTGTTCATCCCTTGAAATTCCAAACCTTTTGGCCACGTTTTCAGCTGTTTCTGGCATACTGTCAGTTCCATACATCTCTTTTAGCTTAGAGTTAACAAACCGCCAGCCAATTGTGGTATCGTACATTTCCATATTTCCCCTTGGAAAGTCACTCTCTGGCTTTGCCATTACGAGTGGTGCTCTTGTCATGCTCTCCGTTCCCCCAGCAATGAAAATATCTCCTTCTCCTGCCATTATGGAACGGGCAGCATAATTGACTGCATCTAATCCTGAACCACACAAACGATTTAATGTGGTTGCCCCCGTTTCAACTGGTAGTCCTGCAAGAAGAGCAGACATTCTGGCTACATTCCGGTTGTCCTCCCCAGCTCCATTGGCATTTCCAAATACAACTTCTTCAATTTGTTCAGGTGGCAGGTTCAGGTTTCTTTCAAGCAAAGCCTTAATAACAATCGCCCCCAGGTCATCTGGACGAATGCCTTTTAATGCCCCTTTATATTTTCCAATGGGTGTACGGACAGCATCCACTACAACCACTTCTCTCATAACGTTACCTCCTTACTTATTATCATGATAATCATAAACACCGCGTCCGGTTTTTCTTCCTAATCTTCCTGCTTTCACGTATTTTTCTAAAAGTGGTGCAGGGCGATACTTTTCACCTAATTTTTCATGTAAATATCTTAAATTGTTTAGCCTTGCATCAAGACCAACTAAATCCCCGAGCTCAAATGGGCCCATCGGATAGTTCAGCCCAACCTTAATAGCCTTATCAATTTCTTCTGGTGAACCTACACCTTCTTGAAGCATGTAAAAGGCTTCATTCCCAACTAGTGCACTAATTCGGCTCGTCACAAAACCAGGAAATTCATTTACGACAACCGTTTCTTTCCCCATTTGCTTCGCAACAGCCTCAATAACCTCGGCAGTTTCATCGCTTGTTTCTAGACCTCGAATAATTTCGATGAGCGGCATTTTGTGGACAGGATTAAAAAAGTGCATCGCAATAACACGGTGCGGTCGTTTCGTAAATGAAGCAATTTCTGTTGGACTCATTGTCGAGGTATTGGTGGCAAAATAACAATTTTCTCCCGCATGCTGATCCACGGTTTCAAAGACCGCTTGTTTAATAGAGGTTTTTTCAGGAACCGCTTCGATAATCAGGTCTGCTTCCTTTGCCGCTTCAGCTAGATTCGTAGAAAAAGATAAGCGTTTGACGGCTAAATCTTTTTCTTCACTTGTTATTTTCCCGCGATCTATTCCCTTTTCAAAAATAGCTGAAATCTCTTTATTTGCACTATCTAGTTGTTCATCCTTTATATCTACTAGAGTGGTCTGAAACCCTCCAAGTGCACTAACATAAGCAATTCCTCTTCCCATGACACCTGAACCGATCACAACAATTGAATGAACCAATATGGTCCCCTCCTTTTACATTCCTATGTAAGATAGGGACTGACTAATGGAGATGACCCAAAGATGATAGGATCAGCCTCCGCTTAGTGCAGCCCCTTTTTTAAATAGGCTGTATACCATAAACATTGTTGTTATTTGAAAAGGAGTTAGTTGGTTGCAACGAAAGGATGCTCGCTTTCCGCGGGGCGGTCGGTGAGCATCCTCGTCGCCTTGCTCCTGCTTAGGTCTCACCTGTCCCGCTACTCCCGCAGGAGTCTTGGACCTGCAGCGAAGACCAACCTTTTTACAAAAATTTATGATTTAAAAAACAACAATCTTTTAGAAAACAGCCTTTATAAAAATTCTTTATTGATTACACACCAAATGGATTCAATGGACGATTTCCATAGTAAGAGATAATACTTTTTGTTTCTGTATATAAATCTAGTGTTTCAATACATAGCTCACGGCCGAATCCAGATTGTTTATATCCACCAAATGGGGTACCTGGGAAGGCAGAGAATGGACAGTTCACCATTACAATCCCTGCTTGAATTGCTTTAGATACTCTTGTTGCGCGACCATAATCCTTCGTCCAAATTGCTGAACCAAGTCCATATTCTGAATCATTAGCTAGTTTGATGGCCTCTTTTTCATCACTAAACTTCATGACGACGACAACTGGCCCGAAGATTTCTTCTTTGACAACTTTCATTTCATGATTAACATCTGTTATGATCGTTGGCTCATACCAGTACCCATTTTCAAATCCTTCCATCTTCGCGACTTTACCACCTGTAAGGACGGTAGCTCCTTCTTCTTTAGCGGACTGAACATAGCCGTCGATGACATCAAGTTGATCTTGAGATATAATCGCACCGATATGTGTTCCTTTATCAAATGGGTCACCTAATGTAAGCTTTTTCGTTTTTACAACAAACTTCTCCATGAACTCATCATAAATATCTTCATGGACATAAAGACGAGAACGTGCTTCACAGGATTGACCCGTGTTATAGAAAATACCAAATAGTGATCCGTCTACAGCTGCATCTACATCGGCATCGTCAAATACGAGGTTAGGAGATTTTCCGCCAAGCTCTAATGTGACACGCTTAAGTGTTTGAGAAGCACGCTCCATAATATTTTTCCCAATTGGAGTCGAACCAGTGAACGCTACTTTATCAACATTCTTATGTTCAACTAAGTAATTTCCAACACTTGAACCTGATCCAGGAACAACATTGACAACCCCTTCTGGGACTCCTGCTTCAATACAGATTTCTCCTAATACGATGGCTGTCAGCGGAGTAAGCGTCGCCGGTTTGACAACAATAGAACAACCTGCTGCAATCGCTGGAGCAACCTTCCATGCTGCCATCATAAGTGGATAATTCCATGGAATAATTTGAGCACAGACACCTACAGGCTCTTTTTCCGCTACATTTTGGAATTGACCTGGCACATTATTGACGGAACCACGATGGCCGACTATCGCACCTGCATAAAATTCAAAGTCTTCGATTGCTTGCATGACTTGACCTTGTGCAGCAGATAGTGATTTACCACTATCTAAAATTTCTAGTGATACTAGCTCATTAAAACGAGATCGCATAATCCCTGCAATTTTGTTCAGAACACGAGAGCGTTTATTTACAGGGAACTTCTTCCACTTCCCATGATCAAAAGCCTGTCTTGCAGCTTGCACAGCTTTTTCAGTATCTTCAATGGATGCTTTTGCTACTGTTGCAATTGCTTCCCCTGTTGCAGGATTATAAGTAGTGAAAGTTTCTCCAGTAGTACTATTCGCTCTTTGACCATTGATTACCAATCCGTAATGTTCTCGTTTCATATCAAGTACTTCAAAATTTTGTTCTTTTACTGTAGACATCGTTTCATCCCCTTAGTAGAATTTATTTTCCTGTAAATTCAGGCTTTCTTTTTTCCATAAACGCTGTAACGCCTTCACGATGATCTTCTGTTAAACCGGCAATTCTTTGCCCATAGGCTTCTTTCTCTAAATAGGCATGAAGATCCTCTTTGTCACTTTCATTTAGGTAGCGTTTAATTAATCCAATCGCTTTTGTTGGCATGTTCGCTAATCTGACGGCAAATGCTTCTACTTTTTCGTTCCATTCGTCTATTGAAATAACCTCTGTTGCTAGTCCTAGCTCTTTCGCTTTCTCCGCTGAGACCTTTTCACCTAACACAGCTAGCTCCAATGCTTTTGCCCGCCCTACTAATCTCGTTAAATAGTAAAGGTTTCCTGCATCTGGAATGAGCCCGACATGAATGAATGCTTGGACAAAACTAGCCTTTTCGGAAAGAAGGCGGAAATCACATGCAAGAGCCAGACTCATCCCTGCCCCCGCAGCAACACCGTTAACGGCAGCGATAATCGGTTTCTCACATTGAGAGATTTCTTTTACCATTGGTCCATAATGATTCCTTAAAACCTCGCCAAGGTTCATATTTTCTTCGACTTCACTCAAGTCCTGTCCCGAACAAAAGGCGCGTCCTTCACCTGTAATGACAATCGCTCTAACCTCTTCATCACGCCCTGCTTGTTTAAATGCCTTTTGAATTTCTTGATTCATTTGCTTAATGAAGGCGTTAAGTTTGTCTGGACGCTTCATCGTAATCCAGGCTACGCGATTACGTATTTCATAGGAAATCGTTTCGAACATGTATGTATCCCTCCTTTTATTTCCCTTTGAAATTTGGCTTTCTTTTCTCGATAAAAGCGTTCATGCCCTCTTTTTGGTCCTCAGAAGCAAACAACAGGTAAAAGTTCTTTCTTTCATATTGCATACCCTCGTATAATGGATAGTCCATTGCTTTTAAGACAGATTCTTTGATCAGTCTTAGTGAAAGCGGTGGCTTCTCAGCAAGCTTTCTGGCCATTCTTTCCGTTTCTTCCATTAATACTTCACGTGATACTACTCGATTTATGATGCCTAATTGACAGGCTTCTTCAGCTTTCATTCTTTCTCCAGTAAAAAGCCATTCCATTGCTTTCGTCTTTCCGATTAACTTGGTTAAGCGCTGTGTTCCTCCTGCTCCTGGCATTACCCCAAGATTTACTTCAGGAAAGCCAATTTCCGCATCGTCTGCAGCAAAGAGCAGATCGCAGCAAAGAGCCAGTTCAAGTCCGCCTCCAAGAGCAAACCCTTGAATGGCACCAATAATCGGTTTTTTCACCACTGCGATTCGATCCCAATCAGCAAATTGATTAAGAAGCTCAAAATCAATCGCACCATCTCCTGCCATTTCATCAATATCAGCCCCAGCAGCAAAGGCTCTTCCCTTACCTGTTAGCATAATAACCCGAACCTCATCGTTTTGATCAAATACTTCAAAGGCATTGAGAATTTCTGAAACCATTACTCGATTGATAGCGTTTAATACCTTAGGGCGATTTAATTCTACGAAGCCAACCCCATCCTGTTCATGGACATTGATAAACTCGTAGGTCTTACTCATTCACTTCTTCACCGATCATCAATGTAACCAAATCACCAGCAAAAGACATAAGATCCTTTCCAGAAGCTTTTGCCTCGTCTGTTTTCATCGCCGTTTTTAACGCTTCATGACTGTCATAATACATTTCGCACATTAAATAATACTTTCCTTCTCCACCCATTGGAGAACCGACAACCTTCGTCACTTCCATTTTACGAAGTCCAGGAATTTTTGCTGTAATCGGTCCATGAGTATTGAAATAATGCTCATCAAATTCTTCCCTGTTTTCTGGATGTTTGTATAATGCGATTAATTTAACCATTAAAAATCTCTCCTTTTATTTAGTATTGATCTACATCAATGTAGAAATAGGCTTCATTGCTTCAAATGGATTCTTGCAATTTTTACAGTAGAGTATGCTCCGACAGGCTGTGGGCCCGAATATATTATCAAGGGTTGTGTACGTAGAGCCACAATATGGACAGTCCACATGCCACGATCCATCCTCTTCCATTTTTTTCGGCGGGGGGGCAATTCCAAACTGCTTCAGTTTTTCTCTTCCTTCTGCCGATACTCGATCCGACGTCCATGGCGGATTCATCACAAACTCGACATTGACGTTGGTTATATTCGTCTGCTCCTTCAAGGCGTTCATTACATTTCCCTTTATGATATCTAGAGCGGGACAGCCAACAAATGTAGGGAGCAACTTTATTAAGAGTATTCCATCTTGCTCCTCAATTGATTTCAGCATTCCAAGCTCAACAATACTGACAGAATCAATTTCAGGGTCCTTGACGGTCTGCAAAACTTCGATGATGTTTTCAGTTTGTGGTTTCATATCGATTCAAATCCTTTACCAGCTTGCCAGCGGGTCTGTGTTGTACACTTCACTTAACGTTTCTATGGCCTTATCTAAATCTTTTGTATGGACTCCAGTACGTCCATCTCCTCTGCTCATTTCTAAATCTGGCATTGGTAGATTCACAGCTTGAAAAATAGGTTCGACTGCATTCTTCCAACGTTTTAATAACAGCTCTTCACTTTCAATTAATTGATGTGACACCATTTCAGCTCCGTTGTCTCCAAGGGTTATAACTCCTGCAAAATCCTTCGCTGCCTTTTCAACCGCTTTTTCCATTCTCCTTCTCGCTTCCCCACCTGCATTGACTAGCTGTGTAAACCATGTTTTCCAATGAAGCAGATGATAATAAAGCTCCATATTGGCCTTGATTGCTACATCTGCCAACGGTTGATAGGAGGATTGTTTAAGAGAGTCAATGCGTCCTTTTTTCGCTTGTGTATAGAAATAATTTCGGACAACAGCAAATGCCCAATCATATTCCGGCTCTGACAAATAATCCCCGGGTCCATTCACTTCTTCTAATAGAATCGCATTTCGCCGCTCACTAGACTTCCTTCCGTGTGCTAGTTGATCGACTTCCCCTTCACCCAGGTCTTCTAATAGCTGATAAAACATAGCAGCATGCCCCATTGTATCTTGGTTAATCGATGAAAACGCAACATCCTCTTCTATATGGGGAGCGAGGCCAAGCCATTCTGAACCACGGAAGGCAATTATAAAATCATCATCTGCTAATTGGTATAACAATTCTGTTAACACTTTTTTATACTGTTCATCTTTGATCTCACTTGCTGAAAGAATCTTCATTTTTTACTAACCTTCCCTCCCCATGATAGAATCTCGTTCTCATCAAGCATTTCTTGTTCATATTCTCGCCATTTCTTTTTTAGATAGCCGTACCCTTTGGCGTTCCGGTAGTCCTTATTATCTAACCGCTTGAGAGACTCCTTCTCTTCTTGATTCATCTTGCGAATCGCATTTCTTTTCACAACCCAAATGTCTGCTACCGGCTCTCTTCTCATAAAGTTTTCTTGTGCCATCACTAGAGCAAGCTCATCATTTGGAGCTAATAAGCTGAATTGATACTGCATTGGGGCATTATCTGATCGTTTGCTAAACACTTCATATTCTTGATAAAAATTTCTTGACTTCTCAGACATCACTTCACCCCTCTCTAGCCAGCCACTGGGTCTGGACTCAATGCCTCTCGCACCCATTCATTATTCGTATAAGACAACTCCCGCAGTCTTAGTCTTTCTTTTGATTTTGGCCCGTTGTTTTTGACAATCTCTTTAAACCGGTTCCAATCCGGCTGTTGATATACCCACATCTCTTTTTCCTCGTCAAAATACATGGTGGTATCCGGTAGCTTAATGCCTAATGAAAGAATCCGAGGAACATATTTTGTAAAGAAATCCTGTCTTAGCTCTTCATTTGTCTTCGTTCGAATTCCATACTTTTGGGTAATATCTTGTTTTGAAGTACCTGTTGTAGAAGCGTCCCCTGGCCCGAAGAACATGAGGAGAGAATCCCACCAACGGTTCACTGATTCTTGGATAAGAGCTTTTTGCTCAGGAGTTCCTTCTGCTAAAGCGATAATAATCGCTTCCCCATGTTGGGCATGGAAAACTTCTTCAGCACATATCCTTTTAAGCGCTCTAGCATATGGTCCATAAGAGGCTCCGAGCATATTGGTTTGTGTGATGATGGCCGCTCCGTCAACCAACCATCCAATTAATCCGGCGTCTCCCCATGTAGGAGCTTCCATATGAAAGACATTATGAAATTTTAGATCGCCTGAGAATAAATCCTGCATAATCTCTTCACGTGTTTTTCCATATGGCTTCATTAAATCCTCGGCAACACGAAGCAACAGCTGTCCATGCCCCATTTCATCCTGAACTTTCGCCATAATTCCTAGCTTTCTTTTTAAAGTTGGCGCCTTTGGAACCCACTCTTTTTCAGGGAGAGCTCCCATGATCTCGCTGATCCCATGCATGGAAATCAATTTAATAAGAACCTTACGATACTCTTCAGGCATCCAATCATCTGCTTCAATTTTTTCCCCAGTCTCAATTCTCTTCATGAAGTGTTCATGTTTTTCTTCTTCTGAAAGTGCCTCAAAAGAAACAACATCGGCCATGAAACCCGCCTCCTTAAATAACGTATTTAATACGTTTTATTTTTATGATGTTATATAATATGAAGGTAAAATTTTTTTGTTGTTAGGTCCTAATATCTTTTTTAACTACTTCTCTAAGATCTACCACTCTGACAGCTTTACCTTCTGACCTTGGTAAGCTCTTCGGAATATGAACCTTTACATCCATTGATACAAGACAGCTGCTTTTCATTAATTCTTGAATCTGTTTTCCAAGTAGAAACACTTTCTCATCGTCAGCATTTCCGCCAATTTCATGAAAATATTTTTCACTCATTTCTACCTGTAGCTCTACCGAATCCAATGATCCTTTTCGCTTTAAATGCAGCTGATAATGTGGGGAGATTTCTTTCATTGTAAGTAAAAAATGTTCTACCTCCGATGGAAAGACGTTTACCCCGCGGATAATAAGCATATCGTCCACTCTTCCTTTTACACGTGACATTTTCACCGTTGTTCGTCCACATTCACATGGCTCATAGGATATGGAAGCAATGTCACCCGTTCGATAACGAATAATTGGAAAGGCTTCTTTCGTCAAGCTCGTAAAAACAAGCTCGCCTTCCTGCCCTGGTGGAAGCGGCTCAAGTGTGTTCGGGTTAATGACTTCTACTAGAAAATGATCCTCTGCAATGTGAAGACCATCTTGTGATTCATGGCATTCCATCGCAACTCCCGGACCAATGATTTCACTTAATCCATAAATATCACATGCTTTAATATCAAGCTTGGCCTCTAACGTTTTTCTCATTTTATCTGACCACGGCTCGGCTCCAAAGACACCATATTTGATCGACGTACTGCGAGGGTCTTTTCCTTGTTCCTCCAGCTTCTCTGCCAAACTTAATATGTAGGAAGGTGTACCGCAAATGACTGTTGGATTAAAATCCTCAATAAGGGTGATTTGGCGTGACATATTCCCACCTGAGACAGGTACTGTTGTCATTCCAAGCCTTTCACTTCCATAATGCAGACCAAGTCCGCCTGTAAATAGACCGTATCCATAAGCATTATGCAAAAGCTCTCCAGGCTTCCCACCAGCAATCGATATCGCTCTTGCTACAATCTCACTCCACATATCAATATCCTTCTCGGTGTATCCGACAACCGTAGGCTTTCCACTAGTTCCTGACGATGCATGAACCCTCACCAACTCACTTTGATCGACTGCGAATAAACCAAATGGATAATGAATTCGTAGATCTTCCTTTGTTGTAAATGGTAATCTTGATAAATCTTTCAGTGACTGAAAACTCTTAGGAGAAACCTCATTCTTTTCAAACTGTTCACGGTAAAAAGGAACTTTTTCATAAACGGTATGAACCACTTTCTTTAATCTCTCTAATTGAAGCGCTTCCATTTCAATCCGATCAAACGTCTCCACCTCATGTAAAATCAAGACAGCGTCATCCTCCTATCTAAGGCACTTACTATCACTTACCAATCAGTATAACGTTATTAATTCGTATAGTTATATTTTTGTTATATACTTTTAATCACACGATAACGCTAAATCGTATAAATGTCAATATATTTTCTGAAAATTTGATAATTTGAAAAAGGATTCGTGTTTGCCTGAAGTCCTGTTACCAATGTCATGTTAATTTGCTAAATGTGCAATAAATTTTAATTTCGTGCAATTAGCCATAACTATTGGTGGTTTTCTGCTTTATTTTAAAATTTATTTTATACCACAAAAAAAGCACACAGACTCTCAAACGACAATCCATGTGCTTACCCTTCTTCTAGTAATCAATCAAACAGCGCCTCATGTGTTTCCTTCCTGCTTACATCAAAGCAAAGCTGGATCTGTTCCTTTGTGTTTCGACCTTCTGATAATGGCGGTAATTCCTCTATTGAGAAAAATCTAGCATCAGAAGTTTCTGTGTTTCTTTCAAACTCTCCAGCGATAAAGTCACATTCGACAAAGATTTTATAACAGCCGTAGGGCATTGGCGGTTCATTATGATTTCTTCGATCCCATATTGCGATGATTCTTTTTGGCTTAATTTGAGCTCCTGCTTCCTCTATTGCTTCCTTTATCAAGTTTTCATTAAGCGAGCAATCCATATCTGCCCATCCGCCTGGTAATGCCCATTTTCCATCTGCTTTTTCTTTTACAAGCAGAATTTTCTCTTCTTTTATAATCGCCCCTCTCACATCAATTTTTGGAGTAGGGTAACCTGTTTCATTTGTGAACCACTCCTTAATCTGTTCCTGTCCAATCCCGGTATAATCATTCATGATCTCAACGCTTATATTTCGGATTTCTTCAAATCGTTCAATATCATATGGGTCCTTTGAATATGTCAGACCTGCCTGCGCAATAGCCTGTAGTTTTTTAGCATAAGTTAACCATTTGGGTTCCATTAGTTGTACTCTCCTTTTTTAAACCAGAGATGCCGAAAGTCAATCCAACCTTGAGCATTAATTTTTGCCTCTTTTAGGTTTTCATCAGCGTCTATTTCCGTCCGGTTCCGATATAACGGAAGGAACTGAACATTCTCCAGCAGGATATTTTCTATCTTCTGTAATTCATTTACTCGATCGAGTGAAGACTTAAGACAGTAAGTATTTTCAATGCTAGTGCTTATTTTTTGCAAAAGAGGAACAGGGATATGCTGATGAACAGGGCTATTCTTTGCTAGCAGCAATTGAAGGAAACACATTTCCGTTTGCTCATCAATAGAAGCACTATCATGGATCATATCCGCTTGTTGAAGCGTCTCCGCTTTTAATAACGTTTCAGCATCCAAAAAGTTACTTTCTATTCGAATCTTGTATTTTTCACATTGGCCTTGTATCCACTCAACATCCTCAAAGTGGTCCCGTTCCTTAAAAGTAAATAGTTGAAGAGTCTCGCCATTATAAGAACTAGTTGTCAATAACTCGTGTATTGCTGCCTTATTAGAAGGGTCAATCAGATCCTTTGATATAAATCCTTCTGCCACTTGTTGACGGTGCCCGCCTACTTCGTTAATTAATTTTAATGGTGAAAGAATAGCTTTTAATGCCTTCCGAAAATGGATATCCTCCAATGGTCCCTTCTTATTCCCGTTTAACGACAGAAATTGAACATTCATTTCTAAATGATAGTTATGAGAACGTCCTGGTGCTGTTTTTCTAATCATGTCTTTAGGATAAAGTCCAAAAGCAAGCTCACTTTGATTTAGCTCACCCGACTCACTTTCTAGATTCCACATTTCAATAACATCTAAATAAGGGCGCCCTTGAAAATAACTGTCATTCGCCTCTAGCACAAGCATTGATTCATCATTTCTTTTTAGCTTAAATGGACCTGTTCCAATGAGGTTATGTTCTTTAAAATCTTTCTGTATAGAACAAAGAATCGAGAGATGGACACTACTTACGATTTCGTGAAACATATAGTTCGATTCAGATAAAGAGATCATAATGCAATGGTCATTTATAACTTTCACTTCAACTAGTGAATTCAATAACCACTGATAGGGATGATCCTTATTTTCTTTAAATCGATTAAAAGTAAAAGCAACATCCTTCGCAGAAAAGGGAGCCCCATTATGAAATCGTACTCCTTTTCGAAGGTAAAAGGTCCATACCTTTGCATCTGGGGTACACTCCCAATGGAAAGATAACCCCGGAACGACCATCCCATTTTCTTTATCAAAGCTTACAAGTCTATCACAAATTTGTTCAACAATATGATAATGCGTTCTAAGGGTGATCAGAGTTGGGTCTAAAAGATACTTGGGCTGTGGTCCAATTTTGATTCTGAGCTTGTCTATCGACTTATGATTCTTCGTTTCTACTTGAAAACCAAATAGTTGGTCCAACCACAACTGAAATTCTGTTTCAATGGTTGGAAAAAAGGGGGTATAATCGTGAATTACTTTGTTTGCACGGGTAATATCACCTTTTTTCACCAATTCTTTGCTTTTTTCTAAAATAAGCCCAAATGGATCTTGTAGATAAGTGATTTGTGATTTATTGCCTCGACCTCTTCCTGGTACCCACTTGATCCATCCGAGTTCCTCCCACTTTCTCACGATTAATTTACTATTCCGCTGTGTACACAGAAGTGTAGCCGATATTTCTTCCATAGATAAAGGAAAAGACTCGTTCAAAACAGAACGCTGTAAAAAGATCTGTACATAGTGTTCAAGAATCACCACATGTATCTTTCCTTTCTAAAAGGTGAAGGTTCTTTCTACTTAATTCTACACTTTTTCCCCTTTTTCCTTCTCATTACAATTGAAAATACAAAAGGAGGAAAGTTGGATGAAAAAATTAAGTCAGTTTAAACAACGCTATAGCACTCCTGTATGGATTCAATTTTGCGGGGAGCTTCTAACAAGTACAACAGGTGCCATGCTTGCACCGTTTTTAATTATCTTTTTACATGATCAATTAGGGGGAAATCTCATTCTTCCGCTAATCATCGTTGGACTCCAGCCTCTAACTGAAATTGTGATGACACTTATAGGCGGAGGATTAACCGATCGACTTGGAAGAAAATCTATTATTCTAACAGGGCTCCTTTTACAAGCCGTTGCCATGCTTGGATTTGTATTCGCAGAATCGGTTTGGCTCTTTGCTTTTATGTATATTTTGAATGGGGTGGGAAGAACGTTTTATATCCCAGCACAACGCGCACAAATTGTGGACTCGACGGAAGAGAAAAAGGTTTCAGAAGTATTTGCTGTGATTAGCACGATAGCTTCATTCGGAATGACTATCGGACCATTGCTCGGATTTCTTGTCTATACAGTTAATCCTGTGTTTACCTTTGGATTTCAAGCGGCCGCCCTTAGCCTTTACAGCTTACTAGTTTGGTTGAAGCTACCTGAAACCTATCCCAAAACGAAAGACGTCGAATCAAAAAGCTCATTGACCATTAATGACTTTTTCAAACAACATTATTCAGTCCTTGGACTAATGGTCTTCACGCTGCCAATCAGTTTCTTTTACGCACAAACTGAGACGAATTACCGAATTTATATAGAGGAATTATTTCCTGATTTTTTATTGATGCTGACGATTATGACAACAGCTAATGCGATTTTTAGTATTTTACTCGAAGTTTTATTAGTTAAATGGACAGAACGATTTAAAATGAAAACGATCCTATTCATTTCCTATAGCATGTATGCCGTTGCAGCAATCCTATACGGTTTTTCAGATTCCTTACCGCTCTTAATCTTAACGGTTCTTGTCCTGACAATTGCGCAAAGCATCGGACTCAATCATCTGCTTCGTTATGTTTCCACCTTAGCCCCCAAGCAGAATAGAGGACTTTATTTCTCCCTATATGGGATACATTGGGACATTTCGAGAACAATTGGTCCCCTGTTAGGTGGAGTTATCCTCATACATTGGGGTGGGAGCAGCTTATTCTATTTAAGTGCATTTCTCATTGCGATCGGGGGTATTGGACAGTACATTTTTGTAGGATTTATTGAAAAAGGACGTACAGAAAAGAAAAAGGCAGTATTAGAAGTAGAAGTTTAGGTTTTTCCTCATAATGTAGGGAGGACGCATTCATGCAAGTGGGCGGCTTTTAAAAAAGAACTTTCATGCCAAGACCTAATCAGTCTGAGTGAGTGACTCATAATAGCTCACTTGGCGCAAAACTGGAGTCAACTGATCCATAGCTAAGGTTCTTTCGCTCATATTTCCATTCAGTCGGCGCATATTTCGAGTGTGTCGACTCATTAAAATTTCGCTAGACGTTGAGACTTTCTTAATCATAAAAACTAAAAACGCTTGGATCAAAAAGCTCTGATCCAAGCGTTCTCACTCATTACTTCAATTTCAATTTAGCCAATGCATCCGCTAATGCGGTGTTCATTGGTTCTTCTTTTTTCTGTTCTTTCATGTACTTATGAACATCTCGTTTAGATGCCTTATGATTTTTTGCTTTCTTCTTTCTTTCATTGAAAGTTGATAGCTTTTCTTTATGTCCGCATACACAGACAAAGATTTGGCCCTCGCCTTCACCGCGAAGATCTAACCGTTTATGACAGTTTGGACATCTTGCATTTGTTTTCTTTGCAATATTTTTACGATGTCCACATTCGCGATCCTGACAGACTAACATTTTGCCGTTTTTATTTTTAACTTCCAGCATTAAGTTTCCACAATCAGGACATTTTGTACCTGTAAGATTATCGTGATTAAATTTCTTTGTACTGTTTTTAATTTCAAAAACAGCCTTTTTACTATATTCCTTTATCTCTTTCACAAAGGCGTTCTTGTTCAGTTTTCCTTTCGAAATCGCTTCAAGCTTTTGTTCCCATTCTGCTGTCAGAACAGGAGAAGTCAATTCTTCTGGTGCTAAATCAAGAAGCTGTTTCCCTTTTGACGTTATCTTAATTTCCTTTCCATCCTTTTCGATAGAAAAACTGTTAAATAACTTTTCTATAATATCAGCCCTGGTGGCCACTGTTCCTAACCCACCAGTATTGCCAATCGTTTTTAGAAGATCCTTTCGATTAGCATCCATGTACTTCTTAGGATTCTCCATTGCCGAAAGCAGAGTTCCTTCGTTAAAACGTTTAGGTGGCTGTGTCTCTCCTGTGGTCATATTGATCGAAGAAAGGTTAAGTATATTCCCTTTTTCAATCTTAGGAAGCGTTTGTTCCCCACTCTTTTCTTCGATTTCACTCTCTTCATCATATTGCCCATATACTTCTTTCCAGCCTTGTTCAAGAACGATTCTCCCTTTAGCTGTAAACATTTCGTTTTCGATTTTTGCGGTTAGGGTCGTTTGTTCATATTGATATGGTTGAAAGAACATAGCCAAAAAGCGTTTTACGATTAGATCATACACCTTAGTTTCTCGATCACTCAAGCTACGGAGGTTTGGCGTTTGCTCTGTTGGAATGATGGCGTGATGATCCGATACTTTTTCATTATTCACATATTGCTTTGTCGGCTTGAAGGCATTCCTTTTCGCTTTTGTAGCCAGCTTACTATATGGCTGCACAGTACAAGCGGAAATTCGATCATTTAGAGTCTCTACAATATCAGAAGATAAGTATCTAGAGTCTGTCCGAGGATATGTTACCAGCTTGTGTTGTTCATATAGTTTTTGCAGCGTCGAAAGGGTTTCCTTCGCTGAAAGGCCAAATAATTTGTGAGCATCCCGTTGAAGTTCCGTTAAATCATAAAGCTGTGGTGCTGATTTTTTCTTCCTTTCTTTCCTTACTCCTTCAATGCTCGCTTTCCTAGCATTTCTTAACTTAGACATGACGGAATCGATTTTGTCTTTTAAAAAGGATCGACTGCTATTTGACTTTTCGTCTACCCATGTAAGGTGAAATCCTTCCGTTGCAGCTTTCATTCCATAATAGGATTGAGGCTGGAACTCTTTTATTTCTTTTTCTCTATATGCGATCATCGCTAATGTCGGAGTCTGCACTCTTCCACAAGAAAGCTGGGCATTGTGCTTGGTCGTCAGTGCACGTGTTGCATTCATTCCTACATACCAATCTGCTTCAGCTCGAGCTTGGGCGGATGCGTATAAACTTTCATAGTCCTTTCCATGCTTTAACCTTTTAAATCCCTCTTTTATAGCCTTATCCGTAACAGAGGAAATCCAAAGCCTCTTAATCGGTTTGTTGACACGGGCTTTTTCAATAATCCAGCGGGCAACGAGTTCTCCTTCCCTTCCTGCATCTGTAGCAATCACAATCTCCTTGACATCATTACGATTAAATTGCGATTTGACTGTATTAAATTGCTTTGAAGTCTTCTTAATGACCACAAGCTTTAATGAAGACGGAAGCATTGGAAGGTCTTCCATTTTCCACGTTTTATATTTTGGATCGTACAGATCTGGCTCAGCTAAAGTAACGAGATGGCCGAGTGCCCACGTGACAATGTAACGATCTCCTTCAAAAAAACCATTACCTTTTTTATGACAATTTAAAACCCTTGCAATATCTCTACCTACAGAAGGTTTTTCTGCTAATACGACTGTTTTACTCATTCATACAAATCCTCTCTATGTGTAAGCATTTCATACTTTTTTATAGAACAGATGTCCTTCTTTAAAAGAAAAATCATACTCCCTTATACTATACTATTGTTAGTTTAATGTTTAAAGGAGCTTACCATTGTAACATAATCCTTATAGATCAAATGATCACTACCTGTCTACCAAAGTGTCTTGAGTCCTTATAGTATTAGGGAATGTCCAAGTTTAATGGTAATTTATTCCACCTGTCATCAAGTTTTTTTGTCCTAGATATATCTTTATGAGATCAGCGGATTAAAAATAGTGTCAGTAACCGGCTTGGTTTCTGACACTATTTTAGTTCTATTGATATTTTTTAATCTCCCCGCAAGCAAGTCTTTTACCTGCATCTCCTGCTGGCTGGGACCTGTAGTCATCAGGATTTTGATGGATAATAATCGCTTTTCCGATGATATCTTTCACACGGAATCGGTTAGTGAAAAAGGACATTCTCGCATAGCCATTATTGGAAAACAGGACAGGGAAGTCTCCGGCGTGGTTTCCATGTGGTTGATTATCCGGATTCCAATGTCCCCCGGCTGCTTGAAATGGATCATCCTTCTTTCCTACTTTACAATCACCGTTTTCATGAATATGAAATCCATGAGGTCCAATTGGCTTTTTATTCCCTTTTGCTGGTTTGTACTCTGGAAGCCCTTTTACTTCAACATAAACTTCGGCACCATTTGGAACATTTCGAAAGAATACATATCCTTGTAAATCTGGCGCAAGCGGCCCCCCTTGGATTTGCGCATAGGCAATAGACGGCACATTCCGCTGATTAGTATAGTATGGATTTTGAAATGAGTATTGTTGGGGATTTTGTTGTGTGTTTTGAAAAGAATTTTGAAATTGGTTTTGATAACCATAATGGTTTTGGTAAGTCATTCTTGCTAACACTCCCTTAGTTGCTTATCTGTCAACTATAGTATGTGCGGGTGCCCAATATTGTGATTGGAAGCTCAGGTTTGAAAACTGGAATGGGAGCAAGGCGGAAATGCAATGATTGGGGATTTTCATGCATTTATTTTATATTTCGTGCGATTAATTTGAAATTCGTGCCCATTACCATGGTCTTTCGTTCAATTGTGTAGGAGCGACATTTTCACACTCCCCTTCATTAGGTCATTTCTATTCAATTGAGTCAGGTTCCCCCCAAACCCTACGATTGTACCATTACCTTTTCCTCTTCTAATTAATGGATATCCATGATATATTTTCTGAAACTTCAGATTATTACACCATGATGAAAAATTTTGAGGAGGGACTAAAATGGATCATAGTATTCGTGTCATTCCCCACAAAAAAGAATTTGTAATGGAGGTTCCTACAGAAATACCTCAAGGTGTAGAACTTGTTCAAGCTCCAAGCATTTGGAAAACTGGAGTAAAAGGTAAAGATGTGGTCATTGCCGTGTTGGATACTGGTTGTGATCAAGAGCACCCTGATTTAAAAGGCCGAATTATTGGCGGGAGGAATTTTACCACCGATGATGATGGTGATCCCGAAAATGTAACGGATTATAACGGACACGGAACCCATGTTTCCGGAACAATGGCAGCTAATGAAAATAGCTTGGGTGTTATTGGCGTTGCTCCCGAAGCAAGTTTACTGATTGTAAAGGTGTTATCAGGAGAACGTGGAAGCGGTCAGTATGACTGGATTGTATCTGGAATTCAGTATGCTATTGATCAAAAAGTTGATATCATTTCCATGTCACTTGGCGGTCCAAATGATTATAAACCGCTTCATGATGTTATTAAGAAAGCAGTTGATGCGAATATATTAGTGGTGTGTGCAGCTGGTAATGAAGGAGATGAAGATCACTCTACAGAAGAATTCTCTTATCCAGCTGGATATAATGAAGTCATTTCTGTTGGAGCGATTGATTTTGAACGTCGGTCATCGTATTTTACCAACTCCAATAATGAAGTCGATTTAGTGGCTCCAGGTGAAGATATCATTTCTACGGTTCCTGGTGAAAAATACGCAAAGTATAGTGGAACTTCCATGTCAGCACCTCACGTATCAGGGGCTCTTGCCTTAATCAAAAACTTGGAGGAATCCAATTTTGAAAGGATTTTAACAGAACCAGAGCTCTATGCTCAGCTTATTCGTAGAACGATTCCTCTTTCTTATCAAAAAACACTTGAAGGAAATGGAATGCTCTATCTTACCACTCCAGATTTATTGAAAAAACATCTAGAAGAATCTCAATTCTCTATATCGGTATAAAAAACAGAGGTTGGCCCAGTGGGTCAACCTCTGTTTTTTAATGTTGAAGTCTACTTTCAACTTGCTGACATACTTCATCAGCGCTTAATCCGCTTGCTTCTATAACTGACCCCTTAGTGACAGCATCTTGAATCCCCATTACATTGGAATCAAGTCCTGTCACAACACAACAGTCACAGTTGTTAGCATCAGATTCTTGCTTTAACTCAACGACATCGTGTCCTTTTTCACGTAGTGCTTGTACAACATTTTGTAGTGATTCTTCTACCCCTACTCTTGACATGTTTCCACACCTCCTTAACATAATCATAGGATTTTCCATTCGAGTAAGCTGTATGCATCTTTAGAAAAATTATTTCTTATTCACTTGCTTTCCACTTTTCTTTTGACTTTGATGCTTGCTATTGCCTACTTGAACATCTTTACTGAACTCTACATCATTCTTTCCTTGTTGCTTAACTAATTCCTGAGTTGTCTGATTATGTCTATCTGTTCCTTGGTTAGATGTCATCTTTTTACCTCCTCTTTTTTCATACCTGTTTATTATTCTCTTTTTTATCGACAATATGAATGTTTAATCGGATGACTAGCGGGTAAATAATAACCAAATACAAAAAGAGATAAGGATGATGAATCGTAATGGATGTAAAGTTAAAAGAATTATTAGATGGATTAAATGAAGATTTAGCTAACGAGTACTCCGCACAAATTATGTACACGAATTATGCGGCCGTTGTATCAGGACTGCACCGTCAAGTTCTTAAACCGTTTTTCGAAAGTGAAGTAGCCGATGAACAAGGACACGCATTATATCTAGCAGAGAAAATTAAAACATTAGGTGGCATTCCTACAACAACACCCGCTCCTGTTAAACAAACAGATGATGTAAAAACGATGCTGCAGGAAGCACGTCAAGCGGAAAAAGAAACAATTGATCGTTATAAAGTTCGTAAAAAACAAGCGGACGAATTAGGATATACAGAACTTGTTGTAAAGCTAGAAGACCTTATTGCAGATGAAACGCATCATATGGAAGAGCTAGATCGTATTCTGATGGACCCTGCATTTAGCTAGCATCATAAAAGGAGTTGACCCTTAGCGGCAACTCCTTTTTATATAATCCTATGTACTTTCCATTCATCAGGAAGTAACGCCTGATATTTTGGCTTAAGAAAGCGATCATCCACAAGAACAATGATTCCACGATCTCTTTCTGTCCTTATCAACCTTCCCCCAGCTTGCAACACCTTGTTCATACCTGGGTAAACATACGAATAATCGTACCCGTTTTTCCCTTTGTTTTGAAAAAACTCCTTTATAATGTTCCTTTCCAAAGAAATCTGAGGTAATCCGACGCCTACGACCACCACTCCATTTAATCGATCTCCTTTTAAATCAATTCCTTCTGAAAAAACCCCTCCCAATACAGCAAATCCAACTAAAGATTTCTCAAGACTTGGTTGAAAATGTTGCAGGAAATCTTCCCTTTCGTTCTCTGTCATTTGACTCGTTTGGATGAGAATATCTACCTTTAAATCTTCGTCCTGAAAAGCATTTGCCACCTCGTTCATATAGGTGTAGGAAGGGAAGAAAACAAGGAAGTTCCCTGGCCTTTCTATCACAAGCTTGCTCATTAACTTTACGATCTTTTCGACAGAATTAGATCGATCATGAAAACGTGTTGATAGGGGATTTACGTAAACCTCAACATTTTCTTTTAAGAATGGTGAACCAATTTCAAACCGATAATCATCGGAGTGACCTCCAAGCATTTCAAAATAATAACCAAATGGCTGAAGAGTTGCCGAGAAATAGACAGATGAAAGGTAGGGTTTACTGATCGTCTCAAGTAGGTTAGAGGGATCTAAACAAAATTGCTTGATCTGTATTTCATTTTTTCCTACTTCTACAAATAATACAAATCTCTCGTCAAAAAATGAGGACAAACGCATGAAGCTTAAAGCTTGGAAATATGCCTCTAATAAATCTGGATCCTGAGAGCCTTTTACTAATTCTTTTTCCGTAGCCTGCGTGAACAACTCGACCATTTCCATCAGTTCTTTATCAAGGTCTTTCCTAATAAAGTGGTTGCCCTTTTCACAATGTGACTTCATTCTCAGAAAATAAGCATTCAATTCTTTCGCCGCTTGATAAATCTCCTCATTCAGCCCTCTGTACTCATTCTTCAATTTAAAAAAAGAAGATTTAAGAAGATTGGCTGAAAACATGTCACGTGCGCGATCAACAAGATTATGTGCTTCATCAATTAATAAGACGGTTCTTTTTTTTTGCTCATCCATTTGCCGCTTTAATGAAACCCTAGGGTCAAATATATAGTTATAGTCACAGATGACGGCATCGACTAGATAAGATAAATCAATCGAATATTCGAAAGGACATACACGATGTATTTTAGCGTATTTCTCAATAACCTCTCGTGTAAGTTGATTTTCGTTTCGTAAAATATCCAAAACGGCTTCGTTTATACGATCATAATAGCCGTCTGCAAATTCACAATAATCCTTTTGACAAATGGTCTCATTCTTAAAACATATTTTATCCTTGGCCGTGATTGTCAGAGATTTAAGGCTAAGCCCTTTCTCCTTCATTAACGAAAAAGCTTCCTCACCAGTTGTCCTTGTGATGGTTTTAGCTGTTAGATAAAACATTCTGTCCGCTTTTGTATCCCCTAATGCTTTTACAGTTGGAAAGAGGGTCGATATCGTCTTTCCAGTTCCAGTCGGAGCGTTTGAGAATAAATTTTTTTCTTCTTTTATTGTTTTAAACACTGCACCGGCGAATTCCCTTTGTCCTTTGCGAAATTTTGTAAATGGAAATGAAAGATGTTTAATACTTTCATTTCGTTCTCCCTTTTGATAAAAAAGCAGGGAAGCAAATGGTTCATACTTCATGACTGTTTCTTCTACAAAACATTCTAGTTCTTGTTGATTGTAAGATTTAGTAAACTGTTTTATTTTTTCTGTTTCAACATGCACATAGGTCAGCTGAACAGAGATCTGTTCGAGTTGATTTTGTTTAGCATAAATATAGGCGTAGCATTTCGCTTGTGCCCAGTGAACAAGATAGCTGTCTTCTGAAATTTCCTGGAGGTCTTTTCGTGTCGATTTGATTTCATCTATGATGACTTCGTTTTCTCTAAATAATATCCCGTCACTTCTGCCTTCAAGAATAAAAGTATACTCTTCGAATGGAAGCTCCATTTTCAGAGATTCCTCTATTAAGTCATTTTCATGATAATTCTTTTGCAGCTTCTGATGAGCCCTTGTTCCTTCTGTCATCGATGAAGAGACTCGAAATCGATGATCGATACTACCGCTGCTATAGACATACTCAACAAGATTTCTAATCGAGATTCGAATCTCCTCCATCGTCCTACCTCCGTTCGTATCCGCTCTTATTTTACCATTTTTTAAAAAAATGGGGCTGTCTATAGGTGTCAGAAACACTATATCAATGTTGTTCCAAACCCTTTTTAGGACAGCCCCTTTCAAAAAGATTATTTAATTTTTTTAATAAAGACCACTTTTAAGTAATCTCCCTGTTTAAACTGTTGAATGGTTTTAAAATCTTCAGGTAGAGAATATTCTTCTAGGATTTTGTATTTTCCACTCGTTTCTTTGAATGCTGTTTCAATAAAGCCTTTAAATTTTTTCATATTAAATTTACTGCAGTTTGTAGAGGCAACGATCACTCCATTTTTTTCAGTTATATTGATGGCTTCCTTGAGTAAATCTTTATAATCCTTTTCTGCACTGAATGTATGTTTTTTTGAACGGGCAAAGCTAGGTGGATCAAGGATGACAAGGTCAAACGTGAGTTCTTTTTTGACCGCATATTTAAAATACTTAAATACATCTTCCACAATGATGTCCTGTGCTTCATAATCAATTCCGTTCAAGCTAAATTGTTCAATTGTTTTACTTAAACTGCGATTAGCAAGGTCAACACTGGTGGTTTTCGCAGCCCTGCCTACTGCGGCGAAAACGGAAAATGCACCTGTGTAGGAAAACGTATTAAGGACGTTTTTCCCTTCCGCATAGTGATCACGAATCGTCTTTCGCACTTCACGTTGATCAAGGAATACCCCAACCATCGCACCATCATTTAAGTAAATGGCAAAGTTGACTCCATTTTCTTTCACAATGAGGGGAAAATCTGGACGTTCCCCTGTTACAAAGTCATCTTCTTCTATATATTGACCTTTACTTGCAAAGCGTTTCTTTTGATAAATTCCCTTATAGTCAATATCTTTAATGGCCTCAAGTACCTCTTCTTTAAAAGCATAAATCCCTTCTGAGTACCATTGAATGAGATAATAACCATCAAAATAGTCGATGGTAAGTCCGCCAATCCCGTCCCCTTCGCCATTGAAAATGCGGAAGGCAGTCGTCGTGGGGTCTTGATAAAAATGAAGTCGGTTATTGATTGCATTTTGTATTTTCTTTTTAAAAAATAGTCCATCTATTGCTTCATTTTCTTTTTTGCTCAATACCCAGCCAAAGCCTTTGTTTTGCCTGCCATAATAGCCTTTCGCTATAAACCTTTGCTTAGAGTCTACTAATTTAACTACCGTTCCTTCTTGGTTGAGCTTACTTGTATCTACAAGCATTTCTTTTTCAATCAAGGGATACCCTTTTGCTATTTTGTTATCAAAATGGCTTTTAATTTTTATCGTTATTTCCTTCTTCATCATCAATCGACTCCGTATATTTTTTCATTTCGCTCATATAATTTCACTGTATTGGACAAGTATGACGTTTTTTAGTGGGAATGTAAACCAAGCTTGTTTTTTTATTGTAAAAATCACTTCATTAGTCAGTAAAAAGGAACCCTCCGTAACAAAAAATATGGATTAAGATTTGGGGAATGTACATGAAGACAAGATTCGTATTTTATTTACTTGGGATCTTTATCCTCACCCTCGGGATCGCTCTCATCCTTAAAGCCCATTTAGGGGCAGCAGCATGGGATGCATTGGCAGTCGGAGAATCCACGACCTTTCATCTTTCAGTTGGAACTTTTGTCTTTATAAATGGAATGATTCTTATTTTTATCAATTCGTTTTTGTTAAAAAAGAAGCCAGAGTTCCTAGCAGCTATCACAGTCTTTGTCATTGGGATGCTTATTGATTTTTGGTTAAAGATTGGATTAAGTGATTTTTCTCCAACGGGATTAGGAGTGCAAATTACGACACTGTTCATAGGGATCTTAGCACTTGGGATCGGAATTGCCTCGTATTTACAAGCGAAATTCCCTGCAAGCCCAATGGATACAATAATGATCGCAATCTCTACCCGCTTTGGATTAAGCTACAGAAGCGCAAGGATGATTAGCGAGGGGTTAGCACTCGCATCAGCCATCGTTTTCCATGGTGCCATCGGTGTTGGCACCATCATTGTAACCATTACCATCGGATTCGTCATACAACTTTTCTTCCCAATATTAGAACAATTACTAGCGTGTTTAACAAAGACATATATATAAATAATAGTACAGCTATATGGTGCCAGGTACAAAACACTCCTTTTGTGCCTGGCACCTTTCCTTTTTTCACCTAACACCGAAAGTAATCTTACAAAAATGTAAGAGACTTTGTAAGATAGATAGATTTGTGTTCGTTCGACCCTTTTGTAAGATAAACAAAGTAATGACTTACAGGAGGTGTCGTATGGAAAAAGGTGTCGTAAACAAGCGAATTGATGCCCTTGATTATATTCGAGGCTTTGCGTTACTGGGAATTATTTTAGTCAATATACTAGCTCTTCTTCACATTAAAATACCGGACCCAAATACGCTGGATGCAAGCTATCAACGGTTTTTATATTTATTTGTAGAGGGTCGTTTTTACTCTATTTTCTCCTTTTTATTTGGGGTAGGCTTTTACATTTTTATTACGAGAGCCCTTGCGAATGGAAATAATGGATACATTCTATTTTTACGTAGACTTGTTGTTTTATTCACTTTGGGACTTGTGCATTTTATCTTCCAACCAGGAGAGGCCTTAACGGTTTATGCTGTTTGTGGATTGTTGACGCTACCATTTTACAAAGTGAATAAGCACATTAACTTAGCAATAAGCTTGATTTTATTGATTGTGTTTGGCTTAGCTGGGGCTAAACTTGCATTAACTCTCCCACTGATTTTATTAGGGCTCGCGGCTGGACAATATCAAGCGTTTGAAAATCTTTCACAAAAAACGAAACAAATCGCTACTTTTACAGCGATTATGCTGGGACTAAGCTTGATTGGATTGTATGTACAATACCAAAGTGTTCCTTCATCGCCATTTTCGAACATGATCATTATGAATGAAGACGGCACACTTGATCAGGCAGGTGAATTTTTAAAAATAGGTGTAGGCGTTGGGCCTATTGTTTCAGCTTTTTATGTTGGGTTACTGCTATTACTTTTACAATCAAGAGCTGTCCAACTATTATTATCACCACTTAAATATTATGGACGGATGGCGTTAACCAATTATATTGGACAAACCGCTCTTATTCTACTCGCCGGAAACCTAATCCAGTCCACAGGCAACCTTTCGTATATACAAACACTCTATATATGTTTAGCCATTGTTGGCCTTCAAATGATTTTAAGTATAGTATGGCTGCGTTTGTTCAGAATGGGGCCACTCGAATTGATTTGGCGTATGATTACGTATTGGAAAAACGTACCTTTAAAACCCAAAACGAAACAAGCAGAACAAAAAAACAGAAAAACACAGGAGGCATTATAAGATGAAAACGTCCGTTGTAGATGTAAAAAACGTAAAAAAAGTATATGGAAAAAAAGGTGAAAATCAATCCCATGCATTAAAAAACGTATCATTTTCGATTCAAGAAGGTGAATTTGTAGGGATTATGGGTCCCTCTGGTTCTGGGAAAACAACATTACTAAATGTGATCTCAACATTAGATAAAGCGACAGATGGCGTTGTTCAAATCGCCGGTACAGATATTACACAAATGAAGCAAGGAGAACTATCCGATTTCCGTTCCCAAAGACTAGGATTTATCTTTCAAGACTTTAACTTACTTGAAAACCTATCAATCTATGAAAACATAGCCTTGCCTCTTTCCTTGCAAGGAGTCCCATCAAAAAAAATCGGCCCAAAAGTAGAAAAAGTAGCTGAAACTCTAGGTATTTCAACTATTCTTCAAAAATATCCTTCAGAAGTATCTGGCGGGCAAAAACAACGTTCAGCAGCAGCACGTGCACTTGTACACGAGCCAGCCATTATTCTGGGAGATGAGCCAACAGGAGCTCTCGATTCTAAAAATGCGACAAGTTTACTAGAAGCGATGACAAGTTTGAATGAAGTTCAGGGAGTTTCGATTATGATGGTTACCCATGATCCATTCAGTGCAAGTTATTGCCAGCGAATTTTATTTATTCAAGATGGAGAACTCTATAAGGAAATTCATCGGACTAGCTCTCGTGAAGTGTTCTATAAAGAGATTTTAGATGTACTAGCAGACCTAGGTACACAAAAAGCATAGGAAGGAGATTGATCATGTTATTCAAGCTATCTATGTCAGGACTAAAAAGTAAGCTGAAAGACTATCTCGTTTTACTAGTTGGTCTTGTCATGTCGATTTCGATATTTTATATGTTTCAAACACTTGCACTCAATAAAACCTTTATTGAATCGAATTCTGTCATATCATCAATCGGGTTTGTCTTTCAAGCAGGTTCATTCTTACTAGCCATCATTACATTCTTCTATATCTTATATGCCAACTCTTTCTTATTATCACTGCGTCAAAAAGAGTTTGGTATGTATATGATGTTAGGAGCTAAAAAGCATAAGATTACATTGCTTATGTTTATTGAAACGATTGTCATTGGAATCGCCTCTCTCTTCATCGGGACTGCATTAGGGGTAGGTCTTTCTCAAGGAATAGGAAAGCTACTCATGAAACAGCTAGAATTCACTGGTGACGGGTATCAAGCATTTTATCTTCCATCCATGACGGTTACATGTATCTTTTTCCTAGTACTATTTATGTTGTCAGCCTTTATGAATAGTATTAAACTATCACGGATTACGGTATTGCAGCTTATCCACGCCGATGCACAAACAGAGCGATTTTCTCTTAAAGGTATAAAGACTATATTGATCGCGATTCTTTCGTTAATTCTATTAGGCATTGGCTATACTGCAATGATTTACATGGGGAAACTAAAAGAAATGGGAATCATTATTTCACTGATTACGACAACGTCAGGAACATACCTTTTATTTATGTCCTTTCTACCGCTTATGATTAAAAAACTGAAGGGGAATAAAAAACGAACAGAAAAAGGATTAAACGCCTTTACATTTGCCCAGTTAAATTTCCGTATTAATAGTTTAACAAAAGTATTGGCAACCGTAGCGATGTTAGTCGCCCTTGGAGCAGGAGCGATTTCAGCAGGAATGGCGTTTAAAAATAACGTCACGATTATGGCAGATTCATTCTATGCCTATGATGTCGTGACTCATAATCCAACAGCTGAAGAAAAGAAAATAGTAAATGAGATTAAATTTAATGAAAAACATGACTATCATTATAAAATCGATGATCAGTTCGTTTACTATATAAAAGAAGAATTAGAGAAACAGCGTCCCTTAGTATCTGACCAAAACGGCTTGGAGAATTTAGGTGAATTTAAACGTGTTACAGGAGACCTTCCAATTGGGGCTGTAGTAGGAGCCGATCTAGATCAAGGAAGCGAGTCTGTAGAAATCCCACAAACATGGGATGAGGCGTTACGGACGATTCATCCTTATTATGTTTATCCGGATCACGCGATCAAAATTGTCGATCAAAAAATGTATAACGAAATCAAAGGAAAAGAAGCAACTGCCTTCCTTGGAAAAACGGATGATTTTAAAGCATATATAGATGAGTGGAAAAAAATTGATGAGTTTCAGCAAAACAAATATGAAAGTGATCTACCACTAAATAGTAAATATAGCTCATATGAAGAATTCTATGGTGTTGCTAGTGGAACCGTATTTATGGGCTTCTTCTTAGGAATTGCTTTCTTAGCGATGATGGCCAGCTGCTTAATGTTTAAGATTCTTTCTGGTGCATCAAAAGATATTACTCGCTATCAAATGCTTCGTAAAATTGGTGTCCGCCGCGAGTTATTAACGAAATCAATCTATAAAGAATTATTCTTAGTATTCTTATTCCCCGCTATTATTGGGATTGTTCACGTATTGGTCGGCATGAACATCTTCTCGTTCATCCTCATCGATCCGTATTTCCGGGTTTGGCTGCCGATCTTGATTTTCGTCGTTATTTATACTGTTTACTACATTATTACTGTTCAACTGTATAAACGAATTGTTCTCCCAGTAAGGGATTAAAAGCCTATCTTTTTTGGTATGGTTGTCAAGAGCGATTACTAAGGCCCATCACGACACTTCGGCTTTAGTTTGAAACTGAAATATTGAATTTCCATAATTTGACACTACCCCAATGAACACCATATTGAACATTTAAATCACTTATAAATACCTACTTTGCGTAACAAGGATCGTAGGGCTGTCTAAAAATCCTGGCGTCAGGAACTACAACGTCAATAGATAGGAAGAATTCTTCCCGATATTGACAATCGTAGTGGTTCCTGCCCCTATGGACAGCCCCATGATCCTTTTTTATCTTTTCCATGGGACTTTTGACGAGATAATATAATATTTTATCAAACACATTAGTATTCACTTTACAATAGTGTGTGTCATACACTATAATAAGCGTAGGAGTTGATAAGATGAGCGATGCAGCTGAACATATGGATAAATTAATGCAGGAGTTGCGGCGAGGGACTATTACGATTGGCGTTCTGAGTCAGCTTTCTGAGCCTCAATACGGATACTCACTAGTCACAATGCTTGGTGATAAAGGAATTCATGTAGAGCCAGGAACATTGTATCCACTTCTTAGAAGGCTGGAAAAGCAAGGGTTGTTAGATAGTAAGTGGGACACGAATGAGTCAAGACCACGGAAGTATTATTTATTAAGTGAAACAGGCAAAGAAGTGTTTGATCTGCTGGTAGTTGAATGGAGAAGTATTGTCCAGAGTTTGAATCATGTGATTGAAAATGAAGGGGATGAAACAGTTGGGGATGATTAATCGGTATATTTATGCTGTCACACAGAAGTTGCCGCCTGCACAACGAGAAGATATCGCCGTTGAACTTCGAGGTCTAATTGAAGATATGTTGGAAGAGCGCGTTGAAGGCAGAGAAGTGGTGGATAAAGATGTTGAAGAAGTTTTACTGGAATTAGGGAATCCAAAGCATTTAGCTCAAAAATATCGTGGAACAAAAAAGTATTTGATTGGACCAGAATTTTTTGATGCGTATATTTTAGTATTAAAGATTGTTTTGATTTCTACTGCAGTAACCATGGGTGTTGGATTTGTTATTCAAATTATTCTTGATCCCATTTCCATTCTCAATCATTTCGTAGAATTTATTGTTTCATTTGTTACCGTCATTCCAATGGCATTTGGCTGGACCACATTTGGATTTGCAATAGGAGAATATTTTAATAGCATCCATTCAAAAGATTTACAAATGGATAAGGGATGGAAAGTCTCTGATTTAGCACCAATTCCAAATGGAAAAAAACAAATAAAACGTGGTGAAACGATTACTGGGATTATATTTTATGTTTTGTTCATCGTGATTATGGCGTTTTCAAGTGAATACTTTGGGATATGGATATTTCATGATGAATTTTCTGGTGTTGTTCCGTTTTTAAATGACGAAACATATGGTTCATACCTCCTCTTTATCCTTCTTATATTTGGGCTCGGAATTATCAAGGAATGTTTAAAGCTCATTTTTGGGAAATGGACGGTAAAGCTTGTCATCTATACGTCGATTGTTAATTTAATCTCTCTGGTAGCAATCTTGTTTATGATGAATGGGCCAGCATTTTGGAATCCGAACTTCATGCAAGAATTAACGCAGGCAGACTTACTTACGGAAGGCAGTGAAGCATTTAGAAAGGCAAACAAAGCTTGGGAACAATCTACGTTTTGGATCCTAATTCTACTCGTACTCGGATTAATTTGGGATGCGGTAGACGGGTTTATAAAGATTCGTAAAAAATAATATCATTTCTACTTGAAGTGATATAGAGGCTGACTTATAAGCGGTTAGGGATCACTATGGTTATACATATATAGAAGGTGTTCTTGAGGATTACTTCTATATATAGAGGTGTGGTTCCTGAACCTTGGTTTTTGGAGAGTCAAACTTGTAACAACGATCAAAAAGACCACATTGATTAATAAGAGACTAATAAATAGCCACTTCCACTTTTTCACTCTACTTATCCCCCACTATTTTCGCTTTTTGTTATTAAATGTTCTTACTATAAAAAAATGTTTAACAAGATTATTAGATATTCTTTACTTTGGTAGAAAAATGATCAAATATTGTTCCCTGATATACCAAGCAATGTAATAAAAGTATTTTTAAGTATGACTCTAACTATTTTCAGTCACTCATTCTTAATAATTGATTAAGGATGAACAATCTATAATTGGAGTAGCGTAAGAAAATTAATATATTAATAAGCCCAATTTCTCAGCATAAAAATGGAGAAATTGGACTTCTTTCATTACCCTAGAAAAGCACTTGATTGCAGAATATCATTTTTAAGATTTTATTGAAGTAAACACCATTCGTTGAACTTTAACCGTATCATCACACACAGTAAGAGTTTTTTGGATTTTCTCTTTATTAATTGTTATATCCTTCATTTTATCAGTGTTTACACTTAATCAATGGACATTATATCAGCCCATTCAACCTATCTGGGGACCAACCCTTTATCCCGTCATCCTCTATTATTCCAAGGGTAACATCAGTAATATCAGGATCAGACATGATCTTATCCTGTACCCTAAACTTTATGTCATCAGCAACTGAAAGAGAAAGCCCTTTTCTTAATTCAATAAGGCCCTCGACATGGTAGTACCGTCCTTCTTGTAATATTCGCAGTTTTCTTATATCAACAACTTCCTCATCACTAAATATGGCCTTTTGTACTCTTTCCACTATTTCCTGTGGCGCAGCTACTCCTATAAGACCAACCATATTATCATATCCCACTCTAAAAGCGACTCCAATCATAAGGAAGCCAATAAGAATAGTAGCTAACCCATCTAACGCATTGAAATTCGTAAAAGAAGTAATAACAATAGCAATTAACGCCAAAAATGCACCTGTAACCGCAACAATATCTTCATAAAAAACCAATCGAGTAGGGGGTGCGGCTCTACCGACATTTTTAAATGCAGCTGATATCATTCCCCATCCTTTTATATTTTCAACTCTTGCTTCTTTTAAAATCTCTTTCATTGCTTTAATTAGAATAGCACCATCAATCACAAGATTTATGATTAGAACAATTATGCTTAGCCAAAATCCTCCTGTATTTTCTACAGGGTGTAGAAGTAAATGCCAACCTTCTTTTATGGTTTCATAAGCCATTATGGTAACCACAATTACAGCTATCATACAAAAAATATTGATCACCCTACCGAAACCAGTCGGGAACCTACGTGTGGGTTTTTTTTCAGAAAGAACACTACCTATAAAAACAAATCCTTGATTTACTGCATCAGCGAGAGAGTGCATGGCAGAAGCAAACATTGCCCCACTTCCACTCATGATATATGCAATGGCTTTGGACCCTGCAATGATGGCATTACCAATTGCGGCTACTGCAGAGGATTTATTTCCCTTTTTAATAAGAGTGAATAAGTTTCCTTGCTTTGTCTCAACTCCCACTTTATCGCCTCCATAAATAATCTATATTAGTTTTATTGTTCTTAAAAAAGTTGTCATTATTAATTGTTGGTGAAAATTATTATGAAGTAACGATTTATTACTACATTTTAAACGTATTGACATAATAATTACTCAAAAGAATACAATGGAAACTTTAAAATATTCTTTTCCTTATAGTTATTATGTTTCATAAGGGATACCTTTTTATCCATAAATAAAAAATTCATTGAAAGTAAAGAAATTGTTAATAATAGAACGAATGAAAATTTTTAAACACAAAGGTGGAATGATGATGGGATTTCGTTTGATTTTTATTGTATTATTTCTTTCCATCCTATTAAGTAGCTGCTCTCTTCATAAAAATAACGAAGGTCAAGTTAACCCTATTGCCATACAAACGAATAACCAAACCTCTCCTAAAGTTGTCCTTATCGTCATTGATTCTTTAATGGATAAACCCTTAAAGAAAGCGATTCAAGAGAATAAAGCTCCTGCTTTGGCGTTTTTTTTGAATCATGGCCGTTATAATAAGAACTTAGTCAGTTCCTATCCCACGATGTCTATTACAATTGACAGTTCTTTAATAACGGGTACTTACCCCGATAGGCATAAAATTCCTGGTCTTGTATGGTATGACGAAGGTGAACAGAGAATTATTAATTATGGAAATGGCTTTTTCGAAATGATGAAGATTGGAGCTCCTCAGTTTGCTGAAGATACTTTATACCAATTTAATAATGTAGATCTAAGCCCTAATGTCGAAACCATTCACGAAGTATTAGATAATAGAGGGAAACCAACAGCATCTATTAACTCTATCATTCACCGCGGAAATTATGAACATACTCTTAAGATGCCAAAAATCTTATCGAAAACTACCAAAATGCCGGATCAATACAATACCCTAGGACCAAAGGTTCTGTCATTGGGTACTTTTATTCGTCAGGACAGAAAAAATCCACATTTACTAAATCGATTAGGTCTTAATGATGCATTTGCAGCTCAAGAATTAAAATATCTTTTAAAGAAGAACATACTTCCTGAATTTTCGATTATATACCTACCGGTAAATGATCATGTCGTTCACAGAAAGGGGCCAATGACGACTGAAGGTATTGAAGAACTGGATAAACATCTCCAGGAAGTATTAAATGCTTACCCAACTTGGCAAAATGCCCTTGATAATATGATTTGGATTATTATCGGAGACAGCAAGCAATCATTCGTTAAAAAAAACAAAAAAGAAGCATTAATTGATTTAAGAAAAGCTCTTTCGAATTACAAAATTTTAAGTCTTGGGGAGCCAGTTCGTAAGAAAGATGAACTTGTCATTACAGCAAATGAACGAATGGCATATGTATATAAAATTAGTAATGAACTCTCATTAAAAGATATTGCCAGCAAGCTACAAACAGATGAACGTATAGCATGGATTGCATGGAAAGATAAAGAAATGATTCAAGTAAGATCAGGAGTACAAGATGGAGTTTTACAATTTAAACCTGATGGAGTTTTTACAGATAATTATAATCAAACCTGGTCGATAAAAGGAAATAGCTCCATTCTTGACCTTTCTATAAAAAATAACAATCAAATAAAGTATGGGGATTACCCTGATGTATTAGCAAGACTGTATGGTGCCATACACTCACAAAAAGGGGATTTTCTAATAGTAGATGCCAAACCTGGTTACGAATTTATTGGTGAAAGTTCTCCTGAACATACAGGTGGAGGTGCCCATGGTTCGATGCATAAAACTGATTCTCTTACTCCTATTATTGTTACAGGAACCAATAAAAGTATGGATCATTTACGTATTGTTGATTTGAAAGAATGGATATTGGATCTCTTAGAATGAGCGTTCAAAAATAAAGATAGCAACCCGTTTATTCGAACTGGTTGCTATTTTTATAGTGAAGGTTTCCGTATTGGTCAGATCATTAAATACTGTACTTAGCTTAAATTCATTAAAAAATACAGCTTTAGTCTTTGAAGACTTAGTGGTTTTTTGCACTTTTCGCAGCAGCTGCCACCCAGGTTCAGGCCGCCGAAACCAGCCCATTTTCCATAATGATAAGCTAGGATTGATTAACTAAACCGCTCATTGAATCCTTCGCAAACACAAATGTGAACGTTGTTCCTTCTCCTATTTTACTTTCAACCTGAATGATTCCATTATGGCCCTCGACGATCGACTTGCTTAATGAAAGACCAATCCCCACTGACCCAGACTTTTTGTTTTTCTTCCCTTTGTAAAACCGTTTAAAGATATTTTTGACCTCCCCCCGCTCAATTCCGTCTCCTTGATCCCATATATGAACCTTAGTTAGGGCTTTACTTTCTTCCAATGTAATGGACACATTTTTGCCTGATGGAGTATGCTCAATGGCATTTTTCAAGACGTTTAAGAGGGCTTCTGTCATCCAGTCTGCATCATGTTTCATAAAGCATTCCTGAACAGCCTTCACTTCCACTTGAACTCCTTTTTGCACCGAAAGTTCTTTAAGTATTTCGACACTTCCTAGTACGGTTTGGGTAAGGGAAGCATTCCTTTTTTGAAATTGGATAGCTCCAACATCCAGCTTGGCAAGCTTCAAAAGACTTTGAATAAGCCAGTTCATTCTCTCCAGCTGCTGCCTGCCCTGTTCTAGGAACATATCCTGTTGCTCCTTTGATAATTCCTTTTCTGCCATAAGATCGTTGTACATCGTTAAAGCAGCTAATGGTGTTTTTAATTGATGAGATATATCGGACATTAAGTTCACGAGAAAACGTTTTTCCTTTTTTAAATCAGCAATATTTTTTTGGATAACGAAACGCATCCGATTAAAGCTATGGATAAGCTTGGAGAAATCCCCTTCACGGAACTCAGGTAATGACGAAACAGCCCTTCCTTCTAGAACTTCGTCGGCATAACGGGTAAGTTCACGGATTCGGGTAAACATTCGGGTGGAAAATTGATAGTGTAAAAGGAATAAAGATATAAAAAAGAGTAGCAAGCTAATAATGAAAAAACCAGTAATCATACGAAAAAACTCCGTCATTTCCGGAAAAAACTCCATTGATAATTCTGGTGTGATCCCATACTCTGATAAAACGTCCATTCCCAACCTCTTCTCATCATCGCTTACATCTTTTGTAAGGAGAGTGACCAGCTCCCCTTCAAGCTCAGGATGCTGTTCTAAAAGTGCTCCCGTAATCGCAGCATTTGATTCAATATAATCATTTTTAAATTGTTGAGTTAAATAAAAGGTTCCATAGTCAACCATGATGATAAATAATAGAAGTGAAAACAAGAAAAGCCTCACTGTATTTTTGGCCTCCGGATTTTTCCATAGATCGAAGAATCCTATTCTCTTACGACTCGTTTGTTCCATTTATACCCTAACCCCCGATGTGTAATAATATATTCCGGGTGTGCAATGTCGGTCTCTATTTTCTCCCGCAGCCTTTTAATATAAACAGATAATGTATTGTCCTCAAAAAATCCAACGCCACCTTCTAGAAGTAAATCAAAGATTTCATCACGGCTTAATATTTTTTCCGGGTGATTCATTAAAATCAATAATAATTTGTATTCTTGGGCAGAAAGCGGAACCTCTTCCTTTTCTCTTTTTAGCACTGCTCGATCAAGATCAAGGATGATGGCACCACTTTTTAATAGATTTCCCGTACTAGTCTTCCCTTTCCTTCTTAACACAGCCCGAATTCTTGAAAGTAACTCCCTCACTCTAAATGGTTTCGTAATATAATCATCCGCTCCTATATCCAAACCAAGGACGACATTTACTTCATCATCCATTGCCGTCAGAAAGATGATGGGGATATCTGATTGTTGCCGAATATATTTACACATATCGTAACCATTTCCATCCGGAAGTGTGACATCAAGAAGAGCTAAATCAAATGACTCTTTTTCAAAAACCTCTTTACATTCTTCGACTAAGCTTACATGTGTCACCTCATACTTTTCTTCCTTCAAAGAAAATTCCAATCCAAGCGCAAGTGAAACGTCATCTTCCAATAAAAGTATGTGCACGTTACCCTCTCCTTCGTGTCTATTCATTTCGCAAGGCGTCATTCCACTGACCACTCTTGAGCAGACGCGCAGAAACCCTTGCTGTCAAATAACAAATCGTTACAATCACAAAAAATGCAGAAATATACAGATAATAGGTATCTGTCGAATCTGGTCTTCCACCAAGTATAAACAACATCATTTCGATACAACTTGCTGCTACCGTACCAATCATTCCGCTTATAAAGCCATAAAACAATCCCTCTTTCACCACCATATTTCTTATACTCTTTATTGACATTCCAATTGCCTGTAAGGTTGCGTATTCTTTTTTCCTTAAAATGATATTCATAACGGTTGTGTTGATAATATTTAATACGCCAATAAACGCAATCACGATGACAAAGCCATATAGTAATATCTGAACTTGGAAAAGAAGAAGCGACTGACTTCGCTGCATTTCAACTTCATTGACTATTTCCAAATTAGGATATTGAGCTACTAGTTCATCTAATTCATTTGAAACCTCTTTAATATCTCTATTATCATTTAGATAAAGAGTAATCCGATTCAAAGTTGGTGTCCCCATCGAGACTACGACTTCTGGATAGGAAAGTAGTAGGCTTTCCCGCACGTCCATTTCAACTATTCCCGAAATTTTCACTTTTTGTATTTTACCTAAATGATCGGTTTGATCTGCTTGAGTCTGAATAAATACATCATCCCCGACCTGGACAGAAGTATCATCATCCAAGGCTTTAACATAAATAACTCCATGTTCATGTATTAATTTTTCTTTATTTAATGAACCAGCTATAAGTTTTTCAGTTAAAAATCCCTTGTTTTCTTCAGTGATCGGAGAAATAGTTGTGTTTTCTGAATAAAACTTTTTCCCATTTAACGTTTTCATATAAAGGTGATCTGCTTGTATTTGATCGACCATTGAGGGTGGAAGATACAATTGAGTAAAGACGCTATCATAATGAATATATTTCCCCTGCACATCTGGAATATTTTCTATTTCTGTCCATAATGATTCTGGAAATCTATCTGGTTCGTAAACATAAATTTGGAACTCCCCACCGATCTCATGATCAAAATCGGTTTTAGCAAACAGCATTAAAAGATTTGAAAAAACAAGAAATAAAAAAACACTAATTGAAATCGAAAATATAACAACGAATGATCTCAGTTTATTTCTACGAATATTTCTAATCGCCATTATGGTTTCAATGTTAACGACTTTTTTCAGGAAGCGATGCTTCCCTTTCCCCTTAAAAACTGGGCGATTGACGATTCTTCTTACAACATCTAATGGAGCTGTTCGGTTTGCAAGTTTTAACGGTAATAATCCAGAAATAATAAGTGAAAATAATCCAATAATGATACTAAACATTAAAACCCTGGGAGAAATAATCATTGGGAAATAAAAAAATGAGAACTCCGTTTCTTCATAAGTTAATTGATATAAGCTAAGTATCACCCAAAATCCTACTATACCTAGGATAAGACCAAGTGGAATGCCTACTATCCCGATGAACCCTATTTCATATACAATCATCTTTTGAATTTGCCGTTTTGTTGCCCCGATCGTCCTCAATAATCCAATTTCTCGGATTCGCTCTGTAATACTGATTTGAAAGGTATTAAATATAAAAGCAATTGTGGCGAGTACAACGATACCGACTGGAAGGATGTAACCGGCACTACTTAGTTGGGTGACATTACCCACTTCCTCACCATTAAAATCTTGTCCTATAATCGAATAATTCTTTTCAATCTTTTTTTCAGGAATATAGGTGAGGATATGCTTGTATACCTCTTTATAGTTTGCGCGTTTATCAATTTCTACATAGATATCCATATTTTCCTGAAGTGGAACTGATTTTCGGATAATAAACGCATGCAGCTCTTGCCCTTCCTGAAGATTCCGATTGTTTTCCACTATCATATTGACTTGGAAGGAATGCTCTTTCCCTTCTGTATCTACGAGAGTAATCGGCTTTTCTATCTCACCTAACTTTTTGAGATCTGCCGCCACCCATTTCTCGATCACCACTCCACTCTGCTTTTGTTCCTGAATGGAATGAAAAGGAAGTAAAGAAAGTGCCTCTTCATTAATGGACTTAAGCTCAAATTTCTTTCCGTTTTCTAAAAAATAGGTCTCTTTAGACATTAGACCTACCTTCTCAATCTGTGGGTTTGCTTGAATCCGCTTAATGGCTTGATGATGGACAGAGGTTATTTTCAAATGGTAAGAACCATCTTCCTGTATACTTTTTTTATTCGCATATTGTTCAACGCTCGTTAAAAATGTGCCTATTGATGTAATAAGCGCGATCGATAATATCATTCCTAATAAGGTTATAATGGTCCTCTTTTTATAATGAAGCAAATATTTTTTCGTCAATTTACTATAGATTGACATCTCAGGTCACACCCCTTTAAGCATAAGAAACATCATTTCGGATTGACCCATCTTCTATTTGGATGACTCTACTTGCCTTTTCTGCTATTTCCATGTCATGTGTGATGACAATTAAGGTTTGCTTATACCTTTGTGCTGTTAATTGCAGAAGATTGATGACATCATTGCTTGTCCGACTATCTAAATTCCCTGTCGGCTCATCTGCCAATATATAGGAAGGCTTATGAATTAAAGCCCGGGCAATCGCCACTCTTTGTTGCTGCCCGCCCGATAATTCTGCTGGAAAGGCATCTACCTTCTCTTTTAAGCCTAAATAATCAATAATATCGTGATAATAGGTATCATCAACTTTCTGATGATCAAGCAAAACAGGAAGCTGGATATTTTCTTCAACATTCAAAATTGGTACTAGGTTAAAGGATTGAAAGATAAAGCCAATTTTTCTGCGACGTAATATTGAGATTGCTTCATCTGATAAAGAATAAACCGATTCTCCTTCTACTTTAACGATTCCACCCGTTGGAGCATCGAGACCACCAATGGTATGTAATAACGTGCTTTTCCCTGAACCTGATGGACCTACAATAGCAACAAATTCCCCTTCCTGAACCGTCAAATCAATCGAATTTAAGGCTGAGACCGCTTTATCCCCTTTCCCAAACACCTTACTTACATTTTCTAAACGAATAACCTCCAACACTCGCTCCCCGCTTTCCTTCACATAATTTGGCATTAGTATACCATACAGATTATTTTTCAATCATTTAACGGAAAAACGGGCCTATCCATATGGGAATAGACCCTTTCCTATTTAATCATTTATTGTGATAAGCTGTACTCTTTCAACTTCGAATCCAGGTAACTTTTCAGCTGGGTCTTCATTATATTCTATAACACCCATAGCTTTTTCTGTTCCCTTCATAGCAGACCATTTTTCATCACTTACGACTAAGAACATGTCACCATAAGCTCTCCCACGTCCGATTACAATATTCCCTTCATTTAATACGGATATTGACTTTCCATCAATCGTAACCTTGTCCACATCATCTTTTTTAGTAAAAAGAATACCTGTATCCTTCAAATCTGGTAATGATGAAATCGGTTCTGTTTCGTCCTCCTTTACCACTTTATTTAACAATTCTTTTTCCACAAGGGCTTTTGCCGTTGTTTCATTAAAAATTAAAATCTGTTGGCCCTGATCTTCCGCTACTTTAAATTTATATTCATTTTTTTCTCTTAGATCCTCTTTTTCTTGTTCAAATACTTCCGCAACCTGATTGTGGTCTCCGTATAAGATCACTCCATTTGCTTTTTCAAACATCTCTGTTATGGCACTGCACCCCGTCATCAATGATCCTGCTATAACGGCCGTTAAGCATACACTTAGTAATTTTTTCATTTTATTCAAGCTCCCTATTCATTAATATATATGAATCATTCAAACAAATTAGCTGAATGAGTGATTTCTTCTTCGTTCATTTGATTTAATTGGTTTGCTACCTGTTTGCCATCTACCAAAACTCCAATAACAGCGATCATGATTTCAATGGCTTTTTTCATTTTCAACTCACCCCTTTTAAAAATTGATTATCTTGCTGTTGATTTCATTATAGGAAAAAAGCTCATTCCTCCCCATCTATCTAGATGACACCTGTCTTACAGTTTTGTAAGACAGGATTTTTCTTTACTGAGAAGACGAAACGTAAAAAAGCCCATGAATGAACATGAGCTTCAATAGTGATATGTTGTGATGGATTTTTTTTTAGAATGATAACTGATAATGGAGTAAAGAATGGATTTGATAAAAGCCTGCTCGTTTATAAAGCCTGATAGCTCCAGAAAGATCCGTATTAACGCAAATACTTACTTCTTTAATCGAAGGATACGCAAATATTGTTTCTAACGCAGCTGTAATAAGCTTTGTTCCATAGCCAAACTTTCTTTTAGACGAAGTCACAGCAACATATTCTAAACTAGCCTCATTCTGGTCTGGTTGAATTTCGACATACACATATCCAATTAATTCTTTATGAGAGCCCTTCAAAGCTAGTACTTTATTGTATTGATTGATGCGTCCCAAAATATCTTCCCCTGTATAATAGGTTTCAGGGAAAACCTTGTTATGTAACTGTATAAATGCTTGATTTAAAGCGGTCGGGAGTTCTTCTATCTCTTCTGAAGAAGCCCCGCTGAATTGCCTGGCATTAATCTTAAACGTTTTGTGCTCACCTTTTTTCCTTGCCCTTAAAGACTTAATAAATCCACTTACTCTTTCATTCTGATGATTGACAAAGAAATGAAGTTCATTTAACGATTTACGATTCGGCTCACTTCCCATCCAAAGCTTCATGGCGATTTCTTCCCAACCATCTGCTTTACTAATAAACGGTCCCCAAACCTCAGCACTTCTGTCATCATGATCAATGTCAAAGCCTATTGCTCCCACAATTTCCCCCTCTTCTTTAACAAGGAAAAAGGAATCCTCTAGTGGATCATCAGAAAAGTCATTTTGTAAGACATTCATGATTTCCTTTTTAGTGACACCGCAGTAACCGATATGATGCTTGGGTTGGCCATTAAGTTTCGCTAAAAAACCCGCCAATTCTTCGATATTCGTTACTGGAGAAAACATCACTTTCTCCTCCTTTCAATATCGTAATGGATACGACATTAAGTGAGGATATCCCTTTAATTTCCCAATAAAAAAAAGCCCGAAGAATTTATCTTCGAACTTCCACTTTCGCAGAGAAGAAGGTCGCCCCTCCTCCCATGTCTGATAAGTTTTGTGAGGTTAAAAAGTTGACTGATCTTTGATTCTTCTTTTCATTATCCCACCAAACACCTTGCGTCAGGGCAACTCCAGGAAGAACATCATTCGTCACATGGGCTTCGATTGAAATTTCTCCAAGGTCATTAAACAGCCTTACTTGATCTCCTGTCTCAATTCCTCTTTTCCTAGCTTCCTCAGGATGTAAAGAAACAATTGGCTTTTTCTCATGCTTTTGTAAATGAGGTATGTTTGCATAGCTTGAATTCAAAAATTGATGATTAGGACCACAGACAAAAATAAGCGGATACTCATTCTCTTCACGAACAGGAATATACTCAGGTACTGGCGAATAGCCATCCGCTTTCATTTGTTCTGAATAAAACTCCACTTTCCCAGAAGGTGTAGGAATTCTATTTGGAAATACTTCACTCTCTTTCAAATTCAACTTAATATACTTTTCCTGCTTCAACCGTTCTATTGTAATTCCGTTTAAATATGGGTTTTCAGGATGATCCAGTGCCTCTGTAATCATCTGTTCTTCCGTAATTTGAAATGCTTGATCCTCAAATCCCATTCGTTCAGCCAATTCTTTAAATATGGTGAAATTGGACTTGCATTCACCCATCGGTTCCATAATCGGTTCGCTGAGCCCTACATATAAATGCCAATAAGATTTATACAAGTCGAGGTTCTCAAAATGACTTGTTGCTGGTAAAACAATATCCGCATAGTAACAGGAATCCGTTAAGAACAAGTCATGTACTACCGTGAATAAATCGTGTCTCATTAATCCTTCTCGAACTTTATTCTGATCTGGAGTAACCTGGGCTGGGTTGGAATTATAAACAAAAAGGGCCTTAATGGGTGGATCCAATTCCAGCAATGCACTCCCCAGCTGGTTCATATTAACCGTTCTCGTTTCGGGTTTTGGATGAAGCTCAGGCATTTGAAGTTTTTTCTTATTAAAGGCCGCGTAAGAACTATTTCCTTTTAACGCACCACCACCAAGCTTGCCCCACTGACCTGTCATAGCTGGCAGACAAGAAATTGTTCGAATCATCATCCCCCCATTTTCATGATGCTGCAGACCATTTCCGATTCGAATAAAAGAAGGACTTGTTTCACCGTACATTCTTGTCAATTTTAAAATCTCTTGTACTGGAACCCCTGTAATCTTTGCAACCTTTTCCGGAGGATAGTTCATTGCGTTCGCCGATAGTTCATCAAACCCATGAGTATACGTTTCAATGAATTTTTTATCGATAAGATTTTCCCGAATTAAGACATTCATCATTCCAAGTGCAAGTGCTGTATCCGTTCCAGGACGTAATTGAATAAACCAATCCGCTAATTTAGCTGTACGGTTCCTATGTACATCAATCACTACCACTTTAGCACCGTTTTTCTTCGCTTCATTGATATACATCACTTGATGCATATTCGTACTAATCAAATTACAGCCCCAAATGATGATTAGCTTTGAATGGACCGTATCTTCTGGATCAATCCCTACGGGTAAACCCATTGTGTAACGATAACCAACTGAAGCTGCAGAATTACAAATGGTGCGATCAAGATAGCTTGCTCCAAGCTTGTGAAAAAACCTTCTATCCATCCCTTCACTATTAATGACACCCATATTGCCGTAAAAACTATAAGGAAGAATACTATCAGGTCCATAATCCTTGATAATGTCTTTAAATTGAAAAGTGATTTCTTCGTAAGCTTCCTCCCAAGAAATTCTTTTAAAGGAAAGTGTCCCTTTTTTTCCTACACGCTTTAGCGGATAAAGGACACGGTCAGGATGATGAACGCGATCAGGAGACTTCCTCACTTTATGGCAGATAACCCCTTTTGTTACCGGATGCTCCTTGTCACCATTAACCGAAACAATTTTTCCTTCTTTCATTTGCACCGATAACCCACATGTATCCGGGCAATCCAAAGGACAGATTGAACGAACCGTTTTCACCGAATCCCCCATAGTTGTTTCTTCCTCCCCGATCAGTAATTTGATAACCTTTATTTTATCACTTCTGAGCAAATATTTAAAAAACTCAAATTACAATGCTGGCCTTTTTATGTAAATTGTTCAAAAAGGAAAGCGCTGAGCTGCTTGGGGAGCTACTCTGTGTTTAGTCAAAAACTTTTATGAGGCATGATCAACTGGTTATGTGCCGCTTTCTCGTTTTATGAATTGATACGGGTGCTTTATAAGGTGGCTTTCAACTTTTATGAGCCTATCGAACTTTTACGAGGTTTAAATTACCGAGTTACGCTCATTAAAAAGAACTCAATTCATAAAGAAATGAGCTCTTCCTCATTACTATTCGGTTAATCTATCCTTCCTAGCTATGGCTCTACGATAAACAACCAAAACGGGCAAAAGAAAGACACCTGCAGCCAATAGTGATGATCTTATTGTAAACCTTGTTCCTATCGCTCCAACTACTGGCCCGCCTATCGTCTGACCAAAAGCATCAAATTGACTGACCATTGAAAGAATTGTTGCCCTCGAATGGCTTGGAATATTTTGATTGAGCCAAGTGGAATACAATGGATAATAAATCGTCCTGATCATACTCAAGACTAAGAAGCTTCCAAGAGCAAACCAAAATTTTTCAACAAGGGCAAAAACCATTAGCATGATGATTTTACCAGCTATTAACCATGACAGGACTGTGACAACTCTTTGTCCATTACTTGAATCGATTACTTTTCTTGCAAAGGTGGCAGCTGCAAAAGAAAACACCGTTGCCAACACACTAAATAGTCCAATCCATACGGAGGCTGACAGCTCTAAAAATTCGGGAAGCTGGAATGATGTGAGAATATGCGCTTCCCATAATCGATCATAGCCTTCTGATCCTGCACCAGCGAAAAGTACAGCCCCAATAAGGGCAAGAAGGATTGTACTTCCTCTTATAACTCTTACTCCATGTCGAAACGTTTGAATTGCATGCTTAACAGATGGCTGACTCTTCTGCTTCTTAAAATTTGTCTCCTTCATTTTTAAAATCAAAAAGATGACAAGCAAAAGATAAATCATACCACCAATAATATAAGGAAGATTTAAGGCAATCGAAGATAAAATCACACTGCAAACAATTCCTAACAAATTCATCACTTGATTTATTTGATTCGATTTTAGGAACAGATCCCCAATCAGGTGGTCTCCAATTTCATCCGTAATCCACGCGACTCCTGCCCCGCTAATAAAGGTTTCGCCTACTCCACGAATCACTTCCGCAACCATTACACCAGCGAATAAGGTAAAGCTACCGAACATGAGATGAATGTAAGGAACGGAGCCTTCTAATATAAAGGCTAAGCCGATTACAAAAATCCCCGTCAGCACGGAAATTCTTCTCCCTCTCGTATCAGCTATTACTCCTGTTGGTGTTTCACATACTAAAATGGTTAATTCGAGAGCTGTTCCAATTAATAAAAGCTCTAAGGGGTTAAAGCCTAGCCCATTAACATAATAAACAGCATACGTTGTGAACATTGTTGCATTTGCAAACGTCAACGTTGTCATCATAATTAAATAAACACGAGATGCGCGCATTCTGTAAGATCCCCTTTTTATAGGAAGCACGCACCTACAAAATTAGTATTGTACGTGCTCCGATAGTTTCCGATGTAGGATTATAAAATTTACACTCATTCTTTTTTTCATGTTTATCCCTCCATTGTTAATCATTACTATGATTATATAGGGCTTTAGCTTTTTTGAATATACTATTTTCAGAAGATTAATAATTTTGATTGATTCACACTTTTCTTTTTAATTCTTCGTTAAAAGCCTTTTTTATAACTAGAAAACTAAAAGGGTGAACCAATTATGGATACAGTACTACTATCTCTAATTGGCTCACCCCTAATCCCTAGCATTACAGGTAGGCTATTATTCTATTATTGTGATTTTATAAGTTTATAAGAAAATTCCTTGCTAATAATGGAACTAATCGCCTCAGAGAATGGGCAAGATAGTTTTTCAAGATATAAGTCCATTTTCTTTTTTAAAGAAGTCATTTCTTCTTCATTGGTAAGGATGGATGTCACTTGTTCTATTAGCTTATAAGGTAAAATACTAATAGCGATTCCCTCTTTTAAAAGGAAGTTTAAATTAATTTCCTCTTGTCCCGGCAGTGAATTAAGGATAAAGATCGGAATTCTTTTTCGGATTGCTTCGCTTATGGTTACACCACCAGGCTTTGTAAGGATGGCATCCACTTCACTGTATAATCGATCAAGTTCTTTTGAACAATGAATATATCCTCTTGGTTGTATATGACTGGAATCCAATTGTTTTAGAATCGAATAAAGTTCTCGATTGTTGCCGCACAAAACGGTAAATTTAATGGATGAAAGACTATTCATCATTTGGATTAGTTCATTCGTTTTATATAATCCATTATTTCCTCCTGCTACTAATACATGTTTAACCGTTGTTTTTAATGGTTGTTCAGAGTCATCAAAGGAGGATTTCACTGGTATTCCTGTAACGAAAATACTTTCTTCTTTAATTTGATAATCTGAAATAAGCTTTTCTTTGGCCTTAACATGAGGAACAAAATGATATTGAATCTCTTTTTTCGCCCATATATCATTCATAAAAAAGTCTGTATAAATATTGACTGTAGAAATATTATGGATACTTCCTTTATTCTTTAGCTTTCCAATGACGCTAGATGGAAAGGAATGAGTACAAATAATTAATGACGGATCTTCATCTTCAATCAGTTTTTTCATTTTCTTCTCAAAATAGAGTGAGAAAAAACGAAAGTCTGGTTTTAGTTTTCGTTGTTGATCGGAATACATGACGGTTTTATATAAAGTCCGATAAATAGAAGGCGTCGTATTAATCCATTTAAAATAAATGGATGAAATCATTTTCTCTAGATTACAGTTACAATAACTAAGGAAATCAATAATTTTCAATTCTGCCTCTGGGTATTTTTCAGCAATATATTCGTTAACCGTTTCAGCCACCTTTAAGTGCCCTGTTGGAAACTGAAATAAAGGGAACACAAGAATCTTCATCATAAACTCCTCTGACTTATCTATATTTTTCTTTTAAATAATTGATGGAAAGAGAGAATAAAAAGATTACCAATAATGCTAACCCTAAATATGGTACGTATTTCGGATTAATTTCAAAATATTCTCCTGCATAATATCCAACAACAATAAAGGGAATTGTCCAACATAACGAGCCTACTAATGAATACAAAAAGAAGGTTTTAAATTGAATTTCAGCAATACCAGCAAAGTAGGGACTTATTTGACGTATTCCCGGCAAATAAAATCCCAAAACAATGGTTCTTTTTACATTTTTAGTATACTTAGCTTTTGCCTTATTCCAACGTTCAGTGGAAATACCAATATATTTCCCATACTTTTGAATAAACGGGTAACCAACAAATTTTCCACATCCATAAGCTGTAAGCATTCCCAAGAAAACGCCAAGTAAGGCACTAATCACGGCATAACCAAAAGAGAGCTTTTCATTTATAATCAATATCCCTATTAAAAATAATAGTGATTCTTCTGGGGCAGGAATCCCCACAATTCCAAAAAACAACAAAAAAAAGATAATGATATATCCGTATGAGTTTATATAATGTTCTATCGTATCAATACTCATATAACCCTCGTATTTTTATCAAGTTGATAAAGTTCATTTAGTGAAATGAACGCAACCCGATTTCGTCTGCTTTCCTCTAAAAATTTTTCTAGCTTTTCTATCATATATTTAGGCGCTTCTCGGTCTGCCCCTAAGGTAACTCCACTATCATGAAGAAGATAAATAGAACCTCCTTCAGTGTTGGCATGAAGTTTTTCCAGAAGACTTTCTTTACAGACTTCCGTTTTCCAATCCTTAAAAATTTTGTTCCACATAATGATAGAATACTGCCTCCCTACAAGTAGTGAAAACAGATTGAAATGCCCCCATGGGGGACGGTAAAAATGAACCTTTTCATTCGTACATCGCGTAATAAGCTCTTCGGTTAATCTTAATTGTTCTCTTAGTTTAAAGGGAGACATAATCCAGCTCGATATATGATGATAATGATGGATTCCAATGGTGTGACCCTCAGCATGCATACGCCTAACAAGCTCAGGGTTATTTTTCACCTTTTCCCCTACTACAAAAAAAGATGCTTTTACATTAAACCTTTTTAACAAGTCTAATAGTTGAGGAGTATAATCAGGATCAGGTCCATCATCAAAAGTTAAAGCAATCGATCTTTCGTCAGATATTCTTTGAATAATACTTAGTCCAAAAATTCGAATAACCAATGTTGGTAAGACGGCATAAATCAGGAATAAAAAAATGATAAATAATACACTCATAATAATGATCATAACACTCACAAATTACCCTTTCATTCTCAGGTAGAAACCTTTCAATTGACATTTCTAGTCTACTATTTTCATTTGTTCATTTCAAATCCAATTCCAATTTTCACAAAATACCGAATGGTAATTTCCTTTTTTTCCACTGTTTACATTATAGAAAGTAAACCTATTCATAAAAATTTATTTAGATGACATCTATCTTACACTTTTGTAAGACAGTTTTTTCTCAGAGGTTCAACCAAAAAATAACAAATAGCGTAAGTGCCCCGTTTACCCCGACAAGCATAAGACGAGCCAAGAAGGATGGTAGTGCATTTCCCTTCATTCATGGCTTGACTTAGACTTCCGGAGCTAGATTAGGACAAACTAATTTCAAAGTTATCAACCTATTATATTTTTTTAAGTTCCTATAAAACTAAAAGGCTCTTTTCGTATTGATTGTTGTTTTTTAGGAATAAACTATTTGCCGTTGACCGTTCCTTTCCGCTACAGGCGCTTTCTTTCCGCGGGGAGGAAGTCAAGCCACCTCGACGTTCCGTCTGCGGGGTCTCGACTTTTCCTCTGCATCCCGCAGGAGTTAAGTGCCTTCCGCTCCAATCCACTTTGCGTTTTTAATGTTGTTAAAAGTAACAAACTTTAGAAAAGAGTCAACTAAAAAGAAAAGAAGCCCATGATGTACATGAGCTTCTTTTCTTAAACTTGGCTAAAACTCTATGAAACTTTTTCTCGATTCTTATGATCGTCACTTTCCCAATAATCTGCATTCTTAATACCTAGTTTTGCAGGATCAAATACGGGGTCAAGCCCTTGTTTCTTCTGGGCTTCATAATCCTTTAATGCCCGAATTGCCGGTTTGTATAAGATAACAATAGCGATTAAATTAAGCCATACCATAAGTCCAAGCCCAATATCTCCTAATGCCCATGCAAGGTTCGCTGTTTTAACAGCCCCATAAAAGACCGAGCCAAGTAAGACCAATTTAAGGATAAACATAGGAACTTTACTGCTTCTCTTACGAACAAGATAGGCGATATTTGTTTCGGCAATATAGTAATAAGCCATAATAGTAGTAAATGCGAAGAAGAACAATGCAATACCAACGAATCCTGCACCAAATCCTGGAAGAACACTTTCAATCGCCGCTTGAGTATACTCTGGACCTGCTTCTACCCCTTGAAGATTATTGATAATAAATGATCCATCTGGAGCCTGCGTATTATACATACCTGTGAAAAGAATCATAAACGCTGTTGCTGAACAGACAAAAAGTGTATCAATATAAACGGAAAATGCCTGGACAAGACCCTGTTTTGCTGGGTGAGAAACCTCTGCCGCAGCTGCTGCATGAGGTCCTGTTCCCTGTCCTGCCTCATTGGAATAAATTCCTCTCTTAACTCCCCACGAAATGGCCATCCCTATAATCCCACCAAAGGCAGAATCAAATCCAAATGCACTACGGAAGATAAGAGAAATAACTTCTGGAAGTTCTCCAATATTCATCGCAATAATAACTAAAGCTAATAGGATATATCCAGCTGCCATAAACGGCACGATAAATTGGGCAACATTTGCAATTCGCTTAACTCCACCAAAGATAATAATAGCTAATAAGATAATAAGAACAGTAGCTGTAATATAAGTATTAATTCCAAATGCATTCTCTAGACCAATGGCAATGGAGTTAGACTGAATTCCAGGCATTAATAAACTCATAGCTAACAGTGCGGATACAGAAAAGATGATTCCATACCATTTCCAGCCTATGCCTTTTTCAATATAATAAGCAGGACCACCACGATACTCTCCATCCTGTTTTTGTTTATATATCTGAGCAAGGGTCGATTCAACAAATGCACTTCCTGCTCCGATAAACGCAATCGCCCACATCCAGAAAACCGCTCCCGGTCCCCCGAAAGCAATGGCAGTTGCTGTACCCGCAATATTTCCTGTCCCTACACGACCAGATAATGAAATAGCTAAAGCCTGGAACGAGGAAACTCCGGCAGCAGAGCTTTTCCCCTCAAGCATAAGTCTAACCATTTCTTTAATATGTCTCACCTGCAAGAACCGAGTCATAATAGAAAAAAGTAAACCTACCCCTAAACAAAAAACAATCATCGGTGTACTCCACAAAATCTCCACAATCTTACCAACAAAATCAGCCAAACCATTTCCCCCTTTGTGAATTCTCTGAATTTTGTATCTATTTTGTTATTATAAGAGAATCCTTTCGTAAAGACAATCCCTTTATTTGAAAACGCTTTCAAAATTTCCTCCAAAAAACGAGAAAGGATCTATATACAACTCTTTTAAATTCAATTAAAAATTCCTTCATTAATATATGCCCCTTATAGAGAAGGAATAAAAATGTAACATTTTAATTTAACTTTTTTTTCTTTCAAACAAGTGAAATTTCATTCCATATGGATCTGCAATCGTAACAGATTCATCAAAATAAGGTTATTTCCTTTAAAAAATTTAAATACAGAAAAAGCTTGAAACCATATATAGGTATCCAAGCTTTTATAAGGTGAATATTCTATTCATCCATTAATGCTTTTTTAGACAGCATAGTGATCACAGAATCATCCATTGGCGGGTTGTGCAAGCCTGCTCGAACATCACGATAGTATCGTTGCATGGGATTTGAACGAAATAAACTTCTTGCTCCAACAAGACGCATGGCAATATCTACGACATGAGAAGCGCTATTTGTCGCCACATGTTTGACAGCCGCTAATTCTGGACCCATTTCCGCCCTTTTTTCAGGTTCATTCGCCCATTTTTCTGCAACAGAATAGAGGAGTTGACGAGACTTAAATAATTCAAGCTCTATCTCCCCGATTTTCCGCTGCACCTCAGGTACGTCTTTAATGGGACCTGGCAGACTATTAGGGTGATACTCTTTTGCAAATTGAATCGCATGGTTTCTCGCTGCTAAGGCTACTCCTAAATAACATGCAGGAATATGAAGCAGCCAACCCTTTGGCGACAAACCTCTTGCTACCTTCGAATCCCTTTCCACTAATGCATCTTCAGCCAGTATAACTTCCTTTAAAACAAGGTCATCGCTACCAGTACCCTGCATAGAAATCGTATCCCAGGTCTCTTCAATACTGACTCCATTGAGACGATGATCTACTAGAAACCAGCCTTTCTCCTCTGTGTTATTCAATGTTGCGGACACGACGGAATAATCTAATGCTTTCGCCATCGAGGTAAACGTTTTTCGACCAGATAAACTCCATTTCCCTTCTGAAAAAATCGCCTTTGTTTGAGGAAGTCCGCCCCTTGTAGGGCTGCCTGTTGCAGGTTCTGTTGCCGCTCTATTAATTAATGAATTTTTCTCTACTACCTGTTCACAAAGTGATTGAAAAGCTTTCTCATCCCACGGTCTGTTATCTCCTAATTCCATAAAGCTTCCCAAATGCCAGCCAATTGATAAAGCAGTTGAAGCATCCCCTTGAGCCAACCGTTCTTGAATTAAGACAAATTCATATAATGATATTTCTTCGCCACCAAATTCTTTTGGTACGGTTAAGCGAGGATAGGCAGTACCTTTAAGATCTTGGAAATTTTCCATAGGAAATACTTGATCTCGATCATGCTGCTCTGCTCTTTCGGCAAATTGATCAGCAAGATTACCTGCTAAATCAAGAAGCTCTTCCTGTTTTTTAGTTTTAATAAAGGGTTTATATAAATCGCTCATCGAACCTATTCATCCCTTTCTGATGAGGATATCATTCTCCTATATATCTTAATGATAATGAAAGTTAGAAAGGAACTCAAAGGAATTGCTTCAAATATGATAGGATTAGTTGGTTTTTAGCAGCAGATGGATTTTTCACAAGGATTAATATAGGTTTCTCATATACAATGCCTCTTTGACTTAAGTGAGTTTTTGTAAAATAAACATTCATCACGCATATTTCTTCGCCCCTATTCTATAATGAAAATATCTCCACTATGAAAGGAAAATGAGCGTGAAAGCCCAAATCCCATTCTCACCAACCAAAAAAAAGAAAAAATCTATTATAGTATTATTGTTATTTCTATTGGCAGGACCGTTTATCATCGCCAATAGTTGGAAGGATAAAAAATTAGAAGAAAAACCATTTTTCAAAAACGAAGGGCCTCTTGTTATCGCGCACCAGGGTGGAGAATTACTTACTCCCTCAAATACAATGGCTGCATTTAAAAAAGCAGCAGAAATGGGTGTTGATGTTTTAGAAACGGACATTCATATTACAAAAGATGGACATTTAGTGACCATTCATGACCCGACAGTAGACCGAACGACAAACGGTAAAGGTTTTGTAGCTGATCTGACTCTTAAAGAAGTGCAAGAATTAGATGCCGGCTATTACTTCAAAGATTTACAAGGGAATTATTCGTATCGGAATAAAGGTGTTCAAATCCCTACTGTTGAGGAGGTGTTTCAACAATTCCCAAATTTGAGAATCGAAATCGAGATCAAAGATGATAATCCCCCCGAACGCCTCAAGGAAATCAGTAATAAGCTTTGGCAGCTCATAAAAAAATACAATAAGGAAGAACAGGTCTTGGTTGCTTCATTTGATCAAGAAATCATAGAACTTTTTAAGACTTATTCCCATGAGAAAACGGCAGTTGCTTCAGGAAAACAGGAAGTAACAAAATTTGTGCTACTACAAAAGCTGTTTCTTCCCGGCTTCTACCGTCCACAAGCAGATGTTCATCAAATTCCTACCCAGGAAAGCATCTTTGACTTAAGTAAAAAAAGCCTCATCAAAGGGGCTCATCGCCACGGTGTTACAATTCATTATTGGACGATTGATGATAAAAAGACAATGAGACAGCTCCTCGATGCTGGGGCAGATGGAATTTTAACGAACAGACCTGATCTGCTTTTAGAGGTTTTACATGAAATGGGGTATTGAAAAGTATGCAACCTTATTTTAAAAGTAATGGGCTGTCTGATAAGTCCATTTTTCTACTATCAGACGGCTAGTTTTTAATTATTCATTTTCCGGATTTTTCTTTTTCGGACAAAACATTTTCCTGCTACACCACTGTTTTCCTGCACTAATTTTGTTAAATTTACCACTCATTCTTTGTTTTTCTATTAGAATTCATACGATACCTTATTTTAGCTCGCTCCACCTATAAGGAGAATCTCCCTTTTCCTTGTCTTTAATGTAGTAATGCACAACTTTTTTATTTTATGCACGAAAACGACTTGCAAATGCACAAGAATCTAATTTCATGCTCGAGAAAGCCTAGGAAATGCACGAGACTTTAAATCTACGCACATGTTAATTGGTAGGTGAACGAATCAAAAAGGAATCACTAAAACTAAAGGGGGAGGAACCACAACTTCAATACATAGTAGTCCCCTTCAAGAAACCTTCTGTATATAGGCAACAAAGTGGTTCCTGCCCCTATCGTGACAGTCGCATACTATTCTATAAAAATTCAGATTGTAAAAGGCGATAAACATACACATCATGGTACCTGTCATATGAAAAATAATAGTCTTTTAGAATCCCTTCTTGATGGAATCCGATTTTTTCTAAAATCCGATTGGATGCTTCGTTATCTAGATAAACAAATGCGCCGATTCGATTTAATAAAATTTCTTCAAATCCAAATTGAATGACCTTTGATATCGCCTCAAACATATACCCTTTTCTCCAATAGCGCGGGTTTAGATCATATCCGAGTTCCGCTTTTTTATGTAGATTACTCCAATTGTTAAATCCAATCGTCCCTATGAGTTCTTGTTGATCCTTTAATTGAATTCCCCAGCGAATCGCTTGCTTTTTTTCATATCCTGAAGCCATCCCTTTTACGATGTTTTTCATTTGTTCTAAAGTAGTTAGTGGATTCATTCCATAAAATTGCATAGCTTTGTCAGAAGAGAAATATTCAAATAATGCTTGAGCATCTTGTTCTGTTATCTCTCGTAAAATCAAATTATCTGTTCTTAATTCTGGTAACATAAAACTCCCCCTTGTAATAGTTGACAACAGCCCAAATTCAATGTATAATGATATTTTAACTTTACAAATATCACACGTGAAATATATAGATAATAATTGCATTTCTAAAATGCATTTGATTTTAGACTTATTCACACTGGATCGGCTTCGGAGCCGTAAGGATGTAAGAGAGGTAGGGCTTACGTCGTTTAGGTTATTCAAACGACCCTCTAATAGAAGTGCCCGCGGCTGTATTATCAGTTCATATTAGAATGAACCTTTCACTTGTGATGTTGCAAGTTACTATTAAAGATATCTTTACTAAAAAAGCGAACTAGCGGATTCTAGTTCGCTTTTTCTATGTCTAAACTAATTCGACAATGATCAATGAATTCCTGTCTCAGTAAACCTAATTCTTATCTTGAGCGAAAGGGATTATCTGTAATCCAAAATCGCCAAGGATAATCCTTTGCTTCTCCAGAGTTTTCGATCCCAATCCTTTTTCCAGAAGATATCGAATCTGGTGTGTACCCCTTCGCTATAAATAAAGGAGGTTCATAAAAATTTCGTCCGTAGTCTTCTCTACTTATTCCAAGTGCCTTTGTTAATTTACCTGGTCCACTCGTTAAATTCGTCTCCTTCATCATTCCCCTTCTTTTATACATGAGCTCAAGTCCTTCGAAGGGTTCAACAGCTCTAATTAATACCGCCTCTGGCCTATCTATCTCTCCACTTACTACATTCACTAAACAATGAGTATGCATCACATATGTATATACAAGACCTGCTTCACCAAACATGACTTCCGTCCGTTTTGTTCTTCTATTATTATAGCTATGTGCTGCTCTGTCTAACGGTCCCATATAGGCTTCCGTTTCAACAATATACCCTGAAGCGACCCCCTCTTTACTTTCCTTCACTAATAAACAACCAAGCAACGCTTTAGCAAGTTCGAGTGTTGACAACTGAAAAAACTCTTTCCCTATTAACTCATAACGCTGTATTTCCTTCAAATTAGTCCCCCCTTAAACATAGGATTAGGTATTCCATCTCCCTAGCTATTTCGGTTTAAACAAGAAGGCTGTTTTCTATAAGATTGTTGTTTTTTAAAAACATAAATGTTTGTAAAAAGGTTGTTTGAAGCAGAAACAAACTTACCCCTTTTCAAACAACAAATGTTTACGAAAACAGCCAAAAAGAAAGGTGAGACTCCTCCATTCCGGATGTCCGTACAAAGTGATTCCAATCTCTATTGGAGAAGTTCATCTTACAAATCACAAAGAAGAAATAAATTCATCGACCACCTTATTGAATTTATCACTTTCTTCTAAGAATGGACAATGACAGCTGTTTTCAAAAATGATCAGCTCTGAATTTTTTAGATTTTCTTTTAGATACTCCCCGGCAGCCAATGGAATCAATTTCTCCTCTCGACCAAAACAAAGAAGCGTGGGAACGTTAACGTTTCCGAGGTGTTCACGATAATCAACAACTGATTGATCAAAGAGGATCGCGCTAGCAACCGATTCAGGTACCTTTGTGACTTCATCCATCATCCATTTCATTTGCTCTATAGTTACATCAGCTTTAAACATGAGGGGCAGGAAGCCTTGAAGGAATCCAATTCGATTTTCTTGAATTTCTCTCATAATACCCATGAGTGCCGGGAAATCAAATGCTCCCATCGGAAAATCCGCCCATTTGAAATCAGAGGCTAACTCATCAACAATGACAGACCCTTTTACATTTTCTTCACCAAATTGAGATAGATATTCCCAAGCTACAAAGGCTCCCATCGACCAGCCGACAAGAACAACCTCCTTTAGCCCTAAACCTTCGATAAAAGCATGTAAGTCTCTAGCATATTGTGAAATTGTATGACCGTATTCAACTTTTGAAGATTCTCCATGACTACGGAAATCCAGGGTAATCACGCGGTGGTTTTTACTAAAATAGCAAGGCTGCTCATGAAAGAATCGACTGCTCATCCACACTCCATGAAGAAAAATAACTGGTATTCCACTTCCACTTTCCTCATAGTAAAGGTTTACTTGTTTCTCTACTGTAAAATAAGGCATATAACCCCCTCCTTTTTATCGATATAACCATTTGAAGAGTAATACCAAGTGTGATGTTTATCATAATCGGTCACCAAAAATTACCATTCCCCAATCAATGGGTATGCAATCACTTAGCCAAACTTCTTCGACGGAAATAAACACTCCTTTTTGTTTTAGGCTTCACACGACTTTTTTGAGGTCCTCTTTTCGCTTTTCCACTTTTTCATGGTCTCATTCGGCCACATTGAAGTCCTCATTTTCGTTTTCATCCTTTTTCAGGACCTCTCGTTTGATGACCTCATTTCATTTTATGCTCTGTTTTAAGGCTTAACCCTCACTTTTCGGAATACCTCATTCTAGCTTTTTCGCTGCAATTATGACTTTAATCATGGAAGATTCCTATCTCATAACTCTACCTATCCTAAAGGCTCAACTTTCGATGAATCCTGATGACTAAGCCCAAAGAACCAACTTTGGTCATTTACATTATTTTAACCCTATCGCCTTGATTCTTGTTGTACTCTTAAAGTAATTCTTTACATAGGGAGGAAACGAAAGATGATCTTGAATTCCACTAGAAAAACGTCGTTGTTATTTATTGTTCTTATGTTATTTACTTTCGGTTGTAGTCCAGCACCTTCAAGTCAAATGAAAGCAGCTGGCAGTGGTTCTTGGGATTCACCTTTCACAGTGGATGAAGCTATCACTAATCAAGATGGGACTACAGCTACTGTAGAAGGGTATATTGCGGGTCAACCCATTTCAGAAAATAATGTGACCAAGAGTCAGTTTCCTAGCGACTATGCACTCGCACTTGCAGACTCAGCTTCAGAAACGGACACATCTAACATGATCTATATTCAAATACCATCTTCCTTTCGCTCTGCCTTTGGTTTACAAAGTAATCCTGAGCTAATGGGTGGTAAGATTAAAGTGACAGGTGAATTGACCGATTACTTTGCACATGCTGGAGTAAAATCGGCATCAAAGATTGAAAGCGTTGATAACGGTGGAAGTGATCCAGGTGAACCAACAGATCCACCAAGTTACGAAGAGTATTATCAACCAGCTGAAGGAAAATCAGGAGCGGCTTTAAAACAAAGTCTTCACGATATTATCGATGATCACCAAGAGCTATCCTATAGCGATGTATGGGAAGCATTACGAAATACTGATGAAGACCCTAATAATCCTAACAATGTCATATTACTTTATTCTGGTCGTTCACAATCAGAACGATTGAATGGTGGTAATATTGATGACTGGAACCGTGAGCATGTGTGGGCAAAATCTCATGGAGATTTTGGTACATCAATGGGTGCTGGAACGGACATCCACCATTTGAGACCGACAGATGTGACAGTTAATTCTTCACGTGGTAATCTAGACTTTGATAATGGTGGATCTCCTCATGAGGAAGCACCTGGGAACTACCATGATAGTGATTCATGGGAACCGCGGGATAGCGTAAAAGGGGACGTTGCCCGAATGCTATTCTATATGGCGGTTCGCTATGAAGGAGATGTAAGTGATGAAGTCGATCTTGAACTGAATAACCAAGTGAACAACGGAAGCAATCCTTATCATGGAAAACTTTCTGTCCTTCTTGAATGGCACCAACAAGATCCTGTTGACGACTTTGAACGCCGCCGTAACAATATTATTTATGAAGACTACCAAGGAAATCGGAATCCCTTCATTGATCACCCTGAATTCGTGGAAATGATCTGGTGATGGAAGATATATAAACAATCAAATTTCTACACTGCTATCCTTTCATTGACAATGATAACAACTAAACAAACGTTTGATTAATTCTCCCTCTTTTGGGAGAATTCTTTTATAGAATGTGGGTTTATAACGAGGGCATGTCAAGGAAGGTGTGAAAAAATTGTCAGAACATCATTTTCATTTAAAAGCTTATTGGCCAGGGTTACGGAATGATATAGGAAATATTGAAGCGGAGAACCTTAAAACACAGATTTCGATTCCGCCAGAAATGAACGGTCCAGGGATCGGAACAAATCCAGATGAAATGTTGCTGGGGGCAGCTGCAACCTGTTACATTATTACTCTAGCAGCTATGCTTGAACGAAGTAAGATTCATAAAATGAGCCTTACCATGGACTCAGAGGGGATTGTCGAGGAGATGAACGGTGTTATTACCTACAAGAAAATCATTCATCGACCACATCTCGTTCTCCACCAAGAGGCAACCGATAAACAAGTGCAGCTTGCACAAAAGCTTGCTGAAAAAGCGGAGGCTTCTTGTATGATTACAAGAGCCATTAAAGGGAATGTCGATGTAAAGCTTGTAGCACGTATTGAAAAGGAAGCTTGATCTAACAGACAGATTCGCTTAAATTAGCTATTTCGCTATTCAAAAGACACAATACTAATAAAAAAACCATAACCTTTTCAAAGTGAAAAATTTTATAAGAAGGCAGCCTCAGGTTACCTTCTTTTTCTCACTTCTTCTAAAATCCTTCTGTCTACTGGATCAAACGGTTGAACAGGAGCTGCTAAATCCCATAGTTGAATCGCACTCATTTCTTCGTTCTCTTCAAAGCTAGTAAGACTCTTCTGTTCTCCATAAAAAACAGGATTATATTTAACATCACCATTCCTCTTTTGTATTTTTGCTAATCCGAGGAATTCTAATGAAGCTACCTTTTGAGTCGTTTCTTCATAAAGCTCTCGAATGGCACATTCTGCTGGCGTTTCTGTTCCTTCTCTTTTTCCTGCTGGTAATTCCCACTGTTGACGCCATTTATTAAAGCAGATGAGAAACTCTTCACCGACTTTTATAACAGCAAACGAGCCTGCTAATGGTTCAAAATTCATGATTTCGCTTTCCTTTTTCGGTATCCAATCAAGAAACTGATGCCCAGCCTGATTAATCAACATGTAACCCCCAGTTATCTTTTCATTTTATATACTTTATTGGTTTCAACAACTTTACAGTCATTGTGGTTAAATATTTTTTGCATAGGGAGGTTATGAATACTCGTTCCCCCGATATAGTCATCCGCTTTGAAATCATCTTTTAATAAAGAAAGAGCCTGTTTATGTAAAGGGATGCTTTTACCTTTTCCACGTTCTGCCTTCAATAATCCAAAATAAAATAGTCTTCCTTCCTTCTCTGTTCCTGGTTCAATATGCGGCATAACAACTCCAATCGGTCTTCCTTCTTCATAAGCTATGACACAGGATTTCCGATACCCTTCCCCCAGCTCTATCTTCACATTCTCCATTTGTTCATCCATCGTTAACGAAGAAGGTGCATTTAAGGATTGCTCCATCGTACCTTTCCATACAGATTTGAACTCTCCCTCTGATATTAGTTCTAAACTTTTAAAGGTAAATGGACTTGTTTCAGCAAAATGGTTTTTAAGATCTTTATAAACCATTATAAATTCGTCATGTAAATAAAAGCCTTCTCCAATAAGAAGTTGATCAATATGTCGAGAGAACTTACGGTGCACTAACACATTAATAAATTTCTTATTACTAAACATAGAGTCTTCCAATATATAGTCAATGAATTGCTTCATCTCATTTTCCGTTAGATACTTTGTGTCTTCAAAGGTTACAAAATTCTCCCCCACTATAGATTTCACTTTTTGATAAATATTTGATCGAAAAGTTTTATCTACACCGTCAGAAATGTTCGTTACATAAGTATTTACTTGAAATCTTTGAAACCAACCCTCATATTCCTTTAATAGCTTTGAAAGAATATGAATTTGAGGAAATGGTTTCAAAGGTAAATTCTTATTTATTTCTCTTCCCTCTATTACTCTTCCACCGTTATATTTAAATTCCTCTAATGTCCATGATCCTTCACATAAAGTATGAATTTCTTCCGGGGTTAGAATAATGATGCCGCTTGTGTCGCCTGAAGGTACTGGCGGATCTTCTGACTCCACTAGATACGTGACGGACAAAGAGTGATCTTCCTTTTCGAGTATTACTATTGGGGCGATTAATTCGTCGAAGTACATTTGCTGTAATGACTCACTATTGGATTTCTTGTAATAGCATACTGGAGCTGATAGAGGATATAAGTTCATTGCCGCCTCTTCTCTTACTTCCCGTTCAGCTGTTTCAATTGGAGCTTCTCCTTTTATCCTTCTCCCACCTAATTCTACAATTGCTAATGTGTCCTTTTGTTTTGTAGGGTCTATTTGAAAAACGAAGGATCCTTGATAGATCACAAAAGCCCCTGCTGTTTTAGTTAAAATTTCGAGATCCATATTCTAATCATCACCCCTCGTAGTCAGGTTTTGTATATCTCTTCCATACTCAATAGATAAAAACCTTCAAAAATCGACGAAATTTGTTAAGAAATTGCAAACTTTTCTTCTTTTTTTGAGGTTTCAAGAAGGGTTAAAGGGCAGTTATCTAGATTTTCGTGCATTAACTCTATAACCTAACAAAAATAAAAAAAGCTAATCGTCATCGTCACGCCCCGTACGGGTTACGCCGATTTCCGATTAGCTTTCTCCATTCTTATAGTGCCCTTACTTTTTCAATCAGGTGCGCAACTCCATGTTCATCATTTCTTAATGTCATGGCATCGCAAACTTCTTTGACCTCTGGATGTGCATTTCCCATTGCTACACTTTTCCCTGCAATTTTTAACATTGAGAGGTCATTTAAACTATCACCCACTGCAACAATGTCTGAAAGTGGTATTCCCAATTCTTTCGCAACCCTTGTAAGGGCGTCTCCCTTTGAAGCATCCTTATGCTCAAGTTCAAAGTTATGAACCGCAGAGGAGACAAGCGTTAATCCCTTTTCAGCCTTAAAATGCTCCCAGCCTTTTTGCCATTTCTCACGATGGAAAGTAAAGGCTAAAATATTATAGACCTCTACATTCATGCTCTCGATTTCTTTATAAGAAGAAATGAATTGAAATCCTGATTGACTATACTGTGTTTCAGCAGCTTCCTGCAATTCTTCAAGTTTAACCTCTGGATTCGCACTCACAACACGGTCCATTTCTATGGCAAGTAATTCTCTGGCATTTTGAGGGGTAAGAATCGCATTCTGACTAAACACTTCATAGTAATACCCCTCCAATTCTAACCATTGAAGGATTTCTAAAGCTTTTGTTTGCTCAATAGGAGTTGATTGAAACAGTTCGCCACTTGGAGTGTGAATGGTCGCCCCATTGGCCGCTATAATCCAAGTTTCAATTCCTGTTCCTTCAAAAAGTGCATTCACATCAAAGTGGGCACGACCAGTAGCTATCACAATCTCTATTCCATCTTGCTGGGCTTCTTTGATCGCCTTTAAATTTTCATCACTTATTCGATTTTGATGATTTAGCAGGGTTCCGTCTAAATCTATGGCAATTAATTTACTCATTTTCTTCACTCTCCCCATCTGCAATAAGTAGATCCACATTGTTTTTATTTAATAATTCTTGGAAAGCTTTCGACGGAGTTTTATCTGTGATAAACAGGTCGACTTCACATATATCAGCAAACTGATAGAAATCAGTCACTCCTATCTTTGTATGGTCAGCGACAACAATAACTTGTTTCGCTCGACTAATCATCTTCCGCTTGACCATTCCGTCATCTTCGTGAGCAATAGTCAAACCATTTTCTGATATACCAACTACACCTATAAATGCCTTATCAACATAGTATTGCGAGAGCTTTTCAATTACCGCTGAACCAAATAGAAATCGATGTTCTTTTTGTAACTGTCCCCCAAGTAAATGAATATGTATTCCCCGCTTATTCGATAATACTTCAGCTTGATTTATAGAGTTTGTAATAATGGTTCCATCTTCAATCGTTAAATGTTCAGCACAAGCCTGTACGGTTGTGGAAGCATCCAAAATAATCCGATCCCCTTCAGTCATTAATTCAGCTGCTTTTTTCCCAATGATTTTCTTTTCCTCTGACACTGTTTTGAGACGATTAGAATAATCTTTAATTTCATTATGCAAAGCCGGAAGAATCGCTCCACCTCTTGTTCGAATGATTCTCTTCTCCTCTTCTAGCTTGACAAGATCACGTCTAGCCGTATCTTTAGAAACGTCAAATAACGTACATATTTGTTCCACAGAAATACGTTTATTCTTTTTCAAAAAGTCTAAAATTGCAATTAATCGCTCTTCTTGATACATCCAAGAACACCTTACCTTAAGTGTTTATAAGTCTATATAAGTGATTATAAGTTTTTAAGTGGTATTTTTCAAGGGACTTAATGTCTTAACAAGGGAAAAACTTAAAAAAACCGCCCAAAAGGACGGTTTTCTCGATTATTTTGTATAAACAGCATTCGATAAAAGTCGGAATAAGTAATCCGTATGATCTCGGAATCCTGGCTCTAGTCCCATTAAGGTAACATTACCATCTTGTACGATAACTGGCTTACCTTTTGCCGCCTCTTGACCTTTCCAATGCCCAGCAAGGAAAAAGTCATCAGATTCCTCATAGCTTGAAATCACCTTTTTACCTTCTGTATTTGTATACCATGTCGGCTGATAGACAAAGCCTAGATCACTCTGCTGATAACCCGCAGTTAAACTAGATGTTGTGTGGGTTAGCTTTACGATTCCATTACTGTTAGCTCCCCCATTATTAACTACAATATCAGTCAGACCTAATGTTTTTGTTGCTGTTGATGCTCCAGCACCGATCGCTATATAGCTCCCACCGTTTCCAACAAAGCTCTCGACATTAGCTTTAAATTGATTGTATTGTTCCTGACTCTCTAGCCCGAACTCTTTATTTGCTAATCTATTATTATAGGAAATTAAGTTAGATGTTCCATTATAAATAAATACATCTGTATTTATTCCATTTTCAACCACTTCCTGTGGTGTAACCTCTTGAACATTAAATCCAAGACGATCCAATGCTAATTTTGTCCCTGCATGTGTTTGAGCTTTGTTCATTCCACCGTCTTTTAATATCGCAACGGTTTGGCTATCAATCATTTCCACTCCTTGAGGCACCTGTTTACTTTCTATTTTGACAGGGTGGTCTTTTACTAGTTCCTTCAGTTCGCCTCTCAGTTCTACTGGTGCATATAGAGTTCCCTCTTCATCCCTTTGTAAAGAATGTCCACTATTTAATAGGGTGTTCGCAATCGAGATGGACTCCACTGACGTATTAGGAATGGCATATGGGCCGGATCCGATAACTTCCCCTTTTGTGGTCACTTTATTTACTAGGGCTCCCTTCACATCAAACACAGCATCCGCACTTACTTCAATAGCTTTAAACCCCCATAACTCAGGGAGATTCCAAGCAGAAATATCATACATGGATGGGGTGTCCTCAGTAATATCCTCTCCATCCCAAAGCATCGTGTTAGCAAGACCTGCTTTTGCCTGATCCATTGGTACGATATAGGTTCCTTTCGGATAAGTTACTCCATTATAATCAAAGTTCTTTTTCGCTTGTTCCACAGATATATCATTGTCTTCAAGATGCTGTACTACCTTTAAGGTAGCTGAAGCATCCTGTTCATCTACAGGTAGTATGTAGGCTTTAGGAAAATGTCCACTCTCATGAAACGGATGATCAAACTGAACGCCTCTTTTAAATATCTCTATTTGATCTTTAACCATTTCTACTTTATTCTCGCTGGAGTAACTTAAAGCACCCATAACAGCATCATACGTCCATTGCACTCCATCCCAATCATTTGTCGGTGCTTCAAGCGTATAGCCATAGGCTCCATGATACATCGCATACATTGGAGTGAAAATTGGAGGATAATCGTCCCAGCCGGCTGAGTCATCACGCTGTGGAATATATGTGCCAGTCATATTCTGATAATCCACTTTTGACGTTTCTGTATTCGTATTTTTATAGTTTTCTTTATTGCTGACAATGCTTTTTTCCATTGCTTCCGCTTGAGTTAATGCCCATTCAGAAAAAAGATCATATTCGTAATTTGGGTTATGAGGTGGTGTACAAGGCTCGATTAACCCTGGTTTAGATGGACCACCATAGCCTTTCACATAACCATGAAGGTCAAGAAAAACCATTGGATTCCATTCAGTAATCATATCCACCATATGCTCGGTTTCCACCTGTGACTGGGTAATAAAGTCACGGTTTAAGTCAATTCCATTCCCATTAAAACGGGTCGCACCAATTCGCCCATCTGGATTAGCAACCACATTAAAGATTAGAATATGGTCTTCTAAAATCGCTTTCGTTTGTGGATCATTCCCTTTTGAAAAACGCTCAATTAGCTGAAGAACGGCATCAGTTCCTACAAATTCAGTCCCATGAATGGACCCATTGATCAATACGGGTACTTTTACATCTGGATGCTTGTCCACAAATTCTTGTGCTTTCACAGGACTTTTAATCATTTTCTTTCTTAACGCCTTATAATGACCAAACTTTCCCTTTGCATCTGTATCGGACACAATGACAGTGAACATCTTATGCCCATTAGCTGAAGTAACATCGCTCTCTTCTAAAGTAATTCTATTACTCTCAGAAGCTAGTTGACTAAGATTTGACTGAATCTCAGAATACTTCACAAAATCATAGTGCTCACTATTAAATAGACTTTTATCCTTCTCAACTAGTTGACCTTGTTGCTCTACGATAGTTTTTGGAGGGGAATCTGCTAGAACATTAATCGGGGCTGGTGTGGCACTTAATAACGCAATACTTGTTAAACCAATAAGAAAATTCTTTTTCATCTATGTACCTCCTCGTAATCTTGTACATTATATTAGTATAATTATTCAATTTAGTACATAAATATTTATATCTATTTTAGAAATCCCTACTATATTACTAGATTTGTACTTGATAAGAATCAGGGGCAGGGCTGGTGCCAGGTACATTTCGCTGTTTTTGTACCTGGGAGAAAAACGACAAATAACTATCTTTTCCGGGGAAATAATTTATGCTTTCCGAAAAACTTTGTAGTTTTTTTCAAAATAACAGCGAAATATGTATGTTGAATAACTTCAGAAGGACAATTCTATGCTAAGAAAACACAAGAATGGTTTTCCGAGTACGATTTATCATGTAACCACCTAGAGGAACCGAAAACAGGATTTATTTTAAGCAAAACTATGTTCACTACCATCCTTTAAGCCAGATTCTACAGCCTATTCACTCTGTGTGAGGGAATTGTTGGGTAACGCTAACCGACATTCATCTCCCACTTACTCTTGGGCTACATTCCTTGAAGTGGGAAACTCCTGTCGGGAAATGATAAGTCCAATGTCTCAAAGGTTCATGACAAAATTCTGTGTACAAATCGCAAATAATGGCACCACTAAAAAGAGCTATCAATTCTTTTAAAAATGAATATGAACATCAAAAAATATTAATATAAAGGTGCTAATGTACCTGGCACCTCTACCAGCACACTTCCTTTATCCTAACCGCTCAATAATGGTTGCATTTGCCATTCCATGTCCTTCACACATTGTCTGTAGCCCGAAGCGTCCGCCTGTTCGTTCTAATTCATGCATCATGGTAACCATGATTCGTGCACCACTCGCTCCTAGTGGATGACCTAGTGCTATTGCTCCTCCAATAGGGTTCAATTTAGTCGGATCGGCACCCGTTTCCTTTAACCATGCCAATGGGACAGGTGCGAAAGCTTCATTTACTTCGAAAATATCGATATCTTCTAACGAAAGTCCTGCTTTTTTTAGCACCTTTTCTGTCGCAGGAATCGGTCCAGTGAGCATTAAAGTTGGATCTGAACCAACCACCACACGAGTATGAACTTTGAATCTCGGTTTTAACCCTAATTCTATCGCCTTCTCTTTATTCATTAGCAATAACGCCGCTGCCCCATCACTTATCTGGCTGGAGTTCCCCGCGTGGATCACGCCATCCTCCTGGAAAACCGTTTTTAATCCTGCTAATGCTTCCATCGTCGTTTCTTTTCTTGGTCCTGAATCTTCATTAACAATAGTTGAGGTCCCATCATCTGCTGTGACTTCAAGAGGCATTATTTCCCTTGAAAAATATCCTTCACTTTGAGCTTTTAATGCCTTTTGATGACTTTCCCAGGAAAATTGGTCAAGCTCCTTTCGGGTAAAGCCATATTTCTTCGCAATTCTTTCAGCAGATAGACCTTGATGAATGATCTCATAACGGCTTTTTAATTTCTCACTAAAAGGGGCCCCTTGATAGTTTGAGGCAATCGGAACTCGGGACATATTTTCAACCCCTCCCGTGATTACGACATCCATATCGCCAGCCAGGATCGCCTGTGCACCGAAATGAACCGCTTGCTGACTTGAACCGCATTGGCGATCAATGGTGATGCCCGGTACTTCTGTAGGCAGCCCAGCAATAAGAGCTGAAACCCTGGCAATGTCACCTGCTTGTTCTCCAGATTGAGTAACACACCCAAGAATAACATCTTCTATTAATGCCGGATTGACACCTGAACGCTTCACAAGCTCCTTCAATACATCCCCAGCTAAATCATCTGGCCTGATATTCTTTAATAACCCATTTCTCCTTCCGACCGGTGATCGTACTCCCTCAACTATAACAACTTCTCTCATATTAACCTCCCTTTCTATAACCCTAATTTTTTTGCAATAATCGTCTTCATGATTTCATTCGTTCCTGCATAGATACTTGCTACCGGTATGTCTCGATATCTCCTAGCAATCTTATATTCTTCCATATACCCGTATCCACCATGAAGCTGCATACATTGAGTTGCAATACTTCTTGCTGTTTCCGTCAGCTTCCATTTTGCCATCGATACTTTGGTTACTACATTTTTATCATCCATATGTTCCGCTATTAATTGATCTAAAAATGCTCTTCCCATTTCCACTTCGGTTGCCATCTCAGCAATTTTAAATTGTGTGTTTTGAAACTGACTAATCGATCTTCCAAAAGCTTCCCGACTCCTTACATATTCTATCGTCATTCCGAGCATTTCCTCGGACGCCACTTGCGCTGCAATCGCGACAACCAGACGTTCCTGTTGAAGTTTATCCATCATGTAAAGAAAGCCTTTACCTTCGTCACCAAGAAGGTTTTCTTTCGGAACCTTGCAATCTTCGAATATTAATTCAGCCGTATCCTGACAATGAAGACCGACTTTATCAAGCTTCCTGCCACGTGAAAACCCTGGATGGTCTCGCTCGATAACCAGTAAACTCACACCTTTATGTTTGGGACGTATGTTTGTATCCGTTTTACAAGCAACAATGACAAGATCGGCATGGATCCCATTGGTAATAAATGTTTTTTCTCCATTTACAATATAGTAATCACCCTCAAGCTTTGCAGTAGTTTTAATATTAGCCAAATCAGACCCCGTACCAGGTTCGGTCATGGCAATTGCGGTAATCGTTTTACCCGTTGTACACGATGGAAGCCAACGACTTTTTTGTTCTTCCGTCCCAAATGCCGTTATATAAGGAACAACGATATCATTGTGCAGGCCAACACCGATTAATCCTGATCCGACCCTTTCTAGCTCTTCATTTATGACAACAGCAAATCCCCAATCCACTTCACTGCCACCGTATTTTTCGTCAATATCGGGACAAAGAAATCCTTGCTCCCCCATTTTTGTCCAAAATGACCTTGGAATCATACGATCCTTTTCCCACTTTTCATAATAAGGGTAAGCCTCTTTCTCTAAAAATTTGCGTAAGGATTTACGAAAGATATCATGTTCTTCCTGTAAGTATGGATGGTTCATTTGGAATCTCTCCTTTTAGGCATGGTGTTATTGATACATTGTATGCCATAACTTTCATAATCTATTGAGAGGATGTTTGCACGAAAAAGTTTATTTTTCTTATTACTTATATTGTAACGGAAAACCTCATAAATTATTAGAATATTTTAAAATATCCAACAAACAATAAACAAAAAAAGGATGCCCCATAAAAATAGGTCATCCTTATTTCCAATACGATTATTTTCTAAAGGCAATTTTTTGTCCTGGATTCATTAAATCAAGTAATGGCAAATCGCTTTCATTTATTTTCCCAATTACATTTACAGCGGAATCTGCCTTTAGATTTCGTTTCACTAGTTGAATTTCTCCACGATAACGGCCGTATTCATCATTATCTTGAGTAATGGTGCCCCGATGGCGTTCAAACGTATTCCGTGGTGTGACATTCTCCTTTGTTCTTGTGTCTAGTAATCTTAAGACATCCCTTCCTGGATCAGGCCGTAGCTGGTAGTCACCTTCTAACTCAGCATCCCCTGTATATCCGAGTTCAATGAGATCTTCATGATCAAATCTAGTTAGTTTTCCAAGAAGTTCATTGGAAAAGTCGGGATCACCGATGAATATTCCTTTTACTCCTAAGCTATTTAATTCAATAGCACTTAGGTAGGGATTTGTCGAACGATGATCTTCTAGGGTTGGTAACCCCTTGAATAGGGGCCCCCTCTTTTCTCGGTCACCTGGAATGAAAGCGTAGACTGGTATTTTTAATTCGTCAAACATCTTCTGTTGTACAATAAAAGATGCATAGTCTAATCCTGTTTCCGGTCTTGGATAAAAATTATGCCAGGCAATTAGATTCTCAGGGTCTAGCCCTATATTCAACCATTCCCTCACTTCCCTTAAGCTCAGTGTGCTTGCGTTTATAGCGAGTGTAAATGATTTTGATAAATTGACTACCTCTTCAGGAGTAAATTCATCATCTAAACGGATCGCTTTTACACCTAGCTCCTTTAAAGCCTTTAGGGAGGAAACACCCAATACCTCTGGAGTTTTATGGGAAACATCAGCATAAACATCGAAGCCATTATCATTAAATAATGATAAAAGTTTACGGGCTTTATCCACTAGAGTTCCTGACTCCTCAGGAATATGAAATGAAGTAAAAGCATTCCGTATTCCTAACTCTGCTGCCCTAAGGATTTGCTTTTCTGCCGAGTCATCAGATAAATAAACAGATATCCCGATCATTCGAATTCACTCGCCATTTCGTCTTTAAAACCGAAGAGATAAGTCAGAATAAACCCGGCTGCATAGGCAATAAGAAGCCCGATAATATAGAATATAATTTCTCCTGCATTTACTAAGAAAATGAGTGGAATTCCCGAAACTCCGATTACAAACGTTGCAACATCAAAATATGCCTGAAATGCACCTCCAAAACCAGCACCTAGACACGCTGTTAAAAATGGTCGCCCTAATGGTAAGGTAACACCGAAGATCAGTGGTTCACCAATTCCAAGAATACCGGCTGGTAACGCTCCTCCAACGGCTCTTTTTAATTTTTTCTTTTTCGTCTTCATAAAGATGGCGAAAGCAGCCCCTACTTGACCAGCTCCACCCATCGCTAGAATCGGAAGTAATGGATCGTCACCAAGGGAATTAATTAATTCAAGATGAACAGGTGTTAAACCTTGATGCAAACCAGTCACGACTAATGGGAGGAAGGTAGCACCCAGCACAAAGCCTGCTACAAGTCCGCCAACATCAATAAGGGATAGCAATCCTTGAGTAATGATATCAGATATAAATCCTCCAATTGGCATAAACACGCTATACGTCAATAATCCAGTAACTAATAAAGCAATTGTTGGTGTAAAAATAATATCAATCGCTTGCGGCATGATTTTCCGAACATTTTTCTCCACGAAAGCCATAAATATTGCAGCAATTAATACCCCGATTAATCCGCCTCGGCCTGGTAGTAAATTCTCTCCAAATAAAGCAACATCACCTATTGCTGGATTAATAATTAATATTCCAGCTAAACCACCTAATGCTGGTGAACCGCCAAACTCTTTTGCCGCATTCACCCCTACTAGTATGCCTAGATATCCAAATAAACCGCTTCCAATAATTGATAGAATCATGACTAACTGGGATTCGCCGTTTAACCATCCAGCCTGCACGAAGAACTTTGTAAAACCAGTGATGAGTCCTGAAGCGATAAGTGCCGGGATCAGTGGAATGAAAATATTGGCAATCCTTCTTAGAAGTAATTTAAATGGTGTACTATTCTTTTTCTTCAGTTCGTTCTTCTGTTCTGAAGCACGAGCCTTCAAGTCAATTTCTCCAGATTCATTTTCGACAAGCTTCCCAAATTCTTCGGTTACTTTATTGACTTTACCTGGACCTAAAATAATTTGATAGGTTTCATCTTCTACAAAACCTAGTACCCCATCAATCTTTTGAATTGTTTCTTTATTGATTTGTTGATCATCATATACCTTAATACGAAGTCTAGTCATACAATTTTCATAGCTTGCTATATTGTCTGCGCCGCCGAACTGCTCTAATATTTTCCTTGCTAGTTCTTGATTACTCATTTCTAAAATCCCCCTTCTCCCCTAAAGTTTTTTCAATGTATGGATCGACTCACGAGTACGATCAATGTACGTGACTGTATCCTCATATCGCGAAGCAGATAACCCAAGAAACAAAACGTCTATCATAAAAAGCTGTGCGAGGCGTGAGGATGTCGCTCCACTTCTAAATGGTGCTTCACGTGTGAAAGAAGTGTGCAAGGAAATATCAGTTATATTAGCGACTTTAGAGCCCCCATATTTTGTTAAACTAATGGTTTTCGCTCCTTTTTCCTTCGCAAGCTTTAAGACCTTGGCAACTTCCTCCGTTTCACCTGAATAAGAAATTCCAAAAACAACATCATCTTCACTTGAATTAGCAATCAATGTCGCGACTAAATGTAAATCTGAAAACGCAGTCGCATTCTTTTTGATCCGTAAAAATTTCTGCTGTGCATCAAGCGAGATGATATGTGAAGCACCGATTCCAAATAAATGAATGTTTTTTGCTTTTTCAAGGACATGAATCGCCTTTTGAACCATTTCTTCCTGGATCAGCTCAGCTGTTTCATTTATACTTTGAATACTGTTGGTTCTTGATTTTTCAATGATTGAGTAAAGGGATTCATTTGCGGAAATATCTCGGTAGCCTGTCGAGTCGTCTTTATTGGCTAAATCCCCCGCAAGTCTTACCTTTAGCTCTGTGAAACGCTTTATACCAAGAGATTTACAGAGTCTGATGACAGCTGCCGCGCTTGTGTTCGACTTTTCAGCTAGCTCGGCTGTAGTGAATTTGATCACCTTCCCTGGATGTTCGAGGATGTATTCAGCAATCTTCCTCTCTGAACTAGGGAGCTCGTCGATTAGATTAGAGATCATTTTAAGTGTTCCTTTTACCTGCATCGAAATCCCTTACCTTTCATCTTTCAATGGCTAGTCTTACATATCCATTTGCATCCTCGAGTCGATTTTTTGCCTCTTCATAATCACAATTTAAAGTAATCATCACGATTGATGGTTTTACTTCATTATTTGCCTTCTTTAAAGTAGAAACGGCTTCTTCATATTCAACCCCAGTAATACTTTGGATCATACCAATAGCACGTTGCTCAAGTTTAAAGTTGCTAATATTGACATCAACCATAAGATTTCCATATGCCTTGCCAAGTTTGATCATTGAGGCAGTGGAGATCATATTTAGTACAAGCTTTTGAGCCGTTCCTGCTTTTAAGCGAGTTGACCCTGTTAACACCTCCGGACCAACAATGACCTCAATGACATGCTTTGCCTCTTTAGAAATCTTGGCCTTTTCATTACAAGAAAGAGCTACTGTATTGGCACCTAATTCCCTTGCATAACGAAGTCCTCCAATCACATAAGGTGTGCGTCCGCTAGCAGCAATTCCGATAACCGTGTCATTAGGTGTTACCCCTATTTCTTGTAAATCCGTTTTCCCAAATTCTTCTCTATCCTCTGCCCCTTCTACTGCTTTTACAAACGCCTTCTCCCCACCAGCAATTAAACCAACAACTAGTTCAGGATCAACACTGAAGGTAGGTGGACATTCAACAGCATCTAACACACCTAAACGACCGCTTGTTCCTGCCCCCAAATAAATGAGTCTGCCACCTTGAGAAATGGAATGAACCACCTCATCTACAACACCCTCAATTTCCGGTAAGACTTTCTGAACAGCTATAGCTACTTTCTGATCCTCTTCATTTATCATTTGAAGAATATCACCAGTACTAGCTATATCAATCTTAAGCGTATTCGGATTTACTTTTTCTGTAGATAATCCTGAGAAATTTTCTTGCATCTATTAAACCCTCCTGTTGAATGCGTTTACAAAATATTGATTATCTATATTATAATCATTTCTGAAATTATATTTCAACATTTTATTTATATTATTAAAATATATTTTTAGTACTTTTTTTAAAATTCTTCAACCAATCAAGAAAAAACTTGGTTTTCCAAGGTTTGTTGACAAATACTTATTTTCTGAACCGTCAGCTTCTAAAAAAATAGTTCAAATAAAAACGAAGAGTTGATAAAGGCTTTTGTAATCCTAAGCTTTTAATCAACTCCTCGCGGGGTCCTGTATATAATGACATGAGAAATCTTTTGTGGTATCTTTTAGGTAGATGGACATACTATTTAAAAGAAGAGTTGAACGTTCCACATCCAACTCTTCAGTACAATAGAAATTCCCTTTATAGGGAGAAGGCTCATAACCCGAGTGGGCCCTAGTGCAGAACCACCCTACGCCTGCAAGCTAATGGGGTGGTTTATTTTTCGTCTTTCCGAAAAGACAAAATCGCAATTACAAGCAACGAAAAGCTAATCGTCAATGTCAATGCCTCTGCAATGGTAATCAAGGCTTCACCCCCTTTCTTTCAGGGAATGAAAGCCCTTCACCCTAGAGATCATCATGGCTATTGTACTTAATAAAATTATAGCATAATCAGCGACACCGACCTAATTTTTCCCAAAATTCGATAAAAAACAGCCCGTTTTTTATTAAAATTTTCAGGTGTTTCTTGAATTAATGACATGAGAAATGAAATGTAAATTTTGAACATGTATATCTTTCTTCATTTATCAAGCTTTTTGTCGTTATCAAAAATAAAGAATAATATCGATAATCCACTAAAAAGTAACACCCGTCACAAACAACACCATTTATAGTGTCATTATAATTAGGAAAACATTTAAAAAAGTTATAATGGCCTTCTTTAAACCTTTGAAGGACCAAACTTCTTACATAAACGATCAAAATGGCCTTCATCATGACTATGAAGGACGATACTCCTACAAGAACCGTGAAAGGGCCTTCAAAAACCTATTATAGACAGTGGACTACTACTAAATAATAGTTCGGCAAAAACTCGCCAACTAGTGACGAGTTCTTGCATTTTTATATGTCAATAGTTTGGTTATACGAAGCGCCTCAAAATTTCCAATAGCACCATCTATAAAAATGGAACCAGAAGTATTATGTGTTATTTCACTTAATTTGTCCTTATTTTGGCTGCATCCGAATAGCACCATCGAGACGAATCGTATCTCCATTGAGCATTGGGTTTTCTATAATACTTTGGACGAGCTGTGCATATTCAGAAGGATAGCCTAACCTAGGGGGAAACGGCACCATTTCACCTAGTGAAGTGCGAGCTTCTTCAGGAAGTGCATCAAACATTGGTGTATGAAAAAGCCCCGGTGCAATCGATACAACACGAATGCCTTTTGTAGCCAGCTCACGGGCTATTGGAAGAGTCATCCCTACAATCCCTCCCTTTGATGCTGAGTAAGCGGCTTGCCCAATTTGTCCATCAAAAGCTGCTACAGACGCCGTATTAATAATGACACCGCGCCCTCCTTCTTCATTTTCATTGTTGGAAACCATTCGCTCGGTGGCTAATCGAATCACATTAAATGTTCCCACTAAATTTACCGAAATCACCTTTGTAAAGTCTTCAAGAGAATGTGTTCCCTTCCGGCTTAACACCTTTTGCGCTACCACAACACCAGCGCAGTTTATAACCATATTGAGGGGACCTAGCTTATCGATTCCTTCGTCAATAGCATTTCTGATATCTTCCTCGTTCGTCACATCTGCTTTTACAAAAAGAACGGCTTCTCCTAACTCTTCCTGAAGCTGTTTCCCCTTTTCTGTTGACACATCTATAACCAGTGCTTTACCTCCCTGCCTAATGATATTCCTAACGGTTGCTTCCCCAAGACCTGAGGCTCCTCCCGTTACCATCGCACAACTGTTTTTTATCTTCATCCTTCACCCTCCTTAATGAACACCTCGTTCAGAGTTCCATAATCCATACTATTTACAGATATGGGCGATTCGCCCAATATAATGGGCATTGTGAGGAAATAAAAGGGACAGAGTCGGGCTCTATTCTTCTAACTGTTTGCTATTGCTTTCTTTTACGACCTTTCGCCATTCCTCCAAATTTTGTAAAAGTCGATTGACCGCCTCATCCATCATTTAATAATGTTTGATCATTACTTCCTTCCCTGTCTGGAATGTCATTACCGGTATAGCGCTTTAAATATCGTTCAATATAAAATAAAAGGTGTAGAGCGATTTCTCAAATAGAATTTGTATCACCATCTTTAAGTGATGCTTGTTCAGCTGTAAGACCTTTCAATGCATTCTTATGACATACAAACCATCCACTTTCAGCATAGCAAGTTGTAATTTATTCGATGAGAATTTCTTTTACATCACTTTTATTCCTCCTTAAGGCTTATTTATTATTACTATTCTTTTATTTCCTTAAATAACCTTTATAAAGTTAGAATTACTGCCCGTTATTCCTAAAAGAAATTATGGGTAGTCTTTATGTAGAAGGTAATTTGATAAGTTTTTTCGATAAGTTTGTATAAGGAAATTCTCTAATAAAGTCAGAAAATTTAGGGATGAAAATTTTTCACTTTTATATTGACTCTCACGTTGCGTAATACTTTAAAGTTATAAAAGAAGGGAGACAAGAGAAAATGAGAGTGAAGGAAGTAGCTGATCTAGTTGGTATTAGTGTGCGCACACTACATCATTACGATGAAATTGGATTATTAGTCCCTGAGAAGATAACGGAGACCGGTTATCGCCTATACTCTGACGATAACGTTGAGGTACTACAACAAATCTTATTTTTTAAAGAACTTGGCTTCCCTTTGAAAAAAATTAAGGAAATTATTAGTAGTCCATCCTTTAATCGAGAGGAAGCATTAGAGCTGCATCGAAAAATGCTGCTAGAAAAGCGGAGTCGACTCGATAAAATGATTGCGACGATTGATAAGACGATTAAACACTCGAGAGGAGAAATACAAATGTCGAATAAAGAAAAGTTTGAAGGATTTGATTTTAGTCATAACCCATATGAGCAAGAAGCCCGTGAACGTTGGGGAGACAAAGCGGTCGATGAGGCGAATGCCAAAATAGGGAAGTCTAAAGAGGAACAAGAAGCGATGTCCGATGCAATGAATGCGATTTACCGAAAGCTTGCTACTCTTCGTAATGATTCACCTGAATCCGAAGAAGCTCAAGCTGCCATTAAAGAATGGTTTGACTTCTTAAACAAGATGGGGAACTATTCACTCGATGCCTTTAAAGGCTTAGGTCAAATGTACGTTGATGATGAGCGCTTTACCAAGAACATCGATCAATTTGGTGATGGTTTAGCGAAATTTATGTGTGATGCCATGGCTGTTTATGCAGACAAAAATAAAAAACAAAAGTAATAAACTACAAGGACTACTAAAAGAAGAAACAGCAAATGAGACATTGAGGACTCAATAGTATCGAATGAGGTCCTGATAAAGCTCAAATCGTGAAATGGGGACCTCAATCATGCCCTTTGAGGTCCTCATAAAGCACAAATCGTGAAATGAGGGCCTCACCTACGAATCCTGATAAACCACAATTATGGTTCCTTCTTGGGGGTATTTTTTTAACTATAATCTCTTCTCCATAAAATACTGGTGATGTCCCTTTGGATGATCCTCCACTACTCCAATGACCTTGAATCCCTGTTTCTTATAAAAATTGGGTGCTTGGAAACTAAAAGTGTCTAAGATGATGAGACGACAGCCTTTCTCATAGGCTAGGTCTTCCATTTTCTTGATTAATTGACTCCCGTACCCATCATGTCTCAGCTCTTCTGAAACCCATAAAAAATCAATATGCATATGATACCAGAAAATCGTTCCGGTAACTCCGCCAACCAATTCCCCTTTATCATTTCTTATTACAAAACTTACATTTTCGAGTGGTGTTTTCACTTCATCGGAAAGACTTTTCATATTATGTTCTATAACTTTTTTTCTTATGTAATCACTATCCTGTTGATTCCATTGTTGGATCATTTCCATGTTACTCACCCTTCTTCTGCTAAAGAATTTTTTCCAGCCTCTTTATTTTAGTAGTTTTTAGGAACGATTTTAATGGTTATTTTCTTTTTTCTTCACTTCTATCGGTTCACTCTTGCCTTTCCCCCTTTTTCTTATCAACTTCAATAATAAAAACAGCCACCTCCATAAAATCATAGGAAGTGACTGTTTTCATTACCTGATATCTTGCTTCTGTTTCATTTCAGGAGCTGCTTTCACTTTTGGTAACTTATTCGGTTTTGGTCCCATGCTATTGAAGCGGGCTTGATCAAAGACAGCTACAGCTACGATTTCAGCTACATCCTGTAACTTTTCTTTACTAATTTTATCAATCGTATCTTCAGGCGAATGATACCAAGGCTCTGTCGGGCTATGAATAAATAATGCCGCTGGGATTCCTGCTTCCGCAAATGGAACATGGTCACTTCTCCCACCTTGTCCAAATGGAGTGGGTTCCCCATTTAATAGAGTACTTGATTTTTGTGCAAGTTCTGTTACTAGATTTGGTTCGCCATCTAGCGTCAACATGACTAAATCACCAGCATCTTTACTTCCAACCATGTCAAGATTGAAATTAGCTATTGTTCGCTCAATTTCATCCTCAGACAGGTTTTCCACATAATGAGATGATCCAAGAAGACCATTCTCTTCTGCACCAAATGTAATAAAGCGGATTTCGGTATCAGTTGGTACGTTTTTCATTACTCGAGCCAGTTCAAGAGTCATTGCCGTTCCGGACGCATCATCATTGGCACCTGGTGCTCCTGCTACTGAATCATGGTGAGACCCAACAACGATAATATCATCCGTTGCTTTCCTTCTATTCGTTGGCTCTTTTGTAGCAATAACATTATAAGAATCTTTTTCACCAAATTTTGCTCCTTCAATATTAAGCGACGCCGTTAGCTCTATCCCATTATTTAGTTGAGCTAAAAGAGCTTCACCCTCTGCCTTAGATAAGGAGACAACCGGAACAAAATTTTCGTTTGGACCACCTAAGGTTCCACTTAATGAGCCATCTGAGTTGTTAAAAATAATGACACCTGCCGCTCCTCTTTCAGCTGCATTTAATACCTTGTCTGCAAAAGATAATTCCCCCCGTTTAATCAGAGCAATCTTCCCAGTTAAATCCATGTCTTGAAGCTCTTCACTCTTACCCAATCCTGCATAAACCAACTCACCCGAAACATTTCCACTCACAGCATATGTAAATGTGCCAGGTTCAAGTTCTCCACCATAGCCATCTACAGCTAGTTCAAGAGTGGATGGAGGTGTATAGCCGAAGAAAGTGAAAGGCTGAATTTCTGCTTCATATCCATAGGATTCAAATTGGCTTTTGATGAACTGGACCGCTTCATATTCTGAATCCGTTCCAGCCACACGGGGAGTCCTAGACAGATAATCAATATTGTCAAAAATATTATCTGCATTAATACTATTAAACACTTTTTTATCAAGAGCTTTTAATGATTGCTGTTGCGGTGTTTCTACTGACTTTGCCAAAGTGGCCTGTGTTCCCAATGTACCAAATGCAAGAGATGTAGCAATTGCGATTGTTAGAACTGTTTTTTTCATAGAATTCCTCCTAGAAGTTTAGTAGTGATATTTACTAATAGATTTTACTGTGTTTCGTAAAACGAAATAAGAGACCTTCCTACCGAATTAATATAGTATGAATTTTCTAATTATTGTAAAACATAATGGAATTCACAACTATTATCATAGGGATTTTTACAGGATTACGATACTTCCAAGCAAAGAAAGAGGCTATCCCAAAACTAGGCTCAGGAACAACCATCTCATTAATAGAAAAAGCTTCTACTAATAAAATTAATGCAGTTCCAATCCTTAATGGGACAGCTTCTGAATTAAATACCTAGAATTCTATAATTCTACTTAATTTCCATACCAAACTTTATTTCTTTGTATTTGTGCATTATGGTCCGCATGCCAATAATCAACAGAATAAGAATAATCGTAGTTCATGATACAACGGATTCCACTTCCTTGAGGGTCATGGCCTAATCCAAAGTTATGGGAAAATTCATGCTGTGCAGCTTTAGATGTATTCGTTACACCTTGGTCTAAATTCACACTAAATGCACTGCCACCTGGATTTGAAGAATAAACGTAAGCAATTCCTCCAGCAGTAAAGTTCGTATCCCTAGTAAACCCGACAACGAAATCATAGTCATAACCATTCCAGTCTCTACTTAAGTCAGAGAGGATTTGCGAGCTATTTCCGCCTTGAGAACTCCAATTTCCAACTGCTTTAACCTGAAAATCAATTCCATGGTCTCTAATAAAAGCGTTATCTGCATTCTCAATAATTTGTTGTACTCTACTTTGCCAATCACTATATGCTGCACGGTATTCTTCATCTGCTACCGCTAGTACGGTTACCGTTTTAGATGCCGCTGCTGCCTGTGACTGGTCCTTAGCTTTTGACTTCTGTAATTTCCCGGCTTTCACATTCTTTTCCGTAACACTCGTTGCTTTTACATTCCCTTTTTCATCTAATTCTTTTACAATGGTTGATTTTTCAATTGCTGCTGGTCCTTTATTAGGAGCAAATTTTTTAGCTTTTGGTAATGAATCGATCGTAGTTGAGGTCGTATGTACGTGAGCATGATGCTTGTCCCCGATAGATTTGTCTTTTGCGATTCCAATTGCTGGGGCAACACACATTGTTAACGCTAGAGTGACTGATGCAATTTTTTTCATTTTCATAGAAAGATTCCTCCTTTATTTGATACTTAACAAATACGGAAAATCTTTCTTTTTTCCTGCTGTTTCGACATTGGGAAAAAACGATGTTTTACCCCTTTTTTATTCGTTAAAAATAATGATTCCCAAGAAAATTTTCATAAAAATAGACGATTCTTTCAACAAGAATCGTCAGGATTTTTATTGGATAATTAAGTGAGTCATTGATTATCGTAATGTTCTGGTAAGTCGGTGTTTCGATTTACGTATGGCTTGGTTAATCGCCTCAGAAAACACTAGTCCCATTGCAATGGAACCCGAAATCATAAACGCCTTTGCCGCAAGATTGATCGCCATGTTATAGTCATTCTCTACAAAGTTTCTCATTGCATCATAGGCTAAGCCACCAGGAACAAGCGGGATAATTCCGGCGACTGTAAAGATGATGATAGGCGTCTTATAGGTTTTAGCAAAATACTGACTAATCACCGCTACTATAAAGGAAGCAATGACAGTCGCTAAGACGATGTCGATCCCTCCATTAGATAATAGGATATAAGCAATCCAGCCGACCATGCCAACAAATCCACATTTGAGAAGAGATTCTTTTGGCACATTAAAAATGATTCCAAAACCTGCTGACGCAATAAAGCTAGTGACAAGCTGTTCGATAATGGACATGTCTCTCTCCTCCTAAAGAATGGTTAATACGACGGCTATTCCGGAACCAATCGCAAAAGCTGTCAGCATGGCTTCCGCACCTTTTGACAATCCCGATAATAGGTGCCCAGCCATCAGATCTCGTACGGCATTGGTGATAAGAAGCCCTGGTACAAGCGGCATGACAGAGCCAATGATAATTTTATCAATTTCATTCCCAAGCCCAGACTGTACAAAGCCATAGGATAGCAAACCAATAATGATAGAGGCTATAAATTCAGCGAAAAATTTAATTTGAACCATTCGATGTAAAAAAATAACGCCCATTAATCCGATGCCACCAGTCACCATAGCTGGAATAAAATCATTCCATCCTCCCTGAAACATAATCAGGAAACAACCGCTCGCAATAGCTGCTGCAAGAATCTGTGTCATAAACGAAAAAGACAGATTGGATGATTCCACCTCTTTTAACAGCTGATAGGCCTCTTCAAGTGTCACTTCTCCTGCACTGATCTCTCTGGAAATTCGATTGACATTTGTTACTTTCTTAAGATCCGTTGTCCGCTCGGAAACCCTAATCAGCTTTGTCTTCGTTGGTTCTGAAGTCTCGATCGAAAAAATGATACCCGTTGGAGTAACAAAACTATGTGATTGGGAGATTCCGTAATGGGACGCAATCCGCATCATCGTATCTTCAACCCGATACGTTTCAGCACCGCTTTGGAGCAATATCTTTCCTGCCAGAAGGCACACTTCTATTATGTCGTACTTAACTTCCTGTTCCATTTTCATCTCTCCGAACCGATTCAAATCAAAACTTATTTTTCATTAGTTTAAAGGAAAACAAGGAAAAATAGCAATCACCAGCACCGACAAACTTCGAGCCATTTCGGGTCGTGCCTGGCACGGCTCAGAATTTGTCGAATTCTTGGTTCTATTAACATTTACTCAATTCTATACAAAATCTTAAAAAAATCCGTCACTTTTCCTAACAAAGTAACGGTAATCTACTTTAGTGCGCCTTATGATTATCTTAATAAAACGTGAAGGAGGAATGAAAATGCCATATCTAAGGGAAGCTGTCGAGAAAAAAAGACAGCATTTCATTAAGCTATTAATTCAAGCAGGAATCTTTCACCAATCCGATCAATATATCCAGCAATTAACGTTAACGGAATTAGAATATGTTTATAAAAAAAATAAAAATAGATAACAAAGAGGAGCGAATCGAATGAGCACCCAATTAGATGAAGCCACCCTTTATCTGGCAAAACAACTTATCTGGATCGACCTATTAAGAGATGAAATTTGGGAGATCTATGCTAACAAAGCTGGAAATCAGGCTTATGAAATCTTAAGAAAAATTCAAAACGGGGCTGCCCTTTGAGGCTACCCCGTTTTCATATCATTTCATTTGGTAAAATCAAACTCCAAGAATTTTATTAATATTTGATTAAACAACTCAATCAAATAGCTTCCGATGCTCTTCTTAGCTTTCTCCCAAGAGTTAACGATAGAATTCCTGCCAACAATAGAAAGATAAAGGCAAATGTAAAAAATAGGCCATTCATAAAGAAACCAATTATTGCAATTAAAATTAAACTCCAACCTGAGATTCGCTGCCATTTCCAACTGAGAAAACCTAAGAATATGGAAAGAGCAGACAACCAAAACACAGCGGCACCATCATTCGCCATCGATTCATTCCCAAACATTGCTCCTCCAGCCGTCACTAAAAAACCTGAAACAACTCCAGCAATTCCACCTAATATCGCTAAAACTGGAATCCACACCTTCATTATTGTCCACCTCCACTTAATTCAGAGCTCGGAACAACCCAGATAGCCTTACCTGATTTAAATGGATCGGAGAAATGTAGCTCATACGTTTCCGAAGCCGGAACATCAAAAGGAATTTCACCTCGTAATTTTCCACCAGCTACAACCGAACCGTCAAATTGACCTTTTATCCCCTCAGTTAAAATCGTAGTATTATAGGAATATCCTTCAGAGTCCTTCAGTTCAACATTCATTATGGAGCTTACCGCCTGTTCTTCTTCAGTTGTATTTTCGGCTGTTAAATTCACCACTACAAATTGTTCATTTTGGGGTGAATCAAACTCCCCGCCCGGTTCAATTCTCGCCTCATTCAAAGTAATCTTTAATCCATCAAAATTGACGGTTTCCCCTACCTTTAAGGTTTGTTCCTTCGGTGCATCGTCCTTTTTCTCTTCTGCCTTTACTTCCTCTGTACCGTCTCCTTCCACTTTTGAAATTTCAGATTCACCACAGCCCATAAGCACCCCAATTATCAACATAGTAAATCCAGTTAAAAAAGTTCTTCTCCATTGCTTTTTCATCCTAACCGCACCCTTTCAAGTAAAATCATTTTCTTTCTATAACCAATAATAAACGCCAACCCATTTAAAAATTCAGAAGGGTTATGATAAAAAACAGGAATATTTTAGCCTCCTAAATTTTATCCTTATGTTTACGAAAAATAATTCCGGGAATAGTCTTTATAACAACTAGTTGTAAAAACGAATCAAGGAGGAGTAGACATGAAACCAACAGTGAAAGAGTTCTACAATGACAAGGAATTAATTTCTGAAGTTGAAATGTTAGCCTCTAAAGGAATGGATACAAAGAATTTATATGTCCTCTCTCATGATGATGATCGAACAGAGCGGGTAGCCGATAATGCAAATGCTAATGAAATCGGTATGAAAGAAGTCGGTCTTGATACAGTCGTTGGAAATGTCTTTATGAAAAAAGGAGACGAGCTACGGACGAAAATGCAAGAGTTTGGATTCACTCAACACGAAGCTGAAGCTTATGAAGACAAGCTGGATGATGGAAAGATCCTGCTTATTGTTAATAATTAAAACTTAAAAGGGAATGGCCTTACACGAGGTCATTCCCTTTTCCAATTATAATAGCAATTTAATAAATAACTCTACTCATTCCCTTCTAAATGTGTTAACTTTATTAAAAAACAGTTAACAATTATGGAGGGTAATATGACGAAAGAAAAGTCAAAGCTTAGAATGATGATCCAATGTGGGATATTCGCAGCGATTACAGCAGTATTAGCACAGGTTGAGGTTCCTCTACCACTTGTACCGATTAGTGGACAAACATTAGCAGTTGGTTTAACAGCTACGATCTTAGGCAGCAGATATGGAGCATTGGCCATGGTCTGTTACGCTGCTTTAGGGGCTGTTGGATTACCAGTCTTTGCAGGACTTAAAGGTGGGGCTCAGGTGTTAGTTGGGCCAACAGGAGGGTACATATTTGGTTTTATCGCTACCGCTTTTGTAACAGGTCTTATTCTTGAGCGTACTAAATATAATTTAACGATGGCCATGATTGCGAATACTGCTGGAATGATTATCACCTTGTTATTTGGGACGATCCAACTAAAATTTGTCCTAGATTTAACATGGGGACAAGCACTAGCAGGTGGAGTTTATCCTTTTATTGCCGTTGGACTTATTAAAGCCTTTTTAGCTAGCTGGATTGGGATTACCGTTCGTAGTCGATTAATTCAAGCGAAGTTACTATCAGGTGGTAAAAAAGTCGCTGCATAAGAAAAAGGTTGATCCTTTTGTCAGGGTCAACCTTATTAAAATTCTCCAGCTTTGTTTCTGACGCGAGCTAGCCATGTGATTAATTGTCTTCCCTCCCAGAATGATCGAAAGCAGCATCCAATAAATGTTCAACCATATCCTTTAACGTAGTAAAGGCATATGTCGCATGAAGTCGCTCTGTTTGCTGATGAGGATCTCGTCCCACAGGTCCTACATTTAAAACGGGGACATTCAGCTGCTTCATTTCATAAATAGGAATCGAATAGGTTATATCCCATACAGGAACATTATTCGTATAAAATCCAAGTGATGTTAAATCTTCTTTTAAATTGACATAACTTAAATCAGAAATTCCATTGTAGTATCGAATCTTTTTGAGTGGAATATCATGCTGTTTCTCTGCATAATTTTTTAAGTTTTCAGTTAGCATCTTCACAAGAGGATGGTCATGATCACCTACAGCTGGATAATATGGCGGAGCAAAGAATAAAACGATCATCGGTGATAAATCCTTACAAAGAATGGCATATTCATCGACGATTTTTATGGTCAAGTCACGGTCGCCATAAAGCTGAAGGTCGGCTTCGGCATATATTTTTTGTTCCATTTCCTGAACTTTTGTGACCCCAAAGGTTTGCATCGCATAATTTCGCAGTTGCTCAAAGGAAAGAACACTAACCCCTACACTCCGTTCACTTTTCTCTTGACCATGTAATCTGGCATAACTATTTGCCCGCTGCTGATAAACCGATTCGATTTGATTGGCAACACGTTTTCCAACAGCGAGTAACTCCTTTACAACTGATTCCAATGGTTTTTCAAAAAGAAACAAGTTAAACAGTGTCACAGCACGATGTGGGATTTGAACAGAATAATCCAGTTTAATGTCCTTCTGGATAAGGTTCGTTGGCGGTGGACTTATTTGATCTCCACAGGCTTCACAAAATTGAGTGTTTAACTCTAATTCAGACGTAATCAACGAAGTCATTAAGTTTGCATTTAAACCAGATAGCGGTTCCCCTACATGGGATTCCTTCCCATACGCTAAGTATCCAGGCATTACTTTCCCAATTGTACCCGTATACAAATATTGATTCGTGTCGCCAGGATACTGGGTAAACATTGGCTCTGAATTTAAAATCAACTCATACTCAAGATTATATTGCTGAGCTAATCGCAATAAGGTAGGCACGGCTTTACGCATTCCCTCTGAATTCACTTCTTCATCAGGAACAGCCAGCAGCACTAAATTTCCATCGAACTCCCCAAGTGCTGCTTTTTCAAGAAGCGACATTTGAAGAGCTAATCCAGCTTTCATATCCATCGTACCGCGGCCAAACAACCAGTCCTCAGATTCTAAATGCTGTTGTACTTCCTCAGAATACTCCTCTATCCGGCTCTTCATCAACGCTTTTAATTTTTCAGGTTGAAAGGCTTCTTCTTTCCACATCCCGTAATCTTCCACATTGACAACATCAAAATGACTGACCATTACGATTGTCTTTTTAATATTTTCTTTTTTAGCCAATGCCATGACATAATAGCGTCCATCTCCAGTGGTATGTAGTTGAAGGTATTCAGGATAATCTTGATAATAACGTAGGTCGGCAAGCTTCTGGACAATTTTGTTTGCCATCGTGACTTCATCCGATGTGCCTGTAATGCTTTTCACATTGACAAGTTCACATAATAATTGGATCAATTGGTCTTTGGTTTGCATTTTTTTATTGTAGACTGAGCTCAAAATAGATCCTCCTCACCTATGAAACTAAATGCTGAGATTTAACATACTTCTCTAAACGATTTAATCCTTCCTCTAATTGAGAAAGTGAACTAGCATAGGATAAGCGAATATACCCCTCTCCTTCTGCCGAGAAAGCAGTACCAGGGACAACAGCAACACCCGCTTCAGATAATAATCGATAAGCGAAATCAAAGGAGGCTAAATTCAGATGCTTTATAGAAGGAAACATATAAAAGGCTCCTTGTGGCTTTACTACTTCAAATCCCATTTTTACTAACCGATTAAACATATAGTCACGTCGGATAAGATACTGTTTATTCATCAATGCAGGATCTAAACTTCCTTTTAGTAATGCAGACAAGGCTGCATGCTGACTAATCGTTGAAGCACAAATCGTGTTATAGCTATGAACTTTAATCGCTTCTTCTGTAATCTCTTTTGGGGCAAAAAGAAATCCAATTCTCCACCCTGTCATAGAATGAGATTTTGACACGCCATTTATGACAATTGTTTTCTCCCTCATACCAGGTAATGATGCAAAGGATGTATGTTCCCCTTCATAAGTATTCTCGCTGTAGATTTCATCAGAAAGAATAAAAATCGTTTTAGAGGCCAAAAACGACGCTAATTCTTCTAATTCTTCTTTTTGAAGAACAACCCCCGTTGGATTATTGGGGAAATTCAATAAAAGACATTTCGTTTTATCTGTCACAGCTTTCTCCAACATGGATACAGTTAATTTAAAATGATTGGTTGTTGTATCGATCAGTACCGGCTTTGCCCCACAGAGTCGTATAATCGGTTCATACCCCGGATAATTAGGTACAGGCAGAATGACCTCATCTCCCTGCTGTAAGATCGTACGAAATGCTGTATCGATTCCCTCACTGGCTCCAGATGTAATAAGGATCTCATTTTCAGGATTATAGTTTATTCCATACTTTTTATGCATAAAGACACTTGCCGCATCACGTAGTTCCAATAATCCAGCATTATGAGTATAAGTGGTTTCATTTAATTTAATCGCTTCACAACCGGCTTTTTTTATATGATCAGGAGTAGCAAAATCAGGTTGACCTACCGTTAAATTAATGGCATGTGGAAATTGACTGACTAGATTAGAAAAATGACGAATTCCAGGAATTTGCAATTGCCTTACAGTGGGATTTAACCATTCTTTCATCTGATTCTCTCCTTACTATTTCATTAAAATCGATGGTAACCATGTAGATAGTGCTGGGACATATGTGATGACTAATAAAGAAATAATCATCGTTAGTAAAAACGGAATGATCGCTACCGTTATTTTTTCAAGCTTAATCTTACTGACACTTGATGCTACAAATAGGTTCACACCTAATGGCGGAGTAATAAAACCAATGGCTAAATTAGCTACTAATATGACTCCAAAATGAACAGGGTCTATACCAGCTTGAGTAACAATTGGCAATAGAATCGGAGCAAGCACCACTAGGGCTGAAATGGTATCAATAAACATTCCCACAACTAACAATAAGATATTGATAATAATTAATAGAATGATGGTATTCGTCGTTATGCTAGCAATATAGGTTGCAATTGTTGTTGGCACTTGTTCGATTGTCATAATATAAGCAAAGGAAATAGAGAGGCCTATAATAATCATCGTCGTTGCATTAATTAAGACCGTTTCTAATAAACAATTGTAAACATCCTTAAACGTCAGCTCTTTATGAACAAACACCCCAATAATTAAGGCATACACTACGGCTACGACAGCAGCCTCTGTAGGTGAAAATACTCCACCATAAATTCCTCCTAAAATAATTACAGGAATAAGCAATGCCCATTTGGCTTCATAAAAAGCTCTTAAAACCCCCTTAATTCTTATAGGCTCAACGGATGCAGCACTATAACCCTTTTTCTTTGAAATGAAAAATGACATGATCATTAGCAACAACCCAACAAGGATGCCAGGAAATACCCCTGCCAGAAACATACTTCCAACTGACACACCTCCAACAACACCATACAGAACAAACGGAATACTTGGCGGAATCAATACTCCGATCGCACCGGCTGTTGCTGATAAAGCAGCAGCAAATCCTTCCCCATAATTTTTTTCCTTCATCGCCGGAATCATAAACGAACCGATTGCGGCAACCGTTGCAGGGCCAGATCCCGAGATAGCTCCGAAGAACATACAGGCTACTACCGTCACCATTGCTAATCCGCCCACCATCCAGCCAACTAAGGCAGTGGCTAAATCTAACAATCTCCTGGAAACCCCGCCTTTTCCCATTAAAATACCCGCTAGCATAAAAAATGGGATTGCCATTAGCGGAAAGGAATCTAAGGATGTAAATGCTTTTTGGGTGATAATCGTTAAAGGAAGCTGAGTCGTTAAATAAATCGTTGCTAAAGCAGAAACTCCCAAGGAGATAGCGATTGGCACCCCTATTAGCAAACAAATAAATAAGGATCCAAATAAAATCGGAATCGTCAATTAAGATACCTCCTCTTTCACTTCGTTCACTAGAGTTGTTTTTCTAGATTGATAGGGTGTACGAATAATGAAGACGATTCTCTGGATAAGTCTGATTACCATACCGAGAGAACCTAGCGGGATCGCTAAAAACGGAATCCACATCGGCACTTGAATGGCTGGAGACAATTGACCATTTTGGAAGCTGACTAAAACAAGTTCTGTTCCATAAAAGGCTAAAAACATAGCTAATATGCACCAAATGACAACGGCTAATAAATCGATCACCTTTTTAGCCGTTCCTGAAAATAAATTTACAAACGCTGCTATCTTTATATGCTCTTGCTTTTTTACAGCAAAACTAGCTCCTATCCAAACCTGCCAAATATGAATATAGCGGGCTAGCTCTTCTGTCCAACTTGGGGCATTCCCTAATGCATAACGACCAACAACCTGCATAAAAATAAGGGCAACCATCAGTATAAGAGTTAGAACTAAAAAGGCTTCTTCAAATTTCTCATCGAAAAACTTTATCACTTTCATTCCTTCACCTTCTTTTTAAAAAGGGACTGACCCAAAAGTGTTCGGAACCACGATTCAAACATTAGAGGTTTGTCCTATATGTTGAAGTGGTCGATCCTTACACATTGTTTGGGTAAGTCCCATCATATTTTCCAAAAGTAAAACTCATCATTAGTTTCTTCTATGTTTCGCCATAGTTTCCCTAAGGCTTGGGATAGAAAGCTAGCTATCCCTATTCATTTGCCGCTTGTGCTTTCTTAATAAGTTCTTCTCCAATTTCCGGTGCAAATTGCTCATAGACTGGTTGCACCGCTTCCTTAAATAATGCTTTCTGTTCCTTTGTTAATTCCGTCACTTCCATTCCATTCTTTTTCAACTCTGCTAACCACTTTTCATCCTGTTCGGTTGCGACTTTCCGTTGATCATCTCGAAATTCAACACTTGCATCATCAATGATTTTTTGTAGATCCTCTGGTAATGAATGATAAAAATCATCATTTATGAGTAAAACAGTTGATGCGTAGACATGTCCACTTAAGGATAAGTATTTTTGCACCTCATAAAATTTATTGGTGTAATAAAGAGAGATTGGATTCTCCATTGCATCAAAGGTGTTTTGTTGTAATGCTGTATACAATTCTCCAAACGCAAATGGAGAAGCATTAGCACCAAGCAAATTAAAGGATTCGGTATGAACCGGATTTTCTAACGTTCTTATCTTTAAGCCTTCTAAATCCTCTGGCTTTGTGATGGGATGTTTATTATTAGAAATATGACGGTAACCGTTTTCCCCAAATACTAAACCTTTCAAACCACTACCTTCCAAACCTTTTAATAACTGCTTTCCTACCTCTCCGTCTAACGCTTTATAAGCACTTTCCTTAGAGTCAAATAAAAATGGTAAATCTAACACCATAAATTCTTTATTAAATCCAGCGACAGCAGCAGCGGCAGGAAGAGTCATTTCAACATTCCCAAGTTGAACAGCTTCAACGGCTTCACGGTCGGATCCATATAGGGAACCATTAGGGAAGAGCTCAACTTCAATTTGCCCATCTGATTGCTCTTCTACTGTTTTTTTAAATTCCAATAAGGCAACATGACTAGATTGTTCTTCTGGTACTAAGTGCGGCAGCCGAATCGTATATTTTTCTTTACCTGCCCCATTCCCTTCACCCTTGTCCCCTCCACTACTTTGCTGTTCTGATAGTGCTCCTCGTCCACATGCACTTGTTACAAATAGCAATCCAATTAAAACTAAAAACAACCATTTCTTCATTTTATCTCTCCTTTAATTTGAAATTGTTTCAGCCTCTTTTCTATATGTTCAATATGATTACTCATTTCATCACAAGCTTTTGTAAAATTTAGTGCCTTTAAATGCTGATAGATTCTCTGATGTTCTAAGTATGCCTCTTGTGCACTACTTTCCAATGTTCCCGATAGGATTAGAAAGCGTCGATTTAAACTACTATTTAACTGATTTATAAAATCAGCCAGTTTTTTATTCGATCCCTGCTGAGCTAAAAGCAGATGAAATCTAGTATCTTCTTCAATAAACAAATTAAAGTCTCTTGTATGGATGGCTGATTGTTGGGTTTCTAAGCTATGTTGAAGTTCATGGAGGAATGAAGATGGGAGTGGCAAGATTAATCTTTCTAGATTGAGTGGTTCTAGTAGTAAACGTAATTCTATGAATTGATGAAAGTTTTCTTCGGTAAATGGTGCGACTCTTGCTTTTTTACCTTTCTCTAATTCTATTAACCCTTCAAAGGCTAATTGATTTAACGCTTCTCTTAGGGGGGTTCGGCTAATCCCAAGGTCTTCTGCCAGCTTCTCCTCTGGAAGAGTGTCATTAGGAATAAATTCCCCTTGAATAATTGCTTTTTTAATGGCACGGTAAGCCTGTTGAGCTAACGTTTCTTTTTGCTTTAGTTTTTCAAGCAATTACGACCACCTCATTTCGCTTGTATTTAAATACTATATACTGTATACAGAGAATTATAGATTATGATACGATGAATGTAAACCAAATATTTAGAAAATTTATAATTATTAGAAAGGGGATGCTCGATTGGATTGTTATAAGGAATTAAAATCTTTACTAACAGATGATCAGGTGTCGATTAATGAGACGATTTTACGAGAACATAGTTTTGATGAATCATCACATCCACCCGTTTTTCCAAGCATCGTGGTTTTCCCGCATACTACCTTAGACATTCAAAAAGTGGTTGATTATGCAAACAAAAATATGCTCCCGATCACCCCTTATGGAATTGGATCAGGCTTAGAAGGACAGGCAATCCCCATAAAACAAGGCATTTCCATAGACTTTCAGCAAATGAACAATATTTTAGAAATTAGACCTGAAGATTTAGTAGTACGAGTACAGCCCGGGGTGACAAGAGAACAGCTAAATCGGACATTAAAAAAGCATGGGCTCTTTTTCCCTATTGATCCAGGAGCTGATGCCACAATAGGCGGGATGGCATCCACAAATGCAAGTGGGACAACAGCCGTCAGGTACGGTGCAATGAGGCAGCAAGTATTAGATATGGAGGTTGTTTTAATAAACGGGAAGGTTATTCGTACCGGCAGCCTTGCAAGTAAATCATCCTCTGGATATAACATAACGAATTTATTCGTTGGTTCAGAGGGTACACTTGGAGTATTCTCTGAAATCACCCTGAAAGTACATGGAATTCCTGAAACCATTTCTGCTGGGAGGGCCTGTTTTCAATCCGTTAAAGAGTGTGGAGAAGCTGCGGTAGCACTACTTACAAGTGGAGTGTCCATTGGTCGCATCGAATTGGTTGACGAACGCTCCATAATCCAAATGAATAAATACCATGAGACATCTTTCGAAGAGCGTCCAACTCTCTTTATCGAGATTACTGGGAACGCTTCAGGCGTTCAGCATGATGTTTCATTTACAAAAGAAATTTTAGAAGAGTATAATTGTTCTTCTCTTTTCTTTGAATCCGACTCAAAGAAAAGGGCATTACTTTGGAGAGCACGTCATGAGCTTTCCTATGCATTCAGACATCCATATCCGCATTTAAGTGTATTAGGGACGGATGTATGCGTTCCCCTTTCCTCTCTCCCAAGAATTGTTGAGATGACGAGGAAGGAAATTGATTCCTTACATTTGGACGGTGCCATTTTCGGTCACGTTGGAGATGGGAACTTTCATACTTTAATTTTATTCGACCCTAATTCCCCATCTGAAAGAGAAAAGGCAGAAAGATTAAACGAAACCATTGTTTCATTTGCATTAAAATGTGGAGGAACATGCACAGGGGAACACGGTGTGGGATTAGGGAAACAAAAATTCCAAAGACTAGAACATGGCGATTCTCTCGATATCATGATTGGGATCAAACACTTACTAGACCCTAATAACCTCTTGAACCCTGGAAAAATATTTTCTGATACTGAAATCGAATCATTAAGCTCCTTTCAAAAATAATAAAAGAGTGTTGCCCCTTCGTATGGGCCAACACTCCTTTTGTTTTGACAACAGAAACATTGGATTTTCCACTATCACCAGCCTTTCAAAGACCTATCCTAACGCAACGTCCAATATCATCATGACTACAAACCCAGACATTAATCCTAAGGTGGCTAGGTCTGTGCTTCCAGAAGATTGTGATTCTGGTATGAGCTCCTCGACAACGACGAAGATCATTGCACCCGCTGCAAAAGCCAGTGCATAGGGTAATAGTGGCTGAATCATGATGACGGCTGCTGCACCGATCACCGCTGCTATGGGTTCGACGATTGCTGAGAGCTGACCATAGTTAAATGCCTTAAACCTCGACATCCCTTCCCCTCTTAATGGAACGGATAAAGCTGCCCCTTCAGGCATATTCTGTATCCCGATCCCTATCGCCAAACCCAAGGCACCAATAATCGTCGCATCTCCAATTCCCAAAGCCGCCGCGCCAAATGCAACACCAATCGCTAATCCTTCAGGAATATTATGAAGAGTAATCGCTAAAAAGAGCAGCGTTGATTTTTTCAACTGGGTCGGTGGGCCTTCTGCATGCTCTGATGGTTCTCCTAGATGTAAATGCGGCACCGCAAAGTCTAATAATCGTATAAATATTCCACCTAACAAAAATCCAATTGCAGGTGCAAGCCAAGGGATCTGACCGCTTTGTTCACTGAATTCAATCGATGGAGCTAAAAGCGACCAGAACGAGGCGGCAATCATAACACCAGCGGCAAACCCAAGCATCATGTTCATCATATGTTTTTCAATTCGTTTGAAAAAGAATACCGTTGCGGCCCCAAGCGCCGTCAACCCCCACGTTAACATTCCACCTAACAACGCTTGTATAGTAGGATTTAAACCTATAAACCAATCCATCATCATACAACTCGTTCCCTTCACCATGAAATGATTTCGGGTTCTAGAGGAACCTTCTTTCATCTATATTCTTTTCGAATGGGAAATGTGCCTAGAACCAGAATCAAGCACAAAAAGCACACTGAAAACGGGATTCCTTAGATTGCTATAGTACTAGAGATGGATACAGTTAATTAATTTGTCCAATCTCACTATTAATTTGTCCATAAACCTATATTATTTGTCCGTCACTCCACTTTATTTGTCCAAAAACACTAATATATTGACCGTTCGACAATCCTCAACAAATTTCGCCTCCGTTCACTAAAGCTGAGCCTAATAAAAAAAAGCGCCCAATAACGGACGCGCTTTCTTATCTAGAATAGGAAAAGGCATTAGATCCTCCTGCTTTTTTCATAAACTCATATTGAAGAAGCCTTACTTCAAATAGTGTTAGAGGATCATAATAGGCTTCAGGATTCGATTTCATCTCTGCTAATGATTCTTGACTTGTTTCGATTTCAGCTTGAACCTCATTTACCGTTTCTGCTAAATTGCCACGGGGTTCTTTGAAAAGAATCAATACATCTTGCTCTAAAGCTCTTTCAAACATTTCAAATTGTAAGAAGAACTTATTAGTAATCGATTGTGTGACATCCTCAAAACTCTCATGTTCTAAATACTTTTTATACTGATTAGAGAGAAGTGATTTATTTTGTGGAAGAACTCCTAATAGCTTCCCTGCACTCTTTAATAGAAATTGAGCTGGTTTCAATCTCATCATGATATTTTCTTTCTCGATTTGAGATCGACCAGTCATACGGGAGATGTCTCTCTGCCAATCTTCGACAACTTTAAAATCACACGGAAGGCTAAGTCGATCCTCTTCAAACAAATCGTTAAAAGTAGCACACATTTCATCTAAATAGGTTTGGGTCTCAGTAAGTTCACCATTTGTTGAAGTAACCCAATCTAATAGAAGTTCATTCATCTTAGGTAAAAGATCGCTGCGCAGATAATCTTGAATTTTCTCGTTCATTTTTTCATTAAGCTCAATGTGTACCTGTCTAAAATCACTTTCCTCACCGATCAAGCTCGAGCATTCACGCAATCGATTTGGAACCTCTTCCGCCATTTCTGCTTTCATTTGAGCTACTACTTCACGATATGATTTAGAAATGACACGAGCTTTATCTTTCTCTAAATCTCCCAAGCTATTCATAAAACCTGTGAGACGGTTGAGAATATCCTCATTTTTTTCAATCGAGTTTTTAAGCCCTTTTTCCATTGCTACTCGTTTGTTTAAAAGCTTAGTTAGTGTTTGACGGACGACATATAGAATTTGTGCTGAACGCTCTCCCTCTCCTTTACGCTCATTTACCTTATATTCTGATTCTATAAATCTTGCCAAGTCATCCTGCTGGAGGCTAACGGCTTTCACAGATGAGTAAGGAAAGACCTTTGCACCAGGATAGATGATATCAATTTTTTCTTGTATATCTTTTAAAATCGATTCTGCATCGTACTCATTATCAACTTCATCCATTTTATTAAGGAGAAAATGAACAGGTAGATCGCTAACGTAATCTCTCATTTCTGCTAAAATTTCAGCCTCATGATCTGGAAGCGATGTATTCGCATCGATTACATATAAAACCCCATCCGCTAACGGGAAATATTCAAAGGTTTCTTTTAATCGCAAGCTACTGCCGCTTAACCCTGGGGTATCAATGAATCGACAACCTAACTTGTTTAAAAGGTTCGACGGAAGTCTCCATTCAACATATGCCCCGCTTGTCATTGCTTCATGTTGCTCTGAACGGTCATTCCACGTTCTTTTCCCCCCCTCAAAGATCTCATTCATTTCAATGTGATCATCATGCTGAAGGAATGAAAGAGTAGAAGTCGTACTCTCTAAAACATTCTCCTCTAAGACGGAATTAATAAATGAAGATTTCCCGCTTCCTACCGTACCTGCAATGACTAGGTGCTTTTCCTTTGAATGAGCAATTTGCTCAATTAACCATTTCAGCTTATAACCAACCTCAAGTCGATTGCTCTCCGCCCATTTAATGATTTGATTAAAAAATTGAAGGGACTCCTCCAAATTAACCTCTTCTCCCCTTGCTTGAGCTAATAACTCTTTCGCTTCATGGACAATTTCTGTATCAATCGTTGACGGGAATAAATCACTCCACGCAAGAACAGCAGCCGTTACTGGTAATGCATTGGGAGCATTCGTCGTTTTAAACCAGTTGACTAATAGATTGGGCATCACATTTTGAAGGTCTTTCACTAGGAAAGGTCCTTCCATCAATTCATAATACGTATTTTTATATAAAGTAGAAATTTCTTGCCATGCATCATAAAGCTCTACTTCAATATTCAAGAAAATATCATTGATTGTTCGGATCCAATCAAGGTAATTTTCGCGATATTGATGACTATTCCAAAGTGATGATGTAATCCCTTTAAAATGATTGCGGTCAACACGGTATGCCGAAATTAATAAAGAATAGAAGTATCCCGGTGTAAAATTACCTGTGTATTCTCGATCAATATAGCTATTCAGTGTAGATAACCATTGCAATGATTCCGTGCGAATCGCTTCGTTAACTGCAAGTTCCACAGCCTTATCCCAATCCTCATGTTCTTCATAAAACGATTTTGCCAATGAAGTAACATTGGGATAATCGGGATCGATGCTAATCGCTTTTTCAATTTCTCCATAGGCGAGCTCAAGCTTATTTCTCTCAATATAAAGTGAGAATAATTGTAAAGCGACTTCCATATTAAGAATCTTGTCATCCGCTTGAATCGAAGTGTATACATCTTCTGCAGAGGATAGCAGTCCTAGCTCATAGTAAGCATCGGCTATATTTTTCTTAGCCCATGGTTCCAGCTCGTTATTAATATTTTCCCATTTAAAAATAGCTGTTTCATAATCTTTACAATGGAAATAGATCTCCCCTTGAGCGTATCGGATATGTGATAAATCGTATATCTCGTTCTTTTGTTCCTCAAAATAGGCATTTCCAAGTACATTGACAGGGTGTTCCTTTTCACTTTCCGTTAAAAAGGTCTCATAATACGTCTTTTCAATCATCCATTTTTCTTGTGTCATAATTGCCTCCGTTATATGTATAGGATTCGATTATTTTCCTAAGGAATCTACACTTCTCGTCTCTTCGTAATATTTTAACAGAAAAAAGTGTCAGTAAAATTTCATTTCGTTTTCATTTTAGAATTAACCCGTTTTGACTACGACTGAAACCATACAATTTAGAAATTTATAGAAAGGACCAGCTGAAATGAGGGGTCAAAATACTCTCATCCTGCTAGTCCTTAATACTTATTATGAAGTTGTTTGATGCCTTAACACTTTTCTTCTTTTCCCCTCAACGACTGTTACTCCCATTGCAATTAGAAGGAATAGGCTAGAGATTTGGAAAAGGGTTCCTGTTTCTACATACTGGGCCAGTACACCAAATACAAGACCACTTAGTCCAATTCCTAGATCGATTGATGAGAAAAACATCCCATTTGCCACTCCACGCCGATGATCCGGTGTTTGCGAAAGAGTCCAAGACTGAAGTGTTGGAATCAATGAACCAAATCCAATTCCAAATAGAACTCCCGAAATAGCGATGAGCAAGCTTGAGTGGGCAAATGAAAGCACCCACATTCCGATAAATGTGATGAAGGTACAAAACAAGACCAGCCCTTTTGGTCCTCTTTGGTCAAACCATTTCCCTGAAATAGGTCTGGATAAAGAGGCCATTATAGCATTAAACAAATAGAATAGAAAAATCTGATCAATCCCACGTTCCTCTCCAAAAATAACAATAAATGTCACAATCGATCCATATCCAAAAGTAACAATAATCGTAATAAATGCTGGGAACCAGCTTGATTTTTCTACTAATGATCCTAGATAAGAGAACTTAAGCTGTTCTCTCTTCGTATTTTTCACCACTTCCGGTGTCTGATAATGGACAATTCCCAGTAAGAAAATCGCGATTACTCCTAAACCACTGGAAATATAAATCAAATTCGTAAACGAAGTGATTTGAAATAAATAGATTCCTAGACTAGGTGCCACAATCATACCGAGAGTAACCGATAGTCCGTAGTAACCCATTCCTTCGCCTAGCCGAGATTTCGGCACAACATCTACTGCCGCTGTCCCATTCACCGTTGTTGACCAGCCCCAAGCAAGGCCATGTACAAAACGGAATAATAGGAAAATCACAACTATTTGCGAAAGTGGATAAATCACCGTAATCGCAAGAAGGGCAATGGCCCCAATTAATACGAGTGGCTTCCGCGTTCGATATTCAAGCATGTAACCGATAAACGGGCGGCTTAATACAGCACCGACTGAAAACAACGTCGTAACCAAACCAATCTCTAACCCAGATGCCCCAATCGACTTAATATACGGTGGCAAAGTCGGAATTAACATCTGAAACGACATAAACACAAATAAATTCCCTACCATCAGCATAATAAAAGACTTCGTCCATAAAGGCTGTTTTACAGTCTGATTCAACGGAATTCACTCCTTTACTTATAATTTATGCAACGACCCTAGTTGCAAAAAAATGTTTGTAAGTCAAAGTATTTCGAATCACTAAATATTATCACATCAGTCACAAAAAAGAAATAAAAAAGGCATGACTTTATTTGTCAAAAAAGACCATTTTCGATGGGGATATGATTACGTCTTGTTTGTTCATGAATTTGGGAATTGAATTGCATTTATATTATAATGAATATCAGGGAGAAAATTCTGAAAATATAACGAGGTGACACTAGGATACATCTTGTATCGTATGGGTGAATTGCTGGTAATTTGGATTTGTGCAATTCAGGTCGGGATTTGTGCAATTATCTTATTTCTCTTGTAATTGCGAACTAGTTTCTTGCATTTTACAAATTGGGTAGCCGGAAGCATAGAGGTTTGTTTGGCAAGAGGTGGTTTTATGAGTATGGATTAGTACTTTTATGTGTGGATCTATCCTTTTAATGAGTTAATTTGCCTTTTTTAAGAGCCGATTTTCAGAAGTTATACGCTTAGCAAGTCTTTTTGAGCCTAACTAGCTCTTTTATGCGCGATAATCTACCTTATATGTGGTAGCTTGTCCTTTTTATGAGCCTACTTTTGGAAGGTATACCATACCCCTAGTCAGGGTTTTTGGGCTTAATTAGCTTTTTTATTTATGCGAATCATTTTTTATGAGTTTATCGGTCCTCTTTATGAGCCGACTTCCGGAAGATACTCGCTTAACTAGTTTTTTGGAGCCTACTAGCACTCTTATGAGCGCGAATCTACCTTTTATGAGTTAATTTTATAGCCTGCTTTCGAAATTTATGCACCTAGCTATATCACTACCAAAAACCAGGAGGTCTACTCATGAACTATCAACTCCACCCACTAGGGGATCAGGCAATTATTATTGATTTCGGAAATGAGATCAATGAAGTAACCCACCAATCCGTTCAAACGGTAGCGACATTATTAGATGAACACCCTCCGGAATGGATGATAGAGTATATCCCCGCTTTTACAACGGTTACTCTTTTTTATAACCTAATGAAAATTCCATTACACAGCAAGAGCACGTTTCCTTATTCCATCATCTGTGAAAAGATTAAAATATTATTATCTAACATTCCTTCTATAAAACAAAGTAAACCTAGAATAGTAGAAATTCCTGTTTGCTATGGCGGGGAGTTTGGGCCAGACCTAGAGGAAGTGGCTAAGTATAACAGGTTAACCACGGAGGAAGTCATGACCCTTCATGCTAATGGTGAATATTTGGTCTATATGATTGGGTTTGCCCCTGGGTTTCCTTATATTGGCGGGATGAATAAGAGAATCGCAACACCAAGGAAAGCTACCCCCAGGTTGAAAATTCCTGAAGGCTCTGTCGGTATTGCCGGCAATCAAACTGGGGTTTATCCAATTGAAACACCTGGAGGATGGCAGCTTATCGGAAAAACACCATTAAAATTATTTCGCCCCTATGAGGAGAATCCTAGTTTGTTAATGGCGGGAGATCAAATTAAGTTCAAACCGATTACACTGGAAGAATATATGGAAATGGAGGCTACATAATGTTAAAAATCAAAAAACCAGGCCTCCTGTCAACTGTACAGGATTTAGGAAGATACGGTTTTCAGAAGCATGGTGTTATCGTCAGTGGCGCAATGGATTCATTAGCACATCGCATCTCCAATCTACTAGTAGGAAACGAGGAAATTCATCCTACCATTGAATTCACCCTACTTGGACCTGTAATTGAATTTACTGAAACGACACTGATCTCCATCTGCGGAGCAACAATGAATGCGACGATTGATGGACAATCATTGCCACTATGGCGCCCTGTCCTTATTAAAAAAGGCAGTGAACTTCGTATCGGTCAATGCCAAGATGGGTGTAGAGCCTATATTGCGATTGCAGGTGGTCTCAACGTTTCCTCTATTATGAATAGTAAATCAACCTATCTCCGGGCAGAAATTGGTGGTTTCAAAGGACGAGCCCTCAAGCCTGATGACGAGCTGAAACCTGGACAAATTGGATCTCTTTCAAAAAATATGATTCAATCGCTTACTCCAAATCTTATAAATTCCCCTTTCACTGAAATGGAATGGACCGTTGCCTCTGAATTGATTCCGACCCATCATAAGAAAGCTTATATTAGGGTAACACCAGGGAGGCAATATCACTTATTTTCAAAGGATAGCTTGGACAACTTTTTCAATGAGCCCTTTAACATAACAGCCCAATCTGACCGTATGGGCTATCGCCTTGAAGGACCGAGACTCAAACTACAGCATGAAGAGGATATGATTTCAGAAGCAGTAAGTTTCGGAACCATTCAAGTTCCTTCAAACGGGAATCCGATTATCCTTCTGGCAGACCGGCAAACAATAGGCGGTTATCCGAAAATTGCCCAAGTCGCAACCGCCGATTTACCATATGTTGCACAATTAAAGCCGGGTGACAGGGTAGCATTTAAAGAAATTACAGTGGAAGAAGCACAAAAGCTTTATTTAAAACAAGAATGGAATTTACAGCAGCTTAAACAAGGAATTGCTTTAAAACTACGTTAGGAGGCATATCAAAATGTACACAGTCGACTTAAATTGTGACATGGGAGAAAGCTTTGGTGCTTACAGGATAGGAAATGATAACGAGATTCTTCATTATGTAACGTCTGCGAATATCGCCTGTGGATTTCATGCTGGTGACCCTTCCACAATGAGACAGACCGTTCAACTTGCTTTAGAAAAAAACGTCGGAATCGGAGTTCATCCTGGACTTCAGGATTTAGTTGGCTTCGGTCGAAGAAATATAGATATTTCCCCTCGTGAAGCACATGATTTAGTGACCTATCAAATCGGGGCTCTCTTTGCTTTTGTCAAATCAGAAGGTGGAAAGCTTCAGCATGTGAAGCCGCATGGTGCCCTTTTCAATATGGCCGCCAAAAGCACACGTCTCTCTGAAGCCATCGCTGAAGCGGTTTACAAAGTCGATCCAGAATTAATTCTTTACGGACTTGCCGGAAGTGAGCTAGTTAAAGCAGGAAAAAAAATAGGACTGCGGTCAGCCCATGAAGTATTTTCCGATCGCACTTATCAACAAGATGGGACATTAACCTCCCGTCGACTTCCCGACTCACTCATTGAGAATCATGAATCTGCCATAAATCAGGTCATCCGTATGGTTAAAGAAGGGAAAGTCACGAGCCTCCAAAATACGGAAGTAAGAATTCAAGCTGATACGATATGTATTCACGGCGACGGCAAACGTGCACTAGAGTTTGCGAGGCACATCTCTCAAGCACTAAAAAACGCTGGCATTTCAACCAAAAAAATTAGTGATTTTTTATAAAGGCACGCTCCCTCCAGATAGAATAGATTATTTCTTCTTAGAAGCTCATAAGCCTCAGGTCTTACTTGAAAATAAATCCAGAGTTCATTGTTGAATGAAGTCCAATGTCATATGATGAGGATATCGAAAACGAATGAAGAAAGAAGGTATAGTTTTGAAGAATTTATTTGTTATTTTATTACTCATTGTGGCATTCGCGTTAGTATTCGTGAATTATGGAGATAAACTTCCGTTTTTCGGCTCTGATGATCAAACTAAAGGAATCAAAGTAAGCAAGGATATTGAATCCATTGAAATTGATGTAGACAGTAGCAGCACAACTGTCATTCCCACTAATAACAATCGCTTAGAGGCGGAATTACATGGGAAAGGAAAATTAACCATTTCCCAAACGAACGACACAATCGAATTAAAAGTAGATCGAAAATGGTTTGATTGGTTATCCTTCTTTGATAAGAAGAACAAACTCACCATTTATCTTCCAGAAAATTACGACCGTGACATGGATATTAAAGTCGGTTCCGGAAATTTCGTCTTTGAAGGACACTCAGAAGAAAAGCCTATGACACTTTCAACCCTTTCATTGGAAATGAGCTCTGGAAATGTAGAACTGGAGAATTTCGTTACAAAAGAGTTTGATCATGAAGGCTCATCGGGGAGAATCAGTATTCACTCACTCAAAACGGATAAGGGTTCCTTCGATATTAGCTCAGGAAAAATCGATTTAAGTGGATATGTAGGCCCACTTGATGCTGACCTTTCTTCTGGCAGGTTAAACGCCCAAATGGATGAGCTTAACGATTCTGTCAATATTAAGATAAGTTCAGGAAGCGTTGACCTCGACCTTCCCGACAATGCCGACTTCACTTTAAATGGCAAGGTCAGCAGCGGGGACATTTCTAGTGAATTCCCTTTAACCAATCATAAGGTAAACAAGAAGGATATCAGCGGAAAGCACGGAAAGGGAACACATCCGATCAACTTAAAAGTTTCTAGTGGAAATATTGATATTCACTAACACGAACAGAAAGGTTGACCACCATGTTGGGGTCAACCTTTTGATTGTGAATTTTGTTGTATTTTGTCGAACGGTCAATATAATAGTGGTTTTGGACAAATAAAGTGGAGCGACGGACAAATTATAGGGATTTATGGACAAAAAACTTCATAACTCGGACAAATTACGTGGATGTTGCTTCTCTTCCCTTTAAACCTTTCCTTTTACCATATAATCAGAAAGATGCGAAACCTGGTTATATTCCGTTACATTCCACTTTTCTTCATGAAAATGAATATTGCTTATACATGCATTGATTAATCTCGTTTTCCCTGAACCAATTTTCCCATTTGAAATTGTAGCTAGAATCGCATTTATGACTCCCCCATGGGCTACAAGCAGGACTTTTTGATCGGGATACTTTTGATTAACTTTATGAACGCCTTCCATGACACGTTTCTGAAAGGAACTCCAGTCCTCTTCATTAGGATACTCTCTACTTGGGAATTTAGCGGTCCTATCTTCTACGCTAAGCCCTTCTGCATCCCCAAAATGTTTTTCTACAAAGTCTTTCATTTCAATGAGTGGAAGATTCAGATCTTTATTAATGATTTCTGCAGTAAGTTTTGCCCGTTTTAGGGGGCTTGCAATTAGTACATCAAAATGACTGTCCTTGAAAAATTCACGACATTCCTCAGCCTGTTGAATCCCTCTTGAATTTAAGGGGATATCTGTTCCACCTTGCAGCTTCCCCAAGACATTCCAATCCGTTTCCCCATGCCTTACCAAACAAATCGTCGTCATCGTTTATCCCCTTTCTATTCAATGGTATAGTGCTTCTCTAAGAATTCATTCAAAATGTCCTTATGGCTTTTAACCATATTCTCAGGAAGTTCGTTTGGAGAAAAAAACTCAAATTTAATCGATTCTATTGGATCTACTTTTATTTCCCCATCATATTTCTTTGTATAATAAGCGGTCGTGACAACATAGAATTCATCCCCATTTGCTGCTTTTATAAAGTGTTCAGGCCCTGAATAAACATTGATTAACGTTAAATCATCAATGATTAACCCTGTTTCTTCGAATACTTCCCGTTTCGCTACATCTTCAGTAGATTCAGCTAACTCCATCAAGCCACCTGGAATTCCCCATGTACCTCGTGGGTGCTTACGCTGTTGTAATAAGATTTTCCCTGCTGGATCCACAAGAACGGCTACGGCTCCCGCAAATATTAATGGGCGATGTCCTACTAGTTTCCTTAAATCTTCAATGTATCCCAAATGAACATTCCTCTCTAACCAATATACTTTTTAATTTCTATATTGTCTTGTAAAATAATCGTCTTATGTTCGTACTCTTTTAAAATATGTAAGATTTGTGGCTTACTTTCTCTTTCGAAATATTGATTCCAGACAAACATTTTTTTAAACATGGACAATGTAGGCTGATAGTTTGCCAGTTCCAATCCGAGTTTTTGAAAAATAAATCTTTTAGTAATTCGATATTGCCTTTTGGAGTAACTTGTATCTAAAAATAGAATCATTTCAGCTTGTTCAAAGCCTTGTGACACCCATGTATGGTGTACTCCTTCTATAATCCACTCATCAGTGCGAACAATGGAGTCAAGCTGCCGATCCCTTTCTTCATGAGATCTTCTTATATCCCCGTTACTAGACCTTCTCCAAACAACATTATCTAGTTCATAATAGGGAATATTCAGTTCTACTGATAAATTCCGTGCTAAAGTTGTCTTCCCGCTACCTACTGAACCAATAATATGAATCTTCTTTGGCCTTCTACTTTCCAATGAAATCACCACTTTAAAGTCTATCCTTATCCTTTTCTTTATTAGCTCTTAATTTTCCTTCTTTGATTTTACGAATAAACAAAAGGGCTGTCTCAAAAGGGAACTGGAACCATCATAGATAGAAGATATTCCATGCTTTTTATTAGTAACCACCAACAAATTAACATGTGCATAAATTTGGAATCTCGTGTGTTTTTTTCTAAAAGTTGTGCATAAAATCTGATTCTCGTGCGTTTACAAATCATACTGAAGCATAAAATCAAAAAGTTGTGCATTTTCCCCTTTAAGTCAAGGAAGATGATGATTCACCTCTGGAATGACGTATGCCTCCGTTGCTTTTACAATTTCATTGGCTGTGGTCGTTTTTCTACGGCACTTGCTCCTTCTAAATAAATTAAGGGCATGTAGAACACCTCTTTTACTAATTAGATCCATTCCAAACATGCAGCAGAGGATCAAAAATTAAGCTTTAAAACGAGAAACCATGGACTGTAATTCGTCCGCTAAATGGGATAAAGAAATTGCTGCATTTGAGACTTCTTCCATAGAAGCTAGCTGCTCTTCTGTAGCGGCAGCAATATTCTCTGTACTTGCAGACGTTTCTTTCGATCCCATTGCTATTTCTTTCATAGACCTTTGAACAACCTCGTATCCAGATGTAATTTGAAGTGTCGTCGCTGCTACTTCTTGAATTTGTGAAGTGACCTGTTCAATAGATCGGAGAATGTCTCTGAATTTTGTTACTGTATCTTGAGAAAGAGTAATACCTGATGAGACATTTTCTTGAACTAAATGAATATTTGAAACGGTATCAGTGGACTCATTTTGAATGGTAGAGACTAACGATTGAATATGAACGGCAGAATGATTGGTTTGATCGGCTAGTTTTCTTACTTCTTCCGCAACCACTGCAAATCCTTTTCCATTTTCTCCAGCTCTAGCTGCTTCAATCGCCGCGTTTAGTGCAAGTAGATTGGTTTGGGATGAAATATCAGTAATGAATGAAGAGATATCACTGATTTCCGTTGCACTTGTTACTAAAGAGTGAACACCGTTGCGAGCTTGGTCTACTGATTGATGGATAAACTGCATTTGTTCAAGAACTTTTTGAACAGAGCTTGCTCCTGTTTCGGCCTGTTCCTTCATTGTATTTGAGAGCTCGGCAACATTATTCGTGTTAGAAGCGACCATTTTCAAGTTTTCAAGACTATTATTCATTAATTCTAAGCTATTTTCTGTCATTTCATTTTGGCGGCTATTATGATTCGTAATCGTTTGCATCGATTCTGATACTTGTTTAGAGGTAGCTTTTGATTGTTCCGCACTTGCTGAAAGCTCTTCTGAGGAAGCGGCTACCTGAGAAGAAGAGCTGCCGATATGTTTAATAATTTCACTTAAAGACTTTACAAAAGAATTGAAGGAATTGGCTAATTGTCCAAACTCATTCTTCCCTTTCACCTGTACCCTTTTAGTTAAATCTGCCTCACCGTGAGCTATGTCTTCTAACTGTTGGTTTATGATTCTTAGTGGAATTAGAATCGACCTTAAAAGCAGAATACTTAGAGTAATTCCGATAATAGATGAAATTATCGTAATCACTAATAGAGTAGTTTTACTCCATTTAGCGGTAGCTTCATTATTTTTCTTTAGTTCTGCCACATCTGAATCAAGACGGTCGACCAACTGATTCACCGCCGGGTCTAACACTTCTTTTCTAAGTGTTCTTTCTTCACTAAAATGTAAGGTCTTCGCGTCTTCAGGATTATGGTTATATAATGATAGAACTTCCTGATTCATATCCCAGAAACGATTAAAACTTTCCTCTAATAAAACAATGTCTTTCCTATATTTCTTTTCACGGGTCAAATCTTTCATATTCTCAACGCTTTGTGCTACATCGTCTGCTTTCTCTCGCATTCCTTCAGCAAACCCTTTATCACCCTTGATGATAAAGGCTCGCTCATCATTGGATAGACCCGCTATCCGATATTGAATATGCTTTACTTCTTTTTGAAGTTCCATTTTATCTTTTAACCTATTATTCTGATCGATCGTTCTTCCAATGATCGTAACCGAGAAGAATCCCAGGATGACAATGGCTAAAACTAGAATTGAAATTATCGCCATTAATTTTGTTCTTATCTTCACTTTGCTGCCCCCAATTTCTAATAATCTTTAGTTGCTTGAATGGGCTAAATAAATGACTCAGACAAGTCTTTATCCATCCCCCTCTTAATGATGAACACCCTTTAATATCGGCACTAGTTATAGATTTTTTTAGTTGGATTTCAATAAAGAACTTTTTCTACATGTGGATCAAAATAAATATTTATAAAAATAACCAATGGAGTTATAAGGTTGAGAGGTGTCAAAAAGTAAAGAGCCTTTCTCGTCGGAAAGGCTCTTTAGCTTATTATGATTAAAAATAAAATTTAATTCCTAATGGAATCATTTAACTTTTCGTAAATAAATAAGAGTTGCTGACGTTCTTCTTCTGTTAGCTTTTCAAACAAATTTTTACGTAGTGTTTTTCCTTCTTCATTTGCTTTCTTGATCAAATCGATTCCTGTGTCCGTAATAGCTAAATAAATAATTCTACGATCGTCATCGTCTACGGGTGGCTAACTTTTTCTGTACGAGTTTTTCTGATAAATGAGTTAAAGTCGGAGGAGTCAATCCCAAAGCTCTCGCAATATCAGATGGACGGCTTTTTCCGTTGTCCTTTAGATGACTAAGTACAAGTATATGGGAGATAACGAGGCTTTCTTTGAACATTTTATTCTATTGAATAATTAAATGGTTCGTAACCTGGTCCATGGAATGAATGAGTCCAAAGATGGTTTTTTCTTTCATAGGCTTACATCCCTGCTTTCTATAATAGGAAAAGCCCCTTAGTAGTTAGGGGCTCTTACTGTGTATATACTATTTTATTGAGCAGAAAAACCGCCGTCAGTGACTAATTCTGCACCAGTGATAAATGAGGATTCGTCAGATGCTAAGAATAACGCCGCATTTGCAATATCTTCGGGTTGACCCAATCGTTGAAGGGGTGTTGCTTGAACTAATCGTCCGAGAAGCTCTTTTGATGTTTCTAATGATTTAGTCATAGGCGTTTCGATAATTCCAGGGAACAGTGCGTTTACACGTACTCCTTGATGGCCAAAAGTTGTTGCGGCCGCTCTAGATATTGCCCGTACAGCACCTTTAGATGCTGAATAATGATTAAAACCTTGACCGATTTGAGCCGTATAAGAAGAAATGTTGATGATTGACCCTTTCTTTTGTACTGCCATATAAGGAGCAACGTGTTTCATTCCAGCAAATGGCCCAACCTTTTCTGGAAAATCTATTACTTCTGCCACTCATCAGCTAAAATACTATACACAAAATGATCGTGGAATTTGCCGCCAATCTTTTCTACTTGACGTTTTGTCCCTTCAAGGGTCATACCTAATCTTTCAGGAATGGCTTTGCTTTTGAGATTTCCGGTTGCAACATTAATCTCAACCCGATTAAGATCCAGCTCTCGGAAGCCATAATCTATTAAAGCTTTACACGCTTGGGTCATAATCCCTTTTCCCTGAAAGTCTTCTCCTATCCAGTAGCCAATGACTCCACTCTTGTTCGTTTGATCTATGATGTTGAAGCCAATGGTCCCTGCAATAGACCCTTTATAGATAATGGCCGCTGTTTTTATATATCCCCCTGTCTCCACAACCCCCTTCAAAGAGGCTTGTATCCACTCTTTTGTATCGTTCACTTCTTTGGTATAATCAATCCATGGTAGCCATTTGCCAAGGTACTCTCTTGATCGATCTGTCAATTGAAATAGCTCTTCAGAATCGTCAACAGTAAACGACCTAAGGGTTATATCGTTATTCATTTCTCTTATCATCATACCTTTCTCCTCCTGAATATTCACTTTGTCTATTTATCTTCTAAATTTCTCCTCATCAGAGAAGCGATCTGGCGGGCATTGTCACTTGAAATTTGTTCAAGGTGTTCAATCACTCTTCTTTGCCGATGTTCAGAATGATTTTGACTTAACTTTCTTTTTCCTTCGATTTTGTTTATTTTGAATTTAAACCCTACAACTCCCTTCTTCATACCTTCCAAAAACTCTTTTTCAATCTCATTGATTTTATAGCTGCTATTTTGATCTTCGTATTTTTGTACCATTTCGATCATAGAAAGCAATAGCTCTTCATCATCATTTTCGATTATTTCAATCGTTCCATAAACATGAACGGCTTCATAATTCCAGGTAGGAACAGCTTTATTCGTTTCATACCAAGACGGGGAGATATAACTGTGTGGTCCATGAAAGACAGCAAGTACCTCCTGACCTTCAATGTCCTTCCACTGTAGGTTAGGACGGGCAAAGTGACCCGTTAAAACCCTGTCCTCTTTAGTAAGAATGAGCGGAAGGTGGGTAGCATAAGGAGAACCATTATGTTGGGAAAACAACGTAGCAAAACTATGATCTTCAATAAACTTAACTATCGATGCTTCCTCTTCATTTTTAAAATGCTTTGGAATATACAATTCATTTTCCCCCTTCATTAAGAATCATGACCATTTCGCTTTCATCCCCAAAGCAAATCGTTCAAAGCCAAGCTTTTCGTAATAAGGCGCATTTTTTTCTTCGCTAAATAATTGAATATGTAAATTCGCTTCATGACTTTTCACCACTAACTGTCGGACAATTTCGCTCCCGATTCCTTGGTTTCGATAGCTTGGGTGAACTACGACTCCACAGAGATAAGCATTGATAACTCCATCCGAAATAATCCGTCCCGTACCAATGATTTGATTTTGATCATACGCACTAACAACATACCAGCTTTGGATCATGGCCCGGTGTAAAGCTTCTTTTGGCAATTTCAAAAAATCGTTCCATCCCTCATCATCATACAGTTTAAAAAGATCCTCCTGACTAGGAATCAAATCCGTATACCTAATTTTCAATTTAAACACTCTCCCAGTAGTAATATTAGACAACCCCTTAGCAGTATCCTGCTCAAAATAAATGCACAGTTTCAGTAACGCATTGTGTGCTCGGTGTCAGAATTAAGAAGCCGGACTAAGAAGCAACGAGAGATATCTCCAATTGCCTTATTTATTGGATTTTCATGACCTCATCCGACTTCTTTGAATGTGTCATTTTCGATTTTGCAGATTTTCACTTCCTCATTCGATCCCTTTGAGAGCATCATTTTCGATTTTTCACTTCCGTTCGGACACTTCGGTTCATCTTTTTATAGTTTATCGTACCTGGATCTTAATCCATTGAAAAAAAGCTACCCAAAGAGTAGCTCTATAAAAAAATACCTAGTAAATCAAGCTGAAAATCGAAGTTAGTACAGTCACACTACCAATGAATATGACAGCAGGAATGGTTAGTACCTTTTTGAAACGCAACCAGACGGAATCGGATAACTCTTTCTTTACAGGAACAATTGAAAAAAATGGACTTTTTATCATTTTTATATAAAGACTATGGAGCCAAGAACGGACGAAAAAGATAAAGCAAATAAAAACAATCCATTTTATCCAAAGTGGTAAGAGAATGATGGCGGTACATGTAACGGCAAGGAGCTGGTAGTATGTGAAGACATAGCTCTTTTTCCTTAAGAAAGCTTTTAGGTACAGCTCTAACAATCCATTTTCATTATTTCGCTTTCGAAAAATCCTTCCCGAATGGCGAAAAAGAATTGGTTTCCTTCTTTGTTTAGTCGTATCTTTTTCCACTTCCATTGATAGGTTTAAAATCAACTCCGTATACCTTCTTCTTTCCTCACCCTCAATCTCGATTTCCTTTAAAAACCAGTGATTCTGTTTCGTTAATTGAGTGATTTGATAGTAGATTAGATAGGAAATTCCTATAATACTGACAATCCCATAAGCTATAGGATTTGCAAACAAGATCAATAGGAAAGTGAGGATAAAACATAAAGGGAAAACGAGCCATTTATAGAGCCTGCGACGTATGATTTTCTTCAAAGTTAAGCAAAGGAAGTGAAAAGCACATACTGCGATAAACAGCATCACGGTTGCCACTATTGAAAACTTATAAATGGTGATCAGTATAGGTAAAATCGCGATAAAAAGAAAAACTACTCCGATGATTGCTTGAAAGGCAGAATACAGAAAACCATACAGCTTTAATTGATAAAGGAGCTGCTTCCGCTGCAACAGGAAAATTAAATCCGCTTCCTCAAGATAGGTTCGAAAATTCCCTAATAACAATAGAAATAAGATGATCAATAATAATACAAAAAAAGGGATCCCTTCACTCCAATACAGATGATCGTTCTTCCAAGCTGATGTATAAATAACCACCGCAGCAATAATAGCCGGGATGGCTAAATAAACGGCAATCGTCCAATCCAATACAGAGCGGATCACTTTCCATTGCGATTTCCATTCCTTAACCAATCTTTTTTTAAATAATTGTTTACCTGACATTTGGTTCACCCATCGTTAAGACATCAAAACAGTCTAGAAGTGAACCTTGGTTTAAGCCACTTTCTCTACGAAGATCACCGAGTGTCCCTTGAGCAACCAGGCGTCCCTTTGAAATAAGTAGGAAACGATCACAGATTTTCTCAGCTGTATCAAGGGCATGTGTCGACATTAAGATTCCCGCACCACGTTCTTTTTCATTGTCTATCATTTGCAATAAATCTTTAATAGCTCTTGGATCAAGCCCCATAAATGGCTCATCAATAATATGGAGATCAGGCTTCTTTAACAATGCAAGGATAAGCATGACTTTCTGTTGCATCCCTTTAGAGAAGCTCTCGGGAAAATCGTGGGTAACACGAGATAATTGGAAAAGGTCCAAAAGCCTCTTTGCCCTTTGAGTAAAGCTGTCTTCATCTGTTTGTAAAGTAGATAAAAGAAAATCTATATGTTCCCATAATGTTAACCCGTCATAGAAAATCGGTCTTTCTGGTATGTAGGCATACTCATTAACTTGAATATCTCCTCTAACTTGATTTACTACTCCTAATATCGACTTAATCGTCGTACTTTTCCCCGCTCCATTCGGGCCAATTAACCCAACAAGCTCCCCTGGTCCCACAGAAAATTGAATATCTTTTAAAACAGGTTCATCAATGGAATATCCAGCTTCTTTTATATCAAGGGTTAGAAACATTTTTTCCTCCTAATGACTGATATTTCCATATTTCATACGAATCATTAGGAGAAAAGGTTTCAATTTTATCACTTAAAAAATATCTTCATGAGAAGCTTCTTACTCCACTTTTTTCTTTTCCCTATCCTGATCAGCGCCATCATCGACTAATCCCTGGGTGGCTTTCTTAAACTCTCGTAAAGTAACTCCCAGCGATTTTCCGAACTCAGGAAGTTTACTTGGACCGAAAAATAATAGAGCAGCAAATATAATAATAACGATTTCACCAAATCCTAAATTCATATCTGTCACCTTTTCCTAAGGGAATTTATCATATGATCATTAATGAATATCTTTCTTTTTAAAACGACCGCCTTTTACTTCAGCAATATCCGCGATCGCTAGGAAGGCCGATGAATCATGTTCAGAAACAATATCCTTCAGCTTTGCCTCTTCCAAACGAGTGATGACACAAAAAATCACTTTTTTGTTATCTCCAGAAAAAGCTCCCTCACCGTTTAAGTACGTTACACCTCTTCCTAACCGGTGCAACAGGGCATCTCCTAATTGTTCGTAGTTTTCACTTATAATCCATACTGATTTCGATTCATCTAATCCTTTAATCGTTATATCTATTACCTTGAAGGCTACATAATAGGCTAATAAAGAATACATTGCACGATCCCAGCTAAAAACAAATCCGGCACTTCCTAAAATAAACAGATTGATAAACATAATAATTTCCCCTACTGAAAAGGGAAGCTTTTTACTAAATAAAATCGCCAATATCTCCGTTCCATCTAGAGAACCACCGTATCGTATAACCATTCCCACACCAATCCCTAATACAATCCCTCCAAAAAGGGATGCTAAAAGAATATCCTGCGTAAAGGCAGGCACCGAATGTAAAAAGGTGGTGGAAATAGATAAAACGATAATTCCATATAAAGTAGAAAACGCAAACGTTTTTCCAATTTGTTTATAGCCAATAAAGAAAAATGGAATATTTAGCAAGAAGATAAAGAGTCCTAATTTCAATCCCGATATATGGGAAAGCATAATCGAAACCCCTACAATCCCACCATCAATAACTTGATTTGGAACTAGAAAAATCTCAAGACCGACCGACATGATTATGGCCCCAATGGTAATAAGAATGGCTCTTTTCACAACTTCTTTTAAAGGGATTTTCTTATGTTGAACTTTCATTTTCGTCAAATTTTCTAATGGATCATTTTCACTCACAAAGCTTCCTCCTTCATTTGCAAAGCTTCATCATTGTATAGGCCACACCAATTGATAAAGCATTTCCCTTCAGCCCCCTGTCATATATTATGACCAAAAAATAAACAAGAGAAAAAGACTGATAAGGATTAATTTTTATTTCATTCCGATAGAATAAACATCAAAATGAAAAAGACACAGCAAATAAACTCTCAAACTTGCTAAAAAGTTGAAAGAACATACTGTTTTAAAGCTATTTAGTAAATATACTGTACATTTATAAGTGAATGCTTGGAGAGGTAATTAGAATGGGACATAACCACTTTCAAAAACCCACGGGAATCTGGAAATGAATCTATAGGAAGAAGATTCACAGAACGTTGAGAAATTTCAACAGATAATACATGAACAGATGGTGGAATAGCACCCGTCATTTCTTGTTTTTGTAAAATAGAGGTAATAGAAACAGGGATCATATCGACATCAGAAAGGTAGGAAGGACTTGAAATAGAGTGTTCTTCATTTGAATGAATAGCATACTGATCTAGTTTTTTACCTGGATGAATCAACACCAAAAAACAAAAAAGCACCACGAGAAATAACTTATTCACTTGATTCCTTCCTTCCACATGATAACCCTTATAGTAATACTAGCACTTATTTTTACTTTCTGTCTATTAGCAGCGTTCGTAACAGCAACTTGTGTTCTAGTAATACATTTTGTTTTCTTTAAGTTAATATAAAAAAAACAGGGACAGAAAGACTGCGCATAACGATGGATTCTGTCGAAGTTAGAAACATTTAAAAGCAAATTTGGAAATATCAGTAACGATCTTCTTCTATAGTCCTGTTATCATTTCCCTATCCATTAAATGACTCGCCTTTCTCTCTTAACAATTCTTCACAGTCCGTTAATAAACATTCCCTACAATAAACACAGTTCATTTAATACATTTTTGAAAGGGGAAAGATAACATGTCACATGAAAGACCGATGGATGAATGGATCAAAAAATTAAATGAGGAAAGCTTGAAAAAAAATCTTGATAGACGTGGATTTCTTCAAGGTGCAGGTAAAATTGCCGGTATTTCCCTGGGACTTGCTTTAGCTCAATCTATGGGTGGATTTAAAGTCGACGCCGCTCCAAAATTCAGTGATTATCCTTTCTCACTAGGAGTTGCTTCTGGAGATCCGCTTTCTGACAGTATCGTTTTATGGACAAGATTAGCCCCTGAACCTCTTAAAGGTGGAGGAATGCCTTTACGAAACATTCCTGTGAAATGGGAATTAGCAAAAGATGAACATTTCCGTCATATTGTTCAACGCGGAACAGAAATTGCAAAGCCTGAACTTGCTCATTCCGTCCATGTTGAAGTCGACAAGCTACTGCCTAATACAGTATATTACTATCGTTTTAAAGCTGGCCATGAACTTAGTCAAGTAGGAAAAACGAAAACACTTCCAGCAAAAGGTGCAAGTGTAGCAAGCCTCAGCTTTGCCTTTGCTTCCTGTCAACAATACGAACATGGCTACTATACTGCTTACAAACATATGGCAAAAGAGGATCTTGATCTCGTTTTTCATCTTGGTGATTACATATATGAATACGGTCCAAATGAATATGTGGCAAGTACTGGTAATGTTAGAAGCCATAGCGGTCCAGAAATTATATCATTAGAGGATTACCGCAATCGCCATGCACAATATCGAACGGACGGGGATCTGCAAGCGGCTCATGCTGCATTCCCTTGGGTTGTAACATGGGATGACCACGAAGTCGAAAATAACTATGCCAATATCATTCCTGAAAAAGGTCAATCAGTGGAGGAATTTGTTAAACGCCGTGCTAATGCCTATCAAGCCTATTACGAGCATATGCCGCTTCGTAGATCATCGTTACCACACGGTGCCGATATGCAGTTATATCGTGACTTCTCTTATGGTGACCTAGCGAACTTCTTTGTACTGGATACTCGCCAATACCGTTCTGACCAAGCAAATGGTGATAAGAGTTCTCCACAAACACCAGAATCATTGGATCCGTCTCGTACTCTACTTGGTCCAGATCAAGAAAAGTGGTTACTTGGAAATCTTGATCAATCACAATCGAAGTGGAATGTACTAGCCCAACAAATTTTCTTTGCACAACGAAATTATGGATCCAGTCCAACCAATCCAAAATACAGCATGGATGGCTGGGATGGATATGTTCCTGCTCGTCAAAGGATTATCGATTTCGCTGAAAGTAAAGACATGAATAATCTCATCGTCCTTACTGGGGATGTTCATGCAAGCTGGGCTTCTAATATAACAGCAGACTTTGATAAACCAGATTCACGAGTGTTGGGAGCTGAGTTTGTCGGAACTTCCATCACATCCGGTGGAAACGGAGCTGATAAGCGTGCCGATACCGACCGCATTTTATCACATAATGAACATATCAAATTCTTCAATGATTACCGTGGATATGTTCGCTGTGAAGTAACTCCGACCCAATGGAGAACAGACTACCGCGTCCTTCCATTTGTCTCAAAACCAGGAGCAGATATTTCAACTAGAGCCTCCTTTGTCTATGAAAAAAGTCAAGAAGGTCTAAAAGAAATAGCGGCAACAACCGTTCCAATGGGTAAACACGAATCCAATGAAGTGGAAGAAGATCGTCATAAAGCACATGGACGTGCACATAAAAAGCAAATGATAAAAAAAGGAGAAAAAGTCCCGAACTAACTTTTTGAAAGGAATGAATAATTAATGCTCTCAAATATCGGAATTCCCGGATTAATTATCGTGCTTGTCATCGCTTTGATTGTTTTTGGTCCGTCAAAGCTGCCTGAAATCGGCCGTGCCTTTGGCAGAACGTTATCCGAGTTTAAAAGTGCAACAAGTGACTTAATGTCCGGTGAGAAAAAAGAAGAAGAACAATCAGGCTTAACGAAACTGGATAAAAAACAAGATAAAACAGTTTAATGGCATAATGAGGCTGTCCACAAAGGAGCGGGACCACAATGTTCGTCTATATGGAGGATTTACTTCTATATAGGCTATTGTGGGATCTGTCATCCAGGTTTGGGGCAGCCTCGTTTTGCTTCATTTATTTTTTGCTTCTATACACATTGATACGGAAGATCCCAAACATTAATTGACGAAACATTAAATGAAAGCCTTGTTTCAAATTCTTTGAGCATGTCACTTTTGCTTTTGCGATTTTCTACAAGCTCATGAACGACCAAAGTTCTGCCATCCATGGAAAAATGGGCGTTCATCGAGTTCATGAACGACCTAATTTCTGCTATCCATGGAAAAATGGGCATTCATTGAGCTCATGAACGACCTAATTTCTACTATCCATGGAAAAATGGGCATTCATTGAGCTCATGAACGACCTAATTTCTACTATCCATGGGAAAACGGGCGGTCATTGAGTTCATGAACGACCAAAGTTCTACTATCCATAGGAAAACGGGCGGTCACCGAGCTCATGAACGACCTAATTTCTACTATCCATGGGAAAACGGGCGGTCACCGAGCTCATGAACGACCAAATTCCTGCCATCCATGCAAAAACGGGCGGTCATTGAGCTCATGAACGACCTAATTTCTACTATCCATGGGAAAACGGGCGGTCATTGAGTTCATGAACGACCAAAGTTCTACTATCCATGGGAAAACGGGCGGTCACCGAGCTCATGAACGGCCAAATTCCTGCTATCCATGGAAAAATGGGCATTCATTGAGCTCATGAACGACCTAATTTCTACTATCCATGGGAAAACGGGCGGTCATTGAGTTCATGAACGACCTAATTTCTACTATCCATGGGAAAACGGGCGGTCATTGAGTTCATGAACGACCAAAGTTCTACTATCCATGGAAAAATGGGCATTCATTGAGCTCATGAACGACCAAAGTTCTGCCATCCATGGAAAAATGGGCATTCATCGAGCCCATGAACGACCAAAGTTCTGCCATCCATGGAAAAATGGGCGTTCATCGAGTTTATGAACGACCAAACTTCTGCTATTCATGGGAAAATGGGCATTCATCGAGCTCATGAACGACCAAATTCCTGCCATCCATGCAAAAACGGGCGGTCATTGAGCTCATGAACGACCAAATTCCTGCCATCCATGGGAAAACGGACGTTCATTAAACTCATGAACGACCAAATTTCTGCCATCCATAGGAAAACGGGCGGTCATTTTGATTATGATGACCTCTTCACCCTTTTTTACGGTACCAATAGCTTCTTTTCATGACATCATTTCGACTTCAACTCTTTTTCGCGGCTTCTATTAAGACCTCACTTTTTCTAAAGTATCTCCTATTCATTCTTCCCGCTTAAATAATCTAGAAACTAATTATAAAACTAGTGCAGCCAACACTCCAAAAATCACCAACCCCGTGTTGTAATGCAAAAATGTCGGAACGCAGGTGTCCCAAATATGATGATGCTTACCGTCTGCATTTAATCCAGAGGTTGGACCTAATGTACTGTCAGATGCTGGAGAACCTGCATCCCCTAAGGCGGCAGCTGTACCGATTAAGGCGGCTGTTGCTAAAGGTGAGAACCCAACTGTTGCACAAAGCGGTACGTATAAAGCGGCAATGATTGGAATCGTCGCGAAGGAAGAACCAATTCCCATTGTAATGACTAAACCAACCATTATTAATACCATCGCTATCAGTAGTTTATTATCACCAAGTTCCCCTGAGGTTGATGCTACTAATGCTTCAACTGAACCTGTATCTTTCAAAATGGTTGCATACCCAGAAGCAATTAACATGACAAAGGCAATCATCCCCATCATCTTAATTCCATCGTTAACGATTTCATCTCCTTTGTAGAACGGCACAACTCGAAATGCAAACAATAGAATAATTCCTAGCAACGCACCAAGGACGAGAGAATCATAGATTAATTGAGTTGCAAGTGCAGCAACAATTGCAATCAACGTAAACAAATGCTCTTTGGAAAATTTGAAATTCTCTAGTGCTGCTGCTGATTCGAAGCCAGTACTCTCTTCCATTTCAATTGTTTCTTTTGGTTCACGGTCCTTCCGGTATGTAACAAAAACTCCAAATAACAACCCCGCAATCATTCCGATTCCTGGTAGCAGCATCGCCATTGAAATTTGACCGATGGATATTTCCATTCCATTAGCGGTCATTTCATCTGCGATGATTCCATGAAAAATCAGTCCAAACCCTGCCGGTATCATGATATAAGGAGTTTTTAGTCCAAACGTCAAGGCCATGGCGACCCCTCTGCGATCGACTTTCATTTTATCAAACAAATGAAGTAAAGGAGGAATTAGAATCGGGATAAACGCGATATGGATTGGAACCACATTTTGAGACAAACAGGCGACTCCCGCAATGGTTAATAGTAAAATAGAACGTTTCCCTTTTAAAACGCTTACAAGTCTTTTCACAAGAAATCCTGTAATTCCTGAATAACCAATCATAACCGCAAAAATCCCAAGCATTACATAACTTAATGCTGTATTCGCTTGCCCCCCCATCCCTGAAATAAGCATATTCATCGTTTCGCTCAGTGATAAACCTTCCATCAAACCCGCAACAACCGCTGCAAGTAAAATTGCCAACATCACATTAACACGGAGAAGACTCAATACAGCCATAACAATGACTGACACTACTACTGCATTGAACATTGAATCATCCTTTCTGTTTGCTTTTTAAAGTCTAAGAGTCCTTCATTCAGTAAATTTATATTATAAGGAAACAGTCTATTTCTTACGTAAATACAAATGGAGCTATTCCCTTGATCACACTAGCTCTTCAGATTAATTTTCATTGATATGCCAATCAAAATGTTCAATACCCATTCTTTACTCTACTAAAGTAAAAATAAAAAAGGAGACCATACTAGAGAAACCAGATGATTTCACTAGTACAGCCCCCTGTCGACTAATAGCTATGGGCAACAATTTTAAATTTGATATCGTCTCAACCAGTAAGTATTTTCCATAAACTAAAAAGTTACTTCGAATACTGGTTACCTTTAATGGTAAAGTAAGTTTTCAAAATTGTCTATTATAATTTTTCTGAAGTTAGAAAGTTTCCATAACTATTATATGTTCATTTCTGAAAATCCTGTAATTTTGGAGCAAAATAAACCTACCCTATCCCTTCTTTCTTATGAAGCATTTCCTTCATAATGTTTATTAATCTCCATATAGTATTTCTCTAAAGAATGATGTTTTATATGATTAAAAAATGCAGCTGGAATATCGGGTACCAGCTTTTTGGCATTTTTCCATGCTTGAACCTCAATAAGAAATTCTATTTTCCTTTTTTGAAATGGCTTTTCTACTCGGTCATATAAGTCTACTAGTTTTTGAAGTGACCGATCTGTTGCATGTCCCAACTCATGGGAAAAAACAACAGCTGTATAATCGTCGAAAACATTTTTACCTGGGTATAGTAAATCACACTGCTTTCTAATTTCTGCTTGATACAATGTTATTGTATGCTGTTGTAAGTTATATTTTCCACCTATATTTCTATTTAATGGACATCTTTCTTCGATTTTAACCTTAACTCCACTGCCAGATAATTTTAATAACTTGCTTACTATATTCCTTACCCTATCTTTTTCTGTCATTTTTCCCCCTCTTTCCTTCTAACTCTATTGTATGACAGGAATGTAAATGTTTATTCATTCTTATCGATTTGAGATATTTACGCTTTTAGAGAAAGGCTGTTTTCGTAAAAATTTATGATCTTAAAAAACAACAATCGTTTAGAAAACAGCCCTAGAGAAAAAAAACAATATTGCTGTATTTTATGCTACCACTTCCTCCAAAGTTTTTTACAGTCATTACAAAAATATTAAACCTATCATTAGGAGTTTTAAATACGAAAAAAGGTGGAACAACATTACCAAGGTTACACAAGATAACCTAAACATTACGTCAAGCAAAGAGGAGGTATCAAATGACTGACCGTTTTAAAACTGGGGGAAAGACACCAGAAAATTCGGTTTATGAATTTGATGGTTATACGATAGTACCTCAGCTTTTGATCCAAGTAGTGATGAATAAGAAATCAAGTTAGAAAAAATGAAACATTTCCACCTTTACGATCAAATAATGAAGCAGCGATTTGGGTAAAAACAAATTAAGAAACTAGTTAGACAAGCTCTCAATCTATATAAAATTAAAGGAGGAGATTAACAATGACTAAAGATAATAATAAAAATGAAAAAATGAGTGTAGAGGAAGCAGGTAGAAAAGGCGGAGAAGCTACTTCTAAGAACCATGATAAAGAATTCTATCAAGAAATCGGGCAAAAAGGCGGTGAAGCTACTTCTAAGAACCATGATAAAGAGTTCTATCAAGAAATTGGCGAAAAAGGCGGTGAAGCCACTTCCAAGAGCCATGATAAAGAGTTCTATCAAGACATCGGGGAAAAAGGCGGAGAAGCGCGCAGTAACCAAAGAAAGAATGATTAACACCTTTTAGAGTAGGGCATTAACAGATAACTAGAGATATAGTTAAAAGAAGCATGCACAAAAATTGTACATGCTTCTTTTTATGTGGTTAGGAAAATTCAGATGAATTCGATCAAAATTCATTAGAACTTATGTTTCAAATAACTCCCCGCTCAAAGCCTTTACGTATCGGTTTGCCGAGGCTTGTACAGATTGATTTGCGTTTTCTTTTACAATTCCATGAAAGGCATTATATATTCGATTAAATCGTAACTGGCTGACCTGCTCAGCGATTTGTTGTACTTTGTACGCTGGTAGTGGGATTAAATTCGGATAGCTATACATGAAGCTCACCCAATGTTGATCAGCTACCACTTGAATAATATCTCCTGTTAACAAAACCCCCTTGTTCTTATTGCCTTCTTCCCAATGAAGAACAGCTCCTCCTTTAAAATGACCTCCAAGTCGATGTAGGGTTAGCCCCCCCTTCAGCTCCAATGATTCTCCAGACCAAAGGATGATTTTTTCACTCGGTCTAGTAATCCATTGCTGATCATCTTTATGAATGTAAATCGGTACATCAAAGGCATCTGCCCATTCTATCTGTGTGGAGTAATAATGGGGATGTGATAAAGCGATGGCATCGATTCCGCCTAGTTCTGTGATTCGGGTGATGGTACTCTGATCCAAGTAAGTGATACAATCCCACAACAGATTAAATCCATTCCCCTGCACGAAATAAGCCGTCTGACCAATTGCAAACTTAGGAACCGTTTTAATACTATACAAGCCAACCTCTTCTCTATTAATCTCATTTTTATAGTTCTGTCCTTGTCTCATTTCCTCCAAAGTAGTCCAGGTTTGCCCGTTTGGATTAACGTACTGTCGTTCCTCATTACAAATGATGCAGTTTGAAGGGGTCTCTTTTGATTGTTTGTATTGAACTCCGCAGGTTATACAAAGATGATTCATTATAATACCTCCTTTACTATTTCAACTGGATCAAACTTATTAACAGTCTAAACAAACAATATACGTTTGATTTTCTTGTCCACTGACTTTTATCATGCCGTTTGTAATTAATTCTTCCGTTACTTTTGTATAAAAAAAGTGATACCACCAAAGAAAAAATTCGTTGTAGCTTATATCCCCCTCAGATTTTTATGTTTAATATTACGAATAATTAAGAAAAGGTTTCATTAAATCTAAACCCTTATTAGTCTCTCACTTTAATACTTTCCTCAGATACAACAGCTCCTGTTTAGTACTAATCTTCTCACCATATCGGACTTTTTCGTAGATAGGGATTATCTCAACAGGGCCATTTATTCTCTCAAACCATTCTTGAATAGTTTCATTTGCTTTCTTCCTAGCTAGAAAATTTAGCTGACGCTCCCAATCTCTAACTATTCTCCTAATCTCATTTATTTCCTCGAGTGAGGCAGACATGTTGGTGCCACTGTTTTCATTAGAATGATCCTTCATTAATAACAACTTATCTTTAATGGTAGCTGAAGTAATCTTCATTTCTTTTTCTCTTTTTTTCTTTCTATAACGATGAATACAAATAAGAAAGATAACTGCTACTAACGGAAGAAGTATTTCTATTGCATATTTTTTCACATTATCTAACAAACTGTCCCCCACTACACCTATACCAGTAAAGGGCTCCGCAAACCATGGTAGATATTCATCAACTGTGACTGGTTCTTCAAGTCGTCTTTCAGAAATAGTTCTACCTGAACCAAGATGACTTGAGCCCAACTCACTTCCGCCTCCTTGGTTTTCTTCATTATAAAAATTCCTAATCTTGTCAGATACAATATCTGTAGTACTCATCACTCCATAGCTCAAACTAACACACAAAAGTAAGAAAAGTAGTCCTAATCCTATTTTTTTCAGCAATGTGAAACCTCCTTCTTACTGTTTGATGTGCAGAAGCTGTTGTTGGCGTCGATTTGATTCAGGGGCAGTGCCGATGATTAAGCCTAGTGACTTGCTATCTTTGTGTCTGAGGGCATATTGAAAAAATCGTTCTGTCGAAAAGAACATTCCATCGGGGTTAATGAGTGCCATGGTGCCGATCATTTTTTTTAACTGGCCGCGGTTCAGATCATTTTCTAAGTGTAAAATTTCATGTTGCTCTGTTAAATAATTCACCCAAAGCTCAATCTTGCATCCTTCACTAATAAGATGTAGACAGACTGATACGCTGTATTCAATAAGCTCTTCCATGTCTTTTCTGAGATGAAAGTGTCCAGCTCCAACCACGTTTAAAAAAACAGAATAAATTTCACCATGCAATTTCTGATATTTCTTCGAAAGAAGCTTATTCTCTTTTGCGGTGGCCAACCAATGGATTTGTCGAAAGCTTTCATTCTCGTAATCTTTTGTTCCAATAATGCTTGTTTCGTCCAAATATAAAGAATGATTTGTCCGTTTATAGCCCTGTAGAATCGATTTTAACTTTAAATCATTCATCTTAAGAATTCTAGGCACCACTTTGAATTTCGGTAGCTCATTCATAGCGTACTCTAAGCGATAAGACTGTAAAAGTACGGGATCTCTCACCAAAAACTCGAAATTCGACCATTGATGATGTCCTCTACCTTTCCCTTTCAAGCTAAAGGCAATGGTTTTTTGTGATTTTGCCGGTAGATCAATTTTTATAGAAAGGATACTGCTTTCCTTACCCCCTTCTACAAAAACTATTTCATTATCACTCCTGCTTTCTATGTTCATTTTAAGATGATAGATAGGAAGTGCCGATTCGTTCTTCATTTCGATATAGCACTTGACGTCTTCGTCAATACTTGATGAATCCAGGTATTTTTTGAAACTCCACGATATTTTATTATGCTGATACTTCAAATAAAAATGAGATATAGTTGCTAAGGATAAAATCATCGCCAATAAAAATACAAGAAGAGAGTAGCCTGCCAAGCTGCAAATAATTAATAGAATGAAAACAAAAATTAAGACAATTGGCACAAGGATGAAGGGTGTTTCTTTATGAATCCTCATACTGTTTCGACAGGGACAGAAGTACTATCAAGTATTTCTTCGATGATTGTTTCTTTGGATGTTTTCACTTCTCCCTCTACATTTAAAGAGATTCTATGAGCAAGTAATGGCAATGCCATTGTTTTTACATCGTCTGGCGTGCAAAAATCTCGTCCATAGAGAAATGCCCTCGATTGAATGGCTCTCATATAAGCAAGCGACCCCCTCGGACTTACCCCAATCTCAACATGGTTGTGGTGCCTCGTCTTCTGGACAATATCCATTAAGTAATCTTCAATATCCTCTGATACCCTGACCTCTTTTACTTTTTCTTTTAGCTGGATAACATCTAAGGTCGAAATGACGGTTTCGATGGTTTCCATAGGATTAGAAGAACGGAATCTTCTCAACATCGTTTTTTCTTTCTCTCGAGATGGATACCCTTGTTTAATCGTTAAAAGAAAGCGATCGAGCTGTGCATCCGGTAACGGAAAAGTCCCAATCGAGTCATATGGATTTTGTGTGGCAATAACGCAGAATGGCTTCGGTAAAGGATAGGTCACTCCTCCTAGCGTAACATTCTTTTCCTCCATTAATTCCAAGAGGGCCGATTGAGTACGGGGAACAGCACGATTAATCTCATCTATTAGTAGGACATTATTAAATACAGGACCCTTCCTCACTTTAAAATCACTTGTTTTCACATCAAAGTATTCCTGTCCGACAATATCAGAGGGAAGCGTATCTGGAGTGAATTGTAGTCGGTTAAACGTACCATCAATACTTTTCGAAAAACACTTTGCCATTGTCGTTTTTCCAGTGCCAGGTACATCTTCAAGAAGAATATGACCATCACTTAATATCGCAATGATCATCAACTCTATTTCTTTCTCTTTATCTATCATTACTTTTGATATATTTTCTTTAATGCTTTGTAGCATTTCTCCACCCCTATCTCCATATGTAATATTATGGTAACACATTAAATGTTTATATAGTGATAAAAAACAGAAAATTATAATAATATTTCCAGTAAAACACGATTAATGGACCATATTGATGGTTGTATAAACGTTGGTGAAATGAAAACAAGGGAAATTCTTATATTATGGAGTCCCCTATCTCACTTCAATTCCTGATCCTATGTGCATAGAGAGACACATCTCTCACTCTTGAAAAGCGACCATTTCACGAAAAAGAGCCTACCCCGATAAGGATAAGCCCGTTTAACTGATTCATCATTGATATGTCTAAAATCAAATTTATCACCTGGAACCTCTAATGTATGTCCGTTTATTACTACTGTATTATGATCCTTCCAAATAATATCCGCTGTCTCTTCACGATAGTTCCAATAAATATTCTTAGCCTTATTATTTTGTTCGTTAAATACTAACTCTCCTCGGATAGAATAAGAAGTAGTCGCTCCTCCATTTGTTACGTATACTTTTAAAGTGTACTTTCCATCAGGTGATGTTTCTTCTGTAAGATATTCTCCTGTCGGCAACCTATTCATATCATAAAATGCCCAATATACACCATATACACCTATAGCAAAGATAAACAAACCAATTTATATATATGTCTTTATTATTAATTTGTATTTTCTTTTTCCCTCGTATTCTACAGCTGCATTTTGGTATTCTGAAACCATACTTCAAGCTCCTTTTTTATAAACCACTTTATTTAATAAAACTACTCGATTATATAATTAGAATGATCTTATAATTTATCTCAACCTTTTAATCCATTAAAAAGGACGCTTTCCTTGTGGAAATGCGTCCGATTGTGGAAGAAGATTTTAATTAAACCCAAAAGTTTTAGAGAGCTAGCTAACTAACGATCTAACCTTGATTCTTCCAAAGAATTAACTATAAACCAATTCTTTCTCGCTTAGACTAAGTGCCTGCCCTGTAGAAGTATGGATTTCTTGGAAAAGCTCTGGATTTTCTACTAGTGACACGCCATAAGAAGGAATCATTTCTTTTATTTTCAGTTCCCACTCGTTCATATATTGTGGGAAGCATTTTTCTAATACCTCAAGCATAACGTGAACGGCAGTAGAAGCACCCGGAGAAGCGCCGAGCAATGCAGCGATCGAGCCATCAGCGGCACTAACAACTTCCGTACCGAATTGAAGTGTTCCCTTACCGCCGGTCTCAGTATCTTTGATCACTTGCACACGTTGACCTGCTACTACTATGTCCCAATCCTCGCTTTTGGCGTTCGGAATAAACTCGCGTATTTCTTCCATGCGCTTTTCATTCGATAACATGACTTGCTGGATCAGGTATTTTGTCAATGCCATCTCTTTTACGCCTGCTGCTAACATTGTGAAGACATTATTCGGTTTTACGGAACCTATCAAATCAAAATTCGAACCCGTTTTTAAGAATTTTGGTGAGAATCCGGCAAACGGTCCAAAGAGCAATGATTTTTTGTTGTTGATATATCTTGTATCAAGATGCGGAACAGACATAGGAGGAGCTCCAACCTTAGCTTTACCGTATACCTTTGCATGATGCTGCTCTACAACTTCTGGATTGTTACATACCATAAATAGTCCACTTACCGGGAATCCTCCAATATGTTTTGATTCAGGAATACCGGTTTTTTGTAATAAATGCAGACTTCCGCCCCCACCGCCGATAAAGACAAATTTTGCGATATGGTATTCGATATTACCGCTCTCGATATTATGCACCTTGACTTCCCACGAGCCATCGCTAGTACGTTTAATATCCTCAACACTGTGTTTGTAGTTTATATCGACGTTTTTACTATTTAAGTGGTCAAACAACATGCGAGTTAAAGCGCCAAAGTTGACATCCGTTCCAGAGTCGATTTTTGTTGCCGCTATCGGTTCGTTCGTTGTCCGGCCTTCCATAATAAGCGGAATCCATTCCTTCAGTTTTTCCGGATCATCGGAAAATTCCATTCCTTGAAACAGAGGATTGTTTGAAAGCGCTTTAAAACGTTTTTTCAAAAACGCTACATTTTTTTCTCCTTGTACTAAACTCATATGAGGTAACGGCATGATAAAGTCTTGCGGATTACGAATCAGATTATTGTTTACAAGATAAGACCAAAACTGTCTTGAAAGCTGAAACTGTTCATTAATTTTAATTGCCTTGCTAATATCTATAGATCCGTCCGGTTTTTCGTTTGTGTAGTTCAGCTCGCACAGTGCAGCATGCCCCGTTCCCGCATTATTCCATTCGTTAGAACTTTCCTCTCCTGCGCTTGCGAGTTTCTCAAAGACTTTTATTTCCCATTCCGGTGCCAACTCTTTCAGTAATGATCCCAAAGTAGCGCTCATGACTCCGGCACCAATTAAGATAACGTCTGTTTTTTTCTGTAAGCTGCTCATGATATCCTTCCTCATCCCCTATATTTGTAAAAAAGAATATGCGCTCCCATTTAGATACACAAAAAGCAAGGTGCCACCTAGGAACACACTTTTTCTGTCTCCATAATATAATCATACCATAGTCTATTATAATTATTTATAGATTAAAATATCTACCATTAACTGATAATTATAAACTATTTTATGCTGGTAAAAAGTGAAAAGTGTGTCACTTCCATTTTCAAATCCAGCATCGGATCTTGCTAGCTCTTTCTTTAACCTATGATTAATAATTTCTTCATAGATTCTTGTTTCAACATAAGCATATCCCCATATTCCTCTTTGATTGATATTACCATTTTACCATATTCTGTGTTTCACTTTACTGGACAACCCTGATAAAAAAGATAAGGACAATGTTGGAGAACACTTTGCTACAAAGTAAGGGGTAAATTTGAAGGTAAATAGTAATATTGAAATGTGAATGCCAGTATTTTCTTAACAGAGAAATGAGGATGCCTAAAAACGATGATTACCATGTTTTTAGACAGTTTTATTTAACAGTTATGAAAGATCTTTTTGCATTTTTGAATTTATAGATCATGGCTCTCATCACTCCGATGAACACCCTTTTTCCTATTACTCAACCTATTTTGGGCTTTCATCACTCCGATGAACGACCTTTTTCCTGTTACTCAACCTATTTTGGGCTTTCATCACTCTGATGAACACCCTTCTTCCTATTACTCCACCTTTTTTGGGCTTTCATCACTCTGATGAACGTCCTTTTTCTTATGATTCGATTCAAATTCGGCTTTCATCACTCTGATGAACGTCCTTTTTCTTCCCACCCCACCAAAAAAAGCAGCCCAATTTTATGTTAATTGGACTGCTAATCTATATGTTATATAAGTTTTTGTGCACTTAAAGCAAACCCATTAATTATAATCCCTACTCCAGCCCTTACCCCAAATCCTTCTTCTCATAAATAAATACAGAGATAAAACCCGAGACTAAAATAAATAATAGACCAATACTCAACGGCATTAAAATTGGATTGATGGAAAGAATCTTAAGGGCAAGATCTGAAAGAAAACCGACTAAGCTTTCACTCATCATGATCGAGCCAATGATGATGAGAAGGAATAGTCCGCAATAGGCCATTCCTTTCATAAGCCCAAATTTATATAAGAACGGTAGCAGTGTCGATGTAAACAGAAGAAACATGACTACTACCCCAACTATATATACCCAGTTTAGTCGCTCTGTTTTTATGTAATCACTAAATATTTCTCTCAATCCATAATCAACCACTAGCATAACTAGAGCAAGACACAAAGAGAACAAGAAGAAAAATAAGTATCGAAATAATACTAAATTACTCCTTTTTATCGGTAAACTAACATAATAAATATCTGCTTTTGATTTTTCATCATAATAGAAGGTATTGACCAATACCCCGAAAGCAATCATGAAGAAAATGATTTGTGTAGGAAAGTTCATAATATAGAACGCAGCTAAAAACGCTAAAATTAACCAAAGGTAGCTTTTATTTACTAACAGATCTTTTTTGAGTATGTGTACCAATTTAGGATCTCTCCTTAGTTTTATAATACATAATATCCTCAAGAGTGGGTTCTTCGATTAGAATGTTTTCATTCTTATCCACTGCGGCTGAACTACCTTCCAACAAGCCTGTAAACAATTCATCTGTATGTTCCCATGATACTAATTTACTTTTTACATTATCTGAAAGGTCGTTTTTATGCCCCTTTACGATATGGAAGGTCTGCTTGATTTCTTCAATATCCTTCTGAAAAACAATTTTCCCATTATAAATAAAAACAATATAGTCTGCTAAATTATCTAAATCTGTCGTTATATGGCTTGAGAAAAACACCGTCTTTTGTTCGTCAATCATCAGATCTCTTATGATTCCAAGAAGGTCTCTCCTAACTAACGGGTCCAATCCAGATGTCGGTTCATCCATGATGATCAATCTAGGAGCATGGGATAAAGCCAATATCAAGGAAGCTTTCATCGTCATTCCTTTTGAAAAATGCTTAAGTTTCTTATTATCTGGGAGCTTAAATTTTTCAATATAGGATTCATAGGCTTTCTCGTCCCAATTTCGATAAAATGGAGCAACACTCTTTTTTATTTGCTTTAATGTCAGGTCTTCATACATATAAAGGTTGTCATACACAATCCCTATATTTTCTCTTAGCATATGCTTATCATGTGGCTCGCCAAATAATAAAACTTCTCCATTGTCTGCTTTTATCACATCCATAATGATTTTAATGATGGTACTTTTCCCAGCACCATTCGGTCCAATAAAACCAGTTATGAATCCTTCAGGAATTTTCAAATCAATATCCTCTAGGAAAAAGTTCTCCCTTTTTTTACTTATTTTATTTAATTCAATGGCGTTCAATGGCTATCCTCCTCAGTGAAGTACTCTTTAATCCAGGCGATAAGCTCTTCATCAGTAATCCCTAAATTTTTGGCCTCTGAAACAATCCTATGAATTTCTGCTTTTAATTCAACGATTTTAGATTGTTTAAGATGATTAAACTCATGTAATTCTTTTTGAATAACAAAAGTTCCCTTCCCGACAATGGTTTTTAAATACCCTTCTTTCTCTAAATTTTCATAGGCTTTTTTGGTGGTAATAAGGCTAATTTTTAAATTTTTTGCCAACACTCGCATCGAAGGCAGACGATCTCCTGATTTTAATGAGCCTTCTAAAATCTTCTGTTTAATTTGATTTTCAATTTGTACATATAAAGGTAGTTTTGAGTTATTAGATATTAATATATTCATATGGTTTCCTCATTTACTTAGTATACATTGTGTATATACATATACACAATGTATACTTTATCCTATTTATTTGCATTGTAAACTTTCTGTAAATACATAACAATCAGACTAAAAAAGGAATATTTATCTATTTCAAAAAAAGTATATGTGTGTATGTACACATATACACCTACTTAATTACCACTGAATTCGACAAAATAATACATATTTCCACATATAAAAAAAGATTATTGGTAGGATAATACCTTTTTAATCCATTTATAAAGGTTAATATGGTAATAAATTCTAGCCGATGATATAATTGCCTTGCAAGGAAAAAGGAGGTGAAAATGGATGAAATTAGCAAAAAAATCTTTGGCAGTCTTAATGGCCTTTGCATTTATCTTCGGGACGATGAGTAGTGCATTTACGACAGCAAAAGTAGAAGCGGCTAGTATGGTAGTAAAAGTAGAGAAGACATCAAATGAGGATAAATATGGAGATCAAGAGGTATCAGCACAGGTTGCCCCAATTATTGTTTGGGCTGCAGGGGTTCTTGCAGCAGCAGGTCTTAAATGGTTAGCTGACAAGCTACTTGACATGGGCGCAGAATGGTTCTGCGATAACTATGGTGATTACAATAGTGTCACAGATAAGGTTTGTGATGTTATTGGCTAAAGTATAAAAATAGATTTCGGGCAGGAAACCTATTTTTATACTCTACAAAACACGATGCATACAACAAATATATGCATGTTCACTAAAGTTCATTACTTAAGCTAGAACTTTCAGTATGATTCTATTATAACCCAATTTTATTCGTATTCAAACTTACTTCAACTAAGAAACTAGGAAATTATTTGTGAATTAAATGGAGGGATTAGGGATGAATCTAGTTAAAAAAATGTTCGCCGTCTTAATGGCATTTGCATTTATCTTTGGAACGATGAGTAGTACGGTAATTACTACTAGTGCCAGCGCAGCTAGTTTTTCTGAGGATATGGATATTAAAGTAGACAAAGATAGAAATACCGATAAATATGGAGATCAAGAAGTAGAGGCTCAAGTTGCTCCTATCATCGTTTGGGCTGCAGGTGTTCTTGCTGCCGCTGGTCTTAGTTGGTTAGCGAAAAAGCTTTATGATTACGGTGCAGAATGGTTCTGTGATAACTATGGTGACTACAATGGTGTAACAGAAAAAGTCTGTGACGTCATTGGATAATGTAAATAAATAGGTTCGGTCAGGAACCTATTTTTTAACACTCTGCGAATTCCTATAAAAACTTGCATACTTGGAAGTTAGCTTTAGTCCAATATTGGGGCTAAAGCTTTCTTTTTAACAATAGATAGCTTAGGAGTTGAAAAATGAAAACCAACAAGAAAATGGACACTTTTCTTTTTTTGATTGTCTCAGTTTCATTGTTAGCTACTTTAGGTAGTCTTTTTCTATCAGAAATATTAAGATATGTGCCTTGTAAATTATGCTGGATTCAGAGAATATTCATGTATCCAATCACGATCATTTCATTAGTGGCTTTTCTAAAAAGGGACTATACTCAATACCTTTATATTCTACTGCTTTCTTTTTTTGGTATTGGCTTTGCCTTATATCATTATCTAGTCCAAAAAACCACTTTTTTTCAACAAAATAATCTTTGCGTGGACTTAGCTTGTCAAGCTCAATATATTAATGGACTAGGATTCATTACGATTCCCTTTCTATCTTTGATTAGCTTTCTGATGATGATTGTTTTTAGTCTGTTTATATATCGATTATTGAAGGAGAAAATCAAATGAAAACACAATTAAAAAAGGTATCATTATTAGTTTTAGGTGTATTACTTGTAATTGGTTTGGGCACCTATTTTTTATGGCCCGATAAAAACTTAGCAACAGGACAAAAATTATATAATAAGGAAGAACTCCATGGAAAAACACTTTTACAGCTTGAAGATCCTCTATATAAAAATATTATTACTCCAGCGTCCTTTGAGAAATCATTAAAAAACAAGGAGGATATAACAGTCTATTTTTATAGTCCACTTTGCGGCCACTGTGAAAAAACAACTCCGATTCTTGTTCCTTTGGCAAAGGAACATGGAGTAAACCTCTATTTATTTAACTTATTAGAATTTAAGCAGGGAGCAAAAACATATAATATTGAAGGAACTCCTACTATTATTCACTATCAGGATGGAAAAGAAGTAGATAGATTAGTAGGTGCGGAAAGTAAAAGGAATCTCGAGAAATGGCTTAAATCAATTAATAATGATGAATAAGCAAATCTTTGTCTAAATAATGGACTGTCCCATATGGGTACAGAACCGGAATACATGTCGGCTTCTCCCTCATTCATTTGGGACATCCTGCTTTTATTCTTTCCAAAAAAATTGGTATTCGTTCATGATTTAAATTATCTTCTCATTCATGGGAAAAACCAATCTTCCCTAAAAAAACCCTTACCCCTTCAAAGAATCTTCCCTTTGGAGGGTGTAGGTTTGCTTCTCTTTCTCCATTAGGTTTGACTGCTTCGCCTGTTTGTGAAAGATGTTCACTTAATTCTTGAGCGATTTCACTTTTAGATGAAAAAGTTCTATCTTACACTACCAGTTTCCACCAAACTTTGACCTTTAACGAATTTACTAAATATATACCGAACAAAAGGCCCCATAATGATCAGTTGTAGTGGAAAAGCAAAAATAAAATTTCTTAAAGCAATGGAATAGTAACTGTTTAGTAATGATTCTTCACCTAGGCTGTTAAAGTAATAGGCGGTCCCCAACCCATAAAGGGACATAAAGAAAACCATTCCAACTACCATAAAAAATGAAATGGATAGGATCACGAAGATTTTGTTAGATTTGTCATATGGCAAAGAAAAAGCCATTTTCTGTGCCACTGGACTGACAATAAATAACTCCAATAGGAAAGCAATGATAAAGCCTAGTATAAGTTGAATGAGTATCCCTTTAATAGGTACAATTCCAATCAAGCCATTTATAAATAAATTATAAAATGTCATAACTACTACCATCCCAAAGCACATCATCAGCCCAAAATAAACATTTTCTTTCTTAGTTTTCGGCAATTTCCATCATCCCTTCTTAATACCTTGTAATTATAGCGATAGCGGAAACCTCCTCATAAGTGAACATTTTGTGAACGATTATTCTTACCTTTATTTTAATTGTTATGTTAAAACCCTAAAAAAGAAAATGACGTGTGCCAATCCACACGTCATTCCTATTTGTCTTTTATTAAGGCTGTTTTCTAAAAATTTGTTGCAACCTGAGATACGTCGGAAATACACTTTAGAAGCATTGAGCAGCCTGAATACACGTAGACTTCTGCTGGGCTGGAATAGTGGCCAAAGTGAGACCCCGGAGGCTCACAGTGCACCCGCGGAAACCGAAGTGTATTCAGGCTGTGGGTTAAATAACCATAATCATTACGAAAAGAGCCTGTATTAATAAAGCACTCTAACTGGGACTCTCAGTCTTCTAACAGCTTGTTTATTCTTCCCTAGCTCCTAATCCAACCCCTAACGCCACTAAGGATTGATTAATTCGCCACACATAGTAAAGATGATGAATCAGATCACGATGAGCTTGTTTACGTTTTGGAGCCAATCTTTCAATCTTCTCTCTTTCATACTCCAAATGATAGATGACCCCTTTCCTCTCTGTTCCTTTAATAAGCTTACGTAACACTTCAATATTGTGATCTAGCTTGGTTTCCATTGTTTTGAAGGTTTCCACGAGTTCATCTGGATATTCAAAGTTCTTACGATAAGATGAGGCAACTAAATGTTTCGCATAATAATTGATTGCAGTGAAAATCGTAACCCAACGGGATATGCCATTACGGCTAAAAGCTCCTTCTCGTTGAAGCAATGTTTTTGCTTGATCTTTGATTGATTGCATTTTCTGATCAATCTCAAATGCTCGATCTGCAAGCCCTTTCACATTAACATCTTCCCTAAATCCACGAATATAGGTGATCAAATATGGATTCAATTCCATTAAAAAGTCATCAAAGGTATCTGCAACTTTGTCCTTTGTTTTCTTTGGAAAAATAAAGGCGGAGACAATAAAGGCAATGGCTGCACCTGCAATCGTATCGATCACCCGAGATCCCATTAGTTCGAGGGAGATCCCCCCTAGTAAAATATCGTACATAAAAGCTACAAGCATGGTAATAAACATACTCATCATCGTGTAGGAAACCGTGAACACATAAAAAGCTAGAAAAATAACGATAAATAAAAGGGTTATTTCCAAGGTAGTATGACCAGATACTAACTTCGCCAACCCAAAACCAATGATTGCCCCAATTATCGTTCCAAATGAGCGCTGGAACCCTTTTGTATAAGTTCTTCCTACCGATTCCGTACCAAGTAACACAATAAATGCCGTAAGAAGAACCCAATAAGGCTGTGTCGGAGAAAGGATTTGTCCAATAATAATAGACAATGTTCCTGCTACTAATGCTTGATAAGCCTTCTTCGTAGATGGCTTTAATCCTTCTTCTTCCGGATTGTTAGGTTTATCTTCATCCAGGGTCTCCGGTTCGTTCTCTCGATTTTCGATACCCTTTCCAGGGCATCGGAGGGCTTGCTGAATGGTCGTTGCCCCTTCTATAACGTGATTGGTAATGGATTCGATTCGACGTATAAGATATAACCAGTTTTCCGGCTTTCGATCCTCATCAAGTAAATCGTTCAAAAGAAATCTTAATGCTTGCAAAGCTTTTTCCGCCTCTTCCAAATGCCTAGGTTCATAGTTATGAGCGAGGACTTCTGCATCCCTCAGTGCTTCAACAACCCAAACTAAGAATTTCCGTAACTCTTCATATTCAAGGGCATCTGATTTTTTCAGCTTTTGAATGGAGTCGGTTAACGTCTCAACAAGCATGATGATGTCAAAGACATAAAGTCTCAGTTGCGAGGTTTGAAGACCTGGCCATATTATTCTTACATCATGTGCATTCAAATCACTTGAAACGGATCTTGCATATTCAATAAGTTTATGAACATTTTTTTCAAGATTTTTCAACCTTTTCGGATTCGTTTCAGGATCCTCAATGACTCGAATTAGAATGGAAAACGTAAGATTCGATTGGATGTGAAAGGAACGCATTCCTCTTTTCAAAACCTGTGCTGAATCCTTGAAGATATGGAAGTTGTATAAATACGCAAACATGGCTCCGATTAACGCTCCCATATAAAATAGCGGAAGCTGTTCAGGTGTGACTTTTATAACAGAAGAAATATAGATGGTCATAAAGCCAATCATGCATAGAGAAAAATAGCGAACCTCAAATCTAGTTAGATAAAAGGCATTGAAAATGACAAGAATCATGAAGACATCAATAATAAAGAAGGAATCAGCAAAGATGGAACCTAAAGTAACGCCCATACAAGCAGAAACTCCAAGAAGCAAGGTGGTTCCTTTCTTCTTCTTTTCCGTTTCATCCATGACGACCATGATTCCCATCATCCCAGCCATCCCGGATACGATGGCTGGAGTGATGAGATCGTACCCCATTGTACGCAATATCCAAAGCGTGATGAATACTCCAGATATTAAACTAATGGTAGCTTTCCCAGCTTGCTGAAATCGTTTCCGTCCAGGATCAGACGCAAGGAGTCTCCCAAGCCAATGATGTTGTATATGTAATCGCTGCATTTTCATCATACCTTCAGTTTACAATTTATTGAGTTCGTGCTCTTTCTTATCGTACCCAATCTTATTGTATATAGGCTACTTAGATGTGGGGAATTGTGCAAGTTTTGTGCTTAGTTTTAAAACAAAAGGTGCTAGCCATATAGCAACAATAACGTTTTAAGCTAAGGGCTATCACCTCGATTAAAATACATACTTTAATAGGTCAATCTCTTTTTCATAGTAATTTCTAACCATTTCAGCGTGATTGTTATGATAATAATCCCGATAATGATGGCGATTTATTCTATAGTCCCCCTTCGCATTTGGTAACCAACCATCAAAAGGAATTGAGAGATTTTCACAAACGGTTTTCAAATCAGGATTCATGGATTCATAATGGCCAATAAAACCAATAGCTGGTTGCTTTTCAATTGAATAAATAGGAAAGTTGTAAGCTTTTTTGTATCCCCCATTTTTCATAAAATCTTTAAAGCTTTCTTTCACAGGAGACCGATTGATAAAATAGTAATAGGAAATGACTTTATCCCAAGGATTTCTATCAAAGCAAAATTTAAACTATGAATTCCATATTTGTTCCCCTATTAACCCTTTAACCTCAGCTGCGGACATATGATTATAATATTGATGTGTTTGACATTGATGATTTTGCGGAAATTTATTTATACTCTTTCTTATTAGTTCATCTTTTGGAGAAATGGGAGTAATAATATCTTTATCTCCACAATAGCGCGATAAAGATATCTCAATGCTTGTTCCAGCTGTTTTTTTCGCTTTCAAAAAGATAAATTTATGACGATGAGAAACAATCATATTTATTCACCTCATTCTGACTTTGTACTTACCATCTTATGTTGAAGTATACAAAAAAGGGGACTAGCCTGATAAATCTCAAAGCTCTTACGCCTCAATTGAATAACGATCACACTTTGTCCAGAATGGGTTTTTTACATCTTTCGCATATGCCCTTAAGTAAGTTAGAACTCTATTTTAAGCTTTTCATACAACTTAAACATCCTTCTCCGAGCTCTCTCCCCCTGCTGAAAATCTTGTAATTCATCGATAAATAATTGAGTTAGCATAACAGCTGTATCAAATTGATAGAGCCATTTAACGATGTCGGGTACCCGCTTCATTTCAGACTTAAAGTCGGGATAGCCGCTAATAAAATCTTCATTCAGGAATCCATAATCCTTAATTCTCATTAGCTCCAATACAGGGTCACCTATCATCGCATTTGTCCAATCAAAGACCGCTTTTATCTTTGAGTGCTGGAAGATGAGGTTTTCTGGACGAATATCCATATGAAGTAGTCGAGTTTTAGCGGGATAGGAGTTTAAAATGGTTTGAAGGTCAAGGCTGCTAGGCAATGGAAATTGTTGATTCAAGATTTTCTCAACCTTAAGTGTTCTCTCCACGATTCGCTGTGAAAGAGAATGATGAAAGTCTGCTTCCATATCAGGCAGTTCGGTCATTGTATGTAATTGATACGTTAACTTCCCCATTTCTTTAAAAGAAACCTCTTTATGATTGCCATTTATATATTCTTGAATCATAAAAGAAAATGCTTCATCATTATGAAAATAATGGATCCTTGGGACAGGTATATTATGCTTTCTACAATGGTTCGTGAGGAGAAACTCTTTTTCCAATCCTATTTTGAAGGTTGGATCCTTTTCCCATGGAACTCTTATCACCACTTCTCCCCATTCCATTGTGGTTGCTTTAAACACGCAATTTTCTACTCCAGATGCGAAAGGGACGACCATCAATAATTCACAAATGGGTTTACATTCTGTTTCAATTACATTTAATAGATGACTCGTTTGTTGTAAGTTCATTCTCTACCCCTTCTTTTTAAACAGCCCTGCCCATAGATCTGACACTCCAAAAACAGGTTCTTGTTCCTCAACATTGCGCATTTTCCTTATTTCAATCATCTGAAAATCGGCAAAAATTTTCATTAGTTTTTCCTTTGTAAAACCAAGACCGCCTCTTAGACTTCGTTCTCGATATACATCATAGTCCGTCATACTAGATCCACCTAAATTGCCGCCTTCAACAAAACAAGTCAGAGCAAAATAACCATCTGGTTTAAGCATTTGATTCAAGAGATTTAAGTAATTCATTCTTCGATGTGGTGCAATATGATGGAAGCAGCCGGAATCATAGATGAAGTCATATTTCGTTGATTCCTGAGGAAGTTCAAAGATGTTCTCTTCAATAAAGTTAATCGATAGATTTCGTTCCATTGTCCGTTCTTTTCCCCATTGGATGGCTTCACTTGACGAATCCACCGCATCAACCGTGCAGCCTTTCTCTGCTAAGAAAATCGCATTTCTACCAGGACCACAGCCTAGTTCTAGAACATGTCCCTGGCTAATAGTCTTATTTGCAAAGTATTCTACTAGGTTTTCATCGGGAGCATTTTTAAAAAAGGGGATTTTCTTATTGCGATCCGTATAAAACTGATTCCATTCAAAGCGAGATTGTTCCTTAAGTAAAGTGTCTAACATTTTTAACACATCATCTGCTGTTTGAATTGTTTCCTTACTCATTTAAGTTCCTCCCTTGATTGAGTCTAGTTTTAAAATAACACTTAATCATTTTTCCGAATTATTATAATTTTACCATTACCAACTATTCGAAAAATAGTGATAATTATAAGGTTAGACTCTGGGATTCTACTTTCTATTTCAACAGAAAATCCTAGCAACCCTTCATCCTTACACTTCTATTTAATTTCTCTCTCACTTTTGGTAATTCTCTATAAAACCATTCATACGCTTTACAGATGTTTTCCTTTAATTCATCTAAGGAGCTATTTTTGAAAAGTCCTTCTAATTCAACACAAACGTCTTTCGGTAAATGCTTTGATATACTGACGATGTAGTAATCGTGATTGATCGGTTTGTAGTTAATTCTTAGTAGTTCTACTAAGGGTTCTAAAACGAATTTTTGGTAATATCCGAATGCTTCCATAAACTTTCCTCTTGCTATGTATTTTTCAGCTCTCGCCTTCTGTTTCATCGTATTTTCAAGACTAATCAAACGTTTGATTAGTTGCTGGTGAAGGCTGTTTTTATCCAATGATTGGTACTGAATAATCCCTTTCTTATCAAAAAGAACATAGGGAACTTCACTGTCATTTTCTATTGTGAACTTGAACCTCCTGCTCTCACTTTGAATCGTAACATCTAAGAATAGGAATTCAGGTGTTCCTTGCAGATGGTACACTTTATATTTTAATAGAGGCTGATAACTTTCCTCCGAATTCAAGTCTAAGGGACCGATTTCTTGTAAGGTCTTTTCAATTAAATGGAAGCTGTCTGCTTCAAATCCATCTACAACATCCATAACAATATCCAAATCTGAATAGTTATCAGCACTTCCTGTACCATCTGACCCTTCTAGCCACATAGCATTAATATTGGGATTCTCTATTAAGCTTTTTTGTAACTTGGTTAAAATCAATTGCTTTGTAATCAACTTTCTCACCCCTTTAAAGAGAATCGAAGCGCTCCCCTATTCTTTAATGATGTATTTATATATAAGTTGACCGATCCTGCTAAGTACGTATCTTGCATTTTCTTTATCAGGGGTCTCACCTATTAAAACGGCCACATATGCTGTTTTTTCCCGAAAACATATGATCGCACAATCATGCTCAAAACCTGGAAGCTCGCCTGTTTTGTTGGCGACAAATACTTTGTCAAGATCCATAAGGGAAGGAAGCTTATGATTGAATTGTTGGTTGGACATGATCGTTAAGACTTCCTGACGACTTTCTTCTGATAAAAATGAATCTTCGTTTATTATTTTTAAAAGGGTAACCATATCTTCTGCACAAGTAAGGTTATTCTTCCCATTCTGGATCGCATGAAGGTCCATCATATGACGATCTAGCTTTGTACATGATAACCCTAGAGAATGAATACAATCATTAATCAAGTCCTTGCCGATGATGTCAATGAGAATATTGGTTGCTGTATTATCGGAAACAATAATCATTAAGGTCATTAGGTCTTTTACAGTCAAAACCATTCCAGTTGACAGGACATGGATCACTCCTGCTCCATCTGCTGTTGGATAATCTGCGATTCGAATCTGTTGATCTAGTCTTAAAATTCCTTTTTCAACTTGGCGGAAAGCTTCTATTAGAATTGGGATTTTGATTAGACTTGCAGAAGAATACACTTCATCACTATTAAACTCAAATACGTGTTCGTCCATCTCGAGCATGACACTTACACGGCCTTTACATTCCTTAATAGTCTCATTTATACATGTTTCTAACATCTGGAAGTCCATTACTTTAAAACCCCTCTTTACTTTGTAACTGCAACTTGATTGCCGTCAAAGTCCCCCGTCACCTTTTTATCATATAGATGGCAGGCAACAAAATGGTTTTCTTCTACTTTTAACCAGGAAGGCTTTTGCTTTGCACATACCTCCATTGCATAAGGACATCGTGTTCGAAACACACAGCCACTTGGTGGATTGATCGGACTTGGCAATTCTCCTTGTAAAATAATTCGTTCTCTTTTGTCTTCAATATCAGGGTCAGGAATCGGAATTGCTGATAATAAAGCCTTCGTATAAGGATGAAGTGGATTTTTATATAGCTCATTGCTTGTTGTTAGCTCTGCTAAGTGTCCTAAATACATGACAGCAATCCGATTGCTAATTTGTTTAACCATCGAAAGATCATGGGCAATAAACAAATAGGTTAATCCTTTTTTCTTTTGGAGCGTTTTCAACAGATTGACGACCTGTGCCTGAACAGACACGTCAAGAGCGGAGATTGGTTCATCAGCAATAATAAATTCTGGATCCAACGCAAGTGCGCGGGCAATTCCAATCCGCTGTCTTTGACCTCCACTAAACTCATGGGGGTAACGATTGGCATGATCTCGATTTAAGCCGACATCCTCTAGCAATTGATAGATACGTTCCAAGCGTTCCTTTTTATCAGGATATACGCCATGTACCTCCATCGGTTCAGAAATGATTTCTCTTACCGTGGAGCGAGGGTTAAGTGAAGCATAGGGGTCTTGAAAGATCATTTGCATTTTCCCTTGAAAATGAAATTTCTCCTTTTTATTTAATGAGTGCACTTTTTTTCCTTCGTAAATGACTTCTCCTTCCGTATGATCATATAAACCAATAATCGTTCGGCCTGCCGTTGATTTTCCACAGCCTGATTCCCCTACAATTCCAAAGGTTTCGCCTTTATAAATATGAAAGGAAACATCATCAACTGCCTTGAGTGTCTCCTTTTTATTCAGAAAAAAATACTTCTTTAGGTTATTCACTTCTAATAAAACTTGGCTTTCCATATTCATTCCCCCGTCTCATGCCAATAACGCCTAGCTGCACAAAGCTCTTTTTCGTAAACGGTTCCTTCTAACGGGATGATTTCAATCGCTTTTCCAACATTCGGGGAATGAATCATCTTCCCTTGCCCGCAACAAATCCCTACATGATGGATGCGACCTTTTCCTTCTTCATAGGCAAAAAATAATAAATCGCCAGGTTCAACCATGGATAATTCCACAGGCTCCCCCGACTTCGCTTGGTCACTGGCATCGCGTGGAATGATCACCCCATTCGCTTTACACATCGTATAACTAAAGCCTGAACAGTCAAATCCATAGCTGCTCATTCCTCCCCATAGATAAGGAAGTCCCAAAAACTGCTTCCCCGCTGAAACGATTCTTTCCCCGTTCCCTTTTGGAATATTTTCTAGTGATGAAAATAATAACACGTCCTCTTTCTTTATGAAGCAAGGTCCAATAGGAGTTTTCACTTCTATAGAATGATCTTGATCATTGGTCACAGGCAGAATAGTCTGATAGCTCAGCTCCATTAATGATTCATTCTTTTGATTTCGTAATGTTGATTTTTTATTTATTACAACGGCAACCTGCCCTTGTCTCACAGACCAATCCGGTTGATGTGAAAGCTGTGATTTTGGTATCCATCCTGGATATCCTCGTTCATCCTTAGAAGAAGGCTGATCAAGGACAATCACCTGCAGCCAATCATTCTTTTCACCTATAACCAACACTTCCTGACCAAATAAAACCTGTGATTGGACTAAATTGTTGTCACATAGTTCTAAACCCGTTTCATATGTTAATAAATTCAACCAACTCTTTACATCTGCAGGATTCGATATTGCATCTCGGTCGATTTCTCTTGGTGACTCAAACGACGTCCAAACCGTTGCCACCGGTACACTTACAACCCATCTCTTTTCTAATGCCACAAGTCATTCCTCCTTAATTAATTAGTTCCTATCTATCAGCCGTGGTTCTATTTTCTATTGAATACCTGGTTCAACCATCACTTGTTTTTCATAAGTATTCATCGTCGCGGTTACCCCTAGTGGAACAGATATATGGGGTGAGCAATGTCCAATCTTAAATCCTTTTAATGCTGGCTTGTTTACGAGTTTAATATAATCATTCAATACCTCATCTAACGTTAAGGTTTGTTTTCTATTTGGAATGCAATGATTCATATATCCAACTAGGATCCCAGCGACGTCTCGGAGTTTTCCTGCCATATATAATTGGTTAAGCATTCGATCCATCGATCGCGGCTCCTCATTGATTTCCTCAATCAGCAGTAATTTTCCTTTTGTGTCGATTTCGAATGGCGTTCCGAGCGTACTCGTTAATAGTGATAAATTCCCACCTATAAGCGTCCCACTTACATTTCCATGAATCATGATCTCTAGAGGGGATATTTGTTCATTATAATCAATCGAAATCGGATCAAATAATTGATTGAAAAGCTGTTTGGATAAGGGGTCAGCATCCTCTTTCCCAATATCTGAAGCAAGCATCGGCCCATGAAAGGTGACAAGCCCTGTTCGCTGATAAATGGCCGTATGTAAAAAGGTAATATCACTATACCCCCAAAAGATTTTAGGGTTCTTTCTAATAAGGTCGTAATCTATCAACGACGCTATTCTAGCCGTACCATAGCCACCGCCTGCACAAATGATCGCTTTCACCTTTTTATCCTCGAACATCTCATGCACATCTTCTAATCTATCAAGGTCTTTACCGGCTAAATAACCAAATTCCTTTTCAATATGGCGGCCTAGCTTGACCTTCAAGCCTAGTTCTTCTAGAAAGAATAACGAACGTCTTAGATTTTCTTGATTCGGTGGGCTTGCTGGGGCAATGACCCCAACAGTATCTCCTTTTTGCAGACGCTTTGGTTTTACTATCAAAAATGAAACACCTTCTTTAGTAGAAAAAGGCTATCTAAAAGGAGTCTAGTACCACCATTCTTTCACCATATATAGAAGATATTTAAACGGTTTCTTCTGTATAGTAAAGTTGTGGTTCCTGACACCTTTGTGATTAGGATAGCCTTTTCCTTTTTTTTATTTCGAAATCTTTTACTGTTTTTTATCAGCCCATTTAAGCTCTAAGTAGCCAACCGGATGGCGGACAATTCCTGATACTGCTTCATTTTGCAAGTATACTTGGTTGTAGAAATGGACAGGAAAGATCGGTGCGTCTTCAAATAAAATTTTCTCTGCTTCGTACATTAATTGGAAACGTTTTGCTTCATCTGATTCACTTTTCGCCTCTTTAATTAATTGATCAAACTCCTTATTACTCCAGCCTGTACGATTCATAGAATGTCCTGTTTGAAAGTTTTCTAGGAAGTTAATAGGATCTGCATAGTCCGCTAAGAAAGAGCTGCGGGACAATTGGAACTTAAGGGCTGTTTGTTCTTCAGCAAATACATTCCACTCCATATTGGCCAATTTCACGTCTACATCTAACGTATCCTTGAACATTTGCTGAAGAGTTTCCGCTATGATTTTGTGAGTATCACTTGTACTGTAGGTCAATGTAACCTCTGGAAGCTTGTCATACCCCTCTTCTTTCATTCCCTTTTCCAATAAGGCTTTCGCTTCTTCTGCGTTTGTTTCTACAAGCTTGCCGTTTGTCTCGCGGAAGTCGTTTCCTTCGGGGTCTTTGAATCCTGGAGCAACAAATCCATAAGCAGGCTTTTCCTTATTTTTTGTGACAAAGTCAACGATTTTTTGTTGGTCAACAGCCAGGGCAAAGGCTTTACGAATATTTTTATTTTGAAAAGGCTCTTTTGTTACATTAAAGCGATAGAAATAGATACCAGCTTGATCTTCAACCTGTGGATCTCCTTCTTTAAAGAGCTTTTCACTTAAATCGGCAGGAACATCAGAGACATCCAGTTTTCCCGTTTTGTACATTTGGTATTCTGTATTCGGATCGTTCACTATAGCCCAATCGACTTTATCTAATTTCACAGTATCAGCATCCCAATAGTGTTCATTTTTCTCCATTAAAAAGCTTTCATCATGATTCCATTCCGCTAAATTGAAAGGACCATTCCCCACAAATGTCTCTGCTTCCGCAAACCACTCAGGATTTTCTTTTGCTACCTTTTCATTAACAGGGAAAAAGGCAGGGTTCGTAATGACACTTAAGAAGTACGCTTGCGGGCTTGTTAACGTTACCTCAAACGTTTTGTCATCAACAGCTTTTACTGCAACATCATCAGCTGAACCTTCCCCCTTATTAAAGGCTTCTCCTCCTTCAATTAAGTAGCCTAAAAAGGCAGCTGGTGAACCCGTTTCCGGATCTAATAGTCGTTTCCAAGCAAATACGAAATCATGCGCTGTTACATCATCTCCATTTGACCATTTAGCATTGTCACGAATATGGAAGGTATAGGTTTTACCATCTTCTGAGACCTCCCACTTTTCAGCTGTTGCTGCTTCAGGCTCATGATTTTGATTGAGCCGTGTTAGCCCCTCCATTAAATTATTCAATGCACTCCAGGAAACAGAATCAAAACCAATTGGCGGATCAAAGGATGTCGGCTCTAAACCGTTATTCAAGTATAAAATCTTTTCACTGTTTTTCTCCTCCCCCCCATCCTCACTACCATTGTCAGTACCAGTATTCTCATTGGCTGTACAAGCTGAAAGAACAAACACAAGCAAAGCTGTCAAAAACAATCTAAAAAACGGTTTCATCATGAGTCCTCCCTTGTTAATGGTTTTTATTTAATTCTATTTAAATGAGTCTACTTGCTCTGTGCACGGGCTATCGGTCACTTACTTCGTTTTATCGGGCAACTTCTTAAATATATCGGTCGGTCCCTCTATTTTATCGGTCTAATAAGCTTATATATCGGCCATTCGACAATTTGCGACATTTCCACTCTAGCTTCATTCGGCCGTTTATTATATCAAGTAAAAGCCCATTAACAGTAAATTCAATTGCTTATAGCCTCGCGTTAAATGTTGTTGTAATGGATGCTAATTTAGCTCTTTCGTCTTGAAGCCAGCAATCGACATGATGATCTTTACTTAAAGTTGTTTTAAAAGGGTAAACTCGATCGCATACCTCCATTGCATCATCACATCTTGGGGCAAACGGACAACCGGCTGGCGGTGAAAATAAATCTGGAGGAGAACCCCCGATTGGGACTAAATCCACTCCTTCTATATCCAAGCGTGGCACAGAGTTTAACAGCCCCTTTGTATAAGGATGCTGAGGATGGTAAAAGATCTCTCTTCGTGTTCCTTCTTCAATGATTTTTCCAGCATACATAACGGCAATTCGATCGGCTACCTGTGCCACGACACCTAGATCATGGGTAATTAAAATGATAGAGACACCCGTTTCCTTTTGAATATCTCTAAACAAGTCCAATATTTGTGCCTGAATGGTGACATCCAATGCCGTTGTCGGCTCATCAGCAATCAGTACCTCCGGCCGACAAACTAGGGCCATCGCAATCACCATTCTTTGCCTCATTCCGCCGCTAAATTGATGGGGATATTGCTTAAAACGGATGGTTGGGCTTGGAATGCCAACCAACTCCATCATTTCAAGTGCTACTTTTTTTGCTTGTTCTTTCGTCATTTGTTCATGCTGTCGAATTCCTTCAATAATTTGGTCACCAATCGTGAGGGTTGGATTTAGGGCAGTCATAGGATCCTGAAAGATCATGGATATATCAGCCCCGCGAATTTTTCTCATTTGTGGCTCATTCACCTTTGTTAAATCCATCCCTTTAAATAAAACCGATCCCCTTATTATTTTTCCTGGAGGGTCTGGTATCAGGCGCATGATGCTTTGTGATGTAACGCTTTTCCCGCATCCAGACTCCCCCACAATGGCAAGGGTTTCTCCCTTATGCAAGTCAAAAGTCACTCCCCGAACAGCCTTCACTTCCCCGCCATAGGTCGAAAATGATACATGGAGATCGCTTACCTCAAGTACTTTTTCCATTAGGTTTACCTCCTTTGCTTTGGATCTAGAGCATCCTGGAGTCCATCGCCTAAAACATTAAACGAAAACATTGTTAAAGAGATGAAAAAGGCTGGAAAGAATAAGCGCCACCAGTGCCCTGATAGAATAGTAGATAATCCGTCATTCGCCATTGATCCCCAACTTGCATATGGAGGTTGGATTCCAAGACCTAAGAAGCTTAAAAAGGCTTCCGCAAAAATAGCGGCTGGGACGGTTAACGTCATTTGTACAATAATCGGCCCCATTGTATTCGGAAGGAGGTTTTTCTTGATAATTCTTGATGTTTTCGTTCCAAATGTTTTGGAAGCGAGGACAAATTCATAGTTTTTAATTTGAAGAACCTGTCCCCTGACAATCCTGGCCATCCCCACCCATCCCGTCACGGTTAAGGCAAAGATAATCGTGAATAATCCAGGACCCATTACAACACTAATCAAGATAACAACAAGCAGGTAAGGCAATCCGTATAAAACCTCGACAACCCGCATCATAAAATGATCGGTTCTTCCACCTTTATATCCAGCAATCCCTCCGTAAACGACTCCTACAATGAAGTCGATAAGGGCGGCTACAACACCGACAAATAAAGAGATTCTCGCTCCATACCACGTTCTGGCAAACACATCCCGCCCGAGCTCATCTGTTCCAAACCAATGCTCGCTTGATGGCGGTAGGTTTTGGTTCATTAAATCCTGATGGCCAACAGAGTGAGGAGTGATAATCGGCCCAAAAATCGCCATAAATGTAAGGAGCGATAAGAAAAATAATCCGACCATCGCTAATTTATTTTTCACTAAACGGCGCCAGGCATCTTTCCAATAGGATAGACTCGGCCTGACAACTGCTTCGGCTTCCGATTCATCCATTTCCTTCGGTTTAAACCATTCATCTGGGATATCAGATGAAATATGGGGGTCATGAGGCTTTCTTAATTCCACTTATCTCCCCTCCTTTTTATGAAGCTTGATACGTGGGTCGAGAACACCATACGCAAGGTCTACCAAGAAGAGCATAAGGATTAAAATCGCACTATAGAAAACCGTTGTCCCCATAATAACGGGATAATCCCTCGTGTTAATGCTTTCAACAAAATACTTCCCCATGCCCGGAATGGCGAAAATCTTTTCAATAACAAAGGTGCCTGTTAGAATGCTTGCTGCCAAAGTGCCCATTACTGTGACAACAGGCAAAAGCGCGTTTCTTAGGGCATGCTTTACAACTATTTTCACTGGTGATAGACCTTTAGCTTTTGCTGTCCTTATATAGTCCTGCGTCAACACTTCCAGCATGCTCGAACGGGTTAAACGGGCAATGAGCGCCATTGGCCCGGTCGCCAATGCTAAGGTGGGTAAAATCATATGTCGAACGCTTGTCCAAGTAGCAACAGGGAGAATCCCCCAATTAACGGCTACTTGTTGGATCAAAAGGGTGGCCATGACAAAGTTTGGAATCGATATTCCTAATACGGCAATGGTCATAGCTAAATAGTCAATCATCCCATTGTGTCGAAGTGCCGCAATAATCCCAAGAATAATTCCGGAGAGTGTCGCGATCACAAGCGTGACCATCCCCAATTCAAAGGATACCGGAAAGCCCCTGCCTAACATTTCATTAACGGTCTGCGAGGACTTCTTAATGGAAGGACCGAAATCTAATGTGATGACAGACTTTAAATACATTCCGTATTGAACTAGGAGAGGTTCATCGAGATGATAATGGGCTTCCAAGTTTTTTTGAACAGCTTCACTGGTTGCCCGTTCTTCATTAAATGGAGAGCCTGGAATCGAATGCATCAAGAAAAAGGTTAAGGTAATAATGACCCACAATGTGACCATCATCGCAAGCAGTCGTTTCATCAAGTAAGTTTTCATATGCTCACACTTCCTAACAGAATTTCGTTCCCATTGCTAATTCAGTCATCACAAGCATGGCTTGATAGGCTTCTAGTATGTTTTTGGCTTGGTATTGGACAGTCGTTGTTCTTGGCAAGATTTCAGTACCAGGCATTAAATTTGCCCACTCTGCTTGTCCGTAGTTTGCAAATTCTATCCCTAACAGTGGTCTTTCTGGTGGAGTAAGAGGCTTGACACGGCCTTGATTTTGTAAGGCTAGTGCTGTTTTTTCGTGGAGTAGTTTTCCTGCTTTGACAGGCGTTAACGATTTTGCCGCCGACCTGGAAATCGTTTCTTTTACTATTGCAGTGGTCACATTAGGGATGAGCTCTTCTGCCTCAAGGGCAGCCTGGTCATCCCCAGCAACCATTAAAACGGGTACACCGTAGTAACCTGCAACATAGGCATTGAACCCTAATTCTCCAACGGCTACATCATTTATGTACATGTTTCGAACACCAAAAATCATCGAATGTGACATCACTCCCTTCATCGAAGCACGGGCATGGTAGCCAACAAATACCGCACCATTAAAACTTTCATCCAATCCTTGTACCATCGAATAGGGCTTCACATCACCTGTGATCAGCTGTGTTTCAGGATGGAGCTTTTCAATTAACAGATTATTCATTTTTGAATGACTGTCATTAACAATCACTTCTTTACAGCCTTGATCAAAAGCGGATGTGATGACATGATTCGCTTCCTCTGTCATGATGACACGGCTGCGATCATAATTATGTCTGGAAGAGTCTACATGTGTTTGATCAACCAATCCGGTGATTCCTTCCATGTCAACAGATATGTAGAGTTTCATACATTCCCTCCTTTGTTATATTTTTCTTAATTTTCTTAATATTATAATTTATAAATCTCGTTTTTTCAATTTTTCTGTATAAAACTAACATTTTGCTTATAGAGGATGTATTTCATTTCATCCAATAGTCCTAGACGATGGTTAAAATTAATGTAAATTATTTTTAAAAATCATTCACCCTTTAATCCATTTGCATATAGTGTATAAACCGCATTATTCGTTGGGTAATCGTCAATTGAGTCCCCTAATTAGAAAAAGGGCTGTCCAAAGACCAAGGTGTCATGGACCACAAATTCCATTTATAGAAGAAACCTTCAAATCATCTTCTATATATGGATAATCATAGTGGTTCCGGTCCCTGTATGGACAGCTCCTTTTTTCATTTCGAAAAGGAAATTAGAAACTTATGAAACAACAAAAATAGTTGAAACCTACCAATGATTTACAACGTATAACACACCAAAGGAGGGAAAATGGATGGCACCATTTAAGGAAGAAAAACTATATCGAATTGAAATAATAAGCAAATGTGAAGTGTTAGGGATAAAGGAATCGTTATTTGGAGTACCCTATCCTTCTTTTGATGATATTCGCAAAGGAAACTTTGGCTATATTCCTGTAGGTACGAAAGGCTGGGTAATGAGGAAGTGGGGAAAAACCTACTTTTTTCCTGATCAAAACCAAGAAGGATTGGAATTATTTGTCCCTGCAGATCAACCTATCGTTTTAATCCCTTATCATAAAATTAAGGATCATTATAAAAAGCTCTGATTCTTAAATACCATTGCGTAATCCAGGGGATTTGGAATCGGGACAGACCTACCTAATATAAACGCTGCCGCTCTTTCATCTTATCTACCTATTCCAGAATGGAGGTAATTCCGGACCCGTTTCTGAGACTCAAACAGAAAGAAGGTCGATAATCATGGAGGTTATTTTTTACTTTGTATTTACGGCACTGGCATTTTACTTCATTTACGGGCATATTAAACTATTTTCCTTTATAAGAAATTTAGGGTTTCGAGTCCGGTTCGTATTATTTTTCCTTTTTGAAATCTTTTTTGCCTTGTTCAGTGTATTCGTCGTTTCAGATGAAGGCTTCTCTACCGATATCCTGTATGGTGGAACGGTACTCTTATTGATTTTATGTTCCTTTCTCGCCTATTTTAATGAAGCAGGAAAAAAATCGATTAAAGAAAATGATAGAAAGTATGGAACTAAGTCCCCAAAATGGATTTTTGAAAATAGTAGTGGAGGAAGTGTGAATAGTAGCGGCTGGAGTGACAGTAGTTGGGGAGATTTTTGGGGTGGAGATTGATCTCCCACCGCAATGAAAAATAGCAGTTTCCCGGGTAATAATTTGTCGGGAATCCGCGATAATTTGTCCGTTAGCCCAATTTATTTGTCCATTTTCAGCAATATATTGACCGTTCGACATGTTACTGCAAAATTCGCGCCTTATCTGGTTTTAATACTATAGAATCTCATTGCGTTTCTAGTTGGTGACTACCAGTAAGGCATTCGTTCGATTAGATTTTTTCAAGAAATTTAATAAAGAATTAGCTTATTTTTATCCATGGATGGTATCTATTCAAATGAATTCTCTGAAGCAGTATACTTTTTGTATATTAAATGTAATTGGAATTACGTTCGAGAGTAATTTTTCAAAGTGATGTTTTAGTTTCTATCTTCTTATTTTCAACTTTACGATGTTTATCGATTTCTCGACAATATATGACAATATCCGCCCCACAACAGCCCACTCCCCACAGCAAGAAAAAAGCTTCCCTGCTCTCACAGAAAAGCTTCTCTTAAAACCCTACAATCCTGGACTATACGATGTAGCAGGAATATCCTCATATTCTTCAGGATTTAACTCATAGACACTTTCATTTGCGACCCCGCTAATAATCGCATTTAGTCCCGTTTCAACGGCTTTGACGAGCTGTCCCTTTTTCTTTTGACCCATCGTCCAGGTTTGACCTCTTACTTCAAATAAAACAGTACCGCTTCCATTCAGTGCAAATGATCCAAGTGCTGTTCCTGGAAGGTCTAAATCTTGTTGATACAAGGTGATATTATTAAAAGGTGAATTCCCGATAGATTGTAAAGCATTATAGGCAGCAACGTTTAATTGTCTCGAGAAATCATAGTTATAGTTGTCGGCGTACTCAGCATACTTACTCCCTTCAGGACTATTTGGTTTTGGAACAAATTGACCAGATAAAGACATTGTCACAAGGTCGTCTGTTCCTTCTACATAGTATTGACCTTGATGATGGAGGTCAATGAATACTTCTACTTTCCCAAACTCTTCTTTCAAGCTTTTATAAACATCCCTTACTGTTTGCGATTCAGGGGTAATATACCATCCTGGATCACTCGACGTCCCAGGGAAATCCTCTGGCTGCGGGGTGTAGTTTAGATCTGGATTAAAATCCCTGTTCACATCAAAACCAGGTCGTTTACTGTAATCTACATCCTGAAGTGTTCTCGTATAATAATTCCAAGCAGGGGCTACACCAGATAAGGAAGGATAGGCTTCCACCACTTCCCCCCATGTTAAATCGTTTGCTCTTCGATTTAATTCACTTGCATCAGGATTCATTTTTGGCAAAACAACAAGAGTGATTTCTTCTCTGATTTTTTGTGCTTCAGGTGAATTGCTTGATCCTAGATATTGAAGAATGTTCAATAAAGCTTCTGTTCCAGTTTTTTCATTCCCATGGATTTCACTTTCAATCATTACGACTCTATCGCCCTCTCCCACTCGAGCTTGAAAAATTTCAAGACCATTATGAGAATAACCGGCAACATCAACGGAAACCCTTCCTTGACTTGCTTTTTCAATTTGCTTAAGCTTCTTTGTCATTTCAGCATGATTTGTGAATCCTGAAACCGGCAATTCTGAATTCTCATTGTTCAGATTCCCATTTGGGGAGTTTGCTGCGAAACTTGGCGATACTAGACTTGTACATAGAAGTACGGCTGCTACACTTGATACCATTTTTTTCTTCTTCAAATGCTTCTCCTCCTAATTGTTTCGGTATGCTAAATATTTTCGGAATGAGAGGAGAAAAACCCTTCACCAGCATAAAAAACAGTCTATTTTGTATAGAAAATTTTATTGATCTCCAGTTCATTCTTCTTATAATTTTTGAAAATTTTGAATTTTACTCCTACGAATTTCTTATTTTACAGGGCAAGTGCTTGCCATTAAATTTTAAGAAAACTTCCTCCTCAAATGTATTTCCATTAAAAAACACCAATCCCTCTCTCAGGTGAGATCGGGACTGGCATCTAATCACACTTATTCAATGGTTTCTAACAATGAATACGCTTCTTCCTTCGTGTTCACAGCTAAGAGCTTCTCTCTGAAATCATCATCCATTAGTTTACGTGAAAGCATTTGAAGGATTTTCAAGTGTGCATCACCGACGCTTTCTTTCGGAACAGCAATCATGAAGATCAGCTTGGCATCTGTACCATCAAGGCTCTTCCAATCCACTCCATCCTTTTTGATTCCAAAGACCACTCTCGGCTTCTTCACGGCATCTGATTTCCCATGTGGAATGGCAATATTCATTCCGATTCCCGTTGAGCTTTCGTTTTCTCTATGAATGATCGCTTGTTTAAATTCAGCTTTTGAATTCAAAGCTCCTTCATGGTCGAGCATACCGATCATTTCATCAATAACATCATCTCTTGTAGAGCCCTGTAAATCTGTTTCGATTAATTCTAAGCTTGTGATGTCCGTTAGTTTGTTAATAGCTAGATTTTCATTTGGTTCTTCTTCGACAACTTCTTTCGTTTCTTCTGGTTCTTCCGTTACTTCTAAGTTCTCAACGTCTTTTTTCAAAAGGTTTACAAGTAAGGCGGTTACAATTGACCCGGCAATAATGGCGACAAAGAACATCAATACATTATCCACGGCACCTAATGCTGCAACAATCGGCCCTCCATGTGCTACTCGGTCTCCAACATTTCCGATCATGGCAATGACAGACCCTGTAATCGAACCGGCCATGATACTCGGGATTACACGCAGTGGATCCTGTGCTGCGAACGGGATGGCTCCTTCCGTGATCCCGAATAGCCCCATCGTAAAGGACGCTTTTCCTGTTTCTTTTTCAGCTGGTTGATATTTACGTTTATTCAGGAATGTTGCCAGTCCCATTCCAATTGGAGGGATACAAATTGCGGCTGCAATTGGACCCATAATCTCGTAATTTCCTTCACCGATCATGGCAGAACCAAATAGGAATGCCACTTTATTGACTGGTCCACCCATATCGAAGGAAATCATCGCACCTAAGATTACGGCTAATAAAATAGAGCTAGAGCCTTGCATACCAGCTAACCAACCCGTTAAACTTTCAAAAACTTGAGCGACAGGTGCGCCAATAATCAGAACAAATGCTAGGCCAACAATGAGGGAAGAAATGACTGGTATAATTATGATTGGCATAATCGGTTGAACGACTTTTGGTACTTTTACCTTTTTAATGGCTAACGCAACATAACCCGCTAAGAAACCTGCGATGATTCCACCTAGAAATCCTGCTCCCGCTTCACTTCCATAAAAACTACCATCCGCTGCAATATAACCGCCAATCATCCCAGGGGCTAAACCTGGTCGATCTGCGATACTATAGGCAATGAATCCAGATAATATCGGAACCATAAATGTAAACGACGCTCCACCAAGCATCTCAATCGTTTTCCAGAAAGAATCGTCTGGAATTTTAATGCCACCCGGAGTTTTTTCTCCACCAATTGTTAACGCAATGGCAATTAAAAGTCCCCCCACAACAATGAACGGAATCATATAGGAGACACCATTCATTAAGTGACGATAGATGGGATTTTGCTTATCCTTCTTCTCTTTTTTGTGATCTTCGACTGATTTTTGAGACTGGTATACAGGTACATCCCCACTCATCACTTTTTTAATCAGCTCTTTAGGCTTTCGGATTCCATCCTGAACACCTACTATAAGAACTTTCTTTCCAATAAAGCGCTCTTTTTCAACTGCCTTGTCTGCAGCAATAATGATACCGTCTGCTTCTTGTATATCTTTTTCCGAGAATTCATTTTCTACCCCGATAGAGCCCTGTGTCTCTACCTTAAGATTAACTCCTAAATTTTCAGCTGCTTTCTGTAAATTTTCTGCAGCCATATAGGTATGGGCAATTCCATTAGGACATGATGTAATCGCTAACAGTTTCATCTTCAAACCTCCTGCGTTTGTTGTTAACGCTATCATAACGCTTTTTCAAATGGGAAAAAGTTTGGTTTTTTACCGGAGGTTCCGGAAGTTAGGGAAAAATTAGAGGTGCTGCGCTGTTAAAGCGGAAGTTTATGTTTAGGACACCTCGGTATTGGTCTGTTTAGTTTTAACTTCATTTCACTAACTATTCCGATTCCCCTTTTGCAGATGTAAAAGGAAGCTTTCCTTATCGACAGCTTCCATTAGCTCTCGAATAAAAGCAGGGGATTCACTGATCTTTGATAGCTCCTGGAAAAGCATCTTAGATTCTTGTCCTTCATTTTTCACGGCAATCATAAAGATTAAGTTCACCTTCTCGTTTCCCCACTCTACTGCTTCTTTTAAAGTAGAAACAGCCACTACAGATTTTTTGATGAAATTTGGGCTACCATGTGGAATAGAGATTCCTGAGCCGATACTAGTTGAGGACATTCTTTCACGCTGAACAGCACTAAAGACATAGTTCTTTTCCACATACCCTTTTTTATATAGGGCAAAAGCCATTTCTTCAATTAGTTTGTAACGATGATCACTTTTTTGATGGATAAAGATAAGCGAAGCATCCATATATTTCATTAATGTAGAAAAACCATTCCTTTGATTGGAACCATCGATTTCGCTTAGGAATTTCTCTAGTTTTTGCTCTTCTCCTCGATCTAGTAATGGCGAAATAACGATAGTCGGTACTTTCAATGGTCTGAGCTCAATAGTCGAAATGACGAGATCGACACTATGCTGGGAAAGGTAGTCTTCCAAATCTGACTTTGAAATACAACCGAGAATATGAAGGGAATCGTATTTTTTCTCTAGTTTTGTTCGAAGCAACTGCGACATTCCTACTCCCATATGGCAAACGATAATGACATTTCTCACTTTGTTTCGCATTTCGGTGAGTCTTTCAAGAGAAGCCTGAAAATGCAAGGTGAGATAGGCTGCTTCTTCTTCCGGAATGGAAAGTGAAAAGGAATCGTTGATTTCATTTATACTCTCAATGACCATATTGAACATATACGGATACATTCTTTTAATATCATGGAGCATTGGATTTGAAACGTTTAGGTTGAATTTTAATCTGTTCAATGCTGAATACAAATGAACATGTAACCCCTCAATTAATGTACGATCCTTTTTAAAATCAATGTTCATCAAGCTCGACATTCGGTTGGTTAATTTGTGAATGATATCTGTCAGAACAGGACCATCCCCGGGGTCATGGAATCCTTGTTGTAAACGCAGTTTCCCTCCAAGCAAGTGAAGAGCCAAGTAAACGACTTCTTCCTCAGAAAAATGGACAACGAAAATAACCCCTAGTTTCTTTAGGAGCTCCTCTGCCCATCGAAATTCCGGCCGGTTGATGATTTCTTCTTTTTCCTGTGAGGAAATCGTGATGGGCCGTTTCAGCTTCGTCCTTCTAATCGTGAATAGAGTATGAATGAGTAAGCTCTCCATCGTTTCATCTGTAAAATAAAGAGAATGCTTTTTCTGTAGTGATTTTAGTTCACTTTTTACAATCTCGACTTCATAGGAAGAGAATTTTTCACTTATAAACTGATGGCTGAAACTCGAATTATGAACAAGAAGGGATAACCGACTTAACGCTTTTCGACGAAGATGTTCGGAGCCTTCAATATGGAGACCTACCTTTTGCTTTGAGACAAGCTCAAGTCCGACCTCACTAAGCCAGCTTTCAATTCGATCCAGATCCTTTCTTATCACCGTTTTCGTTACATAATGCACCTCCGCCAGCTTCTGGGAAGAAAGTGGCTGTGGGTTCATCAATAGTTCATAAGCAATCTCTAAAATCCTTTTTTCATCAGAAGTATTAGGATCATGACCCTGAGAGAGATGAAGCTCATGAAATAAAGTCGTTTTTTCATTTTGATTGATTTCTAAATAAACTCCCAGACCCGGCTTCCGAATGAGAGAACCTGTTGTATGAGAACCAATGTATTGTTCAATGATTTTTAAATCATTGCGAATCGTTTTCTCCGAGCAATCTAGTTTGTTAGCAATGTCCTGTACTAACAATGGCTCTTCTGTTTCTGTTAATAAAATTCTTAAGATTTCTTTTTGTCGGTTGTTCATCCCTGCACCTGCTTTAAACGTTCACTTTGTTGGTCTTATTTTACTAGAAAAGTTGGAGAAAACAAAAAATCGGGGGATGTTAAAACCAAGTTATTTCGTAAAAGTTATTGTTATTTGAAAAGGGGTTGGTTGGTGCAGCGAAAGGTTGCTCTCTTTCCGCGGGGCGGGCGGTGAGCCTCCCCGTCGCCTTGCTTAGGTCTCACCTGTCCCGCTACTCCCGCAGGAGTCTCGGACCTGCAGAGAAGATCAACCTTTTCGATGTTCCTAAAAAATAACACTCGTTTGGAAAACAGTCTTATTTTAAATCCATACGGAACACAACATCCATATAGAGGGTATCTTCTATATCTGGAAGTTGCGGTTCCTAATAATTGCCTAAAATAAAGATTGATTCTATTTAATAATGTCTGACATAAATGACCTTTACCGATTTGAAGTAAGGTACACCTGAATGGATTGATTTAGGAAGAAATCCTTCCTTTTCTTTTCCAGATGAGTTATGCTACAATGTTTTTATTAAACGACGGAAAGGATGATGGGTGGACGATGGACAAATAATCTTATTTTTAAAATTTGAAATCGCATATTTCAAATCATACGAAATAGGATTAGTCTGCCCATTTTCTATAAACTGTAGAGCTATTTAATGAAATAGCTTATTTTGAGCAATATAAAAATGCGACTAATCCTTCCAAATGAATTGGGAGGATTTTTTTATTCTCCCTTTTAAGAAAGGGGAAGATTGTATGAAAGAGCTGCTTAAATTACGAAATATCAGCTTCGAAATAATGGATCTTACGATTTTTAAAGATGTAAATGCCAGCGTACAGCAAGGAGATATGATCGGAATTATTGGCAAAAATGGTGCTGGTAAATCTACCTTACTGCAATTGATCCATAATGACTTAGTGCCGACTAAAGGACGAATTGAATGGCTGCAACCAAACTTGAACATGGCTTTTATTGAACAAGAAGCGGAAATGTATTCTTTCGAAGAAGTGACACCTTCAGAAGAAGCTTTACTAAAAAAATGGAATGTACCAATCCGAAATTTTTCACAATTAAGCGGAGGGGAGAAGTTGAAAGCACGACTTGCAAAGGGTCTTTCAATAGATGCCCATCTTTTATTATTAGACGAACCGACCAACCATCTCGATGAACAAAGTACGGAGTTCCTTAAAGAACAAATCGAGAAATATAAAGGCACCATTATTCTGGTTTCCCATGATCGGTATTTTTTAGATGCTGTTGCCACAAAAATTTGGTCGATTGAAGGGAAACAACTTATTGAACACAAAGGGAATTATTCCAGTTATATGGAGTTTCGCAAACAGAAAAGGCTTACTCAGCAACGTGAATATGAAAAACAGCGAAAAATGACGGAACGCATTGAAGCGCAAATGAATGAGCTCACTTCTTGGTCGAAAAAAGCGCATGCACAATCGACGAAAAAGGAAGGCTTCAAAGAGCACTATCGTGTAAAAGCTAAGCGTATGGATGCTCAAGTAAAATCAAAACAAAAGCGTCTTGAAAAAGAGCTCGAAAAGGCAAAAGTGGAGCCTGTTGAGTCAGAGTATGAAGTTCACTTTTCGATGAAAGCAAAAAATAAGGTAGGAAAACGGTTTCTAGAAGTTAAGAATCTATCAAAGGCGTTTAATGGATCTATTTTATTTAAAAACGCCAACTTTACGATTCAGCACGGTGAGAAGGTTTCATTAATAGGGCCGAATGGCAGTGGAAAAACAACTTTATTGAAAGTGATCGTCGGACAGGAAACGGCTGATGGAGAAGTATGGATTTCACCATCTGCCCAAATCGGCTACTTAACACAAGAAGTGTTTGATTTACCATTGGAACAAACTCCTGAGCAGCTATTCTATAAAGAAACATTCGAAGCGAGAGGAAAAGTTCAAAATTTAATGAAGCATTTAGGATTTACGGCATCGGGGTGGACAGAACCCATTCGAAACATGAGTATGGGAGAGCGTGTGAAGTGTAAATTGATGGCATATATTCTAGAAGAAAAAGATGTGCTCATTTTAGACGAACCGACCAATCATCTTGATCTACCTTCACGTGAGCAATTAGAAAATACATTAGCCAAGTACAATGGTACATTACTTGTCGTTTCTCATGATCGATACTTTCTTGAAAAAACGACGAATACTAAACTGGTATTTTCGAACAATCGCATCCAAAAGCAATTGCAAGAAGCACCTCGAAAAAGAGATAATCAGGATGAATTACGTTTAAAGCTTGAAACAGAAAGACAAGAAGTTTTAGGAAAGCTTAGCTTTATCACACCAAATGATGAAGCGTACTCAGAACTCGATTTGAGATTTAAAGAACTTACGAAACAAATAAATAAGCTTAAGTGATGGATGGAATCTTGCAAAAACATACTAAAATCTTAATTCCGTTAAATCAGATGTTGCTTTGAATCAAAGTTTAATCAAAAACACCTCGCAAACCCGTATTTTACGGTAAATAAGAGAATCCATTTTGAAAAAGTTTAATCAAAATGGATTCTTATTTAACAGTTTTAAGTTTCGGTTTTATACAAAAGTTTGATCATTTTCTGCCTGTCTTGCTGGGTAATTCCCGTCCTATTCCAGAAGACTGTAAATCAAGATGGCCTGAAAAATGGCGATTCTCTTTGCCTAACTTAAGTTGGTAGGAAGTCAAACATAAATTAGCTGGTATAACAAAACTACTAATTTTAAATTCTTCTGGAATGGTAACCTTTGAATCATACATACTTGTCAATCGCTACTCCTAATTTAATGCGCCATCATCTCATGGGCAATATCGTGTCCATCCATTTTTGTAGGGTAGTAGGTAGGCCAGTTGAGGACTTCCTCCAACAAAGCTTCGCGGTCGTCACCCCAATACAGATGATAGTGACCAGCTTCATTTGGATAGATACTATGGTCACTAAATTGAATATATTGAGGAAGCCCTTCAGCTTCTTCTTCTAGTTTAAATATGTATCTTACTCCTCTATTTCCCGCATCATATGTTAGAATTTCGTACCCATCGTAGATATACTCACCAGAAGATTCTTCACCATTTTTATACATCGTTACAGTATCCCCTTGAATCACGATACGCTCAACATCTGTTTGATACCCTTTATTATAGTACTCCTTATATTCTTTAGCTGTCATGTCACCTTCATGTTCTGCTTTATCAGCAAATACCTCGTCAAGCGTACCATCTTGTAGATATGGATATACAGATTGCCAGTCTCCTTCCCAATCGGAAAGTGAACGATCCTTCACTTGGCTGTCTTTAAAATATCCGTTATAAATTTGCTCTGTTTCTTCATCATGTGCATGACTATGGTCGTGATCGTGTTCACCTTCATGTGTGTGACTTTCAGATGTTTGCTCTGGGGTTCCAGAAGAGTCTTCTACAACGGATGAGGATGGTGTTGTTTCATCAGCAGACTCGCTTTCGGATGAATCTGAAGTCTGACACGCTACTAGTAGTGAACTGAAAACTAATATGCTTAACCCTTTTGCAAATGAAATCTTCATTAATAAACACTCCTTTTTAAATAGTAATGATTACGATTTAATTATACATTTACATTGTGTGTTCGTCAAAGGAAACGTTGAATAAAGTGTTGCGGCTATTTTTTGTGATCACGAGACACATAGAAAAACGTGCAAAGAGTATAGTGTTTATTTATCGTGAATGATCAAAAATTGCACAAGCGGAACAGAAAAATCCTGCATCTCATACAGGATTTTTTAATCAAACTTTATTTATAAATGATCGAACTTTTTATCAAAACTGACTTTTATCTAAATAGAGAAGAATCCATTTTGATCGAAATCGATCAAAATGGATTCTTTTTTCCTCAAAAATGCCATTTCAACGAACATTTATTTTAAGCTACATTCCGGACACCTTATGGGACAGCCCTGTCTTCTAAAAAGGGTCATTATGACTCAAGTATTTTTTATTAAGGTCTTGATAAGATTGACCAATCTCTCCTAACCATCCCAAAACGGCTTTTTCAGCGGCTTTCTTTTCGTATTTATACCACTGTTCCTCAAGGTTTAATTGAATAACCTTATCTTTGAACCTTCGAAAAGACTTATTTTGATTAAGAACATTTAGTAATTTGTTTGATACATCCCTGTCCTGTTCTAATGTGAATTGATGCATAACATCGAAGCCTTCGCTTGAAGAGATTTGCGGAATGATGTATAAATCATCTGCCTCTTCGTCATCCCAATTGAGGCCTGGTTCACCTGTTATCCCTTCATCACCATCCAGAAAAATTTCTCCTGTATTGATATTCAGTACATTTTGTAATTCATAGGATCTTTGTAAATATGCGTCCGCTAATTCATCTATTAATTCCAATGAGAGTCGCCCCTAGTTATTGATTAATCTTCATCCTTTACATCCGGATCTTCCGGCAGTGGTTCGTTTCTCCATTCTTCTAATTGAATTTTATATTTCTCTAGTTCGTCTTGATAGTTCTTAAAATGATCTTTGTTGACTAAATATTGGTCACCGTCAAAGATTGCGCGAATTTTCTTTTCTTGAATCAATTCTTGAATGTAGGCCTCGGGAAGGGTTAAATACTCGGCTGCTTCTTTTATCGTAATATACATAATCTCTCCTCCCTTTCGTCTAACCAATAATATTCTTCACTCTGCCAACTTGGCCATCCTCTAATCTTACCTTGATCCCATGTGGATGATTAGCGGAATTCGTCAAAATATCTTTCACAACTCCACGTGTCAGCTTCCCTGAACGCTGATCCTGCTTCAGAACAATCTCCACTTCAAGACCTGCTCGAATACTCGCTCTCTGTTGTCCGTTCATACAATACTCCTATCTATTTGGCATGTTCTATATTTGTTACCATTATAAAGGATACCCCGAATTGGAAGCTAGTCATGAGGGGGTTTTAGCACGTTAAAGCACTCGGGGACGGTTCTCGATTGCTTTAACGCAATCGAGAACCGTCCCCGAGTGAGGTAAAGCATTAAAGTATTACGCTCTTTCAACGAGAACCCCTTCAAAAAATCACTCTGCTTTTATAATAAGCTATTACTATATTCTACTTGAACGGGAGGCGATTCTATGCGGCGACAGGTACGGGAATGGATAAAGGATTTATTAGAAAGTTTTCATCCCCAAGATGGAGACAGGGTTTATAATCTGATTGTAGAATGGACACATGATCAGCTAGAAATCTATATTCGGATTACTAAAGAAAGAGTTACTTTCGGTTATGGCGCCATTCAATGGGACGGCCCACATAGTCCTGTTCCAACTAAAATTGATAAATACTCATTAGATCGGCAGGAACTAGAATTGGCGATCGATAGAAGTGAAATGCTTCTTGATTACATGATAAAAACAATCAATAGCCGAAAACGGCAGTATCGATTTTGTCAATTTTGCCATAAGAAGTTTCCTCCTGAACACCGCTTTGACAGCAAGACCTGTCATGGTTGTGCCTCAAAGGAATATTTTGTGGTTTATTAGGGGGAGCCATTAACTCCCCTATATAGGTTGTAATGACTATTCTAAGATTCGCATTTATTCTAATCTACCAAGCTCTTTTCGCATATTATCCACAGAAAATACCCATCTAAACTCATTAGCTTCTTTTAGCTCTGACTCGTTTTTAAAGCGGTTATTTATTGCCTTAATTAGGTCAACCATGTGACCAACAACTCTTCGATTATGAGTTTTTATGAAAGTCATTTCTTCACCTTGTCCAAGAAGTTTTTGAAGAATGGTATTTTTCATGTTTATTAGACGGCCCTTTCGAATCATGAGGATTCTAAATTATAGAGAGTTAAATCATTCATCACGACAACACACTTGTAACGGCCTACTTTAAACATATTCATATGCCAAGTATTCAAACTTTTCTCTAGTTCTTTTGGGGCCTCTTCTAACTCTATACCCATTTCTTTTTTAAGCTTCTGTGTGGGTCCAATATAGAACATACTACTTTCTTCTCTCCATGATCAGGTATCCTTCTTCCATGAATCCTATTAATACCTATTTTGCCACATTAAATAATTGAGTAAACATGTTTTATCTATTAGCATGAAACTTTAACACATTACCGCAATCGAGAACCGTCCCGCAGCGCTTTAATGTGTTAAAGTTTAATAGTTGAAACCTTTTTATTCCATTGTACGTATTACTTGGTACACTAGAGGGAAATAAGTTGCTGGGGGAATACATATGAAGAAGGAACGAAAGCTTTGGAGGATGTGGAAGGTTTTATCGTTTGCTCTTTCGGTTGTGGTGCGTGTTTATTGGTACCGAATTCTCCGCAAATCGGAATCGGAAAAAGAATTATTATGGGAACGAATTGGACGAGAATTTCGAGAAACCCTATTTGAGCTTGAAGGTGTCTTAATAAAAATAGGTCAGCTATTAAGTATTCGTGCAGACCTCCTTCCAAAAGGGTTTATTTCACAAATACAGGATCTAGTCGATCAGGTCCCTGCTTCCTCATGGGAAGAAACGAAAAGAACCCTCGAGAATGAGTGGGAGAGTCCTATTGAAGAAAAGCTTTATTCCATTGACCCTAAAGCAGTAGCTTCTGCTTCCATTGGAGAAGTCTACAAAGGACAATTAAAAGATGGCACACTCGTAGCGATAAAGGTGCAACGCTCCATCATTCAAACACTCGTAAAAACCGACTTCAAAACCCTAGCCATCATCATATGGTTCGCTCGTCACTTTGCACCAGTACCGAAGGGGTTTATTGATTTCAAAAAGCTCTATCAAGAATTAAGGCAAGTCATTGAGCGCGAACTTGATTTTAAAAAAGAAATGCAGACCGCCATTACTTTTAAAGAACGATTTAGTTCCATCGATCAGGTAAAGGTTCCAGAAATGTTCACCACACTTTGTACCGATAAGGTTTTAGTCATGGAGTGGATTGATGGAATCAGGATAAATGATGTTGAAAAAATAAATCAGTTACAGATTGACCGAAATGAAATTTCTGAACGTTTAGTGCGAATCTTTCTTCCCCAATGGCTCGAAGCTGGAATTTTCCATGCTGACCCCCATTCAGGGAATGTACTCGTGAAGCCCGATGGTACAATCATCTTACTTGACTTTGGGATGGTTGGAGAAATCTCGAAAAAAGATGCCGCCCATTTTCAATCCTTATTAGAGGCCATCCTGCTGAAAAACTATACTAACGCGGTAGAGGCTTTGGCATCTTTAGGATTCTTACTTCCGGCTGCAGACCACAAAATAATAGAAGATTTATTAAAAGAAGCGATGTCATTTGATTTCGAGAAACTCAAAGAGCTGGATCTACTTGCCGCCAAAAAACAGATGAATGATCTTGTTAAATCATTACCGATTCAAGTCCCGACTCGATTCATTTTTCTTGGACGCTCGTTTGCAACGATTGAAGGATTAATCATGACAATCAGTCCTGATAAAGATATGTTGGAAATTGTGAAACCCGCATTCATGGATTGGTTAAGTACCAGCAATACAAATAAATGGAGGTTACTGCTAAACTGGCTCAATTCTCAGCCTATTTTTCAAGCCGTCCATACACTAAAGGATTTCGTCCAGTCCCCACAACGACTGTTAGAGCAAAAAGAACGCCATCAGCAAAATAGTTTTTATTTTACCCTTTATGAGAACCAAAAAAGGCAACTGTTTTATTTGGGACTCGCGGGAGTTGCAGGAGCCTTTGCCGGCATGTATGTAGAAAAAGACCTTTTATGGCAAGGCGGGCTAGGCTTAGCAGCTTTTTCGCTAATTGGATATTTAGTATCTAGTTGGAAGCAGCGGAAACGGATAGGGCGTTAAACAACGCCTATAAAAAAAGAAAGGGAGACGTTCCCTTTCTTTTTGTTATGGACCACTTTTAAGCCAACGCTTGTTTCGCCATCTCAATATACTCTTTTTCACCTGTTATGAGTGCGAATTGTGCAATTAGAAGCGGGTATGCCGCATGGCGTTCTTCAATGTGTTCAACCATCCGCGGCCAAGTTTTCCCACCTGCTGCTTCATATTTTTTCACAAAACTCTCTAATCTCTCTTTTCCAAACACTGCACAGAAAAGAACAAAGTCAGTCGCTGGATCGGATACTTTAGCCTCCGTCCAATCTAACAATCCTGTAACTACATGATCTTCATTGACCAATATATGCCCAGGATGTAAATCCCCATGAACAAATGCAGAATGCTGCGGCCAAAAGGAATCGTCCGAAAGCCAATTTTGCCATCTTTCCCAGAGCTTTTCATTTATAGCAAAGTCCTTCTTTACTTCATTCATTTGCTTGGCTAATGATTCCCTGATTTCCCTTGGAGCAGATACTTTGATCCCCTCTTCATGAGCTTGTTGATGGTCAATTCCATGAAGCTCTACCATTACCTCTGCAAGGGAATCAAAAAAGCAGCTAGGAGGATCGTTTTCATCAATATACCAAACATATGCCTTTTCATTAGGATCAATGGTAGCGGCAGGCTTTCCTTCAAGCATTGGATACGCAATCAGTGTTGGAGTACATATCTCCCAGCATGGTACTTGAAAACGTACTTTCTGATTTAAAAAGTTTACTATTTTCTTTTCATATAAGGCTACTTCAACGACGTTTTCCCTTCGTGGAATTCGAAGCACCCACGGGCCTCCTTTTAGATCATTCCCAAATGCTACTTGAAAGTCCGCTCCCGATTCATCGAATTCAATCGAATGAACATCTAGAGTTAGTCCATGCTCACTTGCTAATTTCATGATTCTTTCTTTTTCACTTATCTTGGTCATTTTTACTCCTCCTTTGTTAGTTAAAATAACTCCCATTAAATATTTGCTTGCTCTTCCGTGACAACATATTGCTGATATTTTTCATAATCATTATTTTTACAATCTAGCTTCACCTTTGTTCCATCTGGTTCATAGCTGGTTTCCAAAACATTTGCATATTCATTTAAATAGGAAATAATTTCTCCCTTTTCATAAGGAATCAGCATTTCACAGAGGATATAGTCTTTGAAAATCTCTCGTTTAATAAGCTCATTCATCTGGTCAATCCCGATTTTTTGTTTAGCTGAAAGATACACATTATGGTCAGTAACTTTTGGAATCTCTAATTGCACAAGGTCTGCCTTATTAAAGGCATAGATCATTGGGATATCCTGGATTTCTAATTTCTTCAGTGTTTCAAGAGTCGTGTCGATCATCTTTTGGTAATGTGGATTTGAATAATCAACCACATGGATTAGAAGATCCGCCTCTGCTACCTCTTCTAGTGTAGATCGAAATGCTTTAACAAGATGGTGGGGCAATTTGGCTACAAATCCCACCGTATCGGTTAATAAAAATGATTTGTTATCTGGCAGCTTGATGCTTCTAACAGAAGTATCGAGAGTAGCAAATAGCATATCTTTTTCGAACACCTGTTTATTCGTCGACTTATTGAACCTTTCAACCATAGCATTCATAATCGTTGACTTCCCGGCATTCGTATACCCTACTAAGGAAACGATGGGGATTTCATTTTTCCGACGTTGTTTACGCTGCATTTCTCGTTGTGAGACGAGGATCTCAAGCTCTTTATTTAGAGAAGTGATCCTTTCTTCAATTTTCCTCCGATCTAATTCGAGCTTCGTTTCACCTGCTCCTCTGTTTTTCAAACCAGAACCGCCGCCTTGACGGCCCAGCGATTCACGAAGTCCGATTAATCTAGGGAGCATATATTCTAATTGTGCCACCTCGACTTGAAGCTTTGCCTCTTTTGTTTTAGCCCGCTCTCCGAAAATATCAAGGATGAGCATCGTTCGATCAATAACCTTGCAATCCAGATCGGATTCGAGATTTTTGATTTGTGAAGGTGATAATTCATCATCAAAAACGACCACATTAGCCTCTTGATGCTCGATGCATTGGATAACCTCCTCGATTTTGCCTTTCCCAATATAATGAGAAGTATTTACACGGTTTAATTTTTGCGAAACCATCCCAACAACTTCCATCTCACAAGCAATCGCTAACTCTTTAAGCTCCTCCATCGAATAGTTAAAATCAATCTCATGCTGATTTTTTAAATTTACTCCAACCAACAGGGCACGCTCTTTTTGTTCCATCATATGTTTGTTTCCTCCATTCAATTTTCATAAGAAAAGCTGAAGCTCCTTGAATCCATAAGCACTCCAAATTTTTATACATTCTTATCTAATAATAAAAAACACAGACCCATTGCCTGTGTTTTGAGTAACGGAAGAAAACATGTAAACTAAGAAGCCCAGCTTGAATGAACAAGCTACACCTTCCCTGAATTTATCGGTCCTCCAAATGGTCGGTCGTTAGTCGTTAATCCTGACACATATGCATCAGTATAAACCTCACCATTAGATATTTAGTTACTATTTTTAAAGACGACAAAAAGAGGGCTGAGTCGTCTCGCCCTCTTTTTACGTATCGTAATTTGAGTTTCCTTAAAAATAGGCAGACCAATCCCGTTAACCCTGCACACAGGCAGAGTCTTCGAACACTATTCAATTAGTGGTTCAAAGCGCGGAATCGTAGTCTAATTGTTGCCATTTTTGGAAACCCTCCGTTCATTAAAAGTTAGGAATATTATAACATATTATCTTTTATTTGACTAGTGTTATTTTTTTGAAAATATCAGAATAGCCAAAGTTAGCCTCAATATAACTTAGCGATTCATTTGTCCATTTTGTGTGTTTATTTGTCCGTGAGCTTAGATAATTTGTCCGTCGCTCCACTTTATTTGTCCAAAACCACTAATATATTGACCGTTCGATAAATTTCGACTCATTTCACAGTTCACGCTACCTATCAAGCAATCCGGAAAGATCGTAAATTCTCCCTTTCGTTCCCCCTGTAAAAGGACAGTTTAGGGATGATAAGATCTTATTGGCAACCGATGTAGAAGAAATCAAACAAAACTCCCTTAGTTGACGATTGGTGATGGATGGCCCATATAGACGTGCAAAGTCCTTTAAAGCTTCGATATAGGCTAAGGAATCGACGCACAAGCAGTGATCACATCTCCATCTTCTGTTTTTCTTTTTCATCTTAAATGTTCCACATTGCCCGCATTCAACACCTTTTATAATATCATTCGATTTTAGGGAATATCGATCAAAAACATTGATCGTTTGGGGAGCGTTTTGCTTTAATAAAGCTCTTTTAATTCTATTCATGTCCTTTGAGTGCAGGATTTCATTAGGAAAGCTACCTAAAATTTCGTTTATTCGAAAAGGGAGTCTGGCGGCATGTAAAATCGTATCGGATAGGCTGCTGTCATTTGATTTAATAACGGTGTTGGGGTTGCTAATGACGACTAGTGGGATCAGTGGAGTAGGAAGAGTATTTAATTTCAAGAGGAATTTTTTTAATAAGGCAGTTTGTCGTTCAATTTGGAATAATGGATCTGGAAACCCTTCCTCTAAGCCTTCTTTTGTTTTTCGAATAATTTGCTTAAACTTCCTTTCAAAAAAGATCGTCCCGGAAATATTCTTTATTTCTAAGAAAATATGAACAGCGGGGGTCAAAATTAGCGTATCAAGTTGGAAATATTTATCCTTTTGGGGTAAACGGAGATCATGAAATAGGAAGGTTTTTTTACTTTCGATTTGATCAGAGAGGTAGTAGTCAATAGACTTTTCTCCATTATAACCCGCTCTAAATTTTTGATAGTCTTTTTCTACTAAAGCCCGCCTTGGATGCTGGGGCTTTATTCTTTTGAGTAAAGTTTCTAGCTGCATGAGGAATATAGAGGGTTTTCTTGCCTTAATAATCAATAGATCACTCCTTATTATGTAAGAATCATAGTTTTATTCTATATTAGCTTAACTGATTCCTTCTTTTTGCCATGATAATATATTCGGAGGGCAATAATTTGTCCATTTTTGGCGTTAATTTGTCCGTCGGCTTAGATAATTTGTCCGTCGCTCCACTTTATTTGTCCAAAACCACTAATATATTGACCGTTCGACAAATTTCGACTGCAAATTCGCGATTTATGTAAACACCCTTTTACAAAATTGATTCTTCACATTCAAAATAATGTAATAGAACTACATCTAACTACCTGAACTATCTTTAAAAGCCTCCGCTCACTAAAACCACTTCTCACCCCATCATTTCAAGAGACCTTTCTCCCAATAATAAAATAATCAAAAAAGTTAACAATCTTTATCGTTTTTTAACAATAGTTTACATCTAATTCATTAAAATTTGCCTCCAATATCACTACAATAGGAGGTGTTAAGAGATTCTACATATTTTGCAGAGGAGTGCTTAGAAATGGATCGCCGATTATTTTTAACATACGTTGGAAGCGGTACTGCTGCCCTAGTTGCTGCTTCGACTGGACTTGGTGTTTTATCCGATACAGCAGATGCTAAAAAGCATGGCAAAGGTCATGGGAAAGGTGGCGGGAAACCACTTACGACGCCATTCAAACCAATTGATCGCACATGGGAAAATGACTTAGTTTTGTCAAAGGGCTATAGATACAACATCGTTGCTTCTTATGGAGATCAAATCAACTCTAAAGGGGAAATCTTCGGGGATGCTGCTGACCTTACTGTTTACTTCCCTATCGATAGTTTAGAGGGAGGCACCGATTCAGAAGAAGGGTTAATCTGGGTGAACCACGAATTCCCTGAGCCTGGTAACTACATGGAGATTCTAGGAATCAATGAATCTTATGACACTGTTAAAGAAAAGCTTTCCCAGTCAAAATACCCTGAGTTGCTAGAGATGGAAAAGGTAGCCGTGGGTGGTTCCGTTATTCGTGTAAAAAAAGAAAACGGCGAGTGGAAAATGGTTCAAGATGATACCTATAACCGTCGTGTTGATGGGAAAACTCCGATCCAATTAACAGGTCCTGCCCGTGGAAGTAAGTCTGTTAAAGGAGCGACTACTGTTGAAGGTTCTCTTGGAAACTGTAGTGGCGGTCGTACTTTATGGGATACCGCCTTATCCTGTGAGGAGAACACAGAATACGGTGACGATTATGGTTGGCCTAATTTCACTGATGAGCACTACGGTTGGGTGGTTGAAGTTGATCCGTTCGATGCTTCCAAACCAGTTCGCAAGCATACAGCGTTAGGTCGTTTCGCACATGAGAACGCAGCAATGGGCCTAACAAAAGATGGTAAAGTAGTCGTTTATATGGGTGACGATAGCCGTGATGAGTGCTTCTACAAATTCGTCAGTGAAAAAAAATTCAATAAAAAGAACCGCAATGCGAACTTTGATCTTTTAGAAAAAGGAACGTTATATGTAGCCAACCTTGGAAAGCAAGAATGGATTGCCCTGGATTATGCTGCAAATCCAGCACTTCAAAAAGAATTTGATGACCAAGCAGATGTATTAACAAATGCACGTAAAGCAGCAAAAATTGTCGGGGGTACCCGTTTAGATCGCCCAGAAGATGTTGAAATTCACCCAGAAGACGGAAGTGTTTTCTTATCCTTAACGAATAATTCAGACCACGGAAATTTCCATGGACAAATTATCCGATTTGTTCCTGAAAATGACGATCATGGCAGCGATTCATTTACTTTCGAAGTATTTGTGGCGGGTGGACAGCAAAGCGGGATCACATGTCCCGATAATCTTCACTTTGATAGCAAAGGAAACCTTTGGGTCGTAGAAGACTTTGCTGCTACAGAAGATAATATGTATGCAGCTTACAAAAACTGCGGTGTGTTCATGATTCCAACCGATGGGAAGGAATATGGAATCCCGCACCAATTTGCCTCAGGCCCACAAGGCTCTGAAGTGACAGGTCCATGGCTGACACCGGATGAAAAAACGTTATTCCTAGACGTTCAACATCCGTCTACATGGAATCCTTACCCTGGACAAAAGTTCGGTCGCTCTTGCTTAGTAGCGATTCAAGGTGGCCGTTTTAAATAAAAGGCATGAGCATGGAAGGAGTTTTTGGATGATCATCGTTTGTTCTAAACATGTAAAGGAAGGTTTAGAGATCATTCACCTTCCACATATTCACTTAATTTCAGAAGAAGATAAGGATTTCGGAAGTTACAGATGCCATATTTGCAGTGAAAAAGCGGATTACAAATTGTTTAACTTTTTTCCTCAGAAAAAAATACCATTAGAAACTGTAATTTGAATAGGAGGGTATTATGATGTTACAAAATATTGGAATTCCAGGATTAATCCTTGTACTTGTGATCGCTTTGATTGTTTTCGGTCCTTCCAAATTGCCGGAAATTGGACGTGCATTCGGTTCAACGCTGAAAGAATTCAAAAAATCTACACGTGACCTCGTTTCAGATGACGATAGCAGCAACGAAGAGAAAGATAAATTCAAGAATAAAGATAAGAAAGCAGTTTAGTAAAAAGAACGGGGAGATGTAAGTCATGTTTAACGCTTGCATCTCTTTTTTGTAAGAGGGAGTGTTAATCAATGGATACCCAGAATATGAATCTAGTCGGTCACTTAGAAGAATTACGTAAACGCCTTATCATTACATTAGGATTTTTTATCCTATTATTTATCATCGCCTTTATCTATGTTGAAAATATCTACAATTGGTTAGTACAAGATTTATCGATCAAGCTCGCTGTTCTTGGTCCAAGTGATATCATCTGGGTCTATTTCATACTTGCAGGTGTCATCGCGATTGCCGGTTCGATTCCTGTTGCTGCCCACCAGGTATGGCTTTTTGTTCGGCCGGCATTGAACGAAAAAGAGCAGAAGGTGACATTAGCTTATATTCCAGCTCTATTTATTCTCTTTATTTTAGGAATCGGCTTTGGGTACTTCATTATCTTCCCAATTGTCTTAAACTTCCTTCTGTCCTTAACGGAAGATATGGTGATGACCTTCTTCACGACCGAAAAATATTTTCGCTTTTTGATCCATATGACTCTACCATTCGGGTTTTTATTTGAACTTCCAGTCATTATTATGTTCCTAACAAGTCTAGGAGTCTTAAACCCTTACCGTTTACAAAAAATTAGAAAGTATGCTTATTTCATTTTAATCGTAACGGCTGTTCTCATCACGCCGCCAGATATTCTGTCAGATATTCTAGTCATCATCCCACTGTTGTTTTTATATGAATGTAGTGTGCTATTATCAAAAGTTGTTTTCCGAAGAAAGCTGAAAAGAAACGAATTATCTTTTGAATAAGCTTTTTAACAGGTTGCCGTTGCTGGCAACCTGTTTTTAAAACAAAAGGGAGATGAAGATGATTGACCAAATTCGTTATACAAAAGGCCCTTTAAAAACCAACTTTCATTACGAAAACGTCTTAGTTTCGATGGTATAGCTTCTAAGTACCTCCCGATTTACTTCATAACCTATTCCAGAAGTGTCCGGAACGACGATTTGTCCATTATGAACGGTGACCTCTGGATCAATGATGTCTCTCTCCCAGTATCGGGAGGACCCCGCGGTATCGCCAGGGAGGATGAATTGATCCAGCGTTGTGAGAGCAATATTATGGGCTCGCCCTATTCCCGCTTCAAGCATGCCCCCACACCAAACAGCAATCCCTTTTTGTTTGCAGTAGTCATGGATTTTTTTCGCCTCGGATAATCCACCGACCCGGCCAATTTTAATATTAATGATTTGGCAGCTTCCCAGTTCGATGGCTTTTCTGGCATCTTCAAATGAAAGGATGCTTTCATCAAGGCAGATGGGTGTCTTCAGTTCTTTCTGGAGTATCGCATGATCAACAATATCGTCATAGGCAAGCGGCTGTTCAATCATCAATAAATTGTACTCATCTAATTGTTTTAGCAGTTCAATGTCTTTTAACGTATACGCCGAATTGGCATCGGCCATAAATGGAAGACTTGGAAAATTTCTGCGTAGTTCTTTGATAACCTCAACATCCCAGCCAGGCTTAATCTTCACCTTTATCCGTTTATAGCCTTCCTCTAGATACCCTTCTATCAATTGAATCAAATCGTTCATTGTATCTTGGACACCAATGCTAATCCCGACGTCGATTTCTTTTTTCGTTCCACCTAATGCTTTCGCCAACGGAATTCCCAGTTGCTTCGAATAAAGATCCCAAACGGCTCCTTCGAGTGCTGCTTTCGCCATATTGTTGCGGCGAATTGGCAGAAAACGCTCTGATACTTCATCCGGATGATTCACTGGGTTTTCCAATAAAAGCGGAATTAAAAAATCCTCCAGCATATGCTCGTTCGTTTTGAACGTTTCTTCCGTATACCACGGACTTGAAAAAGCGACACTCTCCCCCCAGCCAATCAATCCACTCTCCCCTACTGCCTCAATCACAAAAAACTCTTTATCCTGAAAGGTTCCAAAGCTTGTTGAAAAAGGCGATTTTAAACGCATCATTAATTTATGTAGAGTAACTTCCTTTAGTTGAATTGGTTGAAGATGACTCATCTAGATTCCCCCTTAACTAGATTTAATAGGCTACCTTTGGCTACTGGAAAAATTGATTTCTTTCCTTTGAAATCCATTTTTCCGTATCCTCTTGACCCCTTTTCACTAGGCGATTCACAAGGATATCATGCCAAATATAATTCTCCAGAAGATAAATATGAACAGGATCGTCTGTGTAAAAGGCTGTTTCTCTTTCTTCAATAGATGGACCATAGATCATTTCCCGACCATCAATGGACAGGATAAACCATTTATTTTCTCCGATAGTATCAACATAGCTTGTCTTACGATGGAGATCTAGACCCGATAATGGATTTTCCACCTGAAAGACAATACCTTTTAGACTGCAATTCATTGTTTTAACTTCTAGGTCTTGTTCCAGTCTCTCATACATCTTGTCCCACAAAGAAACGACAATTCTTTTTTCAGCCTTTTTCAATAGGGTCCGACAAAAGGATAGGATATGCCTTTCCCCTTTAAGGGTCATAACACGGTTGTCAGGTATAGGGTCTGTTTGTTCTATGTCTTTTAATGTATGGCTTATGGATTGATAGGTTTGGTCCCATTTCGATTGGACGGATTCTAAAAATACATCGACAGGCAGCGGAGAGTATTGAACCGAATCATTAATTGCCTCTTTGATCACAATCCCCTCTTCCTCAAGCCCATTCAATATTTCGTATATACGTGCCCTTGGAATTCCCGATTCTTTACTTACTTGGTACGCACTCGTTGTTCCTTGGCGGACTAAAGAAACATAAGCCTTTGCTTCATACTGACTAAAACCTAGCGATTGAATTTTTTGAATGAGATCTTGCATAGTACCCTCCAGCACAAATAGTAAGTTTATAACCCTATCATAACAAATCTCTTTGTGAAATCGATTCTGTTAGAAATGTTGGAACAACGAATTTCCTATTTACAGGGGAAAATAATTTAGTTACTATCTTAATAGTGACTAATTAAATATTAATCCTTTACAACGAATTTGTAGACTCGTTCTTCTACAATAAGGAGGTTACTCGGATGGAAGATATTCATGCTTATACACTTCTGTTATTGATAGGTTTCGGATTTCTAGCTGCTTTTATTGATTCGGTTGTTGGGGGAGGAGGATTAATCTCGATACCCGCTTTATTATTTTCTGGACTTCCTCCTTCTGTAGCGATTGCTACCAATAAGTTGGCCAGTTCAATGGGGTCGTTGACAAGTACGATTGCCTTTATCAGATCGGGAAAAGTTGATTTCCGTCTAGTATCGAAACTGTTTCCCCTAGTCTTTATAGGGTCCTTATTAGGGGCTTTACTGGTTAATTTTCTCTCTCCCGACCTATTAAAACCATTGGTATTGGTTCTCTTAATCGTTGTCGCTATCTATACGATTCTAAAGAAAAACTGGGGAAGTGAATCAACGTATCGAAAGCTCACCTGGCAAAAAGCCTTGCTCTTTGCCCTTGTCATATTTGGAATTGGTTTTTATGATGGGTTTTTAGGCGCGGGAACAGGTTCATTTATTTTGTTTGCCTTTTTAATGATCGGCTTCGATTTTTTACAATCAGCGGGAAATGCCAAATTTCTAAACTTTGGGAGCAACATTGCAGCCCTGATCCTCTTCATTTTTCTTGATCTGGTTCATTTTGCATATGGTATACCGATGGGGATTTCTATGATAGCAGGAGCCTTAGTGGGTTCTCATTTTGCTATTAAAAAGGGAGCAGCGTATGTACGAGTGTTATTCATTTTGGTTACGGTTTTTTTGATCGGGAAGAATATGTGGGATTATGTTAGAAATATATAATGGCGTAAAAAAGACCTTACGTCACACCATTTAGAATGGGAGAACGGGTTCTGTTTTGAAGTACAAAATCCAATTTAGCAATTATACTGTTTAATACCATAACAATTAATACTGAATAGACGAAAAACGATCAGAGGATTAAACTTCTGATCGTTTTCTTTATAAAGGCGTTTATGGGACTTGAACAATATAATGACCAAAGTTCAATATATCAGTATTTTTTACTACACAATATTATAATATTAGTCTTCATTTATTTAATATCATGATAAAGTTTTTTAAAATTCCATACTATCTGTCGTTAAAATCAATAAAGATAGAATATTTAAATTAAAAATTCACATCTTTCCCGTAAAATGCTGAAACATATAACTGTTTCATTTCTTCAACCGAAGTTTCACGAGGGTTTGTTCCTGTACATGGATCTGTTACGGCGTTTTTCGCCATATCATCGACATGCTTATTAAAGATTTCTTCTGTTACACCGAACTCTTGAAGGCTATTTGGCACATTCATTTCTGTATTTAGATTGCGAATATATGAAACCAACGCATCGACTAATTCATCATTTGTATTCCCTGCAAGTCCTAATCGTTTTGCAATTGTTGCAAAACGATCCGCTACGACTGTTCGATTAAATTGAATGACATACGGTAAATAAATAGCATTTGCACAACCATGTGGGATATCGAATGTTGGACCGCTTTTATGTGCTAAGCTATGTACGTTACCAAGTACTGCATTAGCAAACGCCATACCAGCCATCGCTTGAGCATTATGGATTTCATTTCGAGCTTCTTGGTCACCATTATACGAATCTTCAAGATTATTTTTAATAATTGCCGCCCCTTCAATTGCTAGTGCATCCGTAAATACTGTACGCGACTTTGCAACATATGCTTCAACACAATGTGTAAAAGCATCCATACCAGTATATGCTGTAATATGCTTTGGCATCGACTCTACCATCACAGGATCAATAATTGCAATGTCTGGAGTTAATTCAAAATCGGCTAATGGATATTTAATATTCGTTCTCTCATCTGTAATAACGGACAAATTGGAAATTTCAGCTGCACTTCCACTTGTTGTTGGAATCCCAGCATATTTTGCTTTTGTACGAAGTTTTGGTAATGTAAAAGGTTTTGCTGCTTCTTCAAAAGTTAGAGCAGGATGTTCATAGAATAACCACATCGCTTTTGCAGCATCCATTACAGAACCTCCACCGATTCCGATTACCCAGTCAGGCTCAAAATTATTTAATATGTCTACACCTTCTTTTACCATTTGAACGGTTGGCTCTGTATTGATTCCTTCGATGACACGGTTTTCAATTCCACCTTCTAAAAGCAAGCCTTGAATACGTTCTAGATTACCCGTTTTCTTTATCGAGCCTCCTCCAATGACTAACGCTGCTTTCTTACCCTCTAATTCTTTTAACTTATCAAGTGAATTTTCCCCAAAATAAATGTCGCGTGGAATAGTAAAACGATTCATCATTTTGTCCCCTCCAGTATTAATTGATTTACAATAAGAAGTATAAATTAGTATAGTTTATATTGGGAAGAACTTACTTATAAGTGGGATAGTATCAAAAAAGTAACTAAAGGATGGAGTGATACCAATCGTACGTGACTTTAACCAGACGTTTAATTGTGAAAAAGAGCTAACGCTTTCTGTCATTGGTGGTAAGTGGAAAATGATTATTTTGTGGTATTTAGGCAAAGAAGGCACAAAAAGATTTAGCGAATTGAAAGCACTTTTACCAAATATTACACAAAAAATGCTAACAAATCAGTTAAGGGAATTAGAAGCCGATCAAATTATTCATCGCGAAGTGTATCCAATCGTCCCTCCGAAAGTAGAATATTCGCTTACAGAACATGGGGAAACCTTGATACCTATTCTTGAATCGATGTACGAATGGGGAAAGAACTATATAAATACTGTCGCTCATGAAAAAGCTTCTGTCGAAAAATAAAAGTTGTATTGGACGAACTTAGATCTTTAGAAATCACGTCTACTAAATCGAGAAGACATAGGTTTTAAGATACCGAAAGCCGTTTTAATATATAAATTAGAATATGGAACGAAAAGTATAGTATCCAAATTGTGTCGGTTGAACCACTTGAATCTTCTTAGCGTTTGAGAAACCCACCTTTATCTTCTATTCATTGTAATGAACACGGGCTTTACAAAAAAATGTTGGCTGTGCCCTTAGTTTAATTTAGTGGATTTTCTGATAAGATTCGAGCTAAGAGGAAAAGTAAACATTAAAACCATAAAATATTAGAAAGTTATATGAGAACTGTTAGTGGGGGAGCGTCAGGGAAAATGTGATTATCTATACTATGAAAATCAGGAGTATTTAAAGGATTCGAAGAAGAAAAATCGACTAAAGGGCTAATTTGAATCCTTGATATTTCAACTCAGTAACCTATATATACGATGTATTGATGTCCTTGATACTGAGAAGGCATCAAATACCTTATCTTAAATTATATGGGCTTAATAACGATTTAAAGCTGTGTATTCACCTTCAAGGCTATTAACCGTTGTCAATTCGATGATGAAAAGCTCGATATCAGGAAGAATACGTTGTTTACATGTACTAATTGTAAAACTCTCGCCATATCAAGATTTTTTCTTCAGTATAGATAAACCGCAATTTACAACTTAAGATTATAAACGATGTCGTATCAAGGAATAGGATAATAGTATCATAGGGTCATCTAATCTATTGATATGGAATTAATATTACGTAAAACAAGGCTTACAGGTGTCCCATTCACCTTCTCTCAAAATTCTTAACGTTGTCAATTAACATTTCCTGACTGAACCCCATATAAGCTTTTTCAATTTAGTCTTTTAGAGCATTTCACCTGTATAGAAAGAACTAGCTAACTCGTCAAAGTCATATTCTTTTAGTTCCTCCAAAGTGATATTGGTGTGTGCACCTTCATGCACCATTAAATTACTGTTTTCACCAATATGAACTAAAATTACAGGTTTGTCAGTAGCATAAGCATAACCTAGTTCCCAGGCTGTTCCACTGTCGGAATAGTTTCCATGATAGATGCCTAAAACGATTTCTGCCCACTTAATGTGTTTTATATCATCCATAAATGTTTCAATTGACCATTGGCGTGAACCAACCTCGACATTTTCAGCTTTTGACTTTCTCATTGGTGAGAATACTTTCAAACCCTTTTCTGCTAAAATCACCTCAACCTGTTCCAAATAACCAATCTCTATATCATTAAAAACGGACTAGCTAAATAAACTCTTTTCATTTTCCTTTGACCTCCTGAACGATTTCTAAAACCATTTCTTAGTTTGAACCTCATACAACAAGAAAAAGTGTAAGTGTGCAATTACAATCCGATTAATCTTATATCATCCCTTTATTTCACTAGTATGGACAGTTCGATTTAATTATAAGTATTTGTTACGGTTTTCAAGAAACTCTACTTTTTAACTTAGTCTTTTAGGGTAAGATGAGTATGGTGTATATTAACATTTAATTATTTTTTAAAGGGAAAATGGGAAATATAATTATTGGTTTTGTCCTCAATCATTTACAAGCGTTTCAATTTACTTCCTTTCACTTACTGATTTATAATTTGGATAAATAGTCATAAGATTCCATCCTAACAAGAATGTAAGTTCGGCGAGATCACCCTGCACAAATAATTAAACTAACTAGATTTTATTGGAGGCAATGAATTTTGTTTATCGCTATCCTGTTTTTTATGCTAATGTCATTCTTCCTGTCGGGAAGTGAGACAGCTTTAACAGCAGTTAACAAAATGAAATTGAAAACAAAGGCAGAAAACAATGATCATAAATCAGAAAAGCTTTTAGAGCTTGTTTCAAAGCCAGATGAATTAATAACAGCCATCCTGATTGGCAATAATATCGCAAATATTATGCTACCAACACTCGTTACAATAATTGCAATTGAATATGGGTTTAATGTAGGGGTTGCAACCGGTATTCTTACCGTTGTATTGATTATTTTTGCTGAGGTTCTTCCTAAATCGATTGCCGCTACATTTGCTGATAAAATTGCATATTTAGTTTTTCCAATAATAAGGATTTTATTAGTTATCTTTAAACCTTTGACCTTTTTATTGTCAAAATTTACAAGGGCAATTATTAAAATATTATCCAAAAATGCTCCAGAGTCAGTTTCTGTTTCTAAAGAGGAGCTCATTACCATGGTGGATATCGCTACTACCGAAGGAACATTTAGAGAAGAAGAAACCCAGCGGATTAAAGGGGTTATTGATTTTTATAATCTGGATGTTCGCGACGCCCTAAAAACTCCCCGAATGGAGGTTGAAGGTATTCCGTTTGATGCGACAATTGAGGAAGCCAAATCTATTGTCTTGGACAATAGATTTACCAGATATCCGGTTTACAAAGAAAATATGGATAACATCGTGGGAGTTTTCCATTCTAAGTTACTGCTGACATGGTCGACACAGCCAGAAAAGACTCTTAAGGATTTTACAGACCTTGAACCCTTATTTGTATATGAATTCCATAGCATTGATAAAGTATTCAAAATGATGATGAAAGAAAGAAAGCACCTGGCAATTGTGCTTGATGAATATGGAGGAACAAAAGGGATTATCACCCATGAGGATATCTTGGAAGCCATGCTAGGACAGGAAATTGAAGATGAAACAGATGAGGATAGCGAGGTTCTTATCGAAGAATTAACGGATAATCATATTATTGTCCACGCAAAACTCGCAATACGCCGAATAAATGAAGCCTTCAAGACAAAAATCCCAGAAGATGAAGATATACTTGCAGGATTTTTAATAAAAGAACTGGGCCATTTTCCTAAAGAAGGCGAAACATTTGAATATCATCATTTACATTTTGAAGTGAAGTCGATTGAAGACAACAGGCTTAAGCTAGTAGAAATTAAGAAAAAGACACCCAATAAAATATGAGCATTATTTCCATTTAAGGTAAATTTTCAGAATTATAAAAAATGAGAGAAAATCCTAATTGACCATGACGGCAAGCTTAGTTTCAAACTCATTAATTTATATGTGACATATACTCAAATGCTGTGGTTCCATACACGCTTTTAAAATGTTTATTTAAATGGGTTAAATCGACAAAACCACATTCCGCTACTGCTGAATAGACATCTTTATTGTTTTCAATTAACTGCTTTGCACGTTCTATCTTGCAGTTGAGAAAGTATTGGTATGGCGAGATTCCAGTATGAGTCTTGAATAATCTGATGAACTGAAATTTGGATAAGTGAAGCTCTTTACAGATCTCGTCTAATTTAAGGACATTTCCTAAGTTGGTATGAAGGATATCCTTTGCTGTTCTAATAAGGGCATTGTCTCTCTTATCATCTGCAGGGGAATTGTTTTGAATAAGGATATCTGTAAGGGATAAGAATAATTCGCTGCATACTGCCTCATCTTTTCCAGTTAATATGGCATGAGAAAGATTTAAAATGCTTCTTTCCAGTCGATCATCATACACAACAGGAGTTGTGAAACGTACTAGATCCTTCTTCCCAGTCGCCTCTAAAAACAAGTGAGGATCAATATATACCATCACATAGTCAAGTCCTGTCTTATCATGCGCCATTCCGTCATGGGCCTGTTCCGGATTAAAAAGCATCACCCCATTTTGATGGGATAATTGTAAACTGCCATCCAAGGTATAATGTTGAATACCACGCAAAGTGACACCTATTGCATACTCCTTGTGAGAATGCTTTTTATACGAAAAATCAGTGAAACTCGCTGACAACGCTGTGATGCCTGCCGATTTCTTATAGATAAATTTGTCCATCTCATCCACCTCTTACATCCATATCATCAATGCAGAATAAGCTAAAAATAAGGCCATCATGACATTCACAATCTTACTATGATTCTGTAAAAATTTCTTGAAGAGGGTACCGAAAAGAACCCATGTTAAAAATGCCAGAAACCCGATAAACGTTATAGCTAAAACACTTATCGTCACTGCAGGTACTGCGGTATAGTTCGGTATGATGAAACTAGGAATAACCGTCATTGTAAACAGCACGACTTTCGGATTCAGAAACTGCATAAGGAAGCCTGACATAAAGGTAGCCGATTGGATTACCGTTGGATTTGATGTGTCCATTTTGTAGGTTTGATAAGCAAGATAGAACATATATATGCTTCCTATGATTTGCATAACCATTAAAATTTTCGGGATGATCGTCATGAGCATGGAGTTCAAAATAGCCGAAATGACAAGTAATAAACCAAAAGCGACCGTTGCCCCATACGTATATTCCATCGCCTTTTTTGTCCCAAAATTATGCACTGTGGACAGGATGACAATGTTGGTCGGACCAGGTGTAAACGTAACAATCATACAGTATATTAAAAAAGATGTAAGATTCATGAGGAAAACTCCTTTCAAAAGTATTCTCCTGTCATCATACATCTTCAAAGAAAAAGCCTATAGTATATTATTGCAGGGGTAATGATTCATTAAAATGATACACCTTTGTCGTTCTGTCCCCAATGACTAAGATTCCGTTTAAATAACCACTTATTCTATGAAACTCCCCTTTTGTTGAATAACACCACTTGATCATTTCACCATATAAGTTCCAGTCCTGTTCTGTTTTTCTGTACCTTTAAAAAGTAGTGTGAAGAGCACAAAAATGCCGTTTTTTTGAATGTCGTCTTTACTAGTTTGATATATTTTCGCTATAAAGGAACACATAGTAATATTTACCTTTAGTTTAATCCAGTCCTTATCTCCCAACCCCTTAACTATTCTTAAGGCTGTTTTCTAAACCTTGTTGTTAGTTAAAAAGGGGGTGATTGGTTTCCGTTCTAGATGCTCGCTTTCCGTGGGGCGGGCGGTGATCCTCCTCGTCGCCTTGCTCCTGCTTAGGTCTCACCTATCCCGCTACTCCCGCATGAGTCTCGCACCTTCCACTCCAATCAACCTTTTTACAAAATTTATATTCTTAAAAAACAACAATCTTTTAGAAAACAGCCATTCTTAAAAACGATTACCAAATATTTTAATATAATAATTTATCACACAATTGACAAAATTCGTGGTAAACTAACAATTGTTATACTTCATAAGTACTATCGGTCTTAACCCAGCGAAAGCTGATTACTCTTTAGGTTATGCTTCTAGTACGAACAACGGGGGGAAATACATGAAAAACTTAATTCTTAAGTGGAACCAAGTAAGTCTAGTTAAACGAATACTTGTAGGTATTATCATTGGTATTCTCTTGGCTGTAACGATTCCTGATGCCGCAGAATGGATATCCATTTTTGGTACCTTATTTGTAGGCGCATTGAAGGCGGTTGCACCAGTATTAGTCTTTTTCTTAGTTATGCACGCTATCTCTAAACATAGAAGTGGGCATAAAACGAATATAAAATCGATTATTGCCCTTTATGGCATAAGTACGTTCCTTGCTGGATTTGTAGCCGTTCTGGCAAGCTTTCTCTTTCCAGTAACCTTATCACTTGGAGCAGGAGCCGAAGATGTGACTCCTCCTGGTGGTATTGTAGAAGTACTAAAGACGCTACTCATTAACATCGTTGACAACCCGATCAATGCTCTATTAAACGGCAACTATATTGGAATATTAACTTGGGCTATCCTTCTTGGCATCGCGTTAAGAAAAGCAGCGGATTCTACCAAAAATACGCTTGCTAATTTTTCAGATGCGATCTCTCAATTAGTGAAATGGGTTATCCAATTTGCACCGATCGGAATTATGGGGCTTGTGTTTGACGCTATTGTCACAAATGGACTTTCCGCCTTACTGGATTACGGAAAATTACTATTAGTTCTACTCGGCTGTATGTTTTTTATCGCTCTTGTCGTCAATCCCATTATCGTATTCATCAATATTCGTAAAAACCCATATCCACTTGTCTTTAAATGCTTAAGGGAAAGTGGAATTACTGCATTCTTTACTCGTAGCTCAGCTGCAAACATTCCAGTTAATATGCGTTTATGTGAAAATCTTGGGTTAGATGAGGATACCTATTCGGTTTCCATCCCATTAGGGGCTACCATCAACATGGCTGGGGCAGCGGTTACAATTTCTGTCTTAACCCTTGCTGCTGTTCACACCCTTGGCATTGATGTGGATTTCGGTACGGCGCTTATTCTTTCCGTCCTGGCAGCCGTTTCCGCTGCAGGGGCTTCAGGTGTTGCCGGTGGGTCGCTCCTACTCATTCCGCTAGCATGTAGCTTATTCGGAATTTCAAATGACATTGCGATGCAGGTCGTTGGTGTTGGTTTCATCATAGGGGTATTACAGGACTCTTGTGAAACTGGACTTAACTCTTCCTCTGATGCGCTTTTTACAGCAACTGCTGAATATGCGAAAAGGCGTAAGGAAGGGAAGGAAGTTAGGATTAGTGCTTAGATCGGTCTATTTTATTTAGAAATTGTAAAAAGGCAACGACCAGTAGTAGGGTTCGTTGCCTTTTTCTAATTCCTATTTCTTCAACTGATAGGTTTTCAGAATCTAATTAGACATTTCTCTTACATATTTCACATGGTCACAGTGATGGAAACAAAAGGAGACATTTTAAAAATCGTTTATTCCGTTATGGCCATTTAGTTGAAGATCAAAAAAATTCGTAATTGATTACGGGATTGCTATATTTGTATTTCAAGTCGAAGATCGATTTAGCATAAAAAATCTTAATATTATGCTTAAATGGAGCACCCCTACAAGTGCACCTTTTTATAATATTAAAAAGGAGTTCGATGACAAGATGGAGATCATCTCCATTTATCTAATTATCGGGGTATTGATTAGTACATCAATTTATGTGGCGGCAGATTTTCGACATTGGTTTTTTTTCTGCTTTGTGCATTGCTTGGTTACCTCTAATATTCATTGGAATGATTATAACTTTATTTATGGATTTAGGAAGAATCTCCAATAAGTTAAACAGATAAAAGCACAAAACCACGAAATAAATCCAAAAACCGTTACAATTGTAGTTTCGGACCACCCATATTTTAAGCCAAAATGATAGTGAATCGGTGTCATTCTGAAAATACGCTTATGAGTAAGTTTAAATGAGGAAACTTGTAAAATAACCGAAAGTTGTTCAGCAAAATATATAAAGAATAAAATAGGAATTAAAATTTCAACTTTCTCAAGAACAGCAAGAAATGAAAGCGATCCTCCAATAGCTAATGATCCCGTATCCCCCATAAAAGCTTTGGCAGGATATATATTATAAATGAGAAAGCCGAGTAAACATCCAATCATAATTAAACAAAAAATTTGCACCTCTGTTCTGTCTGAGACCATAAAAAAGAAAAAGTATGTAGGGATTGCAACAACTCCTAAAAGACCGTCTAATCCATCCGTGAAATTTATGGCATTTGCAGAACCTACGACAAATAAGGTAATGACAATGACATATAACACCATTGGAAGATCCAATGAAATATGTTTAAAAATATCAATGCTGGTGTCTACGCCTAGTTCGTTGATCACGTAAAAAAGCAAAGTACTCGTAAAAGTAAATTGAAAAATAAGTTTGGTCTTACCCGATACCCCTCCTGGATCTTGGCGAGAAGCCTTCCAAAAATCGTCTAAAAACCCAACAAAACTAAAAAGAATGTAGGTAATAGCCAAAAAATACATTAATGGAGTAGGTGAAAAAAGAATGGATACTATAATTCCTACAAAAAGAATAATTCCAAACATTAACGGAGTGCCTTTTTTTAACTGATGATCTGAAGGAAGTTCTTTTCTTATCGGTTGAAGGAGCCTAAGCTTTCTCAAAACGGCTATTAATAGTGGAGATAAAATTGAAACAACGATAAAAGCAATTAACGCTGGGATTATTTGATTACTCATTTCTCATTTACCCCTTTTCTTTTAACTATTTATAATAATTTCTAAAAAACTCATTCATTTCCTCTATTTGATACAATATTTATGTAGATTTTTATTCAAGAAAAGGGAGCTATTGCCGAATACTATAGAGAACTTTTCATAATAAATCCCAAGCGTGAACAAAAATTAATTTAGAAATAGCCGCATTCCCAAACGGAAGAATGCGGCTTTACTCGTAAAAGTAAATGACATTAGGTTTAACTGACATTACATTCGAATGGAGAGGCAAGATCAAGAATATTCTGCTTCAACAATACTTTATAATGAGCTTATATCTTTTACCATGCAAAACCTTTTGGATGATCTAAAACTACGCTGCACAGTGTCCGTAACTAACGATTATGTTCTTATCTTCCAACAGTTGCAGATCTAGGATAAATAGCTCGCAGGTGAATAGGTGTTTTCCTATCGCTGAATAGGCTAAACGGTTTTATTCTCCTCCTCTATAGTGATAACTTCCCTTGCTGCTTCTATGAAAGATAATATGATGGGTGAAAGCCACTTGTCTTTATGCCATGCCATATGTGTATATACATGTAAGTCCGGAATTTGCCATGGAAGAGCAACAAGTTCTCCCCGTTCAACTTCGGCTTTCACTGTTATTTCCGGAAGAAAGGCAATGCCGATTCTCGTAATGGCACATTGTTTAATCGCTTCTGCATTTTGAAACTCTAAATAAGTAATATCATCAATGCCCTTTTTCTCAAATGACCGGTCAAACATGGTTCGATAGGTACAACCTTTTTCATTGACCAGGAACACTTCTCCGTGAAAATCTTCCTGTTGTAGGACAGGTAGTTTCGCGAGACGATGGTCTGGAGCGACGAAAAAGCGGAAAGTTTCTTCCAGTAACGGTTCCACTGTAAGCCCGGTTGAGAGAATGGTTTCGTCCAGCATAAAGACGACATCCGCGGTTCCCTCAAAGAGAGTTTGCTTGAGTTCTTGATTTGGAACAGAGCGAAAGATGAGACGAACTCCTGGATAGCGCGAACGAAATAGCTGGAAGACAACTGGAAGCCGATAGGCGCAAAGAACCTCGTTGGCACTTATCGTTAGAGTGCCACTTAGATTTTCATTGTCATGAACGACGCTGCGAGCTTCGTCCAATTTGTTTAGAACGATTTGGATATGAGTTAAAAAGCGTTTACCCGCAGTTGTGAGAACGAGCTGCTTGCCCAAGCGGTCAAAGAGACGAACCCCAAGCTCATCTTCCAATGCTTTTATTTGCATCGTAACGTTGGAGGGGACGTAGTTCAGCACCTCCGCAGCCCGACTGAAATTTAATGTTGAGGCAACCGTTCGGAACGTAATCAATTGGCGCAATTCCATCATACTCTCCCCCATTCACTTTCAAAATTATTGAATACTGCTTTGAATTTTGTTCACTTTTATTGAGAGTATCATTGATCTATACTTACAACAAGAAATACATTCTAACTATATGGTTTCATTTTGAAGGGAGAGAAAATACGATGGATTATGAGATTTTTGATTTGGGTGACGTAACCTTGAAATCAGGAGTGACGTTACCGAGCGCATTTCTTGCTTATAAGACTTATGGAAGATTGAATGAAAAGAAAGATAATGTCATCGTCTATCCAACTGCTTTTGGCGACCAGCATGTTCAGAATGAATGGTTAATTGGAAATGGCATGGCTCTAGATCCGCAGAAATATTTCATTATCGTTCCAAATCTGCTGGGCAATGGATTATCTTCGTCTCCCAGTAACACGCCTCCTCCATTCGACCGGACTAATTTTCCGCAGGTAACCATCTATGACAACGTTAAATTACAGCATCGACTGGTGACCGAAAAATTCGGCATCCAAAAGATCGCTCTCGTAGTTGGATGGTCAATGGGAGGCATTCAATCATTCCAATGGGGGGCGAGTTATCCAGACATGGTGGAAAGAATTGCCCCTTTCTGCGGAGGGGCAAAGACTTGGCCGCAAACGTATGTGGTCCTGGACGGAATGAAAGCTCCACTCATGGCTGCAGTTGGCTTCGATTCAAGTAAACTAAACCAGTTGACTTCTGCAGACATGCGTGCTGTTGGCCGTGTCTATGCGGGATGGGGCTTATCGCAGGCGTTTTACAGAGAGGAACTTTATCGTGTGCTGGGATATGACTCATTGCCAGATTTTGTGGTTGGCGTCTGGGAAGATAGCTTTATGAGGATGGATCCGCACAATGTCCTGGCCATGTTATGGACAGGACAATTTGCAGATATTAGTGCAGACCCCGCCTATAACGGAGATTTCGATGAGGCGCTCAAAAGCATTAAAGCGCTTGCCTGCGTCATGCCAGGGAGCACGGATCTCTTCTGCACGGCGGACGATAACGAGTACGAAGCTAAGCTTATACCTAATGCTGTTTTTAATCCTATCGAGTCGATCTGGGGCCATTTTGCTGGTCGCGGAATCAACAGTGCCGATAATACATTTATTGATGACAACCTAAAGCGCTTGTTGGCGATGAGTACAAACGGGTAGATCATCCTTAACATTTGAGTGTCCTGACAGGCATAGTAAGAAAAGTTAATGCCTTGATGTAAAAAAGTTAAAGATTTTTGAGGGCTGTCCAAAAAGGGTCCGGAACCACTATAATTGTCCTTATATAGAAGATGTCCCGGAGGTTTTCTTCTACATATTGAAGTTGTGGTTCCTGACACCTGGGTTTTTGGACAGCCCCTAAAAATATAAAAATACTATTTCAAGTAAGGTATGAGTATACTCCAAACGGGCGCATAAATGAATGACACAGCAAATATAAAGACCGCGAAATATACAAAGGCTTATACAAGTCTTTGATTGTGCGGTCTTTTTAATATACAAAAAACATACTGCCATTTCATACATAGTTTAAATGCCAACTACACATTCACTTCAATACTGAAGGCTTATGGTAATATTTTGGTAAGTATAGTAATTGGAAAGACATCTACTCTCTATAAACCTCAAACACGAAACACCGACTCCTTAATCACTTTAAACGCTTGTGACGGCTGTTTCTGTAAGATTTCTAACGGAATCGTCCTCTCAACCTCATGATTCTGTAGTATTTCTATCTGTTCACTCACAGGATTCAACACAACCTCAAAATGCCCAATCTGATAAGCCTGAACCTTCCCAGCGAAATCAATGGTCTCATCATCCAAGCTTGTTCGCACTCTACTGTTAAGTCTTCTCAGCATTCTCCAAAGCTTAATTTCCTCACCTGACTTCATAAACAACTCAGGAAGTTCCTCCGATTGCTCAAGTAAGGACATCGTCGTCATCATATGAGACTGTATCCCGTATCCAACTGGACGAATGACGCTCTTCAGTGACCTCCAGCTTTCTACTTCAAATCTCAGCTTATCCCCTGCAACCTTTACATCAAGGACCCTTCCATAAAAACGGATGCCATTCACCGCTCCCGTTTCATTACTCACTTCACTTGTCACGTACAAGGCAGCATACACACTTCCTTGCCAACCTTTTTTCAAGCTGGAAGCTTCTAATTCAACATATTTAAAACGTTTAAATTGCTCATAGATCTCCGCGTTATTCACGTTAACGACCAAAACCTTTTCATCTAGAGAAGACCGCCAATGATTCCACGCCCCAGCTGGTAAAACCCCTTCTTCCTGCAAGTCCTCTGGATTACTTTCCACCAAGCGCTCTACAAGTCTTTCAACCAAAACGGTGGAATTCGGTAAAAACGGCAGACCGCCAATGTTGACTTCCTCAATACTTTTATAAAAAGGATGCTCTAAATAAGCCTGTTCCTCGTTCCACGGAAACAATACATAGGCTCCAAATGAATACCGTTCATAGTTTCCTCTATCATAATGCTTCTTTACCAATGCATCTCTGTACCGGTGCATCGTATTAATATCCTCTTCTAATGGTCCCACCTGCTCAGCATTGCTAGCCTGATGACCTACGTTGAAGCCAAAATCAATCCGATACTTGGCATCAAAGACATAATGGTATCGCTCATGTGAATACTTCTTCTCGATCTCCAACATAATATCCGGCTTTTGCGTAACAGTAGGCACACGCCCTTCTCTCTTTTGAAAAGATAAAATAATCTGTTCCTCCGTTTGTGGATGAACAAAGATCTGCTTCGCATTAGAGGTTTGATCTAAATCAACAAATAAAGACCCATGACGAATCTTCACGACATCCTGGTATTTAGGTATATACTTTGCCCTCAGAATCTGTCCCATTTTAAGATAGGTCCAGTACTCATAAAGGGTCGCCACATCCTTAACTGACATTTTGAAAAGCTCGCCTTCTAACGTCAAACCTCTCGTTACCACAAGATAAATTTTATACGCTTCCCTGTAGCCCGGCTTCCGTTGGATCACCATGCTTGTCACCGTACGGTCAATCCGGCTGATTGTTTTCCAGAACGGCTTGTTTAGCAACGTTTTCAAAGCAGACTGCATGGAAGTGACTTTCTTTAATAGCTCTTCATCTACCTTCCGCTCATATCTTCCCGATTGACTTTTAATTTTCATTACTAAATCCGTTAACTTATGGTGAAGCCTTTCCATCATCCATTTCACAAACCGGTTTTCTAGCGTATCATACGTAATCGTTTTACGCGTATTCAACCCTTTGACAGGAAAGACTGGTTTATCATGCAGGACGATTCCGTTTTCCGTCTCCATAAACAGATGCGGATTCCTTCTAAGATGCTTTCTCCCTTTACTGTCTAACTTCTTAATGCGTTCTCCTCTTACCAGCTGATACTCCGTAAGAAGCTGATGATGGGGCTGCTCCTCAATCCGATGAATCGACTTAACAAAGTTTTCGAAATAGAACTCGATTAATCGATAAAATTCAGTGAGCGAAGGATTCTCTGACAAATGGCTTGAAGCACCGAGAAACGTTTTCTTTATGAAATGAAAAGCGAGATTGTACACTTCATCATTGACTTCATCAAGAAGCTTCCGATAATCATCCTTATAACTTAATTTCGTTGGAAAAATTTCAAGCGTTACTTCTAATAAGACCTTCTCATTGTGTTTAATAGAAAAACTTGTATAACCAACTTCATTCAGAAAGTGAAGATTGCCCATCAGAATGGGATTGCTTCCTCTTCCCACAGGTTCAACAGCCTTCCTGATTCCTGGATGCTCATGATAGAAGCTCAGCTTCTTATCACTCTTTGGTGAAATGACAATCTGGTAGACTCCATTTTCAAAAAAGATTGGAGAAAACGAATGATCACCCAGCTCCTTCAACGAATCGTTTTCAACGTCATAGATCTCAACCGTCTCAACCGCTTCACCATTCCACTTAAAAGCCATCCTCTCTTTCTCCATCGAAGAATGAGTTCGATACTGCGAAAGACTTTGAAACCTTGTATTATACGGCATCCCCTTAATGTACAACGTAAAATCTTCCGTCTCAATAAACAGAAGCTCTTTCGTTTCCGCACCATTCATCATTAACTCCCCCAGAAGGAAGTAAAGCCATCATGTACAATGGTTGACATCATACTTGATACCTTCTTAGCTGATTTCTTATAGCGACCCTCAAGAATAATAGAATTAGCATTCAGTTCATCCCATTCATGGCTCGTACAGAAACGGAATAACTTCTTCAAGGCTTCTTCCGTCTTAGGATCGTTCCCAGTTAAGCGCGGGAGCACTTTCTGCAGCAGCTGATAATCAAAGGCGTCGTCAAAATCCATCAATTGATCCTCACTGTTGTAAATCATATAAAAACAAATCTCATCTCGAACCCGGTACCCAAAATGAGCCCTCATCGGTTCCAGTATCATATTGACTTCCACAAGCAAACTAGTAACCTCTTTTACTAAATTTTCATGGTCAAAAAAGGCATCCTTCAAATTAAGAAATCTTCCTGCAATTTGTTGGTTTGATACAGCCAGAGGATTAATTGCAGCTTCATTAGTTAAAAAGCCAAAATGATCCAGAACCACATCATTGTATTCAATGGTGTTAGCTCGGTCTAATACCTTTGGACTGAACGGGTGGGTGGTTTCATCCATGTTAACGGTTCCAATAATATATACATTATCTCTTAGGTACAGTGCACCAACCTCTTCACGATCCACAATAGGGGTCGACAAAAATTCTCCATCGACAACTTTACGACTCTCCATTACGCTTAATAAATCACTAAAGTAGTATTCAACCCGAGCAAGATTCATTTCATCTAGTAATACAAAGTACGGCTTAAGATGATTTTCAGGCTTATTCGCCTCCATTAGCACTTTTGTAAAGGGACCTGGCTGGAATTCTCCTTTAATATTCTCAAAGCCTATTAAGTCAGAACCATCACTCCAGTCTGGGCGAACAGGTATTAATGAAAACTGTCCATTTTCTTCAGTAGCGTCTAGTGCCTCAGCAAAGAGCTGTACTATTTTTGTTTTCCCCGTTCCAGAAATACCAGAGAGAATGACAAAAGGCTTTGTCTTTAAAGCTAAATAGAAATTCATTAACTGATCCTTCGAATACATAAATCCTTTTACATTTATGTATTGATGAACATGATCAATAAATTCCTGATCACTTGAAAACTTCATACCATCTCTCCTTTGATCATCTTCGTCATTACCTTCTGGTAACTGAATATGCTCTGCAATCTCTTGGGGCAATCGATCATTAAATCGCTCTAACAATCTAGCACTAAATGAATTTGATACCTTATAAAAATAACCCTGCTTCACATTTCCATTACGATCAAATGGCCCATCCTCTTCTTTTCTCCACTGTTCAGGGATCTCAGTCTTCTGAATGACTTTATCTAGAGAATGAAAGGAAACCTTTAAATAGTTCCCCTGCTCCTCCCAATTGCTATGGCCAGAGAAAGAAGTAGGCTTTGGCTTATCTTCTGATGCCTTATCGACAATACAAATAGAGCGGATAGCAACATCCGAATAAGCAAACACAACATCACCAGGCTGAGCGAGCATGACATCATTATGATGAGCAAGTGGTGTACCCTTTTTGTCTGTTTTGGGAGACCATAGAAATCCGCCTTCTGTTTGTATTTTCGCGCTTTGACCTTGGTTGACCCACCAGAAGTTAATATTTCTTTTCCCTGATTTTGACTGGACAAGTTCTACTCTGTAAACAAATGGTTCTTCTGTTTGATAGAAATCCAAATACTCTGCTATCTCATCTGGAACATGAACCACTTTGCCCTGGTTCTTCTCTTCTGATCTTTTTTCAATTAAATATGTATAACTAGTATTAAACTTATTTCTGAGGAGTTCCCTTAGGTCTTTATTACTATCATATCGAAGTAGTAATGAATCAACGCTGATCCCGTTTCTATCCACATTAACTAATTGTGCTCTATAATCATTTCCATCAATAAGTAGAGTAAGGCTGTGTTTTTCCCCTCTATTCAAATGGACTCCATTGTTCGCTAACTCAAAATCCTCATGAAAGTCTATAGGGATGTGCGAGCCATTTAGGAAAATTGACCAATCCACTTTTTTGGTAGCAATTAACCCTTCTCGCCCTTTTTCTTTCGACCAACTTCTGTTTTTCTTTAACATTTTTACCTCCCTATGGTAATAAATCAGATACTTGGATTATAACAAAGATTAGAAATAAGGTATGACTATGGAAATTTAATAATACAAAAAAAAGATAATGTATATATTTTTCTATACACAATTCATAAAAACACCTAAACAAACACTTCATAATTAGTTTAATATACCTATTTGATTCAGCTATCGTTTTTATAAATTGCTTTCTAATTGAAACTTTTGAACTACAACACAATTAGAGTTTATAATGAAACCAAGGAGGTGAAAACATCCATTGATCGTTCATTGTTCAATCCTACCCCTTTAGCTTAATTACAATTATTTCAAATTCCCATAATTTTCACAAGAATGTATTTCATTATCTAGCCTTTTACATAAAAAAAAGACGCATTTCCTATTCTGAGGGCACTGCAAAAGTACAATTTTTTTAAAATGAAAAACGAGCCTCCAGAATCGTTTCTAAGGCTCGTTTGGCATATAGGGGGACATTTTTGTCCCCCCTAAAATCATTCATTTTTCGAAAACGACCACTTTTGCAGTGCCCTCTATTCTAGAATCGCACCAGTTTTTCTGGAATAAACCAGAAGCTCATATTAGCTGATATCTTGAATTAATATGAAAATAACACCTAGCTCAAAAACAACATAAAACAAATTAATTTTAAAGATTTTAATGACTTTTTATATTGTTTATTATGTTTTTTTACCAACATTTTTAAAAAATTTACAAAAATCGACTCATATATTTACATTCCCTCCCTACAATTGACATGTCAGATTATTATAAATTGGAGGGAAAATGAATGAAATCTAACCAGTTTAAAAAAGTAGTCGTGGGAACTTCATTAACCTTGGCGATGTCACTTTCTGTAACAAGTACAGATATCCCATTTACTGTTTTATCCAACAGTAGTATGTCATCCGTTGTATTTGCTAGTGAAGGAACCATTCTTGACATTAATTTTGACAACAATGTAGTCGATAGCTCTTCAAGTGCTATAACCCCTCAGATCAAAGGCAATCCTGGTTATGTTCAAGGACGAATTGGGCAAGCAATTAATTTTACATCAAAAGGACAATATGTAGACCTGGGCCATCGTGACGATTTACGTTTTGGAGAGACCACAGATTTTTCTGTTGCCTTCTGGATTAAACCAGAAAATATTCAAGGAGACCCTTCTATTATTTCAAATAAGAGTTGGAATTCTGGAAGCAACACAGGTTGGAATTTAGCGTTGAACAGTTCAAAACAACTTGATTGGAACTTCAAGACATCTGGAAGCGGACGAAAAGATTATCATATGGCGAATGTAGCTGACAATCAATGGCATCACATTGTTGTTACGCATGATCGTGATGGAAGTGCCCGCTTTTATAAAGATGGTAGCTTAGTGCATTCTATTGATATTTCTGGAATGAAAGGAACTCTTGATACCTCCTATACGACGAAAATCGGACAAGATGGTACAGGTAATTATGGTTCCACTCTTACTGCCGCAGTGGATGATTTTAAAATCTATCGAAATGTTTTGAGCGAATCGGAAGTCCGTGCCATGTATGATAGTGCACCTCCACTTCAACCGACACCAGTAGAATCAATTTCTTTGGATCAAACTGAACTCAATCTGAAGGCAGGAGCACCGATGCCACTGACAGCAACGGTTTCTCCATCAGATGCAACGGTAAAGGATGTGGAATGGATTTCTAGTGATGAAACAGTAGCGAAAATCGAAATAATTAATAACCGTCCTACAATCATCGCAGTGAAGGCGGGCGAAGCAACGATTGCGGCCAAAACGGTGGATGGTGGCAAAACAGCTACAGCTAACGTACATGTATCCAACTCCATTGACGTGTCGGGAGATGGGTTGTTAACGAAGGATGATCTAAAACTCGTCCTAAAAAACCAAAATAGTCATGAAGGTGACAACCGTTGGGAACGTGCTCATAAAGCTGATATTAACAATGATAAAAAAGTGAATCGTACTGATGTGAACTTGGTAAAAGAGAAGCTTGCTCCTTACAAGAATGATTTCCTTTATAAACGAGTTGTATTTATCGGAATTGATGGAGCCGGAAATGGAGTAAAAGATCCACAAGCTAATGCAGTCAATATACAGAAGATCATGAGTGAAGGTGCTGGAACATATGAAGCCAAAGCAATGCTGCCGACGATTAGTGGGCAAAACTGGGGATCCATGCTCCATGGAGTTGTCCCTTCAAAACATGGTCTGAATAACGGAAATGTAGGTAATCCCTACCCTGAAAAAAATCCTTATCCATCTTATATGAAATTGCTGAAACAAGAGCGTCCTATGCTTAACCAAGCTTCCTTTACTACATGGTCACCGATCAACAAAGGAATCATTGAAGATTCTGCAGGTGCTTATAAAGTAAATGGTGGTAACGATAATAATACGACACAAAAAACGGTGAACTATATCAAAGCAGAAGGTAAAAACAGTCGTAATATTTTTGTTCATTTGGATGAAGTGGATGGTGCAGGTCACAACTATGGATATGGCAGCCGAAAATGGTATGAGGCATTACAAAAAGCGGATCAGCATGTGGGGCAAATTGTCCAAGCATTAGAAGAAGAAGGACTGATGAAGGATACTCTAATGATCATCACAACGGATCATGGCGGGAAAGGTTATGGTCATGGTGGTTCCTCCCCAGAAGAACAGACCATTTTCTGGACTGCTAAAGGAAAGTCTATTAAGCCTGGCACCGTATTGTCTGATGTAGAAAATATAGATACTGCTGCCGTCGTTGCTCATGCGCTACGTCTAGATATCCCAGAAAATTGGGATGCACAACTCCCTGCAGAACTATTTCAAAAATAAGTAAAGTTAAAAAAGCAGATACATTTTTCATCATTAAGAAAAATGTATCTGTATTCATTAATTCTCCTTTTATACCCTTTCATAAAGACCGATTTCAAGATAATCTTAAAAGACATTATTAATGTTCTTCAGTTTTTGCCCCGTTTGTTGAAGATGACTTTATATAACAGACCCATTTTTTATTTAAAAATATTCGATGGTCTTGTTTTTGAAACCTGATTAGTAGGCTCTGAAATGTGATACCAAATTCTCATATTACCACTTTTAATAAATGGCAACTTTTTTCCTTTGTATCTAACTTCTTTAACCTTTGAGTCGACAATGCCATAACTTATTTGTTTTTCCTTACCTAAAACAAGTGCTCCAGAACCATTTGGTTTCAATTGATTTCCACCCATACGAACAATTCGCCACCCAAGAATTGACCTATGCATTGGTGCAGCGTAAAGCATATAACCATCCTCTAGATACGGCTTAATAGCTAATGTATAAGCGTCATTATCATCATAAACTGTATCAATATAATCTATTGGTCTAAGTTGTTTTTGCGTGTCAAAAACCCGCTTTGTTGAAGAATGTATATAGTAATAACGACCAACATAAAAGACTACAAGTATTAAAATCACTGCTGATATTAATCGCTTCTTATTTTTAATTTTACCTCTCCCCCTGCTATCTATTTCTTATTCCACTATCCTGCCCGTTAAACCAATATCTTCAACAAACAAGCGTTAATCCTTCTTAGATCAACGCTTCCTTTAATGGAATAAATCGCTAGGTAATCTTATTCTTTTCTGAAGCAACATTCTCATTAAAATTATCTTAAATAGATTTATCTCTTCATAAAAGAAAAGCAACGGAATTCAATCCCATTGCTTTCATATTATTCAACTTTTATTTCATCATTTTCACTTTTTTTGTCAGCACGTTCTTGCCAACCACTTTTTTAAAGGAACTTATCTCTTCTGACGAATTGAAATAGCGTTTCGGTAAAACAACGGCTTTGTTTTTCGAGATATAGAGAAGAAATAGCTCCTTGTGTTCGTGTGCAGATATAATATTTCCCCATTCAAAATAAGCATTGGACCTTCCATTTTTTTGATGGATACCCTCATCGCTGATCCTATACGTAATTTGGTTTTTTATCAATTGGTCACTTTTATACTCTTTACGAACACGCATCTGCATCAAGAACATTAAAATCAAGGTGAACACCCCTGATAGGATGAAGGAAAGTACCAAAGTGAAAACAACTGAAAACCAATCTTCAAACATAGAATCCCTAAACAAGAAAAGGAAAAGCACTACCACGAACAAAAAATAGCCCCATACCAATTTTCTTGTATGGTAACGAAAATATTTTTTGAACTCCTTATAGTTCAACGTTCCTGATATCAAAATTTCTTTGTTTTCATCCATTAAATTATCCCCCTATTCCCCTTTATTTAAGAATGTCTCTCTATTGTCACTATTACTTATTCTAGCATGAAATTCCTTTTTAAATTAACGGTAGAGTCAGGAATTCTCATTTAGACTATAAGGAAATCCCCCAATAAAAAAATCGATTCCTGAATGTTATAGGAATCGACTTTTGTTATTTTGTCTTGTTCAAGTAAAATATCCTTTATTTGAACAAGGAAATTAGTTACTTTACTCTTTAATTGGCACTTTAAAAATTATTGCCAATACGATTAAATAGTCAAAGAAGGATTCAATCCCTCTAATTATTTTCAACATAAATAATATCGTATACTCTATCGACATAACCTGATTGTTCTTTTTGGTCTAATGGTTTAACTTCGGTGATTTCCTTCTCTTCCTCATGGAACTGTTTCAGAACAGTATTTATTTCCTCACTTTCAACTGCCAAACTTACCTGTACCAAACCTTGTTCCTTTGATTCAGCTTGAACAACTGGATTCGTTCCTGCCCTTGACATACTGACAATAACCCTACGGAAATTATTATTACACCCATCTTCTTCAATTTCAAATTCCCCTAATTAACTTGCTAATTAAGTTATTTTTATCATTAAAAGTATATCATCTCTTATTCAATAATCCTGCCGGTTAGCCGAAGATGCTAACGATTGCTGACGTATCCGTAGAGGCGGCTGATGTTCAGCAAACACCCCTTTAGCTGAAGATTAACAAGTGAATCTAGCATTCAATTAACGCGTGGTAATCGAGTAATTCTCTGTCAATTTCTACTAGGATTTACAAATGGTGCCTCACCACTTTTATATTCTTCTTTTGTAGAAAATACTTCAGTACCTTTTGTTAGCTTACTTGCATAAAAGTTCCCGAACCACAAAGTAACAGTTGCCCGATCTTCCGTACTACCAGGTTATTTGAGCAAAAAGCCAAGAAGCATAAATGACACAGTTTCGTTGTACTGTGCAATAACAATAAAACAAAAATAAGCGAAGGTCTCTATATTTTCCAAAAAGTCATTTATATATTATTTATCTTATAAAATTAGAATAACCAATATACAGCCTACTCGAATAAGTTATCGAAGTCATAATAATATAGTATTGTTTACTAAAATATTATCATTTACAAGGTGACATCCCTTTAATTCTTTACATTAAAGATTTTTCTCTAGATCATTAAATAATTTAAATACCATCACTCGTTCACCTGTACGAGAGCTTATATCAGTATGAAAACTTTTCACTTCTTCTCCCGTAATAGTTAATATAATACGATTAAGATCTTCTATACCTGATTCAACTAATTCCGAACGAGTTTTCTTTATAGATAACATGCCCTCTTTTGTTTTACAAACGGTATATTCAGCTGGTGTTAAAATACCTTTTAGATTTACAATAATCATATCTCTTAATATATCTGTCTTAACTGATACAGACCCTCGCCCAAGAAAGTCCTTTTCCCATTGGGTAATTGCCATACTTATCTCAGATTCATAAGAACCTTTAGATATTTTCATTTATACTACATCTCCTATCAAACCAAAAAATTGGTTTACTCCATATGCTTTTTAAGTCTTTATGACGATTTTCATCCGAAATGACAAGTGATGATCAGGTTAGGTTTGACACTGCTTTATTAGTAGGAACCTCCACAATTGAGAATTTTCCATCATTATTATTTACAATTAAACCTCGCACTTTAAAATGTGACGGAACTAATGGATGAGAACGAATGATATCAACACTTTTTTCGATATTGTCACAACCATTTTCTTTTCCATTTAGCCATTCATCGACCGTACCACATGAAAATTCAGGCCTACTATTTTGAAAAAGATAATCCAATGTTTGCATTTTGTTTTTCATTGATTCAAGTTGAGTTAGTACATTAACTGTGGCAGTCCTCTTATCTTTTGTTCCTACTACAAAAATCTCCTCAACATTTTCCTGATAAATAGCAATGATAATAGACCTCATTATATCTCCGTAAGGATGTGAGATTATGGTGCCATAGCTTTGTATAGTCAGGATGTTTTCAGCTCGAATATTCGTTACTTCTTGTAAAATAGGCTCCAACCCGTTTTCCATGTCCGTTAAAAATAGTGCTTTTTTATTTTTATCTAAATTCATATAATACACCCCTTCTTTATGTTTATAAATTGTTATTTAAGTAGCAAATAGTTGATAGCAGTTACCAATTTTCCCAACGTCCATCTGGATCGACACTAGCAAGTCGAACCCATCCATTTTGAACTTTTCCTCGAAATACTGAATCATTATTTAATAACCGTTTTACATATTCGCTAGGTGCTTGGATGACAATCAGCAAACGAAGAGGAGAATGATAAACCTCGTGATCTGATTGCATGACGGATTGCCAAGGTAGTCCAGCTAACAAGTCACTTGCATTCCCCTGCATAACACCAAGACCTGCTGTAACAGTTTGAGTTGCTTTATTTCCACTACCATAATAGTGAGGTGCGACCGTTGAAGCGTAATATTGAAGATTAATCCATTGGGTCACCGTTCCTGGTCCTGCAATGATGTTAGCTAGGAGATCACCACTTTCATCCTGATTCCAATCATAATTATGAAGGAAGACTCTACCTTCCAAGTCACAATCCTGAGTTAGTTCACGTTGGCCGATAATAAAAGCGGCATTACGAGCTAACCCCCATTCAGGACGTATCTCACTCCAATCTTCCGCAAATCGATGTGCCTCAGCCTTAGGATTTTTAAGTTCCTTTTTGAAATTCGGTAATTGGGCTAGACGTTCTGCATTTGCATTATGGCTCACTTTCGGCATAACAGCTTCGATACGGTCAAATGCTTCCTGTGCAGCTTCAGAAAGTTCAGGAACATAAATCCAATGTAATTCATCCACTGTTGTTTTATGCTCAGCGGCTACGAAAACGGTGTCCTCAGGAATTTCAATTCCTTCAGAAGAAAGTTCCTCTCTTACCTCTGGAAGGTTGCATAAAGAAGCTAAGACCCTAGCGTTGAATCCACCTGCCGCTCCACCGCACGCACCACATTCAAGAGCTGCAGCATAAGGATTATTGGTACTTTTACTACCATGCCCGCATATTACGATTAATGGTGCGAATTTCTTTGTTAACCCCATCATTTTCAAAGTTTGGCGGGCATAGTTCACTTTTTCTTCGTCAGAAAAACCGACAGGTATCTCCGCTTCTGTACGATGAACATGATTAAGCGAGAGCGTTGTATTAGGTTTGCGTAACCAAATCTCACGAAGGTTACGAATAAAACGATCTGTTCTTCTTGGCACAAAGCTGCGTGATACCATTTGGAGACTAAGCCAAGGTCCACTTAGCTCAGGTAAAAGTAAGCTTGCAAGTACATTCTGTTTCATCGTTTTAAATGTATAGCTTAAGGAAGTAACTGCCTGCTTACGTTGTTGATATAATTTGAGTTCATTTTCATCAGTAGTCTCTTTAATTTTATGTTGAGGCTTTAGTATAACCGGCAAGGAAGAATGGCTATGATTACTACCAAGTTCACTAGTTGCAATCGGTAATCCAAAGAAACCAGCAATTCCAATCGTTTCAAACGGACCTTCTTTTTCAAGTTGACGACGAAAAGGTTCTGATCGTACATCAATGCAGAATGCAAATTGAGCTAGTGCAGATTTTTTGTCGATGATCTCACGTTGTTTAGAGATAATCTTCTGACTTAATCGATTGGTGTGTGTTTGTTCCCAAGCTTCTAACCAAAGTTTCCTGCGAAGCTTCTCATCAAAGCTGTAGGCAAATGATAAATATCTGTTTTGTACAGCGGCAGACATCTGTGACCATTCCTCGATTGTAAGGTCCCCCCAATGGATCCAAGATGCTAAAAGGGGAGCAATCGAAACTTTTTTCTCAGGTCGTTGATTGGTCAAATGTAGATACGGCTTTAATAGAGCCCACTCCATGGAAATTCGAACTGCTAAATATTCTGTTAAGAGTGAATGTTCATGGCTTGATTGTCGGGAGCGCCAAAGCATCATTCCTGCCCACCCAGGTAAGGAAAGCAAATGACCTTCAAGATAGGTCTGTATTTCTGAATTAGGGATTTCTAGTGCGAATAACGCTTCTTTTAAAGCCATATGTGCCTCTTTTGGCCAACCTTTTAATCTTTTACGCTGAATTTTATTAAGTGCCGGATCATGTTGAATGAGACGATGCCACGCACGATAGAAACCTTCATCACGGTTTGGCATTGTCCAACCTGCCTGTGAGTCATCAAGATATAATTTACACCACTTGATGACATGATGATCGAGAATATTGTCTAACCTTTCACCATCTTCGTTCTCTATATTCGAACTTATTGGTTGGATTAAAAAATTCTCGATACGATCCGTATTCAGTCCACTAAATTCATCTGCCAATTTCTTCAGTTTAAGTGATGATAAAAGGTTAGAAGGTAATGGATCTAATTTTAGTGCAGCATGACAAAATCGCTCTGCCACGTCCCGTGGGATATTAAAGGAATGTGAATCAAGCCAACGCTTTAGACCTATTTTCACAAAAGCTTCATCAATCTCACCTTTACTCTTTGCCGAAAGGATCATAGAAGCACTAGGGTAGATATCAATATCACGAGTATGATTTAACCAACCTGCAACCTGTTCAAAAGATTGCTTTTCAAGTCCCATCCACGGATTACGTGCTGCAAATGCAGAAATTGGCCAAAGCGGTGCAATCACTCGACTAGCAGATTCAATTAAAACGTTAATATCACTTTCTTGATGATTAATATTTGTATCTTTCTTTTTTACATTTTCTGTCATTAATCCAGAAGTTCCGCTCATCACCGATTACCTCCTTGAGATAAATATTGTTTAAGGTAGTTTGGATGACTTTCTACTGACTTTGGTTTTGCTTCACCTAATCGTACTAACCAAAGATAAAGTACTGCGAAGGAAACAGAAGAACGATTACGAGCAACCCACGTACCTATCGCACTACCAAGTAATAAGAGACATACGACAATGATGACAACTGACATTGGAGGTTGAACACTTTGAAAAACGGTTGTACTCAACCACTCATAGAAGAGGTTATGAATGATAAAATAAACAATCGCAGCTCCTCCTAAAAATGATAAGCCAGCAATTCGACCAATTCTCCCCTCTCCAAAAGCTACGAGCTGTGTCCAAGAAACGGACAATGACCATCCTAAGATTAGGGCACTAATCAATTGATACCCCTCCCCAGGAGCCATGAGCCAAAAAGCAACTCCTACAACTAAGGCTAAAATCCGACCAGCCATGAGCCATAAGTAGGATGACCTTTCATTAACGCGAGTCGGTACTTCGAAACGACGTACTGCCGAACCAGCCTGTAAAAACAGCGTAGCTTTGAACAAACCATGTAAGATAAGATGAATAATGGCTGCAATATACGCTCCTAATGCACACTGAATGAGCATAAACCCCATTTGTCCAATCGTGGAGCCTACTAGCTGACGTTTATAGTCGACCTGAACTAAACTAATACCAGATCCAATCAATACAGAAATGCTTGCTAGCATAAGTAGAATAATCGAAGCTATATCACCATTAAATAGAGGTGAAAATCGAGCTAGCATAATCCCACCTGCATTTACTAAACCTGCGTGCATAATCGCTGAAACAGGAGTCGGAGCAACTACAGACTCAATTAACCACCTTTGGAAAGGCCATTGGGCCGCAGGAATTATCACTGCTAATACAATCAATAAATTAATCCCTGTTCTCTCCCATACTCCAAGTTGAGCTAAACTTTCATTTGTTAGACCTAATGATAACTGCCATTGACCTGTGACTTGAAAAAGCCAAATCATCGCGAATAATAATGAAAACCAACTTAATATAAATAATCGACCAGAAACCTTAGCTGCTTCACTTGCTACTTTCCATGTACTGTTTAACCTTATCAGTAAGAATAAACCGAAGAGAGTAGCTCCCCAAGATATGACCATTAAACGGAGATCAGCACTTAAACATGTAACTGAAGCAACACCTGTAGTGAAAGTAAAAAGCGTAAAATACTTTCGATAAGAACGATCTCCCATTAAATAACGTACAGAAAAACGCTGAATGATTAATCCAATTGTAAGAACAAAGAAGACCATTAACCAAGCTAAGGAATCTAGGTACCAAGGACCATCACCTCCATTCACACTGTTATTAGTGAGAGCCAATAAGGAAACTAGAGATGGTAAAGCCACGATACCGATATGAATACGTACAAAACTTAATGGTATCCGTGGATGTAAAAACAAAAGACCACTAAGTCCAGAAATAACAAGAATAATAAAAAATAATAATAACCATGATGATGAACTCAAAGAACCTAACACAAAACATTCTCCCTTCTAAACGGCGTTAACACATAAAAAATTACTTTTAGAAAAGGTCATATATCTTTCTAAAAAGTCATACATTTCATTTGCTCCATTACGATTTTTTGAATACATTTGTATTTACTCAAAAAAAAAACCGACAACCTCAAAACTTCAATGATGATTTAAAATCATTGAGCCTTGAAAATTGTCGGTTTTACTTCAACTAACTTCAACAAAGTTTTTTGAAGAACTACCTTTTTATAGGTCATATTACTTTATGTTATAACTTCCTTCTAAAGAAAGCATCGGTATAACTTTAATTTAGTCCCTTGATTATGAAATAAATAAATCGATTTATGTTACTCTTCCCCTTTATATTAGGGTACTTTTTCATCCAGTCAATATTAAATATTAAAAGAATGCTAAAGGTCTAATTATTTTAAAAGGCGAAAATATACATCTGCCGATTATTAAGTTAAGTATAAGATAAGCTAAATTTTAAAAATTGTCAACAAGAAAAACCCCATATACTATTTCAATGGAATTCATCTTAGATGTTGGAATACGGAGAATGAAGTATCAATTCCCTCTTTTATAAACAACCTATTTGATAACTATCGTTTTAGCTTAATACATTCCTTTACAAACTCATCAAAAAAAGTTGTTTGTTGCGCAATAAGAGTCTACTCTGTAATAATGTGTTGTTCCATTAACGGGCCCATTTGTTGAATAATAAGATTAAAAGATTTTGAGTATGAGTGTTTCAAGAAAAGAAATATGGAATAAGAACAACACCCCATCATTTTATGATGGGGTGTTGTTCTTATTCCATTAAAGGCCCTATAACGGAATACTACAGATTTCATCTTTAAAATTCATCTATACTTGAGGAGCTAACCGCAGTTAAGAACGATGTTGGAGCTTGATTAAACTGTAGTTTATCAAAATCTAACTTTGGCATATACTTATCCAAAATAGGTAAACTTTCTTCTAACTCATTTTTTTATTTCCAATTACAGGATCAGTTAATAGTTTAAAACCTACATCAGAGTATAATTTTATTGCTCGATATCCAGAGGGATGAGTATGCAAGAACACTGGGTATTCTTCGTGTGGCAGGGATCTCATAACATGGGACAGTAACGCTCAACCGACCCCTTTCCCTTCATATTCTTTTACCACTTCAAACCATTGTATCGTCCATATTTGATTATAGGAATTCCATAAAAAGCAAGTTCCAATGGGTCTATCATCTTCAATACACGCAAATAAACAGCGTTTGTAAAAAAGATTACCTTTAGGAAGGTAGACCTGATTAAAGAACTCAGTCAGTCAATTATCATTTTATAAGGCTTGTTCAATAATATAGCCCTTTTGTGAATAAAAAAAATTTAAAAGTATGTACAGTTTTAGGCTGAACAAAGAAATACTAAAATTCCATCTCTTGAACGATGGGGGTTGTTCTTATTATATCACCAGATTCTGGAATCAGATCTCATATTAGCTATTATTATACATAGTCTTCATCTACTATTAACAGAAATATAAATATCCACCTGAGCATTTTGTGGAACTTTAGATGATCTTTCATCATATACTTCAAAATCAGTTGTAAAAGCTCTTTCTTTTTAACTTCATTAGGACTCTTTGTCTAATCATCTTCAATACTAAACCCAAAGTATTTAAAATCGAATCATCAATATCAAATATTCCTTTCTTTCATATGAATTAATTTAATGTAAATTTTTCAAACAGCCAGAGTGAACTAATCTACACTGGCTGTTTTAATAATTCATTTTCTGCATGTTTAGTGTTAATATTACGAATTTCCACACATTATTGGATTGAAGTTTATTCCACTTTTAGCTGTCCCATCATACCGTTGTCTTCATGTTCAAGAATATGACAATGGAACATATACACGCCCTTATGCTTAAATTGTATAGCTATTTTTACCCTCTCACCTGGTTGTATGGAAATACTGTCTTTCCATCCTCGTTCATTTTCCGGTGGCTCTTCTCCATCTCTTGAGAGTATTTTAAATTGCGTTCCGTGAATGTGGAATGGATGAATCATTCCACCCATCATGTCCGGCTTATTGTAAATTTCCCATACTTCAGTGACCCCTTGCTGTTGTGTGAAATCAATTCTTTCCGGATCAAATTTTTTTCCATTTATCGTTACCTGGTCCTTCATCCCAAAGAGTTCCACCTTCTTTGTAACTGGCAAGTCCTTCTCTTCTTCTGTTATTGAAAAATTATTCATCTCTCCCGGAATCTTATTAATCTCTCCGCTTTGATCAGAAACCTCAAATGGTAATAGGATAGATTCATCCTCATTTATTAACGCCAAGTCATTTGCTGTATTAAGCTGAGAAAAATCAACAACTATTTCCGCTCTTTCGGATGGGGTCAGTGTAATTTCTTTCAGTGTCACCGGTTCATTCAAGAAGCCGCCATCCGTTGAAATTTGAACAAAAGAATCCCCGGTATTCAATTTAAAAGTGTAATTCCTCGCATTAGATCCATTTAATAAACGAAGACGTACTTTCTCTTTATTTACAGTCAACTTGGGATTCAGTGTCCCATTGATCAATAACGTATCGCCGATTGTTCCGTCATCATTCATTGCAGCGTTGTAATTCAATTGCTTCTTATCATCAAAATTTCTATCTTGAAAAATCAAGGGAATATCATTCTTCCCATAATCATTTGGCAATCCCAGATTTTTCGAATTGTCATCCTCGATATAAATCAATCCTGCAAGTCCATTATATACCTGTTCAGCAGTTATGCCTTCAGGATGGGGATGGAACCATAAAGTTGACGCCTCTTGTGCCACTTTAAATTCAATCACCTTTTCTTCTCCCGGTTTTAGAGTATTATGCGGCCCACCATCCGCATCTGCCGATACTTCAAGCCCATGCCAATGAAATGTTGTATTCTCTTCAAGCTCATTTATCGTTCTAATTTTCACCATATCACCTTTTTCAAGACGAAGCACCGGTCCTAAAAATGCCCCGTTGTATCCATACGTTTTCGTTTCAGTACCATCAAATATTTCTGTTTTCCCTTTTTGTGCTCGAACAGTGTAAACGATTCCTTTTTCATTATCGCGTTCAAGCATGGCAGGAATTTCTAATTCATTTTCCCCTGTTGAGTCGTTTAAACTTACCATTTCATCATGACTCCTGTGGCCATTCTCCGTCGTGTTCTGATCAATTTCTTCCATATCTTTATTAATAGTAGAATGGTCCATTTCTTCGTCAGGTTTTGAATTGTTACTACTGCAACCACTGATAACCAATAGACTAATCATCATTGCGGTAGTCTTCATTTTTATTCCTATCATTTTGTTTCCCTCTCTTTTCCTGAGTGTTTTTTTAAGTGTAATAAAAAAATATGAAGAAAATATGCATTTTACTGGAAAATTTTTAATTACTTAAATGAAGAATAGTCAGGAAACCGCATTTACAACGATAAGGAAACCTCATATTAAAAGCCCAATTTTTCGGTATCAAAATGAGAAATTGGGCTCTACTTCGTTCCTCCATTAATTGACCCATTTGAATTAAATAATAAGTTTAAAAGATTTTGAGCTTGTCGTGTTTCTATCCAAGCAGAGAAATAAGGAAGATTAAATACCCCATCAAATTTATGATGGGGTGTTATTCTTATTCCATTTAAGCGCCCGATTGTGGAATAGGGATAGAACTCAAATTAGCTGGTATAAGGATGTAATTGAGGCGGTGCATCTTTAGAGCCTTTACTCATGGTTTTATTCGGTCAAATCATCTCACAATATCATATTTAACATGTACAACGCCTGTACCTTCAAGTACTTCAGTTGATTTCAATGTTACTGTATCTTGTCCAATGTGATCAAACAAGCGTACGCCCTTACCGAGCAAGACAGGGGCGATATGTAAATCGAATACATCTAACAAACCAACTTGTATACATTGTTGTGCGACACTTGCGGTGCCAATGCTTACATCCTTAGCACCATCTGCTTGCTTCGCTTGTTTTACAGCTTGTTCAATCCCGTCTGTTATAAAAGTAAATGGCGTAGTACCTTCAGAGTGGTCGTCAGGGATACTGTTAGTAAGTACAAATACAGGGACATTTTTTAACGGGTGACTGCCGCCTCAGCCATTAACGATGTCGTAAGTACGTCTGCCAACGATCATAGCGCCTGTTTTTTCAGCTGCTAAATCGAAAACTTTTCGGTCAATTTGTGAAAGTTTGAAAAATGTATTGACCTTACTTGTTCTATCTCCAGAAAACATCCTAGCATGCAGGAAACCCAAACCGTGTGTTTATATTTGCTTCTACATCAAAAATAACATTCCCAGGTTCTGGTGTTTCTGTGATGGCTGCTAGTGAAGAAAACATTACTTTTATTAAAAAACAACTTGCTATTCAAACAATCGGTCCAGACAAGATTAATCAACTGCGTCACGTTCGCTTTTTTAAAGACTTAGAAAATATAACACTCCATATGAAAAAGCATGCTCAATTTATTAAACCTAAGTTTGATATGGTATTAAACGTACTAAATTCTCAATTAGGTGATTATGAAATCACATCATGGAGCAAACCAAACGGTGGTTATTTTATTAGTTTAAATACTTTGGATGGTTGTGCTACGGAAGTTGTTAAGCTTGCATCACAACTAGGCGTTACTTTTACTAAAGCAGGTGCTGCATTCCCATACGGTAAAGATCCTAGAGATCGAAACATTCGAATTGCTCCTACTTTTCCAACTCTAAAAGAATTAAAAACAGCTATAGAAGTATTATGTTTATGTATAAAACTAGTGAGTATTAATAAGGTACTACACGAGAAGTAATTTTAAGACCTTATCTGGTTTGATCCAATTAAGGTCTTTTTCCATACCTGCAACTTTATTTTCATGAAGAATAAGAAAATGGATTGCTGTCTATTAATGTTCAATTCTTTCGCCCTATAATTGAAGACTGTAATCCAAGAAAAAGTTTTTTCTTCTTGGGAAAATTGATACTCATTCTGCTGCAACAACAGCCATTATAGAGATACTCCATATAATCATGACAAATGACAACGTTAACCAAAATGTATTAATTTGTAGTCTTCTCATCATTTTTTATCTTTTTCATAATCGAAATAAGGTTAAGACAAAAAACTTATCGGCATTAATTAATACCCAATATAAACAGAGGCTGCCATCAATTAAATCTCCTCCTACCATTAATGGGCTGTTTAATTAGGGACACCTTCTTATTCAAGTAGTGCGTCCTTTTGATGGAAGACTAAACACATAAAAAGGAGGCATCTATAGAGAGGCTTAGTTTTCTATAGATGCCTGTGAATATACATCTTTATTGTATAATTGCTCTTCGAGGTTAATACATTTTTTTCCACCAACTATTTCCGGTCCTTTGTCGTGATGGGTTCAAGGTACATTGTTAGAAAAAGACTTATAAGTACTTATCGCTAATCACTTTCAAATGGTGTAACTCGTGCCCGACAATGCCATATGCAATGGTCCCTATCGAAACCGGGCTATTCATTACAGTTCCACTACGATCCCATGCTGCATCATCAATGGTTGAAATAAGACTTAACGTGTTGGAGCGTACCGTGTCTAAACCAGCTAGTAGCTGCTCCCAGGATAATTTGTTGAAGTTTGCCGCAGAAACGTATTGATCCTGATCCATTGCTGGGAGTGGCGCACTTTCATTTCGCGCAATGGCAAGCATTCGATACGACATCACACGTTCCGCGTCGGCCATATGCCCAATCACTTCTTTTAAAGTCCATTTCCCTGGTGCGTACGCCTTCCTTGCTGACTCCTCTGATATGCTGCTCAAGAAGGTAATGGTCTTAGTTCGTTGCTTACTAAGTATTTCTTCAATATCCCCATCTGGCACAAGACTAACATACCTATCATTCTCTGGATTTTCAATAGATAATGGTCGTGGACGCACAAGAATCCTCCTCATCGGAATAGTTATTTATGCTTTGGCGGGTGTGGGACTGTCGCCATGCATTTTTAGCTCAATAACAATTATTTCAAATTTCCAAAAATTCTACAAGGCGTTACTCCATTAATGCCCGTTTGTTCTTATTCTATTGAAACGCCCTATAATTGAGGGAACAAGGTAATCACTAGCTGTTTTGACAATAAAAAATCCACTCTCCTGAAGGAACTGGATAAGTAAATGAAGGTGTCCAGCACCATAAAGAAGAAAAATTCTTTCCTCCTGTGAATTTACTAATTCTACTAAGTTTTTATAGATGACCATATTACGATAGTACCAATACTGAGCAGTCCACATAGCCCCAACTGGATTCTCTTCATTACCAATTAATGCGAGTTTCATATAGGATTCCTGTGTGGATTTAATGTTTTCAGGGTCATTTAACCAAAGTAGATATTCTCTTATCGTATGGTTTTGAAGAAAGTTCTCAACCTTTTTTGTCCTTTGTTCTTCTTTTGTGGCAACTTCTTCAAATATTTCAGAATTGTTTTCTTTTGCCCAAGACCCAACATTTGGAACACCCTCTATTTTATAGTTCCAATCTACCGCAAATATTTCTTCAAGATTCATCTTACTTGCTAGTTGAAAACCAAATTGATGACGTTCATTTGTCGTCAATGGAAAATCTCCGTTACGAAAAGACCTATATTCTTGATTTAAATGATTTTGATTTTCTTTTAATACTTCTAGAGCCACCTTTGTTGGACGGAACTCTTTTAAACAATCTACTACATTATTTATTTCTCTTTGCCTTTTATCAGAAAGGATACCCTCTACGTTCGGGATAAACATATCACCATTAACTGGATTGTCTAAATGATGGGTTCCTAGAATAAATATTGTTGATTTACCGTTGATACCAAGCCACTCCTTCACTCAAGACGATACATTATTCATTTTTACCTAATCTTTTATATACTCCGACTCCAAGATAAAAAGGAGACCAATTCCCTATATAGAAAAGGGAATAGTTAACTTTCTTTTACTTTTCGTTCCCAATAACAAAATTCCAGGCAACATTGCTATAAAAGTTCCTTCAAACCCATTATACTCCCACCACATACCCCCCCTTTAGTTCATCATGATGTTCAGCAAGACTGCCCTATTACTTAATACCAATTATTTCAAAGCCAAGAGTTCAACTCAATCTTTTTTCCGTCAAAAAACGCTTACCTTATTCAGATAAGCACCGATTACTTCCACAATCAGCCCTATTCATAAAGAAAGATCGCTTTTCTTACTCCGGAATTATTATTTACTACCATACGAAGAAGGAGTGTCCATTAGATTAGTAGAAAATATATACTAAAGGCTTTCATTCCTTATATCTTTATGAAAAATTAGGAGGTAATCATGGGGAGATTAATTCATTTCGAAATTCACGTCGATGACATGGACCGTGCTAAAACGTTTTATGGAGAAGTATTTGGGTGGACATTTGAAGATTGGAGCGGATATGCTGGAATGCCTTATTTTGGGGCAGTGACTGGCGGTGAAGAGGAGCCTGGAATAAACGGGGCTTTAATGAAACGTCAAAGTCCTCCTCCAGAACCAAACCAGCCTTTAAATGGCTATGCATGTACAATGGGAGTAGAAGATTACGATGCTATTGAAGCAAAAATTCTTGATAATGGCGGCGTGGTAGCATTGCCAAAATACGCTCTGCCTGGCATGGCTTGGCAAGGGTACTATAAGGATCCAGAAGGAAATATCTTTGGCATTCATCAACCAGATGTAAATGCAAAATAGAATGCATCCTTAATAGAAAAGGCACTTTTATCGTGCCTTTTCTATTTTCATCATTTTTTACTATTCTATGGAGGCTTCCCGCTTAACGATGTTGATCGATTAAAATAGGATTACCATCTGGATCTTCTATTGAAATAAATAGGGTTAGTTCAAAATTCCTTCCCGTTCTGCATAATCGTAGTCAAGCAAAGTCCCATCTATATTAAAGAAAATCATTTTATCCTCCACTTTTGAATCGTATTTATCCAATCCTATAAATGAATAATAGCAATTTGCCCCTTTTGATTAAGTACAATCCAGAGAAGGCTTTATGAAACGATCGAATAAATACAAGTGTCAGTTAGTTTGGTCCCGTCTGCGGATAAGTCATCATTCCTCAATGTTCCTTCTAACTCAAATCCAAGCCTTTCAGGTATACATCGACTTTTCAAATTTGTTGATTCGCACCTAATTTCAATTCTATTAAATTTAATATGATTTAGCCCCAGGTTTGTTAATTCCTTCACTGCTTCTGTCATATATCCCTTGCTACCAAACTTTGTGTTGACCCAATATCCAATTTCACATTTTGGTATGTCCCAATCTATCCCCTGAAGACTCGTTGTTCCAATAAAATCATCGGTACCTTTATGAAAGATAAGAAAACGAAAGCTTTCTCTTTTTAAAAAATTTATATGAGCATTTCTCAAGTTAATCTCTGTTTCTTCAACAGAAGGTTGTTCTTGTGCGAAGGGTAACCACGCTTTTAATTCATTAAAGGAATCTCTAATTGCTTGGTTTACCATATTCCCGTCTCCAGTTTGAAGTGGTGCACGAAGAATCAGTCTCTCTGTTTCTAATTTTAACGGAACATCTAATAACAAAGGATTCATTTAACTACCCCTCTCTAAATATAAAAATTAATTTCTAATGAAAAGTTTGCAATAAAAAACTCTCACCTCCAAGAAATCATTCTTGAGGACGAGAGTTATCACTTCGCGGTACCACCTCAGTTTGTTAATATGTCACCATACCAACCTCTTCAGGTACTTTCATACCCTATCTTTATATCGGAAGAACCCGTCTTACGATCCCTAAATGATAAGTAGATTGGTAAGAAGCTCCGAGGCTTTATTCATTAAGACGAATAGTACTCCTTTTCAGCAGATAGGAGCTCTCTGTAAAGATCCATTTCTTAACTACTCTTCTCTTCAATGCATATAATATAGAATTTTCTAAAAATTATATCTGTTATTCTTGGATTTGTCAAAAAATTCCTCACTAAGTAAACCTGTATCGTTAATGAAAGAATAAAACTTCACAGTGAAATATCCGTATAATATTTAAGTTCGATCTACAACAATTTGGCCCTAAGAGCGCGTTTCTTACTCCGGAAATGCGCCATTTAGAAGAAGACTCGATTTCAAGATAAGCTTACAAGACATTAATAATGGTCTTCCGTTATTGCCCACCGATTACGGAATATGAGCCTTTTTATTTTTAGAGATACTTTTATAAATCCAGTATCCAACAGCAGCTCCAATAGTATTTAATATCATATCATCTATATCAAATACTCCAAGGTTCGTTACTCTTTGTAAAACCTCTATAAACATACTGACTGAAAGAGATATTAAAACGACCGTTCTATTACTTTTTATATTAAAAAAAGCAGATGGAAGTAAGAAACCTAAAGGAATAAATAAAAAAACAACTCCAAAAGTATTGTACAGCCAAGTATCGAGGTTATAATGATTAAAATTGAACAAGTAAGTTCGAATTGTATCAAAAGGTATATAATTATGATGAACATCACTTAAGTTGAAAATAAATCTAGGGGCATCATAACTTATCCCCAAGTCGCTTACGATTAAGAAGAAGCCATTCGGTTCTCCCATTCTTCTTCTAAAATAGCATAGGAATATTCATCCCACCATTGATCACCACGAGGGATGCATTTTTTAAAATAACCTTCTCTTCTCATTCCAATCTTTTCCATAACACGATAAGAAGGAATGTTTTCTGGCTGGCATGTAGCTACAATTCTATGTATCTTTAGATCATCAAAACCATATTTTAATAATGCAGATGCAGCTTCCGAAGCGTAACCCTTATTGTAATATTCAGGGTTAAATACCCACCCTATTTCATAAGAATGCTCTCCAAAATATTTGAAGAACTCTACATGCCCGATTAAAATATCTTCATCAGCTAGTATTACGGGGAATTTTTCAGCTGAATCACCCATATTTCCCTTTACAAACTCCTTTGTTTCTTCTTTTGTTAATACACCTTCTGGCATATATTTCATCACACTCTTTTTGGAAGTATACTCATGTACTTCTTCCCAATCATCCAATTCAAAATTACGTATAATTAATCTTTCTGTTCTTATGTACATATTTTCCCCCCCTTTAAAAATTTCAAATTCGTAAAAAGAACGCCCTTTTGTTGAGTAATATCCTTTACCACTTAAAATAGAATTTCTCCCATAATATATAGAAGAATATCTTAGTTTCCTACAAGGGAATTTATTAGTTATTATCAAACAAAGTGTTTTTTGTTGACAAAATTTTTTATTTATGCTATAATTTACATTTAACATTTTTCTGTGTATAATAAGATTCTCCTGGCCAGGGGGATCTTATTTTTGTCATATGGGAGGATTTATGTATGAAGAAAAATGAATCAAGTTTAACTTCCTTAATATCAGCCTTTGGTCGAGCATACCACAGTAAATATGATACACCCCAAATTTTTGATGATTTTATTGCAAGAGATTTAATTACCCAAAAAGAATGTTTAGATATTCGTGAGAACATGATTAAAGGAATTCAATTCTTTAATAAAGAAATTGCCAAGAAGTTTGAAGATCATCCAGATGAAATTTTAAAATGGATTACACAAGTCCAACTTTCTCCAACTCCTTTAGCACGTGCTGCCTATTGCGAAAATATATTATTTCATGAAATGTCGCTAGGCGTGAAACAGTATGTCATTCTAGGAGCTGGCTTAGATACCTTTTGTTTCCGACATCCAGAATTAAACGACAGCTTAGAAATATTTGAAGTAGATTATCCAGCCACACAAGACTTTAAAAAGACAAGGTTAGCAAATGCTCATTATCAAATTCCGGATAATCTTCATTTTGTTTCAATGGATTTCACCAAAGAATTTACTCTTCAAAATCTTGTTGAAGAATGTTTTATGCCTAACAGAAAAACTTTTTTTAGTTTTTTAGGTGTTTCTTATTATTTAACAAAAGAGGAAAATGCCAACTTGATTACTAAATTATTTACCAAAGTTCCATCTGGAAGTTCTATCGTTTTTGATTATGCAGACGACAAACTCTTTGAAGAAAAAGGAATGTCTAACCGAGTTCAAAATATGGTTCAAATGGCTTCAGCTAGTGGTGAGCCTATGAAATCATGTTTTACTTATGATGAAATGGAGAAAATGTTAGAAAAGTCAGGTTACTCATTTATGAACATTTATCCCCTGTTACGATTAATAATCAATTCTTTCGAAATCGTACTGACTACTTATCTGCATTCGAAACGATTCATTACATCCATGCTGTAAAAAAATAATATTTCGGTTAATAACCGACTTACCTCTCAATCTTCCCTAAGATTGGGAGGTTGTACTTATTTTTATCTAAGATTTATCTATTTAATTTTCCTTACTATAAAGTTCTTCCACATATAGCCGCTTCGTGAAGGCTTGATTTCAAGATACTCTTAAAAGATAATAATGGTCTTCCGCTATTGCCCCGTTTTAGGAAGATGAAAATATTCAATATCACTTGTATATTTTACTGGTAATAACTCTATTACATTACACTTTACCTAATTTATCATTATAAATGATTACATCTGTATTTTTCCCATAATCACTAATTAACTCCCGACACATACCACAGGGAGCAACCACCCAACCCTCTTATTTATCATGAACAAATCTACTGCAATCTGTTAACAACACTATTTCTTATAACATAAAAAAAGAAACCTAAATGAGGGTACTGCAAAAGTACAATTTATTACTAGTGAAAAGTGGTAAATGAAAAACGAGCCTCCAGTAATCGATCCGGTTTTCTAGCCATTTAATTATGGTGATGGTGATGATGTTCATATCCATGTTCTTTCGCATATTTACGGAAATTTTCTAAGTCTTGCATTCCTGTTGAAGTCCCGTTTAAGGCTTGATTCATACGTTCTAACAGGACCATTCTTAACTTTGGATGGTAGCCAAAATATTCAGCAATCTCTATGGATAGATGAGGATAAGTCTCTTTAAACTGTTCGGCCATTTTATTCATTCTTTCCATTAGAATTCCTGTAAATAAGAAATACGGCAGCATGATGATTTTTTTGGCACCTAGTTTCATACAGCGCTCCATCCCATCCTGCACAGTTGGCGTCGTTACCCCCATAAAGGCGCTTTCAACGATGGATACATTTAACTTTTCCCATAACAATCTGCTAATCTTATAAAAATCAGCATTGGCATATGGATCGCTGCCGCCCCGTCCAATTAATAAAATCGCCGTATCCTCATGCTTTTGATCCATATCAAAGCCTGTTTCTGTAAGTCTTGTTTTTAAAATTTCAAATACTTCCTCATGCACCCCTATCGTCTGGCCATAGGTAAATTGAACATCGGGGAAATGCTCTTTGGCATGTTCAATTTCTGCTGGAATGTGCAGCTTTGAGTGTCCTGCATGTAATAAGATGATGGGAATGACATGGATTTCATCCGCACCTTTTTCCACACAGAGCTGAATGCCATCTTCAATAGTTGGTGAGGCAAATTCTAAAAAACACGTTTCCACCAAAAGGGCTGGATCAATGTATTCTCTCATTTGACCGACAAATTGGCGGACTTCTATATTCCCTTCCTCCATCCTGCTGCCATGCCCGACAAATAATATAGCTTTTTTCATTGGTCCCTTTCCTTTCTTATATTTATCGATTCCTTTAATACGGTTATCCCGGCGTTTGCGTTCACCGTGTTCCATAGAATAAATGACAGCATCCTCTTTAACAGCTTCATGAACGATGTCACGTGCCGTTTCTTCTTGCTGAACCGAATACCAGGTCCCTTTTGGGTAATCAATGACGACACATTTATCTTTACAACGGCCGTTACAGCGTGTACGCGAGGTATGAATATGCTCATCCAAACGGTTTTTTCGGATTTCCTTACGAATTTGCTGTGTGACTTCTTCTGCTCCTGCTCCCATACAGGTTGCCCCATTACAAATGAGCAGGTGACGCTGCATTTGCTCTAAATTCCAGGTTGTCATAAGTTGGCCTCCCTCTCATACTATTAAAAAGCATCCGGATAGAAGCCTTTTGCTAAGATTTCAATGGCTTCTGCTGCACGAACACCTTCCGATGCTGCTGATAAAGGTAAAATGACAAAACGTTCGTTTTGTACAGCAGGTGTTTGGCTTAATGCTGGATCCTTTTTTAAGAACTCCATTTTTTGTTCCGCTGTTGTTGAACCATAATCAATCACAACAATCACTTCTGGCTGACGTTCTACGGCATCTTCCTTTGAAACGGTCGCCCAGTTTCCTTTCACATCCCCAAAGACATTGTTGCCGCCAGCCATTGTCACCAGTGTATTCATAAAGTTTTGTGCGGCAGTGAACACATCCGTTTGGCCGCTATCGAAAACTAAAACATCCAGCGGCTCTGTTACTTCCGGCAAATGAGAGGTAATTCCTTCAACATCTTGACTTATTTGGTCAATCAATTTTTCACCGCGGTCTTCCACCCGGAAAATTGTTGCTATATTGCGAATATCTGTATAAACATCTTCTAGTGTTGGTGCAACTTTAACGGATGAGGATTGTAAATAGCTATTAATTCCCAACTCCTTCAACTCTTCACGTGTTGCAATATTTTTCTCATTGAAGGCACTTTCCCACCCGCCATATAGAAAGTCTGCTTCCACTGAGATGACTTGCTCTTTTGATGGATATTGTTCAGCCAATACTGGTACCTGGTCGTAGGCTTCCTGTAAAGGCTCATAGATTTCATTATCCAAGAATGCTGTGCCCACCATTGAATCTTCTAAACCAAGTGCTAACATGATTTCTGTCACATGTTGATTTAATGAAATCGCACGTTTTGGTGCTTCTTCGTATTCAATAACAAACCCTTCATTTTCTATAACCATTTTTTTAGTCTGCTCATTTTTTATCTCTGATGTGTTCGCTTCTTCACCAGAGCATGCTCCTAATAATAGTAATACCATTAAGAACAGAGAAGTCCCAATTCTTACATTTTTCATATTCCTATATCCTCAATTCGATTTAATAGTGTGTGTAAAAAAATAAATGTAGTTTTTTTGTAAAGGGATTCTTTGATACACCTGCCTGCACATGAAATACATGCTTCAATGTTTCCTCTGTCAGTACTTGTTCTGGTGTCCCTTTCATATAGAGAGACCCCTCTTTCATGACAAGTATTTCATTACAATAAGCAGCTGCTAAATTTAAATCATGCAGGGCTGCTACAATCGTAATAGGAAGATCCTTCACTAAATCCATTAATTGATATTGATGTTCGATATCAAGGTGATTGGTTGGTTCATCTAAGATCAAAATGTTTGCCTGCTGAGCAAGTGCGCGTGCGAGCATAACCCGTTTCTTTTCACCGCCTGATAACTGACTGAAAGGGCGGTTTTCTAAGTACAGCACATTTGCAAGCCGCATACTTTCTTCGACAATGGCAAAATCCTCCTTGTTTTCGTTTGCCAGCCATTTTTTGTACGGCGTTCTCCCCATCATCACAATATCTTTCACGGTAAATTCAAAGAGTACGGGGGTTTCCTGACTCACAACGGCGATTTCCTGAGCAAGCTTTTTTTTGGGGATAAGATGAATATCTTTTTCATATAACGTCACTGCACCGCTCGTTTGTTTTAAATGACGATAAATAATTTTTAACATGGTCGATTTTCCGCTTCCATTCGGTCCAATGATGCCAACAAATTTTCCTTGCTCAATGGAAAAGGTAATATGGTTTAAAATTTGCTTATCCAGCATAGAAAAGGACATATTTTTGACTTGCAGCATCCTTATTCACCGTCCCCAAAAGAATAACGTTTGCGTCTAAGCATCCAAATAAAGAATGGGCTGCCGCAAATAGCTGTAATAATCCCGATTGGCATTTCCTCAGGTGCCAGAACAATACGAGCAGCCATATCCGCCCAAACTAAGAAAATGGCACCGATTAATGCACTAATCGGCAGAACCAGTTTGTAATTTGAACCAACCATCATCCGCACAATGTGAGGAATAATTAATCCGACAAAGCCAATACTTCCGCTGACCGCGACCACAACACCTGTCAGAAGCGATACAAAGAGGATGATAAAGATTCGAAATCGATCCAGGTCTACGCCAAGAGTAGCGGCGGTTTCTTCACCAAGCAGCAGAGCATTAAGCTGGCGATAGTTCATAAGCAGCAGAATAAATACGAGCAGCAGCGAAAAAAATGGGACCGCCAGATTTGACCACTTCGCACCTGCCAAACTGCCGAGCATCCAATGCATGACCGCTTGAATGCCGCCTTGCTGCTTAGACATCATCAGCATAAAATTGGTCATTGCGGATAACACCATCGAAATCGCAATCCCTGCCAAAAGTAACCGAATGACAGAAATGCGTCCATTGACGCGCGCTAGTAAAAACACGATCACGACCGCAAAAATGGCCCCTAGGAAAGCGGCAAGGGATATGGCATAGACCCCTAGTACACTAAATGCACCAAGTAAAATGACCGATGCTGCCCCAACTGAGGCACCTGACGATACCCCTAAAATGTATGGGTCTGCAATCGAATTCTTTACTAATGCTTGAATGGCTGCACCGCAAATCGATAGGGCAGCTCCTACAATGGAGGCAAGTACTATACGAGGGAATCGTATATCCCAAATAATGATGGTTTGTGCTTTTGAAGCATCTGTTTCTATTAATATACCAAGCTTGGAGAATAGTACTTCCCAGATCAGGCGCGGTGTTATTTCAACAGAGCCTACCATCACCGCAAAAGTCATAGAAGCAAGCAATCCCCCAATTAATACCCCTATCAGTAATGTAAAACGAGTCTTAGTCATATACTCTTTACTGGATCCCAGCTAATGATGGCAGCATAAAATGGATGTCGGTACACATATTGACCGTCCTCCATTACAATGAAGTGTTTGAGTGAGGCTTTCACATGGGCCATATCAAACTCGGGTGATAAGATTTTTTTGCTTTGTGCTTCATATAGTTGTTCCAATGTTTCATAACGATAGATACGCTCTAGCTTAAGCAGTTCACAATCTGCATATATGCCTAACTGATACAGCATATTGACGATCATCATATAATCACGGCGTGGATATTTAATGTCATAACCAAACCGCTCATCTAAAATAACATAATGCGGCTGAATAGGTCCTGTTGTTAAGCCAATGATGGCACGCTTTTTGGCAAGCCTGTTCATTTTTTTTAGCGCAGCATTCATTTCATACATACGATAAAAGCAATTCACCCCTATAACAACATCATGCTGCTCGATTTGTGCTTCTTCCCATTTACTATGAACAAACTGAACAGATGCATCGCTATCAAAATATTGTTTTAAATACGCAAGCACACATTCAGAGCCATCAACTAATGTTAACCTTTTTACATCTTCACTGAGCGGGAATGTATAGTTGCCCCATCCCGGTCCAATCTCAATACAGCTTGAATGTTGCGGAATATGCTCTTTCACTTTTTCGTAAATTTCTTTCGCATAATCATCTGTTTCCTTATCTATTTTTTTCTTCATAGACTGTGCCCAAAATGCTTCTTCCAGCTCATCATCGACCATGCGTTCTGGCATCTTCCCATGCCAATCTAACATTCCTTCTTTCCACAGCTTTTCAAAATCAATTTGTAAAGGGGGTCCTTTTATCATTGAATCTTCTCCTCGGGTATCCACAACATAAATGGACAACCCGTTTTTTGTATTTGTGACAGTTGCCCATACTGCATACACATTTTTGTAAATGCTGTTTGGTCAGTCTAATATCGTGCCATGTACAAACTTCCTTATAGCCAAGTTGTTTTTTCTGCAAATGGTGTACGCTTTTTCACGGAAGTGATTTCTTCTGCAGGGTAACCAATGCATAACGTCCCTACTAATTGCTCGCTATCCGATGCATCAATAAAAGTATGCAATTCTGTATCATGTACTAAGCCAACACCACGTGTACGCCATACCATGCCTAATCCTAACTGTTCGGCCATTAACCACATCGACATAATGGCACTGCTGACTGCAAAGGTATTATCTTTTGTTGCCCCTTCATCTCCATCGACAATGGCAGAGGTCACCACAATGATAAGCGGGGTTTTTGTAATAGCTTTCAATGAACTTTCCACTAGATGAGGTTTAGTTGGGAAGCGTTTTTGTAAATAATCGAGTGCCACTTGCTCATAACGTTTTAGGCTGTCACCCTGTAATACATAGAAATGCCAGGGTTCACGCATACGGTCATTTGGTGCATACGTTGCTGCTTCTAATAACGTCTCAATTTTTTCACGTTCCACTTCGCGCGGATCAAATTGGCGAATCGCACGGCGTTGTTTTAATGTATCTAACATAGTTCATGCTCCTTTTCTATAAACCAGGCAATTTGATTCCGAACACTGACCACATCACCCACCAAAATCATTGCTGGATTAGAGATACGATGTTCTTGAATATCTTGTGCAATCGTTGAGAGATTGCCTGTAATCGTACGCTGTTTTTTTGTTGTGCCCCATTCAATGACGGCAACAGGGGTTGTTTCACTTTTACCATAGGTTATTAAGCTTGTCGTGATATGGGCGATATTGCCTACCCCCATATAAAAGGCCACCGTATCAATTTGTGCAAGCGCAGACCAATTTAGAAAGTCTTGCTCCTTATCCGGGCTGCCATGACCTGTAACAATCGCAAAGCTTGCAGCATGGTCACGATGTGTCACAGGAATCCCTGCATACGCAGGCGCGGCAATTCCTGCTGTAATACCAGGCACGATTTCAAAGGGAATATCGGCTTTTCGTAAAATCTCGGCTTCCTCTGCGCCACGTCCAAAGACAAATGGGTCGCCGCCTTTTAAGCGAAGTACTTGCTTGCCAAGACTGGCTTGTTCCACTAGCACACGATGAATTTCATCCTGAATCAGTCCATGCCTTCCTGGTTCTTTTCCACAATAAATCAGCTCGGTACCAGCTTTCGCATGGGATAATAATTCAATGTTTACTAGACGGTCATATAAAATCACATCTGCTTGCTGAATGCACTCCAACCCGCGAATCGTCAATAGTTTAGGGTCACCAGGACCAGCTCCTACAATATATACAAATCCGCTCACCGTTTTTCTCCTATACGCTGCTCCAGCCAGGCTTCACATTTTTGCTTTTCACCTTGCTCCATCCACTGTAATATCTGTGGATCTAGCAGCTCAGCTAGTAGTTGTTTTTTCAAATCACCGGTAAAAACTTTTAAAATTTTCTGACGTGCTTCCTTTAAAAAAGCCACATACTGCGTGTAATGCTCTCCGTATTGCTCTGCTAAGTCTATCTTTACTTGGCGTGTTAGACCTGGACTTGCTCCTGACGTCGATACGGTCACAACGAAATCCCCCCGGCGAACAACTGCCGGGTTGATAAAATCAACTCGTCCTTTTGCATCCGCACGACTGAGTAATTGCCAATGCTGTGCCGCTTCTTCCACTGCATTGTTTACTCCTTCGTCGTTTGTAACGGCGAAAATCAGGGCTGCATCATCTAAATCAGCCGGTTCAAAGGCTTTGTCTTTCCAAGTCACAAGCCCTTCATTGATATAGTGCTGCAATGTTTCCGTTACCTCTGGGCTTATCACTGTCACTAGCGCTTTTGTAGTCAGCAGCGCTTCCACCTTCTGACGTGCTACATGCCCGCCCCCAACAACGACAACCTTTTTATAGTCAATATTCATTAATAGTGGGAAATAATTCATTGTCTACCTCCAAACATGCTGTCAGCCAATTTTTTACAAGCTGGGGATACGAAGCAAAATGAAAGTGGGCATAGCCCGCTACAAGATTTTCAGCTAAATACCCCTCTTGCCGAGCACGAAAACGGCCTTTACTAAAATAGGCTGGGGATGCATGCTCCCCTTCATACGTTGAGTAATGGAATTCATGCCCTTTTGCCTGCTCGTCTTCATTAATTAGGAAGTTGCCAGGGACACCTGTCATTTCCCTGTAGCCTAATGCCACTAATTTATCTTGCATCCGCACACGTCCAGGAATCACCCCGAGCATCGGGAATACCTGTCCTTGACGATTCACCATTTCCTTCGTTAAATACATAAAACCGCCGCATTCTGCTAATGTTGGCAGTCCCCTCATAAGCGCGTCCCGTATTGATTGCTTCGCTGCCTCATTTTTCGCCAATGCTTCAGCAAACTCTTCCGGGAAACCGCCGCCGATATACAGCCCCTGCGCTTTTACTGGTACTTCCTCATTTTGTAATGGAGAGAAGTAATGCAATGTTGCACCGTATGCACTCAGTAATTCTAAATTTTCTTCATAGTAGAAGTTAAAGGCGGCATCCCTGGCAACGGCTATATGTACTTCTTGCCTTTGCGGCTGTGCATCAAAAATAGATGCAGCAACGTCCAATGATTGTGTTTTTGTCATTTCCAGCAGCTGTTCCATATCCACTGTTTCTTCAATCGCTGCTGCAAGACTATCAAAATATGAATCTAAATCACCGCGTTCAATGGCTGGCACTAAACCCAGATGGCGACTTGGCATCTTAGGTACAGCTCCTTTTGGCAGATAGCCAATGACCGGAATTCCACATTCTTGTTCAATCGCAGATTTGACAATTTCAAAATGGCTTTTACTTCCTAATTGATTGGCAATAACACCCACAATGTTAGAGTTTCCATCCAACAACTGAAACCCTTTGACAATCGCTGCTGCACTTCTTGCCATACTTGCCGCATTGACAATTAGAATGACTGGACTTTTTGTAATCTCACTAATATGGGCTGCAGATCCTTCATTTGATAATGGGGATTTGCCATCATAAAAGCCCATCACCCCCTCAATAATAGCTGCATCTGCATCTTGGCTGGCTCTTGCGACAATGGCACGGACTGTATCATGGTCCATCATGAAACTATCAATATTACGAGAAGGGCGTTTGGTGACAGCTGTATGATACGTTGGGTCTATATAGTCCGGGCCGCATTTAAAGCCTTGGACGTTTAAACCACGCTTCATAAGCGCTCGCATGATACCGATGGTGAAAGTTGTTTTTCCAACACCGCTCCCAGTACCAGCTAGGATAAAACGATTCATTGTGCTTCCACCTCATAGTTGACACGTGTAATGGAAATGGTCACATTTCCGCTTTTCTTTTTCTCCAGCAATAATTCCTTCGCATTCGCATAACGCATTGCGGCCGGCTCACTCACACCATACGCACCTGTATATTTAAATACGGTTTCTGACGGATTTTGCATTGGGATTTCATTCAGCTGTTCAGGTGTGTAAGTAACAAACGGCCAGTTATATTTAGCTGTTAATTCAAGCAAGCCTGTCTCGTTTTTCTTTAAATTGATGGATGCAACTGCTTTGACACTTTTTTTGCTTAAACTCAGCTCCGCTAATGCTTCATCTATAACTTGTTCAATTTCTGCTATTGCCGTACCACGATTACAGCCAATGCCAAGTACAATTGACTTCGGACGATATACAACTCCGTTCTCGAGCAGCACCTCTTCATGCGGCTCCATTATACGATCTGTAATGAGCAGTGCCGCTTGTGGCTTTGCCATGATTGCTTCATCTATTGATGGATACATTTTCAAATGGTCCGGAATTGGACGATCGTACATCCACCAATTTTTTTCCCCCGTTTCCTGCACAATCGCAACATGCTCTTCATTGACAACAGAAGCACTAACAGGTGTTAATTTTTCTTCGCTATCCCACATCCATCCAAATTGAGCGCCAAATAAATCCACAGGAATCGTTTTTTGAACATCTGATGCGGTTGTCACAACGGGTGCAGCACCAATCGCTTTTGCGAATTCATGGGTTAAAGCATTGGCACCGCCAATATGACCTGATAATACGCTGACAACATACTGACCTTTATCATCCACTACTAACACGGCAGGGTCTTTCTTTTTATCCATCAAAAGTGGAGCAATCATGCGAACGACAGCTCCGAGGGAAATGATGCAGATGATTCCTTTATACTGCTGGAACAAAGCGGGCAATAATAGGCGAACCGAACCATCAAATAACTGAATGTTACGTGCTTCTTCGTCGCCCTGCTCGAATTTCTTCATATAATACAGGTCCGCATACGGGAATTTTTCCGCATAGCTCCTTGCATGTACCACCCCATGTTTAGTAATAGCGACGAGGGCATATGGTCTGCGCTTTTCGATTACAGGAATTTCACCTTCATGTAAACTAATCATTCGCCTTCACTCCTTTGCGGAAGCCATGAGTAAAGGTTTTGTCATATAGCTTCGAACGATAGTTTTTTTCATGGATATGCGGGTCTAATGCCCAGCCTGCTAGAATCATCGCATGCTTGCGAATGCCATTGACACGCATCGCTTCATCTAATTCAGCCAGTGTTGTGCGGACAACTTTTTGATCCGGCCACGAAGCTCGCTGCACAACGGCAACTGGTGTGTCGTTTGCCCAGCCTGCTGCCTGCAATTCTTTCGTGATTTTCTTTGTTAATGTTGCACTTAAAAACATGGCAATCGTACAGTGATGGCTTGCCAGTGCCTGTAATTTTTCACGCTCTGGAACAGGTGTACGCCCTTCAGCCCGAGTTAAAATAAGCGTTTGCGTTAAATCTGGAATCGTCAGCTCCGCTCCAACTGCTGCTGCAGATGCAAAAACAGAACTTACACCTGGAACCACTTCACAGCTGATATCATGCTGCTTCAGGAGTGCCACTTGTTCCATCGTTGCCCCGTACATGGCCGGATCGCCTGTATGTAAACGTACAACCGTTTTGCCTGCATTGACACGCTCGACGATGCAATCCACCATTTCCTGCAGATGCATCCCAGCTGTACGGATAATTTCTGCCGACTCCTTCGCTTCCGCTACTAACGTATCACTAACGAGCGAATCGGTATACATCACAACATCGGCTTCCTTTAATAGCTTTAAACCTTTCACTGTAATTAAATCCGGATCTCCAGGACCTGCTCCGATAATCGAAATTTTCTTCATTATTTCCGCACCACCATACATGACAAGTAATTTAATTCTGCCCCCCGAAGTTCATTGACCTTCCAAATCACCTCTTCGTCAGATGTAACTTTTGTAACAACATGTGTACTTTCTAATAATTTCATTTCCTCTAGCAGATCGAGCATTGCGTCTAATACTTTGGCTACTTTGATAAAGACGATTGCATCGTGGGTTTCAATCACCCGGCGCATCTCCTCCATATCCTCCGTAGCAGGAATCATAGCCACATGGTCATCACCATCAGCCAACGCAATCCCTAAGCGATTTACAGAACCATTAAAAGACGAAATGCCCGCGACCGTTTCAACCGGGACATCTGGGTGGATTGATTTCATTAAGTTCATTAAATGAATAAATGTGCTGAACAGCATCGGATCCCCTTCTGTCACAAAAGCTACATCTTTCCCTTGAACTAAATAGCTATAAATAGCTTCCGCTGATTTTGTCCACTCAGTACGCAGGGTATCTTCATCTTTTGTCATAGGGAATACTAAACCAAGCATCTCTTTTTCAGCAGGGTTAATATACACTTCAACAATACGATGGGCATACGATTTACTGCCCTTTAATTTTTTCGGATAAGCAATGACCGGGCTTTCTTGTAATCTGCGAAATGCTTTTACCGTGATTAATTCTGGATCTCCCGGACCTACACCTAATCCATATAAAGTTCCTATTTTCATGATTCTTTTCCTTTCTTTGCTGTCAAAATAAAGACTGGATTTAACGGAACAAAGCGCGTTAAATTTAAGATTGGCTTACTTTTTGAAATCTGTGCTTGTATGATGGATACTTCACAGCCTAATGTTTTTAAATGCTGCAAGGCTTCTGTCAGATTTTCGATCGTCGCAATGTTCATAACAAGGCGGCCACCTGGCTGTAAGCGTGATATACAGGTTTGCAATAAATACTCCATATTTCCACCGCTGCCGCCAATAAAAATGGCATGCGGGTCTGGAAATTCGTCTAAACGGTCAGGTGCCTTCCCTAGAACGGCAACAAAATCTGTACGATGTTTTAATTGATTTTCCAAGCAGTTTTTAAGGTCGCCCTCATTTTTTTCGATTGCATACACTGCACCTTCTCGAGCCATTTTCGCTGCTTCAATGGCAACTGAACCCGTGCAGGTTCCAATATCCCAAACAATGCTATTTTTTTTCAGCCCTAGCTCTTGTAAACAAAGGGTTCGAATTTCTTTTTTAGTAATTAATCCTTTATCTGGCTTTCGCTGAAGAAAGGCATCATCCGGAATTCCAATAGGGGTGCGTTCGACCAACAATCTTTGCTTTAAAATCACAACATTTAAAGGAAAAAATGAGGCTTGCTCCATTTCGTCTATTGTGAAAAAGCGGCAGCGTTCGTTTTCACCTTGTAAATTTTCAGCAACAAAGGCATCATATTCTGTCATGCCGAAACGCTTTAAATACTTTGCAATTGCCTGGGGAGAATTCGTTTCATCCGTTAAAACAGCCACTTTTTTACGTCCATCAATTCTTTGTGCCAAACCTTTCATAGATCGGCCGTGCAAACTGACAACATATGCATCCTGCCAGCTTTCCTGCATTCTAGAAAAAGCGAGCTGTACAGAGCTGATATAAGGATAAATCTCTAATGGAAGCTTTTTCGCAAGTACACTGCCAAGTCCATAAAACAGTGGATCACCAGATACTAAAATAACGACATTACGTGTTTCTTGCTGTAATTCAGCTGTTAACGCTGACAAACCACCTTTGATTACTTTTTTCTCTTTTTTAAACTCTTGGAAAAAACGCAAATGACGTTCCCCGCCTACAAGTACATCACTTTCATAAATCCACTCTATATATTGGGGGAGCAATCCTTTCGGGCCATTATCCCCGATACCAATCATCTTCATCCAATTTGTCAATATTCTCAGCCTTTCCTAAACAATCTCCATTCATAGCATACAAGGTTGTTGACACTTTCATGTCAGTGTTTAGGTGATTCAGTGCATAGTAGCAGCAATTTTTACATAGTGCTGCAAAGAATTCATCGTTTCCCTGAAGCATTTCACCAACCTGTGAAGCTGTATTCGCCTGTAAAATTTCTCGCTGCGTTTCTTCCTTAACACCTACTTTATTTGCAATGCCTGCTAAAAACTCAAAGCTAACAGGTGCGCTTTTGGAGTGAACCATCATAACGCCTTGTGCCACTTTTGAAAACTTTCCCATCATCCCTACTAGCGAGACCATTGGAATTTTCTTTCTTGCCATATTTTTTAGCGTAAAACCGACAAAGTCGCCCATCTCTATAAAGGCTTCCTCTGGTAAATGAGGATACTGCTGCATGGCAAATCTTTCACTGCGTCCCCCCGTGGTAATCACTAAATGCTCACATCCTGCTTCTTTTGCAACATTGATTGCTTGAACAATACTTGCCATATAAGCAGAACTTGAAAATGGCACCACTGTTCCTCGTGTACCTAATATGGAAATTCCTCCAATAATGCCTAGTCGCCCATTCAAGGTTTTTTTAGCAATCTCTTCCCCATCCGGTACGGAGATGATCACTTCAATTCCACAATCCAAATTAAATTTTTCTATAGCCTCTTGTACAACACCAGATATCATTTTACGCGGCACAGGGTTTATCGCAGCTTGACCTGCAGGTACAGGAAGCCCCGCTTTAGTCACTCGCCCTACCCCAATCCCGCCATCTAAATGGATGCCTTCTTCTTTTACATAACGAACCGTACTTTGAATTCTTGCTTGATGTGTAGCATCCGGATCGTCCCCGGCATCTTTGATCGTTTCGCACATGACCCGGTCATCTGATACTTCAAAAGTCGTTACTTTAAAGGTTGCATACTGGCCAACCGGCAAATATATCGTGACTTCCTTTGGTACCTGTCCCATCACAAGAGCCTGCAGTGCTGCCTTTGTCATCGCAGTTGCACAAGACCCTGTCGTGTAGCCATGACGCATTTGTGAAGGGTCTTTTTTATTTCGTTTCTTTTGCTCGCTCATCTGCCATAATCGAAATGGCATTAAGTGCTGCTACCGTCACTGTACTGCCACCCTTTCTTCCTGTGTTCGTAATAAATGGGATTCCTTCAAGAACGGATAACTCTGCTTTCGATTCTGCTGCTGAAACAAAGCCAACTGGCATTCCAATAATTAGGTCAGGTTTTGCAGCCCCTTCTTTAATTAAACGAATTAATTCCAACAACGCGGTTGGTGCATTACCAATGGCATATATCCCTCCTTCATGTAAACGCGATGCTTTTTGCATAGAAATAATCGCTCGTGTTGTTCCTTGAGCCTTCGCTTCCTTTGAAACATCTTCATCGGCAATAAAACAATGCAAGTCCCCGCCATGCTTTTGGAATCGCTTACGGCCAGATCCGCTTTCAATCATTTGTACATCTGCCACTACATGACGACCCGCTAAAATGGATTTAACCCCTGCTTCAATAGCATCAGGTGTAAAAATCATGCTCCGTCCTAACTCAAAATCTGCTGAGGCATGAATGACCCGCCGAACAACCAGCCATTGCTCATCTGTAAATGAATGTTCGCCCATCTCTTCTTTAATAATGTTGAAACTGTGATCATAAATTTTGTCTGGATCTACCGTTACCGGTGTGAATGTTGTATTAAAGTTCATGTTTGCCATGAATAAATCCCCCCCAAAGTTTTAGTCACTTCTTCGAAAGAAGTACAAAAATTTTCATATTCAATCGCTGGTCGTTTTATTAAGAGAACAGGTATCCCTAATTGCAGAGCAGCTGACATTTTTTCATCCATAGATCCCACTTTGCCGCTTTCTTTTGTAATCATTAACGTCACATTATATTGCTCATATAGTGCTTTGTTTAATGATTCCGAAAATGGGCCTTGGATCGCAATAATGTCCTTTTGTTTAATGCCTAACTGATTGCACTTCTCCATATTCCCGATATTTGGAAGCATCCTGCAAATAAGCCGGATTTCATCACGCATTAAATAGTTCGTAAATCGTTCTAATGTTTTGCTTCCTGTTGTCAGCATGATTGTTCCTTTATGAGATTGAGCTGATTTTGCCGCCTCTTCATAACTTTCCACTTCTGTAATAAGCGGAGAATGAAACTGTTCTTTTGGTCTTTCATAACGAATATATGGAATATCACATGCTTTTGCTGCTGCCATTGCGGTTTTCGAAGCTTCTTCCGCATATGGATGGCTGGCGTCGATTACACAGGTCATCTTTTGCTTCTGAATAAGTGCCATCATGTCATCCACTGATAACCGCCCCACTTGATAAGGAATATGCTGGGCTTTTAAACTTTCGGCTGCAGATTCTGTGACAACTGTGGCTAATAATGGATAGCCTTGATTTAGCAATTTAATGGCTAATGCTCTCGCATCACTTGTGCCTGCCAAAAATAAAATCATGTATACCTCCTAGTCTCCACATGGTGCCGGCTCGACTTCAATTTTGGAGCTCATATCCTGATAGTTAAAATACTGGATTTTTTTCACACGTTTAAAATATTTAAAAAGGCGCTCATTTGGATGTGCATTTTGTTTGTATTCTTCTATAATTTTTGTTAATAACGGTAGTAGCTGATCTGGTTCAATTCCTTCTGCCACTGGCTGAGCAGCATGGGCTGTACGGCCCACTGGCTTTGCACCAATAAATAAATCAAATTTTTTCTTGCGGTAAACGATCCCGATATCATCAAATACAGCTCGATAACATGCCATACCGCAGCCATTGAATCCGATATGTAATTCTTTTGGAAGCTTTAAACCTCCCAATTTTGCAGCAATTTCTTCTGCATATGGAATGGATTCTGCTTTTTCTCCGTAGCAAAAATCACAAGCTTTTAAATTTAAAACATCGCCCACTGGCATAACCGTTAGATCGTTTTGCTCAAGTTTCTGAACAATCGATTCAGGCTGATCGGTTGGAATCTTTACTAAAAAACGATGGTCTGGGGTATATTCCATGGTGCCTTTCTCTTCAATGGTTTCTGCTAACACTCGCATTTGCTCCGGAGTGATCATTTTATTAGCAACACCAGGGGAAACAGCAAATTCCAATATTTCTTCGATCGGCTGCTGTACGAAAAATGGATTTTCCAATTCCGATTTAGTCACCATAGATACAGCCTTTAAAGCCATATCTAAAGAGCTAAATTCTTGTTTTTTTTTCACTATTTGCTCATAACCAGCGGCCGTTTCCCCAGTTTCTTGATTTAATGCCCATGGTTCAGCTTCCTTTTTCAAACGTTGATGCGGTTTTAAACTTTGTGTCTCTTCCCCTAACGTATATTTACGCTGATACCCTCGTGGGGTAATGATTTTATTGTCATAAAAGAATGTAGAAGCATTCCCGATAATAACAGTTGTCAGCATTCCTATATCATGTTCAAGCATTTCCGCTAGTGTTGTCAGCACTACATTTTGTTTTTCACGGTAGGCACTTTTCACAAGCCCCACTGGTGTATCAGGAGAACGATATTTTAATAGAATATTTTGCGCCTCTACAATTTGACGTGTCCGCCGCCCGCTTTTCGGATTGTATAAAGCAATCACAAAATCTGCCATAGCAGCTGCTTCAATGCGCTTTTCAATAACAGTCCAAGGCGTTAAATGGTCACTTAAACTTATCGTGCAGGAATCATGCATGACTGGAGCACCCAATAAACTCGCACATGAATTGATCGCTGAAATACCCGGAACAATTTCTACGGCAATCCCTTCTTTTTCAGTCCAACCCTTTTCAATCAGCACTTCATACACCAAACCAGCCATGCCATATACGCCTGAATCTCCACTGGAAATCACTGAGACCATATTGCCTGCTTCAGCTTTCTTTACCGCATCTTGAGCACGCGATACTTCTTCTGTCATGCCCGTACTAACAATGGATTTTGCTGTTACAAACGGTTCAATAAGCTCTACGTATGTTTTATATCCAATAATACAATCACTCTGCTGCAATGCATCGACAGCTCGTTTTGTAATATGCTCACGATCTCCAGGACCGAAACCAACAACAAAAATTTTCCCCTTTTTCATCGGCTTACCTCCAATTAAAAAATGCCTGCACTCCTTTTCAAAGGAATACAGGCATGTGAAAATAACAATATAAATAAAACATTATACTGAAACACAAAAACAATACAATAAATATGATTGTCCCGCCTATACTTCTCCCTCCGAAAAGCAAGTGTCGTTTAAATAAGCAGGTTTCCTGACTAAAGCTTCTTTTTACTCTTACACCTTCCCAATTTCTCAGTGGTATTGTAATTTCATCGGCTCTTACAGTAGCGGGGGCTGCACTAGAATTCCACTAGTTTCCCTTTTACCTCACAAATGTGAGCACTTATTTAAATTGAATTATTAAATTATTTTTAATATATCATACCGTTTTCAAAGTTAAAAGTGAAAATTTGTTAAATAGTTATTTTGAATATAGATGCCTGGATAAGAAAAATAGGACTGTCCCCAAGCCACACTGCCCTATCCCTCATATCAAAAAGGCTAAAATCTCAACAACGTGCAAAATATTAAGAGCTCCTCCATATCGAATGGCTCTTTACTCCAAATTACTTGTTTATCTTTCCCTTATAAGTAGCGAACACTCTACATGTGCGGAATGTATGTATATGAAAATTTTCTGAAAAGGAGGATGGGCGCTTACCCATCCTCCTTTAAAAATTCAGTTATTGTTTCCATCAAGGTTCTTTGATGTAAAGTTATCAAGCAATTCACGCGCATCATCTGTTGACTCTGTGTTCATTAATTGATTTCTTAATTCACTCGCCCCTCGAAATCCTTTGACATATATCTTAAAAAAGCGATGAAGAGCCTTAAACGGCCGCAGCTCTAATTTTGAATATTTATCATGGAGATCGAGATGCAATCTTAAGAGATCAAGCAATTCCTGACTGCTATGATCTTTCGGCTCCTTTTCAAAGGCAAATGGATTATGGAAAATTCCGCGCCCAATCATAACCCCATCAACCCCATATTGATCAACAAGCTTTTGGCCAGTCTGACGGTCAGGGATATCCCCATTGATCGTCAAAAGTGTATCTGGTGCCACCTGATCTCGAAGTTTTTTAATCTCCGGGATCAGCTCCCAATGAGCATCTACTTTGCTCATTTCCTTCCTTGTACGCAGATGGATGGAAAGATTAACAATGTTTTGTTCCAATATGTGTGTTAGCCAGTCCTGCCATTCGTCTACATCTGTGTACCCAAGCCTTGTCTTTACACTTACGGGCAAACCGCCTGCTTTTGCTGCCTGTATTAAATCGGCTGCAACCTCTGGACGACGAATAAGGCCACTTCCCTTCCCGTTCTGTGCCACATTGGGTACTGGACAGCCCATATTGATATCGACACCCTGAAAGCCCAGTTTCGCCATACCAATACTCATTTGCCGAAAGTATTCAGGCTTATCCCCCCATATATGGGCTACAATTGGCTGTTCATCCTCTGTAAAAGTCAAACGTCCACGCACACTTCGGATCCCCTCTGGGTGACAATAACTCTCTGTGTTTGTAAACTCTGTAAAAAACACATCAGGTCTGGCTGCTTCACTCACTACATGACGAAAAACAACATCTGTCACATCTTCCATTGGTGCCAGTATAAAAAATGGCCGCGGTAAATCACGCCAAAAATTATCGATCATATTAAAATTCAAATCCTCTCATTATGGGATACAAGCCAACTCATTATCCCAAAATTAAAAAGCAGAATATCCCTGCTCCTTTACACTTATACCATGCTAAAGCACTTTTTATCAAACGGATCGAAAATGTTTATTTTAACTTCACAACCTCTTGGACTGCCGAAACATCTCCTGCCATCCCATTAAACAGTATTCCACTGGCCGGTAAAAAAATAAAGCTTTGCTAAAACATATTAAAAACAACGGATCGACAAGAGGTTAACAGATTTAAAAGACCCCGAAACCGCAAAATATTTTTTTGCGAAATCAGGGTTGGACCAGCAATGTTTATATTTGGGGTTACACCTTTAAAACAAGTTGTGTCACACACTCCACGTGCATCGTCTGCGGAAACATATCCACAGGCTGCACTTCCTTCGTCACATATCCACCATCTTCAAGAACCCTCAAATCCCTAGCAAGCGTCGCCGGATTACAAGAAACATAAACAACTTTCTTCGGCTTCATAGCTAAAATCGTGTTCAGCAATGCCTCATCACAGCCTTTTCGTGGTGGATCAACAACAAGGACATCTGCTTTAATCCCTTGATCATACCAGTTCGGAATCACGACTTCGGCCGGTCCTGCTTCAAATTCAGTGTTATCGAGACCGTTTAAGGCAGCATTTTGTTTCGCGTCTTCAATGGCTTCAGGGACGATTTCGACACCGTATACTTTTTTCGCTTTTTGTGCCAAGAATAAAGAAATCGTTCCAATTCCACAATAAGCATCGATGACCGTCTCTTCCCCGCTTAAATCGGCATACTCCAATGCTTTTTCATACAAGACTCGCGTCTGTTCGGGGTTCACTTGGTAGAAGGAACGAGCTGAAATCGCAAATTTTATGTCGCCAATGTAATCATGGATGACTTCCTCGCCCCAAATGACTTGAGTTTGGTTGCCCATGATGACGTTGGTTTTCTTGGAGTTTACATTTTGAATGATCGATTTGAGTCCATCGATGTTTTGGACTAATTCTTCAATGATCTTATTTTTGTGTGGAAGGTCTGGCGTTCTCGTTACGAGGACGACCATGACTTCCCCTGTTTCGTATGCTGACCGGGTCATGATATGACGAAGGGTTCCGCGATGCTTTTCTTCATCATATGGTCGGATGCCTAAGCGCTGGCAAATCGATTTTACTTGCTGGATGACTTCATCATTTTTTTCATATTGAATGATACATTTGTCCATATCAATGATTTCGTGACTTCTTTTTTGATAAAAGCCTGCTACAAAGCGTCCTTCTTTTTCTCCTACAGGAACTTGGGCTTTGTTTCGGTAACGCCAAGGCTCTTCCATTCCAAGTGTTGGATGAACCTGAACATCCTCAAGCTTCCCGATGCGGGTCATGACATCACGAACATGCTTGGCTTTTGCCTCAAGCTGTCCTTCATACGACATGTGCTGGATTTGACACCCGCCGCATTCATGATAAATCGGACACGGCGGATCTTGGCGGTGCGGGCTTTTTTCATGGAGCTCGGCCAATCTTCCGAAACCATAGCCTTTGCTTGCCTTTACGACTTTTACTTTTCCTGTTTCACCAGGAAGAGCGTTGGGAACAAACAATGGGTAGCCGTCTACTTTTGTCACACCATTCCCGTCATGGGTTAAATCTTCAAAGGTGGCCTCTTCTATATATTCATTTTTCTTTACTGGTGCTTTTTTACTCATTTTAATCTTCCTTTTCTCGTTCCAATATAAGCTGTACTGATTGTACCACAAAGGGAAGGGAATGTTGAAACGGGCCAATCAATCCTTTCTGTAACCATATAACCCCTTACTTATTATTCGCATTTTCTTATCATCAAAAGGTAAACAGTATATAATGGGTATAACATAAGGTGCCTGTCTCGGCCATTTGTTAAAATGGGTGTGCACTTTAGATCGTTTGAGAAAGGGTTCTATTAATGAAGCTTACAAAACACACTCTGAAAATCCTTATTAGTTTGATAGCGGGAATGTTATTAACCATTGCATCAGCCATTCTAACGGTTGAAAAAATTGAAAATAGAGATGAACTTCACCATCTGCAGTTTGGGCTTCCGATTCCATTTGTCTATCAACATAACGATTGGCTGGAGCCTCCAAACAGTGAGCTGCCGAAAGAAGTCCAAATGTTTAGCCCAACGGAAACTCCTACTGACTTTAACCTGCTATTTTTCTTCCTCGACTTTCTTCTTATTTCGGGGTTTATCTATCTTGTGATTTGGGGGACTTCTAAATTAAGAAATTCGCGAAAAGGAAGGGATTAGGTTTTAGTAGAATTTTGGTTGAAGGATAGTAGTTCATTCTTGTTCAAATCTTTTAGCTTCTTATTTTCTGTAAATGACTTTCGTTATGTTATTATAAGAATCTCATTAATGGAACATTCTTTTGACTTTTAGTAAAATTCTAGAGTTCCAAAATCACCATCAGGTTGTAAGGGAATGGTCTTAGGTCGATGTTCGGCTATATTTGAAAGCTTTTTCCTTGTCAAAAATCACCACGTTTTTCAAGGTGAAAAATAGGTTATAGTGTTGAGATGGAAGACTTGATAGATTTGAAGAAGTAGGTTGATAGACATGAACATTGAATTAGTTGTAAACATCATCTTGTTTTTGAATGTTTTTTTTGGCGTTCTCTTTACTTTAAAATCGCGAAAAATTTGGCTGCCCTACATACATATCTTTTGTACCTTTGTGCTTTTAACGATTGGAGGCATTTACTCGATTCTGTTTAACAGCGAATCCGTCATCGGGGACGTTTTCGTGTTTGTTGTTGGAGACATTCTGTGGGTGCTATTATTCGTTGTGATTGCCCATATTTTATCGTGGGTTGTACGCGTGATCCCACTGAAGCACAAGCAGCATATCGGCTGGTTCTTCCTTCTTGGATTCCCAGTATCCTTTATGATCTTCATCCATATCTAGCTCGACAAATTTCGAGCAATCTCGGGTCGTGCCTGGCACCACCCGAATTTTCGCTATAAGAAAAACCCCATTTCTTTTCGGAGAAATGGGGTTTTCGTTATGATCGAGTGGTGCCTGGCACCGTTATTATCCTTTGTCTTGTTCCCTAATCTTGTCTATCGGGACGAAGACTTGTAGGTGACGGTAAAGGTTTTCGAATTCTGCTGGAAGGAGTCCTCCGAATTCACCGTCGACGTTGAGCTGAACTTTTTCTTTTGAGTGAATCTTGATATGGTTGGCTTGCGTATAGATGACATTAGGATCTTTGATATGCTCTCCACGAACGGCAAGGCTTGCGATCCGGATGAACTCAGCCAGGTTGGTTTTCTTCAAGATGAGCAATGAGAATAAACCATCATTAATTGATGCATCTGGAGCTAGCTTTTCAAATCCGCCTACAGAGTTTGTGAGTCCGATTAAGAACAACATAACGTCGCCTTCGTAGACTTTTCCATCGTACTCAATATGAACTTCTGTTGCACGGATAGAAGGGAGCATTTCCATCCCTTTTAAATAATAGGCAAGCTGTCCTAGCATCGTTTTAAGCTTACTTGGCACTTCATAGGTAAGCTCAGTCAAACGACCGCCACCCGCGATATTAATAAAGTAACGATCATTCATGCGGCCGATATCAATCGGAATCGTATCTCCTTTAATAATCACGTCAATGGCATCTTCTATATTCTTAGGGATATGAAGGGCCCTTGCAAAGTCATTCGTCGTCCCCATTGGAACAAGTCCAACTTTAGGGCGATACTCTTTTTCTGCAAGACCATTTACGACTTCATTTAACGTTCCATCGCCACCTGCAGCTACAACGAGGTCATATTTTCGTTCAACAGCGATTTCTGCTGCCCTAGTGGCGTCTCCTTCACAGGTTGTGGCGTGAACCGAAGTTTCATATCCAGCTTGTTCAAGTTTTATTAATACTTCAGGCAAATGCTTTTTAAACAGCTCACGACCTGAAGTGGGATTATAAATTATTCTTGCTCGTTTCATTCCCCATCATCCTATCATTGTATTTCAAAGGTAAACCCATTCATTTATCAATTCCATCTTTTAACATCATATATCACTGATGAAAACAAAGCAATTTTTCAACGATTACACACAGAAAAAATAGACCTGTATAACAGTCTACCGCAAAATATAATACCTCTTTTTCTGATAAAAATCTATGGAAAAAAAAGTGATACCCGTTTGTTATAGATAAGTTGCTGATTATTTACAAGAAACAGGCAGGCTTTCTAAGGTGATGGCAGTATTTTTTATCAAGCCATTCTTTTAAATCCTAAATTAGAAGAGGGCTGTCTCAAACCAAAGTATCCGGAACCATATTTTCAAAGTGGTTCCGAACCTTTTTTGGACAACCCCAAACGATCAATTCACCTTTGTTACCTTTAAAAACTCAGCATTTGAAATCGTTAACTGAGAAGAGCCTTCCCCTACTTTTAACGTTCCCGATTTCATCGGTCTTCCCTCATATTTATGGTCAACATATTCTTCATTCTCAGTCCCCGATACCTCTTCTACCATATTCCAATCTTTCGTTTCGCCTTCTAATCGATTCACGTTTTCAGCGGATAATAGGATATCCGATTCCTTGGATAACTGAAGATTCATTTCACTGCTGTTGCTCACAGTCCAGTTATTCATCAACTGACGCGGCTTCATTGTAATGAGGCTATAGTTTCCGCTTACCTCTAGCTGTACATCGGAAGGAACAACGACTGTTGCGTTCATTTCATTTGTGGTATTCAATGGATTGGGAGCGTGGGGAACCCGTTTTAGTGTTAAATATAACGTATCCCCTTTCACCTCAGAAAATAAGTAATCCTCAGGTGATTGTAACACTTTCTCCCCATTCACAACCGGAGCATGGTACGTACCAAAAATAGAGAGCTTTGAAGTAGACGTTCCTTCAATGGTTAAAGGGTGTGATCCTGTATCCAGCACGACCCGTTTGATCTCTTTTTTGACATCGTATTCATATGAAGGAATGTCCAGCGTTTGTTCTTCCATGTCGACCCACCTATTCACTTTATCCATTAATCCTGTCGCTTGGAAGATGGTAAATCCAATACCCACCGTCCCAATTAATCCTACGAAAAAGATACTTAATAGGTCATATTTTACCGTCGGTTTTTCTTGTTTTGATAAGAACAAATACACTAAGATTTCTCCGCCTAAAATGATCAGAAGTAGCGGCCACCAGCCTGCCATTATAAAGGCAGCATCCCAATTAAAGAATCTCGAAAGGAGTAAGAACGCCCCTAAAAATACAAGGGCAGCTCCCATTGAAATCGAACCAACTCGCCAAACTCTCATTATGATACCTCCTTATCCTTTTTCTTACTCCCACCTAATAGCTTCAATCCTCCACCAATGAGAAGTACACAAACGATTCCGGTCTGAAGGTAATTTTGTACCCAATACATGAAATCAACACCGATATATTGCTGGATGAATGGTGAAAACACCGGAAGAAAGATATTCGTAAACATATAGTAAATCCCAAGAGCTACAAGCCCGATTCCCACCCATTTTTGGTGATTGATGAGATAGGAAATGACTGGAGTATCCTCCAACGGTTCTTTTCCATATCGAGATGCTCTTTGAAGTCCATCAAAGAAGCTATAAAACCAAATGATCGGGACGAGGAAAAGGAAAATTCCCAGTCGTAGAACATCTAATATATAAATAGAGAATAAGAAAGCTGCCATCAGCTGGATTCCACGTCTTTGAAAACCTAAGTAGAGATGACCTGCACCAGGAAACATCGACAAGAGTGTCGCCAATGATTTGCTTTTCTTCCCGTCCTCACGTCTCGATTCAAACTCCTCTAATATCGAGCGATCTACAAGGGTTTCCCCATTTTGCTTTTTAGTAAGAAGCTGCATCGAATCGAAAAAGCTGTATACCCATAGAACCGGAAGCAAGGCAAGGAATACCATAAACTCCCCACGGTTGGATAATGCGGTTACAAACAAGATCATAGCCCCAAGCCCAAAGAACGCCGCTAATAAGGTCACTCCTCGATTCATCAAACCTAGCTGAAAATGGCCTAATCCAGGAATGAAAGAAAGGATGATGGTGAAAAAACGCTCTGACTCGGGAGTCGAGTGCGGTATGAGTTTCCCTTCTGATTCCTCATTTTTTGTAATCGTCTCTCGATATGATGTAATGGCGGTATCTATAATGGATATGAGATACAGAAGGATTGCTGCACCTAAAAACAATACGATAAGCTCGTTATACCAATACATGTATTGTGTTAGTATAAAGGCAAAAACTGGAATTGAGAATATACCAACCATATAAAACAATCCTCTTAACACTTTCCCTAAGTAAAGCAATCCTCCTCCAGGGAAGAACGCCAATATAAAAGCTAGAATTGGACTTTTTTTCATCATTCGTTCGCCTCCTTGTTCGTTTGATTTGGCTCCTCTACAAAGGAAAAGGTTTCCTTCATAATTCCCTCTGTGATCGATTCCTTCGGCGATTTATTTTCAAAATCCGTTACGATGGTCATTAGCTCTTGAAACACTCCTGTAGTCATTAATAACAGCGTCATTGTTGCCGCTACCAGGTAATGAAAAACAGATTTCTGATAAAACTTTGTCTTTGCGTATGTTCTAGGATTCTCTATTTTGGTAACAGGCTTCTCCTGCTCAATCATGGCCATAATTCCATCTGTAAACCCATCGGGATCGGTTACGGTCGGGAAGCTGGTTTCTTGACGCTCAATCGCCTCCAAGTAAACCTCCATGCATTGGTCACATTCATAAAGGTGGTTTTCAAACTCTACTCTTGTCTTTTCATCGACTTCATCTCGTACATATGTCATCCATTCTTCAAATGTTTTATGCTTCATGAAAAGTCATCCTCCTTCCAATGCTTCTTCATCCACAACCGCGCTCGATACAGCTTGGTCTCGATGGTTTTTACCTGAACATTTTGCTCTTTTGCTAACTGCTGATAGGATTTCTCTGCTATGTAATAGCCATAAATCACTTCACGGTAATTCTCCGGAACCTCATCCAGCCTCTTCCTGACAAGCATCCTCTTCTCTTTCAATAATACCTGTTTTTCTATCAGATCATTTCGAAAATGATGATCCTCTTGCGGGGGGACGGATAAAAGGTCTTCTACCGAGTCCTCTTTCCGCCTTTGGTTTTTACGCTTACAATCAATCGCATGATTGACCGCAATCCTCGTAATCCACGTTTTAAAGCCTTGATGCTCATATTGAGGGAGAGAGGTATAAATTTTCAAAAAAACCTCTTGTGCAGCATCCTCGGCATCCTTTTGATTACGAAGGACCCCATAAACCGTTCGGAAAATATAATCTCTGTACTTTTCGATTAAAATTCGAAAAGCATGATCATTCCCGTTTTTCACTTTTTCAATTAAAGCCTGATCCAATCCTCTCTCCCCCCTTTCTATAAGAAAAGCGTAAGCGCCTTGAACAGCTCATGCCTTGCATAAGGTGAGTCATGTCTCGAGGTGCCAGACGCAGGAGCAGGACACTAAAACTTTATATCCTTAAACACTCCAAAACATTGTTTATGCTTTCTTACCATAATAGACGACCAAAATTGCCGTTCCCCTACACATTATTTGATTTTTTCTTCATCCATATTATCCCACAAAAAAACCACCTGTAGGAGCAACCGCTTACTTCCTAAGGAGGTTTAGGTAAATATTTTTATATTCCTCTCATTTAAAAAATGAACAGACTGATCCAGGGAGTCTTGATCAAAATGATAAACTTCTTGAATAAGATCCTTCCATTTATGGATATCCCTCATTTGGAACTCGCGAATATTTCGATAAGTCATCACCTTTAACGTTTCATTTCTCAAAAAATAACACTGATTCCCTTGAAAACGAACCGCCGTAATCCGCCTCATCGTAATATTATCATCACGGTCATCATAGGATTCCACAATATCCGCTTCCAAATCTGATTCTTCAAGAGGCTTCCAGACAATTTCTTTTTTCACAAATGACTTCCCATTCGCTTTCCGATCAATTTCATATAAAAATCGATCTTTCTGAGTAAAACTTATTTCCTCCCCAAAGCCATGAAGCAAATGACGCTGTCTCGCTTCTAATTCAATAGGCTTCATGATCGGAGAACCATAGCCAACATCTACATAATAACGATGATCCTCAAATGTCACCATTAATCCTAGATGTCCAGGCTTCACCCTCACGAACTTACACTGGAAGCCTAAGCTTTTAAGTAGACGTCCAAAATTAATATTTAACGTGTAGCAAGTACCTCCCCAGCCCTTATCATAAAGATTTGAGATAAACTGCTCGATAGAAGGGACATACTCTTTCTTTTCAACATAGTAATGGATTTTACTAAAGGTCTCATAAGGGATCTTAATCAAATGCATTTGAATTAACCTCTGCAGATAATTAACACTCAAAGCTTCTCTTTCCATATTTAAATAAGCAAGATACTTATCAATAGTCTCTGTCATTCGATCACTCTTTCTTTTTAAGAGTCTCACTTAAAGGATGCTATTAGTAAAAATTTTAGTAGAAATCCAGGCGTCATACAAGCATTTTCCTTGTGAGTCATGAAATTGTAATCTGTATTGGATTTAGTAGCTAAAGTTTGTTGAAGCTCTGATAATATGAGGTGTTTTAATGTGGACTCTTCGAGAACATGAAATACTGCTTAAGCATTAATGACGGTATGATTAGAGTTCTTTCATGACAGAAATACTGCATTAGCAAAGATGACGTTATGAAAAGAGCTCTTTCATGACATGAAATACTGCATATGCATAAATGACGGTACGATAAGAGCTCTTTCATGACGTGATATTCCGCACAAGGGAAAATAACAACCTCAAAAGGGTCAATTAAAGCTGCGATATTGAGAAGATGCAGAAATGACCACCTTAATAGAACACGTAAGTCCTATAAAAAATTAATTATCTCATATAGATAGACACTGACACACCTTTTGTACTGGCGTCCTGAAATGCTAGTTACTATAGAATAAGCTCAAAAGCTCTTATGTGTATTTTCAAAAATTTCTCGTCCAATTGCTAATAAGTAGTTATATTGCCCCAACTCATCATTATTCTAAAATAACAACCCTATAAAGAAACCCATTAAACATCATACTCTCCTACTAATCAAACGTTTGATTAATAAGAAAAAGAGGACGACCCAAATAGGTGTCATCCTCTAGCTATTAAGCTTCACTCATTCGAAGAAGGTTTGTCTCTACTGTTTTTCTTAAATCAGGAGTGAATCCATCTTCCATTTTCTTTTGTTCTTCTTTAAAGTATAGAATCACTTCATCGTCAAACTCTATTTCAATAAGTTCGCGGATGTCCCAGATTCGAAGTGCCACCATGATGGAAACCAGGTGAGCTACAGTGAGTGATTTCTTTTTAAAGTTGACAAGTTCATTTATGGTAGCCACTCGAAGACCCGTTAAGCGGTGAAGGTCCCCTTGTGTCATCCCGCGGTCTTTGAGAATCTTGCCAAGCTTTATGTTGACTTTATGAGGAAACTTTTCAAGTGTTTCGATGACGATGCTGTTTGTCTTTTGATGGATCATAGTGGTCCCCCCTCATTCTACACTACAATATTACCGTGAATTCCGTCATTCGTGAACAGCAATAACCGTTCCAATTTTAGGCAATATTACTCAATGAGGGGCGCGCACTCTATAACATAAGACTTATGAAGATTTTAAATATTTTTAAACAAATATTCCTTTCATCAATTTCATTTTAATGCTTTGGTAAACCTCAAACCATAATTCTTCATTTTGAACATATTGTTCTGTTAGTCTCGTAATCATTTCACTTCGTTTTTGTGGAAAATCCTCATGGTCTTTAGGTGGTAGTTTCGCTACTTCATCATCCACGATCTTTTGGATCCTAGGTGCACGCGGCCCCCATACTGCGACTTCATGACCGTTTTCATCTATGAAAATGAAGATAGGGATGGATCGCGATGTTCCATTTGTTAAATACTGGTCCATAAGTTCTAAGTTTTGATCTCTTAATAGTAAGCGAACATCCATGTCAAGGTTCTCCGTTAATTTTAATAAGACAGGGATATTCACCATTGCATCTCCGCACCAATCTTCTGTCAGAACAATGACTTTTAAATTCTGTTCCTTAACCCCTTGGATAAACTCATCTTCTAATGGCAACTGAAATCCTTTATAGATCGTTTCTAGATTTTCTTTATTCACTGACATTGAATGGATATATTCTTCAGGGGTCATCCCCATTTCAAACCATTTCATTAAACTCATCATCATTCCTCCCTTTTCAAATCATATTCTTGATTTCATTTTTACACAAGATTTTCATTTTCTTTTCCAGTTTTAATTGTTTTGAATATGCTTATAAGCATATAATAAAGAAAAGTGGTGAATTGGACACCAATATGCGTGATATTCATAATAAAAAAGGAGAAATCCTTACAGATTCCTTACTTTTATCACATTTTTTCAATTAAAATAGTAGTATGCATTAATCACACATACTACTAACGGGTTAGAGGATTAAAGTGATCTTGTTTTTTATTTGGCCATTATTTATCATAAAAAAAGGTGACTCATTTGTTAGTTATTCTAACATAAAGTCATCTTAACAGCTTTCAGAGCCTTCAATTATCTCTTTAAATTTCTTATAGTAGTAATTCAGCTCGATTACACTATCTGCCTCCTTTATTTTTTCCAAATACTTCTCTGCTTTGGAGTAAAGCTCTGGGGGCAATTCAACCTTGATTTTTTCGCTCTTCGTCAACAGGTTTCACCTCATTGTGTTTCGAAGATCCTCCTTTAGAGGTCGTTTCGAGCTGATATTGTGAAAGCTCTTGAATATACTCGGCTTTCGTTATTGCGAGGTTTTGCTCAATTTTTCTTGTAATAACGGAACTTCCACCAATTCCTGATAATAAACTAATGTAGATCGCATACCAAATTGGCATAGTATCCATGACAGGCAGGATCGACAAGTACCCGGCAAATATCCCAATGATGATATCTTTCGTTGACCCAAAAATAATATGTTTTTCTCCGTTTTCATCCACTAGCTTTCGGGGAAAAGTAAAATGACCATTCTTAAAAATCAAAATATGTCCTAGTCCTCCAAGACCACCCATTATCATCGGCAACAAGATCACTTCTAATAAGGACATACACATTCACCCTCTGGAATGATTTACTATTATTATACAATATTTACAGAATATTCAGAATGGATAATTAGACACAATTTGTCTTTAATCAAAGGAGTAAAGGAAATGAGGAAAATCGTGATGAAAGTCTCGTCAATCGACAAGCTTCGATTTCAAAATTACATGATGCTAATAAAAAAGGCTGAATCCAAAGCGGAAGCAGACATGTATTTCCGCCTAGCTAAAGAAATTATAAAAAAAGCAGAGAAGAACAATAGAAGTCTGCTTTAAATCATTATAAAAATGATGGATGCCTTAAATTTTTCCCTTAGGACAACTTTGATGTATTTACTGATAAAAAAGAAAGCCTCCAAACGGAAGCTTCCCTTGTTTTCTTATTTTACCCCAACGGCATCAAAAGCAGCGTTCACGCTTGCGACTTCAGAACTTCCTGCTCCGTAGAGATCCGTTGCAGATTGTACAGCTGCTGAACGAAGCTGACTAAAAGTAGAAGTAGGCGTTAGATATTGAGTTAAAGCACGGTAGTAGATGTCACCTGTTTTAGCCGTACCAATTCCCGTTACAGTGACACCGTAATGAGTACCGCCTTCACTTAATAAATAGGCCGCTTTATTCCCAATCCCGCTGTTAATGTGTACTCCGCCATTATCACCAGTACCCGTATAGCGTTTTGAATAATGATCAGGATCATTATATTTTGTAGGATCGGACATGGAGCGAAGAGCATCCCCTGCTTGATTAGGAGTATACACATCTTCTCCGATCTCCCAATCTGGATTATTATTTGCATAGAATTCTACTAATGTACCAAAAATATCAGACATGGATTCATTAATAGCCCCTGACTCATTTTGATAAATCAGGTCTGCTGTTGTATCTGTAACCGCATGTGTCAATTCATGAGCGATGACATCCAAAGCCCCTGATAATGGAATAAAGGTTGATCCGTCCCCGTCACCATAAACCATCTGCTGTCCATTCCAGAATGCGTTATTATAGCTGCGTCCATAATGAACCGTTGAATGTAGTGGTGCGCCTTGACCATCATAGCTATTTCGATTAAAGGTTTCTAGATAATAATCATAGGTTTGTCCAGCATAATAGTGAGCATCCACTGCCGCTCCGTCATAAGCTTCATTTAATACATTATCCGCATCATCCCAAAGTGAACCTGGTAAACGGCTGCGATTGGATGCATCATAGGTGAAGACTCCACCGCCTCTTGTGTTATCCTGTAAATAATAGGTTGATGAAGAAAGATACGTATTAATTGACTTTGTATCACCTAGAACTCCTTTACCTGTTCCAACTACATCGGTTCCACTACCAGTGCCTCCATCACCCGGTTTCCCTTTTCCATTGCCATTTTCCTTTTTCCCATGATGGATTTCGTTATATTTTGAAAGAACCTCACCAGAAGTTGCATCAACAAAATAGCTCCAATTCCCTGGTTCAGGAGTTAAGAAATTATAGTTTACTAGATAAGCATAATGAGCTTCTTTATTGCTATCAACATAAACGACATAATCAGTAGTAGGCTTGTACTCATATTGAGGTTGAGTACCAATCTCAGCTAACAGATCCTTCTCTCCAATGCTTACAGCTTCTTTCGCTTTAAGCTTTTTCTCCTTTTTCAATCCATTTTTTTGATCAAGATTTGGTATGGAAGCTCCAGAGATGGCCGTTAGAACTCCATCCTTATTTACATGGGCCGTCATTTCTGATCCATAAACCGGAACCCCTTTATAAACTTGTTGTAATCGAAGGTATGTAAACCCTAACTTATCTTTCTTTTTTTCTTTTACAACAAATGAATTCTTTGCCTCTGAAGCAAATTTGTAATTCTTTTTCTTTCCATTGAGATAATTAAATACAATCTCTTCTGCATTTTTCGAGGATGGCTGCGTTAATTTTCCTGAAATAAACTGCGGAGTACCGACCTCTTTGTTCATATTAAATTGTGCATAAGAATCTGGTGCTCCTAGTGCTTGCGGGGAAAAGATCGGGCTTACCATCAATCCAGTAGCTAGTCCAACTGCAATCGCTGTTTTCTTCATAGATTTTCCGCTCCTTTGTTCAGAATATTTTTAAAAATTCAATAACAATCTTTATCATAAAGGATTTTTCTATGAATATACATGTTGAAATTTGGTGAATTTTCTTTATTCAAGTATAGGGATAAAGAAGGACAAAGAAATGGATTTTTAACGAGTTTTTGTTCAATGTTGAAAATTTTGGGGCTCATTTCCAAGAATAAATTTTCATTCGCTTTTAATTTCTTTCATATCAATGATAGAAAAGCCTTATTTTTGACAAAGGCAAGCTTTCCTTTAGGAAGACTACAATCGTTTTTGGAAGTCTATGTGGAGGTAGTTCATGTCTCAAAATAAAAGGACTGCTCCTAGATCTAGGAACAGCCCTTACTAAAATGTTATCGTTTTTTAATTTCTTGTAATAGAAGCTTATTTACCATCGGAGGATTTGCTTGCCCTTTGGTTGCTTTCATGATTTGACCAACAAGGAATCCGATTGCACGGTCTTTCCCGTTTTTAAAGTCTTCAATCGATTGCGGATTTGCATCTAGCGTTTCTGTCACGATTTTAAGAAGAGCGCCTTCATCTGAAATTTGGACAAGACCTTTTTCTTTTACAATCTTTTCTGGGTCTCCCCCGTTTTCAACTAATTCTTTAAAGACCTTCTTCGCAATCTTAGAAGAAATCGTTCCATTTTCAATCAGTTTGATCATACCGGCTAAGCCTTGTGGAGTTAGGGCCACATCGCTCAACTCTTTTTGCTCACTGTTTAGGTATGCTGAAACCTCACCCATCAGCCAGTTCGATGCTTGTTTCGTATCAGCCCCAGCGTCAACCGTTTCTTGGAAGAAATCAGACATTTCCTTTGTAAGCGTTAATACCATGGCATCATAGGCTGGTAATCCCATTTCCTCTACATAACGTTTTTTGCGTTCATCTGGAAGCTCAGGAATTTCAGAACGTACACGCTCTTTCCACTCGTCGTCAATATGAAGAGCTAAAAGATCTGGTTCAGGGAAATAACGATAATCATCAGAACCTTCTTTAACACGCATCAGAATCGTTTTTCCTGTTGATTCATCAAAGCGGCGTGTTTCTTGTTGAATGATACCGCCTGAAAGAAGAACTTTTTCTTGACGAACTTGTTCATGCTCAAGCCCCTTTTTTACAAAGTTAAAGGAGTTTAAGTTTTTCAGCTCTGCTTTTGTTCCAAATTCCTCTTGCCCAATTGGACGTAGTGAGATGTTGGCATCACAGCGCAGTGAGCCTTCTTCCATTTTACAATCAGACACTCCAGTATATTGGATGATGGATTTTAATTTTTCTAAATAGGCGTAAGCTTCTTCTGGTGTACGAATATCCGGCTCAGAAACGATTTCGATTAACGGTGTTCCTTGACGGTTGTAATCAACTAATGAGTAGCCATCACTTGAATGCGTCAGTTTCCCAGCATCTTCTTCTAAATGAAGACGAGTAATTCCGATTTTCTTCTTCTTCCCATCGACTTCAATTTCAATCCACCCATGCTCACCGATTGGCTTATCAAATTGAGAGATTTGGTAAGCTTTCGGGTTGTCTGGGTAGAAATAGTTTTTACGATCAAATTTCGTATCTGTTGCAATTTCGCAATTTAAAGCTAATGCCGCTTTCATACCGAATTCAATTGCGCGTTTATTTACAACAGGTAAAACGCCAGGATATCCGAGATCGATGACGTTTGTATTTGTGTTAGGCTCTGCTCCAAAGTGGTTCGGGGCAGGAGAAAACATTTTCGAATCTGTTTTAAGTTCTACATGGACCTCAAGTCCAATGACCGTTTCAAAGTTCATTGATTTCACCCCTTACAGTTGTGGTCTTTTTTTATGATAATCTGTCGCTTGTTCGTAAGCATGCGCCACACGGTAGACCGTGCTTTCATCAAAGTGCTTCCCGATAATTTGCAATCCAAGTGGTAAACCATTCGATGCAAAACCGCATGGGATCGAGATGCCCGGCACTCCCGCAAGGTTTACAGGGATTGTCAAAATATCATTTGCATACATTGTTAATGGATCATCGACTTTTTCGCCAATTTTGAATGCTGGAGTCGGAGTCGTTGGCCCAAGAATGACATCATATTTTTCAAAAACATCTTCAAAGTCTTTCTTGATTAACGTACGAACCTGCTGTGCTTTTTTGTAATATGCATCATAGTAGCCAGAGCTTAATGCGAACGTTCCAAGCATAATACGACGCTTCACTTCTTCACCAAAGCCTTCAGCACGTGTTTTCTTATAAAGTTCAATAAGGTTTTCTGCATCTGGAGTTCTGTAACCGTAGCGAACACCGTCAAAACGAGCAAGGTTTGCAGACGCCTCTGAAGAAGCTAAAAGATAATATGTAGCGACACCATATTTTGAATGTGGAAGAGAAACTTCCTCCCAAGTCGCACCAAGACCTTCTAACACTTTCAATGCATTCAAAACGGATTGGCGAGCTTCTTCGCCAACACCTTCTCCTAAGTATTCTTTAGGGACCGCGATTTTCAGACCTTTAATATCCCCAGTTAATGCAGATGCATAGTTAGGAACGTCAACGTTTGCAGAAGTCGAATCGTTTGGATCAAGACCAGCAATCGCTTGAAGCAAGTAAGCATTGTCCTCAACATTTCTTGTAATCGGTCCGATTTGGTCAAGTGAGGAAGCAAAAGCCACAAGACCAAAACGAGATACACGGCCGTAAGTAGGCTTTAATCCAACTGTACCGGTAAATGCTGCTGGTTGGCGAATAGAACCACCTGTATCTGATCCTAGGGAAAATGGTACTTCTCCAGCTGCAACAGACGCTGCAGAACCACCTGAAGACCCACCTGGAACAGTTTCTAGATTCCAAGGGTTACGTGTCTTTTGGAAGCCAGAGTTCTCTGTAGAGGAACCCATGGCAAACTCGTCCATGTTTAATTTTCCAATTGTAATCGTTTCAGCACTCGTTAATTTATTGATAACCGTTGCGTCATAAATAGGATTAAAGTTTTCAAGAATTTTACTTGAACACGTTGTACGAAGTCCTTTTGTCACGATATTGTCTTTAATTCCAATCGGCATACCAAATAGAAGACCCTTCTCGCCTTCCGTACCACGTTTGCTGTCAAGCTGCTTTGCCTTCGCACGGGCATTTTCCTCGTCCAATGTTAAAAATGCCTTAACTTTATCGTCAACACTGTTAATTCTTTTGTAGGACTCATCCATAAGATCTGTGACGGAGACTTCTTTTTTATGTAAAAGCTCATGAAGCTCTGAAAGCTTATGTTCAAATAGAGACATCCTGTTCCCTCCTTATTCTAAGATTGATGGTACGCGAACCTGTCCATCCTGGTGATCTGGTGCATTCTTAAGTACTTCTTCACGCGGAAGTCCTTTACCAGGCTTATCTTCACGAAATACGTTCTTCATATCAAGTACGTGTGAAGTCGGCTCTACATTTGTTGTATCTAGTTCATTCAGTTGTTCTGCAAACCCAATGATGGCATCCAACTGAGTGGTAAATTTTTGTACTTCTTCATCTGAAATCGCTAAACGGGCAAGATGTGCCACGTGCTTCACTTGATCCTCTGAAATTCTGGACAATTCTCTACACCTCCGAAAATAATCGAACACTTGCACTATTTAGAATAGCGGAAGCGCCTTGAACAGCCTCAAGTCGGCATAACGTAATCCACATAAGAGAGGATTTTTCCTTCCTATGTGGACGAGCTTATGACAAAAGGAGCTTGGCGCTTAAGGGCAACCAATGTTCAACACTGGTTGACAAGCGTACACTATGTAATTTTCTTATCTATTGATAATACCAAAAACCCCGCCCTTTAAGCAACTGCTGGGGAAAGGCAGATTCTAGTGGTACTTTTTGTGCCTGGCACACTTTCGCCTTCCTTTTATCTTGGTTTTATTTTAGAGGGTTTGTACTATTTTTTGACGAATTATTGGTTTGAGGTGATTTTCCAATGAGGATTTTTACATTTTATCAACGTGATGGGAAAGTAATTAATCGGTTTGAGAGTAGGAATGTGACGATTCATCCACTTGTAAAAACAAAGAAACCCTTTCAAATTGGTTATTTTTATCTTGAAGCTGGCAGCGTTCTTGGAATGCATCCAGCTACCTGCCCGCAGCTATTAATGGTTACTGGGGGAAGCGGCTGGGTTCGAGTAGAAGGAGGGGAGAAAGTGAAGGTTGAGCCGGGGATGGCTGTTTTTTTGGAAAAAGGGGAGCAGCATGAGTCGGGCTCAGTGCATGGGATGACGGCGATTGTTGCCGAAGGGGAAGAAATTAATCCTGATGAATTTTTAGAGAGTTTTTCAAAATCATAATGAATCCATAACAAAGTATGTGGCTATTTTCAAGCATTTGTTTTCGTTTCTTCCGCTCTATAGCGATATAATAAAAGAAATCACAAAAAATCTGCTTGATAAGAAGGGGTCTCATGCTTGTTAATGTTCTGATTACATTACTGACTGGTTTAGGAGGCGGCTTTGTATTTACCCTTTTGAATATCCCCCTATCCTGGCTTTTGGGGAGTATGACGGCTGTGTTTATTTTTAGCAAGCTTGTGAAAACTGTCCAACTTGCTATGCCTCCCTACTTTAGAAACATTGGTTTGATCATCATTGGCTATACGATTGCGCAATCATTTTCTAAAGATACTGTCATGGAAATCATTCATCAGCTTCCATCAATGTTTCTGATGACGATTTCTGTCATCCTTTTCAGCGTATTACTTGCTTTTTTACTTACTAGGATTACTGGAATTAGTTTTCGTTCTACTCTTATCGGAAGTATTCCAGGCGGTTTATCTCAAATGCTCGTCCTTGGTGAAGAATTAAAAAATGTCAATTTAACGGTCGTGACGATTTTACAGGTTAGTCGTTTATTATCGGTTATTTTTATTGTCCCGTTTCTAGTTTTTAGTCCCATTCTCAACGGTACCAACAGTACTGACGGAGTTATTTCATCATCAAGTGGTGGCAGTGGGGTTGAATTGGATTGGCGGCTTGTTCTTTTGCTCGGACTTGCTGGAGTTTCAGCTGTATTGGCCAAAAAAATCAAACTGCCTACTCCATATTTATTAGGACCGATTATTGGCGTCGGCACGGTAGCTATTCTAATGAATTCCATTCCACATATGCCAAGTATCTTTATTGTATTGGCTCAAGTATTTCTTGGGATTTATTTCAGCTTTATGATGGACTTTGAAAACAGCGGAAATCCTGCCAAATTTGTTATTCTTTCGTTTTTGACATCTATTGTGCTTGTTCTTTTCGCATTAGTTCTTGGAGTCGGATTGATGTATTTACATGGTATTCAATTTGTGACTGCCTTTATAAGCATGGCGCCTGGGGGAATGGCGGAAATGGCCCTTGTCGGCCAAGCGATTGATGCCCAGCTTGCGATTGTTACAGGATATCATTTATTTCGAATTCTCTTTATCCTCTTTGTAGTCCCGTCTATTTTAAAATGGATTTTGAAAAGAGATGAGCTTAGCGGTGCTTAATAATCCTCGGAGAGTGGCAATCGTCACCTTCCGAGGATTTTTTTTATAAGTGCTTTTGGTCCTTTCGTTTTTTGTTTCTTGCAGGATTTTGGTGTTATAGTGGATATTTGTGGCTTTTCTTCTCCTACATAGATATCATTTTTATCTATTGCATAATTGTGAGCTAGAACGAGTCCAATATCGGAATCATATTCTTTATTCGTTGTCATTGTATAGGGATTCCCGTGTTTTGAAGCTGTTTTGATGTATTTTGAAAGATAGGAATACCTCATATTCCCATTGAGGTAAAGCTTTGCTTTAGGGTTTTCTTTAATGGCTGATATCACTTCGCTATATACTTTTTTCTTCCTCACTTGACTTTTAGTCAGAGCAATAATGACACGCTCCCTGAAAGTACCCAAAAATCTTCTTTTTTCATCTGGGTTAATTTCTTTCTCTCCATAAATCCCTTGTTGAATATAATCATCCACAGTTGGCTTTGACAATCATGGACACCTCCGCACATCATCGATTCATGAACATTATCCCCTACAGTGTATGATATCATCTCAAAAACGCAATAAAAAATACAGGAATTCGATTTTGAAACACTTTAACACGGTGATACACTTGGGGACGGTTCTCGAACGGTTTAACGCGGTGATGTACTCCGGGACGGTTCTCGAATGTATTAGAGTGTTAAAGCTTTAATGTGTTCGAGAACCGCCCCCAACCTTTGACCAAAAAAGTGCTGACACTATGTTTGTGCCAGCACGAGAATATTAGTATCAATTTTTTATACGAATTGTTCTTCTTCTGTTGACCCTTTTAAAGCTGTCGTGGAAGAGGTTCCTCCTGAGATCACCATAGATACTTGATCAAAATAACCCGTTCCTACTTCACGTTGATGACGAGTCGCAGAGTAGCCGTGTTTTTCACTATCAAATTCGGATTGTTGCAGTTCGGAATAAGCTGCCATCCCGCGGTCTTTGTAGCCTCTAGCTAGTTCAAACATACTGTGATTAAGAGCATGGAACCCTGCAAGGGTAACAAATTGGAACTTGTAGCCCATTTTGCCGAGCTCTTTTTGGAATTTTGCAATCGTTACATCATCTAATTTTTTCTTCCAGTTAAAGGACGGTGAACAGTTGTATGCTAGTAGTTTCCCAGGGTACTTCTCATGAATTGCCTCAGCAAAGCGACGTGCTTCCTCAAGATTTGGTTCAGATGTTTCGCACCAAACCAAATCTGCGTATGGAGCGTACGCAAGTCCTCGGGCAATTGCTTGATCAAGCCCAGCTTTGGTACGGAAGAATCCTTCAGGAGTACGGTCTCCAGTAATAAAAGGAGCATCATATGGATCGACATCGCTCGTAATTAAATCTGCGGCATTCGCATCTGTTCGAGCAATAATCAACGTCGGAACTCCCATGACATCTCCTGCCAGTCGAGCTGAGATAAGGTTTCGAACTGCGGTCTGTGTTGGTAAAAGTACTTTTCCTCCCAAATGTCCACATTTCTTCTCAGATGAAAGCTGATCTTCAAAATGAACAGCTGCGGCACCTGCTTCAATCATGCCTTTCATTAATTCAAATACATTTAATTGCCCGCCAAAACCAGCTTCTGCATCTGCCACGATTGGAGCAAACCAATCTATCGAATCATCACCTTCAACATGGTGAATTTGATCTGCACGTTGTAAAGCCTGATTAATACGCTTAACAACTGATGGTACAGAGTTTGCCGGGTATAAGCTTTGATCTGGATACATATGTCCTGAGAGATTAGCATCTGCCGCTACTTGCCAACCACTTAAGTATATCGCCTTCAAACCAGCTCTTACCTGCTGGACAGCTTGATTTCCGGTTAACGCACCAAGAGCATTAATATAATCCTCTGTATGAAGATAATCCCAAAGCTTTTCGGACCCTCTACGAGCCAATGTATGCTCTATGTCCACGGATCCTCTTAATCTAACAACCTCTTCTGCTGTATAAGGACGTGTTACCCCTTTCCAACGATGATCCATCTCCCAGTTCTCCTGTATCTTCTCTACACGCTCATTAAAATTCCCCATACTATGAATCCTCCCTTTGTTAAAATTAGTAAATTTATCAGATCTAAATTTAAACCTTTCCCTTTAACCTATTACCCTATTTAGAATGCCCCTGTATCGCTTTAATGTGTTACCTCGCTCGAGTACCGTCCCGCTTCGCTTTAACGCATTACCCCGTTCGAGAACCGTCCCGCTTCGCTTTAACGCACTACCCCGTCAAGAACCGTCCCGCTTTGCTTTAACGCATTACCCCATTCGAGAACCGTCCCGCACTGCTTTAATGTGTTAAAGTTTTGGGTAGCCGGGTTGGGTGAGGAAGTCGATGAAGGTGTCGGCTTTGATGAGTTGGTCGAATAGGTCGATGGCTTCTGTGAATCGACGTTTCTCGTATTGTTCTTTTCCCCATTGCCCTTTTAGTTTTGTGAGTTCTTCTTGCTTGATCCTCTCATAGAGTTCTAGGGTTACTTTTCTTCCGTCGTTTAATATTCCTTTTGGGTGACGAATCCACTGCCAGACTTGTGCCCGAGAAATTTCCGCGGTTGCTACGTCTTCCATAAGGTTGTGGATCGGCACTGCCCCTTGTCCGCCAAGCCATGAAGCGATGTATTGAATCCCCACATTTATATTTTGACGTAAGCCTTCTTCGGTAATTTCTCCTTGTGGAATCTCTAACAACTGTTCTTCTGTTACTAGCAACCCTTCTAATTTCTTTGTATCAATTTGGTTTGATTCATTCATCTCCATATCGAAAACTTCAAGTGCTACAGGTACTAACCCTGGGTGTGCTACCCATGTTCCATCGTGTCCATCGACAGCTTCCCGTTGCTTATCCGCTCTTACCTTTTGAAAGGCTTCTTCGTTCTTTTCGGAATTATTTTTCACCGGAATTTGTGCCGCCATTCCCCCAATCGCCGGCGCCCCCCTTTTATGACACGTTTGAATGGTCAGTAAAGAATAGGCCCTCATAAATGGTGCCGTCATCGTAACAGATGATCGATCTGGTAAAATCACATTCTCATGCTCTCGAAGTTTTTTAATATAGCTAAAAATATAATCCCATCTCCCACAATTCAGTCCTGCGGAATGCTCCTTTAATTCATATAAAATTTCATCCATTTCAAAAGCAGCATTAATGGTTTCTATTAAAACCGTCGCTTTTACGGTACCTCTTGGAATTCCAATATACTTTTGTGCATATACAAAAACGTCATTCCACCATCTTGCTTCAAGATGACTCTCTAATTTAGGAAGGTAGAAGTATGGTCCACTTCCATTTTGAAGGAGCTTACGTGCGTTATGAAAAAAGAACAATCCAAAGTCTAGTAAACTTCCAGAAATCGGTTTTCCATCTAATTCGATATGTTTTTCATCAAGATGAAGTCCTCTTGGCCTTACAATTAAGACGGCTGGATTTTCTCCTAACACATACTTCTTCCCACTTTCATTTTCAAACGAAATGGTTTTGGCAACAGCATCTCTCATATTCACTTGACCGTCGATTAGGTTTTCCCACGTAGGAGATGTGGCATCTTCAAAACAAGCCATGAAACATTTTGCTCCTGAATTTAATGCGTTAATCACCATTTTCCTATCAACTGGACCGGTGATTTCTACTCTGCGGTCTTTTAGATCTTTCGGTAATGGATTGATCTGCCAATCAGATTTTCTTATTGATTCTGTTTCTTTTAAAAAATGGGGCAAGTGTCCTCCATTGATTTTCTTTTGCTGTTCATTTCTGTTGTGTAACAGTTTTAATCGCTGTTCACCAAATCTTCGTTCTAGTTGTTCAATAAATTGTAGTGCGGAAGGTGACAGAATTTCTTCATATCCCGCTCTCATGCTTCCTTTTACTTGGATACCCGCTATTTGCGTGGACATTGAACCAAATCACTCCTTTATTAGAAATCATCTGTTTTCTAAGAAGTAGGAATTCATTTTGTTATAACACAGATTTTATTATTTGTTTGTATTATATAACAGTTAATATAAAAATGTAACCATTTTTTTCTAAAGAATTTTCGACAAAATCCTAAATCCCCTTTTACCCTAGCAATAATTAGGAATCGTATTTCTAAGTTTCTTTGATTTAAAAATAACTTATACCACAAAAAAGACTAGCACCCCCTAAAGGATTACTAGTCTTTAAATTATTCGTAGATATGAACCATAGGATCATTCTTGTTTGCTTTTTTTACAATGAGGGCTTCTGGTCCATTTGAAGAAGTGATGGTTAATTCTAGATTAAGTTCTTTTGGAAATTCTTTGTTCGCTAGGTCTGCAACATATTGAGTAAAGCCGATGGTTTCCGCTTTTCCATGATATTGTATTGGAATATCGATATTTAAAGTCGATATTTTTCCATTTTGGTAAAAAGCCTTTCCGACTACACCATTGTAATTTGGAAAATAGTTCTCCACTTTCTCTTTAAAGTTTAGAAAATACTTAAGGTCTTGACTATGAGCTTGTTCCGCTTCTGTAGAAGGAAATAAATAAAATTGTTCATTTACTGCTTTCCATTCTGCAATTGAGCTTTCATTTCCTTCAATATTCGTGTACGCAAAGAAATGACCAGGGGTTGCTGAGTTAGAACTAGCCTGTTTATAAAGCGCAACCGTGATGGGAACTCCTTGCAATTCTTCCTTCCCACGAAGACGCTTCACTACTTCCTGGGCAATCTGGTTCCCTTGTTGCTTTATGACATCATTACTGATGGGGTCTTCAATAGTCGTTCCTGTGCTCTCGTTTTGGTAATAATGAACAGAGTTCAGTGCAAGGCCTATCACAACTCCACCAAGCTGAACTTTATCTTCCGCAGTCTTTTGGAGATAGCTATGCTCTATGATGTGCGATAAATAAATGGGTGATTTATTACTTCCATCATCTACTGGATTTAACCCTACGTTTTGAGACTCTTTTAGCCCTCGCTCTTTTAATTGTTCGCTTGTGAATTTACGATTCAACCAAGATTCCACTGTTTTTTTATCTAAGGTTTGACCTTCTTTAAACAGAAACTTATCAGTCGGAAACCTTTCTTTTGCCATTCTTGTTAAACCAGCCTCGAATTGGTCAATATCGTAGCGTGAATGAAGGTTATTCACAACTAATCCACGTGTCGCACTGGACTCATATGGCAGGAGGGTTTTGTAATAGTGATCAGATATTTGGAAACTAGGAATAATCGCTTTTACAGTTTGATTATTCTCATCTTCCTCGACAACTTGTTCCTGTTTTTCAAATGTCGGTGCGCAGCCACCTAATAGGACAACCGAGCATAGGGTAGCCACAAGCCACTTTTTCATTTTTTGTTACACCTCTTATCGGTTAAGTTCTTCCAATAGCTTCTCTTCATCCCATATTTCAATTCCAAGGTCTTGTGCTTTTGTTAATTTCGAGCCTGCATCTTCCCCAGCGACTAAAAGATCTGTCTTTTTACTAACACTACCGGTCACTTTTCCGCCGAATGCCTCGATTTTTTCTTTTGCTTCATTGCGGCCCAACTGTTCCAGTTTTCCTGTAAGGACAACGGTTTTCCCTCCAAAATAGGAGTCTGTATTTTCAACAGCTACCGGCTTAGGACCTTTGTATTCAATATTAACACCGTAGGATTTTAACTCTCTAATTAGACTGATCGCCTCTTCATTTTCAAAATAAGTCACAATGGAATCCGCCATCTTCTCTCCAATTTCATTTATTGCAACTAAATCTTCAAGTGATGCTTCCATTAATCGATCAATTGTTTCAAATTGCTGAGCTAATGTTTTAGCCGCTTTTGAGCCTACGTGTCGAATACCTAGCCCAAAGAGGAGTTTTTCCAATGAATTTTCCTTCGATGCCTCAATAGCCTTTAACAGATTGTCTACCGACTTTTCCCCCATTCGCTCTAATTGTAGAAGCTGGTCCTTTTCTAGGCGGTAAAGATCTGCTACATCTTTAATTAGGTGTTCATGGAAAAGCTGACTAATCACTTTTTCACCCAGTCCATCAATATTCATGGCGTTTCTTGAAACAAAGTGTATCAAACCTTCCCGAATTTGTGCAGGGCATTTTGGATTAATACATCTTAAGGCTACTTCTCCATCAAGTCGGACGAGTTCACTTTCGCACTCAGGACATTCAGTAGGCATGTGAAAGTCCTTTTCTTCACCTGTTCTTCTTTCTTCAAGAACATTTACGACTTCAGGAATGATATCTCCAGCTTTTTTAATGACGACATAGTCACCAAGCTTTATATCTTTTTCTCTAATCAAGTCTTCATTATGAAGGGATGCCCGCTGAACGGTTGTCCCCGCAACCTTTACGGGTTCAAGCACAGCCGTAGGTGTAATCACGCCCGTACGGCCTACATTTAGTTCGATTGATTTTAGTAAAGTAACAACTTCTTCTGCAGGGAATTTGTAAGCAATCGCCCATCTTGGGGATTTAGCCGTTGTTCCAAGCTCTTCTTGCTGCTGAAGAGAATCGACTTTAATAACGATGCCATCAATTTCATATGGAAGTTCAGCACGTTTCTCTACCCAGTCTTCCACAAATTGAATGACTTCGTCGATGTTTTCACAATTTTTCCGTTCTTTATTTGCTTTAAATCCTAACGATTCGAGTAGATCTAATCCTTCACTGTGAGAAGTGACACCTGTCTGACCTACATCAGCAATCGCATATAAATAAATATCTAGATTACGGGATGCTGCAATCTTTGGATCGAGTTGTCTTAACGATCCGGCAGCTGCATTTCGCGGATTCGCAAAAGGTTCTTCTTCCCTTTCCACTTTTGCTTTATTTAAAGATTCGAATGAACGTTTTGGCATAAAGGCTTCCCCGCGCACTTCAATAGAAAGGGGTTCGGAAATCCTTAAAGGAATGGAACGAATCGTTTTTAAGTTTGCTGTAATGTCTTCCCCTGTCGTTCCGTCTCCTCGAGTTGCTCCTTGCACGAGCATTCCATCCTCATATCTTAAAGAAACCGCTAATCCGTCGATTTTCAGTTCACAAACATAAGAGAATCTATCCCCAACTGCTTGTCTTACCTTACGATCAAAGTCACGAAGGTCCTCCTCATTAAAGGCATTCCCTAAGCTAAGCATTGAAATCTTATGTTGTACTTTTTGGAATGCCTCAAGAATATCTCCACCGACACGTTGAGAAGGGGAATCGGATGTTTTTAAATACGGAAAGGATTCCTCTAGTTTCTGAAGTTCTTTCAGTAAACTGTCGTACTCAGCATCTGGTACTGACGGATTATCCAACACATGATATTCATAATTATATTGATTTAAAAGTTGATGAAGTTCTTTCACACGCATTTCAGCTGCATGAAGGTCCATAAACTCAGCCCTTTCTACACTAACTTTTTACTTTTTCAACAGGTGCAAATTTTGCTAAAAGCCGCTTGACCCCAATCGGGCTCGGGAAAGCAATATCCAGTTCCATACCGTCTCCCGATCCTTTCACACTGACAACCGTGCCAGTTCCCCACTTTTTATGTGAAGCTTTATCTCCCACTTGCCATCCTAATTCACTCGCTCCTGTTGACGTTGCCACAGGTCGAGAAACCGGTTTGCGCGTTTGTTGAGGGCGCTGGAAGGATGAGGATGAAGATGATGAAAAGGTACTTTTCTTTTCGATTGAAAATTCATCTAGAAGTTCGTTTGGAATTTCGGCTATGAAACGAGAAACAGGATTCATTTTAGTTTGACCAAATAATGTTCTCATTTGTGCATTTGTAATAAAAAGTTCCTCTTCGGCACGAGTGATTCCAACGTAAGCTAAACGGCGTTCTTCCTCCATCTCTTCTTCATCCATTAAAGATCGACTATGAGGGAAAACCCCTTCCTCCATACCCATTAGAAAAACGACAGGGAATTCTAGCCCTTTTGCTGCATGAAGGGTCATTAAAATAACGGAATCCTTTGGTTGATCATCTTCATCAAGCTTATCAATATCTGCCACTAATGCTAAGTCTGTTAAAAACGCGACTAAGCTTTTGTCATCGTTACTTTCCTCAAAGCTTTGTGTAACGGATAAAAACTCATCGATATTTTCTAGTCGACTTTGGGACTCAAGAGATTTCTCCGCCTTGAGCATTTCTCTATATCCTGATTTCTCCAGAACTTCTTCTACTAATTCTGTTACGGAAAGGTATTCTTGCATGCTGGAATATCCTTTGATGAGCTCTTTGAACTCAATAACCGCTTTTGTTATTTTTGGGCTGAGTCCGATAAAATCTGCTTCTCCTAATGCTTGGTACATGGAGATATCATGGTCGGCTGCATAACGGGCGATTTTATCAAGTGAACCTGCCCCAACGCCTCTCTTCGGAACATTGATCACCCTTTGTAAACTGATATCATCATCAGGATTAGCGATTAATCGTAAATAAGCAAGAATATCTTTAATCTCTTTACGATCGTAGAACTTGATTCCGCCTACGATGGAATACTCTATATTTGATTTAAGAAGGATTTCCTCCATTACACGGGACTGGGCATTTGTACGATAAAGAATCGCAAAATCAGAATATTTTCTCTTACCGTTATCGACCATCTCTTTAATTTTTCCTGTAACGAATTGTGCCTCGGACTGTTGGTTGTCTGCTCGATAATAAGTAATTTTTTCCCCGTCCGAATTTTCAGTCCACAAATTCTTTGGTTTACGGTTCATGTTTCGTTCAATAACACCATTCGCCGCGTTTAAAATCGTCTTCGTCGAGCGGTAATTCTGTTCAAGTAAAATGACCGTTGCCCGCGGATAGTCTTTTTCAAAAGAGAGGATATTTGCAATATCCGCACCCCTCCAGCGATAGATTGACTGGTCTGAGTCTCCCACTACACAAAGGTTTTGGAATCGTGATGCCATCATTTTAACAAGCATGTATTGTGCTCGGTTTGTATCCTGGTACTCATCCACATGTATGTACTGAAACTTTCGTTGATAGAATTCCAATACCTCAGGTACTCTTTGGAAGAGCTGTATTGTGGTCATAATGAGATCATCGAAGTCTAATGCTTGATTTTTGCGAAGTCTTTTTTGGTAAAGCTCATAAACGTCTGAAACGACCTGGTCATAATAGCTTCCTGCCTGCTTACTGAATTCTTCAGGAGTCATTAGTTCATTTTTTGCAGAGCTAATCGAGCCAAGAATAGACCTTGGATCAAATTTCTTAGGATCAATGTTTTTTTCTTTTAAAATTCCCTTAACAACAGACTGCTGATCAGTAGAATCTAATATTGTGAAGTTTCGATTGAAACCAATTCGATCAATATCTCTTCTTAATATTCTTACACACATAGAGTGGAAGGTTGAAATCCATATTTCTTCAGCGACTCCACCCATGATTTTCCCAATTCTGTCCTTCATTTCGCGTGCAGCCTTATTTGTAAAAGTAATGGCAAGAATATTATAAGGGTTTACCCCTTTTTCAACCATTAGGTAGGCGATTCGATGGGTCAACACTCTTGTTTTCCCCGAACCTGCACCAGCCATAATAAGAAGGGGGCCTTCCGTTGCCTTTACTGCTTCTTTCTGTTCTGGGTTCATACCGTTCAATAATCGATCTGTTAAATACTGCATTTTTCCACCACCGTAACGAACGTTTGTTCTTATTATATCGAATTTATTAGTAAAAAGAAATTATTTACGATTGATTTTTTTAACTGCGGTAACCGTTTTTAAAGCGGTCTTTAGGTCTTCATAGATGACATTTCCTACTACAATGACATCAGCAAGAAAGGCCATTTCTTCTGCTTGTTCTGCTGATCTAATTCCGCCACCATAAAAAAGAGTTGTTGACTCTAATGTTTGTTTTACTGATTTAACAATGTCTTTATCTCCGTATTTACCGCTGTATTCTAAATAAAATATAGGGAGGTTGAACATTTTTTCGGCCATCATTGCGTAACCAACAATGTCATCTTTTGCCAATTTTGTATTAGCATCCGTTAATGTCGCCGCCTTACAATCTTCGTTGAGAATACAGTATCCTTCAACAAGAATTTCTTCCCAGTTCATGATTTCTCCAAATTCCTTGACGGCTTCATGATGAAGTCCCGTAATCCATTTGGGATCGCGGCTGTTTAGTACGGTTGGGATAAAATAAAAATCAAATCCCGGGGTAATGGCTTCCATATTAGAAACTTCTAGCGCACAAGGAACCGTATATCTTCTCACTCTTGCCATGAGATCCAGTACTTTTTCAAGGGTGACACCGTCCGTTCCACCTACAATAATAGCATCCGTTCCTGATTCACAAATTTCCTCTAGAGCCTCGTCCGATATTTCCTTATCCGGATCTAACTTAAACGCATGGCGCCACTCTCGAATATCATACATCACTTGTTCCTCCATTCTCCTTTTCCAATACAACATTATACCATTCAATCAAGCGTTCACGAAACCCAGACAACCATCCTGCAGCCCATTATCTTCTTGCAATTGTCTTGCTAATTTGGCTTTATCGTTACAATTCTAAGACTATATCATCGTATAGAAATTAAATCGAAGTAAGGTTTAGTGAAAAGGGGAAATGAGATGGTAATTAGATTGGTTTAGGTATTTTTAAGGAGAAACGTTTTTAAGCCCTGTTATTGGTCATAATTGTGAATGATTCCACTAAAAGTAACGGACTTTGTTTAAGAAGAAATACTAAAGACAAAAAAACGCTTGGGATAATCGGATATTCCAAGCGTTTTTTTGAGCTAAATTTATTGCCAATCGAAATACTTTTTGTGTAGTTTTTTGTACGAAAAATTCATTGTGAATTTAGGTTTTCTCCTTGTTTTCTTAACTTCATACTTTAATATTGTCGTTCTATGATCTCGCTTCCCTAATGGAATCGTATCATTTCTACTCGTACATTATAAGGATTTTTTCCATCCGTTCATCTGAGCGTTTTTGATTGAAGAGCTATTGACACTTATCTTTCTTTCTGGATCAGTGTAAAGCAGGAAAAGGAATCCAAAGATGAATAATAAAGCCGAAGATAATATGATAGCATTATTAAATCCTTGAACTGTGTGATTTCCCGCCGTTTGCACAAAATTTCCAATAACAGCTGATCCAACAATACCGGCTAATGTTGCAATACCCATCATTAGACCCGACATTAATCCTCCACGTTCAGGAAGTAAATGAGTGACAATCTGCGGCCCCATGATAAACATGAGAATGGCGGAAGCCTGAACAAAACACATAACAGCAAAAATCCAGGCTGAATGAGATAGGAGTGTGATAGAATAAAAGAGTATTCCTGCCAGTATCAAAGAAAGTCCAGCGACAAAAACATGCGATTTTTTATAACTCTGATTCTTTCTGAATAAACGATCTGTCAGCCATGACAGCGTTATATATAAAACGCTTGCGATTACACCAGCTGCTGCTATAAAGTACCCCATATTTGTTTGTGTAAAACTTTTGACTTCTATAAGATAAGTAGGCATCCATACAAGAATGAACGCCACCATCCAGTAAGCGGAAAACCCTGCAAGGCTAGTAAATATAAAGGTTCGCGATCGTAAAATGACTACAAGTTCAGACCACTTTATTTTTTGTACAGGTACTTTGGAATCACTCGCCATCTCCTTGTTCTCAGGTTTTTCACGTCCTATCCACATCCAAAGAATAAACCAAACTAGGCTAATACATCCTAATAATCCATAGGCTATACGCCAACCGCTGCCTACGATAACAGCCACCAAAATCGGAGCGGATACTAATGCACCAATTGAATTGCCGAAATTCAGGATAGAGAGCGGCAAACTGCGGGATTCAGGAGGAAACCATTTATTCAAATGGTTAACAGCTGTCGCATAAAACGGTCCTTCCCCAATCCCTAATAGAACACGGGACAGTATTAATAATGGGAGACCTGTAATGATAAAAGCACTAAATTGGACAACAGACCAAATAAGCGCCATAATAGCCAACATTTTCTTTGTCCCTATTCTGTCGGACAATGCAGCTCCGATTACTCCTGCAATCGAAAAAAACCAAAAAAAGCTGCTTCCTACCACTCCCCATTGCGTATATGTGAGATTGAGTTCTTTCATAATTGGAACAGCTGAAAGCCCTGCAATGGATTTATCTGCAAAGTTGATTACCGCAAGAATAAATAAGAACGCAAGTATCCCCCAACGCATAACATTCCAATCCTCCCTTGATTTTAACTATATAAACCCGTATGAAATTGATTTCGTACTTTATTTCCATTTTCGGCAAGAGATATATAATATTATTAAGGAGTTACGATATTAGGAAAGCGGTCGAACTCATCTAAAAGTGATAAAAATTCTGTTAGTTTTGTTTGATCACCAGAAATGATTAAATTACCTGCTGCTACTGCTTGTTCTGGTGAGAGCAGCCTAAGTCCCATTCCATAGAATGTCATTTGATCAAGGATTAAAGAAATATCTGGGTTAGAGTCTAACTTACCAGTTTTATAAGTCAAAACAGCATTATCTAAATTAATTGTATATTTTTGGTTGGAATTTGTTAATGTAACATTCAACGTTATTTTTTTTCCATCAGCTTTTGGCCCGTTTAGTTTAATAGCAATCAGCTTTAAAAAATTATCTACTGGCATATGGTTAATAATTCCAGAAACATCTAATGGAGAATCATCTTTATTCATTCCATTTCTTAGTTCGGATGCGCCAACTAAATAGATATTACGCCAATTGGCGGATTCGGCTTGGTATCCTAATTGTTCGAATGCATCTGCTAATAAATTTTTTGCTTCCGAATTGTCTGGTTCTGCCATTACTACATTTTTTAGTACTTGAGCTACCCACCGATATTCACCATTATCAAAGTCAGCTTTTGCTTGTTTCAAAATAGTATCCGCTCCACCCATGTATTCCACATATTTAAGACCAGCTTCCACTTGTGGTAATGGATCTAAATCTGAAGGATGTGCACTGTAATAACCTAAATAAAAATTGTAAATCCCCTTTGAATTATGCTTTAGTGTGCCATAATACCCGCGATTTCCCCAATAAGTATCTAAAGATTTGGGAAGGTTGATAGTTTCAGCAATTTCATCCATCGTATATCCGTGATTAGCCAAACGCACTGTCTGGTCGTGCATATATTTATATAAATCACGTTGCAATTTTAAGTGTTGTAAAGCACGAGCTTTGCCCCAAACTGGCCATGCATGAATCATGAGTAATGCATCAATCTCTTCATTTTCAAATAAATCGATTGTTTTTTCGAGTGAATTAGCCCAATGAAGAGCATCCCTTGTTTTTGCCCCTCTTACCGTATAAATTTGATGCATCAATTGATTGGCGTTCTCGGATACAAATAATGCTTTGTACTCTTGTATATAAAAATGCATTTCAGCTGGTGCTTCTGTGTTTGGGGTTAATAAAAATCGAAAGTTTATCCCATCGATTTCCATCGTTTGGATTTCATTTTCTATTTCAACTGTAGGCATCTCAAAACTCATAGTCCCTGAACTCATAGTTGGACCAATCCCTATAGATACAGAGCCCTTCCTTCCATCTGGTATGTTTTTACCAAACTGATACTCTGCTCTGCGCGCCATAATTGTACCTAAAAGCACATTTTCACTTAACACTTCTTCTGTAAAATGTTGGGGAACGATAATTGGGATAGCCGGATTTTCTGCATATTTTAGAACTGCTTGAATGCCAGCAAAATGGTCCGCATGACTTTGACTAATAATGATGGCTGAAACTGGCTTCCTTGGTCGATATTTATAATATAATTCCATTGCTGCTTTTGCAGATTCAGTACTTGCTAATGCATCACAAACAATAACTCCTTGTTTACCTTCAATAAAGAATGTGGTAGCGATTGATTGTCCACGAACTTGATAGACTCCTTCTACTACTTCAAACAATCCAGATATAGCCTGTAGTTGTGCATTTCTCCATAAGCTTGGGTTCACAGTGTCAGGGGCAGTGCTATTTAGAAATTCTAAATTATCGATATCCCAGACGACATCTCCAGAATCGTTCTTAATCATTGTCGATTCCAATGGTGCAATAAAACCTCGTTTGGCATCTTCGAAATCCTGTCGATTATCAAAATTTAGAGAATCGTACACTGCTAAATTTGCCTTTTTTGTAAAAGAAGTAGCAGACATAGATTGATTTGATATTTTGCTTATCATACAAACCTCCAAGAATGTTATTTTGCAATTAAAAAAATAGGAAAACACTTTTAAATCCCTAGCACTAATGGTAGTTCTCCAACCATATATAAATAGGAGGTTTTCAAGTGTTTTCCTTGTTACTGAATTGCCAGATTGATAAAAATTAGTTTGCAGTCGAGGCTAAGCCTTTATAGTAGTTTCTTCAAACACTTCGTTTATCACTTTGGTAATAATCGTTTCTGGTATCTTGAAGAAAACTCCGGCAGGGTCATTATGAACAGCAGGTACCAAATGTTGAAGCTGATCTTGGTTACTTTCAAATTCAGCAAATGTTTCGGGCAAATCCACTGCTTTGCGGAGATCTCTTATATATTGGATAACATCCTCTAAACATTTCTCAGGTTGTTCTGATAGATTCTTGATTCCTAACGCTTGAGCAAACCCTGTGATTCGCGGCAAATAGTATGCAGGCAATGATTCCATTACATTTGGTAAAAGGACAGCATTCGCCAGTCCGTGCGGGATATTAAATTTTGCTCCTATCGCATGGGCCATATTGTGAATCGGAATCGCATTCAGGCACAGGCAGAATGCAGAAATCGCCATCGAACTTGCCATTAGCATATTCGCTCTTGCTGAAAGGTCGTCTCCTTTTCGAACCGCAGTCTGTAAATTGTCTGCAACCATTCGAATCGATTGTAGAGCATAAGCATCTGTCATAGGATTTGCCTTTGGTGAAAAATAAGCTTCTACAGCATGGGTCAAGGCATCAAATCCAGTAAATGCAGTGATTTTTGAAGGAAGTCCTACCGTTAAATCAGGGTCCAAAATAGCCATATCTGCATTAATAAACGGATTAAGAAGGTTTGCTTTTATTCCAAGCTTTTCATTAAAGATAACAGCTACTGGTGATACTTCAGCACCTGTTCCCGCCGTTGTCGCAATAGCTACATGCGGAATCGGAATAAATTGGGCCTCCGGCCGCCACTCCATCACGTTTCCGGTAAAAAGGGAATCACGAATATCATTCAGACCTTTATGGAGCATCCACTTGATCGCTTTTACTGTATCTAAGACGCTGCCTCCGCCAAGAGCAATTAAGGAATCACCGTTGCACTCCTTAAAGAAACGAGCTCCGCGATTAATAATTTCACCTTTTGCGTCCTGTTCGATATCTTCAAAAACCCCAACAAGCTGGGGGGTACCAGGTATGATTTCAAATAATTCTTTAATCTGATCTGTAATTCCGGCCTTAGTTAACCCTTTATCTGTATAGAGTACTGCTCGCTTTCCGCCAAGCCCTTTAATCATCTCAGGAAGCAAAGTCCTGGACCCCGATCCGCTATTTACAACCGTTTGGACAGAAAATTGAAAATATGATGTCGACATGGAATCACCTGCTTTTTTTATTTTTGTATTCATAAAGTAATCTGTATTATCCCAATAACATTTGATACCAAGGTCTTTGGCTTACTTCAGGTACGAGTGAACAGTGAACATGCTTGATTTGAGAATATTCATCTAACGCATGGCGTCCTAATTCCCTTCCAAAACCGCTTTGTTTGTATCCGCCAAATGGCGCATCACTTCTCATCATATGCCAATCATTGATCCATATCGTTCCAGCCTTTAATTCACGTGCTATTTTCATTGCTTTATTTACATCCTTAGACCAAATCCCACCTGCTAATCCATAAATCGTATTATTCGCGATATCAATTGCCTCCTCAACTGTGGAGTAACGAATGACTGAAAGAACAGGTCCAAAAATTTCCTCTCTCGCAATCTTCATGTCATTATGAACATCTGCAAAAATGGTTGGTTCAATATAATATCCATTTTCAAATCCTTCTACGATTCTACGCTTTCCTCCGCAAACCAATCGCGCACCTTCTTGAATACCGGATTCAATATAAGAAAGAACGCTTTCCAATTGTTGCTTTGATACCAGTGGCCCCATACCCGTTTCTATATCTAATGGATTTCCAATTTTAATAGAGCCTGCTAGTTCAGATAACTGTTTGATTACTTGCTCATAAATGGAATCATGTACGAGAACACGAGTGCCTGATTCACAGACTTGCCCAGAGTGTGTCAAGAATCCGAATAAAATGCCAGGAATTGTAATATCCAAGTCGGCATCCGGCAATACGATTGCTGGTGATTTCCCTCCTAACTCAAGAGTGAGGCGTTTTACCGTTCCGGATGCCAGCTGCATGATGCGTCTCCCGACATCTGTCGAACCGGTAAAAGCGACTTTGTCTACACTAGGATGGGTCACAAGAACTTCCCCAATGCTGGCTCCAGGGCCAGATACAACATTGAATACACCTGCTGGTATCCCTGCTTCAGCAGCTAATTCCGCTAATTTCAAGGTAGACAACGGTGTGTTGGAAGCTGGCTTGATCACAATAGAGTTCCCCATAGCCAACGCAGGCGCCAACTTCCACATCGCAAGAATCATTGGAAAATTCCAAGGTGTAACGGCCGCTACAACACCAAGTGGTTCCCGCCAGACCTGGTTATTGCTCGGACCAGGAAATGGTAAGGTAGGAAGGGATTCGACATAGGGATACTCTACAGTGAACTTTGCCGTTTGCTGCAGAAGATCTACAATGGATAGTATGTCTAAGTTTGAAATACGTCGAACGGTAGCTCCTGAACTGATAGATTCTAAGTAACCTAATTCTTCCGCATGTTCCATAATCTTATTTCCAAATTGGACAAGTACGTCAGCACGTTCTTGAGGAGATTTTTTTGACCATACTCCCGAATCAAAAGCACACCTGGCAGATGCAACTGCCTCCTCTACATCTGCTTTTCCGGCTTTCGCTACCTTTGCCGCCACTTCACCAGTTGCAGGGTTTACTACCTCAATCGTCTCTCCGTTTATTGCAGGTTTCCACTCCCCATTAATATAGAGTGGGAATTCTAAAATTTGCACTGATGCTTTCACAGAAACTCCTCCTTTTTTACATTTTATTAAAGCTCTGTATCAAACTAATTAATTTCTACTTGCTCAACTCGCAAAGCTCTTCTCAAAATTTTACCTGTACTGTTTTTAGGTAATTCCTTCATAAATTCTACTTTTTTTGGCCTCTTGTATTTTGCAAGCTTGTCCTGGCAGAAATGCAAGATGTCATCCATCGTTATAGATTCATTGGTGGAAACAACGAAAGCCTTTACGATCTCTCCGTATTCTTTATCCGGAATTCCGATTACGGCTGTCTCCACAATTGCGGGATGTTGATATAATACTTCTTCCACTTCTCTTGGATAGACGTTATACCCGCCAACGAGAATCATATCTTTTTTTCGGTCAACGATATAGATGTACCCTTCTTCATCCATTCGGGCCAAATCACCTGTATAAAACCAACCGTCTTTCAAAGCATCAAATGTTGCTTCAGGCATTCCTAAATACCCCATCATTACATTAGGACCTTTTACAATTAATTCTCCGATTTCTCCTCTTGGAACTTCTATTCCATTCGAATCTACCACTTTGTTCTTTACATCTGGAAGATCAATACCAACTGAACCGGGTCTGCGTGTTCCCCGTAATGGATTGAAGGCTGTCACGGGGGCTGTTTCAGAAAGACCATATCCCTCCAAAATGGGGACGTTAAACTTCTCTTCGAATCTTTGGAGTAGTTCAACTGGAATCGAAGCACCTCCTGAAAAACAGGCACGTATTGAGGAAAAATCTTCTGCCTCCGCTTCTGGCACCTGTAACATATAGCTAAACATAGTCGGAACTCCGGCTAACAAGGTAGCTTTCTCTCTTCTAATTGTGTTAAACACCTCGGCAGGGCTAAATTTCGGAACCATTACAATGGTTGCCCCGCAAGTAATAGGAACGTTGATGCAAACCGAGATACAAAACACATGGAAAACTGGAAGAACAGCAATCATGCGATCTTCTTCCGTGACCTCTCCAAGCAGCGAGATGGCCGCAGCATTAGACGCCATATTTCGATGGGATAGCATGGCGCCTTTTGGTTTCCCAGTTGTACCGGAAGTATAGAGAATAACTGCCAATTCATCCTCATCGACGAAAGCGCTTTCGAAATTATCTTCAGTTTTTTGTATAAGACGTTCCCATGTCCATTCAGACTTAATGGAATCTGTATAGATAACCATTTTCAAATGTTCTAGTTTCTCTCTTAATGGTAATATTGTGGCTTCTAAAGAAGCATGAGTAATCACGGCTCTCGCTTGGCTATTTGATAAGATATAAGAAATTTCTCCTGTTGTGTAGACAGGATTAATCGGAACAACCACTGCACCTGCCCTGAGGATCCCGTAGTAAGCAGTTATAAACTCCGGACAATTACCAAGCACTAAAGCGATTTTATCCCCCTTCCTGATACCTGCGGAAGATAACCCGGATGCAACACAATCTACCATTCTATCTAGTTCTGCATACGTTATACTTTGATTCAGAAATGTATAAGCGGTATTACTTGGAAACTTTGCTGCACTTTGCTTTAAATTTTCATTCAAATTCAAACTGAATATCTTCCATTCCTCCTTTTAATTTTTTGAAAATTAAAAATTGCTTGAATTCATTATATATATAATTTACACTTAAATAAATTTACTATTAATGATGAATACATAACTTACACTTCTATATTAAAAGGAGAAACCTATGCATATCGAACAATTGGAATACATTGTAAAGGTTGCAGAAACTAAATCGATTTCTCTAGCTGCACTAGAATTGCATGTTTCTCAATCCGGAATCAGCCAATCTATTACGAAATTAGAAGAGGAGTTGGGCGTTAAACTATTTAAACGCTATCGAAGGCTTGGAGCTATTCCAACAGATGAAGGCAAAACATTAATTAAAAAGGCATATGAGGTATTAATAAGACTTCAAGAATTTAAGGAAGTGGCACAATCTTTTAACACGATTGTTTCCGGAAATTTAAAACTATCCTCTATCCCCGGCTTTATGCTGTTACTGTTAGAACCTTTATCTTCTTTTAAAAACGCTTATCCAAATGTGAATATAGAAATCTCAGAAAAAGGCACTCAGCATATAATTGAGCTTGTTGAAAATAATCAAATTGATATTGGCCTAATCACGATTTACGAAGATTTATTTAAAAAAAGAGAAGATTTACTATTTGAAGTAATACTTGAAGGAAAAATGAAGGTGTATGTTGGTAAATCGTCTCCTTTAGCGTCACATAAATCAATAACTCCTGAACAATTGATGATTCAAAACATTATTTTATATAATGGTGATTATGTGAAAAGGTTTGCCAATAATTTAATTAGTAAATTTGGACACATGAATATTTTATTTACCTCGGATAATACAGAAGTAATAAAAAACGCGATTATTGAGGGAATTGGAATTAGCTTCGGGCCTGACTTTTCTTTAAAAAATGATCCTTTTGTTTTAAGTGGCGAAATAGTCCCTATAGAAATAAAAGGGTACGAACAAGTAAATATCGGTTTAGGTTGGGTACGTTCAGAAACTAATCATTTTTCCATAAACACAAAGAAATTTTTAGAACATTTTAAATTCCATTCTCGAATGCTCTGACTCATTAACCTTATACTAAAAAAGTGAAAATGAACTAAAAGCTTAAATTAACAACTTAAGGCATCAAATATCCTTCACCGCGCTACCGTACTCGAGAACCGTCCCGCGCTGCTTTAACGCGGTGCATAAGAAAAACCGCGTTAGGGACGCGGTTGGTTAGTGGGTTATTTGTTTTCTGCCTTTTTTTGATCCACTCGATCTAGTACTAGTTGATAGGTGTCATTTCCGTAGTTCAGGCAGCGTTTTACTCTGGAAATCGTTGCAGTACTTGCACCTGTTTCTGTTTCAATTTTATGATAGGTTTTCCCTTCTTGAAGCATACGAGCAACTTCTAAACGTTGAGCTAATGATTGAATTTCATTGATGGTACATAAATCATCGAAGAATCGATAGCATTCTTCTAAGTCTTTTAAAGACAAGACCGCTTTAAATAGCTGATCCAGCTCTTTCCCTCTCAGTTTATCAATTTGCATAATGTCTACTCCTTTTTAAATCAGATCTATTATTGAATTTCCTTTGATATTGAACCTTCTAAACCAGGGTTGCTCGGAATGATATTAATCCATGTTTTCCCAGGTACAAGCGGTACCTGTTCACCGTCTAAATATGGAAGCAGCTTTCCATCGTCATTTTTCCATTCGACTTCTATAAGCTTGCCCTTTTGTAATAAATAGGCGTTTCCACCTGACAGTAAATCAATTTCTCTTCTCCCTGAGTTATCAATTACCTTGTGAGGTGTTTCTATGATCAAAACATTATCTAACTTTACGGGTGTCTTTGAGTCATAATCGACGGTTTTTTTATCGGCTGAAAATCGTTCGTATTTGTCCTTATCTTTATTATACTCATAAATAACATTGAATGATGGATTATTGTCATAGGATACCATTATAGACGACACTTCCTCGCCATCCATTGATCGCCCATCTTCACTAAAGGTCAATGATGCTGGCGGTGTGTCCATATCATAACCATTCTTATCAGCGCCTTTTACTATCGCATCTGAACTAATATAGGAATTATGTGGCGGTTTTCGGAAATCAGCTCGTTTAAATAGTGTTCCATCGTATTGCATTCCATTTAGATGATCGATGGTTCCGGACGTTAACATTTCTTTGGCTTCAGGACTATAGCCATGGGCAATAAACAAGCTGTTATATCCTTTGGCAAGATCAACATAATAATCGCGTGCACTACGTACGGGTCCTACCATTTTGGGCATTTCACTTTGAAAGATAGCTAAGAACCTTGTGACATCGCCTTCAGCTAATAATTCATAAACAATATCAGCTTTATGAAGCCCAGACTGTGGTCGTGCCTTAGGATGGTTATTGACCACAACAGCCACAGAACGTGATGTTGCCGCTTCTTCCGCTTCCATTCCAGTTAAAGGGAATGGATGTGCATTTTCCACTTCATTTTCTTTTTCCTCTTCAGTAACCGGTGCTGTTACATCTTTCGTTGGTTCCGCTTTTTCTTCTTTTCCGCAGCCTATCAAGGTAAAAGCAACTAGAGAAAGCATCACAGCTTTTTTTAACATGTAATCCAAACACCCCTATTTAAGAATCCCTTCTTCACTTTACCATTTTAACGCATTATTGACGGAAAGAGTACCGTTTTCTTCATTACGTCATACATTCCTTGCTGAGTAATCCGTATATACGGTAAATGGGTCGACTGTAAAAATAATAACGTATAGATAGGATCATTAAATTGATATCCTCTTTCGAAAAGTAATTTTTTCAATTGTTTTTCTTCTTGAATAACAGCCTTCATATCTTTATTGGACATAAGACCTGCGACAGGAAGTTCGATTTCATGAAGGACTTGCTCGTTCTCACTAAGAACAATTCCTCCTCCAAGTTCTTTCATTCGGTTAAACGCGTGCAGCATTTCTTGTTTACTCTTTCCTATCACAATTATATCGCCAGTATTTGAAAAAGATGACGCAAAACCTTGTACTTCTGTTGAAACCCCCTTCAACATCGTACTGATTCTCCACTTCCCATGCTTATCCGCAAGCATTAAGAAATTCTCGTCATATCCTTCCTGTAACTCATCACCTGAAGCATCTATATTCACAGAGTAAGGCTTTGTAATCACATCATTGACCATTTCAATCCCAAAAGGCATGGAGAACTGAAGATCGTCCATTGTAAGGTCCCATTTCAAATCTAATGAAGGCATTCCAAACTTACTCCAATCAGGTTGAGCAGGAAACGCTGTCGCGGCTTCTTCTTTCTTTAACCATTTCCCTTTTGAAATAACGGAAACCGGTGTAGGTTGGTCCTTTTCCCTTAAAAAGTTAATGTTTGCAATACGTCCAGTAGCAATGACTCCATGCAAATCCGTCATGTTATAGTAACGTGCTACATTATAACTTGCCATTAGATAAGCATCAATTAATGGTATTCCCTCTTCGATCGCTATTGATATCAGCCGGTCCAGTACACCCTCTTCATAAAACTCTGGTGTCGATCCATCCGTCGTGTACATCATTAAATCAAATTGATCGATTCCCTGCTCCTGAATTCCTTTAATCAATTGCGGCAAGTCAGGACGGATCGACGAATGTCTCAATGTCGTTGTCAACCCTTGTAAAAGTCTCTTGTAGACATCCTCACCCGTCATGGCCTCGTGGTCTCCATCAATTCCGAGTAGATTCAGTTTTGCTAGTGTTTTTTCAGATGCACCAGGAAGATGCCCTTCAATGACCTTATTCAAACGCTTTGCTTCCTGAATCCAATGAAGCAGCATATCGTCACCCTCGAGCAATTTTGGCCATGCTGTAAGTTCTCCGCCTTGTACGACAGCATCGTGCTCAAGCCATGACTTTACTTCCCCATGGGAAAACGTTACTTCCTCATCTTGCATCTCTGTCTGCGAATCAAACCGTGTCCACCAGTACATCGTAACAGGCAATTTTCTTAAGCTTTCCAATAAAGAAAACGCTTTCTTTTTTCTTAATTCTAAAAACAACATCAGGTTATCATTGATAAATGTTGTTGTTCCTGTTTGAGATGCATATTCTGCAAACGAATGGGGATTATAAAGCTGAAACGGGTGGACGTGGGGTTCAATATAACCTGGAACCAAATAGTAGTCACTACAGTCGACGATTTCACAAGAACCTAAAGACTTTGGAAGCTTTTCACCCACATAGACAATGCGATCCTCGTAAATCCAAATATGTCCGGTCACCCATTTTTTAAAAATGGAATGTAAATAGTTTGCGTTTTTTAACACCATCGTAGGTGATAATTTGCCGTTTAATACTTCTACGTGTTCGCGTAACTGTTTGTTTTTCCAGCGATAGCGTTGTTCCAATACGGACACTCCTCTAGAAAAAATATGTTTTTTTATTGTTTATCTATGTTAACATATTTTACTATTTAGCGCATTAAAGTTTTACAAACATTATGTAAATTTTTTGTAAGGAGGAAACACGATGAAAGGTACATCTAATATTGGAATAATCAATGCGTTAATCCGCATTACAATAGGGTTGACAGTCCTTTCGTGGTCGACAGCTAAATTGGTAAGAAAACCATGGAGAGATTCTTACTTACTGATGGCTTTGGTTGGAGCTATGAAAGTAGGTGAAGGAATCTTAAAGTATTGCCCTATTACGGAATTATTTGAAAAAGGGCAGGGTTCTTCTCCAGACTTAAAAAATATGCTCAATTTAGGGACGATGTTTAAGGGGAAAAAACAAAATAATGGCAGCAACACGTCCAATGATTTCACAAATAAAACAGTAAAAAAACCTGATATCTCCACAAGTGATGAACAACATATGGAAAACATCGAGAATATGATCGATCAAAGTCTTCCGGACCACAATAAAAATCAATCCAATGATCAGGGAGACCTTCCTTACAACCCATCCTAAATTTAATAAGGCTGTCCCAAAAACAAGCCCTTTTTTGGGACAGTCCCCATTTTCAATAACTAGGAGTTGATAAAAATATGTTTTGGGAATACATTACAGATATGTCCTATGTTTTACTTTCTCTCATAGGAGGTATCATTGCCATTGCCTATGTCTATTTTAGAAAGTCTAAGAAGAGGCGTGTTCGATAGCTCTTTTTCCTATATCTTTTCTAAAAAAGAGTCCTTCCACCGAAAGTTTATCCAATTCATTATATACTTCTGTTTGCGCCTCTAATAAGTTTTGCTTTCTAGCAGCAACTAATAGGACTCTACCGCCATTGGATAAGAGCTGCCCCTCTTTTTCCACTGTCCCAGCATGATAAACTAAAGAAGAATCATCAAGCTTCTCAAGACCTTTAATCGCAATATTTTTAGCGTAAGCTTCTGGATATCCTTCCGCTGCAAGGACTATCCCAATAACATGATCATCATGCCATTCAAGGGCACATTCTTCACCTCTTGCGATATTCCAAAAGATTCTTCCTATGTCCGTTTTCAGTCTAGGTAATACCACTTGTGTCTCAGGGTCGCCAAACCTGGCATTGAATTCAATTACTTTCGGTCCTTTATTTGTTAAAATTAATCCAGCATAAAGGACACCAGTAAACGAACGATCTTCTTCTACCATTGCTTTAGCTGTAGGCTTTAAAATTTCTGCTACTGCTTGCTTAATGACTTCATTGGAAATATGCGGTACTGGAGAATACGCTCCCATTCCACCTGTATTAGGGCCTTTATCCCCGTCAAAAGCTCGTTTATGATCTTGGGCAATAACCATTGGGTAAACGGTCTCCCCATGAACAAACGCCATTAAAGAGAACTCTTCTCCCTCTAAAAATTCTTCAATGACCACTTTTGTGGATGCATCACCAAATTTTTTGTCTAAAAGCATGTCTTCAGCTGCATTGATCGCTTCCTGGGCAGTAGTGGCAACGACCACTCCTTTTCCAGCCGCAAGCCCATCCGCTTTAATGACTATAGGCGCTCCTATTTTTTCGATATATTCCTTCGCTTTAGAAAACTCCGTAAATGTATCATAATTAGCCGTCGGAATGTGATATTTCTTCATTAATTCTTTTGCAAACGATTTACTTCCCTCAATGATGGCCGCTTCTTTTCTCGGACCAAAGATCACGAGCCCTTCCGCTTCAAATGCATTAACGATTCCATCTAATAATGGCTGTTCAGGACCAACCACCGTTAAATCAATCTTCTCCTTTTTAGCAAACGAAATTAACTCCTCAATTTGCGTTTCAGAGATTGCAACGAGTTCAGCATCCATAGCAATACCGGCATTCCCTGGTGCACAGTACACCTTTTCAACACTTTGAGCTTCCTTCAAAGAATGACAGATCGCATGTTCTCTTCCGCCACGTCCGATTACTAAAACTTTCATCTTATCACTCCTATAAAATAAGGCCATCCCACATCATGAGACAGCCCTTATTATTAATGTTTAAAATGTCTTACACCTGTAAGAACCATAGTAATTCCATACTCATCCGCTTTTTTAATGGAATCTTCATCACGGATTGAGCCACCTGGTTGAATAATTGCGGTTACTCCAGCCTTTGCCGCTGCTTCTACGGTATCATCCATAGGGAAGAATGCGTCAGAAGCCATGGCAGATCCTACTGCTTTTTCACCAGCCTGCTCCAAGGCAATCTTCGCCGCTCCGACACGATTCATTTGCCCAGCACCTACACCAATCGTCATTTCTTTATTTGTTAACACAATAGCATTGGACTTCACGTGCTTAACCACTTTCCAGCCAAGCTTCATGGCCGCCCATTCTTCTTCCGTTGGTTCGCGTTTTGTTGCGACACGAACATCCGCATTATCAAGTGTGAACACGTCATCTTCTTGAACAAGAAGTCCACCTTCAACACTTGTAAGCTTCTTCTCTGTTTTCTTTGCCGATTCAAAAGGAATCGTTAATAAACGGATATTCTTTTTACTCGTTAAGATCTCCAGTGCTTCTTCTGTAAAAGCAGGAGCAATAATAATTTCTAAAAAGATTTCATGAAGCATGTTTGCCGTTTCTTTATCAACCACTCGGTTTAGGGCAACAATCCCGCCAAAGATGGAAGTAGAATCTGCTTCATAAGCTTTTTGAAAAGCAGCTTCAATCGTTTCACCGACACCAACACCACATGGATTCATATGCTTCACAGCAACAGCAGCGGGTTCAGAGAATTCCTTTACAATTTGTAATGCTGCATTGGCATCATTGATATTGTTGTACGATAATTCTTTTCCATGAAGCTGACGCGCCATGCTTATGGAAAACTCAGAGCCAAGAGGCTGACGATAGAAGGCCGCTTTTTGATGAGGGTTTTCACCATAGCGCAATGTTTGTTTTAACTCATAAGTGAACGTCATTCTTTCCGGTTCTTCTTCACCAGATACTTCTGTTACATATTCAGCAATATGGGCATCGTATGCAGCTGTATGACGGAAAACCTTAGCCGCTAATTTACGACGATTCTCTATGGAAACTTCTCCAGCTTCTTTTAACTGAGTTAAGACACCGTCATAATCTAATGCATCGACAACCACTGTTACATATTGATGATTTTTTGCAGCCGCACGAAGCATTGTCGGTCCGCCGATATCAATATTCTCGATCGCTTCTTCTACCGTAACATTCGGCTTAGCAATCGTCTGTTGGAACGGATATAAATTGACACAAACGAGATCGATAGGAGTAATATTTTGTTCCTCTAATTGAGCCTTATGGGCCTCATTATCATGTTTGGCAAGTAGTCCGCCATGAATGGAAGGGTGCAGGGTTTTGACTCTTCCTTCTAAAATCTCTGGAAATCCTGTAATATCGTCTACGCCAATGACGTTAATTCCGTTTTCATGGAGAACGTTTTTCGTTCCACCAGTGGATAGGATTTCATATCCGATTTCTTCTAGCGCTCGTGCAAATTCAACTACACCACTTTTGTCTGATACACTGATGAGAGCTCTCTTTTTCATTCCGTCTTCCTCCTAAACTAGAATTCTGTTATAAAGAGGTGGTTTAATGTTTCTGCATAAAGCTGATGCTCCACCACATGAATTTTCTCTTGAAGTGATTGCTTTGTTTCATTTGGGTAAACCTCTACTGGAGCCTGAGCAATAATTGGACCTGTGTCCATTCCCTCATCGACATAGTGAACGGTTACACCTGTTATTCTCACACCGTATTCCAAGGCTTGACCAATGGCATCCTTACCAGGAAAAGCAGGGAGAAGAGAGGGGTGAATATTCACGATTCTTTTTGAGAATGGCTGTAGTAAAGTAGGACCGATCAGTCTCATATATCCAGCTAAGACGATAAACTCTATTCCCCTTTTCTCTAGTTGAGCGATGATCTCTGTCTCAAATTCCATTTTGGAGTTGTAATCCTTAGCCCGAAAAACAAAAGTAGGGATTCCTGCCGCTTGTGCTCTCTGAATAACAAACGCATCAGGCTGATCACAGACAAGAAGCTCAACAGTCGCTTGAAGACTACCTTTTTGAGTAGCATCGATAAGGGCTTGAAAGTTACTTCCGCTTCCAGATGAAAAAATGGCTATTCGTTTCATATTTTCCTCCGTCCCTTTCTAAAGACTGCCTTCAAAATGTACTCCCTCTTCATTTATAACGTCACCAATGATATAGGCTTCTTCTCCCAATTCTTTTAAAAGTCCTATAATAGCGTCTGCCTCGTTTTCGTTGACGGCTAAGACCATTCCAATTCCGTTATTGAAAATGTTAAACATTTCCTCCCAAGGAATTTCACCCTTTTGCTGAAGAACATGAAAGATTGGTAAAACCGGCCAGCTTCCAAGCGAAATCTTTGCACCAAGCCCTTCAGGGAGCATTCTTGGAATGTTCTCAATAAAACCTCCACCTGTAATATGGGCCATTCCATTTATGGAGTGCTTTTTTAACACAGACAATACTTGCTTCACATAGATTCTTGTTGGAGTAAGTAAAGCTTCTCCAACAGTAGTACCAACTTCTGGTAAAACAGAATCTAATTCAAAATCATTCTTTTCAAAAAATACTTTTCTTACTAAAGAGTAACCATTACTGTGTATACCACTAGAAGGGAGCCCAATTAACTTATTTCCTGCAGTAATTTTGTCTCCTGTAATGATATCCTTCTTTTCAACCGCACCAACAACAAATCCAGCAAGGTCATACTCTTCTTCATCATACATTCCAGGCATTTCTGCTGTTTCTCCGCCAATTAAACTGCAGCCAGAATCGACACAGCCATCCGCAATTCCCTTCACAATGCTTTCCATTTTCTCAGGAACAGCTTTTCCACATGCGATATAATCAAGGAAATAAAGGGGCTCGGCTCCCTGTGCCACGATGTCATTGACACACATTGCAACACAATCAATTCCGATTGAATCATGCTGATCCATCATAAAGGCAAGCTTTAGCTTTGTTCCAACACCATCTGTCCCAGAAACAAGAACTGGTTCTTTAAGGTTCAAAGCCGATAAATCAAACATTCCCCCAAAGCTGCCAAATGGACCAAGCACCCCAAGGCGACCTGTTCGTTCGACATGCTTCTTCATTCTATTGACGGATTCATATCCCGCTTCTATATCAACGCCTGCTTGACGATAGGCATTTGCCATTGTAAATCCCCCTTAACGTACGAGCTCTTTTTCATAAGGATGTAACGTATCTGGATAAATCTCTGTCGGATATTTCCCTGTAAAGCATGCTAAACACTGTCCGCGGTTTTCCGATGGATCTTTGCGTCCAACAGCTTCAAGAGTTCCTTCTACACTTAAAAAGGTCAAGGAGTCCGCCCCGATGATTTCTCTCATCTCTTCTACTGAGTGGGAAGAAGCGATAAGCTCTTCATGTGTTGACGTGTCGATTCCATAAAAGCATGGGTTCTTAATAGGAGGTGAACTGATACAAACATGAACCTCTTTCGCCCCCGCCGCTTTTAGCATGGATACGATACGTCTACTCGTTGTTCCTCTCACAATCGAATCATCTACCATCACAACTCGTTTACCTTCCACTACACCTCTTACAGGTGAGAGCTTCATTTTAACCCCTTGTTCTCTTAGTTCTTGAGAAGGTTGAATAAACGTACGTCCCACATAACGGTTTTTAATTAATCCGAGCTCATATGGAATACCAGAAGCCTCTGCATACCCAATCGCACTAGAAATACTTGAATCTGGTACACCTGTTACGACATCCGCTTCAATTGGAGCTTCTTTTGCAAGCTGAACACCCATTCTTTTTCTCGCAGAATGAACATTGATGCCTTGGATGTTGCTGTCTGGACGAGAGAAATAGACATATTCCATTGTGCACATGGAACATCCGCTAGACACCGTAAAGCGTTCAGACTTTAATCCTTCATCAGAGATCATGATCAATTCACCCGGCTCAACATCACGAACAAATTCCGCTCCGATAATATCAAACGCACATGTTTCAGAAGCCACGCAATAGGCGTCTCCAAGCTTTCCGATAGAAAGTGGTCTAAGCCCATTAGGATCTAGGGCAATCATCATTTCCGTCTCAGTCATGATTAAAAAGGCATAGGCCCCTTTTAACATTGTCAGTGCATTCTTCACTCGATCCTTGAATGAAGTATAACCACTTCGTTTAATAAGATGGGCAAGAACCTCTGTATCTGAACTAGTTTGAAAGATGCTTCCTTGTTGTTCAAGCTGGTGCTTTAACGCGTTCGCATTGACTAAATTCCCGTTATGGGCAAGTGCAAGACCCCCACTTTGAGAGTGGAAGAGGAGAGGCTGAACATTGTCATACCCTCCGCCTCCAGCTGTTGCATACCGTACATGACCAATAGCGCCATTCCCCTGTAAAGGATCCAATGACCCTTCTTGAAAAACCTCCGTTACTAGACCTTCTCCCTTTAATCCCTTTAAGTTATCCCCATCTGTTACAACAATACCCGTTCCTTCTTGACCTCTATGCTGCAAACTGTGAAGACCATAATACGTAATTTGTGCAGCATCTGGATGTCCCCATATTCCAAAAACTCCACACTCTTCGTTTAAGCCTTTGATTTCAGCAAGCATGGGATAGCTCCTTTCCACGCTGATTCTAGTTGATTCGTATCTGTTGTTAAAAGAACTTCTTCGTTTTGATCTGTTATCGTCAGCTTAGAATCTGAAGTTACATAACCAATATGACGTGCATCCTGCATGATCGCTTCAAAGCTTTCTTTATTCTCTGGTTTTACAGAGACAATAAAGCGTGATTGTGTTTCATCGAACATTTCTGCCACCAAGTTTTCACCTGATAGCTGTACAGCCGCTCCAAGCTCTTTTGTTCCAAAAGTGGACTCAGCAAGTGCTACAGTTAATCCTCCTTCTGCTAAATCATGAGCAGAAGCTACAAGTCCTTTTTGAATCGCTGTTAATAATGATTTCTGTCTGTCTAACTCGACTGTTAAATCTATACTTGGAGATGTTCCAAAAATGTCTCCCATTAACATTTTTTGAAGCTCACTTCCACCGAATTCCCCTTTGGATTCACCAATGACATAGATGAGATCGCCTGCAGCTTTGAAGGCTTGTGTTGTAATATGGTCTAAGTCTTCAATCAACCCAACCATTCCAACAACAGGTGTAGGGTAAACCGCTGTTCCTTTTGATTCGTTATACAACGAAACATTTCCCCCAATAACTGGTGTTGATAGTTGACGACAAGCATCACTCATACCGTCTACCGCTTTTTCAATTTGCCAGAAGATTTCTGGTTTTTCAGGATTACCGAAGTTTAAGCAATCTGTAATCGCAAGTGGCTGTGCACCCGAACAAACGATGTTTCTTGCCGCTTCTGCAACGGCGATGCGTCCGCCAACTTCAGGATCTAAATATAAATAACGTGAGTTACAATCTGTTGTCATCGCCAATGCTTTTCTTGTACCTCTGACACGAACAACCGCCGCATCTGATCCAGGTGATACAACTGTACTTGTGCGAACCTGATGATCATACTGTCGATAAACCCACTCTTTACTTGCAATCGTTGGTTGTTGAAGTAAACGTAAGAGAGTTTCTTTATAATCCTTCACTTCAGGAAGATTAATTTCCGTTTGTTGGAACTTCTTAAAGTATTCAGGCTCTCTAGATGGCTTATGATAAACAGGAGCATCTTCAGCAAGTGAATCAACTGGTACATCTGCCACTACTTCACCGTTATGAAGAAGGCGAAGGTTTTTATCATCTGTTACATGTCCAATCGCTACAGCATCAAGATCGTATTTAGAGAATAAATCAACAATTTCTTGCTCTCTGCCTTTCTTAACGACAATCAGCATTCTTTCTTGTGATTCAGACAGCATCATTTCATATGCCGTCATTCCTATTTCACGCTGCGGTACTAGATCAAGATTCATTTCAATTCCTGAACCGGCTTTACTTGCCATTTCAGCTGAAGAACTTGTAAGTCCTGCTGCCCCCATATCTTGAATTCCTACAAGAGCATCTGATTGAATAAGTTCAAGACACGCTTCGATTAGCAGCTTCTCCATAAACGGATCTCCAACCTGAACTGCTGGGCGCTTCTCATCTGAATCTTCTCCAAGCTCTTCCGATGCAAAAGTCGCTCCGTGAATGCCATCACGACCCGTTTTCGCTCCTACATACATTACAGTATTTCCAACGCCATGTGCTTGACCTTTCTTAATATCCTTGTGATCAATAAGTCCGACACACATAGCATTTACTAGTGGATTTCCTTCATAAGAAGCATCAAACTGGACTTCGCCTCCGACTGTTGGAATTCCGATACAGTTCCCATAGCCAGCAATCCCTGCTACTACTTCTTTAAATAGATACTTTACGCGTTCAGTCTCTAGCTCTCCAAAACGTAATGAGTTAAGGAGTGCAATCGGTCTTGCTCCCATCGAGAATACATCTCTGATAATGCCTCCAACACCTGTCGCTGCACCTTGGTAAGGCTCGATAGCAGATGGGTGATTATGACTTTCAATTTTGAATACTACTGCTTGCTCATCGCCGATATCGACAATTCCTGCACCTTCACCTGGTCCTTGCAGAACCTTCTCACCTGTAATCGGGAACTTTTTCAGAACCGGCTTAGAGTTTTTATAACTGCAGTGTTCTGACCACATTACAGAAAATAATCCTGTTTCTGTATAGTTCGGAGTTCTTCCAAGAATTTTTTCAACCGTCGCAAATTCTTCATCCGTCAATCCCATTTGCTGATACAATTTCTCTTCTTTGATCTGAGTTGTATTTGGTTCAAGCATTAACGACATGTGATTCCCTCCAATTCTTCACAATCGACTGGAATAATTTTTTCCCATCTGAACTACCGAGTAAATCTTCCATTGCACGCTCAGGGTGAGGCATCATTCCAAGTACATTTCCTTTAGTATTCATGATTCCTGCAATATCGCTTACACTTCCGTTAGGGTTTTTCCCACTATAAGTGAAGACGATTTGACCGTTCTCTTGTAAACCTTTTAATGTTTCTTCGTCACAGTAGTAGTTTCCTTCACCGTGAGCGATAGGGATTTGAATGACTTCATCTTTTTCATATTGACTCGTAAACAATGTTTTATTGTTCTCAACCTTTAGAGGCACTGTTTCACATATAAAGGACAATGACTCGTTTCTTCTCATTGCACCTGGAAGTAAACCTACTTCTAGTAAAATCTGAAATCCGTTACAAACTCCAAGTACTGGCTTTCCTTGTTCTGCTGCTTTAACAACCTCTGACATCACGTTAGAAAATTGAGCAATCGCTCCTGATCTCAAATAATCTCCATATGAGAATCCGCCTGGTAGAAGAATTCCATCAAACTCTTCTAGATTATCAGCATCGTGCCAAACGTATTCAACTTCTTCACCCAGTTCATCCTTAATCGCATGGTACATATCAATATCACAGTTTGATCCTGGAAATACGATTACAGCGAATTTCATTTTGTGACACTCTCCTCTATTTCGTAAGTGTAATCTTCAATTACTGGATTTGCTAGTAAGCGGTGGCACATTTCTTTCACTGTTTCCTCAACACTTTTATCTGTTGGAGCAATCATAAGCTCCATGTATTTTCCGATACGCACATCTTCAACCTCTGGAAAATTCATGCTGTTTAATGATTGTTTTACCGCTTTTCCTTGTGGATCTAGTACACTCTCTCTTAATGTGATATAAACTTTAACTTTATACATGCTGGGGTCCTCCTAATTTTGTAAGAATAATAGAATATACATCTGTTAAACTACCTAAGTCTCGTCTGAAAACATCCTTATCAAGCTTTTGTCCTGTCTCTTTATCCCATAAGCGACAGGTGTCTGGTGAGATCTCATCAGCAAGCAAGATCTTCCCATCAACGTCCTTCCCGAACTCAAGCTTAAAATCGACTAACTGTATGCCAACTTCATTGAATAATTCTTGTAAAATGGTATTTACCTTTAAGCCCATTTCCTTTAGAGTTTTCAATTCTTCTACACTCGCAAGCTCTAATTGTTCAATATGATCGACTGTTAGAAGCGGGTCACCAAGATCATCGTCTTTGTAGTAAAACTCGACAATCGGACTCTTTAAAGGCGTTCCTTCTTCCCATCCAATTCTTTTGGCTAAACTTCCAGCCGCAATGTTTCGGACAACGACTTCTAGAGGAATAATTTCTACACGTTTGACCAGTTGCTCATAATCTGAAACTTGTTTAATAAAATGACTTTCGATCCCTTTTTCTTTTAAAGAAGTGAAGAGTAAGCTTGTAATCAGGTTATTTAATCTTCCTTTTCCTTCAATCGTTTCTTTCTTCTCTCCGTTGAAGGCGGTTGCGGAATCTTTATATTCTATCCAAACTGTAAACTCATCTGTTGTAGAGAAAATCTTCTTCGCTTTCCCCTCATAAAGTAGACCTCTTTTTTCCATGAAAAAGACCTCCAAGTTTTAATAATTAGCAATCTTCTGTCTATAATGAGATGAAAAAAGGGAAGGCTTGATGGCCATTCCCTATTTAATTAAAGGCTCTTTTCGTAACTTTGTTGCTTTTGATCAATGATAAACATCTTAAATCATACAATATCAGTGAAACACTAATTGCATTAACGAAAAGATGCCCCGAAACCTTATTCACTACGGGTTTCTATTCTTGTTCGAAAAGCAAAAATCTATGCGAAAACAACCTAATTAAGGTGATTAATCATTTAGACCGCAACGGTCAAAGATCGTATCTACATGCTTAAGGTGGTGATTGTAATCAAAGCAGTCATCAATTTCAGCTGGAGAAAGCTTAGAAGAAATCACTTCTTCCGCTTCAATCAATGGACGAAATGGAACCTGTTTCTCCCATGCTTCCATCGCTTTCGGCTGGACCGTGTCATATGCTTCTTCACGTGTCATCCCTTTATCGATCAGCGCAAGAAGAACACGTTGAGAGTAAATTAACCCTAATGAAGCATCCATGTTTCTCTTCATATTCTCTGGGAAGACCGTTAAGTTTTTCACAATGTTGCTAAAGCGATTTAACATGTAGTTCAAAGCGATCGTTGCGTCTGGTAAGATCACTCTTTCTGCAGAAGAATGAGAGATATCTCGCTCATGCCATAGAGGTACATTCTCATAAGCAGTCATCATATAACCGCGGATGACTCTTGCCATCCCTGTCATATTCTCAGAGCCGATCGGATTACGCTTATGCGGCATTGCCGATGATCCTTTTTGACCCTTAGCGAAGAATTCCTCAACTTCACGCGTCTCACTTTTTTGTAACCCGCGGATTTCAACGGACATTTTTTCAATCGATGTTGCAATTAATGCAAGCGTACCCATGTAGTGTGCATGACGATCTCTTTGCAGGGTTTGTGTTGATACAGGTGCCGGCTGGATGCCCAGCTTTTCACACACATAGCTTTCAACAAATGGATCGATATTTGCATAGGTTCCAACAGCTCCTGAAATCTTCCCGAACTCGACTCCCTTTGAAGCTTGTTTGAATCTTTCAAGATTACGCTTCATTTCTTCATACCAAAGGGCAAGCTTAAGACCAAAAGTTGTTGGTTCTGCATGGACCCCATGCGTTCTACCCATCATCACCGTATGCTTATGGGCTTTCGCTTTTTCTTTTAAGATGTCAATGAAATTCTCTAAGTCTTTTAAGATAATGGAATTCGCTTGCTTTAACAGGTAAGACAGCGCTGTATCGACTACATCTGTAGAAGTTAGGCCATAGTGTACCCATTTTCTTTCTTCCCCTAAAGTTTCAGAGACTGCACGCGTAAAAGCAACGACATCGTGGCGTGTATCTTGTTCGATTTCTAAAATGCGGTTCACATCAAAGCTTGCCTTTTCTCTAATTTTAGCCACATCTTCTTTTGGAATATCCCCAAGCTCCGCCCAGGCTTCGCAAGCTAAAATCTCTACTTCAAGCCATGCTTGAAAGCGATTTTCTTCTGTCCATATTGCTCCCATTTCCGGGCGTGTATAACGTTCAATCATTTTACGTTTCCTCCGATCTTTTCTTGAGCATTCCAAATCCCTGCTTCATTCACTTCAGAAAGTGTTTGTTCGATATCCTCTGTTAGAATGGTTACATGCCCCATCTTTCTTTTTTCTTTCGGAGCTTCTTTGCCATATAGATGAATCGACCAATCTGGACGTGTAGGGATTTGCTTCTTTAATTCTTCGAGATGCTCTCCCAATAAATTGACCATAACAGCTGGTTTATTAAGGTTTGTACTTTTCAACGGCCAATTACAAACGGCACGGATATGCTGTGCAAATTGTGAGGTTTCACAAGCTTCAATCGAATAATGACCTGAATTATGCGGACGTGGGGCAAGCTCATTCACAAAAACTTCGCCGTCATAGTCGAGAAACATTTCAATCGCCAATGTCCCGACTAAATCCAGTGTTTCGGAGACTCTCTGGGCTATATGAATAGCTTTTTCCTTTACTTCCTCACTTATTCTAGCCGGGACAATCGTTTGATGAAGAATATTGTCTCGATGAATATTTTCGCCGACAGGAAAATAGGTCATTTCGCCACTTGGATTTCTTGTAATAACCACCGATATTTCTTTGTCAAAGTTCATCCACTTTTCCAATACGCAGGGACCGTTTTGTAAAAGGGGTTCAGTACGATTGATATCCTCCCTGCTTTTCAAAACGATTTGACCTTTACCGTCATATCCTCCTCTTGCCGTCTTTAATACAGCAGGGAAACCAAGCTTTTCTATATTATCATAGATATCTTGTTTGTCGTTGATTACTGCATAAGGTGCCACAGAAACACCCGCATACACAAGTGCTTCCTTCTCTGTAATTCGATTCTGAGTAATTCTTATCAGCTCAGCCCCTTGTGGAACATAAGCTTTTTTTGTAAGCCATTTAAGTGCTTCATAATCTATATTTTCAAACTCGAATGTAATCACATCACATTTATCTGCTAAGCGTTCAAGTGCATCATAATTATCGTAATCCGCAGTAATTTCATAGTCTGCTACTTGTCCACATGGAGAATTAGGAGTCGGATCTAATACTCCGATTCGAAACCCTGCCTCTTTAGCAGAAAGGGCCATCATTCTACCTAATTGTCCTCCGCCAATGATTCCGATCATTTGTCCTGGATAGATTGTTTTAGTCAAGGTCATCACTGCTTTCTAATACTTTTTGTTTAAGTGCTTCCCTTCTTTGTTCCAAACGCTCTGCCAATTCTCCATTTTCAATGGAAAGAATTTGAGCTGCCAGTAATCCTGCATTTGTTGCACCAGCGTTTCCAATCGCCACTGTAGCAACCGGAACTCCTCCTGGCATTTGCACGATAGAGTAAAGTGAATCAATGCCATTAAGCGTTTTCGATTTAACGGGAACTCCAATAACTGGTAACGTTGTCTTCGCAGCGACCATTCCTGGTAAATGAGCTGCTCCCCCTGCTCCTGCAATAATGACTTTTATCCCTCGTTCACGAGCAGACTCAGCATAAGTAAACATATAATCAGGTGTACGATGTGCAGACACAACCTTCTTCTCATATGGCACTTCTAACTCCTCAAGCACCTCACATGCTAACTTCATCGTATCCCAATCTGACGTACTTCCCATAATCACACCAATCACAGCTAATCCCCCAAACTATGGTGCCTGGCACCACCCGAATTTTGTCGAATAAAAAAACCCCCAGCCAAACTGTCTCTCCTAAGAGAAAGCAGTTAGGCTGGGGATCGTTTTCAAGGCGTGTCAGCCTCTTTATAGAGAGACTCTGCCCTTATCTCCACAGTCCGCTACTTTCCCTCATAGTCCTGCCATTTGTTGGTGACAGGGTAGAAACTTATGGGCCATATTCCCAAGATTATATGAGGGTGTATCCTTGTTACCTTTATCTTAACAAGCGTCTGCGGAAACGTCAACGAAAAATCGAACATTCAATAAATGTCAGAAAATTATTGTTCGTATTTTAATCCGTTTTCTTCCCCTCGAAGACAATTTTCTGTCCTGCAGGGACAATTTCCGATTTACCTTTTACCTTTTCTTCTTTAAACACTGGTTTTTCCATTCTTCTAACAGGCCTAAATCCTTCATCATTCATTCTTTCCAAACATCCTTCAATCGTTTCATTTTCTCCTACTTCAAACATCTTCTTTTTGCTCATTAACCTTCAACTTCCCTTTACGCATTTTTCGCACTGACTTTACCCAGAAACCTCCATGAATGGCCTTAGGCTCATAGGCAATCATAAACGCCTTAGGATCTAGTTCCTTAATCGTTTGATATAGCTTCATTTCATATTTTCTCGGAGTCAGGATCTGCATCGCCATCCGATCCCCTTCAAGGCCGTTAGCAGCCCAATTTGTTACTCCATATCCCTTTGATCTTAACTCATGAGGCAAATTGCGATCATATTCCTTTGTAATCACATTAACCGTTATATAACCAAGAGCAAGCTTCTCTTCAATTTTCATCCCAGCAATAACACCAAGACCGTAACCAACAGCATAGGCCACTAAATTCTGAATTTCATTTAGATTATCTAAAACAAGCCCTAACCCCACCACATAAATCACCACTTCAATCATACTGACAAATGCGGCAACATATCGATACCCTTTCAAAGTCAGAATCATTCTAATCGTAAAAAAGGAAACATAAACAATATTGATTATGAGAATAATAGCGACCATCATATAGCTGTTTTCTAACAAAAGCTTGTTCCCCCTCTATACCTAATAATATCATGCTCAAATTAAGTATTTATTTTACTAGAAAATCCTTAATTTGCGAACCAGTAAACAACATAATTCTTTCTAAAAATTCACAGGTAATTATTTGAAGGTAAAGGGAAAATTTTAATCAAGAATAATCTTTCCTTTATTTAGATAAACTAAACCGACTAAATATTAGGAGTGAACATCAGTGAACGTAAATCGTGTAAAACAAATCCTATCTTCATCAGCTGACATCGAAGTCAAATATAACAACAGTTCTGTATGGATTGATCAACTAAACGAAGACGGAAAAACAGCGACTGTCCATCTAAGAGGTCCCCTTGAGGAAAGGACCATTGTTAATATTGAGAGTCTTGTGGAGGAGTAATAATAAAAAAGCTTGGGGAATTTCCTAAGTAGTTCCGTCTTCGTGGAGAAACATAGTAGTTAGCATATGAATTAGCGTACCAATTAGCACAGTAATTGGTATGCTTTTTTTCGTTGGTACGTCAATATTTTTACAGAGAAATTATAGTCATCGTGTGAATTTGTGTACTAATTCCCTTGTCTTTTGTTGTATCAATTCTCGCAATTTTAAGAAAAATCAAGGATGAGTATCATTTTATTGTAAAATATAATTAAAGATTTTGAATATTATTCAATTCAACTAACGAGACAGGTTAATGGAATAAACAAATAATTGAAACTTAGCATTTTTTAACCGTCTAACTTATTGACATCATGATATCGAATCGATTATCAAAAAATGAATTGACTTTAAGCGAAAACTAGAAATGAGATGATGAATTCTGCTTAACTTTGACCGATTAAAAATAATAACAGATATGCAAGATTGGAAAAAAGCATATAACGAGGAAATTGAGAAGCTCGATCTCCTTTATCAAGAAGAAGAGCGTTTGTACTATGAGATGTATACAGGAAACAAACAATCTAGTAGAATCGATGAAATTACAAAGATTAAACATATGTTAATGACAGACGAAGAACTTATTGAAACATTATTATCATGGAGAAATACTCTTATCAACAATAAAGTTTGGAAAAGGCGACTAGATGTATTCTTATTTAAAATGAAACAAGAAGAACTAGATAGTCATCCAGAGGTTGTAAAGATACAGCAAAGATTACAATCAAATTTAATGGATAGCAAATTTACATTAAACGGAAAAGAATTTAATCTTGGGACTGTTCATTCCAATATTATGGAAAATCCAGACAGAGTGCTTCGGAAGCAGCTTTTATTAGAATCAAAGAAAATCGGTAAAGAAAATGAAGATTTATTTCGAAAGCTAATCCAAAAAAGAAACAAATTAGCCAAAAATCAAGGTTATAGTAACTACTATCATTTTAGATGTAGTCTCAAGGAAATTAACATGAATACATACATTAAAGAAATGGAAAAATTACTAGAACAAACAGAAGAAACCTCAGACTATTGGGATAATAGAATAGTAGAAAAGTTTGGTTGGGAAAAGATACATCTTTATGATCAATATTTTTCAACGTTTCATTTTAATACTATTCAAAGCAATGCATTTACAGCCAATCGGTTGAAAGAGGTGTTAAACGATATAGTTAATAGTATAGGATTTCCTACTGACCAACTACCTGTAAGGATTGAGAGTTTAGAAATACCTTATGGCGGCTTCTGCATAAATATCAACCCTAACGATCTTCGATTAGTAGTGAATAAACGAGATTCATATTCGGTGTTTTTATCGGGTATTCATGAGATGGGGCATGTACTTGATGGTCATTTCAGTTCTTATCAATATCCAGAGCTTTATCGTTTCTATTCAAGCATAGCAGCCGAAGCAATTGCAGAGTTATTTCAAACAATAATAACAGACCGAGAATTCCTGAAAAATAACTTTGACATTCAAGATGATGTTTATTCTCAAATTAGAGAAATCAATCATTTAACAGATATAAAAATGTTAAAAATGAATTATTATTACAGCATAGTGGAATTTGAATTATATAAAAATCCAGAGCGTTCATTTCAAGAAATCGCAAATGAGTACTATCCTCGAGTATTTGGGTGCGATGGAGAAACGTTCCACCCTGCAAGTGAGATGTTTTACATTGAAAACCCAGCATTTTTCCAAGATTATAATTATGCTTATGCTATTCGAGACATGATTCGGGAGAAGTTCGCAGTAACAAGCCTCTATAAAAAAACAGATTTATTTCAAGAACTCATTAAAAAGTTTATTAGACCAAATCAGTTATACTCTTGGGATCAACGTGTAGAGAGGCTTTGCGGTGAACCTCATACTTTTGCATACTTGGCAAAAAAATTGGCGAAGGTGGAATTTTAAATAAATATTAAAAGAATGCAAATTAAAAAGCTTGAGCTTTTTAATTTTGCCTCAAGCTTTTTTGTGTGCTTACTACATTGTTATCATGTTGATAATTCATATGGTATTTTACCTGTGAATTTGGATTTTCTCCACGTTATCGGAACTACTTAGGAATTTCACCAGGTTTTTTAATATTATATTTTGATTTTTAACTTTAACACATATGAATGAGTGGTTAAGAATATCGCAGCATTTTCTTTAGTTCGAAATTCTGCCTTTTATCTAGGCATATTATGTCGCTTTATGTCGAGGAATCGATAGAAGGGGGAAAGTTGAAAATAAACTGTCTTCACTACTCAAACTCACAGTCAATAATTAATCATCTGGGCACATTTTTAAAAACCCCCCCTTTTCAATCCGTAAAACAGATTGAAAATAAGGACTTTTCGATAAAAACCGTTCATTTTTACGTAATATTTTCAGATTTTATCTAGTTACTCCACACAGGTCTTCTTTCGCTCGCGTACTCTCCGTAGAATGGAGCTACTCTATGGATTCATTTAAATCACAAAAAAGAGTAACTTTTTCGGGCTACTCTTTTCCAATTTGCCTGGCGATGTCCTACTCTCACAGGGGCCCCCCAACTACCATTGGCGCTGGCTGCGGCTTCCGATGAGCTTCGGATCTCTTCGTCCGCTTCTCTCTTTCAGATCCTCGTGGGGTTACCCCACTCCGGTCTTCTTTCGTTCGCGTCCTCGACCTCCTCGCTCCTCGAAACCCTCGCTCTGCCTTAGATGGGGCTGCTGCTCCTGCAAAACACTTTGAACACCCTTGCGGGTTTATATTTTCAAAATACAAAAAAAGAGTAACCTTTTCGGGCTACTCTTTTTCTTATTGGCCTGGCGATGTCCTACTCTCACAGGGGGAATCCCCCAACTACCATTGGCGCTGAAGAGCTTAACTTCCGTGTTCGGCATGGGAACGGGTGTGAC
>NZ_JAFBDZ010000004.1 GCF_016908495.1 Rossellomorea pakistanensis | reverse complement strand
CGGCAAAAAGTGAAGAAGGAATTGCCCCAAAATGAGAAACTAAGAAAAATCGAGCTTACCGAAGCTGGTGTTAGGAATTAGGGGGTCAAACCGAATAATTTGCGGTTACGGACAAATTAATCATCATTCCCGACAAATAATCTAATTTCGAAATGAAGTCAGTTGTTGTGAGGTAGAAATGGACACAATAATATGGGTATTTTTACCTTTAGCACAATCATTACTCCCGAAAAACCACTCAGCCAACATGTTAGACATGATTTCATACATGTTAGTCATGAATGTGACGAATTTTTGAATTGTTTGATAAAATGAAAGCGTATTCAAGAGAGAACGGAGGGGATGATGGCATGGTTACTTTTCTTCTTTCCATTGTCATTTTAGTTATCGGGTATTTCACTTATGGAAAAGTGGTTGAAAAGATCTTTGGTGTTAAAGAGGAACGTTCAACACCAGCGTATTCAATGAGTGATGGTGTTGATTATGTGCCGATGAATACGAAAAAGAATTCAATGATTCAATTATTAAATATAGCAGGTGTAGGTCCTATTTTTGGACCGATCATGGGTGCGTTATACGGGCCAGTTGCCTTTTTATGGATTGTTCTAGGAGCGATATTTGCTGGAGCTGTTCACGATTACTTAACTGGGATGATTTCAATTAGAAATCGTGGCGCACATTTACCAGAGTTAGCCGGGAAGTTTTTAGGAAAGTTTATGAAGCATGTCGTAAATGCGTTTTCGATTCTTTTATTGGTGTTAGTAGGAACTGTTTTCGTTACGGCTCCAGCAGCCTTGATTGCTGATTTAACACCAGCATGGATAACACTTGGTGTCATTATTGCAGCTATTTTTATCTATTATATTGTGGCAACCTTGTTACCGATTGATAAAATTATCGGACGTCTTTATCCGTTTTTCGGATTATTGTTATTAATTAGTGCGATTGGTGTCGGTGGGGGATTAGTGATCACAGGAGCTGATATTCCTGAGATTAACTTGACCAATATGCATCCAGCAGGAACAGCTATTTTTCCACTATTATTCTTAACGATTTCTTGTGGTGCGTTATCAGGCTTCCATGCGACTCAATCACCGATTATTTCGAGAACGACTCAAAATGAAAAGCAAGGACGTAAAATCTTCTATGGAATGATGATTTTAGAAGCGATCATTGCGATGATTTGGGCAGCTGCGGGAATGAGCTTGTTTGATTCAGCGGAATTACAAAACATTTTGAACACGGCTGGACCAGCAGCTGTTGTAAGTGAAGTTTCAATCTTAATGCTAGGCTCGTTTGGCGGGACCTTGGCGATTCTTGGAGTTATTGTTCTCCCAATTACATCTGGTGATACTGCATTTAGAAGTGCACGTATGATTATTGCGGATTATATCAAAGTAGGTCAAAAGAAAATATCTGCTCGTCTATGGATTGCGGTTCCATTATTTGTTATATCCATTGCCTTAACACAAATTGATTTTAACTTATTGTGGAGATACTTCTCTTGGGCAAATCAATCGACAGCTATGATTGCACTTTGGGTAGGGGCAATGTATCTAGGCTTACAAAAGAAGAATCACTGGATCTCTACCGTTCCAGCCATCTTTATGACAATGGTGACATTTACGTATATCCTTAGTGCACCAATTGGCTTTGGGCTTTCCATGCAAGCAGCATATATTGGAGCGACCGTTATTACGATTGTTTCCACATTGACATTCTTCTACTCATTAAGAAAACGTTTAGGGTTAGACCAAAATATTCAAGTAGATGATGATTTAGGTTACACTGCATAAATGTGAAAAGAGTTTTCCGGAACTTTCCGGGAAGCTCTTTTTTACTTTGGAGCAAACTAACTATAACTTCTCATTAGGAGGGAAAAGTCATGACTAAACATACGAAAAAAGATGGCGGTACAAAGCAAAAAGGTAAAAACAAGCCGAAGCATAAAACGTCTGGTTCTGCAAACGGACAAAACGGCTACCACTAAAAAACACGAAAAAAGCAATAAAAGGCTGTCCCCAGAAGGAGACAGCCTTTCGTATTATGACTTCAACAATCTTAACCCATTCAAAATAACTAATATCGTACTACCTTCATGCCCAATAACACCATATGGTAAATCTACTATTTGTAAGAAATTAGAGGCAATCAATAGCATAATCACTGCAATAGAAAATACTACATTCTGCTTGACGATTTTTTGCATTTTCTTTGACAATTGAACGGCTTCGGCAATCCGTGTTAGATCATTTTTCATTAGGACAATATCCGCGGTTTCTAATGCGACATCTGTTCCTTCCCCCATTGCGATTCCTACATCGGAGGTTGCTAGGGCAGGGGCGTCATTAATGCCATCGCCGACCATTGCGACGGTATCGTACTTTTCCATAAGCTTCTTCAGTTCAGCTACCTTTGTTTCTGGAAGGCATTCTGAAATATAGTCGGATACATTTGCTTCTTTTGCAATCGCATGAGCGGTTTTTTCGCTATCCCCAGTAAGCATAATCGTGTAGATCCCTGCTTGGTTTAAACGTTTTAATGCCTTTTTTGTTTCTGTACGGACTTTGTCTTTAAGGGCAAACAATGCGACAATTCCATTTTCATTTTCAACGCAGACAACTGTTTTTCCTTCTGATGAGAGCTGCACGAGGGCACCATTTTCAAAATGATTGGCCGCTTCTTTTCCGACAAATTCAGGCTTTCCGATTTTCCATTCCTGACCTTGCATTTGTGCTTTTACACCCCAGCCGGCAACATCTTCTAGGCGTGAAGGCTCCTCTAATTTTATTCCATAAGCAGTTTTTGCATATTTCACAATCGCTTGTGCTAATGGATGATTCGATTGATTTTCAATGGAAGCAACAACTTTAATTAGTTCCTCGACAGACTGCCCATCTTTCAATACAACATCTGTCACCTCAGGTTTTCCTTGTGTTAACGTTCCAGTTTTATCAAAGGCAATCGCTTTTAATTGACTAAGGTTTTCTAAGTGCATACCGCCTTTGAACAGAATACCGTGGCGTGCACCATTCGAAATCGCAGATAGCGTAGCAGGCATGATTGAAGCCACTAACGCACAAGGAGAGGCTACAACAAGAAGGACCATAGCTCGGTAAAAGGTTTCCGTCCAGCTCCAGCCAAACAAAAAGTGAGGGAGAAACATCATAATGGCAACGGAAATTAATACAGCTTTAACATATCTTCCTTCAAATTTCTCTATAAACTGCTGAGAAGGTGATTTTTCACTTTGCGCCGTTTGAACGAGATTAATGATCTTTTGGAAAAGGGTTTCAGAGCTTGGTTTGGTAATTTTCACCGTGATGGCACCGTTCATATTTACCGTTCCAGCATAAATATCATCACCCGGTGATTTCGTCACTGGAATCGATTCGCCAGATATGGCGGCTTCATCAATCGTGGTTTCTCCTTTTACGATTTCCCCATCAGATGGGACACGTTCACCAGGTTTAATTAAAATGAAATCATTCAGAGCAAGCTTAGAAACATGAACACGTTCTTCTTCTCCATTTGAAACCCGAAGAGCTTCTTCAGGCTGCAACTCCATGAGAGAGGAAATCTCTTTTTGACTTTTATTTAAAGTGTAGGTTTCTAGAGCTCCACTAACGGCAAAAATAAATATTAAAATCGCACCCTCTGTCCAATAGCCGATAATCGCGGATCCAACTGCAGCAAAGATCATCAGCATTTCAACATTAAGTTCTTTATTTTCAATCGTCTCTTCTATACCTTCTTTCGCCTTGGCATAACCACCAATCATAAAAGCTAATAGGTACGAAATGATGGATAAGGTACCATCATTTTCTGATAATAACCACCCTAGTAAAATCAGAACACCACTTATTAATGCTGCGATTAATTCAGTATGGGGCTTTATTTTTTCAAGAAAAGAGGGTGGGGCGGATTGCTTTTGATGAAGACTAATTGATTTGGCTTCAGAACTCATAGTAGATCTCCTCCGTTCGTAAATCCTTATTTATTTTTATTCTGTTGATGTTATCTTTGCGTCTATATTCTTTGATGCATTCTCAGAGGGCAGTTCATTTCTCATTGAGAGAGATAATCAACATCATTTCCCCTATTAAACGACGAAAGCTGTCATCTTTGTTGAGATGACAGCATTTCTGGAAAAACGAGTCCCTTTATAAAAAGGTCCTTTGTTGACGTATCATTATTTAATTATCAATATCTTACCATACAGTTTATGTACTGGAAAGATATTTGTTCTAATTTAAGAATGTTTATAGTTTTGTTCTACTGTGGTTGTGATTTGATCTGACTTTTGCCCGAAGAAAACGACGGTTAGAAAAATGATTAATAGAATAAGACTGATGATAAAGAAGAAGCTAACTCCTTCAAGGTATTCGATAAACAGCCCTCCTAAGTATGGACCAACCAAACTTCCTATACTAAAAGCCATTCCACAGAGCAAGTTTCCCGTTGGTAAATAATTCTTTGGCATTAAATCGGTCATGTAACTAATTCCAAGCGAAAAGGTAGAGCCTACGACCATCCCTGCTAAAAATAAACAAATCGTTAAGGCAATAATGGAATGTTCGAGAAAGCTTGCCGCTGAAAAACTAAAAAAGCCTAGAAGCAGAATAATCATCAAGATGTTTCGTCTGCCGTAACGATCACTTAGAATCCCAAGTGGCAGTTGAAAAACGATTGCCCCAATCGCGAAAGAGGTTAGTAGTAAGGACACACTTGCTACATCCAGCCCAATTCTAAGACCGTAAACAGGGAAACTCCCATTTAAGGATGACTCGAGAAACCCATAACCTAATGGAGGTAGGAAGGCAACCCAAGCATACTTACAAGCTTTTGAAAATCGTTTCATCGTCTCTTTAAAAGAATTAACCTCTATCGTTTGCTCTGGGAAATCATTTTTTAAAATAAACAAAAATCCCCAAGCAATCAGACATAGGATAGAAGAGATGATAAAAGGCAGAGCCTCATTAATTTTGACCAAAGGAGCCATTAAAGGTCCAACAGCAAAACCAATCCCAAAGAATAATCCGTAAATGGCAATATTCCTTCCCCTTTTTTCAATGGGGGAAAACGATGTAATCCATGTTTGTGTTCCAAAATGAAGGGCATGATCCCCAATACCAATTATTAATCTTAACAGAAACCAAAACCAAAAGGATTTCCATAGGGGGAAGAGTGCTAGTGATGCAACAACAAGCAGCCCTCCGGTAATAATGATGGGTTTATAACCATACTTTCTTAAAGGAGCTTCCATAAAAGGAGAGACTAGCAAAATGCCAATATATAATCCGGTGGCATTAAGTCCGTTTAGAGAAGAAGAAATCCCGTCATTTTCGAAAATAATCGCGATTAATGGAAGCAACATTCCTTGTGAAAACCCTGAGATCGCCACAATACTAATTAAGATCCAAAATCGTAATTTAATTCTATCCATTGCCCATTTCTCCTACATGTAATTTTTTCCCTCCTTGAATAGTATCGTCAATATGCCCCATTGGCAAGAAGGAAGTAGTTACAGTAAAATTTTGTATGAAAATAAAACTGAAAGGAGCAAAAAAAATGGAATTTAAGATGAATGAAGGCGGCTTTCAAGCAAAGCTTCCTTATGGAGATTTGGATGTTTCGGGGGATGAAACCTATGGGTATAGACCCTATCAACTAATGGTTTCTTCAATAGCTGTCTGTAGTGGAGGTGTATTACGAAAAGTCTTGGAAAAGATGAGGCTCTCCTTCGATGATATACATATTGAAGCGAAAGTAGAACGAAATGAGGAAAAAGCAAGCCGAATAGAAAAAATTCACCTTCACTTTAAAATTAAAGGAACCAATCTAAAGCCAGTGAAAATAAAAAAGGCGTTGGCACTAACCCAAAAAAATTGCTCAATGGTCCAGTCTGTGATTGGGAGTATAGAAGTTGAAGAAACATTTGAATTGATTTAAATGTGCAGGCAAAAAGGCCAAGGGGGGAGAAAATGAAGTCCTCAATAGATTGAATGAGGCCCTGAAAAAGCAGATAAGCAAAAATGAAGCCCCCAATAGAGTCGAATGAGACCCTGGAAAAGCGGAAAAGCGAAAATGGAGCCTTCAATAGAGTCGAATGAGACCCTGGAAAAGCGGAAAAGCGAAAATGGAGCCCCCAATAGAGTAGAATGGGGCCCTGAAAAAGCGGAACAGCGAAAATGGAGCCCTCAATAGAGTCGAATGAGGCCATGAAAAAGCGGAAAAGCAAAAATGACGACTTCAATAGAGTGAATAACTCCCTGCTTTATGCTGGGTATAAAAAATTAAAAGGTACCAGGTACAAAAAAGGTTAAAAATTAGAAGCTTAGTTCTTTTGGTTCATCACCGGGTTTTTCAAAGTAAAGTATGGTTTCGGGAGTGATTTTCAATAGTAAATATTCTGGGTCATCTACACTCGCGATCCATGGTTTCAATGAGTCATACCAGAATCTTTCTCTTAATTCTTGTGATTCTTCAACTTCAGCTTTTCCTTCAATCTCGACGTAATGCTGATGTGAACTATCACGTTCATAGCCTAGCAAGATATGAACAAGAGGATTTTCTGCAATATCTTCTGTCTTATGGGCATGCTTATTAGTAGCAGTGTATAAGATTAAATCCTCGTTGGAAAATAACATAAACCGTGAATAGGGTTTGTTGTTTCTGACTGTCGCTAATGTACCAATTTTATGGTGAGAAAACAAATCTAGAACATGGTCTTTTAATGTTTCTGGCATAATGAAGCCTCCTTAAGTGAGTTTTAATCATAATGTGTCTAATTCTTCGTTTTTTAATCCTTTAAAAAGAAAAGAGGAAAACTATGGGTAAAGTTTTTGCCATTATCGCCTTGGTCGGGGTTCCATTATCCGTCATTGGTAACTTACTTCATTGGCCGACTGTCATGATGTTTGTAGTCTATTGCGTCACCATCGTTGCTCTCGCAAGCTTTATGGGGAGAGCGACAGAAAGTTTGGCTGTTGTGGCTGGACCGAGAATTGGGGGACTTTTAAACGCTACCTTTGGAAATGCCGTGGAATTAATCATTTCCATTTTTGCACTAAAAGAGGGTCTGATCGAGGTTGTTTTGGCCTCGTTAACAGGATCAGTTTTAGGAAACCTATTACTAGTGGCTGGTCTCTCGTTCTTTGTAGGGGGATTGAAATTCAAACGTCAAAAATTTAATGTCTTTGATGCCAGGCACAACTCGGGTTTATTGATGTTTGCTATCATTGTAGCTTTTGTTATTCCTGAAGTATTTGCACAGGATATGAATGAAACGAAAACGATGTCGCTAAGTATCGGTGTATCGATTATTTTAATTGCTCTCTACCTATTTGCATTGTTTTTCAAATTGGTTACTCACCGTGGAGTGTACCAGCATGATGAAGAAGGTCAAGATCATTCACATGAAGAACCGGAATGGGGAAAAGGGAAAGCGCTCCTTATCTTAGCTATTTCAACGGCAGCGGTAGCGTATGTGGCTGAAAGTCTCGTTCATACTTTTGAAGTCGTAGGTGAGACCTTCGGCTGGAGTGAATTATTTATCGGGGTTATCATTGTAGCCATTGTCGGGAACGCAGCAGAGCATGCTTCTGCCATCATTATGGCATACAAAAACAAGATGGATATTGCGGTGGAAATTGCCGTCGGATCTACCTTGCAAATCGCCATGTTTGTAGCCCCAGTCCTTGTATTAATTTCACTATTTTATGAAACGACAATGCCGCTTGTATTCACATTACCGGAGCTTGTTGCAATGGTATCGGCGGTCCTTGTCACCATCGTCATTTCCAATGACGGTGAGACCAACTGGTTTGAAGGTTTAACATTATTAGCCGCCTATTTAATTATGGGAATAGGGTTTTATCTCTTATAAGGAATGTATAAAAAGCTGGTTAGTTCCTACGCTAAGGAAAACTAACCAGCTTTTCTAATGAAAAAGTTTCGATGAAGAACTAGTTTGAAAGTAAATAAAAAAACGATTTGTACTCATGGAAATAGTATTTTTCAAAAAAGACTGTTTTCTACAAGATTGCTGTTTTTTTTAGAACAGAATTTTTTTTGTGAAAAGGTTGGTTAGAGCGGAAACCAACTAACTCTTTTTCAAATAACAACAATGTTGATGAAAGCAGCCTAAAAAAATAGTATCTAGTTCCTTTTCATCAAAGAAAATGCCGATTTCATATGAAACTTTACATATGAAGATTGAACTTTATGTTAGTATAGTAAGGTCGAGTAAAGGATATAAATGAAAGGATCTTGATGAAGAATGACACGTAGTACACCTAAGACAAAACTTATGATTGAGTATTTATCGATTATCATCGGATCTGCCTTAGTTGGTCTATCATTTAATTTATTTCTGTTACCAGCTAAGCTAGCAGCAGGCGGTGTTTCCGGTATTAGTACGATTTTATATGAGTTGTATCAATTTAACCCTGCATACGTACAGTGGATGATTAATATTCCGCTATTTATTCTCGGGATTGTTCTTCTCGGGAAGGATTTTAGTCTAAAAACGTTAATCGGAACGTTCTTTGTTCCATTTACGATTTGGCTGACGGCTGATATTCCATTCAAAATAGATAATCCATTATTATCCGCCATCTATGGAGGAATTCTTTTAGGGGTCGGGCTTGGAACCGTTTATCGTGGAAAAGGGTCGACAGGTGGAACGGCAATGATTGGACAGATGCTGAAAAAATATACAGGCTTATCAAGCGGGTTTTCGCAATTAATCGTTGATGGATTAGTTGTCATAAGCTCTGCCATCGTCTTTAACCTAGAGCTTGCTTTATATGCGATGATGTCCATTTACGTTACGAGTAAAGTGATTGATTTCGTCCAGCTACAGACATCACCATCAAAACTTGTCATGATCATCACGGAAAAGGAAGAGATCATCCAATCGATCATTAAAGATGAAATTGATCGAGGACTTACAAAAATCCGTTCAATCGGTGGACATACGAACAAAGAAAAAGCGATGATTTTTTGTGTAGTAGAACAACCCGAAGCGATTTACTTAAAAAAAGTATTGCAGGAGCAAGAACCAGATTCCTTTGTTGTTTTTCTTAATGCCTCTGAAATCCTGGGAAGAGGATTTTCATTATCAAAATTTTATGATTCAGCGAAGGAGTAAAATAAAAAAACGCGACCTGATCAGACATCAGGTCGCGTTTTTTTAAGGGAATGTAGGAATGAAAAAGCTTTATTGATTAACCTAAGTATATAACGCATTCTTAATTTTGTAAATATTCAAATAATAATTTTTAAAATAAATTTTATCTTTTCTCGGATAACCTGACTGGAGAGGGAAAAAATAAAAACAAAAATAAAACATTTATTTCGAAAGGAGTCATAGCATGAAAGCTCTTCGCATCGTGATCATGATGTTATTATTATCCCTATTCGTCACTTCTTCTATTTCAGCAGCTAATGAGGTAAAAGAGGACAAATCAGCAAGAGATAAAGCAAAAGTTCCATCATCTGTACTGAATATTGCAAAGGAAAATACGTATCCGAATCCGACTGAGGACCTTCCATATCTCCAGCCAAGCGAACTAGCACAGGAACTCATTGATACATCCAATGTCAAAATCGAAAACCCGAACTTAATTAGAATGTTAAATGAATCATCCATGAACAAATCTCCTTTTGCGCTTGGGATGAGAGCCACGATCTCTCTTGGCGAATGGCCGCTGAATTATGAATCAACTGAAACAGCGCCAAACTGGGAATATCAAAAAATAAACACAAACTACTACGACAACCGTGGAGGTAAATCTAATTATCAAATCCACTATGTCCAAGAAACACAAAAGGTCATAAAAGGCGGACTAACAGCTAAAGTTCCACATTCTGATGATGTCCAAAAAATGATGATGCTAAAAGCAATGGAAAATACAGATCTTCCGCTATCCTTCCAAACCATTATTGGAGCAGGAACGAAAAAAGACCATAAATATAACATTACACCAAAGCGAATGGGTTATCTCTATGCATACGCACCAGCAATCAATGAAAAAGGGAAAGTCACTTATGGCGAAGTTTTCCTCGTAATGAAAGGCACCAAGCGCTCCATCGTCGTCAAGAACGTCACGTCACAAGGCATCGGCGCATGGATTCCAGTTCAAGACCATGTATCATTTGGATTCGTGGCCAGTGATCATCCGAGATAAGAATAAAAACCGACCGAAATCAAGAATTAGTATCTTGATTTCAGTCGGTTTTTTATTTGGGGAGGGTTTAATAAAAATGGAATACAGATTGGAGGAATATCAATTTCAGTTCTCTAACTGTGAAAGCTTGAGAGAACCGAAATGAAGGTACGAAAGAGGGTTTTAATACCGTGAAACAGTGAGTTTGCCGAAATGACGGCATCCAAAGAGGATTTTAAAACCTCGAAACACGTCCCCAAAGAGGACTTTTCTTATCATTATTTTCCCTTTCACGGTTTTTCATGTCACCAAAAAACTCTATTCTTATCATCATTTTGCGAGAGCCAATACGAAAGCATCCAAAGAGACTTTTAATACCGTAAAACTGTACGAAATAATCAACTCTTAATACATATTTTCAACTAACGATGAGTTTAACGATTTCCGATAAACTTCAACAAAATCCGGGTTGCCAAGCATCTGGCATGGACAGCATTTATACTTTAATACGCTTAAATAGACCCCTATTTTCAACTAAGAGAATAGTCATGTTTTCTATATAAAGAGATCAAATTCAGCACCTAATTTTTGAGTAGAAAGACCATGGTGATAAGAGTAGAACGAGCCTATATCGGATAAATACATAACTCCTACTAAGTCACTAGAAAAACAAAAAAATAATTGAGAATAGTTATCAACTACTATTGACAACGATAATCATTATCAATTACTATGACGTTGGAAGCTAAATCCATTCAAACACGAAAGGAAGATATGATGATGACAATTCAAAATTTAATTTCAAATAAAGAATTACTTAATCAACAAGAAAGACGAGAATCCAATGCAAGATCGTATCCTAGAAGAATTCCACTTGCGATTAGTGAAGCTGAGGGCCTGTATGTAACAGACATGGAAGGAAATAAGTATTTGGATTGCTTAGCTGGGGCAGGAACATTAGCTTTGGGACATAATCATCCAGCAGTTATTGAGGCAATGGAGCAGGTTATCCGTGATAAACGCCCACTACATACATTAGATCTAACGACACCTGTCAAAGAGGAATTTGTAAATGAATTATTTTCTACTCTTCCAGAAGGCTTTCGTGATCGAGCAAAAATTCAATTTTGTGGCCCTACTGGCGGGGATGCCATTGAAGCAGCACTAAAATTAGTGAAAACAGCGACAGGAAGACAAAGTATTCTCACTTTTCAAGGAGGTTATCATGGTGCAACCCATGGAACAATGGCGATTAGTGGAAATCTTGGCCCTAAAAAGAATGTGCAAGGACTGATACCTGATACGCATTTCTTACCTTATCCCTACTCGTATCGTTGCCCATTTGGGAAAGGTGGAGAAGAAAGTCATCGCATCAGCAGTCAGTATATTGAAAATCTGCTTGATGATCCTGAAAGCGGGATTTTACCACCAGCTGCTATGATCTTTGAAACGGTCCAAGGGGAAGGTGGATCCATCCCAGCTCCAATCGAATGGATTCAGGAAATGAGAAGAATAACAAAAGAAAGAGGAATCCCATTAATCATCGATGAGGTTCAGACGGGTATTGGACGAACTGGAAAATTATTTTCCTTTGAACACGCTGGAATTGTACCAGATGTCTTTGTTCTTTCAAAAGCAATTGGAGGAAGCCTTCCGTTATCGGTTGTGATTTATGATCGAGACTTAGATGCTTGGGAGCCGGGAGCTCACATCGGTACGTTCAGAGGAAATCAAATGGCTATGGCGGCGGGAACAGCAACGTTAAAATTCATTAAAGAAAATGATTTGGTTGCTCATGCAGACGAAATGGGACAAAGACTCCTTCGGGCATTAAAAGATATTCAACGAGAGTTTCCTGAAATCGGTGATGTGAGAGGCAGAGGTCTAATGGTGGGGGTAGAAATCGTTGATTCAACTCTACCTCAATCCTCAATTGGCAGTCTTCCTGCCAATTCCGAATTAGCAAGTCAGATTCAACGTGAATGCTTTAAACGAGGGTTGATCCTTGAGGTTGGAGGAAGACATGGTGCAGTTGTCCGTTTCCTTCCACCATTGATCATTACAAAAGAGCAAGTGGATGAAGTGATCGCTATTTTCAAAGAAGCAGTATTTGCTTCTATTGTGAGGTAAAAGTATGACCATAAAATTAATGAAAAAAGAAACGGGTACAAGTACATTTGATTCCTTCTTTCTCCATCAAGGGTTAGAAGGGATCAACGCTTTTAACGAAATAGTAGGTCAAGTGAGAAATAAACTACAAGAAGTGTATGCCGATACTGAGCAGCCGTTTATCGGGAAGACTCCAAGCATGATTGAAGAGGAAATTAGGCAGATCATGTCGTTTCCAACAGAAGAACAATCCTTCCTTGATGTTCTAGATGAAATAGAAGTACCTATTTTGAAGAACAGTCTTCATATTTCCCATGAAAAGAGTATGGCGCACTTACATTGTCCACCTCTTCTTCCTGGAGTTGCAGCAGAATTGATGATCGCGACGCTAAATCAATCGATGGATTCATGGGATCAGAGTACCGCTGCAACCTATGTAGAAGCTGAAATGGTGAAGTGGTTAACAGAAAAAATAGGACTCCCGTCAACATCAGACGGGGTATTTACAAGCGGAGGAACGCAATCAAATTATATGGGACTTCTGTTAGCACGTGATGCCTTTTGTCAAAATTATTGGAACCATAATGTTCAGCAAGGTGGTTTACCCAGAGAGTTTCATTTATTAAGGATTATTTGCTCAGAAGAAGCCCATTTTACTGTGAAAAAAGCAGCTTCTCAATTGGGGTTAGGAGAACAATCTGTGGTGACAGTAAGGACCGATGAGAATCACAGAATGAGTGTCAAAGATGTGAAAGAAAAGCTAATCCAGTTTGAGAAAGATAAACTGTTACCGTTTGCTCTTGTAGGAACATGCGGAACCACTGACTTTGGAAGTATTGACCCTATGGAGGAACTGGCGGCCATCTCACAAGAACATGGTCTTTGGTTTCATGTAGATGCTGCGTATGGAGGTGGATTGATTCTTAGTCATTCTCATTCAGACAAACTGAAAGGGTTGGAAAAAGCGGACTCGATTACGGTCGATTTCCACAAATTTTTTTATCAACCTATCAGTTGTGGAGCCTTTTTAGTAAAGAGTCAAGACGATTTTCGTTACATTTCTTATCATGCTGACTACTTGAATCCTATGAAGGATGATCAAGAAGGCATTGTGAACCTAGTGAACAAATCTGTTCAAACAACTAGAAGGTTTGATGCTTTAAAGTTGTATCTCTCTTTAAAAACCATTGGAACCAATCAGTTTGGAAGAATGATTGACGATACGTTAAAGGTTGCTCGGTACGCAGCTAGCTATATGGAAAAATTCAATCACATTTTAATACAGAATCCAGAGCCGGAAATCAATACAGTTATCTTTCGCTACCAACCTAAAGCATTAGAAGGAAAGGATATTAATGAATTAAACAGAACGATCCAACAGAGGCTGCTTTATTCCGGAAAAGGGGTCGTCGCGAAAACAACCATTAAGGGCCATACCTTCTTGAAATTGACACTCTTAAATCCAAGAACAAAGCCTGAGGATATACATTCACTTTTAATAGAGATTGAAAACATTGGCGCTGAACTAATAAATGGAGGTTTATACATTGAAGAATGCAAAGGAACTTGCTGAGAAGGCAACGATACAAAGCTTTCTGAATTGCTATTTACGGGAAACAGGAAATTATTCTGAAGGATCCCATTTTGAGAATCATCCTTCAATATCCAGTCCATTCGAGAAAGTTATCATTTCGAATTTGGTTTTACAACAAATTGAACTGATCATTCCCGTTACATACTGGTCTCTTACTGAACGACACTTATTCGGTTTTCCTATCTATTACCGAACTAGAGAAAATGAAGAGATAAAACCGATAGACTATGTCACCCTCACTTCGTTTATTGTGAAAGAGTTCTTACTGGATAAAAACTTTACTGGAGCTGAAGAGGAATTACTGTTAAGAGTGAAATTAAGCTGTGAAAGTATAGAAAACTATATTGAAAATAGAGTACAGGACATGGAAGCACTGACAGGTGAAGAATTTAATTATATAGAGGCTGAGCAGTCCCTTCTATTGGGACATTTGCTTCATCCTACTCCAAAGAGTAAACAGGGTTTGACAGATCAAGAAGATCAATTGTATTCGCCAGAGCTGAAGGGTGAATTTCAGCTTCACTATTTTAGTGCTGAGAAATCGTTGGTCTTACAGGATTCTAGCAGAACCTCTTCAGCGGCTGCCATCATCTTTGAAGAGTTAGAAAATGATTCTACTGTTGATCAGACATGGTTACAAAAGTTAAGAAACGATGATGAACGGATTCTGCTGCCCGTACATCCTCTTCAAGTAAAAACATTAGTAGGGAAACCAGAAGTTCAAACCTTAATGACGGAAGGGAAAGTAGAATATCTTGGTCCCCTAGGAAAGCTGTTTACGGCAACATCATCATTTAGGACGGTATATAGTAAAGAATCTCAATATATGTATAAATTCTCCGTTCCTGTTAAAATTACAAACTCTCTTCGTGTCAACCAAGAAAAAGAGTTAGCTAGAGGAGTCGAGGTTTCTAGATTATTAGAAACAGAGGTCGGACAGGACCTTAATCAGGCGTTTCCTCATTTCAAAGTGATTCAAGATCCAGCCTACTTGAACCTGAAAATGAAAGAAGAAGTGTCGGGGTTTGAGGTTGTGATTAGAGAAAATCCATTTTATAAAAATAGTGATCAAACTAGCTTGGTTGCTGCTTTATGTCAAGATCATGCTTATGGGGGGAATGCTAGAATTCATTCCATCATTGAGGGAATCGCTAAGAGAGAAAATCGAAGAATGGATGAGGTGAGCTTGGATTGGTTTAAACGTTACTTATCGTTAACATTAGATCCGATGATCTGGTTGTTTAACAAATATGGAATTGCTCTTGAGGCCCATCAACAAAACTCGGTGATCCAGCTTCGGAACGGTTATCCTGAGACCTTTTATTATAGAGACAATCAAGGGTATTACTACAGTGAATCCAAAGTGGAAAAGCTGAAGGAGTTACTTCCTAATTTAAACCATAAAAGCGATACGATATGTGCTGATGAAGTAGCAGAAGAGCGTTTGCGCTATTACTTCTTCTTTAATCATCTTTTTGGATTGGTCAACGGATTTGGCGCAAATGGACTTATTGAAGAAGATAGGCTGATGAACGTATTGAAGGAAAGGTTAGAAGAACATGAACGACAAGTAGGTGACGATTCAAATCTATTAAGCAGTTTACTGTATCAACCTGTTCTTCCTTGTAAAGCGAATCTATTAACTCGTTTTTATGACATGGATGAATTAGTTGGACCAATGGAGGCTCAATCCGTTTATACGATGGTGAAAAATCCCCTTACTAAAGAGGTGGAAATTCATCATGTCATATGATTTCGAATTCTATGATAAAGAAATTGAAAAAACGATTGCTTTTAGAAAAGTGGTTTATGAACGGGATGTGGAGCACATACACAACTGGATGATGGAGGAGCATGTTCATCCATTTTGGAATTTAAATGTCCCCTTCGAACAGTTTAGCGACCACTTGAAAAAAGCCCTATCAGATCAACATCAAACCCTATATATAGGCTATCTTGACGACGTCATGATGAGCTATTGGGAATCCTATTGGGTAAAGGGAGACGTTGTAGAACAAACGTATCCATCTGCTCCCTTTGATCAAGGGATCCATTTGTTAATAGGTGAGAAGAAGTATCTTGGAAAAGGCTTTTCACTCCCGCTATTACGAGCCATGATTTATTTTCAGTTTCAAGAATTGCAGACAGGCAAAGTCATTGCTGAACCGGATATTCGCAATGACAAAATGATTCATGTTTTTAAGAAGTGCGGTTTTACACAGATTAAACCTATTAAATTACCAGATAAAACAGGACTGCTGATGTTTTGTGAGCGAAATGAATTTGAAAAGAGGTGGCCGAATGTTCAATTCCTTAAAGCAATCAAATGAACTGTATGACGTAATCGGAATCGGGATCGGTCCCTTTAACTTGGGATTAGCTGCCTTACTAGATTCGGTTCCTGAAGTTAACGCATTATTTCTAGAGAAGAAATCAGCTTTCAATTGGCATCCTGGGATGTTGATTGAAGGTACCACTCTACAAGTACCGTTTTTTGCTGATCTTGTCAGTATGGCAGATGTAAGAAGTGATTACAGTTTTCTACGATATTTAGAGGCACATCACCGTTTATACCATTTTTATTTTCTAGAAAAATTTCATATACCCCGAAAAGAGTATAACCATTATTGCCAATGGGTGAGTGAACAATTGGATCATTGCCGGTTTGGAATGGATGTTCAATCTGTCGTTCCCATACAGCTGGAAGATGGGGAGAGTGTGTATGAAGTGACCGTCTGGAATGAAACAACACAATCATCGGAACGGTTTCTAACGAGGAATATCGTTCTTGGAATTGGGTCTGTTCCTTCCGTCCCCAAGTCATTTCAGAAAGAACTTGGAAAAACCGTTTTTCACACCTCTGACTATTTATCCAATAAGGAGATATGTAAACAAGCCGATTCTGTTGCTGTTATCGGCTCTGGTCAAAGTGCTGCGGAAGTATTTCTAGATGTAGCCAAGGAACAGGAACAACATGGGTTTTCTCTGCAATGGTTTACACGATCAAAAGGATTTTTCCCAATGGAATATTCAAAGCTTGGCCTTGAATATTTTTCGCCTGATTATACTAAGTTCTTTTATCATCTTTCACAAGAAAAAAAGGATTACCTATTGCAAGACCAAGATTTACTATATAAAGGAATTAGTGCAGAAACAATTGCTGAAATTTACGACTATTTATATGAAAGATCAGTTGGAAGTGAATATCCTGATATCGCCTTACAGGCAATGACAGAAATTGTCGGACTAGAACTTAAAGGCTCTTCGATGGAACTCCATGGCTATCACCGTATCAAGGAAGAACATTTTGTGAGTAAGGCAGATATCGTCATTCTCGGAACAGGATACAAGCCAGCATTTCCTGCGTTTCTATCGGAAATGAAGGATGGGATTACCTGGGATGAAAAGGGCAGGTATAAGGTGACAGAAGATTATCGTTTAGAAACGAAGATAGCGGGCAATAGTGAAATCTTTGTACAAAATGGAGAGCTGCATACCCATGGTGTTGGGGCACCAGATCTTGGACTCGGAGCAAACCGTAACGCCATTATTATCAATTCGATTACGGGAAGAGAAGTGTATCCGGTTCATTCCAAGAATGTATTTCAGAATTTTGGAACGAAAATATCAACAAAATCGTCCATTCCGGTTCCTCTCTCCTAATAAAGAGAGAGATACGTGAGACTAGTTCATAAGACAAGACTGTTTTCTAAGAGATTGTTATTTTTTAAGAACATAAATTACTGTAAAAGGTTGGTCTTGGCTGCAGGTGCGAGACTCCTGTGGGAGTAGCGGGAAGGTGAGACCTAAGCAGGAGCAGGGCGACGGGGAGGCTCACCGCCCGCCCCGCGGAAAGCGAGCATCCTTTCGCTGCAACCAACCCTTTTCAACTAACAATAATGTTTACGAAAACAGCCTAAGACAAACAGAAAGAAGGGATTAGATGTTATTTAGTAGTGAAATTCAACGTGTTTTTAAGAGTGATCATTGGAAGAAAGTGAATAAAAAGTTGATAGGAAAAATGCTAGCTGAGTATATGTATGAGGATATGATCAATCCTAACATTCTCTCAGAAGAAGGGGAGAATATTGAATACGCATTACAGGTAGCTGAATCGAAACATTATCACTATATTGCTCAAAGACGTTTCTTTGATAGTTTTGATGTGAAATGGACAACGGTTTACATTGTTGAGAATGGGGAGAGGAAAGAAGCAGATAGTGCGATTGAATTATTAGTGGATTTACAAGAAGTCATCGGGATGTCATCAGAGACAGCGGGACACTTAATTAAAGAAATGAATAGTACATTAATTGCCGATGCTCATCTTTTAGAAAAAGAATCGAAATCATCAGATGAACTGATACATGAAGACTATGCACTTCTTGAAGGGTATATGACGGGTCATCCTTGGATTACGTATAACAAAGGAAGAATCGGGTTCGGCTATGATGATTATCTTGCCTATGCACCGGAGCAACAAAAAGAAGTGAAGCTCTATTGGGTTGCTGTCCATAAAGAGATTGCATCGTTTCAATCAGTTGAGGGCTTAAGCTATCGAAATTTAATCTCCAATGAGTTAAGTGAAACGGATCGAAGCCGATTTGAACAGAAAGTAAAAGAAAAGGGGGAGGATCCATCTCATTATTATTTCTTGCCTGTACATGAATGGCAATGGAAGAATACCCTGATTCAGAATTTCCCAGAGGATATCGCTAAGGGGCAAATCATCCCTTTAGGGGAAGGAGAAGATCGTTATCTTCCTCAACAATCGATTCGGACTTTCGTGAACCAGACAAATAAGAAGAAGTTCCATGTCAAGCTTCCAATGAGCATCTTGAACACTCTTGTTTATAGAGGCTTGCCTTCAGAAAGGACATTGATAGCACCAATGGTGACAGAATTCATCAAAGGAATCGGGGAAAGGGATCCATTCTTAAAAAATGAATGTCAAGTGATCCTTCCTGGTGAAAATGCGAGTATCAATGTGGATCATCGTTATTATACAAAATTAAAGCAAGCACCTTATCAATACTTGGAGATGCTTGGGACGATTTGGAGAGAAAGTATCTATACGTATCTTGAAGATGGAGAACAAGCTATTACTTTAGCTGCCTTATTGTATGAAGATCATGAAAATAAGCCTTATATCGCAAGCTTAATAGAGGAATCTGGGCTTGAAGCAGAAGAGTGGCTGCAACAGTTTTTTAAGGTCATAATGGATCCCCTTCTTCATTATCTCTATCAATATGGAACGGTGTTTTCACCACATGGCCAAAACACGATTGTCGTGTTAAAAGACGCAAAGCCTCATCGTCTTGCCATTAAAGATTTTGTGGATGATGTCAATATAACAGATCAAGATTTCCCGGAATTAAAAGGGTTATCAAAAGAGTTTAAAGCGGTACTTAGAACAGAGCCGCCAGAAGGTCTTACTCAATTTATTTTTACAGGTCTCTTTATCTGTCATCTACGTTATCTTAGTAACCTATTGGTGAACAACCAAATGATATCGGAAGAAACGTTCTGGGGCTTGCTTGCTGATTCCATTGTTAACTATCAGGAACGATTCCCACATCTGCAAGAACGGTATGAGCTCTTTGACTTCTTCAAACCTGAACTAACAAAATTATGTTTAAATCGGAATCGAATGGTAGACTATGGTTACTCTGATGACGATGATCGCCCCCATGCTTCTGAGTTCGGAAAGGTAACAAATGCCTTGTCCTTATTCCAAGAAAAAAGGACTGTCGGTTCGATTTAATCAAAAAATCTAATCCTCAATCTACCAAAAGAAAGAAGGATCATCATTGAGTACAATTGTTCAAAAATTCGGTGGAACTTCTTTAGGGTCTACCGAACGAATTAAGCTAATGGCGAAAAAGGTCATACTGGAAACAAAGAAGGGTCATGATGTAGTCGTCGTCGTTTCTGCAATGGGGAAAACCACGGACACATTGGTTCAATTAGCAAGGGAAATTTCAACCAAACCTAGGAAAAGGGAAATGGATATGCTTTTATCAACAGGAGAGCAGGTATCAATCTCTCTCCTTACCATGGCCCTTCAGCAGGAAGGAATAGAAGCCATCTCCTTCACAGGGAGACAGGCTGGAATTCAGACGGATTCAGTACTTGGAAATGCTCATATTGAAGCAATTGATACAAGTCGAATCAAGAATGAATTAGCGAAAGGGAAGGTGGTTGTGGTAGCCGGCTTCCAAGGAGTAACGAGTGACGGGGATATCTCCACATTAGGCAGAGGAGGCTCCGATACTACTGCTACAGCTCTTGCAGCTGCGTTGAAAGCAGAACGATGTGATATTTATACAGATGTTCAAGGAGTATATACCTCTGATCCGAGGTTTGTTCCACGAGCATCGAAAATTGCGTCCCTTTCTTATGAAGATATGCTAAGTTTAGCGACAATGGGAGCTGGTGTATTACATCCAAGAGCGATAAAGCATGCTAGAGTACATCAAGTTCCGATATTTATAAAATCTAGCTTCGAGAAAGGGAAGGGAACGCTCGTATATGGACAGTCTCAAGAAAACGGAGGAACACCAGTAATCGGTGTAACGTTTGAAGAGAATGTTCAAAGAGTAGATGTTTCTGGATTTGAAGACGGTAAATCCTTACGAACAGCATTATTGCAAAAGCTTGCTGCTCATCACATTCAAGCAGATATTTATAAGCAACCCTACGAATGCACTTTAACGTTATTGTTAAAAGAACAAGATGTTCAAGAAGTATTATCGATTTTAAATGAAATGAAAATAAAAAGATTATTTTCACATATAGAACAAAAAAGCGGTCTCTCAAAGGTGTCCGTAATCGGGCGGAATATTAAATCCCATCCGGACATTAAAGTGGAAATGTGTAAAATCTTATTGAAGAACAAAATCAGGGTAAAGATGGTAGGTAAATCATCTATAAGTGTAACAGCTGTCGTTCAGAAGAGCCAAGTACATAATGCTGCGGAGAAGTTGCATACTGGGTTCGGATTGGATTATGTTGTTATGGAGCAAGCTGTTTTATAAAAGCTAACCATCAATAATATAAAAATGATATCTTCCTGCAAAAAGAGGGAAGATATCATTTAATTTGGTGAACGCTTTTAAAATCGGATCCACCCATAGAATATCGACAAAGGTCTGCGGGAAAATGTCGATTTTAGTCGATTGGTCAATATATTTTGATTATGGACAAATTAATGGTCATTATGGACAAATAAATCACTATAACGGACAAATTATCGTCGAAAATGGAAAAATAATTAAGTCTATCCTTGCTTTTTTTAAATTTATATCATGGAACGGAGTTTGTTTTACTCATAAGAGTAATTAAATGACGCTTATTAAAGAACAAATAGTGGAATAATTTATTCTCAACTTATAAAAATTGTACTCAACTTTACCGATTTTATTCTCAACTTTGAGGTGTTTATCGATTTCTCGACAACCTTCAACAAAATCCGGGTGGTGCCAGGCACCCAGCCCCCCGGACCTATCTCGTCACAACCGCTCTCCGCTTAGAAAAATCAACATCCTGATAATACATTGATTTCACTAATACATTTGGCCCCAAGCACTCTGCTGCAGGACAATGGCAATTCAATTTCTTTGCAAGATCGGTCTCCATCCATTTCTCATATACGGATGGAAGTGAGTCCGTCACAATATTTCCAAGTGCAGGTGTGTCACCAAAGTCTGTTACGATGACATCTCCAGAAAAAATATTCACATTCAAACGAGATCTTCCATCTGGATCATTTCGAACAGAAACTTTCCGTGAAGAATACAAACGACTCAGAAGCTCTTGATCTTCCTGCTCAGTATTACATGGATAGAAAGGAAGCGTACCAAACAGCATCCACACTTTTTCATCACGAATATCCAGAAGCTTATGAATCGCTGCACGGGTTTCATCTAGACTCAATGTTTCCAATCCAGAAGCGAAATCGGATGGGTACATAGGATGAATCTCGTGTCTTCCACAATTCATTTCTTCGACAATTTGCTTATGAATATGTTCAATATGGGGAAGAGTCCGTTTGTTGAGCATGGTCTCAGCAGACACTAATACACCATGCTTACCAAGCTCGCGGCTATTTACAATCATTCGCTCAAATAGCCTTGCTCGCTGCTCTCGAGTCGGTTTTCGTTCCATCATCGCAAAGCCGCCATCTATAAAGTCATCAATGGTCCCCCAGTTATGTGAAATGTGTAGAACATCTAAATAGGGGGCAATCATTAAGTATCGATCTAAATCTAGTGTTAAGTTGGAATTAATCTGAGTTTTTACTCCACGTTCATGAGCGTATTTTAGTAACGGTAGAACATAATTTTCTACAGATTTTTTTGAAAGCATAGGCTCTCCTCCGGTAATACTAAGAGAGCGTAGATGTGGAATTTCATTAAGTCTTTCTAGGATGAGAGAGAGGTCAAGGGCATTCGGATCCTTAGGGGTCAGCGTGTATCCAACCGCACAATGCTCGCATCTCATATTACAGAGAGTGGTTGTCGTGAACTCTACATTTGAAAGAGTTAATTTTCCATGCTCCTTCACATCTAAATACGCCTCCCACGGATCGTTGTGTATGGAGAGTGGTTCAGCTTTCATTGAAATGGATTTCATTTTTAAAACTCCTCACGAATAATAGTACGTCCTTCATTATTGATAAGCTTTATACTCTTGTCAATCTCTTATTTATTCGTTACCATAAAAAAGACTGAAAGGAGCGAAATCATTTGGGTAAAGCAATCGAAGAACGAGACTCACAAGTATCATATTTGAAAACAAGACTGAATATGTTTTTAGAAGTCCTTGATTCTATAGATCCAGAAAACACTGAGCTTGAAGATATCGACCGTTTAATCGGTATGATTGATGATCTTGAAATGAAATGTGAGCAATTCAAAGAAAACAAATAAGAAGCTGGCTGCTCCTTTATGGACAGCCTTTTTCTAAAGATAAAATAAGATAAAAAATTCTAGAGTGTACAAGGGTAGAAAGATTTATCTTTGTCCAGCTCCATCGCCTAGCTCCTCGAGCCTTATGCTTATCGGAACTGTTCAAGGCGCTTCCGCTTTTCTGATAGATATGGTAAAGGGGAATAAGAAATGACTCTGACCATTGTACCGTTAACCTTAGAAAACAGGGATGAAGCCACACAGATCATTCTCGAAGGCTTAAAAGAAAGATTTGGCAAAATCGATCCCATCTACAACCCAGACCTCGACAATATCTATGACACCTATACCCAACCAGACCACTATTTCTACACAGGGATCCTCCATAAAAAAATTATCGCAACCGGCGCATTCTACTTAGAAAATAATCAATGGAGAATCGTACGCATGTCCGTATTAAAGAAATACAGAAACCAAGGAATCGGCAAGCAAATGCTCGAATATTTAGAGGAGAAAATAAAAGCAAAAAATGGCAAAGAAATCATCCTCGAAACCACTAAAACATGGTCAGATGCGATCCAGTTCTACGAACGTAATGGTTACAACAGGCTTCGCGAAATTCATCTAGATGTCCATTTCCTAAAAACGCTGTAAACGATTCCAACCAAACTCTAGCCAACTACACATTATCGGAGTATAATAAACGGTGAAAAATAGAACGTGAAAAGGCAAGGGGAAAGGGGAATGATCATGAATCTAGAGAAGCTTCAAGAAAGTATGTACAAGTTGATTGTAGAAACGTCCACGAACCTACCAAAGGATGTTCGTAGAGCGATTAAAGTGGCAAAGGAAAGAGAAAATGCTGGTACAAGAGCGGCCATGAGTCTTGATACCATTTCGAATAATATCAAAATGGCTGACGATCAAGTATCTCCAATCTGTCAGGATACAGGACTCCCAACGTTTAAAATTAAAACACCAATCGCCACGAATCAGCTTCAAATTATAGAAGCGATTCATAAAGCAATGGAGCAAGCTACAAAAGATGGTAAGCTTCGTCCAAATTCTGTTGATTCGTTAACAGGTGAAAACAGCGGAAATAATCTTGGTGCAGGAACACCTGTTATAAAATTTGAGCAATGGGATAAAGACTATATCGATGCTCGCCTGATTCTAAAAGGCGGCGGCTGTGAAAACAAAAACATTCAATACAGTTTGCCTGCTGAACTAGAAGGCTTAGGGCGTGCTGGACGTGATCTTGATGGGATTCGCAAATGTATTATGCATTCTGTCTACCAAGCACAAGGTCAAGGCTGTAGTGCTGGATTTATCGGGGTAGGAATCGGCGGCGACCGTTCATCTGGATATGACCTTGCAAAAGCACAGCTATTCCGCAGCGTTGATGATGTAAATCCAAATGAAGATCTAAGAAAGCTTGAAGACTATGTAATGGAAAATGCCAATGAGCTTGGAATCGGAACAATGGGCTTTGGAGGAGAAACAACACTTCTCGGCTGTAAAGTGGGCGTCATGAACCGTATTCCAGCAAGCTTCTTCGTTTCAGTTGCCTATAACTGCTGGGCATTCCGTCGTCTAGGAATACATCTTCATGCAGAAACAGGTGAAATCAACGAATGGTTATATCAAGAAGGCGAGCTTGTCGACTTATCCCAACAATCTCAAGCTGAAAAGGAAACTGCTGTAGCTTCTGAATCAAGTGATGTTGTCACGCTACAAGCACCGATTACAGAAGAACAAATCAGAAAGCTTAAAGTAGGAGACGTTGTTCAAATTAATGGACGTATGTTTACAGGCCGTGATGCGATTCACAAATATCTATCTGACAACGATTCACCAGTTGATTTAAATGGTCAAGTCATTTATCACTGTGGACCGGTTATGTTGAAAGATGATGTAGGTAACTGGCATGTAAAAGCAGCAGGACCAACGACTTCGATTCGCGAGGAGCCATATCAAGGCGATATCATGAAAAAATTCGGAATCCGCGCCGTGATCGGTAAAGGCGGAATGGGTCCAAAAACACTTAAAGCTCTTGAAGAACATGGTGGCGTTTATTTAAATGCTATCGGAGGAGCTGCACAATACTATGCTGACTGTATCAAATCCGTTGATGGTGTCGACCTCATGAACTTTGGAATCCCTGAAGCGATGTGGCATCTTGGCGTAGAAGGGTTTACAGCCGTTGTCACAATGGACTCTCACGGAAACAGTCTTCACAAAGATATTGATCAATCATCATTAGAAAAGCTATCTCAATTTAAAGATCCTGTATTTAAATAAAACCCATGAACCAATAGGTCGCAACCAGACCTATTGGTTTTTTTTAGTAGGCATGAATCACTCCTTGAACCACAAAATATAAAATAAAAGCAAAATTAGGGGTGAATTCATGAAAAAGTATAGTGTAATGTTAATTTCCTTTTTAATATTTTTCTCCGTTATGAACGGTGCAAATGCAGTCTCAAATGAAAGAATCGAGTGGGGACTGAAGCGAGCACAAAACGGGGAGCAAGCAGAAGCGGGAAAAGTGTACGATGATCTGTTAGCTAAATATGGTGGTTTCTATAAAGGAAGTGCTGACAAAAAGGTCCTTTATTTAACCTTCGATAATGGCTATGAAAATGGTTATACAAAGAAAATTCTTGCTGTCCTTAAACAAGAAAAGGTTCCAGCTACGTTCTTCGTCACTGGTCACTATCTAGAAAGCCAAGAAAAGCTTGTCAAACAAATGGTAAAAGAAGGGCATATCATCGGAAACCATTCATGGTTTCATCCTGATCTCACGGCTGTTTCCGATGAAAGGCTGAAAGAAGAACTAGCAAAAGTGAAGCAAAAAACAGCGGAACTAACAGAACAGGATACAATGGAATATTTACGACCACCTCGAGGAGTATTAAGTGAACGCACACTAAGTTTGGCAAAAGAAGAGGGCTACAAGCATGTCATGTGGTCACTTGCCTTCGTCGACTGGCAAACCAATCAACAAAGAGGCTGGCAATATTCCTACGACAGTATTATGAAACAAATTCATCCAGGGGCTGTCATCCTTCTACACACGGTTTCTAAAGATAACGCGGAAGCTCTAGAAAAAGTGATTAAAGATCTAAAAGCAAAGGGTTATCAATTTAAAAGCTTGGATGATTATCCAGATGAGAAGCAACAACAACGAAAAAAACAAAAAAGAGTCAATAAAAATAACTAAATAAAAAAGACCCCTTCTTATTTTAGAGGGGGTTTTGAATTACATAATTTCATAAAAATAGGTAATCCTAGCTGAATAAACGGGTAAGAGGAATGTTTCGATGAATCATCAATATGATCAATTAAATAAAGAAGTTATGAACATTACCGATGAATATATTGGTTATTGGTTTGAACACTGTTTTCTCAGTCCGAAGTGGTGGTTATTGATTGTTCTTTTTATTGGGACATGGGTCGTATTTATTAAGTTAGTAAATCGCGAAAAGCTCCCAAAGATTTTGTTTCTCGGATTAATATGGATTATTATTTCCTCGAATTTAGATGGAATGGGATATGAACTGGGGCTGTGGGGGTATCCTGTCCAAATATCCCCATTATTATCAAAAGCCTACTTGTTTGATTATGCTCTTGTACCTGTTACCTACATGCTAGTATATTTTTACTTTCCTAAAGGGAAAAAGTTTTTGGTTGCGAATGTTATTTTAGCTGCAGGTGCATCATTTATAGCTGAACCTTTCTTTAGATGGTTAGATATTTATAAAATATACAATTGGAAAATGATCTACTCCTTTTTTATTTACATATTCCTCTCGTATGTTATTAGAGCGATTGTAGAAAAGGTGTTTAGGAGAGATGACTCTTAGAATTAGCTCTTTTCATTGATTGAGGGGATTCTTTATTTTTGATTTTTAAATTAAATTATTTCCAAATTATGTTATGATAAATAAAAAAACACTTATGATCAAGATAGGAGGTAAATATGATCTGGATTATTGCTCTAGGTTTCTTAGTCAACGGTGCAGTTTTCTTTTTGGGTGTTTTTACTAATAAAGTTGCCATTCGAAAAACCTCTTATCCAATACTCCTTATAGCAAATGCGATATTTGCTTCTTTAGCTTTTGTTTTTGGCTTTACTGGTGGATATGGGACTTTTGTTAATCCTGATCTTGTCATGACAGTGGGGATCATGTCCTTTGGAATGGTGATTTTTTGTCTAGTCCCAGCGTTGTTCATTATACGTGAAAAAGCATGATGACTTCTTACGTTTGCGTTGTTTAAGGTCTTCAGAATCAAGCCGTCATTTTAATTTTTACGGATTTTTAGGGGATTAACCTCCTCTTTTAAATACACGTTTTTAATGCCTTATTCTGTTCCAAATTCATAAGAGGGGCTGTCTAAAAGGGAACCATAACTTTAGATAGTAGATCCTCCTGAGAATTCTATCTAAAGTTATGGTTCCAGACTCCTTAGTTTTGGGACAGCCCTGTGTTTTTTGTTCCCCAACATACTAACGTATGCATAAATTTAAAATCTCGTGCATTTCTTCTGGATTTTCGTGCGTAAAAATAGATTCTCTGGAGATTAGTGCATTTACTAGTCGATTACGTGCATAAAAATCAAAAAAGTTGTGCATTTCGACATTCGAGACAAGGAAAATAATGATTCTCCTTAGCATGGACTGGTATGAGTAATCTTATAAATTTTAAAGGAAAAACAAAGAATTAATATAATTTTCCCTGAAATTATCGATTACGCAATTCCTTCTCATGTAGTTTAGTAGGAAAATGGGCTGTCCAAATAGAGAGAAATCAATTTAAAAATGGAAAGTTATTTATCCTATTTCTAAAATCAAATAATCCGACTGATAGTAGAAATTTTAACTTATCAGACTGCCCCCCCTATTAATGGAACGATTTGGTAATTTTTTTACCATTTGTCTCCTCTTTCCTCTTTCAGCTTTTTCATTTTCTCGACCCAGTCTTCGATCTTTTTACTGATTTCATCTGCTTGAGCTTTAGTTTTGTTGCGATTTATTTCTTCCATTTCACGGCTGAGCTCCAATAGTTCATCATGACGGTCCATTCTCCAATTTTCAAGCTTCTCTAATTGTTTGTCAGTAAGCATCTTTTTCTCTTTCATGATGCTAAATGCATCATCTAATCGGAATAACTCTCTTCGGCTTATGTACCATAGTTTTCGAGGAAACTCTTCCGCATTCTTGAATTCATTTGAAACTTCAAATCCAATAGGTGCCATGGTAAAGGCCCAAGTAAGATCCATGGTAGATGGAAGCCATTCGTACTGAATCGTATTTTTCAATTCTTCTGGATTATTAGCACTAAAATACTTCCCATTTCCGGCTGCAGCAACATCCTTCAGTTGATTTTCTGTTTTGGCGTCGACATCAAATCCAATAATATTGACGGTGTTTTTCCCATTTTTAGCTAGCTGTTTACTAGCTTGAACAGGATCGCCATCACAAGTTTCCGCTCCATCACTTACAACATAAATTGTTGTGCCTTTGTCATAGTTGCTGCTCATTTCGGAAGCTTTTTGAATGGCTCCTGCTAGTGGGGTCCAGCCTTTACTTTCAAAGGAGTCAACCGCTTTGTGAAAATCCTCCTTCACATACTTGCCCATTGGGTATACCTCTTCCATCCCTTTACAGGAGAGCTCCTTATCAGAATCAGCTTCAGATCCTTTATGTCCATAGACGACTAAGGAAACGTCACTTGATTGACCGATCGTTTGTGCAAAGCTCTTCACCGCATCTTTGGCAATGTCCATCTTCATTCTTCCACCTGAGTTTAATAGCATACTAGAGCTCGCATCTAGTAGAATAATCGCTTTTTGAGGTGATTCCGTTTTCTTCCCATCTGTTGACTTGGTTGGGTCTGGTAGATAAGGCTCTTCAAATGGTGGTTCATATCTCTCCGCTTTCTCAATGACCTCTTTATAGTGAGGGCTTGCAAGTAGTTTAAGTAAGCTTTTTTTCAACTCTTCTAAATCCTTTGTTGAGTCTGTCAGTGCTTTCAATTTTTCGGGTAACACTTTTTTTAGCTCTGGATCTAATTCGGGAGCTTGATGATTGACTTCTTTCACATCTTCTTCAAATGTAAGATGCTCCATTAGCGTACCAGCAGGTTGACTTTTTAAAGAATCCAGCGAAACTTCAAGATTGATCTTATCGAGATCACCAACAACTGCTTCAGTTGATTTTGACTCTTTTTTCTTTTTTTCAGAAGCATCAGTGTTTGCGTTCTTTGAATCATTCCCACAAGCTGAGAGAATGACAAGCAATATGCTTAGTAGTATAAATGATAACCGTTTCATCTTGCTTCTCCTAATTTCTATAACTCTACTTGTATTGGAAAATAAAAACCAAAAACTAGTTTACCATACATTAGGAGATAAAAAATGGTATGTAAAATTTGTTTGACATGAAACTTGTAATATTTTAACATATATGTGTAAAGAGTTTTTTACACATACCCTACGGTGGTGCTAAGAAAATATGGAGAATCGAATAAAAGAATATCGCGAATCTATTAGTCTCTCACAAGGAAAATTAGCAGAATTATGTAATGTTAGTAGACAGACGATAAATGCAATCGAAAACAACAAATACGATCCGAGTTTACAATTGGCATTTGATTTGGCAAAACATCTAGGAATCAGTGTCGATCAATTGTTTATACCATAGAAAGTGAGGGGGAATGAACTTGAAACTACTAGTACTTTCTTTTGTACTTCCAATCTTTTTGGTCATCATAGTTAGTTGGTTTACGGGGAATAAGAATTTTTTCGGGGGCCCAAATGATGATGAGCGAAAACGAACGATTAAGCAAAAGTCAGTAGCACAAAGCTGGACTACTTTACTCATATTCTTAGTTGTAAACTTTCTACATGATTTCTTTAAACTAGGGGATGAGCGTCTTGCTGCTATTTCCCTTCCATATCCTGAATTACTATATTTAATGATTTTAGTTGTAAGCTATTTTATTTTTTTAACAATCAATAATAAGAAAATGAGCGCCTAACGCTGGGATGGAAGAAATCCCAGCGTTATTACATGCTCATTTTGTGACTTAACTAAATCCTCCAAACCTCTTTCAACAACCGAATTCCTTCTTCTATTTCCTTCTCCGATAACCCACCAAAGCCCAACAAGATTTTAGGGTCATCACTCTTTTTTTTTCCTTCATAATAGATCGAAATCGGATACACTTTTACGCCAACCTTTATTGCTCTTTTGATTAACTCTTCTTCAGACAAATTTTTTTTGATTTCTAAGACAATATGGAGACCGGATTTCTCACCGATGACGTTTACTTGACCCCTAAAATTGTGATGGATAGCAGTCATCAAGGATTTTTGTTTTTTTCGATAAAGAGTCCTCATTTTATTTAAATGCCTTTGCCAATGCCCTTCGTTCATAAAACGAAAAAGAGTATCCTGATGTAGGCGGGATACGGTTTGTTTATAGATGGTGAAGCGGTCTTGGTATTTCTGGATAAGAGATGGTGGTAAAACCATATAGCTGATGCGGATTGAAGGGATTAAGGATTTTGAAAAAGTCCCTAAATAGATAACCCTCCCGTTAGTATCTAACCCCTGCAACGAAGGAATCGGTTTTCCTTTATAACGATATTCACCGTCATAATCATCTTCTATAATATATCCGTCTATTTGTTCTGCCCATTTTAATAGCTCCATTCGGCGATCAATAGGCATGACCATTCCATAAGGGAATTGGTGGGATGGGGTTACATAAACAACCCTGGCGTCACTCACCTTTAATGGCTTTATTTCAATCCCATCATCATCGAGGGGAATGGGGATCGTTTTGATGCTTTGATGTTCTAGAACGGCCCTTGTACGATGGAATCCAGGATTTTCGAGGGCGTAGGTAGATTCCTTCCCAATGATTAAACAGAGTAACCCCATTAATACCTGTGTACCTGCCCCAATGACGATTTGATCAGCAGAGCATCTAACCCCTCTAGATTCATATAGATATTTTGCTATTTCATTTCGTAAAGGAAATTCACCTTGAGGATCTCCGGTATAGAGAAGCTCTCCTTGATCCTCATATAACGACTGCATCGTTAATTTTCGCCAAGCAGTATAGGGGAAATGTTTTAAGTCAACTGTTCCCGAATTGAAATCAATGTCAGCTACTGAATAGACTTGTTTGTCTTTAGTCTGCCATTCCTGTGAATAGGTCTGATTGGCAAAAAGATCATCTTTCATCGATGTAACAAATAATCCTTTACGTTGTTTACTTTCTACATATCCTTCAGCACATAACTGATCGTAGGCAGCTTGGACGGTATTGACGCTGACATCAAGGTATTGGGATAATTTCCGTTTTGACGGTAATTTTTCTTTAGATTGAATACTTCCCGCAGTTATTTCTTTTTTTATATAATCAGATAGCTGAATATAGAGTGGTTTTTTACTGTTATGATCTAAAGTAGGTGTGATTTCAAACAATCCTAACCTCGACCTCCTCTATTCTGGTACTAACAAATTTGTCAAATCTGATTCTTTTGATTATACCAGTTTATGTTTAAATGAAAATAAAAGGAGGAGATAAGATGGATCAAATTCATACAATGACGATAAAGGAATTAAAGAATGAGCGGGAATGGAAAGTGGCCTTTCCAGTGATAAAGCAATTAAGAACTCATTTAGATGAACCTAACTTTCTAGCGCTCGTGAAAGAGGCCACACAAAAGGAGGATTATAAACTAGTAGCACTTTACCATCACGATCAAGTGGTTGCTGTTACAGGCTTCATGCCAATGGTGACTTTGTATAATGGAAGATCAATCTGGGTTTGTGATTTAGTCACCGATTCAGCCCAGCGTTCAAAGGGCTATGGGGAAGCCCTTCTGAATTATGTACATGATTGGTCAAAAGAAAATGGCTATGATCTTGTTTCACTTTCATCCAATTTACAACGGGTTGATGCTCATCGTTTTTATGAAAAGAAAATGAATTATGATAAGGTAAGCTTTGTTTTTAAAAAAGATTTAGCTTGAGTTTTTTATCCCTTTTACTGAGAGAAGTGATTTTCGCTTCTCTTTTTTTGTCTTTTTTTAGGTTCCTTAAAAAGTACCTAGCTTTACTCATTTAACAATAAATTAACAATTGTTCACATAGAACTTACAGATACCCAATATTCATTGTGTAATATTTTGCCTGTGTTAGAATAGCTGATTTGTCTGATTTAGATAATTAGATTGTTTCTTGACGATTAGGGACATTCGTAAAAACAGTGAGTTGAAACTGAAATTTACTCAAGCAGTGTGATATCAAAAACTACCATCGGAGAGGGAGTAGTAAATATGAGCGAAAAAGAACGAAAAAACACAGAAGAAAAATCAGTAAATAATGACCTTTATAAAAAAGGAATGAATCGCCGGGACTTTTTAGAGGGAACCACTAAAGTTGCTGGAGCTGCTTTAGGATTAACATTCTTAAGCTCGCTTTCTAGTTTACCTGCGGATGCAGCTTCGAGTTCTTCCGTTATGAAATCAAAGGGACATAAACCCGATTTAGTTTTCCCAGTTATTAGTGATGTACATATTAATTCCGGTAACAATAAAACTTTGGATAAGCTTGAGACTACATTAGAGCAATTGAATCAAGTGGTACCCAAGCAGGATGCTTTTGTGGTGGTAGGGGATTTAACGGATTATGGAGTGACAGCTGAATATGATAAGTTCATGTATGTTTATAATGCGAAGCAGCAATCACGAGCGGTTTCCATGTTCGCAATCGGAAATCATGATTATTGGAATGGGTTATCAGTAGAAGACGCTCAAAAGCGTTTTCTAGATAAAACAGGGATGGAGTCGATCTATTATCATAAAGTAATCAAAGGCTATCATTTTATTATTCTTGGAACTGAAGATGGATTAACAGAAGGAACATTTTCAGTGAAGCAAATTAAATGGTTAGGTGAACAACTGAAGCAAGCAGCAGACGATGATACGAAAAAGCCTATATTCGTTTTCCATCACCAGCCGATAACAGGGACAATCTATGGAAGTGAATGGGGATTCTCTAAAAATAGGGATTTATTTTACGATACTCTAAAAGAATATCCTCAAGTGATTTCATTTTCTGGTCATACACACTATCCATTAGATGATCCTAGAATCATTCATCAAAAGGATTTTACATCAATCGGAACGTCAACAGGTGCGTATTTGTGGCTTGATAGCGGTCGTGTTCAAGGAGAAGTACCAGAGGGGGCTGATTTCCTTAATCAAGCTCTGATTGTAGAGGTACATAACAATAAAGTCTTGATCAAACGCCGTGATATTCATAACAATGATTGGACAGATGAACCATTTGAAATCAGCTATCCTGCCAAGAAGAATAAATTTACCTACACAGACGATAGGGACAAAAAGGCCCCATTTTTTGCAAGAGATGCGCTGATTTCCATTGTTCATGATCAAACGACAGCTTCTAGTCTAGCAATTATGTTGACACAAGCAAAAGATAATCTTCTTGTTCATGACTATAAGGTAATCGTGAAAAAAGCAGACACCGGAGAAACAGCCAAGGAACTTCTTGCTTTCTCAGAGTTCTACAAAGACCCTGTTCCAAACCCGCTTACATTGCCAATTGATGGGCTAAAGCCGAATACGACCTATGAAGTTGAAGTAAATGCCTTAGATGCATATGGAAATATAAGTGATAATTCCTTAAAAGCATTAGGAAAAACACTTGATGGTGAAGTGGAAGAAGTAACGATTTCTTTATCAAAAACCGTATTAAATGGAGTAAAGGATGCAGTAGAAGTTAAGGTAGAAAATGTTAGAGTTCCGAAGAGTGATTGGATTGGCATATATGAAGACAATGTAAACCCGGGAGAACAAGCTTCTATATGGTGGATGTATACAAAGGTAACAGATGGAACCTGTCAATTTACTTATGATCCCAAGAATAACATTTATCCAGACCGATATAAAGCGGGAGCAGCTTATAAACTGGTTTACTTTTATGGTAGTGGGTATGATGCTGTTGCCTCAACGACTTTTAAAGTTGGTAGTTAGGGCTATTAATAATAAGAAAATAAATTTAGGGCGCCTTTTCAGACGCCCTATTTTAGTTGAGTCCGAATGTCATTATTGCGCGTTTCGTGTAGTACCAGTCACCATTTCCCCAACATTTACTTCCTCAAGTGCCTTTAAACACTGAATGAGTGCCGCATATTGCTCATCCTTTTGGTTGGGACGCCCGATTGGATTCCCGAGTTTGTTGGGAAAATAAATCGATCGAGGTACACCGAGTGCATTCGTCGTTTCTGGCAGAAGTGTAACCGTCATTGTAGAGATTCCATTTTTCTCTATCTCACGTGCGATCAGTCCCACGGACCGATGGCAGTGTCCTCATGCGGGAGTAAGGATTGCTAAGTCTACTTGATCATTTTTCAGATGGCGTGCTACTTCTGGGGCCGTCTCCTTGACGAGTGGTTCAGGATCGGTAATCCCTCCTTGAAAACTGAAATGGCGAGGGGCTACACTGCCAATTTTGCCATCATGTTGGAGTCGATGAAGCGTGTTCAACGGAAACATCACTTCCAGATCGACTTTAACATCACTGTGGTCATAGTATAAATGGCTGATCACCGTTTCATCTAATGGAGCATCTTCAGGGATGATTCGATAGCTGCAATCTCCATTGGAATCATTTAGGTCGAAAGGGGGCTGGCTTTTTAGAATAATTCCGCCAGTAGTGATAAGAGCCACACGACTTGCCGCTATTGGTTTCTTCACTGGTGCCCATGGAAGCTCGCTGCTCCATTCTTTGCTCATTTTAATGTGAAAACGATCATATACCCATGGGAACTTTTCCAATAGTAAACTAGAAACCTTCGAACGAGCCATTCCAGAAACGAACCTTTTAAGAAATCCAACCTTTGTAGAAGAAGGAACCTGTTTCATAGAGTCCACCTCCATTTTTAATGTATTTTATGCGGGAACAATACTCATTTTACAGCTTAATATGTCGATTCGATGAACATTCATCAACAACTACTATTCGCTATTAGTGTTTTGAAAACCTTCTGATACTACGTAAAAATGTAAAGTGTTTGATACGGATGAGTAGGCAACATTTTTTATAAAAAACTCCACAACCATAAATGGAATAAACCGTTTTGTTTTAATGAACAAACTACTATAAAATAAGAAATGAAACAACGAACGGGGAGAGAGTATAATGAACGAAATGATGTTTGAGGTGAATCCTCCATATAATTTTGACCGTGTATTAGAACGGCTTTCATTAGATCCATTAAATTGTGTCAATCAAGGGGAAAGATGGGTTAAGATTCCTTACTATGGAGAACAGGATGAAGTCATTACGGTACAAGCATTAGGGGATACAGACTATCCGAAGTTCAAAATCTTTTTTAGTGAAAACAGTAATCGAGAAGCACAAAGCAAGCATATCCATCATATCTTCAAGTGGGATACCGCGCTTTCAGATATTCAAGTCCATTTTCTTAAGACAGATCTTAAACCGATTTTCGAGAAGCATCTAGGAACACCGCTTGTACTTGAATTCAATCCATACGCTTCCATCATCAAGAGCATCATTCATCAGCAGCTCAATCTTTCCTTTGCCCATACCCTTACAAAGCGTTTTGTTGAGAAATATGGTCGATATAAAGAGGGAGTCTGGTTTTACCCGAGACCAGAGGAAGCGGCGGAAATTCCAGTTGAGGAACTAAGGGAGCTCCAGTTTAGTCAGAGAAAAGCGGAATATGTGATTGGGTTTTCGGAAAAAGTAGCATCAGGAGAATTGAATCTCGAAGAATTATCGAAAAAATCGGATGAAGAGATTATTAAAGAACTTGTCAAGATTAGAGGAATCGGACCTTGGACTGCAGAAAATTTTTTATTATTTGCCCTCGGTCGACCGAATCTTTTTCCAAAAGCAGACATCGGCATTCAAAACGCTGTAAAGAAAATATACGGAATGGATCGCAAACCAACAATCGAGGAGCTTGAAAAATGGAGCTTTTCATGGCACCCTTACTTAAGCTATGCCTCCTTATATTTATGGAGAAGTATTGAATAACAGGAAGTGACGGAATGAAAAAACAAGCCTATCAACATAGATCAACAAAGCAAAGAAATGCCCATATTGCACTAAAACAGCAATTCCCGTTAACCATCAAACGAATTGGAATCAATGGGGAAGGTGTCGGCTATTTTAAAAAGACTGTCGTCTTCGTACCAGGAGCTCTTCCAGGAGAAGAGGTTGTCGTGGAAGCCACAAAGGTGCATCCTAAATTCGCAGAAGCTAAAATCAAAAAAATCCGCAAAAAATCAGCGGAGCGCATAAAAGCGCCATGCTCAGTCTATGAACTCTGTGGCGGCTGCCAGCTTCAGCATATGACATATGAGGGCCAGCTTGAAGCGAAACGAGACATTCTTATCCAAGCACTTGAACGTTATACAAAGCTTGACATCAACAAGCTCGATATCCCCCCGACAATTGGAATGGAACACCCTGAAAACTACCGAAACAAAAGTCAATTCCAAGTCGGTGAGAAAGATGGAAGAACAATTGCTGGTCTATTTGGCCTAAATAGCCATAAAATCATCGACATTGACGAATGCATGGTACAGCACCCAGAAACCAATAAAGTCACAACCGAAGTCAAACGAATCCTAAATGACTTCAACATCCCAACATTTGATAAAAAAACCAACAAGGGACTCATCAAAAACATCGTGACCCGTGTTGGCTTTGAAACAGGGGAAGTCCAAGTCGTACTCGTGACAACCAAAAAAGACATCCCAAGAAAAAGCTTACTGATAGAAGAAATCAAGAAACGTCTGCCACAAGTGGTTTCCATTGCACAAAACATCAACCCAAAGAAAACATCGCTTATATTTGGAGAGGAAACAATCCACTTATCTGGCAAAGAATCGATTGAAGAAAGACTCGAGGATTTCTCCTATGAATTATCAGCACGCGCGTTTTTCCAGTTGAATCCGATTCAAACGGTAAAGCTTTACAATGAAGCGAAAAAAGCGGCAGGCTTAACGGGTACCGAAAAATTAGTTGACGCCTACTGTGGTGTCGGTACTATTGGATTGTGGTTAGCAGACGGTGCTGCTGAAATCCGAGGCATGGACATCATCAAAGAAGGAATTGACGATGCCAAAAAGAACGCCAAGAAATTTGGAGTGGATCATGCCGAGTACTTTGTCGGTGCAGCCGAAAAGCTGATGCCAAAATGGCAGAAGGAAGGCTGGAATCCAGAAGTAATGGTTGTAGATCCTCCACGTACTGGTTTAGATCAAGCATTGCTTGATACAATTAAGAAAGTGAAGCCGAAGCGGGTTGTGTATGTGTCATGTAATCCGTCTACTTTGGCTAAGGATATTGATTATTTGAAAGGCGTTTATGATGTGAAGTATTTGCAGCCTGTGGATATGTTTCCGCAGACGGCGCATGTAGAAGTAGTTACTAAATTGGTTATAAAAGAAAGTAAAGGCAGCTAACCCTTTTGGGGAGGTTGCCTTTTTGATATTCATATTATATAAATTTTCAACCTTATTTAGAAATGGATGACAAATAAACTCTTAAATCACCTTACGTAAGGTGATGTTTATAGTGAACGTAACTGTAAATAATTATTGGAAGGAAATATAAAGTGGAAAATTTAGTAGGTATCGAATGAAAATATAGATATTTTTAATATTATATATATTTTTATTATTAAAAGTATAGACATTTAAAATTAAATGTTTATAATTTAATTATAAAACGTTTTCAGGAAGCGCTTACCTATAATTTTATAAAAAGGAGATTGATTACATATGAATAGAATTTTATTAGCTTGTAGTTCTGGAATGTCTACTAGTCTTTTAGTTACTAAAATGGAAGAGCATGCAAAGTCGATAGGAGACGAGGTGAAAATTTGGGCAGTTGGACAAGATAAAGCAAAACTAGAAATGGAAAATGCAGATGTTGTGTTGATCGGACCTCAAATGAGCTTCTTAAAAGGCGAATTACAGAAAGAAGCAGATAAATATCATATCAAAGTAGATGTTATTGACATGATGGCTTATGGAATGGCTGATGGGAAGAAAGCGTATGAACAAGCTCTAAGTCTGATAGGTGATAAATAATGGAAAAAGTAAAAATCGAAAATTTATCCGCTGAACAAGTAAGTTTTCAATTAATTCTTCATAGCGGAAATGCTCGTAGCAAAATTATTCAGTCCTTACGCGAGTATCGTGAAGGAAATGTAGATGAGTCCGATCATTTACTTTCTCAAGCAGAACAAGACTTAAGTATTGCTCACGATATCCATTTTCAGATGGTACAGAAAGAATCCAGTGGTGAAAAAACGGACTTCGCATTGCTTCTCATTCATTCTGAGGATCACTTGATGTCTACGTTAACAATGAAAGAGCTTGTGAAAGAACTAGTAGAGATTTTTAAAGCAAAAAACATATAAACGAACTTAGGGGGGGAAAAGGTGTTTGAAAAATTCAGTAAATACCTTGTACCGATTGCGGGGAAATTAAACAATAACCGTTACTTACAGGTCTTACGTGATGCGTTTATGCTTGCCTTTCCACTTACGATTTTTGGGTCTATCTTTGTTGTATTAACGAATCTACCATTTTTAGATAAATTAATGAGTGATTCTGCAATAGCGACCTTACAATCTACTTTTGGCATTGCTTCATCGGCGACAATGGGAATAATGAGTATTTTTGTAGTTTTTGGGATAGGCTATTATCTTTCCAGAACCTACGATGTTGAGGCCATTTTCGGAGGGGCAATTGCTTTAGTATCTTTCTTGCTTCTAACTCCATTTGTTCTTCAACCAGAGACTGGGGAAGCGGTGACAGGGGTAATACCACTGGATCGACTAGGTGCAAAAGGAATGTTCTTAGGAATGATCACTGCTTTTCTATCAGCAGAAATATACCGAAAAGTGATTCAAAAAGATTTTACCATTAAAATGCCTGCGGGTGTTCCGCCAGCAGTTGCTAAATCCTTCGCAGCATTGATTCCGGCATTTGTTACATTATCTATATTTCTAGCGATTCATGTTATTGTAACTCTAGTATTTGAGACAAATATGCACGATGTTATTTACAATGCGATTCAAGCCCCATTAGTAGGTTTAGGTAGTGGAATCATCCCTACGTTAATCGCTGTTTTCTTTATTCAAATTCTGTGGTTCTTTGGGTTGCATGGACAGGTCATTATCAATTCTATCATGGATCCGATTTGGAATACTTTAATGATTGAAAACTTAGAAGCCTATACAGCAGGGGAAAAGGTTCCCCATATCATCTCGAAACCCTTTATCGAGATTTTTACCGTTGGTATGGGTGGTACTGGTATGACGCTTGCCGTAATCATCGGACTTTTACTATTTATGAAGAGCAGGCAAATGAAACAAGTTGGGAAATTGGGCCTTGCCCCTGGTATTTTCAATGTAAACGAACCGATTATTTTTGGATTACCGATTGTTATGAATCCTATTATTATTGTCCCTTGGATCTTGGCGCCAATGGTTGTTACTCTAGTAACCTATTTAGCAATGTCTGCTGGTATTGTTCCACCTCCAACAGGGGTTGCGGTTCCGTGGACTGTACCAATCTTTATCAATGGAATAATGGCGACAAACTCTATTATGGGTGGAGTTATGCAGCTTGTTAACCTTGCAATCGTATTTGTCATTTGGTTCCCATTTTTAAAAGCCGCGGACCGTGTCAATGTTGCAAAAGAAATAGAAGCAGAGGCAAATCAAAAAATATCGTAAATTCTATCATGATAAATAGTAGGGAAAGAATCGTGTATTCTTCCCCTTTTCGCTTAATCTACCGACCTGTTTATAAAAAAGATAGGAAAAGAAGTAAAGGAGTAATGAAAATTGACTACTATAACAAACAAGACAGAGTATATTTTTCCAGAAGGATTTTGGTGGGGATCTTCCGCATCCGCAACGCAAACAGAAGGTGCGGCAAGTGTTGATGGAAAAGGAAAGAACATTTGGGATCACTGGTATGAAATAGAACCAAACCGTTTCTTTCATGATGTTGGACCGGAAAAAACATCTCAATTTTATTATAAATACAAAGAAGACATTAAATTAATGAAAGAAATTGGGCATAATTCCTTCCGTATGTCAATTTCTTGGGCTAGATTAATCCCAAATGGCACTGGAGAGGTTAATACGAAGGCAGTTGAGTTTTATAATAATGTTATTAATGAACTAATTGCAAATGACATTGAACCATTCGTTAATCTTTTTCATTTCGATATGCCCTACGAACTTCAAAAAATCGGTGGTTGGACAAATAGGGAAGTAGTAGAAGCATATGAAAACTATGCTCGCGCTTGTTTTGAATTGTTTGGAGACCGTGTGAAAAAGTGGTTTACGCATAACGAACCAATTGTACCTGTAGAGGGTGGTTACTTATACGATTTTCATTATCCAAATGAAGTTGATTTTAGGAAAGCTGTTCAAGTTGCCTTTAATACAATCCTTTCAAGTGCGAAAGCAATAAAAGCTTTTAAGGAAATGGGGCAGGATGGTAAGGTTGGAATTATCCTGAATTTAACACCCTCTTACCCGCGTAGTCAGCACCCTGCAGATCTAAAAGCATCGGTAATCGCGGATGCAATTTTTAACCGATCTTTTTTAGATCCATCTGTTAAAGGGGAGTTTCCAGAAGAACTTATCGGAATTTTAAAAGAAGAAGGCTTTATGCCTGAGTATGAAAATGGGGATTTAGATATAATTAAGAATCATACGGTGGAATTACTAGGGGTAAACTACTATCAGCCTAGACGTGTAAAGGCAAAAGAGAATCTCCCAAACCCGGAAGCTCCATTCTTACCAGAACGCTACTTTGATAACTATGTGATGCCTGGTCGTAAAATGAATCCTCATAGAGGCTGGGAGATTTATGAAAAAGGCATATACGACATTCTTATTAATTTAAAAGAAAACTACGGAAATATTGAATGCTTTATTTCTGAAAATGGTATGGGTGTTGAAGGAGAAGAAAAGTATAGAGACGAAAATGGAATTATTCAAGACGATTATCGTATTGAGTTTATTCAAGAACATTTAAAATGGGTTCATAAAGCTATTCAAGAAGGGTCTAATGTAAAGGGATATCACTTATGGACATTCATGGATAACTGGTCTTGGTCGAACGCCTATAAAAACCGTTACGGATTTGTTTCTGTTAACCTTGATAAAGATGGAGAAAGAACGATTAAAAAGAGTGGTCAATGGTTTAAAACGGTTTCAGAGAAAAATGGTTTTTAAGGAAAAGGTGGTCATTATGACCATCTGTTTTTTTGTGAGAGGGGAGAACTTAGTAAGCCCTTATTTTTATAGAAAACTGTAATTTAATAGTGGCTGTTTTATCCTTTTGGCAATGGTAACGAATATTCTTGATAATTGTAAGGGGGGGCGAGACTTCTGCGGAAAATGAGCTTAAACGAGTTCCCCCAGCCTGGAGTGGATTTTCTTACAATAGGTGCTGTAACGGATAGTATGAATAAAAACATGAAAGCAGAACTAGAGGTTGTTAAAATTCCTAATGAATTAGATAATGATGGTAACTGTGCAACCCTTCCCAGAAAATTAGAAAGGAAATGCACAAGAATGTGAGAATTTTATTTGAATTGCATTTGATACTGGAATCGACGGAGGAATTTTCATTAGGAAGTTAAGAAGAGAATAGATGAATTTGTAAAGAAAAGTTAATGGGAACGAAAGTTGTTTTTTTAAATGATGCAGGAAAAGTTAATGCTCTGTTTCATTTTAAGAAGCAACAAGCAAATAAATTTGTAGCCGGGTGGGGAAATGACATGAGTAAATATGAAACTATTTCAAATGAGATGAGAAATAGGGTAAAAACCAGCTTTTATCCTATTGATCAACCATTACCGGATGAATTATCGCTAGCAAAAGAATTCCATTGTAGTCGAATGACTATGAGGAAAGCGCTCGATATATTAGTGATGGAAGGGTTATTATACAGAAAAAGAGGACATGGAACGTTTATTGTTCAATCAGCTATCCAGGATAATCATGTCCATGTTGTTAGTAATGAAATTGTTGGATTGACAGGTCTACTAAAAGGAAAAGAAATAAAGAGTGAGATTATAAAGTTCGAAGTTCAATTTCCAACAACGGAAGTAGCTGCCCATTTAGCAATTGATACAACTACTCCAGTTTACTATTTAATTCGTCTAAGAATTGTAGAGGGAGAGCCTTATGTAATGGAAAAAACGTATATGCCAACGAATTTAATTCCTGGAATCAATGATGAGGTTCTTCATCAGTCAGTTTATCATTATATAAAAAATGACCTGAAACTAAAGATAGCAGGTACACATCGGAAAATTAGAGCGTGTAAGTCTGATGAGCTAGACCAAACCCATTTACAATGTGAAAAAGATGACCCTATATTAGAAGTAGAACATGTAGGATTTTTAGACAATGGGACTCCGTTTGAATATTCCTTTTCACGTCATCGTTACGATAAATTCGTAGTAACCTCTGTAAATATAAAACATTAATCTTTAGGAGGAATTCTCATGTTTGGAGGAATAGAAGCAGGTGGCACGAAATTCGTATGTGCTGTGGGGGAAGAAAGCGGCACAATGAAAGATAGAATAGAGATTCCGACTACATTTCCAGAAGAAACAATTGCAGAAGTGATATCGTTTTTCAAACAATATTCTATTAAAGGAATTGGTATTGGCTCATTTGGACCAATTGATGTTAATCATGATAGTTCAAACTATGGATATATTACTTCTACTCCTAAGACAAAGTGGAAAAACTTTCCCTTTGTTCAAACGTTCCAAGATGCGTTTGGTGTTCCCATTGGGTTTAATACCGATGTTAATGCCGCAGCATTAGGAGAAGCAACGCTTGGAGCAGCTAAGGGTTTAGACAGTTGTTTGTATATAACGGTTGGAACGGGTATCGGAGCAGGAGCTATAGTACATGGTAAGGTTCTTCAAGGACTATCCCATCCTGAAATGGGACATACGTATGTTAGACGCCATCCTAAGGATAGCTATTTGGGAAAATGTCCGTATCATCAAGACTGTTTAGAAGGACTTGCCGCAGGTCCTGCTATTGAAGAACGTTGGGGGAATAAAGGGATTCACTTAAAACACAAAGAAGAAGTATGGGAATTAGAAGGATATTATTTAGCCCAAGCCCTTATGCAATATATTTTAATCCTTTCCCCTAAAAAAATTATTTTAGGTGGCGGGGTAATGAAACAAGAAAAAATATTCCCATCCATTTATAAAAATTTAAAAGAACTATTGAATGATTACATTTCATTTCCGGAAATGTCGACTGATATCGAAAACTATATTGTGGGTCCTGGTTTAGGTGATAATGCGGGGGTAATTGGTTCGTTTATATTGGCTAAGGAAGCATTAGAGATCGAATAGGTTGTGTGAGTGTGTGTCGCTTCTAATTTTGAAGCTCACCATAAAGGTTATTTAGGATTAAAAAGATTGTATTATTAGAGCATCTACATTAAGAAGAGTGTAGGTGCTTTTTGTTTAGGTTATTAAAAATCAATTTTCTCATGTTTTTTTGATTAAAAAAGTTTGTATAGTATTATAAATAGAAGTATTTACATAAAGATGACAATAAAACACTGTACATAGAAACTCACTTTTTTTAAACTGTATCTAACAAAAAATGATTGTTTACTAGGAGAGGTGTTCATGACAAAAGGACTTAAAGGCAAGCGTATCGTTCTAGCTGGATCACGAAAAACGGAAGAGATGAGTATTTTAGTAGAAAAACAGGGAGGAATTCCAATCGTTAGACCCGCTCAAGGAACCGTATATTTGGCTGAAGATGAGGTAGAACCTGAACTGACACAAATCGTAAATGAAGGCGTGGATTGGATCATTTTTACTACAGGTACCGGAACTGAAACACTGATCGAGATGGCAGAAAAGCTGGGAATTCTAGATCGTTTTATTACAACCATTAAAAATGCGAAAGTAGCTATTAGAGGTTATAAGACCCTCACAGCTTTAAAAAAACAGGGTGTGAAGCCAAGCGCTATTGATGACGACGGTACAACCCAAGGGTTAATCCGTTCACTCGAACCATTTGATCTCAAAGGACAGAAAGTAGCGATTCAGCTTCATGGGGATACAGCACCAAAGCTTATTCAGTTTTTAGAGGAAAATGGAGCGGTTTGCTCACAAATTCTTCCGTACAAACATATTTCACCAGATCCTCAAGTTTTTGACGAATTATGCCGTGAAATACTAGCAGGTAAAGTAGATGCCGTTTGCTTCACTACCGCACTTCAGGTTCGTTACCTTTTTGACTTTGCACGAGAAAATCAGTACTTGACGGACATTCTTAACATGTTTAATGAAAAAATCATAGCTGCAGCAGTTGGAAAGATAACGGCAGAAGCTTTAATCGAAGAAGGGGTGGAGAACGTGCTGCAGCCCGAAAAACAACGTATGGGCGCGATGATTATGAAGCTATCCCAGTATTATAAAGAGAGGCAACAGGGTTAAGGGTAGTAAAGGGACTTTTCTACTTTCAGAAGGTTCATTTTGAATTTTTTCTATTTTCACTTTCTGGACCTGCCCTTTTCGGACGACTCCACTTTCCTACTACACTACATAATTTGCTGTTCTGTTGTTCTAATTTTTGATTAAATGATCATTCATTCTTTGTTTTTCCTATTGAATTCATACGATTATTCATTCCAGGCCACTCCAAGTCTAAGGAGAATCATCATTTTCCTTGTCTTAAATGTAGTAATGCACCACTTTTCGATTTTATGCACGAAAATGACTAGTAAGTGCATAAGAATCTAATTTTATGCACAAAATAACTAATTCATGCACAAGAACTCAAATTTACGCACATGTTAAGATGCAGGGGACTATTCATTCCGGTATTACTAATAAAAGTAAAGGGCTGTCCTAAAATCAATTCTCAGGAACCATTACGTCAATAGATAGAAGAAAACCTAAGGAGTATTTTCATCTATGGACGACACATATGATTCCTGGTCGACTTTAGGACAGCCTTTTGTTATCTGAAAACAAAACCATGTTAGATTTCCTGACATGATCGTTGAATGTCAGAATTATCAGTTTAAAATAAGAGTAACCAATAGGAAATGTTACTTTTTATAACATTACTAAACTTTAAATCTGACACTGGAGGGCTATTCATGGAGGACATCATTTTTTCGTTAAATAGTGTGTGGTTAATGCTAGCGGCTATATTGGTCATTTTTATGCAAGGCGGGTTTATTTTACTTGAAGCGGGTTCAACCCGAATGAAAAACGCTGGTCATATAGCAGGGAAGACGATTTTTACATTTGGAATTGCCTCTATTATGTTTTGGGCAGTGGGTTACGGATTTATATTTGGGGATAACGGAAACTTTTTCATTGGATTGACTGACTTTTTCTATTCAGGTTACGAAATCGAAGGAATGAGCTATTCAACAGCCGCTTTCTTTATGTTCCAGCTTGCGTTTGCTGGAATTTCCTTAACGATTGCTTTCGGAGGATTTGCGGAACGAGGCAAACTTTCAGCCTATGTGGTTTTTGCCGTTCTTTTCTCCGCTCTAATCTATCCTGTAGTGGCACACTGGATCTGGGGTGGCGGCTGGTTGGCCGAGCACGGAAAGCAGGATTTCGCGGGCTCGACAGTTGTTCACTTAACAGGCGCTATGGCTGCATTCGCGGCGACCATTCTTTTAAAACCAAGAATGGGGAAATTTAATAAAAATGGGTCTGCGAACAATATTTTTGGTCATAATCAAGTTTTTACAGCCTTAGGGGTCTTAGTTTTATGGATTGGCTGGTTCGGTTTTAATGCGGGGAGTACCTTTGTAGTTGATGATGGATTTTTCGGATTTGTCGCCTTAAATACGAACGTCGCGGCTGGTGCAGGAGCCGTTTCAGCGTTAATTATTTCATGGATTGTTCTAGGGAAATCCGATATTCCGACGATGTTAAATGGTGCATTGGCAGGACTTGTTGCCATTACAGCTTCTTGCGCATTTGTGGAAACATGGGCTGCCGTGATCATTGGCATAGTGGCTGGAGTTCTCGTATTCTACAGTATGAAGCTTGTTGAAAAGCTTAAAATCGATGATCCAATCTTTGCTTTGTCTGTTCACGGGGCAGCAGGTGTGTGGGGGACATTGTCGACTGGATTGTTTGCGACACCAGAACTGGCGACCGTTGGCTTGCCTGGATTATTTTATGGGGGAGGTATCACACAACTCGGCGTGCAAGTGATGGGGGTTGCAGTGTCAGGTGTTTACGCTTTTGCAGTCTCATTCGTTATTTTATATGTGATGAAAAAAGTAATGGGCGGATTACGTGTCACGGAGGAAGAAGAGATTATTGGTTTAGATGTAAGTGAACATGGTAGCTACGGTTATCCTGAAGCTTTCATAGCAAGAGAAGAACAAAAGATTAGCAGTTGAACTTTAGCGAGTGAAAGCATTGAGGTCTGACCTCAATGCTTTCACAGGTTTAGGGGTGTATAGAATGAGTGAGCTTCATACTCCATATTTATCTTTGAAAAATTGGCGCTTAAGCAATGTCGTGAATCATCAATCAAGTACGGATGAGTTAAATCATTTTCACGATAGTGTGATGAAGAAACTTTTTGTGATGGCATTGAACAAAGTGAAGGAAGACTTGGGACCACCTCCTTGTCGCTATTCCTGGTTTGTTATGGGGAGTGCAGGAAGATTTGAGCAGGCCATCATCAGTGATCAAGACCATGGGTTGATCTATGAAGCAGCTAATGAGGAAAACAGCAACTATTTCCGGATGCTGGGGGAAGAAATCACCAAAGGCTTGCATACAATCGGATACCCTTTTTGCGAAGGCGATGTGATGAGTTCAAACCCATTATGGTGTAAGTCAAAACAAGAATGGAAGGTTCAACTGACAGAATGGTTGGAAGAAGAAAGCTTTGAGTCCGTTCGTTTTTTGTTGATCTTATATGATGCCCGTAACCTTATTGGTGAAGACGGCGGTGTCAAACTCCTAAAACAACAAATACATGAATTCATCGAAAAACAGCCAGATTTTTTAAATCGTCTATTGGTTAATACAAGGCATGTGAAGAAATCAGTGGGGATCTTTCGTCAGTTATTACCTGAAACGCATGGCCCCTATGCAGGATGTATGGATTTGAAGCATTCAGCCTTTTTCCCATTTGTGAATTCGATTCGCTTACTAGCCATTAAAGAAAAGGTTGGTGGAACCTCAACAATATCACGGCTTGAGAAGCTTACTGGATTTCCTGAATATAGGAAGAGGTTAGAAATGTACAAAGAAGATTTTGAAAAATTACTACAATATCGGCTTCAGTATCATAAAAACATTACAGAAAATTATGATGATGCCCATTATCTTGATGTGAAAAAGCTTAACAAAATCGAAAGAAAAGAAATTAAGCAAATTTTTCTAAATGGTAAAAGGCTACAGGATGATACGGAGTCCATCATTAACAGGGCGTTAGAAAAATGAGATTTGATCCCATTATTCAATTTATGAAACAAGTACAAAGTAAAGTTCATTCTAGTATATATGCGCCGTTACAGAGACAATCAAATCCGCAGCATCATGCCTTTCTAAGACAATTAGAAAAAGAAAGGAAGCTTAACGAGAGTTTATCGATTCCATTAAAAGAGTTAAGTGTTGTTGTTTTTGATTTGGAAACAACCGGATTTTTTCCTGAACAAGGGGATGAAATTCTCTCGATCGGGGCGATAAAAGTAAAGGGCGAAACGGTTCAGCCTAATGAAACATTCTATTCACTTGTTCGTTGTGATCGCGCCCTTCCCCCTGAAATTAGGGAATTGACAGGAATAAGGGAGGAGGACGTGGCAAAAGCCCCTGAAGTTTCTGAAGTCCTTGTTGAATTTTATAAATTTGTCAAAGGGGATGTTCTTGTTGCTCATCACGCCGATCATGAAAAGAATTTCCTCCAGCATTCAAATTGGAAGCTGTTTCGTTCACCATTGAAACACCGAATCATCGATACGTCATTCTTGTTTAAAATTGCAGAAGCAAATATCAATCTGGTTCGATTAGAAGACTACTGTGAACATTGTGGGATTTCTGTACAAGATCGACATCATGCATTGGGGGATGCGAAGATGGCTGCGCGATTATGGAGTGTTTATGTAAAGAAAGTTCAGGGTTTAGGGTGTAAAAATTTACACGATGTGTATGAAAGGATTTCGATAAAGTGATAGAGGATAGAGTGATAAAATACAGCCAAAATTTTTCTTGAAAAGGAATAAGAGAAGGTGTTCTCGGGAAATAAGGTGAAGAATATATAAATGAATAGAGCTTTTAGTCAGTCAGTCCTTATGAAAGGGACAGTTACTTTAAAAAGGGGGAAGATGAATTGGTGAACATAGCGTCTCAATTAGAAGGTATCATTCAGGTTGTTCCTAAAAAAGTTCTCTCTCTTACTGATATCGATTATAAACCGCGCCCATCAAAGTGGTCTAAAAAAGAAATCTTAGGTCATTTATGTGATTCAGCTAATATCAATCATAAAAGGTTTGTTGAAATTCTTATATCAAAAGAACCAATTGTAATAAGTGGTTACAATCAAGATTTATGGGTACAAGTACATCAATATCATAGTAAATTTTCAGTTGAAGAGATCCTTAATATATGGACTTCTCTTAATACTCAAATAATCTACCTTTTATCAGCTATTACAGACGAACAGTTGGAGCTTCAATGTAAAACGGAAGAGCAAAAGGCAGTAACTTTAGAATGGTTAGTAACGGATTATCTTGACCATATGAATCATCATTTAAAACAAATAATTGGAAAATAGAAACTTTTTTTGATGTAAGAATAAAAGTAATTTACCGAAACTAATAGTGCTATCAATAGCACTGCGGAGGGATTTAAATGGAATATCAGGCTATTAATCTAAGTGAGAAGCTGTCCAAATTTAGTGAACATTGGTCACCCAAAGTTATTGGGGAAATGAATGACTATCAGTTTAAGCTAGTCAAGATTCAAGAAGATTTTGTATGGCATGATCATAAAGACACTGATGAAGTATTCATGGTGATCGAAGGAGAAATGGTAATCGAATTCCGAGATGGTGAGGTGAAACTTTCTAAAGGGGAAATGTACGTGATACCCAAAGGCGTAGAGCACAAACCTTATGCCGAGAAGGAATGTCACATCATGATTGTTGAACCTAAGGGAGTCGTCAACACAGGTGAAGCCAGCAGTGAACTAACTGCTGAAAATGATGTATGGATTTAATCGTACCGGTCTAGAGCTTGTAAATTTAATCCGAAAATAAAGAGTAAATATATTGAGCTCAGGGAAAATTCTTGAGACGAATAATACCACTGTAATGAATAGCTTCATAACTTGATGAGCACGTTCTTTTATGGAGCGTGTTTTTTATAAATGATTGAGTACTTTTACAATATTTCGAATAAAATGGAAGTAACGGAATTTTCAAATGACAATGTTTAAAAAGAGTATTGTTTTAGAATAGATGTATACCCAAACTAATGAAAATAAGTAAAGGGTGATCATATGAAAATGGCTATACTTATAAGCTTTTTAATGTTGCTGATCGTATCGACCGTATTATTCATTCAAAACCTGTTGAGTATCGTTATGGGGCTTTGGGTAACTTATGGCACCTTACTTTCTATTGGTGTATATTTCTTTTCTTATAATAAAAATTCATCGAAATAATACGGCTAACCAAAAAGTAAAGAGAGCGAGCATTTACATAAAGGTAAAGACTGATTCCCTAAAAATCTGTCATCATCAAAAAAGCATTAATGGAAATATCAAATACATTAGCGAGTCAGTAAAGTTACAATTTATAAAATATACTAGACTTTTTATCTAGATATTTAACTAATAATCAAGAAATCATTTTTAAAGTGGAGGCTTATTTAATTTTCTTATTCACTGGAAAATTTCAAAATAAACGAGGGACAACTTATGAAGAAAATGAACTATTTTATTGTTGATGTTTTTTCGCAAGGGAAATATACAGGAAATCAGCTTGCTGTTTTTAGAGATACGGGAAATATATCAGATCGAGAAATGCAACAAATTGCTGAAGAAATTAATTTTTCTGAGACAACTTTTATAGGTTCAAACTATAACGATGGTTATGACGTTCGTATTTTTACCCCTGCTGAAGAGATTCCATTTGCTGGTCACCCGGCATTAGGGACTGCCTATATAATCCAAAATGAAATCATAAAGAAACCATTAAATAAGCTGAAAGTAAACTTTAAAGCAGGAGAAATTCCGGTTTCATTTGATCATCAAGAAAATAGTATATGGATGAAACAAAATGAACCATCCTTTGGGACTATTTTAGATATAGATCAGGTTTGTGATGTTTTAAAGATAGATAAGGGATTCGTAGATGAAAGGTTTCCTATTCAAGAGGTTTCAACTGGCCTTCCAGTAATCGTTGTCCCCTTAAAATCTTTAGAAGCCGTTAAAAAAGTAAAAATCCAAAAAGAAAAATACTATGAGTTAATTGAAACTTTGGATGCAAAAGGAATAATCGTTTTTTCTCCAGAAGCCTATCATTCGGAAAATGATTTAAACGTTCGAGATTTTGCTGATTATTATGGTATCCCCGAAGACGCTGCCACTGGAAGTTCTAATGGTTGTTTAGCGTCATATTTAGTAAAATACCGCTATTATGAAAAAAGGGAAATCAACCTTCGTGTAGAGCAAGGGTATGAAATCAAAAGACCTTCTTTATTGTTTCTAAAAGCAAGCGAAAATAATGGAAGAATCGATGTTAATGTTGGGGGAAGAGTAGTCAAAATCGCCCAAGGTGAATGGTTTTTATCATCTTCCGTTCACGAAAAGGGAGTGAAATTTTGGAAATAGACTTTACGGTCATACGATGTTTCAATCGCAAACGGGAACTTTAAATAGATGTAAAGCTTTCTTTACACTTTGATGCATTTATTATTACTGTTCTTTTTTTGAGTCTAGAAATGATTCTAATGATTCATCCAATAATTTTTCTCGATTTTGGTCTTCGTTGACATCTGTATCGACTTCCATTTCTTGTTTAAATATTCCATATGTATCATCTTCTTTATTGATGCGATTAAATTGATTGTTATACGGATCTAGCTTATGGCTATTCTTTTTTTGATGTGGCATGGGATTTCCTCCTGTATCAAGGTATTTTAATTTAGTATTTTCAATTGATCGAAATTCATTCTAATTCTTCTTTATAAAGGGTAAGTTTAGGGACAGCTAACATGGTTATCGTAAACGAAATCTTTCTAAAACAAAAAATAGTAAATGATACAAATCTAGATATAAGATTTGTATCTTTACTATTTATAGTAATCGCTTCTTTATTTTTCAAGATGAGAGAATTTTTCAAGGTGTTGCATAAGAAGTTCAGGGGATGGCTCCTCACAAATAAAGCTAATATAATCATCTGGTCTAACCACCACAATTCCTTGATCTATTATTCCCAAATGATGCTTATACTCTTGTAATTGTGGGTAATTAGGGTCGGATGTTATTTGGTATATCTGGTAAGGTACATTTTGTTTCATTAATTTTTCTCTGTATTCATGATTTTCATTTTTATTGTTTAAAAATAGTAAAATGATTAAGTCAATCCCACGATTCACTTCAAATAATTTGAAGTTATTTATCAGCCCATTAGGTGCACGATCTCCGGCATATATTGATTTTTTTCTTTTGAATTTCATAGGAGTATTTGATTTTAACCCCTTTCCTTCCTCCACTATTGAACTCGAACGATAATGAATTCCAACTTGTGATAATGTATTCATAAGTCTTACTTTTACTTTATTGATGGAAGTAACCTTCGGAGCCATTATATTGCGAATGATTTGAAAGAAATGGCTTTCCTTTAGGATCATTCTTGTAGCAAGCTCGGTGCCCTTAAGAAGAGAGGACCAGACGGGTTCTCTTTCTTCTGTATAACTATCCAGCAAGTCTGGTGAACACTGATGTTTCAAAACATAAGCTAACTTCCAGCCTAAATTGAATGAATCTTGCATTCCTGTGTTCATTCCTTGAGCACCTACTGGAGAATGGATATGAGCCGCATCTCCAGCCAAAAAGATTCGACCGATGTTCCCTTTTTTTACTTTTCTTTGATTTACTTGAAATCTTGATGTCCAAGTGGGACTATGAACAATTGCTCCTTTAGGCCCTGCTTCATCTATAACGCTTTGGATCTCCTCAAGTCCAACAGGCGAATGAGGATTCAATGTGTCTTCTGTTGTGATCATGATTCGATGTTGCCCATCTTTCATAGGGAAATAAGCAATAAACTTTCCATTTTTAACAAATGCAAAAATTTCATTATCTGGAAGTGTTGAATCTACCACTAAATCAGCCAGTGCAAATTGTTGTTGAAAAAGGGTTATTCCTTCAAACTCTAATGGTAAGGAATGACGTACGAAGCTATGGGCACCGTCACACCCAATTAAATATTTCGCTTTAATTGACTCCAGACTACCATCTGAATGTAAGAATTTTGCTTCCACTCCTGTCCTATCATGGGTAAAACTCGTCAATTCAGTGTTCCATTCAACCTTTCCACCCATATTTTTATAATAGGAATATAGAATATTCTCTGTAATATTCTGTGGAATCATCAAAACAAAAGGAAACAGGCTTTTTAATGTATTGTTAAAATCTAATCTAGCCAATAAGACCTCCCCAGAATAAGCATTGAAAGTCCCTGTTGGATGCCCACGATTTATAAACTCTTGAGCCACTCCCATTCGTTCTAGATGCTCAAGAGTTCTTGCCATCACTCCAAGAGCTTTGGTTTGAGTAGAAGTACTTTCTGCTTTGTCGATTACTATACAGCTAACACCGAAACGAATTAATTCACATGCAAGTGTTAGTCCAGTTGGTCCTGCTCCTGAGATAAGTACATCTACATCGTATTGAATTTTATTATTCATATCATATACTCCTTTTTTGTTGAGTTGAGGATCGTTTTACATACCGCCTTTCATACTATGACGATATTGCTCAGGGCTATAACCTATTTTTTGTGTTTGCCATGGATAACTGTTTGAAGTGATCTCAAATTTTCTACTGGTCACATGAAATTTGATAGTGTCTCGTCTTTCCATTTTCCATCTAACAAAATTTATAAAACCATCCTTTCTTTTTACTCATAGATTCATAGATTAAAATTATTCAAGTCTACATCGCGATATTTGTAGATATGGAATGCTGTGCGGCTTTATGAATGTCATCTTAAAAGAAGGTAAATCAAGAATTCTGGCTATTAATATCATGAGATTCTATAGGAAAAAACTAGTATATTTCTAAAAATAGGATTTCCCTCTTTAAATTGTGTGAGTTTTTCGCAAAAGATAGTTGGACGAACTATACCACTTATTATTCAAATTCATACCCTATAGTAGACAAGTTATTTATAGCTTGCCCATCTATAGGAAAGAAGGTTACTATATGAATCTTTGGAAATGTTTATTTTGTGATTATGAATGTGAAAAACCTAAGAAGCATTGTAAACGATGTAATGCCTATAATCCTTGGAAAAAGATTGATGAATTAGAATTAGATCTAGATGTATCATCTGAATCCAATGCTGAGGCTAATGCTGAAGCTAATGCTGAAGCAGAAGCAGAAGCGGAAGCAGAAGTGGAAGTGGAATCTGAAGCAGAGGCAGAAGCAAAAGCGGAAGCAGAAGCAGAAGCGGAAGCAGAGGCAGAAGCAGAGGCAGAAGCAGAAGCAGAGGCAGAAGCAGAAGCAGAGGCAGAAGCGGAAGCAGAAGCGGAAGCGGAGGCAGAAGCGGAAGCGGAGGCAGAAGCGGAAGCAGAAGCAGAAGCGGAGGCAGAAGCAGAAGCGGAGGCAGAAGCGGAAGCAGAAGCGGAAGCAGAGGCGGAAGCAGAAGCAGAGGCAGAAGCAGAAGCAGAAGCAGAGGCAGAAGCGGAAGCAGAAGCGGAGGCAGAAGCAGAAGCGGAGGCAGAAGCGGAAGCAGAGGCAGAAGCAAAAGCGGAAGCAGAGGCAGAAGCAGAAGCGGAAGCAGAAGCAGAGGCGGAAGCAGAAGCAGAAGCAGAAGCGGAAGCAGAAGCAGAGGCGGAAGCAGAAGCAGAGGCGGAAGCAGAAGCAGAAGCAGAAGCAGAAGCAGAAGCAGAGGCGGAAGCAGAAGCAGAAGCGGAAGCAGAGGCGGAAGCAGAAGCAGAGGCAGAAGCAGAAGCAGAAGCAGAAGCGGAAGCGGAAGCGGAGGCAGAAGCGGAAGCGGAAGCGGAGGCAGAAGCGGAAGCAGAAGCGGAAGCAGAGGCGGAAGCAGAAGCAGAGGCAGAAGCAGAGGCAGAAGCGGAAGCAGAAGCAGAGGCAGAAGCAGAAGCAGAAGCAGAAGCAGAAGCGGAAGCAGAGGCGGAAGCAGAAGCAGAGGCGGAAGCAGAAGCAGAGGCGGAAGCAGAAGCAGAAGCAGAAGCAGAAGCGGAAGCAGAAGCAGAGGCGGAAGCAGAAGCAGAAGCGGAAGCAGAGGCGGAAGCAGAAGCAGAGGCGGAAGCAGAAGCGGAAGCAGAGGCAGAAGCGGAAGCAGAGGCAGAAGCAGAAGCGGAAGCAGAAGCGGAGGCAGAAGCGGAAGCAGAGGCGGAAGCAGAAGCAGAAGCGGAAGCAGAGGCAGAAGCAGAAGCGGAGGCAGAAGCAGAAGCGGAGGCAGAAGCGGAAGCAGAGGCAGAAGCGGAAGCAGAGGCGGAAGCGGAAGCAGAGGCAGAAGCGGAAGCAGAAGCAGAGGCGGAAGCAGAAGCAGAAGCGGAAGCAGAGGCAGAAGCAGAAGCAGAGGCAGAAGCAGAAGCAGAGGCAGAAGCGGAAGCAGAGGCGGAAGCAGAGGCAGAAGCAGAAGCAGAGGCAGAAGCGGAAGCAGAAGCAGAGGCAGAAGCGGAAGCAGAAGCAGAAGCAGAAGCAGAAGCAGAGGCGGAAGCAGAAGCGGAAGCAGAGGCGGAAGCAGAGGCAGAAGCAGAAGCAGAAGCAGAGGCAGAAGCAGAAGCAGAAGCAGAGGCGGAAGCAGAAGCAGAAGCGGAAGCAGAAGCAGAAGCGGAGGCAGAAGCAGAAGCAGAGGCAGAAGCAGAAGCGGAAGCAGAGGCAGAAGCAGAAGCAGAGGCAGAAGCGGAAGCAGAGGCGGAAGCAGAAGCGGAGGCAGAAGCGGAAGCAGAGGCAGAAGCAGAAGCGGAAGCAGAGGCGGAAGCAGAAGCGGAAGCGGAAGCAGAGGCAGAAGCAGAAGCGGAAGCAGAAGCAGAAGCGGAAGCAGAGGCAGAAGCAGAAGCAGAGGCGGAAGCAGAAGCAGAAGCAGAAGCAGAAGCGGAGGCAGAAGCGGAAGCAGAGGCAGAAGCAGAGGCAGAAGCAGAAGCGGAAGCAGAGGCAGAAGCAGAGGCAGAAGCGGAAGCAGAGGCAGAAGCAGAAGCAGAAGCGGAGGCAGAAGCAGAAGCAGAGGCGGAAGCAGAAGCAGAAGCAGAGGCAGAAGCAGAAGCGGAAGCAGAGGCAGAAGCAGAAGCGGAAGCAGAGGCGGAAGCAGAAGCAGAAGCAGAAGCGGAAGCAGAAGCAGAGGCGGAAGCAGAAGCAGAAGCGGAAGCAGAGGCGGAAGCAGAAGCGGAAGCAGAGGCAGAAGCAGAAGCGGAGGCAGAAGCGGAAGCAGAGGCAGAAGCAGAAGCGGAAGCAGAGGCAGAAGCAGAAGCGGAAGCAGAGGCAGAAGCAGAAGCGGAAGCAGAGGCAGAAGCAGAAGCGGAGGCAGAAGCGGAAGCAGAGGCAGAAGCAGAAGCGGAAGCAGAGGCAGAAGCAGAAGCGGAGGCAGAAGCGGAAGCAGAAGCAGAGGCGGAAGCAGAGGCGGAAGCAGAAGCGGAAGCAGAAGCAGAGGCGGAAGCAGAAGCAGAAGCGGAAGCAGAGGCGGAAGCAGAAGCGGAGGCAGAAGCAGAAGCAGAGGCGGAAGCAGAAGCGGAGGCAGAAGCAGAAGCAGAGGCGGAAGCAGAAGCGGAGGCAGAAGCGGAAGCAGAAGCAGAGGCAGAAGCAGAAGCAGAGGCGGAAGCAGAAGCAGAAGCGGAGGCAGAAGCAGAAGCAGAGGCAGAATCAGAATCAGAATCAGAATCAGAAGCAAACGCTGGACACAATACCTTTACAAATGGAAACAATACCATTATCAATGTGACTGATAATAGTGCTGCATTAATCGCTATGCTATCAACACTTGGTATGATGCAAGGCTTAAATGGAAATCAGAATTCAGGAAATACAGACTCCCTAATCTCGAACCTCACTCATACGCTGAACGGAATGCTAAAAGAAGAAAACAGTAATCGTAAAGCTATCCTTGATGCTATTAATTCTCTCAAAAAAGAGTAAAAAAATTAAAGAATAGGAGGAGATTATATGTCAAAAACAATGGTCTCACGCTGTACGATTAAAAAGAAGAAGAATAATGATAATCTATATGTAAAAGTTAAAAACCAGAATCTAACCCTTAGCCGCCAAATCACTATAAATGCATACACTAAAGACTCCTCACCAAAAGAATTTTTACCTGTTTATATAGATGATCAACCAGCGCAGCAAGATACACTGGAGCCTGAAGCAGAGAAAGTCTATAGAATAGATGTATCGAATATAGAGGGAAAGGTTAAGTTTGAAATTATTCAAAAAAAAGGAAGCACAGGAATCAAGGTTTCCAGAAACAACAAAAATTCAACTTCTGTAGAAATTCAACTTAAATAAAACGTCATAAAACTTTGAGGCTGACTCTAAAAGGATACTCTAAGTAAACTTTTAGGTCAGCTTTTTCTGCGTCGAGTACGAATTTGGTTTGTAGGTGAATAAATTGGTGGTATGTCCAAAATCTTTTTTAATTTGGAGCCTCAATAGATTCGGGTAAACTCTATACCTTTCTGTAAAATGGAAAGCGTCTTTCTTCATTAATTCGACCATATAATGGGATTGAATGGTTTTTAGGCGAAGTGAATTGACTACATTTTAAAACAAAGAAGGAAAACATCCCCTCAGAAAATGAAGAAAGTAATCCATTTTTCAATCAAACTATATCCGATTAGGAGGTAGTGAAAATATGAAAATTGTTCCGTTTAAGGTGGAGGGTCCTTATTTTTATAAAACGATTGAATTATATGGTTTTCTTTTTGGAGCCGATCCAATAGCCATGAAAAAGCAATTTCAGCTTCATTCTCAATATCCAAATTTTGAGGGATATTTGATGATAAAAGATGATCAAGTTGCAGGATATATTTATGGATACACTTCTGTCAGAGGTCAATATTATCATGATCTATTGGCTAATCATTTACACCCCTATACTGGATGGGTGAAGGACTGCATGGAGCTAGCGGAATTAGGTGTTCACCCTCGATACAGAAGGCAGGGAATTGCAAAGCAGTTAATTCAAATTTTATGTCAAAATAGACGAGAAAAAACAGCTGTATTAACGGTTCGAAAAAATAATACTAATGCGATTTTATTTTACCAAAAGCAAGGCTGGATGATTATTCGCGTGGGATTCTATCCAAATGTGCCTCAAGAATTCATCATTATGGGAAAGGTGTTGAAGTAAAGAGGATGGAAGCCACGAAACTGTGAGGAAGTAGAAAAGGCGGTATCAAAAGAACAATTTCTTCTTTAACCTAATAATCTGTCTTATTAAAAATAGTAACAAGAATGAAGAATAGAATTCTTCTAAATACTCATCTTAACACTAAAGGAGATGATCATATGCCACGTGAAAATGAAAATTCGCATGTTGAATCGACCCCTCATTTTGATGGGGAAAAAGAAGGGATTATCAATGATTCTACAGCATCAGCAGGAGAAACGATAGGAATTCAAGTAGATACAAAAGGGGAATTCAAACAGGAAAGAAATCCATTCCATTATGTTCCTGAAGATGAAGAAATGAAACGTTTTGGTGAATTAATGGGCGGAAATAAGGTAAAAGATCAAGAAAGCAGGTGAGCCGAATTGGGTGATTGGAATAAACAAGCTGCACCAAACAATAATTTAAGGTCAGCACAAATTCGGACTTCCAATTTAGTTTCGAAAAAAGAACAGGATCCAAAAGATAAAAATAGTAAAAATAAGGAATCATGATCGTTTTGGTCATGATTTCTTATTTTGAGCCAATTTTACTCCAGAGGATTAAAGTACTTCCGTTTTGAATACTGATAGGTGTTCGAAAAACATAAGATTATTTTTTTATAAACCTGCCCAAATTTCCAAAGCATTTTCATTCATCCCTGTTATCAATAAAATATAAAAAAGATATGAAAGATGGAGAATAGTTAAATTTATAGAATCTCTTATGAACTTCATCAATCCATCATCATTTTTCAATAGTAAAGTTGTGTCCATCCATAAGAATGGGAAGGAATTATTAGAATTTAAATCGAAGTTTCTAGTAATACCAAAATAACAAAAGCCGGAAATTTAGTAGAATCCACAACATGTTTCTTTAACTAAAATTTATTAGAAAAACGAATGAAAAGGAGATTTTTATGAAAAAAGAATTTTGGATTAACTTGCCGGTGAAAGATATTACTAAATCGAAAGAGTTTTTTACCAAACTTGGATTTACATTTCACCCGCGCCATATTGATAGTGATGAAATGGCTGGTTTGGTGATGGGAGATAATAATGTTATCGTCATGCTTTTTCCAGAGCCTACGTTCAAGAATTTTGTAAGAAACGATGTTACAGATGCAAACCAAACCTCCGAAGTATTGCTTTCTATTGATGCAGAGAGCAAAGAAGAAGTAGACAGTATGGTGAAAAGGGCAGTAGAAGCAGGTGGTACAATCTTTAGTGAACCACAAGATGAGAGTTGGTTATACGGTGCTGGTTTCACTGATTCGGACGGACATCGGTGGAATGTGTTGTATAGAGATATGAGTAAGATGCCTAAAGGTGAAGAAGAGTAAATTTGCCTAAATTGAGGAATACGTATTGAATGATAGCTATTATGAAAACTAGATAAGACCTCATAAGAGTATGATCGAGCCGTTAAAGTAGTTGAACTGCAATAAACGGCTTTTTAATGGTGTCAAATAGGCATAGGTGAAGTTTCATGATAAGAATTGCCTCTCTCGATACCGTCAAATTGAATTTGCCAAAGAAACACGTTACGAAAGCCCTCGATTGAGACCGTCAAAACGACTTGCTTTAAGTATTACGAAAAAACGATTTTTCCAAGGTACTTGGCAACATATTTTTGAATACAGTAATCATGAAATAGTAATCTACATGGTTACTATAGGTAAGATTTTGTTACTTTTTTTCAAATCGAACGCTTATAAGGTTACTTTCAAGTATTAGATTGTCATTGTCTCCTATAAACCATTATGTTAAAATACCCGATAAAGAAGGTGTTTTAAATGAAATATATACTATTTGGAAAACTTGTTAGAAAACTTAGCTCCCTACAAATGTATACGATGAAGCGTTGTACGGAGCTTAATCAGGAAGCGTAATGTTTCCTATATTCATCGGCTGATAGTCTTTAAAAGTGTAGTTTTACTATGCTTATTTCGTTATGACTATTGGCTGATGGATAATAGATTGAAGGGCCATAGACAATGCTTTGTCTATGGCCCTTTGTTATAGCTATTTCAATGAGTTTTTTCAAAAATTGAGATAGTTTATGTTGGTGTATCTTAAGGTACAAAAAACAAAGCAGAGGGCTAGCGTCCTAAAAGGCGCTACCCCTCTGCTTTTTTTATTTGAGGAAAAGAGGGAAAAAATTATGAGCTTACTTGAAGTTAGAAATTTAACACATAGTTTTATTGATAAAACTCTATATGAGAATGCTTTCTTTGACTTGTATAAAGGGGAACACATGGGGATCGTTGGTCAAAATGGATCAGGGAAAAGCACTCTTCTTAAAATATTGTTAGAGGAAATCATTCCTGATAAAGGAAGTGTGAAATGGCAGTCTGATATTCAAATTGGACATCTTGACCAATATGCCGAAATTAATGAAAATGATACGATTTCAGAATACCTAATAACGGCATTTACTGATTTATTTGAACTTGAAAAGCGAATGAATAAGCTCTATCAGGAAAGTGCTGTTACTGGTGAAAATGATCTGTTACGGCAAGCCGCGGAATATCAAGAACAACTTGAAGCTAGTGACTTTTATTCTTTAGACAGCAGGATTCATAAAATTGTTTATGGCTTGGGGATTAACTCCATTGGAATCAACCGTACGATCCAGGGGTTAAGTGGTGGACAGAGAGCTAAAGTGATTCTGGCTAAGCTTCTGCTTGAAAAACCGGAAGTTTTATTGCTAGATGAGCCTACGAATTTTCTTGATAAGGAACATATTGAATGGCTTTCAAATTATTTAATGGTATTCGATGGGGCTTTCATTGTCGTTTCTCACGATTATGACTTATTAGAAAAAATAGCAACCTGTATTTGTGATATCGAATTTGGAACCATTAAAAAATACCATGGGAAATATTCGGATTTTCTACGACAAAAGGGGCACTTGCGAAAGGATTATATTCGGCAATTTCATGCTCAGCAAAAAAAGATCGAAAAAACGGAAGAATATATCCGAAGAAATATTGCCGGTGTCAATTCTAGAATCGCTCAAGGACGTAGGAAGCAACTTGAAAGGATGGAGAGAATTACTCCACCAGAATTTATTCATCAACCATCCATCCGTTTTCGTGAGCTTCCCCTTTCTACACAGAAGGTTCTAAGTGTAGATGACCTTGAAGTAGGTTATGATTCATCCCTTTTGCCGAAAATAAACTTCTCTGTACTAGGCGGGCAAAAGCTCGTTATCACCGGTTTTAACGGAGTAGGAAAATCAACTTTATTAAAAACCTTGGTTCGACATATCCCGGCCATTTCTGGAGAATTCCGGTTTGGGGAACAAATAAAAATCGGTTATTATGAGCAAGATTTAGCTTGGGAAAATGAAGTCATGACACCAATCGAGATCATATCAGAGCAATTTCCCAAGCTTAGTATAAAGGAAGTTCGTCATCAATTGGCGCAATGCGGTTTGAAAGATACCAATGTATCACAAGCCATCCATACACTAAGTGGCGGAGAGCAATCGAAAGTAAAATTGTGCTGCCTATTGCTCTCACCTTGTAATTTTCTAATTTTGGACGAACCGACCAATCACTTAGATTCGGAAGCCAAAAAGGCTTTGCAATTCGCATTGGTACAGTTTAGCGGGAGTATACTACTTGTTTCTCATGAAGAGAAGTTCTATCGCGAATGGGTAGATGACGTTCTTAACATTAGTAAAACGAGATGAAAATTTTGGAATGAAGACTAGGAGTAATGAAATTATGTATGAAAATGATAACATATGGAAAAGAAAAATTGTTTTGTTCCTGACTGCACAAACCATTTCATTGTTTGGTTCCTCACTGGTTTAGTATGCGATCATCTGGTATATCATTCTAACGACATCCTCAGGAATCATGATAACGATTTCCACCATTTGTGGCTTTCTTCCTCAAATTGCGATATCGTTATTTGCTGGTGTATGGATTGATCGATATAACCGCAAGAAAATGATCATGCTGGCGGATGGAATGGTTGCTGGTGCGACGCTGGTTCTGGCACTATTATTCTTAACGGGCTTTCATCATATTGTGCTGCTTTTCATTGTTTTGCTGATTCGTTCAGCGGGGACTGGAATTCAAACACCGGCTGTAAATGCTTTGATTCCTCAGATTGTTCCAAAAGACAAACTTATGAAAGTGAATGGATTGAACAGCAGCATTACCTCTCTAATCATGTTTCTTTCTCCGGGAGCAAGTGGGGCTATCCTCTCCATTACAACGATTGAAACAACGTTTTTGATTGATGTTATCACTGCCATCATAGGGATAAGTATTATGCTTACTATAGCCGTGCCAACACATTCTGCTAAAGAAAGTGAGCATAAGTCCAAACTGTACGACATTAAACAAGGATTTGTCTATCTAAAAGAAAATACGTTCATAAAAAGACTGCTTATTTTTCTTATTATCGTGATGATTTTAATTAGTCCCTCAGCTTTTTTAACGCCTTTGATGGTGAGCCGTTCCTTCGGTGCAGAAGTATGGAAACTGACGGCAAGCGAGATGACCTTCAGCGCAGGAGCTGCTGTCGGGGGGATAGTGATTGCCGCTTGGGGAGGCTTTCGTAATCGAATGCATACAACGACATTAGCTTGTACTCTTTATGGATTGCTAATGGTTGGACTAGGTGTCGCACCAGTATTTTTAGTGTACTTGCTGTTTAACTTTTTGATTGGGATAACAATGCCTTGCTTCAATGCTCCGATAACGGTCTTATTACAAGAAAAAGTAGAGCCTTCTATGCATGGCAGAATGTTTAGCCTTGTGCAAATCTCAAATTCATGTGCCTTGCCATTAGGAATGGTCTTGTTTGGACCATTAGCAGATATAGTAAAGGTAGAGAGCTTATTAATGAGTTCAGAAATATTAGTTATGGCTTGCGCACTTTATGCTATGAACAGTAGACGTTTATTTGTTTAAAATGGATAGAGGCTGTTCAAATAGGGAACAGGAACCACATGTTCGTCTATAAATAGAAGATACTCCTGAGGTTTTCTTCTACTATTGACGTAATGGTTCCTGGGTCTTTTTTGAAGTGTACCTATGTTTTAACATGTTCATAAATTTGAAACCCTTGTGCATTTACTAGGCATTGTTGTGCATGAATTTAGATCCTTGTGCACTCCCCAATCATTCTCGTGCAATAAATCAAAAAGTTGTGCATTACCACATTCAAGTTGGGGAAAATGATGGTTCTCCTTATGCTAGAATGATTAATCGTATAAATTCACAAGGGAAAAACAAAGAAAGAGAGACATTTTAAATGAAAGTTAGCACAGAAGCAAAACATATTAAGTAAGTTGTAGTAGAAAATAGGGCTGTCCGAAAAGGGCAAATCCAGAAATTTTAAAATAGTAAAATGAACTGTCTGATAGTAGAAGAATTGACTTATCAGACAGCCCCTTCTTCTTTATAAATGGACGGATTAGTTGATATATAGATGATCATGGGGGATTTATTACTGAAACACATAGAATTTTAGATTGAAAAAAATTGGTTGTTTAGAACGAAAACCAAGTTGGAAGGTGGTAGTGTATATGAGGAAAAGGGATTAATAGACCAATAAATTTGTATAAGTAAAACCGTGGTGATCATCGATTCAAAAGAGGGTTTAAAAAGAATGAAGAAGAATTGTAAAAAATTCAAGTTTATATTTGGGATAATTGGTAATTAAATATTATAGAATTACGAAGAATTGTTGAAGGAGAAAGTTGATAAAGGTGGCTAAAAAATGTACGGTGTAATAGCATTATTCGATGAAAAAACAGAGCAAATCATTAAAGATATTTGGAGAGAGTTAAGTGAAAAGTCTATTTCCTTTTATGCAGAAGAAATAGAAGATAGAAGGCCACATATAACTATAGCAAGCTATGAAAACCTAAACTATTTAGAATATAGCGACCATATGGAATTGTTTTATGTTGATAAGTCAGAAATTGAGATAACCTTTCAGACACTAGGGACGTTTTTAAATTCAGGGACATTATTTTTCTCCCCAACGGTAACGAAAGAACTGCTGGAATTTCATTCTCAGCATCATCAATATTTTAAAGAGTTCAATGACAATCCAAATTCATTGTACTTACCAGGCAAATGGATCCCTCACTGTACGTTAGCAAATAGATTATCCACTAATAAATTATCAGAGGCCTTTCATTACTGTTTAACAAGAAATGACACCATTCATGGGAAGATAAAAGAAGTTGCCATCATAGAGGTGACAAATAAAAATATAGCTCCTCAAATTTATTCAAAGGTTTTAAAAAAATCACATTAGGCTGAAGCTGCATTTTGTTAAAGATCTCTAAAAAGTCATTCATAAGTAGAGTAAAAAAGCGGATTTAATCAATAAATTCTTCTTTCTTAAAAATCCAAATTTATTAAAAGGGCTCGTTCCATTTCATCAGTTAGGTTCCTGTCCACACACTAGGTACTTGTCCTACATATCATAAGGTATAAAGAAGAAAGGAGTAGTTAAAATGAGACATGAATATCAAAAGCCAATTATGGGGAAAGAACAAAAGCCAGTAATGGGACAGCAACAAATGCCAGGTTATCCTGGTGCCAACTGTGGTTATCCACAAGTGAGCCCTGCCCAGCAGAAGCCGACTCAAACGATGCCCGCACAATATAGCCCTGTAAAACAAAATACTCAGTTTACAGGTCAAGATGTCGTCGTACCGATGGTTCATCCAAGCCATACAACACATGTTAATCAGACTAACTACAAATATATGCATTCGTATCCTCACACACAGTCGGTGGTAAACCAAGCAACACATAAACATTATTGTGTAGATCAACAACCAATGCAACATCATTGTAAACCACGCCCGCCATGTAAACCTAAATGGTGTTAATGTGAAAGGATATCGGTCATTTCAAAAGCTTTGAAAAGTCCCTTCTAATTCGAGAAGGGCTTTTTATTTATAGAAAAATTAGAAATTGAGGTTATTTCTCCGATTTCAGTTGAGTTAATTTGTTAAATTGTACTTCTATTTTTGATGCTAAAGCTGGTTCCTTTGAACTTAAAATAAAGTATACTTGAATAAGAGACTGTCCTTTTTGAATAGATGCCTGTAAAATAAAATATATGGATTATTATGGTAATGTTGAAGGGGAGGGAAATGGGTATGTTTATCTTAGCATCAACTATTGGCGGATTTAATATAGGTGATCTAATTTTCCAACTAACTATGCTTCTAATTGTCATTGGTATCCCTGTGGTACTTATTTTAACCTTATTTGTATTTAGTAGAAGAAATAAGCGGTTAAATCGAATAGAGGAAAAGGTAGATAAATTGTTATCGGATAATGAAAATAAAGACTAATGGAGAAGTGTGAACATTTCTGGTGTAAGTCAAAAAATGAATGGATCTATAATGAAAAATAGGAGGATCCAAGTATACATCTGAATCGTTCGAAATCTTAGGAGTATTTACGCTATTAAGACCCATTTTTATTACGTTTTTAATAGTATCATTGATTTTATTTTTCATAGTCATTCTTCCTCGAGCCAAAAATATGTTTATTAGCGGCATTCAGGTCTTGAGCCTATCTATTATATCCATATTGGTATCTGCCCAAGTTCTTTTTTATAGTGGCATCATTGTTGACGAGGTTGGTTTAGGTGGAGATGCCGTCTCCACTTATCTGTTCCTAGCGATTGTAGGGTTTAGTATATTGAATCCTATTATTTATTTTCTTAGACATAGGGCAAGAAGCATTTGGCTAACAAAAAATCACTTTGATTTTTTGTTAGCGGGTTTATTTCATTGACCGTCAAAAAAGGTCCTCTCATTACCGATGAAGGCCAAAGCCACATAGGAAAGTTGAAGAAAGGTCTTTCTAAGGATTATAAAAACGGAATCAATCAAGAGTATGTGGAATGCTCTTCATACTCTCTTGAGAAAACATATTAGAATTTTCCAGAGAGTTAAGAGTGAATAACTTGGGGAATAGGTTAGTTATTTCCCTTGATTTTTCCCATTTTACACCTCTCAAGTAAATCCGTTAAATTTTTATCAGAGGGTTTTTTGATATTATCCGGGAAATAGAAATCTGGATTTTAGTCGATGCTCACAACTATCAAAATTTAAAAAAGATCCCCATAAGCGAATAGATAATGATCGTCGAGAATAAGACAGTCATATGAAAAAGGGAAAAAACAAACATTGATTTTGCCCATTTCTCTGAATCCATCCTTTTGTATCCAAAAATACTTAATATCAGCCAGATAACACTTAGAAGAAGTGCTACTAACATAAGGCCAAGGCTTAAGGATCCCAATAGAAAGCTGATGGCAATTAAAACAATTAGATAAATATTTGTTTGTAAATAAGTTCTTTTTACGCCTTTAATGACTGGAAGCATCGGAACATTCGCAGCCTTATATTCATCATGCTTGCGAATAGCTATCGCATAGAAATGAGGCATCTGCCAAATCACCGTAATCACAAAAAGGCCAAGAATAGCAGGGTGTGTGATGTCAGGATAAATAGCCGCCCATCCTATGAGAGGAGGCATTGCTCCAGAAATGCTTCCGATCTCGGTATTATAAATGGTTCTCCTTTTACTCCACATCGTATACGGGACAACATAAAAAAACAAACCTAAAAACCCTAGAAGTGCTGCTAGAGGAGTGGCTAATGCAAGTGCTGCTATTCCAAAGATCGTCATGAAAATCCCGAGCCATAATACAGTTTTAGGTTTTATTTCCCCTGTCACAGTAGGTCTGTATTTGGTCCTCTCCATGATAGAATCAATGTCTCGATCATACAGGTTATTAAATGCTCCAGCTGCCCCCATTACTAAAATTGAACCAATCAAAGCGAATAGTATTTCAGGGATTTTCTCAAACAGGCTTATCTGATAGGTATATAAACACAATGTCAATCCAGCAAACATCGGGATCAAATTTGATTTAATAATCCCGGTCTTAACCGTTTGTGCCAAAATTTTTGACAAATTCTGTTTCTGTGTTGTTCGGTGTTCTTCGTTTTGCATTAGGATCTCTTCCCTTTATGACTAGATATGCTGTTTGAAAAGACAGTATGGATAGTTACTTTCCATATGAATTGATGTCGATTGATATACTAGTTTATTTAGATACTATAAGGTATTTTAATGAAATCATTCTCTTATTTCAATCATTGTCTCTTTTTACTTCTATTACTAAAGTATAGGAGGGAATTAGTTCAATTTATTTACTTCATTTCATGCTAGTAAGGTACATTATCTAATGATAAGGGGGATAGGCTCTTAAACAAACTTTACTCAATGGGATATGGAATACACTACTGATGTTAAAGCAAATGTTTTAGATTTGTAGGGAACCTTACATTGCTATGGGAAACACAATCCCTGCACTAAAGGGTGTTGCTTATTTTGTTACGAGGACTAATGAAGAAGATGGTAGCTCAAGCTTTGGAAAGGTTCATTAGAATAGTTAGTAAAAGTTAACTGATTGGAAAGATGATCGCCATACCTTGAACATTGATTGCTTATTTTGATTGACAGTAGAACAACCTAAGAGCCTCTGAGCGTCTCTTGTTTATACCATTTAATGGTGAGCTCTAAATATAGGACGATTAGTATAAATACCACCACATACACAATGAATGAATAAAACAGATTCCAACCATTAAAATGAAATACTTGAAAGTAAATAGCTATGTATTCAAAAAAAAGGGACATTAAAACCCATACAATAATATATACAACCCTATAGAACCCTTTTAAATTCCAGCTATAATAAAAATTGGCGAAAAAGAAACCGTATAGTGGATAAACGGTTGAATAGGTGATGAAATCAAATAAATCATAGCTGGATGTATCCATTGTGTCATATAAATTAAAGGGATAATCAAAGGCAAGGATAAAATCTGCGATTCTTCCCAAAAATGCATAAAAAAGCATCATGAGTAAAGTCAAAGTACCTGGTAATTTTTTGGGCATGATGATATAAAAAACGATCATTGAAGTTAAAACGAGAAGAATAAACCACTCATTTTCATCAAAATCGATAGGTATTTTAAACAATATGTTTAGATCTCCTTTGCAATAAGATGTTGAAAAATTGCCGAAGCCCTAACAATAAGAGTATGGTTAATAACCAAAAGAGATACGAAGACCAAAGGCTAACATTTTTATGGGTGATGACACCTGCCCATTCAAAAGAATATTCGACAAATAGTAGGATGGCAGCGGAGAATAGAGAAATCATGATTTTAATCGTCACAGATGGGCGACCAACACTCGCATTAATAAACATTAGGATGATTACTGGGATGAGTAAGGTTTTACCTACTATAAAGGATGAGTGCATTTCAATATTTTTAGTTAATTCTATTATTTTTAAGTTTGATAATCCAATGGCAATGTCATGAATCAAGCTTGGAATGAAGAGCCAAATGGCAGCGATTTCTAGCTTTTTTAGTTTATTGATCTTCTGTAGAATCAACATACCAACCAAAATCATTAGGAGTACCCCGAACAAGACCATTTAAACAGCTCCCAATTTAAAAGATTTAACCGTAGTGTTTGCCATTTATTCTGTTAGCATACTTGAAAGGCAAAATGGGATAGCTAATGTACTTAAGGGAGTCAGCGGCCTAGATGAAATCTGTGAGATCGCACAGGAAGTTATTCGTCAGTATGAATTATTAAAAAAGCGATATAAAAGAGCGTTTTGGGCTATACCGTTTCAAAAAAATAAAGGATATCGAGTGAAAATCATATAGGGTTTACACTCGATTTTTTTGATACAAGTTGAGAACTGATGTAGAGGTTTTTATAAGAAACGATAGAGTCTTACATTCTGCTGATAGTATGTAAATTTTGTCTTTTAATTCTGTTGGAATCTAATTTTCATCTATTCTTTTCACCAAGCCATGTAAACCTCTTATTGTTAGTAAAGTAAAACTTATACTTCCAAAGGTATGAAATATAGACCACTTTTTCCATTTAAATAACCTACTGTTTCGTTCTAAGTACCACTGAAGGAAACTCATAGGGATACTCCAAGTAAGACTTTTTAATAAAATTTTTGGTAAATTATCGTGATAGGATTGCTTAATCCATATAACACTTAGAAGTGGAAAAAATAACATATCGTAAAGAATATTTGTGCTGAAAATTTTGGGGAATGGACGTACAGGGTACTTAATTTTATTCGTATTCACTACATAAGCATCGATGAGAGTTGATAATATCCCTTTTGAGAAAAAGACAATTAACATTTCTTTTAATTTTGGTTTTTTAACTAGAAAGGGGAAACCTAAAATACACAACGTAAATAGTCCCTTAATCATAAATTTTTCCATTTCTTTTAACACCCTTATCTTTTTATAGATATTATTGTCAGTAGTGGGCGGGAAATATTAGTGGGATAATTAGGAAAAAAATGAGTACAAAGTGTTTAGTCATAATAGAATTTGGATTCTTTCTATCCTGGAACTGAAGAGGAAAAGAAAATGTAATCAAATAGATTGATGGATAAATAAGGAAGATCAGTAGGGGGCCGGCTCCAAAATGCATAGCCATATATTAGAAGATATCATGAGAGTTTCTTCTATACACTGAAGTTGTGGCTCCTGACTCATTGGTTAGGGACACCACTTATTTCAGGAGCTAACAGTTTATCTCCGAAAAGTAAAGATAAGTATTACTTTATCCAAAGTAGCGGCCATGATAATGCCTGCTGTATATCGAATCAGATCTACAGCAAGAAAACCTTTACCCAGGACCAATGCTCCAAGCAATGTTTCTCGAATCTGATTAATCCAGTCTTCTTGATACAGTTGACTGAATTCTATACCGAAGCATAGCAAAAAGCTGAGCCAAATGGCTGTGAGCAGGCTTGTACGCAGTAGGAAGAAACGGAAACCGAAATAGATCATCATGGACCATAGCATATCCCCGGCGTGCTGAGCTGCAAATAATGGAAGTAGAGGACTGTATTTTCTAGAGGCTAAGCCTAATAGTATGATGATAACAACAATAATAAAATAAGCAATTCTCATGTTATCGTAACGTGGATGGATCGGTTCATTTTTAGAATTCAATTGAATCACTCTTTTGACATGAATTGTTTTGGTATTCTTTAACTTTAAATATATGTATAAATTTGAATATACAAGTATTAAATGATAGATGCAAGAATTATAAGGGTTAATCAAATTTCGTCAATAATTGGTTGCTTTAAATGTAAAAATATAAGATTGTCAGTCTAAAGTTGTAGTGAAACATCAGTATTTTACTTGAAGTTTAGCTTAATAATAGACGTTATCATTTGAGTAGTTTAAGAGGTTGTTACTTACTTTTTGTTAATAAGGGGGAAGACAAGATGAATTTTGTTATAGTAGGTGCAAGCAAAGGGTTAGGTGATGCATTCGTAAAAGGGCTACCCGAGAAAGGAGATCATGTTTGGATGGTTTCTAGGAGCCGTCCTGTAACTTTGACACTAAATGATGGAGTCCATAGATCTTGGATTGAGGCGGACTTATCGTTGTTGAGTTCTTCAATTAATTGTATTGCCGATGGGATAAAAGATGAACCGATCGATGTACTCATCTATAATGCAGGGATATGGGAAAAAGAAGGGTATCAAGACCATTATGATTTTGAGAAAGATGATCCAAAAGATATGGCAAACATCATCAATGTAAATACAACGTCTACGATTCTTTGCACTCAAAGATTGCTACCAAATCTTAAAAGATCGGAGAATGCTAAGATTATTTTGATAGGATCTGCTGATGGCATTGAAAACAACGAAAGTAAACAAGTAACGTATGTCGCTTCTAAATTCGGGCTGCGTGGCATTGGTAATTCCTTGCGCGAGAATTTAAGGAAATATGCGATAGGTGTTACATGTATAAACCCAGGAAATATCGCAGCAACAATCCCTTATGAAGAAGGTTTAGAAAAGACATTAACTACTTATAAAGGAACGAGAATACCTGTTCAGGATATCGTTTCATTGGTAAAGGCTATAACTAATCTTTCGAATGCTTCATGTGTGAAAGAAATCAATATGCCTGCGATGTTGGATACAAATGCATGACCATTGTGATGAACAGATACAAACTTTTATTTAAAACTAATCAATTGAATAAATTTAGAGCGTGTTTTGATCAAACTTTTTTCAAAACACGTTTTTTTTGTTCGTTTGTCAAGGTATTAGTATAAATTAGTGGTTACTTTATTATTGAAGAGGTGATTTCTTTTTTGAATAATAGGTAGATAGAAGCAAATAAGTTTTAAAAAATACCCCAAATACAAACGTGTTCATATAAGTTTTGCAAAATAATGTTTTTCATTTTATAATGACGAATACGATTCAGAATATTATAAAATTAATCAATAGGGGAGAGAGTGGTATGAAAATTGATGGAAAAAAAGCGAACCGGGAGCAGTTGTATAAAGCGATGCTTTCATTAAATACACTGGAAGAATGCGTAGAGTTTCTATGTGATTTATGTACTGATAGGGAATTGGAAGCTTTTGAGCAAAGACTTGGAGCAGCGAAAAGGATTTTAGACGGGGACACGTATGAAATGATTGAAGCAGAAACCAACGCGCGATCAAGCATGGTATCGCGGGTGAAAAAGTGTTTAGATAAAGAAAATAGTGGCTTCCGTATGATTTTGGAACGGATGGAAGAAAAGGAGTATACGCAATAGTTAAAAGGATTACGAACCCACCCAACTTCATATTTTATCAATAGAGGGCAATTCCGACTAACCCAGAAAGTACAATGACATAAACAGGATGCCATCGTAATCTCAATAGGACAAATAAGGATATTCCAAAGATTAGGATTAAGCTAACGGAATGCCAGGAAACCTTTAAACTTATCAGGTTATTTGAAAGGGAGAAAGTAATTGCGGCATAGATGATTAAACTAGTGACGATAGGTCTTAGCCCATAAAATATGGATTTTACAATTGGATAATGATGCAATTTGACAAAGAAAGTCGCTACCCCGATTACAAGTAGGAGAGATGGGAGCAAGATTCCAAGAGCAGATATGATGGCTCCTGTTATTCCGGCTGTTGAATATCCAACTAAAATGGCACTATTGGTGGCGATCGGACCAGGCGACATCCCCGCAATAGCGATGACATCGGTAAATTGTTGGATTGTCATCCACCCGTGTTGGGAGACTTCGTTTTCTATTACGGGAATCATGGCATATCCTCCTCCGAACGATACTAGGCCGATGATAAAGAATGTGCTAAACAACTCCCATAGTTCCATCACTTTCACCTTTGCTTTCATAAAAAATTATCTTAATATCCTATACTCCTGTGCCTGAGTAATACACGGGCTCGTTTTCATCTTTTTTCTTTTTTTCTTTCCTATCTTTTTTGGCTTTATAACCTAATTTCTTTTTAATAGAGATTGTAATGATTCCTGTAAAAGCCCCTGTTAATAATGCAATAATTGGGTGGATGAAGAAGAGGGCAGGAATCCCTATAATCATTATGGCGAAAGTCGATTTGTCGACTATGGCCGTTTTGGCAATTTTGATTGCTGCATAAGCAATGATGGCCACTATGGAAGCTCTAATCGATAGGAAGGCTGCTTCTATCTTTGGATGATCATGAAAGACAAAATAGGAAATACCCAGGGTGAGAACAATTAAAAAAGTAGGGAATGAAACGCCAATCACCGCAGCTATGGCTCCCTTTATCCCTCCAATTCGTTGGCCGATAAAGGTGGCGGAGTTAATCGCGACGCCTCCAGGCACAGATTGGGATAAGGCAAATACATCGGTAACTTCTTCACTCTTTAACCATTTTCTCTTCTCCACCACTTCCTTTTCGATTAACGGGATCATCGCAAATCCTCCTCCGAATGTGACAGGAGCTATTTTAAAAAATGTCCAAAATAGTTGAAGCAGTCTTTTCCATTCTTCCTTCACTTTTTTTCCTTCTTTCTATAATTTTCGTTTATAAATTTGCTATAACATTTTGTACCTTAATAGTTTCTCTTTCTACTAAGTTATCAGATAAGAGAGGGGAATTGAACTGCAACAAATGCATAGGGTATAACCGATCGTTATACTGGAGGAGAATTTTTCTGACCCATCTATATGGTAATATGGGAATAAGTATTTCAGTTATTGGAGGTCCTTTCATTGAACATAGAAAGCATGAAAATGTTTTGTTTAGTAGTAGATGAAGGCAGTATCAGCCAGGCAGCAAGATTAAGCTTTGTCTCTCAACCAGCCGTAACGAGACAGATTCAACAGTTGGAAAGCTATTATGATACATTGTTATTCGATCGAGCGGACGGGAAAATGATGGTAACAGAAACAGGTAAAATGCTGTATCCTTTCGCAAAAGCTATTGTCAATGACTTTAACCATTCTAAAGAAGTGATTCAGCGGGCAACAGGGGAGTTTCATGCTAACCTCAGGGTAGGAGCATCTTTAACAATTGGTGAATATTTTTTGCCGAGCTTACTGGGTCGTTTTAAAAAACAAGCCCCCGAGATCCATGTTACATTGACCATTAAAAATACCCCTAGTATTTTAGAAAACCTATCAAACGATGTGATCGATTTGGCCCTAGTTGAAGGAATTGTTGAAAACAATGAGTTTATAATCGAGAAATTTGCTGACGATGAGTTGATTCTCGTATACCCGTCTGACCACCCGTGGAGAGACAGAAATGACATCAACATTGAAGAATTGGCCAATGAAAGAATGATTTGGCGGGAATCCATATCAGGTACACGACTGATTGTCGAAAACATGTTAAGGGAGTATGGAGTGTTAGATAAAATCGAAAGCTATATGGAGATTAGCAGTACGCAAGCGATAAAAAGTGCCGTAGAGGCGGGACTTGGAATTAGTGTTCTACCGAGGTTGACTGTCGCTAGGGAATTAGAACAGGGCCTTTTACATGAAATGAAAATACAAGACATACACATGAAAAGAAACTTATGGTTGGTTAAGAAACCTCAAAGGTTTAACAGGATTTGTGTATCTAAATTTATTGAGTTTATCCAATAGGCTTGTGAACCGCTATTACGTATTAATAATGATTAGTACCCAACAAAGGAACTCAGGCACGTTGCGCCATTAACCCAAAATGAATTTAGGTCTTTTCTTATTCTTTTAAAATGCTCAGCTGACCTTACCAAAAAGTAAGAGGGAAACCAGGAAGTCATTATTAGAGAAATGGCTAAGCGTTTGCAAAGAAGTTTAAACGAATTGGATTTAGAGATTATCGGCTATTTTGTAAATGGTTTTAAATAAGAATCAACCAATATCAGAGAGTATCAATAGGATACAGATGTATAAACCTATTTTTAGTTATCAGACTCTTCTTGGAAATGTTCGTTTAAATAAGAGTTTTCAGTTGTTGCGAAATGGACTGACTGTAGGCTTGTCTCAGCATCGATTCCATAAAGATTGTCTTCAGACTTTTTAAAATTTCTTTTTGGTTTATTCTCTGTTTGCTTCTTGTTCATTTTTTTCTCCTTTTTTTGAGTTTCTTACTAGCAATTCTGTTATAGCTTTTATTTTTCCCAATCACCTGGTCATTACTCCTATGACCTAGAATGGAGCAAGAAAGTCCCGCGTGTTGCTTTTATTGCATTCTTATACCTGTTAGTCAAGTTGGATCCATCACTTATTTGAATCAATCTATCTCACCAGAATTCCATACTTCGATTAAAGTTGAAATATCCTGGCGGTATAATCATTAAAGATAGTTCATTACAATAGGTAGGGAGACAAAAAAATGAATAAGTTCAAATTTACACTACTGCTCCTTTTGACAACATTTCTAATGGGTTCTTCTTTTGCTGTCGGGAAAATAGGTTTGATTTATTCATCCCCGTTGTTATTAGCGGCATTACGCTTTACATTCGCAGGAGCCCTAATGGCAGTCATTGTCTACGTTTTTAAAAGACCCCATCCAATATCTAAAGGAAACTGGATAAAGATTCTTATTATAGGTGCTTTTCAAACAGCTGGTGTGATGGGGTGTATTTTCTTGAGTCTACGGACCATTACAGCTAGTGAATCCTCCATTCTTACATTCACAAACCCGTTACTTGTTGTCGTATTTGGTACCATTTTTTTAAAGACCCGCTATCAACTTTATCAATGGGTAGGTGTACTTTTAGGATTAGTAGGAGTAAGCATTACAATGGGGGCGCAAATTGAATTTAAGATTGGCATTCTTTTTGGATTCCTTTCTGCTGTTTTTTGGGCGATATCAACATTATTAGTGAAAAAATGGGGTTTGTTATTCGATACGTGGGTCCTATCCGCTTATCAGATGCTTTTTGGTGGATTACTCCTTTTGCTTGGCAGTTTTACTCTCGAAAATCCAGAATTCATTTTGACCCGTAATTCCTTGTTCATATTATTATGGTTAAGTATTATGTCATCCATTGTCCAATTCGCTGTCTGGTATTATCTTTTACAAAAGGGTGATCCAGGAAAGACGAGTGCCTTTTTATTTTTGGCCCCTTTCTTCGGTGTATTAACGGGATGGTTACTACTAGGGGAGAAATTATATCCTTCCATCATAGTTGGAGGCTTGTTTATTATTATAGGGATCTTTCTTGTAAATAGAAATTTTCAGCAGAAAAATAGCCGATTGAAAAGGACTTTACAAATGAATGAATAGTTTGGTTTTAGTGTTTCTGCTAAGAGGGGATTCTATTGAATAGGGAGAAATGGTGTTTTTTGTAAAGGGAAAAAGAATAAATGAGAATAAAATGTGATCTAATAGGGAAACAGAGCAGAAGTGCTCTGTTTTTTTCTGAACAAAGCTTACTCCATATTTTCTGCAAATTTTCTTGTTATGATAGAGCCAAACGTCAAAGGAGGATTTTTACATGCTAAAAAAACCAGTACTCTTATCAATATTGGCAGCTCTTTTCTTAGTATTGGGAGCTTGCGCTAACGAAAATGATACAAACACAGATGACACTGCAAACAAGGAAACCACTGAAGAAACAGAAAAAGAGGGGAATAAGAAAAATATGGAAGGGATGGATCATGGTGATATGGACCATTCCAGCTCAGGGGAAGTTCCGGAAGGGCTAAAAGAAGCAGAAAACCCAACCTATAAAGTTGGAAGTAAAGCGATCATTGAAACAGGTCATATGGAAGGGATGAAGGGTGCTGAAGCAACGATTGTGGGTGCCTATGACACTACAGCCTATGCCATTTCGTATACTCCTACAAATGGCGGAGTGAGAGTAGAGAATCATAAATGGGTGATTCATGAAGAAATTCCAGACGCTGGTGACGAGCCGCTAAAACCTGGAACAGAAGTAAGCATTAATGCCTCTCATATGGAAGGGATGGATGGGGCAACCGCTGAAATTGATTCAGCAGAACAAACGACTGTTTACATGATTAATTTTACTCCGACTACTGATAGAGAAGATGTGAAAAATCATAAATGGGTAACAGAAAGTGAGCTATCACCTAAATAAGGTTAGCAAAGTTTAGGGTTGTCCAAAAAGGGAAAAGGAACGACATGTTTGACTATAGATTGAAGTGATCGTTCCAGACTCCTTGATTTTAGGACAGCCTTTTATTTTTATTAGTACTACAGAATGTTAAGTTTGATCTTTTCCCCTACATACAAACATGTGCATAAATTTGAAATCTTGTGCATTACCACATTCACGAAAAGGAAAATAGTGATCCATTCTATGCTAGAATGATCAATCGTATGAATTCTTTAGGGAATACAAAGAATGAATGATATATTTTATTAAAATTTAGTGCTAAAGAACAACATATTGGGTGTAGTTGTAGTAAATGAGGTATTCCAAAAGGGGAAAATCCTGAGAATTCAAAATTCAAAACGTTATTTATTAAAACATCTAAAATCAAATGAGCGTCTGATAGTAAAAAAATGGACTTATAAGACAAACCCTTTTTAGGGAAAGTTATTATAATGTATAGTTAGGATGAATGGAATACACTCACAAATAGTATTTGTAATTTGTAGATTTCAGGACATCTGATCTATTTTTAAATTTTTTATAAAAAACTCTTCACATACCCTAGATGGGTATAGTATTATGTTATTAAGGAGGTGAGGCAATGTCGATGAATTCAGAAGGTCTTGATAAAATCGTTGAAATCGATCAATGCTGTTCATCCGATGAAAGAAAAAGCCATCACTCAGATAAAGTGAAGAATAACTTAACAACGAGATTAAATCGAATTGAAGGACAAATTCGAGGAATTAAAGGATTAATTGAAAAAGATACGTATTGTGATGATGTCATCACTCAAATATCTGCAACTCAATCCGCTTTAAATAGTGTAGCACGTCTTTTACTTGAAGGACATATGAAGACATGTGTCTTAGAAAAGATTCAAGAAGGAGATACGGAGATTTTAGATGAAGTAATGGTCACGATTCAAAAATTAATGAAAAAATAAAGGAGTCTAAAGCTAATGGAAAAATTAACTTTAAACGTAAGCGGTATGTCATGTGGTCATTGTGTAAATTCAATTGAAGGCAGTGTAGGTGAATTATCAGGCGTTACCGCTGTCAAAGTAAACTTAGACTCGGGAACAGTTGATGTTGAATTTAATCCAAATGAAGTGACTCTTGATAAGATTAAAGAAACAATTGATGACCAAGGGTACGATGTCGAATAAATCCGTAAAGAACGTGCAAATGATAGCACGATTTCTTTATCACTTAAAAATACTATACGGGGGTATAGTAAAATAATGAATAAGGAGAGATTACAATGGAAAATGTAAAACTAACTGTTAAAGGGATGTCATGTGGGCATTGCGTAAATTCGATTGAAGAAAACGTTGGAAAGGTAAATGGAGTTCAGTCAGTGAAGGTTCACTTAAAGGATGAAAAAGTGGATGTATCATTTGATTCGAAAGTAGTTTCATTAAAGAATATTACTAATATGATAGAAGATCAAGGGTATGATGTAGTAGAGTAAACTGCTAAAGATTAACGCTGTCACCAATATACTGGAAAAACGTGCTGTTTTGCCAGCACGTTTTATTCCCCAAAAAATATACCCCTCCAATGTATATGGAGATAGGAGTGTAAGAATATGAGCGATAAAAAAGAAACAACACTTCAAATAGCTGGAATGACATGCGCTGCTTGTGCAGTGAGAATAGAAAAAGGTCTAAAAAAAGTAGAAGGTGTTGAGGAAGCGAGCGTAAATTTTGCTTTAGAAAAATCAAAAGTTACCTTTGATCCGTCTAAAGCAAATGTCAATCAGTTAAAGGAAAAAGTGCAGTCGTTAGGATACCAAGTCATGAGTGAAAAAGCTGAATTCGATATAAGCGGGATGACATGTGCAGCGTGTGCAAATAAAATTGAAAAACGTTTAAATAAGTTAGATGGAGTTCAAACCGCGACAGTAAACTTTGCCTTAGAGTCTGCCCTTGTAGAATATAACCCTGGTGAAGTATCGGTTCCAGAAATGAAGGAATCGATTAAAAAATTGGGCTATCGTTTAGAGCAAAAGCAAGAAGCGAAAGGCGAAAAGGTGGATCATCGACAAAAAGAAATCGAAAAGCAAAAAGGGAAGTTTATTTTCTCGGCTATATTATCGATTCCTTTGCTTTGGGCAATGGTCAGCCATTTTGAATTTACCTCTTTTATTTGGCTCCCAGAGATGTTCATGAATCCTTGGGTTCAACTCGCGCTTGCCACTCCCGTTCAATTTTTAGTGGGTGGGCAATTTTATGTAGGTGCTTATAAAGCATTAAGGAATAAAAGTGCCAACATGGATGTGCTGGTGGCGCTTGGTACCTCAGCAGCTTATTTCTATAGCATCTACTTAAGTATATTATCCATAGGCTCTGATACGCATATGGTGGAGTTATATTTTGAAACAAGTGCCGTGTTAATTACCCTTATTATATTAGGGAAATTATTTGAAGCAAAAGCAAAAGGACGCTCTTCCGAAGCCATTAAAAAGCTTATGGGCCTACAAGCAAAAACAGCCACCGTTTTAAGAGACGGGCAAGAAATGAATGTACCCATTGAAGAGGTCATCGAAGGTGATATCGTATATGTCAAACCAGGAGAAAAGGTACCGGTTGATGGAGTAATTTTCGAAGGAAGATCCGCTTTAGACGAGTCGATGATTACAGGGGAAAGTATTCCTGTCGATAAAACAGTGGGAGATTTAGTGATAGGATCAACCATTAACAAGAACGGATTTTTAAAGGTCAAAGCGACAAAGGTTGGAAAGGATACAGCATTAGCTCAAATCATAAAGGTAGTTGAGGAAGCTCAAGGATCAAAAGCGCCAATCCAACGCTTAGCCGATGTGATCTCAGGAATCTTTGTCCCAATTGTAGTGGGAATAGCAATTGTGACATTTCTAGTTTGGTACTTTGTTATAAGTCCTGGCGAGTTTGCCGTTGCTCTTGAAAAGTTAATTGCTGTATTAGTGATCGCATGTCCATGTGCACTTGGTCTTGCTACTCCTACATCGATTATGGCAGGTTCTGGTCGTGCGGCTGAATATGGAGTTTTGTTTAAAGGCGGGGAGCATCTCGAAACAACTCATCGCCTGGATACAGTGATCCTTGATAAAACTGGAACTGTCACAAATGGAAAACCAACACTAACAGATGTGATTCTTGCACATGGATTTGAAGAAAACGAATTTTTAAAGCTAGTTGGTGCTGCGGAAAGAAATTCTGAGCATCCTTTAGCGGAAGCCATTGTTGAAGGAATTAAAGAAAAAGGGATTGAACTGGGCAGCTCCGAGCATTTTGAAGCGATTCCTGGGTTTGGAATTGAATCTATAGTGGAAGGGAAATCCCTTCTGATCGGAACACGCCGACTTATGGAGAAAAACAACATTGATGTTGAAGACATATTACCTAAGAAGGAAAGCTTAGAAAAACAAGGGAAGACCGCAATGCTAGTCGCCATTGATCAGCAATTTGCAGGAGTGATTGCTGTCGCAGATACCATTAAAGAAACCTCTTTAAAAGCCATTGAAAGGTTAAAAAATATGGGTCTTGAGGTTGTGATGATCACAGGTGATAACAAGCAGACAGCCCAAGCGATTGCCAATGAAGTTGGAATTGATCATGTGATTGCAGAAGTCCTGCCGGAAGGGAAGGCTGATGAAGTGAGTAAGCTTCAAAAGGCTGGAAAGATCGTAGCGATGGTCGGCGACGGTATTAATGATGCACCAGCGCTAGCTACGGCAGATATTGGAATGGCCATCGGTACAGGGACGGATGTCGCAATGGAGGCTGCTGATATCACCTTAATCAGAGGAGACTTAACTAGTATTGCCGATGCCATCTTCATGAGTAAAATGACGATTCGAAATATCAAGCAAAATCTATTTTGGGCCTTTGCGTATAATGCTGTGGGAGTCCCAATTGCAGCACTAGGCTTCCTGGCACCATGGCTTGCAGGAGTAGCAATGGCATTTAGCTCCGTTTCTGTTGTTTTAAACGCACTCAGATTACAAAGGATTAAATTAAAAGGATAAAAAGGAGTGTACTTATGAAACCAAAAAACATATGGATCTGGACGATTTCAGCCATTGTGTATCTCGGGCTGGTCATTGGTGGATATTCCGTATATGCCAATGTGAATAGTGCGAACAATCATACTGATGACCGTACTACTCAAGAAGCGGACAATGATGATCATGGTACTCAAGGCTCAGAGCATTCAGATCATGGAACTCCATTAAAAAGCGAAGTAGCCACAAATGTAGCTTATGAAGATGGGGTGATAACCATTGATTTGAAGGATGAAAATCAAAATCCACCAGAGCTTGAAATTTCACATGAAAAAATTATGCATCTCATCATTGTCAGCGCCGATCTGAAGGATTACTTTCATTTACATCCTAAGGACAAAGGAAACGGGGTGTATACGGAAAAATTCAACCTTCCTGAAAACTCATATAAAGTGTTTGTTGATATTAAACCAAAAAGTCTAGCCTATCAGGTAAGCCCATTTGAATTGCAAGTGGAGGAAAGTCATGGTGAACATAAGGAGCCTTCACTAAAAGCTGATACTACCCTAACCAAAACCATCAATGACAAGGCAGTTGAATTAACCACTACAGAACTAAAAGTAAACAATGACGTCACGTTAAGTTTTGATACGAAAGGGAATACTCTAGATCCTTATCTGGGGGCTCTAGGTCATGTGGTTATTTTGGATGAAAAGGGTGAGAAATTTGTTCATGTTCACCCTGCCTCAGAAGAACAGACAGTCTTTGAAACAAAATTTGATCAGCCTGGAATCTACAAACTATGGGGAGAATTTAAATTTGATGGGAAAGTCAATAGTTATCCATTTGTGATAGAAGTCAAATAAAGGGGAATTTTTAATGAACTTAGATGGGTTCAGCAAACATCTATTGATTTGCAACGGGAAAACCTGCACAAAAAATGGGGCAGAAGAGGTCACGGAGACCATTAGAGGAGAATTGAAAGACTTAGAACTGCAAAGGGAGATTCATACAACGAAAACCTTGTGTAATGGACAATGTAAACATGGTCCGATTGCAGTTCTGTATCCACAAGGAATCTGGTATAAGAATATGAATCGAATTAAAAGTGAAGAACTGATTCAGCTATTGAAAGAAAGAAGAAGTGTGTATATAGGCTCTGAACTTTACTATCATGATGGAATAACTTTTAAGAATTATGAGGAAGGCAAATAACATTTATACTTTTATCGAAAAGGCGTTTCTGTTATAACAGGGCGCTTTTTTAGTGCCGAGAAAGATTTTTGATTGAATGTTTCATTCCTTAATTTTCAACTCATATGTTTTTAAAAAATCGGGTGTACTTTTACCAACTGCATGATAACTTTTAAAAAGGTGAATAATAAATCATATTGTGACGATGGATCCTGGAGGATAGTAAATATGGAGTTACAATTGATTGATATTTACTCACCTAATGATTTTGAATATCTAAATATTCTCTTGCAAGAATTCCCTCATATTTCCTATTGGAAGTCCAATGTAAAAGAAAATGAGTCATGGGTTCGAATTTTAGTGGAAAAAGAAGATTCTGAAAGGATATTAAATTACTTAGAAAAAGTGTCTCATGAAAATCGTGGTTTTCAAGCGATGTTATCCTCTATAAAAGCCTATGTCCCTAGTGAATACAATGAAAATAATCAAAAAAATAAAGAAGCCGAAATGGAACGAGCTAGCAAACATGAACTATATTCAATCGTTCATTCCTCAGGGGAAATTAACGCTAGTTTTACTTGGTTTACTATTTTTGCCGCGATTGTAGCTACAGTCGGTATTATTCAAAATAGTCCAGGTTTAGTCATAGGAGCAAATGTCATTGACCCGTCAATCGGTCCTATCCTTGGGATTTCATTTGCTTCTATACTAGGCGATCAAAAGCTCGCACGGCAATCGATCCTAACATCGCTTTTCGGACTATCGATTCCCTTCATGATCTCTGTTTTATTCGGGTTTTACTTTGATCTGCCAGTGAACAGCAATGAGTTTATTTCCCAAACTAGTGTTCAAATAATAGATATTGTCGTTGCCATCGCTGCAGGAGCCGCGGGAGCTTTATCATTTGTGAAACGTTCACAAGGGCAGTTGGTTGGAGTGATGGTCTCCCTGACTGTATTGCCGCCAACGGTTGTGTTGGGGATGATGATCGGGGCTGGTAATTGGCAGGGAGTGATAACGCCACTATTATTACTTTTAATCAATATTAATGCGATTTTTTTATCTGCCATATTAGTGTTTTGGCTGAGTGGGATTAAACCTATCAATTGGAGAGATATTGAGGAAGCAAATATTTCTCGTAAGTACTCATTAGCCTTTACCAGTATCTTTGCGATCATTTTCGTTATTGCGGTTGTTTATTTACATCTTTAGGATTATTAAATTCAATAGTCAGTCATTTTTTAATGCTCAGGATAGAATTCATTTTGTTGATAACTTCTAAGGTTTAGAGTGTTGGTCTTAGAGTGCTTTTCACCAGAATTCTATTCTTCAAGGAAGGTAAGAGCCTGCTTCCGTTTTAGTTCTTTTCATTTACACAAAGATCTGTAGGAAAGAGAGAAAATTTCTTCATAAAACCGTTATTTGGATTTTCAGGGCATCAATCGTCTCTATTGAGGTCCTCATTATGGGCTATATGGATTTTCAGGTCGTCAATCGGTTCTATTGAGGTCCTCATTTTGGTTGAAGGACAAAATCATGTAGAATAGCAGAAAAAATGTTCATCATAGAGCCGTTTAAAATAGTGGGGTTCTAGACATATCATTTACTCTAATGGACATGATTTTTAATTTTCTGCTGAGAAGACAAGTTAAGTAGATAATTAGGATGATTAAAACCTAGGCACTTTTCTAAAACAAAGAAAGTGTCTTGTTTTATGTAATGAAAGATTGTGTTAAATGACAAATTTTGAAATAATTGTAATTAGGAAGTAAGGCAATTAAGTTGTAGTCGAAGTTGAATAGATTAGTAATTAAAATAGGGAGCTGTGTATTTTGTATATAATTAAGAAGTTCAAACCAGAATATATTACGATTTCCTTACTAGTAATAATGAGTTTAGTATTACTTTTAGGATTGACTAGTGGAGTATCTTCATCCAAAGAATTTATTACTAATTCTTTAATTATTGTATTACTGTTGTTTCTAACATTTGATATCAAAAACAGTTCAACAGGGAAAAAGATTACAAGTTCATTTAATAAATATATAGGGTTAATATTTCTTTTTTGTTTACTTAATCTCATATAATTATGGTCTCCATTTGTTTAGAATGATAGCTTCTATTAAGAGCGGAAAAAGTTAATTTTATAGGTTAATTGAAAGGAGTTGCAGTCATGAAAAGGTTAGTGATTATTACAGTGGGTAAAACCCATAGTGGGAAAACTACATTTGCTAGACTTTTAGAACAAGAGTTAAGCAACTCTCTTGTGATGGACCAAGATAACCACGCTGAATTTATAAACACCTTTTATACTACCCTGCAACCAAAACGTGGACCTAATACTCTCAAGCATGCCATTTCTCAGCTAATTGTCGATTATGCTATAGAACAGACTAATTTTCACCTTATTATTTGTAATTCAAATCGAAATCGAAATGGCCGGTTGTATCTGCTGAAACAGTTATTTCATAAAAATGAATTTATCCGAATCCTTGTCCATTTTGATATCCCAGATCATGTTCTTCGAGATCGAGTTACTAATAGTCAGCGTAGTACGAATATACTTAGGAGTGCTTCTAATTTTGAGGAAGTGCTTACTCGACAACAGGCTCTAAATGAAGATGTGATTGATCCAGTAGAAGGTGAAGCTGACCATTTATTCGTAATTAAAGACAATCAGGAAGTTGAATTTGTTATTCAAAGAATTGTTCATATTGCTCAATGTTTATCATTTTTCTCGGATCGTTGAAGATCATTCAAATAATGATTGAATTTCAACAATCGGGGGCGATTGGTGTAAAAAAAAATAACTCTTAGTAAAGTAGACTGTTAAATATATAAGTGATAGGAGGGTGAAAAAAACTCTTCTTTTTTTGACATTCAAGAGGTAAAATTAACTCAGTAAAAATAAATTACGATATCCATTTTGACATACAGGAGGAGAAAAAAACTTAATATAAAGACAGTAGTTACTTTCGTTATATCGCTACTCAAATTGGAAGAACCGATCAACCTATCGAATGCTTCCCATAGGTTTAAAATTCGCAATATTATAAATATTTAAAGAGGTTGATGAAAGTTGAAAATGGATGTTAATGAATTAACAGTTAAAGAACAAACAATATTTCACCATATTGGAAATAAAATAAAAACAGAAGATAGGGAAATAAACATAATTGCTAGATTTGAAGAACCACTAATAGTCGTTTTAGGAAATGTTTTAAGCAATGAAGAATGTGATGAGCTCATTAGGTTATCAAAAGATAGAATGCAGCGTTCGAAGATTGGAAATACACGTGATGTAGATGACCTTAGAACAAGTAGCAGTATGTTTTTTCAGGAAAATGAAAATGACTTTGTGTCTAAAATTGAAAAGAGACTATCACATATCATGAATATACCGGTTGAACATGGAGAAGGTCTTCAAATCCTTAATTATAAAATCGGTCAAGAGTATAAAGCTCATTTTGATTTCTTCTCATCAGTCAATAAGCCAGTAAGCAATCCCAGAATTAGTACGCTCGTCATGTACTTAAATGACGTAGAGGAAGGTGGGGAAACATTCTTTCCTAAACTGAAATTTTCCGTGTCACCACAAAAGGGGATGGCGGTGTATTTCGAATATTTCTATGACGACCAGACTTTAAACGATTTAACCTTACATGGCGGGGCACCAGTAATGAATGGATCTAAATGGGCTGCAACACAGTGGATGAGGAGAAAGAAATTGAAGTAAAGCATTTTCCGCCCGGGAGAATCAAGAAGAATATACCGAACAAAAAAAACTGAGACACTTTTCTAGTAAAAAGGAAAGTGTCGTTTTTATTGGAATAAATGATTGAGTAAAATGACAAATTTTGAAATAATTGTAACTGAAGAATGATTAATTGGGGGATTGTTTATTTGAGTATAGTAAAAAAGTTAAAACTCACAAGAAGGAGAAGGGGGAATGGACATCATTTTAATAATTTTAGTCGGTTTTCCCATACTTTCAATTGCTTTAGGAATACTAGGATACTTATTAAAATAATGAAAGGAATGGTTTGACGATTGAAAAAGCTGACAAACTTTCTTTATTTTACTATTGCTTTATTTATGCTAGTAGGATGTGTTGGCAACACAAACGAGGAATCCACAACGGATTCTTCAGAAAACAGTTCTGTTTCAATAGAAGAAGATACAACCGAAACAGATGAAAGTACGTCAACAAGTGAGTTAGAGGAATCGGACAATGATGATGCAAATGACAACTCTACAGAAGAATCTGTTAATAGTGATTCGCATAGTTCCACATCTGAAAATAGTGACTCAAATGTAGGCGATAAGGAAGACAAAGAAACACTATCCCAGTTTTCTAGTGAACAAATTGAATACGCTCGTGTTTGGCTGCAACTTGGACCGAATCAAGAGATAGATGAATTAAATGTTCGGCATATTCCTGCTGGCCAACCAATCAATCCTAACGATGACACCAGTGCCAGCTATCCAGAAGATGTTATCCAGTTAGCAGGTCCTCGCTTAGTAGATGGATCAGTAACTTATAGTGGTAATGGGGATGGCACGATTAATGTATACAACGTTCCTTTACGTTGGGATGGCCGTTACCCTGCTGGTGAAAACTTCTACACAGATATTATAGAAAATACAGAGCGAGTGTACGTTGAACCAGGTGACGATGATGAAATCATAGAATTAATCGAAGTGCTAAATGTTCGTTATTAAGCTAGAGGGGTCTTTGATTCAACAAGAACTACATATTAATGGCCAAAAGCTTGGGTTTTCCCAAGCTTTTTTTGTGTGATGATTATATTTTATTTTACTTGTTTTTTTATGGGGCGTAATTTTTCTTCACGTTATCGGAATTACTTAGCATTTTTTGTATTATATAGATATATTCCCCTGCAATCTCCTCACATTTTCACGATAATAAGGGGAACTTTTGTCTTCATTTACCACACTAAAAGGATTTTCATCTAAATCGAAAAAATCAAATCCTTTCATCCCGCCGAAATCTTCAATTTCAGTTGTCACGACTCCATTGTTATTTAGGTGATCATAGACTTCTTCGATATCCTCGACTAGGAAATTGAAATAGACATTTTTTTTATTTCCTTTGATGACAAATTCAGTGGGTTGTGGATTTTGAACCTGAACTAATGCCATCTGGGTTGAACTATTTGGAAAGTAAAAACCTGCTCCTTCATCCCACTGATCAATCATCTTAACACCTAGATTCTTTTCATACCAAGCCATTGATTTCTCCATATTGGTGACAGGGATAAAAATACTTCCTACTTTAAACATGTCATCTCTCCTTACTATTTGTATTCTTTGGTATAACGAATATAATGGATAAAAAGTTACATATAATTTTATTTTTTTGGGTGGGATGAAATTTGGTATTTGAAAATATAGAAGAAACCATTAATAAACTATATAGATATTGCATAAAGTTATCTCGTTCTACCTGGTTAGCAGAAGATCTTGTACAAGAAACGATGGTAAAAGTATACAAGCTAAAAAAGTTAGAACCCGACCGCTTATTCTCCACTTCATTTCTCTTTCAGGTTGCCAAAAACCTTTTCATTGACGAAAAAAGAAAAAGTAGAGAGTTCTATTTATTTGATGAAGAGACGAATAGTGGATCACAAGATTTTATAGAATACGATAGTTTAATCGAAATTCTAGTTACTACATTACCTTTAAAGCAAGCCATGCTTTTAACATTAAAAGATGTCTTTGGCTATTCCTCCAAAGAGATTGCATCCATGCTTAGAATAAGCAATGAATCCATTAAAACAGCTCTTCATCGAGCGAGGAAAAAGCTTGAATCCCCCGCAGTTAAACCTTCAACAAATAGGGATGTATCTAATCACAAAATCATCAGTGGTTTATCAAAAGCATTAAAGGATTCAAATCCAGTTCAACTATTCTATTATTATCGGCTTTTAGAAACACGAAACTATCAATTTAGAAGTAGGCCAGAACAATCAGTTTGTTATGTCATAGATCCAGATGGAAATATCTTAGAGCTATCATTTTAGAAGGTCATATTGTACTAAGTGATTTTAAAAATACCGAAACCAATCCCTGGGTCGATCGTATTTTAAAAGAAATATTAGGTTATTGAGAACTAAAAAAGGGGTAAAAAAGATGAATCCGATGGGTTTAATGGCAATAGGGTTTCCGACCGTTATAGTGATATTGGTTCTAGTTGGTTTTTATAAAATTTTTGTAAAGAAAAGAAGTGTAACTCCCTACTACACGCCATTTGACGAAATCACTGGACAGACGGAAGTGGAATTTCATGAGGAACAAGAGATTCTTGTGGAAGAGGAAAACCAGGGAGACGGTAAGAACCGGAGAAAATCACTATGAAAAAAGTTAATTATAATCAAGAGATCATTACTTTAATCTTAAATATAAAATTGTTGTTTTAACTGAAATATTGAGTTCAATAGTAAAAGAAGTTGCTTAGGACAGCTCCTTTTTAAAAGTAAAAGTGCCCATTTTCCTTACCTTGAAGAAACGAATCCATTTGTCAGAGTAAAAGTAGACTTTTTGAACCATCAGCCAATACCTGATATAGAAATAAAAAACAAAAATTTCTCAAACACCCCGTAACTTTTTACAAAGGAAAACCGTTTAACATTAAAAGTATTTTTATAGACTATTAAATGGAATGGGGGAAAACAATGAATGTTCTTATATTAGGAGGTACTCGTTTTTTAGGGAAAGCTTTGGTAGAAGAATCCTTGAAAAGAGGGCATGAAGTCACTTTGTTTAATCGCGGTAATAATAAAGAGGCGTTTCCTGAAGTGGAGCAGCTTATCGGCAATAGAGACAGTGATGTTTCACAACTAGAAAATAGAAAATGGGACGTTGTCATGGATACATGTGGATTTGCTCCCCATCAAATCAAAAAAATTGCTGCAGTACTCGGGGATAACATTGAGCATTATACATTCATCTCAAGCATCTCTGTTTATAAAGATTGGGTTCCACTCAATATTACCGAGGACTACCCTTTACAATCCATGCCACCGAATAAATTGAAAGACGTTGAGGAAGGGATGGTTTCTCCTTACGAGTATTATGGAGCTTTGAAGGTATTATGTGAAGCAGAAGCGGAGAAGCAGTGGCCAGGACGTGTTTTGCATGTAAGAGCGGGGCAGCTAGTTGGACCGTTTGACTATACGGATCGGCTTCCGTATTGGGTTCAGCGTGTTGCACAAGGCGGAAAAGTATTAGTGCCGGGACGTCCAAATCGCCCTGTTCAATTGATTAACGTAAAAGATATCGCCATATGGGTGTTCAATATGGCTGAAAACAGACAAGGTGGATCCTTCAATGTAACAGGCCCGAGTGATGCATTGACTATGGAAGAGCTATTAAACACCTGTAAAGCGGTCACATCCAGCGATGTCGAATTTGTATGGGGAGAAGAAGAATTTTTTCAGGAGCAAAAAGTTCAGCCATGGACAGAGATGCCTCTTTGGGTTCCTGAACACTTCCCGTTAGAGGGAGAAATCGAACCATGGAAAGGTAGTTTTTCTATTAGTATAGAAAAAGCTGTTAACGGAGGTCTTACATTTCAACCTATTGAAGAGACCATTTATGATGTATATCAATGGGAAAAAACGAGACAAGATAAAGAACGAAAAGCGGGGGTCTCTCGAGAAAGAGAGCAGAAGCTGTTAGAGGCTTGGTTTCAAAAAGAAAAAAAGGGATCATTGTGATGGGAATATTCCCTTATCCCCAATTAGTCAAGGGGAAATGATGAATACAAGAAAAACGCCAATCTTTTGTAAAATTGACAGAAGGAAGGCGTTTTTTTAATGCAGTATTTTTCTATACGTTATCTCCTTTGCAATCATCTAGAACAAGAAAGTTTTTTATTTATCTAAAAGTATGAGTCTAAGATTTCATGTTAGGCAAATTGCTTCGCTTTTTTTATAGTAAAATAGAATCAGACCAGAATCAGAAGAATGTTTTTACACCAATAGTTAGGGGATTTGGTTTATGGAAACAGTTATCACAGGCAGTGGAATTATAGGACCAAAATTTTCAACCATAGAACGATTTACCGAGATTCTTAAAATAGGAGAGGATGTTTTACAAGAAGAAACTTTCCATGACAAAACCTTGTATGTAGGAAGAGTGAAGGAGGAGGATATCAGGGTTACGTCGTTACCAAACGGCAAAAGGTATCCAAAAGCGGTACAATTCTTGCTGCATGCCTGCCAAGATGCTATTCAAATGGCTATGGTAAAATTAGAAGACTACCGTGTAGCTGTAGTTATTGGTTCTTCTGGAGGTGTCACTTCGGAAGTCATCGACCATACAAGAAAGCTAGACAAGCATAGGCGAGCATCTCCCTTTACAATTGGTAATATGAATGCCTACTCTTTGTCTTCCAGTGTTTGTGCAGCATTCCAATTGAACGGGATGTCTTTTACCTTGGCAAATAGCTGTACATCAGGATTGGATGCTTTACAATTGGCGGACATTCTTCTAAAGTCAAACCAGGTGGACATTTGTATAGTTGGGGGAACCGATGCGACTGTTTGTGAAACATTAATGAAAGGGTTTTTACCATTAAAAGTTTTACAGGTTTTAAAAGATGGGGAAGTACCCTATGGGCCTTTTTCCGGTGGTGAAGGATTTACGATGTCAGAAGGAGCCGGTGTTTTGATCGTTGAACGTCAAGACATTGCTTCGCAAAGGGGAGCAAAGGTTTTAGGAGTGGTTAGGAAAACATCAATGACCCAAGACGCACTTTCTCCCTATCAAACAGATCCGTCAGGTGGTTCCTTATTAAAAGCCGTGGATGAATGTATCGGGTCTGAAATCCCTACGTATATCAACAGTCAAGGGCTTGGGATTAAGAAAAATGATGATATCGAAGCCTATATCTATGAAAAACGATTTAATAAGTATAAGGTTCCGATTACTTCTATAAAAGGGATGGTAGGCCATTCAATGGGGGCATCAGGAATGTTTCAAGTCATTTCTAGTTTGGTTAGCATGGAGAACCATTTTATTCCCCCTACTATAAATTCTAAAAAAACGAATTATCCAGGATTACCAATTACAGAATCACTATTACGAAAAGAAGTTCAAAGCGTGCTAATTACATCTCAGGGTTATGGAGGGAGTAATAGCTGTACATTGATCTCAAAAGGAGGGAAGTAAAATGGAATTTATTTTATTACTAGCGATTTCGATCATTCCTTTCATCATTGCCATTTCCATTTTGTTTTTTTCAAAGACTCCTTTATCAAAAGCCTTATCGCTTTTTCTTTTGATGCTATCCTTTTGGCAAATTGATATTGCTATTCTTTACGCGGACGAATTATTAAGTTTGGCTACCATTGATTTTCTGTTTCGATTGTTTCGAATGGGACCGATCTTTATTATGCCTTTAATGTATTTTTTTCCATACCATCTTATTCGTGAAAATCCTCAAATAAAGGGGTTTAAACTTTTTTTTAATCGAATAGGACTTTTTATCTTAGTCATTTATAGCCTTACTGTATATTTGATTAATTTTACCAAGCTCGGGGTCATGTCGTTTACGATGGTTTTAGAAACACCATTATCACCATCACACTGGCTCCCTGTTTATGGTGTTTTAAATTCTACTTTTATTGTTAGTGTTTTATTTGTATTCATCAATACCTTTCTTCTTTTAGCTGTTACTTTGAAGCTGCAAGCGCATTATTATAAATCTTTTTACTGTAAATTGGTTGGGGCAGCCGTGTTAATTTTTACAAATGGCGTTCTAAGCGGTTTTGTCTTTATTCCTTTATATCTTTCTAGTTTCAATTCTATATTGGTTGCGGTCATATTATTTCTAGGATTCTTTCAAATGCAATCGAATAAAATTAATAGAATCAATCGTCAGTTAACAAGGCAAAGTGAGTTATTGGAAGCGATTATGAATATTAATCCCAACTATCTCTTAGTGAAAAATAGCCTAAACCATATCGTCAAAGTGAATGATTCGTTTTGTGACTTATTATCCGCCAATAGAGAGGAGTTACTTGGTCAGGAGTTTACTGAATTATTATCTCAAACACAAATGATCGAATCTGACTATGAAGGAATTCAGAAGTTCATAGATTCAAAAGGTGAGGTTCACTTTGTTCAATGGGGTTACAAAGAATTACCTGAATACCCAGGAGAAGCCTATACCCTTTTCTTTGGTCTTGATGTGACAGAACAAAAACAAAATGAGCAATTATTACTGTCTTCCGAGAAATTAAAAGTAATTGGCGAAATGGCAGCAAGTGTTGCCCATGAGATCCGTAATCCTTTGACGACTATAAGAGGATTTATTCAGCTTCTAAAAGAGAGAAGCTCCCAATCCGAATTTGAAAATCTAGTATTAGAAGAAATTGATCGAATCAATCAAGTACTAAAAGAATTATTGATTTTAGCAAAACCTGAAGCGAAGGAACATAAGGCACAATTGCATACTCGTGTGAATCTTGCTGAAGAAATGAAAAATATAAATCTTCTATTTGAAGCTATGGCCATGGAACAGAATAAAGAAATTGTCTTAGTGAATCGATTGAAAACTTCTACCCATGTTTTAATGGAGAAAGCCCACCTTAAGCAAGTGATCATCAATGTGATAAAAAACAGTTTAGAAGCGATCCCTAAAGAGGGTAAAGTGAAGATTATACTAGATCACTATCATGAAGAGAACATCCGTATCCGCGTGATCGATAATGGAGAAGGGATATCGAAAAAACGTCTTTCTCGAATCGGAGAGCCTTTCTATACAAGCAAAGAAAAAGGTACCGGGATAGGGCTCACCATATGCTTTAAACTTATTAGCGATAACAACGGGGAAATGAAGATCAAGAGTAAAGAGAAATGGGGGACAGTGCTTACGATTATTCTTAAAGAGGCATCATGATCAAGCATGAATGAAACGAAATGATAAATTAGACAATCATAAGAGTGTGTAATGTCACCTATTGCACATTCTTTTTTTATTTGCCCTATAAACAGAATGTATGAAAAATAGGAGATGATTATTGTATATTGATTACAAAAGAGTGGGGGTCGAATGATGCAGCCATTACATAATAAGGTCGCAGTTGTAACAGGTGGAAGTAGAGGGATTGGTGCAGCTACCGCTATTTTATTTGCCAAAGCGGGAGCTGATATTGTCATCAATTATTATAGTTCTAAAGAAGATGCTTTGAACGTTCTTTGCTGAGGTAGAAGCATTAGGACGAAGGGGGAAAATTGTACAAGCTGATGTAAGGAAGACGGAAGATGTTAAAAAGTTAGTGGATCAGTCTGTTAGCGAGTTTGGAAAGATTGATATTTTAATAAACAACGCCAATATTCATTTTGCTATGAAGTCATTTATGGAAATGAATTGGGAAGAGTTTTCTAACAAGTTAAACAATGAAATGGGTGCCGCTTTCCATCTATGCCAGGAGGTTGTCCCGCATATGGAAAAGCAAGGTGAAGGGAAAATTGTATTGATTTCCAGTGGATTATCTCGTACTCCATCACAAGGATTTATTGCACATGGGACAGCGAAAGCAGCTGTTGCTTCATTTGCGAAGTATTTGGCGCAGGAATTAGGACCTAAAAATATTGCAACGAATGTTATTTCTCCCGGTTTAGTTTTAACAGATGCAACGAAAAATCAACCACCAGAAGCCCATGAAATGCTTAGAAGCTTAACACCATTACAACGCTTGGCTAAACCTGAGGATATTGCTGGTGCAATTTTAGGGATAGTAGCTGAATGGAATCCCCATATAAATGGTGCTTATATCCCTGTGAACGGTGGAATGGATATGAGTTAACTTTTAACTCCTTTTCAAATAACAACAATGATTACAAAAAACAGTCTAAATGAAATACGAAGTAAGTAAAATTTAAAAATCCTGTTCTACAATGTTATACTTAAATCTTGAATAAAATGAAGAAAGATCCAAAATCTAACAACAAAACAAAAAGAACGGGATGAACAATATGTGGAGCATTTTTACAAAAGATATTAAGAACATTTTTACGAATTGGGTTGCAGCAATATTGATTGGGGGCTTGACGTTATTACCTTCTTTGTATGCTTGGTTTAATATTGAAGCGTCCTGGGATCCTTATAGTCAAACAGATCAGCTTCCGGTGGGAATTGTGAATGAAGATACCGGGGCCACTGTACGTGATAAGGAAATCCATATAGGTGATGAGATTGTCAAAGAACTAAAGAAGAACGATGACATGGATTGGCAGTTTGTTGATCGTAAAGAAGCGATGGATAAGGTTGAATACGGAGACTATTTTGCTGTCATCGTGATTCCTGAGAATTTCTCCAAGAAGTTAGGGACCGTCATGAAGGATCGCCCGGAGAAGGCGAAGGTTGAGTATTATGTGAATGAAAAAATCAATGCCATTGCACCTAAAATCACAGAATCGGGTGCAGGCGGGATCGTCGACAAAATTACAAGCAACTTTATCTCAACGGTGAACGGTACAATTTTTGATAAATTTAATGAATTAGGATTAGAGATTGAAAAGGATCTTCCTGATATTAAGAAGTTCGAAGAGTATGTGTTTCAAATGGAAGATAAGCTACCTGAAATTCAGACCTTATTAAATGAGTCCTTGGCAGACGCGCAAAATGCCCAAAACATCATTGATGACGCACAAGCACTTGTTCCTGATGCCAAGCGTGTAACAGGTGAGGGATTGCAGACAATAGATGAAACCACAACGTTTTTGAAAAAGGCTGAGAATCGACTAAATCAAATTGCACCTCAAGTACAAAAGGATTTAGAGGAAGTACAGAGTATGGCAACGAAAGTAAACGAATTTATCAGCAATGTGCAAACATCTAATATCAATTTGAACCAGGGACAGCAAATTAGTGAACAGATTAATGAGCAAATAGCCAGTTCAATGAAGAACATAGAGGCAGTAGAGGCTGCACTTAAGCAGCTTCAGGAGCAAAATAACAATGAACAAGGTACAAATCAGAATCAGGAGCAAATCGATCAGGCTCTTGAACAATTAGCCGTATTGAAGAAAGAATTGCAGTCAATCCAACAAGGGGGTCAAAGGATCAATACGTTCCTTTCTGACAAACAACAGGAAGTAGATGGTTTGATCGCTCAACTTCAAGAAAGATCAGCAAAAACGGCCAATGAAATTGATGCATTTGTCAAAGAATATAATGAAAACATAGAGCCTACTGTCAGACAAGAAGTGGCGAATGCCAAGAAAACGTTGGGTGACGCTAGAGGAATTTTGATTGAAATCCAGTCTACTCTCCCAGAAGTGGAAAAAATCCTTTCAAATACAGAGGGTAACTTGGGAGAAGGGGAAGAAACGCTCAAGCATATATTAGCTGAATTTCCATACGTCAACGATAAAATTAATCAATTGGCCGACCGGATTCGAGAAATCCAAGGGGAAACCGACATTAATGAAATCATTGAGTTGCTGCAAAATGATCCAGAAGCCGAGAAGGGATTCTTTGAGGAGCCTGTAAAACTCAATAAGAACAGCTTATTTCCAATTGCAAACTATGGAACAGGCATGACTCCTTTTTATACCGTACTGGCGATATGGGTTGGTGGACTATTGTTAATTTCCTTGCTGGCTACAGGTATTCATCGTTCAGAAGGTTTTACAGAAAAGCAAATTTACTTTGGGAAGCTTTTCACTTTTATTAGCATCGGGTTTGTTCAAACATTGGTAGTGACAGTAGGAGATATCTTCATAATGGGGGTTGATATCGCAGAACCAGTGTGGTTTATCTTGTTTGGATTGGTGAGCAGTTTGGTATTCATCCTGGTGGTTTATACATTAGTTTCGGTATTTGGGGACGTTGGAAAGGCAATGGCAATTGTGCTACTTGTGCTACAAATTGCTGGTGCAGGAGGAACTTATCCTGTTGCATTACTCCCCGAATTTTTCCAAAGCATTCACCCGTTCTTACCATTCTCTTATGCGATTGATTTAATGAGAGAAGCAGTTGGAGGGATTGTTTGGGAGAGAGTTTATAGAGATCTCATGTTTCTCATGATTTTTGGTCTCATTGCATTGTTGATCGGAACCTTCCTGAAAGGTCCGTTAAGTAAGAAGACAAAAGCCTTGATGAAGAAATCGAAAGAGTCTGGGTTGTTTCATTAGGAAAGAGGAAATGGAGCCCTGCAGAGAGAAATCTCTGCAGGGCTTTTTTTTAGAAACACTAAAATTTTCACGTTCCAACAACGTAACTTTAAATTAATAATCAGCTACTGGTTACATCGGTAAATTGTCCCACCTGTGTTTATTACTAGCATACATTCCGAAGTTAAGTGAAAAGTAATTGGAATAATGTGTGTTTACAAAATTATTAAAAAATACTTTCAATTCGAAAAATAAGGTGGTATTATATCGAAATAATATTAAAATGAAAGAGAGGGCACTCAAATGTCTCAAATGTTAGCTCTAGTTATTGTACTTCTTATTTTATTTATCGGGGATTTTGTAGCCGTCCGAACAAAGGCATGGGTACCTTCCGTTTTTATTTGTGCGATCCTATTTTTAATTGGATATTGGACATTCTTCCCACAAGATATTGTTTCAATAGCAGGTGTTCCGCCGGTTGTCGCAACGATGGTGATGTACCTGATCATTGTCAACATGGGAACATTACTTTCGGTTAAAGAATTGATAAGACAATGGAAAACCATTGTCATCTCTCTTTCAGGTATCCTTGGAATTGTAGCTGTATTATTCGGAATTGGTACCCTAATTTTTGATTTAGAGACAATCCTTGTAGCGATTCCTCCTTTAGTGGGCGGTATGGTATCTGCATTAATTATGTCAGAAGGTGCTGCCAATGCAGGATTAACGAGTTTATCTGTTTTTGCCATTGTTATTTATGTGATGCAAGGCTTTGCTGGATATCCTTTAACATCTATTTTCTTGAAAAAGGAAGGGAAGAAGCTTCTAGATCAATATCGTAATGGCCAATTGGAAAAGAAGGATGATTCACATTCATCCGCTGCAGAAGGCATGACAGAGCTTAAGCTGTTTAAAAACCTTCCTGGAAAATATAATACTGAGTACTTTACATTTTTCCGAATTGCGGTTGTCGCTTTTTTCGCATACCTTGTATCAACTATATTAGCTCCAGTAGTCTCCATTAACGCCTTTGTACTATGCTTACTATTTGGAGTGATTGCAAAAAGTATTGGTTTCTTGGAAAAACATCCTCTTCAAAAAGCAAATGGTTTTGGATTAGCTATCATGCTCCTTATGCTCTTCATTTTTGATGGATTAAAAAATGCAACACCGAATATGATGATGGACATCCTTTATCCACTCGTTGTTTGCATCATCTTAGCCGTTATCGGTATGTATATCTTTTCGTTCATTGTAGGGAGAGTATTAAAAGTCAGTAAAGAAATGGCGTTCGCAGTATCTCTAACAGCGTTATATGGTTTTCCAGCGGATTATATTATTACTAATGAAGTCGTCAATTCATTAACAAAAGATGAAAAAGAAAAGGAAGCATTATTAAGCCATATGCTGCCTCCGATGCTTGTTGGTGGATTTATATCAGTTACAATCGTATCGGTTATTTTAGCGGGTGTATTTGTACAACTCCTATAATGTGAAACCATCTTTGGGGGGGGGCACCCCACTTAGGCTTCTTGAAATGACTCAGCCTTTGAAATGGGTGTCTTACTACTCGGTAATTAACGATAAATTAGGAGGGGATCGAATTGAATCTTAAGGAACGTATTGAGAAGCAAATAAATGATTTAAGTGAATTTACGTCGACACCTGGTAAAGGGACTACACGGTTAACGTATAGTAACGAAGATTTACTTGCACGTAATTATATTAAAGAAAAAATGAAAGAATATGGTCTAACAATTAGGGAAGATGGTTTAGGCAATATTTTTGGTAAACTTGAAGGTACTTTAAAAGATGCCCCAAGTGTACTAATCGGCTCCCATTTTGATTCCGTTCCAAATGGCGGCTCATTTGATGGCCCAGCAGGTGTAATTGTGGCACTTGAAGTGGCGGCTCTTTTTGCCGAGAATCAACTAACACCTAAATATCCATTAGAAATTGTTGCTCTTATTGAAGAAGAGGGTGCTCGATTTGGTGGAGGACTTATGGGATCAAGAGGGATGGTAGGTTCGCTTAGTGAAGAAGATTTTAAGAGATTAAAAGACAAAGATGGTGTGACAACGGTAGAAGCGATGGAGAAAATCGGATTAAATTCGTCGCTTCCGAAAAGGAGAGATCCTAATACGATAAAATCGTTCCTTGAATTGCATATTGAACAGGGGCCGATCCTCGAAGAGAAGGATATTCCCATTGGTGTAGTAGAAGCAATCGTTGGATTGACACAATTAGAAGTAACCATTGAAGGAAAAGCTGGACATGCAGGAACAACTCCTATGGACCGCCGTACAGATGCATTAATTGCTGCGGCCAATATTATTTCTCAATTCCCAGGTCTTGCAATTGAAGAAGAAAATGGGACAGTCATTACTACAGGTCGCCTACATGTTCTTCCAAATGGAGCGAATGTTATCCCAAATAAAGTGGAATTTTCCGTCGATATCCGTTCAAGTCAGGAAGAACCAATCAGCAATGTCATCGCAAAAATAAAGGGGTTGATTCATTCCTATCAAGAACAAGGATACCGAATATCTGTTGAACAGCCATTATATATGAAGCCAAAAGGTATGAACAATGAAATGGTCGCTTTACTAAAAGAAAAGAGTACAGAATTAGGTGTTCCATATTGTTCCATTAATAGCGGTGCAGGTCATGATGCAATGGTTTTTTCTGATGTGACCGATGTAGGAATGATTTTTGTCCCAAGTAAAGATGGACGAAGTCATTGTCCGGAAGAGTGGTCAGATGCCATGGATCTGGCAAAGGGCGTACAGATATTTTACGAAGCAGCAAAGTCCTTAACGGAGGTCGAAGCAAAGTGATCAATGAAAAAATGAAAGAAGCTATACAAAAATATGGGGAAGAATTAACTGAAATCCGGAGAAAACTTCATAGTGAACCGGAATTATCATGGGAAGAAGTCAATACATCTGCATTTGTTAGTGAATATCTAAATAATTTAGGAATTTCACATCGGAAAACAGAACCAACAGGTGTCATTGCAGAGATTAAAGGCGGGAAAGCTGGTAAGACTGTAGCGTTAAGAGCCGATATGGATGCCTTATCTGTAGTCGAATTAAATAAAGATTTGTCATATGCTTCAAAAGAAGAAGGAAAAATGCATGCATGTGGTCACGATGCCCATACGGCAATGCTATTGATTGCAGCAAAAGCACTAAATGATATAAAAGATGAGTTACCGGGCAATGTACGTCTTATTTTCCAACCAGCTGAAGAAGTTGGTACAGGTGCAAAAGAAATGGTCAAACAAGGAGCAGTTGAAGGAGTTGATCATGCATTTGGACTCCATATATGGTCCCAAATGCCGACCCACAAAGTCGCTTGTTCACCAGGTCCTTCGTTTGCTTCAGCAGATATTTTCACCGTGACTTTCAAAGGAAGAGGTGGACATGGGGCAATGCCGCAAGATTGTATTGATGCAGCTATTGTGGCTTCTTCCTTTGTGATGAATGTCCAATCCGTAGTATCAAGAACCATCGATCCGCAACACCCTGCTGTTGTAACCGTTGGAAAAATGGTCGTGGGAACGCGCTTCAATGTGATTGCGGAAAATGCTGTGATTGAAGGAACAGTTCGTTGTTTTGATCCTGAAACGCGCGATCATATTGATAAACAACTTCAAGTTTATGCAGAAAATGTTGCCAATATATATGGCGCGGTGGCAGAGGTGGATTATATCCGTGGTACTCAAGCTGTCATCAATGATGGATATAGTGCGAAACTAGTACAAAAAGTAGCCTCAGAAGCATTTGGTGAAGAGGTCATTTATGATGAAAAACCAACAATGGGCGGTGAAGATTTCAGCTTCTATTTAGATGAAGTACCTGGGAGCTTTGCTTTAGTTGGAGCAGGAAATCCTGAAAAAGATACAGAATGGGCTCATCATCACGGCAAATTCAATGTTGATGAGGATGGACTCGCTACAGGTGCAGAACTTTATGCTCAATTTGCATGGGCCTATTTAAACGAATAATGATACGGGTGCCTGACCTTTAGTGCGATAATGATTTATTGCTTAGGGGGATAGGTACCATTAGTTCAAAATGGTGGAATCCTCATATTTGAAATAAATAAAATGGATAAAGCATCGGTCATTTAAACTTTGGGTTGACTGCGATACTCTTAAATTGCACCGTTCATCTAAAAGAAGTCGTTACTTTCGGAAGGTATTTAGGTTTTGTACCCTCAATAAGTTTGTAATTCTCCAATTTATCTACCTTACTGAGTAAAACAAGAAATTAAAAAAGGGTAATACATATTTCATACTAATATGTATTACCCCTATTTTTTTATGTCTTGATAAATTATAATAGTTTGATCAAAATTCATTGTGAAAGAATAGAAGGATATTCAAGATACAAACTTGAATAGTTTTAAATGAGCTCTTATTTAATGCCATATTCTAATTTTGATAGTGGGGAAGACCAAAGTAGTGCTAGATTCATATTAAAGGAAACTGACAGGTGTTTTTAAACTTTAAGGGAAGTGATTGTAAAATGCTTTATACATGGAATATTGAGAAGATCATTACAGATACATTAGATAAGCACAATTTAAATATTCTCTATGAATTTAATAATAATCTTACGGTACCAATGAGTTATAACGTATCGACAAATACTATAAAATTTAATTATCTTCAAGTTAACGGTTATATCAGTAAAATTAGAATGAGAGAGACCGATGAAAATTTTGTTAAATTGATTCTTTATCATGTGATTGGGTATTACTTAGATTTTAAGAAAAACAAACATGATTTAAGGACTCTAAAGTATGGTGATGATGAAGAAATAGAAAAGCTTAAAGCTGAAATAGAAACGAATGCTTGGGATTACGGGAGAACATTGGTCCCTGAGCACTTGTTACAGGCATATGATAAAGTACGTGAATTAGATAATGCTTTAATAAAGAGTAATTAATAAATGGTATCCCGGAAAGTTTAGGGATATGGTTTTATCCTATTGAAAAGCTTGATAACGCTAACGAAACCGTAATGGGCTTTTCTTTTCGCAAAATCTGTAATGTTGCATCATTCTTCAAAAATAGGCCGGTTTTTTTTTGCAAAGATTTAAAAGGATCCTCCATTCATGTCTAATATGTAGGATCCTTTTTGTATTGCTCATGTGAAAAAATAAGTATTAAAAAAGAAAAATAAATATAAAAGTTACACAATAAACGTATTGACAGTAGGAAAAGGTAGTTATATAGTATTAATCGATACTGATAATCATTATCATTAGAGATGCCTGTTTTCATAAGAGGAGGTTAGGTAATGGTTCGCCTATATACATAGAGCTAGATTATGATAATGGAGAACGTTTAATTACGAAAGATTAATATAGAGGGATTTCAGGATAAAAAAATTACCACCATTATCGGTTCAATTGTAATTTTTCTTTTTGTAAAGAAGAAATTATGAAACAGGGAACTAATGATGAAATAATTTAGCAAGACATACTCAAAAGGATTTCATATTGATGCAGTTTTCAGTCGAGGTCCGAGAAAAAACTAAAATGTATAAATTCTATTTAAAGGAGAAAACAAAGTGAAAAAACTACTAATTCCATTTATGCTAATGTTGTTAATTATTAGTGCTTGCGGTAGCAAAACAACAACAGATAAAGAGAACAATACTGCTACAGACGAAAACAAATCGGGAACCATTACCTACCAATCTGAAACGGGTCCAATTGAAGTTCCTGCAGAACCCAAAAGGATTGTTGCACTCTCGAATGCCCCTAATGTTATTTCTTTAGGCGGAAAGATTGTTGGGGTAGATGAATGGACGAATATGAATCCCCTTTTTAAAAAGAAATTAAAGGGAATTGAAGTGGTTTCAGATGAAAGCTTGGAGAAAATCATTGAACTAAATCCAGACTTAATCATTGTGGGGTCTGAAATGAAAAATATTGAGAAATTAAATGAAATTGCTCCTACAGTTGCCTTTACATGGGGAAAATTAGATTATTTATCACAGCAACTTGAAATCGGAAAACTCTTAAATAAAGAAAAGGAAGCAAAAGAATGGGTTGATGACTTTAAAATGCGTGCTGAAGCTACAGGAGAAGCTATTCGAGCAAAAATTGGCGAAGATGCAACCGTTTCTGTGATTGAGAATGATGCTAAGCAGCTTTACGTATTTGGTGATAAATGGGCACGCGGAACCGAAATTTTGTATCAAGCAATGGATTTGAAAATGCCTAAAAAAGTGGAAAAAATGGCGCAAAAACCAGGCTACTATGCACTATCATTAGAAGTTCTTCCTGAGTTTGCCGGAGATTACATTGTCTTTAGCAAAAACCCAGACGGTGATAGTTCATTCTTGGAAACTGAAATATGGAAAAATCTACCAGCGGTGAAAAATAACCGTGTTATTGAAATCAATACGAAAGCATCCACTTACAGTGATCCCATTACACTTGAATATCTACTTGAAATTTTTAAGGAATCATTTCTACAGAACTAATAATCGAGAAGGAGGGGGGCATCCCCTCCTTCTCGATTTATTTATATAACGGCCATATTATGAAAATGTAAACGCTCTTAACTATGTGTTTTAGAAGGGTTTTGCTTTTTTTCTATTTTTGTTCCTTTTCCCCAAGGTTTTAAATACGAAATTATAACTAAGAAGATTAAAATAGTAAAACTTATTCCAATATCGATTAATAAGGTCTTACGATTTCGAAATAAACTGGATTTTCCAAAGGATACTTAGAAAATATCCTTGTTGTATAATAGACTGAATATTTCGACTGTTCACAATAAAAGGAATATGATATCATTTTTACTAATAAGACTCCCTTACTAATATATAGTAATAGTAAATTAGACGTTAACGTAGTCCTAATATCCTAAGGGATATAATAAATAAAAAATAATACCTTTAATAGTTGTTATCATTATCTAGCTGTTTATGGGGTCCGCCAACATTTTTAGCGTAAACCTACGTAAAAAAGTTAGCCCCTTCGTACATTATAGGAAATATGATTTATAAAGATCAACATTCTGTTAAAATGGGCTCAGCCCTCCAATAATAATCAATTAATTCAGAATATAATCATTCGAGAAATTTCGAAGGAAAAAGAATCCGCAACTACAATTATATCTTTGGAGGGATTGCTATGATAATAAATAACCTAATAGCTCTGGATCAGTATACTTGCCCGAAAGTAGAAAAGCAGAAGCTTCAACAAGAGTGGGAAAAATTTATTTCTAATCATAACACATCCACGATAATCCGCCCTATCATGTATGATTCTTGGCAGCGTTGTTTGAAGCAGGGAATCAGTCCACTTCAAAGTAAGACTTCCATTAACCTCAGTGAAGAAGAAATTATGGAATATGTATCAACGGATCCTTTATTTCATACTTTAAAACCGGTACTTACGAAATTAAAGAATATGTATATGGATTCTGGCCATTTGATAACGTTTACCAACTCTTCCGGCGATATCGTTTATTTAGACGGAGATTTGTCTTTAATGCTAAAGGCTGAAGATATGAATTTGGTCGCTGGTTCGTCTTGGGCAGAAAATAATGCAGGTACGAATGCAATCGGAACAGCAATCGTCACGGGTTCTCCGATTCAAGTGTTTGCTGGAGAACACTTTTGTCAAGAGTTACAAAAGTGGACATGTTCAGCTACGCCTATCCGTGATCCAGCTACCCAAAAAATTTTGGGAGTCATTAATATGGCAGGGCTATGGGTAGTCAACCATCCTCATGTTTTATCAGTCGTATCTTCAGCTGCACGAGATGTAAATGAGATGCTGCTGAGGCAGTTAAAGGGGGAACGGTTTAAACTGCTTGAATATTACAAAAGCAAAAATATTTCTTTGCAGTCAAAGTCCTGTTTAGCTGTTTTAGATCGGGGAGGGAGGGTGATGAAAGCATCTCCTTTATTATATGAGCAAGGGTTAATTGATTCGAACCATTTCTTGATCGGCACTCCTTCTTTTTCATTATCCTCAACGACAAGGATGCATTGGGAATATGGACATTTAAATGGAATGTGGCGTTTTGAGCTGACGCCATATATCTATGGAGGAATGCCTATCGGTTCGATTGTTCATGTTATTCCTCCGACTTTAACAAGTTTTAATGACATATCTTTTGCTTCAAATTCTTCCTTCCCAAGTATGATAGATGGAACGCTTCCTTCTTCCTTAAGTATAAATAGTTTTACTAGGAAGGGAATACACCGCACTCTTAATGACAAGAAACAAGTGGTGGAAAAACGATCGATAAAATTGCCGGATTTTTATAAATCTCTTTTTGAGCATAATCCTGATGGAATCTTTTCTTGTGATTTACAGGCAAATTTATTGGATGCGAATCCGGCTTTGGAAAGAATGATTGGTTATTCGGTTAAAGAACTTCAAGAAATATCGCTTCCATCACTAATTCTTCCAGAATATCTGGAAAATGGAATGAAATATTTCGAAAAAACAATGAAAGGAAAGCCGCAGGAATATGTGGTGGCGATCAAGCACAAAAATGGATACCCTATCGATATAAAAGTAAAAAATTTTCCTATTTTTATAGACAATGAGATTGTTGGAGTTTATGGAATTGTAAAAGACATTACCGAAAATAAGCAAATGGAAGAAGATCTGCAATCGACCAAACAACAATTGAACTTATTCCTTAAAAATACCATGGATTCAATTATTATTTTTGACTTAAAACATAATGTCATAAAAGTGAATAAAGCTTTTGAAGAAGTATTTGGCTGGACTGAACAAGAAGTAATAGGAAGTAAAAAACCTATTATTCCCGATTTTTTAGTTGACCAGTATACTGAAATCCTTCAAAAAATATTGAATAACAGGCATGTAATGTCGTTTGAAACGATTAGGCAACGAAAAGATGGAAGTCTCATTGATGTTAGCAGCTTCGTTTCCCCGATTGTAAATGCGAAGGGAAATGTGACCGCTTTCGTATCCATCTTAAGGGATATTACGGAGCATAAATTAATGGAAGAAGCATTGAAAGAAAGTGAAATGAAATACCGTGTTCTATTTGAACAGACACCTGATGCGGTATACTTAGTAGAATTGGATGGCGATCGATCTCCCCGATTTATTGAAATAAATCCGGTTGGGTGTGAACGATTTGGGTACAGCAGGGAAGAACTTCTCTCGATGCCTCTTACCGATGTTGTTCCGCAAGATTCTAGGCAATATATAAGATTTATGGAAAAAATTAGAGGAGGGCAACGATCTTTCACTTTACAAGACGAATATGTTTTTAAATCTGGTAAAAAAATGAATGTGGAGCTTAGTTTCCAACGTTTTAACTTAGGTGGGAAGGAAGTTTTCCTGGCCACCTCTCGAGATATCACTGACCGGTTAAAAACAGAAGAATTATTACGAAAATCGGAGAAACTTGCTGTTGTAGGGCATTTAGCCACTGCCATCGCCCATGAAGTGAACAATCCTTTAACCGTAATGAAAGGGTTTATTCAATTACTAAAATCTACGGAACATGAGAGCCACCATCGTTATATAGATGTGGTATTATCAGAGATTAGTCGGATAGAAGGCATTACAAATGAATTTATGGCGGCAGCCAAGCCACAGGCAGTAAAGGTTCAACCTAATGATATGTATATGATAATTGAACAGGTCACCCTCTTATTCCAACCTCAAGTGAATATTAACAATGTCCAAATTAAAACGGAGTTCGAATCGGGTATTCCATACGTTCCATTTGAGCGGAACCAATTAAAACAAGTGTTTATCAATATTTTGAAAAATGCCATTGAATCGATGCCGCAGGGCGGAGAAGTTTTGATTCAAGTCAAAAAATCTGATGAGCATCAAGTATGCGTTAGCATTATCGATCAAGGATGCGGGATTCCAAAAGAACGAATGCCATATATCGGAGAACCTTTTTATAGTATTAAAGAAGAAGGAGTCGGCTTAGGATTAATGATTTGTTACAAAATAATGGAAGCGCATGGAGGACAAATATGTATTGAAAGTGAAGTGGGGAAAGGAACGAAAGTTGATGTCATTCTGCCTATCCATACTTTGAAAAGCCAAAGTATTCCTTCACTTCCTTAAACTGAATCGAGAGAATAGGGATACGTAATTTTAGACAGTATTATTACAGACTAGATCTTTTGTCTATCAAGGAGGATTCCTTATTCCAGGAAAACATACACCCTATTCTAATAGATTTTAGCCAAATGGTTCACCATATCTTAATTTTTGAAAAAGTAAAAAGCCTTAGAGGCTCACATTTGCGTTTAAAGGCCTCTTGGGTTTATTAAAAAGGTAAGAAATTAAAAACCCACCTTCTCTAAATGTGAAAACACCACAATTGGAATTCTTAGTGAGATAAAATATAGTTACCTTTCCAACTAACTAGTGCTTATTATTTAATAGAAAATATAATTGATCTTCCATAATCAGCGAGTTTCTTTAGGAACGCGTCTTTTTCGTTAGAAAATAGAATACTTCTAAAAGATTAGAAATAGTTTGATTTCAAAATAATTTAATCAATGTTATTGGACAATCAAATATCTATTTTTTCCCCTTATTATAGAAAGATTGTTCGGTTAGTTCGAATATAAAACGAGCTAATTATCATACTCTTATTAAAAGTACACGATCGTCTAGACAAACTGAACTTAAATGTTAGTCAGATTAACTCAGAATACTTCTTCTCCTTCAGTTTCCCTTTGCTGGTAAGTTCCATAATCTTTAATATTTAAGTCAATTTTTAAATTAATGTTATATTGCGGCCATGCTTCCTCCCACTCATTTCCTTGATAAGTTTGTGAAAATGCCCTTTTTGTAAGTAACCCTAATTGCAATGGGTCTATATTTTTATCTTGAAAAGCCCTTATTAAATCTAATGTCCTTTTATGAATGTCATCTTCAATTTCTTTTGTTCTTTTTTGTTAGATAAATCCCTTCATCAAAAAAAATTCGCTACTATGAAAAAATGCCAAGCGAATGTATAGTAATAATAGTAAAAATTATAGGAAGCAATTGATAAAGTAACTACTATTTTTTGAGGATAATGGTTGTTTCGTTTACTTTACTTTGTGGTGTGCAAAAAAGTGGATGATTTTTTCGGTATACCTATGGTTAAATATTTGAGAATCAATACCAAATGCGAAACAAGCACAAAGAACGTGCAATTATCGTCATTAAAATTTAACTGAAGGAGTTCGTCGGTGGAACTCATGGAAAAATAATGTCAATCATAATGGATTTTTTAAATGTATTATATGAATTTGATTTATTTTTAATACTATTATCGATAACGGGAGTATGGTAGAAATAAATGTAAGTCATGCTTGTAATGCATACATTAGGTAGCTACATTGCTTACTGAATTTAGTACACAAGTACTGTAAGGTTTCAAAGGTAGTTGGAATTTCGAAGACTATCGAAAATTTCTTTCCTTTTGATTATAAATGGGACTTCTTTGGCAGTGCCAATATGGTCAAGAAGTTTTTTACCAAAACCCCCAACGCACCTCTTCTCTAAAATGTCCATAATCAATGACAATGATTTCTCCTTCATTGGATAATGCGATATTTTCCTCTTTTATATCTTTGGGTATGATTCCATGTTGCAAAAATTCACTTTTTATTTCTGAGATCTTATGTTTATGACTTTTTTCCATCATAGGTGATAGACGGTCCATTTTTTTCATAATAATCCAGCCATGCCCGTATTCTTTCACTGGGCAGAGGTGTTTCCGTAAATGTGTGGGACTGTTTCTGTATGTTTTCATTTCAGTTTCATTGCAGCCAAGCCCTTTCCTACGGATGGCTACCTTTAACACATATCCATTATTGAGATCATAGACAATGCGGAAGACTCCGTGGCCAATGATTTTGTATTTTAACCCCATTGTCTTTTTAGCATTACTTGCGATTTGACTTGTACTCTCGAATATATTTTGCCCCATTTTGGACAGCCAACGATCAATCGATTGTAATTCCTCTTCGCTTAAAAAAGAAGTCTGTTTAGAAGTTGGTCTATTAAGACTCTCCCTGGCTATTTTTTTGTTATTAATAAAAATCATCATTCATGCTCCTCTTCCTATTTGTCGTTTTAAGATGAAATCTGCTTGTTACGACAATGAGGAGAATGAAAAGCTAACAAAATGCTAACCCATTTCTAAATCTGTATCCCATTTATCAACACTTTCTCCATTCATGGTCGAACCTTTTTCTGCTATTAAGGTATCTTATGAAGAGAGGGACAAGTTTGAATGGGGAAATCGTTTATTTTTTGTTATAAGAGGGAACTTAGGCGATTTGTAAAAATCCTACAATAAATTTTATTTGACCAAAAAAGGCATAGGGATTGAGGTATTAAAGGTGACGGAAAAAGTTTATTAAAAAAGTAAACGTCATTAAATGGGGAGGAGACCTTCAGACAATTGATTCCAGGAAAATTGATGTCATTTTCACTGCGATTTTCCACGACCTCATATAACTCTATTAAGGCTTTGGTTTATGACCATTTTTTAGCTAGGAAAAACTAGAGAAATGAGTCTCATTCAAACAAAAAGATGAGCAAGAAATAGAATCCCGCTCATCTAACTATAAAAATCAATAAAGAATTTCTTAATAGACTTTATCACCATTAAAAATAGAATTCTTCACAACAACATAATCTACATTACGGATGGCTTCTAATTTGGTTCCTCCAGCGTATGAAATAGAGGATTGAAGATCTTGTTCCATTTCCTGCAATGTATCTTCTAAAGAACCTTTGTGCTCGACAAACATTTTTTTGCCTTCTACATTCTTCTTTTCACCTTTTTGGAATTCTGAAGCAGAACCAAAGTATTCTTTATAGAGTTTGCCATCTTTCTCAATCGTTTCACCAGGAGATTCTTCGTGTCCAGCAAATAATGAACCAATCATGACCATCGTTGCACCAAATCGAATCGATTTTGCGACATCACCATGTGTACGAATCCCGCCGTCAGCAATAATTGGCTTACTTGCAGCTTTTGCACACCATCTTAGGGCTGCTAATTGCCAGCCACCTGTACCAAATCCAGTTTTAATTTTCGTAATACAAACTTTTCCTGGTCCAATGCCCACTTTTGTTGCATCGGCACCAGCATTTTCTAATTCTCTTACGGCTTCTGGAGTTCCAACATTTCCTGCAATAACAAAGCTATCAGGTAAATGTTTCTTAATATGCTGAATCATGTTGATTACGGCATTGGAATGACCATGTGCAATATCAATCGTAATAAATTCTGGAGAAAGCTGTTCTTCTGCTAATTGTTTCACGAAACCATACTCTTCCTCTTTAACTCCTACACTAATAGAGGCAATTAATCCACGTGATTTCATATCATTAATAAAAGAAATACGCTTCTCTGGTTCAAAACGGTGCATAATGTAGAAGTAATCATTTTCCGCTAAGTACACGGCAATCTTTTCATCTATAATCGTCTGCATATTGGCAGGCACCACAGGAAGCTTAAACTTATGTCCGCCTAGAGTCACAGTTGTATCACATTCAGAACGGCTATTTACCACACATTTTGCTGGAATCAATTGAATATCTTCATAATCAAATACATTCTCCATCATTACACCCCTAAACACGAATATTATAGTTTGTTCAAATAATAAATGTTCGCCCATTGGGTAATTTACACTATTTTGATCAGGATGTCAAAGTTTTTTAAACAAAATATGTATTCATTTATAAGTATGAGTTCGTTAAACAAGAACTATTAAAGGGATTTTATTCAGAATTCACAAATAATTAAGCCGATAAAAATTAAGTATAATTTGACGGGCAAGAACCGATATGTTGTTCCAGTGAAATACTTATAAAAGTAAAATATTATCCTGATAGTAATATTGAATTTAAATATGTTTTAAATAGACCTTTCGGTAGTGTCATGTAGTTCAATTTGTTAGAATATTTGTGTAAAGATACCGCTTTTGTGGGAGGACTTGATGAACAGAATAAAAACGATTCTTAATAATCATTATGAAATAGATAACATAAACGTTTCACCACAGCAGGGCGGTTGGTCAGCACTCGCTTATAAAGTGTTTAACAACACAAATACTTATTTCTTGAAGGTTTATGAAAAAAGCAGAGCGTCTACTCCAAAGTGGACGGCTCTTATAGATAAATATGTTCCGATCATGGTATGGCTTCGTGAACATAGCAGCTTGAAAGGGAAAATTCCTGTATCTCTTTTCACGAAGAATGGGGATTATATGTGTGAAGATGATGAAGGGATTTATCTGCTTTATGAATATATTGATGGAGATACAGTTGGTGATAAAGTTTTGAATAAGGAGCAAGTTTATCAACTTTCAGAAATCATAACAGAGCTTCATTTACATAGAGAGGAAATCCCGATAGAAACGGATGCTATAACCGAAGATTTTAATGTGCCATTTTTGCAGCAAATGAGGGGTACTGTGGATAAAGGGTATAAAAATATGGCAGATGACGTAAAAGATTTAATTAACCCTTACATTGAACAAATGATTAGTCTCGTTGATACCGTTGAAAAGCTGTCTGTATCTTTGAGAAAAAGTCAATTGAAAATGGTTCTGTGCCATACAGATCTTCATAATTGGAATTTGATGCAATCTGAACAACAATTGATTCTGATCGACTGGGAAGGGCTGAAACTAGCGCCGGTTGAAGCTGATTTAATGTTTTTAGTTGACCAGCCATTCTATGATGAATTTTTAAAAATCTATCAGAAAAACCAAGAAAATTTTGTTATCAATCTTGATGCTCTGCAGTTTTATAAGGGAAGACGTAAATTGGAGGATATCTGGGATTTCCTCGAACAACTTTTATATGACAACCAAGATGAACAAGAAAGAACCGATACCATGAATTACTTATCGAAAGAATTGAAAGTTATAGGTGACTGATTTATAAAAGTACAAACCGATTGTAAGGAAATCTCGTTAGTTACGCTGGTTGATGGTACAGTAAGGAGGAATTATGAAAAAATTATTCGATCACTTATAACGTATAGATTTTATCCCACGAGCAAGATCTCCCCCTTCTAAATCATTATTCGAGTTGGTTAAATAATATTTAGAAATGGGAGGGATATGAAATGAGAACGGAAAAAGAAATGATGGAATTAGTTTTGACTTATGCTAAAAATGATGACAGAATTCGTGCGGTAGGACTAAATGGTTCACGGACGAATCCGAATGTCCCAAAGGATATGTTTCAGGATTTCGATATTGTTTACCTTGTAACGGATATGGATTCATTTATTGAAGATCCTAATTGGGTAGATGTTTTTGGTGAACGAATCATCATGCAAACTCCTGAGAATATGTCGATGTTTCCACCTGAGTTAGGAGAGAGGTTCTCCTATCTCATGTTGTTTGAAGACGGAAACCGGATTGACCTAATCCTTGTACCGTTTGAGGAAAAAGAGAGGTATCGTAAAGAGGATAAGCTAACGATTATTTTAATGGACAAGGATTGCTGTCTTCCAGATGTCCCACCACCAACCGATGAGGATTATTGGGTGACTCGACCATCCTTTGAATTCTTTAAGGATTGCTGCAATGAATTCTGGTGGGTAACCACATATGTTGCAAAGGGATTATGGAGAAGAGAAATCCTTTATGCACAAGAACATCTTAATAATTTTGTCAGACCAATGTTGATTAAAATGCTTGAGTGGAAGGTAGGGATTGAAACGGATTACTCCGTTAGCGTAGGGAAATGCGGTAAATATTTGGAGAGTACCTGTCAGAAAAAGATTGGCAGGAGCTTCTTTCCACTTATCCTCGTGGAAGTTATGAAGATATGTGGAGGGCATTATTTGCGATGGTCAATCTGTTTCGCAGTACAGCAATCTATGTTGCTGATCATTTACATTTTGATTACCCCCTTGAAGAGGATAAGCGTGTGACTGAGTATTTAAAGCAGGTAGAACGATTACCACTGGATGCTTCTAAAATCTTTTAATAGTAGAATGTAAAACTTAGAATATAATAAATGCCGATAGATGTAATGGTTTTTTGAATAAAGAAAATCCCCTGTCTCATATTAATAGACAGGGGATTTGTTATTTCCTAAGTATGTTCCAGTTAGTGGACAAAACTACACAATCGGTTTAGAAAGATTTATGCCCGTCTTAATTTTCCACGATCTCTCCTTGGTCCACAGGTTCTACCTTTGTTTTCTTCAACCTATAAATCACAATAAGCAAAATAAACCAAGCTGGAGTGATGAACAGGGAGACACGCGTATCCTCCGCAAGGGCAAGTACAACAAGAATGAATGCTAAGAAAGCAAGGATCAAGTAATTGGAAAATGGATAAAGTGGCATTTTAAATTTGCTCACCTTTGCTAAATCTGGTCTTGTCTTCCGGTATTTCAAATGACTGATGACCGTAATTCCCCAAATATAGATGAAGCAAACGGTCGAAACACTTGTAATCAATGTAAAGACTCCTTCAGGCATCACATAGTTCAAAACAACGGTAATCAGAATGACGACAGTTGAAAAGAACAATGCATTCGAAGGAACCTTACGGGAAGTAAGCTTTGTAAATGATTTCGGTGCATTCTTTTCTTTTGCAAGGGAGTATACCATACGGCTTGTACTAAAAATGGCGCTGTTACAGGCTGAAGCTGCGGATGTTAACACGACAAAGTTGACGATTCCAGCGGCTGCCGCGATACCAACTGCCACGAAGACTTGAACAAATGGACTCTCCAATGGATTGATGGCACTCCATGGATATATACTCATAATCACCGTAAGGGCACCAATATAGAAAATTAATATCCGAATCGGGATATTATTGATGGCTTTGGGAATCACTCTTTCCGGATCTTCCGTTTCACCTGCTGTCAGTCCGACAAGTTCAACGCCAACAAACGCAAACACAACCATCTGGAATGAGAGGATAAAGCCATTTATCCCATTCGGGAACATCCCGTCATGGCTCCAGAGATTTGTAAAAGTTGATGTGCCTGAATTAGTGGAAAAGCCATTAATAATCATGAAAATCCCAATCACAATAAGGGCTAGAATAGCGATGACTTTAATCAATGCGAACCAGAATTCCATTTCTCCAAAAAGCTTTACCGTTGCTAGGTTCATAATAAGTAGAACCACTAACGCAATTAATCCCGGCATCCATTGGGGTACCTCTGGGAACCAGTACTGTGTATAAAGACCAACGGCAGTCAAGTCCGCCATTGCGATGGAAATCCAGCAAAACCAATAGGTCCACCCAGTTATAAAGGCATGCATATTCCCTACATAGTCCTTTACAAAGTCAACAAATGAATTGTATTTCAAATTGGTTAATAGCAGTTCTCCAAGTGCGCGCATGATTAAAAAGGCAATGACCCCTGTAATCATGTAGGCAAATAGAATCGATGGTCCCGCTAAATGAATAGATTTTCCTGCTCCAAGAAATAAGCCCGTTCCAATCGCTCCGCCAATCGCGATGAGCTGTACGTGCCTATTCTTTAGACCTCTCTCTAATTTTTGTTCCTGCATTTCGTTTCCCACTTTCTGCTTGTCTAGGTTGTTTGCATTTTTTCACTGATTTAAAATATTTTAATGAAATAGTTAAATCAGATAATTGCAAATTAATATCCTACTAAAACTTTAACATATAATCCGCCTATTCGACAGAAATGTAAGCGTTTGTAATTTTAATGAAATAAATATTTATTTAGTGTCTGCTATATATTTCAAATTACTTAATTCCGTTATTTTTTGTCGTTCTAAAGTTATAGTACGATTGCAAAGCTGGAGTTTTCTATGATACCTTGAAAAGCCATAAAAGGGAAAATGGAGGTAAGAAAGGAGCTCAATGGTGCCGTGAATGCGAAAGAGAAAATGGCGGTAGGAAAAGAGTTTTATGATGCCGTGAAAATCCGCAAAAGCAAAAATGGCGGTAAGAAAAGAGTTCTATGGTACCGTGATATTCCACAAAAACAAATATGACGGTATCAAAAGAGCTCTTTGGTGACGTGAAAATCCGCAAAAGCAAATATGACGGTATCGAAAGAGTTCTTTGATGCCGTGAGAAGTTAGTAACGTTGCTCAATTTATGAATCGTGTTATGATGATTGATTCTAATGAAAAAAATCATATAGGGTCAGTACATTTAGGAAGAGCAATCTTAATAAGAAAATGAGAATCAGAAGCTTAACATCAATTTCTAAAAACCATACGTAGTTAACCAGAACTTTCAATCATTTTAGAAACCTAGAAATCGTTCAGCTAAAAGGAGTACACCATGTTTGATCACTACTAAACTTTTTTAATAAGAGTAAAAATAACTGTCGGCATGACCTAAAAACTGCAGAGATCCTATTTTTTAATATTAAAATGTGCATTAATTTGCCCGCGGATCATTTTATTCCGTTCATCTCTTGTTTGTTTTTTGGCCATTTCCTTTTTTATTTCAAAGGTCTGGACGCCGTCTTCAATTTGTTCGGCAATTTCCATCAGTGTTTCTACATCTGAAAACGAGTATTTTCGTGTGCCTCGCTTTGTTCTTTCTGGGAAAATTAATTTCCTTTCCTCATAGTAACGGATTTTTCTCTGGGATAAGCCTGTAATTTCACTGATAATTCCGATGGTCATGACTTTTTTATCTTTATAGGATTGTTTATCAGTTGACACTTCGTCACCTCTTTAACTTTAAATGAAAAACCCTATTGTTTATCCATGTCATATTTTATTACGTAGAGTACTAATTTTATATGATTATATAAATATTATTAGAATATATCAAAAATTATGTGAGATTATCTGACAAACTTTTTTTGCTGAATTTGGAGGTTACGAATGTTACGGGTTTTTGTCAATTGGTCGATATATTGGAAGTTTAGACTGATATCATTTAATTTTAGGCTGATATAAATTAATTTCCCTCTAAAATATAAGTGAATTTGACTGATAAAGTTTTTTTATCGTGACTTTTTGTAAAAAACAATGGTCATATTGTCATCATGTTCGTTTTCTATAGCAATGTTGATGATCATTGCCTTCAGAGAGACGAAAAGAGGGGGAAATAACAAAAGGATATAAAACTTTTCCTTAAGAAGAAAAGTTCCATATCCTTTTATGTATCTCTACATTACATTTGTTTCTCCATCATCATAGTTCACTTGCCATTCAATGCCGAACTTATCTGTCAAATTACCATAGCATTTGCTCCAGAAGGTTTCCTGAAGCTCCATTCCGATCGTGCCGCCTTCTGCTAGTTTATGGAAGGTTGATTTCACTTCATCCAGGTTCTTACTGACGAGCGCAAGGCTAACGTTATTTCCTTGAACAAAACGCATTCCAGGAAACACATCAGAAAACATGACATTGCTTCCACTAATATTGAGACGAGCGTGCATGACCAAATCCTTTGCTTCTTCTGGTAGTGGATGTTCTGGACTTGGAGGTGTTTCTCCAAAGGTCATAATTTGCGGCTTTTCAGTTCCAAACACCTCAGCGTAAAACTCTACTGCTTCACGACAATTACCATTAAAATTAAGATACACATCTACAGACATTTGCTTCACTCCTTAATTAATTAGTAGAAACAATTCTATTTTATCCAATATTCACAAAGTAGACAAACAAATTTTTGAAAATAGAGAATTTTTTTACAAAAATAAGAAAATAGGATAAGAAAAAATTCAAAGATTCAAACGCAGGCTTATAAGAAATACATAATTTGTACATTTATTGTTATAATGGAAGCAAAGTTGTCTAACTATCATCGGAAAATTGATTTCGTTTTTATCGGAAGAGGTGTGAACTAATGACCGTCCAATCTGTTGACCGAGCCCTTTCTATTATTGAAATTTTAGGAGAACATCCCAATGGCTTAGGGGTGATGGCTCTCTCAAAAGAATTAAATTTAGCGAAAAGTACGGTTCATCGATTGTTACATAGCTTGATTTCGCGAGACTTTGTTTATCAAGATCAAGAAAATGAACGATACTATCTAAGTATGAAACTAGCACAAGTCTCAGCTAAAATGATCGATCATCTAGATATAAGGAAAATAGCGAGACCTTTTATAGAGGAATTATCGGAGCGAATAAATGAAGTAGTCCATGTTTGTATACGAGATGGGAATGAGGTCGTTTATATTGATAAAGTAGAGAGTAAACGGACGATTCGTATGTACTCTCAAATTGGGAAAAGGGCCATGCTCCACTGTACCGGGGTAGGGAAAATCCTATTATCAGGATTGTCTGATCAAAAAGTCACAGAGATCATCGATAGCGCAGGTCTCCCTAGATTTACAAAGAATACCCTTACTTCGAAAGATGCTTTTTTTAAAGAGATTCAATCGATTCGCTTAAATGGGTATGCTTATGATCGAGAGGAGCATGAAGAAGGGATCTACTGTATCTCGGCTCCTATTTACGATTATACGGATAAAATTATTGCTGGGTTTAGTATCTCAGGTCCTATTGACCGTATTAAAGAGGGAATTGAACATCATCACTATAAGACTTACCTTCTCGATACTTCCCATCAGATATCTGAGAGATTGGGATATAAAAAAGAGAGCTGATCAGCTCTCTTTTTGAATTATTCAAATTCCACAATCATTTCAATTTCAACAGGCGTGTTAAATGGCAGCTCGTTTGCGGCAATGGCCGAGCGAGCATGCTGACCTTTTTCTCCAAAGATTTCTTCAAGTAACTCAGATGCTCCATTGATTACATAAGGTTGTTCAACAAATCCTGGTGCAGAGTTAACAAAGGCTAGTAGTTTTACTACTTGTTTGACCCTGCTTAAATCACCTAGTTCAGCTCGTAATACAGCTAAGCAATTAATCATGGTTTGTCTAGCTGCCTCATATCCCTGTTCGACGGTTAAATCACTTCCTACTTTTCCTTCGTAAAGAAGCTTGCCATCGATTCGGCAATCTTGACCAGAAGTATAGACAAGGTTGCCGACGGTTTTAGCAGGAACATATACGGCGCCGGGTTTAGGGGCTTCCGGAATGACAATCCCTAATTCAGTTAATTTCGCTTCTACATTTATCATGTTATCACCTCGTAAGAATTGTTGATGGAGTGTTTCTTAGAAAGCAGCCACATTTTTGGGCTGTATGCTGCTTCTTTTTGGTTGTTAATTTTCCATTTACAAAGACATATTGAATTCCTTCAGGATACCTTGATGGGTCTTCATACGTCGCTTTATCCTCGATTTGTTCAATATCAAAGACAACGATATCGGCAGCGTAACTCTCCGCTAAGAGCCCACGGTTTCCTAACCCAAATCTTTTAGCGGGGAAGGAAGTCATTTTTCTAACAGCATCTTCAATGGAAAGGATTTTTTCTTGTTTTACATACTTAGAAAATACCCTTGGAAAAGTCCCAAACAATCTTGGATGGGGTTTCCCTGTATAACAGGTTAAACTATCAGAAGCAATCAGAGAGTTTTGGTACTTCATCACTTGCTGTACATCTTGTTCATCCATGTGGAAAAAGACAATCCCGATGTTTCCGTTCTCTTCGATAAATAAATCAAATGCTTGATCAACAGGGTCTTTTCCGTTTTCACTGCTAATAGAGAGAATGGATTGACCTTCATATTTCTTTAAAGCAGGAGATTTCACAGAAGATAGAATGACGCTATCCCAACCCGTTGAAACGACAAGATTATCCCATTCATCTTGCTCTTGAACAAGCTCCTGTTTGATTTTACTTCTTTCGTGGCGATCCCTTAATCTGTTTAAAACGGCTGTTAATCCGCCCTCTAAGGCCCATGGTGGAAGTAAGGTCGTTAGCATGGTAGAGCCTGCAGAATACGGGTAGACATCACAGGTGACATCCATTCCGTTACTCCGTGCTTTTTCAATTAATTCCATCGCTTCCATGACTTTGCCCCAGTTTCGTTTACCTGCGGCTTTTAAATGACTAATATGAAGAGGGACATTTGCTTTTTCAGCAATCCACAAAACTTCTTTAACGGAAGGAAGTAAATTATTGCCTTCGCCTCTTATGTGAGTGGAAAAAAGCCCGTTATACTTGGTTACAACCTTACATAATTCAGCAATTTCTTCTTTGGCTGAATAGCTTCCTGGTGAATACAGGAGCCCGATTGAAAGTCCAATAGCTCCGGCTTTCATGCCTTCTTCCAAAATATATTTCATTTCATCCATTTCTTCTCTAGTAGGAGGGCGGTTATCAAATCCCATAACCGCAATACGTAAGGAACCATGGGCGACATAGGAGGCAACATTTTCAGAAATTAGACTTTGATCGAGCTCATTGAAATAGTCACTGATGGTTTGCCATTTCCACTCTTTATTCGCTTTACCTAAGACAGGCTCAACATAATTTTGGAGTTCTTCCTTGTATAATGGATTGACTGGAACGGGGGAAAGCCCGCAGTTTCCAACTACTTCCGTTGTGACACCCTGCTGTAGTTTAATTTCACTCTCTGGAAAATCGAGAATCATGAGATCAGAGTGACAATGACCATCAATAAACCCAGGAGACACTATACTGCCATTGGCATGGATAATCTCGCCTGCCTCCTCAGTAGAGTGTCCAACCGTAACAATTTTTCCCCCCTTGATGCCTACATCTCCATAAAACCAAGGGTTGCCTGTTCCATCTATGATTCTTCCATTTTTGATGATTGTATCTAGCATTTAGACTTCACTCCTTACTGGATCATTCCCCTTGCTTCAATCAATAGCTTTTGGTATTCATTATTTTCTTTTTTCAGATAAACATAGTTATGAAGATTAATCGTACTGCAGATATGATTTGGAATCACTCTTACTTGATCTCCTATTTTTAGGTTTGAATCACTGGTGTTAATCACACCATGTTCTTCATTCATGCGAACAAATTCAGCTTCAGGATATTCCTGAATAGAACCGAATCCTTTCAAATGTAACGGGGCGAAATTGGGCTGCACATCCGTAGCAAAGGTTTTGCTACCACCGTCCATCACGGCACGATGTTCAGATGGACGACTAACAATAGTACTTACAACATGGGCCGCACAATCTTTCCAATCGCTAACCCCTAATTTGACTTGCATGGCGTCATTAAATACATAGGTGCCTGGGCGAATTTCGGTAATTCCTTTGACGGCAGCGACTGAAGCAGCGGTTGGAGTAGAGCCAACGCTGATGTCTTCAATATGAATCCCTGCTTCTCGGATTTGTTTGGCTACCTCAATCATTAGTTGCCCTTCTTCTTGACCAGCTAAAGTAGTATCTGTTGTTGCTTCGCCTTTGTAAACCGCTCCTTTAAAGGTGAAGATCCCTTGCAGTGTGAGCGATTCTAGTTCTACAATTTGTTTGGCTAACGAAGTAGCTTCTTGATACTGAACTCCTGTCCGTTCCAGCCCAGTATCTATTTCTAATCGAACTTGTAGTTTTTGCTGATGCTTCTCTGCACATTTATTGAGAACTTGAGCCCCATCTAGACTATCCACGCCAACGATTAAGTTAGAAAGCTGTTGATTGAGTTTAAGCAGTTCCTCAGCTTTTGAAGGAGTTACAACCGGATAGGCAATAAAGATATCATCAATTCCATAACTCGCCATGACTTTGGCCTCTGAAATTTTCGCCACCGTAATTCCGACAGCCCCTTCAGCTAACTGTAATTTAGCAATGTGGGGAATCTTATGGGTTTTAATATGTGGTCTTAAGTGAATATTATTTACTTTTGCTAATTCACTCATTTTTCTGATATTTTTCAACAGAATGCTTTCATCAATAACAATATAGGGTGTGTGATCCATTGATATCCTCCTATTGTGTAAAGGTTTGATCATGGGGGAGTGTTGTTCCTTCATCCACCATCGACCTTTCTTCTTCTAGTAAGCGCAGTGATTCTTCCTTCGAGATTTTCTGAGCTGGTGTGATAAGACTAATGATGATATTAGCCAATAAAGCAATGATCACCGATGGGATAATCGGATTTCCCCAATAGGTGAGCATGCTTTCATTATTTAAGATAACAAATGAGGTTGCCGACCCTGCAATGAGACTGGCCACTCCACCTTGCCAATTCGTTCTTTTCCAAAACTTCCCTAACAACGCTGCCACAAATAAACCAGACATAACGGTAGAGATAAAATTAGATATATAAGTAATGATATTGTTGGTAAACAACGTAAAGAACAAAGCGAGAGCAAGTGTGATGACTAATGATATTCTTGAAAACAGAACCATCTTTTCCTTTTTCGGTACACTGCCAGTAAATATTTGATAGACGTCTCGAAGGAGGATGGCAACGGCTGCGATAAAGTCAGAACTTCCCGATGACATCGTCGCACTAAGTCCAGCGATTAGGACAATGGCGCCAATCCAAATGGGAAAAACTTCTGTTGCTAAGTAAGGAAAAGCAAAACCAGATTCGAGCTCAGGATTAAGAATGTAAGCGGACATTCCTACAATTGCAGGGAATAAGGAAAAGACAGCAAACAGAATTCCACTGATCCAAAATCCTTTTTTAACTGTGTGTTCATCCTTACTTGAGTAGATTCGGTGTCGGTAGGAGGGGGTAGCTAGTACTCCTACAGCAATAACAACCGCTAATGATAAAGCGGGGATCACTCCTAATTTTTCAAGCCCTAAAAACGATCCCATTTCCGGTGTGATCTTAGAGCTAAGCTCGCCAAATCCTCCAATAGTTATAATGGCAAGGACGGTTAATATAACAAATCCTAAAAAAAGAATGACACCCTGGATTACATCTGTGTAAACAACGGCTAAGTAGCCTCCAATAAGAGTATATAAACCAAACCCTAATGCCACAATGATTTTCGAGAGAGTGGGATCTATTCCGGTAATCCAGCTTAAGTATAAACTTCCTCCAATAATATGTGCTCCCAACCATCCAATACAAGCGACGTAAAGAATGATAGAAGTTAATCCTTTTACTAATTTATTTGCTCCATAATAAAAGCTTAATTCCTCAGAAAATGTCATAAAGTTATATTTTCGAACATCGGCAAAGAGAAGAAGCAGCAGAATCATTCCAACAGATCCGCCTATTCCATAGAGAGCTCCTGCCCAACCATTACTAAAGCCAAATCCTACTGCCCCCATACTGGAGCCGGTTCCGACTAGAGTTGCGACAGTAGTTCCGATTAATAATGGAGTAGACAAGCCCCGGCCGCCCATGAGAAAGTCTTCACCACTACTAACATTTCGGCTGACGAGAATTCCGACAGCTATCATAGCAATAAGAAATCCAAGAAACACTAACAAATAGATTAATTGTGCATCACCCATTTTAATACCCCCAATTTTCCTTATTGTAGTTGTAAATTAGTAAAGGCTTTCACTTTTTGTTTAAAAGCTATTAAATCACCATCTTTAACGGATGTAAGAGATGAACCAACCCCTAATGACGTGTATCCGCTTTCAAGGAATTCCTTCGCATTATGCTCATTGATCCCTCCTGTTGCCATAAACGGTATAGAAGAAAAAGGTCCTTTTAAGTTTTTTACATACTCAGCACCTAAAGTTGAGGCGGGAAAAACCTTAATCATATCGGCACCATACTGATGAGCAGTAGCTATTTCTGTTGGAGAAAAGGCTCCAGGTATACTGGTTAATCCTAATTCCTTTGTTGCTTTGATCACTTCGATATCAATATGAGGAGAAATAATGAATTCCGCTCCAATATCGTTGACTCTTGCTACATCTTCCGACCTCATGACCGTTCCTGCTCCTAGATGAATATCTTGGTCATACCTCTTTTTTAACTCATAAAGGGAGCTTAAGGCAGAAGGACTATCTAAGGTAACCTCCATAATCCTAATTCCGTTTTCGACCAGTAAATCGACTTGGGGTAAAAGTTCCTCAAAAGGAACATTTCTAAAAATAGCTACAATTTTATCTTTCTTTAACTTCTCAATCATCACTAAATAATTCCTCCTACCTATGGACATCACTAGTCTTTTTTTCAAAACCTAGAACTTCTTGTCTTGACGGGAGCCCTTCACAATCGCCATGAACCATGGTGACCATCGATCCTATTAAATTTCCTCTTTTCACTGAATCAGATAAAGAAAGATCTTCAATTAACCCTGAAATAAATCCAGCAGCAAATCCATCGCCAGCACCAACGGGGTCCTTTACATGTTCATTAGGATAACCGCTTACATGTTGGCTCTCACTTTTCGTATGGTAAGTGGCACCCGCTGCTCCATTTTTCACAATAATGGTGGAGACTCCAAACTTTAAAACCTTTGCGATGATCTCATCAGGTGCTTCATTAGGGAACAAGAGCTTTAATTCATCTTCTCCAGGTAGAAAGAAATCGGCCATTTTTAAAATCACTTTCAAAATCGGAATATAATCTGAAGAATCCCAAAGCTTTGTACGAATATTAGGGTCAAATACCACTTTTACATTATGTTTTCTTGCGATTTTAATCGCATGTATAACGGTTTCGTAGCAACTTTGGCTTAAGGCTGGAGTGATCCCTGTTATGTGAAGAAAGCGAGCCTTTGAAATGACATCTTCCTTCATATCATTATGGTTCAAAAAACTAGCTGCAGATTGTTGACGGTAGTAATAAATACTCGTTTGATTAAACCCTCCCGTCTGTTTGAAGTAAATTCCAGTGTTAGCATTGGAATCGAATTTCACCTGACTTACATCCACTCCTTCTCCACGAATAAATGAATAGATATAACGTCCAAAAGGGTCATCCCCAAGCCTGCTAATCCATGAAACAGAATGACCTAATTTACTTAACCCAATGGCAACGTTAGATTCAGCACCTCCAATTCTTTTCTTGAAATGATCTGTGTATTGAATGAGTCCATTTTCGTTAGGCTCAAACAACACCATTGATTCACCTACAGTTACAACATCCATGCTGGTTTCCACCTCTAGTTCCATAATACGGAACAATGTTCCGTGTTTTCTATATATTTATATTAAAATTGTTAGTGAGATTAGTCAATGAAATTATTTAATTTTCAGATTAATTTATCGGTACAAATTCTTTGCTGTCTTTAAATGTTATTGATTATGTGGTCAGCCTGTTTTCATTCTAAACTCTTTTACGAAAACCAAATAAAAATGGGTATTTGATATAGTAACAATACCCCAGAACCGTTCATATTTTGTTGGTGAGAGTGTTTAAAGCCTTGATTGAATATCCTGCTACACAGTTTTGTGTTGATGATAGGTTCTTTCTGTTCCTCTTTTCATGTTGCTTGTCACTGTTTATTAGTTTAAATACGGAGGTATGACAATGAATGATTTTCAAAATGATTTACAAATGTTAAATGTTGGTGATTTCCAGGCGAACGAGGCAGTTCCTTGGGACCAAAACCAGTACTATATGGATCAGGCACGACAATGCGGTGGTTTTTTCCGTTGCTTTAGTTGCTTCTTTTGTTTTTTTTGCTTTAGCTGCTTTAGTTGTGGCGGTCGCTGTGGAGGGCGTTGCGGTGGTCGTTGTGGTGGGCGCTGCGGCGGTCGCTGTGGTGGAGGACGTTGCGGCGGTTAATAATACTCTTTCTAACGTATACCGTGATTGCCTAATAAGAAGAGCCCCTGCAGAAGTTGTTGCAGGGGCTCTTCTCTATAAGGTGAGACATAATAGACAAATTACACTACATAGGATTATAGAGGGTAATAATGCAGAATATGATTAGATAACGGATAAGGAGGAACGTGATGACAAAATTAACCCCTTCTATGCGTTTGAAAGTGAAAAGGGACTCTTCTTTTCTCCCTGATTCAAACGGCGGTGTGTACTTTCGAAACAACGTAAGCTCGTTTCGTATGGAAGGAAGTACGATCGATCAGTGGGTTGAAAAGCTGATGCCGATGTTAAATGGGAAGTACACGTTGGATGATTTGACAAATGGATTACCAGGTCCACACCGTAATCGTGTGTATGAAATTGCAGAAGTATTGTATCGGAATGGGTATGTTCGGGATGTGAGTAAAGACCGGCCGCATCAATTGGCTGAACAGGTTCTTAAAAAGCATGCTTCTCAAATTGAATTTTTGGACAGTATAAGCGATTCAGGTGGTTACCGATTTCAAATCTATCGTCAGGCTACTGTGTTAGCGATAGGATCTGGTCCTTTCTTAAACTCATTGGTTGCAGCGTTGATTGAGTCCGGATTGCCTAAGATCCACGTGCTCGTAACGGATTCAGAACCGACCAATCGTCATCGGTTAATGGAACTGGTGGAACATGCACGCAAGACAGATCCCGAAGTGCGAATGGAAGAGGTCTCCATGCAGAAGGAGGGAGTAAGTGATTGGCGGGAGATTGTGCAGCCATTTGATTCAATTTTATATGTATCGCAGGAGGATAATGTAGAAGAACTACGAGCTCTTCATATGGTTTGCAGGGAAGAGAAAAAGCTGTTCCTACCCGCGATCCGTCTGTTGCAGGGAGGTGTGGCAGGTCCGCTGGTGCATCCAGATTCTGAGGGATGCTGGGAGTCTGCATGGCACAGAATACACCAATCCGCGATTTGTAAAGACCATTCATCACATACCTTCTCATCGACAGCTGGAGCAATGTTGGCCAATGTAATCGTATTTGAGTGGTTTAAAAAAGTTACAGGAGTGACCGAATCCGAACAGAAGAATCAATTCTACCTGCTTGATCTGGATACGTTGGAAGGAAAATGGCATTCGTTCATACCTCATCCAAAGGTGACCGGACGTATGGCAGCCGAATGGGTTGAAGATTTCGATCTACGGCTTAAACAAAAATCTAACAGAGGTGAGCATAACAGGTTGTTTCGTTCCTTTAGTCAGTTGGCATCAGCGGAATCAGGGATATTCCATGTTTGGGAGGAAGGAGATTTGAAGCAGCTGCCGTTAGCTCAGTGTCGCGTTCAGGCAGTCGATCCATTGTCGGAAGGGCCGGCAGAGCTGCTACCAAGCATCATCTGTACAGAACTGACTCATGAGGAGGCAAGACGTGAAGCGGGTCTAGCCGGGATTGAAGCATATGTGTCGCGAATGGTTAGTTTGCTCGTTACGAATCAATCTTCACTTAATGATGTAGGGGGGGCATTTGTTGGTATCGGAGCAGGGGAAACGTTTGCGGAAGGCATTTGTCGAGGGTTGCAAAGGTGTTTGGTTGAAGAGCTGAGTAAACAACAGACAGATGGGAGGAATGCTGTTTCAAGAGTAGATCTAAGTTCGGTAGAGGATGAACGCTGCCGATTTTATTTGCAGGCACTAACTACAATGCAGGGAGCACCAATAGTCGGTTTGGGAGAAGAAGTGTCCGGTTTCCCTGTAGTATGGGTTGGGACGAACGATCGCTGGTATGGCGGTGTAGACTTAAATAGAACATTGGCATTGCGAAAAGCTTTACAACAGGCATTAATAAAGGAACAAAACGAGGAGATTTACCTTAAGACGCAAGCGTTGGAGGTTTCGTCCGTGTTTCTAGAGGAAAAGGTTTCGCTTAACCTTGAATTCCCTTCGTGTGAAGAGACGAGTCCATCAGAGGCCTTACAGTCTGCTAGGCAGGTTTTAGATCTGAACCACAAGCGTCTATTAGTCTTCGAATTAGAGTTAGAACCATTTTTGAAAGAGGAACTGGCAGGGGTGTTTGGAGTGGTGTTACGAGAGGAGGAATCCCGTTGAGTGCTGTCGTGGTAGTAGTCGGAGAAGGCTTATTGGCGGACCGCGTTTGCGCAGAACTGTCCTCTCAGTACAAAATCGTTCGACATACAGATTTCGAGGAGGAAGTGCCGGAAGTGACTGATTTGGTTCTGGTGTTGCATGATTCCTGGAATCCCTCCGTTCATCAAAAGGCAGAAGAAGTGTTACGATCACCTGGTATCCCTTGGCTACGAGGCTTTGTATCATTTGGCCAAGGAGTGATTGGGCCGCTAGTTCGCCCGAGTACACCGGGGTGCTCTCAATGTGCAGATATGCGACACCTCATGGCTGGACGCGACCGTAAAGAAATGTGGGAGCTACAACAGAAGCTGGTGGAGTACGGTGGAATGTCAAGTGATGCGTGGGCATCGCGTACGGGGCTTTTGCAGATGGCTTACCTACTCGAGGCAGAGGCGCAGAGGGTGTTGCAAGGCAGCTTAGCCCACTCGGAAGAACGGGTGTTTTTGATCAACCTGAAAACAATGGAGAGCTCATGGCACTTCATTCTACCCGATTCTCTGTGTCCAGTATGTAGTTCCTTACCAAATGATTCCTCGACTCTGGCGCAAATTACATTGAAACCAAGTCCGAAAATCAGTACTAACATATACCGATGTCGTCCATTGGAGGAGCTGAAAAAGGTTCTGTCTAAAGACTACCTGGATCAACGGACTGGATGTTTAAATGGCAAAATGTATGATTTCGCGCCGCCGTTTGCTGACGTCATGGTAAATCTGCCGTTATTTACAGCGGACGAGGGAACAGCTGGCCGGACTCATTCCTATGCGATAAGTGAGTTGACGGCCATTTTGGAAGGTTTGGAGCGTTCATGCGGTATATCCCCCCGTGGAAAACGAACAGTGGTCTATGATAGTTATCATAACTTGAAGGATCAAGCTCTCAATCCAATAAAAGTAGGGGTACACGAGAAGGGACAGTATGAACAACCTAACTTTCCATTTGAACCGTTTAATCCTGATCGTTCAATGAATTGGGTATGGGGCTATTCGTTTTTACAAGAGCGTCCAATTTTGGTTCCAGAGTTGCTTGCCTATTACAGCTTGGGCTGCGGAGATGGTTTTGTCTATGAAACTTCTAATGGATGCGCGTTAGGCGGAAGTTTAGAGGAGGCCATTTTCTACGGTATTTTGGAAGTAGTGGAGCGAGATGCGTTTCTGATGACTTGGTATGGGCAGCTGCCGCTCCCTCGTCTTGACCCATATTCTGCTAACAATCAAGAATTGAGTTTGATGGTTGACCGTGTGCGGGCAGTGGCGGGGTATGATCTGTATTTGTATAACGCGACGATGGAGAACGGGATTCCAAGCGTTTGGGCGATGGCAAAAAATAGTAAGCGAAAGGGAATGAATATCATCTGTGCTGCAGGAGCACATCCTGACCCAGTACGGGCGGTGAAAAGTGCTGTTCACGAGTTGGCTGGCATGATGCTGACGCTTGATGAGAAATTAGAGGCGAACAAGGAAGAGTTCATGCGGATGTTGAAGGATTCTTCTCTGGTCCAGAAAATGGATGATCATGGCATGCTGTACGGCTTGCCACAAGCACAAGAACGCCTAGAGTTTTTGCTGGACGAAAATCGTCCGTTGCGAACGTTTGCTGAGGAATTTAAGCGGGAGGCAAAGCATGAAGACCTGTCCGATGATCTGGAGGACATTCTTCAGGTGTTTCGCAGATTAAATCTCGATGTGATAGTGGTGGACCAGTCTACAACGGAAACAATGCGAAACGGACTGTACTGCGTAAAAGTACTGATTCCAGGGATGCTACCGATGACATTCGGACATCACCTTACCCGCGTAACAGGCCTTGAGAGGGTGCTCAAGGTACCAATGGAACTCGGTTATACGAAACAGCCACTCACATTTGAACAGCTCAATCCACATCCACATCCGTTTCCATAAGCAGTCACTAGGAGGTAGGAGGATGAGTCTAGAGGCATTTCTGCATAACCTACATTTTGATATTGATAAGGTAAGCCCAGAGAACTGGGAAGTGGATTGGGAAGATGCCCCGCTTGCGTATAAGCTCTATCATGGCTTGCCTTCTGTTCCGCTTTCTCCAGAAGTACCACTGGCACTTGAAGGACGGGATGGACCCCAAAAGCCAGACCTTCGTAGGATCGGTCATTTTCTCTGGTATGTATTCGGACTTAACCAGATTTCCCATTCCGTTTTTACCTTGGATTCTACGGAACAATCACCGGACCTTATGCAGTCATATCGGCGATTTGTTCCTTCCGGTGGGGCGTTGTATCCAAATGAAGTATACGTGTATCTGAAGCTTACAGATCTACCTGCTGGTATGTACCATTACGATGTGGCACACCACCGCTTGATATTATTGCGTGAAGGGAATTTCGATTCCTATTTATCTCAAGCTCTTGGTGGTCGTTGTGAAGTGTCCACTTGCTTTGGAGCTGTTTTTGTATCGACCATGTTTTGGAAAAATTTCTTTAAGTACAATAACTTTTCCTACCGTCTCCAAGGCTTGGATGCTGGTGTGCTGCTGGGGCAGCTACTTGAAGTGGGAAAACGGTTTGGCTTTGCATCGGGAGTGTACTTCCAATTTCTTGATCGCGCCATTAACCATTTGCTCGGGCTTTCTGAACGAGAGGAGAGCGTGTATGCGGTTATCCCGCTATCGGTGGAGCCTACCATTTGGTTTATGAGAGGGAGTGACACCACTTCCACCGAATTATGCCGGGAGATTCCGGCGATTCAAAATCATCATTACGTCCGGTCACAAAAGGTCTTAGAGTTTCCGATGATAACCAAGATGAATGAAGCGTCCATGCTAGAATCTACCCTATCGTTTCGGGAGGTCAAGACAAAGAAGAATATGAATGGTGAGGACCGAGTGATCGCGCTACCTGATGTGAAGCGGTTATCGTATGAATTTGCTTCGGCTTGCCGACAACGATATTCACCGGATATGGATTTCATTTTGGAAAAAGTAAGCAATGTACAACTCGCCGAATTGCTAAAGGAGGTGACAGCTTCTTTCTCGTATCGAAATGACTTGGATGGAGCACAGAGGAAGCAAGTGTCCCGTGTGTCACTATATGGCTGCTTGTATAATGTGGAAGGAATTCCGAATGGCGCTTATCATTATGACAGCGCTGCTCATGAGCTACGACAGGTAAACCTTGGAGATCATCGACTCCAGCTGCAATACGGTATGTCCCTAGATAATGTGAATTTGTTCCAAGTACCGCTCTGCCTGCATGTAGCAGGGGACCTGGATCACTACAAAACAGAACTAGGGTACAGAGGATATCGTATCCAGCAAATGGAAGCAGGTATGCTCGTACAACGATTACTGTTAGCGGCATCAGCCATTGGAATGGGGGGGCATCCTCTTCTTGGGTATGATGTAAACGTGTGTGATGAGATTTACAAGATGGATCCACAAGGAAAAACCAGTCTAATCCAAATTCCAATCGGTCCTTTTCAACATCGCCCTTGGTTGAGGGGAGGTTTGCATAGCTAAGTAAATATTAAGTTTTATTGATAAGGACCGACAACTTTGGTGTTATTTTTTTGTGATTTATTGAAGAGGTCATTTTTTTAGAATATCATTGAAATAAGGATGAATTAAAAACCCAAAAGTAAAGTCGACAAATGGAAAACCGATGGACCATCCATTGGTTTTTTGAATGAGTCTACCCAATATAAAAGTTAAGCGACATTCTGTTTTAAAAAATGACCTGACTATGCCAGGCGGTCGATTGGTTGGATCAATTGTATTTTCGGGGTTAGATTGGGATGGATTACTATTATTCATAGTCACTGGGACTCGATTAATCCCACTGTTGAGTGAAAAAAAGCTTATTTTAAATAATCATTCGTTTTACATTCACGTACCATGAAATATACAGGAAATAAATTCCGGTTAATTTTTTTATGTCCATAGAGGTTGTGGGATTCTAGTATAGAAAATTATAGTGGAAGATACAATCCCATAATGATTGAGAGACGACGAATACTTGCAGGAAGATTGGAGGAAGAACCATATTGGAGAAAGTAATCGTTATCGGAGGAAGCATCGCTGGGAATCTAGCTGCTAAAGCCCTATCGCATACCTTTCGACAAGTAATCATCTTGGAAGCCGGTCAAAGATGGAAAGAAAAAGCCCCAAGGAAGAGAGTACCACAAAGTTATCATCCTCATGTCTTATTAAAAGGAGGAGAAGAAGCAATAGAAAAGTTGTTTCCACACTTCCTTGATCAATTAATAGAAGACGGGAGTATTGTAAATAACTTTACACGAGATTTGAAGTGGCATCATTTTGGGTTCTGGAAGCAACAGTTTTCCGGGGAGTTAGTCATGGTTCAACAAAGCCGCCCTATGTTAGAGTGGCATTTACAACACCGTGTTGATCAAGTTTCTAATATTGTAACCAAGTACGAAACGAAGGTTGAGAAACTTATATTAGATCATCAACGTAATAAAATTTCCGGAGTACGGGTACGTTCCTTTAAGACAGGAAGAGAAGAAGAACTTCTTGCAGATCTGGTTGTTGATGCTAGCGGATTTGGCTCAAAGAATATAGAATGGCTTAAATCATACGGTGTAGAGATTAAGGAAGAAAAGGTGTGGATTCAACTTTTTTATGCCACCAGATTTTTTCGTCTGAAAAGTGAGGACCCTCTAGACTGGTGTAATCTTCTGATTTCTCCCAGTTTCCCTGAAAACCCGTACGGTGCATTTATTCAAACGATCGAAAAGAATCGATTCTCAGTTACCTTTAGTGGTTACGCCAACGAACGTGCGCCAAAAACAAATGAGGAATTTTTCGCTTATGCCGAAAAGTTACCTGTCCCTGATGTGCTTCAATTTCTAGAACAAGTTGAACCGATTTCAGAGATAAAAATACATAAGATTCCTTATCAGGTGCGTCGACGTTTTGACCTTGCGGATGTCCCTGAAGGTTTTCTGGTGGTTGGAGACGCTCACTGCCGCTTTGATCCGGTATTTGGCCAAGGGATATCTGTCGCTGCTATGGAAGCCTTAGAGTTACAGAGGTATTTTAACTATTCTGCTTATCCTGATAAAGGGTTCACCAAATCATTTCACAAGAGAATTTCTAATTTGATTGTCACTCCATGGGAGATGGCCATTACAGAGGCATTCCGCCACCCTGATATTAAAGGGGCCAGACCTCTCTTACAGCCGTTTAAACAGTGGTATAGTAAAAAAGTATATCAGCTTTCGGCTTTTGATCCGGAGGTTTATCTTAGATTAGTTAGAGTAATGAATTTATTGAAGCCCCCTTTGCACCTTTTCCACCCAAAAGTATGGTTTACTATTTTGACTAAACAGAAGAAAAAGATTAAGAAACAAAAAATGGTTAAGAAGCCGACATCATTTGAAAGATAAGCTGCGAATGTTTGGCCTTATTAAAACATTAAATGTCATCAATCCTCTTCTTAGTCTGAAACATTTCATACTCAAAAACTTTTAAACTCATGCAGCAAGACCACAAGATATATTATTAATTTTTGACAAATACTTAAACTCCTCCAAGTGATTTCATTTGGAGGATCTGCCTTTTTAGACTCTCCGTTACTTCGATGACACCACCAAAAAACGTACATCTTGATCCGAGAAGTTAAACCAGTAATGGGCTTTTCTCGCATCAAACATAAACGACTCCTGTTCATGAAGTTCTAATCTTTCCCCGTATATTTCCACCGTTAACTTTCCTTCAATAATATAGATAAATTCATGACCGCTGTGGGAAAACGCACTTCCTTTATTTTCGCCAGGCTTTAAAGTGACAAGAATGGGGGAAAAAACAGCATCACGAATATCGTGAGATAAATCCTGATAGTGAAATGGTTCATGTTTCGCATCTGAATTTTCTTGAGAGCGGTTTTCAGAAAAAAAGTAGCTTGGGTTGATATTTAAAGCATCAGCAATTTTTTTTAACGACTCTAATGTGACGCTTGATTTTCCACGCTCTACTTGTGATAAAAAGCTGATCGAAACGTCTGTTTGTTCGGCTAAGCTCTTTAAAGTTAGTTTTCGCTCTTTTCTCAAGAATTTTATTTTTTTTCCAATTGAATCAGAAGGCACAAGAATGTCTCCTTTTGTATATAGTATCTTTCTACATTATACATGAGAATTTTGGTTACAAGTTCAATCTTCAATAATACTCCTAAAAATATTGACAGAAAATTCTTTATTATCTAGAATAGAGAGAAATATAAATTGAAGTGATACTTCAATTTTAGGGGAGTGATTTACGATGGAAAAGAAACAAATGCGACGAGTTTTAATCGCAAGTTTAGTGGGCAGTTCGATTGAGTGGTTTGACTATTTTTTATATGGGACCGTTGCAGCACTCGTATTTAACCAATTGTTCTTTGTGAATGAGGATCCAACAATTGGACTTTTGCTTTCCTATGCTTCTTTTGCGCTAGCATTCTTTATCCGCCCTTTTGGCGGTGTGATCTTTAGCCACATTGGCGACCGCATTGGAAGAAAGAAAACACTTGTATTAACACTTAGTTTGATGGGGATTGCCACATTTGGGATGGGACTTCTTCCAACGTATCAAGCCGTTGGGATTTGGGCGCCGATTTTATTAATCACTTTACGCTTAGTTCAAGGTCTAGGAATTGGTGGTGAATGGGGAGGTGCTCTACTGTTAGCGGTTGAATATGCACCTGATGAAAAAAGGGGCTTGTTCGGTGCCATTCCTCAGATGGGTGTGACGATAGGGATGCTGCTTGGAACGATTGCCTTATCGATTATGACACTGCTGCCTGAAAACGCATTCATGACTTGGGGATGGCGTGTACCATTCATCATAAGTGCTCTACTTGTTATTTTTGGCTTATGGATTCGTAAAGGAATTGATGAAACACCATCTTTTAAAAAAGTACAGGAGTCTGGAGAAGTTCCAAAGCTCCCAATTATAGAAACGCTTAAGAATTATTGGCGTGAAGTGATTATTGCCGTGGGAGCCAAAGTCGTAGAAACAGCTCCATTTTATATCTTCAGCACTTTTGTCGTATCATACGCAACGTCAAATTTGGGATTCTCAAGGACTGCCACATTAACGGCCGTCATGATCGCAACGGTTATAACGACGATTTTAATCCCAATTATGGGGAATTTATCTGATAAAATTGGTCGCAAAAAGTTGTACATATTCGGAACGATTGGAATGGCCATATTTGCGTTCCCATATTTCTGGATGTTGCAGCAAAAATCGGTACTGCTATTAATGATTGCTACCGTGATAGGTTTAGGGATTATTTGGGCACCCATTACAGCAGTTCTTGGCACTATGTTTTCGGAGATTTTTGATGCAAAAATCCGTTACACTGGTATTACACTCGGATATCAAATCGGTGCTGCTCTGGCAGGAGGGACAGCTCCGTTAGTTGCAACGGCTTTACTTAGCAAGTTTAATAACTCTTATGTTCCTGTCGCTATTTATATTATTTTTACAGCGGTTCTCTCACTGGCAGCCATTTGGGCAGTAAAAGATCGAAGCAATCAGAAATTAGACGAATCGTATAATAGTAAAGCAATGTAAACGATGGTTCATTTGCTTCAAGGAGGAAAATCGAATGTTGATCATAAATGAAAACGAAATTCAACAATCATATGGAATGAAGGACGCAATAGCGGATGTGAAAGCGGTATTACATGCATATGGCGCTGAAAAAATTAATAATCCTCATCGTACAGTACTTGATTTTCCGCAGCACGAGGCATCCGCCCTTTATATGCCAAGTGCAGATTTATCTAACGAAGTTACGGCGGTGAAAGTTGTGACCATTTTTCCGAAAAATCCTTTAGTGGGCAAGGCAACGACACAAGGAGTCATTTTGCTGTCGGATGCAGAAAATGGTGAGCATTTAGCCATGATGAATGCTTCTTATTTAACACGACTTCGAACGGGGGCACTGAGCGGTATTGCTACAGACTTTTTTGCACGGAAAGACGCCAGGGTTCTCACTATTATCGGCACGGGAGCAATGGGATTTGAACAAGCACTTGGTGTGTTAGCTGTTAGGGACATTGATCGAATTTTATTAGTAAATCGAACCCCAGAGAAAGCAGAAAAGTTTGGTGAAAAGCTAAGGGCATTCGGAGTAACCCTTCCTTTTGAAGTGATCGAGGATGTATCAACAGCTGTTCGTCAAGCAGATATTATTTGCTGTGCAACTCGTTCCAACGAGCCTGTATTTAATGGACAGGATTTAAAGCCAGGTACACACATTAACGGGGTTGGGTCTTATTTACCGCATATGAGAGAAGTGGATCATACAACGGTTTCACGCTCTTCTAAAATAATCGTCGATGATTTAGCCGGCGTAAAGGATGAAGCAGGTGAACTTATTCATGCAGCTAATCAGGGAACATGGTCGTTTAACGATATTTATGGAGAGCTTTATGAGCTAGCAAATCTAATGAAAACAGGAAGGGAACATGAAGAAGAAATCACTTTCTTTAAATCAGTCGGTGCTGCTTATTTTGACCTCGCAGTGGCAAAAGGTGTTTATTTTCAATCGAAAGAACGGAATGTTGGGATCGAGATTGAAATATAGTTGAGGCTAAATTGTTTTACTAATCAATTTGTCACAAAGGCAAGAGATGTTTCCGTTCGGTATACTTAATCATTTAGATAGTAAGGAACATTAGGACAACGGACTTTTACGTGCAATAAACGATATTATAGAAATGCGGAAGAAAATTCCTTCGTCAATGAAGGCAAAAACACGGTAGAAACACGGAAAAAATTCCTTCATAACGACGATGAAGGACAAAACAAAAGTGTAAAAAAGTGAGCTGTCTAAAAAGGAATCAGGAACCATATGATCGTCACTAGATAGAAGGTGCTACTGAGGTTATCTCCTATTTATTGAAGTGGTTCCTGGGTCCTTTTTTATTCGTCTCTATGTATTAACTTGTGCATGAATTTGTAATTTTGTGCATTAATAATTCGTTTGGTGTATAAAATCGATAAGTTGTGCGTTACCACATTCAAGACTAGGAAAAGGGGCTTTCGAAAAGGGAAAATCCAGAAAATTAACAACAAAACGTTATTTATCAATATTTCTAAAATCAAAATGAGCCGTCTGATAGTCGATGACTTACCAGACAGCCCAAAAATTCAACCAAGAAAGTAATGTAAATTGCTTCTATTATCAATCGGAAAACAAATATTATCCAACCGGATAAAAAGTGAAAAACTTGAAAGAACCGTGACTTGTTATTTTTTTTGTTCCCCATAATTGAATACGCTAAATTGATCTAGATACTATCCTAATACTCTCCACCTTGCTCGTCACTTCCTGAAGGAAACGAAACTCCCATCGCTTGTAAAGAATCCTTTGCTTGCTTTAAATAAGATTCTGCTTGATTTTGCCATCGAATAATCATTCGAATGACTGGCTTATATTCGATGCTTGCATTTTCCTCCATCACCTTTAATCCTTCACGAACTCCTTTATCCTGCTTTTCAGCATTTACGATACAGGTTGTCATTGTGGCGATAATGGATTGCCGTTGCTCTCCGTTGACAAGCCTTATGGCAGAACCAACTGAGGTCACCCGATGGTAAGAAGCGGGAACTAAATGATCGTGCATCTCATTATTCCCTTTTAGATCCTGGGTCTCAGGGATATGATAAAGTTCACTACTCATCGCACAAACCATTTCTTCCGCATACAAGCTTTGTTGTAAAAAATTCAGAATGGACTGCCAGTTGTTCACTCTATAGTAGTTATAATACAAAGCAATCACTCCTTTTATAAGAAAATCGTTTACTTCATAGATATGATTCAACTCAATAATTCATGTGAAAGGATTATTTGACAAGTGAAGGATGATTTTAAAAGGCTGTTTTGTAAACTTTGTTGCCTTTAAGAGCAAAAGCAAAGTTTCTGTAACGTTTTGTATGCTTGATGTCAGAAGTGAAAGGTCGGATTAAGAAGAAATTAGCGATTTACCAATAGCTTTAATTAAAAGGCTTCCTAAAAAAACAACAATTTTTACGAAAAGAGCTATTTGAAAAAAGGACAAATGACCAAATGCTTTCCTCATCATAAGATAGAAGGAAACATGAAGTATTATGAAGGAAGGATGAGGATGATTGATGTATTATGGTCACCCTTTTCATAATAGGGTATATAACCCTTATGAAGAGCTGAAAAATGAGACTTTGCAAGCAGTAAGCCCTTTTGTCGAGTATGGGTTAAAAGAAGCAACATATACATCCTATTCACATGCACTCACAGAAGTTGCTGCGATTGCTTACTTGCTTGGAAAAGGCTGCGATCCACAAACGGCATATAAAACAGTGGAGTCATGGGAAAAGAACGAAATGTTTTGACCTGAAAATTCTCCACTAAATCAAAACATTGCCAGCATTATCAATCTGGTTATAGCACATATTAGAAGATGAAAAGTGATTCTTTTGCTTTTCACATTCTCTATAGAGGAAGTGCTCTAAATGAATAACTGGATGACAATGCTTTTCAATTCACGTCAAGGTAAAAACCTTTTAAAGATGGTTGGCAGAAGAAGAAGAAACAACAATAGAGGGATGATGTGGGCGTCATTGTTAGGAATTGGTGCTAGTGCAGCAGCCTATGGATTAGGAAGAAACCGAAACAATACCAATATGATGCGTCCTGTTCAAAACGTTATGAATAATTTACGCTCAAGAAACACAGGTCAAATGCCAAATATGGCGAATATGACAGAGTTCGCAAAGGAAGTAGCACCAAATAAAGATCCATTTAAAAATCAAGAGGGAAGTAATTCCTAAAACGTGGAGACACGTCAATAGAGAAAAAGGAAATCAAGTGTAAAATCGAAAGACTTTACACTTGGTTTTTTATTTTATAGCCCAAGGCTGGATAACTTTTTTGAATAAACAATTTTCTGTTCTTTTATTAATCACATATCAAACCCTAAATAATTATACATTTTTAATTCGTACAGGAAAAAATGGATGATTTTTATATATGTGGGAAAAAGTATAAGTGGAATATTTAGGCTCTTATGATCGGAATAGAGTGGTTATTCAGCTGGTCATCCATCTTTAAGTATCAATGCTGAGAGTGTTTAAAAAATCTAGGGAGGTTAAAAGATGATTGAAAATAGTAAAAATCAAACAAATATTGAAAACGAAGACACTTTGACAAATAGGCAGGGACATCCTATTACGAATAATCAAAATACCAGAACAGTAGGAAACCGCGGCCCTGCTACATTAGAAAATTATGATTTTATTGAGAAAATCAGTCACTTTGATCGAGAGCGTGTTCCTGAACGTGTTGTCCATGCAAGGGGTGCTGGTGCACATGGTTATTTCGAAGCATATGGAACCGCCGGTGACGATCCGGTTTCGAAATATACTCGTGCGAAATTATTTCAGGAAAAAGGGAAAAAAACACCAGTATTTGTCCGTTTTTCATCGGTTATACACGGAGGTCATTCTCCAGAAACACTCCGAGATCCACGTGGATTTGCTGTGAAATTTTATACGGAAGATGGAAACTGGGACTTAGTTGGAAACAATTTAAAAATTTTCTTTATTCGTGATGCCATGAAATTCCCTGACATGATTCATGCCTTTAAACCAGATCCCATTACAAACATTCAAGATAGCGAAAGATTCTTCGATTTTTGTGCCAGCTCTCCGGAAACGTTTCATATGGTTACATTTGTTTATTCGCCTTGGGGAATCCCAGCAAACTATCGTATGATGCAGGGATCGGGAGTGAATACATATAAATGGGTAAACAATGACGGAGAAGCTGTACTTATTAAATATCACTGGGAACCAAAGCAAGGCATTAAGAATTTGACACAAAAGGAAGCGGAAGAAATACAAGCGAAAAACTTTAATCATGCGACCCAGGATTTATACGAAGCGATTGAGCGTGGAGATTATCCTGAATGGGAGCTACTTGTTCAAGTGATGAGCGATGATGAGCATCCTGAATTGGATTTTGATCCACTTGATGATACGAAGCTATGGCCGGAGGATCAATTCCCTTGGCTGCCGGTCGGGAAAATGGTCTTAAATAAAAACCCTGAGGATTATTTTACGGAAGTAGAACAAGCTGCATTTGGTACAGGTGTCCTTGTTGATGGTCTCGATTTCTCAGATGACAAAATGCTTCAAGGTCGGACGTTTTCTTATTCCGATACACAACGGCATCGCGTGGGAGCGAATTATTTGCAGCTACCGATTAACGCTCCGAAAAAACGGGTTGCGACGAATCAAAATGGCGGTCAAATGCAATATAAAGTGGATCGTGCTCCTGGCCAGAACCCTCATATTAACTATGAACCATCGATTTTGGGCGGATTAAAAGAAGCAGAACAAATTGGAAAAGAATATACACCTAACATTGAAGGGAATTTGGTACGTGAGTCCATCGACAGGCAGAGCAATACAAAACAAGCCGGTGAAACGTACCGTAGATTTGAAGAATGGGAAAGAACAGAATTAATTTCAAACCTTGTATCAGACCTTTCCAAATGTGACCAAAGGCTTCAGGATAAAATGGTTGCACTTGCTGAAGAAGCAGACGAAGAATATGGTCGCCTGTTAAGAGAAGGCTTGGCGAAAGCCCCTAAAGACGGATCGAGCCAAGCACCACTTGGTAACAAAGATGGCGTTAACGCAACTGAAAATGCTGTGGAAAAAGGACACGAGGCTGAACCATATTAATTGAAAAGTAATTCCTTGAACAGCTAGCGTTTTCAGTTCCATTTCCTCAATTTATTGTCAACATAATGGGAATAACTTTATTTTAGGGCGGTCCAAAACCGGATCAGGAACCACCATGTTCGTTAAAGATAGCAGTCTTCTGTCTAAAGAAGTTGTGCTCCTGACTCCCTGGTTTTAGACAGCCCTTTGTTTTTATTTAAAATATCATCTCTTCCTATCAAGAAAATGCATAAATTTTTTAATCTCGTGCATTTCTGAGTCATTTTCATGCATGAAATTAGATTCTCGTGCATTTCCAAGTTATTCTCACGCATAAAATCAAAAAGTGGTGCATTTCTACATGTAGTTTGCAGCATTCCTCATTCAAAATAACTCAATTGAGGTGGTCATTTTGGCTTTCTCTCAATTTCACCACCTCATTCCCTTCTTTTGAGATGGTCATTTCAACTTTCGGATTATTTCACATTTATAGTGTATAAATTGAATTTGTTATCTAAATAGAGATATTGACCAATCGGTTAGTATATGGTAAATTAATGCTGACCAATTGGTTAGTATAAGAAAGGTGGTATAACACTTGCCTTTACAAGTTTATGAAAAAGAACAAATCTTGGATGCCTGTCTGAAAGTGTTTGCCCGTCATGGCTATGAGAAAACGTCCACCGCAATGCTGGCAGAAGCGGCGGGTATTTCCAAGGCGTTGATTTTTCATCATTTTAAAAATAAAAAAACATTGTATTTTTATGTTTTAGACCAATGTTTCGATATGGTTAGAACGGCACTTGGTATCGACCACCTACCCGAAACAGGGGACTTTTTTGAAATGAAAGAAAAGTATAGCCTGATGAAGCTGAATTTTTTACTGAAAAATAGAGACGTGTATAAATTGTTGATTGAGGCTTTTAAAGAGCCACCTTCTGAATTGAAGACGGACATTTACAAAAAGTATGGGGACTTGATGTTGGAAAGGAATCAAATCTGGGAGCGGCTCTTTGAAAATGTTCCCCTCAAAGAAGGGGCGGACCGTGGGCAAGCCTTTGAATTGATTATGGTCACGATGGAACACTTTGAAAAGAAATTCTTAGCGGAAGTAATGGACATCAACGATTTTGATGAAGACTATCATAAACAGCTACTTAAGGAAAGAACACGATTCTTAAATATGGTTCGTTTTGGAATTGAAGGCTAATTTTCTAAATGGCTGAGGAGGATGATTACGATGTCTGCTTATGTTCTTGGTTTTGAGGAGATCGAGAAAACAAAGCTCATGGTCGTCGGGGGAAAAGGATTAAACCTGGGAGAGTTATCTAGAGTTGAAGGGATCAGTGTCCCTGAGGGTTTTTGTGTCACTACTGAAGCTTATAAAAGAGTCGTCCAAAAAAATAAGAAGTTTACGGAGTTGCTGGATGAGCTCTCATTCCTAAAGGTGGAAGATAGGGAAAGGATCGCTGAAATTAGTAAAAACATCCGCAGAGTTATTGAAGGGCTTGGGATGGTTGAGGAGATTACCGAAGAAATCACTCATAAACATATAGAGCTTGGCGTGGAGCATGCTTATGCAGTACGTTCAAGTGCGACAGCTGAGGATCTGCCATTTGCTTCCTTCGCTGGTCAGCAGGATACGTATTTAAATATTATTGGAAAAGAAACTCTCCTTGAGCATATCAGTAAATGCTGGGCGTCACTGTTTACAGAACGGGCAGTCATCTACCGTATTCAAAACGGATTCGACCACAGTAAAGTCTTTTTATCAGTCGTCATTCAACGAATGGTTTTCCCTGAAGCATCGGGAATTATGTTTACAGCCGATCCTGTCAGCTTTAACAGGAAGGTACTCTCGATTGACGCAAGCTTTGGGTTAGGGGAAACGCTCGTTTCAGGGCTCGTAAATCCTGATAATTATAAGGTACGGGAGGGAAAGATTGTTGAGAAGACAATTTCTACTAAGAAAGTGGCAATCCATGCCATAACAGAAGGTGGAACACAGGAACAGGAAATCGAACCTGACCGGCAAACTAAACAAACAGTGACAGATGACCAGATCCTACAGCTGGAGAAGCTGGGGAGAAAGCTTGAAGCTTATTTTTCCTGCCCGCAGGACATCGAATGGTGCCTTTTTGAAAATACACTTTATATTGTCCAAAGTCGCCCAATCACGACCCTTTACCCTATGTTGGACTCGAATGATGGAGAGAACCGTGTTTACATGTCTGTCGGGCATCAACAGATGATGACAGAAGCGATCAAACCATTGGGGATTTCATTTTTCTCCCTATTGTCCAGGTTTGAATTAAACACAGCTGGGGGAAGGCTGTTTTTCGACCTCTCGCACGATTTAGCCTCGCCGGTGGGACGAAAGCTTATCCTTTCAACGATGGGGAAAAACGACCCACTGATGCATAATGTAATCTCCAATTTAATGGAGAGGAAGGATTTCATGATGGCATTGCCTAAAGGGAAAAGAATGTTCACTCTTGGCTCTGAGGAACTGACTTGGTCACTTCCAGTTAAAGCCATTCAAGCTTACCAGAAAAATGACATAACTATCGTGCAACGTCTCATTTCCAAGAGTCAGGCGTCTTTAAAAGAAGTAGAGCAAACCATCGAAAACTTCTCAGGAGAGGAGCTGTTCGATTTTATTGAACAGGACCATAAGCAATTAAAGAAACTGCTTTATGACCAACAAAGCTTGGGTGTCATCATGGTAGGGGTGTATGCCGCTAATTGGCTTAATAAGAAAATGGAAAAATGGCTTGGTGACAAGAATACAGCCGACATCCTTTCCCAATCTGTCCCTTACAATGTGACATCGGAAATGGGGCTTGCCCTCCTGGATGTATCAGATGTCGTAAGGCAATATCCGGCAGTAAAGACCTATTTCAAAGAAGCGAAGGATGAGTCCTTTTTTGAAGAGTTGGTGAAAGTAGAAGGTGGAGGCGTTGTGATGGATTCGCTAAGAGCGTATCTTGAAAAATACGGCATGCGCTGTACCGGGGAAATCGATATCACACGAACACGCTGGAGTGAGCGACCAACCGCACTCATCCCGATGATTCTCAGCAATATTAAGAACTTTGAACCCAATGCTCGCAGTAAGAAGTTTGAGCAGGGTCGAAAAGAAGCAGAGGAGAAGGCGGAGGATCTTGTAACACGCTTGGAGAAAATACCAGGTGGCAATCAAAAAGCGAAAAAAACCAAAAAAATGATCAGCGTTCTTCGAAATTATATCGGCTATCGTGAATATCCGAAGTATTCCTTCATCAGTCGTTATTATATTTATAAGATGGCCCTGATAAAGGAAGCGACAGTACTTGTGCAAAAAGGAATACTCTCTGAAAAAGAGGACATCTATTATCTATCCTTTGAAGAACTTCGAGAGGTCGTTCGCACAAATCAGCTAGACTATCAGATAATAATGGAGAGAAAAGAGAAATACGAACACTATGAAAAGCTGACACCACCGCGGGCGATGACCTCTGAAGGCGAGGTACTATTCGGCCAATATAACACCGACGATATTCCTGAAGGTGCCCTTGCAGGAATCCCTGTTTCAACAGGTATCATTGAGGGGAGAGCACGTGTCGTTCTAAAAATGGAGGATGCAAACATAGAAGATGGCGATATCTTAGTCACCACCTTTACGGATCCTAGTTGGACACCTTTATTTGTCTCCGTTAAAGGCTTAGTGACAGAGGTCGGTGGACTGATGACACATGGGGCCGTAATTGCCCGTGAATACGGTCTGCCGGCTGTTGTAGGGGTAGAGAACGCAACGAAACTGATTAAAGACGGTCAAAGGATAAGGGTGCATGGATCAGATGGGTATGTTGAGATATTGTGATGTTAATACAAATTAAGATGGGATAGAAGTTTAAAGCCCTTTTCATCTGAATGCAGAGAGAAAAGGGCTTTTGACATTCTCTATCTACTGCGGCTTTGAAATAAAGTTTTCTGTTTATAAATAAGATTGCCCTTTTTGCCCATTTTGTAGGTAGATTTTTAAAGGGAATATGATGACAATGAGTACTGTTAAAGGAACGTAATATTGGAATAACGGTAAAGGACTATTGATTAGAGAAGCCGCATTTTCCGTTGGAAAATGCGGCTTCATGCTAGTAGAAGTAAATGACTTTATTTTCAATTAACAAGGTATTGACCAGTGTGGTCTAATGGTGTTACATTTAATTAGACCGATGTGGTCTATTTTAATACGAGTAGGAATAAACCATAGCAAAGGGGGTTCTTTAGATTAATCAAACATTTGAAAACCTCAATGAGAATAAACAGAAGCGAATATTAAATGCGGCACTTAAAGAATTTGCCGAGAATGGGTACGAGCGAGGGTCAACGAATCAAATTGTGAAAAACGCCGGAATAGGAAAAGGAATGCTTTTTTACTATTTCAAAAGCAAGAGAGACATATATTTGTATTTAATTGATTATGCGATGAACTTACTAGTTGAGGGATATTTAAGTCTTATCGATACGACAGAGCCTGATTTTATTGAGCGGTTAAAGCAGGCAGCCAGGGTTAAAATGGATTATTACCATAAGAATCCTGATGTGATGCAATTTTTGGCGACTGTTGTATTAACGGATAATGTGAAGCTGCCGGAGGAATTGGAACAACGGCTTTCTGCCTTGCAACAAAAAGGTCAATCGATACTGTATGACAATATTGACCCAACATTGTTCCGCGATGATATTGATGTCGATAAGGCATTTAAACTCATCCGATGGTCAATAGAAGGATATCAAAACGAGCTGATCAATCATTTTAAGGGTCAAAAGATTGCTTCAGTCGATTTTGACCCATATTGGAAGGAGTTCTATGAATATTTGGACATATTGAAAATAAGCTTTTACAAAAAGTGAGGGGGGAGCAACCATGAGTCTGCTGAAAGTGACTGGCTTAACAAAGAAGTTTGGAAAGTTCACGGCATTGGACGGGGTTAACCTCGAAGTGAATGAGGGAGAAGTTTATGGATTTATCGGTCCGAACGGAGCCGGAAAATCAACAACGATTCGGGTTCTGCTCGGCATATTAAAGGCGACGGAAGGGCAAGTAAAGATTTTTGGCAAGGATGCCTGGAAAGATGCGGTTGACATTCACAAACGTATTGCATATGTTCCTGGAGATGTGAATTTGTGGCCGAACTTAACAGGCGGTGAAGTGATCGATCTTTTTGTGACATTGCGTGGAGGCAACAATCAAAGCAGGCGGGAAGAGCTCATTAAGAAATTTGATTTGGACCCAACAAAAAAATGCAGAACCTATTCAAAGGGAAATCGGCAGAAAGTAGCGTTAATAGCTGCTTTTTCATCCGATGCAGACCTTTATATTTTGGATGAGCCGACCTCAGGCCTTGATCCTCTGATGGAACGAGTTTTTCAGGAATGTGTGATGGATGCAAAAAAAGAAGGAAAAAGTGTCCTGCTTTCTAGTCATATTTTATCTGAGGTAGAAAAATTATGTGACAGAGTCGGCATTATTCGTCAGGGTAGAATCATTGAAACAGGATCATTAAGCGAGTTACGTCATTTAACCCGCACGAACCTGCTTGTGGAAACGAAACAACCGATTACCGCCTTACAAGATTTACAAGGTGTGCATGACATCGTAAAAAGAGATCAAGGCGTTTCATTTCAGGTAGACACGGAGGAAATGGAACAGGTGATCAGGTATGTCAGTCAATTTGGGATTGTAAAATTAGAGAGCGCACCGCCAACGTTGGAAGACTTGTTCATGCGGCATTATGAAGGCGCAGGAAATACGGCGCATAAAGGAGCAGGAGGTGTTTCCTGATGGATGGGCATCTTTTTAATAGAACGATTCGGCTATCATGCTTCATTTTACGCCGGGACCGCATTCGAATTTCGTTATGGTTAATTGGGCTTTCTTTCTTCACGTTAATTGTACCTGTTGCTTTTACTGACCTGTATACAACTCAACAAGCAAGAGACGCTATGGCTGAAACCATGAGGAATCCTGCGATGACCGCAATGGTAGGCCCAGGTAACCTGGATCATTACACGCTGGGTGCTATGACAACGCATCAAATGCTGCTTTTTACAGCAGTTGTTGTCGGTCTTATGAGTATCCTGCTAGTCAACCGTCATACAAGATCAGATGAGGAAGACGGGCGAATCGAAATGGTTCGTTCACTACCTGTAGGGCGTCTATCTACTTTAAATGCCACCTTATTCGTTTTATGTATCACAAATGCAGCTTTAGCATTGATAACAGGCTTTGGATTGTATGTACTCGACATAGAAAGTATGGGTCTTGAGGGGTCATTATTATATGGTGCCGCTTTAGGTGCAACTGGTATCATCTTTGCAGGTGTGACGGCCGTATTCGCACAGCTTTCGGAGAGTTCCCGCGGTACAATTGGATATTCGATTGCGATTCTGATTATAACCTATCTGATACGTGCGTTTGGTGATGTGAGCAATGAAACCTTATCGTTGTTCTCCCCTTTAGGATGGGTCACTCAGACTGAGGCTTACTCAAGTAATCACTGGTGGCCGGTTTTATTGCTGTTAGGTTCATCTGTCATTTTATTCATAATCGCCTATCTTTTGAATGCAGTCCGTGATTTAGGAGCTGGATTTTTGCCTGCAAGACCTGGCAGGAAACATGCTTCCGCCTTTTTACAAAGCCCGATTGGCCTTGCTTTAAAGCTTCAGCGGACAGGAATCATTGCCTGGGCTGTCGGTATGTTTGTGATGGGGCTTTCCTATGGATCTGTTCTAGGTGATTTAGAGTCTTTTTTGGGGGCCAATGATACGATGCAACAGCTTTTTAAACCTGAGGATGGCCGTTCCTTAAGCGAACAGTTTATCCCGATGCTAATGGTTATTATGGCATTATTAGGAACGGTTCCTCCTCTCATGGCTATCAATAAATTGTATGGGGATGAGAAAAAGAATCGTATTGAACATTTACTTGGGAGAGCGGTTTCCCGTACTCGATTGATGTTTTGTTACCTTGTCCTATCCGCAGTGAATGGATTTGTGATGATTTCACTTGCTGCACTTGGTCTGTGGGCTGCAGGAACATCTGTGATGGAAAGTGGATTAGATTTAGGGATGGTGTCTGGAGCTGCTGTTGTCTATTATCCGGCAATGTTGGTCATGATCGGGATTGCCGTGTTTCTGATTGGGTTTACTCCTAAGATAAATGTTTTCATATGGCTGTACGTCTTTTATTCATTCATTGTGCTTTATCTGGGGGGGTTATTCCAATTTCCGGATTGGGTTGGACAAATTTCTCCATATGGACACATTCCTCAACTCCCGGTAGAAGAAATGGAATATGGACCGGTTGCCATCTTGATAGTTATTGCACTTGTTCTAATGATTGCAGGATTTATAGGATATAACAAACGGGATATCGAAGGATAGGTAAGAGGTAAAAGGCTTCTGGTTTTAATCGATAGATTGAACCAGGGGCCTTTTTAGTTTTTCAGCTAAAAAACATTATTTCATTTTCTATCCTTCACGGATGTACGCAAGATGCTGAACAACGATAGACTGTTTCAGCAGTCCAATTTCCCGGCCGCTTTTTTTGCTACGTTTTAGGATCTAGTTATTTAAAATATTGAAATGTACCCTTCACGTTTCAACAATTACAAATGGTATTTTTAAAATAAATTGAAACATAATAAATTCATACATTTTATTAGGATGATGAAAATGAATATTGAAAGATGGTTTCTTATGAGTTTCTCGTTAATTTGCATCATTGCCCTTTTTAAATTGGTACCAAGAGAAAAAGTAAGGGATGCATGCGTTTTATTTCTGTTTCTGCAAGTTATCACTTGGCCAGCAGGCTTATTTGCCGTTGAAATGGGCTGGATTGAATATCCCACTCAACTACTGCCACAGGCAAATGAATACAATAGAACAAGTTTCTCTTTTGAGTTTTTCTTGTTTCCTATTGTTGCCATTATCTTTAGTTTATATTATCCAGGTAACTTAAAATGGAAAGGGGCACTGGTATATTACATTGCTTTTGCTGGTTTCTTTACAATTTTTGAGGTATTACTGGAGAAATATACCTCATTGGTTAAATATCATGAATGGAAATGGTATTGGACTCTTTTGACAGTCATGATTTCGCTTTTATTAAATCATAGATACTATCTTTGGTTTAGAAAAAGATTGGTACAGGTATAGAACTATGAGTAAAGAATTCCTTATTCTGGTTATTGTTTGGCTGATTTCAATTGGAATCCTGTTGAAGTATATCCCTAAGGAGAGTAAAAGGACAGCCTATATAACATTCCTATTTGTACAAGCGATTGCATGGTTTTATGAATATATGCAAGTGCTCTTTAAGTGTGTTGAATACCCCTACAGAGAGTTTCCTATTGCAACAAAAATGAGTTTTTCCATGCATTATCTTATATATCCAACGTTTGGAGTATTTTTTATTATTTTGTATCCCCTTGATAAAGGAAAGCTGAGGGAGTTTATACACACTTTACTATTTGCTGTAGCCGTTTCAACTTATACCTTATTAATAGAACACTACAGTTCACTAATTGAATTTAAAAATTGGAACTGGTATCTCTGTTTAATAAGCAATTTTATTATATTGTATATTATCAAGAAGTTTGTATTTTGGTTTAAAAAAGGACTTGCCTAGTATTTGGGGAGAATCTTTAATTAATAAATATTGTCTAGTCAGCAGTCATTCTACTAGAGGAATACGTTCTGCAATCAAGCAATTTCTAAGAGAACCAATGCTTTTATTTAACTAAATAGTTGAATATAATTGCGAAATCCGATATATTTAACCATATGGTTAACCATAACAAAGATAATTTAAATGATATTTTTCATGCTTTAGCTGATTCAACAAGAAGAGAAATGGTTCATATGATGGCGCAAAAAGAAAGAACAGTTTCTGAATTAGCAGTCCCTTTTGATATGACTTTGGCGGCTATTTCAAAGCATATAAAGGTTCTGGAGCGAGCAAATTTAATCGAAAGGAGTGTAAAGGGAAGAACTCACATATGTCGCTTAAATACTGAATCATTATCTCAAGCTACTGAATGGCTGCGTTTTTATGAGAAGTTTTGGAGTAATCGTTTTGATCTTCTTGAGAAGGAGTTATTGAAAGCCAAAAAGAAAGAACATTAAATTACATAAAGGAGCTATTAGATGGAAAACTGTTCAACCACGATTTTAAACATGACAAGAAATTTTGATGTCGCACCTGAAAGAGTTTTTGATGCATGGCTGAACCCCGAGATGATGAGAAAATGGCTATTTACATTGGAAGGGACCAATAAGGTGGCGCAAAATAATCCTCAAGTAGGGGGCACTTGGGAAATTATTGATCATCGAGATGGAAAAGATTATCGAGCGATCGGGGAGTATCTTGAAATTGATCCTCCAACAAAATTAGTGTTTACTTTTGAAATGCCGCAGTTTAGCGAAACAGTGGATACGATTACAGTTGAGCTAAAAGAACTTCAACAAGGCTGTGAAATGACATTTACACAAAACATCATCGTTCCTCATGAAGAAAATTGGACACAATCCGATATCGAAAAAGCTCTTGGAGAATATCACGAGGGATCTGAACATGGTTGGAATTTAATGTTCATGGGACTTAAGGAATTAGTGGAAACAGGAAAAATTAGCTATAAAGGATCATAATCGAATGAGGTAGTGTCAGCCATTTTGGTATAGGCAGTGGGGCATCTAAGCTTAATTTTGATTGAGGAATGATTGAAAAGAGGAGTTGGTTATATTGAAAAAGATTACACCATTTTTAATGTTCCAAGGAAATGCGGAAGAAGCCATGAATTATTACACTTCTTTAATTGAGGATTCAGAAATAACTTATATTTCCCGTTATGGAGCAAATGGACCAGGGGAAGAGGGGAGTGTTTTGCAAGCCACCTTTTCATTAAAGGGTCAGGAATTTATGTGCATTGATAGCAATATTCAGCATGAATTTACGTTTACCCCTTCGTTTTCCTTGTTTATCACATGTGAATCAGAAGAAGAAATTAATCGGCTTTATGAGAATTTAACAGATGGCGGTGGAGAACTAATGCCGTTAGATCATTATGGATTTAGTAAAAAATTTGGCTGGCTCGTTGATAAGTTCGGTGTCTCTTGGCAACTTACTCTCCCGAATTAAATGATGATGGTGATAAAAACTTAATTGATTGAGTTTCTTTCGTTCATTGATCTGTACAGTAGCCTATTCACATTTTTGATTCTTTCATAGTATGGAGAATACAAAAATGGAGGGTGAAAACCTTGAGAGAAAACTTTTTACGCTGGACAGAGATACCTTATGCAGGGGAAGGGACACCGCCTACAGATCCGGTTACCCCTGAAGCCGGATTATGGTCAACCATTTATTTAAAACGTGACAAACAAGGAAATTACCTTGACTCAGCTGGAAGAAAGCTCCGATTCCCTATAAAACATCCCAGCTTTATCGATTTTGAAAAAGAATTACAAGTTGTTCAACATACATTAAAGAAACTTACCCCTTATGAAAAAGAGATTGCGATTTATTATGGTACTGGAGTTCCTACCAAACAGTGGACGCCTGTGATTGATCGCTTAATTGATACGTATGATGTATCTCCAGCTTATGCAGCACGGATCTTAGCTGCTGTGCAGTCTGCTATTAATGACACGATGATCGTCGTATGGGATTTGAAATATGAATGGGATGTTGCACGACCTAATCAATATGATCAAACGATGGAAACATTTATTTGTACACCGCGTTTTCCAACCTATCCATCCGGTCATGCCACCATGTCAGGTTGTGCAGAAGTCGTGCTAAGCTATTTCTTCCCAAAAGAGGCAAAAAAGCTTCGGAAAATAGCTGAAGATGATGCGGTTAGCCGCTTATATGGAGGCGTTCATTTTCCATCTGATAATAACGAAGGGCTCAAACTAGGACGATATATCGGCAATGTCATTGTTAAATACCTGCAAACACAAAATAATCATGAAAACAGTCCCATTGATCATCCATATAGAGAATTCAGAAATGCAAATCTTTATCCGGACAACTTCCAGCAATTTATTCCGTTCGAATTCCCGAAAACATGTACATCATTTGTGATGGATACGGAATTCAGAAGTGAATGTAAAACGAACAATATTCATGCTCCTAAACCGATAATATATTTAAAGTAAGATAGGGAAAGTATTCTACTGAAGAAGAATCCATTTTGATCAATCTTTTTTCAAAATGGTTTCTTTTTATTGGTCTTAAATGTTTGAGTTATTATAGATCAAACGGGGGAAAGTACTAGTTATAGCTTGATGATAACAGGTCTTACTAAGTCGTTTATTGGAAAATGTTTAAGAATTTTTTATCTATTTTTTAGAAATTATTAAGATTTGTATGATATGGTTTTTTTAATTTCTTAGAAAAAGGTTCTTTACGGCGAGATTGTTGTTTTTGGGGAATAAACATTTGACCGTTCCTTTCCGCTATAGGTACTTGCTTTCCGCGGGGAGGAAGTCGAGCCTCCTCGACGTTCCGTCTGCGGGGTCTCGACTTTTCCTCTGCATCCCGAAGGAGTCAAATGCCTTCCGCACCAATCCACTCTGCATTTTCCATGTTGTTAAAAGCAACAAACTCTAGAAAAGAACCTAGAAAAAAATGATCTTATTAAATCTGGATAGTGTGGTTTACAAAAGGATCTTGCATGATAAGAATAAGGAATGATCTTGTGAAAATTTATAACAGAGTGAGTGAAAGAGATGTCAATTAAAATGAGGTTTCTATTGTCTTATGTTGGGGTGATCCTTTTTTCTATCACTTTATTATTGGCAGCTGGTTTTTTAATTATGTTTGCCATAACAGGCGATGTAAAATCAATAGAACATCTTTATAAAAAAACGTATGTACAAAAACCTTTGACAACAGAAGAAGAAAGTGTGTTTCTCGATTTGAAGCTTTTTGCTAAAAAAAATCCTGAACAGCTTCTTAATGAAAAGGAACTCAAAAGCATTGAGCAAGAGGACATCGGGATTGTTGTAAGAAAGGGTACAAAAGTTGAGTATGCTTCCCCTGCTCTTGACAAACATGCATTGGTTAAATCCCTCCCCGGATTTGAAGAAACAAACATCAATACGAGAGATACGATTAAAATTAACGACCTGTTTTTTACTTATGTGAAATTTGATTTTTATTTTCCGGATAAAAGTAAAGGCAGCATTTTCGTATTAAGAAAGGCAAGTTCCTATACTGAGCTTATTCGAGAGTTGTTTCCAATTTTATCTGGACTTTTGCTGTTTCTTTTTATCATGATTATTGGGATGTTGAATTATTTAGTTTCAAGGAGCATTATCAAGCCTATCTCAATTCTTAGAAAAGGGGCAGAGAGAATACAATCAGGTGATCTAAATTTTAAAATCAAAGCTACTTCAAAGGATGAAATCGGACAATTAAATAGAGCGTTTGAGGATATGAGAATAAAATTAAAAGAATCCGTAAATCTCCAGATTCAGTATGAGGAAAATCGAAAAGAACTTCTATCTAATATTTCGCATGATTTGAAGACTCCTATTACTTCTATTATTGGATATGTTGAGGGGATAAAAGATGGTGTAGCTAATACGCCGCAGAAGATGGACAAGTACTTATCAACTGTGGACCAAAAAGCAAGATATATGGATTCATTGATAGATGAACTGTTCTTATTTTCCAAGCTGGATCTAAAAAAAGAGCCCTTTACTTTTGAAACCGTTGAACTGGATAACTATATGCAGGATTACGTAGAAAACCTTCATCTTGATTTACTTCAACATGGGATCCAGATTGACCTTCATCTTATGGACAAACCGATACATGTAATAGCAGATAGGGAGAAATTAAAGCGCGTCATGACCAACCTTATTAGCAATTGTTTAAAATATATGAATAAGGATCAAAAGATCATTACCATTTCTCTATATGAAGGAATGAATGACGTCACTGTACAAGTAACGGATAATGGAAAAGGGATAGAGCCTGCTGCCTTACCTTACATTTTTGATCGTTTTTACCGGGCGGAACAATCTAGAAATTCTCAGACAGGCGGAAGTGGCTTAGGACTTGCGATTACAAAACAAATCATTCAAGAGCATGGAGGGGATATTTGGGCCGCAAGTAAGATAGGAAAAGGGACAAGTATCTTCTTTTCCTTAAAGAAGAAAGGGGATGTACTGTGAAAAAGATACTCCTTATTGAAGACGATGTTAGTATTTCAGAACTGCAGCGAGATTATCTTGAAATTAATCAGTTTCATGTCGATATTCAGCATACCGGTGATGCAGGACTCCAACTGGCTCTTCAAAACCATTATGATTTAATTGTTTTGGACATCATGCTCCCAGGAGTAAATGGGTTTGAAATATGTAAACAAATCCGCGCTGTTAAAAATATTCCGATTTTGTTTGTATCCGCTAAAAAGGAGGATATCGATAAAATTCGAGGTTTCGGTTTAGGGGCAGACGATTATATTACCAAACCTTTTAGTCCAAGTGAGCTGGTTGCTAGGGTGAAAGCACATTTAGAGCGTTATGAACGTTTAGCAGGAAATCAAGCAAAATCAACTACCATTTTCGTTCATGGAATTTCGATTAATAGGTCAGCACGCAAAGTTCATATTAACGAAGAAGAAATCCCGTTCACAACAAAAGAATTCGATTTGTTAGTGTTTCTTGTGATGCACCCAAATCAAGTATTAAGCAAAGAACAGCTTTATGAAAATATTTGGGGGTTAGAATCGGCAGCAGATGTTTCAACGGTGACCGTTCATATCAGAAAAGTACGAGGGAAAATTGAAAGAGATCCTGCCCATCCGAAATTCTTGGAAACTATTTGGGGAGCAGGATACCGATTTAATGTTTAAATGAAATACCGTCACAAAGGTGGCGGTTTTTTTATAAATATTAAGAAATTTTATGGGAAAGTTTATCTTTTTTTAAGAATTTATTTAGAGGCAGTTTAAGATTAAGAACTAACATAATGGATGTGGTAACAAAGTTCAATGAAAAATTTATGAAGGAGGAACTATTCTCATGGGTTCTAGAAACAGTAAGGGGTGAACTACTTTATAAAGCAAAAAAATAACTATTGCTACCATTACGAATATTGAATTGAAACAAATAATCCAACTAATCAAGTGTGTTCTAATGTAAAGCGAATTTCTTTCAAGCTGTAGGATTTTAGTCAGCAGCGAACCTTACCCTATATGTTGAGCAGAAATCGATAGGCTGACATAAATGAGATAGGCTGGTGAATTTCATGTGTAAGTGGCTAATAGTCGTTGGATGTATTTTCATTCTTCAGGGGTGTGTCTCAGATAAAGATGGAGATCTAAATAAACAGGAGAAAGAGATAAAGGTGGAACTAGATATGAATGAACAACTGATTCAAGCTGCTGGACAGAAGGAAACGGATACAATAAAAAGATTGATTGAGGAAGGTGTCGATATTAATACACAGGACTCAAAAGGGCGAACGGCCACAATGATTGCGACTTATAACAATGATGTAGAGACTGCAAAAATCCTAATTGACGCTGGTGCAGACGTAAACATCCAGGATGACATGGAAAATAACCCCTTCTTGTATGCTGGTGCAGAAGGTTATATAGATATCCTAAAACTTACGATTGAAGCAGGTGCCGACCCTTCGATAACGAACCGGTATGGAGGAACTGCTTTAATCCCTGCTTCGGAACATGGATATGTGGAGGTCATCAAGGAGCTTCTCACCAAAACGGATATTGATGTAAATCATGTAAATAATCTGGGTTGGACTGCATTAATGGAAGCTATCGTGTTGAATAATGGAGGGGAAAAACAACAGCTAGCCATACAATGGCTGATTCATCATGGGGCAGATGTGAACATTTCAGATAATAATAATGTGACTCCTTTACAACATGCACGTGAGCAGGGGTTTAAAGAGATTGAACAAATTTTGTTAAAAGCAGGAGCAAAATAGACAGATTGTATAGGATTCTAATCAAACCGTACCACTACTTTAAATAATAGACAAGAATGTAAAATACTCTAAAATCATAAAATGAGGAGAAGATAAAAATGAACAAAAAAGCAAAAACAATACCATCAATACTGCTAGGGTTTACATTAGTATTAACAGGGTGCAGTGCTGGTGCTGACGCAAAAGAATATCAAAGTAAACAGAAGCAAGAACAAACTGTAAAAGAGACTAAAAAAGAAAATAAGTTAACCAAAGGACAGGAAATGGCTAACATTCTTAGTAGCACAAATTGGCAAGGCACAAGAGTGTATGACAAAAGAAATAATGACTTAACAAAAGAGAATGCAAACTTCATTGGTCTTGCGAAATATGATGTGAAGTCAGGAAGATATGAATTTTTTGATGCGAAGACAGGTGAAAGTCGTGGCGATAACGGAACATTCTTTATCACCAATGATGGGAAGAAGAGAATATTAATTTCAGAATCAATGAATTATCAAGCTGTTGTTGACATGACAAAACTAAATAAAGATGTTTTTACGTATAAAAGAATGGGAAAAGATGCTAATGGCAACGATGTAGAGGTGTTTGTTGAACATGTTCCATATAAAGAAAAAGAGCTGTCATTTACTGATCCGGACAAGCAGTTGAACACTACTACAGGAGATATTGTTAAAGACGTTGATGGAGATAAAATTTTAGGTAGTACCCTTTGGCACGGTACAAAGGTAATAGATGAAGACGGCAATGATGTAACAAAGTATAATTCAATGTTTATAAGTCTGGCAAAATTTGATGACAAGACGAATAAATATGAGTTTTTCAATGGTGAAACAGGCGAAAGCCGGGGTGATTATGGATACTTCGATATTGTACACGATAATAAAATAAGAGCCCATGTTTCAATTGGAAATAATAAGTATGGTGCTGCTCTTGAACTGACCGAACTTAATAATAATAAATTTACGTATAAAAGAACTGGTAAAGACAAAGATGGCAAGGACATAACTATATTCGTTGAACATGAACCATATAAAGGTGATCTGAAACCAAAATATAGTTTCTAAAAAAATCAAATAAGGTTGACATGTCTTCAAGGAAGGGAATCGCTTTCTGTAGCTTTGAAATAAAGTTACTCCGTATTGAAAAAAATTGAACCATATAATGCAAAGCTTAATCAAAAATCCTGTACTCAGTGCAGGATTTTTCTTATTAAGTAATCGAGCGTTTTAATTGAATAATGATATCGAAAGGATGAGCATGGGAATCCCAATTTGTGTATCTTTCCCTTCTCTATTTGAATGACAGCTTGTTTACAAAGTGTCCAATTATTATCTTGTTAGCGTTGCAAAATGTATCATGAAAAGCGAACCGAATGAATATAAACTGAATAGTAATAATATTCGTAATTATTTGAGGTTGTGTTCAATTTCTAATCTGGTGAAATCTCGAAATAAACTCTCGAATTTTTTGGACAGAAAAGATGGAAAGTTTTTTATTTTAGGAGGGAGATAATTGAAAGCGACACTGCGTTTACCAAAAACTAAATTAGGGTGGATTTTTTTAAGTTTGATCATTGTTAATGTCCTGCTTGGTTCCTGGCCTGTTATTGTTCTATTTAATTCCGATATGCTCATTTTAGGACTTCCGGTGATTATTTTTTGGTCCTATGTCATTGTTTTTACGACAACCTCCATCATGTGGCTAGCTAGCAGAATGGGGGTCCATTAATATGAGTGGCTCTATCATTCCTTTAATCATTACTGTCTTGTATATGGTTATTGCCGTTTGGCTTGGCGTAGGTGCCGGTAAAGGAAGAAAAATGGACTCTGTAGAAGAATGGGGAGTAGCTGGAAGAAGTATTGGTCCGATTGTGATGTATTTACTTGTTGGTGCAGGCGGAGTTAGTGCCTATACGTTTATGGGGGCACCAGGCTGGGCTTACACGAAAGGTGTTCCCGTGTTATATGTTGTGGTTTATTTAACATTTATGGCGATTATGGCTTGGTATTTCGGCCCTAAAGTATGGATGTTGGGTAAGAAATACAATCATGTGACACAAGCATCTGCGATATCAGACAGATATGAGAGTAAGAGCTTGGGGGCACTTGCTTCTTTTGTTACCTCAATCGGTGTTTTAGCCTACGCTGTATTACAAACGACAGGTGCCGCTTACATATTAAACGTCATGAGTTTTGGAAAAATCCCTGTTTGGCTGGGGTGCATTTTATCCTTAGGGATTATCTCGATTTATTTGTTCCGTAGTGGTTTAAGAGCAATAGGAATCACCAACGCTTTCCAAGGAGCTCTCATGTTTGCTGTCTCTTGGGCTTTTGGAATCTGGGCGACAAAGCAATTCACTGGTGATTGGTGGTTTACGTCTGTATTTGAGCGAGTAAGAGAGGATGCACCACAATTTTTGACATTACCTGGGGCATTGGGGGATATGAGCTTTCAATTTTGGACAACTTCGATTCTCATTTCAATGTTTTCGATTTGGCAGACCCACTGGATTTCATGGATGGGAGCAAAGTCAGAGGACGCTATTCGTAAAGCGACCATGATGTTGCCCACTTTTTATATCGTTTGTTTACCGATGATTGTCGTTGGATTTATTGGGATTTTCACCTATGCAGACTTAGCTAATCCAGATGCCGTTGCGATTCAAATGGCGGTGGATAATATGCCTGTTCTGATTGCGGGATTACTGGGAGCAGGTACTCTAGCGGCGGCGATGTCGTCGAGTGAGCCGTGTATCCATGCGACAGCGCTAAGCTATAGTAAAGATATTTTACAGCCATTGTTTAAATTGAACGATCAAACAACTGGCAAGCTAACACGCCGATTGATTTTCCCGATTATGGGGCTGATCATTGCCCCCATTTCGATTATGCAGCCGGCAAGTTTAGTCTATATCCTATTAATCGGCTACGGTTTTATCGGCCAATCCTTTCCCGCTGTTATCGGCATGTTTTTATGGCCAAGAGCGACAAAGCATGGTACGTTTTGGGGCTTGCTTACCGGTTTCATTGTAACGCTTGTGTTTTCCGTTTGGATTCCGCATCCGTTAGGGATTCATGCAGGTATCTGGGGACTTATGATTAACATTCCTACATTCGTTGTCGTCTCCCTACTTACACAGCCAACCTCCAGATCAACGATTGAACGCTTTTTCCCAGATATGGTGGATGAATTATATGAAGAATCAACAGAGCCCACAACCAAAGCCCTGTAGCCTAATTAAATATTTTGATAAGGAGAGGTACAAATGAAAGCAGATTTCATTTTTATTAACGGAGAAGTCATCACGGTTAATGCTAAAAATACTATTACTGAAGCGGTTGCTATAAAAGGAAATAAGATTATCGCTGTCGGAACGAATGAAGAAATAAAGCAATGGTCATCAAGTGCAACCAATGTTATCGATTTGCAAGGGAAGTCGCTATTACCAGGATTTATTGAATCACACGCCCATATTACAATGTATGGAACCAATCAATTGGCCGTTTCATGTAAGGATCCTGAAAATAACAGTATTTCAAAGATATTGACAGCCTTAAAAGAAAAAGCAGAGGCTGCACCGAAAGGCGAATGGGTAAGGGCATGGGGCTTCAATAATGAAACGATAGCTGAAAAGCGATACCCGACCCTCGAAGAATTAGATTCTGTATCAAGTGACCATCCCATCATCATCACTCGAACGTGTGGACATATATCTGCAGTAAACAGCTATGCCTTAAAAATCTTCAACATTGATGAAAATACACCTGATCCAGAAGGTGGGAAGATTGGACGGGCTGAACATGGGACGCCAAATGGATTATTAATAGAAAGCGCCCATATGAATACGTTAGGGCTTGCTTCCTATTCAGAAAAAGAATTTGATCAAGCACATGAGATTGCTTCCAAACATTTTTTAGAGAAAGGCATCACTAGTATTCATGATGCTGGTGGAGTAAGTGCAGCCAATATGCGTTCCCTGCAATCAGCTGTAAAAAAAGATCTATTAAAACAACGTGTTTACGTTATCTACTGTGCTTTGAATGAAAGTGTTCCCTATGCAAAGGATGTATTGAAAACGGGAATTGTGACAGGTTTAGGAGATGAAAAGTATAAAATTGGCCCTGTTAAAGTATTCTTAGATGGCAGTAGTACAGGTCCAACAATAGCAACCCGAAAGCCATATACGAGTGATCAGGAGAATTACGGAATCAAATACTTATCTCAAGAAGAGTTAGACGAATTATTTCTTGAAGCACATAAAATGGGATGGCAAATTACGGCTCATGCACAAGGGGATGCCGCCATTGAGATGCTGTTAAATACTTATGAAAAAGCCAATAAACTTCATCCACGAAAAGATCATCGCCACCGTATTGAACATGCCGATGTTGCAATGCCTGATCTCATTGAAAGAATGAAGGAATTGGAGGTCATTCCAATTCCAAACCCAGCATTTCTATATGAATTTGGAGATATCTATTTACATCACTATGGAGAGAGAGTCAATCATATGTATCCGCTAAATGATTATTTACAGAATGGAATTAAGGCCGCTATCGGCTCTGACTCTCCTGTAACCGATTTTTCGCCAATGCGGGGACTTTATGAAGCGGTTCATAGAAAATCGCAGTCTAACCAAGATGCAGGGATCCATCAGCGTGTCCCTATTCTTGAAGCAATTCGTATGTATACTATAAACGGGGCCTATGCTTCATTTGAAGAAGACTTCAAAGGGAGTATTGAACCTGGAAAAGTTGCAGACCTTATTGTCCTTGACCGTTCGATCCTAAATACGGAAAGAAAAGAGATTTTAGATATTGAAGTGCTAATGACGATGATCGATGGGAAAAGGGTTTATGAAACCGAACAGCTTTCTGAACTAGTTTCTGGTGGTATCTATAATTGAAGAAGCTAAAACTCCAAGGCTCTGCCTATCATATTGGCGTTCAGCACGGAAGGCAAGGGAAAGAAGAGGTTCACCAAAGTCTAGAAACCTATGAAAAGCTATTCTATGGTTATAGCCGTCTATCTTGGAAGGAAGCGAATCATAAGGCCCTTCTGCATCTTCCTTCCATTGAAAAATTCCGCCCTGAATATATCGACGAAATGGAGGGAATCGCCGAAGGGGCAGGTGTCTCATTTGCCGACATTTTAACCTTAAATGCACGCAGTGAAATTGCGCTGACAAATGCAAATGACGGTTGTTCCGCCCTAGCCATTCAAGCTGAAACTACATGGCTTGCCCAGAATTGGGATTGGACAAAAGAACAGCAAAACAGCCTTTTATCAATCGAAATGACCCAAGCGGATAAACCGAGGATTCAAATGGTGACAGAAGGTGGGATTATTGGAAAAATAGGCTGTAATTCTGAAGGAATAGGGGTCTGCTTAAATGCCCTTAAAACGAAAACATGGGCACCAAAAATCCCGATTCATATTGGATTGAGAGCAATATTGGAGTCTAATACCTTCGATGAAGCACTTGATACGGTCATACCAGATCAAATCGCATCACCAGCCCACTTTTTAGTCGCTTCTAAAGATGGGAATGCAATCGGATTAGAAGTGTCACCCCGTGGGACAAGTAGAATTGAACCTAAGGATGGTGCCGTTGTTCATACAAACCATATATGTTCAGCTCACCTTCAAACTAACGTTCCAGATTATCCTATTCAGGATTCATTTCAACGGCTTGATACATTAATGACACAAATAGATGAACATAATCAACCAGTCACTGTCGAAACGATTAAACAATGGCTTTCTGACCATACACATTACCCAAACTCCATTTGCCGTCATAAAGATCCGACACAACTAAAGCATGAACAAATGGAAACCGTGTTTAGTATTATAATGAACTTAGGTGAAGGGAATGTGACGATTATTCCCGGTAAGCCTTGTGAAGATCATAGGTAAATGAATGTAAAAGCTGAAGAGTAGTATCGTCCATAAAGAGATGTTGGGATACTTTTAGGGAATAAGAGATAGCAGAAAAAGGTCTTATCGAATCGATGAGGCCCTTTTCAGATTTATGGGATAGGAATATTTGAGATTGAAACTCTCCTAGTGGAGAAGTAATTATTATTTTGATAACTATATAATTGAGATAAAGCACAGTCTTTATGTACAGCTTTTCTTTTATAGAATCGGGTCTTAAAATAGGGTCAGAAATTAAATAAGCATCTATTGTCTTTTCTATTATTCTTTTACGAATATGCTTACATTTAAGTTCTTGGGTTATTTCACAGTCTTTAACATCCGATAAGGCCAAAATAAAAAAGAAACATGATTAAATTATGAAACATTGAATTGCCTCATACGTATAAAGAGGTAAAGGTTTTATAGGTGGTGGCAGTTGTGAGTATTGGTGCCTGGATTGGAATTGCTGTGGCGGTTGCGGTTGCATTAGGTTTTTTTGATTCATCGACGAAGAAAAAGAAAAAATAAGGCTTTTGTGGTAAAAGCGAAATGCCAAAGCATAGTGTTCAATTTGTAAAGAATCTCAGAAAATGATTACATAAAGCAGAAAGAAAGAAACTAGTAATTTTAGTTGGACATTCTTTCAGTAGTATTCCTGTTAAAATAATAATATACCAATCAACCATTGAATGGGGGAAGTTTATTGATATCAAATAAACAAAGTACACAAGATGTTTATACGCCGCCAAAACATATTATTTCAGCAGCGACTATTGTACTTAATGAACAAAGGGAAATTTTATTAATCAAAGGTCCACGGAGAGGCTGGGAAATGCCTGGGGGGCAAGTTGAAGAAGGAGAATCGCTGAAAGAAGCTGCAATTAGGGAAACTAGAGAAGAATCTGGAATAGATATTGAAGTATTAAAATTTTGTGGAGTGTTTCAAAATGTAAGTAGTTCAATTTGTAACACGTTGTTTCTAGCTAAACCAGTCGGAGGTAAATTGACAACTTCTCCAGAGAGTTTGGAAGTGGGGTTCTTCCCAATCGAGGAAGCTTTAGAAATGGTGACTTGGAAAAATTTCAGACAGAGAATAGAATGTTGTTTGAATGAAGAAACGCAACCATTTTATATAGATTTTTGACCATAGTTTATATATTTAGAGGGGGCATATCTTCTAGAAAGAGAAGTCCTCTTGAAGAAGTAGAGTCATAAATTCGATTTAAGTCAGTTCATCTATTTATCAAGGATCAGTGTGAGTTCTAGTGGATGAAAATTGGACAAGTAAAGCTAGTATAACGCCAATAGTTGAATATGCGTATGTAAGGATAGACATCGATAATAATATTGCGGAAGTAAACAGAGTGGATTATAAACAGAATACAGTAATGAGGTTTTATTTTGACATTGATAAGAACGTGATAATGAAAACAGGTACCTTAGAGCTTTACAAAATGAGGATACAATTAACTCAATAAAAAAAATATCAAGCAATTCATTGAATAAAGAATATCAAATCCATAGTAATCTCATTATCTACTCTAGTTATAAGACTCAGTTCATGTTTTGAATAGTGGTAATGCACAACTTTTTGGTTTTGTGCACGAAAATTTTGGGAAATTGCACAAGAATCTGATTTTATGCATGAAAATGATTAAGAAATCCACGAGATGTAAAATTTATGCACAAGTTAATATGTAGTGGGACAAAATCAAAAAGGAACCTAAACAAGTTCTTCTGAAAAGACTGGTAAAAAAAAGGATGACCTAAATCAAGGAGTGAGAAACCATAAGATAGTATCTATGGTTCCTCACTCCTTTTTGGTCATTGTTCAAATATAAGAATCCATATGGATAACAGGAAGAATTTGTGTCCTGATTATGCCGAAGTCGCCCGCGCTTTTTTAAATTATTTCGCTAAGCTTTCTCCCAATTGCTTTTCCTTCCACATAACTGTAATACTAAGGCCAATAACCATAATAATAGCAGCGAAAAGATAAGGATAGTGGATGTTTATGTCAAATAGTATTCCGCCCATCGCTGGACCGACGATATTTCCTAAGCTTGTATAGGTTGAGTTCATTCCAGCAACAAATCCTTGCTCTTTCCCGGCAGCTTTGGATAAAAATGTGGTCAATGCCGGACGAAGCAAGTCGAATGCGAGGAAGATGAAGCAAGTTACCGCCAGCACTGCCAAAAAGCTAGTAATCGCAGTGGACGCCACCGCTAATACAGCACCTGCAATTAAACATAATTGGATCAGTTTCTTTTCACCAAGTATATCTACTATTTTACCAAACATAAATACTTGTACAACAACCCCGAAGATGGAGCTTATTGTAATAATGGCTGCAATGTTTTGCGGGGTGAATCCGAATTTGTGATCAGAAAATAGGCTGAAAATAGTTTCATATGCTGATAGACCGAAAGCGAGTACAAATACAATGATAAATGCAATAAAGTAAAGCGGATTAAGTGATCTTTTGAAATCACTAATAAAGTTTGTTTGCTTTGTATTAGCAGAAATCTCTGCAAGCTGTTCCTTTGTTAGTGGCTCTTTTAGAATAAATATTGATGAAATGCATGCTAAAAAGGCAATGGCAGCCGCAACGTAGAAGGGCATGCGTACACCGTATTCTGCAATAAAGCCACCGATGCCAGGTCCTATTATAAAGCCAGTGCTGATGGCGGCAGAAAGATAGCCCATCGCTTTTGACCGTTCCTTAACGGATGTAATATCTGCAACATATGCAGTGACACCTGGCATTATAAAAGCGGCACTAATTCCCCCTAGAATCCTTGATAAATATAGCACCGATACATTCTTACCTAAACCAAAGATAAGTTCTGAAACACCAAAAAGGAATAAGCCGATTATGATGATTTTCTTTCTGCCGTAACGGTCAACAAAGCGTCCTGCGAGTGGAGACATAATAAGCTGTGCCACTGCAAATACGGCAACAAGATAACCCATCGTTTTTCCTGATAAATGCATGATATTCATAAAAGACGGCATAACGGGGATAATGAGACCAATTCCTAGAAATGCAATGAATATATTGCTTAGAAGAATGATTAATACTGACTTTTGTTCTTTTATTGTTTTCTTCATGAATCAGTACCTCTTTTCTATATGAATCAATGATGTGAAATCCCTCTCCAAAATACTGTCCAAGAGGCTTCTAATTTCTCCTTCAGCCGTTTTTCATCATTGCCGTATACAAGCTCCAGCAGAATGGAATCGACTACTCCTAAGAAGGCGAGGGTCGGTGTTTTTGCTGAATCTTCGATGATTGCTTTCGCATCGATCCAGTTCTGAAACTTACTCTCAAGCATCGCCTGCACCTTTTCCTCGATATCAATTACTTCCTTTTCGATTGCTTGTGTAAGATGAGCTGGCGGAAAAAAAGACATACGCAGCCAAAACTTTAACTGCTCATTTTTTTGGAAAAGATCAATGATCAATTGTAGAAAACCATATAAATCTTTATTAGGATTTTGGGAATCAATTTTACTGAAATATTGGATTTTTGAAGAGAGCTCAGTCTCTTTTGCATCACGTAAAACTTGCAGAAAAAGATCATCCTTTCCTTTAAAGTGAGCATAAATGGATTGCTTTTTCATGCCGACTTCTTCCGCTATTAGAGAAAGGGATGCTCCTTCATAACCATGAATCGTGAAATATTTTAGAGCTGCGTCCTTAATTTCATTGCTTTTCATACTATCACCTCAAGAATTTAACGAACGTTCGTTAGTTATAGTAGCAAATGAAATAAGTATAAGCAAGTGGAAAATATCTTTTGATAGATAAGGAAATAACTCAAATGAACTCCATTCACGGTATTCCATGAACGAACTGTGGAAGAGGTGGAATTTTGAAATCATTGGCATTAAGTATAATGCAGTTAAACGGAGAAAACAGAGGTTCAAAGAAGTGTGATTTCTTAGGGTTTTACGCTTTTATTTATTGTGGTCAACTAATTAATAAAAAACTATGAGGGAATTACCTTCTCTCTTTTCGTCTTGCCTTATAATTTTTTCCTTCAATCACATTCCAACTGAAATGTAACCCATAGTTCCTTAAGTTAATGACTATCCATTATATATGGGCTTTATTCTTTTAATTTCTCCTTCTGCTAAAGAACACTACATAATTTATACTAAAGTTTGATCAAAATCCTGCATTGATAGGCAGGATTATTTGTTCCGCAATCGGGCCAGATTGTTGAATAAGGAAACCAGAAAATTAGCATCTGCTCTTCTCACGATATAGTAGTCAAATAAAACGTAAGATCACTTTATAAGTGGTCTTTTACTTTTATCTGAAATTCCAAATCTTAACTGCATAAAAATTCTAATCTTCAATATTTCTTCAATTTTTAGTGATAATCTTAAAAGGATTAATAATTAATAGGTGATAAGATTGTATGATATTTTTAGTCAGCTAAGTACTTGGTTAATGGAGCCTTTCTTTAATCTTTTATATGGACTGGAGTCACTGCCAGTTTTTTACGCATTAATTTTGGGAATCGTCGGTGCCTTAGCTCCGTGTCAATTTACTGGTAATATCAGTGCTATGCTTTTATACGGTAATCAATCCATCCAAAAAAGGATTAGTTGGCAAAATGCAATAAGTTTTATTTTAGGGAAGATAGTTGCATTTTCACTATTAGGACTTTTAGTGTGGGTTTTGGGAAGAGAAGTGCAACAAGAGTTAACCTACTATTTTCCTTGGCTTCGTAAAGTGATCGGTCCAGTTTTAGTCATAGTTGGAGTTTTCATGTTAGGATTAATCCGAATAAGTGGGAGTATAAATATTATTACAGTTCCTGGAAGTTTGGTGGGTAATGGACTATTAGGTTCTTTTCTATTAGGGTTAAGTTTTTCATTAGCTTTTTGCCCAACTATGTTTGTATTGTTTTTTGTTAGCTTAATGCCGGTAGCATTTTCAACTTCAATTGGTTTTATTATACCAACCATTTTTGCTATTGGAACAGCTCTTCCCTTAATTATTGTGTTGCTTATTATATGGTATTTAGGGTTTAGTGGCGTGTTAATAAAAAGAGGCAGAAAGATAGGGAACATTGTTCAACGAACGACAGGAGTTTTAATGATTATAATGGGGATTCTAGATACTATAACTTATTGGTCATTATGATTAGTGAAAAGGCATGGTGTTTATGAGTAATAAGAAAACAATTCTAATTGTTGATGATGAATGGAATATGAGGAATTTGCTTAAAATTCATCTCTCAAAGAATTTTAACGTTATAGAAGCAACCGATGGGTATGAGGCATTATCTAAAATGGTTTCTGAGGTGGACTTGGTTATTTTGGATGTGATGATGCCAGATATGAGTGGATGGGAAGTGTGTGAAAAAGTCAGAAGGACTAGTGATGTTCCCATAATTATGCTCACTGCAAGAGGGGAGATAACTGACAAAGTTCAGGGATTTGGCGTGGGGGCTGACGATTACTTAGTAAAACCGTTTAATATTGAAGAACTAATTTTACGAGTTAACGCACTCATACGGAGGTCCTCAAAAAGTTTCGAGAAAGAAACTCCCACAGGCAAGGAATTTGTTTATCAAGACCTAACGATAGAGTTTGAATCAAGAATAATTAGAGCTAATCATTCTACGGTTGATCTCACCCCCAAAGAGTACGACTTATTGCTATTTTTTATATCGAATTCTAATAAAGTATTTTCGCGAGATCAACTCCTTGATCAAATTTGGGGGATAAATGAAGTGTTAGATTATCGAACTATTGATACACATATTAAAAATATACGAGAAAAGTTAAAAAAATCTAAGTTATCGTTTAATCCAATCAAAACAGTATGGGGTGTAGGATATAAATTTGAGTATGATAAGGAATTATTATGAAGTTAAATAGTATTGTAACAAAGTTGGGTGTTACTATCTTCCTGATTATTATGGTGATTTTATTACCTCTTGGATATGTATCAAATAAAATTTTTATTCAATTTTATTATAAACAGATCGAGGAAGAGTTAAATTCCTTATCAACAAAATATGCTCATTCGATAGATACTTTAGAGCCTAATGTTATTGAAATGCTTGACAAGCTGGGAGAACTTACAAATAAAGATATAGTAGTAGTCAATCAGCACGGAAGAATCGTTTCTAATTCAGGTAATGACACCTATAAAATAGGAAGCAACATAAACTCCATAAAGTTTAAATTGTTAACAGAAGGAATTCCCATAGAAGAAGAACTGGTAAGTGAATTAGGTAATGAAAGATTTCTTAGCGTTGGTAAACCGATTAATTATAAAGGAAATTTTTTAGGAGCAGTGTTTGTCGTTGAATCCCTTAATCAGATGGATTCCTCTGTCAACCAAATACAAAAAACCCTTATTCTTGCTGGGATTGGAGCTTCCCTCATTGCTATAGGAATCATTTTAATTGTCTCGAAAAGGCTCTCAAGTCCTTTACTGCAAATGGAAGAGGCAACGAGAAGTATTGCTAAAGGCAATTTAGAAACAAAACTAAAGCTTCATTCCAATGATGAAATAGGTTCATTGTCTACTGCAATCAATGAGTTAGCTGTTGAAGTAAAATCATTCAGGGATAATAGGAGAGAGTTTTTTGCAAATATTTCACATGAACTCAAAACTCCTATTACCTATTTAGAAGGTTATGCCCATATTCTAAAAGAAGGTCTTTTTAACTCTCAAGAAGAACAGTCCCAGTATTTAAGAATTATTGAAGACGAATCAAAACGGCTGTCAAGACTAGTTAATGATCTTTTTGAGTTGTCAAAACTTGATGAAGGAAAACTGCAAGTGGATTTTGAAGAGGTAGATCTTGATGAGGTTCTTGAAAATGTCTTTAACAAAGTAAGTCTTAAGGCCAAGGATAAAGGCATAACTCTTCAATTTTTCCCATCGGAAAATGTGAGTCTTATTGAGGGGGATGGATATCGACTGGAGCAAATCTTTATTAATCTCATCGATAACGCTATTCAATATACAGTTTCAGGTTATGTAGAAGTAACGATTACTGCCGCTGAAGAGAGAGCTATAGTGAAAGTAAAAGATACAGGAATTGGAATCCCAACAGAAAATATTCCCTATGTATTTGACAGATTTTATCGAGTGGAAAAATCAAGATCACGTGCACTAGGTGGAAGTGGATTAGGACTTGCGATTGTAAAGAATCTGATTGAACTCCATCATGGAGACATTGATGTAAACAGTGAGATAGATAATGGGACCACTTTTACAGTGTCTTTCCCTATCATCAAAAGGTAGGTAATAGAATTGAAAAAGTTAGATTATATAGTAGCTTTCAGCTTAATACTTTTAGGAGCAAGCTGCTTAGCAATGTCGGGTACAGTGAATGTACAAAATCGATTTAGCGTGTTTGTAGAAGATTTCACTACCATATGTATATGGTTAGCAACTCCTGCAATTGTGATAGGGATTCTTTATCTAATTAGAATGAGGAGAAATAAAAATGAAAATAATTAATGCAGTTCTTGGACTTTTATTGGTATCGGTTATATTTCCTTTATCTGTATATGCCCATGGAAGTGAGGAAGAGCATAAACAAGAGATAGCTACAAACACATATATGATGTATGGAATGATTATATCCATAGTAGTCATAATAATTGGATTAGTTTTGTGGGGTGTTTATAATAAAAAGCTTGCTGCTTTAAATAAAAAGAAAACAGATGAAAGAAAGATTTTAAGTAATAAGGCGAGAAATTATCTTATATTATCTGGATTAGGATTGGTATTATTCATTGGGACTTTCATAGGGGGGGCTTCCACAAAACCACAAAACACTGAAAATGCGATAGAACTGATGCACATTCACGGAATGGGATATTCCAATGATGGAAAATCCCTTTATATTCCTGCACATGATGGATTAAAAGTATATGAGGAAGGAAATTGGATTGCAAACGATGCAGGAGAACCACATGATTATATGGGCTTTTCAATGGTTGACGAAGGTTTTTACAGTAGCGGACATCCTGCACCAGGTTCATCAATGAAAAATCCTTTTGGTATATTGAAAAGTAATGATTTAGGAGCAACTCTTGATACTCTAGATTTATATGGTGAAATTGATTTCCATGGGATGGCGGTTGGTTATTATTCTCATGCAATCTATGTGTTTAATCCTGAGAAGAACTCAAGAATGAGCGAAAATGGGCTATATTATAGCTTGGATGAAGCAAAGACATGGACTAAAAGTGAAATGAATGGACTAGAAGGTCAGACTGCAACTTTAGCTGTACATCCTTCTAAAGAAAATATCGTTGTCGTGTCGACTAATAACGGTGCCTATTATTCTAAGGATTATGGGAATAATTTTGAACCATTGCTAAACTCACCGGTAACATCCGTTGCCTTTGATAACTCAGGAGCTTTATATTTGGGAGTTTACAGTGGAAAGAGTCAATTAATTAAAATGGATGCTAAAACAAAGGAACAAGATAAAATTTCAATTCCTTCACTTAAAGAAGAGGATGCTATTTCTTACATTGCTATAAACCCTAAGAACCCTAGAGAAATTACTTTTACTACATTTAAAAAAGATATTTACCAGACAAAAGAAAGCGGCAGTCAATGGAATGTACTGGCTGAGTTAGGTGCAACTTCTGAAAATAAAGAAAAACATTAAATAGAATCAAAGGTCTCTTACTTATTTTGTTTAGAGTAAGAGCGGGAAAGTGAGAAAAAAGATGAAAAAGTTTATTCTATTAGTTTTTGTTTTGATATTAACAGCATGTTCGGGATATGAAATAGAAAATAGATCAAACTGGGAAGTGAAAAATTTCTCATATGTAAATCAAGATAATGAAGAAGTCAGTTTAAATGATTTGAAAGGGGAAGTGTGGATAGCGGACTTTATCTTTACAAGTTGTGATACTGTATGCCCTACTTTAACCTTTAATATGGCTAAGTTACAACAAATGCTGAAAGAAGAAGGATTAGAGGTTGAGTTGGTTTCCTTTAGTGTGGACCCTGAAATTGATACACCCCAAAAGCTAAAAAGTTATGCTAAACAATTTGATGCAGATTTTAAAAATTGGCAATTTCTAACGGGTTATAAACAGGAGGAAATAAAAGAATTGGCACTAGAAAGTTTTAAAACCGTTGTTCAAGAGGATCCTAATTCTGATCAAGTAGTTCATGGGACAAGTTATTATTTGATTGACCAAGATGGGAAAGTTGCAAAGGATTACTCGGGTACTCAAGAGGTTCCTTATGAGCAAATGATTAAAGATATTAAAGTATTGTTGAAATAGGTGAGTAAATGAGAAAAATTGCTATCATTAATTGGATAACTTTTATAATAATCTTGGCTCTTTTTTATATACCTTTAAACTTAAAACCACCACAAAATACTAGAATAATACTCGAGCATAACTACAGCACATACATCGCTCCACCTTGTTTTGAAAGCTCAAATGCAACTAATTATCTGGAGGAAACAACTTTGAGTAAAGCAATAGATTTAGGGTATGAGGCTCATGATTCCTGTACAGAAAAAGCTTTAGAAAGCCAGAAGAATTCTATAATAAGTTACATTTTGAAAAAAGTTGGAGTGATGGATGAAGATTGGGAATGGTAAATAATTCAATCTAATCTTTCGAAATACGTTTCAAACAACTACTTTTTTTATTTTGCAAGACCTTAGCAATTGGTAGATGGGATAATAAGATTCTTTTCAACTCAATAGTGATTAAATTAGGAGGTGCTTATTTCGATGATGGGCTGGGGAATGTTTTGGATACTACTTAAAATAATTGTAATCGGTTTTATAATTTACGGTCTACTACTCTTAATTTTAAGACCATTAGAAAAAAAGAAGGATAATTCTTCAATACTTATCTTGGAAGAAAGACTTGCAAGAGGTGAAATTGATGAGGAAGAATTTAGAAGAAAAAAACAAGTTCTTCAACAAAAGGAGTAGACAACCTCTATCAATTGGTTGATAAACACCTTTCTAATGAAGGAGGTGATTACATGAAAATTAGAAAAATCCCATTTCTAGCTTCATTTGTATTAGCGACCTTGTTTGTCGTTAGTCAGACTAGTTTCGCTCAGGGAACATCGTCAAACCAAAATGACATGATGAATAAGCAGGGAATGAGTCCCATGTTGGAAATGATGTCTACTGAAAGTGGGCATAAGATGATGGATGCTTGTAATAGTTTTATGAAGTCTTTTGATAAAAAATAATATCGTGCAACACATTAGATTTAGGAAAGACTTTACTTTTTTAGTCTTTCTAAGTCAATGAAGTGAATGAGTATAGTAAAGCCCTATTTCTCAATATTTTCAGTGAGAAATAGGGCTTTTAATATTTTATTCCCTTAACACTTTAAATACATTTTTGGGATGCTACCTAATATAGGGCCATTATATTGAATAAGAGTTTGGCTCTTTGGCTTTATTTTAACTAGATTTGTATAGAGTATTCATTCCTTTTTAATATTCAAATGTGGTTTAATCATCTTTTTCTTCGGCGGCATCTGCTGCTAAAAAAACGACAAGGATCTATAAGCACCCTCACGTTGAAAGTACATGTGCTGGTATTTCCAAATGCATCTGTAGCGATACAAGTGACAGTTGTCGTACCGGTAGGGAAAAATGAACCAGATGCTGGGGTACAGACAGCAGTAACACCAGGACTTACAGTAGGTTCTGGAAATGCTCCACTTCTACCTGGATCATTAAATACCGTTATGTCATCTGAACTCAAATCGTTTCCGTACCCCAAATTAAGGAGCGTTTCCTTGTCTGTTTTAACTAAAAAATCCCCTGCCTATCAAATTGATCAGTGGCCGTATAACCTGAGTACTTTCGGTGACCGTAATGCATTTCCAGAAACGTTGGCCATATTGGTGATGATCCCCTCACTGTTCGGTGTGACGGCAATGGTGAACGTTGCACTCTCTCCAGGTCTAGATTCCCAGTCTCACATGTCACGGTGTTTGTTGCAGGGTTAAAGGTACAATTAGGCGATGTAGAGACAAACGTCACTTCTGGCGGTAATAGATCTTCTATGATTACCCCAGTAGCTGGGGAAGGCCCATTATTGGTTGCAATCACGTATAGGTTAGATAAAGAAGGATCCCGATGCTGGGGTACAAACAACGTCAATTGGAGGAACCCCGCCGGATACTGTTGGAGGTGGATAGGTTACGTTTGCTCCACATTGACTAGGGTCATTTTCCTGAGTGATGTTATCTGGACAGGTAATGGTTGGCGGTTCGCATCCCTCAATCTGTAAATTGTCAATAAAGGCAGCACTATCAACAACACAGTCTCCAAAGACGGATCCAAAGTAGGAAACTTGAAAAGTGACAGTGATTGTTTGTCCGGCAAAAGGAGTGAGATCAAAGGAAGCTGTCTGAATCATCGGTGAAATAAGACTGTAACAAACATCATTTGGAACCGGAGGAGATAAAACAGCAGTATTAACGGTAACTGGAAAACCAGGGATTGGGACAGCATTAACAAGAACATTAAAAAAATCGTTGAAAGATGTAATTGGAGACTCCTCTGCACCAAATTTCCAATCAAAAGTTAAATTACCTGGATTTGTCGGAACATCAAAAGTCAAGTCTAAAGAGATAGTGTCATCACCTGCAGGGTTAAAACATGTGCTACAAGTTCCCCCAGCAATTGATGCATCAGCAGCTATACCACTACTAAGGCCACCAAAAGAGTTTCCATTTGTCGGAAAACCTTGAAGTGGAATATTAAACACTTCACCCTGTAAGGGACTATTTGCAGTAATCGAAGAACCAGTTAAACAAAGTTGTGTTCCCGGTGAAACGATCGCTTCTGCTAGTTCCGGTGGTGTAGCTTGCAATGGTTGAATTAATTGAGATTTTTCTTTATTTACATTTGCTTCTTCATGCTTTCTTTGTCTTTCTTCATTTAGTCTTTGTGACTCTTTTTCATCCAAAATAATTTCCGGAAGATAAACATCTAGTGCTTAGACAAATACCTAAAAGTTACAAAAGTGTTTTAATTACCTACTAACAAAAAAGGATCTTCAATTGGGACTGTTGACAAACTAAAGAGTCTCATTACTAGACACAGAATATAGTGAATAAAAAAGAAGATGAACACTACATTTAATAGAGATTCATCTTCTTTTTGGCTATTTTTGCCCATCCCCCGAAATAGTTCATTAAGCAGAACCAGCAACCGTGCAACCACACCCATAAAAGGGCATTCAGGTTAGGCTGGCTGTGCTTGCAATCCTGCCGTCACCCCTTATGCTTTTTAAGCAATTTGTATTTAGAATGGATTCCCTAGTCATTTCTGTCATTAGCCTAACTGATTAATCAACTCTTTAGCTGTTAACACATTACCGAAATAGGCCATGATTGTCTTTTCTACATATGTTTAATCTTGATTGCTATGAGCAGCCGTACAATCAGAGAGTAATGTGCAATGATACCCTCGATCAAAGGCATCACGGATGGTTGACTCTACACATACTTCAGTTACAAAATCAGCTACAGCAACATGTCGTATTCCTCTAGCACGAAGCAATTGATCCAGATTGCTTCCAGCAAAACCACTAATCCCTTTTCGCTCTTCAGCGACTAAATCAGATGATGTAGGAGCAAACACAGGATAGATTTCAGTTCCAAGAATATTTTGCTGACATCTTTTATTTTCCTTATTATTTTAATGTCAATTTAAATAGTCTTATTCATGGAATCATCATCATCGGAAATAAACTTTATGGCATATCTTGTCTAAATTTACTTAATTCGGGATCTTTCCGTTTTGCGCGAGATACCTATTATGAATACAAATTTATCTTGGTTTTTATAGCTATGTGGCAAGACAATTACATTATAATATCTTTTTAAAACAATACTCCATTTCTCCAGCTAGAGCTTCAGGTGTGTCACCAGTTTCTCTAAAATCATGAGTATAAATTTGTTCAAACGAACCAAAATTTACTTGATTATAAAATTCAAAACAAGGGAATCCATCATGTGCTCCTTGAATATCGATCCTACCATCTTTTTTGACCTGTACAGTTAAAAGGTAGTCAACAGGAGGTGCATATACATTTAATGGGTTGCTAGCACTTGCACTCATTTGAAACTTGACGTCATCAGAACTCCATTCAATATTAGTGCACAAAATACCTTCTGTACTTGCTTTTCCAGTTCTTTTATTAACCGAACCATCTGGATTTGTTACTCTTTCTGTTGTTGTGCCAGTATTCGCGTATGAGAAAATATCTTTTTTATGAAAATCTACAACTACTTCTTGTTCAATTCTAGAACGCATTGTGTTTATAGCATAAGGTGTAAATTCACGTGAGTCACCTTCAAATTGGATTATGTTTCCTGTTTGGATATCTTTCTTAGGTTCAGTCCAAGACATTGGAATAAAAACACTTGCTCTAATTTTAATGACGTTTGCCATGAAAAACCTCCATAATTTGTTAGTTTATTTCGGTGAATCCCATTCCTTTCATAATTGAAATATAGTCAATTTGATTGACTATATTTCGTATTGTACAATATGATTTAAATGTAGTCAACTTAATTGACTTTATTTTAGGAGGTTTTACGTATGAATCACCAAGTATTTAGTGAATTAGATCTAACATCACTTTTGTCTTTATCTTTTAGGGCATCGATTAATGAACTCCATGATAGATTGAGTGAATTGGGATTTGGAGATATTAGACCCGCACATGGTTTTATGTTTAAATGTATCACTCCTAACGGAGCAACAGGTATAGAACTAGCTGAGTATTTAGGAATTACAAAGCAAGCTGTGAGTAAAATGGTAGATTATCTTGAGAAAAGTGGTTATGTTATGCGCCAAACTCATCCCACAGATAAAAGGGGAAAAATTATTGTTTTGACTGAACGAGGTTGGTCAGTAATAGAAGCAAAAGAGAAGATACTAACTGAGATTGAGGGACGCTGGATTGAAAACATAGGTGCTGAACGAATGCAAATGCTCAAAGAAGATTTATTAAAATTAGTTTTTGAAGAAAATGAGGGTAAACTATCATCGAGGTAAGGACCTGTCTGGTAAAAATAGAGCTTATAAAGGGGACTTTTAAGCCTGTTTAAATTCGTACTAACAATGCAGAATTCCTGAGTGGTATTCTGCCGATAGTGAATCATATATTATGTCTAATTTACCTAAAGGGTATTAATGTCTTTTAAGTTTATCTTGAAATCGAGTATTCTGCAAAAGGGAGCGATTCTTAAACAAAGGCAAATCACAAAATGTCGATTCCTTAATACAAGGAGTCGGCTTTTTATGTTGAAAATTTGTTGATTTAAAACAAAGTTTAATAAAACCCTGTATTAATATAGGTTTTTCTTTTGATCCTAAACTCCAGCTGTATTGTTCAATTAGATGGTCATTTGATTGTTAAACAAAAACTGAATAAGAATAGGTGGAGTGAGGCAATCTAACATTGACATGAAACTAAAAGGTGTTATATTATGAAAATGAAACCAAATGGTTTTATATTTGTGATAATAGAAAGAAGGAGAAATAACATGGAAACATTACAAGATATAAAGCAAACTGTCATTTATGAAGCGCCTATTCAAAAAGTATGGAACACAGTATCAACATCGGAAGGGATTGCCTCATGGTTCATGCCAAATGATTTTGAACCTAAAGTAGGGCACGAATTTCATTTGCAATCCCCATTCGGTCCATCTCCTTGTAAGGTTTTAGAAATTGATGAACCAAACCGACTCTCTTTTTCATGGGATACAGATGGTTGGATTGTTTCGTTTACTTTAAAAGAGTTGGGTGACAAAACGGAGTTTACACTTATTCATAGTGGTTGGAAAGACCGTGATACTATTCTTCCAAAAGCGAACGAGAAGAGTTCTGTTATTCGTAATAGAATGGATAATGGCTGGGTGGATATTGTGAATGAACGACTTCGAAAGGCTGTTGAGGGATAAGTGGCAGCAGTAAAGCATGATGTATTTCAAGCTATTGCCGACCCAACTCGTAGAGAGGTTCTACGATTGCTTGCTCAAAATGAATTACCAATTTCGGAAATAACATCTCATTTTCCTATTAGTCGTACAGCCATTGCAAAACATCTTCGTATCCTTTCAGAAGCAAAATTAGTTAGTGGACGAAAGGTAGGGAGAGAAAAAATTTATCAGTTACAACCAGAACCCTTAACAGAATTAAAGCAGTGGCTTTCTTATTATGAGCAATTTTGGAATAACAAATTGTCCATGCTTAAACATGTGGTAGAAAATGATGGGGGGAATGGATTGAACGTTATTAAAACAGAATTTGATAAACAGGACTGAATGTTCTTCTTACAGCCATTTTATGATGTCATTATACCTCACAGGTGCTTTAAGTTTAAGTAGGCTTGCTCCTGTGATCCTCAATATTTTTCGATTAATCTAGCTATTAGAATCAGTTGATTATAGATTTTAATCAAATGGGCGCTATCCTGAAAAACGGATTAGCGCTCATTTTTTATTTAAGGGAGAATTTCTTGAATAGGAACTGCGCTTTATTTTCGAATTGGTCCTTAAATAATGGAAGGTAATGTGGGATACCTCCAAAGTTAGATGAAAACTACGTTTAACGATAGATCCTATACAAAAGAGGATTCTACAGCTGTGGAATCCTCTTTTGATCATTAGGTTACTTTTCGATTAACTGGCTCTTTCGATCAAAAACAACTTTACCATCAATAATCGTGAGCAGTACCTTTGTATTGGGGATTTCTTCTACGGGTCCTTCAAAAAGGTTTCGTTCCAAGACCGCAATATCAGCAAGCTTACCCACTTCCAATGTCCCTAATTCCTGCTCTCTAAATGTACCGTAAGCGGACCCGGATGTATAAGCTTTTAATGCTTCGGCCAGTGTGATCTGTTCATGTGGATGCCATACCGTTTTTCCGCTGCTGTCGATTCTCGTTACTGCACGATAAATTTGTAAAAGCGGATTCAGGATATCAATGGGGAAGTCCGTTCCAAATGCTAATTTCGCACCGGATTTTTTCAATGTATGAATTGAAAAAACATACTTTTCTCGTTCTGGACCGATTCGATCGGTATAAACCCCTCGTTCTGACATCGCTAAGTGATCTGGCTGCATGGAAGCCGTCACACTAAGCTCTTTGAATCGCGGAATATCATTAGGGTGAATCACTTCTACATGCTCAATCGAATGACGTGAATCACGCTTACCGTTTACTTTCTGAGCTTCTTCATAGGCATCTAAAGCAAGACGGATCGCTCCATCCCCAATCGCATGAAATCGAATACTGAATCCCTCTTTATCTGCATCCATTACCCATTTTTTAATTGTCTCAGGAGGGAAGGATGTCTCTCCCCGTGATTCTTTAAGGTCTGCATAAGGTTCTAGTAAGTAAGCAGTACGAGCTGTAATGACACCATCGATAAATTGTTTCAGCCCTGATACGCGAAGTTTATCCGATTGATACTTCTCTCGCAATTGTTTAGCATGGTCAAGATTGCCATTTAGAGCCGGCCATAAATGAATACGAGTTGTTAATTCTCCTCTATCATCAAATTCTTTGAAAAGGTCATAATCATTTAAGATTTCCATTGATTCCGTTGCAAATAAGTCGTGGACGGCGGTTACTCCTAAACTAGCAGCATGAGTAAGGAAGTTCTTGAAAAATTCTCTTTTTTGTTCTTTTGTAAAATCATAGGCATGGCGGATAACCGCACCCATTGCATATAAAATACGTGAAGCACTTGTCCCTGACGCAACGGCCGATGAAAAACTTGCCATTATTCCTTCTGCAAGAATATAACTTGTCAAAAAGTTACCTCCGATATACAGGGCAATTTCCATATAAGCAGATTCCGGGTTTTTAAATGATTGAAAGTCCGGCCAAATAAGCTGTAAGAAATAAGAGCCGAATATATATAATACCCCACCAATGATTGTAATAAGATAAATAGCCCTGGGTATAGATTTTCGAGGATTTTTCGTTTCTTCAGAAAGAGTTGTAACGGCATCAAATCCTAAAAAGGAAAAGCATAAGACAGGGATCATGGACATGATATCCGGCATATTTGAATTGGAATCCATAAACGGTAATATAGAAAAAAGTGTTCCTGCTCCATGACCATTTAGGAGCCCCTTTATTGAAAAAGCGATAAAGAGTGCGAATGTTCCGAATTGAAGGAACAGAATGGCAGTATTAAACTTGGCAGCTACCGTAATGCCAAGTATATTGACGATTGTAATCGTAATGATGAAGAGGATAATCCAAATGAACATAGGAATCGAAGGGAAATAGGCATTCATGGCAATTCCTAACAATAAAGCACTAATCATTGGACTGAATACATAATCGAGCAATATGGTCCAACCTACGAGAAAACCGATGTGGGGACTTAGGGATTTTTGTGTAAACGTATAGGCGGCCCCTGCATTTGGAAAAGCTTTCACCAATTGTGCATAGCTGTAGGCTGTAAAAAACATAACGATTAAGGCAATGATATAAGCAGTTGAAAGCATCCCATTAGTGCCATGAACAGCTACTCCATAAGTAGAAAATAAAGTCGTTGGAGCCATAAAGGCTAATCCAAAAAAAACAACATATTTCAATGAAAGAGAACGTTTAAGAGTTGGCGAGTTTGCATGATTCATCTATCAGACCTCCTTGTTTTATATCGCTATATTGTAACTAATCGCTTGCTAATGGAGCCTCTAAATCGAAAGCATTTATGATTTTACCAATGAACTAGAATGATCATAAACGACTTTCCCATCAACAATCGTTAACTGTACTTTTGTATCTAGTAGTTCATCCATAGGAACTTCAAAAAGATTTCTATCCAATACGACAATATCGGCCAGCTTACCTATTTCCAATGTCCCTAATTCCTGCTCTCTGAATGTACCGAAGGCCGAGCCGCTCGTGTAAGCTTTTAATGCTTCAGCCAATGTAATGCGCTCATGTGGATGCCATACTGTTTTTCCGCTACTATCGATTCTCGATACGGCACGATAGATTTGAAGCAACGGATTCAGGATATCAATAGGGAAGTCCGTTCCAAAAGCCACTTTCGCACCGGCTTTTTGTAATGTATGAATCGGAAAAACATACTTTTCTCGCTCTGAACCAATTCGATCGGTGTAAACACCTCTTTCAGACATCGCTAAGTGATCTGGCTGCATCGAAGCCGTAACACCAAGCTCTTTGAAACGAGTGATATCATCAGGGTGAATCACTTCTACATGCTCAATGGAATGACGTGAATCTCGCTTACCGTTTACCTTTTGTGCTCCCTCAAAGGCATCTAAGGCAAGACGAATCGCTCCGTCTCCAATGGCATGAAAACGAATACTAAATCCCTCTTTATCTGCATCAACAACCCACTTTTTGATTGTCTCAGGTGGAAAGGACGTTTCCCCGCATGTTTCTACTTGATCAGCATAAGGATCGAGTAAATAAGCAGTACGTGCGGTAATGACACCATCGATAAATTGTTTCAATCCTGACACACGGAGTTTATCTGATTGATACGTCTCTCGTAATTGTTTGGCTTGTCCAAGATCGCGATTTAAAGCAGGCCATAAATGAATACGCGTGGTTAATTCTCCTTTGTCTTCAAACTCTTTAAAAATATGGAGTGCTTCTATTGATTTTAAGGCATGTAAATCATGAACGGCCGTAACTCCTAAACTTGCTGCATATGACAAGAAATTAGAGAAGATTTCCTTCTTTTGTGAATTTGAAAAATTAAATGCATTGCAAATCACCGGATCCATTGCTTTTTCGTATAAAAGACCGTCGGGTTCTCCATTTTTATCTTTACTAATCATACCGTAAGAAGGATTTTCTGTATCTCGGTTAATGTTAGCCAACTCTAATGCTTTCGTATTTACCCATGCATAATGACCTTCAGCATGAAACATGAGTGCTGGACGGTCAGGCAGGATACGATCTAGTGAATGGCGAGTAGGTAATTGTTCTTTATTCCAATAACCCGCATCCCATGTAAATCCGATGATCCATGGATTATCCGGATTTGATTCGGCGAATTCGCGAATTATTTCTAGCGCTTCCTCTTCTGAACGAGCGGTGAACAGATTGACACTCTTGAGGGCAACGGCCCCTTGCATAATATGAAGATGGAAATCATGGAATCCCGGCATAATTAATTGGTCTTTAAATTGATAGGTTTTCGTCTTTTCGTCTGAATAAATTTTCATCTGATTATCAGAACCAATCGCAATGATTTTGTTGTCAGCTATCGCAATGGAAGCAGGCTCAGGTTGATCCGAAAGGCCTGTAAATACAGCATTACTTGAAATAATTACATCGGCTACTTGTTGACTCATCATCAATCAATCCTTTCTTTTGTCGCTCTCTTATTGAGCTTCTTCAAAGGTAAGCTCAGGAGGCGGTTGTCTAAACATTTTTGTTAAGTTTAATAGATAGATAAACCCGATAAGAAGCCAAGTTCCACCTAGTAATAGTGAAGGTTTATCTAATTTTATAAAAAACAATCCAATGAGTGCTGCACCTATAAGCGGGATAATCACATATTGAATCGTTCCTTTAAAAGACCTCTGTTTCTTTCGAAAAAAATAGTGAGCAACCACCGATAGATTCACAAAGAAAAAAGCGAACAACGCTCCAAAACTAATAAGCGATACGGCTGTCGTTAGATTTAAGAAGAGGGCGCTTAGCGCAACCACACCAATGAGTAAAATATTGAATACTGGTGTACGGTATTTTGGGGATAGATAGCCAAAGATTTTTTTCGTTAATACATTTTCCCTTCCCATCGCATACAAAATACGAGAGGCGCTTGTCCCAGATGCAACTGCTGAAGCAGTGGTGGATGTTAGCCCTACTGCTACAAAGAAGCTCACAAAAATGCTTCCGCCGATATACATAGCAATCTCTAAATAGGCGGATTCGGGGTTTTTGAAAGACTGAAACTCTGGAAAAATAAGTTGTGCAAAATAAGAACCTGTTATAAACAAAAATCCACCAATCATCGTTATGAAATAGATTGCCTTTGGCAGGGTTCTCGTAGGATTCTTTGTCTCTTCTGACAACGTAGTTACTGCATCAAAACCTAGAAAGCTAAAACATAGAATAGGGATAACAGATAAAAGAGTAGGTACGCTGATTTCAGGATCATAAAAGGGAACGATTGAAAATAATGTCCCTGCTCCTTTTCCTGCAAGAAGCCCTTTAATCGACAGAATAAAAAACAGTACAAACAATAAAATTTGCAAGAGAAGCATGTACGTATTAACTTTCGCCGCTAATTTAATCCCGAGAATGTTGACAGTTGTAATGATTATAATAAATAAAATAATCCAAACAAACATCGGAATAGATGGGAAATAAGCCTTCAATGAAATTCCGACGATGAGAGAACTGATCATCGGGCTAAACATATAATCAATAATGATTGTCCAACCAACGATAAACCCAATACTTGGACTGATTGATTTTTGTGTAAACGTATATGCTGCCCCTGCGTTCGGAAAAGCTTTCACTAATTGAACATAGCTATAAGCTGTAAATAACATGACAACTAAAGCAATCGCATAAGCGGTTGGCATCATTCCGTTTGTGCTGTGGACAGCAACCCCAAATGTAGAAAAAAACGTTTTTGGAGCCATAAAAGCCAATCCGAAAAAGACGACATGCGTCAAAGTAAGAGAACGTTTAAGAGTTGGTGAATTTTTTGTTTCCATAATCAAACCTCCTTATAATTTGTTTTTGTCTAATAAATGGAAATTAAATTCATCAATATAAAGTTTGAATTTTCTAAATTTTTAACTTAGAATTTCGTTACTATCATGTAATGGAAAGGTTATTCTACTCTGAGCTTGTTTTACTAATTTGAGAATACCAACATGAAAAGTAGTTAATTGTCCATAATTGAACAGCAAACAGTTTCTGCTTCCTTAGATCATTTGTAACCGTTATCAAAATTCCTTTTTAAAAGCTTAAGTGGTGTCCTCTGATCGAACGCATTAGGAGGAATTTCATCCAGGAAACATATCAATCCAATTAATATGTATGAATTAACCATAAAGTCTCGTCTAACTCTAGAGTCAACCGCTTTCATAAAAAAACAGCCTTTGAAATGAAAATCCTTTCATTTCAAAGGCTGTTTTTGACTATATTTTCTCTTGAATCGGAATTTGTATTTCATAATAAGCTTCATCATGCTGATCAGTTAGAGAAACATCAACCTGCATGATTCGAAGGGCGTCACCGATAATTGTGTAGCCATTAGTATCGCAATAATGAAGGAGCTTTTTCAGCTTGGGGAGCATTTTATCTTGTGTAAGTCCCCCGTAGTAAGTGCATATATATAACCCTTTTTCTATTTTTTGCGTTGGTTGCTCAGGCTCTTCATCCTGCACAAGAATGAATAATTGAGATTCATATGTACTTAGGATGTGGGAAAAATCAGATGTTTGACGAATTTCATCAAAATACTCTTTCTTGATAAAATCTCCAAATTTATTGCTAGCCAATACTGGAAGGTTTCCACCTATAATGTTTTCAAGCTCCAAGAATCCAAAATAAAAATTTTCTTTGTCGCTCCAATTTACCGGTTTATCAAGACGAATATATTCCCGTTCTTTAAATTGTTTAATGACAATATCCGAATTCTTGTAACTGTTGGTAAAATGTTCAATATTGTCTATCCGGGTCATCAAAATTTTATGGATATTTTGTAATTCATTTATTTTTTCCTGTATAGTATGCATTGATTCTTTAAGAGTTTGCACCGATTTTTTGACATTGCGATCCGTTAGAAATTGCTTGATTTCTTCTAAGGAAAAACCGATTCTTCTTAGTTCCTTTATCGTTCCAAGAACTTCATACTGGGAAATAGAGTAATAGCGATAGCCAGAATCAGGGTCGATGTGATAGGGCTTTAGCAATCCAATTTTATCGTAATGACGCAGCGTATCTACTGTTACGCTCCGAAGCTTCGCCATTTCTCCTATACTCAGTTTATTTTGCATCGCACTCTCTCCTTTTTCCCAATATTGAAAATAATATGTTTAGTATAATACCACGATCCCCACTATTATAAAAGAGTGATTTCTATTGTTAATAGCTGTTCTACTAGGATTTGTCAGCTGGCCTTTTTAGTGATTGAATAGTAAAAAACTATGGTCAGGTTATCTCTTTAAGGTCTAGATTGTTGAAAATCACTTACGAAGGAATTTGGATATGTAGGTTATGAAGAGAAGATAACGGTAATTTCATTTGAAAATTTAAACTTTCACTGTTTAGAAGGACAGATAAAGCTGGAGAATACATCTTCTATAAATTTAACTGATAGTGTAGGAACGGAGTTTGAGTGCATAAGAAAAGGATTTATATTTGAATTCGGTATATGAGTTCTCGGTATTAAAGAAGTGAGTAGAAATATTTAGAAAAGGATGCATAGAACATATTAGTAAGCTTGTCCAAATTGGACAAGCTTACTTGATAAACCTAAGTATTACGATCATCTAATACTCAATAATAATCTTCAAATTGCAACCCTTAAATGTGCCTCTTCTAAAACATTCATAGATTAGGAAAATAAATAGAACTTATGATTCGTTCCGAATGTCAACGAACGGAATAGCAACGTCTGCTTCCTTTTTAAGTTCCAAATTCCGATAAACAAACGCAATCAGCATTGCTGGAATGGTACTGATAATCATCCCGATAAAAGCATATCTTGGCTCAATTTCGAATAAATAGCCACCGAGAATCGTAAACACCGCAGTGCTCCAGCTAAGTGCCAATGCCGAGTATATGCCTTGTGCTTTTGGGATCTGTTCATATGGAATATTTTTGATTAAATATTTCATAAATGCATAATGTGCCATTGCAAACGAGCATGCATGTAATGTTTGTGAGACACCAAAAACAATAACATTTGGAAAAGCAAACACTAATATCCAACGTACGGATGAACCCATTGCCGCTAGTGTCAATAAAGAGCCTACTGAAAATTTATTAAAGCTTTTATCTGCGATTGAGAAAAAAATGATTTCTGCGATCACAGCAATGTTAATAATTAAGCCAATTAGATATTTTGGTGCATTGATTTCTTGTAAAAAGATATAGCCATAATTGTAATAGGAAGCGTGTGCAGCTTGCAGTAAAATCACAATCACGAGCACTAAACCAAAGTGTTTTATACGAAATAATTTTAGCATACCGCTTTTTTTTGTTTCGTCAGCTTGCGGCTTTTCTAATAAAACAATGGGTACATGCATAAAGCCAAGGACCACAAATGCCAAGATACCTAAGACAAGTGCCCATAGAATCACTTCATCGCCAAGCGACTCTGTAAAGACGGTTAAGGTCATACCAGCCATGACAAATCCAATTGATCCCCACAATCGGCTCTTCCCGTAATTTTTTAATTGATTACTTTGCATAAGAACACCAGCTGCACTATCTAATGCAGGCATCAATGTTGGGTAAAAAACATGTAATAGTAAAGTTACTACAAGCAAGCTCGTAAAGGAACTTGCAGGAATACAACAGAGTAAGGCAATTAGTGTGCCGATTGCAGTACCATTTAAAATCGCTTTACTACTAAATTTTCCTGATAAAAATGGAAACACAATTAATGTAGAAAGGCCTCTTGCAACCAATCCTAAACTCATAATTAAGCCAGCTTGTGAAATCGTCATTCCTTTTGCATGAATCATCCATCCTGTCCAATAGGGGAGAAAAATACCCCATGTCACAAAAAAACTAAAGAACTGTCTACTCATCCAGCGTTGTGTATTCATTCTAAATCTCTCCTTTGTTTGCATGATATAATGAATATCCATATAAAAATAGGAGATATCTCATATTTCGAGGTGGATAATGGAGATTTATAAAAATGAGAAAAGGCAACGTTATTTAGTGGAGTACTCTATTGCCCATTTATTTTCTTTTCCGATTGAAGAATTTATAGAAGTGCATGAATATAAACGGGATGAATGGATTATTCAAGAAGACAAGAGGCCATTTTATTTATTTTACGTCATCAAAGGTAAAGCCAAAATTTATGTAACGCATCAAAATGGAAAAGTCTCTTTAATTAATTTTATCAATCCTAATGATTATATTGGAGAGATGGAATTATTAAATGAGATCTATTATACAAAAGGAATTCAAGCGTCTACCAAAACCATTTGCTTTGCGCTCCCTTTTCATCGATGTCGCGTACAATTACTAGAAGATGTAACATTTTTACGGGAATTAACCAAATTTTTAAGTTTGAAAGCAACAAAAATGGCTGCAAAATATTCGCAAAGCTTATCCTTCCCACTCGAAAATCGTCTGGCGGAATTTATTTTACAAACTTCTGATGAAGAGATCTACAAGGAGAAACATGTCACGGTATGTGAATTCTTAGGTGTTTCCTATCGACACTTATTACATGTGCTTGCACAATTTTGCGATAAAGGGTATTTGCAAAAGGAAGGACGTCACTATCGTATACAGCAGCACAACTCACTTTATAAGTTAGCTGAAATGTTGTGGAATAAATAACTAATTTGTGATTAGAAAGGAGCTCCTTGTAAATTTAATAATAAGTATTTTGTCTATAGACAAAGTAAATCATTTAAATAGGGTATGGTAAACCGTATTATTAGTAACTTTATGAAATAATTGAATCTTCGGGCGCTTTAGTAATGTTGTTTAGTGGAATTATTAGTTTTGTTTTAAAAAGAGTTCATTTTATCATTACTGTATTCCTAAGTATGTTAGCTGGATTTATATAAGGCAATAGAATATGAGATTTCTGACTTGGCTTAGATTGCAGCATTTTTTAATGGAATTCTCTCCCTTTTAGTGATTGGGCTAGTTAAATTAGGGTTATACGCTGGGCGAAAGACAGAAGAAATGAGTAAATGACAAAATCTTTCTGAAAAAACGGTAGCAATAGCTGAAGATCAGTCAATGGATCTCTAACTTTTTCATTATTCAAGAATCCGGCTCTTTAATGGAGCAATGAAAAAAGCCTAATTTCTCAATGGTAATATTGGAAATTGGGCTGTTTAATATTAAACGTTGTAAATGCGGTTTCTTGACGCTATCTTTTATAAAAAGAATTTATTTATTAATATTTTTTATTTAAATCCTTACTTAAATACCTTCATAGGTAAAGAGGTTAAGGACTGCCCTGTAGCGGAAGATGTTAAATTATTTTCTAATTCGAACCCTTCCAATGGCTCAATATGAGAAAACTTTTGAATGAATGCCTCTAATGCAATTTTTATTTCTAAACGTGCAAGAGGTGCACCTAAACAGAAATGTGGACCGTTTCCGAACGTTAAATGCTTTTTATTGTTTGAACGATGAATGTCTATAGAGAAAGGATCGTCAAACATATTTTCATCCATATTGCATGCACTCATCCAGGCAATGACTACATCTCCTTTTTTTAACTCAATCCCTAATAAATGATTGTCTTGTTTAACCGTACGATCTCTTCTAGAAATATGAAAACGATATCGAAGCATTTCTTCGACTGCTTTTGGGACTAATTCCAAATCATTTCTTAGTTCTCCATATAATGATTTATCATCATAAAGCAATGAATAGAAAGTATTAGCTATCGCATGGCTGGTTGTTTCGACCCCTGCACCTAAAAGTAGCATTGTGGTCTGCACAATCTGCTCATCTGTAAACCTTTCCCCATCTACTTCAGCTTGGATTAAGTCAGAGATAATATCATCGGAAAGGTTCAAACGTCTTTGAACCACAATAGGGTAAAGGTATTCGAAATATTCTTTTGCAGCCATTTGTTTTTGTAGCTCAATCTCGTCCAAATTTTCTTTGTCGTAAGGTTGGAAAAGGATATCAACCCAATTTTTGAACTGATTCCTATCTTGTATCGGTACCCCAAATAAATCTGCTATAACCAGACTAGGCAAAGGAGATGCCAAGGATTCAACTATATTTACAGTAGAGTTTTCTTGTATGTCTTCTACAAGTTCGGTAGCAATCTGTTGAATACGAGGCTCCCAGTTTTTCAAACTTCGTGGAGTGAAAGCTGCTGCTAACAAGGAACGACCCTTCCGATGCCTAGGGGGATCCACGTTTGTAAGGTTTGTTAGAGGTGAAGTCTTTTCTTGTTTGTTATTTGCCCCAACAAAAATAGTTGTTCTAGGTCCTTCACTTGAAAAGAATTCATAGTTGCTTAACACCCGTTTAACATCTTCGTATTTAAACACATTCCATGTCTTCGTTTTTTCATGAAAATAAACAGGATTATGGTGAAGCATTTCTTTATACCAATCAATAGGAAAAAATTCTTCTGCACGTGATTGGAAATTTGGGATTTCTGTAAGTGGGATTACTTCTTTATTCATACTAGCCCTATTCCTCCTTCAAAATAGAAATACATTAATCAGCCTTCGTTATTCAATACATGGAAAGCAACTATAGACATAGTGTCTTCCCGCCTTCATACGATACCTCCACTAAAAAGCAACGGGCAGGGATGTTACCCCTTGTGAGCTTAACGTGAAGTTCCAAATGACGCTATCCCGAGGGACATTGAGCTGCAGGTTAGGCATGCGTCTCAGCAGGGTGGAAAACGCAACGTCTCCTTCTACACGTGCTAGCGGCGCACCCAAACATGAATGAATACCATGTCCTAAGGCGAGATGACGCTTGATTTTGCGTGTAATGTCCAGCTCTTCTGGCTCCTCGAACTGGAGCTCATCCCGATTTGCTGATTTCAATACGGGAATGATCATATCGCCCTTCTTAATCTGCTGCCCAGCGAGTTCGGTATCTTTAATGGCAAAACGAGGTCCCGATATTGTAGCTGGACCATTGAAGCGCAGCAGTTCTTCAACAGCCGAAGGAACCAAATGAAGATCGGTTTTGAGCCTTTCCAGTTGCTCAGGATGATCCAGTAACATCAAAGTACCGGTGGCAATCAGATTTGAGGTGGTCTCATGTCCTGCAAAAATCAATAGCGAGATCATTGAGAGAAGTTCTGCTTCGCTGAGCTGATCGCCCTCTTCTTCGATGGCAATCAACTGGCTGATTAATTCATCATCAGGATGATGGCGTTTCTCCGCCACAAGATGTGCGATGTATTCGCCAAAAGCCCGTATTTGCTCCGCGACTCCCGGTTCTTCCCTTCCCAGCCCCAGACCGTGTGCGATGGCCCCAGACCAGTCACGGATTTTTGCTTGGTCTGATCGAGGAACACCAAGCATGTCAGAAATAACATTGATCGGTAAGGGATAGGCATAGTCCTTGACGATGTCCATTTCGCCTTTATCTTGAACTTTATCTAGTAATTCATCAGCAATCTTCTGCACGCGAGGGCGTAGGCTTTCCATATATTTGGGAGTAAAGGCTTTGGACACAAGTCTCCGCAATCGTTGATGATCAGGATTATCGACAGAGAGCATGGATTTTCCAGTCAGGAAGGTAGGAGGAGCAGATGAATCAGCGTTGATTTGACGGATGTCATTTTGGTCATCGATGGAGCTTTGATCTACAGTAAAATGGGCATGATCTTTGAGTACCTGGATCGACTCTTTCATACGGGTAACCATCCAGGTTTGTTGATTCGTTCCGCCCATCGGAGACGGGATAGGGATAACGGATCCGACTTCCCGAATCTGTGCGAATAACGGAAATGGATTTTCACCGCTTTCACCACTAAGTAAGCCCAATACTGCTTTTTCTGGTAAGCGTTGATCTGAATTATTCATAACAACCTTCCTTTCTTCAAGTACCCTTTACGGGAGATCTTTTCTATAAACCTGTTTGTCTAAATGCTGCATCTAAAAATCATCAAGATAATAATCGCTAGCGTTCATTTGATATCTAATTACCATTTATGTATACCAAGAGTATATTTTTATACTCATGGTATACTAATAGTATAAAATCATTTTTGTTGATTCATCAATAGGAAAATATAACTTGATTATGCAGAAGCTACATGCGATATATTAAATAATGGAGAAAGTGTGAACAAAGGAGTAATAGAATGAACAAAAAACAACGTGACGTTTTAGAGCACGCACATAAGCTTTTTATAGAAAAAGGATACCTCGATACTTCAATACAGGATATTCTAGAACGATGTGGTATTTCAAAAGGGACATTTTACAAATATTTCTCATCTAAAAGTGAATTATTAATATCGTTGCTTTCGGTTTTACAAGAATCGATGACGTTGCAGCGTGAAAAGGTAGCAATTGAACATAAAGAAACGAATCGTCTAGTGTTTGAAGAGCAAATGATATTTATGATGCGTTTTATGGAAGAGAATAAAGTACCTGAAATGATTGAAACTACACTAGTCTTGAATGAAATTAAAATCTATCATTATATAGAAGAACTGAAAGCAACGACTTTAAGTTGGATATTTACACGGTTTCAACAGATTTTTCCAAATGAAAGTTCCTCTCAATTATTCGACAGTGCCGTAGTATTCGATGGAATGCTTAATAATATTTTTAGGATAAATAAAACGTTAAATTATACATTAACAATCGAACATATTGTCCGTTACTGTATGAAACGTACAGAAGAGATGATTATGGCAGTGAGTGAAAAAAAGGAGCAATTATTTGATCCAGAATTACTATTTTCTTTATTTGAAGAGCAAACTGATCACCATTTTTCTACTGAATTGATACGTGCAACAAAAAGTATGAAACGCTTTGTGGGGAAAAATGTAATTGATGAAACAAAACAAAAAGAATGTCTAGAATTTATTGAATTTATTTCTGATGAATTGTTGCAAAATAATGCTGACCCCCGTAATTTTATAATCAAAAGTTCTCTATCATCATTAGAACGGATTGAACCTATTAAAAATAGTATTGAAATAGCAAAATACAAGCAATTAATAAATCGGTTCATAACAAATTTATAACACTCTTTTGAGGTGTTAATTTGAACCAAGCAGCTAGTTTAAACAATCTTCGTCCACTTAACTGAATGATCATTAAAAAATCCGATTTTCCATACTATAAGGAAAATCGGATTTTTGCATCAGATCTTTTTAGCCTGTAAAATTCGGTTCTTGTGCATTTATTAGTCGATTAGGTGCATAAAATCAATAAGATGTGCATTTCGCCATTCAAGGTAAAAAGTTGTGTATTCCTAAAATAAAGATTGATCATTTCCTTTCAAAATTTTCCACAAAACTAATCTTTAATGATCAACCCCATTAGGGATGCAAATTGAATGGCTTGATGTTCAGATACTTTGCACCCTTTTAAATCCTCCAATGATACAGTAAGGGATCCAAAAGTTGAAGAGCTAATATCTATTCCTTTTAGTGATGTTTTTTCAAAGTTTGTTCGATCAAGATTACATAATGGAAATTCAACCTTTTTAAATTTACAGTCATAAAAATCTGAACTTACTAATGAAGCTTCTTGAAATAGTACTTTCTCCAGTTTTGAATTTCCGAAAGCCACGAAGTTTAATACGGAATGATCAAACTGAACATTCCCAAAACGAGATTCTGTAAAATCGGCACCTAATAATTTACAATTATTAAATACGACTCGGTGGATAGAGGACTTACTCAAATTGGCATTGGATAAATCACAGTTTTCAAAACATACATCTGTAATATCTATATTCCTAAAATCTGTATGATTAAACCGACAATTCTTAATGACCATATTAGATAATCGGACTCTATCTAAAACTTCATCTTCAAAAGAAGAGTCAATGATTTTACACATTTCTAGTTCGGGGTCTTCTTCATAGAAAATATCATGGAATTTCCTTATAGGTAATTCTTTTGAAATTTTTGGTGAATCCATTTTCATATTCAAACCTCTCTCATCAATAAATTCGTTAGGGGGGTCATTATAGACCAAAAAGACAGCTTTTTTCTAATTGAGTTAAGGGTCAGGTTGATATAATTCATAAACTAAAAATTATAATGTTAACTATAAGTAAGATGAGCTTTTAAAAAAAGACTATATTTTTATAAAAACTTATGTACAAAGAAGTATTTGAGGTGTCAGGGAGTTCCATGTCCTATTGTTGTTAAACCATTTAAAGATGACCAAGGAATATTCAACTAGGGGTTGTCCACGTCGTCAAAATATAAAAGTTTTTTGGAGATTTTATATTCAAGCTGTGGTTCCAGGCACCATGGTTTGGGACAGCCATTGTCTGTGGAGAAGCATAGCTTGATAAATGGCTAAAGGGCAGAAGAGATTAAGAAGGTAATAGTACATATACGCCCGAATATATAGGTAGGATATAAAAAATCGGGTTTCAAATGACGAGACCTACTCTAGGAGATGATCGGAGATGGAAACAAGGGTGAAGCAAATCGAATGGAATGGGCTCATTTTTCAATATCGCGAAAGTGGGGACCCTTCTGCACCGCCAATTGTTGCCCTTCATGCGCTAGGAAAAAGTGCGGAATCATGGGATCAAGTGGCTGCTGAAATAGGAGATAAATACCGCGTTTTAGCTTTAGATCAAAGGGGGCACGGTGGGAGTACAAGAACGAGTACATACACTTTTGAATTGATGTGTGATGACTTGCTTCATTTTGCGAATGCTATGAAATTGGAACGGTTTACTTTACTTGGCCATTCCATGGGGGGGACGGTCTCCTATCTTTTCGCGGAAACATTTCCGTCAAGGGTAGAACGGTTGATTGTAGAAGACACTCCTCCTCCTTTTCCCAATAAGCCAATCGAAGCTCCTCCTAAACCATCTGAGCCTCTACCATTTGATTGGCCAGTTGTACCTTCGATTCTAAAGCAACTTAATGAACCGAATCCCGAATGGTGGGAGCGTCTTCCCGATATTAGCATGCCGACTCTTATTATAGGCGGTGGGGCAAGTCATATTCCTCAAAACAAGTTACAGGAAGTCTCTGAGCTGATTCCGAATAGCGAGATGGTAACGATAGAGGATGCTGGGCACTTTGTGCATGATGATCAATTACAGGCATTCCTAGCTGCTGTAAAAAGTTTTCTTAAATCATAAGCACTTTCACTGTTACCTTTAGTCGAATTAAAACAACATTTCTGTATCAGGATTATTAAAAAGACATGATAGATAGAGTGATCAGGGGGAAAAATATGTTAAGAGTAAGGCCATTAGAAAATCAAGACTATGAATTGATTAAAGAAGCAGAAAAAGTGATTGAAAAGAATTATAGGTATGGACGACACCACATTGGCACAGCAGTCAGAACAGCAGAGGGGAATGTTTTTTCAGCAGTACATGTAGAAGCAAACGTTGGAAGAATAACGGTATGTGGCGAAGCAATGGCTATAGGGAAGTCTATATCTGAAGGAGACCATGAATTTGAAACGATAGTAGCTGTGGCTCATCCTCATCCAAACGAAGATGTAGACAAATGTTGGGTGGTTGCACCTTGTGGAATGTGCAGGGAGTTAATAAGTGATTATGGAAAAGAAACGGATGTCATCATTTCTTTTAATGGGGAATTAGTAAAGTGTAATGTGATGGAGTTATTACCAGAAAAATATACGAGTGATATTGAATAAATCTAAGTGAATCGATTAGGTATGAATGTAAAAGAGGTTGTCCTGAAAATCGTTTTTTTAACTTTCCAAGGACCAACCTCTTTTTTATGAAGATATTCAACTTAATACAATATACTTTACCGTTTAGGATTTATCTTTTTGTAATGATTTATTACTGCCAGGTGCAAACCAACCGAGTAGGGCAATGGCGACTAATACTCCATAGAAGATCAGAGTCCAAACGGTACTATGAGGAAAATGATGCTCTAAGATACCAATATCTTCATGGGCAAGGGTAATGACAGCCAGTTTGACACCGACCCAGGCTACAATAGCATAGGCTGTTGTTTCCAATGCTGGACGTTTTTCAAGAAGCTGTACAAACCAGGTTGCTGCATATTTAATTAAGACTAGACCAGCAATGCCTCCAAGAAGAACAACCAAGAACTTTCCTCCATCCATACCACCGAAATCGTCCAGCGGTGAATCTGGAAGGCCGAGGGCAAGAGCAACAGCAGCTAGAATCGAATCAATGGCAAAAGCGAGATCCGCTAATGCAATCTTCCCTACTGTAGGCCAGAAGCCTTTACCGGCTGCTTCCTTTTCTTCGTCCTTATGTATATTCTCATTTTCTTTTCCGAATCGTGCTTGAATGATGTGCTTTAATCCTAGGTAAAGAAGATAAGCTGCTCCCACCGCCTGTATCTGCCAGATATTTGCAATAAAGGATATGACGAAAAGGGCACCAAATCGGAAAGCGAAAGCCATAATGATTCCGTAATTTATAGCTCTTTTCTTCTGTTCTTCGGGTAAATGCTTTGCTATAACTGCTAGTACGAGGGCATTGTCAGCCGATAACAATCCTTCTAATCCAATTAAAATTAACAATGCCCAAGCATACTCTAGCCATATTGACTCCATTTACTTCTCTCCAATCTATCACTAAAATGCCATGTGTAAGTTTCGTTAACTATAGATTTTCCTATTAAGCAACAGGTATTCCTAGAAGACTGTTTGTGGTGTTAAATTAACCCCTGCATATGAGGATAGAGTTGTTTTATAGCATCCATCCATTTAAATCTGATTTCTCTGAGATACCTATCTGAATCTTGTAACTAAACCAACTGCATATTCTCAATTTGAATGAGTTGATAACCTTCAATTCATAACATTATACTAAAATAGGAATAATATCCATCAGAGGTTCTGAAAAGATTAAGAAATTCTTGGTGATATTAGATTAATCTTACATTAGTTTTAAATCTTTCTATGGTTTATTATAACAGGGGGTTTCGACACAAACCATAATATTCCTCCAAAAAAATAGAAAAATCTGTTGAAATTGACAGGTTACGTAGTTGATTTATACTCAAATAAAATAAACAAATTGATTGTTCATTAGCGGTTGAAAATGTAAACAGGCCAGAGAGAGTTTTCAAGATGAAATGATGGAGCTGTGTAAAATGGGAAAAGGAACGCCATTGCTTTCCCATCGATAGAAGTGCCTTTCTTCTATCTATTGAAGTCATGGTCATTGATCCCTTGATTTAGGACAGCCCTTTACTTTTATTAGTCATTTTCAGAATGAACGTTTGGGTTTGTTTTGGATTCGTTTCCCGCATATGCATAAATTTGAAGTCTCGTGCATTTCTTGGTCATTTTCATGCATGAATTTAGATTCTCGTGCACTACGTCTAAGCCTTCGTGCATAAAATTAAAAAGTTGTGCATTACGACATTCATCTTCCAATATTAAGCGTAATTGTGTAAAAAACCTTTAAGGTGAAAGTCAACTTAGGGGATTAATGAGCTTAATGAACGAAAAGGATAGTCTAAAACACGATCGGTTTAAGCTTTAATAAAAGGTATGGAAAAGCCCTTTCCCCGAGATAAGGAGGGGGAAAGGGCTCATGATCATCAAATTCGATCAATATCAATTTTGTTTTGTAATGGTAAATGATTCTTCTAACTTTTTAGTAATCTTTTCTAGAGACAGGGATAATTTGTCCGCGGATCTCTCCTGCAGGATTTTGTTCTGTATGAACGTTTACATAAGTAAGACCCTTTTTCATCAGATCGAGTAAGTCTTCAACGTCCTTAACGCCTACATTATTCTTAATGATATCCTCATCTGTGATCGTTCCAGTTACCACACCTTTACGCGTTGATATGCCATTTTGATCTGCAAGTGTATCCAAATTAGCTCCAAACAGGAAGACAAGTACAGGTCCGTTTTCACCACGGTCGCCAAAGTGTATATGTGCTTGAATAAAGTTATCAATGTTTTCAACCTTTAATACAAATTTAATTTTCGTGCAGTGTTTATTTGAGACAAATTTGGCAATCCCAAATGCATCTGAATCTACGGGAGGGACTTCATTCCTACCTTTCAACTTTGCAAAAAACTTTTCCATAATATCACCTCCTAGCTACTATAAACTATGCAGAATGATTCATTTTGTATAGTTAAATTGTATAGGGGCAGTCCTAAAAGGGGGCTGGAGAGGACAGTTCCACGTAAACTCATTGCTTGGCACACATGGAGAGGTTACTTCACCGCGTGATCAGAATAGTCTTAAAGATCTTCTAATAAGTTTAGTAAATTAAATGAAGGGGAATTTCCAAGGGAGGGTGGCTCTCATCTCCTGAAGATATAGGAGGTGAAGCCATGATGATCATTATCTTTTCATGTTTGTGGCTTCCATAAAGACAGAAAAACAAACCACCCTTGAGCTTTGAGAGCACTAGGGTGGTTTTTCTTTTGAGCTCACTTTGTAAATAAGCTGGTTTCTTATACGAATGGTTAGATATTACCTCATTTGAATAGTTTGTCCTACCTATTAAAATAAGGTTGTCATTGCTCGAAAATAGAATAACCACTTGAAATAGAAAGTTCCTAAAAGGTTAGGATGACTTGAAGTCTAGTCTTATTTCCTCTAATCCCAACCTTTATCTACCCTAACTTCTCTCGAGGCACCCCGTCATTATTTTTGATGTAAAGATGATCCCAAAGCTCCTTCATTTTATCTCTCCCGTTATCAATTTCCGGATTAAATTGGATGGCAGCTTCGTGACGAACGGTACGGACGTTTTGTACTGCTTGCTGAAGCTGATGATCGATAGCACCAGCTCCCTTTCCGGCATGCTTGGCGATGGACAGGCCAGCCGTTGTTCCTTGTGCCATTGCAATTTTACCGCTTTCGATTCCAGTGATATTGCCCGCTACAAATAGCCCTTCGAGAGGGGTTTCCATTGTTTCGGAATGGTGGGGCACATGACCGCCAAGCTCAGGTACATATTGAAAAGGGCATCCAGCAACAGCTGCAAGCTCTGTCAGCGGATATAAGCCGCCGGCAATACAAACAAAATCAGCGTCGTAAATCGTTTCAGAGCCAGAAATAATCGTTCCATTTGAGTCAATATCGGCTACTCGCACTCCTTCTACTTGATCGGAACCGATAATCTCCAAGGCTGCTTTCCGAAGTTGGAGAGGAGTCCCGTTTACTTTCATGCCGTTTTTCGGATAGAAACGCAACCCGATTTTTCTCATCCAGTCATTTTTCATGAAACGACTGCCGATTCGTAAAAGTGATGAAGGGGCTAGGTGAGCAGCGTTTAAAAGCGACTTCATCACTTCTTCTGGATCGCCTGCTTTTTGGCTTAGGTCATTTTTTTCAGGGAGGACCACTCGGTCGACATGGATGCCAGCCAATTGTAATTCATTCAAAATGGCAAACGCTAAAATATTGGCACCGATGATGATTCCTTTCTTGCCAACTTGGACACGGTGAACATTTGTCATGACTTGAGCCGCACCGATTGACATGACTCCAGGAAGGGTCCAGCCAGGAAGGGGGATAGGGTACTCGGCGGCTCCAGTTGCAACCAGTACAAAGGGCGCTTCGAGGACCCCTGAGTTCGTATGGACATTCCAGAGATGACCTTCTTTTTCTAAATTGTAAACAGACACACCACATCGGATATCAACGGCTAACCTTTTCGTCTCCTGATGAAGACGTTCCGATTCTTTTATTCCATTCCACCAGTCACCGGAAGGCTCTTGATGAAGCTGTCCAAGCAATCTGCCCCCGGGCTTCAAAAATTCATCTATGACTGTCACATCGAGACCAAAATCGGCACAGGCGATCGCTCCTGCTAATCCCGCTGGTCCGCCTCCAATTACGATGACATCGCTCATTGTTGTTCCACCATCCTTTTAACGATATTCGGATGCTGTTTCCCGCTTTCCACCACCATGTTTTTTTCAACAACCGTAAGACAGGCTCTTACGTTCGCTTGATCATTGACCGTTACACGGCACTCCATGCAGTGGCCGATATTGCAATAAATGCCCCGAGGTGTTCCAGTTTCCTCGTGAACACGTAGATTCCTGATCCCATTAGCTAAAAGGGCAGCAGCAATCGTCTCATTTTCATAGGCCTTATAGGTCCTTCCATCGAATTGAAAGGAAATGATTTCTCTATCTTCTACTTTTCCTAAAATCGGATGATCGATAATTCTAGTCATGGCTTTTCACCTACTGTCCCAAAAGTTACCGGCCGAATAGGGGGCTGGTATTTTAAAGGAATATCACCTGGCGATAGATCAGTAGTGATACTTTCAATGATTCGATCAACGGCCATTCTACATGTACGCCCACCACAAAAGCCCATTCCGGCTCTTGTTCTTAATTTTAATTCCCTTGCGGTACATTTATGTTCTTTTACGGTTGATTGAAGTTGTCCATATGTCACTTCTTCGCAACGACAAATCACGATATTTTCACTAGTTGCCATCTGATTTCCCCCTCGATTTGCATTCTATTAAAATATTATGCAAAAAGCGTACCAACTTAGAGGAAGTAGGTTAATGGATGCCCAGGCGCTTCAATCGATTATATAAAGTGGCTCTTGTGACACCTAGTTGTTTCGCGCATTCCTGTTTGTTCCCGTTCACAATCTTTAATGCTCTTTCAATGACTTTTCTTTCGTACTGATTCAGTTCATCTTGCAGAGGTAAGATGACCTCATCATCCTCTATTAAGGTATTGGAAGGAATCATCAGGTTGTGATCGTGACCGGTAGGTTTCTCATGAAAGGGTAAATAATCCTTTCTGATGACCCCATCTGTTGAAAAGACTACGAGCCGCTCCGCTACATTGCGAAGCTCTCGAATATTCCCAGGCCAGTCATATGTAAGCATTTCCTGCATGACTTGAGGGGAAAATTCATGAATGGGACGTTGATACTTTAGGGCAAAATCATTCAGAAAATAATGGGTTAGTTCAATAATATCTTCTTGTCGCTCCCTTAGTGGCGGAACCGGGAGGCTGACGACGTTTAAGCGATAATATAAATCCTCTCGAAATTCTCCTTTTTTCATTAATTCCTTTAAATCACGATTTGTAGCCGCAATAATTCGGAAATCAATATCAATTTCTTTTTCACCGCCAACCCGGTAATATTTCCTCTCCTGTAGCACCCGGAGTAATTTTACTTGCATTTCAAGCGGCATTTCCCCGATTTCATCGAGAAAAAGAGTTCCTCCTTTCGCTAGTTCCACCTTACCTTTTTTTCCTTTTTGGTCGGCACCAGAGAAGGCACCACGTTCATAACCGAATAATTCACTTTCAAATAAAGACGCGGGAATCGCACCGCAGTTTATCGAAATAAAAGGGGCTTGCGGCTTCTCACTAGCTTCATGGATCGCTTTCGCAAACACTTCTTTCCCGACGCCGCTTTCTCCTAAAATAAGGACTGTTGATTTTACAGAACACACCTTTCTAGCTAAATGAATCGTTCTTTGTAAGGCAGCGCTCTTTCCTTTAATAAGAGTAAACGGATCGGTCGTGTCCTTATATTTAGCGACTTCTTGCTGCAGGCGGTGCATTTCATTGGACATGTGAAATAATTTTTTATTTAAGACAACTTGATTCGTGACATCAGTCTCGGATACGACTGCCCCAATGATATCACCGTCAAAATAAACAGGGTTGGAATTAATTAAGACAAACAAATCAGAACGAGGCTGGTGATGCTTGCCCTCGATGCTTTTTCCTTCATGCAATGATTGCAAGATCTCTAGTTTCTGATGGTCAAAAAAATCAGTAATCGGTCTTCCGAGGATATCTTGATGATGGACAGAGAAGATTTTTTCGGCCCCCTCCGTCCATGTGCGGACACGTTCATCGGCATCAATGACCGTGACAGAGGAATCAGTCGTTTGGATGACCGTTTCGTAAAATGCCTTTAAATGATGGTAAAAAGTATGAAGAAGATGGATCATTTGTACAGCTGACAAGAAGCCGGCAGGGCGTTTGTTGGGATCAAGAATAACAACATAGGAATGATGATTAAATGCTTGAATTAAAGTACCGATTGAATCATCTTCATTTATCACTTTGCATGGAATCTTTGTATTCACAGATGAACAATAATAAAATTCTCCATTTTTCTCTTCAATGGGGGTCATATCTGTAGAGATCTTCTTAAGATTCCGGTTGATCAATGTTTTAATCGACGGTAAGGAAAACACAATCAAATCCTCCTAGCGTGTAAAAAATGATGAACACTGTAAAAATAATTATACATGAGTGTATAAAATATTTGAAATATTAAAATAAACAATTCGAATCAGATGACATTTTGTTTTGGCACAGTAATTGCATTAGTAAAAATGAAGCGATTTCATCAGAGGGAGGAATACTATGTGAAACACTGTGACGTTTTAGTCATTGGTGGGGGGATTATTGGCTGTTCGATTGCCTATTATGCTTCTAAATATGGGAGGGACGTAACGATTATTGAAAAAGGGGAATTTGTCAGTGGTACGTCTTCGCGATGTGATGGAAATATATTGGCCATTGATAAAGATCCTGGCTTTGATAGTCAGATGTCGTTACTTAGTCAAAATTTAGTAGATGAATTAAGCAGAAATTTGGAGCACTCTTTTGAATACCGAGCTCCAGGGAGCATTCTAGTTTGCGAGACAGACGAGGAAATGGATGCAGCAAAGAAATGGGTAGATCGTCAAAAAGCGGCAGGATTGCCATTCCGAATGCTGGATCGCCAGGATATAAAGCAGGAGTCTCCCTTTTTTGCAGATGACCTCTTAGGTGGTTTAGAATGTGCCACTGATTCCACTGTGAATCCTTACCTGCTAGCGTTTTCCCTTCTTGAGGATGCCAAAAAGCAAGGAGCTAAAGCGTTGAAGCATACTGAAGTTAAAGCAATAAGAAAAGATGAAAGCGGATCATTTATAGTGGACACCTCAAAAGGAGTTATGACCGCGGATCATGTCGTCAATGCGGCTGGAGTATGGGCACCACGAATAGGAGAAATGCTGGATCTCTCAATACCCATTGAACCAAGAAAAGGACATATCATCGTTGCCTCAAGACAGCAGCATGTAGGCTCTCGTAAAGTCATGGAGTTTGGTTACCTTATTTCTAAATTCGGTGGGGAGCGTCATGTTGATCCGTTGACTGAAAAATATGGAGTCGCTCTTGTTTTTGAACCAACGGAAAGTCAAAACTTTTTGATCGGAAGCAGCAGGGAATTCGTTGGCTTCAATACGAAGGTGAACAATGAAATCATCAAATGTATCGCGAACCGGGCCATCCGCTTTTATCCAAAAATGGCGGATATGATGGTGATTCGTTCGTATGCAGGCTTGCGTCCTTGGACAGAAGACCATTTGCCAATTGTTTCTCGGGTAGATGAAATTCCAAATTATTATATTGCAGCGGGGCATGAAGGTGACGGTATTAGTCTTGCCGCTATTACCGGTAAAATTGTGGAAGAACTGATTAATGAGAAAGAAACGTCTATCCCGATAGAACCGCTTAGCTTTAACCGTTTTAAAGGAAGGGTGTTGAGCAGATGAGGGCACATAGAGTGTTTACAACGATTGATACGCATACAGGTGGGAATCCAACGAGGACGTTAATTAGTGGTCTTCCGAAATTAGAGGGAAAAACGATGTCAGATAAAATGCTCCATATGAAAAAGGAGTATGACTGGATTCGTAAACTCTTAATGAATGAACCGAGGGGCCATGATGTCATGTCTGGTGCTTTGCTAACCGATCCCTGCCATCCAGAAGCAGACATTGGCGTTATTTATATCGAAACGGGCGGTTATTTGCCTATGTGCGGCCATGACACGATTGGGGTGTGTACGGCTTTAGTTGAATCAGGGCTGATCCCTATTGAGGAGCCTGTTACTTCATTAAAGCTGGATACACCAGCCGGACTCGTGGAAGTGGATATTTCTGTGAAAGACGGAAAAGCAAAGGCAGTATCTTTTTGCAATGTCCCTGCGTTTTTATTGAAAAGTGTTTCCGTGGATGTCGAAGAAATTGGACATGTCGATGCTGATATTGCCTATGGTGGGAACTTTTACGCCATTATTGACGCTAAATCGGTTGGCTTGGATTTAATTCCAGAAAATGCATCTTACATAATCGAAAAAGCGATCGACATACGAAATCGCATCAATCAAGTCGAAGAAATTGTTCACCCGCAATATCCCTTCATCCGCGGGTTAACTCATGTTGAATTTTATACCGAACCCAGCCATGAAGAAGCAGATGTAAAAAATACTGTCGTTGTTCCCCCGGGTGGGATTGATCGTTCGCCATGTGGAACGGGAACCTCGGCAAAATTGGCTGTCCTATATGCTAAGAAAGAAATCTCCATGGGGGAAGAATTTGTTCATGAAAGCATTGTCGGTTCGCTATTTCGAGGGCGTGTGCTAGAAACAACGGATGTAGAAGGCGTGCAGGCTGTAGTGACAAAGATTACGGGATCTGCCTGGCTGATGGGGATGCACAGGTTTTTCTACCATGAGAAAGATCCATTAAAAGAAGGGTTTCTTCTGATTCCCCCGATGGAGCATGAAACGGAGGAAGTGAAATGAAGATTCATAAAGTCTACTCAACGACAGATGTACACGTAGCTGGTGAGGCGTTCAGAATAATAAAAGATGCCCCCTTCATCCATTATCAGAGCTTAGAAGAGTTATATGAACAGTTTCCGCGAGTATTCGCAGAAGAAATCCCATTATTATTGAACGAACCCCGTGGATTCGCTGGCTTAACTGGCTGCCTGGTTGTTCCCCCCATTAGCCGGGAAGCAGATGTTGCGGTGTTATTTTTTAATCACGAAGGCACGGTTCGATTTCACTACGGTGGTATTGTGGCTGTCATCACCGCTTTACTAGAATGTGGCCAGCTGCGTCCTAGACCATCCAACAAATACAAAATCGAAACCGTCAGTGGGGAAATCATGGTTACAGCGATGATGGAAAAGGAAGAAGTCGATTCTGTCGTGTTAGAAAGTGAACCATGTCAAGTAATCGAAACGAATCTTCCACTAGCACACCCGAATTTGAATACATCCTATTCACTCATCCAAGCGGATGCTTTATACGCTGTATTTCATAAACGGGATCTTTCTACTGAGATTCAGGTAGAAGAACTCACACCTTTACGAAAATGGGGAAAAACAGTGTCGGAAGCGCTTGGTCAGAATACGTATGTGAAGGGAGCGATTCTCTTAGATGACTCTCGTCTAGAAGACGGCAGAATCAAAACGATCACATTCCTGAGGGATCAAGCTATTTTGCGGTCACCAGGCTTCGGCCCAACGATGGCTTGCTATACCGACTTACTTTCTAAAAATCGATGGAGTATCGAACACTCCTTGATAAATGAAAGCATTTTTAATAGTAAATTAGAAGTTCAAGTAGCCAAACTGACAGAGAGCGGATATCAGTATAGGTTGAAAAGCCGTGGTTTCATTACAGGAATTCAGAACTTTTTGCTGGATCCGACTGATCCATTAGCTGCTGGATTCTTATTAAAATAATTTCAAAAAACGTTATCACAATTTACTAGATTGTGTGACTTTTGATAAATAAAAAATATTAAGGAGGAACGAATAATGACAGCAATTAGAGGAGCTTACCCAGTATTAATTACACCCATGACAGAGGAGCAAAAGATCGACTGGGCTGGAGTAAAAAACAATGTGAACTATTTTGTAGACCAAGGGGTAGCAGGGATTGTCATCAATGGAAGCACAGGAGAGTTTGTCAGTTTATCAAAAGAAGAAAAATTCCAAATGGTTGAAACGGTTTTAAAGGAAGTAAATGGGCGTCTACCTGTTATTGTTGGGACCGCTGCAGAAACAACGAAAGAAACGATTGAATACACGAAGCAAGCCGAAGCTTTTGGAGCCGATGCAGCCTTAATCATTAACTCATATTACTGCAAGCCGAAAGAGGAAGAAATTTACTTCCATTTTAAAGAGGTATCTGATGCCGTCAATCTGCCGATTATGCTGTACAACAATCCTTTTACCTCTGGAGTCGATATGAGCACAGAATTGATGCTGAAAATCGGAAAAGAGTGTGAGAGAGTGACGCATATTAAAGAATCAAGCGGAGATATCCGTAAAGTAAGAGACCTAGCTAGACAAGGCAAAGGGGATATCGAAATTTTCTGCGGGGCAGAGGAATTGGTGATGGAGTCTTACCTTGTTGGAGCGACAGGCTGGATTTCCGTTGCAGGAAACATCGTACCAAAGCTCGTAACCGACATGTTCCAACATTTCCAAAAAGGGGAGCTAGAAGAAGCTTGGGCCATTAATGATCGTATCCTTCCACTTTGTACTTTCCTTGAAGGATCAGGGAAATACGTGCAAATTGTGAAGCGGGCAATGGAGCTGAATGGACAGGCAGGGGGACCTTCCCGGTATCCGCGCTTAGGGCTCACTCCTGAGGAAGATCAAACGCTAAAAGATATCTTATCTAATTTATCTGCTGTTTCACATGCATAATCAGATTCGAGGACAAGGATAAAAATAAAGGAGGAATGGCTAATGTTAACAGCACAAGCGGAATTAAAACCAAAGGTGAAGAAATTTTTAGAAGACAAGGTCGAGCTTTTTATTGATGGGAAATTTGTTCCTTCTGTTAACGGAAAAACATTTGAAACGATAAATCCGGCTACAGAGGAAGTGCTTGCTCTCGTTAGTGAAGCGGAGGAAGAGGATATCGACTTAGCTGTGAAAGCCGCTCGCCGGGCATTTGAAAAGGGCGCATGGCCAGAGCTTAGTGCCGCAGAAAGAGCGCACTTAATCTACAAGCTTGCCGATTTAATCGATGAAAACAAAGAGGAACTAGCCCAACTAGAAGCGCTGGATAACGGAAAGCCGTATCAGGTCGCGCTGGAGGATGATATTCCGGCAACAGTGGAGCATTACCGCTATTATGCAGGTTGGGCAACGAAAATTCTCGGTCAGACAACCCCGATTTCAAAAGACTATTTAAACTATACACGACATGAACCGATTGGTGTTGTCGGACAAATTATTCCTTGGAACTATCCGTTAGTCATGTCTGCATGGAAAATGGGTGCTGCCCTTGCGACAGGCTGTACAATCGTCTTAAAACCTGCCGAGCAAACGCCATTATCTCTATTATATACCGCTCAGCTATTTAAAGAAGCGGGCTTCCCTGACGGTGTGGTAAACTTTGTCCCTGGATTCGGTCAAACAGCAGGGGCTGCGATTGTGAACCATAAAGATATCGAAAAAGTGGCGTTTACTGGTTCAACCGTAACAGGGAAATACATTATGCGCCAAGCAGCGGAAACGATTAAACATGTAACATTAGAGCTTGGCGGAAAGTCACCGAACATTATTTTGGAGGATGCCGATCTATCAGAAGCGATCACAGGTGCTTTTAATGGAATTATGTACAATCATGGCCAAAACTGTAGTGCCGGCTCTCGGGTGTTCGTTCATCGATCCCACTATGATCAAGTCGTTGAAGAACTGTCAAAGCTCGCCAACAACGTAAAGCTTGGTGCCGGGATGGACAAAGAAACAGAAATGGGTCCACTTGTTTCTAAGAAGCAACAGGAGCGCGTGCTAGGGTATATCGAAAAAGGAAAAGCAGAAGGAGCAAGAGTGGCAGCTGGAGGAGAAAAAGCGTTCGAAAAAGGCTACTTCGTGCAGCCAACGATTTTCGCAGATGTGACAGATGAGATGATCATTGCGAATGAGGAGATCTTTGGCCCAGTCGTCGCAGTCCTCCCATTCGATACGGTGGAAGAAGTCATTGAAAGAGCAAACAACACGCCATTTGGACTCGCAGCCGGTGTTTGGACAGAAAATATAAAAACAGGCCATAATGTGGCAAACAGCCTAAAAGCAGGTACTGTCTGGATTAACGATTACAACCTAGAAGACGCCGCCGCTCCGTTCGGCGGATACAAACAGTCAGGGATCGGACGAGAGATGGGCTCTTATGCACTCGACAATTATACGGAAGTAAAGAGTGTTTGGGTGAATTTAAAATAGAGGTAAGGATAACCTTGGCAAAGGAAAATGTTTACTAGAATAAGAGCTTACGGTCAGCTCTGATGGATTATGGAGCTGACCGTTTTAATTAGAAAGACTAAGAGTTTAATAGTCATTATTTTATAGGAATAGTTTGTAAGTGGTTGTAACGGAAAGGAAATTTTCTTCTTATAGTTTCAACAAGTAATGAAAAATGATAACGCTTTCAATAGTGTTGTGAGATTTAGTCATAAAAGACGTTTAAAGAATTCTTAATTTTCTGGGAAATACCAAGCATTCGATTAAGGGGGATTGGATGGAGAAAATAGTAGAATGGTTAGTTGGGCAGGTATGGAGTATCGGATTGGTCATCTTTGCCCTTGGTGCAGGGCTGTTTTTCTCATTTGCCACACGATTTGTTCAAATAAGGTATTTTAAAGAAATGATCAAATTATTATTCGAAGGCAAGAGTTCAGAAACAGGAATATCCTCTTTCCAGGCTTTTTGTATCGCTCTATCTGGGCGTGTCGGAATCGGAAATATTGCCGGAGTAGCTACAGCTATTGCTTTCGGAGGACCTGGGGCGGTTTTCTGGATGTGGGTGATGGCGTTATTAGGTGGAGCCAGCTCCTTTATCGAATCCACTCTTGCCCAAGTATATAAAAGCAAAGTAAATAATGAATTCCGAGGCGGAACCCCTTACTTTATTGAAAAAGGATTGAAGATCAAGTGGTTCGCTGTAATTGTCGCATTGGTCGTCACACTCTCTTATGGAATCTTATTACCAGGGATCCAATCAAGCAGTATTGCCGTTGGATTTGAGAATACATCCGGCTTAAATACGAACATCACCGGCATCATATTAGTACTTTTGCTTGCAGCGATCATTTTCGGGGGAGTAAAAAGGATTGCCACTGTCACCCAAATGGTTGTCCCGTTTATGGCGATTGGATATGTAATCGTCACCTTCCTCGTGTTATCCGCGAATATTTCCGAAGTTCCTGACATGTTCGCACTTATCTTCTCAAGTGCATTCGGAACCAATCAAGTCTTTGGAGGGATTGTTGGTGCAGCGATTGCTTGGGGAGTAAAGAGAGCCGTTTTTTCCAATGTTGCCGGTGTTGGGGAAGGTACATATAGCTCGGCAGCAGCTGACGTTTCTCATCCTGCCAAGCAAGGATTAGTACAAGCCTTTTCTGTATATATCGATACGATTGTTGTCTGTACGGCAACGGCCCTCATGATCCTTGTCACAGGTATGTATAGCGTTACGCCAGAAGGAAAGGAGCCCATCGTGGAAACAATGGGGGATATAGAAGCTGGACCGATCTATACCCAGGAAGCCGTAGAGACCTTTTTACCAGGCTTCGGTTCCTTATTTGTTTCCTTAGCCATCTTCTTCTTTGCCTTTACCACCTTGTTAGCCTATTACTATATTGCCGAAACCACCCTTGTCTATCTGGATAAAAAACTAAAAATGCAATGGTTGAAAACAGTTCTGAAGCTTGCCTTTTTAGCGATGGTGTTCATTGGCAGTGTCGAATCAGCCTCGTTTTTATGGGCTTTAGGTGATTTAGGGATTGGCAGTATGGCATGGCTCAATTTAATAGCGGTATTACTTCTGACAAAACCAACTTTGAAAGTATTAAAGGATTATGAAATGCAGAAAAAAGCAGGTCTAGACCCTGTTTTTAACCCTATCAAACTAGGGATCCGCGGGGCTGATTTCTGGGAAGAAAACATCAAAGAGATGGAGAAAGAATCGACTAAAAAGAAGCCTACTGGCTAAGGTGGAATATCACTATTTTAAAATCGGACAGCTTAAATTTAGAAGCTGTCCGGTTTATCATTATTTCTTGTCTCTTTTTTACGGTGTGAATAGTAGAATACATTTAGTGGAAAACGATTAGGGGTGTTTTTTAATGAGTGAGCAATATCAAAAAAGATTGAATAAATTCATACAGTATTTGGAAAATCAACAAGTCGATGTGGCAATCGTCAATTCGCCTAAAAATGTTTTTTATTATACGGGTTTTCATTCAGAACCTTATGAACGGTTTATGGCATTGGTCATTGATCTACGCAATCAAAAAAATTATTTATTTGTTCCTGCTCTTGATCAAGAGGCTGCAGAAGAAACTTCCTATGTTAAAGAAATCGTTCCCGTCTCAGATGAATTAAATCCTTATAAAGTGCTAAAAGACACAATCGGTGAAGACCTTCAATCGATTGGATTAGAAACAAAGAATACTAGTTTATTTCAACAAGAACAACTCCATTCCTTGTTTTCTAATTTCAGCTATCAAAATATAGGTGAATTTATTTCCTCCCAGCGAATGAGGAAATCTTCCGAGGAGTGCAGGAAGGTTCAACACGCTGTTCAGGTTATTGAAAAAGTTTTGAAAGAAGGAATAACAAGGATAAAAGATGGCATGACCGAACTCGATTTAGTAGCGGAATTCGAGTATTTAATGAGGAAATTTGGTGCAGATGGGCCCTCGTTTTCAACCACAGTCTTATCAGGGGAAAAATCATCATTGCCACATGGGAGCCCTAACAGAAAGAAACTGAATCATGGTGATTTCTTATTAGTTGATATGGGCGTCATTGTGGATGGGTACTGTTCCGACATCACACGCACATTCGTAATGGGAGAAGAAACAGCAGAGCAGAGGCGGATTTATGACATTGTCAGGGAAGCAACAAAGGAAGGAATTCTTGCAGCCAAAGCTGGAGTCTCTGCTGGGAGTGTGGACATTGCTGCCCGTAATGTGATTCAAATGAACGGTTATGGTCAGTACTTTAATAACCGCGTTGGCCATGGGTTGGGTATGGAAGTACATGAAGAACCGTCCATCCATGAAAAGAATAAGTTGACGTTAGAGCCAGGGTTTTTGTTTACCATTGAACCAGGTATTTATATCCCAGGATACGGCGGGGTACGGATGGAAGAAAATGTATATATTGAGGAAGATGGAAAAGCAAAAGTATTAACAACCTTTCCAACGGAGTTGATTAAGATCGGGTATTGATGAGTCTATGAAAGTACTAAAAAAGAAATAGATTTGGTGCTAAAAGAGCCTATTTCTTAATAGAAAAGTAATTATGGAGGGAAGAAACATGAAAAAATTAACAAAATTGAGAGAACAGTTTGCTCAGTTTGGGGTAGACGGGATATTAATCACGAATGCTCAGAATCGACGATACCTTACAGGGTTTACTGGGAGTGCTGGAATTGTCGTCATCACAAAAGAAGAAGCTTACTTATTTGTAGATTTTCGTTATGTAGAACAAGCCGCATCACAAGTAAAGAACGTTACGGTCATCCAATTAAGTGGAAAGGCAACCATTTATGAAGAAGTTGCCAATATAGCAGAGCGATTAGGCGTTTCCAATCTGGGCTTTGAAGAAGAAAATGTAAGCTATCATTTATATTCCAAGTATAAAGAGAAAGTAAGTGGAGAAATGATTCCTCTCTCAGGAGTTATAGAAAAGCTTCGGATGATAAAGACACAGGAAGAAATTCAAAAAATAAACACGGCTGCGGAAATAGCAGATTCTGCCTTTACTCATATAGTAGATTACATACGTCCAGGGATAACAGAAATAGATGTCGCAAACGAATTAGAATTCTATATGAGAAAACAAGGGGCTGCCTCATCTGCATTTGACATAATCGTAGCTTCTGGTCAACGATCTGCCCTGCCTCATGGGGTGGCAAGTACAAAGTTAATTGAAAAAGGGGACATGGTAACCCTTGATTTTGGTGCTTATTATCAGGGTTATCGCTCCGATATAACAAGAACTGTTGCAGTAGGTGAGCCGGAAGATGAGTTAAAAGAAATATATACGATTGTATTTGAAGCACTATCGAATGCCCTTGCAGAAATAAAACCAGGAATAACTGGTAAAAAGGCTGACGCATTCACTAGGGACTTTATCACAAAGAAAGGCTTCGGGGAACAATATGGACATGGATCAGGACATGGAATTGGGTTAGATATTCATGAGGAACCATTCATGTCTACGAAATGCGACATCATTCTAAAACCTGGGATGGTCATTACGGTTGAGCCAGGTATATATATTCCAAATTTAGGCGGTGTAAGAATTGAAGATGATCTTTTAATAACAGACTATGGAAATAGTATAATGACGAAATCACCAAAGGAACTCATCATTTTGTAGCCGGAAATTTGATTTAGTCTGGAGAGGGGCAATGTACCCCTCTTTTTTTAGTCATGTCTATAGGTTTATTGATTATTTAAATGTGTCCGGTAATAAGCTTTGCGAAATTCAGTAGGGGTCACCTTTTCATATTTTTTAAATAGCTTCATAAAGTATTTCTCATCAGAAATACCAATTAAATGGGCAATTTCTTTAATGCCCAGACTTGTAGTCGTTAACAATTCTTTCGCTTTAGATAGTTTAAGAATATGAATATATACTTGGATATTTATACCATGCTTCTGCTTGAAAACACGGGATAAATAATCTTGATTATAATTGAACCTTTCAGCAATAGACGTAACCGATAAAGTATCCATGGCATGGATACGAATCCATTCAACTATTTTTACAAGGTTTTTATCAGCTTTTGTTTTTTCTTTTGTCGTTTGGAAATTGGTAAGCGCTTGTTCAGATATTTCAATTAGCAAGGAAGTAACGAAATAATCAACACTTCTATTATTATAGTAATTTGCGTTCGCAACATCGAGTAGTTGATTAAATAGGATATTTATTCTTTCGATACTTGAAGGAACAGAATAGATGGGTATAAAAATATGTGGATTGGATCTTTGATAATCAGGATTAGAACGAAATGATAATACCTCTTCCTCCATAGTATTATCATCAATCATGGCAAAATAGTTTGAACAGTAAAAATGACACCAATAAAATGAAACGCCTGGGTCACACACCTTATAACCTTGATGGGTGTGATTAGGTAATAACAATAGAATGTCCCCTGGTTTCACTTCATACCGAACATCCTCCTGCATGATGTAAAGGGTTTTCTTGACACCAATGATCACTTCGTAACTACTAATGTTACGTTTTGTATGGGTCCAAGGTTCGCTCGATACAAATAGTCCACTAGAAATATATTCAATTGGTGTGTTCACATTTGTTTTTAGAAATTGTTTCATGATCGTTTCATCCTTTAAAGGTAGGATGGGTTTTATCCCTCATCTTTTCTGTTTTTAAAAATAGTCAGTTTAGTACACCTAATGTTTAAGTTGGACCACTGACAAGATATGAACCTGAATGCTATATTTAGACTAATCAAACTATTTAAAAAATTTAAGTAGATTTAGATCATTTAGTCTGTAAAATAGAAAACTTTATTCTATTTTATCAGAATAGTATGATCACCGCATTAACCATCAGTAGGAGGTGGTGCACATAAAAATAAAAACAAAAAGCGTGTTCATGGAGTGGAAAACTTAAGAAAATTGGAAGGTTTGAGAGGAGAGGTTTTTATGAAAGAGACTGAAATTAAAAAGATTGAAAATGTGAAAGTGACAGATGATTTTTGGAGAAGACGTATGGATGTCATACGTGATGAAGTCATTCCATATCAATGGGAAGCTATAAATGACCGTATTCCAGATGCCCCTGCAAGCCATGCTATTCAGAACTTTAGAATTGCCGCAGGCGAAACTAGTGGTGAATTTTTTGGATTTGTATTCCAGGATAGTGATGTAGCTAAATGGCTGGAAGCGGTAGCCTATAGTTTAGAAAGTGATCCAAATCCAGAGTTGGAGAAAACCGCCGATCAAGTGATTGAATTAATAGAAAGAGCACAACAAAAAAATGGCTATTTGAATACTTATTTTACGGTAAAGGAACCGGAAGGAAAGTGGAGTAACCTTAGGGATCGTCATGAAATGTACTGTGCAGGACACATGATTGAAGCAGCTGTTGCCTACTATCAGGTGACAGGAAAAAGAAAACTATTAGATATTATGTGCCGCTTTGCTGATCATATCAATGCGGTTTTCGGTAAAGAGGAGAATAAAATCCCAGGGTATGATGGGCATCAAGAAATAGAGTTAGCATTAGTAAAATTATATCAAGAAACAGGACTTAAACGATATTTGAAACTTAGTAAGTATTTTATTGATGAGCGTGGCCAGAAGCCTCATTTCTTCGACTATGAAAAGGAAGCTAGGAATGATGACAAAAAGTTCTGGTGGAATGATGAGTATGGTGATTATAGTTACCATCAAGCACATTTACCCGTTCGTGAACAAAAAGAAGCGATTGGACATGCGGTTAGGGCAATGTATATGTATACGGCTATGGCAGACTTAGCGAGAGAAACAGGTGACGAATCTTTAAAAGAAGCATGTGAAACGTTGTGGGAAAATGTGACTCAACGTCAAATGTATATTACTGGAGGAGTAGGATCACAAGACTTCGGTGAAGCATTTTCTTTTGATTATGATCTTCCAAATGCTACCTGCTATACCGAAACTTGTGCATCTATCGGGTTAGTTTTTTGGGCAAAACGTATGCTGGGCATAGAAAAAAATAGGAAATATGCAGATGTTATGGAGCGGGCCCTCTATAATGGGACCATTAGCGGAATGGATTTAGATGGGAAGAAGTTCTTTTATGTCAATCCGTTAGAAGTATGGCCAAAAGCAAGTGAAAAGCGCAAAGATAAAGAGCATGTAAAACCAATCAGACAAAAATGGTACAGCTGTGCATGCTGTCCTCCAAATCTGGCTAGATTAATTTCTTCCATCGGACACTATATCTATTCTACTGATCGTAATGAAGTATTTGTTCATTTGTATATGGGGAATGAATCTGAACTGGATATCGGTGGACAGAAGGTACAAATCGTGCAAGAAACCAAATACCCTTGGGATGAGCATGTGAAGCTAACGCTTACACCAGAAACGTCATCCGAATTTACAATGGCCGTCCGGATACCAGGTTGGTGCGAAGGTGCAATATTGAAAGTTAACGGAAATATCGTAGAAATACCATCTTGCCTAAAGAATGGGTATGCGTATCTAACACGCATGTGGGAAAAAGGAGATGAAATTGAACTTTTCCTTCCGATGCCGATCGAAAGAATTAGAGCCAATCCCAAGGTGCGCGAGAATGCTGGCAAGGTCGCATTACAGAGAGGCCCTGTTGTGTACTGCTTAGAAGAAGTAGACAATGGCACGAATTTATCTAGTATTAGATTACCACAGGATGCAAAGCTTCAAGGAACCTTCGAAGAAAATTTACTAGAAGGGATCTATATCATAACCGCACAGGCAGAGCAAGTTGACGAAACGGAATGGAATGAGGAGCTTTATAAACCTATAGAACATAAGACAAAGCCATTCCCGTTAAAGGCTATTCCGTATTATTCATGGTGTAATCGAAAGCCAGGTGAAATGATTGTCTGGATAGCTGAAAATTAAATAAAATAGAGTTTTTTATAAATTATTCGTGTTCTATTTCTACCTTTCTATCTATTTTTATATACAAGCGATATTCTCGGTTTTAATGATTGAAATAGTCAATTTAATACACCTTTTATTTTTGCCTGCTTTCAAACAGTTATAAATGGATTCTAGTATTCAGATTAGCAATAAATTAAAATCATACTCTAAATTTTTGCACCTTTTTACCCATCTTATTTTAGATCATCCAAAATTTATAGGGGGCGATCCTAGACATTAGGCTGACCACGTTTTTAAACATCCCTGAGTAGGACATAAAACCGATAAGAAAGATAAAAAATTTTTGAAAAGGGTGTTGAAAATGAGAAAAGGAAAACCTTTTATTGTTATTTCATTGGTACTCATGTTGATCGTCGGTTTATTAAGCGGTTGTTTTGGGGGAACTAGTGCAACTGGAACTTCTGAGAGTGGGAATAAAGATGCTGTCCAATTAAAGTTCGCCTACTGGGGAGGACCCCTTGAAAAGGATTCAATTGAAGCATTGTTGAAAGCATTTAACGAATCCCATCCAAACATCCATGTCAAAGGACAACAAATTCAAGGGAGTTATATAGAAAAAATGACGACAATGGCCTCTTCTAACACCCTTCCGGATTTAGGTTATTTCCCGGAAGGAAGCTTACCGCCATGGCTTAAGAATGGAGCAATTAAAGATTTAAAACCGCTGTTTGATTCAGGTGAGATCGGTGACAAACTAAAATACTCCATTTTTCAGTTTGAAGAGGACGGACCGATTGCCGGATCGAGTGTAGCCAACGAAGTAACGAATATTTATTACAATAAAGATTTATTCGATGAAGCAGGTATTGCATACCCACCAACAAAAGCAGAAGATGCATGGACTTGGGATGAATTTGTCGACATTGCCAAAAAGCTTACAGTCGATCGAAATGGAAAGCACCCAGATGACAAAGGATTTGATCCAAAAAACATCAAAACCTATGGTGTTAATAATTTTACGTACCACTTTGAGACATTTCTTTTTAGTAACAATGGGGGCATTATATCCGAAGATGGAAAGGACATTATTCTGGATCAACCGGAAACCATTGAAGCGTTACAAAGGATGCAAGATTTAATGTATGTGCATCATGTAATGCCGACTCCTGCTAATTTATCAACGATCCCGAATACCGATACAGCTCTTCTTACGAAAAGAGTTGCCATGAATATTGATGGACATTGGGCATTGCAAGAGCTAGGTAAGGCGAAAAAAGAAAAAGATCTAAATTTAGGAATTGGTGTACTACCTAAAATGGAAAAGGCCGTAACAACAAGTTATGGAACGCCTATTGTTGTGTTTAACACGGACAATACGAAGGAAAATTGGGATGAAACGAAAGAATTCCTTAAATTCATTATGGATCCGGTGAATAGTTTACCGTTAATTCAAGGTGGTCTATGGATGCCGAACGAAGAGAAATGGTATAAAGAGCCAGAACTAATAAAGAAATGGACCGATACTGAAATTCACCCGGAGGAATTTGAAGAAGCTGTAATTGATTGGGCATTAAACAATGTACGGAGAAACCCTAACTATTATTGGGGCGACCGCTCTGAAGCAAGCCAGATTATCACTCCAGGGTTGGATCAAATTTGGAGTAATGAAAAGTCTGCAGAAGAAATAGTGAACGACATTATTATGCCTAAATTAGATAAAAAATTTGGGGATAAATATCAATAAGAAAGTGGATATTGCTGAAAAGGTTTATTACGAAGGTGAGAATCTTCGTAATAAACCCTATGGAATGACGTTAATTAACCGTGGAGGGATTGGATGAATACTGAAAAAATACCCTTGGAAAATAATAGTGTGAATGTAACGGTTAAAATGAAAGGGATCCATAAATTGCGTCGCAAAGAGATCTTTTGGGGGTATTTTTTTACCCTTCCGGCTATTTTAGGATTACTTATTTGGACAATTGGACCAATGCTTGCGAGCTTGTATTTTAGTTTTACCGATTATAGGGTTATTGGGGACATTCACTGGATAGGATTTGAAAACTACATTGAAATTTTTAAAAACGATCTAAATTTTAAGAAATCGCTCTTTGTTACCTTTTACTTTGCAATCGGAAGTACTGTATTTACCCTAGCCGCTGCATTATTAGTAGCAATTCTTATGAACATGAACGTCAAAGGTCAATCCTTTTTTAGAACCATGTATTATTTGCCGGTCATTGTTCCGGCTGTTGCCTCTAATATATTATGGCTGTGGTTATTTAACCCTGATTTCGGCTTGCTAAATAGCCTATTAGATTTTTTTAGCCTTCCAAAGCTGATGTGGATTTATGATGAGTCTACTGTAATTCCTTCATTAATCTTATTAAGCATTTGGAGTTGCGGTGGAACAGCATTAATCTTCCTAGCAGGATTGCAAGATGTCCCTAAGCAGTTATTAGAGGCCGTAGAAATTGATGGGGGGAATTGGTGGCACAAGTTTAGATTTGTCACGGTTCCATCGATATCACCGGTTATCTTCTTTAATTTGGTTATGGGGCTGATTGGAGCCTTTCAAGCCTTTACCCAAGCCTATGTTATGACAGAAGGTGGCCCGAATAATAGTACATTATTTTATGTTTTTCTGATATACCGTGAAGCGTTTCAAAAGAATAACATGGGATATGCAAGTGCCCTCTCATGGATTTTGTTTATCATTATCTTAATTTTCACATTATTTATCTTTAAATCATCGAAAAGCTGGGTGCATTACGGGGGAGGAAAGTAATTTGACTATAGGAACTGTTAAAAGAACCATTTCGTTTTTTATCTTAATAGTAGGAGCGATTATTAGCTTAGTTCCCTTTATATGGCTTGTTCGTAGTTCTTTAATGACTTCGGCGGAAATATTCGAGTTTCCACCAAAAATTTTTCCTGAAGAGATCCAATGGTCCAACTATATAGAAATATTTTCGATCATTGACTTTTTCCAATACTTTAAAAACACCCTCATTATTTTGGTTCCTGTCATTTTAGGGACTATTATTACCTGTTGTATGTGCGGATATGGTTTTGCCAGGCTACGATTTCCTGGAAAGAATATATGGTTTGGACTCATTATCGCTACGATGATGCTTCCAAGTGCTGTAACGCTTATTCCTACATTTCTAATGTGGTCAGAGCTAAATGCCATAAACACATTTTGGCCATTAATTATCCCCGCCTTTTTCGGTGGTGGAGGCTTCTTTATCTTTTTAATGCGTCAGTTTTTCATGAACATCCCTCGAGAACTTGATGAATCTGCCTTAATTGATGGAGCAAGTCATTTTCAAATATTCACGAAAATCATGTTGCCATTAGTAAAGCCTCCGATTTTAGTCGTTGCTTTCTTTACCTTTATGGGGGTATGGAATGACTTTTTTGGACCCTTGATCTTCTTAAATGATGAATCTAAGTATACGTTAGCACTTGGTCTGTTGCAGTTAAAAGGATCGTACGCTTCCGATTGGCATCTTATGATGGCAGCTTCTGCAATCATGGTCATTCCTGCTATTATTATCTTCTTTATCGGACAGCGTCATTTTATTGAAGGGATTAGTCTAACGGGTATTAAGGGGTAGCTCTACAAACATAACTCCCCTTAGGTTTGTACTGAGACTAGCTTATTATAATTAGAAAGGAGATAAGACAAATGAATGTACTACAACAAAAAAAGTTGAAACCGTTATCATTTACGAATGTTGTGATTGATGATGCCTTTTGGTCACCTCGAATTCAAGTGAATCGTGAACAAACGATTCCCCATCAATATGTACAATGTAAAGAAACAGGACGAATTGATGCGTTTAATCTTACTTGGAAACATGGAATGGATTATGAACCTCATATCTTTTGGGACTCTGATGTAGCCAAGTGGATTGAGGCAGCGAGCTACAGTCTTGCCACCCATCCTGATCCAGAACTAGAAAAATTGGTAGACGATGTGATCTCTTTGATAGCTTCCGCTCAACATCCAGACGGTTATCTTAACATTTACTTTACGGTCGTTAAGCCTGGAGAACGTTGGACAGACTTGAGGGATGCCCATGAATTATACTGTGCCGGACATTTAATTGAAGCAGGGGTTGCGCATTTCGAAGCAACGAAAAAACGAACCCTTCTCGATGTTGTTCTTCGGTATGCAGATCATATTGATTCAGTTTTTGGCATCGAAGAAGGAAAGAAGAGAGGATATTGTGGTCACCAAGAAATTGAGCTAGCACTTGTTAAATTGTATCGGGTTACCGGTGTAAAACGGTACTTAGAATTGAGCCAATACTTTATAGATGAACGCGGGCGTGAACCACACTATTTTATCCTTGAAAAAGAAGTCAAAACAGGATTTTTTCATGATTTTATGAATCACCTGGACAATTTAAAAGAGTATAACCAATCCCATAAACCAGTAAGAGAACAAAGCAAAGTGGTAGGACATTCTGTACGCGCCATGTATATGTATTCGGCAATGGCTGATCTTGCTGGGGAAATTGGAGATGAATCCCTCTTAAAGGCATGTGAACGATTATGGGGTCATCTTCATACGAAGAATATGTTTATAACAGGTGGAATTGGATCAACTGGTAAAAATGAAGGGTTTACCTACGATTATGACCTCCCGAATGAAACATCATATGCAGAGACTTGTGCAGCCATTGGATTAGTTTTTTTGGAACCAAAGAATGCTTCAGCTGGAATGTGATGGAAAATATGCAGATGCCATGGAACGCGCTCTTTATAATGGTGTCATAAGCGGTGTTTCCTTGGACGGGGAAAAATTCTTCTACGCCAATCCTTTAGCTAGTTTGGGTGACCGTCACCGGAAAGAGTGGTTTGGTTGTGCTTGCTGTCCGCCCAACATTGCCAGATTACTAGCTTCTTTAGGTGGTTATATTTATTCTCAAAGCATGGATGATCTAATTGTTCATCTATATATCCAAGGAGAAGCGAAGTTTGATTTACATGGACAACAAATTAAATTGAAACAAAAAACGGAATATCCTTGGAAAGGAAAAGTAACCCTCCATATTGATTTAGAGAAACCAGATGTATTTGGTGTAAAACTAAGAATTCCTGAATGGTGCAAAGAAGCACAGCTTAAGGTAAATAATCAAGAGATAGAAATGACCGGCATTCTTGAAAAAGGATATGTTCGAATGGAACGCGAATGGAAGAATGGAGATACAGTAGAACTAGATTTATTTATGCCTGTTGAAAGGGTCTATTCTCACCCTAATGTAAGACAAAACGTAAATGATGTAGCCCTTCAAAGAGGACCATTAATTTATTGTTTAGAATCTGTAGATAATGTTGAATCCCTGCATAAAATCTCTCTTTCTAAAGATGGAAATCTTACAACTATTTATGATGAAACGCTTCTTGGCGGTGTCATAAAAATTACGGGGGATGCAGAAGTTGTTGGTTACACAGACTGGGGGAATAGACTTTATTGGACGGAAAAAGTAAAAAGTCAGCCCTTTCAAATCATCGCAATCCCCTACTATGCGTGGGATAATCGCGAGCCTGGCCAAATGAGAGTTTGGATACCTGAAGGGAACCAATAATAAAAGAAATGAGAGGAGATTAATATGGCCATTGACCTAAAAGTTGAAACGAATGCAAAGCCTTTTGATTTGAAGGATGTCTCCATTTTAGGTGGACCCTTTAAACATGCGATGGATTTAAACAAGGAATATTTACTGCAAATTGAACCGGATCGATTGCTTGCTAGATTTAGAGAGTATGCTGGACTTGAACCAAAAGCTCCACAATATGAAGGGTGGGAGGCCATGAGTTTATCAGGACATACGCTTGGCCATTACCTTTCTGCATGTTCTATGCTATCTGCATCACTAGACGACCCATGTTTTAGGGAAAGAGTGGATTATATAATAGACGAACTGGAAATTTGCCAGGAGGAACATGGTGATGGATATGTCTCCGGGATTCCACGTGGAAAAGAACTATTCCTTGAAGTCGCGAATGGTGATGTTAGGTCTAAAGGTTTTGACCTGAACGGAGGGTGGGCACCTTTATATACGATACATAAGCTGCTTGCCGGTCTTCGTGATGCCATGCATCTTACAGGAAATAAGAAATCGATAACTATAGCTATTAAACTAGCAGATCGGCTGGATGGTATTTTTGCAAAACTAAGTAACGACCAAATGGAAGAAATGATGATATGCGAATTCGGAGGTATGAATGAAGTATTAGCTGATCTGTATGGAGATACAGGCGATATGAAATATCTAAAGCTCGCTGAACGGTTTTGGCATAAGCTTGTTTTGGATCCGCTTGCAGTACATGAGGATAGTTTGCCTGGAAAACACGCAAATACGCAAATTCCTAAATTGATTGGATTGGCTCGGGAATATGAGCTGACGAATGATGAGAAACGGAAAACAACTACTGAATTTTTCTGGGAACGTGTTGTTCATCGTCATTCCTATGTCACTGGCGGGAATAGTTTTGGAGAATATTTTGGAGAACCGGGCATGCTGACAGATCGGCTTGGTCCCCATACGACAGAGACTTGTAATACTTATAATATGCTAAAACTGACAAGGCATTTATTTCAGTGGAATGCATCGGCTAAAGAAGCCGATTATTACGAACGAGCCCTTTATAATCACATTTTGGCCTCACAGGATCCACTTGAAGGTGGGGTCTGTTATTTTGTGTCGCTAGCAATGGGTGGACATAAAAATTATAACAATAAATTTGATCACTTTACTTGTTGTGTCGGTACGGGAATGGAGAATCACGCTAGTTATGGAAACAGTATTTATTTTCATAATGACGAAAAACTTTATGTGAATCAATATATTCCATCATCGCTCCATTGGAAGGATAAAGGGATTACACTAACACAAGAAACAGACTATCCAGAATCTGATCACATTACTCTCCAAGTAGAGTCTGAGACTCCTGTAACATTTACCATGTGTATTCGTTACCCAATCTGGGCGGAAAATGGCATCCAAGTGAAGGTGAATGGGGGGATTCACCAGATTGATGCTACTCCGGGGAGCTTTGTGGAAATCTCTCGAAACTGGGAAGAAGGTGATCAAGTGGAAGTCACCATTCCATTCACACTAAGGCTTGAGAGTATGCCGGACAATCCGAATCGAGTGGCTGTTATGTACGGGCCATTAGTTCTAGCAGGAGAATTAGGACCGCTTGAGGATCCAAATGCAAAGAGTTATTTATACACACCTGTTATGATACCAAGGGATAAAACACTGACAGAATGGTTACAGCCTGTGGAAGGAAAACGAAATACATTCCGTACGGTTGATACCGGGTATCCTAGGGATCTCGAACTTTATCCGTTCTACCGAATGCATCATAAAATGTATTCAGTCTATTGGGATATATTTACGGAAGAGAAGTGGGCAGAGGCAGAAAATGACTATCATAAAGCCCGTGAAAAAATCAGAATATTAGATGAGTGTACAACTGATTTTGTTCAGCTTGGAGAGATGCAGCCGGAGCGTGATCATCATTTTCAAGGGGAGATTACAAGTATTGGTGCCATGAATAACCGTGCCTTCAGGCAGGCCGGAACAGATGGTTGGTTCTCCGTTGATTTAAATGTAGTTTCGCTCATGAAAGAAAGTCCTCAGTCCGATATGATGCTGGTCATTACTTATACGGAGGCTAAAGAAATAGCGGGATGCGAGTTTGATATTCTTTTAGATGGGAAGAAATTAAGAGATTCCACACAGGGCATTAATGAAACAGATAAATTTTATAACGTAAACTATGTTCTTCCAACGGAAATGATTGATGGGAAAGAGAAAGTGACGGTTATGTTTAAAGCCCAACCGGGTCGTAGAGTCCGAAGGGTCTTCGGATTGAGGATGGTAAATAAGGAACAATATATACAGTTAGGTGTAGGGTCCTAAAGTTATTGTACCTGATCGATAATGACCTTCTATAAAAATAAAATAGAACGGCCTTTTTCCTCTAAGGTCGTTTTTTCTTGGCTTTTAAGCTACTAGCATGAGAAAAAATGAAAAGGAAAGGTGAATTTAAAAATATGACTCTTATTACACGTAAAGAAGTACCTAATGAAGAAACTTGGAATCTAGCAGATATTTTTTCTTCTGATAGGGAATGGGAAAAATCGTACTTCGCCACCGAACGGGAATTAGATGAATTATTGAATGAGAAGATTTCCTTATCAAGTCCGCTTAAAATCCTTCATTATTTGCGAACATACGATTCTTTAATGGAAAGACTTCACCAGATCTCCAGCTATGCGATGTTCAAATACTCGGAGGATGAATCCGATTCTGTAAACCAGAATCGGATGGGGAGATCTCAATTATTAGTGGCTAAAGGGAATAAGGTATCGACGAAACTTGTTAATGAATTAACCCAAATACCGAACGAAGTTATGACACGATACATGGATGATGAAAAGGATCTCCATGATTATGATCGATTCTTACAAAGAATTGAAGAAGCACGTCAGCATTCATTATCTCCAGATATGGAAGAAACTTTGACAGCTTTAGGACAATCTTTAGAATCTCCTGAATCCATCTATCTAACGATCACTTCATCGGACCTAAAGTTTGATCCAGTAAAAGATAGGAATGGAAAAGAAGTACCTGTCTCTCTCCACATGTATATGACCCAGATTGAAACTTCTCCAGATACCATCCTTCGTAGAAATGCATTTAAATCCTTAACGAAAGGACTAAGTAGGTATCAACATGGACTCGCAAAAACCTTAACCAATGAAATTAGTAAAAATGTGTCTTTAGCAAAATTACGAGGATTTCCATCAGCCCTTGATATGCACCTTCAATTTTCACCAGCTTCAAATAACTTTTATACGACAGATGGGATAACAGCTGAGTTTTTCGAACAAATTCTAGATACGTTCCAAGAAAAGCTTTCCCCACACATGCAAAGATATGCGCGTCTAAGAAAAAGTCAGCTCGGCTTAGATAAACTTCTTTTTTCCGATGTGAAAGCGCCCTTAGATCCTAATTTTGATCCACCGATAAGTTATAAGGAGGCTGGGGAAATTATCACGGAGGCTGTAGGGGTACTAGGGTCTGAGTATCAGAATCAAATGCAAAAAGCATTTACCGACAGATGGGTGTATAGAGGAGATAACATGGGCCGAAGAATGATTGCATTTGGTGGAGGAGTTCATGGGGTTCATGGGTATTCTTTCTATCCGTGGGGTGGAAACTTATTTGACATGCTGCTGTTAAGTCATGAGCTCGGGCATACCATACACTATACACTTTCCGCTCAAAATCAACGATTCATTAACAATTCTCAATCGATGTTATTTGTCGAATCACCATCTACCTTAGTTGAGCATTTAGTTGTTCACTATTTACGTGAACATAGAGATGATCCACGACTAAAACGTTGGTTAAATATGTATTTGATGATGAGCTACCATCACAACTGTGTCACTCATGTTTTAGAGGCCGAGTTATTGAGGAGGCTTTATAAAATGTTTGAAAATAACGAACCATTAACGACCGCAATTATTAGTGATACAAAAGGAGAGATTTTATCAGGGTTCTGGGGAGATACCGTTGAGAGTGAGGAAGGGGCAAAATTAACATGGATGAGACAGCCCCATTATTATATGGGTCTGTATCCTTTTACTTATTCAGTTGGGATATCAGCAGCTACGGTCATCGCACAACGAATAAAAGCAGAAGGGGTCAGTATAGGGAGGCAATGGACAAATGTACTTAAAAAGGGTGGCAGCATGAAAGGTCTCGACCTATTTAAAATGGCGGGGCTAGATATGACAACCACAGACATTTTTGATCAGACAGTCGCCTATGTAGGGGCCATCGTTGACGATTTAGAGAAAAGCTTTTAATTTTTATAATTTCCAGGTTCAAGCTAATGATTTTAAAGCTAAAGCTATTTCAAATGGGCGAATTGTATTAGAATAACCCATAATTCAGACATTCCTTATCATATGTTATGAATATAAGGCATCATCCTCTTGTGCAGCAGATAGGGAAAGACCTATCTTGTTAACACAAGAGGGATCCTATCGTTCTCCCTTTAGTTTATATTTAGGATACCTCTTTTTTAAAGCTAATGTTTTTTTGCCTTTCGACTTTTCTAAACGATTTGCTGCATAAATAATAATTGAAGTAAGCAACAATACTCGATAATACTAGAAAGGAGAGGGGGATAACACTGGTAGCTAGGACCACAACAGTCAGCATTAATATTCCTAATATCGTTGTAAGGGGGTGACTAATCGAAAATAAAAATGAATTCTTTATAATCCCAATCCCATTATTTTTGTAGTTCACCATGATTGGAAAGAGATAGATTGAAGTGAATAAGAATAATACCCCAATGAATATTAAGGTAGGCAACAGAACATTCTTAAGCGAACCATCCATTTGAAAACCTACAAATATGTTAAAAGAGATTAAAACACCTAGGCAAGTCCAAATTATTCCCAAAATGAAGCCTTGCTTAAAATGATCTTTAAAAAATTTAAAAAACATTCTTGTGAGACTTGGTTCCTCTTTCCTTAACCAACTTCTTACCACGCCAAACATTGCGGCTGTAGCAGGGAATATAGTAAAAATAGGTAAACAAAAAATGATCCATAGCATATTAAGTAGAAGAAAATCCGTTATCTTTTCGAGAAATCTGTAAGCCCGACTATCAAAATTAAAAATGTTCATAATAGGTTCCCCTTATAGAATTCATTTTGAACATGTTGCTCCTTAAGGATATTTTTTATTGGAATCCATATAACAAGTTCTGGATGATAGAGAACTGAATTTTGTTAGTTCCCCTCTATAAACCTGTTTTCATTTTCAGAATATATCTGTTCACCAAGCTGTACCCCATTTTTTATCAACTTTTCCTTTTTAACATCCTATATTGTGGGTAGTTTCGTCTGCTGCAAAAGAGTAAGCATTACTTATACGTACAACTAGCTTAATTATACACTATTTCATCCATAATACATATGAAAAAAAGCATTATGAAATCATTTTGTTTATTGGTAAAAGTATAGACAGGATACCAACTTTTCTTAAACTCAATAAGCATTACTAGTCATGCTTCTGTCATTTATAAAATAAAAAAGTACGTAAAATTAGGTCATATATTAATGATTCTTCTAACTTATCAGTATGAATTTTCTGCTGATTGAACGTCCACAGCTCCTCTATAGTGTAAGGGTGGGCGTGTCAACAAAGGTTTTACTGATCTTTATAAAAAAGAGCTCGGAACGTTGTTAGAAAATACAAGTAGGCTTGATAGCTTGATTGAAATGAAGATCTTGGGGAAATAAAAAAGCTTGTAGAAAAATGGATCATTTCTCTACAAGCTGACCATCTGTTATCTGCGTTAAAACCTCAAAATCATAAAACCTTCTTTGCTGGATACATCTCTTTCTGTCGTTCCCCATCCGGTACCACGTACAAATCCCTTCCAGCTAAAAGCCCAGTAAAAAACTGAAACAAGACAGCGGCAAAAAGGATCATCAAAGGAACCGTCCACGAATGGGTAAAGTCACGAAGGTATCCGAACAGCATCGGTCCAATGGCCGCAAGTGAATAGCCGAGAGATTGGGCCATGCCTGATAGTTCCCCGACATGTTCAGGGGTGCTCGCCCGTAAACCAAGAAAGGTGAGGGCGAGACTGAAGCTGGCTCCTTGGGCGAGTCCGATACACACCACCCATAGCGCAGCCCATCCGATGGAACTATTGAATAACCCTACTAACCCGGTGACATAAAGAATACTAATCATCCCAACGAACACCCTCTGATCAGGGTAGCGATCAGCGAGAAGGGGGATGAGAAACGAAGCAGGAAGCGCCGCAAGCTGTGCCAGTGACAGCATCCATCCGGCAGTGGCGACACTTAAACCCTGATCAATGAGAATTTCCGGAAGCCAAGCCACAGTGATGTAAAAAGCTAACGATGTGAATCCCATAAATGAAGTCACCTGCCAGGCCAGCGGTGAACGCCACATTCCGCCCATCTTTACTTTCGTTACTTGTCCTTTGGAATCTCCTTTATTGAGAATTTGAGGAATCCAAATGACAACAGCAATGACCCCCAATATTGCCCAAACGGCAAGAGAACCATTCCAATTTAAACTATTCGTAAGTGGAACGCTAATACCCGCCGCAAGACCTGCGAAAACGCCCATAGAAGTTGAGTAAATCCCCGTCATCATACCTACTTTACCGGGGAATTTATGCTTGATTAGCCCAGGCAACAACACGTTACAGACGGCAATCGCAAGGCCAAGCAGAGCTGTACCCATGAATAACATCACGATAGAAGGAATAAAACGCATTAAGGTTCCTATTGTTAAAGCGATTAATCCGGCAAACAGCATGATTTCATTCCCAAACCGCCGCCCCAGCCTTGGTGCAAGAATGGACAAACCTGCAAATCCAATGAGCGGAATGGTTGTGATCAATCCTGCTTGCACATTGGATAACCCCATATCCGTACGGATGTCTCCAATTAATGGTCCTACAGATGTCAGAGCAGGACGCAAATTCGCGGCAACCAAGACAATCCCGAGTATAAGAAGGATCGTGGTGGTGCGTGATGAGGAGGACGTTCGTTTACCTATTGATCGATTTAAATTGCCCATAATAATCCCCCCTATAATCAAAATAACTCCAATCCACTGCCAAATGCTAATGTTTTCAGCCAAGATCAAAGCGGACATGAGAACAGCAACAGGAAGCTCGGAAGCCGATAATATCGTGCCAAGTCCCGGCCCAACATGTGGCATCCCGATGGAAAATAACAACGGTGGTAAAGCAACCCCAAATAACCTTAGAAATAAACCAAATTGCGATACTCCCACGAGGGTAGGGAAATCCAATAGAAACACAGGAGGAAATAAAAGAAGAACAATAATCGAACCTCCTGTTGAAAAAAGAGCACTTTTTAGTATAGGGGGAACATTTTTTCCGACTATGCTGCTAACAAGAATAAAGGTTGAGAACGTTATAGCGGCAAGGAATCCCCAAATGGCACCTTCAAATGATAAAGACTTCACACCATCTCCAAAAAGACCAGCGGCTAGAACGGATCCGAACAGAAGAATCACTATCGAAACGACTTTTCCCCTCGTTGGTTTTTTTCGATAGAGGATCCATTCCATGAGGGTGCCAATCCAAACAAATTGAAATAAAAAGATAATGGCCAAGGAAGCATCAAGTGTTTGTAACGCCTTATAATAAAACACACCTGTTAAGCCCATAGGGAATCCAGATACTAGAATCTTCAGGACTAGAGATAATTTCATTTTATTCTTTCTAGTAAAAAGAACAACCACCCATAAAAGCAACGTTCCAAGGATAAATTGACTTCCGGTTACTTCTGCCATTGAGTAACCAGCGGCGTATGCAATCTTTACAAATGTTGATAACACTCCAAAACAGCATCCGCCTAGGAAAACGATGAGTGCATAATGCCATGTCTTCATTCTAATCCTCCTTTCCTTCACATAAAAAAACACACAACTGTCTTAAGACAGTTGTGTGGCGAAAATAGAGTAAGCTCTAGAAAAATCCACAGTTCCAAAAGGATTTTAATATGGAAATATTTATTATTGAAATAATAAAACTGAAATCGTGATCTGTCAATGGTTAAAAATAAATAGTTAGAAGAATGCCGGGTTCTATTTTTAAGTACAAAATCCAAATTAAATGGATTGCTTTTATATCAAGGTATTCTTAGCTGGCGAAATTAGAAAAAGATCCGTGGCTTCGAGCCTCTGATCTCCATAATTTATAAAAGCTTATTCTATGATAGCACCAGTTAGTTTAAGTGGATTTATTCACAATGATTGATTGCTTTAGATGTACTATTTATTAATAACAATCGATAATTTATAGCTCACATAATTGCTTAAGCTTGTCAAAAATTCATCTACTATTTCATTGGATGGAAATTTGCATTCGAGAAGGTAACAACTTTCTCCGCTGATTTTGTAGTTGTTTATGACGTATTGTTCTTGTTTTTTTAAGTAAGACAGATAAGGTTGATGATTTGTGGCTTTTGTGAAAATATGGATCATTGCGTGAACCGAATACCCCATTTTTTCTTGATTGATTTGAATGGTATACCCTTCAATAATCCCATTATCCTCTAACTTCGCAACCCTGGCTGAAGCAGCCTGCCCAGTCAAATGGACCTTTTCACCTAATTCCTTCATCGTGATCCGACTGTTTTTGGAAAGTTCATCTATGATTCGCATATCCGTGCTATCTAACATTTATTCAAATCCTTTCAATAATCAAGTGAAACGGCAAAAAGACTTGATTTTATCTATGTATCTCAAAAGTGGTCCTATTATAAATTAGATGTACAGTAAAGAAAAGGAGCTCATGAATATGAATATACAACAAATTCGAAATGCAACAATCGTTGTCCAATATGCAGGGAAGAAGTTTTTAATAGATCCATTTTTAGCTGAGAAAGGTACTTACCCGCCCTTTCCCAATTCATTAAGACAAGATCAAAATAATCCTTTAGTCAGCTTACCAACCTCCATTGACGTTATTAGGAATAATGTAGATGCTGTCATTGTAACTCATTTACACTTAGATCACTATGATGATGCTGCCAAAGAGGCACTGCCAAAAGAGATAAAAATGTTTGTACAAAATGAAGAAGATGCTAAAGTAGTTCAAAATGATGGTTTTCAAAATGTAGAGGTTTTAAAGGAAGATACTATCTTTGAGGATATCCAATTAGTTAAAACAAAAGGCGAGCATGGGAGAGGAGAAATAGTAAACATTGCGGGCCGAGTGTGTGGCGTTGTTTTCAAACACCCAACTGAAAAAACTTTATATATAGCTGGAGATACTGTTTGGTATGAAGCTATTCATGAAGTAATCGAAACACACAAACCAGCAATCATTGTTGTAAATGCTGGTGATAATCAATTCCTAGAAGGCGGTTCTCTCGTAATGGGGAAAGAGGATGTGTATGAAGTGTATAAGGCTGCCCCTCATGCAAAAATTATGGCAAGCCATATGGAAGCTGTAAATCATTGGACATTATCAAGGGAAGAATTAAAAAGATTTATTCATGAAAAAGGAATCTCCTCTAATGTTTTAGTGCCAGATGACGGAGAATCTTACTCATTTTAGGAATCAGAACAGACAGGAAAAATAAAATTTCTGTCTGTTTTGATGTGTAAAAGTAAAAAGGTTTTATTAAACTATCCCTGCCCGATAGTTAAATCGAATTCTTACTAATGCTAAGGATCCGACTTTTTTAAAAGAGGGTTCTTAATAGTTATAAAAATGGACTAGTACCTATCCTAGTGGAATTTTTCCCCTTAACCTGCTTTAACGTCGCTACAATAAGAAAGCTAACAATCACTAATAAGAGCCATGAACTCACCTTTCCTAGATGAACGAGACTCCAGGCATCGGTTTGGTTTGGATATTCCCAAGCGCCAAAGAACGTTGCGATATTTTCGGCTATCCATATAAAAAATCCAATGAGCACAAAAGAAAGTGCGAGTGGCATACGATAACGAGTTCCATTAACCTCGTATGTGACCCATGATGGCCAAAAGACGATCATGACAAGTCCAGATAACCACCATCGGACGTCAATCCAATAATGGTGGGTGAAAAAATTCAAATAAATCGCAGCTGCAAGAGGGACAACGACCAAAAACGGCGGCCACTTTACCAGCTCAACCTTAAGCCTTCTCCACGCCTGACAAAGATAACTCGCTACACTTGCGTACATGAATCCGCTATACAAAGGCACTCCAAAAAATTTGGAATATCCTTCCTCTGGATAAGACCATGAGCCCATATGGACCTTAAAAAGTTCAAGAGCAAGCCCAATAAGGTGGAACAATGTGATCACCTTTAGTTCGTCCCGTGTTTCAAGCCCAGAACGCACCATCCACCACTGCATCAGAAGGCAGATGATGAGCAGCCAGTCATAACGAGGCAGGAAGGGAAGTGGCACGATTTGTGTTAAAGCCAAAGAGGCAAAAATCACGACAGGAAACAAACAGGATAGGGCCTGCTCCCAACCAAAATGAACGAGTGGTTTTAGTGCTCTCATGAATTGTGCCTCTCCTTCCAATGTTAAATATTCCTACTTCATTAATCTTGGGTGTCTTCATCCCTTCGATATTCTAAAAGATCTCCAGGCTGACACTCTAAAGCCTTACAAATCGCCTCTAAAGTGGATAACCGAATCGCTTTAGCCTTCCCGTTTTTCAATATCGAAAGGTTAGCCATTGTGATTCCAACCCTCTCCGAAAGTTCTGTTACACTCATTTTCCTTTTAGCCAGCATCACATCAATATTGATTATTATTGCCATATTCATCACCTCAGACCGTTAAGTCATTTTCTGATTTTATATCCATCGCTTCTTGTAAAAGTCTTTGAAGAACAGCAGCGAATACTGCGATTACCATTGAAGCAAAGATAGGGACCATTCCGATTATGATGAGACCTGGGGCATCGTCTTTCTCTGCTACGAGATACACAAATGGCAGCATGACCAAATATAAACCACTGATGGTCATGGCACATAATTTGATCTTCTTTAGAGCTTTAACAGACAATTCAGAGAAAGCTTTGTTCTTGTCAATATAGATTAAAAGTCTAAAAGCCTGGTACAATGCAATGTAAAACGGGATCGCCGATACATACATACCTATTACAATGGGATAGAGTATATAGGCATAATCTGGATTTACTGGATGATTAGCTAACCAGGGCAACCCATATATACACAAAGCAAGAACCGGAGTTCCAATAAGAAAAACAGCTATCTTTAAAAAGAGTGTTGAACCATGTTTCATAAAAAGCACCTCACTTATTTATTGTCATATTGATATTAATCTATAATTTATCGTTTTGCAATAAATTTTTATTTATTTTAATAATATTTTTGTTGTTAACATGTGATGATTTAGACAAAGATAAAAAGCATTCCTCATGAAAAAGAAATGCTCAAAACGGACGGGTTTTCACCTCATACATTGAAAGAGTATTAACTTTACTGTTCATTGTTTTCATATTTAATGATTTCACATTCTCCGGTTTTCTCTAATCGTGATCCTTTCTTTGTAACGGCAGCATTTTTGCCTAATATAACAGAAAAAACAACAACCACTGCTATTACAAGAGTGAAAAATGTGATCGATTCATCGAGGAAAACTGTTGCAAATAGGATCATCAAAAATGGTTGTAGGTATTGAATCTGACTAACTTTTGCTATTCCGCCCATAGCCATTCCGCTATACCAAGCAACATAGGCTAGAAATTGACTAACAACTGCGAGATAAATAAAACTGACCCAAGCTTGTAAAGGGGCATGGAGCATTTCAGTTGTAAGGTTTAGCCCAACTGGAATAATGAAGAATGGGGCACCGATCATAATCGCCCAAGCAATGACTTGCCAGCTGCCTAATTCTTTTGCTAATTTCCCCCCTTCTGCGTAACTAAGTCCAAGTATCATCACGGCAGCTAGTAAAGCTAAATCGGCAAATTGTAATTGACCGAACCCTAGATGAAGGGCATACACCATAACAGCTAAAGAGCCGATGATACTTGAAATCCAGAATTTGAGAGAAGGGACTTCACCAGCTATAAACATTGCAAATCCGGCTGTAGCTAATGGTAACAGAGCTAATTCCACAGCTCCATGAGAAACAGGCAAGGATTCCATTGCCTTAGAAGTGAGGAGTGGAAATCCTAAAACGGCACCACAAGCAACAACCAGTAAACTTTTAAATTGGCGGGGAGAAGGGAGTTTTTCTCTTCGAACAATTAAGACAACAGCCACTAAAATAGCGGCAACAACGGTTCTTCCTAAGCCAACGACCGTGGTCCCAAAATACTCTACTGCTATACTTGTAGAAGGGAGCGTTAAGCTAAAGCAAATAACACCTACTAATCCCAACAATAATCCAAATTTCTCTCTGGTTTCTGTCTGCATCTTGTCCTACCGCCTTTTTACTTCGAATTATATCTGTACCGTTTTCTGCATTTCTTAAAAAAACAGTTTGATATAATTAAAATATTAATAGGTACACACGATAAAAATAAACCAGTTTTTTACCCATCTGTACCGGTACAGATGAAGGGGGATTCATGTATGAGATCAAAATATACTGAGATAATGGAAGAAATGAAGCGTCGGCTAGCGGATGGGTCGCTTATTGCAGGGAGTAAACTCCCTTCTGTTCGTCAGCTGTCTGAGCATTTTTCATGCAGCAAAAATACGGTCATCAAAGCATACGAAGAACTAGAAAAAGAGCATTTAATTTATTCTGTTCCTAAAAGCGGCTACTTTGTTGTGAATGAATTTCAAAATGCGACGAATGAAAATGAAGTGATTGATTTCTTGTCTGCTGGCCCAGATAAAAATGTTATGCCTTATATTGAATTTCAACATTGTATAAATCAAGCAATTGAACAATATAAGGAAGAGCTTTTTACATACTCTGATCAACAAGGGCTTTACTCATTACGAGTACAGGTAGTGAAATATTTGCAGAATCTACAGGTGTTTACACAACTTGAAAGAGTAGTCGTTGTTTCTGGCTCGCAGCAAGCCCTGAATATATTAGCTTCTATGCCGTTTCCGAATGGCAAAAACAATATTTTAATTGAGCAGCCTACTTATTTCGGATTCATTGAGTCGATCCATTTACAACAAGCGACTACTTTTGGAATTGAGTTATCGATGGAAGGTATTGATCTTGATCGTCTGGAATACATTTTTCGAAATAATGATATAAAATTTTTCTATATAATCCCGAGATTTCACAATCCACTTGGACATTGTTACTCGAATCGCGAAAAGAAAAAAATTGTGGAGTTAGCTGAAAAATACGATGTATATATAGTGGAAGATGATTTTTTAGGAGACCTTGACCCAAATGCAAAATCAGATCCTTTATTTTCTTTTGATCCTTCCGGGAGAGTGATTTATATTAAAAGCTTTTCGAAAGTTTTCCTCCCAGGGTTAAGAATTGCTGCTGTCGTTCTTCCTGCAATAATGATGAACCATTTTCTACGATATAAATTTAGTTCGGATTTTAATAGTTCAGCACTTTCTCAAGGTGCGCTGGAAATCTATTTAAAAAGTAGGATGTTCAATAGCCATCTCAAAAAAATAAAAGAGGTATACTATACTAAAATGCAAATCCTTCAAGAAGCCTGTGAACTATTGCTGCCGGCTAACACTCATTTTTCAAAACCGACTTCAGGATTTTATCTATCCATCCGTTTGCCCGAGAATGTGACAGCCAAACAGGTCGTTCATATGCTAAACGAGCAGCGAGTATTTGTTGATGATGCCTCTAGAATGTTTTTGCCAGAATATAAAAAGGAAAATCTCCTTCGATTATGCATCTCTCAAGTGAACGAGAGTCAAATTAAACCAGGGGTAGAACGATTGGCTCATTGTATTTCTTTACTGAACAGTAGAAAAAATCATATTCCTCCAAATAACTTTTTACTTTTTTAGTAGGGGGAAGTTTATATAGAGGGGTAGAGTTTCAGAGACCACGGGGGTCTATACGAAAGGGGTTGAGGGGAGAATCGCCCCTCAAGGTTTTGATTTTTGATATAATGACCACTATGTAGCTTTAATTAATAAATTGGGAGTGGAATATGGAAAATAACGTGTTTGAACAGATGGCAAAAAGATATGATACAGAAGAAAGAATGGAATTAGCTAAAGTTATCGTTAAGGAAGTAAGACCAGAATTACGAAATAGTAAATCAAAATCTTTAATTGACTATGGAAGCGGTACTGGTCTAATTAGTTTAGAATTATCAGATTTAGTTGATACTATTTTGTTGGTAGATTCATCCAAACAAATGTTGGAGGTTGCGAAAGCTAAAATTTCTCACAAAGGAATGACCAACTCAAAAGTGCTTTATTCAGATTTTACTCAAGAAACTCCTGAACTTAAGGCAGACATCGTTTTAATGTCACTAGTCCTTCTTCATATTCCGGATACTCAAAAAATTTTACAAGAGTTGTTCAACATTTTAAATAATGGTGGCAAGCTAGTGATTATTGATTTTGACAAAAACGATAAAATAAATCATCCGAAAGTTCATAACGGCTTTTCACATGAAGAACTGAAACAAAGATTATCCGAAGTTGGATTTAAATCAATTGAAATGAAGACATTCTATCATGGTAATCGTATTTTTATGAATCAAGATGCCTCCATGTTTATATCCAGTAGTATAAAGTGATTTCTTGTTTTTTATTTCTTATTTCACACAATCTCTATTTCAAGGGGGGCTTTGACCTGTTGAAGTTATTCAACATACAATATCTGCTCTTGCAGCAGGAACTAAAGAAACATCTTCCAGTTCAGAAGGTGTTGCATTAGAACTTAAGAACAAGTTAGGTTCTATGGATGAGATATCAAGTGCTGCATCCTCGCTTTCCCATTAAGCTGAAGATTTACAGGTAATAGTGAACGATTCAAATATTAAGCAAGAACATGATCGGATGATTAATTATTCATCTGATCATGTTTTTTATATCTTCATTCAGAGAACCTTGTCCATAAATTGATATAAATGAAGCATTCAATAGGTTCTAATATAATTTTAGATAACTTACTTTGCTAGGGTATACTTTTCTAATGCATGTCCCTTATTGTACTTCTCCAAACCGAGACATAATTATAAAGAAGGATTTTGCAAATAACAAACCATTGCCTTAATAATTATTATACCTTTACATTTCTTAAAACATTTTCTTATTTTTATTGAACAAATGAACTTACTACTGAAAGGAATAAGCCGAAAAACTAAACCAATCCTAATCCTAACAAAGATCTACAACAAAAAAGAACTTTAATCTCTCCTTGACCAATATCCTTTTAGGAAATAAGAGTTAGGGCAACTCTGGTACTTGCGGTTCTAATTTCATAATGGCTCCAAAATACTGTGATGCAGCAGTAAAAGTGATAAACGCACAAAGCTCGCTAATTTCCTCATCAGACAGGCACTCTTTCAACACATTAAAAGCAGCATCTGTTATATCTCCTTTCTGCTTAATAAATACCTCTGCAAATCCTACCGCAATTGAGATTTTTTCATCAAACAAATGAAGTTCAGGTTTTCCCTTGGCTTTACAATACGCACAACCATTACTTTGTGCTAAAGTTCTCCTTACTTGTTCTTTTAATTGAGCAGTAAGTTTTCCTCCTTTCTCCAATGCATCTCCCAGTCTATTCCATGATATTAATATCTCCTTGTTATGCCCCAAAAGTTTTTGAAAGGGAGTTGATCCGTACTGTGATTCCTCAATTCTTGCCATATTTAATCCCTCCTTGTAATATATATCATATCGAATTATTTTGTTCTTTTACATTAAATTTAAAATATCATTTTGATAAATTTATTAATAATTTAACGAAAAAGAGAGGAATAACATTAGAAATGAAAATCGATGATATTGATAAGAAAATAATAGATGAATTAAGCAGAAATAGCCGATTATCAATGAGTGAACTTGGAAGAAGAATCAATTTATCTTCACCATCTGTTACCGAACGGGTAAGGAGAATGGAGTCAATTGGAATAATTAAAAAGTACACATTGGAAGTGGATTATGAAAAATTGGGATTTCCAATCCGGTGCATAATAGAAGCAGCAGTTAAGAATGGGGACTATAAATCTTTTAAAACTTTTATTGAGCAGTTACCCAATGTTGAATTCTGTTATCGGATTGCTGGAAATGCCTGTTATATGCTAAAAATGCAATTCGACACTTTCAGAAAAGCAGAAGAATTTATTGAAAATGTGAATCCCTATGCCCATACTGTGACACATTTTATTTTTTCAGAGGTCCAGACTCATTTGAGAATTTATACCCAATAGGTAATAAACAAGTCTTGTTTATCTAACCTGTAGGAAATGGAAAAGGAGGCACTTAAGGCCTCCCCTTTTCTTCTTTATTTGACATGTAAAACTAGTCAACAAAAAAACACTTATCAATCAGTTACTTTGTATTACATAGACGAATAGGAACTTAGGAAAACTAGCTTTCCTGTTGAGATTCAATGCTAGAAATACGATCATTCGATAAGAAAAACACGAAAAACAACGCCAATAACGATGGTATTAGTGCCCATGTGAATGTATAACTAATTGAATCTGCAAGGGCAACTGAGATTTTATTTAGTATTGGCTCTGGCATCCTTTCACGTGCTTGCTCAGATAAAATAGAGCGTGGACCATTTTGAACCCCTCCGGTAATCATATGATTGTTTCCTCCGAATATTTCTTGTATTTTATCTGAAAAATAAGCATGTTGAATAATCCCATAAATGGTAATTCCCAAACTCATCCCAAGCTGTCGTAAAAATGATACTGTTGAAGTAGCTGAACCTCTGCTTTCTGGTCCAAAGCTATGGATAGCTGCCATATTTATTACAGAAAAAGAAGCTCCTGTGCCTAATCCAATAATTATCATATACAATGTAATTATAGTTCTTGATGTTTCGGCTGAAACTGTACTCAGCAAGTACATCCCGATTAGCAAAATAATGGAAAAAATGAGCATGACACTCCGAAACCCGATTTTGGGAGCAGCTGTTGCCCCTATTTGTGAGGATACCACCACACCTAACATCATAGGAAGTAGGATAAGTCCTGAATTTGTTGCACTACCTCCTGTCACCCCCTGAATAAAAATCGGTATATATACAATGCCTACGATAAAGGAAACCCCATAAAATAAGCCTACAATCGTGCTTGAAGCGAAGAGGCGATCTTTAAACATAGAGAAAGAAATAATAGGATCTTCAGCATTTTTTTCCGCAATAAAAAATATTGTAAATAAAATCGCAAATCCGGCTAATAAACTTAAAATGACAATAGAGTCCCAAGTGTACTCGTTGCCCCCAAGCTCTAGAGCAAATAGTAGACATACAATTGCTCCAACTAATGTAATTGATCCTATCCAATCAATTTTTTGTTTCTTGCGTACAAGGGATTCTTTATAAAATAGCGCAATTAACGTTAATGATAGAACCCCTATTGGAAGATTGATATAGAATATCCAATGCCAGCTGATATAATCAGTAATATAGGCTCCAAGCAATGGCCCGAATATACTCGATAAGCCAAAAACAGCTCCGAATAGCCCACTCATCTTTCCTCGCTTACCGGGTGGGAAAAGATCGATTATAATGGTGAAAGTAATCGGTATTAATGCACCGCCGCCAATTCCCTGAATAGCCCGATAAACGCTAAGCTGCTCAATAGTCTGGGCAGTTCCGCAAAGAATCGAGCCAAACATAAAAAAAATCAACCCCATCATAAAAAAGCGTTTCCGTCCAAACATGTCAGAAAGTTTTCCAAATATCGGCATACCAGCCATTTCTGCTACCATATAAGCTGATGTTACCCAAATAAACTTATCAAGCCCTCCTAAATCCCCAACAATGGTCCCCATAGCTGTTGCCACAATAGTGTTATCCATTGACGCCATAAGAATAGAGAGCAACAATCCTGTTACTACCAAATTTTTTCCGCTTTTTATCTGTCTCATGAAATATCTCCTAGCTTTTTCAAAAATATAGGTTCTTTTAAACTTATTTTGTTGATTTCCACTCCAGGAAATCGCTTCCGCATGCGTTTCGATGCTCTTCCCACAGGAGTCTTCATACCTTCGCTTCCATCAACAGGGGGGGAATCAAAATCATTTTTAACACATAGCATAAATAGGACATGGATGGTCTTTCAATATTCCATTACCTTCTCTTTTAAAATTTTAGAAAATAGGATGAAATTGTTAAATGCCAAGAATGATTTATAATCAAATTTGGCATAATTTAAATTATTATATGAATATATTTATCAGCCACTTCTTTTAATCATTATCAACAAACACGCCATAATAAATATTCTATATAATGCAGAAAGCTAGTATAATCTTATTTATCATTATATGAAAGGTGTGAACTATGCCCAGATATCAATATCTTGACCCCAAATAAAAAACATAATGGAGGTAAAAATATTGATTAAAGACCTTAGCACAAAAAGATTAATGTTAAGAAAAATGCAGGTATCAGACTCAGAGAGCTTGTTTCAAATTTGGTCTAATCCAGAAGTAACTAGATTTATGAATATAAATAGGTTCACTGATAAAAAACAAGCAAAAGATATGATTTTATTATTTGATAAACTATCAAAAGAAAACACGGCAATTCGCTACTCAATAATTGAGTTAGAATCAAATAAAATTATTGGTTCCTGCGGTTTTAACATTCTAGATTTTCAAAATGCAAAAACTGAAATTGGCTACGAAATTAATAAACATTATTGGGGCAAAGGATATGCTCCTGAAGCTATTAATTGTATAATAGAGTATGCTTTTAACGACTTAAATCTTAATCGAATAGAAGCAAAAGTAGAACCTGAAAATTTTAACTCAATTAAAGTCCTTAGAAAATTAAATTTCCTCTTTGAAGGAACAATGAGAAAAGTGGAAAGATCAAAAGGACGTTTTATTGATCTCAATCTATATTCGTTGTTAGTAACAGATTAAATGTATGCCTATACTTGTAAAAGTATGGGCTATTTATGATTAATATTTCGATGGAGCTATTAACTAGTTATACAGTATTCAACTAATGTGACATAACAGCAGATATTTAACACACCTGCCCTTTTAGTTCAATAAAAAATGCTGCATCAGCAGCACTTAAAAAAATTTCTTATAAAACTCACGTCTTTATGTCCACTCAGGTATGCGTAAACTCTGGTGGTTTGGCTCTTTTCGTGTCCCATTAAATTTTGGATAACCTCTAAAGGTGCTCCATTATTAATAAGTGTAGTTGTGTAGCTATGTCTAAGTTGATGTGGATGAACCCCTTTATTTATCCTGCTCTTTTGGAAATCTGTTTTATTACATATCGCATTTGTGCAATGCTCATTCGATGTGGTGCCCGGTATCGTAACAAACAGAGCTTGTTGATCATCAGTTCTTGCTTCTAAGCTTAATGACAGGATTCTTGCTCTAGACCGTAAAGTAAATGTGAAGAAATAATAAAATACTCTTTATTAGTTTATTTCTCCTAGTTTGACCAAAACTTAGATCGTCAAATTAGTATTCTAAAGTGGTACGTAGTTTTCGATCGAAGATAGTGCTGTTGGTAGCTGGTGATGATGCATTTTTCTCTGCTTTCGGTGTTACATCAGGGGATATTTTTTTAAAAAAAGTGCCATATCTTGGCAACGACCTTGTTGAGACAAATACTATTGCTACTTCGGTTGCGCGGGCAATGATCCTGTCTCCTGGTTTAGCGGCTTCGATAAACTGGATGGTTGTCGAGAGCCCTACAGAGGTTTTTCCATATGCATTACAGACTGCCGAAAAGGCATGGTCTGTTAAAGCATATATTACGGTTCCATGGAACAAAAACAATAACTCAAATCCTCCAGAGGTAAAATACTCAATAACTAAGGTATGGAAAAGGAGTTTTTTACTCGAAAACGAAACCAGTTAGTAAAAGAATCAATTTTCCAAAGGAATGGTTTCAAACCTACGGAAGGGGAATGGGTAGAAAATTCAAAAATATAAAAATAGTACATTGACAACTTTCTGATAATTATGATAGCTTTTAAAGTAATCGATTACATTTTTGGGTTTTAGAAAGGGAAAGAGGAATGATTAAGCTAAAAGAAGTGGCAGAACGAGCGAATGTTTCAACAGCTACAGTATCTCGTGTTCTTTCCAACACAGGGAAAGTAACGGAAAAGACTAGAAAGAAAGTCCTAGCAGCAATGGAGGAATTAAACTATCAACCGAACTTTTTGGCAAGACAGCTTCGCAAATTGGAAACGAAGACGATTCTAGTTGTCGTTCCCGATATTGCGAATACGTTTTTCTCGAAAGTCATTAGGGGGATCGAATCAGTCGCCCTTCAAAACGATTATCAAGTTCTGTTGGGAGATTCACAGAATAATAGTCAAAGTGAGTCCCAATATCTCAATCATTTACGCTATAAACAAGTAGATGGTGTCATTTTATTAACTGCCAGAACCGATTCCCGTTTAATCGAGGACTTATCTGATGACTATCCCGTTGTGCTAGCCTGTGAATATTTGGAGGGATCACGGATTCCTACGGTTTCCATCGATAACATAAGCAGCGCAAGAAAAATAACGGATCATTTGATTAAGCAAGGACATCAAAGGATTGCTCATATTTCAGGTCCAATGAATATCATTTTAGGCCGGGATCGATTAAAGGGCTATGAGCAAGCAATGACTCAAAATCGCTATGAAATCGATCAAGTGCTAGTCCAAGAGGGAGACTTCTCCTACGAATCAGGCTATAAGCTGATGGAGAAATTTTTAGCTCTACAGAACCCTCCGACAGCGGTGTTCGCTGCCAATGATGAAATGGCGATAGGAGCGATCAAAGCGATAAAGAAACATCGTCTTTCTGTACCTGAGGATATTGCCGTTGTAGGATTTGATGACATTGAGATGGCTTCTATCATAGAACCGGAACTCACGACAGTGGCTCAGCCTACATTTGAAATTGGAAGTACAGCGATGGATTTACTGCTGTGCCTTATGAAAAAGGAACAGCTTACGAAGAAACAATATGTTCTTGAAGATCAATTGGTGATTAGACAATCTTGTGGTGCGAATGAAATGTAATCGATTTCTTTGCCCATCAAGAGGTAACCTAGGGAAAACAACGATTAACGTTCGGTTTTTGAAGAATAAAAATTTTTCATTAAAATGTAATCGATTACATTTTAAGGGAGGTAATGTTCATGAGCTTAGAACTTGGATTGCAGTTATTCTCAGTAAGAGATGAATTGGAAAAGGATTTTGTCGGTACATTACAAAAGGTCGCGGAAATCGGGTATAAAAACGTTGAATTTTTTATTCATGATGCAAGCAAAGAAATGAAAATCGGTGGAATGGAAGCGAGCGAGCTAAGAGAGGTACTGGACAATTTAGGTCTAAAAGCCGTTTCCATGCATGTGAATCCGCTAACAGATGAAGACATTTTGGAGAAAGCGATTCAATACAATCTTGAAATTGGAAGCTCTGGTATTGGTTGTTCCATCGCTTTCTTCAACAATAAACAAGAAGTGGTAGACTTTGCGAAAGCGCTTAATAAATGTGCCCAAATGTGTAAAGACAACGGATTGGACTTCTATTATCATAATCACTTTCAAGAATTTCAAAAGTTTAAAGGAGAGTATGTATTAGATATTTTACTAGAGAACACAGATGAGAATCTTGTGAAAGCTGAGTTTGATACATACTGGGCGTTACGAGGCGGAATCGACCCAGTAGAGTACTTGAAAAAACTAGGCAGCCGCTGCGACCTGGTTCACCAAAAAGATCTCCCGGCAACAGCCAACCCTGTGAACGCGTTTGAAGTGCTTGGAGAAGAGAAAGAGATCGACTTTGATGCGTTTATCGACTTTTCAAAGCCTGAGTATTTCACTGAAGCGGGTGAAGGATCGATGGATATTAAGTCGATTATTGAAACGATCCGACAAATCGGAGCGGCGAAATACATTTTTGTCGAACAGGATTTAACGACCAAAAATCAATTAGAGAGTGTTGAGATAAGCTATAAAAATATGATTCAACTATTAGAAGCTTAGGAAAGAACGAGAGGTGGTTGACATGACAAAGGTAAAAATCGCCATCATTGGGTGTGGGGGGATTGCCTTTCAAAAGCACTTACCTGCGCTATCAAAATTAACAAGTAAAGTCGAATTGACAGCGTTTTGCGACACCGTTCAAGAACGGGCGGAGAAGGCATTGAAAGAATTCGGTGACGAAAATGCCCGAGTCTATACGGATTACAAAGAGTTATTAAAAGACGGTTCCATTGATGCTGTCCATGTGTGTACACCCAATATCTCGCATTCTATGATCACCGTTGATGCGCTTGAAGCTGGAAAGCATGTCATGTGTGAAAAGCCAATGGCGATTAACTCAGAAGAAGCGAAAAAAATGCTGGATGCGGCTAAACGTACAGGCAAGAAACTAACCATCGGCTATCAAAATCGTTTCAGGAATGATTCCCTAACGTTGCACCAAGCATGTGAAGCAGGTGATTTAGGTGAGGTCTATTTTGCCAAAGCCCATGCGATCCGCCGTCGAGGGGTCCCGACTTGGGGAGTGTTTATGGATAAAGAGAAACAAGGTGGCGGTCCCCTCATTGACATCGGGACCCATGCCTTGGATCTTGCCTTATGGATGATGAACAACTACAAACCAGTGTTGGTTGTGGGCTCTGCTTTTCAGAAGCTGAAGGATAAGCCGGAGGGCAATATCTTCGGACCTTGGAATCCAGAGGAGTATCAGGTGGAGGATTCTGCCTTCGGCTATATCAAAATGGAGAATGGTGCCACCATTATGCTGGAGTCTTCATGGGCATTAAATATGATCCGTGGAAAAGAAGCCCAGGTGACCTTATGCGGAACAGAAGCAGGAGCAGAAATGTTTGGCGAAGCCTGGGATAACAAAGGGTACATCACCTTTAACACCACAAAATACAACCAAATGATCGAATCGGAAACATCGGCAGGCTCGAGTGTGGCTTATTTTGAAGGCCAGGAAGTCGATGCCGGCTATTTAGAAGCCAAGCAGTGGATTGAGGCTATTTTGGAAGATAAGGAACCGTTGGTAAAACCTGAAGAAGCTTATGTAGTTACACGTATTTTAGAAGCAATCTATCAATCGTCAGAAACCGGAAAAGCGATTGAACTTAGTTGAAGGAACTGCTCCCTTTTCAGTGAAGGGAGCAAGGCTTCCTATTTTTTTCTTAAAAAGATTCAGACTATTGACAAAATTATCCTGACTCCTGCAGCTTATTTGAGAAAAAACCTTTTAACCATGATGAAATGAATTATTGAAGGCTTGTCAGACAAGAAAATGAAGAAAAAGGGGTTGAACTAAGTGGCTATTTTGAAAGCGGATACAAGCGTTGAACTTCAATCAGATAAGTTAGGGACGAAGGAAAAGGTAAGTTATGGTTTAGGAGATTTAGCTTCGAATTTTGTTTGGGGGATGACATCAGCCTATTTACTCTTTTTCTACACAGACATTTTTGGAATCTCTGCTGCAGCAGTCGGGACGCTTTTCTTGATTACGAGAATATGGGATGCAATTAACGATCCAATGATGGGCGTAATTGTCGATAAAACAAAGAGTAGGCATGGGAAAACAAGGCCTTATTTACTTTACCTATCGATCCCCTTTGGAATTCTAAGTGTATTGACGTTTATTACACCGGATTTTTCGGATACGGGAAAATTAGTGTATGCCTATATTACCTATTTCTTGCTGGGAATGATCTATACTGCGATCAATCTTCCTTATGGAGCATTAATGTCGACGATGACGAGGGATTCAAATGAAAAATCACAATTAGGCAGCTTCAGAATGATGGGACTAGCCGTCGGGACCATTATTGTTTCCGCTCTGACGATGCCGTTAGTAGAGTTCTTTGGCAACGGCAATCTGCAGGTAGGATTTCCTATTACGATGGCCGTATATTCAATCGTCGGAGTGATCTTATTCTTTATTACTTTTAAAAATTGTAAGGAACGGTACTCGGATCATCTCGGAGCTGGAAGTAATGTGAAAGTCGGCAAATCTTTTTCCAATATGCTTAAGAATCAGCCTTGGGTCGTGATTTCGATTAACTCCATCGTCCAGTTTCTAAGAATCGGTGTCCTATTCGGTGTTCTCATCTATTATGTCACCTATGTGCTTGAACAACCAGCATTGGTTCCACTTTATTTAACGTTGGCAAGTGTGGCGAATTTTGCCGGCGGGGCGATTGCACCTTGGGCTTTGAAGCGGTTAGGAAATCGAAATGGCAGTATCATCCTACTTTCGGCATCTGTTCCATTATTTGTTCTATTAATCTTTTTAGAGGATGGGTCCACTATCCTGTTTGCCACTGTGTTTTTTATCGCTTTAACCTTAATCGGGATAAACGGTGCCGCAAACTTTGCGATGTTAGCCGACACCATCGATTATCAGGAATGGAAATTTGGTCAGAGAACAGAGGGGCTGCTTTATTCAGGGTACAGCTTTGCAACCAAATTTGGGATTGCGATTGGTTCTGCATTGGTCGCTTATGCTTTAGGGTGGGCAGGATATAACCCTGATGCGATTACAGAAAGTGCGTTAAGTATGATCCGATTCTTACTATTTGCCGGGCTCATCGCCTTTACAATTCTCCAGGTGATTACGCTAGCGTTCTATAAATTGGATCAAAACCATGCTGAGATTATTAAGGAATTAGAGATGAGAAATCACTCTTAAAAGTATTATAAAAACTATCCATCCATTAGAAAGAGAGGGAGTACGATGAGAAAAGTGAAAGTAGGAATTATCGGTTGCGGAAATATCAGTTCGATTTATTTTGAGGCAGGGAAAAAATTTGAGGTCTTAGATATTGTCGCTTGTGCGGATTTGGATATGGAAAGAGCAAGAGCAAGTGCTGAAGAGTTCAATGTTCCAAAAGCATGTACAGTGGAAGAATTACTTGCTGATCCGGAAATTGAGATTGTCATCAATTTAACGATCCCAAGTGCCCATGCGGAAATTCATCTCAAAGCACTTGAAGCAGGAAAACACACTTACGGGGAGAAGCCTCTAGCTATAGAATTGGAAGATGCGAAAAAAATCCTTTCACTCGCGGAAGAAAAAGGACTATTAGTAGGGTCCGCTCCAGATACCTTTTTAGGGGGAGGAATTCAAACCTGCCGAAAGCTAATTGATGACGGCTGGATTGGGGAGCCTATTGCGGCAACAGCCTTTATGATGTACCACGGACCGGAAAGCTTCCATCCCAATCCAGATTTCTTATACCAAAAAGGGGCGGGACCGATGTTTGACATGGGACCGTATTATCTTACGGCATTAGTCAATCTAATGGGATCGATTCGCCGTGTGACAGGCTCCGCAAAAATGTCATTTAAGGAAAGATCGATCACGAATGAATTGAATTACGGAAGAACCTTCCCAGTCGAAACCCCGACACATATCGCAGGAATCATGGATTTTGAAAATGGAGCAGTCGGCACGATCATTACGAGCTTTGATGTCTGGGGTTCACGAACTCCCCATATCGAAATTCATGGAACAACGGGTTCAATGATTGTTCCGGACCCTAACACATTCGACGGACCGGTTTATATAAAACAGCATCACCAGACGGATTTTACCGAAATTCCGTTAACACACGGATTCACGGAAAACAGCCGAGGTCTTGGCGTTTTGGACATGGCCTACGCCATTCAAAACGGAAGAGCCCATCGAGCCAACGGACAAATGGCTTATCATGTGTTGGAGCTTATGCATGGCTTCCATATTGCTTCAGAAGAAGGAAAGCATTATGAAGTGAAAAGCAGCTGTGATCAACCAGCTCCATTTCCCATGAATCTTCCAAAGAATGGATTAGATGTATAAGAGAAAAATGCTTAACAGGAGGCTTCTAATGGAATACACCGGGATTCACCATGTTTCGTTAATCGTGACAGACCTTGAACGGGCAAAGCACTTCTATGGTAAGATTATCGGCTTTGAAGAAATCGAGAGACCGAATTTCGATACACGTGGTGCATGGTATCAAATCGGAAACACCCAGCTGCATTTGATCGTTTATCACGAAGGAAAAACATTAAGAGGAACGGTTGAATTAGACAGTGCTGATGGTCATTTTGCTATTCGTGTGACAGATATCGAAGCGTTTATCAAGCGTATGGAAGACCATCATGTTTCGAAGTTAACGATCCCGAGTAACGCTGCAGGTTGGTATCAAGTGTATGTCAGTGATCCGGATGGGAATTTGATAGAGTTTCATTATCATCATGAAGAATAGAAAAGATAGATGAATGGTTTGTTTGAGACCATAGTTATTGAACTTAGAGAACGGTGAAAAAGATGGAAACGAGCAGTAAAAGACTTGTTGCGAATTATTTAGGGGCATCGGTATTCTGGTGTCCCTGTTCTCATATAATTTATTTTATTTTTTAATCATCTATCTTTGCATTCAAACTGCGGGGTCATAGTATATAATTTTATAGTGAAACCCGGTGTAGAATGGAGAGATTGGATGGACTTTGAAACGTTGTATAGAACGTATCGGACTTTTGTTTACTCTGTTGCTTATCGTCTGCTTGGTTCGGTTAGTGAGGCAGAAGATGCAGCCCAGGATATCCTTCTTAAAAGTCAAACGATGGATAAAGACGCTATTAGAAATAAGAAGGCCTATTTACTGAAAATGACGACGAACCATTGTTTGAACATCCTACAATCAGCTCGGAAAAAGAGAGAAGTGTATACAGGAGAGTGGCTTCCCGAGCCAGAAGTCGATTTGGCGAAACAAAATCCTATGGAAACCATCCTTCAAAACGAAAGCGTATCCTATGCCTTTCTTGTCCTGTTAGAGAAATTAACACCTGTTGAAAGGGCTGTATTCGTCTTAAGGGAAGCATTAAGGTACGATTATGGGGAAATCGCTGAGATGGTAAACAAATCAGAAGCCAATTGCCGTAAGATTTACAGCCGCTGCAAGGAGAAGATCGAGCGTGAGGTTCCCGTACATCCGCAGCCATCTGTTCATACTGAAAAGATGATTCATTCCTTTATCCAAGGCTCCAAAACAGGAAATTTTGAAGAGTTTATTCATTTACTGACAACAGATGCCATCCTTGTTACCGATGGAGGAGGGAAAGTGCGTGCCGCTATTTTCCCGATTCTGGGCAAAGAGCGAATACAGACCTTTCTGGAGTCCGTCGTTCCACGCGGATTCCTACAATCAGAGATTCAACCAACCATCATCAATGGTCAAGCCGGGTTCTTAGAAATCAATAAAGACGGTGCAAAGACAGCCATTTGCTTTGAGTGGGATGAAAGCGGAACATCGATTAGAAGAATCTATATCGTTGTCAATCCCGATAAATTACAGCATATTCTAGTTCGCTAGTCATCCATCGAAAAGAGATCATTTTTTAGATCTCTTTTCTTTTTTTGTCACAAACTAAAGACCTCATTTGTCTTATACGTGACAGGGGATATAAGGAATGAATCCTACTAGCCTTTGCAAGATCCTGTCGCCCAAATAGGAACTGATTTTAGATTAGGAGGAAGATACGATGGAAACAAGATTCAATATGGGGAAGGTAAATCCAGAAGGGTATAAGGCAATGGTGGGTCTAGAAAAATATTTGATGACCACAAGTATGAATGAAAGCTTGAAAGAACTTATTAAAATTCGGGCTTCTCAAATCAATGGATGTGCGTATTGCATCGATCTGCATACAAAAGAGGCACGAGAACGTGGAGAAACAGAGCAACGTATTTATGCTCTGAATGCTTGGCGCGAGACCCCTTTCTTTACAAAGGAAGAACGGGCCGTACTTGCTTTGACGGAGGCGATTACCCTTGTAGCAGATACACACGTTCCTGATGAGGTTTATGAGGAAGTAAGAACCTTTTTCGATGAGAAGCAAGTGGCAGAAATCATTATGCAGATCGCCGCAATTAATGCTTGGAATCGAATTGCAGTGTCAACCAGGTTAATGCCCGAAAAAGGTTAGATCTTAATAGCACCAATAATGTTAATCCTATTAACATACCGAAACTATCGAAACCAAAAGCCCTTTTTTCTATCTTCATGAAAAAAGGGCTTTTCCTTTACATTATCGACTAATCTCAATTCCAATCTTCCCAAATTGCTCGGACTCTTCTAATCTCTTCATAGCCTCCGCTGTTTCACTAAGACGGAAGACTTGATCGATGACTGGTTTGATTTTATATTTATTGACCAGCTCCAGCATTTCCTTGAATTCTTCATGACTGCCCATCGTGGTGCCTAGTAGATTGTATTGCTTATAGAATAAATTACGGATATTAATGGTGACTTCATCTCCAGCAGAAGCCCCAAAGGTTACGAGAGTCCCGCCTGGTCGCAGTTGATCTAATGTTTTATTAAACGTGGCTGCTCCAACGGTTTCAACGGCAATATCTACTTTCTCTCTATCTAGCTCTTTTTCCCAATCACTGTTGCTGTCAAGTGCAAGATCCGCACCTAGCTTTAGGGCTTGTTCCCGTTTGAATTCTGATCGGGAAGTAACTATAACTCGTGCTCCGATGGCTTTTGCAAACAATAATAAATAAGTAACAGCCCCACTGCCAACCCCAGGTAGAAGAACTGTGTCTCCAGCTTTTACTTTAGCGCGAGTAAAGAGAGCACGGTAAGCCGTAAGGGCTGCAAGCGGAAGAACACCAGCCTCTTCCCAAGTGAGGTGAGCAGGCTTTGGCTCCACATTTTGAGCGGGAACCGTAATGTATTCCGCAAACGTCCCATGTCCTGGCAGACCGATGATTTCAAAGCCAACAGGAGGGGCATCACTTTTTTTCTGCCAACCAAGGGAGGCGTCGATAACCACTTCATCTCCTGGTTTAACATTGGTCACTCCTTCACCAACCGCTTCGATCACGCCAGCTCCATCTGACCCAATCACAAGCGCCGGATCACTTTCCTTATGACGCTCCAGCACAAATAAATCGCGATGATTCAATCCAGCATACTTCAGCTTTACTTTCACCTCGCCAGCTTGAGGCTGGACCTCTTCGATTTCCCTATGGCTAGTACCTGCTAATCCTTTCGTTCCTTCATGGACGAATGCTTTCATATGATCAACTCAACTCCTTTGGATAGTGACTCTATTAATATTGTAAAGAGAGCTTGGACTATTATCAAAAGATTGACTCGGAAAACAATGTCTTTTAACTTTTAGTTCTCCTATTATTTAGATAGTTTTTCTTATACAATTCAAAAGAAAGAAAAATAGTTTATCTGATATGTCTATCCACTTCTATAAATGGATGATTTGAGGTTGGAAAATGAAAAAATGGTGTTTAGGTTTTAGATTATAAGATTTGGAGAAGGAGAAGAAAAGCTTTACACTTAAAAATATACATTTAGAATTAATTACGGTGAACCGTATCATAAGTGAGGGTAAAACTGAAAGGGACCTCAATGTCTCTTAGCTCTTTTTTTGTCGGATTCACATTTATTTAAGAGCTTGTTTGAAAGTGCTGGAACCAGAAGATGTGCGCAATACGTTCGATACAGCTTTTAAGAAGTTCTCTGAAAGCATAGATATAGTTATGCTTAGTCAAATAGCGAAAGCATATGTAGATGACTTGAAGTGGTTAGTCAAGATTCGAAAGTTAGCAAAATCCCGTTACTATGGCGATGATGGCACGATGGATATTTCCGATTGTGGTGGAAAGATACGGGAATTGATTGAAGAATACGTTTATCCATCGACTCCTGAAATTTTATTTGAACCTGTAAACATTTTAACCAGTAAATTTGATGAGAAGCTGGATGAGTTAAAAACATCTGAAGCAAAAGCTGCAGAAATGGAACATGCGATTAAACATGAAAGCCGAATCAAGCTGGATGAGAACCCAGTGAAATACACATCCATAAAAGAACGATTGGAGCAGTTAATATAGCAACGCAAGGCCCGTTAATTGACGATTGAAGAACTTCTGGAAGAATACCAAGCCATGAGAGAAGAAATGATGGATATGGAACGGAGAGTCAATCGTTCGGTCTAAAAGATGCCAAGCAGTTGCCGTTTATCAGTTGTTGGAACAGCAAATTCCAGTTGAAATGGAACAAGAAAGCTTAAAAGATTTGACTGAGATTATCACTGATATTATTCAAGATAATGTAGTGATTGACTGGACAGAAAAAGAAGATGTGAAGCGTGAAATGAGAAAAAGATTAAAGAAACAGCTTCGAGCAAGCTCTGTTTCTAATCAACAAGTTGAAAGTGTAGCAGACAATTATGGAATTGGGTGAGATTCATTATAAGTTTTAATTAACAGCAACTAGGAGGCATAACATCATGGAAAGGTATTATGCCTCTATTTACAGGAGGAATCTGGTTAATGGATAAAAAGAAAAGGACGAGCTGTCGTGAGGAAATGTTACAGGTGGTACAGCAACTTGTGAAAGCAAAAGGAAAAAATAAATTTTCAACCCAAGAGGTCCTGGATGAGATGGAAAGGGCTGGTACCATTTATAAGGATTCCACTATCCGTACCCATTTGACAAGTAAATATTGTGTCGGGACCAAGAAACACCATCAAACCGTATATGATGATTACGAACGAATTGGGCATGGTTTATATGCTTTGGTGCATTCGCCCGATACTATGTAATTCGATACCATGTACACGTAACCATTCTTTTGCTTCTTTATAGTGGGGAAGTGTCGTTTTGACTATCCGCCAAAACTTATCATTATGCTCAGGTACGATTAAATGAGATAACTCATGGACGATAATATAATCAATCACTCGAACGGGTGCCATCACGATTCGCCAATTCAGATAGATATCACCATTTGGGGTGTATGTTCCCCAACGTTTATGTTGTGTTATTAGTTGTAGAGACCGAGGTTCGACACCTAGCAAAGATTGATAATTGCGTGCTCGTTCAATGATTTTTTATGTCCGTGTTCACGATACCAATGACTGAGTTTTTGTTCGAGATGCTCCTGTATTTGCTCCTGAGACCACGCACTAGGAACGGTAGCGATGAAACGTCCTTGTTTGAATTGAAGTGTTGCTTTAGGAATGCCTTCTTTATGCACCTTCAGTCGATAATGACGACCTAAGTAGGGAAGGTTTTACCCGCTTACGAACTCTTTTTGAGGAATAGCCGTTTTGACTTCATTGAGTTCCTGGAGCTTTTGAGAAATCCACGGTGCCTTTTGTTTCATGATTTGAGATAGTTTTTCCTCATGAATATTCTCAGATATAAACACTTCGACTCCATTAACAAGGTCGAATGATATTTTAACGTCTTTTCTAGTTTGTTTATAATGGCAGTAATGAATAGTGGTAGTTCCGTATGTAATGTAAGACATATATAAACCTTCTTTCTAAACTATACGATATACATTGGAAGTAATAAAAACAATTCTAATTAATTATTACATAATATGTTGGAGGCGCTGTGAATGAATAGTAAGCTAGAACAATTGTATTGGTTAAATAATACAAATAGTGAATCTATTGGAACAGATGTAAATGAATTAATTCTTACAGGGCTTGAAAATAACATGGAACTAAATTATGAGGATATTTATGAGATACAAAAGAAATCCACTCGCTTTACTAACGAAGTAATTACTCCTGAAATAGTTACTCAGTTTATAAAAAAGGTAATTGCTGATGATGTAGATGTATTAGTACCATGGAATGTATACGGTGAATTGATAGATGCCATAGCTAACCATGTGAAAAATAGCACTCTAGTTAGTAAAAGTGATATGTTGGCTAAGATTACAAACTTGATGCTAAGAGATGATAAGCATCATATTGAAACTGGTGACCCATTAAGGGTCCTTGATGAATATGGTGAGGATAAGTTTGATTTAATATGTAGTTTCCCCCCATTAGGTTATAAGGTTAAAACAGAAATAAATAATCAAAAATTTAATGATGAATTAAACCATTTGTTAATTTTAAAATCATCTTATTTGCTAAGGGAAAAAGGTCAAATAGCTTTTGTTGTTACAGAAAACTTTTTCAAGAGAGAAAAGGCGAATTCCATTTTACCAATACTAGAAAAGCAAGGAGTTCATTTAGATGCCGCTTTCTATCTTCCCCCTGGAACATTAACCAATACAGGCATTGGAACCTACTTAGTAATTTTAAGCCACACAAAATTCAATGATTTGTTCATTAGTGAATTAAAAAGTGAAAACTTAGACCAAGTAGTGGAAAGTTGGAAAAATCGAAAAGAAAGTAAAATACTTCAAAATGGTAAGTTAGTAGAGTGTGAATCATTTACTTCATATGTAAAAATTGAAAAAGAGTTAGAAATAAAAAGACTTGTCAATAAAAGTAATCTTAATACCGTACCTTTCACTAATCTTGAAATTAGCATAAATAGCTTATCAAGAAATGAGAATGATACCTTTGAACATCATGTGAACACAATTTATTTACCTAGTATAGGCTTATCGGATGTAGTAGAAAATCAACAAGAAATGAAAATTAAACCACAAAATTATTATCAAATTATTTTAAACGATAATGTTAATGCATCCTATTTGGCTATATGGTTTAATACGGAATTAGGACTACTTGTTAGAGAAAGCTTGATGAGTGGTTCTGTTATAAAAAGAATAAATAAAAAAAGCTTACTGAGAACAAGTGTTTATCTTCCCGAAAAAAGCATACAACAACGAATTTTAAACATCCAATCCAAGATTGATGAGTTTAGAAATGAATTAGACAGCATTGAAAATAAAGCGTGGAATTATCCGAACAGTTATGAAGAGTTAAATAAGAGAGTAGAAAAGTTAAATAGAGAAGAGGGATTCTCTGAATGGATAGATACATTGCCATTTCCTTTAGCATCTATCCTGTATAAATATTATGCGATAAAGGATGTTACTTCAAAGAAAGAATTTTTGTTACACTTCTTTGAAGCATTTGCCCAATTCCAAGTTGTATTAATGTTAAGTGCATATTCAAAGAATGGCAGTAACTTGGATGAAAAATATATATATAATATTGACGCAAGTAAAATAACTAGAGCAACCTTTGGGACATGGGTCCACATTGGTGAAAATATGTCAAAAAAATTAAGACAATTATTAGAAGATTCGCCTGAGCAGTGCTTAAGATTGTTTCAACACAAAAGAAAAGGCTTTATAAAAATGATTTCATCTAAGCAAATATATAATATCTTAAGGAAGACGAATGGATACCGAAATGATTGGAAAGGTCATGGTGGAGTTGAAAGCACTACTGAAGCTAAAAATAGATTGGTCTTATTAGAAAATGAATTACATTCTTTAAGAAAAGTTATTGGTGATGTTAATGAGGGGTATCAACTAATTCAACCAGGAACAGGACATTTTAGTTTTGGATTATACCATTGTAATTGTAAATTGTTAAAAGGAACAAGAAACACATTTATTGAGAAGAATATTGAAGTTTTAAATGGGTTAGATATAGATAATTTATACTTACTTGAAGAAGATGCTTATGAACCGTTGGTATTACTTCCGTTTATCAGATTGATGCCAAGTCCTAATACACAGGTTAATGCTTGTTACTTTTATAATAGATTAGACCAGGATGGTGTAAGAATGGTTTCTTATTACTTTGACCAAGATGCTGATGTGAAAATTCAAGATAACTCTATACAGTCTATAATAGATAATCTAAATATAAACTAGTTGAATAATAAGTATGGAGTGAGAAATGGTGTATAGGCGAAAAGAAAATCTATTTGATAGAGGGGTCCCAAGTGAAGAGAATAAGATTGAAATTATAATTCAATCACAATATTTTAATGACTTTATTGAAGAATATGAGATGAAAATCTCTAAATTATTTTCTCTGGCAAGGTTATCTTTTATAGAATTAACACTTTTACCCTACAAAAACAGTAATGATAAATTTAGAACTTTGATTGAAAAGCATCAGATTTCCATTCCAAAATATGAAGAAAAGCAGTTAAATGGTAGTACAATACTTTTTTCTACACAAGATTATGAGCTAATTGTACTCAATGGTGAATTAGTCTATTGGACAGATAAAAAATATAATAACGGACAAATTAGTGTACCTGATATGCAGACTATTAATCATATAGTTCCTGACTATTTTATCATGGATGAAACTGACCCATATCTAACTCGAAGAGAAGGAAATATTAGAAAGGTCAGTATTAATCAATTTTTTGAAGAGATTCGTATTTTGTTAGTGCACCATAGAATTTTTTATGTTCGCTTTAATCATCAAATCAAGGGGCAATTAATATATTATAATTACAGGTTAATGAGCAAATTTTCTAAGCTGTTTGAACCAAATCGTGTTAATACAAAACCTTCTAATGTTTCAACGGGTTTACAACATAGCTATTATAGTAGTTTAACTAACCGACTAAATCTTCTTTGCAAATCTATAGATGAAATAGAGTTCAATTGTTATAAGACGCCAAATAACGATACGATAGATGACACAATATATCATTTAGGGTACTTTATAATGTTACTCACAGGTTCATTTGAGAATATTGCTGGGGTTATTAAGGATACTTATAATATTGAGCTAAAACATCCGAAAGATTTATCCATAAGGGTATATAATCGTAAAGAAAACATTCCTTTTTTGAAAAGTGTAAAGTATTATAACAATGATTTAGTTAATTATTTATTGGGTAAAGAAGTGAAAGTTTTTATTAATTTTGTTTATGAGATTCGTGATGCACTACAACATAGGGATTATTTTCAAGGAATCGGTTCATCCTCAACGTCTGGTAAGAACCCTAATTTATTATGGATACCGTACAAAGATGTTGATTCTTTTACTTATTTTAGTAAAGATTTCCAAGAGCGATTAGGAATAAAACATCAGATAGAAGATAATTTTCTTTTTGACATGCATAAATTTGCTCGAACAATTTTTGATTATAGTGTTGTAATATTTAATTCTATAATGGAAGCTATAAATGTAAATCTTTACGTAAAATTATCTGAGCCTAATAAAAAAGTACTAGATAAAAAAATTAAAGAATTTATAGATGGAGATTCCTATACTATGCGAATTGGTAAAGACTCGTTGTATTTTAATTAATTATAACTTCCTTATTCTTTAATGATTATGAGGTCATCATATGAAATAGAATTAGGGGTAGCAATGATTTAACAAAGCTACCCTTTTTTTATTATTATTTTACCCTATCCAACGTTACGGTGAACCGTATTACTAATAGTGAATGTAATTTTAAATTAATAATATGGTTATATAAATGTAGAATTTATTAATATTATTTATTCACCATTTTAAAATCAAATTTTGGTTGTTGATAATGTGTAAATTACACTTTGGTTTCAACATATTGCATAGCTCTTGGTGAGTTTGCGATTAATTGTAGAAGGGTTCAAGTATATACTAAACGGGAATTTTGGAATTCCTAGCTTTTTGAAATCCATCTTTACTATAGACTCTATCCATATTTTAAGACAATATGAAAATTGAAACGGATAAAAAGTTTAAAACTTGTTTATCCAATACTAGTATTGGATAAAATGAAAATGATAAAGCAAAGAATATAGTATCTTCCCTCTGGAAATTATATAAAATGGTGCAAAGGTGACTTTTCCAAATGAAAGGAACGAAAGCAAATATAATTAAATACAATTACTAGAAGTAAATACAGTTTGAGTAGCCAAAGGTCTACTCTTTTTTTTATAAACCCTAGTTATAATAGAAACATAGATATATTTTTCCATTCAAAGTAAGGGGTGCAATTCATGAAATACGAAGAATTAAAGAAACATTTATTAAAAGATACATACATAGACATTTCATTTAGAAGATATTTATTATTTAAAGAGGCAGACTTATATGAGGAGTCTTATAAAATAGAAATCTTGTCCCGTTTAAATAGCTTTCTGAAAGGGCAAGACATTAACGAGCTCACAGTACTAGATATTGTGAAGAAGATTCAAAAAGAGAATCCAACTACCGGGAGTTTTGTGCATTGGAGTAATACGGATGACTTAGTTAAGTTTGCAGAGGCACGTCCTTCAGAAGTAGCAGATTTGCTTAATCAGTTATTTCATTCTTCTTCTTCAATTGAAGAAAGAGTAGAGAAGTTTCGCGAAAAAGGGAAAGCCTACAACCCTAGTATTTCTTTGGGTGCACCATTGTTTGGATATTTGTTGGCAGCTGCTGATTATACAAAATACCCCATTTATAAACAAGAAGTGTTTGTAGATCTGAAAAGAAGTTATGGGATTGAGATGAAACTTGGATCTGTAGGCAGCAATTATCAAACCTATTTAAATTTGTGTGAGATTGCCCTTCAGCACTTGAAGACGTCTTATCCAGATTTGACGATTCTCGATATTCAGGATTTCTTTTTTTGCAGCACACAGTATGAAAAAATCATGGTAGAAAGTGCTGTGGAGTACTTGCATGATATGGCGACTGAGTTGGGTGACTTTATCAAGAATCCTGCACTTATTTTAGAGGCAATCACAAAGCTGGATTCTGAATCTCTACATTCACTGAGAGAGAACTATCGCAATAGTGAAAAGGTCAATCTTATTAAATTTATGGTACTAGACAAAATCATTGAATCTGGTTCTGTAAGTATCGCGGAAATGGAAGAGATTAAGAATAAAGTGAAAGTCAAATATGAGACGAATATCCTGCAATCATGGAATAATTTCACGATACTATTCCAGTTGTACTATGCAGATAAAAAGAAAAAAGTCCAAGAGGAGCAACGTAAGATTCATAAGGCTATTCGCCAGATGGAAGAGTTCAAAGGCATGAACTTTGTCGAAGAAAAAGTGTTGAATGGTTTTAACTGGAATCAAAACTTTGGATGCTCAGAATGCTGGTTAGCCGTCTATGAAAAAGGGCATGCCAATCACCGCACAGCTCCACAGTTTTTTGTAACCATTGATGAAAATGGAGTACGATACGGTTTGCTATATGGTGATCATCATCCGAATCAAGGGCAAGAAGATTTAGTGATGAAATCAGATACTGAATCGTTTACCTATGAAGAATTTCATCAAAAAATGGTGGGTGTGTTAGAGAAATTTAAACAAGAAAGGGAGGAGCCTATCGAGCAAGAACAGGAAATTAGCATGGAAACCTGGATAGAGCTTCTTAAGAATGATGCGGTATTTGAAGAGAAAGATTTAGTGTATCTTCATAAAATGTACGAGCTTGGAGGGGAGGCAACGGCGACTGAGTTAGCAGCTGCTCTTGGAAAGCATTCGGCTTCATTTAACGCCCCGATTGTACAACTTGCAAAACGAGTACATGAAGCAACCGGGATATCTCCAATCAAAAGGGAAGATGGGACTACCTGTTATTGGTGTGTTCTTTTCGAAGGTGAATACGAAGAGAATCAACATTTTACTTGGCGTTTAAAACCTAATCTTAAAGAAGCAATTGAAACGACACATGTAGATTCAGGCGTAGTTGAACTAGAAAGCTATACCAAAGAGGATTTCTTAAAAGAAGTATTTATTGATGAAAAACAATACGATACAATCACGAATCTATTACATTACAAGAAAAATCTGATCTTTCAAGGACCTCCTGGCGTTGGGAAAACATTTGTGTCTAAACGACTTGCTTATTCATTGATGGGTGTGAAGGATGAAAATCGAGTTGAAATGGTTCAGTTCCATCAAAACTATGCATACGAAGATTTTGTTATGGGATTCAGACCCAATGAACATGGATTTTCCCTGCAGTTTGGTATTTTCTATGATTTTTGTCAACGTGCATTAGAAAACCCGGAAGAGGATTACTTCTTCATTATAGATGAGATTAATCGCGGGAATTTGTCCAAGATTTTCGGTGAATTATTCATGCTTATTGAGCGTGATAAGCGGGATGAGTTTGTGACGATGGGCTATTCAAAAGACAAGTTTACTGTTCCAAGTAATGTATATCTGATTGGGACCATGAATACAGCAGACCGATCCTTAGCCCAGTTAGAAGTAGCTCTTCGTCGCCGCTTTGCTTTCGTGACGCTTGAACCTGCTTTTAATGAAAAATGGAAGATTAGGATTCAAGAATCAGGGGTTTCGGACCAAATGGTCGCTCGGATATTATTTGCAGTTGAGAGGATAAACAAAGAGATTGTAGGCGACTTTCAGTTAGGTAGCGGCTATGCTATTGGTCACTCATTTTTTACGTCAAAACCCGAGAATATGGATGAAAACATATGGTTTGAAGGAATCCTGACTTTTGAAATTAAGCCACTGTTAGAGGAATATTTCTTTGACCGTCCAGAAATGGTTCATTCACTGATTGAGGGAATTTAAAATGGAACCTTTATTCAAAGTACCTATTCGAAATCTGTTTTGCTTACTCAGTTATGTGAATGATATGCCTGAGTTAGTTGAGAGTTTGAATGATGTGGATGAAGATTTGATTACGTATGATTTTATTGCCAAACGGTTTTTAGATGAAGTAAATGCCTTAAATCGTCGTGGGCTAGTAAAGAATTATAGAGTCGAAAAGAAATCCACCAGCCGCATTGGTGGACGAATGATGATGAATGATTCCATCCCCTACATTGTCGCAAGGAAACCGATTGTCGTGTGCGAGAAAGATGAATACTCGGCGAACATTTTGCAGAATCAAGTGATGAAATCTACCTTAAAGGCCATCTGTGTGAATCGTTATGTAAAAGAAGAAACGAGAAAGCGCAGTTTTATGTATTTAGAATTAATACCGGAAGTGGATACGCCACCACTAACAAAGGAACTCTTTTCAAGAATCTACTTTGGAAGACATGATGTGCATTATAAACGCATGGTCCATATCGCTAAATTGTTGCATGAATTAACCTTGCTTTCCCATAAACATGGCAACTGGAGTTTGTTCTCAGCCGAACTAGATGAAAAATCGTTAAATCAGATTTTCGAGAAATTCTTGTTTCATTTTTACCGAATTGAGCAGCAGGATTATCGGGTACATTCTGAAGTCATGCAGTGGCAGCTAAAAGGTAATCCATCATTATTGCCATCCATGAGGACAGATGTATCCTTAACACAAAAGAACGGATCAGAGAAAATCATCATAGACGCGAAGTTTTACAAAAATGTCTTTCAAGAGAATTACGGGAAATCGTCATTTCATAGCCACAATATGTATCAACTATACACCTACTTGATGCATCAACCGAAAGAGTGGAAAGTTAGAGGGATATTGATTTATCCGCTTAATGGGGTTGAAGTAGATGAGACTTTTAGATGGGATGAGCGGGTGACGATGGAAGTTATAACTTTGAATTTGGATGATTCTTGGAAGGGGATATATGGGAAGTTGATGGCTGTACTTGGTAAGAGTATTTAATCGTTATTTGGAGAATGAAAAATGGGCTGTCCCTAAGGGTTCTATAATGAACTTGTAGGACAGTCTTTCTAATTGAAAAAAAGGTTAACTATGAATTTTTGTTCTATTAACCCTATCCAAAAGTTAAAAACGATTAAAGCAAAAAAATAATTGAAATAGTAATTAATAGAAGAAAATGGGGAAAAGAGATAGATAACCTATAAGTTATAGGGGGCCAGGTTTTAAAAGGACAAAGTGTCACATAAATACTGAACCTTAGAGAAAAGAAAAAGCTGTCATTAACAAACCAAAACTTATTGTGTAAGTGTGAAACTAATCAACCATCATAAAAAAAGTGTAGAGAAAAATTACCTATTTCTCTACACTCGAAGAACTCGGAGTCCGAATTCTTTACATTAAAAATCAAAATTATCTGGGTCTGGCCCTACACGAAGATTTTGATTTAATCCATCAATGATTTCCATTTCCTCTTTCGTTAATTCAAAATCAAACACATTCGCATTTTCAACAATTCGATGCTCTTTTGTTGATTTCGGAATGGTCACAACCCCGTTTTGCAAGTCCCAACGCAAAATAATTTGAGCGGCCGATTTATTATGCTTGTTCGCCATTTCCTGTAAAACGTCGTTGTCTAGCAACTGACCTTGCATTAATGGTGACCATGCTTCAAGCTGGATACCGTTATCTTGACAAAATGCTTGCAGCTCTTTTTGAGTTAATCGCGGATGGTATTCTACTTGATTGACCATAGGCATTATTTCAGCATCCTTCATTAATTCTTCCAAATGATGGATTTGGAAATTACTTACCCCAATTGCTTTTACTAGACCTTCTTTATAAAGAGTTTCTAATGCTCTCCAAGCATCCTTATATTTTCCTTCAACCGGCCAATGAATCAAATATAAATCTAAATACTCTAAGCCAAGTTTCTTTAAGCTTGTTTCATAAGCAGCAATCGTTGATTCATATCCTAAATCCGCGTTCCAAACCTTTGAAGTGACAAATAGCTCTTCTCTTGAAATACCGGCTTCTTTTAAGCCTTCTTGGATCCCTTGGCCAACACCTTCTTCATTCTCATAAATCGCTGCGGTATCCACACTACGGTATCCCTGTTTAATAGCTGTTTTTACTGCGTTCACTAATACAGGACCTTCTTCGACTTTAAAAACTCCAATTCCAAACCAAGGCATTTTCACACCATTATGCAAAGTTGTTGTAGCTTGTAAATTGTTAACCATCATTTTTCATACCTCCAAAATTTTATTATGCTTTACTTGCTTGATCTTTTTGTTCCAAAGCTCTGCTAAATCCAGTTAAAACTGCAGCCACTAAAACCATAAGGGCTCCAATCCAGGACGTATGAATAAGTCCTATTGAGTCTGTAATAAGACCGCCTAAATAAGAGCCTATTGCAATCCCGGCATTAAAGGCAGCAATATTTATAGCCGATGCCACATCAACCGCACTAGGAACGAAGCGCTCTGCCAGCATCACAACATATACTTGTAAGCCCGGCACATTCATAAATGCTAACAGCCCCATTAAAAGAATCGTGATTAATCCGGCCATTTTAAATGGTGCTGTAAACATCAAAATAAATAAGACGACTGCCTGTACAATAAACATATAAAACAATGCGCGAATTGGATTTTGATTCGATAACTTACCTCCAATCATATTCCCAATCGCAATCGCAATTCCATAAGCTAATAAAATTACAGTCACCGTTCCTTCTTTAAACCCAGTGATGTCTTGAAGCAATGGTGATAAGAAGGTAAACACGACAAATGTTCCGCCATATCCTAATGCTGTAATGATGAATAAAAGCAATAACCGGCCATTTGTCACAAGCTTAAGCTGATCACGAAAAGTTGTTTTTACTCCTTTTCGTAAATTAGATGGGACAAGAATGCTATTAGCAATCAGGGCAATGACACCAATGATTACAATGGTAATAAAGGCTGTTCTCCAACCTAGCTGCTGTCCAATAAAGGTTCCAAATGGAACACCCGTTACTGTTGCTACTGTAAGACCTGTAAACATAATGGAAATCGCGCTGGCCCTGCGATTTTCCGGAACTAAATCGGCAGCAATTGTCGATCCTATTGACATGAAGACCCCATGTGAAAATGCTGAGATCACACGTGCTACTAGCAATAACCCAATTGTCGTAGAGATTGCTGCAAGAGTATTACCAATAATGAAGACAATCATAATCCAAAGTAATAAGGTCTTACGTGACATTCTCGATGTCAAAGATGTCAAAATAGGAGCTCCAAATGTTACCCCTAGGGCATATAAAGAAACCGTTAACCCTGCAGTGGTCACCGGGATACTTAAATCATTAGCAATAAGAGGCAGCAATCCGACACTGATGAATTCAGTCGTTCCGATGGCAAAAGCACTTACTGCTAAGGCAAGCAATGCTAATGTGCTTTGCTTTTTCCTTAAAGCCATATTATCTCCTCCTTTTTTCAGTTATATAAATGAAAACTTTCTTTTCAGCGAATAATAAATTTTGAAAGAAAGTATAGTATGAATCGGCCGGCAAATGTTATTATGAGATATATCGATCATAAAGAAAAGTACGCACTTTAAAGTTATATAGAAACCTAAAAGTAATATAGGTACTTTCTAGTACCTATAAGAAGGAGGACAAAGATGCAAAAAAAGAAATACAATATCTCTGTTGAAGCGACATTAGAAGTCATAGGTGGGAAGTGGAAATGTGTGATTCTTTGCCATCTGACTCACGGAAAAAAACGAACAAGCGAATTAAAGCGCCTCATGCCCAATATCACACAAAAAATGCTTACCCAACAGCTGCGCGAGCTTGAAGAGGATGGGGTCATCAATCGAATCGTGCACAATCAAGTTCCGCCAAAGGTAGAATACGAGCTTAGTGAATATGGACGAAGCTTAGAAAGTATCTTAAATTCACTATGTGCATGGGGTGAAAAACATTTAACGAAAGTATATGGAGATAAATTTTCTGTTTTAGAAGATAGTGTGTTGAATGAACAGCTTAAGTGAGGGGATTCGGAGTTTGGGTCTTCTGGGGATTATTTAGTTTGATTAGTGACTCTTTTCATTTAGAGGTAATGAATAGGTCTGATTTGTTACCTCAATTCTTCCGACTTACTTAGAACGGGCGCAAATTACCTGACATAAATAGTAAGACAGATAAAACAGCCGATTCCTTAAAAATAGAAGGTGAAATCGGCTGTTTTATTTTCTAATTTACTTATCGTACAAAATTTCCGGAATGTTGGGTTTTTGGAAAGTCCCATTTTTGCACTGAAGTGGGTGTTTCTTATTCCTTATCCTGCTTGTTATCCAATATAGATCGTAATTCTTTTATATCCTCGTCAGTCAATTCCTCATCCTGAATAAATTGAACGAGCATTGATTTTAAGGTGCCGTCATAGAATCGTTTCACAAAAGATTCAGTTTTGGCGCGCTGGCATTCGTTTTGGGAAAATAGTGGATAGAATGTATAGACTCGCTGATCCTTGTGAACACCAATGACTTCTTTTTTAGTGAGCCGATCCAATAGGGTACGTACCGTTTTCGGCTTCCAGTTATTTTGTGCCGGCAAGGATGAAATGATTTCATTTGCTGTTCGGGGAGCTTTTTGCCAAAGCACTTTCAACACTTCCCATTCCGACTCTGAAATAGTGGGTATTTTATTCGTCACGTGAATCCCTGCCTTTACTTTTCTAATAAATGCCTTTGTCTTCCAAAATGGATTTTGTTATGTCAGTGGCTATAATACCATTAGCATGATGATTGTTTTCGATATTGGTTGCAAAGAAATACGTGTTGTTTTTCGTTTCAACATATCCCATAAACCAGCCATTCACATTTTTTCCGTTGACCGTTCCTGTGGCGGTTTTGCCATAAAGTGTTGAATGGTCTTTTGTTTCCAGCTTGATGGCATCTTTTATTAATTGAACGTTCTTCTCATCAAATCCAAATTGGTTTGTATAAAAGTCTTTGAGTGTCTGCACCTGTTCTATCGGTGAAATTTTTAAAGAAGATTCGAGCCAATAATCTTCGATCCCACCGGACACATTTTGATTTCCATAATTTATTTTTTTTAGATATGCTTGGATATATTTTTCATCTGAATCTTTTTGTCGAGCATTTGAAAGTACCAGGTCACGGAATTTTCCATCGCGGTAAATAAATTTTGATTTTGGTTCCAGGTTTTATAAGGGTATGTTTTTCCGTTCCACTTCATGGAGGTCTGCTGACGTGTAATCACACCAGACTCCAATGCGAATAACGCGTTGTATATTTTATATGTGGAATTCGGCGAAATCCGTAACGTGCTTTTCTCTTTATTATAGATATGGTATTGCGCTTTCTGCAAATCGTACAGTACAAAGCTGCCGTCATGTCCGTTGAAAAATGCGCTTAAATCCTCATACACGGTCCGCTTATGTTCAAAATTGATCCGATCATCACCATAAGGAATGGCAGAAACAATGGGTATCTGACTCACGACAACCCCCGCCAGAAACATAAAAATCAGGATGCTTTTCAATTTTAAACGTTTTGATTCTGTTGTGAAGGCGGCAATACGTTCAATCCGTTTTTTTAATTGCTTTTTGGAACTAGCAAGCTGGTTAACCATTGCAAACTGCCTTGGAAGATAAGATTTATCAGCAAAATGAATGATTGTGTTTCCGTATGCTGCATACTGGTTGTGATCAAGCAGTTTTAAGACGGCACTGTCACAGGCGATTTCCCGGTCTAACCGCATTTCCCTGAAGGCAATCCAAATCAATGGATTATACCAGTACAAAATCTGAAACGAACCATCAGGTAATTCGTAGCAATGTCTTTATATTTATAGTGATTTAATTCATGCAGCAAAATGTATTTCAACTCATCCATAGACAGCCATGCTTCAGCATCGCTTGGAAGAATAATGTAGGTTTTGAAAATACCGAACGTCAGCGGCGACTTGATGAGCGGTGATTTCACCAACACAAGCTGCTGTGAAATATGGAGGCGTTGTTTGCACTGTTCGAATAATGCGAGAACCTCTTGATTTTTCACGAAGCTTGTGGACTTTTTTATTTGGCTCAGTTTCGTCCATGCGTGAATGGTCAAAGCAATCATCACGAGCATGCCGGTTATCCATATAATGGTTATGAATTGGTTGAATAATGTCAGGTCAAACCGGTTAACAGATGTTGAAAAATCGTTCATCCAATTTCCATTTTCCGTTGCGAGATTTTCTATTGTGGGATTGGACGATGACGGATTACTGTTTTGATTCCCATTCCACGTGAACGTACCACCAAAATCCAATAAATGCGTTGGAAGTAAGGGAAGTGTTAACGCGGTCAGTAAAATAAACCATAAATTGTATTGCCATTTGGATGATAATTGGTTCTTAAAAATCTTTCGGATTAGCAAGATTATGATGACTATGAAAGAAGATATAAACATGCTTACAGCCAGGTGAAGGGCAGACATCTTACTTCATCTCCTTAACCGCGAAGTTATTTACCCAAAGTAACTTAATTTTGCCACTGCGTCAATGTTTCCGTTAGATTATAAATTTTATATGAGTAGGCTGGTGATTCAAGCAGTATGTAAAAAAATATATTAAACTATTTTTGAAAGGGGGTCATGTATGTGAGTGAGAAATAGAATGATTTCATCGGTGATATGATAAGGGAAAATTATGATGACTATAAAAATTTATCGGTAAAGGAATGCCATTGCCTAAAGGAAATCTGCAGATGGGCACCTTCCAGAGTTTTCAAAAGACAGCAAAGGATTCTGAGTTTTTACCGAAGTGGTTACAATAAAAAAGAAATAGCTCTACTACTTCATACGGCAGAAACAAAAAGTGTCGGATGAAATAAACCAAGAAAATAAAGACATAATCGAAACTGTCTTAGACCCATGACCAAAAATCTAGTCAGCTTCTCCAATGTAAAAAGGTGTGAATAAATGGTTGTGTGGAGGGTCACACATGCCAGCCCCTGACTGACATGTGTGATCCAGGTTTTCTTATTTAAACGCGTTTAGTGTGATTTCGGCAGCCTTTTCAACCAGCGCATTGTCATATTTGGCATCCTTTGTATCATACCGTGACATAACGGCAATGACGATTGGTTCTTGGTTCGGCGGCCATACAACGGCAATGTCATTTCTTGTTCCGTAGCTTCCGGCTCCGCTTTTGTCCCCAACTATCCACCCTTGAGGTGCGCCTGCACGTATAAGTGCATCTCCTGTTGCATTTCCTTTCATCCAATCGATAAGTAATTCACGCTTTTTATTTGGAAGATAATCACCAAGTACGACTTTCTTCAGATTGGTGGCCAGAACTCTCGGTGTGCTGGTATCACGTGTATTCCCTGGTGTGAATTCATTCAATTCGGTTTCGTATCGTTCGGACTGGGTAACGTCATCACCTATCCCACGTAAGGCATGCTCGAATTTATCAGGACCCCCGAGCGCTTCAAGTAATAGATTCCCCGCAGTGTTGTCACTTTTCCGGATAGCCGCTTCACTTATTTCCAACAGTGTCATTCCGGTATCCACGTGTTTCTCGGTAACCGGAGAATAGGTAACCAAATCTTCCTTATTGTACGTAACGACTTTTTCAAGATCTTTGAGGTCGTTTTGCTTTAGCAGGATTGCTGCGGCCAAAACTTTGAAGGTGGATGAGTAGGCAAAACGCTCATCCGGGTTGAATTCAACGGTTTGGTTAGTCCCCGTATCGATTGCATAGACACCGATTCGGGCGTCAAATTCATCCTCGAGCTGGACAAACTTTTCATCTTTATTGATCGTTTGCTCTTTTTCGATTTCCTTTTCGGATGATGCATCGGTTTTATTATCTGCATTTACGCATGCGGTAAGTATTGTCAGGGACAGCAATGCTAGGTACAGTGTTAACTTACGCACGCCGGACTTGTATGGATTTGTATTTCTCATATTGATTCCTTCTTTCTAGTAATGGATTTTTTATACTGTTTTCTCCGTTTACCAAACGTTATTTGTAAACACTTATTCCCCCTTTTAATTCAGTTGATTACAACTGTAGTATAATATTACATTTGTAGTCAGATAAAAGTCAACCAGAAAGTTAATTAATCATTCTAAAACGATCCTTGAGGTGTATTTCAGAGAATATGGGGAATAGAGGCCAAGTTTGTCATAATGGAATAAGATAAGGGATCTATTATAAAGAAATTAGTGTGATGGTAAATTATTCAGAAACAGGAAAATACATATGGAATATGACTACATAAAAAAACGCGTACCAATTGAACACTGATACGCGTTTTTTATTTTTTGTTAGTAACTTAAAAGGAGGAAGAAAAACTCAATTACTCTGTGTCTTCCAAAATTCCTTTTGGGACAGCTTTCCTATAGGTCTACTTTTGGAAAGGTGCTATCTTGATTACCAAGGTTCTTTCCTGCCTCCCAATTTAAAATCCCTAGCAATTTAGACACGACTAATATTAGAATAGAAACCAATAAGAACCCAAAGCCCACTAACGTGGTACCATAATTAATAATAAGAACGGGAACGATAGAAGTAATTAAACCTCCTCCTAGAAAAGGACTGTAAAAGGGGGCTCTAATCGCATAAGCAGACGCCGCTTCGGTTTTCATATTGGGATCCACTGTTCTTAATAGCATTAACCCGACGGCTGTGACGCCTGTAGCTGTACCATAGTTGACAATGGAATGTTCAAACCAATCCTTTTTAAACATTTTTGGACCAATAAAGTAGAAATACCAAAGTAACGTTATGATACTGAATGCAGTGATAATAAGTAATGGAACAGCGAATTCAAGGACTACAGGGATTTTGATTGAGGCTACCGCTCCTACAATAAGAAATTCTAAGGCTAGCCCTTGTATTCTATTCAGAGTATTTTTGTCGATTAACTCGTAAAATTTCGTTTTTGAAAGGATTATATTAACGACTAATCCACCAATCATGGCTAATGGGAATAAAGGTACGCCTGTGATGAAAGGACTAATTAGTTGTTGTAGTCCCCACCCGATTAGAACGGCAATAAAGATTAAAGCAAAATGAAATCCGAAGCTTTCCACTACATCTGCGTTTATTGTATTATATGAGTTGGCTTTTTTCTCTTGAGGGATATCTTGTTGTTGTGATTTTAATTGAGAGGTACTTTTGATGACGGATGTATAGCCTTTTTTGACTCCGATATTTATAATAATCATTCCACCAATGATCCCGACGAGTAATCCAATGGTTGCTGAAGTAAGAGAGAGGGACGTGCCTTCCATCCAATTAAAGGATTCAAAAACACTTTGCATTCCGCCAGCTGTTCCGTGACCACCAGCCCATCCGATCTCGATGATGGATCCGAACAATTCATCTACATTCCAAAGTGGAATTAGAATTAGTCCGGTGACGAGTAAAGGAACACCAATTTGAAGGGTACTTCCTAAATAACTGTATAAAACTTGTGGAACTGCATGCTTTGCCGCTTCCTTTGATGTTTTTTGGGTCATTCCAATGAGCATTGGGGCAAATACAATCGTTATTAATATTCCTGCTAAGCTGCCCCAAGTACTAACCATTGGCTCCGGTAATATTTTTAATCCATAAGGGCCGATGATGATACCAATAAAACCAGCAATTAAAGAGGCAGGTATAAATAATTTCTTGAAAATTCCGACTTTAATTCTCGAAATGACACCGATAAATAAGAGAACTCCGAGAATACTTACATAAAATAAGAAAGAATTTAACAAATCAGAGGAAATAACCTCTTGTGGCATATGATCTACCTCCTTAAATAAAAGTTGGAGTATTCCATAATGATAATGACTGTCCTACATGATTGTTCTTGGCCGTTTCATAGACGGCTTTCGCTACTGCAACATCTTCGATCCCCATCCCAACACTATTAAAATACACTTTCTCAGTAGAATTTTCCCTACCCGGTTTACTACCTGAAACGATTGCCCCTAACTCTGAGTAGATCGTAGTCTCGTCAAAGTTACCGGTATTATACATAATAGAAATGGTTTCTACACCTCTATGCTTAAGCTCCCCCCAATCATCGACTACAATTTTGTCAGATTGATAGATGACATCAAATTCACACTCGTGACTACCAACATGAATATAAAGGGAACCCTCCTTTATCCAATCTGCATTTACGATAGGGGTTTTTGTAACCGTAGCTGTAACAAAAACATCCGCTCCTCTGATTGTTTCTTCTGATGAATTCATCACTAAGATAGGAGTGTTAACCACTGATTGCATTTCCTTTGCAAAATTTCTTGCTCTAGCTTCATCGAGGTCATAAATTCTAATTTCTTCAATTTCTTTAAGGACTGCTTTAAGGGCAAGTAATTGTGTTCTGTTTTGAACGCCTGCTCCTACCAGTCCAATGATTTTTGAATCAGGTTTAGCAAGATATTTTGCAGCAACACCTGAATTGGCACCGGTTCTCATGGCACTTATTAATGTTCCATCCATAATCGCAGTAGGAGTAAGTGTATTAGGATCATTTAGAATAATTAATCCCGTGGCGCGAGGGAGATTATATTTAAACGGATTTTGCGGTGCACTAGAGATCCACTTAATACCGGATATATTAAAGTCTCCTCCTATAAAACCAGGCATTGAATTAATCCGTCCTGTTATCGACTCTGAATCCATATCTCCCCAACGTAGTGCGGTTTTTTTCGGTAAAATGTAATCTTTTTTATGGTGGAGTTTAAAAACTTTTTCCATTATGCTTATAATATTGACCATATCAAATCCACCACATTGTTTCACATCTTCTTGTGATAAAAATAAAATTTCATTGCCTTTCAATTAAATAACCTCCTTATAGTTTTCTGAAAAGTTAGAATTACGGTATAATTATAGTATAGCAATAATTCTTGCTAAGGCAACAATTATTTTTGTTGAAATGAGGGATTATAATGTCGGTTTTTGTAAAAATTCAAGATCACTTAGAAAAATTGAGTAATGCTAAAAAGAAAGTAGCTTATTTTATATTAGATAATTGGCAGGAAGTGGCACTTCTATCAGCCTCTGAGCTTTCAAAAAGAGTAGGAGTAAGTGAATCAGTTGTCGTTAGATTTGCACAGGATATAGGTTTTAAAGGATATCCTGATCTTCAATCTGATTTGAAAAAAGTGTTCCAAAATCGCTTTGAGCACAAGGTACAAAAGGGTTTTTCGAGTGAGGAAAATTGCCAAGATAACAGTATGTATCATCATGTATACCAGCAAGCTATGTACAATATTCAGCAGACACTGAATCACAACAGTGATGAGATTCTTAATCTTTCTGCAAAGACTATCCATTCAGCAAGAAAAATTGTCATTATGGCTCGGAGAAATTCATTGGGTCCTGCCAAAATTCTTCAAGTTCATTTAAATGAAGCATATGGGAATGTCCTGTTAATCAGTGGTGAAAATGATGAGGTGTTTGATTATTTAAGGGGAATGAACAAAGAGGACTTATTGATTACGATTAGTGTGCCTTCCTACAGCAAAAGAATGGTTCATGCCGTTCAATTCGCGAAGGAAAGAGAAATAACACAAATTTGCTTAAGTAACCTCAATAATCCTTTTAGAGAAATAGTCGACATCAATTTATTGACAAGTATAAATTCCGATATATTTGCTAATTCCCATATGGCAACAGTGTTTTTGATTGAAATCCTCTTAGGAGAAATATTCGAAATCAATAAAGTAGAGGTATTAAAATCGCTGGAAGATATGGAGAAGGTAAATCAGAGGTTTGGGATATCGCAGGGAGTAGAGAGGTGAAATATGAGAATAAGGGTAATAGAAAGAAAACTCTTCTCTGTTGGGGTGCAAGTGAGGTTCTAACAGCAAACAAAGTACAATATATAGACTGATGGGGGAGACACATTTTTGTGTCTTTTTGATCAGTCATTCTTTTATACATGGAGCATGGGTTAAAAATCACAAAAAAAGCTATGAATATATAAATAAAATCATAGCTTTTTAAGCCCTTGTAATTATAGGGTTATTGTGTACGTAAAGAAGACTCTGAGATTAGGTTTCTACTCAAAACCTTCCCATTCCCTTTAAACAACAACTCTCCATCATCCATCACAATTTTACCGTTAACAATAACCTTCTCAATCCCTTCAGGAGCTTCTAAAGGAGAGTCAAACGTCGCCCCATCTTGAACAGTGTTAGGATCAAACACCACAACATCCGCCCAATAACCTTCTTTAAGTAATCCACGATCTTTGTACCTCAGTAACTGTGCAGGAGCCCCTGTCATATGATGGATCGCTTCTTCTAACGATAAAATGTTTTGCTCTCTTACATATCGACCAAGAACACGAGGGTGAGTCCCGGATAATCTTGGGTGTGGTTTACTGCCAAAGATGCTGTCAGATCCAACGATATGATAAGGACTCTTCATCGCTTTTACAATATCTTCTTCCATTCCCCAATGAATGACCATTTGAATGTTTCCTTTTTCCTCAATTAATAAGTCAAAGGCGGTGTCGGCTGGCTCTTTGTTCAGTTTAGTGGAAATCTCTAAAATGCTTAATCCTTCATTTGGCTTGTTGGCTGCTGTCCCAACGGAAGAAATCACAATATTCTCCCATCCACAGTTGTAGACCCAGTTCTCAAACGTTAAATTGTCTTGAAATTCTTTTTTAATCACTTCTCTTTGCTTAGGTTCCTGTAGACGTTCAAGCATCTTTACTGTTCCACCGTCATGAACCCAAGGTGGTAAAATTGCATGAAAGACAGTGGAAGCAGCGGTATAAGGGTATTGATCAAATGTGATTTCCACGCCTTCTTCTCTTGCAGCATTCATTCTGTCTAGCAAAATGGGATACAAATGACGGTTACGAGTGCCGATCACCTTTAAATGGGAGATATGCAATCTCACGCCTGATTCCTTCGCCACTGTAATCATTTCTTCAAAGGCTTCCATAATATTAAAGCTTTCATTTCGCATGTGAACGACGAAGCAACCATCATATTTGGTGACACCCTTGCAGATTTCAATTAATTCTTTCGTCGTAGAAAAAACGTTCGGAGGATAAACCAGTCCTGAAGAGAACCCCACTCCTCCTTCTTCCATTGCCTTTTCCACTAATTGTCTCATTTCAATCATTTCGTCTTCGTGAGCTTCTCGATCATCAAATCCCATGACCATGGTACGAATATTTCCATGGGGGATGAGGTAGGAAACATTTCCGAGCAACGGAGCTTCTTTTAGTGTATTTAAATAATCTCTAACCGATCTCCATGGCCATTCACCAATATCCCCATTTAGTCCTTTTAATTGGGATCGCCATAATTCTTCTGTCTTGTCCGTGACCGGAGCAACGGAAATGCCATCTTGTCCTAATAGTTCTGTTGTGATCCCTTGCTTCAATTTAATTTGATGGGTTTCAGGCTGGGTGCATAATAAGTCAGAGTGAACATGGGTATCAATGAACCCTGGAGAGACCACTTTATCCGTAGCGTCTATAGTACGGTCAGCACTTTCTGATATAAATTTTTTCAACTCTACAATTTTTCCATTTTTGATTCCAACGTCTACTTTCGTCCAAGGGTTTCCGCTGCCATCTATGACATAACCGTTTTTAATGACAATATCCAGCATAATGATGAACTCCTTTTAAATAGATTAAATAACGTTTTTGGAAGATTGTTTAGTAGTTGATGCTCCCCAGAATTTTTGGATAACATGATGAGCTGGGGCAGGTGTCATTAAACTGACTGCGATCATGGTCATAATCGATAATGCGATGGATGTAGCAATCGTGTGCATTCCAAATGGATTTGGCCACCATTGCGACAATACAATGTACGAAATTAACCCCGTATACATGGAAATGATTGCGCCCCAACCATTCGCTCGTTTCCAATAGAGTCCGAATAGGAGAGGAGTAAAGAAGGTCGCTTCCAATCCACCCATGGCATAAACGACAATAAGCTGTAAATATTCAGGAGGGGTCAAAGCTAGTAAAACTGTGCCGACACCAATGATCAGCGTAGTAAAATAAGACAATTTCGTGATTCTTTGTTGGGATGCTTTTGGATTCACATAATTTAAGTACAAGTCTTTTACAATCGATGACGTCGTGACAAGTAACATCGAGTCCACGGTCGACATGATCGCTGCTAAAGGGGCAGCCAGTATGATCCCGGCAAGCCAGCCTGGCATCATATCCAATATCATCGTAGGTAATGCTAAGTCGGCTACTTCAATGGTAGGATATAAAACTTTAACCACCGGTCCAAGAGCTCCAAATCCAATGGTAAATAAAAACATAATCACGGTACTGATCACAATGGCTTGGTGCATGGACTTACTGTCTTTATAGGTCATACCCCTGACAGAGGCATGTGGCATTCCGATCGCGGCGATCCCAAATATCAGAAAATAGGAAAACAGCATCGTAGGGGTTGTCCCATTTCCACCCGGTAACGTCACCATCTCGGGATTACTTTCGGCAAGTTGGGATACAAGAACAGAAAACCCATCTGTTTTGATCATGAAAACCACCCATAAGATAATCCCACCAACAATCATGATGAGCCCTTGAATGGCATCCGTAACGGCAACCGCTCGAAACCCACCATATGCCGTATAGAGAACAACGGAAAGACCGAAGATAATTAATCCTGTCGTATAAGGTAACCCCGTAATGGCTTCGAGAATCCGTGCTCCTCCTGCAAATTGAGCTACCATGTAGGCCGAAATAAAAATGATGATCCCTAAAGCACTACCAATCACTATCGCATGGCTTTCAAATCGCTCTTTTAAAAAGTCAGTCAGGGTAACCGCCTTAATTTTACGTGCCACTATTGCAAATTTCTTTCCTAATATCCCGAGGATGTAAACCCCCATCGCTAATTGTGTTAACGATACAATAATCCAACTAAATCCTACATTGTAGGCTAACCCTGGGGTTCCGATAAACGTCCCTGCACTTGCTGCGGAAGCCATCATTGTAAAGGCTAGGACAACGGGACCTAAGCTTCTTCCTCCGACAAAATACTCTTCTTCAAAGCTCGTTTTTCTCTGCTTAATATGCTTGTGAAGATAGCCACCAACTAAAAAGGTCACCACTAAATATAGTAAAATCGGCAAAAGAACATCCCATTGCATCGGTTTACTCCTCCTCGCTTTCTAAGGACATATCTTTAAAGAATATCTTCACCATGGCAAAAGCTAAAATAATCATAATAAGGGAACCGACAATTCCACTCCAGAAGAACCAGTCGGGGAACCCCATAATAATATTGACCTCACTAGCAGGCTTATTAAGTCCAACTCCCATGGCTAACCCTATTACGACAATCAAGTTCACAATGGCATACCCAATCACCAGCTTCATCTCTTTTGAACATTGTGCATACCTTGAATCTTCTTTGAACTTAAAAGATTTCATATGATCACCCCATCATTAAATTGGATTTTCGGGTTTTTCTTTAAGGCAGCGCTCTCCAACGGCAATATAATCCTCCATAATCGCAGGTGGTACTAAGCTTCCGCCTGTAGCCCACACTAAGTGAGTGGCATTCTTTAATTGATCCTTTGTCAACTTGATGGTCTCTAAATGGGAATGAACTTGTGTTAGAACGGGACCATACATTCCTGCCAACGCTGAAGGTTCTAAAGAAATCGATTCTGAAGAATGTAAAAGGGCTAACATTTTATAAAGATTTTGATCGTCCACTGTATAAATCCCGTTGACCAAACGTTCAATTAATCGTCCTGCCAAAGCGGAAGGGCGTCCGACGGCCAATCCATCTGCATCGGTTTTATTATCTAATCCAATATCCTGGACACTGATGCGCTCATGCTTTCCAGTGGCTAGTCCCAACAGCATACAAGGGGAATGGGTAGGTTCGGCAAAATAACAATGAACATGGTCGCCAAACACATGCTTTAACCCATAGGTTACACCTCCAGGACCGCCGCCTACTCCACATGGAAGATAAACGATTAAGGGATGGTTTTCATTGACTTGAATTTTTTCTTCTTCAAATTGTTTTTTTAACCGGAGGGCTGCTACAGCATAACCCAAAAACAGATCGAGGGAGTTTTCGTCATCGATAAAATAACAGGTGGCATCTGCCATGCATTGTTTACGACCCTCATCCACGGCAAAAGAGAAATCATTGGCATGTTCAACAACATTCACCCCTTTACTTCTTAGAAGGGATTTTTTCCATTCCTTTGCTTCATGTGACATATGAACCGTAACATTGAATCCCAATTTCGCTGCCATTGTTCCAATACTTAATGCTAAATTTCCAGTGGAGCCCACTGAAATGGAATACTGGGAGAAAAACTGACGAAAGGTCTCACTAGCAAGCTTGGAATAGTCATCATGAATATTTAGCCTATTATTCTTTAAAGCTAGCGTCTCAGCGTACTTTAGAACTTCATAAATTCCTCCTCTTGCTTTGATCGAGCCAGCAATAGGCAGTTCATGATCACATTTCAAAACCAAATTTCCAGGGATGCTTGAATGATAATGCTCTTGCAGTGCTTTTTTCATGGATGGTAGCCATTGGATGGGGGATTCAATCATACCGTTCATTTCTGCAGTTTCTGGGAAGACCAGTGACAAATACGGAGCAAATCTTCGAAGAAGCTTCTCTGCTTGATAGAGTTCGTTCCTGTTTAGAGATGGATTTTTTTTAATAGTATGATAGGATTTCAGTAACGAGTTGGGCCAAAACGTTTCATGCTTACTTTTTAATGCAGTAAGTAACGGTTGATCAATTCGTACATCATTATTTACACTCATTTATAACCTCCTTAACAGAATTATGTATACCGTAACATAATTAACTGAAAATTAAAATATATTTAAAAAATTAAATGTGATTAAATTTTATTGGAGTGACGAATTTGGAACCGATCGGCAAAAGGATCAAGCTGGAAAGAAACAAAAAAGGATGGACATTAAATACTCTTGCTTTAGAAGTAGGAATCACCTCTTCCTTACTGAGTCAAATCGAAAAAGGAAAAGCCTCTCCCTCTATAAAAAGTCTTAGACTTATCTCACAAGCTTTAGATGTTCCGATGTTTACTTTTTTTCTAGAAGAAAACTCGAATGATGCCCTTGTCGTGAGGAAGGATCAAAGAAAAATTATTTCCAACCCAAAAATGAACCAGGTTTCCTATGAATTATTATCACCTGATCTAAAAAGTGATATTGAATTTGCATTCATGACAGTACCAGCAGGAACGGCTTCCTCTGATGAACTAATGGAACATCTTGGAGAAGAAGCCGCGTTTGTCATGAAAGGGACAATTCAATTAGAGTTGGAAACGGAAAAGATAGAATTATTACAGGGGGATAGCGTGAAAATCCCTAAAACGGTAAAGCATCGATGGGTGAATCATTCAATGAACGATTCTGAGATTATATTTGCTATTACGCCGCCGTCTTTTTAATGGGGGTAAACAAAGTAAAGGCGTTTAAGATTAGAAGCATAGAAAATGTCTTTCATAGAAGAGAGTTAGACAGAATTTTAAACTATTGTCTAAGTCTCTTTTTTATTGGAGATCAATGTTGAGATTAATTCGTTACATTACAGTAATAACATCCATTTTTTAAAATGCTTGTTAACCTTTTCAGTATTTAAACGTTTAAAATACGGGAGGTCTGAAATGAATGATTCCATGATGGGGAAGAAGCTTAATAAGAAATTGAAATTTGTATATTCTTATCTAGTGAAAATGGGTGCTTCTAAGGAGGATGCGGAAGATATTATTCAGGAAACCGCTTATAAATTCTTACAATATATTGATTCGATTAGAATCGACCATATTCAGAGCTGGCTTTTTAGAGTAGCCATCAATCAGTATTATGACATGACTCGTAAAAATTCTAGGAGGGCCGGGATTTTATTAAAATTTAATTTCCAAGAATTATTTGATGAGTATACTCCAGAGAAAGCTTTCATACAAAGTGAATTAGAAACAGATATACATAAGTTATTAAACAGATTAAAGCCGAAAAATAGACAACTGCTTCTTTTAAAGTATAGTACTGGATTGAAAATAAGTGAAATAGCAGAATTATATGGAATGAAAGAGGGGTCAGTGAAGACGATTCTTCACAGGGCAAGAAAGCAATTTATAGAAGAGTATCGGAGGTATGAAATAAATGAGCAAGGAAAATGAATTTATACCTAAAGACTATGAATTTGAAAACTTAGTTAAAAAAGCAAAAAGAAGATCTCTGTTTAAAATGGTACTTATTTCTTTAATTATTAGCCTGATCGTTTTAACAGGTCTGTATTTTATTGGTGATTCCGTTATGAAAATAAAAATGGATAGGGAAACCAATGTAGATATGGCCTGGAATGGAATTATGGGAGCAAATATAGAGGAAAAAGGAACAAGTTTTAATTATACTCCTATCTCTGCAACAGCGACTACTGAGTTTGTAAAAAAATTAGGGGAAGTTCCTATACCTTGGGGAGAAAAAGAAAAAGTCTTTACGATTTTCGGAACATCACGATTGATTACATCAACTGGACCATCTGGATCAGGAACTACCGGAGATGAGAGGATCCCTTTATATTTCCAAGGAGAAAGAGTGATTGAATTTTATCATCCACAAGTAGAGTATAGGAGGGTTTTCGATGATAGAAACCTACTAAACAAAATTGATGATAACACAGTTGTGGAGTTAGCCTTTTCATTAGATAAGGGATATTCAATAGATGAAGTCCAGAAACTCTTCAAAAATCATTTAGCATGGTTTTGGGTAGATACCTTTAATAAGAGTGACATTAAGGAAGATAACGAATTAAACAAAGATAAGAGAATTTCAAGAGATCATACCATTAATGGCTTTGAAGCATATGGATTTCAATCTATCGATCATCCAGAAGCGGTACAAGGATCAAACTTTATTTCAACTCTCCAAATGCTAAGATCTGACGGTGGAAATAATCAGGATGAAGCAATAGAGATTTATAATAGCATTACTGATAACGGTAAGGATAAGTTAGTGCCTCATAACCTAAAAATAATAGGTGTAGTTGTTACGGGGAAACCGAGTGAATTAAAAAAATATAATGAGATTCCATTCATACGGGGTGCTACATTAGGAGCAACAGCTGATAATTATTAATAATAATTAGAAAGAGACTGAATCGTTCTGACTTTTCTTAGGATGGTCGGAACGATTTAGCATTTATTTCTTTGAAAACATTACACCTTCTGGAGGAGTGCTATGCGAAAGGTAATGATTCATATTATTAATATTATCATAGGATTATTTACGATTTTATTTAGCTTTATTATTTGGGGTGCTTTAGTAGGTTTGGACCAAATACCTTGGTATATTGCATCGATGATTCCATTATTGAATATTAGTGTATGGTTGATCTGCTATGTTTTACAAGTGAAGTATAATGCATCTAAAAAGGTATTGACCCTGACCTTTTGTTTAGAAGTTGTTTATGTATTTATTTTTGTTAGCATTGGGAATAGTTGAATTTTATAAAATTGAACTAATTTACAAGTAAATAATTTTTAGTAGAGAAAAGGAAGTACTTATATTGTAAGAAAGAGACACCTCGACAAAAAACAAGGTGTCTCTTTCTATTGAACAATTCTATTCAACCTTCCCAACAATCATCATTTAGGCTCCAAAGCAATCTCCATAGGCTCAGCATCCTTACAATCAAACTCCAAAACAGTACGTCCATTCTCAGATGAAAGGATGCGCACACGTTCGTCTGTAGATGTCAATTTCCATTCGCCTTTAATCGTCAGCTTCATTGGACGCATGATACTTTCTGAATGACGCCATGTTCGCGAGTAGATGCTCACTTCTTTTTGAACTCCATTCTCGTCATACTGGTCTTCTTCAATTCCTTCATACAATCTTAAATCAGGATCAACCACACTCAGGATGAGATCAGAACCATTTTTACGGGTCATGACCATAGAAGGGGTGTCCACTGACTGTACGATACCTTGATTAATCGCGTCATTTGCTTCAAATAAAGTATAACCGGTGATGCCAGTAGCTCTGTCCTTTACGATATGGGCCATGCGATCTTGCTGTAAGACCGTATATGGAGATTGGTCTTCATCGGCCATCGATTGTGAGAATACCTTCATTTGTTCTGCATTGGTTTTGACTAATACAGCGTATTGATAGGTTCCATCTTTAGGAGCTTTGCCGTGATCAATCCAGGCAGTGGCGAACTTTCCGGATGTATCTGATCCGTTCTTCTGGTGTTTGGAATACTGGAGTGATCGAGACATCGCAATCGTTTGTCCTTCAGGAACAAAGAATCCGTTTCCTTTATTGTCGATCACCCATGCATCCTCGGTAAGCTCCTCTCGATCAGTATACGGAAATTCAGTAATCGCTCCTTCATTAGACATCCAAATCGGATCTGTCTCCTTCGGCATGTGGTTCTGGAATAAGGTCGTCTCTGTTGAATGTTCGCTATCTTCGTTTTCGATGTTAGACCCAAGTGCTACAATCCGGTTCTCAAAGAAAAAGTAGGATTTGCGGGCACGATGGGTTTCATCATATTTAGGGTGCTCGTGAAGCTTCATCGCGAACATGCCATTTTTTCCTTCAACGCTTAAGCTTCCTGAATAGGTTTCATCAGAAATGAGCATTTCCTCAATCCCGCTAAAACGATCAACATTACGGACATCTGATTTCAACTGATCAAACGGAAGATGAATGGTCGTAGTGCCGGGCCAGCGGTTCCAATCCCAGCCATCATGGACGTAACCGCTGTCTTTGTGGTTATCATAGCCCATAATTTGCATTTGTCCGTATGACATATAGCGACCGTAAAGATTGGCGTTCTGATAGGTTTCGTTCCCCCATAAATATCGGCTGTAGCCTTTGACGCCGACAAGCCAATTGTCACGTCTGTGCAACCCAAGATTGGCATAATTCATCGACCAAAATCCATTCGGGTCTGGCTCAGCTTCGATTCCTATCGCTTTAAACCTGCGGACCGTTGCATCCTCTGTTTCGGCCAGCCTTATGTAGGCAGCTGCGACTTCACGGTCAATTTCCTCTTCTCCATCAGGGGATCCGGCCAGGGCCATATAACGGTATGGGGGAAGAACTAAAGCCCCTTTTCCATCAGGATGACGACCAGAAATGCTGATTAGCCACTGAGTTTTATTTGAATAAAGCCTCATAGAAAGCAGGGCCTTTTTCAAGGTTTCGTGCGCATCTTTAGCAATCCTATAGGGAGTACCGGAAAGAACGTACACGATTGGTGTCACCCCCTTAAAGGCATCTTTCGCATAGGCAGGATAATGATTGGCGTGATGATAAGCAGATCCGTCCTTCTTAAAAGCAGGTTCCAACCCTTTTGCCGGACGAAGCCCCTGTGACAGCCAGGAAGTAAAGCTTTTCATATCCCGGACTTTTTCCACCGTATTTTCTTGAACGAGAATACTAGACAGCATTCCGTTCAACGTTGTATTTAGAATATCAATATTTCCCATAACTTCTTCCTTAGGGGTATACATTCTCCCTGCACCGCTTAGCCAAAACAAGGTTTCTTGGGTTCGTTCCAGAATGCCGGCTTCTCGTAAAACGTCACGCATTAAGAATGCGGAAGAGTATAAACCTCGGATATTATAGCCGAGATGATGCATGGTTCCTTGACCGCTTCCATAATCCCAGCCTTGATCGGCAAGATGATCAGATAGATTGATATACATAGACTTCAATTCATTCCGAAAACCTTCATCATCAGTAGATAGATAGGTATCCGCTACCAATTGCATAAAGTCTGTATAGTCCCGGAGATCAATCGTATTGCTCAGTTCTTTAAATGCCTCTTTCATTGAAGCGGGTACCTGATCAAAATGCGGCATAAACAGAGAGCTACCGCGGATAACTTCACCTTCACGCTCAATCCCGAATTCAGCATAACGAGATCGGATATCGGCAAGTAGGGAGTCTGTCACGGTTCGCTTCTTGAAAACTAGCTCTGTAAATGTATCCTCTATTTTCTTGATTGCAGACAGATCGGCTTCTGTTACTTCACTTTGAGGTTCTGGTGGTGTGAGTCTCGAAAAATGTAAAAGGCCAAGCCAATGGGCGTTTGCTGATTTCATGATGTTGGGGTTCACGAATGGAACTTGTGAATCTGGTGTATGATGACGGGGATCAAGCGGTGTAGAAAGCATCATGGAGTCAAAATAGAGTGTACCTGATCCAGATTCGGGGGCAATGATCGACATTCGGTTCATCGCTGGATGAGGGGTTCCTTCCATATCCCGCTCAAATGATACCCATGCCGTTCTCCACCCACTGAAATTAAGATTCATTTCAAACCAGCTGTCGGCCTTATTTCCTCTGCCGAATTGAAACGTTACGGTACCCTCTTTAGGTTCCTCATTATATACCCAGACAACAAACGTCTCAATGGATTGGTCGCTGTTATTAGGAACAAAGGGTTTGAATTTAATTTTTTCTTTCACTTCTAGCTTTGAACCCTTCTCATAATTCCATTTAAGAGAGTGTCTCCCGTCCTTATAATGTCGGTTATCGACTTCAATGTTACCGCCGTTTTTTGCCTTGAAAGTCTTAGGTACGCCATTTTCAAACATAAATAAGGGAATGCCTTGAGCTAGTGCATCTTGTTCAAGAGATTGGGCACGATCTGCAACATTTTCCTCATTGGTTTCAACGCTTTCTCCCAAATAGCTCCTATCAGATGCTAATGCATCAGGCATGGCAATTGACATGGGAACAGTCAAACTAGCAGTAAGCGATAATGCCATGAGTTTCTTTCCATAGCTTTTCAAGTGAATCGGGGTCGTCTTTGAACGAGTAACTGGATCCTTATCTTTTTTAACTCTAAAATTATTCAATGGCTCAGCTCCTTTCATAAATTAGGAATACTTTTGTGAATATTCACAATCTTAATTCTATTAGTAGAGTTGAAGGATAGGGAAGGGGTAAACAAATTACCCCTATTTCAATTTAACTGGCTAATCCTTATTTGATAAAAAAGGAAAAGCAGGCTCAAAAATCGTTGGGAGCACAAGAGCCGAGGGAAGGCTCATAAATGAATTAAAGAGGCGCATAAAAAGGGGAATGCTCAAGGAAAGAGAAAAAGAATCATTTTTTATGAAGAAACTGATTTTTAGCAACTACGTAAAAATAAAACGGATTAAGTACTAATACAAATTTCTACATTAACTTAATCAAAACTAATTCAGAAAAATCAGAAAAAAGGGGTATAAATCTTTCATCTTATCGACAAGATTGAAACCCCTTACAATTGGGATATAGGAAATTCCAATTGAAAAAGGGGGAAGTGAAAATTGAAGAAGACCTTTTCTATCATGGTGTCTGTTTTGATTCTAGTGTTTGGGGTTTTAGCCGGTTGTTCTGGTTCGTCATCAACTGACGGGAGCGGCGGATCGGGTTCGGGGGAAGAAGTGAATTTAAAGGTCGCTGTGTTTCCAGCTGATTTGCCAACGTTTGAGCGCGCCTATGAGCAGTTTAAGAAAGAGAATCCGAATATTAACATTGAGTTTGATAGTTTTCCACAGCAGCAATACTACGAGAAATTACGGATCCAGCTTTCAGGTGGGACGAGCTATGACTTGTTTGCCGGTCAAATCGATTCTTTAGTGGATACAGGAATCTTGGAGCCTCTTAATAAACGGATTAAAGAGAGTGGCATTGATGTTGCCGGGTATGGGACGATGTATGATTCGATGAAAATGAATGGAGATATTTTAGGTCTTCCTTACCGTAAATCGAATTGGATGATGTATTACAACAAGGATTTATTTGATGAAAAAGGTGTTGAGTATCCGAGTGATGATATGACTTGGAGTGAGTTCCGCGAACTTGCGAAGAAAATGACAAGTGGCAGCGGTGGGGACAAAGTGTATGGAGCTTATATCCAACAATGGCCGCAAACTTGGTATATGCAGGGTGTACAAGGAGGGGCAACGATCATTGATAAGGATCTATCTCCATTTAAGGATGGTCTTCAGTTCCGTTTGGATTTAGAAAAAGATGGTTCGATTATGAAATGGTCAGAGCAGGTAACGACTGGTGCCCATTATAATGCGGCATTTCAAAAAGGAAATATAGCGATGAATATCATTGGGGATTGGCATGTGGCACAGCTTCGTCAAGCAGAAGCGGAAGGAGACATTTCCTTTGATTGGGATGTTGTTCCGATTCCGCATCCTGAAGGGGTAGCGAAAAACACGACACTGGCTTTACCTGTGACGTTAATGATGAACAAAAACTCCGAGCATAAGGAAGCAGCATTTAAAGTCCTTAGCTATATGACTGGAAAAGAAGGAGCGGAATTATTCGCTTCTGAGGGGTATCTTACAGGGTATACGAATGAAGATGTGAAAAAGGCGTACCTGGGTGACAGCTCTCAAAAACCAGAAAATCTACAGTACTTCCTAGAAGCAAAAGAATATCCAGAGTATCCAATGATCCCTGGAGTGAAGACTGTTGTCGTCGAACAAATCTATAAGCAAGAAGGTGAGTTAGCACTTATTGGCGAGCAGAGTGTGGATAAAGCCATTAAGAATATTAAGAAACGTGTAGAGGAAGAGTGGGCCAGTAAGTATGAAGGTGAGTATGAGGTAGGGAATTAAGTCTACCTTTTGGCAATAAAATAGGCACTGCATCATTTTAAATGCGGTGCCTTTTCATTTGAGTGAGGAGGACTTCTTAGTAAACGATCGATGGGAGGAGAAAATATGGAGCATGCGTTTTCGTTAGTAGGGAAAACAGCGATTGTCACAGGCATAAGCCGTGGACTTGGAAAAGGAATGGTGCTCGGCTTAGCAAAGGCTGGGGCTGATATTGTCGGAATCAGTGTGAGTAATATGCAAGATACAAAAGAAGCAGTCGAACAGCTCGGACGGAAATTTTATGCTATACCTGCCGATATGTCCAGTAGCGAAGAAGTGGAAAGAGCGGCAAATGAAGCCATTGAGAGTGTGGGAAGAATTGATATTCTCGTGAATAATGCCGGCATTATTCGCCGTTCCCCAGCGAAGGATTTTAGTCAAGAAGATTGGAAAGAGGTACTCGATATGAACCTAAATGCTGTGTTTACCATGAGTTCGATCATTGGAAATCATATGCTGGAGCATCAAAAAGGGAAAATCATCAACATTGCTTCTATGCTTTCATTTCAAGGAGGGATAAGGGTTCCCGCTTACACTGTCAGCAAACATGGAATTGCTGGTTTGACCAAATCCCTTGCCAATGAATGGTCTTCTCAAGGAGTGAATGTCAATGCGATTGCTCCTGGTTATATGGCGACAGATAATACGGAAGCATTGCGGAAGGATCCAGAACGAAGCGAATCGATTTTATCCCGTATTCCGACGAAACGCTGGGGAAATCCAAGCGATTTAGAAGGACCTGTTGTCTTTTTAGCGTCAGAGGCTTCTGATTATGTGACGGGACATATTTTATGTGTAGATGGCGGTTGGATGAGCTCTTAATGATATTGAAAAAAATAGATAAACTGGAGGAGAAAAAACAATGGAAGTGAGACATGCTAGACATTTTAAAGAAGTGGAAAGAATGAATACAGCAGAGTTACGAGAAAATTTTTTGATGGAGTCTTTATTCCAAAAGGGTGAAGTGAAGATGTCCTATACCCATGAGGATCGGATGATTGTCGGTGGAGCCGTGCCTTCGGATAATGGTCTTTATTTAGAGGATCCAGATACATTAAAAACAGATTATTTTCTTGAGCGCCGGGAATTGGGCATCGTCAACATCGGAGGAACGGGAAGAGTTCTCGCTGATGGCGTGGAATATGAGTTAAACACAAAAGACTGTTTGTATGTGGCAAAAGGGACGAAAGAAGTCCTGTTCCGAAATGTAGATGATGCAACTCCTGCTAAGTTCTACTTTGTTTCTACTCTTGCCCATGAGGTTCTTGTAACGAAGATAATGGGGATCGAGGAAGCAACACCTGTTCACCTTGGTTCAGTGAAGGAATCGAATAAACGAACGATCTATAAGTATATCCATGCCGATGGAATTCAAAGCTGTCAGCTCATGCTCGGGATGACGCTGCTTGAAGATAACAGTATGTGGAATACGATGCCGGCGCATATCCATGATCGCCGTTCAGAAATCTATTTATATTTTGATATGGAACCAAATACACGCATTTTTCACTTTATGGGCAAACCGGAAGAGACTCGTCATCTCGTGATAAAAAATGAACAATCGGTGATCTCTCCAAGCTGGTCGATTCACTCAGGGATTGGGACAGGAAGCTATACCTTTATTTGGGCGATGGCAGGAGAGAATTACACCTTTGAGGATATGGAAGGGGTCTCAATGGAAGAGTTGAAATAATGTCATTCGCCTGGGGGAACACAGAACTTTTCCTCCCAAGCGGAAAACGGTTAGGTAAAAGGATGAGGAATTCATGTATGTTGGCGTTGAAGAAACCGATTTTTTGAAAAAGATGTCCTGGAAACTATGCGGAAAAGAAACCCGTGAACTTCTGTTTCGAGCGAAGGAAGCCTGTCAAAACCGCTTTGTGTTCACACATCCGTGGGATATGGAACGATGTGAAGAACCTGTATCTTTTTCAAATAAAATCGATTGGACGTATCGCTTAAATGAGGATGAAGAATGGACCTTTATGTTGAACCGTCACCGTTTTATGGCAGAGATTGGCCAATCCTACCTGTTAACCGGTGAGGAAGAATTTGTTCATCATTGGAAACGTCTATTCTATGATTGGGTTTTGGCTAACCAAGATCCCACTATTCATCCCTTAACCTATCGAAAAATCGATGCAGGGATTCGCCTTGTCAATTGGTTAAAAGGGCATTCTTATATTTCTAGTTCTGCAAACTGGAGTAAGGAAGATGACGCTCTTTTTTATAAGCAACTGAAGGAGCATGGGGAGTATTTATCCCGCTTGTTTACACCTTTTGATTTTCAAAGCAACTGGGGTTTCATTGAAACAAATGGTTTATTGCAATCTGCTTTTATGATGGAAAAAAGCATGAAGAATGAATGGTTAAACGCAGCGATCAGCCGACTTGAAAAGATGATTGAATTACAAATTCCTGATGACGGATACCAAAATGAGCAGTCTCCCATGTATCATCATGAAGTATTGTTTTGCCTGATAGAAATCACCATCGTACTTCAACGAAATCGAATTTCCGTGCCATGCTTTGTAAATGCAGCAGTCGATCGAATGTTGACGGCGTCCTTTGGGTTCATGAAGCCAAACGGTCATCAGCCGATGCTGGGGGATAGTGATGATACAGATGTGAGAGGCGTATTAGCCATTGGAGCCGTGCTATTAAAGCGGTCAGATTTATTTGATTTGTCCAATCATCAAATTGGTCTTGATTTCCTTTGGTATTTCGGTGAGGAAGGGCTAAAAATATACTCGTCTCTTACAGAAGAACTGCCGCAGGATTGTTCTGTTTCTTTTCAACAGGCGGGAGTGACGGTCATGAGAAACGGGTGGAGCCACAAAGATGATTACCTTTTGTTTGACCATGGGATTTTGGGACAAGTGAACAAAGGACATGGCCATGATGATACTCTTCATTTGGAACTGATGACAGACGGCCGTGAATTTTTAGTAGATGGGGGACGCTACACGTATTGTGAGACGCAAGAGCGAGAATATTTTAAAGCCGCCAACCGCCATAATACGGTTACGGTCGATGGCCTTTCTCCTTCGATCTATAAAGGAACATGGGAGTGGGAGCAATGTCCGCGCCCGATTGATTCTTTCGTTCGATTTCATGAGCGTTACGATTATTCACAGTCGTCTCATACCGGATTTTGGCGCCTTCCTTCTCCGGTTCACGTTACCCGAAGAGTATTTTATAGAAAGTCACTTTACTGGTTTGTAATCGATTCGTTTGAATCAAACGGCACACACAATTATGAACAACATTTTCATTTTCCCGAGCATACCCAATTGGAATGGAATGACCGTAATGAACTTTTCACGACATATAAAGAAGGAACAAATATTAAAATTCTTCCCCTCGCTTTTTCAAAGGAAGATCAACTAGAGCTGAAAAAAGGACTGATATCAAGACATTATAATCAACTTGCTTCGGCCCCGCATGCCATGCTTCAATACAAAAACCGAAAACAGTTCGCTGCTCCGTTCATCATTGTTCCTTCTCAGGCTGGGGAGGATGTATCTCTTCGAGTGAAATCTCTTCCTGTCAGCTCAATAAAGGAACGAAAAGAAGCGGACTCTGATGTTCTTGCTTTTCACATTCAAATGGGCGATGTGGAAGATCTCATCATTTGCTCATTAACCGGATCCGATAGCTTTATTGCTGACCAATATCAAGTCTGTGGAGAGGTCATCTTGATTTCTAATAGGGAGGATGGGTCATCGATAGAGGTCATTCGTTAAGGAAGATTAATAGAGAGGAAGATTTATATGCTTGATGTCGTAACATTTGGAGAATCGATGGTGCTGTTTTCTCCTGAGCGTCCTGGCCGTTTACGCCACGTCCATACTTACTCTAAACAACTTGGAGGGGCAGAGTCTAATGTGGCGATTGGTCTTTCCCGTCTCGGCGTAAGAGCTGGCTGGTTCAGCAAGCTGGGCAGAGACGAATTCGGCTATTATATCCAATCGGCTATTCAAGGGGAGGGTGTCGATACATCGAGGGTTTTATTTGATGAGCAAGCCCCAACTGGCCTGTATTTAAAAGAATATGTACGAGAAGGTATGGTCAACGTCATGTATTACCGACATATGTCAGCAGCCAGTCAAATGTCTCCATCTGATCTGGATGAATCCTATATTGCGTCAGCTAAAATTCTCCATATCACAGGCATTACTCCTGCCCTTAGCTCTTCCTGTGCAGAAACAGTAGAAGCTGCCATTGATATTGCGCGTCATCACGGGGTAAAAATTGTATTTGATCCTAATATACGCTTGAAATTATTCAGGTCGAAAGAGGAAGCGCGTGCTGTTTTAAGAGAAATAGCGGATAAAAGTGATATTGTGCTGGCAGGTAAGGGAGAAGGGGAAGTGTTAACAGGGGACACAGATGTACAAGAAATCGCTTCTGAATTTCATCGTACAGGAGTAAAAACGGTTGTCATTAAAATGGAAGATAAGGGAGCCTATTATTCGAGTGATGCTGAAAAAGGGATGGTGGAAGCTTTTTCAGTCAAGCAGGTCATTGATCCTGTCGGTGCAGGCGATGGGTTTGCGGCTGGATTCTTGGCGAGCTTATTGAGGGAAGAAGGATTAAAGCAAGCCGTGAAGGCAGGAAATGCTGTTGGAGCCATGATGGTCCAATCTTACGGAGATATGGAAGGGCTGCCGACATGGGACGAACTTGAAGAATTCTTAAATAAAGTTAATGATACAGAGCAGGTAAGGAGGTAAAAAATGAGTATTCAGCTTTTTAACCAGCCTGAGATTATTTCGATTATACGCGGATACCGTACTGAAACAGCTCTATCAGTTGTGGATGCTTTATATGAAGGTGGAATTCGCACATTTGAAATTACAATGGATTCCCCTGATGCTTCCCATATTATAAATCGTCTTTCAAGAAGTGATTATTTAGATTTGAGAGTAGGGGCAGGGACGGTGCTGTCGATCGAAGAAGCAGAAAAGGCGATCGATGCAGGAGCTGAGTTTATTTTTTCTCCTCATTTTGACGAAGGTCTTGTAAAAAGGGTAAAAGAATTGGGCTGCATTTCGATTCCCGGAACCTTAACCCCTTCAGAAATGGTGAAAGCCATACAAGCTGGAGCCGATTTTGTAAAGGTGTTTCCCGCGAATAGTGTTGGACCAGCGTACTTAAAAGCGATTCAAACACCCATCCCTCATTTAAAAATGATCCCAACAGGAGGAATTACAAAAGATAACATGGTGGAGTATCTTAAAAATGGAGCGGTGGCTGTTGGATTGGGAGGAAGCCTTGTTCGAGATGTTGATGTTCGATTACAGAGGTATGATTTAGTGAAGCAAAATGCTGAAGACGTGATGACCATTTTAAATGATTGGAAACGAGAAAACCTTCATGAAGAAAAGCTTACGAATAAATGAAAAAGCAGGTGAGGAATGATGGGCAGTACTTTTTCTGAGAAAATATATGAAGGTACCGGGTGGCTAGTAAAATTGGTATATGTCCAATTACTTTTTCTTCTTTTTTCCTTATTAGGATTCATTTTATTCGGCTTGTTTCCTGCATCTGCCGCTTTATTTGCGATAGTGAGACAATGGCTGCTTGGCCATCATGAAGTTCCATTATTTCGGGCTTTTTGGAGCTATTTTAAAGAATATTTTGTTCAAGCCAATGTTTTAGGCTGGTTCCTTTCGATTGCGTCCTTTGCGATTGCTTTTTACTTTTTCATGTTTCGTGAAATTGAAAGTGGCTGGGGGACAATGTTCGTTTATCTTTGGTTTCCGATTACGATTCTTCTTCTATTGTTATGGGCGTTTTGGCTTCCTGTCCTGGTTCATTATGAAATTAAAGGACTTCGCGTGTTAAAGCTTGCGGTATATACAGCTATCCTGCGACCGCTTCATACCGTTGGTTTTGTTGTCTTAATGATTGTTCTTTATTATTGGAGCCTGATTCTACCTGGATTCATTCCGATTTTAAATATTAGTTTACTAGTGTTCGGTTGGATGTGGATTGCCCGCCACTCCTTCCGTAAATTTGATGAAAAGGCTGCATGAGGAAAGCCTGATGGGAATGTATTTCTCATCAGGCTTTTTCTTAACTAATTTTATTGATCATTTCAAAGATTCCAAGCTCGTTGATCGTTTTAATAACCTCTTTCGTACTGCGTTTATCGAATTTCTTTAAGATGCTGCTAATCTGCTTCTTGATCGTTTCAAGCTCGACGACGCGTTCTTTGGCAATCTCCTTGCGTTTTTTCCCAGTACAGAGTGATCTTAAAATTTCAAATTCCGTTGGTGTTAAAGTCGTCATGATTTTAAAGATATGAGGAAATTGATATTCCGCTTTTTTAATTCTAGCAAATTCTTGGCGGATTTTTTCAGCAATGACCGGACGGATCGGTGAGCAATTATTAGCTGCTGCGTTGATGGCCTCGATAATTTCTTCTTTTGAGCTTGATTTGATGACATAATCGACAATGGCTGTTTGGAAAGCAGCAAAGACAATATTGCTGTCTTGATGGACGGTTAACATAATAATTTTTGTGTCAGGCACCTTCTCATGAATGGCAGCAGCGGCATTGATCCCTGCAAGCTGTTCTTCCATTTCAATATCCATTAAAATCACATCCGGCTTATGAGTGGAAGCTAGTTGGACAGCTTCTTTCCCACTATTGGCGGAAGAGACGAGGGTTAAGTTCCTCTCGCCTTTAATCATACGCTCTAGACGACGGCGATGGGCTTCCATATCATCAACAATGAGTATACTTATTGGTTCCACGTGAATTTCCTCCCCTTTTAATTTATCAATCTCGTATGTACAAATGGCTATTATTCTACAAAAATGAGAGGGAAATATAAATGAAACTGTGTTCCCTTTCCTTTCTCAGTCGTTACTTCAATTTTTCCATCATGGGCTTTGACAATTTTATAGCAAAAGGAAAGCCCGACTCCCCAATTGGTTAACGATGATTTAGTCGAATAAAATGGAGTGAACAGCTCATTCACGTTATCTGTTTCAATACCAGGTCCATTATCAAGAATTGAGATGACCCCCCAATCATCGTTAACGTGCTTGATGTCAATCGAAATCTCCCCTTGTTGGTCGGAGATGGCTTCCAATGCATTTTTGATCATGTTATAGATCACTTCATTTATATGTTCTTCGTCCAGATAAACCATTATTGTTTTTTTAGGACGTTGATAATGGAGTTCAATATTCGGTTTTAACGGGTGAAATCGTATTATTGCTTGTTCTACTGGTTGATGAAGTCCGGAAGGCTTCATATTAAGGGTGATTTGCTTCAGCATTTTCGCTGCATGATCAATGCTTTCAAATGACTGCTCGCAGGAGGATTCAATCAGCTTTAAACTATAGGCGGCTTCTTGATCTCCTTCGAATCTTTCCCGCAAAAACTCTGTCTCAGATTGAATGGCAAGCAAATGATTTTTAATCGCGTGTGTGAATGCGCGTATTCCTAACGAAGCTGTATCGATTTTACGATTGATTAAAGTGTTAACATCACGATGGTAGCTTTCTATGGAATTGTACTTATACACATTAAAAACCATAAACCCAAGAGCAAATAGAGCAATAAACGGGAATACCCGCAATTCTGCAAAATACAGATTGAGGTCAGGCTGTTGATAGTTGGGAAACTGCCGGCTAAAGGTAATCCGCACAAGGAGCTCGGGTGCCCATGAAAACATTAAATATTGAATCGTTCCAAGCGGCAGCAAGCTGAGCAGGGTAAAAAGGGTGTAATTCCTCATAAAACGAATATGACGATGCTTTATATAATGATGGACCATTAATAAAATCCCTATTAATAGACTCAGAACATTCACAAAGCGAAATAGTTTATCACCGATTTGTGTATACGATTGATAGCTCGAAAGTAGATCTGACTTCAACGTGTAATCCTGTAAATAAAGATTAAGGATGGGATCATAGAATAAAAATTGCAGCAGGGCCAACACGCTTAACAGGGTAACCGAAACGGTTATTTTTTTTGACTTCTTTCGGCTGTTGGTAAAGGAAAGGGTGAAGCAAAAAAAGGAAAAGTAGAATAAAATGACTCCCCCGTTTAACAGCCGGATGATCGTATTCGTGTCAAAGTTTTGCAGGACTAAGTAGTTCCAAGTACCAGGGCTGAAGTCAAAAAACTGATTGACGATATTGTAGTAGTAATTGAACTGGGTTAAGTACAGGATGAAAGCTACATAAGAACAAATAAACCCCAGATTAATGCCGTACATAAATCGCGAGGAAAGACTATCAATCTTCTTATAGGTAAAGAGTATGGTCAAAAAAAGAAATAAAACAGCAATAAAGATCAGGATGATCACCTCGATGTATCGTTCAGAAAAGTCAGAAAAATAGGGGTATAAAATATTCGTCTTATTTTGAAAATTGAAAACCCTTACACTTATTATACAGAAACTTTATTAAATTTGGAGGGGGAATGGCAGGGAAGTTTATTACTTTTTGAGACTATAAGTCTAGTAAAATCGAAGCTCAATGAAAGCAGCTCGTCTAATAATAGTAAAAAAAGAATTACAAATGATTACTTTCAGTGAAGAAAGGAGTAGAAGGAATGCCAAAAAAGTCGCGAATAAAATCAGCACACACAAAAAGAAATCGAATCGTTGCTTATGCTTTTTTACTCCCTAATATTTTGGGGTTCTCCGTATTTATATTTTTCCCAGTGATTGCTTCGTTCCTAATGAGCTTTACTTCATGGAATGGCTTTGGACAGATTGAGTTTATAGGGTTGAAGAACTACATTGATCTAATGAAGGATCCAAGCTTCCGGATCTCTTTCCTTAATAGTATTTTATTCACCTTAATATCGGTACCAATCACTTTATTTCTTTCGATTCTGTTAGCGGTTGCGCTAAATAGAGGGATAAGGTTTGTAAAGTTTTTCAGAACAGCCGTTTTCCTGCCTTATGTGACAGCGACTGTTGCAGTTGCTGCGGTGTGGCAGTTAATTTTTAATCCATCGATGGGGCCGATTAATAATGTCCTCCAAGCGATTGGAATCGACAATCCACCGCAATGGCTGTCTTCTCCCGAGTGGGCACTTGTTTCTGTATCAATTGTATATATTTGGCACTCTGTCGGCTACTATATGATTCTTTATTTAGCAGGATTACAAAGCATCCCTGATTATTTATATGAAGCGGCCGAACTCGATGGGGCAGGTCCTGTCGCTAAGTTTTTTAATGTGACATTGCCAATGCTTTCACCTGTGATTTTCTTTACCACGATTATTGGAATCATTAACTCGTTTAAAGTGTTTGACCTCATCTATGTGTTAACTGGCGGGGGACCAGGACGTTCCACCCACGTCCTTGTTTACGATATTTATAATGTGGCCTTTAAGCAGTTTGAATATGGTTATGCTTCCGCAATGGCTTATGTCCTGTTCTTGCTGATCATTATCATTGCTTATATCCAATTTAAAGGTCAGAAGAAATGGGTGAATTATTAAGCAGTCTGTCAGTCCATCCAAGCATCCCATATGAGGTGGGGTGGATGGCTGCAGTAGAAAGGAGAAAAGAAAATGGAGATCTCAACAGAAAAATCAGCCCCACATCTCTACGAACAGAAAAGAACGAAAACAAAATCGCACATAAAGAAAATCATCAAGTATCTTCTAATCATCTCGGTCTCATTAATGATGGTACTACCGTTTATTTGGATGCTGTCAGCGTCTTTAAAAGCAGAAGCTGAAATCTTTGGCTTCCCGATCAAATGGATTCCAGAAACCTTCCATTGGAGTAATTACAAAGAAGTATGGACAAGGCATCCCTTTCATCTCTATTACCTAAATACACTGAAAATAGCGGTGATCACCACTACCTTGCTCGTCATTACGAGTTCACTAGCAGGATATGCTTTTTCAAAAGTGAAATTCCCAGAACGGGATAAGCTCTTTTTTCTTTATGTCACAACGATGATGATTCCTTATCAGGTCATGATGATTCCACAGTTTATGATTTTAAAAGAATTGAATCTAGTTGATTCTCATTGGTCTCTGATCTTGCTGGGGGCATTTAACCCGTTCGGAGTGTTTTTATTCCGTCAGTTCTTTTTATCGATTCCAGATGAACTTATTGAAGCAGCTCGCATAGATGGGCTGAATGAATTCGGGATTTACTTGAAAATCATTTTGCCGCTATCAAAGCCGGCGATTGCAACCCTTGTGATTTTCTCATTTATGCATGCATGGAATGACTTCTTAGGACCGCTCATTTATTTAACCTCAGACCATTTATACACACTACAGCTTGGCATGCAGCATTTCGTCACAACATTTAATACCGAGTATTCCCTCTTAATGGCTGCAGCGGTATCCGCTATCGTACCGACTTTACTTGTTTACATCCTAGCGCAGGATCACTTTATTAAAGGGGTAGCGAATACAGGAATTAAGGGATAGGAGCAAGTTCCATCAAGGGGATTATAAAATATATCAAAAAGGAGTGGCGTTTTGAAGAAATTGGATCTTTGGAAAAAGGTTTGGATGGTAATGCTTACGGTAATGCTTCTATTTGGTTCGGTAGGAAGTATAGGAAAAGGGGCAGCAGAAGAACCGTTTGGACTGATGAATCCTGGGTTTGAAGAAATTCTTCCAGATGGAGGAGGGGGATGGACAAGTCCAAGTGCAGTTGGATGGAGTTTATGGACACCTGTAGGAAATCCTTCTGCAACGGTAAGTGATTCGGTCTATCGTACAGGCGGACACGCGCTGCAAATCTCTTCTCCTGAAAACGGAAGAGCAGCGGTTTCACAAGATATTGCGATTGAAGGAGGAAATCATTATAAACTGAGTGCTTGGCTGAAAACTGCTGATGTTACAAGCACTCAAGGAGCTAGACTAAGGGTGGTGTATTACAGCGGGGACCAGCAGATCAATTTAATCTACTCTGACAAGTTAAGAGGTACGAATGATTGGACGAGGATTGAAAAAGCCCTCGATCCTCCGAAAGAAATCGATCGCATAAGGGTACAGCTTTTCCTTGAGGAAGGGACAGGCACAGTCTGGTTTGATGATGTTTCACTAGTAAAAACGAATCCGATTGAAGCGATTGAAATAGAAGAAGAACAGATAACGGTCGAACAAGAAAAAAGTGCTCCGCTTACATGGAGCTTCACTCCTGAAGATGCCCTTGAAACAGGCATTCGATGGGAGTCGTCAGATCCATCTGTAGCCACGGTTCAAGATGGAATCGTAACAGGAGTTCGTGAGGGAAAAGCAACCATTACCGTTAAGACAAAAGAGGGGCTTTCTGATTATTGTGTGGTAACGGTCACCCAAAACCCAGAGCACCCTCCTGTTGCTATCGAATCGATCACTTTGTCGCCAGAGACAGCCACACTAGACGAACATCGTTACACATTGTTAAATGCAGACGTTCAGCCTAAGAATGCTGACACTGACTCCCTTCAATGGACATCTTCTAATGAACAAGTCGCTATTGTTGAAAAAGGCGGACTAATAAAAGCCCTTTCTCCAGGGAAAGCGACCATTACCGTTCAATCAAAGGATGGAAGTGTTCAAGCTCAAAGTACCGTAACCGTTAGAGAATATGAAAAAGATGAATATGATCAGCTAAGAGAAAGATGGGAAGAGCAATTGCTTGGAACCTCATCATTTGACGAAAACAACCCAAGAATGACTGAAATGATGAAGAAAAGAACGGAAAAAGCAGAAAGATTGTGGGTGACGATGTATAAAAACGAAGATCACGTTTTTATGGAGCGATTTAGCTAGTACTACAGATTCGGGTGTCATTACACAAAGTTACCGTAATCTTTATGCGATGGCGGAAGCATTTGTTTCAGAGCAGTCGTCTCTCTATCATAATCCAAAACTACTGAAAGACATCATTTCTGGTATGGAGTGGATGAATGAACATCGCTATAACGAGCAACTCAGTCAATACAGCAATTGGTGGCATTGGGAAATCGGCGGTCCCCAAGCGTTAAATAATCTCGTTGTTCTTTTATACAGCTATTTAGATGAGGAGAAGATTAATCGTTATATGGATGTCGTCGATCATTTTCAGCCCGCCCCGACTAAATCAGGAGCGACTACACCTGATAACTATAGAGAAGCCTTCGGGGCAAACCGAGTGGATGTGAGTAAAGTTGTTGCGGTAAGAGGGATTATTGTAAAGGATCCTAGTAAAATTGCTGCTTCCCGTGATGCCCTTAGTCAGGTATTTGAATATGTCACCGAAGGGAATGGATTCTATAAGGACGGGTCATTTGTTCAGCATGAAGACATTGCTTACACGGGATCTTACGGAATTGTATTAATTGAAGGATTAACCGAGCTGCTTGAGGTTTTCAGTGGGTCTACTTGGAAAGTGACCAATCCAAATGTGAACAATGTGTATGAATGGATTCAAGATAGCTTCGAGCCTCTTATGTATAAAGGAAGTTTAATGGATATGGTGAGGGGGCGGGCGATTTCCCGTGATTTCCTTCAGGATCATAATGCTGGACACTCGGTTATAAAAACCGTAGTACGAATGGGGCAGTTCGCACCAGAACCATATGGAGACCGGTTCCTCAGGATGGCAAAGCATTGGATTCAAGAAGACACTTTCTTAGATTATATCGAGAATGCAGAAAGCTTCCGTGATATTACATTGGCGAAAACATTGTTAAGTAACAATGATATCAAACCACGGGGAGAGCTATACTTGCATAAAACGTTTGCCTCGATGGATCGGGTCGTACACCGAAAACCCGGCTATGCATTTGGTCTCAGTATGTATTCCAACCGAATTCAAAACTATGAAGACATGAATAACGAAAATCGTAAAGGATGGTATACGGGAGAAGGAATGGCGTATTTATACAATGATGATCTTGGACAATTCAGTGATGGTTATTGGCCAACCGTCGACCCTTACCGGATGCCGGGAACGACCATTGATACGATGACGCGTACAGATGGAAGCGGGGAGCACCGTTCCACCCAATCATGGACTGGTGGTTCTACACTAAATGAACAATATGGAACAGCGGGAATGTCCTATGATGCATGGAACAGTTCCTTGCAGGCAAAAAAATCATGGTTCATGTTTGACAACGAAATTGTAGCCCTCGGTGCTGATATCACAAGTTCGGACGATCGTCCTATTGAAACCATTGTTGAAAACAGAAAAATTCGTCAGGACGGTTCGAATAAAGTCATCATTAATGGAGAATCCCCATTGAACGAATTAGGTTCGGAAAAGGAAATTAAAGAAGTAGAGTGGGCTTATCTAGAAGGGAATGGAGAAGGAGCGGATATAGGTTATTATTTCCCGGAAAAAGCCAATCTTTACGTTAAAAAAGAACAACGAGAAGGAAAATGGAGTGATATCAATTACGGCGGTCCAGAAGAAGTGATTAAGCGTTCCTATGCCACCATGTGGTTGGATCATGGAAAAAATCCGAACGCTGAAAGGTATGCTTACACATTATTACCGAATCAATCAGCAGATGAAATAGAGCAATATGCAGCAAATCCTGATGTTCAAATCCTACGAAATGATAAAGCCGTTCAAGCGGTTCACGAAACGACTCAAAACATCCTCGGTGCAAATTTCTGGGAAAGTACAAAACAACAAGCCGGACCGTTAACTGTGTACGACAAAGCATCTATTACCATGAAAGAAATTGAAAACGAGCTAGAAATTGCGGTCTCAGATCCGACTATGGAAAACGATGGAACCATTGAAGTTGAAATTGACCGAAAAGCCTTCGGAGTGATTAAAGCCGATGAAGGTGTAAAAGTCACAAAGTTAAAACCATTTATAAAACTAGAAATTGATGTAAAAGAAGCCAAAGGAAAGACGTTTACGACAAAGCTGCAGCTTAACCCGAAACAGTCGGATCAAAGCGATCATTTTCTAACAGATGCCAAAATTAATCAGGAACAGATGGAGGCTAATGGAACTGTCGATGCGGTAGTGAACATCTCCAGCCAAACGAATGATAGGGAAAAGGCAACGGTTACGACGGCTTTTTATAACTGGAAAGGAGAGCTGAAAAAAGCTGTCCATCATGAAGAAGATTTTGAACAAGGCCAATCAAAAGAGATCAAGCAGTCCCTTAACCTGCCGCAGAAAATTGACGGTGGAGAGGTAAGGATCTTTATGTGGAAAGGAAAAGACTTCGAAAACGGTGAATATCAACTGCTTTCCAATGTGGTCACATTCCCTGTCACGGATAGATAAGAGGAGAGGATAGTAGTGAATCAAAGACGACCGAATCTTATATATCTCTTTGCCGACCAATGGCGAAGACAAGCGGCTGGGTATGCAAAGGAGGACCCAGTCTACACACCGAATATCGATCAATTTGCATTAGAAAGCATGACCTTTCCTCAGGCTGTGACCTGCAATCCGTTATGCTCTCCACACCGGGCATCACTTTTAACAGGAAAATACCCAATGAGTACGGGGGTTTACACGAATTGTAAGGTCGGTGCTGATGTGATGCTGAAGCCAGAGGAAAGGTGTATCAGTGATGTATTAAAAGAATCGGGTTATGCAACAGGCTATATTGGAAAATGGCATTTGGATTTACCAGAGCTCCAATACCAATCCCAGCCAGAATCAGGTGCTTCTGGCTGGGATGCCTATACACCGCCAGGGCCAAAACGTCATGGCTTTGATGAATGGTACTCGTATGGTGCATGGGATGATCATCTGTCTCCCCATTATTGGCAAGACAGTCCAGAGAAAATAAAGCCGAATCAGTGGTCAGTGGAGCATGAGACTGATAAAGCGATAGAGTTTATTAATAGTAGAAACCCGGATGAGCCGTTTGCATTATTTGTTTCATGGAATCCTCCCCATAGCCCGTTTGATCAGGTGCCAAAGCAATACAAAGACGTCTATAAACAACAATCCCTGCCACTCCGAAAGAATGTAACTTCAGACTCCTTCAAGGTTCATACAGGCGAAGAGGTAGGCGGGGGATTAGAAGAGTTACAGGAGAATCAAAAAAATTATTTTGCCGCCATAACAGGAATTGATGAAAATTTTGGCCGTATCCTCGATGTGTTAAGGGAGCTTCAACTAGAAGAGGATACGATTATCGTCTTAACCTCCGATCACGGTGAAATGATGGGATCGCACGGACTGATGGCGAAGCATGTCTGGTATGAAGAATCAATAGGGATTCCGTTTTTAATCCGTTGGCCAGGAAAGATCCCGGCAATAGCGACCGATTCTCTCCTTAATACAGTTGACATTATGCCGACATTGCTTACATTACTAGGACTCCCTGTTCCTTCCCAAGTAGAAGGAACAGATTTATCTCCTATATTAAAAGGGGAAAAGAAGGAACTAGTAAATCAATCCTATCTTTGCGCTTATCCAGGACGGAAAGAGGCAATTGAACAGTTTCGGCAGTCGGGGATGGATAATCGTGCATATGGCTGGAGAGGCATTCGGACGAAAAACTATATGTATGTAGTCCATAAAGGCTACTCCCCAAGGAAGAAAACAGTTCGGATGCTTTATGATTTGGAAAAAGATCCATATCAACTAGAACCTGAAGTAATTGAAATACCGCATAGCCATGTTATCGCACAAAAGCTTGAAGAGAAGTTAGCCCTGTGGCTGAACAGAACTAATGATCCATTCAATATCAACAATGAGGTGAAAAATATATGAAAATTACTGAAAGCTCGATTCATTTTGAAGAAATTCAAAAACCTGAACGCTTCGCTCAAATGCCGCCTGTTGACAAACCATTTATTGAAAAAGCCATCGAGCATGTGTTGAAAAAAATTGATCAAAGCATAGGCGAATTTACCGATTTTTTTCCCGATTCAAGCAGCATTAATCAAGTGTATCAGCCGATTGAAAATATCGAATGGACAACAAGCTTCTGGACGGGAATGCTGTGGCTAGCTTATGAGTGGACAGGAGATAAGAAATATCGTGAAATAGCAGAAAAGCATGTGGAAAGCTTCAAAGAACGAATTGACAAGCAAATTGAAGTCAATCACCATGATCTTGGTTTCCTATACTCGTTGTCATGCGTAAGTGCTTATAAACTTAGCGGAAATGAAATCGCTAAAGAGGCAGCATTGAAGGCGGCGGATTTATTAATTACCCGTTACTATGACAAAGCAGGAATCATTCAAGCATGGGGAGATTTAAACGATCCCGCTCAGCGCGGCCGGATGATCATTGATTGCAATATGAATCTTCCGTTATTATATTGGGCATCAGAAGTGACAGGGAAAAGCGTGTACAGGGAGATTGCTTCAAGTCATATTCAACAAGCAGCCAAATATATTGTACGAGAAGATGCTTCCACCTTCCATACCTTCTTTATGGATCCGGAATCAGGAGCACCATTAAAAGGAAATACCCACCAAGGATTTTCAGATGATTCATGCTGGGCCAGAGGGCAAGCATGGGGAATCTATGGTTTTCCATTAAGCTATCGATATATCAAAGACACTGATCTAATCAGCCTTACGAAAAAGCTGACACATTATTACTTAAACAGGCTTCCTGAAGATCACATCTGTTATTGGGACTTAACTTTCACAGAAGGAGAGGAAGAACGCGATAGTTCAGCGGCAGCGATTACTGTTTGCGGACTACTAGAAATGCTCAAATATCTACCTCTTACCGACCCGCAAAGAGGCACTTACGAAAATGCGGCAATGGCTATGATTCAATCACTCTATGAACACTACACAACTGAGATCGACAGCGAAGCGAATGGGATTCTTCTCCATGCTGTTTATTATAAAGGCGGCGGCCGTGGTGTAGATGAAAGCTGTATCTGGGGGGATTACTACTATTTTGAAGCGCTTATACGAATGGCGAAGGATTGGGAGTGTTACTGGTAAGATGATGTTGAAAGTAAGCTGTAGGTAGGTTTCTACAATTTAATATTAGTAGTAAGAATAGAGAGTGTTAAATCGCCATGATTTAACACTTTTCTTATTTAAATAGAATTTTCGATTCTGGAAAAACCATAAGTTTAAACACAAGTCAATCAACCTTATAAACGCTCTTATGAATAAGAAGGGAAATATCCATTATTTGGCGAACCATTATTTATTATAAAATTAGGAGGATTACTTATGTTTCAAAGCCTAAACCACTTTTTGAAATCCTGGGAGTACGAATCTGGAACCACACAGAACCTGCTGAATAATCTAACGGATGAATCACTTAAACAAGAAATTACTTCACAGAACTGGAATTTAGGACGTATTGCTTGGCATACAGTTGCGTCCATTCACATCATTACTTCCAATACAAACTTGAGATTTGAAGGCCAAGCAGAGGATTGGCCCGTTCCTAATTCAGCTAAAATTATAGCCGATCGTTATAGCCAAGGAAGTGAAGCATTTGTACAAGCTTTAGAAACCCAATGGAGCGACCAAACGTTAGGAAAACAGATCAACTTTTTGGGTAGACAAATGACAAATGGTTCTCTATTGATGTTCTTGCTTCAGCATCAAAGTCACCATCGGGGGCAGATGACGGTCCTTATGCGACAAGCGGGATTATCGGTTCCAGGTATATATGGTCCTTCAAAAGAGGAATGGGCTAAATTTGGTATGGAACCACCAAAAATGTAATCCAGGTCGGATGAAGGAATCAAAGATATTTTTCTATTAAAAGTAAAGGAGCTGTCCCATCTGGTGTCAGGAACCACAATAGGGTTTCTTTTATTATGGTTCCTGACATCTGGTTTTGAGACAATCCCTTTGTTTTTTGTCAAAATAAAAATAATCGCTAGCCATTTCTATCTCCCGTTCCAATTTAGTAGAATAACCTTTCACTCCCATTCACTTTTTTTAATTACAAAAAGGTTTACTTAGTTTCATAATCTTTTTTAGTTGTCCGAAAATTCATATAATGTTCACAAATGTTTCCGCTTTCATTAAATGAACTTAAAAACGGACAGGAGAGTGATGAGAATGAAGTTTAATTTTAAGAGCTTGACCTTTCAAGTGATTACGGGGATTATTCTCGGGATTATTTGTGGGGCTGTGTTTCCGACATTCGGTGCTGAGTTAAAGGTATTAGCGGATATTTTTATCAAGCTAGTGAAAATGATCATTGCTCCTATCGTATTCCTTACAATTGTCGTGGGGATTGCAGGGATGGGAGATCTTAAGAAAGTCGGGCGTATCGGTGGAAAAGCACTGCTTTATTTTGAAATCGTTTCCACGGTTGCGCTATTGATTGGGATTGCCGTAGCGAATTTTATTAAACCTGGAGAAGGGTTTGATACAAGCAATGCTTCAGCAGATGCTGTTTCGAAATATACAAAGGCAGCAGAAGAAACAAGCCATGGGTTTATGGACTTTGTGATGTCGATTGTCCCTGAATCCTTTGTAGGAGCTTTTGCCAATGGTGAGCTCTTACCTGTTTTGTTTATTGCCATCCTATTTGGGATTTCTCTTGCTGCAATGGGGAAGAATGGCAAGCCAGTTGTAGAGTTTTTTGAAAAATTAACAGATGTGATGTTTGGAATCGTTAATATCATTATGAAGATTTCTCCAATTGCGGCATTCGGTGCAATGGCTTATACGATTGGAAATTTCGGAATCAGTTCTCTACTATATCTTGGTAAGCTAATGGGGTCCGTTTATATCACGATGTTCTTATTTGTTGTCATAATCCTAGGGGCGATTTGTAAGTTTTATGGATTCAGCATTATTAAATTCATTAAATACATTAAAGAAGAAATTATTCTTGTTGTTGGTACGTCTTCATCTGAATCCGCTTTGCCTCCTATGATGAGAAAGCTTGAGAACTATGGGTGTTCGAAATCGGTTGTCGGTCTTGTCCTTCCAACGGGCTACTCCTTTAACCTTGATGGAACATCTATCTACTTGTCAATGGCCGCGCTATTTATCGCACAGGCATTTGGCGTTGATCTCTCATTAGGTGAACAATTGCTTCTGCTTGGGGTCTTGATGCTGACTTCGAAGGGAGCTGCTGGTGTAACAGGTTCAGGGTTTGTCACGCTGGCTGCCACTTTGGCTGTATTCCCAACGATTCCAGTTGCAGGTCTTGCTTTAATATTAGGGGTTGACCGCTTTATGTCTGAAGCCCGTGCCATCACGAACTTAATCGGGAATGGCGTCGCAACAGTAGTCGTTTCGAAGATGGAAGGAGAGTTTACACCTAAGATTGTGAAAGACAGTTCCAAGGAGGAAATGTCTGCATAACCCTAGTTTGCAACGGCTGTCCTATTTATGGGCAGCCTTCTTTCGTTTATAATAAAAATATTTCATTATGGGCTGGAGTGAATCTATGCTTAGACAAAGATGGAAGCTTCATACGATGATTACTTTCCTAGTTTGCCTGGTTGTCCTAGTTTCTTTGCTTGTTACGGATTTGTTAATTAGTACAACGATTAATGACCAGCTAGAAGAAAGTCTTGAAGAAAAAGCAAAAGTAATATCTAAAACCGTCGCAAAGTCACGAATCGTAAAAAATGGATTACAGAATGAAGAGCATGCTAGGGAGATCCAGGAATATTCCACTGACATACGTAAAGCTACTAATGTCCTTTTTATTGTCGTGTTTGATATGAACGGGATTCGGAAGTCGCATCCGAACCCTGAACGAATTGGAGAAAAATTTGTTGGTGGAGATGAAAAGTCTGTATTAGAAGGGAAAGAATATATCTCTGTCTCAGAAGGTACATTAGGGAAATCATTACGAGCGTTTGCCCCCGTTTATGATGAAAACCATAAGCAAATCGGTGCCGTAGCTGTTGGGATCTCTCTGGAAAAGGTGGATGAAGCCATTGATCTAGGGCATGAAAATATCATTATCGGCTCGATCATTGGAATATTGGTTGGAATTGTTGGTGCCTATATTGTAGCAAGATACATTAAAAAGATTTTGTTTGGACTTGAACCGTTAGCTATCGCTAAAATTCTGGAGGAACGGAACACCATGCTGCAATCTGTTCATGAAGGAGTGATTGCGGTTGATCAAGATTCCACGATTACTCTTGTGAATAAATCCGCGATCCGTATGTTTAAAAGGGCAGGGCTATCAGGAAACCCGATTGGAATGCGTGTCGAGGATTATATCCCGACCTTCGAAATCGAATCTGTCCTACGAACAGGAAAACCTGAATTAGATAAAGAACAAAGCATTAATGGGATCTCGATTCTTGTCAATCGAGTGCCGCTTATTGTGAATAAACAAGTCGTTGGGGCAATCTCAACCTTTCGGGACAAGACTGAGATGAATCAATTGGCTGAACAGTTAACAGGAGTAAGAACATACGCTGAGGCACTACGGGCACAGTCACACGAGTTTATGAATAAACTACACGTCATTCTCGGAATGGTCCGTATGGGATATAAGGATGAATTAACGGATTTTATTCATACCCTTGTCGACCACCGAAATCATGAAGTCGGTCATGTGACTAAGAATATTAAGGACCCGGCACTCGCTGGTTTTATTATGGGAAAGCTAAGCTATGGTAGGGAAGAAAACGTCGATTTATCAATTGTAACGAAATCGGTTATCCCTGAACCAAAACATTCGGAAACCACCCATGAAGTCATTACGGTTTTAGGAAACCTAATGGACAATGCCATCGAAGCTGTGGCTCAAAGTAATAGGAAAGCTATCGAGGTAACCCTCACCTATTCGCAACAACACTTATTTATCAATGTTTCAGATTCAGGTCCAGGACTTTCTAAAGAAATGGTTGACCATGTATTTGAAAAAGGATTTTCTACGAAAGGTCCAAATAGAGGCTACGGACTCTATCTTGTTAGAAAGAGTATCGAAAAACTTGGTGGAGAAATAACCATTCAATTAAAACCAAGTAATGGAATTAGCATAAATGTAGGAGTACCCTTTGAAACCCAGACAGGAGGTGAAGGGGATGATTAGAGTTCTCATTGTAGAAGATGATCCGATGGTGGCAGAATTTAATAAGCGCTATCTTGAAGAAATCGAACATTTTACCCTTATCGGTGTTGCTCACTCTGTTCATGATGCCTTGGAATACATCGGAAAAGAAGAGGTTGACCTTATATTATTAGATGTTTACATGCCAGGTAAAAATGGTTTAGAACTGCTAACGTATATTCGGGAGCAAGATAAAAATATTGACGTAATTCTCATAACGGCAGCATCTGACGCAGGGAAAATTCAGACCGCCTTAAGATATGGAGTAGTCGATTACTTGATTAAGCCTTTTGAATTCGAAAGGTTTCATCACGCCTTAAGCTCTTATCGGGAAAAACATCTTTTTTTAACTCAACAACGTCATGTCCAACAAAAAGATCTGGATCAGCTGATATTGAGAAAAAAACAAAACACACCACCTATGTCAGGAAAGCCATTGCCAAAGGGATTAACGAGAAGTACCTTGAATATTGTTGTAAACGCCATTAATGAGAAGGGGAAAGCCTCTTTTTCCACAGACAATATCGCGGAAAAGACCTCAATCTCAAGGGTTTCTATCGGTAAATATTTAAAATTTCTAAAGGATATTGAGGTTTTAGAGGAAACGACCACCTATGGGCTTGGACGACCGGTTTCTCTTTACGTTTATAAAGAAACTCGTTCTTCCATTCTTAAAAGTTATTTATGATGAAAAGGGGCTTTAGAAATTCAGTTACTCTGACTTTCCAAAGCCCTTTGTATTTTCTTACTTTTTCCCTAAATAGATTAAAATGGCGTCCCGTAAAAATTCCGTACCGCCCTTAACGTCTCTGTCATAGTAGCTTGTAAAGCGCTCGTCGGCAACGTACATTTCTGCCAATCCAGCATGTGCTTCCTTTGAATAGCTTGGCCATGAGTACATGAGCCACTGCTTATGCTTCTCGGCAGCTTCTTGTGCCAGTGGTGAGGCAGGGTCTCCGGTTGCGTATGCTTGTTCCAGTAACGAAAGGACTTCTTTTTCTAATGAGCTCATGGCAGCGAAGTCTTCCTCCGACATTCCTCTTAGCTTGGCATTGGATGCGTCTACTGTTTCATCCCCATATTTTTCACGGATTTCTTCCCCATACTTGTTTTCGTTTTCCTGTATCAGCTTTTCTTTAAAGCCTGCAAATTTATCCTTGTCCTGCATGTGTATTTCTCCTTCCTTATTCGCAATCGTCTTTTCGACCGTTGCCATTAGTTTGTCAAGGCGGGCGCGTTTCTGCTTCAATTTTATATAATGCTGTTTCAATGCTTCTGTTTGATCAAAAGTGGGTTGGTTGACAATGTGTAAAATCGTTTCTAAGCTTACATCCAATTCACGGTAGAATAAGATTTGCTGAAGCAGGTCAACTTCCTGCTGTCCATAGATGCGATAGCCGGATGAATTTATTCTTGCTGGCTTGAGGAGTCCGATTTCATCATAGTAGCGAAGTGTTCGTGCACTAACACCCGCGAGCTGTGCCAATTTGTTTACGGTATATTCCACGTTTTTCCCTCCTGACAATTTGATTCTAAACCTTTACGCTACGGGAAGGTCAAGACCATTTTTTTCTTTTATGGTGTTTTATTATTTCACTTCAATTTGGGTAATGGAACCATTGTATAACGTATTCCATTTAAGTGGTCTCGTCGATCAATTTACAAACTTATGGGACCGACTAGGGAAAGACATTATAATAATTCATTAAAAGCTTTTATTGACAAAGGCTCTTTGAGAGATTAATACTAGTGAAAGAACAAGTCCCCGTTTTATGTAACGGGTTCTGTTTTGAAGTACAAACTTTCAATTACTAATAGAAATAGCAGTGTATTTCGTAACACAAATCCCAATAAATTCTCACAAAAAATGGTCAGTGGCTAAAGCCTCTGACCATTCATTTTATAAAAAGGTTCGTATTCAATTTAAGCTTCATTTAACGGAATATACATGACACATTTATCATTTGTATCTATTATATATTCCGACTCCAAGGTAATAAAGGAGACCAATCCCCATTATAATTACGCCATAGACTATCCATCCTGTACCATTCCATCCTCTAATAAAGACAATACCCCTAACGAAGGATATATAACCGATCATTGAGATAGATAAGGGAATAATTAACCCTCTTTTACTTTTTGTTATCAAAAAATGAATAAAAAGTAAAATCAACATGGCACTTAACGTTGCTACAGAAATTACTGCATCCCCGTAATACTCCCACCACATAAAACTCCCCCTTAGTTTTGTTCATTAATCCTGCACTTTAATTGAAGAGCGTTTTCCTGCATTTTACGATATTAATTCCAGTTCAGAGGTTTTTATCACCTATCATATGCCAAGAATTTTGAAGTACAGAAAGTCCTGTAGCCAGCTAAATAAGGTGAGTTTTGGTATACCAATTAATTAGTTTAAGTTGAAAAACTCCCGTTAAATTAAGAAAAAAAGGTATCGAAATCAATGCGATTTGGCACTCTTTTTAATGTGTTAAACCGTTATGTGTTAGGAGAGATTTTTTTATTGTCCAGGAAATGATAAATTTTTCTACTCTTGGATAACGGTTCGATAAAATGTTCCAATAAATAGAGGAGTATCGGTATGAGTCGACAAGGGAGCGGAATCATTAAATGTATTTTAAAAGATCATTTTGATGGATTTTGGAAGTTGAATGAGGCGAGATTTTCTGAATCCTACCAACACGATTTAAAAGAAACGATTATCTTTTATCTAGGACTTCTAAAATAGGAATTTCTCGATCAACGTTTTCATTTTGCAACTCTTGGGGGCTTATGCTTTGTTCGGATTTGATAAATAATCAGTAACAGCGCAGCTACCACTAGAAACCAAAACCCTGAAATAGGCATAAGTATGGATGATACTACACCATATAATAAAATTCCCCAAACTAAAAAGGCTGGAATGGCATATCCTTGTCGGATGCTCCATAAAAGATAGCCACCCAATAAAGCAGATGGAAAACACAAGCTTCCAATCGAAGTCCAAAAATCCCGTTGAAACACAATGTCTCGAGATTCCCAAGGTGGGGCAACTGAATTCCAAAATCCGGAAAGTATAATTTGTTCCCACATTTCTGGTGTTGCAATGAGCACGTAAATAGGATGGAAAAGTCCCATAAAGATCAGCAGCCCTCCAGCAAGTTTCGGAAGCCATAAAAGAGAAGAGTTTCTTTTATTCATCACCATACCTCCCACTGCAATTGGAAAATTTTCTCTCTTTATGATAGTAATGCGATATCTGTCTTAATGTCAATTGAAAAAGGTCGCTATATTATTTGGTTAAAAAAAGATACTACCAAAATTTTATAGGGTCTAAGAAGGATTATTATAATAAGTAAAGAATTTAATAGATTGGCATAATTCGTGAGAAAAGAAGGTTATAAAGCAATTATTCCAAATCCGTTTTTTGTCTATATAAGATCTGGAGGTATCATATAATGCTTTATCATTTCAGTGAAGATCCTAGTATCAAAGAATTTATCCCATTAAAGAGTCAAAATAAAGAGATGCCACCTACTGTTTGGGCGATTGATGAAGAGCATGCCGTTCATTATTTTTTCCCGAGAGATTGTCCACGTGTGATCTACTCGAAATCAGCTAATATGAGTGAAGAGGATGAGAAATTATTTTTCTCCCATACACTTGCCAATAAGATTATCGCGGTTGAAAATGCATGGATGGAAAAGATCAAAAACACCACTCTTTACAAATACACCTTTCATGATGAAGGGTTTCAGGTGTTTGATCAAACCGCAGGGTATTATATTACTCATTCGCCCGTCCAACCAATTTCCTTAGAACCGATGGGGGATTTGCTCGGAAAAATCGCTGAAAAGGGTGTTGAACTTAGAGTAACTCCTAATCTTTACCCTCTACGTGACGCCATTATCTCCTCTACCATAGATGATTTCTCGATTATTCGGTTTAGGAATGCTGAGCAGCCAAAAACCTGAGGAGTAAATAGGAGTACTTGTATTTTAGTAATATAGAAAGGAAGAATGATTATTATGAAGGTTTTTATAAAGACTGGATTTATCCTTATCCTCTGCGTCTGTCTTGTGGCTTGTGGTTTGGGCAATGAAGAGAACAAAACGCAAGGGGCCAAAGAAAATGAAAGTGAAGGGAAAAGTGATAGTGAAAGTGAAGTGCCTACTTTTACCCCACTAGAAACAGATGTGATTCAAAAGGGGGAAGATGTTCAAAATCTTGAGTCCATGGACCAATTTGTGGAGGATTCGAAAGCGGAAAAGGAAAGCGAAATTCGCTATGTAGTCTTCGAACCGAACAGCGATGTTCCAATGGCGGTTTATACATTGAAATCCCGAATAGATAAGGAAGCTGGCGAAAGCTGGGTGGAGATTTCGCGAGATTGGAATTATGATCAAGAGGGGCAGGACCTGATTGAGCCGCAGCAGTGCAGCGGGGTGTCTAAAGATATGGAACGTGGTGCCTATTATCTGAATGAATGCTTTCATAAGTGGGAAGTTATGTTGATGCCGATTGGTGGATAAAAGGTTCGACACTTGTTCGCTGTCAGATAACGAAGAGCATTGATCATATCCATCAAAATTACTAAAATAATAACATTCTTTTTAACTTCACAAAGACGATAATGTTACTTATATAATGAGCTGATAATGACCTAGAAATAGATGGAAAATTGAACAAAAAACCTACTTTTTAAATATTTACGATGTAATCAATCATGTTCAAAAAGTGGAGATGATCAGGATCAATATCTTGGAATAAATGCTTATTCAGAAATATTACATAACATTATCGTGTAGAAAGATCACATTCTTATTCACTATATATCAAATGGTCCAGATTCAAGGAAAATAGTTGCACAAATAAAAAGTCTGTAGTATTATGTAGGAAAGCGCATACAGAACGGATTGTTACTGTTAAATCAGGCAAAACCGATTCCTTTTTAAAGGGGTGGTTTTGCCCTTTTTGTTATTGGAGGTGAAAAAGTGAAGATTGTAAAAGTATTAAACAACAATGTTATTGTCTCTATAAAAGACAAGCAAGAGGTGATCGTCATGGGTCGCGGAATTGCATTTAATAAACGTGCCGGTGAGGATATAAATGAAGAACAAATCGAGAAAATCTTCACTTTGGAAGACGAAGAAATTATAAAGAAGTTCAAAACATTAATTGCAGATATTCCAATTGAATACATGGAATTATCAGAAAAAATAATTAATTATGCTATAATCCAACTTGGAAAGAAGCTTAATGATAGTATTTATATTTCTTTAACCGATCACCTTCACTTTGCAATCGACCGTTACAAGAATAATTTACCAATCAAAAATGGATTGCTTTGGGAAACAAAACACCTTTATAAAGAAGAGTTTGAAATAGGGATAGAAGCATTGAATATGATTTGTGATCAGTTTAATGTTATTTTACCCGAAGATGAAGCAGCTTTTATAGCCCTTCATATTGTAAATGCTCAGCTTAATGAGGATATGACTAATATCGTGGATATGACTAAAGTGATACAAGATATCTTAACGATCGTTAAATATCACTTTAAAATGGAATTTGATGAAAACTCGTTAAATTATTATCGATTTATCACTCATTTAAAGTTTTTCGCTCACAGATTAGTTAAGGGAAATCATTATAATAATGAACATGAGGACGATCTCTTAAACGTTATTAAAAATAAGTACCCTGATGCTTATAAATGCACAGAAAAAATTAGAAAATTCGTTGAAAATCAATATAGGTACGAGTTAACAGATGAAGAAATGCTCTATTTAACCATCCATATTGAAAGAGTAGTGAAAAAATAAAATAGATTCTTTTTTTAGGATTGTAACTTACGAGGCAAAACCTAAATTGAACTTTCTCAATTGAAAGTTTCAATTTAGGTTTTTTTCTTTGAAGGGAGTGATAGTAATCGGTTTGAAAAATCGTGTATTTATCCCTAAAGAGCTGAAAAAATTTGATAAGAAAGAATAAAAAACAACATGAACAGGAGGAGAACCATGAGCTACGAAACTATAGGAAAAGAAATTTTACAAAATGTTGGTGGCGAAGAGAATATTTCGAGTCTGGTACATTGCGCGACTCGGTTGAGGTTTAAATTAAATGATACAAACAAAGCAAATCAGCAAGCACTTGAAGAGATGGACGGTGTGTTAAGCGTTGTTCAAGGTGGGGGTCAATATCAAGTTGTAATCGGCTCACATGTTTCAGATGTCTATCAGGAAATAATCAAGGTGGCCAATATTGGTGCTAACGCTGATTCTTCTAATGAATCAAAGGGGTCCATTACCTCACAGATTTTTGATGTGATCTCACGAAGCTTTTCCCCTTTATTGGGCGCGCTTGCAGGAGCAGGGATGCTTAAAGCATTGTTGACCGTTTTAACGATGCTTGGATGGCTTACATCTGAAAGTGGTACGTATTTAATTTTATCTGCTGCAGGAAATGCTGTTTTCTACTTTCTCCCGATCTTTCTAGGGATTACGCTAGCGATAAGGCTTGGAGCCAATCCTTATGTTGGAGGGTCAATAGGAGCTGCCCTTCTTGAGCCAAATCTAACAAAACTAATAGCTGAAGGAGGTGCTTCATCGTTTTTAGGAATTCCGGCTGTGATCGTGGATTATTCTTCAACCGTTTTCCCTGTTTTCATTGCGGTGTGTATGTACGCAGCATTTGAAAAAATGATTAAGAAAGTGATCCACAAGGACTTACAAATGTTTATGGTCCCGATGTTGTCACTAGTCGTTATTGTCCCTTTAACCGTTCTCATCTTTGGTCCTTTTGGGGTTTACGTAGGGAATGGAATCGGTGCAGGAATTGGATTCTTAGCTGAAAGAAGCGGTCTTATCACAGGTGCTATCATGGGAGCGGGCTGGACGTTTTTAACACTGTTAGGCTTACACTGGGGAGTTGTTCCGATTATGATTGGTAACCTTGGTACTGGAGGAGATCCGCTTACTTCTATGCTTTCAGGGGCTGTGTTTGCCCAAATTGGGGTAGCATTGGGTATTTTCATAAAAGCAAGAGATAAGAAGCTTAAAGCATTAGCTGGTTCAACCATGCTACCAGGGGCGTTAGCTGGTGTTACGGAACCAATTCTTTACGGTCTTTTACTTCGTTATAGAAAAACCCTATTCTATGTTGTAAGTGCAGGAGCGATTGGTGGAGCCATTAACGGTGCTCTTGGATCAAAAGCTGTGGTTTTCAATTTCCCAAGTTTTCTCTCAATCCCTGCATATTCACCAATTGGACTGCATGCAACAGGTGCTTTGGTTGCTTTCTCATTCGCTATTCTATTAACCTTTTTAGCAGGATTTGAAAATAAAAAACATAAAAAACCACAGAATGAAACAGTAGCAGGTGAATCGTTAGTTATAAAAAGTGGTCGAACTAAAAACGAAAGTATTGTTAGTCCGATCACGGGAAAAGTAATAGCTCTAAATGAAGTAAAAGATTCAGCATTTGCATCCGAAGCAATGGGAAAAGGAATTGCTATTGAACCGTCAGTCGGTGAAGTTGTATCACCAGTGAATGGCACGATCTCAGCAGTTTTTCCAACCGGTCATGCGATTGGCATCACATCGAATGATGGGGCGGAAATCTTAATTCATATTGGAATTGACACAGTGCAATTAAATGGAAGGTATTTTTCCCCTCTTGTACAACAAGGTGATTCTATTAAACAAGGCGATCTTCTAGTGAATTTTGATATTGATAAAATCAAAGAAGCTGGATTCGATGTAACAACTCCCGTTATCATCACGAATACAGATCGCTATATGGAAATTTTGGAATCAGATAAGAGGAACGTCCAAGCAAAAGAAAATTTATTAACACTAATTGTGTAAGTGATATCATTTGGGGATCAATGATTCACCTTTTCCCCTTTTAAAAAATATATGAATGAAATGTAGGAGGAATAACAGATGAATAAAGTTGATAAAAAGTTTCCAGAAGGCTTTCTATGGGGAGGAGCTACGGCTGCCAATCAAATGGAAGGTGGATTTAATGAGGGGAACAAGGGATTAAATATTGCTGACGTACTTCCAGGGGGAAAAGAGAGATTAAAAGTATTAAAAGAACCAGGCTTTACCTTTGAAATTGACAATGAAAAATATACCTATCCAAACCATGAAGGAATTGATTTCTATCACCGCTATAAAGAGGATATCGCCTTATTTGCCGAAATGGGTTTCAAAGCATACCGTATGTCCATCGCGTGGACAAGGATCTTCCCTGAGGGCACTGAATTAGAAGCAAATGAGGAAGGGCTTGCATTCTATGACCGTGTGTTTGATGAACTACACAAATATGGCATTGAGCCAGTTGTAACGATTTCTCACTATGAAATGCCATTAAACCTTGTGAAGGAGTATGGCGGCTGGAGAAGCCGTGAAGTCATTACGTTCTTTGAACGATACGTTAACGCCATATTCAATCGTTATAAAGGTAAAGTGAAATATTGGATGACATTCAATGAAATTAATAGTGCATTTCATTTCCCAATTATGAGTATGGGATTCTCGATTCAAAAAGAAGAGGATAAATATCAGTCGATATTTCAGGCATTCCATCATCAATTTGTCGCAAGCAGTATTGCAGTAAAAGCGTGTCATGAGATTATTCCAGGTGCCCAAATTGGCTGTATGCTTCTCTCTGCTCCTGTCTATTCCTATGATAGTAATCCAGAAAATGTGATGTATGCTCTGCAAGAAGAACGACTGTTCAATTATTTCTGCGGGGATGTACAAGTACGTGGGAAATATCCGGCGTTCATCAAACGATATTTTAAAGAAAATAATATTACCCTTGACATTCAAGAAGGAGATTTGAAATTGATCAAGGAACATCCGGTTGATTACATTGCTTTAAGTTACTATATGTCCCTTACACAGAAAAAAGATAAAACGGGCCTTGAAACGACACCAGGGAATCTCCTTGAAGGAGTGAAAAATCCATTTCTGAAAGCAAGCGATTGGGGATGGGAAATTGACCCAACCGGTTTACGTATTACCTTAAATAAACTTTATGATCGTTATCAGGTTCCACTTTTTGTCGTAGAAAATGGCTTGGGAGCTTATGATAAGGTCGAGGAAGATGGTTCGATCCAGGATGACTACCGTATTGATTATTTACGTAGCCATATTGAAGCAATGCGTGAAGCGGTTGAAGATGGTGTTGAATTAATGGGTTATACAAGCTGGGGATGTATTGATTTAGTCAGTGCCTCAACTGGGGAATTCTCCAAGCGTTATGGTTTCATTTATATAGACAAGCATGATGATGGCAGTGGGACAATGGAACGTAAAAAGAAGAAATCTTTCTATTGGTATAAAGAGGTTATTAAAAGTAATGGAGAAATTTTATAAAGTCATTTAATGGAGAAAAATTATATCGCCTATAGATTTAGATTCGGATTAAAATATAGTGTGATTTTTTGGTTATGAGCTTTGTTTGGAATGAAGAATTGTGAATACCTTTTATCAAAAGTGGTACAAGGTATTCACTTAAACTAAAACCCGATGCGAATTCAGTTTAAGGATGCAGAAAAAGAAAAATCGCGGTTACTAAAAATGAAAAAACAAAAAAGAGGAGAAACAAATGAAAAAACGTTTATTACAATTGGTTGTCGCAATATTTAGCATAATTTTTATTGTTGGGTGCAGCGGAACGGCCACTACCGAGAAAAAAGAGGCCGAGGCGGCAAAAGACGGGGAAATCACTTTGTATATTGTGCGTCATGGCAAAACAATGCTAAACATAACAGATCGGGTTCAAGGGTGGTCTGATGCCGTGCTCACTCCTGAAGGTGAAAAAACTGTAGGGTATGCTGGAAAAGGCTTAAAAGATATTGAATTTTCTGCATCTTATAGTAGTGACAGTGGAAGAAGTGTCCAAACGGCTACGATTATATTAGATGAGAACCAGAAATCGGATGTAACCTTACAGACAGATAAACGTTTACGTGAATTCAATTTTGGGAGCTATGAAGGCGATTTAAATCATACTATGTGGACTGACATAGCAGAAAGCAAGGGTAAGACACTTGAAGAGTGGATGAATGAGGGGATTTCACCTGAAGATTTTGCCAATAGTGTCGCTGAACTAGATAAAGGCAGAGTAAAAGAAGGGAAAAATTGGCCAGCAGAGGATTATAATACCATTACGAAACGTTTGAAGGAAAGTATAGATGAAATCGCTAAAAAAGAAAGTAAAAAAGGGGACAGCAATGTATTAATTGTCTCTCATGGTTTAAGCATTGGTGCATTGATAGATACTTTATCTGGTGGATATGAGCTTCCAGCTGGAGGAATAAAAAATGCAAGTGTAACCACCATTAAATATAAAAATGGTGAATATACCATAGATAAGGTGGGTGATCTAAGCTATATCGAAAAGGGTCAAAAAAAAGAATAAGTGTCGGGAATTTTGATGGATTTCGTAACTAATAGTAAAGATAAAAGGCAGCCCCTTTATATTTAAGTTTTAATAAAATTTAGGTCTTATAATAATTATGAAACTTTTTATTGTCATTCAACAGAGGAACCAAATTGGTTCCTCTCCTTTAACGTTATTCTCCCTACTTATTCACAAAAGTAAAATCATCCCCAATCTCCATCACCGATTTCTTCTCGATCTTCATTTTCTTTCTTATCCCCTTGATTCGAGATGGAGAGTCTTTTAACATCACTTCCTGTACTGCGGAAGCCATGAAATTAAAGGATAAGACGGCAAGTGATAATGCAATTAAAGGTGCTAGGATCAGCCATGGGGCTGTCATGATTTCAAAGTATGCCTTCCCGATGTTCCCGGCCCATTCATTAGATAGTGAGAACATTCTTACTTCACCTATCATGATTTCTTCTTCGAATTTCCCGCCCAAGAAAATATTAATAAATCCGAGGTGGGCAAATAATACAAGAACCTGCACATTGCGCTGGAAAAAGAGTAACACCAATCTTGGAAATAGATTGGAAAATACGTGTTTGCGATACAAAAACCATCCTCGCCCACCTAGGGTTCGAGAGCTTAGGACATACTCTTCTTGAAGTGCTTTTTGGATTTCTTTTAATAGGACTACAAGAACGGGCGGAATTCCGATCATGCTAATGAACAGGGCTTGGGTGACGATTAACTCAAGGAACTGTTCCTCCGGTTTCAGAATGATATGCTCTAATGGTATGAGCAGCCAAAAGGCGACGGCGGCAACAGGGACATAGATCATCGACTCAACCAACACTTCTAATAGCTTTTGAATTCTCTTTAAGAATTGCAGAAAGAAAACAGAAAGCAGTAATCCCAACAGGACCTGGATAAAACCAATCCCGACTGCCATAAGAATCGTGAATTTTGCGCCTTGAATGATGTAAGTCCATAAAGGTGTCCCTAATCGATCTGAGCCAAGAGGTGGGAGCTCTAAAGGGGTAAAGGGCGGGCCTACCAATTCTCCTTTATACTTGAAAAAATCATAGCGTTCAATATGTTCAGAAATAAATGGCTCATATAGAAAGCTTGCGATAACCATCACAGTTAGAAAGGTAAACCCAATGAGAAACTTTGGTTTTTTAAATAAAACTTTACCCATTTATAAATTCCTCCTCTCTTACCCCTATTTTCTTCATGATGAAAAACTCGGAGATTGAGAATAATGTGTAAAATGGAATAAAAACCGAACAAATAACCACCACAAGGATGAGTTGATTTGAATAGAGCAGTAAATCCATCATTCCTTTAATATTAAACAATCTTTCAATAATAAATAAGTTCGATAACATAAACGAAAAGATGATCTTGGAGCGATAAAATAGACTAAATAGGACATTTCGGAAGTTATGGGCCAATAAAACTCTCAGTCTGCTCAATCCTTTCGCACGGGCCAAATCCATATACGGCTTCGGTTCTTCTTCTCTCATTAAAAGAAGCGCCGTTTTAATAAGAAATACGGAAGGGACCGTCGATAAGCATATGACAGGCAATAAATAAATCTCTTCATTTAACATCGCCACCTCTGCAACTAAATGGCCAGTCGCTTTATAAATGAATATGACAATAAGCTGGAGACCCACAATGATAAAAACATCGGGCAATGATTCTAAAATATCGATCGTAACGTTCGAAACCTTTTTAAACCAGCCAGGCGATAGGGAAACAATCATCGTAACAAGGAATGAGGCCCCAATGGCAATGATAAAAGAAAGCGTAAAAAGCTTTAAAGAATAGAAATACCTCTTAGGGTAAAATTCAAAAAAAGAATATTCTTTTCCAAAAGAAGCGATGACCCATTGCTCGGGTTGAAACAAATTCTTTATCACATTCACAATTGCTAATCCATACTCAAGTGGATAAAACCCAATGGACGATATGTTATTGGCAACAAGCACTTCCATTAAATATTGAAAGCCTGAACCTCCATAAAATAAAACAGGTAATGAGCTAATCAAGATAATCCCGATCAAAATGATCAAGAGATTTCGTATGAATCGCATTAAATCCCCCTCAATCCTTCTAGAAATGTAAATATCTGTCTTTAGTACTAGTTCTCCAATTTCTAAAGAATTCCTTTGAGAAATTATTAAAAGGTGGAAAGGGAATCGAAATGTGAGAGACTATCACTCTTTCGTAGATAGAAAGAAGGATAATCTTTCTTTGAAAAGAATTGTATAGGAAGCAAGAAATGAGAGGGAGAAATAATAGATGTTTTTTAATGAAGTTAGAGGGTTGACATTTCATTATTAAAGATGCTCCAAAGAAATATATTCGTACATCCTATAAGGAAGAATACTTTAAAGGCGTGAGACCATGAATCATTTTATCTTTGATATCCCTGCAGACCAATACCAATCCCTGAGCGAATCAGAGCGTTATTTGTTGGAGTATATCGTAAAAAATATAGAAAGAATCCCAAATCTATCGATTGTGAAATTAAGTGAAGAAGCCAATGTTTCGACTGCGACGATAGTTCGATTGATGAAAAAAATTGGTCATGATGGCTTTACTTCGTTTAAATACAATATAAAAGATCATATGAACTCTGAAGAAAATGTGGAGGTCATAGATGAAATTGATAGTAAGATCCAAAAAGCGATTAAGAAAAATGAATTGGAAGTGATAAATACGATTCAGATGTTGAATAAGGGGAATATCGAGGATACGATCCAAAAAATAAATGATGCAGAAAAAATCTATATTTTCGCTAGAGGATTTTCTGAAATGATTGCCAGTGAAATGAACGTGAAGCTGCAGTTGCTCGGGAAAAATTCGGAAATGCATAATGATCCTAATATTATCCGCGTTATATCCAGAAGGCTTAAAGAAAAAGAGCTAGCTATTTTTGTATCGTTAAACGGAGAAACAAAAGAGCTGGTAGAAGCGTGTAAGAATTTAAAAATCCAGAATATCAGTACGATCACTCTTACAGCAGGGGTGGATTCCTCCTTGGCCAAATTATCAGAGATCACTCTTCTAGGTTATAAAGGCTCCCATTCCTTTTTTCCTGATTACGAGGTGCGTTCCCGATTGCCGCTTCAAGTAATTTCCCGAATTATTTTGGATGCTTATGTGATTCGGATGGTGTGAGTTTAAAAAGGGCTTAACTATGTCAGCCAAAGCTATTTTTTTAGGGTGGCTTCTTTTCATAGGCATCAATGACGGTACTGTGTTTGATTACTAAAAAATTTCTGCATTTGAGTTATGTCTTTGATGTCCTAGTGGCTCTTATAACAAAAAGCAAAATAATATTTAAGAAAAAGTTAATGATTGATTTAGATTTGATTAATAAATGTCCATTATAATCATGAAATGTATTTTATTGGTGGTGATAATTTGTCTATTAAAAAGCGATTGATCCTTTCGAATATTGCAATGATTATCATTCCTATCCTATTTTTTTTCTTCATCGAGATGATGATAAGCTACGTCCTATTTTATCTTTTAGACGGTGATATAGAAGGAAATAGTAAAAAGCTGTTCATGACGCTGAGATTCATTGGCTTATTGCTTGTCTTAACGGTCACGAACGGGCTTCTGACTTACTTCGTATCAAAAAGCATCATCACCCCTGTCCAAAAACTGAGGAAAGCGGCAAAAGAAATCAGTAACGGAAATTTGGATTTCAAAATAGAGTCAGCAAAGAAGGATGAGCTTGGAGAACTTGCAGAAACCTTCGAATCGATGCGGCTAAAGCTGAAAGAAGCGAAGGAACTACAAAAGCGTTACGAAAACAATCAGAAAGAATTGATCGCCAGCATCTCCCATGATCTGAAAACCCCGATGACATCCATTAAAGGGTATGTGAAAGGGGTTATGGATGGAATTGCAGACACACCCGAAAAAATGAATCGTTATATGGAAACGATTTATACAAAAGCGGATGATATGGACCATTTAATCAACGAGCTTTTCTTATACTCGAAATTGGATATACAGGGTGTTCCATTCAACTTTGAGGAAATGGACCTGAATGCGTACTTTGTTGATTTACTAGAAGAAGTCAGGTATAACCTTGAACAAGATGGAGGAACGGTAACCTATCAAGTAAATCCAAGCGATTCCTATATAGTGATGGCCGATAGGGAAAAGCTGAAGCGAGTCATAACAAATATCATACAAAACAGCTTGAAGTATATGGATAAACCTAAAAAAGAAATTCATGTCCGGTTGGAAAGTGAATCAGATCAGATTATGGTAGAGGTAAAAGATAATGGAACCGGAATGTCACAGGATGCTATCCCTCATATTTTTGAGCGCTTTTATCGGATAGACGCCTCAAGGAATTCATCCACAGGTGGAAGTGGTCTAGGATTAGCAATCGTAAAAAGGATCATTATAGAGCATGGTGGCTCAATTTGGGTTGAAAGTGAATTAGGAAAAGGAACAAGTATATTTTTCACGTTGAAAAAACCTTAGAAAGCGTAGGGGAGAGCATGCCGAAAATATTAATTATTGAAGATGAAAAAAGTATTGCTGAATTAGAACGGGATTACCTTGAAGTGAATGGCTTTGATAGCGAGATTGCCACGACCGGTGAAGAAGGTCTGAGGAAAGCCTTCGATCATTCATATGATCTGATTATCCTGGATCTGATGCTGCCGGGAGTAGATGGCTTCGAGCTTTGCAAAAAAATTCGGGGAAAGCTTGATATCCCAATATTGATGGTGACGGCGAGAAAGGAAGATATCGATAAAATACGTGGTTTTGATCGAGGAGCGGATGATTATATCGAGAAGCCGTTCAATCCGAATGAGCTCGTTGCCCGAGTCAAGGCGCATATCTCACGGTATCATCGCCTGATCAATCGTGAGAACGAGATGGGTGAGATCCAAATTAGAGGCTTAGTTATCGATCGAAGCTCCCGTAGGGTCTATATCAATGGCGAAGAAAAAATATTTACGGCGAAGGAATTTGATCTTTTAACCTTTTTAGCGGTAAATCCAAACAGAGTCTTCAGTAAAGATCACCTTTTCGAACGTCTTTGGGCACATGATTCGATAGGAGATATAACAACGGTTACCGTCCATGTTCGGAAAATCAGGGAAAAAATCGAGGAGAATCCCTCTGAGCCTAAATATATCGAAACCATTTGGGGTGTAGGGTATAGGCTCAAAAAATAATACGAAAAAATAAAACTAGACTAGTCCAAGACATTTGTTACACGAATGTGAGGGCTGGTCTTTTTATGTCCATTTGTCAAGATACCCATGGTTTTTTCACGATTACATCCGAGCTGCAAAAGAACATCACGTCTTATATTCGATTTAAGAATTATTTAAGAATTTGATAACAGTTTTTTTAGAAGTCTTGCTTATGATGACGATAGAAATTGAACAGCAAGTGTTCATACGAGGAGGATGAATAGTGGAATGAATTATATTGAGAATGTGTATAGGTAGATTCAGTAGGCTCAAGTGGCGCCATTTTATAGAAAAAATCGTTTGCGAGAAAAAATAATCGGATAATAAGCGGTTTAAAGCTACGTGTATTTTTCTTTATAGATGCTGTCAGGCTTAGATTAAAGATGGAAAGAGGGGGAAGATTGCCCCCAAAAATCAATGGTACTTGGAGGTAAAGAGAATGGTTAATGTAACAAAAAATACATTAGGAATTCCGATAAGCTCACTTTTTCTTCTGGCTTTACTAGGTGTTCCCCGTGTAATCGTACATGATTTGAAGTGGGTTGAACCTGGAAGCATTGTCAATATGCTATTGGCAATGATCCCACCCATCATTTGGATCGTCGTTGTTTTATGGAAAAAAGCAATAAAGCCTTTTAAAGCATTATTGTTGGTTGGAATAATCTATGGAATCTTATTAGGGATCACACACCAAATTTTTTGGCATATAACTTTTGATGAACTCCCGACTTTAGGCGGGAATTTAGCGGCCATCCCACCATTTGTCAACGCATTCATTACAAGAGCTTTTGGATTTTTTAGTAGTTTATTCACAGGAACGATTATGGGAATCATTTTAGGCCTTATTGGCTTATGGATAAATCGTATCCGTACATGATTTGGTTTAGAGGTAATGTTGAAAGTTCTATAAAAAAATAAATGGAGAGGGTCTTATATGAAACAAAAATCTGCTTTTTTATCAATTTTATCCCATCTGTGGGTTCAGCTCATTCTTTTAGGTAGTATTCTACTAGATACATTTATGGTATATCCCAATATTTTTCATGACATTCCGCGATCGTTTGAAACAGCTTTAGATTTTATGGAGGTGGCTAGTCCACATACTTATTTTCCGCCTCTAGGTTTGTTAAGTTGGGTGACTGGATTAGTAGCTGTAATATTAGGCTGGTCTGTTAAATCTGCTCGTTATTGGATTTTAGGTAGTGTTATCATGATGTTTTGTGAAGGGCTATCTTCCATGGTCTTTGAATGGCCGCGTAACGAAATTATGTTCATTGAAGGAGTAAATGTGCATTCAGTCGAATTTTTAAAACAAACGGCCCAGGAATTCCTTGTAGTCCATGGCTTTCGTGTGGCATTCAACCTAATGGGTTCCGTTTTAATCTTTATTGGCTTTATGAAGTACTATAAGCACATCATTATGAAATAAGTATCTCATTTAAGTGGCGCGTTTCCGGAGTAAGGAAAGCGTCTTTTTTTATGGAATAAAGGATTGAGTTAAATGCGGAATTTTGAAATAATTGGTATTAGGCAGGATAATAGAATAAGGAGATAGATTTACAAGATAAATACATATGGTTTTTTACTAGTAGGGAGTTAAAATGGAGGTCGTAGAATGATAAAGTTTATTGATGATTTAGCTGGTGCAATCTATGATTTCATTAAATTTATTTTTACAAGTATTTGTTATCTATTGGCTGGGATGGTAATAGTGGGGGTACCACTGTATCTCCTTTCATTTGTATTCGAGAAACTTAATTAAAGATACGACAGTTGCCCCCATAACCTGTTCATGAAAAGGGCAGTTAAATTCAATAAGATCCATATTACATAGAGAGTGGGAAAATCAATGGTTAAACAATTTCCAGTACTTGAAACAGAAAGATTAATTTTACGAGAAGTAAAAGTGGAAGATGCTAGTGATATGCATATGTATCTAGCAGATAAAGAAGTTGTGAAATATATGGGGCTGGAACCATTTCAAACGGTGGATGACGTGTGGGATGAAATCAAATGGTATAACTCAATTTACGAAGAAGATACTGGCATCAGATGGGGAATCACACTCAAAGATGTGGGGAAGGTCATAGGAAGCTGTGGGTTTCTTAATAGGATCCCCAAGCATTATCGTGCTGAAATTGGGTTTGAATTAAGCAAAGATTATTGGGGGAAAGGAATGGCTAGTGAAGCATTAGAGGCAGTTGTTAAATTTGGCTATCATCACTATCAGCTGGAAAGAATCGAAGCATTGATCGAACCTGGGAATCTTCCATCTCAAAAACTTGTAGAAAGACAAGGATTTATAAAAGAGGGGTTACTTAGACATTATGAATTTACTTGTGGGAAATTTGATGATTTATATATGTATTCACTTTTAAAAGAGGATGTTGACTTTATTTAAGGATAGTTAAGTATGTAAGACAAAACATATCCTTTAAATACAGTATCTTATAAACATAAATATAAATCTGTCATCCCAAAATGCAACTATTTTTACGAACTCCACAAATCAAAAATTAGTTAATAAAGGAGTCCGGAAAGGGTTATTTTCAGAATAACGGAGTGCTGGAATAGCGAAAGATGGATTTCTAATAGGAGTCCTAAGTGAAAAGAGGAAAACATATGTTAAGAACCTTTTAGAAAATCTTCATCTTGAGATCCTTTTACATGATATTTTGACAAGCAACAAAGCAAGTTTTCTCCTGCTTTGTTGCTTTTTTGTATTAGGCGCTAGTTTAAGAAAAATGTAATTTAATCATTTTTTGTAGAGACCCCCTCCAATCTATAAAAGGCTTAGAGGGGAAATATTTCGCAATAATCGTTGCCAATCATATTACTGGTGTATCTTTCAAAAATCGGTTTGTTGTCAATTTGATACCCACTGTTTTGTAAAGCTTGCAAAATTTCAGCCCATGCTTTTTTAATATCTTCCTCTGTATGTACCTACTCTTTGTTCAATTTTTTAAATGGATGCTTTTCTACTTATCATAAAATATAGGTTTGTTCGGAATTTGAGATCAAGCTTTTTTCAAAGTATTGTAATAATTGTACAATTCACTTCAATTTTTACAGTGTGAGTGAAATTTATATTTACTTTCCACCCGTACTTCAATTATAATGTGTTCAACTAATAATTATTTCATAATTCAGAATTTTATAATTGGACAAGGGGGTACGAGAATGTGGAAAAAGAATGTAGTGCCAATGTTACTGTTGCTCATGTCGTTGCTGTTTGTTTTAAGTGCCTGTCAGCCGTATCAGACAATTGCTGAAGGAGAACAAAGGGTCTACAAGTGGCGGATGGTCACACACCAAATTCCGGGGACGGCCCGCTATGAAGGTACGGTCAAGCCATTTGTAGAGGCGGTGGAGGAAATCACAGGTGGTCGGCTCGTCATTGAACCGTTTGGAGCGAATGTTCTGTTCCCGACAAATCAATCGTTTGACATGGTGAAAAACGGTGTAGTAGAAATCGCAGCGGTCTATACAGGATTCTGGACTGGAAAGGATCCGGTCTTTGCCCTAGGGGGCGGGACCATCCCTGGTGACCCGATTACTGGATTCCAAGAGCATTTCTATCGTTCAGATCAGCTGAAACCAATCATCGATGAAGCATATGAAAAACATGGGATCAAAAATCTCGGAGCATTTGATTATGCACCGGAAGAAGTGTTGATGTCACAGGTGCCAATTCGGTCAATCGACGATTTTAAGGGGAAAAACATACGGGCAGCGGGGGTAGCGAGCCTGTACTATAGCAAACTTGGTGCATCGGCCATTTCCCTTTCCGCACCTGAAATTTATACAGGCCTTCAATTAGGAACCGTGGATGCTGCAGAATACAACGATTTTCTTGTAAACGGTGAAATGGGGATGGATGAAGTGACCCAATACGTAATTGAGCCTGCACTTCATGTTGGACCGAGCACAGATAAGGAACTAATTGTCAATCCTAAGGCGTGGGAAGAGCTTCCGGAAGATTTGAAAGCAGCCGTTTATGTGGCCCGTGACAAAGTCCGTTATGAATCTGCCATTGCCTATGGAGTTGAGAACCAGAAGGCAAAGAAAGAATGGATGGAAAATCCGAACATTGAGTTCATCCAGCTGCCTAAGGAAGATATCGAGGTAATGCGCCAAAAAGGAATCGAGCTCTTGAATGAGTATAAGTCCAAGAGTGAGGCGAGCAAGGAATATATCGAGCAATATGCAAAGGTTCTTGCAGATCTAGGATACCTAGAAGAAGCAAAGAAACTTGGCTATGAAGAGTAAGGCGGTGAACAGGATGAAACCAATAATGAGAGGGATTGAAGCTTTGTCCTCCGCTGCTGGCAAACTCGCAGGTTACCTCATGATTCCGTTGACCCTGGTCATTGTGTACACCATTGTTATGCGCCGTTTCTTTTCAAATGCCCCAGATTGGGGATTCGAGGTTCCGATTTTCATTTTCGGTATCTCAATCCTGCTTGCAGGAGCGGATGTATTACGGATGAAAGGGCACATCGCCGTTGATATCATCAATGCACGTCTGCCAGACCGTTTGAACCGATTGCTGTCAACTTTCGCTCTACTACTCATTTTAGTCGTCTGCACATTCCTCGTGTTCAAAGGAACTGAAATGGCGATTGAATCGACTCGGATTCTGGAACGTTCTTCTCATCAAAGTTCATTCAATCCACAAATTTGGTGGTTTAAGTTGTTTATCCCGCTCAGCGGGCTACTCGTCTGGTTCCAGGCATGGGTTGAGGTTTACAAAGTCTGGCGTGGAGGTGAGAAATGATGATGTTTATTTTTGAATATGCGCCGATCGCCATGTTCTTACTGCTGTTACTTTTGTTGTTCCTTGGAGTACCGATAGCATTCTCACTTGCATTTGTAGGTGTCTTCTTTGCATTGATTATGTGGGGGATCGACAGCACAAGCCTCCTTACTAGTGCTGTTTGGGGTGTAATGAATAATTTCACGCTCCTCGCGATTCCGTTATTCATACTGATGTCCGTCTTGCTGGAAAAGACTAACATCATAGCAGATCTGTTCGATTCTGTTTATAAATGGTCCGGTGGATTACGTGGGGGCCTAGCCATTGCCGCTATTGTCGTGGGTGCCATTATCGGTGCTATTTCAGGGGTTGTCGCTGCAGGCGTAATCGGCTTGGGTTTGATTGCTTTACCGCAGATGATGAAATACAAATATAATGAAAATCTTAGTCTCGGTTCCATTATGGCAGGCGGCACTCTCGGACAAATTATTCCACCTAGCCTCAACATGGTAGTATATGGTGCAATTACCGGTGTATCCGTATCCAGTTTGTTTGCCGCGGGATTAGGTGCAGGATTCCTTCTGATTTTCTTGTTCATCATATACATCCTGATTCGTGCCTACCACAGGGAAGACATGGCGCCTGCACTTGCCAAAGAAGATCGTGCCACATTTAAAGAAAAAGTGGAGTCGCTTAGGTCTATCGCACTTCCATTATTGCTAATCATCATTGTCCTCGGTTCCATCTTCACAGGTATAGCGACCCCGACAGAAGGTGCCGCGGTTGGTGTCTTTGGAACGATATTGATCGGCTTCGGAACAAAGCGCTTAGATTGGAAAAAAACGAAGGAAGCAATCCATGAGTCGACAAAAATGACAGGTATGGTTGGTTGGATCCTGATCGGTGCTGCTGCATTCAGTGCAGTATTCTCTGGAGTCGGCGGAAATCAGTTCGTTTCAGAAATGGCTCAACTAGCACCGGGCGGAAAATGGGGAGTTCTTTTCTTCTCGCTTGCATTTATCATCCTGCTCGGAATGTTCCTTGAAACGATGGCGCTGATCATGCTCGCAGCTCCAATCATTTCACCGATCATCGTGAATGCCGGTTTTGATCCGTTATGGTGGGCGGTTGTCTTTATGGTAGTTCTTCAGATGGCATTTTTGACCCCGCCATTCGGTTTCGCCATTTTCTATCTGAAAAGCGCTGTCGGAGCGAAAGTGGGAATCGACAAGATTTACCGGGCAACCATACCATTTATCACGATCCAGCTGATTGCAACAATCATCCTAATCCTTTTCCCGATACTCGCTGTATGGCTGCCCAATTTACTAAATAAATAACATTAAACAGCAATAAATGAAAAAAACTCTTGGAAAGCTGTATTTGCTTTCTAAGAGTTTTTGACGCTATTATAGTGCTTAGAAGGAAGTCTATTAAAAATCGCTAGAATGGGTTGATTGAGTCATGGATAATAAACTAGGAAAAGACTTTAAACGAATTCGTAAAAGTAAAAAATTAACGTTGAGAGAGGTAAGTGAACGAAGCGGCCTTTCAGTAAGTTTCCTATCGCAAGTGGAAAGAGGAAATAGTTCAGTGACATTTACATCATTGCGAAAGATTGCCGAGGCATTAGAAGTAAACATCAACCTATTTTTTGAAGCGGAAGAAGGGTCTCCGTCAATAAAAAAACAGTCACTTAAAACAAGCGCAGTCCAACCTAATTTTACTTACACAAGTCTGGTTGGTAATATGGAAAAACCCCAATTTTACCCGGCACGTATTGAATTGAAAGCTGGCGAGTCTCACACTACACCCTATAGACACCATGGTCAGGAATTTGTCTATGTGTTAGAAGGCGAATTAAAAGTTGTTTTGGAAAACCATCAAGAGACTTTATATGCTCATGAATCATTGCATATCGATTCTACAGAAAAACATGTTTGGTACAACGAAACGGATCAGCCGGTGATATTACTTGTTGTCAGTACAAATAACTGACTCAATAGAATTTTATCCTTTTTAATTGTTATTCTTTATTTTCTGCAGTTTCTGATTGAAGGGTAGAATTGTCATTTGACTCAGTATATCTTTCTTTGGTACCAGATTGACCTTCATCGGTTTTTGTATCCCATATGCTGTATTTGAGTGTATTTGGAACTTCTTTGTGATGATCAGGCATTATTAAACCACCTCCATTTAATATAGTTTCAATAAAAAATAAAACTATACTTCAATAAAGTGATTGTCTACAATTTACTTAATGGAAGAAGACGTTGTTTTATGAAAATAACAACTATTCTTAGTGAGGTAGAAGAAGTTTTTAAAAATAATTAGTTCCCCATGCAAAGTAGGGTTTCATTTATTTAACGGCTGTGGTTTAAGATATAGTCATAAAATAAAATTAAAACGCTCAGAGTTAATCTCTAAGCGTTTTATAAGTTTATCTTAATTTTTACTATAACTATTTTTAATTAAGCCTGGTCATTTTGTGAATCGATAAGTTGCCCCTAAGGTCTGGATATCTTCTTCTTGTTCAGAGCCGGAAAATGTGATTAAAAAAGGCGTTTCACCACGTCTGTTGAGAATATCGGAAACAATTCCATTTCCGATAGGGCTGTAGAAGACGATGTCACCGCCTTCTAGCTTTAGCTTTCTTCCTCGTGCCTTTAGTTTTTCATCGTTAAAAGGTGTTTCCATTTTTATGTCTAAATAGTTTGCCCACGTGTGAATGGTCTTCTCCACATCTTTCACAGCATAGCCCACAGCTGACAGTGATAAATTGCCCCTTGGATGATTAGCCATAATGGTGCGTTGGGTTAAATCCTGTCTACGGTCCTTATCACTTTCTTGCCATTCAATAAAAAAAGGCAGATCAAGCGTTTCATCCGATTTTCCAACAAATAATAGTTTCCAGGAAAGGAGGCTGCCATCTGGTCGCCTTCTGCTTAAAGGGGATGGACCATACACCTCTAGACCAAGTCGCCGGAAACGTTCGGCTTCAGCTTCCAAATCGCTGGAACGAAGGGCGATTCTTCGTAACCCATTTGTATGAGGATTTCTTCTGATGGTTTCTTTTAAACTATATTTCTCTCTATCAGGGGTGTCTATCAACTGTTGGTCAAATATGCCGATTAATTCAATATAGCTGAGATCAAAATAACTGAGGGCATTGTATGTTCCAAGATGATCATGGCGTCCCCCTTCTACTACATGTAATCCCATTTTCTGAATTAGCTTCATTGCTTCTAATGGCTGATGAACGAAATGAACGATATGATCGAATTGAAAGCTCATTAGTTAGCTCCTTTTCTACTCATCTTATTTTTTTATGTACCACTTTCCACATTGCTTCTTTAGCTTTTACCAATTTTCTTGGATCATTTACTCTGGGTTTTGATTAGATATCATTGACGAAGAGCTATTGGTTTAAGGGAGATGCCTTCAAGTTTAGAGGAGGCATCTTATTATTATCTACCTCCTTTTGAATCCGAGTAAATGGAATACCTCTATATACTAATTCTCCATTTTCTAAGAATTCCTTTGTGAAATTGTTCGATACGTGAGAATGTAAAAGTTTAAACGTACCATCGCTAAACAATAGATATTTTAAAATCCGGTCTTCAAATGAAAACCGGATTTTAAAATGAAATCAATGATGATGACCATGACCTTGCTCTTGATCTTGAGATTCTTTATTAAGAGAATCAAGTTCCTCTTCTGAAACATTCCCTACAATCAATTGCTTCTTTGGCATGACATGCAGGCCTCGGGCAGATACATGGGTTTGAACGTAGTAGATACCCTCCTCTTTAAAGGCCTTTTTGACACGATAGGTTCCACCTGATTCATGCTGAGCATCGATCAGCTCACTGTCCTCCTTGTTATTGGACTTCCATATTTCAAATTGGATGTCTTCAGCATCTTCCACCTTTTCTTTCCCTTGTGTGACTTGAACCTTTAGCACATTTTCTTGATTAAGAGAAATCTCTCCAGGTAGTAAAATATCAGCTTCTAGTCGTTCAGGTGAAGATTCGGTATTGGCTGTACACCCTGAAGCCAATAGCAACGTAAACATCAGCATGATACTTGTGAAAAATCTATTCAATTCTTTTTCCCCCAATATTTCAGCTAAGCCAAGCCTTTAGTGTTTTGATTTTCGAAAACAGAAAACGATCGAATAAGAATACTACGATAATGGAAATCCCGACTAACGGCATGATGACTCCCATGGCTAACATGATAAAGAATACGGTTCTTGTGATCTTTTTATCCTTGGATTTGGCAGGTGATCCTATCTTGCCTTCCGGTTTTCGTTTTCTCCACATCATAAATGAGCTGACCACTAAACCAATCAGGCCCATACAAACGATAAGACCGAGCATTTGATTAGCGAAACCGAATAAACGTCCCTCATGTAAAGCGATCCCCAGCGTAATCGCTTTTGCCATTATTCCATAATCATCAAAACGGACATCACTTAAAATGGAACCCGAATATTGATCTACATGTAATGTTGCGTTATCACCCGGCTTAGTATGGGAGGTAGCAATGGTATAGACGCCTTTTTCACCTTGTGGCATGGAGATTGTATAGGGTTTTTTGATTTCTTCATTCCTTGCAATATAGGTAACGTCTTCGAGAGATATTGGTACATACCCATTAGGACTAGACACTGGAACGGACAAATTCTCTGTCGCCCAAGGTACATCTTCTGCTACATCTTTTGTTTTGACAATGGACTCTGGCTTTTCTTCAAAGCTTTGAGCAAATGGCGGGTAGCCGGTATTGGTTGAAGTGGCGAGACGATTGATTTGTTCGCCCATCACTCCTGACCAAGGGAGTCCGGTTGCAATTAAGATTAAAATAAACACAGATAACCAGAACGCCGGTACAGCGTGCATATCTCGCCAAAAGGTCCTTCCTTCACTACTAAACCTTGGGAGAATCGTTCCCCATATGGAAGCTTTATTTCTTGGCCACCAGATATATAAACCTGTAATCAATAAAATGACGGCCCAACATGCAGCAAGCTCAACGATTCGGTTGGCCACCGTACCTCCAACCATTAATTCACTATGAAGCTTTTTCACGATTTCCGTAAATTTTTCTTCATTATTCAAAGCACCTGTAATATCGCCATTATAAGGATTGACGAAAACGGAGGACATCTGACCGTTTTCCATTAATCCAATTTCAGTCGTTCGAATTGGATTATCATAATATTTAATGGAGGTAATCGTCCCGCTAGGATAGGTTTCCATGACCTTGGATACTTGTTCAGAAGGAGATAAGCTTGAGGAACCTTCTGCCTGAACATAGTAGAGATCTTGATAGAGCATTGATTCAATTTGCGGTTTAAACAAGTAGATAGAACCACTTAAAGCGAGAATGATTAAAAATGGTGCGAAAATAAGCCCTGCATAGAAGTGCCATCTCCATACCGTTTGATAAAGAGAGGTTCTAGTGCGTTTTTTAGAGTTTTTTACTATTTTTTCTACTTTTACAGCTTCCAATCTTTTCTCCTCCTACTTTCCCGAATGACAACCGCCATTCCCATGCATTTCCAAGGCTATCGCTTGAATGGCTTCTTCAAAATAGTGGATATTTCCACCGAACCCCATCTGAAATTGTTTGGCTTGTCTCATTGACTCAAAAGCAATTACTTGTGGTTGACAACAGTTCAGATGAATATCTGCATTTAAAAGAAAGACCGCGGTCTTAGCACTGATCGTGGTCGCATGTAAGAAATCATGGCAAATAATTTGTGAGACTTCATTTTTAATATCCTGAAATCGCAGAAGACCACAATGCGGACAACAAGCTTGCTCCACCTGTTGATTCTTTTTAATTAATTGAACAGGCATTCTCGTATTTGAGTCCTTAAAGCAATAAGGACAATGACTAGAAGAAAAGGAGCTTTGAGTCAAAAGAGTAATGCCATTTGATGTTTTTTCTATTTTCTGCTGATCAATTAAAGGTTTTAAATCTCGGTAGATTGTCATTTCGGATACTTCTAATCTTTTACTGATATCCGAAACACGTAATGACTCTTCCTGTTCTAACCATGTTAAAATTTGTTGTTGTCGTTCAATCGGTAACATTTTATCCCTCCATTCTTTATTTGACAACGTTCCGTTTTATTCATTAGATCGCTTATGAAACTACTTTAATTCAGACATGATTTTTGTGAAAATGAATGTGAAAAAATGTTGAATGATAACATTATTAACCATAATTAATTATACCATTCAAATGTGAGGAAAAAATGAAGTTTGATAGGTTCCTTTATTTAAAGTTTTGGGGAATTTTTGGATATGGTCTTATCCAAAAATTATTGAAATGAGAGTAGAAGAAGTTTAAAACTTGGCAGTGCTTGTTTGATTTACCTAACTTAAACTAATAATTACTACGGATCTAGATCCATAAAAGAAGACGAAATCGAAAAGACTTCGCCTTCAAACTCTACCATTTTAATAATGTGTATACTTCGATTATGAGTTCATAACCAGGTTGTGCCTCTAGTATCTATGATCACTTTTACACATTTTAATTTTCTCAACCACCACTTTCCGCATGGCTTCTTTAGCCGGGGCCATATACTTTCTTGGATCATTTGCCTCTCGGTTTTCGACTAGGTATTTTCTTACTTCATTGGAGAAAGGGATTTTTAACTCTGTTGCGATATTGACTTTACAGCATCCTAAATCAATACATTTCCTCACCTCATCAGTGCTAATTCCGGAAGCACCGTGAAGAACTAAAGGTACATCAACCACCATTTGAATTTGGGCTAAGCGGTCAAAGTCCAGTTTTGGAGCGGATTTGTAAAGGCCATGGGCGGTTCCAATCGCAACTGCAAGGGAATCGACTCCAGTACGTTGAACGAATTCAGCTGCTGCCGCAGGGTCTGTATAAAAGGAGTCCTTTTCATCCACGACTAAATCGTCCTCCTGCCCCCCTAAGCGTCCTAGTTCTGCTTCGACGGTCACTCCATGAACGTGTGCATACTCGACGACTTCTTTTACAAGTTTAATATTTTCTTCAAAAGGATGATGAGAGCCGTCAATCATAGCGGATTTTGTTCCTAGTTGAATCGATTCTTTAATATCTTCTAAGCTCTCATGGTGATCAAGGTGCAATGCAATCGGTATGTCATATCGTTTTGCTGCTGTTTCGGCAATCGCTTGAATATAATCTCTGCCGCCATATTGGAATGTACCTGGCGTACCTGCGAGAATAACAGGGGAACGCATTTCCATTGCGGCTTCTACAATCACTTGGATGGTTTCTAGATTATGAACATTAAAGGCAGGAACGGCATAGGCTTCCTTTTGTGCTTTGAGTAGCATTTCCTTTGTATTGACTAGGTGATTGGCGATATGAGTAGTCATATATAAGTCACTCCGTTTTCATTTTGGATTTCCTCGCTCTATAAATTGCTGTTAATGGCTAACTAAAGCGTTATTTAATTGATCCAGAATTTGTTTAGGCTTTGATGCCGCCAACAAATGGTCACGGATTTCTTGATGGATTAACATTCTTGAGATGCTCGACAAAAGCGATAGATGGGTTGTGCCAGCCTCACTTTCTGGGATTAATAAAGCGATCAAAAATTTTACAGGTTTTCCGTCCATTGAATCCCACTCAATTCCATCCTTTAGGGTGATAATAATTGCACCAGGCTTGTGAATCGCCTCTGATTTTGTATGTGGGATGGCAAAACCATCGAGGAAGCCCGTTGTCCCATGTGTTTCCCGGTTGAATAGCCCATCGACAATTGCTTGTTTTGAATCAGAAATATCCGCTTCCATCGCGACTTCTGCTATCTTTTCGAATACTTCTTTTTGAGAGGTTAATGGTTGATGAACCAAGATGTTATTTAGATTAAAAATCTCTATCATGTTTTACACTCCTTATGAACGAATTAAGCGGATATTTTTTCACTCTGTGGTACTTGATTATTTTGAGCACTGAACTTTCTTGAATAGCCATAAGCCACTGCACCGACAAGGGATCCAATTAAGATCGCCAAGACCCACTTGAATGCTCCTGTTACGACCGGCAGCACTAAGAATCCGCCATGGGGGGCAGGCACTTGGACATTAAACGTATACGTTAAAATCGCTGAGACCGAAGAGGCTACCATAAGAATCGGGATGACTACAATAGGGTTTTTGGCGGCAAACGGTATTGCGCCTTCGGTTATATGGGTCGATCCTAAGATAAAGTTCACGACTCCTGCGTTCCGCTCAGATTGATTAAAGTACTTTTTAAAGAGGACAACCGCAAATGCTGTTACAAGGGGCGGTGTGATACAAGCTGCTGATACTCCCGCCATAAAGTAGAGATTTCCTTCAGCAAGTAAAGCGGTTCCCGTTACATAAGCTGCTTTATTGATCGGTCCACCCATGTCGAAGGCACTCATCGTTCCGACAATTAATCCTAGAATGATCGGATTGGCATTTTGAAAATCAGCTAGAAAGGACATCATTCCTTCATTAATAACAGTCATTGGCTCAACAAAAAGGGTCATTAGTGCTCCTGTAAGGAGGATTCCTAGTACTGGGAAAAGAAAAATTGCTTTTAAGCCTTCTAAAGATTTTGACATTTTACTAAATAATTTTGAAAGGAGAACAATGACATACCCTGCAAGGAAACCTGCGACAATTCCTCCAAGAAAACCTGCGCCTCCAGTTGAAGCGATCATGCCTCCAATGAATCCGGCTACCAAACCTGGGCGCTTGGCAATGGATTCCGCTATATAGGCAGCAAGGATTGGGACCATCAATTGAAAGCCAAGACCTCCTACATCTTTTAACAGCTTGGCCGTTGGGTTAAACGATTCATGATCAGGATTGGCCGAATGAATTCCAAATAGGAAAGAGAGGGCGATTAAAACCCCGCCGCCGACAACGAATGGCAGCATATGGGAAACTCCATTCATTAAGTGCTTATAAATGGATCTTCCAATGGAAGCTCCTGATTGAGATGCTTCTTCATTTTCTGTATCAGCTTGTTGTTTACTCGAAGGTTTGTACACTTTTGCTTTTCCCTCTATGATGGTACTGATCAGGGTTTCTGCATCTCTGATTCCTTTAGCTACGGGAACATCGACAACTGGTTTTCCGATAAATCTGTCGGCATTGACATCCTTATCAGCTGCGATAATGACACCATCTGCTTCACGAATTTCTTCTTTTGTTAAAGCATTCTCAATTCCCACTTGTCCATGAGTTTCGACTTTAATCTCAACTCCTAATTTTTTGGCAGCGATTTTCAACGCTTCAGCCGCCATAAAAGTATGGGCAATTCCAGTAGGACAGCCTGTTGCGGCAATGATTTTGATCTTACTCATTTCTTAAACCCCCTTAATATTGAATGTATTTATATAGTTAAGCTTGATGCTTTTTACCAAGTGGTCAATATCCGTTAAGTCACTCAAGCCCATTGAAAAAGCAGTGGAGGCCCCTGTTGCTGAGGCATAGATTAAGGCTTCTTCTAAATCGGAGTCTTGCTCAAGCTTGGCAATGAAGGATCCGAGAAGTGCATCTCCTGAACAAGCGGTATTCACGACTTTTCCTTGAGGGGAAGTGACATGAATTGCGATTTCATGTGACATGTATATCGATCCTTCTTCCCCTAGAGAAATTAGCACCTGCATTGCCCCTTTGTGTAACAATTCATACCCGAATGTCAAGACCTCTTCCAGAGTTACATCATCTTTGTCAAACCAATTTGCTAATTCCTCTCGGTTCGGTTTGATTAAGTAGGGCCTATTAGGAAGGCAATCAAGAAGTGTTTTTGAACTGATGTCGAGTATTAACTTGAAATTATTTTGTTTTGAAATTTCTGATATTTCGAGATAAATGTCATCTGATAATCCTTTTGGCAGACTTCCTGATACAAAAAGGATACTCCCTTCTGGAATGAATCTAATTTTCGTTAACATTTCCTCTTTTTTTGAAAGTGGAACTTCCGGGCCTTTGTTGACGATTTTATATTCTTTTTCTTTCGTTCGGACAAACGTATTCACCCGTGTGATTCCATTGATTTCAATAAAGTCTGTTATAATGCCTTGCTGCTGAAGCTCACTTTCAATAAATTTTCCAGTGAACCCTCCAATAAAGCCAAGTGCTGTATTGTTGATCCCCATCTTTTTTAGAATAAGAGAGATATTGATCGTTTTTCCATTTGCTTGATAGTCTTCTGTGTTTGTACGATTCACTACATAGGGATCTAGGGAATCAGAATCCACAAATAAGTCAATAGCTGGATTTAACGTACAAGTGTAAATCATGGTGAACCCCCTTCGTGCGAGAAATGTATTGCTTACCTTGATTATGACATAGGGAAAGATGAAAATGTTTTCAGAATATGTAAAGGTTTTCAGTGTCTGAGGATGTTATATTTTCCTTATAAAAAGAAGAGAGGGAGAGAGAAATGAAATTAATCGCTATTGATTTAGACGGAACGCTTTTGTCAAGCACGGGATCGATCAGTCAAGAAAATATAGAGGCCATCCATCAGGTACAGGAACTAGGCCATGTAGTCATGATATCTTCAGGACGTTCTCTTCATGATACAAAAGAAATCATTCAACATGCTGGCATTGATTGCCCGATTATTACAGGAAATGGCGCTATTGCTTTTGAGTCAGGAAAAGTGATTCAAAATTTGATTATGGAGGAGAAGGTAATAGAGGAATTGGTGGATAGGTTACAAAGGGAAGGATATTACTTTGAGATTTATACCAATAAGGGGATTCTTATTCTAGAAAACGGGAGGGGAATACTAAATCGTGAAATTCAGTCCATACAGAATCAAGATGAAAGCTTTTCTGTCGAATGGGCAACGGGTGAAATTGACATCCAATACAAGCAGAATGGCTTACACCTTATTAGCGATTGTAGGGGTCTTAATTTTGCAAGTTTAGAGGTTTATAAGATATTTGTCCTTTCGTTTAATAGAGTCAGACTTCTAGAATTAAAAGAAAGACTTAGTGAAAGAACTGATCTTTCCCTCACTTCATCTGGAAAGACAAAATTAGAAATTGCCCATCCACATACAAGTAAAGGAAATGCCTTAAAGATGATGGCGAATTATTTGAATATCCCTATGAAAGATACCGTCGCGATAGGGGACAACTTAAATGATTTCTCCATGTTTGAGGCGGCTGGGATGAGTATTGCGATGGGGAATGCTGAGGATGAGGTGAAGGAGAGAAGTATGTTTATAACGAAAGATCATGATGAGAATGGAGTGGGGTATGCATTAAAGGAGTGTCTATTAAAAAGCTCTAATTCTGATTAAGATTGTATAATCTTTATAATTTATATAGAATGAGGTCGCTCTTGAGAGGTTCGTGTAGAACGTTTAGGCAGCGGTCTTTTTTGTTTATTTTACATTCAATAATAGAAGAGTTCGCAGTGTTTTATTTTCTGAATAATAAAATAATTCTTTACATTCTGATTAATGGGATTTACAATATAATTGTATACAATTATTCAATTATATTTAGATTTGCGAGGTGAAACTAGTTGAGAACCCAACGAGATATCCCGAAGATGGTAAGAGTTTCGGCTAAAGACTTTGCCTACACAGAGGTTAAACAAAGAATTATTCATTGCAATTTTAGGCCAGGCCAACAAATCGTTGAAGAAGAATTATCGAGTGAATTGGAGATAAGTCGAACCCCCCTAAGAGAAGCTCTTCAAAGATTAGAATTGGAGGAATTAGTGGTTCGTCAACCAAATGGACGCTTGAAAGTTGCCCCCGTATCAGTAAAAGAGGTAAAAGAATTATTTATGGTTCGAAGCATGTTAGAAGGGATAGTTGTGACAGAAGCGGTTGATAACATTACAGATCAAGATATTCGAAATTTATCTTACTTGGTGAGAATGGTGAAAGAGACTTCAGGAGAAGGCAATCATGAAGATGTCAGTAACTTTGGTACCCAATTTCATACCTATCTTTACAATCTTAGCCAAAACAAAACGGTTGTGAAGATCCTTTTTCAACTGAACGATCATATTACACGGTACAGACGCTTAGCTCATTTTATCGATACTAAAAAGACGTCGGATGAACATGAGGTCATTCTAGATTTCATTATCAAGAAGGATAAAAAAAATGCGGAATTAACGATGAAAAATCACGTGTTAGATTCCATGAACCAAGCAGTTATAGCTGTCATGCAATATGAAGAATCATTGAATAACCCAGCCAACTAAGCCTTGATAAGAGGAATTTCTAATTAAATGACAAGTGAATAAGGGGGATTTTATGACTTTTGCGGTGATTGGTGCAGGGAACACAGGCCAAGCGATTGCAAGCTACCTTTCGTTAAAAGGGAAAAGAGTAAAATTGTTTAGCAGAGATCCAGTTAAGGCTGAAAGAATTTCACGTCAGGGACTCGAGCTAAAAGGAATGTATTCAGCTAAGGTCGACATTGAATCGTCTTCTCATATGGAAGAAGTGATCGGTGAGGCAGAATTCATTATCATCTCCACTACTTCATCCGGACATAAACCAGTTTTCCGTCAACTGAAACCTATTTTGAAAGAGAATCAAACGATCGTTATATTCCCAGGATATTGGGGAGCGGTGGAATGTAAGGAGGTACTGGGGAATCATATAGAAGAGAAAAATATTACCGTTGCCGAAACGAGTGCCATGCCTTTTGTCAGTAAAGCAGATAATACAGGATCTGTGTATATCAATAAAATTAAGAAAAATGTTCAAATCAGCTCGATCCCCACTTCAAAGAATGCTACTATTTCTGAAAAGTTTTTAGAAACTTTCCCACAATTAATAACAGCTAATAATATTTTTGAAACATCTTTAAACAATTCAAATGTTGTTATTCATACCCCTATTACTCTTTTTAACGCAAGCAGAATCGATTCATCTGAGGAATTTCAATTTTATGGTCAGGGTGTTTCCCCCTTAACGGTCACCTATATTGAAAAATTAGATCGGGAAAGGCTAGTATTAGCCAACATGTTACAAGTTGAAACTCAAGACATCTTAACAATCTTAAATGAATTTTATGGAACAGACTATGCAAGTTTGTATGATGCATTACCAGGATTGTTCCCAGTCGGTACGGCACCTAAGACCTTAAATCATCGCTACATCTTGGAGGATATCCCTTTTGGACTTGTGCCAATATCTGAATTAGGAAAAAAAATAGGGATCCAAACTCCTTATACAGATTCCATAATTAATACGGCTTCATTATTAATGAATAAAGACTTTAGAGAGCAAGGTGTCACGTTTGAAAAGTTTAGGAAAGAGGATCTTTTAAATGTAGGAGGGCTCACTCAACAGATTTAATGGTACAAAATCAAATACAAAATGGAGGGGAATTATAATGGCTGAGTTAGCGACTGGAAATAAACTGAATGTACTTAAGAAGAAGGTTACAGCGGTTGATTTGATTACGATTGTCATTTTTGCTGTTTTATATCGAGTACTGTGGTATTTCTTTAAATTTGCCGGTGTTGTTTTTCCTTTCAATCATACCTTTGTTTATCTATTTTGTGCTTTCTGTTTGGTTCTATGTTGGGTAATTGTAAGAAGACCCTATGCGTCAGTCTACTTTACTGCCGCCTGGTGTGCGATTAACTTTTTTATACAAGGTGAAATTCCAGTCTATTGGGTTCTCGTGGTCATTGCTCCATTATTACCAGAAATCTATTTGAATATGAGAAGTAAATCGTTTACGAATCGTGATGAGATATATTCAAGTACAAAAGATTTGATTGTAGCTGCTGTCCTCTACAACGTGATTTACGAAGCTTTTGTTTGGTGGAGTATTAATAGTGTTTATCAGATTCCTGTCCCATTTAATTTGATAGCCATCGTATTTGCGATTTCTATCATTGGAATGATCTTTGGAGCGTTTATGGCTAAAAAGCTTGGAGTAAGATTGAAAGCTCTACTAGGTTGATATTCTAATAAATAATATGGAGGTGGAAGAATTGGCAGCGATTGACTTTGTTTCTAATTTGGATGAAGATACTTGGGTTCATAAGCTGGATCCAAGAGCTAAATTACTATTAATCTTGAGTTTCGTTATTATTCCGCTTTTATTTATGGATCCCTTCTATTTAACGGCTATTCTACTACTTGGGCTTCCGTTATGGTTTTCAGCAAGGATTAAGATTAAGCCGATCCTGCCTTTGCTTGTCACAATCGTTATACTTGCCATGTCTGCTATTGTATTTGCAACCTTTTATAATTACAACCAACCTAACGCCAATATCCTTTTTTCAATAGGTTCTCTCCAAGCTACTGATATTGGACTATATTCTGGACTAATACTGGGATACAGGATTGCTATTCCTTGTTTTATGACGATTATCTTAATCTCTACAACAGATCCAGCTCTTTTGGCAAAAGGATTAATGAAAATGAAGGTACCGATTAGTGTTGCCTTTATGTTTTTAGGAACATTACGATTTTTTCCATTAGTGTTCGAAGAATTAACGAATATCTCAAACGCACAGACGATTAGAGGGGTCAATAAGAAAGGGATTAGAGGGAGTTGGAACAGTTTTAAATTAGCTGTTTTTCCTTTATTAATAAATTCTCTGCGAAGAAGTAGAACCATGGGTCTTGCCGTTGAAAGTAAAGGTTTCAGTAAAATGGCATGGAAAGAATACTACCAGGAAATGAGATTCACCACTATCGATACGACGATAACCATTTTAACAGTTATTTTCTTAATTGCTTCTTTATATATAAGGTTTGCTTTGGGGCTTGGTGGAGATCATTCCATTGTCTTATAAAAATGTCTGTCAAAACTCTTCATGAAAAGGAGTGAGAGTATGGGTGACAACCATCCTATTATTGAAGTAAAAGGTCTTAGTTTTTCATACCCAGGAGTCGAAAGTAAAACGTTGAATAACATAGATTTAGAGATTCAAAAGGGAGAATTTGTACTCATAACGGGTACAAGTGGAAGTGGGAAGACGACTCTTGCTAAATGCTTAAATGGCATTATTCCCCATCTCGCAGAAGGTGTTCTAGATGGAGAAATTAATATCAACGGAAATCATACACAAAGTGTACCTATGCATAGTCTTGCTTCAGATATAGGGATGGTTTTTCAAAATCCTGAAGACCAAATTTTTTCAATAAGAGTAGAAGATGAAATAGCATTTGGAGTCGAATGTCAAGGATTCACACAAGAAGTTATAAGAGAACGAGTACAATATGGGCTTCAAAAACTCAGATTAGAAGATATCAAAAAACAAATAACGTTTTCTCTATCCGGCGGGCAAAAACAAAAGGTGTCGATTGCAAGTAACCTGGCTATGCTGCCCTCTATCTTGATTCTTGATGATCCGACAACAGATCTAGACCCTGTCAGTAAACAGGAGGTCATGGATATCGTAGCAGAACTAAAAGAAGAAATTGACACGACATTTCTGATCATTGAGCATGATTTAAACGATCTTATTGAATTTGTTGACAGAGTAATCATTATGGATAAAGGGGAAATCCTCTACAACGGTAAACCAGGAGAAATATTTTATAAGCATTATTACGCATTAGATAAACTGGGAATTCGGATTCCCGATCATATACGGTTGGGGAAATTCCTATATAACAAAGGATTTAACAATGACACTTTTCCTATTACCAAGAGAGAAGTATCCGATTGGATAAAAAATCTACTTGTTACGAAAAAATTAACTTTGCCCATTCTTGAAAATCATACTAAAAACAATACGCAAGAAACTGTCGCTAAACTAGAAGGGGTAAGCTTTAGTTATCAAAAAGATAAACAAATCCTTTTTGATATGAACGTAAATGTGAACAAAGGCGAGCTCTTGGCTATAGTAGGGCATAATGGATGTGGCAAATCCACATTAATGAAAAATCTAATCGGACTATTAAAGCCATCTGAAGGTACAGTCGAAATTAATAATAAGAATACCAAAAAATATAAAGGCCAAGATATTATTTTAGACATTGGATATGTATTTCAAAATCCTGATAATCAGCTATTTTGTAACACTGTTGAAGAGGAAGTCCAATTCGGTTTGAAAAATAGGGGCTATAGTAAAGAGGTAATTCGTGAACAAGTAGAACTGGCGATCAATACTGTAGGATTGCAGAAAAAAAGGAAGGAACATCCTTTTTCCTTAAGTAGGGGAGAAAGACAAAGGCTAGCGGTAGCAACGATGCTAGTGTCAAATCCAAAGATTATCTTATTGGATGAACCCACTACTGGGCAGGATGACCAAAGTTTAACCGCTCTCTTAACCTTAATGGAAAAATTAGTGAAGGAAAATGGGTCAACTGTCGTCATGATTACGCATGATATGGAAGTTGTGGCTCAATACGCTAGTCGGGTTCTTGTCATTGATGCGGGGAAGATTGTACTTGAAGGCAGCCCGAAGGAAGTTTTCTTTCAAAATTATCAAAAGCTGCATTCGCTAAAATTAAAACCACCGATTATTTCTCAATTCTCAGCAGAATTATACGAGTATGGATTTCCACAGGTATCAAACTGGAACATGTTTCATGAAGAAGTGATAAATCATAATAAAGATATGATTGTTTAAATAAGTAGAATCTAAAACGCTTTATATTGGAAATATAGAAGAAACTTATAAAGAAAATACCCTTATTCTCTATAAGCTTTTTATCATTCAGGATTAACTTAGCGCCCATGGACTTTCGTAAGTATTTAATAGGAACAAGTTTCATGAAAAGTTCGTGAATTTTTAGTAATGATAGGTTGGTTAAAAGTTTAGATGAATCTACTGTTGAAAATATAAAAGCCGATTGTAGAGAAAGATACTTTCATCCTACAATCGGCTTTTATATATACATTGTACTAGTCTAGCTTACTTAATCAACAATAAACCCATGCTTGAACGGATCATTTGGGTCAATTAAAATGTTTTGTGAAGCTTTTCCTGTTATGTGAGTTGGAGGATGTTTAAATAGAGGTTGCCTCTTAAGAAATTAATATCATGATCCTATTGATGTGCGAATCAAAATGAAAAAAAGACAAAAAAATACCGTAAAGCAGCAAGAAGCACTGTTCTACGGGAAAAAGTTAATGTGGCTTTTCCTTGTTAATTGAATTTGCAGCCGCATAAAATTGTTCCCAGGAGAAGAGGAAATCTTGTTGTATGACCTCGATATGTAATGCTGTTTGATTCCTTTCGTCCTGTCAAATTTATTTTATAAACAGATTAAACGTGATCGTAAGCAAATACACAATAGCCACAGCACCCGAGAGATACGCACCTAGATAGAGTAATAATTCCATCAGGGTCACTCCTATCTTGTTTTTGCTTCTCATCCCTTTCCATAGGCTGTCCCAATAGGGTCCGGAACCATATGCTATTTTTATATATGAAGAAGGTTTGGGAGGGTTTCTTCATTATGCAAAAAAATTAGGTTCCAGACACTTGATTAGGACATTTTAAGAATGTATTTTTTGTAAATCCACCGTTTTTGATACTCTTGTTTTAAAGAAAACAACAATTTAGAGAATTAGTCGTTGACTAATTACATGATGCCAGGTGTATATGAGTTTATTCTTCTGTATTCATATCGTTTGAAGATTCTCCTGTATCCATTCCTTCTTCAGCGGGATCCTCCGTATTCGTGTCACTTGAAGGCTCTTCTGTGTTCGTACCTTCTTCAGCAGGGGCGTCCGTGTTCGTATCACTTGAAGGTTCTTCGGTATCCATTCCTTCTTCAGCAGGGTCCTCCGTATTCATATCATTTGAAGGTTCCTCTGTATCCGCTCCTCCACTAGCAGGTTCTTCTTCCATATTCATGTCACCATCGACTGGCTCTTCTTGAGGATTCACGTCTTCTTCCATGTCTTGACCATTACTACAGGCGGTAGCGAGCACCAAGGCGAATACAGGGACAGATAATTTCCAAAGTTGTTTAATTAGCATTACTATTCCTCCTCATTATGTTTAAAAGTAATGAACCAATGAAATTAAATACAGAGGTTTTTCAACTCCCTTCCTTCAAAACTAACGCCATTATATACAAGCTATTTTTAAAATATTGTCGATTTATTCAACATTACTACGGTTTAAATGAATTGTTATCTTCCTTTAATCTATGAAAAAAACTCTTTACTTTCAGCGTTTTTGTAAACGAATCTATTAAAAGTTAACTTGAATTTAAAATTCTGTTAAAAATGGTAAAGAGTTAGTATTATCATAAAAATTCTTTTGAACTGTAAACCAAGCATTTAGTTAAACAGTGCCATTTGATTAAAAAAAGTTTGATTTGCAAAAGATTGGCTTGTACATCCTGTTATTTTAGGCAGTTTTCTCATATTCAGCCATTCGGCCATTTAATAGAGGAAGAATCTCAAGGAAAATCGAATACTTAAACTATAGGTGCAGGTTAGTTTAGTAACATAAGTAACTTTATTAAGAAATAAATAATGGAAATAATGGAAAATTAAAAAACTTGGCAGGAGAAACAATTCTAAATGAGTATAGGGAGGAAGCGTTATGTCCAATAACGTAAGACCAAGAAAAATAATTTTAGATTTAGCCGTTACTTTAGATGGCTTTATTGAAGGGGAAAATGGGGAAGTTGATTGGTGCATCATGGACACAGAGATGGGGTTTGTGAATTTTTTAAATCAAATTGATACTATATTATATGGAAGAAAAAGTTATGATTTATGGGGACAATTCACTCCAGAAAAGGAAGGGACTGACACTGAAAAAGAACTTTGGGAATTAGTTCATAGTAAAGAAAAATACGTATTTTCCAGAACGCAAAAAGGGTCTGATCATAAAGCAATATTTATAAATGATCATATTCTTGAAGAAGTAAATAAATTAAAGAGTAAGCCTGGTAAAGATATCTGGCTATATGGCGGAGCAAGTCTTATTACAACATTTATCAATTTAGAGCTTGTTGATGAAATTAGATTATCTGTTCACCCTGTTATTTTAGGAGAAGGAAAACCTTTGTTTATTGATATAAAAAAGAGGTTGAATTTAAAAATGGTGAATACAAGAACGTTCACCTCTGGCGTTGTGCAACTAATCTATCATTTAAATGGGGATAAATAAGAGTGGACATTCCAAAGATAAAATACAATAAATATCATTAGGAAATACTTGAGAGTAAGTCACCTATTGAACGAAAGGGCGCGTTTATTGAGGAACGTGTCTTTTCGTGTATCGGACAGATCATTGAAAAAGGAATTCTGGAATCATTGTAGAATGTGTAGAACAAAGATGCAGCTGTAGATTAGAGGTGTATTAATGGAGATAAGACCAGTAGAAAAAGAAGAATATAGCTTTATTGAAGACTTTGTATATGAAATATTCAAAAATACCGCCTATTCAAATGGATTAGCTGAAAAAGCTTTGGTAAGAGAGATCCGGGAAAAACCCTATTATATTCCGAAGCTTGATTTAGTTGTTGAGGAAGAAGGGGTGATGATAGGTCACTTTATCCTTTCAAAACTTCCAATTAGTAATAGGTACGAAAATGAAATGTTGATGTTATCACCAGTTTCAGTGGCCATTCATAAACAACGTCAGGGTGTTGGTCAGTATATGTTGCAGGAAGGGATTAAATTAGCTGCTAAAATGGGGTTTAAGGGAATCATCGTTGAAGGAGATGATCGTTACTATCAACGCTTTGGATTTAGAACATCAACTGAATTCGGAATCTATGCGTCCAAGAAAAACCTTCCACCTTCTGTTGAGAATTTAATGGCTATGGAGTTGTGTGAAAATGGGATGGAAAATATCTCAGGTGAAGTAGATTATTCGATTTATAATGCATTGACACACTGACCATCATATCGATCATGTACAAACTCAAGATTTTTAGGAAAGTTAAGCCATGAATCGGCGGTTAATCGATATTCCACTAGAGGGCGCTTTAATAGAATGAGGGTTATAGAAATACGTAACATTTTTTGTTAAAGAATGATGCAATTCATTTAAATCCATTAATGGTTAGTTTTGAAAAAGATTATTCAAAACTAGCCTTTTTTCTCTTGTTGGTTTATTAAATTAATAATAGAAGTAATGTGTTTATATTAATTTAGAAAATTTTATCATATTATAAACGGAAGAGGAGGGTTTATCATTGGGAAGGAAAAAAGCAATAGTAGTATTGGTATTATTTACTTTACTCTTTCTGGTAGTCCAATTATTTACTGGAAATGGAGATTTAAATTATCCATTTATATTTTTAGGGGGAGGAATTGTTGGAATAACTCTCATGCTTTCGAATCCAAAGGGAAAAAATTGAAATTCAGATGAAAACCTCATGATCATCTTATATATTTTGACAACCATATTGGTCAAGAATCCTAATGGGACAGCCCCGTTTCATTTTTTATCTACTATTTTCCTTTTTGTCTCTGGAACACAGAGCAGCATGGTGAGTAGCTAATGGGTAGATGATGAAGATCAAGGGAATGGTGAAGAGGAATAGTCAAACTATTCCTCTTCACCATTTCCATTGCCTTCTAAAGAAAACTCATTTTTCCTCGCTTTAAGCTTCTCCATACTATTAGATAAATGCTTATACATATGATTTTCAGCACTTTTCGCATCACGTAGGGAAATCGCCTTCAGAACCGATTGATGTTCTTCATAAACCTGTTGTTTCTTTCCGCTAATCTTCGTATTGATCGTTAGAGAAGCTTTCATGGCACGATGGTATAGGTCAGATATATTTTCTAATGTACGAATGAGCACTTCATTTTTAGAAGAGTGAAGAATGGATTGATGAAAGAGGAAATCCGCTTCATTTCCAATTTTATCTGGTTCATTCAGCTCCTTAAATAGCATTTCTTGAGCTTGATACATTTTATTTAGATCTTCCTCATCATGTCTCACGGCAGCCAATGCCGCTGCTTTCGTTTCAAGAATCATTCTTGTTTCTAATAACTCTACTATTTGTTTATAAGAAATCACTTCTATTAAGGGTTGATCTAATAACTTTTCAAGGGGTTTTGGCCGAACCCAGCTGCCGCCACCATGGATGGATTCAATGATTCCATGGGAAGCTAGAGCACTTAATGCTTCTCTTATTGGCACTCTACTCACGTTAAACATTTTGGCCAACTCATTCTCTGATGGGAGCTTTGAATCCATCGGAAATTCCCCTGATTTTATTCTTTTTTTTATTTCATCAATAATTTGATGTGATACACGTTTTCTGACGATCATGACTGATTCTCCTTTAATCGAAAGAGCCTTCCATTTCCTACTATTATAACATGAAAATAATAGCAGGCATGAAAGGCTTTCCATTCCTTTAACTAATTTTTTTATCTGAGGCGTTGCCTGCTACACTGGGTCCCCATAGGCCAAAACGTTTATGGACGGCGATGATTACTACACCTACAAGGAGAAGGGTAATCGGCATCACCCACGAGAACCCAATCGAAAACAGGATGGGGGAAAACGTTATAATCACGATTTCAATTGGGACCATCCCTATGTAGGCTAGAGCATAGTCATCCATTGTTTTACTTTTTAACTCTGGGTCGACAATTCTGAGAAGTGCTAATCCCATAGCGACTGTTCCAGTACTCCATCCCCAACCAAATAAGGATTTTTCAAACCAAAAACTTTTAAAGATGTTCGGTCCAATCAAACGGAAAATAAGGTAAGCCCAAATAATTCCGAAGACAAATAACAAGAGTAAAGGGACCGCATAATCCATGACTACGGTTATATTTATAGATGCAATTCCAATCGCTACTAGATAATCTGTTGCGCTTCCACCGATTCTCTCCATCACTCGTTGGTCTACATATTCGTCCGCTTTTACTTTTCTAATAAAAACTTGGAAGAGTAGGGCGACGACAAAGGCGATACTTAGTAATGGAACAGAGATTCCCGGCAAAATGGACTCTAGTAATCCTGTAACCCAATAGGAGACCCCAACAACAAAGGCGATGATCGAAAGGTGCAATACCAATGGATCAATGGAACTCGGAGAGACGGTCTCATTCCCCATCCCAATTCGTTTATTGGGATGCATTAATCCTGATCTTAGTTCAGAAGGTAGCTCTTTAAAACTGGAAATAAACTGGGTATGTCCTTTTTCTGTACTTCTCTTAATAAGAAATAAGCCGCCTAATACAGCTACTAATATTCCAACGGTAGCCGATGTCATTCCGAGGGTCATGGCTTCTTCCCAGCCATATTGACTGAAACCTTGTCCAATCGCTGCCGCTGTACCGTGTCCACCTAGAAACCCGGCACCTAAGATTAACCCGAATCCACTCGGAAGGTCTGTAAACAATTGATTAATGACCACAAGGCCGAATAGGGCACCCCCACCCCACATTAATACAGTTAGCAACATTGAATAAGACCACATTTCTCTTACCCGATGAATGATTTCCTTGATATTGACCTTGGCTGCTCCAATTGGAATGGAAGCAAAGATCACTGCAATTAATAATCCTGGATACGCTGTGAGCTGATCCGAAAAAGGAAGGATATCTACTCCGCTTGGGCCAAGAGCCAGCCCTATAAATCCAGCAATCATACTAGCTGGTAAAAAAAGAGCTTGCACCCATTTCACCTTTGCACGTAAAATCGTTCCAACCAGTAGCAATCCTGAAATAACACTAATGTCAATCATTAATGACCATATTGAAAATTCGTTCATATTCATCCCCCTCATTTAATAAGTAAGCGTTCTCATTTGTAATACAAGTATACAATAATTTTAGAAAATTACAATTACATATTGAAAAAAATGAGATTGGTAGTATACTTGTATTACAAGTTAAGAGTTAAGCGTTTTCATTTGTGGGTTTGAGACTGAATAATCATAAGAGGTGAAAAAATGTTAGAAAAAAAAGTAGAGTTTTATAGTGATGGATTAACGTTAAAAGGAAGCTACTATTTGCCAGATCAATTTCATGAAAGTAAACAATACCCTGCTGTCATCATTAACTCAGGATATCAAGGCTTTAATGAATTCTATCCAAAGTTATTCGCTGAAAAACTAACGCAAAAAGGATATCTCTGTTTTGGTTTTGATTATCGTGGTTTTGCTGATAGTGAAGGAGAGAAAGGTAGAGTCGTATTAGAGGAGCAAGTCAGAGACATTCAACACGCTATTAGCTACATATCGACTCACGAAAATGTGGACGAGAACAAAATCGGTCTAATTGGTTGGGGAATGGGGGCATGCAATGTCATCCATGTGGCAGCAAAAGACAAAAGAGTTAAAGCCGTTGCAGGGTTAAATGGCTTTTATAATGGAGAGAGATGGTTGAAGTCGATTCATTCCTATGTGGAATGGGCAGAGATTGAGAAAGTATTGGATGAAGATCGTAAAGTCCGAGCTAATGAGGGGAAATCTCAATTAGCTCCTACCTTCATCCATTATCCGTTAGACCCTGCTACTAAGGATTATGTTGAAAATGAATTGTCCTCCGTTTATGGATTTGGTCATGAGACACAACTATTATTTACTGATTCTATTTTAGAGACGAACGCAGAAGATGTAGTAGAGAAGATTTCCCCTGTGCCGGTATTCATCGGACATGGAAAAGACAACCTTCTTCATCCAAAGTCAGAATCTGTATCCCTTTATCAGCGTGCAAACTCACCGAAAACCTTCTATTGGATTGAAGGCAAACATAACGATTTTATGTTTGAAGACCACGCTGAATTTATTCGTTTAAACAACAAGCTAGATGAATTTCTACAACATGCACTTAAAGGTGATCTCTATGAAAAATCAGTTTCATCCCTTACTTGAGGGTTCATATGATTTCCATGTTCATAGTTCCCCAAGTATTTTTAAAAGAAGGCAAACCGATTGGGAGCTTCTAGAAGATGCGAAAGCGGCAAAGATGGGCGGAATCGTATTAAAAAGTCATGAGTCATCAACGGCTGAGCGGGCCTTTCTCTTAAATGAGAAAGAGCCTTCTGTAAGCGTATTTGGTGGTATCGTCCTGAATCAGCATGTCGGGGGACTCAATCCATATGCAGTTGAAACTGCGCTAAAAATGGGAGGGAAGGTCGTTTGGTTTCCCACCCTTTCTGCTGGTCAGCATCAGCAATACTTCAAAAGTAAAAATACGAAGCTATTCAATGGAAATCCTCTTTTGTCCGAGTCAACCGTTTCGATAGACGAAGACGGTCATTTAATAGAAGAAGTAGAAATAATTTTTCGCCTGATCACGGACTATGACGCGGTTTTAGCAACAGGTCATATGTCTTTAAAAGAACAGCATCAAATTGTACGTGCGGCCAAAGAAGCAGGGGTTCGGAAAATCATTATACAGCATGCCGACATGGGGATATCAAAAATCCCACTTGAAGATCAACTATATTTTGCTTCAGAAGGATGTATGATTGAAAAATGTTTGTTAGCCTGCAGCTCGGATTTTCACGATTTAACGGTAGAAGAAATGGCAAAAACAATTGAGATCATTGGTCATGAATCCTGTATTCTTGTCACCGATTATGGTCAGCCACACCACGAGGCACCTGTTTATGCCATGAATCGTTTTGTAGAAGAGCTTCTCTCACATGGAGTTAGTGAAGAGCAAGTCATTAGGATGCTTCAAGAAAATCCACGAACCTTATTAGGTGTTGATAAAAATGAATGAACAAATTCTGAATGAGCTAAGAGGAATCGTTGAAGAAAGTCGAATTTTCACCAAGAAGAAGGATCTGTATTCATTTAGCTTTGACGCTTCATTTGGTGAATATTTGCCAGAAGTGGTTCTTCAACCCCAATCTAAGGAAGAAATCAGCAAAATAATCATGATAGCCAATACCTATCAAATTCCGGTTTATCCCAGAGGGTCTGCTACTTCTTTAAGTGGCGGCCCTCTCCCGACAATGGGGGGGATGGTGCTCGATATGTCGCAGTACCCAAAAACCTTAGTTATTGATAAAGAAAATATGCTTGCGATTGCCACCCCAAGTGTAATTACTTCGAGCATTCATGAAAATGCAGAAAAGGAAGGGCTGTTCTACCCTCCGGATCCAAGCAGCTCCCATGTCTCAACGATTGGGGGGAACATCCTTGAAAATTCAAGTGGACCTAAAGGGTTAAAATATGGGACCACGAAGGAATACGTTATTGGTTTAGAAATGGTTACACCCACGGGAGAGATCGTCCGAACAGGTGGAAAAACAGTAAAAAATGTAACAGGCTTTGATTTAACAAGACTTATTGTTGGGTCTGAGGGACTGCTTGGAGTCATCACAGAAGTTACGCTACGTCTCATTCCAAAACCTGCCCATAAAATGACCTTGCTCGCTTCTTTTCAGAGTGTAGTAGACTCTGGTCGGGCGATTACCAATATATTGTCTTCAGGAGTTTTACCAGCGGCCATGGAGCTCATGGACAAATACTGTATTGAAGCGGTGGAGCATTATCAGCCATCAGGCCTGCCTCTTGATGCGGAAGCGATTGTCATCATTGAGGTTGACGGCCATATGGCATCGGTCAATGAAGAAATCGATAAATGCTCTAGAATTTGCAGTGCCTTTCCAGGTTCAAAGGTAAAGGTAGCGAAAACAGAAGAAGATCGTATGAAGATTTGGAAAGCTCGAAAAATGGTATCACCCGCTATTACCCAATTAGGGCCAACGAAAATTTCAGAAGACGCGACGGTGCCAAGAAGCAAAATTCCGGATATGATCGAAAAACTTCATTCGATCCGTAATAAATATCAGCTAAATTTGGTTGTGTTCGGTCATGCCGGTGATGGGAATCTTCACCCAAACATTATTACCGATAAGAGAAATATAGAAGAAATGAAAAAGGCTGAGCTTGCTGTCGGCGAAATCTTCCAAGCAGCCATTGACCTCGGTGGAACGTTATCTGGTGAGCATGGCATTGGAATATTAAAAGCCCCTTACATGCGAGGGGAGCTTGGGGTAACCCTTGATTTAATGAAAAAAATCAAGGAAGCTTGGGATCCTAACAACATTATGAACCCGGGCAAAATGTTTCCACAGAAAGGGCAAACAAAGGTGGTATTAACGCAAAATGAGTAAGGATGACACACTCACTAACGTTCTTTATAAGAAAACCTATGATGAAGTCAACCAATGCATCCAGTGTGGCTACTGTCTTCCAGCTTGTCCGACTTATAAGTCTATGGAAACGGAGAGCGCCTCGCCAAGGGGACGGATCAATCTTGTCAAAATGGCGGCAGAAGGGAAAATTGATCTTATTGAAGATTTGAAGGTGCCCATTGACCTTTGCCTTGGGTGTAGAGCTTGTGAAATCGCATGTCCAGTCGATGTTCCATATGGCTCGATTTTAGAAAATGCTAAAGAAGTCATACACGATATGGAAGTCCATGAAAAGAAAAATCATGCCTTTAAGGATTTTGCTTTAAACCAACTATTTACAAAGCCTAAATCAATGAAGGTATCCAGTGACCTGTATTATCTCTATCAAAAAAGTGGATTGCAAAAATTTGTACGGTCTACCAATCTATCCGAAAAGCTGGTCAAAAACGTAGGAAGCTTTGAAAAGGCACTCCCTAAGGTTCCTGCAAAAAAATACCAGATTAAAAGAGGTAGGCTGTACGAAGCCAAAACAGAAAATGCAGTGAAAACGGTCGCTTTATTTCTCGGATGCATTAATGATGCCGTGTTCTATCACGTTAACTATTATACTCTTGAACTCCTAAGGGTTTCAGGCTGTAACGTTTATGTTCCTGAAGAACAAACCTGTTGTGGTGCCCTCCATGCTCATCAGGGACAAATGAAACAAGCCCGCCAATTAGCAAAAGAAAACCTTACTGCATTTGAAGAATATGCGGTAGATACGATTATTACCAATGCAGGCGGATGTGGGGCGATTCTTCAGGAATACGACCATCTATTGAAAGACGATACAGAGTGGATGATGAAAGCGAAGAAATTTACGGGGAAAATCAAGGATATTTCTGAGGTATTATCCTCTTTAAATTCTCTTCCTTTTACGGAGAAGCTTGATAAAGTCGTCACCTATCAACCTTCATGCCATCTATCAAATGTCCAAAAAGCAGGAGCGTTCCCAGAATGGCTCATTCAACAAATCCCGGGAGTCAAGTATATCGAATTACCAAGCAAGAACTCTTGCTGTGCCTCTGGAGGGATTTACAACATTCAACAGTACGATGAATCGATGAAAATACTAGGCGATAAAATGGATGAAGTGAACATCATCAAACCAGATATCGTAGTCACTTCCAATCCTGGTTGCTTGATTCAAATATCACATGGGATCAATACTTACGGGGAAGGGCAGCCAGAATCGATCCACCTTGTTGAGTTGTTGGCTAGATCGTGTGGAATTTATATTCAGTAGACCATAGAATTTGAGATTTGAAATATACGTGTATAGAGAGAAAAAGCTCCTAATCCGAGTCTCATTTATGAAGCTGTTCCAATCAAGAGTGTCAGGAAACACAGGATTCAATATCTAGAAGAACTTTCAATACCTCTTCTAAAGAATGAAAAACATGTGGTTCCAGATTCTTTTTGGGACAGCTTTATCTATTCTCTCATCATTGAAAGGATATTTTTGAATATAGAAGGAGTTATTATAAAGGGGATTTATTGATAAGACATTCAATCGAATACACTCTAATCATTTAAAAAAGGAGTAATAGATGTCTATGAAAAAAAATATTATCCTATTTCTTTTGTTCATTTCAGTCTTGATATTATCTGGATGTGAAATTGGCTCAACAGATTCCTTCGCTAAACCACATAATCAAAACAATCAAAAGAAAAAAGCTGAACCTTTTGAGGTGGCTTCCATCCAGTTCAATCCTATTCTAAACGAGAGAGAGAAAAACATTACAGAACTACTGAAAATAACAGAAGAAGCTTTAACAAAAGGAGCCAAACTTGTCGTTGCACCAGAAATGTCTACAACCGGTTACGACTATGCAAACCGTGAAGCCATTCGTCCTTTCGTTGATACGATTCCTGGTAAAACGACGGATGCCTTTGTTAAGCTTGCGAAAAAATATGATGCCTATATTGTATTTGGAATGGCAGAAGTCGAGAACGAAACAGGAATGTATTATAACTCAGCTGCTTTGGTGGGGCCAGAAGGCTATATAGGGAAATATCGTAAAACACAGATGTGGGAAACGGAAATGCACTGGGCTGCCTGGGGAGATTTAGGTGTACCAGTATTTGATACTAAGATTGGAAAAATCGCCATCAATATATGTATGGATTCTGCCTATTACGAAACGGCTAGATTAGCAGGCATTAAAGGGGCTGACATCTTGGCTTTTCCTACTAATTCCTCCGCACAAACGATTTCCGCCCTTCCTGCTAGAGCACAACAGAATGGAATGTATATTATTAGTGCTAACCGCTCTAATACGGAGAATGGATTTCACATGGTCGGAGGGAGCGCAATCTGGTCACCAGAAGGAAAAAAACTTGCAGAAGCCTCTGTCGTGATGAATGAAAGTCAGGATGTCGACGAACCTACAATTACTTATGCAACCATTGACCCTCAGCTTTTTGATAATAAGAATAAAGAAGGGCTAAAAAATAGAAGACCAGAATTGTACAAGGAGATCGTTCATTATGTAGCCCCATGGGATTATACAAAAAATACAACTTCCCATGAGGTAGTAGCAGCGGCTCTTCAATATGAACCGATTATTGGAGATAAAGAGAAAAATAAAGAAAAAATTATAAAACTGGTAAAGGAAGCCAAAAAACAAAATAACGACTTAAACCTAGTTGTTCTTCCTGAACTCTCCTTAACGGGACCCGTTGATGGAAAAAGAAAAAAAGAAATAGAAGCTCTAGCTGAGGATACTCAGGGAGAAACAGCTAGATTCATAGCAGATATAGCTAAAGAATATCGAGTATCTATTGTTTATGGATTTATTGAAAAGGAGAACAAGTCTTTATATAATTCTGCCCAGCTTGTGTCTTCTAGTGGTGAAACGATAGGGAAATATCAAAAAACACACCTTAATAAATTTGATAAAAAATGGGCTGAAGCTGGTTCTACTTTACCAGTGTTTGAATCGAAAGAGTTAGGAAGAATCGGAGTTTTATTAGGAGAAGATGCACAATATCCTGAGGCATCAGGTGTACTGGCAGTTAAACGTGCTGACATCATAGCGATCCCTTCAGCATGGCATGGAGAATTTGGCGGTGCGATGGAAATTAACAAAGAACTCTCGGTTAATGAATATCCAGAAGGTTCAATGGTCACGTGGGATGCGGTTGCAATAGGAGCCCAAGCTTACACGGTGATAGCAAACTATATTGGGACAGATCGTGATTATCAAGGAAGAAGTAGCTTATACACCCTCGATCCTTTATATGGCCTTGATCAACCGGTTGTTGCTTCAGAGGATGAAGAAGAAGCTTTGGTGGTGAAGTTTAACACTCTGCAATCTGATGCTTGGTTTAACCAAGAACAATTAATCCTTTCACGAAGAACGCCAAACTTTGTACCGTTAGTGGAGGAATAGTATAAAAGGGAAAACAAAGGTAATTCATAAGAGAGTATTTTGAAAGAACTTGAAGTTTAATAATCTATGAAAAAGGCAACGGTGGTACCCCTCTCGTTGCTTTTTTTATATTAGACCGTAAAGATCGAGGATTGGCTCTTTTATATGTAAATAACTCTAAATATGCAATTATTTTATTTTTTGTTCAATAAAATGAAAATTCGTGCAATTCCTTTATTCTTCAAAAAATAAACCCTATCTTCTAGCACGAAATCCGCTAATCTTCCCCGAGGTCCAATTGAAAATAATCCAATCCGTACTCAAAAATCTAGAAGAGTGACTACACAAAGTGCTTTCAACTTATCCAAAGGAAAAAAATCGAGGTGCTCAGTAAATGAAATATATTTTAGTAAAATGGTGAAAACTTATGAATAGTAGAATGGGCCATTTAAATTAGGTATCTTATTAATATTTGCACTGCGCAAGCCCATGAGGAATACCGGTTAGAACCAAAAGGGGTTGTTATACATTCCGAAAATTAGTAAATATTTTAGTAAAAACTTAAATAAAACGTTTACATTTAGTAAAATAAAAACTATAATCAAATGTAAATAACGAGGAGGGGTATAATGAAAAAATACAGAAAATTTAAAATGTTTTTGTTATTTGCGATTGCTACTGTTTTACTACTGTCTGGATGCAGCTCATCATCAGGTGCTGATGAAGGGGGAAAAGATGGTGTTAAAACCATTCGATTTGCCACATGGGACTCTGAAGAAACGCTGGATTTGCAGCAGGACTTAGTCGATAAATTCAATGCTGAGCATGACAAGATTAATGTTGTTCTTGAAGCATACGGAGCTGATTTTGACACGAAAATAGCAGCTGGTATGGGTGGGAATGATGCTCCAGATGTTATGTACATGTGGAATTATCCATTATACAAAGATGCTTTAGAACCTCTTGATTCTTATATTGAAAAAGAGGGGGAGGGTTATAAAGATAATTTTTATGATGCTCTATGGAACTATAATACTCAAAATGAGAAAGTACTAGGATTGCCAGTTGGATATACAACTCATGTAGTCTACTATAATAAAACACTTTTTGATGAAAAAGGAATCGATTATCCTGAGGCTGGCTGGACTTGGGAGGAACTACAAGAAACCGCTAAGAAATTGACGGATAAAGAGAAGAAAATTTCTGGATTTGCTTTTTCAGGACAACCGGATCCATATGACTTTGAAATGTATTTATGGAGCAATGGTACTTCCTATGTAGATAAAGAAGGTAAGCTGAAGGGGAAGATTAACTCCTCTGAGTCGATTGAAGTCTTTGATATGTTTCAAGATATGCTGAAAAAAGGCTATGCGGTAACAACTGAAGGTTCAGGTGCAACTGAAATGAAGTCAGGAAAAGTTGCGATGTTTGTGAACGGTGCATGGTCACTTGGGACTTTAACAGAAGCCGGAATTGATTATGGTGTGATTGAATTACCCAAGTTTGATAATGGAAAAAGTGTGAGTATCATTAGTTCTTCTGGTATAGCGATGTCAAAAGATTCTAAGCATAAAGAAGCTGCCTTTGAATTCATGAAATATTGGACAGGGGAAGAAGCGAATAAACAAAGAATTGAGTATGAACTTCCTGTACTTAAAAGTTTAGTAGAAAAAGAGAAGCTAGAGGAAGATCCGGTTAAAAGTGTATTCTATTCGATGCTTGAAAAGAGTGATGGTTATACACCATCATCCTATCTAGTGGAAGACTGGAGTGTTGTTTCTGAAAGCTTAAACCTTGCATTTGAACAAATATTTAATCCAAGTACGTTAATGGAGCCAAAGAAAGCGCTAAATGAAGTATCAGAAATGAGTGAGTAAAGATCATTTTAAATGCGGAAAAGCATCAAGAGCTGTTTTAGGATGCTTTTTCCAATTCGATGTATTGTAAGTAAATCTGATTTTTCCTAAGGGGTTATTTTATGTTTTCAAAAAAGAAAAGACCAAAGAAATTCAAGCTAGTGAGCAATAAGATCCCCTATCTTTTTATTCTGCCGTGGATCATTGGGTTTTTGGTTTTTACGATTGGACCATTACTATTTTCTTTGATTATGAGTTTATTTGATTGGCCTGTTACGAGTGATCCAAAGTTCATTGGGCTTGGTAACTATAAGAAAATGTTTACGCAAGACCCTCAGTTTTATGAATCTTTAGTTATTACCTTTAAATTTACGTTAATCTTTGTACCTCTTAACCTAATCATAGCATTGATGCTTGCGCTTTTAATCACACAACCTGTAAAGGGGATCAAAGCCTTTCGGACGATATTCTATCTTCCAACAGTGGTTTCAGGTGTAGCGATATCGATTATATGGGGGTGGATATTTAACTCTGAGTATGGTGTGTTGAATTATTTATTATCCTTTATCGGGATTGAAGGTCCGAAGTGGCTCATTGATCCGAAATGGGCCATCGTCACAATCGTGATTGCAAGTGCCTGGGGAGTTGGAACCATGATGCTTATCTTTTATACAGACATTAAGGGAATCTCACCTGAGCTTTATGAAGCTTCGGCCCTTGATGGGGCAGGTCCGTTGCGGCAGTTTTTTAGCATTACTATTCCAAGTATCACACCAACCATCCTCTTTAATGTGATTACTTCTGTTATAGCTGCTTTACAGCAATTAACGTTAGTATTGCTTTTGACGGGCGGGGGACCATTAAAGTCAACGTATTTTTATGGCTTATTTGTTTATAACAATGCATTCAAACATCATAAGCTCGGCTATGCGAGTGCAAATGCATGGTTTATGTTCATCATCATTCTATTATTAACATTAATCATATTTAAATCATCGTCTGCATGGGTGTTCTATGAAAATGAAGTGAAGAAGGAAGGGAAGAAATCATGAAGATTACAAAAACTCATAAAATCGTTGTTTATATCCTTCTTGTTTTATTTTCCCTTTACTTTTTATTCCCTTTTGTATGGGTGATCTTAACAGCACTTAAGACGGAAGCAGAAGTATTTAGCTTTCCACCTAAAATCTTCCCTGAAATTCCTCAGTTTAAGAATTTCATTGATGCATGGACAAGTCAGTCATTTGGAGTGTATTTAAAAAACTCCATCATCATTACCGTCATGACAACGATTGGTCAACTCATTTCGTGTTCATTGGTTGCGTATGGTTTTGCACGATTTAACTTTAAATATAAAGGAATCCTATTTATCTTGCTTTTATCAACGATGATGATTCCGTGGGACGTTACAATGATTCCACTGTATATGCAATTTAATCTGTTTGGATGGATTAACACATTAAAACCGTTAATTGTTCCAGCATTTTTTGGATCGGCTTATTTTATCTTTCTACTTAGACAGTTTTTAATGAATATCCCTCGGGATATAGAAGATGCAGCAAGAATCGATGGAGCCAATGAATTCCAAATCTTCTATAAAATATTTCTGCCGATTATGAAAGCACCGTTAATCTTAATAGCGGTTTTAAACATTCTATTGGTTTGGAATGATTATTTAGGGCCTTTAATTTATTTACAGGATCAATCTAAGTATACCTTAGCACTAGGATTAGCGGCTTTTAAGGGCGTACACGACCTTCAAATATTACCGATCATGTCGATAACATTGTTTATGATTGTTCCACCAATATTAGTATTTATGTTTGCGCAGAAATATATTGTGGAAGGAATCAGTGGATCCATTAAGTAAGGATCTCTTTGTATAAAATTGGCTATTTGCCCCTTTCCCTTCTGACATCAAGAACATAAGGGGATCTTAGCAACAAAGTTTACGAAAACAGCCTAAGTAAAAACGGAGGATATGAAATGCTACGAGAAATGAAGAGATGGGAAAACGTTCACCTTACTGGGATCAATAAACTTCCTGCTCATACCGATTTTTATAGATACAGAGATTTTGAAGATGCCGTTTCGTTTAATAAAGAAAATAGTGATGGATATTTATTACTGGATGGACCTTGGAAGTTTCTTTTTCTAGAAGCTCCAGAGTTTTCACCACCACAATTTGCAGCAAAAGAATTCGATATCGATCATTTAGATACGATCGAGGTTCCATCCTGCTGGCAATTAAAAGGTTATGGGAAAATGCATTATACAGACGTACTATATCCGTTTGCCATTAATCCGCCATTTGTACCCCAAGAAAATCCTACGGGTATATATTTTAAAGATGTAACGCTAAACGAACTAAATGAAGATGAAAAATTAATTTTAAAATTCAACGGTGTAGATTCAGCTTTTGATTTGTATGTGAATGGACATCATGTCGGTTTTAGTAAAGTTTCAAGAATGCCAGCAGAGTTTGATCTAACCAAGTATGTGATAAACGGTCATAATCGGTTAACCGTTAGAGTTTATCAGTTTTCCGATGGAACGTATTTAGAGGATCAGGATATGTGGTGGCTCTCAGGCATATTTAGAAGTGTTGAGTTCTTTAGAATCAATCATCATACGGTAGAGGATGTATTTATTGAAACATTGCCAGATGAAGAGTATAAAAACTTTACTTTAAAAGTAGCAGGGCGTTTTTTTACAGATAAAGTAAAAGAAATAAAGGTTAAGCTGTTTAATCAAGAATCACAAGTAGATGAATTTTTCATCGACGTAATAGATGGAAGATTTCATGCATTTAGAGAGATGCATCAACCGTTGTTATGGAGTGCAGAGACGCCGAACCTATATAAACTAACACTCGCGTATTCATTACCGAATGCTGAAGAAGAAATGATTCCATTACAATTTGGGGTAAGATCGATTGACATCATTGATAATGAAATAAGACTTAATGGTCAAAGAATCTTCTTTAATGGAGTGAATCGACATGATTTTAATCCGAAAATGGGAAGAACAGTAACGTACGAGGATATGCTTCAAGATGTATTATTAATGAAAAAACATAATATTAACGCAGTTAGGACATCACACTATCCTGCCAATGATCTTTTTTATGATTTATGTGATCAATATGGGCTTTATGTGATGGATGAAGCGGATCTTGAATGTCATGGCTTTGAAAACACAGGAAATTACCATTGGCTAAGTGACAATGAATTGTGGGAAAAACAATATGTGGATCGAGCGGTTCGGATGGTGAAAAGAGACCGAAATCACCCAAGTATTATCATTTGGTCCTTAGGCAATGAATCAGGTGCAGGTAGAAACTTTACAGCCATGTATAATGCGATAAAAGAAATCGATTCTACTAGATTAGTCCATTATGAGGGAGACCGGATGGCTGCTTATAGTGACGTTTATTCTACCATGTACACAAGATTAAAAGTGCTTAAAGAGATTGGAAAGGATAACGAGGGGAAAAAACCACATATTTTATGTGAGTATGGTCATGCCATGGGAAATGGTCCTGGTGGTTTGACTGAATATCAAGAAATAATGAGGAAATACCCGAGGTTACAAGGTGGATTTATTTGGGAATGGTATGACCACGGGATTGAACAAGTGGATGAACACGGTAATGTGAATTATCTTTACGGCGGAGATTATGGTGATTTCCCTACGAATACAAACTTTTGTATAGATGGTCTCGTCTTCCCAGACCGAACACCATCACCGGGTCTAATTGAATACAAAAAAGTCATTGAACCAATCGTAACGGAGATGATGGATCAGACTTATTTAAAGATAAAGGTGACCAACCGCTATGATTTTCGTAATCTTGAGGGAGTGATTTTAAACATCAAGGTCGTATCCTTTGATGTACTCATTGAAGAAAAGGAATTACTCTTAGGAAGTATCGGCGCCCAAGAAGATTTGGTGATGACTTTACCGATAAGTTTTCAAGAAGCTTTAAAGCATGACGAAGTTTATATTCATTTAAGCTATTTAGAACCAGAGGATACTTCTTATGCTAGTAAAGGTCACCTTATAACGAAAGAAGCTTTTCTCCTTGAAGCAACAAAAGTTAATAAAGTCGTTAAAAGTAATGGTAACGATGATATAGCAGAACTCAATATTCTTGAAGATGACCTACAACTCATAGTAGAAAACGATGAATGTAAAATCGTTTTTTCAAAGGTATACGGGAAATTATTATCTTTTCATGTAGAAGGTGAGGAGTTTGTCAGTAACGGACCTGAGCTCACACTTTGGAGAGCTGTCATTGATAATGATATGTATAAGAAGGATGACTGGATCAATAGATATTTCTTGAAGGATGCGAAAGAACAGGTGGATTCTATTCATTATCAGGTGAATGAAGGGTATATAGATGTTGAGATCACGAAGTACCTATCTTCCATTAATCAAGCTTGGGGCTTTCAGCTTATTTATCATTACAGAATGACAAAAGAGGGTGTCTTAAATCTTCAATTGAAAGGTACGAAAGTCATTAGAGGGAAGGAAGTCCCGGAAATGGTACCCCGAATTGGGATTACCATGAATGTAAATAATGAATATCGTGATGTTACATGGTTTGGCCGCGGGGACTTAGAAAGCTATCCAGATAGTAAAAGAAGCCAAAGTATTGGACTTTATCGTAAAAAGGTAGAAGAGATGCATACAGATTATGTTTACCCTCAAGAAAATGGTTTAAGAAGCGATGCTTCATTCCTTGCATTATCGAAGGAAGACGAATCATTTATCATAAATTTTAAGGAGCTTAAGGATTTTACCATTCATGACTATGAAACGAGTGCTCTTGAAGAGGCGAAGCATAGAGGGGAAATTAAAAAGTCTCCATTTAATGTCTTAACCATTGACTATAGACAAAGTGGTCTTGGAAGTAACAGCTGTGGAGAAGAGCAGCTTCCCAAATATCGAGTCAGAATCGAAGACTTTATGATTGAGTTAGAAATGAGAAAAATTAAGAAAGATGACATAGTGGAAGAGAGTAAGTTCTTTAGGGTTCGATAATGGGCTGATCCATGAGGATTTCTATTGTTCATTTTCAAATTTTGGGAGCTTGAGGTAACGGCGGTGTGCATATCTTTGTGTTTTCGTTTATTTTCTTATTAAGGAAGAGGATATGCACGACTTTTCAAAATTATGCACGAGAATGGCTAATTTGTGCACGAGTATCGAATTTTATTCACAAGTTACGATTTAGAATCCTCACTAATAAAGAAAACCACAATCGTTTGATCAACCTTTTGCAGAAAATACGCTCTCATGTGCAGACTGTCGAAAGAAATGTCAATTCACTATATCAACGTTATAAAAATGAAAAAGGGGCATCTCAAAGCCAACCTTCGACTTATGAGATAGCTCCATTCATTTCTTTTAGAGGAGAGATTCGGGATGAATTTAGACATAAGCGAAATACCCTTTTCAAGATTTGGTTCTTATTTCTGTATTTCTAAAGAAAAGGATTCAGAGAATGTATACATTAGAGATGTCCATGGTGGAGATGAAGCACCATCCAAGCTATTCAAAATAACCCTTTTAAAAGATGGGATCGAAAAACCGTTTGATATCGTAGCAACAGAAACCTCTTTAAAATTGTTTCTGCATGAAGACGAAGAACATTATGTAGAAATGATCATTCCAGAAGAAGATGAACTTCATATTGAAGTGAAAGGTGTAGAATTAAGACTCAGAGATAAAAAAGTAAAATATGATACGTTAATAGAGTTAGAGGATGGAATAGTTGAATATCACATCTATCCAAAGGAATTAAAGCTAAAGATTACAGAGTTAACGGGTGAACTATCCATAAACGCACCTTGGAATATAATTGGAAATGATTTTGTGGATATTCGAATGAACGATGGACACTTCGTCGTAGAGAGCTATCGAGTCGTTAGTCAAAAAAAAGAATATAAACCTTTTCATAAAGGAAGAGAAAAGGTCGAACAGGAATACCAACAATGGTTTGCGAATATGAGTAAGGGAATCCAAACGTACCGCTCATCCATAGAGCGAGCAGCCTATATAACCTGGTCCAGCGTCGTTCATCCTCATGGGATTCTACAAGATCATGCCATGTATATGTCGAAGCTGTGGATGTATAATATTTGGTCTTGGGATAATTGTTTTAATGCCTTAAATCTGGGGGAGCATTACCCTGAACTCGCTTATTCCCAGTTAAAGATATTTATGGGTATGCAAGATGCGTCTGGAGCATATCCTGATTTTGTCAATGATAAATTCGTTTCCTATAACTGTATTAAACCTCCTATCTTTGCCTACACATATGAAAAGTTAATGAAGAAGAATGACTATTTCAAAAATGAAAAAAGAGTAAGATTGGTCTATGAATCTACGAAAAAAGTATTGAAATACTTTGACTTATATCGAACCTATCCCAGAAAATTACCACATTATAAGCATGGGAACGATTCTGGCTGGGACAATGCTTCTTTGTTTCATAAGGGAATGCCTGTAGAAGCACCTGATCTTGCAAGCTTTTTAATAAGATCCTATGACATCCTTTCTAAGTTTGCGGAAATATTAGGCGAGAAAGAGGAAGCAACGAGCTTTAAAGAACGAGCAGATTCACTTTTTACGCTCCTAATGGAAAGACTTCACGATGAAGAAGGCTTCTTCGGAAGAGTTGGGAGAGAAGGAGAAAAAATCGAAATAAGAACTAGTTTAATTCTTAGATTACCTCTTATCATTGGATATAGGTTAGATCGAAGCATTCTAGACAAATTAGTAGCAAATCTAGAAGACGAGTTTGAAACGAATTATGGATTAGCTACAGAGGGTGTAAAAAGTAAGTATTATAAAGAAAATGGATATTGGCTTGGTCCCATTTGGGCGCCGGTGACATATCTTTTTATTGATGCTCTACGAAACAATGGCTATCAGGAAATCGGAGATCGAATACGTGATAAATTTTTGAACCTCACCTTAATTGGTGGAATGGCGGAAAATTTTGATCCTATCACTGGAAAGGGCTTAGTAGATACCTCATTTACATGGACGTCAAGTGTGTTTCTTTTACTATTGGAAAATAAAAGCATGGAGGACTAAATGCGAAAATATATCGGGGAAATAAGTCTTATGGTGACGGCAGTCATATGGGGAAGTGGATTTGTGGCAAGTGCGATCTCTCTTGAACATTATACACCTTACCAAATTATGGCGATTAGGTTTTTCATTGGCGTCATCCTATTAAGCTGTGTTTTTTATAAAAAGCTAAAATTTATTAAAAAACAAACCATTATAAAAGGGACAATAATTGGTGTGTTTCTGTATTTGGCCTTTGCTTTACAAACGGTAGGGTTACAATATACAACTCCTTCGAAAAATGCATTTTTAACAGCTGTGAATGTTGTGATCGTACCATTTATTGGTTTCCTTATATATAAGAAGAAAATCAATAAATTTGAACTATTAGGGGCAATTTTGGCGATCATTGGGGTAGGTGTATTATCACTAAAGCTATCCTTTGAAATCAATATAGGGGATTTATTAACGCTAGGATGTGCCGTTGCTTTTGCTTTTCATATTTTCTATACAGCTAAATTTGTGAAGGATGAGGATCCTATTCATTTAACCCTTATTCAGATGATGGCTGCATCATTGATCGGCTTCATTGTGATACTATTAAAAGGGGAAATGAGTTTTTCGATTGAAAGAGAAGGGATAACGTCTCTCTTTTACTTAGGGATCGTATCAACGACAGTAGCGTTTTTATTACAGACAATCGCTCAGAAATTCACCACAGATACTAAAGCAGCCATCATCCTTTCGACTGAATCCTTTTGGGGAATGGTCTTCTCCGTTACCATCTTAGGTGAAGTGATGACAATAAAAATGATTATAGGTGCAGTCTTTATCCTTTGTGCAATTATTATTTCTGAAACAAAGCTTACTTTTTTGAAAAAGAAATACCTTAAAGAAATCACATAAACGACAAGATTAAAGATTTCAATCTTTTCACTAAATTGTGTAAAATAAGGTAAATAAATAATGTTAAGTAGGTAGAAATGATGGCAACAATTAAAGATATAGCAGATCTAGCCCAGGTTTCAATCACAACTGTATCACGTGTATTAAATTACGATGAAACCTTAAATGTATCACCCGAAACGAGAAAAAGAGTGTTTGAAGCGGCTGAGGAACTAGCCTATAAAATGGTTCCTAAGAAAAAAACAAAACCGAAAAAGAAAATTGGATTATATTATTCCTTTTCACTTGAAGAGGAGCTAGTCGATACCTATTATCTTTCGATTAGAGTTTCATTAGAAAAAAAACTTAAAAGTAATGGATTTGAGCTATATAGAGTTGGGAAAAATGATACCAAAAAAAGCCTGAAAAAAATTGATGGAATGATTTGTTTAGGGACCTTTAAAAAAGAAGACATTCATTTTATTAAGGAATTAGATAAAATTTGTGTCTTTGTCGATTCAAATCCAGATTCGTCTCTATTTGATTCTGTTGTGATTGATTTCAATTCAGCGACGACTAGTGCCCTTCATTATTTAATCGAATTAGGTCATAAAGACATCGGATTTATTGGTGGAATTGATACAGACATGTTTGGCAATAGATTTAAAGATTTGAGACAGGATGTATTTGAGAGTTACTTAAAGGAAAGAAAGTTATATAAAGAAGAGTATGTAAGAATCGGAGGCTATAATCCAAAGGACGGATACACCATTTCTAAAGAGATGTTACGTAATGCTCATAGGCCAACAGCATTATTTGTAGCAAATGATACGATCGCTGTTGGCTGCTATAAGGCCGCATACGAGCTTGGAGTGAAAATACCTGATGAGCTTAGTATCGTTGGTTTTAATGATGTAGCGGCTTCCCAATACATGGTCCCTCCTCTAACCACAATAAAGCTATACACGGAAGTAATGGGGGAAACAGCAGTTGACTTACTTTTTGAACGAATTTCCACAAGAAGGGAAGTTTGTAAAAAAGTCATCATTCATACGAAGTTAATCGAAAGGGAAAGTACCAGATCCCTTAAGGATTAAATGAATTATGAGATCGTTAGTACCTAATTTCTCTGTGTTTTGAACGAGAAATTGGGTTTTCTTATGAAAATGAATTACACAATAGGGTGCTTTTCATGAATAATAGAACTTCTACGAAAACAGCCTATTGATTAGAAAGTGAGTTGGAAACATGCCTCTTCACATTCGTGAAGTAACAAAAGAAAATTGGCGTTATGTCGCTGCTTTATCCGTGTCAGAACAGCAAAATCAATTTATTGAAAGCAATGCTTTTTCTTTAGCGGAATCTCAGTTTGAGAAAAATGGGATTTCCTTCGGGTTATATGATGATGAAACTCTTGTTGGATATGCAATGTATGGCTGGCCTTCGCATTCAACTCAAAGCGCTTGGTTAGATCGTTTTATGATTGATTACCGTTTTCAGGGAAACGGATATGCAAAACGATTTCTTCCCTTATTAATACAAAATATGCAAGATCAATATGGTTGTAAGAAAATTTATTTAAGTCTTCATCCAGACAACAAACTAGCACAAAAATTATATGAATCTTTTGGTTTTCACTTGAATGGGGAAATTGATGATTCTGGTCATGTATTTGGAGTTGTAATGGAATTGCATATAGATAAAAATAATTTAAAATAATGAGATCAGCTTGTAGAGAAAAAATTTTTTACTACAAGTTTTTTTATACTCTTTCACAAAATATATAGAAGAATTTGTAAAGATACTTATTATTCTAAATATTAAATGAACAGTACTTTTTACCTATTTTTCAATGCTTATTATATCGATATCATAAGGACTATATTCATTTCGGATATTTTTTTATTAATCGAATAGGAGTGGGGAGATGAATCAAACCCTTCTTTATGAGTTTATTGTGATAATGGAGCGAAAAAAGTGGAATAAGACAGATCTAGCAACAAAAACGGGTATTCATATAAGTGATATTAGTAGAATTTTTAATGAGAAAAAACCTCTCTCATTACATAATTTAGATGCCATTACAAAAGCTTTTGATCTTCCTGAAGGAACGTTTTATTTACAATATGTACAAGCATGCTTTAATCAAAAGCATCATCTGGATAAACGAAGAAGTGTTCCGTATATCTATAAATGTGCTTTGCATGGTTATGATAAAGAGCTTTCTTACATGATTACCGAAATGCTGGAAGAATCATCTAAATCTGTTCGAACAAAAAATTTAAACTATCTCTTTTCGGTTGCAGAACAACTATTTAATGAAGGATTTGAAAACGAATCGTTGCCTTTATATGAAATCATCATTGAACATATGCCAAATCGATTTTCAGAAGAGGTGGCAATCAGCTATTTTCGAAAGTTTTATATGAAACGATTTAATGAAAAAGGACAATTCTCATTAGCACATGTGTTAGAGCACATAGCCTATATGCCAGAGAAGTTTCAGGAGCTATCGTATTTATGGATAACGGCCACCTATTATATGCTAAAAGAATGGGATGAAGTTCTTTATTATGCTCGAAGATTAGAGAAAATGGCTAAAGAAGAAGACCATTATGGAAGGGCGCTCTTGTACCAGAGCTTTGCAATAACTAGATTGGGGAGCTCATTAGAAGAGGTATTAGCTTTAATCGATCGCTATGAAAAAGTAAATGATTATTATGCAGATATTGCGATTGGCAACCGTTTTGTTGCATATATCGAGTTTCAACAATTTCAATTTGTTGATGATTATTTGAATTGGCTCATTGATCGAGATGACCTTTTTGTAGGTTTACCAAGAATTTTAGAAACCTATGTGAAATTAAATCGATTAACAGATGCTTCTTTATTATTAAAACGCTTTAAGGATGAAATTGCAGAAATGTCCACAAGTAATGAGTTGTTTAAGCAGCAAATCTATTTAGATTTTTGTTATTCACATGCCCTCTATCAATGTGCCGATAATCGATATACGGAAGGATTAAACGAATTGCTCAACGTGGCTGAACAGGCAAACAATAAAGGGATCCAAGAAAAGTATAAACAATGCCTACTTAGCCTCTGGAAATATAGGAATTATCTTACTCCAGAGCATGAACAAAAGTATATAGAATTATTAAGTATTAAAGAAAATCGTAAAATAATAGGTCAACCATAAGCTCTAAATTGAGCTTTTTTTTCTGGACAAAAATCAGTATAAGGTATCTAAAGATTTTAAGATTTCTAGCAGAATTCTAGTCAGAAACCATAAATTTGATGAAAATTCTCAAAGCTTAAATTCTATCAAATTTAAATATAATGAACTTATCAAACTAAGAAAGAAGGGAAAGACGGATGAAAAAGAGGATCACCAAAAATGTCACAATGTTGGCACTTAGTACAGGTCTTGTATGCAGCAGTCTTATACCAGCCTCCTTTACACAACAAGTTCATGCACAGCCAACTTCAGGGATCGATCAAGTGCTGGCAAAGCTTACACCAGAGCAGCGTCAAGCGATTAAACAATTACAAACGAATGCCCAAGGTGGGTTGCAACTATCTCCTGAGGTAGATCAAAAGAGTAACGATTCCATTTCTGTCATTGTTGAATTTAAGGACAAGCCGGAAAAGACGGCAATGCTGGAAGCGGAAATAGAAGGAAAAACCCTGTCTAAGACAAAAGCAAAAGAAAAAGTAAACTCGGCTCATGAAACTTTTAAAAAGGATTTGCAAACGATTTTCAAAAAGGAATTAAAACAAAAGAAGAAATCATCATTCAAAATCAAACAGTCCTACAAGCATGCATTTAATGGCGTGGCGATGACCATCCCTGCCAACAAGGCAAAAGCGCTGCTTGATTCTAAAGAGGTAAAGGCTGTTTGGAGTGATAGGGAAGTACACGTTGAGCCGCCTGTAACAGAACAACAAAAATCAAAGAAGCAAGCAGAAACAAATAGGATGACCACGTTTCCTGGCATCGAAAAGCTCCATCATGAAGGCTTTACCGGTGAAGGTGTGAAGGTCGGAATTCTGGATACAGGAATCGACTATAATCATCCTGACTTAAAAGATGCCTATAAAGGCGGATATGATTTCGTGGATAATGATAATGATCCGATGGAAACAACGTATGACGATTGGGTGGAAGCAGGTAAACCATGGTCAGCACAGACATATTATACCCAGCATGGAACGCATGTGGCAGGAATCATTGCCGGACAAGGAACGAACGAGTCTGACTATGCGGTGACCGGCGTAGCACCCGATGCTGATATTTATGCCTATCGTGTGTTAGGTCCTAACGGTACTGGCAGCACCGGGGGAATATTAGCCGGTATTGACCAAGCTGTAGAGGACGGTATGGATGTACTGAACATGTCGCTTGGTGCGAATTACAACGACCCATTGTATGTGACAAGTATTGCCGTTAACAATGCCGTGCTGGCAGGCGTAACGGCAGTGGTCTCAGCAGGAAACTCAGGAAACGGAATGTATACACTTGGTTCACCTGGTACTTCTCCATTGGCGCTTACTGTGGGGGCCAGTGATGTATCTGTTACAATTCCAACATTTAAAGGAACGCTTCATGCCGATACAACTGTATCAGCGGATTTAAAGCTGGTTGCCAGAGGGTTTACCGATAAAATAGAAGAACTAAGAGGGAAAAATTTTCCGGTTGTGGATGGAGGTGACGGTTCTTTTCTTGACAAAGATGTGAATGGAAAAGTTATCCTTGGCACACGCGGATATATTGATCTTCGCGCTATGATAAATAACGCGAAAAAAGGAGGGGCGAAGGCTCTTCTATTATACAACGCCTATCCACTGGAAGATGTGTATTTAGGAGAAGGTTTTGACTCTATCCCTGTATTCTCTTTAAGCAAAGAACAAGGAACCGCAATGAAGCAAGCGTTAACTTCCGGCAGTGCAACGTTCTCCTTTGATAAATTGGGTGAACCAGTTGTGACAGGAGGGGACGTATTAGCTGACTTCAGTTCTCGCGGTCCGTCCCGCGTATTGTATGATATTAAGCCCGAAGTGACCGCACCAGGGGTATCTGTCATGTCTATAGTACCGTCATATATGCATGGAGAAGATCAAATCGGGAATTATCAATTTGCGTATGAACGTTTATCCGGTACATCCATGGCATCGCCAAATGTTGCAGGGGTTGCGGCACTTTTAAAACAAGCTGACCCTGACATGACGCCTGCCGAGATCAAAACAACGCTCATGAATACAGCGGATCCATTAAGTGAAGAATATAGCGTATTTGAAGTAGGCGCAGGACGTGTGAATCCGTATAAAGCGATTCATGCTCAAACCAACATTCAAGTAAATGACGAGACGGAAACAAGTGATGGAGGAGCCGCCACTCTTGCAGATGAGGGAATCCAATCGATTAAAGAGACGACCGGTGCCCTCAGCTTTGGCGCCCACGTTGCTGATGGAAAGCATATAAGGGATACACGCTCTGTCACGCTGTTCAACAACAGTAATGAAACGAAAACATATGACGTGAAGGTCGAATTCCAAACATTGGATAAAAGGTTCCCTAACGATTATTCCCGCGTAGCCAACGATGCGGTTGCTAACGGAGTCACCGTGCATACAAAGGAAACGGTGAAAGTGAAGGCAGGAAAGAAAAAGAAAACCGCAGTGATGATGTTAGTTCCGAAAACGGCGGAACTAGGAAATTATGAAGGCTATGTGGTGTATACAAATAAAGAAAATCCGGATGAAACGTATCGTGTTCCATTTGGCATTCATACAGCGGAAGAAGGTATTGATCATATTGAGGTAAATCCGCCTGCTTTTACGACCGCTGTCGAGGCTGGTTATAATGGTATCCGATGGTCAGTTGGCCTTAACTTCCAATTAAAATCTCATATGCGTTCGATGGATCTCTTCCTTGTCAATCCAAAAACGAACAAAGAAATCGGTTTTCTTGGTTCATTTGACGGAATGGGTGCGGATGAAAATATTGAATATTATTTAAGAGGTGTGCTGAACGAAGGTTATTACCATCCGTTAACGGGAAATCCAGATCAGCCAATCGCGTATGATAAGGAACAAACCGAGCCAGGATTATACAATATCAGGATGGTAGGGACAAATGATAAAGGGAAAACCTTTACCTCAGATGCACCGGTTTACTATAGCGTTACCCAGCCAACCCTCGATCTCAACGTGGACTCTGGTGTAGTAGAATATAGTCCGGATCAAACAACGGTACCATTAACAGGTTCTGTTTATGATCCAGGTGTAGAAGAAATGAAAGCTGGCGGTATGGATGTGTCTCAAGCCAATAATAAATTTGTTTATGAGTTTGGTAGATACAGCACCGAAGTTCCATTAGACGCTGACGGAAAGTTTTCGACAGAGCTCTCACTGATCCCAGGTGTATCAGTGCTACCAGTCAAAATGTATGCAGAAAACATGGCGACAGTGCGGAACTATTCTAGTTATAAACAGGTATATTATGTGAAACAAGGCACTCAGTATGGAACAGCTATTCCGGATAAAAAGAAAGTAACAGCGGGCGATACGGTGACGGTTACGCTTTCAATGAACAATATGACAAACATGAAGCAAGCCGTATATTCTTTTGTGTATCCATCGAACGTAGACGTAAAAAGCATCAAACCGCATGCGACATTGAATGGGAAACTGGACATTCAAACAGTGAATACGGATGTAACCATCGACGGACAGAAGATGATAAAAATGAACATTACCGCGACGTTGACCGGTGATGCGGCGCAAACAGGGGTCTCAGGAAAGGTCCCAATGGTAGATATCACATACAAAGTAAATGAGGATTCTAACGCGGGGGATCTAGGTTTTAAACAATTCGATGTATCGTACACCAATACAGATGATACGATGAAATCCGCCACTGGTATTAGTATCCCTTATCATGTGGAGCGGACGTACTCCATTTTGAAATCGCATGTATTTCCGGAAGCATTTAAGAATCCTTGGGTACCGAGTGAGCCATTAGCACAATATGATTATGTAAAAGCAGGCGCAAAAGTAAAAGTAACAGATGAAGCAGGAAAAGAATATCCAAACGGTTTTGGGATCGATAGTTATACGACTACTGCTTTCTTCTTAGCTAAATTACCACTAACGGATAAACCATTCACAGTAGAGGTAGAGATGCCGGGACATTTCAAGGTGAAGAAAACTTTTACAGTCGGGTTGAAAGAAAATGGTGAAGTGAAACCTTATGCAAAAGCAATCTTTCCTGAACCTGCACCTGCGGGAGATGTGAACCAGGATAATGTAATCGATGTGAAAGACGCACTTTCTATTCAATCGAATTGGAACACAGACAAACGCGAAACGGATATTAACTTCGATGGAGTCGTAGACACAAAGGATATGCAATATGTCATCAATAATTATTTAATGCAAAATCCTTGGATGGATCAGTCTCCAGACCCTGTGAAAACATATAAAGGACAAACATTAGAGAGTGTGTTGAAGGAATTAAGTATACAGTAAGGTAAAAACGGAAGCAACGGAATAAGTGCCGTTGCTTTTTTAGGTAAAAAAAATCTTTTTGGCAGAATAACGACTTATTAAATATAGAAGTAAAAAGAAAGAATACCATTTGATTGGGTAAATAGGTGAATATTCGATTTATCAGATCCTTTTACCCGAATTTAATATAATGGTTATAGGATATGTGTAGCGGAATCAGAGGATGATAGATTGTAGAAACAAGTATACTTTCCAGGTTCTATTTTCCTGATTGCAAGGGGGAAGGTTCCTCTTACATGTATAGTAGTCTGGTATCTTCAAAATCTACTAAACAGTTTTAGCTTCATCATCATCGACTGATAACATATCAATGGTTTTGAAGTAGATATTTTTACTTATGAATGACCTTGATTTCATTGTAACAGCAAGGATGTTAAACAAGAGAATATTTCAGGAGAAGGTGTGAAAGTAGGGGTTATTGATACAGGTGTTGACTATAACTATCCAGATTTAAAAGATTTCTTTAAAAGCGGATACGATTTTGTTGATAATGAGACAACCTATAAAAACTGGAAAGATTGCGGAGAGGCTGAATACAATACAGGTGGTTTTAGTTATTTTACATACACGGAACTAAAAAATTGAGGCAATATCATACGAATCCGTTAGAGTGTTAAGGGGGAAATTCCTTAAACACTCTTTTTTTTATCATTGGAAGTATCCAGTATGATCTATATGATCATGAGACTATTTGCACATTTAAATATTAAATACTTTTCTCACATGTCTCTTAGATTCCCTTCAGCTAAACAATGGAAGCATGCTGGGGTATCAATTTCAAGCAAGCTCTAAAAAGCTTATTGACACTTTGAAGGCAGATAAGGAATACGAGCTTGTTTTCGCTGGAGAAGGCTTTGGGAGCTTTAGACTTAGAAGGAAAAATCGCAGTCGTAAAGCCTGCAAGATCTTCTACCTTTTCACCCCTTCAACGTGACGCAGCAGAAAATGAGCCGTCGCCCTTATTGTAATTCCGCCTGATGAACATCCGTCTTATGCGAATTTACACATTCATTAGCGAACAATTCCTGCAGTCACAACGGATATTCCCATGCCAATCAGCTGGTAGAACGGGGGCAAAAACTGACATAAAACATCTCAATTAGACAAAATTGGGGCATTGACATAGGTATTATAGATTGGTTATTTTATCACATTTCAACCTTCCTCTTTTCCTTTTACAGACTTCTTACACCTTATATCCACGTTTTTTTAGTACATAAATCCTGAATGTTCAGAGGCTAAATCCCCCAATACACCAACTGTCAGACTTATGCAATAATGTAAGTAGATATCAGAATCTTGATTTAATTCTGATCAAAAATGTAAACTTCTTTTTTATTTAGGTAATTTATACATTTAACAACTTAGACTAGAGGATGAGGGATGGAACAGATTATATCATTTTTAAAAAAAGTAGTCCTGATTGCAATCATTTTATTTATCATGATCATCATATTTTCCATTTTCGTAAGCCTGAACAGCAATAAACCACTAACCGTTTTTGGGATCAAGCCCCTGACTGTGTTATCGAATAGTATGGCTCCTATCTTTGAGGCAGGGGATGTCATTATTACTCGAGAGGTTGAAACAGGGGATCTTAGGAAAGGTGACATCATCTCCTTTTACAATGAAGAGAAAAAACTGATCACTCATAGAATCACTGCCATCGTTGAAGAAGATGGAGAGAAGCATTTTTATACAAAAGGTGATAACAACAATGCGATGGATGAAGAAATCACGACAGTAAGTGAAATAGTAGGAAAAGAGATATTTCATATTCCAAACCTGGGCTTTCTTGCTCACTATACGAAAGGTCCGATGGGCTTCCTGCTATTCATTGCTCTCCCTTTAACAGGTTATGTTTGTTTAACGGTTTATGAAAAAATGAAGCCAAAGCAGAAGCAAGAGAAGTTTACAAAATCATAATGAATATGGGGGATACAAATGTTTAAATTGAAAAATGCTTTCTTAGGCAGTGCACTGGTAGGAACGATTGTTGTGTCAGCAAGTTTCGGTACATATTCTTGGTTTACATCCGAGACGAATGCTACGGGTCAGATTACAAACGGTACATTAGAAATCAATAACGGACAAGACATAGAGACAATGATCGTCGACCAAACGGGTTTTGCTCCATCCCAATTAGTTTATGGTGAGTGGTTAACAATTGAAAACACAGGGGATATGGATGCTTATTTAAAAGCTGCTTACAACCATTCTGTAGATGCTGATGTTTCACTGGCTGCTTATAAAGTGGGGTATATTGCGTATAAGTTCTCTGCAGGAGAAGAAATGACAGAAGACATCCTGGAAGAATCAAGAATCTATCTGGATCAGCTATTCAATGGTCCAACAAATGAAGCCATGACAGCATCTAAGAAGATTGCTCCTGGAGTTGAAATGGTTGTTGGGTTTGTAGAGGAAGAAGGAATCCAACCAGCTGCAAAAAGCAGTAACGGAAAAGCGAAGATGGTATTAGGTGAAGGTTCAAAAGAAGGGGAGAAGAATGAGTTCTGGCAATTAAACGATGACCAATATATCGACCTTTCTTTCGCTATTAAATTGGATCATAAAGCAGGGAACGAATATCAAGGAGTTAAGTATACTTCAAACCTGAATATTCAGGCAAAACAAATGGATGATGGAGCAAAATATTAATTAGCTCGCTCTGAAAGTACCTTCATGAAAAAACGTTTGAAAAGACAATCTATTGGAGACGATCCTGATAGGTTGTCTTTATTTACTCACAAAATAAAGGAGATGCAATGTTTTTGAAGAAGTGCTACTGTAGAGCCCTTTTAATCGTCTTAGTCATGGCCGTAAGTGGATGTCAGGCTAGTAAAGGAGATAATACCTATCCTCTAGAAGAAAGGGGAGGTGAAGAAACAATGGATTCTTCTGTTGAAATAGATCCAGCCATTGATCTTTCAAGCAGTCAAACGATTTCTATTGTCATTCATTTTACTACCCAGCCTGCGAAGATAGCTGTGTTGGAAGCCGAAAAGAAGGGGATTGACCTGACATTTGAAGAAGCTGTGCGGCAGGTGGAAAATAGTCACCGGAAATTTCAAGAGGAGATCCGAACAACCTTAGAAGAAAATCAGGTTCCCTATCAGATAACGCATCGATATAAGACTGCCTTTAATGGAGTATCAATGAAAATGCCAGCCAATGAAATCCATCACTTGACAAGTTCTACTGTCATTCAAAAAATTTACGCAAACGAAGATATCCAGCTAGATCCGCCCACACAGCCAACAGAACAATTATAGGAGAGAATGAAAAAGAACCACAATCATTCCAGGGAATGATGTGGTTCTTTTTCATAGTGATTCCAGGCTCCTTTTAAGACAGCCCCGCTTCATTTTTTTAGTCCAATACTTTCCCTTTTGTTTCTGGAACACAAATCAGCATGGTGATGAGCCCAATTGGATAAATAATAAAGATTAGAGAAAGTGCTCCAAATAAATTGCCTCCAGTAGCTAGTAGTCCAATGATGACTGGGCCAAAGCCAGCTAATCCTCGACCTGTTCCGAAAATGAAGTTTTCGGCAGTGGATCGTGCTTCGGCGGGGTAATTCTCAGCTAAAATGGCACCGAATCCACCCATCATTCCGTTTGCGAAGAAGCCAAGTAAGGCACTGCCCCATAGTAATAATGTTGGGTCTTTGAACAGGAAGAAGTAGATTAAGCAATAGATCGTCCCACTAATGTAGTAGAGAGTAAATGTTTTTCGGCGGCCGATTTTGTCGGCTAAAATTCCAAATGTGGCGATACCGATCAACATTCCAATAGTGGAAATTAACATCCAACCGCTTGCTTTTGCCATTGAATAGTCATACTTATCTGCTAAGATGGTTGGCATCCAAGTGAAAATTCCATAATAGCCGAAGTTTTGAATAAAGGACATGATGATTAAACCAATCGTCGTAATCGTTACAGATTTATTGGCAAAAAGCTTTCGGAGAGGGAATTTTCTCATGCTTTCTAACTGAGTTTTTTCTTCATTCGTCAAGGTCCCCATTTTATCCTTTTGGATTAATGCTTTTTTGTAATTCTGTTTTTGTTCCCAAATCTTTGGTTCACTTAAGCTTTTACGAACAAATATCGCGAGTAAGGCTGGAATTAATCCAAATAAGAAGACGGCTCTCCACCCGAAATGGGGAACGATGAGAGCAGGAAGAACGGAAGCAATCAATACTCCAAATTGCCAGCCTAATGCAACCATTGAAGTGGCCTTTGCTCTCATATTTTTCGACCAGGTTTCTGTCACAATCGCCATTCCGATCCCAAATTCTCCTCCCACTCCCATTCCGACCAGGAAGCGAAGAATTAACAGCTGCCAGTAATCCGTTGCAAAATAGATAAGGGCAGTAGCTAAGGAGAACAAGAGAATGGTAAACGCCATTGTACGAATCCTTCCGAAAAGATCGGCAATAAATCCAAATAGATAGGACCCGATGAGCATTCCGATGGTTGTGGCTAGGGTAAGATTCCCTCCCTCGACAGGAGATAGCTGAAATTCATTAATAATGTAAACTAATACAAATGATAAAAGCAGCATATCCAATCCCTCAGCAGCATAGCCGAGAACTGAACCAAATAATGTTTTATAGCGTTTTGACTTAGATTCCACTAAATCATCTGATGATTGATAAGTTGTACTCATGATTATTCCTCCTCGAAATATCTTCACAGTCACTTTGGAAGAATAATGAAAAAGCCTTCTCGCCAAATAGGACGAGAAGGCTCATAAAAACATAGCAGTACCATAGGTAATGGATACATACTATGTTTTAATTCCGCTTCCTTCTCAACCTCACGGGACTGAGTTAAAGGACTGTATAAATGTCTCTTCTAATTTTTATCACTGAATAATGTTATTGTCAAATAGTTTTTTGTCTTAACAAAGTCAACGATTATTTTGACTGATCATCTTGAAATAGTGTTAAACTCTCGTTTTTTTTTAAAATCCTAATAAGTAATGTTAAAATTTACTATTAGATTAAACTCTCAGGACCCCTCCGTCTATTAATTTGGCAGAGTAAAAAAAATCAGGGTCTTTAACAGACGCTGATTCTTATTGAATATGTTTCTTCTAAACAGGAGATTCCAAATAAAAAACAGTCATTTTAAAAAGAACGTTTGGGAGTTATATCAATAATTTTCAATTGTTCCTCTTTAATGTAGTTCCTAATGTGGTATTGGGTGCGGTGATTTCTCTGAATCGATTCGTTCTGTCTGAATGGATACTTTATCGATTTTGCCTTTGTGTATTTTAAAGCCTATCCCTAAACCATCGGGTACTTGTATATACCCATTATTCATGGTGATTTCCGGTTTGACAATATCTTCTTCCCAGTAATGTGAAGAAGGGGCAGTATCTCCGGGAAGTGTGAAATTCTCAAGTGTTGTCATGTGTAAGTTATGTGCTCGACCGATTCCAGTTTCAAGCATGCCGCCACACCAGACAGGAATATTATGATCTTTGCATAAATTATGGATCCTAATAGCTTCTTGAAGACCACCGACTCGCCCGATTTTAATGTTGATGATTTGGCAACTTCCAAGTTTTATTGCCTTCCGGGCGTCATCATAACTATGTATACTTTCATCTAGGCAAATCGGTGTTCTGAGCGCTTTTTGGAGGATAGCATGATCTATAATATCATCATGTGCTAAGGGCTGTTCAATCATCATAAGCTGATATTTATCTAATTCTTTTAGATGATCGACATGATCTAAGGTGTATGCAGAATTAGCGTCAGCCATGAGTGGAATATTAGGGTACGATTCGCGTATTGCACTTATATAGTCAAGGTCTGCTCCTGGGGCAATTTTCACCTTGATTTTTTGGAATCCCTCATCGATGTATTGTCCTACTTTATCTACTAAATGGTCAGGTGTCTCTTGGATTCCAATGCTTTTGCCTACCGCAATCTTTTTCTTTTCCCCGCCAAGGACTGCGTATAATGGCTTTCCATTTTTTTTAGCATATACATCCCACATCGCCGTTTCTAATGCGGCTTTTGCTATTTGGTTTCTCCGTACAAAGGAAAACATGCTGTAAATCTCTTTAGGGTGAGTAATCTCTTTTTTTATTATTCGTGGAATGAGGAAATCCTTCAAAATATAAATGGCTGTATGGGTTGTTTCTTCATTATAGTAAGGTTCATCGCTCGTAACGGTTTCACCCCAACCTGAGATACCTGATTCATCGATTACTTCAACAACGCATACATCTTTTGTGTGTATCGTTCCAAAGCTTGTGGTGAAAGGAGCTTTTAAAGAAACGTTTATGGTATGCAAAACAACTTCTTTAATCGTAATGGATTTCATATGACCTCTCCTTTTTACTGTGCAGATTTACAATTTCTGTTAAAATTTTGATTCCATTAAACAAGGACTCTCTTTCGAAAGTCATATTGGGGTGATGGAGTCCTGGTTTTAAATCACATCCAAGCCCAACCATAGTTGCTTTGAGGTGAGGTTTTTTTAATGTATAGAAATGAAAATCATCTCCACCTGGAGTAACCAGGGGTGGGGTTAATTTAGCATGCCCCAGAACATTGATAATGGCTTTATTTGCTACTTCTTTTGCTTCATTACTTACTTCTGCAGCAGCGATACCGTAATTGTTCGTAATGATAATTTCCGTATCATATAATTTTTCAGTTGATTGTAAAATATCAAGCACTCTCTGTTTTAATTGATCCATCAGTCTATTTGTTTGGGCGCGGAGATCAATTCCAACGGATGCTTTACCAGGAATAATATTGATATTCTTACCACCAGACAAAAATTTCGTGACTTTGATAGAGTGAGCAATACTAGGGTTTAGATGAATGGTATTCAAAGCATTAAGAATGTGGTTTCCAATTTCAATAGCATTGTGAGTCAAATGAGGTCGTGCACCATGGGCGTCATCGCCATGGATTTCAAATTCAATTGTACCGGCAGCTCCGTGTTGAATGGCAGGAGTAGCAAAACCATTTGGGGTTTCTTGGTAGGGACGTAGATGGATGCCATACAAGTAATCAACATCATCAACAACTCCTTTTTCAACGAGTTTGAGTGCCCCTGCTCCCACTTCCTCTGCAGGCTGGAAGATGAATCTGACACCGATTTTGTCTTGCAAACTAGTATCCTCTTTGATATTCCACAATACTCCTAGAACCATTGTCATATGGGCATCATGTCCACAGGAATGATTAGCCTGTAATTCACCATTCACTTCCTGCCAAAGAGCATCAATGTCCGCACGGATGGCTATAATCGGGACTTGACCTGTAAAATTACCAAAGTCTCCTATGACTCCTGTACAGTCCTCAAATGTTTGAACTTTACATCCAGCTTGCTCTAGGAGATTTTTAATATAGGCAGTGGTATTTCTTTCTTCCCAGCTTACCTCTGGATAGGTATGTAAGTAATGAAAAGTTGATTTAATTTTTTCCTTGAATTGAGTTTTCAATCATAAAACTCCTTTCACTGTATGTAATATTTGTTGGTTGGATTCACAAACTCCATTTTTCCTACTTTTTGTGCGATATGGAGCAGCAAGGTATTCAATACTGAAAATGTCACTGGACCCTTTTCCAAAATAGATTTTTTAGCAGAATGGATGGTTAAAATATAATCACCGTATTCAGCAAGGGGGGAAAGCTGTGAATCTGTTATCACAATAATCGTATTCCCATTCGCCCTTGCCTCTTGCGCTAATCTTATTGCTTCTAACGCGTATCGATAATAGGAAAAAATAACTACGCAGTTTTTTTTCCCTTTTTTCGTTATCCCTATGTCCGTTTCGGGTCGATATAGTGTCGTGTTCTCCAATAAATTATTGAGAAGGAAAGAGAACCAATGGGCATAAGAAAAAGAGTGGTAATAGCCTACCACACTAATTGCATTAGAGATGACAAGCTGATTCACAATTTCTTGGGCTGTATCCCAGTCCATATTCCTTGATGTTTGATGAATATTAATCTCATCAATACTCATGACTTGTTCAAAAGAATTGGATTTCTCGATGGGAATTTCTTGATTAGATGGTTGAATAGAAAGCAATCTTTGTTGCACATCTTTCTGTAATTCTCCATAGCCATTGAAGCCAATTGCTTTACAGAATCGAATCACCATGGTTTCACTGACATCAATGATTTCAGCCACTTTTTTTGCGGGGTGTGTAGCAAATAATACTGGATTAGATAGTAGTGACTCTCCAACTTTTTTTAGCCCTTTAGTTAAATCATTATAATGAGTTTGTGTTTTCTCGAGATAGGACATGTGTATCTTCTCCAATAAATAAAGTTTTTGATTTATTCTTGTTAAATTAAATTGTATGATTTATTATTAAAATAGTCAACTAAATATTCAGAAAATTATGAAGGAGGGTATTAAATGGAACTTGAGAAGGTCACTACTAAGAAAAGGATGAATTGGGGAATACCTGATGCGTATGTCATTTTGTTTGCTATTTTAGCGTTTATTTCAATCCTAACTTACATTATTCCTGCCGGGGAGTTTACTAGGGAAAAAGTGGATGGTATCACAATGGTCGTCCCAAATAGTTACGAACAGGTTAATTCTTCACCTGCTAGCTTAATGGATGTATTCTTAGCTATTCAGGAGGGGATGATTAGCTCTGCTCCTTTGATTTTTCTGGTCTTAATTATTGGAGGAGCGTTTGCAGTTATTGAGTCGACAGGTGCTATAGATGCTTTAATATTAAAAACAATAGAAAAGACCCAAAACAAAGAATTGCTTTTAATCACAGTCGTAAGTATCCTTTTCTCGGTATTTGGAGCACTTGGCATTATTGTCAATGCCGTTATCGCCTTCATTCCTATTGGAATTATTCTTGCTAGATCTATGAAGCTTGATGCGATTGTAGGAGTATCAATTATTTATCTCGGTGCTTATGCAGGGTTTAATACTGCATTTCTAGACCCTCTAACAACAGGAACGGCCCAACAGATTGCCCAGCTTCCATTATTTTCAGGTATCGGCTTTAGGGTAATCATTTACATAACCATTCTCATTTCCACCATTGCTTATGTTGCTTATTATGCAAAGAAGATTAAGAATGATCCGTCCAAGAGTGTCTTAGGAAAGAAACCATTTCCTAAGATTGAAGATAAACAACAATTAAATAAGGATATTTCGATTACTAGGCTGCATAAACTTGTTCTACTTTGGCTTGTTGTTGGAATCGGAATTTATGTGTTTGGTGTCTTTCAGTATAAATGGTCTTTAAATGAAATGGCTGCCATCTTCTTGATTATTGCAGCAGGTACCGCGATTATTGCGAAAATGTCTCCTAATAAACTTGTGACTGAATTCTTCAACGGTGCCAAAGGTCTTGTGTATGGAGCAATGATCATAGGGATGGCCCGTTCTATTGTTGTAATCTTGGAAGATGGACGTATATTGGATACCGTTGTACAAGGAATGGCAAATGTCATGACACCTTTTACAAGTGTAGTGGGAGCATTGGTTATGTTTGTAGCTAATTTACTTTTTAATATATTGGTTTCTTCTGGAAGTGGCCAGGCAGTCATTGTCATGCCAATCATGACCCCGCTTGCTGATCTAATGGAAATTCCAAGGCAAGTAGCGGTGCAGGCTTATAAGATGGGTGATGGATTCACCAATACGATTACCCCTACATCAGGCATACTAATGGCCAATCTCGCCATTGCAGGGATTTCTTGGACTAAATGGATTCGATTTATGTTTCCATTACTTTTAATCTGGATCATTATCGGAGCCATTTTTCTAACGGCCGGTGTTTTTATGAACTGGGGCCCGTTTTAATAGAATAGTATATATAGTAGATAATATCAGCAGTAGTATAAGTTAATTAGATAGATAATGGGTAATTGAATTTAAATTGATTTTTAATAGAATTGAATTTTAATAAAGTGGTTATAAACTTAAGGATGACTTCGGTACTAGACTGGGGTCATCTTTTCTAATGCCAATTAATAACTAATGCCATTGTCATCCACTATATCCTTACAATTATTATTTGTACATTCACAAATGACTCACAGGTAATATCTCAGAGTCCTAAATAAAAATAGTAAGTGAAAAAACCTTACAAATTTAAGGAAAAAAATCTAATGATTTGAAATACTGATTTCAGAGGGAAGTTAAATAAATTAAAAAAGGGAGGTCATCATTCTGGAGGTGCTCATTCTATGGTTCGTTTTATTGCTCAGTTTCTCACAATTCTTTTCATTTATCTTTTAGGAAACCATCTCGTAACATGGTTGGATCTCCCTATCCCAGGAAGTATTGTCGGTATGGGGTTACTGTTTATCTCTTTGTTATTCGGAGTCTGTAAACTAACATGGGTGGAAGCTGTTGCCCAGCTGCATATCAAGCATATTACACTTCTCTTTATCCCATTTGTTGTTGGTGTTTTGCACTATACTGGTAGTTTTCGAGCGGAAGGATTCAAACTGGCGATCATTTTGGTCACAAGTAGTTTTTTTATCCTTTTTGTGACTGCATATATTGCTGAGTATTATGATAGGAGGAAACATAATGGAAATCATGAGTAATGTTCTTTTATGCTCAATTATAACGGTTATAAGTTATGTCGTGGGGGTGAGAGTGTTTCGCAGGTTTAACAGGGTTTGGTTAAATCCATTATATACGGTAACGGTCACCATCATTTGTCTTTTGACGTTATTTCATATGGATTTTGAGAGCTATTCATCGGGTACGGGAATCTTCTCGCTGCTTTTGGGAACAGCCACTGTTTCTTTGGCTGTACCTTTGTACAAACAGATTGAAATAATTAGAAAACATCTTTTGATCATTGTTTGCGCAGTATTACTAGGTACCTTAACAGGTGTTGCTTCCGTCGTGCTGTTGGCAAAGGTGGTCCATTTGAATCAAACCATGATGCTGTCCCTCATACCGAAATCGGTTACCGCTCCTATTGCTCTGTCTATTTCTGATTCTCTAGGTGGGGTCCCGTCTCTGACAGTTTTGTTTGTCGTCATCTCTGCGGTTTTTTCCCTTATTACTGGGCCGGTCCTTTTAAAATTCGGTCGTTTTCGAAGCAAGATTGCTTTGGGACTTGCACTAGGAACTTCTGCTCAAGCCATTGGGGCTAACCGTGCATTTGAGTGGGGAGAACTGGAAGGAGCAATGGGGAGTATCGCCATGATTACATCTGCCCTGTTCATGTCCTTGATTGCTCCGCTATTCATCCGACTCTATCTTATATAAGAATCCTTCGGTAATTCACCAGTAAGGTGCCTAATCAACAATACGGAAGGCACCTTTGCCTACAAAGGAACAATATAATACGAAGCTTTTATGACGAATGGCCATTCACACTGTTGAGCGTTCCACTAATCTAAATGGCAATGTAATCTTTTTATCTGTTGAATTCGTTTTATTTTTGGAATTTATAATAGACGTGACGGCCATTCTTCCCATCTCAATTATGGGTATTTCTATAGTTGAAATGTGCATAGCTTCTGAAATCGGTTGGTTATCAAAGCTTAATACTGCAAGATCTTCTGGGATCTTAAGCTTCAATTCATTTGCCTCCAGTAGTAATCCAGCGGCAACTTGATCATTGCTGACTAGAATGGCGGTTGGTTTTTCTTTTACATTCATATATTTTCTGCCAATCTGTTGGCCGTCTTTAATGGATAAACATTGATCAAAGAACCATTCATCCCTGAGTGGTTGATTGATTTCTCTCATCTTATTTTCATATGCCTTTCTTCGTTTCGTGCTGTTCGTTCCCTCTTTTCTTCCCAAACTGTAAGCGATACGAGTATGCCCCTTTGAAATTAAATATTCCAGCCCAAATTTAAAGGCTTGTTCATGAGGAATACTAATCGTTGGGAATTCTTCTTGATCCGAATCCTCACATAGAATAATTGGACCGTGCTCCTTGTATTCATTAAGGGTATCAAATGAAATCGCCCGTGAGCAAAACACTAATCCATCCATTAAATTTCCTCTTAATAGCTCAAGAGCATCTAGTTCTTTTGACGTTTCATAATTGGTTTGGAATAAGACGATTTGAAGGTGATGCTTTATCGCCTCTTCTGCAATGCCTTCAACTATACGACTGAAATAGGGATGTTCTATGGTAGGAAGAACGACACCAATCATGTTGGAGATGCCTTTCGATAATTGAATCGCTTTGATGTTTCGATTGTAATTCAGTTCTTCCATCGCTTTATAAACAGCAGATTTTTTCTCTTCGCTCACATAAGGATGGTCGTTTAATACCCTCGAAACCGTTGTAACGGAAACACCAGCAAGCTTTGCAATCTCACGAATGTTTGCCATTTATAAAACTTCCTTTCTTCATTTAAATAACACACTTGACCTGAAACGCGTTTCATAAATTATCTTTTTTTTAACAAAGAAGAAGGAGTGATGTGGGAATGGTAAATGGTGTACTCATATTACTTGGGTTATGTATTTTTGAAATAATCTTAGCAAAACTCGTCATTAAAGACAAAGATTGTTTTATGATGGATTTTTATGAGTTTTTTGATTTGGATCTAGAGACTTATAAAAAAACCACCAAAACGAAATCATAACCTTTAAACCTTACTGAAAGAAGTATGTGGTGAAAATAAAGAATCAATTGTCCATCTTTTAAACAAATTAAATCACTATTCTCCAAAGATATTTATGCCTTAATTTTCAGCAAGCTGGAATTAAGGTTTTTTTGTGGGGCGAGGGATTTCCCTGCTCAAGCATGGAGGATTAGATTTATTGAAATATCGTTAAGCAACAATTGATAAAATTCTGAAAAGATAATATAATCAAATATAGATACGTTGTTTCTATTATAGATACAAAACAAGGAGGTTCTTTATGCGAGTAGCAACTGATATTGGTGGAACTTTTACAGATTGTGTATATATTGATCAGAATGGAGACGTTGGATTTTCAAAATCTCATTCAACTCCGCCAAATTTTGAACAGGGAGTAATGGACGTACTTAGGAAAAGCGAGTTAAATATGAAGGATATCTCTACTTTCATACACGGTTCGACAGTTGTTATCAATACTCTTACTGAAAGAAAAGGAGTAAAAACGGCATTAATTACGACAAAAGGGATGCGTGATGTCATAGAGATTGCACGAGGTAATCGGCCAGATCTATATAACTTTCGGTATCAAAAACCTAAACCGTTTGTCCCTAGGTATCTGCGTCAAGAGGTAGAGGAGAGATTAAATTATAAAGGGGAAATCATAGCACCTTTAAATGAAGAAGACTTGGTGTCGGTGATTGAGTATTTACGGGAAGAAAACGTTGAAGCGATTGCAGTCGCTTTCTTACATTCCTATCGAAACGATATTCATGAACAAAAAGCGGTACAAATCATCCGAGAGTTATGGCCGGAAGTAGCGGTTACAGCTTCTAGTGAAATTACGAGGGAATGGCGGGAATATGAAAGGACCAATACCACAGTATTAAATTCTTATGTGAAGCCGATTGCCACAAGTTATTTGGAACGATTAAAAGAAAAATTACATTCTAATGGGATTGAAGGATCCACATATATCATGAGATCCAATGGGGGGACTTCTAGTTTTGAACAAGCAAAAGAAACCCCGATTGCCTTAGTAGAGTCTGGTCCTGTTGCAGGAATTTTAGGAGCTGCTGTATTAGGAGAAATGATAGGCGAAAAAAATATTCTTGCTTTTGATATTGGCGGAACTACGGCCAAATGCTCCCTCATTCATCAAGGGGAGGTAAAAGTATCTACTGATTACTATATTGAAAAAAATGATCGGTATGCCGGCTATCCAATTAAAACACCAGTTGTGGAGATTGTTGAGATTGGGAATGGGGGTGGTTCGATAGCAAGGATTGATGAATCAGGCTCATTGAAGGTCGGGCCACAATCAGCAGGATCCACACCAGGACCAATAGCATATGGGAATGGAGGAGAAGAACCTACTACGACGGATGCCCATTTAGTGACAGGAAGACTTTCTCCTAAAAATTTTGAAAATCTCGTTGATATGAAGAGTATAAAAGAAATCATTGAGAATAAAATCGCTCAATCTTTTAGCTCTTCTACCGATGATGCTGCAATGGGGATCATTCAAATTGCCAATTCCAATATGCTGAATGCACTGAAGTTGATTTCTGTCCGAAAGGGATATGATCCAAGGGAATTTTCGATGATAGCATTTGGTGGAGGCGGGCCAATGCATGCTCCAGCTTTGGCGAAAGAATTAGGTATTAAAAAGGTGATTATCCCAATGGCATCTTCTGTATTTTCTGCATGGGGAATGCTGATGACTGACCTGCGCTCTGACTATTTAAAAACATCTATCCTTTCATTTCAAAAGAATTCAATGGAAAACCTTAATCAGGCGCTTGCTGACATGGAGGAAAAGTCTATCCAGCATTTTATTGAACATCAAAAACACTCAGAAATTATAGTTCAACGCTATGTAGATATGAGATATCAAGGGCAAGAACATACGGTCAAAGTACCATTAAATACAAATAAGGTGGAGGTAGAGGAAATAGAGGAAATAGTAAATCAATTTCACAATTTACATGAACAACATTATTCTTTTAGTTTACCAAAAGCTAGCACGGAAATTGTCAATATTCATCTTACTCTTTTTGGAGTTGTCTCAAAACCAATTATTAAAGAGCAGGAAGTCACCGGGAAACCCCTCAAAAATGCCCTAAAGGAAAAAAGATCTGTTTATTACGAAAATGAGGGATGGCTATCTATTAATATCTATGATCGGAATCAATTAGAGCCGGGGATGAATATCGAGGGGCCAGCAATAGTAGAGGAAGAATCCTCATCGACTGTCATCTATCCTGGTCAATCTATTGAAGTGGATCGGTTTGGCAATTTAGTCGTTGAAACGGAGGGCATAGATTATGAGGCATAAAGACGGTACGATAAATCCTTATACTGTAGAAATCATTAAAGACTCCTTATTGTCTATTGGAGATGAAATGTTTGTGGCATTAGCTCGGACCTCAATGAGCCCAATCATTTATGAAGTCCTGGATTACGCATGTGGATTGACAGATGCGAAAGGGCAGTTAATTTCACAAGGGAATGGAGTCACCAGCTTCATCGGGATGTTAAGTCCGATGGTTCAACATGTGATTGAAAAATTTGATCATGGTCAAGATCTTTCAGAAGGGGACATTATCATTATAAATGATCCTTATGTTGGCGGAGGTTCTCACTTATCGGATGTAGGGTTAGTGATGCCTATTTTTTACGATGGTGATCTGATCGGTTTTTCTGCTAACAAGGGGCATTGGACTGAAGTCGGAGGGAAGGATCCGGGTTCATTTACTACCGATTCCAATGAAATTTACCAAGAAGGTCTTCAACTACCAGGAATTAAACTATACGAAAAAGGGGTCCTTAACCAAGCGATTGTGGACATCATCGAAAGTAATGTTCGCTTTCCAGAATTGTCTTTAGGGGATTTATGGGCACAGGTCGCTGCATTAAAAACAGGTAAGAAACGAATGATTGAATTATGTTCAAAATACAGGAAAGATCCAGTCTTATGTTCCATTGAGGTGTTACTAGATCAGGGAAAAGAGCTTGCGATAAATGAAGTAAGGAAGATTCCTAATGGGATCTATGAAGCGAATAGTTTTATAGAAGCAGAAGGTGGAGGACCTTATCCTATTCATGTCAAAGTAACAGTGACAGAAGAAGAGTTCATTTGTGACTTTACTGGTTGCCACCCCCAAGTGACATCACCTGTGAATTGCTCCTATTTTGGGTTGTTATCCAGTGTACGAGTAATGTTTCTAGCTATTTTGAATCCTTCTCAGAGTGTAAATGAAGGAATGTTTGCTCCTTTAACCATCATTACAGAATCAGGAACCATTGTATCGGCAACAAGACCAGCACCAGTATCGATGAATTTTGAAGCCCGGATCGGCGGTGCAGATCTCATTTGGAAAGCTCTTGCTCCAATCTTGCCTGATCGTTTGACTGCTGGAAACTTATTATCAGTAAGCTCAGTCGTATTAACAGGTCAGCACCAGGATTTAAAAACGCCTTTTTTGCTAGTTGAACCATCAGTAGGAGGGTGGGGAGCTGGTAAGGACATGGATGGAGAACGCGGACAGTTTTCAATGGGAAATGGTGAAACCTATAACGTTCCAATTGAAGTAGCTGAAACTCGTTATGGGTTGTTAGTAGATGAATATAGCTTTCGTTCAGATGGAGCCGGAGCCGGTGAGTATGTAGGGGGCTCTGGGGTTATTCGATCTTACCGTGCGTTGACAGACGGGCAAAAACTATCTGTTAATTTTGGAAGGCATCAATTCGCTCCATGGGGGATGAATGGAGGAGAGGAAGGATCCCCAAGCTATGTTCAAATCAAGAAGCAGAACGGAGAGAGCGTCGGTCCTTTCGGTATCGTGACGCGTTATGAGCTTAATGAAGGTGATGTTGTTCAATTAGTAACAGCTACAGGTGGAGGAAATGGCCACTCATTTCATCGTCCAATTGAAAAGGTTTTTAAGGATTGGAAAAATGAATTTATTTCTACTGAACAGGCTAAAACAACATTCGGCGTCATCATTGATGAAACTTTAGGTATGGTCATTGGGGAAACAGAAGCTAGGAGAAAGTTTAATCAGTAAGAATAAATCAATTGCTAGAAAGATTAAGTCTCTCATAATTCCATATTATGAGGGCTTAGTCTTTTTTCATGAACGGTTGTAAAACATACATCCACAAATTACAATTAGAAAAAAGGCGTACATATAGAGGTGAACTATGTCCTTAAAGACACTGGAAAATTCGTTACATGTATTAAAATATTTTACAAGGCAAACACCCTCATGGGGAGTTAGAGAGCTAGCAAAAAAAATGGAAGTTAATCACTCTATTATTTATCGGATTTTGTCTACCTTTGAAGAGAGTGGTTATTTATATCAAAATCCTGAAACGAAAAAGTATGAGCTAGGATTACGTTTTTTAGAGTATGGGGAGATGGTGAAAGAACGAATCCAGTTATCTTCAGAGGTCTATCAAGCAATGAGACGTATTGTCGATCAAACGAATGAATCGGTCTTCCTAACCATTCTCGATGGGGATGAAGGGGTAACCGTAGAGATGGTGGAGACAACACAGAATATAAAATATGCTGTTTCAATCGGGACAAGGTCACCATTATATTCAGGGGCATCATGTAAAGTAATGATGGCCTATTTGCAAGAAGATCATCAGGAAAGAATCATGGAAAAGGGGTTGGAATCATTAACCCCTAACACCATTACCAATCCGCAAGAACTGAAAAAGGATTTAGTACGGATTAAATCACAAGGATGGTGTCTGTCCACAGGAGAATATGCCAATGATGTGTTTGGCCTGGGTGTGCCGTTATTTGATTTTAGTGGAAATGTATTTGGATCACTTACCATTTCAGGGCCGGTCTATCGGCTTTCAAGTATCGACAACGATCAAACTGTGGCAATTTTAAAAGATGAGGGAGCGCTTATTCAACGATATCTTAAACATATTAAGTATAATCGATAATAAAAAAAGCTAGAAAGACAATAATAAGTTGTTCTTTCTAGCTTTTTTTTATCTAGTCTTAATAAATGAGGGAGCCAGTTATTTCCCCAATTTCAGAATCGAACTGAAGAAATTGTAGAGTGCATCCCCAGCGATGAAGCCTCCTGCCAAGATAGACATTGGAATTTCGGCAGAATCTCCTTTTACTTTCTTAACGACTAAGCGAATGAGAATCCCGGCTAGAACAGCCCAGCCAGCCATCGGGAACATAATTAACAAACCTGTAGAAAGTAATACACCCATTTGCCTTTTGGTACCTCCGATAAATTGAATAATAGCACCTGGGATTGCCCAAATGAATAATTGTTTTGCGACATCAGCCGAAACTCCCGCTTCAATGGTCGCCGCGTATACTCGATCAACGGGTGGAATCAACCCTTGTGAAAAGTAGTAATTAAAGGTGAAGAATACGACCACTGCAGATACTCCAAAGGCAAATAACCCTGCAAATAATTGTTGTTTTCTTCCTTGCTTCTCAAATTCAATATCATCACCATTTCCTCGGAGCATATAGCCTGTTTTCAAATCATAGCCCATATCTGCAAACGCAACCCCTGTAGATGCGCTAAAACCGACTAAAAGGGTTAAGGCAGTGAGCGGGAATCCAATAATAATCCCTATAATCAACGTAATAAGAGCCACCGCAAAAGCAGGAAACCATCCGGCATGCATGGCGGCTATCCCAACAATTAGTTCATGTATGAAAGCGGCAAATGCTGCATATAAGAGAAACAGGATGAGCATCCCAGGTGACATGTCCGTTATAATACCGCCTAAAAGTGCGATGATTAAAGCAATGACTAAGTAGGCGGCAAAGCCATATGTGAAACTCTTTTTAACCTCCCCGGTTGATCGGGTCAGAACGATCTCATCACGTTCTTCTGTATTATTCCTTTTTTTTAGAAGAAGGACAAACACTTGGACAAAGGCGACTAAACCTGCTCCAATCATAAAGCCATGGGGGATATATAAAGCATTTAAGTCAATACCTAATACCTGTGGCGAGTAGGCTCTTAACAGTAAACCGATCCCAAACATGGTGAGAGCCCAAATATTTCCGATAAAAGCTACCCCAAAAGCAGACATTGGAATTTTTAAGAATGCCCCAATAATCCCAACGATAATCCCAATTCCTAACAGCTTTGCACGACCTCCTCCCTCATCTCCTGCTTTAATGGATTCAGCCGTAGCCACCCCTGGAGGCCATGCTTCCTGAGCGGGAAAAACTTTGGAGTCAAAGAAACGATAAAGTAAAATGGCATCTAAAAACATAGCTAATATAACACCAATGAATAAAGGTATAATCAGTTCTGGTTTTCCGATGGCAAACGGAATCCCGATAGGTAATAGTAAACTATTGGCAGCTCCAAATGTAGCGGCCGAGCTAGCTGTTTGTACGAGATTTTGCCGGTGAACAGAGCGATATTTAATAAAATAATGGATGGGAATCCGTGAGATTAAAATAGCAAATAATGCCCCAATAATAGATGTGTTTGCGGATATCCCAAGGGTTGTAATTAATTGCAACCCAATTAAAGAACCTAATACACTTAATACAATCATAATGACTATGGTAGACGGCTCGAATGCAGATGGATGTTTTTTCGTTTCCCCTTTGTTCATACATATCCCCTTTGCACTTTAATAATTTAATCGTGTGTATCTATTATAGAAACGCTGTATCTATAAATTATTATACTATGAAATTATAAATTTTCAATCTATTCTGAATAAAAAAGGGGAATTTAATTGATGCATCTTTTGTGAAATATAGAGTACGGCTGCAAGTAAACGGATATTCTTTAAAAAATAGCATTTAAACAGTAGAAAAGCGTAACTCATATTCGCTACGCTTTTCTACTTGGTATCATTCATTTGTGGAACCTTTTCTTTAAAAAATTGAAAACCATATAAAAGCAGAGCATCAACAAAGAAAATGAAGGACAATTGGATTTTCTTTATCCGAACAAGTGAAGCAATTCCTAACTTTTGTAACCAATCCACTAATACATAAGTGAACATCGAATCCACAATAAAGTTCACCAATATAAATCGAAGGAAGTTACCATAAGTAAATTTAAGTATCCATAGAGAACCAATCAAATAAGGTCCCCATATAAAAGAAAATCCTCCCGAAAGTTTAGGATGGAGTCGTTCATACCACCACCACCATTTTCGCTTTTCAGCAATGAAATGTACGAACCTCACAACAAAGGCGATAAATAATCCTGCTGGTAAAAATCTTTTGATAGCCTCTTTCCCTAATAACGGAAGTGAAAACCAGGGGAGGATCAATAATAACAGTAACAATAACCTCGAGTATTTCATCAAACAACCTCCTTCCACCCTTCAAGAATAATATCCCCAAAAATAGGAAAAGTATAAAAAGAACATTGCTATTAAAAATAAGACTCATGATAAAATCCTTTTTCCGTAAACTAGCGCTTGAGCTCAAGTGTTGAATCATGAAAAAATCGATCGGGTGATAAGAATGAGAGCAAATAAAACAGAAAACGAAACCCTTAGCAAGGCAATCGACAACATGCAAGAAGGGTTGGATAATATGATCGAGCTATATAATGAACTCGAAGAAGATATGCCTTTAATCAACTTTGATAAAGAAGTGCTAGAGGATTTGGAAAAAGCCAAACATATTTATGGTGAAGAGTATGTTAGTCAAAAACTAAATACCATTGTTAAGGAAGTTTTAACTTGGTTAGATTTAGATGAGCATGAAGAAGAAGAGGAAGAATAGCTGGAAATCAAAAGCCGGCGATTGTTCATTTGTTTTTCACAAGTCAGTATCTATGATTAGAACCTATAAACTAGTAAAATTGCTTTTCTTTTTGTAAAGTGACTCCTAAAAAATTTACTAAATGACTTTATGGATAGAGAAAATAAATCTTTATTGACACGAAAGAATTATTGTATTACTATTATCTCGAATTAAAAACTTTTTAATTCGAGATATATTTTTTGATCCATTAATAATCCTTTTTATAAAAATATAAGTGTAAAACAAAAAAGGAGTGTCCAAAAATGAGTAAGAAAACAATGGGGATTCACCATATCACAGCCATCGTAGGCAATCCGCAGGAAAATGTGGATTTCTACTCAGGGGTGTTAGGTTTAAGATTAGTGAAAAAAACCGTCAATTTTGATGATCCCGGTACCTATCACCTTTATTTTGGAAATGAAGGAGGAAAACCAGGAACCATCATCACCTTTTTTCCATGGGCGGGTGCTCGTAAAGGGGTCATCGGCGACGGTCAGGTAGGTGTCACCTCTTATGTGGTGCCAAAAGGGGCGATGGGCTTTTGGGAAAACAGACTAGAGAAGTTTAATATTATTTATTCAAAAACGGAACGCTTTGGAGAGCAGTATTTAGAATTTGAGGATCCACATGGACTCCGTTTAGAAATCGTTGAAAGAGAAGAAGGGGAAGTGAATACCTGGAACTTTAGCGGAGTCACACCAGAAGTTGCCATCAAAGGGTTTGGTGGAGCAACTCTATTATCTGCTCAGTCTAGAAAAACGGCGGAGTTGTTAGAAAAGGTATTAGGTCTTGAATTGGTTGAAGAAGAAGGCAATTTAGTCCGTTTTCGTTCTTCAGCTGACATCGGAAATATCATTGATCTTACATTAACTCCAGTTGGCCGTGGACAAATGGGGGTAGGCACAGTCCATCACATTGCATGGAGAGCAAGTGATGATCAGGATCAATTAGATTGGAAAAGGTATGTTGAAGAGAATGGATATGGGGTCACCCCTGTCCAGGATAGAAACTACTTTAATGCGATTTACTTCAGAGAGCATGGGGAAATCCTTTTTGAAATTGCGACAGACCCTCCAGGATTTGCTCATGATGAATCACGAGAAACAATGGGTGAAAACCTAATGTTGCCTGAACAATATGAACCACATCGAAATCAGATTGAACGAGTATTGCTTCCGATTGAAGTAAGAAAGTTAGATTGATTTCCAAAAGGAGCTTAATATTGTTTTCAATTGATCCATCAACAAATACGGAAAGAAAAAATTATAAGCATTTAAGATGACAAAATCTACTCAGATTAAGTTTAAAAATTAATGAAAAATGAAATAATAGGCAGGTGCAATACAATGGGGATTATAGCTAAATTATTTGGGAACTCATCAAAAAAGGAGACAGAAACTATGACAAACGTGAAATTAGCAGTGATCTATTACAGCATGGGTGGAACAAATTATCAATTATCAAAATGGGCGGAAGAAGGGGCAGCAGAAGCAGGGGCAGAAGTAAAAGTATTGAAAGTACCAGAATTAGCTCCACAATCAGCAATTGAAGGAAATCCAGTTTGGAAAGCTCATGTAGAGGCAACAAAGGATGTCCCTGAGGTAACATTAAATGACTTAGAATGGGCAGACGCCATTATTTTCAGTGTACCGACACGCTTTGGGAATATGCCATCACAAATGAAGCAATTCTTAGATACAACAGGCGGTTTATGGTTTAATGGTAAACTAGTAAACAAAGTGGTTAGTGCTATGACTTCTGCCCAAAATCCTCATGGCGGTCAAGAAGCAACGATTTTATCCCTCTATACCACCATGTATCATTGGGGTGCCATTGTAGCAACTCCTGGATATACAGATCCAGTGACATTTGCAGCTGGAGGGAATCCATATGGAACAAGTGTGACCGTTGATCAAGATGGGAAAATGGTGGAGGATGTAGAAGCGGCAGTTAAACACCAGGCTAAACGTACTGTAAATGTAGCGGGAATGGTTAAAAAAGGTAATCAATAATAGATTCAAAGAAGCTGATCCACAAACTAGGGTATACTTTAAGGAATAGCAAGGCAATGCACAGGAGATTTGATTAATGCTCCTGTGCATTTTTTTATTTTTAGGGATAAATTGTTTATATAAAATAAGGTCAGGACAATCTATGTTTTTGTGGCTGACATTTTGGATGTTATGAATTTTCACGGTGTCACAAAACTCTGTTGAGGTTCTCATAATGGCTATTGTGCGATTTCACGGTGTCAAAAACCACTTTCCGTTACATCATTTCGTCTTTTGCTGGTTTTCACGTTATCCAAGACCTCTTTCCGTTAAATCATTTCGTCTTTTGCTGGTTTTCACGTTATTCAAGACCTCTTTCCGATACATCATATCAGCTATTGCTGGTTTTCATGGTATCCAAGACCTCTTTCCGATACATCATTTCAGTTTTTGGATGTTTTCATGGTATCCAAGACCTCTTTCCGTTACATCATTTCAGTTTTTGTTGGTTTTCATGTTATCCAAGACCTCTTTCCGTTACATCATTTCAGTTTTTGTTGGTTTTCATGGTATCCAAGACCTCTTTTCGTTACATCATTTCGACTTTTGCTGGTTTTCATGGTATCCAAGACCTCTATCCGTTACATCATTTCAGCTTTTGCTGGTTTTCATGTTATCCAAGACCTCTTTACGATACATCATTTCGTCATTTGCTCGTTTTCACGCCATCAATGACCTCTTTCCATACCGTCATTTTGGCTTTTACACGTTTTCATGATATCCAAGACCTCTTTTTCGTTAGATCATTTCGGCTTTTACGCGATTTCAAGGTGTCAAAGAGCATTATTAAAGTTACCATGTTAGCTTATTCTCAGTTTTACGGTGTCATAGAGGAATTTCCGTTTGATTCGGTCATTTGCTGCCAGACACCAAACTGTTCAGGATGTACAATAAAATGATAAAATTGAGAATTATAAAACAATTAAAGGGATTTAGAGGATCTAACCACATAGGGAGGAAGGAAAATGATTTCACCAGAGGAGAATAAAGTTGGTTTTATCGGATTAGGGGTAATGGGAAAATCGATGGCGACTCATATTTTGAATGCTGGTTTTCCAGTAGTGGTTTACACCCGTACGAAAGAGAAGGCCGAAAGCTTAGTCCAATTAGGAGCGAAGTGGGCGGAGTCTCCGATGGAGGTTGCCGCTCAAGCCAATATCATTATTTCGATGGTAGGCTATCCCTCTGATGTTCGAGAAGTTTATCTTGGAGATAAGGGCATTATCGCTAATGGCCAGCCACATAGTTACTTGATTGACATGACGACATCTACACCGACTTTGGCAAAAGAAATCTATGATGAAGCGAAAAGGAAAGAGATGTATGCACTGGATGCACCCGTATCTGGAGGGGATAGGGGAGCAAGGGAAGCAACGCTATCGATTATGGTTGGCGGAGATCAAGAGGTTTTTAATAAGATGAAACCGATCTTTGATTTAATTGGCTCCACTATCGTCTATCAAGGGAAGGCTGGTTCAGGGCAGCATACGAAAATGTGTAATCAGATTACGATCGCTTCTAATATGATTGGCGTAAGTGAAGCCATCATTTATGCAGAAAAATCGGGTTTAGATCCTGAAACGGTATTACAAAGTATCTCGACAGGGGCAGCAGGAAGCTGGAGTCTTTCTAACCTAGCTCCGAGAATGATCGAAGGGGATTTCGAGCCTGGTTTTTATATTAAACATTTCCTGAAGGATATGAGAATTGCTTTAGATGAGGCGAGAAAAATGGAAATCGAGATGCCCGGTCTAACGCTTGCAGAGCAATTATATTCGGATCTTGCGAATGTCGGGGAAGAAAATCGTGGTACTCAAGCACTTTACAAGTATATGAGTGAAAAGTGTTAAGGTATGTTTTAAGTGGAGCAATACTAGGGATGATTAGGTATTAATCATGCCTAGTATCGTTCCATTAGTAAGATGCTTTAACTACTTTCAGTTTGAACGATGGATTGATAAATTTCCTCTAGTGACCACGTTTTCCCTCTTTCATCCTTATAAACAACATGTTCACGTGTAAAATGGACAGGAGAATCCAAGCCTGCTGCAGCGGCTACTCGAAATAAACCTTTCCGTAACGAAATTAAATAATTGGCTGTACGATATTTCTTTTCGTCAATAACCAGTGCTTTTTGCAAATCCGGGTCTGTTGTCGCTACACCGACCGGGCAGGCATTGGATTGACATTGCAAGGCTTGAATACAACCAACTGTAATCATAAATCCTCTTGCTATATTCACTAGGTCAGCCCCCATTGCCAGTGCGATTGCAATTCTGTCAGGTGAAAACAATTTGCCTGAAGCGATCATTTTCACCTGGTCACGAACACCGTATTTCCTTAAGGCATTGTCCATTATAGGCAATGCTGATTTAATGGGCAAACCTACACTGTCAGCCAATTCCTGATAGGAGGCTCCAGTGCCGCCTTCACCACCATCCACGGTAATAAAGTCGGGTGCTTTTCCGGTGAGTTGAATTTGTTTAGCTAATTCATCTGCTTCTTCACTGCTTCCAATGACCACTTTCATTCCTACTGGTTTCCCAGAATGTTCGCGAACCTTTTCGATAAAGTCAAACAAAGAGGGAAAGTCACTAAATTCTCGAAAACGGTTTGGACTATCGATCGATTTAAAAGGTTCAACCATCCGGATTCTTGCAATTTCCTCTGTCACCTTTTCAGCATCAATATGACCGCCACGCGTTTTAGCGCCCTGAGCCAGTTTAATTTCAAATGCTTTAACTTGAGGAATCTCACTTTTTTCTTTTAATGCTTCCCAGCTAAAATTTCCTTCTTGGTCTCTAACTCCAAATAATCCAGGGCCAATTTGCATGATAATATCAACGCCGCCCTTTAAATGGTATTCAGAGATCCCGCCCTCTCCAGTGTTCATCCATGTTCCTTTGGCGATTCCCAACCCTTCTGACAGAGCGGTAATGGCACGTTCTCCAAGGGAACCATAGCTCATCGCAGACATCCCAATCTGACCCTTCACAATGAAAGGGTTCCTGGCGTGCTTTCCAATTACAATGGCATCTTCATCATCAAGCAAATAAACAGGTGATTCATTCTTCTCTAGACGCTCTTTTTTCTGTGCAAATAAAGGTTCCTTGATCAAAAGATATCGATCAGTTGTCACTTTCGTTTCGCGATCCATTTTCAATTCTTCCGTTAACTTGGGAAACATGGAATTTCGAATATAATATCCTTCTTCTTCAAAATCCCTTTGCGATCCATACCCCAGAACATCACGTTTATATTTAGCTTTCCTGACAATATGTGTATAGTCATTTCGTGAAAACGGTTTTCCTTCTGTATCGGAGTTGAAGAAATACTGTCTCAGCTCAGGTCCAATGGATTCAAAGAAGTATCTAGCTCGCCCGATAACTGGATAATTCCGTAGAATTGGATGCTGCTTTTGCGTACGGTCGATGTAGTAAAAATAAAGTACTGCCACGATGAGTACCAGTAAGATTATGACACAAGCAATAAAGCCAATTATCGTAAAAACATTAGCAATATTCAAGATTGATTCCTCCTACCAAGCGATAACGTTTTACACTCACATATATAGTTAGGTTTTCTAAAATAGAGGAAACTATCCATTGTTTTCTACAAGAATTAAAAAAAGGATGTTAAGTAAAATGGCTGTTCTTTTGACTAAAAATTTTTTCTGTATCCCTTTGTCTGGTGGAGTTTCAGTAACACCAGGAATTTTTTAGAAAAAATGAATAGTTCAGAAAATTATTGCTTTTATAAATTTAGTCTTTTATAATTTACCTAACAAACGTTAGGTGGTGACAAATTGAAGCGGAAAGAATTGATAGATGCAGCTCTCTTGCATTATTCCCTTCATGGATATCAGGGAGCTACGATGAAGAAAATTGCAACAGAAGTCGGGATTAAACCCGCGTCGATTTATTTTTTTTATAAGAATAAAGAGGAATTGTATATCGCGGCGTTTCAACAATTGCTTGATAACCATTTAGCCGAGATGAAACGAATTTTTAAGGAAACAAGTGCACAGTCAGGTGATCAAATTTTTAGTGAATTGCTTCATGGAATCGTTAGGTATCACAAAGACGATAAGCAAGGAACAATGGCATATATTTCATTGGTTACGTCACCGATTCCGGAAATTAGTCAATATTTACAAAAGCATATGTTGCATGTGAATGATTGGCTTGCCAGCTCACTAGAGGATCTCTTGAGACAAAGATATTCTTGCATATCCGCTGAGGATGTAGACCAAGTTACGAAACAATTTGTTTTACTGGCGAATGGAGTTTTTTGGGGGATGAATTTGTATGATGGACAAGTTTTTGAAGAACAGGTTCAAATGGCCGATCAATTTATCAGCTCTATGTTTAAAGATGTAGAGAGAAAGTACGATTCAGAGGTACACAAAAAATAAAGAGGAGGGAGATGCTTATGGAAAACAAACATCACGTTATTAAAGACTACGAAAGGGAGCCAGTTCCACAGGATCAACGAAAAGGGTGGGTAAAGCTTTCTGTGGTTTGGATGGGAGCGATCATTGCATTATCTGCAACGGCACTTGGCGGTACCCTTGGTGGCGGATTAAGCATGACTCAGGCAGTGATCGCTTCGTTTGTTGGCTGTTTGATTCTATCAATATTAAGTGCCCTTTGTGGAATTGTTGGCGCTAAAACGGGATTGTCTACTTCATTTGTTTCAATGTTTGCCTTGGGTAAATATGGATCCTACGCTGTTTCCGTTATTATTGCCATCGCCTTATTCGGTTGGTTTGGCGTGCAGCTTGATTTATTTGGGGCTAGCTTACACAATATCCTGATAAATGTATTTCATTTAGATATTCATCCAAAATTACTGGTTGTTATTGGTGGTATTCTTATGACCACTACCGCTTTCATTGGATACAAAGCGATAGAAAAACTAAGTTTGATTGCCGTTCCTCTCCTTGGATTGCTGCTAATTGCATCATTAATTCGTGTCATGAATGGAAGGTCAATGGATGAAGTGGTAAATGCACCATTAATAGGGGATCCGTTGACAATAGGATTATCCATTTCACTTATTATTGGATCGTTAGCTATTGGAGCTATTATTGGTCCTGATATCTCACGCTATGCAAAATCAACAAAAGACGCAGTTATTTCCTCATTTGCCGGATTCTTTATCGGTTTTAGTATCGTTCTGATCATTGCTGCGATCTTGGCAAAAGCAACAGCACAAGTAGATATTGTTGAAATCATGTTGGGGCTAGGGTGGGGAACCTCTGCGATGCTCATATTGATCCTTGCACAGTGGACAACAAACGACAATAACCTTTACTCTTCAGCACTAGGATTCTCGGTTATTTTTAAAAATACACCTAAATATATACTGACTATTACGGCAGGATTAATCGGAACAATCATGGCGGTTGCAGGAATATATGAGAATTTTATTCCATTCCTCATCTTCTTAAGTGCGTTTATTCCCCCAATCGGAGGAATCTATGTCGGGGATTATTTAATGAATCCAAGTAAGTACCGATATTACAAGCTATCATCTATTCAGAATGTAAACTTTGTTAGTGTATCGATATGGATTGTTGCAGCATTGGTTGCGTTTATCACCACTCCAGCGCCTAATGGATTTGGTCTCTTCACGTTAACAGGTGCTTCAGGTTTTGATGCATTTTTAGTTTCATTCGGATTACAGCTGATAGCAAGCAAGACTTCACAAAATAAAATACAAGCGATTACATCTAAAAATCAAGGAGGGTCTATTCTATGAGGATCATTGGAAAACAAGAAATTGAGGATATTGCTGTAGGTGCTGCATTACTTGGTACAGGTGGCGGTGGAGATCCTTACATTGGCAAACTGATGGCATTGCAAGCGATTGAAGAGTATGGAGAAATTACATTGTTGGATGTTGATGAGGTGCCTGATGATGCACTTGTTGTACCATCTGCCATGATGGGAGCCCCAACTGTCATGATTGAAAAGGCTCCAAGTGGTGAAGAAGCCATTAGTGCCTTTAAAAACCTTGAATCCTATTTAGGAAAAGAAATATATGCAACGATGCCGATTGAGGCTGGTGGTCTGAATTCGATGCTGCCTCTTGCGCTTGCAGCCAGGATGGGCATTCCTGTCGTTGATGTAGATGGTATGGGGAGGGCCTTTCCTGAATTGCAAATGGTAACGTTTTACCTAGATGGCGTATCCGCAACCCCAATGGTGATTGCGGATGAGAAAGGGAATACGTCGCTATTGTCAACCATTAATAATGTATGGACAGAACGTATTGCCCGATCGGCCACAATCGAAATGGGTGGAAGCACGATGACAGCGATTTACCCAATGACTGGAAAAAACTTAAAAGATAGTGGAATCCGTAATATTCTCAAGCTTGAGGAGGAATTAGGGAAGGCGATCAGGCTTGCCAAACGAAACAATGCTGATCCCATTAAGGAAGCGTTAAAATGTGCAGATGGATTTGAATTGTTCCGTGGGAAAGTGATAGATGTCAATAGGAAGACAGAGAGCGGATTTGCAAAAGGAGTGGCAACATTCGAAGGTATCAATCAATACAAAGGGGAAACGTTAGAAGTTCGTTTCCAAAATGAACACTTACTTGCACAAACAGATCAACGTCTTCTTTGTGTGACACCAGATTTAATTGCAGTCCTTGATGCAGAAACAGGCCTCCCGGTTACAACGGAAGCGATTCGTTATGGTGCAAGATGCGTGATTGTAGGAATCCCTTGTGACCCAAAGTGGAGAACCGAAAAGGGCATTGAAACGGTTGGACCCAAATATTTTAACTATGATGTTGACTATGTTCCGGTGGAAGAGCTTGTGAAAAAAGGAGTGAAAGCATAATGAGTATCTATAGAATTGGAATAGACGTCGGAGGTACACATACCGATGCTGTCCTTTTAGACGAGAACAATCAGGTAATTTCTGAAACGAAATCACCGACAACTGAAGATGTAGGGACAGGTATTTACACGGCCATGAAGAAAATCATAGAAGAAGCAAATGTACCTAGAGAACAAATTAAGTTTGCTATGCTAGGGACAACACATTGTACAAATGCAATCGTAGAAAGAAGAAGATTAAATAATATTGCGGCCATCCGTATCGGAGCTCCTGCTACTCTAGCTGTGAAAACGCTCATTGGTGTACCCGATGACCTACGTGAAGCACTCGGAAAATATCTTTACTTGGTTAAAGGAGGGCATGAATTCGATGGCAGGGAGATCACTTCTTTAGATGAGGAACATTTATATCAAATTGCAGAAGAAATCAAAGGAAAAGTAGATTCAGTTGCTATTACCTCCGTGTTTTCACCTGTCTCTCAAACACATGAAGCAAGAGCAAGTGAAATCATCAGAGAGGTTCTTGGAGAAGAGGTGGCTATATCTTTATCATCCGAAATCGGTTCAGTTGGCCTGCTTGAAAGAGAAAATGCGACGATTATCAATGCGGCAGTCGTGAATGTTGCCAAAACAGCGGCAGACGGATTTGTTCATGCATTAAAAAATGAAGGAATTGAGGCGAAGGTGTTCTTCGGTCAAAACGATGGAACGTTAATGTCGTTAGACTATGCTGTGAAATATCCGATTTTCACCATCGCTTGCGGCCCGACAAATTCATTGCGCGGAGCATCCTATTTGACTAAAAGCTCTGATGCCATTGTGGTTGATGTAGGTGGGACGACAACCGATATTGGTGTCTTAATGCAATCATTCCCACGTGAATCGTCCTTAGCGGTTGAAATTGGTGGAGCGAGAACGAATTTCCGAATGCCTGATATTGTTTCGATTGGACTTGGGGGAGGCACCATCATTCGAATGAAAGACAATGGAGAATTCACGATTGGACCTGACAGTGTCGGATATCATCTTCCAGAAAAAAGCTTAATTTTTGGAGGAGATACCCTAACAGCAACAGATGTTGCTGTTGCCCTCGGAAAAGTGGAGCTAGGAGATCCCTCAAAGGTTGCTCATCTAGATACAGGGTTATTAAAAAAGGTTTATGCGAATATGGTAGAAATGGTGGAAGAAGCCGTTGATAAGATGAAAACAAGTGCAGAAGATGCGTCCGTCATTCTCGTTGGAGGAGGCAGTATCTTACTTCCGGAAGCATTAAAAGGCGCTTCTAAGGTCATCCGCCCTAAGCGTTCAGGTGTAGCCAATGCTATTGGTGCAGCGATTTCACAGGTGAGCGGGCAGGTAGAACGGATTTATAAATTGACTGAAATCGACCGTGATCAAGCATTGGAAATGGCAAAGGATGAAGCGAAGCAAGAAGCTATCAAAGCAGGAGCAGATCCAGATCATCTCATTATTGTTGATATTGAGGATGTTCCACTGGCCTATTTACCAGGAAATGCGACTAGAATACGTGTGAAAGCTGCAGGGGATTTAGCCCAATTAGAGGTTCCTATGTCCTGAAAGGAGATCAGCTATTGAATGAGAATAATAGGTTAATAGAAGCATTTAAACAAACAAACTATCAAGTAGCAGGTAATGGAATAAGAGACATTCAAGTACTTAAAGAGGCATTGAGAAATTATGAAGGACATCAGGAAAGTGATATTTATGGGAAGGGCAAAATAATAGAAGATTTTCAAAAGAAGATGGCGGAATATTTAGGGAAAGAAGATGCCGTATTTTTTCCTAGCGGAACGATGGCACAACAAATCGCATTAAGAATATGGTGTGATCATGAAGGAGTATCAAAAGTGGCCTATCATCCTTTGTGCCATTTAGAAATTCATGAAGAAGAAGGGTTAAAAGAATTGCATCATATAGAGCCTGTATTACTAGCGGATAAAAGTCGTTTGATTCAATTCGAAGATGTTGTGAACATGGGGGAGGGGGTCGCCTGTTTATTGCTTGAATTACCTCAACGAGAGATCGGTGGGCAATTACCAGATTACCAGATGTTAGAAGCGATTTCCGCTTATTGTCATGAAAAAGGGATCAAACTGCATTTAGACGGCGCCAGGCTATTTGAAATTCTTCCTTATTATAAAAAGTCAGCTGCTGAAATTTGTGAACTTTTTGATAGTGTTTATGTTTCTTTTTACAAAGGAATTGGTGGGATTGCAGGAGCCATTCTTGCAGGTGATAAAGGATTTACAAAGGAATCAAAAGTTTGGAAAAGGAGGTACGGTGGTGATTTAATAAGTCTCTACCCTTATATTATCAGTGCCGATTATTATTTCAACAAGAGAATAAACAAAATGAAAATGTATCATGAGGAAGCAAAAGAACTGGCTGGTTTATTTAATCAATGCCATGGTATTTCAACAAAGCCTGTAGAACCAGTTTCTAATATGTTTCATGTATACATTAATAGTCCAAAAGAGAAGATGGAATCGATCCTTATTGATATTTATGAGAAAACAGGCATTGGTTTAACTGGCTATCTTAGAGAAATTGAAGCAGAAGCTTGTTTCTATGAGGTAAGTATTGGTGATCAATTTGGAAACATACCAAAAGAAGGATTGATAAAAGTATTTCAAATGCTTGATGAGAGTATGAAAAAAATAAAAGAATAATCTTTATATCTTGCCTACCTGCCATACAATTTCCTAGGAAAAAAAGCTGCAATATTTGCGGCTTTTTTTCCTGTTTTCCCTTTAGATGTATACAGTTTTATTCCTCAACCGTAACAGCTGTTCCATAAGCAATAATCTCAGAAGCATTTTGCATGACAGCGGAGGACTCCAATCTCATGCAGATAATCGCGTTTGCCCCTTTAGCCTTTGCATCTTCAACCATTCTTCCAATCGCCTTTTTTCTAGCCTCTTCCATCATTTCTGTATATTCTTTCAATTCCCCGCCGACAATCGTTTTTAATCCTGCCATAAGATCTTTCCCAATATGTTTCGATTGAACAGTACTTCCTCTTACAAACCCCTTATATTCCTTAGTTTCTTTCCCTGGTACCGATTCAGTAGTCACGATAATCATTCTGATCATCCTCCTTTTTCTCATCCATTCTTGATTTGACAAACACCACCAGCAACACAAGAAGTGAGATGAAATAAACAAAAAATAGCCCGATGGCAATCGTCATGTTTATAAACAAAAAGATAATACCGGTAATCTGAGTGATGGCTGCAGCCACCATACTAATATACTTTACCTTTTCCATCTTCAACTTCCCTTCTTATTTCTATTTTTACTATATCTTTTTTTGGGGAAAAGATGAATGTTTTTTAATTAGGATCATCCTTTTAATTTGCTTTAAATGAGTCTACTGAAGCACCAAAAACACGTGAGGGCTGAATAATATTCTGAAAAGAGGTGATAGATCACTGAAACTGTAAAGAACTGAATAACGGCAATAAAGAGATCTTTGATACCATGAAAATGAGTAAAAGGTGAAATGACGTACAGAAAAGAGATCGTAGATACCGTGAAAACGAGTAAAAGGTGAAATGACGTACCGAAAAGAGATCATTGATACCGTGAAAACAAGCAAAAGCCGAAATGACATTAAAAAAGAAGTCTTTGATTCTGTGAAATCGAGCAAAAGAGGAAATCACAAATCTAAAGCTTAAATAAAATTAAGTAATTCTGTAATTAATGATATCTTCTTCATTTAAAAAAGAGATAGAATTTTATTGAAAAGATATATGATAGTTGTTATATATAAAATTTTTTAGGGGGAAATAACATGGCGTCCAATTCTATGAGAGACATATATAATAAGTTAGCTAATACCTATCAAAACAATGTTGATAAGGAAAGTCCTTACAATGCATATTATGAGCGTCCAAACATGATGGGGGCTTTGCCCTCGCAATTAAAAGGAAAAAAAGTGCTTGATGCAGGTTGTGCAGCCGGATGGTATTGCTCTCAATTCCTTGAACGTGGAGCAGAAATCACTGGTATAGACATCAGCCCTGAAATGGTAAAGGTAGCAAAGCAACGTGTAGGTGAAAAAGCGAAAATACTTTGCCATGATCTTCAAGAACCCTTGCCATTTAAGGATGATTCATTTGATATTATCGTGAGCTCACTTACACTCCACTATATTGAATATTGGACGAATACTTTTCAGGAATTCAATCGTATTCTTAAAGATGGTGGAATTTATTTGTTTTCCGTTCATCACCCTTTTATGGACTTTACTAGACATAAATGTAAGGACTACTTTGAAACGGAATTCTTAACGGATACCTGGAACAAGCCAAATATTACGATTGATGTAAGTTTTTTCCGAAGATCCATGCAAAGCATAATAAATGAAACGACACAATTCTTCGTACTTGAAAAAATAATTGAACCTCAACCACAAGAAAAGATGAAAGAAATAACCGAAGAAGCTTATCACTACTTGATGACCAGCCCACATTTCCTAATCATTAAAGCGGTAAAAAATAAAGGAGCCTTAATCTAGATTTAATTTGCTTATTTAACCCGCTGCATGATTAATATGGATTCATTAAAGTAGGTTCTTAAACCATCTATTTACTGTTGAAGAAGAGGGAGCGAGAGGAATCAAAAAGTCGTTCGTCACTTGGTCTCCTGATTCTATGCGAATCGCTTAAAGTGCAACCGCTTTTGATGACAGGGGATATTTCTCACAGATCAGGACTGTAGGTAGGCGTGGAGAAAATGACAGAGTATGGGCGATTTCTAATTGTTTTTCCACTCCTGTCACCTGGTCACCAGATGGAAGAAAAATCGCTTATCTTAGTGGGTGTACAGAACAGGAATTTGCTCATAAAATGTGGGCTGTTGATTTGAATCATCCTGTACCTATTCAGTTAATTGAAGGGGTTAGGATCATGGATTTACAGTGGTCACCTTCAAGCTAATTTTAATGTTAAAAAGGACTGACCCCCATATGTATGGGAAAGTCCTTTTTTAACTATTTTTTTAGACCGTATTTTTTAGCAATGAGATTCTGAACATAATAGTTTCGGGAAATGGAGTCCGATGCTCGTTTTGTTTCATTAGGTTTTAACACTTTAGACTTTACAGGTTCAAGGGGAGGACCGTTCAACACATCTTTAGTTTGCTGACTTCCTTTTTTCGCTTCTTTTGATAACCCCATCCAAATCTCTCCTAATAAAGAATTTATAATTAATCATTTTCATCAATCATTATTATTAATTTAAAGTGAATTTTATGTATGGTAGTTTTCAAAGCCAGAAGTTATTAATCTATTTAGGATAGTATTGTACGAACATATATTCCCCGTGGTATAATGAAAATGGAAATATACATAATGGAGGTTGTCCGATTTGTTAGTTGATGTTGAATTAAACCATTATAAATCTGAATATTTCGATTCATTGAAGGAATTTAGTTTACCTGAAGAACAAGAACAATTCACAGCCCTGCCTTTAGAAAATTTAGAAGCTGCGAATGAGAAATATCCTATAGTAATCTTAAATAATAGGAAGCCGGTTGGTTTCTTTGTATTACATTCAAGTGCGAGAGTAAATGATTATTCAGACAATCCTAAGGCAATGTTATTAACGGCACTCTCAATAAATTATTCTGAACAAGGAAAAGGAATCGCTAAAAGAGGAATGGAACAATTAAAGGAATTCGTCAATGATTCCTTTCCAACTTGTAATGAGATTGTTTTAGCTGTAAATAAAAGAAATATTGGAGCACAGAAACTGTATGAAAAGGTTGGATTTCAAGATACGGGCCAACGAAAGATGGGGAAGATTGGGGAACAATTCATTTACAGGTACTCATTATAAATAATGAACTAGATGAGATAAAAAGAGGGGGCATGGATTAAAAACAAAGTTTGATCAAAAGAGATAGAGAATTTTTAATAGGTTGCATTAAAAAGATCGTAGGCAAAATGCTTATTAAAGTTATGGGCGAACTTGCAGGAAAAATGGCACTCTTTCTTAGTCTCTTAGAATAGCAGAAAAGTAAAAAAAACAATGATTTAATAAATAGAGGAGGTTAAAGAATGAACCCATTATTATTCACAGAGCGATTAAGTATCCGTCCATTTCAATTAGATGATGCCTCCAGAGTACAAGAATTACTAGGAGCTGGCGAGATAGCTGAAACTACAACGATTATTCCACATCCTTTGCCAGATGGTTTTGCAGAAGAGTGGATTAACAAAATACAAATTTCTATGATTAATAAGGACAGTATCCATTTTGCACTAGTAAATAATCAAAACATTTTAATTGGTTGTATTTATCTTTTTTTAAATAAAAAACACAATAAAGGGGAACTTGGGTATTGGCTGGGCAAACCTTACTGGAATAAAGGATATTGCACCGAAGCAGGAAAGGAAATGATTAAATTTGGGTTTGAGGAATTAGGGTTAAATAGAATCTATGCTGATGCTTTTACAAAAAACACTGCCTCTTCAAAGGTAATGCAAAAAGTGGGGCTTAAATATGAAGGTACATTTAAACAAAGTTGTTTGTACCGAGGTGTTTATGAAGATACTGTCATATATGGCATAACAAGGGATGATTATTTTGGTTTATAAATCCTTGTTTAACAAAAGGCGAGTTTAAGGGTTTCCTTATGAAAGTTCTCTTACTGTTTTTGAAGAAAGTCTAAAACAAATTCGTGTTTCCAAATCACTCGGACACATTCCACTTATTGTAGTAACAAGTGGTTTACAACCTCAACATACGCAGGAATCTAGCTGCTTAGATGTTATTTCAAGAAGAACTTGCTCTAAGTTATCTACAAACAGTAAGCATATCATTATTGAAGAGGCTGAACACGCAATCTACATTGATCGTCTACAAGTTGTTATAGATATTATTAAAAATGTGTTAGAAATAGTTAGAAGTAGTGAATAAATAATAGTTCAAATATATCTTTATTAACGGGCGCATTTACAAAATATGCGCTCATTCTTTATGTAAAGGGACATTTAATTGAGTGAGGCTTATTGAGCAAAAGGGAAGTTTACTTTAACAAGGATTTCCATAATAAAAGTTGAACTATTACTTGCTTACTGAAGCTGGTGTTAGGAATTAGGGGGTCAAACCGATCTCGTGCATTTCTCCTGGATCTTAATGCGTAAATTTAGATTCTTGTGCAATTACTAGTCGATTAGGTGCATAAAATCAAAAAGTTGTGCATTTCGACATTCGAGTCAAGGAAAATAATGATTCTCCTTAGCATGGAATGAGTAATCTTATGAATTTTAAAGGAAAAACAAAGATTAATGACAATTTTTCCTGAAATTATCGATCAGCCCAGTTCTTTTTCATGTAGTGTAGTAGGAAAATGGATTATCCAAATAGAGAGAAATCCAGAAAATTTATAAATGGAAACGTTATTTATCCTATTTCTAAAATCAAATGATCCGTCTGATAGTAAAAGTATTGACTTATCAGACTGTCCTTTCCCTAATTTAATTATACCATTATTAACTAACCATTTTTAGTCTGTTTTTTATTGATTAAATTGTTAGTATTAATCAAGTGAAGTTGCTTCTTCGCTGATTCATTTGAACGTAATTAGTCGATCAGATGTGTCATACGATTCGTCTTGGTATTAAGCGATAAATGGGAGGGAAAGAAATGAAACCATATGTTCTAGAGTTTCGGGAGATTGATAAAACGAGACAAATGGTGGTCGGAGGAAAAGGGGTAAATTTAGGGGAACTATCGAAGATTCACGGAATACAACTGCCAGGAGGATTTTGTGTTACGACAGAAGCTTATCAAAAAGCTCTCGAGCAAAATGAAGCCTTCCACGCATTGTTAGATCAACTAACACTGCTAAAAGTAGAGGATCGAGATCAAATTGGTGAAATCAGCAGGGAAATTCGGAAAATCATATTGGAAGTAGATATTCCTTCCGATGTTGTAAAAGCTGTTGCTCACTATCTCTTCCAGTTTGGCAATGAACATGCTTATGCGGTGCGTTCTAGTGCGACTGCTGAAGATTTACCATATGCTTCTTTTGCTGGTCAACAGGATACCTATCTAAACATCAAAGGAATAGAGGCAATTTTACAACATATTAGTAAGTGCTGGGCTTCACTATTTACTGATCGTGCAGTGATTTATCGCATCCAAAACGGATTTGACCATCGAAAGGTTTTTCTGTCTGTTGTTATTCAAAGGATGATTTTTCCACAAGCTTCTGGAATACTATTTACAGCTGATCCAGTTACCTCAAACCGAAAGGTGCTGTCGATCGATGCTAGCTTTGGACTGGGGGAGGCGCTTGTCTCTGGCTTAGTGTCTGCGGACAATTATAAAGTGCGGGAAGGTAGGATTGTGGAGAAGACGATTTCTACCAAAAAGTTGGCTATTTATGTACGAAATGAAGGCGGAACGAAGGAAATGGAAATTGAGCCGGGTCAGCAGAGCCTATCTACACTTTCAGATGAGCAAGTGTTAGAGCTTGAAAGGATCGGTAGAAAGCTTGAAGCGTATTTTGGCTATCCACAAGATATCGAATGGTGTTTGGTTGATGATACATTTTATATAGTCCAAAGTCGTCCAATCACTACTTTATACCCCATCCCTGAAGCGAATGATCAAGAAAATCACATCTATGTATCTGTTGGTCATCAACAAATGATGACCGACCCCATGAAACCATTGGGATTGTCTTTTTTCCTGTTAACCACTCCTGCACCCATGCGTAAAGCTGGTGGAAGGTTGTTTGTTGATGTCACACAAAATCTGGCTTCACCTGTCAGCAGAAAAACGGTAATAGATACCTTAGGAAAATCCGATCCGCTCATAAAAGACGCGCTCATGACCATCGTAGAGCGAGAAGATTTTATAAAATCGTCACCAAATGCTGAAAAAGTGCCCAGCCCCGGTAAAAGCAATAAAGGTAAATCGTCTTCGGATTCTCAAGCACAAATCGAAAACGATCCGACAATTGTTTCTGATTTGATTAAACGCAGCCAAACATCGATAGAAGAGTTGAAACAAAGCATCCAAACAAAATCAGGAACGGATTTATTTGATTTTATACTGGATGATATTCAGGAATTAAAGAAGATTCTATTTGACCCGCAAAGTTCGAGTGTGATTATGGCTGCTATGGATGCTTCATCATGGATCAATGAAAAAATGAACATGTGGTTGGGTGAAAAAAACGCAGCAGATACGCTTTCTCAATCTGTACCAAACAATATTACTTCGGAAATGGGTCTGGCGCTAATGGATGTAGCAGATGTGATTCATCCTTATCCAGAAGTAATTGATTATTTACAACATGTAAAAGATGATCACTTTTTGGATGAACTGGTTAAGTTTGATGGTGGACAGGAAACCCAAGACGCAATAATAGCTTTTCTCAACAAATACGGAATGCGATGTGCTGGAGAAATCGATATGACTAAAACTCGTTGGAGTGAAAAACCAACTACACTTGTCCCCATGATTCTCAATAACATCAAAGAGTTTAAGCCGAATTCTGGCAATCGGAAATTTGAGCAAGGGCGACAAGAAGCTTTGAAAAAAGAACAAGAGTTATTAGGTCGATTGAAGCAATTACCGGATGGTAAACAAAAAGCTCAAGAGACAAAACGAATGATCAGCCTAATCCGGAATTTCAGCGGGTTTAGGGAATATCCAAAATACGGTATGATTAATCGCTACTTCGTTTATAAGCAGGCTTTATTGAAAGAAGCCGAACAACTCGTACAAGCGAGCGTTATTCATGAAAAAGAAGAGATATACTATCTCACTTTTGAAGAACTTCACGAAGTCGTACGTACAAACAAACTGGATTACCAGATCATCAGCAAACGAAAAGACGAGTACAAATTATATGAAAAACTTACTCCTCCACGTGTTATCACGTCTGATGGTGAAATTATTACGGGTGAGTACAAACGAGAAAATCTCCCAGCCGAAGCGATTGTAGGTCTGCCTGTTTCTTCCGGAGTTATAGAGGGACGCGCACGTGTCATCTTAAACATGGAAGAGGCTGATTTAGAAGATGGAGATATATTAGTCACCTCCTTTACTGACCCTGGATGGACACCATTATTTGTATCTGTAAAAGGTCTAGTCACCGAAGTTGGTGGACTGATGACCCATGGAGCAGTTATCGCACGTGAATATGGCTTACCAGCAGTTGTCGGTGTGGAAAATGCTACGAAGATGATCAAGGATGGACAAAGGATCAGGGTGAATGGAACAGAAGGGTATATAGAAATACTTTAATTCTTTACATTTAAATCATAAAAGAAGTGAATGGAATTAGGAGAATCGGTATATTGTAAAACACCTGTCACTAGGACACAGTAACGGAGCTTTAATTGAATAAGGATCACAGAAATGATCAAACTTTTTTATAAAATAATGCTTCAATTAAATATATTTAGAGCGAGTTTTAATCCATTTTTTCAAAACTCGCTCTTTCTTTTTGTTCTCGTTTATCAAGGTTATGAGTATCCAATTAAACGTTATTCTAAAGCAACAGCTGTCCTTAAAGGGGGCCGGAACCTACCATGATTGGGTTCTATTCAGAAGGGCAGTTCTCGAAGGTAAACACACTCGATTTCATTAAGGTGTAGTTCTGATACACTGAATTTTGCACAGCCCACTCTTAATAATTTTTACGTTTTTTCCCACATTAAATATCTGAAAAATCAAAATAACCATTGAATACGAAGTATATAATACACTATAATAAACAAAATGAAGTTTTTCCTGCAACGAAATCAAAAAGGAGCCATTATGAAGCAAAAAATCATTTCAAAAATCATTAAAGATCGTTTTTCTACCTTATCACCTGGCCAGAAAAAAGTGGCTGAATTCATCAATGATCACAATGATGAAGGGGCATTGCTTACGGCTTTTCAATTGGGAAGAAAAGTAGGAGTAAGCGAAACAACGGTCATTCGGCTAGCTTATGCGCTAGGGTTTAGCGGTTATTCTGAAATGCAGGAGGTGGTGCGAAAGGATTGGCTTGGTCAGAAACACCTAAAGGATGAAGGATATCCTTCATCTAAAGAGGAAAGAGAAGGAGAAGAAAATTTATTTACCAAAATCATCGATAAGGAAAGAACGGTTTTACAGCATTTATTGCAACAAAATAGCACAGAGGATATTTGGAAGGCAGTAGATCGATTCATCCATGCAGACCGGGTTTATATTGGAGGCTTTGGAAGCTCCTATGCAGCAGGGTTTTGGTTTTATTACGCACTAAAACAGATGAGGGAAAATGTGTTTATCTCTAGTCCAACCGGATTTTTACCAGAGGATTTATGTGAACTGAGTAAGGATTCTGTCGTGATGATTTTTTCATTTCCGCGCTATCGAAGAGAAAGTCTTAAGCTTGCAAACTTTGCGAAAAAACAAAAAGCCCAGATTGTCGCGTTAACGAATAGACAGCTGTCACCTATCGGACAACTATCTGATATCACTTTAACGACTGAGGAAAATCTCAATTCAGGACATCACTCGATTGCTTCTGTTGTAAGTCTTTTGGAAGTAATTATTGAGGGGATTCATAGCCGAGACTGTGAAAGAATTAGTCTTCGTCAACAGAAATTAGAACTATTCTATACAGATCAAGAATTATTCTTAGAATAGGGTGTTTATTAAATTGGAAATCAAGGGGTGTGATTGAAATGGATGGTGTACCTAAGACAAATGAAGAAGTAAAGGTAAAGGCGTTTTCTACAGCTGATTTATTGAAATTTTTGATCCCTTCGCTAGTCGGTATTTTGTTATTTATTGTACCGATTACAACGGAGGATGGGATTACGATACCTGTAGCCTTCTTAGCTGGAGAAATAAACACTCTATTAGGGGAGGCTATTCCGGCCATTACGGTATTGATCATAAGTCTTTCCGTAATAGGTTCGATCCTAGCTGTTACGTTTAAGCCCCGTTTTATTACAGAAAGTCCCTATTTAAATACTTTACTAAATGTTAGTAAGTTTTGGGTAACAGCCCGTTTTCTTGGTATGGTTTTTGCTATTATCACTTTTTATCAACTAGGTTCCGAAATGATTTATTCAGAGAATACGGGTGGGCTTTTAATCTATGATTTAATCCCCATACTTTTTACTACCTTTCTATTAGCTGGACTGTTATTGCCATTGCTCTTGAACTTTGGATTGCTTGAGTTTTTTGGAGCTCTATTAACCAAAATAATGCGCCCGGTTTTCACCTTGCCTGGTCGTTCTTCATTAGACTGTTTAGCTTCATGGGTAGGGGATGGAACGATTGGTGTACTATTAACAACGAAGCAATACGAAGAGGGGTATTACAATAAACGGGAAGCCGCCGTTATTGCGACGACTTTCTCGGTGGTTTCCATCACGTTTACCATCGTAGTGATTACCTACTTGAAATTGGAGCATTATTTCCTTCATTATTACGCAACGATCATTTTTGCGGGACTTGTAGCTGCCTTGATCATGCCGCGTATCCCGCCATTGTCTAGAAAAACAAACACAGGCTATGAAAAGACCGAATTAAAGGAAGAACAATCAATTCCTTCTGGGATAGGGGCGGCTAAATGGGGAGTGAATCAAGCGGTATCCAAAGCTAAGAAAAATACTAGCGTTTTCCAAGTAGTAAAAGAAGGAATTCAAAATGTTTTAGACATGTGGATGGGGGTTTTACCGATAGTTATGGCTATCGGTACGGTTGCGCTAGTAATCGCAGAGTTCACGCCGTTTTTTACTTATCTTGGAAAACCGTTTGAACCAATCCTAACTCTTTTTCAAGTTCCAGAAGCGACGGAAGCTGCACAAACCATGGTGGTTGGTTTCGCCGATATGTTTCTGCCTGCGGTCATCGGGAGCGGGATTGAAAGTGAGTTAACGAGATTTGTCATTGCTTGTGTGTCTGTTACACAGCTGATTTATATGTCTGAAATGGGTGGGCTGCTACTCGGTTCAAAATTACCTATCAGTGTTTTAGATTTAATCTTTATATTTATCCTACGTACACTTATTACTTTACCAATCGTTGTTGTCATTGCACATATGATTTTTTAATAGGAGGTTAATGAATCAATGGATCTAACAAAATTTATCGACGGCCAAAAACAACTGATTCTAGACACCTATCAGGATTTGCATAAGCTTGCTGAGCCTAGCTGGGAAGAAGAAAAAACCGCTAACTATTTAAAAGAGAAGCTGTTACATGCTGGGTTTAACATTCAAACCTATGAGGGGCATTTTGGTTTTATAGCAGAAATGAAGGGAATAAAAAAGGACGTCATCGCCATTCGTGCAGATATGGATGCGTTAGTACAGGAAGTAGATGGGGTAGTGAAGCCGAATCATTCCTGTGGCCATGATGCTCATAGTACGATGGTTTTATTTACAGCACTTGCATTATCAAAAAAGAAATTTACGCATACGATTCGCTTTATTTTTCAACCCGCTGAAGAAAAAGCAGCAGGTGCATTGAAGATGATGGAAGAGGGGGCCCTCCAAGATGTTAAGTTTCTTGCGGGCATCCATTTGCGTCCAGCGATGGAAGTCTCGTTTGGAAAGGCTGCACCTGCCATTCTTCATGGCTCAACAGCCAGTATAAAAGGAGTGATTAAAGGGGTACCCGCCCATGCAGCAAGACCCGAAGAAGGGAATAATCCTCTTGAGGCAGCCGCCTTTTTAATACAGGCGATTCGGCAAATTCGCTTGAATGCTTCAGACCATTTTTCTATAAAAATAACTGAGCTGAATGGCGGTGAAGCGTCTAATTCGATTCCAGGAACCGCTCGATTTACGTTAGACCTTAGAGCCAAATCGAATGAAACAATGGAAAAACTACTTAAGAATGCAGAGCATACGATTCGAAAAGTAGCTGAATTAACGGAGACTATGATTGAATTCAATACGGATGAATACTCTCCTGCTGCCATTAGGAATCTACGAGCGATAGAACTTGCCGAATATGCGGTTGAAGCTGTTCTAGGGAAAGAAAACCTTGAACCTGCATGTGTGTCACCAGGGGCAGAGGATTTTCATTTTTACACACTAAAAAATCCTGGTCTAACTGCGACGATGATTGGATTGGGCTGTGATCTTACACCAGGACTGCACCATCCTAACATGAAGTTTAATCAAGATGCATTGATGTATGGAACGAAAATTTTATCGAAGATGTTAGTAGAAGCCGACGGTCAACAATGGTAAACACGAAGGAGGAGAATAGTTTGAAACAAGAGATTTTATCAGCAATGGTGATTCGAAACCTTCAAACAGTAGAGGAGCTAGAGAAAGTTCGCCAATTAGAGGTCATGATTTGGGGACTTGAGGATTCAGTACCAGTGAATCAATCCGTTGCTGCTGTTAAAAATGGCGGATTTATTTTGGGAGCTTTTTTAAAAGAAGAACTGATAGGTTTTCAATACAATTTTCCAGGGTTTAACGGAAAGAAAATCTACCTTTGTTCCCATAGCCTCGGGATCCACCCTGACTATCGTAAATTTGGGATCGGCGAAAAGCTGAAAATCGCCCAAAGAGAGACAGCCATTGGAATAGGCTATGATCTGATTACATGGACATACGATCCATTAGAAACGGTTAACGGGAACCTTAATTTGCATAAATTAAAGGCTGTCTGTAACACGTATATGGAAAATGCTTATGGGGAGATGCCAGATAATATGAATGCTGGCATACCGACCGATCGATTTTTAGTGGAATGGTGGATTAAAGAGCCTATTGAAAAAACGGAACCTGATAAAGGGCATTCCTTAGTTATCAAAACCAGCACCAATGGAAGCTTTTTAACTCCACATGAGATGGATTTGATGCAGGTGAACGATTCCTTATTTGTCCCTGTCCCAGGTAATTTTCAAGAGATAAAGAAACATAACTTCCCCCTTGCCTTATCATGGAGGGAAAGGACACGGAAGGTTTTCAGCTACTACTTAAGTCAAGGATGGACAGTCACTGATTTAGTAAAGGATGATGAACAATCAAATCAATACCTATATCTCTTAGAAAAAGGAGCCCATAGACATGGAAATTAAAAGTATCATATTAAGACATATCAAAATGGATCTGTTAACGCCTTTTACAACAAGTGTTGGTACAGAAGTTGATAAAGACATCATTCTTGTTGAAGCAAAATCAAAAAGTGGCTTGTCCGGATGGGCAGAGTCCGTTGCGATTACGCAGCCCATCTATAATGAAGAAACGGTCAAAACGAACTGGCATATGATGAGCGATCATTTGATTCCGCTTTTATTCCAGGAATCCGTGAAGCATCCTGACGAAGTTTCAGAACGGTTCAGAAGTATTCGTGGAAATTTCAATGCAAAAGCAGCAATTGAAGGTGCTGTATGGGATCTATATGCTAAGGAGCAAAACATTCCTTTAGCTGAAGCTCTTGGCGGGGTGAAGGATAAAATTGAGGTTGGAGTGAGTGTGGGAATTCAGTATTCCCAAGCAGCGATTCTAAAGCAGATTGAAGGATATTTGGAGGAAGGGTATAAGCGGATCAAAGTGAAGATCAAACCGGGCTGGGATGTGGAGATTTTAAGAGCGGTTCGAAAGGAATTTCCAGATATTCAGCTGATGGCAGATGCGAATTGCGCTTACACTCTTAAAGATATCGAATACCTAAAGCAATTAGATGATTTTGGTCTTACGATGATTGAGCAGCCTTTAGATCATGATGATATCGTCGACCATGCTAAGCTGCAGGCACAGCTTAATACCCCTATTTGTTTAGACGAAAGCATTCATACTTATGAAGATGCAAGGAAAGCTATTGAACTAGGAAGCTGCCGAATTATCAATCTTAAAATAGGTCGTGTTGGAGGATTGACGGAATCTAAGAAAATCCATAATTTATGTGTAGAGCACGATATTCCGATGTGGTGTGGCGGCATGCTTGAGGCTGGGATTGGGAGAGCGCATAACATTGCAATCACAACCCTCAGCAATTTCACTTTACCAGGAGATACAGCACCTTCTTCCCATTATTGGGCGCAAGATATTATAGATCCAGAAGTCGTGATGGAGAATGGGTATATTTATGTGCCGGAGAGTTCAGGGATAGGGTATGAGCCAAATCGAGAAAGAATAGAGGATGTTACATTGTTTAGTAGGGTGTTTCATAGTTAAACAAAGAGGAATATAATTTTACATCGAAAAGGAGCCTGGGTATAGGCTTCTTTTTTGATAATTTATTAAAAAATAGTATTCTATTTCAATCTTTAAAGTAATCATATAAAATGATTTGAAATAGTTAACTATAAGATGTAATCTGACCCCCTTAAACACAAAAAAACATGGAGGTGCCTTATTCCCTTGTTTCCCATTATGGTTGAATTGCAAAATAAAAAAGTAGTTGTCGTAGGCGGTGGGCGAGTGGCCTATCATAAAATAAAAAATCTCCTTCGCTTTAACGTCCATGTCCATGTCGTTAGTCCGGAGTTTCACAATGGAATCCTGGAATTAGCTAATCAAAAAAAAGTGACTCTTTATCAAAAAGAAGTAGAGTACGAAGATTATCAAGATGCATTTTTAGTCATCACAGTAACAGATTCAAGGTCAGTAAATGAGAAAGTGGCCAAAACCGCGAACCATCTAGTGGTGAATGCTGAAAATCCTGAACTTGGAAATAGTATCGTACCAGCAACTCTAATGAGAGGGAAGCTGATGATTAGTATTTCGACGGGAGGGGCAAGCCCAACATTAGCAAAGCAATTAAGGAATCAACTCGCTGATCAATTTGATGACTCTTATGAATCTTATCTAGATTTTTTGTATGAGGTTAGAAGTTTAGTGAAAAGTAAAAGTTTACATGCTGACACACGGAAAAGGTTATTACAGGAGGTCGTGCAACCAATCTATTTAGAATCATTTGAAGAGAGAGAAACGTTTTTACGAAAACTAGAAGACTATTAAAAAGTATTAAAATTGATAGACAATGGGCTGTCCACCTTAAATGTGGTCAGCCCATTTATTTTATTCACTGTCTAAATGTTTCCCATTAACAACCTGATATTCAAAAAATGGATGTTAAGTTTCCTAACATGGAAGTTATGTTCCTCCTTTCATCCTTCTTAAATTTAGAACTATATTAATTTTGAATGGAGGTCATTCGTGTCTATCGGGAATGGGATGGAAGGTATTCGGTATGTAGAAGAGATATCAAGGTTTCAGAATAAAGTTTAATATTTAGAAAGTTCTTATTGACAAAGATGAAAATTTGATTTAAATTTTGTGCATAGGAAACTTTTTTATAAAGAGGCATAAATTATGACTATTACTAAATCAGTCATTTTCTTTTTTACCTAAAAGTTGCGCAAGGGAAACTTTTGTTTATTCAGTTAATGTTTTTTGTCCAATCCATAAGAGAGGAGTGTCTTTATGACAAATACAGTACTATCCGTGAATGAATTACACGTATCATACCTTGGAAATCAAGCGTTAAAGAAAATTTCATTTGATCTTGATCAAGGTAGTTTGGCAGGGATTATCGGTCCAAATGGGGCGGGGAAATCGACCCTAATTAAAGCGATGATTGGGCTTATTCCATCTGATCAAGGAAACGTGAGAATCTTAGGAGAAGCGGTAAAAAAAATTCGAAAGCGGGTTGCATATGTCCCACAACGCAATGATATTGATTGGAATTTTCCCATTCACGTCCTTGATGCGGTACTAATTGGAACATACCCTAATCTGCGTTTATTTCAAAAACCGAAGAAGAAAGAGCGTGATTGGGCTTTTGAATGTTTAAAGCGGGTAGGCATGGAAGATTTCAGTAAGCGTCAAATTGGAGAACTATCTGGTGGTCAGCAGCAACGGGTGTTCCTTGCACGTGCTCTTGCACAGAGAGCAGACGTGTTCTTTTTGGATGAACCATTTGTAGGTGTGGATATTCGAAGTGAAGAAACGATCATTCAAATTTTAAAAGAACTGCAATTAGAAGGGAAAACCACACTCGTCGTTCATCATGATTTAAGCAAGGCGAACGTTTACTTCGATGAATTGGTCTTATTAAACAAAGAACTGATTGCAAAAGGAAGAGTCTCTGAAGTATTAAGCTCCAACCTAATTCAAAAAGCGTATGGAAACCCACTTGCGTTTATGAATGAACGAGAGGTGAGTTCACGATGAACTTTATCGAAGCCATTATTCAATATGATTTTCTTCAAAAAGCGTTGATCACGTCTGTTATGGTTGGAATTATTTGTGGTGTCATCGGGTGCTTTATTATTTTAAGGGGAATGGCGTTAATGGGGGATGCGATCTCACACGCAGTCCTGCCAGGTGTTGCGATTTCCTACATGTTTGGGATTAACTTCTTTATTGGTGCCGTCGCTTCAGGGGTCCTAACGGCAATTGCCATAGGATTCGTCAGCCAAAATAGCAGGTTGAAAAATGACACCTCTATCGGAATCATGTTCACCTCTGCCTTTGCTGTAGGGATTATCTTGATTACATTTATGAAAAGCAGCACCGACCTATACCATATCTTATTCGGTAATGTTCTTGCAGTAAGACCTTCTGATATGTGGGTAACACTTGGAATCGGCGTTCTCGTGATCTCATCCGTTTACTTGTTTTATAAGGAATTATTGGTGACATCATTCGATCCGACAATGGCTGATGCATATGGGTTATCCACTAAGGTGATTCATTATTTGTTGATGACGATGCTTACGATGGTGACGGTTGCCTCGCTGCAAACCGTTGGAATCGTTCTCGTTGTCGCGATGCTAATTACCCCAGCTGCAACAGCTTACTTACTGACAGACCGGCTTTCTGTGATGATTTATCTAGCCGCGAGCTTCGGTGCTGTTGCTGCGATCATCGGCTTGTACTTCAGCTTTACGTATAATTTGTCTTCCGGTGCAACAATCGTACTTGTTTCAACATTGATGTTCATCGCTGTGTTCTTATTTTCACCTAAGCACGGTTTTGTTAGGAAGCTTATCAAATCAAAAAGAAATGCGACCATTACAGGTTAGAAAAGAGGGAGAGAAACATGTTAAAAAAAATTTATTTATTACTAGTTGGGTTGTCGGTGGCTTTATTGCTTGTTGCTTGTAATGGAGAGAAAAGTTCAGGCGACGGTGACCGTTCGGATAAGGTTCAAGTCGTTACAACCTACTCTATTCTCTATGACATCGTAAAGAATATTGGGGGAGATCAGGTCGAAGTACACAGTATGGTCCCATTTGGGGCAAACCCTCATGAATTCGATCCATTACCAGAGGATGTAAAAAAGACCGCTGATGCAGACGTTGTATTTTATAATGGTTTGAACTTGGAAGCAGGAAACAGTTGGTTTGAAAAACTTCTAGGCACAACCGGGAAATCCGATGAAGATGCTCCTGTCTTTCGGTTAAGTGAAGGAGTGGAACCGAAATATTTAACGACTAAAGGGAAAGAAGGTCAAGAGGATCCGCATGCATGGCTAAATATTGAGAACGGCATTCAATATGCCAAAAATGCCCGAGACGCTTTAATTAAGGTCGACCCAGATAACAAAAAAGTTTACGAAAAAAATGCAGAAGACTATATTAAAGAATTGAGTGCCTTGCACGAAAAAGCGAAAAAAGGGTTTGCGAAAATCCCTGAGAATGAGCGTTATTTAATTACAAGTGAAGGAGCCTTCAAATATTTTAGCGATGCCTATAATATTAAAGCAGGATACATCTGGGAGATCAATGCAGAAAACCAAGGATCACCCGATCAAATTAGGCAGGTTATCGATTTAATTAATAAAAAAGATATTAACGTACTCTTCGTGGAAACAAGTATCGACCCTCGTAGTATGGAAACGGTATCCCGCGAGACCGGTGTACCGATTGGTGGTAAAGTTTTCACCGATTCACTGGGTAAACCAGGTGAAGATGGTGATACTTATATCGGTATGATGAAGTGGAATATCAAAACAATCGCGGAACAAATTAATAAGCATAGTAAATGATTCCCCATTGCACAGGAGTCTTAGATGTAGCTTTGAGTACTTTGCGGTGGGAAATTCATTGAAGTAGTAGTGTCGAACGTTATATATAAATAAAACTGCTTCCGAGATTTTGGAGGCAGTTTTCATTTTAACGAAATGATATTTCTTTAACCCACTACTCTTGAATCTCTAGTACTCCCTTAATATTTGATAAAATCTCTTTCAATTCTGCATCTTTTCCTGATTGATCTATATTAAACCATGAAATCGCCGGAATAATCAATACCAAGCAAATGACGACCGGAATGATCGCCCAGTCGGGATAAGATGTGAAGTCCTTTATCATTACTCCAAGGATAAACGAAATCACAGCGGTAAAAACACTTATCGTTAAGGGGGATGGGAAGTGATTCCGGATTATTTCTTCATGATAAGTAATGATGGAATCAACTTTCACCTTTAAAAGCCTTTTCTCTTCTGAATATAATTTTCCTATTTCCACATCTAGATAACGTAAATCTCTATAAAATGGCAAGCTGTATTTCTTATTCTTTGGTCTTTCGTTATCATTATTCCTGTTTGTAAGGTAATTTTGAAACTCGAGAAGAAAATGTTCTATATCAGGTTCTTGTAAGATTTGACTAAACTCATCATTCATTTTTTCATTACTCGATTTCAAAATAAACACCTCCAGAATTGTTCTCTATGAATACTTCATTCAATTAAAGTGTTTAACTCTTTTTAACTACTTAAATATTATTTTACAATAAACCAATAAACACACAAAATCCCAAAATCACCTAACATATGACTGACAATCGTTCCATAAATAGAACCCGTTTTTTCTCGAAGGTAACCCCAAAATATTCCGGCGGCAAATACAGGAAGTACAGCTATAACATTCAATGGCCACTGAAACATTGGTATGACAGAAAGGAAATGATAAAGCGTATAAAAAAAGGAAGTGATCCAAATCGCATGAATGGTTTTCATTTCTTTTTTTAATCTTTGATGCATAAATCCTCTCCAATAGACTTCTTCAAGGATTGGGTTGATGACAATCAGAATAAAGGTTAATCCAATAATCCCTTTTCCAAAGAATCCCCAATTCTCTAGTAAGACTTGAAGATGCTCAAGGTCAATGAAATACTGGTGTAACCAAAATAAACCACCAAAAATAAACAAGTAAAATAGGAGACCACTAGATAACCCCAATCCAATAGATTTCCATAGGTTGTTCCGTGTAAATCCGATTAAGTATATTTCTTTTTTAAACAACGGTACAGCAAGTAACCAACTATAAAATAATAAAAAAGTAATCGGGATGTTCTTTATGCCTTGTAAACCTATTAAGATCATAATTGTTGGTCCCATTAAGTAGAGGAAATATTTCATAACTGCCCTCCGATCATTTTTTAGTTATTTTCACAATGAAAGATGATCAAAGTTTATGACGCTTTTTCTTTCTAGCTAAAGTAGTTAAATCAATCCCTAAGATTTCTGCACACCGTTTCATAGGTCTGTATTTTTTTAAATAATCGTCAAGAATCTTTTTTTCATAATCGCTAATAAGATCTTTTAATGTCTTGTCATAAATTGGAGTAGAATCTTCTTTGTCATAGACTTCCGTTTCCGTATTTCGTATTTTTGTTGGAACCAAGGAGTCGTCAATGACATCTTCATCAGACATAATCATTAGCCGTTCTACTAAATTTTTTAATTCGCGAATATTTCCCGGCCAATGATAGGACAGTAATTGGTCTATGGCAGAAGGAGAGAAGGACCTTTTCATATGGTGTTTTTCATTGAATAGATCAAGAAAATGGACTAACAGGACAAATACATCTTCTGGCCTTTCCCGAAGTGGAGGGATGTTGATCGATAGAACATTTAACCTAAAATAAAGGTCTTCCCGAAAATTCTTTTCTTTGATCATTTTTTCTAAATTTGCATTCGTGGCAGCTATAATTCGAACGTCTATCGGGATTTGTTTCGTGCCTCCCACTCTCTGAATCTTCATATCTTGTAATACCCCTAACAGTTTTACCTGAAGGGAAAGAGGCATTTCCCCCACTTCATCTAAAAATATCGTTCCGTTATGGGCGACTTCAAATAGCCCGACTTTTCCTTGCCGTCCCGCACCAGTAAAAGATCCGGCTTCATAGCCAAATAACTCCGACTCTAGTAAATGTTCAGGAATCGCACCACAATTGATTTTGACAACCGGGCCTTGACCTTTTCGATCGCTAATGAAGTGAATGTAATTTGCCAATACATCTTTCCCTACTCCAGACTCTCCTGTAATTAGAATGGGAGTATCGACTACAGAAAACTTATGGGCTAAAGATACGATTTTTTCCATCGAGGAACTTCGATAGATGATTTGGTTGCCATCAACACTTTTTAGCTGTACCTCTTGTAAAGTTTTTCTGTAGCTCTTGGTGAGTGCAAATGTTTCATCCAACTGTTGTTTCAGTTTATTAAGTTCTGTCAAATCTCTGACATTTCCGATCGTATAAATCAGCTGGCCATCATTATCAAATACGGGGGTTGCGGATATTAAGGCTTCTATCCCTGTTGGGTATGTAACGGCCATTGTAACAGTCTCTCTTCTTGCGATCGATTCGGCTGATGCGGAATTTTCAAGTCCGCCATTCTCGATAAGTTCATGTACCGTAAAATTATCTAGCTGTTCAGGCAATAATCCTGACATTCTTAAAAAAGAATCATTGTACCAAATGGTTCTGCCGTCTGGGTCGGTAATGGTGATTCCGTCATACGAACTACCTATGAGCTTACGAATTAGCAACTCTGAATCGTTGGTTCCTTGAAACAGTTTAATCTGATCTGTTCTCACTATGACTTGTCGACTCCTTTCTGATAGGGCGAAAATGCTATATATATGGCGATTTTACCATAGCGGTAGTGCTAATATAAGTGCCTTATTCTGAATTTTTTAATTATTCATTTTGTAAAACAAGAACACACAGTACCTATTTATCTTTGGCATGAAACTTGCAATCTATTTAGAAACGCTTGTGTAAAGGGAGTGATCCATTTGAAGAATAGTGTGGCGATTGTAACTGGTGCCGGATCCGAAAGAGGAATTGGAAAGGCTATAGCCTCCGAATTGGCGAAAAAAGGAGCAACGGTTATAATAGCTGATCTAAACGTAAAAGGAGCAAATAAAGTAGCGGATAAATTAAAGAAGAATGGTTACAAAGCAGTTGGGAAAGAAGTCGATGTAACATCTCGATTAAGTATTGATCATCTGATGGAATCAGTGAGACAAGACTTTGGGAAAATAGATATTCTCATTAATAATGCAGGGATTGCAAGACCGACAAAAATATTAGAGATAACTGAAGAGGAATGGGATTTGTTATTTGCTATTAATATGAGAGGAGTTTTTCATTGTACTCAAGCTGTTCTGCCATCCATGATTGAACAGAGTTTTGGAAGAATTATAAACATTTCTTCTCTAGCTGGAAAACAAGGTGGAGGAGTATTTGGAACCTCTCATTATGCCGCGACTAAAGCCGGAATATTAGGCTTTTCAAAAGCAGTGGCAAGAGAAGTAGCGGAGTATGGGATAACGGTAAATTCTGTAGCGCCTGGTCTTATTGATACCGATATAACTGTCGAAATGGATCCGATACTACGACAAGAAAAAACGAAGCTTATCCCATTAAAAAGAGCTGGTCAACCACAAGAAGTTGCAGCAACGGTTGCCTTTCTAGCATCGAATGAAGCGGGCTATATAACTGGTGAAGAAATTGATGTTAATGGCGGGTTGCTAATGGATTAAACTAGAAAGTCATCTATTCACAATATCAATTTTACTGTAACAAAATTGATGAAATAGTACATTTATGCAGTATATCTAATCAATCGAGAGTATCCGATTGAACCGAAATCCAAATGATTTTTCAATAATAGTGAAATTCTTTAGCTTCTAAAATTCATTTTTTCATTGGCACAGAAATTGCATTGTATTGGATAAAAGGAGGAGTCATTCCAAGAAAACCTAGAGTTTCTTCGACTCTAGGAATGAAGGTATTGGAGTTTAATGTTAGGAATATTTTGAGAGGATAAAAAAATCTAAAAATTTCGTTAATTTTAAAAGGGTAGGTGAACTTTTATGGTAGGATTGAATGAAAATCATAATTTGACAGGACAGGTTGCCATTGTTACTGGGGCAGCTCGTGGAATTGGGGCAGAGTGTGCATATGCTCTTGCTCGTAATGGAGCAAATGTGGTGATTGTTGATTTATTACCTGCGAATGAAATAATAAATCAAATTAAAAAAGACTTTCCAAATTGTGAAACAGACTCTTACCAGATCGATATTCGAAAGAGAGAAGAGGTTCAACAGGTTATTAATGGAAGCGTTAACAGGTGGGGGAGAATTGATATAGTTGTCAACAATGCTGGTACTTGTGGTCGCATAGGGTTAGATAGCATGACAGATGAAGCTTGGTCCAGAGATTTGGATACTAATTTAGGCGGGACATTTCTATTCACGCAACTTGCCATTCATCCTCATATGATCAATCAAGGCTACGGAAAAGTAGTAAACGTTAGTTCTATTTCAGGCATTATGGGTGGGCCAACCTCCAATCATGCCGGACTTGACTCAGGTCGTTCTGGCCCAGCCTATGCTGCTTCAAAAGGTGCCGTCATTGCATTTAGTAAATGGGTCGCGAAAGAAGTAGGAAAACACGGAATTACCTGTAATAGTGTGGCTCCTGGAGCAGTAGAGTCGGAGATGACGAAAAGTTTAAACTATCCTTTAGACAATCAACCGATTAAACGAATGGGAACGGCTGAAGATATTGCAGAAGCGGTTGTTTATCTTGCTTCTCCCGCTTCAAATTATGTGACGGGTCAAGTCATTAAAGTTTGTGGGGGACTGGCAATTGGATAAACAAGGAGGGCAAACAGCGATGGTAGAAAACATCCATAACCACTCTGTTTATGATGAAGAGAATGGATTGATCTTCGGGTCACTAACGAAGGGATCTGACCTTATGGAGGGTATTATCCAGGAGTATGAGAAATATGACGTTCATTCTGGTGTCGTCACTTGCATCGGATCTTTGTCTCAGGCTGCCTTTGTGTACCTTCAAAATGACGAAAGTGGAAAGCTATCATATAGTGAATTGCTTTTTGAAGAGGGACCGATTGAGTTAATAAAAGGATCGGGTTTCTTATGTGAAAATAAGCACGGACAGACTGATTTCCATTTACATGCTTTGTTTGGTAATCAGCACGGCAAGCTTTTTGGAGGACATATTTTTCCTGGCAAAAATCCTACACTCATTACAGTAGAATTCTCTATTCAAGTGGGGAAAGGCATCGAAGCCGTTCGTACATTTAAACCGCAACTAGGTTTTCAAACCATTACTTTTCAAAAAGGAGAGTCAGAGCTTGGAGACATTAGGTAACGTTTATCTGAAAACATTTAATCGAAAGTTGAATGAACAAGCTTTATGGGATGGGACAAAGGGTTATACATTTTCACAGCTAAAAGAACGTTCATTACGGTTGGCCAATGCATTGATTTCACGTGGTTTAAAAAAGGGGGATCGTGTTGCCATTCTGATGTCGAACCGAATGGAGCATATTGAATTAGATGTTGCGATAGCGTTGACAGGACTTATAAAGGTTCCATTGAATTATCGACTTCATCCTAAAGAACATAAGTATGCACTGCAAGATTCAGGAGCAAGTCTACTGATTGGAGAAAAGTATTTAATAGAACCGATTGATTATCAGATTCCCATTGTAGTTGTTGGAAGTGAGTATGAAAGGTGGATCTTTGAATTTCAGAATATTCGACCAAATGAAGGCGTTCATGAAGATGATGTATATGCCATTATGTATACTTCAGGAACAACAGGAAGACCGAAAGGAGCCATGTTGACACATCGAAATTTTATGTCTAGTTCATTTGCTCTAATTACCACCTGTGATATGACACAAGATGATGTGATTGGACACGCTGCTCCGCTTACACATGGTTCAAATTTTCTTGCTCATTGTGCATTGTTTTTAGGTCTTAAACAAGTTATTTTTAATAAATTCGAGCCTGAATATTTTCTTGAATCGATTGAAAAAGAACGAATCTCAACGTTTTTTCTCGTTCCGACTATGGTAAATCTAATGATCCATGAAGAAAGTTTAGCAACTCGTGACCTTAGCTCTTTAAGAACGATCAATATGGCAGGAGCACCAATGGCTGCTGAAAAAATAAAAATGGCAATGGACATTCTTGGACCTAAAATTGTAGAGACCTATGGGCAAATCGAGGCACCGATGACGATTACCGCTATGCCGAGACTTGAGCTTGGAAAAAGACTAACTTCGGCAGGAGCTCCAGGACCCTTTGTGGAGATGAGAATTGTAGATGATGCGGGAGTTGAAGTATCAGTTGGAGAAATTGGCGAAATTATTTGCCGCGGTTCTCTAGTTATGAAGGGCTATTGGAATAATGAAGTGGCAACAGCTGAGACATTAAAGAATGGGTGGTTATATACTGGTGATCTCGGTTGGGTGGATGAAGACGGCTATCTTCATATCGTGGATCGGAAGAAAGATGTCATTATTAGTGGTGGAGCCAATACGTATCCACGTGAAGTAGAAGAGATACTAAATCTCCATCCTGCGGTGAAAGAAACATGTGTATTTGGTATACCTGATGAAAAATGGGGAGAAGCCATCTGTGCCCATGTTGTTCTTCGAGAGAATCAACAAGCAACCGACTTGGAACTGATTGAATTGTGTAAAGAACATTTAGCCAGTTTTAAAAAGCCTAAGAACATTTATATTGTCGATAGTCTGCCTAAGAGCACCTATGGAAAAATCTTGCGAAAAGAAATTCGTGAGTCATATTGGGGGAGTACAGTATGAGGAAGGTCTCTGTCACAGGAATTGGGATGACCAAATTTGGTAAACATGAAGCTTCGCTGAAATCTCTTGCAGTTTCAGCATGTCGAGCAGCTTTAAATGATGCAAGCAATCCAAAGGTAGACGCGATTTATGTAGGAAACTTTCTAGGCGGACAGCTCGCTGGTCAAGAAATTATAGGTTCGATCCTGGCAAGAGAATTGGGTCTCGGCGCTATTCCAGCAACCAAAACCGAAGGAGCATGCGCTTCTGGAGGTATAGCCTTTCGTCAGGCCTATCATATGGTTGCTGCTGGAATTCACGACACGGTATTAGTCGTCGGTGTAGAAAAAATGACCCATGCCCCTACCAATCTTGTCACTCAAGCGATCAACTCAGCGATGGATAATGATTCAAACGAAGGAATTTCAGGACTTACTTTCCCGGGATTTTTCGGAGTTGTTGCTAATCGATATATGTATGAATACGGTGCAAGTGAAGAGCATTTGGCAATGGTCGCACTTAAAAATCGGGAATATGCGATGAATAATCCAAAAGCACAGTTTAGAAAAGAAACCAGTATAGAAGAAATTTTGAATGCACGCTCTATTACCGCTCCTCTAGGATTATTCCACTGCTCTCCGATAACAGATGGAGCAGCGGCAGTCATTATCACAGCAGGAGAGAAAGGGATTAAAGTTCTTGCTTCTGGTCAAGCATCAGGACCTCCACTTATGCAGGATATTCCTGATTTATTAAGGATAGAAGCTATACAAGAATCAGGCCGACAAGCGTATGAACAATCAGGTCTTGGGCCGGATGATATAGATGTTGTAGAACTTCATGATTGTTTTGCGATGACAGAGATTATTGCCATTGAAGACTTAGGTCTATTTGAAAAGGGAATGGGGTGGCACGCATTAGATCAAGGTCTTACCAAGCATGGTGGAAAAGTTCCGATTAATACTAGCGGTGGATTGCTGTCACGAGGGCACCCAATCGGGGCAACTGGCATCTCGCAAATTGTTCAGATTATCAGTCAGCTTCGTGGACATGCTGTCAATCAAGTCGAGGGGGCAAAAATTGGACTTGCGCAAAACTTAGGGGGGACAGGAGCATTTTCGACTGTACATATTTTTGAAGGGAGTGGAGTATAACCGTGGATATTACATTATTATCCTGTGAGAAGTGTCAAACCGCTTTTGTGCCACCAAAGTATGCGTGCCCTCATTGTTTTAATGAAGAACTTGTCCAAAAGACCATGAGCGGAAAAGGAACGATTTACTCCTATACGACGATCTATAGTGCACCTGAAAAATTTGCTTCACAGGTACCCTATCATATTATTTTAGTTGATCTAGAGCATGGCCCTAGAATTACAGCTCGAATGGTCGATGGTGAACCTTCTATTGATCAAAAGGTTGAATTAGAAAGTATAGAGGATTCTGTCTACTGGTTTTTTAAAAGGTAAGGAAGTTATCCATATGATCCTATTGGATTAATTCTTGTCTTAGTATCATCAGGAGTCTGTATTGTGACTCCTGATCCAAAAATCCTGTAAAAGATACACTGTTACCTTAGTAAGGAGGGAAATCGTATGAGGAATTTATTCATTACTTTTGTAAGCGTTATCTTAATCATTGTACTGTCTGGCTGCGGAAATGTAAGCAGCGGGGCAGCGAAGGAAAAAAAGGAATATAACTTAAAAATGTCGATTACCGTGAGTGAATCGTCAACATGGTATAAGGCAGCAGCGCATTTTGCTAAAGAGGTAAAAGAAAAAACGGATGGCCGGATAAAAGTGAAAGTATATGCAAATGAGCAGTTGTCTGCTGGTGCACCAGCTAAAGGGGTTGAGATGCTATTAAAGGGATCGATTGATTTAAGTTATCATTCCCCCATTATTTACTCCGTTTTTGAAAAACGTCTTGGGGTAGTCACGGCACCATTTTTGTTTAAAAACCTGGAAGAGGCAGATGAAATGATGAAGGGGGAAGGGGGGAAAGCCCTTAAAGAAATTCTCTTAGAAAATGGAGTTGAACCTTTAGGTTTTGGAGAAAGTGGCTTTAGACAGGTCACAAATAATGTTAGGCCGATTAAGAGTCCTGAAGATATTGAGAATATGAAAATTCGGATTCCAGGAATCGAAATGTATGTGGATTTATGGAGAGAGCTGGGTGCTGATCCAACGACAATGGATTTCTCTGAAGTGTTTACAGCCCTTCAACAAGGAACGATTGATGGACAGGAAAACCCAGTGGATGTCATTAAATCCGCCAAATTAGAGGAGGTTCAAAAATATATCAGTATGTGGAACTACTCCTATGACCCTTTGATATTTGGTATGAATAAAGAAAAATTCGACAGCATGCATCCGGATGATCAAAAAATCATTAAAACGGCGGCAAAAAATGCGAACAAATATCAAATTAAATTAGCTAGAGAGAAAGAAAAAAAGCAAATTGAAGAATTAGAAGCAGCTGGCATGGAAATTTACTATCCGACTGATGCCGAAATCGAAGCCTTTAGAAAAGCATCAGAAAAAATTTATGATAAATATGAATCGGTATGGGGATCGGAATTACTGGAAACTTTTCGAAAAGAAAATCGATAATAGTGGAGATGATGATTATGTCGAAAGTGATTAGCTATATCGAAAATTTTGTCCTTGCCATTACGATGCTAACAATGGCCGTCATTGCTTTTACAAATGTGATATCGAGATACTTCTTTCATTACTCTCTATCATTTACTGAAGAGATCACTATTAATCTATTTGTCTTGCTGACTTTTCTTGGTGCGGCAGTGGGTGTGAGAATGAATGCACATCTCGGCTTCTCATTACTATTTGAAAAAGCAAATGTGATCTCAAAAAGAATCCTTATTGTATTCTCCACATTACTCATCTCTACAGTGTTTTTCTTACTGACTTACTATGGGTATGAGATGATGCAGTTTCAAATGGAACGAAATCTGATCACACCTTCTCTTGGCTGGCAGCAATGGGTATTTTCAATGTTTATTCCGATGGGTAGTCTCTTTTGCTTATACCGCACCATTGAAGCAGGTGTAATAGAGTGGAAAGAATTAAATAAAGGAGAGGGGATTAAACTATGATCGGCATACTATTATTCGGCCTTTTTGCTCTATTCGTATTACTAAGAATTCCGATTGCGATTGCACTAGCTGCATCTTCTATTACCGTTCTCTTTGTTAATTGGGGAACCTCGAGTTTCACTTTATTACCCGATATCTTATACGCAAGTATTTCGAAATTTACCTTATTGGCAATTCCCTTCTTTATTCTTGCAGGTGTCATTATGGAGTATGCAGGAATATCCAAAAGGCTCATTCATTTTGCCCATGTCTGTGTCGGTCATTTTAAAAGTGGTATTATTCTAGTCACCGTTATAACAGCGATATTTTTCGCTGCCATTTCAGGATCTGGCCCAGCCACGGTCGCGGCGATCGGGGGTATTCTAATCCCAGCGCTTGTTAAAAATGGCATGAGAAAAGAATCAGCTAGCGCATTGTTAGCCAGTTCAGGAGCAATTGGCATCGTAATACCACCAAGTATTGCGATGATCGTCTTTGCCATTGTCGCCGGCGATCAATTAAATGTGTCAATTGGTAGGCTGTTTCTTGCTGGAGTTGTACCGGGGCTTCTTATTGGTATTGGATTGATCGTTGCCGCTATTTACGCTAAGAAAAAAGATATGTTGAAGCAATCTTCTTCCAGTGCTTATGGAGAAATTGCAGCAACTACATTAGTGACTGAAAAAAAGGCAACAGCTAAAGAGGTTCTCCAAGCATTTCGAGAGGCCGTTTGGGGTCTATTGATGCCAGTTATTATCCTAGGTGGAATCTATGGAGGTATTTTTACTCCGACAGAGGCAGCCGTAGTCGCAGTATTTTATGGGTTTTTTGTAGGGATCTTTATCTATAGGGACTTAAAGGTATCGAATATCTATAAAATTCTTTATGAATCTGGAACTCAAACAGCAGTGATTATGTTCATTGTTGGATCAGCATCTTTGTTCGCTTATATTATTACAACAGAGCAAATTGCGGAATCGATGGCCAATTCATTATTGTCGATCAGTTCCAACCCGATTATCATTTTACTGCTCTTAAATATCATTCTATTAATTGCTGGTGCATTTATTGATGCGATTTCTGCTTTTTATATTTTTGTTCCAATTTTAATTCCTATTATCATTCATTTCAATATTGACCCAACCGTATTCGGAATTTTTATGACGGTGAATTTGGCCATCGGATTGTTTACCCCTCCAGTAGGAATCAACCTTTACGTGGCTTGTGGGATAGGAGAGGTGAAACTTCATAGACTATCAAAAGCGATTATGCCATTTCTGATTTCGGCTATTATTGTATTACTTCTCATTACTTATATACCGGCGATATCAACGTTTTTACCTGATTTGTTAGGTGTGAAATAGTTTTATAGAGAATAGGGCTGTCCCAACAGAAGGGGTCTGAACCACCATGTTCGTCTATATATAGAAGGCTTTTTCTATATATTAGAGTTCTGGTTCCTGACACCTTTGTTTCGGGACAGTCCCATTCTAATTTTTGGAGATTAATATTAGATTTGAATGGAATTTAGTTCTCTGTATCGAGTATTCTCAACTTTTGCTTATTTATTCTCATCTTCAGGGAGTTTGCACTCAACTTCACTAGTTTTGTTCTCAACTCTAGAGTGTTCATCGATTTGTCGACAATATATGACAAAGAGCTACAACTTTTTTGTTCTAGCGCTGCAACCAATCTTGCAAACCTAACTAGAGGTATCAGAATATTGTACGGCTTCAATAAGCAGATCGGCAATATGAACCGCGCGGACTTTGCCTGTTAATCCTTCTCGTTCGATACCGAGCTTCATTTGAAGCAAGCAGCCAGGATTTGCGGTAACAATTGTCTTCGCTTCCGTGGCTTTTGTTGATTTCATTTTGGTGTCTAAGATTTGCATCGACATTTCAGATTCGACGATATTATATATTCCTGCTGACCCGCAACACTGATCTGCATTTTTCATTTCGCGATATTCAATATTATTTATAGACTTTAGCAGCGTACGTGGTTCAGTTGACGTCTTCATTACGTTTCGTAAATGGCATGAATCCTGATAAGTGATGATCTGCGCAGGCAAACTTAATTTTTTTATATGAAATTGGAGATCGACTAGAATACTAGTAATATCTTTTAGCTTTGCTGAAAACTGTTTAGCTCTCTCTGCCCATTCAGTCTCATCCTTTAGCAGATGATCATAGTCAATTAAGAATGCGCCACAACCGCCGGCATTGGTAATAATGTAGTCAACCTGAAGCTCTTCAAATGCTGAAATATTACGCTTCGCCAGCTCTTTTGCCTTGCTTTTTTCCCCACTGTGACCATGCAAGGCTCCACAGCATGCTTGATCTGGTGGAATCACGATTTCACAGCCTGCAAGCTGTAATAGTTTCATTGTGGAATCATTGGTTTTCATAAACATTGTGTCCATTAAACAACCGGAGAAAAAGGCAACTCGTTTCTTGACCGTTTCTTGAGCAGGGAGATAAGTTGGACGGTTTTTCATCTCTTTCATCGTCGGTATATCAGGAAGTATTTTCTCCATTGAAGACAAGCTGTCTGGGAATAACTTCATCATTCCAGTAGAACGTACGACACTTTGTAATCCCGAACGTTGGTAGAAACCCATTAATCCTGTTAATGTACGCATACGGTTTTGATGGGGGAATAGTCCTTCAAATACTGTTTTGCGAAGCGCTTTTACAGGTAAAGAGTGTTTTTTATTTTGATTAATAATATCACGTGCTTCTTCAAGTAAATGGCCATAGTTTACTCCGGATGGACATACAGGCTCACAAGCTCTGCAGCCTAGGCACATGTTTAGGGAGCGTTCGACGTCTTCATCTGGCTCAATGACCCCATCTACAACAGCTTTCATGACGGCAATCCGTCCCCTTGGTGAGTGTGATTCTTGAAAACCTGATTCAATATATGTCGGGCAAGTGGGTAAGCAAAAACCACAGCGCATACAGTTTAATAGTTCATCTTCGTCCATTCTTTCTTTAAATTGCTGTTGAATTTGTTCCCGTTCTTTTACGGTTGTCATTTTGCTACCACCACCCGTTTTTTTGAGTCTTTTGCAAACACTTTCCCAGGGTTCATGATGTTATTGGGATCAAAGGAATCTTTGATGGCTTTCATTGCCGCAATTCCTGTCTCACCAAGCTTCCATTCTAGGTAAGGGGCTTTCATGACACCGACGCCATGTTCCCCTGTTATCGTTCCACCAAGCTCTATTGCCTTTTGGAAGATTTCCTCCAATGCTTTTTCAACACGCTCGATTTCGTCATGGTTACGTGAATCCGTTAAGCAGGTTGGATGGAGGTTACCGTCCCCTGCATGACCAAACGTACAAATTTTCACCTCATACTTTTCAGCAATTTGGTTAATAGCATTGACCATGTTGGCAATTTCTGAACGAGGAACAGTGGCATCTTCCAAAATCGTTGTCGGTTTAAGACGTGCAAGTGCCGACAACGCTGACCGCCTAGCTGTCATTAGAGCAATAGCATGTTCTTCCGACTGTGCTACTTGTACAGAAATAGCCTTTTCATTTGTACAAACCTCAGCAATTTTTTTTATGTCTCTATCGACGACTTCTTCGGGTCCATCTTGCTCGATTAAAAGGACGGCCTGAACATTTGTCGGGAGACCTATTTTAGCAAAGTCTTCCACTACCTGAAGTGTTGGTTGATCTAAAAATTCTAAAGTAGTCGGGATTATTTTGTTGGCAATAATTTTAGAAACGGATCGTGCGGCCGCTTCAATATCTTGATAAAGGGCTAATATCGTTTTCTTTGTCTCTGGCATAGGAATTAATTTCAGTGTTGCTTCCGTTATAATCCCTAGAGTACCTTCAGATCCAACAAGCAAACGAGTTAAATCATAGCCTGCAACATCTTTTGCAAGTTTTCCTCCTGTGCGAATGATATCACCGTTTGGGAGAACGGCTTCAAGTGCGATTACATAGTCACGTGTGACGCCATATTTTAACCCGCGAAGACCCCCTGAGTTCTCATTAATGTTGCCGCCAATCGTTGATATTTTCATAGAGCTTGGATCAGGAGGATAAAACAGTCCTTTTGCTTCTACAGTTTGAATCATATCGAGGGTGATCACACCTGGCTGAACCGTAACGGTTAGGTTTTCTTCATCCACTTGTAAAATTTGATTCATATGTTTAAAGAGTAAAACAATGCCACCCTCCGTCGGGCATGTGCCTGCACAGAGGTTTGTACCTGAACCTCTGGGAACAATCGGTATTTTATATTCATTACAAATTTTCACAATATCGACTACTTCACTTTTGTTCCGAGGAGCAATCACGGCATCTGGCATCGATTGAAATTGTGGTGTTGCATCATAGGAATAAACAAGCCGTCCAGTAGTAGAATCATCATAATTTTCACTACCGACAATTTGAAGGAACGCATTTTTTAGGTTTGCTGGAATCATCTTTTATCACCCTTATAAAAAAATTCGACTCATTAACGAAAGCTATTGTTTTATTGTTAATTTTATGATAAAGGATAAATAAGGGTAATAATATAGATGAAAATACAAATATGATTCGGTAAATCCTGAAATTTTTTAGGTTTATATACAAAAGACCAAAGGATGAGAGAAATGTTATTGTTTCCTAAGCTTGCTGGAAAAATTGTTAATGAGGTTCAAATGGTAATAAAAGAAGATATCATCGTTGTTGATACGAAAGGGTTGATCATTGCCTCTACCCAACAAAACAGGGTAGGAACCTTGCATAAGGGTGCTCAATTGGTTTTACATACAAAGAAAAAACTATATATTGATGAATTTTTGGAAAAACAACTTGAAGGTGTAAGGATGGGGATCAATCTACCAATCCTAATTGATGGACGAATTATAGGGGTTATAGGGATTACTGGTAATCCAGTTGAAGTGGAGCATTACGCTGACTTAATCCGCAGGCTGACAGAATTGATTATTCAAGAAACTGTTCATGCCGAGCAGGTTGAATCAAAAACACGAGGATTAGAGTCCTATTTTTATGAATGGGTAAATGTAAAATCAGTAGATCAACAATTTATCGATCGTGGGCTAATGCTAGGAATACAAATGCAAGAACCTCATTTATGCTGCTTTATCCAATTAAAGAACATGAAACAAAAAAATGAAGATGGACAGTTTATCGAGAGGGAAATCTTCGAATGGTTTCAAAATTATTTTCAAATGGATGATGTGGTTCGCTTTGGGCCAGGGCGTTTTTTACTCCTTAAAAGTGTAGATCGTCACTATTCTGATGGGTATTTTCGTTCACAGTTAGGCGAAGTAAAAAAGTATGTAGAAATGAAGTATCATACTTCCCTATCGATTGGCGTAGGGAAGACTGTCGGAACTTATTTAATTGCTCAATCTTACAAGGAAGCACAAAAGGCAATGAAAGTGGCTGGAAAAAGTGAATCGATCGTATTTTACGAGGAATTACTACTGGACATTATGATAGAAGAAGTACCAATAGAATTAAGAAAAGAGTACTTGGAGAAAACAATTGGAAAAGTGAAAAATAATCAAGAATTAATGGATACATTGAAAATATACTTGGCAAATAATCAATCAGTGAAAGGGACAGCCGCAGAAATGCACATCCACATCAACACTCTACATTACCGATTAAAGCAAATGAAGGAGTTAACGGAAATCGATCCAAAGAAAACGGAAGGGATTGCACTATTTTATTTAGCGCTGAAATTAATGGATCGTTTATAGAAAATAAATTTGGTTGGCCAAAAATTTAGTTACCAGGAACGATAACTTTAATAGTGTGAACCTACCTCATTAAAAAAGTATTTCGTATGAAGAAGTTAGTAGAGTCAATTATTACTAAAGTTATATTTTCTTATAAAACTCATCCATAAAATTCAACTATTTTCCTATTTTTCTATAATTTGAAGGTTTTCATAATTTATAAATTGAATAATAACCAAACAGAAAGGATGTGGAGGCCATGAAGCGTTTAAAATTGTTTGGTTTTTTTGCGGTGATCTTAATGATGATGTCATCTTCTGTCTATGCAGCTCCGGCAAATAATCAGTCGGAACAAGCATTCGACAACAAAATCGTTAAGCGGATAAAGGTAGATAATATTTATAATCATGTCTACCAGTTATCAGAGGTAATTGGTCCCCGTGGTGCAGGTACTGAAGGGGAACAGAAAACGGTTGACTACCTTGTAGACCAGTTTGAGAGCTTTGGTTATGAGGAAGTGAATATACAAGAATTTACCTTCACGAGAAGGGGAGAGGAAATCACTGCTTATAATGTTGAAGCTGTCAAGGAACCGATGACAAACCATGATACAGGTCAACAAATCATTATCGGCTCACATCATGACTCTGTGCCATGGGGGAAAGGTGCCAATGATGATGCATCAGGTACTGGTGCTCTTTTAGAATTAGCAAGAGTCTTTGCAAACACCCCTACAGATACAACGATTAAGTTCGTTGCATTCGGTGCAGAAGAATATGGACTTTGGGGCTCCAGGAAATATGCAGAAGCTATGAGTCAGGAAGAAGCAGCCAGCACTGTCGCGATGTTCCAAATGGACATGGTAGGAAGTGCGGATGCAGGGGATCTCGTGATGTTTACGGCAAACGGAGAGAAGAACACGGTAACGGATCTTGGAGCGGCAGCCGGTTCTAGAGTGAGTGAGCTTGTACCTTACAGTGAGCTTGGCCGTAGTGACCACGTGCCATTTCATAACTTAGGCATTCCAGCGGCCTTGTTCATTCATACTCCACTTGAGCCTTGGTACCATACAGATGAAGATACAATCGAGCATATTAGTAAAGAAAAACTAAAGGATGTTGCAGATATTGTTGGTGCAGGTGTTTTTCAGGTGGCAAGAAAGGATACTCCAGCCCTTGAAAGATCAGCAGTCGCGCCTGTACCTGTCGATTACTATTATGAAGAGCCTGAGCTTTAATACAATAATCGTAAAAACAGGGCTGACTTTTACGTCGGCCCTGTTTTTTACGATTATTGACATTATTTAATAAGAGCGATTAAGTGAAAAGAAGGTTATATAAGAATAGATTTTTAGGTTTGTAAGTAGAATTTGTTTTTGACTGTAGAAACGTAAAACTGATATTTTTAGTTGAATTTTCAAAAAAATATTAATATATTCGTTGACAAGAATATTCCTTTTAGAGTATATTCAGTGTATGGAGAAAATTTTGAGTGCTCTTGCCGAACCTAACCGCTTACACATTATTGAACTCTTGCGTGATGGACCCCTTACAGTGGGAGAAATCGCCGATCAACTTCGGCTTCGCCAGCCTCAAGTTTCCAAGCATCTCCGCGTACTTAGTGATGCTGAACTTGTCGAAGTACACCCAATTGCCAACCGAAGAATCTACAAGCTGCGGCCCCAGCCACTTAAAAAGCTAGACGCCTGGCTGGAAACCTTCCGCAATATATGGGATGAAAGATTCAATCGATTGGACGATTACCTACTGGAACTACAAGGAAAGGAAAAGAAACAAGGCGATTGAGGAATTGGCTGCAGTAAGTAAACACGGCAATTCCAAATTATTCAGGAGGATGGTTTCATTTTAATCATGCAATTCAAATTTTATTTAGGGGGAAATGAAATGTCCGAAAACAAAGTAAGCAACAATCTGAAAACGAAAGTTGATGGGCGAGTTCTGATCATCGAAAGGATTTTCGACGCACCGCGGGATCTGGTATTCAAGGCTTATTCAGAACCGGAACATTTGGCGAACTGGTGGGGACCTAGCGGGTGGCAAACCGAAAATCGCCAGTTTGAGTTTAAGCCTAACGGTGTATGGCATTATTGTATGCGGTGCACAGATAAGAACCAAGGAGATTTTTATGGTCAAGAATCTTGGGGGAAAGCCGTTTATCATGAAATCGTGGTACCAGAGAAAATTGTCTACACGGATTCATTTGCCGATGAGGAAGGGAATGCTGTCGGTGACATGCCGAAGATGTTGATTACGATGGAATTCGAAAAACACGAAGGTAAGACAAAGCTTATTACGCGTACTCAATTTGCATCCGTTGAGACCCTTCAGCAAATCATGGAAATGGGTGTAGTCGAAGGTACTGCCTCACAATACAGCTGCCTAGACGACTATTTGAAAGAAATTCAGTAAAGTGGTTGCTGTTAATAGAATAGAAAAATAAACTTAATTTATGGCTTTTCATTGTAAAAATGCACAGGAAACTACAAGGTCCTGTGCATTTTTAGGTTTCCTAAACAGGTGTACTGGGAAATACAGATGGCTGTATGAATGATTCATGATAAATTTTTGTGAGTTAAGGATAGAGGAGTGCTCAGTGATGTCGGTTGAAGCTGTGAAATAGTGTGAAAGTTCGAATGACGTCTTTATAAGAGGATTTTGTTGCCATGAAAATACGCGGAAGCTGAAATGATGTATTTAATAGAGTACTTTGATGACATGAAACACGTATAAGCCGAAATGGTGGTAAGAAAAGAGCTCAATGTTGCCATGATAATAATCATATAATTGGAAAAAGATTGAGTATTTCACCTTAATTTGAAATAATTGTATTTGAGTAAAATGAAAGGTGGTTAAAGCGTGTATTGGGTTATAGCTCTGTTCGATGAGAACACTGAAAAAATCATTAAAGGGATATGGGGAGAATTATGCGAAAATTCAATTTCCTCCTATACAGAAGAAGTGAAAGATGGAAGACCACATATTACATTAGGGAATTACTCCAATTTAGACATAAGTGAATATACCAAAAGAATGGATTCGTTTTATGATCATAAAATGAGTATTGATATCACCTTCAATACAATTGGTTCGTTTTTAAATTATGGTACTCTATTCTATTCTCCAACTGTAACATCAGAATTGATTGAATTTCATACATATCACCATGAACATTTTAACGAGTTTAATGGCAAGGCTAATTCGTTATATTTACCCGGGAAATGGATTCCGCATTGTACTTTAGCCAATAGATTATCTCCTGAAAAGCTATCAGAGGCATTCCATTTTTGTTTAAAAAGAAGCGACGTAATCTACGGAAAAATAATAGAGGTTGCTTTGATAGAATTAGTTGATGAAAATAACAAATGTATCAATGCTCCGATCATATTTTCTAAGCGATTATTAATAGAATAGTATTCTCTTCTGAATTTCTAAGAATTGAAATAGAAATAGACTTTTAAACGAGGTGAAACATTGGGCTTATTATTTGAAGATGCTAGCAATCAAAGCAAATATCAAAAGATTTTAGTAAATGCATTCTTTTTTATACTAGTTTCGGACCAGATCAATAACTTTTTATTACATTTATCCTGGCTAAGTATGATTTTTGTTTGTTCATATTTTGTATTTATAATCCTATTTATAAAAGAAGTTATTAGGAGAAATCACAATAAAGATAAAAATTAAAAGGGAGATCTATATGAGTTACGAATTTATTAAAATGTCACAAACGCAAGCCGAAGATATTGCTTATCATTGGCACTACGATGGAGAATATTCTTTTTATGATTTCGAAGCTGACCCAGAAGATTTAGCAGAATTTTTAGACCCAAAGGGACGCGGGCATGCTTATTATGTTGTAAAGAAAGAAAATCAAATCATTGGATTCTTTAGCTTTAATGAAGACAAGGATCATTCCGTTGATATTGGTTTAGGAATTAAACCTGAATGGACAGGGAGAGGCTATGGTTTTAACTTTCTAAAAGCAGGGTTGAAATATGCTGTGTCAAAATTTAACCCACAAAAAATGACACTTTCTGTTGCAACTTTTAATCAAAGAGCAATAAAAGTGTATGAGAAAGCAGGGTTTAAACCGGTTGAGATTTTCATGCAAGATACAAATGGAAGCCGTTTTGAATTTTTGAAAATGGAGTATGAATGTAAACATAAATAATGGATGAAATCGCTCGTTTCAATAGGTACAAGTGCTATTTTTTAGAAAGAGGGAATTTCTATGGGTTTTATATGGCTTTCCATTCTAATTTTATGCTCTGGTTTAGGGTACTTATACGCTCTAAAAATGAGATCCACGTATTCGATGTATATTCTTAAGCCTTTAACTATGGCGCTGATTATTTGGTTTGCTCTTTTAACTGATGGCTTTACATCAAGCTATGGTGTTTGGATTGTAATTGGTTTATGTTTCTCTGTTTGTGGTGATGTATTTCTGATGTTGCCGAGCGACCGCTTTTTACAAGGACTGATCTCTTTTTTTATAGCTCACATCTGTTATATCGCGGCCATTCTTACAGAAACAGGTGGTAGTCCTTCTATTGTCTCGACAACCATATTGCTTATTCTAGCAGTCTTGTATTTTTTTATTTTAAAGCCAGGCATTATTAAACAAAGTGGAAAAACCATGCTACTACCTGTAGTCCTTTACATTGCCGTCATTTCATTGATGTTATGGGAAGCAGTAGGCATCGGTCAGGGCATAGTCTTCTCAGCTGCACTGTTATTTTACATCTCTGATGCTGTCCTCGCTTGGGATCGTTTTGTTCGGCCTTTTCGCTTAGGTCATCCCATCGTAATGGTGACTTATTTCAGTGCACAATACTTATTTGCATACAGTATACTTGTGATATAGTTAGGATTTATTTACTTATGAAAGCCCAATTCTCTATTAGAAGCTTTATCAATTTAAATATTCTTATTTCCTGTCCTTAGCTCTATTTAGATTTAGATGTAAACAATTTAAGCTCTTCTGTTTCACCCGGCAGTATTATGTTTCGGTCATATGCCATCCCGATCTTTTCTAGAAGCCTGGATGAATCATGATTGTCCTTAGATGTGATCGCCACAATTCGTTTAAGGCCAAGCTGATTGATTCCATATCCCAAAGTAGCAACAGCGGCCTCATAGGCATAGCCTTTAGATTGAAATTTTGATAGAAAAGCAAAGCCGATATCGACATCTTCCAAAGAATCTCTTTTAATTAATCCGCAAATTCCAATCGGCATTTTTTCCTCCTTGAGCTCGGTCAAATAAAGACCAAAGCCTAGTCGGGAATACATATCCATTGGTCCTGTTAAAATATAGTTTCTAGCGTCTTCTAAGGTTCCTACACCTTTGTCACCTATGAAACGTAACCATGAAGGATCATTTAAAAGCCGGAGAATAAACGAAGCATCATCAATTGATAACCAACGAATGATCAATCGATCAGTTTCCATTACCTTCATTTTTAATCACCTCATTTAAAAGTTTATACTTTTCTAATTAACTAGTTACTTGATTTAGTAGAGCTTTATCGGAATTCATTGTTATATATTAATGGAGAATAGAATATAATTCATTGAATAATATTACAATATATCGTAGTATTAACCAATAAAATGAAAAGGGTGACAAAAGCCGATGATCAACTAATCCATTCTTTATAGAAAATTTGTTTGTAGTTTATACACTAACATTTTTCTTGATAGGATTAGTATGGGCTTTTTGAATGAATACTAATTTAACGCCAAAAGGGTTATATTGTGCCCTTTTGTAATGATTTCTGCCCAGCCTCCTATCTGAAAAGTGGATAAGGAGGTTTTTGTTTTGGGGTTATTAGAATAGTAATCTTTTAAAAAATCAAATTAATTCCTTAACCTATTATAATGTAAAGGAGCGAACCTTAAATGACTGAGTTAATATACCATGTAGCTACAACTGTTGATCATTTTATTGCTGATCCAAGTGGCGTTGCAGACCAATCGATTTTCTTTTATGAAGGTGATCATGCTTCAGACTTTATTTCGGCGATTCAGCAATATGATGCCGTTTTAATGGGAGGTAAGACGTATGAGTGGGGATTTCAATACGGTTTAAAGCCAGGCGAACCGGGATATAAAGGGCTAAAACACTATATTTTCTCCAAAACAATGGATTTTGAGTCTAATGATGAAGTGGAATTAGTAAAGACGGATGCTGCCGAGTTTATCAAGAAGCTTAAACAGAATACAGACCAAAAAATCTGGCTTTGTGGCGGTGGACAACTGGCTGGTTCGCTTTTGGATCATCAATTGATTGATACCTTAATTTTAAAAGTCAATCCTGTTTTGATAGGTGATGGAATTCCACTTTTTGGATCCAGTAAAAAGCAAATCCATTTGGAATTAAGAAGTTTAAAAAAATACGAGAATGGGGTTATAGTGCCAACCTATAAAATTTTATATTATGAATAAAAATGTAGGGCTGTCCTTAATTCAATGACTAGAGGAGTATCTTCATCTATGGTCAACATATGGTTCCTGTTCACTTTTAGGACAGCCTCGTTATAGGAGATTAAGAATCAAAAAATTCTCGTTTTACTTTCTCGAAAGGAAAAAATAAATCTTCCAAACACCAAATAAAAAAAACATATACCCCCAAAAAGAATAAGAATGCTTCCATTCCTTATGATGGATAAACCACCCAAATTGCTCGGTAATTTGTTCGATCAAAACTATGATAAAACTAATCATAAGGATCATGATAAAACGTGAAACTGGCTGAATTCTTTTCGCAACAAATAAAAAGAAGACGGTGAAGAGAGGGAGGATGAGTAACGTAAACAAAATATTAATCGGAAAAATTTCAGGGAAAAGCCTCACGGGAAAGTGATACATGCCCTTTCCTACAAAAATCAAATCTAAATAAGTCCCCACTAATGATGAAAAAAGAGCGATGATTCCATAAGCATAAAGATCTTTACTCCCGTCTGTGAAAGATTGCTTTTTTTGTGACGATGGCAAGTTCGATTTTCTCAATCGTTTTACAGTAATCATCATAAATTTTTCCACCTACTTCTTTTTCCTCTTCGATTAAATAATCAGCAATTCTCCAATCTTCAAACCAGTCCCCGTTTTCAGCTTCTTGATGATCAACATTTTTCCAAGAGAATTGCAATGGAGGACTATATATACGCTTTGCTCCTTTTTTTAGCTGGCACTTTTTTGTTCTTTTGCGGTATATGGTGCCTGGTAATGATTCGTTAATAGTGTGAAACAAGTGATCCCAATAATCATTTCTAGAACCTGTATGGGAATGGTTAGTAGCCCAATTCAACACACCTTGGAAAATGGATTTTTGCTGAAAAAGTAATGAATATAATCTCTTTCCTAACATGATTCGTTCATGAAGGGACTCAAAGTGTTGCAAGGTTTCTCCGATTAAATGAGGTTTTTCAGTGTTTTGGTTCTTATAAAATGGAAAAATAATTTGATTAAAGCGCAGGAAATCATACAGTTTAAAACCAATTGTATTTAAGACCGTTTTTTTGAAATAATGGTTTTGAATCACTCTTTTTTCTAAATAACTCTGTTCATTAATAATGGTTGCGACAGCTAATATTGAGCAGTCTCCATTTTTCCAAAAGTTATTCCATATCGTTTCCATGAACCGTGAAACGTTTAAGTGGGGAAGAAGATAAAAAAGATTTTTCTTAAGTTTTAAGCTCTGCTTATATAGTAAAAATTGTGGGAAAACGTCTTGAAAGATTAACCAGTTCCCACGTTCTAAAAATGAAAAGAAGTTTTTCTGTTCTTTTTCAGACATCAATCTTGTAAGAAGGTCTCCTTTTAAATCTGTCATATGCCAGCCGCCATTTCGTGAGACCATATGACCTAATAAAGCCCAGTGGATTTCAGGATGCTGTCGATAAAAATCAAAATAAGCCTGTGTCCTGGTAACATTATTTACATTCAACTGTCTCGTCTTTTCTTTAATTTCATCAATTAGTTTTCTTTCATCCTTTGTCAGTTTCAATTTTACAAGTGAATCCGTTTTATGTTTGCTTTTTTTCTTTAATTCTTCTTTTATTTCAAGAAGAGATGTCTTCATTTTGCTCTTTGTTGGGAAACTCCTGATAGCCATCCATTTCCCTCCCGTCTTACAGATGCTCTTACAATAGGAAAAAAACTGTTTTTGCTAAGAGAGGGTAATCAGTTTTCTAAAACACCAGCCATATCATTCGTTTTCTGTAAGTTGTTATATGACTATCTTATTAAGTAGATTAGAAATAAATGATGAAGATTTAATGGAGATCAGACCATTGATGATAGGAGTGTAAATAGGGGAAGGCGGAGGGATGAAAGCAATAAATTGTAATCATTTGTTTGCGTGTTATGATTAATCAGAAAGGAATACCTTTTTTTTCGATTGGAAAAGAATCAGAAAATTTAATTTAGCGTATTATACTTAAGAACAAAAAAATTAACATCTGATCCAAAAAAAAACCTAAAATAGAGCCGTAATCGGCACATTTCAGGGTTTTTGGTAATTCCTTTAACTAGATTGTGTCCTGATACCAAAATTCACTTTAAATCCTCATAACTTTCAAAGTAACCTATCCCTTACACTTCAATAGCTGTAAATCAATATACATCTGGCATCGGGATGTGAAATCCTCAAAATCGATCGATGCCAAGTCTGTGATTTGTTTTAATCGGTATTTTAATGTATTTGGGTGGATAAAGAGCTGTTCGGCTGTCGGTTTATTGCGACAGTTATTTAATAGATAGACCTCAAGTGTTTTCAATAGGTTTGTATTACTTTGATTATCTTTCACTTGTAGTTTCAGCAGATCTTCATTCGTATAATTTGACTGTTTGTTATATAAGGATATCGGTTCAAGGTAACGGAATATTGAAAGTTTATTATACTCGAAAGGAAATTCACTTGGTGTCCCGATGAACTTCGCTGCTTTAATAACCTCCAGTGCTTCTGAGTAGCTATTACGAAGTTTAAGCAGGGATAAATATTCGTTTCCGATTCCTGCGTAGACAACCGCTCTTTTAAATTGGCTTAAGACAGTGTTTGTTAATTCATTCGCATTCTCTAGAAGGCTTCCTGGTGCAGGTGAGCTGCTTCCGATAAGAACGATGATATCTAATTGATTTGTAAATATATGAGTTGGTTGACTAAGAGCGTTTGCAAACAGACGGACGGTATCGATGAGCTCTGCAAAAATCTCTTCATCCGCTTGCTCTAGAGTAAAAACATTAACAATAAAGGCTTCTGTAAGAATAATTTTAAGGTTAGCGGCTTCCATCTTAATTTGATTTTCCGTTTGATAGACTTCCTCAATGATTTTTCGGTAAAATTGATTTTTTCCTTCATCTTTTCTCGCATTTAGAAGATTTTGCTGATAAAGCAGATTTCCGATATGAAAGGAGACATCATGCAAAAATTTAAATTCCTTTTCCGTTAATATTGAATCCGTTTCTTGAACCCAAATATAGCCGTATATTTGATCTTTATTTTTTGCGCTGACAACGACACGCTGGTTTAAGCCAATCTCTTTTATTTGACCAATACGAAATGGTTCAGGAATGCTTTTCAATTGATCGACGATTCCTTCTTCCATAAATTTTTCTAAAATGGGAATAGGCCACCGCTTTGAAAAAATCGTTTGCTGGTTGACCAGATCAAAGTGCTCAATATAATAAGAGCTGTATGCTAGCAACGAAAACTGATCATCCTCAATGATAACGGGCTTTTTTAAATAACTACTGACCATTTCGGTAATTTCGTTAATATCAATCAGCATAAAGACCTTTTCCAATGACTGTTTCAAAGGGCTCCCTCCTATATTTAATAATGATTAGTATATGGAATAGTATTAACCATTATCATACTGCCATTATTGACATCTGTACATGGAAAATATAAAAAAAGGTCTGTCCCTAAACCAAGATGTCAGGAACTACAATTCCCATAGATAGAGGATACCTTACAACTCTTCTATCTATGGACAGATAAAGTAGTTCTTGGACGCCTTTGAGGACAGCCCTTTAGTCGATTATTTCAATGCTTGTTTAAAATCTTCAAATTGTTTATCTACTTGATTAGAAGGTTTTTCTGTAATCAGACTGACAATCACGATAGCAATTAAGCTGGCAGCAAAGCCTGGGATCATTTCATAGAGGGTATCGGATAAACCGCTCCTTGACCAGAGTATGACGGTAGTGGCTCCAACAATCATTCCAGCTAGAGCTCCCCATCTAGTCATTCGTTTCCAATAAAGGCTGAGTAGAATAAGTGGCCCAAAGGAAGATCCAAATCCTGCCCATGCATACCCTACGAGATCTAGAATCGTTGAATTTTTTTCCCATGATAGAATTAAAGCGATTATCGAAATGATAAGAACAGATAATCTGCCGATAGTCACAAGCTCTTTGTCAGAAGCAGAACGGCGGAAGAATGTTTTATAAATATCCTCCGTTAAAGAACTGGAGGTCACAAGCAGTTGAGATGAGATTGTACTCATGATGGCTGCCAAGATCGCCGAAATTAAAAAGCCTGTAATAATGGGATGGAATAATACCTCACCTAATACAATAAAAACCGTTTCAGGATCTTCGAGGATATGGCCATTTCCAGAGAAATAAGCGATTCCCACAAAGCCTGTAAGCATCGCACCAATAATCGAGAATATCATCCAGCCCATCCCAATACGAGTGGCTTTCTTGATTTCCTTTACGGAGCTGATGGCCATAAATCGCACAATAATATGTGGTTGGCCGAAATATCCTAATCCCCAGGCAAATAAAGAGATAATTCCTAAAAGGCTTGTCCCCTTAAAAATATCGAGCATAGCAGGGTCAATCGAACGTACGGTTTCAATCGACGAATTGAAACCACCAACATGAAACAATGTAATGACAGGAACGAGAATAAGTGCAATAAACATGATCAAACCTTGAATGAAATCGGTCCAGCTTACGGCAAGGAATCCGCCGAAAAGTGTATAGGCTACAACAACGCCAGTAACGATCCATAATCCTGTGTGGTAATCAATTCCGAATGTGCTTTGGAATAAAATACCTCCAGAAACCATGCCTGAAGATACATAGAAGGTAAAAAATATTAATATAACAAGTCCAGAAATGAGACGTAGGATCTTTGATTTGTCACCAAAGCGGTTTTCGAGATATCCAGGAATGGTGATAGAATCATTGGCAACCTCAGTAAAGGTCCGTAATCTAGGTGCTACATAAAGCCAATTTGCCCAAGCACCAAGGGTTAAGCCGATAGCAATCCATGAGGCGTTAAGACCAGTGGCGAACATCGCACCTGGAAGTCCCATTAGCAGCCAGCCACTCATATCAGAAGCACCAGCACTCAAGGCTGTTACAGCAGGACCAAGAGTACGGCCACCAAGCATGTAGTCAGTTAAATTAGATGTTCTTTTATAGGCATAGTAGCCAATCCAGAGCATCCCAAGCATGTATATCGTAATAGATATCATTAATGCGTAATCCATGAAAAAACTCCTTTTATGAAAAAATATGTGATAATTTTTAATATTCAGAAAAATAAAGGTAGAAGAAAACACGTTTTTATGTTTTCTTCGTAAAAGCGCTTAATTGTATCATCTTAGCCTTTAAAAATCCCTTTAAAGGCAAAACTGATATTCTGTGGTCTTTCCGCCATGCGTCGCATGAAATAACCATACCAATCCAAGCCATATGGTACGTAAACGCGAACTTTATAACCATCTTTAACCAATCTTGATTGTGTCTTGCTTCTCATTCCATACAGCATTTGAAATTCAAATTGAGTCGTTGGTATATTATGTTTTTTAACTAGCTTTTTAGTATATTCAATGATCTGGTCATCATGAGAAGCAATCGCTGTATAATTGCCGTTCAGCAAGCTTTGCTCGATAAGCTTTTTATAATTTTCATCGACATCCTTCTTTTCAGGGAAAGCTACTTCTGGAGATTCTTTATAAGCTCCCTTAACTAAACGTAAGAATGGATGGTAACGTCCAAGATCTTTTAAGTCCTGTTCTGTCCTATATAAATAAGCTTGTAAAACAGTACTGATACAGCTGTATTTTTCCTTGAACTCTCTGAAAATATCAATTGTTGCTTGGCAGCGAGGCACATCTTCCATATCAATTGTGACCATGATATTATTCTTCTCAGCCGTATCTAAAATTTTGGTCATGTTTCTAAAGACAAGATTATGATCAATATCAAGTCCTAATGATGTCATTTTAAGGGAAACTTGAGAATCAAGCTTCTCTCTTGCAATCATCTCAATCGTTTGGATACATTCTTCTGTCCTTTCATTCGCAACCTCTTCTGAATCAACGAATTCTCCTAGATGGTCAACGGTAACAGACAATCCACTGTTGTTTAAATCCCTAATAAATCTCATAGAACTTTGAAAATCTATCCCACCAATAATTTTACCTGCAGCAAATTTTCCGCCTCTTTTTTGAGCTATTTTATTTAGTAAGCTGTTTTTAGACAGATATAGAAAAAAGTCTCTTGCAATCGCTTCCATTTCTGTAAGCACCTCCATAAAAGGGTTTGTAATTTATAATAATCTTACAATTTTGACACAGGTTTCAACAATGTTCCGGTAAAACAATAATTAGCCCTTAATTTTGTTAGTGAGAGACAATGGAAGGAGATCCTAAGGATTATCTTCTTATATGAACTTGACCTTGTTTTTAAAATAATAACGATAGATAAAGAACACACCTAATAAAAACAGACTATATAAACCAATCCCAGCAATAAAGATTAGTGGATGGGCAAAGATCTGATTTCCACCAAAAGCCAGCATAAACATGATTGGAATTTGGCCAACTGAAGTGGCTAATAGATATTTTAGGAAAGGAATATGATTCATTGCTGAATAGATATGAATGGCTGTTGGAGGAATGATCGAAATCAATCGACCGATTAGCACCGCTAAGAATGCATGATCCTTCATTGATTCATTAAATTTATTGATCTTTTTAAATCGTGGTGTATGCTTCTTGAAGTAGTCTGCAAATAGATATCGAGCGAGTAAATAATAGAATATTGCAGCTGAAACCCCACCAAACCAATTAATAACAAATCCAAGGATAATCCCATATTTCGTTCCCATTATTCCTGCAAACAAAGTAAATGGAATGATAGGGATAGTAGCAAATAATATTGAAAGAGCAAGCATTAGTGGAAGGTAGGAGGCATTATTATCATTGATCCAATGAATCAATAGGTCTTTGTTATAAAATCCTATGATCATTAGTAAAATATAAAAAAAGATCAGAAACGATTTCTTCAATTTATTCCTCCTGAACACAAAATAATCTCCCATTATTCTTTTCAAATTAAGTGTTTTTATGCCAACATAGGACATTCAACACAGGGGCGTATCTTCCGATTAAGTCTTATTTTTCCACAAATATAAATGATAACTGTGTTCAAAATAAAATAAAAAGAAGTGAAAAAAAAAATAAGGAGAGGCATTGAAGCATGAGAGGTTATCTGATTTCGATTTGGAGTTTTATTGACCCTATTTACTATTTTTGTACACGCTTAATACATCCTCCTGGTGAGGCAGGAGAAGGAAATATTTTAAGGATTAGATTAACACAATATAAAGGCAGGAATGTGGTTCTTTCAGATGGAACGCAAATTAATAAAAATGATACTTTAGTAAAAATTCATCTGCACAATGCAAGGATATTAAAAGAACTGAAAGGGATAAAAAGCGAACTAAAAAAAGCAAAAATCATTTATCGTTATGTTCAACATTCATTGCCGGGAGTGGAAGTTTATATTCGTAGTCGCTCTGACGAGATAAAAGGAATTATCGGCATTACCTTACTAAACAAAGGCTGTGAACGGCTTGGTTTTGAAATCGTTGACATTACGAATCCCATATACAAGTGGTTTAAATGGGCAGCATTTTTGCCAATTGGAATTCTCTCCAATCAAAATGGTTCTATCGGGTACTTTATTAAGCATCAGCAGCCAAATTATTTATTCATGTCTACAAAAAAGTTATCAAATATGTATAAACGATAATACTCGCCCCTTAGTAATGATGGCCCTAAAGATAAAGGGCTGTCCCAAATCCAAGTCAACATATAGATTTAATTTACAAAACCATAATCTATATAGATAAACAATGTGATTCCGAATCCCTTAAGGGACAGCCAATTTCTTTTTATACTGCTGTAACTTCTTCATTTTCAACTACTGGCAATGAGAATTCATGAAGAGTTATTTCAGGCCTGCTTCCAACACGGATATTAACACCTGTTTGGCCAAGACCTTCGCTAATATAGAAAGGTTTTCCATCCTGCCTATGCAAACCTTTTACTATATTCATTCTGGCAAGCTTCCCCATTTTTGCAAGGTGATACGCTTTAGGATAGCAAATTTGTCCTCCGTGGAAGTGTCCCGCAAGTAAATAATCGAAATGATATTTTTTCATGTGTAAAACAATATTTGGGTCATGGGTTAATACTAGGTTTGTCCCTGAATGAATTCCTTTATAAGAGGCTTCAAGGTTACTTCTTTTAGTACTAAAGTCATCGATTCCGATAATATTAACAGGTTTACCTTGTACATTAATCATTTCACTTTTATTTTGCAATACTTTGCAATTATATTGTTCAAGCGTTTCTATTAAGGTTCCTAAGTGATGGTTCCGTAAGACATAATCATGATTACCGAGAACGGCATAGATACCATATTTTGCGTTTAATCGATTCAGTATTTGTAAATAGGGGACAAGCTTTGGAATGGTCCGTTTGCGGTCGAGGAAATCTCCAGTAAGTGCAATCAAATCAATCGATTCATTTTTTAGCTTTTCATAGAGCTCGATAGGGGATATAGATATATTCTCAAGATGTAAATCAGAAAGTTGAAGAATATTTAATTTAGGATTTGATCCATCAGTTAATTCATGATCCATTTTAATTTTATTTAAAACGATATCTTTCGTGTTTTTATAAGCGATTTTAATTAACCAAAAAAGAAATACAGTTAATCCTGCGAAAAATAATATTTTCAAATTTAATCACACCTCCTATATCAGAGTATACAGGAAAAATACTGGAATTTTAACAAGTAATAGATGGTATTTGTCCCATGGTAGCTATTTCCATCACATCAAACCTAGAGAATAACAAGAGGTGCTTTATGAAAACAAATACAAAATCAATTTTATTTTTACCTTTTTTACAAATTCCTTCTGGTCATCATCAAGCGGCACAAGCCATCATAGATGATATTTTAAGCATTTATCCTCAGATCAGATGTGATAAGGTAGATATCCTTTCATACAGTTACGGGAAAATAGAATCACTCGTTTCGAAAGTATATCTTAAATGGATACATGCCTTTCCAGGGGTTTATAATTCCATTTATCAAAATTCCGTCTACAAAAATATAGAAAAAGAAAAACGATATCGTCTTTATGAGGTTCTTTTTCTTTATTTTATGAAACGGCTTATACAGGAAAAACAACCAGATCTTATAGTATGCACCCATGCTTTACCTGCTTACATGTTAAATTTTTTGAAAGGAAATAAAGAATTGAAGGTTCCCGTTGTCAATGTATATACCGACTATTTCATCCATCGGTTTTGGGGAATTGAACATATCGATTTTCACTTTGTTCCCTCTTATCAGATGAAAACTTTCTTAAATCAAAAAGGAATCAGCGACGAGCGAATTTTTATTACTGGAATTCCAATCCATTCAAAAATTAAAAAACAGGAACAAACGCCATTACCTTCAGTTAAGCCTGTACCATCTATCTTAATATCCGGGGGGAACTTGGGAGTTGGAGGAATGGAGGATTTAATCCAAAGAATTGCAGGGAATACGACTCAAAAGCAAATGAAATTCTATGTGTTATGCGGGAAAAATAAGGATTTCTATAACAAACTTAAAGGAATGCATCTTAACCACATTATCCCGTTCTCTTATATCGACTGCAGAGAGAAAATGAATGCACTTTATGATCAAATCGACGCTATCATCACTAAGCCTGGAGGAGTGACAATAAGCGAAAGCCTTTTTAAACGAAAGCCGATTTTTATCTATCATACATTGCCGGGTCAAGAGGAAATAAACCTGCAGCAGCTAAAAGGATTAGGGGTTGTTTTTCCTCTCAATAAGCCTGATATTGTCGAACAATTATTTTCGATTCTTCAAGACCAACAAAAGCTGCAACAATATCAACTTCAAGTAGCAAATTTTCATTCTTATATCCATTCAAAAGAACCATCAGAAATTATAGCGGAATTGTTAATAGGACATTGAAGTCCATTTACAAAGTCTCGGTTTTCACCCAAACAGTGATACATCAATTCTCTTTTAAGAATTGATGTATCTTAGTAAAGACTTCTTCTCGAATATTTTTTCCTTCATTAAATAATGCGTGCCGGCCGTTTTTGATAGGAACTACCTTTAGGCAAGGGAACTTATCTTGAATAAAGGCAAGATTATATTCCCAATCAACCGTCTTATCTTTGTCACCTTGAATCATGCAAGTAGTTGTGTTTGTTGGACTGTATGATTGAATTTCCTTGTTCCATTTGATCAATGCTTCTACCCAGCGAAGGGGAATCGCCTTGGGTTGTAAAGGGTCATTTTTTGTAAAAGACAGATAGTTTTTGCTAGAAGAGTTCTGCCGAAAGTTTCTACCTATGTCGTCAATAAAGGGAACGGGCTTAGTAAGAAATAAACCTACTTTGGTTAAATGCCAGTAACTTGATCGGATAAGGGGGGCGACCAACACCATTTTATTAAAATGATGATCGTGGTGCTTTAACACATAATTGATTGCAATGGCACCGCCTGTACTGTGACCAATAATATAAAATGGGCTGGACATTTCGTCTCTTGCTCTTTGCATCAATTTTTCCAGTACTAAAACATATTTGGAAAAATCATTGACAGAAGCCGCTTCACCACCAGAGAGTCCGTGCCCCTGCAAATCATAACTAATGACACAATAATGGTGTTTAATCAAGGATTGAATCATATTCTTTAAACTTCCGACATGGTCTAAATAACCATGCAATAAAAAAACGGTTCCTTTCCTTTCTTTAGGGGAAAAAATTTGGACCATTATTTTCGTACCGTCAATATCAACTTTGCCAAAATGAAAGTCAATACCTTCTAAGTTAAAACCGTAATAATCCAGATATGCTTCAATATCAGATGTCTTTTTTACCGGTGTGTGAAAGCTCACTGGTTTTTCCCAGCGTGACAAACGCTCCAAAACTTTCTCCATTTCTTTTTAGTCTCCTTATATATGTATATTATTTCTATTCCTTTGCTTTTGAAGCAAGGTGTTTTAAGACATATGTGCTATTCAAAATAAGTTTATAACATAAATAAATTTCACATTGGAAAAATAGTTACTATATACTTCAGTATCGGCTAAAAGATTTGGATTAATAATTAGAAAAAGGATGATTTATGTGGAAATTTCACAAGAGAAAATGGTTGAAAAATCAAAACCAGTTATCATGCTTGTTATTGATACATTAATGGACCCACCCCTAAAAGAGGCAATCAACAATAACCGGGCACCCGCACTCAAGTTTTTTATGGAGAAGGGCATGTACTTTCCAGATGTTGTTACTGCTTTTCCCACAATGTCTGTTAATGTTGATACGACGATCTTAACCGGTACCTATTGCAATGACCATCATTTACCTGGTCTGGTTTGGTTCAATAAAAAAGAAAATCGACTTATTAATTATGGGAGTCATATTCGTGAATTGTGGAAGCTTGGTCTTAGTCAATCACTAGAAGATATCCTTTTCAACATGAACGAAAATCATATCAGTAACGGGGTAAAAACCATCCATGAAGAATTAGAGGATAAAGGGAAGAATTCAGCTTCGATTAACACTCTTGTCTATCGAGGAAATACTTCCCATATCTATAGATTGCCTAAACTTTTAACGTGGTTTACTTCCATTCAAAAAGACCGTTCAACAATGGGGGCAAAGGCTTTTACCTATGGGTCATTAAAAAGAATAAGTACATCCAAACGGTATCAACGACTTTGGCAAAAATTCGGATTTAATAATTCTTTTGCCGTTCAAGAATTGACTTATTTACTAAAAAAAGATCAACTTCCTTCCTTTTCAATCGTTTACTTTCCTGAACTTGATCAAAGTGTCCATAAGAATGGACGTATGGATGTAAAAGGAATTGAAAAAGTGGATCAACATTTGCAAGATATTCTGAATGTATATGATTCATGGGAAGAAGCTTTGCAGGACAATATATGGATTGTGCTTGGTGATAATGGACAAGCATGGATAGATTCTGACCGTAAAGTCGCATTAATTGATCTAAGGGAACTATTAGGATCTTATCGTATTATGAAGCTTAGTAAAGGAGTTCAGCCAAAAGATCAGATTGTACTCGCTGTTAATGAGCGAATGTCCTATATTTACACATTAGATAAGGAGGTATTACCTATTCATACACTGATAGAAACATTACAAAATGATAAACGAATAGACGTCATTGCCTGGCAAGAAGGGTCACTTATTAAGATTACATCTGGAGAGAAAAAAGGTGAACTCCATTTTCGAGAAGGTGGAGATCTTTATGATGAATATAACCAAAAATGGTTTATAGAAGGGGATTTGGGATTATTAGATATTCGTATCGATGAAAATCAAATTCATTACGGTGACTATCCAGATGCATTGGCACGTCTATCCAGCAGTTTAAAATCACATGAGGGAGACTTTATCATCGTTAGTGCTAAACCAGGCTATGAATTTATTGGTGAAGGCTCACCTACTCACGTAGGAGGGGCTAGCCACGGGGGGTTACATCAACAAGATTCATTAGTGCCAATGATCGTAACAGGAACAGATTCAACCCCTTCTCATTTAAGAATGATCAATTTAAAAGAATGGATCTTATCTTTGATTCAATAGGCAAACGAAAAAAGAGTAGTATAAAAATGGGGGAAACTATTCTAGATTTTAGAGTTGGGTTTCTGTTCTCTTGAATTTGGGACATCATTTAAAAAGAAGATTTGCTGTTAACGGCAAATGATCAGAAGCAATGGGCATTGTAGTCACTACTTTTGCGTCAACAACCTTTATATTTTGACTGACATATATATAATCTAATCTTGTTCTTGGACGAAGTGATGGGTAAGTATACCCTTCTCCTTTTCCTGCAATCTCCCAAACATCTTTAAAATGATTGGTTACTTTTCTCCAGCCCTTCGATCCAGGTTTCATATTCCAATCTCCCATAATAATGATTGGAAGGGCTGTCTTATGAAGATGACTGATAATAAAATCTATTTGCTTCCTTTGAAGATAGGGATTAAGACTTAGATGGGTGACATTTATTTGAAAGCTCTGTCCTTGAATTTGAATAGTTGCATCGAGTAATGATCTTCCTTCAATCATCCCAGGGAAATAATTAAATAAATGAGTTTCCTTAGTTATAATCGGATATCGCGATAAAAGTGCATTTCCATATTGCCTTGGATTGGGTAATCCTTTCGATCCCATCGATATAGAGGGACTAAATGCATGTTCCATCTTTAACTGTTTCGCCATCCAACCAATTTGATCCTCATAAAGACTCCGTCTAGAAAAATGTTTATCGACTTCATTAAGGCCAATAATATCTGCCTTAGACTTATCAATAACCTCAGAAATTCTAACTAGATCAGACTGTTTATCGATTCCCTTGCCATGATGGATATTAAAGGTCATAGCTTTGATTTCCAAAATGCTCTCTCCTAAAAGTTATTCATTATAAGCGGTTTCGCATTCATCCTTCATTATTGAGAATTAACTATCATTTTAAACAATCTTAAGTAGATATCTGAACTAGATAGGTAACATCTTTGCCTGCTTCCTAAATATAATGCGGAAATAAACTGAATATTCCTTTTAATACGAACCTACATTCGGTTATAATGGAAGATATAAACAATAAGGGGTGCTGCTTAATGAACTCAATTGATCTATTAATTTTAAATTTTGAAGAAGTTAGAAGAAGGAGTATAAAGGTTTGGGATTCCATTCCGGAACAATATCTAGAATGGAAACCGGACCATGAAGCAATGACATGCTTAGAGATGGTTCGCCATGTTTTAGAAAGCGAACACTACTACCATTTGGCCCTTAGGAATCAAGGGAGCTTACATCATTTCGAATCTCCATTTGAAAAGCAGCCACTTGTATCTGTTGAAAAGGAATTGGAATTTGCGGCACCTTATAGAGAAGCTTTCCTAGAGCAAGTATCTCAGTATAAGGACGAAGATCTTTCAACGATTAACATTGATCGCTCTGATGTTGGTTATATTCGAAGGTTAGGAGATATGCTTTTGCGAATAGCCTATCACGAGTCCATACATACAGGTCAAATACTAGATTACTTGAGGACAGCGGGGGTTTCTAGAGCAGATATTTGGGATTAAGAAAACTTTTAGATGTAATAATATTAGAAAATTCATTTTATTAATCTTCAATAACCATCTTTAAACGAACAGAGGGGAAAACACTGATGAAACAAACCATTACGATTATCCACACAAACGATCTTCACGGTAACTATGACCAATTGTTAAGACAGGCTGCCTTTATCAAGAAACGTGTAAGTGAGCTAGAGGAGCAAGGAAAGAATTATATCCTACTAGATGGTGGCGATCATTTAGATATGAGTATTAATGAATGTCTTGCTACAAATGGCGGGATGCACTTAGAAATGCTCGAGGATATTGGCTACCATGCGATGTCAGTAGGAAACAATGAGCTATTACGGTCAACACCAGAGTTAATTCGAAAGCTAAGTCTAAAGTCGAAGGTTCCATGGTTGTTATTAAATCTGGTTGAAAGCGATGGTGCAAGCATTGGCGGGGTTAAAGAAACTCATATAGTAGAAGTAGGAGATCATTTAAAAGTGGGTCTCTTTGGAGCAACAGATCAATTTGGGGATCTTTATGAAAATAAACATGGTTTTCGTAATCGGAATACATTAGAGTCTATTAATAAAGCCGTAACCGATTTGAAAGAACACGGTGCGAACTTAATCGTATTCCTTTCCCATCTGGGTTACGATGCTGACCTTACACTAGCTAAAAGCTTAAGTGGAATGGTGGATGTGATTGTTGGAGCGCATACTCATCATGCCCTTGAACGTCCGGTTGTCGAGTCAGATGTCGTGATTGTTCAAGCAGGTTGCTATGGTAATTATGTAGGTGAGTTAAATCTTGAATATGACCTCGATGAAGGAATAATAGAAGAGTATAAAGGGAAATTAACAGAAATAAAACTAGATTCAGAGTGTGATCCCAGTATGACTGCAATACTAGAACGGGGGCGTGAACAAACGAAAGAGTTTCTATCAGAAGCGCTGTCTTATACCGGGCAAGCCCTTTCTCACACAGATTTGATTAAACGAATGGCTGAAGGTATGCGTGACTTTTGGGATGCAGACATTGGCATCATGTATGGTGGAGCAGCGACTGATGGTATGGAAAAAGGAAGTATTACGAAAGGGAAGGTTTTGAATTTATGTAGGAGTATGCATTCTCCAGTGTTGATTGAAATGAAAGGAGAGCAGATTGTTGGACTCATCAAGGACAGGTTCAAAGAAGAGATCACGTCTAAGAAGGTTTATGGTAATGGTTTTCGACCTCATGGAATCGAGATTGGTGCTCTTGAATTCTCTGGTATTACATGGATAGATCAATCTGGAGTCATAACAGATATTAAAGTAAACGGAGAAAGCTTAGATGAGAACCGAGTGTACACTGTCGGGAGTGGAACTCCATTATTGTATGCAGAGGTATGTGGGTATAAGTCTGTTTCTGGTTGTAAAATGATCGATATCGGTAAAACCGTAATGGTCAAAGATGTGTTTATGGACTTTTTGAAGAAAAGCTCAGGAGCTTCAGATAAAGTAAATGCTTAAAAATCAGGCGTACTTGTTGTATTTAATCGCTTCTGTTATTTCAAGCATAGGTACAGGGATGCATTTTATCGCGATTACATGGTTAATTCTCGAAATGACCGATTCGACTACAAAGGTTGGGATCACTCTTGCCATCAGTTTTCTCCCTTTGATGTTTCTTGCTTCATTCGGTGGAATAATTGCCGATCGTTATGATCGAAGAATTGTCATGGTCGTGTTTAATCTCTTTCGTTTCCTTTCGATAAGCCTTGTCCCTGTTGTTTATTGGGTTGGCGATTTATCGATATTCTTCATTTACTTTATGCAGTTTCTGAACTCGATTGGGACATCCTTCTATATGCCGGCAAATTCCGCTTTTATCCGCGAAATCATTCATGATGACCAAATGTATCGGGCTAATGCGACAACTCAAGTTTGGATCCAGCTTGGAAAACTTTCTGGTGCTGGACTAGGAGGGGTGTTTATCGCTTGGTTTGGATCAATTAACGTAGTTTTCATGAATGCTATCACATTTCTGGTTGCAGCGATGTTGATTTTCTTTGCAAGAAAAGGATATGTTTCCCCTCAAAGTGAAAAAGGACCTAAGCGTAAGTTTTGGGTGAACCTCAAGGAAGGAACATCACTTTTATTCAAACAAAAAGGTCTCTTTTTCTATGTCTTTTTAACTTTATTACCTTCATTCTTTGTTCATATCTATAATCTTGGAGTTGGCGTGTTTGTAAAAGTAGAGTTGAATGAAGGGGCAGATGCACTTGGGATAATTGATGGAGCTTATGCCGTCGGAGCTCTAGTGTTAGGGCTGTTCATATCTAAGCAGGCTGATTGGTTAAAGAATAAAAAGATCATCCCAATGGTGGTCATGATGATGGGGCTCCCCTTTTTGATGTTTAGTCTTAGCTCTTCAGTAGCGGCGGCTGCTATTAGTGTTTTTCTTCTCGGAGCAGCTTTTCAGGTTGCATTCACGATGTTTAACACACTAATTCAGATTACACCACCAAAAGAGTTTGTGGGAAGAATAAGTGGATTCGCGAAGTCATTGCAAAGCCTTCTTGCATTTGCTGGACTACTTTATTTTGGTGGTTGGCTAGAGGAGAGCTCCGTTCGGACTTTATTATTGGGGATATTCTTGTTACTAGTCTGTATTGGTGTTTTTGTTTGGGGGAAAGACCTGCTTTTAGTTAGGAAATTTCGTGATACAGAGAAAAAGAGTGCTTAAATAAGAAGTCCTCTAGCATATTACAACCTAGGGGACCTCGTTTGAAAAAGGGTAGGTTTTCCTGTACTACTTCCAGATCAACATTATAGAAAAGTTTAAGGAAGAGTTTTTTAATTGTAAATAAAAGCGAATTAACAGGGAGGGTACTAAAATATTTTATTATTTTTAAAAATAACCTTGTAAAAATGCTTAAGTCTTGTTTATAATTATCTTAAATTTCAAAAAATATAAAAAATTAATCTATAATGAAATGTTCGGTGAATGACACCTAATATATTTTTTACCTAATTAATTTCACCACTGGAGAAATTAATTAGGTAAAATAGTTGATTTTATATAATGACAGATTGAATTCAGTTCTATTAATACCATCGTGTTATTATTTTTTTACAATGGCATTCCTTTTATCTTGAATCTGTTTAATCAGATGAGATATAAAATGCAAATAAAATTCTTGAAACGAAGGGGGATTATGATGAAAAGGAAAAAAGGAATCAAGTGTTTGTTCTTGACGTTACTTTCGATCGCTCTTATTACGGGGTGTTCAAGTAATGAAACTGGAGGGGGAAGTAGCGAGAATGCTACTCAAAAGGAAGAGATGGTCATTGCGGTTAATGAGAACTTTATTTCAATGGATCCACATAATACAGGGGATACGAACTCCAACTCGGTGCAATCTTCCATGTTAGAAGGTCTATTAGGAATTGATCCTGAAGGAAAAATTATTCCTTTATTAGCGGAAGAGTTTAGCGTTAGTGAGGATGCATTAGAATACACCTTTAAGTTGAGAAAGGAAGTTAAATTCCACGATGGAACTCCATTCAACGCTGAAGCAGTGAAGGTTAACTTTGAGAGAATTATGAATCCAGATAATAATCTTCGCCTCAACAGCCGTGGATTCAATTTGATTGAAGAAATTAAAATTGTAAGTGAACATGAGGTGAAAGTGAAGCTATCATCCCCATACAGTGGGATGTTAACGAGGTTTGCTTCAGCTAAATTAATAAGTCCAAAGCTAATAAAGGATGGTAATCAAGATATTTCTAAAAATCCAATCGGAACGGGTCCATTTAAATTTGTAGAGTGGGTTCAAGGCGATCACTTAACGGTTGAGAAGTTTCAGGATTATTGGGGTGGAAATAATCGAATTAATAAAATTACGTATAAACCTGTTCCAGAAAACGGGTCACGTGTAGCAATGCTTAAGACTGGTGAGGCTGATGTGATTTATCCACTGCCGGTACAAAACGTAAAAGAATTAGAAAGTGATAAAAATGTTGAAGTAAAAAAAATTCCTTCCGTTATTGCTAGATACGTGTCTATCAATACAACAAAAGAACCCTTTAACAATGTGAAGGTTCGACAAGCATTAAATTATGCAGTCAATAAAGATGCATATATTAAAGTCGTGAATTCAGGTTTTGGAAAGCCATTGGATTCCATCATACCAAGTAAAACCATTCATTATGAACAACAGCAATCTTATGATTATAACATTGATAAGGCAAAAGAACTCTTAAAAGAAGCCGGATATCCTGATGGGTTCAAAGCTGAAATCTGGGGGAATACAAATTCTGACACGATGAAAGGGATGCAATTTATTCAACAACAACTCAAAGAAGTCGGTGTTGAAGTAGAAATTAAGTCAATGGAAGAAGGAACATTATCGGAAGAAATTTATGGTCCTCAAACTCCAGAAGAAGCAAAAGTGCAAATGTGGTATGTAAGCTGGTCGGCCTATCCTTCAGACATTACAAATGCGACCAAGCCATTATTCAGTAGTGAATCCTTCCCTCCTAATGGAGCAAATACGGCTTATTACAAAAATGATGTGGTTGATCAATTGTTTACTGATGCGAATGCTACTTCGGATGAAAATAAGCAAAAAGAAATTTATGGTGACATACAATCGACCGTTTATAAGGAGGCTCCTTGGATCTTCTTAGGTGTAGACGAAATTGTAGCTGGGTTTAGATCAAATGTTGAAGGTGTAGAAATAGCACCAAGTGGGGATATCATGGTCCGTGATGCAAACTTTAAATAAAGATAAATAGAAAAGAAGTGGAGGTTATCCGAAGCTTCTTTTCTTTCAGAAAGGAGTGTTCTAATGCTTCAATACATAATGAAGAGAATCCTTGAGATGATTCCGATTCTGATTATTGTATCGATAGTAGTTTTCCTCTTTACTCACCTTATTCCAGGTGATCCTGCAAGATTGGTGGCAGGAAAAGATGCAACACTCGAGGAAGTGAGTAAAATCCGGTCAAAACTTGGATTAGATTTACCTATTTGGGAGCAGTACTTTACGTATATGGGTAATTTATTAACAGGGGACTTAGGAACTTCATTAAAAACGGGATTACCTGTATCTGACATGTTTGTGGACCGATTTTTACCATCTATCTATTTAACGCTATTAAGCATGGGGTGGGCAGTGATCATCGGTCTATTGATTGGAACGATCTCCGCTGTTTTCAAAAATAAGTGGCCAGATTACATTGGGATGGTAACGGCTGTCTCAGGAATCTCCTTGCCTGGATTTTGGTTAGGACTTATTTTAATTCAAATCTTTTCCGTGCAGCTAGGTTGGTTCCCTACAGGCGGTTCAGAAGGGTGGCAAAGTTATATCCTGCCTTCTATTACATTGGGTGCAGGAATCATGTCAATGCTAACGAGGTTTACGAGATCTTCATTACTCGAAACATTAAGAGCAGATTTTGTTCGAACGGGTCGTGCAAAAGGATTAAAGGAACGAATTGTTATTACAAAACATGCCCTCCGAAATTCATTAATACCTGTTGTTACAATCGCAGGTTTACAATTCGGCTTTTTATTAGGGGGTTCCGTAGTAGTAGAAACGGTATTTAGCTTTCCTGGCATGGGGAGGCTGCTCATTGATTCCATTGCATTCCGTGACTATCCAGTAATTCAAGCTGAGTTACTGCTCTTTTCTTTTGAGTTTATCATCGTTAATTTACTTGTTGATGTATTATACAGCATTCTTAACCCAAAAATTCGCTATGTGACATAGGGGAGGGAAAACCAAATGGAAGTAACAAAGGAAGTCAATTCGTATCGTGCCGTTATGAAAGAAAAGAAGTATTCTCCAATAAGAGAATTCATAAAAAATTGGAAAAAGCAAAAGACGGCTTTTTGGGCAGGCATCTTCATCGTCCTACTTATCATAATAGCGTTCATCGGTCCTGCTATTGCACCTTATGATCCCTATAAACCAGATTATAATTCTACACTAGTAAAGCCAAATCAAGAGCATTGGGCAGGGACGGATGCATATGGAAGGGACATTTTCAGCCGATTACTTGTAGGAACTAGAATTTCACTAAGCGTTAGTTTCTTATCTGTTCTGTTAGGCGCTGTTATTGGCACCTTTTTAGGATTAATTAGTGGTTACTTTGGTGGTTGGTTAGATCGCATTATTATGAGATCAAGTGATGTGATGTTTGCTTTTCCAGACTTATTATTAGCCATTGCGATTGTCGCTATTTTAGGACCAGGATTAAACAATGTTATTATCGCCGTTTCTGTCTTTAGTATACCATCATTTGCCAGACTCGTTAGAAGCTCAAGCTTAGAAGCAAAAGAGGTAGTGTTTGTGGAAGCGGCTAAATCAATGGGGGCACCTCATCATAAAATTATCATTAAGCATATACTGCCATCCACACTTAGTAGTTTAATCGTTTTCTTTACGATGAGAATTGGTACAGCCATTTTGGCAGCCTCCAGCTTGAGCTTTCTTGGATTAGGAGCCAGCCCTGAAACCCCTGATTGGGGAGCAATGCTAAGTATGGGGCGGGATTATTTAGGCACCTCCTCACATGTAGTCATCATGCCTGGGATTGCCATTTTTTTGACGGTTCTTGCCTTTAACCTTGTAGGGGATGGTTTGCGGGATGTGTTAGATCCTAAAACGAAGAATGAATAAGGAGTTTGAGGGATATGGAAAACTTATTGCAAGTCAATCAACTTCAAACGGAATTTAAGAAGGATGATCAACCAATCAAAATTTTACACGGAATCGACTTTCAATTAAATAAAGGGGAAGTACTAGGTCTCGTTGGTGAATCCGGATGTGGTAAAAGCATTACCTCTCTTTCGATTATGAGGTTGTTCAGGGGAACAAGTGGAAAAATTAGCGGGGGATCGATTTACTTTAATGGTGAGGATTTAACGACCCTTTCTGAAGAAAGTATGAGAAAAATTCGTGGTAAACAAATGGCAATGATTTTTCAGGAACCAATGACGTCATTAAATCCCGTCATGAAAATTGGAGAGCAAATGATGGAGCCGATCCGTCTGCATTTAAGCTTAAAGAAAAAAGAGGCAAAATCTCACGCTATTTCGATTTTAGAAAAAGTGGGAATTCCTCGTGCGGAAGAAATACTGAATGAATTTCCGCATCAGCTTTCAGGTGGAATGAGACAAAGGGTAATGATTGCAATGGCGATGTCTTGTAATCCTAAGCTATTAATAGCGGATGAACCAACTACGGCTCTGGATGTAACGATCCAAGCACAGATTTTATCCTTGATGAAGAAGCTTCAAGAGGAGGAGAAGATGTCCGTTTTGTTAATCACTCATGACTTGGGAGTTGTCGCAGAAATGTGTGACCGGGTTGTGGTGATGTACGCCGGGAGAGTGGTGGAAGAAGCTTCCGTTATCGATTTATTTGAGGATCCAAAACATCCCTATACAAAGGGGTTAATAGGATCTGTACCGAAAATAGGTGAAAAAAGGGAGAAGCTTGATTCTATTAGTGGAAATGTTCCTGATCCCTCAAATATGCCGATGGGGTGTAAATTTGCGCCTAGATGTAAAGAGGCAATGCCGATTTGTTTTGAGGAAGAGCCGGATACGGTTTCATTTGAAAATAATAGATCATGCAGTTGCTGGCTTTTTCATGAAGAGAGGGGGGAAATGAGTGTCTAGTCAAAACCTTTTACAAGTGAACGGATTAAAAAAATCATTTGATTTATCAGCTGGAATTTTTGAAAGAAAAAGATCGTTAAAGGCTGTTCATAATGTCTCGTTTGCGATTAGAAAAGGAAAAACATTTAGTCTGGTTGGAGAAAGCGGATGCGGAAAATCAACAACCGGGCGACTTATTTCTCGTCTTCTTAGACCAAATGAAGGGGAAATCTGGTTTGGCGGTATGGAAATCTCGCAAAAGAAAGAAAACCAATTAAAAGCAATGAGAAAAAAAGTTCAAATGATCTTTCAAGATCCCTATGCATCACTAAACCCGAGAATGAAAGTGAGAGATATCATTTCGGAGCCGCTTGAGATTCATACGAATCTATCAAAAGCTGAGAGATATAAGCTAGTTTCTGAAATGCTAGAAATCGTCGGTCTAAATGAATATCAGGCAGATCGTTATGCCCATGAATTTAGTGGGGGGCAACGACAGAGAATTGGTATTGCTCGAGCACTCATAATGAAGCCAGAGTTAATTATTGCAGATGAGCCCGTTTCAGCATTGGATGTATCGATACAGTCTCAAATATTAAACCTGTTAAAAGATTTACAAAAAGAATTTCATTTAACCTATCTCTTTATTTCCCATGATTTAAGTGTTGTGGAACATATTAGTGATGATATTGGAGTAATGTATTTAGGGACGATTGTAGAATCGGGGCCTAAGGAGGCAATCTTTTCAAACCCGCAGCATCCTTATACACAAGCATTGCTGTCATCCGTACCGATACCTGATCCAAAGTTAAGAAGGGATCGGATTATTTTACAGGGGGACCTTCCAAGTCCGGTTAACCCTCCTGCTGGATGCCGTTTTCATACCAGATGCCCTGCCAGAATGGATATTTGTAAAACGATAGAACCTTCCTCTATAAAAGGAAGGGTAGAAGGCCACATTGCTGCTTGCCATTTACTAGACTCATAGAATGATAAAAAAACGAGGTGTTTAAAATGAAGGTAGGACTAAGTTCATACAGTTTATTGAACGAATTAAAAGCGGGGACTATGACGATTTTGGATGTAATCCAATGGATTTCCGATAATGGTGGAGAACATATGGAGATAGTACCCTACGGTTATTCGGTAGTTGATAATATTGAATTAGCTGACGATATAAGAAAAAAAGCGAATGAAACTGAAATTGAATTATCCGCTTATTCACTCCCAGCAAATTTTGTTCAAGATACTCAAGAGTTATTTGACGAAGAAGTAAGCCGACTTAAGCGTCATGTTGATATTGTGAATCGATTAGGGATTAAGATTATGCGTCATGATGTTACAGCGTTTATGTTAAAACCAGAAGAAATGTCGATTCATTATTTTGATAAGCATTTTTCAAAAATAGTAGAAGGTAGTCAACGGATTGCTGACTATGCAGCGAAGTTCGGAATTACGACAACGATTGAAAATCATGGATTTAATGTCCAATCAAGCGATCGTGTTCAAAGGGTGATTCATGCTGTTAACCGCGAAAATTTTAAAACGACCCTTGATATTGGCAATTTCCTTTGTGCAGATGAAGATCCACTTGTTGGTGTGAAGAAAAACATCGGTTATGCTGCGACTGTTCATTTTAAAGACTTCTATATCCGTCCGTATTATGAAAATCCAGGAGATGGAGTTTGGTTTCGAACTGTCAACGAGAATTACTTGCGCGGTGCTATTGTTGGTCATGGAGACATAAACATTCGTGAAGTCATTAAATTAGTTAAAAATGCTGGATACGATGGATTTCTTACTGTTGAGTTTGAAGGAATGGAAGATTGTAAAATAGGTTCTAAAATTGGTATGGATAATGTAAGACGTTTATGGAATGAAATTTAACATTTTAATAGGGATAAGAATTCTTTTGTGAAAGGGATGAAAACATGAAAAAGTTGAATGTCTGCATCATTGGTACAGGATCTATTTCGGATATGCATTTTCAATCATATCAGAATAATTCCAATTCAATAGTATATGGCGTCTATGATTATTCTAGAGAAAGAGCATTAGAAAAAGCGAATGAACACGGGGTTGAAAAAATCTATCATTCGTTAGAAGAAGTATTTAATGATGATAAAGTGGATGCTATAAGCGTTTGTACCTGGAATAACACTCATGCTGATATCACGATTAAAGCTCTTAATAGTGGAAAGCATGTATTAGTTGAAAAGCCATTGTCCAAAAATGTAGAAGAAGCTTTAAGGATTGAGGAAGCAGTTGGTAAATCAAATAAAAAGTTACAAGTTGGATTCGTTCGAAGGTTTGGTACCAACACAAAAGTGTTGAAATCGTTTATTGATAAGGGGAAACTAGGTGAAATTTATTATGCAAAAGCTTCTTGCCTGAGACGATTAGGGAACCCTGGTGGATGGTTTGCGGATAAAGAAAGATCTGGTGGGGGACCGTTAATTGATCTGGGAGTACATGTCATTGATGTATGCTGGTATTTAATGGGACGTCCAAGAGTAAAATCCATTTCTGCCAACACTTATCATCATCTTGGGAACAGAGCAAATATAGAAAACTTAAGCTTTTATAAAGCAGCTGACTATGACAAAGAGAAAAATAGTGTAGAAGATTTAGCCAATGCTTTAATTACTTTTGAAAATGGTGCTTCCTTATTCGTGGATGTATCGTTTACACTCCATACCCAAAAAGACGAATTACAGGTGAAGCTACATGGAACAAAAGGCGGGGCCGAATTAGAGCCAGAGCTGATTATGATTTCCGAGGAAAACGATACTATATTAAATATCCATCCTCAAATTGATCATGTTTCATTTGATTTTGCCAATGCTTTTCAAAATGAAATTGATTCATTTGTTTCAAGCTGTTTATTCGAGAAACCAATCATGGCTCCAGTGGAAGACGGTGTGGAAATGATGAAAATTCTAACAGGTATATATAAAGCCTCAGAGGAGAAACGTGAGGTGACCTTTTTGTCATGAGCTCAGCCAATCAATTATCAAATAAAATCGGTGTGATTGTCGATAGCCTGCGATTACCACTTCGTGAAGGGTTGAAGAAGGCTAAAGAAATGGGGGCTGACGGTGTTCAAATCTATGCTGTTGAAGGAGAAATGGCTCCTGAAAATTTATCATCCATTGCTCGTAAAGAATTGAAAGGCTATATTGACTCGCTGGGTTTAGAGATTTCTGCACTATGTGGGGATTTAGGCGGATTTGGGTTTCAGGATGCAATAGAAAATCCTAAGAAAATTGAGAAGTCCAAACGGATATTGGACCTTGCCCTAGAACTAGGGACAAATATTGTTACAACCCATATCGGAATGATTCCCGAGCAAAAAGAAAGCAAAATATATGCTGCCATGCAGGATGCTTGTGAGGCACTTGGAGTTTATGCTAAGAGTATCAATGCTTTTTTCGCCATTGAAACAGGACCGGAAACCTCTAAAAGATTAAAGTTATTTTTGGATAGTCTAAGCACGAATGGGGTTTCAGTCAACTTTGATCCAGCGAATATGGTTATGGTAACCGGTGATGATCCTATAGAAGGAGTAAAGCTTCTAAAGGATTATATTGTTCACACTCATGTCAAGGATGGAATACAGCTCAAGCCTGTTGATCCACGTGATGTATATGGCTTCTTAGGGTATGGAGGGGGGGCAGGTCACGACGAACTTGCCAACTTAGTTGCTTCGGGAGAATTTTTTAGAGAATTACCACTTGGAAAGGGCAAAGTACATTTTTCTAGATATTTTGCTGCTCTTCAAGAAATCGAATATGAAGGATATTTAACAATTGAAAGGGAAGTGCAAGATAATCCTGTAAAAGATATTGCAGATGCCATCAAGTTTATTCAATATTATAAGTAAGTGTTTAAACAGTAGTGGTTGATTTTCCTGAAACATTCTTGAGAATCATCATACCATCACAGATGAACATAATTAAATAGAAAAGAAGGTTTATCGATGGAAAAACAAGATCAACTCCTTATGAAAAAACAAAATAAAAATCTAGTCCTCGACTTGATTAAAGGTCGGGGACCCATTTCGAGAACAGAGATTGCAAAGATTACAGGGATGAGCCCTACATCAATCAGCAGAATTGTCCATGATTTACATGAACAAGGATTTGTAAGAGAAACTGAGCTGGTCACTTCTGGTGTGGGAAGGAAGGCCGTTTTAGTTGATGTAGAAAAGGATGTTCTATTTACTATTGGAATTGATATTGATAAATCGAACATAAAAATGGCAATCGTAAATTATGTTGGGGATATCATCGATCTAATAGAAATTCAAAGAAATCATTCTGAGAACTATGAAGAAACATTAAGTAAGATAACGAATCATATCCGGGATATGATTGAACATAATAGAATTTCAAATGAAAAAATTATTGGAATGGCTGTAGGGTTACCAGGGTACATTGATTATAAAAATGGTGTTGTCAAACTATCAGATCAACTCTCTTGGAAAGAAAAACCTTTAGCTGAAGATTTAAAAAGATTAACCACATTTGATGTCGTTGTTGATAATGAGCTTAAAATGAAAATCATCTCAGAATACTTCATAGGAAGAGCAAAAGGTGTAAAGAATGCTGTACTAGTAGGCGTTGGTACTGGGATTGGTTCGGCTATTATCTTAAATGGTGAAATATACAGAGGAGAGTCGAATAACGCAGGGGAGATCGGGCACACAGTCATTGATCCGACTGGGAACGTTTGTAATTGCGGTAAAATTGGCTGTTTAGCTACATACATTTCTGAAGGGGCCATTCTTGCTGACAGTAGAAAAGTGAAAGATCTCACTTCTATAGATGATGTATATGAAGCCTTTCGTAATAGGGAACAATGGGCCATCAACATTTTAGATCGAACAACAACCTATCTTGCTCTCGCTATTAGCAACATACTTTGCCTTTACAACCCAGAAGTTATTATTTTAAGTGGAAATTTATTTGAGAAATTACCAGAAATCAAAGAAGTGATCGAAACGAAATTCGAAATTTACACTTGGGAACCAGTAAAGGAAACGGTGAGAATGGTCTATTCACAATTAAATAATCAAGGGGTAGTGCTTGGAGGAGCTATACAAGCTCAAAATGCCTTACTTGATTTAGATTAATCATGATTTGACAATTGAATAAAAGGGGGAAATAAGAGAGTGACATACAAAACGTTAATAGAGGAAACTAGGGCTGGATTACTAGAAAACATTCATTCCGGCGTCATCTGTGGAGTAAATGATCAACTTCATACAGTCTATCAAATAGGGAACAGTCATCATCAAACCTATTATCGTTCTGCAGCTAAACCTTTTCAAGCATTGCCTGTTTTCCTTTCGGATATCATTGAAAAATATCAACTGAATGAAGAAGAAGCCGCTTTATTTACGGCTTCCCACCGTGGGGAAACTTATCATATTGCTGCCCTTGAATCGATGCTTAACAAGCTGCCTGTAGATGAGGGAGAATTATTTTGCCCCCCCTCCTATCCTTTAAATTTAGAGCCAAAGGAAGAAATGATTAGACAGGGAGTAAGAAAAAGGAGATTATTCCATAATTGTTCAGGTAAACATATGGGGTTTATAACAGTTTGCCGTGAATTAGGCTATCCAATAGAGGGGTATTGGAAAGTGGACCATCCCCTTCAACAAGATATTTTAACGATTCTTTCCACTTTAGCAGAAGTTCCGTTATCAAGTATACAAAACGGTGTAGATGGATGCGGTGTTCCGGTTTCCGCAATTTCGATAGATCGGATGGCCATTACCTATTTGAAATTGGCTTGTCCAGATTTGATTAAAGACTCAAAGCTTCGAGAAGCCGTAAAAAAAATGACAAGGATCATGAATCATCACTACAATATGGTCGCATCTGATCATTTTATTTGTTCAATATTATTACAAGATCCGAATATTGTTGCAAAAGGTGGAGCGCAAGGGGTTTATTGTTTTGGTCTAAAAAATGAGAGGCTTGGATTCGCCTTGAAGGTGTTAAGTGGTTCTGAAAGTGTTTGGCCCAATATAGTAGCCTCTATTCTAGAACAAATAGGTTACTCCAATCAAAAAACCATCCAATCTCTCCGTTCCTTACGTCCTTCCGTCATTCATAATGACAGCGATGTGAGAGTGGGAGAAATAAATACGTGCTTTACTCTTCATAAGCTAACAGTGGATGGGCGAAATGTTAATCGAGCGAGTTGCTGACAGAACGAACAGAAACCAAATGAGGATAGAAATAGTAAAAGGCCTTACATATGATAAGGCCTTTAAATTTGACTTCCTTTCATTTTCCAAATAATGATGGAAATGATATAATTTTACTACAAGATTTTTTTGGAATATTTATTTGGTTGTGAACATTTTTTATTATTAGGGGCTGTCCAAAAAGCAAGGTGTCAGGTTCCACAACTTCAATAGATAGAAGAAAGTCTGGACAATCATTGTGGTTCTGGCCCCCTTCTGGACAGCCTCATCATTTTTTAATACTAATAGTCTGAATTTTATGTAAACAAAAATTGAAAAGTTGGACAGAGAATCAGGGGGATAAGGGATGAATCAAGCAGTCGAAAAGATAAGAATCGTAGAATACGATCCAAGCTATGCAGCAGCTGTTGCGGAAATGTGGAACAATAGCCAGGACGGCTGGGGTGGCGGGAATACTGTTCAAACAGCAGAACAGGTCCTAAAGCAAGAAGCAAATTCAACAAATCTTCATCTATTTTTAGCATTGGATGGGGAGAAAGTGGTTGGATATTGCAGTCTTGGTGAATATCGTGAGGATGAAGGGGCCCTTTATATTCCTTTATTAAACGTACGGGGAGATTATCAAGGTAAGAAAATCGGTAAATTGCTTGTATTAAAAGCATTAGAACGTGCGGTTGAAATGAAATGGCCGCGTCTTGATTTGTATACATGGCCAGGCAATACGAAAGCAGTCCCTCTATACAAGAAATGTGGCTTCTTTTGGGAAGAGCGGGATGATGCGACTCATTTAATGAACTTTATGCCAACCGTCTTACATACCGATGCCGTTAAGGACTTTTTTGAAGATTTAAATTGGTATGAAGCGAGCACAAGAACTATTGAGGTAAAACCAGATGGGACAAAAGAAAATGAATTCCGTGATTACGAGTATTCATGGTCGAATAACGGGAGAAGTCTTAAAGTGGAATTCGAACGTTCAGGAAGAGGACTTCGCTTGATTGAGACAGATGATTATCGAATATCAGCAACTCTTGAAGACTTTAAGCTCGTATTTGGATCAGAATACAAAATTCGTTATCACATAAAAAATAAAACAGGACAGCCTCTAGCGATCTCTCTTAAAGGTGAAAACAATAAAAACATTCAGTTTGCCTTCCAGCAGGAATTGGTCGAAATAAAGGATGAAATAAAGATAGAGGCTCCTTTCTATGTCGATCGAATCGACGAAGAACAAAGTATTTGGAGAACACATCCAACTGTTAACACTTTGGTTACAATCAATGGAAAAGAAGCCTTATTTAAAGTAGGGCTATTACCCAAATTCCCGGCTAACCTTACATGCCATACACCTGGAACCTTAGCATACATTGGAAGATCATCTTCTTTATATATTGATATAGAGAATAACTTTAATGAAACGATTACGTTTTCGTTCACTTTACCAGAAAGTGATTTATTGCAGTTAGAGAACAATGCGATTGAAGTGACATTAGAACCGAAATCAAGGCGATCCATTCCAGTTGCTTACACATTAAAGAGCCATGGATTTTATTCACCTGAAGTGGAAATTACAGCTGTGAAACAAGACCAGTCCACTATAAAGTTTACGAAGAAAATCGGAGTAGCATTCAAAGGGATCGGGGCTAAGTTTTCAGGTGAGTGTGAGGAAAGGTACCACGTCTATAATGGTCAATATCATATGTGGCTGGAGAAATTCGATAATTGGCTCGTACCAGGGAAAGAAAAAACCGACGAGCAGGAATCTGCTTTTATGTATCCGAAATTAGGAAAGCCTTTTTCCGAAGAGTTCTCAAAGATACGAGCGGAGAAAGTAGAGTTTATCGAAGATGCTCGTTCAATTGGTTATCGGGCAACCTATCAATCAAAAGCATTCCCGGATGTAAAGCTACATGCAGTAGCGAAATTATATGGAGAAGGGTTAATCGAGCATCATTATGAAGTGGAAAATACACAAGTAAACGCGCTTTCAGAAGAAATGTGGTTAAACATTCCTATTTACCATACCCTTGAAAGAGCAATTATCCCTTATGAAAATAAGTTCATTGAAATGAAGGATTCCATTGGTTCGTTCCTATCATATTGGAAGGGCGATTCTGTAACAGAGAATTGGATTTTCTCTAGGGATCATCAATCTCCACGAGGCATCTGTTGGCCAAAAGAAGAAAAGATTAACTTCGGCAGTTGGTTTGTTTATTTTGAACACCATATTGGTAGATTAAAAGGAAGAGAGATTACTAAGACAAAGCCATTTTTTATGACTATTGGTGCTTTCCAGGATTGGCCATCATTTAGAGAATTTTCAATGCAGCAGCAAGTTGAGCAAGAAGCACTAACAGAGCATCTGGAATTTGTTGTGAATGATCACAATCCATTTATTTCTAAATCAGACATTCATGCTAGTATATCAGATTACAAGGCATCCTATTTCAATGGAACAATCGAAATTTTATCAGGGGATACAGTACTAAGCAGCAAGAGTTTTAATACAAAGGATGCGGTGAAAACGGGAGAGTTCGAAGTGAATGTTGAGAACTTTGATCCTATTGGTCTACTATCTACTAGAATGAAGTTGGATTCAATTGAAGCAGAACAGGCATCTCTATATGTGAGAAAAGGAAGCGAACCGATTCGTTTTGAAACTCATATGAAGGATGGAGTAGAAACGTTTACCTGTCATAATAGTCATTTGGAAATTTCGGCTGCACCAGAATTTTATCCAAGTCTATTCTCACTAAGAGCAAACGGGAGGGAGTGGTTGGATTCATCCTTTCCAAAAGTAACACCGAAATCGTGGTGGAATCCTTGGCCAGGGGGAATCAGCAGCGGTATCCGTGAGGTTAGTCCAAATTCAATTTTGAAGGAAAAACGCCAAGCTACATTCGTATCATTAAATGATTCGAAAGGGAATAAGTGGGAAGGTTTGAAGATTATCGTTAAACTAGAGGAGCATGAAAAATATAAAGGGTTTGAATATCACCAGTATTTCTTACTCTTACCTGGGTCATCTGTCCTATGCCAGACAACAGAGGTCATTCAACATTCAGACCGATATCTCAGTATGAAAAAATGGGATACAAATTGCTTCTTTAAACCGAGCCAAGATCTTGCCGATGGTTGGGGGAATTTTCAAAGCATAACGGGAGAGCGGCAAAAAATTTATGGTGGGAAAGGGGAACAGGAGATGATCGTTGGCCGAAATGCTGCATTTGGGTCAGATCATCATGAGGATCAGCTACAGGTCATAACCGATCAAAATGATCTCCAGCTTAAATCCTATATTAATAAAGAAATCATGCATTTTAGTATTCATTCGAAATTAAATCTCGAGAACGGGAAACGAATGTTTACAACACCTGTCTTCTTTATGCTGAATAATAAGACGATACCTGATACAGCATTGACCAGCTTGAAATCTATTCGTTTTTAAGAAAGAAGGAACAAAATGAAAATAATTGACGCACATATGCATTTTTCAAATATTGAGAGCTTTAAAGAAACAGCAATAAATCAGTCTAAGCTAGACTATTCCTATAATGGTATTTTGAAAGAGTATGAAGAAGCCAATGTCGTTCTAGGAATTGGAATGGGCTTAGTGGAAAAAGAAGTAGAAGGGTTTCCGGACCCTTCTGCCCCTACTCCAATGGGATTAGACCTTGATGAACGTATTCCGCCGCCTGTAGTTTATTGTGCAGGGATTAACCCATATAATCTCGATTCACAATCATTACAGAAGCTAGAAAAGACGTTACAAAATCCAAGAGTTGTAGGAATCAAAATGTATTTAGGTTACTATCCATTCTATGCCTATGATGAAGTGTACCAGCCAGTATACAAGCTTGCTTCTAAATATGAACTACCCGTTGTTTTTCATACAGGAGATACCTATTCAGAGAGGGGACTATTGAAATATTCCCATCCCCTAACACTTGATGAGGTGGCTGTAGAACACCGGGATATTAACTTTATGATGGCTCACTTTGGGGATCCCTGGACATTGGACGGAGCAGAGGTCGTTTATAAAAACCGTAATATGTATGCTGACCTATCGGGATTAGTGGTTGGAACGGCGGGGGATATTAAACGGTATAAAGATTCACCACGTTTTTTCAATCATCTAAAGCATGCATTAACCTTCACCGACAATTATCAAAAATTCCTGTTCGGGACAGACTGGCCGCTTGTTCCAATCGAGCCGTATATTGAATTTATAAAGGAAATCATTCCAGCAGAATACCATGAGGATGTATTTTATAAGACGGCGGTGAAGGTGTTTCCGAGGATAAAGCCGTATTTGTGATTGGACAACGAAGAAAAGTACATATAAGAACATTAGGAGAAGAAACATGAATGATCTAGCGAGTAAATTAAAAAATTATCTGTCTGGAAAACCAAATATTAAATTTGTTGAGGATGAATGTGTACCAGAAATGGCACAAATCGTCGATGAATTTTCAGATTTTGTTTACGGTTTTGCAGAATTTTTAGAAGATGGTTCCTTTAGTAGTTTTACGATCGATTTGGACCCAAATAAAGAACTAGAGTTTATGAGGAATGCAAGGAAAAGCGAAGTGACTAGCAATCAATTGATCGAGATGGCTCAGCGTTTTGCAGAAGATTTTTGCTACCGAAAGTCGTATTTTAATGCATTAATAGAATGGAGTTCAGACAGTTATACGGTTATATTTGAAGAACGAGATGAAACATTAAACCTTTCCATTCCTCATACGGGTTGTAGCGTTTCATTAAATCAATTCGGTGATATCGAATCTGCTACTTTAGGACAAAAAATGTATCACCTTTCCTATCCGGATGTGAAAATAAATAAAGATCAAGCAAAGCAAGTCTTAAAAACAGAATCACTGCTTCAATTAGCGATTGATGTTGATAAAGAGATTAACCTTGTTTATCATCCCAATCATGAGATTATGGGAGTAAGTGTTAATGGTGAAATTGAAACAGTATCAGAATATATGGGGGTAGAAGATGCCCCTCATACCTCAATTAAGCAAGTATTTGTGACTGAAACTATTGAGGATATGCTAGGTTTGACATCGGTTCATGAGTTACATGAAGATAATGGTCTTTTAAAACGTTGGATTGATAAGCAGGCGTTAATTGGAGAAAAAAATGTAGAGGAAATGGAAGCAACAATATTGATTGAAAAGGATGGTTCAAGAGAGTTTTATGAATCAAATGTTGATTGGTCAAAAGGCCATCAACCCTTAAGTCAAGAGTTCTTAGAGAGGCAGGCTTTAGCATTTTTAGAGGCAGTGGTAGGAGATATTCATGAAAAATATTGGTTAGAAGAGCAGTTAATAGAACTAGAAGAGGATGATCTATCTGATGATGAGGAATTGGAGGATCTGTTTGAACCGTCAAGAGTGTTTACATTTATTCGTCAGCATCGTGGAATGAAATTAGAGGGATTTAAGGCAACCATTGATGTTGGAATCTATTCGGGGATCATTAGAGGTAGTGAAATTGCTACACTTGATGAACAGGCCTTAGATGCCCTTGACTTATCTCCAAAAGTATCCCTTGAAGAAGCGGAAGAAATCTATTTTAAGCAAATGGAGATGAAGCTTAAACGCACTGTCGAAAATTTTGAAGAGCCTTCCGTTTACGGCCTATCTTATATCGTCGATTTTCCAGGTCCGAACGGCCATATTAAAACAATAAATGCACATACTGGTAAGGTTGAATATGTGGATTCAGGAATTATAGAAGAGATTTAGAAAAGTGAAATGTACTATAATGAATAGATGGACCGGATAGAATGATAGAATTCCCTGTTTTTTGTAGATATTTCCAGTGCGTGATAAAAAGAAAGAGACGAGATGTGTGGAGGGATCACAATCTTGTCTCTTTTTCATTAATAAAATGTTTTATAGGGGATGAATACCAATAAAAGTAAATTCAATTATTCATAAAGTCATAGTTGGAATAAAAAAGAAGGAAGAGGGGAGAAATAAAAGGTGTGTTCCAATTTCAAATCATGCAGTGCACCGATTATTGACCGGCAAAGATAGTGAATAGAATCTTTACGAAAAATTGACCTAAACACAAATTCAATTTCACACTTATTCTCTATTCTAATTCTTGATGATCAAGAATGGGGAGGAAATGGCTATGAAGCAAATGAGAAAACATCTTTTATTATTGCTCGTATTTGTGTTATTAGTTGGAAATGGTTTAATGGGTTCATTGGAAGCCTTCGCGTCTACTCATGCGAGACAATCTCCAGTTCTAACTCATACTGAAGGTGGACCATCGTCAAAGGAAGAATTGAATCATGAGGATCTTGTAGAACTTCAAATCCTAGGGTTAACAGATTTTCACGGGTATCTTAAAGCATTAAACGATAAGAACAATGGTCAAATCAATTCCCCCGATGGGCCGATAACTGTTGGTGGTGCAGCCTATATGGCGACACACCTTCGGAATCTTAAAGCAGGAAAGGAAAATTCAATCCTTTTTTCAGCTGGTGATGATTTTAGTGGTTGGCCGTTCGAGGTAGCCGCTCACCGTGAAGAGCCTACAATTGAATTCTTGAATGCAATCGGACTCGACTTCTCTGTAGCAGGAAACCATGAGTTCGATGTATCCAGTGATTTTCTAAAGAACCATATTATGAATGGAAAATGTTTTGGGGTTATTAATGAAGATAGTTGCTTTAACGACTCTACAGGTCAGCGATTTCAAGGTGCGGATTATGAATACATATCTGCTAATGTACGTGAGGCAGATTCAGGTAATCTGGTGTTAAAGCCATACGTTATTAAACAGATTCCTGATGGGAAAGGTAATACAATTCCTGTTGGATTTATAGGCCTGACAACCCCTACAACAGTAGAAGGGTCAACATCCTTCCAGGTTGGCGCTCTAACGAATGACCCTCTTTTAGAGTCAGCGAACAAATATGCAAAAGTGCTGAAGGAAATGGGAATCAAAACGATTATTGCAGTCGTTCATGAAGGTGGTTCAACGAAGAGTGATGCTATCGACTTTAACGGCTGCGATCGCCCATTTGGCCCTATCTTTGATTTTGCTAAACAAGCTTCAGCTGAAATCGATGCGATTATCGGTGGTCATTGGCATGCAAAGTTTAACTGTTCCATTGACGATCCTGAAGGGAATCCACGTCCAGTCATTGAAGGGGCAAATCATGGTCGTCTAATTAGTGAGATAAACCTATCTATTGATCCAGTTAGTAAGGACGTAGTACGTGAAATGTCGAGATCATTGAACCATCCTGTGACCCGAGATGTACCAGCTGATCCAGTGATTTCAAAAATGGTCGCTTATTGGGATGATAAAGGTAAGGAGCGTTGGGCAAAGCCTATAGCTAGACAAACAGATGATTTAACTCGAGCTCGAAATGACAAGGGAGAAAGCACGCTTGCTAATGTCGCTGCAGACGCACACCTTGCAGCTGGGAAAAAAGCTGCCAATCCAGCAGACTTTGCTCTCACGGCTGCAAGTCCATTACGTGGTGATCTCTTGTACAACAAAGGGAAAAATCCTGCTGACAGTGATGGACAAATACTATTTGGCGAACAATGGCATGCACATGGCTACGCAAACCCTGTATTAGTTGTTACATTCAAAGGACAACAGATAAAAGAAATTCTTGAAGAACAATGGCGTTTAAAACCGGATGGCTCGGTCAGTTTTCACCCGCTAGCAGTCTCTCAAAATGTCCATTACACATACAATGTGGATAAAGAACTAAATCATCGCATCAACCCAGATTATTTCTTGATTAATGGAGAACCACTTGACCTCGAACGTACTTATCGAGTGGCCGCCCTCGCATATATAGTCATTGGAGCTGACGGATATGAAACATTTAAGGAATATCGTGACCCTGTTCGAGTAGGGGGAGATTATTGGGTATTCCTAGATTATCTTAAAAACCAGAAGGTCATTGAGCCACCTGCCCTTCACCGGGTCACATCAACAACCCTAATCACAATGAACGAAATACAAAATGTGCTAAATCACTATGTGAATTCTGGTGATGTAGAAAAACCATTAGACAAAGGGTTATCCAGCCGTTTGAAAATGGCAGAACATCATTTTAATCAAAACTCAGAAGATAAAGCAATCAAAGAATTAGAAAAATTCATCACATACGTTGACAAGCGATCCATGCAACGATTTATTTCACAAGAAGCGCATGACGTTTTAGAAGTAAAAGCAAGAGCATTGATGGAGAAGTGGCTATAAAATACATTATTTTGTAACGAGATTGAATTTTACCATTCTCAAGCCTCAAGCAAGTAGTAGTGTTTGTAGTAAGCAAAATAAATTAAGAAAGGCGTACTCCTATTTAAAAGAGGGTACTGCAAAAATACAATTTATTAATAATGAAAAATGGTAAATGGAAAACGAGCCCAGAATCGTTTCTAAGGCTCGTTTGGCATATAGGGAGACATTTTTGTACCCCCTAGAATCATCATATTTCTTAAACTACCATTTTGCAGTGACCTCATTTAAAAGGACTGCGCCTATTTTCTTATTATTTTTTGAAATTGGTGGAGTAAGATATGTAATCAATTTAACTTCACCAACATTTTACAAGCATCCTCACCTATCATATAATTGGGAAGTTAAAGGGTTTCACAGGGAGTGAGGATCATCAAAAATATAAAGAAATTTATATATATATTCTTGGGATTTCTATTTATGGGGATAGGGATTATAGGAATTGTTTTGCCGTTAGTACCGACAACGCCATTATTGCTATTGGCATCCTTCTTTTTTGTTAAAGGATCTAAAAAATTTGAAATCTGGTTCAAAAATACGAAGGTTTATAAAAAGTATTTAGAGGAATTTGTCAATGAGAGAGCGATGACATTAAAGCAGAAAATCTCAACGGTCTTATTATCTGATTGTATGATCGCCTTTCCATTCTTTTTAACGGACAGAATCAGCGTAAAGATTGCCCTGATTTTAATGGAAATCTATAAATATTATTATTTCTTTTGTAAGATCAAAACGATTAAAGATACATCTAAGCTTAGTTTAGAGAAAGAAAATAAATAAAAAGAGACTATCGATGGCTCATTTTGATTATAAAACAGATAATTTATGATTCTATTTCCATTTTCTGAATTTGTCCTTGTTCGGACAGCCCCATTTTCTTTGTCTTGATGTGGAAAATGCACAACTTTTCGATTTTATGCACGAAAACGAGAAGTAAATGCACGAGATTTCGAATTTATGCATGTAGGAAACGAATAAAAAAGGGAACAGGAACCATTACTTCAAGAGATAGAAGAAAACCTCAGGAGTGTTTTCTATCTCTTAACGAACATATGGTTCCTGTTCCTTTTTAGAAAGCCCCATTCATAGATGAATAAATACGTTTATGATTCTAAGCCCATAAAGTCGGTTTACCAACCATAAACCATAGCATAATCATTAATAGGATGATGTATATCCAAATCGACCTTTTAAGTTTAGCTGCCAACACTTCTTTATTCTGGTCTTGCTCTTCAAACTTACGGAGTTTGGGAGAAAAGGCACGGGCTAGGAAAAATAGTGAACAGCCCATGACGATAAGTGTCATGATTAGCCATGGTGTACTCCAAGTCCAAGGTCCTGAAATGACGAGCAGAATACCAGACACAACAAGTACATGACCAGAATGCTTTGCTAGTCGAACAACAAATCGAAATGTATCCAGATAGGCTCTCATCTCCGTATCTTTTGCATGAAGTAATTTTTTTACAAGTGGCAATAAAATAAAGAATGGGCCAATGGATACGATTACGCTAATAACATGTATGTATATTAGAATGCGGTACAATAAAAAGTCCATTTCAGTTGCCTGTTACTCGTTAACTTGACTGAACTCATGTACCCAGACTCTCATTTTTGGAACCCATGGCATTCCAGGATGCATTGATAATATCGATTCTTTGTATTGTTCAACTGTGTCATAACCCTCTTGGCGAGCATGTTCATTCGTCAATTCACCTAGCGATTGAGAATAAACTCGATCCACCTTGAATTGTTTATCCTCTAATACCATGATCTCACCGACATCAGCATATCTTCCGTTTCTACGTGTGGCAGTTTTCTTGCCTTCGATGACTTTTTGAACATCTTCGGGCAAAGTAACAAGCCTATCAATAGTACAAGTTTTTGGTGGTAGTTCATTTTGTGCTCCATGATTAGTCAATTGAAATGACTCCCTTCATTTTGTATATCTTAATTAATGTATCATAATTTGAACGAGACTAGTAGCGTTTTAAGACTGTCTCTTATAGATACTACATCTAAGAGATAATATTATTATCCTTCAAAAAGTCAATTAATAACGAAACCCCTCATCATAGCTGATCTCTTCTTTATCATAAGTTCCGATTAATAAACCATAACAATATTCTCAATAAATTGAGTTTTTAAAAGCTGCTTTCAAAAAAACAGAACCCACTCGTTTTCATTCATTCCTTTATAAAAAACGCTTCAAAATCAAAATTATTATTATAATAACCAACATGCAAATGGTATTTTTTATCAAAATCTATCATATAAACACCGCCTTTATTTGATTTTTAAGAACCTAAATTTTTGTAAAAGGTTGGTTGGATCGCCAGAAGCACCGCTTAAAGCGAGATCCTTCCGCTCCAACCAACCCTAACTCCTTTACAAATAACAGCAATGATTACGAAAACAGCCTAAATAAAAAATGAATAGAAGTAGCCAATAAGCCATTCTACTCTATTTTAATCAAAAAGGGACAAGCACCGTTACCTTTCCTAACCAGTTTCATAGGATATTACATCCTAGTTTAAGGAGGTTTACAAGGTGTTTGAATATTCTATGATCCAAATGGTGCGTACCCATGCTCATAAGCTAGACAAGCCATTGCGAGATAAAGTACTAAACCTTTACAAACCCTTTAAGTGGACACCCTGTGTGTTTCACAAGATATCTGATAAATATATTAAGAAGACGAAAAAATTGTCTATCATAATAGAATTTGAGAAAGGTTGCCATCATGAAGGATGTCAAGAAGTCGATCACGTATTCACGAAAAAAAGAGGCTGTAAAATAAGAAATGAGTTTTCTAGTGTTTCTTGTTGCAGCGCGGATATCACTCCAACTGTATTAGCGGATGTTCTTTCTAGCTGTAATCATATTAAAAAGATTTATTTAAACAGTGAAGTCAAAGCATTACTAGATACAGCTGTTGTTTCAGCAAATGCAAACAACGTTATTAGAAATGGAACTAAGCTAACAGGAAAAGGTGTGACGGTTGCCATTATTGATACAGGTATATACCCACATAAGGATCTATCAGGAAGGATTACTAATTTCGTAGACTTTATTAATCAAAAAACGGATCCATATGATGATAATGGTCACGGGACTCATTGCGCCGGTGATGCTGTAGGAAATGGTGCCGCTTCGTCAGGGCAGTATATGGGACCTGCACCAGAAGCGAATGTCGTAGGGGTAAAAGTATTAGATAAACAAGGTTCTGGTTCATTAGAGACGGTTATGCAGGGTGTAGAATGGTGTATCAACTATAATGAAGCAAATCCTGACGACAAAATTGATATCATTAGTATGTCATTAGGGTCAACAGCTCAACAATATGAGAATGAAGATGCTGATCCAATGGTGCAGATTGTTGAGCAAGCCTGGCAGAAAGGAATTGTCGTTTGTGTCGCGGCTGGGAATGAAGGTCCAGATCCTAGAACGATTTCTAGTCCGGGAATTAGTAATCAAGTGATAACAGTCGGAGCATTAGATGATAATAATACACCTGAAACAAAATCTGATGATGACGTTGCAAGCTTTTCAAGTAGGGGACCAACCATCTATGGATTAATTAAACCAGATCTTTTAGCTCCAGGTGTTGATATTGTTTCACTAAGATCACCCAATTCATATATTGATAAAATCCAGAAAGAAAGCCGGGTGGGTGAAGATTATGTAACATTATCTGGAACTTCGATGGCAACCCCGATTTGTGCCGGGGTAGCGGCATTGATTCTACAACAAAAACCAGATGCGACACCTCAAATGGTAAAAGAATTATTAATCATCCATTCAGATTCCTGGAAAGAAGGTGACCCTAATATATATGGGGCAGGGTATATAAATGCGGAGAAGTCGATACCAAAGTAGGTGTTAGGGCTTATCCATGGTACTTTAACGTGCTCTGGAATAGGCCCTTTTTATTATTCAAACATTTTCCCAACTTTTATCCCCGCTGCCCTCATAGGTCCCAGTGTCACAATCTTAGAAAGCTGTAAGGCCATTTCTTGAGGGGAGGGTTTCATGTCTTCCTTTAACCACCATTGAATGACACCGACAAAAGCGGAGCAAATAAAATGGACTATTAAATCTTTTGGTATCTCGAAGTCAGAGGAATGTACCCCTAAGTCCGTCATATTTTTACTGAACTTATTTCGAATCATGTCTTCGAGATCATTACGAAAATTGTAGACACCATGCTCTCCGAACATCACTTTGAAGAATGCATGATTTTTCTCCACACATTCATAGACATTTTTAATGGTTGATTGTAGTTTTCTAATTTTGACTTCTTTATCCTCGATGTGGTAGGCAGGATTTATGGCATTCATTAATTCTTCGATAATCGTGTTGCTCATTTTTTCAAGGAGATCAAACTTATCCTCATAATGAAGATAAAAGGTTGCCCTGTTGATGATAGCTTCATCTGCAATATCCTGAATGGTCACGGAGTCAAAGCCTTTTTGTTGAATTAATTTTAGAAATGCTTTATTGATATTTTTCCGAGTTCTTATTACGCGTAGGTCCGGTTTTTTGGTCATCATTCATTCTCCTCTCATTTTTTTTGTTCATTAAACAACATAACCCTAAATAGTTGTCGTATATCGAACATAATCATCATTATTGGATATTGAATGGCAGGAAAATTCTTTTATAATTACATCATATACAACAAGTTGTTAATTAATCAACAGATTGTCAAAAAATAAGGAGTGTTGTTTATGATGAAAAGCTTCTTTCAACAGAAACTATTTTGGGGTGGATTCGTTGGTATTCTGATTGCGGTTATCCTATTCACCTTTGCTTTTATGGGATCGACGGTAAATCCGACACCAAAAGAAATTCCGCTTGCTATTGTTGTTCAAGATGATGGTGTGGCTTTGCCGAATGGTCAACAATTGAACTTCGGTAAACGATTTCTAGAGCAAGTTAAAAAGAACGATAACGAGTCAATTGACTGGGCGTTTTTAGATAGTCGGGAAAAAGCGGTGGAAGGGATGAACGAGAAAGAATACTATGCCACCATTGTCATCCCAAGCAGTCTTTCTCAAAATATTTTTTCATTGTTAACCGAGCGTTCTGAAAAGCCTGAAGTCGAAATCCTGGTTAACGAAGGAATGAATGCTACAGGGGCTAAAATGGCTGGGCAGATGGCGAGTAGGATCCTATCGAATTTAAATACCCAAGTAGAGAATAATTTATATGAACAGGTTGAGTCTCAACAAATTCCATTATCAGTAGAAAAGTCAAAATTATTAACCCTACCCATTCAAGTTACTACTAGAACATTGAATTCAGTAGGAGAGCATAACGCTAATGGGAATACCCCTGCATTGTTTACTCAAATTCTTTGGTTAACAACATTTATAGGGTCGATGATTCTCTTTACAGCTATAAAAAAACTTGGGTTGGCAAAATGGACGATCTCGTCAATCACTAGCCAAATCCTTGGCGGGCTGCTTTTCGTTGTGTCAATTTGCGGACTTGTTTTTTGGTTTGCTGATGGTGTCCTAGATGTTTCGATTCCAAACGGTGGTGACATGTTTGCCCTTCTGTTGTTCATAGGGATGATGTTCTTCTTTATCCAGGGTGGATTATTAAACTGGATTGGCTATGCAGCAGCTCCGATATTCGTGTTACTCTTCTTTTTCTCGATGCCAGTCCTTACTCTGCCACCGGAAATGCTACCAGATATCACAAAGGATTGGCTGTATTCCTGGGTGCCATTCCGATTTAGTGTCGAAGCCTTTAAAGATGTATTATTCTTTGGGGTAAACCCATTAGATAAAGGTATAGGAGTCCTAGGCTATATTGGATTAGCGGGATTGATTATGATGCTATTAGCTCCATTTAAACCAGTGCGTGGGGAGGCAAAAACGAAGAATGTTAAAGTGGAGAAATGATGGGGAGGGATCCTGAGAGGCTTTCCCGTAAGAGGTCCGGAACCACTTTGCTTGTGTATCTTTTGAGGGTTTCTTCTATAGATTCAAGTTGTGGTTCCTGACATCTTGGTTTTCGTAAGGACCTATTTTGTTATTATATTTGTACTTCACTCATCAAAGCATGAGTGTTCCCATCTGTATCTTTAAAAAAGGTCATCCATGTCTCAGTTTGTCCCATTTTTGCCACTATGTGAGGTTCATCAATGAACGAAACGCCTTTTTTTATCAATTCCTGATATTTCTCCTTTATGTTGTCAATTTGAAAATAGATAACAGAGCTTGAATGAGCAAACTCACCCTTTTCAGGCAGGCTAAGGAGCAGGCGAATCCCATTGCATTCGAAGAACGCCATGTTATCTGTGTTAAATAGTAGCTGTAGTTCTAATACATCTTTATAAAATGAGATGGCTTTGTTTAAATCTTTTACTGGAATCCCGATTTGACCAACTTTTTCAATTGTGTTTCTCTCCAAAATCATCACACCCTTTGTTAAATTTCAATTTAATAGTAAAACAAAATGACGATTATTTCTTATCCAAAATCACTTTTTTTCGAAATGCTAATGGAGATAATCCTACATGCTGTTTAAACATTTTGCTAAACGAAACGGGATTATTGTAGCCTATTTTAAAAGAAATGTCTGTAATGTTGTCATCTAAATTACTTAATAGTTGAATGGCTTTTGAAACGCGTAATTCCATAATGTGCTGATGAGGCGATTTTCCAAAGATGTTAGAATAGTTTCTTAAAAGATGGTTTGGAGATAAGCAGGCAATCTGGGCAATATCTTCTAATTGTATTTGCTGTGTGTAGAACGATCGAATATAATCATGTGCTGTGTGAATTCGTCTGTATAATTCTTCACGAGTTGTAAATCGAAGTGCTTTTAATGAATGAACTTCTCTTAAGGTATCATTATGTATATGGAGGATTGTTTGCATAATCTTATGGAATTGTTCTTCTTTCCATAGAAGATCGTCCTGATAGAAAGGAATGCTAGTTTTTAACTTTTGTAATTGAGATGTAAGCAGTAAACTTTCTTGGTATGTTTTTTCAAAGAAGCCAATAGAGCGTCTTCTCTTATATGGATCTGAAAGGAGTGCATCTGGGGAATCTTCTAGACTCCTTGACACTTGTTCAGCAAACCCGCTTTTGAAAAAAATACAAAAAGACTCCACTACATTTTTATCCTCAATAGAAATCGTATACGGCCCCTCGTTAAGTAAAAGATACCTAGACTCATCAACGGCAAAAAAGCCTTTACTGGTTTTATAATGAGCATGGCCATTCGCAAACGTTTTAAGAGAAAGTTGCCCATCACCTTCCCAGTAGAATTCATTGCTAGTAGCATGTAATACATAGTTTGTTGAACTATTTATTCCCATGGTATCCCCCTTTAATAGAAGTTTCTATTAAAACTATTATACATAATAAATACCCCTTGGTCGTAAGGGGCGTTTGTTAATAAATATTTTTCGTGCCATAATGAACATCTTTGCACTATGCACAAAATTACACTAAGATTACCATACTAAAAACCTCAAACTCCGACCAATGAACTTTATATAAAAATTATCTGACCACAAGATAAAGTAATCATACGTTTTACCAGAGATCGTAATGGGGCGGGGGTATCTAACGATTAAAGCTGCCTGTCGGAACATCTCTGCCGGTTGATCAGACGATGGGAAAATAAACCTTGCCTCTTGTCCAGCCATTCTTGAACGGAAAATGAATGGTCTAGAACCATAAGGATTTAATTGATGGAAGGCTTCCTGTGAAGCCAGTTGATCAATACTTGCACCACCACTTGATAGAGCGGATATTTGAAAAAAACCATCATAGGAACCGTATCTCTCATCATATCCTGGAATCTTTGTCCAATGATAAGGATATTTTAGGATAATGTTATACACCGAATTGCGATAAAGCTTCATTGGGAAAAAAACATCTCTAGATGGATTAAAAGGATCGATTATCATAAGTACCTCCAATTTATCTTCTGTTTAGAATATGAGGAGGTCTATTTTAGTGTGTTTGTATTATAAAGTAATCTTGTTTTAACTCAAAAAAATATGTCGACAATTGTCGTTTGGTCAATATATTTACTGTTTTGGACAAATTATTATAGGTTATGGACAAATAATAGCCAATCATGGACAAATTAACCACGAAGATAGACAGAATATGGGGCGGAGAATTACTCTCAGCAAGAATAGGAACTAAAAACCCCATTTCGACAGCACATTCGCTATCGAAATGGGGTTTTTCATCAAAAATCAAATGACCACTTTGGATTTTTTACTAACTTCAATGTTACTTTCGGCGAATTCACTTTCGATTTCAGTCCGTACTTTCGTTTTCTTTGAAAACAGTCGGTAAACAGCCGGGATTAGGAAAAGAGTAATAATGGTTGCAAATAGTAAACCACCGATGATGGCTGTTGCCATTGGTGCCTGATAGTTACCAGATGAGCCGGTTGCTAGTGCTAATGGCAGCATTCCACCTACTGTTGTTAGGGTGGTCATAAAAATTGGGCGAATCCGGTTTTTACCTGCTTCAACAAGAGCATCCTGAATAGAGTTGCCTTCTTTTCGTAACTGATTCGTACGATCAATGAGCAGGATAGCGTTGTTTAAGACAATCCCGATTAGCATCACAATTCCCATTCCAGACATGATGCTAAGATCACGCTGTGTCATAAATAATCCAAGAATGACTCCTACTAATGTCATCGGAATGACGGACATAACGATGAGTGGATGACCGAGGTGGTTAAATTGAACGGCCATTACTAAATAGACTAAGAATATCGCAATTGCCAAAATGATGATCATTTCTTGGATTAATTCTTGCTGCTGCTCAAGGTCTCCAGCAACTGATACGGTATATCCAGTTGGTGTATCAAATTCGTCTATCACTCTTTGAACATCACGATTGATGGCCCCTAAGTCTCTTCCTTCAATATCTGCTGAGATAGAGATAAAGCGTTCACCATCGGTATGGGTAATTTCATTTGGTGTATCGACACTATTTAATGAGATAAAAGTGGAGAGTTTTTTCTCGCCTTTCGGTGTTGGCACCATTAAGTCTAGTAGAGCTGACTGTGTATCGGTTTTTTTATCCCATTTCACCATTAATGGAACGGATTCGTCATTCACATTCATTTCACTTACCTGCATTTGTAAAAATGCTTGCTCCATAAACTGTTTGATTTGTGATTGTGACAATCCTGCCTTTTCAATTTCTTTCGCTTTTAGTTCAATTACTTGTTCTACGGAAGTGCGTTCCATAGTGTTTGTGACCCCTACAATTCCTTCAATTCCTTTTAGTTCATTTATAAATTGATCTGAAATAACTTTAAGCTCCTCAAAGCTTTCCCCTTTAATATTCACTTGAACAGGGGAGCCGCCGCCGGCCATAGCGGATTGGACTGCCTCAATTGGCTGGGTTTCTTTGAGGTTCCGTAAAGCTTTAGAAATGTCTTCATTTACTTCCTTCTGACCGGTTGTAATGTCATCGCCTTTTGTCATATTAATAATGGTATAGAGGGAGGTTCCATTATCTAAGACATAATTTGACTCGACATCATGAACCGATTTAAGTGAATGATTAATTTCCTGTACCATTTCTTCTTTTTCTTCTAATGAAATGCCGCTCTCAATGTCGATGGCAACCTCCGTGTAGCGATTAAACATATCTGGCATGATAGTCATAGGGATTTTCGTAACCAGTAATAAAGAACCAACGAACATGAGGAAAAAGATGGTGATAACAGCAATACTATAACGTTTTTTCCTCACAATCCATGAAATTAGTTTTCTATACCCCCGAATAAATCTTCCTTCTTTACGAGCTTTCTTTTGTTCGCGGATTTTTAAGAATTTTTCCGATAGTGATGGAATGAGTGTGAACGAAATAATGACTGAGCTTATGAGGGTAATAGCTACAACGACAGACAGCATGATCATGAATTGACCCATATCTCCACCGAGCATTCCAATCGGTAAGAATACAACAATGGTCGTTAACATCGATGCGATAACGGCAGATGAAACTTCCTTTGTACCCTCTAAAACGGCATCAAGCTTTGATAAACCTTGTTCTTTCTTTCGATAAATGGATTCAAGTATAACAATAGAGGAGTCTACCATCATCCCAATCCCTAATCCTAAACCAATTAAGGTTAACATGTTAAAACTGTAATCCAATAACCACATTGTTGAAAAAGTTAGTAACACAGACGTAGGTATCGAAATCCCTACTATGATGGTCGCTCGGATATTACGTAGAAAAATCAAAAGGATGGCAAAGGCAATAACCGCCCCAATGATAATATTAGAGGTAACCCCATCAATTGATTCTTTTACATAGTCAGATTGAGCTACTATTTCATTTACATCAAAACCTTTAATTAAATCCTCATCACGAATGTCTTTTAGTTCTTCTCTAACTGCTTCAGTCATCTCGATTTGTGTATAATCTGAATTCCTGCCAACTTGAACTAGGACAAAATCCTTTGTGCCATTCTTCCATGCAAATGAAGAGCTTTCAATAGGATCTAAAGAAACATTTGCAATCTCGTCTAACTCAATAAATCCGTTTTGAGTGGGGATTTGAATGTTTTTAACATCATCAATTGTAGCTAACTTCGTGCTCCAACGAACCGAAGGAGAACCCTTGTCGTTGCTAAATTCTCCAATGGTTGATTCTGTATCAGTCTGCTGGATAGCAGCAATGACTTGTGAAGGATCTAGACCTTTTTTAGTCATTTCTCCTCGGTTAAACACAATGGACATTTCATGCTCTTGGATTCCAGATAGATCGACATCTCTTACTTCAGGTAATGCTTCTAATCTTGGTTCTAGTATATTTTTAGAGAATGCCGTCATTTTCTCCATTTCTCCACCAGATACATCCATGAACAATTCATAGCTTTGACTAGTTCCGTACTGCATGGCCATTACATCTTCTATACCGGAAATGTCTGAAGTGGTAGAGTTAACTAAAGCTTCAATTTCTTTAAATAATTCTTCTCCACGCCCACGTTCAAGTGTAATCATGAAAGTACTTCGCCCAATTAAGGTAGTCGTTTTAATATCTTCAACACCATCAATCCCTTGGATCTTTTGTTCTAATGGGGTAGTGATGGTTCGTTCGACTTCAATTGCGGCCATCTCACCTGCATTGATTTCAACAAAAGCACCATCCATATTTACAGAAGGCATTAGTTCTTTATCAAGTTTTACTATGGCAAAGCTTCCAACCATTAAAACCAGAACAACGATTAAACTAATTAAGATTTTCCTTTGAACAATAAATTTAAACAGACCCATCTCAACTCTCCTTTGATTCTAGCATTCAATACTTTCATAGCACCCAAGACCCAATTATAATACAAATATTGGATTTAAAAACCAATATAATGTAAAAAAATAATAAATTTCGGTAAGAATATTACCATTTTTTACATAATTGTCTACTAACCATCATATCTTGATTTTATAATCTTCATATCGAACCACAGACAGATTTTTTGTAAGACCTAAGACTTAGGGGGGTGTCCAAGCGCCTTTGGACAACCCCCAATAAAACTACAAACTATCCTTTACATTTTTAAAATAAGAGGATCGAATGGTTAAGAAATAAATCACTTGGATAATCGTACCCATATTTCGAAATATGAGATTGAAGCAATTCTGCTATTTTTATATCATCCTCAACCAGATCATTTTATACAAAAGCAACTCTCCCTTCTATTAATCCATCAATATAGTAGCTATAAGTGTTAACGACAACATTTCTTCCTTATTTTGGTTTATATGTCTAGTCTAGAAGTCATTCACACTCATGTAAGATGAGATTCTAGCAATCTTTTATTTAGGCTGCCCTTTTTAATAGTAGGTGTGCATTTGTATTAAGCATGCCCAACGACTCTACATAGAATATTTTGTAAAGTACTTTACTACTAAATTTAAAAAGAGGTGTAATGATATGCCAAAAAATTCTCCTGGAAATAAAGGAAATGGAGGAGGCAATGGAGGCTTTGACTTCTTTGATCTCCTATTAGTCCTATTACTAGTTGCTTTCTTTATTTTCCTAGCAATTGAACCTATTGTTTCAATTATTATTGCTCTTGTATTACTAGTGTTGCTAGTTTTAAATCAAATTTTCAATGACTAATAAAACTAGTTAATCTAAAAATTTGTTACTAGCTAATTCTAAGGAATAATGAAATCCTGGGGAATTATAGTATATTGATAATTCTCTAGGGTTTTCTACTATGTATTTATCGAAACTACTACTTTAACAAGTAAGGAGGGTAAAAAGATGACACCTTCAGATAGTGGAAATAACGGAAATCTAGGTGAATTAATAAAAGGGTTTGCCATGAAATTTATAAAACATAATAACATAGCATCAGACCCGACATCGATCATGAATCTTGTGAAATCAATGGGGATTGATACTGCATTAGGACAATCTAATTCATCGAATACAAATGCACTTAAGAATATAGTTGATTCGTTGGATTTAAATTCTGTTATGGGACAATTAAATTCAAATGGTTTGGATTCGGTTATAAATAATTTAGATTCAAATATTGTCAATTCAATCTTAGGGCAAGTAGATACAGAGGAGATCAATTCGATTATTGGAAAATTAAATACAAAGGATAATGGATCGATTCTGGATCAATTAGATTCAAACGATATTAATTCGCTTTTGAAACAAGTAAAATCAATCGATATTAGCTCAATTCTTGGCCAATTCAATTCAGTTGATATGAGTGCGCTTCTAAATAAATTCAAATCTATGTTTGATGAAGATATGTTAGATCAATTATTAAAAATTAAAACAACTCTACCCAAAGGTGGACTTACGAACTTTAAGAAAAATGTATCTATTGAACCGATGGTAGAAAAAGTAAAGGATAATAAAATCACAAAAAATATTTCATTTGATGATTTAATCGCACAAAATGAAAAACTGAAGAATGAAATAAATGAGATTAAAAAAGTATTAATTAGAGGTTTTTACGATGCATAAGAAGGATTTGATCCCCAAAAAAGTGTCAAGAACTAGGACTTCGAAAAATGGATGAGCCCTCTTCCTGAATTATTGAGAATAGAACAAGTCAATGGTTCCGGACATTTTTTGATCAATCTGAGGAGGACTAGCATGGATGAGTGCGGTCCTTTTTTGTTAGGAGAGTGTATAGGAAAAATATTGCCTTTGGCGAAAAAAATGCTGTATTTTGTCGAATGGTCAATATATTGCCTTCAACGGACAAAAAACCGCTAATAACGGATGATAAAACACTATTTCGGACAAATGATCATCCAAAATGGACAAATTATTAAGTAGGTCCCTGATTCTGTAAAAAAAGTGACCTAAAGTGCTGGAACTTCAACCTGGCACTTTAGGTCATCTATCTTCTTTATTTCCTGCGAGTACTCTGACGCTGATTGGCTGCATTGGCTCGTGCTTGAGCTTCTAGATCTTCTTGGTCTGCAAGTTCTCTAGAATACTCCTCGTCAATCCCATCCGACTTTAATTGTTTAGGAACTTGAGGAAGTTTGTTTTTATTTTTGTCACGCGTTTTTTGTCCATGTGCTCTACCCAATACGACCGACCCCTCTCAGATAATAAAGGTACGAAAAGCAATCATTGCTCTTCGTACCTTTATTATCTGTAGAATATCTTTTTTTTATGAAAAACTTTAATGCTTTTTGTTCGTATAACCGCCAGCTCTGTCCGCGGATTTAAATTCTCTTGAATAGGTAACTTCCTGAGCACTGGACAATACAGATTTTACCTTATCTCTTTTCTTTTTCTCCATTGAAGAACACATCCTTTCATCAGTGGGATATATTTCTATTTTTCCCTACTGAAAAAAGTTCATACTTCAATCTTGATTCTTATAAATATTTACTAATGCCTTTTCAAGGGATGGATACATGAATGAGAATCCATGATCCATCAGTACTGAAGGAATAACTTTTTGACCTTCCAAAACTAACGTGCTCATTTCCCCTAATACAGCTTTGATTACAAAAGAAGGAGTGGGAAACCAATGAGGTCTATTGATAACTTTAGCTAAGATTTGACCAAGTTCTTTCATCGTAACAGGTGAAGGGGCAGTAATATTTACTGGACCTTGAATATCATTCGTTTCAAGTGTGAACCTAATGGCTCTAACTGTATCTTTTAGATGAATCCAGCTCGCCCACTGTTCTCCTGAACCGATTGTTCCTCCGGCGAAAAGTTTGTAAGGGATAGCGATTCGTGGAAGTGCACCATCTTCTTTTCCTAAAATGATCCCAAACCGAGTATATACCGTTCGTACTCCTAAATTAATGGCTTCGCTTGCTTCTTCTTCCCATCGTTTTACGGTCTGAGCAAGGAAGTCATTAGCTATGTCCTGAGATGTTTCTGTATGGGTGATTAATTTCGATGGTTGATAATACCCAATTGCACTTGCATGAATAAACGTATGTGGTTGTATGATTTTTACCAATCGAATCATTTCTCGAGTCGCTTCAATTCTACTTTCTAAAATTCGTTGTTTTCGTTTAGCCGTCCATCTTCCGCTATTAATTGATTCTCCGGCAAGGTTAATAAATGCATCAATGTTTACAAGTTCTTTCTCTGGTTTAGCTCCGTCTTTTACCCATTGAATATGGTGAACCTTTTCTGAATCATTCTGTTTTTCTGGACTACGAGTAAGAATAAAAACCTCATGCCCATATGAGATTAATTCCTCTGTTAATGCATTCCCAATAAATCCCGTTCCACCTGAAATGACAACTCTCATTTTCATCCCTCCAGTTGATATCTATTTATCTAATCACTATGTTAAAGTAAAAATGAGGTGAAGGCATTTGAAAACGATAACGAAAATGACAAAACAGGTTAAAAATGATGAGAGATATAATATTTTTATCGATAATCAATACGCTTTTAGTGTTGATGAAGAAGTTCTTGCTCGCTACGGGCTGCTAAAGGGAAAAGAGATTGACGACTTGTTGATAGCTGAAATCCAATATGAGGATGATATTAGGAAGGGATTTCATTCTGCCATCCAATATCTTTCTTTTCGGATGAGAACGGAAAAAGAAGTCAAAGAGTACCTAATGAAAAAAGAGGTCGAAGAAACACTTGTTCAAGAAGTGATTCACAAGCTTCATGAATACGGATATCTTAATGATGAAGATTTTGCCCAATCTTTTTTAAATACATACATACGAACTTCTGATAAGGGACCAGATTGGGTCAAGACAGAACTGGTGAATAAAGGTGTACATCAAGAAATCATTGAAAAGGTTTTGAGAAGTTATCCTGAAGAACTTCAGATTGAAAAAGCAATAGATTTAACGGAAAAACTAGTGAAGAAGTACAAGAAAGAGTCTTCAGTACAAGCAAAACAAAAAGTCGAGCAAAATCTTATAAGAAAAGGGTATTCCTCCTCGATCATTAGAATGGCTTGGGAGGAGGCATCTACAGAAAAAAATGCGGATGAAGAGTGGGAAGCCCTTTATAAACAAGCACAGAAAGCACATCAACGTATTAGTAAAAAAGCTACCGGCTTTGAATATAAGCAAAAAATGAAACAGACTTTATATCGAAAAGGTTTTCCCCTAGAGAGCATTGATAAAGTATTAGACGAAATAGAGGAGGAATGACTTTGAGAGTCTTCCCTCTCTTATTTTGATTGTTTCGAAAAATAGGTGAAACTAAGTCGGCTAAAAGGTCTTTCATTAGAGTAAGGAAGCCCGAATTAGATCGAGCAACAAGAAAAGGGGCTTTCATAAGAGTTATGAACGCCCATAAAAAGTCGGTACGCAAGAAAAAAGTCGTTCATTAGGGTGATGAAGGCCCGAATGAGGTCGAGCAACAAGAAAAAGGGCTTTCATAAGAGCTATGAACGCCCAAACAAAGTCGGTACGCAAGAAAAAGGTCGTTCATTAGGGTGATGAAGGCCCGAATGAGGTCGAGCAACAAGAAAAAGGACTTTCATAAGAGCTATGAACGCCTAAACAAAGTCGGTACGCAAGAAAAAAGTCGTTCATTAGGGTGATGAAGGCCCGAATGAGGTCGAGCAACATGAAAAAGGGCTTTCATAAGAGCTATGAACGCCCAAACAAAGTCGGTACGAAAGAAAAAGGTCGTTCATTAGGGTAATGAAGGCCCGAATGAGGACGAGCAACCAGAAAAAGGTCTTTCATAAGAGCTATGAACGCCCAAAAAAAGTCGGTACTCAAGAAAAAGGTCGTTCATTAGAGTGATGAAGGCCCGACTAAGGTCGAGCAATTATAGAATGGTCTTTCATATGAGCTATGAACGCTTTAAGTTGTCTCAAAAAAGGTCTTTCTTTAAAAGCAACATTTCTATTTCTTCGATTCAATTACAATCTTGTCCTTCATAGGGAGCTCTTTTAAAATCATTTCAGCAACATCTTTTGGAGTCCGCATTCGACTTTTATCAGTGATATGATCTGATTCATCCCAAAATGGCGTGTCCATTCCACCCATATAGGCATTCACAATTTTTAATGCATCACCTTCGTATTCCTTTTGTAAACTCTCGGAAAAGCCTCTTAAAGCGAATTTGCTCGATACGTATAAGGCTTCATTTTTCTTTCCGCGCAGTCCTGCTGTAGAGATAATATTTAGAATCGTGCCAGTTGAATTTTTTAAAAACATCGGTAAAAAGCTTTTGGTTAAATAAATTGATCCAAATACATTCGTCTGGAACATTTCTAGGAGTTGTTGATCAGTGGATTCTAAAATTGGACCAAAATAACCAACACCAGCATTGTTTATCAGCATTTCTACATCATGATTCTCGTTGATTTCACATACTGTCTTTTTCACTTCAGCATGTGCCGTTATATCTAAAACATAATAACTTGCTTCTCCGCCATTTTTTTTTATGATTTCACTAGTCTCTAAAAGTTTTTTTTCTGTTCGACCCAGAAGGATCGCTTGCATACCTTTTTTCGAAAGCAGGACACCAAGCTCTTTGCCAAGCCCTGAGCCGCCACCAGAGATTACGACAGACTTCATTTTTCTCATCCTTTCAATTTTAAAACCTTTTTTTATTTTATCATTTTCTCTATACTTATTCTGATGGAGGGATCAATATGGAACAAGAAAAAAGATATAGTGAATTAACTGAATACCAATTAAAACAAGAAATTGCAGAGCTTAAAGAGAAAGCTCGTAAAGCGGAGCAACTTGGCATTGTAAATGAATTTGCTGTATTAGAACGTAAAGCACTTATGGCAGAAGCCTATTTATTAGATCCCAATGATTTTTCAGCAGGTGAAATTTATGGCATTGAAGGGGATCCTGGAACTTATTTTAAAATAGACTATTTAAATGGAGTGTTTGCTTGGGGATACCGTCTTGGTGGGGATGGAAAAGAAGAGGCGCTGCCCATTTCACTTTTAACTAGAAAAAAATCATCATGAGCTAAAGAAACAAGGGGACAATTCCACCTTGTTTCTTTAGCTTTTGTTTACTTTCTGCATCTAGCTCCAACGGCAAGATCTAGCCGCTCCGTTTTATGATCTTTTTCTTGTTTGTGCCTCAAGTATAATCAAATCTTGAGATTGGGTCGTTTGCCCATTCGCTTGAGAGTGAGCATGTTTTGGGTTATACCAGCCTTTGTTAAAGGGGCTGCTGTATTTATTATTGTAAAAATTATTTTTCATGTTACCCATTACGATTACCCCCTAATGTTTTAATTCATTAAATCATTAGGCTTCCCATTAGTGGAAGACTAGGTTTCAAACATGATCTTAAAGAAACTAAATGGAATCGTGTTCTCTCTGGTTCGATGCGTGCATCCGCTCTTGTGGGTGAGTATTGGTGGTCCCATTTGCACGCTTAGAGGCATATTCGGCTTTGGCTCTTGGTTCTCCTTCAAATTTGTTATTGTTTTGATTTGGAAAACCTTTTACTTTATTTCTCATGATTAGCCTCCTAAAAATAAAAGTGGAGATGCCTGGATCAATATAGGCACTGGAACTAGACAAGAAATTTAGAAAATCGTGAAGAAGTCATGGTAAAAAACTTCATCACGTACTTTTAGTATGATATATTTAATGTTTATTATCACAAGTGGAAGTCATTAAATTATGGGAATGGAGGGGATAAAATGGAGAAGGTTTTTGAGTCATTAACTAATTTATTACTTCAGCATAATCGAAATATAAATGAACAACGTGCACGAACATGGGTAGAATTACTTTGGGAAGATTTTGAAACCACTTATGCTAAAGCAGGCTATCAATACAAAGGAAAAGAAGTGACAGAAAAAGTCGTAAGACAATGGATTACTCAATATGGGAGCAAACTCCATGAATTCGCTGCGTTAAATCCAAAATATGCGCATCTTTTGACTGACGATGAAGAATTAAAACATTAAAAACACCAGTGGGGAATGTCCCATTGGTGTTTTTTAATCTGGAATGATTTCCAACTTCTTCCTTAACTTTTCTTCACTAAAAATCCAACCGGTATATGAACCGACAATATTAAATTCATTATCCAATTGAACAACCGCAACAAATGGATAATGCCCATTACTTCTATATCTTAGGTCAATAAATTTAACTTCATAAAAATCTTCATATTCATCAATTTCCCATCTATATACAGGTGAAAAGGATAGAAAGGCAGCCAGGTTTTTGTCGTGTTTAGCAGCGTGGATGACTGCATGATCTGGGATCTCTACTCTTTTGTATTCATCAAAGATGGTAATCGATCTTCCATAAGCTCTGGCGACATAAAAATGCTCCCTGGTAATAATTGCTAGTCTCCATTGGTAAAATTTAATCGTTGGAGAAACAATAATTTTTTCAGCATTTGGGATTCTCTTTTTTACAGCTGTTTTGACTGCATGTTGAACCTGAAAACGGATCAAATAGTAAATGAATATCACAAAGTATATCGCTATAAAGGTATAACCCGGGTGAAAATCGAATCCCCAAAGAATTAAACCAACGATATGAATTCCAAATATAAAGGGATCAAACGTATTGATCACACCTAACGCAACCCATTTAGACGAGAATGGTCGTAATGCTTGCGTGCCATATGCGTTAAATATGTCTACAAATACATGCAGGATGACGGCACCAAATGTCCATAACCATAAATGAAGCAAATTTGCTTCAGGAAAGAATGGGTAGATAACGGCTAATATAACTAATGGCCAGAGTATTACGGCAGGTATACTATGGGTAATGCCGCGATGGTGGCGTATATAAACAGCGTTATTTCTTAGTTTTAAAACGGTATCAATATCAGGAATCTGAGAGCCGATAAGGCTTGCAATTAAAATACTTTGTGATGTAGCTGTACTTTCAGCTACTACAGGATCTAATGTCGCAAGCCCTCCAATAGCAAAGCCCATTACGACATGTGTACCAGTATCCAAATAGGGATCCTCCTTTAGTTAAGGTCTATTTTTTATTGTTGAATATCTTTACTTTTCTACCTTTTCCTAATATAATTCCGCTTTTGTATTGTTTTTGAACATGATATGGTAAAAAGGAGAAGATTACAATGACTATTTCGTTACAAATGTCTATGTTTAAGAATGACTTCGCAAATTAAATTACTGCTAGTCAGGAAGTGTATTTCCTAAATCATTCGTGTGCTTGATGTCATAAGGGAGAGGTCGGACTCGAGTGAAATGGGTGAAATGCCAATTTCTTTATTAGAAATCTCCCCGCTTATTAAAAACAACATAAGACAGACATTTATAAAAACTAAAGTATTATATTATATTCCCTAAATTCGAAGTGGTTTAACATTTTGGAGGTACAAAATTGAAAGAAAATACATTAAAACATATAGAACATACGGATATTACTCAGTTCCAATCCGATCTTATTGGATGGTTTACAGAGGAACAGAGAGACCTTCCATGGAGAAAAGACCAAGATCCCTATAAAGTTTGGGTATCAGAAATCATGCTCCAGCAGACACGGGTTGATACGGTCATTCCGTATTTTTTGAATTTTATTGATAAGTTTCCAACAGTTGCTACACTAGCCGCTGCACCAGAAGAGGAAGTTCTAAAAGCGTGGGAAGGGCTAGGGTATTATTCAAGAGTACGAAATTTACAAAGTGCTGTAAAAGAAGTTCATGAACAGTATAATGGTCAAGTGCCTAATACTCCTAACGAAATATCAAAACTTAAAGGAGTAGGACCCTATACAGCAGGCGCCATTTTAAGTATTGCTTATGGGATACCTGAGCCTGCTGTAGATGGAAATGTCATGCGAGTCTTGTCACGTATTCTTTCCATCTGGAAGGACATTGCAAAACCTTCCTCCCGAAAAGTATTTGAAGAGGCCATTCGTAAATTGATTTCACATGAGAACCCATCGTTTTTTAATCAAGCTTTAATGGAATTAGGCGCCTTAATCTGTACTCCCACTTCTCCAAAATGTTTACTCTGCCCTGTACGTGAACATTGCCATGGATTCCATGAAGGGGTTCAGAATGAGCTTCCGATCAAAACCAAAAAGAAAAGCACTCGATCGGTGTCATTAGCAGCAGCAGTCCTTGTAAACGAAAATGGTGAATTCCTTATCCATAAGCGCCCTAGTACAGGCCTTCTAGCGAATCTTTGGGAATTTCCAAATTGTGAAATAGGCGATTTTTCCACTGCCAGAAAGCAATTAGAACAGTTCCTTCTAACTGAATATGGGCTGCAAGTAGATTTGGAAAATGGTGTGAAAACGAAAATTGACCATATCTTTTCACATCTTAAATGGAATATAAATGTATATTTCGGTAAAATAAATCAGAGTGACCAACCAAACGATTCTTCAATGGAAATAGTAACAGAAGAAGAGCTTGCAAAATATGCTTTCCCTGTGTCACATCAAAAAATTTGGAAGTGTTATGTAGACGAAAGAGGCATCCTGAATTAGGGTTGGAACCACAACATCATTATATAGATGAAAGTTAGTAAAATTCTACATATTGAACATTATGTGGTTCCGGACGAATATCTTATTTTGAATTAGTCGTATGAAATTTTGGTACCGTGTGTATAATCGGCTTCACCATGATTTAACCCGCCACGGTTTTCGATTTCTTCAACAATTTCTCTATGGATGGTTTGTCCTTCACTGTTTAAGTAAGGGACAACTTGTTGGAGTGCATGATGGAAAAAGGCCAATTCACTACTTTTCCATTCTTGTTTAGACATCATCGATAACTCAGTCATGTCTCTTCCAACGTACATATTAATCACTCCTTGTAGTTTTTTATAGTGTTTGTAATTACAGCTTGTTTATGCTCGAATAAACAATGAACAATGGAATGAAAGGATGTTTAAACATGTCTCAAAAAGTGGCATTAGTAACAGGAAGTAGTAGAGGAGTAGGAAAGGCTATTGCGCTTCGATTAGCAGAACAAGGTTATGATATTGTTGTGAATTATGCACGTAGTAAGAAAGCAGCCTTGGAAACAGTAGAAGCAATTGAGAAGCTTGGAAAAAAAGCGATGCTTGTCAGAGCAAATGTTGGAGATGTAGAGAAAATTAAAGGAATGTTTGCCGAGATAACAGAAGAATTCGGCCGATTAGATGTATTCATATCTAATGCAGCCTCTGGTGTTCTCCGTCCTGCAATGGAATTAGAAGAATCTCATTGGGACTGGACAATGAATATAAATAGTAAGGCTTTGCTTTTTTGTGCTCAAGAAGCGGCTAAATTAATGGACAAAGGTGGTAAAATCGTAAGCATCAGTTCATTAGGATCGATTCGATACTTGGATAACTACACAACTGTAGGAGTATCAAAAGCAGCAGTAGAGGCACTTACACGCTATTTAGCAGTAGAACTTTCTCCTAAAAATATCGTCGTAAATGCAGTATCTGGTGGTGCCATTGATACTGAGGCGTTAAAACACTTCCCGAATCGAGAAGAGCTTCTTGAAGATGCTAGAAAGAACACACCCGCAGGAAGAATGGTAGAGATTGAAGATCTTGTAAACTCCGTGCTATTTTTAGTATCAGACCAAGCGTCGATGATTAGAGGACAAACGATTATTGTCGATGGTGGCCGTTCACTTTTAGTATAAGAAAAAATTTCCTGAACTTTTTTGGATAATAACCTTTTACGCTGGTTACATTAACTAGCGTGGAGGTGATTACAATGGCAAAACAACCAAACAAAACTCAAGCTGGTACTAACGTTCAACACGTTAAACAACAAAACGCTCAAGCTGGTCAAGCTCAGCAACAATTCGGTACTGAGTTTGCATCAGAAACAAATGCTCAAGAAGTAAAACAACAAAACCAACAATCAGCAGCTAAGAAAGCTCAAGCTTCTGGTGGTCAAAACCAAGGTCAACAACGCTAATTACAAACAAACAAGGCACCCCTAACAACCGGGGGTGCCTTTATCACTTTAACGAGCTGAGGGACGGTTCTCGAATGCTTCACAGCTGTGAAGCATTCGAGAACCGTCCCTCAATGCTTTAACGCGATCGAGAACCGTCCCTTAGTGCTTTAATGTGTCACGACAAAAGTGGTGGGATTACGACAGAAGTAGTCAAAGGGTTTGAGGAGTCTTCATCGAATTTAGGTAGAGGAGAACCTAATTAGGACGGTGAAGGTGTTGGGAAAATTTGAGCAGCTGGTAACGAGTCAGATGAGGACTATGGATAAACTGTTATTCCTTCAGTCGGAGATTGAGCGCTGTCAGAAAATTGAACAGGAGCTCATCGGACTTCAAGAGAAAAGCAAGAAGCTTCGTTCCATTTCAAAAGAAATTCTTGAAATGAAAAAAGAGCTGAAGCAGGTTCAGGAAAGGTTTCAAGAACAAACGAATGAAGTGATTCGCTCTTACCATGAGAAAAAAATGGTCATGTAGAAAATCTGAATCTAAAGTGTCTGAAAGAACAAAAATGATTCAAATATTAATCGCAGCCTTAACTTTTTTTTTTATCTTTTTAAAGTTGTGATTTCAGACACTTTATTTAGATTCAGCCTCTTTTGTTTTAAATTCTTCATGAAAACGTTATAATGATAAAATAGATAATTTTGCAAGGAAAGTAGGGGATATCCATGGCGGTTCCCAATGAAGGTCAAAAGCTTCAAATACATAGTTATAAACATGATGGGAATATCCATAGAATCTGGGATGAGATGACGGTTCTAAAAGGAACTAGAAACCTTGTAATCGGCGGGAATGACAAAACAATGGTGACGGAATCTGACGGAAGAACTTGGATTACGCGTGAGCCAGCGATCTGCTACTTTCATGCTGAACTATGGTTTAATATAATTTGCATGATTAGAGAAGACGGTATTTATTACTACTGTAACTTAAGCTCACCATTTGTTTATGACCACGAAGCACTTAAATATATTGATTATGACTTAGATATTAAGGTATTCCCTGATATGACCTATACTCTTCTAGATGAAGATGAGTATGAGGCACACGGAAAATTGATGGGTTACCCTGATGTCATTGATCAAATTCTTCAAAGAAATGTAGACAAGCTCGTAAGATGGATAAGACAAAGAAAAGGTCCATTTGCCCCAGATTTCATTGATATTTGGTATGAACGGTTTTTATTTTACAGAGGTTAGAAAAAACCTGTTGGAAATGTTTCAACAGGTTTTTTAATTTTTAAAGGCTGTATTCTTTTTGTAACAAGGTTGTTCCTCCGCTGCAGGTGCGAGGCTCCTGCGGAAGTAGCGGGACAGGTAAACCTCTGCTGGGGCAAGGAAATGAGGAGGCTTACCGCCCGCCCCGCGGTATGTGAGCATCCTTTCGTTGCAACGAAAATAACCTTTTAAAAAGGAAAGATAAGAGAGAGGAGGAAAAACATGAGCATTATTAAAAGATATATGAAATTTGTTAAACCTTATCGACTACAAATCATTGGAACACTAATCATTGGAATAATAAAATTCATCATCCCCCTATTAATCCCGATTCTCATTCAATATGTAATTGATGATATACTTGGTAGTTCAAGTATGACGACAGAAGATAAAACATCAAAGCTCCTCACCATTATGGGGGCAATGATTGTATTATTTGTTTTAATAAGGCCACCAGTTGAATATTATCGCCAATATTTTGCCCAATGGACGGCGAGTAAGATTCTATATGATCTAAGAGATAAGCTCTTTGGACATATTCAAAAGTTAAGCTTTAAATATTATTCAAATACTAAGGCAGGAGAAATTATTTCCAGGGTCATAAATGATGTCGAACAAACAAAAAACTTTGTAATTGTAGGTTTAATGAACTTATGGCTAGATGCTGCAACGATCATTATTGCTGTTTCTATCATGTTTACATACGATATCAGTCTTACCATAGTATCCTTGATTGCATTTCCGTTCTATGCGATTTCAGTAAAGTATTTTTTCGGTCATCTCAGACAATTAACAAGAGACCGATCTCAGGCATTGGCAGAGGTCCAAAGTTATCTGCATGAAAGGGTTCAAGGGATGGCAGTGATCAAAAGCTTTGCCGTAGAAGACCATGAACAAGGGCAATTTCAAGGACATAACTCTAATTTCCTAGAGAAAGCGTTAACTCAAACAAGCTGGAACGCAAAGGCTTTTGCCGTTGTAAATACGATCACAGATATAGCCCCGCTAATTGTCATCGGTTATGCAGGTTATCAAGTGATTCAAGGTGAGTTGACCATTGGTGTCATGGCAGCCTTCATTGCATACATTGATCGACTATATAATCCACTTAGAAGACTTGTTAACTCATCGACAACACTGACCCAATCAATCGCTTCGATGGATCGTGTGTTTGAACTAATTGATGAAAAATATGATGTGGACGATGAACCAAATGCGAAGGAATGCAAAGAGGTTGCAGGGAAAATCGACTTCAAAAATGTCTATTTTCAATATAATGAAGAGGAAGAAAAGGTTCTTCGAGATATAAACCTTGAAATTCACCCAGGTGAAACAGTAGCTCTGGTTGGGATGAGCGGGGGAGGAAAATCCTCACTTGTTAGTTTGATCCCGCGTTTTTATGATGTGACACAGGGCGAAATCCTTTTAGACGACACAAATATTAAGGAATTTAAAGTAAGAAGCCTCCGTGACAAAATTGGAATGGTATTACAAGATAATATCCTTTTTAGTGAATCGGTAAAAAGTAATATCCTTTTTGGAAACCCTAATGCTACTGAAGAAGAGGTCGTTGCTGCCGCAAAAGCAGCCAATGCACACGAATTCATTCTCAATCTTCCAGATGGATACGATACAAAAGTTGGGGAGAGAGGCGTCAAACTTTCAGGCGGACAAAAGCAAAGAGTTGCCATTGCCCGGGTATTTTTGAAAAATCCCCCACTTCTAATATTAGATGAAGCCACATCTGCTTTAGATCTTGAAAGTGAACACCTTATTCAAGAGGCCATGCAAAAACTAGCTAGAAACCGAACTACCTTTATTGTGGCTCATCGACTATCTACCATAACCCATGCAGATCGAATCATATTGATGGAGTATGGAGAAATCGTGGAGATGGGAACGCACGAAGAGCTTATGTACAAACAAGGGCATTATCATAAATTATTTCAAGTACAGCAGTTAGATGGATGATGAATGGAACGACTCTTTATCGGGGTCGTTTTTTTGTACCGCTAATGGGCGTATTCTTTATTTTTAAGTTCGTAGTGTTAGCGCTACCATCGAAGCGCAGATTTTTGGATAAGACTTATTTAATTATAACTAATCTTTTTGATAATACGGCCCTATGCTTCTATAGTGAGTGAACTGATCCTTTTTATGGAGGAATGTAAAATTCAAGGAGTCGTATGAGGTCGTGAAAATCCAGAAAAGCAAAAATGACGTCCTCCAAGGAGCCGAATGAGGTCGTACTTTTGAAAGGTGCGTGTAACATGGGATTATTTTTACCTTTTGAATTATTTTACATTGGCGGGAGATAAAAAGGCTGACATTATTTGTTTTTATGATATTAATCCCTTTTTTTAAGAAAGTACACTCAAATAGCATTAAAATTGTTGAAAAGTATTTTCATCAATTTTTGTTCTCTGGCAAGAGTTCATTTTCAACTTTAAGGTATTTATCGATTTCTGTACAAATTTCGACAAGAGATAGCGAGGTTTTAGGAAACAAAAATGCCTTTTCTTTAAAACCATGGCGTCAGTCGCTCCCATCGAAGGCGCGTATTTTTGAATAGGATTGTAACTCATATAAATTAAATAATAGGATTTTTAAGTAGCGACGGACCCTATGCTTATGACGTAGAAGTGCTGGACCCTGTTATCGGAGGGATGGTTTTTGAAGAGTGTATGTGTTGCATGCCATTTATATGGAATCTATCTGCGTTTTGAACTCTTCTGCAATTCATTAAGTGAGTGTTTTTCCTCAAGATCGTGGTGTCAGTCGCTCCCATCAAAGGCGCGTATTTTTGAATAGGATTGTAACTCATATAAATTAAAATAATAGGATTTTTAAGTAGTGACGGACCCTATGCTTATGACGTGAGAGTACTGGACCACGTTAGAGAAGAGGAGTTTTTTGAAGAGAGTGTGATTCAATCCTTTTTATACGGTATCTCTCTTCGTTTTATTAAGTTTCTTTTTTGCATATTGATAATTGTTAGACAAGATGTAATAATAGAATACGGACAATATTCTGAAATTAAAGAGTGTTTAGAAAAAATAAAAAATGTTGTTTGGGGGTTAGCAACTATGAGTACAAAGCCACCTCTGTTGAAGGTTGAGGGTTTGAGGACATCTTTTTTTACAGATGATGGAGAAGTTCCTGCTGTAGATAATGTCAACTTCCATGTAAACGAAGGGGAAATACTTGGAATTGTTGGGGAGTCAGGTTGTGGGAAGAGTGTTACGTCTTTATCGATTATGGGGTTAGTGCCAAGTCCTCCTGGAAAAGTTGTAGGGGGAAAGATCCTTTTTGGAGAAGAAGACATAACCACAGCTTCAGAGAAAAGGATGAGAGAGATCAGAGGAAATGAGATTGCGATGATTTTCCAGGAACCAATGACCTCTTTAAATCCTGTATTTACAATAGGAAATCAACTAACGGAAGCGATTCGCATACATAGAAAATGTAATAAGACAGAAGCGAATGAAAGAGCTATTGAAATAATGAAACTCGTCGGTCTTCCGAGAGCGGAAGAATTATTAAAAGATTATCCTCATCAGTTATCTGGCGGCATGAGGCAACGTGTCATGATTGCCATGGCAATGGTTTGCGACCCTAAAGTCCTGATAGCAGATGAGCCAACGACAGCTCTTGATGTAACGATTCAAGCACAAATCTTAAAGCTTATGAAAAAATTGAATAAAGAGTTGAACACGGCAGTTCTTCTTATCACCCATGACCTTGGAGTAGTAGCTGAAACCTGTGAACGACTAGTTGTCATGTATTCAGGCAAGGTGGTAGAAGAAGGGAAGGTCGAGGATATATTCAATAATCCTCAACATCCATATACAAAGGGTCTCATTTCATCTGTACCAGATATGAGATATAAGCAGCAACGATTGTATTCTATTCCGGGAAATGTACCAAAGCCAGGATCGATTCGAGAGGGTTGTCGTTTTGCAGCAAGATGTGAGCATGCATTTGATCGCTGCTTGGTAGAAACGCCTGAACTCTATCAAACGGCAGAGGGTCATTGCACTCGTTGCTTTTTGTATGACAGCAAGGAGGAAATAGCCTATGACAGAAACATTGCTAAAGGTTGAAGGTCTAAAAAAGCATTTTCCGATTTCAGGGGGGATCCTTGGGAAGACAGTCGGTCATGTTAAAGCAGTTGACGGAGTTTCTTTTGAAGTAAGAAAAGGTGAGACCCTTGGAATAGTAGGGGAAAGTGGTTGTGGTAAGTCAACTACTGGGCGAATGCTTCTAAGGCTGATCGAACCTTCAGAAGGAAAAGTTAGTTTCGAAGATAAGGAAGTTACAAAACTATCAAACTCTGAATTACGCAAATTGAGACGGGATATGCAGATGGTGTTCCAGGATCCATTTGCTTCCCTTAATCCGAGACATACAGTTGGGAAAATTCTAGAAGAACCTCTCATTGTTCACGGGATTGGCTCTCCTCAAGAGAGAAAAAAACGTGTTCATGAATTATTAGAAATCGTAGGATTAAGCAGTTATCACGCCAAACGTTATCCTCATCAGTTTAGTGGTGGTCAGCGTCAACGGATCGGTATTGCTAGGGCGTTAATGACGAAGCCGAAGTTGATTATTGCAGATGAACCGGTGTCAGCTTTAGACGTTTCGATCCAATCTCAAGTATTAAATCTTATGCAGGATTTACAGAAAGAATTTGGCTTAACGTATCTCTTCATCGCACATGACTTAGGAGTTGTTCGTCATATAAGTGACAGAGTAGGAGTCATGTACTTAGGTAGGATGGTAGAGCTTAGTGAGAGTGAAAATCTTTATGATAAGCCTCTACATCCTTATACACAAGCACTGCTTTCTGCTGTCCCGATCCCAGACCCTAAGTTTGAAAGGGATACGATCCTGTTGCAGGGAGATATTCCAAGCCCATCAAATCCACCTAGTGGTTGTGCATTTCATACGAGATGTCCACATGCGACAGAGATCTGTAAGCAGCAGACACCAGAATTTAAAGAACAATCTAAGGGGCATTATGTAGCTTGCCACCTTTATTAGGGGGCAGAGACATATATTTTAAAAAAAGATACTAGGAGGGGTTCATTTTGAGAAAGAAAAGTTGGGCAATCGTATTTGCATTATTAATGGTTGTCTCTACAGCACTTTATGGTTGTGGATCTGAATCTTCAGGCGGAAACAACGATAGTGGGGGAGAAAGTAAAGGCGGTCAGGAAACGCTTATTTTTGGTCGTGGTGGAGACTCTGTTGGTCTAGATCCAATCAAAGTTACTGACGGTGAATCATTTAAAGTAACGAAGAACATATTTGAAACCCTTGTTGATTTCGGTCAACAGGATACCGAAATTCACCCAGCACTCGCTGAAGACTGGGAGATTTCTGAAGATGGTTTAACTTACACCTTCATGCTTCGTAAAGGGGTAAAGTTCCAAGATGGTACAGATTTCAATGCTGATGCCGTTGTAACAAACTTTGAAAGATGGGCGAATGGAACTAAAGACGAATTCTATTATTATGCTTCGATGTTTGGAGGCTTTAAAGGTGATGAGGGACATGTCATCAAAGAGGTCAAAGCTATTGATGAGCATACAGTTGAATTCACTCTAAAACGTCCACAAGCACCATTCTTGAAAAACCTTGCAATGAGTCCATTCGGGATTGTAAGTCCAAAAGCTCTAGAAGAATTAGGGGATAAGCTAGCTGAAAACCCGAAAGATGCTGGTACAGGTCCATTTAAATTTGTTGAGTGGAAGCGTAACGACAAAATCGTTCTTGAGAAAAATGAAGACTATTGGAAAGAAGGATATCCAAAGCTTGAGCAAGTTATCTTCAAATCAATTCCTGAAAACTCTGCACGCTTAAATGCTCTAATTTCAGGGGAAATTGATTTAGCTGATGGTGTTAATCCAAGTGATGCGGAACAAGTTGAGAATGCAGAAGGATTAAAGCTATTTGAGCGTCCTTCTATGAACGTAGGGTACCTAGGATTGACAACTACAAGAGAACCATTTAATAATCCGAAAGTACGCCAAGCACTAAATCATGCAGTGAACAAGCAAGCGATCATCGATGCTTTCTTCGAGGGTAAAGCTGAAACAGCGAAAAATCCAATGCCGCCAGTAATTGCAGGTTATAACGACGATATTGAAGGGTATGAATATGACCCTGAAAAAGCGAAGAAGCTTCTGGCTGAAGCAGGCTTCCCTGATGGATTTGAAATGGAACTTTGGGCAATGCCAGTTCCTCGTCCATATATGCCAGATGGTCAAAAAGTGGCAGAAGCGATTCAAGCTGACTTCGCAAAGATTGGAGTTAAAGCAGAAATCGTTTCATATGAGTGGGCAACCTATCTTGAGAAAGCTCGTTTAGGAGAAGCGGACGCATTCTTACTTGGTTGGACAGGTGATAATGGAGATGCCGATAACTTCTTATACGTTCTATTAGATAAAGACAATATCGGAAGCAATAACTACACTTACTACAGCAATGATGAGCTGCACAAGCTTTTAATCGAAGCTCAATCTGAAGTAGATGAAGAAAAGCGTAAAGAGCTATACAAAAAAGCTCAGGAAATCATTCATGCTGATGCACCATGGGTTCCACTCGCGCACTCTACTCCATTATTAGCGGGTAAAGAAAATATTAAGAATTTCTATCCACATCCAACAGGTTCAGACAAACTAGGTGAAGTAGAATTTGAATAAAAAGAAATAAGGGGGAGATTTCGTTGATTTCTCCCCTTTCTATATCATTCATTTTTTACAACCTCTTAGAAAAAACCTTACCAATGAGGTGAATAAACATGTTTCAGTACACCGTAAGACGGTTGTTTCAGTTAATTCCTGTATTACTAGGAATGACGCTAATCGTTTTCTCTATCATTCGTGCCATTCCCGGTGACCCAGCACAGGTCATTCTTGGGCAGCAGGCTTCAAAAGAAGCGATTGCGGCGTTACGTTCAAAATTAGGATTGGACAACCCTTGGTATATCCAATATTTTGATTATTTAAAAGGATTGTTCCAAGGAGATCTTGGTGAATCCATTAGAACTAAAACAGAAGTGGCTCAAGAAATTTGGCCATATTTAGCGGCAACATTTGAACTTTCAATTGTAGCGATCATCATTGCAGTTGTGATCGGAGTAAATGCTGGCATCATTAGTGCATGGTTCCAAAACTCCTGGTTTGACTATACAGCCATGGTTCTTGCTTTGATTGGTGTATCGATGCCAATCTTCTGGTTAGGTTTAATGGAACAATGGGTGTTTGGAATCAAGCTCGATATGCTGCCAACGACTGGTAGAGAAGATATTCGGGACCCGGTTAATGCGATTACCAATCTTTACATAATCGATACGATCATTCAAGGGCGATTTGATCAGCTTGGAGCCGTGCTTAAACATCTTGTTTTACCTGGAATTGCCTTAGCAACGATTCCAATGGCGATTATTGCCCGTATGACACGTTCAAGCATGTTGGAAGTCATGCGTTCAGATTATATCCGTACAGCACGTGCGAAGGGGTTAAGAATGTTTTTAGTCGTTTACAAACATTCTTTAAAAAATGCCGTTATACCAGTGTTAACGGTAATCGGCTTACAGATGGGGTTACTTCTGGGAGGAGCGATTTTAACAGAAACGATTTTCGGCTGGCCGGGAATCGGTAGGTATATTTATGATGCCATTAGCTATCGTGACTATCCTGTCATCCAATCTGGAATCCTTGTAGTCGCAACCATTTTTGTAACCATTAATTTAATCGTGGATTTACTATATGCAGCCGTAGATCCAAGAATTAAGTATAACTAAGGAAGTAAGAGGTGACTAACATGGCAGAACTAGCACCAAATACAGGCGATGTTAAGCAGAATGTACAAGAAGAGACAATATCACCTTGGAGAGAAGCCTGGAGAAGCTTCCGTAAAAATAAAATAGCATTAGTTGGTTTAGGGATTGTTCTTTTCTTTATTATTATTGCATTGTTTGCTCCCGTCATTGCTCCACAAGGTATCAATGAACAAGACCTCTCAAAACGATTACAAGCTCCATCTGGGGAGCATTGGCTAGGAACTGATGACTTTGGAAGGGATATTCTTTCTAGGATTATTCATGGAGCGAGAATCTCACTTTGGGTTGGATTTTTTGCAGTGGTTGGATCAGCTGCTGTTGGAAGTCTTTTAGGGATTGTTGCTGGATACTATGGAAGATGGGTCGATACGATCATTTCTCGTATATTTGATATTATGCTGGCTTTTCCAAGTATTTTATTAGCGATTGCAGTTGTGGCAGCTTTAGGGCCATCTCTAAGAAATGCTTTAATCGCGATTGCCATTATCAATGTTCCGAACTTCGGGCGTCTTATCAGATCAAGAGTCCTCAGTGTAAAACAGGAAGAATACGTCATGGCTGCTAAAGCTATAGGAATGAAGGACAAGCGGATTTTATTCAGTCATATTCTTCCGAACAGTATGGCACCCATTATTGTTCAAGGAACGTTAGCGATTGCAACCGCTATCATTGAAGCGGCAGCTCTTGGGTTTCTAGGCTTAGGTGCACAAGCTCCGACTCCAGAGTGGGGGAAAATGCTTTCCGATGCCCGCTCATTTCTATTACAAGCCCCGTGGACAATGATCTTTCCGGGACTTGCGATCATGCTAACGGTATTAGGCTTTAATTTAATGGGTGATGGATTACGTGATGCTCTCGACCCTAAAATGAAGAACTAATAGCAAAAAGCTCCCAGCATGGGAGCTTTTTGCTATTCTTCATCATCAATCTTTACCTCATTATCTTCAATATGATAAGACTGGAAGCTCGTGATAAGCTTTTCTAGATGTTCTAACTGTTCATCATACTCAAAGATCGCTGAGAAGATGTATAGAAGATGAAACGTATTTAGATCTTCCTCCTGATACGAATGTTTAAACTCTTCCATAAATAACTTCATCATTTCGCCTCTATTTAAGCTAACATGATGAGGAACTTCTGATTCTGATTGTGAATGCATTTTTCCTATAAACTTTAAAAGAAGCTGCTCATGATAGGTAAGGAGCCAATCTAACTGCTCCTGGATTAATGAGCGTAATTCTTCAGGTAAATGAGCCATTTCATTTTCATAATGATTTAGCCTTCTTAAAATATCAAAACTGCGCCGTGCTGATGAAATCATTTGCCTGTATATCACTAGCTTTCGGTTTTTTGCTAAGTTATTTGACTTAAAATAATTTCTCTCTTCTTTATAAAGCAAGTAAACAGATTCAGCTTTAGTTAGCTTTTCCCTCATTTTTTCTAAATCTTTTTTGAGTAAATGAAAATCAGAGGCATGCCTAGAACTTAAACGAATCCATTTCAAAACTTCTTCCGTAACATCAGAAATATTATAATAAAGCTTTGTCTCATATTTAGGTGGAAGAAAAATTAGGTTAATAATAAAAGAAGAAAATACCCCAATCATAATCGTTGAAAATCTTATGGCCGCAAATTGTATAAAATCATCCTGTGGCGATTCCATTATCGAGATTAGTGTCACGAGGGCTAACCCAATTGTATTCTCTAATTTTAATTTTAAAATGATTGTTATGGCGATAATGACAGCTAAACCAATAACTAGAACATTATTTCCAAATAACAGAACAAATAATACTGCTGTGATGGCGCCGATTAGATTTGCCTGAATATGTTCAATAATCGATAAATAAGAGCGATAAATAGTAGGTTGAACGGCAAAAACAGCAGCGATTCCTGCAAATACCGGAGTCGGTAAATGCAGAAGTTGTGAAACAAGTAAAGCTAAAACAATGGCAATCCCCGTTTTAAGGATCCGGGCTCCAAGCTTCATTTCGTTGAAATCCTTTCTTTGTGTAATTTCTTCTGTACATCTTAACACATATGTTTTTTTGTTAAACAATAATGTACTATACAATTTAAAAATTACAAGTGAAATAGTGTAAATGGCACATTTTTTCATCAATAGTATTCCTAGTATGGATTGAAAATAAGAATCAAGCAATATTTTCAGGCACTCTAGCGTAACCATCATATGAATTTCAACGTTAAATTCCACGGCAAAAGTCTAAACCTACTCTATCAAGTAGGATTGTAACACAAGTTTTGTGATTTGAAAGCCATATAAGATAAAGAGGAGATAAAAAACGAGACTGTCTAAAAAAACAAGCAGTCCGGAACTACAGCTTCCATATATAGAAGAAAAGCTCACGGACATCTTCTCTATATGGTCAACTATATAGGTTCCGGACTCCTTATGGGACAGCTACGTTTGGAATCTCTTTCTTAATTTATAACTTTTACTCCGTCGATACAGAAGGATCTGCTTGCTCCTTAGCAGGAATCACTTGCAAGAAATGCTCCTCAACATTTTCAAGCAGTAATCTAAGCTGTTCTGCTTCACTTGATTGTTCTTCTTCAAGGTATTCGATGTAGCGACTTAATAATTCGTTAATATCCTTTACACCTTGTAGATTTAGTTCTTCAAGGGAAACCTTTGCACCCTTAGCAATTCTTCGGGTTAAGGCATCTTTCGTTAATCCCATTTCAGGCTGATGCCTTAGATACACCACTCCACCTGTCATACCGGCACAAATCCATGGTCCTGGGTCTCCTAAGACTAGGCCACGTCCGTTTGTCATATATTCAAACGCGAAACCTTTTATGTTGGCCTTTGATCCGATATTTCCAAACTCATTGGCTGGGATCGGGTTCTTGAGGAGTCCACCTATGATCATGTCGGCTCCTGATAGACGAATCCCAGCACGTGCGTCAGCATTCCCTTGAACGGCTAATAATCCTTTTTGTGCACCATATCCAAACCCTTTTCCAACAGCACCATTGAAAAATTGGTTTGTCTTGCTTTTCCCTTTCGTTACAATAATACTGCCGCCAAAGGATGTTTTTCCAATTCCGTCTTGTGCTCCTCCACTTACTATGATGTTGATCCCCTCGGAATTATAAGCACCAAGACCATTACCTGGTATCGACGAGTCCTTATAGGAAAGTGTTACAGGTTGAAGCTCGCGATAGGTACCATCTAGTCTTCCTCTAACACGGTGGCAGGAAACCCTGCTTCCAAGGACCCGTTGGTTTGAGATCACATTTGAAAACTCTCTGGAGGTGTGAAGCTCATCGATACAATGGTCCAAATACTCAGCACCTGCTGCTATTGATATAGAGGGTTCCTCCTTTGACACTGCCGCTTCTTTCATGAACTGGCCAACCTCAAGAGTAGATAGCAGGGAAGATAGATCTATTTGTTCTTTGCCTTTTACTTGATCCAGTAGGTCAGAACGTCCGACAATATCTTGAAGACGCTCGACACCAAGTGAAGCAGTCAGTTCTTTTAATTCATTCCCAAAAGCAGTGAATAAATTCATCAATCCTTGAACAGCTAAATCAAATTGACGTGGGACGAAACGACGCAAGCCATGGTCTTTCGCTTGGGCTTCAGACTCAATTTGAGTAGCAATCCCTACATGGCAAGTATCAAGATGACAGCCTCTGCAAGTTGTACAGCCAATAGCAATCATCGATAATGTACCAAATCCAATTCTATTGGCTCCAAGGAGCATGACTTTGATTATATCTTGAACACTTTTAATTCCGCCATCCGCCCAAATCTCGACTGTATTTCGTAAGCCTGATTCAATGAGTGCGTTATGGGCAGATTTTACACCAATTTCAACAGGGAGACCAACATGCTGCAGGGCATGAATTCTTGCTGCTCCAGTTCCGCCATCAAATCCACTTAGCGTAATAATATCAGCCCCTGCTTTCGCAATTCCAACAGCAATCGTACCTATATTAGGGACAACAGGTACTTTAACAGCCACCTTTGCTTGGTCATTAGCTGTTTTTAATTCATGAATCATTTGAGCTAAATCTTCTATGGAGTAGATATCATGATTATTAGATGGTGAAATCAAATCAGAACCAATGGTTGCATTCCGTGCTTCTGCAATTTTGGCTGTTACTTTAGAGCCTGGCAGGTGACCACCTTCACCTGGCTTTGCCCCTTGGCCAATTTTTATTTCTAGTAAATTGGAGGAGTTTAACAATTCAGCGTTAACCCCGAAACGACCTGAAGCTATTTGCTGTCCACGAGTGTTGGGATATTTTCCAAGCATGTTTTTGATTTCTCCGCCTTCACCATTCATACTAATCATATTTAATCGCTCGGCCGCTTCAGCATAGGCTCTAAATGCCGTTTCATTTTGAGAGCCGAATGACATGGAAGCGATAACGAATGGGAGGTCATGAGCACCGACACTTATATCTATTTTTTGGCTGTCAGCTGGTTTATCTGCCGTTTTCAATGCAGTAAGATGTCTTAGTGTAACAGGCTTTGATTCTTCCTGTTCCGTAATCTTTTCACGATATTCATCGTATTTACCAGATGCAGCCACATCTCCGATAGACTTCCAAATTCTTGGGAAGAGGTTGAAGCTTTTGGCGATTCGTTGTTTCTCATCATGATAATCTTTTGCCCTTTGAATGGCATCTTCTTTCATTTTTGAGAAATTGTATTGCAAATTCTCTGCTCCAAAGAAGTTTACAATACTTAAAACATCTGAAACTTCTTTATTTAATCCAATACTTGAGAAGAGTCTTCCATATCCGCGAAGCTCATGGATGCCAATGGTAGAAATGACTTTTTCTAGCCCTTTTTGTAAAGCGCTGTATAGATTAAGAACTGGTTCGTCAGTGTCATCTTCTAATATCGTCAAGAACATATAGTAAGGACTAATGGCGTTTGCTCCTAATCCAAAGGCAAGGATTAAGTCGTGTAATGAACGAATCGCTGCAGACCTTAATACAAGGGAACATTCCCGTCTTAATGATTTTCGATTTAATTCCTGATCAATGGCAGAAAGGACTAGATGTGGGTCGAGCCAATATTTATTCTCCTGATGTGAATTACCGTCATCTAAAACGATGATCGTTTTACCTGATTGCACAGCTTTAGCAGCATCATCTGATAAACGACTTAGTGCATTCTTAATACTCTCATCTTCCGAAAATGTAACGGAGAGATGATGAGTGAGATCATGTTTATTAAAATATCCTATTAACTGATCGTAGCTAGGTTGTTCAAGAGTTTCAGAACATTCGTAGCCTACTTTACCTTCTATTAAAATAGGAGACTGCAATTCAAGAATCGGACTACTTTCTGTTGTTTTCAAATAAGAAGGTCGCTTACCAATAATCGATCTCGTTGAAAAATGCTCTGTTTCACGATCGCGGTCAATCGCTGGATTTGTAACTACTGCAACACTTTCTTTTATAAAATCAGCAACATTTTTTCTGTTTGGATTAAAGGCTGCTAGTGGGGAGTCATGCCCGAGAGAACGGATAGGTTCTGCTCCTTTTTCTGCCATCTGTTCAACAAGCTGGACTTGATCTCGTTCCCAGCCGAAAGCATTATATTGTCCATTTTCAACTTTGGAAGGATAACTCATCATAATATTTTTCTCGATTTTCGGGATAGCTAAGTGCTTCCTGTGTCCCTTAAATTCTATTTTATGTGAAAAACGCTTATAGACTTCTTTCTGATAGTGATCGTAATCGAAAAGTACAACCGAATTTCCATCCCATTTAAATCCAACCTTTTCTCCAGGTGCCAGTGGTTTAGGGTCATTGATAAATGTAGTCGAAGGAATGACGCCTGGTTCAGATGCAAAGACATAGGAGCTTTCAATTTCCATCATCCAAAGTGGACGAAGACCAAGAGAATCTACGCTAAAGACGGCCTCATCTCCAAAACGGGAAATAATACCTGCCGGACCTTGTGCGAAATGTCCCCATGCTTCTCGAAGATAAGTATATAGATCCTGTAATTCTGAAGGGTATTGTTTGATTTCGTTCACAATCGGAGGAAAGATTAGCTCCATTGCTTCAAATAATGAATAGCCATCGCGGGCAATCAGTGTTTCCATGATCCGGTTCAAGTCCTGTGAATCACTACCACCCTTAACAAGTGGGATACTAATCATTTCCGCTTCATCCCGCAATTTAGAAATCGTATTGATTTCACCATTATGGCCGAGAACACTAAAAGGTTGTACACGGAAAAAGTTTGATAATGTATTGGTAGAATAACGGTTATGTCCGAGAGTCATAGTAGAGGCCATTAATGGGTGTGTCAGGTCCAGGTAATATTTTGGTAAAATATCTCCTGCGCCCATGACTTTATATACAGCGTAATCGGGACTTAGAGAAGCTACGTGAATATTTTCATTTTCTTCGATATGAATAGTTGCTTTAAAGGTTTTTGAATATATTTCTTGTGGTTTATTCGTAGGCGCTAGCAAAGCAACCTGAAAGAAATACGGATTTTCTTGATGAGCAATAGGTCCTAAGCTTTCTGGGTTCGCTGAATCCTTCACAACATGAAGGATTTCAAATCCTTCTTCTTGAAGCTTTGTTAGAATTTCCTTTTCACCATTGTCCACATTAAACGTTCTCTGAATAAAAAAATGCCCAACCACAAAGCGAGAAGAATGGACAACCGAGGGGTTTTTCCTTACATTTGATAATTTCTCTTCCCATAGTCCTTTAGGTACATCGACATGAATACCAACGCCATCACCTTCACCGTTGATAAAACCAGCACGATGATCCATGGTTATTAAAGCTTGAATACAACGATCAATATTTTCTTTAGTAGGATGCTTTGCTTTTTCAATTGAGGCGACAATTCCACACGCATCATGAACGTCTTTGTGGAAGTCTTTAAACAGATGTGGTCCAAAGTTTTGGTTTGCATTTTTCAAATAAAACACCTCCGAGAAATTAAAAATGAATGAAATGGGAGAATGATAGAAGAGTAATGAGATGGAATCAGTCATAGAGCTCAAAAAATGAAATGTATTTTAAAGTGGTTATGGCTTTGGCCAAAATAGCGCCCGCTCTTAGAAATATATAAATATCCCGCAAGGAACTATTTCCTTACAAAGGGCGCTTTTTTGCTTTAATTAAAGTATCTGTACAATAATATAATCATATCATAAGAATTTTCTGAATTCAATTATTTATTCATTAGTATGAATATTCATTAATATACATAAAGAGTTAAATTGAAAGCGTTTACATGAAATTCATAAACAAAGGCGCATAGGGCTAATAGCCTCTTGCGCCAAATGAATTATTATACATTATTCAATTCTTGGAAAGCTTCTCTAACTGCTTTAATGGTTTCTTTAATATCTTTATCTGTATGGGCAATGGTAATAAACCAAGCTTCGTATTTCGATGGTGCTAAATTAATTCCTTTATTCAGCATAAGCTTGAAAAATTTCGCAAACATTTCGCCATCTGTGGCCTCTGCTTGTTCATAGTTCACAACCGTTTCATTTGTGAAATACAGTGTAAGAGCACCTTTTAGCCGGTTAATCGAAATCGGAATCTCATAGTCTCTAGCAGCTTGGAGAATTCCTTCTTCTAGCTGAGCTCCTAATTGGTCTAAATAGTCGTAAACGCCTTCTTCCTTTAGAACTTCCAGGCAGGCAATCCCTGATAAAATCGATGCAGGGTTCCCTGCCATTGTTCCGGCTTGATAGGCTGGTCCAAGTGGAGCGACTTTTTCCATAATATCGATTCTTCCTCCATAAGCTCCAATTGGTAATCCGCCGCCTATTATTTTTCCTAAAGCGGTTAGATCAGGCTTCACACCTAACATATCCTGAGCACCACCATACATAAATCGGAATGCGGTAATGACCTCGTCGTAAATTACTAATGCTCCAGCATCATGTGTCACCTTATTCACATCTTCTAAAAATCCTGGCTTTGGTTCGACGATCCCGAAATTTCCTACAATCGGCTCAACTAAAACTGCGGCAATTTCATCTCCCCATTTCTCCATGGCTTGCTTAAAAGGTTCGATATCATTAAATGGGACCGTAATAACTTCTTGTGCAATGCTTTTTGGAACACCGGCAGAATCAGGTGTGCCGAGTGTAGAAGGCCCAGAGCCAGCTGCTACGAGCACTAAGTCAGAATGGCCATGATAACATCCTGCAAATTTAATGATTTTATCTCTTCCTGTGTAGGCGCGAGCGACACGAATCGTTGTCATGACCGCTTCTGTACCAGAATTCACAAACCGAACTTTCTCAAGGCTAGGCATCGCTTCTTTTATCATCTGGGCAAACTGTACCTCGTGTGGAGTAGGTGTACCGTATAATACACCGTTTTCCGCTGCTTTTTGTATCGCTTTCGTTATGTGAGGGTGTGCATGACCTGTAATAATTGGACCATAAGCAGCAAGATAATCAATGTATTGATTCCCATCGACATCCCAAAAATAGGCACCATTTGCTCTTTCCATTGCTACAGGTGCACCGCCGCCGACAGCCTTAAAAGATCGTGATGGGCTATTGACGCCCCCGACTATATGTTCTTGAGCCATATTATGTAAAATCTCGGATTGACGAAAATCCATATCATTTCCTCCTCTAAGTGAACTTTCATTGTTCATTGTAGTACTCCCATCCCCATTGCGCAAATAGTCAACACTTCCTGTTTTTAGCTTGTAAGCCTAGCAAACTCAATTTCTTTATTAACTGTGGTAAACTATTGAATGGCATCTAAAGGAAGGAGTGAATCAGGTGACAAATGCAATAGAAGTAAGAGACTTAAAGAAAGAATTTAAATCCTATTCTAGTCGTTCAGGTTTAAAAGGAGCATTCCGGGATTTATTTACCCGTAATTATAAAGTAATCTCAGCAGTAAACAATATAGGTTTTACCGTTAAACAAGGAGAAATGGTTGGTTACATTGGGGAAAATGGAGCGGGAAAATCGACCACCATTAAAATGCTAACAGGCATCCTTACACCTACATCTGGAAATGTAGTCGTGAATGGAATGATTCCATATAAAGAAAGAGAAAAGTTTGTAAAGTCCATTGGGGTTGTTTTTGGACAACGATCTCAGCTTTGGTGGGATATCGCCGTTCAAGAATCATTTCAGCTGTTAAAGAAAGTCTATAATGTTCCGGACGAACAATACAAATCTCATATGGATCATGTCATATCCACCTTAGATATTGGTCCGTTGTTGGACAAGCCTGTTCGAAAGCTTTCATTAGGCCAAAGAATGAGGTGCGAACTTGCAGCAGCACTAGTGCATAATCCACCACTACTGTTCTTAGATGAACCAACGATAGGGCTGGATGTTCTTGTTAAATTGAAGATTCGTCAATTTTTAAAAGAAATAAACAAAAAATATAACACTACTATTCTCCTGACCACACATGATTTATCTGACATTGAAGCACTTTGCGAACGAGTTGTCATGCTTGATGAAGGAAAAATCATTTATGATGGTCCATTAAAAAGACTGAAAGAAAATTGGGGTGACCAAAGGGAAATTCACTTTCAGTTTCTCGAAGACACTTCACTTGCATCTTTAATAGACCTTACAAATGATATGGAAGTAGAGTGGGGGTACAATACGAAGGAACAGCGATATGAAGCCATTGTTGCTGCAGATGAAGAGCGGATTTCTGCATTGATTACTAAAGTTGTATCAACTCATAAAGTAAAAGATATGAAGATACTAGAAACAACGACTGAAGAAATTATTCGGAATATATATGAAGTTGGGACAGTGTAGAGTTGTTGGAATTTGTGTCGGATTTTGAAGAGCAATGTCGGTTCGAGATCTATAGTCTTATTTGGACAAATAAATAGGGCTTATGGAATAAATTATGCAGGTGCTAAGTTGTAGGACTTAAAAGAAGTGGTGATTCCTTTCGTAGACACCTCCAATTAACTCACAGGTAAGGAGGGATTTCATTGGCAAAATACATTGAAATGATCCGTATTCGGTTTTTAATGATGTTAGCGTATCGAACCAATTATTATAGCGGAATCTTAATATACAGTATTAATATCGGCGCCTATTACTTTCTATGGCAAGCGATTTATAGTGGGAAAGAAGATATTGAAGGATTATCGGTTATCCAAATGACTACCTATGTTGCTGTCGCTTGGATGGCCAGAGCATTTTATTTTAATAATATTGATCGGGAAATTGCAATGGAGATTAAAGAAGGGAAGGTAGCCGTCGAGCTTATAAGACCGTACAGCTATCTGGGGATGAAGACGATGCAAGGGCTGGGAGAAGGGATCTTTCGGTTGCTTTTCTTTTCTGTGCCTGGAATGGTCATTGTTTCTCTCGTTTTCCCTTTAGAACTATCATCAAACCTAGTAACGTGGGGAACTTTCTTTTTATCATTAGTGTTTAGCTTTATCATCAATACGCAAATTAACTTGATTACAGGTATGACTACTTTTTTCTTATTTAATAATGATGGGCTAATTCGGGCGAAGCGTGTCGTGATCGATTTGTTTTCAGGATTATTACTGCCAATCAGCTTCTTCCCGCTTTGGGCACAAGATATTATGAAGTTTCTGCCGTTTCAAAGCATCAGTTATGTTCCGAGTATGATTTTTACGGAGGGATATAAAGGGGCTCAGATGTGGGAAGCCATTCTCCTTCAAGGTGCATGGGCTATCTTATTACTCATTCCCATTCAAATTCTGTGGGTATTGGCGAAAAAACAAATGGTTATTCAAGGAGGGTGAACATGTTTTACGTGACGATTTTCTTTCAATATGTTGCCCAGTATATGAAAACTAGACTGCAATATCGTATGGACTTATTTGTAGAAATGATCTCGGACCTTTTGTTTCAAGCTGTTAATTTAATCTTTATTTTAGTTGTTTTTGGGCATACCCAATTATTAAGTGGCTGGAATCAGTATGAGATAATCTTTATTTATGGATTTTTCCTTGTACCCTATGCATTCTTTTCTTCGTTTTTTAATATTTGGGATTTTAATGAGCGATATATTGTAAAGGGTGAAATGGATAGAATTTTAACGAGACCGATTCATAGCTTGTTTCAGGTCATCCTTGAGAGAATGGAACTTGAATCTCTATTTGGAGTCATCACTGGTTTAGTGATTATGTTCTACTCAGGAAGTCAGCTTGGATTAACGATCAATTGGCTCGACCCAATCTTGTTTGTTCTATTTGTTATTGGCGGAACACTAGTATATGCAGGGATATTTGTAGCGTTAGCGAGTATCGGATTTTGGTCTGATGCGAAAACATCGATTATGCCGATGATGTACAATATCGGGAACTATGGTCGATACCCAGTAGATATCTATAATAAGGCGATTCGATTTGTCTTAACATGGATATTACCTTTTGCCTTTGTGGGTGTTTATCCGTCAGCTTATTTTTTGGGGAAAGAAGAATGGTATTATTTTTCCTTCCTGACTCCTCTCATTGGATTCGCCTTCTTTTTTTTCTCCATCTTTCTTTGGAATGAAGGAGTTAAGCGGTATCGAGGGGCAGGGAATTAATGAATGGTTCGCTTTCTTTAAATGGAAGCGAGCCTTTTTATTTCTTTTTATACAAACATTTTTTCGCCCATGACAGCGTAGAATGTTAAGACGAGCTATAAGGGGTGATACGGGTGATTTATCTTATCGTTCTGGCCATCATTGGATGTATGATGATGAGTATTATCACATTATTTTTACCTACATGGAAAGAGCAAAATCTGTCTTTCCAAAATTTCTTATTTCTAGGGATTTCATATATTGTGATCATGATAGGGTTTGGTCTGCTTTATGTCCTGCTAGAGCTTGAAGGAGTGCCGATATTAATAGAAAATGGCGAAGTTTTTACCGGTGATTTCTTTGATTATCTATTTACAGGAATCTATTTTAGTGGAATCACGCTATTTTCAGTTGGATATGGAGATTTATCACCAGTAGGATTTGGCCGCGGAATAGCGTTGGTAGAATCCTGGCTTGGTTATACAATTCCAGCAGCCTTTGTCGTGAAGACATTTCTCATGGATAAAAATAGCTAACGTTTGAGTTTCTTTTCTATATTGGGTAGTCTAACAATACAAACCTAATAGGGAGGTATTCAAATGTCAGTAGAAGTTGGAAAGAAAGCACCAGAATTCGAAATGCAAGCAAATAATGGTGAAATTATTAAGCTATCCGATTTTCAAGGGCAAAATGTCGTACTTTATTTTTATCCAAAAGATATGACACCAGGCTGTACAACAGAGGCTTGCGATTTTAGGGACAAGCATGAGGAGTTCAAGGATGTCAATGCGGTAATTCTAGGGGTTAGCCCAGATCCAGTTGACAAACATCAGAAGTTCATCGATAAGCATGGTCTTCCTTTCTTGCTATTAGTGGACGAAGATCATAAAGTTGCTGAAGATTATGATGTATGGAAGCTAAAGAAGAATTTTGGAAAAGAATACATGGGGATCGAACGTTCGACCTTCCTCATTGACAAAGAAGGAAATCTAGTAAAAGAGTGGCGAAAAGTCCGAGTAAAAGGTCATGTGGATGAAGCATTAGAATATATCCATGAAAACATGTAAAATTTTTTCGCCTATTTTGCATCACAGGAGGCTTTTGTCCATGCATTTTTGTTATACGTTCATACGTTATAGTAGGGCATACCTCCTCATATAAGTCTAGATGTAAGGTCGACAATGGTCGGCCTCTTTTTTATGGCTGTTTTCGCAAACTTTGCTGCTATGAGCAAATAGCTGTATCCTTTTCAATGCTTAATGATAGAAGGGAGAGGTCGGAATTGAAAGGGCTGTTCAAAAAGGGGATAAGAACCACTCATGGATTGAAGCTTTGGTTTCTGACTCCCTGGTTTCAGGAGAATAAATTTTGATACGTTCCCTCCCAATTAGCTTGTGCATAAATTTGAGGCCTCGTGCAATTTCAAGTCATTTTTGTGTATAGATTTAGGTTCTTGTGCATTTTCAAACCAATCTCATGCAAAAAATCAAAAAGTTGTGCATTACTACATTCAAGTTAAGGTAAAGATGATTCTCCTTATTCGTGGTGTGAGCTAAAATGATTTTCGTGTGAATTCTCTAACAATGAGCCGTCTGATCGTATTAAAATGAACCAATCAGACAGCAAAAAACACCAATTTTAAGAAAACAGACATTTTTATCGTTTCGTGATAATTGTCTGAATGTTTTTAGAAATGATAAAATAAGTAAAACATCTCATAAGGAGTCCACTTAATGAAGATTCTATTTACATTTGATCCCGAAAAAGAATTAAGAAACCAATTAATTAAGACGTTTCCGCAGTGTGAATACGATTTTGTGAAAACAATAAACGATGCAGGTCAGCTGCTTTCTCAAGCAGAAGTCATTGTAACAATGGGAGAGGATTTAGAGGATCATCATATTGAAGAAGCGACCTCTTTACGATGGATTATGGTCACTTCAGCAGGAATGGAAATGATGCCTTTTGAGAAAATTAAAGAAAAGGGAATCCTCGTAACCAATGCAAGAGGGATTCATAAGATCCCAATGGCTGAATTCACGATTGGACTTATGCTGCAGCATGCTAAACAATTTATCCCGCTTAACGAGCAGGAGCATGAGGAAATATGGAGCAGGCGGTTACCGACAAGTGAGCTTTGTGACCAAACGATTCTGATTCTAGGAACTGGTGCAATAGGACAAGAAATTGCTCGATTAGCTCAAGCATTTAGAATGGTTACCATTGGAGTAAACACAAGCGGTACTCCAGTTAAGTATTTTGATCGTATCGAGACTATAGCAAATTTGGAATCGCTGCTACCTGAAATTGATTTTTTTGTATCTGTTTTACCAAGTACTAATAAAACAAGGTATATTTTAAAAAAGAAACACTTTGAAATGATGAAAGCCAGTAGCGTTTTTATTAATCTAGGAAGGGGAGATGTTATAAGAGAAAGTGTACTGCTTAAAGTCATGGAAGACCAGGACATTACGCATGCTTTCTTAGACGTTTTTATTGATGAACCTCTTAAAGAGGGGCACCCTTTTTGGAAAATGAAGAATATCACCGTCACACCGCATATCTCAAGTACTACAAAAATGTACGTGCCGAGAGCATTTGATATTTTAAAACATAATCTCCGTACATATATTCATAATAAGGGAGACTATATAAACATTGTTGATGTGGAGAGGGGTTATTAAATGAAGATCTATACAAAAACGGGAGACAAAGGCACCACTTCATTAGTGTATGGTAGTAGAGTATCCAAATCAGATCCACGCGTAGAAGCATATGGAACATGTGATGAGGCAAATTCTATGATAGGGTTGGGAATGAGCTATTTAAAAAATGAGTATTTCGAACAAAAGGATTCATTTCTTGAAGAATTCCACAAGATTCAGACGGCATTATTTCATGTTGGGGCGGAGCTCGCGACTCCTTCTGGAAAAGAAGTAAAGTGGAAAGTAGATGAGAAAGATGTTAAGGATCTTGAAGAAGTGATCGATAGCTGGGATCGAGAGCTTACTGGACTTAAAAATTTCATCCTGCCAGGAGGGCATCCTGCTGGAGCAGCACTCCACAACGCAAGAACAATAGTCCGTAGAGCGGAAAGAGAAGCTGTTTCTATTGAAGATGAAGTGAATCCACTCGTTTTAGCCTATTTAAATCGCCTATCTGATTTCCTTTTTGTAGCAGCACGATATACCAACCATCATTTAGGTGAAACAGAGAAAAATCTTCATGAACAAAGCGAAAAATAAGGAATGATTGACAAAAGGCAAGTTTCATTAGTACACTATTTATAAAGATTATAAAGTAATAATTTTTATGGAAAAGAGGTGCATGACGATGTCAGAGATTCAATTAAAAGAAGCTGTTGACACGCTAAAACAGACGGGAGTCCGAATTACTCCTCAACGTCATGCGATTTTGGAGTATTTAATTCAATCCATGTCACATCCTACAGCTGATGATATTTATAAAGCTCTTGAAGGGAAATTCCCAAATATGAGTGTTGCTACAGTCTATAATAATCTCCGTGTTTTTAAAGAAGTCGGCTTGGTGAAAGAGCTCACGTATGGGGACGCTTCCAGTCGTTTTGACTTCGTAACGACAGAACACTATCATGTGATTTGTGAAGATTGTGGCAAAATTGTAGATTTCCACTATCCAGGTCTCGATGAAGTAGAACATCTTGCATCACATGTAACAGGCTTCAAGGTAAATAACCATCGCATGGAGATTTACGGAACCTGCGGTGACTGCAGTACAAAAAAAGAACATTAATAATGATAGGAACTGTCCATTGTAGGGGCAGTTCTTTTTTTTGAGGGTACCACCAACTAAAAAATCGATTTCATCACAAATACAAGAAAAAACTGACCCATACATTTCTTTGGGTCAGTTGGTGTTTAATGATTTTTCTTTTTATTATAGTCCTCGTTAAAGTCTTGTCCTTCGAGATTAGGGTCTAATGTCAATGGTTCATTACAATACATACACATATCCACTCTTCCAAGAACCTTTGTCGGCTTTTTGCAATTAGGACAAACGACTTGTACTGCTTTAGTCGAAAGCATCCCAATCCAAAAGTAAACCACTGTACTCCCGATAATCGCTAATAGTCCGAGAAGCATAAAGATCGTCATAACGATAGGGTGTTCTCTAAAAAAGATTCCGCCATACATAATGATAAATCCAATAAATATTAAACTTAACGCGAATGTGCGGATTTTATTAATTTTACTTGAATATTTTTTTGCCATTATTGTCCCTCCTAGTCCAATACTATACCATATTTCTATGTCCTTATTGGAATAAAAAGTGGGCAAATGTCGAACTTTGACTATAATGTAAGAAGGATATTTTCACTGTCTGTCGAAATAATAACCGAAAGATTGAAAGTGAGTGGAGGAATATTTTATGGAGGATATCTTACGTCCTATCTATCAAGAAAGGGCGAGCCACCCCAATACTCTTGGAGTTTTAATGATTGATTATAGAGAAAAGGGAAGCCCGATTACAGATACATTTGATATCGTATTATTAATCATTGTTAAAGAGGCGGAACAGCCGCTATTCATTAAACATTACACTTATCTAAATCAAAAAGCTGCCATGCATATTGTCAGTAAAGATCAACTGAAAGAATGGATGCTTCTTGGTTCCAATCGAAGAATCATCGATTGGATCTTTAACGGAAAAATACTCTTTGATCGCAATGAGTATATTACTAACCTTAAATTAGAGCTCAGGGAATTTCCCTTCTATGGAAGAAAAATTAAAATTGGCTTGGAGTTTGCAAAGCTAATAAGAAGATATATGGATGGAAAAGTTTTTTTCGAAAACAAACATTATCTAGATGCCTATAACCACATTGTTCATTCTCTCCATCATTTAGCAAGATTGGCCGTAATCGAAAATGGTTTCCACCCTGAAGTAACGGTATGGAATCAAGTAAAACAAATCGAACCAGAAATCTTTAAACTCTATGAAGAGCTGGTAAGCAGCGAAGAAGACCTGCAAAAAAGGTTGGAGCTATTATTTATAGCAAGTGAATTCTTAATCCATTCGCGTACAAATACAAGTGTGGAACATCTATTAGTTGTGATGAGGGAAAAAGAGCAATGGAGTTTTCAAGAGCTGCAAAATCATGAAGAAATCAAACACTACTCGGTTGATTTAGGAATGCTAATAGAGTTTCTGACAGAAAAAAATGTGATTGAAGTCGTGAATGTAGAAACAAAAGGACAAGGGATTTTTCATCGATATTATCGAGTTAAGAAAAAATTATAGTAAAATATCAATATTGTATTGACTTTAAATAATAGAGTTGATATATTAATAAACGTCGCTGCTGAACGACGTCCTTAAACCGGTCAGTGGCGACTGAAAAACTTCAAAAAAAGTTGTTGACATAAATGACTATGAGATGGTAAGATAATAAAGTCGCTTCAAACGGAGCGGACACATTGAACCTTGAAAACTGAACAAGACAAAACGTCAACGTTAATTCTAAAAGATTTACAACGTAAGAACATGGTTCTTATACAAATGAGCAAGTCAAACTTCTATCGGAGAGTTTGATCCTGGCTCAGGACGAACGCTGGCGGCGTGCCTAATACATGCAAGTCGAGCGGACTGA
>NZ_JAFBDZ010000003.1 GCF_016908495.1 Rossellomorea pakistanensis | reverse complement strand
TTATGAAAGCCCGAATTGGATCAAGTCTTAGGAAAAAGGGCATTCATCTGAGTTATGAAAGCCCGAATTGGATCAAGTCACAGGAATAAGGGCATTCATCCCAGTCATGAAAGCCCAAATTGGATCAAATCACAAGAATAAGGGCATTCATCTGAGTTATGAAAGCCCGAATTGGATCAAGTCTTAGGAAAAAGGGCATTCATCTGAGTTATGAAAGCCCGAATTGGATCAAGTCACAGGAATAAGGGCATCCATCCGAATTATGAAAGCCCAAATTAAGTCAAGTCACAAGAAATAGGGCGTTCATCTGAGTTATGAAAGCCCGAATTGGATCAAGTCACAAGAATAAGGGCATTCATCCCAGTCATGAAAGCCCAAATTAAGTCGAGTCACTGGAAAAAGGGCATTCATCCAAGTCATGAAAGCCCGAATTGGATCAAGTCTTAGGAAAAAGGGCATTCATCTGAGTTATGAAAGCCCGAATTGGATCAAGTCACAGGAATAAGGGCATCCATCCGAATTATGAAAGCCCAAATTAAGTCAAGTCACAAGAAATAGGGCGTTCATCTGAGTTATGAAAGCCCGAATTGGATCAAGTCACAAGAATAAGGGCATTCATCCCAGTCATGAAAGCCCAAATTAAGTCGAGTCACTGGAAAAAGGGCATTCATCCCAGTCATGAAAGCCCGAATTAGGTCATGTCACAGGAATAAGGGCATTCATCCCAGTCATGAAAGCCCAAATGGGATCAAGTCACAGGAATAAGGGCATTCATCCCAGTCATGAAAGCCCGAATTGGATCAAATCACAAGAATAAGGGCATTCATCCGAGTCATGAAAGCCCAAATTAAGTCGAGTCACTGGAAAAGGGCATTCATCCCAGTTATGAAAGCCCAAATGGGATCAAGTCACAAGAATAAGGGCATTCACCCGAGTCATGAAAGCCCAAATGGGATCAAATCACAAGAATAAGGGCATTCATCCCAGTCATGAAAGCCCGAATTAAGTCCTGTCACAGGAATAAGGGCATTCATCCCAGTCATGAAAGCCCGAATTAAGTCCTGTCACAAGAATAAGGGCATACATCCGAGTCATGAAAGCCCAAATGGGATCAAGTCACAGGAATAAGGGCATTCATCCCAGTCATGAAAGCATGATCTATAAAATCGTACATAGAAAAAGATCATTCATAATTGTTAAATAAATTGAGATGTCTAAAAACCACGGTAATCATGGTTTTTAGACATCTCGGTATTTTATGTTGGATTGAGTTTTTCTGGAATTCTTGAACAGTAATCGATATACCTCCTTTGAATGTTTTTTAGAAAAAAACAAACAATAAAATAACACTATTAATGGAGGTATAATTATGGACGGTTATTTGAATAATTTTGTAGAAACGGCTAAATCAGCCTATTATCAAGCCAATACTTATGTAAGAGAAAAACTCTTTGCTATTACTGGAACTCCTTCAGCTACTGTGAATCAACTAGCTACCTTTATCAAAACTCATCCAAATACAGAAAAGAACAATAAAGAATTACTAGGACTCACATTTTCTCATTACCATTTAGAATCTGATCATATTCATTATTACTTAGAGACAAAAGGACAACATATATTGGAACTTGATGTTTATACGGATGATCACAAGGTCGTGTCCTATCGAGGATATCACGATCAACAGACAATCGACACCCCTTTAAAGTTTCCGCAAAAGCTGCATTAGTTTCTTAAAAAGAATCGCAATCAATGACCAGCTTTGCTGAATCATAGGTTGCGATTTAAAAAATGTGGTGTATGTTAATTTAAAATCTTATTTTTTATAAACCCGTTCACCACCTACCCATGACTCCATCACTTCTATATGTTTAATATCCTGGCTACCTACTTCAATGGGATTTTCAGATAAAAGAATAAAATCTGCTGCATATCCTATTTCAATTTTGCCACGAAAGTTTTCTTGAAATTCTAAGTATGCCGGAGTCTCTGTGTAGGCAGAAGCGATTTGTCGTACGGTAAGTTTCTCATCGGGAATCCACCCACCTTCTGGCTGTCCCAAAAGATCCGTACGGTTAACGGCTGCATGAATTCCTAACATTGGGGATAAATATCCGATTGGACTATCAGAGCTACTTGTATATGGGATACCCAAATGATCAACTGAATTCCACGCATTACAATATTTCTCTAAATCATTTCCCACCCAATTTGCCGTTCGGTCATGTTCCTCCATGATAAAGCTTGGTTGGATTTCTATATAAGGTTTAAGCTTTGCTAACCGCTCTAACAAATCATGCCCGAGAACTTGAGCGTGAATGATACGGTGTCTCATTTTAGCTGTACCAACCTTTTCAAGTGCAGTAATCGCTTGCTCAATAGTACGATCCCCAATAGCATGCATGGTTACCTGCATGTTTTGATCATCTGCCAATTGTACGATTTCATTTAATTGATGCTGTGTATAAATCAATTCTCCATTTGTTTCAGGCTTGTCTTGATACGGTTTTCTCATTGCAGCCGTATGCAGCCTTTGTGTACCGTCCAAGAAAATTTTAATGGCACCGACCCGAACTTTTTCTGTTCCATCCCCTGTCCGTTTAGGATCGTTTTCCAGAAAATTTTCCAAGTCCTCAAGATGATAAATATAATGATGTAAATAAACACGGATAGGCAGCTTCCCTTGCTTTTCAAGATCTGTGTAGGTTTTCCAAACTTTATCATAGGAACCTGCATAATTTAGGTCATCGGTATGAACTGAAGTTATTCCGTATTCTAATAAATGCGGCAATCCTGCTAGGACAGCTTGATAGATTTCTTCTTCAGACTTTTCACGGAAATGAAATTTTATAAAATGGACAGCAGTGTCTTTAAATCGTCCAGTCCAATTACCCATCTCATCTTTTTCAATAAAACGATCATGATATTTTGCAATGTCTTTATCTTTTTTGATTATTCTTAAAGCCACATCATTTACTATACACTCATGTCCATCGTCATGAAGGAAGAACATAGGTTTATCTAGTTTTAATTCTTTTAAATCTTTTGCGGTTAATAAATGATCGATATCTTTAAGCTGACTGTCAATTATCCCCCTGCCTACAACCCATTCATGCTCTTCCATTTCTTTCTCCAAATACTCATCATGTACAATCATTTTTACCTCATCCCAAGTTGTGACCTTCCTAAGGTCTAATTCCTTTTTCATCAAACCATATCGGAGCAGATGGATATGTGAATCTGTAAAAGAAGGCATCAATGTCCTTTGTTGACCATCAATAACCTCATCACCTGATTTATGTGAACATCCTTTATGGATGCCCTGAATGATCCCATTATCTATCACAAGATGATAGATATCCTTCATATTTTCTACTTTATCTGGTCTAAATAAGTAAACATTATCGATGATTTTCATTTTCTCCTCCCCCTGAAATCTAATTCGTCCTATTTTCTCAGTACCCCATATAATAGACGGTAATCGTATTGTTTCTTCTAAAAATAGACTGTTATCGTAAACATTGGTATTGATAAGATGGCATAATCTTCATAAAAAAGAGCGCTTGAAATTTCAAATCAAGCGCTCTTACTATTATTATAAATAATCCCTTTACGATACAGCTTCAGAATGATCACTAAAAGAATCGCTCCAACGATGGTTCCCAATGTGTTCATCATCCAATCATCTATATCCGTGGAGCGTCCCAGTGGGAACTGATATTGAGCAAATTCAATAACAATTGATAGAAAAGACCCTATTAAAGTTGTTCTGATGATAATCCATTTCCCTCTTCGTATCCACCAAGCATAGAAGAACGCAAACGGAATGAAAAGAGCAATATTTGCTGATAGATTTCGGATCGGCACATCAAGGTGGTTTCGGTAGACGAGATTCAGTTTAAGGTTTTCAAAGGGTTGGAAATTTGTCTCACCCTGGAGGGCAACACCTGGAACAAGCGGTGAAAGCGTAATGAGAAAAATCCCTCCCAGGGAAATGATAGTGAACAATGGTGGAATGAGGTCAATCCAACGTACGACACCCTTTTTCTGATTCCATATATAAACGACAACTATAAGTGCAGCCGTAGCTAATGCCATGATTGGGATCACCCAACTAAATTGTCTCCAAAGCTCTATCATACCTAAGCCTACTTTCTCCTTCATTTCTTACCCTATTTTATGTTTGTAATCTTTTGTTTATTTTAATTTAACAATATTTAAGAGAATCTTCATTGGAAAATATTTTACCAGGGAGGACCTAAGTCAAATTAAGTGTATTTTCCGATAATTCCTCCGTTTGGACCAAATTACTATATCATATAGGAATGAAATCCCAAAATAGATGAAAGGAATTGTCACAAAAAGTACAAAAACAGATCATTCCCACAAAAAAAATAGCTCCAAACCGCTCTCTCCCTATCTCAAACAAGCCAAAGGTCCCTCCCCAAGAAAAACCGGGTCGTGCCAGGCACGGCCCGAGTTTTGTCGAATCACTTTCTTTTTTTGTGATTATGATGTACAATCCGCATTAAGTGATTTTTCAATAACCTTTCTCAAAAAATTTAAGAGGTTATAGAAAGGAGTTCATTTCTAATGAAAATGAAAAAAATGCTGGTAACCCTTCTAACAGGTTTAGTGATTGTAGTGTTAGCTGCCTGCGGAGGAAATGAGGAAGCAAAAAAAGACGACACAAATAAAGAAAACAAACAAGAAGAAACCGCTAAAAATGAAGAAGACGCAAAGAAACAAATGGAAGAAATGCAAAAGAAAATGGATAAGCAAAAACTAAAAGAAGATAAAAAAGTCGCCGTCGTTAATGATGAAGAGCTACTAGGTAGTGACTACAATGTTCTTCTTAATCAATTGCAAATGCAATATGCTCAAATGGGACAAGACCCAACGTCCAAAGAAATTTCAAAACAAGTAAAAGATCAAGTAATTGAAAGTCTCGTTGGTCAAACATTACTTCTCCAAGATGCTGAGAAGAAAGGTTACACTGCCTCTGCTGATGAAGTAAACAAAGAACTTGAAAAATTGAAAGAGCAATATAAAGAAAAAGGCCAATTTGAAAAAGTGCTAAAAGAAAATAATATGACCGAAGACCAATTAAAAGTTCAAATTGCTGAAAATATTCAGTATACAAAGTATATGGATAAAGAAATTTCAGCAGGAGAAGTAAAAGAAGATGAAATGAAAAAGCAATATGACCAAATGGCCGAACAAGCTAAAGCTGCAGGTCAAGAAGCACCTAAGTATGAAGAAGTTAAAGAAACAATTAAAGGGCAACTAGAAAACCAGAAAAAACAAGAAAAAATTGTTCAACATGTTGAGAAGCTGAAAAAAGATGCAAAAGTTGAAGTGTTAATTTAATGGAAAAGCAGCCGATGATGGCTGCTTTTTTTGATTCATTTACTAGAAATAAGTCTCCCTTTTACCCTAATTTTAATCAAAATACAAATGATAATGCAGCTGGCAACCTGGATTGAAAGATGCAGAACAGTTTGGACAGGTGGATTTAGAATTCATATATTCGTTAATTGTTAATTCCTCACCACAGTTTCCACACAGGATCGCCTTCTCATTCCACTCTTCCTTTGGCCAGGTCAATGCCTTGTGGTCTGCACATTCTTCGTGACATAAATGACACGGATAATAGGTATCGCAGCATTTAAACTTAATTGCAATAATATCCCTCTCCGTATGATAATGTTTGCAGCGGGTCTGCGAATCCACCTCGACCCCTTTCACCACTACACCATGAACAATCATAAAGACCCCTCCCTTTCGACAAATTCCGGGTCGTGCCTGGCACGCGTCGAAAAATCTTTATTTAATACTATTCTATCTTATTGATCGATTTCCTACTAATTAGAAGAAGCCTGCGGATTTATTCCGCAGGCTTCTTCTAATTCAGTATGGCACTAATATTATTTCTTTTTGATTGGAATCCATACTTCGCATCGGTAGTCATCAGCATAGGCATCCTCTGCAGGGTAGACTTCTAGTTGTGGACCATCTGCTTGCTCGTACCCTGTGGATGGAAACCATTCAGAATAGATCCGTTCCCAGACATTTTGAATCGCGTCAGGCATTGCTCCAACAGACTCAAATATTGCCCATGTGGCTGCAGGAATCTCCTTTTCGATATACTTCTTATCAGCTTCTCTGTTCCCTTTTTCAACGGCGATAAGGTAAGTAATCTCCTCTGCGTCATGGTCAAAGTCCATACATACTCCAAGCACTCCTAAATCACCCATATGACGCTCTAATTCTTTCACTGAACCATTCTGATGAGATTCAACCCAAAAATTAGAAATATTTTTATTGTTTTCTCCATTAGCCATGCTCGTACGAATCCCATTACCAATTACTTTAAAACTAGGTCTGTCTTCAATTTTGTAGTTCATTTCCTTTTCTCCTTTTAATTGAATTTGAAAGGATAAACGTGGGAAAGCTTTCAATTGTATCCCTTGGCCCTTAACCTGAGATGGACTGACTCCATGTGCTCTTCGAAACGCTTTCGAAAAAGATTCAGGTGTTTCATATCCGTATTTCAAAGCCACATCAATGACTTTGACTTGGGACCCTGCAAGTTCTTGGGCAGCAAGAGTTAAACGGCGATTTCGTATATACTCACCAGTAGTAAAACCAGTTAACATATTGAACATTCGTTGATAATGGAACTTTGAAACACAAGCTACCCGAGCCACCTCATCAATATCGATTTCAAGCTCTAGGTGATCCTCAATATACGTGATGCTCTCGTTAAACCGTTGAAAAGCCTCCATTCCATCCATCCTCTCTGATTCAATCTTAATGCTATAACCAACACATCACCTGTCATTCCTTGCTTTCCTCGGACAGATTTTAACCCTATTCAACTGGAAATCAGATTCGACATATTTCGGGTCGTGCCTGGCACCACCCGAATTTTCTTTATTCAATTGTTTAAGAAAGCCGCTCTTTTTTGAGCGGCTTCTTTGTTATTCGATGTTTTCTTGTCTTTCTTGTTCTTGGAGCTCTTCTGCTTCATCTGCGTTTCGAACTTCGCTTTCAACTGCTGCATCAAAAAGTCCTTCTTTTTCAGATTGCTTCTTGAGTTCGAAGTATTTGTCCATAACTCTTTTAGCTATTACTTTGTTTACATATGGATCTTTGTCTTGATGCGACCATGGGACAAATACGGAAAAAGCAATTTCAGGTGAATCATATGGAGCATAGCCGATTAGTGTGGTGTTATAGGTTTCTACTGCCTTTTCCATATTTGGTCCTTTATAAAATGCCTCAGCTGTACCAGACTTTGCTGCTGCATCATAAGGTGCATTCGCAAAGTTATTCGCCGTTCCATCACTTCCATGTGCAACACGATAAAATCCACGTTGAACTTGATTAATTTCATCTGGTGTCGCATTAATTCTGTTTAATACTTTCGGTTCATTTTCATAAATGATCGGTCCTAGGCTACCTTTATCATTATCTGGTTCTCTGACTTGTTTCATAATATGTGGTTCAACTCGACTACCACCATTTGCAATTGTAGATGCGTATTGAACAAGTTGCATTGGAGTATAGGTATCATACTGACCAATCACTAAGTCTAATAAAAATCCTGGTTTTCTCGATGAACCTTGATATCCTGACATTTCGCCTGGAAGGTCAATTCCAGTTGGTATTCCTAATCCAAATTGGCTAAAGTGATTTCTTACAATTTTAAATGAGTTTGAATTAAAATCTACAGGTGCGTTCGGAATATAGGTATCTCCTCCGATACGGAAAGCTATCTTCCACATATAAGAGTTTGATGACTTTTCCAAAGCAAATAAATCAGACATTAATTTTCTTCCAGATTTGTTAAACCAAGAAGTTTTAGGTTTTGATCCTTGAATTAAAATCGGTTCGTCAACTAATGTTTCCCCTGGATACAGATTCCCTGTCATATACCCAGTCAACACCGTTGCACCCTTCACAGCTGACCCTGCTTCATAAGAAGAAGTAAAAGTACCTAGAGCATAATCCTGCATTTCATACTTACCAGTCTCAGAGTTTTTCCCATATTTCTTCCCAACCATCGCCAGAAGCTCCCCGGTATGAGGGTCCATCATGACGACAAATGCGCGATCTAAGTAAGGAGATTGCCAGCCTTTCTGGATTTGTCCGTATAGTTCTTCTTCCACAATCTTTTCAATTTCTTTCTGTAAACGCATATCAATGGTCAGGACAACATCCTTGCCTCGATAGCCTTCACTAATTAATTGAGTATCTAATACACTTCCATCTTTAGTAATGTTCTTGATTTTTTCCTTTTGTCCTTGCAGAACATCTTCATATTGAGCTTCAACATAACTTGTTCCAACACGATCGTTAAGGGAATATCCTTGTGCAGTATAATAATTGACTAACTCGCTTGGAAGTCCTTCTCTAGAGGAAGAAACATTCCCAAGGATCGTTCTTAATGTATCATCATACACATACGTTCGTTCCCAATCCGTTGTGACGTTTACGCCTGGAAGTTGATCCAAATGTTCACTTACACGAGCCATTTCCTCAGGGGTTACCCCTTTGTTCTTAATAATTTGTGGAGTTAACGCATAGCCCGTGTTAAATTCACGGAATATAGCAAGGACTTCCAGTTCGTTATTGTCAAATGATTTGATATCCTTTTCAGTAATTCTTTCGAGCTGTCTCTGGTATACTTCTTTATTAACATCATCTTTTGTAAGCTCTTCGTTTGCTTCCAGTTTTTGAAGCTCTTCTTTTGTTACTAGTTTCTTTGCTTTTTCAGAATGTGTTAGCAGCCAAAAATCTTTACGGTCACGTGTAGTAATTTTTTCGGTGTCCATTTTAATAAGGGGAGCAAGCTTTTCAGCTACATCTAACATTTCATCTGGTTGAGTAGATTGTGCTCTCGTATAGGTAATGGCGTTTAATGGGACATTATCGACCATTACATTCCCGTAACGATCATAAATTTTACCACGGGGTGTGCCGTTACGTACCATGATATCTTCTGTACGCTCTACCTCTTTTTTGTATTCACTTCCTTTAACGATTTGTACAACGCCAAGGCGAATGACTAAAAGTGAGAATAAAATAAAAACAGCAAAAAACAGTAGATTCATCCTAAATGGGACATGGGTTTTTTTCTTTTTCTTCTTTTTATTCAACTAGAAAATCCTTTCTATGGGTGATATTGTTAAAAATTCAATAATAATGTCATACATTCATTTTATAGAAAAATCGCCTACATATCTACCTCTTTTTCCCAAAGTTTCATTCGAATTACACAGACGACAAATTTCGTCAAAATCCGGGGCGTGCCTGGCACCACCCGAAAAATCTTTATTAAAAAAGCCGTGAAATCATTACTGATTTCGCGGCTTTACCTTTTTCAATCGACAAATTTCGGGTAGTACATCCATTACAGTTCTCTGATCGACACCTCTGCCTCTCCTCGATTTTCCCCATTCCATTTTGAATGGATTTCAAAGGTTCCAGCTTTAAAGAAGTATGGAAAACGACGCTTGAACCAAGATTGCATGGGAAGCTCCAGCGCTTCACCTTTCTTTACCCATACAAGCTCTCCTTCTGGTGGATTCTCAAGCAAGTCCCCACTAACTTCTTTTGCTATGTAATTATAGACTGTATAACGAAACTTCTTATGTGGAATAACAAATTCTTCAATCCCTTTAAAGATCAACCGCTCCACTTTCAAGCCCGTCTCTTCGCGAACCTCTCGAATCGCCCCTTCAGCAGGGCTTTCTGGAAAGTCTATTTTACCGCCTGGAGCAATATGTCCTGGAAAGCCTTTTCTATCTGGGCGTTTCACCAATAAGACTTCGCCTTCTCTTTCCACCATTACCATTGTATATAGCTGTGTCTCAAACTCATTCCAGTTCATCGTCACGGCTCCTTTTGTCTTTTTTCACCCTATCATTCTACCATTTTATCTATCTTAAAATTGCCTAATTTACTTAAATTATAAAAACCTTAAAATAATTAATGCTTTTCAAACTTATTGTTCCACCATATCTAATCAAAAAAAGAAGTGTATCATCAGCAACGATTTTACACTTCTTAAATTCAGACATTTAACTAATCAACACTTATCCCTATCACAAAGCCAATAATCCCGCTTGGTTCAACAGATTCCAAGGTTTATTAAAATGTGGCTGAAAGAAGAAATCCACAAAGCCTAGTTCATCAATCGTCATATCGTTCTGAATGCAAACGGACATCGTATTGATCATTTGTGTCATATCAGCTTTTGAAATAATTTGTGCCCCGAGGATTTTTCTTGTATCCTTTTCATATAAAACTTTTATTTTTACTGGTTCATATGTTGGCATAAATTCTGGGCGGTTATTTTCCTCTAAATCTATCACTTTGTATGAAATTCCAGCTTGCTTCGCCGTTACCTCGGTTAAACCTGTAGATGCCATATTATATTCGTAGATATGCAGCCCAGATGTTCCTTGTGTGCCTTGGTATTTCACCCTCTGATCCTCGATGTTATGCGCCACTAACGTCCCCATCCTAACAGCATTCGTAGCAAGTGGAATATAACGATGATCACCTGTTGGATTATAAGTAACCGCACAGCTATCCCCCGCTGCGAAAATAGTAGGATTACTCGTTTGCATAAATTCATTAACAATAATTGCACCGTTTGGTAGCATATCGACTTGCCCTTTTAACAAGTCCGTATTTGGACGGAACCCCACACAAAGGATGACTAGATCTGTCTCGTACTCCCCTTTTGTCGTGATCACTTTGTTCACTTTTCCATCCTCTCCTGTAAACCGAGTTACTGTTTGTTCAAGTGCTAACGTAATATTGCGACGATTAAATTCTTCCTCGAGAATAGTTGTAAAATCCTTGTCTAAATATTTATTTAAAATTCGATCCTCCCCGTCAATCAATGTGACCTTTTTACCATACTGTTCAAATGCTTCGACTAATTCAACTCCAATATAACCGGCACCTATCACAGTAATGTTTTGTGCTTCCTTCGCTTTTTCGATAATCGTATTGGCTTGCTTGAAGTTTTTGGATAGTAGGATATTTTCTAACTCAATTCCTTCAATTCGAGGGATGATCGGCCATGACCCCGTTGCCATGACGAGCTTATCAAACGTATCTTCTTTAACCTCCCCCGTTACGATATCCTTTACCGTAATGAATTTGTGCTTAGTATTTATATTTAACACTTCATGTTTCATGTTCATTTGTATTCCTTGTTTGGCTAGTTCTTCAGGAGATGAATAAAATAATTGATTTGGATCCTTCGCTACTCCACCGACATAAAGGGCAATACCGCATGAAAGAAAAGAAACATTATCGTTTTTTTCATAAACTGTGATGGTTGCTTCTGGATACAACTCAGCCATATTCTTCACAGCTGCGGTCCCTGCATGTGTACACCCAATGACAACAATTTTCATGTTAAAGACTCCTTTAAAGTTAAAATGTTTTTGTGAAGAACTTCACAATTATATGTGAAATAATTCACAAACTAACTTTGAATATAGTATACAATGAGATATCAATAAAATCAACAAATTTGTGATATATTTCACAATCATATTATATTTTTGGCAACACATTGTTCTAATTTGAAAAGTAGTAAGTTGGTTAGAGCGGAGGGATATCAACTTCCGCGGTGTGGGCAGTGAGATCTCCGCTCCAACCAACCTTTTTACAAAAAAATATGTACTAAAAAACAATAATCTTTTAGAAAATAACCAAAATCAAAAAGAAGATGAAGTCATTAACTCCATCTCCTCTAATAAATAATTTATAATTTATAATTTATAGGCTATCCACCTTTGTGACAGCGATGTCTTTATTCATTGATGTTGCCATATAATCCTGATCAATCAATTTGAGCAGGTGTTGCGAAGAAGCTGATTGATTTTCTTTCAGCTTTTCTCTAAGTTTTGCTTTCATTTCATCATTAAGTCTTTCGTAAATCAGATAGGCTTTTACTTCGTTAGAGGTAACCAACTTTCGATAAATCTTCGATACCTTCTTACTCGAGGGATCATCCATTTGAAAATCAGTACTCTCCTTTCAGAAAGAATATTATTTTTTAAATATTATGATAATACATTTCATTCTAAAACACAAATTATTAATATTTTAAAAAAAATGATTAAATGTTTCCTTATATTATATAACAAAATATACTTTGTTGCTATTCTGCAGCCTTAACTCTCACAATTTTCGTCTGCGGCACTTCAAGATGCATTCGAAACATTGCTTCAAATATAACTCACAATCACAAACTATCAATCAGAAGATACACTCCTGTAGAAATCAGAAGGACATATGTAAAAATTCTAAAAACACGTTGGTTGAACCATTTAAATAGGAATTGCCCCAATACCAATCCAAGAATAACAAGCGGAATGGCATACAAACTCGATTTCCAAACGGTCATATTGGTCCCTACTGTAACGACTTGTGTTCCAAGACTTATTAAATAAATAAAAAGATAAAAAGCTAGTGTAGTTGCTCGAACCTTTTCTTTTCCTGTGTCCGTTCCAGTAAAATAAAGCAATAGCGGTGGACCAGGCATACCAATACTCGTTGTTAACACTCCAGATAATCCACCAACTAAATAATCTCGAAATGGAGTGGTTTTAATCTTAAGATTCACCATCATGAACAACGTGAGTACCAGAATAATTACACTGACAATAAACTTTAAGTGATCAACATTAATCGACATAAAGACTAAACTCCCAAATGGGACACCGGCAATGCTGCCAATAATAAATCTTTTTAACAGAGGATAATCAATTTCCTTTCTAATTTTATAAATTAATGAAAGTGAAATTAGCAAGGATAAAATGAGATTGATTTGAATCGCTTCTTGAGGTAAAAAAATCAGCAGCAAAAAAGGTGTTGCCATGATTGAGAACCCAAAGCCAGTACTTGTTTGGAGTATTGATGCGATTAAAATAATGCAAATAAAAATAATAACGGTATTCAATTTAGACCTCCAATACGTTTAATCATCGAAGTATTTTTACGACTTAAAATAATTTCTTTAAATGAAAATGGCATTACTCAATAAATATTTGAAATGTAAGCATCAGTATAAACTTTTACTGTTTTCTGGTAGTGCAAATGGGTTTTCATGATTAATCCGGTCATAAAACATAATTCCATTTAGATGGTCTATTTCATGTTGAATAACTATGGAAGAATATCCGCTAAGTTTTAATAATATCTCTTCTCCCGATAAATTAAACCCTTTCACTTTTATCCGCTCATACCTCGGTATAAACCCTTTTATATCACGATCAACAGAGAGGCAGCCTTCGCTTTGTGGTAAATAAATCAAGGAGATAGAATGACTCACTATTTTTGGATTAATAAGTGAATATTCATGTTGTTTCCCCTTCTCATCGGTCAAATACGCTGCAAACATTCGCTTATTCAAGCCAATCTGATTTGCCGATAATCCTACTCCTGCACGTAATTTGTATTTTTTTGCCAGATCTGGATCTTGACTATTTTTCAAGAAGTTCATCATGCAAATTAATGTCTCTTTGTCTTCTTCAGTAGGTGGGACCAATACTTCTTGTGTAGCTTGATGTAGAATTTGGTTCCCTTCCCTTATAATATCTTTCATCGAAATTATATAATTAGAATGAAATTTACTCATAAATAAACAATTCATCTACCTTTACTTTTAATATTTTTGATAATTTGAATGCCAGTTCCAGCGTAGGGTCATATTTATCATTTTCTATACAATTGATGGTTTGCCTCACTACCCCACACTCCTTGGCAAGTTTCTCTTGTGTAATCCCTAATTTTTTTCGTATTGTTTTAATTTTATTTTTCATTACATCACCTATGTCAAAAGAATTGGACATCATTATTTTAACAACTTGCACAACCATGTCAATAACTTTGGACACTTTTGCTTATTAGCAAAGATTTAGTAGCTGAAATTTTTTATACGCTTTAATTCGAATAGCCAGATGAAAAAGCAGTGTTCCAACTTTAGAACACTACCCCAATAAACAAGATAAATTTCCCGCTTCATTAATTATTCCTACAATGATTTCTTCATAGCAATCGATGAAGTTTCATAACCAAATTTTTTATAAAGTTCATAAGCCCTTTCGTTATTTCCAAATACATTTAATGCTAATGACGTGACCTCATGCTCTTTTGCTTTCCTTTCCAATTCCTCTAACACTGCCGACCCGTATCCCTTCCCTCTTGATTCTTCGTTAATATAAATATGATAAAGAAAAGCTTGGCTCATTTCCTTTTTAATCTTGTACCATAGGACTCCAACCTTCTTGTTCTCACTAGAATCATAGACATTATAGATATACTGATCTTTCGTATGTAGTCCATCTGGAAAAAGCTTCTCTAAGAGCTCTTCAGATTCTACCTTGGCTTTTTCAAAAGGTAGGTTAAAATTAGCTGAGATACTTCTAGCGTATTCTGGAACCATAAACTCCAAATAGTTGTAGAAATCTCGCTGACCCATTCTTTCTAATTGAATCATTCGTTTCACCTCTAAATATTTTATATTCTTAATTTTACTACATTTCTATTACTCTTTTGTTTCATCCAACGACGAATCAAATTATCCTATATTCTTTCAAATAATTTTTGATTGTCTCTTCCATTCCCATAGAGTCTAGTGTAATATGGATATGAAAACTTAATAGTAAAACTAGGGGTGTCCAATGAGCTGGGCTGAGAGAGAAACGCGTTGAAGTTTCTTGACTCTTCGGACCTGATCTGGTTCATACCAGCGTAGGGAAGTTTAGTGTGAGCAATATTTGAGTATTAAAGACTTCTACATATTAGCCGGGTCCTTCCAATATGGATGGATCCGGCTATTTTATGTACTTCAATTCAGCTATGGCACTGTTATGCACCAGATCTTGTCCGTTACTATTTCAAAAATGAAAAGGGAGAGATCTATAACATGTCGTCCTCAGTAAATGAAAAAAACATCTCGATTATGTCTAATTTTTCTGGAAGTAAAAAAGTATATGAAACAGGAAGTCGCCCAGATTTGAAAGTCCCTAAGCGCGAAATTTCCCTTTCCCCTACAACGGGCTCATTTGGAGATGAAGAAAACGCCCCTCTAAGAGTCTATGATACTAGTGGTCCATACACAGATCCTAATTACACTATCGATATTCGGAAAGGCCTTCCAACTATTAGAAAGGACTGGATCACTGAACGAGAAGATGTCGAGGAATATGAAGGGCGTGAAATAAAGCCGGAAGACAATGGTTACAAAGATGCAAACGATCCACGATTAAATATCGAAGTTTTCCCGCGTGGCGATCGTAAGCCTTTTCGTGCCAAAAAAGGAAAAAATGTAACACAGCTTCACTATGCAAAAAAAGGCATCATCACACCTGAAATGGAATTTATCGCGATAAGGGAAAACATGACACCTGAATTTGTTCGTGATGAAGTAGCAAGAGGAAGAGCGATCATTCCATCAAATATTAACCATCCAGAGAGTGAGCCAATGATCATCGGGCGTAACTTTCATGTAAAAATTAATGCCAATATCGGAAACTCGGCTGTTTCCTCGTCTATCGAACAAGAGGTAGAAAAAATGACTTGGGCGACTCGTTGGGGTGCTGATAACATTATGGATTTGTCTACAGGAAAGAATATTCACACCACGAGGGAATGGATCATCCGCAATTCCGCTGTGCCAGTTGGAACAGTTCCAATCTACCAAGCTCTTGAAAAAGTAAATGGAGTCGCAGAGGATTTAACGTGGGAGGTGTATCGTGATACGTTAATTGAACAAGCGGAGCAAGGAGTCGATTACTTTACGATTCATGCTGGGGTTTTATTACGCTATGTACCGATGACAGCAAAGAGATTAACCGGAATCGTATCACGTGGTGGATCGATTATGGCTCAATGGTGCTTATATCACCATAAAGAAAACTTCTTATATACTCATTTTGAAGAAATTTGTGAAATTATGAAGGCCTATGACATCTCCTTTTCTCTTGGAGACGGTCTTCGTCCAGGCTCGATTGCCGATGCTAATGATGAAGCACAGTTTGCTGAGCTTGAGACATTAGGCGAATTAACCCAAATCGCCTGGAAGCATGACGTACAGGTAATGGTTGAAGGACCTGGCCATGTACCAATGCATTTAATTAAAGAGAATATGGATAAACAATTAGAAATTTGTAAGGAAGCACCCTTCTATACACTTGGGCCGCTTACGACGGACATTGCCCCAGGCTATGACCATATTACTTCTGCCATTGGTGCAGCCATGATTGGCTGGTACGGAACGGCTATGCTTTGCTATGTAACTCCAAAAGAACATCTTGGGCTACCAAATAAAAACGATGTACGCGAAGGTGTGATCACCTATAAAATTGCCGCCCACGCAGCCGACTTAGCAAAAGGACATCCCGGTGCCCAAAAACGTGATGATGCATTATCAAAAGCGCGCTTTGAATTCAGATGGCGTGATCAATTTCATTTATCATTAGATCCTGAGCGTGCATTGGAATACCATGACGAAACACTCCCTGCCGAAGGAGCCAAAACTGCCCACTTCTGCTCGATGTGCGGCCCAAAATTCTGTAGTATGAGAATTTCACAAGATATCCGTGACTTTGTAAAAGATAAAGAAGAGGAATACATTCAAAAAGGGCTAAAGGAAAAAGCGGAAGAATTCAAGCAATCAGGTGGAAAGATCTATCAATGAGTAGAGCGAGAGATTCCTTTCATGACGTGGCAGAAGAAGTCATAGCATTAGAAGAGGAGATAAATGAAATGCATGAAAAGATTCGTTCACTTGAAATACGAAAGGAAGAATTACAACAAAAATGTATCCATCAGTTTCAAGGGAATGCTTACTATGAGAAGTGCTTGTTGTGTCATAAGATAGAAGTGTTGTATTACTGAATAAGGATACTTTCTCCTACTAAACTAATAGTAATAGGCCAAATCATTGCTGATTTGGCCTATTTTATTAAAAATATCCCTTTAAATGTTTATAAAAAAATTAATTCTAAAAAATGTAGAATTTAATTACAGCTCCATCATAACCTCACCTATAACCTCTGCTAGAATATCGGCTGTCCTATACTCTTCCTCTAAAGTATTTTCAACTCCACCGATATTAATTAAGACAGATTGACCCATTAAATCTTGATTATAGGTACTTTGTCTCTCCTGTGACTTCACAAAAACCCCTCTAGATATTCCAGGGTACTTCTTTTCGATTTTTTGATGAAGAAGTTTTGCAAAAGCATTATTTTCTTCAAATTTCTCACTTGATTTTGAATTTATAAATGAAATCTTGGCATATTTCTTCCTATTTAATTCTACAGTTGTGTCCATGCGCGGTCCCGAACTTCGATGGATATCAAAGACCATCATATTGCTTTTATTTTTATCCAATGCTTTTTTTAAAGGTTCTCTAGATACTTGGTATGCCTGAAAATATTCCAAATTCATCTCATTCAATAGCCCAATTCCATCTGTTTTATGATGAAGTGAAAATATTTGTTCTTTCTGTAATGATTTAGCTAACCTATCCCCAACAAGAGTAATATTTTTCGATTTATGATGGGCAAGATCAGGATTATCTACATTTATTAGCGATGTAAAGGATTCACGATTATGAGTGTGATGGATTAAAACAGTTGGATTTTTTTCATGAATAGGTGCAGCTGATTGGCTTTGATCTAGAAAGGATAACGCGTTGTTAATGATTTCTTTACCGCTAAAAAAGAAAAACCAGGAAAATGCCATGATACAAAATACCATACCTACAGAGGCAAGTGACCATTTTTTAACTCTTTTCTTTTTATCTAAATTTCTTGCCAGCTGTTTGAGTTTAGTATCGGTATTTGAAATAAATTCAGCTTTTGGGTTAAGGGGATAGGTTTCTTTTATCAAGTTAAATAATTCATGATCAGTTGGCATTTCCAATGACCTCCTCAATGTCCAAATGAATCTTCCTTTTCAATTCTCGTAATGCTCGATGATAACTTACTTTTACCTTGGATTTGCTACAATCAAGAATTTCAGACGTTTCTTTGATGGAAAATTCATTGATTCCCCTTAAAATAACAACCGTCCTGTAAAGTGGTTTTAATCGAGAAATCGCATCATGCAGGAGATGATTCAATTCATTTTGCTCTACAAACTCATTAGGCTCTTTTTCATTGGAAACTAATTGTTTGAAAAAGTTATCCTTAAAAAGCGAGGTGAATTTTTTCTTTCTATAATCATCAACTGCTACATGCTTCGCAATTGAAAAGATCCAAGTTTTTAAATTGGAAGAATGATTATAGGCAGATAAATGATTCAGTACTCTGATAAAAACCTCTTGAGTCAAATCCTCTGCATCGTTTTGGTTACCGGAAAAACAAATAAGAAATCTGTAAACATCAAGATAATGTAAACGATAAATTTCACTAATTCTCTCTTCTAAGCTCTCCCCCAATTAACTCCCCCCTTTTATTTTCCCTTCACTCATTATTCGTTTGAGACTTAAAAAAGTTACAGGTTTTAATGTAAATCATTAAGTTTTTAATTCTTTCTATCAAGATGATTACCTTTTTTAAAAAAACCAAAACTTGTTTACATAATATTTTTATAATAACTTACACCATTTGCAAAAATCTCAACAATCATAAAATTCCAAACAAATATGTTAAAATACAAAATATAGAAAAAACTTATCCAGGGGGAACATTCAGTGAATATTTCAGACATCACCAAAGAAATGAATAAAGTCTTAGTTGGACGTGAAAAAGAAGTTCAAATATTGACCATTGCCCTTCTTCAAGAAGGACATGTGTTATTAGAAAGTGTACCAGGTACCGGGAAAACCCTTTTAGCAAACACGTTTGCCCAATGTATTCAGGGAAAATTTAAAAGAGTTCAGTTTACACCGGATGTGCTGCCAAGTGATATTACAGGAATTCAATATTTTAACCCTAAGTCACAAGAGTTCGAGCTTCGTACAGGTCCTGTTGTAACAAACGTTCTGCTTGCTGATGAAATTAACCGTGCCACTCCTAGGACGCAAGCAAGTCTCCTTGAGGTAATGGAAGAAAAACAAGTGACGATTGATGGTGAGACGGTAAAGCTTCAACGACCATTTATCGTAATCGCTACTCAAAATCCAGTTGAGAGTCAGCAAGGTACTTTTCCACTTCCGGCAGCACAGCTTGACCGTTTTATGTTGAAAATTCCGTTTACATATCCTGATTTAGAAGAAGAAAGACTCATCCTGCAACGATTTAGACAGCGACACTTCATCGAAACGATCGAACCTATTTTTACCTTGGAGGAAATCCTAACTTTATCAAAAGAAGTGACAAACGTTCATATTTCAGAGGATATCGAGTCCTACATTTTACATATGACAAGAACAACACGAGAACATGAAAAGATTGCCGTTGGGGCAAGTCCACGAGCAAGCTTGGCGTTATTAAAAGCGGCGCAAGGTCATGCCTTTGTGAATGGAAGGGATTATGTCATTCCAGAGGATGTCAAAGAGATAGCCCTCTATGTGCTTGAGCATCGCCTATTACTTACACCGGAAGCTTCTTTAACAAAAACAACCCGAGAAGTGATGGAAGAAATAATTTCTGAAATCGGTTCACCTGTTGAGGCAAGTTAGAAAGTGAAATGGAATCGACATGTAGTTGACGACCGATATCATGATTTCAGTCAATATTTAAGTGTTTTACTCATTATTCTCAGCTTCATTTTAGAATATTACACAGCACTCACGGTGTTTTCTGTTTGCTTTATCTATTTTCGGCTGCATCATTATTATTTTACCCAGGCCGGGAAAAAGCTTATTTTTAAAAATACAATTCAACGAACCCGCTTAAATGTGGAGGATCAAGAAAAATGGAGATTTGAATTTGAAAATGAAGGACTTCCGATTTTTGGAGCTCATTTAAAAATTACCTTTTCTAACATTGTGGAACCAATTGGTCTTCACTATGATGTTGATCACCATGATAAAGTGGAACTGACTTTCCCTTTTCAATTAAGTAGGAACGAGAAAAAGGTTTTTACGATTCCAATTGAAGGAAAACGACGAGGTTTATGTAGAATAAGCAAGATGGAATTAGAGATTCCTCACTTATTTGGAAATGGAAAACTGAATTTAACTCTAACGCAACCTGTACATTCTTCCATTCTTGTCTTTCCAAAAGTGAAACCAGTTGAGATTGGAAATGAAACAATAGCACTAGGGGATGGGGATCTCCCCATTCAAACATCTCTTTATCAAAATCGATTTCAACCAGTGGGAACAAGAAACTATGTCTATGGTGACCAGTTTAAAGATATTCACTGGAAGGCATCTGCTAGAATGCAAACCTTACAGACTAAGGTATTCGCTCCTTCAACAAAAAAAGAATGGCTAATCTCTCTTAATTTAAATGAGCATTACTCGATAACCCGCAGGCTAGAAGACTTAACAAAGGAGATAGCCTTCCTAATACACAAAGCAGTAAAAGAGGATACTCATTTCTCACTTGCCATTAATATTAGAAGCCAAGGAGCTTTTCCGTTTTATTATCTTGCCTCTGGAAATGGAGTAACACAAGGGCAAACCGCACTAGAGGTCCTGTCCACCCTTTCCACAGATGACTCAACTGTTCCTTATGGGATTGTTCTGCAGCAATTATCGATTCAAAAGCTTTTGCCTCCTACCATGATTCACGGTGGTTCAATTTCACAGAATGAGGAGCAATTAATGCAACGAATGTCTTATGATGGTGTGGAAGTGTTGATGATTGAAGATGGTGAAGAGAAAGGAGCGTTAATTCCATGGAAGCAGATCTCGTAAAAACTTATCCAAAAGAAAAAACGCTCCTTTCACTAAAAAGAATGCTACTATTATTCAATGATTTTCTTTTTATTCTCATTGGATTAACCATTCTTCTAGCAAATCAAGAATTAATGATGGAATATCTTCCTTTTTTAACGTTTGCATATGTTGGTCTAGCGCTCACTTGTGTAGTAACTGTCTTTAGTACCAAAGTCACTTTCACTACCATACCTACTTTCCTATTACTAGCAGGTGCTGGATATATATTATCAGACATGAAAACTTGGATATTATTACTGATTCTTATCATCCTATTCGGTCGGGTTCAAGGATATAAAGAAGATTCGGAAGTCTATTATGAAATGGGAAGCGGCTACTTTCTATTATTTTTGTTATTAGCCGCTGCTTCACTTTTAGTAGGCAGTATCACAGACTTTGGGAATAGCCGCTTAATTTATAGCGTCATTTTTATTCAATTAATCTTACTTATAGCAGGTACATTTCTTTTAAGAATTATTCAATTTGGTTCGATTAATAAGAATCGTTCAACATTTCCTTATCTAATTGGAGCTTCCATATTACCTTTTATTTTCGGAGGAGTCGTCTGGTTTTTGATTCCGCATGTAAAAAATGTAGGTATATTCCTATTTTCTAAAATACTCGGTGTTGTTTCCTTTGCTGTTAATCCGATTATGGGTCTTCTCTCTTCGATTTTGCCGGAAGAGTATGTAAAAAAAGCTTTTGGGATTGATGATAAAAATGACAAGACACTTGAGGTATCCCAGTCGGATATCGAGATTCATGAAAAAGCCTTTTATGAATCGGTATCCTTCCCTTATGTACAAGTCTTCCTTATCATCGTGGTACTGGCAGCCGGGATCTATTTCTTTCGAAAAAGAAACCGGGGGAGCGGTCCAGAACCTAAGAATTCAGTAGCCAATTCAACATCTAACATTGTTGTTGGTTTAAAGGAAGCTTCTCCACAAAAAGCCTATATCTATTCATCCTCAGCGGGAAAAATAAGGACAGCTGTTGCTGAATTGGAAAAGGCTTCAAAACAATATGGCAAAGAAAGAAAAGATGCAGAAACCATTAGGGAATGGTTACATCGCCTTACTATCGAGCAGTCCACCATATTCTATAGCATGTATGAGAGCACTCGCTATGGACAAAAAAACTATTCTGCCGAAGAAACTGAGTGGTTTGTTCATGCAGTTAATAAAATTATAAAAGATTGGTTAAAGTGATAGGAATAATTCCTACTGAGTGCCAGGTACAAATACATTCTTAGTACCTGGCACACCCTTTTGGACGGCTACTAAACTATTTTGAATACCAATAATAAGCATAGTCGGTCATTACAGAAGCATGCCCCATTTGTCTTAGCATTGCGGTAATGTTTCCTCTATGATACGTCCCATGATTGACAACATGATAGACCATTTCTGCTAAGCTTGTATCTCTTTTGCCAGCATAGGGATTATCAAGATCAATTAATTTTTCCAGATCCTCTTGTTGGTTAAGAAACACCTTTATACTTTCAGATAAGTCAATAAATAGTCTTTCCATCTCGTCTATTCCAACCGAATCTGTTCGCTCCAATAATTGTATAGATTGTTCAACAGAGCCCTTCATTTCTTCGCCTTTCATCACCTGAAACCACCCGTAATCGACTACATAAATATGAGACAATACTTTAGATATAGATGGAAAAACACTTGGAATTTCCCTAGAATAAATATCTTCTGGAAGCTCTTTTACCTTTGTAATGATTTTGTTGTTTGCCCATACATGATAATCGTACATTTCCAATGCGTGATGTGACATGCTTTTTACCTCCTTCATAAAACAATAGCAATTTTTATTTCTTATGATCTCTACAACATTATATATGTGACAAGTGAATATATCATTACGTAATGATGTATTTATCATTACTTTTTTTCTAGCATTTGTTTATAAAATAAACTAAGTGGAAATCTACTGCATAAGGAGGTATTTCTATGGAAAAAGAAAAGCTATTCTACTTTACTGATGATGGCAATATCCCTAATAACCCTAAGCTCCCGGTAATTGTCTACCCCGCTGCTTTTAAGTCACAACCAGAGAAAATCGAAAAAACGTTTAATGATAATAACTGGCTAAATAGCTGGACAAATGGTGTCTTTGATTATCACCATTACCACAGTAATTCACATGAAGTCTTAGGTGTCAAAAACGGTTTTGCAACCATACAATTAGGTGGGAAAAATGGAAAATCAATAGAGGTCAATACTGGAGATGTAATCGTGTTACCAGCAGGGACAGGCCATAAGCGAATATCATCAAGCAAGGATTTCTCAGTTGTCGGCGCCTATCCTGATGGGATGGACCATAATCTAAAAGTCGGTGAACCTAATGAACGACCTCAAGTAGAGAAAGATATTGAAAGAGTACCATCCCCAAAAACAGATCCAGTTTTAGGGAATGACGGTCCTTTATTAAACTATTGGAAATGAATGAATTTCACTATTATCAATGGATATCATCTGATTGAAAATTATCAAAAACGAATTTAAACTAACAATTGGCCTTCCAAAAAACCATTAGGAATTATATGTTCGTTAATTGATAGATGATACTCCTGAGGGATTCTTCTATCTATTAAGTGATGGTTCCTGAGTCCTTTTTTATCCGTACTCTACGGTATTACATGTGCACAAATTTAAAATCACGTGCATTAATTCGTCACTGTTATGCATAAAAATAGATTCTTGTACATTAACTAGAGCTTTCGTGCATAAAATCGAAAAGTTGTGCATTTCTACATTAAGACAAGGAAAATGGGGCTGTTCGAAAAGGGCAAATCTAGAAAATTAACATAGCAACGATTTATCAATATTTCTATAATCAAATTGAGCCGTCTGATAGTAGAACGACTTACCAGACAGTCCCATTTTTAAAACGTCAACCACGACGTCGGATTTCATAATCTATTTCTAAAAAAGGGATAGAGAACAACCACATTCTATGTTTTGCTTCTAATCCCCCTTCCCTTGTTTCTTGTACATCGAATTGCTCCTCAAGTGGTAGTTTAAATAAATATTTTCCGAAAGTTAAATAAACTCCTGAATCAGAATTTGGACTTTTCTCTCTATTACTACTCAGCCGTAAAGCCTTTCCATGCTGACTAAGTTCAAGGATCCCGACCATTGAAGCCCATGGCAAGGGCAATGCAATATTCATATATGTTCGACATTGTTCATTGTCAAAATGTGATGAGTACAATGCAACAAAGGTAACTTCGTCATTGATCTTCCTTATCCATGCACGCACATTCTCCCGTCCATCTAATTCATCATCAACTGGGTGAATATCCCCTGTCATTTCTATCCGTTTGCTTGTGACAGGTAAATTAATTTGCTGAATGATACGACTAATTTGACGATATAATGCTGCAAATGGTAAAAACCAAAAGCGCCACTTTACCTCTGCAAATAACTGATATTCATTCGTATTTTCATAAAAATCGACAATATTCGAAGCCAAAGTATGAACCTCTATTTCCGGTTCATATTTTTTCATTGAATCGACAAGACCGGTGTATGAAAGCTTATACGCTGAAGCCAGTTTCTCAAGAATCTCTTCACCAATCTTTCCTTTTCCTTTAATTCTACTTACTGGAAACATCGTTCGTCTTTCATTAGTGATGGGTGTATGAATCCACCAAGCAATAATTCCAACCAATCCGAAGAAAACTGAATTGATTATACCGTGAAATTTCAGCATAAAGTCAATCGTAACGATGGAATGGCCAAGTAGATTTCCTATCGCATACGATAACGAAAATAAGATTGTAACGGCTATAGAACCAAAGGAAATTCCTACAAGCCATTTCTGTAGTGAATGGTGAAATGAAGTTTTAGAGATTAATAATAGTAGACAATAGATTCCAACAATGTATATGATGACAGATAAGACCTCAAGCCAAACAGAAAAGGTTATTCCCAGTGCCACAATCATTGGAGACACTAACATGACGATCGTAACAAACTGATACAGTTTCGATTTATATAGTCTGCCAAGAAACCCAACAAAGATAGGTAATAAAAAGGCAGAATAATGAAAGTGAATGGCTGTTAACGAGGTAATTAATGGCGAAAATCCGGTTTCAATCCCAGCTTCAAAAGCAAAAAACCAAGCTCCGCCAATTGAAATGTACATTAACCCCATATTAATCGAGAATTCTTCAAGATTGGTAAATCCCTTATGTAAAAAACGATGAAGGCCATAGAGTGCAATGAAAATGGTATAAAGAAAATAAACTGCTGCTAGAACCCCGTCCCATGACGTTTGATCAGTCATATTTAAAATGATTACAGCGGCAAAAGACGGAATTCCGATCACGAAGTAATATTTACGAAATAGACTCTCTTTTTTCAATAGAAGATGTAGTGTTAGTGGTACATAAAGTAACTGTGCAATCATTAAAATCCACATATACCATGGAAAAACACCAAAAAATATAATCATCAAAAATAATACTGCATTCAAGCCAATCATCTTATTCATCTTCAGTAAATTCTCCTTTATAACAAAAAACGACCCCAATAAACGGATTTTTCACTTCTACTTTTATATAGTAGACGTTTCTCGCTTCAACGTACTTTTCTGTTACTCTTGCAATCCCTTGAAACAGTCTCGGTAAAGGAACTTCAATTTTCCCAAGGACTAGCCGCTGACTTTTTGATTCAATTTTCAAGTAACCTTGTGGGGTAATCTGGAATGATAAATCTGAGTAAACAATATGTGGTTCCCCTAAATAGTCTTTAACCATATTATGCTTGGAATCATAACTCATTAAAGCATTAAAATATCTCTTCCGATTCTTAAAATAAAAAATCCGCTCCCAATGGACCTGTTCTTCGCCATTAATTCCCGTTATCGTGGAATTCACAATCGTAAATGGTACATCTTTTCCTTCTTCAGGAAAGAGCAGCTTCCACTTTACCCCTATTAAGTACATTGGATATAACCACTTAGGCCCTCCTTGAATCATCCTCATCAAGCCAGACCCTTTAAAATCCTCTTTTAATTCATATCTTTTTTGCAGCATAGGGTGTAGTCGATTAAATTGTTCTCCTAATACTTTCTTATAAACAGACATTACGTTCTCCTTCTCTTACAGCTACTTGAAGTCGGAACATCATTACTGAAATAAAACCCGATAATAGAAAGAATGGTTAATGCCATATTAAAAGTAAGTGGGGAAAAAGGATGTGTTAAACTACCAGGGTCTGCGATGATCGCTGCTATTGTTAATAATGGAAAAATAACAATCTGTATTCCTAGTAATTTTCGTTTATAGGGATAGAACAACCACATTAAACCAAATAAAACTTCTAAAATACCGACTCCTATAACAAATGAAGTCACTTGATTCGCTGTCATACTAATTAAACTTCCCGCCAAAGCGATTTCCTCTGGGTGTTGAGCAAAGATCTTGGGGAACAGCCCATGGTAAGACCAAATAAAGAAAAATAAAAAACTTATCAGCCACGTACTAAAAAAGCGTTTGTACTGTAAATGAGGTGCTTCTCCTTTTTCTAGCCACCTTTTCAGAACATCAAAGCTAAGTGCTGTTGCCCATCCTATAAGTGGTCGAAAAAACAACTTATCGAAAACAACTCCTATTCGTCCAAAATTTACTTCATAATCATATTGCGTCAAAAAATCAATTGATCCCTGCCTAGTCTTGTACTGCCAATATCCTTTTCCTTCACGAATAATGGAAAGTTTCTGATCTGTGCCAAAATGTAAAGAAGAAGTCCTCGTATTGTCTTTCGTTTGATGGCTGCCAACGCTTTTTCCCCAGCCTTCCACTGCTAAGCCAAAACCGATTTTCGTTTTATATGTAAAAAGCTGAGGCTCGTCTGCTTTTTTTGGTAAATACGTAATCGAAGAAAAACGTAAATCCCACTGTTCATGGAGAGTAGGCGTTTGAGTAACCTCCCAAAGCCTTTCCATCTCTGCTTTAATTGGAATCTCAACATATATTGGTTTATTTTTCATCATTCATTCCTCCATCAATAGCTTAGCATAAAATTTGATTAATTAGAGATATTCAATTGAAAGTGTTCCCACTTCTTTAAAATAAATTTTAGTTTGTATTAGCAAAAAAAAACGCCTTATTCGGCGTTTTTTTGCATCGTTATCTCAATGTGGATAATCTGATGACCATCTATTTCGATTACTTTGAATATATACCCTTCCTCTTCAACGACATCTCCTAGCTTAACATCATATTGCTTTGTTAAGAACCAACCACCAAGTGTATCAACATCATCTTCTACTAATTCAATCCCTAACAGATCGTTTACATCTTCTATTAGAACTTTACTGTTGACGATAAAGTGATCTTTTGAGATTTTTCGTATTTCAGGTAATTCATCTGTATCAAATTCATCTCGAATTTCTCCAACGATTTCTTCGAGTATATCTTCCACTGTCACGATCCCTGATGTTCCTCCATATTCATCCATAAGAATAGCCATATGAGTTCTTTCTTTTTGCATTTTCAATAGCAAATCATGAATTGGAATCGTCTCAATGACTTGAATGACGGGCTTTATAAAAGGAACAATCGCATTTTCTTTATCTAATGATTTATTACTAATGGTTGCTGTCAGTATATCTTTAATATTGACAATCCCTTTAATATGGTCTGTATCCCCGTTTGCAACAGGATAACGTGTATATTTCTCTTCCTTAATAACTTTAAAAATATCCTCAAGACGATCGTCTAAAGACATATAAACCATTTCTGTTCGTGGAACCATTATCTCTTTGGCGAGACGATTATCGAATTCAAAAATATTGTTTACATACTTTAACTCAGCTTGATTGATTTCCCCACTTTTATAACTTTCTGAAAGAATAAGTCTTAATTCTTCTTCGGTATGGGAGGTTTCATGCTCTGACGCTGGTTTGAGACCAAAGATTCCCACTAATATTCTAGCTGAACCATTCAACGCCCAAATAAATGGATACATAATTTTATAAAACCAAATAATTGGTTTTGCAAAGACGATTGTTACAGCTTCAGCCTTTTGAATGGCAACGGTTTTTGGGGCCAATTCTCCAACAACTACGTGTAAAAAGGTAATCACCGCAAATGCGATACCGAATGACAAAATATGTGTAAGAGATTCATTTAATTCAAATCGTTCAAATACTGGATGTAATAATTTTTCAACTGTCGGTTCTCCAAGCCAGCCTAAACCAAGGGCCGTAATCGTTATCCCAAGCTGACAAGCTGATAAATACTCATCGAGATGTGTAATAACCTGTTTGGCTGCTTTTGCGCCAGCTTTATTTTCTTCAATTAATTGATCGATTCGAGTACTACGAACCTTAACAATAGCAAATTCTGTTGCTACAAAGAACCCTGTTAATGCGATTAATATCGCTACAAGAACTAAATTTATTATTTCCAACGAGTAGCCTTACAATAGTAAGGCATCCACCTCCTGATGTGTTTAATTTTGGAGGAAGATTTCATCGGAAACACTCTACACTAATAATAATATAAGAGATTTTAATAGTGTCATACTTTCAGAGGATAAATGTTTCCTCAGAAAATCTTCCTTATTTAGTTTATTTTCATTGATATATTCCACAATTTTATTAGCTTCTTTTTCTAAAGTTTGCATACTGTTTATGAGCTCATTAGGATCAGTGTTTGTCACACGATCAGTAGATAGTAGATTTCTAATTTCTACTAAGCTCATACTGTCTGCCTTACATTTTTCAATCATCTTCAACTTATCGACTGCGTCTATACTGTACACACGATAGTTAGAAGCAGAACGTTCCGCTTTTAATAACCCAATACTAGTATAGTAGTCAATTGTTCGCTTGGTTACATTTGATAGATTAGCAAGTTCACCGATTCTTAGTTTCTCTGTCCCATTAGAAGCACACTCCAAACTATAACGTGATGGTATGTGAATATTTTACCTTCTTTTTCATTTTTCCGCAATAGGGCTCGAACAAAAGGTGTAAGCGCCCTGTTTAGCCCCGAAAAATAGACCAGGGTGCATTTCCCTTCATTCATGGCTTGGCTAATCGACTTCCAGGGCGAACGGTTGAGCTAGATTAGGACAAACTAATTTCAAACATATTAAAATTTTTATATTTTCTTATAAACTAAAAAAGCCAGTCCTCTTATGAGAACTGACTTTAATCATCAATTTATAACAGCCACAGTTGCCGTAACAATAAAATATGAAAGTTTTAAACCACCACTTCACTAAGTGGGTGTTTGCAAAAACATTCCTGTCGTCCTCAAGCCACGAGGCATGACATTCCCGTTTTAATATAAAACTCCCTATTCAAATGTAAAGGTTAAAACTTTATAAATACTACGCACAACGCAGCCTGTATTGATATAATACCCGATATTTTAATTAATATCAATGATTATTTCTTCCAAAGCTAATTGTAGATAGATAACAAGCCAAAAACTAGACAATCCCTCCAGCAGAGTGACGAGTTTGTTCCTTGCGAAGTGTCTCAGCCTTTACAATACTATCTTTTAACCAAATTGGTGAATTTACATGGTTCAAAATTTCTTCAGAAGCCATCCAATAAACAGCATCTACTTCATCTGGACTTTTCGCATAAGGTTCTCCATGATCAAATTCACATAGGAAAACAATATCCACAACGATTCGTCCATCCTCTAGAATAAAAGAGGTATTACGAACATAAGTTAAGGAATCTTTCACATTGACTCCTACCTCTTCAAACAATTCTCTTTTTAAAGTTCTCTCTAAAAGATCACTTGAGGTTCCTTCCTTTTCAACCGTGCCGCCAACTAGTGAAAGAAGGCCACCAGCATGCTCTTCCTTTTTGCTGCGTTCAATAACGAGCCATTTATCTTCTTTATAAACCGCACCTTCTACATTAATTATAAACATTTCATCATCCCCTACGTTTGATACTCTAATCACGTTACAGATTTCTGATATACCGTTGGTTTTCCTTATTTTCCGGTAATCAGTTCAATAAAATGCTTTAATATCCTCGCCGTTAACCCCCATATGACACGATCCTCGAAATAATAAAAGTGCTCTTTCATATCTCTTGCTTGCCAGTTGTAATTTTCCCCTCCTGGAATGTCTTGAAATGGAAAATCGATTGAGGGCTCAACTTTATAAGCAACATTAAATAAATCTGGCTTCTTTTCAATTAGCTCTGTTAATGGGAAAGTAAAGATTTCTTCTACTTCTGATGGATTCGGTTTAAGATTTGCCTCAGAATCGATTACAGCGACAAAAGGATAAATAATCGTCCCAAAAGGGGATACGAGATAATCCAATGGAATAAGCTCACCAATGGAGTCTTTGTTTATTCCAAGCTCTTCACAGGTTTCCCTAATCGCGGCACTTTCCTCACTATCGTCATCACGATCAACCTTTCCTCCAGGAAAACAAATCTCTCCAGGCTGTCTTCTCATTGTTAGAGACCTTACTTCAAACAGCACATGTGTCTCCCCATCCATTTCAATAAGGGGTAGAAGGATGGAGAACTTCGTAAAATCTTTACTCCCTAATATACTAGGAGTACGACCACCGATCTTCTTCAAAACATCTAAATGCAACAATACCACCACCAAATTGAGGCTTCATCTCTCTACCTCCATTATACCCTCAACCTACACCGCCCCCCAAACAATACGCCCCAACTGACATCACCGCACTAACGCACCACCCCACCGCGGGACGGTTCTCGAGCACTTCACCGCGTTAAACAATTCGAGAACCGTCCCGCGGTGCTTTAGTGTAGTAAATCGAACTGAATCAAATTGAAAACCTTTTGAATAAATCGAAATAATTCTTATTTACAAAACGTAATCATTACGATAAAATAGTTTAGGAATGAATTTTGAGAGGAGTTTTTATATTGAAGATCAGAAAGATTTTATTAGGAAGTATTTTTGTTCTATCAACCTTTTTAGCGGCTTGTGGTTCCAATACAGAAGAAGCTAATTCGGAAAAGAGCAAGAACAATGAAAATGAAAAACTGACAATTTATACAACACTATACCCACTTAAAGATTTTGCTGAGAAAATCGGTGGAAATAAAGTTGAAGTTAAAACATTGATTCCAGCTGGAGGAGATGCTCATACTTTTGAACCGACAACAAAGGATTTAATTGCTGTAGCTGAAGCTGATGCTTTCATTTACAACGGATTAGGCATGGAACCTTATGCTGAAAAAATTAAGAAAGCCGTTGATTCTGAAAAAACTTTAATGCTAGAAGCATCAAAGGGAATAGATGTCATTAGTGGCGCACATGAACATACTCATAATGAAGAGAGTCACTCTGAAGCACAACATAATCATGATGATAAGAGTACTCATTCAGAAGAAGAACATAGTCACGAAGAAAGTAGCACTCATTCCGAGGAAGACCATAACCATGATGAAAAAGGCACTCACTCCGAAAAGGAGCATAGCCATGAAGAAGAACACGATCACCACCATGACCACGGAGATAACGATCCACATGTTTGGTTAGATCCATATAAATCGATAACACTTGCCGAAAATATCAAAAATGCACTAATTGAATTATCACCTGATGATAAAAAAACATTCAACAAGAACTTTGAAGAACTAAATACAAACCTTGAAAAGCTTGATCATGAGTTTCATAAGCTAGTAGAAGGAAAAGAAAATCCAGAAATTGTCGTCTCTCATGCTGCTTATGGGTATTGGGAACAGTCTTTTGGCATTCAGCAAATACCGGTCACGGGTCTTTCACCAACTGACGAACCTTCACAAAAAGAATTACAAGAAATCATCGAGATTGCAAAGGAACATAAGATTAAATATATTCTGTTCGAACAAAACGTCACCCCAAAAGTGGCGGAAGTCATTCGAAAAGAAATTAACGCTGACCCTCTTCGTCTCCACAATCTATCTGTCCTTACAGAAGAAGACATTAAGAACGAAGAAGATTATTTCAGTTTAATGAGGCAAAATATTGAGACATTGGAAAAAGCGCTAGAAAAGAAATAGTATTGAAAAAACTGGGGAGTTCAGTGCATTGAGCTTCCCCATTCTATATTAATAATGAAGTCACTTCAATTAGTCATTCTCTAATCTCCACCATACACATTAAAAAACTCCACCAAAATTCTCCTTCTTTAACCACACCCAATTCTCATCGAATAGCTCACGAAGGCTGCTGTCTTCTAGAAAACCAGCACCTTTATAGCAACGCCTTGCCACCTCGTTCTCAGGTCTGACTCTAATATAAATCCATGGATAATGATATTGTTGAGCTTTCCCTTCCAATAATAAAACTAACTTTCTCCCAACCCCTTGATTCCTACTATTTGGGGCTACGACAAGATGAGCAAATTCTAAATCTCTACCTTCATCATCCACCCAAACCTCACCATAGGCTATTGGCTGACGACTTTCCTCTAATATAAAACAATGCTGATCCGTTGCTTTTAGCCAATGAAGAAAATCCTCTTCCGAAAAAGTCGATTTATTGATAGTGTTTAAACAATCCTCTTGGGCAATAAACCATTCATTAAGTGTCCAAACATCATCAATACAAGCCTCTCTTAATTTCATACTTCCTCCCCCTTCGAACTCATCTCAACATTACGAACGACACGATCAATAAATTCAAGTATTTCTTTAGATATAGGAAATAAACCTGCTTCACTAGCATTTTCTGATTTTCTTATATTCCAAAACTTGTTCATCTATTCCTGATCACCATTAAATGTCTGTTCAGATAAAAGAATGATATCTTTTGCTAAAATGGCTCCTTCCTCGGATTCAGGCAGTATCTTCTTCCTAAGACAGTATTGGATTCGATTCACGATCGCTAACCACTGCTTGGTCACCATTGAATCATCCTCCATCTTTGGGATATTCGATTTTAGAATTCTAATTTCCTCTTCTTCAAAATAATTCTCCCATGAATCTTTTCTATTCTTTAAAGATTGAATTAGAGGAAGTAGTTTTTCCCAATCAAAATTACTTTCAATATCATTCCTATTCAGAAATGTATTAATCCTATCTATTGAATTTGTTAATTCCTCCACTTGCTCTATTAGCTGCTTCCTTTGAGCTTTAAGAAACATTAATCGTAGAAATCTCTTCCACTAAATGCTTAATATCATCAAGAGAAAGCGAGAGTGACTTTAGAATCTGAACTTTCTCAAGCTTCACAAGGTCCTGGTTTGAGTATAATCTTCTTCCATTCAGCTCTTTTTTGCTCGATTTTACTAAATCTATTTCATCATCATAACGAAGTGTTCGAACTGATATACCTATACTGATTGGTTCTTGAATAAGTACGTCATAACGTTTCATTTCTCTTAAAACCTTAAACTCTGCTTCTTTTCTAGAAAAATTAGATAGGCTGCTGGTTCTTAATAGATAGTTACGACCGTTGTCGAATTCGATCAAGTATTTCTTGTCACCTGAAAATCCTTTATTAATTTCGGAAATGTTTGTACACGCTTGAAGCTCTGGAATCTTAGATTTTAGTAAGGTTTCATTCATACAATTCGTCCTTTTTTATTTTTGATAAAGGTTTTTAAGAATTCCTTCTATATGAGGGGATATAAAAGCAGTACTCTCGTTAAATCTCAAACGAAAATAGAGGGTTTTCAAAAAGTTGGAAACATTAATTCTAAGATGAAAATATCTGCTTTCTCCTATTACCTTCATAACTTTCGAGCCTAAACCATGGATCCATTCTACAATTTCTACTGTTTCCCACTTCAGCATTGCTTCAATTGGAAAGATCAGTCGTTCATCTTCATTATCTATGTACACCCCATGATCTCGTAAAACAAACTGTTCGATTGCTTCTAGAACTTCCCTGTAAAAACCGGTTTTGATTTTGGGATGATTGATGAAAGCCTCCATTAAGTCTGCTCCATGTGCGACACTATGCGCCCACCCTTTTTCTTCTACATATCCTCTTAAGTCTCCTTCTTCATAAAAATACTCTATTGTTCTATTAAATGCGTTCATGACAAGATCTAGAGGAAGAAATGTTTTCTTGCTATCCACATGTATCACTAATGCCATAACAAGGGATGAAAAAGATCTAGTGAAAACGCTGTCTGTATTGATTTCTTCTATCCTGTAAAATAAATGATCATCATCCATGGCAACTTCTAATATGTACTTCAGCTGTTCATCCTTTAAAAATTCTCCTTGAATTAATCTAGAAAAAAACATATAAATCATATCATCACGGAGTACCGGATCTATGGAGCCTATGCGTCTTAACATTTCTTTCATAATCGGATCTAAATCTATGGATCGTAATTCATTGTCCTTCAATAAGATTAATTTCTTCAGCTCTTCTTTCAAATTCACTATCCCCATCTCCTTAATAAAAATAATAGCTGATGTCGCATTTGTAAAAATGGAATTTTCAGTAACTTTATAGTCTAATTATCCTATTCACATCAACTCAATTCAACTAGTTAATTGTAAATTTTAATAAAATTAACTTACACTTAGTGATCATCTCCTGAAAGGGAGTACTTGCCACTATATTTTAAAATTTGATTTGAATAGTAAACTAAAAAGGTGAAACCCCTGTTTAGGCTTCACCTTTCATACTATACCTGCTCTACAAATGCTGGTAGGGGATCGTGTAATGTCGACCAATCAGATAGCATTTCTTCATCTGTTAATAAGCAATGATCTAACGATTTCTCTACATCTTTTCGGTTCATATCTAATCCAATAAGGACTATTTCTGTCATTCGGTCACCATGTACTGGATCCCATTTCCCTTTCAGTTCCGGCTCTTCTAATAAGATCTGCTTCCTTTCGGCTTCAGGATACGCAGCTACCCATTCCCCAGCCCCTTGGATTGTAATCGATGGACCTGCTTGAGAAAGTAAGCCTGCCAGATTATTTCTTGTTGGTAACCAAAAGAAACCTTTGGCACGCACTATATCTACTGGCCAGTCTTCCATCCATTCCATGAATCGTTCCGGGTGAAATGGTCTTTTACGCCGATATACAAAGGAGGAAATACCATATTCCTCCGTTTCTGGAATATGTTCCTCGTTTAATTCTTTTATCCAGCCAGCTCCTTCTGATGCTTTCTCAAAATCAAATAATCCTGTATTTAAGACTTTGTCCAGCGGAATTTTTGAGTGTGATGTATCAATGATAGTGGCATCGGCATTTAATTTCTGCAGTACCCCTCTTAACTCCTTTACATCAATATCCTCGACTAAATCAATTTTATTTAAAATGATCACATTCGCAAATTCAATTTGATCAATTAGAAGGTCGACAACTTCACGCGTATCATGTTCATCCATTGCTTCTTTCCGATCAAGAAGACTCTCTCCACTTGCATAGTCACTCCAAAAACGATTGGCATCAACAATCGTGACCATTGTATCAAGTTTTGTATGTGTTGATAGATTTACATTTAATTCCTCATCCATATATGTAAAGGTTTGTGCAACTGGAATTGGCTCGGATATCCCCGTCGACTCTATTACGATATAATCAATTTCCCCTGCATTTACTAGTTTTTCTACTTCTATGATTAAATCTTCTCTCAAAGTGCAACAAATACAACCGTTTTGAAGTTCTACTAGCTTTTCTTCCGTTCTTGAAAATACTCCTTGCTTAACTAATGATGCATCAATATTGACCTCACTCATATCATTGACAATCACAGCAATTTTTTTATCCTCACGATTATGAAGAATATGATTTAATAATGTTGTTTTTCCTGATCCTAAATATCCACTTAAGACAGTAACTGGTATTCGATTCATATTATTACCCTTTCTTAAATCGTAATTATTACGATTTATATTGTACAATAGAACATTAAGTTTTACAAGGGGAATCAATAAATATAAAAATAAAAAAGTAGTGAATTTTTTATCAGATTCACTACTTATATCAATTAATTTTCATCCATCCTTACTCAATCCTCATATAAAACTCTTCAACATATGGATTCTTAGGGACTTGAATGACTTCATAAACTGGATTTTTGATAACGGGCATCTTACTACCATTAAATTCAATCGTATCAATAATACCGCTTACTTTAATCCATTTATCGGACTCTAACTTCGATAGTGAAGCATCTTTAGCTAGGAGCCCATAAACAGATGCATCAGCCACACAGCAAGTGATTGTAAATCTAGAAACGACGATTTCATCTTCAGAAAAACTCTCATCCTTGTAAACAAACCCCGTCATTTGAATTTCACGTCCAATAAATTCTTCCGCATTTTCATTGATAATACTTAAGGTAGGAATAAATTGTTCCTCTCTTACATAAATTTTTTCAGCAGCATGAACAAGTTCTTTTAATTTTTCAAAATCTGATTCTATTGGAAAGTTCGCATTATGATCAATAGTTGGTGTGATATTAAATTTGATTTCCTTAGGGTCCTCAGACGCTTCTTCAGAGCTTTTTTCTGACGAAGAAGGTAGCTTAGTAAATAATCCTTCCCCGTATTTTACTCCCCTTTTCGCCGCGACGGTGCTATCGAGAAGATTACTCGGAAAAAGAAAACCTGCTAAAATTGGAAGGACAAAAAGACTATAAATTAAAATTGATCGAAAAGCCCCTTTTGGCAGTTCATGTCCCCCACAACCACATTGATTTTCTTCCCCATCTGCTGAAGTTCCCCTTATCACCTGTACGGCTCCAAGAAAAATAAACACACCTAGACCAAAATATAAATAGAGATGCATTTTTGATGCAACAAAGTTTTGGAGATTAAATGTGATGAATAATTTAAAAATCATTAAAGCATAACCGATCAATATAATACCTCTTATAAATGTATGAAATCGATGCTGTGAATTCATGTGTTCACCTCTTTAGATTAATTGTTGAAATAGTAAAATTGACAGGTAGACTACAAGGGTTACAACAACAATGAAGAGAACAACAAACCTCTTTTTAAAATAGGCCAACATTAATAGTGTATTTTTGAAATCAATCATAGGACCATAAACGAGAAAGGCAAGTAAAGATGAGGAGGTAAATATGGTCCCAAAGGATGATGCAACGAAAGCATCTGCTTCAGAACATAATGAGACAATATAAGCAAACCCCATCATTATGGCTGGAGCTATAAGATCTCCACTTCCTAATGTAATCAGTACTTCGCGATTAAGAAACGTTTGAAAAATAGAGGCCGCTAACGCTCCGATGATCAGATATTTTCCCATATCAAAAAATTCATCGCTTGCATGTATGATGGTTTGAAGCACTTTATTTTGCTTACCGAGTTGATGGTGAACATGTCCATGATTCGTTTCTTCTATGAGGGCATTTTTCGTTCCGTAAAGCCTGTACAATAATGCTCCAATGAAAATCGCAGCAACAAATGCAATACCCATTCTTCCCCAAACCACCAACATATTACTTTGAAATGCGTAATAAGTAGAGGCCAATACTATGGGATTCAAAATTGGTGCCGTTACCATAATGACGATACCTAGATGTTGGGGAACTCCTTTTTTAATTAATCTCCTTGCCACCGGGACAATCGCACACTCGCAAACAGGTAGTAACGCACCGACCAAAGCTGCTGGGACAAGCGCCATATATGGTCGGTTTTTTGGAATCAACTTTTTTAACATATTCTCAGAGATAAAGACTTGTATAATGGCAGATGCAAATACACCAATTAAAATAAACGGGATGGCTTCGAGAATAATACTCAAAAAGATCGTACTAATATTTAATAATGAATCATTGGGAAACTCTTTAGGAAAAAAATTTTTTACCCAATCACCGGCTATAAACAATAACAAAAAACAACCGAACAATAAGACTCCTATTACATCCTGTGCTGATTCCTTAAAAGCATTCATACTTTTCACTCCTTCATATTATATTCCATATATAGTAACCGTAATGATTTCGTTTTATAATAAAGAGTATGCTTGTCCAAGGATTCTATGACGGATTTTTATTGGAATAGTTTTTAAGAATGAAAGATGTAGAAGTGTAGATCGTGTAATTAATGTGGATTTATTGTAGGATTTCACCGGAATTTTCATAAAATTTTTATACAACTAAATCTGTTCATCCGCCTCTTCCTTTACCACTTTCGTACCCGCTAGCCAATCATAGACCGATTTCCTTTCACGATTAAACATTGGCGTAATCAAATAGAGCATTGTGATCATATTGACCACAACTAATAGAGTCACGATGGTAGATTCACTGATATTAGTGGGAAGAATTAATCTATATACTCCAAAATGAGCAAGCTCCCATGGAAGAAATTTTATAAATGATCTCATGAAGGACCTTCCTCTTTTCAATTTCAATCCATTGATACAAACCACTTTTAGACTCATTTTCTTCTTTCCGATTGTACCGCCAAGACTGGAAGATTCCGTTAGAAAGAAATAAAGGAAAACGGGTAAAGTTACGAATATAAATCCGGCTGTTTGGGCGACCATAGCCGAATTTTCGAATAATGGATTAAGTGGATGCCCAAGAAGAAATGAAATACTTAATAGGAAAGCTCCGTACGCCATAATAATAAGATAATCAATTAGCAGTGCAATCATTCTTCGTTTCATTGAAGCAGAATTTGTTGAGTACATTTTTCCATCCCTCCCATATTTAGTGTATTAACATACCTAACGATTTAGGTAGATTTATTATAAAGTGTTATTATTCATCCCTTGAATTCTGAATAAAAAAAGACACTTCCATCTAAAAATAGGAAATGCCTTTTTCTGAATCCCGCAACTATTTACTTTCGTCCTTCCACCTTCTCTCCCCACCATCCCTGAAAGTGAATCCTTTTTTGTCAAGGCATTCTAAAAATGGAATCATATATTTTCGTGAAAGCCCTAGTATTTCTTTCGCCTCGCTAATTGAAAAAGTTTCATTCGTTTGATCAACTAACATTTTTAAAGCATGATCAAATACCTCTATATGCCAACAAACTGAACCCTCCAGTTGAACAATCAGTTTTTGCTCACGATAAAAATGAATGAAAGAGGATTGGAGCTCCTTTGGTATTCCTTCATTAACTAAATAAACCTCAATTGGTTCCACTTTCCTACCTGACTCTTTCAAACTTAGGAGACTATTTTCCGAACGCTTTTTCCACTGTGAAGGGACATGAGGAGTAAAATTATCTTTAGAAATAATTGGGCCATCCTGCTTCCAGTCCTTTCCTTGAGAAAGGACATATTCAACTAATTGCTTATCCCAAACTGGTTGGAGAGATTGAATAAGCTCTGCTTTATCTATCCCGTATTTCATTGACTCTTTATTGTGAAAGTCCTCAAGTTTATTTGAGATATATGTATATAACTGTTTTACTAATGACGAATGTGTAATCTGGCTGCCATTAATCGTAATCCAGTCATTTATACACAGAACAGCATCAAGCTCATCACCTGATAGTGATGTTTTCTGTAGGATTTCATCGCGACTTCCTACTTTCCAGTTCTGGATTACTCGTAAAAGTCTTTCTTCAGGAGCACCTTCACGTTTTGCTTTCAGCTTGGCAATAGTTTCTTCACCAAATTTATATCGGGCTCCATTTGGATCAATAATTTCTCCGCCCCCGATCGTTTCACTCGGAGTCGGTCTTCGCACAATAAATCGATCGTTTCGCTTCGTGACAATGGGTTCTTCCAAACGCAATTGGCAATAAATCTCTTCATCAGTTGTCATAACATCATTACGATCAAAGAAAACAATTTTTCCTATTACCTCTGCAGTACCAGTATGAACTTTCACAAGCATACGTTGTTTTACCTCATATTGTAGATCTTGAACAAGATTAAGGGTTACATCTACCGTTTTTGTCACGGTAAAATGTGGTGATTTCACTAAAACGTCCCCACGTCTTATTTGATTTTTAGCAAGTGTTGAAAGGTTGATGGCAGCACGCTGACCTCCATAGACCATTTTTGCTCCTTTTTGATGAACTTGAATTTGACGGGCTCGGGTTTCTAATCCTAATGGCAAAACATGGAGAGTTTCTCCTTCTTCTACCATCCCTTCGTAAACGGTTCCACGTACAACCGTTCCTTGTCCTTTTACGGTAAAAACTTGATCAATGGGCAGTCGAAAATCCCCTTGAATCCTCGTCGTTTCTTGTTTCCCGATGGTTTTTGTAATATATGTCTTTACTTCCTCTACCCCTTTCCCAGACAAACTATCGACTAAAACTATAGGGGCTCCTTCGAACACGGTTCCGACTAGCTCTTCTGTAATTTCTTCCCTTGCTATATCATAGAGATCCTTTTCTACTCGATCTATTTTGGTTAAGGCAACAATACCAGATTTAATTCCAAGAAAAGAAAGGATTTCTAAGTGCTCTTTCGTTTGCGGCATAACTCCCTCATCCGCTGCAACAACCAGAACAACGAGGTCTATTCCTGCCACTCCTGCAATCATCTGCCTGATAAAACGTTCATGACCAGGTACATCAACGACAGATACCTGTATTTGTTCATCCTCAAAAAGAGGAGCAAAGCCCGGCTCAATAGAAATATTCCGTTCTTTTTCTTCTTTTAATCGATCCGTATCTATGTTTGTTAACGCTTTTGTTAAAGTTGTTTTTCCATGATCAATATGACCGGCCATGCCAATCGTGTAGTATCGTTTATTCACTCTCCTCCCCCTATCTTCTTTTTTTAAATGATAAAACAGCAATCATAACGATAAATAAGATTAAAAATATAAATCCTTTCACTGTTTCACCGTTATAGAAGTTGGCCATCATCCATAAAAAAATGATGATGGTAATAAATAGGTCAAAAAGCCATAGTTTTTTACTGTTTTTCTTCTTCAAAAGTGGTATTCATCCTTTCTTGAATTGTTCCGTTTGGTCAGTATCTAGCCATTTGATATTCGCCAACATATTGCCCATGTTGTACGATCGTTCCGTGTGCCAGTCCTTCTTCAACAAATCCAAGGCGCTCATAAAGTAATTTTGCTTTTGAATTGTTCTCGATTACTGTTAGTTCAATCCTCTCAAGAAGCAGCCATTGATCAGCAAGGTCGATGACTTTTTCTATCAGGGCCGTTCCGACTCCCTTTCCATGATACTCTTCGTCCACCATGATAAAAAGGGTTCCACTATGTGAACGCCTGCCTCGTCCTTGATGTAAACCACAAAACCCAACAACCATCCCATTAACCTCAGCAACAAACTCATGGTTTTCAGCGGTTGCGTTTTTCAACCGCTCCTCCATCTTTTCCGTTCTCATGCTTGGAAGGGAAATGATATTTGGCAATACTTTTTCTTGTCTCATGATTTCACTTATTCTTTCCGCATCTTTTACCATTACTGTTCTAATACTTATCTCCATCGATGATTCCTCCCCTATTCTATCATTCAATCATTCGACATAAAATTTTTAATTCCTTTGTTGATTTACTTATAATAAAATCTATGCTACGATACTAACTACCGATCGTTAGTTTAAGGAGGGATGTAAATGGATACTCAAACCAAAATTCTCAACACTTCCATTTCATTATTTGCACAAAAAGGGTATGAAGGTGCTTCCTTAGCAGATATTGCAAAGCTTGTAGGAATAAAAAAACCGTCTCTTTATAATCACTTTTCAAGTAAGGATGATATCTTGCTAACTGCATTAGAAAAAGTATTTAAAGGCTATAATGAACAATTTTTTCAATTGATTACTGATAAAAATTCTTCAGTAAAAGCTACACTTTATCAGATCATTATAGAAAATGCCAAAATGTGCTGGGAGGATCAGGATCTTATCCTATTTTATAAACGGATGTTACTGTTTCCTCCTGAACTTTTAAAGGAGAGAATTAATGAAATGAATATTCGTTTTGAGCGTGAGTTTGATGAAATGATGGCTGGTTTGTTTAAAGAATCAATGAATAAAGGGGAAATACCAGCAGCCGATATTCAGCCTTACGTTAATAGTTTTAATTGTCTATTGGATGGTATTTTTACACGCAGTAACATTGTAGATTCGTTCGAGAAGTTTGAACAAATAGTAGAAGGATCATGGCAAGTTTATTGGAATGGAATTAGTAATGAGGTGAAATAAATGGCGTGGATGTTTTTAATTATTGGTGGTTTATTAGAAATTGCGTGGGCGTTAGGCTTAAAGTATTCGAATGGGTTCTCACTCCTTTTACCAAGCATGATCACGATTGTACTAATTGCTTCTAGCTTCTATTTTTTCGCAAAAGCAATAAAGCTCATTCCCATTGGGACGGCATATGCCATTTTTACGGGTATCGGAGCAGCAGGGACTGCCATTATTGGAATGGTATTTCTTGAAGAGCCTGTCTCGTTTCTGAAAATATTCTTTATTCTACTGCTATTATCTTGTGTGATAGGTTTAAAATTAACCAATCATGAAAAGACAGCTTCAACTAATGAACAAGAATCATTACAATCTTAAGATTAGAGGTGAACATCATGGCATGGATTTGTTTAATTATTGCTGGGTTCGCAGAGGTTGGCGGTGTCCTTTCCATGAAATTATCTGAAGGATTTAAAAAACTTATTCCAAGCTTATCGTGTATAGTTTTCGGTGCTATAAGCTTTTATTTACTTTCTCTATCAGTCAAAACCTTACCTGTTGGAACCGCCTATGCAATTTGGACTGGAATCGGTTCGGCTGGAAGTGTTCTTGTCGGAATGCTTTTTTTTAATGAATCGAAAGATCGGATTCGAATCTTATTGATTAGTGGGATCATCATTAGTATTGCAGGGTTGAAACTCGTTTCATAGAAAGAAATCAACCCCTACCTTAATATTTTTCTTAACAATCGATTTGAAGTGTGGTAAATTTAGTTAAATTTCAAAAAAATTCAGGTCAGGAGGGAAACGAAATGAATGAATTCTTTACGTTTTTATTACTCTCCCTTTTCGTCGTCATGAGCCCTGGAATTGATACCGCACTCATTACGAAGAGAACCATATCAACTGGTAGGACGACAGGATTTCAAATGGCTTTAGGAATTTCAACGGGATGTCTGATTCATACTTTTGCCGCTGCATTCGGTTTGTCTGCTATACTCATGCAGTCCGCTATTGCATTTGAAATCGTTAAATATGTAGGTGCCATTTATTTAATTTATCTAGGTCTTTCTTCCTTTTGGTCGAAAAAGAAAAGCGATATAGCGGATTCAAGCCAGATATCAAAGCGAAATTCAGCTTATAAACAAGGATTATTATCAAATGTGCTTAATCCAAAGGTAGCAATGTTCTTCTTAACCTTCCTTCCGCAATTTGTGAATGCTGGTTCAGGAACAATTTATCAGCTTATTATGATGGGAATTATCTACACAATTCTTTCCATTACTTGGTTTTTTATCTATGTATTTTTTATAAACTATATGCGTGACTGGCTGCTTTCCCCTAAAGTGCAAAAAGTTATGGACAAAGCAACTGGACTGGTCCTAATAGGATTTGGACTTAAATTAGCATTGGAGAAAAATCATTAACTATCTTATAAATGTCTGTCTGAAGACAATGGTCCTGAGCCACCACGTCTATAATCAATACTTATATGGACGTGGTGGTTCTCCTTATTACAATAGATTTTTTAATCGTCGTCATACACCTGGCCAATGATTATTTCTAACCCTTTCCATCTCCTCCAGCTGCTCTTCGTTATTTCGATGCACAGCTCTTCTTCCTAATGCACCAGCAAGTCCAAGAACAACCAAGACAGAGATCGTTATGATTATAGACCATAACATGTATATCCCCTCCATTATTATTTTACGAATCAAAACAAAAAAGGTTTCAATATATCTGAATTTTCTTTCCTTAGAAAATATATGCCCAAATCAAATGAGTTTCGCCACCATCCCTCCATAAAAAAACGAGCAAATCCATTTAATGAATTTACTCGTTTCATTTCCAAGGTTTTAAGCCTTTTCCGTTTCTTTAATCTTTTCCATTCGTTCTGCCACTTCTTCTTCCGTTAAATCATGCTCAATAATATATCGATTGCGCTCATGTGTACGACATTCATGTGAACAGCTTCTTAAATATTTATGTTCATTTTCTTCTGAACATAAAATCTTTTTATTACAGAATGGGTTCGCACAGTTGACGTAACGTTCACAAGGCTCACCTGAGAAATAATCTTTTCCAACGACAACATGCTCTTTTTGGTTAACTGGCACACCAATTCGCTCATCAAATACGTAGAGCTGACCATCCCACAGTTCACCTTGAACTTCTGGGTCTTTCCCATACGTAACAATCCCTCCATGTAATTGGCCAACATCCTCAAAACCTTCTTTTACAAGCCAGCCAGAGAATTTTTCACAACGAATGCCGCCAGTACAGTACGTAATAATTTTCTTACCTTCTAAAATTTCTTTATTTTCTCTTACCCATTGAGGGAGATCGCGGAAGTTTTCAATGTCCGGTTTAATGGCCCCTCTAAAATGACCTAAGTCATATTCATAATCATTACGAGCATCGAGAACAACGGTATCTTCATCCTGTAATCTTTTATAAAATTCTTTAGGATCCAAATATTCTCCCGTCGTTTTGTTAGGATTTACATCATCTTCTAAACGAAGAGTCACAAGCTCTGGACGATGACGGACTTTCATTTTTGGGAATGCATGCTCATTTGCTTCATCTATTTTATATACCATATCTTCAAAACGCGGATCTTTTTTCATAGTATCCATGTATTGACTTGTTTGTTCCACAGTTCCTGATACAGTCCCGTTGATTCCCTCAGATGCAATGAGAATTCTTCCTTTTAACCCTAAGGAATCACAAAATTCTTTATGTTGGGCTGTAAACTCTTCAGGGTTTTCTATGGTTACATATTTGTAGTATAAAAGCACTCTATACTGATTCATTTTTATTACCACCTATTGATTTATATTTGCAAGATATAAATGTATGGGCGTATTGTAATACACTTTTCTCTTACAAATGAACATTATAGCAAAAAATACATGAATGGTTAAGCCCTAGTTTTTCATAAGAAAAGCGGAAGCGCATTGAACAGGCCTGACAAGCATAAGACGAACCACCTAGGGAGGGTGATATTTCCCTTTCTAGGGGCTTGGCTTATGACCCAAAGGCCTATGCGCTTACGCTTGCCACTGACAAACTTTTTTATCCATAATCACTCCAAATTTAAATACATTCTTATCTAATAAAAAAAGGAACCAAAATGGCTCCCTACTTTCCTTCTTCAATAAGTGCTTCAATATCACTTGCGATTTGATCAAATGGTACTTCCTCTATACCAGTATAATTTTTTACGACAACACCTTCTTGATTAACAAGATAGAAGCTTGTACCATGTACAACTTGATCTGATTTAGGATCGTCGGCAACGATCGTTTTAAATGATTTTTCAGCGAACTCCGAAATTTCATCCATCGAATAGCCTGTAAGTAGATCCCATTTCTCAGTATTTGCTTCATATTTACTGATATATTCTTTTAACACTTCTGGCTTATCTACTTCGGGATCGACACTGAAGGAAACGATTTGGTAATCGGTTATCCCTTCTTCCTTTAGCTTTTTTTGAAGTTGTGTCATATTATACGTCATTGGGGGACAGACCGTTTCACAGTTCGTAAAAACAAAATCTGCAATCCACACTTTCCCTTTTAAATCATTCAAGCTGACCTTTTCATTATTTTGATTTACATATGAGAAATCTTGAACTTCCCAATCCGTATCTGCTTTGAAACCACCACCGCAGGCAGATAAGAGAAGGACTCCCACCAAAAGGATCATTAAGCTATATTTTTTCAAGGTAACCCCTCCAAGGATAAAGAACTATGTATTTCATTTTATATGTTAGACGAACCCCTCTCGAAAAACAATTCGTGTTAACAGGTTTCCATGAAGATTTCTTGAAGATTTTGTGAAGATAACTTCTTAAATGCTAGTTTTACCATTATTTGTTACAATAAAAGCATCATTGAAAAGGAGAATTATTTATGGATATTATTTGGGCTTACATCATGATATTTTTATTAGCAGCAACTCCCTTATTGGAAATTATCGGGATTGTTCCTCTTGGAATTGTATCAGGACTTTCACCTATCCCTGTAGCACTAGCAGCTTTTTTAGGGAATCTCATTACGGTATTATTTGTAATATTTCTGGTAGACAAAGTGAAGGGATATTTGCTCAAGCGTAAAAAGAAAAAACAAATGGCAGCAGAAGGAATCGTTTCCTCTTCAAATGAAGAAGTTATTGAAACTAAACGTTCAAAACGAGCCAATAAGCTGTGGAACCAATACGGGCTTCCAGGTCTAACAATTATCGGACCACTAATAGTCGGCTCCCATATTGCCGCATTCATGAGTATGAGCTTTGGAGCGAAACGTAAATGGGTTACAGGCTGGATGATAGCGAGTTTAACACTATGGACGGTCATCACAACTGTGGCCACATATTATGGACTAGGATTGTTTGTAAGCACAGATGAGTATAAGGGATTCCTTACCGACTTAATTGAAAAGGAATAATGATGAAAAAATCGATCACATTCACTGGAATTACTATCGTTATCTTAGGTGTATGTTTATACGTATCCATTCCTTCCTTACCGTTTAATAATAGTAACCAATTAAAATCATTTAGAAACAGAGGGCTCTTGCGGAGCATTAACAAATGTCAAGCAGAACCAAGACAATAATTGGTACCTAACGAAGTTATCTCAAAAAGAAGCAAATAAAGAAATCATTCAGAGTAAAAAAGAAATAGGATGAAAATTTGAAGAGCAACTAGGATCTGATCTTATATTTCCAAATGATCAAGGAGAGAAAATAATCATTAAATCCCAAATGTAGACAGGGAGATATGTTCTATATCGAGTTCTGATAAAAGAGGAATGAACTAACTTTCTATAATAATTGTTTAATAGGAAAAGCTGTCCTATAACCAAGGTGTCAGGAACCATATTACAAGGTAGTTCCTGCCCCTTTTAGGACAGCCTCTTTTAGCTTTTTTTACTATAAATCTTGGAATCAACTAACGTAGAGATTAAGACATACCTTTCTGGAGCGGGTCCAATAAATCGGAAGGGATAGCATGTACTGACAGTTAAGGTCGCTCTTGGTTTAGGAACAACAATTGTACGATCATCTGGATCAACAATCCTGATTTTTTGAACCTTATACGTGAATTCACCCGCTTCGGTTGTAACCACTAGCATATCCCCGATTTTAACTTCTCCAAGTTGTCGGAATACGGTATCCCGATGTCCTGATAAAACAGAATTATCATTTTCACCAGGAAGGACACTTCCATGATAGTGACCCACACCTTTTTCAAGTTCATCTTCATTGGCACCATGATAGATGGCCAATGACTGCTCTAGTTTCGGAATCGTTAACGTACCGATTTCTTCACCGATTTTTGGTTTGTGAGCATATAGGGATGTATCGTTTGGCTCACCACTCACTTCAGAAGCTATTTTTTCAGAAGTAACTGGTTTCATTGTATTCCCTTTAAATAAGATCAACCCATTGGTAAAGATTAAGCTTCCCCCTGCTATAAGAAAAAGGATAGCTAAACAAATGACTACCGCTTTATTCATTTGCTTGTCATCGCACGCCATTTTCTAAATAATAAAAGTCCCATTAAAAGAAGTGCAATCCCAACAATAAGTTTTTCAGTATAGAATCCTGCTGTCTTCGGAAGCTTTGCCCCTTTAACCGATGTCTTGAGTGGTTCAGTAACTGCTTTAACGGTTTCAGGAGAAGCAATCGATTCCGTTGTTTCTTCAAACCATTCTGAATCGAACATATCCGATGTAAAAATCATATCAGCTAAAAAGTTGCCATTAAGGTCATAAATTTCAATTAGAAGATCTTGTCCATTTGTAGATTCTAAAGAAATTAGTTCTTGGCTTGATAGAAGCCTGGTATTTCCATCAGCATCCAACAAATAAAACTTTGCCTGTAGTTTAAAGAGTGCAAGCAATTCATTCATAACATTGTACAATTCTTCAATTTGAGCAGTAGTTAAATCCTCCGCTGATTCAAAATCACCTAAAGCCATTAAACGTGCATCTAACGCTAATAATTTTTCTTCAAACTCTTTATCATCAATTTCAAGTGTCATTAAATGCTCAAATAAAGCCGTCATTTCTTCACTCGTTAAATCAAATTCATCTAAGCCAATTTCTTCTGCATCGAATTCAACCTCTTCATAAAAATATAGCGTCTCATCTAGTGCACTTGTAAAAAGGTAAGTAGAGATTATATCTTCTCCTTCAAGAATTTCGCCATATTCTATTAAATAATTCGTTGCTTCCTCTACTGAAACAAAGCCATGACTTTCTAATACCGGGAGAAGATTTTCCTCTGTTAATCTCTCACCAATATAGTCAGATAGCTCATTAATCGAAGCGAATGAAGCGAGTTCTTCATCGTAATAGAATGATAGATGCTCCACAAGTTCTTCTTCCGTTAGATTATTCTCCAATAGGAAGTCTTCCAACTCTTCTTCGATTATTGCGGCATGACTTACAAATGGTGTAAACGCAAAACCTACTAACGCTAATATAAGACCGATAAGCCACTTCTTCATTTTTCTCTTTTCCTTCTTTCTGCATTTTTATAAGATAACAAATTAAATATAATCGAATAAAAATTTTTTGGATAGAATTGATTTATCAAATTTTTTCAATTATAATTTTCCGTCAAAAAACCACTCTGATCTCCTCAGAGTGGTTGCCTGAACTTTACATAATATAATTATAGTTATTTAATAATTATTTCGATTCACCAAGGCACCCACTGCTCCAGCATAAGCCCCATGGGTCAAAAAGATAGGTTCATAGGGAATCATATCTTGGAATTGTGTAAGATCATCTTTCAATGGTTGGTTTCCATTTACCGTACTGCCAACAAAAACCCATTTTCGAATTCCATGAATCTTGGAGGTCCCATTCGCCATCAAAACCGTTGTTTCAGCAATCATATTTATAAGAGCCCTGACGGCATCTTCTACTGCATAACTGCCTCTTTTTCCTTTTGCAAAATTTGAAGCGGTTAAGTGACCAGGTATAGGAGTTGGCCCTGAAGTGTACAAATCTTTAACCATTAAATCTACAGATGTACGGTCACCTTTACTCGCAAGCTCTACAAGTCCATTAAATTCCTTTACTCCCGTCAGCATATTTCCGAGCCCCATAAAAGTTCCCCCGCCAATTCCACTTCCAAGCAGTCTATTAAAGCCTGAACCTGGTTCTACTATAAAATACGATGTTCCTGTCCCAATACTCACTAATAGAAACGATTCATCTAATTCTAATTCTTCATTGAGTAAAACCTGAGCCCCTTTACAGACAGCATCAAACTCTGGAACCTCTGTCATTGTTGATAGTTTATCCTTTAATTGACTAGCACTGCCTCCCGTTACAAAATAATGTGCTTCTGGTGCAATCAAATGAAGCCAATTCAGGATACTCCCTATTTCAGCTACCTCAAATGTTTTATAATGACGTCTCCCCTTCTCCTCATAAACTACTTTAACTAATGAACCCCCAGCATCTATTCCAATCCGTTTCATGACAATCCTTCTCTCTGTTTTTTCTTAGAGAACAATAACGCTAGAATAAATCCATTGCACGTAATAATCACAAGAAAGGCTATCAGGTTGTAAAAGATTCCGGTCATACCAACTTCAGGGTTACTCTCAGTAAAGTACCACCAAATAGAGGATACAAACAATATTAAAAAAGTTAAAACAGATCCTTCAATAAACGGTTTCCTATAGCTATTAAAATCAAGTAGTCTTTTCCAGCTCCATCCAAAGGAAACGCCTCCTGCAATAATGATGACCAAAATATAAAAGAATAATTTCATCTCTCACACCTGCCATTTGATTTTATCTTACACTTCTATGTTATTCGAAAATTATGTTAATTTAAAGATGAATGGTTAGAATTTGAAAATCAATTCAATCTATATCTTGTTATCCTTTTCCACATTTTATTTCCTTATACACGATAAAAAAGAGCCAACACATGATTGACTCTTTTCCTTTCATTAAGCTAAGAACTGAAATTCGGTTCGACTCCCAACCTGTGTAGAAATGACTTCTAAACGTGCATCAATTCGCTCCTTTAGCTCTGGAACATGCGAAATGATTCCAACTAAACGACCGCTGTTTTGAATGTCCATTAGAGCTTCAATTGCGTGATCAAGCGATTCTGGATCTAAGGTACCAAATCCTTCATCAATGAACATCGTCTCTAATGAAACACCACCAGCATATTGTTGTACAACGTCCGCTAGACCTAAGGCAAGAGCTAATGCAGCTTTGAAGCTTTCTCCTCCAGATAAAGTCTTCACATGTCGCTCTTGCCCTGTATATTGATCAAAAACCAATAATTCAAGTCCACTTTGAACATTTCCTTTGCTTCTGTTACGTTTCCTGATTAATTGAAACCTTCCAGAAGTCATTTTTGTTAACCGGTCATTAGCAACTCGTAATATTTCTTCTAAAAATGATGCCAAGACATAACGTTCAAAGGTGATTCGATGTGCATTTTGTCCACGGGCCATTTCTGCTAAATGTCCCACTAATTTATATCGTTCTTCAAGCTCTTTCATATCTTCATTTACCTGTCGTACCTGTTCACGAATTTGCTCATTATCTTTTATTTTGTTTCTTTGCTCATTTACTTGGTTGTTTATTGTTTGCAGTTCATTACTTACATTTCTAAATTCTGTTTTTAGATTCTCTAATTCCGGCATTTCTTTGTTTTCAAGACTTTTTTCTATATCCTTCAGTCGATCAGTAACAGATCGTAATTCCTCGCCAAACTGTTGGACTTCTTTTTCTAAGAAGATCATTTGGGCATCTGTTCTTTTTGCATCATGGAAGCTGCGATAATGATCAAATCCTTGTTCTTCTAAAAGATTTAAGAAGATCTGGCGCTCTTTTTTTAATGCTTCCTCGCAAGCATTCATTTGCCCTTCTTTATCTTTTACTTGAGCTACCTTCACAGAAACTTCATTATCTAGGCGATGAAACTGATTTTGGGCATCCTCAAATGCTTTCTGTAAAGCATCACGGTTACTCTGTGCTTGCAGTATAGCTCGGTCGAAGCTTTCTTTTGATCGAATTTCTGCAGGAATTGTCTCCTTAAGATTCTCAAGTTTTGCATTTTCATTTGAAAATTGGTCTTTTAAATCTTGAAATTGCTGCATTCCTTGCTGATATTTTTCTTCATACTCTGTAAGTTTTTCTTTTATTAGAAGAAGCTGATTACGTAATGATGAAAGTTTCGAACATTGTTCCTTTGCTTCATTAATAAATCGTTGTAATTCCTTTTTCATCTGTTCTGTATCACGAATGAAAAGATCAAGCTGCTCTAGAGTGAACCCAGTTATTTCTTCTGATACTTCTGATATCGACTGTTCAAGAGCCTCTTTCCGTGCTTTCAGTTTTGCATCTACCTCATAAAATTCTCTTTCAGCTTGACCCTCTTCTTTCTCAGCAATGGAAAGGGCCTCTTTTGCGCCTTTTAGGTCCCCTTCTAAGGGAAGATCGTCCTGGGATCGCTCAGGATTTGGATGATGAATCGAACCACATACCGGGCACGGGTGTTTATCTTTCAGCTTCATCGCGAGGATTCCTGCTTGTCCACGCTGCCATTTCTCCTCCAGATGTTGTAAGGTTAGTCGAGCATCTTCTACCCTTCTCACAGTGTGCTCGTGCTTCTCTTTTTTATCATTAGTCAGCTTCAAAAGCTTGCTTTCTTCGTTCTCAATGTTCTTTACATTTCTAAGTTGTTTTTCAATGGATTCTTTATGAGACAGCTCCTTTTCCTTTACAAAAAGCTGCTCTTTAACATTCTCAAGCTCCTCTTTTTGTTTTTCCTTCTCAATCAACTGCTGCTTTGAATTTGCTATTAAAGATTGTAATTTTTCTAGTGACGTGTTTTCATATGACAATTGATTTTTCAGTTTAAGTACTTCTTTTTCAAGCTGTGAAAAAGAATAAACGTTTTTTTGCATTGCATCTAGCTGATTCACCTTTTTCACTGCATTTATACGCTCAATCTCTTTATCCTTTTCAACATTCCACTGATTTTCAGCCTTTTCGAGCTTTTTCTTTCCTACTTCTAGGGACGTTCTCAATTGAAGCTCTTCCCTTTTAATAATGTCTAAATCACGCTTTAATTTATGACAATATTCATCTTGCTGAAGAAGGCGAGCCGCTTTATGGGCTTGTGAAATTTCTTTTTTCTTATCGTCTATGAGAGCTTTCCTTGTTTCTAAGTTTCTTTGTTCTGCTCGTAATTGGTTTCGAAGCTTAAACTGTTCGAGAAGTCCTTCTGCTTCAATAATCTTTTTTTGTAGAGAATCCCGCTCTTTTTGTTTATTTTCAAAATTTACTTTCATTCCTTCTAGCTCTTTGTTCATCTGATCTAAATGAGGAAGAAGGAGCTCTATTATTTTTTTATCATTCAAGGACGGGGCCAATAGCTCCTCTTTAAGTGGTTCATTTTCCTCATAGTGTAAATTTAATAATAGTCTTGTTCTAATTTCGATTGATTTCTCTACATTTTGTTTTAATTCATCACTTTCATCTTTAAGCTGATCTTGGATCACTTTGTAATATTCAGTGTGAAATAGCCGCTGGAGTATAAGTTCCTTATCTTTACTTTCAGATGTAAGAAGCTTACGAAACTCACCCTGTGGAATCATTAATATTTGCCGGAATTGATTGGCATCTAATTGTATGATCATTTTAATTTTTTCTTCGACTTCCCTCACATTTGACCCGATTATTTGTTTGTCGCCATCCTCGTTGAAAACATATAATTCTGCTCGGGCATTTACAGTCGTATATCCATCACCCCGGGCTTTTTTCTTTTCCTGTTGTGGAGATCGCCAAATATGATAGGTCTTACCTCGAAGGGAAAAATCCAGGCTTACTTCTGTCATCATGTCATCATTTGCAAATTGACTTCGAAGGTCGGTTCCATTTCTATCTTCACCAGAAGCTTTCCCGTAAATTGCATAGGAAATCCCATCAAAAATCGTGGTTTTTCCAGATCCGGTTTTTCCAGAAATGACAAACATTGTTCGGTTTTCAAGGGCTTCAAAATCTATCGTTTCCTCCCCTGCATAGGGGCCAAATGCTTGCATTGTTAGCTTTATTGGCTTCATTTACTTTCCACCACCTTTTTCGCTTTTTCCATGACACTTGCAATGATCTTCTTTTTCTCTTCTGAATATGGGAGAGTGGTCATGTCTTGATAAAATTCTTCAAATAGCTCAAGCTCTGATTTTTTTTCTTGTTGGCGCACTTCCATTTCGTCTTTTTGCCGAGAATCGATACGGTCAATCTTTCGTTCAAGATGAAGTACATTAGGATAAATTTGACGTAATTTATTGATTGGATCCATAAGGGCTCCCTCATCATATAAGGTGATTTTCAAATAATCATTTATTTGTTGATCAGTATAAAAACTAGGGTCTACTAAATCATCTATGTAACCCTCAATTTCCCTCATATCTTTAGAAGGTGTGAGGGAACGCTCCCCTATAGATACCTTTCCATTCTCATCAAGTTCTACGATGCACACACATTTCCGCTGCTTCGCTTCTGAAAAAGAATATTTTAGGAGTGAGCCCGAATATTTAATGGTATCGTGTTTAATGGCATCTGGACTATGTAAATGACCTAGGGCGGTATAGTGAAAACACTCAAAAACCTCCGCACCTACACATCCAGAACCACCAACTGACAAGGTTCGTTCAGAATCGGTCGTCTTCCCGCCTAAAACAAAGGCATGTCCCACAAACACATGTAACTCATTCGGATCCATCTCTTCCTGAATCCTCTCAACGACTGCTTTCATTGCGTCATGATGGGAAACAATACGTTCATCATTTAACAATTGACGGACAATCCCTGGTTCTGCATATGGCACTAAATGAAAATTAACTCCTTTTATTTTCACCGGCGTGAAGTCTTTTGTCAGCTTTCCTTTCAAATGAAATTGACTATGTTTGTACCATGATGACCCAAAAGAAAGTCGTTCAGCGCTATCATGATTTCCTGAAATCGCTATAATTGGAGTTTTTAATTCAACATTTATTTTGAATAGAATTTCATCCAGTAATTCAACTGCTTCTGTTGGAGGAACGGACCGATCATAAAGATCTCCTGCAATGACAATGGCATCTGGCTTTTCTTCTTTAACCAATTGAACAAATTGAAGCAAAACTTCGCGCTGTTCTGCCGTCATATAAATCCCATGTACTAATTTCCCTAAATGCCAATCGGCTGTATGTATAAATTTCATCTAATCACCTCTTCATCCATTTTCCTATCTATGATTATATCAAAACCTTGTTATTCTTTTACGAAACGTTTTGTTCAAATTGCCCCCTTTTTTTGTCAATCCTATCTATTTTTCCTAGTAAAAATAGGTTAAAATTTTCATAAGAAAAAAGATGGAGTGTAAAAAGATGTATTCATTTATTTATCGTTTAGCTAAGAGTGTTATGACTCTATTTGGAGGAAAACTCACTGTAATGAACAGAGAACGACTCCCTAAAGATGGTAGCTATGTAATTGTTTGTAATCATAGTACTTGGTTAGATGTCCTTTTCCTTGCTTTTAGCGTGTGGCCAAGAAATGTTCACTATATGGCAAAACAAGAATTGTTTCAATTGATGATTCTTAAGCATCTTCTTCCAAAAATACATGCATTTCCAGTGAATCGGGAAAACCCGGGTCCAAGTGTATTGAAAACACCACTAAAATTACTACGATCTGGTCATGTAGTCGGTATTTTCCCTACTGGTACAAGAACAGAAGAAGATCTAGCTTTAAAGCGCGGAGCAGTTACAATTGCTTATAAAGCTTCCGTACCATTGATCCCAGCAAAGTATGATGGACCGAAAACTTTCAAAGAATTGTTAAGTAGAAAACCCATAAAGGTCTATATAGGAAAAGAACTAGATTTCACGAATCTACCTCTATCAGGAAAAGAACTCATTGAAAACAAATCACTTGAACTCTCTCAAATATTTCAATCATTAGGATCAAAGGACAACAGAGAAAGAGTTTCTTGATTATATTTCAAGTATAACCACGCACCTATACAAAAAATTAAAGAGGTTATCCCAATCAATTAGGGATAACCTCTTTATTTCTTTAATCAGTTGGGAAAATTTAATCTAAAAATAAAAGGTTGATTGATTAAAGATCCCCTATTAAGAAGAACTCATCTCAATCAACTTTGTTTAGCCTTTCCAATAACTCATCAAGTTCCAGAAAATACTCATCTAGTTTTTCTTTCTTGAATTCGAAATAGGACAGGTTACGTATCAAATCCGTCCATTCCTTTCTACCAGAACGCCGCCGTTTCACTACGACATACCACCTTTAAGGTTTCATACTTTATTCTATGTTGGTGGCGTTTTTTTGGTAGTAAATAAATGAATTTTGATAAATCAAGTAACAAATTTCCCAATAATAAAAGGTAGGTCCAATAGGGCCTACCCATTTTAATTAGCCATTTAAGTCATTTTCAAGAGTGGATTTGGCAAGACCTACTTCTTCTTGAACAGCCCCTATTTGTTCAGCAGCTTCTGTAAACTTCCCATTCGCTGCATCAAGATTTACTTCCCCTTCTTTAGCCAGGGCATCAGCTTTCATTTGGTAAGATTCAGTAAGAGTTTTCACGAAAGTTTCTAGATCTTTCTTTACATCTCCAAGGTCGTCGCTAACTTCCATACCTTCTAATTCTTTTACTACATTACCTGCTGATTCAGCAGCTTCTTTTTTAAGTGTAGCAAGTTCTTCTTTAGTTGGTGGTTCATCAGAAGCAATTTCAGCTTCATACTCATTTAATTTACCGTCTAAACCGTTAAGCGTTGATGTCAGGTTCAGATAAAAATCCATCACTGCACCAGAAGTGTCTTTAGATTCAGTTGATTCTTCTTTAGTATCTTTCTCTTTGTCTGCCGGTTCTTCTGCATTGTTATCAGAGCATCCTGCTGCTACTAACAATAATGCTAAACCTAGCGCCCATAACTTTTTCATCTATGTAACCCCCTAATTAGATCTTATAGTTATAAAATGGTTGACTGTTTCGCTTTCCATCTATAACCAATTTGAATCATATCATGTTGAAGATTCGGACGTAAAGAAATATTTCCTGTTTTCTCCAAAGTTTAAATTTTACAAATATTTGAAAAATAAGGTAAATTGTCATTTTTATGCACCACGATGTAAATACTACAATTAGGACCATAAAATAATTTATTCGTCATTTTGACAATCAACAATCTTATATCCCGTATGTATCTGACTAACTTCCTAAAATAGAATAATGTCGGAATTCCTACATGCCCCTTAATGATAAAAACAATCAAAATAGCTACTCAAGTATTCGAGTAGCTTAAAAATAGCTATATTCATTTCATTATCATTAATAAAATTGGCGGGACTGCCTGGGAATCGAACCCAGCGGAGACGGCACGCGCCTCCCAAGAGGTTTTGAAGACCTAGGTATGCACCAGCAACACGATCAGCCCCATGGAATACTTTTTATTATGGTCAATGATGGAAAAGAATTCAAGGATTTTGTATAAAAAAATAGTACCCCTCCTTTTATTTGGAGAAGTACTTAATAAATTCACATGATTAACAGGATAACCACTTATCTTCTATTCCTCTTACCGTCTTCCAATGTCCTGGAATATCGATATCACTAATGATATAATCTATATCTTCCATACTAGCCAGTCGATAATTTGCTTTTGTGTCAATTTTGGAATGATCCGCCAAAATATACGATGTAGAAGCATTCTTAATATAAACCTGTGCAAGCAAGGATTTTTCTAAATCAAAACTCATAACCCCTTGTTTAGACACAATCCCATCCGCAGAGATAAATGCTTTATCTGGGAAGAATTCCTCTGCGATTTTTTCTGACAATGACCCTGATGAACGATAATGAAGTGAGCGGACCTTCCCGCCAATAAAGATCACTTCTCCATCAAACTGTTGTTTATTGGAGTAAGACATGAGCATAGAAGCTACCGGAAAAGAGTTGGTTACGACTGTAAGATTTCGCTTTTCACATAACCCCTTTACCATTTGTAACGTTGTACTCCCTTCGTCTATGACGATCACGTCTCGATCTTCGATACAGGCTATTGCCCGGTTTGCTATTTTTTTCTTTTCGTCAATTCGAATGATTTCTCTTTCATACATGGTGGGTTCACCGATCTCATCATTCACCTTTACAGCCCCACCATACACCTTTTTTAATTTTTTTTCACTCTCAAGCTCTTCTAGATAACGGCGGATCGTTTCTGTAGACACGTCAAATTTTTTCGCCAATTCGTTCACTCTAACTTGACCAAACTCATCTATTTCCGCCATGATAATCGTCTTTCTTTCTTCAGCTAAAAGCGACATATCCTATTCCCTTTCCGAACGATTTTTCTTAAATTTCATTTTGAATTGGAATTTACTTTTGCAGGAACATTTATAAATTCCATTTCTTTATGTACAAAGATACCACGTTTTTCTAATTCTTCAAAAAATAGAGATGGGCTTTTGAAAGCTTCCTCTGGTGTAATGATTCCCTTCTCATGTACCAATCCTTCAGCAATCATTCCCGTTGCTATCGCAAAAGGAATAGCTACATTTCTTGTATAGGCCCGTAAACCTTCCCAGCCTTCTACCGATCCATCTGAAGTTGGGTGTGTGTGTGTTAAGACATGCTTTACTTTATCGCGATCTTTCATGCCAATCACTTCTATATGCAAAGCGTAGCCATATAGTTTTGTTTCTGTTCCTTCTTTTGATTGAGATAAATATTCGGCAATACAATCCATAATTCCTACTTCTTGATCATTTATCTTAATCGATTCATTCCTTAAAATACCATATTCGTATAAAGCTCTGACTAATTTCATATTTTGTTCTGGCCAAGTGCCTCTGACTTCAATTAATTGAACATTCTTCGACTCTAACGCTTTTGCAAGTGTTTTCGTTTCGGCATGAGGGATAATATATTGTGTCCCTGTCCCGTATGGTTCTGGCAATTTTATTTCTTTTGGACGTGCAAATGGGGGTACTTGAATAAACTCGCCATTTTCATAAACGACTCTTCCTGGCAATTCTGGATCATACTCGTATGTTGTCGTTTCTGTTATAGATTTAGAGAATGCGATAGGTCGATAAGAGCCATGACTTACTCTTACACTTTCCACTGTATCTAATTGATTAGCGGCATGCATGGCCATTAACTGTGTTAAACCAGGTGTCATTCCAAATCCAGGTAAACAGGTTTTCTCTTTTTCTACAAATATTTCATGGTAAGGATCTTCTTCCCCGAATCCATTTAAATTAATCCCGTGACAACCAGCTTCTGCGATACACGCAGTAGTTTTTCCATTAAGGGCTATCGTTGTGCCATCCATAACGATATCGTAGCCCTTCATCTTTGCTACTGTATCATCATGGTTATGAACATTTACTTTTACAAAATCAACTCTTGGGTCATTCAACCATTCTACAACACGTTTTCCTTCTTCCTCGTTGTAATCAGCGATGGTAATTTTCTCAAACTTTGAGTATTGTACTAAATCTAAAACTGCTTCTCTTGCGATCTTTCCTGCTCCGCCTAGACAAAAGACTTTCATAAAGTAATCGTTCCTTTCTTTGTAGAAAATTCTTTAATACTATCAACCAATTTCTTTATATCGTCTGGATATACTTCTCCTATATTTCCAATTCTAAACGTCTGAACTTCTGACACTTTCCCAGGATAAATCACAAATCCTTTTTCCTTTAAATATTGATAAAAGCTCGGAAAGTTAAATTCTTTATCTGGATACAAAAACGATGTAATAATCGGTGATTGATGATGATGATCGATAAAAGCTTGGAATCCCATCTTTTTCATTTCGTCTACCAGCAGCGTCTGATTTTCTTTGTAACGATGATTCCTCTCCTGGATTCCACCTTCCTTTTCCAGTTCTAAAAGGGCTTGGTAGAAGGCACGGACAGTATGTGTAGGAGAGGTAAAACGCCACTTTCCATAGAACTCCTCCATCGTATTCCACTGATCGTATAGATCTAGTGATAGCGATCGCGCGTGACCCTTACAAGATTCTATTTCTTCTTTTTTTGCAATTACAAACCCAAAGCCTGGTACACCCTGTATACACTTATTAGCACTACTGATGAGAAAGTCGATATGCCATTCGTGTACGTCGATTTCTATACCGCCAAAGCTGCTCATTGCATCAACTATTGTTACTTTCCCATGGTTTTTGGCAATATGACAGATTTTCTCTACAGGATTAAGAATACCCGTTGTCGTCTCGCAGTGAACGACAGCTACATGTGTGATATCCGGGTTTTCTAAGAGTACATTTTCTACATCAATAGGAGTTATCAATTCATTTTCGTTTTTCTGAAGAGTAACCACCGGAATATTCAACATACTAGCAATCTTTACAATTCTAGTACCATATGCTCCATTTGTGGCAACGAGAAGTTTTCCTTTCTCTTTCGGTATTACACTTCCAATGACAGACTCCACTGTAAACGTTCCACTTCCTTGCATAAGGACAGCGGTGTAATCAATATGTTGATGTGTCGCCAAAACCACTAATTTCTTACGGATCGTTTGAACAAGCTGTAGATATTCATCATCCCATGTACACCAATCTTTCTGCATAACAGACCTTACTGTGTCAGATGTACTTAATGGGCCTGGAGTTAGTAATAAATATGGATTATTCATTTGGGCACATCTCCTTATGAATGATGTAATGTTTCCTTTTTATTTTCAATTAAATCGATCAATCCCATTAATTCACTAATTGAATCAATCACATAATGGGCTCCAGCTTCCAGAAGTTCTAGTCGAGCAGCCTTCATTTTCTCTTTAAGGACACTATCTTCTAACTGGGTCACCTCTTCTTCTGATAAGCCAAGAGTACTACTCCCAAGGACTACGCCAACCGTCCACATTCCTGCATTTCGTCCTTCCTTCATATCTGTCGTGGTGTCTCCGATTTTCATCATGCGGTTCATCGGATAAATTCCCAACTCCATAGCATTGTAATAACACATCCAAGGAAACGGTCTGCCCTGCTTAACATCATCAGCAGTTGCAAGGAAATCCGGTGAATAGCCATTTTCTTTTGCATGCTTTTTAACAATGTCCATCATTTCTCGTGTATAACCTGTTGTCGATCCTATCTTGATATTTCGTTCCCTTAATTGTTTAACAACATTTAATACTCCAGGAATCGGTGTCGTATAATCTGCTAAACTAGCAAATAATGTTTTTTCAAAGTTGCTATACATAGCTTGAATATCTTGTTCTTCAGGTTCATTTCCATGAACGGTGATCCATTCCTTCCGTACTCTTGGCATTTTGGTAATCGCACGGATATGATCGATCTTTAATAAACCCATTGGTTCACGTGCTTCCTTAAAAGTGATCGAAACTCCTTTTTCTTCAAATACCTTCAAAAAAACATGCAGTGGAGCAAAACACCCGTAATCAACCGTTGTTCCTGCCCAATCGAAAATAACTCCTTCAATTTTGTTCATAGCAAATTCCACCTTTCTTATCCTTTTGTTGATTTCCACTTTTCGTTTCGTTTGGTCAACCCTTTTACAGCCCATTCATACAGTACTCTCACTACGATATTCGTTATGACAATGAGAACACTCATACTTGCTGCTGATGCAAGATTACCTGCGTCATCCATGTTTACAATCGAAATTGCGGCTAGTTTAAAATCTGCCGTATAAAGAAAAACTACAGCTGAGATCGTAACCATCGAATTTACAAAATAAAACATCGCCATCTCTAAAATGGCTGGCAAACACATTGGAACTGTCACTCTAAAAAATGTCTTATAAAATGGAACTCCCATCGATTCTGAAGCTAGTTCGAACTCTTTATCTAATTTTTTCAATGAAGTCGTAGCTGTGACAAAGGCTACTGAATAGAAATGTAAAATGTTTGCAACTACAATGATGGCTATGGTTCCGTACAAGAAATGAAACGGATTTGAGATCGTCAGTCCAAATATACTAACTTCTGGTTTGCTAAAGAAAAACACATAACTGATACCAATTACTAAACCAGGAATGGCTAAAGGAATAATCGATAATAGATAGCCGATTTTCCTTACGCCATAATGTTTGCGGATTTTTTCAATAGAATAAGCAAATAAAAAGGTTAGGATCGTTCCTATAACCGCAGTTAAGCTTGAGGCAATTAAACTATTTTTATACGCTGATAATCCATCTCCCGTCATACTTGAAAACATGAAATGTTCCCATGTGAAACTTAAGTTGTAGGGCCATACCTTTACACTTGCTGCTACAATCACTGCCATAAAAATCATTAATACAATGAGTGTGAGTACAGAACAGTAAAGGAAGGCAAATGCATCTCTTAAACGATTAGTAGTCAATTTGTATGGAATTGATTTTGCTGACACATATGAAGCCTGTTTCTTCTGAGTGATTTGATCTACGACAAAGGCTAAGAGAGCTGGAAGCATTAGAATAACCCCTACTGTAGCCCCCATTGACAGATTTTGTTGGCCTACCACTTGTTGGTATATATCCGTTGCCAATACATTATACTGGCCGCCTACAACCTTAGGAGCTCCATAGTCCGTAAAGCTAAGTGTAAAAACAATAAACATAGAGCTAATAACACCATATTTTGCACTAGGAAGAGTAATAGAAAGTAATTGCTTTATTTTACTAGTTCCTAAAGTATCAGCAGCCTCATACAGCCGGTAGTCTGTATGCTGTAATGTGATATATAAGATTAGAAAGGCTTGAGGAAACGTATAGATGGTCTCTGCAATAATAATACCAATTGGACCATACAAATCGATTTCCCATCCAGGAATGGCTCCAAAAAACCCTTTCGTAATAAGGCCTTGATTTCCAAATAAATACATCAAGGCAATCCCATGCATCATTGTAGGTGCAAAAAGTGGTAGCAGTCCAACATATCTGAATAATGTTTTTCCTGCGATTTTCGTCCTCGTTAAGCAATAGGCATAGATAAATGCTAGTCCAACAGAAATGACCATTGTCATCGTTGAAATGAATACTGTATTTTGCAAGGAAGAGACTAATGAAGAGGTTGCAAAATACTCTACAAAATTTTGGATTCCTACAAATTCTCCCGCTTTATTATATAAAGTTTGTGAAAACAAAAACCCTAAAGGAATTACTAGGCTAACTAAAAAGGAGAGAATGATAAACAGGATCATGAGAGATTGTAACCGCTCATTCCTTCCACTTTTTTGTTTTACTTTTTTTGCCGTAATCTCAAAGGAGGGAAAGAAACGACGAACCAATTCCATTTATACTACCACCTGTTCTTTATAGGTTAATACTTGATTTTCGGGAAGGTTTATGTTGATTAAATCTCCCTTTTTTAATTGATGATTGTCAATCATCTGAGCGGATAAATCCACTTTTACGATTTCGTCTTTTAATGGTGAATCGGCCTCTCTTACCATTAATTTCAAACGATAGAATGCACCGCGAAACTCAATGTGTTCAACTTCAGAAAGCAAGCCTCCTTCTTTACTGATTTCAATATGTTCTGGTCGAATGGCAAAGGTTTGAGATTTTCCCCTTTCCGTATTCCACATATTAATGGATCCGATGAAATCAGCTACAAATGGTGATTTCGGTTGATCATAAATTTCTTCTGGAGTACCCACTTGTATGACCTCTGCATTATTCATAACGATAATTTTGTCGGCCATTGTTAGAGCTTCTTCCTGATCATGGGTGACCATTATCGTTGTGATTCCCAACGTTTCTTGAATCGAACGGATTTCGTAACGAAGCTTTTCTCTTACTTTTGCATCTAAGGCAGACAAAGGTTCATCCAGTAATAAGAACTTTGGTGAAAGCGCGACTGCCCTTGCCAACGCCACCCGTTGCTGCTGTCCGCCAGATAACTGTCCTGGGTATTTATTTTTGATTTCCACTAAATCAACTAGCTTTAAAGCTTCTAAGACTCTTTCATTTCTCTCTTTACTACGAACCTTGCGATTTTTCAATCCATATTCAATGTTCTGGTAAGCTGTTAAATTCGGAAATAATGCATAGGACTGAAACACGATTCCGAAATCCCTTTGTGAAGGTGGCAATGAAGTTAAATCCTTCCCTTCTAAAAGAATGGAACCATTATTAGGTTCTTCTAAGCCTGCAATTATTCTAAGTAAGGTTGTTTTCCCACATCCACTCGGACCTAGTAAACAGACAAACTCATTTTTATTAATATCAAAATTAATTTGATTCAGCGCGTTAAAATGGCCAAAATTTTTACTTATATTTTGAATCGATAGGAATGGTTGAGACAATGACTTTCATCCTCTCTAATAATTTCATATAATCATCGCTAACAGGGGAGTAGGGGGCTCCCCCATTAACCGTAGAACACTATTCTTTAGGCTCTGCTTTTGTTCCAAATTTAGACTCCCATTCCTTAAGAATGTCATCCCGGTTCTCAGCTGCCCAATTCAAATCATTTTCTTTATACATTTTTTCTTCTACACCTTTTGGAAATTCTTTTGGCCTAGCAAAATCGTTCTCCATTGTTGAAAATCCATTTGCATCATAATATTTTTTCATTACATCATCAGTAATAGCCCAATCAAGAAAAGCTTTTGCTAATTTTTCTTTTTCATTTCCTTCTTTTTTAATCAATGCATTTGCTTCAACATCCCACCCGAGACCTTCTTCAGGAAGGATGACCTCTACTGGTGCTCCTTCTTGCTTTTGTTGCACACCGCTATAGACTAAGGAAATACCAATTGGATACTCACCAGCAGCTGCTAATTTTGCTGGTTTTGAACCAGAATGAGTATATGTTGCAACATTGTCATGTAAATCTTCCATGTAGCTCCAGCCTTTTTCCTCTCCCATCATTTGTAGCCATGCGGAAGTCGTTAAAAACCCAGTGCCAGAAGATGCAGGATGCGGCATAACAATCATGTCTTTATACTCTGGCTTTAATAAATCCTTATATGTTTTTGGAATTGGAAGATTGTTCTTTTTTAATTCTGTTTTATTCACTACGATTCCCGTCATAAAAGCCGTATTACCTGTCCATTTCGTAGGTTCTTTGGAATCTTTATACAAATCTTGTATTCTTTCACTACCTTTAGGAGTATATTCTGCCAGCATGTCTTTTTCATCAAGTGCTAATAGACTTGAAGCCGCTAACCCCCATACAACATCAGCATTGGTATTTTCACCCTCAGATAATAATTTAGCTGTGATGATCCCTGTGGAATCACGAACAATATTCAGCTCTATTTCTGGATATTGTTCTTCAAAGGACTTTAAGTATTCTGGAATTAGTTCCTCTTCAATTGCCGTGTAAACGGTTAGTTCTCCAGATAATGAATGGTCACCTTCAGATGAACTTCCATTTGAAGATTCTTGACCACATGCAGATAATAAAATAACTGACATTACCAGCATCATCCATTTTTTGATATGTTTTTTCATTTTACACACTCCCTTATTGTTTTTTGTGGTTTTGTTTTTAATTTGTTTGTTTTAACAATTCAAATCATAAATCATATTTATGAAGTACAAATTAAAACAATATTAAGATGTTGTAAATTCGTTGTTTTCTTGTGGTTTTTGTCGAATATCAAAAAAGGTGACCCAAGAATGCATGAAGCCACCTATCATTGATAAATAGAAGTAGTCCTTAAGACTTTCTATATAAAAACGTAAGTTGACGTTCAAAACACTTTTTATTGGGTCACCTTTATCAGTTAGACTCTCTTTTAAATCCAACTATTTTATTGGATCATATATCGTGCATTCTATCCGACTATTTTCTATTTTTTCGTATCGTTCAATTGTCCATTCATTTAAGTTTCTTTCCAGATTATTATTTCTAGTCCATTGATGCAACGACTCATAAGCTAATTGTATTCTTTGTGGAGTGCCATCATAGTCTAAAGCAGCATATCGTCCTTGCTTCATTACAATATGATCCATGCCGACTGGGATATTTTCGAAGGATTCAACTTCTATACACTTCCAATAGCCATCCTCTTCCGGTAATGCTTCCACTTTAAAGATACCATATATAATGTTTGAACTCACCACATGATTGATATCTTTAATTTGTTGAGTCAGCCTTTCTAATGCTAGCGGGATTTCTTGCTGATAGCCTTCAAGTGTTTCACATACCACCCTGAATCCTACTAACTTTTTATCCTTTAACGTGATGATTTTCATAGCATTTTCTCCTTTATAGCAGTGCTAATATTTTTAGAAAAAACGGTTTTCAGTTATCAGTTCTTGGCAAGGACATCATTCTCCTTCTTTTTAGTAATGGCTATTTTCTAACGGATTGTTGTTTTTTAAGAACATAAATCTTTGTGAAAAGGTTGGTCTTCGCTGCAGGTGAGACTCCTGCAGGAGAAGCGTGATAGGTGAGACCTAAAGCAAGAGCAAGACGACGAGGAGGCTCACCGTCCGCCATGCGGAAAACGAGCATCCTCCCGTTCCAACCAACTAACTCTTTTTCAAATAAGAACAATGTTTACGAAATCAGCCTTAGAAAAATAAGAAAGCGATTTCCCGCTTAAGAGAAATCACTTTCTATTATCTATTGGTTATCATCCTTATTCGCCTTGTCTGACCCTTTCTTGATTCTGTTAATGGGAGAGCGATTTGAAAGTCGGTTCCAATTCCTTCCTCACTTTCCACGTTTATTGAGCCGTGGTGATCTTTTAATATCCGTAAGCAAACCGTAAGCCCTAAGCCAGTACCTTTATCTTTTGTTGTATAAAATGGTTCACCTAATTTCTTTAGCGTCATTTTATTCATTCCTACTCCATCATCCCTGAAAGAAAGCTCGGCAAAGCCGTTTTTGGTTTTAGCTGATATGTAGATGTTACCTCCATGCGGCATCGCCTCTATGGCATTTTTTATAAGATTAATAAATACTTGTTTTAGTTGGTTTTCGTCACAGCGAATATGTATTTGTTCGTCTTGAAATTGTTTATGTATGGCGACATTATATAGAATGGCATTCGTTTCAAGAAGTGTTACAACTTGATGCAATATTTCTATCACATTTTTTTCTTTAAAGGTGATGGCTTGTGGCTTTGCTAATATCAGTAATTCACTTAAAACGAGTTCAATTCTTTTTATCTCAGAAAATATAATATCTAAATACTGATGATTCTCTTTCTGGTCTTTTTTAATGAGTTGTAAAAAGCCATTGATGGCTGTTAATGGGTTTCTGACTTCATGGGCAATCCCAGCTGCTAGCTGACCAGCAATCGAGAGCTTTTGAGATTGAACCGCTAGATTTTCATTCATTTCAATCAACTCTTCTTTTGCATAGATCCGTTCAGTGACGTCAGATATGGTTCCAATAGTGCCTTCGAGCTCACCGTATTGATCATAGTAGAATTTCATTTGGACTTCTCCCCAAAAACGTCCACCTTGTTTTTTTCTGTATGCAAATTCAAATCGGGCATGCTCGGCTTTATCTCTAATTGCCTTTCTAACCTTTTTGATAATATCATGGCGATCTTCAAGTGGAAGAAAATGAAGTCCGTTCATATAAAGACTTTCCTTCAGTGTATATCCGGTAAATTTTTCCCATGCGGGATTTAAATATAAAAAGTATCCTTTTGAATCTGAATGAAAGACTACATCCCCTATGTTTTCTAATACCATTCTCATCTCATCAGAAAGTTTCTTATATCGTTCTTCACTTTCTTTTAAATTCGCTAAATTAATTAGATTCTGGTCATAATACCCACCAACCCAAGCCCCAACTAGTAAAATTAAAATCGTATAGATAATGTCAACAGTCCAATTAATCGGATTGTTTAGTACAGTATAGAAAATAAAATTCCAAACCGTAATAAAAATAATGACTATACTTATCCCAATAAACCTTCCCTGATAGCGTTTCATCCTGTCACCCTTTTAATATGATGTCGATTCTTTGAAAAGTTTTTCGAAAGTTCTGTAATATTATCTAAATTTAGTATAACATGTCGAAATAAAATTGGAATATGCGGTTATAGATTTTTTACAACAGCAATTGCTTGTCACCACTTAAATGCTTGTCTATAATGAATAGCGAAGAAATAGCTTCCTTTGAGGTGAGAACATGTTAGAAGGCTGGTTTTTATACTTTATTCTATTTTGGGTTTTTATTCTTATCTTTTCCTTTGCCATCGGTGGATTTTTTATGTTTAGAAAATTCCTGAAAAGAATGCCTAAAGAAGATGGAAAATCTGTTCTAGATTGGGAAGAACATTACGTCAATGAAACAATACACCTTTGGGGGAGTCCAGAAAAAGCAATGTTAAATGAACTCGTCACCCCTGTACCTGAACTCTTCCGCGATGTTGCCAAACAAAAAATCGCAGGGAAGATTGGGGAATTGGCCCTTGAAGAAAAAGCAAGCAGCATCACGACAGATTTAATTATTCGTGGCTATATCCTTGCAACACCTAAAAGAGATCATAAATTCCTAAGGAAGAAACTTGATGAAATGAAAATAGAAGTCGCTCCATACGAGCACCTCTTCTAAAAAGTTTATTCACTTTGTACCATGCTCTGAAAGGGTGAACATGTTATGGGCGCTGTATTGGTCATACCACTTATTCTTTATACGATTTTTGTAGTTGCTGCCATTTTTTTATATAAAAAAATGAAATCCAAAAAAAATCAATAAAAAAAGCCTGGACCTTTTTATTTGCAAGGCTCCAGGCTTTTTTTATTCAAACCTTGATAAATACCTAAAATCAAGTCTTGTTACTTGTGGCAGCAAGTAGGCCGACTCCGTCGCTTCAGATTTTCTCAGTGAGTTTAATGCTTCAATCATTTCAGCTGCCGTCCCAACTCCTATTCCGTGTCCATAGAACAAATCATTCCCAAGATAAACACAGTTCTCTCCCATCCAAATGGGTTTTTCATAATCAGGATTGTAAAAGTAAACAACATCTCCTGGGAAAAGATCCACTTTCTTAATGCTATACATTCCTAAATCCTTATCGTAGTTGTGAGCCCATACAATCATCTGTGAAAACAGATAATTAAAATAATGCTCCTGTATTGATTCAAGCACAGCTTTATAATAAATAATGACAATGCTTGTAACACATTCGAATATATATTGATCACTATTAATAAAAACGTCACGAATTCCATCAGACGGCTTTTTTCCTTTTTTTAATTGATACCCTACTTCAGTCTTCTCCCAGTACTCTTTATTAAATGTTGAATTTTCAAATCCTGAAAAATTGACTTTGCTTTCATTCAGTTGAAAAGCCGCTTTTACTATATTTTCACGTAATTGAAGTTCAAACAACATCTCCCTCTGTGTAAAATAATGGTACGTAACATGGCTTTCCTTTAGAGATTGGTATATAGACTGTTGTAGAGGTGAAATGGTTTTACTACTAGGCTTCATGACTCCATATGGAATTTGTATCATTCACATCACCTTCTTCATTATCTACAATAGCCTATGTAGGAAGGGATGGATTGTTTATTGAATGAGAAAAAGTAAAATGGAAACACCTTATTTTGTGTAATAAAATTCAACTATATATCTTCTAGATTATTACTCTCTTATATTTTAAAATATTGAATAGAACATACATTAGATAATAGGTTGGATAGTTCTTAAGATTCTGATGAAGAGCCCTTTATATCATTTAACAAATAACCAGCACCCTTTTACCATGTTATCGAGGATCATTGGTAATTTGAGAAATATAATTTTTATAAAAATCCATCATAGTGGAGTGATTTATTTTGCCTAAAGTACTTTTGCATTTAGAGGGTCTAGTCTTTTTTATTACCGCTGTCTATTTCTATTCTTTAAATGGGGGGAGTTGGTGGTTATTTATCTTTTTGATTCTTACCCCTGATATTGGAATGCTAGGTTATTTATTCAATAGAAAAATTGGAGCGGTGGTATATAACCTATTTCATACCTTTTCTGTTTCGGTTTTATTCCTACTTATTGGATTTCTAGTTGATTCACAAACTTTACTCTCCTTAGGCTTAATCTGGATTGCACATATTAGCATCGATCGCTTTATCGGATATGGTCTTAAATATGACGCATCGTTTAAGGATACTCATATACAACGAGTTTAATAATTTGAATCATGAAAAAATAAGGGTCTGTCTTCTGCCTAAACCTAAGCTATAAGTGTCAGACCCTTTTATATTAGTCATTCAGAATACTAAAAATGATATTTCTGTTCAATCCTATTGGAAATGAGTTCATATCCTTTTCTATTAGGATGAAGTGAATCGTAAAAATACTCTTTTTTGTCTTTTCCTTTAAATACATCATTCATAGGAATATAGACAATTCTCGAATTTTTTATAGCCATCTTTTTTATTGACTGATTCCAATTGTCAATATATTGCTCAATTTTTTCCCCTTGAGGATAGGGATTATAAAGACCTAATAGAAGGATGGGTGCATCATAGTTTGAGCTTTCCAGATTATCAATGATAGCTTCTAAATTTTCGAGGTACTCTTTTTTTGATTTCATTATTTTATTGTGATAAATAGGAGCTAAATCACCGCCATTACTGTTTATGAGGTCATTTGTACCGATAAAAAGGATAAAATAGTCTGCTTCATTTAACTCTTCGCTTAGAGACGGTTTTATCAATTGTTGCATGACCTGTGAAGATTCTTGTCCTATTATTCCATAGTTTTGAATATCATAAATTCGATTTCTATATTTATGATTTAATTTTTCCTCCAGCTTTCCAGTATATCCCTCATGAGAAGCATCTCCATAGCCGTATGTTAAAGAATCACCTAGAGCAATAACCTCTTTCACCTTCTTACTCCCAAGTGACTCATCACCAACCATTAAATAAAAGAAGACCCCCATCAACAATACAATACCACCAAAAACACTTTTCCTAATCAAAAAACACCCCTCCAAAACAACACAGCATCACCTCATTAACACATTACAGTACCACCGCTTCACCGCACCCAGGGACGGTCCTCCACTAGATTAACGCGTTAATAATTTCGAGAACCGTCCCCATGTGGATTAACGCTTTAGTGCGTTCGAGAACCGTCCCCAAGTCGATTAACGCTTTAGTGTGTTCAAGAACCGTCCCCATGTCGATTAACGCTTTAGTGCGTTCTAGAACCGTCCCTGTCGTTTTTTTCTTTCCCTTTTTGGTTTTTTGTAATCATGCAATAAAAGGAAAAGCAGAGGTTCTCCCTTTATCCTTGGGTAAACCTCTGCTTAGTTTAGTGTTGTGTTGGGGGTGATTGGACCTTTAAGTTTAGCTTCTAGCTTTCGATATTGAAGGTACATTGCAATTCTCCAAGGTACAATCATACCAAACGCTAAGATCCAGAACATTCCGCTAAGGGCTCCAATATCAATTGAACTACTCAAGATTAACTTTGCAGCAATCCGAATCAGAAGAAGTCCTATTAGAATAAAAGCAAATGCTTTTGATCGTTTTAAATAAATATCATTATCACGAATTTCAAAACGGGAAGTTTTAATAAGTAGAATAGAAAAAATCATTCCCACAATCAATGCTTCTAATAATTCCCAAATGGTTACCCTGAACATGGGTACAAAAAACATCAATGCCCCAGAACTCATAAAAATAGGTGGCAAAATGATCTTTTTAGCAGAAACAGGCTTCTTTTGGGCTTTCATTCGGATAAATAGAACCAGAAATCCCATACCAATCGCAATAATGGATGAAGCAATCGCCATAGACATAGATATCATCCTTTTGTTATTCTTGTCGCCCTATATTATAGCTTATTTTTGATAAAAACTAAAATAGTTGTTTAGATATAATAAAGTAAAAACGATTCCCTACAATTATTTTTATAAAATCCCCAAAAAAACAGAATTTCCATCATATGAAAGTCTGTTTCACACTAGCATAATGCTCGATTGATTGCTTCAACAACACACCCTACATCAAAGGGTTTAATGAGGTAATCTTTTGCTCCTGCCTCAATAGCATCAACCACCATTTTTTGCTGGCCCATAGCTGTGCACATGATAATCTTAGCATTAGAATCAGTACTCAAGATTTTTTTCACTGCTTCTATTCCATTCATTTCGGGCATCGTAATATCCATTGTGACGATATCTGGTCTTAGCTCCTCGTATTTTTCAATAGCTTGAAGTCCATTTTCAGCTTCCCCCACTACACAATGTTCACTAGACTCTAGCATTTTTATCAATGTCTTTCTCATAAACTTTGTATCGTCCACAATTAATACAGTTGCCAAAGACGCTCCTCCTCAATCACGCAATGGATAAAAAACAATTATATAAACGTCAATATATACCAATTAAATCGTTAAACAACTATAAATATATCATTACAATGATTGACAATTCAATCTATTACATGCCTTTATTCCTATATGGAATTTAGAAGCCTTGGAATCCACCGAATAATTTACTAAAGAAAATATAAAGGATTTCCATCCAATTAAAAAATAGCATTACACCAACAATAATCATAAGGAAACCACCGGCTTTTACAATTTTCACATTATGTTTGCGAATCCAGCTCATTTTCCCAACAAAAAATGAAAGGATGAAAAATGGAATAGAGAATCCTAGACAGTAAGCTATCATATAAAAAACTCCTGAACTTGGATTCGTTCCAGCTAATGCAAAAACAGCACCTAATATTGGACCCGTACAGGGTGTCCAGCCTGCTGCAAAAGCAAGCCCGATTAAAAAAGTTCCAAAATAACCAGAAGGACGATTCTTAAATTCAAGTTTTCTTTCTTTCATTAGAAAGTCAGGAGTAAAGATTCCAACTACAATAAGTCCAAAAATCACGATAAAAATGGCTCCAAATTGACGAATCCAATCCTGGTATTGCAAGAATAATTTTCCTAAAATAAAGGATCCTCCGAAGCCAAGCGCAATAAATATAACCGAAAAGCCTAAAAGGAAGAACAATGTATGTAACAAACTACGTTTTTGCAACATGGCATTTTCATTTTTCAAATCACTTACTGACATACCCGTTATATATGAAAGAAACGCAGGAAATAAAGGTAGCACACATGGCGATATAAAACTAAGAAAACCTGCTCCAAACGCTAAAAATAGATTTACATCCATACTGACAACTCCTACAAAAATTTATAACCTCTATCTATTCTATCAGACATACTTACTGTTCATGCCTATACTAGTTGTGAAGATTTTGTGGAAATTTAATGGTGACCAGCACATATTATTGTCACAAAATCTCTATTTTTTCAAATTCTTGTTAATTTCTTTTGAAAATGCATGCCCATTTCGGTATACTATTAGAAAGCAAATACAATTATTTCTAGAAATGTTTCGGTTAGTTTATAGAATTATTTTGTTATCATCTTATTCATGTACCAAGAACATAATGTTATTTGACTCGAAATACAAGATGAAAGGACATACAGCCGTGTCAAAACAAGAGCTTTTAGATAAAATCGAAAATAAACGCGCTCAACTGATTGATATCGTTGCTGCAAATGGATTAAATTCCCCACTCGCGATTCAATACAGTCAAGAACTAGATAACCTCTTAAATCATTATAATCAGCGATTTATAAAAAAAACCAGTAGCTCTCAATATTCCCATGCTTAAACAAGAAACCACTTAGATAGAATCCTAAGTGGTTTTTAGATTTAATTCTATTTTACTTGATCATCGCCCTTGAATATAAAGAACAAAAGAATTCGCTTTTGTCTTTTCAACTCACAACATCCTCGATTCCTTCCACTAAACCATTCTGGAGTAAATACATTTTATGATAGAGTCCTTTGTGTATTAGAAGTTCCTGATGCGTCCCTCTTTCAACGATTTCTCCTTGATGAAGCACCAAGATTAAATCAGCATCCTGAATGGTAGACAAACGATGGGCGATGGCAATCGTCGTTCTTCCTTTTCTCATTTTCGCCAATGCTTCCTGAATGGCTTCTTCTGTTTCAGTATCAATATTTGCAGTTGCTTCATCTAATACGAGAATCTTCGGGTTTGTTGCGATGGTTCTCGCAAAAGCAATTAACTGACGCTGCCCACTTGAAAAAGTGGATCCTCTTTCTACAACAGGATGCTCATATCCTTCAGGAAGCTTATCAATAAATGTATGGGCTTGAACAAATTTTGCCGCTTTTATCACTTCTTCATCGGACATATCTTTCGCATAAAGTCTTATATTATCAGCTATATTACCATAGAACAAAAAGGGATCTTGAAGCACGAGACCTGTTTTGTCACGTAGCTCCTCTATTGGGTAATCTTTAATTGAATGACCATCGATCTTGATATTTCCCTGTTCAAATTCATAAAATCTCATAAGCAGGTTTATAATTGAACTTTTTCCACTTCCTGTATGACCGACCAGCGCAACGGTTTCTCCAGGTTTCGCTGTGAAAGTAATATTCTTTAACACCTCTTTTTTTCCATCATAGGAGAAAGTAACATTATCAAACTCAATTTCTCCATCAAGAATACCTTTATTAGCGCGATTAAATTGTTCAGGAGACGCTTCTGTTTCATCTAAAACATTAAACACTCGTGAACCGGCTACGATTGCCTGCTGAAACATTGATAGTCTCATCATCATCTGATTCACCGGTTCAAAAAAACGGTCTAAATAACTAATAAAAGCATATAACACCCCTATTTCAACATGGTTAGTAAAGGATGTGATTCCGAAAAAGCTTAACACCATGATGAGTGCCGCGACATACACCAAATCGATTGCAGGTCTAAGTAGTAATCCGTCCAGTTTCAGGTTTTTCATTCCTGCATTAAAATGCCTATCATTAATATCAGCAAACTCTTTTTTTAGTCTTTTTTCTTGACGAAACACTTGAATAATCGGCATCCCCTGAAGAGATTCACTCAACTTTGCATTTAACTGACTCAGTCTCTCTCTAAGATCATGATAATAAATGGAACTGTACTTGCGATACGTTCTCATGATTAAAAATAAGATTGGTAAAATAAATAAACAGAAAGAGGCTAACTTTACATTTAACGTAAACATTGCAATAAAAATGCCTATGAGTAAAAATCCACTTTGAATAAAGCTAACCAACACACTAACAAACATATCTTTTATTGCTTCTGTATCATTTGTGACTCTTGAGACAATACCGCCAGCAGGTGTTTGATCAAAATATCTCATTCCAAGTGACTGAACCTTTGAAAATACATCAACTCTTAATTGTTGAATAATTTTTAAAGCAATTTCTTGAAATTTTAATAGTTGAAAATAGGATATTACTACATTTGCTATTTGTATTCCTATAAATGCTGCGGCTAAACCGACGATTGGTTGATAAGGAAATTCTCTTGGAGTTAAGTAATCGTCAATGAATATCTTCACTAAGATAGGTCCAAGAACATCTCCTATCGTTGTCAGCAATAGAAGTGTAAACGCTAAAATGATCGTTTTCTTATGTGGAATTGTATATTTTAATAAGCGAGTAAGTACGGTTCGCTGGTGTTTACCTGACATCACCGTTTTATCCATTTGAAGTACCTCCATGCTCCACCAATTCTTCTAATTGCTGCCTTAAAAACATTTCACGATACCAGCCATCCTGACACATTAATTCTTCATGTGTTCCTCTTTCTACAATCTGCCCTTCATCTAGTACAATAATAAGATTTGCGTGTTGAATGGCACTTAGACGATGTGCTGTAATAATCGTCGTTTTACCCGTTCGATTTTCTTTCAATGCATTTAAAATCGATTCTTCTGTCTTAGCATCAACGGCAGATAAGGAATCATCCAAAATGAGGACTTCTGGTTCCATCAATAGAGCTCTAGCGATAGAAATCCTTTGCTTTTGGCCACCAGATAATGAAACTCCTCTTTCTCCAACAACTGTTTCATAACCATTTGTGAACTCTAAAATATCACTGTGAATATGAGCAAGCTTTGCTGCTTGCTCCATATCTTCACTTTTAACAAGTGGATTAGCAAATCCAATATTTTCAGCAATCGTAGCTGAAAATAAAAAATGATCTTGTGGAACATATCCCATTGCTTCCCGTAGCCTCTCCATCTTATACTCTTTTATAGAATAACCACCAAAGGATACTTCCCCTTCATACCCTTTAAACTCCCTAAGGAATACTTTTAGTAACGATGTTTTTCCTGCTCCCGTCTTCCCTACAATCCCTAGAGTATCCCCCTTTTCTAGAGTAAAATGAATATCCTTAAGTACAGGCTTTACCTCATTGGGATAAGTAAAGTGATCGATATTAAACACGATATCACCTATAGGCATAGAATCTAATGGATTTTTATCATCTTTAATCTCTACCGTCTCTGAAAGTAAGTTAGAAACACGGTCATAGGAAGCTCGGCCGCGTTCGACAATGTTAAATAACCATCCAAACGCAAGCATAGGCCAAATCAATAATCCTAAGTATGTGGTGAAAGAAACTAGCTCACCGATGGTTAATTCTCCGCTAATTACATACCGTGCACCAAAAGCTATAGACAAAAAGAAAGAGATCCCAACAATAATTGAAATCGTCGGATCAAATAATGAGTCCACCTTTGCAACCGCAATGTTTTTTTGTACTACATCTTCAGATTGTTTTCGATAATCCTCTATATCGTCTTTTTCTTGTCCAAACGTCTTTGTCACCTTTATTCCAGATATACTTTCTTGAGTTTTATCATTCAAAGAAGAAAAAGCCTCTTGCGCCTTATGGAACCTTTTATGCAATAAAGTTCCATAATAGTTTGTTAAAATTGCCATTACCGGCATCGGGATTAGAGCAATTAGAGTAAGCTTCCAACTGATCGTTGTAGCCATTGCGATAATGACAAACCCGCCTGTAGCCAGTGAATCAACAAAGGTTAATACACCTTGACCTGCTGTCATTTGAATGGCCTGAAGATCATTCGTTGCATGCGCCATCAAGTCTCCAACTCTACGTTTTTGATAAAAGGATGGAGACATTTTTGTAAAATGATGATACAAACGATTTCGTAGTAACCGTGAAAGCTTGACTGCCGAGCCAAATATCATGACTCTCCAATAAAATCTAAGAACATACATACTCACAGCTGTAGCAAGTAGGATTCCGACCCACTTTCCGAGACCGGTCGTTGTTAATTCATTTTCTTTAATACTATCAACAACAATTCCAACTACTTTAGGAGGTACGAGTTGAAGGAGTGCGACAAATAATAAGATTAAAATTCCAACTATGTATTTCTTCCTTTCCTGTTTAAAAAACCACATCAAATCAAGAAAAACTCTCATGATGTTATCCTCCGTCATATTCATTTTCCAACAATTTATTTTACCAAATTTTTAAAAATTAGAAAATAAATATTTTTCAATAAAAAAGAGGCGGTCCTTTAACCGGAAGTCAGAACCACATTATTCGACCATATATAGCACAACATTATATTTGGTCAAACTTTGAGGTTCCTGCCCCCTTAGGACCAGCCCCTTTTATCCATCATTGAAATTCATCATGGATATGAACGATAGGATCTTCGGATGGTTCTTTAATGATGGTAGCTTTCATTCCTTCTGGTGAATTTACATACATATAGACCGGTGTATGCGGGAAATAGTCAGAAACTGCTGGTGTAAAAGCTTGGACAAAAGCGACTATTTCAGGATATTTCACCATATTTGTTGACACATTGATGACCATTTTCTCTAGCTCATTATCAACGTATAATCCTTGACTTACTAGTTTAATATCTGTTGTTGTAAAATATTCATTAACATATTCCTCGATATCAAGAAGTCGGTCAGAAATATCCTTATCCTTTTCTTTCCCATCGTCAGAAGGAAATAAATAGTACTTTCGATTTAAATCTTCCCATTTTTTTACCGACTTTTGATTATCATCTACAAATGCATACGTAAAGTAATTACCTGGAGTAACACTATTTTTCTCCCCTAATTCAAATAAGGAAATAAGGATAGGAACATTTTTCAAATTCGCTTTTTTTCTTATTCTATTAATAATTTCTTCAGCGATTTTTTTACCTTCTGTCTCCATTTTCTTTTGGGAAATGTCTACCTCCCCAAAGTGAGTTAAGCCTTGTTCGTCTTGTACGGTAATATAGTCAACTGAATTTAATCCCAATCCAATGGATATTCCCTTTATTTTTCCATCTTTATCTACATAATTTTGCTCCTGTATATGGGCAAGGTAAACTGGACTTTTCTTCTGGGCTTCCATTTTCTCTTCCCAATTCATATCATCACTGATCTTAACAGCAGGGTTCAGTCCCTCTTTATGAGTAGATTTTCTGTACACCCAATTAGATAAATCTTTTAGTTGTTGGCCTTCTTGGTAATTCAATTTATCTGCAGGAAAATATTCTTGGGATAGAGTCATTAACCCTGTTTCCATGCCGTTCATATCTATTCGGTTATAAAGTCGTTGTGTAATCATCCCTCGATTCTCACTAAATTGCTTCGGGTTCACTTTATATTGTAAATAATCTCTACCTTCTGCCCCAGCTGTTTTTTCAGTACCTATTTCTTGGCTTTTCTCAGTTTCTGATTCTTCAGGAGAGTTGGAGAGACCACATCCTGAAACCAAAAGCATGAAAGAGACGAGAAGCCCAATAGTCTTCTTCATTCGTTCGTTCTCCCTCCAAATAATTATGTATTACTTTTTGAAAACACTAGTACCTATTCTATCATTGATTCTTGAATGAAGTGAACTAATTACATAAGATTTTATTGAAAAGATGTAAAAAGAGCTGTTTATTGAGGGAAATCCCTCCAACAGCTCTTTAACTATTATTTCATATTTTTGTTCATTGCGTTCATCATTTGATTGATTTTCTTTTGAGACGGTTTCTGTCCCATTTGCATCATCATCATTCTTAACATTTGTTCATTGATTGGTGGATTTTTCTTCAAATAGCTCATCATATATTTACGAGCAATGAAAAATCCTAGTGCGACACCAGCGATTAAAGCTAGGACACCGACTAGAATAAATTGCCAAGTCATAACTATATTTCCTCCTTCATGTTGTCCTTATAAAAGTGTACTAAACCATGAAACATTATACAATATTTTAAAGTGAAAATCTCTATTTATACGTATTTTCTTTCCTTAATTGGCTTTAGCCACCCAAAACGTTCATGTTCTAATTCAATTGCAAGGAGACGCCCGTCCACTTTTCGAAGAATTTCAAAGAATAGCGATTCTACTTCTTCTAATCCCCAAGCTTCAATGTTAATATAATCCTTTTGTATCGTCATTTTTACCCCTCCAGCACCATCTGGAAGTTCAATCATGTAGGATTCGTCTACTTTCATAATATCTTCCCTTTTTTGAACCTCTTGTCCTACATACCGTTGTATAGGAAGGTACGGAATTGGTTTCGTAATAAATTCTACTTGTTTTTCTAGTATTTCTTTCAACCATCCACTAGAAGATTCTCTTTGTAAGAACAGGTTAAAAAAGAGTCGTTCACGACCATAAAAAAAAGAAGCAAATTCTTTTTTAATCCAATAAATTTGATAGGAGCGCACCATTTTCATTCCTCTCCTTGTCCTTTTTATTATTATATAGGACTTAAGGAGCTTGAATTGTTGAAATATGTTGAAAATCAACACTAGTTTTGTCGAAAACCCTATAGAATAAACATGACAACGAAACAATTTTCATAATATGACCTTATGAACACTTCAAAATTAGTACCTGGTATATATGGAGCCAAATTCAATTAAAACTTTATAGAAGTACTCTTATAACCGGCAGAATAATTTCTAATCTTTAATGAATTTACCGAATATATACTAGAAAAATAATCGAGTTTAATTAAAAACTGCTAGCCAAATGGCCAGCAGTTTTTAATAATCTATTTTTGTAAAAGAGCTTTTACTCTTGATACGACATTATTAACAGAGAAGCCGTATTCATCTAATACCTTATCTCCAGGAGCAGATGCCCCGAATGTGTTAATAGCAAGGATATCTCCTTCGTCTCCTACATAACGGTCCCATCCTAAAGAGGAAGCCATTTCAATTCCTAGGCGCTTCTTAACTGCCTTTGGAATAACCGATTCTTTATATTCGGCAGATTGCTTCTCAAAACGATCCCATGATGGCATACTAACAACAGAGACAGAAATCCCTTCTTTTTCAAGTGCTAGCTGGGCTTCTACAGCAAGACTTACTTCAGATCCTGAAGCAAGGAGTAAAGCATCAGGCTGGTCTTTCCCTGACGCAGCAACGACATAAGCTCCTTTTTCAACACCATTCTGTGCCTTTACATCTGTTCCTTTTAATGTAGGAAGATTCTGTCTTGTTAAGACTAGTGCTGTTGGTTGATCCTTGGAAGTAAGGGCCGTTCTCCACGCTGCAGCTACCTCATTTCCATCTGCTGGACGAATGACAGATAGGTTCGGCATTGCTCTAAGAGACGGTAATTGTTCAATTGGCTCATGTGTTGGACCATCCTCTCCAACAGCGATACTATCGTGTGTAAATACATATGTTACAGGTAGTCCCATTAGTGCAGCAAGACGGATTGCTGGACGTAAGTAATCACTAAATACGAAGAATGTTCCTCCAAATACATTTAATCCTCCGTGTAGAGCCATTCCATTCATGGCCGCTCCCATACCAAACTCACGTACACCGAACCATATATTTCTTCCATTATATGATTCAGGAGTGAAATCACTTTCTCCTTTTATCATTGTTTTGTTTGATCCCGCTAAATCTGCAGAACCTCCAATGAAGGTTGGAAGATTTTGAGCGATGGCATTAAGAACGTCACCAGAAGAAGCTCTACTTGCTAGACTTTTACCTTCTTCATAAACTGGGATATCTTTATCCCAACCTTCCGGAAATTCGCCTGCCATAGCTTCTTCAAATTGATGCGCTAATTCAGGGAATTCCACTTTGTACTCTGCAAATAGTTCTTTCCATTTCTGTTCTTTCATTTCACCAGCATCTATGATTTGTTCCTTAAAACGTGCTTGAACTTCTGTTGGAACATGGAAGTCTTGTTCAAATGTCCATTCGTAGTGTTCCTTTGTTAATTTCATTTCATCTTGACCAAGTGGAGCACCGTGTACATCTGATTTTCCTGACTTATTAGGAGCACCATAGCCAATAACTGTCTTAACTTCAATCATTGTTGGACGCTCAGTATCAGTTTTTGCCTCTTCAATCGCTTGTGCAATTGAATCAAGGTCATTTCCATCTTCTACCCGGATATATTGCCATCCATAGGATTTAAATCTGCCTTCAATACTTTCAGAGAAAGATTTATCCAAATCTCCATCAAGTGAAATATCATTCGAATCATAGAGAACAACAAGACGACCCAATTTTAAATGTGCAGCAAGTGAAGCTGCCTCCGATGAAACGCCTTCCATTAAATCCCCATCACCGCAAATAGTGTATGTATGATGATCTACAATCTCATATTGACCTTTATTATAAACTGCTGCTAGATGTCTTTCTGCCATAGCCATACCAACTGCCATCGCAATTCCTTGTCCTAGTGGACCAGTTGTAGCTTCAACACCAGAAGTATGACCATATTCAGGATGACCAGGTGTTTTACTACCCCATTGTCGGAAGTTCTTTAAATCTTCCATTGTTACATCATATCCAGAAAGATGTAATAAACTGTATAAAAGCATAGACCCATGCCCAGCCGAAAGCACAAAACGATCTCGATTAAACCAATCCGGGTTTTGAGGATTGTGATTCATGAATCGGCTCCATAATGTATAAGCCATTGGAGCAGCACCCATTGGCATTCCAGGATGACCTGAATTAGCCTTTTCGATGGCATCAATTGATAGTGTACGAATCGTATTGATTGCTAATTGATCTGTTTTATCAAACATAGTATGACATCCTTTCTCTCTATCTTCTCTAATTAATATTAATCTTCTTTAAAAGTTTATACAACCATATTGTGAAGGAACTATCAAGTAAAAAGTTTCGTGCAGGTATCAATTTCTATTTCATTTCGTTAAAAGGTGAGAAACTTTCAATTTTCAAATGAAACAATATGTCTGTTGGTTCCGTATAACTTTTAGATAGATATAAATTAAGGGGGAAATAGATGATGAATCAAAAGGTGTTTTGGGGTGTGTTAACTCTTTTCATTTTAGCTGTACTAAATGGAGTTACTGCCTACTTATTTAATCAATCCTTTATCGATGTAGCTTTTCCTGTAGGTCTTCTATTAGCCATTATTATCAAGTTTTTCACTTCATCTGGAGGATTCGTAGCAGATACCACCCGATTAAACCTTCAATTACAAACGGGCATAAAAGTAGAGCGTGAAGAAAAGAAATTCGAAACCAATGTCGCTTTTTATACAGCTGTTGCCTATACAGTAGTATCGTTATTTGCTTCTCTCATTGTCTATAAAGACTATTTTCTTTAGAAAGAACTCCCCGTATCGTTCTATGATCTCATATAATAGAAATTCCCAACACTTTGACTAATCCATATGTCTACTTATAATTAAAAAGCACACTCAATCTATGGTGTGCTTTTTAATGTAAGTTTTTCTTTTTCTGAATTTGTTGTAATTTCTTCGGAGTTACTTCGTTACCCTCAGGATCAAAAACTTTCGTATTTTCAATCGTTTTTCTCATCGAACTACGAAACGTCTCTAGATATTCTTTGCGTAGCTTTGATTGTTCTTTTGCCTCTTTATCCGTTAAACCTGATGTTTTTGATTTGTTAGCAAGTTCATTAATACGCGCCATTTTTTGTTTGGAAAGCATTTATAAATAACCCCTTTTCTAGAATGATTTATATGAATAATGATCGATTTTACTCCGTTAACTATTCGAAATGATACTAGAAAAGGTGTAAAATAACAAGCGTTAGGATTCTTCTAATTGTGATTGATATTCCTGAAATCTACGGTGAACCGTTGCTTTTGAAACATCATACCCAAACCCTCTTAAAGTTGCTGCTATTTCCGAAAAGGTTAAATCATTCTTACGTAAGCGAACAATTTCTTGAATAGGGATGTCTATACGATCCCTACCATCGATATTCCCTCTATTTTTCAGATTCCTTTGGGGCTTATATCCATTTTCAACTGCTCTTTTCATACCACGTTTAATTTTTAAGTTATGTAATTTCCTCTGATATTCTTCTACCATACTTACAATATTCAAAACCATTGAATCAGACTCAGAAAGTTGAAGCTCACCGTTTTGGGAAATAGAATAAATCTTTACATTTTCTTTTAATAAACAATGGATGAGGGCGATCTTTGCGTTTCCTCTCCCAATCCTTGTCTCATCTTGAATTAATACCGCATCAATTTTCTCTTCCTTTATTATATCCATAAGCTGTAGAATGCCAGGACGATCAAGCTCATATCCACTCTCTTGATCTTTTATAATCTTAAAAACGTGAAAACCAAGTGAATCAGATAGCTTTTGTAACTCATCTTCCTGTCTTTCCAATGATGTTTCTTGTGTTTCTTTTTTTGTACTTACACGACAATAAATAATAGCATTCATTTTGCTCCCTCTATTCGCTTGCTAGTTGATAATCAGTATTCTTATATGCAGGTATATTTTTAACGGGAACAGTTAGAGAATCTCCAGCCTTAATTTGATAGCTTACCAAATCATTCTCCGATCCGACCCAATTAATAAAATCTTCCTTTGTCATTGTATAATGATCGGAATATTTATCTGCAATCGTCCATAGTGTATCTCCTTTTTCAACCTTAATTTGTTGATATTGGTCACCATTGGAGTCTAATTTTAACAGAACCGTAATACTTAAGGATAGGACTAATAATGAAAGAACGATAATATAAGAGTATTTTTTCCAGATATTTAACAACATAATAAAAGACCTCCACCCGAATATTTGTTCGCATTTGATGATTTCATTATAATGCGAACGTTCGTTTGGTGTCAATAGAAAATTCGAACTTATGTTTGTATCTACTGGAAAGACATGCTATAATGAGAACATAAGATCGATGAATATAGAGGTGCGTAAAATGACAAAATTATCAAAAAGGCAGCAGGATATCCTTGAGTATATAAAAGAGGAAGTTAAGTCAAAAGGATATCCACCTTCAGTACGGGAAATTGGCGAAGCTGTTGGTTTAGCATCCAGTTCGACTGTCCATGGTCACTTAGCTAGATTAGAAAGTAAGGGGCTAATTCGTAGAGACCCAACCAAACCTAGAGCAATTGAAGTGTTAGATTTAGAAGAAGATCATATTCCACGCCAAAATGTTGTGAACGTCCCATTGATCGGTAAAGTTACAGCTGGGCAGCCTATCACAGCAGTAGAAAATGTAGAAGAGTTCTTCCCGCTACCTGAAAGATTAGCACCTTCAGATGAACAAATATTCATGTTGGAAATTATGGGAGATAGTATGATTGAGGCAGGAATCCTCGATGGAGATCTCGTTATTGTGAAACAGCAGCAGACGGCTAATAATGGAGACATTGTCGTCGCAATGACAGACGATGACGAGGCTACTGTTAAACGTTTCTTTAAAGAGCGAGACTTTGTCCGCTTACAACCAGAGAACTCTTCGATGGAACCTATCATCCTTCGTAATGTATCAATTTTAGGAAAAGTCATTGGAGTATATAGAATGGTCCATTAAGGAAAAAAGAGAAATCCATCGAGGTTTCTCTTTTTCTATTTCTCTTTTATTTTGTTCTTTAGAACCAATAGTTTATCGTTCACATATGAAAAGAATACTACAAACAAAAAGAAAATAATGAACTCACTTTCTTTCGTTTGTAGTATTCCTTTACATTACATAGGCTGGAGACCATTCACTTCCATTAAAATTTTTTAAATTATTCCACTTTCCTGTGTAATTGAACTTGATTAAATTCTTGATTAAGATCTTTTGTGGCGTTCTTTTTTTCGGTATATAAAGATTTAAATAACGATATACTTATCAAGATCAATATTATCGTAAATGGAAGTGCGGCAATTAATGCAATTGATTGTACCCCTTCTAATCCACTACTTACTATTAAAACAGCGGTAATAGCTGCTATTAACACTCCCCAAACCGCTTTTACAGAAATGGACGGATTTTCATTTCCACCTGATGACATTATTCCAAGAACGTAGACCGTAGAATCTACGGATGTGATAAGAAAAATCATAATAAGTACAAGCATTAACACAGATAGAATACCGTATAATGGGAATTGTTGTAAAAAAACAAATATAGCCGTTGCTACATCCTTTGAAACCGCATCAGAAAGCGCTGTATTTTGGAATAAATCCATATATAGTCCTGTTCCACCAAAAATGGCCATCCATATAAATGCAATTACTGGTGGGATGATTAAAACCCCAATGACAAATTCTCGAATGGTTCTTCCCCTGGATATCCTAGCAACAAACGATCCCACGAACGGTGACCATGTAATGACCCATGCCCAATAGAAAACTGTCCAGTTATGTACCCATTTATCACCTGTGTAAGGTGTCAAGAAAAAGCTCATTTCAAGAAAGTGTTGAAGGTAATCGCCAACTGCCAATACAAAGCTCTCTAAAATAAAAACTGTCGGACCTTTAAAAAGGAAAAATAGCATGAACCCGATCACTAGTACCATATTTGTATTACTTAAAAATTTTATACCTCTATTGACTCCGGTTATTGCTGATATCATATAAAGTACAAACATTATGCCAATAATCGCTAATGGCATCCATGTATTGTCTGGTATCGAAAATACATAACTTAGTCCTGCATCAATTTGTAAAACGCCCATTCCCATCGACGTAGCAACCCCTGTAACGGTTGCAATGATAGCAAGAATGTTAATTGTCTTTTTTATACTCCTTTTCTTAATGTTCACTTCACTAAGTGTTTCACTCACTAGCAATTTACGTTTTTTCCGGAATTGAAAATAAGCTAGGGCTAAACCAACAATTGTAAACACAGACCATTGATGGAACCCCCAATTAAAAAAGGAATAACGCATCGCTACACGTGCAGCTTCAGCAGATTGAGGCTCAATCCCATCTAAAGGTGGATTGGCAAAATGAGTTAACGGCTCGGCTACCCCCCAAAAGACAATTCCAGCACCAAATCCTGCGGCAAACAACATGCTGATCCAGGCAAAAAATGAAAACTCAGGTTTTTCATGTTCTGGTCCAAGTTTAATATTCCCATACTTACTAAACGCCAAAAATAAACAAAACCCAACAAAACACGCGACAGAAGCTAAGTAAAACCAGCCAAATGAATCATTGATAAAACCAGAAACAGCTGAAGCATTCTTCGAAAGACTCTCAGGAGAAAGAGCTCCCCAGGCCGCAAAAAGGACAACGACAATGGCCGATACCTTAAAAACCGGATTGTTATAAGATACACGTTCTATGTTTTTCCTCAAATCAACCACCCTTTATCTGATTTTTTCTAGAAAGAATCTTTTTCGAATAAATAAATGGAATATCGGATGTATTGTTTTCGTGATTGAAAATTCAGATACTTACAAAGAAATTAAAAGGGAATATGCTATAAGTTACATCTTCCCTTTCAGATTTACAATTGTTGATAAGATTTAATGGGTAGATAATTTAAAACATACTACTTTCGGCTCTGTCATTTCCTGTACCGAAAACTTGATTCCTTCGCGTCCCAGCCCTGACTTCTTGACTCCACCGAACGGCATCGCATCAATTCGGTAGTCACTGCTGTCATTAATCATAATCCCACCCACATCCATCTTCGCAATAGCTTTGTGAGCTTTTTCTATATCTTTAGTAAAAATACCAGCTTGTAAACCATAATTTACATCATTTGATTGTTGGATAGCTTCGTCAAGATCAGAAACTGGGTAAAGGAGAACAACCGGTCCGAAGATCTCCTCTTTGGATATGGTGCAATCTGTTGGAACATTCGCTAATACAGTTGGTGAATAAAAGGCACCATCACGCTCTCCCCCTGCTAATAATAAAGCCCCGTTTTCGATTGCCTCGTTTACTAAATCCTCTACACGAATCGCTTCTTTTTCAGAAATAAGTGGTCCCATATCGATATGCTCTGATTGTTTATCACCAACACGATATTGATTGGTACGTTCTACAAATGCTTTCTCGAAATTCGTCATAATGCTTTCTTGGATATAAACACGTTGAACACCTAAGCAATTTTGTCCTGCTGCCCAAAAGGCACCAGAGGCAGTTGACTCGACAGCATCTTCTAAATCGGCATCTTCTAGTATGATAACAGGAGAATTAGAACCGAGTTCCATACTAATTTTTTTCAAACCGGCTTTACGTGATATTTCCTCTCCGGCATCTACTCCTCCTGTAAAAGTAACCATTCGAACGGCTGGATGAGAAACCAATACATCGCCGATCTCACTTCCGTATCCTGTTATCACTGATAACACTTTAGGAGGCAGTCCCGCTTGTGCAAAGGCTTCTGCTAACAGAAGGGCACTAAGCGGGGTAACAGTTGCGGGCTTTACAATAATTGCATTTCCTGAAGCAATAGCTGGTCCTACTTTATGCGCCACAAGATTAAGTGGATCATTAAAGGGGGTTATAGCACCAATTATGCCGATCGGAAACCGATAAAAATACCCCACTCGATGCTCACTCCCCGGCATTTGATCAAAAGGAATTGTCTCACCGTGAATTCGTCGTGCCTCTTCTGCACTAATACGAAGAGTTTCTACACATCTTGCTACTTCTTTTCGTGCTTCACGAATGGTTTTACTACCTTCACTAGCAATCGTTCGCGCATACTTTTCTGAGTGTACTTCAATATAGTCAGCAGCCACATTCACAATTTTCATTCGTTGATGAACAGGCATTGATGCAGCAATTTCAGCTCCAGCCTTCGCTTCTTCAATAGCTTTCAACATGTGATCTTCTGAAGCAGCAGGCACAGTATCAATTATGCTGTTATCTTGTGGATCACGTACTTCGATCATTCGATCACATTTCACCCAATTACCTGCAAGAAACATCTTTTGACCTGTAAGTTGAGTTGTCATTACACTACCGCCTTTCCCATTAGATTTTAGCGAATTGTCTTTCACGATCAATGTTAATTAAATCAATTAAGAGGGAGAATCCCGTTTCAACTTTTCCCGCACCTGCACCGCTTAATGTCACAGTTCCTAATAAATCACATTCATAAGTGATTGCGTTAGTAGCCCCATTGATTGAGGCAAGCAGATCTGTAACTTTAATTTTTTCAGGTGCAATGGAGGCGATAACATTGCCATTTTCTTTTCGTACTTTCGCTAACAGTTTCCAACGCATTCCTTCTGCTTTTGCTTCTTCGATATCTTTTAAAGTAATACCTGTAATCCCTTCGCAAGACACCTCATCAACAGCCAGAGGTACCTTCAGGACATAGTTTGCTAAAATCACAATTTTGTATCTTGCATCAAACCCTTCTACATCACTTGTAGGATCTGCCTCAGCAAATCCAAGCTCCTGTGCCTCTTTCAATGCACTTTCATAGGAAACACCTTCAGCCTCCATTTGGGTTAGGATATAGTTAGTTGTCCCATTTAAGATACCTCGTATTTCGGTAATATCATTACCTGCTAATGTAACGATTGGCATTCGTAATGCGGGTGTTCCGCTCATAACAGTTCCCTCAAATCCCCAGTAAACACCATGTTTATTGGCAATTTCAGAAAGCTCTTTGTAAGCAAGTGCGACAGGTCCTTTATTTGTCATGACAACATTTTTTCCACTTTCGAATGCGGCTTTACAATGATCAATAGCTGGTTGGCCAGTATTTACATCAGTATAAGATACCTCAATAATCGTATCTGCATTTGTTTCACGGATTGTTTTTAGACTATCCCATCCAGTTATAAGCCCTGGAGAATTTGGATAGTTTTCTAGATTGCCAGTTTCCTTTAATACTTGAAGAGCTGTAGTGATGTCAAGTCCGTTGGGATGATAGATCGAGCCTTTCATCAGATCTGAAATCGCAACAATTTCTCCTTCAAAGCCTTCCTCATGTTTTAAAGCTACTTTTTTATTCCGTAAGATTTCGGCTAGTCCTTGACCTACTACACCAAAACCAATAAATGCAAGTTTATGCGCCATGTGTTTGCACCTCCATATTTTGATTGATTGGTAATTTAACCTCACCTTTTAATAACTTAATAGCTGAATGAGCGAGAATGGCTGTCCCTATTGGTAAACAAGTTTCGTCAATATCAAAATTCGGTGTGTGTAAATCCCTTTGAATTCCGTCTTTTTGTTTACACCCTAGAAAGAACATGGAACCAGGAAGTTCCTGTGTCACATAACCAAAGTCTTCTCCGCCCATTCCGAATGGAGAATGAGTAATCTGAATTTCAGGAAATAGCTCAGTAATTGTTTCTCTAAACCAATGATTGACCATTACACTATTATTCAAAGCCGGCTCACCTCTTTCGACTGTAAGAGAATAACGACCATCTAAATGTTCAACTATTGAAAACGCTTTCTTTAATTCTGATGCTAATAAATCCCGAACTTCAGGTGAATAACTGCGCATTGTACCTGAAATCGTCACTTCCGTAGGTATAATATTATTGGCCGTCCCAGCATGTACTTGACCTATACTGACAACTGCTGCATCTAATGCGGATACTTTGCGTGAGACAATACCGTTCAGCGCTTGCATGACTGGTCCAAGCATCCATATGGGATCTGTCCCAAGTTCAGGATATGCTCCGTGGCCACCTGTTCCATAAATTTTACCCTCAAATACATCAACATTTGCCATACTATATCCATCACTTATCTGTAGTTCACCTACAGGTAGCCAAGGACACATATGAAGGGAAATCGCAGCATCTACCTTGTCATAAACCCCTGCTTTCACCATATAAGGAGCTCCAGAAAGTCCGTTTTCATCTGTACTTTCTTCTGCAGGCTGAAATACAAATTTGACTGTACCTTTTAGTTTACCCTTTTTAATAACATCAGCCAGTATCGTTGCAACACCTAGTAAAATCGCTGTGTGTGCATCATGACCACAAGCATGCATGACACCTTCATTTTTTGAGCTATAATTTGACTTATTTTCTTCTGTAATCGGGAGTGCATCCATGTCAGCTCTTATCGCAATAGTAGGACCTTCTCCTGTACTAAAGGTACCGACAACACTTGTTTCTACACCAATCCCTCTTTCTACTTTCATTCCATCTATCATTTGTAACGTTTCAGCAATAAATTGGGAGGTCCCGAACTCTTGAAAGCTGAGTTCGGGAAGTTGGTGAAATCTTCTTCTCCATTCAATCAATTGGTCATATAAGTTGTTTACTCTTTCAACAAAAGGATGATCGCTTTTCATTCATTACTCACCTCATTTTGAATCAAGTTGCCTTTATACTTGCAAAGCACTTTCTACATGATTGAATGCCTGCTCAAAATCCGCAATTAGATCTTCAATATCTTCAATTCCACAGGATACGCGAATAAGCCCTTCAGGAATCCCCATTGCTGCACGCTCTTCTGGTGTACATTCAACATGACTTGTTGTACGAGCAGGCCCTACTGTTGTTTCTACAGCACCTAGATTAGCAGCACGGTTTGCAAATTGTAATCTTGGTAAAAGTTCTCTTACTGTGTCTACTCCGCCTTTTACAGCAAAACTGAGCATTCCACCGAAATCTTTCATCTGCTTTTTCGCAATGTCGTGATGTGGATGTGTTTTAAGCCCTGGGTAGTACACACCTTCAACTAAATCTTTTGTTTGTAAATACTCAGCAAGGGCCATTGCATTAGCACTTTGCTGACGTACACGAAGATGGAGGGTTTTCATTCCACGTAATGTTAAGTAAGCAGCCATTGGATCCATTGTTGCCCCGTTAATTTCACGGTAATGATAAATTTTTTCTACAAGTTCATGAGATCCGCACACAACACCGCCTAATGCATCTGCGTGCCCACCAAGAAATTTTGTTGCACTATGAAGCACTAAATCTACTCCTAATGACAGTGGGTTTTGGTTAATCGGTGTACCAAAAGTATTATCTACAATGACCAGCGCACCTGCATCTCGGCCAGCTTTTGCCATTCGCTCAATGTCCGTTATTTTGACTGTTGGATTAGTTGGTGTTTCCAAGTATAAAATTTTGCAGCCTTTTGCTACTTCTGCTTCAATTTGCTCATGATTGCCCGTTTCACAAAGAACCACATTAATCTGCTGGCGAGGGAGGAATTCTGTAAAGATTTTGTTCGTGCCACCGTAAGTATCTTTAATGGAGACAATTCGATCACCTGGTAATAGAAATGTAGATAGTGTATTGCTTATCGCAGCCATTCCCGTTGAGAAGCTTGTTGCGGCTTCTGCACCTTCAAGAATTTTCACTTTATCCTCAAAAGCTTGAACAGTCGGATTTGTATTTCGTCCATAAATATGGCCTTTCTTCTTGCCAATCGCTACATCATACCACTCATCCATATCATCGTAGCCATAAGCTACACTTAGAACGACCGGCACTTGCGTTGCACCATGCACTAGATATTCTTTTTCCCCTGCCCATACTGATTTCGTACCTACCTGAATGTTTTTGTTTGTCATATGAACACTCCTTATTAGTTTTTTAATGATACTGTTTTATTTTCAACTTGTTGACCTAAATTTCGTTTCAACATCTCGTTATATGCAAACAACGCAATTGCTGTATCTTGCACACCCGTTCCCGTTAAATCACAAACCGTTATTTGTTCTTCATTTTCACGACCTGTCAGTTCCTTAGATGTTAGTTGACCAAGCTCAACAATGGTTGAATCGTTTGTCAAAACTCCACTGTCAAGGGCATGATGTAATTCTCCTAATCTAGCACATTGCTTAATCGTGTCACAGACAAGCATATCTGCTCGGACTAATATTTCCGTTTCCAATTCCTGCTTATGTTCAGCATCCGATCCCATTGCTGTAATATGAAGACCAGGATGAAGCCATTCCGCTTTAATAATCGGCTCCTTTGAAGGTGTTGTGGTTATAACTAAATCACTGCTTCGAACAACTTGTTCCGCACAATCGATTACTTCGACTTCAATGCCCGTTTCCGCCTTCATTTCTGCTGCATATTTTTTTGCGCGATCAGTTGAACGCGAATAAACAAGTACCTTCTTGACATCACGCACAAGCTTTAATGCTCTTACCTGAAATCGTGCTTGACTCCCTGCTCCAAGTACCCCAACGGTCTCACTGTCTTCCCTTGAAAGGTATTTTGCAGCAATTGCTCCAGCCACTGCGGTTCTAACTTCGGTTAAATAACCATTATCTAAAAGAAGTGCCTGTGGAATGCCGGTTTGAGTACTAATCAACATCATTAGTCCGTTCCCGCTTGGAAGTCCCAGCTTAAAATTATTAAAGAATCCGGAAGATACTTTTATTGCAAACATATCTTTGCCTTTTACATATGCAGTTTTTACGTCCACTTCTCCATTTTGATCATGAACATCCACTCTCATAATCGGCGGCATCTCTACTTCATTATTTGCTAGCTTTGTAAATGCTTCTTCGATAATGGGGATCGCTTCTTGATTTAATCGGACATGTTGTTTGAGATCTTGCTCTGTAAATATAATCACTTTCCTTCTTCACCTCCTTTAATGTTTCTAATTTTTTGTCAGGACTCCATCTTTGATGAACATCTGTCTTGGGAGTGTTGCAAATGTTTCACATCCCGTTTCCGTTACTCGGAATGATTCACTTGCTTCAAATCCATACTGATCTAACCAAATACCTGGTATTAGATGGAATGTCATATTTGGTTTGAGAATGGTTTTATCTCCTTTACGGATACTAGCAGTATGCTCACCCCAATCAGGTGGATAATTTAGGCCCATTGCATAACCGAGTCGATGTTCTTTTATAATGCCGCTTTTCTCGATTGTTTTTCTCCAAGTTTCTTCAATTTCTTCACACGCGATACCAGGTTTAATCATGTCAAGACAAGCATTCAACCCTTCCACAACAATATTTGAAAGCGTTTGTATTTTGTCGGAAGGCTGACCGATATTCACCGTTCTAGCTAGTGGTGAATGATAGCGCTTGTAGCATCCAGCTAATTCTAAGATCACCGTATCTCCTTGTTTATAGCGTTGATCTGTCCATGTTAAGTGAGGTGTTGATGTCTTCTCTCCAGATGGAAGTAGTGGAACGATCGCTGGATAATCCCCACCAAATTCAGGTGTTCCCGCTATTTGAGTATGGAAGATTTTGGCTGCAACATCACATTCACGGACACCTTCATTCACCAATTCGATTCCAGCCATCATTGCGTTTTCAACAATCTTTCCAGCGCGTTTCATATATTCAATTTCTGTATCAGATTTCACAATACGAACCCAGTTTACAAGAAGTGTCGCATCATGAAACGAGGCATTTGGCAATCCTAGTTTCAGTTGCTCATAGCATTTTGCTGTAAAATAATAGTTTTCCATTTCAACACCGATGGAACGATTATCTTGGCCAATTTGTTTTAAAATATCAGCTACAAAGTCCATTGGATGCCTCGTATCGGATTGCACATATTCGTCAGGATAAGGAATGATATTTTCGTGGTAAAGCCAAGTCGTTAATTTAGCACCGTTGGCATCCTGGCCTCTCCCAATCCAAATCGGTTGGTCTTCATCATTTATAATGACTAACATCTGATGGACGTAGAAAGACCAACCGTCATAACCAGATAAATAATTCATATTAGCTGGATCTGTAATCAGCAATACTTCGATCCCTTTTGCTGCCATTTTTTCTTTCGTTTCGTGAATTCTCTTTTTATACTCTGCTGTTCCAAATGACATGGTTACATTCCTCCTGTTAGGACTCAATTTCACTTTTATAATTTTCTGAATTATGTAACTGTGAATTCATTATAATTAATCTGCAAAAAATGTATCATCTGCAAAAATGTATGAAGTTTTTATCAAGTTTCTAGTCAAATTATCAAAAAATATAGAATTAAGTGAATTTATAGAAAATGTTTAAAAAAAAGATTCTTTAAGGAGTATTTATTCCACAAAAAATAGACCGTCATGAAAATGATTTCCATAACGGTCTGCTTTTTTATTTTGTTTTTTCCTGTTATTTATCAGCCATCCCTATCTTCCATGTCTTTATACTTAAATCCAACAAAAATAAATCATCTGGATCAATAAGAGAAAGACCTGTCAAGGATTCAATTTTTCTTAATCGATACAATAAGGACTGTCTATGTAAATTTAATGACCTCGCCGTTTGACTTACATTTCCATGGCTTTGATTATATGCACTGAAGGTTCCAATTAGATCCATATTACGCTGTTCATCATATTGGACCAATGGATCAATGGTTGACATAATAACTTCTTTCATTTCCTCATTTTTAGAAAGGTTTAGGAGAACTCGATCAACACGAGTATTCTCATACATCATACGATATCCTATACCTTTTTTACGTCTTCCTATATTCAAAGCTACATTAGCATTTTGGTAACTTTCAGAAAACCCTTTGTAATCCTCACTATGGTTTCCAACTCCCCATGATATAACAACTTCTGGAAGTAAATTACGCAAGCGTCTTTCCACAAGATCCAAGAAATTGGTGGCGTTTTCATTTTCAATATTATGCTGAACCTCAAGATAAATTAGCAATTGTTCTCCCTGGTATGTCATCATCACTTCTCTCTTTAATGATTGGGCTGCATAATAAATTTCCTCTTCAATATAAAGAATCATACTTTCAAGCCAGTGCTCAAATGAATCATAATCTTTTTTTCTCTTTTGAAACAGCCCTTTTAAATTTTCAGGAAGCCCAACAATACAAACAAATGGGCGCTTTATATTATATCCCAGTAATTTGGCTCTTGAATTGGCTTGATCATAAGAAATAAACTCACCTTTAGCAAGCTCTTGGACAAAATCACTACGAAGCCGCATTTTCGTTTCTTCAATAGCATTTTTTCTTGAAAGCCATAATGCAATGGTTGTCGCTGAATGCTCTAAAACATTTACTCGAAACTGGGTTAAAAACGATTCGACCGATGTATTTGTTGGCAGCATCACAAATAAATAGCCTTGTGCATCCCCTGAAACTTGCAAAACCGGCAGCTGCAGAACAGTCTGATCTTCTACTTTAATCATTTGAAATTTCTGAAACATTGGATCACGCGTAATGAGTGATTTATCTCTCCTTGAAGGAAGGATACCCCGGAAGACGTAATTCTTCCAATTATTAACAAACCCTCTAGTATAATTACTTTTTTCTTGAATGGAACCTGAACGGTCAGTAATAATGATTGGACAACCAATATGTCTTTGGATTAATTTTGAAATAAGTTTTAGATCCGTTTCTTTTAGAATTAACTTTAATAGCTCCTGCTGTACTTTCTCGGACTTTTCACGTTCCTGATACTGCATTCCATTTATTTCCTTCATCACTTCTTCAATTATACTAGCAAAACGGATTTCCCATGGAATGACAATAATCATGAAATTATTCATTTCAGCTAGTTCAATGACTTCTTTAGGAATATCGAAAACATACCTTCCTAAAGCGATCATAAGAGCTGATGCTTCAGAATCTATTATATCTTGTACAAACTGTTTAAATAATTCAACATCTTGATGGCATCCAATAGCAGTACTCAATACCACTTCATTTTTACGAACAAAATTTTCCACCGGCATCTCAATTACGGAAATCCATTGGACATGTCGTTCATTAGCAAATTCTTTTCCAGTAATAATTCTACCATTCTTCATAATCTCGTAATTTAAAACATCTTGTATTGATAATCTCATGCTGCCTCCCTCTAACCAACTGAAGATTAAAAACTACAAAAATATATTATTTTAAAAAAACTATCGTTATTATTGTATCATTTAATAATCATTGAGGGATAAAAAAATTCAGTTTATTCATTCTCTTTTAATAAAGCCGTACTTGTCTATGGCTCATTCTGCCAACTCATAAGTAGTAAAATGATGTCAGTAAGTTTTTTGATAGTAAATTAAGGGATAAAAAAATAGATAAATAATAATGAAACATGCCCAAGGGAGCATTTTTCAACATTCGCTTTATCAAATTCCACTATTAATCATTATTATCAAGAAGATAATTTTCGGTTAGCTTCGACAAAACAGAGAGATCTACGTTTTGCCCACTGATAATAATGGCGATACTTCCATTTTGATGAGGGATACTATTTCCCAAAACTGCCGCAACCCCTGTTGCAGCCGCTCCCTCCATAATCATTCGGTGTTTGTCCATCATAAATGCCATACTATAAGCAATCTCATTTTCAGGAATGAGCACCAAATCATCCATATACTTTTGAACCAGTTGAAACGTGTATTGATTATCTAGTCCAATTCCTCCTAGTAAACTATCAGCAAGTGTCTCACATTCATTTAGTTTTACTGGTTTACCAGCTTTTAAACTTTCATACATTACAGCTGAATGCTCCATGGAAACTCCGGTCACTCTTATATCATGTTCAATGGATTTTAATGTCAAACCAATACCGGAGAGAAGCCCTCCCCCCGAGAGTGGTACCACCACATCGGTTAGATTTGGAATCTCTTCCATTAGCTCCAAGCCAATGGTACCTTGTCCTGCAATAACATAAGGATCATCAAATGGCTGTATGACCGTCAATCCCTTTTCCGCTTCTAACTGATAGCAACGCTCCCCAGCAGTATCTTGGTCTTCTCCTACTATTTCAATGCTGGCTCCCAATCTCCGTAATGAGTCTACTTTTGCATGTGGTACTCGATTTGAAATGCAAATAGTTGCTTCAATCCCAAGTTTTTTTGCCACATATGCGACCGCTAACCCATGGTTACCTGTAGAAAACGTTGCAACCCCACGATTTTTTTCTTCTTCACTTAGACTTACTATTTTATTTGCGGCACCTCTTACTTTAAACGCTCCTACCTCATGAACATTTTCAAGCTTCAAATAAACTGGACGACCTATTTTTTCTGATAGAATAGAAGATCCAATCAACGGTGTTTTACTTACAATTGAAGATATTCGTTTTCTTGCTTCCCAAATGTTACGCAAAGAGATATCTGTTTTCTGTTTTTGAGTATTAGAATAAGTGATCGTTCTTCCCTCCTTGAAGATAATACTAAAGATTATATATTAGGAATATTCTGTTATCAATTGTCCAAACTGCCTATAAATAAGAGAAAGTTTTCATACAGTTTTTTCTATATACATTCTCAATAAAGACTAGTTTCTCAAGTTTTTTCATTCTCAAAGCCTGTTTTCGGGTTATTTGAAAAGGAGTTGGTTGCAGCGTAAGGATGCTCGCTTTCCGCGGGGCCGGTGGTGAGCCTTCTCTTCGCCTTGCACCTGCTTAAGTCTCTTCTGCCCCACATCCCCTCAGGAGTCTCCCACCTGCAGCGAAGACCAACCTTTTTACTAAGATTTATTTTCTTAAAAAACAACAATCTTTTAGAATACGACCTTTCATAATAATGGAAAAATCATTCTCTATACTCAATTTGATTTTTTAAAATACACTTAATCATATGTTGTATTTACAATTACCAAAACCCTTTTCAAAATAAAAAAGAAAAGCCAGTTCAAATGAACATGACTTTTCAAAAAACAACTATTAATACATTTGCAAATATTGTTCTCTTTCCCATGGATGTACTTGCGTACGGAACATATCCCATTCAATTTCTTTTGCTTCAATAAAGTGTTCGAAGATGTGACCGCCCAATGCTTTGATCATGACTTCATCTTTCTTAAGATCCTCAAGAGCATTGTGTAATGTCGCAGGTAGATCAATAATTCCTTCTTCTTCTCGCTCTTCTTTATTCATAACATAAATATTGCGATCAATCGGCTTAGGTGGTGTCATGTTATTCTTAATTCCATCAAGTCCAGCCGCTAAAAGTACTGACATCGCTAAGTAAGGGTTAGCTGCAGGATCCACAGAGCGCACTTCAACACGAGTACTCAATCCACGTGATGCAGGGATACGGATTAACGGACTACGGTTCTGTGCAGACCAAGCTACATAGCATGGAGCTTCATATCCAGGTACAAGACGCTTATATGAGTTAACTGTTGGGTTTGTAATCGCTGTAAAGCTTGTAGCATGCTTAATAATTCCCGCTAGGAATTGGCGTGCCGTATCGCTTAATTGTAAATCTCCTTTTTCATCAAAGAAAGAATTTTTTCCATTTTTGAATAAAGACATATTACAATGCATTCCTGATCCATTCACACCGAATAGTGGCTTTGGCATAAATGTTGCGTGTAGCCCGTGTTTACGTGCAATGGTTTTAACAACAAGCTTAAACGTTTGAATATCATCACAAGCTCTTAATGCACTTGCATATTTAAAATCAATTTCGTGTTGTCCTGGAGCCACTTCATGGTGAGACGCTTCAATTTCAAATCCCATTTCTTCAAGCTCAAGAACAATGTCACGTCGACAATTTTCACCTAAATCAGTTGGAGCTAAGTCAAAATAGCCGCCATTATCATTTAATTCAAGTGTTGGTTGTCCTTCAACATCTAATTTAAATAGGAAGAATTCTGGCTCTGGCCCAAGGTTGAAATCAGTGAATCCTAGTTCTTCCATTTCCTTAAGAACACGTTTTAGATTATTACGTGGATCGCCTTCAAATGGAGTTCCATCTGGATTGTAAATATCACAGATTAAACGTGCAACCTTCCCTTTTTCTGCAGTCCACGGAAATACTACCCAAGTGTCTAGATCAGGGAAAAGGTACATATCTGATTCTTCAATACGTACAAATCCTTCAATCGAAGATCCATCAAACATCATTTTATTATCTAATGCTTTTTCTAACTGACTTACAGGGATTTCAACGTTTTTAATAGTTCCTAGGATATCCGTAAATTGTAAACGAATAAATTTTACGTTTTCTTCATTTGCAAGCTTTTTAATATCATCTCTAGTATACTTTGCCATCTGTCAAAATTCCTCCTCTAAATAATAAAAAGTTTATATTAATGGAAGAAGCGTGACATATCTCCTTGTCTTAATGAAGGTTTATTAAACCGCCCTGTATGAACAAGTTCATTACGTAACAGTTTTCTTAATTCTTCATCAGATAGGTTACGTCTTACTTTTTCCTCTTCCTGCTGAACTGTTTCTTTCGTTTCTAGTTTTTCATTTTTTACAGCAAAGATTTTCTTTATCCCTGCCATATTGATACCTTGATCTAATAAGTCCTTAATTTCTAAGAGCATATCAATATCATTTAAGGAAAACACCCGACGATTCCCATCGTTACGCGCTGGTGAAATCAACTGATGTTCTTCGTAGTAACGAATTTGACGAGCTGATAAGTCGGTAAGCTGCATGACAATTCCCATTGGAAAAAGTGGCATTCCACGACGAATTTCACTTCCGCTCATCATGATTCCTCCTTTTCTTTCCTAACTGATAATTTTATTATATGTTATGTTAGATAAATTGTCAAACACATGTTATATTTTATAACATGAAAATTTATTCGTAAAAAAAGTAGTCTTGCCCATTTAGGACTGACTACTCTTTTATCCTATTTATAATTCTAATAAACCTTTTTCAATCATTTGATTTAATGCTATGCATATCGCAATTTTAACATGAGAATAAGTTAATCCACCTTGAACAAAGGCTAGATATGGAGGACGAATGGGTCCATCTGCAGATAATTCAATACTTGCTCCTTGAATAAAGGTACCCGCTGCCATGATGACATCATCCTTATATCCAGGCATGTAATTTGGATACGGAGTAAAATGAGAATTAACAGGTGATGCATATTGGATCGATTGGCAAAACGCAACCATTTTCTCCTTGCAATCAAATTGAACGGATTGGATCAAGTCCGTTCTTGAATCATCCCATTTTGGATTCGTATTCATTCCAATTTCCTCTAATAGTGCTGCAGTAAAAATGGCTCCTTTTAAGGATTGTGCAACCACATGTGGTGCAAGAAAGAAACCTTGATACATTTCTTGCAGACTATAAAGGGATGCCCCAGCTTCTGCACCAATACCAGGTGAAGTCATACGGTAAGAGCATGCTTCAACGAGATCTTTCTTCCCTACTATATATCCACCCGTTTTTGCTATTCCACCACCGGGATTTTTAATGAGAGAACCTGCAATTAAATCGGCCCCAACATGACAAGGTTCTAGTTCTTCAACAAATTCTCCATAACAATTATCAACAAATACAACCACTTCGGGATTTATTTCTTTTACAAATGATATCATTTCTTTTATTTGTGTGATTGTATACGAAGGTCTAGTGGCATACCCTTTTGAACGCTGTATACCGATCATTTTCGTTTTTGATGTCATGGCATGTTTTACAGCACTGAAATCCACTGATCCGTCTTTAGTCAATGGAACTGATTGATAACCAATGCCATATTCTTTGAGAGAGCCTACCCCAGATCCACGAATGCCTACAATTTCTTCTAAAGTGTCATAAGGCTTTCCCGTTATATATAATAGGTCATCCCAAGGTCTCAACACACCGAATAAAGCAATCGAAATAGCGTGAGTCCCAGAGATGATTTGCGGGCGTACTAGCCCTGCTTCTCCTCCAAAAACATCACCATATATTTTCTCGAGAGTATCTCTTCCGTTATCGTCATATCCATACCCTGTAGTAGGAATAAAATGCGAATCGCTTACCTTATGATCCTGAAACGCTTTTAACACTCGAAATTGATTTTTTTCTGCTAGTTGATCGACATCATTATGACGTGGACTGATTAGGTTTTCAATTTCTTTCACAATCGGTTCAAGCTTGCTTCCATACTTTAGTTGTTCAAACATTACTTTCTCCTTTAGCTCTGATATTTCTTGATGTTACCTGTAATGGGATGATCACTTAATGTGAATCCTTTTACTTCATATTCTTGAGTTTCTTCATTAAATTCAAGTTTTCTTAAAATGGTATCTGCTTTTAATTGCGATAGTAGTTTCCCTTCATCTGAGGGGAGATGAACATGATAAGGTTCCATTAAACCCATGACAAGCTGTTCGACTTTTTCTTTCAGATTCCTTCTATCTCCTTCATCTAATGCACTGATAACGATTACTTCACCTTCACTATCAGGAACAAAATCAGGATGCATTTGATCCTTTTTGTTATAGACCGTCAATTGAGGAATATGATCCATTTCTAAGCTTTTTAAAAGGGATTGAACGGTTTCTTCGTGATTTTTATAATCGGGGTTTGAAGAATCCACTACATGGAGAAGCAAGTCCGCTTCCCTAACTTCTTCAAGAGTTGAACGAAAACTAGCTACAAGCGTCGTTGGTAAGTCTTGAATAAATCCAACAGTATCCGTTAATAACGCAGAATAACCGCTTGGAAAAACAAACTTTCTTGTCATTGGATCCAAAGTAGCAAAAAGTTGATTCTCTTCATAAGATTCTGCTGTTGAAAGTCTATTGAAAAGCGTTGATTTCCCTGCATTCGTATAACCTACTAAGGCAACTTGAAACGTTTTATTCTTCTTTCGTCGCTCCCGATAACGCTCTCGATGTTCCGCAACAATCTTTAATTGCTTCTTTATGTCATCGATTCTTCGTCGGATATGGCGACGGTCACTTTCAAGTTTTGTTTCACCAGGTCCCCTTGTCCCAATTCCCCCTCCTAACCGGGATAGGGCTGTACCTTTACCAACTAATCGAGGAAGTAAATATTGCAGCTGTGCAAGTTCAACCTGTAGCTTCCCTTCTCTAGAACGTGCTCTTTGGGCGAATATATCTAATATTAATTGGGTCCGATCAATAATCCTTGCATTCACTTCTTCTGATAAGTTTCGAATTTGACTTGGTGATAGTTCATCGTTAAATATAATGAGGTCTGGCTCAAATTGCTCTTCAAGCATAACGAGCTCCTCCACTTTACCTTTTCCTATATATGTACCGGGGTGGATTCTTTCTCTCTTCTGTGTTAATGTAGCCTTCACTTCAGCTTGTGCGGTTTCTGTTAGTGAAGATAATTCTTCCAACGAATATAAAAATCGAGCATCTTCTTCATTTAATTGACAGCCGACTAAAATGGCTTTTTCTTTAATTGGTTCGTTCAATCTATATCCTTCTTTCCAAATTAGAGTCCTTTTGTTCATCATATCAAAAATAAAAAGGAAACACTATGTTATTAACCCTTTAAAACCTACACGAAAAAGCAGTGAAGATACTTATAATGATTCTCCCCATAAGGATTCCAAAAATTTTAATCTTATCTTTTGAAAAAGTGGTTGCAAAAAGGAAATTAGATGTTAAAATCAATATGCTTGAAGAAAAGCTAAATAAAATTTCATGTAAACAACCACAGCCTATTCCTGTAGAATACATATTTTCATAGATAAGGAGGAAGGGCCATGACTTGGGAAGTTTTAAGTACCATTGGAACAATTGCTTTTGCTGTATCAGGTGCCATTGTTGCTATGGAGGAAGAATATGATATTTTAGGAGTTTATATATTAGGAATTGTTACGGCTTTTGGCGGTGGAGCCATTCGTAACCTTTTTATTGGTGTTCCTGTTTCAGCTCTTTGGGAACAAGGAATGATGTTCCAGATTGCATTATTAGCCATTACAACTGTCTTTCTATTTCCAAACAACTTACTCAAGCATTGGAGAAGATGGGGAAATTTCTTTGATAGTATTGGATTAGCAGCATTTGCTATCCAAGGTGCCCTCTATGCATCAGATATGAACCATCCGCTAAGTGCCGTTATTGTTGCAGCGGTATTAACTGGAAGTGGCGGCGGAATCGTTCGTGATCTATTGGCAGGAAGAAAGCCGTTAGTCCTCAGGTCAGAAATATATGCTGTATGGGCAATCTTAGCAGGTCTTGCCATTGGTATAGGGATTGTAAATTCATCGCTTGAGTTATATATCCTATTTGTACTCACAACTGCACTTCGAGTTATGTCCTATCTGTTTAAATGGAGACTCCCTAACAGAAATATTAGGGCTACTCAATGACCGACACTCTTCTAGTGCCACCGTCTTTATTCAATAATCACATGTAAAAACCCGAGAAATCTCAAAGGAGAATTCTCGGGTTTTGTTTGACTCGACAAATTCCTGTTCGTCCCATAACCACTTAGTACGGAGTTGTTTCATGTTTGGGTAATACTAAGTCACTACTTCTGATGGTTAGGAGATCATTACGATCAAAATGATTGGCCATTAAAAGCCTCATCGCTTGTGAACGTATTGATTTTTCTAATACATTTCTAACATAACGTCCATTCGAAAAAGCGGACGAGGAAAGAGCTACCTTTGCAAGTGCCAAATGTTCTCGAACCTTTCTTTCTGCATCACTGCTCAATATATATTCTTTTTCATTTAACATTCTTTTTCCAATCTCCATTAATTGATCAACTGTATAATCAGGGAAATCGAACACTAGTGGAAATCGTGAATGTAAGCCTGGATTTAATGTTAAAAAATGATCCATTTCCCGAGAATAGCCCGCAAGAATCAAAATAAAATCATGTTGCTTATCCTCCATATGTTTGACCATTGTATCAATGGCTTCTTTACCAAAATCCTTCTCTCCACCCCTTCCTAATGAATACGCTTCATCAACAAAGAGGATACCACCGAGTGCCTTCTTAATAAGATCTCTTGTTTTTTGTGCTGTATGACCAATATATTCACCAACTAGATCAGCTCGCTCTGCTTCAATCAAGTGACCTTTCGTTAACACATCCATCTTTTGAAACAATTTCCCAATCAAGCGCGCGACTGTTGTTTTCCCTGTTCCTGGATTTCCTTTAAACATCATATGCAAAGCTTGCTTTCCTGCCTTCAAACCCATTTCTTCCCGCTTCTTATTCACGTAAATCCAAGCATAAATTTCTTTAACCATTTTTTTCATTTCTTCCATCCCGACAAGTGCTCCTAATTCTTCTTCTATATCCCTTAAGGCAGCATGCTCTTGTGGAAATGGTTTTGGGGCTGCTTCACGATTAACTATATCTTTCACATGTGTACGTTTATGAGAGTTCAAGACTACGTTAATCTGGCCGTTACTCCTTTTTCGCATTGGTTGATCCAAGAGCTTCACCTCACCATTTTCTACAGTATACGACTCTCGGTCATTAACGGTGATAGATGCCTAATTCTCCCTGATTATTCGACAATCCAATCGCTTAATCGACAAATACCAGTATTTATTATAATATTCTGTCAATTTATGCGCTTTCCCAAGAAATAATGGGAAATTTTTAGGCTCTCTTATCATCTTATTCACCCAATTCTCAATTCATTATTCCTTTTTTCCAATGATGAAGACTTTTGTCCAAAATAAAATAAGTTGATCCATAAAAGCAGGTATTATCAAGGTTGTCATTGATATTCCCAGCTTTTATAAATCAACTCAGGTGATTCATATTGTATTATTTAGATTCATCAAAATTAATTTGTACATTCCGTTGTGGTGAAAAAGTTGAAATAGCATGTTTATATACTAACTGTTGCTTACCTTCTGTTTCAAATAATACCGTAAAATTATCAAACCCTTTTACATGTCCGCGGATTTGAAAACCATTTAAAAGAAAAACTGTTACCATAATATTGTCTTTCCTTAATTGGTTAAGGCATTGATCTTGGATATTTACAGACTGCTTCATGATTCGTCCTCCTCTTTCTATCTCTACACTCTAACTATTCGACTTTAAGCATAACTTTCCTGCTGCAAAATGAGAAATCTCTTCGATTTTTTTATTTTGTTCCTTCTTATTTGTTACATCAAACCACTCAACATTCATTTTGTTTCGGAACCATGTTAATTGCCTTTTAGCATATCTACGCGAGTTTTGTTTTAAATTTTCAATTGCTATATTAAGGGATACCTTACCTTCTAGGTACTCATAGATCTCTTTATAGCCAATAGCTTGAATGGATTGAACATCTCGGATTCCTTTTTCATATAAACTCGTAACTTCCTCTAATAGGCCTTGTTCCATCATTAAATCGACTCGAAGATTGATTCGATTATACAGAGTTTCCCTTTCCATTGTTAACCCTATTAAAGCAACATCATACAGAAGTTCTTTGTTCTGATTCTTCTGGTACTCATGAATCGATTTACCCGTACAATGAAGAATTTCAAGTGCCCGAATAACACGTCGAACATTATTAGGATGAATTTGACTAGCTGATTGCGGATCCTTCGCAACTAGTTTCTTATGTATATATTCGTTTCCATACTCTTCAGCTTCTTTTTCTAATTGACGGCGAAAGCTCTTATCTCCTGCAGTCTCAGTAAAATGGTAATCGTAGATTACTGATTGGATATAGAGCCCTGTTCCACCGACAATCATAGGAAGATGGCCGCGAGCATGAATTTCGTTGATTTTCTCTCTTACTAATTGTTGAAATTCCGCCACTGAGAAGCTTTCCTCTGGTTCTTTTATATCGATAAGATGATGCGGAATTCCCTTCATTTCATAAGGCATTATTTTTGCCGTACCCACATCTAACTGTTTATAGATTTGCATAGAGTCCCCACTAATAATTTCTCCATTAAATCTTTTAGCTAACTGCAAGCTCGTTTCTGTTTTTCCAACAGCCGTAGGTCCAATAAGTACGATTAATTTTTGCTTCAAAGTTTTCACTGCTTTCTTTGCTATGATCTTAACATTATCGTACCATAACTTCACGACAGGATTCACATCAAATTAGTTTACCCGAATCTCTTCTATTTATACAATTTTTTGTTTTTCTATTGAAATTTTTTCAAGAACATAATGAACAAACTCTTTCACCTGTTCTTGTCGTTCATCTATTTCTAACCTTATTCCATTTTCATATGAAAATAGAGCTTCATTAATTAGAATTGTGAATAGACCCGGAAGATTCTCTCTTCCCCACTCCCCCCCTTCTTTCTTCGAAGCGATCCCTTTTTCTCTAATAAAAAATAAAACCCGGCATAGATTCAGAATATAATAGACCGGATCATTCCAAACCTCTTCCGCTGCATTTTCGATATCAAAAATAATAGAATCTAAGTAATCCTTTGAGCTGACATCTTCAAAAACTTCTTGAATGGGTAATCCAATTAAACACCTGCCGCGATGTTTTGTCATCACCACATGTGCTGCAAGATCGCGATCCTTCCCACCTTCAAGGATAAATTCTGGATCACTTATATAATGATGTCTGTGTGCATTTGAATAATGAAGCTCAAATGGAGTAGGGTGTTGAAAAGGGTTCAATACAGCTTCATTCACAACACTCATTTCTAATCCTTTCTGAGGAAATTCCTCCTCGATTTTAAAGAAACTATTAATAAGTTCTCTTTTAGTAGTAGGTAAAAGCGGCTCTTTTACAACAACTAATAGATCAATATCACTCTTCACAGGATGATAACACCCCATTGCTAGAGAACCATGGAGATACACTCCAACTAAATTCTCATCTAATTTCTGTTGAAAAATCGTTACCAGCTTTGTTAAGGTTTGCTCCATAAAAATTCCACCTTTTTGAAATTTATCCGCACCAACTTCTAGATGGGCTGCCCCAATCCCACTGGATCAGGATCCATATACATAATCTATACAAGAAAATATGAAAACCATGCCTTATCAGGGCAACCCACTTTCTATTCATTATTCTGAAGGAGTTAGAATTAACTTTTCAACTTCTTTGTTTGGTCCGTTTAATGATGTTTGATGATAAGTTCCTTTTACCCAGTCACCGATTTGATCATCGTACCACCTGCTTTTTATATGCCCTGATTGACCAGGGCCAACAATATGTTCGCCGATTGCCATATTACTAGTGTCCATAATAAACCTCCACGATGCTCCATGATCCGCTATTCCATCCTCTCCATAGGATGCCGCTTGAACAGTAACATGACTGCCGCCTACAGGAATAGGCTTTTCCCGGTTAAAAAAGAAAGCAAGGATATCAGATGAACTGGAGACAGGATGGGCAAAATATAATTGATGATAATCTCCCCACTGCCAACTTTCAGGCGATGAACCGTATTCTTCTTGTAAATTCGTTTTAACATTAGAAAATGATTGATGTAGCACCTTCGATATTCCCCCTTGGCCTGCTATCCATGGCGAAACATTTCCATCGAATGCTTTTCGGAGTAGTTCGTCGACAACACTTGCTTTCCCTGTAAAAAGTTTCCTCATTCCCTTTGGTATTTCCTCATTAAAAAGGACATTTGGAATCTCTTTCATCCAAAGATTGAAAAGAAGTGGTGCCGCCTGACTTTTATCGTCTATAAAATTCCATTCTTTCAATTCTGCTACTGCCTCTTTTTCCACTCGTGTTAATGATTCTTGTTCAATTTCTACTACCATGCTTTGTAAAAATTCAACTGCATGAAGATTTTTTTGATCCATTTGTAGAGTTTTCATATCTATAAGAGAAAGTTTCTCTTTTTCTTCGAGAAATTCTTTTATTCTCATATAACGATACGGTTGGGCCCAATGATGACTAATATGGTATGGGTATGGATTATCTACTACTTTATTATTTGCCGTAGCAATGAACCCTTTTTCTGGGTTAACCACTCTTGGTAATTCATCATATGGAATGAACCCTTCCCACTCATATTCATCTGTCCAACCTGGTACCGGCAGGATTCCATCTCCTTTTTTCCGAATCGGGATCTTTCCATTTGCCTTATAGGCGATGGTTCCGTCTGCACTTGCAAACACAAAATTCTGGGTAGGAACGTGGAAATCTTTTAAGGCCATTTCAAATTGTCCCCAATTTGTCGCTTTATTTATCTCCAAAATGGCTTGTAACTCATTAGAAGGATCTAAAGCTGTCCATCTCATCGCCAAAGCAGTATTTCCCATAGTTTCATAAGCAAATTCATTAATAATCGGTCCGTGTCGAGTTACTGTAACCTCATAAGGCACCGTTTCTTCGTCTTTTACCTTAATCGGTTCTTTAATAATTTTTGCTTTTTCCCATTTTTCTTTATAAAGAAATTCTTTTGGATTATTTGGGTTTCTTTTCTCGATATAAAGATCCTGTACATCTGGGCCAGTATTCGTAACCCCCCATGCAATTTGATCATTATGTCCAAGGATGATTCCAGGTACTCCAGCAAAAATAACCCCGCTTACATTCATTTCAGGTGCATTTAAATGCATTTGATACCATATCGAAGGAGTTCCGAGTCCTAAATGAGGATCATCAGCCAACAACGGTTTACCAGAAACACTTTTTTCCCCGCTAACAACCCAATTATTACTTCCGTTGAATTCTGGAGGAATGACCGCTGCAGCGAATGATTGGCTTATATCTAAATCAATTTCTTCATATTCAGCTAGAATAGTAGGGGCATCTTTTGGATAGGAAGGAAATAAATCAAGTGCTTTTTCGTTTGGTAAGTTTTCAATCGCCCAATAACGAAATGCTTGCCCTTGCCAATGTCCTCCTAAGTCAAAAGCCATATATTTTCCGATTGTCAGCGAATCAATCGGCGTCCACTCCTTTGGTTCATATCCGAGAAGGGTAAATTCAATCGGTAGAGTACCGTTTTCCTTGGCATCTTCCATGTATGCATTCACTCCTTCTGAATACCATTCCAATACCTTTCGTGCTTCTTCTGTGTATGTATCAAGTGATGCTCCTGCTGCTCTTCTTAATCCAAGTGTCCGAAAAAATTTATCACGATCAAGTGCGGCTTTACCGATTACTTCGCTTAACTCACCAGAGGCTTGTCTTCTGCTTAAATCCATCTGAAATAACCGGTCCTGTGCTTGCACATAGCCCTGAGCAATATAGAGATCTCTTTCGTCTTCTGCTGTAATATGTGGGACACCATTATCATCCCTTACTACATCAACATTACCATTTAAAGGTGACAGTTCAATTGCACCTTCTGTTACAGGTAATGATTTTGATATATAAACGTTTCCATAAATAAGAGCTGAAAGAATTACAAACGTAAGCCCTGCAACACTTCCCCACACCCATTTCTTTTTTCTTTTTTTCCGCTTTGGAATCGATACTTCCAACAAAATCCCCCCTTATCCTATTAATGAATATATTAGCTTTTGTTAAGAGGGAATCCTTCTATTAAATTGGAAAAGTTTACTTGCATTGTATTTTTAAATCTTTGATAAATCTAATGTAATTTTAATAGAAGTTTCTAAAGTTTTTTTATCCATTATGTATTTTGTAGTTTAAGTAAATTTTCGATTGTAGTTAGCTCAACCATGGTATACCTACTTAATCCTATTAGAATCAAACAGAATGAACAAAGCCCCGCTAACCGCAAACAAAACAGAGCCTATATAAAAAATAAAATGAATCGTAAAGAAATCAATGAGGACCCCTGTCCCCATAACGGCAATGGCAGAAAAAAGGGTTGTCCAAAAATGATAATTTCCAATTATTTTCCCTCTAGTTTGTCCTTCACTAATCTCAGCAACCATGCTTTTTTCACACGTTTTTTGTACTGCTCCCAGCAGCCCAAGTACGATTTGCATCACATACACTTCCGGTAATGTTGTTATTCCTGGGATTAATAAAAATAGTAACGCCATCCCCCATGCATACGCGACTAGAAAGACATTGCTTCCAAACCTGTCTGCCCCTGCACCGATCCATCGATGAAAAATCGCTGAACTTAAAGTAAATAATCCGTATGCAAACCCAAAACTCGAAAAGGTACTGCCAATATTTTTTATAAAAAGAAGATAGAAAGGAAACGTTATCGAAGAAGCCATAAGCGCAAAGCTCTGGGCCGTTATAAACCATTTCATTCTCCATACCCCTCATAAAACATATTTCTAAACCGTTCTTCTGGATCTAGATTTCTTTTTTTCTGAAAAAATTCTTCCTTCCTTGGATAGGCTCTCTTCATTTGGTCATTAGTTGGATATGAATAATACGGCAAGTAATAGCTTCCATTATGATCAAGCGTCACATCAATCATTTCTCTTATGATCTTGCCTGTCTCTTCTTTGTCCTTTTCTGTTAATCCTTGATTGATCAAGAGAACGAGAGCAAACATGTCTTCTTTTGAATAGGAAAGAACAGCCTCTTGATTTTCTTCTACGTAACGAATGGTTATATTCATCAAATTTAAATCTTCATCTAGTAGTACATGACGTAAATCATCCATATAGCTTTCAAATTCATCTATGGGGACAAAATATTCCTGCAAAATATCTGTATCTGATTCACTTTCATACTCGAGAAATTTTGACTCAGACCTCATCACATTATTCCTTGTCATAAGCTCCCCATCTTGGCGTTGAAAATAACCCTCTTGTAAATCCCAAAAAAGCTTTTTCCCCCAATCGAAATTCCTGGATAACCCTAGTAAAAATTTCATTAAAAACGTCCCCCTCTCTTCCTTTAATTGACTGTGGGAAGTATAAGCTTCTTGATTTGCTAGCACCCAATCCGTTATATACATATCTTTCAAAAATGAATCGGGTGCAGTTGATATTCGTGCAAGATGCATTTTCACCTTTTTATCTGCCATCACTTTTTCTGTAAAAAAATCAGAATACTCTTTATAGGAAAGTGAGGTAGTTCGTACCTCATATAACTCATCATCCGTTAACTGTAGTTCCACATCCAAAATAATGCCAAATAAACCGTAGCCGCCTATTACAAGAGGGAAATACTGACTATTCTCTTTACGTGAAACATTTATTATTTCTCCGTCTGCCTTCATTAAACGAAATGAGTTTACAGTTTCAATCAAGGATCCATGACGTATATCTCGACCATGGGCATTCACTGATAATGATCCCCCAATCGTAAATATGTTTTGCGACTGCATCACCTTTACAGCAAGTCCATATGGGTTAACGGCTCGTTGAATATCATCCCATGTTGCTCCACTTTGAACGGTAACCGTCTTTTCTTCTTTATCAATTTGAAGGATTCTATTATAGGACTTCATATCAAGAACAATTCCATTCGGATAATAGGTATGGCCACCTTGGCTATGCATTTTTCCTGCAATAGAAACAGAAAGGTTCTTCTCACTTGCTTCTTTAAGTGTTTGTTCAAAAGTCTTTTCTTCTTTTCCTGTAACTGCCTCTTTAATTTTCACTGGCATTAAATTCCCAACATCAGAGATCTCGGTTCTAGTAAGACGATCGTTGAATGAAACAGTCATTATAAGAAGATAGGAAGAAACAAAACAAATCAATATCAATAGTTTATTTCGTACAGTCTTTTTCTTCTTTAATTTCATTTTCATACCCCTTTTATACTTTTAGTGTAATTTTACACTTTTATTATGAAATTTCAATAAAATTTAGCATTTTTCGAAAATATATTTCCATTAAACAACAAAGGCTACTCTCTAAAAGATTGTTGTTAAGAATATAAATTTTTGTAGTGAGGTTGGTTGAAGTGGAAGGTGCGAGACTCTTGCAGGAGAAGCGGGACAGGTGAGGCCAAAGCAGGAGCAAGGAGGCTCACCGCCCGTCCTGCGGAAAGCGAGCATTCTTTCGCTGCAATCAACCAACCCCTTTTCAAATTACAACAATGTTTACGAAAACAGCCAAAACAAAAAGGCTAACCCATTTACAATCGGGTCAACCTTTTAGCCTTAAACTTCTCTTGGGATATACGCATCTTTAATCTCTTTCTCTAATTCCGTTAAATAACGTAATTTCTCATCCTTTGACCAATTAAGAATTTCGCTCATAGAATTTACAACTTCTTCTTTCCACTTCAATACCCAATCAATATCAAAAAATAATGCACCTGTTCGTCTTACCAAGAAATCGAGTGGAGTAGACACCATTTCTTCATGGATACTATAAATTAATTGAGCATATAACATGGCAGGAATGGCAGATTGCTTTTGAGAATTTTTGTAGTCGTGAGCAATTTTAAATAATGCATCCACATTTGAACCATATTGTCTGGCAAGCACCTTTCCTTCTTCTTTAGTGAACCCGTATTGTATACCTTCTTCACTTTTTTGTTCAATAAAGCCCTCAAGATTATGGGAACCCCCAACTTCTCCACCTGATATTTTTAACGTTTTTGTTTTAGATGATGGAAAAGAGATTTCCTGTTCTTCTTTTAACCGTTTTCCCACAAGATCTACTACTGTTTCAGCCATTTTCCGATAACCAGTTAATTTTCCTCCAGCCATTGTAATTAAGCCGCTTTCTCCTTCCCAAATTTCATCTTTTCTTGATATTTCGGATGGATCTTTTCCTTTTTCAAAAATTAATGGGCGAACACCAGCCCAGCTGGACTCGATATCCTGTGCCGTAATATCGATATTTGGAAACATAAATTTTATAGATTTAAGAATATAATCACGGTCCTCAGTGGTCATTTTCGGGTTAGCCGTATCCCCATCGAAGAATGTATCTGTCGTACCAACATACGCTTTCCCATTTCTCGGGATCGCAAATACCATTCGCCCATCTGGAGTATCAAAATACACTGCTTGCTTTAAAGGAAACTTCAATTGATCAATGACCACATGAACGCCTTTAGTTAAACGAAGCTGCTTGTTGTTCATGGTAAGATCTTTTTTGCGAACTTCATCTACCCAAGGACCCGCAGCATTAATCACCTTTGTTGCTTTAATTGAAAATGTATGACTAGACTGGAGATCTGTTGCCTCAAGTCCTACTATCTTCTCGTTATGATCATATAAGAAGCGATCAGCTTTTACATAATTGATGGCCGTTGCTCCATGTTCGACAGCTTTTTTTAACACCTCTATTGTCAGACGAGCATCATCTGTACGATATTCAACATAATACCCTCCTCCCTTTAAACCTTCTTTCTTGATAAGAGGTTCTTTCTCAAGTGTTTCTTTAGGAGATAACATGATTCTTCTTTCAGCCTTTTTTACACCTGCTAGAAAGTCATAAACACGTAGACCAATATTAGTGCTGAATTTCCCAAAGGTTCCCCCTTTATGGATTGGAAGAAGCATTCTTTCAGGTGTTGTGACATGTGGCCCGTTCTCATAAACAATGGCTCTTTCCTTTCCAACTTCGGCAACGAGTTTGACTTCGAATTGTTTTAAGTATCGTAACCCTCCATGTACAAGCTTTGTCGATCGACTAGATGTTCCTGCTGCAAAGTCTTGCATATCAATAAGTGCCACTTTCATTCCTCTTGATGCGGCATCAAGAGCAATCCCAGCGCCGGTAATTCCACCGCCTATAATAGCTAAATCAAATTGTTCGGTCCCTAATGTTTCTAATGTTTCTTTTCGTTGTAGGTTCGAAAATGTCATTTTTCGTGTCCTCCTTGATACCTCGTCATTATTTTACCTTTATATACCAGCCGATAAACACAAAAAGAGACCACACTTAACACTATGAACAGCAACTGTTACATAGTGAAGTATGGTCTCTCTACGTCTCTACCAGATTATTAACTTAATGCAAGTATATCATATAATTGTTTTATTTAAAAGCCATTGTTGCATTCACAGCTTTTTTCCATCCATCATAAAGAGCGGTCTTTGTTTCTTCATTCATTTTAGGATCAAATTTCTTTTCCACATTCCATTGTTTGGAAATATCATCCATACTATTAAAGTATCCTACTGCTAATCCTGCAAGGTATGCAGCTCCGAGGGCAGTCGTTTCATTAACGGTTGGGCGCTCAACTGGGACTCCAAGCATGTCACTTTGAAAACTCATTAAGAAATCATTTTTAACTGCACCACCATCTACACGCAGCGTTTTCAAGGAAATCCCTGAGTCTGCTTCCATCGCAGTTAGAACATCCTTGGTCTGATAAGCTAAAGATTCTAATGTAGCCCTTACAAAATGTTCCTTAGAAGTCCCTCTTGTTAAACCAAATACTGCTCCTCTGACATCACTATCCCAATAAGGGGTGCCTAATCCTACAAATGCCGGTACTACATACACTCCATCCGTTGATTCAACTTTTTCTGCATAGCCTTCACTATCACTTGCTGACTTGAGCATTCTCATACCATCACGTAACCATTGAATCGCAGAACCAGCTACAAAGATACTACCTTCAAGGGCATATTCGACTTTCCCATTCACCCCCCATGCTAGTGTCGTAAGTAAACCATGATCAGATTTAACCGCTTTTTCTCCTGTGTTCATTAGCATGAAACAACCGGTTCCATAAGTGTTTTTCGCCATTCCATCTGTAAAACAAGCCTGACCGAATAATGCTGCTTGCTGATCTCCCGCTGCACCAGCAATCGGTATTTCTTTACCAAAGAAATGGTATGGAATCGTATTAGCATAAACTTCTGAAGAAGGTCTTACTTCTGGAAGCATAGATTTCGGAACTCCCAAAATATCGAGTAGCTCTTCATCCCATTTTAAATCAAAAATATTATACATTAATGTCCGTGATGCATTTGAATAATCGGTGACATGTGCTTTTCCACCGGAAAGTTTCCAAATGAGCCAAGTATCAATTGTTCCAAATAGAAGATCCCCATTCTCTGCTTTTTCTCTTGCCCCATCGACATTATCTAAAATCCACTTTACTTTTGTTCCTGAAAAATAAGCATCAATCAACAATCCTGTTTTATCTCGAAATAGATCATTATATCCTTTCGCTTTTAATTCGTCACAAATGCCTGATGTCTGTCTTGATTGCCAAACAATAGCATTATAAACAGGCTCTCCTGTATGCTTATCCCAAACGACGGTTGTTTCACGTTGATTCGTAATCCCAATTCCAGCAATTTGCTCAGGCTTAATCGATGTTTCAGATAGAACAGTCGCAATGACGGCTAATATACTACCCCAGATTTCATTGGCATTATGTTCTACCCAACTTGGTTTCGGAAAATACTGTGTAAATTCCTTTTGGGCAATATGAACAACATCCCCTTGTTCATTAAAGAGTATCGCTCTTGAACTCGTTGTTCCCTGATCAAGGGAAAGAATAAATTTTTTCATCAATAAGACCCCTCTCAATTAAGCTGTTAATCTCTTTGATTTCATGCTAATGGTTTCTTGACGATCAGCATAAAAGGCAATAATAAGAACGACTATCATAATACCGAAAACAATCCAAAAAGAACTCGTCAGATTCCCTGTAAAGACTGCTTTATAAAATAACCCTCCAAATGAGCCGCCTAAAACCGGTCCTAAGACTGGAATCCATGAGTATCCCCAATTTGAAGGTCCTTTACCGGGAATCGGTAATAGTGCATGTGCAATTCTTGGACCGAGATCTCTAGCAGGGTTAATGGCGTAACCAGTGGTCCCTCCTAAAGAAATTCCAATTGCAATGATAAGAAACCCGACAATAAAAGGATTTAATCCATCAGTAAAGGTATTCGCTCCAATTGATAATATTCCTACTACTAGAATAAAAGTTCCAATGATTTCACTCATTAAATTGGAAAAGTAATGGGGAATTGCTGGTCCTGTCGAGAAAACTCCAAGCTTCGTACCAGGGTCCTCTGTCGCCTTCCAATGAGGAAGAAAATGAAGATATACGATAATAGATCCGATCATCGCTCCAATCATTTGAGCAACAATATAACCCGGTACATCATTCCAAGAAAAATCACCATTAAATGCAAGTCCTAGCGTTACTGCGGGATTTAGATGGGCTCCGCTAAATTGCCCGACGGCATACACTGCCATTGCAACCCCCAGACCCCAACCAAAAGTGATGACGATCCATCCTGAATTATGGGCAAATGACTTTTTCAAATTTACATTTGCACATACACCTGCACCAAATACAATTAATAGTGCTGTACCAACAATTTCTCCAATAAAAGCTGTCATCCCTCTCACTCCTAAATTACTAAAATATGGAACTAGCAAGAAGCAAAAAACTCACACGAATTCCCTATTAAAAAAGGAATTGGTGTGAGTCTCTACTTCTCTTCACAAATTATTAACTTGACTTAATGCTACAGCAGAATGAAAGCGTTGTCAATATGTTTTTATTTTTCAGATAAAGCGAAACCTCCATTAAGATGTCCAAAAAGAGGTCTGAAACCACTATGAATATCAATATCTAGAAGATGTCTTTAGGGTATCTTCACCTATTGAGTTTTGGTTCCTAACACCTTCGGCAGCCTAAGTTGAACGAATCGGGCTTTTACGGGGAGTTATCCTACACCTACACTCTTCGATTCCTCTAAGCCTTAAGGTGGGAAGGATTACTGCCCATTAATGCGAGATAAATCATATTGTTTCCATAAAGAACGATTTGAAGTAGTAATGGCTGATGCACCAGCATCTAATGCTACCTCAACTTCCTCAACACTTTCTATTAATCCACCCGCGAAAATGGGTTTACCAGTCGCCTCGTGAATTTCCTTAATAACCTTTGGTACTACACCTGGTAAAATTTCAATATAATCCGGGTCCACTTTTTGTATTAGATTTATACTTTTTTTTAGTGCGCTTGAATCAATAATAAAGGTCCGGAGCGTTGTAGCTACACCTTTATGATTTGCTTTTTGAATAACACTTCCTTTTGTAGAAATAATCCCATATGGTTTTACTTCTTGACAAACATATTCTGTTGCATATTCATCACTTTTCAGGCCTTGAATGAGATCGATATGAAGAAACATTTTTTTCTCTGCATTATTTGCATATTGATAGACACTTTTTAATTGACCTACATGTAAATCCAAAAAAACGCCATATTGATAATGAGTATTCATCATCTTATCAAAATCTTTCATATTTCGAACGGCCGGTAATATTTTTTGCCCGTTAAATGACATGGATATCACTTCTTTCTTTAACAAAAATACTTACAAAAGATTCTTCATATTATTGAGATTATAAAGAATCTAATACGATTGTTATACGATTGGGTTTTTAACATGAACAAAAGGTGTAACTTATTTCTTGTCCCTTGTCATTCAGTTTACATAAAATTATTATGAGCTTTCAACAACATTTCAAGGTAAAAAAGACTGCAGTAAGCTAGCCTTCCACATAAACGTCGTTGGAATACCATTAGCTTATACAGCAGCCTTCCCCATTACATGATTCGTTTAAACATTTTTTCCATTTCATATGTCGAATAATGGATAATGATTGGTCTTCCATGTGGACATGTAAATGGGTCTATCGTTTGGCGAAGCTCGTCAAGTAATGCAGCGATTTCATCTTGTCTTAAATGATGATTTGCCTTAATAGAGCCTTTGCAACTCATCATAATTGCCGCTTCTTCCCGTAGCTTTTTCACATCTACTTTTTTCATTTGGAGCAATTGTTCTATCATTTCCTCAATCGTTTCTTGTTCTTCACCTTGTGGAAACCACTGGGGATGGGATCGAATAATAAAGCTGTTTTGGCCGAATGGCTCTAGAAATACACCTACTTTTTCTAACTCATGTTGATATTCATTAATCTTTATATAATCATCAGTACTGTATTCTAGTGTCATGGGAACTAATAGATCCTGAAGTTCCTTTTCGACTCTCCCTACCTTCTCTTTAAAAAATTCATATTTAATTCTTTCCTGTGCTGCATGTTGGTCGATAATATATAATCCCTGATCATTCTGTGCAAAAATATACGTTCCGTGCATTTGTCCGATAGGGTATAGGGGAGGAACTCTTGAAGTATTGGATGTTTTGATTTCTTTAACATGATCTTCAATACTAGGTTCATTAAAAGCTTCATTAACGGATTCCTCCGCTACTTTCATATCTTCAGGCTTACTTTCGTGATCTTCTCCAACGTCATATAGCTTTTTCATTTCTTCTTTCGGCAGTAAAGGTTCCCTTTTGAAGCTATTGGATGTCCATTGGTTAGGTTGAGCATTAGAGCTTACCTGCTTTTCTGATACATGATCTAAGGACAGAAAAGTTTGCTCTGACCTCGGTTTTTCTTTTTTAGGCTGACTTACTCCAGATGGAATTAATTCACGATCACTAAAAACATCCTTAATACTATTGGATATAAGCTGAAATAGATCTTGCTCTTTACTAATACGCACTTCCATTTTAGATGGATGAACATTCACATCAACTAGAAGAGGGTCCATTTCAATGGATAAAAGAACAATTGGATAGCGTCCAATCGGTAGTAAGGTGTGATAACCTTCACCAATTGCTTTGGCTAACCCATAATTTTTAATGAATCGTCCATTGATCATGGTAGATATATAGTTTCTTGATGCACGAGTAATTTCTGGCATAGAGATATATCCTTTAATGGAGAAATCAAGTGAATCGGTCTCGACTCGGACCATTTTCCTAGCAATATTGATGCCGTAAATACCCGCAATCACTTGTCTGACATCCCCGTTTCCATTTGTGTGCAGGATACTTTTTCCATTATGGAGGAGTTTAATAGAAACTTCTGGGTGTGCAAGAGCAATTCGATTGACAACATCTGTAATATTTCCAAGCTCAGTATGGATAGTCTTCATGTACTTTAATCTAGCAGGAGTATTATAAAACAAGCTCGAAACCGTAATATCAGTCCCTTTTCGACTCGATGCTTTTTCATGTTTGATCACTTTTCCCCCATGAAGGGTTAAAAAGGTACCTGCTCCTTCTCCTGTACCCGTTTGAAGGTCAAGATAGGAAACAGAAGCGATACTTGGAAGAGCCTCCCCTCTAAATCCAAGAGTACGAATCCTGAAAAGATCATTTTCATCCTTGATTTTACTTGTCGCATGTCTTCTGAAAGCAGTAAGCACATCGTCTTCTTGAATCCCATCTCCATTATCAATAATTCTGATTGATGACAATCCCGCTTCCTCTATCAGGATTTCGACAATGGTACTATTAGCATCAATGGCATTTTCAACTAACTCTTTGACAACAGAAGCAGGTCTCTCTACGACTTCACCAGCAGCAATTTTATTTGATAGAGCATCATCAAGCTGAAAAATCTTCCTCAAGAATGATCACCTCCTTACCCTTTCATTTTTTTTTGTAATTTATATAGCACGTTTAGTGCCTCCATTGGCGTCATTTCTAAAATATCTAGATTCTTTATTTCATCCATTATTCGTTTTTCCTTTGTTGAAACCTTCTCTTCATTTGAAGTTTTCTCCTTAATTTCTTCCGAAAAGAAAGAGAGCTGCGCTAAAGAGTCGTCTTGTTTCTTTACAGGAGTCTGTTTTTCAGTGCTCTTTTCTCCTTTTTTCTCAAGCTCATTCAGGATTTCATTTGCTCTATTAATTAATTTAGCAGGTAATTCGGCAAGTTCCGCTACATGGATTCCATAGCTTTTATCTGCTGCTCCCTCTTTTACTTTATGAAGGAAAACGAGCTTTCCATTATGCTCCATTGCACTAACATGAACATTTTTTACCATCTGGAGTTGTTCTTCCAATGCCGTTAGCTCATGGTAATGAGTAGAGAACAATGTTTTTGCCCCTATATTCTCGTGAATATATTCGATAATGGCTTGAGCTAACGCCATTCCATCATAGGTAGATGTACCCCTGCCAATTTCATCGAATAGGATCAAGCTTTCTGTTGATGCATTAGTGATTGCATTTTTTGCTTCAAGCATTTCTACCATAAACGTACTTTGTCCAGATATGAGATCATCGGCAGCACCAATACGTGTAAAGACTTGATCAAATATCGGCAAGTTTGCTTCACTGGCCGGAACATAGCATCCAATTTGAGCAAGAATGGACGTTAGGGCCAATTGCCTCATAAATGTACTTTTCCCACTCATATTCGGTCCAGTGATGAGAAGAATTTCACGTTCTTTATCCATATAGCAATCATTTGGAACATATTCTTGTCGATCCATTACTTTTTCCACAACTGGATGACGTCCATCTTTAATGACAATACGTCTTTCTTCATTAAATAATGGCTGTGTGTAGTGTCGTTTTTCACTGACTGTGGCAAAACATTGGAGCACATCAATTTCACTCACTGTTTTTGCTAGCAGCTGTAGACGTGGAATATAGGCTTTAACCTTTTCTCTAATTCCCAAGAATAGTTCATATTCTAAATCAACACTTTTCTCTTCTGCTTGAAGAATGAGAGCTTCCTTTTCTTTTAATTCAGGTGTAATAAACCGTTCAGCATTTGTCAACGTTTGCTTTCTATCATATCTTCCTTCTTCAAGATGATGGAGGTTCGCTTTTGTCACTTCAATATAATAACCAAACACCCTGTTATATCCGACTTTTAATGAGCGGATTCCAGTACGTTCTCTTTCATCCTTTTCCAATTGAGCAATCCACGTTTTTCCGTTTCGACTAGCGTCACGATATTGATCTAATTCATTGTTAAAACCGTCTCGAATAAGATTTCCTTCTTTAATAGATAAAGGTGGATTTTCTACAAGCGCTTCTTCGAGTACTGAAGTCAATTCTTCACAGGGATCCATTTTTTCTGCTAAATGATCAGAAAGATCGTTTCCTAAACCTAGAATGACTTCCTTTAAAGCAGGAATTTGTTCCAATGATTTTTTTAACTGGATAAGATCACGTGCATTTACGTTTCCAAATGCTACCCTTCCTGATAGTCGTTCAAGATCATAGACCTCTTTTAGGCGTTCGCGAATGTCTTCGCGTTCAAAAAAGCTTTCTTTAAAAAGCTCCACTATAAGATGACGCTTTTCAATTTCAGTTCTATTGATTAATGGACGATCAATCCACTGTTTTAATAATCGCCCCCCCATTGCAGTCATCGTCTCATCTAATAACCATAATAGTGATCCTTTTTTCCCTTTTGAACGAATCGTTTCCGTTAATTCAAGGTTTCGTTTTGAATAATAATCCATTTTCATAAATTGATAGACTTCATACAACTCAACAGGTTGTAAATGGTCTAAGCTTCTTTGTTGTGTGCGATAGAGATAATTTAACAATCTTGATACGGTTTTTTGAAGATTCTCTTGTTCGACACCTGACAATAATTCATGCGCTTTCTCTGTTAAGCTATCGTTTTTTTCAAACGAAAGGGTGACATTCCCACGTGCACTTAAGAGTCTCTGTCCTTCTACACTAAAATCGGGATCAATGACCATTTCCTTCGCACCAATCGTAGCTAGCTCATTTAATACATCTGTAAATACATTGGAAACTTGTGTCACCTTTGACTCTCCTGTCGACAAATCGCAATAGGCTAGTCCATATGTAGTGTCATCCAAATGGGTTAAAGTTGCTATATAATTATTCTCTTTATCGGAAAGCCCCTTACCTTCCATTACGGTACCAGGTGTAACAAGCTGGACAACCTCTCTCCTCACAACTCCTTTTGCTTGTTTAGGGTCCTCTGTTTGTTCACAAATTGCCACTTTATAACCTTTGTCTATTAATTGCTCTATATAGTTCGGGGATGAATGGTAAGGGACACCACACATAGGGATTCTTTCCTCTCCACCACCATCACGACTCGTTAAGGTGATTTCAAGCTCTTGTGATGCACGGATTGCATCATCAAAAAACATTTCATAAAAATCGCCTAGACGAAAAAATAAAAAGGCATCCTGATATTCTGCCTTTACCTGTAAATATTGCTGAATCATTGGAGTATACTTTGCCATTCTAAACACCCAAACCTTTCCGTTCAAAACTACTAATCTAAACACATATTATAACATAGCCATCTCCGTTTGGGGACGGTTCTGGATTACGGTATCGCAGTAAAGCATTGAGGGACGGTTCTCGACTGCGTTAAAGCAGTCGAGAACCGTCCCTCAACACACTAAAGTCTTAAAGGAATTCAAGGAATTCGATTCGGTTACCGAAAGGGTCATTGATGAAGAGTCGATTTCTTCCCTTGATTGGTTTGTCTTCTTTTACTTCGATAGATGAAGCATTTAGGTGGTCTCTTAAGGCTTCTAGGTTTTCCACAACTATTGCTGGATGAGCTTTTTTAGCTGGAACGAATGGTTCCTCCACTCCTACATGAATTTCTTGTACTCCACATTGAAACCAACATCCTCCTCGGTTTCCGAGACTAGCCGGTTTTTCTATTTCTTCAAACCCTAAAATACCTAAAAAAAAGTTTCGTGCCTCTTTTTCACACCCCTTTGGTGCTGCTAATTGCACATGATCAAAACCAAGAACTTTATAAGTCATAATCCTCACTCCTCTTCCATTTATTTTATCCACAATTTATTACAATGCCAATTCGAAAATTTTAATGTTAGCTGATAAATATTTTGAATGAAGAAAAAAGAATAAAATACCCCTAAAGTCATGGTCGGTTCCTTTCGTAAATACCATACCACAAAAGTTCAAATCCTCTTGAAAATGCATAACAATTCAATCAGCTTTTTCTTCCCCCTTTTTTAAGCTACCTATAATATTTGTATCAGATGGATAATTTTGCAGATACTATTCTTACAAATTTCAAGGAGGTACCCTATGCGATCAAATAATGATTTTGTCGTTCTACTGATTTTTTCTATTTTTGGACTGGTAGCTACAACAATATTTAGTAGCGTAATTTTATCGCAAAATAAATATTTAAAATTCACGTTAGAAAATAATGAGAAAAAATAAAAATCATTCAGATCCTGAACAAGTATTGCTTTTCTTGTTCGGGATCTTTTTTTCATAGTAATGGTCAACCCACTCTTTTCCTCCAAAAGCATTCACTTATACTGTTTAGCCGACAAATTTCTAAAGAAATAAAAAAGGAATTCTTTGTCACTGTTTATTAAATTATGCTTAGATGAATCTTCACTTTTTTTACTTTTTGGACCTAAACGATTACGTCATATTGTAATATGACTTTGTCCTCCCCTTAAGAAAGGGGGTTTATACAGTGACTATTAAAAAGCAGCTAAATACATTTTCTTTCGAAGTATTGATTTGCATGCAAATGAGCATCAATGATTACTTACAAAAAAATTCAGATAGCGAAAATAGTAGTCTAGAAAATCTTCTATCATTCATCGATGTTGAGATCAGAAATAGAAAATCAACTAAATAGTAGTTAGTCTCTAAATTTACTAACTATAATTGTTTCATCTATAACAGGGGAGGTAAAAAGAAATACACATTTACATATTTCATACCACTATACCCCACTCTTCCCTGTGTTTTCCTTATTCTATAAAACGACTTTATTGCGGAACACCTAGTATATTAGACAAGAGTGCATTTTTTAAGCTTCGTTTTCAGTTTTTCCTTATGAAATCATCCATTCTAAAAATACTTAAGAACGGTTTAAATGAGAGCTAGAGCAGAGCAAACTTTCTTCCATCCATTTTTTGATTTATGTAAAAAAGAAAAAACTAGGAAGAACATCTCTTCCTAGCCCTAGCTATTCCTCGATGCCTTCTAAGAAGTCAGGATCGAGTTCTTCAAACTCTTCATCATCTACTTCGCAATCCCAGTCGTCATCGTCGCATCCTTCTGGATTTACAAGTACGCATACCTTTGTTTCCCCGATAACTTCTACTAAGAATTCGCGTTCGACATGAACAATTACCTTTGTACCACATGGTGAAATCACCGCTTCACAGCAATTAGGCTGTTGAAGTACTTTCGCACATACTTCTTTATCATCTAAGCAGTCTGGATCACGATATTTTAGCTTAATGACGTCTGTGTAATCTACTCTCTCAGTCACAACGGATGTTTTTCTGTTATCGTTGTGTGAGTACCAAACGTTAATATCATATGAGCCACAAACCTCGACTTTTTTGCCGACTTTGTGTGCTTCATACTCGTGATTTATGATCCAGCAGCCTAAAATGCTCGATGGATTATGCGGCGGGCAAATCGTATGATGAGACTGTGTGAATTTACGTCCCTTCGCTACGACCGCTTTTGTAATAATTTCTCTATATTCTGCCATTCGAGCGAACCTCCTCATTCATTTTCATTTCATCTTATGCGACCGTCTAGGTGTTTGTGCGAGTAATTTTAAATCGTTGACAAGATTGTTTTTGAGATAGTTCATTGTATGCGGAAAAATAATGAATGTTCCCAAATCGATTTATGCACACTTTATGGTGAGATAGTTAAAATACCCTAAAGGGGGAATAAGGGATGGAGCATAAAGGGTCAAGTGCTTATGACGAACAGGATTTTTTTGAAACATTTATTAAAAGGAAAATGAGAGCGGATAGCCCCAATAATGCAATTGAAAAACCAGCAATCATGGAACTACTCCCAAACCTCGAAGGAAGTAAAATTTTAGATTTAGGTTGTGGAGATGGATTGTTTGGAAAAGAGCTTTTAGAACAAGGGGCTTCCTTTTATAAAGGAATCGACGGGTCTGAAAATATGGCTGAATTAGCTAATAAAAATTTACATGGACTCTCATCTTCAATTGTATGTCAAAACCTAGATGAAGTGAAATTTGAAAAAAACCAATTTAACCTCATTACCTCTCGACTCGTGTTTCATTATTTACCTGAAATTCAACCGCTTTTCAATAAAATCCATGGATCACTGGTTCCAGGCGGCCATTTTGTGTTAAGTGTACAACATCCAGTCATCACGTCATATATGAGTCACCATAATGGAAAAGAAAAACGGGGACATTGGTTAGTCGATCACTACTTTAGAAGTGGCGAACGTATAGAAAGTTGGATGGAGCATTCCGTTGTCAAACACCATCGTACAATTGAAGAATACATATCAGCCGCCCTTAACTGTGGCTTCACTCTTAAAGGGATAAAAGAAGGAAAACCAGAACAAAAATTCTTTACTAATAAAGAAGAATACCAACGAAGGCAAAGAATACCTCTATTCTTAATCCTCTCACTTCAAAAATAAACATAAGCCTTCTTCTTTTCATAATTATCCTTTATAATGGAGAAACCCTAATATTCTTAGGAAAATGAAACGAAGAGGTGAGTGTTCTTGGCTAAAAGCAAGGCGAGAAAAAAGAGAGATCATCTTCTCCGGAATAACGGTAAAGATGCATCGCTCTTCAGAAACCAACAACCATCATTTAGTACACATGAAAGAAAAACGAAAACAAAGAGTGAACTTTTACTACGAAACCGTAAAAAACATAAAAAACGATTCCTCGATTCAGAAAATGAAAAGGGAATCGTTTTTATATTGGGCTGTTTTTTAAAAGTTTGTAGCTATCGAGATAAGTCGGATATACATTTTAGAAGCATTGAGTAGCCTAATTACACATAGACTCCTGCGGGAACAGTGGTCAAAGTATGACCCAGTATCGTAGAAAGGAAGCACGGGTAACCCTATGGTGTCCGAAGTATATTCAGGCTACGTCTTCAATAACAAAATCATTACGAAAACCATTATATTTTAAGAATGTCTAACAAAAAAACCGACCCCTAAGGATCGGCTTTATCGTTCATTAAGAACAACTGCCAGGTGTTGAATTTTTCACATTAGCTCCTGTTTCCCCACGTAATAAGTCTCCACCTGTCGATGTGATAATATTGTCTGTAACGGAATTAGATATGGCTGAGGCAACAATTTGAAGTAAATCATTGACATCAATCTGAGATTGTTTGAATTCCTGCACAACTGGAATATCATCCAATTCTTTTTCAAGCTTATCAATCTTTTCTTCAACCATTTTCAAGGCTTCCACTTTTCCATAGTGTTGAAAGTTAACGGCTTGTTTTTGTAAGCTTTTAATACTTGCAATTTTCTCACGTATTTTTTGATTTTCATGAATTTGTGCTTCTGCTTTTTTGAAGAAATCAACTTCTTCTGTTTCTGAAATCATTTTCGCCAAGTCTTCTGCTCGTGCGATAATATCGTCTTTTGTGTATTTTGCCATGTTATTTCACCTCTTCAGCTTCTTGAAACTCTGCTCCAATTGGTCCTGCCTCGACCATTTCACCATTTAGTGACCATGATTTTGCTTCCGTGATTTTTACTTTTACAAGCTTACCAATCACTGTTTTCGGTGCTTTAAAGTTGACGAGCTTATTTTTCCTTGTATATCCAGCCAGGATATCAGGATTATTTTTGCTTTCCCCTTCTGCTAATACCTCAACAACCTGTCCAACGTATTTCTTCATGGCTTCAGCTGAAAATTCATTCACTAAAGCATTTAAACGTTGTAACCTTTCTTTTTTCACACTCATCGGAACATTATCTTTCATTTTTGCTGCAGGTGTTCCTTCTCGCGGGGAATAAATGAACGTATAGGCAGCTTCGAAACCAACTTCACGATAGAGTGATAATGTTTCTTCAAACTGCTCATCCGTTTCATTTGGATACCCTACAATAATATCTGTTGAAAGCGATACATCTGGAATCGCTGCTTTAATTTTACGAACAAGCTCTAAAAACTGTTCACGGGTATATTTTCGAGCCATGATTTTTAAAACATCCGTTGACCCAGACTGTACTGGTAAGTGAATATGTTCAACTAAGTTTCCTTTTTTTGCTAATACTTCTATTAAATGATCATCAAAGTCACGCGGATGACTTGTCGTAAATCGAACCCTTGGGATGTCAATACTACGTAAATCATCCATTAATTGTCCAAGACCATAATCGATGTCTTCTAAATCTTTACCGTAAGCATTAACATTTTGTCCAAGCAGGGTAATTTCTTGATACCCTTGCGCTGCTAGTTGACGCACTTCTTGGATGATTTCTTCAGGGCGGCGGCTACGTTCTTTTCCCCGTGTATATGGAACAATGCAATACGTACAGAACTTATCACAGCCGTACATAATATTTACCCATGCTTTAATGTTCCCACGTCGAACTTTAGGGAGGTTCTCAATGACGTCCCCTTCCTTCGACCAAACTTCCACAACCATTTCCTTGGACATATAAGCATCTTTAAGAATGTTTGGTAAACGATGGATATTGTGTGTACCAAAGATGATATCTACATGGCGATGCTTTTTCAGAATTCGGTTTACAACCGATTCTTCTTGAGACATACACCCACAAATACCAATTAATAATTCAGGGTTTTCTCTTTTCAAATGAACTAAGTGACCAATTTCACCAAACACTTTATTCTCTGCATTTTCACGAATCGCACATGTGTTAAGAAGAATGACATCAGCATCTTCAGTTGTATTGGTTGCTTCATACCCAAGTGCCATGAATATTCCAGCCATTACTTCTGTATCATGTTCGTTCATTTGACAGCCGTACGTTCGAATGTAGAACTTCTTGCCTTCCCCTAAACCTTTAAATTCTATCGGAATATCAAAATCATTATGATATTTTACCTCTTCTTTACCACGCTTTTTTGCCTCTTTTAAAGAGGGTGGAATATATACACTTTGGAAGTACTTGCTATAATCCTTTTCAGATTTTTTGTCCGAAGGATTTGCAGACTCTACAAGTTGACCTTGTTTACGTTGTTCTTCGTTCATGAATAATCCCCTTTCTACCTATTAAATCATTATAATAAAACAGTTACACAAACTGTTTACCTATTTATCAATTGTGTTTGCCCATTACATTAGTATAAAGGTTTTACCCTATATGCACAACAAATTGATTAAACTGTTGATTTTTATATAAAATTTATCATTTTATCCCTTTCATTCTAAACTGGATGTTTGTCACTCTTAATTCCCTTAATGCATATCGTGATATAAGGAAAAGTCCCAAAGGGGGAGATGAAAATTAAGAAACAAGAAGGGGATACTCCCTTTTATACTATTTATCAACAAGATACCATTTTTTTAAAATCTGAATTAATGCGTTATAAAAAACTAGTAGAAGAACTCCAAAGTCGATATCTTCACCAAAAAAACGTATCACTTCAAGCAGAAAACAATTTATTACAAGATAAGCTCACAAATGCTGAAGAACAATTAAAGGTGAACGAAGCGTTTGAAGAGGAACTTCTCAAAGAAAAAAACATACTTCTCGATACCCAATATCGGTTAGAGGTTAAATTACAGAACCAGCAAGATGAACTCTATGAGAAAGCCTTAATAATAAATGCAATTAACGATCATAAACATGAAGTTGACCAAGAATTACTTTCATGCCAGAACGAAATTGATTCTTTAAAAAAAGATTTAGAACTCCAGGATGAACAATTTTTAAAGATGAAGGAAAGTATGGAATTACAGCGATTAGAAATGAAGGAGTTGTCCACTTTAAAGAAAAAACTCGAACAGCAGCTTGCAAAGGAGAACATGGAAAAAGAAAAATTAATTTCTGATGTTCAATCAAAAGAAGCACATCTTAAAGATCTAAAGGCTGCACTAGAGCTCTCAGAAAAAACCAAGAGAGAACTCCTCGATCAACTCCTTGAAAAATCACAGAACTTAGAGCGACTACTTTCTGAGAGAAAGCATCTTCACGAGAAATTTAATGAGGCAAAACAACAGCTTATTGAAGCAGAAAAAATGAAGGTCGATTTCTTTTGGGAAATTATCGAAGCATATAAAAAACAATTTGAAGAAAATGAATGGTGGCTTTCAAATCAATTTGCGGATATTGATCGAACGACCAGACAACAGGAGAAAAAATTAGAAGCTATTGAAAAAGATCAAATTTCTAATTTGAACGATTACAAGGACTACAAAGAAAAAGTACTAAAAGGGTTTCATGCTGTAGATGAAAAGTTTTCCCTTTTAGTCGAGCAATTAAATTCGATACGGGATCATAATGATAAAATGTCCCTTAACCTTTTTGAAATGAAGGATTTTGTTGAGAAGCAAAAACGTAGTCAAGCACAATTTATCATGAAACGCCAAAATACTCTACATGAAATACGTGGAGCTCAGCCTTATAATAATCAGAAACAAAAAAATGACTAAAAAGTCCGTCACCACATTTGGTCGAACTTAAAAGTTAAAGGCATAAGATATGCAAAATATACGGGAGTGTTTTGTATTATGTCTGGGCTTCCAGGTAAGATCGCATGTGGAGTCGGACTTTTTTTATTAACATTAAAACGAAATCATTATTTTATTGTTAGAACTTACTTGTAGTCTTTGATTATTAAAATAAACAAATCCAACAATGGTCGCCACATCTTGTTTCTCTAAAGATTCAATTGTAAATTGAATTCCCTCTATAACGGCAGATTCGTCTGGCATAATGGTGAGATCTTGAACGGATTCGATCCAATATTCACCTGTTTCATAAGCCTTTTCTAGCCAATCCTTCCCCATATACTGCCAACCTTGTGCACCTTGATTCCCTTGTACAGAGAAAATCTCGCTCATTTCCGGTGGAAGAATTTGCCCGCCTATTTCGATTTTATCTGTAGGGTCCATTCTAAAACAGACCTTAGGATTCAGTAATTCAGTGTTCCCTGTATTCTTTATGAGAAAATCCGCTTTAACAGAATAGCGATCGAGCTCTCTGTTCGGCATAACATTGTAGTCAAAATATACTTCTGCTTTCTGACTTTTCTCTTTCATTTTTGAAGCCTTTTTTCGCTTTGCCTCTAAATAATCCCTATCCTCTTGACTGTCCTCTTTCTTCCTATTCTTATTTTTGGCTGACAACTCATTTTCACTCGTAACTACGTTCTTTCCCTCAGCTTCTTTTAATGAAAATGGCATGAGTAATCTATCTATATTTAAATCAATGAAACTAGCTTGATCACTTTGAAGAATAAACTTTACGATGCAATTAGATAAAAGAATGGGAAGCTCTGATGTAAAAAAACGATTGTGTTCTGAAAATCGAACCTTACATTGAAGATGAGGGATATCATGAGTTAGGTCATTTTCAAGATAATAGTATCCTTTGAACACAACTTGTGGGAGATAAGGTTTAAAGTTTTCCCTTGCGTCAACTGTTTTTAATCGTTTATTTGTTCCTAATGCGATTTCCGTATTCTCGATTTGTTGATAAATCGCTTGTAAATCAACAAACAAATCACCTTCAGAATATCTTTTTTTCTCTGCTCTAGTAATCTCGATTCCGTAATGTTGAAGAAAAAGGTTCATTTTATTTAAGATTTCCTCATCATATTCCTCATTACCTGTATTAACAAGTACCCATACCTTCTTCCCTTTTAGCCTACTTCTAATTTCAAATGTCCCTTGCTCTTCATTCCAGTCTGTCTCAAGGTTATGTTGAACACAGAATAGCTGAAGGGACGCGATAGATCCATATGGTACAGTCCCTTTCGCTTTACCATTGATCTTAAGATTAATATCCACAGCAATCACCCTAATTAGATATTTATTCTATTTATCATATGAGTGGATCATCCAATCTATGAAATCAAATTTATAAAATCATTAGGCTGGTGCTTGTTTTAATCCTCTGCCCTCCCCTATCAATTCACACTCTCATAAACTAATAACATATCTATTATTGCCATTTTCACGAAAGGAGACTATTCCGATGATCACGCCACATGGAGGAAAGTTGGTTAATCGAATTGCAACCGATGCAGATCGAGAACGTTTATTGCAACAATCCGCTACACTACAATCCATTACGTTAAACTCTTGGAGTCTATCTGATCTACAACTAATAGCGAATGGTGCATTTAGTCCATTGACAGGATTTATGGGCCAAAAAGATTATTTAAGTGTTTTGAAAGATTTGAGGTTATCAGATGGTACGATCTGGAGTTTACCTATTACCCTTCCGGTTTCCAAAGATAAAAAAAACACTCTATCACTTGGTGAAACGGTAAACCTAAAAGGAGAAGATGGAAACATTTATGGGTTAATGCTAATTGAGGAAATGTATGAATACAGTAAAGAAGCAGAAGCACTATTTGTTTATAAAACGCTTGATCAGAAGCACCCAGGAGTCATTAAGACATTTGAAAAAGAGGAAGTTTATTTAGCTGGACCTATTACATTATTAAATCAGCCGCTAACATTCTCCGAGGATTACAAAACACCATTTGAATTAAGGAAAATTTTTCAAGAGTTAGGCTGGGAAACGATCGTTGCCTTTCAAACTCGCAACCCTATTCATAGAGCGCATGAATACCTTCAAAAAACCGCTCTTGAAAATGTCGATGGACTTTTAATACATCCACTTGTCGGAGATACGAAAAAAGATGATATCCCAGCTAATATTCGAATGAAAAGCTATAAAGCACTAATGCAGGAATACTACCCTAAAGATCGAGTTTTTCTCTCGGTGTTCCCTGCTGCCATGCGATATGCTGGCCCTCGTGAAGCAGTATTCCATGCCATTGTTAGAAAGAATTTTGGCTGCACCCATTTTATCGTCGGTCGTGATCATGCGGGTGTAGGAGACTACTATGGAACGTATGAATCACAGGAGATTTTCAATCAGTTCAGGAAAGATGAACTAGGAATTGAAATTTTAAAGTTTGAGCATGCCTTTTATTGCACTAAATGTTCTTGTATGGCTACATCAAAGACATGTCCACATCCAGTAGAAAATCATATTCATTTAAGCGGTACAAAAGTAAGAGCAATGTTAAGAAGTGGACAATTTCCACCGAAAGAGTTTTCAAGACCAGAAGTGGTTACTATTTTAATGAAAGAACTCAACCAAAATGAAAAATCGGATATTTGACTTTAAGGAGAAGTCATCATGTTAGAATTCTACTTTGTGCTCTTTACAACCATTCTTATGCTTTTGGGGCTTTTGTTTGAAATTGAACGACCAGAGGTTATTCTAGCTTCAACAGTTATTCTCTATTTAGTAACAGGAGTGATTTCTCCCGTTGAAGCGACAAAAGGCTTCTCAAACGAAGGTGTGCTCACGATAGGGCTCTTATTTATTTTAGCTGGAAGTATTCAAAAGAGCGGTATTGTTGATGGGGCTTTCCATCAATTTTTGCGTAATTCATCGACTAGTAAACATATTCTTGGTAAACTATTATTCCCCATTTCATTCCTATCAGCTTTTATGAACAATACCCCTATTGTCATTGCATTTACCCCCATGATAAGAAAATGGTGCGAAGAAAAAGGCCTTTCTCCGTCCAAGTTTTTAATTCCATTGTCTTATGCCACCATTCTTGGAGGAACGATTACCATTATAGGTACTTCGACGAATCTAGTTGTGCATGGACTCCTTATTGATGAGGGTTTGGATGGGTTTTCATTTTTCCAGCCGGCTATTGTGGGAATTCCGATTACAATTGTTGGTTTAACCTACCTATTCTTTTTTAGTAGTAGCCTCCTACCTGATAGAAGGTTAGCTGTTATGAATAAGGTTGAAGCCATCAGGGAGTATACGGGGGAGATTCTGATTACAAAAGACTTCCCCTATATTGGTCAATCCGTTGAACAAGCACGTTTACGAAGTTTAAAAGGATTGTATTTAGTTAGTATTCTCCGTGAGCAAGAGCAGATAGCCCCTGTATCCAACCTGACGAAGTTGAAGGAACATGATCGATTACTTTTTACCGGAGATATTACAACCATCACGGAACTCCAAAACAAAAAAGGACTGAATTTACAAACAAGTCAAGGTTCTCACTTTCCAAAAAATCACCATCGTCTTGTAGAAGCTGTCGTATCCCATTATTCCTCACTCCTTCATAAGAAAATAAAGGATACAAATTTCAGGAGCAGGCATAATGCGGCTGTTATTGCTGTCCATCGTAAAAATCAGCGATTGAAAACGAAAATTGGAGACATCGTTTTAAAGCCTGGAGATATTTTATTGATGGTAACGGGAACAGAATTTAATAAAAATGTCATTCAAAATGATTTTTACTTTATTACTTCAACCTCCAAGAATATCAAAACGAAAAGCCAATTAATACAAGGCTGGTTCTCAATCGCATTATTAGGTTTCATGATATTGTTGGTGTCCCTAGGGTTCATTCAAATGGTTACCGCGATGTCAATAGCAACCATGCTTCTCATCATTTTTAAAGTCATTACTCCGCCAGAAGCAAAAGCATTCATACAATGGAACGTTCTTCTTCTTGTTGCATCTTCATTTGGTATTGGTGCAGCCCTTATAAATTCTGGGGTAGCCAATGCCATTGCAGATTTACTCATTCATCTGACAGAACCTATCGGTATGTTCGCAGTATTTCTTAGCGTATATTTATTGACCAATCTCTTTACTGAGATGATGTCAAATAATGCTGCTGCGGTTCTCATGTTTCCCATCGCCATTGAGATTGCTGATAAAATGAAGATTGATCCAATCTCCATATCCATCATTGTCGCAATTGCCGCATCTGCAAGCTTTGCCACACCCATTGGCTATCAAACCAATTTGATCGTTTATGGACCAGGTGGATACCAGTTCAAAGACTTTTTAAAAATCGGTATTCCACTGAATATTCTTGTCATGATCACGACGGTTACGATCGTCTATTTCTTACGGTAATGCTCGAAAGGAAGTGTCATTATTGAAAGCCAATAATATTACCTGGCATGAAGGAAAAGTTACGAAAGATCAAAGACAAAAATTAAATAAACATCTAAGTGCTACACTATGGTTTACTGGATTATCCGGCTCAGGAAAGTCTACTATTTCTGTTGAGCTAGAGAAGAAACTACATGAATTAGGGGTTAGGACCTATCGACTCGATGGTGACAACGTCCGTCATGGCTTGAATCATGATCTCGGGTTTTCAGATGAAGATCGGCTTGAGAACATAAGAAGGATTGGAGAAGTTTCTCGGCTATTTGTTGATGCAGGAGTATTGACCCTTACAGCATTTATTTCTCCTTTCAGGAAAGACCGCGATCAAGTACGGTCATTATTTGCTGAAGGTGAATTTATTGAGATACATGTTAAGGCTAGTATTGAAGCTTGTGAAGCTCGAGATCCAAAGGGGCTTTATAAACAGGCTCGAAAAGGTCAAATTAAAGATTTCACAGGTATCCATTCACCATATGAAGAACCATATACAGCGGAAATCATCCTTGATACCGAAAAAAACTCCGTTGATGAGTCAGTTGATCAAATTATTTCTTATTTAAAAAAGAACCATTATCTCTCAATTTAAAAAGAACATGTGGCTACCTAAAAACAAAGATATCAGGAACCACAACTTCAATATGTAGAAGAAAACCTTAAGGACACCTTCTATATATCGACAATCATAGTGGTTCCTGCCCCCTTTTTGACAGGCCCTTTCAATTAACAAAAGAACCAGGAGGTAAAAAATGATAGAAAACATGATTTCCATTGCCTTACAAGCAGGAAAAGAGGTCTTAGATGTATATCAATCCCCAATAGAGGTGGAGCATAAAACCGATCACTCTCCTCTTACTTTAGCCGATCAAAAATCCCATACACTAATTACTGAAAAATTAAAGAGACTTACACCACATTATCCAATCTTGAGTGAAGAGGGGCACCATATTCCATTTAATGAAAGAGTAAATTGGAAAACATTTTGGCTAATTGATCCATTAGACGGGACCAAGGAGTTTATAAAACGAAATGGTGAATTCACCATAAATATTGCTCTAATTAATAATAATACATCTGTATTAGGTGTTGTATATGCACCAGCACTTGACCTTCTATATTTTGCCGAAAAACAAAAAGGTGCATTTAAATTAACCGATCCACATAAAACAAAAAATTTCATGAATGAGTCTGTTAAACTTCCTATTTACACCCAAAAGAAAACAACTGCCATTATTAGCCGATCCCATATTACAGAAAATACAAAAGAGTTCATAAACTCACTACAAAAAAATGAAGGTGAAATTGAATTAATTTCTGTCGGCAGTTCATTAAAATTCTGCTATGTAGCTGAAGGAATGGCACATTTTTATCCAAGGCTCGCTCCTACAATGGAGTGGGATACGGCTGCAGGGCAGATCATTGTAGAGGAAGCAGGCGGCCATGTTATGAATGATGAATCACAAAGACCGTTACTCTATAACAAAGAATGCTTAAGAAATCCTTCATTTATCTGTAAAAGGAAATAGACTAAATGAGTATAGAGGTTGTCCTTTGGCGGGCAGCCTCTTTCTTTATTGGAACAGAAACGTTAAAACTTCATAAACTAAATGAGAATGTATGTAAAAGGAGAGAGATTAATGGGTAAGGAGCCTCCAAGAATATCCGTTGTTTTCCCTGTCCGAAATGAAGGAAAAAATGTAAAGATGACTTTAGATTCATTATTCTCTGTGAAAACAAACATCCCATTCGAAGCCATAATCGTGGATGATGCTTCGACAGATAACGGATGTCATTTTATTAAAACCTATGTTCATAATAAGAATATAACATATATTAGAACAAATGGGATCGGGCCTGCCAATGCAAGAAATTTAGGTGCTTCACGAGCCAAATATGAATACCTTGTTTTTTGTGATGCCCATATGACCTTTGAAAACTTTTGGCTTGACCGTCTTATTTTCCCTATCCTATCTAACCTTTCTGATGCCGTATGTCCGGCAATCGCTTCGCTTGATGACCCAAAGGTTGTCGGGTATGGGCAGTCACTAAATTCCAACCTAAGAATTAAATGGAACCCAAAAAAGAGATATCTTTTTGAAACCGCCATCTTACCTGGAGCATGTATCGTCCTATCTAAAAAAGTCTTTGATGAGATTGGTGGATTTGAAACAGGCTTTGCTACTTGGGGTCATGAGGATGTAGAAATTTCCTTGAAACTTTGGCTTTTCGGTTACCGATGTCACTGTGAACCATCTGTTAAAATTCTGCATTTATTTAGAACGCACCACCCTTATAACGTACAATATGAAGGTACTTATTATAATTTAATGAGAATGGCCTATCTTCATTTTGATTCAGATAGAATTCAAAAAACAAAATCCCTAATCATTCATAACTCGCCAGCTGTAATAGAAAATAGAGTATTAAATGATGGTGTCCTCAGTAAAAAAAAGTTGTATGAAAAGAGAAGAAAAATGCAAATTGATGAATTGTTTAGGAAGTTTAGAATTTCGTTTTAAACAGTCAAGCTTTTGAAAACATGAAATCTATTTTCAAAAGCTTGTAGGCACTAAAATACCTCCCCCCTATGGAAATTTAATGTCTCCTTTATACTTTCTTGAAAAGTATACTTAGGTTCCCATCCTAATAATTTTATCTCTTTTATATCAACGTACATCGGTTCTTGACGTTGAAAAAAATCTGTAGTAATCTCCAAATCAGCAACGGAGAGGAATTTAAATGCTCTCACCACTTCTAATATTGTTCTGTCTTTTCCTGAAGCAATATTATAAGATTTAACGTTTTGACCGTATTTAAAGATCGAATGATATGCTCTGATAGCATCTCTCACATCTAGAAAGTCTCGCTGATCCAGAATATTATGAAAGTGAAAACCTTCGCTTGTATACTTTTTTTCGTTCATGGCAATTTTTCTTGCAAGGAGAGAGCAAATTCCGTTGGAGGGGCCTGGTCCAATTAAATTCGAGGGTCTAGCAATTTTAATATTAAGATCATATAATGAACTCCAACTTGTAGATAAAAGTGTTTGAACATATTTTGAAAGTCCATAGGGATGATTAGGCTTTGATAACGAACAAGGATTAAAGTCTATAACAGATCCTACCACAATGATATCAGCATTTGGTGAATAGTGTCGTACTGCTTCTAGTAAATTTAAAGTACCATTTACATTGGCCATAAAGGTGGAAATCGGTTCCTCCCAAGATCTACCACTATGATTTTGTCCCGCTAAATGTAACACATAATGAGGCTGGATATTTTTAAGAGCTTCTTCTACCTCTTCACTATTCATAAGATCACAAGAAACGTAATTGGCTTTACCATCCTTAGGGATTTTCTTATGAACCATTCCATATACTTCATAACCTATTTCCGCAAAATACCCACATGCATTAACACCTGTAAACCCGGTTGCACCCGTTATTAGAATTCTTTTCATTTACTTGTTCATCCATTCATACAGCTCTTTTAACATGGCTGGATAGTCCTTCACTCCATATTTATAGTCCTTTCTCGTATGCAATAAAGAACGATCGTGTGAAGGGAGTGACGAAGGGATTATAGTAACATCTTTCTTATTAAACGTTTTTTTGAATAATAAAAGTAATTGATATTTCGAAATCCTTCCATCTGTACATAGATGATAAAGTCCCGTTACATTGTTTTCAATTAGTTTATCAATTGCTTTTGCAAGCTCCAAAGTGGTTACTCCGTTCCAATATACCTGTTCAAAACCTTTTATCGTACCCTTTTGTTTTAAGAACCATTGTAGTAAACCAATACCATTTTCTTTCAGTTCTGGACCAATAATAGATGTTCTTACCGTTAAATGGGGGGATTTTCTAACTTCACCTAACGCTTTTGTTTTAGAATAAACATTGTAACCATTGGTATGATCTTCTTCAGTATAAGACCCCTTTTCACCAGAAAAAACACAATCTGTACTAATATGAATAAGCTTTCCCCCATAAGAATCAAGGACATCCACTATAACATGCGGAAGAAGACTATTAACTTTCACCGCATCTATCACATGATTTTCGGCATTTTCATTCAGAATTCCCACTGCATTAATGACAATATCAGGTGTATAATCTAGAATTACTTTTTTTACATTATCTAAGTCTCTCACGTCTAAGGAAATTCCTTTATCATCATCCTTCCCTCTAATTGTATACAACACTGAATGTCCTTTGTTTATCATGTAATCGGTCATTACATGGCCAGCCATTCCTTGTCCGCCAAGAACGAGGATTTTCATTCTAGAAAACCTCCATCCTTAAGCATGGCTTTGATTTCATCATAAGAGATGATATTGTCACTGGAACTATAAGTATCTAAATCTACTTTTGCAAAGTCCTTATAATATTCTTTTAATCCGTCTATTGGGATTGTTGGCAGAATAACAAAGTACTCGTTGTCATAGGCAATCGTATTATGACTCTCAAACTCTGTTAACAGGATTTCATGCAGCTTCTCCCCTGGCCGAATCCCAGATTCTTCAATCATGACCTCTCCATCTGCATACTCATCAATTAATACCTGAGCTAAATCAAGGATTTTACAGGTAGGCATTTTCATGACAAAAATCTCCCCTCCATGACTTTCATAGGTTGCTTTAAACAATAGTTTAATAGCATCCTTGATCGTCAAAAAGAAACGGGTCATTTTTTTATCGGTAATACCAATTTTTGATTTATATTTAATACCATGCTTAAATACATGTATGACACTTCCGTTCGTTCCAAGGACATTCCCACCTCGGACACATACAAATTTCGTTTTATTTGTAAGGACATTTGCGTTGATAATAAGCTTTTCGCCCATAGCTTTCGTAAACCCATAAAAGTTTGATGGATTCGCAGCTTTGTCCGTTGAAATATTGATGACTTTTTCTACCTCTTTTGCTATCGCAGCTTCTATAATATTTTGAGTACCAATCACATTTGTCTTTAATGCTTCAAGCGGTTGGAATTCACAAACAGGTACATGCTTTAATGCAGCCAGATGAAAGATATAATCGACTCCCTCACAAGCTTCTAAGACTGCTTCCTTATCTCGTACATCCCCAATTACGAATTTAAGCTTTGGGTTATTTTCAAACTTCTGTTTCGTTGATACTTGACCTGTTTCATTTCTTGAAAAAATACGAATTTCCTTTGGACCTTTGTCCAATAATTGGGCAACCAATTCATGCCCCCATGACCCTGTTCCACCTGTTACCATAATCGTTTTATTAGTAAACAATTTCTGAACCTCCTAAGATAATGTTAATCACTTTATCGGATACGTTTAAATCAAGATACTCAGAGGGACATTCCCAATTTGTTGATCTCGAAATCATTACTTTAACTCCATCAATGATATTGCTCTCTTCCAAACCAGATATAAAGTTACTTCCACAATCCACAGTCTCCGGCCTTTCTGTTGTTTTTCTAACCGTTACAGTTGGTACATGAAAAATACAGCATTCTTCTTGGACTGTGCCACTGTCAGTCAACACACATAGAGCATTTTTCTCCAATTTGACAAAATCAAAAAAACCAAAGGGCTCGTGAAATTCAATTAAAGGATTAAGAGGAATGTTTTGAGCTTGATCTAGCTTAGATCTTGTTCTAGGATGGGTACTGAAAATGATTCTTTTTTTGTAGGTGTCTGCTAATGTATTCAATGCATTAACAATATTTTTCAAATGTCTTGAATTGTCTACGTTTTCTGCTCTATGAATCGTTACTAGAAAGTAATCTTGTACTTGAAGCTTTAGATCTTTTAAAATACGACTATTTGTGATTTGTTTATCATAATGTGTGAGTACTTCATAAATAGGATTTCCACAGATTATGATTCTACTAGGAGTCATTCCTTCTCTAAGTAGATTATTTTTACTATATGGAGTGTATACAAGATTAAAAGATGAAATGGCATCGATGATTTTTCGGTTTTTCTCCTCAGGAACATTTAGGTCAAAACAACGATTACCTGCCTCCATGTGTACAACAGGAATCATCTGTCTCTCAGCCAATATGGAGCTTAATCCACTATTTGTATCCCCTAAAACTAGAACTTTATCTGGCTTTTCTTTAAGAAGAATTTTTTCTAAACCAGAAAATAATGAAGAAAGTTGTTCTCCCAAGGTTTGTTGCTTTGTCGATAACGTATAGTCTGGATTGCGGATTCCTAGTTCCTTAAAAAAAACGCCGTTCAAGGAATGAGTAAAATTCTGACCGGAATGAACAAGTATATGCTTATCTGCCAATTCATCTAATTTATTTATAATTATGCTCAATCTAATAACTTCCGGCCTTGTTCCTAGTACAGTTAATACTTTCATTAATCCCCTCTCCTTTGTTCCCTCTCTTTTATATATTTATGATTAAACACAGTTCCTGTCCTAGACATCTCTCTCTGTTTTCAAAAAAGGCTTTTGTCCTTAGAAAAATTGAAAGAAAGAATAATATTTAATCATGTCAATTCCTATAAGCTATAAGAGTTTTCAATTGATTTAGCCCCCAAAAAAATCGCCCTCCTATAAAACATATAAGAGGACGATTTTTTAGAAAATTAACTTATAAGAATAACTATTAACCTTTAAAGGTGGTAACTTTTCTTGTACCTATACATCTCAAAATCCTTCTTAAATATTTCCTTAACCAACTCTATTGTTTCTTTATTGTAAAAGCTATCATAAGTTGGGAACATCCCATTAAAGGAATCTTTCGTAAGAGCTTTTTCAGCATAATCACCTTTAACTGTCATCCGATCAGAAAAGTGATGTGAGGATTTCGAAAGTTCAGAAAGAGGAGCATTTAATAGGTTATATTTCATTTCAATCTCTCTAATACGCTTGGTGAATTCCTCCAATTGGATATAATTATTTATAAATCGCTCTTCACCTTCTATATATTGAGGTGCAATGTGTCGATCTAATTTATAGACACTTGAACCTAATTGTTTAAGATGATGTAAATATTGCTTAAAGGATAAACCGTCATTTACATAACTATGAAATACACTTTTAAGCCATGTATGACTGAGTGTATGCAAAAAAGAACTAACCGCTCTTTTATAAGGATTACGAACAAGTTTATACGTATCCTTTTTAGATTCTAACAGGTTTAGTGTTATCTGTTGTGAATATTTAGGTTCTTCTCTGTATATATAACTCCTATAACTATGGGGTTTACCCTCTTTCATTGCGTTTACTTTATCTAAAAGTCCTATTTGAAAAAAAAACCATTTATTAAAGGTTGTACATCCGCTTTTAGGAGTCCAAAATAAAATTAGAGGAAAATCTTTATTATATAAAGGGACATAAGAACTTATTAACCTTTCTATTACTTCATGATCATCTAACGGCATAAAGACACTTCCCAATCATTGTATTGTAACTATGATAAATAAATAATTCCATTTTAGTAACCAAGTTCTAAACCATACAATTTCCTAAAGTAGCCACGCTCTTTTTCCAGCTCTTCCTTTAAACGCAAATTAGAGCTTGGCACTGAAATCGGTTTGTGTATGGATTCAGCATCAGATACTACTACCGTTTCATTTATTCCGAATTTACGTAGTAAGAGATAAAAAGAGGCGTCATCCCTAATGTATAAAGGGGGAATATAGACTGATTCTGTTAAGGCAGAACGACAAAAAGCCATACAACCTATCGGTCCCCAATCGGTAAATTTATATTTTGACTCCATATCAGTGAGATCATAACGATAGAGCGTATTATTATTAATTTTAAATTTTGAACCTGCAAATTGAATTTTCCCATCCTGTCCCCTCACTATCCCAGTAAAAACACAGTGTTTTGGATATTTATTCATTGCATTAATTACATTCTCAACCCATTGAGGTTTTAGCTGCATATCGTCATCCAATGAAATGACAACATCGTGCTTTAGTTTTGTCTCTTCAAACATCAAGTTCCGAGCGCCACCAGCACCTATTTTATTATTATTGAGTTTCCCAGTATCATTATAAACCACTAATTTAATATCATTTCTTTTCACCGCCTTTATTAGTCTTGTTAGTGCCGGAATTAAAGGATTAGCTCGGTCATTATAAATATATAGGCTAAAAGGAAAAGGAATATCCCGTAATAGATGTTTAACTACCTTATAAAGTACCCTTTCTCTGTTAGTAGTGGTTGGAATGATAAAACATATTGAATTTTTCTGTACATTTAAGTTACTTCTTTCAGACTTTACCCTTCCATAAGTTTCTGCAACTAGACAATCATCCCAATTTATCCCATATTTTAAACAAACTCTTCTACCTTCATTGATAGGATTTTCAATTAGTTGTGGATATAAATCTCCAGTTTTAGAAGGTCGAGTATGCTTCATTAATACCTCGTCAATAACAGCAATTTTATTTTTAGGTAGTCCCATTATGCGAGGCCAAGTAAAATCAAGACCAAATCCAGAGTGACTTTCCTGAAAAGTTTCTATACATGTTTTAAATCCTAGCTTAGAAAACCCAGGTGCCATAATTTCCACATAGTTTGTATACCTTAAAATATTTCCATTTTGATGCTCAGTTATCTTCCAGTGCCCAATATAAGAATCATGAGTTAAAGATGGTTGGGCTAACAATAGATCATAGCTCTTGATAATATTAAAAAAATTCATAATTTCTTCACTGTTTATAAGAATATCATCATCCGGTATCCAGATAGCATCATATTCTTGAAAACGTTCTTTCATTTGGGAGTAAGCATAGTAAACATTTCGATACTTTGTACCTTTCCGTTCAAAATAATAATCACAATCATTCTTATATCTTCCCTTTTGATTTCCATAGTAAATGAGAGCCAAGTCGAAACTTTTATGTTTGGCCGGCTTTACCCAGGATAAATGTAAAGATGTATCCCCTACACTAGAGATAACAAGATACTTTGCCTTCATTTAAAACCAATCCCCCAATTTAATAAAATTAATCTTCATAGATATAGATATCTACTATTAATAGTTATATATATGTCCTTAAATATTTCAATTTTCAAATCAATCATAATGTATAATTCTAGGTTTAGTTTGCTTATTTTATCTTTACAATTGCACCTATTTGAAAATTATATAGACAGCAATAAACTATTCGAGTCTAAGCATAAAGTATTACTAGTTTCTTATTTATTTAGAGACTTTAATTTCACAAACATTGTCTTTAACATTCTCTACTTATCTTATGTACTATTTTTCTCATTTGCATAGGCGATTTGGAATCATTTTTATACATATACATATATTGAAGTTGGAAGCTACAAAAGGGAAGTGCGGAATAAGGTCAATTCTTTAAAATAATTAAATGGAGGTATTACATGAAGATTCTGTTTGTATATTATGTACCAAGTGGAGGGGTAGAGACTCATAACCGACAGCGTCGGGCTGCACTTAAAAATTATCAATGTGAATTTCTTTACTATCGAAAACAAAGGGAATTAATCAATGATCATCATGCTCCAGTCTATATTACTAACGAGGATAACAAGATTAAACAAATTTTATTAAAGGGAAATTATGACGCAGCAGTAATCATATCAGATTATGGTGCATTACCTCGGTTAATAAATTTGGGTTTTAAAGGAAAATTAATTTATGAAATCCAAGGTCTGGGTGCAAAAAATAAAGCAACTAAGGTCTTAACAGCAGCAAAGCCCATTGTATCGAAATATGCTGATGGATTATTAAACCCTAGGACTCCTCATATAACGAAATTATTTAATACTCTTTTTCCAAACACCCCAAAATTTAATTTTAACAATTGTTTAGATTGGAAACAGTACTCCTACAAAATACTACCTAAACACCCTAACCCAATAGTTGCGTGGATTGGTCGTATTGAAGATAACAAAAATTGGAGGGAATTCCTACTTATCGGTCATCGATTAGTTCAAGATAACCCTAATATTGAGCTATATATGTTTGAAGATCCCACTCTATCCACTCGAGAAGAACGTGAGAGTTTTGCAGCAATGAGAAAGAAACTAAATATTGATAAAAACTTAACCGTATTTTCAAATATACCAAATAAGGATATGAGCCACTACTTCTCAAAAATCGGTGACTCTGGCGGATTCTTATGTATTACATCCAAAGTAGAAGGAGCGCCGTATGCCCCCTTAGAGGCAATGAGCAGTCGCTGTCCTATTCTAACTACAGACTGCGACGGGATCCAGACCGCAGTTGTTCATAACCAAACAGGAAAATACTATACAATTGGTGATATAAATAGCGCATTCAAACAAGCAAAAGAGTTAATGACGAATTCTTCACTAACGGAAAAAATCAGAACAAACGCACTAACCCATGTACAAAATAATTTCAGTTTAGAACGCTATAACCATAACTTTACTACTATGCTAAACTCTATTGTATCTAAAAAATAGATATTTTTATTCTTAATGGTTTTAGAGTCCATCTTCGTCTTTATTAATTTAATTTTTAGTCATTTTCTAGCCAGGTAATATCCTTCATTTTTTTACTTTTGATAGAGAATAAGAGGATATTACCACACCAATTACTGTAATTGGTTTCAAAAAGTAAGGATGACAATATCTCATATTCCGTTTTTTACTTAAGAAGTCATTCTCTATTCGTAAAACCAAAAAGAAGTCTATTTAGACCTAGTTTCAATCGTAGGAAACTTTTAATAAATACTAAGAGCATTCTTAATATTTTGCCCGGAAAAAAGTGAAGGAAATTGAGACGAATTTAATTTCCTTCACTACTGGAATATTGTATTTAATTGATTGAATAGATAACATTTAAATCATAGTCTTCCAAATTTTTTTCCCAAAGTAACTTATTCTTTTTAATATCATAACAAGCTAATCTGGTCGGCATTACCCCATAACCACCTAACCATTCTGTTGTACCATCCTTATTAATTTTTCTTGATGGCCTTATTCTAGAAAATCCAACCAAAACAATATCTTCATTGAGTGGTTTAATTCCTCTGCACCAACCAAGCTTTTTATCCTTCCCTGAAATATTAAGAAGATTAATAACCTTTTCTATTTCTAATGTATTTGCGTTAACGATTACAATACATCCATCTACTTGAGTAAAATAAATTTTGTTATTAAAAACAATTCCATCGTGAATTAACTGTCGGCCAATGGTAATTTTTTTGTTTGGTTCGGTTACACAAATAGCATCTTTTTGTAAGCACCTTGTAACCCAAATTTCATCATTTAATTCAAAAACATAATTCGGATGAGATTGATGAGGTTTTGTTGTAGGAACTTTTCTATAATCAGTGGTTTTGCTAAAACGTCCCCATGGATCTTCACCTAATACATTCCAATAATTGATAATTTTCCCGTTCGCCGAAAGTTCAATAACCATTTCTAATCCAGTATTCACCACCAGCAGGTTTCCGTTTTTTCGAGGTTTTACATGATGAATATCATTAAATAATGGGAGAGAGATATATTTTTCCGATTTGAAATTCTGTGTATTAAATACTATAACCTCCGTTTGAGTACCAACATATAATTTTTGATTGGATAGGGTTGCTGCTGTAAAAGAAATCGATGCATTCATATCTGGGCAAACTTCTGGTGGAGATACGTAATCAATTACTTTTATAACCTTTTGATTACTTAAATTCATATCTAATACAATAGACCTTTTAAATTGTTCCCAATCTTTTAATACCTCTGATTTTTGCTGCGCCCCAACTAAATAGATATTATTCATTAACCCCTCACCTTTTTTCAAATTAATTCTTATCCTTTAAAGATCTAATAAATATTCTACATATACCTTCAAACAATCTTAGTTTTATAGTTTCTAAATCTTTCATCATTGTACAATCATTAAGAGTTATTCCGGATATACTTTTTCTTTCTTATTATGAAATATTTTAAGTACTTAGATTCTTTTTATTATATGTACAATCCTCAGGAATGATATTGGAATTGGCTATATTGAATCAAAAGCCCTTATTAGTAAAAAACACTATTTAGCTTTCACATACTTTTAATAACTTTATTTTAGGTTCTTGCCTTATCAAAAAAATATCTATTAACATACGATATTAAAAAAGATTAAGGATGTAATAAAGTATGAAAGCAATTGTTACCGGAGGAGCAGGATTTATTGGTTCCCATTTAGTAGAGGCATTAATTAATAAAGGCGTTGTAGTGCATGTCATTGATAACTATAGTACCGGAAAACATAGCAATATCCATCCTTTGGCCATCCCACATAACATGGATATTTGTAGTATAGAAACCAAAAACTTAATCGTAAATGAAAAACCTGATTTACTCTTTCATTTAGCTGCGCAAGCAGATGTAGAACACTCTACATTAAATCCATATTTTGATGCGGACGTTAATATAATGGGAACGATCAATCTGTTGGAAGCTTGTAAGGAAGCTTCTGTTAAAAAGTTTATCTTTTCATCTACCTCTGCAGTATATGGGGACACAGGAAAAAAAATAATACATGAAGAAGACTTTACTCTTCCAATTTCTTACTACGGCCTTTCAAAATTATCTGCTGAACATTATATAAAATTATATAATAATATTTTTGGACAATCTTATACTATATTAAGATACGGAAATGTTTATGGGCCAAGGCAAACTGCAAAAGGTGAAGGTGGAGTAATTGCGGTTTTTCTTAAAAAAATGAAGAACAATGATTCATTAAAGGTTCATGGCGATGGAATGCAGACAAGGGATTATATTTATGTAAAAGATGTCGCAAGTGCAAATATTGCTGCTATTGAGAATGGAAAAAATGGTACTTTTCAAATATGTACTGGTAAATCTACTTCAATTATTGATTTAATTAGAATTCTTGACAACACACATTTAAAGGATCTTCACTATATTCACACTAATGAAAGGGTAGGTGACATTAAACATAGCTGTCTTGCTAATAGTAAAGCAATAAATGAATTGAAATGGACCCCTGATTATGATATAAAATCGGGAGTCTTAGAAACATATAAGATTTCTATGAATTCTTAATACGAATTTCGAACCCTCCCCATCATTTATTGAGGAGGGTTAATCACTATCTTTTTTTATTTCATTATCTTATTTGTATTTATGTTTATAAACCTGAAAATATTTATTATATCTATATTTAACTAACTCTTCCTCCCTAGACATTCTACTTCGATATTTCACCGAACCCATTGCATTATGAACCCGATATAAGGTAAGTGGCTCGTTGTAGTAATAAATGTGAGTATGAAGAAGCATCCTGCACCACATTTCATAGTCTTGAGAATATTTATAATTCACATCAAACATACCAACCTTATTAAGTAAATTAATATCGATCATAACAGTACAACCATTTATTGGACATCCCCTCAAGAGTTGCTCCATAAAGTCTGCTCTATTCATTTGTCCATAATGGATGTGATTAATAACATTATTATTAGCATCTATTTTTGTAAAAGCTGTATAGGAAATGAGTGCACCCGTTCTATTCATAAAAGCTAGTTGTCTTTCTACTTTATCCTTTAAGAAGATATCATCTGAACTTAACCATGCAAAATATTGTCCTGTGGCATGTCTAATCCCATGGTTTAAGGCGGAAGCTGTTCCACCATTGGCTTTCTTTAAATATTTTATCCTATTTAAATACGGTTTAATCTTTTCCACATATTGTGTAGAACCATCATCAACTAAAATTACTTCAATATTCTTATAAGATTGGTTTAGTGCACTATTAATCGCTTGATCTACATAAGGACAATTATAAAAAGGAATTATGATAGATACTTTCATTTCACTACCTTCTTTCGAGAATCATCTACGTTATAATATGTAAATTTCCTTATTCCGTTTGCACCATATCCCATATATTCACAAAATAAATATCGCGAATTCAATCCAATCTAACTAAACTTTATTTACTCATCAATCTAAAAATATGGGAGTAGGAAAACACCCAGAACCAGGACAGCCGCCTCTTTCTATCACTTCTATGATTAGTTAAATTGCAAACTATAAAAAAGGCAAAACATTAACCTTCTATCTCTGAAAAAAGTGTAAACATGCCGTTAATAATTGTATGTTTCCTCTGTTATATTAGCACATTCGCATGATATTTTTTAACATATAATATTGTATATGTTAAAAGGAGGTGAAAATATGGGAGTCTATTTAGATGGTAGAACATCACAAAATGCTAGTTTAGCTAACAGTATTACCACCCCGATCCTTGTAGGTCAAGAAAGTCTATTTGGTATTGTTGGTCTAGACGTTTCACAAGCAACCGTTGGACAAATAAGGGTCCAGTTTAATGGTACGGTAGCAGTACAATTGCCACTAATTCCAGTTCTGACTGATGTAACTATTACGATTCTTCGAGGAACACCACAAACTGGGATGACAACGGTATTTACTGCAGAACAACAATTAAGCCTTGAAGTCGCTGGTCCACAATTAGTCACCTTTTCAGGTGCAGACTTTAATCCACCAAAACCTGCTAGTGGTCCTCTTGTGTACAGAGCTCTAATAACTGCTTCTGCCGTAGGTACAATTAGGGTTGGTCCAGAGAGTTTTAGTGCTATTGCTACAGCTGGATAATCATTAAAAAAAGACAAGCCTAGCAAGTTATTAATAAACTGAATAGAGCTTTTTTGAGACACATGGAAAGGCTCTATTTCTTTTTAAATTCATTTTCCATATGTTCAACATTCAGTAAAAGCTTTTAAGGATTATAAGTCCATTCCCTCTTACTTCTCTACTTACATGCTTTACGAACATTTTCAATTCCTCATCCCTTTACATACCAATTAAAATCAAAAGAAGTTTAGAACAAAATGGATAAATGGGTAATGATATAATTTCTGTTTATATTTTTTGATTGTTTCTGTTCATCACAATCAACAATCCAACCAAAAATAAGTGATCAAATGAGCCTTCACAAAAAAAGAGCACGAAACAAACCAAATAGGTTCACCCCTTGCCCGTTAGTCAGAAATCTTTATTTATAAAAATGCTTTTTATATAACTCTACCTATATATTAGTATTATTTATTCGTTTTTTTATGACTTGAATAAAGTTGGAAAAATTTTTTATATTTATTTTTGACCCTTAATGTCTCTTTTCCAACTCCGTTAGCATGTTTTACTGATCCCATAGAATTATGGACCCTGTATAAAATTAAAGCTTCATCTAAATAGGAAATACTTGAATCAAGAATAAGCCTGCACCACATTTCATAATCTTGAGCATATTTAAAACTTTCATCAAAAAATCCAGACCTTTTGATTAAATTAATATCGGCTATTACCGTACAACCATTAATAGGACATCCTTTTAGAAGCTGTCTCATCAATTTCTTTCTGCTCATTTGTATCGAATGTACTTGGTTGATCGCTTTATTATTAGCATCAATCGAAATAAAGGCAGTGTAGGAAACAAGAGCTCCGGTACTCTTCATAAATGTTAGTTGTCTCTCAATTTTAGTCTTTAGAAACATATCATCGGAACTCAACCAAGCAAAATACTGTCCAGTAGCATGCTTGAGACCATAATTTAAAGCAGAAGCGGTTCCGCCATTAGCTTTCTTTAAATACTTTATTCTATTTATAAACGGTTTAATCTTTTCCACATGTTGTGTTGAACCATCATCAACCACTATCACTTCAATATTCTGATAAGTTTGGTTCAATGCACTTTTTATCGCCTGATCTACATAAGGACAATTATAAAAAGGAATGATGACTGATACTTTCATGTCTATACCTTCTTTCGAGTATCATCTACAATATAATATGTAAATCATCCATATCGGCTTGTATCATATCCCATTTTAATAGAAGGTAAAAAAGAGTACTTCAAATGAAGCACTCTTAGTCTGTAATGATAACTTCTACATGTTTCACTTTACCTTTATAAATTTTATAACATTTTAATTCCGCTGAGCGATGACCTACTGAAATTACAAAATAAAAGGTGTCTGGGTATAATGCATGAATTACATCATCATATGAAGGTACAGCAACACCAAATGGATGGGAGTGATAAATACCTACAAAACGTTCATTTCTCCTTTTTATCATATCAAATGTCATATCTTGCTCTTGTATGTCCATCACAAATGAAAATGGAGTTGGTTCCATGTTTTTCATTGGCCATACCGTTTTACAACGATTGCCACAGCCTGAAAGTAAACCACATGCTTCATTTGGCAGCCCCATTTTACATTCATACATGATTTGACTATAGACATTTTTGGATAGAAGGACCGAATTATTTTGCTCCACAACCGCATCCTTTAAATTTAAATTTTGTTCTACTTGCTTCCATTTTCTTTCGTTGTTCTTTTTTTGCTCCCATAGGCATACTTTTTTGCTGCCGGTAAATTTTATTCAAATTCCTTGACTGCATCTTTTTCCCCCCTTTCAAAGTGTTATGATCTGTTATAACGTCTTGGATCAAATATGGTCTTCTTTGATTCATTAGGCATCGGAACACTGGCGTATTTTTCGTATTCTGGATTACTCATTTGCTCTGTTTGGCTTTTCTTATTTTCTAAATTGGCCGTATTTTTCATTTGTTGAAACATGTTGTTTTTCTTATTAGATTGAGACTGAAGTTTCTTCCTCAGGATTTCCAATTCTTTTTCTAATTCTTCTTCTCTTTCACTGGTTGTTGGCTCCTGTTTTTCAGTAAGATTCTTGTTTAATAATGAGACTTCTTTTTGAAGTTCAACTTCTTTTTGTTTATACTCATTTAATTTCGTCTTTAATGCTTCTAATTCTTCTTCATAATACTCTTCTATTTTTTTCAGCTCTGCATGGAGGCTACTCATTTTTTCAAGATAAAGTTCAGTCTTTTTATCTCTCTCCTCCTTTTCCTTCATTGATTCACTTACTTCCTTAAACTTATTAGAATAAGACTGTAAATGACTCTCAATAACTTCGAGTTTTTTTAATACTTCAGGATTTATATTTTCTTCACTTTTTCCCCATAAAAAATTCCACATTTTTATTATCCACCTTCCACCTTTTTGTTTTTTAATAAACTCTTGCTTATAAAGGTTTACTTCTTTCATCTCATTTGAAATAAGCTGACCGTACGCTTCAATATCTGTATAGACAGTTTGTGAACGAAGTAAAAATTTTTTTGAATCTAAAAGGAAAGAAATAAAGTCTCTTTTAAATTGTTCAATTAGAAGTAATTTCTCCTGATAATTACTTTCATAGATAATCATAATTTCTGGAGGCTGAGTAGGAGGACGATCCGATAATTGTCCGATTTGGGGTCTGGTAACGGAGGACTCCTCTGTTTTTGGAGAATTTTCTTTTAATTGAACCTGGGTTTTTGTCTGTGAAAGCTGTTTGTTTAAAAGATAAATGGTCTCTATTCTCTTCTGTCTATCCTCCTGTAAATGATTAATTTGTTCTGATAAGGTTTGAATGGTTTCATGATTATCTGAAATCTCAAATTGATATAATCGATGTTTCGATTTTTCCGCGGCTAGCTCTTCCGATAAGTTCTTAAGCCTATTGGTGTACTGTTTATAGAGGGATTCTAAATCAGATGAAATCGAATGAATATCTTGAAGCACTTCTAAATAACTCTCTCCAGATGTATTCTCGAAAAGCATCTCTTTATCTGTCATTCATCTCACCCCCATCTTTTCTTGGTGTTGTACTATTGTATGTAAGGTTTAGTGACAAGGTTAAAATAATCCTGGTATGACTGTAGGAAGAATAGAAAATTCCTAGTTCCTTTAAGTCAATAAAATAAAGAGGAGAGAAGTTACTCCCTCCTCTCAACTACTTAATCGTCAAAATCGTCTCCGATTAAGTCTGCGAAAGTATCACACTCTCCAAACTCTACAAGTGCTTCTACTACTCCACTATCAAAGATAACAACATTTGCTGTATTTCTTAGAATTAAACGGAATCCTTCTGTAATTGGTCCTACTAATCCTGTAAAGATTTGAAGTTCATAGAATAATTGTTCAGGTACACCGTCAAAGAAACGAGTTCCTTCACCAACTGCTGTTAATGCATCATCACCACATGTTACACGATCAATCGAAGTTGGGTTGAATGTAAAGCTGAAGTCTGGTTGGAATCCTGTTGCTGTTGGAGCAGGTGTCGGACCAACTTCTGTGTCAGTAAATGAGTAGGTGAATGTACTATCAGCCAATGAACATTCCTGACAAATTTCAGCTCTTAGGGTAGAGAGACCTGTAACGATATCTGCAGTAGCTCCGGTTCCAAATGTTGCATCCGTATCTTCGTTTCTTGCTAGAGCAGTCGCTTGGCATTCACAGTTATCTACTGGGAATAATCCAGGACATTGACGTGGGAATTCTAGTAAGTTTAGATCACATCTTAGTTTTTCTTCAGGCACTCGGATGTTATTAGGACGTGGGAAGCAGAATTTCGCTAGAACTTCTAGTTTAACTGGGAACTCTACTTGAACGTCTTTACATAGAACAACTTTTAATGGAATCATTGGTCCAAATGGATCTGGCCCCATTAAAACTCCACCAGTACTACAAATAACCTGAGTAGCTCTTACATTAAGGTTAGCATTTGTAATTCCAGTTGGTACGCAAAGCATAATTTCATCTGTAAATTGTGTACGAACAGTAAATGAGCATTCTGCTTCACCGTCAATTAGGATTGTTACTAATACCGGAACTGTCCAGATGATAAGAACTCTTCCTGGGTTTCCATTTTCCTGGATTGTCGCAGTGCTTTGAACTTCACTTGGGTCTGGAGGAGTACATTGAACCTCTACCCTTTGACCTGCTGCTAATGCTGCACTTACAGCTGCACGACAATCTTCATCAGGGATGAAGTTCTTATTCTCGTACTTGTTAGCAAAGAATACCCAGTCATAGACCTTGTCAACGCGAATACATTCTGGAGCCAAATCGTTTGGATCTAATGGAATCGGAGACGCTGATGGCGTAGGAGTCTGGGAACCCCTAATAGTTTTACGCTTATTCAAACAAATCCTTCCTTTCTTTTAAATGAATATTTATATCACACTATATCCTATGGACGAGATGGAATTTGGTATAGAGTAATGACCTATTTTTCAAAAAAAATTTACTAGGCGTTTTCATAGTATTACTAAAATCTATTGAAAAATAGGCAAATAAATAGTCATTTGACAGTTATCCACACCAAAAAATTTCATAGTATATAGTAAAAGAAAGGAGGAATGTGAAACAACCATAATTGGATGTACCAAACTTTAAAATTTATTTAAATTATTTTATATATATTATTTATTTTTTTATCCTAATGTGAAGAATGGAGGCTAAAGTGTAGTACTCTAATAGTTACGCATTTCATTTTCTTTTAAAATGAATAGTAGAACGGAATGTTTTATCACAATCTATCATTGCAATGATATTTATATATATTTTTTATAACTAAAAAGACCTGTAAACGCTGGGAAGTTTTCAGGTCTTTTTTATATTGCTGAATAGCGCCTTCTCTTGTTTCAACATATATATACAGAGTAGGATCACTCAATAGAAAGGAGTAAGACTTACCAAATGAAAAAACTAACAGATGTTCAGCTGAAGCAACAGATTATTCATTATAAATCAGAATTAGAAAAGTACAAACATAAAGTTCTAGAACTAGATGATGACTATTTATCTCAAAAGATCAAATCCCTCCAACATGAAATTCAAGCACTCAATCAAAAGGTCGATGATCAGAACCATAAGATAACTGAATATCAGTCCAAATTAAAGGAAGAAACAGCATACACCGAGAATTACTTCCATAATTTAAAAACTCAGCAGCTTGAAATTAAAAGATTAAATTTTACTCTCAATCAATACAAAGATAAATTACTCAAATCAAATCAAATTCATAAGATTCACGTAGCACAACAAGCAGATAGGGCAGAATGTTTTGAAGATCAATTGAACTGCACGAAAAAAGAAGCCGTGTTATCACAAATTGAACAGTGCTATCTTCTTAAAGTAAACGAAACTCAATTTGAAGAAATTCAATCATTAAAGTCACAGCTTTACCAATCACAAGTGAATCTTTATGAATTGGGGATAGAGAGAGGTGAAAAAGAGTCTCAGAAAAAGATTGAAGAAATGAAGGAATTAAAGAAATTTCAAGAAGAACAAAAAGAGCTAATTGAAACCCTTTCTAAAAGTGAATGGGAAAAAGTAAAACAACTTCAAGAAGCTCAAAAGTTGATTCAAGACCTCCAAGAAAATATTCAAATGCTTAATAAAGAAAAACAGGAAATAATAATGGGGCTAAAAAAATTCAAAGAAGAGGTCAGTATAATGAAAGACAACAGATTACTATTTGAGCAGAAGAGTCAGGATGAATCAAAACAGAAATCTAACGAAAATAATGAGCAAAAAAACCAAACAATGATTCAACACCTTTTATACACTAACGCTATTCTTATGGAAGAAATCCAACAATTAAAACAAAACCCAAATTAAAACCGAACCCCATTGATTGGAGTTCGGTTCTTTATGATTACATAAATTCTTTTAGTAGTTCATCAAATTTCTGTTCGTCCAATTTAATGTCTTGGTGTGCTAGTGGTTCGGTTGAATAGCCTGTAACTAGCTCTTGATAGGATGGTTGTTCTTGATTTTGATAAATCAACCCTGTAACAAGTCCATCCTTTCTCATCAATGTGTTCATCGCTTCTTCTCGGTTGGAAGGATCATAGCCTTCAATATCGCTAAGTTTTGTTAGGTTTTCTTTAAACCAATCGTACGTATTAATTTTATTGTATGTTACACATGGACTGAACACGTTAATGACAGAGAAACCTTTGTGTTGAATTCCAGCTTCAATGAGAGCCGTCAACTCCTTCAAATCAGAAGAGAAGCTTTGGGCAACAAATGTTGCTCCAGCTGTCAATGCCATTTCCATAGGCGCTAGGGCAGGCTCGATCGCTCCTTGTGGTGTTGATTTCGTTTTAAACCCTGCGCTTGATCGTGGAGATGTCTGGCCCTTAGTTAGGCCATAAATTTGGTTATCCATGACAATATAGGTAATATCGATGTTTCTACGCATTGCATGAATGGTATGCCCCATCCCGATAGCAAACCCATCTCCATCTCCCCCAGATGCAATAACGGTTAGGTCACGATTCGCCATTTTTAACCCTTGAGCAATTGGCAGGGCGCGACCATGGATACCATGGAATCCATAGGAGTTAATGTAGCCAGAAATTCTTCCTGAACATCCGATCCCTGATACAACGGCGAGCCCTTCAGGTTCAAGACCAACATTTGCGGCTGCACGTTGAATGGATGCTTGTACAGAGAAATCGCCACATCCAGGGCACCAGTTCGGTTTTACATTATTACGAAAATCTTTAAATGTTGCCATAGATTAAAACAACTCCTTGCACTGTGAATGAATTTCATGCGGCAAGTATGGCGTACCATCATACTTTGTTAGACTTGTCATTTTGTTTGCATGACCAACATTCATCTTGATAATATTTGCTAATTGACCTGTGGAATTATGCTCGATCACTGCGATTTTCTTAGCAGATTCAACCAGCGGGCGTAATTCTTCTGCAGGGAATGGATGAAGGAGACGAACATGTGCATGATTTACTTTTATTCCGTCTGCTTCTAAACGTTCCATTGCCTCTTCTATCACACCTCGTGTAGAATTAAATCCAATCAGTAGTAGATCAGCCTCTTCATTTGGAGCATTTACATGAATAGGATGATTGAACTTGATCTTTTCAATTTTACGGAATCGTTTATCCATTTGTGCTTTACGATTTGAGGCAGCTTCAGACGGCTTTCCAGTTTCATCATGCTCAACACCTGTCACATGATGAATTCCGTTTTTCATTCCTGGTATCACACGAGGCGAGGCACCATCTTCCGTAACTTCATATCGTTTGAAGTATTTCTTTGGTTCAAGCTCTGGAAGTTCAGATGCATCCTTAACTAATTTTCCGCGTCGAATTTCTACCTTACTATAATCAAGTGGTTCCACGGTTTGTTTTCCAAGTGAAAGCTGTAAGTCTGATAGGATAATAACCGGACATTGATGCTCTTCTGCTAGATTGAATGCTTCGGTAGTATCATAGAATGCCTCTTGAACCGTGCTTGGAGCTAGGACGATTTTCGGAATATCTCCATGTGTTCCGTAAATCATTGCCATCAAGTCTGATTGTTCTTGCTTTGTAGGTAACCCTGTTGATGGACCGCCACGTTGAGTATCGACTACCACTAGTGGTTGTTCCGTCATCCCTGACAAGCCAATGGCTTCCATCATCAATGAGAGGCCCGGACCTGCTGATGCAGTGAAGGAACGAATCCCTCCATAATTAGCACCGATTGCCATTGTAGCAGCCGCAATTTCATCTTCTGTTTGAATGACGGTTCCTCCAACAGATGGCAATTTTTTAATTAAGTATTCCATAATTTCAGATGCAGGCGTAATAGGATATGCAGGCATCAGTCTGACACCCGCTGCTAAAGCACCTAAAGCAATAGCATCATTCCCGATCATAAACATGCGTTTTTTCCCATCTGCTTGTTCTAATTGCCATACGCCTACATGATCACCTAATTGTTCCTTCATAGTTGAGAAGCCTTGTTTAATCGCTTCCATATTTTTTTCAACAACGGTTTCACCTTTGCGACCAAAGATTTCTTCTACAACATCCTTAAACACTTCTGGGTCGAGATTTAATACCGCACAAGAAGCACCGACTGCTACCATGTTTTTCATTAAAGATGTTCCCAGTTCTGTTGCAAGTTCTGTAAAAGGAATAATATATAATGAAGCAGAAGTATCTTCTGGCTTTACAGGTTTAAACTTTGCATCTGCAATAATAATTCCGTTTTCATGAAGTTCATGATAATTCACATCAATCGTTTCTTGGTCAAAAGCTACTAATATATCTAAATCATCCGATACTGCACGAACCTGCTTCGTGCTGACTCGGATCTTATTATTTGTATGCCCTCCCTTAATACGAGAAGAGAAATGACGATAACCATATAAATAATATCCTAAACGATTAAGAGCCATAGAAAAGATTTCTCCGGTACTCTCAATCCCTTCACCCTGCTGTCCTCCAACTTTCCACGACAGTTGTTCTACCATTTCATTCACCCCTTCAAAACACGATCATTAATAGAAATATCTTAACTAGTTTACCACTTTTCAGGGTGAATCACTAGGAATTCAGACAGTTTCCAGTGATTTTTATCATGAAAACCCTTACATTATTATTGTTTGTAATCTATTGGACTCAGAAACTATGAAAACGTATCACATACTAATTTGAGTATAATTCTATAAAGATATTTTCCTAAGGCAATTTCCTCATTAATTAAAATAAAATAACTAGCGGAAAACCGCTAGTTATTATTGTGGTAACCTATTGAAAAAGTTCTTATAAAGAATATTGTGCACTTGGTCTTCACTGTAATGCTTCTGAAGCTCATTGACCAATAATGAGTAATCTTTAAATGACGACAATCCTTCGACGGTTTCAGAGATCCCATCAAAATCAGAGCCCAGCCCTACCTGATCTTTGCCTCCTAATGAACAAATATGGTCGAGATGACGGATAATATCTGCAATCGTTGCTTTATTTTTCTTCGTCAAAAACTTGGGGACGAAGGTTACTCCGATTACTCCGTTTTTATCTAAAAGTGCTCTTATTTGTTCATCCTTTAGATTTCGCGGATGCTCACATAAAGTGTAAGTATTTGAATGGGAGGCAATCGGATACTGAGCCAATTCTAACGTATCCCAGAACGATTTTTCACATAGATGGGAGACATCCGTCCACATTTTCTTGCTATTTAAAAATTGAATAACTTCTTTCCCGAATTTTGTGATTCCTGCAGCTCTCGGTTCTAACGCTCCATCTGCCACAGCATTTGCCCAGTTCCAGGTTAACCCTACCGATCGAACTCCAAGCTGATAAAGGGTTTCGAGTTTTACTAGATCTTCTTCAATGGCTTCGCAGCCTTCAAGTGTTAACATGGCCCCAATTTCATCTTCTTTTAATTGTTCGATATCATTTTTACTTTTGACCAACTTCATCTTAGGGTTTGGAGCGAGAATTTGTTTGTGAAAAACTTCTATCATTTCTAGTGCTGTTTGAAAACGCTGGCCAGGCTTTAACTCTGGTTCAAGAAAAATAGCAAAGAGCTGTACCTTACTTCCTGCTGAAACAAGCTGTGGATAGGTTATATGTAATTCATTTTTGCTTTGAAAAGAAGCCTTTTCTTTATAATAATGCAGTTTTAACAAGGCATCACAATGTGCATCAAAAATCATTTTTTTCTCTCCTCTCTTTATTTTCATTCGCTTCTAATGTAGCTAATTCCTTCATGAATTAAAATTAGATAGGTTAATTTTATTCAAATAAATCCTATTCTCTTTTCATACCATAATTCGGCAAGGATAAGCAAATGAAAATGGGTGAAACCATAATCCTAAATAACTGAATTCCATGTAATCTACACAGAATCATTTATAATTTCTTACCTTACTAAGAGGCTAATTTTTTTGCAAAAGGATCTTGAAAGGATGGTGTAACTTCGTCTATATGAATTACGATTCTAATAAGTGTCTCAACCTTTATAAAGCTAAAAAAGGCCTATTTCCCTGCCTCTTAGGCAAGAAAACAGACCTTTAGTATTAACGTGGTTCCACAATCAGCTTTATAGCCGTACGCTCTTCCCCATCAATTAGAATATCTGTAAAGGCAGGGATACAAATGAGATCGACTCCACTGGGGGCAACAAATCCTCTAGCTATCGCCACCGCTTTAACGGCTTGATTTAGAGCGCCTGCTCCTATGGCTTGAATCTCTGCTGCACCTCTTTCACGAAGAACACCGGCAAGTGCACCAGCTACAGAATTGGGATTAGATTTTGCTGAAACTTTTAATATTTCCATTTCATTTCCTCCTTGTCATTTCCCTATACCGAATGTCCACAAGCAAGAACAAACTTGGTAAGAATGATTCCACTGATACTATATTCACAAAAAAGTCAAATCATTCCGGCTTGGACGAAAAAAGCATGGAAAGACAAGGTTCGAAATTATTCTGCTAAAAATAAATGATCGTCGTTAATAAGGATTCGGTCAATCTTTTTAGCCATACCTGTTTTTGAATCGATTTCGATATGCACCCCGCTTAAACTTTTGCGGCCTTTTTTTGGAACTTCAAAGCGTACCGGTAAGCTCGTCATGAATTTTTTTATGACGGCTTCTTTTGTCATACCAAGGATTTCATCGTATGGTCCTGTCATCCCAACATCTGCTATAAACGCTGTTCCATTTGGTAGTACTCGATTATCCGCTGTTTGAATGTGGGTATGTGTCCCTACGACTGCTGTGACTTTTCCATCAAGGTACCAACCCATTGCTTGTTTTTCACTTGTTGCTTCTGCATGAAAATCGACAAAAATAAACGGAGTTCGTTTTTTCGCTTCGTTCACTAATTCTTCTGCCTTCTCAAAGGGGCAGTCTAATGGAGGCATAAAGGTTCTGCCTTGCAAATTGATTACGGCAATTTCGACTCCATTCATATTGGCAAAAATAAGACCTTTTCCAGGTGTGCCCTTTGGAAAGTTAGCCGGGCGGACTATATTCTTACTAGTCTCGATAAATTCAAATATCTCTTTATTGTCCCATGTATGATTTCCCATCGTTATGACATTTGCACCATCTTGAAGGAAACCTTTGTAGATCTTTTGAGTAATTCCACGTCCTGAGGCAGCGTTCTCTCCATTCACGATTGTTAATGTTGGACGATATTTTGCCTTTAATTTTGGTAAATATTCTGTGATCATCTCCCGGCCAAGAGAGCCGACAACGTCACCAATAAATAGAATGTTCATTCACAAATCCTTCCTCATTTTCAATTTCTTATATTTTAACATAACTGGGGACGGTTCTCGACCGCTTTAAAGCGGTCGAGAACCGTCCCTCAGTACGTTAAAGTACTAAACTCCGCGTTTGTTTCCCCAGATTAGGGTGTGAAGCTGTGGCAATACTCTTACATTTAGAAGATCTTTTCGACTCATTACTTGATCTGTTAGGGCCTCAAATCTTTGTAGTAATGTTTGAATTAGAACTTCATCGTTGTTCTCACTTACAATAGGATTCCCCGTTTGGATGTAAAAAGGGACATTAGGATAGCGATGATGTACTTTTGATGCATATTCCAAGTCTTCGTCATCAAAGACGACTACTTTTAGACTATATTTTCCCTGAGAAGATTGCGAGAGCTTTGAAATGATATCGTCAAGTACATGAAAGTTTGTGACCATTCCTGAGCTTGGAGGCTTTGGCGAGATTGTCAAATCATCAATCTCAAGGAACCAATCCTGCCAACGACTGCCTTGAGTTTCGAGAGCTGAAGCAACTTCATTCATTTGAAAAATATCCAATAGCTCATTTAAATGCGAAAGAAGAGCCGGGTTCCCACCTGAAATTGTCACATGTTTGAATCGGTCTCCTCCGATGCTTTTAAGCTCTTCCCATATTTCCTTAGCTGTCATCATTTTTATTTCTTCCTTAGCTGAACCATCCCATGTAAATGCAGAATCACACCATGAACAAGAATAATCACACCCTGCTGTTCGTACAAACATCGTTTTTTGTCCGACCACCATTCCTTCACCTTGAATAGTTGGTCCAAAGATTTCTAAAACAGGAAGCTTCTTCATGAACCTCTTGCCTCCTTTGGGCGATAAATCACATAGCTAGTCGGAGTTTCTCTTAAGAAGATTTGTAAACATTTAGGTGCATTTTTTCGTGTGTCCAAGTACTGCTGAATAATTTCATAAACCTTCCTTGCTAGGACCTCGGACGTCGGAAAGTCATTCGCATGATCATTCGAAAATAACGAGTCCTCGTTTAGAATGCGATGGTCAAATCGATTATGAATAAGTGTTTTTATGTCTTTAAAATTCACTAAAAATCCTGAATCATCCAATTCATCAGCTGCAATAGTAATATTCACAAAATAAGTATGACCATGGACTTGTTGACATACACCTGCTTCACTGTGTGGAACAAAATGGGCTGCAGCGAACTGTAAATCTTTATTTAATTCATATTGAAAAGAGTGGGTTGGGCTAGGATAAATCTGTTGAATCATGCTCTTTTCCCCTCTTCTCTATGGTTTAAATACTGTTGTAAACCCCTCCCGCGAAGCTTACACGCAGGACATGTCCCACATCCATCACCTTTTACTCCGTTATAGCATGTCAATGTTTTTTCACGTACAAAATCTAAAGCTTTGAGTTGATCTGCTAGTTCCCATGTTTCAGCTTTATCTAACCACATAAGTGGAGTATGAATAACGAATGACTCTTCCATGGATAAATTTAAAGTAACATTTAATGATTTTACAAACTGATCTCGACAATCTGGGTATCCACTAAAATCTGTTTCACATACACCTGTTATAATATGCTTGGCGTCAATTTGTTTCGCGAGTACCCCCGCAAATGAGAAGAACAATAAATTTCTACCAGGGACAAATGTAGACGGTAATTCTCCCTCTTTTTCTATAATTTCTTGGTCATTTCTTGTTAGTGCACTTGGGGCTAGCTGATTTAATAAGCTCATATCAAGAATATGATGGCGAATATTCAGCTCCTCCGCAATCTCCTCAGCACATTGAAGTTCTTCTATATGTCGTTGTCCATAATTAAATGTAACGGCCTCTACTTCATCAAACTGTTTCATGGCCCAGAATAGGCATGTTGTACTATCCTGTCCACCACTGAAAACAACTAATGCTTTTTTACTATTCATTATATTTCACCTTTCCTTTGTGGATTGCTCCATATAAGAAGAAAGAGAAATTCTAACTTATTTGAAAAACATAAAAAAACGGCACCTCTAAGGAGATACCAATATCCTTAGTTTTTTATAGAGGGTGTAGCTAGAACCTCTCCTGCAAGAATTTCCGGCAGAATTTCTTCTTTTGTCAGTACATACTATATCATATATTCCTTTGCTTATCATTACTATTTTGATCTTCGTAGTAATGGAAGTGAGCAACAACGAAAGGAGCCCCCAGATTTAATAATTTCTGAAAATTCAACTTCTATCACATTATAACCCCTATTTAGAAGCTGTTTATTTACTTGAATGTTTTGAGGTAAACTAATTATTTGTTTTTCCCCTAGTGATAAAATGTTTGTACCCATCGTAAATTGTTCACTATTCTCTACTTCAATAAGATCAAAATGAGATGATAATAAATCAAGTTCTTTTTGTCTAAAAGCAGGAGAATAAACTAGAGCCTCGTTAGAAGATATAATGTTAAATACACAATCTAAATGTAAATACTTTTTCTCTATTTTAATAGGAAGTACCTTATAATGTTTAAGAGATTTTTGAAGTTCAATAACCGCACTTCTATTTGTTCGACAACTGATTCCTACAAAAACTTTACAATCTGCTACTAATACGTCCCCTCCTTCAATTTTTCCTGTTTCCATACTTTTATAAGCGATTTCTTCTTCCCTTAAATATGACCTTACTACTTCTTCTTCCCCTATTCTGATTTTATTCCCCATTTTTGATAAATAGACAGTATTTCCAATCGTAAAAGCAATATCACGAGTAAAAACCTGTTCTGGATACTTTGATTCTTCAGGTAAAAAGATGACATCAATTCCAATGTCTGTTAATGTTTTCACGAAAAGCTGATGTTGACTTGTAGCCTTCTCTTGATTGATATTTTTTTCAATAAATTGCTTCTGTGTTTCATTTATAACTTTGTCTATTTTCATAAAAGTTGGAGGACAGACAATTACTTTTTCAAGATTATCATACTCATTATTTACATTGGGTTCGATTTCTGTTACCACAATCTTTAAACCTCCATTTTTACATCATTCCTACATTATTCCCATAACCTTTTTTATGATAAACCTAGAAAATGTGTTCAGGAAATACTATAAAATTGTATTTATATTAATTTACATTCATGATAAGCCATACATATTTAAAGTCATTTACAAAGTTTATTATTCCTAACAACCAAAAAAGGCTGACCCAATACTGGGCCAACCGATCTTTATTTAGCATATTCAACTGCTCTTGTTTCTCGAATAACCGTTACCTTGATATGACCAGGATAATCAAGCTCTTCTTCGATACGCTTACGAATATCCCGTGCTAATCGATGGGCTTCTAAATCATCGATACTTTCTGGTCGAACCATAATTCGCACTTCTCTTCCAGCTTGAATGGCAAATGATTTCTCTACGCCTTCGTAGGATTCAGAAATCTCTTCAAGCTTCTCTAAGCGACGAATATAATTCTCAAGGGTTTCACTACGTGCTCCAGGTCTCGCTGCAGACAATGCATCTGCCGCCGCAACTAGAACCGCAATGATTGAAGTAGGTTCAGTGTCACCATGGTGAGAAGCAATACTGTTAATAACAACTGAGTTCTCTTTGTACTTAGTTGCTAGTTCAACACCAATCTCTACATGGCTTCCTTCAACTTCATGGTCTATTGCTTTTCCAATATCATGGAGTAATCCTGCACGGCGAGCTAATGTCTCATCCTCACCAAGCTCAGCTGCTAGTAAGCCAGACAGGTAAGCAACCTCCATTGAATGTTTTAGAACGTTTTGACCGTAGCTTGTACGATATTTCAACCGTCCTAAAATCTTTATTAAATCTGGATGGAGCCCGTGAACACCAACTTCAAACGTTGTTTGTTCACCAATTTCACGAATATGTTCATCCACTTCTCGTCTCGCTTTATCGACCATCTCTTCGATGCGAGCCGGATGGATTCTACCGTCTTGAACCAGTTTTTCTAATGCAATACGAGCCGTTTCACGACGAATTGGATCAAAACCGGATAATATTACAGCTTCAGGTGTATCATCAATGATAAGATCAATTCCAGTTAATGTTTCAAGTGTACGAATGTTTCTACCTTCACGGCCAATAATGCGACCTTTCATCTCATCATTTGGTAGGTTTACTACCGAAACCGTAGTTTCAGCAACATGTTCTGCTGCGCAACGTTGAATGGCTAGTGATAGAATTTCTTTCGCTTTCTTATCCGATTCCTCTTTCGCACGTGTCTCTTGTTCTCTTACCATTATTGCAAGGTCATGAGAGAGCTCATTTTCAAGTCGATCGAGAATAATCGCTTTTCCTTCATCGCGTGTTAGGCCCGAGATGCGTTCTAGTTCAGTTTGCTGTGTACGTACCATCTCGTCCACTTTGCTTTCCATCTCTTCAATATGTTGTTGTCTTTCGTTAAGAGCTTCCTCTTTTCTTTCAAGGGATGATTCACGTTTATCAAGTGTTTCATCTTTACGATCGAGGTTCTCTTCCTTTTGCATTAAACGATTTTCCTGCTTTTGCAATTCATTTCTTCGTTCACGAAGGTCATTTTCCATTTCAGTACGAAGCTTATGATTTTCATCCTTTGCTTCTAAGAGCTTTTCTTTCTTCAGAGCTTCTGCCTCGCGCTTAGCATCTTCAAGAATATGCTCTGCAGAACCTTTTGCTCCCGCTATTTTCGCTTCAGCAATGGACTTACGAATAAAATATCCAACAACTACACCGACGATTAGGCCAAGCAAAATGGAGATGATTGTAATGGGTTCCATCTTTTCACCTCCTCTTGCTATGAACTTGTGTCATGTCTCTTTGCATGTCGGCTGGTACATTGTTTCCAAAGGTTTCAATATACAGCGCTAGGCTTTCAATCATTTCATTTCGAAAAAATTGTAAAATATACATGTTAATTTTAAATCTCAGAAAATTCATTGTCAAGGGGTTCTCCCTTTTCACCCCTTATCATTCTTAACTTTCTACACTTTTTTAAACACTGAATAATTTTATTACAAATATAACAAAAAGGATTGACCATTTGGGCCAACCCTTTATTGTCACTTTCTACTCATCAGCAAATAATTCTTCTTGCCCTTCTTCTATTTCCGCTTTTCCGGTATCCAGGCCGTAATGCTCACGGATCTTTTGCATTATTTCACTTCGAACCTCAGGGTTTTCTTTCAAGAATAGTTTTGCATTCTCACGCCCTTGTCCAAGTCTTTCGTTATTATAGGAATACCATGCACCACTTTTTTGGACAATATCCACTTCAGAACCGAGGTCAACAATTTCCCCTTCTTTTGAAATTCCTTCTCCGTACATAATATCAAGTTCTGCCACACGGAAAGGAGGAGCCACCTTATTCTTAACAACTTTTACACGGGTTTTATTCCCAACCATCTCATTCCCTTGTTTTAATGTTTCAGCACGTCTTACCTCTAAACGTACAGATGAATAGAATTTTAACGCGCGTCCACCTGGAGTTGTTTCCGGATTACCGAACATAACTCCTACTTTTTCACGAATCTGGTTTATGAAGATCGCAATCGTTTTAGATTTGTTAATAGCTCCTGATAGTTTACGAAGGGCTTGGGACATCAGACGAGCTTGCAAACCTACGTGTGAGTCTCCCATTTCCCCTTCAATCTCCGCTTTTGGTACAAGAGCTGCAACAGAGTCAATAACAATTGCATCCACTGCTCCACTTCGAACAAGAGCCTCGGCAATTTCTAAAGCTTGTTCCCCTGTGTCAGGTTGAGAGAGTAATAGTTCATCAATATTAACCCCTAATTTCTGTGCATATACAGGGTCAAGCGCATGCTCTGCGTCTATGAACGCTGCTTGCCCTCCTTGAGCTTGTACTTCTGCTATAGCATGAAGCGCTACGGTTGTTTTACCTGAACTCTCAGGACCATAAATTTCAATAATACGCCCTCTTGGGTAGCCACCCACTCCAAGTGCTGTATCAAGTGCTAATGAACCACTTGGTACGGTAACGATTTGTCTATCTGTTTGTTCACCTAATTTCATAATGGAGCCTTTTCCGAATTGCTTTTCAATTTGTTTAAGAGCCATATCTAAGGCAGCTTGACGATCACTCACTAAACTTCCTCCTTTATACCATTCAATTAATATATAAGAAGACAAAAGTATTTTGTCTCATTTCTGAACCTATCTCTACTATATCTGTTTTCTTTCACTTTATCAATAAAAAAATCGAACATTCATTCGGTTTTTTTATGAACTGCTTTTCAATTAAAAAATAGTTTTCTTCTATAAAAAACAGAAAATAAACACTATAAACAACTAATAAACTACTTTTTAACTATTTATCAGAACATTCATTGGCGCTTTACACATTAAAACTGACCCTTTAGAGCGAATGATAATAGGGTGAAATGTTAACATCCTTTGGGTCAGCGTTTATAATTATCTATATGGATACTACTTCTTTTAGTAAATAATAACATCCATATTTTACGGTTCGGATTCGATTGGCGTTTCTTCCACCGGCTAAATTTAGCAGGAATGTTCTTGTCGGTTTACCTTTTTCTGCTATCCCGATCCAAACGGTTCCTTCTGGCATTCCTTCATGGGGACCTGGACCTGCTGCACCAGTAAAACTAATTCCAATGTCTGACTTGAAAAGCTCTCTAACATTTTCGGCTAGTTCTTTAGCACATGGCTCACTTACTGCCCCATGAATACTTAAAGTATTTTTTGAAACGGATAGAAGCTCTTTTTTTACCTCATTGGTGTAACAAACAATTCCGCCCTTTAAGACAGAACCAGCGCCTGAGATATTCGTGAACTCTGATTGGAATAGTCCACCGGTTAAACTTTCTGCAACAGATAGAGTAATTTCTTTTTCTTTCAATCTATCAGATAATTCCTTCATGAGAGATGTATCATCATACCCATAAAAATAGGGTGAAAGAATCTTCAAGATCTTTTCTTCCATCTGATCTAACATCTCTCCTGCAATTTCTTTTGACTCATGTTTAGCCGTTAAGCGAAGTGTTACTTCACCGTCTGAAGCCAGAGGAGCCACTGTTGGATTTAATTGCTCATTGATTATGTCTTCAATCTCGGTTTCAAGTTGCGCTTCGCCAATTCCAAAGAACCTCAGTACTCTAGAATGAATGGTTTCTTTACGACCTAAAGCCTTTTCAATGGCTGTTTTTCCATACTTTTCAAACATCGGTTCCATTTCAAATGGAGGACCAGGAAGGAGCATATAATGCATTCCGTTGTGACTAAAGTACATTCCTGGTGCCATTCCTTTTTCATTTGCTAACACTGTTGAACCCTTTAAGACTAGAGCCTGTTTTTCATTATTCGGAGTCATAATTCTTTTGGTTTTATGAAAATAATCCTTAATCGATTGAAAAGCAGCATCGTTCATTTCAAGAGTTGTTTCCAAATGGTTAGCAATCGTTTCTTTTGTCAGATCATCTTTTGTTGGACCTAGTCCCCCTGTGAAAATAATTAAATCTGCTCTTTTCTCTGCAAGCGCTAACGCATCCTTTAATCTTGTTGAATTATCTCCAACAACTGTGTGATAGTACACATTCACTCCAATTTCTGCTAATTGTTCAGATAAAAAACGGGCATTCGTATTTACGATCTGCCCTAATAATAATTCTGAACCTACAGCAATGATCTCAGCGTTCAAGACATCATCCCCTTAATTCTCATATATTCCTATTTTGAGTTCAGCAATGCCTGTTTGTTTTTATAGAAATAATCCCAGCCGGACCAAATCGTCATAATCATTGCTACCCATAAAGCAACGGTAGCAAACGGGAAATTTATGACTTCAAAAATCGTGTTATGAAGAAGAAGTGCTGAAATCGCAATGATTTGTGTCCAGGTTTTAATCTTTCCTAAATTATTGGCTGCTACAACTTCGCCTTCACCAGCTAAAACTAATCGTAAGCCTGTTACAGCAAATTCACGACTAATAATAATAATCACAATCCAAGAAGCTGCGAAACCTAGTTCTACTAACACGATTAAAGCAGCAGATACTAGTAATTTGTCAGCTAATGGATCTAAAAATTTCCCGAGATTTGTAACCTGGTTAAGTTTCCTTGCGTAGTATCCATCAATCCAATCCGTTGTAGAAGCGATGATAAACAATAACCCTCCAACAAAATGAGTGACGGGCATATCAGCTCCTAAAAACGTTATGCCTCCCCAATTAAAAGGAACAATCATAATTATAACGAACAATGGAATTAATAATATTCTTGATACTGTAATTTTATTGGGTAAGTTCACGGGTTCGTACCTCCTGATGATGACTATTCAGACTTTGAAAACTGAATGGTAATATTCTGTCTAACTACTTCTGTTGGGGAAATTTCATATTGTAATACTGTACCATTGACTTTAATCTCTGTATTAGAAGCATTCCCTATTATAAGAGACGCTTCAGGGTCATCCTTTAAATCAATGCTTTTGCTTCCTCCGTCCGTCATCATTCCATACGAAAGCTGTTCACCTTTAGAATTGTAGACTTCAATCCATGAATCGCCAGAAGTTGCTAAATCTAATTTAAATTCCTCTGCGTTTTTTAATTCGTACGTTGTTTGAATCCCAGAAGATTCTACGACTGATAGCTCAGGCTTTTGGGTTTCAGATTTTTCTTCGGGCATTTCTGTCTGATTAGTATCCCCTTTTGCAGTTTCATTTTGTTCATTACTGTTCTCATTAGCTTTTTTGTTTTTATCTGCATCTTTGTTTTGATCTACCTGAACCGGTGACCGATCCTCATTTGTTTCACCATTATTCTTATCATTTCCTAAATAATTTGAAACCACTAACCAAATAACAAATAATGCTCCAATAACAAAAATAGCGACAAGGAGTTTCGGAATAATATCAAATGCCTTAGATGAACTTTGGGGAACTGTTTTACGTGTACGGACTCTTGAAAGCTGTTCCGGAATGTCATCATTGAAGGAAGCAGGGATATCATTCTTATACTCTTCAAAAATAATTTCTGGGGAAAGCCCAACACTTTCCGCGTATTGTTTAATGAACGCACGGACATAAAATTTCCCTGGGATCAAATCATAGTTACCTTCTTCAATCCCAATAAGGTAACGCTTTTGGATCTTCGTTACCCTTTGTAAGTCTTCCAATGAATAGCCTTTAGCTTCACGGGCTTCTTTTAATCGTGCTCCTAATTCTGTCAAACGTAACACCTGCCAAATTTAAAAATCAAATCCTCCAAAATCAGAATCTTGAAACATGTTGTTCTTGTGTACTAAATCATATGTAATTTCTTCTTCTGGATCATTTCTTAATTCAATAATATAATCAAAATCATCCAAAGAATATTCAGAGTTCTGGACAAAAATATCTGGATGCTCAATCACCTTTACTGCTGATAATCTCATAATTTCCCTTACTAATTGCCAGTGCCTTTCATTTGCTCTCCTTGTTGATACAATTCCATCAATAATAAAAATATTATCAGATGAATATTCATCATCAATGAGCTGACTACGAATCGTTTGTTTTAACAAAGTAGAAGAAACAAACAGCCATTTTTTGTTAGCACATACACTTGAGGCTACAACCGATTCTGTTTTTCCGACTCGAGGCATACCGCGAATTCCGACCAATTTATGACCTTCCTGTTTAAACAGTTCAGCCATAAAATCAACTAATAGGCCCAGTTCATCTCGTATAAATCGAAAGGTTTTTTTATCATCGGCATCTCTTTGAATGTACCGACCGTGCCTAACAGCTAGTCGATCTCTAAGCTTTGGTTCTCTTAGCTTTGTTACATTTATCGTATCCATTGTCTGTAAGATCGATTCAAGACGAGTAATTTGTTCATCACTATTCGCAAATAAAAGCATCCCTCGACGCCCTTCATCAACGCCGTTAATGGTAATAATATTGATTGACAGCATGCCTAATAACGAGGAAATGTCGCCTAAGAGGCCTGGACGATTTTTTTGAATTTCATATTCTAAATACCATTCTTTTCTCTCCATAATTCCCCTCCTGATTATTATAAAAGCGGAGGCGCCTCGAACAGGTCCGACAAGCATAAGACGAGTCACCTAGAAAGGGTGCCTTTTCCCTTTCTAGGGGGCTTGGCTTATGTCTCGAGGACCTAGGCGCCGGAGCTGGACAATGAAAAGCGGAGGCGCCTTGAACAGGTCCGACAAGCATAAGACGAGTCACCTAGAAAGGGTGCCTTTTCCCTTTCTAGGTGGCTTGACTTATGTCTCGAGGACCTAGGCGCCGGAGCTGGACACCGATAAGTGGAAATCCCTCGGAAGGATGAAAGGCTAAGTTCGCCACCGTCCTGTGGCAACGCCTTTCTGACCTACGTCCTGTAGGCCTCCGACAAGCATAAGACGTGTTTCCTAGAAAGGGTGCCATTTCCCTTTCTAGGGGACTTGGCTTCTGTCTCGAGAACCTAGGCGCCGGAGCTGGACACCGATAAGTGCAGACGCATCATATGGATGAAAGACCAAGTTCTCCATACTCTATGGGAATCCCTTGTTGGTCAAACATCCTCCGGGCATTGACATCGAAAGGACAATTCATAACATTAAAATACCTTGGTTATACCTAAGATGTCCTCACTTGGTTTAAACTTAATCCTTTTTATCCATAAACACTAAGAAAAAGCGCAGGCGCATTGAATAGCCTCAGTCTACATAAGAAGCAGCGCATCGGAAAGATGGAATTTCGTATCCTTGCAACTGACTTAGTCTACCGGGGCTGGTTGCTTTGCGCTTAACAACGACAAAGATTCTTTAATAGTAAATTTTAAGATGACAATTAAGACTGTCTAGATACTATAATATATGATTTCTTCCTATTAGAAAAGGAAAACTATCCGAAAATCTGTATATTAAATAACTCAAGCAACAAGAACATACACTTTCTATTGCACAGGAGAAGGAATGTGATCTATATTTTAGATAAGACAAGATAAACTTGGCTTTTCTTGTATAAAAAAAGAGAGGAAGTATCCCCTCTTAGCGTGTACCGTTATTATTTACTAGCTTCACCATCATATTCGCAATAGCATGCTGTTCTTCCGGTGATGCAACAGACCATAAGTCAGCCAGAACTTGTTCTTGGTCATTTTTTGCTTCTACTTGATTCGATAAGTAGTCACCAATTTGATAAGCTAATTCAGATACTACTTTACCATCCATTCCTTCATGCTGTGCTTGATGTAAACGATCACCTAAAAAGTTTTTCCAATCTGACCAGTTATCTAATACAGACATTTTATACCCTCCTTTAATATGCGCAAAACTAACTAAAAACTGCTCCTTTTTTCGGAGTACAATGTTAGTTTGCATCTGAGGTTCAAAAATATTCATGTAGTTAATCAAATTATGTATACCAGCCACCATTTATTGCTATTACCTGTCCTGTAATATAAGACGACTGAGGTGATAATAGAAAGGAGATTGACTCAGCTATTTCGTGTGGTTGTCCCATTCTTCCCATCGGTATCTCTTCTGTAATTTCTAATATCACTTCATCTGTAAATTGGTTCATCATATTAGTGTGTACAGCTCCTGGCGCAACGGCATTCACTCTGATCCCACTGCGAGCTACCTCTTTACTCAAAGATTTCACAAGAGAAATCTGAGCTCCTTTCATAGTGGAGTACAACACTTCGCATGAAGCTCCCGTTTGCCCCCAAATAGAACTTACCAACACAATACTTGCAAGATCATTACCTCTTAGCTTTGCAAGTAATCTTTGAAGCAGAAGCATCGGGCTTTTCACGTGAAGATTCCACATGAAATCCATCTCTTTATCATTCATATCTTCAAATAAACCATAATGAGATTCTCCACAAGTATAAACAACAGCATCTATTTTAAAAATACTGTTAAGAATCTTAGTAACTCCTTCCTTTTTAGATAAATCAGCTTGAATACAATGGATTTCTATATCATTTGAAAGCAATTCTGCTTTCAAATCATCAATAATGTCTGAATTTAAATAATAATGTAAATATAAATTCCATCCCTGACCGGCTAGCGTTCTTGCGGTTTCTGCTCCAATACCACCAGATGCCCCGATAATTAAAGCAAATTTTTTCATATATTACTTTCTCCTCACAAAAAAAGAGGGAACATACAGGAAAAGACTGACTCATTGCTGGCCATGACAACGATAATAGAAATTACTCAGAGGATTATTTCTATAAATTAAGTCGTGTCCAAGTCATATAATTCCGAGTCAGTCCCTCTTAATGATTAACCTCTTAACAATTTTATGATGTTTTTGGTACTACTTGACACACTGTAAATCTTTTCTCGTCAAGAAATTTCGAAGCAACTTCCTTTACATCATTGAATGTAATCTGTTCAAGAGTAGGAACCACTTCAAATAAATCCATCTCATTAAAGGCATAACGAGTAAACTGATTAGCAATAAATTCAGGTGAATTCACCGCTCTTAAAAATGATCCAATTTTCTTTTTCTTTGTACGCTCAAGGGCTTCTTCTGTTATATGCTCACCATTTTTAGCCTTAAGCAAAATACCTTGAAGCTCTTCTGCTAATTGATCGGGTTGTTCTGTATCTCCACCTAATATGGCAAAACCAAATCCATTTTCCTGCGTATAGTCATAATGGAATGTTTCATCAATTAACCCTTGATTATACAATTCAAGGTAGAGACTTGAGCTTTTTCCAAAGAGCATATCAAGTAGTAGGTTCATTGTAAGTTCCCTTTTTAACATTTCTTGACCAGATTGGTTCGATTCGAGAGCCTTTACACCAACCAAACATTTAGGTGCTTGAACATTCATTTTAAGAACTTGTTTCTTTTCTGCCACTTCCTCTGGTTCGTCATCAAATTTCCTTTGGATTTCATCTTTCTTTTGATAATCTTTCTGGTTTTGATTATCACGGATTTGATTCATAGTTACTTCAGGGTCCACGGCACCAACTACGAATAATAACATATTACTCGGATGATAGAAGGTTTCATAGCATTCATAGAGCATATCCTTTGTAATATCAGCAATAGAATCAATTGTACCTGCAATATCGATTTTTACTGGATGATTTTTATACATATTTTGAATGACTCCAAAGTATAATCTCCAATCTGGGTTATCATCGTACATGGTGATCTCTTGCCCAATAATTCCTTTTTCTTTTTCTACCGTTTTTTCAGTGAAGTATGGCTCCTGCACAAAATCCATTAAGGTTTCTAGGTTTTTCTCAACATTAGACGTCGATGAAAAGAGGTAAGCCGTTCGTGTAAAAGAGGTAAAGGCATTAGCCGATGCTCCTTGACGGCTAAATTGTTGAAAAACATCCCCATCTTCTTTTTCAAATAATTTATGCTCTAGAAAATGAGCAATACCGTCTGGAACTTTAGCATACTCATCTTTTCCTTTTGGAACAAAGTGATTATCCACTGAACCATACTTTGTAGTGAATGTTGCATACGTTTTATTGAAGCCCTTTTTAGGGAGAATATATACATCTAACCCATTGGCCATTTTCTCGTAGAATAGCTCTTCACCTAGTTGATCAAAGGTAATATTCTTCATGCGGATGCCTCCGTTCCCGTAAGAAAATAAATCGTATCCATGTTTATTTTTTTGGCTACATCAATAATGTCCTGTTTAGTGGTTCTTTCTACTTTCTCTAACCAATCTTCTAGCACCAATTGCTGTTGTGCGACGACATTGTGATATAATACTTCTACTAACCCTCTAGAAGTGTCAATCGTTTCTAGAAGCTGATTTTTAATGACCGCTTTTGTTTGTTCAAGTTCACCATCTGTAAATTCTCCATTTTTCATGGCATCCATCTGCTCTTTAATAATTTGAACGGCTTGATCATAATTCTTCCTATCTATTCCAGACATCACCATCATCAAACCTTTATGGCTTTCAAGACGACTTGCAGCATAGTAAGCGAGACTCGCTTTTTCACGAACATTAATGAAAAGTTTAGAATGAGAGAAGCCACCGAATATTCCATTAAACACTTGGAGGGCAAAATAATCTTCTTCACCATACATAACATTTGTACGATATCCTATATTTAATTTCCCTTGCTTTACATCCTGCTCTTCTTTTACTTCTTTAACTTCCTCCACCGTTTTTTGTGCATTGGAATTAACTCGTTTCTCATCTCTTTCAGCTAATTGAAAGATTTCGTCACAAAAACTTTCTACTTCTTGTTCATCTATATCTCCAATGACATAAAGGTCTAGACTGTCTTCCGCAATCGCTTTCTGATAATATTCATAAAGATTTGAAGCTGTTGCCCTTTCTACATCATTTACATTTCCATTGGCATGGAGGGCAAATGGTTCTCCTTTACACATTTCCTCAACAAGCCTTGAGTTAGAATATCTCATTTTATCATCGAATACAGATTGAATTCTAACCTTTTGATTCCTTTTTTCTTTCTCAACCGTCTCTTTATGGAATGCGTTTCCTTCAACATTTGGATTCAGTAGCACTTCAGCCAGAAATTGAAGTCCTTTTTTCAAAAGAGGTTCAGAATCCTTGAGAAATTTTTCATTTGCCACTTCAATGGAGAAGCTCATAATATGATTTTCACCTTTTTTTGCTACATCTACAAAAAAGCTAGCTCCATATAGATCATCTAGATATGTTCTAAAGGCTGTTGTAGTTGGATAATTTTTGCTGCTGCTTTGCAAAACATGCGGTAATAATCCTCTTAGGGTAACATCGTTTGATTGAAGAGGAGCTTTCATTTTCCACACGAGGGTATTTGTTTTATATTTTTCGGTTTTCACAATATGTAATGAATACCCTTGTTTATTTATTATAACTTCATTAACCATACTCATGTTCCAACCTCCTTTTGTAATCAAAAGCAAATTTCACTAAAAATATTCCATTTATTTATTTTGTTATAAAGTTAGTTTAACTATACATGTAACAACTTTATCCTTTCAAGTTTTTACCTTTGAATCCAAATATATGATTTTTCTCCTACTTATAATAAGGATCGTTACAGAAGGTGATAAGGATAAGAGGTTTCAGTACTTGGCATAACTCTATTTTAATAGGTAGAATTTGATGTAGACACATTACATCAATTGAAAAAGATTACTCTATTCCACTTAACACATTTTTAATTGATTGATTCAGTACTTTTATATTTATGCCCTCCACTTTTTCATTAATAATTTCGTAATTCATTTTTAACTGAATGATTCTGTCGACACTTGCATTTATTCTTTCCTCTGAAATTTCTCCGTTTTTAACTGCTGCTTTCAATGCATCCATTGTAGACAATATTTGGTTATAGTCATGGGCTACTAAAATAATGTCACTACCAGCCTTCACTGATTCGATAGCCGCTTGACCGATATCGTAATGGTTTGTAATGGCTTTCATTGTCATATCATCTGTTATGACTACACCATTAAAATCCAGTTGTTTTCTTAGAATATTCGTTATAATTTCATCAGACATGGATGATGGAAAAGTAGCATCAATTTTAGGTAATAAAATATGAGCAACCATCACCACCTCAGCCCCGTTATCAATAGCATTTTTAAACGGTATGATTTCAAGCTTTTTTAAATCCTCTAGACTTTTATTGACCTTCGGAAGATTCAAATGTGAATCAACAGACGTGTCCCCATGACCAGGAAAATGTTTAATCACCGGTATAATATTTTGTGACTGAATGCCTTTCATTGTTTGAATTCCAAGTTTACTTACAAGGTCAGCATTGTTTCCAAATGAGCGGTCACCGATTATTGGGTTATTTGGATTGCTGTTTACATCAAGCACTGGAGCAAAATCAAGATTGAAGCCGAATTCTTTTAATTCCTCCCCTAAGAGAGTCCCGATTTCGTAGGAAAACTCGGGGTTATTTATTTTTCCTATCTCCTTATTAGTCGGAAGGTCTAATAAGTTCCCAGGCAATCTGGAAACCCGTCCTCCTTCCTCATCAACACTTAGCAGAAGAGGCAAACGATTTTGCTTATTCTCGGATTTAATTTGATTCAATAATTGAACGACTTGCTGAGGGGATTCTAGATTATCCCCATAAAAAATAATCCCGCCAACTTTGTATTGGTTAATTAAGGTTTTGGTGGATTGATTGATCTTGGTTCCAGAGATTCCAGCAATAACCATTTGGCCGATTTTTTCATTTAAACTCATGTCTGATATCATTTCAGAGTAGTCTTCCTGACTCGGTTCATTTTTTGATATTTCACTTTGACTAGAGTTATCATTGTGATAAGATTTATCATCGTCGTCAACTAAGAAGAAAAATCCTATAGATAAAACTACTATTACAAGAATGAATATAAATCCGGATTTCCTAAACATCGAGAATCACCCGCCTCACAAATTTTTTGTTATAACAAATAAGAATTGACCACTTTAGTAGCTTTAATCTATCATTCCTAATAATTCTTCTCATCAAACCTCTTGTGTTACAAATATTCGTTCATCTTACTGCATATACATAAATGAAACTTTTTACACTCAAAACCCCTTTTTTTGTAAAACAATTTTAAGTAGATAATAGAAAAAAGACGTAGAAACCCACGTCTTTTTTCTATTATCTTTTCCCTTTAATATAAGGATTTCCAAGTGCTTTAGGGGCATCTGCACGCCCGATAAATCCTGCAAGTGCTAAAATTGTCAATACATACGGAGAGATTAATAAGTAAACTCTCGGGATATTCTCCAGTAATGGTAAGCTGTTTCCAATGATACTTAAGCTTTGAGCAAATCCGAAGAACAAAGCTGCCCCCATAGCTCCAAGTGGATGCCATTTCCCAAAGATAAGTGCCGCTAATGCCATGAACCCTTGACCATTAATGGTGGCATGACCAAAGTCTGATGAAATTGCTTGGGCATAAATCCCTCCACCAATACCAGCTAGTGCTCCAGACAGTATAACCCCGATATAGCGCATTTTTGTCACATTAATTCCCATCGTGTCCGCTGCCATTGGGTGTTCGCCAACGGAACGAAGCCGTAGTCCGAACGGAGTCTTAAACATGATAAACCAAACTAGAAAAGCGACGGCTATCGCAAGGAAAGGTGGAGCATACGTATTGGTAAAAAATAAATCTCCAATTAATGGAATGTCACTTAAAAATGGAATATCAAACTTACCGAATCCTTTTTGAATAATGTCCGTTTGACCTTTCCCATAAATTAATTTCACAAGGAATAATGCAGCTCCAATAGCTAATAGGTTAATGGCTACCCCAGAAACAACCTGATCTGCCCGGAAAGTAATAGAGGCTACGGCATGAAGCACCGACAAAATAGCCCCAACTAACATAGCTACGATCAAAGCAATCCAAGGTGTTGCATCTCCTAAAGTATCAGCATAAGCCAGATTAAATACAATACTAGCAAACGCACCAATAACCATTAATCCTTCTAAACCAATATTAACGATACCTGATCGTTCGGAAAATGCTCCACCTAAAGCAGTGAAAATAAGTGGAGTCGCCCATAGCAATGTAGAAGGTATCACAATCATCAAAATGTCCATTAAGCCCACTTATTTCACCCCCTTTTTATTTCTTAAACGTTCAATAAACCAACGAATCATGTAGCTTGAAGCTACAAAGAATATAATAAGTGCAATAATAATATCAACAAGCTCATTCGGAACACCCGCTTCAAGCGGCATATTTAATGCTCCGATTTTTAAACCACCGAATAATAACGCTGCAAGGATTACCCCAATCGCAGCATTTCCTCCTAATAAAGCTACTGCGATCCCGTCAAATCCGACACCAGTAAACCCACCTTTAATGGAAGCGTATCCGAAAGTACCTAGTCCTTCCATAGCACCTGCTAGACCTGCAAAAGCTCCAGAAATGACCATGGAAAGAATGATATTATTTCCTACGTTCATGCCTGCGTACTGTGATGCATGTTGATTAAACCCAACAGCTCTTAACTCATAACCTTTTGTTGTTTTTTCTAGAAAGAACCACATAATAAAAGCACATACGATGGCAATGAAAATTCCCCAATGCATACGTGAATAATCAGTCAATGATTCAAAAAAAGGTGAAGCTAAGCTCGCAGTTTCTGCAACATTTTCTGTACGATCACTACTTTCAGACAAATACGTACGAATGATGGCATTTGTCACATGTAAAGCAACATAATTCATCATAATCGTGACAATGACTTCATGAACTTTGAACTTCGCTTTGAGAAGACCCGGAATGAACCCCCAAAGCGCACCTGCAACAGCTGCTGCTAAAATGGCAAGGGGTAAATGAATGATCTTAGGGAGTTCAAACGACACTCCAACCCAAACAGCTGCTAGCCAACCAACGATTAATTGACCTTCCACTCCAATGTTAAATAGGCCTGTTCTAAAAGCAAATGCAACCGCTAGTCCTGCCAATATATAAGGTGTTACTTGGCGAATCGTTTCACCAACATAATAAATTTCTCCGAATATCCCATTCCATAGTGCCGAATAACCTTCAATTGGACTATATCCACTAAAAATCATGATGATTGTCCCGACAAGAATACCAAGAAATACGGCAATTATGGGGATGATGATATTAATCAAGCGACTTGACATTAGTATCCTCACCTGCTTTCTGTTGTTTCGAACCAGCCATAAGAAGTCCTAGTTCTTGTTCTGTTGTTTCTTTGGGGTCGACAATTGAAACGATTTTCCCCTCGTAGATTACTGCGATTCGATCACTGACATTAATTATTTCATCTAATTCAAAAGATAAGAGCAATACAGCTTTACCATTATCTCTTTGCTCGATTAAACGACTATGAATAAATTCGATAGCACCAACGTCAAGCCCACGTGTAGGCTGGGCAGCAATTAATAAATCAGGATCACGATCTACTTCCCGTCCAATAATCGCTTTTTGCTGATTTCCTCCAGATAGTGCACGGGCCATTGTATACTCAGAAGGTGTTCGTACATCAAATTCCTTAATCAAATTTCTTGCCTTTTCATAGATTTTCTTGTAATTTAGAATTCCACCCGTTGAATACGGTTTAATGTAATAATTTTGAAGAGCCATGTTTTCACCAATTGGAAAGTCAAGGACTAAACCATGCTTGTGGCGATCCTGAGGAATGTGTCCTACACCCGATTCAGTTATTTTTCTTGGTTTCATATTTATAATTTCTTTATTATTCAGCTTGATTGAACCGCTTTCTGCCTTCATTAGTCCGGTAATCGCTTCGATCAGTTCATTTTGGCCATTGCCATCTACACCCGCAATCCCAACAATTTCGCCTGCTTTTACTTCTAGGTCTAATGATTTTACCACCGGAATATTACGATGGTCTTTCACAACTAGATTAGAAATTTCCAGGACATTCTCTTTAGGTTTAGAAAGTGTTTTTTCTGTTTTAAAAGTAACTTCACGGCCCACCATCAAGCTTGCAAGTTCGTTCGGATTGGTTCCTTCTACATCTAGTGTTCCAATCCCCTCGCCTTTACGTATAACGGTCACTCGATCACATACTTCCATGATTTCCTTTAATTTATGGGTAATTAGAATGATAGATTTCCCTTCTTTTATAAGGGTTTTCATAATTTGAATTAGTTCTTTTATCTCTTGCGGAGTTAGTACGGCTGTTGGTTCATCGAAAATTAAAATTTCCGCTCCACGATATAACGTTTTCAAAATTTCAACTCGTTGCTGCATACCTACAGAAATTTCTGAAATCTTCGCTGTAGGATCTACAGATAAACCATAGCGATCTGATATTTCCCTAATATCTTTTTCTGCTTTTTTAATATCGACAGTCCCCATATTATTTGGCTCTCGACCTAGAATGATATTTTCAGTGACTGTAAAAGTATCAACAAGCATAAAATGTTGATGAACCATTCCAATCCCTAAATCATTTGCAATATTTGGGTTAGAAATATTTACTTTTTTACCCCTAACGCGAATCTCTCCTTGCTCTGGCTGATATAAGCCAAAGAGAACATTCATTAGCGTCGATTTACCTGCTCCATTCTCCCCAAGGAGAGCATGTATTTCTCCCTTTTTTAATTGAAGAGTAATATTATCGTTTGCAACAATACCGGGAAACTCTTTACGGATATTGAGCATTTCTATGACAAAATCCATTCTTTCTCACTCCTTGTTCCAAGGTATACGGAATTAGTAGGTTAGTAGTTAGAGGTCAGACCTCGTATTTTCAAGAAAAATGAGGGACATGCCCTCGGTAAAACGCTAAGTGAAAAGTAGAATCAATATCTACGCTTCAATTAGAATTTTAAGAAAATGGGATAAGAGGCCGACAATCAAAGCCCGCTTATCCCAAAAATCACCTATTAGTTAGCTTTGAAAGATTTTAGCTCATCTTTAGTAGATGGAACAGTGATGTCACCATTAATGATTTTCTCTTTCCATTCCTCTACTTTTTTCATGATTTCATCCTTGTTTTCAATTTCTTCATTGAGTGGAGCAATTCCTACTCCCTCTTCTTTTAAACCGTATAGAATGGTTTCTCCTCCAGGGAAGTTCCCTTCCATAGCTTTTGTAGAAAGATCTTTTACTGCATTATCTACACGCTTAAGTGCAGATGTTAAAACAATGTTCTTCTCTTCCCCATCTACTTTAACAATTCCTTCAGCAGTTTGATCAGAGTCTACTCCGATTGCCCAAAGTTCACGTGAAGGATCTTTTTCTTTCAAGTTACGAGCTTCTGTAAATAGTCCGTTACCAGTTCCTCCAGCTGCATGGAAAATGACATCTACTCCAGAAGAATACATTTTAGAAGCAATCGCTTGGCCAACTTCTGCTTTATCGAATGCACCAGCGTATTGTACATCAACTTTTAAATCAGGATTTACGGATGCAACACCAGCAAGGAATCCAGTTTCAAAACGATCGATAACGGGAATTTCCATTCCACCGATAAATCCAATTTTGTTCGTTTTTGTCGCATTTGCAGCAGCAACTCCGGCTAAGAAAGAAGCTTCGTGTTCTTTAAACATAATGCTAGCTACGTTTGGTTGTTCGACTACTGCATCAACAATTGCAAATTTTGATTCTTTCTGTTGTTCAGCAATTTCTTTGATAGCCCCTTCCATTAAGAAGCCAATACCATATACTAAGTCAAAATCTTGACGTGCTAATTTGTTTAAGTTTGTTGAATAATCAGCATCTGATTGGGATTGAAGATAATCAAATCCATCAGTACCTTTTTCTAAATCATTCTCTTTACCGAAAGCTTTAAGACCTTCCCAAGCTGATTGGTTAAATGATTTATCATCTACTCCACCAACATCTGTTACCATTGCTACAGTAAATTTATCTTTTTCGTTGCCGCCCTTTGAAGATCCTTCTTCTTTGTCCCCACTTGTTCCACATGCACCTAAAATTGTACCTGCTGCAAGCACGAGTGACAGCGCCATACCAAATTTACGCTTTTTCACTTAAAGTACCCCCCATTAATAATGTAATAAGTTAGTAGAAACACTAGTGAATTTTTGCTAAACACGTTTTCTTAAAACATGAAAGCTAAACATATCCGCCTTAAAATAGTTTACAGAGTATAGAATCGGCTCGTCAAAGTCATCAAAGTGCATTTGTTTTAAAACAAGCATCGCCGTTTCTGGTTCACACTCAAGAATGGGAGAAATTTTATCATGATATCCAACGGGCTCAATTTGAGCAACAGCATGTGTGATTCTCCGGTTTCCTTCTTGTTCAAGTACATGAAAGATTGAATTATCTTCATGTGTAAAAGCGCGAGGGAATACCCTAGCAGGTATTTTATCGACACAATATACAACCGGTTCACCATTTGCTGTTCTAACACGTTCAATGACCACGACTTCTTCTTCCATTTCAAAATTGAACCTACGGACATCTTCCTCTGTTGGACCTTGAGTGCTAGAGCTTAAGAAAATAGTACCTGGTTCCATTCCTGCCTGTTTAATCATACTTGTTACACTGTTCAACTGCTCAATACCAGAGGTAAAGAGCGGTTTAGCGTTTACAAATGTTCCTACACCATGACGACGAGTAATGACATTTTCCTCTTCTAGTATTCTAAGAGCCTCTCTAAGAGTAGCCCTACTAACCCCAAGCTGTTTTGATAAGTCAAATTCTGACGGGAGTTTTTCTTTCTCTTTATAAACCCCTGCCTTGATGTCTTTCTTTAGACGATCTATGACCTGTAAGTATAAATGTCTCGTATCCGTTTTAATTGTCATCCTGGAACCACCACCAAATTTTCTCAAGACATCAGACCTCTGACGTATTTCTTTCCTACTAATCGAAAATACTATAACACTTTTCAAAAATAAAATAAATAGGATTGTGTGATTTTGTCGAAAAAACACTAAAATACCAATATTCAGAATTCGCAAAACCAGTTTTCATTGCAGAATCCTCGAATGAAAACCCTTTCCTTTTCAGTATAAACAATAATAATACATTGGAACTCGAATATTTTTCATTTATAACAAGCAGGAGACATTTTCTTTACAAATGTAAACGCTTTTAATAGTATAACACAATAGTGGATATCCTTACTAGACGTCTGACATCATATATCTTAAATTTTTTTATTTTCCATTTAATACATATACCTCCTAAGGAAGATGATCATGTTTATAAGCACCATCCACCTCTTCAAAAAAGGATGACTCTATTGAATCATCCTTTTTCTATGATGTTTGTTCATCTGAAGGCTTTGGCACGAGTACTGTCCTCGGTTTACTTCCTTCATATGGTCCCACTACTCCGCGGACTTCCATTTCATCAATTAATCTTGCTGCTCTTGTATAACCTATTCTAAATCTCCTTTGTAGCATGGATACGGAGGCTGTTTGCATTTCAGCCACTAATTGGACTGCGTCTTCATAGACATCATCATCTACTTCCGATCTACTCTCATTCTCTGGAATTTCATCCGGTATCATCTCTTCTTGATACTGTGCCTTTTGTTGGTCTATAACAAAGTCAACGATTTCTTCTACCTCATCATCAGATAGAAAGGCACCCTGTACACGGGTAGGCTTGGATGCACCAACTGGCATAAAGAGCATGTCCCCTTTACCTAAAAGTTTTTCTGCCCCTCCTGAGTCCAATATCGTTCTGGAGTCGGTTTGGGAAGACACTGCAAATGCTATACGTGAAGGAATATTTGCTTTTATTACACCAGTAATAACATCAACTGACGGCCTTTGAGTAGCGATAATTAAATGGATACCCGCTGCCCGTGCCATTTGTGCAAGTCGTGTGATAGCATCTTCAACATCACTTGATGCAACCATCATTAAATCTGCCAATTCATCAACAATAACGACAATATAAGGAAGTAACGGTTGCTTTTCGTCATTATCATTATTTTGTCTTTTTACATATTCATTATATCCTTCAATGTTTCTAGTCCCTGTATGTGAAAACAGCTCGTACCGCCTTTCCATTTCACTAACGACTTTTTTAAGAGCTTGAGATGCTTTTTTGGCATCTGTCACCACAGGCGCCAATAGATGCGGAACTCCATTATATACGTTTAACTCTACCATTTTGGGATCAATCATCATCATTTTCACTTCATGTGGCTTAGCTCTCATGAGAATACTAGTGATAATTCCATTGATACAAACACTTTTCCCACTTCCTGTTGCTCCGGCTACAAGCATGTGCGGCATCTTGTTTAGTTCTGCTAATACCGCTTCCCCTGTAATATCTCTTCCTAGACCGATCATTAGCTTTGAATCGGGCTTGTTATTCGCTTTTGATTCAATTACTTCTCGGAGTGAAACCATTGCCACTTCTGAATTTGGGACCTCGATCCCAATGGCAGATTTCCCTGGGATTGGTGCTTCAATTCTTATATCCTTAGCAGCAAGTGCAAGTGCTAAATCATCACTTAAGTTTACGATTTTACTAACCTTTACCCCAACATCCGGGTGTACTTCATATTTCGTTACTGCAGGACCTAGGTGAACTTGAGTTACTTTTGCTTTTACACCAAAGCTTTGAAAAGTTCGCTCGAGTTTGGCTGCATTGGAATGAATTAATTGATATTCATTGCTCTGATCCGTTTGTTGTGGCCTCTTTAATAAGGAAATTGGCGGTAATTTATAATCCTTATTCTCTAATTCTGTAAAGGTAATTGGAGGTGCCTGATCCTCTTCTATAGCAGAAGAGGGAGTCTTTTCCACATCATAGCTATTATTTTCACCCTCGATTTTTTGAGTATCAAGTTTGTGCTCTTCATCTGGATATGCCCTTTCTGCAAAACTTGAAATAATCGGTTCTGTTTTCTCTTCTGTGCTATTCTCAGGAAATTGTATTACTTCTTCTTTTGCTTTTGCTTTTTCATCAGCTTTAGTCTTTTGACGTTCTTCTTTTTTCACTTGTCGTTCATCTTTCCATTCGGACAAGTCATTTTTAAATGCACTCCATTGATCACTCATGAAATGGATGGTTTTCCCTCCAACTCTGCCAATCCAGTCACCTAAAGATTTTCCTGTAATTAAAATAATTCCAATTATGATGAGAACAATACTAATTATTTCTGTACCTTGAGAGGCAAATAGAAAGTGAGAAGCAGCAAACAGGATAGCTCCAATCATACCTCCACCTAAATCAGAAGTGCTTGATTCTCCTTTAACTTCCATCCAAAATAGATCCCATGTATTTGTAATTACACTTGGATTTTGAAATGCACCATCATTCGATAAAAGTTCAAATAATTTCACATGACTTAAGAGCAGGGCACTAAATAACACAATATAAATCCCGACCAATCTTCGTTTAAATAGGTATGGAATTTGCCTTTTGATCATTAAATATCCTGCAAAAAAAAGCATTCCTAAAAACGCAATAATGTACCATTCGCCAAGGAAAAACCTAAAGAAAAAAACAAATGCTTTTCCTACTGCCCCCAATTCGATGATGGCGATTAAGCTTAAAGCGATAAGAAGCATACCAATAAGTTCATATTTAACAGTTTGTTTTATATCTGAGGTTTTCTTCTTTCTTCTTCTTTTTCTTTTTGCCACTATCAATCACCTAAATTCTTTTCCAGTATTTCTATTATGTAGTTATATGTAAGATGAAGAAAGCAGCCAACATTGGCTGCTGTTTCCATCTTATTATATCATATCCATTTTCTTAGAACATCTGATTGTTGTGATTTAACCCGCAGCCTGAATACACTTCGGTTTCGGGTTGACCGTGAGCCTCCTAGAGACACTTCGAGGTCTCACTTTGGCCACTGCCCGCAGGAATCTATATGTATTCAGGCTACTCAAAGCTTCTAAAATGTATTTCCGACTCATCTCAGGGTAGCAACAAAATTTTAGAAAACAGTCTTTTGAAAAAATCACTTTATATATTGCCCCGGACAATATTGTTCAATCAGGTAATCAGCAGGATCACTACTCATTAATCGGACGATTCTATATTGTTGATCAACTTGCTGTACAATCATTGGAATGCCTTGTCGCTCAATCATCATCTGCCCTGTATAATCAGCATCGGAAGTAGGATAAACTTGCTCATTTGGAATAACTGTATACAAGATCATTGAATCATCCCTTCTTCCTTATATCCTCCATTTTGTGAAATCAGTTCATTTAATTTCTTGATAGCTTCGCCGACACCACCTACACCATCGATTAATCCATAATTCACAGCATCGTGACCCACAACATTTGTTCCGATATCACGCGTTAGATTTCCTTTCGCAAACATTAAATCTTTAAAATCATCTTCTGTAATATTCGAGTGTTTCGTGACAAAATTAACAACTCGCTCTTGCATTTTATCTAAATATTCAAAGGTTTGTGGTACCCCAATTACTAATCCTGTAAGCCTTACAGGATGGATGGTCATTGTAGCAGTCCCTGCGATAAAGGAATAATCACATGAAACTGCAATTGGAACCCCAATAGAATGACCCCCGCCAAGTACAATCGAAACAGAAGGCTTTGATAATGAAGCAAGCATTTCTGATATCGCAAGCCCTGCTTCAACATCGCCACCAACAGTATTTAAGACCACAAGTACCCCTTCAATTTTAGGGTTCTGTTCAATAGCTACCAACTGTGGGATAACGTGCTCATATTTCGTCGTTTTGTTTTGAGGCGGTAATTGCATATGCCCTTCTATTTGACCTACTATGGTTAAACAATGAATATTTGAATCATTTGACATTTGCGGGACATTTGTTTGGCCTAATTGTTGAATCTTTTCCATCAAACCAGATTTTTGGTCTTTATCTTTATCTTGATCTCCTTTATCAGGTTCAGAACCAGGCGAAGTTTGTGGATCCTGAGACCCTTCCATCTGATAATTATCACTCATAACGCTTCACTCCTTCTTCCAAATGATATTGTATAGTATCCCTTTGAGGAAATGTTTTCATACTTGGAAAAGGAGTTTATTATGACCTTGGCATTTGACAAAAGAGCGAATGACCTTTAGGTTATAATCATTTTTATAGGAAGTTTTCGTAAACATTGTTATCATTTGTAAATAGGTTGGTTTCCTCTCCAAGTTGCTCACTTGCTGTTCCAACCAACCTTAATAAACAGCCTTTTAATAGGTTTGAATACTAATCAACTAACCTTAATGTCCGTTTTATTTCTATTTTTTTAGATGTTTTATAACCACAATGATCATCAACACTCCAAGAAAAATGGAGCCCATAAAGGATTTTGTAAAAAAATAAAATGATATAGGCACCGTTAATAAGGATAGTAACCCTGAACGAGTAAAACCTAATATTGGCCAAGAAATACACATAATTACTGCAGTGACAGCTACAGTGAATGGAGAAAGAAATAAGAGTCCACCTAAGAATGGAGCAACTCCTTTCCCTCCAGTAAAAGAGAATACAATCGGATACATATGCCCTACAACAACAGATATCATAATTAATACCAATTCCTCAATGCCAGCTCCAAAATACTCCCCAATCCATAAAGGTATAATTGTTTTAACAATGTCACCACAAAGAACTAGAAGAAAGGCAGATTTTCCGAATACCCGACCCGCATTACGGGCACCAGGATTTTGACTCCCCTCTTTAAAAATATCTTGTTTGTAGAATAGTTTCCCAATTAAATGGGCCGTTAGTATTTGTCCACAACAATAACCCATTAAAACAATAAGTAATATCATTCATTTTCACTTCGCAATTTTTATGTATTGTTTTCGAACTTAATCATTTCTATAAAAAATATTAAAAATCCTTTATTTTTATAAAATAAGAGGCCAGATCTATTCTGGCCTCTTATTATAGGAAATCGTTGTTATTTTTTTAATAAACTTGAAATGTTCATTCTTTCTTCTTCTGTTAAGGGGATAAGAGGCAATCGAACAGATCCTACATCCAACCCTTTCAATTGTAATGCTGTCTTGACTGGTGTTGGGCTGGGAGCAGTGAAAAGGCCTTTCATTAACGGAAGAAGACGTTGGTGAAGTTTTGCTGCTTTAGCCAATTCTCCTTCCAAAAATGCAGAAACCATATCTTGCATTTCATTTCCGACAACATGTGAAGCTACTGAAACGATACCAACACCACCTACTGAAAGAACTGGAAGCGTTAATGCATCATCCCCACTATAAAGTAAGAAATCATCACCAGTATTAGAAATAATTTCTGTTATTGCATCTAAATCACCACTTGCTTCTTTCACAGCGACAATATTATCGATCTTCGACAGCTCAATAATGGTCTCAGCAGATATAGTAACAGCCGTTCGACCTGGTACATTGTAGAGCATCACTGGGAGAGAAGTGGCAGCAGCAACCGTTTTAAAGTGCTCATACATTCCCCTTTGGCTCGGCTTATTATAATATGGTGCGACAACCATTATTGCATCTACACCCGCTTGTTCTGCTTTCTTCGTTAATTCAATTGTAGCGTACGTATTGTTACTGCCTGTTCCTGCAATAACAGGGATACGTTTATCCACCGCTTTAACCACATGACGAAATAGAGCTAGTTTTTCCTCTGATGATAACGTAGGAGATTCCCCCGTTGTTCCTGCAACTACGAGAGAGTCTGTTCCATTATTAATGAGATACTCCACTAATTGTGTGGTTTTTTGAAAATCAATGTTACCTTTGTGATCAAAAGGGGTAACCATTGCAGTTGATACTCGCCCAAAACGCAAGTCTTTCACGCTCCTTTATATTTCATCTAATTCCATTGTATAAGGTTCTGCTTCAAGCTGAAAAGCATCATGTAATGAGTTAACTGCTGTTTTTAGATCTGCTTCTTTTACCAGAACCCAAATGGTTGTATGACTATCTGCTGATTGTAAAATTCGAATTCCTTTTTCTGACAATGCCGAAACGATTGTTGAAGTAATTCCTGGAATTCCGGTCATCCCTGCACCAACAATCGAAACCTTTGCACATTCTCTCTCAACGATTGGTTCATGACCTAATGTTTTTAACGTCTGGATGGCACGTGCCGTCATTTCCTCTGAGACGGTATACACAACTCCAGTAGGAGAAATATTGATAAAATCGACACTAATATTTTCATTTGCCATTGCTTTAAAAACTTCAGCCTGTAGGTTATATTGATCTTTTTTAGCAAACACTTTCAGTTGTGATACATGATTAACATGGGCAATACCAGTAACTGGCCTCTTTAGAAATTTTAATTCTTCTTTTGCTCTATTAATTGAAGTGACTAATGTTCCAGGACTATCTGAATAGGTTGAACGGATTCTAATGGGAACCTTACCGCTCATTGCCATCTCGACAGCTTTTGGATGAATCACCTTTGCTCCTTGGTAAGCCATATTGCAAGCTTCATTATATGAAACAATAGATAATGGACGAGCTTTTTCTGAAATTCTCGGATCAGCGGTCATAATCCCTTCAACATCTGTAAAAATATCGATCCATTCTGCTTTTAGCGTCACTCCAAGTGCAGCTGCTGAGGTATCACTACCTCCACGACCAATAGTTGTAACATCTCCATTCGGTGCGACCCCTTGAAAACCAGCAACAACCACAACATCATGTATTCTTAATGCATTTAGCAAACGATCACATTTCATGTCAGTAATCTTTGCGTTTGTATGATCTTGATTCGTACGGAACCCAGCTTGAGCGCCAGTGAGAGCAACTGAAGAAATTCCTTCCTCTAATAACATATTCGTCATAACTAGACTAGAGATAATTTCCCCAGATGATAAAAGCAAATCCTGCTCCCTTTTGCTCAGTTTTGTTTTGTTCCCATTGATGAGAGTTAAAAGAGTATCCGTAGCATAGGTATCTCCTTTTCTTCCCATTGCAGAAACAACTACCACGACTTTATACCCTTGTGATAAGGCTTCCTTAATATGATAAATTGCTTTTAAACGACCGTTCTCATCACGTACGGATGTACCACCATACTTTTGAACTGTTAGTTTCATTTCGACACCTCGCCTGCATTTCTAGAGTCTAATGAGAGGTATGCCTTAGAATAGTGATACGAATAAAGTTCATTGATATATAGAGTAACCTCTTCTTTTATTAATGTTTTAGTAAGCCAAGACGAACTACACTTTCAGCGATCTGAACAGAATTCCATGCAGCTCCTTTTAAGAGATTATCTGAAACAATCCAAAGGTGGATTCCTTTATCATCATCTAGGTCTTTTCTGATACGCCCTACAAATACATCATTTTTACCAACAGCATTAGCAGGCATAGGATAAATTTGCTCATGCGGCTCATCTTCTAAAACAATTCCTGGTGCATCTAAAAGGACTTCATGGATATCTTTTACAGATACATTTTCATGTTCTACTTCAACATACACACTTTCAGAATGTCCTGTTACAATTGGTAACCTCACGCAAGTTGCAGCTACCTTTAATTCTTCAGAATGCATAATCTTTTTCGTTTCATTAATCATCTTCATTTCCTCAAATGTATAGCCATTGTCTTGAAACTTATCAATTTGAGGGACCGCATTAAACGCAATTTGGTAATGGTTTTGGTCTCCTTTTACCGGAAGAACTTCAGGGGTGAAATCCTCACCGTTAAGAATCGCCTTTGATTGCTCTTCAAGTTCCTCAATGGCAGCAGCTCCTGCTCCCGAAACTGCTTGATAAGTGGATACGATCACTTTGGTTAATCCAAATTTCTGGCGAATCGGTTCTAATGCTGCAACCATTTGAATGGTTGAACAATTTGGATTAGCAATTATTCCTTTATGATTCTTAATATCTTCTTCATTTACTTCCGGAACGACTAAGGGTACATCGGGATCCATTCTAAATGCACTAGTATTGTCGATACAAATCGCTCCTCGTTTTGCCGCTTCAGGAGCTAGTTCTTTAGAAACGCTTCCCCCTGCACTAAATAAAGCAATATCTACTCCTTCGAACATTTCTGGAGTTGCTTCTTGTACAGTTATCTCTTCACCTTTATATACTACTTTCTTACCTGCTGAACGTGCAGAAGAAAGTAATGTTAATTTGGCAATTGGAAAATTCCTACTTTCAAGTGTTTGAATCATTTGCTGTCCTACCGCACCTGTTGCACCTACAACAGCTACATGATAACTGGATACCATCTTTAATCTTCCCCTTCCTTGTAAACATGTCATAAAACAGTTCAATGGTTTATCGTAATAAAGAATATTCTAACATAAACAATTGTTTGACAATATAAATTTGCATGAAAAAAATAAAGTGTATATTATTTCCATTCGATATGATTAACCAGTATACACTTTGAAGAAGTTTTCCTAAATCGCAATAAAAGAAGGCTAACTACTAAAAAATAGGGGATGGTAGTAGTCAAGCCTTCTATATAGTTAATCTAAAAACCGTTCAACAACAACGGGTTGTAATTGTATTCCTTCCATTGCTGCTTCTACAGTTTCTTGTAACATATTCATTCGGGCCACCATCGATTTTGGTTTCTTCTCGGGATCATCCTGGCCAAAAGGAATAAAATAAATATCCTTTGTCGAGATCAAACGCATAAGATTAACTCCATTTAAACCGAGTGCATCATTTGTAGAAATACCTAAAACGACTGGCCGGTGATTTCTCAATGTAGCTTTTGCAGCCATTAATACTGGAGAATCTGTCATGGCATTTGCAAATTTACTCATGGAATTACCTGTTAGAGGAGCGATGATCATGCAATCAAGAGGAAGTTTTGGACCAAGTGGTTCAGCCTTTACAATCGTATCTACAACTTTATGGCCAGTAACCTCTTCTATTCTTCTTATCCAATCTTCTCCATCTCCAAACCGAGTAACAGTATTCTTTACGGTACTAGTTACAACAGGAATGACCTCTGCTCCTTCATTAACTAATTTTTCAATTTCGGGAAAAACGGCATCATACGTACAATGTGAGCCTGTTAGCCCGAAACCAATTCTTTTACCCTTTACACCCATAATGAATTCCCCTTTCTTTTACTTGTCACCTTCTAACAACTGAGATAATACATTTGCTAAAATTTGACCAGCTGTTTTCGGTGCGACTATGCCTGGAAGTCCTGGGGCCAATAATGCTTTTACACCCCTTTTTTCTGCATACCTAAAGTCCGTTCCACCTGGCTTGGAAGCTAGATCAATGACTAATGTATGAGAAGGCATTTTGGCAATTACATTTGCTGTAACAATTAATACCGGGATTGTATTTATGCATATATCACAGTCATTTACTTCGTTTTGTAGGTCATCTAAGTGAAAAGGAGTTAAACCCATTTCAGAGATTCTTGCTAGGTGTTCACTTTTCCTCGCTCCAACTTTTACTCTCGCCCCTAAATGGTGGAAAGTACGTGCCACACTCATTCCAACACGACCTAAGCCGAGTACGGTAACATTTGATCCGTGAATTGTAAAGTCGGTATGCTGTATCGCCATCATGATCGTTCCTTCAACCGTTGGGATTGAGTTGTAAATGGCGACATCATCCCGCTCAAATAGTTGAACTAGTTTTTTATTAGAGGATTGAATAATATCATCAAGGTAACGATTGGTTATTCCTGAATAAACTACACAATGAGAAGGAGCTTGCATAAGTATCTCTTCTGTTATTTTGATTTTTTCATTTGAAAAAATCGTGTCTACATCCCCGTCAAGACTGGTTCCGGGTACGGGAAGAATAATGGCATCTACCTCACTAAAATTCACTTCAGTTAATTTCTCTTTAGTCGCACCTGTAAATGCATGGTCTAACTGTTCAAAACCAACTAAGGATAGTTTTGCATCAAGTTCTGTAAGCTTACGAATGATCTCGAGTTGACGAGCATCTCCGCCTAATACTGCGATCTGCATTCCAGTCAACATCAACACTTTCACCTTCTTTTATCCATAATCGAATTACTAGAAATATAAGGTTATCACTTCAACAGTGTATGAATGTAATCTGGAATAGGTGAGTGAAGATAAGAAAGAATAGAGGAAAAAGGGGATATTTGAACCTTCGAAAAATAAAAGACGCTTGTACCTAAATTCAAGAATCCTTTTCACGAACTTTGCTTCCTTTTAGAAGAAAAGTAAGTTTCCTGTAATTTTGTGCTTAATGTCAGAAGTGAGAAGAGGGACTATGAACCAAGTGACGATTTGCCAATTTCACTATTTATAAGACCTTTAATTTGGTAAAGCAACAATCTACATAAAAAGTGCCTTGAGAATTAGGAAAAGACGAGCCATGAAGGACGGGGGTTCCCTCCCTGATGGCTCGCCATTGACTTTGGGCTTCTTAGCTTAGAGGTATTTAGAATGGAAAGTGCTCAAGTTTTTATATTGTTATTATTTCATCTATCCAACCGTGTATAATAATTTGTTAGAATTCACAACTGCAATCTAAAGAAGAAACTAGATCCTATATAAACCTTATAACTTATTTTGGATACTCTACAACAATTAGAGTTATTAATCCCGATCAGGCACCTCGAGGATAATCATATCCGTTCCAATCGTACGTATTTGATGCCATGGTACTCGAATTTCACTGCTTTGCTTCCTCATCCATTTACCAGTCGGAATGACTAGTGCACCAATTTGACCTGTTTTATCATTAAACTCCAAATCAGTTTGACCTAAGACTCCTAAACGTTCCGCCCTTTTATAATCAACAATTTCCTTCCCACTCAGTTCACTTAATCTCAAAGTAAGAAACCTCCTTTTTATTGCTCTATACTAAAATGTATATTAGGCTTTTCCTTTTTAGAACAAAAGTCTATACAAACTATGCATTAATGATTTTTATGGCGGTTAACTGATTAATTTGATTTAATTTCAATCCTTCCATAGACGAAACAAAACGGGGCTGTCCCAATAGGTGCCGGAACCATTATCAACTTCTAAATATGAAGATATTTTGAGGATTTCTTCTATATTTTGAAGATAAGGCTCCCGAACCTTAGTTTTGAGACAGCCCCGTTTTTCAAAAGTACTACCCTATATTTTTAGGCATTTCTCCATTTGGGCTGATTAGAGCTACTGAATATTCATCTGTGAAAAGAGTTTTGGCAAGCTTATTAACACTTATATCTGTTACTTTATCAATTTCTTCGACTATCTCATCAAGAGAACGATGTCGTTTAAGAAGTAATTCATTCTTTCCGTTTCGACTCATTCGACTGTTTGTACTCTCAAGACTTAGCATTAAGTTCCCTTTTAGCTGTTCCTTACTATTTGAAAGTTCTTTAGAAGTTATTCCCTCTAGTTTAAAGGAATTTAATGTAGATTGAATGGTATCAAATAATTGATCTAATTGTTTTGCTCCAGTTCCTCCATATATCGTCAACATTCCACTGTCTTCAAAGGCTGAATGATAAGAGAAAACGGAATAAGCTAGTCCCCTTTGTTCACGAACTTCTTGGAAAAGACGAGAAGACATGCTCCCACCTAATATATTATTCAGTACAATTAAGCTATAAATATCTTCGTGTCCGATATGTAATCCGTTATACCCTATGCAAAGGTGAGCCTGTTCTGTTTCTTTTTTACGAGCAATCTTATTGCTGTGAAATACAGGTTTTTCTGCTTTTTCAGGTCTACTGCCGCCTTTATAATTTCCAAACAGTTTTTCTACCTCTTTTATAAATGACTCCTGAATATTTCCGGCAATCGATACAACAACTTGATCAGGAGTATACATATCATGCATGTATTCGTTTAATGTATCTCTTGAAAAAGTTTCTAGAGTTTCTTCTGTTCCAAGGATTGGATATCCCAATGAATGATTCTCATAAACAGCTTTACTTAATACATCATGCACTATATCATCGGGGGTATCTTCATACATTTTTATTTCTTCATAGACAACATTTTTTTCTTTCTTTAACTCTTCATCAACAAATGTTGAATGAAAGAACATATCTGAAAGGATATCAAGAGCATATGAAGCATGAGTGTCCAGTACTTTGGCATAGTAACAAGTATATTCTTTTGAGGTAAAAGCGTTTACTTGCCCTCCAATACTATCAAACGATTCAGCAATTTCACGAGCTGAACGGGATTTTGTGCCTTTAAAAAACATATGCTCAAGAAAATGTGAAATACCATTATTTTTAACATGTTCGTTTCTAGACCCTGCATTAATCCAAACTCCAATTGCTACAGATCGAACAGTCGGGATTTCCTCTAGTACAATTCTTAGTCCGTTTTGACAAGTATATTTCTTAATCAATGTTAGTCCTCCTGTCTTGTTGCCTACATCTACTGTTTAGTATTAATCTCTCCTTGTTTTAGAGATTTATTTCCACCTTGTTCAATTCTTTCTTCTTTTAATACATTAGAAACGGTTCCTAACCGGAAATTCTTTTCTTTAATTTCATGAATGAGAATCGGAAGTGCACTAGCAGTGGATTGTGTTGGGTGCATAAGAATCAATGCGCCATTATGAAGTTTTGATGTTACACGCTGGATGATCACGCTTGGGCGTGGTTTTTGCCAATCTATTGTATCTATGCTCCACATAATGGTTCCCATATTCATTTCATCAGCTATTTTTACAACTTCATCCCTAATGCTTCCACTTGGGGGAGCAAACCATTTTACCTTTTTCCCAGTCGTCCCTTCGATTATCTCTGTTGTTTTTTCCAGCTCTTCCTTTGACCTTGTTGCAGAAAGGGTCTTCATATCAGGATGTGTATAAGAATGATTTCCAATTTCATGGCCTGCTTCTGCTATCATCTTTGCTAAATCGGGATTGTTTTTTACCCATCTTCCTTCCAGAAAAAATGTTGCAGAAACTTTATTTTTTTCTAAGGTTGAAAGCATGTCAGGTATATATTCATTTCCCCAGGCAACATTTATAATCAAACCAACCATGGATTTATCTGAATGGCCTTTATAAATTGGTGATGGCGGTAAATCATTAAGATGAATCTTAGGAGATACTTCTTCAAAAACTAATTTCTCTTGATCAAATTTCATCTTTTTTTTCATTTTCTCATACGATGCTTCAATATTCACCTTTAAACCATTGTATCCTGGTCTTGCTTTCCAAACAGGATCAATTTTAGCATCCTTCGCAGGAATTTCAAAATTTTCAGCCTGTTCTTGAATTTGTAGAAGTAATGTACTCTTTTCCCCCCCTGATACAGTTACCGATTCTTCTTTTAATAACGATATATACTGAGATGATAACGGATTCGAAACAACCAATATCGTTAGAATAGCAATGAAGACTATTCCAATCAAGTGTTTTTTTCCCATTATGGTTTTCACCTTCCTCTTCCTTACATTCATATGAAGGAACGGGACGAGGTAGAACTGTACATCAACCGAGATTAAACAGAATATGAAGATCTTATCAGATGGGGTCTAATAAAAAAGAGCTGATCCATAATTTCAAATCTATCCTGATAGGAAATAGATCGAATATTTTTATGGTCAACTCATTTTAAATCACTATTTTTGTTCTTGTTCCGCTTTTTCACGCTGCTCTTTAAGGACAGCTTTACGAGATAAATTTACTCGACCTTGGTTATCAATATCAATTACTTTTACAAGAATCTCGTCTCCAATTGAAACGACATCTTCTACTTTACGTACTCTTTCTTCTGCAAGCTCAGAAATATGGACAAGCCCATCTTTTCCACTAAAGATTTCAACAAAGGTACCGAACTTCTCGATACGCTTCACTGTACCTAGATACATTTGGCCAACTTCAACTTCACGAACGATATCTTCGATGATTTTCTTAGCTTTTTTATTAGCTTCTTCATCTACAGATGAAATGAAAATTGTACCATCTTGTTCAATATCGACCTTTACGCCAGTTTCTTCAATAATTTTGTTAATTTGCTTCCCGCTTGGTCCAATAACATCTCTGATTTTATCAGGTTTTATAGCCATTGTAAGGATCTTAGGTGCATATTGAGAAAGTTGTTGGCGTGATTCAGAAATAGTCGATAGCATACTTTCTAGAATATGCATACGTCCACGTTTCGCTTGAAGAAGAGCCTCTTCCAAAATCTCGCGAGAAAGACCTTCAATCTTAATATCCATTTGCAGAGCCGTTACACCTTTAGATGTACCTGCAACTTTAAAATCCATATCTCCTAAGAAGTCTTCCATTCCTTGAATATCTGTCAGAATTGTATAATGTTCACCTGAACTTACAAGTCCCATGGCAATTCCAGCTACTGGTGCTTTAATTGGAACTCCAGCATCCATCATTGCAAGTGTGCTTCCACATATACTAGCTTGTGATGTAGATCCATTGGACTCTAACACTTCAGACACAAGACGAATTGTATATGGGAAATCTTTTTCATTTGGAATAACTGGTTCAAGAGCACGTTCGCCAAGTGCACCGTGTCCGATTTCACGACGACCCGGTCCTCTAATAGGTCCTGTTTCACCTACACTGAACTGTGGGAAATTGTAATGATGCATGAATCTTTTTGATTCTTCAATACCTAGACCATCCAGGATTTGAACATCACCTAATGCACCAAGAGTACAAATACTTAAGGCTTGTGTCTGTCCACGGGTGAACAAACCGGAGCCGTGTGTACGCGGCAGGAGGCCAACCTGAGAAGATAAAGGTCTAATTTCATCAGGATTACGGCCATCTGGGCGAACCTTTTCTTCAGTAATAAGACGACGAACTTCTTCTTTCACAAGTTTATCTAAGATTTTTTTAACTTGTTTAAGTGTTTCCTCATCTGATTCTTTTTCTTCATATGAGGTAATGACTTTTTCTTTTACTTCTTTTATCGCAGCTTCTCGAGCATGTTTTTCCTGAACTTGGATTGCCGAAACAAGTTCTTGTCCAGCCATATCTCGAACGGAAGATTCAATATCTTTATCGAGCTCAAAAAGAGTAACATCGATTTTTTCTTTCCCGACTTTTGCAACTATTTCTTCTTGGAAGGCAATAAGTCGCTTAATTTCTTCATGGCCAAACATAATAGCTTCAAGCATTTTTTCTTCTGAGACTTCATTTGCTCCAGCCTCAACCATGTTAATAGCATCTTTTGTACCCGCAACGGATAAATTGATTTCACTTTTTTCAAGCTCTTCAACTGTTGGATTAATGACAAACTGATCATCAATTAAGCCGACTACAACGCCTGCAATAGGCCCTTCAAATGGAATATCGGATACACTTAATGCAAGTGAGGATCCAAACATTGCAGCCATTTCAGAAGAACAATTTTGATCAACACTCATGACGATGCTAATGACCTGTACTTCATTTCGAAATCCATCTGCAAATAATGGACGAATCGGTCGGTCAATTAAGCGGCTTGCAAGAATTGCTTTTTCACTTGGACGTCCTTCCCTTTTAATAAACCCTCCAGGGATTTTACCTACTGCATAAAGACGTTCCTCATAATTTACGGTAAGTGGAAAAAAGTCTAATTGCTTTGGTTCTTTTGAAGCTGTCGCTGTACTTAATACTACTGTATCACCATAACGAATTAATACTGCACCGTTTGCTTGTTTAGCCAGTTGACCATATTCAACTGTCATTTGACGGCCAGCCCAATCTATGGAGAATTCTTGTTTCGTTTGTTCCATATTAAACCCCTCTCTTATCTCGCTTCTTACTAGTAAGAAGATCATTGACTGAATTAAATCTATTCAAAACACGATGTGTTGAAAAGCATTGTAAATAGGCATTTATTATGTATTGTGGTCAAAATGTTCATAAAAGTATTCCGTTATTTATAAATAATAAAGAATTTTTAGAGGTATGAAATAAATAAGAATGCCACAATTGAAATGATTCGTAAGGTAGCATTCTACTGGAAATTTTTTCTAAGAAAAAAGCGGGAATAAATCCCGCTTCCTAGAATCATTATCGACGTAAGCCTAGTCTGTTGATTAACTCACGGTAGCGTGGTACGTCTTTATTACGTAAGTAAGTTAAAAGATTACGACGACGTCCTACCATTTTCAAAAGACCGCGACGAGAGTGGTGGTCTTTCTTGTGAGTACGTAAATGTTCGTTCAGATTATTGATCTCTTCTGTAAGGATAGCAATTTGAACTTCTGGTGATCCAGTGTCATTATCATGAGTTTTATACTCACTGATTAGTTCGTTTTTACGCTCTTGAGTGATAGCCATCCTATTCACCTCCTAAAATTTCTTTCTGAAAATCCCCTATTACTGAGCAAACGTTGGAGAATCGTGTTGCCAAGCAACGGTTCATGTCATACGTTTAATAGAATACTACTATTTCTGTTAAAATGCAAGGGTTAGTCCGATAAATCTGCCAAAATGGAATGAAACCCTTTTACTCTTTATGGGAATAGGCAGAAAAATAGTGAATAGCAGTTAATTTATCCTTTTCAATTTGATCGATTAACTGATCGATTCCGTTAAACTTTTTCTCAGATCGGATGCGATCGTGCCATTCGACAATTACTTCCTCACCGTATATACTTCCTTCAAAATCAAATATGTGGACTTCAATCGAGAGTGAGACGTGATCTGGATCGTTAAATGTTGGTTTATACCCTACATTACACACCCCATTATACCATTTGCCTTGAACCATGATTCTAACGGAATATACACCATTATTAGGGATTATATAGTCCTCTGATAATTCAATATTAGCAGTTGGAAAGCCTATCTTCCGCCCTCTTTTGTCCCCGTGAATGACTGTACCTTTTGTACGATAATTGCGTCCTAAAAGAGTAGAAACCTTTGTCATATCCCCATTTCCTAACCTATCTCTTATTAATGTAGAACTTACTTTCACATCACCATCTGTTAATTTACTGACAGTGGTTTGAGAAAAAAGATCCCTCGAATGGAACGGGAGAGTTTCCATCGTTCCTTTCCCAAGCCTGCCATAACTATAATCAAATCCCGCAACAACGTGCTTTACATTGAATTTTATTAGATATTGATCAACAAACTCTTGTGGTTGCAAGTTCGCAAAGTCAGAAGTGAATCTAACGATAAATAGGTAATCAATTCCTATATCCTTTATTAGTTCTTCTTTATCTATAAGAGGTGTAATGAATTGAACATGTTTATGTTTTCTACCTAATACAACAGAAGGATGGGGGTCAAACGTCATAACAGCGGATTTCAAATTTTGTTCATCAGCTATTTGCTTTGCTTTCCCCATCACGTTTTGATGCCCTCTATGGACGCCATCAAAATAGCCTAATGCCATTGATAGCGGAGGAAAATCATCTTTATGGAAGCTATGGGGATGATGAATGGTTATGATTTTCACTTTTCCTCACCTGTTTCACTAGTCGTTATACAGTACTTTTACCGGTTTAATCGTTCCTTCTTTTTCTGGATGAACATGATAAATTGCAATCGCTTTTCCATTTTCCATCATTACGACTTCTTCATCTATTGGCCAATCCTCTGGTAATTCTAGCCTTGCACCATTCTTAACTTTCTCTGCTAATGTATCACTAATTTCCCATTTCGGCAAATGAGAGAGACCATCCTCAATCGGAAAGATTGCTTTTGAAATTTCATTACATTCGATAAGTGTCTGAATTTCTTCAAGTGTCACGCAGTCTGCCTCAGTAAATGACGCAGATTGAACTCTTGTAAGCCCTGACATATGAGCGGGAATGCCAAGCTTTTCGCCTATTGTAACGGCTAACGTACGTATGTATGTCCCTTTACTACAAGAAACTCTAAACTTAAAAGAAATGAGATCCCCCTTAAATTCCTGCCTTTCATCTAATAATGTAAGGGACTTGATTTGGACTACTCTTGATGGACGTTCAACCTCTATCCCCTGCCTTGCATATTCATATAATCTCTTACCATTTACCTTTACGGCAGAAAACATAGGAGGTACTTGGGTGATTTCTCCTTCCAAACGATTGAATATCGACATAATCTCTTCTCTCATTATCGTGCGATTCACTTTTTTTTCTTCCACTAATTCACCAGAAGCGTCTTCTGTAGTGGTTGAAAAACCTAGAGTTACTTCTCCTTCGTAGGACTTACCGCTATCGGTAATGTATTGAGCGATTTTAGTGCCCCTTCCTAAACAAATAGGTAGAACACCTGTTACATCTGGGTCTAGGGTTCCAGTATGACCCACCTTTTTCATTTTAAGTAGCTTTCTTACTTTGAACACACAATCATGCGATGTTAGACCTTTTGGCTTCCATAAAGGCAGAATTCCATCCATGCCTTTCACTCCTTACTTAAACCATTTTCTACATACAAAAATGGCTGCCTTATAAGGGTTTATTCACCATTCACCTTATTAGACAGCCACATTATTAGATGAATCAGTCTTGATCTTCGTATTCATCTTCGTCTTGAATTTTTTTAATAATTGATTCGATTCGATTGCCATAATTAATGGATTCATCAAATTCAAAGATAATCTCTGGTGTTTTGCGCAAACGTACGCGCCCACCAATTTCTGAACGAATAAAACCTTTCGCTTTTGCAAGACCCTTTAATGTATTTTCTCGTTGTTCTTCATCACCAAGGACTGTAATATAAACTTTTGCTTGTTGAAGATCGCCAGAGACTTGAACATCAGTAACTGTGACAAAACCAATACGAGGATCTTTTATTTTGCGTCCGATAATATCGCTGAGCTCTTTTTTCATTTGTTCACCAACACGATTTGCACGATGGCTCATCAATATCACCTCAAATTCATTTTAACGTGTTTCATGCACCGTTTCTCCTCTTTCCCACTCTGGAAAAGAGTCAATCACTTTAAGAGCATTGTCTATTTCTTTTTCAGCCGCTTTCAAAGAAGATGCAACTGCTACAATCCCAATCCTAGTCCGTTGCCATACATCCTGGTGATCAATTTCTGAAACGGACACATTTAATTTTTGTTTGAGCCGTGTCAGCACTCGCTGAAGCACGGCTCTCTTTTCCTTAAGAGAATGAGAATCATGGATTATACATTCACACTCTACATAATGAATCATTATCTTTTAATCTCTTCCATAATAAAGGCTTCTATTACATCGCCTTCTTTTATATCATTAAAATTCTTAATTGTGATTCCACATTCATACCCTTTTGCCACTTCTTTGGCATCATCTTTAAAGCGTTTAAGAGCATCCAGCTCCCCTTCAAAAATAACAATCCCGTCTCGAATCAAACGAACGCCACTATCACGAGAGATTTTCCCCTCTACTACATAGCTTCCCGCAATTGTCCCAACTTTAGACACTTTAAATGTTTGACGAACTTCAGCTTGACCAATAATTTTTTCTTCAAATTCAGGATCAAGCATACCTTTCATCGCTGATTCGATTTCTTCAATCACATTATAAATTATGCGGTGAAGACGGATTTCAACATCTTCAGCTTCAGCCGCACGTTTAGCATTAACATCAGGACGAACGTTAAATCCTATCACAATTGCGTTGGAAGCAGCTGCGAGTGAAATATCAGATTCGTTGATCGCACCTGCGCCAGTATGAATGATCTTAACGTTTACACCTTCTACTTCAATTTTTTGAAGAGATGCTGCGAGAGCCTCAACTGAACCTTGAACATCTGCTTTCAATACAAGGTTTAGTTCTTTCATTTCCCCTTGTTTCATTTGTTCAAACAAGTTGTCTAGGCTTACTCTAGATTTTTCGCTTCGTTGTGCCTGCAGAGCTTGTTGTGCACGCGATTCCCCTACTGCTCGTGCTGTTTTTTCATCATCAAGTACAGCAAAACGATCTCCAGCTTGTGGTACATCATTTAATCCAGTGATTTCAACTGGTGTGGATGGTCCAGCATCTTTAACACGACGACCTAAATCATTCACCATTGCACGAACGCGACCAAATGTATTTCCTACAACGATAGGATCTCCAACACGCAGCGTCCCGTTTTGGACAAGTAGCGTAGCCACTGATCCACGGCCTTTATCTAATTGCGCTTCAATTACAGTTCCAATGGCATTTCTGTTTGGATTCGCTTTAAGCTCTTCAACCTCACTTACAAGAACAATCATTTCTAATAAGTCATCTATTCCATCTCCGCTTAATGCAGAAAGTGGAACGAAAATCGTGTCCCCGCCCCAAGCTTCAGGAACTAATTCATATTCTGTTAACTCCTGCATGACACGATCAGGGTTCGCAGCTTCTTTATCCATTTTATTTACAGCAATAATGATTGGAACCTCAGCAGCTTTTGCATGGTTGATGGCTTCTACTGTTTGCGGCATAACACCATCATCAGCAGCCACAACAATAATCGCAATATCTGTTACCTGAGCTCCTCTAGCGCGCATTGTTGTAAATGCAGCATGTCCAGGTGTATCTAGGAATGTTATTTTCTTTCCATCTACTGTAACTTGATAGGCACCGATATGTTGTGTGATTCCGCCAGCTTCTCCTTCTGTCACTTTCGTGTTACGGATTGAGTCAAGAAGTGTTGTTTTCCCGTGGTCAACGTGACCCATAATCGTTACAACAGAAGGTCTTTCTTCTACACTGCCTTCGTCATCCTCTGTGAAGTATGTGTCTAAGTCTGTATTATCTACTAAAATTTCTTCTTCTACTTCTACACCATAATCAGTTGCTATTAGTTCAATCGCTTCTTTTTCAAGATCTTGATTGATCGTTGCCATGACTCCAAGCATGAATAACTTTTTGATTACTTCCGATGGCTCTCTGTGCAGCTTTTTCGCAAGTTCAGCAACCGTCAAGGATTCTGTAAAGGTAATCTTTTCAGGTAATTCTTTTTTCTTTGGTGGAGTTGGAACAAAGGTAGACTTCACATTACGATTCTGTTTTTTATTGTTTCGGTTGTTTCGGCCTTTTTTATTGGTATTATTATTGTTATTGAAGACCTTTTTCTCCTTAGATTGAGTCTCTTGGGAATGCTTTTTGCCCTCACGATTTTTAGGAGCGGATTTAACCTTTTCTTTAGAAGGGGAGTTGTCATTCTCATTCACTGAATTCGTACTATTTTGTGGTGAATTCCCTCTCGATTTAGTACCCATGTTTTCTTTTGTGTCTGTTGACTTATTATACGTATGATCTAACTTGTTGACTGTCTCCTCTTCAATTGTTGCCATATGGTTTGATACCTCAATATTCATGTCTTTTAGTTTTGAAATAATATCCTTACTTGAAACATTGACTTTCTTCGCATATTCATATACACGCATCTTGCTCATATGTTCACCCCCATTGAGATTCATCGAGCAGCATGGAGAGCTTTTTGGCAAAACCATCATCGGTAAGGGTGACTACTACTCTTGCATCTTTTCCAATTGCTTGACCCAAAATTTCTCTATTATCAATCATCAGTATGGGCGTTTTATAGTAGTTGCATTTGTCTCTTACTTTTTTCATGGTATTGTTTGAAGCATCTCTGGATAATAACACCAATTTCGCTCGTCCGTTTCGGACTTCTTTTAACACAAGTTCTTCTCCGGAAATGACCTTGCGTGCTCGATTGGCCAACCCAAGTAGCGACACCCATCGATTTTGATTCATAGGACAGCTACTCTTTTCCTACAAGCTGCAATAATTCCTCATATAAAGAGTCATCAATTTTGGCTTGCAGGTGATTGGCTAAAGTATTCTTCTTTTTTGCATTTAAAATCGCATCTTTATCCTTGGAGAGGTATGCTCCTCTTCCAGACTTTTTACCAGTCGGGTCGATGGATACTTCACCTTCTTTAGATCGAACGATTCGAATCATTTCTTTTTTAGGCTTCATTTCACCAGTTGAAACACATTTTCTTAAAGGGATTTTTTTTCGAGTACTCATCTTTTCCTCCCCCCTTAGTCAAGATCATGATCGTTATCCATAAAGTCTTCTTCATCATCGGTTAGTGAAGAAAAATCTATGTCATCACGAGGATAGATTCCTAGTTCGCGAGCATCCGTTTCACTCTTAATGTCTATTTTCCAATTCGTGAGCTTGGCAGCCAGCCTCGCGTTTTGGCCTCTTTTCCCTATCGCAAGTGATAATTGATAATCCGGAACAATAACTTTAGTCGCTTTATCTTCCTCATCAACTTGAACATCTAATACTTTTGATGGACTTAGTGCATTCGCTACAAAAGTTACAGGATCTTCTGACCATTGGACGATATCGATTTTTTCGCCTTTTAATTCGTTAACGATTGCTTGAACGCGAGCACCTTTAGTTCCTACACACGCTCCGACTGGGTCAACTTCTGAATTCTCCGCATGAACAGAAATTTTAGAACGATCTCCTGCTTCTCTTGCAACGGACTTGATTTCAACAGTTCCATCAAAAATTTCAGGAACTTCAATTTCAAAAAGTCTTTTTAAAAGACCTGGATGTGTTCTCGAAACGAATATTTGTGGACCTTTAGTTGTTTTTTCAACTTTTGTAATAAATACTTTAATACGATCATGTGGCTTGTAAGATTCATTAGGCATTTGTTCATTCAGTGGAAGAAGAGCTTCAATTTTTCCTAGAGCTACATAAATAAAGCGACCATCCTGACGTTGAACAATTCCTGTCATTATATCTTCTTCACGATCAACAAACTCTGAATAAATAATTCCTCTTTCAGCTTCACGAACACGTTGGGTCACAACTTGCTTAGCCGTTTGGGCAGCAATTCTACCAAAATCCTTCGGAGTAACTTCTAGTTCAACAATGTCACCCACTTCATAACTTGGATTTATATCCTTCGCATCCTCTAGGGATATCTCTAGACGTGAATCGAATACCTCATCTACTACTTCTTTTCTTGCAAAGACACGCATTGTCCCAGATTCTAAATTTAGATCCACCCGAACATTTTGGGCTTGGTTGAAATTTCTCTTATATGCCGAGACTAAAGCAGCTTCAATAGCTTCAATAATCACATCACGTGAGATTCCTTTTTCTTTCTCTAAAATAATAAGAGCATCTAATAATTGAGAGCTCATGGAATATGTCATCCCCCTTCTACTTAAGGTGTTTCCTTTTTAAGAAAAAGTGACGGCAAGTCTAGCTTTTGCAACTTTCTCTGTTGGAATATCAACCTGTTTTTTTCTAGTTTTAATCTTTACTTCTATTGTTAAAGACTCACTATCATAAGAAATTAGCTTGCCTTCAAACGCTTTTTCACCTTGAATGGGCTCATAGGTTTTTACATAAACATTTTTTCCAATGGCTCTTTCAAAGTCTTTATCCTTTTTTAGTGGACGTTCAGCGCCAGGCGAAGAAACCTCTAGGAAATAATTATGTGGAATTGGGTCTAATTCATCTAGTTTTTCTCCTAAACGTTCGCTTACGATTCCACATTCCTCAATATCTACACCTGTATCCTTGTCAATAAATACACGAAGAAACCAGCTGGAACCTTCTTTGACGTATTCTGTGTCGACTAACTCTAGTGACATCTCATCTAATATAGGTGTGATTAGTTCATCAACAAGTTCAGTTATCTTACTCATACAGACCTCCTGGTTAAGAAGAATATGAACCAAGAAATGGATGCTCCAGTTCAATAATTACCCTAAGCAAAAACGAAAGAGTGGGGTGGCCCCACTCTTTTCTTCAGAGTTATCTTTAGTATTTCCAATAAAAATATACCATAATCAACATTTTTATGCAAACAAAACCGCCTGCCAGTATAGAGTTTAGAACAATGATAATTGATTTTGGTCCGGTAATGAATCTAAACATCCATGATTAGTTAAATATTCGATAATCGTCTTTGACACTCTACCACGCTGTTGAAGATCCTCTTTTGAAAGAAACTCCCCATCTTCTCTTGCTTTTACAATATTTATAGCGGCGTTTGTGCCTAATCCAGGAATCGAATTAAATGGTGGAATCAGTGAATTACCGTCAATAATAAAATCCGTTGCTGAAGAACGATACAAATCTACCTTTTGGAACTTATAGCCCCTTTCACACATCTCTAAAGCGAGTTCTAGAACTGTTAAAGTATTTTTCTCTTTAGGTGATGCATCTAGACCTTTGGCATTAATCTCTTCTATTTTCGCTCGAACAGCTTGTGATCCCCTTACCATTGCTTCAATATCAAAATCTTCCGCACGTACGGTAAAATAGGCTGCATAATAAAGTAATGCATGGTGCACCTTGAAATAAGCAATTCTAACGGCCATCAATACATAAGCTGCTGCGTGGGCTTTAGGGAACATATATTTAATTTTTTTACATGAATCTATATACCAATCAGGAACACCGTTGTTCTTCATATCCTCTTCCCACTCATCGTTTAGACCTTTACCTTTACGAACAAATTCCATTATCTTAAAGGCAAGTGATGGTTCTAAGCCTTGATAAATCAAGTAAACCATTATATCATCTCGACAACCTATCACTTCACTTAATGTGCAAGTGTTATTGTGAATGAGTTCCTGGGCGTTCCCTAACCAAACATCTGTACCATGCGATAATCCCGAAATTTGAACAAGCTCTGAAAATGTCGTTGGCTTTGTATCCTCAAGCATTTGCCGAACGAATCTTGTACCGAACTCAGGAATTCCCAATGTACCTGTCTTACACATAATTTGCTCTTCTGTTACACCCAATGATTCTGTTCCGCTAAAAATTTTCATGACTTCCGGATCATCGGTAGGGATCGTTTTTGGATCTATCCCTGATAAATCCTGTAACATACGAATAACTGTTGGATCATCGTGTCCAAGAATATCGAGTTTCAATAGATTATCATGTATGGAATGGAAATCAAAATGCGTGGTTTTCCATTCTGATTTCGTATCATCTGCAGGGAATTGAATCGGTGAAAAATCAAAGATATCCATATAATCAGGGACTACGATGATTCCTCCTGGATGTTGTCCAGTCGTACGTTTTACCCCTGTACACCCTTTTACTAACCGATCGATCTCAGCACCTCTGATTTGGATATTGTTATCTGATGCATATCCTTTTACATAACCGAATGCTGTTTTTTCAGCGACAGTTCCAATTGTTCCTGCACGGTAAACATATTCTTCCCCAAAGAGGATCTTTGTATAGTTATGTGCGATTGGTTGATATTCTCCTGAGAAGTTCAGATCGATATCAGGAACTTTATCTCCTTTAAAACCAAGAAACGTTTCAAAAGGAATATCATGTCCATCTTTACGGTATGTTGTTCCACATTCAGGGCAGTATTTGTCTGGTAAATCAAAACCTGAACCAACAGACCCATCATTAAAAAATTCTGAGTGACGGCAACTAGGACATACATAATGTGGCGGAAGCGGATTTACCTCTGTAATCTCTGTCATTGTCGCAACAAAAGACGACCCGACAGATCCACGTGACCCTACTAGGTAGCCATCATCTAGAGATTTCTTAACCAATTTATGTGAAATGAGATAAATAACCGCAAATCCATGTCCAATTATACTTTTTAATTCCTTTTCAAGTCTTGCTTCTACTATTTCTGGAAGCTGATCGCCGTAGATACTTTTAGCCATATCATAGCTCATTCTACGCATCTCTTCATCTGCACCTTCAATTTTAGGTGTATATAGATCATCTTTAATTGGTTTAATCTCTTCAATTAGATCAGCTATCTTATTAGAATTGGTCACGACAATCTCTTTTGCTTTTTCTTCGCCTAAAAAGCGGAAAGAATCTAGCATTTCGTTCGTTGTTCTAAAATGAACGTCTGGTAATGTATGACGATTTAAGGGATTGGCGCCCCCTTGAGATGATACTAATATCTTTCGGTATATCTTATCATTCGGGTTCAAATAATGGACGTTTCCAGTCGCTACTACAGGAATTTCTAATTTAACGCCCAATGCGATTAGTTTTTTAATTATGTCCTCTAAATTCTTCTGGTTTTGAACAAGCTCAAGCTCTATAAGGTGCTGATAAACTTCCTTCGGTTGGACCTCAATATAATCATAGAATCTTGCCGTATCTTCAACCTCTTCAGGAGCTTTTTGCATCATTCCTTCAAAAACTTCTCCTTTTGCACATCCAGATCCAACTAAAATTCCAGATCGGTACTTCTGTAATTGAGATCTTGGGATTCTTGGAACTCGATAAAAATAATTCATGTGCGAAATGGAAACAAGCTTGTACAAATTCTTTAAACCTTCTTCTGTTTGAGCAAGAAGTGTGCAATGATAAGGGCGTGAACGTTTGTATGCATCACCTTTCCCCATAAAGTCATTGAACTGGTCATGATAGTGGATCCCTTTTTCAAGGGCATCCTTCAACATTTTAATTAAAAGGTATCCCGTTGCTTCAGCATCGTAGATGGCACGATGATGCTGTGTGAGCTCTACATCAAATTTCTTGGCAAGCGTATTGAGTCGATGATTTTTCATTTCAGGATATAGTAATCTCGCAAGCTCTAATGTATCAATAACTGGATTTTCTGCTTTTCCAAGTCCGCATTGTTTATATCCAACATTCAGAAATCCCATATCAAATGATGCATTATGGGCAACGAGAATCCCATCCTCTACCCAATTAAAATAATCCTTTAATACATCACCTATCTCAGGTGCATTTTCTACCATATCATCTGTAATCCCTGTTAAATCAATCGTTGTTGCTGAAAGACGATGATGCGGATTAGCAAAAGATTCGAAACGGTCAATGATTTCTCCATTGCGAATCTTTACAGCAGCAAGCTCAATAATCGTATCATACACCGCTGAAAGACCTGTTGTTTCTACGTCAAATACCACATATGTCGTGTCATCATCTAGTGGGATATGAGTGTCGTTATAGGCAATCGGTACTCCATCATCTACAAGATTAGCTTCTAATCCATAAATCATCTTAATATCATTTTTTTTACTAGCACTATATGCCTCTGGAAAAGATTGAGCAACTGCATGATCAGTAATCGCAATGGCTTTATGCCCCCATCTTTTCGCTTGACTAACCAAATCACTTACAGACGAAACCGCATCCATTTGACTCATCGGGGTATGCAAATGTAATTCTACTCTACGCTCGTCTTGTGGTGCAGTATCTAATCGAAGTACAGGTTTAATTTCATTAATGTCATTCGCAATCATGACAAGGTCGCGTACAAAGGTATCATTTTGTATACTTCCACGACACCGAACCCACATCCCTTTTTTAACATGTTCCATCATGGCTGCATCTTCTTTGTCACGAGAGAACATTTTCACTAGGAATGAACTTGTATAATCAGTAACTTTAAACGTTAGCAACGTTCTTCCGCTTCGCAGCTCTTTAGTTTCAGCATCAAAAATGTATCCTTCTAATGCGATCCTGCGTTCTTCATCGACGATGTCCTCCATCTTTCTGAAATCAGCGTCATCTTTAATGGTTAAGCCTATCATTAGTGGACCGGTTGGAGCGTCATCACCATTCGACTTTTCATTTTCTTTTTTCTGCATTTCTATTACAGCTTGTTTTCCACGTTCTTCATCTTCTTTTCTTTTTTCTTCTAAGAATTTCTGGTAATCATCTTGATTATTAGCTGATTCGATTTTCGTTGCTTCCACTTGAAGTGTAGGAAATCCAAAGTTTTGAAAAATATTAGAAATAACAGGACCATACTTATTTTTTATCGCCATTGCTTCCATTTCACTAGAAGTTTCTACTAGAATTTTATTCCCCTGAATTTTTGGAACATTATTATTTAATAGTGCCAATAATGGAGGAGAAATTCCGTCAATTTCTTTTATACATTCATTCCAATAATCAAGTACAAGCTCATGAGTAAAATTTGAGTCAGCTACTCTTAAGCTAAATTGGACTTTAGCAATATGTTGAAATGCTTTTTGTAATGAATTAGAAAATCGAGTCCAAATTGTGCAAGGCAGCAGTTTCTCAAAATTAAAGTAAAAATGCCATTTCTTTTCTACTCGATCGACTACCAATTTTTCAATTTCGGCATTTTGAAAATACGACACATAAGCGTCGTCAGTTAAATCTAACTGCTGTAATAATAATTGAAAACGTTCCTTCTTCCCATCTAGTTGCATGATTTCTCTCCCCCTCTCATCTACCTATTTGTATAGTAAACTCCAATTCATTATAAACAGACTAAAGGGGTGACCCTTTTCGACAATAGAACACGAAGAATAGTAGATTGAATCATTCTATTCATTCCGACCTAATTATCTGCTTACTAGGGTCAGCCCCTTCTTACTTGTATTATCATATCATGGATTCATTAAGGAAGAGAACGGTATAGATCCTGGAGTTTTTCCATCAAATCTTCTTTCTTCACTTCATGCATTTCACCCGTTTTCCGAACCTTTACTTCGACAATTCCTTCAGCTGCTTTTTTTCCAACAGTAATTCGAATAGGCAGTCCTATGAGATCCGAATCTGCAAACTTAACACCAGGTCTTTCCATTCGGTCATCCATTAAAACATCAAAACGGTTTTCTCTTAATAAACCATATAACTCAAAGGCAAGAGACGACTGTGCTTCATCTTTTAAATTGATAGGAATTAAATGAAGATCGTATGGCGTAAGTACGGAAGGCCACAACAGCCCATTTTCGTCATTGTATTGTTCAGCAACCGCTGCAAGTGTTCTCGAAACACCAATACCATAACACCCCATAATCATTTCTTTAGCTCGTCCATTTTCATCCAGAAAGGTTCCATTCATGGCTTCACTATATCGAGTTCCTAATTTAAACACATGACCAACTTCGATGCCTTTTGCAAATTTAATGATACCTTTTCCATCTGGCGAAGGATCCCCTTCTTGTATAAATCGTAAATCAGCAAACTCTGCGACCTGAAAATCCCGTTCTAAATTTGTATTTATATAATGATATCCTTCTTCATTTGCACCACAAACAAAATCTTTCATACTCTTAACAGCATTATCAGCAATGATTCGAACGTTACTAATCCCAATTGGCCCTAGTGATCCGACACTGCACTGAAAAACATTTTTCGTCTCTTCTGCTGAAGCTAATTCAACAAGATCGGCTTCAAGTAAATTTTTCACCTTAATGTCATTAATCTCATGGTCACCACGTGATAAGATAATCACATATTCATCATCAGCTTTAAACAGCTTGGTTTTAACACAGTTATCAGGATTCACTTGTAAAAATCTAGATACATCATCAATGGATTTCTGTCCTGGAGTGGATACCTTTTCAAGCTCTTGTTGGTTTTCTGTTGATTGTACATATTCTGTTATGACTGGGGCCATCTCAATATTTGCAGCATACTGGGATGTATCAGAATAGGCGATTGTATCTTCACCAACATCTGATAACACCATAAATTCATGAGTATCTTTCCCTCCCATAGCACCAGAATCGGCAATAACGGCTCTAAAATTTAACCCACAACGTTTAAAAATATTCGAATAGGCAGTAAACATTTTTTCATACTGTTCATCTAGACTTTCGAAGCTAGAATGAAAAGAATAGGCATCCTTCATAATGAATTCTCTACCACGCAGCAAACCAAATCTTGGCCTTTTCTCATCACGATACTTTGTCTGAATTTGGTAAAGGGCAAGCGGTAGTTTTTTATATGATTTAATTTCATCACGAACTAAGCTTGTAATAACCTCTTCGTGAGTTGCTCCTAAAGCAAATTCACGTTCGTGGCGGTCCTTTAATCGCATTAATTCAGGACCATATGTATTCCACCTTCCAGATTCCTTCCAAAGCTCAGCCTGTTGTAAGGCTGGCATTAATAATTCTACTGCACCTGCATTCATCATTTCTTCACGGATAATCTCTTCAACTTTTTGCAATACTATTTTACCTAAAGGTAAAAAACTATATATACCACTTGCATTTTGACGAATAAAACCTGCTCTCAATAAAAGCTGATGGCTTTTTACATCAGCATCAGCAGGAACCTCTCTTAAGGTAGGGATCAATGTCATACTTTGCTTCATTATCTAGCACCTCTCAACTTCGTTCGTAGTTAAAAAGGTTGACTTACATTGTTATGAAATCACTTTACATAGATAGAAACAATTCAGGATCCACTTCTATATATTGTAATGGTGATTCATTACATGTTTGTAAGTCAACCACTCTTTAAATTGAATCTCCTAGAGGAAGAATCTCTGGATATCATTCCATGTTACAACTAACATCAGGACCATTAAAAGGGCAAAACCTATAAAGTGAACCATTCCCTCTTTTTGGCGGTCGACAGGCTTACCTCGTACTGCTTCTACCGCGAAAAACATTAATCTTCCACCGTCAAGTGCCGGAACAGGCAGCAAGTTCATAATACCAAGGTTAATACTTAATATTGCTCCCCACTTCATCAAATAGAAGATGCCGGATTTGGCAACCACATCTGTGGAATGGTAAATTCCTACTGGACCAGATAAGGCATCAATCGAAAATTGACCTGTGACCAATTTTCCTAACATAACAAATATCATCTTAGTCCATTCGTAGGTTTGCTCAAATCCATTACCTATGACGCGGAGTGGCGACTTTTCAACTGGGCTATGAACACCTATAATCCCAATTTCCTCCCCTTCAATCTCTTGAGGCTTAGGGGTAACGGAAATGTCTTGTGACTCTCCATTTCTATCCACAGTGAATACTAATTCATCCCCAGGATGCTTCTGAATCACTTTTACGATATCTTCCCATGTTGAAATTTCACTATTATCAATACTTTGAACGATATCACCAGTTTGAAGACCTGCCTCTTTAGCAGCTCCATCATCTGTTAAATTTCCTAGAACAGGATCATTCGTTGGTACTCCCTGCAATAAACCTACAAGTAAGAATATAAAGAAAGCTAAGATAAAGTTAAATAATGGACCTGCAAAAATAGCCATCGCTCTTTGCCCTAAAGTTTTTGAAGCAAATTGTCGATCCCAAGGGGCAATTTGTGTTTCTACACCATCCTCTACTATCACAGCTTCTCTGTCAATTGTAAAAGTTGTCGCTTCTTCATCCTCTTCTTCGTAGCCTCGAATAAATAATTTGTGTTCGAGATCTGCTTCTTCTACTTCAATTACACGTAAGTTTTGAAAACGATCCTTATTGTTAACCACAATTTTCTTAATGGTTTCATCACGATTTAACAAGAGTCCTACCCGATAGCCTGGTTTCAATTCAACCATCTCGGGATCTTCCCCTGCCATACGAACAAATCCACCTAAAGGTAATAAACGTATCGTATAAGTTGTTTCACTTTTTTTATAGGAGAACACTTTCGGGCCAAACCCTATTGCAAATTCACGGCAAAGAATCCCTGCTCGTTTCGCAAATATGAAGTGTCCGAGTTCATGAAAGAAAACAAGTGCGCCAAAAATGACGATAAAGGCTATCACTGTTTGCAAATGAAAAACCACCTTTTCAAATTCATTTCTTATCGTGCAGAGTACTTTTCGATTTCACTTTCCGTTTATATTTTAAAGGGAATAAATAGAGCTTCTAGTCTCATGATCAAGCTGTCTAATTGTATCAAGACTTGGATTCTTGATAGTATTATGCTTTGATATTGATTTTTCAATTATATCCTCGATTTCTAAGAAAGTGATTTTCCCTTTAAGGAAAAGGTCAACAGCCGCTTCATTTGCTGCATTTAAAACCGTTGGCATTGATCCACCAATTTTCCCCGATTCAAATGCAAATGCTAAACAGCGGAATCGTTCGTAATCCATCTTCTCAAAATGTAATGTGCCAATATCTGCTAGGTTTAACTTACTCATCTGCTTTCTAGGGAATCTATCTGGAAATGTAAGAGCATATTGTATTGGAACTCTCATATCGGGTGTTCCAAGTTGTGCCATAACAGAGCTATCATGAAATTCCACCATTGAGTGAATAATACTCTCTCTATGTAAGAGAACATTTATTTTATCAAACGGGATATCAAACAGCCAATGTGCTTCAAGTACTTCAAGACCCTTATTCATCATTGTCGCCGAATCTATGGTGATTTTTGCACCCATTGACCAATTTGGATGGTTTAATGCTTCTTCAACCGTTACTCCTAAAAGATCCTCTCTTGTTCTATCTCGAAAACTACCTCCTGACGCAGTGATGATCAATTTCTCAATATTCTTCTCACTTTCACCTTGTAAGCATTGGAAAATGGCAGAATGCTCACTATCTACTGGAAGTATAGATACACCTTTTTCTCTAGCAGCCTTCATTACTAAATGACCTGCTATGACAAGTGTTTCTTTATTTGCAATTGCAATATCCTTTCCAGCCTCAATTGCTTGAAGTGTCGGATATAGTCCAACACTTCCTAAGACAGCATTTACAATTATGTCTGCGTCGTGTTGACATGCAACTTCCACAAGTCCCTCTTCTCCGAAAAGAACGATCATGGAAGATGTGTTTTCTGATTTAATTTTAATAGCATCCTCTTCACTTTGTACAGAAACCAATTTAGGTCGAAATTCATTTATGATTTTTCTTGTGTCTTCAATGTTTCTACCTGCAGACATTGCGACCAATTGAAACTTATCAGGGTGTTCCCTAATAATGTCAAGGGTTTGCATTCCAATCGACCCTGTTGCCCCCATTAAACTAATCTTCTTCAATCTTTTCACTCCTCAATCTCTGCCAACCGTTTAAACAAAAACAAGAAAATGCAACAAAGGAAGGACAAATAATAAACTATCGAATCGATCTAGAATTCCTCCATGACCTGGCAATAGTTGACCAGAATCCTTCACTGCATAGTGACGCTTAAGAGCTGATTCCACTAAATCCCCAATTTGTCCGAAGGCAGATAATATCGCTGTTACAATCAGGAGTTTTGGAATAGATATTCCTCCCAAATCAACAAAGAAAATGAATATCACAGCGACAATTAACGCACACACAACACCGCCAAGAGCACCCTCGATTGTTTTATTAGGGCTTATATCAGGCCATAGCTTCTTCTTTCCCATTGCCCGTCCAATAAAATAAGCTCCTGAGTCTGTAGTCCAAATGATAAATAATGCATAAAATACAAAGGCCAATCCCTGATCATGATTACGAGTTTCAATAAAGTAGTAGAAACCGATTCCTACATATAAGGTGGCAAGTGTCGAAAATGCAACATCATCAAATGTAAAACGATTTTTTGTTACCACAGTATAGGTCAAAAATAATAGAACCGCTAACAAGGCTAATTCAATTTTGGAAAGCCCCATATCTTCTAATACTTTATTATATTGGCTCGGCAACAAAAAAATCCATAAAAGTGCGATCGATATCATTCCAGGTATAGACAGGATTGTTTGATTTCTCATTTTTAACGTTTCAAATAAAGCAATTGTTGCTAGTAAATACGTTAAAATGATAAACGGCATATTCCCGTATAAAACGATAGGTAAAAATACTGCTGCCGCTACAATAGCGGTAATAATTCTTTGCTTCATTTTAATTCCTCACTTTGCAAACCACCAAACCGTCTAGAGCGGCCTTGAAAAGCCTCAATCGCTTCAATTAAATGCTTTTCGTCAAAATCTGGCCACAATACAGGTGTAAACCAAAACTCTGTATAAGCTAATTGCCAAAGCATAAAGTTACTTAAACGAATCTCTCCACTTGTGCGAATTAACAAGTCCGGATCTGGTAATTCTTTAGTCATCAGATAGTTTGAGAAAGTGTCTTCATCTATCTGACCTTCATTTATTATACCATTATTTACATCTTTTAAGACATTTTTCACTGCATCAAGGATTTCAGCGCGTGACCCGTAATTAAGAGCAAAATTTAATACAAGTCCGTCATTATCTTTTGTTGCATCCATAGCATTCATTACCGCATTTGCTGTATGTTCAGGCAAATGCTTATCATAGCCCATCATTGTTACTCTAACGTTTTCTTCTATTAATTCAGGAAGAAATTTACCAAGAAACTCTTCAGGTAGCTTCATTAAATAATCAACTTCCATTTTGGGTCGTTTCCAATTCTCTGTAGAGAATGCATACAAAGTAAGGGTTTTAACACCCAGTTTATTCGCTAATCTAGTGATTTTACGAACAACCTTCATTCCTTCATGATGGCCTGCAACGCGTGGAAGAGCTCTCTTTTTCGCCCATCTTCCATTTCCATCCATAATAATGGCGATATGATGGGGAATAGAATGCTGCAATACTTCTTGGAAACGGTCATCAAAATCTATATCTTTTTTTTGACTTTTCCATAACTTCATTTTATTTAACATAAATAAATCCTCCACTACACTATCAAAGAAAGTTTTTACCCTTACTATCATAACAAAAAACAATCAGGATATCTGTAAAAAAATTAGCATTCCAGCTTATCGAATCCCACATTTATAGGAAAATTTTAAAAATAAATTTTAAAACCCTTATAGTATGTAATAATTTTATCGTATAACCTATGTAATTTACTTTAAATGATAAAAAAACCCCCTAATATAGAGGGTTTCTAATCATACTTCTAAAATTTCTTTCTCTTTATCCTTCGTAATACTATCAATTTTAGCGATATTATCATCTGTAAGCTTCTGAACGTCATCAGAGTAACCTCTTAAATCATCCTCTGTAATTTCACCGTTCTTTTCAAGCTTTTTAAGATCATCGTTAGCATCGCGTCGAACGTTTCGAATCGCTACTTTTGCATCTTCTGCTTCTTTCTTCACAAGTTTCACAAGTTCTTTACGACGCTCTTCCGTTAAAGCAGGAATGACGATTCTCAAAATATTTCCATCACTTGTAGGCGTAATACCTAAATCAGATTTTAAAATCGCTTTTTCAATATCTCCCAAAGCTGATTTATCATATGGTTGAATGACAAGCATACGAGCCTCCGGAATTGAAATACCTGCTAATTGATTTACTGGAGTTGGTGCACCATAATAATCAACTGTAATTTTGTCTAAAAGCGATGCATTAGCTCGTCCTGCACGAATCGATGCAAGTTCACGTGTAAATGTTTGAATCGCTTTAGACATTTTGTCATTTGCATTTGTCATAACTTGTTTTGGCATTATACTTTCCCCCTAACAATAGTACCAATCGTTTCACCTTGTAATACTCGCTTAATGTTTCCTTCTTCCATAATAGAGAATACTATGAGCGGAATGTTGTTGTCCATACATAAAGAAGATGCGGTTGAATCCATAACAGCAAGACCTTCCTTAAGTACATCCAAGTATGAAAGCTCATCATATTTTACCGCATTTTCGTCAAGTTTCGGATCAGCAGAATAAACTCCGTCTACGTTGTTCTTAGCCATAAGAATTACTTCCGCTTCAATTTCTGCAGCCCTTAAAGCAGCTGTTGTATCTGTAGAGAAATAAGGATTTCCTGTTCCCGCTGCAAAAATGACGACTCGTTTTTTCTCAAGATGTCGAATAGCTCTTCTTCTAATATAAGGTTCTGCTACCTGCCTCATATCAATGGATGTTTGAACTCTCGTTTCAATCCCAATGTTCTCAAGGCTATCTTGAAGAGCAAGTGAGTTCATAACGGTTGCTAACATCCCCATATAATCAGCTGAAGCTCGATCCATTCCCATCTCACTACCTATTTTACCACGCCAGATGTTACCTCCACCAACTACAACTGCTACTTCAACACCTAAATTTGAAATTTCTTTAACTTCTTCTGCTACATTTTTGATAACACTTGGATTAATTCCGAAGCCTTCAGCACCTGCTAGAGCTTCACCACTTAATTTCAATACGACACGTTTGTATTTTGGAACGCTCATGTGAACCTCCATTATGTAATTATTTTCTTGAAAAATAGGGAACACACTATGTGTTCCCTAGCATAAGTAATGTATTTTACCTGCTACATTATTTTTTCACTTGGCTCATAACTTCATCAGCGAAGTTTTCTTGACGCTTCTCTAATCCTTCTCCTACTTCATAACGAATGAAGTCAGTTAAAGTAGCCCCCTTAGATTCTAAGAATTGACGTACTTTTTGATCTGGATTTTTAACGAAAGCTTGGTCAAGAATACAGATATCTTCAAAATATTTACCAAGGCGACCCTCTACCATTTTAGCAACGATATTTTCTGGTTTACCTTCATTAAGTGCTTGTTGTGTAAGAACCTCACGCTCACGTTCTACTTCTTCGGCAGATACTTGATCACGTGATACATATTTAGGGTTTAAAGCAGCAGCATGCATAGCTACATCTTTTGCTACTTCTGCATCTGTAGTCCCTTCAACAACAGTTAGAACGGCGATACGGCCACCCATGTGTAAGTACTCTCCGAATGCTGCATTATCACCTTTTGTACGGATTTCAAAACGGCGAAGTGTGATTTTCTCTCCAATTTTAGCGATTGCAGCGTTAATGAATTCGCTAACTGTTGAACCATTATCCATTTTTGAATCTTGAGCATCTTCAACTGATGCTGGTTTGTTGTTAAGTAAATGAGTTCCAAGCTCCTTAACAAGATTTTGGAAGTTTTCATTTTTAGCAACGAAGTCAGTCTCAGCATTTACTTCAAGAATAATTGCTTCATTACCATTACTTTGAATGTAGGTAGTACCTTCTGCAGCAATACGGTCTGCTTTTTTAGCAGCTTTAGCAATTCCTTTTTCACGAAGGAAATCAATTGCTTTATCCATATCCCCATCAGTTTCTGTTAACGCTTTTTTACAGTCCATCATTCCAGCGCCAGTTTTTTCACGTAGTTCTTTAACCATTTGCGCAGTAATTGCCATAATTCTCTTCCTCCTTATATTCACTATGTAAAATTAGTAAATCCATTTATTGACTTTTTCATACCAAATTTCAAGTATTCTTTAAAAAAAGGTGATAAGGGTAGGTCCCTATTATCACCTTTTTAACATCATTACTCAGCCGTTACAGCTACTTCCTCACCTTGCTTAGCTTCAAGGATAGCATCAGCCATTTTACCAGTAAGAAGCTTAACTGCACGAATCGCATCATCATTTGCAGGAATTACTACGTCAATTTCATCTGGATCGCAGTTTGTATCAACAATTCCTACAATAGGGATGTTTAATTTACGAGCTTCAGCTACAGCAATACGCTCTTTACGCGGGTCGATAATGAATAGAGCATCTGGTAGAGATTGCATATCTTTAATTCCGCCTAGGAATTTAACTAAACGCTCATGCTCTTTTTTAAGTTGTACTACTTCTTTTTTAGGAAGAACTTCGAACGTTCCATCCTCTTCCATTTTTTCAATCTTTTTAAGACGATTAATACGCTTTTGGATTGTTTCAAAGTTTGTAAGCGTTCCACCTAACCAGCGTTGGTTGATGAAATACATTCCAGCACGTTCTGCTTCTTCTTTCACAGATTCTTGTGCTTGTTTTTTCGTACCAACGAAAAGAATTTTACCGCCATTTCCAGCTAATTCTTTCACGAAGTTGTATGCTTCTTCAACCTTCTTAACCGTTTTTTGAAGGTCGATAATGTAGATGCCGTTACGCTCAGTGAAGATGTACTTCTTCATTTTTGGGTTCCAACGGCGTGTTTGGTGTCCGAAATGTACACCAGCTTCAAGTAATTGTTTCATTGAAATTACTGACATGTGTGTTTCCTCCTAAATGGTTTTTTGTTTTCCTCCGCTTCATTCATTTTTAAATAAAGACTATTGAAAATAGCACCCTCTATTTAAATCCAGAAGCGTGTGTAATAACACCATGAATTAATATAGCATAACACTAATGACCAATCAAGAAAATATTATTGATTTTGATTGAATTTTATTATTAGCTCAACTTCTGTCATTCCTTTATGTAATTTTTGAGCAATCTGATTGAGATCGTATCCCTGTTTTTTAAGCAAGACAATTTGAGCATACTCTGATTTCTCTTCTTCTTTTTGAATTAATTCATGAGAGGGTTGATGATCATCAAAAGGTGTATCTTCCTTTTTATTTGTATATGCTTTTATGGCAGCTGCTTTCTTATAAGTAAGTGGCGACTCTTTTGAAAACTCGGATTTACTCTCATCGGACTTCTCTATTGTAGAGGTCATTTCAGGAAAACTTAATGGAGATGTATTATGATTTGCTTCTGACCTGTGAAGTTTGTCAAACCTCCTAATAAATTGTTCATTCTCATCCTTCATTTCTATAAGATAGGTTGATATTACTTCTTCCATTTCTTTTACCATTTTTTTTTGTTGTTTCTCAACATTCATAAGGCGATTTTGTCTTGTATATAAAATAACGATTGCTAAAAGAGCAACCGCATTAAGAATAAAACTAATGATCATAAAAAAAACTGTCGTCATTTTCTCACCTTTATCTCTCGTATTGTCTTCAAAGTTTGTGATTACCCGTTATAATCAATTAGTATTCCCTTGTAAGGATGAAGGGAGTTTTCTTGTTTTATACTTTTATCGACAGAATTTCTTTGGCTTGGTTCTTTCATTGTCGTTACGTCCTGTTTAGCCTCATTGCTACTGACTCGTATTCTTTTCTTTGTTAATTCTTTTACCGACTCTTCGGCGGCATAATTTTGTGCTAATTGACTTTGTTGCTGCTGTTGATCAGCGATTTTCCCAGCTTCAAAAGTTTTGGGTAGGGCAATTTGTAATTCAATCGCTTTTAGACTCATTTAAAATCCCTCTCTCTTTAACCACTATGAACTAAGAAAGTTTCTTAATTTAAAAATGGCTTTGGAATGAATTTGTGAGATTCTAGAGGTTGATAAACTCATGACTTCGCCAATTTCGGTAAGAGTTAATTCTTCATGGTAAAACAAACTAAGGACAAGTTGCTCTTTTTCAGAAAGCTTCTCAATAACTCTTTCAAGATCATTCAATGCTTCAACTTTTAACAAACGTTCTTCAGGTAGTATTTGTTTATCATCTCGGATTGTAAAGGAATGATCATTTTCTTCGTCTTGGAGATGCTCGTCAATTGAGAGTACATTTGCAAAAAAGTGTTCATTCATTGTTTGACATACATCTTCAGAAGTAAGATTTAATTCTACTGCGATTTCTTCAGAGGTTACATGCCTTAGCAATCTTTGTTCCAATTGCTCTATTTTTGCTTCAATTTTTTTTGCACGTTCTCGTGTTGATCGTGGAAGCCAATCCTCTTTCCTTAAACCATCAATGATCGCACCACGTACACGAAAGGATGCATAGGTATCAAATTTCAGATCTCTAGTTGGGTCAAATTTTTGGAGTGCATCCAATAATCCCATTAATCCTAAACTTTTTAAGTCATCACGGGAAACATTTTTTGGTAAACTGACAGCAATGCGCTGGACATGATAGGATACAAGGGGCAAATACCGCTTTACAAGCATATCTCCTGCATGCGAATCACGGGACTTTGTCCATAATTTCCAATATTGTTGTTCATCCACTGTTGAGGACTGTGACATTTTTAACCTCCTCGCTGCTGTCCTATCCCTATCAATCTATTATAACAAATTGACTAATTCCGGGGATTAGGTACTACGAATCTTTATTAGTTATATACCTATTAAATTATTAACATTACTGACTTTAACTACGGTTAAAAAATCATATGGGTCAATCATATAGTAACTCTCATATTTCTTTAACACCGTGATTTACTGTTCTGATACGAAGCATGCAAGTTTCAAGGGTAAACTCAACGGTTCGTCCATTCTTTCCGCCAATATCTTCTGCTAGTAGTGGGATATTTAATAACCTTAATTCTTCTTTTACAGCATCAACATTTCTAGGACCAATCCTCATTAGATCACTTTTTGTTGTATGCTGAAACATTTGGGCACCACCTGATATTTTGGCCTTTAATCGTGAGACATGTGCCCCATTTCCTATTAACCGCTCTACTAACTCCCGAATCCCTGTATCTGCAAATTTAGCCTTGTTGATGGTGCTACCTTTGAATAGGTTTGAGCTTGGAAGCATTATATGCACCATTCCCGCCAGGCCCGCTTCGGCATCATAAATCACTACACCAACACAAGATCCGAGACCAGATGTTCTTAATGATTGATGTTCATTGGCAATATTCAAATCTGCAATACCAATTTTAATTATTTCTGATGTTGCAACCATCAAATGACTCCTAGTGTTTTAAAAATGGTTTGAAATGAATCGGGGTCAGGAAGTAAGAAAAAGTGCCCGTTTACACTTTCTGAGTTGGGTAAATTCTCTTCTCTCAATGCAGTATCAATGACAATCACATAATCACTAACTTGTGAAACTTTTACAAGACCATAACTAATAATGGCACCCACCATATCAATACTTAATTCAGGAACTGATGGATATAAATGAATGTTTGTAAAATCCGATAATGCAGATAAATAAGATCCCGATAAAATATTTCCAAGCTCCTGCATTGCAGAAAGACCAATTTCAGAATATGGCGGTTCTTCAAAAGTAATGGTTTTGTCTCCAATCATTCTTTGTGCAAAAAATGATGCCTGTTCTAGAGGAAGGACAAAAAACATACTGCCAGGGGCATCACCATCCACTCTTAAAAAGATGCTTAATACAACATTTTCTGTCCCACCTGCTAAATCCATCATTTCATTAAAAGAAACGATTCTTACACTTGGTACTTTCATGTCAACCTTTTGATTCATAAGTTTTGAAAGTGCAGTTGCAGCATTACCTGCACCTATATTACCAATTTCTTTTAATAGATCTAAGTGAATAGGTGAGATCTTTTCCTCATAGCTCATATCCATTATCCTATTCTATTTGAAATTAAGACTTTATCTAAATGTAGGAGAATTAATAATCTTTTTTCGATCTTTGCTACTCCACTTATATATTCTGCTTCTATTCCCCCAACAACTTCAGGCTGTTGTTCAATGGCTTCTAAAGGGATATCTAATACATCATTGGCAGAGTCAACAACAAGACCGACTTCCATCCCATCAATATTTGCAATAATCACCCTTGTATGATCTGTTTGTTCTTGTGGTGTTAAGTCGAATCTACTACTTAAATCTATAATCGGAATTACGACTCCACGCAAATTTATGACACCTTTTACATACTCTTCTACTTTGGGGACACGGGTAATATGCTGTATTTTTTCAATTGATTGTACTTGATTAACTGGTATTGCATATTCTTTATCTAAAAGTTGAAAAACGATTACTTTGATTTCTTTCCCTGTCGCCACTTTGCTCATTTTGAATTCCCCCTACTTAATTAAAGCATTGCAATCAATAATCAATGCTACTTGACCATCACCTAGAATTGTAGCCCCGGAGATGGCAAAAACATCTTTCAAGTAATTTCCTAGTGACTTTAATACAACTTCCTGTTGTCCCATAAATGATTCCACTACTAGAGCGGCCATCTTTTCGCCTTTTCTCACAATAACAACAGAGAAAAATTCGGCATTTTCCTGCTTTTCAACAGGGACTTGAAAGACATCCTCTAAACGAACAAGCGGTACTACTTTACCTCTATAATCAATGACTTTTTGATTATGTGCATTCATAATCTCGGTTTTTCTTACAATGGCCGTTTCTATAATCGAAGAAAGAGGGATAGCATATTTCTCCTTTTGAACTTCTACTAACATAACGGCAATTATTGAAAGAGTTAAAGGTAATTGAATAGAGAAAATACTGCCTTTTCCTTCTTCAGAATCAATGGTGATAGAACCTCCAAGAGATTCTATTGTAGATTTGACTACATCAAGTCCCACCCCTCTTCCTGATATATCTGAAATCGTTTCAGCAGTAGAAAATCCAGAAGCCATAATTAATTCATTAACTTGTCTATTAGATAACGTTGAAGCCGTTTCTTCGGTTATAATCCCTCTTGACACTGCTTTCCTAATGACTCTATCTCGGGAAATCCCACCACCATCATCTTCTATTTCAATGAATACGTGATTTCCACTATGAAACGCTTTTAACTGTACTGTACCCGTTTCAGGTTTACCTGCTTTTATACGAGTTTCAATGGTTTCAATTCCATGATCTAATGCATTTCTAATAAGATGTACAAGGGGATCACCGATTTCATCGATGACTGTTCGATCAAGTTCGGTTTCGGCACCGATAATTTTCAATTCGATTTTTTTATTTAAATCTTTAGCAAGTTGCCGAACCATTTTAGGGAAGCGGTTAAACACGGTTTCGATCGGGACCATTCTCATATTTAAAATAATATTTTGTAAGTCTCCAGAAATTCTAGACATTCGTTCAACCGTGTCATTTAATTCTGAATGCTTTAGTTCTTTTGAAATTTGCTCTAACCTTCCACGATCAATCACCAGTTCTTCAAATAAGTTCATTAATATATCAAGGCGTTCGATATTTACTCTAATCGTCTTATTAGTATGATTAGATAATTTTGATTGTGGCTTTGAGATTTCATTAGTTTGGCTATTGGGTTCTGTTTTGACGCTTTGAGCTCCTTTTGATCCTTCTAATATGTTTTCATTGCGTACAGTCCCTGGCGAAGTACTATTTCCAGTTTCATTATCCATCTCCCTAATCATTTCGATCGTAATTTGTGAAATGATTACTTTCTCCACCTCTGAAACTTTGACTATTTTCTTTTCAATATCCATTTTTTCTTCTTTTGTCACGAGGGTTACCACAAACTCTTGATCAAATTGCTCTTCCTCCAATTGATCTACTGTTGGAGTCGACTTAATTACTTCTCCGCATTTTTCAAGAACTTCAAACACCATAAACACTCGTGCTGCCTTTAGTAAACAATCTTCTCTTAATGAAATTGCGATTTCATAGCAAGAAAACCCTAATTCACGAGATTGTTCTATTACCGTTTGGTTAAACTGATCATATGTATTTCTTAATTTTGAAGATCCCTCTAATATCGTTGTAGCAGCAGTTTCGTTTAAGGCTTGCAGGGATTCATATGATTCCCCTTTTTCAATTGCCTCTAACCTTTGTACGATTTCCGATACATCTTTTTTACCATCCCCTCCATCAGCAATAGAAAAGACCATTTCTTCCAAATCATCAACTGCTTGAAAAACAACATCTAATAAATTTGAAGAAACAGAAATTTTCTGATTTCGGATTCCATCTAAAACGTTTTCCATGTTATGTGTAAGGTTTGCGAGGTCTTCATATCCCATTGTTGCGGACATTCCTTTTAACGTATGAGCAGACCGAAAAATCTCATTAACGATTGTTATATTTTCTGGACTTCTTTCAAGCTCTAATAATTGCTCATTACATGTTTGTAGATGTTCTTTACTTTCTTCAATAAATACATCTAAATATTGGTTCATATCCATTAGCTCCACACCTCTCTAGGGCAAATACTTCATAACCGAGCGAGCGATATTATCTAATTTTTCTACATGATCGACAACATTCGCTTCAATAGCTGCCTTTGGCATTCCAAATACAATGCAGGTTTCCTGTGATTCTGCGATTACCTTCGAATCACCTTTCTGCTTCAATTTTACCAGACCTTTAGTCCCGTCCGAACCCATTCCTGTCATAATAACCGCAACTTTTTGAATATTAAGTAGTCTGCTTACAGATTCAAACAAGATATCCACAGAAGGACGATGACCGTTTCGTGATGGTTTTATATCTAATACTACTTTTAACCCTTCCAACGTTTCTTCAACAGTAAGATGATATCCGCCAGGTGCTAAATAGGCTATTCCTTTTTTAATGATTTCACCTGCTTCAGCTTCTTTTACTTCAATTGAACTAATCGTATTAAGTCTTTGAGCAAGAGATTTTGTAAAGCCTGCTGGCATGTGTTGGACAATTAAGATCGGAGCATTGATGGAAGATGGAAGTGCAGTTAAAACCTCTTCTAAAGCCCTTGGTCCACCAGTTGATGTCCCGATACAAATTAATTTAGCTCTTTCCTTATCCCCTTTCTCAAATCTGGGTTGCATGCTTGCTGTATTCACAAATTGGATTTCCTGTTGGCGATACTTCCTTTTAATCTTCGAAACTTGTACTTTTGAGGCATTTTCCACTTTTTCGATTAGATCATTTTTAACTTTTTCGAGATCTAATGAGATGGTGCCAGAAGGCTTAGCAACAAAGTCTATGGCTCCAAGCTCAAATGCTTTCATTGTATTTTCCGTTCCTTCATCTGTGGTGCTCGACAGCATGATAGTGGGGATAGGGCATTCTTCCATAATAATCTTCAGAGCTTCAAGTCCGTTCATTCTTGGCATTTCTACATCTAATGTCATAACATCTGGATGAAAAACCTTTATTTTTTCAATAGCATCCTTACCGTTTCTTGCTAATCCAATTACTTCTAAACATGGTGAGCTAGATAAAAAACTCTTAATTAGCTTTCTCATAAAAGCCGAATCATCTACGATTAATACTTTCTTTTTCCTCATCTTCCACTACCTCATAAAAAATAGCTTTCTTATTTCCTCAAAGAATCGGGACTCTTTAAGAGAAACGTCTACATTTATTCCGTCTTGATGTAATAAATATCGATTTGTTAGATTTTGAAGTGCAGTTGATACTTTAGAACGCGGATTTATTAATAGAAAAGGAATTTGACTGTTTACTGCTTTTCTAACACTAGAATCTTCAGGCAATACTCCTAATATTGTTAAATCCTTATTTAAAAATTTCTTCCCCACTGTTTGTAATCGATGAACGATTTCATTCCCTTCCTTTATGTTGAAGGCCCGATTGCAAATAAGGAAATAATTTTTCTGAGGGTCTTTTAAATGCATAAATTTAATCATTGAATAGGCATCAGTCATAGAAGTTGTTTCTGGAGTTGTGACAATAAATAAATCGTCTACCGACATTAACAGATTCAATGTATTGATTGATGCCCCTGCACCCATATCAAAAATAATAAAATCATAACGGGCTTGTAGCTGTTGCATTGAACAAAGGAATACTTCTATATGTGCCTTATTCCATTCGGTCATCTCATTTAATCCTGAGCCACCACTAATATAGGAGATGCCGTATTTTGAATGATAAATAATATCGTTGAGATTTTTGTCGTGATCATTCATAAATGTTGCCATCGACTTTTTTGCTTGCCCACCAAGGAGAAGGTGTACATTTCCCATCCCAATATCCAAATCAAACAATAATACTTTATTCCCTTTTTGGGAAAGTGATAGGGAAAAATTAACGGAAACATTTGACTTTCCTACTCCTCCCTTTCCACTAACAATTCCAATGGTTTTTGCGATTGATTTAGATTCACTAAGCTTTAATCTTAATGTTTCAGCTTGATCCTTCATTTACTTTTATCCTCAAGGAATTGATTAATAACAAATTGTTTACTTGCTTCATGAATATCCTCTGGCACACTCTGTCCATTTGTAATATAGGCAGCACCTTTTTGATACCTTAAAATTAGATTCATCATTCCACCAATCGTAGTGGTTTCATCCATTTTTGTAAAAATAAACTTATCCACTCCATAATTTTGAAATCGATTAATTACTTCTTCCATATCTTTTTGTTTTGATGTTAGTGAAAGAACTAGTAAAGTTTCACTTAAAAACTTCTGATCTTCTAGCTGGATTAGATGATCTAAATCCATCACAAATTGAATGTCACGGTAATTTCTTCCGGCAGTGTCAATAAAAATTAAATCAAAAGCACTAAATTGATCTATAGCTTTTTGAAAATCTTCTCGTTTGTACGCCACTTCCACTGGAACACTTAGCAGATTTGCATAAGTCTTTAATTGTTCAATGGCTGCGATTCGATAAGTGTCGGTTGTAATGAAAGCAATTTTTTTCTTATGAACCAAGACTGCTTCTGCCGCTAATTTTGCTAGAGTAGTAGTTTTCCCTACCCCAGTTGGTCCGACTAAATGAATGTATTTTTTATCGTAATCAATACAGCCAAATGACAAGTGATCAAGCATTTGAAGAAACCATTCTTTTTGCCAATCCATTAATTGTTGTTTACTCACATTGGCATCTGACTGTCTCCATTTTTCGTTCAAACTTTTTGCCACTTTGATGATCCATTCATCATCTAGATCTTGTTCTTTCAAATGTAATAATTCTTCCTGAATCCTTTGAGGATAATCTTTTAAATTTATTGATTCATAAGGGTTAGAAAAAGAATCTAATTGTTTTTTTAACTGTTTAACTTCTTTTGCTAACACATTATAGATTTCCTGTTGTGTTGATTCTTGTGGAATATTGTTATCTGAAATTCGGCTAGCTATTGGAACCTTTGTTTCTAGTTTTTGATTTGGTATTGGGTCAATTGCAGCAATGACTTCTATATTCTTCTTCTTAAAAAATCCAAGAAAACCACCATTGGTTCTAATTTTAGAATTTAATATCACGGCTTGTTCTCCAAGATCTTTTCTGATCGTTCTCATCGCTTCTGACATTGTAGAAGCTACATATTTTTTGACCTTCAATCTACATTCACCACCCCTAGGCTTTGAACTTCTACATTCGCTTCAAGCTCATTGTATGAAAGGATAGGCACTTGTGGGAAATACCTTTCAGTCAGTTGACGCAAGTACATTCTGATAGCAGGCGAGCATAGAATGATAGGTGATTCTTCCATAAGAGACAATTGTTCGATTTGAGATGCAATGCTTTCTAAAATACGTTGTGAATCATTTGGGTCTAGAGATAAATAATTACCATGTTCTGTTTGTTGAACGGCATCTGCAACCATTTTTTCGATCTTTCCAGACATCGTAACAACCTTCAAGGAATTACCTTGGTCAAGATATCGATTAGTAATTTGTCTTGCTAACGCTTGACGAACATATTCCACTAACAAATCTGTATCAGAACTCATTTTCGCGTAATCAGCAAGGGTTTCAAATATAATGGGTAAATTTCTTATTGACACATTTTCTTTAAGGAGTTTTGATAATACTTTTTGTACTTCTCCTACTGATAATGGGGTAGGCGTTACTTCTTCTACTAATATTGGGTAAGATTCTTGCAAGTGATCTATAAGCTGTTTTGTCTCTTGACGCCCCAGTAATTCATTCGCATTGTTTTTAATAACTTCTGTAATATGGGTAGAAACAACGGATGGCGGATCGACAACAGTATATCCGAATATTTCAGCTTGTTCTTTCACTTCTTCCCCAATCCACTTTGCCGGTAGCCCAAATGAAGGTTCTATTGTATCAATCCCTTCGATAGCATCCTCATCAACACCTGGACTCATGGCTAAATAATGATCGAGGAGTAATTCTCCCCTTGCCATTTCATTTCCTTTAATTTTTAAACGATACTCATTCGGCTGCAGCTGGATATTATCGCGAATTCTAACTACAGGAATCACAAGACCAAGCTCGATTGCAAGCTGCCTTCTTATCATAACGATACGATCAAGAAGATCTCCTCCCTGACTTGTATCTGCCAACGGAATTAAACCATAACCGAACTCAAACTCAATGGGATCCACATTTAGCAAATTCACTACACTTTCAGGGCTCTTCATTTCATCTTGTTCAGTCTCTTCTTCCATTTCCATTAGATCCATTTCATCTGGTTCTGGGGTTTTAGACAGCATATAGCCACCTATAATAAGTCCTGCTGCAATAGGAATCGTTAAAATATCATTGATCGGTGTGAATAATCCCAGCAAAAGAATCGTCCCTCCTGAAACATATAGCATCATTGGGTAAGCAAGCAACTGTTTCATAATATCTTGACCTAGATTACCTTCCGATGCAGCTCTTGTTACGACTATTCCTGTAGCAGTAGAAATTAATAATGCAGGAATCTGACTAACAATTCCATCTCCTACTGTCAATAGGGAGAATTTGGATGCAGATTCAGTCAAACTTAGACCTTGCTGCATCATTCCAATAATGATTCCAAAGATTAAATTGATCATTACGATAATAATTCCAGCTATTGCATCCCCTTTAACAAATTTAGAAGCACCATCCATTGCTCCATAAAAATCTGCCTCACGACTGACTTTTTCTCTTCGTTCCCTTGCATCATGCTCTGAAATCATTCCAGCATTTAAGTCTGCATCAATGCTCATTTGTTTTCCCGGCATTGCATCGAGAGTAAAGCGTGCCGCAACCTCAGAGACCCTTTCAGAACCTTTTGTTATGACGACGAACTGAATGACAATTAGAATTATAAAAACAACCATCCCAACAAGAACATTTCCTCCTACTACGAATGTTCCAAAGGTTTCCACAACGTCGCCTGCATCACCAATACTAAGGATTGACCTCGTTGTGGAAACATTTAGTCCCAATCGAAAAAGAGTTAATAATAATAACAAGGATGGAAATATTGAAAACTGTAATGGTTCGTTCATATTCATAGATGTTAGAAGCACAAGTAGTGCAAGAGCAATATTTATTATAATCAGAACACTAAGCAGCCATGGTGGAAAAGGAATCACGAGCATCGCCACAATGAGTATGACACTGGCGAGTACAGATAAATCTCTTGCTGACATCAGTTTTTCTCTCCTAACTAAACGTTACAACTTATTTTTCAACCTATAAACATAGGCCAATATTTCAGCTACCGTTTTAAAGAATTCTTCAGGAATCCCATCTCCAATTTCAGTTCCATCATATAAGGAACGCGCGAGTGGACGATTTTCTATCATTATTACATCGTTTTCTTTGGCAATGAATTTAATCTTTTGGGCCATATAATCGACTCCTTTTGCCACAACGAATGGAGCCTCCATTTTATCTTCATCATATCTCAAAACTACTGCATAGTGAGTTGGATTCGTAATCACCACATCTGCATCTGGAACTTCTTGCATCATTCTTCTCATAGCCATTTCTCTCTGCTGCTGCTTGATTTTTGATTTTATTAACGGATCACCTTCAATATTTTTGTGCTCATCCTTTACATCCTGCTTAGACATTCGAATATTTTTTTCATAATCATATTTTTGATAAAGATAGTCGAATATTGATAAAAAAAGTAGGGAAAGGGAAGCAGCAATCCCCATTTGAATTGTTAAACTGAGCATCGTTGTTAGTGAATCATAGGTAGATTTAAAGGCCAGCCCCAAAACTTCATCAATTCTCAACCAAAGAACAAAGAAGGTAATGACACCAACAAATGATATTTTCAAAATCGATTTTAATAACTCTACGATTGCCCTCATAGAGAAGATTCTTTTTGCACCCTTAATGGGATCGATTTTCTCAAGTTTAGGCTGAAGAGGTTCACTAGTGAATAATACTCCAACTTGTATATAATTTGATACAATTCCAGCTATCATCGCCACAATCATGATAGGTCCAATTAATAGCGCAATTTCCTTCAGAAGATCGACCATTATAATGTTAACCGTTCCTTCTGTTAGGTCCATCAATATATACTCTTGAAAGGAATGACGGAAAAGATCAAAGGCCGTATCTCCTATAAAAGAACCTGAAAAAAGAAAAAATAAGAAAACGGCAAACAAAATAATAGCCGTATTTAGATCCTGGCTCTTAGCCGTTTGCCCTTTTTTTCTAGAATCCTGGCGTTTCTTAGGTGTCGCCTTTTCCGTTTTTTCACCACTAAAATATTGAAGATCAAGTGATAATAGATTCACCTTATGTGCCTCCAAGTAATCTCATTAAATCCCTCATAGTAACGAACATCATTTCGAATAATTCCTGCATTACAGCCATTAATATCGCCATTACGATAAATAGTACTATGAAACTAACAGCAATTTTTATTGGAAAACCGACAACAAATATATTTAATTGCGGCACCGTTCTCGCAAGAATACCGAGAGCAACATCTACAAGAAACAGGGTGGCAACGACAGGAATCGACATTTGAAAGGCCATAATATAGACAGAATTAAAGGTGTTGATGATAAATTCCACAACATCTTCGTCTCCTAGAGGGATCCATAATTGTTCCATAGGGATGTATTCATAACTGTAGAAGATTCCATCCAATATTAAATAATGACCATTAAGCGCTAGTAACAATAATAAAGCAAAAGTATATAAGTATTGACCGATGAGCGGACTATGTGCTCCAGTTTGAGGGTCAATAACGTTTGCAATCGCAAACCCCATTTGGAAATCTATAAAGCTTCCGGCAATTTGAATGGCAGAAATAATCATATATGCGGCAAATCCAATTAGAAGACCCACCAGTGCTTCCTTAATAACTAACAATAGATATATTCCATCGAATTCAAATGGAGCTGCTTCAATGGAATAAAACATAATCCATGAAAGAACGATGGAAAGCCCAATTCGATGTCTAGCAGGTATCGTACGGTATGAAAATAACGGCATCGTTACAAAAAAACTTGTTACCCTTACAAGTATTAATAAAAATACAGATAAATTCGGTATAATCTCATTCATTCCTTAACCTACGAACCTTGTAAGATTTGAAAATATTTCAGAAGCATACGTAACCAGTTTCGTCAGCATCCATGGCCCAAAAAACACGATACCAATTAAAACAGCCACTATTTTTGGAATAAATGCTAGAGTTTGCTCCTGAATTTGTGTTGTCGCTTGGAAAATACTCACAACAAGTCCGACTACAAGTGCAAGCAATAACAAGGGACCGCATATAATCAATGTTGTATAAACTCCTCTTTCTGCCAAAGCGATCACCGATTCAGCACTCATACGTTTCACCTACTTAAAAACTTTGTAAAAGAGATTTCATTACTAAATACCAACCATCTACAAGGACAAATAGCAAAATCTTAAAAGGTAAAGAAATCATTACCGGTGGTAACATCATCATTCCCATCGACATTAATACGCTCGCTACAACCATATCAATCACTAGGAATGGAATAAATATCATAAACCCAATTTGAAATGCGGTTTTGATTTCACTTAGCGCAAATGCGGGGACCAGGGCTGTCAAAGGAATATCTTCCACACTTTCTGGTGCTTTTGCGCCTGAATAATTTAAAAAGAGTTCTAAATCTTTTTGTCTCGTATGCTCACTCATAAAATCTTTAAATGGTACAGCTGCCTTCTCGTATGCTTGTTCGAGATTAATTTCTTCATTAAATAATGGGGTTAATGCCTGATCGTTCACTTCTTGAAAAGTAGGCGCCATGATGAAAAACGTTAAAAATAGTGCAAGACCAATTAATACTTGATTGGGTGGCATCGATTGTGTTGCAAGTGACGTTCGTACAAACGACAACACGATGATAATTCTTGTAAAAGAAGTCATCAATATAAGTATGCTGGGCGCTAATGACAAAACAGTAAGCAGCAAAAATAATTTAACAGAAGTAGAAACCGTATCAGGTGAAGATCCGTTAAAGAATTCCATAAATTCATTCATTTGAACGATTCTCCTTCTCCTCAAACTCTTTCATCAACTGTTTCCGTCCATTGCGAAGCTCATTGATTTGTTTCGATAATAAAGAGTTAAAGGACTGATGGCTGCTATTTTGTTTTTTTGGCCCTAACCATTTTGTGAAAAGATCTTTTTGATTTAAAAGCTGATTGTTTTTTTCATTATAAAAGCTAAGAATCTCATCTTTTTCATTCTCATTTTCTATTTCCTTTAATAATTGAATGTCTTCACCTACTCCTAGTACTAGGATACGAGTTCCCACTTTTATGACTTGAACGGAACGACTCCCCCCTAATGGTGTTCCTCCTAAGTTATGAATGAGTTTTGATTGTTGAAACGAGCGACTTTTTTGGTTGATAAGCTTTAACAATCCATATATTAGTGCTATAACAAACACTAGGGCAAAGAGCATTTTGACATAATCAAGAAAGCTGACACCCGTTGTACTAGTTGATTTGGGACTTGATTTAGGTTCACTTTCTATTTGCAGAGAATCCTCATTACATTTCCCTGGATTCTCCACACATTCTTTTACATTACCCTCGAACTCCGCTTGAACGGGATAGCTAATAATAGAGGAGATGGTAAGCAGAATTACAAGAGTAATAGTAACGTTTAGTAATTTAAACAAAACTAGAGCACCTTCTTGTGTTGATTGGTTAGTTTAAAGCTTTTTGAATCGCTTCACATACACGGTCTGCTTGAAATGGCTTGACTATGAAATCCTTAGCCCCTGCCTGAATGGCATCAATTACCATTGCTTGCTGACCCATGGCAGAGCACATAATAACTTTTGCGCTATTGTCAAATCCTTTGATTTCCTTTAACGCAGCAATCCCATCTTTTTCTGGCATTGTAATGTCCATCGTAACAAGGTCTGGACTTAATTCTTTATATTTTTCAACGGCTTGTACCCCGTCTGCTGCTTCTCCGATTACCTCGTAACCATTCTTAACTAAAATATCTTTAATCATCATTCGCATAAACGCTGCATCATCTACGATTAGAATTTTGTTTGCCATTTAATAAACCTCCGCTAAGCTTATTTTAATCTTTTTAATCTATCTGATTGACTAACAATATCGGTAATTCTAACACCAAAGTTTTCGTCTATAACGACCACTTCACCTTGTGCAATAAGTCTACTATTTACAAGTATATCTACCGGCTCACCTGCTAGTTTATCTAGTTCAATGATAGAGCCAGATGATAGCTCTAGGATATCTTTCACTGAACGCTTTGTTCTTCCTAACTCAACAGATACATTTAATGGGATATCAAGTAACATATCAAGATTTCTAGATTCATGATTTAGACTACTTGTTTGTTCAAATTCAGAGAAAGATGCAGGTTGTACATTAACCTTTTGCTGTGCAGCTACTGCAACACCACCATTAGTATTAGAAGTGGCTTCACTTGTTGGATGATTTGAAAGCTCATGATGTGAAGAGTTCTCAATGTAATTCGATTCAACATTATTCACGGATTCCTGTACAGCCGGTTCATTTTTACTGGTTAATTCTTTCACTAAGCTTTTTGCGAATTGAAGTGGAAGTAACTGCATAATACTAGAATCAATTAGATTACCAATTCTTAATGAAAATGAAACACGAACCAGCAAATCCTGTTCAGGTATGTTTTCAGTTCCTTCACCTTCTGGTATGTACATAAGATCTATCGATGGTGGGGATATATCCACTTTCTTACCAAAAACCGTTGACATACTTGTTGCAGCTGACCCCATCATTTGATTCATTGCTTCTTGTACAGCACTTAACTGGATCTCGCCTAGTGAATCAGAAGGGTCAATACCATCCCCTCCTAACATAAGATCGGCAATCACTGCTGCATCCGATTGTCTGATCACTAATAGATTCGCCCCAGAAAATCCTTCTGTATATTGAACCTGTATCGCTACATATGGATGAGGAAATTCATCCTGCAAGTTCCCTTTATCGATGATAGAAACCTTAGGTGTTGTAATTTCTACCTTCTGATTTAATAGAGTTGAGAGAGCAGTCGCAGAACTACCAAAAGAGATATTTCCTATCTCACCTAAAGCATCTTGTTCAAAGGAATTGAGATATTCCTCTGTATGGATTGAGGTTAATTTGATATCATTCTCTTCATCAGAAGTTCCCCGGAGAAGTGCATCAATTTCATCTTGAGATAGCATATCATCACTCATCATCCTCATCTCCCCCTTTCATTGTGTCTATGATTTGTACAGCTAACTTCTTGTTTACTTTTCCTGGCTGACCCGTGAATTTTGGTATTTCACCTATCTTGACTACTAATGGATCGGCGATGCACGTTTCTAGCTCAATAACATCTCCAATAGATAGAGATAAAAAATCTTCAATACTGATGCTGGATGTTCCTAACTCAGCAGTTATAGGCAAGTCAGCTTTTTTTACTCGTTTTTCTATATTTGTAATCTCTTCTGGTAAACGTTCCGTTTTCTTCGTTTGCATCCAATAGCTTACAGATAACTTAGGTATGATTGGTTCAAGAACAACGTGAGGAATGCAGATATTAATCATCCCACTCGTTTCCCCAATGGTGGTATTCATTGAAATCACTACAACTGTTTCATTAGGTGATACCATTTGGAGGAATTGGGGATTTACTTCAAATTCCGCAAGAAACGGATCGATATCAGCAATATTGCTCCATGCATCTCGTAAGTTTTCAAATGCTCTTTCAAAGAGATTAGACATAATTTTCGTCTCAATTTCAGTTAGATTTTCTACCTTATTAATACCTGTCCCTTTTCCTCCCATCACTCTATCCATCATTGAATAAGCAATATTCGGATTCACTTCCATTAAAATCCTACCATTTAAAGGTGGAACCTCAAATACATTTAGGATTGTCATGTTTGGGATGGACCGAATGAATTCCTCATACGGAACCTGATCAGCAGAAACAACAGAAATCTGCACATATGTTCGTAGTTGAGCCGAAAAATAAGTGGTTAAAATTCTAGCAAAATTTTCATGAATCCTTGTTAAACTTCTCACTTGATCTTTTGAGAACCTTAATGCACGTTTGAAATCATAAAGCTTAACTTTCTTTTCTTCTTCTTCTTTTTTTAATTCATCTGCACTCATTTCTCCTGTAGATAATGCAGATAGTAAGGCATCAATTTCATTTTGAGATAAAACATCACTCGACATTTCCCCACCCCCTGTTTCTTGTTATTGAATAATGTAAGAGGTGATATAGACCTTCTCTACTTTTCCTTCTTGCATGAGAGAATTAACTTTTTCCTCAATTTGCTCCTGAAACTGAAGCTTACCATCTTTTCCTTCAAGCTTTTCAGGGGTTAACTCCGATAACTCATTTATAATAATATTTTGAACTTGAAAATCCCTTTTTTGTAATTCTTCTTTGGCATCCTTGCTTTCTGTTTGCATTTTAAATGAAATTTTAATAAAATCATTATTTCTTAAATTTGTAGTAATTTCAGGAATGTCAACAGAAGCTTCTAACACTTCGTCAATAGTAGGTTTAGTGTTATCATCTTTATCCATCTTTAGAATGACAATGAGTGCAATAACACCTACAAGAAGAATAGTTCCGATCAAAATAAGTGTCACTGTAAGAAGCTTATTCTTCATCTTTTGACCTCCCTGTGAAGTTCGCACCCAGAATTTGAATGTTTCTATAGAAAATATTCGCTAATTGTTGCACTTCATCTTCTCTTTCTTTTACAACAAACTTTCGACCATTTGTCAGCGTTATGGTCGTATCAGGAAAGGTTTCAATCGTTTCTATGTATAAGGCATTGATGGTGAATTTTTTTCCGTTTAATCTTGTTAGATTAATCATAATGATAGCTGGGATAACACAAATGATTAGCTAGGGTTCAATTGTAATGTCATCCCATCCCTCCCTTACTATCTATTATCGTTTCAAATTTATGAGCTCTTGGAGGATTTCATCCGATGTTGTTATAATTCTCGTGTTTGCTTGGAAACCACGTTGAGCGGTAATCATTTCAGTGAATTCTTCTGATAAATCAACATTTGACATTTCAAGTGCTCCGGATATAAGACTTCCACGCCCCTCAGAAGCAACTCCATAATTTGGTTGACCTGAGTTATTAGATTGTTGAAACAGATTACTTCCTGCTTTCGTTAATCCTCCACTGTTGGAAAAGGTCGCTAATACTAATTGGCTTAGTACCCTTACTTCACCATTACTGAATACTCCATTTACTTCACCAGAAGACCCGACGTTGAAGCTTTCTAAATATCCTTCTGAGTTTCCGTCAACTGTGTCAATATTGGCAGAAGTTGAACTATCAAATTGGGTAAGCTTGGAAAGATCAAGGTTAATGGCCTGTCCTGTTTTAGCATTATTAGTTAGATCAAGGGTGATATTGCCACTTCCACTTTCAAATGCTCCTTCAGAATCAAACTTTAATTCCCCTGTACCTCCATTAATATTTACCCCATTCGAAGTGGATGTGACTTCATAATCCCAAGTGTTATCTCCTTTATTTGTCAGTGTCATTTGGAGATCAAGATCTTGTCCTAATGAATCTTTCACTTTAAAATCAATGACCACTGGTTCATCCTTTACTTGACTATTCTTCAAGTTCCCATTAAATGAAATATTTGACGTAGCCTGCGGAGCCATCGTAGTATCCGTATCAATAACAATATCATTTAATGCAGATTGATTAATTGTTCCATCATCATTCATTCCATATCCTTGGACTAGCTGTCCTTGTCCTGTAACTAGACGACCTTCAGAATCCAAATAAAAATTACCTGCCCTTGTAAACATTTCGTTATTTCCTTGTCTAACAACAAAATAACCATCTCCAGAAATACCAACATCTAATGCTCTTCCCGTTGTTTGCATACTTCCTTGTGTGCTGATTACATCTATAGTCGCCACTGTTGAACCTAAGCCAATTTGTTTAGCATTTTGTCCACCACGATTATCTGTTGCACGACTCGCTCCCGATACCGTTTGATTCATTAAATCCTGAAAGGTTACACGGCCTTTCTTAAATCCGTATGTATTCACATTTGCGATATTATTACCTATTACGTCAAGCTTCGTTTGAAAATTTTTCATTCCACTAATTCCAGAATACATTGAACGTAGCATATTTTTATCCCCTCTCTTGTTGCACTGCGTCATTCAATTAGCAGTACAAGGCTTCCTTATAAGTCCAGCCAACTGGTCTATTAAAATAGTTCCGTTAATAGTTATAAAAATGGGTGAGTGTGCTTCTTTTGAATCCATGGCAGTAATGAATTTTTAGCACTAATAATCAATGCTGCACCCTTTAATAAAACTCGAGATTCATTTACACCTTTGCCTTTTGCTTCGACTATATTCGTATCAATTAATTTCCAAACATCAGAAGAAATCCTAATATTCCTTTGTTCCATCCTCTCCAATGCTGCTTACTAATTAATAGTTTTGCATTTAGAGCATTGGTAAAATGGGGCGAAAAGGAAGTTTGAGTCTGATTGTTTAATCTTTATTTACGTAATGGGAAACTAGACGTAAATGGTTGCGATGGGACCCTATGCAAATATCTATACAACCTCCCCGGTTATGATTCTATTTTAGTTAATTCCTCCGCTTCCACTTTGTTTCCATCTTCAAAGTGCACCCAAATCGATCCATCTTTTCGCGAGATTGATTTTACGATATTTGATTTTTCTTGCCCTTCAGCCCCCCATGTAACCTTCTTACCAATTAATAATGATGCGGCTACAAGGGAAGAGTTTTCATTTGTGTGAGCATTCACTTGAGAAATATTGGCTGGTGTTAATATTGTTCCGTCGTCCATAATAAATTCGACAGAGTTACCATTAAAGCGGACTCCTTTTATTACTCCCTGCCCTTCGATTATTTCAGGAGAGTTTTCTGGATCTTCGCTTTCTTCGATTTTATGCCAAGTTACCTGTTTTCCAACAAATTGATTATATGCAATCATTTGACTTTGGCTATTAGATTCTACAAAGCTTTCCATCGTTTTCGTTAGGTTTGTCATTTGTTCTAATGAAGAGAATGTTGCCATTTGTGCGATAAAATCTTTGTCTTCCATCGGGTTCAACGGATCTTGATTTTGTAATTGTGTCATTAGGATTTTAAGGAAATCATCTTTTCCAAGGATGTTGTTTCCGCCTTCTCTCACTTTACTTTGTAGTGAGGAATACATTAAGTTTGGATCAATTTTGGTAGACATCTAATTCACCTTATTCTTCCATTTTCATCAACAATTCTTTAAAGCTTTTATCTATATCTTCGTCTTTTTCCGATGCATGCTCCTGTTGTGAATGCTTGGATTGTTGCTGATTTCCATGCTGACCTGTGCTGCTTCTATCAGATTGTTTCGGACTGTCATGCATAGATTGAGAGATTTCAATCTTATCTACTTGAAGGTTTTGGCTAGTTAAAGCTTGTTTTAATGCATGAATCTGCGAATCTAGTATTTCTTTAACGCCGGCTGTACTTGTAAGGATCTTCGCTGTCATCATCCCATCTTTTTGCACTAATTCAATTCTTAACGTACCCAGGTGTTCAGGATAAAGTTTTACTAACAGCTTGTTCATATTTGGATTTTTCATCAATTGCGATTTTGAAAGCATATTGGAAAACTCTTTCACGAACTGCTCATAATTTATGTTTGCGTTATCCGATTTTGTCAAAAATAACGTTAATTGTTCAACCTTTGGCATGGGCTGCCCAGTATTCAAAAGAATCCCTGTATTTTTTGGTTTAATCTCAATCGAGTTTTCAGCTGATGCTGTTTCTATAGAAATATAGGCTTTTTTAAGGACATCATGTAAATGGGATGACTTAGAATTCTGGTTAGCCATGATTACTTCTAGCTTCTCAGTCATATCATGGAGGAAACTATTTAGTAAAAACCTTTTTTCAGCTTGCTTTAATGTATCTGCTTGTCCTTGTAATGTTTGGAATACTTTAGCTATAGAAAATAAATGATTCATTTCTACCTTTGGTAATTTCTTAAAATCAACAACAGGTAAATATTGAATGAGCTGAAGGGTATCAAATAGCATTTCTTCTTCATCAAAAGATTCAAGAGACTTAATTGTTTGTTGAAGTTCCGGCTTAATTTGCTGGATTGATTCTTTTATTTTAGCCACTAATTGCTTGAATTCTTTCAAATCAACCCCTAAAGCCTTTAAGGCATCCATTAAAGTAAATGATTTTGAGCCTTCCACTTCCCATCCATCTAATTCCAGTTTTCCTGACAAGAGATTAAGGATATTTTGAATATTACTAGCTTCATTCTCTGATAAACCTATTAGCGGGGTTCTCATATTCCCCATTATGGCTGAAAAGCTTCCATTATACTTTTGCTTAAAGATGCCTAGCTTTTCAGAAGGAATAGTTCCTTGGCCTCCTGTATTGATCAAACCTATATTCAAGGTTTCACCCCCCTTTTAATCGTTTGCTTGTTCATTTGATTCTGATTCAATTGATATTGATTCAGTAAAGGAAGCCGCTTCTTCAGGAGGCATTTTTTCTAAAATTTTCGCTAATGAGTCAGACTTTATACTAGATAGAATCTTTAATGCCTCAGCGTCTTCCATTGCTATTAATACTGGGGCAGCACTTTTGGCTGACATTGCTTCAAATGTTGAAACCACTTCTTTAAACGCACGTTTATTCTCTTCTTGAATTTGTTTTAACTCATCGATTTGATTCTTTAAATCTTGTTCTTTTCGTAGAAGTTGTTCCTTTTCTTGTTCCTGATTGTTTATCTTACTTTGAAGCTGTGTTATTTTTGCTTCTTTATCCTTAAGCTGACCTTGTAGATTTACAATCTTCTCATCAAACTTTTCAATATTTTTCTTTTCTTCTGATGGCAGGACTTTTGAAAGGATCGGTATTTCGTTAACTTTTTCAAAAATATTTACTCCCATAAATGTCATAACAATTAATGTAACGATGACAGCAAATAAAAGCGGAATGATTCCTGCAAAGAAAATCCATTGTAATCTTGAAAAAGTTTTCTCATCCCTTTCTTTCTCTACTGTTTTCACCATACGTTTCACCTAATTTCCTCTGTTCATAAATTGCATGACTGTAAGTTCATCTAGAAATTTTTCTTCCGATAATCTCATTGAATCTTTAAATTGACAAAAGTCTTTTTCTTTCATCTTTTCATATTTCTTCACTTCAACACTCATCTCAGATAATTTCTGCTCGTACCAATTCATTCTATTTCTCGCTTGAATGACTAGCTCTTGGTAATACTCAATTGTTTTTTCGATATTTGAGATAAATTGCTGATAGTGCCTAATTTCATGGATTGGAAACCCACTGACAAGCTTATTTGATTGAAATATTTCAAGATTTTCCTTCTTTTTCAGAAGATCATAGAGTTTTTCAGCTACCAGCTCAAATTTTGAAATCGATTCCTGGTAATAATTCTGAGCTTCTTCTTTTTCTTGTTCCTTTAGATTAAGAATCTTTTCAAATTTAAAACGGTAAGCCATTATCTCCATTCTCCTTTATTAGCAAGGTCCAAAAGTTTTTTAACACTTTCCTCTAAACTTGATATTTCGTCCGTACTTTGTTTTAAATATGAGGTAATTTTCGGATAGAATTCAATCGAATCGTCAATCTCTCTCGAAGTTCCTTTTTTATAAGCACCGATATTAATAAGGTCTTCTGAATTGGTATAAGTGCTAAGTAAATCTCTTATTTTTCCAGCTGCGTGGAGATGATTTTTAGAAACAAGATGATTCATTAATCTACTAACACTTTTCAAAATATTTATAGCAGGATACTGCCCTTTGTTCGCAATATTTCTATCTAAAACAATATGACCATCTAAAATTCCCCTTACCGTGTCAGATATCGGCTCGTTTAAATCATCACCATCAACTAGAACGGTGTAAAAAGCTGTTATCGTTCCAAATTGATTTGTACCCGTACGTTCTAACAGCTTCGGTAAAGTGGCGAAAACAGAAGGAGTATACCCTTTGGTCGCTGGTGGTTCACCCACAGCTAAACCTATTTCTCTTTGCGCCATCGCTACACGTGTGACAGAATCCATCATCAGCATGACGTTATATCCCCTATCACGGAAATACTCAGCTATCGCTGTTGCGGTAAAGGCTCCTTTGATTCGCATTAATGCCGGCTGATCAGAAGTAGCTGCAACAACTATCGAACGTTTAAGACCTTCTTCTCCAAGATCCCTTTCTATGAACTCTCTAACTTCCCTTCCACGTTCACCAATCAACGCGATAATATTAATATCCGCTTTTGTATTTCTTGCAATCATCCCTAGCAAGGTACTCTTCCCTACACCACTACCTGCAAAAATACCTACACGTTGACCTTTTCCCACTGTTAGCATGCTATCAATCGCTCGCACCCCTACTTCCATTTTCTCTGAAATAGGGGGTCTCTTAAGTGGGTTAGGAGGAGATTGTTCTGTATTAACAGGAGTCAGCCCTTGCGGAAGTTCTTCGTCTGTTAAAGGATTTCCCATTGAATCTACCACTCGACCAATTAATGACGGACCTACTTTAACTTGAAGTGATTGTGATGTAGCTTCTACCAAACAACCTGGAGAAATTGCATGAATAGTAGAGAAAGGCATTAAAATCACCGTTTCTTCCCTAAAACCAACAACCTCTGCTTTGATTCTCTGTCCAGTTTGTGCAAGGTGAATAAAGCATACATCACCTATTGAACTCTCGGGTCCTTTTGACTCAATCATTAACCCCACTACTTTTTTTACTTTTCCATACTTTTTAAATGTATTTATCGAAGGGATTTTTTCAATTAAATCGATTGCTTTCATGAGTCTTCACCTTCAAGGAGTTCGATTAATTTATTCTTTATTTCCGTCAATTGATCATTAATACTTACCATAACCCTCCCATTATTTGATTCAATAAAACAGTCCATTTCCTGTAATTCTTCATTTGGATAAAGATACATTTGAATAGTACTTGGGAATACTGCTTCCAGTTCTTCTCTATGTGAATCAAGTAAAGAATATTTGGTAGGGTGTATATGAATTTGAACATGCGGTAACTCTCTTACTTCTTTCAAGCCTCTCTTGACAATATTTAGAAACACTTCAGGTTGTTCATCCAAAATACCGCCGATAATCTTCTCTGCCACCTTAATACCAATCTCTACAATGGTTTTCTCTGATTTCTCAAGATGTTGGTGGAATTCTGTTTGAGTAGAATCAACAATTTCTTTCGCTTGTGAGAGCATTTCCTTCATTTCTTGATAGCCTTTTTGTTGCCCTTCACGAAAGCCTTGAAAATAGCCGTCTTCTTTTGCTAGATGAGCTAATCTTTCATTTTCCTTTTCCATTTGCTGCCGTTCACAAACTATTTCATTCATCATACTTTCTTTCAAAGCTGTAGCTTCTTTAATAAGCATATCAGCCTCTTTCCTTGCTTGAAGAATGAGTTCAGATTTCAATTGTTCAATATTCTCCATTGCTGAAGATGAATCTTCACAAAATTCGTTATCATTTAAAGCAATACTTCTAAGTGAAATTCTCCTGGTACCCTTGGTAGGATACGCTTCACTGTCCGCTTTGATAATTCTAGACAATAATATCATCCCCTCCACCACGGGCTATGATAATTTCACCAGCTTCTTCTAATCTTCTGATGATGGCTACAATACGTGACTGTGCCTCTTCAACATCGCGCAAACGAACGGGTCCCATAAATTCCATTTCTTCTTTAAACGTTTCGACCATTCTTGTTGACATATTACGGAATACTATTTCCTTTACCTCATCACTTGAAACTTTCAAGGATAGAAGTAGATCCTCATTATCCACATCACGGATAACTCGTTGGATTGAACGATTATCAAGTGTAACGATATCTTCAAAGACAAACATCCGCTTCTTAATTTCCTCAGCTAACTCTGGATCTTGAATCTCTAGTGCGTCTAAAATTGTTTTTTCTGTTGATCTGTCTACACCATTTAATACCTCGACAACAGCTTCAACTCCACCCGTTTGAGTATAATCCTGGGTAACAGTCGCTGATAATTTCCTCTCTAGAATTGCCTCTACCTCACTAATGATCTCAGGTGATGTACTATCCATTACGGCAATTCTCCTTGCAATATCCGCTTGTACTTCTTGAGGTAGTTCTGATAGGATCTGTCCTGCCTGCTGGGGGTCAAGATAAGATAAAATCAATGCGATTGTTTGCGGATGCTCATTTTGAATAAAGTTTAAAATTTGAGCAGGTTCGGCTTTCCTCGCAAAATCAAAAGGTTTTACTTGTAGGGATGATGTTAACCGGTTTATGATTGCCGTTGCCTGTTCATTACCTAAAGCCTTTTCCAACACAGTTTTTGCGTAGCCAATTCCTCCCTGAGAAATATAATCCTGTGCTAAAGCAATATGGTGGAATTCTTCTAAAATATCTTCCTTTGCTTCTGAATCTACTTTTTTTACACCAGAAATCTCTAACGTCAATCGTTCAATCTCTTCTTCAGTTAGGTGTTTATACACCGATGATGCAACATCAGGTCCTAAAGATATAAGGAGTATGGCAGCTTTTTGTTTTCCTGATAATGCTTTCTCTCTCTTGGCCATTGTTCTTCCTCCTAATCCTCAGATAACCATGTACGAAGTAATTTAGCGAATTCTTCTGGTTTTTCTCTTGCCATCTTTTCGAGCTGTTTGCGTTTCATAGAACCCTCTGTTTCATTTTCAGTGTTCACATCCGGAATATTGATCGGTTCCTTCGGTCCCTCGACAAATATTTCTTCTTCTAAATCCTCTTTCTTTCGAGAACGAATCATAATAAAGATTAATAATGCAATGACAGCAAGTAATAATCCACCAATCGCATATGCCCACCACGGTAAAAACGGCTGTTCTTTACTATCAGCCTCGAATTTCTCTGCAAAAGGTTGAACAGAGACAACAATTTTATCTTCAATTGCTTCTTCTGTTAATTCAGTTCCAACATCTTTATTAATGGATGTTCTCACAATCGTACTAAGAATTTGCTGAATATCATCTATTCGGTTTTGTGGCAATGAGCCAGGATCTTTAGGATCTGGTGGTTCTACCATCACTTGAATTCCTAGATCCCGAATTTTATACGGACTTTCAACTATTTCTTTTCTGACTCTATTTACTTCATTATTAATCTTTTCTTCTATTCTTTCATAGTCACCGTTTCCTTCCGTTCCTTCCAGGTAGGAACCAGCATCATTTTGTTCCTCTGCTAATGGTTGACCGCTTGCCGCCCCTCCATTTCCTGTAAATGTCTCTGTTATTCTCTGTGCGCTTACAGCGATTCCTTCCATATTCTCTTCGTCAACAGGAGTCACTAAATTTTCTTCCCTATTCTCCTTGGTAAAATCGATGTCAGTTGTAACAGAGACAACGACTTTATTAAATCCAATCAATGTTCCAAGCATATTCTGAACTTGTCTTCTAATATCTCGTTCTATTTGATTTTTTATATCCATTTGCTGAACGACATTCCCTGTTCCAAATGAATGATTATTTTTTTCTAAGTCGTAATACTCAAAAAATTGATTCATTATGACGATATTTTCAGTAGGAAGATTAGGGACACTCTTCGAAACCAAATGATATAAAGAAGTAATTTGTTTCTGATCAAACTGATGACCTGGCTCAGTGTTTAATACTATCGATGCGGATGCATCTTGTGCTTGATCATTAACAAATATTCCTTTTTCAGGGAGGTTAATCATCACCTTTGCGTCCTTAACTCCTTCGATTTCCTGTATCAGATTTGAAAGCTCGGTTTGCATGGCATCTAATTTTAATACTTTAAATTCATTATCTGTCATACCAAACCCGGCGTTTTGACTAAAGAAGGAATAATCAATATTACCAGAGTTAGGGATGCCTTCAGCTGCTAACTCAACCTTGAGAGTGTCTACTTGTTCTACAGGGACTTTAATTGTTGAACCTCCATCTGTTATTTCAGAAGGAATCCCTCTACCATCAAGATTTTCTTTAATAGATCCTGTCTCAGATGGTTTGAGGTTACTGTATAGTGGAACGAGTGTCGTTCTCGTTGTGAAATAACTAATTAAGACGATAGCCAGAATGGCCACTAAGATAGAAATTCCCATAAACCCTTTTTGTTTCCCTGTTCGAGAAGTCCAAAAGGTTCTAATTTTCTCACGGTACATTTTCACTTTTTCATTCATCACAATCCCCCGGTATTTCTGTCTAGTCTATCGGGTCATAAAATTATATTAGACTTGCATTCTCATGACTTCTTGATATGCTTCGACTACTTTATTTCGAACTTCCATTGTTGCTTGAAGAGTTATACCTGCTTTTTGTGAAGTAATCATTACTTGATGTAAATCAATATCTTCTCCATTAACAAGTTTTTTTGTCATTACATCGGATTGAATCTGAGCGTTATTAACTTCTTCAATCGATTTCTTTAAAAAGTTCGAGAACGAGATTTGAGCCTCTGAAGGTTTTACTAAATTTTTTTTAATCGACGGACTAAATTGACTAGCCTCAATCGAATGAATATTATGGATTGCCATCTAGTACTCTCCTTATTTACCGATTTCCAATGATTTCATCAACATTCCTTTAGTTGCATTTAGGACAGTTACATTTGCTTCATATGATCTCGTCGCAGAGATCAAATCCACCATCTCCCTTAATGGATCGACGTTTGGTAGCTGTACATAACCATCTTCATTCGCATCTGGGTGTTTTGGATCATAAACTGTTTTAAAAGGTGTCTCGTTATCTTCATTTATTCTAGTTACTTTCACACCATTCCCGTAACTGTTAGAATCCAAAGAAGCCCTTGCTTGGTTGAGAAATCCAGAGAATGCGTTATCTTTCGCTTGTAATGTAACTGTTTTTCGTCTATATGGCTCCCACTCACCATTTATAAATTTCCCTCTGGTTGTATCTACATTTGCCATATTCGATGATATAACATCCATCCTTAATCGTTGTGAAGTTAAAGCCGAAGACGTTGTGTTCATACTATGGAAAATTGACAATATTATTTTCCTCCTCTAATGACAGATTGAAGGGAATTGAATTTACCACTCATTCGATCACTTAAAGCATTAAAATAGATTTGATTCTTTGCAAGCTCTGTCATTTCTCTATCAAGGTCCACTCCATTTCCATTGTGGTTATATTGAAAATTCTTCTTCTGAATGACCGACGAATGGTTGCTCCCGCTAGTAAAGGAGAAATGACGCGGATCCGTTCGTTTCGCTTCAAAATCATTTAATGAATTTTGAAAATAATGATTGAAACTAACTTCTTTCGCTTTATAATTTGGAGTATCTATATTTGCTATATTTTGAGAAGTGATATTTTGCTTTAAAGAAGAATAATTTAGTCCAGCTTCTAAAACATTAAATGTATTAGAGAATAGCTTCATTTCGACACCTCAACCTTATATTTCAATATCGTTACAATTATTCGACAAAATACTTCATAAGCCCTTATTATTGTAATATTTATGAATTTTACTGTCTATGAATAATTTGTTAATTCTTCATTAATATTCAAATAACCACAAAAACCATGACTATTCTACTAATTTTCACAGAATTACCATTCCTTCATTTATTTAATAATTCAAACTGTTTACATATATTACATAACGTTACATCAAGCAATTCTCCATCCTGCGAATGGAATTTTATCCCTTTGTCATTTCATTAAAATATATTTCATTTAGTAAAATAAAAAACCTCCCAAAAGAGGAGGCAAATCAAAGAAAAAGTCGATTTCAATGTACACCTTTTCTGGTAACCCGGCTACCAATGATTTCTCTTTTCGGCCCGTGGCTTTGCGTCCCCCTCTTTCGAATGAGTTTGCCATTTCATCATAATGAATATTGTCGAATTTCGTCATAATTACATTTTACTACCATTAGAGTAAAAAACAATATAATTATTTAAATATTTCCTAGGACTTTTATATCATTTTATACCTTTTTGACTATTTTCATTACGATATATCGATATAAATCTATATGTCTTTCTGCATAAATCCATATTGTATATTATTTAATTAAGTAAAACAGTCATAATTTGTATATATAAATTTATATTTTCAGTCAACTTTAAACTTCAAAGCAGAATTACCTAAAACTTATAGATCTTAAGCTGAAATTTTTGAAAAAAAGTTTAACAATGTTAAAGTAATTTCTAAAAAATTTGTTTATAGTTTATTGGGTTGTCTTTAACTACAAAAAAAAGGATACCCTTATTTAGGTATCCTCGAGATTTTCGATTAATAATTTATTAATTTGTTTTTAACTTTTCAAGCTCAAATAAGAATTTGTCGTTCAGAACTTTGATATAAGTTCCTTTCATTCCTAATGACCGAGATTCGATTACACCTGCACTTTCAAGTTTACGCAGAGCATTTACGATTACTGAACGTGTAATTCCGACTCGGTCGGCAATTTTAGATGCCACAAGTAGTCCTTCATTTCCATTAAGTTCTTCGAATATATGTTCAATCGCTTCTAATTCACTATAAGAAAGGGAGCTAATGGCCATTTGAACTACCGCTTTACTTCTTGCTTCCTCTTCTATCTCTTCTGCTTTTTCACGAAGGATTTCCATACCTACTACGGTAGCACCGTATTCCCCCAGAATTAAATCATCATCATCAAAGCTAGCTTGTAGACGAGCTAAAATTAATGTTCCTAAACGCTCTCCTCCTCCAATAATTGGAACAATTGTTGTCAATCCCTTTTCAAATAACTCTCTATTCTCTACAGGGAAAGCAGTATATTCACTATTCACATCTAAGTTAGATGATGTTTCTTGAATATTGAATAAGTTCTTAGTATACTCTTCAGGAAATTGACGATCTTCGAGCATTTGTTTCATACGTTCATTTTCGATTTGTTGATTAATAGCAAACCCTAACAGTTTCCCACGACGGCTAACAACGAATACGTTAGACTCAATCACACCACTTAATGTTTCAGCCATCTCTTTAAAATTAACAGGTTTCCCTGCTGCCTTTTGAAGCATTGCGTTAATCGTTCTTGTTTTACTTAATAAATTCATAGTTCTTCCTCCTAGTACAATTAAATGTTATCGAAAATATAAATGTTAAATAATATAAATTCATTACCCTATTCTCTATGGGTGCAAACTTAGAGAATAAACTGACTTAGGTCCTTATCTTTTGAAATCGCACCAAGTTTTTCTTCAACATAATTTGGTGTAATGTTCACACTTTCTAAATTAATGTCTGGTGCTTCAAATGATAAATCTTCAAGAAGTTTTTCCATGATAGTATGAAGTCTTCTTGCACCAATATTATCAGTATTCTGGTTTACTGAGAAAGCGATTTCTGCAATCTTACGAATAGCTTCGTCAGAAAATTCAATTTGTATACCTTCTGTTTCCAATAATGCAATATATTGTTTAACAATTGCATTATCCGGCTCAACTAATATTCTTACAAAATCTTCAACAGAAAGTTTTTGTAATTCAACACGGATTGGAAACCGTCCTTGTAGCTCAGGTATCAAATCAGAAGGCTTCGCCATATGGAAGGCACCTGCAGCAATAAAGAGGATATGGTCTGTTTTAACCGTACCATGCTTTGTTACTACTGTAGACCCTTCCACAACAGGAAGGATATCTCTTTGAACCCCTTCTCTAGAAACATCTGCTGATGATTGATTAGAACCCTTACTTGCAATCTTATCAATTTCATCGATAAAAATGATCCCAGTCTGTTCTGCTCTATGGACCCCTTCAGATGTTACTTCATCCATATCGATAAGCTTTGAAGCCTCTTCGTTCGTTAATGCTTTACGTGCTTCTTTTACTTTGAGCTTACGCTTTTTCTTCTTTTTCGGCATTAGATTTCCTAAGGCGTCCTGCATATTCATTCCCATTTGTTCCATTCCAGAACCTTGGAGCATATCAAACATGGATGGTGATTGCTCTTCTACCTCTATTGTGACCATTTCGTCTTCAAGTTCTCCATTTGCAAGTTTATCTGCAATCATCCTTCTACGGTCATGGAGCGTGTTTTCTTCTTTCACGTCGTTGGTTTCTTGCTCACCTTCGGCTTGATTTCCGCCAAAAATCATTTCAAATGGATTTTTATAGCTGGTTCCCTTTTTCTTAGATGGAACTAATAGTTCAACAAGTCGTTTATTGGCATTTATTTCAGCTGGTTCTTTAACTTCCTGCATTCTTTCTTCCTTGACAAGCCTTACAGAGGTTTCGGCCAAATCTCTAACCATTGACTCAACATCACGGCCAACATAGCCTACTTCTGTAAACTTTGTCGCTTCTACCTTTATAAATGGAGCCCCTACTAGTTTTGCCATTCTTCTCGCAATCTCTGTTTTCCCCACACCAGTCGGCCCCATCATTAAGATGTTTTTAGGGATTACCTCATCTCGAAGCTGATCTGCTAATAAGTTACGGCGATAACGATTTCGTAGTGCGACCGCAACGGCTTTCTTTGCTTCATTTTGACCTACAATATATTGATCTAAACGTTCAACAATTTGTCTTGGGGTTAATTGATTTTTTGATTTTTTCAAGATGTACACTCCTTTTTACAGCTCTTCTACAATTATTTGGCTGTTCGTATACACACAAATGTCCGCTGCTATATTTAACGCAGCTTCCGCAATTTCTTTAGCTGATAAATGTTCCCCTGCATGCTGCTTAAGTGCTCTTCCTGCTGATAAAGCATAATTGCCACCGGATCCGATAGCTAAAATTCCATCATCTGGTTCGATTACTTCACCAGTTCCAGAAATGAGAAGAATGTTTTCTCGATCCATGACAATGAGCATAGCTTCTAGCTTCCTTAAAACTTTGTCACTTCTCCACTCTTTGGCAAGTTCAACAGCTGCACGAGGTAAATTGCCATTAAATTCCTGTAGCCTTCCCTCAAACATTTCAAATAAGGTGAAGGCGTCAGCAACAGAACCTGCGAAACCAGCTACCACTTTACCATTAAAGAGCTTCCGAACTTTCTTGGCTGTATGTTTCATGACTACCGCATTTCCAAATGTAACCTGCCCATCCCCAGACATTGCACATTGTCCTTTATGATGCACAGCAAATATTGTTGTCGCATGGAAATTCCCCATTTTCTGACCCTCCAAAATAAGTTATGCTCTCGGGTGGTGATTTAAATACGTTTTCCGTAAATGCTCCTTAGTAACATGTGTATAAACCTGGGTTGAAGAAAGATTGGAATGACCTAATAGTTCTTGAACCGTTCTTAAATCAGCTCCGTTATTTAATAAATGCGTGGCAAAAGTATGCCTTAACATATGCGGATGGATTTTTCCATTTAATGAAGCTTTATTTATCAGCTCCGTTAATATATGGCGAATCCCTCTAGATGTTATAGGGGCACCTCTAAAATTAACAAAGACTGTACTATGCTCTTGATCTTTGAGTAGTATATTACGCGACTGTTTTATGTATAGCTCTAGAGCATCATGAGCATAGCCTCCAAATGGCACATACCTTTCTTTATTCCCTTTTCCTTTTACAAGAATCGTCGATAATGAGAAATCAATATCTGTTAAGGTTAATCTCTCACATTCGCTTACTCGGATACCCGTAGCATAAAGTAGTTCAAATATCGCTCGGTTTCTAACTTGTAAAGGCTCATCTCCTTCACATACATTTAAAAGGCTTTCAAGTTCTTCTTCATAGAAGAACTTCGGGAGCCTTTTCTCTGATTTAGGCTGACTCACTAATGCGAAAGGATTTTCACTCGTTTTCCTATCTCGATTTAAAAATCGATAGAAACTCCGAAGACTTGATATCTTCCTTGCAATCGTAGCTCTTGATAAATTTCTTTCATGTAAAGACGTGAGAAAAAGTCTTGCATCCAAATACTCGACGTCATCTAACTTATTTATACTTTGTTGTGTTAAAAATAAATAAAACTCCTGAATATCATCTTGATAGTACTCAATAGTATATTTTGAATAGTTTTTTTCTATTTGTAAATATTCTACGAATAACTGTAAAAAAAGATTCAATTTTTTCTCCATTGTTTAACACCTCACAAGGGCTACTAAATAGTAACACAGTTTAGTAGCCCTTGCAATTAATTTTACAATCTTTTCACAAAATTTTGAATTGTTTCTAATGCTCGTTTTGCATGTTCTTCATTTCGCTCTTTTTTGTTTTTTATTTTCTTAGGAAGTTCAGGCAATAAACCAAAATTTGCATTCATTGGCTGAAAGTTTTTTTGATTGGCTGTCGTAATATATCGTGCCATACTTCCCATTGCTGTTTCATATGGTAACTCCACTAATTCCTCATCCATTACTAATTTAGCAGCATTGATTCCAGCAATCAACCCACTCGCTGCAGATTCAACATACCCTTCAACACCAGTCATTTGCCCTGCGAAGAACAAATTCTCTCTGTTTTTAAATTGATAGGTAGCTTTTAATACTTTTGGCGAGTTAATAAAAGTGTTTCTATGCATTACTCCATAACGAACAATCTCTGCATTTTCTAGTCCTGGAATCATACGAATCACTTCTTTTTGAGGTCCCCATTTTAGATGAGTTTGAAATCCAACAATATTATATAATGTTCCTGCAGCATCATCTTGTCTTAATTGCACAACCGCATAAGGGCGTTTACCCGTTTTCGGATCCTCTAATCCTACAGGCTTCAATGGACCGAACAACATCGTTTTCTTTCCCCGTTGCCCCATTACTTCAATTGGCATACACCCTTCAAAGAAAATCTCTTTTTCAAATTCTTTAAGTGGAACTGTTTCAGCAGAAATCAGTGCATCATAGAAGCGGTTAAACTCGTCTTCTGTCATTGGGCAATTTAAATACGCTGCTTCCCCTTTATCATAACGGGATTTAAGATACACTTTATCCATATTAATGCTATCTTTTTCAAGGATTGGTGCGGCGGCATCATAAAAATATAAATAATCTTCACCTGTTAAGTCTCTAAGTTTTTGAGCAAATATTTCACTTGTCAAAGGTCCTGTAGCAATAATTGTGGTTCCTTCTGGTATATCGGTTATTTCTTCATTATATACCGTTACATTCGGATGATTTTTTACCCTTTCGGTAACATTTGCAGCAAATTCATGTCGATCTACCGCAAGAGCTCCACCTGCTGGAACAGAACTAGAATCAGCAGCAGAAATAATCACAGAATCTAACTTTCTCATTTCTTCCTTTAATACTCCAACTGCATTCGTTAATGTATTGGCACGAAGTGAATTACTGCATACAAGTTCTGCAAATTTATCTGTGTGGTGTGCTGGAGTTTGGCGAACAGGTCTCATTTCATATAGATTTACGTTAATTCCTCTTTTGGCAATCTGCCATGCTGCTTCACTACCTGCTAACCCGGCTCCTACCACATTTACTACCTTTTCCATTTATATAAAGCCTCCTAGCTAAACTATTTATATCACTTTCTCGTATCCCTATTGCATTGTACAATACTACCTTAATAGACAAAAGGAAAAAGTTTATAAAATGACACTTTTCATTAGTCGGTGGTTTGTTCCAACATGGTTTGTTTATGGGAATACAACAGACAAAAGGAAAGAGTGAGCCTTCAAGCTCACCCTTACCTACTAATTCTGAGGTTCCTCTTTGTAGTCACAATTTGCACACTGCACTTGAATACCTTTTTTCAGCTTCTTCTCTGCTAACAATCCTTCACACTTCGGACATTTTCTTTCTATTGGCTTATCCCATGATAGGAAGTCACAGTCAGGATATTGATCACAGCCATAGAAAATCCGTCGTTTTTTACTTTTTCTTTCGATAATATTTCCTTTTTCACACTTAGGACATTTAACGCCAATTTCTTTAACAATTGGCTTTGTATTACGGCAATCAGGGAAATTGCTACAGGCCATAAACTTCCCGTACCTTCCCATCTTATAAACCATTGGACTTCCACAGTTTTCACAATCTTCACCAGCAAACTCTGGTTTAATTTCAACTTTTTCCATCTCTTCTTCTGCTTTTTCAAGATGTTTTTCAAAATCCTTATAAAAATCGTCGATAATGTTGACCCATTGTTCTTTTCCTTCTTCAACATCATCAAGACTTTTTTCCATATTGGCTGTAAATTCAAGGTTGATGATATCTGGAAAAAATTCCATGATAAGTTCTAATACTATCTCACCAAGTTCTGTAGGTACAAAACGTTTATTATCAAGTGTTACATAGCCTCTACGTTGAATGGTGTCTAATGTTGGTGCATATGTTGAAGGTCTGCCGATGCCTAACTCTTCAAGGGTTTTGACAAGTCTTGCCTCCGTATATCTAGGAGGTGGTTGTGTAAAATGCTGTTTCGGATCAATTGTTTTTGTCTTTGCTTGATCTCCCTTTTCTAAAGCTGGCAAAATGTTATCTTTTTCTTCTTTGCCATCATCAGAACCCTCGATGTAAACTTTCATAAATCCTTTGAATTTCACCTTTGATCCAGTGGCTCTAAACATGACGTCTCCATTTATTAAATCCACACTCATTGTATCCATAATAGCAGGAGACATTTGACTTGCAGTAAACCTTTCCCAAATTAGCCTATACAATCTTAATTGATCTCTTGATAAATATTCCTTCACAGATGCAGGGTCTCTCAGTGTACTAGTAGGACGAATCGCTTCATGAGCATCTTGAGTATTTTGTTGTTTCTTATCTTTTCTTTCAGCTGTACGAGCAAAATCATTCCCGTATTTATCGAGGATATATTCATTTGCCTCTTTTTGTGCAACCTCTGATACTCGAGTAGAATCGGTTCTCATATACGTAATTAAACCTACTGTGCCCTCTTTACCAATATCAATTCCTTCATATAGCTGTTGTGCTAACATCATCGTTTTCTTTGCTCTAAAGTTTAACTTTCTAGCAGCTTCCTGCTGAAGGGAAGATGTGGTAAACGGCGGAGCTGGGTTACGCTTTCTTTCTTTTTTTGTCACATTGGATATTTCGAAAATATCGCCTTTTAATTTTTTCATTATGTCTTGTACGTCTGCTTCTGATTTCAGCTCCACTTTCTTGCCATTCACACCGTGAAAATGAGCTTGAAAAGATTCTTTTCCTTTTTCAAAAGCTGCTTCAATTGTCCAGTATTCTTCTGGAATGAAATGATTTATTTCATTTTCGCGGTCAATGATCATCCGAACTGCCACCGATTGGACTCGTCCAGCACTCAATCCTTTTTTTACTTTCTTCCAAAGTAATGGGCTAATGTTATACCCTACTAATCTGTCTAATATACGACGGGCTTGCTGTGAATCAACTAAATCCATATTGATTGGACGAGGGTGTTTAAATGAATCTTTTATGGCATCCTTTGTAATTTCATTAAAGACAACCCGGCAGTCAGACTTAACATCAAGATCTAAGCTATGAGCCAAATGCCATGCAATGGCTTCTCCTTCACGATCGGGGTCGGCTGCAAGGTAAATCTTCTTTGCTTTTTTTGCCGCTGTTTTTAATTCTTTTAATACTGGGCCTTTCCCTCTTATTGTTATATATTTTGGTTCAAAGCGATTTTCTACATCTACACCCATTTGACTTTTCGGCAAATCGCGAACATGCCCCATAGATGCTCTCACTTTATATTTTTTTCCTAAGTAGCGTTCTATCGTTTTCGCCTTTGCCGGCGATTCCACAATAACTAAGTAGTCCGACATTCAAAAGCCTCCTTAAAGAGGTAAATAATCAAGTTTTATTATTATCTCTTTCATTCTCTATTGTCAATATTGACGTTCCTTAAAGGAAACGTTTACAAGTATTTTTTATTAGAAAAGCAAATGCACCTATTAAAAGGCACTTTGAGCAGACAGGAACAAATATTTGAATCTTTACTATACATTAAGTTAAAGGATCCAGTGAACTGCCAAAAGAATATTTATTCATATCCGGTAATACGCGTAATGTGTCTGTTGCAAAATGTATAACAGATTGAGCATAATTGCAACCTTTTTGTATGAAAAGATTGGATATTTTAGTTTTTTGCTAAAAAATGACTTGCGACTCTATTTATAAAATTGTATATGATTTTAATAAAATTTATACTCTAGTTCAGAAAAAACATCTTCAGAACTTGTAATTAATTTCGCTCCCTGTTGAATAAGTTGGTTTGTTCCTTTTGATAGTGGATGATGAATAGAGCCAGGTAGTGCAAATACTTCTCTCCCCTCGTTCAATCCGTATTCTGCCGTAATGAGTGTTCCACTACGTTCGGCAGCTTGAGTAACAATAATCCCTTTAGATAATCCACTAATTATCCTATTGCGTAGGGGAAAACACCATTTCTGTGGTTTTGTATCTGGTGGGAATTCTGAAATGACTAACTGATCCCTCATCATCATTTGTGCGAGTTTACTATTTCTTTCGGGATAGAGATGAAAAAATCCTCCTCCCAATACACCAATTGTTGAACCATTATATTCGATTGTCTTGCGATGGGCTTTCTCATCAGCACCTAGGGCAAGTCCACTTACAATCACATAGCCCTTCTGAACTAGTTTCGGCACCAGTATGTGAAGAGCGTGATCAGTATAATTGTCCGCTTTCCTAGAACCAACAATAGCTATTTTATTTTCCTTTTCTAGTAAGTTTTGATTACCTTTGAGAAAGAGTACCCATGGAGGATCATAGATTTGTTTTAAGAGCGGTGGGTATTGGTTATCTAATATGGTGAGAAGTTGAATTTCTTTGGTTTGGTAGAAGAATAGTAGTGAGGAAATATCTATCGAATGTAAATCTTTAAAAAAAGCAGATAAATTTTGGAGTGATAAACCTGTGATTGAGTGTATTTCTGCTTGGTTAAGAATATAAATTTGATTCAATGGTCGAACATGTTTAGAAAGTTTATAAATGGTCTTCCACCCTATACCTCGACAGTGGCATAGATGGATAAGAGTGTTACGTGAACAACCCATAAATACCTCCTTATACCTATTATATTAAAAAGAATGACCCCTTTTAAGAAGTACACACTAGTATATTCTAAATAAACCTTTGTCTATTTAATAATGGTAAAAATGGTGTGTCATAAAAGAGGTCATTCTATATTAAATTAATGTGTTTTACATTGCTCGTAAAGGTCTTTTTCTTTTAAAACTTTAATTAAGGTTTCTCCCATTACAGATGGAGTATCTGCAACCTCAATACCGCATTCATTCATAACACGGATTTTTTCGTCAGCAGTCCCTTTACCACCGGAAATAATCGCACCTGCATGTCCCATACGTTTCCCCGGAGGAGCAGTACGACCGCCAATGAATCCTACAACAGGCTTAGTCATATTGGCTTTTACCCATTCAGCTGCTTCTTCTTCTGCCGTTCCGCCAATTTCGCCAATCATAATAACCGCTTTTGTATCAGGATCTTCATTGAATGCTTTTAATACATCAATAAAGTCTGTTCCATTAACCGGATCTCCACCGATACCTACTGCAGTTGATTGACCGATGCCTGCTTGTGAAAGCTGATGAACAGCTTCATATGTTAAAGTTCCAGAACGGGAAACTACTCCGACATGCCCTTTCGTATGGATGTACCCTGGCATTATTCCGATTTTACATTCTTCAGGAGTGATCACTCCTGGGCAGTTAGGACCCACTAAGCGAGTCTTCTTGCCACTCATATAACGTTTTACTTTTACCATATCCATAACAGGAATATGCTCTGTGATACATATTGCTATATCCAACTCAGAATCAACAGCTTCCATAATGGCATCCGCCGCAAATGGAGCCGGAACATAAATGACAGATACGTTAGCACCTGTAGCTTGCTTTGCTTCTTCAACTGTATTGAATACCGGAACACCCTCAACTTCCGTTCCGCCTTTTCCTGGGGTTACACCAGCTACGATTTGTGTTCCGTATTCAAGCATTTGTTTCGTATGGAAAAGCGCTGTTGAACCTGTAATTCCTTGTACAACGACCTTCGTATCTTTATTAATAAATACGCTCATTACGTTCCCCTGCCTTTCTTAGCCTACTTGCTCAACAATTTTTTGTGCGCCGTCTGCCATAGACTCAGCTGCAATAATATTTAAACCTGACTTTTTAAGGATATCTTTCCCTAGGTCAACATTCGTTCCTTCTAAACGAACAACTAGAGGTACTGTTAAGTCCACTTGCTTAGCGGCCTCTACAACACCAGTAGCTATAATGTCACATTTCATGATTCCACCGAAAATGTTAACGAAAATCCCTTTAACATTTTGGTCTGATAGAATGATTTTGAAAGCTTCGGTTACCTTTTCTGCTGTAGCACCGCCCCCAACATCCAGGAAGTTAGCAGGGTCCCCGCCATAATGCTTAATAATATCCATTGTCGCCATAGCCAATCCAGCACCGTTAACCATACAACCGATATTTCCATCTAAAGAAATATAGCTTAAATCATATTTAGATGCTTCAATTTCTTTTGCATCTTCTTCATCTAAATCGCGATATTCCATGATATCTTTATGACGGTATAAAGCATTGTCATCGAAGTTTAATTTGGCATCAAGTGCCATAACATTTCCGTCACCAGTTACGACAAGCGGGTTAATTTCAGCAATTGAACAGTCTTTTTCAATGAATACATTGTAAAGACCAAGCATAAACTTAGCCGCTTTTCCAACTAACTTAGCTGGAATGTTAATGTTAAATGCAATACGACGAGCTTGGAAACCTGTTAATCCAACAACAGGATCGATATACTCTTTGAAAATTTTCTCTGGTGTTTCTTCAGCAACCTCTTCGATCTCCGTTCCGCCTTCTTCAGAAGCCATCAGAACCACTTGGGAAGTAGCACGATCCAATACTAAACCAACATAGTATTCTTTTTGAATATCGCAACCCTCTTCGATAAGTAAACGTTTTACTTCTTTACCTTCAGGGCCAGTCTGATGTGTTACTAATGTTTTTCCTAATAACTCTTCTGCATATGTACGAACTTCGTCTAAGCTTTTAGCGATTTTAACTCCGCCAGCTTTTCCACGACCACCTGCATGAATTTGAGCTTTTACAACATAGACACTAGAGTCTAAGCTTTTCGCTGCTTCTACAGCTTCTTCTGCAGAAAAGGCAACTTTTCCATTTGGTACAGAAACCCCATTATTTCTTAGGAGCTCTTTCCCTTGATATTCATGGATATTCATTTCCCATCCTCCTATCAATCTCTTCAAAATATAGACTGCGCTTTCATTGTATAAAATGACAGTATATCTGTCTACCATTATAACAAATATATTATATTAATTTAAATTTTCAAAATTGTATAAAGCCAAAAAAATGTATTCGCTTACAAAAAATTCATAAAAAATACTATTTTACAAAAACAAAAACAGGAATCAATGTCTTATCCTGGCAGGTAAATTTAACTCAATCACTTACTATTTTTTTGCAAACTGATCCATACGATATAAAAATGCGAATACTTCTGCTACTGCGTTGTATAACTCTTCAGGGACAGATTCATTAAGATCTAGTTGACCGAGTAACTCTACTAGACTGTTGTCCTCTTGAATGGGGACGTTATGGGCTTTTGCCGTTTCAACAATTCTGTCAGCAATCATTCCTTTTCCTTTCGCAACGACTTTGGGGGCATATAAAGCCTTCTCGTTATAACTTAGGGCAATTGCTTCTTTTCTATTAAAGACATTTCCCTTCATATTTTCATATCTACTCCTTTTTTTAAATCGTTATCCTGAGTATGAGTATAAAAAGATTCGATTAAGGAATCATTTATTTCTGGTATTTTAAATTGAACATGTGAAAGTTGATAATTTAATTTCTCCAGTCCTTTTTTTAATGGAGGTATGAATTTTGCTAAAAGTTCCTTAAGATTAGGATTCTCATTTACGATGGATAAAAGGACGACTCTATTTTGCACTAGCATATCTACTATAACCTCGTTAATATATTCAAGCTTCAAGTAAAATAAAATCCGACAATGATCCGTATTCAGTTCATTGTTCTCATTCTTTTGGCCTACCCATTGAATATGTACATCTGTTTGTTGACCTAGCCAATAAAAAGGGAAGGATTGAATAATTTGAAGTAATGGGCCATTTTCTTGTGATAATAATAACTGTCCGTTCATTCTTAATATTAACCTTTCAGCCAGTTCTTTTACTTCCCTGGCTGCCTTTGCAGAAGCAAGGACATCAAGAAGTATAGGTTTTAACGTTTCAAGGTCTTTATTTAAGAATGATTCTTGTCGATGTAAGCTCGCTTCAAAATCTAATCCTAATTTTCCTAAAGCTTCTTTTATTGCATCCTTTATAGTAAGACTTGATAGATTCCCGTCAGCCTCAGCACGGACAATAAGTTCACGCAATAGCTGGATATAGGGCTCTTCTGTTGATAATAAGAGTAATTGCCTCATAGGCTGAAAAAGATCCCTAGAGTTCAATACAGGTGAACCTAGAATGCGCAATAGATTGGATTGATTGTCTTGTAAACAAAGATTTGCTAATCCTTTATTAAATACCTTTATTTGTTCTGCTTTTGTAAGTTCATTTGCGTTATTTATGAGATTTTGATATATGGCATTGTCCCCTAAGGGTGTCGTTCCTTTTGGATAAGAAGACTCAACTCGAGCCATTTCTCCCATAAAGGATTGGTATTGTTCGAAATGCTGTGTTTCCCATGAAGAAAAATGAACATTTGCCTTCAATACATTTACTTTTTGGAGCAATTGAAAACTAGAATAACGAGTTGAAAATGGTTGCTTCCTATCTAGAAGAATACTCATTGCTTCTCCAACCACTTGATGAAAAACCCTAGTTTCAAATGGTTTTTTAATACTCTCCAATACAGTTAAAAGCCTTCGGGATGCCCCATTAATTTGACTTTCTATTTTTAAAAGCTGTGATAGCTCTTCAATTAAATTGACTATAGGCTTCACATCTTTCATACTTACGAGACTATCAAAAATATTTTTCGTCATTGGGAAATTTTGTTTCAACATCTTAAGGACGGCTTGTAGTCCAGCATGCTTGTTTTCGATCTCGGATAACCATCCCCCTGTTAAAGAAACCATTTCTTTTGAAAATGAGATTTTTTCAGAAAGAAATGTCGATAAGAGCAATTGGTGCTCCTTTATCGGTTCGATTTTTAAACTCTCAAGTATTGAATTAATTTGAGCAGTTACATTCACCTGCTGGTTAGGGGATGGTAAGACGATCAAGGAAAGGGCTTTATCGTTAAAAACTACCCTAAACCAATATTTCCCACCTGCTAGAAGTGGCGCTTCTAATTGGGCTACTAGTCTGCGATTTCCGATTTGGACCTCAGCAAATCCTTCTGGAAGGATTTTATTAACTCTAGCATAGATCACTTGATCTTCTTTTAATAGGTAGTTCTTTTCTTGTTGATACGTATATCCGTTTGGTTTACTTTCAGGAATACTATACTGAAGCATTTTCCAATCTCCCTTAACTATATAGATCTATGAGTCACTAAGCTCTTTCATTCTTGATAGATCCTTAACTGGAGCGAAGGACTTTCTATGGATCGGTGTTGCACCATACAATTTCAGCCCATTGAGATGTTCTCTTGTCCCATAACCCATATTCTTTTCAAAACCATAGTCCTTGTACTCTTCAGCATATTCCTTCATCATTCGATCTCTTGTTACCTTTGCCATGATAGATGCTGCCGCAATCGAAACACTTTTAGAATCCCCTTTAATGATTGACTTTTGAGGATAGGGGACTTCTAGTTGCATTGCATCTATCAATAAATATTCTGGTTTTACATTCAGTTGATGAATCGCTGAAATCATCGCTTTTTTAGTCGCTTGGTAGATATTAATTTGATCAATTTCATTAGAAGATACAATCCCTATTCCTACAGAAATGGCATGTTTCGTTATATATTTTGCACAAAGCTCTCTTTTTTTCTCACTTAATTTTTTCGAATCGTTTATCCCAGGTAAAAAAAAGGTCGATGGAAGAATTACTGCCGCAGCAACAACTGGTCCAGCTATTGGTCCCCGTCCAACTTCATCAATCCCTGTTATGTATTGGTACCCTTCGTCCCTTAATTCTTTTTCAAATATACAAAGTTGTTGAAACTCTAGGGACTGCATTTCTTCTTCACGCTTTTGTTTCATCCATCTTTTTATTAATCGTTGAACTCCTATTCGTGAATCCTTCCCGTACTTTTGTAGTCTATCATCTTTTGGATCTTCTATTTCTTTTAATATGGTTTCTATTTCTTTAATACTTGGTAATTTAGACATATTTCCTCTCCTATATGTATCGACAATGATATCGTAAAAGTAAAGAGACTGAACATAAATAGTCTCAGTCTCTGTCATATTTCGATAGATTTTCAGGTAAATCGAATGTGAGCTTTCCTAACCGTTCATCGCGAATATCTCTAATGATCAACTCGGAGGTTTTATCGTAATTGATTTCTCCACCTGCCATTAAGCACCCTCTTTGTTTTCCGATTATATCAAAGAGATCGACAATCTCTTCTGGAATTTCATCCATATTGTATCGATTCTTTAATCGTTCTGGATAATGCTTTTCTAAGAACCTAAGTCCATATACGGAGATATCTTGTAGATTTAGGATGGTATCTTTGATGGCACCTGTTAATGCTAGTTTATATCCTATTTCTTGATCCTCAAATTTCGGCCAAAGAATACCAGGTGTATCTAATAACTCAAGTTCTTTACCGACCTTAATCCACTGCTGAGCTTTCGTTACTCCAGGAGTATTTCCAGTTTTAGCAATGTTCTTTTTCGCAAGTCTATTAATAATGGTTGATTTTCCTACGTTCGGGATTCCTACAATCATCGCACGTATAGCTCGAGGATTCATCCCCTTCGCTTTCATTCTCTCAAACTTCGCACTTAGAATGATTTTTGACGATTTCACAATTTCTTGAAGCCCTGTACCACCTTGAGCATTAACAGCAAGTGCTGTGAAACCTTTTTCCTTAAAATATTCGATCCACTTCTTTGTCATTTCTGGATCTGCCATATCTGCTTTATTTAAAAGCACTAAGCGGGGCTTTTGTTGAACTATTTCATCTACCATTGGATTTCTAGATGATAGGGGGATTCTCGCATCTACAAGTTCTATAACAATATCGACAAGCTTTAACTTTTCCGTTACTTGTCTACGAGCTTTAGCCATATGGCCCGGAAACCATTGAATGGTCATACGACCACCTCTTTCTTATTCTCTGTTCTTCTCGTTATTCATTCCTATTAATGCTTAATGTACAACTATTCCACCCATCGAATTTCCTCGATTGGCCAATAAACCAGATTTGTATCTCCGATTACTTCTTCAATTGGAATCGTACCAATATGCCGGCTGTCTTTACTAAATTGACGGTTGTCACCCATTACAAAAAGATGTCCTTCTGGTACGGTTTCTTTTCCCGTTTTCTCTACTAAAGTAAAATCTTCTGTTAATTGTTTCCCGTTAGTTAATTTTTGCTTTTTTTTATCTAAATATGGTTCTTTATAGGGTTTACCATTTATATATAAAGTATCATCTTTATATTCAATTTTATCACCTGGAAGCCCGATTACTCGTTTAATATAATCCTTTTTCTCCGGTGCATGGAATACCACAATATCAAACCGATCAGGGTTCCCCACATTATAGTTTAACTTATTGACAATCATACGGTCGCCATTATCTAATGTAGGGCTCATCGATAAGCCGTCAACAACAATTGGTGCAAATAAAAAATAGCGAATAATTGCTGCTAGGCCCACTGCAATAAGTAATGCTTTGGTCCACTCCCATAATTCATTTTTCTCTCTAGCCAAAATCGTACACCACCTAGTATGTAGTATCAAACGGCACAAGTCTTTGATAGCATTATGTATATACCTCTCTCTATAGAGGCTAGCTGCTTGCGCTAGCATTTGACGAACTTCCTTAAGAAATTGAAAAGATTATAAATATCTCTAAGGAAGCCCTCTTATTCATTTTACAAAAAACGGAGTAATTTTACATTAGTTATCTTGAATATTGATCATTTAAGTTAGAGTTTTCTTTATTAAGGCTCTTTTCTTAAATTCGTTGCTTTTGTATCAATTATAAATATCTGATATCAATCAATACCTAATGAAACAATTTTTGCTTTGACGAAAAAATGCTCTGAAACCTTAATCATTTCGGGTTTCTACCTTGTTCGAAAAGGAATAATCTTGACGAAAATAGCCTTTATTAAAGAAGAAAAAGGAGCTTGTAACCAAGCTCCTTTTTTCAAAAAACTATCGAATTTCTTTAATACGAGCTTTTTTACCACGTAGGTTACGTAGGTAGTAAAGTTTCGCACGACGGACTTTACCACGACGAATCACTTCAAGCTTCGCGATTTTTGGTGTGTGTACAGGGAATGTACGTTCAACACCAACACCATAAGAAATTTTACGAACTGTAAACGTTTCGCTTACACCACCACCGCGGCGTTTGATTACTACTCCTTCGTATACCTGAATACGTTCACGAGTACCCTCAACGATGTTAACGTGTACACGAACTGTATCACCAGGACGGAAAGATGGTAAATCACTGCGAAGTTGTTCTTTAGTAATTTCTTCGATTAATTTGTGCATCTTTTTCAACTCCTTCCAACAGATGCTCTTACAAAAGCGATGATTGTAGCGGAACATCCAGATCGAATGACAAGTGCAATTGAGCTCAAGTCACAAAGACTATAATATCACACCCACATTCATGTTGCAATGGTCACTCAAGAATTTCTCCATTTTTCTATCCAGCTCTTTTGTTGATCATTTAATGGATAATTTTCTAATAGATCTGGCCTTCTTTCATAAGTCCGTCTAATAGATTCTTTTTGTCTCCATTCTTCAATAACCTTATGATTTCCAGAAATTAATTCAGGAGGCACTTTTAGACCCCTAAAGTCTGCTGGCCTTGTATAATGAGGATGTTCGAGCAGTCCAGATGAAAAAGAGTCAAGAACCGGGGAGTCTTCATTCCCTAAAACCCCTGGTAAGAGACGAACGACGCTATCAATAATCACCATCGCTCCTAACTCTCCTCCCGTTAAGACAAAATCTCCAATGGAAATTTCGTCTGTAATAACATGCTCTCGTATTCTTTCATCATAGCCTTCATAATGCCCACAAATAAAGATTAAATGGTCCTCTTTAGACAATTCTTCTGCTTTTGATTGTGTATAGCGTTCACCCTGAGGACAAAGAAGGACCACACGTGGTTTCTGGTTGTCTTCTGTTTGATTTGTTAAGTGATCAACAGCATCAAATATTGGCTGAGGCTTTAACACCATACCTGCACCTCCACCGTATGGATAGTCATCCACCTGTCCATGTTTGTTGTCAGCAAACTCTCTGAAATTAATAACGTTATATTCAACCGCATTTTTTTCCTTAGCTTTTTTTAATATCGATTCTCCAAGGACACCTTCAAACATTTTAGGAAAAAGGGAAAGGACATCTATTTTCATTGTAATAGCCCTTCCATCGGCTCTATAATGATCTGTTTATCGTCAATATTCACTTCTTTAACAACATCATCAATAAACGGAATAAGGTGCTCTTTATTACCGTTACCTTTTACAACCCATACATCATTAGCGCCTGTTGATAAAATCTCTTTAACGATACCTATTTCCTGTCCATCAATCGTTATCACATGACAACCAATAATTTCATGAAAATAAAATTCTCCTTCTTCAAGCTCACTTAGCTGTTCTTCAGGTACTTTTAATAGACTTCCTTTAAATGGTTCAACTTGACTAATATTGTCAAAGCCTTCAAATGTTAAAAGGTCGAAATTCTTATGTCTTCGATGGCTCTTTACTACTAGAGGAAGCGGCTCTTCTTGTAGAGAAGAAAAAAGATAGAGTGTATTTCCTAGTTCATACCTCTCTTCAGGGAAATCGGTTCTAGAAATGACTCTTACTTCTCCTCTAACACCATGAGTATTTACGATTTTTCCAACATTAAACCATTTATCCATTTCATTCACCTCTAACGTATTTCCGTCACAATTCCATTTTTCACTACGATCGTTTTCTCTAAGGTTTGTTCATCCCAATTGTCACCAATATCTATGTCTACAATACCTTGAACTTCTTTTTCTTTCAATTCACTTTCAAGTGGAAGGATATGTAATTGCTCTAATTGAAAATCAACCAGCTTTATCTTCTCTTGCCTCACCGACATCTCTTTTTCAAAATTGTCTTTTAGACTTTGAGAAGAAAATCTCTTAGACTTTTCTAATTTTTTCAGCTCAAATCGTAATTGATCACACTCTTTTTGGAGTTGATGCTTTCTCCCTTCATACTTATTGATTAAAGTGCGCTTACTTTCCTCTGTTAATACTTGTTTAATTGTAATCTTCTGAAGGATTTTCACCTTAACGCCCCCTACTAATAATCCTATTCTTCAGGCTTTTTCTTCAGAGATGAAAATGAACAATTTCAAAATTTTAACATAATCGATTAAAAAAGGGTATGTAAAAAGGGAGGATAATCCTCCCTCTATTCAACGATCTCTAAAAAGACCTTCTTCTGTTGTTTAGATCCTGATGCAGCATAGACCACAGTTCGAATGGCTTTCGCTACGCGCCCTTGCTTGCCTATTACTTTACCCATATCCTCAGGATGCACGGATAGTTTATAAGTAATGGATCGATCACTTTCTTCTAAGTTAATTTTAACCTCATCAGGGTGATCAACCAAGGGCTTTACAATCGTTAAAATTAGTTCTTCCATAGGCTAATAGCTTACTTGCTATTCTTAGCATTGTGGAATTTTTCCATAATGCCTTCTTTAGAGAAAAGGTTACGAACTGTGTCAGATGGTTTAGCACCATTTTGTAACCATTGTAGAGCTAGGCTTTCATCGATTTTAACTTCAGCTGGTTGTGCAACTGGGTTGTAAGTTCCTACTGTTTCGATGAACCGTCCATCACGTGGTGAACGAGAATCTGCTACTACAATACGATAAAAAGGAGATTTTTTAGCTCCCATACGTTTTAAACGAATTTTTACTGCCATTTTTAAAGCACCTCCGAATAGTTTCACACAAGATAGTATAATATCAAATGTATGTTTTGTTTGTAAAGTGTTTTTTCTTAACAGCATTAAATTCTTTGCTATTAAGACTTACCAAGAGCTACATAAATGGGAATTTCATGCCTTTTTTCATCTTGCCCTTCCCTTGCATGCCGCTCATTTGTTTCATCATTTTCTTCATTTCCTCAAATTGCTTAAGCAGGCGGTTTACTTCTTGAATAGAAGTGCCACTGCCTCTTGCAATTCTTTTTCTTCGACCTGCATTAATCACTTCAGGATGTTGTTTTTCTTCTTTTGTCATAGATTGAATGATGGCTTCAACATGAACAAGTTGTTTATCATCAACTGAAATTTTATCCAAGCCTTTCATCTTGTTAGCGCCGGGTAACATTTTAATTAGTTCATCCAATGGTCCCATTTGCTTTACTTGACCTAATTGATCCAGAAAATCATCAAATGTAAAGGACATCGTCCGCATTTTCTGCTCAAGCTCTTTTGCTTTTTCTTCATCAACGTTTGCTTGAGCTTTTTCAATAAGGGATAAAACGTCTCCCATCCCAAGAATACGAGAAGCCATTCTCTCAGGGTGAAATGCCTCTAGAGCATCTAATTTCTCGCCCATTCCAACAAATTTGATAGGTTTCTCTGTAACAGAACGGATAGAAAGAGCCGCTCCACCACGGGTGTCCCCGTCAAGCTTTGTTAAAACAACACCAGTTATTCCAAGAGACTCATTAAAGCTTTGTGCTACATTTACAGCATCTTGTCCTGTCATTGCATCTACCACTAAGAAAATTTCATCAGGCTTAGACAACTCTTTTATGTTCTTTAATTCACCCATCAGTTCTTCATCAATATGAAGACGACCAGCGGTATCAATTAAAACATAATCATGATGTTCTTCTTTTGCTTTTTCAATAGCTTTATCTGCAATTTCTACTGGACTTACTTGGTCGCCCATGGAAAACACAGGCATATTTAACTGTTTCCCAAGTGTTTCAAGCTGTTTAATAGCTGCAGGTCGATAAATATCTGCTGCAACTAATAGCGGTTTACGATTGTACTTTTTTCTTAATAGGTTAGCTAATTTCCCAGTGGTCGTTGTTTTACCAGCACCCTGCAAACCAACCATCATGATAACAGTTGGTGGACGTTTAGCTGTCGCTATTTGACTCTGCTCTCCACCCATGAGTTCAGTAAGCTCTTCTTTTACTACTTTGATCACTTGCTGTCCTGGAGTCAGGCTTTGCATGACTTCCTGGCCGACAGCACGTTCACTAACTTTTTTAACAAAAGTTTTAACAACTTTAAAGTTGACGTCAGCCTCTAATAGAGCTAAACGTACTTCCCTCATCATTTCTTTTACATCCGCTTCTGAAACTTTCCCTTTTCCACGGATTTTCTGAATCGTACCCTGCAGTCGGTCGGCTAATCCTTCAAATGCCATCTATGCCGCCTCCTAATCCAATTTCTCTAGTGAGTCTAAAAGATTTAGGATCCCACTTTTAGAAGTATTGTTATTTAACGATTCTTTCATATTTTGTAAGATGACCTTACGCTCTTGAAACTTCTGAAATAATAAAAGTTTTTCTTCATATTCTTCAAGCATTGCCTCTGTACGTTTAATGTTGTCATATACAGCTTGACGACTAACACTATATTCTTCGGCTATTTCTCCTAACGAATAATCGTCAAGATAATAGAGGGACATATAACTTCGCTGCTTAGGAGTTAACAACGATTGATAAAAATCATAAAGATAATTCATACGAGTTGTTTTCTCCAGCATGCCTTCCCCTCCTTGTTAAGTGAAAAACCTTTACATTAGAAAATATACAGGCTTATTAGGTAAATGTCAAGGATTAGCCGGAATTAACTTGCATTTATTTTAAGAATAGTACTGTTCATTTTTGATTCATAAGCACCTGAAAAAAGCAGACTCCTAAACACAAGAAGTCTGCTTTCTCATACTATCATTTCTCTTCATCAACCAGTGTAGAAAAGAGGCCATACACATATTTTTCTGCATCAAATGGTTGTAGATCGTCCATTCCTTCTCCAAGACCCACATATTTTACGGGTATCTTCAGCTCGTTTCGAATCGCAAGTACAATTCCACCTTTAGCCGTACCATCCAACTTTGTTAACACAATTCCTGATACATTTGTTGCTTCTTTAAAGGTTTTTGCTTGAATCATGGCATTTTGTCCAGTGGTGGCATCTAATACGAGAAGCACTTCATGAGGTGCTCCTGGAATTTCTCTTTCGATTACTCTCTTCACTTTTTCAAGTTCATTCATCAGATTTACTTTGTTTTGAAGTCTACCAGCCGTGTCACATAATAGGACATCTGCTTTTCTAGCACGAGCTGATTGAATGGCATCATACATGACTGCTGCCGGATCTGAACCTGCACCTTGTTTGATAACATCCACTCCAACTCGTTCACCCCAAACCTCGAGTTGTTCAATCGCTCCAGCCCTAAAAGTATCTCCCGCTGCCAACAGAACTTTTTTGCCCTCCGAATTGAACATGTGAGCCATTTTTCCAATTGTCGTTGTTTTTCCTACCCCATTAACACCAACCATTAAAATGACTGTTAATCCTTCACTTTGGATGTTTAAACTATTAGAATGACCTTCGTCACCATGATAGATCTCCACTAGCTTTTCAGATATAACACTTTGTAACTCTTTCGTTTCTTGAATATTTTTTCGTTTCACTTCAAGTTTAAGTTCATCAATTAATTCCATGACGGTTTCAAAACCAACATCGGCCCCAATTAAAATCTCTTCTAATTCTTCGAAGAAATCCTCATCTACTTTACGATAACGTGCTACAAGATCATTGACTTTCGATGTAAAATTGTCACGTGTTTTCGACAAACCGTCCTTAAATTTTTCCGTAACAGCATCGGATGATTGTGAAAACTTGTCTTTTAACTTTTTAAAAAAACTCAAAGCTATTCACCTCTACTTAGACTCTAGTAATTGTTTGGAATCTTCTAAGCGAACAGATACTAACTTAGAAACCCCAGACTCCTGCATTGTTACTCCGTACAATACATCTGCTTCTTCCATTGTGCCTTTACGGTGGGTAATCACAATAAATTGGGTTTCCTCACTAAATTGTTTTAAATACTTGCTAAAACGATGGACATTTGCCTCATCAAGGGCAGCCTCCACTTCATCAAGTATACAAAATGGGATTGGACGAACTTTTAATATTGAGAACAATAGGGCAATAGCCGTTAATGCTCTCTCCCCACCAGAGAGGAGACCTAGATTTTGCAGTTTTTTACCCGGAGGCTGTGCAACGATATCCACCCCTGTATTCAATAAGTCTTTGGGATTGGTAAGTTTTAGTTCTGCTCTTCCACCACCGAACAACGCTTTAAAGACATCTTCAAATTCTCCTTTGATGGCCTTAAAAGAAGTATCAAATCTCTTGATCATTTCTTCATCCATCTCCGCAATGATTTGAAATAGTGTATCTTTCGCTTCCTGAAGATCCGTCTTTTGCTCAAGTAAAAATTCAAATCGTTCAGATACTCGTTCATATTCATCAATGGCACCTAAATTTACAGTTCCTAGTTCTTCAAGGGCAAGTTTTATTAATTTCACTTTTTTACGAGCATCTTCTACCTCTATTTCTAATAGATAATCTTCTTTAGCTGCTTCAAATGATAGTAGGTATTCTTCCCGTAAATGAGTTAATCGATTTTCCAATTCTACATCTAATCGGTTAATTTTGACTTCTTCATCTTTTAATGCCCCTACTAAACCTCTATGCTGACGCTTTAATTCTTTTAATTCTAACTCTTGAACTTCTGCTGTTTTTGTTTTCTTAATTCTTTCCTCTCGCCTTATAGAAATTAGTTCTGCTGTCTCTTTCTTTTCCTGGAGACGGACTTTCGCGGCTTCTTCCACTTTCTCTTCCCCAGAAAAATCATTTTCCATTTCATTTAATAGCCAATTTAATTCTTCTTCATAATGCTTCTTCTTCTTTTCAGTCTCTTGAATTTCATTATTAATACGAGATCGGCCATTTTTACTAGAATTAAGCTGTTCATTTTTTGCCGCTAAAACAGCCTTCAAATCACTAATCTCAGCAGATAAAGCTTCTTTTGAGGTATTGTTATTATTTTTTTGTAATGTTAACTCCTCAATTTTACTGTTCAGATTTTTTAATTCTTTGTCGATCATTTTAAGGTCTTTTTCTAACTCTTCTTGTCGGTCTTTGTTATTCTGTTCCTGAGTTGAGAAATCGGATTTTTCCATATCGTATATTGAAAGGCGCTCATCCATATTCGTTTGTGCAATCTCAAGCTCTCTCTGCTTCGACTTAAGTTCTTGTTCACGAAGGCGAAGTTGTTCTCCTTTAATCCTTAGTTCTTCAATTTTTTTCTCTTGAATAGCCGTTTCAGTCTTTAGTGATTTAACATGTCTCTCAACACTACTTGTTTTTTCCTCCATCGATGCTAACTTAGCTTTCAACTCTTCAAGCTCTCCTTTCCTAGAGAGAAGAGAAGATTTCTTTTGTTTCGCTGCTCCACCACTCATCGAACCGCCTGGATTTACGACATCTCCTTCTAAGGTAACGATTCTAAACCGATATTGTAAGATTTTGGCTAATTCATTTGCTCCTTTTAAGTCTTTCGCCATAATCACATTCCCTAATAAATTGGAAATGACGGATGTAAACTTGGAGTTATATTCAATAAGGTCAGAGGCAACTCCGATGAAAGAAGAATGCCCCTTAATCATTGAAAGGATACTCTCTTGAATATTTCTTGATTTCATTACGTTCAAGGGCAAGAATGTGGCCCTGCCAAACTGGTTCCTCTTTAGGAATGTAATAGCGTTTCGTCCATCCTCTTCATTCCCGACAACAATATGCTGCATGGATGCACCCAGTGCAGTTTCCATGGCAGTTTCATATTTTTTGGGCACTGTAATAAGTTCAGCGACAGCCCCTTCAATGCCTTTTAGAGATTTTCCACGAGCTTTTAAAATCTCTTTAACTCCATGGAAGAAACCTGAAAAATCTTCCTCCATTTCCTCAAGCATATCAATTCTAGATTTTGTTTGTTGAACATACTGATAGGCTTGATATAGAGTTGTTTCCTGTTTTTGATATTGAGTACGGAAAGATTCTAATTTTTTTTGCTCTTCTCTAAAAATTACAACTTGATCTTCTAATTGTTCCTTTATTAAAGAATAATCTTTCAAAACTTTCTTCTGCGAAAGGACAATTTCCTGTCTTTGTGAAAGATATTTTTCATTTTCATTATCCAGTCTTTCATTGCGGTGTTTTTGCTGCTCGATTTGTTGTGATAAATATTGAATTTCATTTTTTGCACTTGCTTGTTGATTCAACTGTTCAATATAATCACTCTTTAACGATTCAATCACATCTTCTAAATTTTCACTGAAATGATTATATTGAGTTTGTTTTTTTGATAATTTTTCTTTTAATGCCTTGACTTCATTTAGACAATGAGTATATTCACTCTTTGCTTCGATTAATTCATTAGACAATCTATGTAGTTTCTCTTTAGACTCCTTTAAATTCAATTCAAGTTGTTCACGATTATTTGATGCGTTTCTCTTACGTTCATGTAGAACTTGTTTTCTTCCTTCTAGCTTCTCAAGTTCTTCACTCGTTACTAATAGCGCATCTTGTAATTGAGTAATTGATTCATCTAAAGCAGCTATTTGATCCCTAGTTTCCTCTAAGTGAGTTTCCTTTTCTTGAACAAGGGTAGAAAGAGCTATTTCTTGCTCTCCATGTTTTTCGAACTGCTTACTTAAAGATTGCCACTCCTCATGTAATTCTTCGACTTCATGTACCGTTAAAGCAACCTCAAATTTCTCTAATTCCTCTTTCTTCTCTAAATAATCTTTGGCCATTGAGGCTTGAATTTTAAGAGGCTCTACTTGTCCCTCAAGTTCATGAATGATGTCATGAACACGATTTAAATTTTCTTGTGTTTCTGATAATTTATTTTCTGCTTTTTTCTTTCTTGATTTGTATTTTAAAACCCCGGCTGCTTCTTCAAATATTGTACGTCTTTCTTCAGGTTTACTATTTAAAATCTCTTCAACCTTCCCCTGACTTATGATAGAGAAAGCTTCCTTTCCCAAACCGGAATCCATAAATAATTCAATGATATCTTTTAATCGACAAGGTTGTTTATTTAACAGGTATTCACTATCCCCTGACCGAAAGACTCTTCTAGTGACACTTACTTCACTGTAATCTATTGGAAGAGCCCCGTCTTGATTATCCAAAGTTAGAGTCACTTCCGCATAATTTAACGACTTTCTTGAATCACTTCCCGCAAAAATAACGTCTTCCATTTTTGCCCCTCTAAGAGACTTTGCGGATTGCTCCCCTAATACCCAGCGAACCGCATCAATTATATTGCTTTTTCCGCTGCCATTTGGACCTACAACGGCAGTAACACCTGGTACAAACTCAATGGCAATTCGTTCTGCAAAGGATTTAAAACCTATTGACTCTAATCGTTTGAGGAACATAATTCTTCCTCCTACCTCTCTTCTAGCTTTTGCTTTAATTTTTCTAGAGCCATTTGGGCTGCATGTTGTTCTGCTTCTTTCTTTGATCTTCCCGTACCGACTCCAAGTTCTTGCCCATTTAGACAAACTCTTGAAACAAATTCACGATTATGGGCAGGACCTTTTTCTTGGACGATTTCGTATTCGATGACTCCTGCATTATCACGTTGAACAAATTCTTGTAATTGACTCTTATAATCCATCACATGAGAAAAAGCACCGGCGTTTATTTTTGGGAAGACAATACTTTCTAGAATGTCTAAAACCGTATCTAAACCTTGATCTAAATAAAGAGCTCCAATAAATGCTTCAAATACATCTGCTAAAAGAGCAGGGCGTTCTCGTCCACCTGTCATTTCTTCTCCCTTACCAAGAAGTACCAGTTCACCGAAATTTAGATCATTTGCGAATGTAACAAGGGAAGGCTCACAAACAATAGCTGCACGCAGCTTCGTTAATTCCCCTTCATTCATCGTAGGGTATTTCTTATATAGAAATTGAGAAACGGTTAATTCCAAAACAGCATCTCCTAAAAATTCTAGACGCTCATTATCTTCATAGGGCTTTTTTCGATGCTCATTCACATAGGATGAATGGGTAAAAGCTTGACGCAATAGCTTTTCATTATGAAACTCAATATTTATTTTCATTTGAAAGGCTTTAAACTTCTCCTCAAATTTATGTAAAGTTAGTTTTCTTTCTCTATTTTTATATTGCTTTCGCATAGGTCCTCCACCTTGCTCTTCAAATTTCTAATATCCATTAGTCAAGTTTATGCTAAATTTGATAAAATCGCAAAAACTTCTTAGACCTTTGGACAAATTGTCATGAATTAATGCTGATTTCGTATTTTTTGTTTCTACAACATTAAAGTAAATATAATGTTTGCTATTGTGCTTGATGTGAAAAGGAGAGTAGGAATCGATTTGCCAAATCCTTTTTTTGGACTAATTCAGAATACTAATACAAAAAACGGGGATGTCACAGGAGAGGTAGCTAGTTACTTTTATCAATCAATTAGAAATAGACTTCCAATCGATTCAACATAACCAAAATGCTAACTTTCCTGAGTCATCCCCGTTAAATGGGTAGAAGAATTGCTCTCCAAAACCATTTCTAACGATTACGCCTTGCTATTTATGTAGTTCACAGCATCTCCTACTGTGCTAATTTTCTCAGCATCATCGTCAGAAATTTCCATATCAAACTCGTCTTCTAGTTCCATTACTAATTCGACTACATCAAGAGAGTCTGCACCTAAATCCTCTTTAAAAGATGCTTCAAGAGTAATTTGAGATTCATCTACACCAAGACGATCTACGACGATTTTTGTAACGCGATCTAATACTTCTGCCATTATTGTCACCTCCCCTCAAGGGTCATTATATAGGATTTCCGCTCGAAACGAAATTACACTATCGGAATGGTCCATCCTCTTAATGAAAATCTTATTACATCACCATACCACCGTCAACATGCAGTGTTTGGCCTGTCATATAGCTCGCATCATCTGAAGCTAAGAATGAAACAACCTTCGCAATATCCTTTGGTTCGCCAAAACGTGTTAATGGAATTTGCTTTTGCATTTCTGTTTTAACCTCTTCACTTAATTCATCGGTCATATCTGTTGCAATGAACCCCGGAGCCACAGCATTCACGGTAATTCCTCTTGGAGCAAGTTCTTTTGCTGTTGTTTTCGTTAAACCTATTACTCCGGATTTGGCAGCGACATAGTTTGCTTGTCCAGGATTCCCGCTTACACCAACGATAGAAGAAATGTTAATGATACGTCCGCTACGCTGTTTCATCATTTGACGAGTAGCTGCCTTTGTACAAAGGAACACACCTTTAAGATTTATGTTTATAACGTCATCCCATTCCGTCTCTTTCATACGCATCAACAAATTATCCCTAGTAATTCCAGCATTATTAACGAGGATATCTAGGGAGCCAAAGTGAGAAATTGTTTCTTTAACCATCGTTTGAACAGAGTCAGCATCTGCGACATTACATTGAATGGCAATGGCCTCTCTTCCTAAAGCTTTGATTTCATCTACAACTTCGTTTGCCTTTGCTTCACTTCCCGCAAAATTAACCGCTATATTTGCACCTAATCGTGCCAGCTCTAAGGCAATTTCTTTCCCTATCCCTCTGGAACCACCAGTAACCAGCGCAGTCTTTCCACCTAATGACATGTGCTATTCTCCTCCTCTTAGTCTAGTAATCGTGTCTTGTAATGTTTCCTCATCTTGAACGGAGTAAGTTTTCACTCTTCTGTTTACTTTTTTCACAAGTCCAGACAATACTTTTCCTGGTCCAATCTCCACAAATGTGTCAACTTCTAAATCAAGAAGTTTATTAACGGTATCTTCCCAAAGCACAGGAGAGTATAGCTGCTCAATTAAATTTCTTTTAATCTCTTCGGCATCTGTCATTGGTTCTCCTGAGACATTTGCAATTACAGGTACACGGGCTTCACCTATAGAGATTTCATTTAAAACTCCAGAGAATTTTTCAGCTGCCGGCTTCATTAATTGAGAATGGAACGGACCACTTACTTGAAGTGGAATGACACGCTTCGCCCCAGCTTCCTTCGCAGCAGAGGAGGCTTCTTCCACCCCGTTTACTGTACCAGAAATAACAATTTGCCCAGGACAGTTAATGTTTGCGAGTTGAACACTATTACCCTTCTTAGTAATAGTTTCTGTAATTTGTTGTAAGCTTTCACGCTCTAACCCAAGAACCGCTGCCATTGTTCCTTCTCCTGCAGGAACTGCCTCTTCCATATACTCCCCTCGTTTTCGAACGGCATAAACTCCGTCCTCAAAGGAGATTGCTTCTGAAGCCACTAGAGCGGAATATTCTCCAAGGCTGTGTCCAGCAGTATAATCAGGTGAGATTCCTTCGTCTTTAAGTTTTTGTAAAAGAGCAATACTTGTCGTTAAAAGCGCGGGTTGAGTATTTTCTGTTAGCGTTAGTTCTTCTTGTGGCCCTTCGAAAATAAGGCTAGAAAGACTAAAGCCTAAACGTTGATCCGCTAATTGGAAGTAGTTCTTTACTTCATTATAACGATCATGCAAATCTTTCCCCATTCCTACACTCTGCGATCCTTGACCTGGAAAAATAAAAGCAATTTTCCCCACACTTATCCCCTCTTTCAATATGTAGTCCATTAATTATTTATTTTGATTAACAGCTTCCTTAATCGTTTGTGCAACATCATGTTTTATCATTTCTCTAGTTTGTCTTACAGCGTTAAAAAGTGCATTACTATTTGATGACCCATGAGCTTTCACAACAGGTGCTTTTAACCCAAAGAGAGCGGCACCACCATATTCTGTATAATCCATCATATTTTTTAGATCTTTCAGGTCATTTTTAACCAACCCTGCTGCAAGCTTTGATTTTAAGGATGATGTAAAGGTTGTCTTTAACAACGAAAAAATACTTGAAGCCGTACCCTCGATCGTTTTCAGAACCATATTTCCTGTGAAGCCGTCGGTTACGATTACATCCGCAGGACCTTCTAATATGCTTCTAGATTCTACGTTTCCAACAAAGTTCAGGTTCATTTTTTCCATGTGTTGAAATGCGTGCTTTGTTAACTCATTTCCTTTTTTATCTTCTGTTCCAATATTCAATAGCCCGACTTTAGGATTTTGAATCCCGCGCACCTTTTCAGCGTATACACTTCCCATAATTGCATATTGTGCTAAATGTTCAGGCTTTGCGTCTACATTCGCACCGAGGTCTAACATTAAAAACCCTTTTCCATCAAGTGTTGGTAAGGTTGGTGCAAGCGCCGGTCGATCGATTCCATCAATTCGGCCAACAATAAATAAACCTGCCGTCATTAATGCACCAGTATTACCTGCGGAAATACAGCCGTCAGCTTCACCATTTGCTACAGCTTGTGCCATTAAGACCATTGAAGCCTGTTTTTTTCTTCTAACAGCACGAACTGGTTCATCTGTTCCTAGTATGACCTCTTCCGTATGAACGATACTAATACGTTCATGTTCGACTAAATACTCACGGATTCGCTTTTCATCACCATATAAAACAATTTCAATATCTTTATATAGCTCTACTGCCTTCATAGTGCCAAGGATGATTTCCTTAGGAGCATGATCGCCACCCATCGCATCTATTGCAATTTTCATTTCGTCTCATCCTTTGCGGATTTTTTGCTGCGATACATTTCAAATTCACCCGTAAAAACTATTTCTCCAAGGGCGAAACTATTTACTTCTACAATTGTTCGATCATTATGTATTTCAACCACTTTTGCTTTTGCGATTACTCTTTCCCCTTCTCTTACAGGTCTTGTAAAGACTATTTGAGATTTAGCGGTTAGAGCCAATTCGTCGTTAATTACTGCTACAGCAAGCGAATTAGCTTGTGCAAACAGGTGATGTCCTCTTGCAATACGGTTTCTTTTAAAAACATGCTCGTGCTTCACATCGAAAATGGAAATCGCACTTTGATCTAATTCCATATCAATAATCTCACCAATAACTTCTTCTATTGGGAGGGACTTTACTTCATCTCCGAAAGTTTTTTCGGCAACATGTTTAATTCTTTCTCTTAATTCTGGAATGGAAAGCTCCATTCGATCTAAGCGGATTGTTTGAACACTAACAGAGAATTGATCTGCTAGTTCTTCATCAGTAATAAATGGATTATCCTTTATTGTATCTGATAGTTTTAATTGCCTATCTTTCTTTGAAGGTCTCATATAATTATACACCCTCCACTACTAGTACTAGGTACTAATAGTAGTATATAATTTAAAAAAGCAGATTGCAAGATGATTCTCACAATCTGCTTTAATCTAGTTTTTCACCTTGCATTACACCAGTTGATTCTAAATAGTTTCTTAAGGTTTGGTATTCTGCATCTTTCCAAAAATCCTTACTATTGATCAACTGTGCAGCATCGTCTCTCGCAACCTCAAGTGCCCGGTAATCATGAATCATATCTGCTACCTTAAAGTCTGGGAGTCCACTTTGTTTCTTACCAAAGAAATCACCTGGTCCACGTAATTCTAAATCTTTCTCACTTAATACAAATCCATCATTCGTTTCTGTCATAATACTCATTCGTTCTTTTCCCACATCTGTTTTAGGATCAGCTAGTAAAATGCAATAAGATTGCTCACTCCCTCTTCCGACTCGCCCTCTCAATTGATGAAGTTGTGATAATCCAAACCTTTCTGCATCATAAATAATCATTAAGGTTGCATTTGGAACATTTACCCCAACCTCGACAACAGTCGTGGACACCAAAACCTGCAATTCATTTTGACTAAATGCTTTCATCACGGTTTCTTTTTCATCAGGATGGAGCCTTCCATGCATCAAGCCGACAGAATACCGATCTTGAAAAAAGTGGGTGAATTGACTATGAACATCAATAGCATTTTGTACGTCCAATTTATCAGATTCCTCGATCAGAGGGCAGATAATATACGCTTGTCTTCCTTTTGCTAATTCCTTTTCCATGAATGAAAGAACACGCTCAAGCATGTCTTGCTTAGCCCAATAAGTCTCAATCGACTTTCTTCCAGCAGGCATCTCATCAATTATAGAGACATCCATTTCACCAAAGACTGTTATGGCAAGCGTTCGAGGAATTGGTGTTGCTGTCATGAAGAGAACATCTGGGCTTTCCCCTTTTTCCCTCAACACCCTACGCTGCTGAACTCCGAACCGATGCTGCTCATCTGTAATGACAAGTCCTAGATTGAGAAAGTTCACTTCTTCTTGAATTAATGCATGAGTGCCAATTAAAATATCGATTTCTCCTGTTTCTAACCTTTCAAGAATCGCTTTTCTTTTCTTTCCTTTTACCGAACTAGTTAATAATGCTGTCCTTAATCCAGTTGGTTCTAATAATTCACTCAAGGATTCTGCATGTTGCTCTGCAAGAATCTCAGTAGGGACCATCAGCGCACCTTGATATCCAGCGGTAACAGATGAAAATAAACTGATGGCAGCAACAACCGTTTTTCCTGAACCAACATCACCTTGAAGAAGCCTGTTCATTCGATAAGGTGATAGCATATCTGCTGAAATTTCATTAACAACTCTTTTTTGAGCAGCTGTTAGTGGAAAGGGAAGCTTTGAAATGAATGCCTTTACTTTTTCTAAATCATACTTCTGTGATATTCCCTTTGAGTGCTCTCTTTCAAATTTACGTAGAGCTTGCATTTTCAATTGAAATAATAAAAACTCTTCGTATACAAACCTTCTTCTAGCCTGCTTCATATCATCTACTGTGTCAGGGAAATGCAAGTGATATAGAGCTTGTCCACGATCTATCAGCTTGTATTGTTCCCTTAGGTTACTTGGTAGAATCTCAACAATTTTTGATTGGTGTAGTTGAAAGGCATTACGAATGAATTTCCTAAGCGTATGATTGGTGATCGACCCTTTTAATGAATAAACAGGATCAAAATCACTGCTCATTTGCTGCGGACCTTTTAAAAATTTTTGTGCTGTAATAGTTTGTCTATTTTTATCCCATTTCCCTGTAATGGTCACGATATCTTGTAAGTTCATCTGCTTTTTTATATATGGTTGATTAAAAAAAATGACCTGAACAAGGTACCTCCCTACTAATAATCGAAAGGTAACACGTGATTTTTTTCTTCCATAATACATGAGAGCGGGTTCTGAATGGACTTTCCCTTCAACAGTAACTCTTTCATCGTGTTCAACTTCTGCCAAATCTCTTAATCGGTTATCATCATAACGGTAGGGGATATATTCCATTAAGTCGTTTATTGTATAAATCCCCATTTCTCCTAACTGAATCGCTGTTTCTTCCCCAATCCCCTTCAATTCTTGTACATTATTTCTTAATAGGCTAGTCACGTTTATCTAAAGAAACTCCAAATATTTTTGCTTCTAGTTCTCTTCCTGTTGGAGTTGCTGCTAATCCACCTTGAGCCGTTTCCCTTAATGCAACCGGCATTGTTTGACCAATTTTGAACATAGCATCAATTACTTCATCACACGGAATTCTACTCGTAATCCCAGCAAGAGCCATATCTGCTGCTACCATTGCATTTGCCGCACCCATTGCGTTACGTTTTACACATGGTACTTCCACTAAGCCAGCTACTGGATCACAGACAAGACCTAGCATGTTTTTAAGCGTTATCGCCATTGCCTCTGCACATTGACTTGGTGTACCGCCTGCCATTTCAACAATCGCTGCAGCTGCCATTCCACTTGCAGAACCGACTTCAGCTTGACAGCCACCTGCCGCACCTGAAATCGAGGCATTATTTGCAACGACAAACCCAAATGCTCCTGAAGTGAAAAGGTATCGAACCATTTCTTCCCTTGTTGGATTCAGCTTATCTTTTACAGCAAATAATGTACCTGGCACAACTCCGGCAGACCCAGCTGTTGGAGTTGCACAAATCGTTCCCATAGCAGCGTTGACCTCATTAGTAGCAACAGCTTTGCTTACAGCATCTAACAGCGTTTGCCCAGAAAGGAAATTTCCTTTTTCAATGTACTTCTGCAATAGAACGGCATCACCACCCGTTAATCCTGAATGGGATTTCACCCCTCGGATCCCTTTTTCGATTGCCTCTTCCATTACTTCTAAGTTTTTCTCCATTTGTGAAACGACTTGTTCTCTTGTTTTTTTCGTAAATTCCATTTCTTGTTCAATCATAATATCTGAAATCTTTTTATTTTGACTTTCAGCCAATTCAATAAGTTCTGCTACATTTCGAAACATCTATATCCCTCCAATGAAAATGAAAACGTTACCATTTATAACATAAGTTCTATTCTGCTATCCTCGTAACCTGAGTAATATTTGGAAGTGCAGTTAGTTCCTGAATTACATTTTCATCAATAGTTTGATCTACTTCAATTGTCATTAATGCCATTTTTCCAACATCTTTTCTGGAAACATCCATATGTCCGATATTGATTGCATGCTTGGCCAATATATTTGATACCGACGCAATGGCTCCAAATTTATCGTCATGAACAACTAATAATGCAGGATGATGACCAGATAATTTTAATTGAAATCCATTTAGTTCAATGATTTCAATTTTCCCCCCACCAATAGAAATTCCAACTAATTCAAGCTCTCCTTCATCATCACCAATCTTTACCTTTGCCGTATTTGGGTGATCAGTAATCGCATCCTCTTCAATAAAGCGAACTTTCATCCCATTTTTCTTGGCTAAAGTGAGCGACTCTTTAATTCTCTCATCATACGTATCAAAATCAAGTAATCCGCCTACAATCGCTACATCTGTTCCATGGCCTTTATAAGTCTTCGCAAATGAACCATAAAAGGATATCGTCGCCCATTTTGGTTCCCGACGAAATAAATCTCTTGCAACTCTTCCTATTCTAGCTGCACCAGCTGTATGTGAACTTGAGGGACCGATCATGACAGGTCCTATAATGTCAAATACACTTTTATACTTCATTACTGATTCCCCTTTTCTTCCTCTATCTTAGATAGCAATTTGCTTTTACAGACGAAATAGAAGGGATTCCCCTTCTATTTCATTGTAAATTATTCTATTGAAAAAATAAAAGAATATAATGGTTGTTTCCCATTATGGACCTCAACTTCTACGTCCTCAAATTGATCGTTAACATATGAGGTGATTGCCTCAACCTCTTCAGTTGTTGCATCTTCTCCATATAGAATGGTTAAAATTTCTGTGTCATTATCTACCATTGCATCAAGTAATTGCTTGGATGCTTCAACTTGATGTTGATGAGAAGTGATAATTTTCCCATCAGCTATACCCATAAAGTCATCTTTTGCGATTGTTACACCATCAATAATGGTATCTCGAACGGCATATGTGATTTGACCTGTCTTCACGTAGCCTAATGCCTCTGACATCCCTTGTTTATTCTCTGTAATAGATGCTGTAGGATTAAAGGCTAGTAGAGCCGCCATTCCTTGAGGGACTGATTTCGTTGGAACAACCTGCACATCCCCTGCCATCACTTCTGCTGCTTGTTCTGCAGCCATTATAATATTTTTATTATTAGGAAGAATTAATACTTTATCAGCATTCACTTCTTCCACAGCTTTTACAATGTCTTCTGTACTTGGGTTCATGGTTTGTCCACCTTCAATAACGACCGTTGCACCGATACTCTTAAAGAGTTCAGCAATCCCTTCCCCCATTGACACTGTAACAATACCAAATTCTTGCTTTTCCTTACGGTTTGTTTTACGTGTATCTGCTGTTAATTGATGCTGGGTTCCTTCTAAAATACTGCTATGTTGTTCACGCATATTTTCTATTTTCATATTAATCAGGCTTCCATACTTTTGACCATAAGAAAGCACAGTGCCTGGTTGTTCTGAATGGATATGTACTTTTACTAATTCATCGTCACTTATGACAAGAAGTGAGTCACCATACTCGCTTAAGTCGTTACGGAACTGTTCTTCTGAAAATGGATGTTCTGATAGTTTTTGTTCTTCAAATTTCACCATAAATTCAGTACAATAACCAAAAACGATATCAGCAGTGTTCATAAAGCTTTGAGCATTTTTATGATGCTCTGCACTTACTAGTTCATTCATTGAAGGCAGTGTGGAAGGATCTGTAAGTTGCTCGCCCTTCAATTCTGCCAAGAACCCTTCATATACATGAAGTAGACCTTGACCACCACTATCGACAACACCTACTTCTTTTAAAACTGGAAGTAGATCTGGAGTGCGATTTAGAGAATCCCTTGCTTCTTTTACGACTTCCTCCATTAAACGGATGAAGTCTTTTTCTGTCTTAGCGACAGTAACAGCTTTTTGAGCTGAATCTTTTGCAACTGTCAATATTGTACCTTCAACAGGTTTCATTACAGCTTTATAGGCAGTTTCAACACCGTGCTCTAACCCCAAAGCGAAATCTTCACATGATAACGATGATTTATGCTCAACATATTTACCAAAACCTCGAAACAACTGAGACAAAATAACACCTGAGTTGCCCCGGGCACCCATTAATAATCCCTTAGATAACGCACTCGCCACTTTTCCTATATGTTCCTGGACATTATTTTGAACTTCCTTAGCACCAGAAGTCATCGATAGGTTCATGTTTGTTCCAGTATCACCATCAGGAACAGGAAAAACGTTTAAAGCGTCAACCATTTTCGCATTTGCTGATAAATTGTTGGCACCTTGTATGACCATTTCTGCAAAACGTTTTCCTTCCAAAGATGTAATCGACACAAATCTTCCTCCTCACTACGGGTTCGTTACACGAACTCCTTGCACAAAAATATTTACTGAATCGACCGCCAAGCCGACGGTTTTATTAAGGGTATATTTCACTTTGGATTGAACATTATGAGCAATCTCGGAGATCTTCGTACCATAACTCACAATAATGAACATATCAATATGAACGGAATCTTCCTCTTGGCGTACGATTACACCACGAGTAAAATTTTCTTTACGTAAAATATCGGTTAAACCGTCTTTAATTTGACTTTTTGAAGCCATCCCAACAATTCCATAGCAGTCTATAGCTGCTCCTCCTGCAATTGTTGCAATAACATCATTTGTTATATCAATTTGCCCGTACTTCGTTTTTAGTTCAATGGACATGGATTGTTCCCCCTTCATATACATGCTTGGCTAAAAACATTTTACTATAAAGTGTTTACTATTAAAAGCTAAACAGAGTTTTACAAGCTTATAGAACTGATAATAAGCGGAAATTTTAGGGCATTCTCATTAACATTATAGCCATAATTTGTATAAAAAGACGTCGAGACTGAGGTTGGGATAATATGTGACTATTATTAGAATTTTATTATTTAAAATAACTTGCTCTAGTGCATATCTCCTTAGGGAGGTTTGATAGCGATACATAAATCTGCCAACTAGCTTTATAAAACTTGCACTAGGTTCATACTCTAGTAGTGAATCTTCGCAATTTCTCGATCATAAAGACAATTCTATAGCCAATTCATTTAATTGTACGGAATAAATGAAGTTGCCCTATTTCCCAAATCTCAAAGAGCATCAATGAAAATTCTCCATAGGACTAGATGGTTTCTTTTGAATGTCAAGTAATTTTTCTTGAAAGGTTTTAATTGTAGTATTGCATTATATAGGGTTGTGTGATAAATTATTAAAGTATCTTTTATGACTATGTGAAATGTGAAACTGAAAATAATTTCAGTCTCTTTAGTGAGGAGGGAATACCATATGCCAAAGAAATGCGTAGTAACTGGCCGTAAAGCACGTTCAGGTAACTCTCGCTCCCACGCAATGAACGCTAACAAGCGTACTTGGGGCGCTAACCTACAAAAAGTTCGCATTCTAGTAGATGGAAAACCTAAACGTGTTTGGGTATCTGCAAGAGCACTAAAATCTGGTAAAGTTGAACGAGTTTAATTTACCATAAAAAAGAGCTGGCCTTAATGGTCAGCTCCTTTTTTATTTTTTCAACTCTAAACAAAAGCACCCTCTTCTTAAAGGGTGCTAACAGTAAATCCCTATTCTTTTTTAAACGTTCCTAACATTGCTCTTACAAGTCCTCCAAGGAATTTCGGTAGCTTAATCGTATAAAATCTCATTTATTGTCCCTCCCCAATGGATCTGAAACCTTCGTCTGAATAATAAACAGTCTATTCAAACGAATATAATAAGTACGTTACTTTTCAATTCAATTTAGATTCTAATCTTGACTTCTTATCACCATTAATATGCCATTCGTGAACGAAAAAGTACCTTGAGATTGAATAAGTTCATTACTAATACATAGTGTAGAACCGAGAGGAATATTCCTATTCGTTAATGGATATTTAAATCCCTTTAATGTTAAGTTTTCAACATCTGCTGTGAGGGGAATAAATGAAATAAACTTTTTATCATTTAATTTTTCCACTGTATATTCACCATATGAAGCGATATGAATAATGTTATTTGTATCGATAATCTCAATTTTTAGAGAGGGGTGCAAACTTTCCTTTCGCAAAAGTAATTGAACATTTGCCATAAAATGATCAAGCCTTCCTCCTGTTGCACCGAAAAGCCGAATCGTGGATGGATTTTGGGCAACTGCCCAATTAAAGGCCAACTCCATGTCTGTTTCATCTTTTTCAGGTTTAAATTGATTAATTTCTAAAACATGACCTCGAATATCCTCCCATTCTTTTTTCGTAACTGAATCAAAATCGCCAAAGGCAGCAATTGGAATAATTCCCTGATTGACAAGTCTGTAAACTCCGTGATCTACCCCTACCCAAGATACATCTTTTTGATCGTAAGGCCTTAATGAAGGGATATTTTTTTCAGGTCCACCTGCTAGTATATGTATAATCATGCTATCACCTTAATTTTCGTTAGTTTCTTTAAGTGTATCAAAGTTAAACATTATAAGTACATCATCTGAGAAAAACAGAAGAGAGTTGATGCAAAATCAAGAATATAAATTACATCCTTGCTTTTCATCAACTCTCTATAGGGCTATGAATTTAGTGCTGCATTTCTAATCTCTAGAATGGCTTGTTTTCGATCTTTATGATTATAAATAGCCGAACCTGCAACAAAGACATCTGCACCTGATTTTGCACATTTTTGAGCGTTCTCTGGATTAATGCCTCCATCTACTTCGATTTCCAAGGAGGGATTAACCGTATTCGCCCATTCCCTAATTGTTTCAATCTTTGGCAGGACATTTTCTATGAAGGATTGACCGCCAAAGCCTGGGTTAACTGTCATAAGCAACACCATATCAAGCTCTTCTAATATTGGTCTTACCATTTCAGCTGGTGTAGCAGGGTTAAGAACGACGCCTGCTTTTACTCCAAGAGCTTTAATTTGCTGAATTGTACGATGTAAGTGCGGGCATGTTTCTACGTGCACGGTAATGATATCCGCACCTGATTTTGCAAATACTTCAACATATTGCTCAGGATTTTTAATCATTAAATGAACGTCTAAAGGTAATTCTGTCACTGGACGAATAGCTTCGACAATCATTGGACCCATTGTAATATTCGGAACAAAATGACCGTCCATGATATCTACATGAATGTAGTCTGCTCCACCGTCTACTACTTCTTGTATATCTCTTGCTAAATGAGCAAAGTCTGCTGATAAAATGGAGGGAGCAATTTTCACCATAGTGTTAATACCTCGGCTTTCTATCTTTAATTTCTTCATAAAACGTTTGATAATGGTTATACCGATAGGAAGGGATGACCCCCTCATCCACTGCATTTTTCACAGCGCACTTCGGTTCATTAATGTGTAAGCAACCTCTAAATTTGCAATCTTGTCCAATTTTCACCATTTCCGGAAAGCAGAATGGAAGTTCGGATAGCTCTAAATCATTAAATTCTAAAGAACTAAATCCCGGAGTATCTGCAACAAGCCCCTCTTCTACTTCTATTAATTCCACATGACGCGTCGTATGTTTTCCACGACCTAAATGTGTTGAGATATCATCTGTTTTCAGATCCAGCTCTGGCCTAATTGCATTTAATAACGAAGATTTACCGACTCCTGATTGACCTGCAAAAACTGAAATTTTACCATTCAAATACGGAAGCAGATCTTTTAAACCCTCTTCTGTCTTTGATGAAGTCATTAATACCTCATATCCTAAGGAACGGTACTCTTCCAAATATGCATGAATGCTTTCAAGATTTGTATCACTTATTAAATCTTTTTTAGTGATACAAATGATAGGCATGATTTCTTTACTCTCTACCAAAACTAGAAAACGATCTAGTAATGCTGTACTAAAATCAGGCTCTACTGCAGAAAAAACTAATATCGCTTGATCAACATTAGCAATCGGGGGCCTTATTAACTCATTTTTCCGATCTAACACCTTCAAAATATACCCTTCTTGTGTGTTGTCAGCTTGAAACTCAACATGATCTCCTACAAGGGGGGTAATCTTGTTTTTTCGAAAGTTACCTCGACCTCTACATTGAGTGATAGTCTCAGCGCTTAGAACGTAGTAAAAACCGCTGAGGGCCTTAATAATCTTTCCTTCTTGCATAAAGTACCTCCAACTTCATCATTCTTCCCCTGGATACGGAACTTCGTTTTCAAAAAAGACCGTTCCATCTCTTACTACTTTATATTTACCTGTTTTTCCTTGTTCAATGAGTAAATCAATACTATAATTCTTTGTTGCTGTAATCGACTCACTGATAACAGGCTCTGAATAGGTACTATCATTGTCTTCTACATAAATCTCTACTGTTTGAGGTTTCCCCTCTTCTTTCGGTTCATAAGGTACAGAAATTTCTTCTGTTACCGTTTGCGGTGGCGATGGTTCCTTGCCTTTAGATACTATCACTGTAACACTATCTCCAACTAGCATTGGTGTTCCCGGGTCTGTCAATTGGGATATGACAACCCCTTCTGGAACCTCGTTAGAGAATTCCTCAACTTTTACGATTTCAAGGCCTGTGCTCTCTCCATAAACATCAAGGTTTTTCTCATTATACCCTTTTAAATCTCGTAATTCGAAGGTTTCCTGACCTTGACTTACCGATAACGTTAATACCGTATCTTCTGGAATGACTTCTTCCCCTGCTTCAGGATTTTGTTTTACGACTTCGTCTTGCGTGGCATCGCTATAGACCTTTTCAATCTTTATTTCTTTAAATCCTTTCTCTTCTAATAATGATTGAACATCGTCAACTGGACGCCCTTCATAGTTTCCGAGCTTAAAAGGTTCTTTTCCACTACTTATATAAAGATTAATGGACTTTCCTTCTTTTATTTTTGATCCGGCTTTAGGATTTGTTTTAATGACGTATCCTTCTGGGACTTCGTCACTATGTTGTTCAATTTCTTTATCAATTTTAAAACCTACATCTTTAAGTTCTCTAACCGCTTCTTCTAATTCTTCTCCTGAAACATCCGGTACATTTACCTCTTTAGGACCCATTAGTTCTGGTAGAACTGTTACAGCTAACACACCTAAAATGGCAATTAGGAAGAAAGCCGAAATGATGATAGCCGGCCATTTTCTTTTTTTCTTTTTCTTCTTTTCTTCTTTTGCATCTGGATTTGGAACTGTTTGTTTTTCATTTGTATTTTTGTCATGAACAATGGTATTGTCCATATTTGAATAGGGACGGTCATTTGTAATGACCGGAATTGCTTTTGTGGCATCATCGTCTTCTGGGACTGAAAATTTAGGCTCATCGATTCTATCAGGGTTTAGTGCAGTAAAGAGTTCTTCCTCTACCTCTTCTACAGCATCATACCTTCTGAACGGATCCTTTGCCGTTGCTTTTAAAACAATGTTTTCTACACTTTGTGGAATGTTTGGATTCCATCTCCTTAAAGAGGGGGTTTCCGATTGTAAATGTTTTAAAGCAATAGAAACAGCCGATTCTCCAGAAAAGGGTAGCCTGCCAGTAAGTAGCTCAAACATGACAATCCCTAGTGAATAAATATCAGATTTCTTCGTTGCCATTCCACCTCTAGCCTGTTCCGGAGATAAATAGTGAACGGAACCAAGAACAGAATTTGTTTGTGTAATTGAAGTAGCACTTAGTGCCATTGCAATCCCGAAGTCCGTAATTTTCACATTCCCATGATTATCAATTAAAATATTTTGGGGTTTAATATCCCGATGGATAATATGATTTTGATGTGCATGAGAGATGGCTGATGTAATTTGTGTCATTATGTCTAAAACTTTTTCTACAGATACAGGTGAATGCTGTTGTATGTATTGTTTTAACGTCATTCCATCCACATATTCCATGACGATATAATAAAGATCGTCCTCTTCCCCTACATCGAATATACTGACAATGTTTGGATGAGCCAAACTAGTAGCGGATTGTGCTTCCCTTTGAAACCGTTTAATGAACTCTTCTTCATTAGCAAAATCTAAACGTAGCATTTTTATCGCTACTTCACGGTCTAGGATCATATCTTGAGCAAGATATACGTTTGCCATACCACCGCCGCCAACCATATCAAGTATCTTATATCTCCCACTCAATCTTTTACCTTTTAGCATTCATTTCACCCGCTTTCTCCTTCAGCGGCATATTCCACTATGACAAGAGTAATATTATCCTCACCGCCATGATCATTAGCTAAGGCGATTAGCTTCTCACCTTTAGTTTCTAATGACTCATTCTCCCTAAGGATCGTTAACATTTCATTCTCTGAAACTTTGTTTGATAATCCATCTGAACAAAGAAATAAATAATCTCCTTCTTCAAACGTAATGGTTTTTAAATCCATAATAATTTTTTCTTCTGTACCTAATGCCCTTATGAGAACATTTTTACGTGGATGATGCTCAGCATCTTCACGTGAAATTTGGCCACTTCGTACGAGTTCATTCACTAGTGAGTGATCCTCTGTAAGCTGCCCTAGTCCAGATTCATTTAATATATACCCTCTACTATCACCGATATTGGCAATGGTAACAAAGATATTAGTACATACGGCAGCGACTAGGGTTGTCCCCATTCCTTCACATTCTTCATGCTCTTTGGAATGGTCAAAAACCTTTTGATTTATTTCATTTATTTTTGTATTTAACCATTGCTGTGCTCCATCTGGTGAAGCGATTTTGTCTGAAAGCTCCCACTCACTTTTGAAAAAGTTGACTGTCATTTCGCTCGCAACATCGCCAGCTCTATGACCACCCATACCATCAGCCACGACAGCAAGGTAGTCACCATGTTGATTTAAGAAGATTCCCCCGTTATCTTCATTATGCTGACGAATTTTCCCTTTGTCCGTATTAAAAATAGATTTCATACTGGTCACCTCGTTTCTTCTTTACGCTCCTTAGCACGAATTGAATAAGGAATAATAATAGTGCACCTAAATGATCAATCATAACCCTATCATTACAAACATAATACCGATTTCATCTAGTGCATGTTTACTTTTACGACTAAAGTAACGATTTTTCCTGCTTTTAAACTATCTTTTATCCTCCGAGGTCAATTAATTAGAAAAAGACCTAAACGAATTGCCTATCAAACTGATTAAACAAATTAAAAACTCAATACATTAGATCTGCATCACTAGTATAGCCATCTTTGTGTACATTAAGAATTTCAATGCTCACTATAAGTAATTTTGTTGTCCGTATTAAAGCTTCTTTCTAAAACAGGATATATAGAATCCATCCCCTCCAAAATCTTGGGGAAAGATCTGCAGACTGTATTCAGAAATGAAAGGGTGGACCGTTTCTGGAAGATGCATTAATGAATATGGTTCGAATTCTGGATGATCTTCTAAAAATTTGTTTTTAGTTCCCTCATTTTCATTTTTGTCCACTGTACACGTACTATAAACGAGTAGACCATCTTTCTTTAACAATGGGGCAACAGAATCTAGAATTTCAAGTTGAATTCTTTGAAGCTGATTCAAATCCTCTTCTTTTTTGCTGTATTTAATATCTGGCTTTCTTCTTAATACTCCTAATCCGGAACATGGAGCATCTACTAAGATACGGTCGAAATAATTTTCTTCAAAAAGTTCTCCCGCTTTTCTGCTGTCAGTTGCTTGTGTAACGATGTTAGATAATTTAAGTCTTTCTGCATTTTGCTTTATGAGCTTTACTTTATGCGGATGTAAATCTAATGCGTGAACCAGTCCTTTTCCATTCATTAGTTCTGCAATATGGGTTGTTTTTCCTCCAGGTGCAGCACAAGCATCAAGGATCTTAGAATCCCCTTCTACCTTCAAAGAATGGGCTACAAGCATAGAGCTTTCATCCTGAATCGTCATCGATCCCTTTTCAAAGTATTCACTTTTTCCCAAATTACCTTTTTTAGACCGTATCGCTTCATTTAGAATTGGACTTTCCTCTATTAAATACCCTTCCTCTTGTAATTGAGTGACAAGGGATTCCCGATTCGTTATGGTTTGGTTTACACGTGCAGTTTGTAGAGGAGCCAATAAATTAGTCTCACACATTTCTTTTGTTTTTTCGATTCCGAATTGTTCAGACCATCTTTTTACAAGCCACAGGGGGTGACTTGTTTCAATTGAAATTCTCTCGTGAGGATCTTCAATAGATTCTAATGATGGAATTCCTTTACGTTGGACGGATCGTAATACCCCATTTACTAGTCCGGATATCCCTTTATGTCCTCGTTTCTTAGCCAATTCTACTGCTTCATAGAAAACAGCCCGATCAGGGATTTTATCGAGATAAACCATTTGATATAATGAAATTCTTAACAGGTTTCTTACCCATGACTCAAGCTTCCCCTTAGTAAATGGAGACAGATAGAAATCGAGAGTCATCTTTCTCTGAATTGTGCCGTATGTTAATTCCGTTAAAAGGCCGACATCTGGACCAGAAAGGTTGTTTTTTTCGATTACATTATTTACTAAAAGGTTGCTATAGGACTGATTTTTTTCGACTGCCTCAATGACTTCTAAGGCTGCCTCGCGTACTGATTTCTTTTTACCCATTAGATTTTACTCCCAGCTTCATTCCTTCTGTTAAATGAGCTCCTGCACCGCGCAAATAATCTGTCGCAGACATGCGTTTTTTCCCAGAAGGCTGAAGGTCTGTAATTTTTATGCACGTTTCGTTTCCAGTAGCGACGACAAAGCCATCTTCTTCAATTTTAATGATTTCACCGGGGACACCTTTTTTTAAAGTTACGACTTTTTCCCCCCACCAAACTTTCATAACAGAACTATCAAGTAAGGTGTACGCAACTGGCCATGGATGTAACCCACGAATATGGTTATAAATGGTTTCGCCGCTTTGAGTCCAATCTATTTTTTCTTGTTCGCGTTTAATATTGGATGCGAAAGTAGCTTCTTCTCCATTTTGCTTTACGGCCTTTATTTCTCCACTCAGTAATGCTGGCAGTGTATCAAGAAGAAGTTTTGCCCCGGCTTTACTTAGCTTATTATGTAGAGTTCCAACATGATCGCTTTCTTCTATAGGGACTGCCACTTGGGATATGATGTCGCCCGCATCAAGTTTTTCCACCATATACATAATAGTAACGCCCGTTTCATCCTTGCCTTGAAGAATCGAATAATGAATAGGCGCGCCTCCTCTTAGTTCTGGTAGCAGTGATGCATGGACATTTATACACCCATGCTTTGGCGATTCTAACAATTCATTTGGAAGGATCTGTCCATATGCAGCTGTAATAATAAGATCAGGGTTTAAAGCTAAGATTTTCGCCAATTCGTCCTTTTGCCTGACTTTTTCTGGCTGAAGAACTGGAATCCCATGTTTGACTGCTTCCTCTTTAACTGGTGGAGGAGTCAAGATTCTTTTTCTTCCAACTGGACGATCTGGTTGGGTAACAACCGCGATGATATCGTATTCCGCATCTACTAAATTTCTTAATACTGGGACAGAAAAATCTGGTGTTCCCATAAATATAATCTTTGTCATTCGGATACATCCCCTTCTATTTCGTCTTCCTCTATATATCTGAGGACCTTAGTAGTGAATAGGACACCATGGAGATGATCAATTTCATGTTGAATCGCCCTAGCCATAAAGCCTTCTGCTTCAATCATTAGCATCCGACCTTTACGGTCTTGGGTTTTCACCTTAACATAGTCTGGTCTAGATACTTCACCGTATAAACCTGGGAAGCTTAAGCACCCTTCAACATCCGTATCTTCACCCTTTGTTTCAACAATCTCCGGATTAATTAATTCAATTGTTCCGTTGTCATCTCCAATGTCTACAATTGCCACTTGGAGATCAACTCCTATTTGTGGTGCCGCTAAGCCGACACCATCTGCCGCAATCATCGTTTCGTACATATTGTCTAATAATTTTTTTAGCTTTTTATCAAAATCAAGAACCCTATCACACTCTTTTTCTAAAATAGCGTTCGGGTGCATGACGATTGGTAATATTGCCAATTGTTGTCCTCCTCTAATGTCATTACATCATCATATAAGGATTGACATCTATCGATACTGTTAATCCTTCAGATGCATATTGTTGTTGTGAATGCGTAAGAATTTTTTGTAATGTATCTGTTAGCATTGGTTCTCGTTTGTATTTTATCAAACATTGATAGCGATATCTATTGTTGATCCGCGGAATAGGAGATGCTACAGGACCTAATATGATACTTGATTTTGATAATCTTGATCGTAGAAAGTTTGAGATTTTCTCTGAAACAGACACTACTTTTAATAAATCTTCATGTGTGATAGTAAGAAGCGCAATATAATAGAACGGAGGATAACTTCCAATTTTACGCATCATCATTTCTTTTTTATAGAATGAATCGTAGTCCTGCAGTGAAGCATGCTCAATGCTATAATGCTCTGGGGTATACGTTTGAATAACGACTTCACCAGGTAGATCATGTCTACCAGCTCTTCCACTGACCTGGGTTAAGAGCTGGAAGGTTTTTTCAGCCGAACGAAAATCAGGTAAATGAAGCATTGTATCTGCACTAAGAACCCCAACAAGTGTAATGTTTGGAAAGTCTAATCCTTTAGCAATCATTTGAGTTCCAAGTAAGATGTCCGCTTTTCCTTCTCCAAATTGATTTAATAGCCTTTCATGAGAACCTTTACGACTCGTGGTGTCAACATCCATACGAATCACTCTTGCTTCAGGTAATAGCTTTGTAAGTTCTTCCTCTACTTTCTGTGTGCCTGTTCCAAAATAGCGAATATGCTCGCTATTACATTCCGGACATTTTGTAGGGACAATGGTTTCATATCCACAATAGTGGCATTTCATTTGATTTGAAGCTCGATGATAGGTAAGTGAAATATCGCATTGTGGACATTGCTGCACAAACCCACAATCTCGACACATTATAAATGAAGAGTGGCCTCTTCGATTAAGAAATAACACCGTTTGTTGTTTCTTTTCCAAACGGTCTTTTAACTTATTAAACAGTTCTGTAGAGAACATGGAACGATTACCACTTCTTAATTCTTCTCTCATGTCTACAACGGATACTTGAGGGAGTTCCCCTTCATTCATTCTTTTTTGAAGTGTTAACAATTGATAGACATCTTTTTTGGCACGGGCAAAACTTTCAAGTGAAGGAGTCGCGCTTCCTAAAACCACTGGGCAATGATAACGATTCCCTCTATACACAGCAACATCTCTAGCATGATATCTTGGATTCTCCTCCTGTTTGTAGCTGGTTTCATGCTCTTCATCGATAATAATTATTCCGAGATTTTCAAACGGGGCGAAAATCGCTGAACGTGCCCCCACTACAACCTTCACTTCTTTTCTCTGAATCTTTCTCCACTCGTCGTATTTTTCTCCAACGGACAATCCACTATGAAGGACGGCAACCTCATCACCAAATCTTCCTTTAAATCGTTGGACCATTTGCGGAGTAAGGGCAATTTCAGGAACAAGAACAATTGCTTCTTTTCCATCCTCTAATACTTTTTGGATAGATTGAAGATATACCTCTGTTTTCCCACTACCTGTTACACCATAAAGAAGGAATGTCTTATGTATTTTGTTTTCTATCGAATCTAAAATTGGAAGGATTGACTTTTCTTGTTCTTTAGTTAAAGAAAACGGTTTTGTACGTGGAAAGTCCCGTTCTTGAAATGGATCTCGGTAAACCTCTTCTCTCGTTTCAATAATCAGTTTCTTCTCTACAAGCGTTTTAATCGTACTATCAGAACTGCCCGTTGCATTTAATATCTCATTTGTAGGAACTCCTTGCTTTCTTGCATTCTTAAGAAGATAATGCAGTATTTCTTTTTGTTTTTTAGCATTCGCAGGCAGGTCACCCAATAAGGATTCTATTTTATCCTCAGGCTGTGCTAAAGTTATTTTACGTCTTGTTTTGCTTTTCGCCTTTGCTTTCACTTCATATACAATCTCAAGTCTTCCTCCTGTTACTTCCTTTTGAAGCTCTGGAAGGATTCTTTGTTTGTCGGCTTCTTTCCAAGAGATCTCTGTTTTTGATTGGAAAATTTTATTGATATTTTCAGACAAGAAAGCCGAATCTTTATCATTGCTTAAAACGATTTTCTTTTCATATTTAGCTTTCATTGCTGCAGGTAACATAACTTGGAGTGCGGAGATTTTAAAGCATAATGTTTTTTCCGTCAGCCATTCTGCCATCTCTAATAACTCTTGATTTAAAACAGGAACTAAATCCATTGGTTCTACAATCGATTTTAATCGTTTGACATTTGAGTGTTCCTTTGTTCCGACAACAAAGCCTTGGATTTTTCTTGGACCGAATGGGACAACCACTCTCATTCCCACTGCGATGATTCCTTCCCATTCAGCTGGAATCTTGTAATCATACTCTCTGTCAGTCTGCATCGTTGGTACGTCAACAATTACACTGGCAATGCTCATTTATATCCTTCCTCTTTTAAACTGTTCGCAACTTCAATAAGGATCTCCTTCGCTATTTCTTTTTTGCTATTCAAAGGAAGCTCACGTTTATATCCACCTCTTTTGAATAAGGTCACGATATTCGTATCTGTACCAAATCCAGCCCCTTCGGACGTTACATTATTCGCTACAATCATATCTGCATTTTTACTTTCTAATTTAACTCTTGCATACTCCTCAATATTGTTGGTTTCTGCTGCAAAACCTACCAAATATTGATTACTTTTTCTTTTTCCTAAAGTTCTCAAAATATCCTGAGTTCTTTCCAATTCCAGCATTAGGGTACCTTCATGCTTTTTCATTTTTTTAGTAAATGTTTGACTTGGTCGATAATCAGCGACTGCTGCACTTTTGATTATGACATCATATTTCTCAAATCGGTTTATGACTTGCTCAAACATTTCTTCAGCACTTGTTACCTCGACAAGATCAACTCCTTGAGGAGGTATTATATCCACAGGACCAGTAACAAGCGTCACATCAGCCCCAAGCTTAGATGCCATTTCAGCTAAAGCATAGCCCATTTTACCAGATGAACGATTGCTGAAAAATCTAACAGGATCAATCATTTCCCTTGTTGGACCAGCCGTAATTAAGATTTTTTTACCAGTTAAAACAGGCTTGGGCTGGTAAAAATAATTTTCTAAAAGAGCTACAATTTTCTCAGGTTCTTCAAGTCTTCCTTTTCCGACATATCCACACGCTAAGTAACCTTCACTAGGCTCAACATAGCGGTAGCCATACGAATATAAGGTATCTATGTTCTTTCTTACTGCAGGGTGATCATACATATGAACATTCATAGCTGGTGCAATCCATACAGGAGCAATTGTAGCTAACATCGTTGTTGAAATCATGTCATCCGCAATTCCATTGGCAAGTTTTCCGATCATATTGGCTGTTGCTGGAGCAATTAATACGAGGTCCGCCCAATCAGCTAAATCAATATGAGCAATTACTTTTGAATCCTTTTCATCAAAAGTATCTGTATAGACATCATTTCTTGATAAAGCCTGAAATGTTAATGGTGTAACAAACTTTGCCGCTGATTCACTCATGATTACCTTTACAGCAGCACCCGCTTGAGTCAATTTACTGGTGAGGGCTGCTGCTTTATAAACGGCAATTCCTCCCGAAACACAGAGTAGAATCTTTTTACCTTGAATCATTGTCTTTCCCCCATTTACACGTAATCTTTTATACCATTATGAATGATTCTCTTGTTAAAATCTATCTTGATGATTGATGATCATCAAGCGTTAGTACCTCCGTTAGCCCTGACATGCGTAGATTAAGCCATGATGAAAGAAAGGCGCTTTCCCTCCTTCGCCGATTGGCTTACAACACAAAAAACTTTAGCGCTGGAACTGGATAATGACAAATTTTTTTATTATCTATTTAACTAAAAATAGGACTGGTCCTTGGGATAATTCCCAGTGAAAGGACCAGTCCCACTATTCATTTTCTAACGCTTAAAAAAGTTGATTACTCATCTGAGTATACAGCATCTTTTTCTCTTTCTTTCATCATCAATTGGCCAGCATGAATTTCTTCAAGAGCTTTTCCTACATACTTCTCAGAAATATATTTATCAAGTCGATAATTTTGTTCACCTTGAAGATTCCTAGCTCTTTTAGCAGCAATACTTACAAGTGAATATTTAGAATCAATTTGTTTCATTAATGAGTCTATAGACGGATAAAGCATTTAATCTACCTCCAGCATTTTTTTATAACGCAGTTGCACACGTTCTCTGCGGCAATGCTCAGCTTGAACGATTGAATTAATTTTTTCACACGCATGGTCAACATGATCGTTTTCGACAATATAATCATAAAGGTCCATCATTTCAATTTCTTTACGGGCAGTCTCCATTCGGCCTCTGATTAATTCATCAGATTCTGTGCCTCTTGTAACAAGACGATTTTGAAGTTCTGATAGACTAGGTGGGGCCAAGAATATGAAAAGTCCTTCTGGAAACTTCTCACGGACCTGACGGGCACCTTTCACTTCAATTTCTAAGAAAACATCTTTCCCAGAATCAAGAGTTTCTCTAACGTAATCTACGGGAGTACCATAATAATTCCCAACAAATTCTGCATATTCAAGCAGCTTACCTTGCTCAATAAGGTTCTCAAATTCTTCACGTGTTTTGAAGAAATAGTCCACTCCATCTACTTCCCCTTCACGAGGGTTCCGTGTCGTCATCGATATAGAATACTCAAACCTTGTATCTTCTTGCGAAAAAATTGCTTTTCTTACTGTACCCTTTCCAACACCTGAAGGACCGGAAAGAACAATGAGCAATCCTTTTTCTTTCATTATTTACCCTGCCCTTCTTCACCTATATCATCTTTATCTGTTAATCGATGTGCAACCGTTTCTGGCTGGACAGCGGATAAAATAACGTGGTCACTGTCAGTAATAATCACTGCTCTAGTTCTTCTTCCATATGTAGCATCGATTAAAGTTCCTCGATCTCTTGCATCTTGAATCAGTCTTTTTATAGGTGCAGATTCAGGACTTACAATCGAGATAATACGATTCGCTGAAACAATATTCCCAAATCCAATATTTATGAGCTTAATAGACATAATGCTCCTCCAATCAATAGTCTTTATTCTGACCCTGTGATAGTAAAAATAAACCAATCATTCTACATTTTGTATTTGTTCACGAAGTTTTTCAAGGATCGTTTTTAATTCTACAACCAATGTGGAAATGGATGAGTCATTAGCCTTTGATCCAATCGTGTTCACTTCTCTATTCATCTCTTGTATCATAAAATCAAGTTTACGCCCTATCGGTTCTGCTGATTGTAATGTATGGTGAAATTGAACGAGATGACTATTAAGCCTTGTCAACTCCTCCGTTATATCAGATTTATCCGCAAATATGGCTACTTCAGTCAAAATTCTTGATTCGTCCGCTGTAACATCCACTAATTCTTTCATTCTCTTCACTAATCGATCACGATACTGCTCGACCACCGTTGGTGCATGTGATGTCAATTTTGTCAATGCAGCTTCAAATTGTTCTAATTGGAATTGAAAGTCTTTAAGAAGTTCAGTCCCTTCACTTTCACGCATATGCTTTAATTGCTTTGCAGCGATCACTACTGCTTCAAGGACGAGAATTTCTATTTCATTATTCTCATCTTCCATTTCTTCTAAAGTGATCAATTCAGGGCGGGTAAGAAATTCTTGGAGGCTAATCTCCTCTTCAAAAGAATATTTGCTTTTTAACTGTGTTACTAATTGATAATAATCTTCTACTAAATTCCAGTCAATATGTAAATTTCGATGAATAAGCCCCTCACCAGAAATCGTAACAAAAACATCCACTTTCCCACGTTTTATGTATTCAGTAAGCTTTTTTTTAAGCTTATCCTCAATTTTCATTAATTGCTTAGGCATTCTGATAAAGTATTCACTAAATCGGTGATTTACCGATTTCATCTCGACCGTTACTATATGTTGCTTGGACTCTATCTTCCCTCTTCCGAAGCCAGTCATACTAACAACCATTACGATCACATCCAATCTGTCTTTACCACGAGGCATTTATTTAAAGGTTTTCTAATAAAAGAAAAAAGGTAATAGAATGGAACTCTACTACCTTTTGGATTATATCATATCTTAACGTTTTTTTCCTGCTAAAAATGAACCACCTAGTAAAAACGTTGGTAATGCACTTAATCCGATAATTAATAGCCACTCATTCATATCAATAGGTACAGTATGGAAAATCGGCTGAAGACTTGGTAAATAGATGACCAGCAGCATTAAAACCAAAGATGAAAGCACGGCCCAAACTAAATACATATTGCCAAAAGGGTTCCTAGAAAATACTGATTTTTCACTCCTACAATCAAACACATGTATGAGCTGTGCCATAACAAGCGTTGCAAATGCAACCGTTTGTGAGTAAGCTAGATAATCAGGATGCTGTTTGTATGAAATCATAAACGCAAAGAGAGTTACAATTCCGATTAAAAACCCTCTTGAAACGACCTTCCAGCCTAATCCTCTTGCAAAAATCCCTTCCTTTGGATGCCTAGGATTTCTCTTCATGACATCGTCTTCCGGCTTATCTAAACCTAATGCCATTGCAGGTAATCCATCCGTTACAAGATTCACCCATAAAATTTGAATGGGTACTAATGGAAGTGGAAGTGCAAGAATCATTGCAAATAGCATAACGAGAATTTCTCCAACATTCGAGGCTAATAAATACCTTACAAACTTTCGAATATTTTCATAGATGTTTCTACCTTCATTAATGGCCGATTTAATTGTGGCAAAATTATCATCTAATAATACTAGAGAAGATGATTCCTTCGCAACATCTGTACCGGTTATTCCCATCGCTACTCCAATATCTGCCGTCTTTATGGCAGGTGCATCATTTACTCCATCTCCCGTCATCGCCACAATATGACCTTTATTTTGTAATGCTTTTACTATTTTCAATTTATGCTGTGGAGAAACACGAGCAAATACGGAAACCTCTTCTACTACTTCTTCAAGATCAGCAATCTCCATCTGGTTAAGAGCCTTCCCATCCATAACACGATCATTTGATTTTAAAATACCTAACTGGACTGCTATTGCTTTAGCTGTAGTTACATGGTCACCAGTTATCATTACCGTCTTAATGCCAGCTTCTAAGCATTCTTTTACAGCTTGCTTAACCTCATTACGTGGAGGATCAATCATACCTTGAAGACCAATAAATGTAAGGTTCTTTTCAACTACTTCCTCAGTAAGGTTTGCCAGAGAATGGATAGGTTTAAAGGCAATGGCAATATTTCTAAGTGCATTTGTTGCAAGTTCATTAATGGTTTCATCCACTTTATCAAATAATTCTCTCGATCTCATTTGTCGTTTCCCATCCCATAGGATCGCTTCACTTCTTTGTACTACAACATCAGGAGCACCTTTTGTAATCGCAAATAATTGACTGTTTTTGTCTCTTACAATGATCGTCATCATTTTCCGACTAGAATCAAATGGAAATTCTTTTTCAATTGTAAATTGTTGAAGAAGTGATGACCTTTCCATACCGGCTTTCATTCCAGCCACTAGTAATGCTCCTTCTGTCGGATCTCCATCTACTATGAATTCTCCTTCCTTCGACTTTAGCTCAGCATGATTACAAAGCATTCCAAAGGTAAGAAGCTGCTGTAAGGCTTTCTCTTGATTAGGATATACCCTATGATCACGATGATAAAATTGTCCATTCGGGTCATATCCAGTGCCTGTTACATTCCAAGTTGTTCCCCCACTCCATAAATGTGTTACAGTCATTTTGTTTTGTGTTAATGTTCCTGTTTTATCTGAGCATATAACTGAGGCACAACCAAGAGTCTCAACTGCTGGAAGTTTTCGGACAATCGCCTTTTTCCTAATCATCCTTTGGACACCAAGTGATAAGGCAACTGTTACAATTGCAGGAAGGCCTTCTGGAATCGCTGCAACAGCTAACGAAACACCTGCAAGAAACATCGTATAGAGATCATGCCCTTGGATTACTCCAATAAATACTACGAGTGCAGTCAGAACTAATGCAACAGAAATGAGGATTTTTCCTAATTGTTCTAACCGTCTTTGCAAAGGAGTAATCATCGTCTCTGCTGTTTGAATCATATCCGCGATTTGCCCCATAGCCGTTTTCATTCCGATTGCCGTTACTACTCCGATTCCATTCCCTCTTGTTACTAATGTACCCATAAACGCCATATTTTCTAAATCACCGAGGTTCATATTTTCTCCCGATAATGGAGAAGTAGATTTCGGAACTGGAAGGGATTCACCTGTTAATGCTGATTCTTCTACTTCTAAATTATTACTTTGGAGAATACGTACATCAGCACCTACACGATCACCGCTGACAAATTTAATGATATCTCCAACGACAATTTTTCTTGAAGGAATCTTTACCCATTCACTATCTCTAAGGACAGAGACTTGCGGTGCAGCTAATTCCTTTAGTGCATGTAAAGATTTTTCTGCTTTCCTTTCTTGAAAAAAGCCAAGAAATCCATTAATTAACACGATGGCGATAATGGCAATGGCATCAATGTATTCGCCCATCAAACCAGAAATGAGGGTAGCTGCTAATAGTACAAGCACCATAAAATCTTTGAACTGACTGACAAATAATAAGAGAGCCGATTGTTTTTCAGCTTCCTCAAGCTGGTTATAACCAAACTTGTTAATTCTCTGCCTTACTTCATCATTGGATAAGCCATTTTCAAAACTTGTGTTCAATGTATTTTCTATATCCCTCTCCCGCATCTCATGATAATTCATGCAATCACTTCACTCTCCCCCTACATTCACGAAAAGTTGTCCTTCTCATAGCATTCTTATTCAGACTCGTCCCAAAAAATGATATGATTTAATAGTTAGGAGAAAACTTATCAAGAATTTATTATGTAGAGGATGTTTATAATGTCTTTTGATGGCTTATTTACAAGGGCAATGTCTCAGGAATTGTCCGATTCAATAGAAAGTGGACGAATAAATAAAATTCATCAACCATATAAAAATGAAATCATTTTCATCGTAAGAGCAAATGGAAAAAATCATAAATTACTTTTATCTGCACACCCTAGCTATTCAAGGGTGCAGCTAACTGAAGAAACATATGAAAATCCAACCGTACCACCAATGTTTTGTATGTTATTACGAAAACATTTAGAAGGGTACATTATTGAATCGATTTCACAAGTCGGACTTGACCGTATCATCATATTTGATATTAAAGGCCGGAATGAAATCGGTGATACTTCATATAAAAAGTTGATTGTTGAGATCATGGGCAGACATAGCAATATCATTTTAGTAGATACCGAGCGAAACATGATTTTAGATAGCATTAAACATATTTCACCGAGCGTAAATTCACACAGAACCGTTCTTCCAGGACATGAATACGTAATGCCGCCTTACCAGAACAAAAAGAACCCTTTTGAAAGTACCCATGACGATATTCTGCGGAGCATCGACTTTAATTCAGGAAAAATCGACAAACAGATTGTTGATTCTTTTGCGGGCATATCTCCCCTTTTTGCAAAAGAAGTCGTTTTCAAAGCTGGTTTAGCAAATCAACGATCATTACCTAGTGCATTCCTATCCCTTGTTGATAAAGTGAAAAACAAGCAATATGAACCAACATTTAAAAGTGGAACAAAAGAAACCTTCTATTTAATGAATCTTGAACATCTTGAAGGAAGTGTTCAAACCTACCCAAGCCTTAGTCAATTGCTTGATCGTTATTTCTATCAAAAAGCCTCAAGGGATCGTGTTAAACAGCAAGGAAATGATCTTGAGCGCTTTATAAAAAATGAGCGGGATAAAAATCAGAATAAAATTGTAAAGTTAGAGCAAACCTTGGATGATGCAAAGCAAGCAGAGAGATACCAGCTTTTAGGGGAGCTATTAACCTCCAATATTTACGCTGTAAAAAAAGGAATGGAAGAAATTGAGGTGATCAATTATTATGACGAGGAAGGCTCGATGATAAAAATTCCTCTAAACCCTCAAAAAACACCATCTGAAAATGCTCAGAATTACTTCTCAAAATATCAAAAAGCAAAGAACGCTACGGTGATCGTTCATGAGCAAATCGAAAAAGCTAAAAAAGAAATCGAATATTTTGAACAGTTATTACAACAATTAGAATCTGCTTCACCAAAGGATATAGAGGAAATTCGTGAGGAGCTAGAGGAAGAAGGATATCTTAGAGTAAAGAAAACAAATAAAAAGAAAAAAACAAATCATAAACCAGAAGTAGAGAAATATGTATCATCCGATGGAACTACGATTTTAGTTGGAAAAAATAATAAGCAAAATGATTATCTAACGAACCGAATCGCAAATAGACATGATATTTGGCTCCATACAAAGGATATCCCTGGTTCTCATGTTGTTATAAGAAGTGAAAATCCGTCTGAAACAACGATAAAAGAAGCGGCAAATATTGCAGCCTATTTTTCAAAAGCGAAGGAGTCAAGCTCAGTTCCTGTAGATTACACAATCGTTAAACAAGTGAAAAAACCTAAAGGAGCGAAGCCTGGATTTGTTATATATGAAGGTCAGCAAACCATTTATGTAACACCTAGCCTCGATCTTGTTCGATTTTTAAAAAAATAAAAAAAGGGAAGTCCCAATGCTCTTCAGAAAGCAAGAATGTCGGGACTTCCCTCAATAGTTTTATTTCCCCCACACCTCAGGGTTCATTTTCCACTCATTTAACGATTCTAATTCTTCTTCTTTAATAACATTTATTTCTAATGCCGTTTCCAGCATGCTCGAATAATCTGAAATCGCATGCGCTTCAACTTCTGCTTTCTTTAAGAGTTCTGCACCTTTATCTAGTTCATAGGTAAAAATAGCTGCAACCCCTAATACTTCACATCCAGCTTCTCTTAATGCGTTTACTGCCGTAATACAGCTTCCACCCGTTGAAATTAAATCTTCAACCACTACTACTTTTTGTCCTTTTTCAACATAGCCTTCAATCTGTTTCCCTTTTCCATGACCTTTAGGCTTTGAGCGGACATAGCACATTGGTAAATCTAGACGTTCACTTACCCATGCAGCGTGTGGAATCCCTGCAGTTGCTGTACCGGCAATTACTTCAACATCTGGGTACTGAAGTTGAATGATTTCCATAAGCCCTTTGCTAATTTCACGTCTTACTTCAGGGTAGGACATTGTTAAGCGATTATCACAATAAATAGGTGATTGAATACCTGAAGACCATGTGAAAGGTTCAGATGGACTTAAAAATACTGCTTTGATTTCTAATAATTTTTTTGCTAATTCTTTTTTCACTTGAGTCCCTCCCACTCATTTAAAACCGTCTGGTAGGCTTTTACTGGATTTTCTGCTTTTGTGATACTTCTACCAACAACAATATGTGTTGAGCCTATTTCGCGCGCTTTTGCTGGTGTAGCAATACGCTTCTGATCCTGTAATTGATTCTCAGCCAAACGAATTCCCGGAGTTACTTTTAAAAACTCGTCACCACACACCTCACGAATGGCTTCCGCCTCTAACGGAGAACACACAACACCATCAAGTCCTGCTTCTTTGGTAAGCTTTGCATAGTGAATGACAGATTCGTTTAAAGAACGCTCAATTAGCTGTTCACTTTGCATTTGCTCTTCAGAAGTTGAAGTCAGTTGTGTAACCCCGATAAGTTTAGGTCGATTTCTAGAAGAAGGGGTTCCTGCAGATAAACCCTCTAGCGCCTTTTCCATCATTTCTTTCCCGCCAGCTGCATGTACATTGATTAATTCGATATCAAATTGAGCAAGACCCTTCATTGCACCATACACAGTATTCGGAATATCATGAAGCTTTAAATCTAGAAAGATACGATAATCCTTTTCAATTAATTGTTCCAATATCTTTGGACCATTTTGTAGATAAAGTTCCATTCCAACTTTAATATTTATAGGTTCATTGAATGGCTCCAGGAATTTCTTTGTTTGCTCCCACGTTGGAAAATCAAGAGCTATGAATGGCTTTTGATTCATGTTTTCCCCAGCTCCTTCCGATACATTCAGATATATGGTCATAGCCTAACTCATCAAGTAATGGTGGAAGGTCATCGATAATAGTTGGACAGATCATAGGATCTACAAAATTCGCTGTCCCTACAGCCACTGCACTAGCACCAGCATATAAATATTCAATGACATCCTCTGCGGATTCAATCCCCCCCATCCCGATGATTGGAATGGATACAGCTTGACTCACTTCATAAATCATTCTGATTGCAACTGGCTTAATAGCAGGTCCAGAGAGACCACCCGTCTTGTTGGCTAAGATTGGTTGAGCTGATCTCATATCTAATCTCATTCCAAGTAAGGTATTGATCATCGTTAACCCATCTGCCCCACCTTCTTCAACCGCTTTGGCCATATCTACAATACTAGATACATTAGGTGATAGCTTTACATATACAGGGACTGATGAGACTTCCTTCACTCGCATCGTAAGTTCCTTTGCGACTTCTGGTATCGTTCCAAAAGCAATTCCCCCCGTTTTCACATTAGGACAGGAGATATTTAACTCTAATGCTTTAACATTTTCCGCTGTTGAAATTTGTTTTGCAACCTGTACATAATCCTCTGTCTGGGACCCAGCTACATTCGCTATGATTGGAACATCATATTTAGTCAACCAAGGTAATTCATTACTCATAACACCTTTTAATCCTGGGTTCTGTAAACCAATAGCATTAAGCATTCCTGCATTCGTTTCCGCTACACGCGGAGTAGGATTTCCAAATCTAGGTTCCTCAGTCGTGGCTTTAATCATAATTGCCCCAAGCTTGCTTAAATCGTAAAATTGACTGTATTCCTTTCCAAATCCAAAGCATCCTGAAGCAGGCATGATTGGATTTTTCAAAGAAAGACCTGGCAGCTCTATATTTAATCTATTCATAATGCCACCTCCCCAGCTGGAAATACTGGTCCATCACTACAAACTTTTACATAATGATTTCCTGTTGGATCTTCAGACTTATGACATACACAGGCAAAACAAGCCCCAATTCCACAGCCCATTCTTTGTTCTAATGAAATATAGCCTTTTTTATGTGTAAGGTTTTTTTCCAAAGCCTTTAACATCGGAGTTGGTCCACAAGTATAATAAAGGGCAAAATCATGATCCAACTTATTGATAACATCTGTAACAAAACCTTTTGTTCCACGTGAACCATCTACCGTTGCTACGAATGTTTCTCCAAGCTCCCCAAACTCATCTTCATAAAAAACAACATCTTTATTTTGAAATCCAAGAACATGGATGACTTTCCAGCCTCTGCTTTTTAACTGCTTCGATAGTTCGTAGAGAGGAGGAACCCCAATTCCTCCACCTACTAATAATGCTGTTTTTTCATCTTGATCATGAATCGGAAATCCATTTCCTAATGGACCTAAAACATCAATATCTTGTCCAACTGAAACTTCTGAAAGAATTCTTGTCCCTTTCCCTTCTGCACGATAGATGAGTGTCATTATTTGATCCTCTTTAGAATAGGACGAAATTGAAATTGGTCTTCTTAATAGAGGATCAAACCCTTTTCCCACCTTAATATGAACAAACTGGCCAGGCATTTGAATTTCATCAACTAGCTGTCCTTTTACCGTTAATTCATAAATATTTTTGGCAATGTGTTGATGAGAAAGTACTTCCATTCTTTCATTCTTTATCATAGCAGCACCGCCTCACCCTTATTCGAACTTAATGGGAGTGCTTCTGCAGAGAAAGTCATAGATTCCATTACTCTTAAGATCGCTTCTGCTGTATCTAATGAGGTTAGGCATGGAATTCCATTTTCTACAGATTCTCTTCGGATTCTGAATCCATCCCGTTCAGGCTGTTTTCCTTTTGTTAATGTATTGATAACCAGTTGTGTTTCTCCACTTTGAATAATGTCTAAAAGTGTCGGTCCCTCTGAACCAATTTTATCTACCTCTTTAACCGGGATCCCTTTGTTCATTAAGTGTTCTGCTGTCCCTTTAGTAGCTAAAATCTGATAACCAATGTTGATGAATCGTTTCGCTAATTGAACGGTCTCTTCTTTATCCTTATTAGCCACAGTCATTAATACACTACCGAATTCCTTCATTTGCATCCCTGCAGCCACTATACCTTTGTATAAGGCTTTTTCAAGTGTTGCGTCTTTCCCCATTACTTCTCCAGTAGATTTCATTTCAGGTCCTAAGGTAATGTCAACTCTTCTTAATTTTGCAAAGGAGAATACTGGAACTTTTACATATACTCCTTGTTTTTCTTCAATTAGCCCAGATTGATAGCCTTGGTCCTTGAGAGATACTCCAAGGATCGCTTTTGTCGCAATATTAGCCATTGCAACACCAGTTATTTTACTAATAAACGGTACTGTTCTACTTGAACGAGGATTAACTTCTATGACAAATACTTCACCTTTGGATACAACGTATTGAATATTCAGAAGCCCTTTAATATTAAGCCCTTTCGCTAGCCTTGTTGTATAATCAACAATCGTTTCTTTCTGTTCCTTTGTTAACTGTTGAGGAGGGTATACGGCAATCGAGTCTCCTGAGTGTACCCCTGCCCGTTCGATATGTTCCATTATTCCTGGGATGACCACATCTATACCGTCAGAAATGGCATCAACCTCAATTTCTCTTCCTGTCAAGTAGCGGTCAATTAATACTGGATGCTCTGGATTTACTTTTACAGCATTCTCCATGTAATGAAGGAGTTCTTCTTCTCTGTAGACAATTTCCATTGCCCGGCCACCTAATACATAGGATGGTCTTACAAGGACCGGATATCCGATTGAAGAAGCAATCTCTAGAGCTCCATTCACTGATACGGCCGTTTTTCCTTTTGGCTGTGGGATATCTAGTTCATTTAAAGTCGACTCGAACTTATCTCGATTTTCTGCTCGGTCTAAATCTTCTAAGGAAGTCCCGAGGATTTTCACGCCTCTATTCACTAATTCAGATGCTAGATTAATAGCAGTTTGGCCACCAAATTGGACAACAACCCCTTTTGGTTTTTCAAGATCGATGATGTGCATAACATCTTCTATTGTTAACGGTTCAAAGTAAAGCTTGTCAGAAATACTGAAGTCTGTTGATACCGTTTCAGGATTGTTGTTAACGATAATTGCTTCATATCCTGCTTCTTTAATTGCCCAAACAGAGTGAACTGTAGCATAGTCAAATTCTACCCCTTGACCGATTCGAATTGGTCCTGAACCAAGTACCATTACACTCTCGCGCTCGGTTACCATTGATTCATTTTCTTCCTCGTAGCTCCCATAGAAATACGGTGTTTCAGATTCAAACTCGGCTGCACATGTATCAACCATTTTATAAACAGGAGTAATATTATTTTCTTTTCTCCACTGGTAAACTTCTCGTTCAGTTGTGTTCCAGAGCTTTGCGAGAGTAATATCAGCAAATCCTATTCTCTTAGCTTTCATTGCATTTTCTGGTTGAAATGCTTGATTTTCTAACACTTTTTCAAACTCTACAATATTCCTCATTTTATGAAGGAAAAACAGATCGATTTTACTCCATTCATGGATGGTTTCAATCGTGACTCCTCTTCTAAGTGCTTCCCCAATATAGAAGAGACGTTCATCTCCCGCTTTTCGAATTCTTTTCTCAATCAATTCATCTGATGAATTTTTAGCATCTTGTAGCTCTAAATGATAGACATTGCTTTCTAAAGAACGTACGGCTTTTAATAGAGATTCTTCTAACGTTCTTCCAATTGCCATTACTTCTCCTGTTGCTTTCATTTGAGTTCCAAGATTTCGTTTCGCTGCTTCAAATTTATCAAATGGCCAGCGTGGAATTTTTGAGACTACATAGTCCAATGCAGGTTCAAAGGATGCGTAAGTTTTCCCTGTAACAGGGTTCATCATCTCATCCAAAGTTAAACCTACTGCGATCTTCGCCGCTAATTTTGCAATAGGATAACCTGTTGCTTTTGATGCTAGAGCAGAAGAACGACTTACACGTGGGTTTACTTCAATTATATAGTAATCAAAGCTGTCAGGATCGAGTGCAAGCTGGACATTACATCCACCTTCAATCCCAAGAGTACGAATAATCTTCAAACTCGTATTTCGCAGCATTTGATATTCTCTGTCACTTAAGGTTTGACTTGGTGCCACAACAATTGAGTCGCCAGTATGAATCCCTACAGGGTCAATATTCTCCATATTACATACGACAATGGCATTATCTGCTGCGTCCCTCATAACTTCATACTCTATTTCTTTAAAGCCTGCGATACTTTTCTCGAGTAAACATTGTGTTACTGGGCTGTATTTTAAGCCGGAGCTTACGATTTCAACGAGTTCTTCATCATTATGACAAATCCCTCCACCCGTTCCTCCAAGAGTATAAGCAGGACGTACAATTACGGGGTATCCGACTTGTTTTACGAAGTTACTGGCTTCTTCAACAGTACGAATAATTTCACTTTCTGGAACTGGTTCACCTAATTCATGCATCAGGTTACGGAAAAGATCCCTATCTTCCGCCTTCTCAATCGCTGATAACTTGGTTCCTAAAATTTCGACTCCACATTCTTCTAATACACCTGATTGAGCAAGTTCGACAGCAAGGTTTAAACCTGTTTGACCGCCTAGCGTTGGAACAATGGCATCAGGTCTTTCTTTTCTAATAATACGACTAACAAACTCTAAAGTAAGTGGTTCAATATATACTTTATCCGCCATCTCTGCGTCAGTCATGATTGTAGCTGGATTTGAATTTACAAGAATGACACGATAACCTTCTTCTTTTAGGGCAATACAAGCTTGTGTTCCGGCATAATCGAATTCAGCTGCTTGACCGATAATAATTGGACCGCTTCCGATCACAAGGATTGAGTGAATGTCTGTACGTTTAGGCATGTTGAAGCTCCTCTCTCTTTTCCTTTTTCATAAGTTCTAGAAATTCATCAAATAAATAATTGGCATCTTCAGGTCCAGGGGATGCCTCTGGGTGATATTGGACCGTAAAAGCAGGGTAATCAAGATGTCTTAAACCTTCGTTTGTTCCATCATTGATCGCAACATGGGTTACTTTTAAACGAGTATTTGTTAGAGAATTTTCGTCTACTGCATATCCATGATTTTGAGAAGTAAGAGCGATTTGACCTGTTTTTAAATCTTTCACTGGGTGATTCGATCCTCTGTGTCCAAACTTCATTTTAAATGTATCTCCACCACACGCTAAAGCAAATAATTGGTGTCCAAGACAAATTCCAAATAGCGGAATTTCTCCAAGTAATTCTTTGATTGTTTCAATCGCTTCCGGCACATCCTTTGGATCCCCAGGTCCATTAGAAAGCATGATTCCATCTGGACGAAGCCGGCGAATTTCATCTGATGTTGTATTATAAGGAACTACAATCACATCACAATTCCGTTTATTCAATTCTCTTAGAATTCCATGCTTCATTCCAAAATCAATGAGAACCACTCTAAATCCTCTTCCTGGACTTGGATAAGCTGTCTTAGTAGATACTTGTTTCACTTGATCTCTAGGAAGCTTCGAAGCTTTTAATTTATGAAGAATTTCTTCTACATTCTCTTCAGTAGAGCAAATGATTCCTTTCATTGCTCCATGTTTCCGAATGATTCTTGTTAGTTTTCTAGTGTCTATTTCTGATATTCCTGGAATTCCTTTAATTTTTAATAGCTCATCTAATGTATTTTCATTTCTCCAATTAGAGGCAAAGTCGGCTACTTCTCTTACGATGAAAGCTTTTATTGCTGGGCTGATACTTTCAAAATCATCACGATTAATTCCGTAGTTACCCACTAAAGGATATGTTAAGGTTACTAATTGTCCACAATAAGAAGGGTCCGAAAGAATTTCTTGGTACCCTGTCATCCCTGTATTGAATACAACCTCTCCTAATGCATCTACTTCTGCCCCAAATCCTTCACCTACAAATACTGTTCCATCGTCTAATATGAGTTGTCTTTTCATGCTTGTTTTCCTCCTTCATTCCATACTAGTGAACCTTCAAAAAACGTTGCTTTAGGCCAACCTTTGCATTTCCAGTTTGTAAAAGGGGTATTTTTTCCTTTTGATAAAAAGTCCTCTGGATTGATGGCTTTCTCTCCCTCAAGATCAATTAGAGTGAGATCTGCAACTTTCCCTACTTCGAGTGAACCAAATGGAAGATGGAAGACTTCACTTGGTTTTTTTGTCATCCAATCGACCAATTGTTCTAAAGTAAAGACTCCTTTTTCAACAAAATTTGTATATAGTAACGGAAAGGCCGTTTCTAGCCCGACAATTCCGAAAGGAGCAAGCTCCATTCCTTCTGATTTTTCTTCTGCTGTATGTGGGGCATGATCTGTGGCGATAAAATCGATCGTTCCATCTAAAAGCCCCTCCAGTAGTGCCTGTTGATCCTCTTTACTTCTTAATGGCGGGTTCATTTTAAAATTGGTATCTTGTCCAGGTATGTCATTCTCACAGAGAAGCAGATGATGCGGTGTTACTTCAGCTGTTACATTTATCCCTGCTTTCTTAGCATCTCTCACTACTCGGACAGATTCCTTTGTAGAGATATGGCAGACGTGATAATGGGCACCTGCTGCTTCAGCGAGAAGAACATCTCTTGAAATGTGTACAGCTTCACAGATCGATGGAATTCCTGCAATATTGTTTTCTTTTGCGAACGTTCCGTCGTGAACCGCTCCTCCATAAATGAGCGTATTATCTTCACAATGAGCCACAATAGAGGAACCAATTCGGGATGCTTTCTTCATCGCTTCGTACATCATTCCAGCAGACTGTACCCCTACTCCATCATCTGTAAAAGCAAAGGCACCGTTTTCTTTTAACCCATCAAAATCGTTTAACACTTTTCCAACTTGTCTTTCAGTAATTGCAGCATAAGGAAGAACTCTGATATGAGCTGTATCTTGAATTTTTTGGTTCAATGCTTGAAGGTTTTCAACATTGTCAGGTACAGGCCTTGTGTTAGGCATTGCTGCGATTGTTGTAAATCCACCTTTTGCAGCTGCTCTTGTACCCGTGTCGATGGTTTCTTTATGTTCTCCACCTGGCTCTCTTAAGTGGACATGAAGATCGACAAATCCAGGTGAGACAAACATCCCCTTCGCATCAAATTCTTGAAAGCCGTCGCCTTTAAGCCCCGTTCCAATATCAGTAATTTTATTTCCCTCAAGTTTAATATCTACTTTGCTTAGCTTTCCGTTTTTGTTTAGTGTTTCAGCATTACGAATAATCCAGCTCATCTTATTTCCTCCTTTATTTTTCCAATACTTTCTTCAAAACAGCCATTCGAACGAATACACCATTCTCCATTTGTTTAAAAATTCTAGATTTTGCACTTTCCACAAGTTCATCAGCAATTTCTACCCCTCTATTAAAGGGTGCTGGATGCATAATGATACTATTTCTTTTCATCCTTTTTTCTCTTTCGATCGTTAGTCCAAATGAATCGTGGTACTCTTCCTTAGTAAGTTGCGATGTGCTAGCATGCCTTTCATGTTGAATTCTTAGCAGCATCACTCCGTCTGAGGTTTCAATCGCTTCGTCAATTTCTAAGTATTCACCATTCTCTAGAAGAGCATTGGAAAACCATTCTTTCGGTCCGGAAAAACAAACTGTCGCTCCAAGTTTTGTTAATGCCTCTGCATTGGACCTCGCTACTCTACTATGCTTGATATCACCAATAATCGATATTTTTAAGTCTTCAAAGGACCCGAATTCTTCTTTAATGGTAAGTAAATCAAGCAGGCATTGTGTAGGATGGTTTCCACAACCATCTCCCCCGTTGATAATCGGAATGTTTATTCCCTCCATAAGCTGTCTAAAGTAATGATCTTCTTCATGTCTAATGACAACTGCATCTACTCCAATCGATTCCATAAATTTGACGGTATCATAAAGTGATTCACCTTTTTGAACAGATGAAGTAGCAGCCTCAAATGGAATGACAGATATACCGAGCTTCCTTTCTGCCATTTCAAAGCTGCATCTTGTTCTTGTACTAGCTTCAAAAAAAAGATTGGAAATATACTTTTCTCTTGCTCCATCCCACGTCTCACAGTTCTTAAATTTTTCTGCTTGTGTTAAAATGCTTTCGATTTCTTCAGTTGTGAGTTCGTTCATCGTTAATAAATGCTTCACATTTACCAATCCTTTTCTTATAGGAATAAACTATTTTATAAAAAAACACCCTGCCTATTAGCTGTCAGGGTGTTTTTGGATAGGGGAAGGCATATTACGCCTTCTCACTATTCAATCACACCCTTTCAAGCCTCTCTGGACTTTCATTTAAAAGGTGTTTCTATGCAACTTTATTTTCTTCAAACAATTCTTGCTTACCTTCACTTTCTTCTCTTCCTGGAAGGACAAGGTTAAGAAATATCCCGACAATCGATGCTAATGCCATTCCAGATAAGGATATTGTGTCAGTAATTTCTACAAACGCTCCCCCAATACCAATGACGAGAATAACAGATGAAATGATTAGGTTACGTTTATTACCAAGGTCCACCTTATTATCAATTAACATTCTTAGACCGTTTGAGGCGATGATCCCGAACAATAGAAGTGATACGCCCCCCATAACAGCTGGTGGAATTGAGCTAATAAGTGCTGTAATTTTCCCTATGAATCCAAAGGCAATGGCCAGAATCGCCGCTCCTCCGATCACATAAACACTATACACTTTTGTAATCGCGAGCACTCCAATGTTCTCCCCGTAAGTCGTATTTGGTGGCCCTCCAATAAAGGAAGCAATTGTTGTCGCAACACCATCTCCAAGAATGGAGCGATGTAATCCTGGCTTTTCAACAAAGTTTCTACCAACTACCTTACTAAGAACCATTTGATGTCCTGTGTGTTCAGATAGTGTTACGATGGCTACTGGCACCATAGCCGCAGCAATTCCCCAGCTAAAGTCCGGCGTGTAGCTAACATAGGGAATGAAAAATTCAGGTACTTGGAATAGTGGTGCTTCTTTAACTCCAGACAAATCTACAATTCCAGCAAAAAGGGCGATAATGTATCCTCCAATAATTCCAGCTAAAATCGGGATAAGTCCAAAGATTCCTTTTAAATAGATGGAACAAAAAATGGTTATCGATAGAGTTGCAAGTGCCACAAGAAAATGAGTGTTGCTATAAACCAGTTCTTGTGCTCCCGGATTTTCATACATAGCCATATTGACTGCAGTTCCTGCTAAACCAAGACCGATGACCATAATAACAGGGCCAACCACAATCGGCGGCAGTATTCGTAATAGCCACTTGAGTCCTAACTTAGAAATTAACAGGGCTACAATACCATAAACTATTCCTGCCAGAAAGCTCCCAAGCATAGCAGCTTCCGTACCTCCCGCTGCCTTGGCGATAATAATCGGTTGGATAAAGGCAAACGATGACCCTAAAAAGGCTGGAATTTGACCTCTTGTGATAAGTAGATAAGCTAATGTACCAAGTCCGCTTGAAACAAGTGCTACCGCAGGACTTAACCCCACTAGGAAAGGAACTAGAACCGTTGCTCCAAACATTGCGAATAAGTGCTGGATGCTTAACGTTAACCATTTAGCTGGCTTCGGAACATCTTTTACATCTAATACTGGTTCATTTGATTGAGTCATATTCAATCTCCTCCTCGCATGTATCTTCTTTGATGACTGAATGATATCGTATTCATACAAAAAACCCTCTTCGTGTCCATTGGAAGGCACAAAGAGGGCATAGATGTATAGATATCCTTCATCACTTGAAGAATACTCATTCACATACCGACCTTTGTTAGCCTCACTGGACTACATTTAAAAGGAGTACTATTTAATTATCGTGTATTGTTACTTGATCCTCTGAATCAACTTCTGTCAGCTCAACCATTATTTTCTCTGAGCTCGAGGTAGGAATATTTTTCCCTACAAAATCCGCTCTAATCGGGAGTTCGCGATGACCTCTATCTACTAAAACAGCAAGCTGAATTGAACTAGGTCTTCCTATGTCGATTAAAGCATCGAGCGCAGCTCTTACCGTTCTGCCAGTGTAAAGAACATCGTCGATGAGAATGACTTTTTTATGATTAATTTCTACCGGTAAGTCAGAACCTTTTACTTCTGGTTCGTTGTTAGATGTTTTTGTCGTAAGATCGTCTCTATAAAGTGTAATATCTATTTCCCCTACTGGAATGGACTCGCCTTCGATTTGTTCAATTTTTTCAGCTAGTCGTTTTGCCAGATAAATCCCTCTTGTTTTTATGCCCACTAAGACACAATTTTCAATGCCTTTGTTACGTTCAATAATTTCATGAGCAATTCTTGTTAAGGCTCTTCTAATCGATGCTTGATCTAGCACAATCGCTTTTTGTACCATTTCTTCACCTCTTCTTCGTTTTTAGTAAACTGAAGTGAAACCCATAAAAAAAATCCCTCGCACCGTAATTGGGTGAGAGGGCACACTTATCGTTGTATGATAATCAAACTACACTCGTACGTAGTTATACTATCTCCTTCTCAGCCTCACGGGACTGTATTAAAGGTTCCTTATTCACTTAATGATTATATTATAATGATCGTCGATATATGTCAAGGGTTTCACAGTTAATATTGTTTTCAGAAAATAGTATCTACGAATGAATAGTGATTAGAATTATCCCTAAAATATTGCAGTCTTTTTCCGAAAATTAAGTTATAAGAATTTATTAACGATTTAATTCTAGAAAACGGATGATTTCCTTAAATTCTTCAGGCTCATCCGCCTCGAATTCTACGTATTCTTCTGTTCGAGGGTGTATAAAACCAAGCACTCCTGCATGAAGGGCTTGCCCATCTATAGGGAGCGTTTTTCTTGGGCCATACTTAGGATCGCCTGCTAAAGGATAACCAATATATTTCATGTGAACGCGAATTTGATGAGTTCTCCCTGTTTCTAGTTCACATTCTACAAGGCTATAATCTTTGTATCTGTCTAATATTCTGAAGTGGGTTACAGCATTTCTTCCATTATCGACAATAGCCATACTTTGACGATCTTTCGAATCTCTCCCGATGGGGGCATCAATCGTTCCATAATCATGAGGCGGATTTCCGTGTACGATCGCTTTATACTTTCTTGTCACCGTCTTTTCAACCAATTGATTAACCAGCTTTTCGTGAGAAAAATCATTTTTAGCTACCATCAGCAAACCAGAAGTATCTTTATCAATTCGATGAACAATTCCAGGCCTTAGTACCCCATTGATTCCTGAAAGATCTTTACAGTGAGCCATTAAACCATTAACAAGTGTTCCTGAGGGATGACCTGGTGCAGGGTGGACGACCATCCCCCTTGGTTTGTTCACGACAACGACATCTTCATCCTCATAGTAAATATCTAATTCCATTGCTTCTGGTACTACATCTAACTCTTCAGGTTCTGGAATTGATATCTTAACGGCATCACCTAATGCACATTTATAATTAGGTTTAACGGATTCCCCATTCACTAAAACCTGTCCGTCCTTTATCCATTGTTGAACCTGTGATCTTGACCAACCTGCATCTATAGTCGATAAAACTTTATCTAATCGTTCACTAACTTCTTGCTCATGAATGATGTGCTCCATTACTTCCATCTAACTTCTCCTTTTTCTCCTTGCGTTCTTCTTGAATCATGTAGATAATTAATAATACCACGCCTATTGATAGTGCAGCATCCGCTATATTAAAAATTGGGAAGTCATAAGAAAAAATATATGTATTCAAAAAGTCGACTACTTCTTTTCGAAATAAGCGGTCAATAAAATTCCCAATTGCTCCACCGAGCATAAAAGCTAGACTAACACTAAATAACGGAATCCCTTTTGCATGCTTTTGCAAATAATAAACAATTCCAATAATAACGATGATGGTTATAATATAAAAGAACCACATTTTTCCCTGGAGTATTCCCCATGCTGCCCCTTGATTACGATGAGAGGTGATATAGAAAAGATTTTCTATAACTGTTATACTCTCACCTTCCTCCATATTTTTTACAATAAGCCATTTTGTTAATTGATCTAATGCGATAATAAATAATGCAATAAGATAATAAATCAACTAAGGCAACCTCCGTATCTTAAAGAATGATTACCTTAGCATTTTAGCATAACTCCAATAGGAAGAACACTTTTTTACAAATATCACCCAGTAGACATAAAATAGTTATTGTAATGAATTAGATCTTTTTATATATTTTTTCCAACTATAATTTTGATGAGGACTATAGATCATATAGCTTGAATCAAGAGTTTCAACGGGTAATGTGGAGACTTCTTCTGGGTTAAAATAGATTTGGTTTAATAATTGCTCAATATCTCTTTTTTCTTCTTGGATGTAGTGTTGTACAAGAGTATTCGAAGAATGCGCTTCACTGAGTTCTAACAAAGAGATCTCTAATTCATTTATAAGTTTTATCAAATCTTTATCCATCATCATCCCTCCTGTTAATAGTATGGATTGTTATGTAGAAATTTAGATATGTAAGAATTAGAAATTAATTTAACAACAAAAGACCAAAACCATTTTAAGGTTTTGGTCTTTTGTCAAAAATTATGCTAAATGAGTATAGTTTTCTTTTACTACTTGTGCACATCGTGGACATAGTGCCGGATGATCTGGATCTTCGCCAACTTGCGGAGACACAATCCAACAGCGATCACATGTTTCGCCTTCCGCTTTTTCGACTACTAATGCGTTCTTCCCAAGCTTTAATGCGCTTTCTGGTGCTTCATCAACCTTTCCTGCAACTTCAAAGCTTGAAACAATGAATAATTGTTTTAAATCCTCATTAACAGAATCCAGCAATTTTTTTGTCTTATCATCAACAAATAGACTAACTTTGGCTGTTAGAGACTTCCCAATCACTTTCTCGTTACGTGCTTCTTCTAGCGCTTTTAAGACATCATCTCTTAATTCTAAGAATTTCTCCCACTTATTAACGAGTTCAGCGTCATTTGATTTTTCTTTACTCTCTGGCATATCCGTTAATTGGACGCTTTCACCTTCAACGCCAGGAATATGCCCCCAAACCTCATCAGCAGTATGTGAAAGAATTGGTGACATTAGTTTTGTAAGAGTCACTAAACAATCATACAAGACTGTTTGCATGGCTCTTCTTTCATAATGATTTGTTGCCTCAATGTAAAGGACATCTTTTGCGAAATCAAGGTAGAACGAGCTAAGGTCTAATGTACAGAAATTGTTTACTTTATTATAAATCGTTGCAAAATCATAGTTTTCGTAGCCTTCACGTACTGACTTGACTAAATGATTTAATTTTACAAGTAAATATTGATCAACTTCTCTTAAGTCTTCATAAGCAATTGTATCATTTTTTGGATCAAAGTCAGCAAGGTTCCCTAACAAGAAACGGAATGTATTGCGGATTTTGCGGTATACTTCCGCAACTTGTTTCAAAATAGGGTCAGATACACGCACATCTGCCTGATAATCAACAGAGGCTACCCATAGACGTAAAATATCCGCTCCTAGTTGTTTCATAACCTTTCCAGGTACAACTACATTTCCTAGGGACTTACTCATCTTTCTTCCATTTCCGTCAAGAGCGAAACCATGACTTAGAACACCTTTATATGGAGCTTTTCCTGTAACAGCAACTCCTGTTGTTAAGGAGGAGTTAAACCATCCGCGATATTGGTCAGAGCCTTCTAGATATAAGTCGGCCGGTCTTTGTAAATCATCACGTTCCTCAAGAACCGCTTGATGAGAGGACCCTGAATCAAACCATACATCCATAATATCCTGTTCCTTCGTAAAGCAACCATTTGGACTACCTGGGTGTGTAAACCCTTCAGGTAACAAGTCTTTCGCTTCACGTTCAAACCAGACATTTGAACCGTGTTCACGGAATAGGTCGGATACATGTTTAATTGATTCCTCTGTAATGATTTCCTCTCCAGATTCAGCGAAGAATACTGGAATTGGAACTCCCCAGGCACGCTGCCTCGAAATACACCAATCTCCACGGTCACGGACCATATTGAATAAACGGGTTTCCCCCCAGGCTGGAACCCATTTTGTTCCTTTCACAGCCTCTAAAAGTTCGTCTCTAAATTTATCAATAGAGGCAAACCATTGTGAAGTTGCTCTAAAGATTATTGGTTTCTTCGTTCTCCAGTCATGTGGATAGGAGTGTGTGATAAAGTTCAATTTAAGAAGCGCCCCTACTTCTTCCAGCTTCTCAGTGATCGGTTTATTTGCTTTATCATAAAATTGTCCTTCAAATCCAGGTGCTTCAGCAGTCATGACCCCTTTTTCATCTACAGGACAAAGAATATCTAATCCATATTTCTTTCCAACTAGGAAGTCATCCTCCCCATGTCCTGGTGCTGTGTGTACACAACCAGTACCAGAATCAGTTGTAACATGGTCACCTAATACTACAATGGAATCACGATCATAAAGTGGATGTGAAGTAATAATGTGTTCTAGGCTAGAGCCTTTAACCGTTTTTAATACTTCTTGGCTATTCCATTCAAGAACTTCAGCCACACTTTCTAGCAGTTCTTCTGCTACGACAAACTGATCATTATTCACCTTGACAACAACATAATTTAAATCTGCATGAACAGCAATTGCAAGGTTTGCAGGGATTGTCCATGGCGTTGTAGTCCAAATGACAATTTTAGTTCCTGCTTCTAATACTTCTTTTCCATCGGTAACAGAAAAACCTACATAGATGGAAGGTGAACGTTTATCTTGGTATTCAATTTCCGCTTCAGCTAATGCAGATTCACTAGAAGGAGACCAGTAAACAGGCTTTAATCCTTTATAGATATAACCTTTTTTCGCCATATCTCCAAACACAAGAATCTGTTGTGCTTCATATTCTGGCTTCAGTGTAATGTAAGGATTCTCCCAATCGCCACGTACACCAAGTTTTTTAAACTGCTCACGTTGACTATCGATTTGTTCATAGGCATACTCCTCGCAAAGTTTCCTAAACTCAGCAACAGTCATTTCTTTACGTTTTACACCTTTTTTAGTTAGAGCTTGCTCAATTGGAAGTCCATGTGTGTCCCAACCAGGCACATATGGAGCACAAAAGCCTGCCATCGATTTATATCGAACGATGAAATCTTTTAAAATTTTATTAAGAGCATGCCCCATATGAATGTCTCCATTCGCATATGGAGGACCATCATGTAGAACAAATAATGGACGGCCTTTTGTTCTTTCTTGTACTTTTTGATAAATATTCATCTCTTCCCATTTTTGCTGCATTTCAGGCTCTCTTTTTGGTAAATTCCCACGCATCGGGAATTCCGTTTTTGGCATTAATAACGTGTCTTTGTATTCCAAAGCTTTTCCTCCTTTAGCATCATGACAATATTCCTTCTTAAAATTGTTTCCGAAATGAACCTTATTTCAAACATTTAACTAAAATAAGGAGTCCTTAACGGAAATTCTAAGAATAGAAAAAAACCTTCTCGTCCCAAAGGGACGAGAAGGTTTTTCCCGCGGTACCACCCTAATAGGTAAATAATTACCCACTTTGATATTCGTAACGTGAATAAAACGCTAAATTCTACTGAGGATTTCAAATTTAGAGCTCCTGGGTGATATTCCGCTTCATTTCTTCGTCGAGCTTTCACCATCCTCGACTCGCTTTATTGAAGAGTTATGGAAACGTACTGTCCCTCTCATAGCATGTAATGGTTATCGAAATTCTATTGTTTTTCAATTATATGAAAACTAAATGGTTTACGTCAAGATAGTGAGTCTTCTTTTTGTAAATTTTTTAGCTCGGTCGCATCGACATCGAATTCCATCAATTGATCCCAATCATCATTATTTATTAGATCTAGCTGAGCTTCAATTAGCATTTTAAAGCGTGTTCTGAATACTTTAGATTGTTTTTTCAATTCCTCTATTTCAAGAGCAATTTTCCTTGCCTTTGAAAGGGATTCATTTACAATACGATCTGCATTCTTTTCAGCTTCTTTTATAATCAATTTAGCCTCTTTTCCTGCATTACGTTTTACTTCTTCTGCCGCTTCCTGTGCAACAACAATTGACTTATTTAATGTTTCTTCAATATTAGAGAAATGACCTAATCTTTCACTTTGTGAGTTCAGTTTTTCTTCTAATTCTTTCTTTTCACGAATTAAGATCTCATAATCTTTAATGATTTGATCTAGAAATTCATTTACTTCATCTTCATCATAACCGCGAAAGCCGCGACTAAATTCTTTGTTATGTATGTCTAACGGCGTTAAAGGCATTAATAAGCACCTCCATAAACATGCTTTAATCTATAGTTTATTATAACTGAATTTTCGACAGAATGTGGGTATATTCCTGCAATTTCTTTAAATTAATTTAATAGTCCTGCGATAATGCGCCATTTTTCTTTTTTAGTCCTCCCTTCAATCGATAATAGTTTACTTCTTCCAAGACCTCTGACAGATAATACATCGCCTTCCTCTACATCAAATGAAACCTGTTCCACATTCCTCCAATTCACTTTGACAATTCCTCCAGTAATAAAATCTTTTGCCTTTTGCCTAGAAATGTTGTAAATCGAAGAAATAATAACATCAAGTCTTAGTGAGCTTACTGTTGATACTTTCTCTCTCCATTTTTCTTCTGATTGAATTAAGTGATCAAAAGCTACTCTATCTAAACTAACTTTATTCTTTCCGATTTGATTGAGATGCATCTGTACATAATGAGATACTTCTTCCGCTACCATAAATTGAATGACCGGTTGATTGAGAATGATGTCACCAAACTTCTCTCTCTTAATCCCTAGTGAAAGAATACTCCCTAAGATTTGGCGATGTTCTAATCTAATGAACTTTTCTGGATAGTTTAGCTTATAAAGGGCCACGTTATAATCGTCTTGTAAAGGAATATAATAATCGGGATAGATAAGTACCCTTTTTCTTTCAACTTGTTCACTTTCAGGAAAAAGACTGTATTTTACTTCATGGTGCTGTCCAATGATGGATATGAGGATTCGCTGCTGTCTTGGATCAAGAAAATCAGTTAATTTGGGGGCATAATTCGTTTCTACGTAGCTCCGCCATTCTAATACTTGATCAATAAAATCTCTTTCATCACTTCGAAAATGCTGATAAATAGACGTCATGTTATGCACCTTTCTTTAGAAAAAACTTGATTAATATACAAAAGAAAAAGGAGCGCATTAGGCTAACTCCTTTTTCACATTATGCTATCCACATATACAGTTGACCTAATCCCATTCTTGCTAGATTTAGTGTAATAAATGCAACAATTGGAGAAATATCAATCATTCCAAGCGGCGGGACAAATCGACGAAATGGCTCTAAATACGGTTCACATATTCTTGCAAGAAATTGACCTATAGCTGTTTCTCTTGCATTCGGAAACCATGACATTAATATATAAATGATTAATGCCCATGAATAAATTTCAATCAGTCTAAATAATATTCCAAATACTAATTCCATAGTTTACGTTACCACCTCGAGTTCCGGTTTTCTTCTTCTTGCAAAAACTCTGAAATATTTCCGCTGACTTCTACATTATCAGGGGTACAAAGAAAGATATTGCTGCCAATCCTTTGAATATCTCCACCGATAGCATAAACAGTACCACTAAGAAAATCAACTATTCTCTTCGCTTGGTCATGTTGAATTCTTTGCAGATTGACGACTATTGACTTGCGATTTTTCAAATGATCGGCAATTTCCTGAGCTTCAGCATAAACTCTAGGCTCAAGAATCATCACTTTGGATGACTGCTGTACGCTTTGTAAGCTTACAACATTTTGTTTCTGATTATGTTGTTTCACAGGCGACTTCTCCTCTACCTCTTGTTCCTGATAACGCTCATCTTCATACTCGACTTCATCTTCATCTAACAAGAAAAAAGTTTTAAGCTTACTTCCAATTCCCACTTAATCTTCCTCCTCTCATTCTCCACCGACTAATGCAGTACCAATCCTAATATAAGTAGCTCCTTCCTCTATTGCAATCTTATAGTCATTTGACATTCCCATGGATAACTCATGACATGGAGCTGATTCTAGGTGTAAATTTTCAACTTCTTTTTGAAGCAATTTTAATTTTCTAAAACAGTTTCTTAACAATGTTTCATCTTCGATATGAGGAGCCATCGTCATAAGTCCAATTACTCTAATGTTTTCGAACTGCTCTAGTTTTTCAATAAAGTCAACTGTATCTTCTGGAAGTAAGCCATGTTTTGATTCTTCACCTGACACATTGACTTGGACGAAACATGAGATAGGCTTGTCTGCCCTTTTGTTAATTTCTTTTGCTAAGGACAACCGATCTAATGAATGTATGTAAGAAACTTTATCAATAATATTCTTAACTTTTCTAGATTGTAGAGTTCCGATAAAATGCCAAAAAGGCTTGTCCCCAAGGGTTTCCCACTTATTGAGTAGCCCTTCATCACGGTTTTCGCCTAAATCCTGAATGCCTGCTTCAATTGCTTCTTTGGCTCTATCTGATGACACATATTTCGTTACAGCAATTATATTAATCTCTTCGGGGTTCCGATTACTTTGTTTACAAGCTTCGTTAATATGTTTTTTTATCATTTCGAGCTTATCTATAACTCTCATGAAGACTCACTCCTTCCAGCCGATAAAGCTCATCATTCTTCCAGTCTTTCCATTGTCTCTTCTATGTGAATAAAATAGATGATCATCGCACGAAGAGCAATAAGTAGAAAGGGTAATATTGTTTCGTAATATTCCACTATTAAGAAGTAGCTGTGTATTAAGTTTATGTAAATCTAATTGAAATTGATCATGTCCAACTTGTGTATAAGGACGAACTTGATCAAAGCTTAAGACCTTCTCTATTTCATCAATAACAATGTGGTTTACTTGATAGCATGATTGACAAATGGATGGCCCAATCACCACTCTGATTTTGCTCGGAGTTGCTCCTGATGCTTCAAATTTCTCTACCATTTTGCCGGCAATATTTCCAACGGACCCCTTCCAACCTGCATGGGCAATTCCAATCAGGTTAGATTCAGGCTCAATAAAATACAAGGGAACACAATCTGCATAACACATTGTCAAGAGAATTCCAGATTGATTGGTCATAAGCCCATCCGTTTTTCTCAATGCACTCTTGTAATCAGATGATCCATAGCCAGCATCTTCCTGTGTTACCCATTGAATGGTTGTTTCATGTGTTTGCTGAGCACCTACCCATTTATTTAATGGAAATTTAAGAAGGTCGGATAGCTTCTGACGATTCTTAATGACATTTTGATCTAAATCGTCGACATGAAGTCCCATATTAAAGGAATGAAAAGGTTTTTTGCTAAATCCATTATTTTTTGTCGTAAATCCTATGGTAAGTGAAGGAAAGGAATGGGAACATTCTTCTACTAATAAAAATGATTCGTTACTTTGTTTAAATGGCTCAGATAACAACGATTTGTCCCCTTCCGTTTTTATTTATTTTACCATAGAATTCCCTATAACAACATTGTTGTTTTTTACGACTGCTTCGGTTCCTCAAGTTGACCCTGTAAATAATGATTATCTTTATGTCGAACGAGAATCACATCTTCACCAATTTTGACAATGCTATTCCATGGAATGACAACATCTTCATCTCTTCCAAAGAAGCCTAATAGCTTCCCATTCCCACCAATGACAATGGCCTCTATTTTTCCTGTGTCTAAATTAATTTCAATATCATTTATATTTCCAAGCTTACGTCCATCGGAAATACTGACAACATCCTTTATTTGAAATTCAGATATCCGTACCATACTGCTCCCTCATTTCTATTACTATTTATCACAATATATGCAGAAAAAAGGGAGAGCAGACCCCTTGTGAAGAGTTCACAAAGAATCTGCTCTATTGGATATTCTTATTCATTTGTTTGATTGCCGCTTTTTCTAAACGTGAGACTTGAGCTTGAGAAATACCAATCTCATCAGCAACCTCCATTTGCGTTTTTCCTTGGAAGAAACGCTTTCTAATAATGAGTTTCTCACGATCATTTAAGCGCCTCATACCTTCTTTTAAAGCTATTTCTTCGATCCAAGTGTGATCTTTATTTCGTTCATCACTTAGCTGATCCATAACAAATATCGGATCCCCGCCATCATTATAGATTGGCTCAAAAAGTGAGACCGGATCCTGAATGGCGTCAAGCGCAAACACAATCTCTTCATGTGATACATCTAACACTTTTGCAATTTCTTCAGCAGTTGGCTCCTTGGATGTTTCACCCATAAGTCGTTCTCTAACTTGAAGTGCTTTATAAGCAATATCTCGTAGGGAACGAGAAACTCGAATAGGATTATTATCTCTTAAATAACGACGAATTTCTCCAATGATCATTGGAACTGCGTATGTAGAAAAGCGTACATTCTGTCCTAAGTCAAAGTTATCAATAGATTTCATTAGACCAATACAGCCTACTTGAAATAAATCATCTACATACTCTCCACGATTATTGAACCTTTGAATAACACTTAATACAAGACGCAAGTTTCCATTGACCAATTTCTCTCTTGCAGAGAGATCACCAGCCTGCATGATTCTGAATAGTTCTCGCATTTCTTCATTTTTTAGAACAGGAAGCTTCGACGTGTCTACACCACAAATTTCTACTTTGTTGCGAGTCAATTCTTTCCCCTCCTTGTAGGAGCTGCTGTACAAAGTTCAGTATCTCCCTGGAAGGAAATTTTATGCATTGTCCTATTCTGTTGAATCGCAATCTTTTTTATGAAAAAGCCTAAACCATATTGATATCAAGGATTTGCTTATAATAAAAAAATTTTCAAAAAAATAAGAGGAAACTCTTGAAGAGCCTCCTCCATTTTTTTGATATAATTAAACCATTTTATTGAACTCTTTTTGAAGTCTTTTAATAATTCGTTTTTCTAATCGCGATATGTAAGATTGTGATATTCCAAGCATATCCGCGACATCTTTCTGAGTTTTTTCCTCTTCTCCGCTTAAACCAAATCTGAGTTCCATGATTTGCTTCTCACGATCTGATAAATGATGTAATGCTTTAAATAATAAATTCCGATCAACTGTAGCTTCTAAATCCTTAGTGATGATATCTTCTTCTGTTCCAAGTACATCTGAAAGGAGAAGTTCATTACCATCCCAATCAATGTTTAAAGGTTCATCAAATGAAACTTCAGAGCGAAGTTTATTATTTCTTCTTAAGTACATAAGGATTTCGTTTTCAATACATCTTGAAGCATATGTGGCAAGCTTGATCTTTTTTTCTGGATTAAACGTGTTAACAGCTTTTATTAAGCCTATTGTTCCAATACTTATAAGATCTTCAATGTTAATCCCTGTATTTTCAAATTTCCTTGCAATGTAAACGACTAGTCTTAAATTTCGCTCAATTAATATCGATCTTGCTGCTTTATCTCCATTCGGAAGTTTTTTTAATAGTACCTCTTCTTCGTCCTTTGATAATGGAGGAGGTAATGCTTCACTTCCACCAATATAGTAAATTTCATCGGATTTTAACCCTAGCTTCATTAATAATTTGTACCAATAATATAAGAACTTTAATCGGAATTTTTTCACGTCTGTTCCCCCTTCAAAGGTATTGAATGTTCATTTATTATCTTCGCTTTTCTCTTATGGTTATGGTTTATTCCTTTCAAGAAGCCGAATAAAACAGAAAAATAATCAAAACCACTAACCTTTACAACATCTAATTTCGGTAGTCGTTTATGAAACACTTTGATATGGTTGATCTGCCATCATCTTAGGATGAACAATGCAATTAAATTGACCATCCGAACTAAGTTGCTGACGCTCAAATGAAATTAATCCTTTCTTACATTCCCATTTCCCACTATCATTTTCAATGACAATTGTATGCGGCTTAAAAGCAACAAGCAGCTGATTCTTTTTGCCAACTGAATTTGCTGGAATAAACCTCATTCGATCTGACCATTCTGTCGGAAGGTCACAATTGCCACTTATTAGTTCATCAATAGAATCAGCTAAATTCATGACCTCTTGAGGTATTATTTCACTGAATTCAGAAACCGATATAATCATGACAGGACTTTTCGTCATTGGATCATATAAGCTATTCCCACTGTCTACCAATCCTTTTAGATTTAAATGAATGTCATTAATTTCAATTTTTACATCAACAAGCTGCTCATAGTGAATTTTGACAGTTTCAATTGCATCTACTCTTCTTTTAGAAAAGTACCATGCTGCAGGGAGTGCAAACATGACAAAAACCCAGCTTATTGGGTCTCCAAACCCCTTTATACTCGCTAAAAACATATCTGATTGTAAGTTAGAATCAAATTTAACGAAATAATGTAGGCCAATTAAAAAACCACCAGTTAAAAATGTGATGAAATAAAACATGAGGAGATTTTGAATAAAGAATTTGAAACGTTTATATCCAAATGCAACCGCGATCATCACTATTGAAAATGACAGTTTGACTAATGGACCAATATTTATTAGTTGCATAGGTAAGAATTGAATAATGATAATAAGAGACCCAATAAAACCACCAGCAAAAATTCTCCACATCGTAAGATGCCTTTTTAATAGGAGTCCTGTCATCCAAAGTAAAAAACTATCTACTAAAAGGTTTAATAACCATATGACATCTAGATATAAAGTCAATCATTCCCCTCCTTTATATGCCAGTACGAATTCGTTATGTGAAGTATAACGTACATTCTATTTAAAAGTGTGTCAGTTTCTGTATGCAAAAGAGAGGAATTTTTCATGTTTCGATTCGAATTTTGTCTAATTACTTTTTTTCAGAATTTAAATTTCATAGAGCTATTGGAAGAGTAGAGTAAATAAAATCATTCTACATAAAAAATGGTTATACAAATTTGTTTGTGCCTTGATAATAGCAGGAGGATTTTCTATCGATAATTCTCTCTAATTCTTTTGCGAGAAACCAATCTATACGGAAGACTGTTTTCGTAACATTGTTGTTATAGGAAAAGGGGTGGTTGGTTGCAGCGAAAGAATGCTCGCTTTCCTCGGGGCAGGCTGTGTGCCTCCTCGTCGCCTTGCTCCTGCATAGGTCTCACCTGTCCCGCAACTCCCGCTGGAGTCTCGCATCTCCCACTCCAACCAATCTTTTTTTAAAAAACAACAACCTTTAGAAAACAGCTATACGAAAAGAGCAATAAAAAAACAGACCCCTTAATAAGGAGTCTGACTTAAATTTATTATGTCATTATCTTCTGCGATTTCGGTTACGTAAGAAGGTCGGAATATCTAAAGTTTCTTCCGCTCCTTGTTGTGTTGATCGAGGCGCCTCTTGCTGATGAGCTTCTTCTCGTCTAACTTCACGATGGACAGGTTGTGTCGTATGATTTTGGTTTTGATTTTGGTTTTGATTATTTACATTTGGCTTTAACCCACCAAAGGATGGACGTGTATTTTTCGTTTGAAGCACTTCTTCATTAAAACCAGTTGCAATAACTGTAACGACAATTTCATCTTTTAAATTCTCATTAATGACAGAACCGAAGATCATATTTACATCTTGATCTGATGCAGATGCAACGATATCAGCTGCTTCTTGAACTTCATAAAGACTTAAGGATGTTCCGCCAGTTATATTCATAAGGACACCTTGCGCCCCATCTATAGAAGTCTCAAGAAGTGGACTAGAGACTGCTTTTTTCGCTGCTTCTGTAGCACGGTTTTCACCTGAGGAGACACCAATTCCCATGAGAGCTGAACCTTTACTAGACATGATGGTTTTAACATCTGCAAAGTCGAGGTTAATTAATCCTGGTGTAGCGATTAAGTCTGAAATACCCTGAACACCTTGTCGCAGCACATTATCAGCTTCACGGAAGGCTTCTAGCATTGGAGTACTCTTATCCACGATTTCCAGAAGGCGGTCATTTGGAATGACAATTAGTGTGTCAACCGATTCTTTCATGGCAGAAATTCCACCACCCGCTTGGTTTGCACGCTTTCTTCCTTCAAATGTGAATGGTCGAGTAACAACCCCAACCGTTAACGCTCCTAAGTCTCTCGCAATTTGTGCTATAACGGGTGCCGCACCTGTTCCAGTTCCCCCGCCCATACCAGCTGTTACGAAGACCATGTCAGCACCTTTCAATGCTTCTTCAATCTGCTCCTTACTCTCTTCAGCAGCTTTTTTACCTACTTCAGGATTAGCTCCTGCTCCAAGACCACGAGTCAATTTTGCTCCAATTTGCATCTTAATTTCAGCTTTTGAAAGATTAAGAGCTTGTGCATCTGTATTAACAGCAATGAATTCAACACCTTGAACGCCATGTTCAATCATTCGATTAACAGCGTTGTTTCCTCCACCACCGACACCGATAACTTTTATAGTTGCTAATGAATCTAAATTTGTATCAAACTCCAACATGACAAATCCTCCTAATTCGTCGATTCTGAACCCTTTTGAAACTATTCAAAGAAATATCCAAAGAATTTTTTCATTTTAGACGAAATTTTTTCTTCATTTTGATTTTCTTGACTTGGTTGTTGTTTAGGCTTTGGCTTTGATTCTACTTGTTTTACTTGACGATTAACTTCTCCAACTGTTACTGGTTCTGGAGAGGCGCTTACACTTCTTCCTTGTAATCTAGCATTCTTGTGCGCGTATTTAATAAGTCCAACAGCAGTTGTATATTGTGGTTCCCTTACACCAATATAATCTGGTATCGCCACTCGAACCCTGTTTTGAAATACGGCCTGGGATAATTCAAGAACACCGGGCAGGTTAGCTGTTCCACCTGTTAGCACATAACCTCCAGGCAAATCTTTTATTCCCATTCTTTTAAGTTCATGATGAATAAGGTCAAAGATTTCTTCTAACCTAGCTTCTATAATATCAGAGATTTCTAATTGATTAAATTGCTGATGTTGATCACTTCCAATTATCGGAACACTAAATACCTCATCTTCAGATGCATGATCATAAAAAGCATGTCCATATTTCATCTTAATTTTTTCTGCATCTTCTGTAGATGTACGTAATCCTATGGAAAGATCTTTAGTGATATGTTCGCCACCGACAGGAAGAACAGATGTTGCCTTTAAGTGTCCATGTCCAAACACAGCTATTGTCGTTGAACCTCCACCAATATCAATTAATGCAGACCCAAGATTCTGTTCATCTTTTGAAAGTGAAACTGCTCCTGCGGCAAGAGGCTGTAAAACAATATCAGTAATTTCTAGTTCTGCCTTTTCTACACAACGTAGAATATTATGTAATAGCGTTTTAGATCCCGTTATAATGGTTCCTTCCATTTCAAGCCTTACACCAATCATCCCGCGTGGATCAGTAATTTCATCTAGTCCATCGACAATAAACTGTTTTGGAATGACATTGATAATTTCACGTTCAGGCGGAATTGAAATAACCTGGGCAGCATCCATCACTCGTGCCACATCTTCATCAGATATTTCTCGATTCTCACTTGAGACGGCAACAACACCGTGACAAGATTGAAGGTTTACCTGATTACCAGCAATCCCAACAATTATTTTTCTAATGTTCATACCAATCATTCTTTCAGCTTGTTCAACAGCTTTTTTAATTGTATGAACGGTCTCATCTATATCAACAATCGATCCTTTTCTAATACCTTCTGATTTTACATTGCCTACACCGATAATGTTAAGAGAATCATTAGACATTTCACCAATGATCACTTTTACACTGGATGTACCGATGTCAAGGCTAACAAAGATTTCATTGCTGTTCACTCTATGGCACCTCCTTCAAAGTCTGTATTTCTTAGAACAACAAATAAGTTAATTGAAAATTGAATATATCTATTAGAAATATTCGTCGTAAGTAAGTGATTCCCTTTTAATTTTTCATATTTTTTTCTCTTTTTCTCCATTTGACGTCCAATTGCTAATGATGATTCTTCTAATGACTGCAATATTTTGAAAAAGTCGTACACCAAAAGCAAAAACGGCTGCTAGGTACAAGTCTACACCAAGATGGACACCTAGAAAAGCCAAACTTGCAGCTAAAAGAATATTAAAGAAAAAACCTGTGACAAATACTTTGTCATCATAAATATTTTGAAGGTGAGCCCTTATCCCTCCAAACAATGTATCGAGAGCTGCTAATACCGCAATGGACAAATAATTAGAATATTCATCAGGAATCCTTATATCGGTAAGTAATCCAAGAATTACCCCTAGCAGCAACCCTAGTAGGGGCAGCCACATAGTTTTATTCCCCTCCTTTTTTTACTGGCTCCATCCGCTTCACTCTTATAGAATCCTCATACGCGGGTAATGTTAAATGATTAATGGGCTTTGAAATATTCACACGTAAATTATCAATAAAGAAATCTTCAATGGATTGTGAAGCCTTTAATTGGTTGTACAGTTTTTCTGCATCTTCAAAATCCTTTGTTAAAACCCTAATCTCGAACGGGATTTCCTCTAAAGAATAACCATCAATTTTGGTCACGCCATTTATATCTCTTATGACAGTAGTGTTAATCATTCGATGTCCATCAATAGAAATATCTTGTGCTTTAAATCGATTTAACTCATTCACTAGTCGTTCCAATAAATCAGGAGAAACCGTGCTTATTTTCTCCCCCATTAGAACTTCCTCTAATACTGGTTGTACCGTCAATATTATACCTGCACCTTGTTTTTCTGTTAATCCCGCTTCCGTTTTTAATTCTTCAAGAGTCTCTCTTAAAGCCTCTTCTTGACTATCTTGTTTTTCCGTTTCATATTTCTCTAATTTTTGATCAATAGAGCGGATTTCTTGATATAAAGCAGAATACGTTTCTTTTTCTTTCAGTATCGCTTCTCTCAGCTCCCAAATATCACGAGTATCTCGAACAACTGGCTCTTTTACGGTCTGAAACTGAATGGCAAGCATAAAGCCAATAATGCATGTGATAATAGTAAAGCTAATTTTAACCCGATGATCCACTCCTTTTCACCTTACTTTCACTTCATTAAGTGTACCTTCTAGGATTCTCCTATTGTCGGCTCAAGAATAATTTCCTGTTTTTTTTCTTCTGTAAACACGATATTATCATTCACAAGTTGATCTTTCACTCCACCAACAATATTTAATGCTGCAGACATCACCTCTGAATCTCCAATGGCTGTTATTTCAAATGGAGCAGGAAATTGAACACCATCAACCGTAATTACCGGACCTTCACATACTATGTAAGAATTATGTTTTAATCTCTGCCCGTTGATAGCTACTGCTGAAGCACCTGCTATATACAACTCATTTATCACCTTAAAGACATGATGTTCATGAACGATATAGTTATTTACATTTTCTTCACTCGGTTTATAGTTCGCATCTGCAAGAGTTACTTTTAATCCCTGCCCTTTAACCCCGGTTTTACCTAAATACATTCGAAATTTCTCGGTATCTTCCGCTAAATTAAAGTATATTTGTTTTTCTTTAGACAATTCCTGTTCAATCTCTACCACTCGATCTTGTTTTTCATATAATTCTTTTTGAATCATACTATTCTTCTCTTGTAGAGCAATTAATTGGTCCCTCAAATCATCTTCTTTTTGATATTGCCCGCTTGTCAATTTAGACTGAATGGATTCATCAGTACTAGCTAAACTATAGGAAAAAGCGAGGATAAAACCTAGTACTAAGCACACGAGAGAAAGTACAACGTGCTTACCCCTCACTTTCATTTTCTTCATCCTGCTTTTCTCCTTCCGTTTCGTATGCTTTGAAATAGGATCCTACTTCTAAATCGATTACCCCTTTTCGTTCTGGGTCTAATTGACTAGCGATAGAAGGATAGTGTACCATTTTTTCAGAAAAAGTTCGAATTGAAGCACTAACCTCAAATCCATCATTCATATATAATGTGATATGATATGGATCCGTCTTTTTAGGTACTAAAATAAGCTCAGAGATGGATTGTTTGACTGCGTCAGGAAGGTTTTCCAACTCTTTAATCATTTCTTTTAAAACTTCATTTTCCTTAAATCCTTTTAAAAGCGGGGCATCATTAGGAATTGTGTTTATTTTTTGTGATTTCAGGATTTCACCGTTTTCAAGTATCGCATAAACGCTTGAACCCTTTAAAAGATAAGCTTCTTTACTATACTCCTTTAATTCAACTCTAATGGAGTTTGGAAGTTTCAACTTTACATTTGCTTCCTTAATTTCTGGAAGTTTTTCGATTTTTTCTTCTGTTTCAGATTTCTTTACGCTCCACACATTCATACCTTTTGAAATGTCACTATTTTCAAGTATATATTCACTAGTCGTCAACACATTTCCCGTTACCTCTACTTTTTTCACATGACTTAAGGGTGATTGAAAATAGATGACAGATAAGATTAATAAAAAAAAGAGGGATAGTAAAAAAACGAGTCTTCTATTCGCCTTCTTTTTACGATGTTGTTTTAATTTCGGAATACGTTCTTCAAGAGAGACAATCTTCCCCTTGTCCATTCCTTTTCCCCCCATATAAACTTCTTTACATATTCTCATCATTATTCCTTTGTATACAGAATAAATTCATTGTAATAAACGGAAAATAGTCGTCAATGCTTGTTTGTTATTTGCCGTTATCTTTATTCTATATTAAGGGAAATGAGGTTAAAAGAGGGAAATGACTTTATTTCATATCAATTATTTCGACTTCCGTCTCCAAATTAATTTGATATTTGTCAAAAATCGTGTTTTTCACATGTTCTATTAGAGAAAAAACGTCATCAGCCTTCGCATCTCCTGTATTTACGATAAAATTCCCATGCATCTTTGAAATTTGCGCCCCACCAATTTTATGTCCTCTAAGGCCTGCTTTTTCTACAAGTTTCCCAGCATAGTCTGGCAACGGATTACGAAAAATACTCCCTGCACAAGGAAGATTCCATGGTTGGGTCTTTTTGCGATAGTGCTTATGCTCTTGCATTTTCTTCGTAATCGTTTCTTTATCACCTTTTTCTAACTTTAATTGAGCTTTCACGACTATTCCAGGACGACTCTTTTGTAAAATTGATGTCCGGTAAGAGAATCCTAAATCATCTTTTGAAAGCCATTCCATCGACCCATCCGGGAATAAGATTAAAGCATTTGTCAATACATTGGATATTTCTGATCCGTGTGCACCTGCATTCATATATACTGCGCCACCAATAGATCCAGGTATCCCGCCAGCAAATTCCAAACCTTTTAGACCTTGTCTACTTAATACATTAGCTAAAACGATAAAGGAATATCCTGCACCCACTATTATTTCTGTGTCATTGACCTTAAACTCATCTAAGCTTTTCCCGAGCTTTATCACAACTCCTTCAATTCCTTTATCTGACACAAGAAGATTTGATCCCCTGCCAATAGTTCTCCAAGGAACTTGATATTTTTTAATTAATTTCAATGTTCGTTTTAAGTCTTCAATTGAAGCGGGCTCAACAAATAAGTCAGCTGGTCCACCTATTTTTATTGTTGTATGATTGGACAATGGTTCATTCGCTTTAATACTCCCAACGTTTTGCTCCTCCAACTCATTTAACAATTGATGAATATACATAAATTCCTCCAGAACCTTCTTCTAGTCAATCAAGCTTATACTAAACATTAAGTATGCTAAAGAATTAACTACAACAGTCTATTTATTCTTTGGTTCAAAGGGCAAAAAAAATCCAGCACCACTTATGTTATTCTAGATGTGAGATTAAACAGATGCATGGGTATGTAGGGAGTAACTTATTAAAAATTGATGTTTTCTTATCCATTGTTATTAGTAAATAAAATACAAAATTCCTGTCCCCCTCTACAGACTTAATACAAGAAGAGAGAGATGTAGGGATTTCGTTGGAAATGCTGAACGACCATTTCCTAAATACTCATGAAAACCAACAACCTTACGAAAAGAGCATCAAAAATGAAAAGGATGAATCCCCCTTTTCTTTCCCTATTCTACTATATTTTAATCAATTATAAGACGTCATAAAGAGATTGTTATTGAAATGTAAAAAAAATTGTTCAAAACGTAATAAAAACAGGAATCAGCTCACCCCCTTGGCGGTTCACCAAATCCCTGTTCTTATTTGAATTATTACAAACCTTCTATAGCTTCTACATTCCGTCTATAGTCTATACTCTAGAATATCGGCTAATATTTAATAGCACCCCAACTGCTAGTAGCATGAGCGTTAATGACGAGCCTCCGTAGCTTAAAAATGGAAGAGTAATACCCGTTACAGGCATTAGTCCTGTTACAACGCCTACATTTATCATAACTTGAATAGCAATCATGGACACAATTCCTATCGCTAAGAAGCTTCCATATAGGTCAGGAGCACCAAGTGCAATTCTAACACCTCTCCATAACAATAAGGTAAACAATAGTAGTACTAAACTTCCACCTATAAATCCTAGTTCTTCTGCTAAAATCGCAAAAATAAAATCATTCTGCGGTTCTGGTAGATAGAAGAATTTCTGTCTACTTTCACCTAATCCTAGACCAAATAATCCACCTGGTCCGATGGCATACAGTGACTGTATCATTTGAAATCCACTTCCCAAAGGGTCTTCCCAAGGGTCAAGAAAGGAGGTGATTCTTTTCATTCTATATGGAGCAGAGATGACTAGACCAGCAAACCCTACAAGGCCCACAAGGCCAAGAGCTACGAAATGACTTACTCGTGCACCAGCTATAAAGATCATAACAATACAAGTACCTACCATAACCGTACCTGTACCTAAATCAGGCTGAAGCATGATCATCCCAAATGCTGTAAAAACCAAAAGTAATGAAGGTAATACACCCTTGTTAAATGAAGTGATAAACTTTTGCTTTTCTGAAAGGTATTTCGCTAAAAAAGCAATCATTGCTAGCTTCATAAATTCAGAGGGTTGGATGGAAAAGGCTCCAACACCAATCCAGCTTCTAGAACCATTCCTAAGTACTCCGACACCGGGGATTAATACTAAAACAAGTAGTACAAAACAAATAATAATTAACACCTTAGCCCAAGTTCGCCATGTCCAATAATCGATATTCATAATAAAGAACATGGCAATAACCCCAACCCCTGCAAACAGCAATTGGCGTTTCGCAAAATAGAACGTATCTTCAAATTTATAATCAGCCCAAACGGCACTGGCACTATAAACCATGATTAGTCCAATGGCTAATAAAGATAACGTTATAAGGATTAATATAAAGTCGGGAGTTGATTTTTTTGCAGGCAATCTCCAACACCTCGTTAGACTTATTAGAGCCGTTACGAGCAACTTTTTTTATTAAAATGTAATGTCGTGGTGATTCGATTGCTCCCTTGAGACAAGCCCTTATTATAGCTTATGCACCGCTTCAATAAAAATGTCTCCTCGTTCTTCGAAAGTCCGATATTGATCCCAACTTGCACATGCGGGTGATAGAAGAATAATATCCCCTTCATTTGAAAGCTCAAATGCTACCGGTACGGCACTTTCTACATTATCGACAGGAATTCTCCTATCTATCCCTGCTTTCTGAGCTGTCTCCAATAATTTCTCAGAGGTTTCACCGAACGTGATGATTGCTTTTACATTATGAAGATAAGGAATTAAGTCATCGAAATCATTCCCGCGATCAAGTCCTCCTGCGAGTAATATAATCGGCTGTTCAAAGGCACTAAGTGCACTTTTTGTCGCTAAAGTATTGGTTGCCTTAGAATCATTGTAAAATTTCCTGCCTCGAGAGGATTTCACAAATTGAGTTCGATGTTTTACTCCTTGGAATGTTGATAATACTTCTTTGATCGCTTCGTTTGAAACACCGCTTAATTTAGCTGCAGCAATAGCAGAAAGAATATTTTCCAGGTTATGGGCACCCGGTAATACAATATCCTTTACTGAGATAATACTTTCATCCAAGTATTTGACTTCATCATTTTCAATATATACGCCATTCTCCACTATTTTCTTTGTAGAGAAATAAATTTTTTGAGCATTTGATGCTTGGATTAAATTTATTAGGTGAGGTTGATCTCCATTTACAATTAAGTAATCATCCTCTGTTTGATTCTTAGTAATATTCGCCTTGGCAAGAGCATATTCTTCCCTTGTACCGTGATAATCAAGGTGTGCATCATATAGATTCGTTAAAATTGCAATATGGGGACGAAATTCATTTATGCCCATTAACTGAAAAGAAGATAGTTCAATGACCATATTATGTTCAGGAGTTGCAGTTTGAGCAACTTCTGAAGCAACTGTTCCTATATTACCTGCTATTAATGGGTTCTTAGACCCTTTTTCAAGCATTTCACAAATCAAAGTAGTTGTAGTCGTTTTACCATTGGTTCCAGTAATACCAATTATACTAGCCTCAGATACCTGATAAGCTAATTCAACTTCCGTAATAATCGGAATCCCTTTCTCTACTGCCTTTTGGATCATAGGATTACTGTATGGTATTCCTGGATTTTTCACTATAATTTGAAACCCTTCATCTAGAAGCTCAATAGGATGCTCTCCACATATTACTTTAATGCCTTGCTGAAGAAGCCCTTGTGCCTCAGGGTTTTCATGTAGAGGCTTATAATCATTGACAGTGACAAAAGCCCCCAACCTATGTAAAAGTGTTGCTGCACTGACCCCGCTTTTAGCAAGGCCAAGAACTAATATTTTTTTATGTTCATATGTTTTAATCTTTTTCAATTATATCCACACCTCAATATAAATTCCTAACACTGCACAAAGTAATCCCACAGTCCAAAATGTTACAACTACTCTCCATTCGGACCAACCAACCAATTCATAATGATGATGAAGTGGGCTCATTTTAAAAATCCTTTTACCAGTCGTTTTGAATGAAATGACCTGTAGGATGACGGATAAGGTTTCTATAACAAAGACTCCTCCAATTAATATTAAAAGGATCTCCATCTTTGTCAGGATCGCTATCGCAGCAATGGCACCACCTAAAGCAAGTGAACCAGTATCACCCATAAACACTTTTGCAGGATGTGCATTAAAGACTAAGAACCCCAGTAATGCCCCTACAACTGCAACGGAAAAGATTGCAACATCAAATTGAGATTGATTCCAAGCAAGGACGGCCAAGGCTCCAAATGCAATCGCAGCAGTTCCAGAAACTAATCCATCCAGTCCATCCGTTAAGTTTACAGCATTTGAAAATCCAACAAGCCAAAAAACGATGAACACTACAAAAAACCATCCAAGATCTAAGGAAAGGTCTGTTAATGGAATAGATACAACTGTTGAAAATTCGTTTTGTCTTAAGACTACATAAAAAATAACCGAAATGACAATCTGTCCTACTAGTTTCTGTTTAGAAGTCAATCCTAAATTCCTTTTCATGACTACTTTTATAAAATCATCTAAAAAGCCGAGTAAACCAAAGCCCACTGTAACAAGCAGTAATAAATAGGTTTCAACTGACGGCTCTGAGAATTTACCTGTCATAACAAATGTGGTTATGACGATGGAGATTAAAAAGACGATCCCCCCCATAGTAGGAGTTCCAGATTTTTTTTGATGAGATTTTGGACCTTCGTCTCTAATACTTTGTCCAAACTTTAATCTTCTTAAGAAGGGAATAAAGATTGGAGATAGCAAAACGGTAATAAAAAATCCCATAAGAATAGTAAATAAAATCACTTGTTCCAACATTTTATTCCCCCCCTTTCTCTATGAAAACTACATCTAAAGATTTCTTTTTCATTCGTACATCCTCATAAGTTATATCAAATTTTTCTTCTTTGTTATGATTAATAAAAAATTTCGTCATTGTTTCCCACTCTTCTTGTTTCATTTTATTTTTGTAATTACCTATGATTCTTTCTACAGCATAATCGATATTGTCAGTAAAGAATACTGGAAAATGATTTGGGATCCACTTAGGAAGATTAATAGACCTATCCCATAAAGAGGAAATGGCTCCATTTTGAATTGCATCAAACAACCCTTTTTCACCTTCGAGAGGTATATATAACGCTTTTTTTAGTTTAATGGTTGAGATGCATGAGATCGATTCAAATTTTAAAGATTCTTCTTCCACTCCACGAGTAATTGGGTAAAGTTTCTTAATATCACGATATAGAATCATTCTATAATCCTCATTTTTATCCCCTCAATTGCCACTTCACGATCATCAAAGTTTGTGACACGATCACCAATAATCTGATACGTTTCATGTCCTTTTCCAGCAATTAATACTGTATCTCCTTTTCGTGCATTAGATACCGCCCTAAAGATAGCTTCCTTTCTATCCAGTATCACTTCGTATTTCTCTGCCTCTTCTTTTGGTACCCCCATAAGCATATCATCAATAATTAATTTAGGGTTTTCGTTTCTAGGATTATCAGAAGTAAAGAATACCTTCTGGCTATATCGACAGGCCACATTTGCCATTATAGGCCTTTTGAGTGTATCACGATTACCTCCACAGCCAACAACCGTAATGATTTTACCTGTTGTGACAGTTTTAATTGTTTTTAACACATTTTCTAAACTATCCGGTGTGTGGGCATAGTCCACGATCACAGAATAATCCTGGCCTGCATCTACAAGTTCAAACCTTCCACTAACCCCTTTAATCTCTTCAATTGCAGAAAGAATAGAAGGAAGCGGAATACCTGCAACATATGAGGATGCTATTGCAGCTAATGTATTATAAACATTGAATTGTCCTGAAAGCTTTAAAGACACTTGATATTCTCCGCAAGGGGTAACTAATTTAAATTGAGTTCCATTTGCTTGGAGAATCAAATTCTCCGCACGGAAATGTGCATGTTGATTTAAGCCATATGTGATCACATGGGATGCAGTGGAATAAATAAAATAATCAGCAGAAGGATCGTCAATATTAATGATGGCATACTTTGGTGATCCTTTGCTATAAGTATTCCCTAACTGTGAAAACAATAAGCCTTTTGCACTACGGTATTCTTCCATCGAAGAATGATAATCGAGATGATCTTGTGTAAGGTTCGTAAATACAGCAATATCATAATCACAACCGTGCACCCTTCCTTGATAAAGTGCATGTGAAGAAACTTCCATTACAGCTGAATCAATACCTTTTTCAATAAATTTACTAAATGTTTGCTGTAAAGTTAAACTATCTGGTGTTGTATTTTTACTTTCCTCGATTTCATCTCCAGTTTTAACATATAAAGTACCGATTGCCCCTGTCTTCCTCCCGGCGCTATTAAGAACCGTCTCAATTATGTGTGTTGTAGTCGTCTTGCCATTCGTTCCTGTAACACCTATGAGCAAAAGGTCACGTGAAGGTTGATTATAGAAATAATCTGAAAGAATCGCCATAGCTCTTCTCGTATCATGTACCATTACAACTGGTATTCCTAAATTTAAAGGAACTTCAGATAAGACAGCAACTGCTCCTCGTTGTTCTGCTTCCTTTGCTAATGTATGACTGTCTACATCGGAACCTTTAATACAAATAAATAAATCACCACTCGTAACCTTCTCATGATGATTTTTTAAATCTGTAATATCAGGGTTTCCTTTCCCTTGAACGGTGTAAAACGGCAATACCTCTAGCAAAGTTTGCAATTTCATGTTTTCACTCCTCATGTATGTAAGCAACCTTTTATTATTTTACATAAAAATATTCATAAACGCTATTAACCTTTTAACTTTAATTTCTATTTAAAAAAAATATAATACAATTTTTTTGTGAAGGGTATTTATTTAGATAGGTCTAAAAGACATTTTAAAGTAATACACCTTATCTCATCGCCACTCACGATCCACATAAAATAGGTTTACATGAATTTCGTTTTTAGGAAATATACAAAACATAATAAAATAAGGGGAGAGGGACTGACTCAGTAAGCCAGCCCTTACTAGATATATATGTGAGTTCTACTAATAATTTCTGTCTTTTTATGAAAAAATGAACACTTTATTCGCCCATTAAGACTCGAATCGTTGACCCTTCCTCAATTTTCATACCTGGATCTGGAGCCTGACTAACCACTTTATTACCTTCACCACTTACATCTAACTTGAGGTTTACTAGCTGTTTTTGAAGTTCTTTTCTTGAGAGCCCAATTAAATCAGGGGTCTTCACGACTGGTGTATCACTCCATGTTGTTTTTTTCTCAATTTGATTTTTTCGCTTTTCTACCCCAAGGGCTCCTAGACTATCCTCAATAATGTTCCCCACTATTGGAGCTGCAACAACTCCTCCAAACTGAACTGTTCCCTTTGGATTATCTACGGCTAAATAAACGACAATCTCTGGATCATCAGCAGGGGCGAATCCTAGAAAAGAAACGATATGATTGTTTTCTAAATATTTCCCATCTTTTACTTTTTGTGCTGTACCTGTCTTACCACCAACACGATACCCTTCAACAAAAGCTCCTTTTCCTGTTCCTTGTGCGACAACACTTTCTAAGGCATATCTGATCTCCTTTGATGTTTCTTCTGAAATCACCTGTTTTTTTGCAGCTGGTGTATTACGCATAACCACTTCTCCAGTTTTTGGGTCTACTAATTCTTTTGCAACGTATGGCTGGTATAACGTCCCACCGTTTATAGCTGCAGAGACTGCTGCCACCTGTTGAATCGGCGTTACAGATACCCCTTGACCAAAAGCAGTAGTAGCAAGTTCAACTGGTCCCACTCGATCTAAATTGAATAAGATCCCTTTTCCTTCACCTTGAAGGTCAATACCCGTTTTTTTTCCAAAGCCAAAGTCTTCTATATAATTAAATAAAGTCTCTTTTCCTAATCTTTCACCAAGTTCGACAAACCCAGGGTTACAGGAATTTTGAACGACCTCTAAAAATGTCTGTGAACCATGTCCTCCCCTTTTCCAACAGTGCAAGGTAGAACCTGATACTTCTATATGTCCCGGATCATGGAATGTATCTTCTTTTAAATTTACTTTATTTTCTTCTAAAGCAGCTGCCAGTGTAATAATCTTAAAGGTTGATCCCGGCTCATATGTGCTCCATATCGGCAGGTTTCGATTATAAATTTCTTGTGGAACATTTCGGAAATTTTCCGGATCAAAAGTCGGTCGACTTGACATCGCTAATATTTCACCAGTGTCAGGATCCATTGCGATGGCAATAAGTCCATCAGGATTGTATGTTTCCTGAGCGATATCCAACTCTCTCTCAATAATGGTTTGAACTTTCGTATCAATAGTTAATGTAAGATCGAGACCATCCACTGGGGGTTGATAATCATCTGCCATATCCGGCATCCGCTTCCCTTTAGCATCAGAATAAAATTTCACAGAACCTTTGTCACCACTTAGTTCTTTATCATAATATAGTTCAAGTCCCATTAGCCCCTGGTTATCTATACCTGCGAACCCCAGTACATGTGAAAGATAGCTTCCGAACGGATAATATCTCTTAGAATCCTCACCAATATAAACACCTTTCAAATTTAAGTCCTTTATTTCCTTTGCTTTATCATATGATATTTTACGTGCTTCTTTTATTATGACTAATGAACTTTGTTTGGTCACATATTTATAGACCTTTTCAACTGAAATATTAAGAACTGCTGCGAGTTTCTCCGATGTTTCCCTTGGATCATCAATCTGCCTTGGCATAACAAAGACGGTTGGCGCACTTTGATTTGTCGCAAGTTCAACACCATTACGGTCAAGAATTTTTCCTCTTTCCGGTTCAAATGGAATATTCCTACTCCAGGAATCCTTTGCTAGTCCAGTTAGCATGTCCCCTAAAAAAAATTGAACATACCCAAGTCGAATATCAATTATTGTAAAAATAAGGACTCCTACCATTAAAGTGATCGCTAGTCGTTTTCTAACCGTTACATTAGATACCCGTTTCAACTTAGAATCCTCCCCTTTTATAGCTCGTTCAAGTATATGCTTGTACCGTTACGAGTATGATAGAAAAGGATTTTATAAGGGATAAAGCTCTTTTATTAATGGAATTTCGTTTACAATTCCTCCTAAAAAAAGCTTGAAAAACACGCTAAAAAATAGACTCTTCGTCTACTAAAATAAGACGAAGAGTCTATATTTACTACTCTTTTTCTAACCCTATCATCAATTCAGCGGTTGTTCCTCTCCCCCGCTTTCTTCTACTTCCTTATTTAATTGCTCTTTAGGTGTCTGAAAGTTTACGACTAGAGGTTCTCCTTTTTGAAATGGCGAGTTAGGCTTTACATTTTGACTCACAACATATCCACTTCCAACCATATTCAACTTAAGATCCGCTACATTTGAAACTTTTAAAACATCTCTAACAGACCAGCCCTTCATATCAGGAACCGTCACGTCACCGTCTGTCTTCAAAATGATTCTTTCACCTGCCAAGACCATTTCCTCAGTTAAGGGACTTTGTTTCTCTACTCTAGTCCCTTTTCCTAATACAATCGGTTTTAGTCCTAGCTCCTTTAATTTCGCTTTAGCATTCTGAATACTTTCACCTGAAACATCTGGTACTTTGATTTTCTTTAGCCCAATGTTTTCGTCAGGTTTAATATTTAAGTATTTTAAACTGTTTTGCATAACAGGGTTAAACACTTTCGAAACAGGGTCAGAACCGATTTCTGTTGGTTTTAGCTCTGGTTGCTCGATGGCCACATATACTATCAGCTGTGGATCATCCGCAGGTGCCATCCCGAGGAAGGAGAACAAATACCCATCCTTCCCACTAGATAAATATCCGCCTCCATCAGGGTCTGGGATCTGTGCGGTTCCTGACTTACCAGCTACATCATAACCATCAATCGCAAAAGGTTGACCTGTACCATGCTCTGAAGTAACAGTCGAAGCTAAATACTCTCTTACTTTTTTAGCCGTCTCTTTCGAAATAGGATTCCCGACTACCTCAGGTTTTGTTTCCTTAACTATTTTATCTTTATTCGGATCAACGATTTTAGAGATCACATATGGCCTCATCATTTTACCGTCATTTGCAATCGCTGTCTCTGCTTGAATCATCTGTAGGGCAGTAACAGTGGTTCCCTGACCAAATATGGTCGTGATCCTTTCAATCGGATAATTGTAAAGAACATTCCCACTTGCTTCATTTGGTAATCCAACATTTGTTTTCTTACCAAAATGAAAGGCATCTAAGTAATCTTTAAATCGTTCTTGTCCTATACTCTCTAACAAGTCTGCAAATAAAACATTTGAGGATCGCTGGACACCTTCTAAATAGCTAATCGTTCCCCACCCATTACCATTATTCCAGTCTCGAATGGGGTGTGGAACATTTTCTACTTTGTACGCTCCAGATTTATAGGTTGCGTTAGGGTTAAATACACCTTCCTCAACAGCAGCAGCTAGAGAAAAGGTCTTAAATGTTGACCCTGGCTCATATGTTGTTTCTACAATTTCATTATGCCAGTTTTCATCTAACCCTTCCCTAGTATCTGGATGAAAAGTGGGTCTCTGTCCCATCGCAAGAATTTTACCTGTTTTCGGATCGGCTACGACGGCAATCATCTTTTTAGGTTTATATTGTTTTTCTACACTGCTTAGAGCATCCTCAAGAAATGTTTGAATTTTTTTATCTATTGTCAAATGAATATTATTTCCATCCTTTGGAGGTGTCACGTGCTCTTCGGCATTTGGAAGAATATACCCCCAAACATCACTTTTATATTGTAATTTTCCATCTTCCCCCTGCAGGATATCATTAAAACTCTTCTCAATTCCCATCATTCCATTTGTAACAGAGTCGCCATTCTCCAGCATCTTTTTTTGTGCAAAACCAATTAAATGGGAGGAGAAGACACCATTTGGATAGAATCGTTTTGATTCTTTGATAAAAGTAATACCAGGAAGATCTTCTTTTTCAATCGCTTTCTTGACTTGTTGTGAAATATCCCGACCGGCAATTCCAAATTCTACTTGAAAAGGTTCTTTCTCAGGGGTTAACTGTTCATAAATTTCACTTTCACTCATATCGATATGCTTTGAAAGCTTTTTAGCTGTTTCCTTTGGATTGACAACATGCTTTGGTTCATCAGGATCACTTGTTACCGTAGGACTCAGGATCGCAACTAGTGAAAACGATGCTGTATCTTCTGCTATCGGGTCCCCATTACTATCAAAAATCGTTCCTCTTTTTGCTTCTAAAACACCCGTTTTTATATACTTCTTTGCCGCCTCTGCAGCCACAGCTCTTCCTTCCGCTTCACCAGTTACTTGAATTGTAATGATCCTTACAATTAATACAAAAAAGAGCAAGCCAAAGATTCCAAATAGGATGGCTGCCCCAATATTCATTCCAGGTCTTTTTCTATTCATTAGTCTTGCACAACCTTCACATTTTGTTCTTTCAAGTCTAGCCCTAACTCTTTTGCCTTTTTCAAAATGCGTTCATATGTGCTTAATTCACTTACTTCCAGTTCTAAATTTTTATTTGATTTATGCTGTTTTTCTATTGTTGTTTCAACGGTTTGGATATCTTTATTGACGTCATAAATAGCCGCTTGGGTAGAAACAATTTTAACGGCCAAAAAACAAAAAACAACTGTAAATATTACAAGTAATATTTTCTCGCCTAGTGTGATTAAAGATCGCTTTTCCTCTCGTACAGGAGCTGTTTTCGGACTATTCTTTCTCTCTGGTTCAATTTGATAATGATGCTTCTGTGCTAAATTACTCATTTCTCTCCCTCCCTAGAACTATTTATATTTTCTCTGCAATTCGAAGCTTTGCAGATCGAGAACGATTATTTTCTTCCAATTCTTCCTCAGAAGGAACGATTGGTTTTCTAGTAATTTGTTTTAAGATAGGCTCATAGCCTTCAGGGATAATGGGTAATCCCGGTGGAAGCTCTGGACCTGTTGATTTTTCCTTGAAGATGGTTTTACAAATTCTATCCTCTAAAGAGTGAAAAGTAATGACACTGATTCTCCCTTTAGGCTGTAAAATCTCAATAGCTTGATTAAGTGAATCTTCAAATGCATGCAGCTCATCATTGACCGCAATTCGAATCGCTTGAAAAACCCTCTTAGCAGGATGTCCACCTTTTCTTCTAGCTGGTGCCGGAATTCCATCTTTTATAAGTTCAACTAATTCTCCTGTAGTTTCAATTGCTTTAACTTCACGGGCTGTTTCAATTTTTCTAGCAATTTGTTTCGAGAACTTTTCTTCCCCATACTTAAAAAATATTCTTACCAAATCCTCATACGACCAATGATTCACAACATGATATGCACTAATATCTCCTTCAAGGTCCATTCTCATATCGAGTGGTGCATCATGATGGTAACTAAAACCTCTTTCTGGTGTATCCAACTGTGGCGATGAAACCCCTAAATCGTAGAGTATTCCGTCAACGAAGGGAACTCTTAATTTACGAAGTTCTTCCTGTATGTAACGAAAATTGGACTGAATAAACTCTACTTGGCCTTCATACTTCTCGAGTTTCTTCTTAGCGTTTTCAATTGCTGTTACATCTTGATCAAAGCAATAGAGCTTCCCTTCTGAAGACAATTGAGAAATTAAGTATTCACTGTGCCCTGCACCACCAAGTGTGCAGTCGACATACACTCCATCTTTCTTGATATTGAGTCCATCAACGGTTTCTTTCAATAATACGGTTGTATGTTTAAACATTTTTGATATTCACCTTTCCAATCGAACATTTTGCTAAATGTCGAATCCTATCATATTCTCTGCGATTTCAGAAAAAGAATCTTCTGATTGTGAGAAATAGTCTTCCCATAAAGTTTTACTCCAAATCTCAATTCGATTGGAAACTCCAATAATGACACACTCTTTCTCTAAAGCAGCATAATCAACTAATGTAGAAGGAATGTTCACCCTTCCTGTCTTGTCCAGTTCACATTCTGAAGCTCCTGAAAAAAAGAAACGCGTAAAGGCTCGGGCATCTTTTTTGGTTAGTGGGAGAGCTTTCAATTTCTCTTCAACGGATTTCCATTCATTGACAGGGTAACCAAATAAACATTGATCGAGTCCTCGAGTGAGAACAAAGGCTTCACCCAAGTGTTCTCTGAATTTCGCAGGGACAATCAAACGACCTTTATTATCAATGTTATGTTGATATTCACCCATGAACATATCCATTACCCCCACTTTCTAACACAAATGTACCACATCCCCCCACTTTTCTCCACTTAAATTTACTATTCTTTATAAACCAATTAATCCCTTTATTTTTTCAGAATTTTTATAAAACAATTTACTACATATAATTTGTGGTAAAAGAAATAGAAAACCATGAAATTTATCAGGTTCTAGCAGAGAAACTCATTTATTAAAGGAAAAGAGGGCATATTGTAGGGGAAAGACAAAATAAAAAATGATAAGCAGTTCAGATAACGTAGAAAATGTACACTAACAGATAGAAGTTCTTACCAAAACACATCAGTATTAACACACTAAATAACATACAAAAACGCTTGGATTAAAATCCAAGCGTTTTTTCATTTATCTATATATTTTATATAACTAACGCATCATTAGTTCAAAAATAACTTATTTTAATCAGTTAAATTTGCTTTAGTTTGAGGTATGTCTATCAACCAATTATTATTCTCGTTTGCTTCAATTAACTCATTTACTTCATAGGTAGCATAATAACGCTCTTTAATAAATGGGTCGTTTTTAACAAGGTTTATTGCCTCATCAATTGAGTCACAAATTAATATTTGTATATTAAATACGAATAAGTTTATGGGTACCGTCAAATTCATAGTCTAATCGAAGGAGTTCATCTATAAAGCCCGGCCCGTAGTGATTGATAAAATAATAAATATTCCATATTCTTTCTTGGGGACTACCATTTGGTTTTAATGAATTTTGGATTCGGTCAAACTTTCTAAGTACCACACTGTGCTTTTGGAGAGTACTTTTTTCAGCTTTTCTTTTTAAGAAAGAAAGTTGATCAAGATGAAAGTTTAAGTTTTTTTCAATAAGCGGCTCTAATCCTTTTTCAATTTTTAGAGCTTCTCCCCTGATCGACTTATATGAATATCGCAAAAACTCTTCTACTTTCTCGAGTTCCTCTTCTAAACTACTCTCATTAACGTTCAATAAAAATTGAGCTTTTCTATTTTCCACCCCGCTGATGAGGGCATCTTCGAATGATAGTTCAAGATCATTCATATACTTTTCAACATTACGTTCTAATAGCGTGATATTCAGCCTTGGAATAATAGGAGGCATTTTCAATCCTGCCCATTTAAAGACTTCCTTAAGTTCTCCCCAATAAGCGATTTCCCCAGGACCTGCAATAAATGCTAGGGTAGGAAATAGCCATTCTTGCATTAAGGGTCTAGTCACCACATTATTGCTAAAACGTTCGGGTGTTTGAGAAAGGATGTTCTCTAATTCAAGTTTAGAGTACTTGATCGTATGATTCTTTAACTGGTAATCTCCACCTTTCCACTCTAAAAGAAATCTTTCGTTTCCTTCATTAAGGAATAGATTAACCGCATCCCCAGATATATCAATCAGATTCTCAAATCCGTGTTGCTGTATATTTTTTTGTTGCGATAATAGTGAATCTGTAATCAACCTTTGACCCTCAATTATTTGAGAAAAATAAGGTTTTTCCAGCTTCCTTAATGGAGAGTATGCAGAATCAATAATGAGTAAACCATAGTCTTTAAAAAGGGTCATAATGATATAACTAAAAAATTCTACAAATGTACTTGTCTTCGAAATTGCCTCTTTAAGTAAATTCTGAACTTTCCTTGTGAATTTTGACTCACCAAACAATTTTAAGATATCATTTACCCACTTCTCCATTTGCTCTTTAGAATAGTGGATATCTGTTGCCATCCTCTTTTCAAGGACCCTTTCTGGATAACCGACTTTCTTCATCGAATCATTTTCCTCAACAAAAAGATGGTTAATTTCTAGATAGTCGTGATCTTCTCCGGCGACCCAAAAAACAGGAACAACAGGCGTACCTAATTCTTTTTCTTGTTTTTGAGCTAACTTTATTATAGAAATGATTTTATGTATGCTATAAAGTGGCCCTGTTAAGAGTCCTGCTTGTTGTCCTCCAACCACCGCAACTGCATCGGCTCTTAATTTTTCTAATGAATGCTTAACCGCTGGACTTTGAGGATACATACTCATATATTCTTCAATACAATCTACTAGAGTTCCCCTTGGAAATTCACGATTTTTTAAATCCTCTAATCTATTTTGAAAAACATTTTTATCGTTAATATTATAATCAAAAAAAGCGGCTACCGGTTCTTGTTGTTGTAAGTATAATGATGCAAAACGATTTGTTGCTGGAATAAATAAACTTTCCAGTTCCATATATATGACTCCTTTTCACCTTCTTCTTCACCTTATCTGAGTATAGCATTCCTATAAGATAAAAGAAAAAATCTTGCTTACAAGAAAAGCGGAAGCGCCTTGAACAGCTCCGACAAGCATAAGCCGAGTCACCAAGGAAGGGTGCCTTTTCCCTTCCTTGGTGGCTTGGGTTATGTCTCGAGGAGCTAGGCGCTGCAGCTAGACACCCGAAAAGCGGAAGCGCCTTGTAAAGGATGAAAGGCTAAGTTCGCCACGTCCTGTGGCAACGCCTTTCTGACCCACATCCTGCGGGCCCCCGATAAGCACAAGCCGAGTCACCAAGGAAGGGTGCCTTTCCCTTCCTTGGTGGCTTGGCTTATGTCTCAAGGAGCTAGTTGCTTAAATTGGAAAATTCAAGAGCAGTACCGCATAAAATCATATTTAGTCTTACTTTATTATCGACCCTTTTAAAAAATGTTTAGATAGAATCAATGACCCTTATAATGAGACCGTAGACAATAAGTCCAAAGTAAGCTGTAAGAAAGACTAGAAAATTTAATCTCCAAAAACCTTTTAACACTTTCTTATAAATAATTTCCTCCTGCGTTTTCCAATGAATGAACACAAATATCATCCCAAATGAAAACATCACTAATAAAATCACCCAAAAGAAAGATTCTTTCCAAATGGCAAGCATGATAAAATGGACCGAAATAATTAATAGGAACGTCATAACATCAATTGCTAAGTGTACTGCTTTCTTATGATTCTTAAAGACTTCTTTAGCAATGATAAAACAGAGTAGATAACCAAGAAAAGGGATGGTAACAAATACAGCTATTAAAGTAGATAAAATAGTTGACACTACTCACTGTCCCCCTTATATTCCTTTCCTTTAACCAATGAATAAAGCAATGAAATCATAGGAGTTTCCACTTTCCTTTCTCTTGCGATTTCTAATGGCACACCCAAAATGGCATCAATTTCAGTCCTTCGTTTTAATTCAAAGTCCATTAACATTGATGAACGGTTTTCACCTGTGTTTCGGCAAATCTTTTCTACTTCTTCATAGGAAACAATTTGATTTAATTGAGGGAAAATCTTTTCAAACTCATTGTATACCCCTCGCATGACTTCTCGAAAATGATCATTTACTATTAGTTCACCATTAGGAATGTTTAAAAGTGCGGTTAAAGGATTAATGATGGCATTTTTTATCAATTTTCTAATTAACATTTCTTCATAATTGTCTTGGATAGAGAAGATAAAATTTTTTGATGAAAGGGATTTAACTTCTTGCAAGGTTTCATAGCTTCCTTTGAATAGGGCTACATTGGTTTTTCCGATTCCATTATGTAAAACGGAGTGTTCGCCGAATTTCTGTGCACCATGTTCCACAACTCCGACTAACAGTGTTGGATTTGATAGCGACTCCATGTAGTTAAGATGTCCTATTCCATTTTGTAAGAAAAGAATGGGCTTGTGATTGGAATGAGCTTTAATTTGAGGTATTACTGTTGTGAGATGATATTGCTTTACAGCAATAATGATAAGATCACATTTACCAAGATTCTCATATGTCGTTTCGGCTGTGACATCATGGTCCGAAACCCTTTCTGTCATTTTTAATTGAATTCCTTGTTTTAAAAGTACTTGTTTTTGCTTATCATTTTGGACAAATATCCTTACATGATTCTCTTCACTAAGATACGCTGCAAATAATAGGCCAATCGCTCCGGCACCAATAATTCCAATGTTCATAATTACTCCTTAAGGTATTAATTTGTATCATAAGTTTAACAAAATCTTATTAACAAGGAAACAAATGGTTAGGGAAATATGCACATATTTTATATAAATCAGGTTGTTTTTGCAAACTTTGTTGCTTTAATCAAAAGCAAAATTTCTATATCGATTTGTGTGCTTGATATCAATGTGAGAAGTCGGAATCGAACCAATTGGCATTTGGCCAATTCCTTTATTTATAACTCCATTAACTTGTAAAAAACAACCACCTTTACGAAAAGAGCCATAATTTAAAAGGACTGAACCAAATTAAAGTGAAGAGAGCTGTCCAAACCATTGTGTCAGGAATCACAACGTCGATAGAAAGAAGAAAACCCTTCCTTTATGTTGACGTATATGGTAGTTCCTGGTCCCTTTAAGACAGCTATTTTCCTACACTTCAACGGGATCAGCCCATTAATTCATCATACTGGGTAAACAGGGTGCTTTCGATTACTAAACTCGATGTCCTTTGTACTATATAGTTCAAATCGATCGATTAGAACCGAACGCAGCTTATTTGGAGCTGCAATTTCATCGATAATCAGCTCTGAAGCAAGCTTATAAATATCAATATGTTCTTTATACTCTTTTTGTTTTTCTTGAACATAAGCAATTCTTTCTTTTGGTTCTTCGATAGCTTGAATTTTGTTCGAATAAACGGCATTCACTGCTGCTTCAGGACCCATTACAGCAATTTGCGCTGTCGGCAATGCAACACAGAAATCTGGTTCAAACGCTGGACCTGCCATCGCATATAATCCTGCTCCATAAGCTTTTCTCACAATCACCGAAATTTTAGGAACAGTTGCTGAACTCATCGCCGCAATTAATTTTGCACCATGACGAATGATTCCAGCTCTTTCAACCTTAGTACCTATCATAAATCCTGGTACATCTGCAAGGAAAAGCAACGGAATATGGAATGCATCACATAGTTGAATAAACTTAGCCGCTTTATCAGCAGAATCAACAAAAAGTACTCCACCTTTTACTTTCGGTTGATTAGCAACAATCCCCACGGGTTGACCACCCATTCTAGCAAATCCTGTAATCATTTCTGGAGCAAACAGTTTTTTCATTTCAAAGAAGCTTCCCTCGTCAATTAATGTATCGATACATTCATACATATCAAATGGTGCATTTTGATGTTCAGGGATAATATCTTGTAAAGGTTTTCCTTCTTTAGGTGCAACACTTGAAATTTTGTTTGGTTTTTTTCATAATTCTCTGGGAAGTAGCTTAGGTAACTTTTTGCCGTTTCTATCGCCTCTTCCTCAGAATGTGCAAGAAAATCTCCACAGCCGCTTACACTGCAATGCATTCTTGCCCCACCCATTTCCTCAAGCGTTACTTTCTCACCAATTACTTTTTCAGCCATACGAGGTGAGCCAAGGTACATAGAAGCATTTCCATCTACCATGATTACAATATCGCAGAATGCAGGTATGTAAGCCCCTCCTGCTGCCGATGGTCCAAACAATAAGCAAATTTGCGGTACCATACCGGATAACTTCACTTGATTGTGGAAAATCTTACCTGCCCCGCGGCGATTTGGGAACATCTCAAGTTGGTCTGTAATCCTAGCTCCTGCCGAGTCTACTAAATAAAGAATAGGAACTTTTAATCTTAATGCATTTTCTTGAATTCGAATGATTTTTTCTACAGTTCTTGCTCCCCATGAGCCCGCTTTTATTGTTGAATCATTGGCCATCACACATACAGTCTGCCCATTAATCTTTCCAATCGCTGTTACGACTCCATCAGCTGGTAAATCTTCTGCTTGGCAATTTGCAAACATTCCATCTTCTTGGTACTCTCCACCATCAAATAGAAGGTTTAAACGATTTCTCACAAATAATTTATTCTGTTGTTTTAATTTTTCGTGATACTTTGGTTGTCCACCAGAAAGTATTTTTTCTTTTTTCTCCTCTAATGTGGCGTCTAATTTATTCTTAACAGTCATACATCCTCCCCCTTTGCTATATAAGTTTTTTATTCAACCGTTAATAGGATATCTCCTTCATTGACAAAATCGCCGATATTTACTTTTACTTCAACAACCTTTCCAGCATCTGTCGCTTCTACTGGAATCTCCATTTTCATAGATTCCAACATCATTACGGTTTGACCATTTGAAACTTCTTCCCCACCTTGAACTAATACGTTTAATACCGTACCTGCCATTGAAGCTGTTATTTCTTTCATTTGTTTTCCTCCTAGTTTGTTTAGTGTATATGTGGTATAGATATTATTTGCCTACTGTTAATAAGGTGGATAACCAGCTAGTATTGTACTCTCCTTCTTTAAAGGAAGGATTTTGCAATATGTCAATAAAGAGCGGAAGGTTACTTTTGATCCCATCTACCTTTACTTCATTTAAATATGAAGTTGCGTTTTGGATGCACTCTCCCCTGCTCTCACCATAAACAATACATTTTGCTATCATTGGGTCATAAAAAGGTGTAACAGTATTTCCTGATTCATATCCACTATCAATTCTTACAAAATCAAATTGTGGCCAATCTAACTGAGCAAGCTTCCCTGGTGAAGGGAAGAACGTCTTTGGATCTTCTGCATAAATTCGAAATTCAATGGCGTGTCCTTTTTGCCTGATTTCTGATTGTTCAGTTAGTGGAAGCGCATCACCACTTGCCACTAATATTTGCCATTTTACAAGATCCAAACTTGTAATACATTCTGTTACAGGATGTTCTACCTGTAATCTTGTATTCATTTCCAGGAAATAGAAATTCTCATTCTGATCAACAATAAATTCCACCGTTCCAGCATTTTCATAATGGACCGCTTTTGCCGCAGTAACTGCTGCTTCAAACATCTTTTCCCTTGTATTGTCCGAAAGTTTAGGTGAAGGTGCTTCCTCGATCACTTTTTGATTTCTTCTTTGGACAGAACAATTCCTTTCGAATAGATGGACGATATTTCCTTTTCGATCTCCAAATATTTGGACTTCTATATGTCTTGCATGGTCAATACATTTTTCAAGAAATACTTCATCCATCCCAAAATATGCTTTTGCCCTATTCTTAGTAGAATCATAGCTTTGAACGAGCGCTTGCTCATTTTCGCAGCGGACCATTCCAATTCCGCCTCCGCCACCACTTGCTTTTAGCATTACGGGATAGCCAATACTGCTAGCAATCTTTTTTGCTTCTTCAATGGAAGCAACGGAGCCCTTACTTCCTGGAACAACAGGAACTCCTGCTTCTTCCATTGTTTTTCTTGCTGTAACCTTATCCCCCATTAAATCAATAACTTCTGTTGATGGACCTATGAACTCAATGCTATGATTTCTTATTTCTCTAGCAAACTGACTATTTTCAGAAAGCAGGCCATAGCCTGGGTGAACTGCATCTACCTTTTCGTTAAGAGCCACCTTTACGATTTCATCCACATTTAGGTAAGATTTATTAACAGGAGGCTCTCCGATACGATGAGCTGTATCTGCCTCTCTTACATAAGGCATATCCTTATCTGCATCAGAATAAATGGCAACTGTCTGAATATCCAATTCTTTACACGTTTTAATGATTCGAGAGGCAATTTCTCCTCTGTTCGCAATTAATATCTTTCGCACAGCAAATCCCCTTTCTAGAGACTGATCTATTTTCAAACCATCCCTTCGTATACCTTTTTCTACAAAAAATTAAAAAATCCTGCTAAAATTGTAACCGCTTACTTAAATAAGTGCAGAATTTTTCGTATTTTTGTTATATAATAATAATAAATCAATAGTATTTTAAAGTGCAAATATAATATTAAAAAGGATAAGAGAACACTATTTCAAAAAGAAAACGTTCTCACTAATCGCTGAACTTTAAATCTTTCTAAAATCTAATATGCTTATATTATGTACTTTAATCTAATACAAGATAGCAATTTCGGGAAAGGGGAATGTTTAATGGCAACAACAGTTGAAAAATTAAGAGTAAATTATAAAACACTAGAGGAATTCAAAAAATTTAAAGAATATGGAATTCAAGAGTTATCTATGCTTGAAGATCTTGAAGCTAATATTATCGAGAATGATAGTGTTTCTCCATTTTTTGGTATATACTTTGGTGATAAGCTAGTAGCAAGGATGAGTCTTTATGAACGAAGTGCGAAATACGACCAATATTTTGATCCCCCACAAAATTATTTAGAGCTATGGAAGTTAGAAGTGCTTCCAAATTATCAACAAAAAGGTTACGGGAGTAAACTTGTAGAGTTTGCAAAACAATTCGGTTTACCAATTAAAACGAATCCAAGAGTAAAGTCACAAGCTTTCTGGGAGAAAATGCAATTTGAAAATGTAACTTATGATATGGATCGCGACTTAGGGGAGAATCCTTTTGTGTGGTATCCAGAGGGAGTCAAAGAGCAGAAAATCGGCTAGAAGTTATGGGGTTTAGTTTTTAAAGAATCCCAGGCTTACAACGTCATTTTTTTGGAAGCGTTGCAGTCATCTATACCTCTAGGACTTATCCAGCTGTTATATATTGTAAAGGGGTAACTTCATGAGTTACCCCTTTACTTATTTTTGTACCCTTTGTAAATTCCCGTTTTTATCCATTTGAAACTTTACTTTGTCTTCAGTTCCCTGAAGCAGTGCCATTTTTCTTGCTTTTTCAAAAATAGTAAGCAATGAGTGATGATCCTCCTCAAGTAGTTGAAGTTTCTTTTGATAGTTTTCATTTTCTGCTCTCAAATGATGTAATTCTTTTCTTAATTCCTCTACTTGAACTTCTAGTCTCTTCTTTTCCTCTATGATGGAGTCACCATCTTGTATTGTTTTATTGACATTTTTTAGATAGTGAATCACCTGATCAAGACTTAGAGAGTTTGTCATTGGATTGTAAGTGGTCAATATTTCTGAAGGTTCATCCTCGATTTCATGCCCACCTACAAACGAACTTTGAGGATGTTTCTTCTTGTTCTCTTTTCTTTGTTTTTTTGCCAGGTCAATACCAGATTTATATTGTTTTCTAACAAATGAGTTCCACCTGAAACCACAAGCAGCAGATGTTCTAGAGAGCTTTTTCCCTACTTCTTCAAAAGCTTGCAATTGGGTCCCACCATCACGTATATGACGGAGAACCACTTCTGCCAACAATAAATCCTCATCTTGACTCCAAGCATCTTGTCTATTAGATGTCAATTCTATCCCTCCCAAAGGTAAACCGAATCTTTAATGTATTCTTATGCTCTTACTAGGAAAGATAGAATAAATCTCTCTTTTATTTTTTATTTTTTATTCAAAAATCGATCAACAGCTTCATGATGTTCTTCTTTCGCCCACAAAATGGCACATGATCTGATTTCCTTCATCATCTTTTCGTGTAAATTTGAAATATTCCACTTATTCAAGAGGGATTGCTTATAAGCCTTTATAACATGAACGTTTTTTGTTGTTATGCTATGTAAATAATGATCGATTTCACTTCCATCACCGTTGATAAAATGATCGATAAATTTCATCTGATATAATTCTTCAACATCATATAAGTCTGCTGTCATTAAAAGCCTCATGGCATGGGAAGGAAGGATTCTTTCATATAATAAACTTGCTCCTCCCCACCCTGTAGTAATCGCCAAATTCCCTTGAACAAATCCCATTTTAACGCCTTTTTTGCTAATTCTAAAATCGCAAGCTGCAGCAATTTCGCACCCGCCACCTATTGCGACTCCGTTAATCCACGCAATCGTAGGCTTTGGAAGAGTAGCTATTTCATATAATAACTCCCCCATCCTATTAAGCATCTCCCATGCTTGCTCTTCTGTTTTTAATCCATGAAATTCAGAAAGGTCCCCTCCTGAACAGAAAGCATGATTTCCAGCACCAGTGATGACTAATGCCTTTATTTCTTCATCAAGTCGTGTTTGGGCAATTGCACGTTTAAGTCCTGACATTACTTCATAATTAACGGCATTTCGTTTATTAACTCTATTGATTGAAAAGGTCAATATTCCTGTATCTGACTTATGTAATAGATAGTCCATTTTCCTCACCACATTTTCTTTTTACTATTAAAAAAACGTGAAGAGCCATGGTCTCTTCACGTTTTTTCCTTGAGTAGTAAACAATTAGTTGTTTACTACATCTTTCCCTTTATAAGTTCCACATTCTTTGCAAACACGGTGAGCTAATTTCATTTCACCACAGTTTGGGCATGCAACCATACCAGGTACATTTAATTTGAAATGTGTACGGCGTTTTCTTTTTGCTGTTTTAGAAGTTCTTCTAAATGGTACTGCCATTCTTCCCACCTCCTTAAAGAGATTCATCATTCTATGAAGAAAGAATCCTCTGGTACTTCATTATTAAGAGTTTTTGTCTTGTTCAAAAAGCTTCGCTAAGTCTGCAAGCCGAGGGTCTACCTTCTTTTCCTCTTCTTGTTCAGCTTGTTGCAATTGATCCTCTGTTACTACCTCCCAATTCTTGCCTGATGGGAGATTCTCATCATCTTTCGCATCTTCACTGAAAACTTGCATCGGTACTTCTAGTAACAGTAATTCTAAAACAACTGGTTTCAAATCAATTACGTCACTTTGTACCTGATGGACTTCTTCCTCTTCAAAACCTTCATAATCAGTTGATTTTAGGAGGAAAGTTTCCGTAGTATTAATATTAATAGGATATCTGACATCTACTAAGGTACGTGAACATGGTAAAATAAGAGTTCCAGTAATATTTAAATGGAACGTTACCCTGTCAGAGCCTATATCGGCTCTTCCTTTAATAGAAATGGGTGAAATATCCCGGATTTCCGGGTCACGAGATTTAAGTTCGTCAAGTGTAACGGTTTCATCCAGTGTCAATCCCTTATCGCGAAACTTTTGCAATTGAATTATTGACCATTTCAATGTAATCACCTCAAGGCAACAAAAGTAATTATAGCTTCCATACTACCTTTTGTCAATATTTTTTCTTTACACTCTTTACAACTATAGTGTTGTAATTATAACGTTATTTTAAACGGAGTATTAACTATTTTAAAGGAAGTGAATGAGAAATGAAAGCAGCAGGAGTAGTTGTTGAATACAACCCTTTCCATAATGGACATTTACATCACTTGTTGGAATCAAAAAATGCTACAGGGGCTGACCTTGTTATTGCTATAATGAGTGGCAACTTTCTGCAAAGAGGCGAACCTGCCCTAGTAGATAAATGGACACGTGCGAGAATGGCGCTTGAAGCAGGAGTAGATCTAGTAGTAGAACTTCCATATTCATTTGCAACACAGCATGCAGAAGTCTTTGCATATGGTGCTATTTCTTTATTAAATGCTCTTCGATGTGAGAGCTTTTGTTTCGGTAGTGAATCAGGTAATATTTCCGCATTCGAAACAACTGCTGATCAAATTTCACGGTACCGAGATCAATATGATCTAAAAGTCCAAGATTACATAAAACAAGGAATGAGCTATCCAAGTGCATTGTCAAGTGCTTATCAAGAGCTAAATCTTTCGAATCACCTAATCGATTTATCACAGCCAAATAATATACTTGGTTTTCACTACATTGAAGCTCGGAATAAGATTGAGTCTTCAATGAAAGCTTTTACAATTTCAAGAAAAAATGCAGGGTATCATGATCAATCATTTACCTCTTCTAATGTAGCAAGTGCAACAAGTATAAGAAAATCTATATTTTCAGAAGACGGAGGCCTATCCAAAATTAGTCCCTTTGTACCCAGCACAACACTAAAAGCATTACAAGCATATAGGAAGCGATATGGTGACCTTCATGGTTGGGAGATGTATTGGCCGCTTTTGAAATACCGTTTGCTATCATCTACAGCAGAGGAGCTGCGAGTAATTTACGAAATTGAGGAAGGAATTGAAAATAGGCTGAAAAACTGTGCAAAAACGTCTTTTTCTTTTTATGAATATATGGAAAAAGTAAAAACAAAAAGGTACACCTGGACGAGAATACAAAGAATGTCCCTCCATATCCTAACGAATACTACAAAACAAGCGATGATGGACAGACATACCGAACCTAAATATATTCGTCTTTTGGGAATGAGTTCAATTGGTACCCGTTATTTAAATAAAATCAAAAAAGAGATCACTCTCCCGATTGTCAGTACAATATCTAAAGGGAATCCAAGTGATACATTTTTGGACAGAAAAGCTTCGGAAATCTATTCACTAGGGCATATAGAACCAGAAAAACAAGCTGATTTATATCGGAAAGAATATGCGACTCCTCCGATCATTGTAAGTAGATAACTTTTCTACTCTATTTATTAAAGGCTGTTTTCGTAGATATTGTTGTTATTTGAAGAGGAGTTAGTTGGTTGCAGCGAAAGGAATCTCGCTTTCCGCTGAGCGAGCGGTAATCCTCTTCGCCGCCATGCTCCTGCTTAGGTTAGGTCTCACCTGTCCCGCTTCTCCGTCAAGAATCTCGCACCTACAGCGAAAAACAACCTTTTTACAAAAATATATGTTAAAAAACAAGCCTTCCTATAAAAAGTTCGGAACAAAATTTTCTATGGGCTTGTCCTAAAAATCAAGTTTTTAGCAACCACAACTTGAATATATATAGATGAAAATCCATCTGTATATAGACTAGATTGTGGTTTCAAATCCTTTTTAGAACTACGCAACTACGCCCTGAATTTTTCGTTCCCAACTTCTTAATTTTGGACAGACTTGTTTAATCAATTACAAACCGCTCAAGTATTTTAATGCATCGTCAAATGTTTGAACAGGTACAATTTTCATATCTGTATTTATATCTTCAGCAGCTTTTTTAGCTGCTTCATAATTTGAGAGTATAGTCGGATCTGCTTTACGCATGTCAGCTTTTATTTTATCATCTGGAGCAAAAAATATTTCGGCACCCGCATCATCAGCTGCTATAACTTTTTGTTCAATTCCTCCGATTCTTCCTACTTCACCTGCTTCAGATATTGTTCCTGTACCTGCAATCTCCTTACCATTCGTGATGTCCTCTTTTACAAGTTGATTATAGATTTCCAGACTGAACATAAACCCTGCTGAAGGTCCTCCAATTTCATCTGTTTTTAACTCAACAGATGGTGTGGTTTCAATTTCACGATCGTCAACCAACCCAATCCCTAACCCAATCTTATCAAGTTTAGGATATTTCGCTAAGGCTATTTTCGCTGTATGTTCTTTTTGATCTCTTTTATAAGTGATGTTAACTTCTTCACCTTCTTTTTTCTCACTTACATATTTGATAAATTCCTCTGATGATTGGAACTGGTTTTCATCGATAGCAGTAATCCTATCCCCCGCTTTTAATACTTTACTAGCAGGCATTTCTTTATAAACATTTAAAACGTAGACTCCTTTATAATCAAAAGAAACAGGTTTATTAGCCTTTTCAAAAGCCACCTGAATGGCATTGTGCTTTGAGTTTTTCATCAAATATAATTGCCTTACATTATATTCTTCATCTGATTCATGTGGACTTCTAATTTCCTCAACTGGATAAATATATTCATATTCTCTTAAAGCTGCTATCGCATAGGTAAAAATATTTGCTCTTCCCATCCTTACGGTTGTCAGCATTAGTTCGCCTTCATCCTCAAATCCACCTTCTACCTCTACGATTGGGTCTAACACATGTGCACTTCCAGGTTTCGTAACATAATAAGGTAGATAATAAAAGGAAGCTGCTACGATGATGATGGTAAATACTACGATTGTTCTAATCCAATTTCTTTGTGACAAAAGATTAAGACCCCTTCCAGTTTTCCATTTTCTTTTTTATAGATGGAATGATTTTTAATGCTTCTTCTTCCCCAATTCTAATCATGGCTTCAATATTCTTAAAAGCACGTGTACTATACATTTCTACATGTGGTCGAATCATAAAGTCAGACTTAATCTCCCTGTTCTCTACAATTTCAAGTTGAAGAAGATCAATGCTTTGCATGATAACATCATAAATATTATTGATTTCAACATTCTTCTTCACATGTGAAACATCCACACCAATAACGATATCTGCTCCCATTTCTTTTACAACCGATACAGGAACACGGTCACTTACGCCTCCATCAACAAGCAGGCGCCCATTTACTTTTTCAGGAACAAAAATACCTGGGATCGCAATACTTGCTCTTACTGCCTCAGCTATAGGACCACTAGTAAAGATAACTTTTTCCCCTGTTTTCAAGTCTGTTGCCACGATAGAAATGGGGATTTTCAATTCTTCAATCTTTTTATTATGGGTAAATAACCTAATAAATTCCTTTATTCGTTTGCCCGCAATAAACCCCATCTTTGGTACAGTAAAATCCAGATAATATTTTCGCTTAAATGCTGCTGATAGCTTATATAAATGATTGATATCATGGCCAACACCGTAAAAAGAAGCTACAAGTGCTCCCATGCTACTCCCTGCCATCATATCGACCGGTATGCCTTCATCGTGAAATGCCTTTAATACACCTAAATGGGCAAAACCTCTTGCCCCCCCTGAGCCAAGAGCCAATCCAACCTTAGGTCCACTCATATATTGCACTCCCTCTTTTGGTCATTTCAAAACGTTATAAAGTGCCCTAGTGTTGAAGAGTGTTTATAAGTGTCAAGTGCAAGCAACCTATCCGCTTTAGCTTAAAAATCAATTACTGGAGCTGAACATGTGCTTCCATAATTCTTTTTTCAGTTCATTTCATCTTATGGTCTATTTATATTATCTATGAGTATATTGATTAATATGAGGACAAGTACCATCTTTTTATTTTATCACTTCTACAAGGTTTTCCAAGGAAAAAGGCACGGCTCCCAAGGAGGAAATGTCATTGAATGCTTCAAAAATAAAAACATTACTCTTAAGTTTAAGTGTATCAACTTTCGCTCTTTCTCTGATTATCTTTCCAGAAGAATCATTTGAAGCTTCTATTAGGGGCTTAAATATGTGGTGGGAAATCGTATTTCCTTCGTTGCTCCCATTCTTCATAATCTCAGAAATGCTAATCGGTATAGGAGTGGTAAGGTTTATTGGAGTCTTGCTAGAGCCTTTAATGAGGCCGATTTTTAGAGTACCTGGAGTCGGCGGCTTTGTGTGGGCAATGGGCATGGCTTCTGGTTTCCCAGCTGGAGCAAAGTTATCAGCAAGATTACGCCAAGAGAAACAATTAACTCGAATTGAGGCTGAAAGACTTGTATCTTTCACCAATTCCTCCAATCCTCTCTTTATTTTTGGTGCAGTATCTGTTGGATTCTTTAAAAACCCTCATCTAGGCGTGATTTTAGCCCTTGCACATTATTTAGGAAATATTTGTGTTGGTATTATTATGCGTTTTTATGGAAGAAAAGAAGAAAAACAAGAAAGAACTTACAGTATGGATAGAAGCTTCAGTATTAAAACAGCATTATCAGTCCTACATCAAACAAGATTAAAAGATAAGAGACCATTGGGAAAATTACTTGGAGATGCTGTTAGCTCCTCTATACAAACATTATTAATGATCGGAGGATTTATTATTCTATTCTCCGTATTAAACAAAATCTTATTTCACCTTCATATCACACCTCTCATAGCTAGTGGCCTAACGACAATCTTTATCGTATTTGGGTTATCAGAAAGTTTAACTATGCCTTTTATTTCAGGATTATTTGAAATTACACTTGGAAGCCAAATGACAAGTGGAATTGATGGAACTCTGCTTATTCATCAGGCTCTGATTACAAGCTTTATACTTGGATTTAATGGATTTAGTGTGCAAGCACAGGCAGCGAGCATAATGGCTCAGACAGATATACGTTTTAAACCTTTTTTTTACGCTAGAATTCTTCATGGAATGATTGCAGCAACTATTTCTGTTTTACTATGGAAGCCTGTTTATGAAAGGTTTTACCACAATCAACCTTCAAATGCTGTACCAGTATTTAATATACATCAGTGGGAATTTTGGGGATCAGCGATTTATTGGCTGAAAGCTTTCGGTCCGATCCTAACGATTATTTCCTTAGGAGTTTATTGCCTTTTATTGTGGAGAAAGATTGTTGATCAAAATCGACTTAATTAGAGAACTATTCGAATATTTTTTTAAATATAGGCTGTTTTCGTAAATATTGTTGTTATTTGAAAAAGGGTTGGTTTCCGCTCCAACCAACGTTCTTACAAAAATTTATCTTCATAAAAAACAACAATTTTTTAGAACAGCTTAAATATAAAAAGACTATTATGGCTTTTGTCACTTTAAAGACAATCCTATAATAGTCTTTCTAATTTTACTTACTTCATAAAGTATGGAAATTATCACTTAAATTTATCTTTAAGAGCATCTTCCACAGCTTTTGGTACTAATTCAGAAATATCACCATCGTATTTTGCCACTTCTTTTACAATACTAGAGCTCAGGAATGAATATTGATTGTTTGTCATGATAAAAAAAGTTTCAATCTCTTCATTCAAGACTCTGTTCATGGATGTAATTTGCATTTCATATTCAAAGTCGGAAACAGCTCGCAATCCTCGTATAATAGCATCTGCCCCCACATTTTTAGCATAGTCCACTAATAACCCTTGAAAGGAATCGACCACAACATTCGGAATATCTTTTGTCACTTCTTGGATTAGTTGTATTCTCTCCTCAACTGAGAATAATGGATTTTTGGATGAATTATTTAATACTACTATGTATAGATTGTCGAATACTTTAGCCCCACGGGAAATAATATCTAGATGACCGTATGTAATCGGATCAAAGCTCCCTGGACATACTGCAATACTCGCCATTTTTTCTTACCCCCTAATTAACTATAACGCATGAAAGATTGAGATTCTGATCATTCCGTATGTTTCCTTCTTCAATAACTTTAAACTTCCCACCTCATTAGGTAATGACACATCTGAGCTATGTTCACACATTACGAAACCGTTTTCATTCAGCAATTGTTGATCATCAATCAATTCTAATATATCAACTAGTTTTTGTTTTTGATAAGGGGGGTCAAGCAAGATTAAGTCAAATTGCAATTCCCTTTTAACAATCGCCTTTAAAGCTCTGAAGCTTTCATTACGATAAACTTCACTTTTATCTGATAAATCACATTGATCTAAATTACTTTTGATTGTAGCGATAGCTTTTGCATCTTTATCTACAAAGATAACTTTATCCAATCCTCTACTCAATGCTTCAATGCCCAGCCCCCCGCTACCTGCAAACAGGTCAAGACCTAGACCTCCTTGAAAATAAGGACCAACCATATTAAAGATAGCTTCTTTTACTTTATCTGTTGTCGGTCTCGTACCGGTACCCGGTACAGACTTCAATGCTTTTCCTTTACGGTTACCTGATATAATTCTCATTTTTTTCACCACTAAACTTAAGTTTTCCCTCATTATCCTACCATAATTCAACATCATTATCTATCATACAATAATCTTGTCAATTATTCTGAAGAAAATGTATAAATTATCGACAGTAGGTGATAATGAAACTAACAACATCGCATCTGATGTTGTTGCCAACCGCGGAGAAGACTTACGTTTCCCCATAAGTTCTTCCTCCGGTTTCTCCTCTCCCTTTACCTTCTATCCTGTTAAAAGGATATAGAAGGACCCTGCAGTTAAGATCTGCAGGGTTTTTTTTGTTTTTATTAGCTTTATACCAAATCGCCATCTAGATCTACCAGCAATGGATTGTCACTACAATGATCCTCTATCCACCATAACCATTCCTCTTGGCTAAGTAAACCTGAATACATTACATAGCTTTCGATATCAAGTAAAGTAGATGATTCAAGCATTTCTTTTTCATATAGAGAAATGACTCCATGAATGTATAATGTAGACAATATAGCAGTTACAATAAAATAATCAAAGTCTGGTATATCAGTGGATTTATTGTTTGGGGATATGAGGTAACCGGCCAGAAGGCAAATGATAAGAAGAACAAATACAATAATCAAGAAGAACACTCCTTTAGCGTATTTATAATTCTACTTCTAATGAAGGAACATCCCTTTACTTATGAACTTCAGTCTGAAATAATTATGAATTGACAACAAGAAGAACTTAATGCATTTTTAAGTTGGAAAGGAAGAATGAAAGTGATTCAACGTTTTATCGAACTCGGTGAGGGATTTGCAGATATTTACGAATTAATTGAACTGACCCGTGCTAATCAGCATCGATTATCACATCTAATCGCATTCCATACTGAAATAAAAGGGCGACAAGTCACTTCGATTGCACTAGTATTGACTCCATCAGGTGACGGAAAATTCCAGCCTATCTACATTAGTCGTGAAGGGATTCCACACCCAGAACACCAGCCAAGCCAGAGATATGCCCTCTTTCAAAATGTGGCAGATGAACTAGGAAAGACTATTATTCAAATGGATGTTAAACCGTCTATCCTATTCCCGGAGATAGACCTGTACTATCAACACCTAATCGCCATCTTAAGACTGAACCATTATATCGCGCCGCTTCAGTAGAGAGCGAATGATCCAATAAGCACATTAAAAATGGGCATAGTAGTATGTATCATTATATGCCCATTTTGTAATCGTATTCCTTTGCCTTATCCGGTTTAGAATTTTCAAATTGTGTGTTAAGAAACGGTTTATAAGAAGGAGCAACCTTTTTAACATAGGAATAGGTTGAAAGTTTCTCCATCACAAACTCTGTATCACTTTGATTACAATAAAGAAGCACATATTTGGATTTTCTTGAAACATAAAGGACATTTCCAAAACGCCTTAATGATTTGGCATGCTTTAAACTATATAGCCAAACAACAATTCCTTGTCTTTCTGTAAACATATTTTTTCCCCTTATAGCATTCTTTTTAAATAGTCTAGCACAATTAAGAACACTCAAGCAATAGACATATGAGAGGATGACTCTTTTGGATATTTTAAATATTTGGAATGAATTTGAAAAAGAAATAAACCAACATGCTTACATAAAAAGCTTTCAATGGGAAAAGAAAGCTGGAATTCCATTTATTTACGTGACAAGTTATGAAACTAAACAAAAAATTGAAGAAACAATCCGAAAGGCTTCATCAAGAGTCATGAGGGGCAAAAGATTACATTCTGAAACCATATATGTTCGTGAAAGCCAAGACATGTATGTATACCGTCATCGCTTTTATGTTCCTCAAGAAAAAATGTTCTGCTGTGGAAACCTATGTGTCGATTGTATTAGGCTAAGGTCTTAGAAAAGCGGAAGCTCCATGAACAGATTTGACAAGCATAAGTCGAGTCACCTAGAAATGGTGGGTTTTCCCTTTCAAGGTGGCTTGTCTTATGTCTCGAAAGCCTAAGCACTGGAGCTAGACACACGAAAAGCGGAAGCGTCTCGAACAGCTTACCCCTTACATAAGGCGAGTCATTATGGAACGGCCGCCTTTCCTTTTAAATTCGAGTTGACTTAAGCTTCAAACAGGTCCTTGAACGGCAAACCAAACTTTTTCCTAGTATATTAGTGAGATTATCAATCAAACCATAAAAAATAAGAGGGTTTCCCCCCTCTTACGCTGAACAACCACAACCACCGCCACTTCCGCAACCTCCACCACAAGCTGAACTTGAAGAGAAAAAAGGATTTCCAGTAGGGACTTTAATTTGCTGTGAAACAGCTCTGCCTACAAGCAAGCTAACATGATCTAATAGATCCTGTAACTCATTTTCAGCATGACGGAAATTTGCTACATGTTCATCCATATCCATATCACGTTTAAGTGTACGTATCTCCATCATCACTCGTTTATAGTCTGGATGATAACGGCCAAACCTTTGAACCTCTTCATAAAGTTCCTTCATTTTAGTGAATTTGCGTATCTTAGCTTGTGTTTCTTTATTATTGTTTAATTTATATAAACAGTAGCGATAGTGTTCTGCTACATCTGACTCCAGAATCTGTCCGGCTAACTGTTCCGCTGCATCAAGTATTTCCAATCTTTCCATTGTAGCAAGCAAAACGCTCACCTCCATAAAATCATTTTAACAGAATTTATGAAGGTAAGCGAATCGAACATTTATGAAATTGTCACATAGAATTGTTTTGACATTCCTAATGGTTCATTATTCAGCTTTACGATTTCAACCTTTAGATGATGAACCCCTTTTGGAATACCTTTCATAATAAAAGCTGCTGTATTATATTCGCTAAATCTTTTTCCATCTAAACTAACAACAATTTTACCTTTCTTGGCCGAATTATTGTTTGTAAATGTTATATCCGGTACAATACATTCCACATAGACTTGATTTCCTTGAACGACATGACGAACTGTCATATCAGTTTTCTTCTTAGCAACAGATGATGCCGTTTCGATGGCAGGTGTTTCTTGAATTGTTTCTGGTTCAGGTAAATCATCTCTGCATCCAGCTAATAGAAAAAGTACAACAATGATGCACAGTTTTTTCATATATACCACTCCTTACCTGTTATCCTTTGCATAATGGTTGAATATTAACCAAGAAAATCAAGGAGTGGCCGAAATATTATCCTTCAGAATCATTCATTGCTTGAAACATATGCATCATCATGGAAGCCATTTGAACACCGTTAGAAAATTTCTCAACTCGATGAGGAATCGTTCTTCGAAAATGATTCATAGATGCTATCTCAAATTCTTGTAATAAATGTGGATTTCTCGATAAGGTTCGATACCATGTAGGTTGTTCTCTTATAAAATTTTTCAAATCAACCTTTGAATAAATATAATCAGTTACCTCTTTTCTCATAAACGGTTTCACTTCCTTTTCTCATGAGAATCAAAGGATTAATCCTTAAAAAAAGAGAATGGATGGTTTGGCTTTGTTTCCGTTGACGACTTTATGGCTGATTTTGAATCTCCACCGCCTGATTGAAATTGTGTTAGCACACCTTGGACTGCTCCTAAAGCTTGACTAATACTATTTATATGCTGTTGCATTTGTTCAGCATCCATATTTTTTATTACTCCTGTAATTTGTTCTACCCAATTCTTATCCCCTGAATTTTTCTCCTTATCCCCTTTGGTTTCAGCGTTTTTTCCTTCAATGTATTCATTCCACCTTGGGTCATCTTCACCTAGCAGGTACCATTCTTCAAAAAGGTCTTGCCAAGTAATCGATCCATTTCTTACATCCTTGATCATTTTCGGATGATTTTTGGCAAAATGTTTGAACTCTTGGACTTTTGGATGTAGTTTATTAGCCATTATGTCACCTCCAAATACCGGACATATACCTATAATAATCTATGATTCAAAATCCAAAATGGTGCTAATCATGATAAGATGAAGAAAGAGTAAAAACATGAAAAGGATGACCGAAAATGAAAGAAGAACTATATAAGCTTTTAGATGAATGCATCTCGACAGGAAATGAAGAAGAATTGCAAGTGGTAAAACAGATATTGGAAGGTGTAAAGCGAAAAAGAGAAAACCTAAACGGTTCCTACATTGGTGGAGTCTTAGGAATGGAAAGAACATTAAGTGAAAATCATTGCGATGTAAGTATCCCGATTACTCCATTTACCTATAATTCATTTGAAATCGTACATGGTGGCGTAACAGCTACCTTAGTTGATTCAGCTATGGGTACATTAGCGAATATCATTTTGCCTGAGGGATACGGTGCCGTAACGACTAATTTAACCATGCACTATCTTGCACCTGGTACTGGAGGTAATCTAACTGCGAGGGCTTCAGTTGTTCATAAAGGTTCAAAAACATTAGTTATGGATGGGAAGGTCGTACGGGATGACGGAAAAGTAATTGCTCATAGCACAGGCTCTTTTTTTATCTTTAAAAAATAATCAATCTTTATAAAGAGTGGTCATAATTCTCAATATAGATTAGTAAATACCTTATAGAAAAGAGAGGCGTAAGTACTTACCCTCTCCTTATTCATCCATTTTTTTTATATAATTTTGAGTATAATATTTGTGATAAACACCTATTCCAATATGAGTAAATTCATCGTCTAACATTGTTTCTCGATGCGCTTCTGAATTCAACCATCCATGAACGGCAGCAGGTCCATCTGTATATTTGGCCGCTATATTTTCGCCTGCCTTTTGAAATAGTATATTTCCTGACTCAAGTCGATCTGAAAGCGATCCAAAGGTCGGTGAATCATGGGAAAAATAATTCTCATTAAACATATCTTTACTGTGGCCATTTGCTACTAAAGAAGTGTCTTTATCCCATTCAAGTGTTGAGAGTTTAAAATTTTTTCTAATCATATTTGTAATGTCAAAAATTTGTTGTGCACTTCCATTATCTATCTCTTCCCATTCTTCATCACTAATTTCTTTTTCTTCTATAAGCTGTCCTCTATATACCATTTCATAGGGGCGTTGCTTAACAAGGGTTTCTTCATTAAAATACCGAATACTCATCAATTTCCCAGAATATTTATCAAGGTATAATTGTGCATAGATATCACCGAATTGTGCTAGAAGTCTAGTGTTAAGATCTTCTTCTGAAAGCTCAAATTGATATGTTCCGTTATCATTATTTACTACAATCTCAGAATCTACGATGGTAAATCGATAAATCTCATCAATACTTTGTCCTAATGTAAAGGGTGCCACATTTACATCCTCTCCTATTGCAAAAACGGTTACAACTTTACTATTATCTACTCCAATTTGAAAGTACTCTTTTGGCGATGGTTTATAGATCCACCAGTCATAGCCATACGAAGAAGGATCAATACGAACGGGTTCCCCGATCTCCGCTATCACTTCTTCTATACTTTTCCCAATGAATACTGAAAGACCCTCATTAGGTCTCTCGCCATCGTGTCCTTCTATTGCTTCACTTAATTTATTCTCTTTATCTAATTGTGGAGTGTTTTTATCAGGACCTTCTAACATTGAATTTTCATCTTTTTGAAGGCTTGTATAAATTCCAAATATAATAAGGAAAATAAGAACAATAAGCGTTCTAATTATTATTTTCAGGAGTTATCCTCCTTTCCTATTTCTATCATGATATGTAGGTAAGAATAGTTTTATTATATCATTTCTACTCTATTCATTAATAGCTAGATGTCTGAATATCTTGATAATAAAACGAAAGTACCCAAGTTGTTCAAATTAAGAAACGCTCTCCCCCAACCAGCTATCTCTCCAACAGGCATTTTAAGATCAAGAAAAGAGGAACCTTAATTTTTTATAGCGTTAGGCATTCCAAACAAAAAAGGAGTACCCTAAAGGGTCCCCCAACCTTGAACTACTTTATACTTTCACAAAGTGTATGCAAAAAAAGCCTTTAAACATAGGGTTGAATACCTAACAAGGTTTATTTTTATAAATAGGATCTGAAATATCCTGTAATGCTTCTTCCGCTTCATGTGCATATTCATGTCTAATGGCAAAATCACCAAGAGAAACTACTCCAAGTAAAGTTTGATCCCCTTCCACAACAGGTATTCTTCTGATTTGGTATCTTGCCATTAATTGAAGGGCATCATCTGTTGTTTCCTCAGGACCAATGGTGATTAAATCATTACTCATGATATCCTCTACCTTTGAAGAATTTGGGTGCTTCTCAGCAACACATCTGAGAACGATATCTCTATCGGTTATCATCCCGACGATCCTTTCCCCATTAACAATTGGGATTACGCCGACATTGTTTTCTTTCATTTTTACCGCTACTTCAAAAACATTGTCTAATAGTGTACAACACTCAACATCTTTTGTCATCATTTCTTTCACCTTCATCTTAATCCTCCTCACTCAAAATAACTTAAAGCAATATTTCTATTTTCTTTCGAGAACGGGCAAACTATTCTTAAATATAAGTCAATGTTCACATTTCGTCACATCATTCCGTTGCAAGATGAATGATTTTACACTATTATTAAAAATGAAGAACTTTGCATTTTGTACTATCTTTTAATAAAAGATATGAATGCCTTAACATATAGGAGGGAAAAAGATTATGCGTTTTGAAGCTACTGGCATTGAAAATTTGAAAGCGGATTTAAACCGCTTAGATGAAGTTATGCTATCTCATGGACTGGTTCGTGAAGGTCAATGGGACTACGAACGAGTAACCTACGATCGCAAATTTGAAATTAAAGAGGGTACATATTATTTACGTATTCAGGGATACACTGCTGGAGGAGACATTGGTAAGCATGACGCGGTCATTCAGTTAATGACTCCTTTATTGGGAAAACATTATTATCCACATGGAGTAGAATATGGTGAAGGAGAACACTTTCCAAATCATCTTGTAAACAGTTGTGATAAGCTCCTTGCTGATGTAAAAAAAGAAGTAGAAGTGTTTGCTGATTAATAGTGAAAGCTGACTCAAATGGAGTCAGCTTTTTTGTATGTTTTTACTTACATGCTCCTGTTTTTACTGTTCAACATTAAGACTCTTTACTATAATAGTATTAATGATGTTCTAGAGGAGAAAGGGGCACAACATTGACCAAGGTTCTAAACAAAAAAATGGTAATCATTGCGATTACCATCCTATTACTATTTTTATTGATTTACTTTATTCTGCCTGTCTCAATTCCTTTAATAGCAGCAATCATAACTGCTATAATATTAGAGCCTGCAGTAAGAATGTTAATAAACAAATTTCGATTGAAACGAAAGATGTCGGTATTAATCGTTTTTCTTTCCTTTCTTGTTGCAATAGGAGTATTGTCTTATTTTGTGACAACTAAAGTCGTTGGGGAAGCAGTAAAGCTCATTGAAGATGCTCCTACATACATTAATCAAATTAGTGATATTTGGGTGAATTATGAAAAAGACCTCGAGCACGCTGCTAGAGATTTACCAGGGGAGGTTGTATCAGAGATCAGCAATGGAGTTCAAGACTTCTTAACTAGCTTTAAGGAGAGCCTTAAGGAGTATTTGAATATAGAAAGAATAAGCGCATTTCTCACCTATATTCCTAACTACCTTGTTAGCTTCTTAGTCTATCTAATTGCACTCTTTTTGTTTATGATGGATCTTCCTCGTGTTAAGAAGATGATCTACAGTTCCCTGACTGAAAAAACCGCAGAAAAAGTCAATTTTATGACTTCAAGATTATCCTACGTCATATTCGGTTTCTTCAAAGCGCAGTTTTTAGTCAGTGTCTTAATTTTTATTGTATCTTTTATTGGATTACTTCTCATTTCCCCAGAAGTTGCCATTGTCATGTCGCTGATTATCTGGGTCATTGATTTCATTCCAATTATCGGTTCAATCGTTATCCTAGGTCCCTGGGCTTTGTTCCATTTACTTGCGGGTAACTTAACAATCGGGACCCAACTTGCAGTCCTTGCTGCCATCTTGCTAATTATTAGGAGAACGGTAGAACCTAAAGTAATGGGAACACATATCGGACTTTCCCCATTGGCAACATTAATTGCCATGTACTTAGGTCTTAAACTCTTAGGTATTCTAGGTTTTATCGTAGGACCCCTTCTGTTAATTATCTTTAATTCAGCAAAAGAAGCAGGTATTATAAAATGGAACCTTAAAATATAAACTCAGGTGGGACTGTCCCAAAACCAAGGTGTCAGGAACCACAACTTCAATATATAGGAAAAGAACTTCTATATATGGTCGATCATAGTGGTTACGGACTCCTTTTAGGACTGTCCCATTTTTTTTTGATAAACTAAATTAAGAATCCTTAAAAGAAATCAATAAAGAATGGATTTAATGGATTGACTATTTCTTCTAAAATCATAATGGTTTCTAAATCTCCTTTAATTTTTCCAATGCTATTAAGTTCTCTAGCAGTGAATACCCCAAAGAAAAGAGGAATAAGGGTTTGTACATCCATATTTACATAATCTTGATGAAGTCTTGGTTGGCTATCTAGTTTAACAACATCCTTTCTCGTTACTAAAAAGAATCCATTATTCCAACTCGCAAAAGGGTCGTTAATTTCTAAACATATAGATTTATTTCTTAATAAGTTTAGATCTAATTTCTTTAAAAACTCTTCTACATCGACAATTCTGGCCATGAAATAAGGATAAACCTCAGTCTTCACCATTGGGTTATGGAATAGAAATAGCAGTGGATCCTTTTCCTGAAGTGTTAATTCGACTTCAGATATCATAGAATCATGTTGACATATAAAATTCCATAAACCTTTCCTAGCCTCATCATTAGTAACGATAAATTCATCTACCTTCATTTTTTTATCTTTAAGTTCATATAAAATATAGCCTTCTAACGTATTACTTGTTCCATAATATGCTGCAATCGTTAACTCTGTAATTACCCTTTGCTTCCACCAGCTTGATTCTCTCACTAACATTCCGTTGTATCTTTTAGCAAATTTTTCGTAGAATTCTTCAAGCTCACTAGGAAAATCATCTTTGTGATAGCGATAAATTTTCCCTTCTGTATTTTCCATCCTTACTAATTCACGCTTATCTACTGTCACCTTTTTCAAATAATCAAATACTTCCCATCCAAACTGGCGATAAAACGATATGGAAAAAGGGTGCAATAGTGAAATGAATTGCCCTCTTTTTCTCATCACCTCAAGAGAATCCTTTATCAATGCCCTTACATATCCTTTTCTCCGGTATTCAGGATAGGTTGCCACACTTGCAATCCCTCCCATTTTCCATTGTTCATAATTAAACCAAATTTTCAATGATAGGATTTGAAGTTTTGCAGCAAGTTTTTCTTCATCTTTAATACCAGAGATATACTGTTGGTCAAACTGTTCATATTTCTCCTTTAGACCTTCTTCAGATACTTTATATTGAAATGCGTACATTGATAAATCCACTATTTCTTTATAATCAGATGATTGTAGCTTCTCAATCTTCATTCTTAAACACCTCCACCCAATCCATTCTATATGGGTAACAGAAATTCCTATTTAAAAAAATTTTTTTAACCTATTTATTAAACGCATTGCTTAAAGTGGGAATTAGTTTTAATTACAAAAAAGATAATCAAAATCATCTAGCATGATTTTGATTATCTTTTTCATTAATATCCTAGAATCGCTCTAATCGTTGAAGTAGTTTCTCCACCTTCATAGAATACGTAGAGTAATAAATAGACTGCAACACCAGTGATTGCGGTAAAAAACCAGATGATACTTGTTATCGGACCAAGCTTCCTGTGCCTTTTTAACTTGTTTTTGTATCCTGTCCAAAGCGACATCAGTCCGAACACAGCTCCAACAGTTGCTAATATAATATGAAAAATTAGAAACACAGTATAATAAATTTTTAGACTATCCGGTCCACCAAATGAAGTATTACCTATAAAAATGGTTCTACTGAGATAAATAATAAAAAATGTAAGGGCAAACAAACCGGCAAGCGTCATAGTTTTCTGGTGTGCTTCAATTTTTCTTTGTGTAATTTGCCACCAACCGATTGCTACTGTAATGGCACTTAGAACGATAAAGGTTGTACTTATCGTAGGGAGTATTGGTACAGACATGCATTTTTCCTCTCTTCATTCATGAATATTTACCTATTCTTTTTCTTTATTCTACTAGCTTGGGGTCTGCAGTTTTATATCCGATAGACGTTTGAGATTCGGTTTGAGTTTGTGCCTGATCCTGATCTTTACGATACCATTGAAAGAATAGACTGGCTAATGCAATACCGAAGACAATTTCTTGGATGATTTTCATGACAACTCCACCAAGCTGTTGATCATTTTGCAAGGACATTGATGTGAATAATTCAGGTCCGCTTAAGCTCAATCCACTTAGGCTACTGGCAGGTACACATAAAGCTAAAGCTTTTAACCATGTTGAAGAATCATAATACGTTGCATATAATGGATTCTCAGCAAAGATAATTAATCCACATGCAGGAGTTAGCAGTACAGCGCTCCCCAAGATATAGCCAATTCGTTTTAATCCGCTAAGTTCTACATCCTCGTCAACAGGTTTAATTAATGGCCACCACATAAACACAGCTAACATAAATAGAATCACAGTAAATAAATTGTGTAAGACAGCATCCGTTCTCACATGATCAAATACTGTTGGAATATGATACATGGAAAATAGAACATTGAATGCTAATAGTTTTACAATTGGTTTTGTCATTATAGCAAACATCTGCTTAACAACTGGAAGCTTAATAAATACTTTCCAAATCCAATCTGGAATTCCCATTACTAAAATAGGTGTAAATACAAGATATAAAATAGCCATCTGTGTCATGTGCATAGAGAACATTATACCACTTAAAACTTCGACTGGTGATCCCTTGGCGATATACAGAAGAATCATGGCTAAAATAAAATAGGTTGCTTCTTTCTTTGTAAGTTTTCTACTTTCTGAAAAACGGTTTCTCCATTTTATCGTTACTAAAAAGTATAATATCGTAATCAACACAATTGATAGTATAAAAAAAGGACTCCACAACGCATTAAAACCAAAAATACCCAAAGGCATTTCTCCACCTCATTTCACTAATACATGATTACCTATATTATACTGTCTCTACAATGCGACTTCAATCTAAGCTAATGACAAGTTCATGACAAAACGAAAAGCGGAAGCGCCTCGAACAGGCCTGACAAGCATAAGTCGAGTCCCCAAGAAAGGGTGCCTTTTTCCCTTTCTTGGGGGCTTGGCTTATGTTCCGAAGGCCTAGGCGCTGCAGATGGACACGAAAAAAAGCAGATGAGTCTTGTTAAAAGGATGTAAAGCTTAGTTCGCCACGTTCTGTAGCAACTCCTTTTGACCCACAACCTGTGAGCCTCCGATAAGCATAAGGCGAGTCACCATGGAAGGGCGCCTTCCCCTTCCTTGGGGGCTCGACTTATGTCTCAAGGTGCTTTGTATTGGTCACTGATAAACCTCATTAACCATTAACTCACTAAAAAGATAAATATTCTTATCTAATCAAAAAACCAGCCGAAAGGTCGACTGGTTTTTTAGGATTAAATCCAAACAATTGTTAAAAACACCAAAATAGTAATAAACCCAACTAATGCTCCAGAGTAGAGGAACAAAGCAGGTGCCTCATGTCCCTTATGACTCATGTGCATGAAATAGTATAGTTGGAATACAAGTTGAACAACTGCCAGTAGCAGGATAAATGGAATAACAAAGTATTTATCAAAATCTCCTGCAACAGCAATGAATGCAACTAATGTTAAAAAAATCATTAGAGCAAACGCCGAAACTTGCATTCTCATATCCTCAGCATTTTTCTTTCGACGATATTCGTAATCTACACTTGGGTTACCTGAATTTGATTGTTGATTCGCCATCAGTTTATCCCACCATTCCCATTAGATATACTACTGTAAAAATGAACACCCAAACAACATCGATAAAGTGCCAATACAGACTGGCTACATAGAATTTAGGTGCATTATAAAGATTTAAACCTCGTTTTGCATTACGTAACATTAAAGAGATAATCCATAATAACCCGAATGCAACGTGCGCTCCGTGAAAACCAACTAACGTATAAAAAGCAGAACCAAATGCACTACTTGTAAACGTATGATGGTACTCATGGACATAATGATTAAACTCATAAATTTCTAATGCCAGGAAGGCAGCTCCTAAAAGAACGGTAATTAATAACCAAGCTTGCATACGCTGAAAGTTATAGTTTTTCATATGGTACATTGCGTACACACTTGTTAATGAACTTACCAATAATAACATTGTAGCAACAAATGCAAGTGGTAAATCAAAGATATCTGCTGCTAATGCATGCTCTTTGCTAGGAACTTTATCTTTCAAGGCCAAATAGGTGGCAAAGAGTGAAGAAAATAGTACTGTTTCTCCCCCAAGAAAGAACCAAAAGCCCATAAATTTATTTTTCCCTTCGAGGGTTGCTTTCTCAGGCGATGCTGGCCATGTTTTAGGTGTGAACTTTTCTTCAGCTTGCATTATGCTTTCCCCCCCTTATCATTGTTATCATCAGCTAAGAGGTCTTCTTTATGAACATGATAACCATGATCATCTTTTACAGAGCGAATAAACATTGATCCTAAAGTAATAAGCATTCCGATAATTAATACCGGGATTGCCCAATCTTTATCATCTACTCGATACATAGCTCCAAAGGCTGCTATAAATAAACCTACAGACATAACAAATGGTATGAAAGAGTTATTCGGCATATGAATATCGCCAATAGGCTCTGCTGGAGTAAGTTCTGACCTTCCTTCCATCTTTTCTAACCACCAAGCATCTAGGCCACGAACAAGTGGTGTTTGCTTGAAATTATAAAATGGTGGAGGTGATGGAATTGCCCATTCTAGTGTCCGTCCATCTCCACTCCAAGGATCGCGACCAACTTTAACGCCTTTGATTTGAGTAACAATGATATTAATCAATAGAATCAATACAGATACACCCATAAAAGCTGCACCAATGGAACTTACTAAGTTAGCTGTTTCAAATCCTTGTCCAGGCAAGAACTTCCAAATACGTCGCGGCATTCCCATAAGCCCAAGGAAATGCTGGATAAAGAATGTTAAATGGAATCCAATGAAGAATAACCAAAATGAGACTTTACCCCAGAATTCATTTAGCATGGTTCCAAACATTTTTGGCCAGTAGAAATGGGTTCCTGCTAATAGTGCAAAGACAACCCCACCAACGATAACGTAGTGGAAGTGGGCAACTACGAAATAAGTATCATGGTATTGATAATCTGCTGCAGCTGCGGCTAGCATAACCCCTGTAACTCCTCCAGCGATAAACGAAGGAATAAAGGCTACAGCGTACAACATTGGGGTTGTAAATTTAATACTCCCGCCCCACATTGTTAATAACCAGTTAAATATTTTAATACCGGTAGGAATAGCGATAGCCATTGTCGCTACTGCAAAGATTGCATTTGCGATTGGCCCAAGACCTACAGTAAACATATGGTGGGCCCAAACCATGAACCCTAAGAAACCGATTAATACTGTTGCAAATACCATTGAAGAGTATCCGAATAATCGTTTTCTAGAGAAATGCGGAATGATTTCTGAAAAAATTCCAAAGGCCGGTAATATTAGGATGTAAACCTCAGGATGACCAAAAATCCAGAAGAAATGCTCCCATATAATCGTATTACCACCTGCTGCTACATCAAAGAAGTTTGAACCAAACATGCGATCAAACATCATTAGGAATAATCCTACAGTTAGAGCAGGGAAGGCAAATAAAATTAGAGCAGATGTTACGAACGCTGTCCAAGTAAATAATGGCATACGCATATATGTCATACCAGGCGCTCTCATATTAATGATGGTAACTAAGAAGTTAATACCACCAATTAATGTACCTGCACCAGATATTTGCAAACCTAAAACATAAAAATCAATTCCGTGTCCTTCAGAAGCCATCGATAACGATGCATAAGATGTCCATCCTGCATCAGGCGCTCCTCCTAAGAACCAAGAAAGGTTAAGGAATACTCCCCCGAAGAAGAATAACCAAAAACCAAGTGAATTCAAGAATGGAAATGCTACATCACGAGCTCCAATCTGTAATGGTACAACGGCATTCAAGAAACAAAAGATAAGAGGCATTGCAGCCAAGAATATCATTGTTGTACCGTGCATTGTTAAAACTTCGTTATATAAGCCTGCACTAACAAAATCATTGTTAGGAACCGCAAGCTGAATACGAATTACTAAAGCTTCTAAACCACCAAGTAAGAAGAAGAATCCTCCAGCGATAAGATAGAGAATAGCAATCTTCTTGTGGTCTACTGTTGTTAAGTAGTCCCAAAGGGTAGCTGCAAAGCCTGTTTTTTGCGTATAGCTACTCACGATTAAACCTCCCTTTTACTTTTCCCCAATATTATTCACTAACTTTAAGTCCCATTAAGTATTCAGATAGGGCGTCTATTTCTTCATCAGTTAGATCACCATATGTGCCTGTCATTTTGTTACCAGGTTTGTATTGTTCCGGATCTGATAACCAATTTTTTAATTCTTCTTCATTATGATCCAAAATACCAGCAATTCGTGAACGCTCTCCAAATGTTGCCAAGTTAGGCGCAGTACGTGCCTGTTCTGGACGTGCATCCTGTGGTGTAACCGCATGGCAAGCTAGACATTTTTGTTCGAAGATTTCTTGTCCTTGCTGTGCTAATTCAGATGTAGGTTGTGGTTCTTTTGCATCTTTCATGTTTGATACCCAAGTATCAAAGTCATCTTGAGACATAGCTTTTACTTTAAAGTCCATTAATGCATGTGAAGGACCACAAAGCTCCGCACATTTTCCGTAAAATAGATTTCCTGCTTCCTTCGCTTTTTCGCTATCAAACTCTAAGAAGAAAGTATTTACGCCATCAACATTCGTATCAATCTTTCCTCCAGCAGCAGGGATCCAGAATGAGTGTTTGACATCAGATGCTTTAACATTAAAGTAAACCTTTTCATCAGTTGGAACAACTAAATCTTGAGAAGTAATAATCTTCTCGTTTTCATACTCAAATTCCCACCAGTAAAGATTTGCACGGACATTGATGACCGTTGCATCTTTTTTGTCCATATCTTTCGTATCAGCTAAATTAAATGTAGCTGCAACCGTTGGAACGGCCAATACTAGTAATAAGATAATTGGAATAACTGTCCATAAAATCTCTAAAGTATGACTCCCTTCCACTTGTTTAGGAATTGTTTCGTCACCTTTTTTACGACGGAAACGAATAATTGCAATAAAATATACAATAACAACTACAATTATAACGAGAACCATAATTAATGTACTCAAGATCATTAAGTCATATTGCGTCTGAGCTACTTCCCCGGCTGGTTGTAGTGTTGAAATAAATGGCTCTCCACAACCGGAAAGAACGAGCGCCAATACCGTTAAAATCGAGAAAAGACGCCATTTCGATAGCCTTGCTTTCATAGCTTGATCAAACCCCTCTTTCGTTAAGTATACTTTTGTCAAACAAGGACTGAATATATATGGATTTCTTTTCAGAAAGAATTCCCAAGGATTAAATGACTGTTACGATAACCATCGCTACAAACAAGATGGTCAAATAATTAAGCGAGTATACAAACATAAGCTTTGCCCATTTTAAGTCGTCTTGCATTTTATACCCCATTAAACCAAGAACAAACCAGCCAATATTAAAGGCGGTAGCTAGGATGAAAAATGGTATCCCTAGGTCTAATAGAAAGAATGGTAGAGGGAGCAATGCAGCTACCCATAGCACGATGTGCAGTTTAGTCGTAGCAAATCCTTTTACTACTGGTAGCATTGGTATATTTGCTGCTCGATATTCCTCACAGCGCTTCATAGCAAGTGCATAAAAATGCGGAGGCTGCCAAATAAACATCATTAAAAATAACATCCAAGCCATTTGACTTAAATTAGCATCAACGGCTGCCCAGCCAATCAGTGGCGGAACTGCTCCAGATATACTTCCTATGATTGTATTACTTACTAGTTTTCTCTTTGACCACAAAGAATATAAAACAACATAGCTAAAAACTCCGATAACACCTATTACACCTGCGGTAATAGTAGTCATAAACAAAAATATCGTTCCTATAGTGATCATAGTCATACCAATGACTATTGCTTTCGTCCCGTTAATCTTTCCTGTAACGGTGGGACGATCTTTTGTTCTCTCCATAAGTGGATCAATATCTCGGTCTATGTAGTTGTTTATGCTACATGAACCCGCAATGATTAACGACGAACCAACAAGAGTTAGAAACATCGTGTCTAATGAGTTTAAGAAATGTGTGTTAGTAAAATAAAATGCTAACCACATACCCGTAAAGGTTGTAATTAGATTAGAATTTACGATCCCAATCTTGATCAGGGCCAAAAAGTCCTTCCAAGCAGTTGTTTGAGGAAATCCTGTTTCCTTCACATTCGTCATTACTCTGCTATTTGACACTCTTTCCCCTCCTCTCTACAATTTACCAGAGGCATTCCCCACCTCTATACTATAAAGCAATTTGAATACCATTTCTATATTGAATCAAAAATCAATAGGAAAGAATTAATTATAGAAGTAAAATAGTTCCAACCTAAATAAGGCTATCAATATAATATTAAACCACAGATTTTTTCCTTTTTGGCATTCATTTTAGAAGAATTATGACGAAATTGTGAATTGTATTTGTTATCGTTTCCACTTTCCAAAATTTCTATCATAATAATAGCATAACTATCTAATTAAGCGTTTTCAAAATAGAGAGAATGACCGCCCATGATACTAATCTAAATTAAGTCACGAATAAAAGTTTAATCATATAGGCTGATTGTAAAACCTAGTAATACTATTATTTCGATTTGAATATCCTCTACATATTCTATCAATATTCTGTAACATTTTATCTGTTGTTTTTTAAAGGGTTATTCTGTATCATCTTAGAAGCGTATATTGTTGTAATAAAACGAAATTACTAGATTATCATAAGCTACTTTAATTTAAGAAGGTGAATATTTTGCATAAAGGGTTAAAATGGCTAGCCGTCATTACTACTCTAGGAATGCTCTTTGTTTTACTTGGTGGTGCCTTAGTTACAAAGACAGGTTCTGGAATGGGATGTGGACGCTCTTGGCCATTATGTCATGGCGAAATTATCCCGAGTAACATCGATCTAGAAACATTTATTGAATTGTCACATAGAGCTGTATCAGGGAGTGTCGGTATATTAGTACTTGCGCTTTCCATATGGTCTTGGAAGGCAATTGGCCATATAAGAGAAACGAAACTCCTCTCTTTTCTTGCATTCTTTTTTCTTTTTGCCCAGGCACTTATCGGGGCAGCAGCAGTGGTCTGGTCTCAATCTGATTTTGTCTTAGCCCTTCATTTTGGCATTTCTTTAATCTCTTTTGCGGCGGTATTATTACTAACTTTATTAATTTTTGAGATTGACCAAAAATTTGATGCACATAAATTGGTGATCGACCGAAAAATGCGTTTTCATATAGTTGGAGTTACTCTTTATAGTTATCTGGTTGTTTATACAGGCGCCCTTGTTCGTCATACTAATTCTAGTCTAGTTTGTCCAGATTGGCCTTTCTGTGTTAATGATTCACCTGGACTACCAACTAATATGTATGAATGGATTCAAATGGGACATCGTTTCGCAGCAGGTCTTATTTTTATCTGGATTGCTTATATTACTTATTTAGCTATTAAAAACTATAAGCATCAGAAAGTCATTTATTGGGGATGGATTATCGCATTTATTCTTGTGTGTTCACAAGTTGCTTCTGGAGCATTTGTTGTCCTTACTAGACTAAACCTCTTTCTGGCTTTATTGCATGCTCTCATTATTTCTTGTTTATTCGGTTTACTTAGTTACTTTATTCTACTCGCATCAAGGAGTCGTTTAAAATAACATAAAAAGGATGGGGCCTAGGCCCCATCCTTTTTATGTTATTTCTGAATCTCGATAAGAAGATCTCCAGGAGATATTGCATCCCCACTTTGAACATATATATCTTTTACATGTCCAGTAAAAGGAGCTTGTACAGTTGTTTCCATTTTCATTGCTTCAGTAATTAGGAGGTGATCACCCTTCTCTACTCTCTCTCCTTTTTCCACAATGACTTTGATTACAGTACCTGGCATCGTAGCACCAATATGCTGATCATTATTCAGGTCTGCTTTTGCTTTTGTTGCAACCGTGGACTTTATATTTTCATCCTTTATCACAACCTCTCGCGGCTGACCATTTAATTCAAAATAAACAACACGTGTTCCGTCTGCTTGAGCTTGTCCTATTGATACAAGCTTTACAATTAATGTTTTTCCTGTTTCAATTTCAACCTCTATCTCTTCTCCTAACCTCATACCATGAAGGAAAGTAGGTGTGTCTAAGACGGAAATATCTCCAAATTGCTCAACAGTTCGAGAATAATCCATGAATACCTTCGGATAGAGAGCATAGGCTAGAGCATCAAAGCTAGTCACCTGTCTTCCAAGGTCCTCAAATAATTTTTCTTTTAGTTGATCGAAATCTACATCTTCTAACAATTCTCCAGGTCTTACAGTAATTTGTTCTCGCCCTTTTAAGATTACTTTTTGAAGCTTCTCTGGAAACCCTCCATAAGGCTGCCCGAGATATCCTTCAAACAGTTCAATAACAGAGTCAGGGAAATCGATTTTCTCACCTTCATCGATAACTGTATTTTCATCTAAGTTATTTTGAACCATAAATAATGCCATATCTCCTACTACTTTAGACGACGGCGTTACTTTTACGATATCACCAAACAGATGATTCACCCTTGCATACATTCTTTTTACTTCTTCCCACCTGTCGCCTAATCCGACCGCTTTAGCCTGTTGTTGAAGATTACTATATTGTCCACCAGGCATTTCATGTTGATATACTTCCGTATGCGGAGACATCATTCCGCTTTCAAAATCACTATAGTACTTTCTTACATCTTCCCAATAGTGTGCTAAAGTTTCTAAAGAGTGTACATCAACATTTGGCTCCCTTTCAGCGCCTTTTAAAGCGTAATAGAGTGTATTCGCGCTTGGCTGCGAGGTTAAACCAGACATTGTACTTAGAGCTGTATCGACAATATCCACACCTGCTTCAATTGCCTTAGCATACATAAATATACCATTACCACTCGTATCATGCGTATGAAGGTGAATAGGGATATCTATTGAATCCTTCAATTCTGATATGAGTCGATAAGCCGCTTGTGGTTTCAATAACCCTGCCATATCTTTTATCGCTAATATATGAGCACCTTGAGCCTCTAATTCTTTTGCTAAGTTTTTATAATAAGCAATATCGTATTTTGTTCGAGTTCGATCATCGATATCTCCTGTATAGCAAATGGCCGCTTCAGCTATTTTCCCATTTTGCCTAACGGCATCAATAGCTACTTCCATACCTTTAACCCAGTTAAGGCTGTCAAAAATTCTAAAGACATCAATACCTGTAAAAGCAGACTTCTCAACGAATTCACGAATGACATTGTCAGGGTAATTTTTATACCCCACTGCATTAGAAGCTCTTAATAGCATTTGAAATAGTACGTTTGGTATCTTCTCTCTCATTGTTAAAAGTCTGTTCCATGGGTCTTCTTTTAAAAATCTGTAAGCTACATCAAAAGTAGCTCCTCCCCACATTTCAAAAGAAAATAAGTCTGGTAATAATCTAGCAGATGGTTCAGCGATATGTTTTAAATCATTTGTTCTTACTCTTGTTGCCAATAATGATTGGTGCGCATCTCTAAACGTTGTATCAGTTAATAGGACATTCTTTTGGCTTTTAACCCATCGAACCAGCCCATCAGGACCTTCATTGTCTAGAATTTGCTTGGTACCAGTTAAAAATCCTTCCGAAGGGGCTAGTTTAGGAATTCTAGGTTTTTCAAATACTGGCTTCTTCTTTTTTTCTACTCCTGGAAAACCATTGACCGTTACCGTTCCAATATAATTTAACATTTTCGTACCACGGTCTTTTTTCTTTGGGAAAATGAACAATTCAGGTGTACTATCAATAAAGGAGGTATCATAGTGACCTGTAATAAAGTTTTCATGTTTGGTTACATTCTCTAAAAACGGGATATTTGTTTTGATTCCCCGGATTCTAAATTCTTGAAGATTACGAACCATCTTAGAAGCAGCTTGCTCAAATGTAAGCGCCCATGTTGAAACCTTTACAAGTAATGAATCGTAGTAAGGAGTAATGATTGCACCTTGATAACCGTTTCCGGCATCCAGTCGTACTCCAAATCCTCCTCCTGATCGATAGGCCATAATCTTACCGGTATCCGGCATAAAGTTATTAAGAGGATCTTCTGTCGTCACCCTTGATTGAATTGCGTATCCGTGAGTGTTTATGTTCTCTTGTGTTGGAATCCCTACTTTATCACTATGTAAGCGATGCCCTTCTGCAATGAGAATTTGAGATTGAACAATATCAACACCTGTAATCATTTCTGTAATTGTATGTTCTACTTGAACACGAGGGTTTACCTCAATAAAATAAAAACGATTATCAGAAACGAGAAATTCAACTGTCCCAGCATTGACATAATTGACATTTTTCATTAATTTTACTGCAGCTTCACAGATTTCTTCCCTAAGTTGTTTATCTAAAGAAACGCAAGGCGCTACTTCTACAACTTTTTGATGACGTCTTTGTACTGAACAATCTCTTTCATACAAATGGATGATATTTTGATCTTCATCTCCAAGTATTTGAACCTCTATATGTTTTGGGTTCTCTACAAACTTTTCAACATAGACTTCATCACTACCAAATGCAGCTTTTGCTTCAGATTTAGCTCTATCATATGCCTCTTTTACTCCATCTAGGGTGCGAACGATACGCATACCGCGACCACCACCGCCTAATGAAGCTTTAATCATAATTGGAAATCCATGTGATTTACCGAATTGAATAACCTCTTGCAAACTTCCAACAGGTCCATCACTTCCAGGAATAACTGGAATCTCAGCTAGCTGTGCTTGTTTCCTTGCTTTAACTTTATCTCCAAACATATCTAGATGACTTGAATGCGGCCCAATAAATACAATTCCTTCTTCTTCACATCTTCTTGCAAATTGAATGTTCTCTGATAGAAAACCGTAGCCTGGATGAATAGCATCCACATCGGATGTTTTTGCAATTTCAATGATTCCCTCTATATCTAAATAAGCTTCGATCGGTTTTTTATCTTCCCCAATTATATAAGCTTCGTCTGCCTTATAACGATGATAGGCACCTGAATCTTCTTTAGAATAAATAGCAACCGTTCGAATATTTAATTCTGTACAAGCTCTAAATACTCTTATTGCAATTTCTCCGCGATTGGCTACAAGAACTTTTTTAATTTGCTTCATAATGATTATCTCCTCTCATATAGTTGAACTTGGATGAAAATCAATTCCTCTTAAAGGATTTTCAGGTAACAACACCTCTAAGAATATTCAGTTTATTCTTCTTAAAGGAAAGGACTGAACTAAAGGGAATTCCCCTTTTGCCAGCCCTTATTATTATTAAGAATTGAAATTATATACCTTCTGCTTACTACTATTCGACAAAGGTCGATCATTTTCCTTCTTATGCTTATGATTTCCTTCATATTTTACAAACATCGAAACATTGACTAGCAATCCCATTGATAGAGAAAGAACTAATAAAGACGATCCACCATAACTTACAAATGGTAATGGAACACCTGTTATCGGAATCAAGCCTGAAACACCTCCAAGATTAATAAAAGATTGAAGTCCTATCATTCCAGAGATCCCAATTGCAAGCATAGTACCAAATGGATCTGTGCATTTAACTCCTATATATATCCCTCTTAAGACTATATAAGATAAACCTACAATCACAAATGCTACCCCAAACACACCTAACTCTTCAGCTATAACTGCCATAATGAAGTCTGTGTGCGATTCAGGGAGATATCCAAGCTTTTGAATACTTTGTCCTAATCCTAACCCTTGGATTCCTCCTCCCCCAATCGCTAAGTAGGAATTAACTAAATGGTATCCATCATCTTTTGCATAAAGAAAAGGATCGACATACGCTTCTAATCTTCCCATTCTCTCTTTTGTGAAAATATAATCCCTTAAAAAAAAGATTACGGGAGATATAAGAAGGAAGAGAAATGCAGCCATTGTACCAAGCTTTAAAAAAGTCTTCCCACTTATGCCTGAACAACAAATAATAATAATCCCTATTATAAAAATAATACCTGCTGTTCCAAAGTCAGGTTCAATCGCCACTAAGCCACAGATGAACATCAAGAATATTAATGGTGGCGCAACACCTTTGTTAAGCGTATTTATGTAATCCTGTTTTTTAGCATACACTGCTGCTAAATAAATGATGATGGCAAGCTTAGCAAATTCAGATGGTTGAATCGACATAAACCCTAAATCAATCCAGCTTTGAGCATTATTAACCTCAGAACCGATAAAATGCACAGCCAATAAAAGTCCAATGATGATCAGCATAAGTGTTTTTAAGACCTTATTGAATTTAAAAGCTTTATAAGGAAATATAGCTGCACATATAAAAGCGAAAAATCCAATAATAATATTTATCATCTGTTTATTATAAAAATGATCACTTTCATAGCCGAACTTTTGAACAGCCATCACCATACTGGCACTATATATCATGACTAATCCAAATAAACAGAGGAGTATGTATACTGCAATTAAAGAATAATCATACGATCTCATAATTTTTTTAAACATAGAATCTTCCTATCCCTTTTTACATCTTATTTCGAAAAAAATCACCCAAACTCCTGCATAATAATGTTACTTTCTTTACTGAAGGTTCTTTTCGTAATGATTGTTGGTAATTAACCCTCAGTCTGAATACACTTCGCCCACCTTAGGCTGACCCGTGAGCCTCCGCGCTTCGCTGCGGGTTCTCACTTTGGCCACTTTTCCCGCAGGAGTTTACGTGTTTTCAGGCTGTTCAGCGCTTCTAAAATGTATTTCCAACTTATCTCAAAAGTAACAAACTTTTAGAAAACACCCCTACTGAAAATAGATAGAGGCTATCTTTCGTATAAAGATTATAAACTAAATCCGAATCAAGGATCCCTCAAAACTAACCCATGGTACTAAGAAGAGAGTATGACACCATACTGAACATCTAAAATTTATTATTTCTTATTTTACAAAAAAACTCAAACAATCATCTAGATTCGTTTGAGTTTTTAATGAGTTATTTTCTTGTTGAGGCTTCGTGTAGAGCTGACAGTTCTCTTTCTAATGAATCAAGAAGAGATTTCCCATCCTTCTCATTGATAAGGCCTAATCGAACAGCGAACTCTATTTCACGAGACAACCCGAACATTTGTGTATCCAACACTTCCTCATATAGAGGACATTGGGGCATCGTTAAATTATCCATTTGTACTTTAATAAGCTTTAAAATCTTCTCTGCGTCTGCCCTTAGTAGTTCGTAGGCTTTTTCGCTGTGATTAATTTTCATTTCAGACGCCATATTGATCCCCCCATTTCCGTACAAATAGCCATTCCTATCTTAAAATTTTATCGTTAAATTGGCTAAATTGCAAGGAAAATTAGGGACAGGAACTCTGAAATATCGTTCCTATTAGCTCTCAAGTCAAAAAATACTCCAACTATATCTTTTACTCATAATTTCTAGGAGCTTCAAACCAGCTATGCTATTACCTGTTTGATCCAATGAAGGGCCGAAAATCCCAATCCCGCATTTTTGTGGAATTGCTCCCATAATTCCTCCAGATACTCCGCTTTTCGCAGGGATTCCTACTTTCATGGCAAATTCACCTGAGGAATTATACATGCCACATGTCACCATAAATGTTTTACAAACTCTAGCTATATCTTTTGTAATGATACATTTGCCAGTTTCCAAATCGCAGCCATCATTCGCAAATACAGCTCCAATTCTGGCTAAATCACGGCAATTCATTTCAATGGAGCATTGTTTTGTATACAAAGAAAGCAGTTCTTCTACATCTCCATCAATTACCTTATGCTGCTTCATAAAATAACATAAAGCTCTATTTAAAAATGCCGTCTCAAACTCTGATTTTTCAACCCTTTGATTGCAGCTTACCTCATTATCATTTGTTAATTCAGCCACAAAATGAATTAGTTTATTCCACTTCTCTTCAACATTACGACCAGGGATCATATTTGTCACTGCCAATGCACCAGCATTAATCATTGGATTTAAAGGTTTATTAAGGCGGTTCGATTCCAATTTTGCAATTGAATTAAAGGGATCCCCTGTTGGTTCCATTCCAACTTTAGAGAATACTTCTGATTCTCCTTTATCCATAAGAACCAGTGCTAATGTAATAACTTTTGAAATACTTTGTAATGTGAATTTTTTTAAATAGTCTCCTGCATAAAAAAATTCGCCATTTAAATTATAGATTGATATGGATAAATCTGATTTATTCTCTCGACTTAATGCAGGAATGTAATCAACTAATTTTCCATATTTTGTATAAACTCTCGCTTCTTCAACCAAATTAGCAAGTTCTTCATTATTTTTGCAATTCATTTGATCCCTCCCATTTAACTTTATTGGTATTATAACCCTACTTTTAAAAAACCTACTCATTAAACTGGCGAATGTGACAATAAAAATAATTCACGATATAATAAGAAAAGCGGAAGCGCCTTGAACAGGCCTGACAAGCATAAGACGAGTCTTCTAGAAAGGGTGCTTTTTCCCTTTCTAGGGGGCTTGGCTTATGTCTCGAAGGCCTAGGCGCTGGAGCTGGACACTTGAAAAGCGGAAGCGCCTTGAACAGGCCTGACAAGCATAAGACGAGAGTCTCCTAGAAGGGTGCCTTTTCCCTTTCTAGGGGGCTTGGCTTATGTCTCGAAGGCTTAGTCGCTACGCTTGCCAATTGATCAGCGGAAAGCGCTGAATTTAAATATTAATTTCCTTGTACAATTTATGAATTTTAAAAGTGACTATATCATTGGAGGAGTTCAAATGGAGACCATCATACCAATTAAGGGAAAGGTTAAATTTCCAATTACGTTAGATCCAGGTGTGTGGATTTTTGATGATCGCAAAGTTGATTTAACTACATATTTTAGTTCAAATGAAGAAAAAGTAGATGAGCTTGAGGAATATACGAAAAGCGTTTCTCGTCATTGGTCGAGAGAAATTCAGGAAGGTGCAACATATCCACCTACTCTAAAAACTGAAAAGAAATTTGAGAAGGAGAGAATACTAACAGGTACATTTGGAATATCATTACAGCCATTTATCAAGAATGCAGAACCATTGTCTGATGCAAAGTCTCTCATTATTGAAACGGAAGATAACGAATATAGCTTTATTTTAGCTGGGCATGATAGATTAATCCTTGGATTCTCAAAAGAAGGAAAACCTTTAAAAGAAAATGGACCTGTACATGTTTACTTCGAAGATGGATCTAATAAAGAAAATCCTATCACTAATGTAAAAGCCATTAGAATTGAATAATTTTTTATCTGATTGACTCGTGCATTAGAACTAGAATATGACGAACTTTTTTCAAAAGTATCAACATATTTTCCCTGATAAATTATATAAAAAAACCCAGTTCAGTCACAAATGAACTGGGTTTTTCATATATTATCATTGTGTTTTTATAGAAGATCTGCAGCTAATTGAGCAAGACCGGATCGTTCACCTTTCAATAATTTAATATGACCTGCTACTTTTTGTTCTTTAAATTTCTCAACTACATATGTTAGTCCATTATTATACTCATCTAAATAAGGGTGGTCAATTTGTCCCGGGTCCCCCATAAGAACAATTTTACTTCTCTCCCCTACTCTTGTGAGAATCGTCTTCACTTCATGCTTCGTTAAATTCTGGGCTTCATCAATAATGATGAATTGATCCGGTATACTTCTTCCGCGAATGTACGTTAAAGCTTCAACTTCAATCGATGCCATCCCTGCTAAGATATCATCAATTTCACCAGGTTTTTTTGTATTAAAAAGATATTCTAAATTATCATAAATCGGTTGCATCCAAGGACGCAGCTTCTCTTGCTTTTCCCCTGGAAGATAACCTATATCCTTTCCGACAGGGACAATTGGTCTAGCAACCAGAAGCTTATTATAAGTTTTTAGATCCTCTGTTTGAAGTAAGCCTGCTGCTAGTGCTAGAAGAGTCTTCCCCGTTCCCGCCTTCCCCACCATTGTGACAAGTGGAAGGTCATCTCTTAATAATAATTCTGTCGCCATAATTTGTTGAACATTTCTTGGCTTTATTCCCCAAATATGGTCTTGATCATACACAAGTTTCCTTACAAATTTTCCCGAGGACTCTACCATTCCAATTGCAGAGGCAGAGCTACCTAAAGCATCCTTCATGATTAAAAATTGATGTGAGTAAAAAGGCTGGTGAGTGACCTCACTAAGAGCTAATTCCCCCGATTCATAAAACTTATCTAATAATTCTCTTTGCAGGTAGATTTCTAAAAACCCGCTGTAAACATCGCTTACATCTACTACCCTGTCGCTTAAGAAATCTTCAGCTTGAAGACCTAATGCATCTGCTTTTACTCTTACAAGTGTATCCTTACTAACTAAAATAACCGATTTTCCTTCGTTTTTCGTTTCTTCTTCCAATGAAAGATTCTTGGCTACTGCCAAAATTCGGTTATCGTTTGTTTTTTCAACAAAAATATCTTGAAGTTGTTGGAAGGACCGGTGATTTAATTCAATTCTTAATGAACCTCCATTATAAAGAGGGATTTTTTCATGGAGCTTTCCTTCTTGCCTTAAGCCATCTATTAGCTTTGATACGTGTCTTGCATTCCTTCCAATTTCATCCATATACCTTTTTTTAGAGTCAACTTCTTCAAGTACTACTGCTGGAATTACTACTTCATTATCTTGGAATGAAAAAATTGATTGCGGATCTTGTAACAAGACATTGGTATCTAAAACGTAAATTTTCTTCAAATCGATGCCTCCTGCTCCTTTATTCTTAGTTCTATTATATGTAGACCCACTTCATCCGGTTATTTGGGTACATATTATTAGGACGGCCCGTTTCTTAAAATATATGAACAAACGTATAAAGATAGAAGAAAATTACACAATAAGAGATGAATCAAATCTAATCATGGGAGGTTTTCACATGAAAAAGTTCATCCCGTTTCTCGTATTTATCCTTCTGCTTACAGCTTGTGCACAAAGAAACGAAGTCGGTTATCGAAATGATGACAGTACAGAAAACAACAAACCTATTACGGTTAAAAACTCAAATACCCCACAAGTTGAAAGAAAAACAGGTCAACAAATATCAAAACATCTAGTCAATTTGGCAACAAGCGTTCCAAATGTTAAAGATGCTACTGCCGTCGTATTAGGGAATTACGCCATCGTTGGAATTGATCTTGACGGTAATGTTGAACGTTCTGAAGTTGGTACAATTAAATATTCTGTAGCAGAATCTTTAAAAAATGATCCTTATGGTGCACAAGCAATAATAGTGGCCGATCCAGACCTCTATTCTAGAATTCAAGAAGTTGGATCCGATATAGAAAATGGTAAGCCTATACAAGGAATCATGAATGAGCTTTCAGATATTACAGGTCGCGTTATGCCTGAGATCCCAAGACACCTTGAAGATTCAGATCCAGAAAACGCACCAAAAGAGCCTGACAAAAAAATGCATAATCAAAAAGAAAAGCAATTGAATAAAGAACAAGAAGACCAATCGCAAAATAAAATTAAATCTCAGAATTAAAATTAGAAACATCAGAAAAAGCCATGAAAAAGCATACCTTTTATGCTTTCTTCATGGCTTCTATTACTTGACGATCCAAACGGTCTGCAGCATTTTTATCATATGTTTTTTCATAAGTGGGTTCATGATCAATTTTTGAACCATAGAACATAACATCCCTGACTTCATAAATAGCTACTTTAATAAGCGCAAGTTTCAAAGGAATACCTTCAATTTTATCCACAGCAACATTCCCTTTTCCGCTAATAGAATAAGTAGATTCATTCGCAAAGAGAGTAACCACTAATTGTTCATTATTCTTAATGTTGTTTACAATACGAGATCGACTGTCAATAGCAAGAAAGAGAGTTTCCTCATCTTTTGCAAAAATCCAAGAGATGGCATTAACATTCGGTCCCCCTGTTTCATAATCAATGGTGGACAAAGTTACAAATCTTTCTTTTTGTAATTGTTCGAATAAAGCAGGAATTAGCTTAGGTTCTACTTGATTTGCCATGAAATCCCTCCTTTGATACGTTCATTATACAATAGGACGATTACGAAAAGAAGTTTTATGGCTGAAGTTTCTAAAAGAGTTTTATTAAATGTTATACTTATGTATAAGTGAATATATGAGTGAGAAAGACTATTGGAGGTGTCTTATGATGAGAGTAAAATGCATTTTGTGTGAATCAATTGAAAAGATTGATGACGAATCTGTTTTAGCAAAGAGGTTAAGAAATCGCCCTATACATACATTTATGTGTGAAAATTGCTCTGAACGGATTGCTAATAAAACGAATGAAAGAATTGCAACAGGAAATTTTAAACTATACCGATCACCAAAGGTAGAACATGATTTTTAACACGACTCATTTATTGAAGGAAACCGTAATCCGGAAAATCCTTATTAAAATCAAAAGAAGAAGATCCATTCAATTAAATGGATCTTCTTCTTTAATCTAATTATACAGCCTACTGGCCTTCCGCTTGTTGCTTTTTTTCATTATTGAGTCTTATTTTATAAATTATTAAAATGAGTGAAGCTACTACTAGCCCTTCCGCAACTGGTAAGAAGATTCCTAAGAAGGTAAGAATCGTACAACCGAAAATTAAAAACAAGTAAATAACAAGCGATTTGAGTAATGGAAGCTTTTTGGCAAAGCCTAACTTATAAACCAGTACTGACAACGCGATTATAGTAAGGTATAAAAGCCACATACCAAGAGTAGGGTTTTCCTCCACCCTATATAGGGATGCGAAAAAGGACAAGCGCTCTGTTACCATTTCGTCCCCTCCCTTCCTCTAGATTAGTTCATTTCAGCAAGCTTTTTCTTTTTAGCAACTCTTTCCCTTTCATTTTTATCAAGTATTTTCTTACGAAGTCGAATGGACTCTGGTGTAATTTCACAATATTCATCATCATTCAGGTATTCAAGTGATTCTTCTAACGACATAATACGAGGTTTTTTAATTGTTACGGTCTGATCCTTAGTTGCAGAACGAACGTTTGTTGCATGCTTGACTTTTGTTAGGTTGACTGTAATATCGCTTTCCCGTGTATTTTCACCAACAATCATACCAGCATATACTTCATAACCTGGCTCCACAAAGATTGTTCCACGGTCCTCAACCTGCATAATCCCATATTGAGAAGCTTTCCCTGTTTCCATTGAAACGAGTACCCCTTGACGTCTTCCACCAACACGCCCTTGTTGCATTGGTTGATAGCTATCAAACGTATGATTGATGATTCCGTATCCTCTTGTTAATGTCATAAACTCAGTGGAATATCCAATAAGACCTCTAGCAGGCACCATGAATACTAGGCGAACCTGACCATTCCCGTTGTTCACCATATCTAGCATTTCACCTTTTCGTGATCCAAGAGATTCAATGACTCCTCCCATGTATTCTTCTGGAATATCAATTTGAACTCGCTCTATAGGTTCACATTTTACACCTTCAATTTCCCTAACAATAACTTCAGGTTTAGATACTTGAAGCTCATATCCTTCACGTCTCATGTTCTCAATAAGGATTGAAAGGTGCAACTCTCCGCGACCGGAAACTGTCCAAGCATCTGGGGATTCAGTTGGTTCCACACGCAAACTTACATCAGTTTGTAACTGGGCTAATAACCGTTCTTCGATTTTTCTTGCCGTAACAAACTTTCCTTCACGTCCAGCAAATGGACTATTGTTAACAAGAAACTTCATTTGAAGTGTAGGCTCATCAATACGAAGTACTGGTAGTGGTTCTTGATGTTCAACAGGACTCACTGTTTCTCCTACGTTAATATCTTCCATTCCTGAAACCGCAATAAGATCCCCAGCGTGAGCTTCCTGAATTTCTACTCTTTTCAATCCCATGAAACCGAACATTTTCGTAACACGGAATTGTTTAACTGTCCCATCAAGCTTCATAAGAGCGACCTGTTGTCCTACCTTCATTGTTCCTCTGAAGACACGTCCAATTCCAATTCTACCTACATAATCATTATAATCAAGTAATGCTACTTGGAATTGAAGTGGTTCATCACGATTATCTATTGGTGCTGGCATATGTTCAACAATGGCTTCATATAAACATTGCATATTTTCATCCTGTTTAGCAGGGTCTGGATCAACACTAGCCGTACCATTAATTGCAGATGCATAAATGACAGGGAATTCCAACTGTTCATCATTTGCATCAAGTTCGATAAATAACTCTAGAACTTCATCAATTACTTCAGCTGGTCTAGCCGAATCTTTATCGATTTTGTTTACGACTACTATTGGGGTTAAGTTTTGTTCTAGTGCTTTTTTAAGAACAAAACGAGTTTGCGGCATACAACCTTCATATGCATCAACGACCAATAGTACACCGTCAACCATTTTCATAATACGCTCTACTTCTCCACCGAAATCGGCATGTCCTGGTGTATCCAAAATATTAATTCGAGTATCTTTATATTGAATAGCAGTGTTTTTTGCCAGAATCGTAATTCCCCGTTCTCTTTCAAGGTCATTAGAATCCATAGCACGCTCATCAACGTGTTCATTTTCACGGAAAATACCGGATTGTTTTAATAACTCATCCACTAACGTCGTTTTTCCGTGGTCAACGTGAGCAATGATTGCTATATTTCGTAAATCATTTCTTTTATTCAAAATTTTCACTCCTGATCGCTATTTATGTTGAGCTTTCTTTTAACTAAGCTATTATATCATAGCTAGTAGAAAAGCAGAAATAGAATATTGTACAATAGAGATAGGGTCAAGCAAAGTATTTGCTCCAGATGGAATTTTTTCGTACCCTGTAGACTATTGCTTACCCTATTTATCTCTAATTCGTTAGAACTTCATTCATTAATCGAGATTTTATTATTTAAATAAATACCACTAGATGGAAAAAGGAGAAATAGCTTTGAAAAATATTAAATGGATTTTTGTTTTGTTCGCTGCATTAGCTGCAGCCTGTATCATGGGAATAGGAGTGGCCATTGGAGAAGAAAGTATCCTAATCGCTTCAATCAGTATAATTGTTCTTTTTATAGTAATGGGGTTTGGTTTTAAAACAAAGAAAAAATATCGAGAAGAAGGTAAATTATAACAATACAAGTGGAGGCGTCTTATGTCTCGAGAAGCTAGGGGGTTAGCTGGATAAAGATATACCTTCTTTCCGTATATACACCCTTTTTTATGATCTTACAGGGTGTATAAAAAATCAGCCTCATTTTTACATTTAGAAATCGTGAAATGAGGGCTGATTTTTTTCTTCAACATTTGATCGTTACCCTTTATTAAGGTAATCATATAAGATCCTATTGTGAAGCCTTGGCTTCCCAACGAGTAGCGAGCTTTTATTCAGAAGGTTTAATTCATTACCTTTTAAATCAGTAACGACTCCTCCCACTTCTTCAATTAATACTTTCCCACCAGCAATATCCCATGGTGCTAATCTCATTGTTAAGTATGCATCAAGCCTACCTGAAGCTACAAAGGCCATCTCTAATGCCGCAGATCCGTATGACCTTGTAGCCCTAACGTCACGTACAAGTGGTGCTAAAATACTTGGATCTATTTTTCGATTTTCCGTTACCCATAATGCATTTAATGCAATGACGGCATTTTCTACTTTAACAGCTTCAAGCTTAGGTAGGGCATAATCATTCATATAAGCCCCTTTTCCTTTCTGTCCATGATATAATTCATCATGGACAACATCATAGATATATCCCAATATACCTGTACCATTCTCATAAACACCAATAGATATTGCAAAATTTCTTTGCTGATGAACAAAATTCATAGTTCCATCAATTGGGTCAATAATCCAAACAATGCCGTCAAGACTTTCTAGTTCATCACCAAAGCCTTCCTCACCAAGGATTTTATGATTAGGATAGACCGCCCTAATTTTTTCTATGAAAAATTGTTCTGTTTCTTTATCAATGTTTGTAACAAGATCGTTTCGGTTCGACTTTGTCTGAATATTTAACTCTGTTTGAAAGGATTCTCTAACCTTCTTTCCAGCTTCTTTTATCCATTGTTTCGCATATGTATCCATCTCTGACCAATTTGACATCGATAATCCTCCAGTAAAATATGGTTGACCACTGTTTAGCTAATAGCTTAAATTAAATTATTTCCCTATTCAAGTTTTTGAATTTTTAAATCATAAAAATGCGAACCCTTTTCAAGCTTCAAGAGTCCGCTATGTGGAAAATAACATCATCATGTTTAATTAATATCTCCTTTAGCATCAGCACATTTCTAATCTTAATCATTAAAGAGCTTGTAATTTTACCAATTCGTCCCGAATTTTAGTCAATTTATCTTTTGATTTTTTCTGTACTTCTTGGTTCTCATCTTGAAGGGCTTCAAAAAGAACGGCTAATTCATAGTCCATTTCTAATCTAAGAATAGCTAACTTCTGCTGTCTTATATCTTTTTTTCTTGAGGAGCTCATAACTTGTTTCACAGACAATACACCCCTTCCGATTTCTTTTCGTATATAGAATATTCAGATAATATTTACTACATAGTATGAGGGAAGAAACAATCCCGTAACAAAAATGTGTATTCACCTAAGCGGAATCAAGTTAGTTCATTTTGTAAAAGCTACTATGATAAAATGTTTTCTAACATATCAAGGAGGCACATTTTAATGAGATTTAATGGTTTTAAAAGAAAAGACTTTGATGTATTTAAAATTGATGGTCTTGAAAATCGAATGGAAGCTCTTATTAATACAATTAGACCAAAACTTGAATGGCTCGGAGATCACTTCTCACCAACCCTTAGCACCTTGGTTGGAGATGAAATATTCCCACATGTTGCAAAACATGCACGTCGTTCAGTCAATCCCCCAGATGATACCTGGGTGGCTTTTGCCAATAACAAAAGAGGATATAAGCAGCACCCCCATTTTCAAATTGGCCTTTGGGAAACTCATGTTTTTGTATGGTATGCAATGATATATGAAGCACCTAATAAGGAAGAATACGGAAAAACTTTAGAATTGCATATGGATTCGTTACGGTCAGATATTCCTGATCATTTTGTCTGGTCAGGTGATCATACAAAACCTGATGCAAAAACTTTCTCCGAAATGACGGATGAGGACCTTCAACAACTGTTCAACCGTCTTCAAACCGTTAAAAAAGCTGAAATTCTTTGTGGAATTCAAATCCCAAAAGAAAAGGCGATAAAAATGTCCGGGAAAGAAACTCTTGAAACCATTCATGATGCATTTATAAAATTATTACCCCTTTATAAACTTTAATAAACACTACAAAGGGAGGAAAATCATATAGATTTATCTTTCTTTTGGCATTTCTTTTGTTATACAAATACAGAGCTAGTCTTATAAAGACCAGCATCTTGAGAGTTTCCAAAAGGGATTCACCGGATGCCAATCTTTTAAGACTAGCTCTTTATTGTTTTTTCATTGATATAATCATTCCATCTTCACTGTTTCTCATTTCTTTTACTGCATGATAAGAAGAATATCCACTTGATTCTTCAAACTCCTTAAAGATCTTCTTCTCTTCTGATTTACTTGGTACAATCTCCTTAAACCTTCGATAAGAATCCATCAGCAACTCTCTTTTTATTCCTTTTTCATATGCCTTCTCAATGGTTTCAAAAAACTTTACCACATCTATGACTTCCTCTGTTGACCAATCTATTGAGAATGGATATTGGTATTCCATGCTTAGCACCTTCTTCGTGAAATTTAAGATAACCTTATTTTGACCATTTTTCTCGAATGGTTTCAGCTTCAGAAAAGATATTTCTAAAAAGATTGTCCACATCAGGAATATCATGAATGAGCCCCATGACCTGACCTGCCCAACCAAATCCTTGATCTTCAAATCCTTCATATATGTATTTCTGATTTGCTTTTCCACTGATCAAAACTTTTAAGTCATCATATGATCCTTTTTGGCTTTCGATGGTTAAAATTTTCTCAGTCCATGGCCCCTTTATAGCCCTGGCAGGAGCACCTATCGATCGCTTAATGACCACTGTATCATTTTCAGATCCCTCAATCAATCGCTGTTTATATACATCCGAAGCATGGATGCATTCTTTTGTTGCAATAAATCGAGTGCCCATTTCCACTCCTTCTGCTCCCAGACTAATTGCAGCCATAACCCCCCTGCCATCTCCTATACCTCCAGAAGCTATAACTGGTATAGAAACAGCATCAACTACTCTCGGTATTAATACAAACGTTCCAATATCGTCTTTGCCAATATGCCCTCCACCTTCTTGACCTACTACCATTACGGCATCAGCACCTAGCTCTTCAGCCTTGATTGCTTGTCTTTTAGCAGCGACTAAAACAAGCTTTTTAACTTCTACCCCTTCAAGTTGTTCGAAAATCGGTGTTGGGTTGCCACCTGTCATCGAAATAACCGGTACCTTTTCGTCGATTGCTACATCTAAATAGTGAGAGAAAGGTCTGCCATGCTGACCAATGGCAAAATTTACTCCAAATGGTTTATCTGTCAGGGTCCTTACCTTCCTTATTTCTTCTTTAAGTGCTTCTGGAGATGGTAAAGACATAGCTGTTATTTGTCCGAGTCCACCTGCATTAGATACCGCTGCAGCTAAATCTGAATAAGCTAAATACGCTAGCCCACCTTGAATTATAGGGTATTTAATTCCTAATAACTCTGTTACTCTTGTTTTCCAGTTCATATCTTTCACTCCCTCACACACTATTTCTCTCTTACGTTGATAAAATCCTCTCTATTTGACAAAATGAAAAAGCTTAGGCAAATGCCACTATGAAAACGAAAAAGAAAGTGCTATAATTTCGAAAGTGCCTTGAGCTAATCGTCTTTCCCATGGCTTATGGTGTAAAATACATGTCGTTACTTAGTTATTAGCAACTTTAAAGAGGTGTAGAATGAATTGTCCCAATATAAAACGCCACTGTTTACAGGCTTAATTGAACATAGTAAAAAAAATCCCTTACAATTCCATATTCCTGGTCATAAAAAAGGAGCAGGAATGGATCCAGAATTTAGATCATTTATTGGTGAAAATGCACTTTCAATAGATTTAATCAATATTGGCCCATTAGATGACCTCCATCAGCCAAAAGGCATGATTAAACAAGCACAAGATTTAGCTGCCGAGGCTTTTGGTGCAGATCATACCTTCTTCTCCGTTCAAGGAACGAGCGGTGCCATTATGACAATGGTGATGTCGGTATGTGGCCCTGGAGATAAGATTATTGTCCCTAGAAATGTTCATAAATCCGTTATGAGCGCCATTGTATTCTCAGGTGCGACACCTATTTTCATTCATCCTGATGTAGATGTAGACTTAGGGATATCACATGGTATCACAACTGATTCAGTATCAAAAGCGTTAGAACAAAACCCTGATGCAAAGGGAGTACTAGTTATCAACCCTACTTATTTTGGAATTTCAGCTGATTTGAAAAAAATCGTCGAAATTGCTCATTCTTACCAAGTACCAGTACTTGTCGATGAAGCACATGGAGTCCATATTCATTTCCATGATGATCTACCTCTTTCTGCTATGCAGGCTGGAGCTGATATGGCAGCAACAAGCGTTCATAAATTGGGTGGCTCCATGACTCAAAGCTCTATATTAAATATTCGAGAGGGTCTGGTGTCACCAAAAAGGGTACAAAGCATTTTGAGTATGCTGACGACAACTTCTACTTCCTATTTATTACTAGCTTCCCTTGATGTGGCTAGAAAAAGGTTGGCTACTGAAGGAAAAGAACTAATCGAACAAACCATTCAGCTATCTGAAACACTTCGTAAAAAAATCAATGATATTGAAAATCTATACTGCGTTGGTAAAGAAATTTTAGGTACTAAAGCAACTTTCGATTATGATCCAACAAAGCTAATTATTTCAATTAAGGATTTAGGGATTTCAGGATATGATGCAGAAAAATGGTTACGAGAGGTTCATAATATCGAGGTAGAGCTTTCCGATCTTTACAATATCCTTTGTATTATAACACCTGGCGACACTCTTGCTGAAGGTGAAAAATTAGTACTTGCTTTACAAGAGCTTTCAACACAGTTCTCACAAATCAACGATGATTCTCGTCCTAAAGTCCTTTTACCGGATATTCCAGTACTATCACTGAGTCCTAGGGATGCCTTTTACGCTGATACTGAGGTCATTCCAATTGATGATTCTGTCGGACGGATCATCGCAGAATTTATTATGGTTTATCCACCAGGAATCCCAATCTTTATTCCAGGAGAAATCATTACAGCTGAAAATATTAACTATATTAAAACCAATATAGCGGCTGGACTTCCAGTACAAGGTCCAGAGGATTATGACCTAAGACATTTACGCGTCATAAAAGAACATAAAGCCATACGCTAATCAAAAGGAACTGATCACCAAAAACAGACCGTAATATGTAATCGTGTTTTCCCTTCACTTCTTAGCTTAAAACTAGCGGGGTATAGTGCTGGGCTAACTTGGGGACAACCATATTTCGTAGTAATCTCTTTACAATAAGTTAAGAACCATTATATAAAGTTGGATAGGCAACTTTATATAATGGTTCTTTTTCGTTTAATATTCACTAGAAAATTGCTCGATCTTTATTTTGGGATTTTATTGTCTATAACGAAAGCTTTAAACAGATTTCTGATTATTATTAATCGTCAATTTCTACTTCGTCTTCACAATCACAACAATTGGAGAATAAAACTGATACCTTTTCATCTTCAAAGTGCTCGATTGTGTTTAAACATGTTTGACAAACAATTGTACCCATCATTTTATCTCTCCTTGGTCATTTAGTTTGAAAGCGTTTTAATCTCTATAAATCTATAATATTATAACACATTTAAAATTTCAAGCCTAAATTGTATGACACATTAAAAGTTTTTCCTTCCAATTATATATTATTTAAACCGCTTTCAATTTATACTATTCTCTCGTAGGTATGAAGATAATAAAAGGAACTGACAATTTATTAATGCCAGTCCCTTTTCCTTTTTTATCCTTCTGGGGTTTGAATTAAATTAGGATCCAGAATTTCGTAGCCTTTTTCTCGTAAACCATTTACTATTGCTTCTAAACCCTCATTTGTCCATTCCCGGTCATGCATAAGAAGATTCGCACCGTCAGTTAAGTATGGAGAATTCACCATTATCTCAGCGATTGCTTCTCCTGTTTGATAATCCGTCTCCCAATCATATCCGTATGTCCAATTCATTAAACTCATTTTCTGATCGTTCACTACTTGCTTACTAAAATCTGTATTGTCTCCAAATGGAGCTCTAAAAAATTTAGGTCTTTCCCCTGTGATTGATTCTACTGTATCACTCAGAGAAACAATTTCTTTCTGCTGTTCCTCTATACTGAGTTCACTAAGCGTCCTATGTGAATATGTATGATTTCCAATTATAAAACCAAGGTCGTGGATTTGCTTTAAGGCTTCTTTTTCTTTAGGAGTGTCTAGAAAATGACCATTAACAAAGAATATCGCTTTCGCATCCAGTTTTTTTAATGTTTTAGCCATTTCTAATGCATGTTTGTCAGGGGCATCATCAATCGTTAATAATACAACTTTTGAGTTTGCATCATCAATTGGTTCAATAGACCAATTACCAGGATTAACCTTATATTGTGGATCTACCTTAACTTCTTCATTTGCAGCCTCTTCTTCTGAATTTCTTTCATCCACAGCTTTTTTTTCTTCTCCTGAAGTGTCCTGTTCTTTCTTTTCTTCCGTTTTAAATTCCGTTTCTTTAGGCTTTTCTAATGTTGCGTCCTGTGTGCAGGCTGTAAGCAATAGAATGCTTACGCAGGCTACAATAAATTTTTTCATTTCTCTCACCTTTCATATATTTCCTTTGAATATTTTAACATACAACTATACCTTATAGTGGACGATTTACACTTCTTACAAAATAAACCTTGTTAATTATAAGGAATGAATTGTTCAAATAGAAATTTTAATGAAAAAAAGGTAGCAAGACTGAGAGTGGTAATGAGAAATGTGACTCTTTTAGATTTAATAATTTTAAACCCGACCATAATGGCAAAATAACAGAAGATCATAAACATAATCCATTTATACTCTAACTGATCTTTCTGAGAAAGCCAGACAGCTAGCGAGAAGAAGCTCCAAATGATCCATTGAATTAGGAATGTAATATAATTTTTCATATTCTCACCACGGAATTTATTTTTATTTAAATATATTCTCTTTATGGCCATATATAAAACATATTAAATATATTGTTGATTTTTCATTTTTGTAACATTTTAATGATAGTCCAATTTTCATAACTTCCTTATGTTAAAATGTGAATCAAGAAGTTCATTAGTAATATTTTTACAAATCAATCAAAGATCGCGAGGAAAAGAGGATAATCGATGAGATACTCAATTTTAATCAGCATTATACTATTGAATATATTCATACTGTCTTCTTGTAACTCTGTTGAAAAAATTACGGATGCCAATGAGATAATCAAAAAAGAGATCGTGTTTTTTACAGATGAAAATAATGTAAGAAATGAAACTTCTTATTATGATGCCGTCATTGAATTAAAACGTCGATTTCCAGAAGAATTAAAAGAAATGAAAATTGTATCAAAAAAGAATGAGGACGAAAATAAATTCTCAAAATATAACGAAACCTATCCAGCTATCGTGATGATTGATCAAAATCAAGTTGTTCTTAAAATAGTGGGTTACACAGACACAGAAGATATCGTGATTCCAATTAGTAATACGATAGAAAAGTGGTAATAAGAAAAGCTCTGGCGCTTTGACCATGCCTGACAAGTATACGTCAAGCCCAATAGAAAGGGTGCCTTTTCCGTTTCTATTGGGCTTGACTTATGTCTCGAAGGTCTAGGCGTTGGGGCTGGACATAAAGTGAGTGGTTCACCATGAATATGCTGCCTTACACTCAATAAACTAACTGTTTGAGCATGATAACTTTTACCCTTAAACATACCCAATGTTTATACTTTCTAATCTATTATAAAAGCCTGGTCTCTTTGACCAGGCTTTTTATATTATTTAACAATATGAATCGGGCTTCCAATAGCAACTTCTGCTGCTTCCATTGAGATCTCTCCAAGTGTTGGATGAGCATGAATGGTCATAGCAATATCTTCTGCAGTCATTCCAGATTCAATTGCTAAACCAAGTTCAGCAATCATGTCAGATGCACCAGCACCAACGATTTGTGCTCCAATCACAAGTCCATCCTCTTTACGAGTAACAAGCTTTAGGAACCCTTCTGAACTATTTAATGCAAGTGCACGGCCATTTGCTGCAAATGGGAATTTAGCTGCAACCACTTCAATTCCTTCTTCTTTTGCTTCAGCTTCTGAATAACCAACAGTAGCCAGTTCAGGATCTGTAAAGCAAACAGCGGGAATTCCAAGATAATCAATTTCAGCAGGTTCACCAGAAATAGCTTCTGCAGCAATTTTACCCTCATAAGAAGCTTTATGGGCTAGTGGTGGTCCATCTACAATATCGCCAATTGCATAAATATTTGATACATTTGTACGACATTGCTTGTCAATTTTGATTACACCACGATCTGTCATTTCAATACCGACTTCTTCAAGTCCGATATCATCCGTATTAGGGCGACGTCCAACAGTAACCAATACATAGTCCGCTTCTAGTGATTGTTCTTCACCTTTCACTTCATATTTCACAACTACGCCATTATCATTTTCTTCAACGCCTTTGGCCATCGCTTTTGTAATGACATCGACGCCTTTTTTCTTAAGACCCTTTTTCACAATGGTCGTCATTTGCTTTTCGAATCCACTTAGAATATCGTCAGCACCTTCAAGAATGGTTACTTTTGATCCAAGGTTAGCGTAAGCAGTACCAAGTTCCGTTCCAATATATCCCCCACCAATTACAATTAGCTTTTCAGGGATATCCGTTAAGCTTAAGGCACCTGTTGAATCAAGAACACGTTTTGAAAATTTAAAGCTAGGAATTTCAATAGGACGTGATCCAGTCGCCAAGATTAAGTTATTGAACTTATAAGTTTGGGCTGAGTTATCGTCCATCACGCGAAGAGTATTAGCATCAGTCAGATAAGCTTCTCCTCGTACGATTTCAACTTTATTTCCTTTTAAAAGTCCTTCAACACCGCCAGTAAGTTTTTTTACAACTCCAGCTTTCCATTCTTGGACTTTATCAAATTGGACTTTTACATTTTCAGCAACAATTCCCATATCATCTGAATGCTGTGCTTGATGAAAACGGTGACCTGCAGTGATGAGTGCTTTAGATGGAATACATCCAACATTTAAACAAACGCCACCAAGGGTTTCTTTTTCAACAATCGTTACTTTCTGCCCTAATTGTGCTGCACGAATTGCGGCAACATATCCCCCAGGACCTGAACCTACAACTATAGTATCTGTTTCAATTGGAAAATCTCCTACTACCATCGAATTACGCCTCCATTAATAATAATTCTGGATCGTTCAACAAACGCTTGATATGATTCAGTGCATGTTGAGCAGTCGCTCCATCAATCATACGATGATCAAAGCTCAATGATAATGCTAACACAGGTGCAGCTACAATTTCACCATTTTTAACTACAGGTTTTTCAGCGATACGTCCCACACCAAGTATAGCTACTTCAGGATGGTTAATAACTGGTGTAAACCATTGTCCTCCCGCTGACCCAATGTTGGTAATTGTGCAAGAAGCACCTTTCATTTCGTCTCCTGAAAGTTTCCCATCACGGGCTTTTCCTGCTAGTTCATTAATTTCATTTGAAATTGAGAACATAGATTTACGATCTGCATTTTTCACTACAGGTACAAGAAGACCTTTATCAGTGTCAGCTGCAATACCGATATTGAAATAATGCTTATGAATGATTTCACTAGTAGTATCATCTAAAGAAGTATTTAGAGCAGGGAATTCACGTAATGCACTAGTCAATGCTTTAACGATATATGGCAAGAACGTTAATTTAACACCTTTTTCTGCTGCCACTTCTTTAAACTTTTTACGGTGAGCCCAAAGCTTTGTTACATCTACTTCGTCCATCAACGTAACGTGAGGAGCAGTATGCTTAGAGTTTACCATTGCTTTAGCAATCGCTTTACGGATACCGCTCATTTTCTCGCGTGTTTCAGGGTATTCTCCTTCAGGAATTGCTTGTGCTATTGGTGTTTCTTCTTGTTTTTGAACATTTTCTTCTGTTTTACTTTCTTGTTTTGCTTCAGTTACCGCTGGTTTTGCACCGCCTGCTTTAAATGTGTCAATATCTTCTTTTAGTACACGGCCATTTTTTCCAGAACCAGACACTTGACGGATTTCAACGCCGTTTTCACGTGAATACTTGCGGACTGACGGCATTGCAATAACACGACGATTCGGATCTACATCAACTTCTGCTTGTACTCCTGCACCAGTTTCACCTTTAGGCCCAGTTTCTTCTGAAGCTTCTTTATCAACGGTCTCTCCAGCTTCTGCCGTACCTTGAACTTGACCTTCCGTTTTTTCTTCTTTCTTATCGCCGTCTCCGTGATCACCTTTAAATTGAAGATCTTCATAACCAGGTGCGTCGAATTTAATGAGGGAGTCACCTACGACGGCAACAGACCCTTCATCAACAAGTAAATCTTCAACGGTTCCGGCTACTGGAGATGGAATTTCAACTACCGCTTTATCATTCTGAACTTCACATAGCACGTCGTCTTCTTCTACTTTATCGCCGGGTTTGACAAACCACTTTACGATCTCACCTTCGTGAATACCTTCACCAATGTCTGGTAATTTGAATTCGAATGACATGAATTCGCCCTCCTGTTATTAATATCCTATTAGATGTTTTTGAATAATTGTGCCTAAGAATGATTCATGAGATCAAAATGCTAGCCATAACATCTAAAGCATTACACTGCGCTGTAATCAATTATAAAGTTATGGCCAATCAATCTAATGAGCCAATTCTTTTTTCTATATATAGGTTAGAAGTTTAATACTTTTTTCGCTGTCTCAAGTACATCCTTATGATTAGGCAACCAAATTGGCTCTGCTTGAGAGAATGGATATACAGTATCTGGTGCAGTAACACGTAATACTGGGGCTTCAAGACTTAAGATTGCTCTATCGTTGATCTCAGCAACAACATTTGCAGCAATACCTGCTTGTTTCTGTGCTTCTTGAACAACAATGGCACGGTTTGTTTTCTCAACTGAAGCCATAATTGTATCAATATCTATTGGACTTACAGTACGTAAATCAATGACTTCAACAGAAACGCCTTCTTTTTCAAGTTCGTCTGCTGCTTTCAGTGATTCGTGAACCATTGCACCGTAAGCAATGATTGTTAAATCAGTACCTTCACGTTTCACATCCGCTTTTCCGAGTTCAATTGTATACTCTTCCTCAGGTACCTCTTGACGGAATGAACGGTATAATTTCATATGCTCCAGAAAAATGACTGGATCATTATCTCTAATTGAAGAAATAAGCAATCCTTTTGCATCATAAGGAGTTGAAGGAATAACTACCTTTAGTCCAGGCTGCTGTGCCATTAATCCTTCTAAACTGTCTGCATGCAATTCAGGAGTATGTACTCCCCCACCAAATGGTGAACGAATCGTCACAGGAGCATGGAAAGTACCACCTGAACGATAGCGCATACGAGCTAATTGACCACTTATGGAATCCATTACTTCATACACGAATCCAAAGAACTGGATCTCTGGGACTGGACGATAGTCTTGCAGTGCTAATCCAATTGTTAGCCCGCCAATACCAGATTCAGCTAGCGGAGTATCAAATACTCGATCTTCACCAAATTCTTTTTGAAGACCTTCCGTTGCACGGAATACACCACCATTTTGACCTACATCCTCACCAAAAACGAGTACATTTTCATCGTTTGCTAGTTCAGTGCGCAGGGCATCAGTGATTGCTTGAATCATTGTCATTTGCGCCATGGCTTACTTCGACTCCTTTTCTTTATATATTTCTAATTGCTCTTTTAAGTTATGTGGAAGCTCTTCGAACATATTTCCGATAAAGTCAGTTACTTTCTGTTTTGGAGTTCCATCAGCTTTTTTAATAGCTTGTTTTATATCTTCTTTTGCTTCTTCAATGACTTCGTTTTCCTGCTCTTCATTCCATAATTTTTTCCCTTCAAGGAATTTACGGAAACGAACAAGAGGATCCTTCTTCTCCCACTCATTATCCATTTCCGAAGTACGGTAACGAGTTGGGTCATCTCCAGCCATGGTATGAGGACCATAACGGTAACACATTGTTTCAATTAAAGTTGGTCCTTCCCCATTAACAGCACGTTCACGAGCATCTAATGTAACAGCATAAACAGCTAATGGATCCATTCCATCAACTAATACACCCGGAATCCCTGCAGCAACTGCCTTTTGAGCAATCGTTTTACCTGCTGTCTGTTTGTCACGAGGTGTTGAAATCGCGAATTGGTTATTTTGTACGAAGAAAATGGCAGGAGCACTGAATGCACCAGCAAAGTTAATTCCTTCATAGAAATCACCTTGTGATGAACCACCGTCACCTGTGTATGTAACAGCCACAGCTTGTTTTCCACGTTTTTTAAGACCTAGCGCAACACCTGCTGTTTGAATAATTTGAGCTCCGATAATAATTTGTGGTGAAAGAACATTTACACCTTCTGGAGCTTGGTTTCCTTTAAAATGTCCACGAGAGAACAAGAATGCTTGGTATAAAGGCAGTCCGTGCCAAACAATTTGTGGAACATCTCTGTATCCTGGCAAGATCCAGTCTTCTTTTTCCAAAGCAAAGTGTGAAGCAATTTGAGATGCCTCTTGTCCTGCAGTTGGAGCATAGAAGCCTAAACGTCCTTGACGATTTAACGAGATTGATCTTTGGTCAAGTATACGAGTATAGACCATACGACGCATTAATTCCTGTAATTGCTCATCGCTTAAGTCAGGCATAGCGTCTTCATTTACTACTTCGCCTTCTTCATTTAGAATTTGAAACATTTCGAATTGCTCTTCAATCTTTTCGAGTGTTTTTTTCGCATCAAATGGTGCTTTCTTTGATTTCGAAGCCATCGAAGTCACCTATCCTTTCTTTCATCATTTATTTTAGATTTTCACATACAGAATTTAGGTTACCCTAAAACATTAGGGTCTACTATGAATACTGCTATAAAATAAGTTATTCATAGTTTCCCACAATTTATAGAAAGCAAACCCTAAACTGATATACAAAAACTGTATCAATCAATACAAGAAATCCATTAATACAATTCCAAAATCACCTCTTTCAGTTTACAATACTTAAATTGATGCCGTCAATCAGAAAATACTTGTATTCTTAACACTTTCAATTAAATTAACAATTCTATTCTATTGTACTTTGTTCCTTCTGTATTAATCAAATAAATATAACTGTATTATAAAACAACAGACGAATTCTTCATCTGTTATACATTAATTCTCGATAGTATATTTTTTAAAAAGATTGGTTGAAGAGGAGGGGAAGAGACTCCTGCGTGAGAAGCGGCACAGGTGGGACCTTAGCAAGAGCAAGACGACGAGGAGGTTCACCGCCAGCCCCACCCGGAAAGCGAGCAACCTTTCTCTGCAACCTACCACCCCTTTATCAAATAACAACAATGTTTACGAAAACAGCTTTTAAAAATTACTAAATGAATAAAGATATCCTTGTTCCATCTATTCCGATTAGATGAAGGAAGTGTTAAAAACCTTCTTAAATGATCGTGTCTGTGGTCTTTTTGCATGGGATATTTGCCCAGCTTACTTTAATTTCCTATTTAAACTGATGACATTTAAATGCAAAAAAGAGAACTAGTACACTGTCTAGTTCCCTTTTGACGCTGTTTCACTATCTTGATTCGTTTCGATTCCCGCACTCTTATAGAAGCTGAGTTTTTCTTTGTTGAATTGGTCTGTTTTATCGTTATACTCTTTGTTTATTGATAATACTTTCTCATATGTTTTGTTAATTTCACCAATCTGTTTTTGTAATTGCTCCATTGTTAAATCTTCTTTTTTTAACATTTCGTAAAGCTTTTTATCCTTTTCTAATGCTTCCTTATAGCTTTTGGCCAATTGTTCATGACTTTTAAATCGGTCTTCCATAATATTTTGTAATTTTTTTGCTTGGTTTTTCAATGAATCTTCTTCGATCTTTCCAATATACTCGTTCATTTTTTCAAACTCAGTTTTAGCTTTGTTCATTGAGTCAACTTCGTTTGTAATATACTTATCTCGTTTTTCAATATTATCAAGTGCTTGATCAGAAAGCTCCTTGATTTGATCGATTTCTTTCATCCCAAGTCCAATTACTTTTTTAAAGATTTCCTGTTCTTTTTTTTCAAGCTCCACTAGAGGCTCCTGGACCTTTTCAAAACCTTTTTCTTTCTGAACGGTTTCTTCTAAAACATTATAAATATTTTCCTGAGGTGACGCTCCTCCAACACAGCCAGAAAGTATAAATACAGCGACAAGAGTTACCAAGACACTATGTAATTTTAACACTTATTTTCCCCCTTACTATATGACATCTTCTACTATATAGGTCCAAAATTAGTTTGACAATAGGGAGTTTCAACTATGATAAATCATTTGCGAACAAATAGGTTGTCCTAGAAAAAATCTATTCCTATCATCCAGGATTTATGAATACTATTTCTAATAGTTAACTTTTTTTCAACCCTTTGATAGACTATATTTTATAATTATAAGGATTTGTATGAATGGGGGAACATATATGATAACCATGGATGATATTATTCGCGAAGGACATCCTACGCTGAGAGAAGTAGCCAAAGAAGTATCTCTCCCTCCAACAGAGGAAGACAAAAAAATATTAAACAGTTTATTGGACTATGTTAAGAATAGTCAAGATCCAGATACTTCTAAAAAATACGGATTGCGACCAGGAATTGGACTTGCTGCACCGCAAATAAATGTCTCAAAGCGTATGCTTGCCGTCCATGTTAAAGATAATAAAGGCAAATTATACAGCTATGCATTATTTAATCCTAAAATTATTAGTCACTCAGTAGAAACAGCTTATTTAACTTCTGGAGAAGGTTGTCTTTCAGTAGATCGTGCTGTACCCGGATATGTACCCAGGTTTTCACGGATTACTGTTAAGGGCTGGAATGTAGATGGTGAGGAAATCAAAATTAGATTAAGAGGAATTGCTAGTATAGCTTTTCAACATGAAATCGATCATCTAAACGGAATTATGTTCTACGACCATATTGACCAAGAAAATCCATTACAACCAATCGAAGGAGCCGTTCCTATTGACAGGTAAAAAGAAATACGGAAGCGCCTTGAACAGAGGAAGAAAGGCTAAAACCGCCACGTCCTGTAGCAACGCCTTTCTAACCCACATCCTGTGGGCCTCCGACAAGCCTAAGGCGAGCCACCAAGGAAGGGTGCCCTTTCCCTTCCTTGGTGGTTTGACTTATGTTCTCGAGGAGCTAGGCGCTGGAGCTGGACACTTCGAAAATGCGGAAGCATCTCGAACAAAGGAGAATAGCTAAAACCCGCCGCGTCCTGTGGCAACACCTTTCTGACACACATCCTGTGGGCCTTCGACAAGCATAAGCCGAGTCTCATAAAAAGGGTGCCTTTTCCCTTTCTATGGGACTTGGCTTTAGGCTCGAGGGCCTGGCGCTCGAGCTGGACACTTAGAAATGCGGAAACGCCTCAAACAAAAGAAGAATCTGTATAATATTTACCTCTCGTAAAAATAAAAAGAGTGACTCCTTAAAAAGAGCCACCCTCACTGCAAATCAAATTAATTTTAATTTTTTCAATCCAAAATAAATTCCATTATCGTCAACATGCTTTGTTACAAGAGAAGCATGTTTTTTTACTTCCTCAACAGCATTTCCCATGGCAACTCCTGTTCCAACGGCTTCTATCATTTCGATATCATTTAAACCATCTCCAAAAGCATATACATCCTCTAATTTAAATCCTAACTCAGCTATCATTTTTTTGATACCTTCTGCCTTGGATCCACCACGGGGAAGAATATCCATTGAATATTCATGCCATCTAATAAAAGAGAAATCACGATAATTTTCACGATAATAATCTTCTTCTTCCTGTCTACAAAACAGCAGGGATTGATAAATTTCTTTATCACTATAAAAGTCAGGCTGATAATCAGGATGTGGAAATTTTAGACTTTCCATACTTTCTTTAATAAACGGATGATGTTTTACAGTAGATTTCATTGTGTTTTGATTCAAGAAAACAACGGGATGATCTCTTCTTTCGCTATCATTAAGCAACTCTTTTAATACAACGTTGTTAAGAGGATTTTTATAAATCACTTTATTTTCAAATACGACATATTGTCCATTAAAGGATACATAAGAATCTATTCCTAGTTCTTTTCTTAATTCTTCGTACATAAATGGCGCTCTACCTGTGGCGATGGCAACATATGTCCCATTTGCTTGTAATGTTTGAATAGCTTCTTTTGTTGCTTGTGGAAGTTTTTTATCATCATCTAAAAGGGTACCATCTATATCAAAAAAAACGATTTTCGACAAAACTAAAACTCCTTTACTAGGATATCTTATAAAATACGATTTTAACGGTAAACCTTCGTTAAATAAAAGTCAATCAAGAAGAGAGAAAAGTTTTTTTACCAGACATAACCATGTAAAATCTTTTAAAAACTCCATATACTAACCGTAAATAAAGAGGTAAGTGTTGTAAGGACGCTTTACTTTAACGGCAAATCTAGGTAAACTACTAAGTAAGGAGTGATCCGTATGTTAAAAAAGCTACGAAAGAAGCTTTTAAAACAATGGAAGGATTTACTCAGAAAAAAAACAATTGCTTAAGTAATGGAGCCCTCAAAGCCGGAGGGCTATTCTTTATTTTAGTTTTAAACCATTATATAATAGAGTTGATCATCCAAGTTTTACATAAAAAATTGGATATAATAATACATAACAACACACATAATGGTGTTATGAAAGTAAGTGAATTTGTTAATAACTTTTTAAAATATAGAAAAGTTACATTTTTTTGAAAACGGATAAGGAGAGAGAAAAATGATTTACAAAGTGTACTACCAAGAAAGTAAACTAGAAGTACCCGTGCGCGAAAGTACTAAAGCTTTATATGTTGAAGCAGAATCAGAACGTGAAGTACGCCTAAAGCTAAAAGAAGAACCGTATAATATTGAATTTGTCCAAAAGTTGGACGACTCTCATTTAGAGTATGAACAACAATCTGAAAACTACAAAGTGGAGAATTAATACGATATGAAATTTGTTAAAAACGATCAAACAGCAGTTTTCGCCCTTGGCGGTTTGGGTGAAATCGGAAAAAACACATATGGCGTACAATTTCAAGATGAGATTATTTTAATTGATGCGGGGATTAAGTTTCCAGAAGATGAACTTCTAGGAATTGATTACGTAATCCCTGACTATACTTATCTTGCGAAAAATGTTGATAAAATTAAGGGATTATTCGTTACTCACGGTCATGAAGACCATATAGGAGGAATTCCATACCTACTACGTGAGCTTAATATTCCCATTTACGCAGGTAAGTTAGCAATTGGTCTTATTAAAAACAAATTAGAAGAGCACGGTCTTCTAAGAACGACAAAATTAAATACAATTGGTGAAGATGATATCATTAAATTTAGAAAGACATCTGTCACCTTCTTTAGAACAACTCACAGTATCCCGGATTCTTATGGAATTGTGGTTAAAACACCTCCTGGTAATATTGTTCATACAGGAGATTTCAAGTTTGATTTCACCCCTGTTGGCGAACCAGCTAACCTTACGAAAATGGCTGAAATTGGGAAGGAAGGGGTCCTCTGCTTACTATCAGACAGTACAAATAGTGAAGTACCAAACTTTACAATGTCAGAACGACGTGTTGGAGATAGTATCAATGACATTTTCCGAAAAGTTGATGGCCGTATTATCTTTGCTACTTTTGCTTCAAACATTCACCGTCTACAACAAGTAGTAGAATCAGCGGTATTAACGAATCGAAAAGTAGCTGTCTTTGGACGTAGCATGGAGGCTGCGATCAGAATCGGACAAGAACTTGGTTACATTCAAGCTCCAAAGGACACGTTCATTGACCATCATCAAATTAATCGTTTACCTTCGAATGAAGTGGTTATTCTATGTACAGGAAGTCAAGGAGAACCAATGGCGGCACTTTCAAGGATCGCTGGTGGCACCCACAGACAAATCCAGATCCAGCCTGGAGACACAGTTGTCTTCTCTTCTTCTCCGATTCCTGGAAATACAATCAGTGTGAATCGTACGATTAACCTGTTGTTCCGGGCCGGTGCAGAGGTAATTCACGGTTCATTAAATGATATTCACACTTCAGGACATGGTAGTCAGGAAGAACAAAAGTTAATGCTTCGCTTAATGAAACCAAAATTCTTTATGCCAATACATGGCGAATTCCGTATGCAAAAGATGCACGCTCAACTTGGTGTTGATTGTGGGGTTGAACCTGATAACTGTTTTATCATGGATAACGGTGAGGTCTTGGCTTTAACTAATGACTCAGCACAAATAGCAGGGAAGATTCCTTCTGGTTCCGTTTATATTGATGGAAGCGGTATTGGAGATATTGGAAACATAGTCCTACGTGATCGTAGAATCCTTTCAGAAGAAGGATTGGTTATTGTAGTTGTTAGTATTAATATGAAGGATTTCAAAATCGCATCAGGTCCAGATTTGATCTCTCGTGGATTTGTATATATGAGGGAATCCGGTGATTTAATTAATGAAGCACAAAACCTAATTTCTAAGCATTTAAACAAAGTATTAGAACGCAGAACCTCTCAATGGTCTGAAATTAAGAATGAAATTACTGATACGCTTGCTCCATACTTATACGAAAAGACAAAGCGTCGTCCGATGATCCTTCCTATTATCATGGAAGTATAATTAAAAAAAGGTTGGCCAATTGGCCAACCTTTTTTTAAGATAAATTTAGTTTACGGAGTGTCTTACTAGTGGGTCAGAAAGACGTTAACACAGGGCGTAATCGGTTTTTTGATCCTTTCATCATGGCGCCTATAGGTTATTAGTTAAAACATGACTTTCTTTTCAAATCTTGAAATGTCAGAATCCGCACCAATAACAATCAAAATATCCCCTTTTAGAACGCTTTCATCTGCCTGTGGAGAAACAATGATATCTTTGTCCCTCTTAATAGCCACAATATTAAGCCCATATTTTGCACGTATATCGAGATCTATTAAAGAATTTCCGTCAAGACGTTCATTCGCTACTATTTCAACGATTGAATGCTCATCTGAAAGTTCTAGATAATCCAGAACATTATTAGAGATAATATTATTTGCAATACGCTTTCCCATGTCCCTCTCAGGATGTACAACCTGATCTGCACCGATTTTTCTTAATACTTTCTCATGATAATCATTTTGAGCCTTTACAGTTATGTTTTTAACCCCAATTTCTTTGAGCATTAATGTAGTTAAAATACTAGATTGAATGTCCTCACCAATAGCGACAATGACATGATCAAAATTTCGAATCCCTAAACTTTTTAGTACTGATTCATCTGTTGAATCAGCTACTACTGCATGGGATGCAATCGAAGAAAATTCATTGACTTTTTCTTCATCTTGATCAATGGCCATCACTTCTAAACCCTGCTCTGATAAGGAACGGACGATACTGCCACCAAAACGGCCAAGTCCAACGACAACAAACTCTTTTTTCACAATCATCTTCCTCCAAATTCTGAGTGCTTCATTCCCCATATTTTAGCATAATCATCATTTATATTATAGTATCAATTCGGTTTGTGACTCTAGTGATGCTGAAACCTGGATGTCAAATACATACCTGGCTTTTTGACGAATTCCTTTTTAGTCTTTTGTACCCAGCACAAAAGCCTAGTTATACAAATAAATTGTTATAAAAAACACCCATAAATGAGGCGTAAACGTTCATTTATTACCTTTTATATAATCCGCATCAAATAAGAACAATTTCATAAGGAGAAACAATGAAGGAATTAAAAGGAATAATCCTGCAATAAACGCAATCACTAGGGCCGTCCCCATCGTCGGGTTCGTTACACCACTTTGAATGGTTATAAAAGGTTTTAGAATATATGGTAAATGTGAGGCGCCATATCCGAAAAAGGCAAAGAAAAATTGTAGCATCACAAGGATAAATGCTGTTCCTAAGCTCTTTCTTATATAGATTAAATAGGAAGCCATTAAGAAAAATAGAAGTGATAATCCAAACATCCACCAAATATCTAAAGCATTTTGAAAATGTCCAGGATTATGTTCTCTTAAACCTACAAAAACGAGTAAGCTTGCTAAAATCGTCGGGGGGCTCCAAAATAGAGCAAATTTCCGTAATATTTCTCTTGCATCAATGTCTCCAGCTCTATCGGCATAATACGTTAAGAAGGATGCACTAATAAATAATACTGAAACAATTGATAAGACGACCACACTCCAAGAATATGGACTTGTCAATAATTCCCCGGCTAAAAAGATTACCTTATCATCTACTTCTAACAGAAATCCGCCTTCAGAAATCGTTAAAGCAGTTGATAGTGATGCAGGAATTAACAATCCTGTTGCACCATACAAAAAGAGATAAAAAATGTTATCTTTTGAGCCATAATTTCCAAAAGCATAAAATGACCCACGAATGGCTAATAAAATTAAGGCGATACTACCAGGAATTAATAAAGCCGTGCCATAGTAATAGGCGGTATCAGGGAAAAATCCAACTAATCCAACAAAGAAAAAGACGAAAAAAACGTTGGTAACTTCCCAAACAGGAGATAGGTAGCGGCTTATCAAATCATTCATGATATGGTCTTTTTTGGTGATTTTAGCGTAAAAGGCAAAAAAGCCGGCTCCAAAATCAATGGATGCAACAATTAGATAACCATACAAAAATAACCAAAGAACGGTTATTCCTATAACCTCAATGCTCAACATTACTCCTCCTTTTACAAAAAATAAGCTTAAGAGTACTCATGGTACAATATTAACTCCTTATTGTTTTTGCACCATTGTTAGGAACACTCTTACGAAGCTTGTTTTCCCATTTTATTACTTTCCTTATTTATGAAGATCATCGATTTGAAACCTTTGATCTAACTCTACTTCAGCAGGTTTATTTTTAAACATTTTTATTAACACAATCACACATAATGTCCCTAGAATGATATAAAGCAGCACAAATAAGATGAAGGTTAAACCTACTCCATCCGCTTTAGTTGCGGCTTCCCCTACTTTCATGTACCCTCGTAAAATCCATGGCTGCCTTCCTACTTCGGCAAAGATCCACCCAAACTCAATGGCGAGCATCGATAATGGACCACTAGCAACAATCCCCCACAACAGAAGCTTATTCCATTCATTGCACTTTTTCCATAGCCAGAACAGAATAAATAATGCAGAGATAAACAAACTATATATCCCAATCGTTACCATAAGATCAAACATATAATGAACCCATAATGGTGGTTGTTCATCTTCTGGGAACTCATTTAACCCTATCACTTCAGTATCAAACGAGCTTCCAGCTAAAAAGCTTAAAAATCCGGGTAATCTAATTTCGTTTGTTACTTCATTGTTTTCATTTAATGTTCCAAATAAAATAAGATCTGCATTAGTTTCAGTTTCAAAATGCCATTCAGCTGCCGCTAATTTTTCAGGTTGATATTCTGCTAAAAATTTTGCAGATAGATCACCGGCAACAGCTGTACCAATACCGAAAATTAGAGCAGAGACCATCGTAAGTCGTAGAGCTTTCCTATGATAGGCTCCACTTTTCTTCTTAAGAATATGAAATGCGGTAATGGCTGCTAGTATTAGTGCTGCTGTTAAATAACAAGTAACTACTACATGGAAAACCTTAGTTGGTGTAGCAGGGTTTACCATCGCTGCGATAGGATCAATATTAACTGCTTTTCCATCTTGTAGGTCGAATCCTTGTGGTGTATTCATAAAAGCATTTACGGTTGTAATAAACAATGCCGATGCAGATGATCCAATCATAATAGGTATCGTTAATATCCAATGAAGCCATTTGTTTTTGAAACGATCCCAAGTATATAAATATATTCCAAGAAAAATAGCTTCAAAGAAAAAGGCGAACGTCTCTAAAAATAATGGTAGGGCAATGACTTGACCTGCAACTTGCATAAAGCTTGGCCACAACATTGATAGCTGGAGACCAATGGCAGTACCCGTTACGACTCCTACTGCAACTGTGATCGTAAATCCTCTCGCCCATCTTCTTGCGAGGAGAAGATAATGGGGATCATTTCGTTTAATTCCAACGAATTCAGCAATAGCAATCATAACCGGTACACCAACACCGATCGTTGCAAAGATAATATGAAATGCCAGGGTAGTAGCCGTCAACATTCTACTTAACATGACGCTATCCAGTTCCATTTTACAACCCCCCTAAATATCATTCTATTTATTTATTATCACTTATTAGCTATTATAAAACCAATTAAATAGATTGTGATATATTGAACATGTATATTTTGTGACATTATTCACAAATTTACTCATTCGACAAAATCCGGGTCGTGCCTGGCACCACCCGAAAAATCTCTATGAAGAAAAGCCATAAAACTGGTGTCAGTTTTATGACTTTTTGCTTTGCTATTGATCTTGTATTCGGCGTACGGGCTAATAACAACCCTTCTAGATTACTTCTAGCATTTTGAATTGAGCTTTTACAAGGTGGAAGTATTCACCTTGTAGATCCATGAGTTGATCATGATTTCCAGATTCAATGATTTTTCCGTGATCTAAAACAAAAATATTATCTGATTCTCGAATAGTCGAAAGCCTATGTGCAATGATAATCGCAGTTCTACCATTTAATAGCTTCTTCAATGCTAATTGAATTTGAACTTCTGTTTCGGTATCAATTGATGCAGTTGCTTCATCCATGATAATAATACTTGGATTTGCAAGCAGTGCTCTTGCAAACGATAGGAGTTGTCTTTCCCCTACAGAAAGGATATTCCCTCGTTCTTCTACTTCAGTTTCATATCCATTTGGTAGCTTTTCAATAAATCGATGTGCTCCAATGGCTTTTGCAGCTTCCTTTACTTCCTCATCATTAGCATCTGGACGACCGAATCGAATGTTCTCTTTAATTGTGCCGGAGAAGATAAATGTATCTTGTAAGACAATGCTAATTTGATTCCGTAAACTCGTTAATGTAACATCTTTTAAGTCTATTCCATCAATCATTACTTTTCCTGCAGTAGGGTCATAGAAACGAGTGATTAGGTTAGCAATAGTTGTTTTACCTGAGCCTGTGTGGCCAACCAATGCCACCGTTTCTCCTGCTTTCATTTCCAAGCTGATCTTATCTAAAGCTTTTCTCTTTTCATCATATGAAAATTCTACAGAGTCAAATACAATGTCCCCTTTAATATCTGTTAAATCCTTCGCCCCTGCTTTTTCATGTACAATTGGTTTCTCATCTAGAAATTCAAATATCCTTTCAGAAGACGCCATCCCCATTAATAACTGGTTATACACCATTCCCAGCCTTGAAATTGGCTCCCAGAACATTCCTAAATAAAATGCAAAGGATACAAATTCTCCAAGTTGCAATGAACCACCTTGAATTAGGTATGCACCATACCAAATAAGTACGGCTGTACCGACAGCATTTGTTAATTCCACAAGAGGTCTGAACATTGCATTCTTCTTTGTTGCAGTTTTCCAACTATCATAGTTCTCTGTATTCACCCCATCGAAGAAAGCCATATTTTCTTTTTCTTGTGTGAAGGATTGAGTGACTCGGATTCCTTGAATGCTTTCATTTAAATGAGAGTTGAGCTTTGATTGTTTTATTCGTACACTTTGCCATGAACGTCTAATTTTTTTTCTTAGACTAGTAGAAATAAAGAACATTAAAGGCAATATGACCAATACAGCTAATGTTAATTCAGGACTTAATGTTGACAGTATCAAGATAATACCTACAAGCATTAGCATATCCATCAGGAGATTAATAACACCGTTTGTAAAAAGCTCTTGTAATGAATTTATATCATTCATTATCCGAACAAGAATCGACCCAGCTGAGCGCTGGTCAAAGAACCGATGGGAAAGCATTTGAACATGAGAAAATAAATGCTTTCTTAAATCATAAATAACTCCTTGACCGAGTTGATTCATCCATCTAATTCGTAGTACATTGGATACGTAACTCAGAATATATAATCCAGCTATAATTCCCACTAAAATCGTTAGTAGACTTGCATCTCTTTCTATAATGGCTTTATCAAGTGTATAAACCCCTATTAATATCGGGATAACTAAGCGGACACCCGTGGTGATGAGAACCATCAGAATCGAAAGAGGTAATAAATTCTTTGAATATGGTTTTAAATAGGTTAGTAACCTCCAAAGCTGTTCCCAGTTAAACGGTTTATCGATGATTTGATCCTGCGAATAATGAAACCGCTTAAGCGCATTGGGACTTACTTTATCTTTTTTCACAATGGCTCACCTACCCTTCCTGAGTTTGGAGTATTTTTTTCTGGTCTTTATATTGTATATCGTAGATTCGTTGATAAGGCCCATTATTTCTGAGCAATGTTTCATGGACGCCTCGCTCAACAATTTTCCCTTCTTCTAATACAAGAATTTCATCAGCATGTTTTAAGGAAGATATACGATGGGCAATAATAAATGTTGTTCGATCTGCCATCACTTCTCTAAATGCTTTTTGAATACGAAATTCAGTTTCCATATCAACAGCGCTGGTTGCATCATCTAGGATTAAGATACTTGGATCAGTACAAATCGCTCTTGCAATCGCAATCCTTTGCTTCTGGCCACCAGAAAGCCCTAATCCTCTCTCTCCTAATCTTGTATCATATCCATCAGGAAGTTCCATAATGAACTCATGTGCCTGGGCTCTCTTAGCTGAATCTATAATTTCATCCATTGTCGCTTCAGGTCGTCCATAGGATATATTCGCCTTAATCGTAGATGAAAAAAGGAACGATTCTTGCAGAACAAATCCGATATTTTTCCTTAGTGATTTTATAGAGTATTGTTGGACATCTTTCCCGTCAATTAATACCTCTCCTGATGTTGGTTCATAAAAGCGTGTAATTAATTGAGTAATACTTGTTTTACCAGATCCAGTAGCACCGATTAACCCAACTACTTTACCTGATTCTACTTTAAACGATATATCCTCGAGTGCTTCAGCATCATCTTCAGTATATTTTAACGTAACATGATTAAATTCTACCTCACCGTTTAAACGTGTCACTTCAAGAGAATCTTTAGCATTCTTAATTTCTTCATCAGCATCAAGAATTTCAAGTAGTCGTTCACCAGATGCCTTCGATTGTGAAAATAAATTAATCGTAAAACCTAAATTCATAATTGGCCATATGATGTACCAAACAAGGCTGTAAAAAGCTACAAGCTCACCAGGCTGTAGACTCCCATTCATTACTAGATATCCACCATATGCAAGGAGTGTAACCACACTAACATTACCGAGAAACTCCATTAATGGGAAGTACTTCGCCCAAATATCAGAAGTAAATAAATATTTATCTTTATAATCCCCATTTGAACTATTAAACTTCGAGATTTGAAAATCTTCTCGGGATAAAGATTTAACTGTATTTATTCCACTAATATTTTCTTGCACATTAGTATTTAGCTTCCCAAAGGATTTACGTATTCCACGGAACGCTGGATGAACAGCTTTATCGAATTTATAAACGACAATAGCGAGAAATGGTAATGATACAAGCGTTACAAAGGTAAGCGAAACGGAATAATAAAGCATGACTCCAAAGCTTATGGAGATTAATAAGAAGAAGCGTAAAAGCTCAGAAAATCCGAATGATAGGAAAAAACGAAAAGCTTCAACATCTGCTGTTAATCGTGACATGAGATCCCCTGTTTTCGCATTATCATAATAACGAAAAGGCAGATACTGCAATTTTTCATACAATTCATTTCTTAAGCGATAGACAGATGTAATCCCAAAAAGGTCACCCGTATATTGCTGAATAAATGTGGCTCCCCCCTTTATAACCATTACTAGAACAAATCCCACTGCCAGATATGGAATCCAGTCATACTTCCCTTTTAAAACAACTTCATCAATCGTGAGCTGAAGAATCATAGGATAGACCACGGTAATCGCTGTCACAAGTAATAAAAAAATCAATGATGTAAAGAAAAACTTTTTGTAAGGCCAATAAAATGCCTTTAATTTCTTAAATGTTTCCATTATTTTTTTCTCCCTCCCCTTGATGCAAAAAATAACGTACTATTAAATATATCGGGTTTCGAAATATTTTTCCAGCCTTTTTTTCACATTTTTATGAATTCTTTCAAAATAAAAAAATCTAGCACCTTTATATACATATTAATCGAACACAAAAAAATGAGATCAGACTTTTGACTGATCTCATTTCATCCCTTTTTATGAAATTATTGATTCTTTTCCATTTCATCTAAAACTCGGTTTACTCGTTTTTCAAGCATTTTCATTCCACTTCCGCCTGCTTGGAAGTGTCTTAACTGTCCATCCTTATCAAATACATAATAAGCTGGAACATATTGATTTTCGAAGGCATCTGTTAGTTTGTGCTCGCTATCTACAAAGGTTGGTTGGGTAATGTCATGTTCAGCTGCAACCCTCTTGATTTCATCTATATTTAAATCATCTTCTGATCTTGGCATATGAACAGCTACAACATTTAACTTATCTTTGTATTGGTCTCTAAATTCATTTACTTGTGGCATAGCCTCTTTACAAAGATGGCAACTAATAGACCAGAAATGAATAAGGGTCGGCTTTTCTCCGATTAAATCTTCTTTCTTTACTTCTCCATTTAACCATTCAGTAGCCCCGTTTAATTCAGGCATTGGTGTTCGCAATTTCATGATTATTTTCCTCCTTTATCATATATGTATATTGTACAATCATTTTTAAAATAAACCTAAAAAACTATATTAATATTTACTTCACTTAAAATCGAAGACTTGTCGCAAGGCCATCAGGATAAAAGAAAAGTCCTAACAAACCGTTAGGACTTTTCTTAATTAGTTTATTAAAGAGTTGCTTGTCCTGGTTTCCAGTTTGCCGGGCAAAGACCACCAGTTTGAAGTGCTTGAAGTACACGAAGTGTTTCATCAACGTCACGACCAATGTTGTTATGAAAAACTGTTTGGTACTGTAACTCACCTTCTGGGTTTACGATGTAAAGTCCACGAAGAGCTACACCTTCGTCTTCAATTAGAACTCCATAGTCGCGAGATACAACGTGGTTTGTATCAGCAGCAAGTGGATAACGTAATTCACCAAGACCATTCTCTTTACGATCTGTATTGATCCAAGCTAAGTGTGTATGAATAGTGTCTGTTGATACACCAATTACTTCTGCATCTAGATCTTCGAATTCATCGTAACGATCTGACATTGCAGTAATCTCTGTTGGGCATACGAAAGTGAAGTCCATAGGATAGAAAAACAATACTGTCCATTTTCCGTTTTTCATGTTTTCTTCTAGACTTACTTTACCAAATTCCTTGTTAGCCATTACTGCGTCCATTTCGAAACGTGGAGCTTGTTTACCTACCATGCGTTCTGCCATGAATAAATCCCTCCAAAGATTATTATAAATGAGAAAGCAATTAATAAATTCTCAATTACTTTCTTTTCAACAATTGTTATTATATTAAAAGTAAGGGTCTAAGTCAACTCTAATTTATAATAAATTTAAACTGAAAATCATTATAATCACTCTACCTTAACCCACTATATGGTTTTCCCTATTTTGACAGGGTTAAACAAAAAAATGTGATATACTTTTTATTATTCCACATTAAAAGTTTAACATTAAAAATTTGTGGAATAAAATAAAATGCTCTTTGACATTCACTAAAAAAATGTGTGTATACTAAAAAGGGACATGCATGGTGTTTGGAAATATGGTTTTTTAGAAAGGATGAGAAATTTTGCAATTTTTATTAGGTTTTAATGCTATCGGGGAGCGATTGGCTGAATTTGAATGGGGAGCCCTTATGATCAAGGTTGGACTTGGCGCCCTCAAAATTCTTGCTATATACATAGTTTTTCTGATTGTAAGAGCATTAGGAAATCGAATCATCGAAAAAGCATTTACAAAATATGAGCAGAAAGAGAATGTATCCGTCGGAAGAGCCCAAACACTACAACATCTTACAAAGAACATTCTTGGTTATATACTTATTTTTGTATTTGTAGTCACTGTCCTTCAAATTCTTACAATCGATGTAACAGCTATTATTGCAGGAGCAGGAATTGTTGGTCTTGCTGTAGGATTTGGGGCACAAGGTTTAGTGAGCGACGTTGTTACAGGCTTTTTTATTCTATTAGAAAAACAAATCGATGTTGGTGATTATGTTACGACGGGAAGTTTTTCAGGTATAGTTGAACAAGTAGGTCTTAGAACGACTCAAATTAGGGGGTTCGATGGCACACTTCATTATGTTCCAAACAGAGAAATTACAAGTATCAGTAATCACACAAGAGGAAATATGCAAGCGATTGTTGATATCGGTATATCCTATAACGACAATATTGACCAAGCCATTACAGTACTTCAAGAGACTTGTGATCAAATTGCCAGTGGGGATGATAATATAGTAGAAGGACCAAATGTATTAGGTGTACAAACATTAGGATCTTCAGATGTTGTTCTTAGAGTTATAGCTAAGACAAAAAATATGGAGCAATGGGGCGTCGAGCGAAAACTCCGCAAAGCTTTCAAAGAGGCTTTTGATGCTAATGGAATTGAAATCCCATACCCACATCAAGTTAATGTCGAAATGAAAGAACACTCTACATCAAATTAGTTTAAAGAGGAGTAGGCCAAATTGCCTCCTCCTCTTTTATTAGGCTTTTCTAAAAGATTATTAGGAACATATACTTTTGTATAAAGGTTGGTTGGAGCTGAAAGCGAGCAACGTTTCTCTCTAACCAACTAACTCCTTTTCAAATATCAACAATGTTTACGATAAAAACCATTTTTAAAAAAGATTATCTATGCTAACACCAGGTCCTCAAGGAAACCTCATAACCATGTCAATTTTACTTTTATCTAAAGGGTTTGAATATATTTCGTCATAGTAGTAATCGCTAAGTCAATAGCCTCTTCATTTGGATCAAGCTTTGCATGATGCAGCCCATATTCCGAATCCACACCTAGCCAAAACATAAATCCAGGAATCTCTTCTAGCAGATAACCAAAATCCTCACCTGTCATTGCTTCTTGGCATCGAATGTATTCTATATCAGTTTGTTTTTCCAGAAAGTCGATAAATCGCCTTGTTGATTGTTCATCATTAAAGACTTGATGATACATACTTCCATAATCAATCGTTGCTTCACACTCAAAACCAATTTTTAAACCTTCAACAAGAGCTTCAATTCTGTTCTTGACGCTCTCCATCTCTGCTACTGAAAGCGTTCGAATTGTTCCTTCTAGCCTAGCCTTTTCTGCAATAATATTTTGTACGGTTCCACCTGTAATTTTACCGATCGTTATAACGGCACTCTCCAATGGATTAATATTGCGTGAAATTATTGTCTGAAGCTGAGTAACCAACATGGAAGCTGCAACCACCATATCCTTTGTCTGGTGTGGGTAGGCAGCATGACCTCCTTTTCCTTTTAAATCAATGGTTAGTTCAGATGTATTTGCAAATAATAAACCCTCTTTTGTTGCGATTTGCCCCACTTTATACTCAGGTGCAATGTGAAGGCCCATCATAATGTCCGGCTTCCACATTTTCATACTATTACTTTCAAGCATCGGCTTTGCCCCACCAGGTCCTTCTTCAGCAGGCTGAAAAAGAAATAATAAATCATCCTTTATTGGGTTTTGGCTGAAATAAGTTAAGATTCCTAAAGCGATACTCATATGAAAATCATGACCACAAGCATGCATTTGCCCAGGATGTTCTGAAGGGAATGAGAGCCCTGTTTCTTCTGTGATCGGAAGACCATCGATGTCTGCCCTGTATCCTATAATTTTAGTAGGATTCGTACCTTTAAGCTTTACAAATAACCCTGTCCTCCACTTCTTTATTTCTATCCTGTCTATTGATAGTGATTCGATATATTGAAGTAAAAATTGTTGTGTTTTAAATTCTTGAAACCCTAGTTCTGGTATTCGGTGAAGTTGCCTTCTAATCGATACAAACGGACTTAACTGTTCCATTTTTATTCCCTCACTTTATTTAGTTAGGTTGTTTTCATAAATTGTTGTTATGTAAAAAGGAGTTAGTTGGTTGGAGCGGAAGGATCTCGCTTTCCGCGGGGCGGACGTTGAGCCTCTTCGTCGCCTTGCTCCTGCTTAGGTCTCACCTGCAGCGAAAACCAACCTTTTAACAAAGATTATGTTCTTTAAAAAACAACATTCTTTTTGAAAACAGCCTTTATTTATATAAATTTACAGTACTCACTCACAGCAATTACAAGATAGATGATCTCTATTTTTATAAAGAGTAGTGTTTTAGGTGGAATAAGCTTTTTCAAAAAAACCCCTTTCCTTCAACCGATCATCCTTTTTGAAAATCAGTCGGGTAACGGAATATTCGAAATTTCTTATGTAAACAGAAAACCCATTCTTATTAAAAAAAAGACTGACCCTTTGAAGAGGGTCAAGTCCATTATTATAGCTGACGCAGTTCTTGTTTGATTTCGGTTTTTGATTTTGTTTTTTCGTCGATTTCTTTAATCACTTTTGCTGGAGTACCTGCAACCACTGTATATGGAGGTACATCTTCAACTACTATTGCACCTGCAGCAACTACTGCGCCTTTACCGACAGTTACTCCCTCTAAGATTACAGCATTCGCACCGACTACTACATCATCTTCTACAACCACTGGCTTAGCTGAAGGTGGCTCAATAACACCTGCTAAAACGGCACCTGCACCAATATGGCAATTCTTCCCTACTGTAGCACGCCCTCCAAGAACAACATTCATATCAATCATCGTTCCTTCTCCAACCACAGAGCCTATATTTATTGAGGCACCCATCATAATAACTGCATTATCGCCAATTATAACTTGATCACGAATGATCGCACCAGGCTCAATACGTGCTTTTATATTTTTTAAATCTAGTAGTGGAATTGCGGAATTTCGACGATCATTTTCAACCACATAATCATCAATGATCGTTTTGTTTTCTTCAAGAATCGTTGAAAGTTCAGACCATTCCCCAAATACTACTCCAGAATCTTCACCAATAAATGTTTGAGAAGAAGAACCAAAATCAATCTTCTTCAAATCACCTTTCACATAAACCTTAACAGGTGTAGACTTTGTACTATTTTGAATAAACGAGATAATTTCATTTGCATCCATCATTTTCATTATAAAACCCTCCAAAGCTATGTATATATTCAGAATAATTATAATCACTTTAACAAATTAAAGGAAGAGAGACAAGGGAAATGATTATGAAATATGTGATGAATTTGTTTCCAAGAATTCTTCAATTACTTCTACAAATGCTTTCACCTGCCTAAGTTCAAATGCAGAATCATACCCTAATAACCATGTATCTCTTGCGATTGTTGATTGATTTTCATCCATTAAAGGGATTTTAAATAAACCTTCATCAGAACCATTCAGGGTGATAGCTGGAAGAATGGCATAACCTATCCCATTAAATGTCATCTGCTTACAGGTTTCGATTTGATCTACAACGATTGTTCTCTTAGGCGTTGTTTGAAATTGCCGATGCCACCAATCCTGAATTTCTTGATAGTAATTCGAATCACTCTTAAATTGAATAAATGGACGATCTGTTTCCATTACTTGCTTAATATCTTGAATTTCGCGATCGACTAAATACAACTTATCATGAAACAAATGATGTTTCGGGCCTTTCCAATCTGGAGTACCTCTAATAATTCCAATATGCACGGTATCTTCATAAATGGCTTCAAGAATTTCGCTGCTCCAACCTGTGATAAGTGATATTTTAGCGTGTGGATAGCGATCCACAAATTTTTTCAATACTTGAGGTAACCAGTTTTGTCCAACAATGGATGCACAAGCGATTTTCAAGGTTCCATGAACTTTGGTTTGTAATGCATCAATTTCTTCCCTCACCATGTCCTCTTTTTCTAATATTTCCTTTGCAAAATCAACGATTAATTCTCCAGCTGGTGTTAAAGATAAGCCTTTTTGTGAACGAATAAATATCTTTGTACCCCAATCCTTTTCAATATTTTGAAGCCTTTGTGATAATGCTGGCTGTGAGACAAATAATCTTTCCGCCGCTTTTCTCATATTCATTTCTTGAGCAAGCACGGTTAGTAATCGATATTCGGTAAATGCCATCTGATCATCCCTTTTGATAAGTTTTTCTTATATTATATATAAAATTTTTTGTAATTTCATTATCACTGTTGGACAATTACACTGAAATCAGGGGTGAGAACCGAATGATGATATTGATGTTTATGACAGGTTTGTTCGTTGCATTCATCGGGACATTTGCGGGAAGTGGAGGTTTAATCGGTATGCCCATAATGCTTATTGTAGGTTTGCCAGTGCATACAGCCATTGCAACAGCAAAATTCTCGAATATGATAAGTTCATTTTCAAGCTTTTACTATCTATTAAAAATGAAAAAAGTGGAGTGGAATGAAGCCCGCAATATAATACCCATTGCTATTACTGGTGGCATTACAGGGGGATTAATCGCAAGCTACATTTCTCCTAAAGTAATGGAAATCATTGCAATTCTCTTATTACTATTCGCTCTATTATTAAGTCTATGGAAGAAGCCATCTAAGAACGAGAAAGAAAGTAAAAATAAGCAAAGACTCTCTCCCTTATTGTTTAGCATCGCTGTTTATGATGGAGTGTTTGGTCCTGGTCAGGCAACATTACTCATGTATTTATATCTAAATAAAGGTTTTCAGTATATTAAAGCAGTAGCCTTCACTCGATTTCAAACGTTCCTTTCGTGTACAGGGGCATTTATTATGTATTTCTCAAATGATTACTTTGATTGGAAAGTCGGAATTCCTTTTGCTTTAGGGGGGTTGATTGGTGCACAAATGGCTGTTCGATTTACAGATAAAATATCGGCAAAGAATGCCAAGCTATTATTAAATATCATCACAATGCTATTGATCATTCAATTAATTTATTCCCTATTCTAATCAAAAAAAGTGGCTATACCAAAATGTTTATCAGGAACTGCAACATCAAACGACAGAAAAAAATTGGGTACCTGACTCCATTTCGGACAGCACACGAACTATTCTTTTCTTGGCATAAACCAAATCATAATAAAACTAATAATGGCAACAATTAATACGACCGCATAAACCCATTGAAGTGAGATTGTTAAACCTTCTTGTAATACTTCTTTTAGCGTTGAATTTAATTCACTTCTCTTCGACTCGTCTAAAAGCATATTCACGACATCCAAGTTAGCATTTTCAGAACCATGATTTTGAAGGTATGTTTGGATACGGCTATTTAATACTCCACCTAAAAGTGCTGCTCCTATCGTACTGCCAAGGTTTCTCATGAACATATTTGCAGCTGTCGCAATCCCTCTTTGCTTCCAAGACACTGTGCTTTGAATAGAGACAATAAATGAAGTGGAAGTTAACCCCATTCCAATTCCGATAAAAAATGAGCCAGATGCAGCCCAAATCGGTCCTGAAGCAGGAGACATTGTAACAAAGAAAATGCTCCCCAGTATTAAGGAAAGCCCGCCGATAAAGCATGTTTTGTAATATCCAATTTTCAATAATAAGCTCCCTGCAACTGTCGAGGCAATGGGCCACCCTATTGACATCGCCGTTAAAGTAAAGCCAGCTACAGTAGCACTTCTTTCCATTACTCCTTGTACAAATGCGGGAAGAAAACTTGAGATCCCTATTAACATAATTCCTGTAGTAAGTGAGACACCATTTGCAACAAGAATGGAGCGTACTTTCCAAATGTCAAAAGGCATCATCGGATCATTTGCTTTTTTCTCCTGCCTTACAAAAAGATAGAAAAAAAGAATTGAAATAGCGATGATTCCCATTGCCGGTAATGAGCTCCATGGGATATGAACTCCTCCCTCTACAAGTATAAACATTAGAGATGAAATAGAAATGGTTAATAGTAATGCACCTTTGTAATCAATGTCTGGCTTTGTCTTTTCAACATTTTCATGTAAATAGAGCCATAACCCGGCTATCGCCAAAATCCCAAGAGGAATATTAATCCAAAAAACATATCTCCAGCTGACAAGTTCTACAAGTATCCCCCCGATGGCAGGACCACTTATAGCAGATATTCCCCAAACACTAGATAGGTATCCTTGAATCTTTGCCCTTTCTTCCTTAGTATAAATATCCCCAACGATTGTTGTAGCCATCGGTAATACAGCCCCTGCACCTAAGCCTTGAATGAGACGAAAAATAATCAATTGAACCATTGACTGAGAAAAACCACAAAGGAGCGAACCGAATAAAAATAAAATGATTCCGAAGGTGATGACTGGCTTTCTTCCAAATAAATCAGAGAGCTTTCCGTAGATTAAAACGGTGACCGCGTTCATTAAAAGATAAGCTGAAAATACCCAGCTATATAATGAAAACCCTCCTAAATCCCCTACTATCGATGGCATTGCCGTTGAAATAATAGTTGCCTCAATCGCTCCCATAAACATTGCAAGCATGACTGCTGCTAACACAAAAGGTCGCTTTGTTTTTTTAACAGATCCTGTAGAACCTTTTATCTCCCCATTTGCATATCCCATACTTCCCCTTCTTTCTATCTTCCGTACTGCCTCAGCCGTGTTAAACTGCTTATTTTAAACAAAAATATGAGCCCCCGAAGTTTGAAATGGGAGCTTTAACAGAGTTACTTATGTACGAACATATTTGTTCAAAAGCTTCAATAATTCTCGACGAGTTAATATTCCTTCAAAATTAGAGTCTTCATTCACGACACATAAAAAGGGATGGTCAACTAGTAACCCTAAACCTTTTTCAAACTTTGTTTCTAAGGAAATGGTAGGAATATCGGTATTCATTACTTCTTCTACTTTCTTGTCAACTAGTTGTTCAAATTCAATTCTTTCTAGTCCTAAAATGGAGTCTGTAATCATAGGAGAGCTGATTAATCCTTTTAATCGAAATTCTGAGTCTAAAACAGGAATTGATGAATATCCACTCTTCGTTAATAGTAACAGAGCGTGCTCAAGATTGTTACCCACTTGCACATGTGCGACCTTTTCTGAAGGAATGATAAACTCTGAAATGCTCATTTCTAAAAACTCTTTACTTTGTAGTGAAATCATATCAAACACCTTCATTGCTTATTTTGGGAACGCTATCTTTAATATTAACATATTATTATTTGTTTGATGATTGATATGCTTCAATTTGTTCAACCCTTACTTGTCATAATATTTCTTACTTTGTAATGACAAGCTGGACAATTATAAATCACATTTTGATTAGATTGAGCAGTTAGAACATGATTTAACTCCTCTTCCTTTTGACACTTTGGACATTTAACAATTGGATTCATTTTCTATCACCTCATTTATAGAATGTCTACACAGCCTAAACGATATACAAACAATCCCTTGGTAATCAATAAAAAAACCCTATTCTTTATATAAATTAAGAACAATTCTCTCACCGCTTTAACGCTTTACCCGATTCGAGAACCGTCCCCCACTGGTTTAACGCTTTGCTCTGTTAATTTAATTAAAAAATAGAGCTAGTGGTTAGCTCTATTCGTGGTTTTCTTGCAGTAGGTCGAATATTTCGATTGCGGTCATGTCGATATCGTCAAATGGATATTTATTTGGCTTCTTATCATCTTTGTAAACTTCAAGTTCAAAGGTATCTGCAGTAGGCATATAGGTTACTTGACAGATTTTCTTCCCATTGATTTCAAAAAAGCGTTGATTTGTTTCACTATGATCTGTACCATCCTGTAGTGTCTTTAGACGTTGGATGATTCCAAGAAGTTGAGACATATAACTTCTCCTTTCATTCATTAACTCAATACTAGGATACACCTGTTCCTTTTTTCTATCCACTATAAAGATACCATAAATTCGTGGAATTAAAACTTTTTGAATATTTCGTTTTATTTAGTTAGAATAATTAGAGGAGGTGGAGTTAATTGAACCAATTTCATTTGGATAAAAGAATCGAACTGATTGACTTGTTTGACCTGGGAATGCCATTACGTACAGGCAGTTATATCATACGTGAAAAAGAGCTCACAATCGTTGAAACTTCTGCAAGTCCCTCAATCCCCTATTTATTAAAAGGGCTGAAAAAGCTAAATATAGATCCGAACGAAATAAAAAATATTATAGTAACGCATATTCATTTGGACCATAGTGGTGGTGTAGGATTATTATTGAAGGAGTGTCCCAACGCTAAAGTAATCGTTCATCCTAGAGGTGCCAAGCATTTAATTGACCCTACTAAGCTCGAAGCAGGTGCTAGGCAAGTTTATGGTAATAAATTTGACTCGTTGTTTAAACCACTTCTTCCTGTTCCTGAAAATAAGGTAATCGTAAAAGGCCATCTTGATACACTTATAATCAGTGATGATTGCACCCTTACTTTTTATGATACTCCTGGGCATGCCAAGCATCACTTTAGTATTTATGATCCGGTTTCAAATGGAATGTTTACTGGAGATACAGCGGGAATAAACTATACATACCTTTTAAATGAAGAATTCTATTTACCCTCAACATCACCTACTCAATTCAGTCCTGAAGATATGGATCAATCTATTCAATTTTATCGTAATAAAAATCTTTCAAGAATTTTTTATGGACATTTTGGTATGACCGAAAACCCTTCAAAAGGTTTGACAGATGTACAAAAATGGTTGAAAATATTTTTACAATGTGGAGAAAAAGCAAATTACGAAGAGAATAATTTCAACGAAAAGGTGGAAAAGACTCACGGATATATTAGCGAAGTGATTAGGAAAAGTTCGTTATTTTCGAACCGTTCCCCTTCAAATCCAATATATAAAATTCTTGAATTAGATCTTAGTGTTTCTTCAATGGGAATCATAGATTATTTATCAAAAAGGAAGTAGATATTTTTGGAAATATTATTATACACTCAACCAGATTGTCCCCCTTGTCTATATATTAAAAACCTGCTTCACCATCATAAAATTAACTATAAGGAGTTCAACATACAAAGTGACTCAAGAGCCAAAAAAGAATTAATTGAAAAATATCAATCGTTTTCAACACCAACTGTAGTGATTGATGGAAAGGTTTTTATTGGTCAAGATATTGAAAGGATTAAAGAAATAATAGAGGATAGTATGAAATAAGCATTCCCTCTTTAATAGAGTAAAAAACACCCGCTAAAGGGTGTTTTCTCTCTTTAAATACTTTATAAAATGTCCGTTGGCTGCATTTTGTGCTTATTAAAGTTCTCCTGGAATCGAAGACAATTTTTCACCCATTGTGGGAGATAGGTTTGAAAGACAGTGTTCACTGTAAATACTTCCTTATTAACAGGCTCTAACTCTAACGTAATAGGGGGTTGATCAGTCTCAACCTCCATCTTCCCCTGGTCTTCCATTATCTCATTATTACTATTTCCCTTCTGTTCATTTTGATCAACATTTTCACCATTCAAATATTGCAGGATTTTTTCTGGTAATTGCGTAGTAATCTCATTGATTTTCCATTCCCCTCTTTCCTTTTCAAAAACCACAGCCTCATACCCATTCTCAAACGATACTGGTCCCTCCTCATATGTTAAATACTCCAATACATATAGCTTCTCCTCATGTAGGACCATTTCCATCTGTTCATATTTGAAGAATGGGATATAATGAGGAGCAAAGTCACTACCTAGAGTAAAATATCCTCCTTCTCCTTGAACTACATTATCTCTTATGAATTTCTTCTGAAACTCTTCCGTAAAATATTCGTCTAGAATATTGTCAATTTGGCTTAAGGATCTTGGTTTTTCACTTAAGGAAACTTGGGCATTAAATGCTTCTTGTACATGTGTCACCATTTTAGACTTTATGGGTTCTTCTGCGGATGCTGGCAGGATACCGGTTAGTAGTAGGGAAAAAATTATCACCGTCAAAAATAAGAGTTTTCGTGTTTTCACAAAAGATCCTCCTCCCATGGACTTGATACTCCATTATTTTAGCAATGGAAAATTGTCGATAGTACAAAAATCGTTCGCGAAATCACAGCATGAATTGACAAAATTGTAATTCTTATATAATCAATTTCTACCCGTTCAAAAGAAGAACTAACACAGCATTTATTGGGAATTAAAGGAAAGTTCTTCCGATTCTATTAATTACTTTAAAGAATTATTCAACAAAAAAGGAGGAGACCTTACTCAAGTAGTGTCTCACCCCCATTTTCATTAACCTCTATCTGTTTTTTATATATAGTTAATCACCCAATACAAGATATAAAGAAGTATTAATACACTCGCAATGAGAAAGGAAAGGAAGATTGGATTCCTTATAAATGCATGCTCTTTAACTTGGTCAGGTATATCCGTATCTAGCTCTCCCTTTAATACTTTCTGCTGTCTTCCAATCATGAGTGTATACACGATAGCAAACACAGCAATCCCAATTGCTAAAAAAGAAAGGATTATTACAAAAGTACTCACTCTTTTCACCACCCCTTACTTCTTACCTTAGGGATAATTTCCCCAATAGAGGTGGAAACTATTCAGTGATTATAGGAGGAAACCATCTTGCTCGTAAAGATAATCGTGGGAAATGTCGATAAATAGATAATCCTGATTTCCTAATGGAAAAGAAAATGTTCTAATGGTACCTCCTGTCTCAATATCGCTATAAGAATCTGACAAAATTCCACGTTGCTCATTTTGCATTTCAATTATATTTTCAAGAAAATAAGATCGCCAACTCCAATTTTTCCCGAGATATTTTGGCTGATCAATCCATTCACCGTTTTGTTTGAAGAGATTATGTGACTTTTGAAAACCATTTTCATCACAAATATAAAGCCTAAAACACATATAAGATAATCGATTTCCAAGCTGACGTAAAAAAGCATTAAGATCTTCATTTTGCTTTTTAAGCTTTGGTACCATCTCTTGCAATTCTTGTTGGATCCTTTCAGCAAATTGGTAAACAGATTGTAAATTCTTTTTCTCTATTTGAATAAAGGACTGACATTTACTCTTTAATTTTTCTTTAAGTATATTGGGATCCTGTAAGCTTGGACTTGGCTTATGTAAATAATAGCCTTGATAAAACCTCCCTCCATTCTTCCATGCAAAATGGAGCTGATAGTCTAATTCAATATTTTCAAATAATAAAGATGCACCTAATTTTCTAGCTAAAATCGATAAGCTAAATAGGATATCATTATATGCTTGATTTCCTACTTCTTTTTTTAAATGCTTTAAGTCAACCTTGAATATGTCGGGAGAAAAAGTACTAAATTGGTTCCATTGACCAATTTTTTCACCCATATTATCAATAGCAATTTTAATCCCGAATGTTTTATAGTATAGGAGCAAATGTACAAGCCGTTCTAATTCATTAGTAAAATGACTCTCTGAGATTTCTATAACAATTTTATTCAATTGAAGTCCTTTATCGACATAGCTTTTGAAAAGTTCAATTAGTTCTTCTCCATTACTTTCAGTTAAAATTTTCGCATCACGATTAATAAAAAGGACTTTATCTTGTTGTCCTTTACTTATCATGTGCTCAATTGCTTTTTGCAGGACAATATTATCTACTTCTAATCTGTATTCATCCGGAATTTCTTCATCTTGAAAAAAGGGTCCTAAGCTTAAGCATTCGGATTGATTTTGAAACCTCCCTAAAATTTCGTACCCAATAATTCGATGTTCATCCGCACTAAAAATGGGTTGGAAATGAGGAGTTACACAATGTAAATTGGAAAGTATATCTAATGGATCCATAAAAAAACCCCCATTTCATCAAAATTATGTTTGATTATACCATATGAATGATTTTTTTATGAATGAGAATTTATTAAAAAACTAATGAAATACTAATTGACTTATTATCATTACTTATTTTGTAAGCTGTCTTTTTAGTCGGGTAGGTACTAAGAACCAAAACAAAAAACTGACTCCGGTAGAAGCCAGCTTTCGAGTATATTAAAATGGAAATTGATTTAACCATTGTCCACCATCCATTGTGACACATTCCCCATTAATATAGCTTGCATTATCAGATGATAAGAAATAAGCAAGTTCAGCAATCTCTTCAGGTGTACCAAGACGTTTTAGCGGAACACTATTAATCGTTCTTTTAGCTGCTTCTTCTGATTCCCAAAGCTTCTCCGCCCCACCTGTTCTTTCAATTGGTCCAGGCGCTATAGCGTTCGTTCTAATTCCGTATTTATGCCCCCACTCTACTGCCAGGGTACGGGTCAAAGACAGTACACCTGCTTTTGCTGCCGCGGAATGTGCGACCCCAGCACCAGCATTCCATGCATAGGTAGCCACCATATTTATAATATTTCCTTTTATATTATTTTCTTTCCAGTAGTTAATGGTTGCATGGGAACAATAAAAGGTCCCATTTAACACTATATCGATCACTGATTTCCACCCATTTGGTGTTAACTTTTCAGCAGGACATATAAAATTTCCTGCGGCATTATTAACTAAAATATCTAATTGCCCAAACCTTTCTATCGAAAATTCAACCATTTTAGCACAATGTTCAGGTTCTCTTACATCCATTTGAAAGATATCAACCTCACCTTTATACTGTGATAAATCTTTTTGAGACATTACTAGTCGCTCTTTATCACGACCAGTAATAATAACATTGTCCCCCTCTTGAACAAATTTCTTCGCCATATATAAGCCCATACCACTAGATCCACCCGTTATAATGACTACTCTTTTCTCTCTCAAAATAACCCCTCCGTCTACATGAATGAATGTTCACTCATAATCGTATCATATTTCAGAATAATAAGACAATGAAATAAAGGGAACTGCCTTATTATAAATTTACGTTCATTTCCAAAATAGGTTTTAACAAAAGCTTTTACACATTACAAAGAATACTAACATATGAAGATTCCCTAAATTAAATACAAAAAAGGTTAACCTAAACAATGTGTCATAGCAACTAATTGAAATTCACAATGACCCATTAAGGTTAACCTTTTTATCTATTTAGTTAAAGATCGTTTTTCTTTACTAGCATTTGATGAAGCTGTGTTAGTGATCGAACAATTGTCTTTCTTCGACTATAGCCTTTAGTATTAACAGTTACATCATCTAACTGCGCAATCACTTGTCCCCATGATCCTATGGATTGAAATCCATAAATGAAAATTTTAATCATTCCTTGATCCGTTGGTAAAAACATGGCTTCCATATGGTTGAATTTTCTCATCGTCATTTCTCCTTTTCCACAAGGTATCGGACAAGCGTGAACATCCGCCCTACTATTAAATTAAGGGATAAGAGATTATTATGTCAATTATAGACTTCTAGTTACGTATTCTAATAACTTATTATATACTCATTTATTCGTGGATATTTCAATTTATTTACTCCCATTGGAAGGGAAAGGGCAAGAATAGTTGTCAATTAATCTAGATTTATCAGATTTCTTATACCGCAGACTGTGCCCAACAATAAGAAGTACAGGCGCATATAGCAAAAGTATCCATAAACTAGGTGTATAAAGAAAGGAGGTATGTATTATGTACCAGCCCCCTTATTATTATCCAAATATGGGATATCCAATGAGAGGCGGAAACCAAAGATTCTTTCCATTCTTCGGACTTCCATTTATAGCAGGTGGTTTAGCAGGGCTTGCCATTAGCCCATTCCTGTGGGGCGGATTTGGCGGTCGACCTTGTTGCCCTCCTTATTATCCTCCATACGCGCCATATGGACCAGGAGCTTATGGAGGAGCACCATATGGTCCTGGAGCTTATGGCGGTGCACCATATGGAGCTGGACCATATTCAAATTACAGTGGAGGAGGAAATGCTCCATACAGTGTTACAGAAAATATAAATGTATACCCAAAATAATAGAAAAACAAAGATCTAAAACGGGGGTTCTACACTTCAAGAGCTTCCCCGTTTTTATTTTTTAATCCTCCTACGAATGTTCTTTCTCATCCTCATAAGATTAAAATGGTGTAATCACTCTGACAGGTTTATTCACATTTAAATCTTCTTTTGTTTTTTATGGCTGTTTTCTAAAAGATTGTTGTTTTTATAGATCCAAAATTTTTGTAAAAAGGTTGTCCATCGCTGCAGGTACTAGACTCCTGTGGAAGTAGCGGGACAGGTGAAGCCCAAACAGGAGCAAGGCGACGAGGAGGCTCACCACCCCCCCGCGGAAAGCGAGATCCTTCTGCTCCAACCAACTAACCCCATTTCAAATAACAGCAATGTTTCGAAAACAGCGATTTTTATTAATTTATTTTATTAAGAAAATTCATTTCCCCTTTAGAAATCCGTGTTTTCTAAGCAAAAATCCTACTGAACTTCCCATTCATACGATTAAAATGTATAATAGTATTATAAAATTATTTCGAAAGGAGTTATTAATTTGCGGAATCCAAATCAATCCTCTCCCCTATCCGCTACTGTAATAAACCTCTCTAAAGCCATTTTTACAGTAAATCGACATGCTAAAACAGCTATTAATCCCGGATATCTCTATTATTTAAAAAAACAAGCCCTATTAAAAATGATCAAAGAAGGCAAGGCCCATAAAGTCGGTCTACATTTTTCTAATAATCCAAAATATAGCCAGCAGCAATCAGACGTCCTAGTATCATGTGGAGAATATACCTTCCATATACCTCCTATGAAAAAGGATTTCGAAGAATTACCACACTTAGGTAACCTAAATAAGAAATCAAGAAATCCTAAATGTCGAATGAGTTTATCTGAAGCGAAATCAATACTTGAAGGGTATACAGGCATAGTTGAGAAGAATTCCAACAATAGGAAAAAGCCAACATCAAATAAATATAATAAACCTGTATTTAAGAAACTCGGTGATAGTTTCTTCTAATTTTTCTCTCAACATTTTAGCGCATTAACGCAAATATTCGTCAAAGTAAAAAAGGATTTCTCTTGAGGAATCCTTTTTAGTTTATTTATATTATCACTTTGACTAAAGGATATACTGATCAACCTTCAGTACAAGTTCAGCAATATCTGGCTTACTTACCTGATCTTCTGCCCCTACCATTTCTCCTTTATGTTTGAGATCTTTAGTAATTAAGGAAGAAAAGATAATACATGGTAACTTATGTAAAGCTTCATGATTCTTAATTTTTTTAGTAAGGTGATGCCCGTCCATTTGCGGCATTTCAATATCGGTTATGACTAACTGGACCTTCTCTTCAATTGCTTTAGAATCTTCAGCTAATGATTCAAGATATTTAAACGCATCATGACCATTTTCAAAAAAATCTACATCCAAATAGCCTGCTTCTGATAATGTATCGATCAGTAGTTTCCTTAATAAAGGAGAATCTTCTGCAACTACGATTTTCTTATGTATCCTCTCTCTTTTCCCTAGCTTTTTCAAGTCCTTCATTTGAATACTTGATTCAGGATTGATTTCAACCATAACACTCTCAAAATCTAGTAGTAAAATCATTTTGTTATCACGCTTTATGACTCCGATAATCTTGGATGCTCCTCCTTGATACATGTCAGAGGGCTTTTCAATTTGATCCCATGAAATTCTATGTATTTGTATGACATTATTGACATGAAATACGACTTTCTGCTTGTTAAACTCTGATACTATAAATTTAGCTTGATTTGAATCACTTAGGGGAGATAATTGTAGAACCTTTGACATATCTATAACTGGTAATACTTCTCCCCTAAGCTGGATGATTCCCTCAACATTAAGGTGTGAATGGGGAATATGAGTAACTGGAATTGGTTGAATAATTTCCTTGACCTTGATGACATTGATACCAAATCGACTGCCTCCTACTTCAAATTCAACAATCTCCAACTCATTAGTTCCACTCTTTAATAGAATCCCTTTCTCCTCTTTCACAAATTGACACCTTCCTCACTTTTTCTATAATATATCATGCTGGGAAGGGAAATTCTTTAAATGAAGGATTTTTTTTCTAGTTTTTTTACTATTAAGCTAGAGGTCTTCAGAGAAAGGACACGATTTAATTCCCGATTTGTCGATTGGCTATTAAAAAGCATATATAATACCATTTGAAACAAGCACGGTTATAAAAATTTCCCTAGTGATTCTTCGCTTTGTCAGATTCTTATTTTTCAGTCCCAAGTACACGATTAATTCTTTTACGTAACATATTCATACCACTTCCACCTGCTTGAAAGTGACGAAGCTTTCCTTCCTCATCAAACACATAGTATGCTGGTACATATTTATTTTCAAAAGCATCTGTTAATTTATGATCACTGTCAACGAAGATTGGCTGTGTAATATCATGACCTAATGCCATTTGTTCAATAACCCCTATATCAAGATCGTCTTCAGAACGTGGCATATGAACGGCTACAACATTTAGCTCATCCTCATATTCATCTCTTAAATCATTGATTTCCGGCATAGCTTCTTTACAAAGATGGCAACTAACTGACCAAAAATGAATAAGTGTTGGCTTATGCCCTGTTAAATCATTTTTTGTCAACTCTTCATTAATCCATTTAGTTGCTCCTGTCAATTCTGGCATTTCAGTTCGTAATTTCATTTCATTTCACTCCTATTAATTATAGTAATTTTTTATTTATAATTATTATTATTTAATACGTTTTATATTATATAAACGATAATCATTCTCGTCAATAGTTTTACCTTATTATTTTTAATTAGAGTGTATTCGAATGCATTGTTTGTTAATTGAAAACAACAATCTTTTAGAAACCAACCATTAATCAAAAAGGGCTGCCCCAAAATCAGGTGTCGAGAACCACATCTTCTATCAATGGAAGATCAGAATAGTTCCGGAACCATTTTGGGACAACCCTTATATTCGTTATTTACTTATTAATTAGTTTCCTTCACTCTTGCATGAAAAATTAATCCAATAATCGTCATGATGATTAATGATCCTAACGCTAAGCGACTTGCCAGATTACCGTAGCTGGAAAATGCGAGTGTAATGCTTCCATATATTAGTGGTCCAAGGATGCTTGACACCTTACCAGAAAAAGCAAACAATCCAAAGAATTGACCTCTTTTCTCCGTTGGTGTCAGCTCTACAATTAGCGTTCGCGACGTAACCCACATAGACCCAAGTGCTACTCCAAACATACTGCCCGCAACCCAAAACATCCATTCACTGTATGCAAACACAGCAATGGTAAGAGATAGGAGCATTAACCACCCTACATAAGCTACACCTCGCTTAGCACCAACCTGTCTAGTTATTAAGCCAAAAATAAAGGAACCAATGACACTTGAAACGGTCGATACTAAATAAAGCAATATGAATTCTGATGTTGAAAAACCGACTATAGCCTTAGCATAGACTGCCATCATGGCAATCGTTGTGGCAATTGCATCATTTAAGAAGAAATACGCAACCATGAAAGTAAAGACACCTTTAAACGATTTCATCTCTTTAAATGTTGTAATGATCTCTCTATAACCGGAAAGAAATGATTGTTTCGTTTTTGGCGGGTTCGGTTTTTCTTTAATAAAAATGAATAAAGGCAAAGAGAACAATAAAAATAATAGTGAGGTTGGTATGAAGGCTTCATGGAAGCCTGAATCCCCAACATAAAGATAAACGGTAAGTCCGAGCAATGTCCCCAAATAGCCTACTGCCACACCAAATCCAGAAATAACTGGTATCTCTTCCTTTTTACCTAGATCACCAATCATTGAATCATAAAATACTAAGCTTGAATGATAAAAGAATTTTGATAAAATAAACAATACTATAACCATCGTTAAAGTGATTGGTAACCCAAATATCTCTGTATTCGATTTAAGACCTCCAAAGACACCCATTAGAAAAGTGCCTGCCACTGCAATCAAGGTAAAAATCATAATATACTTCTTTCTTCTGCCTGTACGGTCAATCATTACTCCGAATAAAGGTGAGAATAAAACTAATAAAAAGCTAGCAAATGCATTAGCATATGAAATAAAAGTACTTGCTATTTGATTAAGAACTTCATTTTCTCCAACCACTTCCTGCAAATAGAAAGGAAAGAATATCGTATTAATATTCGAAGAAAATATTGTATTCGCAAAATCGTACAATGCCCAAGATATGATTGGTAATGTAAATAACAGCTTAAAATTACTTTTGGGTTTTTCAATCTGTGGTCTTGGTTGTTGAAATCCCATCCTTACTCCCCCTCTCTTTGACCTATACCCTTTCCACTTTTTGTTCCTATTTTCCTTTTCTTTTACAAAAACTTAATATAATTTATTATGAAAACAAGGAAATCAGCACTAAAAGCAATAAATAAAAAGACAGGTAAATGGCTTGTTCTATGGATTATTGGAAACTTTCTCGACTCTCAAGCCTAAAAACCCTGTCTTTTCAATTTCTCTTTACGAATTCCCGACTTTCAATTTATACATTATTCAAAGCATTATCTTTGCTACAACAAACGATATTCTTTTTAATATCTTTTTTATATGATTAATCACTTCTATCAATCGTCAACTACTCTTTTTTAATGTAAAATAATGAAAAGGTTAGAAAAAAGAAGGTGTTAATAATGGAACATTTGATTAATCAAAACGTAAAGAGCATCCAAATTTCAGGCATCAGGCGTTTTTTCAATATGATTTCCGGCATTGAAGACATGATTTCTTTAACAATTGGGCAGCCAGATTTTCAAACGCCACAACATATTAAAGAAGCTGCCAAAGAAGCTATTGACGAAGGATTTACGAATTATACCCATAATGCTGGCTTCCCTGGGCTTAGAGAAGCAGCGGCGCTTTATTTAAAAAATAAATATGACCTTACATATAATTTAAATGAAGTGATTATTACTAATGGTGCATCACAGGCAATCGATGCAGCATTACGGACGATCCTGTCTCCTGGGGATGAAGTCATATTACCAGGACCTGTTTATCCAGGCTATGAGCCTATCATTACCCTATGCAATGCAACTCCAATATACGCAGATACAAGAAATACTAAATTTAAATTAACAAAACAAATTCTAGAAGAATCTATTACTGCAAAAACAAAATGTATCATACTCCCTTACCCATCAAATCCTACTGGCGTAAGCTTGACTGAAGAAGAATTAGGTGAGATTGCAAACTTTATTAGGGATAAGAATATATTTATTTTAGCTGATGAAATTTATAGTGAACTGACATTCGATCGACAACATACCTCAATCGCAAAATTATTGAGAAAACAAACAATTGTTATTAATGGATTATCTAAATCACATTCAATGACGGGCTGGAGAATCGGAATTTTATCTGCACCTGAGGAATTATTGCAGCATATTTTAAAAGTCCATCAATATAATGTTTCATGTGCTTCCTCTATATCCCAAAAGGCAGCGTATGCAGCATTAACTAAAGGAGCAGATGATGGAGTAAAAATGAAGAAAACGTATAAACAGCGAAGAGATTATGCGTATCGAAGATTGTTAGGTATGGGATTTAAAGTTGTAAATCCAGACGGTGCCTTTTATTTCTTTGTTAAAATCCCAGAATCAATCAAAAAAGATTCACTAACATTTGCTTTAGAATTAGCACAATCCCATAAGGTTGGAGTCGTTCCTGGGAATGCTTTCTCCCCTCTAGGAGAAGGTTATATACGAATATCCTACGCTTGTTCTAAAGAGTTGTTAGAGGAAGGGTTAAATAGAATTGAGTCATATCTAAATAACTTCTAGTAACTTCAAGGCTGTCCCAAATGAATGGTGTCTGGAACTTCTACTTGGTTCGGAACCTATTTTGGGAAAGCCTTGACTTTTTTAGTTGCCCCACTTTTTAGCCTTTAAATTCACCATTATTTTTAGATGCTTTTTCTTTTTTGGCTTTATCTTTATGAATTTTATTAGTTGTTGCACTTCCAATTTCATGCGCAAACTCTTCATTTATAACAGCAGAGTCGAATCCTTTTTTATTTTTTTGCGCCGGATCATTTTTCTTTGTTCTTTTAGCCATTTTATCATCCCTCCTTATTACGCAACGATCCTCCTTATTTTTCTTTAACATCTTCAAAGTTATTCAAAGCATTATCAGAAAATATACTCCCTGTTATCACCTTTAAAAAATATCCTAAAAATATTTTTCTAATATACTTTAAAAAAGCGCTTACATCCTTTATAATTAACCTATCCTAATAAAACAGTGAACCAACTTTCATCTCCCGATTTTATTTTGGAAGAAAGAAAAAAGAACCAGATGCACCTCTACACCTGGTTCAAAAAAGGGGATAAAATGAGAATGAAAAGGCTATCTAAGTTCTACCGTAACGGGCAGTATTACTTTACCCTCATTATTTCCCGATAACACTTTATGAATTATTTTTTTGTGAATTTTTTTACTGTCTCAATGACTTGTTCATTCGTTTGGAGATTTAGAACTTCTTCAGCAAGCTTTTGCATTTCACTTTTACTTAATCGAAGAATTTGTGAACGTGCTTTCAATATAGAAGTTGCACTCATTGAAAATTCATCAAGTCCTAAGCCGAGTAGTATTGGAACAGCTATTTCATCGCCGGCCATTTCTCCACACATGCCTGCCCATTTACCTTCTTTATGAGCGGCGTCAATCACCATTTTAACTAATCTTAAGATGGCTGGATTATATGGCTGATATAAGTATGAAACTCTTTCATTCATACGGTCAGCTGCCATTGTATATTGAATTAAATCGTTTGTTCCAATTGAGAAAAAATCAACTTCTTTAGCAAAGATATCCGCCATTACTGCGGTCGAAGGAATTTCCACCATAATTCCAACCTCAATATCATTTGCTACTTTTATCCCATCTGTAACAAGCTTTTCTTTCTCTTCTTCTAAAATACTTTTAGCTTCACGGAACTCATCTAAATTCGAGATCATAGGGAACATGATTTTCAAATTTCCATACTGACTTGCACGAAGCAATGCTCTAAGCTGTGTTCGGAAAATACCTTGTTTCTCTAGGCATAACCGAATAGCACGGAATCCAAGGAAAGGATTCATTTCTTTTGGAAGATTCAAATATGGAAGCTCTTTGTCTCCTCCAATATCAAGTGTACGGACAACAACTGGCTTTCCTTCTAATCCTTCTAAAACGGCTTTATATGCTTCAAATTGTTCGTCTTCACTAGGTAATTCATTTCTTCCCATATAAAGAAATTCTGTTCTATATAAGCCGATTCCTTCCCCGCCATTATTTTTGACACCTTCAAGGTCTTTTGGAGTTCCAATATTCGCAGCTAGCTCAACATGGTGACCATCTGATGAAACAGTCTTTTCATTAATAAGCTTCGCCCATTCCGCTTTTTGGTCTTCGTACCTAGCCTGTTCTCTTTCGTATTCCTCAACGATTTCTTTAGTAGGATTAATATGTACTTCACCATTTAATCCATCGACAATTATGGTATCGCCATTTTCTATTTCAGAAGTTACTGATTTTGCTCCCACGACAGCTGGTATTTCCATAGATCTCGCCATAATCGCAGAATGTGATGTTCTTCCTCCGATATCAGTCGTGAACCCTTTAACAAACTGACGATTTAGTTGAGCTGTATCTGAAGGTGTTAAGTCTTCAGCAATTATGATAACTTCCTCTGAAATCATGCTCGGGTTTGAAATTTGTACCCCTAACAAATGAGAAAGCACCCGTTTTGTTACATCACGAATATCTGCAGCACGTTCTTTCATATATTCATTATCCATACTTTCAAACATAGAAATAAACATATCTGCAGTTTCTTTTAACGCATATTCAGCGTTAACACTATCGCTTTTAATTTTATCTTCGATAGGAGTTACTAACTCAGGATCACTTAAAACTAAAAGATGGGCATCAAAAATGGCAGCTTTATCAGCTCCAAGATCTTCATTTGCTTTATCTCTAATTGCTTCTAATTCTGATTTTGATGTACTTAAAGCTTTTTGAAAGCGCTCAACTTCTTGATCAACAGAATCAACGGACTTTTTTTCAAATGATAAATCCGGTTCAACTAAGCGATAAGCTTTTGCAATTGCGATTCCATTAGAAGCAGCAATTCCTTTTAAAATACTAGACATTATTCAGCTAAACCTTCTTTTTTAAGTGTTTCTTCTAAGCTGTTTAATGCTTCGTTTTCGTCGCTTCCTTCAGTAATAATTGTGATCTCAGCATCTTTACCAACACCTAGAGACATAACACCCATGATGGATTTAAGGTTAACTTTTTTTTCTTTGTATTGTAAGTGAACCTCAGAATCAAACTTGCTTGCTGTTTGAACTAGTAGTGTAGCTGGACGTGCATGAATTCCAGTATCTGCTGTAACTGTAAATTGTTTTTGTGCCATAAATAATCTACTCCTTAGATATATAATTTTACTTGCTTCATTAAATTATCTAATCTTCACCACTTCGTCAATGATTATAGTTAAATCTAATCAAAAATGAATGAAGAAAAATAGTAAGATAAGCCTTTTCATTTAAAAAGAATAGCACGGGATAGTAAGATAGACAATTGAATTGCCTACTTTTTTTTAGTATTTCATCATATTGTAAAGTTATGTTCACTATTTTCCACTATGAATTTGCATTTATTCTTTCCATTTACTATTTTACCACTTTTTACTTCCTAAAAAAGCAACTTCCTATGTATTTCAAAAGCTTTCAATAAAATGAAGTTGATAATTTTAAAATAAGGCTGTTTTCGTAAAAAGATAGTTGTTATTTAAAAAGAAGTTAAATGGTTGGTGCGGAAAGATCTCCCTTTCCGCGGGGTGGGCGGTGAGCATACTCATCGCCCTGCTCTTGCTTAGGTCTCACAGTCCCGCTACTCCCTCAGAAGCTGGTACCTGCAGCGAAGACCCACCTTTTTACAGAAATTTAAGTTCTTAAAAAAACAATCTTTTAGAAAACAGCCACCATTAAACAAAATGTTTTTTGTAGGTCATAATCGAATTGTAACTTACTTTTGCCTTTGTCACTGTTCCTTTTAATGTCGTTTCATGATCTTCTGATAGACCAGTATATAGATTCACCATATCACAAACACATCTAGCTAGAAGTTCAGTAGCATGTTTTAAATCTTTTTCATTGAATCGAGATTGGTCTTTCATTACCTCTTCAACAATATCAAGTGCGATACTTTTCACCCTAATCGCTTGTTCAACCTCAACTTTCATCTCCATAGCCCCTTTCTACTTTTCTAGTAAATTCTATGTAAGAATTGATAGATTAGAACAATAAAAAGGAACTATACTATCGACTTATTATGAAAATTGAAATAATTTACAAAATTTTAAGACTTTCATAATATAAATCGTACATTCAACACTTATTATTTTACTAAAACTGGTTGGAGTGATTGAATGGATTCAAATTTATTGGTGAGTCTTATTTTTATTTTTCTCATTGGGGTGTTAAATTTATTTTTGCTTAGAAAATCATAACTAATAGTCGGAACCACATTATTTCCCCATATTATTGTGGTTCCTGATTTATTATTTAGCAAATACATGATTACCGATTGTTATAGTTGTTTGGCGCGAAAATACCCATTTACTACTGGATGTATCAGGGTTATAGAAAAAGACAGATCCCTGCCCTTGACCGTTAAATGCTAGAGCTTCATTGACAGCCTCATAGTCTTCTTGAGTAGCTCTTTCATTTATGGTTCCTGTTTGAACAGGAGTAAATGCATAATGACCATTTACTTTTTGATAGATGACTTCCTTCACTGAATCAGGGAAATCTCCATGATCCACTCTATTAAGAACAACTGTCGCAACAGCCACCTTACCAGCATATGGTTCGCCTTTCGCTTCTGCATGCACTAATTGCGCTAGTAATTGTCTATCTTCACTAGAAATAGAAGATGGTAATGTGAATTTTTGACCAGGATAAATTTTAGTAGATTCTAATTGATTAACATTTTTTAAATCAACAACTGATACTCCATACTCTTTTCCAATGTTCCAAAGGCTATCTCCCTCTTTTACTGTATACACCGAATTAGCTGAGGCTTCCTTTGTCTGAAATGCAAATATAGAAGCAGCCGCAATGGTAAGTAGTACTCCTTTTTTAATTAGCATATGTATCAACCTCCATAATCGAATTTCTTTCTTAAGATAACAAGGAAATCGATTAATTTCATTCGGAAATCGTTTCCACTACACTGCTTTTTTATAGGCTGTTTTCGTAAACACTGCTGTTATTAGAAAAGGAGTTAGTTGGTTTCCACTCCAACCTTTTACAAAAATTTGTGTTCTTAAAAAACAACAATCTTTAAATAAGAGAACTCTAATTTCTTTTAATAGGAAGTGCCTTGGACTCTTCTGGTGCTAGGCTAATGATAATGTAGGGAAAAGCAAATATATATTCCCATATAATAAGTGTACCCATATTTTCAGGGAAATTCCGAGTATATTTAGACATATCCTTATTACGAACTTTTAAATTTATAAGGATCACTCCTCGACAGAACTTCCCTATATTTTGAAGCGGCTTAGCCTCTTCCGTCTAGCTCCTTGGCTCATTTAAAAAGCGATAAATAACACTTCCACCATGCTGTGCAATCCCCCTAAAATGCTTAAAATCTGGTTCCTTAACAAGCACACTACGAAAATCAAGAAAATCCTCTTTGGCTATTGTAATTTCTTCCGTTTCTCTTTTTCTTAAACCTTCAAGCAAGCTTACGATTGTATCTTTATCCAATAGCTTTCTTTCTCCCTTCATTTCTTTTACATACACTACAAGGATAATCATTTATTAGTAAAATGAAAATAGTTAAAAAAATTCACTGAATTCTAACAAAATACTTTACCTTTTTACAATCTTAAGGCAAACTGTTATTAATTGTATGTTGATTATAGTGAGAAGGGGAGATTGTTCTTGAAAAAAGCAGAGGTAGGAAACTTAATTGAATTTAAAGAAGGATTAAGAGGGATTGTTGAAAAAGTAAACGAAAACTCTGTTATAGTTGATTTAACATATATGGAAAACTATCGTGATCTTGAACTAGAAGAAAAAACCGTAGTCAACCATAAAAACTATAAGATTGTTCAGGCATAGCCTATTCGATCTAGTTGATGAGCATAACTCATTAATCAATAATCAATCATTACAAAGCTTAAGGGACTGACCAGATAAAGTGTCACTCCCTTTCCACTCATTATTTTGACAAAATGATTATTAATGCTTTTCTGTACTCTTTTCAAGCGGTTCTTCAGCTAATTGCTTGAATGATTCTACTTTCCCATGCGAATTTTGATCTTGCTTTCTTACATCCCATTGTCTTTCTTTCTCTTTTTTAGATTTCGTCAACGTTATCCCTCCTTCATTGTTATCTTGAACGTTTTTTATCAAAATTAAACTCATACTTTGTTTATGCTCCAGTCTCACAGGGTTCAATTTACCATGAGTAAAAAAGATATAGGTATACTCAACTCTCTCTCTTGAAATGATTTATGGATCAATAGTTTTCGATTGTCACCATTATGATTGTATCCGCGGTTTCATCCATAGTAGGACAATATAAATTAAGCTTAAATAGCCGAATAGGGGATATAAATAGGCCAACAACTGACTATATTCAAATAAACTTAATAAATAGATCATTAAAAAAATTAAACTAAACACCCATAATCTAGATCCGCTCCAATATTGGCTTAATTGTTTTTCTAAACCAAATACTCCCCCTATTACAGAAGTGAAAATTTCCCCATAAATGATGAAAATATAAATAAAGTAAATACCCTGAACCATCCCTTTTACAACGACTGCCATTGGAATTTGATATAAAGTTAAATTTGGAATCATTACAAGTGTAAAATGACTAGAGATGAGAATAATGGTTAAAAGAACACCTCCAATAATTCCACCATATCGTATCGTTTTAAGATCATCTGCTTCCCCCGCAATGGGGACTAAAACAGCTGATGCCATGGAAAGATTAAAAGCTACATACGAAAAGGGAGCTATGACTGATTTCCAACCATCATCAACGTGTGGAATGATAAGAAGCGTTTCAAGAAATTCAGAGTCATTTACTGAATGAAGCATAAGGATTAGATTAAAGAGAATCATGATGGGCACAACAAATGAATTAACGGCAAATAGCCCTTTTGTTCCCACGGCCATAACAATAAAGCCAAGGAAAATTGTTAATAATACACCCCATTGCTTCGGAAACTCAAGCTGTTCTTGAAATACCGCACCAGCACCAGAAAGCATAACTGCCGTAACACCAACCAACATAAACATCATCAACAAATTCATAAATTTCGAAAGCCATTTACCAAATAAATATTCGTTCAATTCCTCATAAGAAGATGCTTTTAGTTGGTGAGCTTTAATCATCATTTTAGTTCCCAGTACAATAAATAAATATCCACTCATGAGGATGGCTAATAATCCAATAAAGCCAAACCTGGTAAAGAATTCAACTATTTCTCTTCCTGTTGCAAATCCTGCTCCAATAACAGTTCCTACATAAACAGCTGCTATTTGGAAAGCTCCTGATAATCGATTCAACCTTTAACCACCGCCTAAATTTCCTTATACATCTACCTTATGTACAAGCAATCAAAATCAGAAGTACGAAAAAAACTGTATCGTCTATCATCTCATTTCATCCATGGACTCCTCTCTTTGATTAAGGTAATAATTTCCTAGGTTCAAATACTTGAAAGTCAAAGATAGTCAAATTATAATGAAGTCAAAGGTCAGGAATAGTCAAATTTTTCGCTGACACTTTTTCTTGGTCGATTGGTCAAAGATAATCAAAGTCAAATATGATATAGGAGGTTTTGTTGATGTTATGTCAGCAGTGTCAAGAAAGAAAAGCAAATATTAACCTTCATTTAAATATAAACGGTCAAAACAAAGAAATGCACTTATGTACTAGTTGTTATCAACAAACAAAAAAGAAAATTGGTACTGGAGCCTTCCCAACGAATCTAAATGGCCAAAACTTTTCAGATTTTGAGGGATTATTTAAAAATAATGGTTTTCCTAAAATGTCATCTAGTGTACAAACAGAAGAGACTCAAAATAATTCCTTCTTGGATCAATTTGGACGAAATTTAACCTCAATAGCAAAAAAAGGATTAATCGATCCTGTAATAGGTAGAAATAATGAAATTGAACGAGTCATTGAGGTTCTAAATCGTAGAAATAAGAATAACCCGGTACTTATTGGAGAACCTGGTGTAGGAAAAACAGCCATTGCTGAAGGTCTAGCAAATCGTATTGCTGATGGTGATGTTCCTTCAAAACTTATAAACAAACAAGTTTATTTATTGGATGTTTCGTCTCTAGTAGCAAATACAGGTGTCCGTGGGCAATTTGAAGAAAGAATGCAACAATTAATCTCTGAAGTTCAAAAACAAGAAAACGTTATATTATTTGTTGATGAAATTCATTTACTAGTAGGGGCAGGTTCTGCAGAGGGAAGCATGGATGCAGGCAACATTCTTAAACCCGCCCTTGCTCGGGGTGAATTACAGATTGTAGGAGCGACGACACTAAAAGAGTATCGCCAAATTGAGAAGGATGCAGCCCTTGAAAGACGTTTTCAACCAATACAGGTTAATGAACCGTCTCCAAATGAAGCGTTAGAAATTATTTATGGATTAAAAGGAACATATGAAGATTATCATAACGTCTCCTTTCACGAGGATGCATTAAAGGCATGTGTAAATCTTTCTCATCGTTATATCCAAGATCGTTTCTTACCTGATAAAGCCATTGACCTGTTAGATGAAGCGGGGTCAAAATTAAATTTAACTATAAAAGACAATAGAAGCAATAATGAACGTCTAAAACGAATAGAAGTTGAGAAACAGAAAGCTTTAGCAGACGAAAATTACGAATTAGCTGCAAAATTAAGAGATGAAGAACTTGAAATAGTACATCAAACGAAGGAAGGAACAGAACAGATACGCCCTCAAGTAACGATTTTTCATATTCAGGAGTTAATTGAAAAGAAAACAGGTATTCCAGTTGGCAAGCTTCAAAGCGACGAACAATTAAAAGTGAAACACCTAGAAGTAAATTTAAACAAAAATGTAATTGGGCAAAATGAGGCAGTCGAAAAAGTGGCAAAAGCAATTCGCCGTAGTCGTGCAGGATTAAAATCGAAAAATCGTCCAATTGGATCATTCCTATTTGTAGGACCTACTGGAGTAGGAAAAACAGAGTTAACAAAAACGCTGGCAGAAGAGTTATTTGGATCAAAGGAAGCCCTCATCCGTCTCGATATGAGTGAATTTATGGAAAAGCATAGTGTATCAAAACTAATTGGGTCGCCTCCTGGATATGTCGGACACGAAGAGGCAGGACAATTATCTGAAAAGGTTCGACGTAATCCGTATAGTATTATTTTATTGGATGAAATAGAAAAAGCCCATCCTGATGTACAGCATATGTTCCTACAAATTCTTGAAGATGGTCGTTTAACCGATAGCCAAGGTCGTACTGTTAGCTTTAAAGAAACGGTTATCGTAATGACAAGTAATGCAGGTGTTGAAGTAAAAAACAATACAGTAGGATTTGAAACTGGCGCAATCCAAGAATCAACTGTTTTAGCTTCTCTAACTCAATATTTCAGACCAGAATTTTTAAATCGACTTGATAACATTATTGAGTTTAACTCATTATCCAAAGAGTCTTTACTTTCCATTGTAGAAATATTATTAAATGAGTTAAAAGATACTCTTTACGAGCAAAATATCACTTTATCTGTCAATCAAGAAGTTAAAGAAAAAATTGTAGAACTAGGTTACCATCCTGTATACGGGGCAAGACCATTAAGAAGAGTGATCCAAGAAAAAATAGAAGATTCGATTGCTGATATTTTATTGGATTCTCCAGAAACTAATAGCCTTAACGTTTCTCTAGAAAAAGGACAAATTCAAATCAAATAATCATTATTATCCTGGTACGAGACAAAAGTACCAGGTTTTTTCTTCACAGCCCTCGTTATAGATTAAGGAGTTAAATTTACCACCCAAAATTATTCCTGAATTTCCTCGACAATAACAATAATATCAATGATTTTATGTATATACATTGCCCTAATCACTATTTTTAGCTAAAATTTAACAGAGGATTGTATTAGATAAAGTGAGGTACTAATTTCATGGAACGGCATCAGCTTATTGAGGACAGAAATAAACTAATTATATACATACTTTTTCCTATCTATATCATTGATACTATGTTTTATACCTTTGTAGAAGGGGGATGGCTATTTCTATGGCCGCCAGTTGGCCCCATTCTGTCAATTATTTTTTTACTTCTGTAAAATTTAAGATCTCTCCAGTTAAAAAAATGTGTTTGACTATTTTATCAATCTATATTTATTTTGTTTATCTTAATATCATCGTGCCCGATTTAATTAATTATCTATTTTTCCTTTTTGTTGTGATTGTGTCTGCATTCTATCAGTCTATTAGAGTGGTATTATATTCAAGCATACTTACAATATCTACAATGATTATACTTCCTTTATACTTGGGTAAAGAGATGATTTCGAATGTAAGCATGCTTGAATTTCCATACATAATATTATTAGCCATATTTATTACAATTGTCGTTTTGCTCTTTATTAAATTTGCTAATACTCTCTATGAAAAAGCATACTTTAACGAAAAACAAGCTAAACTTGAACTGAAATCAACTCGTACATCGCTTGATGCTTTTTTTGACAATTCAAACGAAGCATTTGCTATTGTTGATCCAGACCATCACGTCCTAAAAGCTAATAATCGTTTTAAAACTCTTTTCTTTACTCGATCGAACAAGTATACATCGTATAATAAAATGATCTCTGCTATTGATCATGATTGGAAAACAGCTCCTAAGGTATTAGAGTTAGAATTGACGTTTCCCATTAATTACGATATAAAAATACTTGATTGCTCGTTTGCCCCATTAATGAATGAAGATGAACAGCTTTCATCCTACTCTGTCATCATTCGTGATATCACTGAGAAGAGGCAAATGGAAGAGTATGTTACGAATTCCGAAAAATTAAAAACAAGCGGGCAAATGGCTGCTGGTATTGCTCATGAAATTCGTAATCCTTTAACTGTTATCTCAGGATTTCTTCAGGTCATGAAGGAACAGAATAGCTTCCGACCACAGTACTTCAGTATTATCCATAATGAAGTGGAACGAATGAATGGAATCTTAAATGAATTTTTATTGCTTGCAAAGCCTTTAAAAGTTCAGTTAGAACGTAAATCAGTACATCATTTACTTGAAGATGTGATCCTCCTCTATGAATCTCAATCAAAAATGAAAAAGGTAGATTTGATATATGAGAACAGTAAGGAAGAGATTATGCTCGAATGTGATCCAAATCAATTGAAACAAGCATTTATTAATTTGCTTCAAAATGCACTCGAAGCCGTTCAAGGGACTGAAAACGGCCAAGTGAAAATTTCTTGTGTGAAAAAAAATGAATTAGAAATTAATATCATCGATAATGGTGTAGGAATACCGAAAGAGATTATTGAAAAAGTGGGAACCCCTTTCTTTACTACAAAATCAAATGGTACGGGTTTAGGATTAATGATCACTCAAAAAATCATTGGTCAGCATGGTGGTAAATTAGAAATCATCGATAGTAATGATAATGGGACCCACATTGTAATCAAGCTTCCTTACATAAATCAACTACTAACAAAAATGAATTGAATTATGAATCGTCCAAATAAAAAATTCTTAAAAAAAGAGTAATTTCCTTGGATAATGGATGAAAAGATAAGTGGCATCGCTTTTCTCTCCCCATCCTGTCGTTACCTGACAAGCATAAGATAAGCCAGATAAAAGGAGTGTCTATCCTCCTCTATCTGGCTTGTCTTTATCTTTACGGTTACAACCTTTACACTTTTTTATCCAAATACAACCTTAAATATATTCCTTTCATATTACTATATCTTCATTTTACAATTCTCTGTCATTCACCTTTTCTAGCCACTTTCGAATTGGCTCAACAACCGAATGTACAGAGCCTTCTTCGAATGGTGATAAAAGGTTAGCTGATTTAACTAGGTTTAAGAAAGATTGACTTCCTCCTAAACGACAGAGAGATAGATAATCATCCCAAACCGCTTCTCCCTCATTCGATTTATTCCAAAATTGAAAAGCGCAAATTTGAGCTAAAGTATAATCAATATAATAAAATGGTGTTGTATAAATATGACTCTGTCTTTGCCAATACCCACCTGATTCTAAATATTCATTCCCGTCGTAATCTTTATGAGGTAAATACTTTTCTTCTAATTTCCTCCATTTAATTTTTCTTTCTTGAGGAGTAGCATTTGGATTTTCATATACATAGTGCTGGAATTCATCTACCGCCACTCCATAAGGTAGAAATAATAACCCACTGCTCAAATGTGAGAATTTATATTTTTCCGTTTCTTCTTCAAAGAAAAGTTCCATCCAAGGCCATGTAAGAAACTCCATACTCATGGAATGAATTTCACAAGCTTCATAGGTTGGCCAAATATATTCAGGGATCTCAAAATCTTTACTAGAATACACCTGAAATGCGTGACCAGCTTCATGAGTTAGAACATCGATATCACCTGATGTTCCATTAAAGTTAGAGAAAATAAATGGTGCCTTGTAATCACTTATATACGTACAATAGCCACCTCCTGCCTTCCCCTTCTTCGCCTCTAAATCCATTAGGTTATTATTAATTAAGTAAGAGAAAAAATCATCTGTCTGAGGAGATAACTCCTTGTACATTTTTTGGCCGTTTTCCATAATCCACTGTGCAGAACCTTTAGGTGTCGCATTTCCACTGTCAAATTCAAAACCTTCATCAAAATATTTTAAATGATCTATTCCAATTCTTTTCTTTTGCCTTTTTTTCAATTCAGTCGCTAATGGTACGACATGTTCTTTTACTTGGTCGCGAAATACTTTTACCATTTCTGCATTATAATCAGTTCGTGTCATACGATAGTAGCCCAACTCAACAAAGTTCTTATACCCAAGCTTCTGAGCAATATCCGTTCTTACTTTAACTAATTCATCAAAAATAGTGTCCAGCTCTTTTTCATGCTCTTGAAAGAATGCAATCCTTACCTCACTAGATTCTCTTCTAATTTCCCTATCCTTTGATTCTGTGAATGGTTGAAGCTGTGCAAGTGTATATTCTTTCCCTTTAAATTGAATTTTCGCCGAAGCCAAAAGCTTAGTATATTGTGAAGACAATTTATTTTCTTTTTGCAATAGAGGTACAATTTCTGGAGAAAATGTCTTCAACTCTGCATCCGCTAAATCAAACAATTGACTTCCCCATTTATCCTCTAAGGATTTTCTATGGGGAGAATCAATAAGTGCACGATAATATTCTGAAACTAGCCCCTGAATTGAAGGTTGTAATTCATCCATATAATCTTGTTCAGTTTGATAGAATTCATCATTGGTATCAATAGTGTGACGTATGTAACAAATATTAACCATTGTATCTACTCGATTTCGGATGGAGTTAATCTCCTTCATTAAGGTTTCGCACTCTTCTAATGTTGTAGATTCTTTAAATTCTTTAAGCATATTTTTAAATTCACTTTCCACTTCCTCTAATACGGGTCTTTCGTATCTAAATTGTTCAAATTTCATTTTTTTGCCTCCTATTCTCTCCATAATATTCGATAACAGCTTCTCAAACTCCTCTATCAATTGAAGCGAACATCCTTTTTATTAGTAAAACCATTCATTATTTTAAAAATAAGGCTCTATTCGTCATGATTGTTGTTATTTAACCCGCAGCTAATAAGATGTATTTCCGACTGATCTTAGGTAGCAACAAACTTTTAGAAACAGCCAAAAATAAAAAAAACCTCGAATCGAGGTCGAATTTAATAGGACAGATCTTTTATAGAAAGTCCTACTTTCTTTAACAAATTAATAGCAATATCCTTCTCTTCATTACTAATAACTGACATAAGTTTATGAATCCTCTCCTCATGCTCAGGGAATATTTCAGCAATGAACTCTTTACCACTTTCAGTAATCTGAGCGTAGGTGACCCTGCGATCGTTAGGGCATGCCACACGCTTAATAAGCCCTTTTTTCTCAAGCTTATCTACTACATAGGTAATACTCCCACTTGCTAATAGTATTTTTCCACCTATTTGTTGAAGAGGTTGATCTCCTTTGTGATAGAGAAGTTCTAGGACTCCAAATTCTGTTGGATTTAAGTCTTTCTCTTGGATAAATTTATTTACTTCTTCATTTATTGCCTTAAAGGCTCTTGATAGGACGATAAATAGTTTTAATGATTGTTCAATGTCATTTCTTTCACTCATCATGTATTCATTCCTTTAAATGTATAAATATCTCAATTTCAAACTATTATACAAAAGTGAAAAGGAACTGTCAATTGTGTCCTTTTCCATTTATTACAACCTTCCAATTATGATTCACTTCTGCTTTAATCTCTTTATGTTCAAGAAAATAATTTGCCAATAGCTCTGTCATATCAATTTGTACTTCCCTTACTATTTTCTTTCCTTGGAACATTCGATATTCACCACCGCCTCCTGCACGGTAATTATTCATGACGACTTTGTATATTTTTTCTTTATTAATCGGCTCACCCTTAAAGCTAAGGCTCACAATTCTGTCTCCAATGGGACGTGCAATATCCATCACATAATGAATCCCTTCCCACATATCATAATTATAGTGCTGAGGTTTAGGTGTGGAGAATTCTGGATTTATAGCGATTGTTTCATCATCCTCAACCATAAAATAGGAAGCGGATCGTTCCAGTGCCGCTTTTATATCTTCCCCGTTGATTTCTAGAACCGTTAGTGTGTTAGGATAGATATAATTTGACACAATATCTCTCATCGTTACGTTTTTCGGAAGTCCTCTTGCTGTATTATTAAATAAAGCAGTATTTGATATTTCTACTTCAGCAGCATGCATCTGAACTCTATTAATAAATTCAACAAGCGGATGTTCCTCAAGTCTAGCTCTAAAGGGATCTGCTATGGTCATGTCCCCCATTATTCTTCCAATTGGCTGGTCTAGCCATTTCTGTGCTTCTTGTTCATAATAATAAGCAAGATTTACTATTTCGTTATCAGTCACTTCTTCTGATATTGAAAGAATCTCTGCTTCTTTATGAATGAGTTTCCAAGAATCACTTGTCTTTTCCAATTCTAAGTCTACTTTCGCCACACATTCTCCGTTGAAACTAGGTTGAACAACAACTACTCCATTTATTTCTCCGGAAAGCTTTCTATGCTGATGGCCTGTTAAGAGTACATCAATTCCATCTACTTCCATACATATTCGATACCCTTGATTTTCTCCTGTTTCCTTCTCAGTTCTTTCACCTGTTGAAAGATCTTTTTCAATTCCGCCGTGATAGGAAACAATCAACAAGTCTGGATTTTCTTCCTCATGAATATATCGTACCCAACGTTTTGTTGCATGTAAGGCATCTTCAAAATGGACATCTTTAATATGACTGGGCTTTTCCCAATTAGGGATATAGTGAGTCGTTACCCCCAATATTGCCACCCTCATTCCACTATCAAAGGATTTGATAATATAAGGTAATCCAAAATATGTTTCTTTTGTCGAGTGATGAACAATATTAGCGGAAAGCCAAGGAAAATTTGATTGACTTACAGCTTTTTTTAAAGTGGCCATACCATAATTAAACTCATGATTTCCAATAACAGCTGCATCATATTCTAAATGATTAAGTATTTCGATCATCGGATTGGACTGTTGATCCATATTTTTAACATAGTGATATGTAAGGGGTGTTCCTTGTATGAGGTCACCATTGTCTATTGTGATAACATTTGATTGTTCACGTTTAATCCTTTTAATAAGTGATGCAGCTTTTGCGAGTCCTAATGATTGTGGTAGATTTGTTCCATAATTAATAGGATATACATTACCATGAACATCACTAGTTTCAAGAATGGTTATTTTTGTTTTCATTCCAGGGCCCCCTTTAATTAGTCTAGTATGTCTATTTTAACAAAAAACCGAATGGAAGTACCCTTATAATTGGTAGAGTATATCATTTGACCTTAATTATTCTTTTCACGAATAAAGATGAAAAAAAAGCTTTCCGAAAAAGGTTCTTGAACCATTCTTCGACAAACATATAGAAGTGCAACAACTAATGCCTCTATATATAGTCGATATGATATCCTAACCTTTGTTTTGGACAGCCTCTCTAGAATTTAACGAGTTCGTTTATGACTAAGGTTTTATTTCTATTCCATTTCTTTAAGGATCATGTTAAAACTTTTTCTTCTATATCTAATTCATGGTATATTGTAGAAAGATTTTAATAATTATTATTAGTAAGTGGATCATCATTTTCTATAATGAGTACATAAGAAGTATCAATTTTTTGGAAGGATCTGGGACAAACATGAGTCAGGTATTAGTCGGTAGCACGTTGTCTGCACTTTCTACAGGAGTAGGTGCATTACTTATTCTTTTTCTACAGGGTACAATTACACATAAGTGGAGAGATATACTTCTTGCCTTTACAGCGGGGATTATGATGGCTGCTTCTTTACTCAGCTTAATTCCTGAGTCACTTGCAGCAGGTGGGATACTTCCACTTCTAATAGGAATTTTCTTAGGTGTATTAACACTTACCATCATGGAAAAGTACATACCACATATCGACTTAGAACATTCACGAAAAGGTATTGAGATTGACGAAAAAGCAATGTTAATTGTAGCTGCAATCACATTACACAATATCCCCGAAGGACTTTCTGTTGGTGTGAGCTATGCAGTTGAACAGTCCGAAACGGGGAACTTAATTGCATTTGCAATTGGACTTCAAAATGCACCTGAAGGGTTCCTCGTTGCATTATTTCTCATGAATCAAAAGATAAAAAAGTTTAATGCTTTTATCATCGCTACTTTAACAGGTGCCATCGAAATCGTTACCGGAATATTAGGATATTACTTAACTTCGTTTGTAAATTTCCTTGTTCCGTATGGTTTAGCTTTTGCAGCTGGTGCTATGCTGTTTATCATTTATAAGGAGTTAATACCAGAGAGTCATGGTGATGGAAACGAAAGAAATGCGACCTTCTCCTTTATTATTGGAATTTTGTTCATGATCATTTTAATTGAAAGTCTTTAGAAGATGACTGCTATACATAATCAGCGGTCTTTTTTGATTCAGATTGAAATAAAAGAACCGACCATTTACCTTTCTTATCGTTTTTACTTTGATATTGCTGATACAGATTTAATAGTTTGTCTAATTCTTGGCTACATTCGACTGTTTGTTTATCTGTAAATCCAAATTTTCCACCTAAAAATATCATTTGTGATCTCTTTTTTTTAATTTTATTTACTAGTATCTTTTTTCTTAAGCTTGAACAAATAATCACCATAATAGACCCCTTTATATTAATCTTTTCGAAAACCGTAACAATCATTACTTAGGTATTATCACAACATTTAATAGAAAAGTAAATAGATTCGCAAAATTAGACAAATAAAGTTAAAAGAACAACTTAATCAACAATATCCCTCCAAATGTTCGACAAAAATTACGGTAAAACGAATCTGTTTATTTAGAATATTCAGTTTTATATTCCGGTAATCTATGAAAAGTAAGAGGTAAAACCAAGGGTTCGATATGCAAGCAGTCATGATCATATCGAAAAAGGTATATGATTTCTCAGGGTTAAAACGAGGAGCTAATTCAAAGATAATTGCTACCTAGATCAACCGAAAAGAATATTGAGTTTATAAGAGACAGTTTATACCCTAGTTTGTTCAGTTTGATCCTTCATCAGCGTTATGAAGGACAGTCCCTATCTAAATATGTATAGTTTTGTCCTTCATCGAAAATGATTCGCCAACGAGCGACATTGACCACTAGTTACCGCACATATTTCAAACTAAACAACAAGTATTTCCTTTTGATAGAAATCATATGAATGAGAAATCAGATCAAAAGTATGAAAAACATTAATTTCATAACAAAAATGAGCGTGAATTCCTGTTTGAATTCACGCCTTCAGCATAATATGCACCCAGAATCAAAACCTGATTCTCATAATGCCAACCTCTTGATTTTTTAAGCATTCACATTTTTTTCTTCGTATATCGGAACCCACCCCTCTTGTGTCACAAAAATCCTTACTGCCACAACTTGACGATCATCTGATAATGTAAAATAATGACGAACATTTTCTGGAACAGATATGAGATCTCCAGGATTTAAATGAACCTCAAAAAATTGGCCGTTCTTCCCCTGAATAACAAAGACTCCGTGACCGTTTACAATAAATCTAACTTCATCATCTGTATGATGATGTTCTTGTTTAAAATTCTTCAAAAGCTCATCTAGATTCGGGGTAGTATCTGAAAGAGAAATAACATCCCATGCTTTATAACCTCTTCTTACTGATATGTCTTTGATTTCTGCTTGAAAAACAGATAATATCTCTTCTTTTTCTTGATCTGATAATAAGAATTTTCCCTTAAGATTATTAGGTAATTTTTCAATATCCCAATGCTCATAAATAACACCTTGATTTTGTAGAAATTCTACAACATTGTCCTGATTGTTGATTACTGTCTCAGTACCTTGAATTTTAATGATTGTCATTATATTTCCTCCTCTTAATTGAATAATTCCATTCTTTTCGTTTGTAGAAGTGTAATTTTATATTGAAATAAGAATTCACATGCCTCCAGGAGCTTTTTTGCTTCAAAGCCATTCTTTCCCCAGACGGTTATGCCGTGATTTCTTATTAATACTGCTCCATGATCTTCATTAACATGTAGACCAAACTCTTCTGCGAGCCGAGGAATATGGGCGTAATTATAAATGATCGGAATGGTTAACGAATCTTCCTGTCCCCACTTTCCCCATGCTTTTATTAATTCCTGCTCCTTAAAGGTTACTTCCCTCTCCTCACTGAACAATTCTGAGATAACATTATTTGCAACAGTATGGACATGCAGACAACACCCTGCTTTACTTTGTTGAAAAACTTTACAATGCAACAGCGTCTCTGCTGAGGGTTTTAACGTAGTCTCCTCTACAGGTAAACCGTTTTGTTCAACTAGTAAAAAGTCTTCACTTGTTCTTTTACGTTTATCTTTACCACTAGCTGTAACAAGAAAGGACAAGGGGGAATTCTCAACTTTTATAGCAAGATTTCCGCTAGTTCCCATAAACCAGTCCCTTTGTGCAAGTTCATCTTTAATATCGGCTAATTCATTCCATTGATTTTCGTAATTCATTTTCACTTTTTCACCCCCAAACTCTTTTCCAATTCACTTTTACAATCAAAAAAGGTTTCGAATCGTGAGTAAGGAAGGGCAAGTTTATCACACTGTTCTGCAAGGAAGTCTCTGGCAAAAATATAATCTGCGCATTTTGCTGCTTCTAAATCGGTAATCGAATCACCAATGACGATGACTTCATAATCCTCTGTATTCATTCTTCTAATGACAGACGGTTTACAGCATCCACAACCTTGATTTGAACACTGTTGATCACATGAATAAGGCCATTGTATCTGAATATTCCCGCCGCTAAATTCTGCTTGGTTGCAGTAGATTTCAGATGGGTCAAGATGATCCTCCAATAACTTGTAAACAAAGAAATCTATTCCTCCACTTACGACGTAAAAAGGGATTTGGTTTTTTTTTACAAATGTAAGGAATTCCGTAAATCCTTCCCGAAATCTACTATTCTGGTTTAAATAATCAATAATGTTTTCTTTTAAGTCTGAGGATAATAGACTAAACATTTTCCCTACCCCATCTTGGATGGAAACTTCTTTTAAGAATATCTGATCTTTTATCGCTTTCCACCCAGCTGGTGCAAATTTATTCATAATCGCAATAATATTATCTGACTCTGTAATCGTTCCATCAAAATCACAAATAATCATTGGATTTCTCATTTATTTATTACCTCCACACTCCCCCAAATTTGAAGGGCTTCAGCTAACTCCAAGTGGTTTGATGCTGCCTCCTCCAGGCTTTCTCCTTTTATGGTAGCGGAAATGGCTTGATGGAAAGCAATCCCTCCACCATGAGCACCTCTTGGATGACCATGAATGCCCCCTCCTGCATTGATTACACTTTCAATACCAAAGTCATTAAATAATAATGGAACGAGTCCTGGGTGAATACCTGCAGATGGGACAGGAAATGCTTTTTTCATGCTTTCATCCTCTTGTGTTAATTCATGTGAAATGGCTAAAGCGTCTTTTTTAGGGATTGCTACACTTCCATAAGGGGAGGGAAATAATGATAAATCTGCACCGACATAACGTAATAACTTTCCTAGCAATAGCCCGTAGGAAACACCATATTCCTGTGAAGCTACAACAGCACCACTATATGAGGGATGTGCCATTATAGGGAGATTGATATTTGAATCTTCCCGTAATTCCTGAAGAACGTCTAACCCATAAGTAAATACATTAAAAAGTAAAGCATCGGCCCCAAGCTCTTTGGCTCTTATCGCTTTCTCCTTTAATTCAAATGTTTTTCCTGTTAAATTTACTGCATACACAGTTCTTTTTCCCGATTCGGAGTATACTTCTTCAAGTATTTGTTTCCCACGGATAATCCTTTCATCAAAGGGCGTCAATTCATTTTCAAAGAGGATTTCATCATCCTTAACAAGGTCGACTCCACCAAGTGCTTGTAACCTTAATTGATCCTCCAATTCATTCATACCTCTACCGATCACACCTTTGAATATACTCATTAGCAATGGACGGTCATAAACATTTGTCAGCTTTCTTATCCCTTCAATTCCGAACCTAGGACCAGGAAAATGCTTCTTCAACGAATTCGAAAATTCTAAATCTACAAGTTTAATCTTTCCGTCCAATGAAAGCTTACCAAACACAGTTGTTAAGATAGCTGGAATGTCAGGAGAAAAGTTCACTGCTGGATAGGCAATTTTAACCTCACCATTTTCATTAATGGAATGGACTCTTCCCTTATGTTTTTTAAGCTGCTCTTGTTTTAAGCTAGGGAGGTTAGTCCACGAACCAACTGTTAAACCAAGTGCTATCCCTTCTGCTCTCTTTTCTAGATTTGTAAGATTACTAGAAAGTTGATATGTTGCAATTATTTCACTCATATATAAGACCACCTTTTAGGGATTAATCCACGACTTCACTAATAAACCAAAAAAACCTCTTCGATAAGAAGAGGTTTAGTATCCAATCTTCTTATCTCTCAGCTTAATTTGCTGCAAGAATTAGCACCGTGCTTTCTAATGAAAGTCGGTTGCCGGGCTTCGACGGGCTGGTCCCTCCACCTGCTCTTGATAAGAATTATAAAGTTATTTTTGTTTGTGAAATTAATTTGGATTATGACATCAATCTATGGTTATGTCAAGAATATTCCTAACTTTCGGATTCTAGATATAGCTTCTTTTATCCGTTCCTCTGATGTCAATAAACCTACCCGGACATATTGACCACCATACTCACCAAATCCGATTCCTGGAGCAACGATCACTCCTATTTCTTCTAAAAGAAAATCAGAGAAAGTCTCTGATGTAAATCCTTCAGGTACTTTTAACCACGCGAAGAATGAACCTTTAGGGGCTGTTACATTCCAGCCAATCTCATGTAGTCCAGAAATTAGAAGATCTCGTCTGCTTTGATATGTCTCGACTAGGCTATCTATACATTCTTGGGGTCCTAATAATGCTTCAGCCGCAGCCTCTTGAATGGCTCCAAATATACTTACATATAAGTGATCTTGGATAAGGTTAATGGCTTCTATTACACTTGGATTTCCAATGGCAAAACCGATTCGCCATCCAGCCATATTATAGGATTTCGACATCGTATAGATTTCTATCCCAACATCTTTCGCACCAGGAGTCTGAAGGAAGCTAATCGGTTTATGACCATCAAAACCTATCGCACCATAGGCAAAATCATGAACAATGCATAAATCGTGAGTCTGGGCCAGTTGAATCGTTTCATTGAAAAAATTCAGATCAGCGATAGCACCAGTTGGATTGTTTGGATAGTTCAAAAACATGAGCTTCGCTTTTTGAAGAATTTCTTCTGGAATATTGTCATATTGAGGTAGGAAAGAATGCTCCTCTTTTAAAGGCATCATGTGCATCTCTGCCCTTGCCAAAGCAACACCTGACCAATAATCTGGATAACCTGGGTCAGGTACAAGGACAGTATCTCCTGGATTCAATAAACACGGGGGAATTTCTACTAATCCACCTTTTCCTCCAAACAAAACGGCTACCTCTGTTTTAGGATCAATGTCTACATCATACTCACGTTTGTAAAATGTCGAAACCGCTTCCTTTAAATAATCATGACCCCTAAATGGTGGATATTTATGGTTGATAGGCAGCTCAGAAGCAATTTTCAAACGGTCTACAATATGTTTAGGTGTTGGGGAATCAGGATTTCCTTGGCCAAAATTAATAATATCATGTCCATCATCAACCGCTTTCTTCACCTTCTTTACTAATGAGGCGAAAAACTGTCGTGGCAAAGACTGAAGTAATTGTGATTGTTCAAAAGATTTCAATTTGTCACCTTCTCTTTTACGAAAATTTCTTTAAATTTCTAGTCACAAATGATATAACGTTAGTTAAAGAATGTAAAGTAAAAATTTTCTTACTACTCAAAAATGGAGGATGTACATGGATGTTAAAATAGCAATCGCACAAATAGATATCACTTTTGGAAATCCACAAAAAAACCGTGAAAAAGTCCAGAAATGGATTGAAATGGCTTCACTAAAATCACCTGATATCATCGTATTTCCAGAACTATGGGATACAGGCTATGATTTATCGAGATTAGAGGAAATTGCTGATTCAAACGGAGCATCTTCAATCAAGCTTCTACAACAACTAGCAAAGAAACATAAGATTCATATTGTTGGAGGTTCTGTAGCGAATATTCAAGAGAACGGAATTAAAAATACCTTAATTGTCATCAATGACGAAGGAAAGTTAATAAAAGAATATTCCAAGCTACATTTATTCCAACTTATGAATGAACATAAATATTTAGCTCCTGGAAATAATGATGGTTTATTTACCTTAATGGATTTTCCATTTGCCGCTTTTATCTGCTATGATATCCGTTTTCCTGAATGGATGAGGAAACATGTTCTAAAGGGGGCGAAGGCCTTGTTTGTAGTAGCAGAATGGCCTAGCGCAAGACTTGATCACTGGAGATCGATACTAATAACAAGGGCGATTGAGAATCAATGTTTTGTCATTGCCTGTAATCGAGTCGGAAGTGACCCCAACAATGAATTTGCAGGACACTCATTAATTATTAACCCATGGGGAGAAGTAATCGCAGAAGGAAAAGATGAAGAAGAACTTATCATTCAAGAGATTAACCTAAGTGATGTTGAATCCGTTAGGAAACGAATCCCTATCTTCACTGATCGGAGACCTGAATATTACAATTAATCTAGAGGAATTTCGATTCCCCCAAAAAAAATTGACAAATGAAGGATATGAATGATAATATTCACAACAAGCAAATAGTATTTATTTTTAAAGCGAAATATCTAACTATATATATTGCAAACTCTTATCAAGAGCAGGCTGAGGGATTTGGCCCTTTGAAGCCCAGCAACCGACTGTAAATCCGTTTATAACGGGGCGCGAAACATGCGCTAGGGGATTCCCCTAAAGGCACGGTGCTAATTCCAACAGAAAGATTACTTTCTGAGAGATGAGAGGTACGAAGACTATGTTGCTTCAAGCCTCTTTCAAATCGAAAGAGGCTTTTCTATTTGCCATTTTAGAAAAGCCTCCATCAAAAACATTATAAGGAGGAATTGGGATGGCGATAACACAAAGTAATATTTATGAATCTTTAACCGAACAAACCGCTATTGCATTAGCGATTAAACTGCGGATATTTGAGGAAGGAAAAGTCCTTTATTGTAAAGAAATTGGGGATGGGAATTTAAATCTTGTTTTCCACATTTATGACCAAGATGAGGAAAAATCGATTATTATCAAACAAGCATTACCATATGCAAAGGTAGTAGGAAAAAGCATGCCACTGACTCTTCAGCGAGCAACGATCGAGTCAAACGCGTTGAAACTTCAAGCAAGTATTGTACCGGATCTGGTCCCAAAGGTGTACTACACAGATGAATCCCTTGCCATCACGATAATGGAGGATTTAAGTCATTTAACAATTGTCCGTAGTGGATTAATAGACAATTTTGATTTCCCAATCCTCTCCAAACATATTGGAGAATTTATTGCAAAGACGCTTTACCATACTTCTGATTATGCCCTACATCCATTTAAGAAAAAAGAATTGGTCAGACAATTTTCTAACCCAGAATTGTGTAAAATCACCGAAGACCTTGTGTTTACCGACCCATTTTTTAATAGTGAATCGAACGACTTTGAAGAAGAACTCCTTCCTGATGCAGTAGAAATATGGCAGGATTTCAAATTAAAATTAGAGGTTGCTAAATTAAAGAAAAGTTTTTTAACCGAAGCTGAAGCACTTTTACATGGTGACCTTCATACAGGAAGTATTTTTGCTGATATAGAAACAACTAAAGTCATTGACCCTGAATTTTCCTTCTATGGTCCTATTGGTTTTGATATAGGACAATTCTTTGCTAATTTATTATTTCAATATATTACTAGTAAAGAAGAAAGCAAAAAAGAAAAGATCCTATCCTATATTGAAAATACATGGCATGTGTTTTCAGCCACATTTTCAGAGCTATGGAAAGAAAGCCTTGATTCCTATACAAAAGTAGAGGGTTACTTAGAATATATTCTAGATAAAAGCTTTAAAGATTCGTTGGGATTTACAGGATGTGAATTGATACGAAGAACCATTGGTTTATCTCATGTTAAAGATTTAGATGGAATTGAACATTACGACGAAAGAATTCAGGCAAAAAGGAGGACTTTAGACATTGGAAGTTTTCTTATTAAAGAAAGAAAGCAATTCTCTTCCATTGATGAGGTAATTTTCAGCTTAAAGACTTTTAGTAAAGAAAGGAGTTAGACTCATGACTAATACTATAACCATTCCAACATCAATCGAATGGCATCATGACCATTTACTAATATTAAATCAACAAAAATTACCTAAAGTGACAGAGTACATACAGCTACGGAAGATTGATGATTTTTATGAGGCCATTCTTTCCTTAAAGGTCAGAGGTGCCCCGGCAATTGGCATCACAGCTGCTTATGGATTAGCACTCTCTGCTCAACATTATTCAGTTAATAAGTGGGAAGATTTTTTACAGCAATTTAAAAATGATAAAGAATTATTAGCATCATCTCGTCCAACTGCTGTAAACCTTTTTTGGGCACTAGAACGTCTTGAAAAAAAGATTGATCAATGTATTTCTATAAATGAAGCTAAAACCCTGTTGCTCCATGAGGCGGTTCAAATTCATACAGAGGATGAAGAAACATGCAGACAAATTGGAGAATATGGTTTAGAAATCCTTACACCTGGAGCATCTGTCCTAACGATTTGTAATGCTGGATCTATAGCAACAGCTAAATATGGAACAGCTCTTGCCCCATTTCATCTTGCTCAGGAAAAAGAACAATATTATAAAGTATATGCTTGTGAGACACGACCTGTTCTACAAGGGGCGCGTCTTACTATGTGGGAGTTACAACAGTCCGGTGTCGATGTTACCCTAATTACGGATAGTATGGCTGCACATACAATTTCAAAGAAAGAAATTAACGCCATTATCGTTGGTGCTGACCGAATCGCTTCAAATGGTGATACAGCAAACAAAATTGGTACATTATCATTAGCTATTATTGCCAACCATTACGGGATACCCTTTTATGTTGCTGCCCCTTCCACTACTTTTGATTTAGCCATTAACAGTGGAGGAGAAATACCAATTGAAGAAAGACCAATTGAGGAAGTTATAGCTATTGAAGGGGTCAACATAGCACCAGAAAATTCTGAGGTCTTTAACCCGGCATTCGATGTTACTCCTTCTTCATTAATCACTGCAATCATTACTGAAAAAGGGATCATTTACCCTGATTTCAATCAAAATATTAGAGAAATCCTTGCTGGTTGAAAAGGAATTGTCCCATAATGTGCCCGGACCATTTTAATCTATATTATGAAGAAATCTTGAAAGTTTCTTCTATTTATAATATATGGTTCCAGGGCACCTTTTTCTATCAGTCAATTTTTGCCCAAAGCTCTTTAGGGTTCAATTCATAAATTCCAGCTTCTCTGAACATATACTGATTAATAATAAATTCTCTACGAATCGTTGCAAAATCATCATGAAACCTCTTAATGTACTCATTCATTGCTTTTTCTTCATATTTGACTCCTGTTTTTAACCCCTCTACCATATGCTCAAATACAAATAACTTCTTTTTTCGTTGTGCAGGGATAGATTTCAGCTTTCCATCAGGTGTGAAAAAATTATTAAGAACTTTTTGTTTTTCTTTCTCCCGATCATCGCTCATTGTATTCTCTTCCTCTCTCCACTGGGTAATGTTAAGTAATACTTGTGCGTGATGTTTCATCACTTTTTCATTTAAGTAGTAATACATCGTATTTTTTTCTCTTCTTGAATAAACAAGATTAATCTCCTTTAATTTTGAAAAATGATGAGAAATGGTCGGAGGAGTTAATCCCAATTTGCCAGCAATTGCTCCAACATGTAGTCTTCCACTAGATAAAATGTAAATAATTTTCAATCGAGTAGAATCTCCAAGCGTTTTGTAGAAAGAAACTTGTTTATTTAGCTGCATGATTAGACTCCTATCTAATTAGATTATTACCTAATTAGATAGTAGTCTAATTTGATGAGATTGTCAAAGATTATTTCTCCTTCATTGCTCAAAAAAGAACTGAACCATTAAAAGGTCCAGTTCTTTTTACTTTACTGATATTGCTTTTCAAGTGAAAGCAGCTTCTCTTTTTTGTCAATTTCTTTTCCAGCATAACCAGTTAATGATTGATTCTTTCCAATCACACGATGACATGGAATCACAATAGGAATGGCATTCGCTTTATTTGCTTGTCCAATTGCACGTACAGCTTTAGGATTTGCAATTTGATTGGCTATATCCTGATATGAACATGTTTGTCCATATGGTACTTCTAAAAGTTGATTCCAGACTAACTTTTGAAAAGTAGTTCCCTTCATTTCAAGTGGCAAATCAAATGTTTTTCTGCTGCCTGAGAAGTATTCCTCTAACTGATTCTTTGCTTGCGTTAATACAGGCAAATCACTTTCTTCTATACTTTGTTCATTCACAAATTCAATACTTGTAATTCGATTATTCTCGGCAGAAACCTTTAAGAATCCAACTGGAGAAGACACGATAATAGATTGACACACCATGGTTTCTCTCCCTTACTTTTTTGGTAAATAAATATGAAAAGCTGTTCCTGCCCCAACCTCACTCTCAACTTCAACCGTTCCTCTATGCTCTTTAATTATTTTAAAGCTAACCATTAGACCGAGTCCAGTACCTCGTTCTTTTGTTGTATAAAATGGTTCCCCCAGTTTTTTTACTTTATCCTTAGGGATACCTGAACCTTCATCTTTAATACAAATATGAATTTGCTGTTCTTCCGTTTCTTCAATGGATATTGATATATATCCACCCTTTGGCATCACTTCTATAGCATTTTTAATGATGTTAATGAATACTTGCTTCAACTGATTTGGTTCGGCATATAAAGTTGATAAATTGGATTGATAGTATTCATTGAATTGTACATTATGCATCATTGCTTGAGCATTTAATAGTTCGACGGTATCCTTCATCGTTTTGATTAAATTTGTTTCTTGATATTGAACCGCTTGAGGTTTTGCGAGAATAAGGAATTCAGTAATAATCGATTCAATTCTTTGAAGTTCAGACTTGATAACATGAAAATACATCGCATGCTGTTCACCAATACTATTTTCTAATAGCTGTATAAATCCTTTTAAAGCTGTCATTGGATTCCGAATCTCATGAGCAATCCCCGCAGCTAGTTCACCAACCACTGTCAATGTATCCGATTTCCTTAGCTGCTCCTGCATTTCCATTTGATCTGTTACATCTCGTAACACAGTTAAGTTTAAGTTAGAAAGAAGATTATATTTTGACGATAGTTCAATGTACTGTATTCGGTCATCTTCCTTTGTTACCGCCCTTAGTATATTCGCTAGGCCCTCTTCCCTTAATGTTTGAATATACGTTTGATAATCTTTTCTTTCTTCTTTTTTAATCCCAAAAATTTCTTTTACATCTTTTCCTATTAACGTATCCTTTTCTAAGTTTAATATTTTACAAGCTACAGGATTGGCGTCTACTACCTTACAATAATGGTTGGTTAGAATCATTCCATCTAAAGTTCCTTCGAATATTTTTCGGAACCTTTCTTCACTTTCCCGAAGTTCTTTCTCCATTTGGTACCTTTCACTGACATTCCTGAAAATCGTCATATTATAACCGTCAACGGAATGCAGCTTTGATGTAAATTCAAGATGCTTTAGTTGATTATTCGGCATTAGAAACAAAACTTCATCTCGAACAGCACCCGTTATTTTAAGTTCTTCCATAACGGCTTCAAACTTATTTAACTCTAAAGGATAGACAAAATCTTCAATCTTTTTGGTCAAAATATCGGAGAGGGTACATTCAAATATTTTTAAAGCCGAATGATTTGCTTTTAGGACTCTCCCATCATGATCCCACAGTACAATGGCATCAATTGCTTCTTCAAATAAATCTTTAAACAATTCTTCACTCCGCTTTAATTGAATCTCCATTTGCCTTTTTTCAGTAACATCGCGAAGGATCGCCATATGTAATTGATGGTGGACAAAAGGACTTGTTGTAAATTCTACTACCGATATTCCTTCTGCATGTTGGATTGGGATTTCGCCTCGAGCTTTTCGATTTGAATTTAGCAGCTCTCTAACTTTATCGATCTTATAGTAGAAGTTTTGTGGTACGAATGACCGAATATCTCTTTTTAACACTTCTTCTTTTTTTAAATGGACCTGTTTACTAAATGCATGATTACAATCTTGAATATTTCCCCTAGAGTCGAACAATATGATTCCTTCTGCTGCATATTCAAAAATATTTGTCAGCATATGTAATGTCATATGATCGTTACGCTCTTTTTCCTTTTCCTTCGTCACGTCGCGTATATAAAAAAGTGAATGGGGATATTTCTCCGATTTTTTTATCGTTAATTCTACATGCTTAATGACACCTGTTGAGGTAGAAACCAATGTTTCATCCTCAAGCTCTCCACCATTTTTAATAATCAATTCATATTGAGACAAAATCGGTGAAGGGACAGACTTGAAAAAAAGGTAATAAGGTTGGTGAATTAATTCAGAATGAGATACTTCTAGGAGTTGGCATGCAGAAACATTTGCCTCTAAGATCGTTGAATCTTCTTTTACAATGATTATAGGAATTGGGGATACCGATAGTACTTCATCCAGCATTTCTTTTTCTAATCGAATTGGATCCTTTTCATGCTCAGTTTTAAAGCCTTTACTCATTGTACTTCTCCTTTCACTTAGGCCTTTATTACACAATAAAGGTTGATGAGGCAATTTTCCTTGGTGAAAATTAACAGTGAATTTTCTGTTTAAAGCCTTTACACTTGGGTAATGAATAGAAAGCATATGACTTTATTTAGATAGTAAGGTTGTTTAAGGAAATGATTTACTTCAAAAAACATCAAGATGGTGATATCAATGGATAAAAGAAATAATTATTTTGACAATGCTAAATTTCTATTAATATTTCTCGTTGTATTTGGACATATCATTCGGTCATATATCGAAAGTGATCCTTTCATCCTATCTGTATATAAAACCATTTATACTTTTCATATGCCTGCATTCATTTTAGTTTCAGGATTCTTTGCAAAAGGTTTTTATAAAAAAGGATATTTAGCAAAGCTATTCAAAAAATTGCTAATTCCATACTTTTTATTTCAATTTATTTACACCATTTTTTACTACTTCCTATACAATAAATCTAGCTTTACCATTAATCCATTTGACCCACATTGGTCATTATGGTTTTTGATCAGCTTATTCTGCTGGAATGTATTATTATATTTATTCGTCAAGGTTTGGAAATTAGGTCCGCTTTATGGATTAGTACTTTCATTTGGAATTGGAATATTAATTGGATATATTGATTTCATTTCAAATTACCTTAGTTTGTCAAGAACATTTGTTTTCTTCCCGTTATTCTTATTAGGATTTTATCTAAGGAAAGAACATTTCGATTGGGTGCAAACAAATAAAGCCAGACTAATAGGAATATCAGCATTTATACTAACACTAATAGGTATGTACTTTATTCCTGAGTTCTCGGACAAATGGCTTTTAGGTTCAAAGCCTTATGGAGAACTTGATGACCATAGCTTTTATAGTCCGTTTGCAAGAATTGCTGTGTATTGCCTTAATATTATAATGGTCTTTAGTTTCTTTACACTTGTCCCAAAACGCCAGCATTTCTTTACAAAATGGGGAACCAGTACTTTATATGTCTACCTATTGCATGGATTCATCGTTAGAACGTTTCGCGAAAGTGAAGTCCAAAATTATTTTCACACTACAGAATCAATCATACTTTTACTTGCAGTTTCACTACTCTTAACGATTGTTCTTTCAACTAGATTATTCACATCGATTACTCAACCAATTATTGAAGTCAAATGGACAAAGCTAAAAAAACTTTTCATCTCATTTAAAGAGAGGAAAAGGAAGAAACAATTCCTTCAGAACCATTATTAAGCTCAAAAAATTGCAGTCGAGTGATGGCTGCAATTTTTTACATTTTATCACGAATGAACAGGCAGTATCCCCATTTAAAAGCGTAGAGGAATCGAAGACACGCAGGTAGGAAGATAACAGCCCGTAAAAGCCCGATTGGTTCCACTAACCATCAGCGGAGGATAAAGATAACTCCACTGATGGAAGTTTCACTTTATTAGTAAGTAATTCTAAAAATATTCACTAAATCCTTCTTTATTCGTCGAATTTTTCTAAAATAGTCGATAATATTGAGGTTTCGACAACACTCCGTTAAAATAGGAAAGCAGAAAGAATACTAATGGTCCTAACCATCTTGTAAGGAGTAATCATAATGAATGTTATTATAAGTACTTTAAATGCTAAATATATTCATACAAACTTAGCTTTACGCTGTCTTAAAGCATTTGCAGAGCCTGAATATTCCGTTGAAATAGCTGAATACACAATTAAAGATCCTGCAATGAACATTGTCACGGACCTCTATTCCAAAAAACCAGATGTTATTGGATTCAGCTGTTATATTTGGAATATTGAAGAAACAATTAAAGTTGTTAACATGCTTAAAAAAATCATGCCTAATGTTAGAGTCATCCTTGGAGGACCCGAAGTAACTTACGATGTAACCTATTGGCTTGACCGACTTGAAACGATTGTTGATTTCATCGTTATTGGTGAGGGCGAGGAAACATTTAAACAACTTCTTAACCAAATCCAAGGTGAACAAAATTGGTCGAAAGTAAATGGGGTCGGTTATGCTCTAGATGGAAAGCCTGTCATTAATCCTCAGAGAAATAAACTAGACCTACGTGATCTTCCTTCACCATTTCGTTTTGAAGAAGACAAATCTTCTTTATCAAAAAGAATTACGTATATTGAGACAAGCAGGGGTTGTCCATTTAGATGTCAATTCTGTCTTTCTTCTATAGAAGTAGGTGTCCGTTACTTTGATCGTGAGAAGGTAAAAGAGGATATTCGATATTTAATGAAAAATGGGGCAAAGACCATTAAGTTTGTTGACCGAACTTTTAACATTAGTCGAAGCTACGCCATGGAGATGTTTCGTTTCTTAATTGATGAGCATCTACCAGGAACAGTTTTTCAATTTGAAATTACGGCTGATATAATGCGACCGGAAGTGATTGAGTTTTTAAATAAAGAAGCACCTGCTGGTTTATTCCGATTTGAAATTGGAGTTCAATCCACAAATGATACAACAAACGAGCTTGTCATGAGGAAGCAAAACTTTCAAAAACTGACTCGTACAGTCACAATGGTAAAAGAAGGCGGGAAAATCGATCAGCATCTCGATCTCATTGCTGGCTTACCTGAAGAAGACTATAACTCCTTCCGTAAAACATTTAATGATGTCTTTGCGATGAGACCAGAAGAACTCCAGCTTGGTTTCTTAAAAATGTTACGTGGAACAGGGCTTAGAATACGAGCAAACGATCATCAATACGTATATATGGACCATTCTCCATATGAAATTTTAGGAAACAATGTTTTAAGCTTTGATGACATTGTTCGTATCAAACAAGTAGAGGATGTATTAGAAAAGTATTGGAATGATCATCGAATGGATGCAACGATTGAATACCTAGTGACTAAGTGCTTCCCTTCTCCATTTGATTTCTTCCAACAATTTGGCTCTTATTGGGAGAACCAAGGATGGTCGAGAATTGGGCATCAGCTCGAACATCTCTTTAAACGACTACACCAATTTCTATCTTCCATTAATTTGAAAGATCTTGAAATTGTTGATGGTCTTATGAAATATGATTACTTATTTAATCAGCGATACAAACCAAGAAAGCCTTGGTGGCAGCACGAAATGAGTAAAAGTGAGCGTTCTGATATCTACCAAAACATTCTGTCACACCCTGAAATTGCAGGTCCTTCATTTGCAAAGCTAGGGTTGTCTGAAAAAGAGATTTACAAACACACATTAATAGAAAAAATTAAGTGGGACCCTGAGAGAGAGGTTCAAAATGAAGAAGGCTATTATTTATTAGCCTATTTCGAGCCATCTAACGGCCAATCACAATTGTTTACACTAAATAAGGAGTTAGCAGAAAGTAGCTAATTGTTAAATGGAATAGAAACTTATCCTATCTTGATTGGGAGGTTTCTATTCCTATTTTTAATTTAAATAGGAAAGCTAGGTAAAAACCTCAAAGAGAGCCCTCAAAAGGAGCTCTCTAATTTGTATTAACAGTTCGAATCGTTTTTACGCGAATGTTTTTCATCTTTTTTAGCTTCTCGATTACTTTCTAATTCAAAATGCTTTGCGGCATTTACATCTCCAAATTCCAAACCAAACTCTTCACGATCATTTTTCTTCTTTTTACTCATTGTGTCCTCCAACCTTACCGTTCTTAGAATTTCTATTTTTCCCTTTTGCTGTATCTTCTCCATATGCAAATTCTGCAGAAAATTCTGCCTCATCTAAATTCTTTTTGGGGGTTTTATTATTTTTTTCTGCAGCATCAAATTTAGCCTTACGCTTTGTCATTTCTTTCACTCCTTCTAGGAAAATTAACTATAGTTTCTCCCCTAGAAAGGTTCTCATTCAGAAACATCTTAAACTGCTTAGAAAAACTGCCTAAAATGATTAACCAATAATTACTCTTTCTTTTGGATAATGATAATTCGATTTATATTTTTTTCCACCCATCATAAATAAGAAGGAAAGTAAACCGACCCTTCCTATAAACATTAAGATCATAATGATAATTTTTCCGATATTTGAAAGCTCTGCGGTAATCCCTAAGGACATTCCTGTAGTTCCAAACGCAGAACATACCTCAAAAACAATTTGAATGATTGAAAAGTCCTCTGTCAGCATTAGGATGACAATCGAAGTAAAGCACATAATCAACGCGAGCATGATGACAACAAATGCTTTAATGATATCACCTTGATAAATCTCTCTTCGGAAAACTTTTACCGTGTCTTTCCCTCTGGCAAAATGAATAACAAATAGGACGCTGATCGCAAATGTCGTGGTTCGAATTCCACCACCGACCGAACTTGGTGAAGCCCCTATAAACATAAGAAGACTCATAACTAACAATGTTGCCTCACTAAACTGACTAACATCAAGAGTAGCTAATCCACCACTCCTAGTTGAAGCAGATTGAAAAAGTGAATAAAAAAAGGCTTCATGCCATTTCTTGTCTGCAAAGAAATGTTGAAATTCCATTATATAGATCAAGATCGTTCCAGCGATAAGTAATAATAAAAAGGTAACCGATGTTAGTTTTGCAAATAATGAGAACCTAAAATGCTCTTTCTTCCCGGATAAAAATCCCTTAACTTCAATAAGAACAGGGAATCCGATTGCCCCAAGAGTAATTAAGATGATATGTATCATTTGAACAAAATAATCGTTTGCATACGGAACGAGTGAATTACCTGTAATATCGAATCCACCATTTGTAGTTGCAGATACTGAAGCAAACACCCCATGCAAAAAGGCTTCTTCCCAAGTTGCAAAATATCTTGTAAAGTAAATACTAAGAAGGAGCGCTCCGATGGCTTCAATTATTATCATGATTTTCAAAATTTCAATGATAAGGCTTACTACTCCAGAAAGATTAGATTGATTTTGATCAACCATAATAAGTTGTCTTTCCCTCAGCCCAATTTTCTTCCCCAGTATCAACCAAAAGAAAGTTCCGAGTGTCATAATGCCAATGCCCCCAAATTGAAGAACGAGCATTAAAACAATGACTCCACCTGTTGTATAGGTATCTGAAATGTTAATGACGGATAATCCCGTCACGCTCACTGCACTCACTGCTGTAAATACTGAGTCCATGAATGAAACCTCTATATTTGTCTGATGTACAAAAGGAAGTCGTAATAATAGAACTGAAACGGATATAGCTATAAAATAGTAACTTACAATAATTTGTGCAGGTGTAAGTCTTTTGAGAAGGTTTTTAAAACGACTGCGCATAATGGTTTCCTTTCCAACTTTTGTTTCCTTTCTATCATAAAGAAAATAAACACAGAAAAAAAGGGTTAATTAAGTATTATGAATACAATTTAACGGTTTCATTGACCAATGACTTTTATTAATTCTTAATTTTTATAATAACCTAACTTATTCTGAACATTCTAAGGTCCATATGTTTACCCATTTTTTCTCCTTTCAAAGAAAAATTACCACACATGACAATGTACCTGTGATCTAATAATAGAATTAAGTTAGTAATACAAAATTTCTAACAAACTAATGATAGGAGGAAGTTATAATGGCTAGAAGTTCAAATAAATTAGTTGTACCTGGAGTTCAACAGTACTTGGATCAAGTAAAATACGAAATTGCTCAAGAATTTGGAGTTAACTTAAGCCCTGATAGTGCATCACGTGCTAACGGTTCTGTTGGTGGAGAAATTACAAAACGTTTAGTTAAACAAGCAGAATCACAATTAAATGGGCAAAATAATCAATAAATAATCACTGGTAGAGCCCCCCCTGAGTTTTAGGAAGATAAGTAAGCCTATTCAAAGAACGAAAAGACCCTCATATCTTGAGAAATGTCTTCGCTACTCCTTTCTAACTCTCCACATGGGGACTGGAAGCCTTGGATAAGAACCTTATGAAGGAAAGGTAACTATCCCTTCCCTCATTCAAGGATTTAAAATATAAGGTTTAGGAAACTAAAGTTTACGACCACAAAGACTTTTTCCAATTGTTCCTATACACTAAATAAGGGTGGCCCATTTAATTATTGGGTCACCCTTTTTAGGTTATTCTTTATTTTTATTTCCCGCACCATTGTTTTCATTCATATTAGGCTGGTGATCGGGATCAGACTTCTTCCCTTGATTATTTTTTCTCTCCTTGTTTTTCCCCTTATTTTGAGACCGTGCTTCTTTAGTTTCTTCTGCTTCCTTAATAGGGTGATTCATACCTCTTCCATTGCTCTTCTGCTCGGTTCGTTGAGGATGTGCCTTCGGTTTTGAATGGCCTCGATTCTCATTCTTTTTTTGAGAAGGATGACTTTCGTGATTTTGTTTGCGATCAGTTATATTTTCTTTCTTATCATTAGGGTTGGCTGGTATATTTTTCTCCCTATCCTTCTGTGACTCATCTTTCATTTTAATGTTTTTATTAGGTTGTTCTGAGTTCTGGGGTTCTAACTTCTCATCAATATAAGATCTAATAGAAACTCCATTTTTGTGGGCTTTTTTTCTAATTTCTTCGGTAGAATGTTCAACAGTGATTTGCTTATGATACTTATTCTTTAATGCAAAATTATTTAATAAATGATCAAAAGCTTCTTTTTGCTTTTTATTTATTTTTTCTGTAAAGATGGAAGTGATCATGATTTTTTGATTTAACAAATATCCATTTTCTTTACTTTTTAAAATTATTTCAGAGGTAACCTCTGTTACTGTATTTCCTTTCCAGTGCTTTAATTGAGATAGTATTTTTTTGCCATCGAGATTATATGGAATAATATCAATTACTTCATGATCACGATTGATGCTCATCTCAAGACTAGGATTAATATCAACTGAAACATAAGCATAAACTTCATCATTTTGGAAAAGAGATAGCATCAAGGAAAGACAAAGCATTAATGCAGCAACGGCAACGACTGGAAGCAGTAAGTATTTCTTAATGCCTTTTCTTTTTTCTCTTGTTCCTGTCATCGGAAAAAAAATTGTTTCTTCTCCTATCACATACTGTTGATTACTATGTTTCCTCCCCTTCAAAAAGTCACCATCAGGAGTCATTAGAATCAAATATTCATCTCTCACCTCAAAAATAATTCCCTTTTTCATTTATTTATCCGCCCTTTTAAGTAATCCCTTAAGAATACATACTCTCCCATGATAATTAATGATATCGCGATAATATATTTTCTATTTCTCTCTATAGTTTTTCGACTTACAGAAACCATCTTTTCTAATTTTTTTAATGGAAGTCTTTTTTTCTCTAATAAATAATCTCTAATTTCAGCAGTTTCGACAATTTTTTCAGCAATCGCGATTGCATTCACGCGAGCGTCTTCATGCTTTGGCGATTGTTCTAAAAGGTCATCTAGTGTGAGCTTATACTGTTTTAATTCATTAACAAAAGTGCGGATTTCCTCTTGTCTTTCGCTAATCTCGATTGTTTTATCATATTCTTCAATTGATCGGTTACTTTCTATTATTGACTGTGGAGCATCTAGTTCATCTTCATGAAGATCTAAGCTTATAGCTTGGTTCTTTCTTTGCTTTCTTATGTAGTCAATCACTTTTCTTTTAATAATGACTTCTGAGAAGCTTAAAAGGGAAGCCCCCTTCTCTTTTTTATAATTTAAAATAGCATCATGAAAAGCAATTAAACCAATACTAAACTCATCGTCGCTTTCATAGATGTATCGCTTGCAAACTGATGAAACGGTTTTCTTCACAAAAGGCTTATATGAATCAAGGACCTCTTCTAAAATATTGGTATCACCATTTTGAATTTTAAGGGCTGCTTCCTCTAATGGCTGACCTTTTTTCCGCTTACTAGCTATAAATAACAATAAATTTAGCATCAGCCTCACCTCGTTTCGCACACTATTATATCATGTCTCTTTCAACTTTCGATGGAAAAATGCGGAAAGTGGGATAAGGCTTTACTTTAAACACTTTTTTAAACGAGCACTCCTTAAATGCTTACGTTTTAAAAATTCAATTTAAGGGGGTTGTATCTCTGAAATTTTTTCAGAAGCAAAAAAGGCTGACCAATTTGGTCAACCTTATAGCTTATTCTTGGGCCAATTCTTGTTTTCTCGCTTCTCTTCTTGATACTAAATATCCTCCTACAGCTAACCCCACTAAAATTATCCAGAATACTAATTTCCAACCCTTTGATTCTGGAAAGTGATGATCGAGTATAGCTATTTCAGGATGTGCAAGTGTAAATACGGCAAGCTTGACCCCGACCCATCCAACAATGAGAAATGCGGTAGTTTCTAAGGACGGGTATTTTTCTAATAATTTTACAAACCAGGTAGCCGCAAACCTCATTATGACCAATCCAATAATTCCTCCGAGGAACATGACTGAAAATTGTCCACCGTCAATTCCACCTATTTCAAACCAACCAGTCGGCTGAAGAGTTACTGCAAGTGCCACCGCTGCAAGCATAGAGTCAATAGCAAAAGCGATATCGGCAAGCTCCACTTTTAAAACCGATGTCCAGAAGCCAGAGCCTTTATTTTCATTGATATGGTCTTCTTTCCCATTTTTCCCTTTCCATTTTTTATACAGATGGTTGAAGGCAATAAAGAATAAATATAATGCTCCTATCGCTTGAACCTGCCATACATCCACTAGGAATGAAATGAGAAATAACGCTGCAAATCTAAAGACAAACGCACCTAATAATCCATAAAATAATGCTTTCTTCTTTTGATTTTCCGGTAAATGTTTAACCATTACGGCCATAACAACTGCGTTATCAGCAGCAAGAATACCCTCTAAACCAATAAGGACAAGTAAAACCCACCCATACTCTAATAAAATTCCTACTTCCATTTCTCTTCTCCCTCCAAAATTCTTCTATCTTTTGAATTTATTCTTCCTTTAAAAGGAGAGGAAAAACAAAAAGACCCCTGCCTAATAAAGGCAAAGGTCTTGCTTAGCAAAATAACTGCCAATAAAGCCGATGGATTCCTCCATGAAATGACGACTTTATTTAGGTATACACCTATAGCTACTCCCCTTTGACGAATGTCAAAAGTATTATATTAATTATATTTATATTATACACTAGTTAGTAATAAGGGTAAACTTTTTTAACTTCTTTGTACATGCAAAATAATTTTTTTAAGAATGAAACCAATAATAACACCAGGAACGACACACATCATCGGGAAAAAAATTGGACCAATGAAGACGTTCATGATTTCAACATTAGGAGAAACCATCAACCCTACCGTTACTGTATACGCGGAAAAAACAAAAGGTAAAAAGGATAGCTTCTCATCTTTTACCAATGATGCTTTATAAGCATCCCACATAGCGAACATATAAAGACATGGATAGAACATAAGCCATTGGTAATCAATTATTTCCGCTGCCATTCTTGTCTCACCTAAGAAGCTTAACATAATAGCCTTATTAAAATGACTTTGAACATTAATAATAAACTCAAGTAAGACGAATAATACCCCTTTTATCCATGAACCAATTAGTAATTGCGTAAATCCAGGAAGAGCTATACTCCATAGAATCGCTTCTAATTTCCCTAAAGTTTTCATTCTTCTAAGTAATTATTCCTATTCTTAGTTAGAATAATTTGCCGTACGAAAAATTTATTTAGTGGATTAATAAGGGGAAGAAATGACACTTTAAACTTAACACTCCTGGAGAATTGTGATAGACCAAAGAAAAAATGTTTTCGTTTGTCTTTATTTGAATTATTTCTCGAAAACCCAATCCACTTCAGTGATCTTTTTGAATTATCCATCTGAGTATCCTCCTAGCAGCTCTTCTACTAATAGTTTGTTCAGAGTTAATGGCATTATTACTATTTTTTACATTTTATAATTCAATCGATATGATTACTGAAGGAACTGAGTTATTCTATTATTCTGTACTCTCAGGATTTTGCCTTTTAAAAGACCGCTTTTTTCTCGTTTTTCTTGTATTTTTATCGAACAAGCTATACATGATTGGAATAACATAAAGTGTCAGCATTGTACTACTTATGAGTCCCCCAATAACTGTAATTCCCATTGGCTGATTTATTTCCGTACCTTCACCAATTCCTAGTGCAAGTGGAAGTAAACCAAGAATTGTCGTTAAGGCCGTCATCAAAATCGGTCTTGCACGATCTTTAACAGATACCACAATCGCTTCAAAACTGTTCACTTCTTGCTCCTTTTTTTGATTAATATAATCAACGATCACAATGGCATTGTTTACAACAATTCCTGTTAATACAAGAACCCCTATAATGGCAGCTACACTTATTGGAGTGTTTGTCACCCATAAAGAAAATGCTACACCAATGACCGTTAAAGGTAATGTAAACATGATGACAAGCGGGTATTTAAACGATTCAAATTGCGCTGCCATTACAATGTAAACAAGGACAACCGCTAATCCGATCGCTAAAACCATATCGTCAATAGAACTTTCCAATAGCTCACGGTCTCCGCTAAAAGTAACAAAAGTCTCTTCAGGAAGGTCCAGTTCTTGGATATTTCCATCTATTATTTTAGAAATCTCACCTAAATTCGATGAAGAAGGATATTTTAGGGTAAATTCAACGGCATTCTGCTGATTAATTCTTTGGATGCTTACAGGCCCATCTGTTTTCTGAATCTCTACGATTTGACTAAGAGCAATATAACCACCTTGACCATTTTGTATCTGTAATTCCTTCAAGCTTTCAAGATTATTCGTTATCTGTCGATCATACTGCACGATTACATTATGAACTTCTGATTGGTCTGTAACAATTTGAGTAGCTACAACACCACGTGTTACATCATTGATTACATTTGCAATTTGGATAGGAGCTAAACCTGCCGCTCTTGCTTTTTCTCGGTCTACCTCCAATTGTATCTCTTCAATTGTTTCCATTTCATTCGTCTCAAGGGACGTTACATCTTCGATTTTTTCTAGTTTGTGATAGATTTTGTCAACTGCCTGATCTAACCTAAATTTGTCTGTATCTCTAACGTTAAAAGTAACCGTTTGAGGGCTGCTTCCAGAAGTCGATTGTAAATTGAATTGAACTTCTGCAGATGGATTAACTTCTTTTGCTATCTTTCTTAATTTCGGTTTCATATCATCTACAAATTGAAATATTGATTGGTCCCGTATCGATAATGGTTTCAATTTTACATATATTTCAGCTACATTCCCTCTTGTCGTTCCTCTAAAAGATTCTTCTTGTGTTGATCCAATAAAACTCACATAAACCTTAACATCTTTTTCATCTTCTAAAACTTTTTCAAGTTCTTTTACAACATTGTTGGTTTCTTCTAGAGATGTTCCATTTTCCAATTCTACTTTCATATTAAAGAAACCTTCATCTGTTGGAGGAAGAAACTGTGTTCCAACTCTTGTCATTCCATATCCACTAATAACAAGCATTACGGTTGTTAAACTTAAAACAATCCAACGATGCTTTAAAGACCAGCGGATGGATCGCTCAAATGAGTTCATTGCTTTTGAGCGTCTTCTGATCGCCTCCATATTTCTCGGGGGCCCTTTCAGTAATCGACTAGCCAGCATTGGAATTACGGTTAATGCAACAACAAGAGAAGCAAATAAACTAAATGAAATCGTTAATGCAAACTCCGTAAATAGTTGTCCAAGTAACCCTGTAATAAAGACGACAGGCAAAAATACCGCTATGGTAGTTAAAGTAGAGGCAGTTATAGCTGCGCCTACCTCCTTTGTACCTTCACGAGCAGCATCTTTTGGATTTTTCCCCATCGACAAATGGCGGTATATATTTTCAATTACAACTATGGCATTGTCAACTAACATCCCAATTCCTAAAGCCAAAGCACCAAGAGTCATAATATTTAAAGCAAAATCCGAAAAGAACATTAAAACGAATGTAACAATGACAGAGTAAGGAATGGCTACTCCGATAATAATCGGGCTTTTAATATTTTTTAAAAATAAGAAAAGGACAAGCATAGCAAATGCTCCACCAACAAGTAGAGAATTTGTAATACTTCCAATAGCCTGCTCGATATAATCCCCTTGATCAAAAAGGATGTCAGCCTCGATATTTTTGTATTGGTCCTGCTCTAAAAGTTTACCTAGCTCTGTTTGAAAAGCTCTTGATACATCTGTTGTATTAGCATCAGATTGTTGTAGAACGCTTAATAAAACCGCATTTTCATCGTTAGCCCTTGTGATGGTATGATCGTTTTTCTTACCTTTTTCGACAGAAGCCACATCTGCCAATGTAATTTCTTCACCCGTTCGAGGGCTTACAGAAAGTACAAGTGACTTAATATCTTCAACCGATTTCAATTCACTGATGACTCTCGTTGTGAGTGTTTTGCCTTCTGTATCAATGGTGTCACCTGGCATCGTCACATTATTTGCCCTAATGGAATCAACAATAGTTGATTGGCTTAAACTATTTTTCTTTAATTGATTTTGATTTAACTCGATTATAATTTCTTCTGTAAGCGTACCGGAAACATTTACACTTGCGACCCCATTTACTTTAGTAAGCTCTAACCTTAATTTTTCCGCTAACTCTTGAAGGTTCTGATTCTCCTTGGTTTCTCTTAGCGAAACTTGGATAATCGGGAATTGTGAGGGATCAAATTTTAAAAACCTAGGTTTATCTGAATCATCTGGTAACGGTGTTTGATCAATTCGTTGAAGAACTTCATTTTGGATTTCATCGATTGAAGTTGTCCATGAGAATTCTAATAATATAAAATTGGAGCCTTCTCTAGATGTAGATTGAATATTTTTTATTCCTGGTAATGTCGCTAAGCTTTCTTCCAGAGGCTTTGTGACCTTTTCAACTACCTCTGTTGGACTTGCCCCTTGATATGTAGTGACGACTACCCCCACTGGTGGATTTATATCCGGTATGAGCTTTAATGGGATTTTAAGTAGAGAAGCCCCTCCGATTATGATGATAAGGAGCATTGTAACGATTGTGAAAACTGGTCTTTTTATAGAATATGCACTTATTTTCAATGAAATATCTCCTTCCAACTCAGGAAAATCTTGTAGGAAAATACCTTTTGTCATAATTACTATAATCACTTTGAAAGCCTGTATCAACAAATAATGTTGGTTTTTACTGCCAAACTTTAATGGATACTTAACATAAATTGTGATTATCTGCAGAAAATAGAACAGGATGAAAACCTGAAAGGAGCTGAATAAAGGACTATGGCTAATTGGATTCCATTTTTACTGATATCAGTCGTAAGCATATTTGTTCTGATGTATACAGGGTATAAAATCAAACAACCTTTAGTAATTTTTTTCTGGCTTTTCATTTCAGGTGTATCCTATTTTTTTGAATTTATTATCTTTATCATACTTGATAGCTATACATATGAGCCGCTAATCTTAAGGAATAGCTATAATGATAATGTTCTCGGCTCCGTTAGCTCTCAACTACTTGCCGTACCAGTTGCGATAACATTTGCTACCTTTTTGACATCTAAAAAACGTTGGATTTTTGCTTTTGTCGGTATATTTGCAATAATTGAAGAGATTTTTTTAAAGATCGGCGTCTATGATCATTATTGGTGGAAATCATACTATACCAGCTTCTTTTTAACAATTGCTTTTTTTCTAGCACGCTATTGGTATAGTTATTTACAAAAGAAAGAACATATGTGGCATTATTTAATTACATTATTTTTCGCATTAAGTACAATCGTTTTGACTTCTACATGGGCTCTTTCTTCTTTAATAGGGATTTATAAAATTCACTTAGGGTGGTTTGATAATGAAATCAAAGATATTACATCAGGGAATATCCTTTACTTCTGGTTAGCAACCTATTTTTATTCTTTAGTTATCTTTTACAAGAATCGAGATTGGAAATATCTTTTAGCAGGATTGCTCTTTTTTTCAGTTGTGGAATTCTACATGTGGAGAAATGGTATTATAACTAGTAAGTATAATTTGAATTTATTAATATTTCCCTCATTACATTTAATGTTTATTATTTTGTTTGGAAGTCTATATCGTCAGTTCTTCCCCTACTTTTTACCTAAGTCAAACCAATTAGTAAAACAGAAAAAAGCACCATCATCTTCCTAATAGAATAGGAAGTGAAGGTGCTTTTGATTATTTAATTTCCTTAGCAGTTGAATCAATACGCGTAATCGTCCACCCTGTAATCCCGAATAAAATCGTTAGTAGAGGAGAAAGGATACAGAAAAACGCGAAAGGTAAATAGGAGAGTGTCGGTACCCCTAATACATCAGTAAGAAAAATACCACATACACTCCAAGGGACCAATGGATTGATGACTGTACCACCATCTTCTAATGCTCTGGACAGGTTTTTCGGATGTAACCCAACTTTACGGTACTGATCCTGAAACGCTTCACCTGTTAATAAAATCGACAAGTACTGCTCACCTATTAATACATTAATTCCAATTGCTGAAGTAACCGTTGCGATAATAACTGTTTTTACCTTTTTCAATCGATGCGATACTTTCTCAAACAATACCGGGATAATCCCTAATTTAAATAGGAGTCCACCAAGAGCAAGGGAGAGTAAAACCAATGCAATGGTAAACATCATACTATTTACCCCTCCTCTAGTTAGAAGCGAATCAACCGCCTTAAGACCCGTATCTGATTGGTATCCATTAAAGAGAACAGAAAAAAGATTCCTTATATTCATTTGATCATGAAAGAAAGAGATCAATATCGCCACACAAGAACTAAGGGCTAGTGTGATAAAGGAAGAAAACTTCCTAATCGTTAGAAATATTAATAAAATGACCGGTAGTAAACTGTACCAGTGGATTAGATTCGTCTTCTCTAAACCATCCTTGATGGTTATTAGCTCAGTTAAATTGGAACTCATCTCTGAAGGAGATAAAAATAGAAAAATGATAAAAGTTAAAATAAATGCTGGAATCGTTGTCCATGACATGTTTTTAATATGTTCAAACAAGTCTACTTTCACAATAGCAGAGGCAAGGTTCGTTGTATCGGATAAGGGGGACATTTTGTCTCCGAAAAACGCTCCAGATACAATCGCTCCCGCTGTTAATGGCAGAGATACTCCTAATGCCTCACCAACACCAATAAGGGCCACACCAATTGTCGCAGCTGTCGTTAATGAACTTCCAACTGCTATTCCAACAATACTTGTAATGAGAAAAGCGATACTATAAAAAAACTTTGGTGTAACTAGTTCAAACCCTAAAAACATTAGAGTTGGAATCGTTCCTCCAACCATCCAGCTACTGATTAATATCCCAATCATAAAAAACAGGAAAACAGCACCCAACCCTGATTGAGCTCCTGCTAACATCCCGCTCTCTAATTCTTTAAAAGATACACGTTTAACTGCTCCAAATAGTAGAAGTAAAAAAATTGAAAATAAAATCGGTATATGAGGTACAGCTCCCCACTTTATAATGCTAATACTTATTAATGCAATAATTGCTAACATCATAAGCAACGTTTCTGTCATTTTAGGTTTATGGACTGGTTCAATTGTAAACATTGTTTTCTCCTCCAAATAAAATTAAAAAACTTCATCATCCCATATAGGGACGAAGAAGCCTCCGCGGTACCACCCTAATTAATAAAGAATAAACAATGAGATCATCGATCATTATAATATTCTCCATTCACTTTAAACGTTATCCCCTGTAATTACTGTGTAATTCATAAAACTGCTACCTGAATTTTCACCATCCATTCAGTCTCTCTTTGCTGTTGGCAGCTTTACTAATGTTCAGTCAAGGATTATATATGCTTTTTTACTTAGACGCTTTTAAGCACTAAAGTACTATAAACAATATTTTATCAGCAATTCAGATGTTGTCAACTATTTTAGAACAAAAAATCCCTGTTCTCCGTTTTCCATGGGAATGTATTTCTGATTCAGAAGGGTTCACAAGTTCCATTTCTAATTATTGGTTTTTTACTCTTTATCTGCTATGGATAAAAAAATCTATAGGACTAATATTATAAATGGTTTTAAACCTAAAATAGGAGGGTGAAAACAATGAATAAAAAAATATTGTCGGCTCTGATCTATACAGTTGTTTCAGTGTTCATACTTACAGCTTGTAATACCCAAAATGATAATCAGGAACTGGCAGAACCAAGAGACGTTAATTATGAACCAGTCCGATTTGGCCCAAATGAAAATCAAGGAACAGAGAACCTAAAAAGAAATGAAATACCTTTTAACCTAAATAGGAATACAGATGGGAACACTGAAATAGACCCAAATATAAATAGAGATTATTTACCTCAAACCGGTAATCAAAATCAAGAAAATAATGCTAATTCCATTCAAAGAAATCAAAATCAAAATCAAACACAAGGATTTGTTCAAGAAGTAATAGACTTAACTAATAAAGAGAGAGAGAAAAATGGACTTTCATCACTTAAATCGGATTCAGAACTATCAAATGTTGCCCAAGTTAAATCAGAGGATATGGTTAATAAAGATTATTTTAGCCACACTTCCCCAACATATGGTTCACCATTTGAAATGATGGAGAATTTCGGTATTGAATACTCTACTGCAGCAGAAAATATTGCAGCCGGTCAAAATTCACCGGAAGCTGTAGTGAATGCATGGATGAAGAGTTCAGGTCATAGAAAAAACATCTTGAATAAGCAAGTAACACATATAGGTGTGGGCATATCACAAGATCAATCCCAAGGAATTTATTGGACCCAAATGTTTATTGCAAAATAGAAAAGCGGAAGCGCCTTGAACAGGCTAATTCCATCATGTCCTGTAGAAACCTGTAGAAACACCTGATTTCTTATCTTTAATATAAGAGGGTGACCGTTTCGGTCACCCTCTTTTATCGTTTACATCAAGCTATATAATTTTACCTCTGGATTCTTATCTTGAAACCATCTTGTAGCAAAGTCATTTTCAAATAGGAAGACTAAATGATCATGACGATCTTTAACTAACATACTTCTTGAGCTTGACATGGAATCATTTACAGCTTCTTCGTTCTCGATCCAACGAGCGATTTTAGAACCGATTGGTTCCATCATGACATCAACATTATATTCATTCTTCATCCTGTGTTCAAAAACCTCAAATTGGAGCTGACCAACAGCACCTAATATAACATCTTCTGTTCTTAATGTTTTGTAATATTGGATTGCCCCTTCTTGAACTAACTGATGGATCCCTTTATGGAAGTGCTTTTGTTTCATGACATTTTTAGCTGTTACACGAACAAATAATTCAGGTGTGAACTGTGGGAGCTTTTCATATTGAAATGCTTGCTTGCCTTCCACCAATGTATCACCAATCTGGTATGTCCCTGTATCATACACTCCAATAATATCTCCACTTACCGCTTCATCTACTGTACTGCGATCATCAGCTAAAAACTGAGTTGATTGCGCTAGCTTGATGGACTTACCTGTTCTCGTCAGATTGACGCTCATTCCTCTTTGAAACTGTCCAGAACAGATGCGTACAAAAGCAATGCGATCTCTGTGAGCAGGGTTCATATTGGCTTGAATTTTAAATACGAACCCGGAAAATTCCTCGGCAGTCGGTGTTATTAATCCTTTATCAGATTTCCTTGGTTGTGGAGATGGAGCAAAATTTAAGTAGGTTTCTAGAAAGGTTTGAACACCAAAATTTGTTAATGCACTTCCAAAAAAGACAGGTGTTAACTCTCCAGAGGCAATTTTATCATCTGAAAAATGATTTCCCGCCTCATTTAACAGTAGAACGTCCTCTAATGTTTGCGAATATAAATCATTTTCTTTTAAAGAATGATCACCCGCAATTTCGCCTTCATCATTTAATGAGATAAACCGATCATCATCCTCAACTCTAAATTGCTCAATACGATTATGGTATCGGTCATATATTCCAAGAAATTCCTTACCCATGCCAATTGGCCAATTCATTGGATAAGATTCAATGCCTAATACCTCTTCTAATTCTTCAAGAATCTCCAATGGCTCGCGTCCTTGGCGATCCATTTTATTGACAAAGGTGAATATTGGGATCCCGCGCATTTTACATACTTTAAATAATTTTAATGTTTGAGCTTCAATCCCTTTTGCAGAGTCGATAATCATTACAGCACTATCTACGGCCATAAGGGTACGATACGTATCTTCACTAAAATCCTGGTGACCAGGAGTATCTAATATATTCACTCGATTTCCATTATAATCGAATGCCATTACAGAAGAAGTAACGGATATTCCCCTTTGCTTTTCAATTTCCATCCAATCCGATGTCGCGAACTTCCCCGTTTTTTTCCCCTTAACGGTTCCCGCTGCACGGATAGCACCCCCGAATAATAGAAGTTGCTCAGTTAAGGTTGTTTTCCCTGCATCAGGGTGAGAAATGATAGCAAAAGTTCGTCTAGACAAAACATCGTTCTTAAAGTCATTTTTCATTAGGTAAAATCCTTTCGTGTAAAGTGAATCTTTAATTATGGAGCCTAACTGTCCATACTCGGATAAAATCTACTTTTTCATCATATTCCTTCCTTACGCATTATGCAATAACACATTCTTATAGCTGATTGAAAGAATACACTTTTTTAATAAATTATATGGTTTAACAATAGCCAGTAAGGGAAAATGCTGAAGGAAAACACGTTCCTTCAGCATTTTACATTTCGGTCGTCCATTGAAAAATTCTATTTGCGATAATGGTACTTTCTGCTTCATCTAAACCTCTATTAGCCAGTGTCTTTTGAACGTTTTCTTTCATTTCTTGTTCATATGTAAACATAATTGACCAGTTGATATCTGGGATGGCGATCATAAAATATTCTTCTTTTTTGTTTTCGTATATATACACTGTTCTATCTTTGCCATCCGTAATACTTTTTCTTATTTTCATTTTTACTATTTCCTCTCATGAAATGTATTTTTTAGCGCATAATAGAAAAGGAAGTGCTTACTGGCATTAACTTTTCATTGTATTATCCACGAAAGCATTGTAAAATAAAAAATCCGTGGCTTCAAGTATATACAAGTCATTAATCTACTTATGAGGTGAGTAATATGCAATATCTTTGGGGGATTTTAGGTATTTTAACCGTTTTAGCAATCGCTTTCATATTCTCCAGTTCAAAAAAATCAATTAATTATCGTACCATTTTGGGTGGTCTAGCGATACAATTACTCTTTGCTTTTATCGTATTAGAGACAAGCTGGGGCAGTAATGTATTAGAAGGAGTAACAAAAATTGTAAACAATATTATCAACTACTCTAATGAAGGAATCAATTTCTTGTTTGGTGGGTTTTTCACAGAAGATTCAAATATCGCTTTTGTGTTTGCCCTAAATGTGTTACCTGTTGTTATTTTCTTCTCTGCCCTTATTTCAGTACTTTACTACTTAAAGATTATGCAATTTTTCATCAAAATTCTTGGAGGTGCATTATCTTGGCTGTTAGGTACTCGAAAAGCAGAATCAATGTCAGCTGCAGCTAATATTTTTGTTGGACAAACAGAGGCACCACTAGTTGTTCGTCCCTTCCTTGCTAAAATGACGGAATCAGAATTATTTGCTGTCATGACAGGTGGATTAGCGTCTGTGGCAGGCTCTGTTCTGATCGGTTATTCACTGCTAGGTGTTCCACTTGAATACTTATTAGCCGCAAGCTTTATGGCTGCACCTGCTGGTTTAGTCATGGCTAAATTGTTTATCCCCGAAACGGATGTTTCTCCAGAGCCTAAGGAACTAGAGATGGAAGTAGATTCAGATTCTGCCAATGTAATCGATGCTGCTGCAAAAGGGGCATCTGTTGGGCTACAATTAGCTCTTAACATCGGTGCCATGCTCTTGGCGTTTATTGCACTTGTTGCTCTTATCAATGGAATCCTTGGACTGATTGGCGGATGGTTTGGATTTGATAATCTGACGTTAGAATTGATTCTAGGTTATGTCTTTTCACCACTTGCTTTTGCCATTGGAGTACCGTGGGATGAGGCAATTAAAGCAGGAAACTTTATTGGACAAAAATTAGTTATTAATGAATTTGTTGCTTATTCTGCTTTCGCTCCTCAAATTGAGAGTCTCTCACCAAAAACGGTGGCAATCGTTAGCTTTGCTCTTTGCGGATTCGCAAATCTTTCGTCTTTAGGAATTTTGCTTGGAGGATTAGGAAACCTAGCTCCAAATAGACGTAAAGATATTGCTCGCTTAGGAATGAAATCCATCTTCGCCGGTGCACTCGCTTCACTGCTAAGTGCTGCTATTGCAGGAATGTTTGTTTAATTGAAAGGGTATCCTCCGGTGATACCCTTTTTTAATAATTGACGTTATGCTTCAGAGAACCTATTCGATTTCATACTTTAGTAAACAAAAGGCTGATCCAATGGATCAGCCTTTATTATTATAAGGAATATTTTTCAGTACATCTTTTACAGGCAATTTCTTTATCACTATGGGGATATTTTGTATTTTCGATTATTTGGTAATCTTCATGACCCTTCCCTGCAAAAATAATGATATCTCCAGGTTCGCTTACATCAATCGCATGCTTTACTGCCTCTTCTCTGTCACCAATTAAGGCAAAATTAGAATGCTGCATTCCTTTTCCTAAATCATTCACAATACTATCATAACTTTCATATCTTGGATCATCTGTTGTTAATATTACGTAATCCGCTATTGATGCTTTTTCTGCCATAATTGGACGTTTTGTCTTATCGCGATTCCCGCCTGTTCCCACTAGAAAAATTATTTTATTTTTCTTAAAAGGAAGGACAGATTGAATCGCTTTTTCAATCGCATCTGCTGTATGTGCATAATCAATATACATGGATATAGGTGCGTCAAAGTCGACCTTCTCCATTCTCCCATTAACAGGTGCTACATCCTTTACAATTTCTACAAGGCGTTCGACTGTCATACCGTTAGCGAATAAGCTTGCCATCGCTGCGAGTATATTGTATACATTAAATTTCCCTAATAACTGTGTTTCTACTTCATATGTTCCTTCAGGAGAGTGTAGTGTAAATAGTGTCAAATCCTGATGATATTGAATATTTTCTGCTTTAAAATCTGCGTTATTTTCCATACCATAACTAATAACTTCATGACCAGACATATTCGAATAACGCTCATACCATTCATCATCCTGATTTAGAACAAGGTATTTAGGCTTTGATAAATTTTCACCTAGCTGTGAAAACAGCAGTCCTTTTGCATACCCGTAATGTTCCATCGTTTCATGAAAATCTAAATGGTCGTGACTTAAATTCGTAAACGTAACAACATCGAAATCTACTCCCCAAAGTCTTCCTTGGACTAACCCGTGAGACGATACTTCTAAAACCATATTATTGATGTCACGCTCGTTTGCTTTGTGAAGCATTGCCTGTGTAGTTAAATTATCACAAGTTGTATTTTCACTTGGGAATTGGTCGCCATCTAAATCAAATCCTATGGTACCGGATAGTCCAGACTTTTGACCATCTTTTCTCAAAATAGAGTGAATCAAATTTGTTACCGTTGTTTTACCATTCGTACCCGTCACACCAAACACATTTAATTTTGTAGATGGATAGTCATAGAATCTATTCACGAGTTGGGCCATTGCTTTAAAGGAATCCTTTACGACTACAAGAGCAGCCTTGGATAAATCAATATCCAATTGTTTTTCCGCAATGATTAGAGTAGCTCCATTATCAATAGCATTATGGGCATAATCATGCCCATCAACTGTAAATCCACGTGTACAGATAAACATACTGTTGCTTTCAACTTTTCTTGAATCTAGGTAGACATGGTCAATTTTCTTAGGTAATTCACCAAAAACCTTTTTTACTTTCAAACAGGATAATAATTCATATGTATTCATATCCCAAACCTCACAATGTAATAGTTTGTATAATAAATATAGACCTTTTTAGGACTACATATATTTAAATGTATAACTATTTTATATTATCACTTTCTGATTGAGAAGAAAATAAGGACTCACGCTTAAAAGATGGTACCTTTCTCCCCATCCTCCCTTTCACTTCTTTAGCAAAATACATAGAATAGAAAATAGCTTCCTCAACGGCTTCCGCTACTCCTTGAAATAAAAGATTCATAATAGGATGGTCTTCTCTCAAAATTCTAACATCTTGGAAATAATCGGAATCATCATGCTTTATTTTATTTGCAGTAGAAAAAGCGATAACAATATCTCCGCTACCGTGATGTATGTGACTACCTGCTCTTGCTAACCCAACTGATGCTCTTTTGGCAATCCTTTTTAGTTGGCGATCAGACAGTGGAGCATCTGTTGCTAGGACAATCATAATAGAGCCATCCGGAAGTTTTTCAATCGAAAATTTATTGGTTTCAGAAATATAAGGATTTTCGCTTTTTTGGCCAAAGTTGGTTTGTACTAAAGCTCCTATCCGAAAAGTAATATCATTATACTTTATTAGTCTAGAAGATGTCCCTATACCACCTTTATAGCCTAAACATAAAGTTCCTGTCCCTGCTCCTATTGCACCGTTATCTGAAGGTAGAGAGCTTGCTTTTTCAATTGCCTCAGCTGCATGATGAGCCTCAACGGTAAAGTGTCTAGCCGAGTGTAAATACATATCGTTACATTCACCTACTACAATATTTATGGAACCTGAAGTATCACCAATTTCCTCCGTATGGTCCATCATATATTGAAGTGTTCCTTGCCATACATTTCCGACACTGAAAGTATTGGTTAGCATAATTGGTGCTTCAATTGCCCCTAATTCACCGACTTGAACTAGCCCTGTTGTTTTCCCATACCCATTAATGACAAAGCAAGATGCCATGACCTTTTCTCTGTATAGATTCCCTCCATGTGGAAGGATCGCTGTGACACCAGTCTGAATTTTTTCCTCTTCTGATATCGATTTTTCCAATGTTACATGCCCTATTTTAATTCCTTCTACATCTGTCAGACAATTTTTCTGCCCTTTAGGTAGAGTGCCAATTTTCACCAGACTCTTTTGCATGTTGTTCTTCTCCCATTTCATTGTTTTAGATTGGTAATTGGGTATTAGCAATTTAAAATTTGTAAACGATCTTTCAAGAGCAAAGAACCTTTGTAAAAAAGACACTCCCTTTTGGAAATGTCTTTTTGAGATCGTTAAACAACCAGATAGATGATGTGAGAATTTATAAATCACTACTTTTTTCTTTCTACTCCACCATTTCTGATTGAATGTAGTGGTATAAAAGCTTTTCTGTATGATAAAGGGATGTTTCATGTGTTCTTTCGTAAGCATGTGAAGCATCGATCCCTGCACCAATTAAACCATGGATAATATCATGACCAGCTCTTATTGCAGCTGAAGCATCTGAACCATAATATGGATAGATATCTACCTTATATTGAATTTCATTAGATTTTGCTAAATCCACTAAATGTTGTCTGAACGCATAATGATAAGGACCACTTGAATCTTTTGCACAGATCGATACGGTATATTCATCAGTTGATTGTCCATCACCAATCGCCCCCATATCTACTGCTAGGTATTCAACCGTTTCAGAAGGAATATTTGAATTCCCGCCATATCCGATTTCCTCATTATTAGAAATTAAGAAATGTGTTGTATAGGGTAGTTCAATCCCTTCCTGCGAAACGTTTTTAATTAATTCAAGAAGAATTCCAACACTTGCTTTATCATCTAAATGTCTAGATTTAATAAATCCGCTATCCGTTACTTCTACCCTTGGATCAAAGGAAACAAAATCACCGACTTCGATTCCAAGTGCTCTTACTTCTTCTTGATTCCAAACTACTTCATCAATACGAACTTCAATATTTTTTTCATCTCTCTTAGCTTCACCAGCATCCTTGTACACATGTACAGATGTTTGATGCATTAAAATCGTTCCGCTAAATTTCTTACCTGACGCTGTCTCTATTTCGCAATATTCTCCTTCAACAGCATTCCAACGGAACCCGCCAATCATCGATAACTTCAAGCGACCGTTTGATTTTATTTCTTTCACCATTGCACCTAGAGTATCTACATGCGCTGTTAACATTCTATGCTTGGAAGAATCCTTTCCTGGAATGGTTACAATCAGTCCGCCTTTTCTGTTTCTACCCATTTCATATCCAGTCTCTTTTAATGCATTTTCAACATACGAAATAACGGTTTCAGTATTTCCAGATGGACTAGGAATAGTAACTAATTCTTGTATTGTGCCTATTGTATTTTTTGTATTAGGATATGTACTCATTTTCATTCTCCTTCCCCACTTTCTTCTATTATATAAGAAAATGAAAATGTTTTCTGTATTTGGAAAAAATTCTTTAAAAAAGATAAAGGGATGATCATATGAATCAATATATAAATTCTGTACACAAGAAGATGATTTCTAAATTGTATTTTCCATTGGCAAGAATTTTACTGAGAACGGATCAAATCACCCCAAAAGCTAACGGATTTTCCACCTAATCAACCTATTCTTCTTGCTCTCTGTTTTTGCTTTTTTAAGCAATTGCTGTTCCTTTGAAAACATCATGACAAAATGACATTCATTACATTGATATAAATAAAGATTGGTATGAACAGAATTTAGATTCTCAAGTTTTTCCCCTGTATCCATACCTGAACGATAACCATAAGAATAAACCATTTCCTGCTCACTTACATGATAACTGCCACAGAATGTACAAGAAATAGGGCTTTCCACATCATCCCTCCTTCTTATAGTACTTCTACAACGTATGTTAAGAGAGTTTGAACCATGACCTTGATTTTTCCTAAATGTAATTAGTCACTGAATAGCTCAAAAAAATATAGTTATTTACCATCTAATTATTCTCGGAATATTAGACAGTATTTAGGGGATAGTTAAAAATGGGATATAAGAATCAACTAATTTATTACTAATAATAATTAAGCTAAAATTCGGACATCAGGAGTGGATATTTTGGAGACAACTACACCTCATAATTTACCACAGGGTAAAAAACATCCTAAAGGGCTATATCTACTTTTTTTTACGGAGTTATGGGAAAGGTACAGTTATTACGGAATGAGAGCACTTCTCGTTCTTTATCTAACGACAGCATATATAAGTGGCGGGTTAGGTGTTGAACCAGCAAGTGCATTGCAAATTTATGGATTTTACACAGGAATGGTCTATTTCACACCAATTTTAGGCGGGTGGCTTACAGATAGGTATATAGGTTTAAGAATGGCGATTACAATCGGTGGGATTACAATGGCAATTGGCGATTTCACCATATTCTTAACTCATTCTCAAACCGGATTATACTTTGGCCTAGCGTTTTTAGTCCTAGGAAATGGATTCTTCAAGCCAAATATTTCTACTTTAGTTGGAGAATTGTATCCAAGAAATGATAAACGCAAAGATGCAGCATTTACGATATTCTATATGGGAATTAATATAGGGGCATTTATCGCTCCGCTAGTTGCTGGCTATTTACAAGCCGATCTTTTCTTAACCACGCTTGAGGATGGAACATTGCATTATGGTTTTAAATGGGCTTTTTTAGCTTCCTCAATAGGGATGTTGATTGGACAAATTATTTTCACTTCTTTAAGTAAGAAATATTTAGGAAATGTTGGAATAAATCCAGTGAAGCAACAGCTTATAGAATATAATAATTCGAATGATTCTACACCTTTATCGAAAAAAGATAAGCAACGAACAGTAGCGATATTAATTCTTGCTTGTTTTGTTGTCTTCTTCTGGGCAGGATTTGAACAGGCAGGCAGCTCCTTTACTCTTTACACAAAAAATTTTATTGACAGAGAAATATTCGGATATACAATACCGGTAGCATGGTTTCAATCCGTTAATCCTTTATTCATTATTATTCTAGCGCCTATTTTATCAAATGTATGGTTGAGGCTTTCACGTTCTAAACGTGGGGACTTAAATATGACTACTAAAATGGGGATTGGAATGATTCTTTTAGGATTAGGTTTCATGGTATTGGTTCCAGCTGTTCTCCAAACCGGGTCTGATGAAGCGAATATCACAGCTAGAGCAAATATTATGTTCATTGTCTTCACGTACTTACTTCATACACTTGGAGAACTCTTCTTATCACCAGTAGGATTATCGCTAGTAAGTAAAGTTGCTCCTTTGAAAATTGCCTCTCTATTAATGGGAGTTTGGATGGCAGCAATCGGAGTAGCGAGCCTACTTGCTGGTCGACTTGCATCGTTAACAGCCACATTAGGATACCTAGAAATCTTTTCTCTAATTGGAGGAGTAGCGATTTTTCTTGGTATTATCCTGTTGTTTATATCTAAAAAACTCGTAAACATGATGAAACAAGACGATAAGTCACCTGTCTAATACACAAGTAAATGTCTCGAGGTGTTCTCGTTGGCAATACCTTTGAGGAAGGCTCTTTTCGTAAACTTTGTTGCTTTTTGTCAGCTATAAACATCTTAAATAATTCAATCATAGTTAATCATTTATTCTCTAGACAAAAAATGCTCCGAAAACTTAATCATAATGGGTTTCTATTCTTGTTCGAAAAGCAACAATCTATGCAAAAGTCAGACCTTGATAAATAATACCCTATAGAGTAGACCTTTTGTAAAGTGTCTACTCTATAGGGTACATTTTAAATTGGGTCATCCCTTTTCCATTAAAAGAGTTCCCACTATTTATTTTATTAGAAGCTTTCAATATGGATTTCTACTTTTCTAGATACATGATGAAATAATTTTTGTTCTTTATACGTAGGCTTCAATAAAGCAAAATGACTTAATTGTAATAATTCAAATCCTTCTAAACTGTAGAGTTTTTCCTCTACTTGTTTTAATTCCATAGAAGTCAGTGGTTCGGAGGATTTTTTCATTGGAAGAGGAATAATAATTTTCTCCCCTACCTTCTCCTCAAGATTTTTCCTCTTTGCTAATTTTTTAAATTGATTATTAATTTCCCAAAGTGGTACCCCATAAATCCCTTTCACCATTTTGGTTGTACCTAATACAAATTCTTTAGTTGAGTTTCGAGCTTCTCTCCATTCTGCTAATTTCATTCTTCTTCTATCTCTTGAACTTAAATACATGCTCTGAAGCTTTTCTTTAATCACGATATCCAATTCCTTCCAATTAATGTTATTTTCTTTCGATTACTTATATCAATATAAAGGAGTTTGTCAGTTTTTCTCGAATTATTGTAGAAGTATGTATATTTTTAAACCCTTCATATTTTAACATGTTTAATCAACAGGAGAAAGTGAGGAATCACCCAATGGAAAATAACTCATATGAAAGAAAAACACCAAAGGAAGAAGGAGTTCATACCGATTTTATAAGTCGAATGACCTATGGAGAATATCTTCAATTAGATGATCTTCTCTCAAGTCAAAAAAGATTATCAGATCATCATGATGAAATGCTGTTTATTGTTATCCACCAAGTTAGTGAGCTTTGGATGAAATTAATTCTTCATGAATTAAAATCAAGCATTGATTGTATTGATAAAGGAGATCTCTCGCAAGCGTTCAAAATGTTATCAAGGGTTTCAAAAATCCAAACCCAAATCATTCATGCATGGGATGTACTATCTACCCTAACGCCATCTGAGTATATTGAATTTCGAGATGATCTTGGCCAAGCATCTGGCTTTCAATCCTATCAATATCGGATGATTGAATTCGCTCTCGGGTATAAAACGAAACATGTGTTAGAAATTTATAAAAAAGACCCTATCCTATTAGAGAAGTTAAAGCGTGAGCATGAAGCACCAGGACTTTATGATGTATCCATCCATGCATTAGCTAAAGTAGGGCTTCCGATTGATGAAACCGTTTTAAATCGGGATTATACGGAAACATATGTTGCAAACGATAGTGTTGAAAACGCATGGCTTGAAGTTTACCGAAATGTTGATCGTTATTGGGATTTATATGAATTGGGTGAAAAATTAATCGATATTGAAGACTGGCTACAGCAATGGCGCTTCCGACATATGAAAACAGTCGAACGGATTATCGGTCATAAAATGGGGACAGGAGGCTCCTCAGGCGTTGGATATTTAAAGAAAGTCTTAGATCACCGCTTCTTCCCCGAGCTTTGGGATATTCGGACAAAACTGTAACTTCTTATGAGTGAACCTTCTTAGAAGGTTCACTCATTTTTTTATAAATTAAATCAAAGTCAAAAATAGAAAAGCGAGCTAGATTTAATTCGTTTTATAAAAAAAGTACAAATGGACAAAATATAGTTAATCTAAAGCAAAAGGAGGTTTCATCATGACGAATAAAAACGATAATCGAGAACGTAAAAATAAATACCCCAACAAACCTAAACAAGATACTGAGTTCTCAAAAGAAAAGGATATTCGCAGTGAAATAACCAAGAGAGATTTAAAAAATAAATAGGACTAAAAAGGTTGACCATGAGTCAACCTTACTTTAATCCGTATTATTTAATTTGAAGATCCCTGACTACACTTTTTCTACCAACCCGCTGCTCGATTTTCTTTTGTGCATTTTCGATTCTTTGGGGAAGAATGAATAAATACTCAATTAAAGCCTCTAACATATCGATCACTAATTCTGCTGTTTCATCATCCATCTCATGTTCTAAGTCTAGAATCTTATTAAACTCTCCATTTCCATTTAATAAATGACTTAGAGAAACCATTGGCTTAGAGAAATCTACATATTTCGGGAGCTCTTCAAATTGTTGTGTTAAGGATTGATTGAATGATTCTTCTCCAATAAAGCTTTTAGCCACACTCTCCAGCACACGTTTAGACATAACGGCTGTAGCAGAGTAATCCTTAGATTCATAGACATTTAACGCGGAATGAAACGCTCTGATCAGGTCTTTAGGAATTTTTTCATTATTTTTCAATTGATCGAGTGGATGTTCTCCTCCTCTCGTGTCATATATGTATACATTCGTGGCAGTTTGATTCTGCCCCTTTGAGGTACCTGATGGGGTGGCAATGACAAACTCAGATGTTTTATTACAGTTGTTGCACTTCCCTTTCGATAATAACAGTTCATTATGATTAGATTGATAAGAGTTAGCTTTTAGCTCAATGCTACCCATCTTCAAACATCTTGGACATTCATATTGTATCGTTTTCGGTACCTTGACATATCCAAATTGACTATAAGAAGTGATTGTGGCAGGATTAATTTTTTTCATCTCATACCTCCAAAACATTTTTGTTGATGGATATTCAGTAAAAAAATGTATTTATAAATATAAGTATACAACCATGGAAAACGATTACAACCATAAATTTTTGGAAATATTAATAGATTCTGTTTTCTTTGACTTTTTCCAACATGATCATGGTCATTTTTAATCACCACTATAACTATTTGCCTATTTTTAAACAATTATATAACAGTTGTGGATTTTCATTACCTGTTATAATACAATGGAATTAACAAAACAATTGGGAGGAATTTAAAATGTTGAATTTAGATTTTTACCGTAACTTACCAAAGAAAGAATGCCGTGAGTGTGGAAGTGAAATTAAAGAACAATATGAATCCTATTTGTACGAATGTGAGCACTGTATTGGAAAGTATGAACAAACCTAAAGGAAATATATCTACTAAATTATCAAAAGCCTGTAGACCTCTAAACAGAGGCTACAGGCTTTTGATAGAATTTCATAAGTAGAGAATTAATTAAAAAAACAGACCTCTAAGGGCCTGTTTTTGTATATAACTAGCTTATGATCATTAAGCTTTACTAACGTTAGCAGCTTGTGGGCCACGAGCGCCTTGCTCGATATCGAACGTTACTTCTTGACCTTCGTCAAGTGATTTAAAACCTTCACCTTGGATTGCTGAGAAATGTACGAATACGTCTTCTCCGCCTTCTACTTCGATGAATCCAAATCCTTTTTCTGCATTAAACCATTTAACTTTACCATTTTCCATGTTTGTTGCCTCCTAGTGTGGTTCACACACAATAATACTATTCTTGCTCTAAACGATATTAAGTGAAGGTTGTTGTTCTCTTACATACCGAACAAAAATAATTCTTACATAGCATAACTGATAATAAAGAAATTAGCAAGTCCATGAATGTTAATTCTTTTTTTTTTTACTTATTTTCTGTCTCATCTAATCAAATTAAAAAGAGTGAAAGGATCACTCTTCTGTTTTCCATTCATATAAATCTTCAATTTGACAGTTCAAATGTTTAGAGATCGACATAGCTGAGTTTAAATTCATCACTTTTTTTTGATGTATAGCTTTCGAGCTGGCTTTTAGAAATATTCGTACTCTTTTCTAATGTATCTAAATCCATGTTATTTTTAGCTAGCAAATCATTAAGATTACTTTTCTTTGCTTTATAATTTGTCAAATTGCCTTCCACTTTTTTAAAAGTGTAACATAGTTGCTAGATAAAGGAAATGAAGAGGATTCAATCAATGTACAAGGAAAATGATTCATTCGTTTCTATGGTATAATTAATTAGAAACAAAAAAGGGAGTGTCCACTTGAAAACATCAAAAAGCTTATTCAATAATGGAGCCAAAGCCTATATTAAAGAAACTGGTCAGGAAGTCACAATATTGAAATCTCAATATGTAAAAAATATGAAAAGATTTTCTTATATAGTAAAAGAGCATCCAGGTACTTTCTTTTTCGAAGAAGAATTAGAAGCTAAAAAAAATTAATTCAAACTTCTTCGAATGAAAATTTTCATTGTTCCAATCAGAACTATTCATTATCGAGATCGTATCAACTTTGAATAGAGCTATTTCTTACCCCGAACTCCATATAGGTTCGGGGTTGTATAGGCTTTGGATAATTATCTAAGATAGGAAAGATTAATCATATAGCCATCATCAATGTTGCGTTAACAACAATAGGACCTATCGCATTTGGAATAAAATGCTTAAAGATAATTCTGCACTCACTCCAACCGCCTTCGCTCCTCGAATAAATTCTTGTTAAAAGCGCTCGCACCTTCTTTTTCTAAACGTGTTTGCCCTCGATAACCTAGCCTGTCCTTCTGATTATAGACTTCATAATGGACATATAAGAACTATATTTCGAAATAATCATCTCTCTCCACCTTACAAACTCTTAGAGAGAAATTTTTATACCATTCTGTTTTACCTCTTTCTTGTGCAATTTTATGTGCTGATTGCTCCTTCCAGTTCTTGATTGCATCAAGAGAGGTCCAGTATGATACTGTAATTCCTAGTCCTTCCTGACGGGCACTTTCCACTCCTAAGAACCCTTCTTGCTGAGAAGCCAACTCTACCATTTTGTCGGACATTTTCCCATATCCTCTGTCACTATCTGTTCGCTGCGAAGTAAATATCACTGCATAATACGGTGTTTGAAAGGTTTTGACAATTCCACTCATATCCAGTCCCCCAAAAGGTTCAAGTAATTTATCACAGTCACTTCCACTATATTCAGTGTTGAAAACTTCCGTCAATTCCAAAAAGGTTTCTTAATAAAATTATAAAGTCAGAAGACAAAGACAACATATTTTTTTGTAAAAAAAAACTGCAACCCTCAAGGATTACAGCCTTCACTAACCGGTATGATCTGTAAGGGATTTGAACCCCCGACCCCTTCCCTGTCAAGGAAGTGCTCTCCCGCTGAGCTAACAGATCCCATTCATATGTAAATAAATTATTCTAACGACAATTAATAATATATAACGAATCAATAAAATTGTCAATAAGTAACTACAATTCTAACCACTTCTATATTTCGTCTAACTTCCTGTTAAGACTACCACTATTAGTAAACAATCAATACATTATATAAAATAATTCTTGGTAAAATCCAACATGTATAAAGGAACGTTTGTTCGTATATACTAATAATATAAATAAAAAGGAGGTTCCATTATGAGAAGTAAATTAATCCGTTTTCAGCTAGAACAAAGTCCTGTAGAAATGATTTATTTAAGTGAAAAAGGTATTTGTACAAAAAGAACCATAATCATTAAGGAGCTAAACGTTAAAACCTTAAGAGCATATTGTTATTATAGACGAAACATAAGAACGTTTAAGCTCGACCAAATCCTCGCTATTGAGAAGAAAAGAACTTCTTCATCTCGTCCCAATATTATTTAACCAACTTGGTCTTTATCTCAATGAAAATGGCTCCCCCTATACTACATAGAGAAAGCCAGAATATTCTTTATGCTGTTACCTCTGTTTTTTGTCCTCCATCCTTCTTTTTCATAAAGAATTGAAGGGCAACCATTACTATAAATAACCCTAAACCAATCATATCTGTCATGCCTTCTGGATAAATCAGCAGTAATCCTGTAATAACGAACACAATTCGTTCATACCAATAAATTTTTCTCATCCAGAACCCGATTATCCCCGCACCAATAGCCGTCATACCGGTAATTGCCGTAAAGACAACCCACAGAATCTCTGGAATCGTTGTATCAATCAATAATAACTCAGGCGAGAGCACGAACATATATGGAATAATAAACGCTGCAATGGCAAGTTTTGCCGAATTGACCCCTGTTTTAATAGGTTCTCCCCCAGATACACCTGCTGCTGCGAATGCTGCGAGCGCTACAGGTGGTGTGATATCAGCAATAATACCGAAATAGAACACAAACAAATGAGCAGATAACTCAGGAGCCCCTAATAAGATAATAGCGGGTGCCGCTATCGTTGATGTAATGACATAGTTTGCTGTTGTAGGTGATCCCATTCCTAAAACAATCGATGCAATCATTGTAAAGAACAAAGTCAACAATAGCTTACCGTTTGCTGTGTTTGTAATGTCAGAAGCAAGGTCCACAAGACCATTTGCAAGTGTTAATCCTAATCCTGTTTTCGTTACAACTCCTACAATAATACCTGCACATGCAGTAGCTGCAGCAACAGCAAGAGCTGTTCTCGCGCCATCTACAAGCGCATCAATCATTTTCATGAGGCCGATTCTTGTATCTTTTCGAATTGCACTAATAACAATCGTAGCAACAATTGACCATAATGCTGCCCGCATAACACTTATTCCGCTAAGTAATAATACAATAACAGTTAAGATAGGAATAAGTAGATAGATCTTCTTTAAGACTTCTTTACGATTAGGCATCTCCTCATCTGATAACCCTCTAAGACCGATTCGTTTCGCTTCAAAGTGAGTCATAATCCAAATACCTGTAAAGTAAAGCAATGCTGGGATAGCTGCCGCTTTAGCGATTTCCCAGTACGATATCCCACCGATAAACTCTACCATTAAGAATGCTGCAGCACCCATAATAGGTGGCATTAATTGTCCACCTGTTGAAGCTGCTGCCTCAACACCACCAGCAAACTCCTTCCGATATCCGAGTTTTTTCATCATCGGAATGGTAAATGAACCGGAAGTGACAACGTTCGCAACAGAGCTTCCACTAATCGTCCCTTGGAGAGCACTGGAGAAAATCGCCACTTTTGCCGGCCCCCCCGTTCTCTTACCTGCAATCGAAACAGCTAAGTCATTGAAATACTGACCAACTCCTGTTTTAACGAGGAAAGCTCCAAACAAAAGAAAAAGAAAAATAAAGGTTGCCGATACATATAGAGGTGTTCCTAAAATTCCTTCACCTGTAAAGAACATCGTTTTAACAATATCATCAAAGTCAAATCCACGGTGTGCGAGGAATCCAGGCATTACACGTCCATAATACATATACAGCAAGAACAAAGCAGCAATAATCGTAATCGGTAAACCAACAGCACGCCTAGTTGCTTCTAAGACTAATAGAATTGCCAGTCCACCAATAACAAAATCTGTTGTGGTCATTAGTCCAATACGATTAACGATATCCTCTTGCATAATCGGCCAATAAGCGCCTACAACAATTGATAGTATCGAAAGAATAATGTCGTACCAAGCAACTTTATTCTTCTTTAGATTCTTCTTTCTAGCCGGATATAATAAGAAAATAAGAGAAAGTGCAAACCCTAAATGAATAGATAATAGTAGTTGTCTAGGAATAACTTGTGCGATCGATGCATATAGCTGAAATACTGAGAACGCAAGTAACCCAAAGAATATAATCCATTTAAATATTCCCTTTACACTTCGAGTAGCAGCTTCTGGATCGTACTTTTCTAATAATTCTTTTTGTTCTTCTTCACTAAGTGTTTGATGTAGTTTCTTTTCACTCATCAACTTTCACTCCTTTCCATTTTTGCCATAACGAAATTTTCTTAGCTTTGATTGTCACAACTGAACCTTCCGGAAAATATTCCGAAAATTCATAGAGATTATTTCGAAAGACAAGTTTATGATTGGCAATTACTTGACCTATTCTCATATTTATCGAAGTAAACGTTCTGTTTATATTCTCAATGACATACTTACCGTCATCTGTCCGAACGAATTCTCCTCCAGATTCTGAGTTTGAAGGCATACCAATCGCTGTGTCTTCATAAACTAGTTTAGTTTGCTTAATCCGATCATTTTCACTTAGAGCATACCACTCTTCTACTAAAGATTTATGAATAGAATGAGTATAGAAAACGGCAAATTCTTTCTCTTTTTCAATAGACAGAAACAAATAGTCTTCAGGGTTATTTCTTGACTCAATGACAAGATATGTTTTAAAGGGGAAGAGGATGATTACGCTTAAACATGCGAGAAGAATGAAAAAAATAAAAATTAGTTTAACCTTCATGTTTAATCCTCCATCGATAACACGAAATAAAACTTTGATGAATTCATATAGATTATTGTAAACAATAAAAGAATAGACCAAGAAATTCTCGGTCTATCCTTGTTCATCCATACTACTCTTTAGAAATACCTTTCTCATCAAAGTATTTCTTCGCTCCAGGATGAAGTTCGATACCCATACCATCAAGTGCCGTTTCAGCACTAATTAACTCACCTTTAGCATGCTGAATTTTATCCGTATTTTCAAAAATTGCTTTAGTAATGTTGTATACAACATCTTCAGGCATATCTTCATAAGTAACTAGCATTGCTCGAACCGCTACAGTTGTCACAGGCTCTGCAATTTTACTATAGGTATCAGCAGGAATTTCGTCTTTTGCATAATATGGGTACTTTTCAATTAAACTGTCAATCATATCCTGCTCGATTGGCACGATTGAGATGTCTTCAGTTGCTGCTAATCCTTCAACTGCACCGACTGGAGTTCCACCAGTAATGAATGCTGCATCAATAGTTCCATCTTGAATGCCATTTGTAGAATCATCAAATGACAGGTTTCTTGCTTCCAAGTCATCTGTTGTCATTCCATGGACTTCTAAAATTTGTTCAGCATTTAAAAGTGTTCCTGACCCAGCTTCCCCTACAGACACAACTTTTCCTTTTAAGTCTTCTACAGATTTAATGCCTGAATCTTTTGTCGTTACAATTTGAATTGTTTCTGGATAAAGTGTTCCAATTCCTCTGGCATTATCAATTTTTTCATTAAACATTTGTGTTCCTTCAACTGCATAGCTTGCAATATCTGTTTGAGTAAAAGCAATTTGAACATCGCCAGCTTTTAACGTCGCCATGTTTTCAGCTGATGCCCCAGATGTCTCAACTGAGTGTTTAATATCAGTCTCATCTGTAATAAGTTTTCCAAAAGTTCCTCCAAGCGGATAATATGTACCGCCTGTTCCACCTGTTGCTATTGCAACAAAGTCTACCTTGCTGTCATTATCTCCACCGCCATCAGAGGAGTCCCCACTTCCTCCACCACATGCTGCGAGAATCATAGAGAGCATAAGGACTATTGCTGTCCCAAGAAAATAACTGCGTTTCTTCATAAGAAATTCCCCCCTATTAAAATTGTACTTACCTAAACAGTATTCTATCATGTTATGTAATATAATTGTCAAACACTTTACATATTTTCTTAATCTAACTAATAAAAACAAAGGTTTTAATTATTCAGAAAATTACTATACCTCAACGAATCAATGATTTAAATTACTTGAATTGTCTCAAATGTATGCATAATGTATAAACCGTTTACATATACTAGATTGTTTTTTGTCATTAAAAGCTATTATCATTAGATCTCTGATACTTGCTAACCTAATTTTAAAGCTTCATAAATACTACCGACCATGTGGTTTAAGTAACTTTCTTCCAAAGAAAAAAACCAACCCTATAACTAAGAGCTGGCCTTTACCTTCTTCATCCTATTAATTCCTCTTGATCTTTAATCTCCCCATCAGCCAACTCTTCTTCACTGTCTCTAAACCTATGGGCCAATCTAGAAGCAGCATTTGCTGCAATACTTGCGACAATATCATCTAAGAAAGTATGAACACCCTCTCCTCTTTTTGTATCTAACTCACGGATAATTCCAATCTTATTTTTGTCGAGATGACCAAATGTGGTAACCGCGATACTTCCGTAACCAAGTGCCGCACCTAATGCAATGGTTTCGTCCACTCCAAATAATCCTTCATCAGATTCTACAATCGATTGTAATGGTTCGGAAAGCTGTTTATTCTCTGCTAGCATATCAAGCTCTACACCTACCAAAATCGCATGCTGAAGCTCTCTTTTTAATAAGACTTTTTTTACGCTGTCTACACAGTCATCCATCCTGAGTTCTGGATGGTAGGGGTACTGCATTTCAAAAACAATTTCTGCAATATCCTCTATTTTGACACCTCTATCTTCTAAACGCTTACGTGCGGCTAGTGTAACCTCTTGCGAATGAATCGTTTTTTTCATAGATTTTTCCCCTCTCAAAATTACAGTAATACGATTTAAAATGTTGTTCTTTCATTATATCAACTTTTCCGAAAATTCGCATTGAAGGTAATGACAAGGAATTATGATTTAAGTTATGATACAATCTTCCTGTAACCGCTTAAAATTAATGATGAACATTTTTGGAGGTATGAATAATGACGTCTTCAAGAGGTACAATCAATGAACTTAGCCTCTATAGCAAAGAATTAAATGAAGAAATAGAAATGCTTGTCTATTTACCTGCAACATTCTCTCCTTTGTATAAGTATTCTTTACTCATTGCACAGGATGGAAAGGATTATTTTCAGTTAGGCAGAATTCCTCGTTTAGCAGACGAACTTCTTGGGGAACGTGAAATTGAAAATATGATCATTGTAGGGATTCCTTATAAAAATGTAGAAGATCGACGCAGGAAGTATCATCCGGATGGAGAAGAAAATGATGCATATATTCGCTTTTTAGCACATGAACTAGTACCATTTCTCGATGAAAAGTATCCTACCTATCATATTGGTATGGGAAGAGCTTTGATAGGTGATTCCCTTGGTGCAACAGTATCACTCATGACCGCTCTTAAATACCCTAATACTTTCGGTAAAGTGATCCTACAGTCTCCTTTTGTAAACGAGAAAGTCCTAACGGCTGTAACAGAGCATACACAACCTCATTTGATAAATCTTTACCACATCATCGGGACAGGCGAAACAGAAGTGAAAACAACTGATGGTAAAGTTAAAGATTTTCTTGTACCTAATCGAGAGTTACATCAATTATTTGAGGAAAAGAATTTTTCCTCGTTTTATGACGAATTTGATGGTGACCACACTTGGAAATATTGGCAGCCTGATCTAAAACGTGCATTAAAAATGATGTTCTAAGCATTAATTGAAATAAGAAATGGACAATGACAAAAACAACTTAATACAAATGAATATAGGGTGATTCTATATGCTGGTCCAATACCATCATATAGAGTCCTCTCATAAAAAACTCCAAACCATTCGCCCTATGTGAAAATGTTTGAAAATTTGCTATAATATAAGATATGCTCTAATTTAGTATCTAATGGAATGAGGAGGTTGTACAAAATGAATTATGGAATTGTTATTTTCCCATCGAAGAAATTACAAGATTTAGCGAATTCTTACAGAAAAAGATATGATCCACATTATGCTTTGATTCCACCACATCTTACATTGAGAAATGTGTTTTCGACAGATGATGATGGGCATATTAAAGAAATTGCTGACAAACTGCGTAATATTGCGAAAAAGTACGACCCATTTAACCTAAAGGCATATAAAATTAGTTCTTTCCAGCCTGTAAACAATGTTATCTATTTTAAAGTAGACTCAAATCCAGAATTAGAAGGGCTTCATAATGATATGCATGGGCCTGAATTTTTAGGACTAGAACCTGAGTATGCATTTGTTCCACATATTACGGTTGCTCAAAAACTTTCCAATGATGAACATTCGGATGTCTATGGCTCTTTAAGAATGATGGGAATAGACCATGAAGAGATTGTCGATCGCTTCCACCTACTCTATCAACTTGAAAATGGTTCTTGGACAGTTTATGAAACATTCCGGTTAGGTAAGGACTAATTCACAGTGAATGTTTATGTAGTTGAATCAAAGTCTCAGCTAGACGATGCATTTTCTGTACGAAAAACCGTATTTGTAGATGAACAAATGGTTCCTATGGAAATTGAGATTGATGATTTGGAAGACGAGTCTACTCATTTCGTTCTTTATCTCGAATCAGAACCAATAGGAGCAGGACGCTTTCGTTTAGTAGATGGTATAGGCAAGGTGGAAAGAATTTGTGTTGTCAAACATCAGCGAGGTACAGGCGCAGGAAAGAGAATCATGGATGCAATAGAGGAATATGCAAAACAACAAGCGATTCCTTCCTTAAAACTAAACGCACAGACACAAGCCATTCCTTTCTATGAAGGCCTAGGCTACCATGTTGTTTCTGATGAGTTTATGGACGCCGGAATCCCACATAAAACAATGACCAAGACATTATAAACAGAAAAGAAGCTGAGGGTGCCCCTAAATAAAGGGTCACCCTCTTTCATTTTCATTGTATATTCCGCTACGAATCAGACCATAATGTCATAGAATACTTTTGCTCTTTACGCAAAGTTGTTGCTAATAACTTTATGATTCGGTCCACTCCAACTTCTAACTTCATATAATCAAATTATAATAAATTTAGATTTAAACTTGTAAAAGCAACAACACTTGCGAAAACAGCTATTACTTATTATAAAGGGGTCTTTCTATGGATTTATTTGGGATCGCTATAGAACTCACTATTGGTTTTGTTGCACTTTTATTATTAACAAAAATCCTGGGAAAAACTCAAATTACACAAATTACAGCATTTGACTTCATTTCAGCGTTAATCTTGGGGGAACTTGTTGGAAATTCATTGTATGATGGCAAAACCGGTGTGAAGGAAATATTATTTGCCATTATTATTTGGGGAGGATTAATCTATCTTACTGAACACTTCACTCAAAGATATCGAAGGTTTAGACATGTATTAGAAGGCACTCCTGCAATCGTCATACATAAAGGAAAAATTAATTTTCAACAGCTCAAGAAAAATCATTTAGATCTTAATCAGCTTCAACACCTATTAAGGGCTAAAGATATATTCTCAGTAAGGGAGTGCGAATTCGCTTTCCTAGAACCGAATGGTTCACTTAGTGTTGTTAAAAAGTCAATGTTCGAATTGGTTAAAAGACAGGATTTAAATCTTAAGCCATCAAAGGTTACAATCCCAATTGCGTTAATCATGGACGGGGAGATTATTTATGATAACTTAAAAATAATTGATGCAAACAAAGAATGGTTAATGGAGGAAATAAAAAAACATGGATTCCACTCCGCAAAAGAGGTTCTCTTTGCAGAGTGGGAAGATGTGGAAGGGTTCTTTATACAGAGTTATTAAAACTTACCATTCGACCATTAGGTGATTGTTTTTGACGCAAAGATTGATGGTCTTTTGTTCCATTAGATATGTCAAATATGCTGTAAAAGTCGTTCTAAACAAGAGAAGCTGCCCAATATTGTTTACATTTAAATCATTCACATCGAGGAATCTTGATAATAATTTTTCAAATGGAATAGATGTATATTTTTGTATCAAACCCTCAAGAGTGGCCAATTGCTTATTATGGACATTTATATTCTGTTGAATGGTTAAATGAAAGTCTTCCTCAAATGGTCCGTGCCCAGGAATGGAGCCTTGACAAGGGAACTCACTCAAATATTTCAGAGTAGACAGTGCCTCCTTCAGATCAGTAATAAACGGCACTACATGTTTATCCAATGCGGCCATTCCGAAATAGCTATCTGCCGCATACAGGATACCCTGAAATAAAATACCGATTTGCCCATAGGAATGACCAGGTAAACTTAGGACCTCTAAACCAAAAGGTCCTATTTCTAGCTTACCTTCATGGATAAAGTGATCTACTTTAACAGCTTTTCCTTCAAGAAATTTATTCCTTAATTCCGAAAGAGGAAAAGCACCATTCCATAAATAAATCGGTTCTAAAACTGGGTTTTCGATAATAGCCGCTTCCAAAGCAGGAGCAAATATAGGGAGGTTTAACGTACTTTTTATGTAATGCCCACCTCCAAAATGATCCGCGTGAGCATGGGTAATGATTAAATAATCAAGGGGGAACTTGTTTTCGTTCAGTTCATTACAAACTTTTTTCATCGTTGATTTATCAATCCCCGAATCAATGAGCAACCCTTTTCCATCTTTCTTGATATATCCAATATTGACTGCACTTGAAAAATAGAAACATTCGTCACTTACTTTTATAAATTTCAAGAAAATCTCCCTTTCCCTGTTTTCAAACATATTCGTTAAAGTGTATCCCTTTTCCTGTAAACTCTGCTAAAAAGTCAGGTGATATTGAAGAATCGTGCATTATTTTTTTGTTTATTAAGGTTGGGTGCTTCTTTTTCCTTCTTGAAAATTTTTGCTGAAGTCGAGTATGATCCTTTTCCTTTAATTTCGATTTTAAGTTAATTCTGGGTATAGGTACAAATTTAAAAGGATCATACACTATTTTCATTTCTCGTTCTGCATATTGTTTATACTGATGATGAGGGATTGGAGCAATGTAACCCATTTTTCTTCACCTCTCTTAACACTTTACCGAAATTCAATTACTATAAACTATTCGGTAATTTGAGAGATTATTTGGGTGTGAAATTGAAAAAATATGGATATAAGGTTGTTATTTATCGAGCGAGTAAGTGTTCAGGGATAAGATAAAGAAAGTGAAAGGGTGCAACTTAAAGGGATGAAAAAAAAACAATAATAAAGAGGACTCCCTAAAAGGTCATCCTCTCCTCCTTATTTCTTGCCATTATTGGTATTATTTATCATTTTGGAAATGGTTCCAAAATCAAGTTGTTTTCCATCATTAATAATGGATTTAACAATTTTGTCTTCAGTTTCTTTATTTACAGATTTATTGGCGATTTGGGACACTCGTCTAATGACTCCACGAACGGTTTGTTCATCTTTAAAATTAGCGTTCTGTAATGAATTGGCTAATTCAAAAACATCGTTCATATTGACTCCGGTTTTTTTCTCAATATTTTTAAAGAAGTTATTATTCATCTTCTACGCCTCCTTTACAACTACTTTCATGATATGTAATATGCAAAAGATTGGTTCGCCTCATTATGCTAGAAAAAACAAAAACTCCTTTGGTGTTAAAAGATGTTTTTAGTGTACCAAAAGGCATCTAATACAAAAAAATTGGCTAATCATCAATTTTATCAAATCCGTCCTCCCCATTTAGATCTCTGCACATATAGTGTTTCTTGTTGTTCTAATAGCAACAAATCTTATGAATACAGCTAAACAAAAAAACAGAGGTGATCCGTTTGGATTCACCTCCACACACGAGTATTTAATTAGCAGAAACTTGCACCGACAATGATCAACAAGATGAATAATACTACGATTAATACAAATGTTGATCCGTAACCACCGCCATAGCCACAGCCATAACCACCATAGCCATATCCTCCGTATCCATAAGGCATTAAGTATCACCTCACTTTATCCTAAAGCTCCCTATTAACATATGTAAGAGTGGATAAATGTGTATGGGCGATAGTTAATTCATAATAATGATCAGTTTTAATTCTTCTGCCAATGAAAAAGATCTAAAGTCAAGTGACCATCCTCATCTAACTGGGCTAAAAAGATGTCTGTTATACCAATATTTCTTTTTTTGAGCTCACTTTGAAGCCAAGCTTCATTGAAGCCGACTTTCTTTAATGCCGCTTTGTCTACAACCCCATCACTTATAACCATTTGAGGAGTAGTCGCTTTTTTCATAGCTATGTTAATATCTTCAAAAATGAGAGGCTGTTTATTCTTTTTCAACAAGACACTTAAATCGCCATTCGTATCCAATGATGCAAATTCTACATCGGCAACTCGAAATATATTTTTTTTCCTCAGCTGCTCTAATAATTCATCTGTTGTGTATTTCTCTCTTTTTAAAGCCTTTTCATCAATGTTACCGTTCTCAATAAATACTGTTGGGATTCCTTCTACAAAATGTCTAAATTTAGTGCTTTTCAATGAAATTAAAGAAAAGATGAATGGGATTGAAAACCAAATCAGGATACTCATTAGCCCTTCTCCAAGTGCTAAATCAAGATCCATGGAAAGGGTTCCAGCAATACTCCCTACCGTCACTCCCGTAATATATTCAAAAAAAGAAAGTTTAGAAAGCTGTTTTTTCCCAAGGAGTTTTGTGATAAAAAATAACGCTGCAACAATTCCGATACTCCTAAATGCAACTTCAAAATACTCCGGCAAATCCTGACACCTTCTTTACCCTTTTGGTTTAAATAATAGCGCACCTAAAAATCCAAAGATAATAGCCGCAGATATCCCAGAGCTTGTTACTTCGAACATACCTGTTAACACACCAATAATTCCATGTTGTTCTGATTCCTGCATTGCTCCTTGAACAAGCGAATTTCCGAAACTTGTAATGGGAATCGTGGCTCCTGCTCCGGCAAAATCAATGAGTGGCTCATAAAGTCCAAAACCTGCTAATACAGCACCGGCTACAACAAGAAGACTTAATGTATGACCTGGTGTTAATTTGGCAATGTCAAATAAAAGCTGACCAATTACACAAATAATACCTCCTATAACAAAAGCCCAAAAAAACATTGCAAGCATGAGTTACTTCCTCCTTTCCGCATTTTAACAATATTCAACAGAAACCGCATGGGCGATACATGGGATGGTTTCATCTTGCTGAAAAGTTAACGGTGATAATAAAGCTCCTGTTGCAACAACTAGAATCTTTTGGTATACCCCTTTTTTCATTTGGTTTAATAAATGCCCATATAAGACAGCAGCTGAGCACCCTGGTCCACTTGCACCAGATTGAACAGGCTGATTGGCGTCATATATTAATAGCCCGCAATCCATAAATTGATCTTCATTTAAGGTATAGCCTTTTTGTTCTAATAATTCCAAGGCTGTTTCACGCCCGATTTTTGCTAAGTCCCCTGTAATAATAAGGTCATAATAACTTGGATCACGTTCTAAATCTTGAAAATGCTGGACGATTGTATCCACAGCCGCAGGGGCCATCGCACCTCCCATATTGAAAGGATCAGTAAATCCAAGATCAAGCACTTTGCCAATTGTCGCTGAAGTAACACGTGGCATTTTACCAACTGCATTTAATCCATTTGTTACAACTGCATAACCTGCACCTGTTACAGTCCATTGAGCTGTTGGAGGTTTTTGACTCCCGTATTCAGTCGGGTAACGGAATTGCTTCTCTGTTGCTGCGTTATGGCTTGAAGCTCCAGTAACTACATTTTCCGCTCCTTGAGAATCGACTATAAATGAAGCTAGTGCTAGACCCTCCATTGAAGTGGAACACGCACCAAATAATCCAAAATATGGTATTTTACTCGTTCTCGCCGCAAAGCTAGAAGGAGTTATTTGATTAATTAAATCACCTGAAAGGAAAAATTGTACTTGATCGCTTTGAATGTTCCCTTTTTCGAGAGCAAGATTTACCGCATCCTCAATCAAAGTACGGTTTGCTTTCTCATACGTATCCTCTCCCATCCAAAGATCATCATAAAATGAGTCAAAATCCTCAGCAAGACGCCCTTGTTTCTCGAATGGGCCTCCTACAACACCTGTAGAGTAAATCACTGGTTTATTTTGAAAGTGCCAAGAATATTTACCTTTCAACATTAAATCACCCCCATTTTAATCAGAATGGATTTAATAAGGGCAACGACAAACGCAGAAAACACACCAAATACAATGACTGCCCCAGCTAATTTAAAAATATTCCCACCTACACCAAGTACATATCCTTCCGTTCTATGTTCAATTGCTGCAGAGATGACAGCATTTCCAAAACCAGTAACCGGAACAGCACTTCCTGCTCCTGAAAACTGTCCAATTCGATCATAAACACCAAATCCTGTTAAAAGCATCGCAATAAAAACCATTGTGGCAACAGTTGGGTTTCCAGCTGTCTGTTCTGTAAAATTAAAAAAATAAATATAGAAATATGATATAGCTTGCCCCACAATACAAAACAATCCACCGATAAAAAACGCCTTAATACAATTTTTCACAACAGGTCGTTTTGTTTCATGTTTCTGCTCTACCTTTTCATATTGCATCTGTTCAGGTGTCTTTTGTTTTTTGCTCATATTCCTGCTCCTCTCTATGTTAATTCCTGTTGAAGGTCGACAATCTCTTTAAATCTTTTTTCTGCTTCTTTATTGGAGATATGTTTACTTTCAATTCTCTCCTTTAATCGAATCGTTTCTAAAAAAATTTTATAATCACTTGATACCGTAAAATCCATATCTGGATATTTCTCCTCAAGCTTCTTCTTCATTTTTTTTTCAATTTTCTTCATATGAAATCGTTGAAGGTGCTTCACTTTATAGGCAACTAGGACATCTTTATCCATTCCTTGAATCACAGCGGTATCGTATAATTCTTCCAATTTGTCCACATCTTTTTTTATAGCATGTCCGACACTATCTGTTTCTGGGTGATCAACAAGCTCAATTGGAGGTGGGTTTGTTTTTTTAATCAATGCAACTCTGCTTTCATCATGAGGTTCTTCTAAATTAGAGCATCCACTAAACAGGAACAATAAAGGTACTGTAAATACTAGTTTTTTCATAATAAACTCCTCTTTTATAGATTATCTTCACTTATTTTTTTCTTATTTGGAATTTTTATGCCAATAAAAAAAAGAAAAGCGTAAGCACCTTTAACAGGAGCTGAAGCTATACACGAATAATCCTATTTATTTAGGTTTCAATCAAAATTTTATCCTTTCCTATCCCCAAAAAAAGATTGCCACTTAGGACAATCTTTTTTGCTTCTTTTTTTTCTTTCCACATCCGCAACCTTTTTTCTTTTGTACGGGCTGAATTTGAACTGATTTGTTATTAGAAGATGACGGCATATTCATTTTGCTTCCTCCTTCTTTCCATTCCTACTAAATATCATATGAAGCAATTAAATGGCTTGTATCCTGCATTTGCCTAAGGAAAATTGGTAGTTTAGAAAAACAAACTTAATTTCTATGTATAAAAAGCTTTAGCTCTTTAGCTTCCTATATTAAAAACATCGAAGGAAGCTTTAAACTAAAGCTGTTTAAAATAATCAGAATTAAAACAGTTTTTGTACAACCACTTCAATAACCGCCGCCATTCCTGCAACAGCAAGGATGGTTATGATTGGTCCAGCAACGATTGGAAAGAAAATGAATAGAAGATAGAGTCCGGTAGCTGACCAAACTCCTGTACACCAATAACAACTTAGAAGATCGCCTATAAATCCAGTAATCCCACCAGATTTCGGAATTAAATACACTTCTTCTTCCCCATTTTCCGCTTTCTCTCTCAATTCTTCAAAAAACGGAGCCCTTAAAAATTCAGTAATTTTATCAAAAACAATTAAATGTGTAAGACGGAAGGATGCTAAACAAATAACTAAAAATTGAAAGATTGTTAATTCCAATTTAGATTCTCCTTTTAAATAGCCTATTTTCCTAAAAACGGGCGTTTGTCCGTCACTGAAAGCCCTCTCCTGCAATATCTTATTAATGTAAATAAAATCTTTATAAACAAGGAGGAACTTCAATATGGGTTGCGGTAGAGATAGAGATGATTTTGATCACAAAAAGCGCAATTGTGTGTGCGAAGCTGTGCGTGCCATAAAAGATATTCAAGATAACGCAGTTGACGAGTGTGATGAGTGTAAACTAGATTGTTTTCTCGAACCACTAGGGTCAATGGTTAGTCCATCAAATCAACGTCCAAACACACGTATCTTCAAGCTATATACCAAAAAAGGCGATGTATTTAAAGCTCACACTAAAAAATGGCCTTACAAATCACCATTTTTCCGTGTAAAAGAAATCTTTGATAATTGCTGCGCGACACTACAAGTAGTGAAACATAAATGTTCTAGAGAAATGAATGCAGATTCTGAGGACGAATTCTTTGCTAATGCACTTGGCGAAAGTGAGTGGAAATTAACTGGTGACTGTATTACTGTAGATTTAGACTGCTTCTGCGCTATTCAATGTGTAAAAGATGTACACGTTGACTTATTCTGTGACGACAATGATGATTAAGTAATGTTTAATCGAAATAGAAATCTATAAGGGATACCCCATAGAAAATAAGGTCCCACTTTCTTACTGAAGAGAAACCTCTCTAATAGTGTAAAGTGGGGTCCTATTTCGAATAGGGGCATCCCTATTCTTTTTATAACCCAATCATCTTAATCTCGTGTAAAGCACTTTTCTTAATTCTTACATTATCTCCTTGAAAGGTTTTTACCTCTATAGCTTCACCATCATGTTTCTGAATAATTCCTCTAAAGCTTCCCTCCTCAGTTATATACTCACACGGAAAAGGCGGTCTGCCACTAATGGTAACCAATAAATATTCTATTCTCTCTTCTAAATTCATTTCCTTAAAAGGTTTCACTCGGTGAAAAGCTAATGCCCCTTTCAATTCCTCTTGTTTGTCCTTTTCGGATAATTTAAATGAATCTTGAACCACGGCTTCATGATCATCAGCAGGCTTCATAACCCGCTTTGCAATCATTTTTGCTTTTTCTTTTTTTACCGGGTCTTGTCTTTTAGATCGAAACATATCCTGCATATTTGCTTTAGCCTCTTGCATCTTTGGTTGATTTATATACAGTAAAGGATCTCGTCTCTTAACCTCGTCATATCCCATCTAGACACCTCCATAACATACTCTATATTATATGTATGCGAGAAGTGCCCATTGGTTTCATTGAATTAAGAATTGTCGGAGTGGCTCAAATAATGAATACGTGAACCACATTTTGTCGCCATTCCTTTTGCCTAATATCCGGGTGTACCTTCTTCCATTTAAATGGGTTAATTTAAGAAACCTTTTCCTCCATTAAACGTATTTCTTATAAAGATTTAGGAGGTAATACTTTGGCCATTTTAATTGATTTGTTAAACCTGATTGTCTATCTGCCTTTTCGAAAGGTACAACAAGAGGACATAGTAAGAAATATTAACCACTTAACAAAATATGAATGGTTCCAAAACTTTATTAAAGAGGAACAATATAGGAAACTAATCATCCACGATAAGGATGTACGAAAGCTTATCGGGAAATTTAATAACAAGAAAATGGAGAGGAATTCCTATCGGTTGAAGTGTCAAGAAAAGCTATACAGAATTTTACTGAAGAGTTAGATACATCCCCTAATTCATTCCTAAAATAACCATGAACAGAGAGAAGTCAAACAAAAGGGCTACAAATAGAGCCTTTGTTCCATTTTTCTTTAAAATAAAAAAGACTGATCCATCAACGGACCAGCCTCTTTCATGGTTACCCGAGAATATGATAACCTGAATCAACGTGAATATTTTCACCCGTAATTCCTCGAGACATATCACTTGCAAGGAATACAGCTGTATCTCCAACTTCCTCTTGTGTTGTATTTCGACGAAGTGGTGCACGTTCTTCAATTTCTTTTAAGATACTGTTAAAATCACTGACACCTTTTGCTGATAACGTACGGATCGGGCCAGCAGAAATGGCATTCACTCTAATACCATGTTTTCCTAAATCATTTGCTAAGTATTTTACGCTAGCTTCTAAAGATGCTTTTGCAACACCCATGACATTATAGTTGGCAACAACACGCTCGCCACCAAGATACGTCATGCTAATGATGCTGCCACCTTCTGTCATTAAATCCTTTGCCACTTTACAAACGGCTGTTAACGAATAGGAGCTAATGTTTTGGGATAATAAGAATCCTTCACGCGTCGTGTTCATATAATCACCGACAAGCTCTTCCTTATTCGCAAAAGCTATACAGTGCGCCAGCCCATGGATCACGCCAACCTCTTCTTTAATTGCAGCGAAACATTTCTCAATATCTTCATCATTTGTTACATCACATGGTAATACAAGACTTTCTTCACCTTCAAGTGAAGACGCAAGATCCTTAACACTTTTTTCTAATCGTTCACCTGCATATGTAAAAATTAATTTTGCTCCAGCATTATGCAATGATCGCGCGATGCCCCATGCGATACTGCGTTTATTAGCAACACCCATTACCACATAGGTTTTGCCTTGAAGTGAAAGAGACATAATATGATCCTCCTATTAATACATGTTATTAGTACCTGATACTAATTTTAACTTATTATTACTCATTTTAAAAGTATTTCTACAAAATTCTCTGCTTAACCTCTTCTATCTGGTGTAAATGACGTAACTCATGTTTCCCCATTAATTCAAAAACTTGCCAAATAGGCATTTCCCCAAAACGATGATGATTCATCGAATGATTGGCAAGATCCTTTTCAATGTAATGGTTTAAAAAAATATGAGTTTGTCTTCTACATTTGATTAATTCACAAACTAATTGCTCCTTTGTATGAAAGTCACTTGGTGGATCAATTGGAGCGATATGCTTCTGTTTTCGATTATCTAGAGGAGATAAGTTTACTAACCCTACACTCCTACTATTCCCTTCCTCTGCAGCTTGATTCGCAAGCTTCATAAACCTGCCTTCCGCTCCAATTAAATGAAGAATAATTTCGGATATACTCCATTCCTGTTCCGATGGCTTCGTATTAATCTCGTGATCACTTAGTGATTCGATCGACATCATAAGCTTTTCTCTAATCTCATCAATCTTTTTCTCCCACATGAGCTAGCACTCCTTATTGTCATGAATTATTTTTCAAGATTATTGAGTCAATTCTTTAATGAATAGTTTCGAGATTTATTCAACTAATTCCTTCTATGAAATCCGCTTACTAAAACTGATAAGAGCCTACTAAAAAAACAGGAACCACCTAAAGTGGTTCCCTTCTATTAACAGTATTCACAAAACTCCAACTCTCGTTTTAATTCATCGACGTATTCCTTAGATCCCGTCACAATAAGACGATCATTAATATGAAGTTCCGTATCACCATGTGGTACGATGCTATCTTTCCCTCTAAAAATTCGTACAAAAATGACATCCCCGGTAAATGGAAACTTTCTTAATGTCATCCCCTCGAATTGAGCATTCAACATTTTGATTTCGTACAAAGATGTTTCTTGATTAGTTAAAATACTCATAACCGACGGTGATTCAATAAGGGCTCTGAGCAGTGCTTTAGTAGATAGGAATACAGAAAAGACCTCGACATTTTGTTCTCGTAAAGAGTCTTCTAAATCTGGACTTTCCACACGAACAATGACTCGATCTATTCCTTTTTCTTTCGCAGCCACTCCAAGGGTCGCATTGGTTTCTTCATCTCCCGTTGAAATCACAACGATATCCGCTTCAAAAATATTTTCGTTTTCAAGCGTATCCATTTCATAATTGTCAATTTCAATAATCGAGAACAAGGAATCTGAAATACCTCGCTCTGTTTTATCTTGCCGAGTGTGATAAATAGTCGGCACATATAAAGAGGACTTTAATTCCCTTGAGACCGGCATCGTTAATTGATTAGCACCAATAAATGCGACTCGAATCTGTTTCTCTTCAGTCACTTCTCTAGGAAATAACTTCTTAAATACAATAGGTGTAACAACACATGTAATGACAGCTACCAGGATTAAGGTTCCACTCACCTCGGGTGAAATAACTTCCATCTGCTCTGCAATCTTAGCAGCTGCGATAACAAGAGATAAAGTCGATGTTAATAAAAATGCTGAGGCAATCGTCGTTTTCGTATCATACCATTTCTTCAGTAATAAAATTGGGAAGATCTTAGACACGATAAAAGCAATCATTAATAATGGGATTAAAATCAGCATCTTTGGATTGCTAAGGAGAGACCATAAATCTAATTCTACTCCCACCATAACGAAGAAAATCGGAATTAGAAACCCAAATCCAAACGAATCTAGTTTATGTACCATATCCTGATTGGGTCCAAGTAAAGATACGAGAGTACCTGCTATAAAGGCACCAAGAATGTTTTCAGCTCCAACAGATTCGGAAACACCTACTAGCAGGATAATTAAGGTAAATACAGCTCTTGTTCCAATTTGTACTGTTCCGGTGGATAAGCTTTTCATAAATGGATTGTTTTTGAATTTTTTTGCTAAAAAGTACAAGAGAAACCCTGCACCAAATAAAAGCAATAGCAACCACATATTTCCACCTTTGTCTCCATATAAAAAGACAAATACAGCGAGTAATATCATTGTTACTAAATCAGCAATTACTGCAATTAACAAAATGATCTGCCCAATACCTGTTTTAGTAAGGTGATTTTCTTTTAGGGTAGGTAATACAACCCCCAATGAGATCGTTGATATAATTAAAGTCATTAAAAAGGCATTATCAATTAGTCCAACGAGAACAAAAATATAGGATAATAACAATGAAATGATAAATATCCCCGTAAATATAATACTTGATATGACTAGCCGATTAGGCTCATCTTTACCGTTAGGTAGTTTTTCTCTCTTTTTACTTAATGAGAAAGCAGAAAAATCTATTTCAAGTCCGCTCAAAAACATTAAAAAGATAAAACCCAATGTTGACAAGGTTTCGAGCCACATATCTTGTTCAACGAGATCAAAACCGCTTTGACCTATGACCAATCCCATAATGATTTCTGCAATAACTACAGGTATAAAGTTTAATTTTAAACGATGCAGTAAAATCGGTGTTAAGAATGCCACTAAAATAACAATCACTAATGATGATACTGAGGCATGATGCTCCATAACTAATCCCCTTTCTAATTAAATCAAATAGCTCATAAATAAAGTAGCCATCCCAAAATAAATTAAAATACTAATAATATCATTAATGGTCGTGATAAATGGTCCTGAAGCTACGGCAGGATCAACATGCAATTTATGCATTAATAGTGGGATAAGTGCACCAGCTAACGTCGCTACAATAAGGGTGACGAGTATAGAAAATCCTACCAGAATACCAAGAAAAAATGAACCTTGCCAAACATACACAATAACCATGACAACAACACCGCATATCGATCCTGTAATCAAGCCTGTTCCTGCTTCTCTAGCAATGAGCTTCCACTTATTCTCATGTTCTAAGTCACCCGTTGCAATCCCTCGGACGGCGACAGCAAGTGCCTGAGTTCCTGTATTACCAGCCATTCCTGCAATTAATGGAATGAAAACAGCCAAAATGGCGACTTTATCTAGGGTTTCTTCAAACCGCCCAATTAAACTTGCTGTAAACATTCCCAAAAATAATAGAGCTATTAACCAGGGTAGCCTTTTTTTTGCAGCATTAAATGGATTACGGTCAACGGTATCCATATCGGCGACACCTGCTAATTTCGAATAATCATCTGAGGCTTCTTTATCCATAACATCCATAATATCGTCAACTGTTATGATACCCAATAGATGATCTTGAAAATCAACGACTGGGACAGCAAGAAAATCATAATCCTTCATTTTTCTAGCTACTGCTTCCTGATCATCTCCAACCGAAACTGACATAACTCGATCACTCATGATTTCAGAAATCATTGTGTCATCATCACTTATAATAAGATCTCTTAAGGACATAACACCCACTAAACGTTTATCTTCATCAATCACATAAATATAATAAATGGTTTCTGCATTTGGAGCTTCGTTTTTTAAAATATACATTGCTGAACGCACTGTTTGATTTGCTGAAATTGCAATAAACTCAGTTGTCATAATACTTCCAGCGGTATACTCTTCATAATGAAGAAGTTCCTTAATTTCCTTAGCAGAATCATCATCCATAATCGTTAAATAGCTCGCCACTTGATCCTTATCAAGTTCATTCAAGACATCAACAGCATCATCAGCATACATTTCTGATAGCATTTCTGCCGCATACGAAGGGTTCATTTCTGCTAAAATTGGTTGATATTCATCTTCTTCGATATCCAGACCTTCAAATAGCTCTGCCATTTCTTCGGGAGAGAGGTAATGATATAATCGAATCCGAAGATGGTCGCCAATTTTCATAAAGAATTTCCCTTGGTCATATGAATGGAGTGCAGTAAACTCTTCTCGAAACAGATCTAGGTTTTCTTCCTCTAATGCTTGGATTAGCAGCTCTTCGTTGATCATCTCACGTTCTCTTTCTTTTTCTTCCTTCGTTTCTGACATCTTCATTACCCTCCTCTCTTGTTGTTCAAAACTAAGTCCTCATAATACTAGCAAATCTTCATTAAGTTGTCGCCCAATAAACATTAAATATAAAAAAATTTATTCAAAAACGCTTTCATTTTTGTATGAAAATTCATGGTTAAAAGTAAAATGTTATAGAAGGGGTGTAGTAATGAAAATCGATATTATCGGTGATATACATGGTTGTTATCAAGAATTTAATCAATTAACACAACAATTAGGTTACAGTTGGGAAAAGGGATATCCCGTTCATCCACAAAATCGCCGACTTGGATTCGTCGGTGATTTAACTGACCGTGGTCCACAGTCATTGGAAGTAATAAAAATCGTTTGGAAGCTTTGGAAAGCTGGAATTGCCTATTATGTACCTGGAAATCATTGCAATAAGCTATATCGTTATTTTTTAGGAAATAATGTAAAAATCATTCATGGACTTGAAACAACAGTGGCAGAACTGGGTGCTCTCCCTCAGAATAAAAGAGAAGTAATAGGTAATATGTTTAAAGAATTATATGAACAATCCCCTCTCTATCAGGTTCTTGATGATGGGAAGCTCATTATTGCGCATGCGGGAATAAAAGAAGAATATATCGGAAAGGTCAATAAGAAAGTAAAAACCTTTGTTCTTTATGGCGACATTACAGGCGAGAAGAATGATGATGGTACACCTGTCAGAAAAGATTGGTCACTGAGTTATCACGGGGAATCTCTCATTGTCTATGGACATACTCCTGTAAGGGAGCCAAAGAAAACGAAAAATACCATTAATATTGATACAGGAGCAGTTTTTGGAGGGAAATTAACTGCATTCCGATATCCTGAAAATGAAATCATTAGTATCCCTTCTACACTCCCATTTGTTCCTGAAAAATTTAGAGAAATATAAAAAAAGAAGGAGACCTAATAGGCATTAGAATTAATAATTAAATCAAATCCAAGGTAACCTTAAGTTACTTTTCTATTGATTTAATCATTGCTCTGATGACCCGATCTCCATCGTTAAACAAACTTGTTACTTCTGTAGCTGCTGAATATCTTCAGGTAGCTTACAAAAAAAGTTCATCTTTTTTTTACATACAGGATGATAAAATGATAACTGGACACAATGAAGGGCTTGTCTGTTAATCCTATCCATCTTCCCACCATAAAGATCATCTCCAAGTAATGGATGACCAATATGTGATAAGTGAACACGTATTTGATGGGTTCTCCCCGTCTCCAATTCAAGAGAAAGATGGGAGAATTCATCATATTCTCCAAGAACTTTATAATGTGTACAAGCGTACCGTCCATCATTACGTACTTCTCTTTCTATAATACTACTCAACTTTCTCCCAATAGGAGCAATAATGCTCCCCTGCTCATTCTCCAACTTTCCTTCAACAAGTGCCTCATATCTTCTTTTTACAATATTATCATTTTGTTGAAGTGAGAATAGATGATGAACATGGCGATGTTTTGCTACTAACAACAGTCCTGAGGTTTGACGATCTAGCCTGGTTACGATATGAACCGTTGAATGAACTTGATTCCTTTCGTAGTAGCCGATAATAGCATTTGCAAGACTTCCTTCAGGGTGTTCTCGTGAAGGAATGGTATTCATTCCAGCAGGCTTATTTACTACCAGCACATCACGGTCTTCATAGACAATATCCATCGGAATAACTTCTCCTTGGATCTTTTCACTTTTGATCTCTGGAGGAAAAGCTACTTCAAGAAGATCTCCCACCTTAAGCGGGTATCTTACATCTATTTCTTTACCGTTCACATGAATATGGCCACCATCAAATTTTATCGCTTTTAGTGTTCTTCGTGAAATAAGGTTCTCATGAAGAAAGTGTTTGATTTTTTTATTTTCATCTCTTTCTTTAATCGTCCATTTTATTAAATATAAGTTCATATGCTTACCTCTTTATTGGCTGTTTTATTCATCAGCAATAAAGGAATCTCGAACTCTTTTCCAAAAGGGAAATGGACGAAACCTTGCAAATCTAATCTGCTCGTCTGCAACACGGTACTGAATAGACTTTACATCTTTATGAAGAAGTGTCAAATGATCAATCGTTATCATGAAATCATTTCCTCTGATAGGCTTTAACATACATGTGTGATGAGCAGGTAAAATCAATGGTGATCCGATTGTTCGGAAGACACGATTATTGATTGAAGCCATCTCCGCTAATTGAATAGCAGGGAGAGACGGGTGAAGGATGGCTCCACTCAAAGCCTTATTATAGGCAGTACTTCCTGAAGGAGTGGAAAGACAGAGCCCATCTCCTCTGAAGCGTTCAAAATGCTGTCCGCGAATTTCTACATCCATTACGAGAGTACCTTCCACACTTTTTACAGTGGATTCATTTAAAGCTAAGTACCTGGTTTCTTTTCCACCATGTTGATAGCGAATGATCGTTTCTAAGAGTGGATACTCAATAATTTGATAGGGAGTTTTAGCAATAGCAATGACAAGTTTCTCAATTTCTTCTGGTACCCAGTCAGCATAAAAGCCTAAATGACCTGTATGTACTCCGACAAAAGCTGTCTTATCTAGTCTAGAGCTATAACGATGAAACGCATAAAGGAGTGTTCCATCCCCACCTACAGATATGACGATATCCGGCTTTTCTTCATCGTAAATCAATTCAAAGTCTTGTAAGTAGGTTCTCATCTTATGCATTAACGTATTGGATTTAGAATCTCCTTTAGAGGTTATCGCAAATCGCATATCACTTCACCCTTTTTATTTTCTTTTCCTACCTAGTTTATTTTTAGCACTTTTCCGTACTTCCTTATCCAACTCTTTCTTCTTTGAAAAAAAGGCTTGTGCCTCTTGAATCTCTTCACGGATTAGAGACATTTCTTCATCTAGTCGAAAAGCGGCTTCTGCAGCTCTTTGTAATCTAAGCTGGATCTCTTCAGGAAATTGACCTTTATATTTATAGCTTAATGAATGTTCTATAGTAGCCCAAAAATTCATAGCCAGTGTACGGATTTGAATTTCTACTAGAATTTTCTTCTCCCCATGGATGGTTTGAACTGGATACTCAATAACAACATGATAAGAACGATACCCACTTTTCTTCTTATGAGAAATATAATCACGCTCTTCAATAATTTGAAAGTCGTTTCTTTTTCTCAGCATTTCCACAACCGAGTGAATATCATCTACAAACTGACACATCATTCGTAACCCAGCAATATCTTGAATTTCTCTTTCTAGCTTTTCAAGAGGAATCCCTTTTTCGTTAGCCTTATCTAATATACTTGCTATCGGTTTTACTCTCCCTGTAACAAATTCAATAGGAGAATGAATATTTTCTAACTCATATTCTCCTCTCATTCCTTTAAGTTTAATTTTGAGTTCATCAACTGCTTGTTTATATGGAGCTAGGAGCTGATCCCAATGATTCATTTTCCTCTCACCTCTTTACAGTAACATCCTATCCTGATAGGTTCATTCAATTTTCCAACTTTAACCCTTAGGTAAGAATACAGACTCCACTCTTGAGACCATTACTTCTCCATAATTCCCATTTCCTTCAATATTCTCTATTAAATAAGAAAGTTCTTCTTGAAAGCTTTCTAACTTTAAACTTTCTTTCTCGTTGACAACGAATACATTCAATTCTTTATCTAATGCCTCTTTTACATCATCCCATACCTTTGCTTCTATTCTTATGTGTGCATAATCATCTTTTGTTTCTGCAAGGTAAATAAACGAGAGATTATCGGAATCAGCAATAATCTGTCCCGTAGGTGCTAAACCTTCTAATGATTCTTCCGTATGTAAGTGTAACCCCTTTTCATCAATCGTTGATTTTATAATATGTATGTTTTGTCTCATATTTTATAGTCCCCTTTCTTATCCATCATGAAAAATTGTTTTTTCCTGTGTGCCAACTAATCAAATAATCGCCTTACCCTTTTAATAATCTGCAAGATACATGCAATAAGGTAGATTTTTTATAGGCTGTTTTTGTAAACATTGTTGTTATTTGGTAGTTGGTTTCCGCTGCAGGATGCTCGCTTTCTGTGGGGCGGGCGGTGAGCCTCCTCGTCGCCTTGCTCCTGCTTAGGTCTCACCTGTCCCGCTTCTCCTGCAGGAGTCTCGCACCGGCAGCGAAGACCAACCTTTTTACAAAGATTTATGTTCTTAATAAACAACAATCTTTTAGAAAACAGCGTATAGAAAAAAAAATCACAGAAAATCACTTTCTTATTTTAACACATGAAACCCTTTTTCATCTAAGGATTGAAGTCTTTCCATTTGCAAGAGATAATAGAAATAGAATAAAGGAAAGGAAGATTCGATTGGGGCATGAAGTAGAAATTGAATTTAAGAACCTTTTAACAGAGGATGAATTTATAGTTTTACTCAAAACCTTTTCCATTGCAGAACATGATTTTTTCTTACAGGAAAATCATTATTTCGATACTCAAGATTTTCAATTGAAAGATTTAGGTTCTGCACTGAGGATTCGATACAAAGATCTTCAATATCATTTAACATTAAAGCAGCCAATTACGGAAGGATTATTAGAAACAAACCAAAAGATTTCAGAAGAAGATGTAACGAGAATGATTCATGATAAAGATTTTCCTAGAGGCGAGGTTTTAGAAGAAATTAAGAAGTTGGATATAGAGATCGACTCTTTGGAGCATTTTGGTACACTCTCCACTAAAAGGGCAGAAGTGCATTATAAAAATGGATTATTAGTGTTCGATTATAGCTTCTACCTCAATAATGAAGACTATGAATTGGAATATGAAGTTCGAAATAGAGAAGAAGGAGAAAAAATATTCCGTTCCCTTTTAGAAGAACTAAACATTCCCTATCGTTCAACCGAAAATAAAATTAGAAGATTTTATAATGAAATGATTAAATCATTGGAATAAGAAAAGCAGAGGCGCCTTGATCAGCTCCGACAAGCATAAGGCGAGTCACCAAGGAAGGGGGCTTTTTCCCTTCCTTGGTGGCTTGACTTATGTCTCGAGGAGCTAGGCGCCGGAGCTGGAGATTAGAAATAGAAAAGCGCAGACGCCTTGAACTGGCCAAACATAAGGAGAATATGTAATGGACATCCAACAGTTAAAAATAATGATAGATCTTAAAGCCTTAAATGGAATGAATCGAACCAATTCTACCTATAATCAAAATAATCAAAGTTCCTTTCAGGAAATATTTGAAGAAGCAATAAATTCCCTATCGAGACAAAATGATTTTCAGAATAAGATTGGAGCTGTTCGTCTGCTTCATTCACTTCAATCTACTGATATAGAAAGATTCCAGCCATCTGCAGCAACTAATGAAGTGCCTAAAAATTTGGATGAGATTATTACTCGTGCAGCGGACATCTATAAAATACCAAAAAAATTAATTCAATCGATTATACAACATGAATCTAATTTTAATCCAACTGCTGTTAGCCATGCAGGAGCATCAGGGTTAATGCAATTAATGCCAACTACTGCAAAAGGTCTGGGTGTAACCGATATTTTTGATCCGGAACAAAATGTATTTGCTGGAGCAAAATATATGAAACAGATGTTAGATAAATTCAATGGTAATATAGATTTAGCACTTGCAGCCTACAACGCGGGGCCAGGGAATGTCGAAAAATACGGAGGAATCCCACCCTTTACAGAGACTAGGAACTATGTGAAAAAAGTAAGTAGTAGTTATTACACTTAGTATTAAATTCATCTAAGGAAGCTAATAATCATTACTCGAATTAACAGAAGGGATGTTCTCCAACTTAGAGGTCATCCCATTTCTTTTGCCTACATAATTTATAAACCCGAGGATGAAAATAGAAGAAAGAACGTTCAAATTAGACTCATTTTATGGAGTAAACAGGCTCCTTAAAGCTATTTATTTGAGATATTTTTCGTCCATTGCTAAAATAATTACAAACATAGGAAAAAGGAGTCATAACTATGGTCGAGAATAATGCGACGCCTTACGAGTTTATTGGCGAAGAAAAACTCTCGATGCTCGTAGATGCTTTTTATCATAGAGTTGGACAGCATCCAGATTTAGCCCCAATCTTCCCAAGTGATTTAACCGAGACGGCAAGAAAACAAAAGCAGTTTTTAACACAATATTTGGGTGGACCGGCACTATATACACAAGAACATGGTCATCCTATGTTAAGAGCAAGACATTTACCCTTTGAAATCACACCAACTCGAGCAAGAGCCTGGCTTTCCTGTATGGACGAAGCCATGAATGAAATCGAGCTAGTAGGAGAAATACGAGAATTCTTATATTCTAGATTGGTTTTGACAGCGAGACATATGGTGAATACGGAAGAATTAACTAAAGGTGATCAAATTGAGTAATCCAACTAAATGGACACATCCGAAATGGTGCAGTTCTGAGAAAAAGCCATTAGAAATTTACATGTTTATTGACCCATTATGTCCCGAATGCTGGGGTTTAGAACCAATACTAAAAAAACTCCAAATTGAATATGGAAAATGTTTTACGATTAAATACGTCATCAGCGGGAAATTAGCTTCCTTAAATGTCGGAACAAAGAAAAAACACCAGACGTTGGCTCAACAATATGAAAAAACAGCTAGTCGTTCGGGGATGTCCTGTGATGGTAGCTTATGGTTTGAGGATCCAATCCACTCACCCTTTCTTGCCTCAATAGGAATAAAAGCAGCAGAACTTCAAGGTAGACGTGCAGGCATTTTATTTCTACGAAAGCTTCAAGAAGTTTTATTTCTTGAAAAGAAAAACATCTCTCAATTTGAAGTTCTAAAAGAGTGCGCTTATCGGGTCAATCTTGATATGGACGAATTTCTCAATGATCTCCATTCAGAAGGGGCATCCAAAGCGTTTCAATGTGATTTAAAGATTACCTCTGAAATGGAAGTTGATGAAATCCCTACACTTGTGTTCTTTAATGAAAACATTGAAGATGAAGGGATTAAGGTAACAGGTATTTATCATTATGAAGTTTATGTACAAATTCTAGAGGAAATGCTTTCTGAAAAGCTAGTACCTCAAGCATTACCGCCATTAGAGTCATTTTTGAAGTATTATCAACTAGTTGCCACAAAAGAAATTGCTGTGGTATATAATATGGAAGAAAATGAAGTAGAAAAACAAATGAAGAGGTTAATGTTACAACAAAAAGTTGAAAGAATCCCTGCCAAGCATGGGACATTTTGGAGAGATCGCTCTTAATCGTAATCTTATACTATTTTATTAAAACCAGAAAAGCCGATGTCGCTTCACGACATCGGCTTTTCAAATACGAACAAAGGGGATGGGAGAAATTTTTCACGGTCAAACAAAGGGGTATATGTTTGCTTGTGATCAACTTCACAGTGCTACTATATCATGAAAAATCTTGTATTGGCAAGTTGTTTGTTTGCTATTTCACAATATTGTCAAATTCCTTGATATGAAAGGGTTTTCATTAAAAAAGAGAGAAAAAACACTCTTCTTTTATGAAGATTTTTACACAGTTTGACATTGAAATTATATTGATAATTTTAGAAATAAGTTCATATATTATACTAACTTTAGAATAAAGGAGTGGAACCTTCTCGTGGGAGCAAAAATTCGTTTTGCACTTTTACTATTATTGATAATCATCGCCTTTTTTCTAAATATATTAGGCTTGCTGAAATTAATGCCGATTTATATAACTTCTCCTCTATTATTTCTCTCTTTACTTTGTTTTATTTATTATATGAATTATGCAAAGCAGTTTAAGGGATTTAAAGGGTAAAATTTTGAGGAGGTCTATTAATTTGTCAAATAAAAGGCTGTCCCATAAGGATCTGGAACGATTACTTTTCTATAATAGAAGAATCTCTTTGGTTCTTCTATAAATAGATGTTACGGTTCCATAAACCTTTGTTGGGACAGCCTTCTTCTTATCTTATTAATTTAATAATTTTTCCATCTCAGTTAGGGTTTGTTCAAATACTTTACATGCTTCCTCGATTGGTTTAGACGTTGTCATATCGACTCCTGCTTTCTTTAATACTTCGATAGGATAATCGGAGCTTCCAGATTTAAGGAAGTCAATATACCTCTCAACAGCAGGTTCTCCTTCTTCAAGAATTTGTTTACTCAATGCTGTTGCAGCACTAAAGCCTGTCGCATATTGATAAACATAATAATTATAATAGAAGTGAGGAATTCTTGCCCATTCTAAGCCAATTTCTTCATCGATCACGAGATCTTCTTCTCCAAAATACTTTGCATTAAGATTATAGTACTCTTGCGTTAACATTTCTGCTGTTAAGGCTTCTCCATCTTGTGCTTTTCTATGAATTAGATGCTCGAATTCCGCGAACATTGTTTGACGGAAAACAGTACCTCTAAATCCTTCTAAATAATGATTTAATAAGTATAGTCGTTTCTTGTCATCATCTATAGTATTGAGAAGGTGATGATTAAGCAATGCCTCATTACATGTAGAAGCTACCTCTGCAACAAATATTGAATAATGGCCATATGGATATGGCTGGGATTCTCTTGTGTAATAGCTATGAACACTATGACCAAACTCATGGGCAAGAGTAAAAAGATTGTTAACATTATCCTGCCAGTTCATGAGGATATATGGGTTTGTCCCATAAGCACCTGAGGAATAGGCACCGCTACGTTTTCCTTTGTTCTCTACTACGTCAACCCAGCGATTCTGAAACCCTTCTTTTAAAACATTTAAATAATCTTCGCCCAATGGCTGTAGTCCTTTTAAAATTAATTCTTGAGCTTCTTCATAGGATACATCCATCTTTACATCCTTCACTAAAGGAGTGTAAAGGTCATACATATGAAGCTCATTAATATTAAGAACCTTTTTACGAAGTTTTATGTAACGATGCAATAAAGGAAGGTGCTCATGTACTGTACTAATCAAATTATCATATACTTTTTCAGGAATATTATTTGCTGATAATGCTGCATGGCGAGCGGAACTGTAGTTTCGAATTGAAGCACTAAAATTATCCTTTTTAACAGCCCCAGCTAATGTAGTCGAAAAAGTGTTTTGGAATTTTCCGTATGTCTCATAAACTGCTTTAAAAGCATCTTCTCGAACCCTTCTGTCACTGCTTTCTAAGAAAGTAATATAACGTCCATGTGTCACATCTACTTCCTCACCGTTCTCATCCTGAATAGATGGGAACTCGATATCAGCATTATTCAGCATACCAAAAGTGTTACTAGAAGCATTTAACACTTCAGAGGCTTTTGCTAAAAGTTCCTCTTGTTCAGCTGATAGTATATGAGGTCTTTGGTGATTGATTTCTTCAAGTGCATGCTTATATAATTTCAAATCCTCTTTTTCTTCTAAAAATGAAGATAATTTGTTTTCTTCAATTGTTAGAATTTCAGGTATCATATAAGAGAATGCACTTGATAATTGTGTATATAAATTTTTAGCTCGATCATCCAAACCTTGATAATAAGAATTGGTCGTATCCTGATCAGATCTCATATGAGAATATGTATATAATTTTCCCATTCGTTCCAAAATTTCATCCTGGAAATGTAACGCTTTATATAGGTTATCGGCACTTTGACTTAAAGTTCCCTTAAACTCTTCCGCTTGTTTTGCTAAAGATTGAATCTCTTTAAATTCCTTCTCCCAGTCTTCATCACTTTTAAAAATATCTTCTAGTCTCCATGTTAACTCTTCTTTTACATCCTTACGGGATGGAAGACTTTTATTTGCTGTCTCACTTGTCATTATGACCCTCCATTCTTTCGAATTACGAAAATTCTCACCTAATAATATTCTCTTTTCTTTACTAATTATCCTTCAAATAATTATCGGTTTCTCATATATTTTGTTTACTTTCCTATTATTTACTCACATAAATTTGTTTTTTATTTCTTATTCTTATAATCTTGAGTCAATTTTTCTTTAAAATCTTCTAAGAATTTTCTTGATTCTTGTTGATAATCATCCACCGTACGTCCTGACTTCCATTCTTTCCGAAGGATTAATGACTTATTATCGATGATTTTAACTATACCCAGTCGATCTAAGAGTCTGATATAATCCGATATTGGACTTTGAAAGGTTGTTATTAACGGTAATTCTCTTTTTTGAATTTCCCCGTTCTTTACCCTCCTGCTAATTGAGGAACCGATTTCAATATTAGTAATCATCTCTCCACTCTTCTTATTTTTTAATACATCTTTCCATAAATAATATTGCCATGGAATACAATCGGTTTTGTAATGAATGGAATGTTTTACTGGGAGTCCTATAAATAGAGGAAGCTGAGTAGGGAAATCATTTGATTGGTACACTTCCTTAAGAAATGGATCGTAAATTCCTTTATTATAAAGAAGCTTGTTTTGAATCCAACTTTTCCGATCATGGTCCCATTCAGCTAAAGTATAATGAGTGTTATCCGTATTAGGAAGTATAAGAGGGAGCTTAATTTGACTGATAGATTGTGATGAAATACTAGCTTTAAATTTTCTTTTAGATATTGGGATTAAATCACTGTAATAATAAATCATCCCTTCATCACTATTTAAGTAAGGTATCCAGTATCCATTCTTCTCTGAATATTGAATGAACATCTGATGAAACGGACTTAATAAAATATATTTATTACCGTGTTGATATTTTGACTCAATCTTTTTACCTAATAACCAGAGAACAGAAATATCAATTCCTTCGTATCCAGAAGTCCTCTTAATCAATTCTTCTTCAGTTAGTGATGAGCATTGATATTCGATAGCATAAACCTTTCCACTGTTTTTTAAAGCAACATCCGCCCTTTGTCTAATCTGTGGGAAGAACTGTTCTAATCCTACTTGGGTATATTTGTTTGACAAGGCACGGTAGAGAAGAATTTTCCCTTGTAAATGTTGTGGGGTTTCTGGTTCTGATGAGCATGTAGAATCTGTTTGGTGAGCAAAATGCGGGATTTTTTGAGTACCTATTTTTAATATCACTTTCTTTGAACACTGAGGACAAAAAAATGTAGTTTCATTATTCATTTCCTTCAAGTGTTCCTTTGAATATTGAAGGCTAAAAATGAATTGTCCTAGCATGTTCTTACTAACTAACATAAAACACCTCCATACTTTATAACATTCAACATTAAGACAAAAAATCCTTTAAAATTTTAAAGTGGCACCTAAATTTATGGTGCCACTTCTACTATAATAAGGGAGATAAAAGTCTTGCGGTCGATTCAATGATACGATAACCAAAATGACGTTTATTGAATTGTTCAAGGGTAATTTCTCTCGAATTCTTCATATCATTCTCGTACTCGTTAACTAATGATTGAGTACTTTTCGTTTTATATAGAAAAGCATTCACCTCAAAATTCAAATGAAAGCTCCTCATATCCATGTTTGACGTACCCATCGATGCAAACTCTTCATCTACTATTAAAATCTTACTATGCATAAATCCTTTTTCATATTCAAAGATTCTGGCCCCAGCCTCTAATAATTCTGGAAAATAAGATCTTGAAGCATGAAATACAACCCGTTTATCCGGGCGGTGAGGAACGAGTAAACGAACATCGAGACCACTTAATGCAGCAATTTTCAAGCTTGAAAAAATATCTTCGTCTGGAATAAAGTAAGGAGAAGCTATCCAGACACTCTTTTTCGCTGAAGTAATTAGTGAGAAAAAAAGGTTTTTAAGAACGCTCCATTCATTGTCAGGCCCTCCGGCGATCATTTGAACACCACCAATACTTTGCCCCTGAATTGGCTCTGGGCTTAAATATCCTGGTGTCAAGAAACTATCATTAGTCATATAAAACCAGTCCTGAAGAAATATTAATTGAAGTGTACGTACAGCCTCACCTTTAACCATTAAATGAGTGTCTCTCCAAAAACCAAAATGTTCATTCTTCCCTAAATATTCATCGCCAATATTCAATCCACCAACAAACCCAATACTACCATCAATGACAATAATCTTTCTGTGGTTTCTGAAATTAAATTTATTATTTAGAACAGGAATTTTAACTGGACCAAAAGGAATCATTTCAATCCCGGCTTCTTTTAATTCGATAATATATTTTTTGGATAACTGCCAAGAACCTACTGCATCGTATAGAAATCGAATTTTAACACCGTGATTTGCCCTATCTATTAAAAGATCCTTAATTTCATTTCCTAATTCATCATGTCTCACTATATAATATTCTAAATGAATGTGATGCTTGGCTCTTTTTATCTGTTCTTTGATTCGAGAAAATGTTTCTTCTCCATTCGCCAATACTTCCGTTTCTGATGAAAAAGAAATGGCACTATTACTAAGCTTTTTTGCAAGCCGAATATGTTTATCTTGAGAAAGACTTAGTCTTACATCATTTTCATCAACATTCTTGGTAGATGGTTCATATTTTGTATATGATTCCTTATCCAGAATATATTTCTTCCGGAACATTCTCTCTTTACGGTAATTTCTCCCAAACAAAAGATAGAAGATAAATCCAAAAATCGGGAAGGCTCCTAAAACGACTAACCATGTTAGGGTTTGAGTTGGATGTCGATTTTCAAAAAAAATCACAAACCCAATAACAATGACGGTCAGAGTTAAGAGAATACTTACGTATTTAAAAATAAACCCATCTATGTAGGTGTCTAAATAAAATGTATAGAGGAGAAAAATAATCGTTAAAAATATAAGAACTCTAACAGTATTCTTCATTCGCTCGCACCTTCCAAAAATCTATTCAAAAAGACGTTACTAGAAAAGCGCTTGATCATTCGATGAAAAGCATTATCGCTACCCCCGCCAACCGCAGGCATAGTAAAAGGCTGGTTACCTAGAAAGGGTGACCCAGAAAAGGTCAAGAAACCCGTTCAATATAATGAACGGGTGCTGGACTCTTTGTTTCGGGTCACCCTCAACTCTCTTAAGCAAAATGATTTTCTATCGTTAAAAATACGTTTTCATCTAATATCTTATTTCCATACTCCTGAAGACGGTGTACAGTAATCGGTGTTTCATCTCCATACTCAAGCATGATACTTAACAAGTTGTCGACATCTTCCTCTTCAAAATGCTCATCTGAGAACTCTACATAAATATAATAGGTGTTATTATATGAAAATAACTTACTCATCATATGTTCATAAGATAAAGAAGAGATTTGTTTAGACAAAGAGATTACATCTTCAAAGTCTTTAAATTTAATGGTGAACTCTAACGCTCCATCCTCATCTTCTTGATCTTGTTTGATTTGAAAGTGCTCATCAAGGAATTCCTCAATTTTCTCATCTACCGGCAAGTCTTTTAATTTATCCTCAGGAATGGGAAGTTCAAATTTCTGACCATCTTTTGATACTTGAGCCCGGGTCACTAAAACTTCTAAGCCTTTATCAAGTGCTTGCACTTGTATCCATAACGGTCCCTCAATCGTGAAGTCTTCTTCCTGATGAACTTCATCCATCATTTCCCAAAATAGTTCTTCACTTCGCTCTCGATTATACCAGATTTCCTCACGGTCAAATCCGCGATCTTCTATATCTCCATAAGAAATGTAAAACTTTACAGTATTATCATTAATACGTTCGATTTCCATCATACACCTCTCCCTTCTGTACGTAGTTTGTGAAGGGAATACACCCCCGAGCAGTGCTCTGAATTGCTGGTGAAAAAGATAAAAGTTCGTTTGTTAGTATATGCCTTGTACTTCTATTTTATGATAAATAGACATGAAATGGAATTAAAATGATTACCCATTTTTTAATTGGTTTAGTCTATTATTTATTCCTGTTTTGGTCATTTTAGCGAATATTTTCACAAAATTCAAGCGTGTAGTGTGTTCTTATTATAATTAGTTCGCCTCTTACCATAAATCTCCTTCAAAAATATAAAAACGACTGCTCTATTAATTTGTTTTATCTCAATAAAAAGTACTTGAAAAGTAATAGAAGAAAAAGCACAATTCAAAAAAAGGAGCTGCCCCGACTAAGATGTCAGGAACCATAACTTCCATATATAGAATAAACCCTCAAGTCCTCTTCTATATACGGACAATCACAGTGGTTCCCGACCCCTTATGGGACAGCTCCTAAGAAATCATTAGTTTACCATACGCTGTGCTTCAAGAAGCTGAAAAGTACGAACTTTCCTTGGTAAAAAGCGACGGATTTCATCTTCGTTATATCCAACTTGTAATCTTTTTTCATCCATAATAATTGGTCTACGTAAAAGACCTGGATTTTGTTGAATAAGCTCGAAAAGATCTTGTAAAGGTAAATTATCTAAGTCTACATTTAACTTTTGGAAAGTTTTAGAACGTGTTGATATAATCTCATCTGTTCCATCTTCCGTCATACGTAAGATTTCCTTGATTTCATCAATGCTTAAAGGTTCTGAAAAAACATTACGTTCTGTATATGGAATGTCATGTTCTTCTAACCACGCTTTCGCCTTTCGGCAAGATGTACAACTAGGTGAAGTGAACAATGTTACCATAACTCATTCACACTCCCTTATATAAGAATAGGAATAAATTGTTCATTAGAGTGAATTTCTTTTAAACAAAATTAATGTTCAGATTATAATTAGTTTAAAGAAGAAATCTCTATTATGTATTATACATGAATTATAAAACATTGGATATAGTTTTAATCAAATTGTCACAATTCTTATACAGAAGATTTACTTACACTTTTATACTTCATCTACTTTTTATATACCCGATATCTAAGGATCTAAACCTATTATAATGAACTAAATATTTTCATTTAGAGAAACCTTATTGCGAATTGACACAATAAGGCTTCAAAAGGTTTGAGCTTTAAATATTCTTTAAAACATCATCTTCTGCACTTACTTCCATTGTCAGTACTTCTTCTACAGGTTGGTAGGATTCACCATAAAATTCTTCATCTTTATAAGTATGAATCATTTCATAAGTTTTTTTCATACTCTCATATACAAGCTCTTCTGACTCATCATTTGGTGCCCAATATAATATTTCCATTGGGTTCACTTCATTTGTAGCAAGAGAGCGTCGTTTATAGCCGATACTTTTTGCATGTTCAAAGCCTTCACGCTTGTAGAAACGTAAACGTTTCTCAGTGTCTGAATCATCATAATCAACGGGCTCTACTTCCAATATAATAGGTTTATTCTTATCTTTTAATTTCTGTATTAACTTATGACCTAAACCTTGGCCTCTGGCATCCTTAGAAACGAATAAGTAATCAATAAAGGTAAAATCATCTAACTCTACATACATTAAAATATGATGCTTACCTTCATCTTTACGATAAATATCGCTTCTCTCTTTTAATAATGTTTCCATGTGCTCTTTCGATTTCATTTCTTCTACCGGGAAATATTGATTTAGTTTTTCATACCAATGCATGGATCTACTCCTTTTATGTTTTTTACAATCAAAGAAGGTTGTTATCATTATTTTTAGCCAAGTCCTTAACAATTATGAAAATTAAATTATGATAGCAATAATACTGATTGGCACCTTCTCAATTGTGAATAAAAAATGGAAAAGTGCTTATAGGTTTTAAAGGGATAAAACAAATAAGTGGAAATAAGTGGATGTCAAGCGGTATTTGTTTACATTATAATCTTAACGTATTCTGAAAATTTGTCAAATGATCATACGTTTCATTTATAGAAAATCAAAAGAAGAGGCTTTCCCAAAACCAAGGTGTCAGGAACCACAACTTCAATATATAGAAGAAAGCCACAAGACTTCCTCTATATATCAACAATCATTGGTTCCGGACCCTTATGGGACAGCCTCTTTATTGTTAAGGTGTAAAGTCTACACCTTTAGTATAACTGTTTCCTGCATTCCAAAGTAGATACTCTTCAATCCCATTGTCTTGTAATGCCTTTATTTGAGCCTCGATCTCAGATTTTCCGTAAACCTTATAATTTCCAGCTCCTAACCATGATGCAGTAAAATCCTGTAACCATGGTCTTGAAGTTGGGGGATCCTCAAGTTCAGCTAGTTTTTTATTTTCAAGCTTTGCATATTCTGAAATTAGTTTATATGGTTCTAGATCTGGCTTTGCAATACCAAAATACGATGTCCAATGACTAGGATAAATCATTGAAGAAATAACATCTACATGCTCAGAAATTTTCGAGAAGTTTTGGCCAATACCTGGTGCTTCTGGAAGAGTTGCAGTATAGCCAAATATGTCAACTGAAACCTCCACACCATATGGTTCCAATTTCTCACTTGCATACTCAACAAAGTCTGTTACAGCATGAACACGCTTCTGAACATTATCAACATTTTTATCAGTGTATTCACCATGCCCATAAGTTAATTCGTCATCCCTTTTTTCAAATCCTTCAGGGAAACGTACATAATCAAACTGTATTTCTTTAAAGCCTAATTTAGCAGCTTCGATCGCAATATTAACGTTATAATCCCAAACTTCCTTCATAAACGGGTTCACAAATGATTCTCCGCGTCCATTTTTCCAGATGGAATTACCATCTTTAAAGGTTAACTCTGGCTGTTTGTTTGCAAGCACCGAATCTTTAAAAACAACAATTCTTGCTATTGGATAAATTTGCTTTTCTTCTAATTTTTTTAACACTGCTCTTGGATCTTTAATATAAGATTTTCCAATACCGTTAAATTTTGAATCTTTGTGTTGATATGTAACATTGCCCCAATCATCTTTAATATCAATGACCATAGCATTTAAATCTGTCTGATCAATTAAATGAATAAGATCCTCAAATCGACTTCCACCTGCAGAGTGCCCAGTCACATAAATTCCTCTTACAGCATCCGGATATTCAAAATTCAAACCTGAATCATAAGTAAAACGTGAAACTTGATCAGGAATACTCTTTAATTCCAACGCTGTTTCTCTCTTCATGTGATTAGTTAATGATTTTGAACTTTCATCTGCAGCGACAGATTGAAATGGAATTACGCACAAGGCAGATACACTTAAAGCAGCAATGATTTTCTTCCAGTTCAATATAACCTCTCCTCAATCAATATATCTATCTACAAAACTACTTCTATCATAACAAGGAAATAACTAGAAAGAAAAGAGAAAATTCTCCTTATTTGTCGAAATTTCCAGGGAAATCAACCATATACTTTAGTATATGCAGCTCATCTGTTTACAGAAGAAAAACGACCTCATAATGAGATCGTTTTTTCCTCTTAATTTTTATATTGCGCCTGATATTGTTTGAATTCTTTTTCTGAACAATAAACAAAATGACCCGGAGACACTTCACGCATTTGTAAATCATCTGTATCATTATAGTTATGAACAGCTGGATCGTACTCTTTTCTTCTACGTGCGCGCTCATATTCTGGATCTGGTAGTGGAATCGCCGACAGAAGAGATTGAGTGTAAGGGTGTAATGGATTTTTATATAGAGCATCACTAGGTGCAAGCTCCACTAATTTACCAAAATACATAACCCCTATTCGATCACTAATATATTTGACCATTGATAAATCATGGGCAATAAATAGGTAAGTCAGACCTTTTTCCTTTTGAAGGTCTTTCATTAAGTTTACAACCTGTGCCTGGATGGACACGTCAAGTGCTGAAATAGGTTCATCCGCAATAATAAAATCAGGATCAACCGCAAGAGCACGTGCAATTCCGATACGCTGTCTTTGTCCACCAGAGAATTCATGTGGATAACGGTTCGCATGATCTTTATTTAGACCTACTGTTTCGAGAAGTTCATGAACTTTATCTGTACGTTCCTGCTCAGATGAAGAAAGATTATGAATGTCAATTCCTTCTGCAATAATATCTTTAACCGTCATACGAGGATTAAGAGATGCATAAGGATCTTGGAAAATCATTTGCATTTTACGATTGAATTTCTTCAGTTCTTTACGAGATTTACGTCCATGGACATTTTCACCTTCAAATAATACCTTCCCATCTGTTGCATCGTAAAGCCGAATAATTGTACGTCCAGTTGTAGATTTCCCACAACCAGACTCCCCAACTAATCCAAGAGTTTCACCTCTATAAATGTCAAAAGAAACATCATCGACTGCTTTTACCATATTAGGCTTTCCTGGGTTAAAGTATTGTTTAAGGTTCTTAATTTCTAATAACTTTTCTGCCATTATGCGTGAACCTCCTCAATTAGTACAGGCTCTTCATAGTTAGAAGGCATCTTACGTTGTCTTAGCTTTACTGCCTCAGGAGGCTCAACCTTAGGTGCATTCGGGTGCAGTAACCATGTACGAACAAAATGGGTATCTGAAATTTTGTAAGTTGGCGGCTGCTCTTCAAAATCAATTTTTAACGCATACTCACTTCGTAACGCAAATGCGTCCCCTTTTGGAGGATTCATTAGGTCTGGTGGTGTACCTGGTATCGCTGTCAACTGTTGACCAGTATCTGTATCTAATGTTGGCATCGAAGACAATAAGCCCCATGTATAGGGATGTCTTGGGTCATAGAAAATTTCATCGACTGTTCCACTTTCTACAATTTGACCACCATACATTACAGCAACACGATCCGCTACATTCGCTACAACTCCAAGGTCATGAGTGATAAATATAATAGAAGTCTCAATTTTATTCTGTAAATCCTTCATCAATTCTAGAATTTGAGCTTGAATCGTAACATCAAGTGCTGTTGTCGGCTCATCTGCAATCAAAATCTTTGGATTACATGCAAGCGCTATGGCAACTACAACACGTTGTCTCTGTCCACCAGAGAATTGATGCGGGTATTGTTTAAAGCGTGTTTCCGGACTAGGCAGTCCAACGAGTTTTAAAAGTTCAATGGCACGTTTTTTAGCATCTGCTTTACTTAACTTTTGATGCTTTAAAAGCGGCTCCATAATTTGCTTACCAATCGTCATAGTTGGATTTAGAGATGTCATGGGATCCTGGAAAATCATTGAGATGTCTTTCCCGCGAATCTTTTGCATTTCTTTTTCAGAAAGCTTCGCCAAGTCCTTTCCATCAAAAAGGATTTCTCCATGCTTTATATACCCTGGAGGGTTTGGAATCAATCTCATTACCGCTTTGGTGGTAACTGATTTACCAGAACCTGACTCACCTACAATCGCAAGCGTCTCTCCTTTATCAAGATGGAATTCTACCCCACGTACTGCACTTACTTCTCCTCCATACGTTTTGAAGGAGACATGCAAATCTTTTACATCTAGTAATCTATTCATTTTTTCTCCCCCCATTATTTACGCATTTTCGGATCAAGTGCATCACGTAATCCATCGGCCATTAAGTTAAAGCTCAAGATAAGAACAGATATAACGGCAGACGGTATTAACATCATATGTGGGTATGACTGGATTGATTTGTACCCATCATTAACCAATGAACCCAATGAAGCTTGCGGTGGTGCAATCCCTAATCCAATAAAGCTTAGGAATGCTTCTGTAAAGATTGCGCTTGGCACAGTAAACATTGTCGTAATGATAACAGGGCCCATAACATTTGGTAGTAAATGTTTCCAGATAAGGCGGTTATTTGTTGCTCCCAATGTACGGGAAGCCAGCACAAACTCTTGGTTCTTCAACTGTAATATCTGGCCACGGACAATCCGGGCCATTCCGACCCAGCCGGTAATAACCATTGCCATCGTAATTGTAAATAACCCTGGTTCAAAGAGAAGAATAAATAGGATGACAACAATTAAGTTTGGTATCCCTACAAGAATTTCAATGATACGCTGCATCAGGTTATCGACTCTGCCCCCGTAGAATCCAGAAACTCCACCGTAGGCTATCCCTATAATTAAGTCAATTGTTGCGGCAAGTACCCCGATATAAAGGGAGATACGTGTACCTTGCCATGTCCTAGTCCAAAGGTCACGTCCTAGTGAATCTGTTCCAAACCAATAAGCTTCTTCAACATTTCTCGCTTCGTATACATCCATTCCATTTTCATCAACACCATCAAATGGCAGCCAGCTAATTCCTGAAAGCGCCTCCACTTTCGGGGGCAATTTAGCATGACGAATGTTTTGTTCATGGAAATTAAAATTATTCATATATGGACCAAATATTGCCATAAAAGTAACAATGATAATTAAGATTAATCCTACAACCGCTCCTTTATTTTTGAAAAGTCTACGCATTGCATCCTTCCAAAAACTCAAGGACGGACGTGAAATTTTCTCAGCATCCCCATCTTGAATTTGAACGGGCTGGAATTGTTCTGGGCTTATATTATTAAGATATTCCTTGTTGTTCGATGCCATTATTTCTTCCCTCCAGCCAAGCGGATACGAGGATCAATAATTCCATATAAAATATCCACTAAAAATATTACACCTATGAAGAGTGCACTAAAGAATAATGTTACCCCCATAATAATAGGATAGTCATTCGTATTGATTGATTGTACGAATTGTAAGCCAAGTCCAGGTACTGCAAAGATTTGTTCAATAACAAGCGACCCTGTCATAATCCCTACAGTCATAGGTCCTAAAATTGTAACAACCGGAATCAAGGCATTTCGAACTCCATGTTTAAATACTGTACCAACCTGAGTAATTCCTTTTGCTCTCGCTAATAGAATATAGTCAGATCCTAAAACCTCTAACATCTCTGTTCTCATAAAACGAGCAATAGTGGCTATTACTCCAACTGTTAAAGCCAGCGTAGGTAAAATGGTGTGCTTGAATTCACCCCATAAGGCAACAGGTAGCCATTCTAGCTTCACCCCTACGTAATACTGTAATAATCCTGCGAATACAAACGATGGTACCGATATTCCTAATACTGCGAATACAGTCGATCCATAATCAACCCATGAGTTATGTTTTAAAGCAGCAGCGATTCCTAAAAGAATACCGACAATCGTTCCTAAAACAATTGCTTGGAAGCCTAATTGTGCGGAAGGACCAATACGATCGCCAATAATACTTGATACTGGGCGGTTATCGTAATGGAAGGACAAACCTAAGTCTCCTTGTGCTAAGTTTGTCAAGTAGGTTACATATTGAACTGGAAGAGGATCATTCAAACCATACTTATCGAGAATCAATTCTTGTTGTTCCGGCGAAAGCTTTTCTTGGTTTGCAAGCGGTGACCCTGGAAGGAGCTTCATTAGAAAGAATGTAGCTGAAGCAATAATTATCAGTGTTATAAGCATATAAATGATTCGTTGTATTGTATATTTGATCACTCTTTAGCCCCCCTTTTCTATTTTTAATTACACTCTGTAATTATATCTCATTTCGACGAATTTTCAATCTATTTTTTGTATTTTGACAATTTTCGACTATCAGGGAAAAAGGAGAGTATATGCCGATGCATACACTCTCCAAAAGAAGGTTTGTGTCATTGAGTATTATTTATTCTCAATGTACGTCCATTTGTAACTCTTACCAGCTCCAAATGAATGTCTGTAAACATCTTTTACATAAGGCTTTTCTAAATAAGCAATACCTTCTTGATACATTGGGCTGATTGCTTGATCTTCAAATAAAATCTTTTCAGCTTCTAATAATGCTTGCCAACGAGCATCTAAATCATCAAGGAGAGTAGTGTTTGCCTGCTCAACAAGTTTGTCATACTCGGGGTTAGAATAGCCCATTTGGTTATGGGAACCATCTGTAATAAACATGTCAATGAATGTCATTGGATCTGGATAGTCAGGACCCCATCCAGCAAATGAGATATCATATTGACCTTTTGTTTCTAAATCAAGCTTTTGTTTAAATGGTTGTTGAGAAATCGTAAGAGTTAACCCTTCAAGGCTTGACTCAAGTTGTTCTTTTAAATATTCTCCAACTTTTCTTGAATTTTCAGAATCATAGTTTAATAGCTCAAGCTCGATTTTGTCTTTTCCAAGAGCTTTTTTCGCTTTTTCCCAATGGTCTTTCGCTTTTTCGACATCATAACTTCCAAGGTCACCATTTGTTTCGCGGAAATCTTTTCCATCAGGACCAGAAACGAATTCACCAGGTACAAGGTAGTTTGCAGGGACTGATCCGTTGTTCAGTAGAACATCAACTAGACCTTGCTTGTCCCAAGCCATATCAATCGCTTTACGTGCATCAAGATTTGCCATTACTTCGTTTTCTTGGTTCAAACGCAAGAAGAAAACAGATGTATTTGGACGTGTTTTAAAGTTTTCATCTTCTTTATATTGATCAACAAATTCAGCAGAAAGACCAGCAATGTCAGCTTTACCAGTTTCATAAAGGTTAACACCTGTAGCTGTGTCTTTCACAATATTGAAGTTGATTTCTTCAAGCTTCACTACATCTTTATCCCAATAATCAGGATTTTTCTTTAGTTGGTAGCTTTGCTCATGTTTCCATTCAGAAAGGACAAATGGACCATTGTAAAGAATTGTATCTGCTTCAAGAGCGTATTGATCCCCTTGCTCTTTAATAAATGCTTCATTACGTGGGTAGAATGTCGCAAAAGTAAGCAGCTCTTTAAAGTATGGAACTTTTGTTTCTAATTGTACTTCGAGAGTTTTATCGTCAATAGCTTTAACTCCTAGTTGATCAACCGGTAATTCTCCATTATGAACTTTTTCTGCATTTTTGAGATCGTACATAATGTACCCATACTCAGCAGCTGTATCAGGAGTTAAAACTCTTTTCCATGCATATTCAAAATCATGAGCAGTTACAGGATCCCCATTAGACCACTTAGCGTCTTTGATTTTAAATGTCCAAGTTTTACCGTCTTCACTGATTGTCGGCTCACCTTCAACCATACCTTCAACGGCTTTATCGTTATCATCTAAACGATAAAGACCTTCGAATACGTTGTTCATTGTGTCAAATGATACTTCATCAGTCGCTAGAGCTGAATCCATTGAAGGGATTTCAGAGCTTTCTATAAGGTTAAGAACTTGCTTATCTTTTCCAGACTCACCAGAATTGCCTTCATCAGAAGATTCGTTACCGCCACAAGCAGCTAGGAAAGTACTCAGTGCCAAAACAAGCACTAGAAGGAATGATAACTTTTTCTTCATCTTGAATTTGACCTCCTCAAATTTTATATTTATTTATCTTCCGACTTGTCAGAAGATTCGTTACCCATTATAACCGATAGAAAAATTATTGCAATATTAATTTAACAGTTTTTTTGCAAAATTGACATATTCATATAACAATATTGCTATATCAATAGTCTTAGAGTGTTTATTTATGATTTTACATTATTACAAAGTTTACAAACCTCTTTTATTATGAATATTCCCCCAATTAAACGAGTAAAAATAATTAGTTAATGTGTATGGTCAAACTTATCTTTATTAATATTTTAGTATAATTATTAAATTGTTTATTATGAAAAACTAAATCCTATATTAGTGCTTCATTGTTATGTCCACTATAAAAGGAAGTTTGTTTTTCTGAATACTACATTAAGATCAAACATAACCTGGTTGTTAATATTTATTAATGAATTTTCATTCAACTTGAAATCTTTTTTCACTTTCAGTTATAATTTAAATTAAAAATATTAGATGGTGAATACATGTCTAAAGCTTTAAGTTTTTCTATCGTAATTTCTATACTTAATTTAGTAATATCTCTTGTTTATGCTTTTTTCCAAAATGGATCTTTTTTCATCCATTTTATTAATTCATTCTTTACTATAGGAATGGTTTATCTTTTGGTAGGAGCTCTTCTATTTGTAACAGAAGCTGGTTTCTTTAATGGAATTATCTACTCTTTTAAGAAACTTAGAAAAAGTACAGCAAAGGGAAAATATGTTTCAAACTTCGACGATCTTGATGATACAAAAGAAATCCATGAAGAGTACAATAAAGAAAGGCGGTTTAATAGCAAAAAGCCTTTACTTATTATCGGTGGATTTTATTGTTTTGCAGGTTTTCTTTTATCTTTTTTACTATACAGTTGATATGTTAGCTGGAATTGATTATAATCAATTCATCCTATATTCTTGCTATGATAAAGAGTAGTACTTTCAGCAGTAACTTAATAGAGAGTTTGTGGTTGGTGAAAACAAACAGTTACCTGATTGGAATGGACTTTTGAGCATCACTTGTGAACGATTAGTAGCTTGTGACGTTTGCCTTACGTTAACTAGGCACCATGCATAGTCATGGACCAAAGTGGCTGTTTTCAGCACTTAGGGTGGTACCGCGGATATAACCATTCGTCCCTATTTTAAGGGATGAATGGTTTTTTTATTTGGATTTTATAATAAAGGAGAATTTTTATGAAAACGATTTTTAGTGGAATTCAACCAAGTGGAACCATTACTTTAGGAAATTATATTGGCGCCATGAAACAATTTGTAGAGTTACAAGAAGAGTACAATAGCTTTTTATGTGTTGTCGATCAGCATGCGATCACTGTTGCGCAGGATAAGCAGCAATTAAGAAAAAATATTAAAAGCTTAGCTGCACTTTATCTTGCTAGCGGGATTGATCCAGAGAAATCCACACTGTTTATACAGTCAGAAGTTCCAGCACACGCCCAGGCCGGCTGGATGCTACAGTGTATTACTTATATTGGCGAATTGGAAAGAATGACCCAGTTCAAAGATAAATCTGAAGGGAAGGAAGCTGTTTCTGCTGGATTATTAACCTATCCTCCGTTAATGGCAGCAGATATTTTACTTTATAAGACAGATTTAGTTCCTGTCGGAGAGGACCAAAAACAGCACCTCGAACTAACACGAGACTTAGCTGAACGTTTTAATAAGAAGTATAATGACATTTTTACGATTCCTGATGTCAGAATCGCTAAAGTGGGTGCCCGTGTGATGTCACTTCAGGAGCCTACTAAAAAAATGAGTAAGTCGGATCCTAACAGCAAAGCCTTTATTACGTTACTCGATGAGCCAAAACAAATTGAGAAAAAAATCAAAAGTGCTGTCACCGACTCAGATGGTATTGTAAAGTATGATAAAGATAACAAACCTGGTGTTTCAAACCTTCTATCGATTTACTCGATTCTTAGTGGAGAAACTATTGATCATTTAGAAAAGAAATATGAAGGAAAAGGCTATGGAGAGTTTAAAGGTGATTTAGCCGAGGTTGTAGTTGATACCATCAAACCCATCCAAGATCGTTATTATGAACTGATTAATTCTGAGGAATTAGATCATATTTTAGATCGTGGAGCAGAGAAAGCCAATTTTGTCGCAAACAAAATGGTGAAGAAAATGGAAAAGGCACTAGGGTTAGGGAGAAAGAAAAAATAATTTCTTTTGAGATCATTTGAATGATCAAGAGTTCAAAAAAAGGTGAGATGCTACTATCAGTAGTTCTCACCTTTTTCATTACACATTATAAATTAATTTTTTAATACTAATTTTTTAATACTAATTTTTTGTTCAGATTCTCCCTAGCATTTGCAAAAAGACTTTTATTTCACCGGAGGTAATGGAGAAAATGTATAAGTAAATTATACAATAGATCGGAAAAGGACTGTCCCACAAAGTACCGAAACCACATTGTTTCTCAGTATTTAAAAAGTTTACTTCTATATACTGAGATGCGGTTAAGATACCTTGCTTCGGGACAGCCCCTTATATTTCAGAAAAATTATTTTTCAATGTATGCCCATTTGTAGCTGTTATCTGCTCCAAATGAATGTCTATAAAGATCTTTGACGTATGGCTGCTCTAAATAGGCAACACCTGCTTGGTACATTGGACTGATTGCTTGATCTTCAAATAAGATCTTCTCAGCATCCAATAATGCCTGCCAACGAGCATCTAAATCGTCAAGTAAAGTCGTTTTTGCTTGCTCTACCAGTTTGTCATACTCAGGATTAGAATATCCCATTTGGTTATGTGAACCATCTGTCACAAACATATCAACGAATGTCATTGGATCCGGATAGTCTGGGCCCCACCCAGCAAACGAAAAGTCATATTCGCCTTTTGTTTCTAAATCAAGTTTTTGCTTAAACGGCTGTTGAGAAATACTAACAGATAATCCTTCTAGGTTTGATTCAAGTTGCTCTTTTAAGTATTCTCCAACTTTCCTAGAGCTTTCAGAATCATAGTTTAATAGTTCTAATTCAATTTTATCTTTTCCAAGAGCTTCTTTCGCTTTTGTCCAATGCTCTTTCGCTTTTTCTACATCATAGGTACCCAAGTCACCATTTGTTTCACGGAAATCGTTTCCATCAGGACTAGATACGAATTCTCCAGGTACTAAGAAGTTTGCTGGAATCGATCCGTTATTCAGTAAGACATCCGCAAGACCTTGTTTGTCCCAAGCCATGTCAATCGCTTTACGTGCATCAAGATTAGCTAACACTTCGTTCTCTTGGTTTAAACGTAGGAAGTAAACAGATGTTTCAGCACGTGTTTTAAAGTTTTCGTCTTCTTTATATTGGTCTACAAATTCGGCTGAAAGACCAGCAATATCCGCTTTACCAGTTTCATATAGATTTACACCTGTTGCCGTGTCTTTAACGATATTGAAGTTGACTTCTTCAAGCTTTACTACATCTTTCTCCCAATAATCTGGATTTTTCTTTAACTGGAAGCTTTGCTCATGTTTCCATTCAGAAAGAACGAATGGTCCATTGTAAAGAATTGTGTTTGCTTCAAGGCCATATTGATCGCCTTGTTCTGTTACAAATGCTTCATTTTGAGGGTAGAATGTTGCGAAAGTAAGTAACTCTTTGAAGTAAGGAACTTTTGTCTCTAATTGTACTTCAAGAGTTTTATCATCAATGGCTTTAACTCCAAGTTGATCAACAGGTAAGTCACCTGCATGAACTTTTGCAGCATTTTTGAGGTCATACATGATATAACCATATTCTGCTGCAGTATCAGGATTTAAAACCTTTTTCCAAGCATATTCAAAATCTTTAGCTGTTACAGGGTCCCCGTTAGACCACTTAGCGTCTTTAATTTTGAATGTCCAAGTTTTACCGTCTTCACTGATTGTTGGCTCTCCATCTACCATACCTTCAACCGCTTTGTCATTCTCATCTAAACGATAAAGACCTTCAAATACGTTGTTCATTACGTTGAATGATACAGCGTCAGTTGCTAGAGCAGAATCCATTGAAGGAATCTCAGCGCTTTCAAGTAAATTTAGTACTTGCTTCGTTTTTTCAGTTGACTCACCATCGCCACCAGAATTATCTTCTGATGACTTTTCATTGCCGCCACAAGCAGCCAGGAAAGTACTGAGTGCTAAAACAAGCACCAGAAGGAATGATAATTTTTTCTTCATCTTGAAATTGACCTCCTCATATTTCATATTTATTTATCTTCTGACTTGTCAGAAGATTCGTTTTTTATTATAACCCATACAGAAATTATTGCAATATTAATTTAATAATTTTTTTGAATAATTAACATATTTATATAACAACGCTGTTATATCAACGTATTTTGGTATTTATAATATAAATTAAACTATTACAATATTTACAATCCATTTACTTTGAGAACGCTTTCTTGTTTGTGGAAATAATAACAATATAATATTAATAAATTCATTATTTATTTTTATTTATATCATTGTATATTTTTTAGTTACTTTACTATGTTAAATTAATACAAATGATGTAACTACTGTGGTTTCGGTTCTTGTATTCCAAATTCTTACAACAAGGAATATTCACTTTTTTTACGGAAGCTCGTTAACTGAATGTATCGTGATATAAAAATGTCCAACCCACTATTACAAAGTTCCTGTGAACGTCTTATTCAAAAACAAAAAATCGATTCCTTTTATGAGGAATCGATTTTCTCATTAATTTACTTTTGGACGGTGCTCAAGCTCCCATAATTTTTCAAAGAATGGCTGTCCTTTAATGAGTCGTTCACAAAGGACTAAATGCTTGTCCGACCAGCCTAATTTTGTTTCATCATATAGTTTCTGCCATACATCTTCAAAAGGTAATGATTGTATTGCTTCATATTCTCTTGGTGACCATTCTGTGTACCAATACCTTATTTCTGCTGTATTCTTGGATGAATTTAACTGGTCCAGAGCCATAAATAATAATTGCTTTAATTGTCTTTCTCGTCTAGTCAAACCATTCATCACCATAGGATTAGGTGATAATATATGATGTTCCTTACCCCCTTTTTCTACATAAGGAACAGAAAAATGGATTGCTTCATGGTCTTCCACCATTTCATAAACAAGCTGCTCCTGTCTTGGAATCAACCTGCTTTTTCGGATAGGGATTGAATACCCTATCGTGTCAACTACCATAATCCCTATACCATCCGTTACAATAAAGCAATAATCCATCTGAATTCTTTCATGGTTTTTTCGCAAGTAAGCTTTTTGATAAACATCATTTAATAGTGATTGTGGAAGTTCTGACAGGTCGTTTTCGATGTAATGATATAAGTCTGAGCTTACCTTCAATAACGGTGCTTGATCTAATAGCTCAATAACATCATCTTTTCTCCATTCGTGAAAATGACAAACATTATATCCGTTTTCCTCACCTTCAAACCAATTTACCCATACATCATGAAGATATAGCATGAATGACCCCTCGCTTCATCAAATCTATTTGTCATTCAGTATAGGCAGATAAAAGTCAATTTATTCCTTACTTATGTTATGAATTCTATTGATGCTTCTGATTCTTTGGTGTATATACGGATGCAGCTATAAAGATCATTCCAACAATTAACAAATAACATTCTACTCGAGTTGAGATAAATGAAAAATATTCTTGATAATTCATTCCTGTCGTTAATAAATTTAAGTACATGATAAGGCTGACTCCACCCGAAACGGCCAGTCCAAATCCAATCAACAAAATAAAGACTCTAAACATCATTCCTTCCGCCTTTAACGTCAAGATTTTTAATATATTGACTGCTATCACCCTCTAGCTCGTCCATTTACTATCATCATATGAATAAAGGCTGGAAATATGATTGGTTAAAAGAGGCTAACTATATTGGCTAGGCAGGAATTCCGATGAAGACTTTGCCAACCATTTCATCGTGTCCCCTTTATTTTCTTCTTTATATAATTCGATTAAATGATAGCCTACTGCATATCCAAGTAATGACGGATACATTCCTTTCCCTAACAGTAATTGATCATGTTTTGATTCCGATCTTGTAATGGATATTTGATTCTTTATATACTTCTCCCAGAAGGTAGCTAGTTGATGCTGTGAATATCGTTTTGCCCAATTAGATACATATTTTTCTCCACAGTATTCTTTTACAGCCTGTTCGGCTAATCCTTCAAATATGATGGCGTCTAATAAGTGATATTGATCATTGTTTTTATTTAATAAATTCATTCTCGTTGCATGATGGTATTCATGTACAAATAATGCTTCCCATTCCTTTTCATCTGTATCGGCTGAAAGGAATAAATACACCTGGTCTTTAAATGAAACTCCTGATTTCTTCATTCCATGACCGAATAAGCTCGCCTTCCCTTGAATCGGAAAAATATAGATAGGTACAGAAGGACCTTTCCAAAGTCCTTTATATTTTTTATAGAATCGTCGAACTGTATTCCAGGCTTTTTTCTTTTTTAACTTGTTATTTTGTTCTTCAATATTAGCATGCGGCCGATACATTCCATAAGATTGTAAATAACGATAAAATTCTTTCCTTTCATTCTCTGGAACTCCTATTTTCTCAAGTATAATTAATGGTTTTAAAAAGTCTTTCTCTAACCATTTATCTGTCGGCATAACGCTCACAGAGACCTCTCCTTAAATATACGTTTTCTAAACTATATGAAAGCAAGGAGAGTGTTGATAACAAAAAGAACAAAAACGTAATCGCCTCGTTTAGCCCCGACAACCATAAACCAAGCCATGAAGGAAGGGTGCATTTCCCCTTCCTTCATGGCTTGACTTAGACTCCCGAGGCTGGGCACTGGGGCTAGTTTAGGACTACCTAATTTCAAAACTATCACCATTTTTCCAATACAATAAAAAAGCTGCATCTAACACCCCTATTACAGGGTTAGATGCAGCTTCATATCAAAAAGATTATTGATATTTCTTAAATACGATTGTTGCATTATGTCCACCAAAGCCAAGTGAATTACTCATAGCAACATTTATTTCTTGCTTTCGCGCTTCATTTGCCACATAGTCTAGGTCACAATCTGGATCTGGGGTTTCTAGATTCATTGTCGGCGGTAAAATTCCGTCTTTTATGGCAAGCACAGAGAAGATTGCCTCCACACCACCTGCTGCACCAAGTAAGTGTCCTGTCATTGATTTCGTTGAGCTGATAGCAAGCTTATAAGCATGCTCTCCAAACACTTCTTTAATAGCCATCGTTTCATATTTATCATTGTATGGTGTGCTCGTGCCATGTGCATTTATATAATCAAGATCTTGTGGTTTTAATTCTCCATCTTGAATGGCAAGCTTCATGGCACGGGCTCCTCCCTCACCACCAGGGGCAGGTGCCGTAATATGATAGGCATCTCCTGTGGAGCCGTACCCAACGATTTCTGCGTAAATTTTTGCACCACGTTGAAGTGCATGTTCAAGTTCCTCTAATATGATGATCCCTGCACCTTCCCCCATAACAAAACCATCTCGATTTGTATCAAAAGGTCTTGAAGCCTTTGATGGATCGGGGTTTGTAGATAAAGCAGTATTAGAACAGAATCCAGCCATTGACATTTGAGTAATCGGTGCTTCTGATCCTCCAGAAACCATTACATCAGCATCCCCGCGTTGAATGACTTTAAAAGCATCCCCAATCGAGTTTGTCCCTGTTGCACAAGCGGTGACTGTACAGGAATTCATCCCTCTTGCACCCAATGTAATCGATACTTGACCAGCAGCCATGTCTGGGATCATCATAGGTACGAAGAATGGGCTGACTCTTCGATATCCTCTTTTTAGGAACGTTTGAAACTGTTGCTCAAATGTTTCCATGCCCCCTATTCCAGATCCTATCCATACTCCAACTCTATCAGCATTCTCATCTGTAATTTCTAAGTTAGCATCTTTCACAGCCATTAATGATGATGCAACAGCATATTGAGTAAAACGATCCATTTTTCTCGCTTCTTTACGATCAATAAAAAGTTCTGCATCAAAATCTTTTAACTCAGCAGCCACTTTTGCTGGATATTCTTCTGGATTTAAACGTGTCAGCTCTCCGATTCCTGATTTTCCTGCTAAAATGTTCTTCCAAGTGCTATCAACATCATTTCCTAAAGGAGTCACAGCTCCAATTCCTGTAACAACTACTCTTTTTTTATTCATAATATCCTTCTCCTTTTCTAACTTTACAAGAAGATTGCTTAAAATATTAACGTCCCCATTTTAACACAATGGCACCCCAAGTTAAGCCGCCACCGAAACCTACCATTACAATCGTATCGCCATCTTTAATCTTTCCTGCTTCTAGTTCTTCCACAAGTGAAATTGGAATAGATGCCGCAGAAGTATTTCCATACTTATGGACGGTTTTAGACATTTTCTCTTCCGGTAACTCTAAGCGCTGCCTCGAGGATTCCATAATACGAATATTTGCTTGGTGTGGGATGAGAAAATCGACATCCTCTTTTACTAAACCTGCTTTTTCAATTACATTAATAGCGGATTCACCCATTTGTCTAACAGCAAATTTAAATACTTCTCTACCATTCATATAAATGTATTTTCCTCGTTCTTGGTACAAGTGCTTTCCGCCAGATCCATCAGCACCTAGTTCAAATGCCAATATCCCTTTACCCTCTGATACAGGCCCCATAATAACAGCACCAGCACCGTCTCCAAATAGTACTGCTGTATTACGATCTTCCCAATCTGTTATTTTAGATAGTTTTTCTACTCCAATAACAAGGATATGCTTATAGGCACCACTTTCAATAAACTGTTTTGCTGTTACCATTCCATACATAAACCCTGCACATGCCGCACTTATATCCATCGCAGCAGCTCGATTAGCTCCCAACCGATCCTGAAGCATCGTTGCTACAGAAGGAAATGGCTTATCAGGTGTCACGGTTGCAACCAAGATAAGGTCTATTTCTTCAGGTTTGATTTTTGCATCTTCTATTGATCTCATTGCAGCCTCATAAGCCAAGTCAGATGTATCAAAATCCTTTGCAATTCTTCTCTCTTCAATACCCGTTCTTGTTCGAATCCATTCATCTGATGTATCCATTCTTTTCTCTAAATCATGGTTTGTAACAACATGTTCGGGAACATAACGACCAATTCCAATTACTCCAGCGTTCATACTGGCATCCCCTACCTTTAATTTAATCTGTTCGTTATTCTTATCATTATTATCTATTATTATGACTTGGTACTAATTTTAACGAAATTGGCTAAAAACTTCAATCATTTTTCTTTTTATAGCCTGTGTTTGTTTTAAAATCGGTATACTTGACCCAGTCGCATTTAAACATTACTGCATAGTTTATAGTAAAAGTGCATAGGAGAGATGTTAAGATGAAGGAGTATGAAGCGGAAAGCAAGGAACATCCCTTTGATCGCTTAATGAGTAACTCTTTAAAAAGTCCGTTTAAGGAAGAAGAACGAAAGGATTTACCTGAACCAAATAATGATGACATCTTTGGGCAGTTGGATCAAATATTGGCATCTCTTGGTGATCTTAAGCCTTTATGGAGTCAGGTTTCACCATTTATTAAGAGCTTTTTCAAGTGATATCAAAATAGCAAAAAGAGGCTAACAGTGTGTTAAGCCTCTTCTTTTATCAATTATTTATCTGCCAAAGCATCTTGTTTTCCTAATTCATAAGCCTCATTCATAACTTTCGTAAATAATTGCATAAAAGGTTGAATCATTTCCATAGATAATTCTACCCCTGCTTGATCTAATTGTTCTTTTGCTTCCGGAAGGTATTTCATTGCGATTTGCATAAATTCCATATTTTTATCTTGATTCATTTCGTTTCCTCCTCATTTGGTAATGTCCCCTTCTGTTTATACTTTTCAATATGCTCTTTTATTTTTTGCTGAAAGGACTCATTAACCTCTGGACTAAATTTACCCATTGAAATAACCCCATCTTGAAAATCAACCGTTACATTTCCCGATGGAAGTTCTTCACCAATATACTTATCCGCTATTAGTTCGTAGAGTCGCTCAATATGTTGAACAGTGCTAGTTAAAACGGTTGATTCTCCTAAATCTGATTGATCTGAAATATAACCAATCGCATAAAGCCCATTCTCCTTTAGCTTTTCAATAACAGGAACATTATATCCATCTCCAGCAGGATATACAACATCTACCCCTTGATTCAATAGCTCATCTAATTTTTGAAGCGCCTTTTCATCATTATCCCAATCTTGTGTGTAAAGAATGGGGATCTCAATCTCTTCATTAATAAATTTGGCACCCTCATAAAATCCTTCCACCTCAGGTTGCCATTCAAATGCAGCGATAATTCCAATTTTTTTACTTTTACTCTGATGTGCAGCAGTCATCCCGCCAAAGTATCCCATAGAATATCCTTCAAACTTATAGCTTGTGGTATTCTTTTCTTTAGCATCACCGTTAAAGCTAACAAAATGAATATCAGGATAATCTTGGGCAAGCTGATTGAAGGGCTCTGCATATTCACTTCCATGCCCAAATATAAGAGTAATTCCTTTTTCGTTATATTCTTCAACGGCTTTTTTTATTGCTGATTCTGATTTAATCCCCTCTTTATAAAAAACATCTAAATCATGTTTAGATTGAATTTTTAATAACCCTTTATACCCTTTCGTACCCCAAACTTGATCACTAACTGTTTCTGCCACAAGAAGCCCTACCTTAGGAAGTTTTTCTTCCATTATCGGATTAGAACATCCCGTTAGTAATACTGACAAAAACATTATTCCCAACAAAATATGCTTGATCATATGCAGCCACTCCCCTTAGACGACAAATGAAGCCAGGCTTCACTCTTTATCGTTAGGCTTGTCCAAACAATAGACTCTTTTATTCTACCTTTCAAAACAAAGGTTGAAAAGAGAAATTTCGTCAACCGTACCATTCTTTACCTAGAAGGATTTTCTCTGAAGATCTAATACCTCTTGAAATGTAAGGGAAGGTTTCACTTTTAAAACCTCTAGGTCTGACGGAATTTCTCTTTTCTTATTTACATATAGCTCTGAGGATGAATGGATTTTAGATAAAGCCTTTTTCCAACTATCTTCTATACTAGAAAGCAGCAGATAGTCTTTTTCACCTTTATCATGATTCACAATAACATCTGCAGCATCTTTAACATAGATAACGGAAATCGGATCATCGATAAACTGATTGAGGCATTCCGTGTTTTCTTCCGTTAATATTTTTTGAAATAAATATTCCTTTGGCTGATAAGGGCCAAAAAGGGTTGGGAGATAATAAGTAGATATAGAGGTATTTAGATTTCTAAAGAAACCTCTTATTTGTTCTCCTGGGTTATCCTTATCTTTTTCCCTTTCATTTAAAGGAAAAACCATAATGGTATTTGAAATCAATCCTTCCTTTTCTTTTATAAACCCTTTAATAAATTCATATAGTTTACTTTGCTTGTCTTGGTTAATTAAATCATATATAGGTAAATAAACATCAAATTTCTTGGATAGGTCAGGTACATTGTTCATTGAGGAATATTGAATATTTGCATTTCTCCCAATTTCTAACCATTTCGCTGCCAGATCTTCAGTTTGATCAAATGCTTTTACTTCATAGCCACATTCTAATAAGCTAGAACAGATTTCAAAACCCAGAAATTCTTGAGCAGCTAACACAACAGCTTGATTCATCGTCAGTCCCCCATCTCTCTATAATTCATATTCATGTTTTTGGAAATAGGAGGTGATTTTCCCTCCAATCGTACTCTTCTTTTCAGGCAATAGAAAAAATAAGTCTGTTAAATACTCCTTCTTCATTCTATCTTTATATATTTCTTTTATGAATGGAAATTGTTTTTTATAACGCGATGTCGAAACCCATTGAATCATATAAAGAGGAATCGAATAACTCATAAAGTCTAGATAATCCCCTTGATAGAAATTTATCCATTGTTCACAGTCTTTTTCATTTATTTCATTTGCTTGGGAAATTTCTTTTTGTAATTTTTTAAAGAAAAACTTTTGCTCTTTTTCTTGGTGATAATGTTCATAAAGGGATACACACGGGGAATAAAGGACAACCGATCGTAAATCATTTCTAAGCATAGGATACAATTTCCGAAGGACTAAAGCTCCCATCCCATCTGCTAAGATATGAATTTTCGAATTCATAATTTCGGTTCTCTTCACATACTGATACATCCTTTTAGCAAGCTGGACAGCTCGATCACTTCCCCAGTTAGCTCCAAATAGATTGGAATAAAACACAAAATACCCGTTATCATTTAGCGCCCGAATAATTGGACTTCTCGCTTCCTGCTGAAGCCAGAAGCTGCTATTATTATCGACATAATGATGATAATCGCCTAAAATCATAACACCGAACCCGTTTGGTCTTTCAGGATAGTGAATCATACACCATTGTTGCTCAAGTTGAAAACTACGATGCTTCATTAGGAAACCTCCTTATTCACATAGTGAGTCATAATAACATATGACTGTAAATAAAAAATGCATGGAGGTTAGCCTATTTTTCTCTCATTTTTAAGAAAAGCTACCTGTATATAAATAACCCAAACTTTCGATTTACCAAACCTCAGCCCAGCAGAGAGTTAATGTTCTAATGCACAGGGCATTGCACAGCTATGGTAAAACAAGTTTTTATTCAGAGCATCTCCTTCTACAAAATACTTTCATGACTTTTATATGACAAAAAAAGAAAAGGTTTTCATCTTTTTAATAAAAATATTTATTATTGCTTAGCTCTGTGATACTATAAAACAGACAATGATTTCGTCATACAAATCTTAACTATTATGGCTTTAAGGCTGTTATCCCCTATAACGTGTGTGGTGACTGCTTTTATTACATAGATATTGAAATGAGGTGACAGCAAATGAGATATTTTTGGACATTCTTTTGGGCTTTCTTGCTCATCGAAATGACAACTTATGTAGTTAGTTCAATGAATGGAGCAACATTTCATTTTGAAACAGGAGCAATTATTGCTGTTGGTGTAACAATCCTAATTTTTGTACTAAGCGCATTAATTCCTAATGATCCTGTAGAAGATTTTGATCATTAATAAAGGCTCTTTTCGTAAACTTTGTTACTTTTAGTCAGTCACAAACATCTTAAATCATTCAATCATTTATTGCTTTGATGAAAGAGATGCTCCGAAACCTTCATCATTAAGGGTTTCTATTCTGGTACGAAAAGCAACAATCTATGTGAAAACAGCCTTAATAAAAAGGTGTCCATCTGGACACCTTTTTTTGGTTCGATTAGCCAAGAGTGTTCCCTTCATTGTCCGGGACCGTTCCACGAACTTAAGTAAAAGAACACAAAGACAACGTTTAATTTTCTTTCTTAATCACAAACGATTCGTCATTAAAATCAATTAAAATCCTATCGTACGGCTTAATAGTACCTTTTATAAGCTGCTTCGCTAAAAGCGTTTCTACTTGCTTTTGAAGGTATCTTTTTAATGGCCTTGCACCATATACCGGATCATAGGCAGATTTGACAACATACTCCTTTGCATTATCCGATAATTCCACTTCAATATGCTGTTCTGAAAGCCTCATTCTTAATTCCCCCAGCAATTTCTCCACAATGCCTTTCATGTTCTCAATAGAAAGTGGTTTAAAGAGAACGATGTCATCGACACGGTTTAAAAATTCAGGTCGGAAATTTGTTCTTAATTGCTGAATGACGAGCTCCTCTGTTTCTTTACTAATACTTCCTACCGACTCTAATAAATATTGGGAGCCAATATTTGACGTCATAATAATGACCGTGTTTTTAAAATCTACTGTTCTTCCTTGTGAATCGGTAATCCTTCCATCATCTAACGCTTGTAATAAAATGTTAAAAACCTCAGGATGAGCCTTTTCAATTTCATCAAGTAGTATTACCGAATAAGGTTTTCTTCTGACTGCCTCGGTTAATTGCCCACCTTCTTCATAGCCTACATATCCAGGAGGAGCTCCTACCAACCTTGAAACAGCATGCTTTTCCATGTATTCAGACATATCAATCCTAATCAATTGTTCTTCACTATCAAATAATGTCGCCGCGAGAGTTTTGGCTAATTCTGTTTTTCCTACTCCAGTAGGACCTAAGAAAATAAACGATCCTATTGGTTTGTTTGGATCTTTAATTCCTGCCCTCGCCCTTATGACCGCTTCACTCACAAGCTGTACTGCTTCATCTTGTCCAATGACTCGATCATGTAAAATGCTTTCTAATTTCAATAATTTATCTCTTTCACCTTCTACCAGCTTTTGAACAGGAATACCTGTCCACCTAGCAACGATATTCGCGATTTCATCCTCAGTTACTTCTTCCCTTAATAAACGGGTATCCTGTTCTTCCATCATTTTTTTCTCGAGTATTTGAAGTTCCTTTTCCGCAGAAGGTATCTTCCCATGTCTAAGCTCGGCAGCTTTGTTAAGGTCATAATTACCTTCTGCCTCTTCAAGCTGTCTCCTTAATATATCAAGTTCCTCTCTTTTTTCTTGAAGTCCTTGTATAGAAGCTTTTTCTGTTTCCCACTTTGATTTCATTTCATTGGCTTTCTCTCTAAGGGCTGCTAATTCTTCTTGAAGAATGGCTAATCTTTCTTTACTTGCTTGATCACTTTCTTTTTTCAATGCAGCTTCTTCTATTTCCAACTGCATCACTTTTCTTGTTACTTCATCTAATTCAGTTGGCATCGAGTCAATTTCTGTCCGTATCATTGCACAGGCTTCATCCACTAGGTCAATCGCTTTATCCGGTAAGAACCGGTCCGTTATATAGCGATGTGAAAGAGTAGCAGCGGCAACGATCGCACGATCATGAATATTGACTCCGTGATGTATTTCAAATCTCTCTTTAAGTCCTCTTAAAATAGAAATCGTATCTTCGACATTCGGTTCGTTTACCATAACCTGCTGGAACCGTCTCTCGAGCGCAGGATCCTTCTCGATATATTTACGGTGTTCATTTAAAGTTGTTGCGCCAATACAATGGAGTTCCCCTCTAGCAAGCATAGGCTTTAAAATATTTCCTGCATCCATTGCCCCCTCTGTCTTTCCTGCGCCAACAATTGTATGCAGTTCATCAATAAATAATATAATTCTGCCATCACTCTTTTTTACTTCATTTAAAACGGCTTTAAGCCTCTCCTCGAATTCTCCGCGAAACTTAGCTCCTGCTACAAGCGAGCTCATATCTAATTCGAAAATGGTTTTATCCTTTAAGCCTTCGGGAACATCTTTTCGAACGATTCTTTGAGCCAATCCTTCAACAATTGCTGTTTTCCCTACACCAGGCTCACCGATTAAAACTGGATTATTTTTTGTCTTTCTTGATAAAATTCGAATCACCTGACGTATTTCTTGGTCACGACCTATGACTGGGTCGAGCTTGCCTGATTTCACATCTTTTACTAAGTCTCTTCCATATTTTTTTAAGGCTTCATATTTGATTTCAGGATTTTGAGTGGTCACTCTTTCTCCTCCTCTCATATCGATAACCATTTCTTTAAGGCGGTCATTTGTAACATCATTTTTATGTAAAAATATAGATAATTCATGCTTATCCATCTTCATGATGGCTTGTGCTAGATGCTCCACGGCAAGAAAATCATCATTGAATTCCTTTTGAATCAATACCGCTTTTTGTAATAGTTGTTGTAAATCAGCTGAAAAATATTGACCATACGTCACCCCTTCACCACTAACAGACGGTTTTTTCTCTAAGGCACTGTATATAAAATCAATTAAATGTTGAACATTTAAATTTAGACGTTTATAGAGACTTGTTAATAAGTTATCTTCTTGATTAAGTAGTGCTTTCCATAAATGAAATACAGTAACTTCTGTATGTTGAAAATCGACGGCAATTTTTTGCGCTCCACCTATGCCCTCTTGTACTTTGTATGTCATTTGATCGATATTCACGTTAGCATCCTCCTTTTGACCAATATTGACCTTTATCTTCATTATAAGTTTTAATAAGAAAAGAGCAAGCAGACTGAATTCAAATTTGCTGATACTGTCATAAAGAAAGGATTACTTTTGTACTTTATTTTCTATAAAAAGTAAAGCCATCCGTCTATAGAATGACTTTACTACTGATTTATTCCTTATGGCTTTCTCTTATATGTCCAGTGACGATTATCATTGGCATTCTCAGGAAAACGATCACCGGCTTTTAGCTTGATTTTTTTAGGGTTTTTAACATTACTCCCTGTTTCACCAACTTCAATATATACTCCATTATTAGGAGCTTTTTCACCATTACGAAAATGTCTTTGTTGACCCATATCGATTTCCCCTCCTAAAAGCATGGCTACATTCTTACTATTTCATGAATCGTTTTAATTCATTCGCGTAGGTTATTACCATAGACTAGCTAAAGGTTCTTTTCATTACGCCATATAATGGCTATTTAGGCTCATAAATTTATGCAGTCAAAGTAATGGCAGTGAAAAATTGAAGCTCGAACACTTTAAGTTCTCTTTTTTCGCTAATTGCAACTGTTTTGCACAGCTTTCGTATGAAATACATCTAATTTCTAAACCTATGCTTATCCGTTAGCAAGCCATCTCCTATTTATTTGTCCAATAGAGACGATCCTTTGTCCGATACTTTATTTTGTCCAAGATAAGAGTTAATTTGTCTAGAATTAAAATATTTTGGCCAATCGACAAATTTCAACTTTTTTTCAAATCTAAGTGGACTTCCACTGGATTAAAACAGGCTCATTATTATATTCAAAACGATAAGAAAAAGCTGGCATGCAAGCCAGCTTTTTCTTTATCGAATACCTAATGCAATTTTAGCATAACGTGACATATTGTCTTTACTCCATGGAGGATTCCAAACAATATTTACTTCCGTATCTTTAACTTCTGGAATATCGCTTAGTGCTGCTTTTACTTGATCCACAATCGTGCCGGCAAGCGGGCACCCCATAGAAGTAAGTGTCATCGTGACAATTGCTTTTCCATCTTCTTCTAATTCTACATCATACACTAATCCTAAGTTGACTATATCGATTCCTAATTCAGGGTCAACTACTTGTTCTAGAGCACCCATCAAATTATCTTTTAGATCTTGATCCATCCCGATTCACTCCTTATTCATTCGATATATTCATAGTAACAAATGACTCTAAAATACACAAAGCACAGATCCTATAAATATTTATCAAACCATTCTGTCGCTTTTAGTACTCCCTCTCTTGTTACTTTATGACCTTCAAGTTCACCAGAGATAAATTGAAGTTTGTCCTCATTTTTTTCATAATGCGGGAGTATACTTTCATAAAACTTATATGTAGGGGCATATGGGACAACATTATCTTGTTTTCCATGCCAGAATAAAAGTGGCCTTTCCGCTAGTTTGTCTGGTTGTTGACTTAGATCGTATTGACGAATATGCTCAATTTGCTCCTCAAGTTGCTCTTTTGTAATCGGAAGGCTTCCATGTTTTTTCTCAATATATTGAATTTGCAAACGGGCTAGCTGTTCATATACAGGGCTTCCCATAAGACTTACGGCAGCACGAATCCATGCATATCGACGCATGGCCCCTAAGGTAATGATTCCTCCCATTGAAGTCCCTGCAAGCCCATAACGTCCATTTTCTACTAAACCTTGTTCTTGTAAGTATTCCTTTAAAAGAGAGATTTCATCAATGGTTTTAGTCACAATCTTCCAGAACTGAAAACTCAAGGTTCTTTCATCCAACTTTTCTGATCGTGATCCATGGTATAAGCAATCTGGAAGTAGTACCCGAAAGCCTTTTTCCGCAAGATAATAAGAATAATGTAAATTATGTTCTTTTGCAGAAGTGAAGCCGTGTATGAAGATAATAGCAGGTAAAGGTTCGTTTATTTTTACCGTTTTTGCTATTTGTAAAAATTCTATATGTTCAACTGATTTTTCTTCTATGGTGATCAACAATTTTTCCTCCTATACAGCTTAAGTGTTTTTAATCGTGTATTAATTAATTGTTAAAATTTATTCTAATTAGTTTAACATGGTGGACTTATACTTTTCTAAACATATAAACTGTAATTAGACACTGAATAGATTGGGGACATGTTGAATGAGTCATGAACGTCATTTAATTGTATTAGATTTAGATGGAACTTTATTAACAGATGATAAAAAAATCTCGACCACTACTCTTCATACACTTAAGAAAGCAAAAGAACAAGGGCATGAAGTGATGATAGCTACTGGTCGCCCTTATAGAGCCAGTGAGATCTATTATAGAGAGCTTGGATTAACGACTCCAATTGTTAATTTTAATGGGGCCTTTGTTCATCATCCTTCAAATCCAGAATTCGGCATCCACCATGAACCGTTGGATGTGAAGGTCGCAAAGGAAATTGTTGAGGCCTGTCAGGATTTTAAGTTTCTAAACATTATTGCAGAAGTGATGGACGATGTTTATTTTCACTACCATGATGAGAAATTAATTGATGTGTTTAACTTTGGTGAACCTAATGTAACTACTGGGGACATTAGAAACTTTTTAAATGATAACCCAACTTCTATGCTGATCCATGCAGAAGAGCATCAGGTAGCGGAGATTCGTAAGCATTTAAATGAAGTTCATGCTGAAGTTATCGACCATCGTAGGTGGGCAGCTCCATGGCATGTCATTGAAATCGTTCGTAGCGGTTTAAACAAAGCGATTGGCATACAAAAAGCAGCCAGCTTTTTAAATATTTCAACTGATAAAATCATTGCTTTTGGAGATGAGGATAACGACCTTGAGATGATCGAATATGCAGGTGTAGGCGTAGCAATGGGGAATGCCATTGAACCCCTTAAGAATATTGCAAATGAAATTACATTAAGTAATGAAGAAGATGGAATTTCTGTTTTCCTTAAGGAGCGATTAAACCTTTAATTGTTTGGAAGACATGGAAATCTTTCATATGGTAAGAACTCTTTAACTGAACCATACTAACAAAGAACACATGGTGTTCATAAAGCTAAAGAACACATGGTGTTCATAAAGCTAAAGAACACATGGTGTTCATAAAGCTCGTAATAAGGGGTGTGTTAGTTATGGGTAGAAGCAGAAGCAATAAATCGAGACGATTTGTCCAACAAGGGAAAATTGCTGTAAGCAAGCACGATGACCGTATACCTTATCACACAACACTTGCAGAAGCAGAGGCCAAGAAATTGGAATACGTTAAAGAATCTTCGCTTGGGGGAGTTGAATAATGGGGAATCCATTATATCAACAAGCACGTAAATCCGTTATGATGGCTAAAAATGCTTCTGAAAATGATAGGCAGAATTTAAAAGCAAAGGCTAAAAATGCTTTATCATCTGCCTATGCGAATTCTACCGCTGCAGAGCAGCAGCAACTTCATCAATTACAAGACGAGCTCGAAAGTTTATAAAACAATAGGGGCTGTCCCTCCAAGGTCCTGAACCAAATTTCAAATATAGAAGATTTTCTATATTTGAGAGAGGCTTCTAACACCTTAGTGGGACACCCCCTTTGTTCGTTTATTCTAAGTCAACGGAATAGGTATTAATGATTTTGCCGTCCCTTTCATCACGCTCATAAAGGGACAGTATTTGAGAAGAGTCTGATTTTGGAATAAGCGGAAACGAAAAAGAAAATCTCGTCCAATTTGGTGATTCTTTTTTAACCTTCAGTAATGTTTCCCCTACCAGATAATCGTGACCATCTTCTACTGCATAATAGAAGCTTCCCCTTTTCACCTTCGCTTCACCATCGATTATTACTTTTCCTTTATCTTTGTTCACCTCAATATTTCTAAAAGTAAGATTTTCTTCTTCTACAGTAAAGCTTTCTTTAGCGATATTATTAAATTTAATTGGCTTATCATTTACACTATGGGCCATTAGCTTTGCTTCAATTGTATAAATACCTTTTTCAATACGGTTTCCATTTACTTTAAGATCCCAAGTACTTTTCCATTTCTTCGTTTCTTTTCCTTCTATACGGACATGTTGGATAGCTTGTAAGAATGCTTTTCCATCACTAAATTGAAAAATCTTATTCCCTTTTGCATCCTTAATCACGTAGTCATAAATCTGACTTGATTGAAATTGAACGGTCTTTCCTTTATCTGAAGGATTATACAGGCCAAATTCAAAAGTAACACTTTCGGCAGTAGGAGTAACCCGAACTTCCCAGAGCATATTAGTATCCTCCTTCATATTAGCATTTGTTTGAGAAGGCAAAAGTAAAAAGAAGATAGCAATCAGCAGTACTATTTTTTTCAAAGGTGAGACTCCTTTCAATATATGAATTTTCACCTTTATTATTTGTCTATCATTATAATTTAATCTTTTCTAAAAAAGCCAAATATTCCCGCTGTTTGTACTATATTTGTAAATGCATGTGGATCGACTTCCTTAATAACCCTCTCTAGTTCAAATAATTCATATCTGGTTATGACGATAATCATCATTTCTTTATTTTCATTTGTATATGCTCCTTTTGCAGGAACCGTTGTAATTCCGCGAACCATTTTGGCATGAATCGCCTTCCGTAACTCATCCGTTTTCTTTGTTACAATCATCGCGGTCAATTTTTCATGACGAGTATGAATAGCATCAATGACCCTTGTGGAAGCATATAGCGTTACAAGGGTATATAACGCTTTTTCCCAACCATATAACATTCCTGCTGTAATAATAATGACTGCGTTCATGATAAAGAAATATGTACCGACTGGACGATCTTTCATTCTTGAAAGAATCATTGCGATAATGTCCATACCACCTGTTGATGCCCCCCATTTAAGGGTAATCCCGACTCCAACGGCTGCAATGACTCCACCAAAGACAGCGTTTAATAAAATATCTGGTGAAAGATGAATAACTGGTATGAGTTCTAAGAAAAATGATGTAAGCACAACTGATATGAAGCTGTATACCGTAAAAGACTTACCTACCTTTACCCATCCTATAATAATTACCGGAATATTTAGCGCTAACAATAAGATACCGGTTGATAACGTCAATGGTGTATATTCAGTAATGATATTCGCTAATAATTGAGCCATTCCTGTAAATCCACTAGCATACACATTTGCAGGAATTAAGAATAAGTTCATGGCAATGGCATTTATGAATGCTCCTATCAATACAACCGTAAATACTTTGGTTTCAAGCCAAACTCTATCTTTTGTCATATACAATCCTCCTCTTTTTTATAATAAGCCATACCTTTATTTATCCCAAATTTTAAAAGTAACACTATAATATTGTCATTTTTTCAAAAAATAGCTAGACTTAATGTAAATACCAATATTAAAGGGTGAACGTGATGAAAATTAATTTATTTGCCGATAGTGCTTGTGATTTACCTTCTGCTTATTTTGAAGAAAATGATGTCACATTAATCCCTCTAAGAGTACATATTGATGAAAATAATTACGAAGACTTGATTAATATCCAACCAAATGAAGTTTTTAATGAAATAAGAGCTGGGAAAATCCCTAAAACATCCCAGGCTTCTCCTCAGCTCTTTGAAGAACTATTTACAACCCTCGCAAAAAGTGGAAATAGTGGCATCTATATTGCCTTTTCATCTGAGCTTTCAGGTACTTATTCGACTGCCGTGATGGTGAGAGATCAGGTTAAAGAACAATACCCTACACTTGACCTAACGATTATTGATTCGAAATGTGCTTCCCTCGGACTTGGGATTGTAGTTAAACAGGCTGTAGAAATGATAAAGAATGGTGCATCAAAGGAAAGTATTGTAAGTGAAGCAACCACTCGATGTCAACACATGGAACATCTTTTTACTGTTGAAGATTTAGAATACCTCGCTAAAGGCGGCAGAGTTTCCAGGGCTTCTGCTTTTCTAGGTGGACTATTAAACATTAAGCCTCTTCTTCACGTTGATGATGGAAAGCTTATTCCAATCGAAAAAATCCGTGGTCGAAAAAAATTATTAAAGCGAATTCTCGAACTCATGGACGAACGTGGTGTGGACCTTTCTGAACAGATTATTGGGATAAGCCATGGTGATGATGAGGAATCAGCATTAGAAATGAAACAGTTCATTCAAGAAAGATTTCATCCAAAAGAAATTTACGTTAACATAATTGGCTCTGTTATTGGTGCACATGCCGGGCCAGGGACCCTAGCAATTTTTTTCTCAAATCAATCACCAAAATCAACATAAATATGACCTCTAAAGGGGAAGATATTTTTACCCTTAATAAAAAGTGAGGTTAAGTTTATGTCGCATACATCAGATAATGATAAAAAACCGAAAGATAACCAAGCATTGCATCATGAGAAAAACATGATGAAAGAAAAGAATCGTAAAGCAGGAAAAAACCAGTACTCTAAAAAAACTGACCACATATAAGAGGCGATCCCGAACCGATTTACCGGAACCACATATAGAAGAATTACAGGGAACCTTCTATATGTGGATCCGAACTTGAATAGGATGCCTCTTTTTCTTGAATATGAATGACGTCCATGCTTATAATGAATGTATTAATGATTTCGGTACATATGGAGGGAATAAGCATGGCTAAGGAAAATTCATTCGACATCGTTTCTAAAGTAGAATTTACAGAAGTAACCAATGCAATTAATATCGCCTTAAAAGAAATTCAGAACCGATATGATTTTAAAGGAAGCAAAAGTGATTTAAAGTTAGATAAAGAAGAGCTTGTTTTAATTTCAGATGATGAATTCAAATTAAATCAATTAAAAGATGTTCTACTAAGTAAACTGATTAAACGAAATGTCCCTGTAAAAAATTTAGACTATGGAAAAATTGAAGGCGCCTCAGGAGGAACAGTAAGACAAAGAGCAACAATTGCTCAAGGTATTGATAAAGAAAACGCAAAAAAAATCAATACCCTAATTAAAAATTCTGGACTAAAAGTGAAAAGTCAAGTTCAGGATGATCAAGTTAGAGTCACAGGTAAAAGTAAAGATGACCTTCAAAAAATTATGGCGTCAGTTAAAGAGGCCGATCTTAATATCGATGTTCAATTTGTCAATTTCAGATAAAATCTATCTACTAAATGAAGGTTTGATCAATCACCGAATGGGTAAGATATACTCATTCGGTATTTTTTTTAAGACTGTTTTCGCATAGGTTGTTGCTTTTCGAACAAGAATAGAAACCCGTAATGATTATGGCTTCGGGGCATCTTTCCGTCAAAGTAATAAATGTTCCACTAGTATTAAATGATGTAAGATGTTTATGATTGAACAAAAGTAACAATGATTAAGAAAAGAGCCTTTATTCATTTTCTTAACTAACAGAATGATTCCTTTACATTGTTTTAGACTATTAGAATAAACTTTATAATCTAACCAATTTTTTGAGGTGAACGTATGAAACAAAAAATCTTAGTTATAGGCGGTGTAGCTGGTGGTGCGACTACTGCTTCGCAAATTAGAAAGCTTGATAAGGAATCCACCATCATCATGTTTGAAAAAGATGAATACATATCCTTCGGCAACTGTGGAATGCCATACTACATCGGGGACATTATCACAGAACGTGACTCTCTCTTCGCTGCTACTCCTCAATCCTTTAAAGAGAAAAAAAATATTGAAGTAAGAACCAGACATGAAGTCATTGACATCAATCGTCCTTCCAAAATATTAACGATTAAAAATCTGCAAACAGAAGAACTTTATGAAGAAAGTTATGACAAGCTCCTTCTTGCACCCGGAGCCTATCCTTTTGTACCTGACCTACCAGGAATTGGGATAATTCCATCCTTTACCTTAAGAAATATTGAGGATATGGATTATATAAAACAGTATATCAATGAACATACCCCATCTAGCTGTGCCATTGTTGGTGGCGGGTTTATCGGTTTAGAAATGGCGGAAAACTTTACACAAATAGGATTGGATGTACATGTCATCGAAAGATCAGAACAGGTCATGAAGATGATTGATCCATCTATGGCTGAGCATTTGCATGAACACCTGAAAGAAAATGGAGTTCATTTGCTTTTAAACTCTTCATTAGAAGGGATTGAATCTGACCGAACTTTAAAATTATCAACAGGAGAACAACTCAAGGTCGATTTTTTACTTTTTGCTGTTGGTGTAAAACCAAAAGTCGATCTAGCTGAAAAAGCTGGTCTTACAATTGGCGAGACAGGTGGAATTGTCACTAATGAGTTCATGCAAACAAATGATCCAAACATTTACGCTGTTGGGGATGCGATTCAAACTTTTCATTTTCATTTACAAACACCCAAAAGAGTTCCACTTGCGTGGCCAGCACATAGACAATCCTATATTGCTGCAAAGCATATTGCCGGTGAACCTGTGTCATTTAAAGGCTTGTTAGGGACCTCAATTGCAAAGGTTTTTCATTTAACTGTAGCTGCTACCGGTTTAAGTGAAAAAGCACTCAACCAAATGGAAATGGAGTATAAAACCGTTGAACACAGTGGGAAATCACACGCTGGGTATTATCCTGGAGCTGAATATGTATATATTAGAGTTCATTTTAATCCATTAGATGGGAAAATTTATGGTGCTCAAATCGTAGGTGGGGATGGTGTTGATAAACGAATTGACGTAATAGTCACCGCTATTTACGGGGGAATTCCTGTTCATGAACTACAAGCTTTGGAAACCTCTTATTCGCCCCCCTACTCTTCTCCAAAGGATTTACTAAACATTGTCGGTTACAAGGCAGAAGACATGATACAAAAAACAAAATAGTAGATTGATGGGCAGTTTCCATATTTCAGGTAACTGCTTTTCTTATTTTTCTTCTCCTCCATAATTCCCCACATTATATACATGATTAATAAAATTATTGAATGGGTAAACACTATTTTAAGTATTAAACCCTATAACTCTGATGGTTTTAATAAAACTCAAAACATAAGGAGAGGATCATTCTTGACACAAAACCAAAATTCAAAGCAAACATTTCCTCCACAGCATCAACATCATCAACCGGGTATGGAAGAAAAAATGAATCCTTATCCACAGCATATGGATGAACAATATAAACCTGGCGGCAAACTCAAAGGAAAAATAGCCCTTATTTCTGGAGGGGATAGCGGGATTGGAAAAGCTGTTGCTCTTTACTATGCTAAAGAAGGAGCAGACATTGCTATTGCTTATTTAGAAGAGCATAAAGATGCTGAACATACGAAGAGACTCATCGAACAAGAGGGACAGTCCTGTATCCTTTTCTCTGGTGATTTAGGTAGTGTCACATATTGTAAGGAAGTAATCCAAAACACAGTGGAGCACTACGGGAAATTAGATATTCTTGTTAATAATGCTGCGGAACAGCACCCACAAGATAGTTTATTGGATATCTCTGCACAACAGCTTGAGAAAACATTTCGAACCAATGTTTATTCCTATTTCTATTTAACAAAAGCAGCTCTTCCTCACCTTAATAAGGGAGCAGCGATTATAAATACGACTTCTATTACTGCGTATCAAGGCAATGAGCAGCTGATTGACTATTCATCAACAAAAGGAGCGATTGTTTCCTTTACCCGCTCACTTTCACTCTCTCTGGCTTCACAAGGAATAAGAGTCAATGGTGTTGCTCCAGGTCCAATCTGGACACCATTAATCCCATCCACTTTTTCAGCCGATAAGGTTGCAACTTTTGGAGGAAACACTCCGCTAGGGAGGGCTGGACAACCATTCGAATTAGGTGCAGCTTATGTATTCCTGGCATGTCATGATTCATCCTATATCAATGGTCAAATCATTCACATTAACGGTGGAACCATTGTAAACGGTTAAAGTCAAAAGCAGAAAAAAATACCGGCTAGGAAGCTTTGCATCTTAAATACAATCAAATCCCAATGAAAGTAATCAAGAACTAAGATTACTACATTGGGATTTGTATTAATGATCTTGATCTTTATATTGACTACAAGAAAAGCGCTCAACCATTTCATGAGGTACGATAATTCTTTTAATTGGATCTTTTGGATCTTCAATCTTTTGAATCAGGCTTTTTGCTGCCTGATAACCTAAATCAAAAATGTTAATGTCAACAGATGTTAATGGCGGCCGTGACATTTCTGAAAGTAAAACATTGTTAAAGCTCACAATCGAAATATCATCAGGAACAGATATCTCCATTTCATGAAGAGTGTTCAAAACTCCTAATGCCATTAAATCATCTGCCACTACCATCGCTGTTGGCGGTTGTGCTAGCTGCATTAATTCTTTCACAGCTTCCTTTCCACCCTCTTGTAAAAACTCTTCATGAATGACGTATTCATTCACTAATTCAATACCTGCATCTCGTAAGGACTTCTCATACCCCAGTAGCCTTTCGACAGTAACGACAAGATTTAAATCACCACCGATAAAGGCAATTCGCTGATGCCCTAAATTCAACAGATAATCTGTTGCCCCTTTAGTAGCACGGTAATTATCATTATCGACATGGGTAATTTCTTCTGAGTATTTAAATGGTTTTCCTATCATCACAAAAGGAAATCCACGCTCTCGTAAATACATCATGACCTTATCTTCTACTTTTGAGTATAATAGTACCACTCCATCAACTCTTCCGCCTTGAACCATTTGAACGATTCCATCATAGATTTCTTCATCACTCTGACCTGTTGTCATTTGCAGCGCATATTGCTTTTCATGTGCCCCCTCACTTAACCCTCTCAAAACCGTAGGAAAGAAGGGATTCTGAAAAAATTTATCAGCTGACCCTGGAAGAACTAATCCTAGAACCTGTGTGGACTGATTGGCAAGACTTCTAGCAATGAAGTTTGGGTGATAACCTAACTGATTCATAGCTTCCCTAACTTTTTGCTTTGTTTTTTCACTTATTCGGGAATTGTTGGCGATAACCCTCGAAACGGTAGACGGTGCTACATTTGCTAACTTCGCAACATCCTTAATCGTTACGGCCATCATCATCCCCCCCTTCTCACTTAGAAAAGCGCAAGCACCTTGTAAAGCTTCATGACTGTATTAAAAGATAGTTCACGACTTTACTAGAACCACGAAGGCAACACTACTTGCGCTGAACATAAATAAATCATTTCGCACTAATTTTTTTACTCATCTATATTTTACCAGTTTCCGCTTTCATTTTGAACAAGAGTGAATAGACTAGACGCTGGATTGAAACGAATGTTGGATATCAAATATTTTCAATTCGATTCGTTTCGGAAAAGGAAAGAATAAATGTTACTTAGTATCTTTCCTCTTTTTTCGTCCACGTTTCCAAACAAAATATATAAATATAAGGAATATAATATAGACAGCTGATAAAGCTCCGATAAAGGAAAGGTTCAATCCACTCTTTTCCGCTAGAGCAAAAATCTCAGACGATTCTCGGTCTAAAATAATTGAATAATCGCCATTTTCCTCTTTAACCATACCACCTGCAAGTACGCCTCTTAGCTCTTTATTCTCTTCAAGTTCATCAGAAGAGATCGTAACCTGTTGCGACTTACTTGAATTATTAATAGCCACAACGATTGTCTCATCCTTATAATTCCGTTTGAAGACAGCCATACCATCTTTTTCATATAGGAGTTCCATTGTTCCTCTTGTTAATGCCGGAAGATCCTGACGAAGTTCTCCAAGCTTAGTAATATGATCAATAAGTTCTTCGTCTGTCTTGAAATTCATAAGTCGGTGATTATCAGAAGATTCCCCACCATTTAAGGCGATTTCAGACCCATAATAAACAATTGGAATACCAGGGACCGTGTACATATATGTCAGAGCGAGCTTCCAGCGTGTTCCTGGGAATTGTTTGTTTTGAACGATTAAACTCGTAAATCGATTCATATCATGATTGTCGATAATCGTTCCCATTAAATGTGGTTGTTCAAACAAGGACTGGTTTTGATCAAAATAATGGAATAAACCTTCCATCGAAACGTCTGGCTTTTGGAAAACCTTTCGCATTTCCTCTGCTTGTGGAAAATCAACAAATCCACCTATTCCATTGTCATCATATTTGGAAATATTTTGTAGATTGTTATTAGATCCTTCACCCAGAAGATAGAAATCTTTTTTCACTGATTTTACTTCCTTTGAAAACTCACTCCAAAATGGCTGTGAAGCTTGCTGAACCATATCTAATCGGTATCCATCCACATCTGTTTTTTTAATCCACCACTTAGCTGCATCGAATAAGTACTCTTTCACTTCTGGATTTTCTGTATTTAGAATAGGTAAATCAGGATTCTCTTCCCCGTTATCGTTCAACGGCTGTTTTCCCTGGAACCACCCTTCTTTTTTCGGATCATTTATCCAAGGATGATTAGGTCCTACATGATTTACGACAAAATCCAGGATCACTTTCATGTCACGCTTATGTGCTTCCTCTACAAGCTTCTTAAACTCTTTTATGGTTCCAAAGTGTTCTTCTGTTTTATAGAAATCTTGAATCCAAAACCCATGATACCCTTTAGCTTCATTATCAAAAATAGGTGTTAACTCGATTGCAGTAAACCCCATTTCCTTCAAATAATCAAGCTTTTCAATGATACCTTGAAAATCCCCGCCTTGATATGCCTCGGGATCCTTAACATTGACCTCAAAATCGTTTGATGGATCTCCATTATGAAATCGATCCGTCATGAGAAAATAAATTGTTTCATCCTGCCATTTTCGTTCTTCTTTTTCAACAGCTCCTGCCGGGAGGGCGTAAAAAAGAAGAAACGGGACTAATATGAGAGATAGAACTCTTCTTTTCATCTCCGCTCCTCCTTAATAAAATTGTAGTAACGCCTATAAGATTATCCTTTTGTACCCCCAGCCGTCAAACCTGAAACAAAGTATTTTTGGAAGAATAAGAACAAAATAGCAATTGGTATGGCAATTAATACAGACCCAGCTGCAAATGTCGTAAATTCTGCCCCAAATTGTTTGGCAACCATATCGTAGAGAGCTACAGGAAGAGTATACATTTTTTCCGAACGCAATAAGATACTGGCAATAATGAAATCTGCAAACGGTGCAATAAATGAAAATAAGGCAACAACGGCGACGATCGGCTTGGCAAGTGGCATCACAATCTGAAAGAAGATCCTTAAGTGACCTGCCCCATCCATTTTAGCTGATTCATCCAGTTCTTTCGGGATCGTATCTAAATAGCCTTTCATAAGCCATGTATTCATCGGAATCTGTCCACCTACATATACAAGAATCAATCCAATATGTGTATCAAGTAAATCCGTTACTAAAGCTAGGACGAAAATCGCAATTAATGCCGCAAAGTTAGGAATCATTTGTAAGATTAAAAATGTTACTAAACCATTCTTTCTCCCTACAAATCGATAACGAGAAAATGCATAGGCTGTCAAGCTTACCATTAGTACTGTTAATGCCATCGTACACAAACTTACTTTTAGTGAGTTCCAGTACCAAATAAGGTAGTCGCTCTGTTTGGTATCAAATAGCTCTTTATAATGAGCTAATGTCGCATTCTTGGGAATAATGCTTGACCCTGAGAGACTTTGGCCTGGATTAAAAGAAGAACCAATAATCCACGCTACAGGATATAAAATGATGGCAAACATAATTCCAATAACGATGTATGATAGTGTCAATCTTATAAACTTTTGTTTTTTCATATTCATATTACATCATATCCTCTTCTTGGAATGACTTTGTTCTTCTAAACTGCCAGATGGCAACCGTAATAACAAAAATCGATAACAACAATGTAATAGCTGCTGCTTTAGAATACTGTGCAGACGTCATTGTGAGACTGTATATCCAAGAAATCAAGATATCAGTTCCACCAGCGTTTTGACCAGAAATGGCAGGTCCCCCACCATTAAATAGATAAATAACATTAAAGTTATTGAAATTAAAGGTGTATTGTGTAATTAAGATTGGTGCAGTAGCATATAAAACAAGTGGCAACGTTATATTTTTGAACTTCTGACTACTAGAAGCACCATCAACTGTTGCGGCTTCATATAATTCATTAGGAATCGACTGTAATACCCCGGTTGTCATCGCAAAAATAAATGGGAACCCAAGCCATGTCTGAATAAAGATTAATGCCAAGCGCGTATACAAGGGTTCTGTCATCCACGGTATATTATCAATACCGAAAACAGCCATAATATCGCGATTGATCGTACCGAACGATTCATTGAACATCCCGGCAAATACTAAAATCGAAACGAAAGCCGGAATCGCCCATGGCAAGATAAACACCGTACGAATAATAGCTTTCCCTTTTAAATCTTTTTGGTTTACGACAATCGCTAAGAAAATACCTAATGCCACTTGGAAAGTCGTGGCACCGAAAGTCCATACCAGTGTCCAAGCAAGAACCGAGAAGAACGTTTCTCTCCATATATCTATCTTGAAAATTTCAAAAAAATTCTGGACTCCAACCCAATCAACTAGATTAGCTGGCGGTGAATGATAAAGGTCATAGTTTGTAAATGCTAGTAAAATGACAAAAATAATTGGAAAAACAACCACAAATACTAATAATAGAAAGCCTGGCGACATAATTAAGTACGGGAATCCATTATCCACCAGATTACGATATTGCTCTCTTAGTGAACTTAACCTCTCACCTTTATCACGTTTTTCGCCATTTTTAAGTGCATCGTATAGATTATAGCTGTAAAACAAAACCCCAAATAATAAGATGATAATAGCTAAGATTCCTTTGACCATTAAGAAAATCGAGTGATCTCCGTAGGAAACGTCTTCTCCAAGAGTAACGATCCCCCATAGACCCATATTGATTAAATCCCAAAAGACATACAGAAAAGCAGCTGTCATAATGAAAAAGAAACTGCCCTTAAGGAATTGTTTATTATACAATTGACCTAATCCAGGTAATAAGGAAAGCGTCATTGCTGTTTTTTTATGTTTAGATTGATAGGACATTTCAGCCATAGAATAGTCCCCTTTCTACTAACATGATATAGTAAGCCTTCAATAGCTTTATGAGATAAGAAAATCGGCGGTGTTTTATTCAGCCTAAGGTGTAGTATAAGCCGAGTCATGAATGAAGGGTACCTTCCCTTCATTCATGACTTGGCTTATTGACTGGAGAGGCTGGGCGCAGAGCTGGACCTTGACTTTAACGCTCCTATCAAAAGATTCCCTTGCTCATACAGCTATTGAGTATAGGAAGTTAAAAGGATAGCAGTACCTCTCTAGTAGTGAAAGGTACCGCTTTTAAGCAACGATTAATTTGAATGATTTGCTTCAATATTAGATTGAATTTGCTGAACGGCCTCATCTAAAGCTTTTTGTGGTTCAGCTTTACCTGTTACAACTGTTTGTAAAGCCGTTGCCATTGGTTCCCAAACAGTACCCATTTCAGGAATGTTCGGCATTGGTACACCATATTGTGATTGCTCCGCTACAGCTTTTGCTCCTTCGTTATCTGCAATAGCAGGATCATCGATTAATGCTGTATTTGGCGGAACCTCATGTGTTTGCTCAAAACGAAGTTTAGAATTTTCATCTTCTGTTACAAACTCGATGAATTTTTGAGCCCATTCCTTATTTTTAGAATAACCGGATACATGCCACCCTTTCACACCCATAAATGTTTTCATGTGCTCTCCATTTTCAAATGGTGGGAGTGCCGAAACTCCAATCTCAATCCCTGCATCCTTATAGCCTTGGAATGACCATGGACCGTTCATAACAGATGCGACTTTTCCTTCATTGAATAACCCATCCATTGCCGAACCACCGTTTTCACCAATGATTCCCTTAGGGAAAAGACCCTCTTTATACCATTTTTGAATATATTCTGTACCTTTAACAGCACCATCATTGTTTAGACCAATGTCTTTCGGATCTAATGCTCCATCATTTTCAGCGAACACATATCCACCCATACCACCAATTACAGCATGTGCAAAGTAATAATTATCCCAAAGAGCTAAGAAACCATATTGATCTCCACTAGTATTTTCTTTAGAGAATTCATATAGTTCTTCCATTGTAGCAGGTGGTTCTTCCATCAATGCTTTGTTATATATAAAAACCGGCGTTTCAGTAGATTTAGGAAGTCCGTACAATTTCCCGTCATAGCTTTCCGCTAAAATAGAAGATTCAGAAAAACGATCTTTAACATCTTGTTCAACTTTTAATTCCGCAATATGACCAGCCAGTGCTAATTCACCGATCTGATCATGTGGAAGAGTTAATACATCTGGACCTGTCCCAGCTGGACCATCTAAACGTAATTGCTCTTTCATTTTAGAAGCCATCTCTACTTCCTTAACTTCTAATTCAATACCTGTTTCTTCAGTGAATTTTTTCCCAACCTCATCTAACCAAGCTGATTTCTTTTCATCTTCCCAGATCACTAACTTCTCTGGCTTTTTTGCGTCATCAGCAGTGTTGTCCTTTTCATCAGTATTGCCTGCCCCCTCTTCTCTATTAGGACCGCAAGCAGCTAACGCCCCTAGGACAAGCATGAGTACCATAAGTAATGATAATGCCTTCTTCATTCTCTGACCCCTCCTGAAAATAGTAAGTATAAACCCTATTATGATTGGACAAACGTTTGCACAATTCTACAAAAAAAGAAAGACGTATTACGTTAACGCTTTCATAATTAGTGAAAACGATTGCACAACCTACTCCTATTATACCGCCTATCTCTAGTTTGACAACAGTTTTTTTTGAAAATTATTACTACTATTGTTCGAGCAAAATCGCCTCCTTCTATTCAATCTATCGATTAAATATTCCTTTTTCAACTATTAAGTGAAATTTTACTATATTGACATTCATAAGCATTTAGAATAACCTTTAGGTGAAAATCAACAATAAGGAGGACACCGATGCAAATCGAAGCCATTTATCATCGTCCAAAAGATAATTATGCATACGCTTGCACTAAGGATGATCTACACATTCGAATTCGAACAAAGAAAAAGGATGTAACTAAAGTAACGCTATTGTTTGGGGATCCTTATCGATGGGAAGACGGTAAGTGGGTATACGACAGCATCCCTATGACTCTTACTGGTACTGATTCATTATTTGATTACTGGCTCGTAGAAATTACTCCTCCTTTTAGAAGGCTGCGATACGGTTTTGTCCTTTATGATGGTTCATCCGAAACCTTTTTTGGTGAAAAGGGTTTTTTCCAAAAGCCGTCAACTGATGTAGCGGATTATTTCTGTTTTCCATTTCTAAATACAGCAGATGTCTTCTTAGCCCCACAATGGGTTAAAAATACCGTCTGGTATCAAATTTTCCCTGAGAGGTTTGCTAATGGTAATAGCTCTAATGATCCTAATGGTGCTCTTCCTTGGGGAAGTAATGAGCCATCACCTGATAACTTCTTTGGAGGGGATCTTGAGGGTGTTTTAGAAAACATATCTTATCTAAAGGACTTGGGGATTAATGGTATCTACTTCACACCTATATTCAAAGCATTTTCAAACCACAAGTATGACACCATCGATTATTTAGAATTAGATCCTGCATTCGGGGATAAAGAAACTTTCAAAAGATTGATTAAAGCTTGTCACGATCAAGATATTAAAGTTATGTTAGATGCTGTTTTTAATCATAGTGGGTTTTACTTTCCACCTTTTCAAGATGTGCTACAGCATGGGGAAAAATCCAAATATAAAGACTGGTTCCATATTCATGATTTCCCTATAAAAACAGAACCTGTTCCAAACTATGATACTTTTGCTTTTACCCCGTTTATGCCTAAACTCAATACCGAGAACAACGAAGTAAAAGATTATCTTCTTAATGTGGCTCGTTATTGGATTGAAGAATTTGATATTGATGGGTGGCGATTAGATGTTGCCAATGAAATTGATCATCAATTCTGGAGAGAATTTCGACAAGAAGTAAAAGCGATTAAACCAGATTTATATATTCTAGGAGAAATTTGGCACGATTCCATGCCTTGGTTAAGAGGAGATCAATTTGATGCCGTGATGAACTATCCATTTACAACAAACTTGCTAAACCTTTTCGCTAAACAGTCAATCTCAAGTAAGCAATTTGTTGAAAATATGACAAATGTTCTGCATATGTATCCTAAAAATATTCATGATGTTGCCTTCAACCTTGTAGGAAGCCATGATACTCCAAGAGTTTTAAATGAATGTAATCAAGATGAAAACCGGGCAAAGCAAATTTTTACCTTCCTGTTGACATTCATTGGAACTCCTTGTATTTACTATGGAGATGAAATTGGAATGTCTGGAGGTCAAGATCCTGGCTGTCGGAAATGTATGGAATGGGATGGGGAGAAACAAAATAGAGATCTTTTTACACATATTCAAACTCTTATAAGATTACGTAAAAAGGAACCTCTTCTTGCGAATGAAGGTACACTTTCCTTTCTCCCACCTGAGTTACATAGGGATAGTATCGCTTTTACAAAATCAGATGGGAAACAAACGGTCCTCGTCCTTATGAATTGTAGTGAACAAGATATCAACTATACCCTTCCATTTGATTTAAAAGGGAAAACCATCAAAAATCTCTATACTTCTAAAGAATTTGCAGCTGATGTTGAAGAAATCGATGTGAAACTTAAGCCATTCGACTTTACCATTTTAAAGTTTTAAAAATAACACTCTAAAAGGTTTAGGGTTGTCCGCAAAACCAAGGTGTCAGAAACCACTAGTTTTCACTATATAGAAGAAATCGTCAGAACAGCTTCTATATAGGAACAATTAATGTGGTTTTGGACCCCTTATAGGACAGCCCAAGCCTTTCAATGTTTTAGTAAAGGGGAACCTAATGAAAAAAAATGCAAAAAATATCACCCTCTTTGCCTTAACTTGGCCAATCTTCATTGAAATTCTCCTGCATATGCTGATGGGCAATGCAGATACCTTAATGCTTAGTCAGTATTCAGACGAATCCGTTGCTGCGGTTGGAGTTTCTAATCAAATCCTTTCTCTAATTATTGTTATGTTTGGATTTGTTGCTACAGGAACAGCAATATTAGTTGCCCAAAACCTTGGAGCGGAACGCAAGCAAGCAGCCGGAGAAATTTCATTAATCTCACTTCTTGCGAACTTGCTGTTTGGAATTTTACTAAGTTTAAGTATTTGGATTTTCAACGAAGATCTTTTATTATTGATGGATTTGCCGAAAAACCTGCTTACTGAAGCTTCTTCCTACCTTAATATCGTCGGTGGCTTTGCATTTATTCAGGCTCTAATTATGACGGCAGGTGCAATCATTCGCAGTTATGGTTACACGAAAGATGCTATGTATATCACGATTGGGATGAATATTCTTAATGTTATCGGAAATTACTTATTCATTTTTGGTCCTTTTGGAGTTCCAGTTCTTGGCGTCGAGGGGGTAGCCTACTCGACAACTATAAGTAGGCTGCTAGGATTTGTCGTTTTAGTAATCGTCTTATTCAAAAGAGTTCCAGATGCTTTGCCTTTTAAGGGCCTGTTCAAGATTCCAATGAAGCATTTGAAAGACCTATTGAAAATCGGGATCCCTTCTGCAGGTGAACACCTCTCCTATAATGGGTCTCAAATGGTAATTACGTATTTCATTGCTATTCTTGGGACAGAAGCGTTAACGACCAAGGTTTATGCTCAAAATTTAATGATGTTTATCTTCTTATTTAGTGTTGCCATTAGTCAAGGTACTCAAATTCTAATCGGACATATGGTGGGAGCACAGAAAATCGAAGAAGCTTATCAGAGATGCATCAAAAGTTTAAAGATTGCTATCTTTATTTCCGTATTAATGGCTATACTATTTTCCTTTTTGTCTACACCATTGATGAAAATATTCACTTCTAATCAAGAAATAATTAATTTAGGCTGCATATTAATCTATTTGACGATTATTTTAGAGCCTGGCAGAAGCTTTAATCTTGTTGTAATCAACGCGCTTAGAGCTACTGGTGATGTTAAATTCCCGGTCTATATGGGAATTCTCTCCATGTGGGGAGTGAGCGTCACCCTCTCATATCTCTTAGGTATTCATTTTGGTTTAGGTTTAATCGGAATCTGGATTTCCTTTATAGCAGATGAGTGGCTAAGAGGCATTATTATGCTGCACCGTTGGAAATCAAGGGTATGGATTCGAAAAACATTTATAAAAAATGAAGACCCCATTCACCTTAATTAGAGGTTACAGGGGTCTTTTAATTAGGCTCTTTTCTAAAAGTTTGTTGCTTTTAACAATATTGAAAACGATGAGTGGATTGGAGCAGAAGGTGTGAGATTCCTGCGTGAGTAGCGGGTAAGGTGAGCCCCGCGGAAAGCGAGCATCCTTTCGCTGCAATCAACTTTTTTGAAAAATAGCAACAAGCCTTTTATTATTAGAAACTCTTCATTCTAACTTTCTACAATATTAATATTATAGTCTTTAAACCAAACATGAATTTGAGCTAAATGAGCTAATAATTGTGGTCCCGTCATTAGCTGACCGTACCATGGCACTTGAAAGGCTTTTCCGTCTGATTGAACAATATCCTGTAATTGTTTTTGATCAAATAGTTCAAGTAGTACGGATGACGGATCCTCCATTATTTCATTAAGCCAATTTTTCACTAGAGACGTATATAACGGATGATGCGTTTTCGGATAAGGGCTTTTTTTACGATAAAGAACCTCATGTGGCAGTATTCCTTCCAATGCTTTCCTTAAGATCCCTTTTTCGCGATTTTTATACATCTTCATTTCCCATGGAATATTCCATACGTATTCGACCAAGCGATGATCCGCGAATGGGACCCGCACCTCAAGACTTGCTCCCATACTCATTCTGTCCTTACGATCGAGTAATGTCGTCATAAACCAAATGAGATTTAAATAAAATAACTGCCGCCTTTTCGCCTCTATCTCATTTTCTCCTTCCATTCTTGGAGTTTCTTTAACGGTTTCTTCATATTTAGATAATACATATTCATTGAGGTTTAACTTCTGTTTCCATGATTGCTTTAACAGTCCCTGACGTTCTGCTGTAGATCTCATCCATGGGAATCCATGGCGATGAAAGTCTTCTTCTCTGTGAAACCACGGATAGCCTCCAAAAATTTCGTCAGCACATTCTCCAGATAATCCTACAGTGAAATCTTGTTTAATTTCTTTACAAAACCATAGCAACGATGAATCTACATCTGCCATCCCAGGTAAATCCCTTACATGTACGGCTTCCACCAAATAATCTTTAAGTGATTCCTGTGAAATGTAACAGGAATGATGAGTGGTCCCGAAATGTTTTGACACCTTTTCGATCCATGGACCATCTGCATCAGGTTGAAAAGCATTCGACTTAAAGAACTCGTCATTCCCTTCATAATCTACAGAATAGGTGTGGAGTCTCCCTTTCCCCTCCCTTTTATACGTATTAGCTGCAATCCCTGTAATGGCGCTTGAATCGACTCCTCCAGAAAGAAAAGTACATAGGGGAACATCTGAGACAAGCTGACGTGTGATACTGTCAGACAATAAAAAGCGAACATTCTCCACTGTTTCTTCAAAGGTATCTTCATGTCGTTTACTTTCAACATTCCAGTATCTCCAGATTTTTAAACCATTGCGTGAAAAAGTAAGGGCGTGCCCAGGTCTTAGTTCAGCAATTCCTTTAAATACACCATTACCCGGAGATCGGGAAGGTCCCAGTCCTAATATCTCCGAAAGTCCCTCACGATCCACTTCGGCTTTAACATCTGGATGGGCAAGAAGGGATTTTATTTCAGAGCCAAATAACAGACCTCCTTTTTTCTCACTATAAAAGAGTGGCTTAACCCCTAATCGATCTCTGCCAATAAACACATGCTCCTTCTCACTATCCCAAACAGCAAAAGCAAATATTCCGTTTAAATGGTCAACGCACTCTTCTCTCCATTCAATATAAGAAGCTAGTAATACCTCTGTGTCAGAATGTCCACTAAATGAATATCCTTTAGTAAGAAGAATTTTTCTAATGTCCTCTGTATTGTAAAGCTCGCCATTATAGCAAATCGTAAATGTGTGATCCTGGGCCGTTTTACTCATAGGTTGTTTCCCACCTTCAGGATCCACTACAACTAACCGTTTATGTCCAAATGCTACATATGGATGCAGCCAAAAATTGGTATCATCTGGGCCTCTTTTCTTTAAGGTATTCGTCATTTTTTCCAAAGTGTTTTTTTCAGTTCTTAATTCATTCCAATAATCAATCCATCCAGTAATTCCGCACATTACCTATCATCCCTTCTCCCTTTCGAAAATGGGCTCAATTACATATGGTTATCATATGCATTTTTGAAAAATTGGTTAATTGTCATAATTCCATTTTTCTTGTAAAGAAATATGCTAAACTAGAGAGTTTTTGTAGATAATGAAGATAACAAAGCCACTTTATGTCATGAGGAGGGAAAATATGAATAATCTTTATCGAACTAAACTACTACAAAAGCAAAATCGTTCCTACATTACCGGAAAGCTTGAAATGGTAGATGACTTATGGCTTTTTATCGATGATGAATTTGATGAAGAGACAGATCTTGAATTTTATTCAGGGCAAGAGGTGGAAGTAAATCGAAATGGTGAGTGGCACAGGGGAATACTTCAAGCGAATGGAAAAGTGTTTACGAAATATTTAACAATTTCCTTAGAAGAACAGGAAAGCATCCGAATTAAGAAAAACCTAATCTTTGCACTTGAAATGCTGATGGATGAGTTAAACGACGATGCCTTTGTACAATTTATCTCCTCTTTAAATTCTATTGACTTTTCAATATATGATTGTATCTTCTGTCACAACCATCTATCTTTCCTTGAAAATAGGAAAATCAGACAAGGGGTAAATTTTATGACATTTGATAATGGCGAAAGTGTGTGTGCTGTTCAACATCACTTTACTTACTATAAAAAACAACGTGACCGATTCGAATTCACTTTAAGTAATGGAAAACGAATTATGATTGAAAAGTTTGAATAACCATAGAGGAGTGATCCCCTTTATCCATAGGGGGAAAGTTGATTGGTCGCTGATTAAATAAAGATGGTCAATTATTTTTATTTTTTTCGTGAGAATTCGTGTAATTTGATTTAATTCCACTTTAATGGCGCCTTTCGGTTACCAGTTTATCAGCTCCTGCTCTCATTTTCCGAAATTCTAAATTGAAAATCCAATAAGAAAAGCGGAAGCGCCTCTATAAGAGGATGAAAGGCTAACTTCTCCACGTCCTGTGTCAACGCCTTTCTGACCCACATCCTTTGGGCATCTGACAAGCATAAAACGAGTCACCTGGAAAGGGTGATTTTTCCATTTATGGGTGACTTGACTTATGACTCGAAGGCCTAGGCGCTTACGCTTGCCAATAACAAACCTTTTTATCCATAAACACTCCAAATTTTTATATATTCTTATCCAATAAAAAGCTGACCCCAACCAACAAATGATGGTTAGAGTCAGCTTTCTTGATAGGTTATGCAAAAGGATGAAATCCTAATGGTAGTCTTAAACCAAGGTAAAGCAAAACAAGTAGGGCAATAATAAATTGTACCCAAAATGCCCCTGTTTTTTCCCCTTTTGAAGTTCTTACTAAAATCATTTCAAACATGGCGATAATCCAAATTCCTGCCAACGCTTTAATACCGTAGAGTGCTGGATTAATTCCTTGGTGTTTCCAGAACAATAAAGCACCCGTTAAAATAATGAGCAAGTAAAATAAGCGAAGGGTCATGTGAACGATTTTTCTAGCCTTTTCTTTTCCACTATTATGTAATCCTAATGCAACAAAAAAGAGTATAAGAGCAATCGCCCATGTCGTAATATGAGCATGTGTTGTATCAAACACTGTGATTTCCTCCTTTTATATCCAATTTGATCTTTCCAACCTTCATAATACCATAATTAATTCCTAGTATTAAAATCTAATCTATCATGTTCTTAGATTTGTCACATTAGGGTGTAATATTATTTTTTAATACTCCGATACCTTCGATGGATATTTCCATCATATCCCCGCTTTTTAAGAACTTAGGCGGGTTAAAACCTTTTCCCACTCCAGCAGGTGTTCCTGTAGCAATGATATCACCGGGCTGTAATGTCATTCCTTTCGATAATTCTGAGATGATTCGCTCGATCGGGAATATAAAATGTTTTGTATTTGAATGTTGCCGTATTTCTCCATTAATTTTCGTCATGATGGTAAGGTTATTGGGCTGTGGAATCTCATCTGAGGTGACAATCCAGGGTCCCATTGGGCAGGTCGTATCTAAGCTTTTTCCTATAAAGAATTGTTTGTGCTTTTTTTGTAAATCTCTTGCCGTAATATCGTTGATAATCGTATAGCCGAAAATGAAATCCAATGCGTCCTTCTCATCAATCCCTTTCCCAGCCTTTCCAATGATCAGCGCTAGTTCCCCTTCATAGTCTAATTCTTCTGTTACTCCATGATGACTTAAAACATCTTCCATATGCCCGATGACACTGGTCGGAGCTTTTGTAAATACCATCACATCCTGGGGAATATCTGCTTCACTTCCCATTTCAATTGCATGATCACGATAATTTTTCCCTACACACATGATGTTTTTGGTTGGTACTGAAATAGGTGCTTTCCACTTTACTTCTTTAATAGGGAAACAATAAGGAGGCTCTTTAGGGTATGAACTTTTATGCCCCATACTTTCTACTATTCTCTGAATAAAAGAAGCGCCTTCCTGGATGCCTCTAAGTAAAGTATCGGGGAGGTTTTCTCCCATTTCTCTAACATTCCAAACTACTTCCTCTGATTCTTCTACTACACCATAATATTCTTTGTCATTCATTTGAAAGGCTGCAAGTTTCATATCATTTCTCCCTTTCTTTATTTTTTACTTTGCCTCTTCTTTAACTTTCCCCTTGTATGATAGTATCCTCCACAACTTCTCTGCTGGGCCATAACGAAATTTTGAAAGCCAAATCTCGGAAAGAATGACTTGGATGCAAAAGATCCCTATCGCTAACCATGTACCTGTAAGGAGTGTTACACCCCCGTATAAACCTAAACCATATGAGTAAAAGATTAGAGTACCTACTATAGATTGTGTTAAGTAATTTGTCAGGGACATTTTTCCAGCTGTCGCTAACGGTTTAAGAATTTTATTAAGTTTGCGATTTAACATTAATAATGCAATAAATGCGGCATATGATACTGATAAGAACGGACCACCTAATGCATCTTGAACATAAGAATAGGCTAAATTTTGCTGGAATAAATACGGTAGGGATTTAATAACAATTCCAGTTATTAACGTAAGAGTTAAGAGTAGCATCCATTTCCCTCTGTTTTCCCTTACTTTTTCAAGGGCATGTATTTTACTAGCGCCAGCACCAATTAACATCATTGGTAAAATCGATAGGAGTAGGAAAAAGATATTTGCAGGACCATTTACAGCAAACCAATCATCAAAACGCTGTTTGAATATTTCACTAAATCCTCCATCTCTATAGGCATTTATGGAACTTTCGATTCCTTGTATATCAGCATAGTAAACGACTCCTGATTGATCTACAAATGATACTAAAATTAACAAGATGCTTAAGAATGCTTGAGGAATGGCAAATAAAAGGACTCCAATCCAAATGAGAACTTTACCTGATAATCTCATAAATAGTAACAGCAGAAAACCGAATAAAGCATAATTAATGAGGATATCCCCAGACCAAACCAAGAAAGCATGGATACACCCAATAAAGAGTAAAATCATTAACCTTCTAATAGCAAATGGATAAAAAGATGTTCCTTTTAATTGGGCTCGTTCTTGTTGAATTCCTAGACCATACCCAAACATCATAGCAAATAATGGATAGAAGCTTGCTTGAACCAAAATATCAATCCAAGGGTAGACCATCTGATCGGCAGGATTTTTCCACCATGTGTAAGGGTCAATATACAAAAACGGCGAATGAAAGGAAATCATGTTAATAATAAAGATACCTAGGAGTGAAAATCCTCTTATTGCATCTAGCGAGTGAATTCTTTCCTGTTTTTGTATCGCTGTAAAACTTTGCATAGTTGATTAAATACCTCCACCCTAAATTCTTTTTATTCTATTGTATCTTCTTTTTCCAAATTAGGCGATTATCACAATTCATTATATAAAGCATATGATGTGGTATCTCATTTTGTAGTAAAGGTGTGAACGGTAATGCCTGCTTTTGTTGGAGCCGTTCAAGTTATTAGTGTAGGTTCGAGTGGTGTCGTTCATATTGGTGATGTCTTTCAAATTAATCCTGTTTCAACAGCTAAAACCTTCGCTGGTGCAGGCTCATTTGTAACAGGGGACGGAATATCTGTTTACAATGAAAATTCTGTGACGTATACGATTGATGACGATGTCAGTGATCAACCTATCTACTTAAACTTGTGAGCGTGATGCTATGAAACTATTTGTGCAACAATCCATTCACATTCATATGATAAAGATCGAAGGAATGTCCAATTCCTCCGTTCTTCAAATTGGAACCTCAGGTAAGATTCAGTCTGCTGCTTATTTATATAATACTGGAGGATTTGAGGCGCCTGCTCCGGAAGCAAAGAAGAATGGCGAAGATGTTCAGGCTCCTGATGTGCAACCCCTTGTCCCATTACAATCCCCTACACCTGGTTAAGGACAGTATCCCTTTTGGGACACTTTAAGTGAGGTGGAAGAATGAACAACTATTATTCGTCTTATCAGCAGATGTACCAATATATCACTTCATTAAATCAACGAATAACAAAACTAGAAGAAACGATTGTGAGCCTTCAAAAAGAATTGAAGAGTCTTAAAGATAGACCATCTATCAATGTAGAAAATATTGAATATAAGTTTGACCAGCTTAAGGTCGAAACATTAGAGGGAACATTGAATATCGGATTAAATCCAAATGATTTAGGAGATATTGAAGATTTTGCTGTTAACACAGGAAGTATGAAAGCACCTGTTGAAATAGATAAAGAAACTCGGAATGGCTTAGTTCAACATGTAGAAAACTATATTGATCAGGAATTGATGACGATTATACAGGATAATGAGAATCATTTAAATAGTAGTCTAGATCCCTCTTACTATGAATTGATTAAAAAAGATATCACAAATCAAATTCCTAGCCGAATCGACTTTTATCTTCAAACCATTCCAAAGGTGGAAAATAGGCAAGACGGAAGTTCGTGGGAAGAAAATATCTTTGAAAAAGTAAAGAGCGATATCCATAAAGCGATTTTCACCTTTATGTCTCAAATGCCAGAAAATATGAAAGGAACGAATTCCAATGAACCTTCAAGTGATCAACCGTGATTTATGTGTTGGAAATATGAAAATCGGCGGAGTGGCAAGTGCCTCTTTAGTCCTTGTAGGAGACGCCAATATTATTCAAAATGCTTCAACATTCGATACCCCTGCTGAGTCTCTCATCATCGGACCACTTGTCCCATTAACTCCAAAGGGGTAATGAGATGCTTCATCGTTATTCAGTCGTTAATAGGATTATTTTGGATACACTAAGTTTTTCATCTGTTTTAGAGATTGGAGACTCTAATAATATCCGGTCAAGTTCGAAGGTGTATGCAGTTCAGAGAGAACAAGAATTGTTTTACGGAAGTGAAGGAAATTTTAATGATCCAATTTTCACAGAGCCGATCCCACTTCCTCCATTAGTCTTTGATGTAGCCATACAGAAGATCAATGAACGCCCCAATATTGTTGTTAATTGTATAGACATAACAGGGGTATCCTCGGCCTCAGTTGTCCAAATTGGTCAAACCTGTGATGCCTATTCCGAAGCAAGGGTTAAAAATATCCGACATCTGCAGAATGGTGAAAATTCTTGAACAAGAAAGAGTGTCTAAACATAGTGTATTGTATATGAGACATTAACCTAATGATAAAGGATGTTAACCATGCCAGCGATTGTAGGTCCTGTACAGATATTAAATGTTGGAGGCGGAACAGTACAATTTGGTGATACTGCCTTTATCTCTCCTAAATCGAGTCAAAAAACAACAGGAGGATCAGGTGGTTTTAACACGGGTCCGTTCCAGGTTACGTATAATGTTTTTAGTGCCAACACAACTTTTGATTGTAATGTTGTTGATCAACCTATAGTTGGAAATAATTAAAAGGGTTGGCCTAAGGGTCAGCCCTTACGCATTTCCTATATTTTATAATGCAAGCTTTGAACTACCCCACTTATAAAACTTACGGTCTGATTGAAGTGGGAGATTCCTAGGAACACTAGCGTAAACGCCGGTTATTTTTTTCGGCTATCCCTGTAGTTCCTACAGTTAGAAGTCTTATCGCTTCGTTCTTTAGATTTATACTTACGTTAATAACCCGATTTATATATGTAAAATCCTTAAATAAATGAATAAAGGATAATAATCAACAGGACTTTATTATCCTTTACATATAAATTTAGATACACTCTTCAACTAAAGCCACCCTTTACCACAATAATCATTTACATCTAAAACTTTAATATTGAGTATACCTTTAAGTCTTTATGCTCCCCTTTAACATACATTACTTTTCTACTTATACCTTCAAAGGACATACCTAACTTTTCCATAACACGCTCTGAACCCTTGTTTTCTAAAAAGCACCTCGCCTGAATACGAATTAAGTCCATACTTTCGAAACCAAAAGTGATGATTGCCCTTGCTGCCTCGGTAATTAACCCTTTTCCCCAATATTCTTTAGATAGAACATATCCAATTTCAGCACTGTTATGTTCTGGTTGCCACCAAACAAAGTGAACGGTTCCAATAAACCTACCATTTTCTTTAAATTCAATCCCCCATGGAGCATCATATTGAGGTAAAAATGCATTGATAAATTTAATTGTATCTGATAATGAAGAGTGAGTAATCCAAGTTACATATCTTGTTACTTCTTCATTCGAAGCATATATAAACATATCCTCTGCATCATCTAATGTGATTTTTCTAAGGATGAGACGTTCCGTTTCTATTTTAGGTACATCACTAAATTTTTTTATACTATTCATGAATTCACCACTTTATAAAATAATATCTACTGATAATCATTCTATCATTTATTAAATTTTTGTATTCAATTATACTGCCTCGTTAGTTGAATAAGATATTTTCTTTAATTATATTGTATAGCTCCCTTTCTCAACTTTCTTATTTCACCGTTTTGGACTTCAACACTTTTTTAAGCCACTCATTCCCTTTTTGTAGTTCCTCGATCTTTTGCTCTAACCTTGAATAATCAACTGTAATTGAACCACTCTAACGTTCAGATATTTCTTTATTCGTGGAGCGGAGGGTTTATCTCGATAGTTTTGATTTCTTCGGCTAACTCTTTGTGTTTATAGACCGTCACATTCGATAAACCTGCCTTTTTTGCCACCGCATTGATATGAACCTCTTTCTTTGCCTTTTTAAGCGATTCAAAGGCTTCACTTTCTTTTGGGCTTGTCTGTGCTTTTCTAAGCCTTTTTGATAGGGGTTATGATTCATTATACATTCATCCTCACATCACTAAAATCTCTTTTACACATTCAGCCATACGGTTATGACAAGCGATTTCTTTTTCCCAACCACGTTCTTCTGAATCTTTAATAAGTTCCAATTTAGTTTCATATTTCTTTGTTAGAGTAGGGACGTGTTCTTTCGTTGTAACATTCTTTCCGCAGAAGTAACAAGCATCGGCAAAATCACACATTTGTTCTTTCTTATGGTAGAAACATAATCAAATAGGTCTTATAGAAGTTTACTTTTATCCAATCAACTTCATTTTCTTTAAGTTCGTTTCGTTTCGGCAAACTCACCACCAGCAATTTCTTTATTTGTATCAACATCATTTTGATTTTTATCTATTACAGTTTCATCATTAAATCTCCTATAAAAGAAAAGAGACTGCCCCTTAAGAGTCTCAAACCATATTATTTACTCATTTGCAGAAGAATTTCTTCTATAAATTAAGTTATGGTTCCTGACTCCATTGCATTAGGGACAGCCTTTTTATTTAACATTCAATAATATGAGAACCATCGAAGAAAAACAAATACCTTTCGTTAACATTTACTTTTAAAATCTGTTGTAATGCCCGAGTATATAAATCGATTTGAGCAATATACCGTTCCTTTAAAATCGGTTGTGCCTCTTCGAATCCTCCCTTGTAGCGATCGTAAATTCCATCGGTTTTATAATCTAGCAGGACCATGCCTTGATCATCCATAAACACTAAGTCAATGATACCTTGAACTAACAGGCTTTCATCTGTTAAATGAGTTGATGGATCAACCTCACTAACAGGAAGACTCATACTAAATGGAACTTCACGTTGAATTTGTTTTGCTTTCAGCAAGCGATTACCGAGGTCTGTTTCAAAAAAGGCAAGAATTTTTCCGATATCAATTACTTCTATTTGTTCTTGTGAAAGGATTTCTTTTCTTTGTAATTCGACTAGAAGCTCTTTTATTTCTTCTAGAGTTGGTTTTGATTCAAATGAAATATGCTGCATGACTGCGTGCATACTGGTTCCAACTTCGGCAGGTGATAACGTTTTGCTTGCCTGTAGAAATTGTGGTCGATTAAATACAGGCTTTTGGAATTTCCTCACCAATTCCGTACTGCTCGCTTCATCCCGTACTTCAAACATTCTTTTTAATTCTGAAACAGATTGTTTTGAACGAAGTTTAGTTGAATCTAAGTAAGGATATTTCCAGCTTAACCTTGCCTCTATTTCCTCATAATCTTTAGAACCTATATCAACTGCATTCCCCTCAAGTATCGCTGTTTTCCAAGAATGATCAGTTTCAGCTGTGGTCGGCCCGTTTGAAATAAACTCAGATTTTTGGTGTACATTGACCTTCCAACAGGAGGGGTGCGAAATAATCTCCTCTGGGATATCAGTTGCAAAGCTTTTCTCCCCTTGTAAATAGGCACAATCACCATGTCTTACTAGCGCAGGACCGATCCAATCGAGATATGAAGCCGCCCCTGCCCGTTCATAATCACCTAGTAGCCAGTCTTCATTTAATAGAGATGATTGCCAATCTTTTAATGATTTATCAATATCTTTTACAGTACCAATTAGATATAGCTTTTCCTTTGCCCGAGTCAAGGCTACATAGAAAACGCGCATTTCTTCCGCAATCGTCTCCATTCTTTTCTTCCTTTTAAAAGCGAGTTGTGGAAGGGATGGATAGCTGATCCTTCTCTCTGGATCCATGTATTTCGTTGCCAAACCATACTCTTTATCTAACAAATAAGATTGATTCAAATCCATCAAATTAAATTGTCTTGAAAGCCCTGCAATAAACACTACCGGAAACTCAAGTCCCTTACTTGAATGAATAGTCATCATTCGGATGACATCTTCCTGCTCACTTAAAGCACGAGCTGTTCCTAAGTCTTCTCCACGCTCTCTCATCCGATCAACGAACCGGAGAAAACGGAATAACCCTCGAAATGATGTTTCTTCATATTGCCTAGCCCGGTCATACAATGCTCTTAAATTGGCTTGTCTTTGTTTTCCTCCAGGCATTCCACCGATAAAATCATAAAATCGAGTATCTCGATAAAGCTGCCAAATCAATTCTGCAAGTGCTCCTTGGCGAGCCAAAGTCCTCCAGCCTTGAAGGTTTAATAAAAACTCATGCACTCTTTCTTGAACTTCCTTTAATTGGGCTGAAATGTCTTGTGTTTGCCTGGAAAATCGTTTACATGCTTCATAAAATGTTGGTGCTCTTGAATGAACTTTAATTTGAGCAAGTGCCTCTTCATCTAACCCTACAATAGGCGACCTTAAAACCGACACAAGTGGAATATCTTGATATGGGTTATCAATCACCTTAAGAAGGGAAAGCATTATCGCTACCTCTGTAGCCTCAAAATAACCGCTCGAAAGGTTGGCATAGATGGGAATCCCTTGATTTTTGAATTCTTCCATGATTTCCGGTGCCCATGGCATCGATCTTAAGAGAATGACAATATCCCGATATTGAATCGAACGATTCGTCTTTGTTTTTGGATCGAATATCTGTTTTCGTTCTTCAATTAATTCCTTTATTTTTGTTGCCATATAACGGGCTTCAACCACTGATTTTTCAAGATCTTCTTTACTAAATTCATCATCTGTGTCCTCTGGGTCTACTGCTTCCATCTCTTCTTCCGTTTGATTAATCAGTGCCATTTCAATCGGATAGGAGTCCTCTTCCGGGTACGAGGCTCCAAGCTTCAGCTCTGCTTGACTGTCATATTCAATTTCTCCGACAGCAACACCCATAATTTGTTTAAACAAGAAGTTAGTCCCTTCCAAAACTTCATTACGGCTGCGGAAATTTTGAGAGAGGTCAATTTTCAACCCTGTTCCAGCGAATTCTTCAGGTAAAAACCGGTTGTACTTTCCTAGAAATAAATTCGGTTCAGCCAATCGAAACCGGTAGATAGATTGCTTCACATCGCCCACCATAAACATATTCCCACTGGCTTCATCATCTTTTGTCACCAATTTTAGGATCGACTCTTGAACCATGTTCGTATCTTGATACTCATCTACCAGTACCTCTTTAAATTGGCGGCGGTACTGTTCAGCAGCTTTAGATGGCATTCTTTCTCCACTCGAATCCTGATCCGTCAAAATCGCTAAACAATAATGCTCTAAGTCAGCAAAGTCAACAACGCCACGCTCATTTTTTACCGCTTCAAACCTTAAGCTGAATTGTTTTACTAATTCAACTAAAGTACTAATCGTACCTTTCATTTGATACATGTCTCGAAGATAAGTATCTGGCTTACGTGAGAAAAAGTCCTCTTTTAGCTTTTCGATCATTTTCTTCCCTTTTTCACGTAGTTTTTTCGTCTCCTCAATTAGCTCAGGAAGATACTCGTCACCTTTACAATTCTTTAATCTCGTAAATGTGAGATTTGAAAATTGATCATATAACTTTTCCCATGAGTGGTCCTGTACTTTTAGTAAGGCCGTTGTCATTTCCATATCATCAAGAAAATTTTCTGCTCGCGGTGCAGGTCCTCCAGGGATTTTGGTCATTTCATATGCTCTTTGAAATAATCCGTATGCTCCTTGAAGCTGTAACTTAATATCAAACTGCAAAGCGTCGATAAACGGGAGATCATCGATGGACTGATCTACATCGACATCATACATCTCCACTAGATTCTCAAGCCACTTGAATGGAATCGGGTTAGACCTTGAAAAGTCATAAAGCTTACGAATCATATCTTGAAGTGCGACATCACTACGATCATTCGTAAAGGTATCAACAGCACGGTAGAACCTTTCGTTATCTTCCTTGCCATACTCATCTTCAAATAATTCGTCCAATACTTCGTCACGTAACAACTCGCCTTCGGTTTGATCCAGAATTCTGAAATTAGGATCGATATCAATTAGATAGTAAAATTTACGAATGACCTCTAAACAAAAAGAATGAAGTGTTGAAATCGACGCCTTGTTTAACAAACTCAACTGCTTTCGTAAATGGACCGAATCAGGATTCTGGTCAATCGCTTTTTCCAAGGCCGTTCCAATACGATGTCTCATTTCAGCAGCAGATGCATTCGTAAAAGTGGCAACTAGAAGTTCATCAACGTCAATCGGGTCATGAACCGTTATGATTTTCTGAATGATCCGTTCCACTAATACCGCTGTCTTCCCAGACCCAGCTGCAGCTGCTACTAAAATATCCTGATCCTTTGCCCAAATGGCTTTCCACTGATCATCGGTCCATGTAACATCATCAGGCTTTACAGGAATCATTGAATCCGTCATACATATCCTCCTCCTTCCTCATTTTTTCGAACAGTTCGCTTTGTTTCTCTGATGTGATGATTCTAAAGTCATTTTCTTCTAAGGAAGAGTCAAATTGACAAACAGGTCGATAAGAACAAAATTGGCAAGGCGTTCTATCCTTATGTTTATATGGAGAAATTTCCGTTTTTCCTGAAATAATATCGTTTCCGGATTGCTCAAAAAGTTTACGAACATGTTGGCGCATTAATTGAAAATCTTTTTGATTTGCTGCTTTCGATCTTGCACTTAATGATCCGTCTTTTTTAAGCCCTGCGGAAATAATATCAGACGTCCCTGATTCAAGAGTATTATCCATTAGTCTTACTACTTCAGATTCTCCGAGAATTAACCCTTTCATCTTGAAGCTTTTGAAAATTTCATTCTCAATCTCGTCAAGTGTTAGGATTTTTTTACTGTTAACAATCGGGTTATGCACATGAAAATAAAGAACACCCGCTGGTAATGCATCCGATCCAATTAGTTTTTTTGAGTTTGTTAATACGATATCCAAATACGTAAGCATCTGAAGGGCAAGTCCATAATAGACTTCTGTTACATCCACATCTCTAGCACTGGATTTATAATCAACGATTCGTAAATAAACACCATTCTCATCTTCCGCTTTGTCCACCCGATCGATTCGACCTTGAAGCTCCATTTTCGTCCCGTTACGAAGAGTAAATGTGAACGGGGGCAACTCTGCTTGTGGACCAAATCCAAGTTCTAGTCCTACAGGAGAAAATCCACTTGCTTTGGCATGGGCACTTAAAATCAGTGAAGCTCTTCCAATGATTCTTTCAAGCTTCTTTTTAATGTAATGGTGCCGATTTGAGCTTAGTAAAATTTGATTTTGTAATTTGGGTGCCAACATCATTACAGCCTGTTCAGCCAGCTGTATACACTGTTTCTTTGAAAGTTGCGCCCATGTCAATCCATGCTTCTGTACTTCATCTGATATCCACTTCAGAGCCGCATGGAACATCTCACCGATGTCAGGTGCTTCAAGACGAAACATCTCCCTCTCTCTCAGCTTTAACCCATGGCGAGCAAAATGAGAAAACGGACAGCTATGGAACAGTTCCATACGGGATACACTTGCGAGTATTTGGTCACCATATAAGCCTTGACTCGTTTCCTCTTTTAGTTTTTTCGCTCTATTTTGATAGAAAAGACTTGAGAGTATATGTGTCGCTTTTTCTTTCCAACCTGGCTCCTTTACATATTGATTATAGACATCCCACCAAATATCATAGATTGGATATCCTCTTCTTTTTAATTGAAGCTGTGAGGTTAAATAGGAAATCGTCACATTTGGATGACATATATAGTCTAATTGCTTTTCTATCGTTAATTCAGAAGGATCATTCACCAGTAGCTCAATTGGACGATCGGGAAACATTTCAGTCATTCGTTTGATATAGGGTGATGGTAATAGTGCTTTTCCTTCTTCATTCGCTATAGGGTAGGAAATGTATAAGCTTTCTTCTGGGGTGGTGAGTGCTTTATACGCAACAAACTCCTCATCCTGTAGCTTTGTTTTACTATTTGGTGCGATTTTCATTCCTTTCCCTAGAAGGATCTCTCTATCCTCGTCTGATAGAACACCATCATCGGAAATTTTTGCAGGCATTACACCATCATTCATCCCAACGACAAATGCCGCTTTAATGTCTGCTATCCTTGACTGTTCTAAATTGGCAATCAGGATTTGATCAACTGCTGGGGGAACTAGAGAGAACTTCATCGATTCCATTCCTGTCTCAAGGATACTTGCAAATTTCTTTACCGAAATTTCATCTTCCCCAAGTATTTCAACAAATTGGTCTAACAAATCCATAACTGCCTGCCACGCTTGATCATGCTCCCTTGCTGCGATGAGATTTCCACGTGCTTCAGCTTCCATACTTAGGCGTTCAAGCTTTGCAGGTATGTCTAATTCTTCTAAATAAAGATAGACTATTTCACAATAATCACGACCCGTTTTTCCTTTTTGAAGTCTGCGAGCAAAACGGAGAATCGGCGCTGATATAAATATTCTTAATTCATTGATCTCTTGTTCTACTTCTTTTTCCCTTGATGTCTGTGGTACCTCTGCACCTTCTAACCCACGGAACCGTCGATATACCCAACGATCCTTTTTTGTCCATTTGTCTCCTTGAATTCCATATGCCAATACATAGTTTTCAAGACGGTCCATTTTCTCTCTTAAACTATGTGGATTACGGTCGACAGGAAACAGTAAATCTGTCTTGACCGCCCGAAAAACTGGCTCATATCGCCAGTTTGTATTCATAATTTCAAGAGTGGAGCGAATCAATTCAATAAGCGGGTGATTCAACATGGTACGCTTCTGATCGATAAAATACGGAATCTCATAATCTGTAAAAATCGTTTCAATTAGTTCTTGATAGTCCTGCCCATTCCTAACCAGAACAGACATATCTTTATAACGGTAGTTCTGCTTTCTGGCAAGCTTTCGAATCTCTCTTGCCACTCCTTCGATCTCGGCTCTTCGATTGGCAGCTTCCCATATTCTTAATGATGATGGCTCTGTATAGGGAACAATAGGTCTATTCTCGAAATGTTCTTCTAAATAGGTTAATGATCCGTTCTTTGAGCGCTTATTTTGTATTAATTTAAGTGGTTCTTCAACGGCTATTGATTCTCTTTCTGCAATTCCCTTCATGGCTTCATAGGTTTCATTTGTCATTCTAAACAGGGTCGCATCTTCACTCGATCCGACTGTAAGTGCAATAGAAACACGCTTACAAAACTTCATCAGCTGTTCAATTATCATGTATTCTTGTGGTGTAAAGCTATGAAACCCATCAATATAGATTTCCGCATTATCTAGCAATGATGAATGTTGAATGGAATCTGCTAATAATTGAAAATAATCCTCGGAATCAATATATTTATCTTCTAGTTTCTCCTCAAAAGATTGATAGAGGAGATTAAGATCGTGGAGCTTGTCCCCAAGAACTTTCGAATGTTCATGTTCATTTTCATTCATTTGTTCAATCCGGAAGTGTAATTCCTCGGGATGAACACAATAACGTTTAAACTCCGTTAGCATACTTTCAACATGTTCAATAAATCCAGCCTTATCAGCCGCTCTTGTAAACAATTTCAATTCATCTTTTTTTTCGTCCATAATCTTACGGATCATCATGTTTAACCCGACATTTGAAAGATGGTAACGACTCATTCCACCTGTTTCTTGTAACACTCTCCAAGCGAGTCGTGTAAAACTATATACTTGAGCACGAATCATCCCGCCTAATTTAGGAGTATTCGCAATATTGTATTCTGATAAGAATGTCATTTGGTCAGGAACAAGGTAAATAATAGGGTGCCCATTAGGATTTCTATGTAACTTTTCTTTGATCTCATTTAAAATTGTATTCGTTTTACCAGTACCAGAACGACCCTCAATAAATCTTAAAGACATCCTTTCACTCCTCTCTTCGTAACTCTTATCATCTATTGTATCTATTTAGTCTATTAAATAATTGAATAGGTCTATTATAATATACAACGCTCAATCTGTCGGGGAAAATAACTGGGAATTAGAAAAGCGGAAGCGCCTTGAACAGCTCCGACAAGCATAAGACGAGTCACCAAGGAAGGGCGCCTTTTCCCTTCCTTGGTGACTTGGCTTATGTCTCGAGGAGCTAGGCGCTGGAGCTGGACACTAGAAAAGCGGAAGCGCCTTGAACAGCTCCGACAAGCATAAGACGAGTCACCTAGAAAGGGTGCCTTTTCCCTTTCTAGGTGGCTTGGCTTATGTCTCGAAGGCCTAGGCGCTGGAGCTGGACACTAGAAAAGCGGAAGCGCCTTGTACAGGCCTGACAAGCATAAGACGAGTCACCTAGAAAGGGTGCCTTTTCCCTTTCTAGGTGGCTTGGCTTATGTCTCGAGGGCCTAGGCGCTGGAGCTGGACACAGAAAAGCGGAAGCGCCTTGTACAGGCCTGACAAGCATAAGACGAGTCACCTAGAAAGGGTGCTTTTTCCCTTTCTAGGTGGCTTGGCTTATGTCTCGAGGGCCTAGGCGCTGGAGCTGGACACAGAAAAGCGGAAAAAGGATCATTCATAAAGAATCATCCTTTCTACGTCCAATCAGCCATACGCTTCTGCAATGTAGCAGTATGTAATTCGAATTGGATTCCATCTGGATCAAGAAAATTAATGGTCCAGCCACCGCCTCTTTTCAGTGGTCCTCTTACAATCGGGACCTGAGAAACCCTTAGCTTTTGAACTGCTTTGTGAAATTCATCCTCCTCAATGAAAAAAGCAATATGGTCTACTCCCAATTGATGTGATAAAGGTGAAAGCTCCACTCTTTCTTGCAGACAAATCCAGGCTTCTCCCCACTCTAAATAACAATCCATTCTTCCCTTATGTACAAGCTTACACCCTAAAATGTTTTCATAAAAATGAATGGATTGATCTAAACTGGAAATATTTAAAGTCAAATGATTGAATCCTTTAACTTTCATTATTTTTCTTCCACTCATCCTTAAGTAAACCAAAAAGGATCATATCATAGCGGTCTCCATCACGCTGAAGAAACTTCCTAAACCTTCCTTCTTCCTCGAATCCTAAGGATTTATATAACTTGATGGCACGCTCATTGTACGAAAATACTGTTAGCTGAAGTCGAAATAAGTTTAATTCTTGAAAAGCGTAAGAAATTAGGCATGTGAGAGCTTCCTTCCCATATCCATCTCCCCAATACCTACCATCACCAATTGCGATCGTAACCCATCCTGTTCTATGAGTCCATAGAATGCCGTCAACCTCGACATACCCAATGAGTTCATTTGTGTCCATTAAACGAATCGCAAACCGAAAATCCTTTTCAGAAGAATGATTCATCCATTTCTGAATTTCATCATTTGTTTTTGGCTTAAACGGAAGAGCGTCTAGATTTCTTTGTAAATGCTCATTTTTTGACCAACTTGAAATAATGGGGAGATCTTCTTCTAAAAAACCGCTTAACTCAATTCTTTTTCCTTTCAATATGGAGTAATCCATTGTGCTCACCTCTAGAACATATATTCGCGATGAGGTAATAGTTCTCCTTTATTTTTCCTTTGAGATAAGAGGGATTTTTCGAAAAATAGCCACTAGAGAGCAATTTTCAAAAATTGAACTTATTCTCCCTTATTTTTCTTATGCTGTGTTTTATAGTGCTGCCAATAATTTTGACGAAGATTAAGAAGAATCAGTGATTATTATGGGGCTTCTGGATATTATTTTTTAACATTGCGAGTTTTCTTTTCAACTTGTGCCATTCAATTTTCAACTTCAGCAGTTTTCTTTTCAACTTGTGCCATTCAATTCTCAACTTTTACTAGTCTATCGATTTCTCGCCTTAATCCGACAAAATCCGCTGTAATGATCCATCTAAAAAAAAGAAACCACAACGTTAGGTAGTTGCAGTTCTTATTTAAACAAATTCCTTTACTATTTAAACTCAATATCAAATTCGCTTAGCGGCCAGTAGCGTAGGTTTACTTTTCCTACTACCTGCTCTTCATCGATGAATCCAAAATAGCGACTGTCCATACTGCTTCTACGATTATCTCCCAGAACGAAAACCTTTCCTTCAGGGACTGTTTTCTCACCTGTTAATTCTTCTAGTGTAAAATCACCTGTTAATTTATCACCAGGAAATTCTTTTTTGTATCTTTCTAGATAGGACTCACTTTGTTTTTTTCCATTTATATACAATTCATCATCTTTATACTCTACTTTATCTCCAGGTAAACCAATTACCCTTTTAACATAGTCCTCACTTTCATTCGCATGGAAAACGATGACATCAAAGCGATGGAGATCACCCATTTGATAGCCTATTTTGTTCACAACCAGCTTATTCCCATCTTTTAGAGTCGGCATCATTGATTCACCTTCAACAACATAATTTGAAAAGAGAAAGGTTCTAATCACTATAAAAATAATTAAGCCTATGGCTATTGCTTTAATCCACTCTAGCCCCTCTTTTTTTACACTATCTCTCAATTTGATTCCTCCTGCCTTCTCTTTTCAGTGGAGTTATGGTCTCGCTCTGCTTTTTGATTTATATAAATCTCAATTCTTTTACCTACAAGCCACAGAATAAAAATAACTCCTAAAACTATGACTGCTTTATATGGTTGTTTAATTAAAGATATAATATCATATCCGATGAAACTAATGGTAAAGATCATCACCATTTTTCCCGTTAGCACAGCTAGCATATATTGAGCAATACTAATCGACGATAGTCCTGCGACAATATTCACGACTGCCGATGGGGTAAATGGAAAGCATAATAGCAGGAATAAAGGAGCAAAACCGTGACGATCCACCCACTTCGTTAATTTCGAGACCTGCTTATTTCGTTTCAAAAACTGAAAAAGCTTCCGGTTCCCAAACCTTCTCACAATAAGAAATACAAGTAATGCCCCTAATGATGCACCAATCCACGAGAATAAAAAACCAAACCATAGACCAAAAGCAGTGGCATTTGCTGTAACAAACACAACTAATGGGAGAAATGGTAAAAACGCTTCTACCATCGGCAACAGAATACCAGGAATCGGACCAAATGATCGGTATTCCTTTATCCAGTCCATTATATTTTCTATAGTAAAAAATGCTTTGATTGTCTCGATATCCATATAGTATGTTACTCCTTAGTGAGCAATGAACAATTTGTTAGAAAGCTGAATTTAGAATCTCTAAACTAAAGCAGTACCTTATAATAATTGAAGTATACCATATCATGTCCACTTTCCATAAATTTTCCTCCATTAGCAGAGTTTATAAGTACATTTACCTAATATCAGTTACAATAAAACTTAAATTAATGTTTGAATTCTGATTTCCCATCAGCTCTCAATATAAGAAGAGCGGAAGCGCCTTGAACTGGCCTGGCAAGCACAAGCCGAGTCACCTAGAAAGGGTTATTACTTGGCTTATGACTCGAAGGCACAGGCGCTGGAGCTGGACAATGAAAAATCTTTTTAACCATAAACACTCCAATTTTTTATACATTCTTATCGAACAAAAAAGAACCTCCGAAGAAGTTCTTTTATAAAGGCTCTTTTCTTAAGCTTGTTACCTAGATAGACTATTCACTAAAATAACATCGTTTGTGAAATTTATACGTTACAAATATTCATTGAACCAATTTTTAATATAATTCAGTCTCTCTACTCTCAGATTAGGTTTGCCGTTCCTCGATAAATTATGATTAGATTCTGGGAAACGAATAAATTTTGTCTCTTTCTTTTTTCGCTTCAATGCAATGTAGAGCTGTTCTGCTTGCTCGATCGGGCAGCGATAATCTTTTTCGCTGTGTATTATTAGCAGCGGCGTATCGATCTTACCCACGTACGCAAGTGGCGAATGCTTCCACAGCTTCTCAACGTCTCCTAAGTCACTTTGTATTTGCCATTCTGAAAAGTAGTAACCAATATCGCTCACACCGTAAAAGCTTACCCAGTTACAAATTGATCTTTGTGTTACTGCTGCTTTAAATCGATCGGTATGTCCAACAATCCAGTTTGTCATAAAACCACCATAGCTTCCGCCCGTGACACCAAGCTTTTCTTCATCGATGAAATCATATTTCTTAAGGACATAATCAACAGCATCCATTATATCCCTGTAGTCATTTCCACCGTAATCACCACGAACGGCATTGACAAATTGCTGCCCATAACCATGACTTCCTCTTGGATTAATGTAAAGAACAGCATAGCCCGAGCTTGCTAACATCTGAAACTCATGAAAATAAGTATTTCCATACATAGCATGTGGACCACCATGAATGTCTACAATTAATCCATACTTTCTACCCTCTTCAAAGGCAGTTGGCCTCATCAACCATCCATGTACCAGCAAACCTTCTGCTCCCTCAAACTCAAAAGCTTCAGGCTGGGACAATTGTTTTTCTTGTAGAATTTCATTATTTACATCTGTTAGCCTCTGCAAATCACCAGTAGGGACATCTAAATAGTAGAGATCCCCCGGCTCTGTTGGCCGGCTAATCGCCAACAAGATTTTTTGACTGTTAGAATCAAGGTCATAGCCGTACACATACTGATCATCTAAGAGGGCAGGATACATTTCTCCATCAAGGTTTCCGTAATATAAAACCGTATTACCATGGTCGGTTGCTAGAAAGTAAAAGCTCTGATTATCCTGTGACCATATTACACCTGGATTTCCAACACCTTGTTGAAAGTCAATCACCATATAATCTCCTACAGGCATATCAAGCTCATTGGTCATGCACATTATCGTTTCTTCTTCGACATTATAAAGCCATAGCTTTGAAAGTGTAGCATTTTCAAATTCTCGTTCGTGTCCAATATAGGTTATGTATTGACTATTCGGAGACCAAGTTACTTGCCCAAACCAGCCGCCTCCGTTCGTAATCCGCTTCTTTTCTCCTGTTATACTATGTAATAAAAACACATCGGATTTAAATGAAAAGTCGTTATCTTCTTGTTCATCGCCAGTATAAGTAATAAACTTTCCATCTGGCGACCATCCTTGGAGCTGATAGTTGCGCTGCTCATCTGTCAGTCTTGAATGTTCACCTGTTTCTATATCAACAACAAAAATATGATTCTTTTTTCCATCCAAAAAACCGTGATCATCTGACTTATATTTCATTCTTACAACCTCTAAAGGCTTAAGAACCTCTTTCGTTTCATCCGGTTTTTCTTTCTCGTTCAAGTCGATTGAAGAAGAAAAGGCTATCTTCGTCCCACATGGTGACCATACAGGATTTGTTGCTCCATTTTCACAATCTGTAATTTGCCTTGCTTCCCCACCGTCTTTTGATAAAATAAAAATTTGATTTTTATCTAATCGGTTGGAAACAAATGCTACCTGCTTTCCATTCGGTGACCACCTTGGAGACTTATTACGATACTCTCCAAATGTCCATTGACTAATAGAGCCTGTTTCAATATTAAGGTGATATAGATGGGAAAAATAATCATTCTTTTCTTCATCGATATTCGTTTGTACATACACAGCCTCTTTCCCGTTAGGAGCTAGGCGGGGATCGGCAACTGATTTTAATTTTAATAGATCTTCAGCTGTGATTTCTTTTCTTGAACTCAACTTTAACCCTCCTCAGAACATTTACTTAAACTTGTTCGACAGCTTAACATTCATTCCCTTTTATTCCTTCTAATTTAGAATGAAAAAATGATCTTCCATTCATACTAAGGCTATCTTCGACAAAAATTTACGTTTTTTAGTTATTGATAATTCTTCTTTCATTGCATACAATAAAAACACGAACATTTGTTCCTATACTTTTTTTATAAAGGGGCTACCGCTATGACGAGAATACCTGAGGAAGATCGCGATATTCTAGAGAAGGCTATCTACCTGCCAATGGTTCTCACCGTCTTAAACAAGGACTTAAATCTGATTAATCAAAGTCCATTTAAGCTAAAAAGACCTTATATGGAGTTAATTGAAGAAACAATGAAAGTCATTCAGCAAGAACTTTCTGGTATCAAAAGAGAAATGAGGGTTCGGAGAATGAAAGTGGAGCGAGTTCAGACGGACGATGCGTTTACAATGTATATGTTTCTCTACAAAGGTTACGAAGAACATCACAATTACTTCAACCCTCGCCTGCGAAACCGAGTTGAAGACCTATTGAGATATTACCTGTATCAGCGTTTTCTAAGGAAGGATTACGGTAAAAGTATGAAGGCGTAGGAAAATCATTTTCCCTAACAAAAAAGAGCCTCTTTTGGCTCCGGATACTACAAACGCTCGATGATTTTATTTCTGTGATAAATGGATTGCTTCAACAGAAACTTTATATGTTTGTCATTCAGGGGTTTTTCCAGAAGAAAGTTATAATTATAATACCAAAAACGATGCCATGAACTTTTTACTTTAGCTATCACAAAACCCCTCCCAACCTATTATTTGTCCTCAAGTGTACGATATGAAAGTTAAGTATTTATTAATATTCTATTTATTTTATGTAAAAACATTTCTAAATAGCTTAAGAATGATCATTTAGTCGTTTTTTAAGATAGTCCCCCTCTTTTAACACATAAAAAAAGCGAGAGAAGATCAATTTTTCTCTCACTGATTGCCTCATATAAGTAACCATCAATTTACTTAATAGAGGAGACATTTCCCCCCCCTATATCAGTTATATCTGCAGTTAGTTATATCTATTTCCATTTCTAATTCCAAAGGAAAACGAGAATTTTTGTGAATCCATCATCTCTACCGTTACCTTAACAGCTTGCTCAGGAATATTTGAAGGTAAAGTGAAATGTTTGCTGCCCTTATGTGTGGCTAATCTTATTTTTTTATCATCTATGTAGTACACATTTAAGCTTTTAACAGCTCGTTCCTTATCCTTCAAATCAATAGAAATATTTTTCCTTATCATTTACTCGAAATTCTTTTAGTACCGTCGTCTCAATGGGTAAAAGAAAAGGTTCATCATCCTCTTCTATACAACTATCTGTAACCTTCCACCACATATCATAGGTCTCTTGAATGGTTAAAATGTTGTACCGTCAATGCTGACTAAAGGAATAGGCGTCTCAGTATTTTCAGTTTTATGGATCACCATTTCTTCTTTTATTATTCCATACCCTATTTGGGCAAATGGTACCCCAAAAAGAACGAGAAATAATAATGAAACAAGTAATTTCTTTTCAGATTTCATTCGATAAGAGAGAAAAAGACAATATACGATAATAATAAAATTCAAAACATACAAAAGATAAAGAGGTCTCTCAAGTGGTGTGCGAATTTAATACTATTGATAGTGGTAGGTACAATAGTAGAGATATAATAGAAAATCCCCAAGATTTTTTTGTATAAGCATTGATAAACCATCCTAGTGACAACATAGAAAGAAGAATTAGACAAATTAAAAAGAAATAGAACAGACCCCCCCACGGTCATTGTTTAAACTGTGAAATGTTTAAAAGTATGGTCATAATTCAATTATAAATATAGCACAAATGACTATTGATTTAATATTCCCCTATAATTTGATGAGACAGGGCTTTATAAAAAAAATAACTCTAACATTCTATAACTCAAATAGAATGTCAGAGCTATTTGTTTATCTGTACATATCAGTTTAAAACATAACCAATTTTCATTTTTCCACATTTGATTTTTTCAAAAAATAAGGCGATATCCACTCTGATGCTTGACTTGAAATACGTCCTCCCTTTTGATATATAGCTTTCTTTTCCATCTCATCAATCCTTTGACTAAACTTAATTCTTAACATTGAGGTTCTCATAAATTGAGCTTCAAACGAGCTGTAGGAAATAGGTACTTCAAGAGATTGTTGGTTACGAAATGTGATCAAGGTTTCCTTCGAGGATACCCGTTCATAAGAAGCAACATGCTCGTGGGCAATCCAGATACACTCTGGTTTTGTGGGCGAGGTTGTGGGGAAAAAATAAATAGACGTGTGCGGGTCTACAATGATAGGTGCTTTATGGGTAACGCCTGTTAAACGGCGGGTTCCATTTTTTCTCCCTTCAAAGGATGAACCAAAATATTCACAGCTCTTTTTTAGAATTTCAATCGGCCTATAGGGAGATGTATAGGTGTCATGTAATTCCATTATTTTTGTAAACGTCTTTAAACCATAGGAATCAGGAAGCAACACCATCGTAAAGGGATTAATTTCATATTCTTCTATCATTCGAGATTTATCAACCATCTTAATACCTCCTTCTTTATACCTTGTATTGTACCATCATTTTCCACTATTAACATTATCCAAATTGTGAATAAAATGTAAAAAATTCGTATACCATGAGCCAAACTCAATTTTTCAGAAAATTTAATAATTTAGTTGAATTTTTATGTCCTTTTCCATATAATAATAAAAAGACTTCAGAGGTGATCGTGTATGGATAAGAAAAAATCCTATACAGAGATGATGAAAGCTTGTGCGATGACCCGGAAATCAGCCACGGACCAGTCGATGATGGATGTCTACATCGATATGATTTTGAGTGAAATCTTGTTAAAGAGCAAAAAAGAAAAATTAGAAAAGAAGATCAATGACGCCCTTGATGAGAAAAATGAAGAACGTTTTCTTGTGTTATCCCATCAGTTAAAAGATTTGCATCAACAGCTTGAGATGTAATGTATTTATCCCTCTGATCAATCATCAGAGGGTAATTTACTTTTTTAGCCACTGTTTCCTTTTTTCCTTTATTTTCGTCTTTCTAGTTTCTACGGATAGCATATTTCGTTGGTTCGTATATTCTAATAGTTGTTTGTATTTCTTAGCCTCGTCTAATTTCTCATTTAATTATTTCAAAACCACTCCCCATTCTCGTAATATTTCTACGAATGAGGAGTGGTTTTGTTCCGATTATTGCTTTTCTTTTCCTTCATATTCCTCCAACATCTTCAGGCGTTCAAGCATTGTTGGATGACCATAACGGAAGATTTTGACGATAAACGGTGGATTCACTTGACTGAGTCCAACTTTGGAAAGCTGTTGGAAAGAAGAGATTGCAGCTTCTTTATTCCCAGTCAATTCAATCGCATATCGGTCCGCTCTTACTTCCTGGTACCTCGAAATCCAATTCGACAATGGACTTGATGCAAATAATAAGACAGATGTAATCAATAAAAATAGTGGAAGGGAGCTGAGATGTGATACTTTCTTTACTTTTAAACTTTCGCTATGCTTCTCAACAAGTCGGTTCATCCATTTAGCCGCAATCCATAACCCTACAAATGAGAATAGCAGGTAGATGCCGATTCCAATATAAATATGCTTTTCAACATAATGTGCCATCTCATGCGCCATTATAAAGAGAATTTCATCTTGATTAAGTTTATTTAGCGTTGTATCCCAGAGCACGATCCGAGAGTTTGAACCCACCCCCGTCACATAGGCGTTCAATGCATTCGTTTCCTCCGACATATTCACTTCATAAACATGATCAGTCGGGATGTTTGCTTTACTTGCTAATGAAAGGATTTGTTCCTCTAGCTGTTTATCTTTTAACGGATAAAAATCATTGTATAGCGGGTCAATTAACACAGGCTGTATAAACATTAAGAAGATAGAAAATGGAACAGATAATGCCCAAGCAGCAAGCCACCATCTTTTTGGAAACCTTCTTATTAACCAATAAAGTACAGTAACGATGACGAACATCATTAAGTAATTCACCCAAAAGTCGGTAAATTCATCCTTCATCCACCCACTAAAGGACTGTGTTGAAATATTGTATCTTTTTGAAAGCGTATGTGAAATGTACTGGAACGGAAAGATCGCAATAAAAGACGTTAACGTGAGCCAAAATAAATAAATTCCCGTTTGCAAAAAGCGAAATTTAGTTGTTTCCACTGCCCAGTTTTCAAATTTTCTCGAAACACCAAGGATTAGAATGAGAAAATAAAACACCCATTCATATGGTGTGGAAAGAAAAAACAACAGATTACGAATAGTAGAATACTCTTCTGACAGCATCAACTCTCTAGAGTTCATAAAGGTTTCTGGATCTGCACTCGTACCTTTAAGCGAGTTGGGTAATGATGAATCTGCTAGAAAATATAAATAAACATACATAACTAATCCAAATAACAAATAAGCGAAAACCCCTCGAAATGCCCATTTTCTTACCATAAAATTGTCTTCTCCTCCCTTCTCTCCCTCCTTACTATATGTAATAACATGTCCTATTTTTTAGAACAAAATAATCAGAATGGAAAAATAGCTTTAAAAATCGATCAACCCTGCGGGAAAATAAGTGTTGAACGGTCAATATATGCTATGTATCAGACAAATTATCGTCAAACCTGAAGGAATTAATTACCTTACCGGACAAATTAATGTCGATTTCCGTCATATGAACACTATGTTTCCACAATCCAGATTTAAACTCTTTTTAATTATTGGGGCCGGTCCATCCCTAGTGGTTCCAGCCCTCATATGGGACAGTCCTTTACGAAGTAAAATCTCCCTTCACATAAACAAAACGGAATAGAGGGAAAGAACTCCAATGGACCCTAATACCACCACGATGACATTCGCTCCTAAAAAAGCTAAAACAAAGGCCGCTATTGCTCCTATAGCTCCAAATGAAAGATTTCCTACTTGAATAAATAAGATTTTTGGAAAAATCAAAGCACCTAGCACGGCATATGGGACATTTTTTAATACACCTTGTAAAAAGGGAGGAAGCTCTTTGCCTCTAAAGACAACAAAAGGGAGCATTCTCGGGATATAGGTTACAACAGCCATTCCAACGATCATTAACACTATAGATGTATTCACTTATCCCCTCTCTCCCTTCTTTGTCTTCAGCTGAACGAATTCAATTAACAACGCTGATATTGATGTCGCAAGTACAATCGACCATCCTTCTGAAATCGAAGTCGAAAATAAAAAGACAGTGTTAAAGATAGCCGCTGTTCCTGCTAAAAATACTACTTTGACACTCTTTTTCATGGAAGGAACTAATAGTCCAACGAACATTGCATACAGTGCCACAGACATGCTCGCTTGAAGAAAGGTAGGGAGAATTTCACCAATTAAGTAACCGAGTCCAGAGTTAATGACCCAACTTAAGTAAGAAACGACGATGACACCAAACGCATAGGCCGTTTTGATTACTCCATCCTTAACAGAAATAACCGTAAATGTTTCATCGGTAATCCCGAATGAATAGATTGCTTTCTTCCAAAGAGAATCCTCCTCAAGTTTTTCACTTAAAGACGCAGACATCAGAAAGTGCCTAATGTTAACAATAAAGGTGGTTAGTACAACTTCAAATGCACCAGTGCCAATAGCTAATAAACTTAATGAGATATATTGAGCTGCACCGGCAAAGACAAAAACACTCATCATAACCGTCTCTATAAATGTAAGTCCAGTCGTTTTCGCTAATAAGCCGAAGGTCAGCGCTATCGGAAAATACCCGACGGCAATGCTGGCACCAGCGCCTATCCCTTGCCGGAAATAGCTAGTATTCTGTGTATTTAATAATGCCTCCAACCTCTCCCATCTCCCTTGTAAATATGTTAAAATAGACAAAAGAATATTTTCATTATATTATACATACGACCGTTATAACATACAAGAGAGGGTTGATCTAAATTTGGATAAATTCCCCGAGCAAATTGGATCTAATATACGAAAGCTCCGAAAGGATAGAGGATGGAGCCTAGAGAAAGTGGCTGAAACGACTGGAGTAAGCAAGGCAATGATTGGACAAATTGAACGAGGAGAATCCAATCCTACAGTAGCAGTCCTTTGGAAAATAGCGAATGGGTTAAAAATTTCCTTTACATCGCTTCTCAAAAATGAAGATCATCCCGTAACATTTGTTCACTACAAAGACGTTCAGCCTGTCCTTGAGGATAATGGGAGGTATATCGTTTATCCGATATTTCCTTTTGAACCTACAAAGAAGTTGGAAAGCTACCGGGTTGAATTAGAACCGGGATGTTCCTATGAAAATGAAGGGCATCAAGAAGGCGTAGAAGAGTACTTAACAATATTAACTGGTACAATGGAGCTTGAATTAGATGGACAGAAATTTACACTTTCAGAAGGCAGCTCCCTCCACTTCTATGGACATAAACCCCATATTTATAAAAACACACATGGAGAAAAAGCGGTCTGCCAGATGGTGATTTATTATCGGGACTAAAAGAAAAGCGGAAGCGCCTTGTACAGGCCTGACAAGCATAAGACGAGCCACCTAGAAAGGGCGCCTTTTCCCTTTCTAGGTGGCTTGGCTTATGTCTCGAAGGCCTAGGCGCTGGAGCTGGACATAGAAAAGCGGATGCGCCTTGAACAGCTCCGACAAGCATAAGACGAGCCACCAAGGAAAGTTGCTTTTCCCTTCATTGGTGATTTAACTTATGACTCGAAGGTCTAGGGGCTTCCGCTTGCCACTCATAAACTTTTCTATCCTTTCTTATCACTAAAAAGGTGATACATGTTTCATCTTTTCCAAAACATGCACCACCTTTTTCACTATTATTTCCCTTTAAATTCAGGTTTTCTTTTTTCACTGAAAGCAATTAATGCTTCCACACGATCTTCTGTGGGAATCGTTATTTCATAGGCTTTTCTTTCAATCTGAAGACCCGTTTGCAGATCCACATTCATCCCATTGGTGATCGCGAATTTTGCCTGCTGTAGGGCAATAGGTCCATTTGAAAGCATGAGTTCGGCAAATCCTAATACCTCCTCCATAAAAGCCTCTTTTGAAGCGACTTTTGTTAATAAACCATATGAAAATGCTTCAGTCGAGCTTAATCTTCTCGCTGTTAAGATGAGCTCAAGCGCTTTTGATTCACCTATAAGTCGTGGTAAGCGTTGGGTTCCGCCTGCACCTGGGATAATCGCTAGACTCGCTTCTGTTAATCCCATCGTTGTTCCTTCAACAGCAATCCTAAAATCACATGCTAGAGCCAGCTCCATTCCCCCACCAAATGCATACCCATTCATAGCCGCTATGGTCGGCTGTGGTAGATTACTAATAGAATTAAAGACTTCTCCGATTTTATATACGTTTCTTTTTACTTGTTGATCTGTAAGTGTTTTTCTTTCTTTTAAATCCGCCCCTACACTAAAGGCTTTCTCTCCAGCACCTGTAAAAATAACCACACGAATATCAGGGTTAATCCTAATTGATTCGACAACCTGTTCTAATTCAACAAGAGTGTCATAATTAAAGGCGTTCATAGCCTCTTCTCGGTTAATTGTCACAATAGCCAAATGCTTTTGCTGCTCTAATAAGATTGATTCCATTTTGATTCATCCCCTTAAATGATATCTCCACTATTTTTATATTTCGACAAAATTTACGAAAACCCTTTCATTTTTTAGAGAAGTATCTCCTTCACTACCTTAGTCCTTTGGGGTGATGTCTAAAACTAAATTAAATGAAAAGAGCCAACCTCGAGGTCAGCTCTTACTTATCTATGATTGTAATACTTGATCCTTTAGGGCTCTTCTCAAAATCTTACCTGTTGTGTTCTTTGGAAGTTCTTCAAGAAATTCAATGACTTTTGGCCATTTATATTTAGCAAGACGTTCTTTGCAATAGTTCATCAGACCTTCTTCTGTTAGATTTTTCTCGTTGCTGACAACAAAGCACTTTACGACTTCGCCTAGTTCAGGGTCAGGGACGCCAATTACGGCGACTTCAATGACGCTAGGATGATTATAGAGAACTTCTTCCACTTCTCGTGGATAAACATTGTATCCACCTACTAGAATCATATCCTTTTTACGATCGACAATATAAAAATAGCCATCTTCATCTTTTCTGGCAAGATCACCTGTATATAGCCATCCGTCTTTAAGAGAAGCCTTTGAATCCTCAGGCATCTTATAATATCCTTTCATGACATTCGGTCCACGAACAACTAATTCTCCTACTCCACCAATAGGAACCTCTTCTCCAAGTTCATCGACAATTTTATTTTTGACATTCATAATATTTGTGCCAATGGAACCCGGTTTTCTTGGGCGATCTAGTGGATTGAAACATGTAACAGGGGATGCCTCTGAAAGACCATAGCCTTCTGATACGATGACATTAAATTTTTTCTCAAAGTTTTTCAACAGTGCGACAGGAAGTGAAGCCCCTCCCGATATGCATAGTCTTAATGAGGCTAAATCATTAGGATTTCCATCTGGAAATTGATAGAGAAAATTATACATGGTTGGAACACCTGCAAAGACTGTTGGCTGATATTTATTGGCTAAATCGAAAATCTCTTTTGGACTAAATTTCGGAACGATAAGTAAGGTTGCCCCAGAAATTAATGGTGCGTTCAATACAACCGTTAGACAGAATACATGAAACATTGGTAATGTGGTAACAACACGATCTTCCTCATTCATTTTCAAATAATCCCCAACGTCTCTAGCATTTGAATAAAGGTTTTTATGTGTCAACATAGCCCCTTTAGGTTTTCCTGTAGTACCTGATGTATAAAGAATAACAGCAATATCATCTTCTTCTAATTCCGGACCATTAAAGAGAACATCTCCGTTTGCCACCAACTGTGTAAACGATTTCAATTTGGAATAGATTGAAAGTGTCCTAGGATTGACTCCTTTCACTCTTTCATCTCCTGTTTCACAAATAATGTAATGCTCAACTTCAGGTAATGCTGTGTGCATTTTCTCCATTAATGGGACAAGTATATCTAGAGTAATAATCGCTTTTACATCACCGTTTCGAACAATATAGCCAATCTCATCAGGTGTATAAATGGGATTTACTGGGATAATTGTAGCCCCTAGCCTCATTGCACCATATAAAGCAATGATGAAGTGAGGGGAATTCCCCAGAACAAGTGCAATGTGATCTCCCTTTTGAATACCCATGTCTTGTAATCCACTTGCAAATTTGTTTACCGCACCATTCAACTCTCCATATGTACTAGACTCTCCCATAAAATAATAGGCAGGTTTTGTATTATGGATTTTCGACGTTTCTTCTAACCGTGATGATAAATTCAATTTTCCCTCCCCTTTCAAAATATGAATGAATAGTCATTCATAAATTAATTGTTTTCAATTTCATTTTATAGAATGGAATAGTATTATTCAAGCGACCTATTCAAATATTCACAATTTTTCATCTAGTTTATGAGAAACAGTGTTAAAATTACTAAAAATTCTTTTACTAGTTTGGGGTGCCTATGAAACTAGTAAAAAATCATTATTTCAGTTCGGAATGGGGATTCAAGTCATACGTTAACTTCCTTATTAGGCTTTGCTTTATCATTCAATCTCGGAATTGCTATAGGTTACTGGAATAAAAAATAAAGGCTGTTACAGTACAAATATCAAAGGAGGATGACCGAACAAAGTCACCCTCCTTTCAAATTAATAGATTAAATCAATGAGCTCTTCTTTCGTTATATTCCCGAAATAGTGCTTCACATCAATTCCCTCTAATGCTTTTTCAATTTGCTCTCTATCATAACGCTTACCTTTTAAACGCATTTCAATATCAGCGACGTCACCAACCCCAAAGAAATCACCATAGATTTTACAATCCTCCATGATCCCTTTATTCACATTCAAACGAACATCTACACCTCCAACAGGGAAGCGGTGCGAATGCTGTAAATCAAATTTCGGCGATTTCCCATAATTCCAGTCCCAATTTTGATAACGCTCTTTAGAGAGCTGATGGATTTTTCCCCAATCTGTGTCCGTTAATTTGTACTCTTGAATATCATCGACTTCATCAAAAATGTAGCGCAAAAGCATGGAGCGAAACTCCTCAATGGTGATCTTCTCTTCAAGGAATTCTGAAATATTTGCTACGCGGCTACGAATCGATTTGATCCCTTTCGACTCAATTTTATCTTTACGCACTTTTAATGCAGAAACAACGTTTTCAATTTCTGAATCAAACAGTAATGTTCCGTGACTAAACATTCTCCCCTTTGTTGAAAATTGAGCATTACCAGAAATTTTACGACCTTCAGCCACAATATCATTCCTGCCACTGAGCTCTGCGTCAACGCCTAATTTTTTCAGTGCTTTTATAACAGGCTCAGTAAACTTTTGAAAGTTATGGAAACTCTCCCCATCATCCTTGGTGATGAAACTAAAGTTCAAATTCCCCTTATCATGATAGACAGCTCCACCACCTGAAAGACGACGAACGACATGCAGACCTTGGCGATCGACATAATCTGTATTGATCTCTTCAATTGTGTTCTGGTTTTTCCCGATTATAATAGAAGGTTCATTTATATAAAATAACAAATACGTCTCATTTATATCTAAATTTTTTAGTGCATATTCTTCAATCGCTAAATTAATTCTGGGATCCGTGATTCCTTGGTTATCAATAAAAAGCATTTAAATTCCTCCTAAAATTCCACTGTTAGATCTTTCTTTGCTAATAGTACTTTTCCTTTAAAAATTGAGCTGGATTCTTCTACTAATTGATTGAGATCACCGAAATGCGGCAAGTGAGTAAGAATTAATTGTTTCACACATGCTCCTTTAGCAATTCTAGCTGCTTCAAAGCTCGTCATATGACCAGCATTCGCACCATTCATTTCTCCATAAAAATTAGACTCACATAAAAATACATCAGCATCTTTTGTAAATGGAATAAATTCTTCTTTAAAAGCTGAATCGGCTGTATACACGAATACTTTCCCACCAGCTTCTATTCTCATTGCATAGCATGGAACCGGGTGCTTTGTTTTTAAAAACGAAATCGAAAAAGGGCCAATTTCTACTGTTCCATTTGGATTATATTGGTGACCTTTCATTAAGTTCTTATATGTAAGCTTTGCAAATGATGTTTTGTCTTCAGCATGTGCATAAACAGGCAAAGTACGATTGTACTCGCCTAAATGATATTGAATCAACAATGCATGTTGTAGAACACCAATGTCTGCAACATGGTCGGGATGGTAATGCGAAAGGATAAGAGCATCTAATTCCTTCACGTCTATATGTGTTTGAAGAAATGATAGGACTCCACTCCCACAGTCAACAAGTAATTGAAATCCATCGTATTCAAGAAGATACCCAGAGCTTGCTTCCCCTGCTTTTGGATAGCCTCCCCATTGACCGATGACCGTTAGCCTCATTATGGCGACATCTCCTTTTAAATCCAATGATAATCGTTTTCACCTACGCCTTTACTATACTTCATTATGCCTATTTTTTCATTAATAGCGAATTGCATTCAAAAAATCATTGACGAGGATGAATCTGTTATAATACAATAAAATATAAATAAATAACAGTTATATAACACTTGTACAAAGGGGTAATCATTTAAACGGAGGGGATTTACTTGTTAACGAGCATTGTCGATTTTTTCAAAAACCTACCACCTAAGCAATGTACGAAATGCGGAGAGAATATTGAAGAGCAGCATGAGTGCTATGGCAACCATTGCGACCATTGTATTGGTCAACAAGAATTGTAATTAGAAAAGTGGAAGCGCCTTGAACAGGCCAGACAACTTTTTTTCAATAATACTCCTAATTTTTATACATTCTTATCAAAGAACAAAAGAGTTCGGTTGAATGCTTAATCTAATGCATTTAACCGAACTCTCTTTTTTCTATTCTACTGTAATCATTTCCATTGTATGTTCGTGAACACCTTCATCATTTTCAACATGGACTTGAACATGGTATTCCCCTTTTTCAGAGAATGAGTATGTACCTGTGTACTCACCAGGCTTCATTTCTTCTGTTGTGACCCACTCATGTTTTTCTGATCCATCCTGCCATATCTCAAAGCGAACCTGTGCTTTTGAAAGTGATGTATCATTTTTTGTTACATGCGTTATTAATTTTGTTTCTTTGGCAACTTTGACATCATCAGGCTTCATAAAATGAATAAGAACACTAGATTCTTCGTGGGAATGTTCGTTACCTTTTTCCTCATGTGGATGATCATCACCTTCATCATGTGCATGACCACCATTTTCTACATTTCCAACAGCTACTGTCGCTTTCGGCATCGTATGCATCTCTCTAGCGGTTACATGCACTTGAACCTGGTATTGGCCATCGTTAGTAAATTTGTATTCTGCTGTATAAAGTCCATCTACTTTTTGTTCTGATTTAATCATTTTGCTATCTTTTTTCTTTCCTTCCATCCATACTTCATATTTCACCTCTGAAGCATCTTCTACCTTTTCATCCCCTTGAGTTACCACCGTTTCAAAGACTACAGTATCTCCTTTATCCACTTTTTCAGGAACGGATAATTCAGCTTTGACCGGTACTAAATTCCCCTCATTTGAAGATCCGTTATTCTTTTCTTCATTTGTACCACATGCTGCAATCATTAAAGAGAGTATGGTAACCACTCCAAATAATTTAAATCGTTTCATAGATTTTTCCTCCAATTCATTACTACACCTCTATTCTAGCAGGCTAAATGGGTTTTTAAACATCGAAATTGTAGCTATTAAAAGGAAATTTTGTGAAGAGAACTTCATAATTTGAAATGGAGTATAGATCCGAATATATTCAATAAATTTTATTTTCGTGCAATAATTCTAATTTTCGTAAAATTGACCCTTTGCCCCCCTGATACTTCTAAAAAAGCCGGCCATTCATTCAACATGAATAGCCGGCTCCATTTACTGCTCCATTACCACATTTTTATATCGTTTTTTAAACAATGCCATAAAATATCCTATTGATACAATGACAAACCCTCCAAAGAACAGAACAAGTGTTATTAGGTTTTGCCACATGAAGGCAAAATCTCCGCTTGAAATGACAGCTTTAAAAGCTGAAATGGAGTATGTCATAGGCAATACTGTACTAATTTTCTGCAGTGCTTGAGGGATGAGCTCTATTGGGAAAGTACCAGCACTGGCTGTTAATTGAAGAATTAAAATAATGATCGCAATAAAACGACCGGGATCCCCGAACATTGTAACAAGTACCTGAATTAAACCTATAAATGTAAGGCTAGTAACAATCGTGGATAGGAAAAATAATGGGATGCTTTCCACTTCGATTCCGAGACCAAATAGAAGAATTCCGCCAGCAATTAGAGATTGCAGGATTCCAACAGTAACTAATACAGTAAATTTACTTAAAAACCAAGAGAGTCCATTTGCTGGACGGATAGTAGGTTCTTTTAATGGATAGACAATTGAAATTAACAACGAACCAACAAACAATCCAAGTGATAATAAATATGGCGCCATTCCAGTTCCATAGTTAGGTACTTCATGGATGGCACTTTTATTAAGATCTACAGGGCCAGCCATCATATCATAATTCTCCTCATCAGCTTCGACTGAATGGGCCTGTTCAGATGCATCATGAAGCTTATTACTTAGCTCATTTGTACCTTTACTTAATTCTGTAGTGCCATTGACCAGCTTTGTTGAACCATCTGTGAGTTTTTGGGTCCCATCCGTTATTCTGGATGATCCATTATATAATTGATTTATGCCATTATTAAGGGATGAAGCTCCTTCTGCTAATTTAGTTGAACCTTTTACTGCTTCAGCAAACTTTCCATTTAGTAGTGATAGGTTTTGAATGATTTCACTTTGACCACTTTGCAGCTTTTCTGCCCCTGAGCTTAATTGAGCAGAACCATTTGTAAGTTCTCCTAAACCTGTCTGTAATTCCATTTGTTTTTCGTTTAAAAGCTTTAATCCCTGTGAAAGCTCATTTGCTCCTGGCTGTAGTTGCGCAGCGCTACCAGCAAGCTGTTCCGTACCTACCGTAAGATTAGTTGTACCAGCTTTCAATTGTGTAAATGCCTCTACTAGCTCTTTTTGTTTATCAGGAGGTAACATGGATAATAATGGTGACAATTCTTGTTCAAGCTGTTGAACCCCATTGTTTACCTCAATGGCACCATTGTTTATCGATTGTGCTCCTGAATGTAATTTATTCATTCCATTTGCAAGACTTTCTGCACCTTGCTGGATCTCTCCAGTTTTTGTAACCATTTCACCTGTACCAGCTTTTGCTTGTTCTAACCCTTGATTTGAAGCTTGGATTCCTTGAACTAGACGATTAATATCAGGGTTAGCCTCCTCAATACCATTTAAAAGCTCACTATATCCATTTGACAGCTGAGACAGCCCCGTCCGAAGCTCTGATGAACCACTAGCAAGAGAAGCCGCTCCTGACTTAGCCTCTGAAAACTTCCCATTGAATTCAATATTTTTTTGCGCAAGTGTTTGGAGATTGTTTTTTAATTCCTCTGCACCTTTTGAGACTTTTGAAGCACCATTATTAAGCTCAGAAGCTCCTTTCCTTGCCGTTTCGAATCCTTCCCCTAATTCTCCCACTTTATCAAACATTGTTTCTGCATAGGTTTCGGTTACCGATTTAGATAAACTAGACTTAATTTCCTCCATTGCTCTATCTCCAATTTGGGCAGAAAGAAAATTGTAGCTTTCATTTGGAACATATTTTAATGTGAGTTTTTGGGGTTCATCTTCTAATAATGTTGTAGCATTTTTAGAAAATGTACTCGGGATTTCAACTAACATATAGTACTCTTGATGCTCTAAATTTTCATACCCATCCTTTTTCGAAACGAAATGAAAATCAAATTGGTCACTTTCCTTTAAATTGTCTACTAAATCATCACCAAGATGAATCGTTTCTCCGTTGTATTCTGCAGGTTTATCACTATTTACAATTGCCACTGGGAGCTCTTCAAGCTGTTCGTACGGGTCCCAGAAAGCCCATAAGAACACGCCGCTATACATAATCGGAATAAACAAAACGGCAATGATTGGAATCAGTAGTTTCTTATTTTTAAAAATCGCTTTAAACTCAGCGAAAAGCTGTGACTTTTTCATTTTACATCCCCCTTATGGATTATTGACTATTTTATTCATTTAGTCATTTTTGTTAAAAAAGAGAAGGACTATCATTTTGACAATCCTTGAAATAAATAAAGCTGGAATAGTTCTAATATTTCATCTTTATCTAATGGCTGATGATATTGTTCCCAATCGAAAATTAACGATATATAGAGTTTTAACATGATAAATGCTGTCATTTCAGGATTACACTGCCTAATTTCACCACGATCAATCGCTTCTTGAACTTTCACTTTAATGTAATTTACGATTGACTTCTCAATTTCTTCCATAGCTTCATGTACAGCAGGGGTTCCCATTTCCCTTTCTTCTTGGAACATTTTTATTGTTAGCTGATGTTCTTTCCTAAATTCTAGAATTCGATATAGAGCTCGATGCAGATTTTCATAAAATGATAACTTATCATTAATGGTGTCTTCTGCCGCTTCTTTCATTTCTCGAATTAGTGTTGTTGCTATTTCATTAAAGAGCTCTTCTTTATTTTTAAAAAACGTATAAATGGTTCCCTTTCCAACATTGGCTAGTTTTGATACTTGATCCATTGTCGTTGCTTTATATCCAAACATTGAAAATGACTTTGTTGCCGCTTCTAAAATTAATTTTTTACGATCCATAGACACTTTAACGCCCCCCTCTGACCAAATGACCAAAATGTAATTATAGTCATTTCTGCTCGTAAATTAGATTATCACGAATAGGATTAAAAAATCAACCTCTTTAAAATAAAAGGCTGTTTTCGTATACTTGGTTGTTATTTTTCAAATATAGAGTAGTAGTTGATTTCCGCTCCAATCAACTTCTTCATCGCACAAAATATATTTATAAACAACAATCTTTTAGAAATGAGCAAAAAAAAAATAGGGCAATAACAATGTACAAGAAAATATCAATAACTTTGATATCGCTTCTTGACACATGATCATTTGCCCTATTTTTTATGATAAATAATTTAACACATGCATTACTGCTGCTTCTCCTTGATCGATGCAATCGGGGAGACCAATTCCTTCAAAGGAGCTACCAGCAATAAATACTCCTGGCAGTTTATGTTCAATTGAATCTTTAAGTTTAAAAACCCGATCTTTGTGTCCTACTGTATATTGCGGCATAGCATCCTTCCATCTAGAAACAATTGTAAAGTCAGGGGCCATATCAATATCCATGATTTTGCTTAAATCATCTAAAACAATTTTTTTAATCTGGTCATCTGAAAGGTCAACAACTGCTTCATCTCCAGCTCGTCCCACATAGCAGCGAAGTAACACTTTACCATCAGGAGTCGTATGAGGCCATTTCTTATGTGTCCATGTACAGGCTGTAATCGTATAATCACTATTACGTGAAACAACAAAGCCCGTTCCGTCGATATCCTTCTTGATCGCTTCTTTCGGAAACGCCATAGCTACAGTTGCAACAGATGTAGCAGGCATTTCTTTTAAATGATCAAACATGGAATACCTTGAAAAAATCGACTGAATAACATTATGCGGAGTTGCAACAATGATACTGTCTGCACACAATTCTTCTCCCGTATTCAAGATGACTGAATAATGCGTTCCCTCTGTCTTTTCAACCGAGTTTACTTTTACACCCTTGATGACGCTTTCTGGTTTCAATTTTGCCTCAATTGCGTCTACAAAAGATTGCAATCCAGAAGTTATGGTTAGAAAGACTCCTTTTTTCTTTTCACCTTTTTTTACTGGTGGAGCAGCCGTTGTCTTCTTCATACCCAATATTAGACTTCTATGCTCTTGCTCAACTTGATAGAATTGAGGAAAAGTCGCCATTAAACTCATTTTATCTATATCCCCGGCATAAATACCTGAAAGAAGTGGTTCTACAAGATTTTCAACGACCTCGTCTCCTAACCTTCTTCGGAAAAATTGACCTAGGGATTGGTCTCCTCGTTCAGATGACTTAGGAAGAACAAGATCGGCTGCAGCTCTAACTTTTCCCTGCATGGAAAACAGACCCGTAGTAGCAAAAGGCGCCATTTGTGTGGGGATTCCCATCACAGAACCACCTGGCATAGGGTGTAGCTTTTCATTCACAAGAACATAAGAAGTACCGGTAGAATTACTTATTAGTTTATCTTCCATACCGACATCTACAGCTAGACGGGATGCACTCTTTTTTCTTGCCAAAAATGAATCAGGACCACGTTCAATGACAAAACCGTCTTTGATAACGGTCTGAATTTTCCCTCCCAACTTATGCCCCGCTTCAATTAGCGTGACTTCAATTGGTCGTCCAGATTGATCTGCTTCTTTTTGTAAATAATAGGCAGCTGTTAAACCGGTTATTCCCCCACCAATTACTACAACCTTCTGTTTCTCTTGCAACACGGTTTCATCGCCTTCTTTTTCTAGATTTCTTTCATGATTTTAATTGTTTCAAAATGATAGTGGCTAATGCATCTATGAATTCAGGTTTAGCGTTTGGCATTTCCGGACGGTAGTAGCTCACTCCCAGTTCATCTGTTACTACTTTACATTCATAGTCATTATCATATAAGACTTCGAGATGATCCGCGACAAACCCAACCGGGATATAAACAAATGCTTTATAGCCTTTTTCTTTATATAACTCTCTTGTTAGATCTTGTACATCTGGTCCAAGCCATGGATCAGGGGTGTTCCCTTCACTTTGCCAGCCAATGGCATATTCATTTACAGCAGCACCCTTCACAATCAATTTGGCTGTTTGATCCAATTGGTCTGGATACGGATCACCATCTTTTAAAATGCGTTCAGGAAGACTGTGTGCAGATACAATTAGGACTGAATGATCTCTTTCATCTTCCGGCATATTTTCATACGTTTCACTTATTTGATCTACCCAATACTGAATAAACTTGGGCTCATCATACCAGCTTTCAACAGAAGTGATATGGGGTCCTCCTAGTTTTTCAGCTGTTTCTTTTGCACGGCCATTATAAGATTTAACGCTAAATGTTGAGAAATGTGGAGCCAATACAATTGAGACCGCTTCTTCAATACCATCCTTGTGCATTTGTTCCACTGCATCTTCGACAAATGGTTCTATATGTTTCAATCCCAAATAAGATTTAAATTCAATTTCATCTTGGATCGTATTTAAATGGACTTCAAGCTTATCGGCTTGTTCCTGGGTAATTTCAGCAAGCGGGGAAGTTCCTCCAATTGCTTCATACCGTTGACGTAAATCCTCTAACATCTCTGGTGCTGGTGGACGTCCGTGACGTATATGAGTGTAATATCTCTCTATATCTTCTTCTTTATATGGAGTTCCATAAGCCATTACAAGTAAACCCATCTTCTTCTTCATGTTATTCCACCTCATTTAAAGACTCAGTAGCTATTGTGCCATATATATTAAATGATACCAAAATAGTTTGCTCTATCCTCTATTTTTGCTCACTGAATACTCATGGATAAATGACGTTAATCGTTTCAATGTTTCTGGCTTTACCTCTGGAAAAACACCGTGGCCCAAATTAAAGATATAACCTGGGCTTTCCATTCCTTGATCTAAAATTGCTTTCGCTTTCTCTTCAATCACTTCCCAAGGAGCTAAAAGAATAGCTGGGTCTAAATTCCCTTGTACAGGTTTTTTTATTCCCATTTGACGAGCTTCCCTAATTGGCAATCTCCAATCCAACCCAACAACATCAAGAGGCAGGTCATGCCATTCCATTGCCAGGTGGCTAGCCCCGACACCAAACATAATCAGAGGCACTCTTTCTTTTTTTAACTCAGAAAAGATTTTCTCCATTGTAGGTTTAATGTAATAGCGGTAATCCGCAACATTTAAAGCTCCTACCCAAGAATCAAAGATTTGAAAAGCAGAGGCTCCCGCTTTGATTTGAGATCGACCATATGTAATCGTCATTTCTGCTAGTTTATCCATTAATGCGAACCATGCTTTAGGCTCTGCATACATAAATGCTTTTGTTTTGTTGTAATTCTTTGAAGGTCCTCCCTCAATCATATAGCTTGCGAGGGTAAACGGTGCACCAGCAAATCCAATAAGCGGTACTGAAAGCTGCTCTTGTGTTAGGATTTTGATCGTATCTAGAACATATGGTACATCGTTTTCTGGATCAATCTCACCTAGGCTTTCTATATCCTTATAGGAAGTAATTGGATTATCGATAACGGGCCCAATTCCTGATTTAATATCCACCTTTACACCAATGGCAGGAAGTGGTGACATAATATCTTTATAAAGAATGGCCGCATCAACACCATAATTTTCAACAGGAAGTCTTGTCACATATGCACCAAGCTCTGGTTGATGTGTAATTTCAAACAAAGAATATTTCTCTTTAATTTCACGGTATTCAGGTTGGGAACGCCCAGCTTGACGCATATACCATACTGGTACTTGGTCAGTCTTTTCACCCCTAGCAGCTTTAAGTAATGTATCATTAAAAGTCTTCATACTTTTTTCGTCCACCTTTCTAACTATCTTTTCACATTGTAATATACTTTAAAATGAATAAAAAATTATCTTTTAAAATACCGTACTTTTACACGGATACAACTATAGACTGTTTAAGGAGAAAAGTATAGTATTTCAAAGGAAATGTCATAAAATTGCCGAAATAACAGAGCTGACTGCACTTTAAAAAAATTCCAAATACAATAGAGTTAATAAATTTTCAGGAAAAAGGTTACAAGATGATAAATTTAGGGAAGAGTAAGTAGAAACGAATCTAGATGAGGTGAGAATGATGAAATTATACATGGCGATAGGTACATATGAATTTTTAAAGAAGATTGAACAAAAACATTCAAATGAATCAATGATAATCATGCAGAATGCCGAAACTTCTTTGCTCATTCACGAAACAGAGGGTGACTCATTCTTTCAGGAACCACGCCGATATGAAGTTATTGATCGCTCAGGGAGCCTTCAAAATAGTGGATTTGTAGTTTGCAATAATATCCCGGTAACAGATGAGGGTCGCCCATTGTTTGAATACCGCTTTAAAAATCGAGCAGGTCTAATAGAAAACGCTCCAGGCTTTATAGCCATTAGAGTCCTAAGACCGCTAGATACTGACACATATGTCATCATGACGTTATGGGAAAACGAAAAAGCCTTTTTAGGATGGAAGAATTCGAAACAATACTCAAATGCCCATGAAAATAAGAAAAAAAGTAATGATGGAGAGACTAAAAAAGACAATTTCCCGCGAGCCTCTTATGTTAAACAGTACACAATTCCTAACGAAGAAAACTAAATTTGATCCAGATAGAGAGAAAGGGTGACTTGTTAGACTAAAATTTAGTCACCCCCTTCTTAATTGGATCCGTGTTTTGTTCCCCCCCCCTCTAATTTTTTGCTTATACCCATTAAACCAAGAATAGGCATTCCAAATGAAATGAAAGAATCCCTTTCTTTCTCTATGAGTAATATGCTCTTACCAATACAGAATGAAGTAAAAAATATTGGAGAAAATAGGAGAAATGAGAGGAGGAATGACCTTGCATGCATGGCTTTCGCTTATTCCCTTTTTGATTGTAATCAGTATGTCGATTTGGTTAAAAAAAATATTACCTGGACTAGTATTAGGAATTTTAGTTGGCTCTTTTCTTATTAAGGTAAATTTGTTAAGTGGTTCTGAACAAGCGATCCAATTCATTGTCACAACACTTTCTGACGAAACAAATATTAAAATTGTCGGGTTTTTATATTTATTTGGCGGGCTAGTTGGAATGATGAAAATATCTGGGGGAATTAAAGGATTCTCTGAATGGATCGGCAAAAAAATGAATACGCAGCGTGGTTTATTAGCATTAATTTGGCTCACCCTCCCCTTTACGTTTATGATGCCTATGTTTCGGATAATGATGATTGGTCCAGTTGTTAAATCCTTAATGGAGAAAGTGAAAATTTCAAAGGAAAAAGTAGGGTTTACAATGGATGTCTCAACAGCATCTGTCATTGTTCTATTACCGGTTGCAACAGCTTTTGTCGGTTTTATGGTATCGCTCGTTGAGGCTGGTATTCAAGAAAATGGACTAGAGCTCACACCCTATTCCGTGTTTCTTCTTAGTATTCCATTCAACTTCTTTGCGATTGTAATGTTGATTATCGGCCTAATCCGTACATTCTGGAAATCAAAAAAGCAAAAGGAAGAAACCAATCACAAAGAGGACGAAAAAAAAAGTCAACACCAATACCATAGAATTGGTATAAAAAAAGAATTAAGTATGGTAAAAGCACAACCATGGAATTTAATCGTCCCATTATTTCTCCTTTTAGGGCTTTCCTTATTTCTATTATGGCAAGACGGGATCTCAAAAGGCGCGGATACATTATTTGATGCGTTTTCTGAAGCTGACGCAACCTTTGTCATGCTTCTAGCCGTTTTCATCACACTCATTTTGACATTTTTATTTTACGTTATCCGCAAACTGCCCCTAGATGAAATGTTGTACCACTTTATTGATGGAGGAAATCAACTCATGCAAGCGATCATCCTCCTTATATTAGTATGGGCTCTGTCCTTAACAGCTGAGGATCTTGGATTCTCAGAATTCATCAGTTCATCTTTAGGAAACTTTTTGCCTGTTTTTACGATTCCAGCTATTATATTTTTGATTGGATCTGTTGTTGGATACTTTATAGGATCCTCATGGGGAACGTGGGGATTATTTATGCCCCTTGGAATGACTCTCGCGACAGCCACTGATGCATCGATTCCCATGACCGTGGGTGCTGTCTTTGCAAGCGGATCTTTTGGAGCAATGACTTCCCCCTTGGGCGACACGACCATCACGACTGCCTCCATTTTAGAAATGCCACTTGTCGACTATGCTCGATATAAATTGAAAATCTCGGCTATTGGTGCAGGAATTGCCACAGTACTATATCTTTTTGGTGCATGGTTATTTTTATAGGTTGTCTAATGTCAATCCTGCAGTTTACATTCATAAAAAGTTAAATTCTTCCGTATACTTTATCGATATTTTTCTTTTAAAAATAGATAAAGGGAGGGATTCAGCTCACTTGTCCAAAAGCTTAATGGAAAATAAGGATACTTGCATGTGATTTCAATTTATAAAAGAGTAGGTGGGGAAAGTTGAGAAATCCGTGTTTACTTCTTATTGACTTTCAAATGGGATTTCAGTCACCAATTTGGGGAAGAAGAAATAATGTAGGGGCTGAAGAAAAAGCCTTAAGCTTGTTATCACTATGGAGGGATAAGCATTTTCCCATTATACATGTTCAACACTCTTCAACAAATAGTGATTCTCCTCTACATCCTGGGGCAAATGGATTTCATTTCATGGAAGGTTTTGAGCCTTTACCTCATGAAAAGCATATTGTGAAAGAAGTAAACAGTGCTTTTATTGGCACAGAATTGGATTTATATTTAAAAAAGGAAAACATTCAAAGCCTTATTGTCGTTGGGCTTACGACTAACCATTGTGTTTCTACTACTGTCAGAATGGCTGCAAATTTACAATATGATGTCACCGTTGTACACGATGCTACTGCTTGCTTTGAAATGGAGTCCTTTGATGGCTCACTTTATTCTGCTGAATCGATTCACCACTTGTCACTGACCAATTTACACCTAGAATTCGCTTGTATCAAAAGCTATGATGATGTGATAAAAATGTTGACAACTACTCGTTAGCAGGTAAAATGAGGTTGATCCTTTGGGTCAACCTCAAAAAAGGTTATTGTCCACTTATCGTAATTCCATTTCGATTTGCATAAATAGCTGCTTGTGTTCGGTCTGCTACATCTAGTTTACTTAAAATATTGCTAACATGCGTTTTCACTGTTTTGATTCCAATAAATAACCTATCAGCAATTTCCTGATTTGTCATACCTTCTCCTAAGCACTTTAATACATCAAGCTCTCTCACTGTAAGATCTTCATGAAGCTTCCTTTGCTTTGGACGAAAGCGATTCATCATTTTATCTGCAACTTGAGAAGCAATTACTGACTCCCCTTTTGCCGCTTTATAAATAGCTGTTGTCACATCTTCAGCACTAGCCGTTTTTAATAGATAGCTATGTGCACCTGCTTCAATTGCTGGAAAAACCTTTTCATCATCATAATAGCTTGTAAGGATAATAATTTTACATTTTGGAAGAAATGTAAGGATTTCTTTTGTTGCCGCTATCCCATTCCCGTCCTCCATAAGTAAATCCATTAATATCACTTGAGGCTGATAAAGCTTCGCTAACTTTACAGCTTCCTTTCCACTTTTAGCTTCCCCCATAAACTCGATCGAATCTTCTGTTAATAAATATGTCCTCATTCCCAAACGAACCATTTCATGATCATCCACAATCATGACTTTTATTTTTCTCAACCTTGTTGCCTCCTTTTATTCAGTAGGGATTGTCATATGAATATAGGTTCCTTTATTCTTTTTAGAGCGAATTTCAAAGATTCCTCCGATTTCCTCACAACGCTCCCTCATGGTTTGTAACCCATAGGATGTCAGTTTATATTGATCAACATTAAAACCATTTCCGTTATCGCTTATATAAATTGTGAGAGAACCCTTTAGTTGTTTCGTCTCTACTTTAATTTTTGTCGCTTCTGCATGTCTAAGAACATTGGAGAGAGCTTCTTGTATGATTCTAAACAGATGTGCTTCTGCTCCTTTAGATAAGCTATTTAAATCATCAAAGTGAGCGTCAATACAAATAGATGTCTTGTCTTTCAATTCTAGAACTAATGTATTCAAAGCTTGAGCCAACGTTTCCCCTTTTAAATCAACTGGACGTAAATGTAATAATAACGCTCTCATTTCTCCTTGAGCTTTTGCTGCAATTTCTGCTACTTGACTCATAATCGATTCTGCCTCATCTTTTTTAGGCTGTTGTAAGCTTCTCAATGCTGCAGATGATAACATATTGAGAGCAAATAGCTGCTGACTTACAGAATCATGTAAGTCGCGCGCAAGTCGATGTCTTTCCTCCATAACAGCAGCATGGTGAGCTTGTTGAGCGAGTTCAGACTTCTCATCAGCCAATCGTTGTAAGGATCTAACTTGATCCTGAATATAACCCGCAAGCTGATTGAGTTCCTCAGAAAGAATTCCAATTTCATCCTGTTCAGACTGATGGACTCTCTCTGAAAATTTACCTCTTCTTAATGTCGAAACAAATGCCGATACATCATCTAATCTGCTCGTTAGTGTGCTACTTGAACGAAGTGCCGAATAAACACTTACCATGATAAAAATAATAAAAATAACTAGAGTTAAATAGATTGTCCCCAAAAGATTTAGCTGTGGGGTATCGGAAATGATCAAATAACCTTGTAGCACTAAAAATATAAGAAGAGTTCCCATTACTCCTGTCATTAAGTAGCTTTTAATAAACCACGCTCTAATTGTATTGGAAGATTTCATAAAGGCTCACCCCATTTATACACGCATGATCCGTACAGACCCAATTTTTATAGCAATGCTCATTCTGATTCTCTTATTTGCTTCTTCATAATCAGGTGAACGGTAATAATATTGAGGACTTACTTCTGAAGATTTTCGATCGAAAAGTCTAATTTCCCCAACGCTTACACAAACATCAATTTCAACAGCTACATCTTCGGGGACAAGCATTTTCAATTCACCCATCCATCCCTTGATAAGAATAGGTGTCTCCCCTTCAGGGATATACGCTTTACTAAGGTCAAAATAATAATTTCCAATTCCATTGTGAATACTCATTGGCTCTAATGGCCAATTGGGATCTTTAAATTTCAATTCACCTATAAATACATTGTGATGATTTCTTTTATGTTTCTTTTTTGTCTGGCTTTTAATCTTGTTTTTTATGACTGTTTTTTCATCATTATCATGGGGTGCTATATTGACCCTAATCTTCTTTTTCCAAAAGAGACCTTGAAAAGCAATTGCTATAATAAAAACAGGCCATAATCTCCACCAATCACTATAACTAAAGGTTACTAATTGCAATTGATCGAGTATCTTCAGGCCCCCTAATATTCCCACGAATAATCCAGCCATTATTTTTCCGCTGCTTCTATATCGAAAGCTATCAACAATCCACTTTATCCCTGTACTGACAAACAAAACCGGGAGTATTCTGACAATAATCTCTTTTATTTCCAAGGAAATGACACCAATATTAATGAGTAGGAGCATGATCCCTATTAATAATAGAAAGGCAGAAAAAAACCATTGCCTTCTTCCGTTCGTTTTCAAGATGCTTCACCGCCTTATTCTCCTCAATATGTGAATTCTATTTACATGTCGAAAACTCCTTTTCTTAGTCCTTATTATAAATAAGTTAATGAACAAGATAAGAGTTGCAAAGGCATGATTTGTTATCCGTCTTAAGACGGATTTTATTCTCCCTGTCTCTCACAAGTACGGAAAAGGTGACATATTCTGTAGTACATTAACCGTGGCAAATGCCTATACTTTGCTACTTAAGGGGTGTTCCTTTTGGAAATCGAATTAACGATGCTTCACTGGATTTATTTGCTGTTCATTGGGCTGATTATTCTGTTTATGGTGTTAAGGCGAGATACTTCTTTAATATGTATTATCGGAATTTTTCTCCTTGCCTTAACCGCAACAGGCTCTTTGACCGAGTCTATTAGCAGTATTTTTAATAGCTTCATCTTTGCGATAACCCAACTGCTCTCTACTATTCTTGTTATCTCTATTATTGTAGCAATGAGTAAAAGTTTAACAACGACAGGGATCAATGATGCGATGATTTCACCATTTACGAAACTCATTAAAACTCCGACACTTGCTTATTGGACTATTGGGATCTTAATGATGGTGATTTCATGGTTCTTCTGGCCATCCCCTGCGGTTGCTTTATTAGGAGCAGTTCTATTACCCGTTGCTCTTAGAGTGGGATTGCCAGCATTGGGGGCTGCCATGGCGATGAATCTATTTGGTCATGGAATTGCATTATCCGGAGATTATGTCATTCAAGCAGCTCCTAAACTAACAGCAGATGCTGCAGGATTACCGATTTCTGAAGTACTTGCAGCAAGTATTCCACTTGTAGCTGTTATGGGAATAGTGACTACCTTCTCCGCATTCTTGTTTCTAAAAAGAGATATGAAAAACGGCAAATTAAAAGTTCACACTTCTACGATTGTCATGAATTCTTCGGATGCTGACTCTAGCCAAGCACTGTCCAACTCATCAAAAAAATTCTTTGCCTTGTTAATCCCAATCCTATTTGCCCTAGACATTGTTGCAATGATCACCTTTAATTTACAGGGAGGTGACGCAACAGCTTTAATTGGAGGGACCTCTGTTCTTATCCTTATCTTAATCTCCCTTGTTGGCTATAAAGGAAAAGGTCTCGAGAAAACCACGAGTTTCCTGATCGAAGGTTTTCAATTCGGCTTTAAAGTTTTTGGTCCGGTGATTCCGATTGCGGCTTTCTTTTACTTAGGTGATTCTGGCTTTCAAACCATTATTGGGGATTCCCTTCCTTCAACTTCCCAGGGAATTGTAAATGATCTAGGTGGGGCTTTAGCATCGGTCGTTCCGATATCTCAAAGTGTTGGTGCTATCACATTAACAACTGTTGGTGCGATTACAGGCTTAGACGGCTCTGGTTTCTCAGGAATTTCACTCGCAGGCTCTGTTGCTAGCCTCTTTGCAGAAGCAATTGGTTCTGGTGCAGCAACTTTAACAGCACTTGGTCAAGTAGCGGGTATCTGGGTTGGAGGAGGGACATTAGTTCCATGGGCCCTTATTCCAGCAGCTGCAATATGCGGAGTGGATCCATTTGAATTGGCTCGTCGAAATTTAATGCCCGTCATTATTGGACTTGTGGTGACAACGATCGTTGCAATGTTTTTAATTTAGAAAATATCTCAAAAGAATCTACTATTGGTGTTATAATATTCTTAATAGTAAATGTATTAAGGAGGACTTTATGTGATCGAAAATCTTTTGAATAAATTAGAAGCTAATTGGAACGAGATGGTTGAAATTAGACGATATCTCCATCAGCACCCTGAACTATCCTTTAAGGAATATGAAACGGCCCAATATATCGCGAATTATTATAAGGAAATAGGTATAGAAGTAAATCACGGCATCGGAGGGAACGGACTTGTAGCGACAGTTAAAGGATCTAAGCCAGGATATACGGTCGCTTTAAGAGCCGATTTTGACGCCTTACCAATTCAAGATGAAAAAGATGTTCCATATAAATCAAAGGTGCCTGGGGTCATGCATGCATGTGGACATGATGGGCATACTGCAACACTTCTTGTATTAGCTAAAGCTCTAAAGGAAATGGAGCATGAATTAGAGGGGACTTATGTATTCATTCACCAACATGCCGAAGAATATGCGCCCGGTGGTGCGAAACCAATGATTGAAGCTGGTTGTTTAGATGGAGTGGATGTCATTTTTGGAACCCATCTATGGGCACAAGAGCCGCTCGGAAAAATCCAATATCGAACAGGACCACTTATGGCGGCTGCAGATCGTTTTGAAATCGTTATAAAAGGAAAAGGAGGACATGGAGCCCAACCACATTTAACAAAAGATTCGATTGTCATTGCTTCCCAGCTCGTAACAAACCTCCAACAAATTGCAAGCAGACGGATTAATCCGGTCACCCCTGCCGTTGTCACTGTGGGTTCATTCGTAGCCGACAATGCCTTTAATGTGATCGCAGACTCTGCAAAATTAATTGGTACGGTACGAACATTTAGCGAAGACGTGAGAGATTTCATAATGGAAGAAATGAGAAAAGTAGTCAATGGAACATGTATCAGTGCAGATTGTGAATACGATTTCACCTATGATAAAGGGTATCCTGCTGTCATTAATCATGAAGAGGAAACACAATTTCTCATTCATTGTGCCGAGGAAATAAGTGAAGTAACAGAAATAGAAGAAAGTGAACTTCAAATGGGTGGAGAAGATTTCTCCTATTACCTTCAAAAAGTAAAAGGAACATTCTTCTTTACTGGCGCAGCACCAGACGGAGTAACAAATCCTTACCCACATCATCACCCAAAGTTTGATATAAATGAGAAAGCAATGCTAATAGCGGCGAAAACATTAGGAACGGCTTCACTTCGATATCAGCAAAAATATAGTGAAGAGAGAGCTCTACAGAAATAACTCCTGGAAAAATCTCTGGAATGAAATCGGTGGAGTATCCTTAGTTCGTGAAACTAATAAAAGATCAAAATAATCCGCATTGAATCACTCCATTACGCGTGATCTGTGCGGATATTTTAATCAAGTTCATATTTTGTACGTAAAATTGTCAACCAAAAATACGACGTACTTTGAAGAAGTAATGCTAAGAGCATTGTCGGACGTCATTTTTAGGTTTTTGCAGATTTTAGTTTGATTTGACCTTTTTGAGGTCCTCATTTTTACTTTTACGGATTTTCACGGCTCCATTCGACCCTTTTGAGGTCCTTATTTTTACTTTTGTGGATTTTAGCTGCTTTTAACGGAATAATTATTCCATGACTCAAATAAACCTATTCTACAAAAAAGGATAACCAGTACGGTCATCCCCTCTTCCCAAAATATCTAATTCGATAGGCAAATTTCGCGGTCTCTCCTAATTGATCTAATAATTGATAATTTGCATAAGCCCCCACTACCGCCCCGATACCAGGAACCAATTGCAGCATTTTGACAAAATCGATATAGTCTCTATACTCCTGCTGAAACTTTCTCCAATCCATATCTTTTAACCGCTCTACTTCATTGTTCCAATTCTCCATGATCGCTAAGATTTCTTGTCGGTGTTCATCGCTTGAAAACGCCAATTGGAATATATGAAGAATAAAGAGCCTCTCTTCATATTGTTTAACATCATAACCTTGGATTGTGGAGGCTTCAAACAAGTATTTCATTTTAATAGATAATAGCAACGGAAAATCTGCTAACCCAAGCATTATCCCGCCAGCACCTGTTCCTGCCCCCTCAATTGTCGCAGTCTTCCGGTAGACATCAAGTCTTTCTTTCATTAGTTCTTCTTTTTCTTGTAATGTCGATGGCACATTGAGATTTTGCTTTAACGTTATTTTGGATCCTGTTAAAGTCACCTTCACCATATTTTTGATACTATCAGTTATCACATTATGAACTTTTTCTGGAATGATTTTGTTCATTTTGATTTGAGCTTTCTTGGTCACACGATTCAAAATTCCCGATCTTTTCAGTAACTTTCTTTTCCATACCTCAAGTTCACCCTTCGCTACTTTCTCAAAAGAATCCATACGCATCCTGCCCTTTATATTAATGTCTTACACTAATCATACGGATAAAACGACCGATAGTTTCAATTTTCACTCGTTTTCCATTTTTTTGTTCTCGAAGGAAGATACATATGAGAGAACAACAATGAAAATAGAGCAGATACGAACAGGCATATGACTCCTCCTGCCCATTCACCTTTTATCCAAAACCCAAGGGATATGAGGATGGATTGACTTAATAACACCACTTTAACTACGTTCTGAAACGATTTCTCTTTTATATTTTCAGAAACGGGGTAAATGGATGTCCAGATTTTCATATCATACCTTTTATACAATGGGAGGAGCTGAAAGCCTGTTAGATAAATAAACAGTAATGCAATAAATAAACTAAATAATAGTGAATCAACGACGAGCATTAATATAATGGATACGGATGTTAACCGGAAAATTAATCCAAAGTATTCACTTGTACGAATAATTGAGCGGACGAACAAAAAATTATAGGTTTGTGGTTGACCATATGAAACAAGATTGACAACAGGGTCTAACAGTTTTCTTCTGTGGATTCTTCCTTTTAGCTTTGGAACATCTGTAAACATATTGGCTAAGCGATAGAAGAGAAGCATTCTTTGTTCTTCTAGAGAGATTAGAAGGTCCCATTTAATGCTTTTTTTCATACCAACTCGATAAAAATAAATAAAATAACCAAGCATAATAACCATTGTTATGCCGCTTATCCAAATATCAGCATCGTTAAACAAAAAGTATAAGAGAACTCCATTCAAAAGCAGTCTAATAATGAAGTCAACTGTATGGACTTCTTTCTCTTGGTTTTTCAAAATCGACCATTTTACAAATAAATTCCAGCCTTTAAGAATAATTAAAAGGAGCAGCCATTTAAAAAAGGTCGAAAATCCCTCCCCTGTTACCTTCACATACATAGGCATAAAGGCAGCCAAAACGATTAATAATGTATAGGATTGAAAAAGCAAACTGATCCAAACACTTTTTTGAAAATATTGATTCATCTTTTGTTCTAGTGGAAGTAAATAAACTGCATCTGCTTCCCTTAAAAAGGTATAGATCGGACTCAAGCTCACTAAGATGGCGAGGCAAATCGCCATAATAAGGGCAGCAGGAAAATCCTTGTCTAACGTTTGAACCCATTGATTATATGTATAGGCTCCTCCGCCAAGAGCAAAAATTAAAACAAATAATAAATGATCATTAAACATATACCTTAAATATTTTCTTAGCTCCTGATTGTATTCAACGAGCCTTTTCTTCCAAATCATATCAACATTGTTCATGATTGATCTTCTTCCTTTGTTAGCTGAATATAGATGTCATCAAGCGTTGCATTCGGCATATTAAATTCATCTCTCAGCTCTGTCAATGTTCCTGTCGCACGAATTTTTCCTTCATGTAAAATAATAAATGCATCACAGTATCTTTCGGCTGTCGCTAAAATATGCGTGGACATTAAGATTCCTGCACCTTTATTTTTCATTTCCTGCATCCAATTTAATAGTGATTGAATTCCTAATGGATCGAGACCGACAAAAGGTTCATCAATGATGTAGAGACTAGGCTTCACTAAAAACGCGCACATAATCATCACTTTTTGTTTCATTCCTTTGGAGAAATGAGCAGGAAACCATTTCAACTTCTTCTCCATTCTAAATTCCTTGAGAAGAAAAGGAATTCGCTCTTTATATGTTGCTTCATCCACACCATAAGCCATAGCCGTTAATTTTAGGTGCTCCTCTAATGTCAATTCATCATAAAGGATAGGAGTTTCAGGTATGTAAGAGAACTGTTTTCGATAGTCATCAGGGCTGTTATGTAGTTCTTTTCCGTTAATTTTGATCTTTCCACCCTTTGGTTCCATTAACCCTATGATATGTTTAATTGTTGTACTTTTCCCAGCACCATTTAAACCAATAAGTCCAACAATTTGATTCGAATGAATACTAAAAGAAATATCTTTTAAAACCGGCTTACGTGTATAGCCGCCAGTGAGGTTTTCAATCTGTAATAATGACACATGCAACGTCCTTTCTATTTCATAAGTTTCTTGCTTACCTTTTTCTCCTTCTTAAACCGATTCTCCTCTATAAATATTTTATCAGAAATGAAAGCGAATCACATTTTTTAACTGATTTCTTTTCCTTATTTTACAAATCATAAATACCTGATAAGGTGGCATGATAGTTAAGGAAGGGGACAGCAAATATTAAAAACGGGGTGGTTGTTAAAGACCGGGACCGATTTATCCATTTGCGTTAAAAAATAGGGGATGATCATTGCATCAGTTATGACATCCTAACACTTCTTTTACTATAAAAATAAATGAGGTGTTTGTCCAAGACAGATCGTCGACAACTTCTTAATGGTTTAATCCAATAAGAAAAAGGGGATGGTCACTTTGAACAAAGGTCATGCTGTTTTATTATCTTGTATACACTAACATTTCTAAATTATAGATAATGAGGTGTTTATTAAAGAGAATGCAGTCGATTAATTAAACCCTTTTAACCCCTTCATGGAGAGACAGGATTCCTACGATATCCTGTCTCTCTTTCTTTTAGCTGTTAGTAGTATTCACTATAGCCCTTCTTCTTTCCATTTTTCCCCTCATTATGATAAAATACGAAAAAATATTGTTGGAGTGTGATCAAGATGAGTGACTGTATTTTCTGTAAAATTATTGATGGAGAAATTCCTGCATCTAAGGTCTATGAAGATGAACATGTTCTTGCGTTTCTAGATATTAGTCAAGTGACAAAAGGGCATACACTAGTGATACCGAAAGTTCATAAGGAAAATGTTTATGAATTGACACCAGAAATTGCCTCTCACCTCTTCTCGGTGATTCCGAAAATAACAAATGCAATGAAAACTGAATTTAATCCAATTGGTTTAAATTTGTTAAATAATAATGGTGAATTAGCTGGACAATCTGTTTTCCATTTTCACTTACATATCATCCCTCGCTATGGACATGGTGATGGATTTGGATCAGTTTGGAAAACGAATAATGACCAATATACTCCTGAGGATCTTCAAGATATTTCGCAAAGCATCTCTCAGCATATTTAATGGAAGAAAGTATCACTTTATAATCGCTTGACCACTATGTTATACTACTTATAAATTTCGCTAGCGGTCATAGGACACGCTGGGAAATAGATCAGATAAGATTAGCTGAGGAGAGATGAGAAAATGAATACAAAGACGTTAGTAGCCCTTTCCTTATTAGTGGGTATAGGTGCAGCACTTCATGCTGTCATTCCAGGAATATTTTTAGGAATGAAACCTGACATGATGTTAACCATGATGTTTCTAGGCATTGTTTTATTCCCAGATAAGAAAAATGTATTATTACTTGGATTCGTAACTGGAATCATATCTGGAATTACAACACAATTTCCGGGAGGATTCATTCCAAATTTAATTGACAAGCCGCTTACTGCGTTTGCCTTTTATGGAATATTCCTTTTAACCAAGAAAATGAATAAATCAGTCCTTGGAACTGCTGTATTAACTGCTGCAGGAACGATCATTTCTGGAGTTATATTTTTAGCTTCAGCCTATTTTATTGTTGGCCTGCCAGGAGCATTTGTTGGATTATTTGTGGCAGTCGTGTTACCTGCAACTGTCGTTAATACAGGTGCAATGTTTATTGTTTATCCAATCGTTCAATCGATTTTAAAGAGAACGAGCTTTCAAAAGAATATATCTCAAAGCGCTTAAATAATGAAAAAGGAACCCAAAATACCAGGGTTCCTTTTTTGGTACGCTTTTTGTATAGAAAAAAACTTACGATCAAGCATTTTAAGATAAGGTCTTTAAATCTATAATTGACTTACTTTATTTATCCTTTTTTAATGTGTTATAACTAAAAGCAATATTGCCAAAAAAAGCGATATTCCCCCACTAATTCCAAGAACACCTGCACGCTTTTTTAATATATTTTTAGGTGGATATACTCCTGTTTTTTTCAAAGATAGTAAATAATGTGCCATTCCGAAAAATAAAATAATACTTAAGGCAAATAAACCAAAAATAATGCCATCCACTTCTCCACCCCTTCTCCCTATCATTTTCAACCCACGAGAATTTCAAATGGTTTATTACTATACTATGCAAAGGAAAATAGGGATATGAAAGGTCAGATTACTCATATAGTAAATAGGGTAAAGGGAATTTACGGTGGAATGTAGAAGATATATTATTAAGAGACTAATAAGAGGTGAAAACGATGAATTTAAAATCCTTTGGATATGGGCTTTTAATTGGAGCGGCAATTGGAGCAGCTTCAACTCTATTCTCTACCCCTTCATCAGGTAAAGAGCTAAGGGAAAACATGAAGGAAACAAAAGATGAATGGAAAATTGCATTTAACGACATTAAAGTCAATTTAAATGATTTAAAAGCTTCAATAAAAGATTTAACAATGGATGGGAAGGAAACTGTTACACAGCTTATAACTGACATTAAAAGCACGGTTCAACAGTGGCAATCTTCGATCAATTCCAACAAATATCATATTCAGAATGAAATTAAAGAAATTCAAAAAACGATTGAAGAACTTGAACAAAATTTAAATAAAGACGGAGGACGCACTTGAACAACCTGAAATAGGTGGATCAACAAAGTGTTCGAACTACTTATTCCATTGAAATATAGAGGCAGCCTCAGGATATTCTATATTTTCAATTTGTAATTCTTAACACTTTATTAAATTGGTCCCCCTCTTTTTTTACATAAATACTACCTTTCTAAAAATTTTGTCAATTTAGACCTTTATTAATTTTTACTTTATTGGCATAATAATAGTGAGTCATTTTTTCTTCTAGGTGCTAATATTTTTCATTATGTACTCTAACAGAATATTTTTTTTTGATAGAAATACGGATAACAAAGTAGGTGAATGGGATGGACGAAAGAGAATTTTCAATGAAAGAAGCCATGCTATTTAGTCAGAGGATGGCACAATTGAGTAAAGCTCTTTGGAAAGCCATTGAGAAAGATTGGCAGCAATGGATTAAACCATTTGATTTAAACATCAATGAGCATCATATCTTGTGGATTGCTTACCATCTTAAAGGGGCTTCTATTTCTGACGTAGCAAAATTTGGGGTCATGCATGTATCAACTGCATTTAATTTTTCTAAGAAGTTAGAAGAAAGAGAATTGCTTCAATTCTCAAAAAGAGAGAATGATAAGCGGAACACTTACATTCAATTAACGGATAAAGGTGAAAACGTATTATTAGAGCTGATGAAAAACTATGATCCAGAAAAACATTCAATATTTCAGGGTGTTGGTCCACTAAGGGAATTATATGGCCGTTTCCCTGAAATGATTGAAATGATGGCAGTAGTGAAGAATATTTACGGAAATGACTTTATGGAAATATTCGAAAGATCCTTCCACAATATTAAAAATGAATTTACAGAAGAGGAAGGTAAGCTTCAAAAGATTAATGAAGACGATGAAGAGCTTGCATAGTTTAAAGATTTCTTCTGAGATGAATCATCAATTCTAAGTATACGTTTTGCTTTATACAGCTTTCAATTACCTCTTTTGGTTGAAGCTTGGGATGTAAATTTAAGGTGAATTCTTGAAAAAGCGGAGCAAAAAAAACAAACCCTTCCGCTTTTTGCTCTTTCGATTTCTTGTTCAATTTTTCACATAACGAATAAAAATCCTCAACTTCTTTCTGAGATAAGTCTCTCTCCATTACAAGTCGATAAAAGCTAAATTCTTCTTTACTTACGATTTCCATAAGTAGTGAATGATGATATTCTATTTTTTCGATCCTTTTTAAAAGTTCCTGCATTCCAAACCCCACATTTCCTGCTATTAAAACCTCTTCTCCTATTGTACAGAGGTCAACAAGAAAAGCGCAAGCGCCTTGTACAACTTCATTTATTACATATTACCTTCATGCGTCAAGGCAGACCATCAAAGGATGACTGCTTTGGATAATTTTTTCTTTTAAATATTGAAAATTATTTGTATTTCTTTTTCCTTATCAACCTTCACATTTTTTTTACAAAGAATCTTTGTTTTCCTATTGATTTTTTTTACACTTCATCGTAAAGTATGTAAAGCGTAAGCATATATATTGACATTGTCGTCTAAAACGGAGGCGATTTTTAATGCATTGTTGGAAAACAATTAATCTTGATAAACAATTTGGTTTCTACAGAATCTTTTTCTTGTCTTTGTTTGTGATGATGATGGTTTTTTCTGTTATCTATGTACCTATCAATCTAATTATTTCTCAAGATTTATACGATAGTCATTTTTATTATTTTCTTATTGGAACCATTATGGTCTATCCATTACACAAGCTGTTACATTTGATCCCAATTTTACGTTACATGAATAAAATTAAGTATAAAATTAAAATGTACTTTGGAATTTTTCCTGTCTTTTCATTTAGAGTAGACACACCTATCTCTAAATATAGATATATTATTGCTTTATTATTTCCTTTTATGACACTTACGGTCTTGTTTTTATTAGGCTGTTTGTATTTCCCACACTTTGCCCATTATTTTACGATATTAATTGCTTATCATACTGGAGTTTGCGCAATTGACTTTATTTATGCGAAAAGTCTAATGTATTCTCCTCGTCATGCAATGATTGAAGAAAACGAGGATGGGTATGAAATATTAATTTATCAATAAGGGGAACCATTTTCTAGGTCTCCCCTTTTTATTTTTTATTAGGAATTCACACAACTACTTTATAGTAAAATTGTATGACCAACCAATTTCATAATACTTCACTCTACCATTTTTCAGGAAAATTTGATATTGTATAGCTTATAGGAGAGATATAGGGAGGGGAAAATATGATCTCCACATTCGTCATATTTGCATTATTTATTCTTTATTTTATTAATAGAATGACCAATACATTATGTCTACAAAAAGAGATACCAGAAGAAAAACAGCCAAAGGTATTTAGAACGATTAACATCCTCATCACCATACTGTTAATCTCATCTTATGTGGAGGTTCTTTATACATAAGAAGAAGCGCGGAGGCGCCTTGAACAGGTCCGACAAGCATAAGGCGAGTCACATATAAAGGGTGCCTTTTCCCTTTATTTAAGGAAGAGTGATTTCCCCTGATTCTCTGCGGATTTCAGAAAGACGCAAAAAAAGGGAATGACATATTATGATGTCATCCCCTTTTTTACGTTCTTAGGCATTAATATACCCAAGATGCCCCAATGATAATTAACAAAATAAAAAGAACTACGATTAACGCAAATCCTCCGCCGTATGCTCCAGACATGTACGCTTCCTCCTTTCTATTAGGAGAGCACAAGGTAACTCTCAGTACCCTATGCTCTTGTTTGAGGCTGGATTAGAGCCAAGCTGCACCTACAATGATTAATAAGATGAACAACACTACGATTAACGCAAATCCTCCGCCGTAAGCATTACCCATAACTTTCCACCTCCTTTAAAGAAGCGCTAATGTATCCTATTCAAATTCAAGTACTTTCGTTTAGGCATTTGTCATACTTCAGTTAATTTTTCTTAGCACAGATATGCTGCACCAACGATAATTAACAAGATGAACAGCACCACAATTAAGGCAAATCCAGAATTGTATCCACAGCTCATTTATATAACCTCCTTTTTTTCCTTCGGTTTATCATATGTAAGGGCCCTGAGAATTGGGTGTAGCAAATGCCCATTTTTGGTAAACTATATAGGATTTTTATTTTTTTCCATTTAAAAATGTGTTATAGTATGGTTTGTAGATTTAGACAAGCCTTCTAACAATATAAATAGTAGGAGTTGTTCAGCATGAAAAAATGGATTATATCCGTTACGCTAGCAACAAGCGTAATTGGACTAGCTGGTTGTAATGGTGATGGCGGTGATAATGGAGATGTCGTTGCTAAAACAGAAGCTGGCGATATAACAAAAGATGAACTGTATAGTGCAATGAAGGAAAAATTCACTCCTCAGATGGAGCAAGCACTTCAAGAATTGGTGTACACAAAAGTTCTATCTGAAGACTTTAAAGTGTCAAAAGAAGAAGTGGATGAAAAATTTAAAGAGGCAAAAGATCAGCTAGGACCACAGTTTGAGATGTTTTTGCAGCAATATAACTTAGATGAAAAGTCCTTTAAAGAATACTTAAAACTTCAGCTTTTACAAGAAAAAGCAGCTACAGCTGATGTAAAGATTTCTGAAGATGAATTGAAGAAGTATTATGAGAACTGGAAGCCAGAAATTGAAGTTCGTCATATCCTAGTGGATGATGAAAAAACGGCTAAAGAAGTAAAACAAAAGCTTAGTGAAGGGGCAAAATTCGAGGAACTTGCAACGGAATACTCAAAGGATCCTGGATCTGCTGAAAATGGCGGTAGCCTTGGATGGGTTGACAATCAAGGACGTCAAAATTTCGTACCAGAGTTCTCAAAAGCTCTAGAGACACTTAAAAAAGGAGAAGTGAGTGAACCGATAAAAACAGATTACGGTTATCACATTATCGAAGTTACAGATACAAAAGAAAAGAAATCCTTTGATAAAATGAAAAAAGAACTTGAAAAAGAAATGAAGCTTGCTGAAGTTACCCCTGAAAAAATTCAAAAGACGATGAAAGAACAAATTGAAAAAGCTGATTTAGATATTAAAGATAAAGATTTAGAAAAAGCATTTGATCAAGTCTTGAATCCACCTGAAACACCAGCTGTTCCTGAAGGAGGAGAAACACCAGCTCCTACAGATGAAGAACAGCCTAAGGATGATACAAAAGACGATAATTCTAAAGAAAAAACTGAAGAATAAAATACCAAAAGGAGAGGCTCATTTAGGCGCCTCTCCTTTTGGTATTTATTCAATGAATTTTTAATCCTTTATCAAGAAATCCCTCTACGTCGTTCTCTCTCGTCTTCAATTCGTTTTATATAGACTTCTCCCTCTTTTTCAATCCATTCATTTTCTGTTTCTCGTTCTTCCTTCGCGGCTCTAAGTGTCATAAAAGCACTAACAAAAATCCCTGCTACAATGAAATACATCCAAATAGGCAATGTCATTAATTCATTTCCCTCCTAAGCCTGTCCTTTTACCACAATATATGATTTATCCGAAAAAAAAATGACTTTTCAAATGAAAGTCATTTTCTTAATTGTATAAGAAATTATTAATATGTTGATAACTTTGAAATTAATTTGTCCTAATCTAGCTCCAGCGCCCAGCCCCTCGAGACATAAGCCAGGTCATGAAGGATGGGAAATGCACTCTTCCTTCATGACTCGACTTATGCTTGTTGGGGCTAAACAGGGCGCTTACACCTTTGTTCTTTCTATTTATGAAAACTCGGTTTATAAAATGAACGATTGTCCAATGCAAAAACTCTTTCTGTAAACTCACCAGGATTTGTACGATCTAATGCACGGTCTAACATATTCATTTTAGCATCTAAATTATCGATGTAATGAAGGATTTCTGCTTCTTTAATCATTGGAGGCTTTGGACTACCCCATTCTGCTTTTCCATGATGGCTAAGCACGAGATGTTGGAGAATCATAACTTCTTCTCCTTTAATATCTAGCTCTTCCGCCGCTTTACCGATTTCATTTACCATTATAGTTATATGACCTAATAGATTCCCTTCAACTGTATACGTTGTAGAAACAGGGCCTGATAATTCAATGACCTTTCCTAGATCGTGAAGAATTATACCTGAATATAGTAAGTCCTTATCTAATGATGAATATAAACCTGCAATCGCTTTAGAGAGATCCAGCATGGATACCACATGATAAGCAAGTCCTGAAACAAATTCATGATGATTCTTGGTCGCTGCAGGATATTCAAAGAATGCTTGTTGATATTTTTTAATTAAATGTCTTGTAATTCGTTGGATATTCGGGTTTTTCATCTCAAAAATATATTGAGTAATCTTACTAGTAATCTCATCGGTACTTATCGGAGCGGTTTCTAGAAAATCTGAAACTTTTACACTATCAGAGCTGTTCGTTGGACGAATTTGTCTAATTTTCAGCTGTGATTTACCTCGGTAGCTTTGAACATCACCAGATACTTTTACAATCGCTTGTGGAATGTATTGTTTTTCATCAATTTCTGACGAATCCCATAACTTTGCTTCCATTTCCCCACTTTTATCCTGAAGGATTAATGTGAGAAAAGGTTTACCAGTATTTGTTATTCCTTTAGTAGCATTCTTTATAAGCAAATACAATTCAATTGTGTCTCCAACCGCGAAATGAGTAATTCCTTTCATAGTTATTCCTCCGTATTTTCTCTTTTTTGTCAGTATACCATATCACCCTCGTAATTTCTTATACGGGTAATATCTTATTCTCCAAGCTAGATTGATAGTTAATAATTATTTCAATTTTAAAAAAATGGGTATCGATTAAGACCAAAAAGATCTAGAATCATATGTTTGGCAAATAAGAGAATGATGAGGGCGTCCTATATATTGAAGTTGCGGTTCCTTCTTTTAAGACAACCCCCACTAAACCTTTCCACCTTTATTTCCTAATCATAAATTATGATACTTCTTTCACTTTTCTCGCTTTCTGTGATATCCATATTTTCGTTAAGATAAGTCCAACAATCATAACAAATGCACCAAACAAATAAGGGATATGAATATTCCATTCGAATAGGGTCCCTGCTAAAAGTGGTCCTGCTACATTTCCTAGACTAAGAAATGAATTGTTCAGACCCATTATCATTCCTTGGCGATTCCCTGCTAGTTTGGAAATCAATGAGTTTAAGGATGGTCTGAGCATTGAGTTTCCAACAAAAAACACTGCGGTCGTAATAAGGATCCATGTCATATTGGTGGCAAGGGTCATGATTACAAAGCCAAAAGCACTGATAAGAAGTGAAATGGTTACTACTCGTTCTTCACCGAAAATCGCCGTCATTTTCCCTACTCCAACACCCTGTACGATCGTTCCAATGATTCCTATGATTAAAATAATGAACCCGACCTCTTGTGGTCCATAATCATATCTTTCTAATGCATAATAACTAAAGATAGACTGGAAATTAGCAAGTCCGAAACTCATAATAAAGACTAAAATAAGTAAAAAACCGACTGGACTCTTAAGTGCGGTTTTCATTAATACAAATTGATTTTCCTTTTTAACCTCAGGCTCCTTCTCTCTCTTTTCTTTCGGATAGGATTCGGGCAGAATGAGTATGGAAACAATGGCAGCAATTGTAGCGGCTATTCCTGCGAAGATAAATGGGTATGATAAATCAAACTCTGCCAGCCATCCCCCAATACCGGGTCCAATTACGATACCTAATCCCATTGCAGCTCCGAGGAAACCCATTCCTTGTCCACGTTTTTCCGGTTCAGTCACATCTGAAACATAAGCCATTGCAGTTGGCATAAGGGCAGACCCAAACATTCCTGCCATAATTCTTGACACAAACAACATCCATAGGCCAAGAGCAAAAGCAAATATAAATTCAGCGATGGCAAAACCTAAAAGTCCAATCGTAATGAGCGGTTTTCTTCCGATTTTATCGGAAAGTCTTCCCCAAACAGGAGCAAATAGGAACTGCATAAAAGCAAAGACCGCTACTAGTGCTCCTAACACTTTAGCATTTGCATTAAATTTCTCTACATAAAAAGGTAGAATCGGGATGACCAATCCAATCCCTACCATAACAATCAATAAATTAAAGCTTAACAAGGCAAGCGGTCCACTATTTTTGCCCATCTTTTTTTTCATAAACTTCTTATCCTTCTTTCTGAAATATATCCCATTTTATACAAAGTATATTTTATCCGTAAAGGTCTTGCTCCATTATCTATTCAATTGCTGAAAGCTAGAATTTGCAAGATTTTCAGTATGCAACTGATAAACATCCTTTTTCTGAAAAAGATGTTGTAAATGAGAATGGCAGGTAAAAAAGAACACCTGGTGTTCTTTCTTTAATTCCTGGATTAACTGGATTACAGCATTTGTCCTTTTTTTATCGAAATGGACAAAACCATCATCAATGATCATTGGGAACGGATAGTATTCAATTAGAATTTTAACAAGTGCAAACCTTAAAGCAACATAGACCTGCTCTTTTGTCCCTTGACTCAATTCACTTGGAGTAAAAATGATTCCGTCTCTACGTATTATTTCAAATACACTTTCATCGTTGAAATGAATATTTGTGTACTCTCCACAAGTTAAGATATGAAGGAACTCTTTAGCAGTTGTCATAAGCTTTGGAAGACGATCTCTTTTATATCTTTCGATTGTTTTTAATAATGCACCTTTAGCGACTGAATACATTGCCCATGTTTTTGCATCTTGGTTTAAGTCCGCTTTTATTTCTTGATATTGTTGAAGGAGCATTGAGTAGGAAGACCCTTCTTCTAATAAGGAAAGTTCGTATTCGATTTTAGCTAATTGCTCGAGCCCTTTTTCTTTTTGAGAAGTAAGGACCTCTAAGCTTTGAACAATGTGCTGATAGTCTACTTCTAAACTCTCTTTACTCGTTATTTTTTTCGTTTCCTTCAATAAATCCCTTCCAATCTGATGTTCTAGAAGTTGTAATCTTTCCTCGCGGCGTTTCGCCTCACTCCATTGTGCTTCCGCTCTTCGGAATTCTTCCTCATTACTAGCATCAACACTCTCTAAGAGCTTATTCATTTCTACCTTGATTTTGTCGATTTCAATTGAAACCTTGTCAATTTCATTCTTTATTCTTTCCTGTTCCTGTAAATATTGCTGATAGTAAACTCTTTTTTTATCTTCATTAAAGAGGTTATTCTTTACCTTTATTAGGCTTTCTTCCACTTCTTGTAGGGATATATCCGCATCACCCAATTCCTCTTTAAGTTCATTTAAAAATCCGTCTATTTTTGCTTCTAATGCTCCTACTTCTTCCTTCATCATTGAAAATTCATGGTATTTCCCAATAAGTTCTTTTATTTTTGAATAGGCATCAGATAATAGACTCCATGGGAGTGTTGAAGGTAGTTTTAAGGAGTGCTTTAATTCATCAATTTTTTCGTTAACTGCTGCTTTTTCTTTCAATATAGATGCTTCCTCTTCCAATAGTTGATTCAATTGATGTTCTTGACCTTCTAATTTCAGAATCCATTGTTTCCAAGATTCTCTTATACTTATTTGTTCCTTTACTTTAGCTTGACTCTTAGCAAGATTGCTATTGTCGACACTTTCTGCATTACTGAGCCGGTTTTCAAACTCTTGTGCTTTTTTCTTTAAACGAGAAAGTTCTTGTTCGTTTAAATCATCTTTATTTTTAAAGAAAAAGAGATATACACTCGAAATAAATGCAAACATTGATACCATCGCGATCAACCATTGATCGGTAAAGCCTCCCCATGCACCGAGTACTAGAAGTAGGATAGTAATAATCGATTCTCCTATTTTCGGCTGTGATTTCCTTCCCTTTTGTTCTTCAAAATCAATTTGCTCCCGTATGAATTGATACTGTGACTTTACCGATTCAATCTCTTCAAATTGTTTTAATGAATATGAAATCTCTTGAAACTCCTTCTCAGGAAGGAGATCTTTTTCAAGATCTTCACAGCGACTCTCAATATATCGAAGTTCTCTACGTTCTCTTTCAATCGATTTAGTTAGTTGTTCTTCAACTGTTTCTATCCGACTAATCCTCTTAATAAGATCTTGTACCTTTTCTGTTGTCATCATACTAGTATCAATCTCATTTAGAGGCAGGTAATGGCTTAACCCAAGCTCGCGTTTATGTTCGTCCATCATCTCTTCGTAGCGATGTAGTTTTCGCTTGTTTTCAGCAAGGAGATCTCTCCATTTTAAGAATAAAGGTTGTTTGTCTATTATAGCTATCAGCCTTGTTTTCCTTTTCATTATGAATGGGTCCGGCTCATTTTTTTCAAGTTCGATATTTAACTGCTTTTGTCTTTCTTTATTGACTTCTTGAGATGCATCTAGTTCCCGGAGTCTCTCCTGCCATTTTTCGTATCTTTTCACTCCATCTACAGGAAAATCAGGTGCCTTGTTTATTGAAGTATGCTTTATTAAATGGTGATACTCTTCAACTAAACTCCATGAATCTAACCATTGTTTTACTCTTTGTTTCTTCTGATCTAAATCATTGATTTCAAGATTTATTTCTTTTACATCGGCAGATACTCTTTCCAGCTGCCCGATATGAAGGCTATAATCCTTATTTTTCTCTTTAGCTTTTTGAAGTTTATACTCCAATTCCCGTATCCTAGTAAGCTTCTCATTAATAATCGGTTTACGTCCAGCTTTTTTAAAAAGCCCATCCATCTCCTTTTGCCATTGATTTTCTAATTGTAATAACAGATCCGTCCCCGTTAGTCCAGCACTGAATAAATAACGGTTAATGTCTTCCTCTTTCAAACGGTGTAGATTTTGCAGTCCATGGATATTAAAAGAGAAAATGCTTTGATAGGTGGTTTTATCCATTCCATTTAGAATTTTCTTTAATCCTTCCTCTCCTTCTGTTCTTCCATCTTCATGAATGACTGTTACATCTCCTGCTGCTTTCCCCATGGTCCTCTCAATAGTCACCAGTCCAAGTTGCTCCAATTCAACCGTCAATTGCCCCCCATATTTGGAGTGGGTTTTCGGTTCATACCTTGGTTCATTCTGCTGCTTTGTTGGAAAGCCAAACAGAATACTATGGATAAAAGACATGATGGTTGATTTTCCAGCCTCATTTTCCCCATAGATGACCTGAATATCATCAATCAAATCCAGCTTGAAATTTTCTAATTTTCCGTATCCATATATATAAATCTCCTTGATCTTCATACAGCTTCACTCCTTTCTATCGACTCTCCCCAAGGAGTATAGAATTTGTCATAGACTTTACATCGTTAAGTAGTCCTTCTTTTTCTTCATCACTTAAAGTTTCTAAGTATCGAAATGCTTGTGGATGTTGATATAGGTCACTTAAAAACCTTTCCCAATCTTCATCTATCCACTCATCGAAGATTTGTAAATAGGTATGAATAAACGATTGCTGATCATCTGAATTTATCTTAATCTCTTTATTCTCTATCTTTAATTGATGAATCCATACAAAATCTTGATGTAGCTCTTCACCGTCTTGTAACGCTTGTACCATTTCACCATTATTTATTCTGTCATGGATGGCTTGTGGAAGATGATCCGCATCTTGTAATTTCATTTCTAAAAAAATCCCGCCGAATTTCCTATAGGATTCAATTGTTTCTTTTATGAGGTCATATACCTCACTAAGATGATGGACATTTTTCAGAGAAATGGAAACCTCTTCAAATCGGATCTCATTCGTCGTTATAAAATTAAGTTCACTTTCGTTTTTTGTTAAGTGAACCTCATAACACCCTTTAGGCCCAGTCTCCTTTGAATGTCTACCTTGAATATTCCCTGGATAAACTATAGGGGGGATGGAAGATAACTCACTTCTAGTATGAATATGACCGAGAGCCCAATAGTCATATTGCTTCGTTTTCATTTCTGCTATAGTAAAAGGGGCATATTTTTCATGGGAGGTTTTCGAATTTCCTTCGCTGCCATGCAGGAGCCCAATATGGTAGTCGTCATTAGATGCAGCAATCGGATAATGTTGAAGCTGATTCTCGACAATATGCCGTTTTCCATAACTGAAACCATATAGATGAACCATTTGACCATTTTTTGTAGAATAAGTCATTTTCTCCACTCGGTCCCCAAAAATATGAACGTTTTCAGGCATTTCCATTTCCAGCAGCCGACTACCTAGGAAATCATGATTTCCATGTATTACGAAGGCTGGGATACCGATCTCATTTAATCTTTGAAACTGTTCTCTTAACCTAGCCTGTGCTTTGATGCTTCGATCTTCTTCATCAAATAAATCACCCGAAATGAGCACGAAATCAACCTTACTCGAGATTGCTTTATCTATGATTCTTTTAAATGATTGAAAAGTACTTTCCATAATTCTTTTATATAATTTTTGCGGGAGTTGTCTCAAACCTTTAAATGGACTATCTAAATGTAAATCCGCACTATGTATAAATTTTATTTTTTCCATAATAATTTAGCCTCCCATACGAATACATGTTCTCTCCTTTCCATTATAGCCTAAAATCGATAAAAAATTAGGGGGGAAAAGCAAATTATTATTACCTCTAAATAAAAGACGACTGTCCCGTAAGCGTTCGAAATCCACATTGTTTCCATATATAGAAGATTTCTTATAGATTCTTCTATAATGAAGTAAAGGTTCCGGACATCTTTGGGCAGTCGCTTCACATTATTTATTTTTTGTTAGCTCAATCGCTTTTTTGATATCTTTAAACGAATTTGACTTACCATACATCAATACTCCTCCACGATATACACGTGCACCAAACCATCCTAACACAAGAATTGAAAGGAGCAATATACCCATTCCAAGGATTGGTTCCCAAGCAGCGATATTTAGCATCCCTACACGTAAGAACATAACCATTGGAGTGAAGAATGGAATATAAGATGAAATCGTAATAAATGTTGATTCAGGATTTCCAAGACCAAACATGGCGATAAAAAAGCCAATCATGACAAGGAAGGTCATTGGCATAATCATTTGTTGAACGTCTTCAATTCTACTTACAAGAGATCCGAGTAAAGCGGCAAGGGTTGCATAAAGGAAGAAACCTAATAGGAAAAAGATCCCTGCATAGACAATTAATGAAATCGAAGTGTCTGCAAACCCTAACCCTTCAAAGAAACCTCCCACCATTTCTTCTTTATTTCGACTAATGGCAAAATAACCTGCTGCTAACAGGACTGCTAGCTGTGTTAATCCTACAAGCCCTATCCCGAGAATTTTTGCAAACATTTGTTTAACTGGTGAAACGCTTGAGATTAAAATCTCCATGACTCGGGAAGACTTTTCTGTTGCCACCTCCATTGCTGTCATATTCGCATAGACAATAACAGAAAAGTAGATAAAGAATAATAGCACATAGACAATTCCTCGTGCCTCACTTAGCTCTTCTTCTGATTTAGCCCCTTCAACTAGAGCCTCTCTCTCAAAAGAAGGCGGGGTGTTTAAAGATTGTAGTTCTTCATTGGATAAATTTAATTGTTTAGCTGCTTGCTCATTTTTCACAGCTTGGAGACTATTGAATAAGTCTGTCCACACTTCAGAATTTGATATAGAAGTCGATTTATAAACTGCTTGTGGTAAATCATTCTGATCCTGAGATAGGATTAAATATCCCTCGTATTCTCCTTCTTTCACTTCATTCTCAAGAATTTTTTCATCTTTCGATACTTTTTCTATTTCGATTTCCTTATTTAATTGGGCTAGCTGTGTTGAAAATGGCTCATATAGATTACCCTCATCAAGAACAGCAACCTTTGGGGGTTCATCCTCTCCCGTTACACTTGTAACCACGTTCTCAAAATTTACTAATAAGAAAATAGCTGCTACGACAATAACCGTTGTTAAAATAAATGATTTTGTTTTTAACTTTGAAAAATAGGAGTGTGATAGCATGAGCCAAAAATTATTCATAGGAAGTTCCCACCTTTTCAATGAAAATATCGTTAAGTGAAGGCTCTTCAAGCTCAAACTTTCGAAGAAAACCTTTTTGCACGACTTCCTTAAATAGCTCTTCTGCTATTTGCTCGGACTCCACTTGAAGCTGTACACCTTCTGTCGTTTTCTTCAATCTCACAACACCAGTGAATTTCTCTAAATAAGTAAAATCAAAGTCAGCATGTATTGTGACGTTTTTCTTTCCAAACGATCTCTTAATATCCTTAAGACTCCCATGAACAACTGGTTTGCCTTGATGCATAATACACAAATTCTCACAAAGCTCTTCTACATGCTCCATTCGGTGACTCGAAAATACGATTGTCGTTCCACTGTCTTTAATATCTTGCACAGCTGCTTTTAACTGTTCTACGTTAACAGGGTCTAAACCACTAAATGGTTCATCTAATATCAGCAGCTTCGGTTTATGAATCACAGACGCAATGAATTGAATTTTTTGCTGATTTCCTTTTGAAAGTTCTTCTATTTTTTTGGATGCATTTTCAGGTACATTAAACCTTTGTAACCAGTAATCTAACTCTTTCTCTGCATTTTGCTTACTCATTCCTCTTAGTCTGGCTAAATAAACAATCTGATCTTTGACTTTTAGCTTAGGATATAACCCTCTTTCTTCTGGAAGATACCCTATGTATGGACTCGTAGAATAATTGATTTCTTTCCCGTTCCACGTTATCGCACCATATGATGGATCGAGCAATCCAAGAATCATTCTAAATGTGGTTGTTTTTCCTGCTCCATTTGCCCCAAGGAAACCAAACATCTCTTTTTCAGGTATGGTAATACTAAGGTCATCTACAGCAGTAAACTTTCCGAATCTTTTTGTTACCTTTTGTATGCTTAATGTCATTCTTTTTCCCTCCCACTTTTTTATACGAATGAAACTCATAAAAGGTTCAAATATCCAGTGAAAAATTCACAATCATAATAAGACTATTCAAACTCTATAATTTATGCAAAAATAATAGTAACTATCAGAATTTTTTCATAAAGGGGTAATAAAGGTGATGACTTACAAAATAACAGTGTTTGAAGCTAATGGAGAGAAATTATTAGAAGATTCATTTGAAGCTGGATCTGAAAAAGAAGCTAAAGAACTTGGAGAAAAAATACTAGAAGAGAAAGGTTATCTAGATCATACTCATAGAGTAACCTCTCCGTTAGGGAAATTGGTTTTGTTTCATGTGTAGAGGATATTCTTGCAAACCTTCATTTCATTTTTAATTAACAATTTTAAAAAGCGACCTTTTGACGAGGGTCGCTTTTGGTTATCATTCCTTTAATTCTTTAAAATTAGGATTGTCTGCTTTTTAATTCAAATAGATAATACACATAATCTGTAGGTGTTCCCTTATATCCTAGCTGTCTCAAAATAGCTGTAATGTTTCCCCTATGATAGGTTCCATGGTTCGCTACATGCTGAAGGAGTTCTGCATAGCTTACTGACCACGATCCGTAACTAGGATGGTTTATGGTAATTCGATCATTCACGTCATCTAATTGCTGAATAAATGTTTTGTATTCCTCACTTACTTGCAGATAATCTTTTTCTAAAACTTCCGTACTTCTACCGAGATTTTCGTTATTTAATTGTTGAACAGCTTCAAGGGTTTTATCGAAGCTCTCACCTTTCATTGTTTTTAACCAAACAAAATCTGTCCGGTACATGTGAGAAAGCGTATCGTATAAAGACGGAAAAACACTTTGGACATCTTTGTATGTAACTTCAGAAGGAAGCTCCTTTAAATGGTTAAAAACTAGGGTATTTGCCCACAAATGATAGTCAAAGAACTGTATCGTTTGATTCATCATTTTTCCTCCTATATTCTTTATTTCCCTGTAAACACCGGCTTTCTCTTCTCAACAAATGCTTGGATGCCTTCTTTGTGATCCTCTGTTTGTCTCATTAGCCACTGCGCATGTTTTTCTTCTTCTAGAATCACTTCTAGCTTTGGTCGGGTCATCTTTAGATAAATTTCTTTCGTTTTAACCATTGCTACTATTGGCTTTTGTAAACATTGCTGGACATAGTGATCAATGGATTGTTTAAGTTTACCTGTAACAGCTGCTTCATCTACAAGACTTAGCTTTAATGCTTTCTGCCCATTAACGATACTCCCATTCCATATGAGTTTTTTTGCTTGAGCAACACCCAATCGCTCACTTAAATGAAAATGGCCACCTCCATCTGGAATAAGTCCGATTCCGATAAAGTTCATTGCTAGCTTACTATCATCTTCACAAATCAAGTAATCACACGCTAGTGCCAAGCTTAAGCCAAGTCCAGCTGCTGTACCGTGGATTCCAGCCACTGTCATTTTTTTCATAGAATAAAGAGTCAATACTAATTCATTGATCGTGTCCATGATTGAGAAAAATTGTTCTTCTCCTCCGAGGGCTAACATTTCTTTAATGTCTCCTCCGGAAGAAAAACCCTTTCCTTCTCCTTTAATGACTAGGATCCCTATTTCATTGTCCTTTTCAAGCTCTTTTAAGCACTGTAGTAGCTCCCTAATCATTAAAACATTCATTGCATTTAAAGCATGAGGTCGATTTAATGTTAAATAGGCAACCTTATTTTCTTTCATTAAATTAAGCGTTTCGTATGTAGATGTGATGGTTTCCATAAAAAATCCCTCCCTAATATAAGAATATCCTAAATTTTACTAGGGGGAAATGATACTATATTGAATTTTTTAAAGTTTTTAATTTCGGTATTTAATTAATATATAAAAAGAAGGAGACAACATCTCTATATCACCTCCTTTCTCTGTCTATTATACTTTTTTCAACTCACCCTTAACCTGTTCGCGAAGAGTCCGCTTTAAAAACTTTCCAACAGAAGTCTTTGGAATTTCTTTCATAAATAAAATATCGTCTGGAAGCCACCACTTCGCAAATTGTGGCTCTAGAAACTCCAATAGCTCTTTTTTCGTTACTGCTTCATCCTCTTTTAGGACAACGCATGCTATCGGTCTTTCCTGCCACTCTTCATGTGGAACAGCCACTACTGCAGCTTCAAATACACTTTCATGTGCCATTAAACTATTTTCTAAGTCGACAGAAGAGATCCATTCTCCACCTGATTTAATCAAATCTTTTGTTCTATCGACTATTTTGATATATCCCATCTCATCAATTGTTACGACATCGCCCGTATAGAGCCATCCATCACGAAAGGCGTCTTTAGTTCTTTCATCCCTATAATATTCTGATGCAATCCATGGGCCCCTAATCGTTAATTCACCCATTTCACTGCCATTCCACTCAACTTCCCCATCCTTCCCTACTACTCTCATCTCAAGTCCTGGTACAAGCATCCCTTGTTTAGACTTTATTTCTAGACGGTCTTCCTTGTTACAACGATCATTCTCGCTTTTAATAGAGGCAACTGTGGCTAGTGGACTTGTTTCTGTCATTCCATATGCATGTATGAAAGGAATACCATGTTTTTGTTCAAAGGCTTTTATCATTCCTTTTGGTGCAGCGGCTCCTCCGCATAGGATCGATCGCATATTCGAAAGGTCGTATTGATGTTCATCGAGTTCTTTTAAAAGTCCTAGCCAAATCGTTGGAACTCCTGCAGTAATCGTTACTTTTTCATTTTGCATTAGTTCAGCCAATATTTTCGGTGTAAAATATGGACCCGGTAAAACCTGTGTCGTTCCAAACCAAACTGCCGCAAATGGAAGCCCCCATGCATTCACATGGAACATAGGTACAACTGGCAAAGCTATATCCCGTTCACATACACCTGTTGTATCTGCTAATCCTAGAGCCATACTATGTAAGACAATGCCTCTATGGGAATAAACAACCCCTTTTGGATTTCCGGTGGTAGCACTTGTATAGCACATACCAGCAGGAGCATTTTCATCTAAATCGTTTCGAAAGCGGTAGCTAGGGTTACCTTCATTAATAATATCTTCATAGTGATAAACGGGTTGTAGTGAGGTTGGTGGAAGCTCTTCTTTATCGGTCATGATAATAAACGCCTTAACCGTTTTTAGTTGATGTTGAATCGCTTCTACAAGAGGAACAATGTCTGAATCAATAATAAGAACTTTATCTTCTGCATGGTTGATGATATAGTTCACATGTTGAGGAGATAACCGAATATTAATCGTGTGTAAGACAGCACCGCTACAAGGGATAGCAAAATAGGCTTCTAAATGCCGGTGGTGATTCCAAGCCAATGTACCTACTCGATCTCCTTCTTTAATACCTAATTTCTCTAAGCCACTTGCGAGTCTCCTCGTTCTTTCAACCATTTCCTTATAAGTAAAACGATGAATTCCGCTTTCTGTCCGAGAAATAATTTGCTTGTTCGGATAGTACTTTTCCACCCTTTCAATCATTTGTGTTAATAACAAAGGAGTATTCATCATATTCATTTCCCCCTAAAAATCATCATTTTGGCTTTGTTTAAAGAATAACTGTTAAATAGGTCTTTTCATCCCTTCCTAAATTTTATTTACTACGTCATTACTACTATAAACTTTCGGGATTATTCACAAAAAATCCTTCTAAAGTTCGTTTGAAATTTCTGATAATTTAAGTTAGAATAAGACAAAATTCGATATCTAAAGGATGGGTGTTATGTCATATTTCGCCAAATATAACCTTCTCAGGTTACTGTCCTATGGATTATTATTTATTGTTATTTTTAGAGATGTTCTGCCATTTCTTTCACTAAACAACGTGGTTGTCATCATTGGTGTCATCATTTTTTTTGTAACGGGAATATACTCGCCAAGTGTAGTGGGAAAGCTTACCCCGAATCTTGAGATGCGAATTGATGTGTTATGGGCACTTTTATTTGGATTGATTAGCTTTATTGGCATTACACAAGGCACGCTGCTCACTTCCCACTCATCCTCAGATAAGGTTACCTTTATTGCTGTAATCGGACTTGTCGTCATGCTTCGTATTGTCTGGAGCTATTTTCGGATTTATAAATCAGAGCATCATAAAATATACTCTTAATGAGAAAATCGGGACTTTCCCAAATGGATACCAATAATACTTCTCCATATAAAAGTTTGTAAGAGCTTCCTTCATATGGAGGTTCTTGGTCCCCTTAATTTTAGGACTGTCCCGTTCTATCTAAGAAAATAATTCATTTAAGATGTTAATTTTCTTTTCCGTATAGTCTTTAAACCCTAAATTATAGGCATTGGGTTCCTTTGGATTAGCAAACTGAGTGATCTTTCCTGTTTTAGGATCGATGAATTTACTTGCTGCCCCGCATCCTATCCCAATAATTGTTTGAACCTCTTCCATGATGATGATGTTATACAAACTCTCCTGATTGGGAAATGCATAGCCTACATTCTCTAGATTACCGAGAATATTTTTTTGTCGGTAGAGATAATATGGTTCATAGCCTTGTTCAGTTGTCCACATTTCCGCAAGCCTCATCATTCTCTCTATTTCTTCTCGATCTGCCACCTTGTATTTTTCTTTATTCTTGGTCATTTCGGATGCGCGCTTGAAAGATAAAGTATGAACTGTAAGAGATTCAGGCAAAAGCTTTTTCGTTTCATCTAATGTATATTGAAACTCGTTTACCGTTTCACCTGGTAAACCAATAATCAAATCCATATTAATATTACTCATACCCATTTCTCGAGCTAAATGATATTTATCAATCGTTTCTTCAACTGTATGATGTCGACCAATGGCTTGTAAGGTTTCTTGAATATAGGATTGAGGATTAATGGAAATCCTATCAATATTCCACTTATTTAATACCTCTAGTTTTTCAGGGGAAATTGTATCTGGCCGACCGGCTTCCACTGTTATCTCTCTCACACTCTTCACATTTGGAAAGGAACGATACATTTCTTCATATAGTGCATTCATTTCTTCTGCTGTAATCGATGTAGGAGTACCTCCGCCATAATAAATGGTCGTTATGCCAATGCCTTTTTCTTTAAGCCATCTTCCCACTTCCTGTATTTCATAATGAAGCCCAGCAAGGAAAGAATCAACTCTTCCCTGTTTACCTAGAATCGCATAGGCAGGAAATGTACAATAGGCACATTTGGTTGGGCAGAAAGGGATTCCAATATAGATACTTACTTCATGTTTTAGGTCATAAAGATCTGGGATGACAGAGAGCTGGCGATCTACGATTCTTTCCATAAGGTCAATCTTTTCATCAGTAATCTGATAGTCTTCTTTTAGTTTATTACGAGTAACTTCTTTATTAATGCCTTCTCTTCTGCTTTTATGTAGAAGTTTAGTCGGTCTAATTCCCGTTAGAATTCCCCACTTTTGCCGAATTCCGGAATAATCCTGTAAAACATTTAAGTAAACATGGGAAATGGCATTTTTCAGTTGCTTAAATCGTTCTTTTTCATTATTCGAAGGAATAAATTCCTTTTCAAACTTGGCATGAATTTGTTCTGCTTTGTATTTTATGGATAATACTGCTTCTGATTTAATTTTTTTATCGATGTCCAGGTGAAAATCAATAATTATATCAGCATCTTCTAAGTGTTCACGGAATACCTTTGGTTCTTCAAAAAATAAATTAGCAATGAGCTGCAGTGGACGTTGAAATCGTTCATCATTTAGTCCGTTAATTTGTATATTCACAATCATTCACCTTTCACGTTCAGGTTTTAGCTTTTACTAGTGTACTGAAAGTGATGGTGTGGGTCAATGGCTATTGATTTGAGTAAGAAATATTTATGAGCTCCTTTTTTCAGTATCCGATAATATCCATATAAAAAGCCTAAAAGGATCGTTACTTCCCTTCAGGCTCACTTTTTCTATTTAATCACATTCATTTTCTTTAAAAAGTCAATTGGGTGTTGCTTTCTAAATAATTCCTTGACCATATACTGTACACCATTTTGTGCTTCAGTTCTTGTAATCCAGTCCGCTGCTTCTTTCACTTCCTTTGGGGCATTTCCCATGGCAACACCCAGGCCACAGCATTCCATTAGTGAAATATCATCTATCTTGCTTCCCACCATCACCACTTGTTCACGGGTGATTCCTAGCCTCTCACATAAGTAGAGAAGTCCGCGAAGTTTGGATACCCCCTTTGCTACAATATCCATTTTACCTTCTCCACGATGAATACATTCAACTTCATCGTACATACCATTTAAGGCAAGTCCCGCTTCCTCCGCTTCCTCATTTGTAGAAAAGGCTACTTCAATTTTAGGTGTAGCCACTGGTTTTTCTACTAAATGATCACTAAGTGATTCTACATAATGTTTTCCATAAAAGAGCTTAGAATCTCTTTGCCAGGAGATTTTGCCTAGCATCGAGCTATCGGTTTCTCGTTGATTCATGACCGTAAATTTTTCGTGGACGATGGCAATTTGAACATTAAATCTTTCGAGAAAATTCACGACTTCATAAGTAATATCTTCATTAATTTTATTTACAAATAGTGGTTTTTCAAGTTTTGAGGCGATATATGCTCCACTATGGGTCACGATATACCCTTCAATTTTCAAAGCCTTAGCTAATCGTTTTGATGTTGAAAAGTTGCGGTTTGTAACAAGTGTGACATGTATTCCTTTGCTTTGTGCATATTCGATTGCTGCTTTACTTTCTTTATTTAATCGGCCATTATGATTTAATAATGTTCCGTCAATATCCATTGCGAGCATACGATAAATCATAGATGTTCCCCCTCTATATGGTGTCTAGTGCTTTTTATACATTTATGACTTAAACAAGGCTTTTATGACAAGTTCACACTTATTTAATATGAAAAGCAGAAAAGTCAAAACGAAGAAGCATACTCAAAATACATCCTATGTAATACTCACCCCTCCAGAAGCATTTCTTCGATCACGGACTTCAGCACTATCTTGCAAGGAGCACAGGGGTCCGTCACTCCCAAGGAAAACCAATATAAATGAAAATGAACTACTTGTTCATCTAAAAGCCCACTCCTTCATGGGAGGGACTGACACCACGAACTTAATGAACGAGCACTTACGTATTCAAAGCAGAAAAGTTATAATCATACATAAAAAAGACCCTGCGCAAAAGGATGTACCTAACGCTTCAGGGTCTTTTTAGAATTATTTTTGCATTGAACCATATAGTTCTTCAAGTGGTTTCATTATTACTTTATTCAGTTCTGTAATTAGCATGCTCATCCGTTGTTCTGCTTCCATTAATTTAGAAATTTTTTCATGTTGCTGTACAAGAGCAGCCGTTTTCTGAGCTTGTTCTACTTCTTCCTGAGTGATTTCTTCTCCACTCATTTGCTTTTGCTGGAGATTTAATTGGATATCTCTGAAGTTTTCAAACATACGTTGAGCCGTTTCATCACTATTCACTTCATCGTACATTTTCTTTAAATTTTCGAATTCCTCACTTTGACGGATTGCACTTTCAAGCTCATTCGCATGATCATACACATTTACTGACAAAATAAAACCTCCTAGTATTTGAAACCGATCCGGCTAAACTTACTTTTGAATCTGCTTCTTTTGTGAATCTTAACCATTACCCACTATAACAAACTATGTGATAGAATGCGAGGAAGTTCATTTGAATTATTGAAGGAATATCACGATGATCCCTTGTATTAGCCCAATGAGTCCTCCAAGAAGTGCTCCTAAGTATGTGATCATTTTCAACTCACTACTTGTTATTCCCAGCACCATCTCCTCGATCCGTTGTACTGAGAAAGTTTCTACTTGTTCTTTTACAACTTCTTCTAACTTAAGCTTTTTAAGAATATCCCCCATTCCTTTGGTGACTTTACTTGTTGCCATTTTAACCAAAGTTGGGATTAATTCTTCAAGAATATATGTCTTATATGGAGTTAAATATGCTTTCATACTCGTAGATAGGATTTTATCAATATCCATCACTTTTTTGACGGAGCTTTTTAGGAACTGTAAGATATCATCCTCTTCCACATGTTGAGATAAATCTCTCCATCTCAATGATTGTACTTTTTCCCACTCTTTTATAAGCAGTTTATACAAGATCTCTTTTGTTCCCTCATGCTTAATGAACTTAACTATTTCTGGTTGAATACGATCAGAAATAGAAGTATTCCCTAGAAACATTCCAATCATATTCCCTAGTGATCCCCGCTCTTTGAAGAAATCATCTATCATTATTTTGACCTTTTGCTTGCCTTCTGGGCTAGTGAAATATTCTTCTCCTTTATAGGAGATCCAGTTTACGATATCAGGAACCTTACCACTAATTTTTAGAAGAAATTCATCTGGAATGGTTTCTGAAATGGTTTTATCTTGATATTCTGCTTTGATTTGCAGATATTTTTTTTCTACAAAACTTTCTACAGTACTTTCAATCATCTTTTTATTAACAGAAATCCCCAATGTGGTCAGGAATTCGTCAACTGATTGATCCGTCTCAATGAACGGGTTCATTTCTTTTTGAATCCAATTTGTGATTTCTTTTTGAAATTCTTCATTTAGAAATTTTCTTTGGATTCCTTCCGGTGTTAATAAATGTTGAACAACCATTTTCCCCATCTGTTCTGCAAGCTCATCTCTTCTCTTTGGAATCAGTCCTGGAGTAAAAGGAACCCTCCATTTTCCGAAATAGATAGGATTATAGGGTCTAAATAACATTTTTATTGCTAGTGAATTCGTCATTCCACCAATAACAGCTCCAATGATTACCATAAAAAATATCGTTAACAACATATTCATTCCGTTCTTTCATCCTTCCTAAAAAACACGTTCATCACATTTTATCTCTCTCTACATAAAATGCTATATCAGCATTAGCCCATTTCAATATTATAATGTCAAAAATATGGGTTGTCCAAGTGGGGAATGTGTATGGGATTACAGTGCAAGCTCATAATTGAACAACTTGAAACAGATTTTCCATGTCTCTATATTAGTAAGGAGCTTTTTATTATTAATCAGGAAGGAAGTCTTTTTCCATTCTATTTTGGAAATGATTTAGAGTATGTAAGAATGTTTCAATTTACCGGAAATTCTTCCTCACCATTAATACTTTATCAGACGAAACGCTATTCTTCCATGACTTTCCCTTGCATCAATCTTAAAATTACCCCGGGAAAATCATTGCATGCTGGCCCTGTCATTGGGGTAGTGACCGATTGCAAACAAAAGGATGAATATGGTTTATCCCTAGGGGTTATGGATACTTTCTGTAAAGAATTCAGTCAATGGGTTGAAACGTGTGGAGGATTATTATTTCTTATTCATTTAAAAGATTTAGATCAATCACGATTAAGAGGGTATTCCTACAATGATGACCAAAAGATGTGGCTGCCTTCCATTATTCCACTTCCTGCAATCCTTTATAATCGGATCCATTCACGAAAAAAGGACCGAGAAGCCCAAATCTCTCTTGAAAGCTTTACGAAAAATGGAGTCATTGTATTTAATCAATCATTTTTATCCAAAATGGAAGTATACGATCAATTATTCTCATCAGCATCTCTACATCGATATCTTCCATATACAAATAGATTTACATTTTCTGAATTAAAGGAAAAAATAGGTGTCTATGGTGATTTATTCATCAAACATAAGGCAGGTAGCCAAGGTCGAAATCTAATAAGAATAAGAAAAATAGCTTCTAGCTTCAGTATCGTACAAAATTCGTTTTCTACAGAACGTAAAATTAATTGTTCTAATTGGAATGAGGTAGAAGAGCTTCTCGATAAATGGTGTCGTCCTCGCTCCGCCTATCTCATACAAGAAACGATTCCACTTAGTACTTATCAAGGGCAATCCATTGACTTTAGATTTTTATGTCACTTTATCCGTAATGAATGGAAGGTGACGTCTACCGTTGCAAGGATTTCTGGGAAGGATGAGTTTGTCTCAAATCTTTCTAGAGGTGGAAGAATAGAAAAACCATTAGTGCTTTTATCATCATTATTTAAAGGGAATCAGGTTCTTGAAACATATAAAAGGATGAAGGAGTTAGCAATTGCATCATGTGAAACATTATATAATAAGAGTCATCTATCCTTTGGTGAGCTAGGAATCGATATCGGCATTGATCACTTGGGGAATCCTTGGGTGATTGAAATCAATTCTAAACCATCAAAACAAAACTATCATGAAACGAACGGAATCCGCCCCTCCGTTAAAGCTCTTTATCAGGTATGTAAACAAAAGTGGTTAGAAAGGAGTGATGGAGAAATATGAAAACATTAGGAATCATGACATTAGATCCTTCGACAGAACATTCCTATTATAACGGGATAGCAAAAGAGGCAGATAACTATGATATTAAAGTGTTTCAATTCTCCCCCAATAAAGTTAATCCAATTCGTGAAGAATTCGATGGATATTATTTCAATCAACTTACTCAAGAATGGATTGCAGGCACCCATCCTCTTCCAGAATATATTTATGATAAAACGAGCTATTCTCAACACCCAGACTCTCTTAAAGCTAAAACGATTGTTCAATGGTTAAAAAATAAGCAGGATATTACGTTTCTTGGTTATGGACTTCCAAATAAATGGAGAATTCATGAGACTTTACAAGCTTATCCTTCTATAAGTCAATATTTACCTACAACTAAATTGGGTGAGAACGAACAGGATGTATTATCTTTTTTAAAGTCTGAAAAGGAAATTATACTAAAGCCGATAGATGGTGCTGGCGGATATGCGATTTATCATATTTCCACTTCAAAAGAACGGATCATAGTAAAAACGACAAAGGCAAATGGAAAAATGGTTGAATCACTATTACAACCTTCATCATTCTTACGTTTAACCAGAAGATTAATGAAACATCACACCTTTATGATGCAGCCTAGACTAAATAATCTTTCAAAAGAAAAACAGCCATTTGATTTAAGGATACTCCTGCAGAAAAACATGGAAGGTAACTGGAGGATAGCAGGAAAAGGGATTCGTGTTGGTGCCAAAAATGGAATCTTAACCAACATTAGCGCTGGAGCAAGATTTTTACACTATCATGAATGGAAGGAAAAGAATAAACATTTAGATTGGGGGAAAATTGAAGATCAATTAACAAATATTTTACTATTATTCCCTTCATTATTAGAAACTTCATTTGCTCCACTTTTCGAATTAGGGCTTGATATTCTTATAGAACCCGATCATTCCTTGTGGATTCTCGACACTAATTCCAAACCGGGACACAAGATCATAACCTCCCTTTACTCTGATCGAGTTACTGCATTATTTCATGCACCATTAAAATACCTTTCCAGTATGGAGTCGATGTTTGAACATCCTTTTTCAAGAGGTGAAATAAAATGAGAAAAGCCTACAAAATTGATTGGTTTGAGCATAATGAGGAGGTTATCTATTGTCCAAGAAGCATTGTAGATGAATGCGAAACTAAATTAATTAGTTTTGGTTCATTCCAAGAAAATGTCGTTTGTCTGCCTCACCCTAACAAACAAAATGTATTTGCTTTAAGTTACTCTTTGGCTAATCGCCTAAAAATCCCGAAATTCTTATCAAAAATCAATGTGTTTACTCGAGAGAACACCATTTATTTTGGACCATTAATCGGCATTTTTACCAATGGCTTTACAAGTTTCAAGCTCTCTCCCATTGGTCAAAGAAGTTCAATGTTCTCAAAGCTCCTCTCTGTTCAATCTTCCATTGGTGTTGTCCCATTTCTTTTCGGAGAAAATCACATTGACTGGGAGAACGGGGTTGTAAAGGGGCATTTTTATCATGATAATATGTGGGAAACCTATAACATCCCTCTTCCGAATGTTGTATACGATCGACTCCCCAATCGAAGAAGTGAAAAAGGAACACAATACAAAGAAATAAAACATCGCTTACAAAATCAATATGGAATACCTTGGTATAACCCTGGATTCTTTAATAAGTTAGAGGTATTTGAAAAAATTGAAAATCATCCCGAAGCCGCAGCTTTTTTACCGGAAACACATTCTTTACAATCTTTTTCACAAATCGAAACCATGATTTCGAAATACAGCACTGTCTTTATCAAACCGATAAATGGAAGTCTTGGTCTAGGAATTCTTCAGCTCTATTATTCAGCTGCTGAAGAGAATTATTATTGTCGGATGCAAGATAAAAAAGGGAAAAACAGACTATATCGCTTTTCTTCTCTTGAGAAGCTATGTACCAAACTCATCAGTCCTAAATCTTTTCATAAAATGATTGTCCAGCAAGGTATAAAACTAATTCAATTCGAAAAACGGAAAATTGACTTTAGGGTTCATACAAATAAAGACGAGTCTGGCGAGTGGCAAGTCAGTGCATTAGCCGCAAAGGTTGCCGGTCAAGGAAGTGTAACCACCCATATTCATAATGGTGGACTAGTAAAAAGTTTATCTGAGGTCTTTCCTGATGACGACCTCCGTCATCGTTCAGAAGCAATGTTAATGAAAACAGCTCTTTGTCTCTCGAGTGCAATTGAAGAAAATATGAATGGCTATATTGGCGAAATTGGATTTGATTTTGGAATTGATACAGAAGGAAATATATGGTTATTCGAAGCCAATTCCAAACCAGGTCGATCCATTTTCTCCCACCCCGACCTTAAGGAATTTGATTTACTTACAAGACAGCTGTCACTTTCGTTCGGGATATATTTAGCAGGACAATCACTTACTGCTACAGAGGAACTAGTCACATGAAGATTTATTACAATAAAAAGAAAGCCTTTTTCTTTCATAGGGATTCCAGATACTCTTCATTAGGTTTTGGACTGAACAAATATGTAATCTATAAACCAGAAGAAAAAGCAGATCATTCGTTTAGACTGGATGAAGATAACAAAAATTGTGGCCCCCTTATTGGAATTCTAGTAAGTCGGAATCCTGAGGGAAATTACCGGGGGAATTTTTCCTTTTTTAAAAAGCTACAGTGTGCTCTTCAAGAGCAAGGAGCTCTTTCGTTTGTTTTTACACCTTCTGATATTCATCATCAAACAATTGAGGGGCTGATTTATCATGCAGAATCAAATAAATGGCTAACCTGCACTCTTCCATTCCCACATTTTATTTATAATCGCGTCCCATCTCGTACAGCAGAAAATAGTCATGATCATCATATTTTCAAATCGTTTGTGGAAGAAAATCAGATTTCTTACTTTAACCCTCATTTTTTTGATAAATGGGATATTTATCAGGTTTTAAATAAAAGTAGGATCATTAAACCCTTACTACCCTTTACCGAAAAAATGACTTCAATCGAAAAGGCACAATTATTTTTAGAAAAATATAAGAAAGCCTATGTAAAACCAGTACTCTCATCACAAGGGAATGGAATACGCCTTATTGAACATAGAGCAGATGATAAAATCATTTGTAGAAGTACAACAAAAATAGAAGGTTTTTCTTCATTTGATAGACTTATTCAACATTATCATCACTGGTTTATTGAAGGGACCCACATTATCCAAGAAGCCATTGAATGTCAAACCTTTCAAAATCATCGCTATGATTTTCGCGTTCTATCTCAAAATGTCAATAATGAGTTTGTCGTAACAGGTATCGGGATTAGAAGCTCTGAGAGGCAGGAGGTAACTACTCATGTTCCCCAGGGAGGTAAAATTCTGTCCCTTAAAGCCGTAAATTCAAAAAAACAAATGGAAGAAATCCCTGAAATTGTAAGAATCTGCGGAGGATTACTAATGAACCATTACGGGTTGATCGGAGAGTTTTCCCTTGATTTAGGAAAAAGAAAAGATGGAGAACTAGTGCTATTTGAGGTAAATTCTAAACCAATGAAGTTTGACGAAGAAGAAATTGAAACGAATCGATTAAAACGTTTGGTTGAAGCGTTCCTTCTTCAAGCAAAGGAAAATCAATTATTGTATTGACAAAAAGTCTAGGGATGACCCAAAAAGAATCCGGAACCACACTTTAAAATAATTTGTTGAAATTGTGGTTCCTGACATTTAGTTATTGAGATTTTTTGACTTTCATGATGGAATATTATTTTAATGAATTATAAATCGTAGAAAACCTTGTACTATGCTCCATTTCATCCGTCATTGCCACAAAGAGAGGCTGATATGCTTGTTGTTTAGGGATATAAAACAGCATATCACGGTAAAACTCTGCTGCCTCCAATTCATCCTTTAAAGCGATAAGAACCCCCTCTTTAAAGGTTGTATACTCAACCTTATCTTGTTTATTTTCATAATACTTACCTGACAGTAGATAATGTAAGTATTGAAACATCTCAAAATGCTTTTTCTCATCCTCCATAGCATGTCCAATAAAATCTACAAATAAAGGGTTATTTGTTTTTACTTTAAGATCCTTGTAAAAATAAAAAGCTGACCATTCATTATCAATAGCCTTCTGTAAATTCTCTAAAAAATCCACCATAAATCCTCCTTAACCAATCCTCCCTTAAACTTATGAAAGTGAATCAGGAATTATGTCCACATAAAAGCTTTAATGTGTGCCAAGTACAATAAGGCGATTTTCTGCCTGTACAATTTGACCGTTTTGTACCTGGCACCACCCTCAAACCCGAGCAAACTAATCTTTTATTTTGCCATATCAGCAACTTTCATCTTTAGCAAAAACCCTTTACAATGAACGTTGAGGTGATAGAAGTGATTTCACATTTTCAATTTAAGAATATGTATGACAATAAACAGCTTCCAGGATGGGTGTTTACATTCTTTTTCAAAGGGGTCAGGTATGAGGGGAATTATCATAAAACCGGTGAAATTGAGTGGATTGGTCAATCCCCGAGCGAAGAAAATCAAGATTTCATCAAAAAACAAATTCATGAACTCATGCTCTTTCATGTTTACGAATAAAAATGTTTCCGAAGAAATTTTCCATAAAGCTCTATACATGAAGTCCTTTTGATCATCAAAAAATATCCTTAAGGAGATGATGAGCTTTGAAGGAAAAAGAGAAGGAATATCAATTTCTACCGGATACACAATACGAAGGAAGAGATCAGGTTTTTTTAGATGTCGATCGTTTTATTAATGAAGGCATGTGTGGCGGGTCTGTTCATATGAGAGAAGATTCGACTAACATTGAGGAAGCTAAAGAATTTCCTGAAGAAGCTCCTCCCCATCAATATCATTAAGTTAGAAGAAGGTGTTAGAAACCATCTCAGGGTATGAGGTGGTTCATCTAACACCTTTTTCACTTTGAAACTTCTCTATTTTTTCGTAAAATGAAAGAAACGATTAAAAGAGGGAAATTCATGTTAAAGCAACTTCTTAAAAAATATCCAAATTCGATACATTCCGAAAATCCAGTTTCATTTTATCCAAATGATCACCTTTGGCTAAAAGTCCATAATACAAAGCAATATATCGGAATTCCGAAAACAGATCTTACAATAAAAGAGACAGAATTACTTCAAACTCTATTTGAAGAATGGTGCCCTATATCAGAGCCTTTAAATAAGAACACCAACAGTATTATCTGGTACGAATTTCTTTACCAAGGGAATTCCGTCGATGTTCATTCAGACAAGCTGTACAGAACCATCCATTTTTCACTGAAAGACACCACTGATTTCTCTATTCTTTCTGAAGCAATGGAGCATCTTTTTTCTGAAAACGGTATTGTGATCTTTGAATCCGAATCAAATGGGTGCATTATTGAAGAACACTCACAGTGGAATATTACGGAAGAACAATTACTTTCTAGTATTCAAGTACTCGAAAGTGATTTATATACAGTTCCCCAATTCTTTATTGGAAAATTTTATCCATTTAACTCTTCTTTTATTTCCTTATTTAGAAAAGAAGAAGAATTATTTAATAATGCAAGAGAAAGACTTACAAGCAAACGAATACATAGTCTTGAATCGATTCTCCCCCATATCATTCTTGAAAAAATACCACTTGCCGAAAAAAAAGAATGGTTTCACAGTATTGAACAAACCTTTATTGAAGATCCCGAGCTTGTAACAACCATTAAAACTTATTTAGAGAATCATTCAAACACAACACAAACAGCGAAGGCTCTTTTCATGCATAGAAACAGTGTTCAGTATAGAATTGATAAGTTCATCGAAAAAAGCGGTCTCGATATTAAGAGTTTTCAAGGAGCTCTTACTTCTTATCTAGGGTGTCTTTTTTTTCAGAAGAACAACCTGCCCAATAAATAGTAAGAATTTTTGTGCAATGTACACATACTCGAATGTAAGGGCTTTCGTTAAAATGAATTTATAGATTCTAACGATTGTATAAAATAGGAGGAGATTCTTTTGGCAGAGTTAAAGCTAGAAAATATTTATAAAGTGTACGAGAAAAATGTAACCGCTGTAAAAGATTTTAATCTCAATATTCAAGACAAAGAGTTTATCGTATTTGTAGGACCATCTGGTTGCGGAAAGTCAACGACACTTCGTATGATTGCCGGGTTAGAGGAAATCTCTCAAGGTGATTTCTCTATCGATGGAAAACGTGTGAATGATGTGGCACCAAAAGATCGTGATATTGCGATGGTTTTCCAAAACTATGCACTCTATCCACATATGAGCGTTTATGACAATATGGCTTTTGGATTAAAGCTTCGTAAATTCGATAAGCAAGAAATTGACCGTCGTGTAAAGGATGCAGCAAAGATTCTTGGCCTAGAAGCATTGTTGGATCGTAAACCGAAAGCTTTATCTGGTGGTCAGCGTCAGCGTGTTGCATTAGGGCGTGCGATTGTCCGTGATGCGAAAGTCTTCTTAATGGATGAACCTCTATCTAACTTGGACGCAAAGCTTCGTGTTCAAATGCGTGCTGAAATCGCCAAACTTCATCAACGTTTACAAACAACAACTATTTATGTAACCCATGACCAAACAGAAGCGATGACAATGGCTTCTCGAATCGTTGTTATGAAAGACGGGATCATTCAACAAGTGGGATCTCCGAAAGAAGTATATGATAATCCTGAAAACGTATTCGTTGGAGGATTTATTGGATCACCAGCAATGAACTTCTTCAATGGAACATTGGAAGATGGTTCATTTAAAATTGGCGATGCTTCGGTTGCAGTTCCTGAAGGTAAAATGAAAGTTTTGCGTGAACAGGGATATGTAGGAGAATCGTTAATTTTAGGGGTACGACCTGAAGATATTCATGATGAACCTCTATTCATCGATTCTTCACAAGGTACGAAGATTAAAGCAGCAATTGAAGTTTCAGAGCTTACTGGAGCAGAAACAATGCTTTATTCACAATTAAGCGGCCAAGAATTTGTAGCTCGTGTCGATTCACGTGCAGATATTCAAGCAGGTCAAACCATCGATCTTGCCTTTGATATGAATAAAGCACACTTTTTCGATGTTGAAACAGAAAGCAGAATTAGATAAGCACCCTCACATATCTAATTACGGATAAAGAATATAACGGAGTTAAGCCTCAAATAGGCAACTCCGTTTTTATATTGTAGTAAAAGGGATATTTATAGGTTTTTCAACTAAGCAATTCGAGCATCCAAATAAGTGTAAACATTCCTCGTCTCCAGAACTCCTGGGTATTCCATCTGCTAATTGAATACTATCGATATCCATATAGGCACTATAATCATCATAATAATCATACACTCTGCCATAATCCATCAATATTCTTCCACACTGAGGACAGTTTTCTTTATAGTGAGAGACTCCATTACATAATGCACATGCCTTCATCTTTATCACCATTTTTCACATGTTTGTATAATTATATCCTCTCTGAAAAACAATGAAATATGTACACAAAACATGTTATTCATTAGGAAGAAATTCCCTCTATTTTTTTTGAATATAAATCCTCAGGATATCCATAATACTTAGTAACAGCGGGATTAACAGCTGAAAACATTCAATAAGGAGACTTGTAGAAGTCTTAATTCTTGATTACTGGGTTACACCATAATAGATGGTCACTACAATGTAGCGAGTTGGTGCAATTCCAACTAACCCAACCAAAAAACTATATTACACAACAAGGAGATGACAGAACATGCCACAACAACAACAATCTCGCGGCAATTCTTCTAACCAATTAGTTGCACCAGGAGCACAAGCAGCTATCGATCAAATGAAGTTTGAAATCGCTTCTGAGTTCGGCGTACAACTTGGACCAGATGCTACATCTCGTGCAAACGGATCTGTAGGTGGAGAGATCACTAAGCGTCTTGTACAAATGGCTGAGCAACAATTCGGCGGACAAGCTTAATTAAAAAAATTGAATAACATGACTCGAGCCCTTGACTTTTCGTCAAGGGCTTTCCTTTAATGAGATTAATCTGGTAAATTCACCATTTTCAATGGATTAATCCATTCCTCATATTGTTTCTCGGTGAGATAACCTGTTCTTAAAGCGGCTTCTTTCAAGGTTAGTTTTTCCCGGTGAGCTAATTTAGCAATTTCTGCTGCTTTTTCATACCCAATATACGGATTTAGAGCCGTGACAAGCATGAGTGAATGGTTAACGAATTTCTCGATTACTTCTTCATTCACTTCGATTCCTGCTGCGCATTTCTCATCAAAAGATTTAATTCCATCTGAAAGTAACCGGACTGATTGAAGAAAATTATGGATAATCACAGGTTTAAATACATTTAGTTCAAAATTCCCCTGACTTGCTGCAAACCCAATGCTGGCATCATTTCCAAAAACCTGAACAGATACCATTGTCAACGCTTCACTTTGGGTGGGGTTGACTTTACCTGGCATTATTGAACTTCCTGGTTCATTTGCAGGAAGGATGATTTCACCAATCCCGCTTCTCGGTCCACTTGCAAGCCAGCGAATGTCATTGGCAATCTTCATAACATCTGCTGCTAACCCCTTTAAGGCGCCGTGAACGTGCACGATTTCGTCATGTGAGGTTAATGCATGGAATTTATTATCTGAGGATACAAATGAGTAACCTGTTTGTTTGGCTAATTGATTCGCTACTTTATCACCAAATGAAGGGTCAGCGTTTATTCCGGTTCCAACAGCTGTCCCGCCTATTGCGAGATTTAATAAATGTTTACTACTTTCTTTAATCATTCGAAGGGATTTTTCGACCATTGCTCTCCAGCCACTGATTTCTTGACCAAGAGTTAATGGTGTAGCATCTTGTAGATGTGTTCGCCCAATCTTTATGATTCTCATAAATTCTTGCTCTTTTTGATTTAATGTCTGTTGGAATTGATTTACAGATGGATAAAGAGATTCATTCATTTCCTTAACAGCTGCAATATGCATGGCTGTCGGAAAGGTATCATTGGAGCTTTGGGACATATTGACATCATCATTTGGATGAACTTTTTCGGTCGACCCGATTTCTTTAAGAATTTGATTTGCTCGATAAGCTACCACTTCGTTGACATTCATATTGGATTGGGTACCACTTCCTGTTTGCCAAACAACTAATGGGAAATGCTCGTCTAATTTCCCCTCTATGATCTCATCACAAGCTTTTGTAATGCTCTTCATCTTTTCAGACGACAACTTACCAAGATCTTGATTGACAATGGCTGCTGCCTTTTTTAATTGTGCAAAAGCATATGTGACTTCTAAAGGCATTCTTTCTTGGCTTATTTTAAAATTGTCGAGACTTCTTTGTGTTTGTGCCCCCCAATATTTTTCAGAGGGGACATTTATTTCACCAATAGTGTCTTTTTCCACTCTATAATTCATGCATTCTCCTCCTTTACTTTTACATACTTTATATTGTTCCACAAATCACCATTCGTTAATCTATTTCTAATTTCTTTTCATCCATTTAGGACTTTCCCATTTTCCTATCGTTTTACCGTTTACACTGTAGATTTCTCCTGATTCAAAATCAGCTCGGTTAAGAATAATGTCTTTGATAAAATAAGCGACATCGTTTGCCATCCCAATTTCCCAGTATGGGTCGAGTTGTTCTCCTTTTTCCTCCGCCTTTTTTCTCGCTTTCTCAACATGTGGAATGGTCATATCTGTTAAAGCAGCAGGTGCGATTGCTACAACTTTGATGTTCATTCTTTTTAGTTCTTTTGCTAAGGTTTTTGTCATTCCTATGATGCCAGCTTTTGCGGCACTATAATTTAGTTGACCAATAGAACCTTCCACTCCCGCTAAAGAAGTCATATTCATGATCATGCCGCCTCCCTTGGATTTCTGATAATCGATAAAGGCTTTTGTACATGAAAACGTTCCTTTTAGATGGACATCAATAACAGAATCCCAGTCTTCTTCTGCTAATCGATGAGTCATTTGATCCTTAACATTTCCTGCATTATTAATTAAAACATCCACCCCTCCAAATGCTTTCACTGCTTCTTTAACAAGCATTCTTCCAGTAGACATTTCTTGAACTCTGCCAGGTACTCCAATAGCGGTATGTCCTAAAGCTCTTAACTCATTTACTACATTATTAACCTCTTCCGAATTTGTTCCATTTACAACGATTTTCGCTCCATCTTTTGCGAGTTCTAAAGCAATGCTTTTTCCAATTCCCCTAGTGGAGCCTGTTATGATTATGACACGATCTTTTAGCATGAGCATCCCTTCCCAAACTACATTTTCTTTATTCCTCGATCTCCTTAAATAAAGCAGCAAGCCCCATGCCGCCACCAATACCTAAGGTGGCGATTCCGTATCGGTCCTTTCTTCTTTTCATTTCATAAAATAATCTTGTTACAAGAATGGCTCCTGATGCTCCATAAGGATGACCTAGCGCAATCGCTCCTCCGCCTCTATTGACCTTTTCTTCATTTATATTTAATTCTTTCAATGAAGCAAGAACTTGAGAGGCGAAAGCTTCATTAAACTCTATTGTGTCAATATCTTCGATCGTTAAATTTTCTTTTTCTAAAAGAGTTTGAACAGCAGGAATTGGTCCGATTCCTAATAGATTTGGATCTACTCCTTTGACAGAGCTATTAACAAACTGTATTGTCGGCTTGATTCCTAACTCAACACACTTTTGTTTAGACATTACAAGGACAATGGCAGCGCCATCATTAATTGGACAGGCATTCCCTGCAGTGACGGTACCATTTGATTTGAAAACAGGTGGAAGGCTTTGAAGTTTATCAAAGGATGTATTCTGCCTCGGACATTCATCACGAGAGGTTTCACCAACCAATACAATTTCATCTTCAAACCTTCCATTTTCTAAGGATTTAACAGCTTTTTGATGACTTAATAAGGAATATCGATCTTGATCATCCCTTGAGATTGCATATTTCTCTGCTACATTTTCAGCCGCTACCCCCATTTCAGGATCACCAATTTCATCTGGTGAAAATCGCGCTCTTGTAAACATTTTCGGTGGTAATGGACTATAGGAATTAGCAGGTTTTTCAATTTTCCATGGGGCTTTACTTGTACTTTCTACCCCACCGGCTAAATAAATGTCTCCAGCGCCTGCCTGGATAAAACGGCATGCTGTCACGACGGCTTCTAATCCTGATCCACATTGACGATCTAATGTTAGACCTGAAACAAATAGGGGTAAGCCTGCCGTTAATGCTGAAAGTCTTGCCAAATTCCCACCAGGTCCAACCGTGTTTCCTAGGATGACATCATCAATGGAATTTGCTATGAAGGGATATTCATGAATAATCGATCGAATAACCTTGGCTGTTAGGTCTTCTGGACCATAATCCTTTAGTATTCCTCCGATCTTACCGATTGGAGTTCTTTTAGCTGTTATGATGACGGCTTCATTCATGTATCTTCCTCCATTTCCCTTCGTATGGCTTGACGATCAATTTTTCCACTTTTTGTGTAATGAAAACTTTCCCTTGAAATAAATTGTTTTGGACACTTATAGGAAGAAAGGTGTGTTTGACAATAATTCTTTATTTCTTCAACTGTTTTACGTTGATCTTGATTTTTCCATTCGATTAGAGCGACAACCTTTTCTCCCCAATAATCATCTTCTACTCCAATAACAACAACTTCATTGATTTCATCCATTCCTTTTAATACGGATTCTATTTCCTCAGGATATATTTTAAGTCCTCCACTTTTCAGCATATTACTACTCCGTCCCACTAAGGTAAGATTTCCATTCTCTTCTAAGCAGCCAATATCCCCGACAGTTGCTCCAAACTCAGAGAGTACTTTTCTCGTTTCTTCATCATTATTAATATAGCCAGTAAATAGCATCGGACTATTAACAAACACTTCCCCTACTTGACCTTCCTTACAATTCATTCGTTTTTCATTTAAAATAGACACGTTCACATTAGGAAATAGCTTACTTGAGCCTGAAACTTCTTTGGTTAATTCTTTATATGATACAAAACTAAGCTCAGATGCTCCATAATACTCATACAATTGTGCCATTGGAAACATATTTTTTGCATGGGTAATCGAGTTTTGTGGCCAGCCTGCGCCTGAAACGATCATTCTTTTTACTCTAGTATTAATGTTTGATTGATTCGATCTTGTGATCCCCTCGACCATCGTCGGTACCCCAACAAATACATCCACCTTTTCTTCTGTCATCCAGCGATATAAATCAATTGGATCAAATTGGGGTGAGACGTACAAAGTTGCCCCCATATGTATCGTATGAACACTTGTAAACAAGCTAAGAGAGTGACAAAGAGGACCTGGTGAAATCATTGATTGAGTTGAATTTAAATCAAATACATTTTCATAAACGTTGAAGCTCTCAAGCCATGAACGATGATTTCTAATAAACCCTTTTGGTTTCCCAGATGAGCCTGATGTAAACCCAATATAAAAAAGATTATCCAAAGTCAAAAATGGTTTTATGTCTTCATTCCTCTCTTGTTGTCTTGTTAATTGATCAAAGTTAATAACGGAAAGAGCTTCACTATGCTCAATATTATGAGAAGTGATAAGAAGATCTGGTTTTGAAATCGTAAGGGCATGATCCCGTTCATTTTTCGTCCACTTTGGATCGAGTGGTACAGCGATACAACCGTTTCGAATAATCGCAAAAAATAAGTGTAAAAAATTTGTATCATCGTCCATTAATAGAGCAACTTTTTTTCCCTTTTTTGCAATTGAATAAAGCTTTTTTTGTAAAGTTATCACAATACGGGTAAACTCTCCGTATGTTATGACTTTTTCTTTTGAAACAATCGCAGGTTTCTCGTTCTGCTCTATACTAAATGTTTCTAGATGATCTCCAATAAACATGTCCGTAGCTCCCCATCTATGCTATTTTTCTCTAATTCTATCAAATCATGAATGGATGTCCTAAGCAAGAAAGCGTAAAAAAAGAAGCTCCCAATAGAGTTGGGAATCAAATTGTATTCATCAACATAGATTTCTCTAGATGATAAAGAGGTGATCCCTACACATTAATTTGGGTTAGCTTCTACTAAATCTATTCAAAAGTCTTAAGCGGCTCGTTGTTCTTTGTGTAATTTTGCAACAGGTGCTGTTTTATGGAGTTGCAGCGCTAGCATTCCTGATAATACAGCTTTCACGGCATCACCTGGAATGTAAATAAGGGCAGAATTAGCGGCAACCCACCAGCTCATATCAGATACAAAGGCTAAATACGAGATTCCACCTAAATAAACGACCAGGATTCCTCCAATAAAATTGAACAAAATCATATTCCATAATTTCAGTTTATCTCTAAAGCGATCCACAAAGAAACCGATAACTAAAGCGGCAATTGGCCATGAAAGAATATACCCTCCACTTGGTCCAATCAGTGTCGGTATTCCCCCTCTGCCACCCGATAGAATGGGCGCACCAATGGCAACAAGTAACACAAAAATACTTAAGGAAATTCCACCTAATCGTGCTCCTAGAACTGCGCCGGCTAACATAACCCCAAAGGTTTGAGCGGTAATCGGCACGGGTGTAAAAGGAAGCGTAATCGGTGGAAATACCCCTAATGCAGCAACAATAGCTGCGAACATAGCTGCTAATATCATATCTCTAAGCCTCATCAAACCAGAACCCCCAATAATTATCTATGTTCAAAATATATAGGGTAGAAGGATTATTGTCAACCACTTTCGCAAGTAGGTTTACTTAGTTGAGGGGATTACATTTGAGTCTGGGAGATCAAAAGAATAGAAAGTTGTTGAGAATCACTGAATGTTGTGACTTTTATTGAGGTCATAATGTTGATTTATGTACTTAATCTGATCATAACCGAACTGGAGACGTATATATTTGAATTCGAGTTCATAGACAAAATCGATAATATTAGTTCTTCGAAGATTATTTTGTCCGTGAACGATAATAATTTGTCCATCAATGCCGATAATTTGTCCCCCCACCCATTTTATTTGTCCGAAATACAGCATATATTGACCGCTCGACAAATTTATACAAAATCCGTAAATTACCCATTCTAGTCTAAACAAAGGTGACTCCAAATCTAATAGAAAGTTCCCAAACTAAAAAGGCCCTTCTTTAAGAGCCCTTTCGATTCCATCATTTTGTTGAAAAAACTCTAACCTTAATACGTTTATACCATTGAAAGTAAAGGGTTAAGGCGGTAAATATGCATATGCTCGCTACAAGCATAAAAACTACTGTAAAAAGATTCCCGCCAATAGTTGGTGAGGATGCTATTATACTTCCAAGCAGGAATAATAAAGCCCCAATTGAACCTAGAAAAATAGCTAGCTTTTTATGGTAATTTCCAATAATCACATAACCTAATACTATTATCAAATAAAATCCACTAATGAACATCATCAAAGGATATGCAGGTTTAAATTTTGCAGCGTAGATAAAAAAATCTAGTTGTGAGATGTCACTGTGATGCTGGACTTCCCCATGGATCCATTGGGAAAATAATGCAGTGTATTTCCATTCCCATGGATTATCTAATATCGCACTGCCTTCATACCAAGTCGCAGAAGTTGAAAATAATATAAGTAAAATAGCAAACATCAATTGAACTAGATTTTTCAAACTCATTTTCAAACACCTCGAACTCAATATACCATATTTTCTCAAGTGAAAGAAATACAGTAAAATAAAAAAAGATCGAAACCCAAAATCAAAGCGTCAGGAACCACCCCCCATCATATGGCTACATCGCAGTTCCTGAACTTTTTTGGTCAGCCTCAAACACTTTTTAGTCAATCCTTTTTTACTGAATTAAGCTTAAGAATTTTCGAGTTCGATCATTCTGAGGGTTTTCAAAGATGGTCATAGGGTCGCCTCTTTCAACAATATGACCACCATCCATGAAAATGACTTCATCTGCAGCTTCTTTTGCGAAACGCATTTCATGGGTGACTACAACCATTGTCATTCCTTCTTCAGCCAAGTCTTTCATGACTTTAAGAACCTCACCAACAAGCTCTGGATCAAGGGCAGAAGTCGGTTCATCAAATAACATGACCTTTGGTTCAATAGCAAGAGCTCTTGCTATTCCAACCCTCTGCTGCTGACCGCCAGAAAGCTGAAAAGGATAATAATCAATCTTATCTCCTAATCCCACTTTCTCAAGTAAAGCCTTCGCTTTTTCACAAACTTCTGATTTTGACCTTTTTTGAACCGTAATAGGGCCTTCCATTACATTTTCTAAAGCCGTCATATGAGGAAACAAATTATAGCTCTGAAACACCATACCGGTTTGTCTTCTAAGTTTCAGAAGCTTTTGTTTCGGAACCTTTCCATTAAAGTTCGCGCCAATATCTCCTATCGTTATTTCTCCTCCATTTGGTATTTCGAGGGCATTTAAGCAACGTAAAAAGGTCGTTTTTCCAGAACCTGAAGGGCCAATGAGAACAATTACCTGACCTTTTCTCACTTCAATGTCCATTCCTTTTAAAACTTCTAAATCGTCAAATTGCTTTTTTAATCCTTTTATGGAAATCATGATAATACTCCTTTATTTCCTTATTTAGCGATATATCGATCTAATCGGCTTTCGATTCGATCTTGAATGATTGTTAAGATGAAGCACATGATCCAATAGAGAAAAGCTGCTTCAACATATAGTAGTAAGAACTGATAGTTGGTTGCCGCAATTTCCTGTGCTCTTCGGAATAGCTCCGTTACTAAAATTAAGGATGCAAGGGAAGTATCCTTTACAAGGCTGATAAAAGAATTTGATAAAGGTGGAATCGATACTCGAGCCGCTTGGGGTAAAACGATTCGCTTTAACGTTTGTCCATAGGTCATCCCAATGGAATATCCTGCTTCCCATTGCCCTTTAGCAATAGATTGGATTGCCGCTCTTACAATCTCAGATGCATATGCACCGACATTTAAAGAGAAGGCAATGACAGCAGACGGAAATGGGTCGAACTTTAAACCAATGGATGGTAATCCGTAAAAGATTATAAATAATTGAACGAGTAAAGGTGTTCCTCTGATAGCTGAGACGTATACCCTTGCAATCCCTCTTAATATACTAAATCCTGAAAGCCTTGCTAATGCTGTGAGGATGGCCAAGATCATTCCAAGAATAAATGAGATCATTGTCAAGGGAATAGAATAATACAAAGCTCCCTTGACCATTGGAAGAAGGGAGCTTTGTAAAATGTCCATCATACGTTGAGGATCTTGAAGAATGCTATTTAGGAGAAACATCTTCGCCGAACCATTTTTCGGAAATTTCTAAGTATGTGCCATCCTCTTTCATTTCTTTTAACGCCTTATTAACTTCTTCTACTAATTTGTCGTTCCCTTTTCTAAACATTAAGCCACTTTGAGCAGCATCTTCTTCTGTTGCAGCGATTTTAATGTTTGCATTCTTTTTCTTATTTTTGTAATCAAGAATTGAAAGTTTGTCATTCACTGTAACGTCTACACGACCTTGTTCCAGGAGTTGAATGGCTTGGGCTAAACCTTCAACACCTTGAATTTTTGCACCATAGTTTTCTGCGATATTTTTATAATTACTTGTTAAAGATTGTGCTGAAGTGAGCCCTTCAATATCTTCAAATGATTTGACTTTATCGTTATCTTTAGATGTAACCAATACAGCAGAAGATTCAATGTATGGGTTTGAGAAATCATATTCTTTTTGACGATCTTCTCTAATACCTACTTGATTTGCAATCATATCAAAACGTTTGGAGTTCAATCCTTCAAACATTGCATCCCACTGAGTTTCTTTAAACTCTGCTTCAACACCTAGTCGTTTCGCCACTTCTCTTGCAATTTCAACATCAAAACCTGTTAGTTTTCCAGAATCATCATGGAATGTGAATGGAGGATATGTCCCTTCAGTACCAACGATTAGTTTCCCTTCATCGATTACTTTGTCATAAAGTGATTGTTCTTTATCCTCAGATGCATTTTCCTTATCTTCTGATGTTCCACATGCGGCTAGTAACATTGAAACGGATAGAATGAGTATTAATGATAATTTCCACTTTTTCATCTTTAAACCACCTAATCTTATCGGAATTATTTGTTAGAATGTCATCATAAAACGGATAGGACTTAAAGTCAATAAAAATGTTTCATTTTCGAGATATTTCCCATTTATTTTTAGATTGTCCTCCCTTTTATCATGCACTATTAATGAGAAAATCATGAAAATGAACTACAATTTAATTTAGAAGATAAAGGAGGATTCATTCATGAAAATAGCATTATTAGGGGCTACTGGGCGTGTTGGAAGCGTTGTTCTTGAAAATGCATTACAAAATAACCATTTAATATATGCTTTAACAAGGCATCCTGAAAAGCTAGACCAATCATCGAATTTGGTAAAAGTTAAAGGGACAGTTCTAGATCAAGACCTTCTTATAAAAACAATAAGGAATTGTGATGCCGTGATTAGTTGTTTAGGGACTGATCAGAATAATGTTTTATCCAGGAGCACGCCATACATTCTAAATTCAATGAGATTTTCTGGTGTAAGACGAATTATCACAATTGGTACAGCTGGAATTCTTCAATCAAGACAAGAACCCTCTCTCTACCGTTTTCAATCAAGTGAATCAAAAAGGAGAATGACCCGTGCCGCTGAAGATCATTTAAAAGCCTACATAATGATTAGAGAATCGGAAATGGAATACACAGTGGTTTGTCCTACTTATTTACCCGAGGGTGAACGTGTCGGAAAATACCGTACCGAGGAAAATATGCTGCCAGAAGGTGGCCAGAGTATTTCTGTATTTGATACAGGGGATTTTGCCTACAAACAGCTTTTTAGTGATCGATTTATTAGAACACGTGTAGGGATTTGTTATTAAGAAGGTGAGGGGGCAGAACCCCCTCACCGATTTACACTTGAAGACTCAGCTACTTTTTTAAGATAATACGCTTCTTCTCGATACATATGATCCGCCATCAATGGTGAGAATGCACTTAAATTTTTATGATTTAATTCCAATTCTTCTAGTTCATTCAAAAACACCTGGAAGAGCCGAATTTCGATTTCTACATCATCATTGAATTTTTTTAATGCAGGGAAGGACTTTACATTTGATCTTAGATATCCTGCCATCTCGACTGCTTTTAAATAAAAATCATTAAACTCCCCTTCAAATAGCTTACTTTTTTTCCTTAAATCCCGCTCCGTCAAATCCATCGTACTTCCGATGGATCCAGCATGCCCTGATGCATCGAGAAGCCAAAGTAAATGGTGGTGTAATTCATGAAATATCGGTGGAAGTTTGCCACCTGTTAAGTACTTTAGGACCTTTTGATATTCTTCTAATTCATTGACCATATGATTTAAAAAGGTTGGAACAAGATGAATCACAATATCTGTTGTTAATTGCCTCTTTAAAAGGGATAATTTAAACTTTTTTAAAGCATCAACATGTTCTACTATGTCGTTACTAAATTGAACCCATTGTTCTTTTGAAGATAATCCCTTTAACTCCTTTAATTTGGTTGTAAACGTCTGTTTCAATTCAATTGCCTTTTGGATATCCTTTTTTTCCTTATGTCCTAATGATCTTTCATAAATACAGTATGATCCTTTAGAACGTTCAGCCAAAATTCATGTTCAAATTGAGCTTCGTCTACATATTTTTTTGCCATTCTCTCTACCCCTTTCTTCTCTTAATATTCATATTCTTCAATAAGTCTTGCTTATGTCATCGGGTTGCTTTTTTTCCTGTTAGTCAAAACTATAGGTTGTTTTCTTAAACATTATTATTACTTTTTAAAAAGTTAGTTGGTTGCAGCGAAAGGATGCTCGCTTTCCGCGGTGCGGGCGGTGATCACCTTTCTCCTGCTTAGGTCTCACCTGTCCCTCAGGAGTCTCGCACCTGCAGAGAAGATCGACTTTTCACAAAAATAAATGCTCTTTAAAAACAACAACTATTTAGAAAACAGAACAAACAATAAAAGGTGACTTAATCATAGCAATAAGCAATGTTTAAGCCACCTTTGTATTTAGACCATTTCGAAAGCGTTGTTGTCTTTTAGAATAAACGTATGTTCCAGTAATACTCTGTATGCTTGATGTCAGAAGTGAGAGGGGGGACTAAGAACCATTGGCGATTTGCCAATGGCTTCATTTATAAAACCTTCAACTTATAAAACTCAACAATCTTCTCGAATAGAACCACAATTTAATGATTAGCCGGCTTTTTCAGCATTGTTGCCTTGCTGAATTTGATACATTTGATAATATCGTCCTTGTTTTTTCATAAGTTCCTCATGGTCTCCTTTTTCCATGATTTCTCCTTTTTCTAATACAAGGATTTGGTCTGCATTTTTAATAGTAGACAGCCTGTGAGCAATAATAAAGGTTGTTCGCCCTTTCTTTAATACTTCCATTGCCTCTTGTATAATGGCTTCTGTTTCGGTATCAATACTTGAAGTTGCTTCATCAAGAATTAATATGGCTGGATCATAGGCTAATGCCCGAGCAAAGGAGATAAGCTGCCTTTGCCCAGAAGAAAGCGTACTCCCTTTCTCAATAACTGGTTCTTCATATCCGTTTTCAAGATTTTGAAGTACTTTGTCTGCTCCAACGGCCTTAAGAGACTCTTCCATTTTTTCTTTAGTGATCTTATTATTTTCTAAGGTTACATTCGTTGCAATCGTCCCTGTAAACAAATATGGATCTTGTAGGACGATTCCCATATGTTCCCGAACTGCTTGATATGGAATGTTTTTAATATCCTGACCATCGATAAGGATTTTCCCTTCATTACAATCATAGAAACGGAACAATAGATTCATAATGGAACTTTTCCCTGATCCTGTATGACCCACTAATGCTACTGTCTCTCCTTGTTTAGCCGAAAAAGAAATATCCTTTAACACATACTCCTCTTCTTTGTAACCAAAGAATACAGAATCGAAGATTACATCACCTTTGTATCTATGGATTCTTTGATCCTCAACAGGTATTCCTTCTTCATCCAGTAATCGGAACACACGTTCCCCTGCTACTAAAGCTTGCTCTAAGTTTGCTAATTGATTCACTATACCTGTTACTGGCTGAAATAATCGATTGATATAATCTACAAAGGCATATAAAACACCTAAAGTTACAAAGGTCCCTACTCCGATTGATCCTCCGCCAAAATACCAAATAAAAGCGACAAACGTGATATTTCTTAACACATTCACCAGATTATGAGAGGTAAATGAATTTAAACTTAAAAGCTTATTTTGATAATGAAAATGAGTGTTGTTTAATTCTTCAAACTCTTTCTCTGTTAATTTCTCTCTTCGAAAAGCTTGAATGATATTCATCCCTTGTATGGATTCATTGATAGTTGCATTAATATCACTTACTTTTGAACGGATTACGTGATTGTATTTTGATGCATATTTACGATAAACAATCATCCATACATACAAAATCGGTAAAAGAATCAGACAGATCAATGCTAACCTAACATCTAAGATAAATAAGGCGATGTAAATTCCCGTGATGTAAATTGTACTAGTGAAGAAAGTTGATAGTACGGTGACATATAGTTCTCTGATCGCCTCTGTGTCATTTGTAATCCTAGCCACTACTTTCCCAGCAGGGAGATTGTCGAAATAGCGGATCGGTAGACGTCCAATATGTTCAAAGATATCCGTTCTCATTTTTTGAATGACTCGATTTGCCGCTTTCTGAAGATAGAAGCCCTGACCATACTGGAAAAACGTTGCGAGTACAAGTAATCCAAAATAGAAACCAAGCAGCTTGATAATTCTAAGAATTTCTGGTTGATAAAAACTTACTACCTGTTTTGCTGATATCTTTTCAACAGGGACTGAAAAGATTTCTTCACCCTTAGTAACCGTTAATGAATTGTTTTTCACACTTCTCTCACCATCAAAGGGAAGGGAAGCATTTGTAAAATAAAAATGACGATTTACTTGAAGAACTCTTACCTCTTCTCCTCTGTTTTCACCCTCAGCGAAATAACTTCCTCTTTTATACCACTTACCTTCATATTGAACCGCATCTTCACCCTTTGTCGTTTCATACCAGGATGTTTCAATCCCGAGGATGTGGTCGTCAATCATTTTTTTTGCGATAAATGGTCCTGCTAGTTCAGCAGCAACAGATACGGTTAACATCAGCAGTGCTGCGATGATCATTTTTTTATAAAGCAGTGCGTATCTTACTAATCTTTTTCCCACGTTCATACTTCCACCCCCTTAAGCGATGATTCCTCAATTTGTTGGCGATCATATTGTTCTTTATACCAGCCATTATTCTGTAAGAGTTCTTCATGCCGGCCTTCCTCAACGACTTCACCATTATCAAAAACAATAATCCAATCGGCGTGCTCAACAGCTGAAAGTCTGTGGGTTGTAATGATCGTCGTTTTCCCACCACGTTCCTTTCGAATGTTTTCGATGATTTTCGATTCTGTTTTAGCATCAACGGCTGAAAGAGAATCATCTAGAATTAAGATTTCGGGATCTTTAATCAACGCCCTAGCAATCGAGATTCTTTGCTTCTGCCCACCTGATAGTGCAACACCCTTCTCACCAACAAGTGTCGCTAATCCATCCGGAAGCATTTGTAGGTCTTTCTTGAAATCTGCTAAATCAATGGCTTTATTTAACTCTTCCTCTGTTGCTGCTTCCCGGCCAAACAGAATATTTTCTTTTACTGACCGTGAAAACAACACATGATCCTGTGGAACATAACCAATCCAGTCTCTCACCGTTCCAAGTGGTAGGTCGTTAATTAATGTCCCATTTATTGTGAGCTTTCCGTCTCCAATTGGGTATTCACGTAACAGCTGTTTAACAAAGGTTGTTTTTCCACTACCCGTTTTCCCTACAATTCCAAGGGTCTCTCCTTTACTTAAAGCGGTATTTACTTGAGACAGGTTTACCACTTTAGAAGTAGGGTATTGAAAAGATACCTCTTCAAATCCGAGCATCTCAGGATTCTGAATCATTTGTGGATGTATGGGATCTTTTACATCCTCTTCATATCTCAATGTCTCCTGTACTCTGTCAAGTGATGCGTTCCCGCGCTGCATCACATTGATCAATTCCCCAATCGCAAACATCGGCCATATCAACATGCCTAAATAAACATTAAAGGATACAAGATCGCCTATTGAAATCGCTTGATGAAAAACCAGATAAGAACCATAGCCAAGACCAATTAAATAACTAAGCCCTACAAGAACTTTAATCGTCGGATCAAATAATGAATCAATACGTGCAACTTTTATATTTTTGTTGTACACATCCTCTGTCATTTTTGCAAAACGCTTTTCATCTGCCCTTTCCTGAACATAGGCACGAATCACACGTACACCTGCAATCGATTCGAGCACCCGATCATTCATTTCACCAAAGGCATCCTGTGCTTCCGTAAATCGTTTATGGATTCTCGCTCCATACACCTTCATTAATAGTGCCATGATCGGCAAGGGAATAATGGCGGCTAGAGTCAGCTTCCAGCTAACTAGAAATCCCATAGTAAAAAGAATCGTTAACATAAACACACTTGAATCAACAAGCGTTAAAATTCCGAATCCGGCTGTTACTGAAATCGCCTTTAAATCATTTGTGGCTCTTGCCATCAAATCCCCTGTTCGATTTTTCTCAAAAAAGGTAGGGGTCATTTTAAGGAGATGCTGCATAAATCTTGAACGCAGCTTTCTTTCGATGAGAAATGCCCCACCGAATAACTGATACATCCAGAAATAAGTCATTCCATAGGAAACAACCGTAATGATGATAAGAAATAATAAATAATTCACTAGAACATTCCAAGTTAAATCCCCTACATATATAGCGTCAATTGCCATCCCCACTAATTTTGGGGGAATCACGTCTAAAACGCCAACAATCGTAAGTAATACAATCGCTACCGTATATCTCTTCCAATTTTCTTTAAAAAACCAAGCTAACTTTTTAAAAATGCTGAACATTTTCTCTTCCTCCCGTCACTCACCTTGATGACCTGTTGCTATCCACCTTCTGTCTCAGCTGGCGTCATTAGTTGTTTTGTTTGAATCACAATCATTTTGTATCCTCCTTTTTATTGTTAAATATAAAAAGGCTGCCCAAAAGAGCTGAACAAATGAAGAGAATGGTCCCTTCAAATGAATGCGCCCTTTAAGACAACCGTTTTAAAGACATAAAAAAGGCACAGGTATACATACGTAACCTGTGCCTTAATAATTTATAATATTAAGACTGATTTAGCAGGTAGGTTACGTGGTATTCATGAAATTTCACTTTAATGAACTCTGGTGTTTGAATGTTTACTTTTTCCATGATCACGTACCTCCATTTCATAATTTTTCTAATTCCTTACTTACTTTACCATGCCAGGAATAATTGTGTCAATTTTATTTTAATTATTTATTTTCTAAATTTAGGGTCGTGCGAAGCAACCTGAATTTGTCGCTGGTTGTAATTATTTTAAAAGGGGTTATAGAATCAATGTTAGATAGATTTAAACATGCATTGTACTAAAGAACAATACAGCTACCCCTGGAAGAACTTATTGTTATATATTCTGAGTAACGGTTCCCCCTTTAATTTGTTGATTACCCTTTATGTATTTTGGAAGAATTACAGAATAGAATATTCCTACTATTATTAAGCACCCTCCCACAATCCAATAAAGCATCTCAATACTTAAGATGGATGGGAAACTCCATGCAAGGAAACCTAACGTAATGGATTGAGAAACCATCATGAGCGGACTAATCCATCCCTGAACTCTTCCCATCATTTTGGGTTCAACAATGCTTGGCATCCAACCTCCTATAGCAATATTCACAAAAGGTAGTCCTAGTGCTGAGATAAATATGACTCCTAGGAATATCCATGTTTGTGAAGCAAAGGATGACAATATAATTAAACTTCCCGAAAATAAGAGACCGATAATGATCATTTGATGAAATTTAAACTTCTGGAGAAGAGTTGTAGCAATAAAGCTTCCAATTAAAACACCTGCACCGAAAGCCACTCCTAGCAATATAGAATATTCTTCGTAGCTTTCTGGAGCTAATTTATATTTTAATATAAAGATTGGCATCACAGTGAATCCACCATTTACAATTCCAAAGACGAGGAAACCGCTTATAAGGGCCATCAAAAGCTTGGAGTTAATAATATATTGGATGCCGACGATAAAGTCTTTCATAACAAATTTTATATTTAAATCCTTCAATGAATGATATCCATTCGGTAGACGAACCTCCTCTGGAACAGAACATTTTCTAATAAATATGGCACTAATGATAAATGTTAAGGCATCAAAAATGATGGCTCCATAAATTCCTGAGAGCCAATAGATTAGTATTGCGATTCCATTTCCAAATAACATGAATAGACTCATGACCATTTGATTTAAACCAGCTGCTGTTGAATAATCATCTTTTGAAAGAATTCCCTGTAAAATCCCTTGCTCAGCAGGAAAGAAAAATTTTTGAATGGCACTTTGTAAAAACAGCACAGCCATAATTAATGGCATCCATCCGATATAGAGCACCCCTAAAAGGACAATCGACAAGAATGCACAGATTGTATCACAGTGATAGGCAATTTTTTGTCTGTCAAGGCGGTCGGCAAACACGCCAACCAGAAAAAAGACAAATAATGTTGGGAGGGAGTGCATCAATTCTGTTAATGTCGCATACATTGGCTGATTTGAAAACCGGTCCAATAAATAAAACATAAAGGCTGTAACTCCAATAACACTTCCTAAATGAGAAGTGATATTTGCAATGAATAATTTCACAAAGATTGGTTTACTGAAAATTCCCTTGATTTTTTTCATTCTCTTCCCCATCCTTATCATCTGAGTTCTGTTTATTAGTCTAGACTTATTAAAGATGATATTTGAGCGTCTAATGATGGTTTTTGGTTCCGCCTTAAGTCTGAGGAAGAATCATCCAATATAAAGAGTGACTTAAGGTTTGTGCAAAACATTCTTCTTTAAACAGCACCAAGTCACTAAGACCTCATTGAATTTCTAAAAAGGTTTAACTTTCTTTTCAAGGGGTACATCATTATTAACAAATAAAAAGAATTCTCGTACATGAGGTGATAAATATGTTACGTACGATCTTAATGATTATTGGAGCAATTGTTGTCATTGGTTGGATAATTAGTCTTCTATAATAAGTATTTATATAAAATGCAAAAACATTAACAGGTGAAAATCATACTAGAAGAGAATTCTAATGCACAAATTCATTGGATAATAACCCCTGCTAATTATCTTTTTTGGAATACTTGGGCTTAAGTTTCCCAATCTTTCTAAAATCCTTAAATATTATTTTTCGAAATTTCAAAAAATATGATTGATGAGTATTATTTCGGTTATACATTAAGAAGAATCAAAAATTCGATAATCATTCGAGGTGAAGGTGAATGTATAAAAATATTTTATTAGCTTATGATCAAACTGAACCAAGTAAAAAAGCGTTAAATAAAGCCGAGGAGCTATTAAAAGCTATTCCTGGGGCAAAATTAACGATAGTTCATGTAGCTAGTGATCAAAATGTTCATAAGAATACTTCACGTTTTGAAAGATTTGCTGATCATACCGCGGTATCTAGTCCAGGTCTGGATAGCACATACGTTGCTAATCTCCCTCCTAACTATGATAATTATAAAGAAACCAATGAACATCTCGTAATTAGTAATAAAGAACATGAAGTTTTAAAAGGAGTAAGAGAAGATTTCGAAGCCCGCGGTCTGCAAGCTCAATTTGAAATATTAAGTGGATCTGAGTCTGATAGCATTATTCATTATGCAGAAGAACATAATGTTGACCTTATTCTATTAGGGAATAGTGGAAAAAGTGGAATTAAGAAATGGTTCCTCGGGAGTGTAAGCGAAAAAATAACACATGAGTGTCCATGCAGTGTGCTCATCGTTAAGTAGAAATAGAGGGTGATCCCTTAGGTCACCCTCTTATATTATGTATACTCATAGTTGATTGGCAAAGTCATTCATGTTCTGAATATAATTCCTGGAATCTTGATAATGCTTCAGTTTCGTCAAACGTACTATAAATACGATAATAATCTTCATCTAATATGCGCAAATGTTGACTGATTAAATTTTTCTGGATGATGTACCCCCTTTTTCGATCGAGTTCACGCCACCATACTTTTCCACCAAGGGTTTTTTCTTTGCGAAAATCGATCCCATCACGAGCTATCGTTTCAATTACTTCAAGAGGATCTCCCCCTAATGCGTTAGAGACTGTGTCACTTTCTCGAAATAATGCGCAAATAGCAATCACCGTTGTCCAATTGGCTAAAGCTCTGCCTTTTTCAATTTGCACCAAAGTCTTTTTGGACACTCCAATGACAGTCGCCATCCTATCCTGTGTGTAATTTGCTTCTGTACGGATTAATCTTAGTTTATCTGATATCAATAAAATAATTTCCTCTTTCGTCATTCCATCACCTTTTTCATCATCATAGTGAAATTTTACACTATCCATATTAAAAGTTCCAATATTTTGGTAATGTTGTCTCAACAGGATTTAGAAAAAGTGTAAACCTATAAAAGATTTTCCCGTATTTCAGGAGAATACGTAGAAAAAATTCATCTTCTGTTAAATATTTTAGAATTTTTTGTCATTTATTCAAATAAGACTGCTATAATTAAAAACGAGGTGAATTATATGGCCCAACTCAAGCATGATGTAATACATTATTTTATTCAAAATCAAAAAAAGATGATTAGCAATTGGCACCGTGAACTTAACCAAGCACCCCATAATGCTTATGCACCAAAACAGATTTATAAAAATTCTGAGATTATTTATGAACAATTTCTAAAAGGATTCACTTTGCCACCCGAACAAATTGATACTTATGTAAAGGAAACAGCCTGTAACATCGCTGAACAACGATTTCAGTCAGATACGAACATTGGTGAATTTGTATATAATTTAAATCTTGGAAGGACAGAAATATTGAAGCAGTTCCATCAGATTAATAATAATTTGAGCGAAGTGCAAGACAGCATTGACAAGATTAATTATTTTTTCGATAAGTTTTCTTTTTATACAGTTTCTCACTACACCAATCTAAAAAATGAACTTATTGAAAAGAAGGACCAGTATATTGATTCGAATCATGAAGACCGATTATCATTACTAGGACAAATGACCTCTAGTTTTGTCCATGAATTTCGGAATCCACTAACATCTATAAATGGTTTTGTGCAACTGTTAAGATCTGAATACCCTTCCATTTCATACTTAGATATTATTGCATCAGAGCTAGAGCAATTAAATTTTCGAATATCTCAATTTTTACTTTTATCAAAGAAAGGGAGCATGGAAAAAGAGAAAAGCTTCTTTAAACTGAATGAACTTGTTGAACAAGTTCTTACGTTTTTATATCCTCGAATTCTTGAAGTAAATGTCAATGTGCAAACGAGCCTTCAAGAAGAAGTTACGATTGAAGGTTGGAAGGACGAATTTAGACAGGTTATTATTAATATTATCTTTAACGCTATAGACGTGCTTGACTCCTTAGAATCCAAGCGTAAAATTTGGATAAACACAGAAATCTTAAACTCTTTTGTGATCATTAGGATTTCTAACAATGGACCTAAAATACCGGATGATATTCAAAGTACGATTTTTGAACCGTTTGTTACCTCCAAATCTTCTGGGACTGGCTTAGGCTTATTCGTTTGTAAAGAAATTGTTGATCAGCACGGAGGAGATTTATCCTGTACTTCTAATGATCATCAAACCTCATTTATCATTCATATCCCCATCTATAAGCAAAAATAAAGAGGCTGAACCCAAATTGGCAGCCTCTTTTTTGAATATTTTTTTGAAATATTTGATTTAATAAGGAAAACGGAAATTGTTTTTCAATTTACACTTAGTCCTCAACTTCTGATCATGAATACGAAGAAAAATAGAATTTAGCTTTTTGTGTTTATACAAGGTTATAGCTAAAAGTTCTATATACTCTCCCCTCGTTGATCCTTGATCCTTCTTTTTTTCTCTGTTTCTGCAACATAGACAGCACAAGCTGCATCTCCAGAAATATTGATTGATGTTCTTGCCATATCGAGTATTCTATCAATACCAAGAATCAATCCAATACCCTCCACTGGTAAATTAACACTACTTAATACCATGGCTAACAGGATCAGTCCTACACCAGGAACCCCAGCAGTACCAATACTTGCTAATACAGCTGTTAATACGACGGTTACTAATTCTCCCATACTCAGATCTACTCCATAGACTTGAGCAATAAATACGGTTGCAACCCCTTGCATGATGGCAGTTCCATCCATATTAATCGTCGCCCCGAGAGGCTGAACAAATGAACTAACTGGCTCAGGTACCTTTAATTTCTTTTGGGCAACCTCCATTGAGATTGGCAATGTTGCATTACTGCTGGATGTACTAAACGCAACACTCATAGCTGGTGCAAAATTCTTGAAGAACCAGATAGGACTTTTCTTAGCCAGAAACATGATCGTTCCACCATAAGTAACGATAGCATGTATGATTAGGGCTAGTAAGACAACGCTAAAGTATAGTCCCATTGATTTTAATGCACTGAATCCTTGTGAGCCGATAGCAGAGGCAATAAGGCCAAATGTTCCGTATGGAGCAAACTTCATGACAAGTCCAACTAAATACATCATCAGGTCATTACCTTGTTCCACAAGTTTATATATTCCTTTAGTCTTTTCTCCCAGTACAGTTAAACCAAGTCCGATAAAAATCGAAAATGCAATGATTTGCAGCATATTTCCTTCAGTCATTGCAGTAATTGGATTTTTTGGAATGATATTCATCAGTGTTTCACTGATTGGAGGTGCTTCCCCTTCTGCTTTATATCCTTCTGCTTGTGTCTTGTCGATCCCTTCAACTAATCCAGGATCAAGGATATTCGCTAATGCCAGTCCGATGGTTATCGCTATAGAAGTGGTAAATAAGAAATAAATAACCGTTTTCAAACCAATTCTTCCAAGCATTTTTGGATCTCCAAGCCCTGCAGCACCTAAAACAATAGAAAAGAATACAATCGGAACCACTAACATAGAAATGAGATTTAAGAAGATTTTACCTAATGGTGAAAAAAGATATGGATCTAAAACATCAAATATGTCTTTTGCGAACAAGTTTAATCCTAAACCAACAATTGCTCCTAATATCAATCCGATGACAATCTTTGTAGTTAAATTAAATTTCATACGTCTCCCCCTATTGATAAAATAAACAAAATATTTTCCTATGACTACTTGTATTTTCAACTCATCAAACACATTAACGCATTAACGCACTCCGGGACGGTTCTCGATCGCGTTAACGTGTTAACGCGATCGAGAACCGTCCCTTAGCGCATTAGCGTGGTACAGTGTGTTTTGGTGAATGTAAACGGTTTATTCAGAAAATACAATATTATCATTATACAGATATAAATCCTAAGTTTTAAGTAATTGCTTAAAATTAATTCTATTTCCCTACTCTAGGGAAGATTCTGTAAATAGTTATATCATTTCTTCAAACTTTATGAAAGCAGATTCCCCTGTAAATGATCGGTTTGGCAACCTTTATACTCCTTAATAATGTTTTATCTAATATAAAAAGTTCCGAGTTTCTATTGCATATTCATCTAGTTAAACAAGATGTGGTTCCTCTGTTTCTGTGGCTACCAAGTACATTTAAAGAAGTTCTCAGTGTTAATGTACAACTGCTCGTATACTTCTCGGAGTGGTGTTCTTTTTATAGTCGAAATTTTTTCTACTACTTTATGAATAAATACTGGGTGTGTCATCTTACCTGTAAACGGACCTTCAAATCGCCAAGGCCCATCTGTTTCTACCATCATTTGTGAAAGTGGGTAAGAATTAACAAGTTTCTGAATTTCCTTTTCGTATAGAAGATCAGGCGTCACAGAAATATAATAACCATTTGCCTGCATTCTTTGAATGGTTTTTGCATCACCTTTAAACCAATGAAAATGTGCACGTTCCACAGATTCCCGTTCTAGTAAATCACATACTACCGGGGCGTCATCGTAAACACTGTGAAGGACAATTGGCTTTCTTAGTTCACTTGAAAGCTGAATAAAAGATTTTAAGCATTCAATATATGGCTCTATTAGTAATGAAGGGTTTTCCATTCTAGTATAATAAGGCAGCCCAACCTCCCCAATCGCCACCATGTCACGGTTATTCCGCCTTATAAAGGAGATGAGCTTGTCTAACTCTGCTTCACTTACGAGAGACTGTTCTGGATGAAATCCAAAGGCTGACCTTATCCTAGGATTCCGCTTTGAGATCTCGAAGTTCTTCATGCAGCTCTCCAAATGAAAAGATACAGAAACGAGCCCCTCTACACTCGACTCTTCAAGACTTTCGATGATCCTTTCCTGCTCTTCATAATCATATAAATCTAAATGGATATGAGCGTCAATGACACGATAAGAATTAATGTTTACCATTTTTAAATTGCAACTCTCCATACAGTTTCTTTTTCCATTGTAAAAACTCTTCAGAAAGAACGATGCTTTCATCTCTAGGCCGTGAAAAAGGAACCTTAAATTCACTTCTAATCGTGGCAGGCCGATGGGATAGAACAATGACACGATCGGATAAAAATAACGCTTCTTCGATATTGTGAGTAACAAAAAGAACAGATCGTGGATGCTCTTCCCAAATCGAAAGTAACCATTTCTGCATTTCGAGTCTTGTAAATTCATCAAGTGCAGAAAATGGCTCATCTAAACAAATTAAAGGTTGAGGGCTTAATAATGCACGAATAAATGCAACCCTTTGCTTCATCCCCCCTGACAGTTCATGCGGGAAAGATTGTTCAAACCCTTTCAATCCAGCTCGATCAATTAACTGTAGGGCTTTCTCTTTATCTGGCTTGCCACTAAGTTCTTGCCCTAAAATCACATTATCTATGACTGTTCTCCATGGAAATAACGAAGGAGCCTGTGGCATATAGCTGATAAATCCTCGTTTTCCATTAATCTCCTTTCCATCGAGTACAATCCTTCCTTCTTCAGGAGAATAAAGTCCTCCAATTAAATGAAATAATGTACTTTTCCCACTTCCAGAAGGTCCGAGGATAGAGACGAATTCCCCATCCTCTACTGTTAAAGAAAGATTATCTATAATATTTGTTGAGTCAAATGACTTTTTAAGGTTTTGTATTTTTAGCTTCCCCATTTTACTTCTCTCCTTGTGGTCTCCATTTAATCATCCACTTTTCTAAAGCAATAATGAAAGCGAAAAACGATAGACTTAGGACCATTATCGCAAAAATCGCCACAAACACTCGATCGGTCCTGAACGATGAAGATGCAAGTGTCATAAAGACACCAACACCGCTTTTTGCTCCAAGCCATTCAGAAATAACTGCCCCCATCACACTATATGTAGCTGATATTTTCAACCCAGAAAAAATAGATGGTAGTGCATGCGGCCATTCTAGCTTTGTGAAAATTTGCCATTTTGAGGCACCTGCCATTTGCATATAGTGCTTTAATTCTTGTCCAGTTTGCCGAAAACCATCCATCGTAGCCACGGCAATTGGAAAGAAACAAACAAGAGTGATGACAATGATCTTTGGCATTAACCCAAAACCGAACCACACCACTAATAACGGGGCAAGAACGATGATTGGAATATTTTGCGAAAGGATGATTAATGGATATATCGATTCACGAACGATAGGGATCATATGTAGGCTTATTGCTATTATCAGTCCAAAACTGCAACCAATAACAAAACCAATAAGAGTCAATTTTATAGTCGACAGTAAATGAATTTGAAAATTGGGCCATACGTCAATGGCTTCTGCAACAATTTCGGATGGCGCAGGAAGTAGCCAAGCCGGAATCCTTCCGAACCTTGTACTGCATTCCCAAATGATAAACAAAAGGATGATGACCACTAAAGGCCGCCATCCTTTTAACGATAATGTCTTGTTCATCGGTATTTCTCCGTTAAATCATCCATCGCAATCCCACTCGGTTGATAAAGAATTTTCACTTGAGAAATCACGTTAACAGAACCGAGTTCAACCATACGTTCATTCATTTTCTCAATCACCTTCATTAATTCTGAAAGCTCGCCCTCCATTGTAGTTTCCAGAGGGTGTACCTCGAATTTCACACCGGATTCTTCGATGATAGATATCGCCTCATCTACTAACGGAATAACACTTTCCCCATTTTTTGTCTTTGGTATAATTTGAATGCTTATTAAAGAATTCCCCATTTTCCTTCACCTCTTATTCTGGTAAAAATTCATTTGTAAAAGCTTTCTCAGCATTTAGTTTCTTTTCAATCAAGCCGTTGCTATACATCCAGTCTCCATAATTCTCCCATACTTCTTTCTTTTGCTCCCCCCATCTAGGTGCATCATCTTGATACTTGTCTGTAAGCCATTCTTGACTTTTCTTAACAAGTTCTGCATCCAAATCAGGTTCAGCTTTAATTAAGATGTCGGCAGCTTCTTCAGGGTTTTCAATGGCAAACTCATAGCCTTTCGATGCTGCAGCAACAAATGCTTCCACCTTTTCAGGCTCATCACTGATCATTTTTTCCGAAGTCGTCAGAACAGGTGTATAGTAGTCAAGTTTGTCAGAGTAGTCGGTAAGATAAACCATATTTAACTCTTCCCCACGTAGTTCAGCCTCAACCCCTGTCCAACCATAATAAATCCATGCAAAATCAATGTCCCGTTTTACGGCTGTAAAAAAGTCTGTATCCCCCATATTTACAATATTGACCTTGTTAATATCGGCACCATCCTGCTTCATTAATGCTGACATTATTTCTTTTTCCACCGGGGATCCAAAGCCACCATACGTTTTGCCCTCAAAATCTTTAGGTGTCTTAATTCCCTTATCCTCTGGAGAAGCAAATCCAGAGGTATTATGTTGAATGACTGCAGCTATTGACACCAGGGGCACATCTTGAACGCGAGCTTGTGTCACACCTTCTTGATAGCCTACTCCAAATTCTGATTTTCCTGAAGCAACAATTTGATCTGCTCCCGCTTCTCCAGGCATAACAATCTCAACATCTAATCCTTGTTCTTCAAAATAACCTTTTTCCTTAGCTACATATAAGCCTGTATGATTTGTATTTGGTGTCCAATCAAGCACAACTGACACCTTCTCAAGTGAATCACTATTATCTTCTTTACTATTCTCCGAGCCACAGCCCGCTAATAGTCCGATTGATAGGATCACCATCAACCATTTTTTCATTGACTTTCCCCCTAAAGTAATATTAACACCAAAAACGCCCCAGGGACTTTGAACCCGGGGCGCATATTATAAACGAAATAAAACCGTCTAAGAATATGTTCCCTACGCTGGTTTAAACCAGATCAGGTTCAAAGGGTTAGTACTTATGTACAATCTCAACCGAATTGATTCGGTTCCCCTACTATTCTCACTATAAAGTAATAAATTTAAACGCTTTTTCACTTTAATACTGTGCCATACTTCCCACTTTATATCAAGTGGTTTGTTCACTCCTCCCATTTACCTCCCCATATATTAAACTTATTTCCGTCTGGATCATACAAATCAAAAGCAAATCCATTCCAAGCATGATGCAACTCCCCGACCTTTAAACCTTTTGATTTCAATCCTTCATATTTTTCTTTTACTTTCCCTTTTTCATTATCAATATTTAAAGTAGCAACATACAAACTATTATGATCTGAATTGAATAATTTTTCACCAGCATAAATCGATAATGGCTACACCTCATTCACTTTCCATAAAAAGATCCATTGTCCATTTTGCGTTCTTAAACTGGCCATCTTATCCCCAGGATTATATGGAGATTCCAATTTCAAGTGAAAATATTCCTGCCACCACCTTACCGAAATTTCCACATCTGTCACAGGTAAATGTAAGCACGGAATGCTATCAATTTTTAGCACGAACCTCTTCCCCCTCCATAAATAAACCAACTATTCCTTATAACTTCTATTTTTCATTCATCATTCCTTTTTTCACATATCTATTAAGCAATTAAGTATAAATTTATCGTATTAGACAGGTATAATGAGGAAAACGAATAAGGAGGTATTATTATGGAAAGAGTTCAGCTAGCTAACAATCTATCTTTCTCAAGATTGATACATGGATTATGGCGTCTAGCCGATTGGAAACAAGCAACAGAAACAACCTTGGATCTCATCCAGCATTGTGTCGAAAAAGGCATTACTACCTTTGATCACGCTGATATTTATGGAAGCTATTTATGTGAAGAACTATTTGGAGATGCCCTTAAATTAAAGCCTTCTTTGAGGCAGAAAATCGAGATTGTAACAAAGTGTGGGATTGTCCTCCCTTCTCACAATCGTCCTAACCATCAATCGCATCACTATAATACAAGTAAACAACATATTGTTAAATCCGTTGAAAGTTCACTGCTTAATCTTCAGACAGATTACATAGATGTTCTCTTAATACATCGCCCAGATCCATTTATGGATCCTGTCCAAGTAGCAGAAGCGTTTACAAAGCTTAAACAAGAAGGAAAAGTAAGGTACTTTGGGGTTTCAAATTTTAAAGACCACCAATACAATATGCTCCAATCCTATTTAGACTTACCACTCATCACTAATCAAATTGAATTATCCGCCTATCATCTTGAAAATTTTGATGATGGAACTTTAAATCATTGTTTGGAGAATAGAATTGCGCCAATGGCATGGTCCCCCCTGGCAAGAGGGAAGATTTTCTCAGCAAAGGATGACAAATCTGTTCGTTTACGTAATACTTTAGTGAAAATAACTGAAGAAATAAATGCAGCTGGAATCGACCAAGTACTATATGCATGGCTTCTTAATCATCCTTCTAAAATCATGCCAATAATAGGATCTGGAAAAAAAACGAGAATTGATAAAGCTATAGAGAGCATGAATGTAAAGCTAACTCTTGATCAATGGTTCGAAATCCTTCATAGCTCAATGGGGTGTGAGGTACCATAAATGGAGAAAGGTAGGAAAAGCAAGCACTCATTAGAAAGGTGCTTGCTTTTATTTATTCAAAATAATAGTTTAACAATAATGTATGTAGCTCACGAAGGCTTAACTCATATAGTTGCTTCCTGCAGTTTTGTAGATTCTAATCCGTAATAGTAAGTTGATATAAAAATCCTTCTGGCCATCTGCAGGTTTTCTTTGCTGCATCTTAATCCCTCCGACTTTGCTTTACCCTGCATTTTTGCTTTTAAACATTTTAATGGATGGGATTTAGTAGCAAATTGAAATTTCCCTATACTTATTTCCTATAGGTACATAACGATCAATAGTTTAGTAAATGAAGAAAGAAACCTATCTATTGACAGGTTTCTACTGGGCTAAGATGCAATTTTCTATTCCTTCATTCTCTCCGTTAATAAACGCAATCCATTAAGAGTCACTAGTAGTGTAGCCCCCATATCTGCAAAGATGGCAATCCAAAGGGTTAACCATCCTGGGACAACAAGGAGTAAGGCCACTAGTTTTATTCCGATGGCAAATGTAATATTCTGCTTAATGATTGTGAGAGCCTTCCTACTTAATCGAACAATATAAGGGAGCTTCCTTAAATCATCACTTAGAAGAGCTATATCTGCTGTTTCAAGTGCTGTATCCGATCCAGCTCCTCCCATCGCAATTCCAATATTTGCAGCTGCCAGTGCAGGAGCATCATTAACTCCATCCCCTACCATTGCGACTTTACCATAGCGTGCCTTTTGTTCTTTTATAAAGCCTAATTTTTGATGTGGTAAAAGCTCAGATTGGATCTCTTTTATTCCCAGTTCACTTCCAATTGCATGGGCAGTGGCCTCATTATCGCCTGTTAACATAATCGTATGGGTAATCCCATTTTGATGAAGTGTTGAAAGAAGCTCAGAACTATTCTCTCTGATTTTATCGGCTACAGCCGTTATTGAATAAACAACATTTTCTGAACCAAAAACCATTACCGTCTTCCCTTTGAGCTGTAGCTGATAAATATTCTCTATTTGCTCTTGGGTGAGAATATCATTAAATAGCAACGGACTTCCAAAATAATAAATATGACCCTCTATTGTTGCTTTAATCCCTTTACCAGTTATCGATTTGAAGTCATCGATAAAAATCGATTTATATTCTATTCCTCTCTCGGTTGCTTCAAATAAAATCGCACGCGCTAAAGGATGCTGTGATCGATATTCCATAGCAGAGATCAATTCCCATTGTTTAGCTTCAGATAATTGCTCTTCCGATAATAGGACAAAATCAGTAACTACAGGTGTTCCTGCTGTCAATGTACCTGTTTTATCAAATGCGATCGCATTCAGCTGACCCATTTCTTCGAGATACACCCCGCCTTTAATGAGAACTCCATTTTTTGCTGCATTCCCAATGGCGGTAACAATAGCAACTGGAGTAGAAATGACCAGTGCACATGGACAGCCAACAACTAACACTGCAAGACCTTGATAAACCCATGTCAACCATTCAGCTTCAAAGAATAACGGTGGAATGATCGCAACCATGAAAGCAATCACAATGATAGCCGGAGTATAATATTTTGCAAATTGATCTACAAAGGCTTGAGAAGGAGCTTTTTCTGCTTGAGCCTCTTCTACTAGGTGAATGATTTTCGACAGTGTTGTATCTTCAACTTTTTTAGTCACCTTTACTTCTAAATGGCCGTCTTCATTCAACGTTCCTGCAAATACTTGATCTTCTATATTTTTTTCCACAGGGATAGATTCTCCTGTAATGGCCGCTTGGTTAACAGTAGAGACTCCATTCAAAACAACTCCATCCATTGCGATTTTTTGACCAGGCATAACCAGCATAATATCATCAATCTCAATGTCCTCAACATCAATGACTGTCTCATGACCATTTCTTCTGATCAATGCCTGCTTAGGTGCAATTTCCATTAATGAACGGATGGAATTTCTCGCCTTATCCATCGAATAGGCTTCTAATGCTTCACTAATGGCAAATAATATAACGACGATAGCTCCTTCTCCCCACTCCCCAATGAAAGCCGCTCCGATAATTGCTACTGTCATAAGCGTTCTCATATCAAACTTGAAGGCTATAAGATTTTTCAACCCTGTCTTAAAAAGGTTAAAACCACTTATAATTATGGCTAAAAAGAAAGCGCCAACAGACAAAATCGATCCTTCACCAAACTGATATTGGAGAGTGAAAGCAGCGACGATAAAGACTACAGAAATCAAAAGCTTCCAATACTTCTTTATATAAGAAGTCTCTTCTGTCTTCTCATAATTTTTCTCATCTTTAATAATCAAGCTTTCAAAAGAACCCGCTTTTTCAATTTCCCTTAATGGTACATCCCCATGTATGGTTATTTTAGAAGCTCCGAAATTAACCTTTGCATCTGTTACACCATCAATGTTTTGAACATTTTTCTCAAATGTTGACGCACAGCCAGCACAGGAAAAGCCCTCAACACGGTATGTCTTCTTAATGGGAATCTCTTGGTTAGCTGTCACGATCTTCTACCTCCTTTTGATGAGTAAAAGCAATTTCAATCAATTGTTTTACATGATTATCATCTAGGGAATAATAAACAAGCTTTCCTCTTTTTTCAAATTTGGCTAATCCTTGTTTCGTTAATAGCCTTAAATGATGGGAAGCCGTCGCTGTAGTGGCTCCTACAATATTAGCAACATCACAGACACAAAGTTCTTCCTCAACCGAAAGAGCAAAGGCAATCTTCATTCTCGTATCATCTGATAAAGCCTTGAATAGGCCAGCAACTTTTGAAGTGTTATTTGATGATAAGGTCGTTTTTAACCTTGAAACTTTTTCTTCATGTATACAAGTAATTTCACAAACATCTTGATTCTTCATAGATACTCATCACCACCTCATTCAAATGATCTTTTGAATATAGTATATGCTAAAGATTCTAAAATGGTCAAACCATCATTTGAATAAAGTAAATAACAGAATATTTATTATATTCTGTTATTATGATAAAATTAATGAAAGCGATTACAATAAGGTGGGATGCTCAAATGGTTGTAAACGAAACAAAATTACGTAAAAAAGCTTACGATAAATTGTTTGGCAAACAGCAAGAGCAAACAAAAGGCCCCTGGTTCATTAACTATAGCTTCCTTATTCTATCGATTGTCTATATATTGTTTGAGAAAGGTATTTTCTACTAAATGTTTTCCCTATTCTGTGGGTGCAGACCATAAAGAAAATCTCGTTTATTTCCTTGGTTCTAGAATTGATCTAAATTAGGGAAATTAAAACACAAAAAAAGGATTGCCACTTGACAATCCTTTTTTTATGATTAGTTTTCTTGTACACTGCTTTGGCGTTTTGAAAAAAGTTCTAATCCTACCCAAAAAGCAACAGATACTAAAGCATAAATCCCTATCGAGAAATAGATGTCTTCTGTTTTCCAATTTAACGTCGGAATAAAAGCCGTTAATACACCTGAAAGAATATAGTACCCTCCAATAAGCTGAAGGAAAAGTTTTTCGGATTGTAGCTTTTTACTTTCTAAGTATCCTTTACCTGCTTTCCCAAAAAAAATGGCAATCCCTCTTAGAATTAAATATATAGCAAAAGCAGTAATAATCGCTACGATAAGTTCTTGATTAAATACGTCTGCCATATTTATGACCCCTTTCTTGCTTTTCAAAGAAAAGTCTTTAATATATCTATAAAAGTATATCATAAACAATCTTTAATCGTGTAGGAAGTCTATACCAACTTTTTTCTTTTTACCATTCGTAGTATGATATAAAGTATTGTTATGTACATACTCTGCATGAATCATTGTCGAAGGAGTTTCTTTACGTGAATAAGATTAAAATAAAATTAGATGAGTTATCTCCTGCACAGATTATTGTCGCTTTTTATTTAATTGCCGTAATCATTTCAGTCATCCTATTAAGTTTACCGTTTGCTCTAGAACCTGGGGTTGAGTGGTCATTTATTGATGTTCTATTTACCGCTGTAAGTGCCATTAGTGTAACGGGGCTTACCGTTGTCTCAACACCCGACTCATTAAGCACTGCTGGAATCTTCATTCTCATGTTTATACTGCAATTTGGCGGCATAGGAATCATGACACTTGGTACTTTCTTTTGGTTACTATTTGGAAAGAAAATCGGCCTCCGTGAACGCCGGCTCATTATGACGGATCAAAATCAATCCAATCTATCTGGACTAGTTGTTCTTATGAAACAAATATTAGGAATCATTCTTCTTATTGAATTGGTAGGAGCATTAATATTAGGAACTTATTTTCTTCAATACTTTCCTACGAGGCAGGAAGCCTATCTTCAAGGGTTATTCGCTTCTGTAAGTGCAACCACAAATGCAGGGTTTGATATTACTGGTGAGTCACTTATCCCGTTTGCTAAAGATTATTTTGTTCAAAGTATCAATATCATCTTACTTACATTAGGGGCGATTGGATTCCCTGTATTAATTGAGCTTAAAGCTTTTTTCCAGCATAAAAGTGATAGAGGCTTCCATTTCCGTTTCTCGCTTTATACAAAGCTCACAACAACTACTTTTTTTGCCTTAATGGCAGCGGGAACAGTTGTGATTATATTACTTGAGTTTGATCAATTTTTTAAAGGAAAACCGTGGCATGAGTCTTTGTTTTATGCTTTTTTCCAGTCCACCACCACAAGAAATGGTGGACTAGCCACAATGGATGTTAGTGATTTCTCAGATGCGACATTAATTGTTCTTTGTATTTTAATGTTCATTGGGGCCTCGCCAAGCTCTGTGGGAGGAGGAATCCGAACAACTACATTTGCGGTCAATATTCTGTTCTTACTTAATTTTGCAAAAGGTAGTTCTACAATTAAAGCCTTTAAACGCGAAATTCATCAAGAAGATGTAATGAAATCTTTAGCTGTAACATTAATGGCAGCGCTTGTCTGTACCCTTGCCGTTGTATTACTTTCGATCACAGAACCTTTTTCAACTCTGCAAATTCTCTTTGAAGTTTGTTCAGCATTTGGAACGACAGGACTATCAATGGGCATTACAGCTGACTTAAGTTCATTTGGAAAAGTGATTATTATCGCTCTAATGTTCATTGGGAGAATTGGTATTCTTTCTTTCTTAGTGATCATAGGAGTCCGTAAGCAGAAGGCTTTGTACCATTATCCTAAGGAACGGATTATTATTGGTTAATTAATGGTGAGTAGTGAGTCTTATAGAGTGTCGATCTCTTAATTTAAACACTACTCACTTATTTTTTTCAGGATGAATTAATGCTTCACTCGAACTGTCATACTTGTCAATATTCCAACAAAGACAATAGTGATTAAGGAATACATAAATAGTTTCCACTCTAAGACTGATAGACCAAGTACAACAATGATTCCATCGATGAAAAGGATAAGCCATCCAACATTAATCGAAACTCTTTTTGCCAACATTTGAGCAATCATATCTGTTCCACCGGTACTTGTTTCATATATAAGCATCAGCCCAATTCCGACCCCTACAAGTATTCCACCGATAGCCGCACCTAGGAAAATAGGCACGAAGAAAAGCTCTCTTAGAAAATCCAATACATCTATACTAAATGACGTTAAAATGAGTCCATGAATACCATGATAGAAATAGTTCCGTTCATAGATCCATGCAATGATATATAAAGGTATGCTTAGAACGAGGATGCATAAGCCTGTTGGATACCCAAGAAAATAATGAAAAATAAGCCCTAGCCCGATCATTCCTCCATCAAGTAAATGATGAGGCACCAAAAACCCATTAACACCAATTCCCACTAGTAAGGCTCCAATAATAATTGCCAGAAGTTTTTCCATGTACTGTATCACCTTGTCCACAGTTCATTTACAACTAACTTATGTGAGGGATTTAGTATTTAGAAGAAATCCTATAATAATTCAGCTAAGCTTTTGCCATCAATATACCACTGATTTCCTCCCCCTTCTTTGATTAAGACTAAGTTCCCTTCAATGATTTCTTTTCTTACTCCCTTTTGTTTGAGCTCAAATTTAATAGGCACCTCTATTACGTTGAAGCCCGAATATTCCTCTGGGGTAAGTTCAGGAGTTTGCAAAATTTTAATATTTTCTATTTTTTTCACCTTATTCGATAAACTCTTCGGAACGGTTGGATGATGAATGATTTTATTAAAGATCGTAGCATCTTTATTTTTTATGGAAATAAAAAAAGCATTTATTATTTCAATTGGGTCACTATAAAATAAATACTCGTCTAGCTTTTGGCTTGCTTTTAATATCATAAGTTGGTGAGCAGGGTCCTTCCTATGTGAACCATGGGTGGTACTTCCCTTAAAATGAATACAGAAATGACCGGAAAAATTATTGTCAAGCGCCCCTGCCCCATGTGGCATTCCATGCATAGAAGCAGCAATGAGTTGATCATCAACTAAGACCAAGATCGCTCTTCGGTTCCAACTCCACTTTCCCCCATAGATATTTTTCATCATTTTAGTATCTTTTTTAGTTAATGGCTGTACATCCGCATGACTACTCCCGGCTCTTCTCTGAACTTCAAATGATTTACCCGATTCTATGTCAATAACTGTGAACTTAGAATCTCTAGGTATAATCTTGTCTACCTTTTCCCACTCCAATGACTCGAGTGAATAAGGAAGGTTATCTGCTGAAACTTCAAGACTATGACTACTCATTAACAAAAAAATGAAAATAAATTTTAGTATCATATTAGGTCTCATAAAAAACTCCATTTTATAGGTTATTTACTGTCATTTTTTTATTATGAGCAAAAATTGCTTTCCAAATTTATTCTAGATTCTTCCATAGAAAGCAACTTAGTGAATGGCCCGCTTTTTAAACCTTCCACCTCGAACCTCTGCAATAGTCCCAACAGCTAGAAAAGCACTCTTATCATAATCTTCAACAATCGACTTAAGCTTCGCCTCCTCCAAACGAGTAATGACACAGAATATTACCTTTTTCTCATCACCTGTAAATCCCCCTTCTCCATTCAAATAAGTAACGCCCCGTCCTAATCGAGCTAATATAGCGTCTCCCATATCTTTAGAACGATCACTTATAACAAGAGCAAACTTTGACTCATCCAAGCCCTGAATAGCTACATCAATTGTTTTGAAGGCAATGAAGTAAGCAATTAATGAATACATAGCACGATCCCAAGTAAAGACAAAACCTGCTATTATAAAAATAAAAATATTGATGATCATAATAATTTCACCGACAGAAAAAGGCATCTTTTTATTAAAAAGAATCGCCATAATCTCTGTACCATCAAGAGACCCACCATACCGAATTACAATCCCAATTCCAATGCCAATGCTTATTCCTCCAAAAACAGTTGCTAGCAGAAGATCATCGGTAAACCCTGGGACACTATGAAGGAGAGTGGTGCCGATTGATAAAACGGTTATTCCTAAGAAAGTTGAGAGAGCAAATGTTTTTCCAATTTGTTTATAGCCCATAAAAAAGAAAGGAATATTAAGAAAGAAAATAAAGATTCCTAACTTCCATCCTATTAAATGGGATAAGATAATACTTATTCCAACGATTCCACCATCTAATACTTTATTAGGGACTAAAAATAACTCAAGTCCAACGGCCATTAATACTGCTCCCAAAATGATAAACAAAGACCTTCTGACAACAGCCCATTTCGTCATTTTTGTATGACTAATTTGTTTTAATACTTCCTGTTCAAATCCGGTCAATAAATTCTCCTCCTTTATTTAGATCATTTTTATTTTGAAAAAGCTAAAGAGCATAATAGCTGAGGAATAGAGTCTAGTTATGATAAAATTTTCATAAATAGTATATAGGGGGTTCACATGCTTCTTCATCATTTTGATACAGATTACATTATTCTTCTTTTATCCACTTTACTAATCTTAGGGGTCATTACCACAAAATTCTCTACCCGTCTTGGTGTCCCATCACTTGTACTTTTCATTATGCTTGGCATGATTATGGGTAGTGATATCCTAGACATTATTTATTTCGATAATCCAAATATTGCTCAGCTAATAGGTGTCTTAGCACTGATTGTCATTTTGTTTGAAGGTGGTCTCCAGACAAAGTGGAGCAGCATTAAAAAGGTCGCATATCCTTCCCTATCATTAGCAACTCTCGGTGTTTTACTAACAACCACCATCGTTGCTTTAGCTGCGAAATACATTCTTGGTATGGACTGGTTAGTAGCATTTTTACTTGGTTCAATTGTTGGTTCAACTGATGCTGCAGCGGTTTTTGCAGCTTTATCTGGTAAGAATGTTAAACAGAAGCTTGCCTCTACACTTGAAGCGGAGTCAGGAACGAATGATCCAATGGCAGTCTTTTTGACACTTTCTTTTATACAGTTAATCACTATGGAGGAATCAAATGTTGCTTTATTAATTGGTTCGTTCTTCTGGCAGATGGGAATTGGGTTAGTGATTGGATTTATATTAGGTAAAATTGGTTCCAATTCAATCAATAAGATCTCATTGGATTCTAGTGGTCTATACCCGGTATTTGCCTTAGCCTTCGCTATCTTAACTTACGGCCTGACAGCTATGGTTAATGCAAGTGGACTACTCGCTGTATATGTTGCTGCACTTGTAATCGGGAACAAGGAATTAACCTATCGTCATTCCATTCTTCGATTTAATGAGGGGTTTGCCTGGATGATGCAAATCCTAATGTTTGTCATCCTCGGTTTACTTGTATTTCCATCACAGCTTTGGGACTGGACCTTAATTTGGAAAGGGTTCTTAGTTGCGTTTATTCTTATCTTTATTGCAAGACCTATTGCAGTATATCTATCACTGACATTTTTTAAATTTACAAATAAAGAAAAACTTTTTATTGCGTGGGCTGGATTACGAGGAGCAGTTCCAATTGTACTTGCGACATTTCCGATGATTTCAAACGTAGAGAATAGTCAAGTCATCTTTAATTATGTATTTTTCATTGTATTGAGTTCTGCCCTTATACAAGGTTCATCCATTGTCTATCTAGCAAATAAATTAAAATTAACTGGCCCCAATAAAACAACTCCTCCACATACATTAGAGCTTGTTTCCATTGGGAAAGCCAATGCAGAAATGATTGAATATCATGTAGAGGAAGCTAACCAGCTTATCGGTCAAACAATGAAAAACCTAGAACTCCCCAAAAATGTGCTTGTCAATGCGATTATCCGAAACGAAGCATTAATTACTCCAAGCGGAGAAACAAGTATTCTCAAAGGGGACATATTATATATTTTATCAGATAAAAAAAGCGTTAAGGAATTAAAACACAAACTAAATGAATACGTTGATCGCTCTATAGCACACTAAAGCGCTGAGGGACGGTTCTCGAAGGCTTCACCGCGGTGAAGCCTTCGAGAACCGTCCCTCACTGCGTTAAAGCACTACTTTCTCCATTCAGGGGTCCACTTTTTCTTGTAGAAAAAAGCGATTGTATTCATAATAAATGCCGGGATTTTTTTGGGGAAAAAGCTTTTCAGATAATAATCACGATAGACTCTTTTAAGATCATCCCATTGCGTACAATCTTTATTTTGACGATACCTTGCCACATCGATCATTTTAATCGTTCCCTTTTTTGTTAACAAAATATTCCGTAAATGGATGTCAGAGGGATTCAATCCTTTTAATCTAGCTGTATCCAAAGCGTGATCAATTTCAATAATTATATCTTCAGAAATATAAATCCCTTTCCTTAAACAGTCAAATAAAGTAGTTCCTTCAACATATTCAATAACTAAATACCCTACTCCTGCTTCAAAAAGCATAGGAAAATATTTATTTCCCTGCAGTTGTTCATATATTTGAGCTTCCTCTTTTGCCGTTTCAATAAATTGAGGAAAGAATACTTTAAGTACTTTATTTGTCGAACCAATCTTGAACACATAAGCACTTCTTCCCAAACCAACGGTTTCTAAAGCGTCGTCTTTACTGACAAGAACTACCCCACTTTTCTTTACAATGAATTGAACACTGGTTGCTAGCTCTTTATAAGATTTCAAAGGAGATTCTCCTTCCGTTTCCAAAGCCATTGAAGTAGAAATCAGTATATTACATAGCTACTAATATTAGTTTGATTATAAGTTTCCCCCATTCCATGGTCAAACTAAATGCATTATCGTGAATTATTTCCCTTCCCGAAATACTTATTTCTACTCTATAATAGACTGAAGTACACTTAATACAAAATTAGGTTTACTAATCCCTTACAAGATGGAGAGAACGCAGATGTCACATTTAATTAAATTTGGCTTTTTACTTACGGGTCTCATCATTTTTAGCTATGGAATCTCAATTGCCATCACTGTACATCATTTGGGGATTCATCCTTGGGATGTGTTGAACATCGCCTTATTTGAGAAAATTGGGCTTACCATCGGATCATGGAACATCATGATTGGGGGAATGCTTATCATTGGTTCTCTTATACTTGATCGTAAATATCTTCATATAGGTACTTTCCTTAACGCCCTTCTTGTTGGTCCATTAGTAGATTTTTTTCTATGGGTAAACGTTTTTCCTCAATTTCCACATCTAGTAGGAGAGATCATCACGCTTTTGATAGGAATCATATTAATGGGGATTGGGGGAGGAATGTACTCTGCTTCAGGATTTGGAGCAGGTCCGAGAGATGGATTTATGCTTTCGATATCGGATAAGACGGGAATATCTATTAGCAATGTGAGAATTCTTTTGGAAAGTTGTGTATTAGTCGTCGGCTGGTTAATTGGTGGGCCAGTTTTTGTATTCACCTTTATCTATACCTTCATTCAAAGTCCTTTATTTCAGATGTCCTTCTTATATTGTACGAAATGGAAAAACCATTTATTATCTAATGTTCGTACAGAAAGAAACCTTCCGCTTTAAGAAGCAGAGGGGTGCTGCGGAAAAAACGTAAACTGTCATTTTGCATATGGCAATGTTCAAACCTTTATCCTAAAAAAGGGAGAAAACCTTAATTCTTGGTTTCCTCCCTTCCCATTTATAAATACTTCCTTTGAACACTTCTACCATCGTACGTAAATAACATTTCCCGGCTCTCGACCATCGTTTCAATGTGTACCGTTCTTCCCCAGAGCTGCTGGAGATATGGGAGAACTTTTTCAAGGTATTTAATATCCAGCTCAATTCCTTCATACCAATGTTTCAAATAGAGCTCACCGTTTTTCATATAGTCCCCATCATTGACTGTGATATAAGGGAATCCACCGTTAACCCTCATATTTACAAGCTGATCACGAACGGCTTCCCATTCCTTATCAACAATTTTATAATCCTTCCCTTGCTTTTGGAAAAGATACATATCTTCTCTCATAACAAGGTCTTTATTTAAATAATTTCGCAAGAATGAAATATCCGATTCAATTTCACGCACTTCAAATATTTTTTCCCGGCCTGTATTTGGCTCAACTCCAAGCCTCATCATTTCTTCAGAAGGGTTATTGTATCTTTCTTCAATATCTTCAAAGATTTTTAGTCCTAAATAATAAGGATTGATACTCGTTCTTGAGGGTTGGACTACACCAGCATTCAGTTTCGCAAATTCAAGCGATTCACCACTCGTTAAGTCCAATTCCCTTAAGATTCTTTGATGCCAAAAAGAAGCCCATCCCTCATTCATAATCTTCGTTTCTAACTGTGGCCAGAAATAAAGCATTTCTTCTCTCATCATTGTCAAGATATCCCTTTGCCAATCCGTCAATTCCCGACTGTATTGTTCAATAAAAAGAAGAACATCTTTTTCCGGCTGAGGAGGAAACTTTTTCACTACTTTTTTCCTTTCTTTGATTTTAGGCTTTTCATCAAGAGACCATAAATCATCATAAGGGGTGGTCTTCGCTGGATCTTCCTCCCACTCTACATCTTCCATCGACCAACTTAGCTTCGGTCTCATAAGTGATGGATCAATATGCTCATCTACTGCTAATACAGCATCTAAAAATGTCTCCACTTCATGCTTTCCATGTTCAATCTCATAACGGCGTATCCGTTCTGCGGTAGCGGACATGCTTTCTACCATATCCCTTTTAGTATTCTGAAAACGGACATTGTTCTTAAAGAAGTCACAGTGAGCCAATACGTGGGCCACAATTAATTTATTTTGAATCAACGAGTTGGAATCCAAAAGAAATGCATAGCATGGATCTGAGTTAATAACGAGTTCATAAATCTTACTTAACCCTAGATCGTAGTGAAGCTTCATTTTATGAAATTGCTTCCCAAAGCTCCAGTGAGAAAACCTTGTCGGCATTCCATAAGCACCAAATGTATATATAATATCAGCAGGACAGATTTCATAACGCATCGGGTAAAAGTCTAGTCCAAATCCTTTAGCGATTTCCGTAATCTCCGCAATACTATTCTGAAGTTGCTTCTGATCCTCATCTCTCATCAATTCGTCCTCCTTTATACTCTTATCACAATGTATGAAATAAAAATTCGAAAGATGAATAGAAAAGCGGAAGCGCCTCGTGGGGAGGATGAAAGGCAAAGTTCGCCACGTCCTGTGGCAACGCCATTCTGACCAACACCCTGTTGGCCTCCGACAAGCATAAGGCGAATCACCAGGAAGAGTGCTTCTTGTGGCTTGACTGACTTATGACTGGAGCCCCAAGGAGGCGGAGCTCGACAATGAAAAGCGGAGCTGTTTGAAGCGACAAGTTTTTTCAATAGAAAAAACGAACCCTAACCGGGTCCGTCGTATTGAAGTTAACGCTCTGTTTCTTTTATTAGTTGATTCTGTATTAACATTGTAGGAATAACAGCAATTAAAAGGAAGCTGCTTGATAATGCAAATACCCCTTGAACTCCAATGAATGTCACGAGCCCTCCAGCTGCTAATGAGCCGATGGCAAAAAACAACGTTGTAAGTGCTCCTTGTGCAGCATATACCTTCCCAAGACGCTCTGGTTTGATACTCATTTGAACATTGGTTTGTAAGAGAATGACCTTTGTTTGATCAAATAATCCAAAGAAAAAGGAGATGAACAGGGCCATAAACGGAATTTCATTATAACCAAATAAAAAAGTGAGAATCGCCGTAATGAGTGTGATCAATACTAGAGGCTGGCGATTTGCAAAAAGTCGATGCCATTTAAGCATAAACGTACTTGCTATAATTAATCCAGCAAAGAAGGCACTATTGATAAACCCCCACCATTCCTCGCCTTGTAACAGTTGCCTTTCTACATAAATATATAAAATCGCTGCAATCCAAACGACACTAGCTAACGATTCAAGGGCATAGACTAAAAAAATTTTCTTTAAAATAGATGTTTTCCACACATCCGTCCAGCCTTCACTCAATTGTTTGAGGAAGGGAATTTTTGTATTCGAAGCAAAATTTGAATATAATTTGACAGGGATACTATACATAAACGCTGTACTGATAATAAACAAAAGACTTGTAACAAACAATGTCCCATCTTCACCAATAAAAGCTACCATTAATCCACCGAAAGCCCAGCCTGAAAACTGAATGAGTTGGTCACTAGTGGATAAGAAACCATTTGCACCCATTAAGTCTTCTCTTTTAACAATGGAAGGGACTAAGGCATTTCTAGCAGGTAATGCAAAACCATCCAAAAACGCAATGAATGTCGCAAAAATAAACAGAATGGCAACATACTCTATTGAAAATAGTACCATTACCGACAAGATGATCATGAGTATGGTTTTAACTGCTTGCGAGTAAAATAGCAGACTTTTCAATGGATAACGGCCGATAAGAAGTGGTGCCAATATTGAGCTCGTAAACCTCGATAAGGTTATTACTACTGGAACAATCGTCATTAACATTGGTGATTTTGTCCAACTATACACAGCGGCAATCAACGCTACAATGTAAAAGACATCACCGGCATTAGCAAAGGCTTGACCTAACCATAAAAATCGAAATGCTCTTGTTTTCATCATTCTTCCTCCTCATATTCAGTTGTTTTTAGAAGAAAGAATGAACCTACATGTTTTAGCCTCTTTCCGTAATATATGTATATCTATTATATCAACTTACCCTCTCGGTGCCCACAAAATAATGGAAACTCCAAGTAAACAAACAGCAGCACCAATCCAATCATATAAATCGGGTGTTTCATGATCAACCCACCATCCCCACAATATAGCTAGCACGACAAAAACTCCTCCGTAGGCTGCATATACTCTGCCGAAATGAGGAAACTGCTGAAGAGTCGGAATGATTCCATATAATACTAATACGATGGCTCCTACGAACCCATATGCTATTGGTTTAGACTCTCTTAACCACAACCAAATTAGGTAACCACCGCCTATTTCAGCAAGACCGGCTACTATAAACAAAAAAATAGCAGAAACCAAAGGTATAACCACCTCTCCTATACTTAGGTTACACGAAAACACTTGAGTATTAAATGATGAATGTGTATTATAGGTTGTCTTTTAATGAAGTCAGACTCATACATACTATTAGGAGAGTAGCTTCAGGCATTCTAAAAAAATTCGTACGAAGTTAAGCATCAACATATTAAGTCATCAGAAAAGCTTAAGCAACTTGAATAGATCAGATAAGTGTAACGAACTGCCTAAAAAGGGTTGCTTCCCTGTTTCTAGGTGCCCAGTATCTAAGAAGAGCTAGCGATTTCAATTACCACAGATAACCATTTCTTATTGAAGTTCATCAAATCTTTAACTTTAAAAAAGACTAACTCCTATCATCAGCGTTGATGATTAAAGTTAGTCCTCAATATTATTGAACTTCTTCCACATTTATAGATAACACCTTATCATTGTCTGTTTGGTGTATAACGGTCACTAATACTTGTTTTTGTTTCCCTTGATCAGCAACCGTGAATTGAAATGTATCCGCTACTTTATTTTCTGACACATTTTTTCTTCCCTTATAGACATAATCCTTAACAGGGTCACCTGGATAATCCTCTTGGACAACCGAAATGGCGATCCGACCAAACTTCTCATAATCCGGTTGTTGGGCACCAGCTTGCCCGAGGTTTAAACAAAAGAAAAAAATTGAAAACAATAATAACCATTTTTTCATTATCCTTTCACCTCTCGCTTTATTTTTCCTCAATATCAGTAATCTTCCTACTGCTTGTTATTCTTAATATGATGAAAGACCTGTAAAACTATTCATCCAATACAAGGAAAACGCCTATCCATCAAGTAACCAACATTTAGTGTGAGAATTCAGTGTCATTGGTGAACAAAATAGTATTAACCCTTCAAGAAGGAGGGAGCAGCTTTGAACAAAGTGGATTATGACAGAGCCCTGTATTATACCCATCGCTCTGAATGGGATAATCTGTTAATTCTCATGGTTCGAACAAAAGATGACCTACTTTCAAAAAGAATCGAACACTTTCTACATGCATATCACTTTTCTACTGATTATTCTGTCATAGAACAGAATTTGTATACACTTCTTCGTTACGTTGAGCATGCCAATATGACAGCTACTTGGCATCAGCCATTTGAAGAAACAGTAAAAATGTAAAAAGAATTCCACCAAAAAAAGCGGCTATCTTTGGATAGCCGCTTCACTACTCTAAAGCACCGCGGGACGGTTCTCGATCGCGTTAATGCATTAATGCAATCGAGAACCGTCCCGCAGTGCTTTAGTGCGGTAAAGGTTTATATTCAAGTCGGATAATATTATGAGGGAATGTTTATTTGTTGGTAAAGCTTTACATACATTTCGAGTTCTTGCATCATTCCCTTTACTAGCTCTGCTGGCTGTTCCAATAGACCGTCTTGATCGTAATCAAAGCATTGGGGATCTAGAACGAGTTGTTTTGGAATGACATTTGCATAAACACCTCTGGCAACAATTCTCATATTATTTAAACAATTAATTCCGCCTTTTCCGCCTCCAGCGCATGCTAATAATGCAACCGGTTTATGGGCAAAATAATCGCTACTTAGAAAATCTAATGCGTTCTTCAAAGCTCCGCTCATTCCACTATGATATTCTGGTGACGCTAGGATAACTCCGTCGGCATCACGTACTTTCTTTCGTAAATCCTTAACGGCATCATGATTCGATTGTTCTTCTTCACCATTATATAAAGGAAGATCCCCTCTACTTAGATCCACACTACTGAGATTATATTCCCTGGAAATAAATCGAGAGGCAATACCCGTGCGTCCTTTTTTTCTTGGGCTCCCATTGATTATTACGACATTCATAACATAACACTCCTTAATAAATTTCATTCACCCGTTACAAGTCCATGCTTAACGGCATATAATGCTGCTTGCGTGCGATCTGACACTTCAAGCTTTGCAAATATATTAGAGATATGTGTTTTAACTGTTTTCTCTGTTATATATAGACTTGAAGCAATCTCTTTGTTACTTTTTCCTTTAGAAAGCTCTACTAGGACTTCTCTCTCCCTTTTGGTTAGCTCATGCACCAAATGCGGCGGTTGATGACTCCGAGAAATTCGTGATAAAAGATGAGTAGTCGCTTTTGGATGTAACGAATTTTCACCGTCTAAAAGCTTACGGATCGAACGAACTAATTCATCTGGTTCAATATCCTTCAACTGATATCCAGCTGCACCTGCTTCAATAGCAGGGATCACATGGTCCTGATCGGAAAAACTCGTAAGCATCATGATTTCAATTTCTGGATGTTTATTCTTAATGAGTTTCGTTGCTTTAATTCCATCCATAACCGGCATTACCAAGTCCATTAAAATCAAATCTGGATTTAGCTCTTGAGCAAGTTTAACTGCCTCTTCTCCATTTTTCGCCTCGCCAACGATTTCAATATCCTTTTGGGTTTTTAAAAAGAACACTAAACCTCGGCGGACAACGTGATGATCATCTGCGATCAATATACGTATCATTTTACTCACCTCTTCAATAAGGAATTTCTATTGAAATCCTAGTTCCTTTTCCTAAATTACTGTTTATTTGAAAGGTACCATTTAACAGATGGACTCTTTCCTTCATGCTCTGAATGCCAAGCGAAGGCATTTGTTGTTTTGGATCATATTGAAACCCACAACCATTGTCAATAATCGTGAGAGTTACTTTGTTATCTACGATTGTGAGTTGATACCATACTTCTTTCTGACCTGAATGCTTTTTACAATTATTCAAGGCTTCTTGACTAATTCTCCATAATGCCTCTTCTATTTTAGATGGCAATGCGACCACGCCATCGACCGAGGAAATCAGTGTTAATCCCAGCATCTCACCATACCCTTTTACAGCTTCGATTAAGCCATTTTCTAACCCTTTAGGCCGTAACTGCCAAATAAGTGCCCTCATTTCACTCAATGCTTCTTGTGCCAATCCCTGGATTTCCTGGAAGGTTTGCTTCACTTCTAATTTCTCTGTCATTTCAGCTGCCCCTCTTGCAGTCAAAGTAAGAGAAAACAATAGTTGGTTGACAGAATCATGAAGGTCTCTTGCTAGGCGATTTCTTTCTTGCATGAGAAGGACATCCTGTTCTTTTTTGGTTAACAGAATACGTTTAATAGCTGAGCCAATTTGAAAAGCAATCGATTCCAGTAACGCCAATTCATCTTTAGAAAAGTGTGTTTTATTAGGTGCCGCCACATTTAACAATCCAAATGACTCATTCCCTGACTGTAAAGGAACAGTAGCATGGTAGTTAATTCCCTCTGTGTCACCCCTTTTTTCTTCAATCGCTATTTCAATTCTTTGACATTCAATAATATTCGAAGCCTTTGTCAATTTTCCTTTATAAAAACGGTTTAAGCACCAGCATCCCCCTTTTTTCATTAGCTCACAACATTGTGAGGATAAAGAGGAAGGAAGATTTTCAAATGCAGCTAACTCATGCTGGCTTTTCTCATTTATTAAAAAAATCCAACCAGTAGTAAAATTGGAACCTTTGATTAACTTTTTCAATGCCCCATTTAGCATCGAAAACATTTCTGTTTCCTCATTCAATAACTCTGCAATCTCTTTAAGTAATTGGATATTGGAATACTCATTATCATTCACAAGAACTCCTCCTAACATTATTATACGAGCCAGCCTTCTTCTCGCAATTCACTTTCTGTATGAATTCCTTCTACGACTTTAGTCGGAATAAAAATATGTACAGGTAATAAGACAGAATTACTAAAAGGTTATTTATATTTATATTTTATAGATTGTTTACATTAAAAAAAGGATGTCCCTAAACCAAAGTTACTGGCTACACCTTCAATTTATAGAAGAAAACTTCTACATTTGAAGCTCCAGACCCCTTTTGGAAACATCCCCTTATAGTTGGACTATGCAATTGGATAATCTTGTGCAAATGGATGTAGAATCATTTCATCTATCATCATATGTTTAGGTGCAGATGCCATATAAACGACAGCACTCGCGATATCGGTTACCTTTAACCAATCTTCTTTTTCAGGAATGCCTTGGGTAGAATTGGCGAAGTAGGTATCCACCATTCCTGGATTGACTGTTCCTACTCTAATTCCGTGCTCTCTAACTTCCTGTGCGAGGGATCCACAAAACCCTTGTACGGCATATTTAGTAGCAACATAAGCTGATGCATTCGAAATTGTATAGCGTGCTACATCTGAAGAAATCGTAATAATGGTTCCGAATTTTTGCTTCTTCATATGTGGTAGAACCGCTTTACTACATAAGAATACACCTTGAACATTTACCTCAAAAATTCGACTCCATTCCTCTTCTGTCACTTCTTCTGTTGATTTGAAAAAACCAATCCCTGCATTGTTTACAAGAAGGTCAATTTTTCCATAAGCAGCAATAGTTTCTTCTACCACTCGGATGACATCGCTCTCTTTAGAGATGTCCGCTTGAATGGCTAGTACATCTTGGAAACCTAAGTCTCTTAATTGTTGGCCAGTTTCCTTTATTCCGTCTGAACTACCTACAATCGTCAGTTTTACTTCTTCTTCTAGTAATTGCTGTGCAATTTCCTTTCCAATCCCTCTAGATGCTCCTGTAACGATAGCTACTTGTTTGTTTAACATGATGTACTTCCTTTCTGATACTAGTATTAAATTGTAAAAAAGAGGGGACTAGTAAGAGCCATAAGCATCACTTTAAGATAAATTTTCTGGCTTCCACATTTCGTCCCACATTATTAGCTTTGTAGGAATTCCGTCACCTTACTTCCCTACCAGTGTGTTGATCATGGTTTCCACTTTCAGCATAATGGATTCTTGAAGTTTCTCTAGCTTTTCGTGGCTATCTTCTGCAGATTCTCCAATTACACTGAAATAAAATTTCACTTTAGGCTCCGTTCCTGATGGTCGTAAACAAATCCATGAACCATCCTCCAGGAAATATTTTAACACATTCGATTTTGGCAGTAGAAGATCGCTTTCCTCAAGGTTTTCCAAGCGTTTACTTGATTGATAATCCTCCTGGGCTATCACTTCAATTCCCGCCACTTCTTTAATCGGGTTCTTTCGGAAGTCACTCAATATAGCTTTGATTTGCTCTGCCCCAGCTTTTCCTTTTAGGGTAAGAGATTTCAACCCTTCTTCATAATACCCAAAACGCTTATATAGATCGTGTAGAGTATCATTTAATGTTTTTCCATGCTTCTTGTAATAAGCTGCTGCTTCTGTGGCAATTAATACAGCTTGTACAGCATCTTTATCACGGGCAAAATCACCAATGAGGTAACCATAGCTTTCCTCGTAACCGAAAAGAAATTGGTATTCTCCAGATTGTTCATAATTTCTAATTTTCTCTCCAATAAATTTAAACCCTGTTAGAACATCTTCAACAGAAGCTCCATATGATTCTGCTACTTTTCGGCCTAATTCTGATGTGACAATGGTTTTAAACACACGGCCATTTTTAGGGAGTGAATCTTTTTCTTGTTTACGAGCAAGGATATAATCTAAAAGAATAGCGCCGGTCTGATTCCCTGTTAACAGCTTATATTCTCCTTTATCGATTCGAACGGCTACCCCCAAACGATCGGCATCTGGATCGGTCGCAATAAGGATATCAGCGTCATGCTTTTCCCCTTCTCTTATAGCTAATTCAAATGCAGCTTTATCTTCAGGGTTTGGCGACTTAACCGTTAAAAATTCAGGGTCCGGAATCGCTTGTTCCTTAACAGTATAAACGTGGTCATAGCCCAGTGCAGATAATCCTTTATTCACCATTTTCAAAGCTGTTCCGTGAAGAGGAGAGAATACCACTTTTAAATCCACTTCTTTTGCGATTTGCGGTTTTTCTGAAATCATTAAAAGATGTTCTAAATAGGATTGATCCATTTCATCACCAATCATCTTAATAAGACCTTTATCTTTTAATTCTTTTTCAGAGCGGACTTCTATTTCGAGCTCATTTTCAACTTCATTCACTTTTTCGATCACTTTATCAGCCACTTCTGGAATCAATTGTGCTCCGTCCCCACCGTACACCTTATAACCATTGTATTCAGGAGGGTTATGGCTTGCCGTGACGACGATTCCTGAGAATGCTCGTAAAGTTCTTACAGCAAATGATAGTTCAGGTGTTGGCTTTAATTCATCAAATACATATGTTTGAATGCCATGGGTCGCTAATGTTTTCGCCGATTCCATGGCAAATTCAGGGGATTTATGTCGGGAGTCGTAGGCAATCACGACCCCACGATTCTTCGCATCCTCTCCTTGAGATTCTATGTAACGGGCTAAACCTTCTGAAGCTTTCCTTATAGTATAAATATTCATTCGGTTTGTTCCTACTCCGATTTCTCCACGCATTCCACCTGTACCAAACTCTAGGTTTTTGTAAAAAGCGTCTTCAAGAGATTTTTCATCGCCTTGAATATTGATTAGTGACTCTTTCAATTCGGCATCTAAGCCTTCAAATTGATTCCATTTTTCAAATGTTAATTTCCAATTCAAACTGATTCCCTCCTAATGATGTCTATTCATTTTATGTAATTCGGCCTAAGATGACAATTTCCTCTGAAAAGAATCCGAGTTTTTTTGACAACTTTTTCACTTCCATATTATCACAAAACCTCATAAAACTAGCTACCATCTTAAATTGTTGTTGTAAATTTGTGTGCATCAATCTTCCAATCCATAAAAATAACTTCGTTTATGAAACAAAGGGCTGACTCATCAATACGAGTCAGCCCATTTCTTGTCTATTCCTTATGGTTTATGCCATAAATATCATGCCGACGGTCTTTTAATTGACGAACCGTACCAGACTGGCGTTGGCGTCTTAATACCTCTAAGTCAACATCACCGATCATAACCATCTCAATATTAGGATTTGTTTCACCTACAATTCCATCTCTTGCAAATTCAAAATCTGATGGAGCAAATATTGCTGATTGTGCATATTGAATATCCATATTTTCCGTTTGCGGAAGGTTTCCGACAGTTCCAGAAATGACAGTATAGATTTGATTCTCCACTGCACGTGCTTGAGAACAGTAACGAACACGAAGATACCCTTGGCGATCTTCTGTACAGAATGGGGTGAAGATGATTTTTGCCCCTTTATCTGTTGCAATTCTCGCAAGCTCTGGGAATTCTATGTCATAACAAATCTGAATTGCAATTTTTCCACAATCTGTATCAAATACTTTCACCCTGTCTCCAGGGCTAATTCCCCACCATTTACGTTCATTGGGTGTTATGTGTATTTTATACTGCTTTTCAATGGTTCCATCACGACGGAATAGATAAGCAATATTATAAATTTCATCATCTTCTTCTTTTACAAAATGTGAGCCACCTATTATATTGACATTGTACCTGACGGCTAAATCTGTAAATAATTCAATGTATTCCTCAGTAAAATCTGTCAGCTTCCTAACAGCTAACGATGGTGATTTTATATTTAAAAACGACATTAATTGTGAGGTGAAAATTTCAGGAAACACGACAAAGTCTGATTTCGCATCAGATGCAACGTCCGTAAAATACTCAACTTGGTTGGCGAACTCTTCAAATGAGTTTATTTTGCGCATCATATATTGAACAACACAAATTCGAACAGGATAGCTCGTCTTGAAATGTCGTTTACTAGACGGACGATAATCTACATTATTCCATTCCATGAGGGTAGCATATTTCTGTGATTTCTTATCATCAGGTAAATAGTTCGGATTGATTCGCATTAAGGTAAAGCTATTCATAAGCTGGAATGAAAGCACTGGGTCATAAATTTTATGCATACTGACGGCATCTACATATTCCCTTGGTGACATTTCACCTGAATACTTATGGTAATTAGGGATTCTCCCTCCAATAATGATACTCTTTAAATTCAGCTGACGTGCTAAATCCTTTCTTGCTTCATAAAGTCGATGTCCAACCTTCATTCTACGATATTCAGGATGAACCATTACTTCGATTCCATACAAATTATATCCATCTGGGTTATGGTTCGTAATATAGCCGTTATCGGTTACATCATCCCATGTGTGCCGGTCATCATATTCATCGAAGTTTATGATAAGACTTGAACATGAACCAATAATTTCACCATCAAGTTCAGCGACAAGCTGACCTTCCTTAAATATTGATAAGTGGCTTTCTAAATGATCCACTTTCCAAGGCTCCATTTCAGGAAAACAAAATGACTGAAGCTCAATAATTTTATCTATATCATCATGCCTCATCGAGCGAATGATCATTTTTTTCTCAAACTGGGTAAGGTCTAATTTTTCTCCCATACTTGTTACACTCCTTTTATCACATACCCTGATTGTATTCCCTAATTATTATATACAAAACCTAGATTTCCGACGAATTTTTTCATTTTTCGGCACGGCGATAAGACTTTTACCATTCTGTTTCGCATAATTTTTTGTGCCTTCTAGAACAAAAGCAAAGTTCTTGAAACGATTTGTGTGCTTGAGGTCAGAAGTGAGAGGTATTATGAAGGACATTTCCCTTTAAACAATGGGAAAAAGGGCTTTCATGGAGCTTATGAAGGACGTAATCCTTTTAAAAAATGAAAGAAACGTCCTTCATAGAGTCAATGAAAGACGTAACTTCTTTAAAGAAAGGGCAAAAGGGCTTTCATAGAAATCCTGGTGGGCGATTAGGTCAAAGTTTGAAAAAGAAACCTTTAAGCGGAACCCTTTAGGACAAATCTCTCGACTAGACTTATACAAAGTACTGAAAAACTACTGCTTCCCAAGGAGTTAACCATAATAAATGACCAATTTCATCAATGTTTCTCGCATCATTACTAATCATAATAGATGGATGAGAAAGATCCATTTCCTTTGGTAAATCGAATTTCTGCTTTTCACCTGATACATTACATACGACTAATAATCGCTCATTTTCATAAGAACGAGTATAGGCATATACGAATGGGTCATTTTCCAAAAGCAAGTGAAAAGAACCTTCTGTAATAATATTTTTCTCTTTTCTCAATGAAATAAGCTTTTTATAATAATGGAAGACCGAGTTAGGATCTTGAATTGCCTGATCTGCGTTCACTTCGTTATAATTTGGATTAACATTGATCCAAGGTGTTCCATTGGTAAACCCAGCATTCTTTTCATTATTCCATTGCATTGGAGTTCGAGCGTTATCTCGTCCTTTAACATAGATGGAATTCATAATTTCGTTTATATTCCAGCCTTCTTCTACTTTTTCCTTATACATATTTAACGTTTCAATATCACGGTACTCTACAATGGATTCAAACTTCACATTTGTCATTCCTAATTCTTCCCCTTGATAAATGTAGGGTGTACCTTGCATCATATGAAGAAGTGTACCAAGCATTTTCGCTGATTTCACTCTGTATTCACCATCATCACCAACACGAGAAACGATTCTTGGCTGATCATGGTTATTCCAATATAGACTATTCCATCCTTTATTAAATAACTCTTGTTGCCATTTTGTTAAAATGGCTTTAAGCTTCACAAGGTCAAATGGGATGACGTTCCACTTACCACCTGAGCCTGAATCCACATCCATATGTTCAAATTGGAAAACCATATTTAATTCTTCTCTATCTGAATTCGTGTATAAACTAGCTTCAGCAGGGGTAACCCCTGGCATTTCCCCGACAGTTAAAATATCGTACTTTGAAAGAACTTCCCGATTCATCTCATGAAGATACTCGTGTATGCGAGGACCATTCATATAATAGTCCCCTCCAGATACATACGTTTTCCCTTCAGGATTTGGGGCATCCGGTAGGTCTGGAACTTTTGAAATAAAGTTCACAACATCCATTCTGAAACCATCAATCCCTTTGTCTAACCAGAAAGTCATCATCTTATATATTTCTTCCCGTAGTGTTTCATTTTCCCAATTTAAATCCGGCTGTTTTTTCGAAAATAAGTGAAGAAAGTACTCATCTGTCCCTTCATCATATTGCCAAGCAGAACCGCTGAAGGCAGACTCCCAGTTATTCGGTTCCATACCTTGTTTCCCTTTTCTCCAAATATAATAATCTCGATAACGATTCTCTTTAGATTTTTTCGATTCAATAAACCAGTGATGTTCATCTGACGTATGATTGACAACGAGATCCATAACCAACTTGATTCCTCTTTTGTGCATCTCAGCTAACATCTCTTCCCAATCTTCCATTGTGCCAAACTCATCCATGATTGCTTGGTAATCACTGATATCATATCCGTTATCATCATTTGGAGATCGGTATACCGGAGATAGCCATACCACATCTACACCAAGTTCTTTTAAATAATCTAATTTAGAAATAATCCCTTGGATATCCCCAATCCCATCACCATTAGAATCCATAAAGCTGCGTGGGTAAATTTGATAGACGACAGATTTTTTCCACCATTGTTGATTCAATTTCATTACTCCTCCCCTGATGCAAACGTTTGCATTATAAGTCAAAAAAATGTGCGATTTATAGGTTAAATCATATGTATTTTACTTTTATAATCATAACATACTATAATTTTATTAAATACATAGAGAAAGGAATTATTTATGGACAAAAAAATAGAAAATTATCTATTTCTTTCATGGGCCACTGCACTTATTGCGACGCTCGGAAGTTTATATTTTTCCGAAATCAAGCTCTATGAACCTTGTGTGCTATGCTGGTATCAACGAATATTAATGTATCCCATGGCGATCCTGTTAGGAGTGGCAGCAGCAAGGAAGGATGCAAACATAGCGATTTACTCTCTAATTTTATCTGGAATTGGCGGACTCATTTCCATTTATCATTATTCCATTCAAAAGGTTAGCTTGTTTGCCGATCAAGCCCCTGCATGTGGACGAGTTCCATGTACTGGAGAGTATATCAATTGGATGGGATTTGTAACCATCCCGTTTTTAGCATTACTTGCCTTTATGATTATTTTTATCACTAGCTTCATCATTTTAAAAACATCTAAGGAGGATAAATCATGAAAAAAGTTATTATTTTTCTTATTGTTATTATAGGTATTTTTGCTGCAATTGCCGTTGTAACCAAAATGCAGCAGTCTGAAAAAGCTGAAGGAAATCCATATAAAAAAGAGAGTTTAGATCCTGCTACAATCGACCAACTGGATGACCCACTTTATCAAAATCTTATTCTTCCAGATGAGCTGAAATCAAAATTAGAGGATGAAGAGGATGTTACTGTTTATTTTTATAGCCCAACATGCCCACACTGTAGAGATACAACGCCTGTCGTTTCACCACTTACAGAGGATTTAGGGATTGATCTTGTTCAATTTAATCTATTAGAATTTAAGCAAGGCTGGGACAATTATCGTATTGAAGCAACACCTACTGTTATCCATTTTGAAAATGGAAAAGAAGCTGCGAGAATCACGGGTTCACAACCGAAAGAAACTTGGGAGAATTGGTTTACGGAAAATGTAAAAGAATAAAACAAAAAGGCTGATCAATGCGATCAGCCTTTTCTATCCTTTTAAACTTATACTATACAAGTAATTCATTCGTTGCTTTTCCATAAATACTAATCGTCTCTTGACCATTTGATGGTTGGAGAAATTGATCTAACGAAAAGGGAAAAAACAATCCGAATTCCTGTAGTATTTGAACATTATGATCGAACATTTCATCATATTCTTGTTTCCGATCATGACATTCAAGAATACTGATTAATGTTTGAAGGCTTGTAATAACTTGAAAAGCTTCTTTTAACGTCCCAAAGTATTCAAAGTGTCTAGTTGTAGTATGTAATACTTTTAGGTCGTTATAATAGTGTATTTCTTCATCTGTGAAATAGTATGGAAAAACGGTACAATACATGTAGTTGATCAACTCTTGGATTTTTTCTTCCTGCTCATGTGTGGAAGCAATTAATACTTTCATGAGGAACCCACCTTTGTAACGGTTGTAATCTTCTTGTAACAGATACATACAGAATAACATATTCATAGTCCTTTAAGAGTGGTAATTATAGCCATGGACAAAAAGGTTTCACAAAATTATAGTCCAATTGAATTAGGTATTTGTCTGATATTGACGAAAAAGGAGGTGAAGAGATGGATAAGAACGAAATTGCAACAACCTTTGCACTACATATTCCAGAAAAATGGGAGAATGTAACAATTGAAGGACTTCTTCGCACAAAATGGAAAGCTCCCAAAAAGCTCGTACACTCCATTCGCATGGAGAAAGGCATCACGGTAAATGGTATTCATGAATCATGGAAAAAAGAACTGACTCCAGGAGATATCCTGCGATTTCATGGTTTGTATGAAAGCAATAATGATGTCACCCCTGTCGATCATTCCATTGAAGTTCTATATGAAGATTCCCATTTACTTGTCGTAAATAAACCTTTCAATATGAACACTCATCCCAATTCTCCAGGAGAAACGAACACGTTAGCGAACGGAGTCGCATTCCACTTACAATCAAACGGAGAAAGATGTAGAGCTCAACATATTCATCGTCTCGATCAAGATACAACAGGAGCAGTGATTTTTGCGAAGCATGCATTAAGCAAATCCATTTTAGATCGTCTTCTGGCAGAACGGAAAGTCAAAAGGACCTATCTAGCCCTTGTCCATGGAATTGTCGAGAAGAAAAGTGGAGTTATTGATAAAAGCATCGGACGAGATCGCCATCATAATACAAGGAGAAGGATTTCACCTTCAGGACAGACAGCGATTACACATTTTCGTGTAATAAATGCTGACTTAATTAGAAAACTTACTCTTGTAGAAATTCACCTTGACACGGGTCGAACGCACCAAATCAGGGTCCATATGAGCGCTATTGGACACCCATTAGCAGGGGATGCATTATATGGTGGAAAATCAATTTTTCCGAGACAAGCCCTACATGCTAGAAGGATTGTATTTCCACATCCACTTACAGAAGAAAAAATCTGTTGTGAAGCAGGTTTTTTAGACAAGACTCCCATTTTTAATAATTGAAGAGGAGCCGCCTTGAGAAAAGGAAGAATGGCTAATTTCGTTACGCCTGTGGCAACACCTTTCTGACGCTCTTTTGGGCATTTGACAATCATAAGTAGAGCTATCTTGAGCGGGTGCCTTTTTCCCTTCTTAGGTTGGCTCCGCTTATGTCTCAAATACCTTTTTCCGATTACATTCCTATTATTCATTAAAAAAAGGATGACCAATGGCCATCCTTTTGATATTATTGCAATCCGTTTTTAACTGCTTCTGCAACTTGAACTGTCCGTTTCGCTTGATGCTTTACTGCTGCTTCAACGTCTTCAACCATGTTTCCTTCTTGATCAACTGTCACACTTGTTCCGTATGGGTTTCCGCCACTAGTGAATGCGGATTGGTCAGTGTAACCAGGTGCAGCAATAATGGCACCCCAGTGCATCATAGTAGTATATAATGCGAGGACTGTTTGTTCTTGTCCCCCATGAGCATTGCTTGCTGAACTCATTGCACTTACTACCTTATTCGCAAGCTTCCCATTAAACCAAAGCCCTCCAGTTGTATCAAGGAACTGCTTCATTTGTGCTGGAACATTCCCAAAACGAGTTGGAATACTGAATAGATAGGCATCTGCCCACTCTAAGTCACCTAACGTTACGGTTGGTACATCTTTTGTTTCTTCCATATGCTTTTCCCATGCAGGATTAGATGCAATCGCTGCTTTAGGTGCAAGTTCTTCTACTCTTACTAACTTGACTTCAGCCCCTGCTTCCTTTGCTGCCTCTTCGGCCCACTGTGCAAGCTTGTAGTTCGTTCCAGTTGAACTATAGTAGATTACGGCTAATTTTACATTTGACATTGAAAAATCTCTCCTTTGATAAAATATTTATATAGTAATGGGTGACACACAATTTGATTATTCAGGCAAATTAAAGATTAGAACATGAATGGCTGATTCACCTGATTAATAGTTTAACTTTAAACTTCTAGTCTTACTCAATTTAACTAAATAATATAGAATCTAATGAGTATGATCCTGCACCAATCAGTGCGATCCCCACTGCGACAACAATGAGAAGTAAATTATATTCATACCCATTTGAAGTAGCCCAGTATCCGTTAGGAAAGTGAACTTTTACCATTGCTACAAGCATGGTAACAACAAATAACAATGCGGCTATCGGTGTTAAAAGACCTAAGGCTAATAATAATCCAGCGACTAATTCTGACATCCCTGCCATCAGAGCCATTGTTCTACCTGGCTTAATACCGATAGACTCAAAGAATCCTCCAGTTCCTTGGAGGCCATGTCCTCCGAACCAACCAAATAATTTTTGTGTTCCGTGTGCTGCAAAGGTTAGTCCAACTACCACACGAATGATAAGCAATCCTAAAGATGCCATAGCTGTCATTATGTTTTCCTCCCAGTTTCCTTTCCCTTTAAGAGGTTAATTAAACATTTCAATTTCATTTATTATTAATTAACAAATCTCGAAATTGAGATATTGTTGAAAAAAATAAGATAAGTGCTTTTCGAATTTATCTCAAAGGGAATTATTTTTAATTCGAGATAATTGTATTATAGAACCACATCTCCTGTCAACATCATTTTTATAATATCCCTGAAAAAGAAACAAAGGGCTGTTCCAAACCAAGGTATAAGGGACCACAGCTTCCATATTGAAGAAAAACCCTCAAGGCATCCTCTATATTTGGACAATCAAAGTGGTGCTGAACCTTTATTGGACAGCCGCTTTATCGTTATTAAAAATCAAAATTATCAGGATCTGGTCCAAACCTCTCATCCAAATTCAATCCACTAATTTGATTCATTTCTTCCATTGAAAGTTCAAAATTAAATAAATCTGCATTTTCTATAATACGGTCCTTATGGACAGATTTAGGTATAATAACTACATCGTTTTGTAAATGCCAGCGAAGAATAATCTGTGCAGGTGATTTTTCATGCTTCCCTGCAATATGGTTTACGGTTGGTTCATCCAAAATCTTACCTTGTGCAATTGGTGACCAAGCTTCAACTGCAATGTCATTCTCCTTACAAAAAGCTCTTAATGGCTCTTGACTTAAGCGAGGATGTAGTTCCACTTGGTTTATAACTGGCTTTTCGTTACTATCTTTTAAAAGCTCTTCCAAATGATGCTGATGAAAATTACTTACTCCAATCGATTTTACTACACCTTCGTTGTGAAGTCTTTCAAGTGCCTTCCATGTTTCTTTATATTTGCCTTCAACTGGCCAGTGAATTAAATAGAGGTCTAAGTAACTCATGTCTAATTTTTTTAAAGATTCATCAAAAGCTTTTAATGTTGAGTCATAACCTTGGTCGCTATTCCAAACCTTCGAAGTAATAAATAGGTCTTCCCTATTTACCTTTGTGTTTCTAACCCCTTCGCCAACACTCTCTTCATTTTTATAGATTGCTGCCGTGTCAACTGAACGATAACCGCTTTCGATTGCTGTTTGAACTGCTTGTACTGTTTCCTGTGGGTCTGTCATTTTGAAAACACCTAACCCGACATAGGGAATTTCAATACCATTATGTAGGCGTTTTGTACTTTGTAAGCTTTTTAACATGAATGAATCCCTCCTTCACTTTATTTTACAAAGGAAAAAAAGAAATTGCGAACAATGTGTTTCGTCCGCAAACTTTTACTAGATTATATGAACTGATTGGCTTCCCTGCTTAAAAAATATAAACGATGCAGGGGTCTTGTCATCGCTACATATTGAAGCTTTACATCCAGCTCATTTTCTTCATGGAATCTTTCGTTAACGGCTGTAATCATAACCACATCGAATTCCAGTCCTTTTGATAAATAGGATGGAACAACAACAATTCGATCTTTTGGAATCGTTTCCTGTTCCTCCAGCAGCTTCACTTTATCTGGTAGGGCTTCCTCCAATGCTTTAGCAATTGTGACACAATCCACCATGCTCTTACCGATCACTGCAAAGGTTTGAAATCCTTCTTCACGGCCGCTCTGAACCATCTGCTCAATAAGAAGTGACAGATCCTTGTGGGTTTTGTAGGTTATAGATTTCGGTGCTTCCCCATGACGAACCACTGGATTAACTTTCGGAAATGTGTAAGGAAGCTTACTCAATAATTTATTTGCTTCATTCATTATTTCAATAGTCGTTCGATAGCTTTTTTGTAATTCTGTGTAAGTAGCTCTTGGAAAAATGTCTTGATATACAGGCTCCCATGATTGTAAACCTCTGTAGGAGTGAATACCCTGGGCAAGGTCTCCTACTAAAGTAAACATATCAGTTTCTAAAGCTCTCTTTAAAGCATAAAGCTGGAGATAGCTGTAATCCTGTGCTTCATCAATCACTACATTTTTTGCTTTATAGAATTTATCAATCCCATATAGATAGGTTTGAAGATAGAGGAGTGGTGCTAGGTCTTCCATTTCATATTTTCTTTTCTTTACGATCTTCAAAGTATAATCGCAGAGCTGCTGGGATTTATTTAAAGATAGCGCGCCATTTGAATAAGCTACTAGTCTTTCTGGGTCTTGAAATAATTCTTCATAATAGGTATAAAGATTCTTTTTTTCAAATTGTTTCATATAACTAGTGACACTTGTCCGTATCGCTTTTTTTATATCTTCAAGTCTTTTAGCTTTTTTATCAAGAGCTTTTGAGATGTACTCTTTACGATTGGCTGCATGTTTTCTTTGGTAGAGGGCTTTTTCGATTTTGTCGTCGTAAAAGAGTTCCACTTTCTTGACCATTTCTTTCTTATTGGATCTAACATAGCTTTGAAGCAATCCCTTTAGCTTTTCTACTCGGCGGTAAATGGGTAAGTAGGTATATTCTTCTCTTAATAGATGGGTATATTTTTTTGCTGAATATAACCGATACTTATCTACATAGAAGTCCGTTTTGGCGTAGAAGCGCTTTTCAATTTCTTCAATATACGTATCAAGTATTTTTCTAAAGGTTTTTGAACCTTTAAATCCTGAAATCCAGGAAGTTTCTATTGTTTTCTTTTCGTTCTCTTCAATGAGTTCGATGAGTTTCTTATCATCTGTAAGCTTTAGCTGCTTCTCCAGGCACGTCATTACGTATTCACTAAAGGTCGTTTGTCTTACTTTTTCAACTCCTAATTCAGGAAGTGCCTCTGAAATATAATCGATAAAAAGACTACTTGGAGCAAGAATCATTAGTTCTCTCGGGTCAAAATGCTGCTTATAATTATAGATAAAATAGGAAATCCGGTGAAGAGCAATCGTCGTTTTCCCACTTCCTGCTGCCCCTTGAACAATGATTGACTTGTTTAAATCCGCACGTATGATGCGATTTTGTTCCTCTTGAATCGTGGAGATAATTTCGGTTAAACGATTGCTTGAGCTTTTAGCTAGAGATTCTTGAAGAAGTTCGTCGGTTGTCGTGAGATCAATATCCCGAATCTCTTCAAGCTCACCATCTTCAATCATGTACTGCCTCTTTAAAGAGAGGTGTCCTTCAAACTGTTCATCTTCTACCTCATAGCTGACATTCCCAATTCGACCTTCGTAATAAAGGTTTGCAATTGGTGACCGCCAGTCAACAATGATTTGCTCTTGATTCTCCCTTTGATAGAGGGAGGTTTTACCGATATAATGCTTTTCCTCTTTGTTAGACCCCTTTTGACTATAATCAATCCGGGCAAAATAGGGCTTCTTTTTCACCTTTGTTAAAGCCTCTAATTCTTCTTTTGACATCTCAAAAAAGCTGGCATTGGTTAAAATATCGATATAGGCGGCACTTGATTCGAGCCAGTCGACATCACCGAATGCTTTTTCCATATTCTCTTTAAATTTCTCTTTACTACTTTGGGATGTTTGAATGACAACGTCGATGTAACGTTTCGTAAATTCTAATCGATCTTTTTCACTTGAGTAATCAGGGTGTAGTTGAGTTTCATTCGTCATTTGTTTCCCCTTTCCATTTTTGTTCAGCCGCTAGTTTAGAACATTGAAAAGTTTAAGTAATGCTAGATATTAGACACTGGGAAATCTGACAGAATTATGTAGACGTTTGGGAGCAGAAATATATATTATCAGAAAAATATCTACATTTCAATATTCCTGAGGTGTAAAATCAAATAAATTGCTAAAATAGTAAAATAAAGGTTGTTATCATAAACATTGTTGTTATTTGAAAAAGAGTTAGTTGGAGTGTAAGGATGCTGCGGGGCGGCCAATGAGCCTCCTCTGCTCATTGCCCATTTTTAGAAAACAAACAAAATAAAAAAAGCCCTGCAGGATTCAGGATACTGCGCAAATGCGAGTGCCTCGTCTTCCAGGACTTTCGTTTATTTAGGCAAACAAATGGTAAAAGTCGATCCCTTGTTTACAATACTCTTTACCTCGATTTTTCCTCTCATTACTTCTATGATTCTAAAGGTAACCATTAATCCTAAGCCTGTACCTTTTTCTTTCGTTGAAAAATATGGTTCGCCTAATCTGGAGATCTGCTCTTTCCTCATTCCACTTCCTGAATCTTGTATACAAATCGTTACTTGATCCTTTTCTAATTTCGTGGAAATCACGAGTTCTCCCCCATTTGGCATCGCCTCTATTGCGTTTTTTAAAATATTCAATAATGCTTGCTGAAAATTTGAGGTATTTCCATAAACGATAGCAGGTTGAAGCTGATGATGAACGTTAATCGAATGCTGTTTTGCTAATGGTTCGATAATATCCAACATTTTCAACAGCTCCTCGTCCACTTTTACCTCGACAATATTTTCGGGAGTCGGTTTTGCAAATGTGAGATAATCACTAATGATATTTTCTGCTCGACTAAGTTCTGCATTGGCAATTTGAATATATTGATCTTTCTTATCAACCGTTAGGTCCTTACTTGAAAGCATTTGAAGAAACCCTTTAACGACCGTTAATGGGTTTCTTACCTCGTGGGAAATACTAGCTGCCAGCTGACTAACTACTTCCATCTTTTCAACCTTCATCATCGCATAATTCATATTGATTTGTTTTATTAAAATCTCCACGATATATGTGATAACCAGCATTCCGATTGAAGGAACGAGAACAAAATTGATCGCATATTTCATATCTGTAGGAAAATAAGCAATCCATTCGGCAATAATTGGGGAAATAATGGTATGAACAAGGAAAAGTCCAAATGAAAAGAAGATTCTTCCTCTACTCGACATTCGTTTAAATACTTTTACACAAAAAACGGTAATAAGGAAGACCGTGATATGAATTGTAAATGCCACTAAACTCCATCCGTATAGATACATTCTAAATCCTAGAAGCACGACTAGCAAAGCTACTCCAGAAACAGGTCCTCCATATAAAATTCCTAATACAAATGGAATCATCCTAAGATCATGAACACAGTAATCATTTTTATAAATTGGAGAAAGCATACACAATATGATAGCCATACTAGAGGAAAGCGTCATAAGAAGCCGATTATATTTCTCTCTAATAAATTTCTTTTCAATAAGGAAAAACACTAAAAATATACTTAAAATAATATAGAATAGATTATTGATCGCATCCTGATTAAAGATAATCATTGTTTTTCCCCTTCTCTTTTTGTTCTTTTATCCAAATCTTAACACAAAGTTGAGTTTAATGTCCTTCTGGTTTTAATGATAAAAAAACCAATAAAGGACTAATCCTGTAGAATTTGGTAATCCATTCTACCACATACGATATCAGTGTTTTCCTCCATTAATAAATTGGTGTCTCTTAGCCTATTCATCCTAGCTTTAAATCGCTGTTTTGGGGAGCTAAAAAGAAATTCACGTAGAATAATAGGCCTTTAAAGAATTAATTCGATAGATTAACATCACTTCAACTATAAACCCAATAAGGAATGGTAAAGGAAGGATGGATAAATACCAATCAGCAAAAAACATCGAAAAGGGTAACAGTAAAATGATTAAAGCATTAATGACAAAATATACTTTTCTAAAAGATGCTAATTTTCTATCCGCACCCACAATTCCCTCATCTTGTAATAGCTGAATGAATCCAGCCATAATATTCAGGTTGTTAAACAAAGAGATTAGGCTAATGAGTCCTCCGAAGACTGCAAAAAGCTTCATTTCTCCATAGGCTCCATTTAATTGAATGTGATTCCAACCAAATAACTCTATTAGAGAAAAAATCGCCAAAATAATCGTCGAAACTTTCGCATACCGGAACCATCTAATGTTAGTCATGCTTTTTATCCCATTATAGATTAGAATATAGCCAATTGAATCATTAACGACATCAAATGTACCTATTCTAAAATCAACAAGAATAATCATCAAGCCAAAGACAATGATCCGAAGTAAACTTCTAGTCACTATTGATTCTCCTCTCGTTTCCTATCTATTTTCTTAATTTCTTGCTGAGTCAAATACAAACGTTCTCCTATATGCATAATAATATCCTGAAAAGTCCCATCCTTTGTTTTAAAGTAGCCATAGACTTGAAACTCGAGTGCGTGAATTCCATTAGTATACATTTTGTCTTTATTTATAACCCCATTTAGTCTCAATAGCTCTTTTCTTTCAAGTTCCAATGGCAGTTCTTCAACTTTTAGATATTCCATTTTATTGGTAATTTCTAAATTTACTGTTTCAGGATATGCCGGGTTGTAATCATTGGTAGAGTTTAATTTCATCGTTATCAAAGAATCGAGTTTCTTTTCGAAAGGATAATGAATTCCTACTAGAGTTGCGTCACTAGTAATTTTCCCTCCGTAGAATGATTCCCCTTGATTACTGGAACCTGTTCCAAAGAAGTCAATCATTTTCTTTTTATTAAGAATTTCTTTTATCAAACGTATTTCACCTATATCAGCTTCTTGATGACTCCCATCTGAAAAAAGGAACACCATTTCATTTAAAACCAGTTCATCTTCCACCAGTGTCCCCTCAATTAATGCGTTACGCCCTACATAAACCCCCTCATGGTATTCGGCAACATCACTTTTTAAACGAAAAATGGATTCACTTTCCCCTTTTGTCGATACCCCTACCAAATGTTTCTCCTCAGATTGATTGACAAAATAAAAAAGGTTAAATTCTACAATCGAGCTGGATTCAGCTGCAATTTTCTCGTAATAATGTGTAAGAAACAGAGGCTTTTCTAATTCAAAATATTTTACATAACAAAAAATAGCTAAATAAATCGAAAGGTAAGCCGCTGCCAGAACCATTAAGGCTTTTATTTTCATCCTAAATCCCCCCTTTATCATATTAGCAAATTCAACCAATTCGATGGAGGGGTTTTTTGTGGTGAATATTAATACAAATGCGTGAAGGATATTAAGAAGTCTGTGGGAGAAAAAAAAAATGACACAGATTGTGCCACTCCCGTTCCACTACATTTATGCGATTAAAAAATATACTTCCTTAAGATTGCGACTAAAAGTACGAAGGCTATAACAAACATCACAATGACTAATATTTTTTCGTCTTTATTCCCTTGCATGAGGAAAACCCTCCTTTGATTATGTCTCTGATATGATACATTATTTTCCCCTGCTTTGAAGGGTAAAACATTTACAATCTTATGAATGGTTGGGAGTTCACTTATTTCATCCAATCCTCGGCCCAATCTTGAACTTCTTCTAAAACACCTTTTAATGCCAGTCCTTTTTCAGTCAAACCATATTGAATTCTAACAGGGGTTTCAGGATAGACATATCTTTTAATGACACCAATACCTTCAAGTTCCTTGAGTCTTTCAGAAAGCATTTTCTGGCTAATATTTGGGATGTACTCATTTAATTCTTTAAAACGGCATGGACCTGTAAATAATACTTTAATAATGATACCCATCCATCGCTTCCCTAATAATTCAAAAGCAGCCTCGTATTTAGGGCAAAGATATTGTTTATCCATAATCATCACGTTCCTTAAAAATTTATTACTTGACGAAGCGTAAAACTTCTTTTATAGTGAGAAATGTTGTCACTTACAAAAAGTAAGTTACTTTACTTACTATATCACATTATTTAAATTAGTGAAAATATCTAGGAGGGTTCCCCTATGGAAAATATATTAAATGTAATGGAAGAAAGACGTTCGACGAAAGTGTACGATCCAAATATAGAAATTCCTCGTGAAGAATTAGTCAGCATCTTAGAAATGGCAGGAAAAGCTCCTTCAGCTTGGAATCTGCAGCATTGGAATTTTCTTGTTTTTGATCATAAAGAAGTTCAGGAAAAGCTTCTTCCTATTGCTTTTAACCAACAACAAATCGTTGATGCATCAGCAGTAGTTGCCGTTTTAGGTGATCTCGAGGCAAATAAAAATGTCGATCCCGTCTTTGACCCATCCGTCGAAAAAGGTGAGATGACTGCAGAAATCAAGGCAGTTTTAAACAAGCAGATTCAAGGAGCCTATACTCGTGACCAATACCCAAGAGATGCTGCTTTCAGTAACGCTTCATTAGCTGCAATGCAATTAATGATAACCGCTAAAGCAAAAGGATGGGACACATGCCCAATCGGAGGTTTTAATCCGCAATTACTAAAAGAAACGTTTAATGTCACTGATCGTTTTCTTCCAATTATGCTAATTACCATTGGAAAACCGTTACAAGAGGCACGTAAAACCGATCGTCTTGATATACGTAATCTAATTACCTGGGCGGAATAAATAGAAAAGCGGAAGAGCCTTGGAAAAAGGATGAAAGGCTAAGTATGCCATGTCTTGTGGCAACGTCTTTCTGAACCACATCGTGTTGGCCGCAGGCATAGCATAAGACAGGCCACCTAGTAAGGGAGAGCTTTTCCCCTTTTTAGGTGCCTTGGCTTATGTCTCGAGGAACTAGGTGCTGAAGCTGGAAACCGATATACTCTTTAGCCGTACGCCGTAAGCATTCCAAAAATTTCATGAGTTCCTTTCTTAATATAATATTTGTTAACACGTTAAAAAAGCTGTTCTAAAAGAAATCCGAAACCATTTCTTTTGGAACGGCCTTTTGATTTTATGATTAGAAAAGCTTGTAAACGAATCTTTTCACTCTCAGCACTTGAAATTAAGATTAATAACGAATATTATAATATTTGTGTTTAAAAATTGTTCGTCTTTTGGAGGTTTCACTATGTTTAAATTGAAAGAGAACGGTACAAATCCTAAAACCGAAATTATTGCAGGGATTACGACTTTTTTAACAATGGTTTATATCGTCATTGTTAATCCCGTCATTTTAGCTGATGCGGGTGTACCTTTTGATCAAGTATTTCTTGCCACCATCATTTCAGCCGTAATTGGAACGCTATGGATGGCATTATTCGCTAATTATCCTATTGCTATCGCACCTGGTATGGGTTTAAACGCCTATTTTACTTACTCAGTAGTTGGCGGTAATGATGATATCACCTACCAAACTGCTTTTGCTGCTGTCTTTATAGCTGGAATTATCTTTATTCTCCTATCTTTAACACCATTCAGAAAGAAATTAATTGAAGCAATTCCTGAAAATCTAAAGCATGGAATTACTGCAGGTATTGGATTATTTATAGCTTTTATTGGTTTGCGTCTTACCGGAATCGTAGCCGCTCATCCTACAAATCTTGTTACACTTGGGGATTTACATGATCCTGGTGTTCTCCTCGCCTTATTCGGGTTGGCGGTAACATTAGTATTAATGGTTTTAAACGTGAATGGTGCATTATTTATAGGAATGGTTTTAACTGGGGTCCTTGCATTCTTTACAGGACAGCTTTCCTTTAATGAAGGTTTCTTATCATTCCCATCACTTTCAGAAGGATTCATTGTCTTTAATCCGATTACTGCTTTAGGAGAAGTTATTCAACACGGTTTATATGCGGTTGTCTTTTCTTTCCTACTTGTTACGATCTTTGATACGACCGGAACCATGATCGGTGTTGCCCAACAAGCAGGTCTCATGAAAGGGAACACATTGCCAAGAGCAAAGGAAGCACTTCTTGCTGATTCTGTTGCCACAACAGTAGGAGCAATGTTTGGGACAAGTCCAACATCTGCCTATATCGAATCCTCCTCGGGAGTAGCAGCAGGTGGTCGTACGGGATTAACAACTTTAACCGTTTCTGTTCTATTTATTATCGCAGCCTTCTTTGGCCCATTAGTAAGTGCTGTATCTGGACTATCTGCGATTACAGCTCCCGCGCTTATCATTGTAGGTAGCTTAATGATGGGAAGTATTTCTGCTATCAAGTGGAATCAGATTGATGAAGCCTTCCCTGCGTTCCTGATTATTTTAAGCATGCCACTTACTTCTAGTATTGCAACTGGAATTGCACTTGGATTTATTTCTTATCCGCTCTTAAAAGTGGTAAAGGGTGAAGGAAAGAAAGTTCATCCATTGTTATATATATTTGCAGTACTGTTTCTTTATCAATTGGCATTTTTGCCGCACTAATAAAGTAATAATCGTCCTTCCTTTCTTAACAGATTGACTTCAATGGTACACATTCTATATGAACAAAGCCGTGCACAAGCGATTTCATCAATGGAACCGCTTGTGTATTTTTATTGTAGTATTAAAATTTCTATTCGGTTTTCATCTATACTCACAAAGGTATTTACACGGCTGAATTAATAGGGGTTGCTGTGTTTAATCATGTGGATTAGATATGAGGAATATCTGTCTGCAGACTATTATTTAATCCAAATCTCTTAAATAAAGGCTTGAAGGACATAACTAAGTTGGGCGTAATGGAAAATGGTCTTCATCTGGGCTATGAAGGTCAGTACTAGTTGGGACGATAAGGAAAATCCCTTCAACTGACTGTTATTTCTAATTTACTCCCACAAGTAAAACCGCCATTCCTTCTGGCTTTTTTTATAATCCTTTGAGCATTATTTTCCAAAAGTGATAATATAAGTCTCTTTCTCCCTATTCATCTAACCAACATTCTCTGCCCATATCAGATACGCACCACTCCATCCTCCTCTCATAGAATAGTACGAGAATACAGAAAGAGGAGGATATTTGCCATGTTTGATCAGAGACAAACCTTTAATTTTCCATTCCCGCCTAGTGGAGGAAATCAAGGGTTTCCTGGGTTTCCAGGTGGAGGAGGGAGCGACCAAGGTTTCCCTAGCTTTCCACCTCCAGAACAATCAGGAGGTGGGACAAATCAAGGGCCTCCAGGACCACCACCATCCTTTGAGCCTTCACTTGCTGCACAAGGACCAAGTACCTTAGCCGTAGACCCTGGTGCTATACAAGGCTGCTTATTCCGCTTCACGTATATTTGGTTAAGAGGCAGACAGTCTTTTTGGTTTTTTCCAATCTTTGTAGGAAGACGCTCTATTTCAGGATGGAGATGGATTGGTTATAGATGGGTATACTTCGGAGTAGACTTAAATCGAATTCAATCCTTCCAATGCTATTAGGTGACCAATATGTATCGTTCAATGTATGGAATAAGAGATAACACTAAAACATCAAGGGGAACCATTACTGTAAGTGGAGAACATACTTTGTTTGTTGATCCTAACCAAGCAACCGCTACACTCGGGGTTGTTACGAATGATAAAGAGCTATCAATAGCCCAACAACAAAACAATCTAATCTCAAGTAGACTACTATTATGTTTTAAAAGTAGTGGAATCTCTGAAAATGATATTCAAACGATAACCTACCAGGTCTATCCTCAATATAGATATGAAGATGGGCAACAGATTTTAACTGGATATGAGGTTAGGCAAATTTTTCAGATCACCATCAGGGACATAAATAAAGTAGGAAAGATTATCGATGAAGCGCTTAAATGTGGTGCTAATGTTGTCGAAAGTATCCAATTCGTCCACTCTGACCCGGGCTTTTATTATCAAAATGCTCTCACAGCTGCTTACAAAACAGCATTCCAGAAAGCAAAAACCCTATCACATGCATCTGGTCAGAACCTGAATCCACAACCAAAGGTAATCAATGAACAGCCAATAAATGTACCTATTCCTTATGCAAATGTTCAATTGCTAAAAGCCGCTGACCAGGGAGCACCTGTTCAACCCGGACAAATTGCCATTAGAGCCGTCGTTTCAGTTGAATTTTACACATATTAAGAAAAGCGGAAGCGCCTCGAACAGCTCCGACAAGCATAAGGCGAGCCACCAAGGAAGGGTGCCTTTTCCCTTTCTATGTGGCTGGCTTATTTCTTGAAGGCATAGATACTCTGCAGAACATGAAAATCCCTTAACCTAAATCCTCCCAAATCTATATTTTTTCATGCATAGATTCTTTCCTCAAATCCATACTACTAGATGGACTAAGATTAGGAGGAATTGAAAATGAACATGAATCAAAATCAATTTAACGGTCAGCAACCACAAGCACAAAATCCACCACAAATGAATCATGGTGGGCATGAACTATTCGATTTACATGAAGACTTATCCGGTCTCATTGGTGTTCTAGATCAGTACCTAATGATGAAACAGTTTATTAAAGATCCTGAGCTCTCTGGAATATTAGACCGGCAATATCATTTCATTGCAGACAACTATAATATTATTGTCGATTGCTTTACAACAGGTAAAGATCCAATGAAACCAACTGAAAGTTATAAAATGACACAGAACAATACCGTTACATACGGATTAAAGCCTTCCCAACCGAAAAAGCCCGCTGCAAACCTTCAAGAGCTGAATGATGATAAGGTCTCTGGACAAATGCTTGGTTCAATAAAGAGTTGTGCTTCCCTCTTGACGATGACCGCACTAGAAGTAACAAATCCCGTTGTGAGAAGAGTGATTGCTGATAGTGTCCCTAATTTTATTGAAATGGCCTATGAGTTATTCTTTTATCGAAACAAGCACGGATACTATCAAGTACCTAGGCTGAATCCACAAGATATGCAAACGATGGTCAATGGATTCGGAAAGACTACTCAATCCTATCCGCTTCAGTAAATAGTAGTGCTGTCACACATGGGGGCATGGAACCTTTTGTGGGACAGCGCTGCATTTTTAAAAATATGCAATTATCTTACTACCCTCGACCTAAATCCATTGATTTCTTCGTACATTCCTCCATAGCTTTTAAAATCGCTCCACGAAATTGATGTTTTTCTAATGTAGCTACTGCTTCAATTGTCGCTCCACCAGGTGAGCAAACTTGGTCCTTTAATTCACCAGGATGTTTCCCGGTTTCTAACACCATCTTCGCTGCACCGAATAAGCTTTGAGCTGCCAGCTGGTACGCTTTGTCCCTTGAAATTCCATCTTTGACGGCACCGTCTGCTAATGCTTCAATAAACATAAAAGCGTACGCAGGTGATGAACCGCTCACTGCCGGAATCGCGTCCATTAACCTCTCCTCAATTTCTTCTGATTTTCCGAAGCTCTCTAATAAGGAGGCTATAACTGCTTTTTCTTCTGGTTGAATCGTATGATTTACACAAAATGCGGTCATTCCCTCTCTTACTAATGAAGGTGTATTTGGCATTGTTCTTATTACTTTTATCGGAAACTGAAATTGTTCTTCTATCCAATCCATCGTGATACCGGCTGCGATTGTTACGATAATCACTTCTTTTTTAACATGCTCGCGAATTTCTTCTATCACTGCCGCATACTGATCCGGTTTAATTGATAGGAATAGAATATCTGCTTCCTTTGCAACGAGAATATTTTCTTTTGTCACTTTAATGGCTAAATCTCTACTAATTTGTTCAAGGCTTTTTTCCGATTTCGCACTGCCGATAATCGACTCCTTTGGCAATAGCCCAGATTGGATGATTCCTCCAATGATGGCTTGAGCCATATTACCGCAACCTATAAATCCTATTTTCTGATTCACCTAATACACCCTTTATAAAAAGTTTTTGTCTACAATAGTTTATCAAATAAAATAAGATTACCCTAAATGTTCATCCTAATACTTGAGAACGTTAAGGTAATCTTACTATCAATTGTGTCGTTCTTGATTCACTAAACGGATGATTCGTTGATAATCAAGCTCTACGATCGGTTCTTTCCTCACCAATCTTTCACGTATCTGCGATAGGAGTTTGCCTTCTTCTTCTGACAATTTCTCAATATCCCATTTTTTATGAAATACACTGTATAGAGTCATATCCCTTAATCCCATAAACAAAGGAATCTTCTTTATCCAGGATTCATCAATTAAATTTTCTTGTAAGTATCCCTTTAAAAAGTTGGTCAGGAATTCTTCACCAAAACGGGTACGAGTCTCTAAATCTTCTTCTCTAAACTTCCACCATATCGAATAATATAATGGGATGGCGATATCACTAATAAAATAATGGTAAGCACTGTCATCAAAGTCAAATACATAGATCTCTCCTTCATGATAAAAGAAATTTCCCGGATGTATATCAGAATGAATCAATCCAAAAGAATCCTTCGTTTCTACTAGCTCTTTTATTGAGTTTATTATTTCATTTCCACGATCAATGATTTCCTGGTCATTTTCGGAAGATAAATAGTGCTTAAAATTAAAAAGCTCTTCCTCTTCCCATCGCTCTCTTCTCGAACCCTTCGTTTTATAACCTTTTGTAACCTTATGCATTTTCCCTATTGTTTTCCCCCATTTTTCAAAAAGATCAGGCCCAAACAATTCCTCTTTTTCCCGAACAGGATGACCAGGAGCTTTTTCAAAAAGACAAGCAAAAAAGGACGAATTTCCAACAGAAACCTCTTCCACAAGTAGTTGATTATTCGAATGCTTCACTAATGACACGTTAACACCTTTTGAATGGAGGAAATTCACCCAATTCAGCTCCGCTTCTACCTGACTTTTTTCCCTATGTGAAGAATGAGTTATCCTTAATATGTAGGGGATTCCATCTTTCGTGACTTGATACACATAGTTCTCAAAATCCCCAAGCTTTTTTGATTCCTTTATACTTACGCTAAAACGATCAGCAGCTTTCTCCAATACTTTTTCATTAAATAAATCGGCTACCCATTTCTCCATGACTGTACCTCTAATTTATAGGATATTTAGTAGTGAAATTCAAAAATGATTTTTTAGCTCACCTTTGATTATACCAAGTTTTCTGTAATTTCAGTAAATGTTTTATGATCAATCTTTTTGGACGGATATTCTGTCCTAATCTAAACAGACAGCTCATCCAAAATGAAAAGTCAGGAACAACAGTTAGTCGTTCCTGACTTTTTCCTGACTCATTAAGCGTATGCTCTTTCTTCTTCTTTCTTAAAGAAACTTCTCATGGCATGAAACACATCGGCTTTTTGTTTCAAAATGAAATAGCGGAAATCTTCATTGGTGATATTTTTGTAGGCACTCATCAATGTTGAATGACGGTTGTATTGATTGACCTCTCCATAACCAAAAATATTGGATACCTTCATGATTTCTTCAACGAGTTTGACGCAGCGGACATTATCAGAAGTTAAGTTATCTCCATCTGAAAAATGGAATGGATAAATATTAAATCGACTTGGATGATACTTATCTTCAATCAGTTCCAATGCTTTTCGATAAGCTGACGAACAAATGGTTCCTCCGCTTTCACCTTTTGAAAAGAAATGTTCTTCTGATACGACTTTTGCTTCTGTATGATGGGCAATAAATTCGATTTCGACAGTTTCATATTTTGTTCTTAAAAATCTCGTCATCCAGAAGAAGAAGCTACGTGCCATATATTTCTCCCAAACTCCCATCGATCCGCTTGTATCCATCATAGCAAGGACGACTGCTTTAGATTCTGGCTTCATGACTTCATTCCAAGTTCGGAATTTCAAATCCTCGGTGACAATTGGATGAAATTGCGGCTTTCCATTCATTGCATTCCTCTTGTACGCTGTAAGCATCGTTTTCTTTTTGTCGATATTTCCCATTAAACCTGTTTTTCGAATATCGTTAAATTCAATGTGCTCTACCGTTTGAACATCTTGCTCTTTTCTTTTAAGATTCGGTAATTCTAACTGACTGAATAAGGCTTCTTCAATCTCCATCATCGAAACTTCGGCTTCATAATAATCTTCTCCAGCTTGATCTCCTGCTCCCTGACCTTTTCCTGGACCTTTTTGCTGAGAGCCATCTCTGGCTACGACATCCCCAACTTGACTGTCTCCCTCACCTTGCCCAACGTGTTTGTTCTTATCGTAATTGTAACGAATCTTATACTCATCTAACGAACGAATTGGTATTTTTACAACTTCACGACCGTTGGACATAACAATGTTTTCCTCGGTAATTAAATCAGGTAAGTTATTCTTAATTGCATCTTGTACCTTTTCTTGATGTCGTTGTTGATCATCATGACCTTTACGATGGAGGGACCAGTCTTCCTGCGAAATGACAAACTGATGGTTATCCTTTTGGCTCATTATTTTCCCTCCTTGGAAAATTTTTTTCACACTTTTGGTCTAAAATGCATACAATATCTCGAGTGTCAAAATGACAAATATCCAATAGGTTATAAGATTCTTGATTACTCTATCCTATGCAAAAACATTAATAAATTTACAAATAATTTAGATAATTCAACGTTTTTCCGCTCTTTAGACAAGCCTATTTTATCCTCTTTTGAAATTCTGACATGTAATGATACATATTATAATAAATCGTTTTTTATGAGTAAAAAAAGTCGCCCTTAGACGACTCTCTTTGAAACATTAGCTTCTTTAAAGAAAAAAATCAGGTCACCCTGATTAGTCTTCATCATACTGTGCCGGATCGGATACGCGGTTAAAGCTCTTTAATTCAGCACTTGACCTAAGCTTCTCCATTTGTTTTCCAAGCAGTATTAACTCTTCCATATTGGAAGCCATGCTTCCATTGAAGGGTTCTGATTCACTGTTAACTGGCTTGGCAGACATCATTACACCTTCTTTCCGAAAGTGATGTTGTATCCGTCAATATCTATTTTCTTTATTGTATTATATTCTGATTTTTCTGTCAATGTTATTTATGTGTCCTCTTTTTGATATTGGACAGGATCTGGCTGCTTATCAACTTCTTCCAATTCTTCATTTGTTCTTAGGTTTTCCATTTGTTTCCCTAAGTTCTTGATATCCATCATGTTTGGTGCCATGGAGCCGTTGTCCGGTACAAAATTTTTGTCTAATTCTTTCGCTTTTTTTGACATGTTTACCACCTCATGCCTACTTTTCCCGTTAAAAATAGATTTTAACAAGGAGAGAAAAAATACTGCCCCATAAAATGGAGCAGTATTTTCCCATTAGCGATTTAATAAGCTTCCAACATAGCGCAGAAGATCATTTGCCGAGCTAGAATTGTAACCATATTCATCAATGAGACGAGCAACCACTTCGTTAATTTTCTTAAGCTGTTGTTCATCTGGAGTCTTACTTGATGTTGTGATTTTAACTACATCTTTTAAGTCAGCAAATAGCTTTTTCTGAATGGCTTCACGTAAGCGGTCATGCGAATTATAGTCAAATCGTTTCCCTTTACGAGCGTAAGCAGAAATTCGAATCAGGATTTCTTCACGGAACGCTTTTTTAGCATTTTCTGAGATTCCGATCTGCTCTTCAATGGAGCGCATTAATTTTTCATCCGGATTAATTTCTTCACCCGTTAATTGATCACGCATTTTGGCCTTATTACAATAGGCTTCAACATTATCTAAATAGTTATCCATAAGGGTTTTAGCGGATTCCTCATAGGAGTATACAAATGCTTTTTGAACTTCTTTTTTCGCGATATCATCATATTCTTTACGTGCCAATGAGATGAAATTTAAATATTTCTCTCTTAATTCCTGTGTAATCGATGGATGCTGATCCAAGCCTTCTTTAAGTGCTCTCAATACATCCAGGGCATTTATGGATGGCACTTCTTTCCGGATGATCGTGGAAGAGATACGGTTAATAACGTATCTTGGGTCAATTCCGCTCATCCCTTCATCTTGATATTCTTTCTTCATTTCATCTACATCCGCTATATTAAACCCTTCAACATTTTCGCCATCATATAACCGCATTTTCTTTATGAAATCGATGTCTCCGCGTTTAGGCTCTTTTAACCTAGTTAAAATGGTAAACATCGCAGCCACTCTTAAAGTATGTGGAGCAATGTGAACATCTGACACGTCACTCTCATTAATCATCTTTTCGTAAATTTTCTCTTCCTGGGTTACCTTTAGGTTATAAGGAACAGGCATGACGATGATCCTTGAATGCAGAGCCTCGTTCTTCTTATTTGAAATAAATGATCGATACTCGGTTTCATTCGTATGGGCAACTATTAGCTCATCCGCTGAAATAAGGGCAAATCGGCCAGCTTTAAAATTCCCTTCTTGTGTAAGGGATAAAAGATGCCATAGGAATTTCTCATCACACTTCAGCATCTCCTGAAACTCCATTAATCCTCGGTTTGCCTTATTCAGTTCACCATCGAAACGATAGGCCCTTGGATCAGATTCTGAACCATATTCAGCAATCGTCGAGAAGTCTATACTACCTGTTAAATCAGCAATATCCTGTGATTTTGGGTCGGATGGACTGAAGGTTCCAATTCCAACACGCTTATCTTCAGATAGAAAAATACGCTCAATTAGAACGTCTTCAATTCGTCCACTATATTCTTTTTCTAACCTCATTAAATTGAGGGGTGATAAATTTCCTTCAATTCTAATTCCAAACTCCTGGTGGAAATCCTCCCGTAAATGCTGCGGGATTAAGTGAAGTGGATCTTCATGCATTGGACAGCCTTTAATGGCAAAAATAGAGCCACGCTCAGTCCGTGAATATTCTTCTAACCCTCTTTTTAGCATAGAAACGAGGGTTGATTTCCCCCCACTAACTGGCCCCATCAAGAGAAGGATTCTTTTTCTTACATCTAACCGTTTGGCTGAAGGATGAAAATATTCTTCAACAAGTCTTTCTAACGCCTCTTCAAGTCCAAATAATTGGTTGCTGAAAAACTTGTATCTTCGTCTGCCATTTACTTCTTCTACTCCTGCATCTTTTATCATATTGTAGACACGTGAATGTGCCGACTGTGCAACCCATGGCTTCTCTTTTACAATTTCTAGATAATCTGCGAACGTCCCTTCCCATTTCAATTTCTCTTCTTCTTCACGATAGTTTTCAACTTTTCTTAAGATACTCATAAGGACCTCCCCCTGTCGCTTGTTGAGAGACGATTAATATACTCTATGCGCTTGGTCACTTGAACATGATTAACATGAGGGATTTCTTCAAAAACGATTATTCGTCACGAAATGGCTCCTCAAAAATCAAATAGCAGAAGTTTCTCGTGCTCCTGACAAGCGTAAGACGAGGCATGAAGTAAGCTTTTTCCTTTCGTTCTTCCTTTTCTTAGACTTCCTTGGCTTTAGTACATAGCTAAACCTTATTCATTTGTATTTTATTATTTTCCTTAAAAAATAAAGGGCTGACATTCACATTATCTTTAAAATAGGCTATACTAAAAATTAGACGGAAAATGTTACTGAAGGAGGACACATAAGATGGGTACAGTATTAATCTTAGGGGTAACTGTAACATTCCTTGCAGCTATTTTCACTGCAGGTTATAATGACAAACCAGGTACGAACAAATAATAGGTTATAGAATAAGGCTGATTCATTCTTTCGATCAATTTATGAAGGAATGAATCAGCCTTATTTTATGGCTTACTTCTTATTAAATTTTTTCTTTTCCACATAATCCTTCATATACATTCTCTTTTTATTTGAAAGCATTGCTGCCATTTGAGAGGTCCAGCGATCGTTGCGCTTCCCATTCGTTCGGGCTTCATAATAGGAAGACACCGTTTTATTATATTCTTCTAGATCCGACATGATTCTTCCTGGATCACTATTATAACGATCCTCTTGATAAATATGATGTAAAGGCAATCTTGGTTTAACTCCTGTTTCTTCTTCAGGATAGCCAACAGCAAGACCAAATAATGGTATAACACGGTCTGGAAGTTCTAATAAATCACTCACTGCCTCTAAATTATTTCGAATCCCTCCAATATAACATATACCTAAGCCCATCGATTCTGCTGCTACCACTGTATTCTGCGCTGCTAAAGCGGCATCAATGACAGCAACCATAAATTTTTCCGTACTTTCAAGAGAATCAATAACGTCCCCATCCTCATTTTCACCAATAATCTCGTGACGATAGAGGTCAGCACAAAAAACAAAGAAATGGCCATTATTTATAACATAGGGCTGATTCCCTGCGAGTTCGGACAATCTTTTTTTCTTTTCAATATCTTTAATTCCCAGGATGGTGTATGCCTGTATATAGCTTGAGGTAGAAGCGGCTTGGGCGCTTTTTACAAGAGTATGTATTTGTTCTGTTGTTAGCTTTTTCTCTGTAAACTTTCTGACTGAGTGATGACTAAGTAGCTTTTCGATAGTTTTATTCATTTTATAACACTCCTTTTCATTATATTATCGTGATTTTAACCTTTTAATCAAAAAAATGGCTCTTTTCGTAGAGGTTGTTATTTTTTAGGAATAAACAATTGACGGTTGACCGTTCCTTTCCGCTACAGGCGCTTACTTTCCACGGGGAGGAAGTCAAGCGCCTGTAGCTCCAATCCACTTCGTTTTCACTTTTGTTAAAATCAACAAACTTTTAGAAAAGAGCCAAACAAATAAAAGGGCTGAAACGCTTCATGCATTTCACACCCTTTTCAATATTACTTATAGAAGCTAATCTTATTTTAGTTTAGGAAAATCCTGCTGCCTTAATGCTTCATAAATGAGGATGGCTGCTGTATTAGAAAGATTTAATGAACGTACGTTATCGTTCATTGGAATGCGTAAACAGCGGTCCTTATTATTTGCTAGCACATCATCTGGCAGACCTGTTGTTTCTCGGCCAAATATAAAGAAATAATTTTGATCGAGATTCGAATAATCAAATGATGAGTGTGCTTTTTGACCATGTTTGGTTAGGTAGAAGAACTCTCCACCCTCATTTTTTTCAAAAAATTCTTCAATTGAATCATAATAAACAATTTCAACAAATTGCCAATAATCTAAACCAGCACGGCGAAGCATCTTATCATCTGTAGAAAAGCCTAATGGACGAATAAGATGTAAAGTTGTATCCGTAGCGGCACATGTTCTTGCTATATTACCAGTGTTAGCTGGAATTTCTGGTTGGAATAATACTACATTTATACTCAAGTCATCTGTCACCTCTATCTTAAACTCTATGTGACATTATACCACTAATTTAAGGAAGAACAATATTTTATGAATCATCTTCAATCGTGAAGAATTTATACTGAATTTCAGGAGTATACGCTGTTGAATCTTCATAGTTCCAATACCGCATTCTGCTATTTGTCGTGTGGGCGTTCACTAACGGCATTCCATAAGCATCTTTTGCCGTGACAATCGTATTATGATCAAATCGCCCATCCCCTTCAAAATCATAACAAATGACATCCCCGAGCTGTAATTGCTGGGGGAATTGAACTTCTATGCCCCTTAAACCGACATTTGATGAGGGAAGATGCCATCGTAAAGAGTTGGCAACAGACCAGCTATAGCTCCAATTATTACTCCTCATCCACCAGCCTTTTCCTCTATTCGGATATCCTCTCATCGGTGCTCCACCAGCATGTAAGCATTGAGAAATAAAGTTCGTACAATCGACTTCAAAGCTTTTATATGCAGGATTATTGCTATTCCACCAATATTCAGCATATTGAACAGCTTTTCTACGGTCATATAGAAAGTGAACTCTTTCATCTTCAGCAACCTCTTGTGATCCCTCAAATTCCTCTTCCTCTTTCATCACTTCTATATCTCGGACAAGATTTTCATCGGTAAATAATGCTACTCTTTCCTCCACTTCCTCTTCTATATAAAAATGGTCATCTTGTTTTAGTAAGTACTTTAAATGCACGTAGTAATACACCTGCTTTTCTTCCTGCAGAGGGATGACTTTACGAATTTGGGCATTCGCATTTACTTTTATAATATCTACTTTTCTTTTGGAGCATAATTCTCTCTTTCTTCTTGCTTTTTCATGTAAATCCGTTCTATTATGATCAACAAAATCTTGTATTCGTTCATTTAGGGTATGAAGCAATTGTTTTTTCATTGGATTCCCTCCCTATACATTATTTCTATGTTAGGTTGGGCTGCTTCAAAACAAAAAAGAAATGACCCTACCAAAGGAGAACCTATGAATCGAACTAGATCCCTCCTATTAATAAAGTCATTTCTGTTCTTCTAAGAGCTTAAGCCCCTTATTAATTTCTGCTAGTACTTCCTTATCTTTTTCAACATTTTTTGCCTCAATGAGTGCTGAAAATCCTTGTTCATGACCAATCTTTCCTATCGCCCATGCAGCTGTCCCGCGCATAACCGGTCTTACATCCTTCTTCATAACTGTAATCAGCTCATCTATCGCCGTATCATCCTTATAATGAGCGAGAGCAATAATCGCATTTCGCTGAATAGGCTTCTTTCCTCTCCAAGAACCAGACATTTTTCCATACTTTTCTTTGAAGTCACGATTAGTTATGGTCAATAATGGTTTCAAAAGTGGCTTAACTAGTTCTGGATCTGGCTCCATTTCTTCGTGAATATGAAAATCCTTTCTTTTATTCTCCGGACATACGGTTTGACATGTATCACAGCCATAGAGACGATTTCCGAGCTTTGTCCTGTATTTGTCTGGAAGGAAGCCCTTTGTTTGTGTTAAAAAGGCGATGCATTTCCCGGCATCCAATTGTCCGCCTTCAACCAAGGCTCCTGTTGGACAAACATCCACACATTTATTGCAAGTTCCACATTGATCAGTCATCGGCTCATCTGGTTCAAATGGCAGGTTCGTAATCATCTCGCCTAAATAAACATACGAGCCAAACTCTGGTGTAATAATGGCACAATTCTTTCCGCTCCAACCAATACCAGCCCTCTCAGCAACCGCCCTATCCACTAATTCACCTGTATCGACCATCGATTTAAATTTTGCATCGGGTACTTTAGAAGAAATATATTCTTCTAATTTTTGGAGTCGATTTCTTAGCACGTCATGGTAATCCTGTCCCCATGATGCACGACAAAAAATCCCTCTTCTTTCCCCCTTTTTACTTCTTGGAGCATTTTCCATTCGTGAGGGATAGGCTAAGGCAATCGCAATAATCGATCTTGGTTGATCAAAAATCAAGGAGGGATCAACGCGCTTATCAATATCCTTTTCCTCAAATCCCGACTGATACCCAAGCATTTCCTGACGGATTAATAGATTCTTCATTTCAGAAAACGTATTCGCCGTCGTAAATCCTATTTTATCTATTCCGATCGTTTTACTGTATTCAATGATTTCATTTTTTAATTTTTGAAAGTCCATATCGAATGTCAGCACCAATACCTACTTCTTGATAAGTGGTGCTTGTCTAACCCTCCTTTCTTTCTTGAAGTCTGCATTCACAAACTTTGTTGTTAAAAGCAAATCAGCTAAAATTCTGTATCCCTTTCTGTGCTTAATGTCAGAAGGGAGAGGTCGGAATTGTAGAAATTGCGATTAGCCAATTTCCTTATTTTATAGTCCCTAAATTTATACTAAACCCCTGTACGAAAAGTATCTTTCCGAAATTGGATAAGTGAAAACTCATTGTTTTCTATGATAAACTATTTTTAATCAATTTGGGAGGGATTAAACATTGGAAGTCATACTAAATTCTTCTTTATGCAATCAGATTAACGATATAAAGCTAGGAATTATCACCTATCATAATATTCAAGTCGGTGATTCTCCACAAATGCTGCGAGGTCGTTTACAGCTCTTTCAGGAATCGATCTATTTTGATCTTGAATCGAAAAATGTAACAGATATCCCTTCCATTCAAGAATGGAGAACCATATTTAAAAAGTTAGGGAAGGACCCTAACCGTTATCGGCATTCAGCTGAAGCCCTCTATAGGCGAATTAAGAAGCAAAATTATTTAACACCTATTCACTCAGCAACTGATCTTAATAATTTCTTTTCTCTGCAATACGGAGTACCATTAGGTATTTATGACTTAGATAAAATTAATGGACCGATCTCGATTACAATCGGAGAAGCAGGTGAAGAATATATAGGGTTAAATGGCAGAGTCAATTCTTTAGAAAATCTCTTCGTCACAAAGGATGAAACCGGTCCATTCGGAAGTCCTTTTGTCGATTCAGAGCGAACGGCAGTGACTAAAGAGACTACATCAGCAATTCAAGTACTATATTTACAGCCTTCTTTAACGATGGAGGAAGCCAATAAATTAACGCAATCACTGATGGATATGTTTGTACAGATCCATGGTGGTGAGGGAGCATTTTCCATCCTTCAATGCTGACAAATTATTAAAATATTCTTGACAATTCGACTAAAAACATGATAAAAATTGTATTACCTAATATTGAATACACATGCTAAGAAGGAAAATTAGTAGCTGCCCTTTCCCTGTCTAAGAGAGCCGATGGTTGCTGTGAATCGGTACATAATGATAAGCGAATTTCATTTTCCAGAGCATCTTTTGTTAGTAGCAAAAGACGGTGAAGACCGTTACACGTGAAGAGTGATGGGGATTTTCCCCATAACTAGGGTGGTACCGCGATATTCAATCGTCCCTACTGTATGTAGGGGCGATTTTTTTATTGCATACTGTCTCTGACGGTTTGAAAAGCATCAATTCAATGAATAAACAATTGAGAGGAGAATGAGTGTGAGTCAACGTGAACAATGGTCATCCAAGCTTGGCTTTATATTAGCTGCAGCAGGGTCTGCCATCGGCTTAGGGGCAATCTGGAAATTCCCTTATATTGCTGGTCAAAATGGGGGAGGCGCCTTCTTTCTTATCTTTATCATATTTACTCTTATACTAGGATTACCATTACTGTTAGCAGAATTTATAATCGGTAGATCGGCACAAGACAATGCCGTTGATTCGTATCGAAAAATAGCTCCAGGAACCCAATGGCACTGGGTGGGAATTATTGGAATGGTCACTTCCTTTATTCTGCTTTCCTTCTACAGTGTCATTGGTGGATGGATTGTCGTCTATCTTTTCAAAGCGATTGTGGGAGATTTGAATGGACTAAACTCAGATCAATATGCGGTAGTATTTGGTGAAACCATATCAGATCCGATGATAAGTGTTTTTGTTCAGCTATTATTTATTCTAATGACGATTTTCGTTGTTTCAAAAGGAGTCCAAAAAGGGATCGAGCGTGCAAGTGCGATCATGATGCCGGCATTATTTATTCTTTTTATCATACTTGTGATCCGTGCGGTTACTCTAGATGGTGCCATGGAGGGGATTAAGTTCCTTTTACAACCCGATTTTACAAAAGTAAAATCGCAAACAATATTAGAAGCAATGGGACAATCTTTCTTCACTTTAAGTGTTGGTGTATCTGTCATGGTCACCTACAGTTCTTATTTACCAAAGACACAAAGTCTGCCTCGTTCAGCTTTTTCAATAGTCGGAATGAATATTTTCATCGTGCTTCTAGCGGGATTAGCGATTTTCCCGGCCGTCTTTTCTTTCAATCTTGAGCCCGGAGCAGGACCAGTCCTACTATTTAACGTACTACCAACCGTTTTCAGTCAAATTCCATTTGGTATGTTTTTCTTTATTGCGTTTCTAGTGCTGTTCCTCTTTGCTGCACTTACATCCGCTTTCTCTATGCTTGAAATTATTGTTTCCGTAATTTCAAAGGGAGAACCAACACAAAGGAAAAAGTGGGCATGGATTATCGGTCTGGCAATATTTGTATGCGGCATACCATCTGCGTTATCATTTGGAATTCTAGGAGAAATAACACTTTTTGGCAAAACGATTTTTGACCTTGCCGACTTTGCCGTTAGTAATGTTTTATTACCAATAGGCTCACTGCTCATAGCCATTTTTGTTCCGGTAAAAATGAAAAAATCTACACTTTATGAAGAGTTAAAAAGAGGAAGCTCCTTTAAAAAGGGCTTATTTGAAATCTGGTATTTCCTTATTCGATTTGTTGCACCATTGTTAATTCTTGCTGTTATGCTGGATGTATTAGGTGTTTGGTAAATAGCTCTATAGTTTTAAAAAGGCGCCGCGTTGCTGGCGCCCTTTTTATCGGTTAAAACTCGTAATTTATCAGTCTATTTCTGATGTTTATCGATCTAAATCTTCCATATATCAGCAAAACGACAGGAAGCGACAAATTACATCACACCGATCCAAACACTACCAAAGTATCCTAATTTCTAAACCCACCACATTTCAGAAGGCTGTTCTTCTATCAAAATAGCTTGCAGGTTTTTTACTGCTCGTGCAAATCCTTCTTCAATTGACATAATTGGGTCCTCATGTTCAATACTGACGACATAATCATATCCATATGTCCTTAGTGCACTCATCATATTGGACCATTCCTGTAAACTATGGCCGCAGCCTACAGAGCGGAACGACCATCCACGGGTTTGTACACTGCCATATGGCTGCATATCGGTAAGCCCATACATATTCACATTATCCTGATCGATGTAAGTATCTTTCGCATGAAAGTGGTGAATGGCCCCTGCTTTCCCTAAAATTTTAATGGCTGCTACTGGATCAATTCCTTGCCACCATAAATGACTTGGATCCAAGTTCGCTCCAATTGCATCACATGTTTCTTCTCTTAATTTTAGCAGTGTGTATGGCGTATGAACTAAGAAGCCTCCATGGAGCTCGAGTCCAATCTTTACATTATGTTCTTCTGCAAACTGACCAACCTTTTTCCAATAAGGAATCAATTTCTCTTCCCATTGCCATTTCAGGATCTCTCCATATTCATTTGGCCATGGAGTAACAGGCCAATTTGGGTATTTCGCTCCTTCATGATCACCAGCCGTTCCAGAAAAACAGTTCACAACTGGTACATTCATTAAGCTCGCCAATTTAATCGTTTTTTCTAATGCTAGATGTGATTCTTCAGCAAAAGCTGTTTCCGGTGATATTGGGTTTCCATGACAGCTAAAGGCACTAATCTCTAACCCTCTTGATGTTACTTTCTCTAAATAGTCTTTTCTTTTACCCTCGTTTTCTAGTAGTTCATCCAAGTCACAGTGAGCGTTTCCTGGATAACCGCCTGTTCCGATTTCCACCGCTTTAAGACCTGCATCTTTTACAAATCCTAGCATGTCTTCAAAGTTTTTTTGAGAAAATAATACAGTAAATACACCTAGTTTCATCAATTCTTCCTCCTATTGTAATCGGATGCTTCTGCCTGTTTCACTGCTTTTGTAGATGGCATCAATAATTTTCGATACTTGCATGGCTTCTTCTGGTTTCACAACAAGCTCCTCAAACCCTAAGCAACTATTAATGAAATTCTGTGCTTGCGGGACACTTGGATCCTCTTCTCCTGGAACCCAGTCGGCTTCACTATTTAACAGCACGCCATACTTTGCTTGGTTTAAATGTAAGGGGAATAGATCGATTCCTCCTGTTTCACCGGATATACTTAAGCTTTCTTCATCATCCCTGATATTGGCCAACCATGATGTTTCAAAAAGCATGGATGCACCGTTATCGAATTTTACATAAGCGGTTACATGATCATCTACTTCAAACGATTCATGATCGAATTTTCCCCATAAATTGACTTGATTCGGTATTTTCCCTAAATGATTATAAGCGCTTCCCATCACTTCAATAGGCTTTGGGTTTCCTAAAAGCCAGAGAGATAAATCGAGAAAATGACAGCCATAATCAATTAAGCTCCCTCCCCCTTGAAGCTCTTTATTTGTGAATACTCCCCAGCCAGGAACCTTCCTTCTTCTTAATGCCTTTGCTCTCGCAACGATTGGTCGTCCAATTTCATTTTCAATGATTACCCTTTTAGCTGCTCGTGAATCTTTCATATACCGATAATGATAGGCAATGGATAATACCTTACCTGACTTTTCTGCTGCCTCAAGCATCTGTTGACATTCTTCGGGATTCATCGCCATTGGTTTTTCACATAACACATGAATACCGGCTTCTAAAGCGGCAATTGAAATTTCAGCATGATATTTATTAGGGGTGCAAATCGTAATAGCATCTACGTCTTGAAACATTTCTTCGTAATGTGAATACACATTTGGAATAGAGAATTTTTCTGCGACTAGCTTTGCTGTATTATCATTTACATCACTAATCGCCTCAATTGTTACTTGATCAGTTAAGGTTAGATATGTGGGGATATGACGGTCTTGCGCTATCCCTCCTACTCCCACAATTCCCATTCGCAGTTTCTTCACTTATAGACACCTCAATTACAATTTAATAATTCGTTTGGTTTCATTCGATTCTAACGCAGATAATACGACTTGAAGAGATTTCATTCCCTCTTCCCCTGTCACAGGGGGCTGGATGTTATGAAGAATAGAATTCACAAATTGATCGATTACTCCAGAACTCGTTTGGTTTCCATCTTCATTTGTTTGAATACCGCCGAGTTCATATTTTACAACTTCACCACTTTGATACTGAACAATCAACGAATTCACAGGATCATCCTCTAAACGTAAAATCGCTTTTTCTCCGTAAATGATCGTTGAATTATCTTCTTTTGAAACGTAAGACCAGCTTGCAGCTAACGTGCCAACTGTCCCACTTTCTGTTTTTAAAACGCATACGGCTGTATCATCGACATCTGTATTCTCTTTTGCACTTGTTTCTACAAAGGCACCTACTTCTACAAACTCTTCTCCAAGTAAAAAACGAAGTAAATCGGTTTTATGAACTCCGAGATCCCCCATTGCGCCAATGAATGCTTCATTTTTTCTAAAAAACCAACTATCCTTCCCATCGGCACTCCAGCCTTCAGGACCACCATGACCAAATGCCGTACGGAAGCTATAGATTTTTCCTACCTCCCCATTCTCGATCAACTTTCTGGCTTTTTTATGGGATGGGACAAAACGTTGATTGTGGGCAATCATGAGCTTCTTATTACTTCTTTCTGCTGCTGAAATCATTTCTTCTGCTTCCCCTCGTGAAGTCGCCATCGGTTTTTCACAAAGTACATGCTTTCCCGCTTGAAGAGCTGCAATTGATATTGGTGCATGCAAATAATTGGGCGTACAAACACTGACCGCATCAATCGTTGAATCTCTTAGCAATTCCTCATAATTCGTGTGAGCTTTTGCTTCATACACTTTTGCGAAACCGTTTGCCCTTTCAGCAACAATATCACAGACAGCAACAATTTCTACGAATTCATGTGCTTTATACTCGGGTAAATGACGATGCTTGGCAATACTTCCACAACCAATAATAGCTACCTTGATTTTATTCATTATGATTCCTCCTAGTGGCTCCCTTTGATTTCTTCAAGTGCCAGAGCATTTCCGTAAACCATTTTTTTTCTTTCAGCAGGCTTAGCCCATTTTACAGCGTTCATTATGATACGTTGAACATCCTTATGAAAATAAGTGGGGTAGGTTTCATGGCCCGGACGGAAATAAAAGATTTTCCCATGTCCACGGGTATAGGTGCACCCACTTCTAAACACTTCTCCACCTTCAAACCAACTTACCGTAACGAGTTGATCTGGGGCAGGTATATCAAAATGCTCTCCATACATCTCTTCCTTTTCGAGCTCTATGTATTCTCCTAATCCTTCTACAATGGGATGACTAGGATCAACTATCCAAATACGTTCTTTTTCATCAGCTTCTCTCCATTTTAGGTCACAGGAGGTTCCCATTAATGTTTTAAATATTTTAGAAAAATGGCCTGAATGAAGAACAATTAGCCCCATTCCATCAAGAACCCTTTGTTTTACCTTTTCTACAATTTCATCCCTCACGTCTTCATGAGCCATATGCCCCCACCAGATCAGGACATCCGTGCCATTCAGAACTTCATCTGATAGGCCATGCTCATGCTCGTCTAAAGTCGCAGTCTTAACTTGAAATGCCTCTTCTTTTAAAAAAGAAGCAATGGCCCCATGAATACCTTCCGGATATACTTCTCTTACCTTAGGATTCTTTTGCTCATGTCGATTTTCATTCCAAACGGTCACATTTAACATTGATAAACCTCCCACAAATTATTTAGACCCTCGATATTCATTAGGTGTTAATCCAATGAGCTTTTTAAAGACTTTACTAAAATACTTCTCATTTTGATAACCAACAGAATAAGCAATTTCATAAATCTTTAAATATGGGTTTTCGAGTAATTCTTTTGCTTTTTCTAATCGAATCTTTGTTAAATAATCAGTAATGGTTTCATTAAAGTCTTGTTTGAACTTTCTGGAGATATACTCTCTGCTTAAGTAAAAACGATCCGCAATTTCTTTCAGGTTTATATCCTGCTGATAATTTTGCTGAAGATATTCTTCGATTTTTTGCATACTGTTTTTTTCTTTCTGATACTTTGCATCTGTTAAAGTCTTAATTAAATCGAGAAATTCCTTCTTTTTTTCATCTTTAAATTTTTGAAAAGAGAATGTTCCATCATCCTTCCAATAATCAGATCCTCTATATAAAACATTTGAGCTATGAATCTCATATTCATTTAACCAATTTTTCTGCAGAAGTTCAAATTGCATGTCCCAATCTTCTAATTGTTCTAGAAATAGAGAGTTTTCAATCTTTGTAAAAATGCAATTTAATAGGGTCTCCACCTGTTCAAGACTTCCACTCCTAATAGCCCACTTTAAATCCTGTGAAAAATCAAGAAGATGGATAATTTGACGAGAGTTGATTTCTTTTGATGTTACAATCCTGTTTTTACTTGTTAGATCATGTTTGAGAAACACTTCTTTAGCAGATTCATATGCTGATTTGAACTGATTTGCTTCATGTCCCAATGCAATGATGCTTCTCATCCCATTATATTGATAGATCTGCAGGTAAATTTGGTCTATAAGGTACGCGATATTCTTTTCTCTCCAGAATAATATAACCAACTCATTTTCTTGATTAATATTCCGAAAACTAACTCCATCATTTTGCTTACGTAACAATTCATTACAAATATTCGTAATCGTAGAGAAAGCAAGCTCTGTATCTCCTTGGAATTGCTTTAAAATCAATGGTTTTAATGAAATTACAGCCATAGTACAGGATTCTTTCGAAATCTTGATTGAATACTCTTTTTCTATTTTTTTCTCTTCCTCCTTAGAAATTTGTGATTTGGTTAAGAATAATGAAAATAACCGGTCCCAATAAAGGGATTTCACCTCATTAATAACCAAATCCCCTTCTTTTTGAGAATTTCTTGAGAGAGCTTGTTCTTTCCATTCCTTTACCGCTCTTTCTAGTGTTTTATTTAAAACTCCAGGGTCGATTGGCTTTAAAATATAGTCAAAGCTCTTATAGCAAATGGCATTTCTCATATATTCATAATCATCATAACCGCTTACAACAATCGTTTTACTTTTACTATCCGAAGCATGAAGCCATTTAATCAGGCTAATCCCATCTCTTTTCGGCATCCTCATATCTGTAAAAATAATTTCTGGTCCATGCTCAGAAATGAGTGTAATCGCGTCATCACCATTCTCTGCTTCCAATATGGTGTTGATTCCATATTTCTGCCACTCCCCTAAAAGGAGTAAGCCTTCACGGACATGCTTCTCATCATCAATTATGATTGCCTTCATTTTTTCCACCTTCCATACTTATTGGCAGCCCCATGGTAACCAACAAGCCCCCCTCTTTTTGATTATTAAGCTGCAAAGTGGCGATTTTCCCATAATAGAGCTTTAACCTGACATAAACATTCTTCAACCCTATATTAGTTTGTTCTCCATTCCTTTTAAGGTTCCCTTCTTGAAAATTCTGATAAATCTCCTTAAGTCGCCTTTCGGATACACCCACTCCATTGTCTTTAATTTGAATGAGCAATTGCGAACCCTCTTTCTGGCATGACAAATTCATTTGGCCAATTCCTTCACGGATATCAAAGCCATGCTTGAAATAGTTCTCGATTATTGGCTGTAAAATCATCTTAGGAACTAGAACTTCTTCGACTTCTTTACCAACCTCAATCGAGTATTCTAAGTTCTCTCCAAATCTTTCTTTTTGTAGCAAAAGAAAGGCTTTCGTATAACTAATCTCTTTATGTAATGGGACAATGTCTTCATCCATATCCATACCATATCTCATAATTTTAGAGAGATACGTAATAAGGGAATAAATTTGAGGTACTTTATTCTTTAAGGCAATCGTTCCTATCGACTGTAAGGCGTTATATAAAAAGTGTGGATTTATTTGGGATTGCAGGACTTTTAATTGATTGGTTTTATTTTCAATCTCTAATTTAAACTCACGATTGATAAGGTGATTGATTTTCTCAATCATTTGCTTAAATCGATCTCCGAGTACCCCAATTTCATCATTTCCTAAAGACTTAAATTGCACTTTCATATTTCCCTTTTCAACCTCTTTAATATTTTGAACGAGAATTCGAATAGGTGAAGTAATTTTAAATGATACAAATAAGGTTGAAAGGATCACTAGACATAAGCCGATGACTCCGAACATGATATTAATCTTCGTCACATTTAGAGCACTTTCATATAAAGTCGTATAAGGAACTCTTTTGACTAAAAACCAGCCTCCCGTTGAGGATTCCATCTGATCATACATCATCACACCATTAAAGGAATCATCCTTCCACTCTAATGTTCCTTTTTCTTGATCAGACTCTTGTATCTTTTCAATCCACTTTTGCTTTACATTTGCTGGTTCATTGTTAGAATGGTAAATTAATTCTCCATTTGATGAAATAATATAAAATTCTTCGGTATCCCGGTTATATAAATTTTGACTAAGGTCTACTATTTTCCGAGGTGAGATCTCCAAAGAAATATAAGCCAGCACTTCACTAGAGGGAATATTGGTAAGCGCTCGGTGAATGGTGATTATTGGGCTTGAACCAACGTCTTTGGCTTCACTGGGTTCAATATACATATTAAAAGGGCTATGTTTTGCATTAGTAAATGCCTTCTGATTTGATCGAATTCGTCTGTCAGAAAATATGACCGTCGTCCTTCGAGAAGCTGAAATCGCCTTATTCTCATCGGCGAAATTAATTTGAACCCCTTTAATAGTGTCTTCAGCATATAAAATCGTCTGAACGACATTTTTCATCGTTTCAATTGTTGTATAATTATTTTCTTTATTCGGTGCTTTAATAAAATTCAAGAAATCAGGGTTATTGTAGAGAGATAATGTTAAACCATCTAATTCATTAATATAGTTTTCTAAATTTACTTTTCCTTGATAAAGTAGATTACTATTTTCTTGAACCACTTGATCCTTTAACGTTTCTTTCGTGTAGAAATACGTAATGATAATCGATGTACCAAAGGGTAAAATAGTAATAAGTAATAAAAGAACGATGAGTTTATTTCGAATACTGGTTTTCATCCCTAGGTACCTCCCCTGTCTCTGTTTAAGGTTAAGTATAATGTGCTAATAGCCTTTTGGGGAATAAATATTTTGGTAGATTTTAACGTGTAAAATAAGCTGTCCCAATAAAAGCTGGAACCATTATCATATTTGAATGGCGACTCCCGGCTCCATTGTTTGGGACAGCCCTATTTAGATTTACTTCAAGTCATCCCATGTATCTTGGAAACGTTGGATTAATGTTTCATAGTCAATTTTCCCTGCAGCATATTCTTGAATTGCAGCTGCAAACTCCTTATTCGCTCCATCAGGCCATCTAAACCATGTCCACGGAATGGTCTTTTCTTCCTTAGAATATTCAAGAATGGATTCCCCTAATGAACCTAAACCAGTTGGCTCAATGTTATCAAATGCTGGAATAAAGGCAAATTCTTCGGTTAAATAACGTTTTCCTGTTTCAGACGAGACCATCCAGTTCAAGAATAGCTTAGCCTCTTCAAGGTGCTCGGAATTCTTGTTTAATACCCAGTTATTTGGTACCCCTACAGGTAGACGATTTGCCACCGCATCATTGCTTAACGGAATTGGCAGAAAGCCCATGTTGATATCTGGATTAATCTCATAGATCATGTTCTCAGTCCAGTTTCCTTGTTGAAGTATCGCTGTTTCACCAGAAGCGAATAGCGTTACTTGTGTATTGTAGTCCGTTGTTAACGGGTTATCATTTCCAAAGTCGATCTCCGTATCGATGACTTCTTTAAATTGCTTAAACTTCTCATTTCCCACCATAGTTTCGGATCCTTCATTTAACCCCTCAATAAAAGCAACAGGATCCTCTTGTTGCGCAAAAGGGATATTAAGTAAATGCTGCCCAATTACCCACCACTCGCCATATCCAGCTGAAAAAGGAGTAATATCCTTGTCTTCCAGCTTTTTAGCAGCCGCCTTCAACTCGTCAATCGTTTTAGGAGGTTCCGTAATTCCCGCTTTCTTGAATAAATCTTTATTGTAAATAAAGCCATAACCTTCAAGATTTACAGGCATTCCATAAAGCTTACCATCCTCAGCTGTCATCGGTACCTTTCCGATATCCAATAAATGGTCCACCCATGGCTCACCAGAGAGATCTGCCAAATGCTCCTTCCAAAGCTCCAGCTCTTTAAAACCGCCGTTATTAAAAATGTCAGGCTGTTCACCAGAAGCAAATTTTGCTTTCAAAGCTGCACCATAATCAGCTCCCCCTCCAACCGTCTCAAGCTTAATCTTAATATTTGGATGCTCCGCTTCAAACTCATTAATCATCTCCTGAAGCTGATCAGCGATTTCTACCTTGAACTGGAAGAAATCTAGTGTAACAACATCTTCCCCTGATTTAGAATCACCCTCTGAGCCTCCACTAGAATTGCTTGAAGAACAACCACTTATAATACCTAAAACTAATACAATGGATAAACAAGTCATAAAAATGCGCTTCATAAAAGCATTGACCTCCTTGTAAATCGTTTAATTTATATAAGTTTACTATCAACCTATACAGATAGATAGTAAACTTGATATCTATTTAATAGAACCTGAAGCAATTCCTTTAATGATGTGTTTTTGTAGAAATAGGAAAAAGATGATAATTGGCGTAATCCCAAGTACCAATGCCGCTAACCCCATGTCCCATTGCTTCGTGTACTGAGCAAAGAAGGAGCTGGTTGCAAGTGGAATCGTCCGTAATTCTGCGTCTTGGAGCACGAGTAAAGGCAAAAGGAAATCATTCCAAATCCAAAGCGTATTTAAAATGATAACTGTCACTGTAATCGGTTTTAATAACGGAAACACGATTCTCCAAAATACTCCGAATTCACTACAACCATCCATCTTAGCAGATTCCTCAATTTCAATTGGAACTGTTTTTACGAAACCATGGTAGAGGAATAGGGAAAGTGGAACCCCGAAGCCAAAGTACATTATAATGAGTCCTGGAATACTATTTGTAATACCTAATGTTCCACCAAGCTTCATCAAGGGAATCATCACGGTTTGAAAAGGAATGACCATGGCGGAGACGAACAGAACAAATAGAATTTTACTAAACTTCCCTGGCGTTCTTACCATCTTCCAAGCAGCCATCGAACTAATGACAACAAGCCCAATATTACTAACCACTGTGATAATGACGGAATTCCAAAATGCCCTTGGAAAATTGATGACATCCCACACCTTCACATAGTTTGTAAATAAAAACTCTTTCGGCCATGCAGCAGCATCTATTAATATTTCTGAAAAACCTTTAACCGAGTTTATGAAAACAAAGTAAAAAGGGATAAGAAAAATGATGCCCAATAGAATCCCAATGATCTCTAATACAAATGTCTTTTTTGTATAGTTAGGATTCATTATGCTTCAACCTCCTTTTTCTTTGTCATCATCACTTGAATCGTCGTGAAAATCGCAACAACGATGAAAAATAGAATCGATTTAGCTGTTCCTAATCCATAGCGATTGTTTTGGAAAGCTTCCTGATAAATATTGATAGCGACAGACTGTGTCGAGTTAAATGGTCCTCCCCCTGTTAAGGAGAGATTCAAATCAAATATTTTAAATGCCATGGAGATCGTCAAGAAGAAACAAATCGTAAATGCAGGCAGGATTAAAGGAATAATAATCTTCGTCAAAAGTGTCCAGCTTGTGGCCCCATCCATCCTTGCCGCTTCTAATAAGGATTGATCTACTCCCTGTAGGGCAGCAATATAGATGACCATCATATACCCGCTAATCTGCCATGCAAATACAATCACAATTCCCCAGAATGCCGTTTTCTCATCTCCAAGCCAAGGCATTTTAAAGAATTCAATATCCGTTAAATTTCCGATTGAAGCAAAGCCTTTCACGAAAATAAACTGCCAGATAAACCCAAGTAGCAACCCACCGATAACATTTGGGATAAAAAAAACGGTACGTAACATATTTCGCGTCTTTAATGCTGCGTTTAATAGTAAGGCAAAGCTGAATCCTATTAAATTACTAATCACAACAGCAGCAAACATAAATTTTGTTGTAAACAGAAAAGAATCAAAAAAGGTCGGATCGTTAGCGAAAATCTGAATGTAATTTTCGATTCCCACCCATTCCACAACGGAACTAACACCATTCCATGATGTAAAAGAATAATAAAGTCCCATAATAAAAGGAAGAATTTGTATAACAAGAAAAAATAGTAGTGCAGGCCCAACAAAAGCGGAATAAGTAAGGATTCTCTTCCAATTAACCTTTCTTTTTGGGACGCTATTCATTACTGGTTTTGTATTTGCCATTTTTGTTTCAAGTTCGGTATTCATTCAATCTCACCACCCCATCTGAAATGTAAACGTTTTCTATTATTATAAAGGTAGATCAAGAAAATATAGGGGGACTCAATTGACGCAATAGGGATAAAATATTGACTGTATTTTCAGATTATTTAAATCGCATCTTTCTAGTTATGGTGTAAATAGAAAAACCCCTGCTACTCAGTAGTAACAGAGGTTTATTACTTCCTTATAACTTTAGAGGTACTCCATGACGAAGAAATGCAGCCGCTTCTAAACCAGAAATTCCGTTAGCTTTGGCGATTTCTTGTGAATGTGCCGAAATCTTTGGTGCAAAATCTGCTGGAGGCGCAGCATGTCCCATATAGCGCTGCCGTGCTGGATTACGACCTGGGAATGGCCCCCAAATCGCGAATGTAATTCCAGGTGATTGAATATTAAGGAAGAATGTTTTCCCATCTGGTGAGAAGGTAGGTCCACAGAATTCAGAACCATTTAGACGATTATTGACAAACGGGTATACTTCTCCTTCTGGGGTGATCCCCATGACACGGTTACCATTTCCACCGTCCTCAGCAAATAACAGGTCTCCCCAAGGTGTAATGCAGATATTATCTGGGCTTTCCATTTTGTTTGCTTCTGTTCCTTCATAAAAAAGCTCTAACGTTTCAGTTGCTGGAATATAACGATAAATTTGACCAAGTCGTTTTTCCCCTCCGGCTGTATCATCAAACCAGAAAACTCCACCAGCAAAGTAAGCTCCTTCTAATCGATTAAAACGGACACATCCACTTGCTAAAGCATCATCATGAGGTTCTTCTTTATTTACATCCTTCCAAACAACACCAAATCGTTGCCCTGGATTCATAAAATCTGCATCTGGATTCTTCTTTTCTTCAATCGCCATCGCTTGAAGCTTTCCACCTTTTTGCAATGCACCTGGCCGCTTGCTTGTGTCATTTGGGATATAACGATATAGGAAGCTAGAACGTTCGTCATTAGTAGGATCATTCGGATCAATCTTTCCACGGAAATCATCCTCTGTTAAATACACGATCCCAGTGGCTGGATCAATAGCTGTTGCTTCATGTGAGAAAAAGCCCATATCTCTAATAGGAGTTTTCGATAGATTGTTCTCAGGCTCATTTGGCATAACCTCAAATACATATCCATGATCATTTGTTCGATTCTCCTCACATGTTAACCATGTCCCCCAAGGTGTTGGTCCACCAGCACAGTTTTGAAGGGAACCTGAAGAAGTCACATATTCAGAAAATAACCTGCGATCCGGTCCAATGACTAGTGCTGTCGTTCCCCCAGGAGCTTGTTTGTTATATGGGTTTTTGCCAGGTACAGCAGATTCTGACCCGCTCAATTCATGGTTACGTACTAAAATCGTTAAATGCCCTGGACCTTGGAATGCGGCCATGCCATCAAAATCACCAGGGATCGGTGCACCATTTGTCATTCTCTTTCCCTCTTCAGAAATAATACGGTATTGGAATCCCTTTGGAAGATCAATCACCCCGCCTGGATCCTTCACTAATGGTCCAAAACCACTAAAAGAATTTTGCCCTTTGTTTGCCGGATTTCCATTTGATTTCGCAAATGATTTAGCTGGATTCATTCCCATTAATCCCGCAGACCCAAGTGTTAAGGCAACCGTACTCATTCCACCTAATTTGATAAAATCTCGTCTATTCAAGTTTTTCGGTCCGCTTTCCTGTCTTGTCATGATTTAAAGCCTCCTTATTTTATTCGTTTTATCGGAAAATGTTATTAAAGTGTTATTTATCTTCACCAGCGGTTTGCTTTGCTTCAAATGTCCATTCGAGAGCTAATGAATCTCCTTGAAAGAAATTTTGATCTTCACCATTATCAACGAAATTGAACTTAACAAGTAGCTCGTGTTCTGCCCCCGATGGAAGACCCTTTTCACCCAGCCATGGATAGAATACGTGTTGGTCCACGGCTTCAGGTGTCATATTTTGAAGATCTGCAAGGGTTGTTTTATAGATCACTTCATGTATGTTATCTACGTTGTATAAAAACTCCACTTCAATATGCTCACCAAAATCCTCAGAACCGTTATCCCCCTTTGCATCATGAACTGTATACCCTGTCTCCAATAAGACTTGTTGGATGTCTAATGTCCCATTGTTTTCAAGATGGAATGTACGAGTGACCGAATCACCTGGTTTGATATTCTCAACATCGACAATTGTTGTCGGATTTGCAGCTAAATCCAATGTACCGGCTGCAAATGTGTTGTTAGTCACCTCCGTGTCACTGAAGTAGGCATACGTTCCCCCACCAACCAGTGACAGTCCTAATGCCGCAGATGCTACTCCCATAACCAGCTTCTTTTTAATACTCATAAAAAAATTCCTCCCTGTTTACCCGTTGAGGGCATAATTTTTATTGAAAACCACTTTCGTGGAGAACCAATGCCTTTAAGAACTACTCCGTTCCAAAAACGATTCTTGTTCTTTCTTTCTATCAATCTCAGAAAGAGCTTTCCATATGGTGAAAATAGAATAGGTAATGAGTAACAACCCAGGGATGATTAGTAGCAATGCACTTCCGATTTTCGAATTGACCAAATTTAAGAAATAACCAACATAAGGTAGTGTAAAACCGGTATATTCCGCTTTTACATTTTGCGGTAAAACAGGTTCTCTATCTGCTCCGTCATTGTTGTCGCCTTTCGTAATATAGCTAATTCGGCTTTCATTCGATTTCACCTCAATCACCCTGTGAGTGATTAAAAGATCATCTTCATTGATAAATGTGATGATATCTCCTTTTTGAAATCTTTTATTTTCTTCAACAGTCTTAACTGCAATCACCGATCCGGTTTGAATACTAGGCTCCATTGATCCGGAAAGGACCGTTTTAAACTGATAACCGAAAACATTCGGTTCCCCGCCTGAAGCTTTTGAAATCATCACTGTTAGCGTCGTGAGAATTAAAATCAAAAAAAGAATAGCTGAGAGCAAGTTCCTAAAGGCTTTAATCGCTTTCTTTATCATTTCCTTCATCTCCCATATGGTTGATTTCTTATTCATCACATTGAAGCAAAGGGGGTTTTTATCCTCCATGGATTTCATTTTTGGTGGTGGTTTTAGATAAATCCTTTTCTTTCTTATTCTCTGTCGAATTTTTCTCTACTTCCGAATAATCTGATGGGTGTATTTGATCAGTATTAGAACGTTGTTGTTCTTCTATGTTTGATGGATTACTTGATATAGATGAAACGAGGGCTTTTGGTGTGGTTTCTCTTGATGGTGGCTGAAGTTTTGACTTCTCGCTTTTGTCGGATAACGTATTTGTCCAAGTACCAGTTTTTATAACACCAGTAGCTTCGTGAGCATCTTTAAAAACGGCTGAAGTTGGTACGGTAAGCTGAGTTAAATTAAAGCAAAGCAAAGAATAAATACTGAAAATTTTTATAAAGTTAATCGATACCCGTTTTTCACTTGACGTTAATTTCCATGTTTCGATCTTTCCCACCTCTTTATTTGCTTGTCGAAAATACTACACTCGACAAATTTCTCAGTACAATTGAATCATAGGAAATTATTATTAAGGAAACATAAATAAAGAGTAAATAGGATGTAAATATCAGAAAATAAACATAAATTACTATAAATCTAAGCAACAAAAAGGGTATTAATCACTACACTTTTCCAGTTGGTTTTGATTATAACAGTAAATAAGAACCATTATTCTCTTTATGTCATTTTCAACACAAAAAAACTCCCTTATAAATAAGGAAGTTGAAGTTATGTATGGAGCGGGTGATGAGAATCGAACTCACATCATCAGCTTGGAAGGCTGAGGTTTTACCACTAAACTACACCCGCATATTAAATTTTCGTCATAGATCCTGTATGAACTTTCTTGTTTGTCTCACCAACGAACAATTATTATTATAACGAGGATTGTCGAAAAATGCAATAGTTTTTTAAAAAAAGTTTTTTTCATTTAAAAGATTGTACTCAAAAGAAGGTAAACTCTTTTGAGTACACCCAATCTATTTACTTCAAATCAGCAGCTTGGGTTGTTCGTCTGATTGATCTGTAAAACGAATGTACCTACTAATTCCCAAGATCCTTGTAGACCGGATTTTCTGGTGAGTCGACAAGCAACAAACCATCGAAGGACCACCATACTTGTCCTCGAATGAAGCTTCTGGCTCTTGGTCTCTTGCAAAACATTTTTTTTCGGCATTTGCAATTTCAGCTGTGACTACCAGCCCTGTTCAGGACCTACTACGATTGCATCAAACACCTTGTTGTATGCCTTCTAGGGAAGAGCTTAACAAATTTGATTTCATAAGGATTGATTTATTTAATTCCTTAACCGCTCTTTCTCCTGTTAATCCTAACGTTATATCCAAATCAGCAATCATGTTTTGTAAGACTTCTTTCGCCCCTTGTTCTCCCGCAACAGCCAATCTATACATACATGGTCTTCCAACAAGCACGGCTTTTGCACCAAGGGCCATTGCCTTAATAACATCTGAACCTCTTCTTATCCCACTATCCATCAGTACAGGAATTCGATCTTGTATGACATCACAGATGTGCGGAAGCGCCTCAATGGCTCCTATGGCTCCATCTACTTGGCGGCCACCATGATTTGAAACAATGACTCCGTCAACCCCATATTCCAATGCCATTTTTGCATCATCTGAATGTAAGACGCCTTTAAGCAAGATTGGTAATTTCGTATGTTTTCGTAGAAATGCAAGATCATTCCATGTTAAGCTAGCATTGCCAAATACTTGGGTCCAATAGGCAATAGCAGATTCTGGATCCTCTTCGGGAGACTTCGCTAGCTTCGAACAAAAAGATGGATCTGTTAAGTAATTTCCAACCCCTTCCCCTGTTAAGAAAGGTAAATAAACATTTTTCAGGTCAAATTCACGCCATGCCATCATAGGTGTATCTAATGTGACCACGATTGCAGAATACCCTGACTTCTCAGCTCTTCTTAAAAAACTAGCTGCTATATCCTCATCTTTACTCCAATATAATTGAAACCATCTAGGTGCATCCCCCATGGCTACTGCAATTTCCTCCATCGATTTAGTCGATGCAGAGCTCGTAATAAAAGGAACCCCTATTGCAGCACAAGCCCTTGCGGACGCTAGCTCACCTTCTGGATGGATGATCGATTGCACACCAATGGGAGCATGAAGTAAAGGAAAAGGATATGAATGACCTAATAGCTCTACGGATAAATCACGATTTTCCACATTTCTTAAAATTCTAGGTACGATCTTCCAGTGATCAAAGGCTTCAAGATTTGCCTTCAACGTCTTCTCCCCACCGGAGCCACTCGCTACATAATAAAACGGTCCGTCTTCTAATACCTCACGTGCACGCTTTTCCCACTCCTCATAAACAACGGGAAGCCTATTTGGATCAGGATTTTTCATCGTTTGATACAATTTAGATTGAACTTGGTTACCGAAATTCGACATTTTAAATCTCCTTTAAGTAATAATATAGATTAAAAGAAACTGCTTATAACTACATCTCATAGAGGCAAAGCACATCAAATAATACAAATTGTCTAACAACCTAAATATTTTATTGAAAAGCGAACCGATTAAAGCACCTAGCTTATTTCTTCTTCAATAATGGATTCTCCTTCACTCTGGTCTTCGTCAAGCCATTTCCATTTTTCATATAGTCTTATTCTTCCATCAGATAACATTTCTGGCGTAGAAACACATTTTCCACCTCTGATCTGACTTTTCCTATTCACATGATTATATCTAAACTCTAGACTCCCATTACCATCAACGACTCCAATCAATGTCCCCTGAACGATTTCTCCACCATGATAGGTAGCAGTAAGAATATTTCCTTCTTGTTTATAGTGAAAATAAGTTTTTGACGAAACCTCACCATTTTTCGTATTGGTGATCGAAACAAAAGTACGACCATTATAATCAATCATTAAAATCTTCTCCTTTTTTATCAATAAAAAATTAATCTACCCTTTCAAAATGTTCAACAGAAGGAAAAGGATCATAAAAATCATGCAACAGCTGTTTCCATTCTTGATATTCTTTCGATTGCCTAAACCCTTCTGTATGGTCCTCAAGTGTTGCCCAGTTCACAAGCAATAAATATCTCCCTTCCACTTCTAAACATCTCTGTAATTCATGAGATATGTAACCCTTCATGGAGGAAATAATAGTAGAAGCCTTTTTAAAGGCTTCCTCATACTCCTGCTCCCTTCCCTTTCTCACATTCAATATGACTGCTTCAAGAATCATCTTATTACCTCCAATCTATATAATCCTACTTCTTTGTGTTATCTATATATTCAAGACGAATGATTGAAAACCTTCTGGATTTGATGAAATTTCCCTGATATAAACAAATCCCCTATACAAGGAAGACAACCTAATTTTCTATCAACTAAAAAAAGCACCAACATTGATCAGTGCTTATATCCTTATAATTTCTATATTATAATCTCTATTAAAACTTGCTATTAGAATAACTGTAAACTCTCGTCAAAATATGGCTGCCACACAAGTGACAGCCTATTTTCCGTTTTTCTATTCAATTGCATCTTTGGACGTAATTAAAAAGTAAAGAAAATATCCCCCGCAAATCACGGCAATGAAGCCGAACCCACCGAAAACATCAAATTCAGATGAAAAATATCCAAATCCCAGCCCCGTCATGATTAGCACTGCATTCAGTCCTAATGACTGAAACGAATCAATGGTCGCTCTTATGGAGGAATCCATTCTATGATGTATATATCCGCTAACAAGGGGATCAATTATTCCTGAAACCAAAAAAATAATGGAAATCGCCACTAGACCAGTAAAATCTTTAATGAGTGATACATATAAGAATCCTACAGACATAAATGCAGTTACAGTTAATAGCAAGGTCCTGTACTTGAATCGGTCTATCAAAATATGGGCGAGCAAATTTCCGGGAAGGCTCAAGAACATAAAAGCTGCAGAAAATAATCCGAAATAGACAACCGGAATCTCCAGTCTGTTCAAATAAAGCTGCCAAAACTCCCAGACGAAACTCAAAGAAGCACCCGTCACCATACCGGAAAGTACCATAAGACATACACTTGGGTTTCTTCTGAAAAACTGCACAGAAGCTACTATATATTCTTTGAAAGCGACGGATTCTCCAGTGTTACCTTTCACAGCTGGTTCAATCAGCATTGACGATAAACACACAGAGATAAGCATACTGGCAAGCGATAGCCAATAATTAAATTCAAAGGTAAACTCGCTTGCTAAAAAGCTTCCACATAATGCTGCTAGGATGGCTGATGTTACATCACAGACATTCAATCGGCCGAGGTACTTTTCAAATGACCGTTCCCTGCCATTTAGCAGCAATGAATCATAAAGTAGTGCATTTTCCGCACCTCTGCTTGCAGAATTAGCAATCCCTGATAGAAAAATAGCAGCAGCAAAGTGCCAGAACTCCGTTGCGAAAATCAGTATAAGAAACATGCCGCCTTCCAAAAAGGCTCCTAACAGGATCATGTTTTTACGACCCCACTTGTCTGCGATAATTCCTGACGGCACCTCAAGTAAAACAATGGTAATGGCAAAAATGATTTCCGTATACACAACCATTTGAATGGTCATGCCTCTCTGCTCCCAAAACAACCTTTCAATAACATAGGCAGGGATTAGGCTCTGAAAAATACGAATGGCATATAGTTTCCAAATATTCATCCTATAATCCACGATTAAGCTCCTCTCATTTCTGATTACAGTTTGTCAATCAGAACATGGAGGTGCTCGTGAGCTAGTTGATCCTAAAGATTAACAAGGAGGTCTTGCGTATGGTGTCATCTCAACATCTCCTTTGTAATATTTTCAATCCCTTTACTGTTAAGCCGATTATAATTTAATGGAAATAATCAGTCAATGAGAAGAGGAAAATAAGAAGCCTTCCACATTTGAATGTGTTTGACTTAATCTTTTTACCTCAATGCTTGCCCATTTTTGATTGTATCACCTGTTTACGCGCTTTTTCTTCCTCATGGCTTGAGAAACTTGAATCTCGGCTCCGTTTAACCGGTTAACACCCCTCTACTTTTTCGCAATTAAAAAACCCCGACGTCCTGTAAAATAGGAAAACGGGGCTTTACGGTGCTCACAGTCATTTAAATGGTCCTTAAACGCAAAAAAATAACGCTACCTACGCTTGTAAGTACCGTTCCAATGCTTGTTAATGATACCGGTGGCCGGGGTCGAACCGGCACTCCAGAGGAACACGATTTTGAGTCGTGCGCGTCTGCCAATTCCGCCACACCGGCAAAAAAATGGAGGCGGCAACCGGATTTGAACCGGTGATAAAGGTTTTGCAGACCTCTGCCTTACCACTTGGCTATGCCGCCTCGATATGGAGCGGAAGACGGGATTCGAACCCGCGACCCCCACCTTGGCAAGGTGATGTTCTACCACTGAACTACTTCCGCAAACTGGGCTAGCTGGATTCGAACCAACGCATGACGGAGTCAAAGTCCGTTGCCTTACCGCTTGGCTATAGCCCATCGATATAATATATGTATTTCATTTTTGTAATGTTACTACAATTATGGGGCGACTGATGGGAATCGAACCCACGAATGTCGGAACCACAATCCGATGCGTTAACCACTTCGCCACAATCGCCATAATGATTAATTGGCAGGGGTAGTAGGAATCGAACCCACACCGGAGGTTTTGGAGACCTCTGTTCTACCTTTAAACTATACCCCTATAAGAATGGTGGAGGGGGGCAGATTCGAACTGCCGAACCCGAAGGAGCGGATTTACAGTCCGCCGCGTTTAGCCACTTCGCTACCCCTCCATATATCTAATGGTGCCGGCAAGAGGACTTGAACCCCCAACCTACTGATTACAAGTCAGTTGCTCTACCAGTTGAGCTACACCGGCATTACTAAGATCAAACTGCTGACATAACTCTATTGAGCCACTAGATTAAATGGTGGTGGCTCGGGACGGAATCGAACCGCCGACACATGGATTTTCAGTCCATTGCTCTACCAACTGAGCTACCGAGCCTTATTAATATTGTTTCCTAAATGAAATAGTGCTGAGTCCATCACCCAAGTCTCAGGAAGCTTAATCAAGTAGCTGCTCGACTTGTGCGCTGAAGTAACGCTTTGAAGCTTACTCGGTCGTGCTCTACCAACTGAGCTACCGAGCCATATAATTTTCGGCTTCCGCTAAGCTTCGAATCTCTTCGTCAGCTCCTTCACTCACATCCTCACGTATTCACATACGCTCTGGTGTTCTTTCAGTCGCTTTCTCGACCTTCTCGCTTATCGAAACCCTTTTCCTTCTATTGGGTATAAACCCTGAAGGATCATTTTTATTTTAAACTGGCGGTCCGGACGGGACTCGAACCCGCGACCTCCTGCGTGACAGGCAGGCATTCTAACCAACTGAACTACCGGACCATTTGGTTGCGGGGACAGGATTTGAACCTGCGACCTTCGGGTTATGAGCCCGACGAGCTACCAGACTGCTCCACCCCGCGATGATATTATATGGTTTAAAAATGGTGGAGGATGACGGGATCGAACCGCCGACCCTCTGCTTGTAAGGCAGATGCTCTCCCAGCTGAGCTAATCCTCCATTATGTAAGTGGTGACCCGTACGGGATTCGAACCCGTGTTACCGCCGTGAAAGGGCGGTGTCTTAACCGCTTGACCAACGGGCCATTGTAAGTTTGTGTTCAAATGGCGGAGAGCAAGGGATTTGAACCCTTGAGACAGCGTTGACCGTCTACACGATTTCCAATCGTGCTCCTTCGACCACTCGGACAGCTCTCCTTATGGCTCCACAGGCAGGATTCGAACCTGCGACCGATCGGTTAACAGCCGATAGCTCTACCACTGAGCTACTGTGGAACGATATGCCTGGCGATGTCCTACTCTCACAGGGGGAATCCCCCAACTACCATTGGCGCTGAAGAGCTTAACTTCCGTGTTCGGCATGGGAACGGGTGTGACCTCTTCGCCATAATCACCAGACTGTATGTACTTTCTTTTTTAGAGACAAGTATTATTATACCTTGTATTTCAATTTTTTCAAGAGTTTTTTTAAAAAAATTTGTTCTCTCAAAACTAGATAAAGAATGATGTCAAGAAAAAGCGAGTATCGTTTCATATATATGACTTGGTTAAGTCCTCGATCGATTAGTATCTGTCAGCTCCATGTGTCACCACACTTCCACCTCAGACCTATCTACCTGATCATCTTTCAGGGATCTTACTCACATAAGTGATGGGAAATCTCATCTTGAGGGGGGCTTCATGCTTAGATGCTTTCAGCACTTATCCCTTCCGCACATAGCTACCCAGCGATGCCTTTGGCAAGACAACTGGTACACCAGCGGTGCGTCCATCCCGGTCCTCTCGTACTAAGGACAGCTCCTCTCAAATTTCCTGCGCCCACGACGGATAGGGACCGAACTGTCTCACGACGTTCTGAACCCAGCTCGCGTACCGCTTTAATGGGCGAACAGCCCAACCCTTGGGACCGA
>NZ_JAFBDZ010000002.1 GCF_016908495.1 Rossellomorea pakistanensis | reverse complement strand
CTCGACTTGCATGTATTAGGCACGCCGCCAGCGTTCGTCCTGAGCCAGGATCAAACTCTCCGATAGAAGTTTGACTTGCTCATTTGTGTAAGAACTATGTTCTTACGTTGTAAATCTTTTTTAGAATTAACGTTGACGTTTTGTCTTGTTCAGTTTTCAAGGTTCAATGTGTTCGCTCCGTTTGAAGCGACTTTTCTAATTTATCATATGTCGCTATTTAAGTCAACAATTTTTTAAAGGATATTTTAAGTATCTATTCCAAATTATGTTGTTGCTCAGTGGCGACGTTTAATAATATATCACGATAATAATACTGTTGCAATAGTTTTTTTAAAACTTTTTCATTTTTACTTTAAATTACCGTATTATATAGAATGATTACAGTGACTCTTCATATATATTAAGAAGAAGTATATGTGAAAGGGGATATAACTTAATGCTTGTAGACTTCGCACTCATCATTTCGATTTTAATGGCTTTATATCTGTTTTCTTATGCTTATATTGAAGGAATAAGAATAAGTGAATCTGATCAAAAGGTGGATGGAGGCATTACTTTTATTTTTTCTATTATGATGGCCTTCGTATTTTCAGGTTTTACCTATTTATTTATATAAAGCGAAAGAGGCTGTCCCAGAAATTACAGACAGCCTCTTTTAATTACACAATCCTACTTAATTGTTCATTCAACTTCTGAAGATTATTCCAAAGATACCCCTCTTCATCCACTAACAAGTTATCGATCTTTACCTTTTCATTTTTTACTTTCTCACCGTTAAGAGAAGAATAAAAATACCGAGATGGGTTTTCAGCTATTACCCATACGAAGACATCCTTAAAGCCCACTTTCATTAAGGCTTCTACACCTGATTGAAATAAGCGAGTTCCAATTCTTTGTCCATGATATTCTTTCAATATATAAATGGCAAAAAGCTCACCACAATAATCTCCGCTTCTTTCTTTTCCAAATGAAGCGAATCCAATTACTTTATTGTCTTCTGTTTCAGCAATAAAGGTATAGTGATTTTCAGAGAGCACTCTGTTCCATAATTCACATTTATCTTTTTCATTAAGACTATTCAAATACTCTTTTGTCAAGATGGAGCTATACGTAGTTCGCCAGCTCTCAACATGAACTCTTGCAACCATTGGTGCGTCTTGTTTTTCCGCTTTCCTTATTATCACATTCATCTTAGTTGGCTTCCTTTATTTGCTGCTTATAAATTCTTCTTCCTCTTCTCTCCTCCAGAAGAAAAATAGATACACCCGATATAATAATACTTCCTCCTATAATTTGTGTCCATGTGATAGATTCAGAAAGAAGATAATAAGCTAACAAAGAAGCACCAATGGGTTCAAATAAGATGGCCATTGAAATCGTAGATGTACTTAGCCATTTTAATGACCAGTTAAATAATGTATGTCCCAGTAATGTCGGGATGATGGCAAGGAGGATGAAATAGACCCACTCTTCCATTGGAAATGGTCCTAAGCTTTCTCCCTTGAGCACTACATATAATAGTAGGATGATTGATGAAATGGCATACACAAGATAGGTGTAAGTGACTAAAGAAAGCCTTCTTCTCACTGTTTGGCCAAACAAAAGGTAGCCAGTTACAAGTGCACAAGCTAGTAGTGCTAGGATATCACCAAATAAAGCCTGTCCACTTACTTGAAAGTCACCCCAACTAATGACAACGCTACCGATAATAGCCAGTATCCCAGATAAAACTGCCTTAGCCGAAAAAGTTTCTTTGAAAAATAAATACGTACCTATAAAGGCAAATAGTGGCTGCAATGTAACCAATACAGTTGAACTGGCTACAGAAGTATAATTAAGGGATTCAAACCACAGGATGAAGTGGAATGCTAAAAAAACCCCTGCAATAATAGAATAAACCCAATCAGATTTTGTAATTAGCTTAAGCTCATGAAGGTATTTTAGTAAGAAGAGTGGAGTCATGATGATAATGGTAAAAAATAAACGGTAAAATGCTAGTACTCCCGCTTCTGAATTGGAAACCTTTACTAAAATGGCCGATGTAGATACAGAGATGACTCCAATTGCTAATACTAAATAGGGATTTACCTTTGTTTCTTGCATATTTCATTCCCCTTTATTAATAATATTGGCTAAAACCTTATTTAAATATTTTAATAGGCTCTTTTCAAAAAGTTTGTTGCTTTTAACAACATTGAAAACGCAGTGTGGATTGGAGCGGAAGGCACTTGACTCCTGCGGGATGCAGAGGAAACGTCGAGGAGGCTCGACTTTCAACGGTATTCCCAAAAACAACAATCTCTACAAAGAAAGCCTTTTAATAAAACTATTCTAGCGATTTCTGTTATGATTTGCTATAAGAAAATCTTAGCGTTCGACGGATGAAGGGAGAGTCATGGATGGGGTATATAGATACAGAAATATTAATTAAGCTAGGGATTTCAGCAATATTAGGATTAGTAATCGGGCTTGAACGAGAATTAAAAAGAAAGCCCGTTGGACTCAAAACATCACTTGTCATATCGATCGTTAGTTGCTTATTAACGATTGTTTCTATTGAATCTGCCTATCTTTTTCCAGGTGATAAAGATGTGAATATTACAATGGATCCATTGCGTTTGGCAGCTCAAATTGTATCAGGGATCGGTTTCTTAGGGGCAGGTGTTATTTTACGAAGAGGGAATGACAGTATTTCAGGACTCACAACTGCTGCAATGATCTGGGGAGCAGCCGGAATTGGAATTGCTGTTGGGGCAGGTTTTTATATGGAAGCCACAGCAGGTGTTATTTTTCTAATTGTGGCGGTAGAAATTTTACCGATTGTCATTACTTATATTGGTCCCAGAAGATTAAGGGAGAAAGAAATTCTGTTAAAGACAACAATCAGTGAGAAAAAAAATATTGAAAAAGTGATTAACTGTATTAAGGATGAAAAGATAGCCATTAAAAATGTTCGTATTAAAGACATTAAAGAGAGTGATCAGCATTTACTTGTACTTAAGGTTACGGTTGATTATCGCAGAAGTACTACAGATGTGTATTATACCGTTTCACTCATTGAGGGTGTTGATGTGGTGGAGATTGAGAGCTTGTAATAAGACTCCATTAAAATATGAAGAGGCAGTACCAAAATAGTCTAGAGCCCAACATCTATAATATAGATGTTGGGCTCTAGACTCTTCGGTTTAAGATAGCCTTTTCATATTTTCAGCAATGTTTTTCATCTCTTTTTGTGATATAAACAGTTCCATTTTCTGATATGTAGTATGACCTATTTCTAATTGCTTCTGAAACGGTTGCAGATCTACTTTACTATCAAGAAAAACCTCTTTATATAATGCTTCAGGGACATATCTGATATTTTTCTCTGTTACTACTATTTTTACATTATGCTTTTGAAATTGTTCAATCCATTGATCCAAATCATATTGGTTCTCTATGCCAAATGTTTTAAATTGATAACTCCCTTCCTTTTTCCATACAAAAATAATATTTACTCCTACAATGTAAAGTGTTTTAAAATCCTTTCGGTTATTAAGTGTATATCTTGATGTTTTTCCGATGATGATCTTTTCCATTTGTTCATATGGAATCAAGTCTTCTTTTTCTTCACCTGATTTAAAATCCTTAAAGAATGTATAATAACCTTCATTATTTAATTCATTTATTATTTTATACCTTAAATACTGCCGGTAATTTTTATAAGTAAGTACAGCCATAAACCCAAATATTAATAAAGGAATCAAAAGTAAGAAAGGTAGTCCTGAACTAAAATGAAAAAATAATAAATAGAGTAATAAACCTATGCATCCTACTGTAACAATACTTAGTACGGATATTAAACCGACATGGAAAGCTTTCGCATAACCAGCTAGCTGATTCGAAAATTTTAATCCCTCTCCTTGCATTTCTATCATGTCTTGCTCACCATCCAAATGAATTATTTCATTAACAAGCTAACCATAATCCCTTTTTATGGAAAAGGGTCTATTTCACTATTTTAAATGACCACAGTAGATCCTCATCTCCCTCTCCTAAAAAAAGCTTCGTCTACACTCAAAATTTCTTATCAATAAATAAAAGAGGTTAGCCAGTGGCTAACCTCTTAAGAAACACTTTATTACTGCACATTAGCTTCTTGATCTTTTTCGTTCTCTGAGTTCTTTGGATTTGGATTGTTATATTGATAATCATTAGGGTCAATCGGTGTATAGCCTTTCGGATCATGGAAGCGTAGTAAATCTTCATAGACCACTTTATCTGAAAGCTCTAATTGTTTCTGAGCATCTTTAGATACTTCTTTACACTTATTAGCTTCAGATTCTGCTATTGGCTCTCCTGTTTCATTATCATAACAAACCCCTTGAATGCTTGAGTACTCTTCTGACATAACATCTCCATTTCGGAAAGGTACAATCTCTTTACGGTCCTTCGCAAACAAGTCTTGACCAAAATGGATATAGTCATTTGTTTTTACACCTAATAAGTTCATCAGTGTTGGACGAACATCAACTTGCCCGCTATACGTATGATTTACTCCACCTTCCATACCTGGAACATGAATAAACAAAGGTACACGTTGTAGCTGAGCATTTTCAAACTCAGTAATTTCTTTCCCCATTACTTTAGACATAGCTTTATTATGGTTTTCTGAGATACCATAATGATCACCGTACATGACAATTACAGTATTGTCATATAACCCTGATTCTTTAAGATCATTGAAGAAGTCCTCTAATGCCTGATCCATATAGTGAGCCGTTTGGAAATAACGATCCACTACGCCATCGCCTGTGTCCCCTTGTGGAAAATCGGTATCATTTTCGTGCTTATCAAATGGAAAGTGATTTGATAAGGTAAGGAATTTAGTATAAAAAGGCTGTGGAAGGTCTTCAAGCATCGGGATTGATTCTTTAAAGAATGGTTTATCTTTTAGCCCATATGCCACTAAATCTTCTTGATTGTCCATATTATAGTAAGTTGCATCGTAGAATTTATCATATCCATAAGATTTATACATAACAGAACGATTCCAGAATGTCTTGTAGTTACCATGGAATGCAGCTGAAGTATACCCTCTAGATTTCAAAATAGCAGGAGCTGATTGATAAGTGTTTCCTGCATGTGTCATAGACACAGCTCCTTGTGGCAGTGGATATAAAGAGTTCTCCATTATAAATTCTGCATCAGATGTTTTCCCTTGCCCAGTTTGGTGGAAGAAATTATCGAAATAGTACGCCCCTTCTTTCTCCACTAATGAATTTAGGAATGGCGTCACTTCTTTTCCATCAATTTCTTTACCAATAACAAACGATTGAAGAGATTCCATTGAAACATAAATAACATTCATTCCTTTTGCCTTCCCGAAATATTCCGGATTAGCATCAAGATTATTGGCTTTTACATAGTTTTGAATTTCTGCAATTTCACTGCTATCTGCCATTGCACGTTTTGCTGTCGTTTTTGAGTTCTGAATCGCGTCATATACTGTAAAATTATACGTTCCTAAATATTTCACTAAATAGTTACGGTCAAAGCTACGAGTTAATAACTCAGGTCGATCAATATTGGCAAGACCTAAATTAATTAAGAATATAAGAACCGCTGAAGCCATTACCGCCATGACAGAACGGAAACGGAGCTTTTCTTGAATCTTTACTTTTTTCAAAACGATGAATCCAATAATTACAATAGTATCAGCGAAATAGAAAATATCTAATGGATTCATTAATTCAAGCGCACTGCTTCCCATTCCTCCATTTGTTTTCGCCTGGAAGATTACCGGGATCGTAATAAAGTCATTAAAGAATCGATAATAAACGACATTTGCATATAATAAAAAGGACATCAAAAGGTTAATAACAACAAAGGCTATATTCCGCATACGTCCTTTAAACAATAATGCAAACCCAAAAGCGAGTAACGCTGAACTTATTGGATTAATAAATAATAAAAAGTGTTGAAAAACACTTTGAATTCCCAAGTCAAACTCAATTATATAAACTGTATAAGTTTTTAACCAAAATAATGTCACAATTAAAAAGAAGAATGACAGCTCACCACTGAACATCTTCTTAACATTTGTTTTTAAGAAGTTCATGTACTTCATTCCTTTTATTAAAAATTTGTTTAGTTTTTGTAAATCAACATTGCCTATTATAGCAGATTTTCTTTACATTGGTGTTACATTTTTTTGTAAATCCTTGAGAGAGTGATAGAGACCTTTTCATATAAGGATTTATTGATAAAAGGTATTTTCATCCATTTATCACAAACGTGAACATAAAGCGATTTAGCAGAAATTCATTTATTAGGGTTTGTAAAAATCATTTAAATTCATGTTTTCTAAATTACCATTGTTTCATATCTATGAAAATACTATTTAGAGGAATGTTGAAATTTGTTCATATTTACTCTTACTAAAATTCGTTGTCGGGCTTGGTCAATTTCTTAACAAAAAAGAAATGAATCCTGTATAAAATACCCATGAATTCATTGCCTTTCACCCCTCAATCCAAAAACGGGTCCATAGGCCCTGCACTAGGAACGTGGCTACAAAGCTATATTGAAAAATGACGTTCAAAACCTTTCTCTTAAATAGTTCCTAAATTGAAAATTCTTTCCTTTCTATAAGAAAATGATTAGGTTTAAGCATTGTTATAGGACATAACAAAGTGTAATACCGTTATAGACGATGAAGGATTTATATACGAATGCTCTCTGTCAGCATTAAACTTTATAGAATCAAATTCAGATAGGTGATAATAATCATCTTGGATCTTAACTTTTAATTCTCCTGACATGACCGTTACATACTCTACAACCCCTAACTGATGAGCCCCTGGAGAATATTCGCTGTTTGGTTCTAGAAAAGCCCTGTGGATCTCAATCGAGCCATAATGGGAAGCATCAAACATTGGTTCCAATGAACAAGCCTGATTAGCACTTACAATTTTATTTCCTTTGTTCTTTCGAGAAACGATCACCTCCTGATGTTCATTTAGTAAAACGGAGATCGGAATGGATAAACCATTCGCGATTTTCCAAATGACAGCAAGTGATGGATTGGCTTCTCCTCTCTCAATATTCCCTAATGTTAATTTACTCACATCAGTTATATCAGCTAATCCTTGTAGGCTCATTCCTCTTTCTTGCCTGATTTTCCGTAGAGCTTCCCCTACTTGTTTAGCAAACTTTTCAGCATCACGGTCCATGAAAGTCAATCTCCTTCATTATTTTGTAGTAATTTTCCGAATAGTAAAGTATAATATAGTAATCGTTTGATATATTATACTTTACCTAGAAATGGAAGGTGGAACACATGAAAGAAATAGCTATTGGTATATTAGCCTCAATGTTCTTTGCGGTCACCTTTATTTTAAACCGGTCGATGGAACTCTCTGGAGGGAGTTGGATATGGAGTTCATCCCTGAGATTCATCTTTATGATTCCGTTTTTATTTTTAATTGTACTATTTCGGAAAAATCTAAAACAAGTCATAACCGAAATTATGAAACAACCATTTCAGTGGTTTTGTTGGAGTTTTGTTGGTTTTGTATTATTTTACGCTCCCATTACTTATGCGGCTGCCTATGGACCAGGTTGGTTGGTTGCGGGAACATGGCAAATGACGATTGTCGCAGGAACTTTATTAGGGCCTCTATTTTTCAAAACGATCTATTCAAAAAATGGTCAAGTGAAGGTAAGACAAAAAATCCCTTTAAAATCCCTTTACATTTCCATCTTTATATTATTTGGTGTTGTACTAATTCAACTGCAAAAAGCTGATAGTTTAACTATAAATGAGATCATGATTGGGGTTCTGCCAGTTGTTATTGCCGCCTTTGCTTATCCGCTGGGCAACCGAAAAATGATGGAAGTTTGTGATGGGAGGCTGGATACCTTTCAACGTGTCTTCGGTATGACATTAGCAAGTCTCCCATTCTGGCTGGTTCTTAGTGTATATGGTTTCATTGAGGTTGGAACTCCTTCTTCAGAGCAAATTTCCCAATCGTTTATTGTCGCTATCTGTTCAGGGATTATTGCCACTACTTTATTTTTCATAGCAACGGATCGAGTGCAGCATCATCAAGGAAAGCTAGCATCTGTTGAAGCAACACAATCAACCCAAGTTTTATTTGTAATCATTGGTGAAGTGTTCCTTTTTTCAAGTCCTTTGCCAAGTGGTATTGCATGGGGTGGATTACTTATTATTGTTATAGGAATGCTGCTTCATAGCTTCTATACGAAACAAATGAATACTAAACCAAAATTAAGGGTTATTTATAATACAAAAGCACAGAAGTTTTAACTAAACATTAGTGTCTTGAACCACAACTTCATTATATAAAAGAAACTCGGAAAACATCTTTTATATTTGGCTGTTTTCTAAAATATTGCTATTTTTTAAGAACATAACCTTTTCAAATAACAACCATGTTTACTAAAACAGCCATATATAGATGATCATTGCAGTTCTTGGAACTTTTTTTCAAGTTCATAAGTAGCTTTTTCATTAATTATAAGGTTTAGCAGGAGAAAAACATTAGTTTAACGAATAACTTCCATTACATGGGAGGGAGATATTACGAAAAAACGTCATGAAGTTTTATTTAAGCAAATTGAGACTTATCGAAGCGAGGTATTAGCTGCAGTAGAAGATGTTACTTCCGAGGAAGCTGAGATTATTCCAAATGGTTTCCATAACAATATTCGCTGGAATCTTGGGCACATCTTTTTAGATCAATTTTTATGGATCCAAGCCATAACAAAAGAAGATGCTAATGTTCCTGAACCATTCCACTCTTGGTTTGGATTTGGAACCTTCCCAAAAGATTTCACCGCAGATACTCCATCATTTGAAGAATTAAAAACCTTACTTAAACAGCAACCTGCACGATTAAAGCAAGCTTACGGGAACCGTTTAGAAGAAGAATTCCCTCCTACTGAAATGGGAATCCATACAATTGAACAAGTATTGATTAGGACCATTTTTCACGAAGGAATGCACCTTCAGGCGATTTGGGATTTGCGGAAATACTTAGCAGGTTGAAAAATATAATGTGAATTATGTGTACACTTATTTTACGATTAGTAAAAAAGTATTGATGATGGTCACTTTTCGTATTGTAACCCACACACCGTTTAATCCCTGTCAAACAATGCTTTCAAGGTATTTTCACGCAACTGTAATCTGTTCTTATAGTCATTGGATACCAATTCAGTGTATAGTAAATCAAAAAGCAATAAAAGCGGGAGCAGAGGAGAGATATTCTGACCCAGATACATATTGTTTTTACTTGCCACTTGAAGTGATATGTCTCCTACCTGAGATAATGTTGACCCCTTTGTTCCTGTAAAAACTATAACCTTCGCTCCTTGTCTTTTAGCCACTTTGACCGCACGAATAACTTCGTTCGTTTCTCCAGAGATGGAAATTCCTATTATCACGCTATCTTCCCCACATAAAGCTGCATTCATGACAGCCAGATGCGGGTCTGTAATAGCTTCAACTGGCAGTCCAACTCTAAAAAATTTCACTTGAAACTCATGAGCTGCTATCCCTGAACTACCAAGGCCATATATTTGAATTTTTCGTGCTTCATTTAATAACTCTACAGCTCTTTGAATACGTTTATACTCTGTTACCCTGAAAGTATTGTCGATGATATCCTGATAATTGTGGTAAAGCTTTGCAAAATGTTCCATCTGTTTAATATCTGTATGTTCACTTGGAACCCTATTAAGATCGACATATCTTTTCAACTCATGCTTGAATTCGTTGAAACCGGAAAAAGAAAGCTTCTGGCTAAAGCGGGTGATGGTTGCTGGCGACAAATGAAGCTTTTTGGCGATCTGGCTGATGGACAGTCTGCTTGCTTCCTCTGGGTACTTTAGTATGTACTGAGCTAACTCCACTTCCGTTTGAGTAAATGTTTCTAGACTCATTTCAATGCTGTTCATTAAGTTTTTTCCAAGGTACTTCATAAAAGATTCACCCATTCTAACGATTTAATTTTGCCTTTATTTTAAGTTATTTCATATCATTAAATACCTTTTGCAACTTGTCAATAAATATAGAAATAAAAAGAATCATGCCATTTTCCGGCATGATTCCGTATGTTAATTTACGATATAGATTTATTTTAAAGCGTCTGTAAATGTTTCCGTGATTAACTGTGGTCTTGTGATCGCTCCACCTACCACTACTGCATGCACATTCATGTCGATTATCGCCCGGGCAATCTGAGGGGTAGATACATTTCCTTCCGCCAACACTTTTGCCTTCTTGACAGTTTTTACTAGGTCCTTAATAATTTGATAGTCATTTTGGTAAATTTTCTTCCCCATCGTATCTTCTGTATATCCATAGAGAGTAGGGGCAACAATGTCGAACCCAAGCTCGTCAGCATTTTTACCTTCTTGTACACTAGAGACATCTGCCATAAGTAGGACATTAGGATATTTCTCTCTTATTTCACTATAGAACTCATTTAAATTCTTTCCATCTGGTCTCTTTCTGAACGTTGCGTCAAGGGCAATGATCTCAACACCAGTTGTCATTAACGCATCTACTTCTGCCATCGTAGGGGTAATGAATACATCATGATCACTGTAGATTTTCTTGATAATTCCAATAACCGGTAAGTCAACATTTTTCTTAATTTCCACTATGTCCTCAACAGAGTTTGCCCTAATCCCTACTGCTCCACCTTCTTTAGCAGCAATGGCCATTCGTCCCATAATGAATGAACTGTGCAATGGCTCTCCTTCTAATGCTTGGCACGATACGATTAATCCTTGATCTAGTTGTTCTAAAATCTTCAATGCTAGCACTCCTTAAGCGATTCTATTCATTACCCTTCCATGTACTCTTCAATCTCACTTTTAATAATGGTAACTTGAGGACCGTAAATAATTTGAATACCTTTACCGCTCTTCACAATCCCTTTTGACCCCGTTTGTTTTATAGGATCTTCCTCAACCTTCATTTCATCTAACACAGTTACTCGAAGTCGCGTTGCACAACAATCGACGACATCAATATTTTCTTTTCCTCCTAAACCTTGTACAATCATTTTAGCTCTTTCTGAAGCTGTAACTTGTTTAACAGATTGTTCATCATCTTCACGACCGAGAACCTTGTAATTCTTTTTCTTAATTAAGAATTTAAACGTAAAGTAGTAGACGAAAAACCATGGAATCCCTATCATCAAGACATAGATCCAATTTGTCTTATCATTGCCTTGCAGAATTCCGAATAAAATGAAATCTATAAGTCCTCCAGAAAAGGTTTGCCCAATCGTAATGTTAAAGATATCCGCCATCATGAACGCCAAACCGTCGAAGAATGCATGAACAATATATAAAACAGGCGCAACGAACAGAAAGCTAAATTCGAGTGGTTCAGTAATCCCAGTTAAAAAAGATGTTAATGCTGCTGAAATAAGTAATCCACCGACAACTTTTCTATTCTTAGGTTTCGCACAATGATAGATGGCAAGGGCAGCTCCAGGTAAACCAAACATCATTGTGATAAAACGGCCGCTCATAAACCTTGACACACCCTCATAATATTGGGTAGTACTTGGATCAGCTAGTTGGGCAAAGAAGATATTCTGAGTACCATTTACAAGGTGTCCAGCAATCTCCATTGAACCTCCTAGAGCAGTTTGCCAAAATGGCAGGTAAAAGATGTGGTGTAATCCTAATGGACCAAGCATCCTTAAGATAAATCCAAAGAAGAAAGTTCCTATCGTACCTGTACTAGTTACAATGGCTCCTAATTGGTTGATCAACTCCTGGAAGTACGGCCAAATGATAAATAGAGCCGCCCCTAAGAATATGGAAGCAAAGGATACCACAATGGGGATGAATCGAGAACCGCCAAAGAACCCTAATACTTGTGGAAGATTAATTTTGTTATACTTATTGTGTAAAAGTGCTGCTGTAATCCCAACCAGAATTCCTCCGAATACACCTGTTTCAAGAGTCTGAATCCCAACAGCCATTCCCTGCCCAGCCCCAGCTAGGTTCTCTTTAGCGAGGTTGCCTGTAATACTGAGTAATGCGCTGATAGTAGAATTCATCACAAAGAAACCAATCATAGCCGCGAGACCAGCCGTACCTTTATCCGAACGGGCAAGACCCACGGCAACTCCTACCGCAAAGATAATGGGCAAGTTAGCAAACACGATACTCCCCGCAGAGCTCATAATCATAAAGATAGCCTGTAGCCATCCAATGTCTAAAAATGAATATGCCTTTATTGTATTAGGGTTTGAAAGTGCTCCCCCTATTCCTAAAAGTAATCCGGCAGCAGGTAAAACAGCAATGGGAAGCATAAATGATTTACCGAATTGCTGTGCTTTCTCAAATGCCTTTTTCATCATAATCCCCCCAATATATAATTCCTTGAGAATTCTTTTTCATTTGAAATCGTTTCAAAGTCTTACTCTAATTTTATGTTAAGTCGTATATAAACCGCTTACAATACCATTTTCCCTTTTCTTAATTGTTTTCATTATCCACTACAAATGAATGAAAATGTTTTCATTAATGGATGGTTAAGTTCTCTCCATATAATTAAAGATAAGTTCATTATTAAAGAGATGGATAACAAACAAAAAAAGAACCACCTCGATTTAACCAAATAAAGGTTAAATCAAGATCGTTCTACTAAAAATAGAAAAGTAATCATGTAAATTGGTAAATCTAATGCTTAACTACTTCTTGACCTCTTACATTCCAGGTGATGGCAAACAATACAGTTGCAAGTACACAGGAACCAGTCAATAACATAAAGCCTGCATCCCAGCTTGCGTATTGGACAATGTAACCAAGTAAAGCATTGGCCATCACAGCTCCACCTAAATAACCAAATAACCCAGTAAGTCCAGCTGCAGTACCAGCTGCCTTCTTCGGAACAAAATCGAGTGCTTGCAATCCTATTAACATAACAGGTCCATAGATTAAAAATCCAATTGCAATTAACGCTAAATTATCAATCATCGGATTACCTGCAGGATTTAACCAATAAACTACAACAGCGACTAACACACCCGCCATAAACACTACACCTGCAGGACCACGACGCCCTTTGAATACTTTATCTGAAATATATCCACATAAGAGAGTACCTGGTATCCCGGCCCACTCGTATAAGAAATAGGCGATACTTGATTCTTCCATATTGAACCCTTTTTCTTCACTTAAGTAAGTCGGAGCCCAATCCAATACTCCATACCTTACGAAATAAACAAATACGTTTGCAATAGCTATCGCCCAAACCCACTTATTATTCAAAACATATTTAAATAAAATTTCTTTCGTAGTTAGTTCTGTTTCAAACGTCTTCTTGGATTTACTTGGGTAGTCATTTCGATACTCCTCGATCGGTGGTAGCCCAACAGATTGAGGGGTATCACGCATCAATAGGAAGGCCACTACAGCAACTACAATGGCCACTAATGCCGGTAAAATGAAGATCCCTTCATACCCTACATATGCTGCTCCAAAATAAGTAGAGACAACAGAAACACCCATTATGGCTAAAGGTGCCATTAGCCCTCCCCCTACATTATGGGCAACGTTCCAAATCGCTGTCTTTCCACCTCTTTCACTGACACTAAACCAGTGAACAAGCGTACGCCCTGAAGGCGGCCAGCCCATCCCTTGAACCCATCCATTTAAGAATAGCATAACGAACATAATCGCAATTGAAGAAGTAAAAAAAGGTATAAGTCCCATTGCTAAATTAATGACAGCTGATAATATTAACCCTGCTGCCAAGAAGTATCTGGCATTACTTCTGTCCGAAACTGTCCCCATTACAAACTTACTAATTCCGTATGCAATGGATATAGCCGAGAGAGCTAAACCTAATTCACCTTTAGAAAAACCTTGTTCGGTTAAATAAGGTATAGCTAATGAGAAGTTTTTCCGTATTAAATAATAAGCGGCATAACCAATAAAAATTCCCATAAAGACTTGGAATCTTAACTTCTTATATTCTGAATCAATCCTATTTTCCGGCAACCTTTCAATAGGCGGCGCTGGACTAAACATTTTAAGCATACATGTCCTCCCGATATAAATTAGAAAATTCTCTACTTGGAAAAAAGAATATAATCATCTTGTTTTGAAACATAGAACAATTTTATACATTCTAGTTCTTCCTTTTGAGCCAAATTAAACTCTCACTCCTTTAAATAGATAAATTTTATCAAATTTACAACGTACCTAAAAACAAAAAAACCGCACTTCAGAAGACACTTCTCTTAACGAAAAGTGCTAATGTAGTGCAGGTCTCTATAGTCTCTAGCCCCGTTTGTTAACTTGTACTACAAATTTACATGAGAGTGAAAACGTTGTCAATCACTAAAATAATTATTTTATAAATAGACTTAGATATACATATTTTTGACAACGAATTACTCTAAATAATATTTTAGTTATTCCCCCCTATAAATCACTTCTATTATTCGAATCATTTAATAATTCACTCACAAAGAAAGGGGTTGACTCATTTGAAAGATATAAGGAGAAGGAAAGAATTTAATTCCTTGGTAAAAAAAGCCATGCTATCAGGGATATCTAAAGATCAATTTAAAAGCTTTATTAAAGTGATGAGTAATGAAAAAGATAAAAATAAACCGGAATAACGTTAATTACCTAAAAATGAATTCTCTTAGGTTTGGCTAAGTTTGAAAAGAAGAAGAGTTTTTTTATTCTTAGTTTTAATGATCATTTCCCTTTAAAATATATTGACTAAAATATGAAATTTTGCTCACTTAGAAGCCGGAAGTTTCTCTTTAATACCCCCCCTACTTAATAGGTAGTTGCCCGCCTAATTCTATCCATTATCCCTTTCGAAAAACTCAAGAACTTTTTGCGGTTTTTCCTTTTCTTTTTTTATAGGACTGTACTATAGCTTTAATAAACAGTAGAAAATAAGAAAGTAAAACAAAAAAATTTCGGGTTTTTCCATTACTTGAAAAGGACTGATCGACTTGACGTATTCTTTATGTTTGCCCTGATCATAAAATCGGCCTTTATTTCTATGCAGTCGTTATCGGTACAGCTAGCTTATTCTAAGTGAAAGAACCATCAAAGCTTTCGTACCCCCTAGGGATCGTAATACTCATTTTGTCAATGACCATTGCAAGCAATTTTCCTGAACATATTAAAGAAGGGTTAAAGCTTTTCGCCCTTTATTTTATTTATTCCTTTTCATGTAATCATCCCATTGTTACTTCTTGTAATCGCTTTTTTTAGGAATAGAAAAAGGCAACAGTCGGAAACAGGCTAGAAACTCATTTGCCTATTTATTAGCTTCTTTTTGTTCTAGTCTCATAAAAAAAGGGCATCATTTTTCATTAGATGTCCCTTTAACCTTTTTGGTACCCGGTAGTTCCATAATTATATTTTCTATTAATACACTCTAAAATTAAGTTTTCTCAATCGATGAGTTTTTTTACTTTTTAAACAAATACTATCCCAACAATCAGATAAAAAACACAAGCAATAGCAGCTACAGTTAACGCATACGGAATCTGTGTCTTTACATGATCCATGTGATCGGATGCTGCACCGGTTGAAGCTAGTACTGTCGTATCTGATAAAGGAGAACAATGATCTCCAAACACACCTCCACCTCCAACGGCTGCTATTGTAGCTAAAACAAGAGTCGTTACTTCATCCCCTGTATAGTTAAAGACAAGGGGGATTGCTAAAGGCATAACTATGGCAAAAGTTCCCCAAGAAGAACCTGTTGCAAAAGCAATAATCGCCGCGATTATAAAGGTAATTACTGGAAGTAGACTAGGAGTTAACCAATTTTCGCTGACCGAAACAATATAATCGGCTGTTCCAATGTCTTCGGTTAATTTATTCAATGCATAGGCAAACGCTAAGATAATAATGGCAGGTAATACACCTTTCATCCCGGCAGTTGCTGTTTTCATAATATCATTAAAAGGGATGCCCTGTATTCGCATAATGATTCCTAAAATGACAGATGCAGTCAAAAAGGCTTCCATCGTTTTCGCTGAATCTAACACTATGAATGTCCCAACTGCGATAGAGATCACAATCAAAACAGGCAAGAAAAAGTTTAAGAAGACATTAGGCTTTATTCCTTCAAAAGGTGGAGTTTCTGTCAATTCCTCTCCCATTAACGGTTCAGCTCCGTCGCGAAGAACTTTTCCTTCCTTCAATGCTCGTTCCTCCGCTTTCTTCATCGGTCCAAAATCAGGGATGACTTTCATTGCAATTAACCCTACAAAAAGAACTGATAGTAAGGCATAGAAGTTAAAAGGTATTGCTTGAACAAACACTCCCATCGCCATATCAGGGCTTGTAATCGCACCCATACCGACCAATAACCCTGAAATATACACGGCCCAACCAGTTATTGGAACCATGACGCTGACAGGTGCTGAAGTCGAATCCGCTATATATGACAACTTTTCTCTTGAAATTTTCGCTTTATCTGACAAATTTCGCATTGTGGACCCTACAAATAACGGACTGAAATAGTCGCTAAAGAACACGAACATTCCTAAAAACCAGGAAACTAGCTGTGTCTTGACACGACTCAAATTCTTACGCTCCATGATTAACGTAAAATGCTGAATCGCTCCGGTTCTTTGAAAAAAGGCAATTAAAACCCCGATAAAAAGTTCAAGTAAAAAGATCCATGAAAAGCTAGTGGTACCTAATGCATCTTTCAGCAAGTTAGGAAATCCTAATAATCCTTGTCCAGCTAGAAGCACCCCGATAAAACATGCGACAGCAAGCGAGAAGACTGTATTTCTAGTTACAAATGCTAGAATAATTGCAACCGCTGCGGGAACAAGTGATAGAATACCTAAATCCATGTTCATCCCTCCCCAAAAATAAAATTTAATTCAACAACTCTTCTGGTTTCACCCATTGGCGCTCTTGAATGTTGCCTGTTTCTTCATGGGTTAACACCCCTTTAAAGGCAGTAAGCCCTTTTCTAAGATATTCATCATCAATCAATGCTTTTTCAACCCCATTATTGGCAATAGAATGGATATGCGGGAAAACCGAGGCGGCATATGCAATCGATGCAGTGTTGGGAACAGCACCTGGTATATTATCTACTCCAAAATGGATAACACCATCCACCGTATAAACTGGTTCATTAAACGTCGTTGGGCGATAGGTTTCAATTGCCCCACCAACGTCTGCACTAATATCAACAATGACCGATCCCTTTTGCATCATGCAAAGCATTTCTCTAGTAATCAGATGGTCTGCTCGTTGTTTCGGCCACTTTACACAATTGATGACAAGGTCCACATTAGGCAAGATTTCTTTAATCGTTTCTTGATTTGAAAAACCAGTCGTAACATTCTTCGGAAAAAGAAACTGGGCTTCTCTTAATACTCCGATATTAATGTCTAGTAATCTCACCTGAGCTCTCAATGAAGCAAGAACGTCCACCGCACTTTTCCCAACGATGCCTCCTCCTAACACTAAAGCCTGTATTCCGGGGACTCCACCTACCCCCCCTACTAATTTTCCCAATCCACCGTTTGTAGAAAGAAGGTACTGTATTCCCATTAAGGCTCCAAGCTTTCCGGCTACTTCACAATTAGGTGATCCAAAACGATGAGTATCTTCTGCTGTTATAGCCACTACTTTCTTTTCTAACAACACATCCACCTCTTCTTTATTAGCCGCCGGATGGAGACAGGAAAAAAGAATTTGACCAGGCTGAAGAAGAGCATATTCTTTCGGACTAATTTCCTTCACTTTCACCACCATATCAGACTGCTCAAAAATATCTTTTGCTAGCTGTGTAATCTCTGCTCCTGCCTCTAGATATAATTGGTCAGGAAACCCTGCATTTAACCCCGCATTTTTTTCCACCAAAACTGAATGGCCATTACGTGACAATACCTTCACCTCAGTTGGTGTTAAAACAACACGTGATTCTCCATCCTTTACTTCTTTTAAAATTCCTATTTTCATTTTATCCCCCTACTTTCAATAGCTTATAAGCTTATATGCAAAACTCATGCCAACTTAAAATATAGGAGGAACAATAAATAAAAAAAGCAGGCAAAACCCCTTACAAAAGGATTTTTGCCTTCCAAAAAATAGTTTAGAAAATCAAAAGTGATATAAAACGGGCAATCAGGTGTTAAGATATGGGCACCTACTAGATAGATTTAGTTCAGCTATTGTTTATTCCATAATGGATCATTTTATTTTGTAATGTTTGTCTAGGGATTTCAAGCAACCTAGCCGCTTTTGATACATTCCCATTTGTTAGAATAATGGCCTGCTCAATTCTTGCTTTTTCTAAATTCGCAATCTCATCTTTTAATGGCTTTATTTTCGTAGAGGAAAACGTTTGTTGTACACCCATTAGATGCTTTATTTGTTTTTCTAAATGATGATATTGTAATGTATCATCACATGCATCAGCTAGATTTATAGAATATTCGATGACATTTTCAAGCTCCCTGACATTTCCTGGCCAATCATAACTCAGTAAAAACTCAAGTGAATCTCTTGAAATATGAGCAATGTTCTTTTTATGGCTTTTATTAAACTTACTAACAAAATATTCAACCAATAGTCGTATATCCTCTCTCCTTTCACGTAAAGGAGGAATTGCCAATGTCATGACCCCAAGACGGTAGTAAAGATCTTGACGCAGCTTTCCATCTCTTACACACTGTGCCGGATGCACGTTAGTTGCAGAAATGATACGAACATCAATTGCTCTTACTTTTGTGTCCCCTAGTCTGCGAACACAACGATCTTCCAATACTCTTAAAAGTTTAGCCTGAAGGTGAATCGGCATCGAATTGATCTCATCAAGGAAAAGAGTACCCCCATCAGCCAATTCAAACAAGCCAGGATTATCCTCAGCCCCAGTAAAGCTTCCCTTTTTTGTGCCAAACAGAATACTTTCGATTAAACTTTCTGGAAGTGCAGCACAATTCTGAGTAATAAATGGTTGAGTTGATCGATCACTCTCATTGTGAATGGCATGTGCAAATAATTCTTTGCCCGTTCCTGTTTCTCCATTGATAAAAACAGAAGAATCCCCTTTGGCAAACTTCCTTACAGATTCCTTTAATTGATTCATTTCTTCATCAATAGTGACGATATCTTCCAAAAAATAGACAGCTCTCTCCGGCTGAATCTTCGCTTTTAATTGTTTACTATTAAATGAACTTGAATCAATTTCTATAACCGAACCTAGTAAACGGTTATCATCACTTATATCTTTTGAAAGTTCAATCGAACCAATCGTTTTCCCATGGGCCTTGATTGGTAATGAAACATTTGTGGTTTCATTTTCAACCCCTCTGAAATCGACTATCTTTTGTTTTGCACGATAAATCGGTTTCCCCGTCTTCATTACATTAAAAAGGGTGCTTGACTGTTCATCAAGCATAGGGAAAGCAGAAAAAAGATTTTGGCCGATAATCTTCTCGTTATCATCAATTTCAGCATGAAACCTTGGATTAAATTTAACTGTAAATAAGATGGTTCCTGATGTATCAATAATCGTAATTCCATCAATATATCTTAATTGGTCCAACACTATCCATCATCCCCGTGTATTCACATCATTTTCTACTATATTACAGAACTTTCACTCAAAAAACATCAAACTGTTTTACGAAATGGGTTCCTCTCACCTTATTATCCTTTAAACAAAAAAAGCCACTTCCTCTTAAGTTAGTACTCAAAAGAAAAGTGGTTCTTATGTGTAAGATAGCCTAAAATAGTTTACCAACAGATTGAAACATTAAAATAAAGTTATGTATGGAGCATAGCGGGCTCGAACCGCTGACCTCTACACTGCCAGTGTAGCGCTCTCCCAGCTGAGCTAATGCCCCAGGATAATATTTTTCCGACAAAGATTATTATACTATTTTCTACAATTATTGCAATATTTTTAATTAATTTTAATGTTTTTGTAACCTTCTTTTTCCTACTTCGTCTACTCCAATAAGAACAAGTTATTGTTAGAGAATATGGAAAGGGAGTGAAAAAATTGAAAAAGTACTCATTGATTTATAGTTGTATTGCTGTGGTTGCACTTATTTGCTTTGGCCTTTTCTTCTTTTTTCAAAAGCCGTCGGTTAGTGCTGGGATTCCATTGGATGAACGGTCTGTTGTCCTTTCCAATAAGTCATGGGACTTGCAATTTTCAACTAGTATGGATAAAGATTCGGTCAATAAAGAGAATGTTTATGTAACAGATAACAACGGGAAAAAAGTACCCGTGACACTTGATTTAAGTAAGGATGGGAAACACCTCAAGATTCATCCTCCAAAGGATGGATATTCACTCGATCCTGAGTATTTTACACTTCATTTGGGTTCATCTGTAAAATCAACATGGGGATTGTCCATTAGAAGGGATAAAAATATTGAATTTGCCGTTGTTCCATCTCTTCCAACCGTGAAGTCGAAAGAACATTTAAAAAAGTATTTCCTTACTGCTCTTAAGGAAGAAAAGAATCGTCCATCTCTTCTGGGCAAAACGGAAGAACGTTCTGACAGCAATGGGACACCAGAATCAGCAAATTCCGCCACTCTTAGTCAAGAGAAATCGACCGCAGCAGAGTTCTCTGGAACAAACAATCAAGTTCAAGGTGTAGATGAAGGAGATCGGGTAAAGACAGACGGAAAGTATATCTATCATATGACTGATGGGAAATTGATCATAACAAAAGCAGCTCCCGCTGAGAATCTAGAAATTGCCTCACAAACCGAATTCAAGCAAAATTTCAGTCCCATGCATTTGTTTATCCATGAAAATACACTACTCGTTATCGGAAACAGTTGGGAATCTTATCAAGATAACCTTCCCAGGACAAAGAATATGATTATGCCGATAGATGGGATGACCACAGGGTATATTTATGACATTTCAAATAAACAGAAGCCGAAGTTGTTAAGAGAAATTGGAATGGAAGGGCATTATGTAACATCTAGGATGATTGATTCACAGGTTTATTTAATTTCTAACCATTATCCAAACCACTTGATGCTTGAACAAAATGAAGATATTGATTTACGACCTAGAATTATGGATTCACTAGCAAATGAAGAACCAACTAGACTAGATATTGATAAAATCAAATACATGCCGCAATCACAAGAGAAAAACTTTACCATGTTTGGAAGTTTAGATTTAAATAAACCTAACTCGGAAATGCATGTAGAATCCTATCTCGGAAGCGGCGAGCAAATCTATATGTCCGAGGATCATTTGTATATTGCAGTGAGTAAATATTTTTACGAGAATAATGGAGAGTGGTCTCCGCCGAATACAGAGATATATAAGTTTAATGTAAATAATCTTGATGTTCAATTTGCCTCGATGGGTGAAGTTCCTGGAACAGTACTCAATCAGTTTTCAATGGATGAACATGAAGGGTATTTTAGAGTCGCGACAACCCAAGGGGAAATGTGGAATGATGATAAGCCTTCTGCTAATAACCTTTATATTTTAGATAAAAATATGAAACAAGTTGGGGAAGTTGAAAATTTAGCTCGTGGTGAAAGAATTTATTCTGTTCGATTTATGGGTGATCGAGCTTATATTGTTACCTTTAAGCAAGTCGATCCGCTCTTTGTCATAGATACCGCAAACCCATCAAACCCTAAAGTACTTGGAGAGTTGAAAATTCCTGGCTTTAGTACGTATTTACATCCATACGATGAAAATCATATCATAGGCTTTGGTCAGGATACTAGGACAGTCAAAGATCCTAATGGCAAAAGCGAAGAACCGATTGTGATGAGAGGTGGAATGAAAATTTCGTTGTTTGACATTACTGATTTCAACAACCCAAAGGAAGCAGATATGGAAATCATTGGAGGTCAAGGTACCCATTCAGAGCTTCTTCATAATCACAAAGCTCTAATGCACCATCCAGAAAAGGACTTATTTGCTTTTCCTGTTTCAATTTATCAGGATGGAAAAAAAGGGCCGTTTGATCAGGAATTCGCTGGTCAAGGAGCACTAATATACGAAATTTCGCCTGAAAATGGAATCGTACAAAAAGCAAAGCTAATAAATGATGAAGAAAAGGCAGAGAACTGGGAGGATCAAATTCAACGAATTCTCTATATCGATAATCAATTGTATACCATTTCGAACAATGCCGTTAGTGCTTACGACTTAAATTCTTTTAAATCTATAGAATCCATTAAAATTCAATAACGAAGAAAGTGGTTGACTTTCAAAGTCAGCCACTTTTTGGTTATGTATTCCCAATATTTCGGTGATAATGATAAGAGAATTGCTGAAAGGAACGATTGATTTGGTACATATTTATCATCGCTTTTTACAATGGCCATTAGTCTTTCGAATTTTAATAATCGCCTTATTTCTAATCTTAACATTTGGAGCTGCCGCTCATATGGTCGAACCGAGGACCTTCCCCACTATTTTTGATGGAGTGTGGTGGGCAATCATTACCGCTTCAACTGTTGGTTATGGTGATCTTTACCCAAGCTCTACTGAAGGGAGAGTCATCGGAATTTTGCTTATTCTAGCTGGGGCAGGATTTTTATCCACCTATTTCATTACATTGGCTTCTACTGCTGTTACAACACAAAATGCTTTTCTAGAAGGAAAAGCTACCTATAGTGGCAAAGATCATATCATTATTATCGGCTGGAATGAACGCTCAAGAGAAATTATTGATCAGTTAATTTCATTAGACCGTCAATGCTTCGTAATCTTAATTGATGATACTTTAAAAGAAAACCCTTATAAGAATCATCATGTCCATTTTATAAAGGGCAAGGCCTATAATGATAAAGTATTGAAACAAGCTAATATTCATCATGCCTCAAAGGGAATCATTACTTCAGATCAGAATCAAAATGAAGAACATGCTGATATGAATTCGATTCTGACTCTTTTAGCTATGAAAGGTATGCAGCCCAACCTCTACTGTGTGGTTGAAATTTTAACAAAGGAGCAAGTTGCTAATGCAAGTCGAGCTGGAGCAGATGAAATTATTCAATCGAATAAACAAACAAGCTATGTTGTGATGAATAGCATCATTTCTCAAGGAATGTCAAAAACAATTTTGAAGCTATTAAACCATTTAAGGGGAAATAATTTAAAGCTGATTTCAACATCACCAGAATGGTGCGGAAAAAGTTTCCAAGAGCTAAGTGCTTTTTTACTTGAGAAAAACATTATTTTATTAGGGATTAAAAAAGGAGAGTTCACAGGCGTGAACCCTCCTTTAGGAACAGTCATCCATGAAGATGATGAACTTCTTGTTATTTCTAATTAGTTGCTAACACGTTTTCCAATTCTTTCACAAGCTCCTGGCCCGTGTGAACATATTCTTCAGATACAGTGGCGTCTGGATCTTGTGGTTCTTGAAACTGATTAAACGTACCAGACATGGCGCCAGCAGATGCATAGTCATCTACTCCGATCTGGTATTTATGAGAGAGCAAAAATGGTTTTCCCAACTGAACAGTTGCGCCACGTGAATCGAGCTGACCGTCAATCGATTGAAAAGGAATACGCAAATATTGATATCCGACTTCATCGTCTATTTTATAATCAAAATAACCATGGTCATATTCCCATCCGCCGCCAATTGAGTACCCCAGTGGCTTTAATAACTGTTCTAGTTTATAGAGCTGATAATGTTGCCCTTCAATTTTAGAAGATAATTTAATCATGATTCCATCTCCTTTCAGATACTTATAGTTTTATCTAAGGAGAAAAAAATCATGTAAAGAAAAGGAGCAGAGAGCCTGCTCCTTTAATAATTATTTCAAGCGTTTTTCAAGTTCTTTCTTTTTCTCTTCAAATCCAGGTTTACCAAGTAGAGCAAACATGTTCACTTTATAGGCTTCTACTCCTGGTTGGTCGAATGGATTCACTCCTAGTAAATATCCGCTCATTGCACAAGCTTTCTCAAAGAAATACACAAGATACCCAAACGTGAAAGCATCCATTTTCGGTATCTCCACAATTAAGTTAGGAACTCCACCATCAGTATGGGCTAATAATGTTCCTTCAAAAGCTTTGTTATTAACAAAATCAACGGTTTCACCAGCTAAATAGTTCAAGCCGTCAAGATCACTTTCTGCTTTTTCAAGAGTCAATTCATGACGAGGCTCGGAAACTTTAATGACCGTTTCAAACAAGTCTCGACGACCTTCCTGAACGTATTGACCTAGTGAATGGAGGTCTGTTGAGAAGTTTGCAGACGAAGGGAAAATTCCTTTTTGGTCTTTCCCTTCACTTTCACCAAACAGCTGCTTCCACCACTCAGCAAAATATTGAAGTCCTGGCTCATAATTGATCAGCATTTCAATTGTTTTTCCTTTATTGTAAAGAACATTTCGAACAGCAGCATATTGATAGGCTATATTTTCTTCAAGCTCAGACTTGCTGAAATCTTCACGTGCTTCTGCAGCACCGTTCATCATGGAATGGATATCAACACCACTTACAGCAATCGGTAGTAACCCAACAGCAGTAAGAACGGAATAACGGCCTCCCACATCATCAGGAACAACAAAAGATTCATAGCCTTCGTCTGTCGCAAGAGTTTTTAAAGCACCTTTTGCTTTATCTGTTGTTGCATAGATACGCTTCCTTGCTTCTTCGACTCCATATTTCTCTTCCAGCAGCTTACGGAAAATACGGAATGCAATGGCAGGTTCTGTAGTAGTACCCGATTTCGAAATCACATTAATCGAGAAGTCTTTCCCTTCAAGAAGATCCATTAAATCCTTCATATACGTCGAACTAATATTGTTTCCTACAAATAGAACTTGTGGTGTTTGACGTTTTTCAGATGGTAAGGCATTATAAAAGCTGTGATTAAGCATTTCAATAGCTGCACGAGCCCCTAAGTATGAACCGCCAATACCAATGACTAAAAGTACATCAGAATCATTCTTTACTTTCTCTGCAGACTTTTGAATACGAGTAAATTCTTCTTTGTCATATTGAACAGGGAGGTCAATCCAACCTAAAAAGTCACTCCCTGCACCTGTCTGTTCATGTAGTGAGTGATGCGCCACTTTTACAGCATCACTCAAATATGTAATTTCATGTTCGCCAAAAAAAGAAAGAGCTTTAGAATAATCAAAACGAACGTGTGTCATAGTGTAATCCTCCGTTAAAATAGTTTATCCATTTACCACTTTATCGAAAGCTGCAAATATTATCAAGAAAGCTTCCTCTATGTAAGCGTGTCCAATATAAAAAAATTTAACAAACTGAGGTGAACATTGTGGAATACTTGACATTTACCCTTTCCAACCTTCCAATATCATGGCAAAAGAAGACAACAATCTTATATCAAGAAATATTTCAAAACGATGGTGACTTTTTTGATTCCATGGAAGAGAAGAAAAATCCTTTAATTAACTTAGCAATAGATTCTGAAAAGGTTATTGGCTTTAAAATTGGATACGATCGAAAAATTGGTCATTTTTATAGCTGGCTAGGAGGAGTTCACCCTTCCTATCGGGGACAGGGTATCGCCTCTCATTTAATGAAACACCAGCATGAATGGTGCATGAAACATGGATATGAGACCATTCAAACAAAAACAAAAAACAAATGGAAAAACATGTTAATCTTAAACCTGAAATCAGGATTTGACGTCATCGGCACCTATACTGATAAACAAGGGGAACCCAAGATTATATTGGAGAAAAAGTTGTAGATGATGTTGTTTGGGGAATCTGAGGATTTAGAGGAATTTGAATTCTAGAACAATTTTATTTGGTACAATTCCGCTTTATTGTGCCTTGCCATAAAAATGAAGATGCTTCTGAGGGTTTCTTCTATCTATTAAAGTTACGGTTCCTGCTTTCTTTTTTGATTTATTAACATATGCATAAATTTGATCTCGTACAATTACTAGTCGTTTCCGTGCATTAAATCGAAAAGTTGATCATTACCATATTTCAAAAATCAAAAAGGAGCTGTCTGCTAGTAGAAAAATTGACTTATCAGACAGCCCCCTGCTTTTTATAAAGATGCACGTAAGATTGAGAGAACATCCTCTTTCTTTAGGGGATTAAAGTTCCCGAATTCTCCGTTGACCATTGCTTTATCAGCCATAACCTCAAGCTTTCTATCGTCGATATTGTAGTCTTTTAATGTGACTGGTGCACCAAGACTTGACCAGAATTCTCGGAGCTTTTCAATTCCTTCTAACCCAACCTCTTCATTGGATTTACCTGCTGGATTTACATTAAATACTCTTTTCGCCAATTGTGCAAAGCGAGATGGATTTACTTTTAAGTTATGCTTCATCCAATTCGGGAATAGAATGGCAAGGCCTCCAGCATGTGGGATATCATACACAGCAGATACAGCGTGTTCAATATTATGTGATGCCCAGTCCCCGCGATAGCCCATTTGCAACATTCCGTTTAAAGCAATGGTTCCTGAATAAAGAATGGTTTCTCTTAACTCATAATTTTCAAGATCATTCAATAGCTTAGGGGCCGTTTCTATAACAGTTTTTAAAACAGATTCACACATGCGATCCTGCAGTGGTGTGTTGTCTGCATTATGGAAATATTGTTCGAAAACATGGGTCATCATATCGACCATTCCATAAATCGTTTGATCCTTTGGTACGGTAAACGTATTTTCAGGATCTAGGATGGAGAACTTCGGAAATGTAACCGGACTTCCCCAACCATACTTTTCATTCGTCTCCCAATTCGTAATAACTGATCCTGAATTCATTTCGGACCCTGTTGCTGCAAGGGTTAAGACAGTACCAAATGGTATTGCCTCTTCCGCAATCACTTTTTTGATAACGAGATCCCAAGCATCACCTTCATATTTTGCTCCCGCTGCAATGGCTTTCGTACAGTCAATAACACTTCCCCCACCAACCGCTAAAATAAAATCAACATTCTCTTGTCTACAAATCTCTACTCCCTTGCGGACAGTTGAAATTCGAGGATTCGGCTCTACTCCAGATAGTTCAGTAAATTCCACGTCTATTTTATTCAAATATGTAACGACCTTGTCGTAAAGTCCATTTCGCTTTATACTTCCTCCACCATAAACAAGTAATACTCTACTCCCATATTCGGGAATCAAATCGGTTAATTGTTCTAATTGGTCTTTCCCAAAAATTAATTTAGTCGGATTATAAAATGTAAAGCTATTCATTCAATATAACCTCCTTATGGATTTTTGAAATGTAGCTCTACTTCATTATCGGATATACCATTCCTTATTTGCAAAGATAATGCACAGCAAAATTCTTTTTCGCCAATGTATAATTCCGGACTATTGTAACAATCTATAAATGAACCATATTATAAGGAGGAGTACATCATGAGTGCTATTCAACGTATTGCCTTGGTTCTTACTATTATTGGAGCAATAAACTGGGGACTAATCGGATTTTTCCAATTTGATCTTGTAGCAGCTATCTTTGGTGGCCAAAACAGCGCATTAGCTCGATTGATTTATGGTTTAGTCGGAATCGCAGGATTAATCAACCTTGGGCTACTATTTAAACCAACAGAGGAAGTAGATCGAGAACCTGAAGCAAGACCAACTCGATAATTATTAAAAAGCTCATTGACGAGTCATCTTGTTGATGAGCTTTTTCATTAAGTTTCTGATTGGAAAAGGCGTGCTAAATATTATGTTGATTGGTCGATATATTGTTATTCAAAATTAAGGTTTTCATTTAAATAAATTAAATTCAGTTGTGAGTCTTGACACCATTCTTAACTTTGTTTAATTCCCAAAGCTCACACTGTAGCCCACTCGTCATATACCCTCAATCTGTTGTATCCCATTCCCCAACTACTTCATTAACTTCTTCATTATTTTCATCCCATTTTTAGCATTAGGATAGCGAAAATGGAAATCAAATTTATTCGTTTGCTTTAATACACTCTTATAATGGGAGAAGGTCGAAAAGCTGGACTTACCATGGTAACTCCCAATTCCACTTTCTCCTACTCCACCAAATGGAAGGTATGGTGTAGCGATGTGCATTAATGTGTCATTAACGCATCCGCCCCCAAAGGAGATCGTTGAGTTCACTTTTTCTTCAATGTCTTCGCTCGTTGTAAACACATAAAGGGCTAGTGGCTTCGGACGCTCTGTGACATAGTCAATCACTTCCTGAAGGTCTTCAAAATCAAGTAAAGGCAATATCGGACCAAAAATTTCTTCTTGCATGACAGGAACATTAGAACTTCTAGGTTCCATAATGGTTGGCTCTACTTTTAATTCCCGCTCATTTAAATTGCCTCCAAAGAGGATTTTTCCATCACCAAGATAGTTCTTCAAACATTCAAAATGTTTATGGTTTACGATCCGCCCGTAGGCTTCGTTACCAATTGGATCTTGACCATAAAATTCAGTTACAACCTTTTTAAATTCCTCCAAAAATAGACTCTTAACCTTTTTATGGATAAATAGATAGTCTGGAGCAATACAAGTTTGACCAGAGTTGATTAATTTCCCAAAGGCTATTCTCTTTGCAGCTAAAGAGATATTTGCTGATTCATCAACGATACAGGGGCTTTTCCCACCTAATTCTAACGTAATAGGAATCAGCTGTTTGGATGCCGCCTCCATAACAATCTTTCCTACAGGTACACTTCCTGTAAAGAAAATATAGTCAAAAGACTGTTTTAATAAATTCTGAGTTGTTTCAACCCCACCCTCCATAACATGTAAACACTGCGAATCGAATGAATCTTGAATCATCTGGGCTAATAATTGGGAGGTGTGTGGAGTTAATTCAGATGGTTTGATGATAGCCGTATTTCCAGCGGCAATAGCTCCTATTAACGGCGAAAGGGCTAGTTGAAAGGGGTAATTCCAAGGTGCAATGATTAAGGCCACCCCGTAAGGCTCGGCAATTTTATAACCTTTGGATCCTATATGCGTTTTCGCTGTTTTCACTTTTTCAGGCTTCATCCACTTTTCAAGGTGTTTAATTGTATAGCGTATTTCTTCTAGCAGGATTCCGACTTCTGTTGTATAAGCTTCCTGGTTGGACTTATTTAGGTCGCTTTTTAATGCAATCAAGATTTTCTCCTCATTCTCCCGAATGAGAGTAGCGAGTTTATTTAACATGGCAACTCTATATTCTAAAGGTCTCGTTGCCCCTGTTTTATAAAACATTTTTTGCTTGCGAACTTGTTCTTTGACTGTGGATAGTGACTGTACAGGCACTTTTTCACTCTCAGACATAGAATTTCCCCCTTTAAGAACGTTATGTATAAAAAAGACTTATTCCTGATGAATAGTATATCATCTGGAATAAGTCTTTATGAATAATTTATAACGTATTTACTAGTTAAACCCATCCTCTAAAACGAGACGCTTCAGCCATTTTTCTTGCCCCTACCATATAGGCAGCCAAACGCATATTTACTCGGCGATTTTCCGATGTTTCATATACATTATTAAAAGCTGAAACTAATTTTGCGTGAAGCTTTTCATTTACTTCTTCTTCAGACCAATAATAACCTTGGTTATTTTGAACCCACTCGAAATAAGATACGGTTACTCCACCAGCACTAGCTAACACATCTGGAACTAGCAGGATTCCACGTTCAGATAGAATTTTTGTAGCTTCAAATGTTGTCGGGCCATTTGCTGCTTCTACCACAATAGCCGCTTTAATATTGTGAGCATTCTCTGATGTAATTTGGTTTGAAATCGCTGCAGGAACTAGAATATCACATTCTAATTCAAGGAGCTCTTTGTTCGAAATCGTGTTTTCAAATAAAGTAGTAACAGTTCCAAAGCTATCTCGGCGATCTAATAGGTAGTCTATATCTAAGCCATTCTCGTCATACAGTGCACCGTGCGCATCTGAAATGGCAACGACTTTTGCTCCAGCATCATGCATGAATTTAGCAAGGAAACTACCAGCATTTCCAAATCCTTGGATAACAACACGAGCACCTTTAATATTAATATTTCTCTTCTTTGCCGCTTCTTCTATACAAATGGTAACACCTTGGGCTGTTGCTTTCTCACGACCTTGTGAACCACCAAGAACAATCGGTTTACCCGTGATGAATCCTGGAGAATCATTTTCACGTAAACGACTATATTCATCCATCATCCAAGCCATAATTTGGGAATTGGTATAAACATCTGGTGCAGGGATATCCTTAGTCGGTCCAACAATTTGACTGATGGCACGAACGTATCCGCGGCTTAGTTTCTCAAGCTCTGCAAAAGACATTGTTCGTGGATCACAAATGATACCGCCTTTTCCTCCTCCATATGGAAGATCAACGATTCCACATTTTAAACTCATCCACATTGATAAAGCCTTTACTTCTTCCTCATCTACTTCAGGATGGAAACGTACTCCACCTTTTGTGGGACCAACAGCATCATTATGTTGCGCACGGTAACCTGTAAATACCTGGATGCTTCCATCATCCATACGGACAGGAATTCTTACAGTTAGCATTCGAACCGGTTCTTTCAGTAGTTCATACATTTCTTCGGTATAACCAAGTTTTGCAAGTGCATCATTAATGACATGTTGAGTAGAAGTAAATAGGTTTAGGTTTTCTCCCATTTTTAAAATTCGCCTCTTTATTGTGTAATCTAAAACGTTGTTATTGTAACAATTTATCACTATAATGAAAACCACTTTTTAGCGATTTTTTATATTCTTCGTGCTTTTCTCTAGTATCTATCACAAAATAGAGATTCGAACGAAAAAATATACTTTCACTTCTGAGCTATCTAGCTACCAGTGTCGTCCTCAAGATTTTTAACTATACTACCAAATTTGTTCATTTCAAAATATGCTGCACTTCATTAAGAAAGAACTTTTTTAATTCGTTCAATCGCCCAGTCTAATTCTTCTTGGCTAATCACTAGTGGAGGCGCAAAACGGATGACCGTATCGTGCGTCTCTTTACAAAGTAATCCTTCAGCCTTTAACTCTTCACAATATTTGCGTGCAGGTTCTGTTAGCTCTACTCCGATAAACAAGCCTCTACCACGAACCTCTTTAATCATAGGATTGTTAATTTCACGTAATTTACTCATGAAATACTCTCCCATTTCTAGTGAGCGATTGACAAGGTTTTCATCAAAAATGACATCCAATGAAGCGACAGATACCGCACAAGCCATTGGGTTCCCGCCAAATGTAGATCCGTGAGATCCTGGATTGAATACGCCTAACACTTCTTTATTTGCTACGACACATGAAATTGGGAATACTCCGCCACCTAATGCTTTTCCTAAGATATACATATCTGGATCTACATCTTCCCATTCACAAGCAAACATTTTTCCAGATCGAGCTAGACCAGCTTGGATTTCATCAGCAATAAATAGAACGTTATTTTCTTTACATAGTTCATAAGCTGCTTTTAAGAATCCTTCTGGAGGGATAACAATTCCAGCTTCCCCTTGAATTGGTTCAATCAAAAATGCAGCAGTATTTGGAGTAATTTTTTCTTTTAATGCTTCAAGGTCACCATAAGGAATTAAACTGATCCCTGGCAGCATTGGTCCAAATCCACGTTTGTACTCTTCTTCTGAAGATAGGGATACTGCTGTCATCGTTCTACCATGGAAGTTTCCTTCACATGCGATGATTTCAGCTTGGTTCTCCTCTACACCTTTAACATCGTATGCCCAACGACGAGCAGTTTTAATAGCGGTTTCTACCGCTTCAGCACCTGTGTTCATTGGAAGCGCCATTTCTTTATTTGTAAGCTTACAAATCTTTTCGTACCAAGGACCTAATTGATCATTATGGAACGCACGAGAAGTTAATGTTACTTTATCCGCTTGATCTTTTAGTGCTTGAATAATTTTAGGATGTCTGTGCCCTTGGTTTACAGCAGAGTATGCGCTGAGCATATCCATGTATTTGTTTCCTTCAGGGTCCTTTACCCAGACTCCATCAGCTTCTGCGATAACAATTGGTAGCGGGTGATAGTTTTTCGCACCAAATCGTTCTGTTTGTTCAATAATCGAATCCGTTTTAACTGTCAACTAAATCTCCTCCATCTTCCATAGTGGTAAATATAAGGATGGAGGCTGTCCCAAAGGGGGTACGGACCACAATGTTCGTCTATATACAGAAGATTCCTTAGAGCTTCTTCTATATATTGAAGTTGTGGTTCCTGACACCTTATTTTTGGGACAGCCTCCTCCTTATCAATTATTAAAGCATTTCAGATGTTGTTTTTGCTTGCATGTGAAGCAATAGGTAATCTGGTCCGCCCGCTTTCGAGTCAGTACCTGACATGTTGAATCCGCCGAATGGTTGGTATCCAACAATCGCACCTGTACAACCACGGTTGAAGTAAAGGTTACCAACGTGGAAATCTTCACGTGCTTGCTCAATTTTCGCACGATTATTTGTGATAACAGCACCTGTTAAACCGTAATCTGTATTATTTGCAATTTCGAGAGCATGGTCGAAATCTTTTGCTTTTGAGAAAGCAACAACTGGTCCAAAGATTTCTTCCTTCATTAAACGCGCTTCTGGATCAACATCTGCAAAAATCGTTGGCTTAACGAAGAACCCTTTTGAACTATCTCCTTCTCCACCTGCCATTAATTTTCCTTCTGTTTGACCGATTTCAATGTAGCTCATGATTTTGTCAAATGCCGCCTGGTCAATAACAGGGCCCATGAATTTATCTCCATCAACCGTATCACCAACAGTAAGCTCTTTCGTTAATTCAACAGCACGAGCTAAGACTTGATCGTAAACATCCTCAACAATTACGGCACGAGAACATGCAGAACATTTTTGTCCAGAGAATCCAAATGCAGAGGCTACGATTGATTGTGCTGCCAGTTCAAGATCTCCTTCACTATCAACAACAATCGTATCCTTCCCACCCATTTCAGCGATTACGCGCTTAAGCCATTTTTGTCCTGGGTTTACTTTTGCCGCACGCTCATAAATACGAACGCCTACATCACGAGAACCTGTGAAAGAGATGAAGCGTGTTTTTGGATGGTCAACTAAGTAGTCGCCAACTTCCGCTCCGCTTCCTGGTACGTAGTTAATAACACCTTTTGGAAGACCTGCTTCTTCTAACACTTCAATAAATTTCGCTGCTACAACTGGTGTAGTTGAAGCTGGCTTTAATAGTACTGTATTACCAGAAACAATCGCAGCTACTGCTGTTCCTGCCATAATAGCAAACGCGAAGTTCCATGGAGAAATAACCACTCCGACACCTAGTGGAATGTAGTTGAACTGGTTATATTCACCAGGACGACTTTCCACAGGGAAGCCTTCTTTAATACGAAGCATTTGACGAGCATAGTATTCCATGAAATCAATCGCTTCAGCCGTATCTGCATCCGCTTCATTCCAAGGTTTACCCGCTTCTTTAACAAGAATAGCTGAGAATTCATGCTTACGACGACGAACAATTGCCGAAGCTCGGAATAAAATATCCGCACGTGTTTCAGGTTTTACTTTTCTCCAAGACTCAAACGTATTGTAAGCTTCTGTCATCGCCTTTTCAGCAAGCTCTTGGTTCGCTTTAGATACGCGACCAATTACTTCTTCCTTATTTGCAGGGTTAACAGATACAATTTTATCCTCTGTAGTAATACGTTCTCCACCAATTACTAATGGATAGTCTTGACCTAAATAGCTTTCTACAAGCTTTACGCCTTCTTTTAATGCTTTCTGATTTTCTTCTTTAGAAAAATCTGTAAATGGCTCATGTTTGTACGGAATCATGTGGATTTCCTCCTCTATATTAGTTTTAGTCTGATTTAAAAAAGTTTAAAATAGTAAGAATCTTATATGCAAAAAAAGTTTGCAATCAGAAAACCCTTACATATATAATAATGCAAAAGAACGTTGCGTTTTTCAAGTGTTTTTTTAAAAAAATTTTTCTATCTTCCTACCAAGGAGAGAGTAGTATGCAAATTAATCAAAACCACGAAAAGATATTGTTAATCTACGAAAAGACGATCAACGCCATTGATGCTGGTGTCCACGTCATCGATCAAGAAGGCAGAACCATCATCTATAATCAAAAAATGATGGAAATTGAAGGCATGGAGGTCGATGATGTTCTAGATAAAAACCTATTAGAGGTTTTTCAATTTGAAAAAGATGAGGAAAGTACTTTACTTAAGGTCCTCACGACAGGTGAATCTCGATTAAACGTGAAGCAGACCTACTTTAATATCAACGGCCATGAAATAACGACCATAAATGATACTTTTCCTATCATTATTGAAAACAACATCGTTGGAGCTATGGAGATAGCGAGAGATGTCACAAAACTTGAGAAGTTAATTAGAGAAAACAGATTTAAAAAAGAAGACACCCTTTATACTTTTGATAATATCATCGGAAATGATCCTGTTTTTCAAGAAGCAATTGAAACGAGTAAAAGAGCAACCCGGACAACCTCGTCTGTTCTGATCATTGGAGAAACAGGGACAGGAAAAGAATTATTTGCTCAAAGTATTCATAACGACAGTCCAAGATCATCCAAGCCTTTTGTTTCGCAGAATTGTGCGGCACTTCCTGACACATTGATTGAGGGAATATTATTCGGCACTAAAAAAGGGGCTTTTACCGGATCGATTGAAAGACCTGGACTTTTTGAACAGGCAGAGGGGGGCACATTATTACTAGATGAAATTAATTCCCTAGACCCCTCTCTTCAAGCCAAACTACTCAGGGTCATTCAAGAAAAAAAAGTCAGAAGAATTGGAGATACAATAGACCGCCCTATTGATGTACGGATCATTGCTACTATTAACGAAGACCCTATTGATGCTATTTCCGAGAACCGATTAAGAAAAGACCTCTATTATCGACTTAGTGTTGTTTCGATTTTCATCCCTCCATTAAAAGCGAGACAGGACGACATTCAAGAACTAACGGCCTTCTTTATAGAAAAATATAATAGCTTGTTTGGGATGAACATAAAGACATTAGATTCGCAAGTTAAGAAACTTTTTCTAGAGTATGATTGGCCTGGGAATGTACGAGAGCTAGAACACGTGATAGAAGGAGCATTTAACTTAATGGAATACGAGGAAGTTATTGAATATAACCACCTTCCGATCCAATTCAGACAGAAGTCACATCCAGAAATCGATGCGAATGTAGAAGACTTACTTTACCAAACGGAAAAAGAAATCAAGCCACTTGATGAATTTATGTATGAAGCCGAAACTTATTACATTCAAAAAGCCCTTATTCACCATCACTTTAATATTACAAAGACGGCAAAATCTCTCGGAATGAGCCGGCAAAATCTTCAATATAGGATCCGTAAGTACGGGATTGAAAAACCAGATTGAACAATAAGCAGACTCTAACATCATTGTTGGAGTCTGTTTTTATGAGGAATCGATTTATTGTTGAATTAAATGTTTTTTACATTGTGAAAATTGTTGTGTTTTGTCGAACGGTCAATAAATTGTCATCGACGGACAAATAACCGCAAAGAACGGATGAATTAATGACGCCTCTGGACAAATAAATAGCCGTAACGGACAAATTAATGAGTCTCACCCATTTTGGCAAAAAAATTAGGGACCGACATAATCTCAGCCCCTATCCTCCATTATGAAATTTTTTGCTGTTTAGTGGTATCTTTTTGACCACCTTTTAAATATTGAATCTTATAGCCTATAAACGCAAAGAAGATGGCTATGATCGGAACTGAGTAATTCAAAATTGCGTAAGGAGCATATTCAAATGGATGAACAGCTAGTGTTGACATGATAAAGACTGCACAGGTGTTCCATGGAACGAATGGTGAGGTAACGGTACCTCCATCCTCTAAGGCTCTCGACAGGTTTTTGCTGTGTAAATTTTTATCCTTATAGGCTTCAGGATACATTCTTCCTGGTAAAAGAATGGAGATATATTGTTCTGCGGCAGCAACGTTCGTAAAGAATGCCGAAACAATCGTCGTAACAATCAGACTTTTTGCCGTTCGAGCGAGCTTTAAAATCTGGTCTACGATCGCTTTCAGCATACCTGTTTGTTCCATGACACCACCGAAGGTCATTGCTACAATGGTTAGTGAAATCGTGTACATCATATCATCAATTCCACCACGATTAAATAATTCATCTACTAATGCATTTCCTGATTCAATTGAAAAGCCACCTTGAAGTGTATTCACTGCATCCCCTACATTGCCACCTTGGACAAAAATATGACAAATCCAGCCAAGGAACACTCCTACAGTCAATGCAGGAAGGGCTGGAACCTTTTTAGCGACCAACAGTATGACAGCTGCTGGGACTAATAAGAGCCAAGGTGAAATCACAAAGCTAGTTTCTAATACACCCATCACTTCACTAATCTTTTCACTATTAATACTAGATCCACTAAATCTTTTTCCCATAAACCAGTAAACAATAAGTGCAATAACTAACGCAGGAATTGTGGTGTAAAACATATGCTTAATATGCTCGAAGAGATCGGTATTCGTGATCCCAGAAGCTAAATTCGTCGTGTCTGACAATGGAGACATTTTATCCCCGAAATAAGACCCAGAAATAATCGCACCCGCAACCATAGGAGCAGGAATCCCCATGCTAATGCCAATCCCCATGCCTGCAACACCTATTGTTCCCATAGTAGACCACGAACTTCCGATAGCTAGTGTTACAATCGCACAAATAATACAAATACTTACGAGAAAAAGGGAAGGAGTAATGAGCTTTAAACCATAATAAATCATAGTTGCCACAATTCCTCCGCCAATCCAAGAGCCGATGGTTAAGCCAACCATCAATATAATTAAAATAGCTGGAAGGGCTAAACGGATTCCTTTGTAAGCACCTTCTTCAATCTCCTTCCACTGATAACCATATCTCCATGCAATCAGTGAAGCTACAATCGTCCCAACAATTAGCGGGATATGTGGACTTCCTTCAAAAACGACAATCGTTACTGCCATGATCACGATCATAACAAGCAAAGGAATAAGTGCGAGTGAAAATGGAACCTGTTTCTTTGACAATTCTTTCATCTGTTTTCCCCCTTGTTCATTTAGAAATATTGTTTGCAAGAAGTATGCCAACTCCAGAAAACGCTTACTTGACTTATTTTTCAGAAAAATAACCATAAAAATTTTTCGAGTGAGCGCTCAATCAGTTTGCATATAGAAAAAAATTTTTGCATCTTTAAGAATGAAAAAGATGACCGCACAAAGGAAATAGTACCTTGTAGACCATTTAGTAATTAACTGAATGGTGACAAGATACCGCGCCTTTATTGGTCATCTATTAGGAAAGCATTATTTTTTGATTAAATCTTCACGCTCAGATTGCTCGATCCACTCTTCTAGCTTGTCTTTTAGTGTATTGAATCCAGTTGGTGCTGCTTCTGTAGTAGCAGCTGGCTTAACACTACCTTGACGGCGGCGAGGCTTTTTGGCAGCTGGCTTTTCTTCTTGTACTGGTGCTTCTTGAGTAGCACGAATGGATAGGCTGATTTTTCCTGCTGCTTCATCAACAGATAAAACTTTAACTTGAACTTCATCTCCAACATTTAGATGTTCATTAACGTCTTTAACAAACCCGTGAGTAATTTCAGAAATGTGAACAAGTCCTTGTGTTTCTTCGTCTAGTGCAACGAACGCACCGTATGGTTGAATGCCTGTTACTTTACCTGTAACGACAGTTCCTGTTTCGAATTTTGTAGTCATGGAAACAACTCCTAGTATATATATTTTTTCTCTTTTTCACGCAATTAAAGATTATATCATAGATGATCACTTATCGCAAAAGTTGTCCTAATCCTAAAGTGAGTATTCATAGAGAAAATGAGCATTCCCATTATTTACTTGTCTGTTGGTCTGACAACTAGTTATGTGATAGTTCTTCAATGGTAGGGATTGGTGACATCTCCTTTTCCCAATCCTTTGGTTTAGTAAACTGATTCTCTTTTAAGTCATTGTACTCATTTTTAATATACTTGGATGTTGTCGTACCTTGATATGTTTGAATTAAATATTCAAACGCGTCTTTCACTTCTTTCTTGAGTATTCCATCTTTGTTAAAAATGGATTGATTTCCACCAATTACGGTTCCATGTACAAAGAATTGATATAAACGATCATATTCAACCATTATCAATCCCTTGAGATTGCTGTTGTTAGGTAATTGAGAAAGCACTTGCTCGTATTGAATCAATCTTTCACCAGCCTCTTTCCAAGAAATTTGCATTTCACCTGTTATGATGGCTGGTTTGGATCCTTTTAGTTTTAATACCTTTTTATATAGCTCTGGTAAAAAAGGATTTTCTCTAATGTAAATGCTGATTAATTCATAATCTAAATATCCATGAAATGAATCCGTATCCTCTAAATATTTTAATTCGACTCCATTAAAGGTTGCACCTTCTAGTAGGTTCATTAATTGCTTAGGCTGCTCTTTACTATCGTAAAAATAATAGGTTAGTGCCCTGATATCATCTTTACCATTTTGAACAGGTTTCTGCCAATCACTCTCTAGCTTTTGGATTTCCCCTTCATAAATCATGGTTAGGTCGTTGTGCTTTGTTAAAAACTTATTCATCCAATTGTCTGCTTCTTCTGGATTTATTTTGACCAATCCTCGAATCATTTGCTCCGGAGTTAAAAGGCTTCGTTCAATTTCTTCTTTAGCTGAATGAACCAGCTTGATCTGTTCACTCTCGGTGAGATCACGTTTAGGTGCACTCTCTGCATATCGGAGAACACTTTTAGCCGATTGATACATATAGGTCTCTTCAAATGCTTCCTTTGTTAACCCAACACTTTCTTTTGATTGTAACATTCTCATCTCGAATAGCTTTCTCGCTTCTTCTATTTCAGCTTGGACTTTTTCAGATGTAATGATTGATTCCTTTTTCTGATTTGCATTACTCCTTTCTTCACTTTTTCCTACTGAAAACTGGAAAGCTAAGACCGTGGAAATTAGAATTACCCCGATGAAACTTGCCGCATATGGCCAATGAATCCTTTTTCGTTTTTTAGTAGGCTTTTTCGGCTGTACTTCTTTTTCTATGGCTTTTAATACCTCAGAAGAATCTGTTTGAGGCGGAATTCGATGATAGCTTTTATTCAGTAAATCTAAGCGCTTTTCAAGCATTTTATCATCCATTTATCGTTCCCTCCTCACCCTCTGCTTTTATAAGTGCTTGTTTTAAAATCGCCTTTCCCCGAAGAAGCCTTGTTTTCACTGTTGATAGGTTAAGTGACAAGATTTCGGCAATCTCCTCGTACTTTTTTTCATGAAAATAGTGCAAGATAATAGGCAATTGATATTTTTCATCAAGATTATGAATGCAGTGATGAAGAATTCGGTCTTCTTCTTCACGAAAAATTTGTTCATCTGTTAGGGTACTTACTTGTGGGATCGGTTCATTTTGCAATTTTTGAAGCTTGCTTTTTAATTGATTTCTTTGTCTACCATAATCCCTTGAAACATTTAATGTAATTTTATAAAGCCAAGTGGTGAACCTAGAGTGTGAGAATTGGTGGAGAAAACGATAGACTCTTATAAATACTTCTTGAGAAATATCTGGGATGTCATCCATCGAATTCCCCATTTGGTATGCAAATCGTTCCACAACTGGTGAGTATTTTTGAATTAATTCCCCATAAGCAGTAAGATTCCCTTTCTGGGCCTGCTGAATTAAGAGCTGATCATCCAATGAGGAATTCCCCCTTTTCTGTGTTATATCTTTTTTTTATCTATGTAACGAGAGTTTTAATCAAATTGTTTCATATTATCAAGATAATTCCAATATTAATTATTTCTTGAAAATGATCTATTCATCTGTACACGTGTAACAAAACATAGTACCATTTATAAAATCGTCACATAAGTCAAGAAAAGGAGTTTATTAATGGCAAATAAAGATCAATGGACATCTAAGGTAGGATTTATACTGGCTGCAGCCGGTTCTGCAATCGGGTTAGGAGCAATATGGAAGTTCCCTTATATGGCGGGAACGAATGGTGGCGGAGTATTCTTTTTATTATTTATACTTTTTACTGTTCTCATTGCCACCCCCATTCTAATTGGTGAGTTTATCATTGGACGAAGAGGTCAAGCAGATGCCGTTCATTCTTATAAAAATTTGGCACCAGGTACTAAATGGCATTGGATAGGTTATTGGGGAACGATTGTATCGATTCTAATCCTTTCTTTTTATAGCGTTGTAGGAGGGTGGATCCTTTCCTACTTGTTGCGGAGTTTTACGGGGGTCCTCATCGGAAAAAGTCAAAGCGAATATGCTGACCTATTTGAAAGCATTATTTCGAATCCAGTTGAAGTATTACTCGCTCAATTCATATTCATACTCATGACAATTTTTGTAGTAAAAAGCGGTATTCAAAAAGGAATTGAAAAAGCGAGTCGTATCATGATGCCTGCTCTATTAATTCTTTTTATTGTTTTAGCTATCCGATCACTTTCCCTTGATGGGGCTATGGAAGGGGTAAAATTCTTACTTCAACCTGACTGGAGTTACTTAAATGGTAAAACCGCTTTACTAGCATTAGGACAAGCATTTTTTGCCTTAACTGTAGGTCTTTCCGTCATGGTAACCTACTCTTCCTATTTACCTAAAAATGAGGATATGCCGAAGTCCGCCTTTAGTGTGGCTGCATTAAATATTATCATTTCTTTATTAGCAGGATTGGTTATTTTCCCTTCTGTGTTTGCACTTGGTTTTGAGCCAGATGTAGGGCCTGGTCTTATTTTTGTTGTGATTCCTGCCGTATTTAATGAAATCGCCTTTGGAGGATTTTTTCTGATAGTTTTTTTAATCTTACTATTATTTGCGACGTTAACCTCGGCGTTTTCGATTTTAGAAATTTTTGTAGCCGTTCTATCAAAAGAAAAGCCAGAAAAGAGAAAAAAATATACATGGGCTTCTGGGGTGTTGGCTTTTGTAGTGGGAATTCCAAGTGCTCTTTCCTTTGGGGTCTTAACTGATTTCTTTATTATGGACATGGTTTTCTTTGATTTTGCCGATTACGTAACAAGCAATATCGGTTTACCATTAGGAGCTTTCTTAATTAGTATCTTTGTATCTTATCGTTTAAAAAAAGCAGATGTTTGGGATGAATTGAATTCAGGTTCAAATATATCTAGTTTCTTTTTCAAAATGTGGTACTTTCTAATACGATACATCGTTCCGGTTGCGATCATTTTGATCTTTTTAAACATGATGGAAATATTATAATTGTTAATGGCAGTTCTCACTTTAGGTGAGGCTGCCTTTTTTTGTGAGTATCTAGGGGTTTTTTGTTTCGAAATAAGTGGATATTGAAGTAGAAGTATGGAGAGTCGTATTAGATTGTTGTTTAGCGTGATAATTTAAATCGAAATACTGGATTTGTTTCTTATATTTCAACTTTTCCATTTCTAACCTCAATTCCAATATAATATCGACTTTTTGACAAAACTCTATTCATGAGTAATGGTTCTTAAAGATTGTGAAACATTTAACATAATGTTCACGATTACATGAATTAATTCCCAATTATAAATGGTAAAATAATAGATAAGAATCGAACAATATTAGGGAGGGGTTTTATGTCTCACTTTGGTCAGCATTTATTGCAGTACCGGAAACAAAGAAAAATGAGTCAGCAAGAACTTGCGTTAAAAACTCGACTAGGAAGTCAAACAATCGAAAAGTATGAATCTGGCTTACAGCTACCCGATACACAAACCATCTTAAAGCTCTCTACTGTCTTAGATATTCCTGCATCCGAGCTTCTTGAAAAGGAATATCAGGACTCCCCACCTTTACATCTTGACCCAGAAATTGAACAGCTTGTTAATGAAATTGGAACGAAAAAAGCAAAGCTTATCCTTAGAAAAGCGAAGGAATTTTCTGAAGAAGACTTTTTAAGAGTGATGCAAATGCTCTACAAAATTAAATATGAGGAAAAAAGTTTATAAAAATATAATTTTTTTAAAAGATTTTTTAAAATAAAGGTATAAAAACTCAAGAAACGGGTAATCCTTAAAATATGCTTTCTAAGTATTCCCCCTTTTGTTTTTGTACTTTGGGATTGGCCAAAATGGTCAATCCCCTTTTTATTGCTTTAAAGTATTGAGGGACGGTTCTCGAGCGCGTTAACGTATTAACGCATTCGAGAACCGTCCCTCATTATGTTAACTAGATTTTCTTTTCTACGAATTTTTTGATTCGTTTTACGGCTTCTTGTAGTTGTTCCATGGAGGTTGCGTAGGAGCAGCGGATATGTCCTTCTCCTCCTTTCCCAAAGACGTTTCCAGGAACAACGGCCACTTTTTGTTCCAAAAGTAATTGTTCTGCAAATTGCTCAGAGCTTAGCCCCGTTGCTTCTATAGATGGGAAAGCGTAAAAGGCTCCCCCAGGAGTATGGCAACTTAAGCCCAGCTCATTCAATGACGTCACAAAATAGTTTCGTCGCAGATGATAGCTTCTCTTCATTTCAGCCACGTCTCCCATACCATTTACTAAAGCCTCTAATGCTCCAAATTGGGCTGGTGTAGGCGCACACATCATGGAATACTGATGAATTTTCAACATCGCTTTTGAGATCTCAGCTGGAGCACAGAGAAACCCCAATCTCCATCCTGTCATCGCAAATCCTTTGGAGAATCCATTAACAAGAATTGTCCGTTCCCTCATTTCCTCAAGGGCTGCAACAGATACATGTTGGTCATCATAGGCTAATTCAGCATAGATCTCATCTGATATGACAAGTAAATCATTTTCTTTAATGACATCTGTTAATCCCTCTAAATCTTCTTTTGTAAGCAGAGTTCCAGTTGGATTGTTTGGAGAACAAAGAAGAACGGCCTTCGTTTTCGGAGTAATCGCTTCTTTAAGCTCTGAAGCTTGAAGTTTAAAGCCATTTTCCGGCTTTGTTTCAACTGTTACAGCGACTCCACCAGCCAATTGAACTAGAGGAACATAAGAAACAAAACTTGGCTCAACAACAATGACTTCATCCCCGGGATCAATGATGGCTCTTAGTGCTAAATCAATCGCTTGACTCGCCCCCACAGTAACAATGACTTCTTCACGCCAATCATATTTAACACCAAACCCTATTTCCATATATTTCGTAATCTCTTCCCGTAATTCAGCTAGCCCAGCATTGGCAGTATAGGAGGTATATCCTTGTTCTAAAGAAAGGATAGCAGCTTCTCTTACTGTCCACGATGTGACAAAATCAGGTTCCCCCACACCAAGAGAAATAACTCCCTCCATATTAGCGGCTAAGTCGAAAAATTTACGAATCCCTGATGGTTTAAGATTTTCTACGTTCTTTGATAAGTAATGCTTCGTTTTTGTTTTCATTACGGAGACACCACAATTCTTTTATCTTCTTGGTCATGATTAAAAATGGTTCCATCATGTTTATATTTTTTCAATTGAAAATGGGTCGTTGTCGAAATAACCGAGTCAATGGTTGATAACTTTTCAGATACAAACCGGGCTACTTCATTCATGGAATGACCCACAACCGTCACTGAAAGGTCATAGGCTCCAGACATTAAATACACAGATTGAACCTCTTTATATCGATAAATTCGTTGTGCCACTTCATTAAAGCCGACCCCTCGTTTAGGAGTAACCTTTACATCTATCATTGCTGTAACACCTTCATGTCCAGCTACTTTAGACCAATCAATAATGGATGTATAACGGACAAGAATTTGTTGTGCTTCCAGCTTCTCGATCATGCTTTGAACTTCCCCTTCACTTATCTCAATCATTTTACTGATCGTTTCAATTGAAGCCCTAGCGTCTTGTTCGAGGATATGTAAAATATTTAGCTCTTTTTCATTTAGCTGCATGTTGTGCCCTCCTCTATGGTCGATTTAAAACTCTTTTATTATAACAAAACTGAATACTTTTAGAGCTAAAATGATGAAAAAAAGGTGTTTTTTTGCTTCTTCCGGGTAGAATACAAATACGGAAAAAACAGGAGTGATGGTCATGTCAGATAAGGATACAACGTATCGAGTAAACGTCAATGGGGTCGATGTATTCTATGAATATTATCGCCATCCTTATGCAAAAGAAACCTTTGTTTTATTACATGGATTTTTATCTTCCACCTTTAGTTTTCGTCATTTAACACCGTTATTAAAGCAGGATTTCAATGTGATTTCAATTGACCTTCCCCCATTTGGCAATAGCGAAAAGAGTAATAAGTTCATCTATTCCTACGAAAACCTAGGGAAAACCGTTATAAAGCTTCTTGACCAGCTTAATCTTCAAGATATTTATCTCGCTGGTCACTCAATGGGTGGGCAAATTGCCCTTAATATTATGAAAATGAAGCCAGACCTCGTCCAAAAAGGCATCTTGCTTTGTAGCTCAGGTTACCTGAAAAGGATGAAATGGCATGTATCGATGTTAAGTTATATTCCATTTTTCCATTTATATATAAAGCTCTGGCTGACAAGATCAGGTGTAAGAAAAAACCTTGAAAACGTCGTTCATGATATTCAAATGATAAACGATGAAATGATGTTCGGCTATTTAAAACCTTTTTTGGATGATGATATTTTCAAAGCATTAACAAGAATGATACGGGATAGAGAAGGAGATTTAACGGTACCGGATTTAAAAGAGATCCAAACACCATGCTTACTTATTTGGGGGAAGCACGATCGAGTCGTTCCATTAAATGTAGGAGAACGTTTGAAAAAAGATCTGCCAAATTCCCAAATGATTGTGTTAGATGAAACAGGTCACCTTGTACCAGAAGAAAAGCCTGAGGAAGTGAAACAGCATATACTTTCCTTTATACAGGGAAACAATAAGGTTTTAGAAGGACAGCCAGGGTAAGCTGTCCTTTTTATAAGGCTGTTTTCGCTAAGTTTGTTGTTTCTAGGAATAAACAGTGGGCCGTTCCTTTTCGCTACAGGCACTTACTTTCCACGGGGAGGAAGTCGAACCTCCTCGACGTTTCCTCTGTGGGGTCTCGACTTTTCCTCTACATCCCGCAGGAGTCAAGTGCCTTCCGCTCCAATCCACTCTACGTTTTCAATGTTGCTAAAATCAACAATCTTTTAGAAAAGAGCCTAACTTATAAACTACAGCTGCCAGTATTTTTGATTTCAATCAATTTATAAGCCACCTTTAAACAGCTCTCCATCGGAATCCATTCTTCAAAAGAAAACTCATAAATTTCTTGAATTTTTTTCGCCAGCTCATTAGGATGATCCATTCTGTGAACGGCTGCAATACTGTCGGCAATTTCCGTATCGTAGCCTTCCTTACCAATGGAAAAAGGGTCCCATTCTTGTAATGTTATAAACAGCATTTCATTCGTTGCTCTCATATTTTGTTCCATATTGTTCACCCAACTTCTTGTTTTATCTCAATTTTTTCATAACAAAATAAGAATACTTTTATCTATTCATAACAAGAATTCGAAAAGCCTTAAAATAAAAGACAGATTATTTTATTCTGACGCCCTATTATCTTATCATATATGTAACGAATGAAAAGGATGGTGTTTTGATGAATGACTTCCATTATGAAATTAAACGAGAAGGAACCAATTCTGTAAAATGGGATTTAAGAAAAACCATTTTTGGAAAAGAGGATGTACTTCCTATGTGGGTGGCAGATATGGACTTTGCTCCACCACCAATGGTCATAAAAGAATTAGAAAAACGACTGGAACATGGAATTTTCGGATATACCTTCATCGGCGAACGAACAGCATCCTCTATTCAAAATTGGTTGCATACACGACATAATTGGAGTATAGAAACAGATTCACTTCTATATAGTCCAGGAGTAGTTCCGGCTATTGCAACCATCATTCAAGCACATACACAGCCAAATGACCGTATAATGCTCCAGTCTCCTGTTTACACACCTTTTTTTAATATGGTAGAAGCCAATCAACGTGTAGTGGAAAATTGTCCACTCGTCTTAAATAAAGGTTACTACGAAATCGATTTTGAAGCATTCGAAAAATCCCTTCAAAACGGGGTAAAATTATTTTTATTATGCAATCCACATAATCCGAGTGGACGTGTATGGACAAAAGATGAATTAATGAAAATCGCAGAGCTTTGTCTAAAATATGATGTTCAAATTGTCTCAGATGAGATCCATTCCGATCTTGTATTTTCTCCCCATAAGCATGTTCCGATTGCATCTTTAGATAAGAAATATGAAAACATAACCATTACGCTTATGGCTCCAAGTAAAACCTTTAATCTTGCAGGATTACAAGCTTCCTTTATGGTTATCCCTAATAAACATTCTCGGAAAAAAATCGAAGAAGCTCAAAAGCGGCAAGGTTTTTTCACTCTTGGGACCTTTGGAATAGCCGGAATGGAAGCCGCTTATGAGTTCGGAGAAAATTGGCTGGAAAGCTTACTTGAGTATGTAAAAGAAAATATTGAGCTAACTAAAAAATTTATTACTAGCGAAATTCCACAATTAGAAGTTGTTGAACCTGAGGGAACTTACTTAATCTGGATCGATTGTAGAAACACTGGTTATGACGATAAAGAAATTGCCTCACGTTTACTTGAAAAAGGCAAGCTTGCCCTCGAGCCTGGGCCAAAATACGGACCCGGGGGAGAAGGATTTGTGAGAATGAACATTGCTTGTCCGAGGAATATGCTTCTTGAAGGATTAGATCGTTTAAAACGGTCATTTGAATAGGCTGATACTTAAAAGATTGTTGTTCTTAAGAACATAAATTTTTGTAAAAAGGTTGATTGGAGCGGAAACCAACCCCTTTTCAAGTAACAACATTGTTTACGAAAACAGTCATTGAAAAATTAAATAAACCCTTATCTGCTTGAATATAAAAATAGCTGATCTAACATCTTCAAGGAATGTCCAGATCAGCTTTTTATCTAGTTAATTTGATTTTTTATTATTCGTAATCTCACCGCAAGCAATTCTTTTTCCTGATTCACCTGTTGGTTGTGACATACCGTCATCCTTCTCTTCTGTTATAACAATGCTTGTTCCTTCTTTTGTGAAAAGAGAGGTCTTGCCTTTTGACATGGTTACTAACGGTGCCATGATCTTTACTTTAACGGTACTATCATCTTTTACAATCAGATTAGGCAAATCACCCGCATGCGCTCCTTTCGGGTGCATTAATCCATGCTTTTTATTGTCCGGATTAAAATGGTTTCCTGCCGATTCAAAATCTGGTGGTTCACATTTACCCTTTTCATGGATATGGATACCATGCTCACCTGGCGGTAAACCTTCAAGGTTAATATCAAGCTCGACTCCTGACGCTTGCTCTTGAAGTGTTATAGTCCCTAATGAATCGCCAACATCGTTTTTGATGTCAACCTCCGCTTTTTTGGGGTTTTCAATTGCACATGCTTGTAAAAAAATAATGGCAATCGGAACGACAAGATAAGTGCGAATCCTCATAATGATTGTCCTCCAACTCTGTAAGTATCTTTCTCATTTTTACCTTTGTCAGAGGTTTTTATAACAGCAATCCTTTATGAGTCTTCTTTTGGAGGTCGAATGCTTGCCTCTTCTTCTTGTCTCCTTGTTTTTAACTCCTCTTTTTTCGACGCTCTTATAATCAAACGGAAGGTTAACACAGCAGCTATCGCAAAAATGGTAAATGAAATAACAGCTGGAATGTACTCCATTTTATCTTCAGGAAAATAGAGAAATAAATTTAATATGTAGGAAAAATGCATGCTTGACTCCTTTCAAAAACCAACCACTTTATTGCCTATTATAACAATAGGGATGAACATACTCCATTAGAATACGAATGAATCCGTTACAATTCGGTGACGTACGAAAAAATTAATCACATACAAAGATAATCTCTTCCAAAGTGCATTTAAAAAACGGGACCGCCCAAAAACAAAGGTGTCAGTACCCGTAACTTCCCTATATAGAAGAATCCTCATGATATCTTCTATATAGGGAGAATCATAGTGGTTCCGGACCCTTAAGGAAAGCCCGCTCAACTTACATTTATTTTTTCACAATCTCAATTTTCTCGATTACAACATCCTCTACAGGTTTATCCCCTTCACCCGTTTCAACATTTGCAATCTTATCAACAATATCCATTCCTTCGATTACTTGGCCAAATACGGTATGTTTATTATCAAGATGAGGTGTGCCGCCTTTTTCCATGTAGGCATTAACAATTTCTTCAGGGAAACCTGCCTCTTCCATTTGAGTCTTCAGTGATTCATCAACGGAAGAATTTTGGACGATGAAGAATTGACTGCCATTTGTATCAGGTCCAGCGTTCGCCATCGATAGAGCACCACGAAGATTGTATAATTCTTTTGAGAATTCATCCTCAAATGGTTCTCCCCAAATACTTTCACCGCCTGTTCCGGTACCACCCGGATCTCCACCTTGAATCATGAAGTCTTTAATGACACGGTGGAAAGTGACACCTTCGTAATAGCCTTCTTTACTATGAGTAATGAAGTTTTCAACCGTTTTTGGAGCATGGTCTGGAAACAACTTTATTTTGATATCTCCCATATTCGTTTTCATTACAACGGCCTTCTCATTTTCTAGAACTTCATTGGTAAGCTGTGGATATGTTACATCCTCTTTTTGACTACCGTTAGATTCATTTTCTCCCTTGTTTTGATCAGACTGACCACAGGCTGTTATCACAACAGAAATGAGCATGATAAAAAATAGATATGTAAAGCGCTTCATTTTCTCCCCTCCACATGTTAACTTTGAACTATACTTATCTTGTCTATTTTTTCATTTTACTAAAAAGTTGGCAAGAAGAAGGAGAGGTATTTCATGTCTGAACTTAAAAAGGGGAATATAGTCACAGCTCTTTACAAGACTGGAAAATATATTGGTGAGATTACAGAAACTAGGTCACACCATTTTGTCGTCAAAATTCTAGCTGTTCTAAAACACCCTCGACAAGGTGATCTACACCATCCGAAAGATGTTGATGTTCCGCTGTTCCATGAGCGAAAAGCTCTTGCCTATACAGAGAGAGCCAATATTCCACTAAAAATGGTAAAGCCTTACGATGGTGAGATAGATAATTATCATCTTTCACTAAAAAAAGCTTTTGCCGAATTAAAAAGGGAGCTTACAAAAGAGAGTACCCCGTATTCCGATAAAAGCTTACAGGCATTAAATGGTGTTCAAAAAGAATATGAACTGATGTATTCGATAAAAATGTAAACAAAAAACCCAACCTTAAATAATGAGTGTTGGGTTTTCATGCTAATTGATTAAAAAGTTTCGATAAATCGATTCGTTCTCCGATCGTTGGAGGTGTCGCTTTTTCAAGATACTTTTTATCTTTTTCCACAAGCTTGTAAATATGATAAGTTGTAAGAGCATCATCTAATGCTTTATGATGATTTCCAACACCATCACGTCCGTATTCTTGAACAGCCTTCCACAAGCCTGTTTGATTTTGATCCCCAAAAAACTTCTTATATTCCATCGATAAATCGATAAACTCCCCAACTAGTGGAAATTCAATTCCCTGCTTTTTGCAATTATCCCGCAACACCTTCATATCCATATTACCCCAAGTTACCACTTTATTTTTCCCATGTTGATTCATTTCAGCGAAATATTGAATTAGATTAGTAAATGAAATACCTTGATCTACCTGTTCTTGTTTAATGGATAGAAACTTTTTACAGCGTGTTGTCAATTTAGGAAATGCTGTTGGTTTAACGTACGAAGAAAACTTTTCCATCACCTCATTATTTTGGACAACGACAATTCCTGCTTCAATAATCTCTGGATAAAAATGTTTCGGTGTTCGACTACGTTCCGGCATTGAAAATTCAAAGTCAATAAAGATCAATTGTTTTCCTTTTAACAAAATACTCCCTCCTGTTTGACTTCAGGTAGTACCGTCCAACCCTATCAAAAAATAGGAATCGTGCCTCTTATTAAAATATTATATCACCTTATTGTGAAGAATTATGATTTATTTATAGAATTTTTAGAAAAATCACCCCAATTTATCATACTTTACAAAATGAATATTTAGTAAATCGAAGTATTATTCGGTATAATGGGGAATGTAATGTTCACTCATAAGGACATATTTTATTTAAATTTATAAAGAAGGTGTCTCCTATCTCAATTGAAAAAAGAAACCTTGTCATCATGTGGTTTGCAAATTTTTTAGTGGCAGCAAGTGCAACAATGGTTTTACCTTTCATCTCACTTTATATTGAAACCTTTGGAAATTATGACGATGCATTTGTCCAAAGATGGTCCGGTTTTATATTTGGGATTACATTTCTAGTCGCGTTTTTTGTCTCTCCAATTTGGGGAAGGATCGGGGATAGATTTGGCTTTAAACCAATTCTCCTCGTTACTGGTTATGGTATTGCTTTATCTATTTTTCTCATGGGGTTTGTAGACTCTGTTCTTGGTCTGTTCTTTTTACGGATGGCCATGGGAGCCGTAACCGGTTTTATTCCAACGTCGCTTGCCCTCATCTCTTCCCAGACACCAAAGGAAATCGCCGGGAAAACATTAGGAACGCTACAAATGGGGACTGTTTCTGGAGGGCTTTTTGGTCCAGTGTTGGGAGGGTTAATGGCGGATACATTTGGGTTCTCATATACCTTTATCGTTACTTCCATTGCGATCTCCTTAGCCGCTACTGGCGTTTTAATAGGAATTGTAGAAAAAAGGGGAGGAGCATCCACAGCTAAGAAAAAACATTATACGAGAAAAGAAGTTTTTACCCACATCCTGAAACATAAATTACTGTTAACCATTATGATTCTTTCAATGGTGATACAAATTGCAAACTTCAGTATACAGCCGTTGCTTGCTTTATATGTTGATGAATTAACATCGACTAGTAATCTAGCATTTCTTGCAGGGTTAGCTTTTTCAGCCACTGGGTTCGGGAATCTGCTTGTCACTCGACAATGGGGAAAGCTTGGAGATGAAATCGGATATGAAAAAGTATTATCGATTCTTTTGGTTTTAGCAGCCATTTTTATTATCCCTCAAGCATTAGCAGAACAGCTTTGGCACCTCGTTCTTTTCAGATTTTTATTCGGGATGGCGATTGGTGGAATGATCCCATGTGCAACTGCTTATATTCGACAGGAAGCCCCCCTTTCCATGCAGGGTGAAGTACTAGGGTACAACCAAAGCTTTCGTTTTCTTGGAAACGTTATTGGACCTGTATTTGGAGGAGTAATGTCTGGATTTATTGGCATCTCTTCCGTCTTCTACGTGACAGCAGCTTTATTCCTTTGTGCTTTCGGTTTACTGTGGTGGAGCCTTAAACATTCAACTGAGAGAAATAGGTTAAAAGAAAACTATTAATTGCCGAAAATAAGGATAGGAACTTAAAACCACCTTAAGAAGAGTTGAAATTTATGAGAACGATTAGCGGATATATTTTGATTTGTACATTGTTTACGATTTTCATAACCGTTTTGTTTGGAGCAAGCTCTGAAGTTCAAAAAGTGCAGGGCTTCAATAAAGCACTTAATCAAGCTGTAAATGAAGATAAGCTCAATATTAAGAAAACAAGTTTACTACTTGATGCAAATGGTCAAGTTTTCTCAGAAATGAACCGTCCCTTCCGTCTTTATGTAGAGAATGAGGATATTCCGTCATTCGCCAAGGATTTACTTGTGATTACAGAAGATCGGAATTTTTATGAACATGTCGGATTTGATGCTGGGGCCATCATTCGCGCTTTAGTGAAGAACCTTGTTTTTACACATATTCAACAAGGCGGAAGCACGATTACACAGCAGCTAGCCCGTAACTTGTACTTAGGACAGGAAAAAACGTATAACCGGAAACTAACAGAGTTGTTTTACTCCTATGAAATTGAGAAATCCTTTTCAAAGGATGAAATTATGGAGCTTTATTTAAACGTCATCTATTTTAGCAATGGTATCTATGGTGTTGAAACCGCATCCCAGTATTATTTTAATCAAAATCTACAGGATTTGAATAAAGCGGAACTTTCGTTTATTTTGGCAATACCAAATAATCCTAATAAATACGATCCACTCGAACATTTCGACAAAGCAAAGGAAAGACAGGAAAGATTATTGGACTTGTTAGAACAAGAAGGTACGATTACGGCACAAGAGTCCAAGAAAATAAAAAATACGCCAATCAAATTAAAGATAAGAAAGAAAATCGATCAATATCCTGATTATGCCGTATATGCTGAGCATGAATTAAGCCAATTAATCGCTCATTCTGAAGGCTTTGATAAAAAAATAAAACAAGCAAATACGCAAGAAGAAAAATTAAAAATGGAACATCAGCTAGATAAACGGGTAAATGAGGTCGTTCAATCAGGTATCATGATTCATACTGCCCTTCAGCCTTCCATGCAACAGAAAAGTATAGAAGCTTTGAATAACTCACTAGTCTATGAGGGTGTTGAAGGTGCGACGGTAACAATCAACAACAAATCAAGAAAAATTGTTGCCATTACTGGCGGAAAACATTATCAGAAGTATAATTTTCACCATGCCTATCAAGCCGTTAGACAGCCTGGATCTGTGATCAAGCCGCTATTAGTATACGGCCCATACATTGAAGAATACCAACCTTCTATTTACGAGACTATTAATGCTAATTCCTATTGTGTCTCGAATTATTGCCCAGAGAATTACGGTGGAAGGCAATACGGTCAAGTCACGATTAATCAAGCCTTTAAAGAATCCTACAACACGCCTGCTCTTAGATTGTTCGAAAAAACAGGAATAACTAAGGCGTTCGAAACATTAAACTTGTTTGATTTTGAAAATGTTCAGCTAAAAGATCAAACCTATGCAGCAGCTGTTGGGGGATTTACTTATGGAATGTCTCCTTTAGAGTTAACCGATGCCTACACTTCCTTTGTTAACGGGAGCTATTTAAAGTCACATGCGATTATTAAGGTAACCGACAGGAAAGGGAAAGTACTTTATGAATGGAAAGACCCTTCTATTCAAGTGTGGTCACCTCAAACTACCGAAAAAATGAGGAAAATGCTAAACTTTGCAGCCGTTACCGGTACTGGAGAACCAGCTTATGTATCCAAACCATACGTCGGCATCAAAACCGGTACAACCAACAACTATAACGACTATTGGGTAATGGGCTTAACCGATCAATACACAACCGGTGTATGGGTCGGGCATGACATCCCTAAAAGCATGGAAGCCATTGAACGATACCGACCTAGTCATCGCATTTGGAAGTGGATTATGAAATAAAGTTGATCGCTCTAGGATCATGATGGAATGATAGGTATATTTCCCCCTCTTCTAATTAAGACAAAAATCCTTAAAATGAAAGCAGGGCAAGAAAAACTTTTCGTTTTTCTTGCCCTGCTTTTTTAACGTATTGAAATTAGACCTATCTTAGCTTGTTTGAAATTTATCAAATATTGTCGAGAAATCGATAAACACCAAATAGTTGAGAATAAATCAACTAAAGTCGAAAATAAAACAGCAAAAGTTGAGAATAAAATTCCCTCGGAGCCCTTTTTCAAGAGTCTATGACCTAATATTTTTCTTATTAGAGATGGCTTGATTTTAAAAACAACTACATTAGCTGAACATGGTGTCTTTATAGTTCTACTTGTGACATGATTGGCAGGCTGGCCATGATGCCGTTGTATAGTTTTAAGAACACGAGGATAATGCTTAAGAATAGTAAAGACCATGTAATGACTTGAAAGAATACAATCCCTATGGCCCCAGCCTTTGTTAGAGATGGTGAAATTTTTGTAACAAAGTAAATAAAGTATACGAATGATGTCAGTGCAAAGATAATGAGCAGCCCTAAAAAGGATTTGAGACTTGCAACAGATGCAAGAGATCCAAAAAAATAAATCATTTTCCCGGACCGGACCGATTTTAAGATTTCACCTTCTGAATCCTTAGAGAAAAATAAAAGTGACAATTCGTTTATCGTCTCGGCAATTAATTTTAAAGCAGCAAAAACCATGAAGAAAACGACCATCAGAAGGATCAGGATTAAGAATTTAAGTTCCATATTGGAAAGAAATTCTCTCATACCAGGATAGACACCAATTTTTTTAAAAAGGTCTATAAATACTTCAACACCATAAACAGAAAAAGTTAAGCTAAATAATAAAATCGAAAACAGGGGTAAATAACCGGTTAAATAGGCATTTCTCACAGAAAGTCTCTCCTACTAATTTAAAAACTTTGGGAACATAAAAAAAGATGGAGCATTCCCCATCTTTACTCTACACTGTAATTTTAGAAAATCAATACCCTTAAGAATTCTACCGTACAATTCGTATATATTCTCTTGGTTTGAAGGGTTCCATGACAGGTGCTGGTTCCATATCACTATTCCCCTCAGTATTTACATTTCTTAAAAAGTTTTGTTGTCCTTCTCTTTCTATTTTAGTGATCTTGTTCATTCGGTTATTCTTTGCATTTTCATGTATGAACCATGCACTTATAAATAAAATTGAAAAGATCATAATAGAAATGGTCAATTTCGTACGCACTGGATTTCACCACCTAGCAATAGTATGTACGAAATTTGGAAAGACTATTCGTAAACCTCTATTTACTAGATCGTTTCAAAAAAATTTTTTTAGGTATTTTTCCGTATCTCTACATATTTAATATCATTTGTGGAATTAAGGAATACCGCGAACTCTAAGAAATGCAAGCGTCTTTTTTTTGCGTTATAATGCTTTTAGGTTAATTAGACAAGAAGGGCAAGTTCTAAAGGGGGGTATTTTTTGACATTATTACATTGGGCCATTATTTCACCATTTTTAATGGCGATCATTATACCGTTACTGTACAAGTTATTTAGAAAAATACATACTGGCTGGTTTGTACTTATTTTACCAGTAATTCTTTTTACTTATTTCTTTCAATTTATTTCAATCACTAGCGGTGGAAACACTATCAAAGAAACGGTTCAATGGATGCCTTCATTTGATATTAATTTCACTGCATATGTGGATGGTCTTGGTTTACTTTTTGCCCTATTGATTACCGGAATAGGCTCGCTCGTGGTCCTTTATTCGATCTATTATTTGAATAAGGATAAAGAGCAGCTCCATAATTTCTATGTCTATTTACTGATGTTCATGGGAGCCATGCTTGGAGTTGTACTATCCGATAATTTAATCGTGCTCTACATGTTCTGGGAGTTTACTTCGATTTCTTCTTTCTTACTAATTGGCTATTGGTACCATCGAGAGCGTTCTCGTTATGGCGCTCAAAAATCGATGCTTATGACTGTTTTTGGCGGACTTTCCATGCTTGGGGGATTCCTCCTTCTTTATGTTATGGGTGGAAGCTTTAGTATTCGGGAGATTGTCGGAATGGCGGGTGAATTATCTACTGATCCGCTATTTATTCCAGCATTGATCCTAGTTCTTTTAGGGGCTTTTACCAAATCTGCACAATTCCCATTTCATATTTGGTTACCAGATGCAATGGAAGCGCCTACTCCTGTCAGTGCCTATTTACACTCTGCCACAATGGTTAAAGCGGGTCTTTATCTTGTTGCGAGAATGAGTCCTGTGTTTGCTGATCAAGGTTTATGGCTATGGCTTGTAGGTGGTTTTGGAATTTTAACCCTTTTCTGGGGATCGTTCAATGCTGTTAAGCAAACAGATTTAAAGGGGATTCTTGCTTTTTCCACCGTTAGTCAGCTTGGGCTTATCATGTCTTTATTAGGGGTGGGAGCGGCTGCTCTTCACTACGATCACATTAATGATAATATCTTTCTCGTTGCAACACTTGCTGCCGTCTTTCATTTGATTAATCATGCAACGTTTAAAGGAAGTTTATTTATGGTAGTTGGGATTGTAGACCACGAAACAGGAACGAGAGATATTCGAAAGCTTGGCGGACTGATGAGCTTTATGCCGATAACGTTTACAATCGCGATCATCGGAGCGTTTTCGATGGCAGGTCTTCCTCCTTTTAATGGTTTCTTAAGTAAAGAGATGTTCTTTACTGGAATGGTGAATATCATGGAGGCAGATCTTTTCAACCTTCAAACATGGGGACTTCTTTTCCCTATTCTCGCATGGGTTGGAAGCGTATTTACATTTCTTTATAGCATGATCATCGTTTTTAAAACCTTTACGGGGAAACACCAGCCTGAGAAGCTTGAAAAGAAACCTCATGAAGCACCGATTGGAATGTTAATTTCTCCAATTATCCTTGCTTCGCTTGTTGTGATATTTGGTTTCTTCCCAAATATTCTTTCACACAGTGTCATTGAGCCAGCTGTTGCTGCCATTACACCAAGTCTAGCCAAGGAAGTAGAAGTCCATATCTCTTTTTGGCATGGGGTTGGACCAGAGTTATTTATGACATTAGGAGTTTTTCTTTTTGGAATTCTTTTATATGTTCTTCTACCGAAGTGGAAGCATATCTATACTTGGATTCCAGAGAAGCTAACACTAAATTCCTTCTACGATCGCGGAATCATTGCAGCAGAGCGTGGTTCTTCTCGCTTTACAAAGGGATATATGACGGGGTATATACGTAGTTACCTTGTTTATATTTTCTCATTCTTTATTGCCATTTTGCTATTTACAATGTGGTATAAAGGGGCATTCGCCATAAATACAGAATATGTAGCACCGATTGGAATTTACGAGATCGCTCTAGCGCTCATTTTAGTCATAAGTTCGGTAACCACTTTATTCGCTAAATCAAGATTAACTTCAATCATCGCACTTGGTGCAGCAGGATATACGGTTTCCTTATTCTTTGTATTATTTAGAGCACCAGACCTAGCATTAACACAGCTAGTGATTGAGACGGTATCTGTTGCCCTATTCTTATTATGTTTCTATCATCTTCCTCCTTTAAGTAGACATGAGGAAAGAATGTCATTCAAATTAGGAAATGCCCTTATCTCAATCGGTGTCGGTGTTGTCGTTACACTTGTGGCCATTTCTTCTTATAGTACAAAGCTGTTTGATTCAATTTCTAAGTACTATATTGAAAATGTTTATGATGAAGCTGGCGGTAAAAATATGGTCAACGTGATTCTAGTTGATTTCCGTGGGTTCGATACTTTATTTGAAATTTGTGTACTAGCTATTGCAGCTCTTGGAATCTTCTCCATGATTAAATTACGACTGACAAGGAGGAAAGAAGGATGAGAACAAGAACCAATGATTTGATCTTACAAACGATTACAACAGTAGTCGCGTTTATCATTATTTTATTTTCTCTCAGTCTTTTCTTTGCGGGTCATTATAACCCTGGAGGCGGATTCGTTGGAGGATTAATGACATCAGGGGCGATTGTGCTTTTGTTGCTTGCTTATGATATTAAAACCGTTGCAAGCATATTACCAATAGATTATAAAATATTAATTGCGGTTGGATTATTATTTGCTGTAGGTACAGGAGCAGGTGCTTTAATCTTTAATGTCCCTTTCCTTACTCATGCATATGACTATTTCTACTTACCGCTTCTAGGGAAAACGTCATTACACACTGCTGTACTATTTGATACTGGTGTGTATTTAGTAGTAATAGGTGTAACAATGACCATTATTCAAACGATAGGGGAGAGTGAATAATGGAGATATTAATGGCAATTGTAATCGGATTCCTATTTATGAGCGCTGTGTACCTGATGCTTTCTAAAAGCTTACTTCGAATTATCATTGGAACAGGATTACTCAGTCACGGAGCACATTTATTAATTTTATCTGTTAGTGGACTAAAGGATAAGGCTGCTGCACCACTTCTTGGAGAACACGCAAAGGACTATGTCGATCCATTACCTCAAGCATTAATCTTAACAGCCATTGTTATCAGTTTCGGGGTTACCGCGTTCTTTCTTGTTCTTGCTTATAGAGCTTATCAAGAGCTAGGAACGGATAATGTGGATCAAATGAGAGGAACGGAAGGAAATGAATAACTTACTTATCTTACCGATATTAATACCATTATTAACGGCCATTGTGTTAATGATGTTAAGTAAATATGTAAACGCCCAAAGAGTTTTGTCCGCTGTTTCTACAGTCGCGACGATTGCAGCCTCGATCGTGCTTATTCGAAAGGTCAGCGTTAATGGCATCCAAACTCTGAATTTAAGTAACTGGGAAGCACCTTTTGGAATTACCCTAGTTTCAGACATGCTCTCTGCTTTGTTAGTAACGACGACAAGTATCATTACATTCGTCGTCATCCTTTATTCATTTAAATCCATTGGGAGAGATCGGGAACGTTTTTACTATTACCCTGTTGTTCAATTTTTACTTGTTGGGGTTAATGGCGCCTTTACAACAGGAGACATTTTCAACTTGTTTGTATTCTTTGAGGTGATGCTGATGTCGTCCTATGTTCTTCTTGTATTAGGAGGAACGAAAGGACAATTGAGAGAGTCAATTAAATATATATTAGTGAATATTATCTCATCTGCATTATTTGTTATTACAGTAGCGTATTTATACTCAGTTGTCGGAACATTAAACATGGCAGATATTTCGATGAAAATTTCAGAAGTCGAACAACCAGCGATCCTTACGGTTATCGCCATTCTTTTCCTGCTTGTGTTTGGATTAAAAGGGGCTATTTTTCCTTTATACTTCTGGCTTCCTGGCTCTTATTTTGCTCCACCAACACCAATACTTGCTCTTTTCGGAGCACTGTTAACGAAGGTCGGTGTCTATTCTATAATGAGAACCTACACCCTCTTCTTTTATCATGATACAGGCTACACACATCAAATTCTAAGTGTACTGGCGATTATCACCATCGTTATGGGATGTATTGGTGCGTTAGCGTATTGGGACGTTAAGAAAATTATTATTTACAATATCATCATTGCTGTTGGAGTCATTTTATTCGGGGTTTCTGTCATGACTCCCGGTTCACTAGAAGGATCGGTTTATTATATTATTCATGACATGATCATTAAATCTGCTCTCTTCCTGCTTGTAGGGGTGATGGCCTTCATTGTTGGTACAAGTGACCTCAAAAAAATGGGAGGACTTATTAAAGATTACCCATGGCTTGGATGGACATTCTTTGTTGCCGCTCTTTCACTAGCAGGAATTCCCCCGTTAAGTGGCTTTATTGGGAAACTATTAATTGTTCGTGGAAGCTTTGAGGGTGAGGCTTATGTTGGAGCAGGAATCATTCTAGCGTCAAGTCTAGCAGTGTTGTATTCTGTTTTGAAAATTTTCCTGAACGGGATTTGGGGCAAACCGAAGGAATACAAAGTTACTTCTAAAGGAAACGTGAATTATTTATGGTTCACTTCTGCCATATTAGTTGGTTTGGCTGTTTGTTACGGCTTCGGAGCAGACGTCATTCGACCACTGATATCACAAGCGGCTGAAGTATTAGTAGATCCAAATATTTATATTCAAGCAGTCTTAAAGGAGTAATGTAGAATGGCTTTTCAACTATTATTGAACTTTTTTCTCGCCTTTATTTGGATGTTTTTGTCTGTGTCCTTTACATCCAAATCCTTTTTCATTGGGTTTCTTCTTGGATTGCTAATCATCTTTGCATTTAGAAGATTTTTTACAGGGCGATTTTATTTGCTGCGTGTTTGGGCGATTATCAGCCTGATTGTCTTATTTATAAAAGAATTGATTCTTGCCAATATTTCGGTTCTAATGGCGATTATCAGACCAAAGCTAGAAATAAAACCTGGAATTTTTGCCCTACCGACAGAATTAAAGTCTGACTGGGAAATTACCGTTTTGGCTAACCTAATCACTTTAACTCCTGGTACACTGGTTGTTGATATATCATTTGATAATAAAATTCTTTACATTCATTCCATTGACATGCCAGATGCAGATGAAGCGGTCAATGAAATAAAAAATACATTCGAGAAAGCCATTAAGGAGGTGAGTCGCTAATGCTAGAGATCATTATTCAAATTACACTAGTATGCGTCTCATTATCCATGCTTGGGTTTTTGTATAGGGTAATAAAAGGACCAACCACACCTGACCGGGTCGTGGCACTTGATGCGATTGGAATGGGTCTTGTCGCCATTATCGCGTTAATATCATTAATTCTCGATACCTTTGCCTTTCTAGATGTTATTCTATTAATTGGAATATTAGCTTTCATTGGAACCGTTGCCTTTTCGAAGTTTTTAGAGAAAGGGGAGATTATTGAACGTGAGCGTGATTATTAGTATTATTATCGGATTCCTACTCCTCTTTGGAGCTTTTCTAAGTCTTGTCACAGCGTTTGGTCTATTACGGCTTCCTGATGTATATACCCGAAATCATGCTGCATCAAAAGCAGCAACACTTGGGGTAATGTCGATATTATTAGGAACATTTTTGTACTTTTATAGTGAACACGGGCATTTTAACTCTAAGTTATTATTAGCGATTGTGTTTATTTTCATTACCGCTCCAGTAGCTGGTCATTTAATTTCAAGAGCGGCTTATCATTCGGGAGTCAAGCTCTGGGATAAGAGTGTTCAAGATGATTTAAAGCATAAGAAAGAATATGAAGAAAAAGCAAGATCATAAAGAGTTATAGAAATTTTCCTATTGGAAAAAGGCTGTCCCGAAGGGAGCGTCAGAATCACTACTTCACAATATAAGAACCTCTTCTTATATTGATGAACATTGTAGGCTTCGGACTCCTTTTAGAGGGACAGTCTTTTTTTCTACTCATTTTAAGCTTCATAAAGCCTTTTTTCTACCGATCCATCCTGACGATGAACCACTAGGATTCCTTCTTTTTTGTTAGCATACTGTTTTGCTTCCTCTAGAAGAATTTCCTTCGTATCTTCTACTAATATAGCTTGTTTCCCGTCCTCTTTGATTAATTGCCAGCCATTTTCATGAGTCTTAACATGATACTGTTTTTTATCCTTTTGTCCTTCTTTATTTTTCCTAGCCTGTTCAGTTGCAATGGCTATAACCCGTCCTTCTTCATAGCCTTCATCTAATAAGGCATTAGCAATTTCTATTGCTTTATTACGCACTTTAGTAGGAAGATTTTTAAATGAATTGGGGTAATCTGATTTCGTCCAGCTCATTTTAGTCTTCACTCCTTTCGTTTTTTAACTCATTCCCTTTTTTAGAATGAGTAAACATAAGAAAAGCTCCTTAAGCAAGCGCTGGAGTTAGAAACCTTTTCCCCCTTAAACACTCCAAAATATTCCCCTTTTATTTTTGAAGAATAAAAGGAATTCCTTTATGTCTTTTTATAAAAATAATGGCCACAATTATTTTCATGGATTCGTACGTATGTCCATGTAAAATCTATCTACAATATATAGATCATTGATTGTTATATCAAAATCTCGCGCTTGTATCTTATATGCATTTGAAGCTTTAAGGCGTTTAAATCATGTTGAAAGAAAATGTAACATTCCCTTTTATCATCATGATCAAATGCTTGAATGGCCTTTTCTTTTTCTTAGCAAGATAATTTTTTAAAGCTAAATACATGCAATAAAAATGAGCTAACGTTTATTTTTCTTTTTTGTGAAGGTCTAATGGTACCTGCAAATTTTAATTCCCATTGCTTTCTTAATTCGTCTCCCCTATCCTTGTATTCTTATATTATAACTGTACTAAAAAAGCAGTGAGACTTCTAAGAGGTCTCACTGCTTAAAATTATATCGATGACCATCTAAATCACTTAGTTATGGTTATTTTTTAGGAACGACGGCCATCGTGCAACGTGAAATACAAATTAATTGGTCTTCTTCGTCGGTGATCTTGATATCCCAAACCATAGTACTTTTCCCCTGATGAATAACCGTACCCGTTGCGGTAACGATCCCATCTCGCTTCGCCTTTATATGATTGGCATTGATTTCAAGGCCAAAGCAAATCTCTTTGTCTAAATCAATAAGATTTACCGCACCAACACTTGCAACCGTTTCTGCTAAGGCAACAGATGCTCCCCCATGCAAGAAACCAAATGGCTGTTTTGTATTTTCATTTACAGGCATCGTCGCGATTACCTTTCCTTTCCCTAATTCAACAAACTCCATTCCTAGCGTTTTAATTAATGTATCTTGATATTCCATCTCTCAAAGCCTCCTATAAATAACATCCACTCTATCACATTCGATAAAACAACCAAAAACCCTTCAAAAATCGTGTTATCTATAACACACTAAAGCACCGCGGGACGGTTCTCGAATGCGTTAAAGTATTAACGTATTCGAGAACCGTCCCGCGGTGAGGTAATGCTTTAGTGCGTTGATTGGTTGTCCTTTTTGTATTGTTCTTTTCTTTTGGTTGTTGGCATATATTTGTAAATAATCCGGATGGTGTTTTTGCCATTCATTTTTTATGGAAGGGGGCCATTATGTACCGCTATCATCCCTTTTTCTCTTATCGAAGACGATCGAACCCGTTACATCGAAACTCTGCTTGGAGGCATAGATACAGGCCATTCCCACCCGTTGAGACAAAGATATTTATTGATTCATCGAAAAGGATGTTACCTTTGATGGACGAAGCCAAAAAATTGGTCCAAAGGTTTTCAGGATCTAAAGAGTTAACTTATCAATTGATGGATGCCGCTCAGCAATCAAAAACAGAAGAAGTCAAACAATTAATTCGGACTACAGGCATTACTATTCAGCCAGAGGTTAGATTCACTCCTGATGGACTCCATCTTACATTTGAGGACAGATCCTCTCAAAATGACTGTTGCCACTTAGTAGTAAATTTACGCTGGAGCTGAATTTGGAAGGCTATTTTCTATTGGCCCATCTCTAAACTGATAATAATAAAAAACGAACTAAAGATCACATAGCGATACTCAAAAACGTCTATCACCAGGAACCACCAATAGGTTTTTTCCACTACAAAAGGGCGCCATTAAGCGCCCTTCTTGGTTTAGTAATAATATGGGTATGGATAATACGGGTATGGTGGATAGTAGTACGGGTATGGTCTTGGGTAGAATAACGTACTCGCTAATGCCCCCCCAAGAAATCCACCAATAAATGGTCCTCCGAAGAAAAACCGTCGTCTTCCGAACCCTCCGTAGCCACCAAATGGTATTCTAAAATCATTCATACAAGCTGTACCTCCTTCTCTTCTATAGGCCTTCCATACTTATTTATGCAAAAGCCGCTATGAAGGAGTGGGCATCTATCTCATGTTCTATAGACAAATTAGAAGCATAGTTTAAATGAAAGATTTCATCTATGGTTTGTACTTTTACAACATTACAGCCGCTAACCATCCAAACAAAATCAAAGGGATATTGTAGTGTAAAAAGGTTGGAACACATGTATCCCAAATGTGGTTATGCTGTCCATCTACGTTTAGCCCAGCTGTTGGTCCAAGTGTTGAATCTGACGCTGGTGATCCTGCATCCCCAAGAGCACCTGCTGTCCCTATGATAGCAATTGTGCCTAATGGGCTAAATCCTAATTCTAATGCTAGTGGAACAAAGATTGTAGCGATGATTGGAATCGTTGCAAAGGATGAGCCGATGCCCATCGTCACAAGCAGCCCTACTATTAGCATTAAAATGGCCGCTAGAGATTGGTTTCTTCCAATTAGACCTGCCGTCGCTTCTACAAGGGACTCCACATGCCCCGTCTCCTGAATGACTTTAGCAAAACCGGCTGCTGCGATCATAACAAATCCTATAAACGCCATCATTTTCATTCCATCGTTTAGCAATGTATCTGCCTCACTCCATTTAATGGAGCCGCTCACATATAATACTGTGATTCCTGCTAAAGCTCCGAAAATCATAGATTCAAAAGTTAATTGAACATAAAGGGCAGCAATAATGGAGAGAAAAGCAAATACGATTCCCTTTTTAGAATACTGGTTTGAAGACTCTTCTTTAGCTACGTAAGATAGATTTTGATAGCTTCTAGGTTTTCGATATGAAACAAAGATTGCTACTAATAAACCGATAACCATTCCCCCTACTGGAAGAAGCATGGCTTTTGGTATATCTGCCATATCAATTGCCATTCCACTAGCATCCATATTTTGAGCAATAATTTCATGGAACATGAACCCAAATCCATACGGTAATAAAATGTAAGGAGCGGTTAATCCAAAAGTCAACACAGATGCAATCATACGACGATCCATTTGTAATTCCGTCATCACTTTCAATAACGGCGGAATTAATATTGGAATAAACGCAATATGAATGGGGATAATATTTTGCGAAAAACAGGCTATTGATAAAAGAAATAAAACGATAAGTGCTTTAGACAAAGCCTTTCTTTGAGAGTCATTTCGCCCTCCAACAATTTTCAAAACAAATTCTACTAGTAGATTAGGAATCCCGGTATAAGAGATCGCCACTGCAAATCCTCCAAGTAAGGCATAGCTTAAGGCAATATTGGCTCCTCCACCAATTCCTTCTGAAAAAATAATCATCGTTTCTTTCATTCCTAATCCACCTGTAATGCCCCCTACTAAGGCTCCTGCTATAAGTGCAAACACCACATTCACACGGAATAGACTTAATAACAGCATCACAAGGACAGCAACAATGACTGCATTCATCTGTAAAGTTCCCCTCTCGTTGTAAGTAATATCTAAAAAAATCCTTTAATCCACTAAATTGGTAGAGTGTTAAAATACATTTTCCACTATAACAAAATAAAATTTATTTTGTCAATGCTTTATCTTGGTAAATTACTAAAGAGTGTCAATGAAATAAACAAGGTTAACCTGAGGTTAACCTTGTTTATCAGCTTCTATTCAACTATTTCAAAGCGTTCAACGAGTAAGGCAAGGGTGCGCGCCATAACCCCAGTTCCACCAGACGGACCAAGCTCATGGTCGGCTTTAGAAGTTGCCGTACCAGCAATATCCAGATGGACCCAAGGGGTGTTTTCAACAAATTCTCCAACAAACGCTCCCCCCATGATCGCATGACCTTCTCTTCCTGGAGAGTTATTCAAATCAGCTATCTTGCTGTTTCGGACACGCTTTTTATCATTGTCCGTATACGGAAGTCGCCAAATGAATTCACCAGCTTCAAATGATGATTCTAGAACCTGTTCGAAGAAAGTTTCATTATTCGTCATTGCTCCCGTTTTATCCGTTCCTAAAGCAACAATGACTCCGCCAGTTAATGTCGCCACATCTACAATATAATCGGCTCCATGATGCTTAGCATAGGATATACCGTCTGCAAGTGCTAAACGACCTTCTGCATCTGTGTTTAATACTTCAATCGTTTTTCCACTCATTGATGTAATCACGTCGTCTGGTTTAAAGGCAGCTCCACTCACCATGTTATCTGTAGAAGGGATGACTGCCACGACGTTTTGTTCAGGACGAAGCTCTCCAATAATCTCCATAGCGCCTAGAACTGCTGCAGCACCACCCATATCCGTCTTCATTCCTACGATGCCATCCTTTGGTTTTAAAGAGTATCCACCAGTATCAAAGGTGATCCCTTTTCCGACAAGTCCGATGACATCCTCCCATTGATCCTTTCCTTGATGTTTTAGAACGATCATCTTAGGGGGCTCTATAGATCCTTGATTGACGGCAAGAAGGGCGCCCATCCCCAATCTTTCCATATCCTCTTTATCTAGGATTTCTACTTCAAATTCATATTTTTTGGCTAACTCTAGTGCATATTCTGAAAGCTTTGTAGACGTCAGCATGTTCCCAGGCGTGTTGACAAGTGTTCGGGCTGAATTAACCCCTTTTCCATGGGCATATCCTACTTGAAGTGCTGCATGAGTTTCTTCTGGATCTTCTTTTGTAAGGGCGACAACCTCTTCTATACTAACTTCTGGCTCATTTGACTTCTTTTTATAACCATGAAACTCATAGGTAGCCATCGTAAATGATTCACTAAAAGCATGAGCAATATCGGATGCTAGTATGCTGTCTGTAACAAAAGTATCAACGGCAATGGAAACCGAAGTGACTTTCATTTTTTTTAATGTTTTTGCAGCTACCCCTAATGCTTCTCTGACAGTATCAAACGTTAAATTCTTTTCTTTTCCTAGTCCTACAAATAGGAGTCGTTTGGTTGGTAATTTTCCAAATGTATGTATTTTTGAAATCCCTTTAAGTTTAGATGAAAGATCTCCTTCCTTCACAAAATCCGTTAACATCCCATTTAAACTTTCATCAAGAGAAGTCAACTCACCAGTAAAGGTAGGCTTGTTAAATAAACCAACCACCACACAATCAGATGAACGATTATAAAATGCTTCATTTTTTACTGAAAATTTCATCCCTACACCTCCAATTAAATTATATCTAAAAAATGAAATTATTTCGACTATCTAATTAAGTTTATCAATAAGCTTTCAAAACTTTCTGTGTTATAATGGGAGCATTAACTTTTAGGAAAGTCATTTAGAAAGGATGTATACGTACAGCATGGATCTCTTCTTGAATTTCCCACTCTGGGCGGCACTAATCGCTATATTCTTTGCCCAATTCGTGAAAGTACCCATTCAGTTTATTGCGACCAGGCAGCTTGATTGGTCATTACTAACATCGACAGGTGGGATGCCAAGCTCCCACTCGGCTGCTGTAACGGCACTTGCAACAGGTGTTGCCTTAGAAACAAGTCTTGCATCACCTATATTTGCTATTGCAGCTGTTTTTGCTATTATCACTATGTTTGATGCAACAGGCGTTCGCAGACAAGCAGGGGAACAAGCGATTGTATTAAATCAACTTATGGGGGATTTCCAACGATTTGTTGAGGAAGCAAAGGGTTGGCAAAAGAAGGCGGAACAGGAAAAACAGAAAGAATTAAAAGAATTGTTAGGCCATAAGCCTATTGAGGTTTTTTTTGGTGGCCTTTCAGGAATCCTGCTTACTCTACTCCTTCACTATTTGATCCACACATAGGAGGCTTCACAAATGAGAATTGTTTCAATATGTCCAAGTAACACGGAAATTCTGGATTACTTAGATTTAACCCCCTCCATTGTAGGCGTAGATGATTATTCAGATTTCCCAGAAGAAATCACCCATCTTCCGAGACTCGGTCCAGACCTATCCATTGATATGGAAAAGGTAGAAAAGCTTGAACCCGACCTAGTCGTAGCCTCATTAAGTGTACCAGGAATGGAAAAGAATATCGAAGAACTAAAAAAGCGGAAATTGCCCTATATTGTGCTAAACCCACAGAGTTTTTCAGACATTGCGGATGATCTGTTGACAATAGGAAAAGCATGTGGAATACCTCAATATGCAGAAGAGAAGCAGCGGGAGTTTTACAATTTTATAGAGCTCTTAAAAGAAAGAGCTGAAAAAGTGACCACACCACCAACCCTTTATTGGGAATGGTGGCCAAAACCTGTTTTTACACCAGGGAAAATCAATTGGCTAACAGAATTAAGCTCCCTTGCAGGGGGTCATAATAGCTTTGAAGATGTAGAACTTGCTAGTGTTCAAACCGATTGGACAGACGTATATAACCGAAATCCTGATTACATATGTCTAGCATGGGTTGGTGTTCAAACACAGAAGGTTAACCCTAAAGTAGTAAAGAAAAGACCAGGATGGGACAGCTTGAAGGCTATTAAAGAGGATAAAATACTAATCCTTGAAGAGGCTTTGTATTGTCGGCCATCTCCACAATTACTTAAAGGAGCATTACAGCTGGGGAAGAAATTACATCCCTCGATTTATAATGATCTTGTATTCAAATCATCATGACTTTCTAATCATAATAGGCTGTCCCCAGAAGGCCTCAGGAACATCTTCTATATAAGATGTTCTTTAATATGGATGTAGTCGCCTTCGATTTGGGATCAGCCGCTTTTATCTATTATTCCTCTTCAGGAGAGATATATTGTTGTCTAAAGACCTGCATTTCTTCATTTTCATTTAAAGCAATCAAATCTTCTTCAGTTAAAGTTCCATTCCCTTTTTGAATCACGAACACTTCAAGGGTTTTCTTTCCCCATTCGTTAAACACATCATCAACCGTCTTATAGTATAGATCAAGCTCGTTTCCATTGATGGCGCTACCTTTATCTGCGACCACTCCAAAACCGTATCCTGGTATAAAAAGAATCGTACCAATAGGATAAACGTCTAAGTCTGCCGCAATGGTTGAATAAAGATCACGTTTTACTTTTACCCCCGAATATGTAATTCCATACCCTGGATGTCCTGGGCTTTTTCCTGTGGATTCTATCCCAGCCGTATACCCCGTTGCAACTACCGTATCTTTTTCGTATTGTGTCCAATCAATCGAATCTATTAAGGTTAATGGCTCATTTGTAACGGCTTCTGCAGAAGAAATTTGTGTTTTTCCTTGTGCAAATCGCTTTAATACTTTAAATGTAAGCGAAACTGGCTTCATAGCATGCTCCTCTACATTTTCACCATTATGAGTTTCTAATAACCATTTCGGCAATGAGCTTGCTTTTACTCCAGTGATAGATTGGAATGTTGCTGATAGTGCCAGAACGACAAGAATAGTCATCAACCATCGTTTGGACCATGTTTTAAGAAATTTCATCATTTCACTCCTCCCAAATCTATTACTTTCCTAACTTGAGAAGAAATATTCATAAATTATTATTAAAGAGTCGAAATGTTCTAAATACTTAATGGTGTTTTTATGTTAATTCCATTGTATAAGCCTTACATTACGGTGGATAGACACGTATTCTGAACACAAAAAAAGACCTCCTTTAATAACAGGAAGTCTAACTAATTAAAACATTCTATAGCCTTTTTTTCGTAAGGTTTTCATGGTCACTCCAGAAAGAATGGCTCCTGCCAGTCCACTTGCCAAAATTAATATATCTGCAACCGTTAAAGAAGCCAATTTTACACCCAAACTAGAAAAAGCTTCTTGTGAATCACGGAAGTATTCGATAAAACGTACTTCATCTACAATAAGAATCGTTATTATAGGGTAAATAAATGCCATAATCCATGTCATTCTAAGTAACATATTCAACAAAAAGCCAATACCGAAAAACAACACTAAAAACAATAGCATTGAAATGATGATCACGGGGAGACCCATCTGCATCGTCCTGCACCTCCATACACACTAAAGACAAGTGTACTAAAATCATGGGACGAACGTCAATAAAGTAGAAAATTCTTCACAAATTCACCACAATTACTAGATAAGCGGAAGCGCTTTGAACAGGCCTGACAAGCATAAGACGAGTCACCTAGAAAGGGTGCCTTTTCCCTTTCTAGGTGGCTTGGCTTATGTCTCGAAGGCCTAGGCGCTGGAGCTGGACACTAGAAAAGCGGAAGCGCCTTGAACAGGCCTGACAAGCATAAGGCGGGTCACCTAGGAAGGGGAATTTTTTCTTACTAGGTGACTCGTTTTATGATGTCATTTCAGGAATCGCATAGTTTCACGTCTATAAAGCACTCTTTTAATGCCCTTGTTTCAGCTTTTTCACAGTTTCACGGTATCAAACACCCCTTTTTATACCATCATTTCGTCTTTCTCACTGTTTCACGGTTTCATAATTCTTTTTAGGACTTGAGAACCTACGCGCTGGAGTTAGACAAAGAAAAACAGAAGCACCTCAAACCGCACAAAAAAATAGAGAGACTGACCAATGACGGCCAATCCCTCTCTATCTTAATTATGATGATTGATTTGTATTTTTTCCGCTTCCGCAGCAACAAGGACAAGTCTCAGAGCCGCCAAGAACGAGTTGGAAGTAACCTTTCCCAGAGCAGTATTCACATTTCTTTGTTTGTGTTTCGAGTGTAGTTCTCATCGTTCTATCCCTCTCCTTTTCTGAAGTATTTATTTAATTTTCTGATAATATATCACCTTTTAAATAAATAAGAAAGGGACAAAAATGACAATCTCCCCTCAAGAAAACGCATACAAACTGTCATTTCTCTTTAAATCTCGTTATTTCTAAAAATTTCAGAATATTATAAAAACAATTTGTAATTCGTGTAGCCAAAATGATTTCCAGGGTTAATTCCTTCTAGACCGCTTTTTATAGAACTTAAATCAAACTTAATCATCTCTCGAATCATGACAGAAGTAGAAGGATCGCGCTTTAAGACGTCCGTGCTTATCCATTGTACCTCGGAAAGCTCTTTTTCTTGAACAATAATAGCTTCGTTTTCATCCTTTGAGGCATAAAGTGAAGATAATCATATTGTCACTGATTTTATTTTTAATCACACCTGTTCTTAGACCAAATACGCCTATTACATCACTTGAAAGTCCAGTTTCTTCTTTTACTTCTCTTACAACTGCCTCGTCTAGAGTCTCACCTTCCTGAACAAACCCAGCTGGAATCGACCACATTCCTTTAAGACCACTGTATTTTTTCTTAACAACCAGCCACCTTCCCTTTGAATCAACAATCAGCCCTGCGACAGCAATCCAAATATTCCCTCTTGACATCAACCTCTCTCCTATTCTAAAAAAAAGGGTGACTTCTAAGGCGTATTGCCTTATCTGTCTAACCCTTTAGTAATATTAAATTTTAGAAGAATTTAAATTTACCTTTTTTGAATACGAGTGATGTTCCACCGATCATATGAAGGGCACGGTTATCAACCACTTTCTTCATAAAGGAAGCTTTTGTACCCATAAGCTTTTTACCGTATACAAGACCAATGGCATCGTCTTCTCCTAATGAACAAACAGTCCCTTTAATATCTGGAGTGAAAGCCGTTAGTCCTTCATCATTTCCTTTTAACAGAGAAATAATATTGTTTGCACATACTTCCCCTTGCTGCATAGCAATCTGAGCAGTTGGAGGGTATGGACGATCAATTTCTTCATTAATCATTAATGAACAGTCACCAATGATGAAAATATTATCATGACCTGGAGCCCTTAAATCCTTTTCGACTTTAACACGAGCTCTCATGTTTTCGATTCCAGCCTTTTCAATGACTGGGTTTCCACGAACACCAGCGGCCCAAACAATTGTGCCAGCCTTGATTTCTTCTACTTCATCCTCCCCCTTAGAGATGATGACAGAATCAGCTTTTGCTTCTTTAAGCGGAGTTCCGATACTGAACTCAATTCCTTTTTTCTCTAATTTCGCTCTAGCATACTTAACTAGTTCTGGATCAAATCCTGGTAGAATCATTGGAGCCGCTTCTACACAGACAATACGTACTTTCTTAGGATCAACATCATACTCTTTGCAAAGCTCTGGAACACGGTTTCCAAGCTCACCAAGGAATTCAATTCCAGTGAATCCGGCACCACCGACTATAATCGTTAATCGCTCATCCTTTTTCTCTTCTTCATTCTTATAAGTAGCGAATTGATATTCAATATGTTCACGAATTTGACGAGCAGAATTAATATTAGCAATCATGAAAGCGTGTTCATGCAAGCCTTTAATTCCGAACGTCTCAGATACAGCACCAAGTGCGATGACTAAATAATCATACTCAACTTCGCCTTCACTCGTGAAGACTTTCTTTTCTTCTGTTTTAATATCTTCAACAGTTGCTTGTACAAAATTTACTTTGCTGCGATTAATGACTTCGCTAATATCATAACGAACTCGATCATGATGTAGAGTACCAGCAGAAGCTTCATGTAACCAAGTTGTTTCATAATGGTAATCGTTTTTATTAATTAAAACGATATCTGCTTCATCGTGACTCAATTGTTTTTGAAGACGTGTAACTGTCATCAATCCACCGTATCCTGCACCTAATACGACAATCTTTGGCTTTCTCAAGAGACATCCACCTTTACAGTATATTTGCGATGTAGTTAACCTTATTTTCAACCGCATATAAAAATTTTATTAATAAGAAATAAAGTATGTGACGAATTTCACGAACTACCACAAAAAAGTTGCGAAAAATGTCATAAAATCTTAATATTATGCCTATATTACATATTATTCTTTTTACATTCCTTTTTCAAGATGTTCTAATGAAATAATCAAACTTAAGAATATTAAGAAAATAAAATTGGATTTACCTGATAATTCGTAATTATTTATTCGTTTTATGCGTTTTATGTGAGGCACCTAAGCTTAGTATGTTAAAATTGAATAGATCGTTGTTGAAAAGCATTGGAGGGATTATGTTGAAAGAAGATCAGAAGGTTTATGATATTACTATTATTGGTGGAGGTCCTACCGGGCTGTTCACTGCTTTTTACGGTGGAATGAGAAAAGCAAGCGTAAAAATCATAGAAAGTCTTCCACAACTTGGTGGTCAATTAGCAACATTATATCCTGAAAAATATATTTATGACGTGGCAGGTTTTCCTAAAGTAAAAGCACAGGAGCTGGTAGACAACTTAAAGGAACAAATGGCTAAATTTGAACCTACCGTCAGTCTTGATCAAGCCGTTGAACAAGTGGAAAGACAAGCTGACAGTGTGTTCAAGTTAACAACAGATAAGGAAATTCATTATTCTAAGACCATTATTATTACAGCTGGAAATGGTGCTTTCCAACCAAGGAGATTAGAGCTGGAGAATGCCTCTACATATGAAGGGAAAAACATGCACTATTTTATTGATAATTTAAATTACTTTAAAGATAAAAAAGTAGTGATTTGTGGTGGCGGTGATTCTGCTGTCGATTGGGCATTGATGCTTGAGCCTATCGCAGAAAAGGTCAGTCTAGTTCATAGAAGGGACAAGTTCCGTGCCCATGAACATAGTGTTGAAAACCTTCATAAATCCTCTGTAGAAATCAAAACACCATTTGTACCGAATGAATTAATTGGGGATGGGGAAAGAATCTCTCAATTGGTGCTTGAGGAAGTCCGTGGTGAAGCAAGGGAAGTACTTGATGTCGATGAGCTTATCGTCAACTTTGGTTTCGTCTCCTCTCTAGGACCTATTAAAGATTGGGAACTCGAGATTGAGAAGAACTCCATTGTTGTAAATTCCAAAATGGAAACCAATATTCCTGGCATTTATGCTGCAGGCGATATCTGCACGTATGAAGGGAAAGTGAAACTTATTGCCTGTGGATTCGGTGAAGCACCTACAGCAGTAAACAATGCTAAAGCTTACATGGATCCAAATGCACGCTTACAACCAATGCATAGTACTTCTATGTTTAGCTAGACCCGAAATCGAACAGCTCCGACAAGCATAAGGCGAGCCACCAAGAAAGAGTGTCTTTTTCCTTTCATGGTGGCTTGACTTATGTCTCGAGTACCTAGGCGCTGGAGCTGGACACATAGAAAAGTGGAAGCGCCTCGAACAGCCCCGACAAGTATAAAAAAAAGACCCCCCGCAAAAACGAGGTGTCTCCATTTAGCTATTGTTTCTTCATTGCATCTGCAACGAACTCTACATTCGTACCAACTACGACTTGAAGGTCTGTTTGATTTAATTTAATGACCCCTTTTGCTCCCGATTTCTTTAGAGCGGCTTCATCTACTTTTGACATATCTTTTACTTTTAGACGTAGTCGTGTAACACAGTTATCAATCGTATATAAATTATCTTTTCCACCTAATGCAGATAGATAGCGCTCGGCTGTTTGATCATATCCATCTGAGCCTGCACTTGAATCTGAATCCTCATCTTCCACATCATCTTCTCGACCTGGTGTTTTAAGATCTAGTTTCTTAATCAAGAAGTAGAAGATAACAAAATAGATGACAGCGTAGATTAAACCAACTACTATTAATATCAGCGGTTTAGTTGCTATTCCAAAATTCAAAATGTAATCAAGTGCCCCCGCTGAAAATCCAAACCCATGAAGGATCCCGAGAGTATTAACGACAGCAAATGATATTCCTGTTAAGATCGCATGGATAACATATAACAATGGAGATAAGAACATGAACGAAAATTCAATTGGCTCAGTAATACCTGTTAAGAAAGATGTAAAAGCTAAACCGATAAGTGCCCCTGATATTTGTTTCCTTTTATCTGGCTTTGCCGCTGCAATTATAGCTAATGCAGCTCCTGGAAGACCGAACATCATGATTGGGAAGAAACCAGCCATAAAGATTCCGGCATTCGGGTCCCCAGCAAAGAAGCGATGAAGGTCACCTTTTACAATTTCTCCAGCTGCATTTGTAAACTCTCCAAATTCAAACCAAACAAGTGTATTTAATACATGGTGAAGGCCAATCGGAATAAGCATTCTGTTTAAGAAACCGAATACTCCAACCCCAAAAGCACCTGCATCAACAATCCACTGTCCTACAGCATTAATTCCATCTTGAATCGGAGGCCAAACATACCCAAAAATTCCTGCGAGAATGAGCATACTTAAGGAGGTAATAATGGGAACAAATCGTCTACCACCGAAAAATCCTAGCCAATCAGGTAATTTAATTTCTGAATAACGATTATATAAGAGCCCTGCTACAATACCTGATAAGATCCCACCTAATACACCCATATTAATTTCTTCATTAATGGCTTGTGCACCATTTGTTAAAACAAAAAACCCTATTGCACCTGCAAGAGCTGCTGCACCATTCCCATCTTTAGATAAACCGATTGCCACTCCAATCGCAAATAATAAAGCTAAATTGGCGAAAATAGCGTCTCCTGCCTTTGCCATAAATGGTATCCCCAACAAATCGTCTTGCCCTAAGCGTAAAAGCAATGCCGCTGCTGGCATTACCGCAATCGGAAGCATAAGTGATTTACCGATTTTCTGTAAAAAACCTAACATATTTTGTAACCCCTTTCATTTCAATTGTTATTATAGAAAGCAATGATTTTGATTGCCTTTTCCAAAAATTAACGATCCAATTCAATCGTAAACTTATAACGATCCCCTCTATAAACGGATTTTACATATTCAAGAGGGATACCATTTTCAAGAAAACTCGTTCTTTCAATGAGAAGTACGGGAGCCCCTTCTGTTATTTGTAAAATCTCCCCTTCTACTTTACGGGCATTTGAAGCTTCCAGTGTTTGAGTAGCATTCTTGATTCTCAACCCTACTGAATGCTCAATATATTGATAAAAAGATCCCATTGCTGTCTCCATTGTTAAACCTGGAACAAGTGAAGTACTTATATAAAGGGTTTCATAAGCCATTGGAAGTTGATCCGCAAGTCTTACCCTTTTTAATTCATAAACCTCACTTCCTTCAGTGACCTTTAATGCATCTATCATTTCTGAATGGGCTTTGATCTTTTTAAAATCAATAATTTCAGTTGCAGGCTCCATATTCCTCGCTCGCATATCTTCAGAAAAACTAGTTAAACCCTTTAATGTCTGTTCAATTTTTTGAGAGGCAACAAAGGTTCCTTTGCCTCTCATTCTAGTCAAGTACCCATCGTTCACTAAATTGTTTATCGCCTGTCTAACGGTCATTCTACTTACCTCAAACATTTCAGCATACTCCCTTTCTGAAGGGAGAGTGTCTCCTTGAGTAAGGTGACCATTTTCAATCATGTCTTTAATCCCTTTTTCCAACTGGTAATAAATAGGGATTGGAGACTGTTTATCGATCATAATGAGAACACCTCTTTTTGCTCTCTTTTTAATAATGATAGAGCTTCTTCATCTGCAATAATGGTAACATCAGCATGATTTTTCAGAACGGAAGAAGGATTGTCATTATGAATCTGTTCGTTAATTAGTCTGCTAATAGCTTCAGCTTTACTTTCTCCTGACACCAGCAATAGGATTTTTTTACTCTTCATGATTGTGGCAATTCCCATAGTAATAGCTTGGGTTGGTACTTCCTCAATACTCTCAAAGTAACGAGCATTTGCCTTTCGTGTAGACTCAGTCAAATTCACTATATGGGTTACAGAATCAAAAGAGGCTCCTGGTTCATTAAAGCCAATATGTCCATTTTGACCAATTCCTAATAACTGAAGATCAATACCTCCAGAATCTTTTATTAGCTGTTCATATCGCTGGCATTCCTCTTGGAGATTATCTGCCATCCCATCAGGTAAATAGCTGTGATCTTCTGGAAGGTTAATATGACGAAAAAGTTGCTTATCCATATAACTGTGATAGCTGTTTGAGTCTGACGGCTGCATCCCTACATATTCATCTAGATTAAAGGTATGAACCTCGCTATAGCTTGTGTTGGATTGTTTGAAATCTTCCACTATTCGGTCATAGGTTCCGATGACCGTTCCACCTGTTGCAAGGCCAAGTACTGAATTCCTTTTTGATTGTACTTGTTGAATCATAAATGCTGCCGCCTTTTCACTCATTTCCTCGTAATTTTTTGCTTGGATTAACTTCATGAAGTGGTCTCCTTTTCCCTAGAATACGATAATTTCCCACGGCAAAATGTTTTCATAATATTATGTTCTTCATCTAGAAGGACTAAATCTGCATCTTTACCTGCTTTAATACTTCCTTTACGGTCAAAAACCGATAACTGTTTAGCTGGATTAACTGAAGTCATTTGAATAATATCTTCTAGGTCACATTGAGTAAAAGACATCATATTTTTTACTGCGTCTTTCATCTTTAAAATGCTCCCTGCCAATGTGCCATTTTCTAATGTTGCTCGGTCCTCGTCTACATTTACTTCCTGGCCGCCTAAATCATATGTTCCTTTTCCTAAGCATTTAGCTCTCATACTATCCGTAATGAGGATTACTCCATCACTGCTTTTATTCATGTAGGCAAACTTCACCATTTCAGGACTGATATGAATTCCATCCACAATCATTTCGCATTTCACTTCTGGATGCATTAATACCCCACCAGCAACACCAATTTCTCGATGATGAATCCCTCTCATTCCATTGAATAAATGGGTAGCATGGGTGACTCCTGCTTTAATGGCTTCTTTAACATCAGAGTAAACGGCATCCGTATGTCCAATAGATGCAACTACACCATGTTCCTTTAAATAAGAAACAAACTCTAAGCCACCATCTACTTCAGGAGCAACTGTGACTAGTTTTATATTTCCACCAGATAAATCCTGCCACTCTTTAAATAATGAAATACTTGGTTCAATAATATGGTCTGGATGCTGTGCACCTGCTCTTTTAGGAGATATAAACGGCCCCTCCAAATGGATCCCAATGGCTTCTGCACGATGAGATTGTTCCTCTTTCATATAATGAGACAAATTCACTAAAGCATTCTCAATGCTTTCCTTAGATGTCGTCATGGTAGTTGGAAGAAAACTCGTTGTCCCCTCCTTTGGTAATGCTTCGGCTATTGTTTTAATCGCTTCTGGGGTGCTATCCATTGCATCTGCTCCATCAGCACCATGTATATGAAGGTCAATCATTCCTGGGATTAAGCTCATTGATGGAGTTGCTCGGACTTCATCAACTGGCTCTGAAATCGATAATTCTTTCATTTCTCCGACTTCAATAATGGATGTCCCGTCAAGTAAGACATAGCCTTCATCAATTGTTCTATTTTCAGCGTATACTCTAATATTTGAAATAAGTGTTTTCATCATTAACCCTCTTTCTGTTAACGCTTTCCCTATTAAAATAACATCTTATCATCTAGTTGTCTATACCAATTTATGTCGGTATTAAAAAAGAATGATCGGACCACTTTATTTATTATTTTGAGTTAGAAGTGGAATTCTATTCTCATATTTCTCAATTAATGCTTGATTATGTTTCGATCCGTTTTCTAAATTTCCACTTAAGAAAATCGGCGGTTCAAACCCATCCTCAACCATTAACTTTATTGCTTCTGACAAGATAGCATTAAGAATCGTTGTGCCTATTACTGTAGAAGTAGGTGTAAAAGAGACCGGAACTCTTGGATGGGTTAAAATAGCATCTCCACTCACAGAGTGATTATCGATTACCAAATCAACCACGTCATGCAAATGCTTTTTACTTATATGCCTTGAAGCCTGGCTGTTAGCATATTGTACTGATGTTATTCCAATTACGAAAGCTCCTCTTTCCTTAGCAAACAAGCAAGTATCAATGGGGACAGGGTTTCTTCCTGAAGTCGAAACTACAAATATTACATCACCTTTTCTGATATCATGCTTCTCTAAAAAGGTATCGGCATATCCATTTTGCTTTTCTAGATTTGACGAGCGGGTCGCCCCTTCGTGCAACATAAGTGATTCTTCAAAGATTGGATTGATAGGAGCAAGACCTCCTGCTCTGTAAAATGCTTCTTCTGCGAGAATATGTGAGTGTCCACACCCGAATATATGGACAATTCCATCATTTTGGATAGAAGCTGAAATTTGATTTGCCGCTAAGATCATATTATCTTTTTCATTGTTTTCAACCTCGATAAACAATTCATTAAGTTTTGAGAAATAGTGTTGAATCATTTCATTTCCCCCTTTCTATTTGTATCATACCAAATTATTTTGCCTTATTTGACTTTTAAAAACCACTAAGATTGTTTATTTTTTATTCTTTCGGGTAGTGCTAATAATAGATAGAATTTTAAAATAAAAGGATGTTTTCAAATGCACGTATTAGTAATCGGGGCAAATGGTACAACCGGAAAGCATATTGTGGAGAAACTATCCAATAGCAGTCAACATATTGTTCGAGCCATGATTCGCAAAATGGAGCAAGCAAAAGATATGGAGGCTCTAGGTGCCAGACCGATTGTAGCAGACCTCGAGCAAGATTTCTCGTATGCTTTAGAAGATGTTAACGCTGTAATCTTTGCAGCAGGATCAGGAAGTAAAACAGGACCTGAGAAAACGACAGCCGTTGATGAACAAGGAGCGATTAAAGCCATTGATTTTGCTAAAGAAAAAGGCATTGAACGATTTGTGATGCTTAGTTCAATGGGTGCAGACCTGCCTTTACAAGGGCCAAAAGGACTCCAGCATTATTTAGAAGCCAAACAGAAAGCAGATCAGCATTTATTAACCAGTGGTTTAAATTTCACGATTGTCCGTCCTGGTAGGTTAACGGATGATCGAGGAATTGGGAAGATTATCGCAGCACCTTCAATCGAAGATAAATCCGGGTCCATTTCTAGGGAAGATGTAGCGGAAGTTCTCGTTGAAGTATTATTGATTGAATCCGTCTATCATCAGACATTCGAAATTTTAGGAGGAAGCATTCCCATTAAGGAGGCTCTTGAAACGATTTAAATAAAGGCTCCTTTCGTTAACTTGTTGCTTTAAGTCAATCATAAACATCTTAAATTCTTCAATACTAGTTTTTGTTTTGACGAAAAAACTCTTCGAAGTCTTAATCATTACGGGTTTCTATTCTTATTCGAAAACAACAAACTATGCGAAAACAGCCTTAATAAAAAAATGCGACCATTTAATTGGCCGCATTTTTTTATTAGCAATTTTCAGGTGTTCCTGTATTCGTTGCCGTTCTAAAGGATGACCCACACCCACAATTAGCAATCGCATTAGGATTATCGATGGTGAAGCCTCCGCCCATCATCGATTGTTTGTAATCGATTTGGGTGCCGTTTAGGATTCCAACATCATTTTTTGCCACTACAATTTTAATTCCATGCTGTTCTAAATGAAGGTCATCTTCAGCTGGTTCGTTTTCAAATCCCATACCATAGGATAATCCACTACAGCCTCCACCTTTAATAGCGACACGGAGAAACGCATTTTCTTCGTCATGCTCTTTCATCATATCTTTAATTTGTAAAGCGGCAGCTTCAGAAATGTTTAATACGTCGCTCATTCTTACACCTCCATAGAAAATATCTATATGTCAAACCTATTTTATATATCTAATACTACAAGTATAACTCTTCATGAACAGTTCCTCAACCAAAGCGATTCTCTCATAAATACCTTTCCCCTTCTTAGAGAAATCGATGTTTTGGTGGATATGAAATTTCTATCTTCTCTATTACTAAGATACGCTATATGAGTGCTAATGGTAACAGGATATGCGAGGAATTTCTGACCAATAAATCAATCAGATGAAGATATTGGAGTTAGGGAGTGAACTGCTTGGTAAGTAAAACACCTCATATCTAAAAAGAACAATACGCAGAATAAGTTGGCTTTGACTTTTTATGCTCTACTTCACTTTATAAGCCGAAATTTATGCCTTATGAGCACTCTTCTTTGAGTCATTAGCTTGGATTTAGATTTTTGAGCCACTAACATTTTTTATGCGTTTAACCAATCAATCGATTCGGTGCTAGGCATTACAGAAATATTTACTTATATATACTAGGGCAAAACGCCTCTAATACATTTCCATCTGGATCATAAAATTTAAAATGACCATGATGAGTAGGATTCATTTCAACAGAAACACCATTTTGCTGCAAATGTTCATAGAGTTTTTCACACATATTATCCGATATTTGCAGGACTGGATATGTACTTGATTGAATCGGACTTTCTTTATTTTCAATTAAGCATAGTACTGGCGTTTCATCGATTCCGCCCTCATATTTAGAAGAATTTGAAAAAGATAGAACCACCGTCGTCCCGTAATCCGCAATTACTATTAATTGCAGCTTTTGCACGTACCAATTCACAGATGATTTGATATCTCTTACTTGTAAATTTGTTTGCAATAAACCTTTGAAATAGGACATACTCTCTCCCCCCTCGCTTAAATAATTCCATATCAGAAAAGGAAATTCCTTCTTATTATAGAAAAGGCTAACTTTACTTCCACAAAAAATAACCTCAATTTAAATAAATTAAGGTTAATGGTATTTTATCAAAACATCGGGTTTTCTTCTAGAAATTGGTAAACGTTGTCGACAAGTTCTTCTGGAGTTTCTCCTGTGACTACTTCGCCATTAACGAGGGCAAAGTGAGCTTGGGCACATTTTCCACAATATCCAAGACACCCATATTCAATGACATCAAGATTAGGATCTCTTTCTAATATCTCAAGCGCCTTTTGCGAACCACTCGCTAAGTTGCTTATACAAAATTCAATGATTGGTTTCATTGCTTTCACCTCGCTACTACTTGAATATCCTACCTTTTTTTACGTAAATCGTCAAACAAATAAGATTACCTAAAAGGTAGAGTAGATTGTGAAGAATTTCTCTTATTTGTGTTGTGAAAATGCCATTATTTCGATATACTTTTTTATGATTAAAGTTAATATAATTGTCATTATTCTTCATAAAATAATCATATTGAAAGTGCTTACTTTAAATATACTTGAGTGCAAAAAGGGGAAATAGACATGAAACAATTAGTCCTGCTTGGTGGAGGATACGGAAACATGCGCGTTCTTCTGCGTTTTTTACCGAATCAACTACCAGAAGATGTATCCATTACTCTTATTGATCGCAATCCATATCATTGTTTAAAAACAGAATATTATGCTTTAGCTGCTGGAACGATCTCAGACCAGCATGTGCGTGTATCTTTTCCTGAGCACCCTAGGCTATCTGTCAAATATGGAGAAATTACAAAAGTGGATATTCAAAATAAACAGGTTCATCTCATGGACCAAGATCCAGTTTCTTATGACGATCTTGTTATTGGACTTGGTTGTGAAGATAAATATCATAATGTCCCAGGTGCTAAAGAATTTACGTACAGTATACAAACGATTGGGCAATCCCGCAAAACCTATGAAACACTATGTAATCTCCCTGCTGATTCTATTGTAGGGATTGTCGGAGCAGGATTGAGTGGCATTGAATTAGCGAGTGAGCTTAGAGAGAGCCGGACTGACCTTAGAATAAAATTATTTGATCGCGGCCCTCGTATTCTCAACGCATTTCCAGAAAGATTAAGTTCTTATGTTCATAGCTGGTTTGATGAAAATGGTGTCGATATTATTAACAAATCAAATATTACTAAGGTGGCTCCTAACACCCTATTTAACCATGAAGAGCAAATTCATTGTGATGCCATTGTTTGGACAGCAGGAATCCAACCAACTCGAGTTGTACGTGAAATGGATGTAGAAAAAGATCAACAAGGTCGTGTTGTATTAACCAAATATCACAATCTGCCAAATGATGAACATGTCTATGTGGTGGGAGATTGTGCAAGCCTTCCACATGCCCCAAGTGCCCAGCTTGCAGAAGGACAAGCCGAACAAATTGTACAGATCCTTCTTAAACGCTGGAATGGCGAAGAGCTACCGAATGAGTTACCAAAAATTAAACTCAAAGGAATCCTCGGTTCACTTGGAAAAAAACATGGATTTGGTCTAGTAAATGATCGCTCCATTACAGGGCGAGTCGCACGATTACTTAAATCAGGCGTCCTATGGATGTATAAATATCATAACGGGTAACTAGAAAAGTGGAAGCGCCTTGAACAGCTCCGAAAAGCATAAGGCGAGCCACCAAGGATGGGTGCCTTTTCCCTTCCTTGGTGACTTGACTTATGTCTCGAGGAGCTAGGCGCTGGAGCTGGACACTCAGAAAAGCGGAAGCGCCTTGGCACGAAGATGAAAGGCTAAGTTCGCCACGTCCTGTAGCACGCCTTGACCCACATCGTGTCGGCCACTGACAAGCATAGGGCGAGCCATCTTGAAAGGTTATTTTTCCTTACTAGGTGGCTCGTTTTATGACGTCATTGGCAAACTCATAGTTTCACATCATTAAAGACCTCTTTTCATAATTTCATTTCTTCTTTTTCACAATTTCACGGCACCAAAGAACTCTTTTCATAACTTCATTTTCTTCTTTCTCATAATCACGGATTCTTTTTTTCTCGAAGACCTAGGCGCTGAACTCTAACAAAGCTCAGAATTATTTTAATACCTAAAAAAATCCCGAATTCCATTTAATGAATTCAGGATTTTTAAAATTTCAAAAGGAATCTTTCAGTCGAGAACAAAATAGAAAATAAAATCATTCCCTATAAAAATTAATTAGGAACAATAATCACTCTGGTTCCATTTGGGACAAGGGAGCCTAATTCTAATACATCTTTATTATGCATCCTAACACAACCTAATGAAACAGCCTTTCCAATTGAGCTTGGATCATTTGTTCCATGGATGCCATAATGAATTTTTGACAGACTAAGCCACAATGCTCCAAAAGGACCACCAGGGTTTGGTTCTCTATTGACGATGACAAAGTCCCCTATCGGTGTTGTCGTTAAGATTTTGCCAACTGCAATCGGATAAACTTTGATTATTCTTCCATCCTTCAATAGTGTTAATGTCCTTTTACCCACTGAAATTCTTATCGTATAAGGAATAGTATTTGGATCTCTTAACCCAGGAATAATAATCTGTTGACCAACATGAATAATATTTGGGTTGGCAATTGTTGCGGCGTTAGCTTGAAGTAAAGCACGGACTGTTGTTCGATAATTTAACGCAATACTAGATAAGGTTTCCCCCGGCTTTACTATGTGTACCATTGTCCTCTCCCTTTCATAAAGTATGTTATTTACTCATTACCTTATGTGAAGGAAGCTCATCCCTTGCAACAAATTACATTTCTTTGTTGTGGAAAGTGGAAAAAATTTCATCGTCAAATAAGTTTACGAATGACAAATAATGACTTTTTCAATTATAAAAAATCTCTTTATGATTGTTCTTATTTAACCTGCAGCCTGAATACATTTCGCTCACCTTAGGGTGACCCGTGAGCCTCCTCACTATGCTGCAGGGTCCGCTTTAGCCACTGATTCCGTAGTAGTCTACGTGAATTCAGGCTGCTCAGTGCTTCTAAGAAGCATTCCCGACTTACTCAGGTAACTACAAACTTCTAGAAACAACCAAAAATAAAAAGCAATGTGATTTCAAAAATGAAATTCACTGCTTTTTATTTTTACAAAAGATATTGGTTTACGCTTACCCTGCTTGGTATCCATGCTTTTCTAATTCAGAAAAAATGGTCTTCAAACGAGGGTTTCCTTCTCCTACCACCGTATCGTTAATTAACACTACAGGATAAAACATATCTTCTTCAACGACTTTTGCAGCAAATCGTTTGATGGCTTCTTCTTCTGGTGGACTATAGATATCGATATATTGAATATGAAACGCTTGCTCTGGATATTTTCTTGTAATCGCTGCTTCTAACCATTCATAGGTTTCTTTTGACGATGGTAAATTCACACAACTTGCACAAACTTGTTCTGCCCCATATATGAAAACTTTCGCTTCTTTTCTCTCCATAGTTACCTACCCCTTTATCTCTTTGCTTTTATTTTACAAGATAATCCCCTAAAGCTAAACTGAAAAAATATCCATTCCCAAAAGTTTGCTGGTTGATAGATTTTTTATAAATATGTCATTATAATAGAGAGTAAGGAAAGGAGTCGATTATATATGACTGAACAAGAAATGAAAGGTCAAGTACAAGAAGTTCTAGATAAATTACGTCCATTCTTACTGCGTGACGGTGGGGATTGCGAACTAGTTGATATCGAAGATGGTATTGTAAAGCTTCGTTTATTAGGAGCATGCGGAAGCTGCCCAAGTTCAACGATTACTTTAAAGGCAGGTATTGAACGTGCACTTCTAGAAGAAGTTCCGGGTGTAGTTGAGGTAGAGCAAGTATTCTAATCGTAAAGTTTGAAGGGATGACTCTAAAAATGAGCCATCCCTTTTTTAACTAATTGGTTAACCATTCTTCATTAACAATAGTAATTGGCTTTTGATCGCTTAAGACCCTTTTTACATTCTCTACACATACTGACATCATCTTCGTTCTCGTTTCCACTGTTGCACTTCCGATATGGGGAAGGGCTACAACATTCTTTAAAGTTAATAACTGATGATCCCTATTAATAGGCTCTTGGTCGAACACATCAAGACCAGCTCCTTTAATGAGACCGTTCTTTAATGCTACATATAAGTCATTTTCATTCACAATCGGTCCTCTTGCCGCATTGATGAAGAATGAACTTTTTTTCATTTTCGCAAATTGTTCTTTCTTAAAGGTTTCTTTTGTTTCTGGAGACAAGGGAGCTAAACAAACAAGGAAGTCAGAATGTGTGAGAAGCTCTTCAAACTCAACATACCTAGCTCCAACATCCTTTTCTACATTCTGTTTTCGTGAGCGATTATGATAAATGATTTCCATTTCAAATCCTTTTGCTCTTTTAGCAACGGCCTCCCCGATTTTTCCCATTCCGAAAATCCCTATTGTTTTATGATGTACATCCGTGCCAGCTAATAACATCGGGGACCAGCTCGTCCATTCTCCAGATTTAACAAATTCACTCGCTTCTGTTAATCTTCTTGCTGTAGCTAAAAGTAAGCCAAATGTTAAATCAGCGGTTGTATCTGTTAAAACATCAGGTGTATTGCAGACCGCTACCTTAAATTTATTTGCACTTTTAATATCAATATTGTCATAACCGACAGCTAAGTTAGCCACAATTTTTAACGATGGTGCATGTTGAAAAACTTCTGAATTAATTTGATCAGAAAGCATCGTCAAAAGTCCATTTGCTTCCTTAACCTTCTCCAATAATATTTCTCGAGGAACGGGAACATCCTCACTCTCCCACATTTCTACATAGAACTCATCTCGTAAATCACTTACAATATCATCTGGTAATTTTCTTGTAATATAAATAAAGGGCTTCTTCATTGAACTCCTACCTTTGTTGATTTTGCTTTTATTGTAGCATATTTGTTGAAGAAGCCCAGATCTTAAAATCGAGTATTCCTCAATCTTTCCGTTTAAGAAAATAACCATCCCACAACCGGAATTCCGTGCTTTTTTACTGGAACTTCAGCAATTTGGTAAAAATCAGTTAGAAACTTTTCATATTGACTAGCATTTTTTAACTCTCTTCCTAATCGATCTTGAAGCTGTAATTTTTGTTGTTCGGAAGAAGTCACATAATACCTTTCAATGCATTCAAAATAATGGATCGGGAATAATAAACGTGCATATATCAACCTCCACGAAAAGGTTGATAGAGGCGTAATCGATTGATAATCCTTTAAAAATGTTTGTATATCTTTATGATAGGTTTGATTTCTTTTTAAATAGCGCTCTCTTACCCACTCAGCAATATCCCGGCTTCCATGATCAAATATCCAATCAAAAGGAAATCGAATCCAAATATCCGTCCCCCATGTATCTTGCAGGAATCGTTCGTGACAGACTGTACCGCTATCGACTTGATGAGGCTCATCATCCAATTCAGTATCCACTAAATACTGGATCGCATTTTCCGCCAGCCCAATAAAATATGGGCAGCTCTCAACAAATCTTTTCTCAAATTCATCCACAGGGTGATTCTGAACGGTTTGCTGAAAGGCTGTTTCTAATTGATCAATCCGTTTCTCCCATAGACCTTTCCATTGACCAATTCTTGATTGATGCTCAATTTTCTCTTCAATACTTCTTCCTCTAGAATGGAATTTTGCGAGCTTCCTTCCAAAATGGTTCTGAACTTTCGACTGGATAAATTCATTTTTTACTACAACGTAATCCTGTTGTTTTTCTGTTATTAGAAATTTATCTTCAGTTGAAGGAACAAATGTAGACACATAGCGGTCCCCTGTTGCTTTAAGATGCTCTGAAATTTTATAAAGCTCCACTAGCTTTTCTTGTTCCATATGGGTAACGGTCACAATAGTATATAGTAAACCATTGACCATGTATCGGTGCGCTTTACCATCTTGATACATTCGTTCAGGTTGAAGCCCATAGTATTTCGTTAAAATATCTTCCATTGTTTTTTCTCTCCATTCATAACAAGAGATTCTTAATTATTTATATGAAAGAAAACCACTTGTTCATGAATAGGAATCGAAGTAGAAGGAAAAAAAGAAGATAATGAATCATTATTTATTGATTACTCAAAGAAAAGGTGAAATATATGAGCACGGATAAAAAAATGGATTTGTCTGAGGAGACAGCAAGAAAGTGGCTACAAGAGCGGGGGGTAGAAATAAAAGATATCGCTGAATTAGTCATGTATCTACAAGAAAAATATCACCCAAATCTTCAAATAGAACAGTGTATGGAAAACGTAGAAAGAGTCTTATCTAAAAGAGAAGTGCAAAATGCGATTTTGACTGGTATTCAATTGGATCGATTCGCTGAAAAAAAGATGCTTGAAGAACCACTTCAATCCATAATAGAGGTAGATGAGGGGTTATACGGTGTTGATGAAATTTTAGCGTTTTCAATTGTAAATGTATATGGTTCAATCGGATTTACGAATTATGGTTTTATTGATAAGCAAAAACCTGGTATTTTACAATACTTAAATGATAAATCAACTGGCAAATGTCATACCTTCTTAGATGACATCGTGGGCGCAATTGCTGCAGCCGCTTCTAGTCGTTTAGCCCATAGAGCCGTTATTGCAGAACAAGAACAAAGTGACTAGAAAAGCGGAAGCGCCTCGAACAGGTTTGACAAGCATAAGACGAGTCACCTAGTAAGGGTGTCCTTGCCCTTTCTAGGTGGCTTGGCTTATGACTCGAAGGCCAAGACGCTGGAGCTGGACACAGAAAAGAGGAAGCACCTTGTGGAAAGGATGAAAGGCTAAGTTCGCCACGTTCTGTGGCAATGCCTTTCTGACCTACATCCTGCAGGCCTCCGACAAGCATAAGGCAAGCCACCAATGAACGGCGCCTTTCTCCTTCATTAGTGGCTTGCCTTATGTCTCGAGAAGCTAGGCGCTTACTTGCCACTGATAAGCCTTACTGCAACTCGAAAAAATATCACACTCTTATTCCTATTAAAAAAGTTCGATCCCACAAGACATTCACCTAGAATTCAGTGATTGTCTATGGGATCGGACTTTTTTTAAATAATCCAGTCCTCCAACGAAGATATGGTGTAAGTAGGTTGAATTTTTTTGTTTTGTAAATGCTCGACAGTTGTTACTCCTGTATGAACTAATAGTGTATCCAGACCAGCGTTAATGCCAGCAAGAATATCGGTATCATAATTATCCCCAACCATTAACGTTTCTTCTTTTGGGACACCAAGCACCTCTTGAGCCTGCTCCATAATAATCGATTCAGGTTTGCCAATGAAGATCGGATTCGTTTGAGTCGAAACTGTGATGACTGAAGTTATAGAACCGTTACCTGGTAATAAACCCCTTTCTGTAGGAATCGCAATATCTCCATTTGTTGATATGAAGGTGGCCCCATTTCGAACTCCTAAACAACCAAGTGCCAGTTTTTCATAGTTTATTGAACGATCAAGCCCCACGACAACGAAATCTGGTTGGTCTTCGACGAGAACAATTCCTTTTTCTTTGAGGGCCATTTGAATTCCCTCCTCACCGATGACATATGCGGTTGCATTTGGTTTTTTTTCAGAGATAAAGTTAGCTGTCGCCATTGAAGTGGTAAACACTTGATGAGGTTCAGCTGGAATATCAAAATCAGCCAGTTTCTGAGCTACTTGATCAGGTCTTCGAGATGAATTATTGGTGACAAATAAATAGGGAAGCCCTTTTGCCTTTAAGCGATGTACGAAATCCCCTGCTGCTTCAATTTTTTCTTTCCCTCGATACATCGTTCCATCTAAATCAATTAAATAACCTTTGTACTCCTTCATGTTGGCCTCCTGTAATACTTTGATGTTTATTGTAATGTTTTAGTTTTTAAACGCTGAAACGGGCCCTAACTCGTCGTGTAGGTACGTTCTTACCTTTTTCGGAAACAACTTTAGAATACCTAACTGACTCTGGAGCGTTTCCTCGACAGCTATGCCATCTATCGAAATGTACTCTTGAACAAGGGGCTTTCGAAGAGAGATGACAATCTTAAGGTTTGAACTCATTTCCTCCGAGATGACTCTTTCATCTAAAAGAATGTCAATAATGTCTTCATAGCTTCCTGGATCTCTCATAATAAATCCGTCAATCATACTATTGCCTACATCTAAAATTGATTCAATGATGACATGTCCGATTCTTTCAAGTGCTAATTTTTCTATTGGGGAATGCCATTGTTTTTTTTCTTCCAATAGGCTCATTTGTTGTTCCATATATTGTAATGTCTTTTCAATTTTTTCTCTGTCCACAAAATACACGTATTAACACCTCAACTTATATTCATTCATTCTCTATTTTATCATACTGATGATCAAGTTTTGAAAGAATGAGGTCATCCTGCTACACTTAAATGAAATTGGAAATGATATTATGGCATTCTATTTTAATACACTTCCTAAAAACATATCATATTTTGGAGGAGAAAAATGACTGAACGATTTTTTTTGTACGATGATATTGAAGATACGCGCACTCGCTTTGTCAGCTTTATGGGAGAACAGCAACGATTCGATTTAGCTGTTGTTCAGACTGATCGATATTACGGGAAACATTTAGTATTAGATTTACAAGGAAATCGATTTGCCATTATTGGTCGCGATGACCTTGAAGAAGAAGGCTACTTGGAGAGCATTTTTAAGTTAACGGATGGAGAAGGAGATGAATTACGATCATTTCTAAATGAAATTGTGTGAAGAAAAGCGGGATCGCTTCGTATAGAAGATGAAAGGCTAAGTTCGCCAACATCAAGTATCAAACACATTCTCGTGAAGCTAAGGGCTTACTCTCGCCAAATAATAAACCTTTCTATCAAGCATTCTAAACTATCTTAACTACCTAAAAAAAGAACCGTCCTTTACCACATTAAAGTGGTGAGGGACGGTTCTCGAACAGTTTAAAGTAGTAAAGCAGCATTTATTTTGAAACTTTTTTCAGAATGAAGTAAGCACACCCAAAATTACAGTATTCATAAAGATAATCTTTCACGGTACTGATTTTTGTATCAAAAGTGGATTTAGGATTTTGATCTTCAAAAAATCCTTTTAAACGTAATTGCCCATAACCCCAATCGCCTAAAATATAATCATACTTTGTTAATATATCACTATAACGGCCTAAGAATGCCTCTTCGTTAAATCCTTCTCTAAACTCTTCCATAATTTCATACTGAACTTGACCTATCGTAATCATACACTTCACCTGCTTTCTTTCATCCTTACTATAAATTATAACTGATTGCCCATTAATTACTAAGAGGAAATGTAAAAATAGTGGTCATTCTAAAAAAAGAGGAGGTGTTTATATTGAATAAATCCATTCTTACCATAAGTGTAATCGGGCTAACCATCATCGGTGCTGGCTGTAACAATAATGGTGCGGCAACAGGTGAACTATTCCATGACAATGGAAACTCGATTAACGTGAGTGACCGAGAAGAGCTTTATAATAACGAAAATGACACAAACGGGCAAGATCGTACAAAACGATTCGGCTATGTTCGTCATCAAAAAAGCCCAATAATGGGAGAAAACATTTCAACCGAAAATATGTACACGCTTGACCGTGAAAAAGTAGCTGACGCCATTAGTAAAATGAGTGTTTCTTTACCTAATGTAGATGATTGTGCAACGCTCGTTACGGGTGAAGAAGTACTTATCTCCTACAAAACAGGAGAAAAAGATGAGAAAGCTCGATTTGAAATCGCCGATCAAGTTAAGAAAACAGCATTATCCGTAGTACCTCGCTGGTACCATGTTTATGTAACAGATGACCCAGCTCTCATGAGAGACGTCGAAAATCTTGCTTCAATGGGTGCAAATGTAGATAATGCAAGCACTGCCATTGGTGACACAATTGACTTAATGCTCGATAGCTCACCACAAGGTAGAAATGTGGATGCCGGCGAAAACCCTAATGGTGAAATGATAGGCGATAAATATGAATTACAAGACGATGATGTTCACCGTACCAATCATGATCGTCAGCAGAAACGAAACGATACCACTGGAAACTAAATGAATAGTGGGAAGAAATCAAACCATCAGTTTTAAAAAAGGACTAATCCAAAGGCGGCCCCTTTAGATTAGTCCTCTATAAATTACTTTAGATGAAATTTCGTTTTATGCGTTTTGGGCTTCTTTTTCACCTTGTGCTTGCTTCGCTTTCGCTGCTGCATTTACCTGCTCATCTGCATGGTAAGAAGATCGAACGAGCGGACCAGCTTCACAATGACTAAAGCCTTTTTCAATCGCAATTTTTCTTAATTCAGCAAATTCATCTGGATGATAGTATTTTTGCACTTTTAAGTGTTTTTTGGTTGGTTGTAAATATTGACCGATAGCCATAATATCAACGTTGCTTGCACGTAGATCGTCCATTGTTTCAATGATTTCTTCTTTTGTTTCACCTAATCCAACCATGATACTTGATTTCGTAGGAATATCTGGTTGTAGATCTTTGGCTCGACTTAAGAACTCTAGTGTACGATCATATGTAGCACGGGCACGAACTCTTGGAGTCAAACGACGCACGGTTTCAACATTATAATTCATAATATCAGGTTTGGCGTCCATTAACGTTTTAATGTTATCAAAAACCCCTCCCATATCAGAAGGTAGAACTTCAATCGTTGTAAATGGATTTTTGCGACGGATCGCACGCACAGTTTCGGCAAATACTTGAGATCCACCATCTTTTAAATCGTCACGAGCAACAGCAGTTACTACCACATGTTTTAAGTTCATAAGTTGAACGGAATCGGCTACTCGTTCTGGCTCTTTCAAATCTAACTCATTAGGAAGTCCTGTCTTTACAGCACAAAAGCGACAAGCTCTTGTACAAACATCTCCGAGAATCATAAAAGTAGCTGTTCTTCTCGTTCCCCAGCACTCATGAATATTTGGGCATCTTGCTTCTTCACAAACTGTGTGAAGATTGTTTTCTCTCATCATTTTCTTAAGGCCCATATAATTATCATTGGTATTGAGTTTTATTTTGAGCCAATCCGGCTTACGAATATGTTCTTCTTTTTTACTCATAATTTCATCTCCATTCCTTGATTTTCATTAGTAAAGCAAATAGAGTGAAACGCTTTCATCCCAGTTCCATTTACAGTCATCTGGGGAAATCTATATGCATTTCTATGTAAATAGTCCTTGATCTTCAAAAAAACTTCTCTAGTCACTTTATCATACTAAAAAAATGAAAACAAGCATTCAATATTGCCAAATATTATTTCCATTTATTGATATTAATGAATTTCCGGTGCTGTTACAAAATAATGATAGGTCTTCTTGAAAGGATGGTAGCATTTGTTTAAAAAATGGTTTTTCATACTTTGTTTATTAACCGCTATAATTATAAAACCTTCATCTATATTTGCAGAACAAAAAATTTCAGACGAAGAAATGTTAAAAAAACGGATGGAGCTTTTTCAAAAAATGGAGGCAGCAACACAAATACCATGGTATTACCTTGCAGCTGTTGATCAATATGAAAGAAGTTTACGCTTATCTCGTAAAGACATCCCTGAACCTAAAGGAGTTATTTCCATTCGCTACACAACAGAGGAATGGAGCGGAGCAGAGAACCCTAATCAGGATGACCAAAATAAAGGATCAATTGCCTTATTTAATGGGGTTGGGAAAGATGGAAATGGGGATGGAAAAGCCGATCGATTAAATGACGAGGATATCCTAGCTACATTTGCTGACTATCTCTTACAATTTGGAGTCTATGATGATAACTTTCGAATTGCTCTATGGAAGCATTATAAACGGGATAAAACCGTTAGTATCATCATGGGAAAAGCAAAATTATATAAAACTTACGGAAAATTAGATCTCAATCAGAAAACCTTCCCTTTGCCATTAGGCCATAACTTTAGCTATAACAATACCTGGGGAGATGCACGTGGTTGGGGAGGAAGAAGAATTCATGAAGGAACTGACATCTTTGCAGATTATGGCGTCCCTGTTCGATCAACCTGCTATGGAATTGTTGAAATGAAAGGCTGGAATCGTTACGGTGGATGGAGAATTGGAATAAGGGATATCAATAATACTTATCATTATTTTGCTCATTTAAGCGGTTTCAGTAAAGAATTGAAGCTTGGGCAAACAGTAGAACCAGGTATGAAAATTGGAGGAGTCGGAAGTTCAGGGTATGGACCTCCAGGAACTTCTGGAAAATTCCCTCCCCATCTTCACTATGGAATGTATAAAGACAATGGTAGAACAGAATGGTCATTTGATCCCTACCCTTACTTAAAAATTTGGGAAAGGCAAGATAGAAAGAATAGATAAAAGGGATGCCCTAACCATTGGGCATCCCTTTTGTATTATTTAGATTTTTTTACGGCATTAGCTATACTTACTGCTAATCCTCCCCAAATTACTAACATCCCTACAATCATCATAACAATCGCACTACCAGACATATTAGCTTACCTCCTTGTAGCTATCAGCTTCTGTTTTCGCATTCCAGCGTTTGAAGACAATTAGGATACCTGCTAATAATGCAAAGCCAGCAACAAACCAGCCTCCGTATAGGATAAAGCTATCACTGTAGCCTTCATAGTTACCTGTCTCAGTCTCAAATTCTTTAAGTAAGTTTTGTTTGAAAAGTCCAAACATCATATAACCCAAGACGAGCGGCGTGATTACGCCTAAACATGCTTTCCACCATCCGCCAAGAGGGATATCCGAAATTTCATTGGCATGTGTTTGCAGGTTACTTAGTTTACGTAAGAACCAAGCAATAGCCACAACTTCGACAAGTCCTACGAATGCTACCCCGAACTGATTAATAAAATAATCAGCTGCATCAAGGAAGAATAAGCCGCCTTGAGTTGCAAATAATAATGAAATCAAAGCTGCAAGTCCTCCACCAACAGCTACCGCTTTAGTACGCGAAAGTCCTAACTTCTCTGAAATCCCAGCAACATATGTCTCTGAAATCGAAATCAAAGAAGATAAGCCGGCAAGGACAAGTGAAGCGAAGAATAAGAACCCGAACAATCCATTAAGAGCTGGAAACTCATTTATTATTTGTGGGAAAACAACAAATGCTAACCCCACTCCACCGCTCACTACTTCACTTACTGGTACACCTGCTTGATTAGCCATAAAACCTAAAGCAGCAAATACACCAATACCAGCTAATAACTCAAATCCAGAGTTACTAAAACCAGTGATAAAGGCATTGTTTGTTATATCTGATTTTTTAGGTAAATAACTAGAATAAGTAATCATAATTGCAAAGCAAACCGATAAACTAAAGAAAATTTGTCCATATGCTGCTACCCATACCGAAGGAGATGTTAAAGCATCAAAATTCGGTTTAAAGAAATTATCTAAACCATCTAGTGCTCCTGGAAGTGTTAGAGCACGAACTACTATTATTAGAAATAAAACTACCAAGGTTGGAATGAAGATTTTATTTGCTCTTTCAATCCCTTTTTTGACCCCTTTGAAAAGAACCCCTAAGGTGACAATCCATACAAGAACAAGTGGAATGAGTACTCCTGGAACAAGGCTACCAGCTTCACCAGGTGATACTGTAAGATTCAAATAATCATTAAATAAGAACCCCTCAGTATCTGAACCCCAGCTCAGGTTAAATGAAAAGTAGCTATAGGATATAGCCCAAGCAATAATAACCGCATAGTAGGTGGAGATAACAAATGAAACAAATACTCCCCACCACCCGATCCACTCTGTTTTTTTACTCATTCTAAAGAAGGATAAAGGGGCTGAACCTCGATACTTATGACCTAATGTAAACTCCATTATTAGAATTGGAATTCCGGCAGTTAGCAAAGCAAATAGATAAGGTATAAAGAAAGCTCCTCCACCGTTTTCATAAGCTACTGCAGGAAACCGCCAAATATTTCCCAAACCAATAGCTGACCCGACAGCAGCTAAAATAAAGCCTGCACGTGTTCCCCATTGGGCACGATTTTCCATTTGTTTTACCCCCTATTATTTCCATAGTTGTGGAAACTTTTTGTATTTTCTGATTATTTAACATAATCTAAACATAGTATAGCTACTTCTAGGACAATTGTCAAAGTATTATTAAAAATAAAAATAATTAATTTAATAAGGACTATTTACTTATATCCTTAATTTGAAAATGAAGTAAAAAAAGCACTAACAATGATAAGTTTCTTTATTTTTGTTATAAGGAAATTTGCTTTTGGACTAGAAAAAAGACAAAGCCCAAATGAGGCTTTGTCTTTAACATAATTACTGTGAATACGATTGTGATGGCACTTGTTTCCTTTTTCCAAATACGGCAAACAAAATCAAAATGATGATGACTGCTGCTAAGCTAATAAGTGTACTTTCTGTTAACCCTAAAAGTAAGAATCCAACCGATGCAATGATAGCTCCTGTGATAGCATAAGGTAGCTGTGTCACTACATGATCTATATGGTTACTTCCCGCTCCAGTTGAAGACATTATCGTCGTATCAGAAATTGGTGAACAATGATCTCCGAATACCGATCCAGCCAATACAGCAGCCATAGCAGGAAGCAGAATGGCTACATCCGTAGTAGCGGCAATTTCACCAGCAATCGGTAGTAAAATTCCAAATGACCCCCAGGATGTACCAGTTGAAAACGCCATAATTCCTGCGACAATAAAGAGGATAACTGGTAAGAATCCTGTATTAAGATTAGAGCGTTCCACTAATCCTGCTAGATAGGCTCCTGTTCCCAGCGAATCAATCAAGGTGACAATCACCCATGCAAATAATAAAATATAAACAGCTGGAAGCATTGATTTAACTCCCTCAATCAAGCCAGTACCAAAGGCTTTTCCTTCCACACCTTTTTTCGATACTTGAATGGCGAAGAAAATGATAGATACAATTAATCCGATTAATCCTCCATAAAGAAGAGAAGCGGCAACATCCGTATTTTCAAAAATAGCAAGTAAAGAAAACTTTCCAACAGCTTGATATCCAGTGTACAGCATTGATCCAACCGTACCTACAACAAGTGCGATGATTGGCCAGATTAGATCTCCGACCGTTCCTTTATCACTTACCGGTAAATCATTTTTTAACTCACCAGGAATATCTTTAGTAGAATCATATACTTCCCCAGTTTCAATCGCTTTTTCTTCATGCTTCTTCATTTGACCAAATTCGATTCCTTTTATTGAAACTATAAACACGATAATAATCGTTGCCCATACATACATATTCATCGGAATCATTTGAATGAAAGCAGAAAACGGAGAGTACTCAGTAATCTGATGTGTGGCTAATATGGTTCCTACGATCCCAATAATATAAGCTCCCCAACTTGAAATGGGTGATACGACACAGATCGGGGCAGATGTTGAATCAATGATATAAGCTAGTTTAGCACGAGAAATGCGATGACGATCCGTAATTGGGCGTGATACTTGTCCAACGGCTAGTGCATTGAAATAATCATCGATAAAAATTATTATACCTAGAATCGCCGTCATGATTTGAGCACCCGCTCTAGTTTTTACTCGTTTGATTGCCCACTCTCCAAATGCACGACTTCCGCCAGAAATATTAACAAAAGCTGTGATGACCCCAAGCAATAAAAGGAATAAAATAATATAAACATTCCAGGTATTGAGAGCACCATCAGCAACAAAAATGCCTTTTACAGCATCCCAAATGATCGTGAAGGTTTTTGTAAGTGAAAATTCAGCCAGCAAAAGGGCCGCAGCAACAATTCCTGCTCCTAACGAAAGAAGCACTCTTCTTGTCAGAATCACCATTAAAATGGCTAAAAGGGGTGGTATTAATGAGTAGATAGTGTTTTCCATGTTTTCCTCCTCCTAATTTTGATAGGGGGGAACATTCTTAGCATGACAGAGGACAAAAATAAAAAAGGCAACGATAGAGAATACCTATCATTACCTTTTAGTAATGCAGTTATTTTCTCCATCACGATCTGTAGCTCCCCATTATGAATGCTCCATAATGACAGTGTTACCTTTGTTCAAGGTAACCCCAGTAAAGAGGATTTTGACGAACCCGCTAATACTTCGGCATATGTTCCCTTTCTTCTCTGTTCATTGGTGTCATTCTCCCAAAGAATACTGATGAACTATGCAGCCTCTACCCCATCGGATTTTGATGATAAGGATTATTTTATTATATTTTAATCTTTTATAAATATAACAAGTTGTTCACATTTTGACAACTATTTTTTTATGGTAATGACTGAAAGGATCAATCAACTGGTACTTCAATTGAAGGTGATGCTTCTCCGCCATTATTATAAAACTGCGGGACATCTCCTTTAAATTCTTTCATTGCAACAAGAATATCCTGTTCGATTGTAGTTGTTTTGGTTTCAAATGGTATAATGATTTTAATATCTACTTTAAGGTGAACATAAACCTTCACAAGCGCATTATTAATACCGAAATCTTCCACATTTGTTTTCAAATCAGTTTGAACAGCACCGATTGCATTAAAACGAATAGGGATTTGTGGTCCAAGATTTGCTAATAATGCGTTATTCGTTGCTTGCCCTAAAGGCACAGAAAATACAATTCCATCAGACTTCCCCGTTTCCTCTTCGTTAATTTCAACATCCGTTAAAAATTCTAACTCTTGTAGATTTCCACGTTCTGCTTCCTTTATATTCAATTGTACTAGATTCGTTATTTCAGATTGGATCCTATTTATGATTTCAGCATTATATTGAGCATCATCTGACGAATCCTCTTTAATTAAATTTTCTACATCAATTCCGTTAGCTATTTTTTTGGTAATAGCTTTGTTAATCACTTTAGTGGCGATTTGTTTTGTTTGTGTCTCTGCGAATGCTGTTAATGTTGGTTTGATACCTGCATTGATCAACCATAAACTCCCCGCTGTCGAAAACATAAAAAATACAAAGCTAAGTAAGAACACATATCGAAAAGGCAACGGTCCTCTTCGGGGTTTGTATTTTTTTATTCTGATCAAAAAAATCCCCCCTTACAAGCTATGTGTATGCTCGTAAAGTAGGGATTAGCCTAAAAAATTTAATTCACATTTGTTAAATTACTTTCGTATTCGGCATCAAAATCATGAATGACCAAGTCAAGATTTGTTTTTAGATCTAATTCATAAGGGGTTAGCAGCTCAATTTGATTTTCTTCAATGATTCGCAGAACAGGGCGGTCTGCTAAACCTTTATTTTGCTTGCTCACAATTCCCTTTCTCCCGTCACTCAGTATTACCACCAACCCATTAGGATAAATAGCTACAGAATGACGAAAAGCTTCGACAACATTTTTATCAAAAAGTGTTCCCGCTCCAGCATACAGTACCTCAAGAGCTTCATGGGGAAGCATAGCGCGGCGATATACCCTGTTTGAAGTCATTGCATCAAACACATCGGCAACCGCAATAATCTTAGCAAACGGATGAATATCCTCTCCCTTGATTCCTCGTGGATACCCGGACCCATCTAAGCGTTCATGATGCTGAAATGCGCAGTGGGCTACAATGAGAGAAACACTGTGTAATTGTCTCAGAATATTAAACCCGTGTTGAGAGTGTTTCTTCACTTCAGAAAATTCATCAATCGTTAGTTTATCTGGCTTCATGAGAATATCTTCTGGAACAAGCATCTTCCCGATATCATGAAGAATCGCCCCTAATCCTAACATTTCAAGCTGCTTAGGGGGAAGTTTTAATTCCATTCCGATCGCTAACGTATAGATGGTTACATTAAAAGAATGATGAACAATATAAGAATCATAGGTAAACACATCTGTTAAAATCGTTATTAACTCATCATTGAGTTTGATTTCTTTCAAAACCGTATCAATAATTACTTTAAATTCATCAGCACTCTTCTCTAGCGCTACTGCGTTAATCGATAATTGATGATTGTTGATCTTCCTAAATGTCTCTTCTATCGTGTTAACAGCTTCCTGCCTTACTGCATAAGGAACTGCCTCTTTTACCTTAATTCCAGATGAAAGACGATCTTCAATATAAACATACTGGACCTCAAGCTCCTTCAGTCTTCGTATCATTCTCTCAGTAATAGAAACCTTCTCTTGAATAAGAGCTTGACCTTGACCATTATATACAGTTGTTGCCAGGATCATTCCTGGTTTTAAAGTCCTCGTTGATATCAGCCTCATCAAATTCTCCTATGTAATTCCTTCATTTTTCGACAAAAATTACTAGTACCTCCATTATAATGTATAGAAATGACATTTCAAGATAAAAAACTTTGTAAAACGTAAATATTCCCAGATGAATAGAAAGAAAGCGTGGCGCCTGATACATTCCCTTTCTATTATACCTGGCACACTATCTACTCAATCACTTTCCATTTTCAACTCCAACAAAAGAACCCCCTTTAAAAGGGGGCTTGTAATGAGAGGTTATATCATTTTTAACAATGCGTCTTTCCCAATCATTCCTTTTGTAATTCCGAGCTGTTCAGCTTCTAGCGTGATCGATTCGAGTGGTGCTTCTAGGAGCTGATCAATGGTTTTAACTCCTACTGCACGGCCAGCGATTATTTTTCGGTCCTTCAGCTTTTCATTTAGAAGTCCGACATCTAATGCACCACACATAATATATCCTTTATCGCTCGAAACTACGAGCAGATTGGTTTTAGGTAGCTCGACCGAGATGGCAAGAAAAGTATGTCCCCCTATTTCTAAAGGCGACAGATTCATCATATTCATCCTCTCCTCTACTCATATTTTTATGAGTAAAAGAGGGATAAGGTGAATGATTCGTTTAGAAAGATTGTTTTAATTTCCAAGCGAGGAGATCTCTTAAGAACTCAGGCATGAAATATTCTTTTTTTGCTCTCGATAACTCTGGAAAGAAGTGGCCGAAAGTGAACATATCTGTCGTTGCTAATTTATATATTTTTTTAGGATCCAGGGGTTCTCCTTTAATGTTCATTTCCTGTGTAGAACCATTGAATGTCACTTCTGAATAAACAAAGGTACCCATTATTTTCCCTCTAAACCCAAGACCTTTCACCTGAATATGCGGCCATTCCTCATCAAAAGTTTGTTTTACCACTTCTTTTAACTCAGAACCTTGCAATTCAATAACACAGGGATTGATTGGATGTGGCAAAATCGAATGGAGATCATATTTCGTTACTTTTCCTTTTTTCAACCCATCAAGAAAAAGTCCGGAGTTAAGAAAAGCACAATCCCCAGCACACCATTCTAATAATGCATCACATAATATTTGGGGCAGTGGTGACCATTTAAACCATTCCACTTTTATTGGCTCTGGCAGGTTCACAATGGGTTCTTGTAAAAGCTTTTCCCCTTTATGAAACCAATTCTGAATCTCATACTCTTCTCCATCTACTTCGTCTAATTCATGATGTTCATATAGCTGTGCTTTTTTTGCTACCACTATATGTTTGTCTGTATCTACTTCTAATTGAACATGTCCTACATAATATCCAAATTTACCTGCAGCTCCTAAAAGAGTGTCATGAATTTCTTTACCATCATGAAGTATATGATGTGTATGGGCTCCAAGGATTACATCAATATCAGGAAATTCTTTTGCTATTCTCTCATCATCGCGAATCCCAAGATGGGACAATAATACAATAGCATTCACTTCATCCTTAATTTTATCGATTTGATTTCTCAATTCGTCAATAGGATGAGTTACATTCCACCCAAGTTGATGATAAAAAGCTGGAAAATAAGCGGTTACTGCCACAACCCCTATCTTCATACCCGAGCTTGTTTCATAAATTTTATAAGGAACGGCCCATTGGGGAATTTTCATATTTTTATTAAGTAAATTGCCAACGATCACTTCAAAAGCTGCGTCATCGTATAGGGAATCTAACTCATTATAGGAAAATGTAATCCCTTCATTGTTTCCGATTGTAATGGCGTCATAGCCGGCTTCATTTAACAGGGTCACATTTCCCTTCCCTTCGGTTCCCTCTGTAAAAGGATGCCACCGATCTGCATGATCACCAATATCAAATAAAAAGACAGGATCTCCTTCTTCGCAATGCCATTTTTTCCTCTCTTTTAAAAAGTCTCGGATTCTTGGCCAGTTTTCAAAGTGGCTGTGTAAATCATTTGTATGATAGATATGTATGAGTTCCTTCATACCCCGCCTCCTTTTCTATCTATAAGAGACCTTGATAAATTAATCGAAGCCCAACCAGAATCAAAATAATTCTTAGAACACGAACTAACGTATTGGAATGTAGTTTTGTATTAAAATATGAACCAAGCTTCGCTCCAAACCAAGCCCCTGGAATGAGAGCCAATGCATATAACCAATTTATATTACCTAAAAACACATGGGTAGTGGAGCTTACCAATGCTGATAAAAATACCATGAACATGCTTGTAGCTATTGCGACATGCGGAGGAAATAAGAATATAAGGATCATCGCTGGTACCATCAATGACCCTCCACCAATTCCAAATAATCCCGAGGTAAATCCAACGACAAATGCGAATCCTGCTCCCAAAAGCGGGGGGAAACCATATCGATAGGTATAGCCTTGTGGGTCTTTAAATGACCTTTGATAACGACTTTGTTGAAAAATCTCAATGGGTTTTAACCGGTTTCTTATAAGTAAAATAATCGCAACGATAATAATGAAGAATCCTAAATAAAGGTTAAACGAATCCATATCTAAATCTTTATTGACCCATGCTCCAATGATGGATCCCGGTCCAGATCCAGCAAAAAAGATAAGACCACTTTTGTAATCAACTGTTTTATGCTTAATATACGATAAAGTTGAAGAAAGACCTGTAAAGATCATGATGATTAGTGAAGTTCCAACAGCTATCTGTGGGGTTATCTCACTTAAAAAATCTGTGTAAGAGCCAAAGTATAGCAGGGCAGGAACCACAATAATTCCTCCCCCTAGACCCACAAGTGAACCTATCGTTCCTGCCGTTAGACCAATTATTACGAGTACTACCCACTCCATTATGTCAACTCCAATATGTCTCCATTCAAAATAAGTCCAACTGTCTTGGTGCAAGATTTTTATATTCAATGTCTAACATATCAATAAATTGCTTCGCATTATCTGCTGCATCGCCACCAGAGTTGTTGTTGAATAGGATGTAAATGTCTTTTGATTTTTCTATTATTTGTGTAATTTTCTGCTTCCATTCTAATAGCTCATCTTCATTATATCGATAGAGGTATCGAACTTCACGCCAGTTTTCTCCGTTAGGTTTTGTCCAGCCATAAACATTTCGTCCATGAAAGCGAATAAGGGTTTTATCTGGATGGGTGGGCTCTAAAATTGTAGGAATCGAGCCCTCTCCTACTTGGGGTTCATCACAGATGCTATGGATCCAGCCTTCTTCTTTCATGAATAATATCGTCTTATCTCTTAGGTGCGATTTAAACCATGACTGATTACGGAACTCTAAAGCAAGAGGAAGTCCATTCAGCATTTCTTTGCAATACCTTATATAATCAACATGGGATTTCTTACAATCAAACCAGGGTGGAAATTGTAGAAGTACCATCGCAAGTTTGTTCGCTTCTATGTAAGGCTTCAGTGACTCTTTAAACGCTTTAAACATTTCTTCCCTAGATGAAAACGGGATGTCACCTCTTTGATGGCCAGTAATCCCTTGATAGGCTTTTACAATAAATTGGAACCCATCTGGTGTATCCCTCACCCATTTTTCTGCGTTTCGAATAGGTTGAACAGCATAAAAAGCAGTATCCACTTCAACTGTAGGAAAATGAGATCCATACTCTTTTAATTTATCCTTTGAGGAACGGTTCGTATATAATGTGTCATGATCTCCCCAACCGGTTAATCCGATATATAACATGAATTCACACCTCTTCCAATTACAATGAGCACTCTCATTTTAACATACCATAAATTATTTCGTATAACGGACAACTTCTGGCTGGCTCAACCTCATTACCGCACTAACGCACTGCATCAGCGCGGGACGGTTCTCGAATGCGTTAATACGGCAACGCATTCGAGAACCGTCCCTCATTGCTTTAATATGATAAAAACCCGTTTGAGCAACATGCTCGAACGGGTTTTGGCTAAGTTTATATCTTTGAAATGGATTATCCGATTGAACCTTCCATTTCGAACTTGATAAGGCGGTTCATTTCGACTGCGTATTCCATTGGTAATTCTTTCGTAAATGGTTCGATAAAGCCCATAACAATCATTTCTGTTGCTTCTTCTTCGGAAATTCCACGGCTCATTAGATAGAATAACTGCTCTTCTGATACTTTAGAAACCTTCGCTTCGTGCTCTAATGAGATATTATCATTTAAGATCTCATTATAAGGAATAGTATCTGATGTAGATTGGTTATCCATGATGAGCGTGTCACATTCAATGTTTGAACGTGCTCCTTCTGCTTTACGTCCAAAATGAACGATACCGCGATACGTTACTTTACCACCTTGTTTAGAGATGGATTTAGAAACGATTGTCGAAGAAGTATTTGGTGCTAAATGAATCATTTTGGCCCCAGCATCCTGGTGTTGACCTTTACCAGCAAGAGCGATGGATAATGTCATTCCACGTGCTCCTTCACCTTTAAGGATGACAGCTGGATATTTCATTGTAAGCTTCGAACCAATGTTTCCGTCTACCCATTCCATTGTTGCGTTCGCTTCACAAACAGCACGCTTCGTAACTAGGTTAAATACATTATTAGCCCAGTTCTGGATGGTTGTATAACGACAGTAGGCATCTTTCTTAATAATAATTTCTACTACAGCTGAGTGTAATGAATTCGTTGTATAAACAGGTGCCGTACAACCTTCTACATAGTGTACGCTTGCACCTTCATCAACAATGATCAATGTACGTTCAAATTGTCCCATATTTTCTGAGTTAATGCGGAAATACGCTTGTAAAGGGGTTTCCACTTTAACTCCTTTTGGAACATAAATAAACGATCCACCAGACCATACCGCTGAATTTAGGGCTGCAAACTTGTTATCCGTTGCAGGGACTACTTTTGCCCAATGCTCACGGAAAAGGTCTTCATTTTCACGAAGTGCTGAATCTGTATCTTTAAAGACAATTCCTTGTGCTTCAAGATCTTCTTGCATGTTGTGGTATACAACCTCAGATTCATACTGTGCAGAAACCCCAGCAAGATATTTTTGCTCTGCTTCAGGAATTCCTAATTTATCAAAAGTTTGTTTAATTTCTTCTGGTACTTCATCCCAAGAACGTTCGGATTTCTCAGATGGTTTAACATAATACGTGATTTCATCAAAATTAAGAGCATTTAGATCTCCGCCCCATTGTGGCATTGACATGTTGTAAAAATGCTCAAGTGATTTTAAACGGAAATCAAGCATCCACTGTGGCTCTGACTTCATACGAGAAATTTCTTCAACAATCTCTTTCGTTAATCCACGTTTAGAACGGAATATAGAGACGTCTTTGTCAGAAAATCCGTATTTATAATCGCCGATTTCTGGCATCTTTTTAGCCATGTTGATTCCTCCATTCTTATTGAAGCTAAGGAAGATTAAGATTCTTCCTTAACTCCTTTTTCCATTGCCTTCCAAGCAAGTGTTGCACACTTAATCCTTGCTGGGAATTTGGCTACACCTTGCAGTGCTTCAATATCACCTAAGTCAATGTTATCATCATAATCTTTTCCTTGCATCATATCTGAAAAGATTTTAGAAAGGTTTAAAGCTGTCTCTACATCTTTCCCAATGATCGTTTGAGTCATCATGGATGCAGATGCCATTGAGATCGAACAGCCTTCACCATCAAACTTAGCATCCGTAACTTTTCCATCTTCCACTTTCAAAGTCAAGCGAATACGGTCCCCACAGGTGGGATTGTTCATATCGACAGTCAAGTTCCCATCTTCTAGCAACCCTTTGTTGCGGGGGTTCTTGTAATGATCCATGATTACTTGGCGATATAATTGGTCTAAGTTATTAAAAGACATCGCTGAAATACTCCTTCGTTTTAACAAGGCCAGCAGCAAGCTTGTCGATATCTTCTTCCGTATTATAGAGATAAAAGCTTGCTCGAGCCGTTGCTGATACTTTTAGCCATTTCATGAGAGGTTGTGCACAATGATGTCCAGCACGAACCGCAATTCCCTCAGAATCAAGAACAGTTGCGACGTCATGAGGATGAACATCATCAATATTAAAGGTTACTAATCCTGCGCGCTTAGACGGATCTTTAGGTCCAAAAATCTTCATTCCATCTATTTCAGATAGTTTATCCAAAGCATAGGCTGCTAATTTATGTTCATAAGCTTCAATGTTGTCAAGGCCAATGTCTTCAAGAAAATCAATTGCCGCCCCTAAACCAATAGCACCTGCAATAATTGGTGTGCCTCCTTCAAATTTCCAAGGAAGCTCTTTCCATGTTGATTCATATAATCCTACAAAATCAATCATTTCTCCACCAAACTCAATGGGTTCCATTACTTCAAGCAGTTGTTTCTTGCCATAAAGAACACCAATTCCAGTAGGGCCACCCATTTTATGACCGGAAAATGCAAAGAAATCACAGTCTAGGTCTTGAACATCTACTTTCATATGCGGAGCAGCTTGTGCACCGTCAACGACCATTACTGCCCCATTTTCATGGGCAACCTTAGTAATTTCCTTAATGGGATTCATCGTGCCTAAAACATTGGATACCATCATGATCGCAACAATTTTTGTATTAGATGTAACGGTTGCTTTAACATCTTCTAGAGAGATTGTACCATCCTCTTGGAGTGGAACATACTTTAATGTCGCACCTTTTTCCTTTGCTAATTGCTGCCAAGGAATAATATTAGAATGGTGTTCCATATGGGTGATGACAATTTCATCGCCTTCTGCAACATTTGCTCGACCAAAGCTTGCCGCTACTGTGTTAATAGCTGTAGTAGTACCTCTTGTAAAAATGATTTCTTCTGTTGATTTCGCATGAATAAACTGACGAACTTTTTCCCTAGCACCTTCATATCCATCAGTAGCTCTTGTACCTAAAGTATGAACCCCTCGATGAACATTTGAGTTGTATTGACGATAGTATTGATCGAGAGCTTCGATTACCTTTATTGGTTTCTGAGATGTTGCCGCACTGTCTAAATAAACTAATGGATGACCGTTGACTTCTTGATCGAGAATCGGAAACTGTTTTCGAATCTCTCTTACATCCATTAGTTAACTTTCCCTTCAATGACGTCTACTAACTGCTTTTTAACTCCTTCAATTGGTAATTGATTAACAACTGGAGCTAAGAAACCATGAATGATCAGACGCTCTGCTTCCTTCTTAGGAATTCCACGGCTCATTAAGTAGTATAATTGGAGTGGATCAACGCGACCAACTGATGCAGCATGTCCTGCAGTAACATCATCTTCATCGATTAAAAGAATTGGATTTGCATCTCCACGTGCTTTTTCACTTAGCATTAATACACGGGATTCCTGCTCAGCATTAGATTTAGTAGCACCATGCTCGATTTTTCCAATTCCATTAAAAATAGAAGAAGCTTCATCTTTCATAACTCCATGCTTTAGGATATACCCTTCAGAATTTTTACCAAAGTGTACGACTTTTGTTGTGAAGTTTTGCTTTTGTTTTCCACGACCAACAACTACTGATTTTGTATCGCCAATCGAACCATCGCCGACAAGGTTTGTAACATTCTCTGAAATGGTATCTCCATCGTTCATCATACCTAATGCCCAATCAATTCGTGCATCTCTTCCCGCTACTCCACGACGGTTAACATATGTTGTCACACCACTAGCTAAGTTATCAACTGCACCGTAAGCCACTTTAGCATTTTGATTTGCAACAACCTCTGTTACGATGTTGACAATTCCTTCTTCAACATCTGTAGTAGAAACATAGTTCTCTACATAGGTAACAGAACTATTATCTTCTGCAACGACTAACACGTGGTTGAAAAGAGTTGCCTCAGGGTTATCGTGAACATAAACAGCCTGAATCGGTTCTGAGATTTCTACATTTTTAGGAACATATAAGAAAGCCCCGCCATTCACAAGTGCAGCGTGTAAAGCTGTAAGCTTATGCTCATCTACTTTTACTCCGTCTGTCATGAAGTATTTTTGAAGGACATCACTGTGTTCTTTAGCAGCAGTGATGATATCTGTAAAAATAACTCCTTGCTCCTTTAGGGAATCTGAAAGAGCTAGAAAAGCAGGTGAGTTATTTCGTTGGACATACAAGTTATGATCTCTATTCTCTAAATCAACCAGTACCTTTGCAGCTTCTGGAAGTTCATCAAGTGATTGATAGGCAGCACTGTCAACTGTATGGTTTTTAAAATTAGTAAAGTTCCATTTATCTATTTTAGTTTTATCAGGTCTTGGGAGCCCAAGTTCGTCTGCTTTTGTAAGAGCATCTGAACGGAATTTAGTGAACCACTCAGGCTCGCCCTGTCCTTTTGAAAAGGAGCTGACATAATCCTGATCTACTGGTAGTTTCGTTTCTACAGTCATTTTAATCCCCCTAACACTTACGCTTCTTGGCCGACAGTTTCGTCTTTAATACCTAGCTCTTCTTTAATCCAGTCATATCCTTCTGCTTCAAGACGCTTAGCAAGCTCTGGTCCACCTGATTTAACTACTCTACCTTGCATCATTACATGTACTTTATCTGGAGTAATGTAGTTTAGAAGACGTTGGTAGTGAGTAATAATTAAGCAACCAAAATCTTCTCCACGCATTTCATTAATTCCTTTTGATACTACTTTAAGGGCATCGATATCAAGACCAGAATCGATTTCGTCAAGGATGGCAATTTTTGGTTCAAGCATCATTAATTGAAGGATTTCATTACGTTTCTTTTCTCCACCTGAGAACCCTTCATTAAGGTAACGTTGTGCCATATCTTGATCCATTTCTAGTAATTCCATTGTAGAATCCATTTGACGAATGAATTTCATAAGAGATATTTCTTGTCCTTCTTCACGACGACTGTTAATAGCCGAACGTAAGAAATCTGCGTTCGTTACACCACTGATTTCACTTGGATATTGCATTGCAAGGAATAGACCTACTTGTGCACGCTCATCTACTTCCATCTCAAGAACATCTTTACCATCAAATGTAATGCTACCTTTTGTAACTTCGTATTTTGGGTGTCCCATAATCGCGGATGATAGAGTTGATTTACCTGTTCCGTTTGGACCCATAATCGCGTGGATTTCTCCACCTTTTACCTCTAGATTAACTCCCTTAAGGATTTCTTTTCCTTCAATTTCAACATGAAGATCTGTAATAGTTAGTGTTGAACCTGCCATGTTTATACCTCCGTGACTTTATAAAAAGTTTTTGAAAATTCGTTAGTCATTCTCAATTTATTCTCATTACAATCTTATAACAAATAAAAGTTATAAGCAACTCTTTCAACCATGTGAAAAGGTTATTCCAAGAGACCTATAAATCGCTTATAGTATGTACTGAAATGAGTGGAAGAATGTAACAAATCCTTTCTTTAGGTTCAAAAGAAAAACCAGTGTTCTGTTACGCAGACACTGGTTTTTCCTTTTTTCTTCCTTATTATTATATCAGCATTTACTTTGTAATCAAGTTCAATTATAAATGGGCATGTACCTTCCGATCAAGATCAGCAATTAACCTTCTGCTTTGGATGTAGTCATTCTCTCTTCTCCGTTCTACTTGCATACGTATTTCATGCTTTCGTTTGTACACCTCGTAACCTATTCCATGGGCGCTTTGCATAGCTTTCTCCATTTCATTTGTGTACTCCATATTAAGAGAGTTAATAATTAATCATTCCTTTCAGATTTTTAACACATTTATAATGTTACTACCATGATGAACTTATAGCAAAACCGATATAAAATGATTTTTCATCTTCTGAGGACCATAAAGTTCTTGACAAATAGTGGGGGCCCCGACGCTTAGTTTTTCACAATATTCCGACCATATACTAAATATTCTGACATCCCTGCTGGAAAGGATCATTGAAGTAACTCTTGTCACTACTTTTTATTTCTTATAAAAATTAATTACTGTTTCAACTGATTTAATTCCTGTACACATTCTTGAACAAGGGTGACTGCTTGGCTCATTGTTGCTCCTCCACCAAAGGCAGCAGTAACACCAACTGCTTCATAAATCTCTTGTTCCGAACATCCTTGATCTAAACACCCTTTTATATGATAGACAATACAGTACTCATCTTGAGAATATAAACTAATCCCTAAGGCAATAAGCTGTTTTTCTTTTTGGGTCAATTCACCTTCTTTGAAACACTCTTCTGCAAAAGAATTAAAATGTTCTGCAAGTCCCGGCATCTTTTCGGTAAATACACCAATTCCAGCTTTATAATGGTGAAGAATCTCTTCAGAAGAATTTTGAGGATCAAATTCCATTGTTAATCAGCTCCATTTCTTTTTTTCAAAAATCAACGTTAGTATGACCTAAAATCATTTGAATATGAAAAAACAATTAATGAAGATCCCCTTTTGTTAGTCGGAATAAGGCTAAGCTAAATTAAAAGTTCTTAAATTAATCTGGAGAAAAGAGATGGGATATAGAGAATAGAGCACGAGTAAGGGACGGTTCTCGATCGCGTTAATGTATTAACGCATTCGAGAACCGTCCCGCAGTGGTTTAAAGCAGTAAAGCATTGTTATTATTCTTCTGATACTGGTACGACTGCACCTTCCCATTCTTCAAGGATGAAGTCTTGGATTTCTTTTGAGCGTAGTACTTCTACTAGTGCTTTGATTGCTTTGTTATCTTCATCACCCTTCTGAACAGCAATGACGTTTACGTAAGGTGAGTCTGACTTTTCAATTGCAATAGAATCTTCTAATGGGTTGATTCCTGCGTCAATTGCATAGTTGGAGTTAATAAGGACAGCATCCCCTTCGCCGTTTTTAAAGTACTCAGGGAGTAATGCTGCTTCGTATTCGTAATCAAACTGAATGTTTTTTGGATTGTCCTTAATATCCTCTAGTGTTGCTTTTGTTTTTTCAACACCATCTTTTAATGTGATTAACCCTTCTTTTTCCAATAAAGATAAAATACGACCGTGGTCGGCTACCGAGTTACTCATTAGGATTGTAGCCCCTTCAGGAAGGTCTTTTAGGGAATCATACTTTTTTGAATAAACACCAATTGGTTCAATATGAATTCCACCTGCATTTACAAAGTCATAGCCATGCTCTTCTTTTTGCGATTCTAAATATGGAATATGTTGGAAATAGTTGGCGTCAATATCGCCATTTGCCAAGTCTTTATTAGGAAAAATATAATCTTGATATGGCTCAATATTTAATTCATATCCCTTATCCTCCATCAAGGGCTGTGCCTTTTCTAAAATCTCAGCGTGCGGAACATTCGAAGCACCTACGGTAATCTCTTTTGACTCGGTATTTCCCTCGCTGTCTCCACCATTACCGCATGCTGCAAGACCGAAAATACTTGTCGCTGTTAATAAACCTACTATCCACTTTTTCATAGTTGACCTCTCCTTTAACGTTTATCTAATATTTTTGTAATGGTATCTCCAATAAACTGAATGGCAAAAACGATAATTAAAATAATGATGGTAGCGGCTAATGTAACGTCATCCCGACTACGTTGGAATCCATCTAGGTATGCAAGATTTCCAAGTCCACCAGCTCCGATAACACCTGCCATTGCTGTAAATCCAACAAGTGCAATCGCCGTTACAGTAAGTCCTGATACCAGCGCTGGCATTGATTCGGGAAGTAGTACCTTCCATATTATTGTTGAGGTTCTCGCTCCCATTGATTTCGCTGCTTCTATTACTCCCTTGTTTATTTCCCTTAGCGCAATCTCTACCATTCGTGCATAAAAAGGTGCTGCTCCAATAATCAATGCTGGTAAGGCTGCATTTGCTCCGCGAATGGTACCAATTAAAAATTTCGTAAATGGAATAAGTAACACAATTAATATGATAAAAGGAATCGAGCGAAATACATTCACTACAGCACTAGTGATCATGTAGACGATTCGATTTTCCCAAATGTTATTTTTAGATGTTAAAAAGAGTATTAATCCTAAAATGATTCCTAAAACAAATGTAATAACTACCGCCATTCCCGTCATATACATCGTCTCAACTGTAGCTTCCCACATTTTCTCCCAGTCCACATTCGGAAAGATGTTCTCAAGCATGTGTCATCACCTCCACTTGGACTGACTGCTCTATTAGAAACTCTACTGCTTTATACTCCTCTTCCTCAGAACCATTTACGTGTATGAAAAGGGTGCCATATGCCCCATTTTGGGTTTGAGATATTTTCCCTTGAAGAATATTTACATCCAGTTCAAAATTTCGAATTAAACTGGTTACAACTGGCTGACCAGCTGATTCGCCTACAAACGTTAGCTTGATCACCTTACCATTAGGGTATGTTTCGAGAAGATGCTCAATCGTTTCTTTCGTTTCTTCAGGCTCTGAAACTTCTCCAACAAATCTTTTAGTAATGGTTTGTTGTGGTGATTTAAATATGTCTAAAACATTCCCTATTTCTACCACACGACCATCTTCCATTACGGCTACACGATGACAAATCTTTCGAATGACATGCATCTCATGTGTAATTAAAACAATTGTTAATCCCAATCGTTTGTTAATATCCACAAGAAGTTCTAATATCGAATCAGTTGTTTGCGGATCAAGAGCAGAGGTCGCCTCATCACAAAGCAATACTTCTGGATTATTTGCTAATGCTCTTGCAATTCCAACCCTTTGCTTCTGCCCACCACTTAATTGAGAAGGATAGGCATCTCCTCTTCCCTCTAATCCAACCAGTTCAATAAGTTCTTCGACTCGTCTTTTTCTCTCTACTTTGGAAACACCAGCAATCTCTAGCGGAAAGGAGATATTTTCTCTAACAGTTCTTGACCATAATAAATTAAAATGTTGAAAGATCATGCTAATTCTTTGGCGCGCCTTACGAAGCCTAGAACCTTTAATTTGTGAAACAAGCTGACCATTTACATCAATCGACCCTTCTGTTGGAACCTCAAGTCCATTTAACATCCGTATTAATGTACTCTTACCTGCACCACTATAGCCAATCACTCCAAAAATCTCACCATCTTGTATATCTAAGTTCACTTCTGAAACAGCTTGAATTGTCCCTGATTTAGAAGCAAACACTTTTTTCACATTTGAAATCTTTATCATATGCTTTCACCTACTCCCCAACTAAACACATTTGTATAGTATGAATTATGTTTGTATCTAATGATGCCTGATTAAATTTTCTTTTTACAAGACTTTTCGTAAACTGCTGTTGCTAATGCCTCTTAATTATTTCAATACTAGTGAAACAGTTATTGCTTTGACGAAAAGAGTCCCGAAACCTTTATATTACATGTTTCAATTCTAGTTAAAAAAGCAACAATCTATGCGAAAACAACCTTTACAAAAACAAAAATGCCTTCCTGCTGATGAGCAGAAAGGCATAATAATCTATATGGTCCTCTCTCTCATCTTCCAAAGTTCTTGAACTTTGTGTGAATTGGCACCATTTCAATAAATTGACGGTTGCCGGGCTTCATAGGGCACATCCCTCCACCACTCTTGATAAGAGTATATATTAAATTTTTTGTCGAATATCTTGATTTATGATTATGAGTTTATCATGGGACTTTTTTAATGTCAACGAATTTTTTCGTCCTTCAAAGGACCAACCATTTCATATTAAATCATCACAGGATTTACCTCGTGTTCCCTACATAGCCATAAAACCGCCTCTGCAAATAATAAACCTCTAAAGGAACCGTTAATCTTCACATGTCCAGACTCTACTAAAGCAGTCAACCGCTCATTTCCTTTCAAAAGATCCACCATCATTTTCTCATCTGCAAAAATGTAAAAATCGTTATGGGCTTCTTGAACAATCTTTGGTGATTCATGTTTCTTCAAAGATATGGTATATTTGGCTGTCAAGGATTCTAAGGTGATTAAAAAAGGCACTTCAGGCAAAAGCATTCTTAAATGAAACCGAGACTGACATTCTTCCAGGACTCTCATGATTTCTTCTTTCATTGTTTTCACCCCTATTTAGTTCCTCTCTTAAACTTAATTCCACTTTAAGGGAATAATTCCTTTTATTAATCATCGACAACTTTTTAACGAAATTCACATTCAATGTCGAATAGACATCCAGTTCTTCCCTTTTATCAATCAATAGACAAAATAGCTAATATTTCCTGAGAAATATGTATATATTTGAAAAATATAATGATTGTAGACGAAGAAAGGTAAACCTTCCTCTATTCGTGACTTAAGCGTATGGCTGGATTTAAAAACAAACCTTCTTCAACAAAAAAGGCTGTTTTCACAAACCTTGTTGCCTTTTGGGGAATAATAGCAATACTCCCGTAATACTTAGTGTGCTTAATTTCAGAAGTAAGAGGTCGGACACGAAGCAATTGGCGGTTTGCTAATTGCTTTTTTATAAGGACTTCAAGTTGTAAAAAACAATTGCTCCAGGAAAAGAGGCAAAAAAAAGACCTTAACAAAAGTCAGGTCATCGTTAATAAATTACATTTTTCCCAAATTATACTAATCGTTCAACTTCAAAAGTTTTTCATAAAGAAATGGAACGGAATGAAAAGCGTAAAGTTTGTCCTGTAATTCGTTCTTTTTGAACAAGAGCAAACAAGGTACGCTTTCCACTGAAAACTCTTCTGCAAGCTGAGGTACAAAGTTTAAATCGGATCTTGCAAATTTTATTTGCGGCATTGTTTTTTCAACAATGGATAACATTTTGCCGGCTAATTGGCATGTCCCACACATTGGTGTATATAAATAAAGAGCAAATACCCTTTCTTGCTTTATTCCATTTTGTATTTCTTCTAATGACCAATCCGGCGTCATACTGATTAACTCATCCTTTTTTCCAAATATTCCGTGTGAACATCAATATTGGCCCCTGTTAAGACTGACGCAAGATGCTTTTCTGGTGCAGAAGCAACTTCTTTATACATTTTATCAATGTACAAATGCTCCGCTTCTGGAAATTCACGTTTAAATTGTTTTCGCAGCTTCTCGCCAGCTTCATCTGCATCCACGAGGATATACACATCACGATAAAATAGTGAATCAATAAGTTCATCTAATTTTGTAATGCTAATCGTCCCGTTTGTACAGATAATTTCTACAGGCTCTTTGACAATCCCTTTTACTTTTCTCTTATCTGTGGTGCCTTCCACTATTATTACCTTTTCGTCAAAAACGTCCATTTCATCATCACCTTATCAGTAAATAAGATTATGATAGTATATTCATCTTTTATATGATGATGTCCTTTAATATACCATTATAATGATTTTCGCATGAAAAATCCGCTTGGTCCTAGCTCTAACGAGTGAAATCTAGCACCAGCCGCCTTCATCGCAGTCTGTATAGCGTGATTCATCTTGATTCGGGGACATATAATTTTGAATAAATTGATTGCCGTTTAATTCAAAATTAGGCTCTAATTGAACATTTTGTTCCGATGGATTCAATGGCATTCTTCCAACAAGTTCATTATCTAAATAAAACTGGAGTTCTCCATTTTTAATTTTGCCAACGATTCTATCTGTTACATTTAACTTTTTCGATTCTAATGTCATATAAAAAACCTCCCAACTTAGTTATCATTAGATTTCCCTAAGTTGAGCTAAACATGAGAACGACTTTAACAGATGCAACTGAAATGTAAATCTTAATCGCTTTCAGTAATTTATGATAACATCTTTCCCTAATAGTAAAATGATCCCAGTGAAATCATTTTACTGGGATCATTCCATCATTTTTAGCCTTCTTTGATCATTTCATCATATTGCTCTGAAGTCATAAGCTTGTCCAGATCAGCTGAATCAGAAACTTCAACTGTAATCATCCATGCTTTTTCATACGGAGATTCGTTAACAAACTCTGGGCTGTCAGTTAATTCTTCGTTTATTTCCACTACTTTTCCACTTACTGGAGCATATAGCTCTGATACCGTTTTTACTGATTCTACACTTCCGAATGGCTCGTCTGCTGTGATCTCGTCACCTACTTCAGGTAATTCAACAAAAACGATGTCGCCTAGTTCTGATTGAGCAAAATCCGTAATTCCAATACGAACTTTCTCCCCTTCATCTTTTACCCATTCATGTTCCTCTGAATAACGTAGTTCTTTCGGTGTACTCATTCCAATCCCTCCATAGCTTATGTTCAAATTTATATTGACATATTTCTACTTTAAAAAGCAAGAAAACATTATCATTTATTCCAAGTTTCTTCAAAGTGTTCTTCTTTAAATCCAACCGTAACATGTGTACCATCTGTTGTAACTGGCCGTTTAATTAACATCCCATCTGATGAAAGAATTTCTAATAGCTCCTCATCAGAAGCACTGTTCACTTTATCTTTAAGACCTAGTTCGCGATATTTTTTTCCACTTGTATTGAAAAACTTTTTTAATGGCAATCCACTTTTCTCATAAAGACTTTTTAGTTCTTCCTTAGACGGTGGATTCTCCACGATATGTACTTCATTAAACTCTTTCCCTTGATTCTCAAGCCAGGCTTTAGCTTTTCTGCATGTTCCACACTTTGGGTATGAGTAAAACGTCAATGTCAATGCCTTCACCACCTTTCATGTAACAAGCACTCTTTACTATATACATAATTCTACAAAACCCTTCAATATCCTTTATGTTGTATACTCTCATATTATATCCCTTCTTGCCGAATTCCTCCAATGAATCTAATAAAAAAACGCCAGCAGATTCTATTTCTACATGGCGCTTCTATTTTTCCTTAAAATCATATTCCAAAAATGCTATTTCCTGAGGCTTGCTTTGGTATTTTAACTCGTTCCTATAGATCCTCATGAAAATCAATCCCATTTAAACCAACAATCGAATAGGGTTTCCAGAGGGATCTTCCGTAGTAAACTCCCCATTTTCATCTCTCACTGGAGCTCCTATATTTTTTAATTGCATAACGATATTCTTTCTATCCTCTTCCGTAGGGAAAACGAGTGAAAACCATTTCAACCCTACACTGTTTTCAGCAGGTGATTTAGCTCCTACTCCATTCCATGTATTTAGACCAATATGATGATGGTATCCACCGGTAGATAGGAAGAGAGCCTGTGAACCGTATCGCGTAACTAGTTCAAACCCTAACCCTTTAAGATAAAATTCTTCTGTTTTTTCTAATTCTGATACATGTAAATGAATATGACCCATTAAGGCTGCTTTCGGTAGACCCATCCATTGCTCCCCATTTGCTTCTTTAAGAAGGTTTTCTGCATTCAACGGTTCTGTAGCCATTACTACTTGCCCTTCCCTCCAACTCCATGCAGAAGATGGGCGATCAGCATATATTTCAATGCCATTTCCATCAGGATCATCTAAATAAAGTGCTTCACTAACTAAGTGATCCGATGCTCCTAACCGAATGTTCATTTTAATAAAATGCTGTAATGCTCTGGCTAAATCAGCACGAGTTGGTAAAAGCAAGGCAAAGTGATATAAACCGGTTGTACGCGGTTCTTTCACCTTCACATTGTCAGGTTGCTCAATTGATAATAAAGGCGTTTTCCCATCTGCTGTTAAAATAGCTTTTCTCTCTGAGCTCTCGAGAATTTGAAAACCAATAACCTCCTCATAGAAGGAGAGAGAACGCTCTAAATTTTCAACTTTCAATTCTACCTGACTAACAAAAGTACATGGTTTTTGGTGAAATTTCATTTTCATCCCTCCAATTGGTTATCTCGTTTTGATTGAAAAATGACATTATCTAATGCAAACGCAGAACGATTCGTTAAAGCTAGGTAAGCTGAGATAGCTAATAATGCAAGGTCAAGTTCAAATCCAGCCATTTGACCATTACCTAAAAATCCTCCAGCTAATTTCACTTTAAAAATGGCTCCAATCATAATCAAAGCCAATAAAACGGAAATGACTCTCGTACCAATTCCTAGTATTAGTGCAATTCCGCCAATCAACTCAATTCCAGCTACTACATAAGCAGAAAAGCCTGGAAGACCTATGCTTTCAAAAAAGCCAACTGTATTTTCAATACCATCCTGAAACTTCGCTAACCCATGAATGAAAAATGTAAAACCTAGTAGTATTCTTAAGATAAAAGCCCCTATCTCGTATTTTCTTAACATTTCCTAAACACTCCTTAAAAATATAAATAAAACGATATCGGTTACTTTATGTAACCTATTATATTTTTACAACTAAATAATGTCAAGTAAATAATTAATTGAAAGTAAATTTATTATTTATCTATATTAGGTTATAATACCTATATAGGAGTGATGAAATATGAATAAATCATTGATTTGTCCTAGATTCGAAAAAGCTATAAGTATATTAAGCCAGCGCTGGACTGGATTAATTATTTATCAATTGCTTGCCGGTCCTCAAAGAAACTGCACGATTAAATCTGCAACAGGAATTAGTGGAAGACTTCTTTCCGAGAGACTAAAGGAACTTGAGGATGAAGGGATTGTTAGAAGAGAGGTCTATCCAGAGACTCCTGTACGAATAGAATACTCTTTAACTGAAAAGGGTCTTTCACTTGAACCTATAATGAAAGAAATAGAAAAATGGTCTCAGGAGTGGCTTCCACAGGAGAATACAAAATAGGAATAAAGAGGCTGTCTGATAAGTCAATATTTTTACGATTAGCGAGATCATTTTTATTTTAGAAATAGGATCATTAATGTTTCCATATTTTCTGGATTTCTCTCTATTTGGATAGCCCATTTTCCTACTACGCTACATGAAAAAGAATTACCCTGATCGATAATTTGAGGTAAAATTGTCATTAATTCTTTGTTTTCCTTTTAGAATTCATACGGTTACTCATTCCAGTTCAGTCCATGCATAAGGAGAAACATTATCTTCCTTGACTTGAATGTCGAAATGCACATCTTTTTGATTTCATGCACGTAATCGATTAGTCAATGCACATGAATCTAATTTTGCGCACGAAAATCCAAGAGAAATGCACGAGATTTCAAATTTATGCACATTTTCATATATAGTGGAACAAATTAATCTGATATTACTAATAAAAACAAAGGACTGTCCTAAAACCAATGAGTCTGGAACCATAACTTTAAGATAGAAACCTTAGGAGGGTCTTCTATCTGTGATGGTTTCAGTTCTCTTTTTAGACAGCCTTTTTTTATGACATTCAACTTGTCTGAAATTAGCCTAATAAAAAGAGACCGCCATAAAGGACAGTCTCGAGTCTCATTAAACTGTGTAACGCTCAACATCTACGAGCTTTTCTGATGCTTTCCGTTTTGCAGCTATAACGTTAATCGGAGTATGTCGTGTGAATTTACGAAGAGCCGATAACATCATCCGTAATGAATCTCCTGTTTCCACGGCAACAAGTGTTTCTTTTGCATGCTGTTCAATCTCATTAAAAGCTTCCTGGCAGAAGATTTGGGTATAGAGAAGCTTCTGGCTTGCTTTTTCTTCTCCATTTTTATTGATTGCCTTCTCAGTGCGAAGAACGGCTGACTCCATTGCATATGCATTAGAAACGATATCCGCAATATTCACTAGAATTTCTTGCTCTTTTTCTAATGCTTTCCCATATTTCTGAGCCGCTAGACCGGCAAGCATTAATCCAATTTTCTTCGCGTTTTTCACAAGGTACTTTACTTGAGCGAGCGGTTCGTCACCTACTTCTTCTGGCATTAGCATCATCAATTCCTCTTGAAGTGCTTGAGCCTTTTGAAGAAGTGGGAGCTCCCCTTTCATTGCTTTTCGAAGATAGGTTCCCGGAACCAATAATCGGTTGATTTCGTTCGTTCCTTCAAAGATCCGGTTAATTCGTGAATCACGGTACATTCTCTCAATTTCATATTCTTGCATAAATCCATATCCACCATGCAATTGTACACCTTCATCGACTACATAATCTAATACCTCAGTCGCGAAGAATTTGTTTAAAGAGCATTCGATGGCGTATTCAGCTATTGATTTTGCAACTTCTGTTCCATTTTTAACCTCATCATCCGTTAGTTGGCTCATACGGTCTTCGAATAATCCTACTGTTCGATAAACAGAGCTTTCTGCTGCATACAGCTTTGAAGCCATGGTGGATAGCTTTTCTTTTGTTAAATTAAAGGATGAAATTGGGGTTTTAAATTGTTGACGCTGGTTTGTGTATTGAGCCGTTACTTCAAATGCTCGCTTACTTGCTCCAACTGCGCCTACTCCAAGTTTATAACGGCCGATGTTTAAAATATTGAATGCAATGATATGACCTTTTCCGGCTTGCCCTAAAAGGTTTTCAACTGGAATTTCAGCATCCTCTAATATGAGTGTTCGTGTAGAAGAGCTTTTGATTCCCATTTTCTTTTCCTCTGGGCCGGTAGATACTCCTTTGAAGTCTCTTTCCACGATGAAGGTAGAGAAATGTTCTCCATCGATTTTGGCATATACTACAAATACGTCTGCAAATCCCGCATTTGTAATCCATTGTTTTTCCCCGTTAAGGATATAATGTGTCCCTGCTTCATTAAGCTTTGCTGTCGTTTTGGCACCGAGGGCATCGGAACCCGATCCAGGCTCTGTTAAGGCATAGGCAGCAAGCTTTTCACCAGTTGAAAGTGGAGGTAAATACTTTTGCTTTTGTTCTTCATTTCCAAATAATACAATTGGTAGTGACCCAATTCCTACATGAGCACCATGTGAGATCGAGAACCCTCCAGCACGGGACATTTTCTCGGCAATTAAAGCTGAACTGACTTTATCCAGACCTAACCCGCCATACTCTTCTGGAACATCTGCTCCAAGCAATCCTAACTCTCCAGCTTCTTTTAATAGTCTTACAGAATGTTCAAATTCATGATTTTCTAATTTCTCCACAACAGGAAGGACTTCATTTAATACATAATCCTCAGTGGTTTTCGCAATCATTTTTTGTTCGTCGGTGTAATCTTCTGGAGTAAACATTTTCTCATATGAAACATCTTCAATTAAAAAACTACCGCCTTTAATCAACTTATCTGTTTGATTTGGCATTTTAATTCCCCCTAATCGCATAATTAAGACTGTTCTCGCAGTCTTTCATTAAATAGCCGATTTCAATAATTATTTTAGGCTCTTTTCGTAATGATTATTGTTATTTAACAAGCAGTTTGATACACTTCGCACACCTTAGGGTGATCCGTGAGCATCCACGCTTAAGCCACTGTACCCGCAGGAGTCTAGTGAATTCAGGCTGATCAATGATTCAAAAATATTTCCGACTTATCTCAGGCAGCAACAAACGGTTAGAAAACAGCCTTGTAGTAAAAGGGAAAGAGTTATTCATTTCCCTTTTACTACTTAGAGAGCCAAATATCTCTGTTATTAACTAATTAATTCAAAGACTCCTGCCGCTCCCATGCCACCGCCAATACACATGGTGACAACACCAAACTGTTCGTTTCGTCGTTTCATTTCATGAAGAAGTGTGAGTGTTAATTTTGCTCCCGAACAACCTAATGGATGACCAAGAGCGATCGCTCCACCATTAACATTCACTTTATCTTCATCTAATCCTAATTTTCGAATGACCTGAATGGATTGAGAAGCAAACGCCTCATTAAGCTCAAATAAGCCGATATCAGAAAGCTCAAGTCCTGCCATTTTTAACGCCTTAGGTATGGCTTCAATCGGGCCGATTCCCATTACTTCTGGAGGAACCCCTGCTACCGCAAAGGAACGGAATTTAGCCATTGGCTGCAACCCAAGTGAGCCAGCTTTCTCACGATCCATCACCATAACTGCTGCAGCACCATCGCTTGTTTGTGAGGAATTTCCGGCTGTTACGGAACCTTTTACATTAAATACAGGTCGTAATTTAGATAGAACATCTACATTCGTATCGGGCCTTACCCCTTCATCCTGTGAAAATGTAAGGTTTTTCGTGACTAGTTTGTATTCATCGTTAACGGATCGTTGTACAACATCAACAGGGACAATTTCATCAACAAATTTGCCCTCCTGTATCGCTTTTGCTGCTCTTTGGTGACTTCTCACAGCAAACGCATCTTGGTCCTCCCTTGATACTTCAAATCTCTGTGCAACCTGTTCAGCAGTATGCCCCATGCTCATATAATATTCTGGAGCCGTCTCCGCTAATTTTGCATTTGGTCTTACGACATGCCCCATCATTGGTACTAAGCTCATTGATTCTGCTCCACCTGCAATCGCCGTATCTGAATGACCAATCATGATTTTCTCAGCTGCATAAGCAATGGATTGCAGACCTGAAGAACAATATCGGTTAATGGTTATAGCCGGAACACTATCTGGAAGCCCTGCCAGCCCCCCAATGTTTCTTGCCATATTCAATCCTTGCTCTGCTTCTGGCATTGCACAGCCCATAATTAAATCATCTATGTTTCCTTCATAGTTTCCCGCACGCTTCAAAGTTTCTTTTACAACTATTGCTCCGAGATCATCAGGTCTTACATGGGCTAGAGTTCCTTTTTTTGCTCTTCCAACTGGAGTTCTCGCACCAGCAACAATGACTGCTTCACGCATCATTTTTCCCCTCTTTCCTATCGTAAATTTCCATTAATTACGGAGTGGCTTTCCTTTAAGAAGCATATGCTGCATACGTTGTTGTGATTTAGGCTGAGCGATTAAACTGAGGAACGCTTCTCTCTCTAAATCTAGTAAATACTGTTCATCTACCTCTGTTCCGTATGGCACTTTACCACCGGCTATGACGTATGCTAATTTTTTCGCTATCATTAAATCATGGTCAGAAATGAACCCTGATTGATACATAGATTGAGCACCAAGTAAAAGAGTGGCATATCCCGTTTCCCCTACAACTGGTACTTTCTTACGCAATGGTGCCTGATAGCCTCTTTCACTTAATGACAATACGACTTGCTTGGCATCATATATAAGGTGATCCCCGTTCACACTCACCCCATCTGCAGCATGAAGGAAGTTATTTTCTCTCGCCTCTTCACCCGAAGTAGAAACCTTGGCCATAGCAATCGTTTCAAATACTTTATTGGCGACTTTTTGGAGGTCAAACTCTACTTCATTAGGGAAACTATTCAAATACTTCAAATATAGCTCTTTATTTCCGCCACCGCCTGGGATAAGACCTACTCCTACTTCCACAAGTCCCATATAGGTTTCCATTGAAGCTTGAATATGAGCGGTTGGTAGACAAACTTCAGATCCGCCACCTAGTGTCATGCCAAATGGAGCTGAGACTACAGGCTTGTTGGAATATTTGATTTTCATCATCGCTTGTTGGAAATGACGAACTACCATATCAATTTCAAACACATTATCATCTTGCGCTTCCATTAGCATCATTGCTAAGTTGGCACCAACACAGAAGTTCTTTCCTTGATTACCAATGACAAGTCCTTTATAATTTTTCTCTACTTCATCAATGGAAAAATTGATCATTTGAACAATATCTAGACCGATCGAATTATTCGGTGAATGGAATTCTAATAAGGCAACCCCATCCCCAATATCAATAAAGCTGGCACCGCTATTCTTTTTAATCACTTTTCCTTGCTTTTTCAGGAGCCTTAAATCAATATTCTTAGGATTTCTTTCGATCAGTCTGTATTCACCTTTATGGTAGAAAAACTGTTCGCCATTTTCTTCTTTGTAGAAAGTAGAATTTCCTGAGTTAACCATTTCAGTAATCCAAGCCGGAACCACTTTTCCCTCTTTTTGAAGCTTATTCAATGACTTTTCTAAGCCAATGGCATCCCATGTTTCAAATGGACCCATTTCCCAGCCAAAGCCCCATTTCATCGCTTTGTCGATAGACTCAATATCATCCGCAATATTTCCGAGCAATTCAGCAGAGTAAATCAGAACAGGAGAAAGGATGTTCCAAAGGAGGGAACCTGCTTTATCATCAGCAAAAACAAGCGCTTTCATTTTATTCGCTAATCCTTTTTCTTGCTTACTCAATTCCGTGCTAGCTGTTTTTAATTTTTTCCGAGTTTCATATTCTAGCGTTTCAGTGTTTAATTCAAGAATCTCTTTTCCTTGTTTCAAGAAAAATCCTTGCCCGCTTTTGCTTCCTAGCCATCCGTTATCCAGCATCTTTTTCATAAATGGAGGGATATCAAATACTTCCTTTTCTTTCCCTTCGACTTGCTCATATACATTTTTGGCGACATGGGCAAATGTGTCTAAACCAACAACATCCAATGTTCTGAATGTGGCACTCTTCGGACGTCCAATCATTGGACCAGTAATGGAGTCTACTTCACCGACACTAAACCCGCTTTTAAGCATTTCTTGAACAGTGATAAGCAAACCATACGTTCCAATTCGATTCGCGATAAAGTTTGGAGTGTCCTTAGCAATTACTACACCTTTTCCAAGTACATCCTCTCCAAAGGTCTTCATAAACCGAACGACTTCAGGGTCTGTTTTACCTGTGGGAATGACTTCTAATAGCTTTAAGTATCTAGGAGGATTAAAGAAATGGGTTCCAAGAAAATGTTTTTGAAAATCTTCTGATCTCCCTTCAGACATCGCTTCCACGGAAATACCCGATGTATTTGAGCTAATAATACTTCCTTCTTTACGATACTTTTCAACTTGTTCAAAAACCTTCTTTTTAATGTCGAGATTTTCGACTACGACCTCGATCACCCAATCACAATCTTTAATTTTTCCCATATCGTCTTCAAAGTTACCCGCAGATAATAATGATAAATTCTTCTTAGAAGTAAGAGGGGCAGGCTTTTGTTTTAATAGCTTTTTAAGAGCATTTTCACTAATTCGATTACGAACCGTCTTATCTTCTAATGACAGACCCTTGGCTTTTTCACCATCTGTAAGGTCTCTAGGAACAATATCTAACAATATGGTCGGAATCCCGATATTGGCAAGATGAGCGGCTATTCCCGATCCCATCACACCAGAACCTAATACAGCTGCTTTTTGAATTCTACGTCCCAATTTGTGATCCTCCTTTAAATCTTGAATGAATACTCATTCATTTTCTAACCAAAAAAATAGCGAATGAGTTCTGCTACTTTTAATATAAAGGAAATTCAAAGAAATCGCAATATTTTAAAGTTTAAAAATGATAAATTTTCAAAAAATATAGACTAAAGATGATTTCAAGCTAATTGGATAAAGGAAAAAAATCAGGAAACGTTAAGAATGGAGGTGAGCGCTCATGGCGAAAAGGAAAAAGAACCCTTCTAAGGCAGGAGTCAGTGCAGCAAGTATAAAAGGCGATGCTGGCCCAACGGTTGAACATGACGGTGGGGGGAAAGTAAACAGTCAAAACAATCAATATAAAAAGGAATAAGAAGCGGCAGCCCTTGGGGAAAGGATGAAAGGCTAAGTTCGCCACGTCCTGTGGCAACGCCTTTCTGACCTACTCCCTGTTGGCTTATGTCTCGAGGAAGTAGGCGCTGGTACTGGACACGAGAAAAGCGGAGCGCCTTGAACAGATATAAAAGAGTCACTTAGTCCTTATCTACGTGACTCGTCTTATGTCTAGAGGAGTTAAGCATATCAGTTAGACATGACAAAAGCGGAAACGCCTTGGATAGGTTGATAAAATGAGACGAGTGCCATATTCCTTTTTAGATGGCCATTTTGGCTTTTACGGATTTTCACGGCCTCATTCAGCTCTTGTGAGGTCATGTTCCGCTCAATTTCACGGTCTCATTCGACTCTGTTGATTCCTTATTTTTATCGAATTAATTATTGAATTCTAAAATTCACTTCACTCTATAGTCACTCGGTGGTACAGGCCACTGTAGCAATGACTTTCTGACTCAAATTTTACTAGACACCGATAGAAGTAATATCCTTTCCGTCAAAAAATTGCCCACAATCAAAAAATTGAAACCACCTAAAGCGCTTTCAAATCCTTCAAAGGCAACCCAATCAATTATTTTGAAACCACTCCTTTTACAACAAAAGCAATGTTCGCTGGTCTTTCTGCAAGTCTTCTCATAAAATAACCATACCAATCTGTACCGTAGGGAACGTAAACACGCATTTTATATCCTTCTTTGTACAATTCAAGCTGTCTTTCTTCACGAATTCCATAAAGCATTTGAAACTCAAATTGATCAAATGGTATATTGTGCTCTTCTACTAGCTGTTTTGTATATTCAATCATCTCATCATCATGTGTAGCCACTGCAGTATAATTCCCATTAAGGAGATGCATTTTAATAATTTTTTTAAAATTATCATCAACGTCTTTCTTTATTGGGAAAGCCACTTCTGGTGATTCTTTATAAGCACCTTTTACTAGTCGTAAGTTTGGTGAATATTGATTTAATTCTTCCATATCCTTTTCAGTACGATAAAGATAAGCTTGAATAACTGTACCTAAATTATCATACTCGGATTTTAATTTTTTAAATATTTCTATCGTTTTGCCACACCTCGAATAATCTTCCATATCAATCGTTACGAAAACATCATTCTTTTTAGCAGCTTCCAAAATTTTTTTCATATTTTTCATTACGATTTCTTCAGATAGGTCAAGGCCCATTGAGGTCATTTTTAACGAGAGCTGGGAATTAATTCTTTCCCGCCCAATTGCCTCTACGGCCAAAACACAATGATCTGCCATCTCATTTGCTTCTTTTTCGTTATCAACAAATTCACCTAAATAGTCAATTGTGACTACTAATCCTTTATTATTTAATTCTTTTATTACATTAACTGCTTGTTTAATAGACTCACCTGCAACGAAACGTGCAGCACCAAAACGTAATCCATACCTTTTAGCAAGCTTTGTTAAAGCTCGATTTTTGGATAAAAATAAAAAGAAATTACGTAGTAGTTTTTCCAAGGTTGCATTCCTCCTGATCGTTCTAAATGAGAGCGCTTCCTATTATGAAAAAAAAGAAAATTCCTACTTTTTTCACACTCTTATTTTATCACCTTTAACCTTTTTTGAATATAGTTAAACATTGTCTCATCATGAATCGGAAATTTGTCAGAATAGGTATAGCCTGTGATTAATAAGGAAAAATACAAAGGAAAAAAGGAGGGATTAGTTATGCAACAACAGCCACAAGGAAGTACACAGCAAGGGTATATGGAGCAGCCCCCACATGTATTAACATCGAAGGATTTATTATATTTAAATGATATGCTTGCTTGGAATTTATTAGCTATGAAGAAAGCACACTTTTCTGCCACACATTGTCAAGACCCTGAGCTAAAAGCAGAAATCGAAAGATGCGGCCAAATGCACCAACGACATTATGAACAGATATTAGCTCATTTAAATCCACAACACTACAATCAGACTACACCATAAGAGGAGGTCAAAAAATGCAGCCTAATCAGAACCAGTCAAAAATCCAAAATCCGAAAGTTCAGACTCCGCAAACACCTCAAATGAATGAGCGTGATTTTGTAAATGATGTACTTTCAATGGAAAAGTATATGTCTGACGCCTATTGTACTGCTCTTAATGAAGCTAGTCATCAAGCATTGTACCAGGATTTGTTGACCATTTTTAACGAAACCCAAAACGCTCAAAGAGAAATGTATAACGCCATGTTTAGAAAAGGTTGGTATAAACTAGAAGCAGCAGACCAACAACAAATGCAACAATCCTATCAACAGCACCAACAATATGCATCACAGTTCCCATATCAAAATCTTCATTAATATAAGAAACAATCAAATCTGCAACCATTGTCAAGATAATGGAAATGAAAAATAAAGCTGTCCCAACGTATGGAATCCGGAACCACATTGTCCAAAAACATCTTCTGGTTCCGGATTCCATATGGGACAGCCCTGTTTTTATTTCTATACTACATATGAGCTTCTGCCTCAATTTGATTAGAACGATCGTTATAAGATTCCATCTCGATATCGTTCGTTACTTTACTTGTAATAATTCCTGAAGTCATAGCTCCGCTTACATTTACTGCTGTTCGACCCATATCAATCAGTGGCTCTATTGATATTAATAGACCTGCTAAGCCTACAGGTAAATTCAATGCTGAAAGTACAAGTAATGCGGCAAATGTTGCTCCACCACCAACTCCGGCTACCCCGAATGAACTGATGGCTACGATAGCTACAACAGATGCAAGGAAAGATGGAGATAGGGGATCAATCCCTACTGTTGGAGCAATCATAATCGCAAGCATTGCTGGGTAAATTCCAGCACAACCATTCTGACCAATTGATAACCCGAATGATCCTGCAAAGTTTGCAATACCATCCGAAACACCTAAACTTTTTTGAGTTTTAATGTTTAAAGGGAGTGCACCTGCACTCGATCTTGCTGTAAAGGCAAATGTTAGCACTGGGAATGCCTTTTTCATATAAGTGACAGGATTTAAACCTGTTAATGTTAATAATAGTAAATGAATAATGAACATAGCCAGTAATGCTACATAGGACGCGATCACAAATTTCCCCAGACTCATAATGGCACCAATATCACTTGTTGCAACCGTTTTAGCCATGATTGCTAATACACCATACGGAGTTAAACGTAGAATAAGAGTTACAACACGCATAACAATGGCATAAATGGCCTCAATTAGTTTGGAAAACAATTCAGCTTGTTCAGGCTGCTTACGTTTTACTCCAAGATATGCCATTCCTATAAAAGCAGCGAAAATAACGACTGCAATCGTCGAAGTCGGTCTAGCTCCAGTTAAATCAAGAAATGGATTTGCTGGCAATAATTCAATGATTTGCTGAGGCATTGTTTTGCCTTCCAATCCACTTTGTCGCTCCTCTAACTGTGATGCTCGCTCGAGCTCCGCATCACCTTGTTCAATTTGAACGGCTTCGAGATCAAATGCGAAGGAAGTAGTCATTCCGACAACAGCTGCAATAGCAGTTGTTCCAAGTAAAATCCCAATGATGAGAACACTAATTTTCCCTATATTGGAAGTAAGCTTTAAACGGGTGAAAGCAGTCAATATCGATATAAAAACTAACGGCATAACCACCATTTGTAATAGCTTCACATAACCATTTCCGACAATATTAAACCATTCTGTTGTCGCCATAACGATTTCAGAATCTGCTCCCCCATAAGCAAACTGCAGGATAAAACCTAAAATAATTCCGACACCTAATGCTGTAAATACACGCTTGGAAAATGACACATGTTTCTTTTGCATAATAAATAAGCCAATAATGACAAGAAGCAATAAAGCAATGTTCAGGATGACAAAAGTTGTTGTCATTATGTCCCCTCCTTTATTCATAAATATACTTAAAAAAGATAATACAGTAATTCCTATAAGTCAAGTAGGAATTACTGTATTATCTAAATCTTAAATGAAAGAAATGACTCTGTGGCTAGATAAACTTAAAAAGGATCTTCTTGTGAATTTTGTTGTTTTTTACTAGTTGATGGCTATATAAATAATGCAATTGGCAAATCTCCAATTGCTTCTATATCCGACCTCTCACTTCTAACATCATGCACACAAAGCGTTGTAGAAATTTTGCTGTTCTAAAAAGGTAACAAAATTCGCGAAAACATCCTTAAAAAAGACAGGCTTCGCATGGAGCGAAGTCTGTCCGATTTAAAATCCAGCCTCTAGGCTAGGAATCTTTTCTTTGTTCATTTAATGTTTTAATTTCTTGAACGAGTTTTTTCATCTCTTCCTTGCCTTCAGGGTATAAAGAGTTCCAGTGTTTAGCCAAGGGCGGCATGGATTTCGCGATATAAGAATAAAGGACATATTTCGTGACTTTCTCTTTCATTTCAGAAGAAGTTTCCCCAATTAGCAGCTCTGTATATTTTTCTATGAGAGCATCAAACTTTTCGTTAAAGTCATTCATATGATTGGCTCCTTTCTAGTTCTTATATTACATGTCTGTGGACACGAATTGCAACGCAACCTCTCTCCTTCTGCTAATTCATAGGAAAAGCAACACGTTTTTCTCACTCTGACCTTTTCCTCAATCCCATCTACGTGGACTTTTTCAGTATAGTATCTTTTGAGAGGGTTTTTATGATATTCCCCAAACAGGCAAGCCTCTGTCTCCTCTAATAATAAAGCAAAATCCTTCTCTGCTTGCTGATCTATTCCTACTAATGAAGGATGATCTTTTACTATTTCATAAAGCCAATAAATATAAACCGCAACATTTTCCCACATGATCAAGCTAGATAGCTTTGTAACTTTTCTAACACTAGTCATAATAAGGTTTAAGTGATCCTTAAATAAATGGGAAATATACTCTTTCCTTTGTACCCTATCCGTACTTATTTTTGTAACGGAAGAATCCTTCAAATAAAATCCTGGCATCCACAATCCATTTTTTTCATCGTCAATGATAAAAACATTATCAGGGGAGAGATCAAATCGTTTGCCGAGCATAGACATACTAAATAAGCCAATCACTGAAAGAAACGCATATCTTTTCATGAAAAGAGAACCAGTAACAATAGGATCGTGACTTCCCATCTGATCGTAATGTTCTGATAAGAAAGAATCCATCTTTTCTGTTTCTATCAAATCCTTAACAAGGAACATACGATTGCTTGTTACCTTTTGGATGTCAGTAACAAATCGTAAGTTTTCAAGCCACTTCAATTCCTCACTTGTCAGAAGGATCTGGCTCATACGGATTGGGCAACCTCTTGCATGATACATCTTCCTCTCCCATGGGGGATACATAATGGTGTCCCGAAAAGTGGATCACTTGTAACCTGGCAATTCATATCAAAAACGTTTTTTACTAGCTCACAACTTATCACTTTTTCTGGCTTTCCTTGAGCATAGATTTGCTGATTTTTGATGGCTACAATATTATGAGCATACCGGCATGCAAGATTTAAATCATGAAGAACCATGACAATTGTTCTCTCTTCTTTTTCATTAAGCTCAAAAAGCAAATCAAGAATTTCGATTTGATGGGTCATATCCAAATAGGTCGTTGGTTCATCAAGTAAAATAATATCCGTATCTTGAGCAAGAGTTAACGCAATCCATGCTCGCTGCCTTTGACCTCCTGATAGTTCATCAACCTTACGATCTTGGAAATCCTCCATCTTAGTCGCTTTTAGCGCATTCTGGACAATCTCCTCATCTTTCTGGGACCACTGCTTAAGCCAGGTTTGATGTGGATATCTCCCTTGTTTTACAAGCTGAAGAACGGTTAATCCTTCAGGAGCAGAAGGTGATTGTGGAAGAATGGCCATTTTACGAGCTACTTCTTTTGTAGACAATTTTGAAATAGCACTTCCATCCAACATCACTGTTCCCGTTTTTGGTTTAAGTAATCTTGCCATAGAACGAAGAAGGGTAGATTTCCCACATCCGTTCCCACCAATAAACACGGTTATCTCGCCTTTTGGAATCTCTATATCAAGCTCTTTAATGATGATTGAATCTCCGTAGCCAAGTGTTAATGCGTCTGTTTTTAATAGTTCGGACATTTTGATCCACTCCTTCTTTCCATAGGGTTATGCATTCTTCGTTTTGAATAGTAAGTATATAAAATAAGGGGCTCCAATCGCTGCAGTAAAGACTCCAGCCGGGACTTCTAAAGGTAAAAATAACGTTCTTCCAATTAAATCAGCTAACATAACAAGGGATCCGCCAAGTAATGCAGCTGTAGGTAATAATGCACCGAAAGACGATCCTACTAATCTCCTTGCCATATGTGGTGCCATTAAACCAACAAAACCAATTCCACCTGCAAAAGCAACGGCTCCCCCAACTAAAGCAGTTGATAAAAGCAGTAATAGGAAGCGTTGTTTCTGAACATTTCCCCCGACACTTGTAGCAATTTCATCTCCAAGCTCTTGAATATTGACATTTCTCGCAAGGAAAAATGCCAAAGCCGTGAGGACCAGAATCCAAGGTAACATCACATAAACATCCGTCCAGTTTGAAGCATTCACTGTTCCCGTAATCCAAATATTCGCCTGACTTGCCCGATAGATCGGTCCTAGTATCATTAACATTGTTGTCGTTGCTTGCATTAAAGCGGTTATTCCAATTCCTATTAAAACGAGTCGAATAGGTGATACCCCGTTTCGCCACGCCAACAAATAAACGAGAAATGCGATAACGGTAGCACCCAAAAAGGCTGCCATTGGAAGCCAATGTATACTCACTGTTAGGGTATTATCTTCATCACTAAAGAGGGTTAAAAATCCAACAACCGCTGCTCCGGCTCCACCAGTAATTCCAATAATATCTGGTGATGCGAGCGGATTTCGTATCATCCCTTGAAGAATACCTCCAGCAACCGCTAAAGCCATACCCGCTAAAAGTGCGATAATGATTCTCGGTAAGCGGAAGGATTGAACGACAAGCTGCTCGAGCTCAGTCCCTCCACCGAAGAACACGGAAGCAACCGTCCACGGTTTCATGTTCATATCTCCAAGACCTGTACTTATAATAAACACTAACATTGTGAAAATGGCTAAAATAAGAATCTTTTTAACAGCCGTTAAATCCATTAAGAACGAGATTCGTTCACCGAGCCATCTTTTTGATGAAAATCTGTTCATTGGTTAAAACCCCCTTCTTGCGATGTAAATAAAGAACGGAGCACCAATGGCAGCTGTCATCACTCCTACCGGAACTTCCTGAGGCATAATAATATACCTTGCTCCAATATCTGCTGCTAATAAAAGAATCGCTCCTAATAGACCTGTATAGGGAATTAACCAGCGATGGTCGATGCCAATAATCTTTTTTGCTATATGTGGGATCACAATTCCAATAAAGCCAATTGGTCCAGCAATCGCCACTGACCCACCTGCTAATAGCACGACAATAGATAGTGCAAGGAATTTAATCAGACCTGTTTTTAATCCTAGTCCCTTTGCTACATCCTCACCCATGGCAATCACGTTCATTTTATTAGCAATGACAAGCGCAAGAATCCATCCAAATAATATATATGGAAAAACGCTTCCCAATATTTCAAGATCTCTTCCTTGGACTGAACCAGCTAGCCAAAATAATACTTGTTCAAGTGCGGCTTCATTAAGAACTAGTAATCCTTGAGTAAAAGAGGCAAACAAAGCCGTGATGGCTGCCCCTGCTAAAGTCAATTTCATTGGGGTCAGACCTTCACGTCCAGCCGATCCGATAACGTACACTCCGACCGCAGCAATTCCTGCACCTAAAAAAGAAATCCAAGAAAATGCTTGCAGGTCTGCAACACCGAATAGCGTAACAGCTGCCACAACCATGAAACCTGCACCAGCATTAATACCAAAAATCCCTGGAGATGCCAGTGGGTTTTTCGTTAATGTTTGCATTAATAATCCTGCAATGGCCAACGATGAACCTACAACTGCAGCAATCAGAGCCCTTGGTAGTCTAATAGATTCAATAACAATATGTTCCTTACTATTATTTGAGGATATAAATGCCTCATAGGCGAGACTCCAAGAAGTATCTGTGTAACCGTATACAATGCTCATTCCAAGTAATAATCCTAAAATGAGAATCGTTCCTATAAATATTCCCGCTTGATAGCTTACTTTTCTCATTAAATTAATTTACCTTTCTAGTTCTTCATACTATTTAATTTTAGTGAATTTTGTACTATGCGTCAATGACTTTGAAAATCATTATCAATTATTTATTGACAATCGTTCACAATTCTTCTAATATAAATTTTGTGAAGCGCAAATGAAAATCATTATCAATAAAAATAGGGGGTACTACATATGCGTAATTTTAAATTTATCTTCTCTCTAGTTCTCATCTCCTCTCTTTTTCTACTTGCTGCTTGTGGCAACAATGACACAAAAGAGGAAAGCAATGATAACGGTGATAAGAAAGAAAAAGAATCCTATACAATTAAACATGCTATGGGCGAAACGGAAATTAAAGGGACTCCAGAGCGTGTGGTTATTTTAACAAATGAAGGAACAGAAGCTTTACTTTCAATGGGAGTTACACCTGTGGGAGCCGTACAATCTTGGACTGGTGATCCTTGGTATGATCATATCGCTGAGAAAATGGATGGCGTTGAAGTAGTCGGTACAGAAAGTGAATTAAACATAGAAGCGATTGCAAAGCTTAAGCCAGATCTTATTATTGGAAACAAAATGCGTCAAGAAGAACAATACGAAAAATTAAAAGCAATTGCTCCAACCGTTTTCTCTGAAACGTTACGTGGAGATTGGCAAGAAAACTTTGATCTATACTCAAAAGCACTTAATAAAGAAGAAATAGGGAAAGAAGTGATTGCAGAGTATACTCAAAGAATTGAAGATTTAAAATCAAAACTAGGTGACAAACTTAATCAAAATATATCCATGGTTCGTTTTATGGCGGGAGAAGCTCGTATCTACCATAAAGATTCCTTCTCAGGTGTAATCCTGGAACAATTAGGATTTGCTCGTCCAGAAGGTCAAGAAGTAAATGACCTTGCTGAAATGGGTGTTACGGAAGAAAGAATTCCGGAAATGGATGGAGACGTATTATTCTACTTTACTTATGAAACAGGTGATGGTGAAGGAAATGCGATGGCAGAAAAATTCCTTAATCATCCTTTATTCAAAAAGTTAGAGGCTTCTAAAAATGGTAAAGTACACGAAGTAAGTGATACGACTTGGAATACTGCTGGTGGAGTTCTTGCAGCAAACGAGATGTTAGATGATATCGAGAAATTTTTTCTTGAAAAAGAATAACATAACAAAATTTTCAGACTGATCCTATTGGGTCAGTCTTTTTCATTGCCTATTTTATAAACCTGCCGCTGCTAACAATTAACATTTAGTCAAACCCTCATTTTCCACTCATTATTTCTCTTCCACTCTCTCCATTTTTTTCATAAATCTAATCTTTTCGGAAACACTACAGGAAGAAGCTATTAGGGATTTGGAGGAAAAACCATGTTTTCATTCTTTAAAAATAAGGATAAACAAAATGAAAAAGAGAAGAAAACGTTGGAAAGTGTTGAAAGAGAAGCAAAAAAGTCTTCTGATTTCCAAACCATTTATTATACCAATGCTGAAACAGGTGTACGATTTCATCTCCAATTTATGACATCGATTATTGATGAAAATATCATTCAACAACATGTACTCCCTTCCCTATTAAGTAAAGACTTTAACTCTCTTGATGATATAAAAAGAATCGTACCATTAGCGGATATCCAAGTGTCAGAGGACGAATCGGTAATAGAACAAAAAATGTTCAATGGGTATGTCTTATTAAAAATCGAGTCAGAAAAAAAGAGTTTTGCCTTTATAGCAGCCCAAAAACAAGTTGGACGAAGTGTTACCACACCTGAAGTTGAATTTAGCGTTGTCGGTCCTAAAGAGGCGTTTGTAGAATCAATTGATCAAAACATTAACATGATTAGGAAAAGAATCCCTATTAAAGAGTTGATAACAGAAGAATTTCAAATTGGAAAATTAACACATACAAAAGTGGTTCTTCTATATATTGACGGATTAACAAATGATGAGAATGTCAATACCACCAGACAACGTTTAAAAGCGATTGACTTTGATCAGATTAACGATACTTCCTTTATCGAACAATTAATTGCCGATAATTCCAATTCTCCGTTTCCACAGCTTTTAGATACCGAAAGACCCGATCGAGTCACTTCAGTACTAGTGGAAGGTAAAATCGTGATACTTGCTGATGGATCACCACATGCCCTTATAGGACCAACCACATTAGTAGAATTCTTTAATGCGTACGAAGATTATTTTCTTAATTTCATTATCGCATCATTCTTTCGTCTTGTCCGTTTATTTGCCGTTGCGTTTTCGATCCTGATTACACCCATATATGTCGCAGCTTTAACATACCATTATGAACTAATTCCAAAAGACTTAATGGCGACATTAGTTACATCTAGACAAGAAATACCTCTTCCACCCATTCTAGAAGCATTGTTTCTAGAATTAACAATTGAATTATTGCGAGAAGCAGGGGCTAGACTCCCAACCAAGGTCGGTCAGACAATCGGTATCGTGGGGGGGATTGTTATTGGAACTGCTTCTGTTGAGGCAGGCCTAACGAGTAATGTCCTCCTTATTCTTGTTGCCTTAGCTGCACTGGCTTCCTTTACAACACCTGTTTATAAGATTGGTAATACCATTCGTCTACTACGATTTCCATTTTTATTATTTGCACAATTATGGGGGCTTGTTGGGATCGTCTTTTGCTTTTGTTTATTAATGACACACCTTTTACAGTTGACATCTTTAGGACGACCCTTTTTACAACCAATATATCCTCCACGGTTAAATGATCTGAAGGATGCTCTTATTCGCTTTCCATTTAGCAGGCATAATAAACGTCCACAATATTTACGGACAGACAAATTGTTTCGTTTCCAAAAGAAAGAAGGGCAACGTAAGCTTGATATCGACGAATAGACAACGGAGGTTATATTTATGCTATCCATTCCTGAAAATAGAAAAATATCACCTTTTCTTGTCTTCTTTTTAATTCATTCCGTCCAAGTAGGGGTAGGAGTATTAGGGTATCAGCGAGTCATTGCAATGAGTGCAGGCTATGATTCATGGATGTCTGTCATTCTTGCCGGTGGTTTAACCCATGTCGGCATGTTCCTTATTTATAAGGTAGTTCAGAATAGTGAGGGGGATATCATTTCTGCTCATTACATCGCTTTCGGAAAATGGATAGGGAATATTTTCAATGTTATTTTCATCTTTTATTTCTGCTTACTAACTGTGACAACTGTTCGTACGTATATTGAAGTCCTCCAGGTTTGGATGTACCCCAAGCTTAGCACTTGGGCATTTGCCCTCTGTTTTTTAATCCTTGTCTACTACATTGTAAATGGAGGAATTCGAACGGTTACCGGAGTAGCATTCTTTGGCATTATTTTACCTAGTTATTTGCTATTAACCTTTGTGTTTACATTTAAATACTCCGACTTTCGAAATCTTCTCCCCATTTTCGATCATAGCTTAATGGACTTTCTTCAATCTGCTAGAGATATGTCCTTAACCTATCTTGGCTATGAAGTCCTACTCGTCATTTACCCTTTTATAAATAAAGGGAGGAAATCTCAAAAGTGGGCGCATTGGGCACTATTAACGACTACATCTTTATATACCCTTTTGGCAATCATTACGTTTTCATTTTTTAGCGAAAAACAACTGGCGAAAACCGTATGGGCTACATTATCCATGTGGAAGATTGTAGAGATGCCTTTTATTGAACGTTTTGAGTATATCGGAATTGCAAATTGGTGCTTAATTATTCTACCAAATGCATGTATTGCTTTGTGGTGTGCAAGTCGTATCTTGAAAAGAATGACACCTTTCCGTCAACGACATTCATTAATTGTTTTAATGATCCTTTGTGTTCTTGGCACAAGTTTGTTATTTGATCGTCAACAAATTAACTTAATTAATGATATTTCCTCAAAAATGGGGTTTTATATTAATTACATTTATATTCCGATTCTGTTATCTATTCTCCTAATTATGAAGAAGGTGAGAAAAAAGCAATGAAACGATGGGCAATCATCCTCATACTGACACCAATTTTATTGAACGGTTGTGTCCAGAGGGAAATATTAGATGATCTGAATATAGAAACAGCACTAGGGTATGATCTTGTTGATGAGAACACGATTGAAGGAACTGGATTATTTGCACGTTATCTTAGTGACAAAACAACTGAAAACGTAACGATCTCCGCTTCAGCCGGGTCGACAAGAGAAATCTTTGGCAAGCTTGAACAAAGATCACAACAACCTCTTGTTAGAGGGGGATTAGAAGCAGTGCTAGTGGGAGAATCACTTGCTCATAAAGGAGTTATTAACATAGGGGATTCTCTTCAAAGAGATCCAAGTGTTGGTTCAAGAGTATATATTGCAGTTGTTAAAGGGAGTTCAAAGGAGCTATTAAATGGAGAATATGGACATCGAGGAAATGCTATTTTCATTTCAAACTTGCTAGAGCATAATATACGTAAAAGAGACGTCCCTGAAACAAACCTACATTTGTTTCTATTTAATCATTTCCAGGAAGGACAGACAGCCTATCTTCCTATGATTCGTCAATTGGATGAAAAGAATATGGAAATAGCTGGCGTCGCTTTATTCGATAAAGATAAAGTGGTGGCTGAAATACCCTCAGAGGATATGTTTTATTTCAAACTATTAGTTGATAAATACAGTGAAGGAAGTCATATTGTCAAATTAAATAAAAAAGGGAAAAGTACCATTGGTAAAAAAATTGAGGCAACTATAAATAGTTTAGACTCAAAAAATAATATCGTTATAAAAAATAATGGACTACCTCCAAAAATGGAGATTAAAGTAAAAATAAAAGGGATAATAAAAGAATATACTGGTGAAAAACTTTCTCCAAAGATAATAACAACGATTGAAAAGAAAATGGTAAAAGACATTGAAAAACACGGGAACAAAATGATAAATATGTTTAAAGAAAAAAAAATTGATCCACTCGGTATTGGTCAGCACTTAAAGCATGAAGTTCGTGGTTTTGATTTCAAAAAATGGGAAGCTTCTTACCCGCAGGCAGATATTAAAGTGAAAGCAGATGTAAAAATTGTCGAATCCGGAACTGTAGAATAGGGACTTAATTCTATTCTATAAAAAATTGTCAACTCTTTTTGTAATGATTGATGTTTATTACAAATAGAAGTTCTTCTAGATTAAGCAATTGGCAAATCACCAATTGCTTCTTAGTTCGACCTCTCTCTTCTGACATCAAATACACTAGACGTTACAGGAACATGGAGGCAACAAAGTTTGCGAATACAGTCAAGATTTCAAACGTTCCTTTTCTGTTTGAATCGTTTTATTTTCACAAATATTTTGTATCCTTTATAATGGAGGTAATAGGAGGTAGAACAACATGCAATCTATACAAAACCAAGAAGCTTTCGAGGAATTGATTGCCGGGTCCAGTCCTGTGATCATTAAATTCTTTGCAAACTGGTGTCCAGACTGTAGGAGAATGGATATGTTTATTGATGAGATCATGGACCAATTCAATCAATATAAGTGGTATGAATTAAATCGTGACGAATTTCCAGAAATCGCTGAAACGTATGAAGTCATGGGAATACCTAGTCTACTCATTTTTAAAGATGGAGAAAAGGTGGCTCATCTTCATAGTGCAAATGCTAAAACTCCAGAACAAGTAACCGAGTTCTTAGAAAATAATCAATAAGCAATAGGGAGTCATCAAGTGGACTCCCTATTGCTATGTTCACCTCAGGCGCCTGTGTCCCGAGAGAAAACAGCAATTAATACACATTCCCTTTTCCATCTACGTAAATACTTTCTACAATGGTCCTTTCAAAATGATTTCCCTTAGCTGTCTTTCCCTCAATATCCGTCGTAATATTATAGATTCCTTCACCTAATTGAGGAAGTTTAAGTTTATCCTTATGGGTAAATTTCAGTTTTTTCTCTTTTGCTTTTCCATTTTTGTAATAATGGATCGTCGTGGTTGTTTTAAAATCTTTTACTTTTGTCCCCATTTTTTTGACTTCCATTGCCGTTTTTTTACTAGATAATCCTAGCTTCACTTGTTCATTCAATGGACTTTCAAATGAGACATTAACTAAGTAATTACTTTCTTTTGTGTTAGATGAAGTAATGGTCCATTTTCCTGGCTTTGGATCTTTGACACTTACGGAATGTTGTTCAGAATCAGGGAAAAATTCTGAATGTCCATTGGTTTGTTTAAACTGATGCTGTTTATTTGATGGGCCTGTGAGCACAATAGAATCAAGGAGCTGGTCACTCATCCAATCAATTTGGATTTCAGTGACGTCTTCCTCTACATAAAAACTTTCAGATTGCCCCCCCTCAAATTGTCCTCCCCTTATGAAGCTCGAGGCAGCATGTCGTTCTTGCTCATACTGGTTTGCGATAAACGCTTTTTGGATTTGACCACTCTCCGTTAAATAAGGGGCAAACAGTTGAAAGGTCTTGCTTCCTTCCTTAATCGCATAATGATTCCAACTTCCTACACTTATTTCCTGAGCATATGGAAGCCGGGAGCTTTGGACAGTTACAGCTCCATCATTTGAACCGAATTGGCGTAAATAAAGCCCGCCCCAATATAGGGAACTTCCAAAGCTCCCCCAGCTTGTGCCTCCCAGTGTATAGATATCGTTTTTCCTAACATTCGTATGGTCGTCTGTCAATTCTCGAAAATAATTCATGTAACCAGTTTGTAGTGAGTACGTTGCATCATTTTTTGATCCTAATATATCGGCAAGCCATCCTGCCCAGCTACTATAAGCTAAGTCTGCTAATTGTGACCCATAATGTGGACTTGACAAGGTGATGATGTTTTCGACATAAGGGTATGCTCCATAGTGTACAAGCGCTGATTGAGTATCAATCCCCCCTTTACTATGAGCGACCACAATCACCTTCTCACCAAAATGATGATAGATATCGATAATTTTCTGTGCTAACAGCTCCCCGTTATCCCACATATTCTTTGTCGGATAGAGGTCAATAAATGCCGTTTTATAGCCATTTGTGAATGCCGTATTGTACATGTCGTTTTCATTCCACCATGTTGCAGATGAGCTATTTAATCCATGAACAAAAAGAATGGGATATTTCTCATCATCAACTGTCGTCGGCACATCTCCTAAGTACCATTCTCCAGGATTTCCGGAAGGATCATCCTTTCCAAATGAACCCGCCTGAGCCTGATAAGGGATCATTAATAACGCAACCATTACCATCCACCATACCTTTCTCATTCTCTCTCTCCTTTATAAATTATTTTCGAAAAGTTTAACAGAGCAACTCTTCCCTATTTATATCGGAATAAAAATAGGAAATAGAACACCTAAAGTGAGAGATAGGATAAAGGACTGAGAACTAATTATTCACTGGATCTCCGATAAAGACTAAAGATTTAAACCAATTAAAGAGAATAGGCTTTTCATCCTTTTTTTATTGAGAAAGATAGGTGTGATTACTGCTATTCTTTCGGTGCTTTAGATACAAACTTTCTCAATATACACAGAGGAATATCTATGCTACGGTAAAATTGATTCAAAATTCTGAATAAAGGAGTTTGTTTACCAGATGAAAAAATCAAAAAAAATTCTTGGGATCTTAATCCTCTCTACTGCCATTATTTTCCCTTCCCTTTCTTACGATGCAACTGCGGTACAAAAATCTGAAAAAAATAAACCAGAAACATTCCGTGTGTTAATTCAATCGTCAAAAGCTTCTCATTTGCAAGAATCCAAACAAAAATTTGGAGTAAGGTGGCAATTTAATGGCAATGAGTTTACGACAAACGTTAACGAGATACAATATGAAGCACTCCAGAACAACAAAAACTTAAAGGTTGAAAAAGTGAACCAAGTGTCCATCGACTTCCTTGGAAATTCAACACAAGCTACTTTAACTGACCAGACTCCTTGGGGAATTGAAGCAATCTACAATAACCCGTCGCTAACAGAAACAACTGGTGGTGAAAACATTCGTGTCGCTGTCCTAGATACAGGGACGAACAAGAATCACTCTGATCTAGAAAACCAAGTCGAACAATGCAAGGATTTTTCAAGCTTCTTCTTTAAAATCATAAATAATTCCTGTGCTGATCGTAATGGTCATGGAACCCATGTAGCCGGAACTGTCCTTGCCGATGGAGGTGATAATGGACAAGGAATTTACGGTGTCGCACCAGATTCTAAGCTATGGACTTACAAAGTTCTTGGAGATTTAGGGTTTGGTTTTTCAGATGATATTGCCGGCGCCATTCGTCATGCAGCAGATGAAGGGAAACGATTAGGAGTAAAAGTGATCATTTCCATGTCGTTAGGCTCCACAGGAAAAGACGAATTGATTGCAGAAGCGGTTTCCTATGCTAATTCAAAAGGGACTTTAGTCATTGCGGCAGCAGGAAATGAAGGACCAAATGAAAATACGATCGGATACCCAGGTGCTCTTAAGGATGCAGTAGCTGTAGCGGCTTTAGAAGATGTTCAAGAAAATAGAACCTATCGAGTAGCGAACTTTTCTTCTCGAGGGAACCCTGCTTCTGATGGTGATTATGTCATAGTGGAACAAGATGTAGAAGTTTCTGCTCCAGGTCGGGATATTTTATCTACTTGGTATGATGGTTCATACAACACCATTAGCGGGACATCAATGGCTACACCGCATGTCTCCGGTCTTGCGGCAAAAATTTGGAGCGAGAACCCTGGTTTTTCAAATGCAGACCTAAGATCTGAACTTCAGAATCGGGCGAAAACCCATGACATTAAGGGTGGTCTTCATGCAACTGATGGAGATGACATCGCTTCAGGCTTTGGGTTTCCACAAGTAAGATAATTGAAATGAATAATGTTTGAAAGGACTGCCAAACTATCCTTATCAACTAAAAAGGAGAATGACTAATGACAAAAAGGGAAAACAAAGGCAGTCAGAATCAAAATTCACCACAGCGGGGACACTTCCAAGAAGAGTTTGGGAAAGAATTTATCAGTGGTGATAATAGTAAGGGAAATAAGCACAACAAAGATCAGCGAGATAAATCGGATCGATAAGAAAAGCGGAGGCGCTTCATACAGTCACTAAAGCTGACAATAGACACATCTTTTTTTAAAAAACAGCCACAAACTTGTTGTCTATTCAAGTTTGTGGCTGTTTTTTTATTCATCGTTACCAGTAATTTTAATAGAAGGTGTCCCATTTCCAATATAACTTGGGGGAGAATCTTCACTTAATTTCTCGTTATTTTCATAAAACTTTTCTTGTATTTCCATATTGGCTTCAGTAGCTTCCTGATCAAAATACTTTTTTTCTTTCACCAAAACACCCCTCAAAAATGATCTTTTAACCTAGTTTTCCCTTTTTATTCTTTCCTTATTCATGGAAGACTGCTGAAGGATTTTCGGGAACGAAATACCAAACTCCCGTCTTATCAAGCTCTCCCTCTCCAGATAATGATTGTAATTCGATGTTATTTAATGCTGGGAGATAATGTACAAATAGCGTTTTAAAATCTGTATCCTGCACATTCCACTCTAAGTAGGGAGAAACCTCGTCCAATAGTTCTACCATTCGTAAATAATCTTTGCTTTCTATCACTTTTTCAACCGCTGCATTAACTACCTTTCGTTGACGTATATTTCTGCCTTCATCCCCTAAAGGGTCATCTTTTCTCATTCTTACATATGGAAGGACTTCCTCTGAACTTAACTCGATCGTTCCAACAGGAAAATCAATATTTTTATAAGAGAACGCTAACTCATTTTCGACAGTCAATGGCCCAATTTTATCGATAATGTTTTCAAAGCCATCCATATTCACCTTTGCATAATATTCGATCTTTATTTCAAGCAACTTCTGAACTGTTTGTACTGTCAACGCTACATCGCCAAAAGTATAAGCATGATTGAGCTTTGTCATTTCATTTTTTCCTGGGATCTGGACTTTCGTATCCCGTGGAACACTTACCAATTTTGTTTGCTTTGTTTTAGGGTTTAATTCCATTACCATTATTACGTCAGGCCTACCCTTATCATTTGGTCGTTCGTCTACGCCCATTAGTAGTACATGTATCCTTTCATCTGTATTTTTTAATGAGGACTCTTCAGGTTGATTCGTCTCAATCGGCTTATAGGTCTCCTCAAAAAATGCACCAACTTTTGAGAAAACAAAATATAAAAAGATTCCTGACGATAACGTTAAAACGGTTAAAATACTAATTGCTAGTTTCCATTTATTATTCATATTTTTCTCCTAATCTATCAACAATATCGTTTAAAAAGTGACCGTATCCATTTGCTCGGTTAAAGCTTGCATTTGATATCCCATATCTGTAAGTTTTTGAAGTAACGAGTCTAAGTATTGAAGACTGGTTGATTTTTCATGAAGTAATACCACTTTTGGTTCGTGTTGATACGGAAACTCTTCTAATTGATTTAACACCTTTTGAACGAATTCGCCATGATGGAATTTCCAATCCTCACTATCAATATTCCAATCCCATAATTTAAATCCTTTTTGATCTACAGCATCAAAATAGGAAGGCTTCATATGAGGAACAGAGCCATAAGGTACTCGAATTAAATCACTGTGGATACCCGCAATGTTTTCAAGTGTACGTTGAGCCTTTGTCATTTCACCAACAACCGATTGACTAGATTCATAGATTACCTCTTGATTATGAGAGACACCATGCAGCCCTACAGCATGTCCATTCTCCACCATTGCAGTCACAGCTTCTGGGAATTTTCTCATATTGGGTTCTAACATAAAAAAGGTCGCTTTTGCATTGTATTTATTTAATAGATTAAGGATACTTTTCGTGTTCTCATTAGGTCCATCATCAAAGGTGATATACAATGTTTTTTCATTTAGGATTCCTTGATCGTTTAAATCCCCATTATTTTCAATTTGAGTGTTCTCTTCTTTATTAGGGGAAACCGTTTCGCTTTTGTCTTCATTTTCTGTTAACGTTTGGTCTGATTGATTTTCCTTCTTGGTGACCTCTACTCTCTGTTTTTCATTTTCATCAGAAATAGAAGACTCGTTTTCATCACGCTTTCCATTCTCTTCTATTGCTTCTGTATTTATAGCAGATTGTTTCTCACTGTGCGTATCCTTGGGTGCTTTCGCTTCTCCTTGATCAATGACCATCATCGTAGAAAATAAAGTGAGTAGTAATAGCAGCCCCAATACTCCTACTATTTCATAAGGTTTTATCCAATTTCTTGTCTTCTTTTGTCGTTCCATTTTTTTCCCCTTTCCTTTCATGATCTTTAATTCGATCATACTTATGGGTAGCAGAAAAAGGGTTAATTCCTGGTTACAGTTTTTGACCGGATTTGTAACTTTTTTGTTACTTTTGTCGAAAGGGATTACACTATACTATATAAAGCTATGTTCGTGAGGTGTGATAGTAGAGTGAAGAAATTCCTTTGTGTACTGGGCTTGCTTACCATGTGTTCTGGTTGTTCCCTTTTTCAATCCAACACATCCCTAATGAAGCCACCAGAATTGCCTGCCAATCAGCAAGAATTAAAAAACGCTATTCAGCAATATGTTCCTGCACAGGCTGAATGGGTTTCCCCGACAGATGAAAAGAAGGCAAACAAAATGATAAAAGAAGATTTAGACCAAGATGGTAAGAATGAACTGATTGTTTTTTATCGACTTCCTGAGGAAACAACCCAAATAGAGGCCATTGTATTAAAGAAAATCAAAAACAAATGGCAGCGTATTTCTCACTTAAAGGATTTAGGCAGGGAGCTTGATAAGGTTGAGTTCAGTGATTTAACAAACGATAATGTGAAGGAAGTATTCATTGGTTTCTCTTATTCTAATGACGCTCTAGAAAAAGCTCTAACAGTGTATGATGTTCAAGGAGAAAAACCAAAAAAATTATTTGAATCTCCTTACAGCGCATTTTTTTCCGGAGATTTTAATGATGATGATAGGGACGAGCTTCTACTTTCTTTATTAGAGCCTAATCAAAAACATGAGGTATCTCTCTACCATATGAAACAAAAGCAAATAGAAATAATCGATCAACTAAAATTAGATCCCTATGTATATAACTATTATCATTCTCGGTCAGGGCATATTTCTCCATCAATAAAAGGAGCAATTTTTGATGCTGGACTTGGTGCTCATTCTTCGCTTTCATTCGTTGTGGGGGTAATCAATAATCAATTAGTGAATGTTATTCCAAAAAATATGAAAGAGGAAGAATTATTTAGAGCTTCTTCAGGAATGAGTGATGATACTAACGGAGATGGCATTATCGAGTTTTCCTTACAGAAGGAAGCCAATAAGGATTTACCCTACTCGGAAATGCCCCTGATTGACCAGTATTATCAGTTGAATGACGACCAAGAAGCCACTATGGTTCAACAGTCCTATAGCGATTATGAATATGCCTACGAAATCAAAATCCCAAAGGATTGGCGTGACTTTAAGATCGAAGTTTCAAAAGACCGACGATATGTACAGTTTTTATCAACTGAAGATGGCTCTCTATTGTTTGATGTCTATGTGGTAGACAAAGGAAAACAATCAGATTTACAAGGTTGGAGTGTCATGACTGAAACCAACGAGTTTCTATATCTAACCAAATCTTCACCTGAGGAATGGAAATCATTATTTCAATTAATACATTAAGGATTGTGAGGAGGGATGTTATCAAATGGAACATATCTTGATAGTAGAAGATGAAGAATCCATTCGTGGCTTTGTCGAAATCAATTTGAAACGCTATGGTTTTATGGTGTCACAAGCAAGTAGTGCCGAGCAGGGGTTGGAGATCCTCAAAAACTCTTCCCGTCCTATTGATATCATCCTACTAGACGTGATGCTGCCTGGGATGAATGGATTTGAAGCTTGTAAAGTCATACGAGAACGGAATCAGTCTATTGGAATCATCATGTTGACGGCCAAGGTGCAAGAAATGGATAAAGTTCACGGATTGATGAATGGGGCGGATGATTATATTTCAAAACCCTTCAGTCCTAATGAATTAATCGCAAGAGTTCAATCTCTTTCTAGAAGAATAAAGGTTCATCAAGAACCAAAGGTCGTTCCTCCTAAAATCTATCTAGACGAGGAAAAACGTCTTCTCATGGTTGAGGAGAATAAGGTCGAATTGTCACCAATTGAATATGAATTGTTGGCACTTATAATGAATGCAAAAGGAAAAGCGATTAGTCGTATTGATTTATTAGATGAAGTATGGGGACTTGATTATGCAGGGGACACTAAAATCGTAGATGTAAATATTCGCCGTATTCGCCAAAAGCTTGAAACGGAGCCTTCAAATCCAAAATACCTCTTAACGGTTTGGGGTTATGGATATCGTTGGAATGAAAATATAAAGGAAGATCCACATGGGAATTAAAAGAAGGTTATTATTTCAAAACTTGACCATTATTTCATTAACCATTGCTTTACTTCTAGGAATTCTTATTTCTGGCATTTACCATTATTACTATAATGGGACAGCAGATATCCTAAAAAATCATGCTATCAATTCAGCGCAATTTGCTGATCGATATATGAATATAAGTACGTACACTTTAAGAAGTCATCTATCTGAAATTCAAAATAACTTCTCCCTCCCTCAAGCGGAGATGCAAATACTCGATGCAAATGGAGACTTATTATCTTCTTCTTCGGGCTTTCAGCATGATCATACCAGCCAGTTCAAAGATATAGAAGAAGCCCTTCACCTTGAAAGCGGAACATGGATGGGGCATCACCCAATTACCCAGGAACACATCCTGGCCGTTTCTGTCCCACTAATGGAAGAGAAAAAAACCGTGGGAGTTCTCCGGTTTGTAACTTCCTTAGAGCCATTAGATGATAATTTTAGAACGATCATTGGTACATTGTTCATCATCGGACTTATCATTCTTATCATTGTCTTTCTTGTTAGTAAAGCTTTTGCACGAAACATCATCACCCCAGTTGTTGAATTAACAGAAGTATCGCAGAAATTAGCTATGGGGAAATTGGAAACACAGGTGGTAGGTACGTATAAGGATGAATTTCAAACTTTAAGTAAGTCTTTCAATGAGATGGCCAAAGAGTTATTAAAAACGCAACAAATGAAAAATCAATTTATTTCTTCGATTTCTCATGAACTAAGAACACCGTTAACAAGTATTAAAGGTTGGAGCGAAACACTGCTAGCAGGTGATCTAAGAAATGTAAATGAAACGGAAACAGGTCTTACCATCATATCGAATGAAACAAATCGCTTGATTGGATTAGTTGAGGAACTATTAGATTTTTCCCGTTACTCTAAAAATACTTTTCAAATATTCCCATCCCTTTTTTCGTTCGATTCACTTTTAAAACAAGTGATTTTACAGTTTGACAAGAAAATCAAAAGTAGAAATTTAACCATCGTTTTTGAAAACGAAGAACCTATTGAATTAAAAGCGGATGAAAACCGGATTCGCCAAGTTCTTATTAACTTGGTGGATAATGCGATTAAATACTCCGATACGAACACCACCATTACGATTCATTATGAATTAAGCCATCGATTTTTTTACTTTGGAGTAGTGGATGAAGGAAAGGGAATTGAAGAAAATCAAATCCATAACGTTTCTGAGCTGTTTTTTAAAGTAGATGAAAATTCAGAAGGGGCAGGTCTCGGTCTCGCCATCAGCAAACATATTATTGAACTTCATCATGGAAAGCTATTTATTGAAAGTAAAAAAGGCATTGGTACTAGAGCTGGCTTCAAGCTACCGATTTCGCCGATACAGCAGGCTGACGCCAAATAATATAGGGGCTTGTCCTATAAAGGTCCAGAACACCAAGGTCGGCAATATATATTAAAGTTGCGGTTCCTGACACCTTGGTTTTGGGACAGCCCCATACTTTTGCTTTTCCGATAGAGATTTTTTACTATGAAATCAATTTAAGCCCAATGGCCGCACCTAATACCATTGCAATAAAGAGAATCCTCTTCCAATCTTTTGGTTCTCCATACAGAATCATCCCCATTATCGCACCGCCAGAAGCCCCGATTCCCGTCCACACTGCATAAGCAGTCCCCATCGGAAGAGTCTTCATCGCTAGCGCTAAAAAAAGAAAGCTTAAACCAAATCCCGCCAGCAAATAAAGAAACGACTGTACATTACGCTGCTGGTGTAATCGATTAATCATCACTACGCCAACCATTTCAAATAACCCCGCTAAAACTAAATAAAACCAATCCATTATGAGTTCACTTCCTCTTCATGAGCTTTCGTCACTAGCTTCAGTCCAACAACCCCTAATAATAGAATCAAAATGAAGATCATTTTCATCCATTTAAAGGGCTCCCCAAAGAAGAGAATCTCTGAAAACACCGTACCTGCTGTCCCTAAACCAACAAAGACAGCATATACCGTCCCTACAGGAAGAGTCTTTCCTGCCATGATCATCAAGTAAAAACTAATAACAATACTAATCACGGTCCCTGTCCAAGTCCAAATATCATCAGCATGTTTCAACCCAATGACCCAAAACACTTCAAAAAAGGCAGCAATTATCACTTTCAACCATTGAACATTCACATCGTTCACTCCTTTAGTTTAGTATGATCAAGTAAAAGCAAAAAAGCCTAGAAGATTACATCAAAATGTAAATCTCCCAGGCTTTTGTCCTTCCGTGTCACAGTTTGTTTCTAACTATGCGTTCTCTCTCGGACCAGACCAGATGAATTGCGGAACCCTAGAGAACTTTTGTATGAGGTTGGTTTTGATTTCGGTTAGAGTATATCACATTTTTTAACATAGGGGTTAGAAAAAAATCATTTTAAAACAAGCTCGTATTTACGAGATTTTCTTTCCCCTGAAAAATGAAAATCTAAGGATCTAAGTAGTGAAGTAGCGATAAACCTTGAAGGCAAACAAAGAAAGTCCCTAAGCTCACGATTTGTAATTGTATGCTTTATTAATAAAAAGTAATCATTTATAGCAGAAATATGATCTTTTTTTGATATCCAACCGCATTTTGAACAATTCCATTTTCCTTTAATTCTCTTCATCGGGAGAAATTCACACTTCTCACAAATAACTCCTTTAATAATATCTTCAAAGGGATTTGAAAGTATTTCATCACATTATAGTTTAACGGCTCATGCTTACTGATTAGTTGCTGTGATAACTTATTTTTTATTTCTTTGGTAAAGTACTTTTTAGTGAATTGATTTTTTAAAGTGTCAATTTTTTGGGGAATAGTCGCACTATGAATCACCCGTGGTTCGATATGTGTTGAAGAAGATTTAATGAGTGTATGCGGGTTACTAATGACGATGAGATATTCTATGGGGATTTAGGGAAAATTATTATACTCGAGCCATGCTCTCAACTGCTGCAAATGATATTCAGATTGTACTATAGGATCAGAAAACGCCTCTTCTTTTCCATTTTTAACTCTGAAATTAATTGGTTATAAGCAGAATCAAAAATAACTGTTCCGGAGATATTCTTCACTTCAATTATGAAGATAACTTTAGATGTTATAATCAGAGTGTCAATTTGAAAATGATGTTGTCCATCAAAAAGCCTTAAATCATGAAGAATATAGTTTTCTCCATTAGATAAAAAAAACTAAAGGATAATCAATTGACTGTTCCCCTTTAAAACCAGCCTTACTTCTTGCTAGATTATCTTCAATTACAGATCTTTTGGGATGTTTAAAGGGAGACGGCGTTTCAGAGCTTCCAATTTTAAAACTTGCAGGGGAACTTCCCGTTTTTTAGAATCAATCTATCACTTCCTTTTAATAGGGTAGATTCAATATTCGACATGAGAATTAAATTTCCCTTTTTATAACAAAGAAATTTTGATGTATTAATAAAAATGTTTTATTAAGTTTTTAGTACTTTAATTGCTTGGTCCTTTTTTGCACCCATTATGTTTCTTTATAAGCCCATCCTCGACTTTTTTGCTCCATAACGTACGTTTTATTAGCCAACTTTTCCTTTTATGTGCCTTCCCCCTTTTTATGCGCCTCTTCAATTCATTTATGAGCCACTCCTCCGCTCTTATGCTCCGTTTCCATCGATTTATGAGCCGCCTTTTCCTTTTATGAACCTTCCCCCTGCTTTTGTAACTCACCCATCTTATCTGCACCGACTCCCATAGTTCATGAGCCTTCTTTCTTCAAACAAAAAGAGCCCCCACTAGGAGCCCACTAATCAATCATTATCCCAATCGGTTTCTTCTTCTACTATTTTCCCATTATTCGCGTCGATTTTTAACTCAATTTCTTCATTACCATTTTTCATTTCAATATCATAGTATTGATTGTCATCAAGTTCTATTTCTACTACTTTCCCTTGCTTTGCCTTTTGGGCGAGTTCAATTGCTTCTTCTTGAGTAATCTTCACCTTGGTAGCTGGCTCATTGTTATCATCATCAATGTTGTGTTCCTTCTCAATTTTCACGACTTCTCCAGATTTGGCATTAATTTTCACATCGACATCATCATTCTTATTTTCAATATCTATTTCATAAATGTCTTGGCCATATCCTTTATCTAACTCAATACTTTCAACTGTTCCTTGAGCTTCTTTTAAAGCAATCTCTTTTGCCTTTTCCATTGAAATCAACTCTTGACCAGTAGAACTTTTTCCACCATCAACATTTCCACTTACTGCGCTAACTCCTACAGCTCCACCCAATACAATAAATCCAATAATACTTCCAGTTAATATTTTTCGTTTCATTTAAAATGCCTCCTTTAATTTGTTACTTACATCATATCCACTGAATCTGAGAACATAGAGATAGGTTTCTGAGAATTTACTGAGAGATGCTCCAATTCTAATAAAAAAAGACCCGTAAGCACATAGGCTTCAGGTCTTTCTTAGTCATCTCTTGTGATCGTCATTACTTCCCCAGAAATAGCATTGATTTGGACGACCGCTTCCTGCTCTTCATCTAACTCAATCTCTACTAAATAATATGTTTGACCATTTAATTCTTCAAGCTCAATATCATCTATATTACCAGGTACTTGCTTTAACGCAATTTGCTGAGCTTCTTTTTCACTCAATCTTTTAGGAGGATTTTTCGTTTGAACATCCCTCGTCGATTTTTCAATAATTTTTCCACTTACAGGATGAATTTTCATTGTAGTCTGTTTTGAATCATGCTCAACCACCGCTAGATAGTGATCTTTTTCATTTTCAAATTTTACGATTTCTCCCTTTTGCTCGAGCAAAACTTTTTCCTTCAGCTCTTCTACTGTTAATTGTTGTTCGATGTCTTCCTTCCTAGAGGTAATCTGAGTCACACTAGCGATTTCGCCGTTATTACGGTCTATTTTAACTTCATAATCACCAGTGTCCAACGTTATGGAAATGATATATTTATTCTCTTTCGTCTCAATCTCCACGATATCTCCATTAAATTTTTCCCTTACTAATTCACTTGCTTCCGCTCTCGAAAGCGGTTCAGTAGAAGAATTTTTCCCTGTCCACTGCCAAATAACAAGCACGATCAAGGTAAGAGCTATGATCATTCCGACGATTCTGATCCAATGTGCTTGTAACATCTAGTTCACCTCATCTTATTTTTTACTATTGTATCGACCTTAGATGAGAATTTACTGAGAGTCCAATTGCGGAAGAACGATTATGGCCGTTGTCCCATTTCCCTCTAAACTCTTAAGCTGTATCCGTACACCAATAGCATCGGCTATTTCTTTCGCGAGAGCTAACCCAAGGCCAAACCCACCTGTTTTTCTTGTTCTTGCCTTATCCACTCGATAAAAACGGTCGAACACTTTCGGAAGATCATTTTTAGGTATGCCGAAACCAGAGTCGATGATTTCAATGGTTGCTCCCTCTTGATTCGACGTTATACGCACTTGTATTGCACGCTGGCTATACTTATAGGCATTGTCTAAAAAAATATAGAGTATTTGCTTTAATTTTTGTGGATCTGTTCGTACGAATAGCTCTTCTGACTGAGTGTCGAGGTCCACTTTTCGATGAAAGGCTTCCTGGAATGAACGAACAGAATTCCCTACAAGTTCAAATAATGAAACCTCTTGAATTTCCACCTTCCAATGTTCCTCATGCCTGGCCAAAAGTAAAAGCTGCTGGGTTAGTTCCCTCATTCGAACAGCTTCAGAGTGTATCGCTTCCACTGATTCTTCAAAAAGTTCAGGTTGATCCATGCCTCTTCGCTTTAAAAGGCTTGCATATGATTCAATTACGGTCAACGGAGTCTTCAACTCATGAGACGCATTTGTTACGAATTGCTCCTGTTTTTCATAGTTTGTTTCTAATAAATCCATCATATCGTTAAACGTTTTCCCCATTTGCATAAGCTCATCCTTTGATTTTGTTGGAAAAGAGAGTCGTTTATAATGGCCGCTCTTTCTTATTTCTGTCATTGTATCAATCATGCTTGTAATCGGACGGATCATGACTTCACTTAACAACCGGGCAGAGATGAATAATGGTATAAGCGCAATAACGGTTACCACTGTTAATACTATTTGTAAAACCCTTAAATTCTCAGCTGTTCCTTTTAGGCTTTCGATTACTTGAAGATTTGCAACCACTCCCTCATTCCAAATAATCGGGGTGGACACAAAGGCATGAGGAATCCCATTATATTCAATAATTTCTTGTTTTTCACTTTGATAATAACGAATCGGAATGTCCATAAGTGATGGCTGATTAGGTACCATTGCTTCTACATCGATATGCTCATTGTCCAGCACAATTTGCAGTTTTCCATTAATAGGAACAAACGCTCTTACTAGATCGGATGCTGGGATTTGATTGGTCCTCTGGTTAATCCCTGTTAAAATTTGCTCTGACTCTGCTACTGTTTGTTCGAGCTCACTCTCATACATCATCCGACTAAACGAAAAATAGACGGCGACATTTATTAAAATCAAAAGGAGAATAAATAACACTGTCGTATATAAATGTATTTTATTTCTTAGCTTCATTTTGACTCCTTCATTACATAGCCGACTCCACGAATCGTATGGATTAAACCTTCTTTATATGGTTTATCCATTTTGTTTCGTAAATAACGGATATAGACATCCACTACATTTGTGTCGCCATAATAATCATAACCCCAGACTCCATCGAGAATCTGTTCACGATTTAGAACTTGTTTAGGATGCTTCATTAAATAAGCTAATAAGTCAAATTCACGAGGAGTAAGTTCAATCTCATCTTCCCCTCTCGTCACTTCTCGTGTTGATACATTTAATTTTAAATCAGCAATTTGCAGTAGGCTCTCATCAAACTCAGGTTCAGAACTTTTCAGCTTTACGCGTAGTGCTGCACGAACACGTGCCAAAAGCTCTTCAATTTGAAAAGGCTTGGTGATGTAATCATTTGCACCTAAATCAAGTCCGGCAACCTTGTCTTCAACAGAATCCTTTGCTGTTAAAAGTAAAACGGGTGTAACGGAATCCTTGGATCGAATTCTACGTAATAACTCAATCCCATTCATCCCTGGAAGCATGATATCTAACAAGACCAAGTCAAATGACTGCTCGCGAAAAATCGTTAATCCTTCGAATCCATCCATCACCTTTACGACTTCATAGCCTTCATGAGTTAATTCCAATTCCAACACTCGTGCAATTTTTTCTTCATCTTCAACAATTAAAATTTTGGGCTTATCCATTTTTATCCCTCATTCATTAAGATGTTAGGGATATTTTAGCATACAACTTAGCAGTGATTCTTATAGAAACGAACACAATATGAATTTATACGATCTGACTCTACCGAAAACGAACATATGTTCTTTATTATCCCTAAAAATTAATCTATAATAATAATTGTAAGAATACTCAATAATAAAAATTGTGTTTCTTAATAAGAAAAAGGAGTGATAACAATGAAGCATCAGGCAACCCCTTACCTTATATTTGATGGTATAGCACTTGAGGCATTAGAGTATTATCATGATGTTTTTCAAGGAGAAATATTAAATGTTCAAACATTTGGTGATGCCGATTATCCAACGCCGCCAGAAATGGATGACAAAATTATGCATGCCCAATTTAAGAAGGAAGAATTATTTATTATGATGTCTGATTCATTTCAAGATCAGTCCGTTACAGTGGGGAACAATATTTCTTTAGCTCTTGAATTCGAAAGCAGTGAGGAAATCCAGAAGATTTACGATCAGCTTAAAGAAAAAGGGTCTGTTCTGATGGAGCTTCAAGATACATTCTGGGGAGCGACTTATGCTAAAGTAGAAGATCCTTTTGGAATTACTTGGGATTTGAATTATACAAAAGAGAACAATCGGTAAGCGGAAATTAAAGCTATTTGTATTACATAAGGCTTGACTAATGATATAGAATAAACGGACTCTTCCCCAAGGATTAGTTCGTTTTTTTCGGTTCCCGAAACTTCTCGGATGTGTTGTTTTCATCTAAATGCTATACTCTTCTTAGTTCTTTGTTAATGATTTTCACTAATGCTCTCAACATACTGAATAGGCAAACATACTATATGAAGAGCGAAAGTGCCTTGATCAGCTCTGAAAAGTATAAGGCGAGTCACAAAGGATTATGTCTTTTCCCTTATTTGTATGATGTCTCTAGGAGCCAGGCAGGATTAGATCTTTTATTTGTAAACACTCCAAAAATTCATACTTAATTATTTGAAAAGGAGGCGACGATATGAAGATATTGGCACTATTAGGAAGCTCTAGAAAACAAGGGAACACGGAGTATATGGTTCATCGTATTCTAGAAGGAGTCGATCATACATCGGTTCACATCGCGGACTACACCATCCAGCCAATAACCGATATGCGACATACAGAAGAAGGCTTTTCACCTGTTGACGACGATTATGAAACCTTACTTCATCAATTTCTAGAACATGATGTCATTATTTTTGCTACCCCGCTATATTGGTACGGGATGTCAGGGCATTTGAAAAACTTCGTTGATCGCTGGTCACAATATTTGCGTGATGAGCGGTACAACTTTAAAGAGGAATTAAGGAAGAAGAAAGCTTATGTAGTTGTAACAGGTGGGAACACTTCAACCATTACAGCCCTTCCTCTTATCCAACAATTCAAATATATTTTTGACTTTGTTGGAATGGAATACATCGATTATATAATTGCCCGTGGCGTAAAACCAGAAGAAGTATCACACGATCCACTCGCTCTTCATAAAGCAAGCTTTTGGAATGAAGAATTTAAGAAGGAAAAATGAACAGAAAAGCGGAAGCACCTTGATTAGATGATGAAAGGCTAAGTTCACCACGTCCTGTGGCAACGCCTTTCTGATCCACATCCTGTGGACCTCTGACAAGCATAAGACGAGCCACCTGGAAAGGGTGCCTTTTCCCTTTCTTGGTATATTGAGCTAGTAACTAACAGTGATAACAAATTGGTCAGAAAACTCGTCCAAATTTTATATAGAGAACTCACACTTTTCTAAAGCTTATAGTAATTCCTACACTTATGGGTCATCTTTTTATTAAGAGTATACCGCCTAATTAATTACATTTTAAAAATGTTTGAAACCTCATATATCTGTATATTAGAAGGGCTTGCCTCCCTTCCTTAGTATGAGGGTTAATACTTGACTTAAGTTGACAGAGGAACAACCGATCACATTTACAAGACGACCCATACTTTTGATAACACAAATCATGATTTCTACAAGCTGCATCCACTGCATTAATAGGTGCACCTGGTCCGCTACATCCAGGCCCGCACCATCTGTAATGAGGGAACACACACCACTTAGGAAAAATTCTCGTATGCTTTCTCCTTTTCCCCATTTTAGAACCCCCCTTCGATTCTAGTTAAACGTGAGGATCTTTTATAGAAATACCCTCCTACATAGACCTTAACTTATTATATTCAGCCATATATTCACATTTTTATATCTTTATAGGATATGTAATTTGTTTATCGAGGCTTGTACATTTACCTACATCTGTAAAGGAAATGCATTTCATTGAATCGATTCGAAAGTCTATCAGTCTACTCAACTGGGGTTTATTCCCTCCCGTTATGTTTCCATTTATCAAAATAGAAAAACTTTTTAAACATTACTTTGACAGATAGAGTAATGTAAGTTATGATTACTCTATCAGATAGAACAATCATTTTTGGATGGTGAAATATGATTAGAAGTGATATTATCCGGGGTCATTTGGATTCGATTATCCTGCGATTGATCTTAGAGAAGGATCAGTACGGTTATGAAATTTCGAAACAAATAAGTTCACGGACAAAGAATCGTTTTCAAATAAAAGAAGCCACCCTCTATGCAGTGTTTCAAAGATTGGAAAAGAAGGAATTAATCGAATCTTACTTAGGGAATATTTCACATGGAGGAAAACGAAAGTATTATCGAATCACGACTTTAGGGAAGGCCTATTTACAAGAAACCTTCAAAGAGTGGCAGGAAACAAAGGAAATTGTTGATCTATTTATGGAGGGATTAGAGTGAAAGAAGTTAAGGACCATGTGGATGCATTATTCAAGAACATTCCTAAAAGTGAACAAAGAGAATTGATCAAACAAGAGATTATGGAAAATCTTGAAGAAAAAGTTTACGACTTAATGGCTGAAGGAAAATCGGAAGAGGATGCCATTAATAAGACAATCGTAGACTTTGGAGATATCGACGAAATTGAAAAAGAGTTAGGAGCCATGAAACCCGTAAAAAAGAATTTAACGAAAATCGATTTTGGCTTTTCTCTCTGGGGGAGCGGCTTAATCATTGCTCTCGTTGTTTTTATTAATTTCTACTATACTCCACAAACCATTTGGTTTGTCTATCCAACGTTTGCGATATTGTGGTGGCCTTTATCGATGTTATATAGATGGTTACGTTTAAAGTAAAGGAGAGTTAGCATGCTTAAACTTGATGTCGGTTTTGCTTGGGCAGGAAGTATAATGAGTATTTTATTTTTTGCTACCGTCAATTATTTAACCAGCTCACATCAGATTTGGTTTATCTATCCCTCTTTTATTTTATTACTATGGCCGGTCAGTTTGCATTATCTTAGAAAAGGTGATTTTAAAATTCACTCGATTTTCTGTAGTATTTGGATCATCATTTTCCTAATTACGATCAACTATCTATATAGCCCGTCCCATCCATGGTTCTTATATGCATCGTATCCATTGATATGGTGGCCGATTCTGATGTATTCAGTCCAAAAAAGAAAAACCGTTTCACTTGCCATATTTGGTAGTTTGCTGACCATTGTGTATTACTCCATTTTAAATGCTACCCTTTCCCATCAATACCCATGGGCAATTTACCCCTCCTTTGTTGTCCTATGGTGGCCGATTGTACTTCATTGTGTAAAAGCAAAGAAATACTTTCACCTTTCATTATGGGCGAGTGTACTAAGCATCATATTCTTTATTGTTGTAAATAAGGTGTCAACACCACATGTAATATGGGCGATCTATCCAATATTCGCCATTCTCTGGTGGCCATTAAGTATGTACTATTTTATTCTTAGAAGAAAAATACTAAAGTCAAAATTAGATGAGGCGATTGAATAATGAGTGAAAATTCAAAATACAGTATACGTGAATGGAAGAAAAAATTAGCACAATATGAGAAACCGAGTAAATCAGCAAGTGTCATACAGCTCCTTAATTCTGTTGTTCCTTTCTTGATCCTTTGGGTGTTAGCCTATTTTAGTTTAGAAATATCTTTTTGGTTAACGTTATTATGTGCGATTCCAGCAGCAGGTTTTTTAATTCGTACCTTCATTATTTTTCATGATTGCACTCATTACTCTTTTTTCAAGAGTCGAAAAGCTAATGAAGTAGTGGGGATTATTACTGGATTATTCACATTTTGTTCTTATGAACAATGGAAACACAGCCATACAACCCATCATGCGACAAATGGAAATTTAGAGAAGCGTGGTGTTGGGGACGTTTGGACAATGACACTGCAAGAATATGCGGATGCATCATGGATGAAACGACTTTCGTATCGCATTTACAGAAACCCTTTCGTGATGTTTATCATCGGCCCGCTATATATCTTTTTAATCTCCTACCGTTTCAATTCTAAAGGGGCATCTAAGAAAGAGAAAAGACATGTATGGATGACAAATATCATTCTTGCTTCTATTGTGTTGTTACTTTGCTTAACTATTGGATGGAAAGCCTTTATTTTAGTAGAATTACCTATCTTCTTTATTGCATCCTTTTCAGGAGTTTGGCTATTTTATGTTCAACACCAATTTGAAGATGGCTACTTTGAAACTAGCGAAAATTGGAATTACGTTGAAGCTGCATTAAAAGGAAGTTCTTTCTATAAGCTGCCGAAAGTATTACAATGGTTCTCAGGAAATATCGGATTTCATCATGTTCACCACCTTAATTCAAGAGTGCCGAACTATCACCTTGAAAAAGCGCACAAGAGTGACCCGCGACTTCAGGATGTCCCAACATTAACATTATGGACAAGTTTAAAATCTCTTACTTTTAAATTATGGGATGAGCAGTCGAAGAAATTTATTGGAAATCGTGATATTCGCAGGTTTATTCGAAGCAATATTTAGCATAAAAAAAGCTGTAATAAGAGTCATGAAAATCATGGCTTCTATTACAGCCAATTTTTTGAGGTTGTCTATTCTTTTTATTGAATTTTCATTACCTCATTCCGCTCTATTGAGTTCCTCATTTAAGCTTTTTCTCTTTTTCAGGACCTCATTCGACTCCTTTGAGGATGTCATTTTTGCTTTTTAGCTCTATTGAGATATTTTTATAAAATAAGAAAACAAGGCTTCCCTAATCCAAAAGGGCTAAGGAACACAACTTCGATGAACATTGTGGTCCTTAGCCCCCTTTTAGAAAAGCTCCGGTTCTCTAACTTCTTTACTCATATTAAAAGTAAAGGAAATAAATAACCAACACTAAAACAATACGATAGATAGCAAATGGAACTAATTTAATTTTGTTGATCAGCTTCAAGAAAAATCGGATGGAGATTAATGCAAACACAAAAGCACTGATGAATCCGGCAATAAAGAATGGCATAGCATCAAGGGTAAAGTATTGCCAGTTCTTGAGTAAAGAAATACCGCTTGCTCCACACATAATCGGAACGGCCATAATAAAGGTAAAATCAGCAGCTGCTCTATGACTCATTCCAACTAATACCCCTCCAGAAATGGTCGATCCTGATCTTGAGAAACCTGGCCAAAGGGAAAGACATTGAATGAGCCCGACCGATAGTGCTTGTTTATAGGTGATTTGATCAACCGTTTGAACCTTTGGATTCTTTGGCCCAAATAGATCGGCTATAATCATTAATACGGCTCCAATCACTAAACCAACCAACACGGTTGTAAGCGAAAATAAATGCTCATCAATATAATCCTCAAATAACACTCCTAATACTCCTGCTGGAATCAGACCAACTATTACTTGGGACAATTTTAAACGGTTTTGATTATCATTTGTTTCTTTATTGAGCTTCCCAAGACCAAGTAGATTAATGAAACGGTCTTTAAAAACGACGACAACGGCAAGAATAGAACCAAGCTGAATAACAATTTTGAATGTATTAGCTACATATTTCCCTAGAAATTCTTCCGATTGAAGCCACATGTCATCCACGATAATCATGTGTCCTGTTGAAGATACGGGCGCAAATTCCGTTAACCCCTCAACAAGTCCTAATATAATTGCCTTTAGAATTGTAAAAATATCCATAATATAAACTCCTTACACTCTTTTTCTTTTTTTCATAAAGATGATGATAAACGTGATGAGCCCTAAGGCAATCAACACATAAAAAATATTTGAGTAAATGTCCATAAAATGAACAATTTTTTCCCATGATTCCCCAAAAGCGGCTCCAACGGTTACTAGAATAATATTCCAAATCAAGGTTCCAATTGTAGTATAAAGAAGAAAGATTGGGAATTTCATTCGAGACATCCCTGCAGGAATAGAGATTAAACTTCTAATTAAAGGGACCATCCTGCACAGAAGTACTGTCCAATAACCAAACTTATCAAACCAGCGATCTGCTTTATAGATATCTTCCCTTTTCACTCTAAGAATGTGTCCCCAGCGATCAACAATTTTCTCAAGCCTTTCAACATCTAACAGATTACCAATCTTATATAAGATGACCGCTCCCACTACTGACCCTGCAGTTGCAGCGATAACCACCCCTGTTATCGTCAGATCTGAGAAAGTAGTCATCATTCCCCCAAATGTGAGAATGACCTCGGAAGGGATCGGAGGGAAAACATTTTCAAGTGCTATCATAATAAAAATTCCTATATAACCAAACTGTTCAATTATATCTGTGATCCAGTTTTCCATTATATCGTCTCCATTTACTTAAATAATTCAAAATAAATTCTTTTTCAGTTTTCGTAAATATCGATTACGGATAAAGAAAAAGTAGATCGTTTGAGCCATAAAAAAGCATGCCAGAACGATAATCATCTCAGTAACAATCGATAAAGTAAAGTAACTTTGTAACGCCTTAAAGGCAAACGTACTATGAACCATCGCTACAATAATCGGTACAAAAAACAATAGAATCAGCTGCCTTGTAACGATTTTTTTTAATTCTTTATCAGTCAGCCCAACCTTCATAATAGTTAAATACTGATGTCGATCGTAGTCCAAGTCAGCATATAGTCGGAAGTATAGGAAACTTCCGGCAGCGATGAAAAAGACCGCACCCGCAAGTAACGCAATAAATAACATCATACTAAACAAACTCATTTGGTATTCCAATAAGGTCCCGCTTACTGACATTGCATAAGGTTTGTCCTCATCGTGTATTAATTTCCCTTCGTTTACTAAACCTTCAAACATCTGTTTTGTTTTCTCGAAGTCATCTATAAAAAAACCGGTAAAGAGCTCGATATCTTTGTTTCCTTTCAGCATTTCGAAGGTATCGTCACTTACAACAAGTCCATCATTTGCTACAAGTTCAGTTGGAATGACTACATTTTTTGTTAAGTCTACTCTTTGCAAATGGATGTCTTCTTGTTGCAATGTATATGTGACGTGATTAGCATCATTTTCAAATCGATGCGTTCTCATTCCGAGTGCTTGTTTTCCCGTTATGGCCTTCTCTGAAAAATCGTAGCCAGCCAAGTTAGCCATTATCTTATAGTCTGAAAAAGAAATAATCGGAAGTGAATCAGAGACGTCTGGATCTGTTGAAGAAACTACTTCTACATATTTTATAGGAACTTGATGTGATGTATAGTCAAACCCTTTATCATCTAACTCTCTCTTTATTAGCTGCAAATTTCGTTGATGAATCGATTGTTCATTTTTAGCAACATAACTAATGGCAGCAGGATAATCGATTTCAAATTGTTTATTAATCACATTCATTGAAGCAAGTGTTCCAACGGCACAAAAGGCAACGGTAGAAACGATCGTCACCATAAAAAACATTCTAGCATTGTCTTTCATCCGGTAAGCAAGGTTTGAAATCGTAAGTATATTTGTATTTTTCCAGAATAAAAGTCGGTTTTTCTGTAACCATTTCAAAATGAAAACGGATAATTGTGTATACAAGAAATAGGTCCCGATAATGGTCATTCCTATAACAGGAAGCATACGTATTAATAAGGTTTCCATCGTTGTGGTAGCAGCCAAATAGTAACTTGTCAGTAGCAGGATAGCTGATACAACTGAAAAGAAAGTCGATACTTTCGGTTCTTTCTTTGGTTTTTGACTAGCCTGAAATAAGTCAATTAATTTATTCGTTCTCACTAAAAACGTCGTAAATAGCGAGATCGACAGGAAAAGTAATGAAAAGGCTACTACCGTTAAACTAATGGCTTGCCATGATAAATGGAATCCTAATGACCCAATATCAAGAATTTTCGAGCCGATCATTAAAAATAATTTCCCGGTAATTAACCCGGAGCCGATTCCTAAAATAATTGCCCCTCCACCGATAAGCATATTCTCTAAGAATACGAGACAATTTAGTTGTCTTCTCGTCATTCCATGCATCATCAGGATCCCGAATTCTCGTTTTCTTGTTTTCAGAAAGGTACTAACTGAATATAAAACATAGAAGAAAGAAAACAAATACATAATAACTTCAGCGGCGATCATTAATTGAATTACCGCAGCATTCGTAATGCCACCTTGGATCCCCGGGTGGAAGATAAAGAGGGCATACACAAAGAAAATCATAACAGAGAAAGCACTACTAAAAAAGTAGGCAGCGTATGTACGCTTATTCCGTACAACATTTCTAAAGACGAATTGTGGAAAGGTCATGACTGTCTCCCCCTAGCAAAGAAAGCATATCAATGATCTTTTGGAAGAAGGCTTGCCGATTTTCCCCACAATAAATTTCATTATAAAGCTGTCCATCTTTAATAAAAATAACTCTATGACAATAGCTCGCAGCCACGGGATCATGTGTCACCATTAAAGTTGTTGCTTTCTCATCACTATTGATCGTTGAAAAAGTATTCATGACATCCTTCGATGCTTTCGAATCTAAGTTACCAGTTGGTTCATCTGCCAAAACAAGTGAGGGTCCATGTATAATGGCCCTTGCAATTGCCGTACGCTGCATTTGCCCTCCAGAAATTTCATACGTTCGTTTCATCCCTATCTCTTCTATTCCTAACTTTTTTACAACCTCTTTAAGCTTGTTCGACATTTCACTTACACTTTCACCATCTAGAGTTAGAGGCAAAACGATATTTTCTTCTACCGTTAACGTGTCAAGTAGATTAAAATGTTGAAAGACAAATCCGAGCTCTTGCCGTCTAAATAAAGCCGTATTTTTTCGATTCATGCTATGTGGATTTTTCCCATTGATGAAAATCTCCCCAGATGTTGGTTGGTCAATCGTCGCGATTAAGTTAAGCAGAGTGGTTTTCCCGCTTCCCGACGGACCCATGATCCCAACAAACTCTCCTTTATCAATTGAAAAGTTAATATTGTCTAAAGCTTTATGGGCTACCTTCCCTTCATAAATCTTCGTCAAATCCCTAACAGTTAAGATCGACATTGATCTCACTCCTTGTTCGATGTATACCTCTATGTTATCTAGATTCTCCAGGAGCTACTATTTTTTAAAATTACAGTTAGCTTACAATATTGTAAGGTAGCTGGATTCTAGAAAACAATACGAACAATAGTCCCAGAGTTTATTTCCGATTCCATTTCGACGTGATGACCAAGCTTGTCACAGATTTGTTTGACAAGGTAAAGCCCCATCCCTGTGGACTCTTGGAAATTACGTCCATTTTCACCGGTGAAGTAAGGATCGAATACACGTGCCATATCACTCTTTGGAATCCCCACACCTTGATCTATGACCTCTAATAGAGTGTGCCCCTCCACCTTCCTTGCTTTGAAAACAATCGTCTTTCCCTTGTCAACCGTATAACGTACCGCATTTGTCACAAGTTGGGAAAGAACAAATGTAAGCCATTTCTCATCGGAAGTGATTTTGATGGAAGGATCGATCACTATTTCAGGATATACTCGATTTCGGATAAAAAGACTCTTCTGTTGTGAAGTTAATGTCCGAAGTAATTCATATAAATGGATCGTTTCTACATGAAAGTCCCTTTCAAACGTCTCTAACCTTGAACTATAGAGAACGAGCTCAAGTCCTTTTCTTAGTCGATCCAGCTCCTCATCAATGGATTCACGAAGAATATCCTCTAAATCCTCAATCATTAAATGAATGACGGATATGGGTGTTTTCATTTGATGGACCCATTGATTGATAAATTGAATTTGGTGATCCTGCTTATGTTTGTAGGTAAATAGCTCTTGTTTATAATGTTGAATCTGTTGCTTTTGAAATCGTTCTAAGCTTTCAGGAAGTGGTGCTGATTGTTGTTCGATTTTTAAATCCTGAAGGGAAGCAAGCGGAGTCGATAGCCTCTTGTAAAAAGATTTGTTTGTCACATATCGATAGAACAGATACCCTATGAACAAACATGTGCTTAAGAAACAGGCGTAAAACATCGTAACAAAATGCTCGTAGCCATCCAGCCAGAAAATAAACATGATAATTGCTAATTGGATAAAGTAAACAAAGAATAATGGGAGATGATCACGAATAAACAGTGTCATTCATCCGTACTCCAACTGGTAGTTAAAAGATAACCCCTCCCGCGAACGGTTTGGAGTGCATCATGGATATCGTGCTGAGCAAGCTTCTTTCGCACTCTTGTTATATAAACATTTAACGTATTATCATCGACGAATACTTGATCATCCCAAATTTTCCCGAGTAATCGCTCACGACCTACCACACGGTCTGCTTTATTCATTAATTCTTCAAGTATTCTTGCCTCAGTATGGCTCAACTCAACTTTTTTCTCCCCGAGTCTTAATTCCAATCGTTCAACATCTAACACTAAATCATTCACCTTTACCGTCCATCCGTTTTGATTCACTGCATAGGATCCATAAGCTCTTCGTAATTGACTTTTTATTTTCGCAAGTACAATTTCATAATCAAATGGTTTCGTAATATAATCATCCGCTCCATTCTCGAGTGCCATCACTTGATCCATTTTCGCGTCCCGAGCGGAAACAAAAAGAATCGGACATGTTGAAATCTTTCGTATTTGCCTACACCAATAATAACCATCATACTTAGGCAAATTCACATCGAGTAAGACAATATGAGGTTCAAACTGTTCAAATTCAGCTAAAACAGTATCAAAACTCTTCACTGTGCAGGGCTCATATCCATATTTATAAAGAAAATCCTCAAGTAGAGACACTAGCTTTACATCATCTTCTACAATTAATATTTTGAACAAGATTGAAGTCTCCTCTCACATTTATTTGTCTGTATTGTACCAGAATCATGTTCAATTGTACTTCGTGAAGCCATATTAAAAAGCAGGGGGCATTTCCCTACTTTTTTATCCCTTCATTATTATAACGCCAAACCGTTTGCTTGTTCCAATTTTTTCAAAACCCAACCAGACAAGATGAAAAAACATATAATAAAGAATGGTAGCTGTTAAACCATTTTTCCAGTACAGCCATCCACAAGGTTCCAACGATTGATAAAAAAGACCACATTGGGTATTTTTCGTTATCTACTCTACACAAACCTCTCCAACTTTCTGCTGTAGTTATATTAGAAAAAGATGAAAACTATTGAATAACTGTTTATTTGCTACTTATTTTAAAACCCATGTTTTACACGACTAAATCTATCCTCTAAACTCTTTTTATTTTCAGTCTCCTTTTGATCATTACCAAGTTCATCTATAACTCCATTTAACATTAGCTTTGCCGAAAGAATCGTTAAAGTAAAGAATACTACTGGTATAAAAGGAATCCATGGGTAGGTTGTCCACAAGAATTCCCACCAACTACCGAGTAAAAAACAATCGGACTCACCATAATCGGTAAGTCCGAGTTAACAATTGTAATCACAAACTAAAGGACAAAGCTGCCGATACAAGAAGAAATCCTGTCCCCATTCCAAGCGAATAAATCATGAATTGTGTTTTAAGTTTCATTTTCCATTCAATAAATTTTTCATCTGCCTGAATCATGTAATCTACCTCTTCCATTAAAGAGGGTTTCTTCATGACGCCATTCCCTAGTCTTTTAAACCCTTCAAAGAATAGATCTAAAAAACCAGTATTTAGCACGTACATAAATGCACCAACTAGTAATAAAGTGATTCCAACAAGAAAAAACTTATCCAAATCAGCAGAATTAGCCTGAAAGATCTGGAAGAATAAAAAGCAATACAACATAATGATCACAGAACTAGCAGAGTAAAAGTATCGTTTTAGCATTTAAGTTTCTCCTTTAGTTTGTTTAAATCCTTCGATTCTATCATCTATTATTCTGAAACCTTTTCCGCAAAACGAAGGTCTGGTTTTGATAAAACATCTAAACGAATTCCTTCAACCTTTTTGCTTATAAGGATATTTTGTGCAGAGAAGAGAATTGGGAGAATTGGCATTTCTTCCATTAATACCGTTTCCGCTTCATGTAATAATTCAAATCGTTTCTTTTCATCCTGTTCAACTAATGACTTAGCCAATAATTCATCGAAAGTAGGGTTGCTCCAGTTGGTAAAGTTGCTTGAGCTTTTTGTGTTGTACAGATTTAATACCGGATATGGGTCAATAAAGTCCCCTCCCCAGCCCATACGTGCCAATTGGAAGTTCTTTTGTTTGAATGTGTCGATATACGTTTTCCATTCCTGATTTTCAATATTCACTTTCAAACCAAGGTTTTGTTTAAACATTTCTTGCAGGGCTTCAGCAATTTTCTTGTGATTCCCTTCTGAGTTATATTTTAACGTGAACTCAGGAAGTTTGTCCCAACCCTCTTCTTTCAACCCTTCTTCTAATAACTTCTTCGCTTTTTTAGGATCAAACTTATAGTATTCAGGGGCTTCCTCTCTAAAGTCTTTTCCTGATGGAGATTCCACTCCATTTGCAACATAGCCATATGCAGGCTTCTCTCCACCTTTAAGAATATTTTCCGTTAGCGCTTTTCGATCGATGGCAAAGGATAAAGCTCTTCTGATTTTTGCATTTGTAAAAGGTTCTTCCTTGACATTAAAAGTATAAGTATAAACACTAAAGGATGGGAAGTTTACATATTCTTCATTGTCTTTCTCTTGTTCGACCGCTTCAGCAGGTAATCCTGTTACTAGATCAAGCTCACCTGATTTATACATTTGGTATTCTGTTGTTGTATCTGCCACCATTTTGAAGTGAATGGTGTTCATTGTCACGTTATCTGCGTTCCAAAAGCTACCACTTTTTTGCAAAGTTAACTGTTCATTATGCTTCCATTCCGAAACAGTGTAGGCCCCATTTGTGACAATTCCTTCTGCTTCTGCTGCCCAGTCTTTATTCGCTTCAACCACCTTCTGATTAACAGGTAAAAAGCCTTCCCCCAATATCACTTTCGGGAAAAATTTCACTGGGTCTTTTAATTCAACAACGAGCGTTTTATCATCCTTAGCATGAATGGCAACATCTTCTACAGATCCTTTACCAGTGTTGTACGCCTCTGCTCCTTTAATATAGTAAAATTGGGATGGATCATAAGCAGCTGTTTCTGGATTCAACACTCTCTTCCAGGAATATTCAAAGTCCTTTGCTGTTAGTGGATCTCCATTGGACCATTTCGCACCTTCTCGGATCGTAAAGGTATAAGTTTTTCCATCTTCTGATATATCTACTTTATTTGCAGAACCTTCGACAATCTTTCCATCCTTATCATAGGTATACAATCCTTGATAAAGATGACTAATAACCCAAAAGGAAGTGGTGTCAGATGCAAATGCAGGGTCTAAAGTATAAGGCTCTCCACCTAGGTTTGCCGTTATTTCCTGTTTGACATCCTTACTTGTTTTACCACCTGAAGCAACTTCCTCTTTTCCGCAGCCAGATAACGCTATTAAAATGAATAGTATAATGGTGATAAAAGCTAACGATATTCTTTTCATTTTCTTTCCCCCGATTTAATGTTTTCTAGTTGATGAATTTTACTTTTATAAATGCCTGGTTAATAAAGATGACAGGCTACCCAATGATTTTCCTGCACTTCTTTCCATTCTGGAACTGCTTTCGCACAGTGATCCATTGCAGAAGGGCATCTTGTCCGGAATGGACAGCCACTAGGAGGATTGATCGGACTCGGAAGTTCCCCACCGAGTACAATTCTTTCACGTGCTCCTCTTAGTTTTGGGTTTGGGACAGGTATGGCAGATAGTAATGCCTTTGTATAGGGATGAAGTGGATTTTGGAATAGTTTTCTGCTATCGGCTAATTCCATCATTTTTCCTAGATACATCACTCCTATCCGATCACTTATATGCTTCACCATCGCTAAATCATGAGCAATAAACAAATAGGTCAGATTCTCTTGCTTTTGCAAATCTTCGAGTAAATTCACTATTTGTGCTTGGATGGAAACATCAAGAGCAGAAATCGGTTCATCCGCTACGATATAGGACGGTTCCACCGCAAGTGCTCTTGCAATTCCGATTCTTTGCCTCTGTCCTCCACTGAATTCATGAGGAAAACGTGCAGCATGATCAGGATTCAATCCAACCCTTTCTAGAAGCTGAAACACTCTTTCTTGTTTCGCCTTTCCTTTTGCTAGACCGTATGCTTCAATCCCTTCTGCAACAATATCCCCAACCCTCATACGCGGATTAAGGGAAGCATAGGGATCCTGAAAAATCATTTGCATTCTACGGTTAACGTCTCGCTTATTTCTTCGATCCAACTGTGAAATATCTTTTCCTTCAAACACCACCTTTCCAGCAGTCGCTTCATACAACCCTACAATCGTTCTACCAATCGTGGACTTGCCACTCCCGCTTTCCCCAACAATGCCAAGGGTCTCCCCTTTTTTTATGGAAAACGTAATTCCATCCACGGATTTCACTATTTGCTTATGCCCTACATTGAAATGCTTTCTTACATCACAAATTTCAAGTATATTATCAGGCATGCTTTTCCCTCCCCACTGCAATAAACTCTTTCACTGCTTCAGCCCGTTGATCATTTAACCAACACCTTGCATAATGATCGCTTGTAAACGTCTGTATCTCCGGCATATGCGAAACACACACCTCCATCGCATAAGGACATCGGGAAGCAAATGGGCATCCTTCTGGCGGGGCAAATAAATCGGGTGGGGTTCCATCTATTGGAATAAGTCTTTCTTTTTCGAGTGAATCTAGTTTTGGAACCGATTTAAGCAGCCCCCAAGTATATGGGTGCTTAGGACTTTCAAAAATCTCCTCCACCGTCCCACTCTCAACAATCACTCCTGCATACATCACGGCAACACGATCCGCTGCTTCTGCCACTACCCCTAAATCATGAGTGATTAATATAATAGAAGAATCTCGCTTTTGTTGAATGTCTTTTAATAGATCTAAAATTTGCGCTTGTATCGTTACATCAAGTGCTGTAGTAGGTTCATCTGCGATAATAAGCTTAGGATCACATGCAAGTGCAATCGCGATAACGACCCGCTGTCGCATTCCCCCGCTAAATTCATGCGGGTATTGTGAATAGCGTTTTTCCCCATCGGGAATCCCTACTAATTTTAGAAGTTCTATTGCCTTTTCAATTGCTTCATGTTTTGTTAGCTTTTGATGTTTTAGAATACTCTCTTTGATTTGGCTTCCTACTTTCATTGTCGGGTTCAAAGAGGTCATTGGATCTTGGAAGATCATGCCGATTTCTGCTCCACGTATTTGCTGCAGTTTCTTTTTAGAAATTTTCGTAATATCTTTGTCTTTAAATAGAATTTGACCACTCTTTACCTTTCCTTTCGGGGTTGGAATCATCCCCATAATCGCTTGTGAGGTTACACTTTTCCCACAGCCGCTTTCCCCTACAATCGCCAAAGTTTCCCCCTCATTTACTTGAAAAGAAACCCCTCTTACTGCCTGGACTTCTCCTCCATACGTCCGAAAAGACACTCTCAAATCATTCACTTCTAATAGACTCATTTCTTCTACCTCCTTAATTTTTCGACCGAGGATCGAGAGCATCTTGTAATCCATCACCAAACGCATTAAAAGCAAACATCGTTAAAGCAATCATGAGACCTGGGAAGAACAGCCTCCACCATTGCCCATTCAAAATCACTCCAAGAGAATCATTCGCCATCGTTCCCCAGCTTGCAGTCGGTGCCTGTACTCCTAAACCAAGAAAGCTTAAAAACGATTCAGCGAAAATCGCTTGAGGAATCGTAAAGGTTAAATTTACAATAATGATTCCCATCATATTAGGCAGCAAATGTTTTACAATGATCTTCCAATGTAAAGTTCCTAGCTTCTCAGCAGCTAAAACATATTCTTGTTGCTTAAGCTGAAGAATTTGCCCTCTCACAATCCTTGCCATTCCTACCCAGCCTGTAATGGACAAAGCAATAATCATTGTAAGTAGGCCTGGTTTCATAATAACCATTAATAAAATGACCACTAATAGATAAGGGATTCCATACAAAACCTCAACCACTCTCATTAAGAAACTATCAATACGATCTCCCATTCTGCCTCTTCCTGCCATATATCCAGAAATCCCGCCGACAACGACTCCAATAGCAAGATCAATGACCGCTGCAACAATACCAATAATCAACGAGATCCTTGCACCTGCCCATGTCCTTGCCCACATATCGCGACCGAGATCGTCTGTACCAAACCAGTGTTCACTTGATAAAGGAAGATTTCCCTCCGTTAGTGCCTGTTTGCTTGGACTATATGGAACCAAATGGGGTCCGATAATAGATAGAAAAATAATAGAAGCTAATAAGATAAAGCCCAATACAGCCATTTTATTTTTGATTATTTTTATGATGGCATCCTTCCAAAAACTCAAACTTGGCCGTGAGATTTGCGTTTTCTCGAAAGTAGCAGGATCGACTGGTCGAAACAGTGAATCCATTTTTGATAGAGAATTTGCCACTTTATTCACCTCTGCTTGTAATTTTGATTCTTGGATCGATGAATCGATAAGATAGATCGATGATAAATAATGTAATGATTAAAATAAGGCTATAAAAAATCGTTGTCCCGATAATTACCGGATAATCTCGATTAAAAATACTGTCAACGAAATATTTTCCAATTCCAGGGATTGCGAATATCTTTTCAATGACAAAGGTTCCTGTAATGATGGCTGCAAATAATGGTCCGATAAAGGAAATAACCGGTATAAGAGCATTTCTAATCCCATGCCTCACAACAATAGCAAAGCTTGAGAGGCCTTTGGATTCTGCAGTTTTAATATAATTCTGATTAAAGACCTCTAACATGCTGGCTCGGACAAATCTTGCGATGATAGCCAAGGGACCTAGAGCTAATGCAAATGAAGGCAATACCGTGTGCTGCCAAGTTCCCCAAGAAGCAACCGGAAATATTCCCCATTCAACCCCAAAATATTTGATTAATAGGGGAGCTAAGATAAAGCTTGGAACTGAAATTCCTATAATCGCAATAAACATAGATAAATAGTCAAGTATCCGATTATGATTTAAAGCTGCTATTACTCCTAAACCAATTCCTAAGACAATAGCCATAACTAGTGATTGTATCCCTAGCAATGCGGATGGACCGAATCCCTCTGCAATCAACGTATTGACATCCCTTGTTTTTGATTGAATTGAAGGTCCTAGATCGAGGTGAACCAGATCTTTTAAATAAAGAAAATATTGTTCCGCTAATGGCTTATCAAGATTGTATTTAGCCCGCATATTTTCCAGAATATCCTCCGGCAGCATTTTCGCATCGGTTGCAAAAGGATCCCCCGGAATCAAATGCATCATTACAAAAGTAAGGGTTGCAATGATCCATAACGTCACAACCATGGTAAATAACCGTTTAACTATGTACATGATCGTCCTCCATATATAAAATATTTTGCTATCTAAAATCGTTTATAAATATAATTAATTAGATCAGAATAGTAGGATTTAAATATGTAAGACCCCTTCTTTCTCTTCATCCTCTAGGAAATATGTTTTCTTCCCCTCTCTTACAAATAAAAACCCCTCAACTAAGATAAGTTGAGAGGTTTGATAAACCTAAACTTATCTTATCGATCAGAATGAAATCTGCTGGAATTGGCACAGTATTCTAATGAAGAACCCGCTGCCGAGGCTTCAAAGGGCCATATCCCTCCACCTCTCTGGATAAGATGATTATTTAGTTTAAAATATAAAAAAACCTCTTCCTGAAAACAAGAAGAGGCTTGATCCGATTGATATAGATTCGTCTCTTCTTATCTCTCAGGGCAACACCTGATGGAATTGGCACAGTATTCTACTACACAGAACCTGTTGCCGAGGTTTCAAAGGGCCATATCCCTCCACCTCTCTGGATAAGAAAAATTATGAAGTTCATTTCTACTAGAAACTAGAATATTATATTACTATTTTACTGTCAACCCAATGATTAACATTGGTAATCTTCTAAATAATCTAACTTTCACCCTAACCAACCACCTTACTTCTTTGTATCCCCTCTTCCTTAAACGACAAGTTAAACGATTCAACCCCTATGTTCCCTGCACTAGGCAGCTTTCTCAATTTAGGATGTAAAAACCATACAATGGCAATAAAAAGTATACCTGCCCCTGTATAAGCAAATAGATTTTGACTACTTATTCTCGTAGCTAAATATCCGCCTAATAATGAGCCAATTGGCATTGCAATGATACTCATGCTGTACATAACCGAATTCACTCTCCCTAATAAGTGATTAGGAATGATTGACTGAGAAATCCCTGAAAATAATACATTTATTGCCCCAATCGGAACCCAGGCTAAACCGAATAATACAGGTGTTAAGATCGGCGAAGCAACCATAGCGGCTATTGTCCAGCATCCAGAACCTATTGTAAAGCAGATAATAGCTAATAGGCCTACACGGTACTTGCCAACGAGAGAACCGAGTAGAGCTCCTAGTAAGGAACCAGCTGATAGAGCCGTTAATAAAACACCATACATTTCTACTCCACCTATTGAAGCTGAAAAGGAAGGAAGGATTGCCATGGCAATGCCAATCCCAAAATTTGCGATAAATGAGCCAATTAAAAAGGCCCAAAGCAAGGATTTAAAAACAATTGAAAATCCTTCTGATAAATCAGCAAAGTAATTACCCACAGCCGATTTTACTGACGTCTTCTCTTTTTGTTCAACAACCGATTCTCCAGAAATCTTTAATAAACCGAAAAATAGAGCCGCAACCGCAAAGGTAACAGAATCTACTAAATACAGAGTAACCGCACCTACCAAAGCTACAAGGATTCCTGCAGAGGCATTAAAAACAATATCGACCCCTTGATATGCGAAGGCAAAAAGAGAATTCCCTTTTATTAACTCCTCTTTCTTAAGAATAAGCGGCAGCGCTTTTGTTTGTGTAGGATAAGCAAACTCTTCTATAAACGCAATAATAGGCATGACGATTAAGATGATCTGAATGGTAAGAACATCATACAGATAAGCAATGGGAATAATTAATATAAGGATGCACTGTAATAGTTGGGTAATCACAAGTGTCCTCTTGATCCTCCATTTATCTATGAAGGGGCCGGTTAGAAATTGCAATGCCTTGGGCAATAGAATCAAAAAACCTGCAAGTCCCGTATAGAAAGCACTTTTCCCGAGATCGTAGACAAGCCACATCGATGCTACATAATAAATACTATCTCCAATATTCGTGACTAGTCTGCCAAGGAATAACATCAAAAAATTCATATTTTGTTTTAGTAAATTCATTCTTTCCATCCCCCCGCTTGATTAGTACTTAACTAAAGATCAAGGGGCTGACTCTGTTTTATTTGACTTTCCCAAACATTGAGGTTTAAAGAACTTTTTTACCTCCTTGAGTCGTAGGGTAAATGATAAATTGATTTGGTCAACCCCTTTAGGATCTCTCCATTCGTCTTTAGAGAAACTGTTTCAATTATGATGAATACAGACGAACTATACACCTTCTTTTACGTATTGAAAGTTATGAAAATCCATTCTTTTAGATAGCTTCAATGGATCCACTATACAAAAGGGAATGATCATAATTTGATCCGCTTAACACAACACCGATTTTCCTAATATTTTCTGGAAGCTTTTTGTAAAGCAAAGCTGCTATGACAACAGCTGATGAAGCCTCTATCTTTAATCCTAGTTTGGTATGTGAAAAATTTATCGCAGATAGGATTTCTTCTTCTGTGACCGTCATCACATCATCTAAATGTTTTTTCATAATCGGAAAAGTGAGCTGCCCAGGTTGAGTATGTCTTAATCCATCCGCGATTGTATTCGGTGTAAGAATGCTTGTTATTCTATTTGCTTTCAATGAAATTTTCGTATCACAACCGATTTCAGGTTCCACTCCTATTACCTGTACTCGTGGATTCATATGATGGGCAGCTAATGCCACACCAGAAGCAAGACCTCCGCCCCCTACTGGAATGAGAATGACGTCTAAACCATCATGTTCTTCCAGCATTTCAATGCCGATTGTGCCCGTTCCCGCAATGATTTTCTCATGATCAGAGGAAGGGATAATATGTAGACTGTCACGTCCTGCAATTTCTTCTGTCAATGTTGTCCGATCTTGCTTTTGTCGATCAAATAAAATAACCCTAGGATTAAATTTGTTTATTTTTATTAGTTTCTCTCGGGGAGCATCTTTCGGAATACATAGAGTGGCATTCACCCCAAATTTTTCGGCAATACTCGAAACGGCAATCCCATGATTTCCAGATGAACCGGCAATCACTCCATTCCTGCTTGTTCGATCTAATTGGGAGATAAAATTGTATGCCCCTCTATATTTGAAAGAGCCTGTCCATTGCTTAAACTCGGGTTTTATAAAAACCTTCTTATCCGTAATCGAATTCAACAAAGGATTTTCTAGTAAAGGTGTCGGTTTAATCCTATTCTTTAAGTTATCTCTTGCTAGTTGAATCTCCTTAAATGGAATACACAGGTGAATGACCCCCTCTTGGATTGATAGTAGGAGTTAATATTGTTTCAATGTCGTGTATGACATGGCTTTGGTTATTTTTGATATACATATGGCCGCCATCATAAAGAGTGATGTCATTTAGAGAATTCACTCTTTTTTTCCAGCTTTCTAAAGATTGATAGGGCAATAGCTTGTCAGACTTCCCGCCCATTATCGTAAAGGGAATAGAATCCACGATACCAGGCTTAACCTCTGTTATCGACTTTAATAAGGCAAGGTCAGCTTTTAAAATAGGTAAGTAAATATCAAGCAATTCATTATTCTCCATGATTTCTTGATCCGTTTCATTAGTAATCAGCAAATCTTCTATATCCCCATCTGGATCAATCGATAGTTGATCTGGAGGAGCGCTGGCTGAAATCAACACATGTTCAGGTATATTGAACCCGTCCTTTAACATCTGTTTCACGAGCATATAAGAAATAATCCCCCCCATACTGTGGCCAAAAAAGGCATAGCTTTTTTCAGACATAAATTTCTTTAAATCCCGCAGCAAATCGTGGCAAAGTGAATCCATGTCATTGTAAAATGGAAGGCTGTACAAATTTTCCCTGCCTGGCAATTGAATCGGGCAAACTTCTATATCTGGATTTATTGATTTAAAATAGGTAAGATAAAAGCTTGCTCCTCCTCCTGCCCACGGAAAACAGAAAAGTCTTACTTTACTTTTTTCAGCATTTAGTCGATTTGGAATCCAAAATCTTGTATCTTGCATAAAACCGTCTCCTTGAATGTCTTAATTTTCAATCGTGCTATTGAACGCCAACTTCCGAATACATGGGGTACGACAAGAATGCTTTGAAGCTATGGAGACTACATAATCCTCTTCTAGTGTAAATGTTCGAAACCACCAACCGTTAATAAAGCCATTAGTATCATCGATTGAGGAAAATTCGAGGCTTTTTAGCGGATAAGAAAACCCTCTTCCATCCGCTTTCATGATAGCCTCCTTCTTCGTCCAAAGCTTAAAAAATGAGAGAATCTTCTCCTCCTCATTCGAAAGGGATTGGATGTGTTTCCTTTCTTCTAAAGAAAACACCTCATCCATCACATCTAAATAATCCTTTCTAGCAAACTCTACATCCACCCCTACAGGACTTGTATCAGAAAGGATGACCATGATGAGATCTTCTGAATGTGAAAGGTTGAAATGAATTCCCTCAAACTCTTCTAGAAAGGGTTTACCATAGTGGTTTTTTCCTAACTTTAGAAGATGGATATCTAAACCCACTTCTAACTTCAACGCTGACTTTAATAGTGCTCTGCCCACTACATATTCTTTCAATCTTTTCATACTGAATCTGTCAGTCATTACACGATCTTCTTCAGTTAAATTAGTATGATAATAATGAAAGAATTCTTGATCTGATATTTCAGAAAGTGAAACATAATAGATTATCGGTTTATTCATCTTAAACTTCCATTAAACCATTTCGGTATCATTTTCAAAAATCAGATTCTCCAAGATAGGTGAAAGTTGATAAATTGTTGGATATTCAAAGATCATCCGTATGCTCACACTTTGTTCCAAAACACTGCGAATTCTTGAAATCACCTTAGTCGCCAGTAACGAATGGCCGCCAATTTCAAAGAAGTTGTCATGAATCCCAATTCGATTATTTCCCAATACTTCACACCAGATTTCTACTAGGATTTCTTCCATCATGCTTTGTGGGGCAACATATTCTCTTAATTCCATATCTAAACTTGTTGGCTCAGGCAGCTGACGTCGATCCACTTTGCCATTAGGTGTGAAAGGGAGCTTCTCCATTTGTATGAATATAGATGGGATCATATAATCAGGTAACACTTTACTTAATGCATCTCTAATCTCTTTTTTGGAAACATTTCCTAAAGAAGTATAGTAACTTACTATTTTCGGTTCTTCCTGTTCCGCTTTCTTTAGTAAGACCACACCTTCTTTAACCAAACCGGTTTGGCGTAAGGACTCCTCTATTTCACCTAATTCAATACGATAACCTCTTAATTTAATTTGATGATCAACCCTACCAATATAGTCAATATTTCCATCTGGAAGGTATCTTACAATGTCCCCAGTTTTATATATTTTCGATTTAGGGTCTGTACTAAACGGGTTTTTCACGAATTTCTCCTCAGTTAAGCTTCTTTGATTCCAATACCCTACAGCTAATCCGTCCCCTCCGATAAATAGCTCTCCAGGTACACCTATTGGCACAGGATTCATATTTGAATCTAAAACATGTACTTGTGTATTGGATATCGGTTTTCCAATTGGAACGATCTCTATATTTGGAGAGTTATTGGAATCAATCCCATATGTAAGGGCAAAAGTCGTACTTTCTGTTGGTCCATAGGCGTTCAGAATTTTTTCAGGGGGACCATGGGCTAATACTCGGTTTATCATTTTTGGACTACATGCATCACCGCCAACCAATAAATATTTCATATTGGAAAATGCCGTTGGCTCCTCTTGAGCGACTTTATTGAAAAGAGCGACGGTAATAAACATTGAACAGATGTTGTTTTCCTTTAGCCATTTACTAAATTTCTGGGATGAAAGGATCGATTCTTTTTCGGCGATGATCAGCTTTGCCCCATTTAATAATGCCCCCCAAGCTTCAAATGTAATGGCATCAAATGCAGCATTTGAAATTTGAGCAATATGGTCATTAGGCATTATTTGTATATAATTAGGATTCTTCACAAGCCTTATAACACTCTTATTCTGAATGGCTACACCTTTTGGCTTACCAGTCGAACCAGATGTATAGATCATATATGCTAGATGATCTGGATGACTTTCTAGGTTCGGATTATTTTGATCACTTTCATCGTCTGTAGCCATATGGTCATTTAGGAAAACTAAACGATTTTCGTATTCTTTCATTCTCTCCATATATTGTGAATTAGTAATGATTGCCGTTGGTTCACCATCTTCTAAAATCGCTTTTATCCTTCGCTGCGGCAATCCAGCATCAAATGGCAAATAGAAACTTCCAGCTTTTAAGATTGCTAGGAAGGCGACAAGTAAATCGGGAGTTCTTTCAAGACAAACCGCTACAGGTTTGTCTTGACTCACACCCTTCCTAATTAATTCATATGCAAGTTGATTTGCTTGAATATTTAATTCTTGATAGGTCATCTTACACCCTTGATATTCAATGGCAATGGCATAAGGTGTCTTTTCAACCTGCTGCTCAAAATGTTGATGGACTGCCCCTTCTAAACAGTTTGGTTCCTTGCTGTTAATCTGATGGAATAATTTCGTCTCATCCTTTGTTAATATTGAAATGGCCGTGATCTGTTGGGAAAGATCATTCACTACTTCTGATACTAAACGTACGAAATGTTTACACATTCTCTCAATCGTACTCCGATTAAATAAATCGGTGTTATATTGAAACTCACCAAGAAAACGATCATGATCTTCTTGCATAAACAAGGCAAGATCAAATTTAGCCGTCTTGTTCTCGATTTCGAGCATTTCAATCTCTAAATCTTTTAAGTGGATATCCGCCGGAATCGTATTTTGTAAAGAGAATAACACTTGAAAAATAGGTGACACACTTGTGCTGCGTTCCGGACTTAATTTCTCTACCAACTTCTCAAAAGGAACATCCTGATTTGAATAAGCTTCCAGGCAAACATTTTTTACTTGTTTCAGGTAATCTCTAAAGCTTGGTTTTTCACTTAAATTTGTTCGAATCACTAATGTATTTATAAAGAATCCGATAAGTTCTTCAACTTCCTCATGATTCCTTCCAGCAATCGGAGTGCCAACTAAAATATCATCATTACCGGTATAGCGATAAAGCAGAATCTTGTAGACTGCTAGAAGGGCCATATTAGGAGTGACCCCTTCTTCCTTACAAATCTTTTTTAATTGACTCGAAACCTCTTTAGGGAGTTCGAATGCAATATTGCTGCCATTAAAGGTTTGTTTAGAAGGGCGCGGATAGTCTGTCGGCAATTCTAGGATTGGAAGCTTCCCACCCAGTTTTGTCGACCAGTAGTGGATCTGGTCGCCTACATTCCCATCATCAAACCAGGATTGCTGCCAATTGGAATAATCCCAATACTGGCTAATCGGATCAAGCAAGTGAGTTGGATTCTTTTCTAAGCAATCGTTGTAGTAATGACTGAATTCCTTTATAAATAGTTGTTGGGACCATCCATCAAATATAATATGGTGCATATTTACGAGTAGAATCGATTCTGAATCAGAGCACTCAAGTAGCTTCACTGTAAATAGCGGGCCAGTGTTCAGGTCAAATTGGAAATTGGTATTCTCCTCTATATATTGGTGGATAAATCCTGCTTTTTCTTCAATCGGCTTTTCTTTAGCTGAAATCACCTCTAATTGGAATTCAAAGTTCTCTAGAATCCCAACTGTCGCTTTCTCCCCGTCAACAATAAAGGATTTCAACACCTGGTGACGATGGATGATTTCATTAAAGGCAAAACGTAATGCCTCTTTGTCTACTGTTCCCTTCATTTTCATGTAGAAGGGAACATTGTAGATTGCTTTATTGTCCAAATATTTATCCAAGAACCATAGACGTTGTTGCGAGAATGACAACGGTTTTTCTTCCCATGGCTCCAGATTAACAATTTTATTACTATCGTCCATTTCCTCTTCTAACATTCTTTTCAATAGGTCCTGCTTTGCAGTAGACAATTTATCTAAAGTGATACTCATTCTTTATTCCCCCTAATTAACAAGAAGATTCTCCGCCTCATCCTCTGACATCTTTTCTAGTTTTTTATAGATTTCTATTTCGATATAATTCGCTATCCCCTCTACTGTTGATTGTTCAAATAATATTTTCAGAGGGATTTTCACTTTGAACTTCCGCTGTAAACGTGAGATTGCCTGGGTAGCAATCAGAGAGTGTCCCCCCAGTTCAAAGAAATTATCCTTGACACTAATCTTTTTAAGATTTAAAACCTCTTTCCATATCTCTGCTACTTTCTTTTCCACTAAGGTTCTTGGTTCATTTTGATTGTCATCTGTTTCCACTAATTGCGGTAGAGGCAATGCCTTATGATCAATCTTTCCATTTGCATTAAGCGGAAAAGCGTCAATGATTTCAATTTTGTATGGAACCATGTACGGCGGTAATGATTTCTTTAAGAACTCGATTAATTCTTTATTCTCGATATGATTATTCGAAATGATATAGGCTACTAAATGTTTTTCATCCTGGATTTCCTTCATGGTTACAACCACTTCATTAACATCAGGATATTTCCTTATGCTCGCTTCAATCTCACTCGTTTCGATTCGATACCCTCTGATCTTGACTTGGTTGTCCTTCCTGCCAATGAACTCCAAATTTCCATCTGGTAGATAACGAGCTAGGTCTCCCGTTTTATATAGTCTTTCCTCATTATTAAATGGATTGGTTAGGAATCTTTCAGATGTCAGATCAGGACGGTTATAATACCCACTTGATACTGCTGGTCCGCCAATGTACATCTCTCCTGCCACACCTTGAGGAACAAATTGCATCTGTTCATCAAATATATAAATATTGACATGCGGGAAAGGTTTCCCAATAGGAACAATTTCAGTATTTAGCTTTGTCTGGTCATTTAATACGAAGTAGGTATTATCAATTGTCGCTTCTGTTACCCCATAGGAATTGATAAAATTCACATTTTGATTAAAGAATTTTTTTATCTCTTCGAAATCCTTTACATACCACGTATCCGCACCTGAAACGATTACTTTTAAATCCTTTAAAACTTTTCCGCTTTCCTTCATGTATGTGACAAGATGCTTTAATAGAGCAGGTACAAATTCTGCAAAATCCACCTTTTCATCTAATAGCACATTGTATAATTCCTCAGGATGAATGATCGTATCCTTAGAACAAAGGATCAGCCTTCCACCCGAACATAAGGACCGAAGCATATCTTGGATAAAAACATCAAAAGCAATACTAGCCAACTGAATGAAATTTGTTAGTTCGTTCGTCTTATAGGCATCCAAATACGATGGAAAGGAATTTGCCAGATTTCGATTGCTAACGGTGACTCCTTTAGGATCTCCAGTCGTACCAGAGGTAAAGATAATATAGGCAAGATGTTCTGGTATCCTATCATGTATCTTCGGATGGATAGGCTGTAAAAGAATGTCTTTCCATATTGAATCAACACTCAATAAATCAACGGTGGTATCCAACTTACTCATCCATTTATCTTGTGTAAATATCGCCTTCAAACTTACATTATTTACAATGTAGTGAATCCTGTCGCTTGGATGCTGCGGATCTAATGGAACAAATACACATCCCGCTTTCATGATTCCAATAATGATGGGGATCACAGTAAGGTTTTTATCCATATAAACACCGATCGTAGATTGAGTTTCATATCCTTCTTTTACTAGGAAACTCGCTACCTGGTCCGAATATTTGGATAATTCCCTATAAGTAATAGACTCACCATCAAATGAAATGGCTGGTCTGTCAGGAGTTAAACGGGCTAGCTGATCAATCCTATCGTAGAAGTATTCAATGTTTTTATCTTCTTTAGCATTCATTGTATGATTTACATGATTTTTGATTTCCGTCTCATCTAGTATTGGTAGTTGATAAATACTAGTGTTCGGATTATTGACGATACTTTCTAATAGGTTTACTAAATGGCTGCTAAATTGTTGAATCGTATTCTCTCTAAATAAATCGGTATTATATTGAAGCTCAAGCGTAATCGAATGTTGACTTTCATTGATATTTAGAGATAAATCAAATTTCGAAACCTCGTTCTCTATATTTAATGAAACGATTGGATTTTCTAATAGAAACTGCTCTGATTCTTCAATTGAATGATGAGAAAACATCACTTGGAAAATTGGACTATGACTCAAGTTTCTTTCTGGTTGCAGTTCTTCCACCAGCTTTTCAAATGGCACATCTTGATGGGAGTAGGCTTCAAGACAGCTCTCTCTTACTTGCTTTAATAATTCATTAAATGTAGGATTTTCTCCTAAGTCTGTCCGGATAACGACCGTATTAATAAAGAATCCAATTAATGACTCTAATTCTTTCATAATTCTTCCTGCCACAGGCGTTCCTATAAGTACATCTTTTTGACCTGTATAGCGATACAAAAGGACTTTAAATGCCGAGAGAAAAGTCATATATAATGTAGCGTTTTCTTTTTGACTTAACGTTCTAAGTTGGAGTGTTAGATCATCAGGGATCGTTAAAGCAATGCTTTTCCCATTAGTTGTTTGTTCCATTGGTCTAGAATAATCAATCGGAAGCTCGAGTATAGGTAATTCACCCGCTAATTTCTGACGCCAATAATCTAACTGTTGATTGACATTCTCACCTGCCATCAACTCTTTCTGCCATTGGGCATAGTCAGAATATTGAATGTCAAGGTTAGCTAAAGAAACGTCTTTCCCTTGTTGAAATGCTGAATAGTGGTCATTAATTTCCTTTAGGAGAATCTCCCCTGACCAGCCATCAAATATGATGTGATGGATAACAAACAATAAAGTATGATCTGTTTCCGTCATTTTAATAAGATAGGCACGAAATAACGGACCTTTAGTTAAATCAAAAGGCTCCCATGATTTCTCGCTGATAAGAGTATTTAATTTTTGTAGTCGATCTGCTTCTGATTCATTCTCATAATTAATAAAAGTGTAATGACGATCGACTTGATTCTGAATGATTTGATACGGCTCACCATTTTCCGCTTCGAAAATTGTACGCAAACTTTCATGACGTTTTAATACAGCTCTTAAACTCTTCTCGAAATTTCCATAATGGAGGTTTCCAGAGATTTGAAAGGCAAATGGGATATTGTAGGAAACATTCTCCGGGTCCATTTGGTTTAGAAACCATAATCTCTTCTGAGAAAATGAAAGTGGGTATTTCTGTTCTTTATTTTTTTTCACTAGGATTGATTTCTTTTCTTCTTTCTGATCACTCTTCATTATTTCTGAAGACATTGTAGCAATTGTTGGGAATTCAAAAATGAAACGTATTGGGATTTGCTTTCCGACATTGTCCGCGACTCTTGAAATGACCTGTGTTGCTAAAAGGGAATGACCGCCTATTTCAAAAAAGTTATCATGGATCCCGATCTTTTCATGATTTAAAATCTCTTGCCATATTTTTGTCAGCATCTCTTCTACTGAATTTCGTGGAGCTATATACTCTCCCATTTCGAAATCCTTTTCCGTTGGTTCAGGTAAGCATTGACGATCTACCTTACCATTCGACGTAAGCGGAAGATTGTCCATCTCAATAAAAATCGAAGGAATCATATAATCAGGTAATTTATTACTTAACTCTTTTCTTAACTCGCTTTTAAGGAGGGGTTCGCCGGTTGTGTAATAACTGATTAATTTCTTATCGCCTTGATCCATTTCTTTTAAAAGTACGACAGCGTCTTTAATTCTCAGGTTTTGGCGAATGCTTTCTTCAATATCTCCTAATTCAATTCGGAATCCACGAAGCTTTACCTGATGATCCACTCGTCCAATAAAATCAAGATTTCCATCGTCTAAAAATTTGACGATATCTCCAGTCTTATAAAGCTTTGCCCCTTCAACATGACTAAATGGATGATCAATAAACTTTTCCTTTGTTAGATCAGGACGATTCCAATATCCAAGCGCTAAACCATCACCGCCAATATACAGCTCCCCTGGAATCCCTATCGGTACTCTATTTAAATGTTTATCTAATACATATACTTGTGTGTTATTAACCGGCTTCCCAATCGGTATCGTCTCGATCTCTTTATCCTTTAAATCTAAGGATGTATTCATAACAAAGTTCAGGGTTATCGCCGTATTTTCACTTGGTCCATACGAGTTAAGAAGTCTTTTCGGAGCACCATAGGTCAAGATTTGGTTTACCCATTTAGGACTGCAAGCTTCTCCCCCGACTAAAACATTTTCAACATCTGAGAATGCAGCCGGTTCCTCCTGGGCGACTTTGTTAAACAATGCGGCCGGAATCGCCAGTGTTGTAATCTGTTTTGATTTCAACCATTTACTGAATTTCTGCGGGGATAGAATGGTGTCCTTGTTAGCTATAATCAATTTTGCCCCATTCAGTAATGCTCCCCATATCTCGAAGGATGTAACGTCAAATGAGATACTTAGAATTTGAGCGATATTAGACTCAGGCTTTATTTTGATATAGTTTGTATCTCTTACAAGCCTTATGACCCCCTTATTCTGTATAGCAACTCCCTTTGGCTTCCCTGTTGAACCAGACGTATAGATGACATAAGCTAAATCAAGTTTTTCACTTTGTATATTGGGATTCGTTTTTTCTTCTTTCTTTACTGCTTCCTTAATAGTGCTCAGACATATTACTTGATTTTGATCATCTCCCATCTTATCGATATGGTTGATTTCTGTGATGATCACATTTGGATTGCTGTCTTCTAAAATGTCCTTCATTCGATTAGCTGGCAATGAATGATCTACTGGCAAATAGAAACTTCCCGCTTTAAGCACCGCTAAAATGGTTATCATGAGGTCAGGCGTTCTTTCAAGACATACCACAACAGGTTTTTGTTTGTTCACACCAATTTTCATCAAATAGTGCGCTAGCTGATTGGCCTTCGAATTTAATTCAGAATAACTTAATTGAACTCCTTCATATTCAAGCGCAATAGCGTGAGGATGATTTCTGACCTGCATTTCAAATAATTGTTGTATCGAGCCTTCCAAATGATTGGGCTCCAAGCTATTAACCTGCTGGAATAATTCTTTCTCCTCACTCGTCAAGATAGAAAAATCGGCAATCGACTTTGAAGGTTCTTCGATAACGGCTGTTACCAAATTCAAGAAATGCCGCCCCATTCTTTGTACCGAACTCTTCTTAAATAGATCTGTATTATATTGCAGCTCCCCAACGAAACAGGCTCCTTCCTCATGCATGATAAGCGACAGATCGAATTTAGAGGTTTTATTCTCATTCTCCAAAAGTTCAATAGCCACCCCATCCATGTCGATGTTTGTCTCAATCTTATTTTGTAATGAAAACATACCTTGGAAAATGGGTGCTGCGCTTGAACTTCTTTCTGGACTTAATTTTTCAACTAGATGCTCAAATGGTATATCCTGATTCGAATAAGCTTCAAGGCAAACATCTTTCACCTGATTTAAATAGTCTATAAAACTAGGATTTTGACTAAGATCCGTTCGAATGACTAAGGTATTCACAAAGAACCCAATTAAATCCTCGGTTTCCTCCTGGTTTCTTCCTGCAATCGGAGTTCCAATTAAAATATCTTGTTCACCTGTATTGCGGTATAACAGCACTTTATACGCAGCTAATAAAGCCATATTTGGCGTTACATTTTCTTCTTGACACCATTTTTTCAACTTCATTGACAATTCTTCCGGAAGTTTAAATTTAACGCTGCTCCCATTAAAGGTTTGTTTCGATGGTCTTGGAAAGTCTGTTGGCAATTCTAAAACAGGAAGCTTTCCCCCTAACTTAGTAGACCAATAATGAAGTTGATCCTCTGCATTCCCTTCTTCCAACCATGACTGCTGCCAATAAGCATAGTCTGAGTATTGAATCTCTAAGTCTGGTAATTTCATTTCAGTAGAATGGCATTTAGCATGGTAAATTTCAACTAATTCATGCATGAATTTATTAAATGACCAGCGATCAAAAATCATATGATGGATATTCACGAAAAACCGATATTGATGATCATCAATCCGCAAAAGGTAAAAATGATAGAGGATTTTGGATGTTAAACCGAATGTTTGATTTTGGAGCTCCTCCGTGAACCGTTGAATTTGCTCTTCTTCATCATCACCGTTCAGAGATTCTAATTCGACTAAGTCAAAATTTAATTTCTTTACTGGATAAACCACCTGCATATATTCAGAACCTTCTTGTTTAAAAAAGGTTCTGAATATTTCATGCCTCTGGACTATGACTTTCAGGCTTTCTTCAAACTTAGAAACATTCAATTCTCCGCACATGTTAAATGAAAAAGATATGTTATAGGCATTTAATTCTGGGTTATAAGATTGAAGAAACCATAATCTTTTTTGACTGTAAGACATAGGAGCTTCAAAAAGAGTTTCTTCTTCTTTTATGATCACTTCATCATTCATTAGTTGATTTTCACTCATGTTTTTCACCTCTTATATGTTCTTTCTTCTTGGGATCCTTTTCATTTTCGTTATTTTTCGATTAGTTGATGTCATATTTTCTAACTGTGATGATAGCTCTCGAATCGTTGGATATTTGAATAAATAGAGTAACGGCACTTCTAGCTCTAGTTTCTTCCTGATTTTTGAAATAATTTGAGTTGCTAACAGAGAGTGTCCTCCAACCTCAAAGAAATTATCATTTACACTTATATTCTCTTTGTCTAAAAGCTCATTCCAAATTCCTAATATCTTTTCTTCTATATCATTTTTAACAGGTTCTACTGGATGATCTAATTTACTTTCAACCGTCACTTCATGAAGCCTTTTCCTGTCAATCTTTCCATTTGGTGTTTTAGGAAGGGAATGGATCATATTTAAATAAGTAGGGATCATATAATCAGGACAGCTGTTCCTTAAATAAGTAAACACCTCAACCAAACTCAATTCTTGGCCCTGATTAGGTAAGATATATCCTTCTAAATATTGATCCTGCTGTTTATTTTCCTTTACAAGTACGATAGCTGTATGAATAGCAGGATGTTTTACGATTATTCTCTCTACCTCATCCATCTCGATCCTAAAGCCTCTAATCTTTGTTTGTCGATCGATTCTTCCTTTTAGTTCAATATTCCCGTTAGGTAGATACAAACCTACATCGCCCGTTTTGTATAAAGGCAGATCATCGGAGGAATATGGATTAGAAATAAAGCTTTTCTCGGTCTGAACGGGATTATTAAAGTATCCTTTTGTCATTCCCACTCCACTAATATAAATTTCTCCTACCACACCTGCTGGAACAGGCTGAAGATGCTTGTCTAATACAAAAACAAACATGTTATCAATCGGCTTCCCGACATCATACGTAAACGAAGGTTGCTTATCCACATATTTAAAAGTAGTTGTAAGCGTACATTCGGTTGGACCATATAGATTAACTAATTTTGTATGGTTGAACCTATTCAGTACAGTCATAGCGGTTTCATGATTTAATACTTCACCACTTGAAAAAATCATTCTAACCGATTCATAGTTGAGCTCATTTTCCATCGCTGACTTCGCTAATACTTTTAACATGGAAGGAACTGTACTTAGTAAGCAAGTGACTTTATTGGTTTCAATAAGTGACAAGAGATGATCATGGTCCTTTACTTTTTCATCTTCTACTAGAATTATTCTTGCTCCAGTCGTCAACGGTCCGATCAAGTCTCGTAAAAATCCATCGACAGACAAGGATGCTAATTGTAAGACCACATCCTTTGAGTTGATACCAAATTCTTTCTTCATAAAGGTTAAGTAATTCGTCACCCCTATGTGCCGGTTGATAATGGCTTTCGGATTTCCTGTTGAACCAGACGTATAGATAATGTATGCATTATCATTAGGATCTACTGCATGATGTCGATCAGTTTTTGTTTCAAGGTAATGTTCTTCATCTACTTTAATCGTCTCACCGCTAAAAATACTTTTCGCATCTAATACATGTTGTTGTGTTGTTAGAATGACTTCAGGCATAGAATGATTCACCATATATTCCTGCCTGCTTCTAGGATAATTTACGTCTATTGGCAATAGACAGGCTCCCGATTTAAGAACAGCTAATATCGAAATAACAACGTCAATCGATTTACCGCAATATACACCAACAATTGAGTTTTTTTGGATTCCCTGCTTTTCAAGTAGGAAATGGGCTAATTTCTTTGCTTTCTGTTCTAAATCTTGATAGCTGATCGATTGGTTTTTGAATTGAAGTGCCACTGCTTCAGGTGTATGCTTAGCCTGATCCTCAAATAGGGTATAAATACTCTTTTGAATTGGAAAATCTTTAGAATTTGATGCCATTTCGATGAAATCCTGTTTTTCCTTTTTCGATAAGATAGGGATATGATCAATTGGCGTTTCCGATTCTATCGATATGGTATCTAGTAAGCATAGGAAGTGATTCAGAAATTGTTCAATTTTGCTTTGTTTATAAAGATCTGTTTTATATTGAAACTCTCCTACGATCTTATTACCTTGATCCTCAATAAATAGGGTGATATCGAACTTTGTATGCTCTTTAGAAACTACGACCTCTTCTTTCCCTATATAAAAAGAGTTTCTATTTGATTGGTTTTTATTATGGTAAATAAACATTGCTTGGAAAATAGGATTATGGCTTAAGTTCCTTTCTGGTTGTATCTCTTCTACTAATTTTTCAAATGGAACATCCTGATTGGCGTAAGCTGAAAGACAAGTCTGTTTTACTTGATTTAGATATTCTTTAAAGGTTAGGTTTTGATGTAACTCTGTTCGAATGACGATCGTATTCACAAAAAAACCAATTAACCTTTCAATTTCTTCTCTATTTCTACCACCAACCGGGGTACCGATTAATAGGTCCTTTTGTCCGGTATAGCGATATAATAGGACTTTAAAGGCGGCCATTAAAGTCATATACAATGTAGTACTTTCCTTTTGGCTCAATGCCTTCAATTGAATCGACAATTTTTCCGGTAGTTCAAAAGGAATACTGTTTCCATTTGTCGTTTGTTCTAATGGTCGTGGATAATCAGTCGGTATCTCAAGTACTGGCAGCTCGCCTTTTAACTTCTCTTTCCAATAGGCTTTTTGTTTTTCGATACTTTCTCCATCCAGAAAGGTTTGCTGCCAATTGGCGTAATCTGAATATTGGATCATCAGCTCAGGTAATTTAGGTGACTGACCATTTTCCAATGAGAAGTAGATCTCATTTAGTTCTTCTAAAAATAGCGTTTCTGACCACCCATCGAAGGCAATATGGTGAACGACCAAAAGAAGGATATGAGAAGTGGCAGAGGTTTTTATAACCTTCGCTCTAAGCAGTGGTCCTTTCTTTAAATCAAAGGGAACCCACGATTCTTTCCTGATAATATTAGGTATTTCTCTTTCTTTGGAGGAAAGCTCTGAAATATTGATGACCTCAATGGCTGCATAGAATTCACTCTGAACCACTTGTATAGCTCCATCTTTTTCTTCCATGAACGTCGTACGCAAACATTCATGCCGTTCCATTACTCTGTTTAGGCTTTTTTCTAAGTGTTCGTAGCTTAATGAGCCCTTTATTTGATAGGCGAATGGAATATTATAAGCTACATTTTCAGGCTCCAACTGATTAAGAAACCATAATCTTTTTTGTGCTAAGGAGAGTGGGGAGCGACCATCTGAATTCAAATTTTTTGCGATCAGGCTGCCCTCATTTATTTGTTCACACCCCATTAAATGTTTTGCCAATTTCGCTATTGTTGGAGATCCAAATAATACTTGAATCGTGATTTTCTTTTTTAGCTTTCTATGTATTCTAGAAATAACTTGTGTAGCTAGTAAGGAATGTCCTCCAAGCTCAAAGAAATGATCATGAATACCAATTTTCTCGATATCTAATACATCTTCCCAAATACTTGCCAAGATTTCTTCAAGCTCATTCCTTGGGGAAACATACTCCTCTAGCTCCAAGTCCTCCTTTTTGGGGGCAGGAAGTTTTGCCCGATCAATTTTCCCATTAGAAGTAAGCGGGAATTTTTCCATTTCAATAAAGACAGATGGAATCATATAATGCGGTAATTTCTCACTTAGGTCTGTTCTTATTTCCCTTTTAGAAATTCTGTCTTCTGTTGTGTAATAACAAATTAATTTCTTATCACTATTTTTCGTTTCTTTAAGTAGGACCACCGATTCTTTGATTACTTTATTTTGTCTTAACGTTTCTTCAATTTCCCCTAATTCTATTCGAAACCCGCGTAGTTTTACTTGGAAATCAGAACGTCCGATAAATTCAATATTGCCATCAGGTAAAGCTTTAACGATATCTCCTGTTTTATAAAGCTTTGAGCCTATTTCTGTACTAAAAGGATGTTCAATAAACCTATCCTTTGTTAAATCAGGACGATTCCAATACCCTATTGCCAGGCCGTCCCCACCAATATACAATTCACCAGGCTGCCCTATTTCCACAGGCTTCAGATCCGCCCCAAGCACAAAAGCCTCTGTCTTTGTAATCGGTTTTCCAATTGGAATGGTGTCTGAGTGTGTAAATTCTTTAGAAGAATTCACACAATAACTTAAAGCAAAGGTTGTACATTCAGTTGGCCCGTACACATGAAGTAACTTTTCAGGTGCCCCTTTTTCTAACACCTGCTGTACCCACTTTTTATTACAAGCCTCTCCTCCAAATAATAGATTGCTCAGATTTGAAAAGGCGGTTGGTAGCTCTTCGGCCACTTTATTAAAGAGAGCGGTTGTAATAAACATTGTTTTAATCTCATTTTCTATAAGCCAATCACTTAGTTTGTTTGGCGATAGGATGAGCGCTTGCTCTGCTATTACCAGCTTTGCTCCATTAAGCAATGCTCCCCACACCTCGAATGTAATCGCATCAAAGGAGGCATTGGATACTTGAGCAACATTTTCACTTGGAAGAATATTTACATAGTTTGTGTTTTTTACTAGTCTTATGATCCCTTTTTGTTTAATGGGGACCCCTTTAGGTTTACCCGTTGAACCTGAGGTATAAATAAGATAAGATAAGCTATCTAAGGTAGAAGCCGGAAGTTCAACAAGCTCTTGAAAATCTTGTTCTGTTCGCAAATCATGGACGGTGACATCTTTCAAATTACTTGATTTAATATCAATACTTGCATCAGAGCCTGTAATCAGCAGATTCACATTTGAGTCTTGTAAGATGTATTGAATTCGCTCTTTCGGATTTGTTGGATCAATGGGAAGATATGCTGCTCCTGCTTTGAGCACACCTAGCCAAGAGACAAATAAATCGATCGAGCGACTCATTAATGTACCAACAATTGTTCCAGGCTTTACACCCAAACGAATTAAATTACAGGCAATATCGGTGGATTGCTCATCCAATTCTTTATAAGTGATTTTTTCTTTGCTTGATTCACATGCAATAGCATTTGGATTTTGAATGACTTGCTCTTTAAATATCGTTATAAGGGGTTGATCCCCTTTTGAACCAGCATAGTCTTTATTAAGGGTCTTAATCGTCTGATTGATTAACGTCACAACAATACCTCCATAATGAACTGTTTTATCTTTTTCTAAGATAGACTAAGGTAAAGTATTGATACTATTAGTTAACATAAGTTAAAGCGATGCCTTCTAAATTATCTTTTACCTTTCCAATGAGCTCTTCGACCGTATCCCTTTTGTGCAAGTGACGTGAGTAGTGCCAGCTAACAATAAGTTCACCGTTTTTGACTACCCCTAAAACCTCAAACACATGGGCTCTTTCCTGCCTACTGCTATTTAGACTTCCTGCAAACTCTTCAGCCATTTCTAGGGGAGGCTGAGAAGAGTTATTACTATTTTCGTTTTCCTGATATCCATTGCCGAAAAAATTAAAGAGAATTTCAGAATCAAGATGATTGAATTTGATTGAATTATTTAAATATCTTAAAACCCCATAACCTAAACCATTATTAGGTATACTATCTATCTTTCTACTCACTGAATATACTATATCTTTGATAGAATAATCTTCCATTCCCTTGTAAAGAAATGGATAAAGATTTGTAAACCATCCTACCGTTCTAGATAGATCAATATCATCAAAGATGTCCTCTCTCCCATGACTATCAATATCAATTAATACAGATGTTTGATGACTCCAATCCATAACCGATTTCATTACACTTGCTAATAAAACCTTATCAAGCTTACTATTAAATTCCTCTAGCCCTACACGAAGCAATTCCTTAGTAGTCTCCCTATCTATCACAATACTGATTTCATCTACTGAATCTCTTATATTTTCACCTTTTGAAAAATCAACGGGGATTCTAGGAAGATTATGGACATCAATCTTTGACCAATATTCTGTCTCACTCAACAGTTCTGGTCTTTTAGCATAATCCTGAAGCTTTTCGATCCACTCTTTAAATGAATTAGTTTTTTCAGGTAAATTGATTTCATTCCCTCGTGATAAGCTTTGAATTATTTGAGAAAGGTCCTCATAAATGATTCTTCCTGAAATCCAATCGGTTATCAGATGATGGATGACTAATAAAAGTTTATTTTCATTACTTTCTGTTTTAATAAACACGGCTCTGATTAAATCGGATTGTACATCTAACTTAGATTGATAAAGAGATCCTATCCGATTCACCTCAGTATCAATATCTTGGCCTTCCCTTACCTCTACAATGTCAAATGGGATTTCATAGGATTCATCACCATAATATTGCTTGATTTGGCTACCTACTTTTTTAAACTTCAGCCTCAGAGCGTCATGATGGGAATATAATCTATTGACCGCCTGCTCTACTAAGCTTTCATCGATATGACAAGAAATATTAAATAGCATCGAGAAATTCCAATGATGTTCATCCGTTAGATTCCTTTCAAAAAACCACTTCTGAATCGGTGATAAAGAAAATACCCCCTCCAAAGATGACAAATGAAGATCGGTTTCCTTGTTTTCTTTTACATATTTTGATAGCCCTTTGATCGTCGGGTTCTGGTAAAGTACACGCGGGGTAAAAAATAATCCTTTCTCTTTTGACAGAGTAATAATTTTAAGGATTAATAATGAATCTCCCCCGAGCTCGAAAAAGTTGTCTTCTATATGGATGATTTCTTTATCAAGTACCTCTTCCCAAATATCCTTTAATTTGCTTTGAACTGGTGAAATTGAATCATTATTTTTACCACTTACCTTTACAATCCCTTTAGGAACAGGAAGCTTCTTTCGATCGACTTTTCCATTAGGGGTATAAGGAAATTGTTCTAGTTCAATGATGGATACTGGAACCATATATCCTGGTAATAGATCCTTTAATCGTTTCAAGATTCCCTCTGTTGAAACGGTCACCCCTTTTTGTAAGGTAATATAAGCTACTAATGCTGAAGTGCCATTTCCCATCGTTTTCAAATCGGCAACTGCATTTGATATTCCATCTAGTTCTAAAAGAGTATTTTCAATTTCACCTAACTCCACTCTAAAGCCGCGGATTTTCACTTGATTATCGATTCGATCTAAAAAGTCTATTGTTCCATCTGGTAAAAATTTCACTCTATCTCCAGATTTATAAAGCCGTTGATTATCTTCTTTAAATGGGTTTAACACAAATTTCTTGTTTGTTAACTCTTGATCATTAAAGTATTCTCTCGCAAGCCCTGACCCACCTATATATAATTCTCCAGGAACACCAACAGGCACTAACTCCATTTGTTCGTCTAAAACGTATACCTCACTATTCGGTATAGGTCTACCAATGGGGATGATATCCTCGTTTTGATATTTATGTACTGTCGCACAAACAGTTGTTTCTGAAGGGCCATAAGCATTCCAAAAATCCTTATGTTTTGACCATTCCTTGGCTACATTTATTGGGCATCTTTCACCAGCAACAATAACTTTTTTTAATTCCGGAACATCTTGTGGATTTACATTTGCCAAAAATGAGGCTGGGAATGTCCCAATTGTTATTCTTTTTGCTGTAAGGAAGCTAATAAAATCTATCTCCAAATCCTTAAAATCTTCAGGCATTAAACACAGTGTCGCTCCGTTTGCGAGTGCCATAAATATCTCCCAAACGGAAGCATCAAAACTCATGGAAGCGAATTGTAGTATTCGATCTTCTTCTTGTATCGTAAACAGTTCTTTTTGCGCTTGAACTAAATTACATAGACCTTTATGTTCAATCACAACACCTTTTGGCTTTCCTGTTGAACCAGAAGTGAAAATCATATAAGCTGCATCACTACTAGAAGCGACATGATCAGAATCATCAACAAACTCACTGGACTCATTCTCTACTTCTCTTAAATCTATCTTTCTGATAGTTTCTGACTTAAATTGTTCAGGTGTTTGTGTAATTAAATAATTTAATTTAGATTTATCTAACATGTAATGAATTCTATCTTGAGGATAGTTAAGATCTAACGGAATATACGCTCCACCTGCTTTTAAGATTCCTAGAATACTGACTATCATATCCTTAGAGCGCTTAATATTAATCCCGACAAAATCCTCGTTCCTGACACCTATCTTTTTAAGATAGTTTGCTATTTTATTCGCTTCATTATTTATTTCTTGATAGGTATACTCATTCCCATTAACTAAGAGAGCTTTTCTTTGAGGGTTTTTCTGAACACACTGCTCAAACATTTCATGGATATACTCAGTGTGGTCATAGTGAACTTCATTATTGTTCCAATCGTTTATAAGTTGCTTTTTTTCTAAGGTTGTGAGGACTGATAACTTATGTATCGCTGTGGTGGGTTGTTCGACAATACCTCTCAATAAAGTAATAAAGTGAGTTGTGAATCTTTCGATAGTCGTCTGATGGAATAAACTATCATTGTATTCAGTAATAATCTTTAAATCTTTATTGCTTGAGTCTATTGCAAATAAACTAATATCAAATTTTGAAGTATAATTATTTATTTCCAAGGGGGACATCTCTATACCATTTAAAGCGATTTCTTCACCTGCGGGTTGATAAGTAAAGGTCGTTTGGAAAAAGGGGTTAACCCCAATATCTCGATCAGGCTTCAGTTCATTGACGATTTTATCGAATGGAATATCCTGATGATCCATAGCCCTTAACATCGTTTCTTTGACTTGGTTCAAAAGGTCGATAAAATTCTGTTTACTATCTAGCTTCGTTCGAATCGCTAATGTATTGACAAAAAATCCTATTAAACTTTCAAACTCTTTATTTTTTCTACCAGCAACTGGAGAACCAACTATTAGGTCATTCTTACCTGTATATTTGTGTAATAGAACCTTATAAGCAGTAAGTAAAAACATATATAGTGTCACTTCGTTTTGATGACAAAAGGATATAATTTCTTCCCTTAAATCTTCAGGTAAGAATCGTTCAACAATATTTCCGCGGTTTTTTTCATCCTTTGTTTCTCTTCTTTTATCTGCTGCTATATCTAAAACCTCTGCATTATGTAATGTTTCTCGCCAATATTCTATTTGTTCATGCATATAAGGTTTCATTACCTCTTCATGTTCCCATTCAGCATACCCTGTAAATTGAATATCTAATTCTAGAAGTAAATCCTTTTTCCCATTCGAATTATAAAGAGTGCATAATTCCTTCCAAAATAGTCCTGAAGACCATCCGTCATAGATACTGTGATGAAAGTTTAAAAATAAAATATGACAGGATTCATGAATACAATAAATTCTATATGTGAATAACGGATCGTTCGTAAGTCTAAACGGTTTAGCTGCATGTTTCTTAATTAACTCCATCGCCAATCCTTCCCTAATCTGAGAGGGGAACCTTTTTAAATCGATTTTTCTGAGTTTCTTATAGTTAAAACCTTTTACCTTTTGTCTTGGTTCTTCAACATCATCGATAAATTCTGTTCTTAAAATTTGATGTCGTTCAATAATCGTATTAATTGACTCTTCAAGCTGTTTAATATCAAGGGTACCTACTAATTGAACGGCTTCGGGAATATTGTAAGCAGATGATTCAGGATAAAGTTTATTTAAAAACCAAAGTCTTTTCTGTGATAAAGACAGTCTAGATTCTTTAAGACCTTTGTATTTCTTTAAGCTTTTATTACCGTCCTTCTTACTTTTTACCATTGCAAGTTTCTTCTCAAGATAGGCTATTTTAGATAAATGATCGGTGTTATTTAGCATATTGTACCCCCTCCTATTTTCTTTTGAGTTCCAACAATGGCTAATATTATCAGGAATTTTTTCCAATATCAAGATTTTACTAAATTATATAATTTTGGTAATTATGCTAGAAAATTCAAATCCTGAATCGGATTTTATCTCCTATTTATCAATCACAAAGCTAGAAGAAAATCTCTAAATTATTATATAAATAAAATAACTTTCTAAATCCACAGAAAACTCCTCCTTGGATTTTCATATAATGCAATCAATTATTATTATTTAAAGATAATTAATTATTTAAGAATTCTAATCACATTAATAGCTGTGAAAAATTCTATAAATAACATCTTCAAGGAGTAAAAAAAGAGATAAAAAAAGGGAACATAGACCCATAAATGGAATACGGGTATGTTCCCTAAGAATTATCTCTCTTTTGAAATGGTAATTTCTTTAGAAAATTCAGTAGTTAGATCCTACTTGTTTATTAAACTTTTTTAAAAGATGTGGGGATTCGTTTTTTATCAAATCCAATAAAATAGCCATTTCTAAATCTTTTTCGCCAAGTAACTGTTTTAGTTTCTCATTTTCAAGGGATAAGTTTTTATATGAAATAGTCGTCCCTTCGTCCATTCCATATTTCCCTAGCTTATATTCGTTTACCCAGCGGTTCACCATTGTTGAACTTAGATCATACCGGCGGGCAACAGATGCAGCATTCCCTTCATCAATCGCTTCCAGAGAAACTTGTATCTTAAACTCTTTATTATGCCTTTTTCGTTTCATTCCTTACAGCTCCTTTTATAATAGACGTGAGAATTTTAGTGGAGCTGCCATGTTAAGATACTTAAACTCTTCATCAGGGAGATTAAGTTTACGTAAAGATTTGATTATCAAAGTAAACTAATTTTTATTCTAACGTTAAATCTCCTGAGCTTGTTCTTACTTTAATTTCATAATCGCCATTTCCCTTTACTCCGACTGCACTATTTTCACTTTTATCTTCAAATAACAAACCATCTACACTAATATCAGGTTCTCCAGAGCTCCCTTTGAAATCCACCTTTACTGACTTGGGGGTTTGAGAGAATTTGATGGCAACATCACCACTTGAAGTTGTAAATTCCATATCACTTTTTAATTGTTCACCGTTAAAGACAATATCCCCTGATGATGTCTCATATACAGCATTTTTTGAACTTAGATCATTTACATCGATATTTCCGCTTGTTGTAATAAAATCTGCTGTGTTCATTGAATTTTCTCTTGTTTTTATCTTCCCGCTTGTTGAACTTAATGCGATATGTTCCTGAGTTTCAGTACCAATGATTGATTGATCACCAGATGTAGATTTTACGATGATTTGATTCGCTTTTAAATCATCCATTGATATGTCCCCTGATGAAGTTGTAACCTGGAGATGATTCAAAACCTTACTCGGTACCTTAACTTGAAGTTTTGTATCCTGAACACTCCCCAATTTAATCCCGATTGTATTTTCATCAATAAGATAGTCAATATTTAATTTGTTGCCGCTATGATAAACTTGAAACTCATATTTATCTTCTAAATCTTTATTGATTTTGCCATCTAAAAGGATAACGACCTCATTGCCTTCTGATGGAACAATCTCAACGTCTGCTGAAGAAGTGTTTATTTCAATGTCTTCAACCTTACTGCTCTCCACCCTCTCTTCTTTATGAATATCTACTTTAGAAAAAGACGATTGGAAAAACGTCACAGCTAGTACTCCTACTGTTCCAATACCTAAAATTAATAAAGCAACCAAAAAAACTTTATTCATGAATGATTCGCTCCTTTTACAATATTTGCATTAAGTTTTATATAGCGAATTAAAATGTTATAAAGGAATCTTCCGATATTCATTAAGCCTATACAAAACATCACCCCAAACCCGCATAAAATGAACGAACTAAACAATGTTAACCAAATATTCATGGTTCCGTCGAAAAATAATCCGCTAAACAGAATTAAAGGTGATAAAGATAAAGCAATAGCGAGAACGCAGCATCCAAGAAATACCCCAAGTATTCCGATCGCAGGACCTACAATAAGGACTGCATTAAAAAAACCAAGACTTAGAGATGCTATGATGGCGTTCATTATATTTTTTATCGAACAGTTTTTTTCAGCTATTGAAATATTATAATTGGCTAGTAATTCTCTCGCGATTACCTTAGGAGATCCCAGCTCTTCAATGACCTCTGCATCTGTTTTCCCTTCAGCTGAGGCAGCTTCAAAGTATTCTTTATAATCATATAACAGTGCCTCTCTATCCTCATGAGGCATCTTTTGTAACAACTCCAGCAATTCCGAAAAATATTGATTTTTATTCACTGGTTATCCCTTCCTCTATTAACAGATTGACTGAATGAGTAAAATGCTTCCATTCATCTATTAGAGCTTTCATACGTTTTTGGCCCCTACTTGTAAGTGAATAGTACTTTCTTTGAGGTCCTTCTGATGAAGAAGTAAAGTATGTTGTTAAATACTCCTCCTTCGTCAATCTTCTTAACAAAGGATAAAGTGTACCATCTGCGATTTGAATTTTTCTCGAGATTCTTTGGGCAAGTTCATAGCCATATTGATCCTTTGAAGCTATGGAGGTTAAGACACATATCTCCAGCGCTCCTTTTTTAAATTGGGCATTCAAAAAAGGCTACCCCCTACATGAATAATGTTAAGTACTAGATATAGTTCAATAGCGTTGCAAAATAGTTTTTTTCAGATTAGCGGTTGAAAAAAACCAAAAAATATAATGAAAATTTTTTTGAAATGGGGGCATTGCTGTTTGTTTACTTTTAATTCACATCTACCTTTTCAATATTCCTAATGGAAAGAAAAGCAATCAATACTCCCACTGCCGCTAATGATAGCGGAATAGCAATTATGGAAAACAAAGTAAAGTCATTACTAGTTGAATTAGTTAGCGCTACAAGCAATATCGAAGAAACAATTGTTACTGGGACAGATTTCTTTCTCAATCCAAAAAATAGTGGAATTAAACTTAGTCCAGCAGTAGCTAATGATCCTAAGAACATACTTATTAAATGATCATTTAAAGCTTCTGTAGTTAACTCCTCTGGAACAAATTGCACGATGGAATCCGCAACATAAAATAGTCCTCCAATAAAAAGGGAAGATAAAAGGACTGTAAAGAACGTAAAAAACATTACAATACTAAGTTTTGCAATCATGATTTTCTTCCGATTAATTGGATACGTGAACATTACTTCAATCGATTTGGTCTTGTACTCATCGATAATCAATCTTACAAGTAGAACAGACGCAAAAATAATAAAGGTTGCTCTCACCATTGTTCCAATGATGGTAAAAGCCATATCGTAACTTTCAAAAGGGACATTGCCATCATTTTTTTCTAAAAAATAGATTAAAGAAAGTAGCCCAATAAAACCAAGGTTTGCAAATGCAACTCCTTTTAAATAATGATAGAGCTTAAATTTCTTGATTTCCAAGTTAATTAATTTAAGCACTAATGCCACCTCCATTGATCAATGTCATGAAGTAATCTTCGAGTGAATGACTCTTTTTATTCATTTCCTCAACCATTACGCCATTTAAAATAAGGGCTTGTGAAATCTCACCTTGTGAAACGGTCAATTCATAGATTCGGATTCGTGATTCTTCTATTACCTTAAAGTTGGTTAAACGCAGATGTTCTCTAATGACATAGACAGCCTTTTTAATATTATTTGTTTTCAATTCAATATACTCTGTATTTTCTTCTCGAATATTATCAATGGATACTTCCTCTACCAGGTTTCCATCACTGATCACTCCGACTGTATGGGCAATCTGTTCAATTTCGCCTAAAATATGACTAGAAATCAATAGCGTGATTCCATAATCCTCACAAAGCATTTTAAATAACTTTCGCAACTCTTTGATTCCTACTGGATCTAATCCATTGATAGGTTCATCTAAAATCAGAAGTTCTGGTTTTGTAATAATAGCTCTTGCAAGACCCAGTCTCTGTTTCATCCCAAGAGAAAAATCTTTAACTGATTTCCCCTCAATATTTTTTAATTGGACAAGATCCAAAGCAGAATCAATCGCTTTCTTATTGTAATAGCCGATATATTCACAGTGTAAATCCAGATTCTCTCTTGCACTCATCTTGTCGTAGAAAACTGGATATTCAATAATACTCCCCATTCTTTTTAGCATCTCGTACGAAGTAGAGGTTAACCTTTTTCCAAAGAGTTCAATTTCACCACTAGTGGGCTTAACCAGATTCATTAACATTTTCATGACGGTGGTTTTACCGGCACCATTCGGTCCTAAAAATCCATAGATTTCACCTTTTTTCACCTTCATGTTTACATTCTTAACGACATCCTTCCCTTTATAGGTTTTTGTAAGCTGATTCGTTTGAATGATATATGACATAGTCCAGCTCCCTTTCTCATTAACTACTTCTATTCTAGTCACAATTGTTGTCTTTTCCCTTACTCAAATCTTACAAAAATCTTAAGTTTTTCCTTTCCTACAAAAAAAGAAACTGACTCAAAAGGGATTGGAGCCACAAACGTCGATCAAAATGCAGAAGAGGATTGAATGGTTTCTTCTCCAAAATGAAGTTGTGGTACCTGACACCTTGGTAGTGAGTCAGCCTCTAAATATGAGATTAATAATTAAATCGATTTAATTTAAAGGTAAACGTAGTCTTCTGGAATGGCTTGCTATTAAGGAAGATCTCTCCTCCTAATTTTTCGATAAGCCTTTTTGTAATCGTCAACCCAAGACCACTTCCCTGATAACGTTTGTTTCTTGAATCTTCAAGGGTATACATTCGCTCAAAAACTCGATCTTTATGCAGCTCGCTTATCCCTTTTCCTTTATCCCAAACATCAACAAAGACAGAATCATCATTATTACGTAAGGATAGCCCAAGGACCTTTCCATCTCCGCCGTACTGTATTGCATTGGATATTAAGTTATTCAATACTCTGTTTAATTCTTCCTCGTTCCCCCAGACATAAAGGTCGACATCAGGAATTTCAACAACAACATCAAAGCCTTTTTTCGTCAAGATATCATAAAAACCTAGAATATTTTTTCGGCAAACTTCATTCATATTGACTCTAGTAATTGGAAACTCCTTATCTCCCGATTCCAATCTAACCAATTCAAAAAATTTTTTAATTAGGTTTAAAACTTCAATGGTTTTATTATTTACCTTTTTCAATAAATCCTCGGTTTCTTCTTTACTAAGATTCGGCTCATATAATATAACCTCCATATAACCTAACACCACTGTCAAAGGAGTTTTTAAGTCATGTGAGATATTTGAAAGCATTTTTTTCATTGAATTCTCCATTTGGTGATGTGTGGCAATGATTTTTTGATTGTGTTCTAACAACCGATTAATTTCAATTAACAGTTTTTTGAAATCTTCATCTTCTGTATAAAGTAAAAGCTTTTCATCAGTTTTTTCATCTACTATGCTTTTCAATTTCTTATAAGCATAGTTCAACCGATCGCTTTGATTTTGTTGAGAACGATACTGGATTAGATTAAGAGTAAACAAGGCAATAATAAGAAAGGTTAATATAATGTTCATCGTTAAAATTCTCCTAATTTATAACCGATTCCCCACAATGTCTTAATATATTGAGGGTTAGAGGGATTATCCTCTATCTTTCCTCTTAATCTTCTAATATGAACATTAATGACATTTTCATCTCCGAAATATTCTTCATTCCAGATTGCGCGATAAACTTGAGCCTTCGTAAAAACCTGATTTGGATTCATTAAAAACAATTTAAGAATATGAAATTCTTTAGATGTTAGTTTTGTATCCACGCCATTTTTATGCACAGAAAAATTACTCATATCGATAACTAGTTTACCAAGTTGCTTAATCGCACTCTCTTTTTCTTTTGCTCCTCCTGAATATTCATTCGCTCTTCTCATGACAGCCTTAATCCTAGCTGTCAGTTCGATCATTGAAAACGGCTTAGTAATATAATCATCTGCTCCAAATCCAAGACCTAATGCTTTATTTACATCCCCATCTTTAGCAGACATGATTAAAATGGGGATTTTACTTTTTTCTCTTATCATTTTTAAAAATTCCATCCCATCGAGTTTCGGAAGCATCAAATCCAAGAGAATCAAATCAAATGATTCTTTTGAAAAACGTTCAATTCCTTCCTCACCGTCAAACGCAACTTCGACCGTAAAGCCTTCTTTCATTAATTGCGTTTTAACCATTTCACTTATTGATTGATCATCTTCAACTAGTAATAATTTATCGTTCATAGGAAATCCCCTTTCCCTAGAATATGATTAAAGATAAAACAGGCAGCATTATAACTTAAGGTTTACTATTATTACTAACTCACATATATTATAACTTCTTTTCATAATTATTCCAGACTTGAAAATTCTTATTAAAGAATAGGACTCTATTTTTTCTATTAAACTAGTCTTTCCATTACCTTATTCCAGTAAAAAAGTCGAGTTTCTTCTATTATATATGTGTTTATTTTTGTTCAAATATAAATGATTAAAACCTTATTAATATGAGTAATCAATTTGGGAAACATTTTAGAGATTCTTCTACTCTCTATTAATCCAAGCATAATTGACTGGTAGAGGTTTAACATGCTCAAAAGCATAAAAATATATGCTATTAGAAAAAAAATGAAATATACCCTCGATTTTATCAACGATTTAAACAGATACCTACCTAATACTCAGTTGTGAAAAGGCAGTCTGAATGTATATCATGAAGAGGAATGAGTATATTATCCTAATTCTTTATACCTCCTTTTTCTAATGCTGAAATAAGAACTTCAACATTTACTTTTTAAAAAAATAATTTAAATGGAGATTTTTTATGGACAAAAACATAATGATTGGTTTAAATAGAATGATTTATGAATATGGGCAGCTTTTAGAAATGATTGAAAAAGAAGAGTATCCTGATGGAGTTTCTTATATCTCACAATATGAATTAGCCAAAAGGATTAACAAATCAACGAGAACAGTTTCGAAGAGACTCAAGTATTTAGAGCAATACGGGGCAATCAAAAAAATAAATGCAGGCTCTTACAAAGTATTAAGTACTAACATTGAAAACACTCCATTTAAATTAGTTTTCCTTGTAATCGACCACGTACAAAAGGATTTGATGATAAAGGACAATTATGAGGAACAAGCTAGGAGGATTGGTGCGACCATAAAAGAAATACGACAGTCATGGGGATTCATTTATGCAGCTATGCAAAGATTCAAAGATCGAACTGAACCGATGGAATAAGGGATTTTTCACAGGCAGGAACCAAATAATCATCACTATAAGGGCAATATTTGATTCCTGCTCTTGTTTTTTTCATCTTCATTTTCATTCCACTTACTACAAGCCCGTTTTCTGTTATGTTACTACCCCTCTATAATTTACCCTTGATAGGCTGTTTGTCTATTTAATTTTTCGGCCCCCTCCTTCAGTACAGGTAAGTAGGTTTCAAAGATTGATTCCTTCGTTGTTCTAAGCGTGTGAGTAGAAATATTCATTGCCGCAATCGTTTCTCCCTTTCGATTGAATATTGGCATTGCGATAGATCGAAGTCCCTCATCTAATTCACCATCTCCATAGGCAAAACCTTGTAAACGGCATTTGGATAGGTTTTCTTCAAATTTCTCAAATGTGACCAATGTTTTTTCAGTAAAAGCCTCTATATTCGTATTTTCCCATATTTGTCTTCTATACGTTGCAGGTATCCATGCAACAAGGGCTTTCCCAAGCGAGGTTGCATAAAAAGGAAGCCGTGATCCGACTCTAAGATTTGCCCCTACAATTCTTTCCGCTGCATTTACTCTCGCTACATACACCACTTCTGAACCATCGAGGACTGCAAGATTGGTCGATTCTTTTAGCTTTGTTGCCATTGATTCAAGAATGGGAAGGACAAGATCCGGCAAATTCAAAGATTCAATAAAGTGGTGTCCTAGATCCAACACTTTTGGACTGAGTTGAAAACGGTTATCGTTCATCAGATTTAAATACCCCAGGTCAACCAATGTCAGTGCGAAACGTCTAACAGTCGCCTTATTGATCCCTGTTTTTTGAGCTAACTCTCCAAGTGAGAGAGTTGAAGAACGAGCATCAAATGCTTTTAATACTTCAAATCCTTTAGCTACAGACTGGACAAAGTAATTCGAGTTATTGTTTACATTTGTCATCTTCTTTACCTCTTTCTTTCATAAATGATAAGCAAAATGCGATTCTTAAAAAATATAAAGTATTGATTTTTCTGAAAATAATAATTATAATAAGACCAGTTACATATAACGTACTTATGTACGAATAGTGTACTATTAATTAAAATAACTTTCAATACTAAATAGTAAAGGGTTACACTCCCTGACCTTTCATATATAGGAGGATGAACATTGGATAAGATTATTAGTCCGGCAGAAGCGGCGGCTCATATTAAAGACGAACATACTGTAGCCGTTGGAGGGTTTGGTTTAGTTGGATGTCCACTTACATTGGTTGAGGCACTGGCTGATCACCCTGTCTCAGGGCTGACCATTATAAGCAATAATGTAGGTGAACCAGGAGGAAAGGGCCTAGGAAAAATTTTATTACAAAATAAAATTCAAAAAGCAATAGGTTCCTATTTTACAAGTAACGTAGATGCCGTCCGTTATGTTAAGGACGGGAAGTTAGAAGTGGAGCTCGTCCCACAGGGAACACTCGGGGAGAGATTAAGGGCTGCAGGTGCCGGGATTGGTGCTTTTTACACAAAAACGTCAGCAGGAACTTTATTAGCAGAAAACAAAGAATCCCGCATCATTAATGATATTGAATATGTTCTGGAATATCCATTGTTTGCTGATGTAGCCCTTATTAAAGCAAAAAAAGCGGATATGCTAGGAAACCTAGTGTATTCAAAGACAGCGAGAAACTTCAATCCAGATATGGCGGCGGCGGCAAAAATCACAATCGTTGAAGTAGAGGAGATTGTTGATGCAGGCGAACTTGATCCTGAACAAATCATAACCCCCCATTTGTATATTGATTTCATTGTAGAAAGGAAGGGATAACTGTTGAAGGAGACACAACAGGCAAAAGAATTCATTGCCAAAAGAGCAGCTAAAGAAATCAAAGAAGGAACGATTGTCAATTTAGGGATTGGAATCCCCACTTTGGTAGCTGATTTCATCCCCAATGATAAAGAAATTTTTCTTCATACAGAGAATGGTTTGCTTGGTGTCGGTCCTACTCCTCTTAAAGAAGAAGTAGATTCTGAGATTATAAATGCCGGCAAACTTCCAGTTACTGCAAAAATAGGTTCATCTTACTTTTCCTCTTCAGAATCCTTTGGCATGATTCGCGGAGGACACGTTGATACAGTCGTTCTAGGCGCACTGCAAATCAGCGAAAATGGAGACTTGGCCAATTGGGCAGTGCCAGGAAAGGATGTATTAGGAGTAGGTGGCGCAATGGATTTAGTCGTTGGAGCAAAGGAAGTAATTATTACTACTCAGCATTGCTCCAACGATGGTAAGCCCAAAATCGTGAAACGCTGTGATTTTCCATTGACAGCCAAAAATGTCGTCAGCACCATCATTTCCGAATACGCCGTCTTTCGTTTTTTCGAAAAGGAAATGGTTTTAGTAGAAATGGCAGAAGACTGGACAGTTGAACAATTAAAGAAAATCACACCTGCACAATTTTCAGTATCGCCAACATTAGAGGTATATCAAGTAGATTAATCAAATAAAGTGAGGAGGTTCTAATGATGACAAATGAATACGTCATTGTGAGCGCAAATCGAACAGCAATAGGCCGATTTGGTGGACAATTAAAAAAGATCTCTTCTGGCGATTTAGCAGCATCTGTGATAAAAGATGCCCTCGAAAGGACTGGATTGGATCCGGAACAAATAAATGAAGTGATATTCGGTGAGGTAAGACAGTCTACAGAATCTTCTAATCTAGCACGGGTTGCGGCGTTGAAGGCTGGCATCCCCCATCATGCTTCTGCCTATACCGTAAATCGACTTTGCGCATCAGGCATCCAAGCGGTTGTTTCAGGGGTACAGCATCTAGCTTTTAATCCCCATGAAATTGTCATTGCCGGTGGCGCAGAAAACATGAGCGGGGCACCTATGTACTTAAGAAACTCTAAGTTTGGGGAAGGAAATCCATATGTAGTAGATTCTAACCTTGAGAATGGTCAACAGCCTGTTGAAATGTATGGAAAAGATTTAGGAATGGGCGTTACAGCTGAAAATGTTTCAGAATTATATAATATTTCTAGAGAAGATCAAGATGCTTTTGCTTTAGAAAGTCAGCAAAGAGCTAAGTATGCATGGGAATCAGGGTATTTTGATTCACAAATCGTTCCGATCGAGGTTCTTACTAAAAAGGAAAGCTCTATATTTAACAAAGATGAACACATGCGAGACACGACATTAGAAAAGTTAGCCCAATTAAAGCCAGTCTTTAAGAAAGATGGAACAGTCACAGCTGGAAATGCTTGCGGACGTAACGATGGCGCGAGTGCTTTGGTATTAATGACAAAAGAGAAAGCGGTTTCATTAGGACTTAAACCTCTCGTGAAAATAAAAAATTGGGCGATAGCCGGTGTAGACCCTCATTATATGGGAATCGGTCCAATTCCAGCAATGGAAAGTTTATTGAAGAAAGCCGGTTTACAGATTCAGGATATTGGGTTGATTGAATTGAATGAAGCCTTTGCTTCTCAGTCCCTTGCTGTTATTCGGGAAACCAAAATGGATAAAGATAAGGTCAATGTTAATGGAGGAGCCATTGCATTAGGCCATCCATTAGGAGCCACCGGTGCAATTATAATCACGAAGCTGCTATATGAAATGAAAAGACGACAAGAACAATTTGGAATCGCTACACTCTGCGTCGGTGGTGGGCAAGGAATGGCCATTTTGCTGGAATCACTAGATACGTAAATGACGAAGAATGTTCTCACAAAATACAAGGAGGTTTTGCAGATGAAAACAGAGATGAATAAGCCGCAAGCAGCTCCGGTAACATTGAGTGATAAACTTAAAAAAGTAGGTCCGGGGATTGTTGTGGCAGCTACTGGTGTTGGAACCGCAGACTTGATTACTTCCATTGTTATTGGTACATCGTTTGGTATGACCTTTGTATGGGCCATTATTATCGGTGGAATTTTAAAATACTTTTTAAATGAAGGGGTTGGTCGCTGGTATTTAGCTACTGGAAAAACGATGCTCGATGGATGGCACTCCCTAGGAAAATGGGCAACGGGTTATTTTGGAGTCTATTCCGTAATATGGGGCTTTGTTTATGGGGCAGCGGCAGCCTCTACGTCAGCAATGGCGATGCACGCAATGTTTCCAATCATGCCGCTCTGGGCTTGGGCAATCATTCATTCTGTTGTAGGATTTTTATTAGTCTGGACAGGACGTTATCTTTTATTCGAAAGAGTCATGACCGTATTAATTGGTATTATGTTTATCACCATTATTGGTACAGCCTTTCTATTCTTACCTAGTATAGGAGATTTCGCATTAGGGTTTGTACCACGTGTACCTGATGGCTCCTTCCTGTTAATGCTAGGATTAATCGGTGGTGTCGGAGGAACCATTACGATGGCTTCTTACGGCTATTGGCTTAGTGAGAAAGGCTGGAGTGGCAAAGGGTGGATTGCAACCATGCGGACTGATGGCAAGGTAGCCTATACTCTTACGGCTATTTTCACCCTAGCTGGATTAATTATTGGAGCACAATTCCTTGCTGGTACAGGTGTAAGTATTCGAGATGATGAAGGTCTTATCACTCTAGCTGAAATGCTTGGTGCGGAGTTTGGAACTCCAATGAGATGGCTGTTTTTAATTGCCTTTTGGTCAGCGGCTTACTCTTCCCTTCTCGGTGTATGGAATGGAGTCCCTTACCTGTTTGCGGACTTTGTTAAAACCGTTCGTAAAAAGAAAAAAGAAGGAAAACAACCAGTTTCAGAAACAGAACCTGCTTATCGCGCCTATTTGGCCTGGCTTACATTCCCGCCAATGATATTGTTTTACTTCGGAAAACCTGTTGAGCTTATTATTATTTATGGTGCATTGGGAGCACTTTTTATGCCATTTTTAGCGGTTTCCTTACTGATACTGTTGAATTCAAAACAAGTAAATCTGGATTTCCGTAATAAATGGGTCCCTAACCTCGTGTTTATAGGCTGCTTAATTATGTTTAGTTATCTAGGTATTATAAAATTAATCGATATTTTTACGGGATAAGATGGTGCTGTCCAAAAGGGAATCAGGAAACACTATGTTTGCTCATAGATAGAAGATGATTCTATCCATTAAAGCTATGGTTCCTGACTCCTTGACTTAGGACAGCTCGTTTTTGTTTTTATTAATAATATCAGAACGACTATTTTGGTTCCTTTTGATTCGTTCCCCTCATATTAACATGTGCATACATTTGAAATCTCGTGCGTTTCCTTTTCATTTTCGTGCATAAAATTTGATTCTTGTGAATTTCTTTAAAATTTTCGAGCATAAAATCAAAAAGTTGAGCATTACCACATTCAAGACATAGAAAATGATGATTCTCCCTAGCCATGGAGTGAAAATTAGTACTGATTAGGGAAAAACAAAGAATGAATGATAGATTTATCAAAAGTTAGCTAAAGACAACAAATTGTGTGGTGTAGTATAAAGTTAGGCTGTCCGCAAACGGCAAAATCCATAAAAAAATAGATGCGTTAATTTATCAAAATGATCCATCAGATAGTCTCGTATTTCTAGCGCCATTCATTTTGGATCCATACAGATCACTGGCAGCAAAATATGAGATGGATACTCTTCTTGATGAAAAATGGTTTGCCTTGCATTCTTTTTTTCTTTGCTATTTACCATCGTTTTTCCTGTATTTAAGTTGGTATCATAACGAGGAAAATTACTCGATGAAATTTCAACTCTAATACAATGCCCAGGAAGAAATACATTGCTAGTGGCCCAAAGGTCGATTTCATATTCGATTATTTCATCTTTTATGCTGCTTTCCTGCTTGTAGCCGTCCCGATATTTTGCACGAACGATACCGTCTGTTAAATTGTATGCTTTCCCATCTGGCATGACATCGATTAGTTTAGCTGTGAAGTCTGTATCCGTTGCATCTGTTTTCGCCCAAAGCTTGACCTTGATGGGACCGGTTACTTCAAGTGGTTTCGTTAATGGTTCAGAGGTGTAGACTAATACATCCTCTCTTGTTTCGATATCACGCTGATCACGAGGTCCCATTGTATTAACACCAGCAAATAAAGTGCCGCCCCCATTTGTAAGAACTGGATTAGATGGGTCATAAACATATGAATCGTATGGTTCCATATCAGGATTTTCCACACTTAAACACCCATTGCCGAAACCTGTATTTGCACTGCCCTCACTATGAAAGTAAAAAGGTGTGTAGGTTGTTCGCGCCAACGGCCACTCATATTCATCTCGCCACTCATTGATCCCCATAACAAATAATTTAATAGGAGCCTCTTGCGAATTCGAAGAGCTCTTCTCTTTTATAAACTTATCAAACCAACGGATATGAAGACCCGTTAAATCTTCTTCGTAATCGATCCAGTCACCGGATGCATGAATACCGAAGGATCTCTCACCTAGTGTTGAACTGAATACACCATGCCCCCATGGACCAATGATTAACTTTTGTGAAGCTGAATCTGCCATTTCATTTAATTGTGTATAATTTCGAATAGTAGCTTGTAAAAAGTTATCATACCAGCCGGCAATATGATATGCAGGAACGTTTACGTGTTCATATTTGTTCAAGATACTCATTCGTTCCATATCCTTATCAGATAACTGACCATTGAGAAAGTCATAGAAAAACTCAGCCACTCCTAGCTTCTGAAGCGGAGGCCATTTTTCAATAGGCTTATAAAGGTACCATTCTTCAATGTTGTTATAATGCTCTGCCATTTCCATCATCATCGACGCATATTCTTCCGGGTCCTTATATTTTCGCTTTAATAGATCGGGTGCGATAGATTCAAGTGCCCACGTTTCAGATGAACCAACTAAAAACTTCCCTTGATATTCAACAGCGTCATTTTGCCAATTGCTCAAGGTCATCGCTGGAACAATGGCTTTAAGATGTGGTGGACGTTCTGTAGCTGCCAGCAATTGTGTAAACCCATAATAGGATAAACCAAACATGCCGACTTTCCCTGATGCGTAAGGTAATTGTGCCGCCCATTCAACGGTGTCATATCCGTCCTCTGCTTCATAGAAAAATGGATAAAACTCCCCTTCTGAGGCGAATCGTCCTCTGACATCCTGAATAATAACGATGTATCCATTTTGAACAAGGCGATTTGTATCAAGGTATCGATGAGAATACATTGGCAAATCTTTATTATAAGGCAAACGCGTTAACAACACGGGGAATTCCCCTTCTATATTTGGACGGTAAATATCTGCATATAGAACTGTACCGTCTCTCATTGGGCAAGGGACATTTTTCTCGAGTATAACTTGTTGAACCTCCTCCATAAATTCCACTCCCTTTTAATTAATTAGTATATCAATCGCTTTCTTCATCTTTCAGTTAGTTACTTATTTTTATAAGTCTACTCTTTTGATATATCGATCGGATTCGCTTTTTTACCGGTCGAAACTAATTATATCGGCCATTCGACAAATGATGACTCTTCCGTTTTCCTGAAATCCTATTCGTTTATTTTCATAATAGCTACGCTTCCGGTTCAGTTTTTCTCTATTAAAAATCCATCCTGGCAAAACACCCGGATGGATTTTTTATACATAAAGTCTACACCACAGGGTCTTCTTTTAAAGCACCCTTCTTTTTATTTTTCGCCGGGGACAATTTGTGCTCGAGCCATGCCATGACGACATCCGCAATGACTGCCATTAATGCAGTCGGTATCGCACCTGCTAAAATAATCGCTGTTCCATCTGTAGCATTGGTTCCACGAAGAATAATATCTCCTAATCCCCCAGCTCCGATAAAAGTACCGATGGTTGCAATTCCAATTGTAATGACAAGAGCGGTTCGCAGCCCTGCCATAATGACGGATAGGGCAAGGGGAAGTTCCACCATTCGAAGCACTTGAAATTTCGTCATTCCCATCGCTTTTCCAGAATCCAGTAATGCATGATCAACATTTCGAATTCCTGTATAGGTATTTTTGATAATCGGTAAAAGCGAATAAAGGAAGAGTGCAAACACAACCGTATTCGTTCCAAGACCCATAACTAGCATAAGGACAGCAAGCATTGCCAAGGCTGGAATCGTTTGAATGATGTTTGCAAGAGAGATCACCCATGGACTCAATTTGTGATAACGAGAGATTAATATTCCCACCGGTATCGCGACGATCGCCGCAAACAACACCCCATATGCGGACATTAAAAAGTGCCGATAGAACTGTTCCCAAACATAACTCCCATTTTGCGTATAATAATACAAAACGTCTTGGATCGTTTCCATTATTGACACCCCCCTATTGGTCTTCAAAGTAATGATTTTCTTCTAAAAATTCTTTCGCAATGACGGTAGGCTCTTTCATTTTTCCATCTGCTTGATAATTCATTTCCTGCATTTTTTCCGTATTAATGGTGCCTGCTAACTTTTGAAGAACTTCTCGGAGTTCGGGATGTTCTCTAAGAACTTCATTACGCGCCACCAATGATGTATCGTAAGGTGGGAAAAAGTGCTTATCATCCTCTAAAACTTTTAAGTCATATGCTTTAATACGACCATCCGTTGTATAGGCGAGCACCACATCCATTTTCCCGTTTGCTGCTGCTTGATAGACTAAACCGATTTGCATTGGAAAAGTTTTTCCGAATTCAAAGCCATACTCTCCGACAAACCCTTGATATCCGTCTCCTTTTCGTTTTAACCAAGCGTTATCTACTCCTAATTTCAAATCAGATGCAATTGACTCTAAGTCCGATACAGTCTCCAGGTTTTGTTTTTCAGCCAATTCCCTTGTTACAGTAAAGGCATATGAATTGGCAAAACCATAGGAATCGAACCAAGTTTGATCAAATCTTTCTTCAAACTCACGTTGGACAATTTCTAGGGCTTTTTCTGGATCTTTTACCGGTTCCATCCCTAATGCCCCAGCAAGATCTGTCCCTGTATAACGTGTTGCTGTAATATCGACATCATTGTTCATCATCGCTTTATGCTGAACAATGGATGAGCCTAAGTTATTCACCATTTCAACTTGTACATCTGTATAATGTTCAATCATTTGACGGACAATGTTGCCCATAATTTGTGATTCTGACGTACTTAACGTCCCAACTGCGATCGTATTCTTGGACGGCCCACTCAACCCTGGAAGAGCACAGCCGCTTATCAAAATAGACATTGTAACAGCCAAGATGACGAGTAAACGATTTACTTTTAACATGACAAATGTGCCTCCTTCCTATGCCGCTTCTTTGATCTTTCTCATTCCTTTAGGTGTTACCGATTTTTCAATTCGACCTAAAAGAAGATCGATTAATAAGGCTAAAATGGTAACCGGTACAGCACCGGCAATAATAAATTCGGCCTGATACAAGCTTAAACCGCCAAAAATGTAATCTCCTAGACCTCCTGCTCCAATATAGGAAGCGAGCGTTGCCCAGCCGATTAAATAGACAGTCGATAGGCGAATTCCGGCCATAATAACAGGGATCGCAAGCGGTACTTCCACATACCGGATCCGTTCCCATCCAGTCATACCCATCCCGCGCCCTGCTTCAAGTAAACTTCGTTTCACACCATTGACACCTGTGTACGTGTTTCTCAAGATGGGTAGGACTGAATAGAAAAATAACGCAATAATGGCAGGAATTTTTCCTACACCTAGAATAGGAATGAAAAAGGCTAAGATAGCAAAACTAGGAAACGTCTGAATCACACCTAGAATTCCCATAACAAAACCTGCTCCCTTTGGGAATCGCGTTAGAGCAATCCCGAGCGGTACCGCTACAATGATTCCTAATAATGCAGCAATGACTGAAATATATAAATGCTCCCATGTCTTTAGGACCATCTCACTTCCATACGTACTTAAAAATTGTAAAATTGTGTCCATCTCATCTCCCTCCTATTCATCCTTATTGTGAGATTTCCTCTTCGCCCCAAATAGAATCGTAGACAATATCAACAAGGCTTGCTCTTGTCACAATTCCGACAAGACGATGATCTCGGTCTACAACAGGGACATACTTCATCCCTTTTTTCAAAATTTTACGAATTGTATCTCTTACTAACGTATCTTTATTAACGGTCAGTTCAGTTTCAAGGACATCCCCTACAAGATTTGCCTTTTTCCGTTTCTGGTCAATGATTTGAATATCAATATACCCTTTAAGCACTTGCTGTTCATCGACAACGAGCAACGAATCCACCCGGTGATCCTTCATTAATTGGATCGCTTCAGATAATGTTCTTTCCGCTGTGATCGTAATCGGTTTTGGATTCATGATTTGCTCGACTGTTTGAATATTCGGTCTCGCTTGAACGAGACGATCTTTCCCAATAAATTCTTCGACAAAATCATCAGCAGGATTGCGTAAAATCTCATCTGGTGATCCGCATTGCACTAACTGACCATCACGCATAATCACAATTCGATCAGCAAGCTTCAGCGCTTCATCCATATCATGAGTGACAAACACTATCGTTTTGTCCAGTTTTTGCTGCAGCTTTTTAAACTCTTCTTGTAAAGAATCCCTTGTAATCGGGTCGAGGGCTCCAAAGGGTTCATCCATTAAAATCAATGACTGATCCGCTGCTAGTGCACGTAAAACTCCTATCCTCTGCTGCTGTCCTCCACTTAATTCATGTGGGTAACGATCAAGGTATTCTGGCGTCATGTCGACAAGGTCGAGAAGTTCTCTAGCCCGTGCACGACGTTTTTCCTCTGGCCATTTCAGCAATTTTAAAACAAGAGAAATGTTCTCCTGAATGGTCATATGAGGAAACAAACCAATTTGTTGGATCACATATCCGATTTCCCTTCTAAGCTGAACCGGATCCTTATCACGAATATTTTTTCCATTGATATAAATGGTTCCATCGGAAGGTTCGATTAATCGGTTAATCATTTTCATTGTCGTCGTTTTACCACAGCCACTTGGTCCGATAAAACAGATGAATTCTCCTTTTTCAAATTCTAATGACAAATCGTCAACCGCTTTTTTTCCTCCTTTATACACTTTCGAAACATGGTCAAATTTCAGCAAATGTAGCCACCTCCAAATTTTTCTTAACGATTAGCAAGTAAAAAATGCACGTTTTAATTAGCTGCAGTTTTAAGTATAGAATAAAGTTTGTAAAATAAAAAGTTTATAAACTTTACATATTGTACAATATTTACGTAAAATTTTTATTGTACAAAGTTTATAATGGTGTTTTCTTAAGTTTCCTCCTTCTTTTCTCCCTTTCCTGCTAAATCCTCATTTTCCGTTTCACTTCCAAATGTGGTACATTGACTTATGAAGCTGGCTAGTGGAAGGGTGATCCATATGGATGAAAAACCATTAATGAAAATCAAACAGGTTGAAGATCAATTTACAGAGAAGATTGCTGACAACATGCGCACATTTGGGGTCTCAACAACAGTCGGACGAGTACTCGGAATTATCTATATGAATAGAAAGCCTATGACCCTTGATGAATTGTCGGAAGCAACCGGGATGAGCAAGACACGTATGAGCCAGGTGATGCGCGAAATGCTTGATCTCAATATTGCGGAAAAGGTTTTCGAAAAAGGAGTCCGTAAAGACTTATATAATGTTGAACAGGACTATTACCAAACCTTTATTTCGTTGTTCACATCCAACTGGCAAAAAGTCATAAACAAAAACAAGTTGTTCGAGAAAAAGCTTTCTGGAGAATTATCAGAGGCACTTCAAAGTGGAGACATTGATGAGGAAACCGAACAGAAGATAAATGCTCTGCTAGAAGAAACGAAGGAATGGTTAAATTATTACCAATGGATAAGCAACCTAGTGGAATTCTTCGATAGCGGGGAAATATTCAAGCATGTTCCAAAGCCATAGATGAACAATCATATTCATGTATGAATGAAAGAAAAGAGTAAACGCCTTGTTCAGCCCGACAAGCATAAGCCGAGTCCTGAATGAAGGTGGCCTTTCCCTTCATTCAGGACTCGGCTTATGACCTCGAGGGGCTAGGCGCTGGAGCTGGATACGGATAAACCTTTATCCGTAAACACTCCATATTATTTTATATTTTCTATCTTTTAAAAAAAGAAAATGGAGAACAAAACCATTTTCTTTTTTTATTCATTTTTAAAGGCTCTTTTCGTAACTGTGTTGCTTTTGGTCAATTATAAACATCTTAAATATTCAATTTTAGTGAAACATTTATTGCTTTGACGAAAAGATGCCCCGAAACCTTAATACTTACGGGTTTCTATTCTTGTTCGAAAAGCAACAATCTATGCGAAAACAGTCTTTTTTATCAAGAAGGAGGAAATTCTATGAATAAAAACGTAATCGTGACCGCCGCTGTAACAGGTGCCGGGGAAACGACTAAAAAAAGTTCACATGTCCCAGTCACACCAGCAGAAATTGCTCAATCTGCTATTGAATCCGCAAAGGCCGGTGCAACCATTGCTCATATCCATGTACGTGACCCGAAAACGGGATCTCTCAGTCATGATCCAGCATTATTTAGAGAGGTTGTAGAAAGGGTCCGTGAATCGGAAACAGATGTCATCCTTAATCTAACGGCTGGTGGCGGTGGAGATTGGATTCCTAGCCAAGAAGATCCAACAACGGGTGGCCCTGGTACAGATATCCAAACACCAGAAGAACGCCATGAACCCATTGGAGACTTGTTACCTGAGATCTGTACGCTTGATTGCGGAAGTTTGAATTTCGGTGACCAACTTTACATCAGTCCAACTGATTGGCTGCGCAAACAAGCTCGCCTCATTCAGGAAAGCGGTGTGAAGCCCGAAATGGAATGCTTTGATACTGGCCATGTTCGCTTTGCTAAACAATTAATTGACGAAGGTCTCATTGATGGCGATCCAATGTTCCAATTTTGCCTTGGAATCCCTTGGGGAGCAGATGCCGACGCAGAAACCATGCTGTATATGCGCGATAAACTTCCTGATAATGCTCACTGGTCCGCATTTGGAATTGGAAGGATGCAAATGCCAATGGCTATTCAGTCGATGCTCCTTGGAGGAAACGTCCGTGTAGGCCTAGAGGACAACCTCTACTTAGATAAAGGTGTTTTTGCAACAAATGCACAATTAGTAGACAAAGTTGTCACAACCATGGGTGGCCTAGGGGCTAAGCCAATGACACCACAAGAAGCACGAAAACATCTAGGATTACGAAATCCATACGGAAAGGCTGATTAATATGGAATCAACTACGATTAAGCAAGTAACCGTTGTCGGAACAGGCGTTATTGGAAACGGGTGGATTTCTCGTTTCCTATCCCAAGGCTATGATGTAATCGCAACGGATCCTGCAGAAAATGCAGAAAAACGTATGCGTGCTAGTATTGACCAAGCATGGCCAGCACTTGAAAAACAAGGATTAGCTAAAGGGGCATCTAAGGACAAGCTCAAGTTCGAACCAAATCTTGAAAAGGCGGTTGCAGACGCTGACCTTATTCAAGAAAATGTACCTGAACGCGAGGAATTAAAGAGAAAGGTACTAGCTGAAATCGACCGTTTCGCTAAACCAGATGCGATCATTGCATCTAGTACATCAGGACTCAAGCCAAGTACCTTACAGGCAGATTGTTCAAAGCCAGGACGGGTTATTGTCGCCCATCCATTCAATCCCGTTTACTTAATTCCACTCGTAGAATTAGTGGGCGGGAAGGATACTGCTTCTGAAACGATAAAAAAAGCAGAGGAATTCTATCAATCTCTCAATATGAAGCCACTGGTGATCTCAACTGAAATCGAAGGACATGTTGCCGACCGCCTGATGGAAGCCATTTGGCGCGAGGCCCTTCATCTTGTCAATGACGGAGTCGCAACAACGGAAGAAGTAGACGCAGCCATCATTTATGGTCCTGGATTACGTTGGGCACTTATGGGGCCATTCTTAACCCTACATCTCGCAGGCGGTGAACAGGGCATGAAACATATGCTTGAGCAATTCGGACCAGCCCTAAAGCTCCCTTGGACAAAATTAGTCGCGCCTGAACTTACAGAGGAGCTTACTGATCGAGTTGTTGAAGGTTGCGAAGCTCAAACCACTGGTCATACAATTGCTCAACTCGAAGAACGCCGGGACGAATTCTTGATCGAACTTATGCAATTGCTTGAAAAATATTGGCCTGGAGCGAACTTGAACGGAAAAATTTAAATAGAGAGGCTGTTCCAAAAACAAGGTGAGGAAACATATCTTATGCTATTCAAGATAGATACGAACATAGTGGTGGTTTCGGACCCTTTATTGGGATAGCTCATCTTCATTTTATCTTAGAGCTACTTAAGAATAAATTAAACAAGTAAAGGAGGAAACATAATGTCCCGTATTGAAAACCCGCTTTTGTCAGAAACCGTCCGCAGTGAATGGATCGACTACAATGGGCATATGACCGATTCCGCCTATGCCACAGTGTTCAGCCTCGCCGTCGACCAATTGATGGTAGAGTTAGGAATTGACGCTGATTTCCGTAATCATTATCAATATTCGATTTACACATTGGAAACCCATTTATGTTATTTAGACGAGGCTCATGAAGGACAGGACCTTCGTGTCACCGTCCAGTTATTGGACTATGACACAAAGCGATTGCATGTATTCTTTGTAATGGAGAATGGTCATGGCGATATTCTTGCAACAAGTGAGCAAATGCTGATGGGAATGGACATGAACGAAGGACGTCCTGCTCCCTTCCCACTGGAAATCCAATCACAAGTTGAAGCTCTTGGAAATGCTCATGAAAATCTTCCAAGACCGGAAAAAGCCGGACGAAAAATTGGAATTCGGAGAAAATAAGAGATGGCCTGCCCTATTGCTAATAGGGCAGGCCATTTTTTCTTTTATTCTTTTACTCTAGACTTTCATTTGTTGTGTCTATTAATCAAGTAGTTATCTTTAATCCAATGACTCCTAATAAAATAAGGGATAATGATACATACTGATATGGGTTCAGTTTTTCTTTAAACCAAAACCTTCCCACCATGATGATTCCAAAACTTCCTATCCCCGTCCATACTGCATAAGCAACGCCTGCTGGTAAAACAATCATAGCTCTAGAGAGGCAGTAGAACGAAAAAGCAAAACCGGCGACCATCACAATGATTGGCGACTTTTTCTTTAGACCGTCAACATACTTCATCGCAATCGTAGCCACTACTTCCTCTATACCAGCAAGAATTAATAAGAACCATACCATTAGTCATCACTCCTAACTGCCGCTTGCTCACTTTTAGTAAAAACTTTTACTCCTACTACACCAGTTACTAATACAAGTAATGATAATAACTGAGGAATTGTATAGGGTTCTCCTAGAATGACACCGACAATATAGGTACCAATCGTACCAATTCCAACAAAAACAGTAAAAGCAATCGCTACCGGAATCGTTTTATACGCACGGATTAATAGAATGAAACTGATTCCTATTAATAGGATGGTCATGATCCAATCAAAATAGGAATCTGCATACTTTAGATACGATGCCCACACTATTTCCAATAGACCCGCAATAAAAACAAAAAGCCAATTCATGGTTTCTCCTCTCCTAATTATGAATGAATGTCAGTCATTTTCCGAATATAAAAAATATGGAATATTGATAACCTTCAACATTCCATTTAAGCGTTGCATAAAGATCTCTTGATAAATGTAAATATTTCCTTTTTATGCATCCCAACTGAATCTTCGTGTTCGCTTGTCATGTAGTATCGCTCTGCTGTATTTTCAATCATGTTAATGATGAACTGTGCAGTTAAATTGATATTAATCTGTTCTTGAATTTCACCCTTACTAATGGCTTTTTCAATGGTGCTCTCCATCCAGTGATAGTAAGGTTCATAAATGGCTTCCCACTTTTCCATTGAATGTTCTATAGCTAATCCAGAATAACAAAGAGTAATGACCTCTTTATGTTCTTCTGTAATCGTAAAGGTTTCTTCAATTAAATTATCTAAAAAGTACCAAAAGCTTTCCCCTTCAGTATCCTTACTTTTAATTCGTTCAAGAGTAATAGAAAGAAGTCTGCTTGCAATTGCAGGTATTAAAGAACTCTTAGTCTTAAAATAAAGATAGAATGTTCCTTGGGCAATTCCGGCTCTTTTTACAATTTCTGATATTGAAGTCTTCTCAAAGCCTTTTTCAGAGATGACCTCCATGGCAGCGTCGATGATCTTATCATGTTTACTCAATTAGAATCATACCTCACTTAAATGACTGATTGTCATTCATTATAGCTTGAACGTTAATAAAATTCAAGTTGTAGGGAAAATTTCGATTAGGTTATCATTATATATTTACCAACTAAAGTAGTTTTTAACGAGATATAAAGTAATTTAACCTTCATAAAGTACTATAATCGGTTTCTAATTTTTAATTTTGGATTTTGCACTTAACTTAAATGTGGTAATGCACAACTTTTTGATTTTGTGCACGAGAATCAAATTTTATGCACCAAACTCTAAAGGAAGTGCATGAGATTTTAAATTTATGCACTTCTTAATAATGTACGGGAACAAAACAAAAAGGAACTTAAACTTTATCATTAGGATATTAAGAACAAAAACCAAGGAGTCAGGAACCATAACATCAATAAGGAGAAGTAAATCTTCTATCTATTGAGTGGCTCCAGATCCCTTTTGGACAGCCTATTATCAAATAAATTTGATTACTACTGGATTAACCCATCCTTCATTGTGATGATCTGATCCGCATAGGAAAGCATCTCTTCATCATGGGTGACCATAAGTGTTGTGGTATTCAGGGTTTTCGTTAAATCTCTAATTAAGGTCATGACTTCCTTTGATCTCCTTGAGTCTAAACTCGCCGTTGGCTCATCTGCAAATAGCATCTTCGGTTTGTGTATTAATGCTCTAGCGATCGCAACTCTCTGCTTCTCTCCTCCTGATAATGACGATGGATAAGCGTCCTTTCGATGGTTCATGTCCACTAATTCTAATAATCTTTCTACCTCTCTTTTTTGATCTTGTTTTTTAAGCTTTGATTCTGCCACTTCTTGCATCACCTTTAGTTGTTCTTGAACCGTGAGAAAAGGGACAAGATGGGACGATTGAAAAATAAAACCGAACTGCTTGGCTCTCACCTTTCGAATATCCTCCTGTTTCATTTCACTTAAGTTTTCTCCTTGGAAAACCACTTGTCCCTCTGAAGCACGCTGAAGTCCTGCAGCGATCGTTAGAATCGTACTTTTACCAGAGCCAGATGCACCTATTAATGCCGTGATTTCACCTTCATTCAGCGTAAGGTTAATTCCTTTTAGAACCTGCTCTTTTACTTCTCCATTTTTAAATGTTTTTTTAACAGAATCTATTTGAAATAATGTCATATTAAACCTCTCCTTGTTGAATCGCTTGTAATGGCTCCACTTTCTTGATTTGCAGGCCAGAAAGTGTTGCTCCCACAAATCCAATGACGATAAAGATAATAGACAATTGAATACTTGTTTGCGCCGTTAAATCAAATGGCAATCCTTCAGGGGCGATGACCCCAAAACCTTGACTTAATGTGACTGATAATCCAAGAGCGACCAGTGTAATGAAAATCATCTGATACCACATCATTTGGAATAAGGAAATGGTTTTAAAACCTATAGCTTTCAATATTCCATACAATCCGATTTTTTGGACATTCATCATATAAAAGAAGATTGCAAATAACATTCCGCTAATGACAACTAAAAACCATGTAATCATATTTAAGGATAATTGTTCAGCACTATAACTTGGAATCGTGTTTAAAAACTCATCTTTAGTAAATGACTGTAATCCTGAATAGGAAGGCGCATCCCCTTCACCAGGGATAAATAGTAATTGCTTTTCTTTCACTCTATAAATCTCTTCGTAATTTTCTGTATGGATATAGGCTACAGGGGCGTGACTGAATTTTTTCTGATCGACAAAGCCTATTACCTCAAATTCACCGCTAAATTGATTGTTCTTTAGCTTATCTCCCACTTTGATTCCTTCATTTTTTAATGAAGAATCTAAAATGACTTCACCCTTTCCAACCTCTTCAAACATTTTCGACTCGGTTGCTGTCACAAATGCCACACTATGTTGTTTATCTTCCTTATCATTAACAAAACCCATTTGAATTGAAAAAGCTGCTGACTCTGGATCATTCTTTAAAATTTTGGTCTCAAGTTCTTCATCAATCTTAGACGCATTATACGTTTCTTCTGCATCAGAATTCATATAAAAATGCCCTTCTGGTAGATCTTTAATGATCGCGGCATTATCTTGTGATAACCCGTTCGATAACCCTGAAATAATAAACGTTAAGAAACTAACCAAGAATATAATCGATCCTAAAATCATAAAACGAGCTTTATTTTTTTGGATTTCTTTCCATGCTATCTTCATATCTTTTCCTCCTTCACTTCCTCTTCTAGTATATAAGTGGAATATGAACGGATGATGAACGAGTGGTTACAAATTTAGATACAAAACATAAGGGAGTTCATTGATATTTATAAAAAAGAATCAGCATTGAGAATTCATTTCTCAATGCTGATTCTTTATCAACGGTTTTTACTTGAAAGTTTCAAAAAAGGAAAATCAATACAAATAACAGACTCATTCATTGAATAATTCAAATAGGTTTTCTCAAGTGAATATAACGGCATTTCACTTACATTTGATTGATTTTGGCCTTCCCGGCTTTATGACGGACCTTTTTGATGATTCACTATGATGTTTCAGCCTTTAGTTTTATAAAGGACATTTCTTCTTGGAATCAGTATTTTCAATTAATAACGAACCTCCCATTTCGGTCGTTTATTAGGAGAGAAAAAGCTTGCTCTTTGCTTTCTTACATTTAATCTTTTTTCACATACCAAGTTTGCTGCTTCTAACGTCGTGATATTTTCAGTTTCTGATTGCTTTAGAACCTCGAGAATTGAACGATAAATCGTTTTCGTTTTACTTAATACTCGGCTTTTGTTCGGTCCGTATAATTCATCCGCTACTTGGATGACGCCACCGCTATTGACAATATAATCAGGAGCATAAAGGATCCCTTTATCTTTTAAAATTTTAGCATGGTTCTCATGAAGAAGCTGGTTATTAGCGGCACCCGCAATTCCTTTTACTTTTAGTTGATCAATGGTTTGATCATTGATAATGCCCCCAATGGCACATGGGACAAACACATCGGCATCCACTCCATAAATCTCATCATTCTTGACTGCTTTTGCTTTTCCACCGGCTTTCTCTACCAATGCCTGGATTGCTTCTTCGGAAACATCTGTAACATATAAATCAGCTCCATGCTCAAGTAGATGTTCCGCTACTTTGTAACCAACTTTTCCTAGTCCTTGAATAGCAAATCTTTTTCCTGTTAAATTCTCATGTCCCCATAATGTATTGGCTACTGCCTGGATACTGTATAAAATTCCAAGTGCTGTAGGAATCGATGTTTCACCGCCTCCACCATATTCCTCTGGTAAGCCAGCAATACAATTTGTTTCTTTATGGGCATGGACGAAATCATCAAGAACGGTCCCCATGTCTGTTCCAGTATAGAATCTGCCCTTCAAGGAATCGATAAATTGTCCATAGGCACGGAATAATTCAGGAGTCTTATCCTTCATCGGGTCTCCAATAATGACTCCTTTCCCACCACCGAAGTCATTATCAGCTGCCGCATTTTTGTAGGTCATCCCTTTTGATAATCGTAGAGCGTCTTCCAAGGCATCCTCAAATGTGTGATACGGTCTCATTCGCGTCCCGCCTAATGCTGGTCCAAGGGTCGTATCATGAATCGCGATGATCGCTTTTAAGCCTGTTTCTGGATCATTACAGAATACGACTTGTTCATGGTCTTGGATTTTTGTAAACATGTCGAATGAACCTGTTGATTGGATGTTTGGATTTTCTGTTGGTAGTGTCAATGTCATTTTAATTTCCTCCTAGTATATGTATTATCCTTCCATTGTCTTTCTAGTTACTTCACTTCTGCTTTCCGTTGTTTCTATCTCTTGTTTCCCCTCTTCTTGCAATGGAGCCAAGCCAATTCCGGTATATCCATAGATAATGGCCACAACCGGCGTAATCATACTAATAAAGACATAAGGAACGTATTCCATGCCTATATTTAATGTGGACATGATAAAGGCCCCTGTTACTCCCCATGGGATCATCGGATGAATGATTGTTCCTGCATCCTCCAAGGTTCTAGATAAATTTTTAGGATGAAGCCTTACCTTTTTAAAAGCTGATTCAAATAACTGCCCAGGTAAAATAATGGATAGATACTGTTCCCCTACAGTTAAGTTAATCCCTAGACAGGAACAAACGGTTGATGTGATCACATTCCCTCTGCTTTTCAACATTTTTTGAATGCCCTCAATAATCGAATGGGCAATTCCTATTTGTTGGATGATCCCCCCAAAGGCAAGCGAGATGATAATAAGTGAAACTCCAAATAACATACTGCTCAGCCCGCCAAGTGAGAGCAATTGATCGATTGCTTCTACCCCTGTTTCGGCAACAAAGCCATTATGAGCTGTTTCCATAATCGTCCCAATTGCTACATTTGGAACCGTATAGAAAGTGGTTAAAATCGCCACGATTAAACCAATGACAAGAGATGGAATAGGATTCATACGTTTTACAGCAAGAATAATGATTAACAATGGAGACATCAGTGTGATGGGTGTAATCATAAATTCATCACTTAGAACATTAATAATCGTTTCAATCTGGTTATTATCTTCATTGCCTCTATCGAGAAAAAAGCCGATGGCGGTAAAGGCAGCTAATGTAATGATAAAACTCGGAATCGTTGTCCATAACATATGTTTAATATGTTCATAGATATTAACTTTTGCTGTAGCCGATGCAAGGTTCGTAGTATCTGAGAGTGGCGAAATCTTATCCCCAAAGATTGCTCCAGAAACAATTGCACCTGCTGTCATGGCTGGCGAGATGTCCAAACCATAGGCAACACCCATTAAGGAAACACCGATCGTCCCAATCGAACTCCAAGAGCTTCCACAAACCACCGAGACAATTGAACAGATTAGAACGGTTGACATTAAGAAGAGGTCAGGGGATAAGGTATGTAAGCCGTAATACGTAATCGTCGGGACGGTCCCATTTAAAACCCAAACCCCTATTAACATTCCTATTAAACAGAGAATGAGGATCGACGGAATTCCATAAAATATCCCTTTTGCCATAGCACTTTCTAACTCTTTCCATTTATAACCTAATGTCAGGCCATAGCAGGCAACGAAAATCGCTGCCACGACAATCGGAATCTGAGGTGCGACACCATAATGAAGAATGCTTATCCCTAACAAAGTAATTACGAATAGTACAACGATGATTGAGGCTAAAAATGAAGGTTTTTTCATCTATCTTCTCCTTTATCTTCTTTATGAGGTTTGGCATCTTAAAGGCTTCAATGGCTCACAGACAGAAAGCGTTTTCAATCAATCTTTTAAAAAACATGGTGTTCATTCCTTCATGAATGTAAGATTAGTAGAATCCTATTTCGAGTCTTCTTGTGTTTGGAGGATGCACATTTTTTACTATTTCTATAATTGAAAACGTTTTAAATTTTCTAATAATGTTGTTATTATAATTCGAAAAATATTTTCGTGCAAAAACTCCCATTAAAGTCAAAAAACACTAAAGCGTTACTAGGTTAAAGCGTTCCTGCTTTGGTGTATGCATTTGCATTGACGGATTTTTCTGAATATAATTAGCTCCAAAATTTGCTTAAGGAGGAATTGATGTTGAGTTATCTAGTAAAATTTTGCACTTCAAATTACATGAATGGATCGTTAGAAATTAAGGAAATGGCAGAGAAAAACCCTACTATTACAATTGAAGAAGATTACTGTCTAGGTAACTGCGGACAATGCATGACAAAGAGTTTTACCGTCATAAACAAAAAACCTGTCATAATCGAAAGATATGAGGAACTTTTAGAAAAACTAGAAATAAAATAGGAAATCAATGAAATCGTTGAAAGATTATTATATGTTTTTTTAAAAGAGTAATAGATCTAAGAAATATCAAGCTGGCAGCAGCCAGGGAAAAACCTTCAAAATTAACTTCAAAATTCTTTAAATCAGCCTCTCCCTCCCCCTCTCTACATAATGTTAAAGTTCCATAATAATAAGCCGACTTCAGTCATTGTTAATGAAACACTGACTTTGAATCGGTTTCTTTTTTATTATATTAGAATATTATTAATAACTGTTTTTCTTGCCATATATTTAGAAAAATTTGATTTTTCATACTCCGCTTCCTTTTATTAATCGCTTATTTATGAACAATTTTTGACGTTTACCATATACTTCTTCGTGAACATTTTGTGAAATGCGTCACATTTAATGATTTTTGTTTTACTATAATAAAAACGTCAGTCTGATGAAAGCTTACCATTTTTTCAAATAGCTATTATTATCCATACTCCAAAAAGAAAGGGGAATCTGTATGAAAATGAAATGGGCTTTGCTATTTATCGTTTTTACCATTTTCACAGTGCTTTCAGGCTGTGAATTAGCCGTACTAGATCCTAAAGGTCCTGTCGCTCAAACTCAAGCAGATGTAATTAAATTATCAATGTGGACAATGGCCTTTATTGTGCTAGTGGTTACTGGTCTCTTCATCTTCATGCTAACGAAATATCGTGCTTCAAAAGCAGATAAAGACTATGAACCTCCTCATATTGAGGGGAGTAAGACACTGGAAATAATATGGGTGACAATCCCAGTACTTATCGTGGCGTTTCTCTCCGTTGTCACTGTTCAATCGACTTATGAGGTCGAGGCTACTCCGAAAGGGTATGAAGATAAGGAACCATTAATCATCTATGCTTCCTCTTCTAACTGGAAGTGGCATTTTAGTTATCCGGAAGAAAATATCGAAACTGTTAACTACGTAAATATTCCAATAGATCGTCCAGTTGAATTCAAGCTGTATTCCCATGGAACAATTACAAGTTTATGGATTCCACAGCTTGGCGGACAAAAATATGCGATGAGTGATATGGTCAACACTTTACATTTATTAGCAGACGTTCCAGGTTCCTATATGGGACGAAATTCTAACTTTAACGGTGCAGGCTTTGCTGAAATGCAATTTGAGGCATTAGCTATGACCCAGAAAGAATATGATGAGTGGGTTTCAGATGTTAAAAGCACTGCTGATAAGCTCACTAAAAAAGAGTTTGATCATTTATTAGAAGATGGACATATTGGACGGAAGACGTTCAACGGAACACATCAAGCCTTTTACCCTGCTCCTGAAGGGGAGAACGCTGGACATCATCACGGAAGTTCAACGGATGATAAACCAGAAGAATCTGGATCCCATGATGAACACCAGCAAAAATCAGATTCACACGATCAAAACGGTCAGGAATCTGAACATAGTCATCACTAATCATCATTAGAATTCACTTCTTGTTCATGAATATATTCGAAAGGAGTTACAAAGCAATGGATTATTTCGATAGATTTGCTGTACCCCACAGTGGTCCAATGATTGTTATGTCGCAAATTGCTATTGGCGTGACAATTTTAGCCATCATACTCGGACTTACTTACTTTAAAAAATGGGGTTACCTTTGGCGTGAATGGTTGACAACTGTTGACCATAAGCGAATCGGTGTCATGTATATTATCTCTGCTCTACTAATGCTTTTCCGTGGTGGAGCTGATGCCCTATTAATGCGTGCTCAATTAGCGGTCCCTGAAAATGGATTACTAGATGGGCAGCACTATAACGAAATTTTCACTACTCATGGGGTCGTTATGATCTTATTTATGGCGATGCCTTTTATCATAGGCTTAATGAATATTGTCACTCCCCTGCAAATTGGGGCACGTGACGTTGCATTCCCTCGATTGAATGCACTAAGCTTTTGGCTATTCTTTTTCGGGGCGATGTTATTTAATATTTCCTTCGTCGTCGGGGGCTCCCCAGATGCGGGCTGGACATCTTACTTCCCGCTAGCTGCTAATGAGTTCAGTAAAAGCGTTGGAAGTAACTATTACGCAATAGCGATACAAATTGCCGGGATCGGTACGTTAATGACAGGTATTAACTTTATCGTCACCATCTTGAAAATGAGAGCACCAGGGTTAAAATTAATGAAAATGCCAATGTTTACATGGTCAATCTTGATCACAAACATTATTATCGTTTTTGCTTTCCCTGTTCTAACAGTTGCTCTTGCACTAATGACAATGGACCGTCTCTTCGGTACACAATTCTTTACGATGAGTAATGGCGGTATGGATATGCTTTGGGCAAACCTCTTCTGGGTTTGGGGACATCCTGAGGTATATATTGTTATCCTGCCTGCATTTGGTATTTATAGTGAAATCATTTCAACCTTTGCCCGCAGAAACCTTTACGGGTATAAATCAATGGTCATTAGTATGGTTGCTATTTCAGCTTTATCTTTCATTGTTTGGGCCCACCATTTCTACACAATGGGGCACAGTGCAATGGTTAACGGTATCTTCTCGATCACTACGATGGCGATTGCTGTCCCGACAGGGGTTAAGATCTTTAACTGGCTTTTCACCCTGTACAAAGGAAAGATCGTATTTTCAGTCCCAATGCTTTACTCTTTAGCGTTCATCCCGATTTTCACCATTGGGGGAGTTACAGGGGTAATGCTTGCAATGGCAAGTGCCGATTATCAATACCATAATACAATGTTCCTTGTGGCACATTTCCATTATGTCTTGATTCCTGGTACTGTATTTGCTGTATTAGCTGGATTTACGTATTGGTGGCCAAAAATTTTCGGTTTCAGTTTAAGCGAAAAAATTGGAAAATGGGCTTTCTGGTTCATTACGATCAGCTTTAATGTAGCATTCTTCCCGATGTTCATTTCGGGCCTAGATGGGCAAGCTCGTCGTATGTACACTTATTCCGAGTCATCTGGATTTAGTCTTATGAACATGATTTCCTTTATCGGAGCAGTAGGTTTGGCCATTGGGTTCGCGCTTATTTGTTACAATATTTACTGGAGTATTCGTTATGCACCAAGGCATGTGACAGCTGATCCTTGGGACGCTAGATCATTGGAATGGGCGACACACAGTCCAATTCCAGAATACAACTTTGCGATTACGCCAACAGTGGACTCCATTCAAGCATTTTGGGATTCTAAGAAAAAAGGTGTGGAATTGTTTAAAGGCAAATATGAGCCGATTCATATGCCGAACAATAGTGGAATGCCGTTTATCCTAGGTGCCGTCTTCTTTATCTGGGGATTCTGTATGGTATTTAGCATGTTTATTCCAGCCATCATTGCGACGATCGGAATATTCGCTTGTATGATCCATCGTTCATTTGAAAAAGATCATGGCCATTATATCTCGGTCGAAGAAATTGAAGAAACTGAAAAGAAATTGCGAGGTGCTTCCGCATGAAAATAGATCACTCGCTGCCACTTGAATATAGTACAGAAGAAAATCGATTAAAAATATTAGGATTTTGGATCTTTTTAGGAGCGGAAATTGCGTTATTTGCAACGCTCTTTGCCACATACTTTACACTAGTAGATCGTACAGGCAACGGTCCAGCAGGATCTGAAATTTTTGAAGTAACACCTGTATTGATTGAAACAATTTTATTATTAACAAGTAGCTTCACCATTGGCTTAGGTGTTAACGCCATGCGTCTTGGCAATAAAAAAGCGACGATGGGCTTCTTCATCGTCACCCTTATCCTTGGAGCCGGCTTCCTGGGCGTTGAGATTTATGAATTTACTCACTATGTTCACGTGGGAGCAGGTTTACAGGTAAGTGCTTTTACATCTAGCTTATTAACCTTACTAGGAACTCACGGAGCACACGTTACCCTAGGGTTATTCTGGGGGATCTTCATCCTTATGCAAGTAAAGAAACGTGGCTTAACTCCGGAAACGGCGAATAAATCATTCATTTTCTCTTTATACTGGCACTTCTTAGACGTAGTTTGGATCTTCATCTTTAGCTTCGTCTACTTGAAAGGAATGATGTAAGATGAATAGTAAACAATTATTTCCTGTTGGACACGTGATGGGCTATGCCTTCTCACTCATTCTGACGGCTGTCGCCCTTTCTGTTCTTATGTTCGACCTTTCTCCTAAAACAGGAGTAGTCATTCTTCTAGTCACAGCATTTATGCAAGCAGGCGTTCAATTAGTCATGTTCATGCATGCTGGAGAGTCTGAAGATAAAAAATCAATCTATACGAATATTTGGTACGCCCTATTCGTGGCAATCGTTACGATCTTGGGAACATTGTTAACGATGATTTGGGGTTACCAATAAAAATGATTATATAAAACTTGAGTGTCTTAACCGATGCTCAGGTTTTTTTTCTTGAAAAGGATTTCGTTCTAACTTCTTCCCTTTTCGTGTATTACCAATCATTTCTTCCGTTACAACGAAAAATACGCCAATCAAAAATACAAGAATAGCGTTAAAGGCAATCGTTGCACCTACATACGATAATACATAATTTTCATTGTAACCGCTTGCAAATAGACTGAATACAAAAATGGCGATTCCGATGGCACACCCAATACCTGCGAACTTTTTCACAACATCTAATATTTTCTTCGAATTAGCTTCCATATTTTCATCTCCCTTTTCTATTATTCTAAATCAATTCACAGAATTGTCAAAAGTTTTATAATTATTTTTTATTTAAGAGAGGAAATTCTTGACTAATTATTATGTCACTTTAGGAGGTATTTTGTGCTTATTTTAAGTGCTATTTTTCACATCCAACTATAAAACCCAGCTACCTTCACATGAAAAGATTAGCTAGGTTTTTCCGACAAAAACCTGGGATGTTTTACACAAATTTAGCGAACGAACAACTATTCAAAATTGATGTAATTTATTTTGTCCCGACAAATATTGATGTATTAGAAGAAAGGAAACTCGAAGAAAAAACTATTTAATAAACTTAAAATGGGCGTATGAACCCACTTTTTCCCGTTGGTAAATATCTTTAAAGACCCTGGTTTGTATGCGCTAGCGATACTTATGATAGTAATTGCAGTAATATCACCGTGGCTATCCAAAAGATTGGAAGTAGCCAACAGTGCAATTACTGGTATAGGATCTGGCACAGTTTTATTTTGTTTTGCTATATTAGGATTGATTCGTTACTTATTGTCATAAAAGTTATTTCAATTATCGGATGCTTTTCCGGAGTAAGATAAAACCCAATTTCTCAACTTTAATGCTGAGAAATTGGGTTTTTTTATATTACCTTATAGTGCAAAATAACGTTTAAAATAGATACATAATAACTCCTATAGTGACATTATTAATTCGTATTTTTTTTGATAACCAGGAATGAGGTATAGATAAGTGGAATTTCTAAAACACTTAAGAATAATTACGAGGTTTATTATCAACTTACCTTAGTTTAGAGTAATAGCATTTATATTTTAAATTGAATTTTCATCCCATCCCTAGATAAGCTTCTTCTGTGTTTTTACTAGCTATATGTCTTATTTTTTATCCTCTTCCATTCACTTCATACGCCGCCCGAATACCAGATTCTATTGCACCTTCCATCCAACCATGAAAGGAGGAAGTATGTTCTCCAGCGAAGTGAAGTCTTCCTTCAGGTTGACGGATATAATCCGCAAAATCTAGTTCTTGTCCAGGGGTAAATAACGTAAAACAACCTGCAGAATATGGATTTTGACTCCAGTTATAAGAAATTGCTTTAATAAACTCTGAATATACGACTTTACCATACACTTTCGATAGATCCTTTAAGACATAAGAGATCATCTCATCCTTAGATAAACTACTCCATAACATTGCATCTTGTCCCCAGCTATAACTGGCTAACAAGACACCTGGTCCCCCACTACCTATATTATGACTAGGAATGTACGAAAAGCGGGTGGGCAGATCCGAAATGGCATTCCCTACATTCAACTTTTCCCAAAAGCGGGTTCTGAATTCAACCCCAATCTTAACGGATGGTACATTGTTCAGTTCTCTAATCGCTTGCCATTTCTTAAAGGAAATTGAATGATATGGAATGATATCGACAAACTGCAACACTGGAAAAGGGACCGTTATAATTGCAAAATCACCTGCAAAACTTCGGAATTGCCCAGTGATTGGGTTCTTCGTTTTGAGAATGACTCCTTGATCACCTTGAATGATCTTTACTACTTTTTGCTTTATATACGTTTCATTTTGGAGTTCCTTCATAAATGCGAGGGGAATCTGGTCATTTCCTCCTGTCACTTCATAGAATTCAGTTTTTTCACTAAATATCGGAAAAATGATATCGGTTAAAATGTCCACAAACGAGAACTCTGGGAACCCTTCCATCCCAAGCATAACATTTATTTTTCGGATCGCATTTAATGACAGAGATGGGCCTAGGGGATTATACCGCAAATATTCCCCCATAGAATACTGAGCATATTCTTCTCTTAATTGTTCCTGTTGTGCTGGTGTACTGCTGGAATAAAGGTCAAGAAATGGTTGGGTTGCTGTGAGAAAGAGCTCAGTCGCAGTTTTTCCCTTTTCCCACTTTTCAACCGGAAACCTTAGAATATCTGGATTCATTTCATACTCTTTACGCGTTGTAAGAATGTTATTAACAAAGATTAAATCCTGCGGAGATGAATTTATAAATAGATTTACAGGAAGTTTAAAACGATGAATGTACTCAAATACAAGCTCGTGGCTGTTTGGAATACGCATCGCTCCAACATCCATATAATTTCCGGGGGTAAAAGGATCTCTTACTGTAAAAACCCTTCCGCCTACTCGATTATTCCCTTCCAAAATGGTCACATGATGTCCAGCCTGCTTTAATAATGACCCCGCTACTAATCCTGATAAGCCAGCTCCTATGATCAGAACCTTTTTTGGCAGCCCCTCTCTACCTAACCCTTTTCTAATAATAGATAGCAAGTCATCTGGATAGGTCAATATAGAATAGTCATTCACTCTTTCCGTACTCACCCCAATCCCCCCTTATCCTCTCTTCAATTCATATGAACAGAAGGAGTTTCTTATGTGAGATGTGGGTTTTAGATAGAGCTTCAAGTGGGGAATGACAAAACAAATTTTTGATTTTCTTTAAACAAAATAAAAAAGAGCCCGTTTTGAAAAAAATTTAATCAAAACAAGCTCTTGATATATTTTTAATATTTTATAAAAATTCGTTTGATTTTATTCCGACTCTGTTTTGAGTTGAACCAACCTCGATATTGTTATTTATGATCATTGAACTACTTATTTTTGTTTATTACTACCAATTTCATCTCCATCATTTCTTCCATGGCATACTTTATTCCTTCACGACCTACACCACTTTCTTTAACACCACCGTAAGGCATATGATCGACACGGTAGGTTGGAATATCATTAATAATGACACCTCCAACATGTAATTCAGATGACGCATTTAAGGCTGTATGAATATTTTCAGTATAAATTCCAGCTTGAAGGCCGTAACGAGAATCATTCACTGCGTTAATGGCTTCCTCTACAGATTGAACACGATTGATAACCACGATTGGGGCGAACACCTCCTGGCAGGAGACTTTGGCAGAAGGATCAACATCGATTAGAATAGTTGGTTGTAAAACATTCCCCTCACTTATTCCCCCTGCAACAACCTCTGCTCCAGACCGCTTCGCTTCTTCAATCCAATCAAGTGTCCTCTCTACATCTTTTGGGCTAATCAGAGCTGAAATATCAGTCTCGGGGTCTAGCGGCGCACCAAGCTTCAATTTTTTAGTCGCTTCAACAAATTCCTTTACAAACCTTTCATAATTTTTTTCATGAACATAAATTCGCTGGAGCGATATACACACTTGCCCTTGAAACGCAAATGCTCCCGACACACAGCGAGGAATGATTTTCTCAACATTAACATTTTCATCAATGATGACCGCTGCATTAGACCCTAGTTCCAAGGTTACTTTTTTTAAATCCGCTTTATTACGAATTTGCAATCCAACCGCATGGCTTCCTGTAAAGGATATCTTTTGAATTCGTTCATCTTTTACAAGGATGTCTCCAATGACCGAACCACTTCCAGTGACAACATTTAAACCTCCATCAGGCACCCCAGCCTCTTTACATAACTCTGCAAGGAAATAAGCTGAAAGTGGGGTTTGAGCTGCAGGTTTTAATACCACCGTGTTTCCAGCTGCAATCGCAGGACCTACTTTATGGGCAACAAGATTCATTGGAAAGTTAAATGGTGTAATGGCTGCAACCACACCTAATGGCTCTTGGACTGTATAAGCCACTCTCCCCTCTCCACCTGGAGCTGCATCCATTGGAAGTGTTTCACCATAAATCCGCTTTGCTTCTTCCGCTGCGAATTTATAGGTCTGGATGGTTCTTTCGACTTCCACTTTCGCTGTATTGATAGGCTTTGCAGCTTCCATTGCGATAATTCTGGCTGCTTCCTCTTTCCTTTCCTCTAAAAGATGAGTGAGGTTTTCGAGTATTGTTGCCCTTTGGTGGCTAGGCATCTTTCTCATGATAGATGTAGCTTGGTATGCAGAATCAATCGCCGATTCCACTTCATCTGGTGTAGCAGCAGGGATCTCTGCTATCATCCTTTCGTCATAAGGTGAGTACAATTCAGTATAGTATTTTGGTTCAATCCATTTTCCATCTATAAAAAGATTCTTTTTCATTTGGACCCCTCCTTCCTTTAAATTATGATCTTTCCTCAATTGACTTTATGGCATCATTTAAAATTGCGATCATTTTTTCAATTTCTTCCTTCTGAATTGTAAGGGGCGGAGCAAAAACTAATGTATCCTGATGATCAAAGACGACAGAACGACAAATTAAGCCGCGTTTTGCTGCTTCGTTCACGATTAACGGAGATTTCGGATTTGCACCTTTAGAATTCGCCTCTCCTGCATTTTTGATTTCAACAGCTCCCATTAACCCTAGACTCCGTACATTTCCTACTATTTTTCTCTCAGATTGTATCCACTTCATTCCCTTCCTCAACCATTCACCAGCCTCTTTTGCCTGATGAACTAAATTTTCTCGTTCAATGATTTCAATATTCTTTAATGCAACCGCACAAGCCATTGGATGACCGCTATACGTATACCCGTGTAGTAGAGTACCCGAGGAAAAGTTTGAAAAATCCCGATGCAATTTTTCTGATAACATGACGCCTCCTAATTGTGCGTAGCCACTTGTTACCCCTTTTGCGAAGCACATCATATCTGGAGTGACTCCGTAATGATTCATCCCGAACCATTCACCTGTACGTCCAAATCCTGTGATAACCTCATCCGTAATAAACAAAATATTGTAAAAATCACAGATATCTCTAATTTCCTTAAAATAATGATCGGGAGCAATATGAACCCCTCCAGCACCTTGGACCGGCTCAGCAATAAAGGCGGCAATCGTTTCAGGACCTTCTATTAAAATTTTTTCTCTTAAAGCATCGGTATTAAAATGGTCAACATGAAGAAAGTCAGGTGCAATGGAGCTTGAAAAATCTCGAAACGGTTTTAATCCAGTTGCACTCGTTGCTCCCATCGAAACACCATGATACGACTTTGTTCTAGAAATGATTTTTTTCTTTTCTGGTTCCCCTTTTAAAATCCAATAATGCCTTGCCAGTTTATAAGCGGTATCGTTTGCCTCTGAGCCCCCAGAAGTAAAAAATGTTGTCGTTAAATCACCCGGTGCCAATTGGGCTAGCTTTGCAGCTAAGCGGATCGCTGGCTCATTACTATACGTTGCGAAGCAGGAACTAAAGGCAAGCTTCTTCATTTGCTCCGCCGCAACTTCCGCCAACTCCTCTCTTCCATGACCTATATTTACATTCCAAAGAGATGACATCCCATCAATGACGACATTTCCCTTGTAGTCTTCAAGAAAAATGCCACGACCTTCCTTAAAGATAAAAGACGGTCCTGATTCTTGTTGTTGCTTTATTGGAGAGGTGGGATGTAAAAAATGTTTTTTATCTAGCTCTTCTAATTGCTGCAGGTCGTTCATTGTATTTACCATCAATCATCACCCTTTATCATTGATTGAACAAAAATAGTCCGTTATTAGAGCTACCTTTGTCTTTACTTAATCTATTGCAAGATTCGTGCCATGTTATTTCAAGTTGATAAAGGGCATTATTCTGGTGATTTTCGATTAAATTATTGATTACCAAGAAGGATTTGATTAAAATTTAAATCAACTAGATTAGAAGTTTAGGGGGAAAAATGGAAATGACCGAATCCTTAAATCATGTTTTAAATAAGATAGTTGAAACTTCCAATAACAATATAACGATCACTGATAAGCATGGTATCATCTTAAACTCTAACCCTGCTCATTGGTCCCTTTATGGGATTGAAGCAAACCACTATATTGGGAAATCTGTTTTGGATTTAGAGGATGAGGGCGTATTATCTCCTTCCATTACTGCTTCTGTTATTAAAAATCAAAAGCCGATCCAAATTCTTCAACAAACCAAAACGGGAAAAGTTGTTATGTCAACCGCTTTCCCTGTTTTTGATGACGAAGGGAATATGAGCAACATTATCAGTTATGCGCAAGATCAGACAGAAATCAAAAATCTTCAGGAGCAATACGAACGTTTACAAAGAAAAATAAAAATCGTTCAAACAGAGGTTCAAGAGTTGAGGGAAAAAGAGTATGGCAAAGGTGGAATGGTCATCCGCAGTAAGCAAATGACCCAATTAATGAAAACGGTTTCTAGGGTTGCGCAAACTGATGTTACCGTATTATTTCTAGGTGAGTCAGGGGTAGGAAAAAGCGCACTAGCCCACACTCTCCATAACCAAAGTCACCGAAGGAAAGAACCCTTTATTGAGGTTAATTGCAGTACAATCCCGGAAAGCCTTTTTGAATCGGAAATGTTTGGTTATGACGCCGGGGCCTTTACTGGAGCCCTTAAAGAAGGGAAACAGGGGTTGATTGAACAGGCAGATGGTGGAACACTATTTTTAGACGAGGTAGGGGATCTTCCTCTCTCCATGCAAGTAAAACTATTAAAGACATTACAAGATAAAAAAATTATGCGGGTAGGCGGGAAAAAGGAGAAAAAGATTGATTTTCGTTTAATCGTAGCCACCAATAAAGATCTATCAGAGATGGTTGAACAAAAAAAGTTCCGTTCGGATTTATTTTATAGACTAAACGTAATACCGCTTCAAATCCCTCCTTTAAGAGAACGTTTTGAGGATATTCCTCTATTAATTCAACATTATTACGAAAAGCTTAATCATAAATATAATCTAAATAAACAATTCCATTCTACTACCTATGAAAACCTTTTGAATTATTCCTGGCCTGGGAATATTAGAGAGCTAGAAAATGTAATGGAACGGGTCCTGCTTATATCTGAAGGAAGCACTATTTACCCAAGTGACCTTCCAAAAGTAATGAAAGATGCGAATCATATAAATCATCCAATCCAAAACTCGGAAAATGAAGACTTTAAAAAACAGAGTTTAAAACACGCTTTAGAGCAGCTTGAAGTGCAGATCCTGACCGATGCATATAATCATTACAATTCCACCTATGAAATAGCAGAAGCCTTAGGAATAAGTCAACCTTCCGTTATTTATAAATTTAAGAAGTATAATATTGGACGTAGTAAATAAGATGCATCTACGACATACTTTTTACACCCAGGAATAAAAGATACTCACCCTCGGTTTTTATCTCTCAATAAAGCCTAGAAGGTCAACATAATCTTCTAGGCCTTTTTATAGTCAGCAAGCTGAATGTGCGTTCTCCCTCGAAGCGAGAATTTTTTGTGATTGCTATTTCGATAGAAAAAGATCTGAAATATGAAGATTAATTTCTAAGACTATTAATAGTGTTTATTGAGGTGTGAGCATGTATTGATGAGACCTTCTTTGTCCAATGGGTTGAAGATTCATAGACTTCAGAAGGTTATAAGCAATTGACCTTGAGGATATATTGAGGAAATCCCTGAATTCTCTATTTGAAATCGTAATTTTCACTAAATGAGCATCATCATTTAGTGATTCGATATATGCCACTTTAGATACAGCCTGACATGATTGGCATTTCCATGTACTATATAATCTCTCCGGGAATGGCCAAATACGCTGGACAGTGCCCCCCTTTTAAAAGCTCATTACAATCGATTTCATATTTTTGTAATATATCTATGCTCTCCCTCTCATGCTTTTTGATGAGCATCGATGAAAATTTTTTCTGCTCTTTATGAGTTAGTGATGGTTGTTGATGAACTTTTTCAAATGCATTCATTTTCTCGATTAAATTCGCGCTATGGATTACTTTTTTTGGGAGTGTTGAATGATGAGGCATCTTTGGGTGATGTAGGGGCAATCTCCGTTGTAATGCTTCTAACTTTTGAATTCGGACGGGTATATCCTTTCTTTTTTATCATTTATCCAGCTCCTATTTAAAGAATACATATAAGTTTTGCTTATTAATGGGATTCTCCTGTACTAGGATTTGTTTTTTCCGTGTCAAAATAGTGCAATGCACAACTTTTTTGATTTTACGCATGGGAACGGTTAGTTAATGCACAAGAATCAAAATTCATGCACGAAAACCAAGAGGAAATGCACGAGATTTCAAATTTATTCATATGTTACTATTTGGAATACATAAATAACTGAAGTAAGTTCTTAGCCATGAAAGAGGAGTACTTTCCCCTTCCTTCACGGCTACTTTGATTACATATCTAGCTCTTCAAACTTAATTTCTGGTGGAGCAATCTTAAAAAAGTTCGTGGAAAAAGCTAAATATATTACTCCTAGCACTGTCCATATTAAACCAATACTAATCGAGAAAAAATCTAAATTTATCCATAAATAGACAACAAAAAACAAGCCTAAAGATGGGGCTATAAAATGACTTAAAACATTCTTTACTGAGCGGGCTCGCTGTGATTTTACAAACATTGCGATGACACATAGATTGACAAAAGAGAAAGCAGTAAAAGCACCAAAGTTTATTAAAGATGTAGCTGATTCTAGATCTAAAAACAAAGCGGATAAGGCAAGCAGTCCTATTAAAATGATATTTGGAATTGGTGTATTTTGCTTTGGATGAATATAGCCAAAGAAAGCTTTAGGTAATACTTTGTCTCTCCCCATTGCAAATAATAACCGGGAAGCACTTAATTGGGCAGCCAATCCGGATGCAAATACTGAAACTAATGCCCCGCTAATAAATAAGGAAAGAAACAAGTTCCCACCTATAATGAAAGCTATCTCTGGAGAAGCACCTGCAACATCATTGAATACACTAACATCAGGAAAAAGGGATTGCATAAAATACGTCACGGTAAAGAAAAACAAACCACCTATTGAAGCTACTATTAATATCGCTTTTGGAATCGTCTTTCTAGGGTTAATGGTTTCTTCTGAAAGAGTCGTTATGGCATCAAAGCCGATAAAGGATAAAGCAAGCAATGCAGCACCAGCGAGTAATGGGGAGAACTCCAAATCAGCTGGAAAAAGGGTTTGGAATGTTATATATTGGTGAACGCCATCACTATTAATGGATTTGATATTTAAATAGATAAAAATGGTGCAAACTAAAAATTGAAAGATCACTAGTAAAATATTGATGGATGCCGCGATCTTAACGCCAAAAATATTGAGAATAGTAGTTAATGAGATTAATCCTATGATCCAAACAAACCCTGGAATATTTGGAAATCCAGATGATAAGTAAATATTAGCTAATAATGCATTGATCATCGGTAATGCTAGGTAGGCAATGAATGTAACCCAACCTACAAGCACCCCTAAGTAAGGGTTCATAATACTTCTTGTATAGGTATAAACTGAACCTGCAACCGGGAATCTTTTAACCAATTTTCCGTAACTTAACGCTGTAAATAGGATGGCTGTAAACACTAATATATAGGATGCCGGAACATATCCTCCTGAAGCTTGAGAAGCAATTCCGAAAGTATCGAATACAGCGAATGGGGACATGTAGGCAATTCCAATGGCTATGACATGTATCAACTTTAGCCTTCGCTGAAGCTTCGAGTCATTTGTTTTATCACTCAATATAAATCATCCTTTCCAATAATAATGATGTGTTTATGGATCGATTTAACTTTGGGTTTAAAAAGCCGTTTAGCCTTTTGTTTGTCCACTCTTTTAACGAACGAATAGCTAAGTGTATAATCTTTGCTTGTATGAAATCCCCTTGTCTTATCTACTTTTCATAAGTAGATAAGACAAGGAAGAATCCCATTTTATTAAGCTATAGAAAACGCTTACTTTTTTTAGTATAGTTAGCCACATAGAGGGCGGCTAACTCAGCAGCTTATTCAAGATTAATCCAAACACTTTTCACTTCCGTATAGTTAGAAAGTGCATAAGACCCCATTTCACGACCAAAGCCTGATTCTTTAAAACCACCAAATGGAGCAGCCGCGTTGGTAAGGTTATAACAATTAACCCATACAGTTCCGGCTTTTAATAGATTCGTAACCTTATGAGCATTCCTTAAATTCTCTGTCCAAATCCCTGCGGCTAACCCATACACTGTTGAATTCGCTCGCTCGATGACTTCTTCTAAACTATCATAAGGCATAGCTACAACGACAGGACCGAATATTTCCTCTTTTGCTATCGCCATACCATCTTCTACCTCGGCGAAAACGGCAGGAGTAACATAAAAACCAGACTCTAGAGGTTTTCCACCAGTCAGTAATTTTGCTCCTTCTTCAATGCCTTTATTAATGTAAGAGATAACAATCTCCTGCTGCCTTTTTGAAACTAATGGGCCCATTGTGGTGGACTCTTCTAATCCATTTCCTAATGTGACGTTCTCAGCGTATTCCACCAATTTCTTTGTAACGTCTTCATACATATGCCTCGGGATAAACACTCTCGACCCTGCACAGCAGACCTGCCCCTGATTCACCATAATCCCTGAAAATACACCTGGTATGGCTTTATCCAAGTCAGCATCAGGTAAGATTATATTAGGGGATTTTCCACCAAGTTCTAACGTCACACGTTTTAACGTATTGGCAGCCTCCTTCATAATTCTTTGACCAACAGGTGTCGAACCAGTAAAGGCAATTTTATTCACTTTTGGATGTTTCACTAAAGCTTCCCCTGCGGTTTTGCCGAAGCCATTGATGATATTAATGACCCCTTTAGGGAAACCGGCCTCTTCAACTAGTTTTCCCAAGTAAATCGCTGATAAAGGCGTTTGTTCTGCTGGTTTAAGAACGATGGTACATCCCGTCGCCAGCGCAGGAGCGATTTTCCAAATCGCCATCATAATCGGAAAATTCCATGGAATGATTTGACCAACCACCCCTACCGGTTCGTGTCTTGTATAGTTGAAATAGGTTTCAGAGATCGGGATTGTCTCTCCATAATGCTTGTTTGTCCATCCTGCGAAATATCGTAAGTTTTCAATCGCATTGGGAAGATCCGCCGATAACATTTCATTAATGGATTTTCCATTGTCCAATGTATCGATTTGAGCAAGAATTTCAATATCACGTTCCATCAAATCGGCCAGCTTGTCCATTAGCCTTGAACGTTCGTACGAGCTAATGGAAGACCATTCTCCAAATTCAAACTCCTGATAAGCCGCTTCTACTGCCAAATCAACATCCTGGACCCCAGCTTCGCAGACATGTCCAAGCACCTCGCCGGTTGCGGGATTTATTGATTCAAACGTATTCCCTTCGATCGACTCTTTCCATTCCCCGTTTATAAATAATTTCTTAGGACCCTTAAGAAATTCAATCACTTCCGAATGTATCTTAACCACTATAAAGACCTCCTTACATATACAAATTTTGTTACCATTTTACTTTTTGCGAAAATGCTGTCATAGCCTCATCCAAAATAGAGATAATGGTTTCGATCTCTTGTTTCTGAATTATTAACGGAGGGGCTACGGCTACGATATTCATTCCAGGTTCAAAGTCAAAACATCTAATGAGCAGCCCCCGCTGATAACATTCCTCTACCACTGAAACCGCGGCTTGAACCGAAGAATCAAAAGGAATATTTACGACAGGATCTTTCATTAAATCAAACCCTGCTAATAAACCAACTGTTCTTGGGTTTGTAAAAAACTCATGCTTTTCTTCTAAATAGGTAAAGCCCTTTTCAAGTTCTTTTCCCATCTTATAAGCGTTCTTAACAAGCCCTTCTCTCTCGACAATTTCGATATTTTTGAGTCCGACAGCACAAGCGGTTGGATGTCCACTATACGTAAAGCCATGGGGAAGAATGTCGTTATATTCTTTGATAGTGTCAGCAACTCTATCATTCATGACCACCCCCCCAAGCTGAGCGTAACCACTAGTGATCCCTTTAGCAATGCTCATTAGATCCGGTGTGATGTCCCAATGACTCACTCCAAACATCTCACCTGTTCGTCCAAATCCACAGATGACCTCATCCGCAATCAGTAAAATATTAAATTCATCACAAAGCGCTCTTACAGCTTTTAAATAGCCTTCAGGCGGTACATGAACTCCACCTGCCCCTTGAATAGGCTCTACAATAACCGCGGCAATCTTATCTGCCCCCAATTCTTCGATCACGCTTCGGATACAACCAGAATATTCTGGATGTGTTTTATCTCCAAGCTCACATTCTGTAAGATGAGCCTTTGCATTCACAATATCTGGGTCTGTTGAACCAGAGAAATTTCTGAAGGCATCAATACCGGTAGCTCTTTGTGCGGAAACCGTTACACCATGGTAGCCTCGTCTTAAAGAGATAATTTTTCTCTTATCCTTAAAACCTTTCAGCTGCCAGTAGAAACGCGATAATTTAAATGCAGTATCATTCGACTCTGAACCTCCTGATGTAAAGAAAACGGTATTTAAATCTCCTGGAGTTAACCGTGAGATTTTCTCTGCTAGACGGATGGCAGGTTCATTGCCATAACCATAAAAGGTTGAGCTATAAGCCATTTTAGACATTTGGTGGTGAGCAACATCCGCCAATTCTTTCTTGCCATGCCCTACATTGACGTTCCAAAGCATGGAAACACCATCAATATAGGTATGTTCATTCAGATCCTTCACATTAATTCCGTCACCTTTAGAAAAAATAATCTTCGGTCCCTTTGAAGCATGGTGTTTCGGAACGGCTACAGGGTGAATTAAATGTTTTTTATCTAAATCACTTAGTTCTGAAGTTAATCCTTCTGTATTGGTTAAAAGTTGTTCTTTACTATAAGTCATAATTAAACACTCCTTATCTTATAATAGTCGTTACTTCGTATTGGCCAATTTTAATAGAACGGATAAAAGGAGATTAGCCCCTTTTTCAATGTCATCATCTAGTGTTAATTCCGCTTCATTATGGCTGATTCCATTAATACTCGGTAAAAAGATCATTCCAGTATCCCCTAAGAAGCTCATATATTTCGCATCATGTCCCGGTCCACTAAATAAATGCATGGAAGAATAATTCCATTGATCTGCTGCTTCAGAAATCATATTAGTAATCACTGGAGAGAAGATAACCGCATCTGAGTCCCAGGAAGTTTGTATAATTAACTCAACTTTATGAAGAAGCGCAATTGTACTTAATTGTTCTTTCAACCTATCAATAGCATGGTTTCGAATTTCATCATTTTTATGTCTAATATCAATCGTAAACTCCACTTCCCCAGGGATAACATTAGAGATATTTGGACTTACATTCAATTGACCTATAGTGGTTTTTAATCCTTCGATTTCCTGTGTAATCTCATTGATTTTCGTAATCATTTTTCCAACAGGAACAATGGCGTCTTTTCGATTCTCCATTGGGGTTGGTCCAGCATGGTTGGTTTCTCCAATGACTTTTACGGTTAACCAGCTCATTCCTTGAATTCCTTCCACAATGCCAATCGTCTTATTTTTTTGGTCTAAAATGGGGCCCTGTTCAATATGGAGTTCAACAAAATTTTTTACTGTTTTAATTCGATTTTTTTCTTCTCCCATGTACCCGATTTCTTGTAGTGCTTGCTTGAAAGATTTCCCATTAATATCTTTACTATTGTAAATAAATTCTTTCGTAAAAACCCCTGCTACTCCACCTGAGCCAAGCATAGGAGGGGAAAACCTTGCCCCTTCCTCATTCGTAAAGTTAATGATTTCAATCGGATTCTCTGTTTCAATATTTTGTTCGTTAAGGACACGAATGGCTTCCAATGCAATTAAAACCCCTAGAACACCATCATACCGCCCCCCACACGGCTGAGTATCTAAGTGGGAGCCCACCGCGGTAACAGGTCCTGAATTGTTTCTGCCTGCCCTTCTTCCATAGATGTTTCCCAAATCATCAACTCTTACCTCTAGACCTTCGTCAATTAACCAATCACAAAATTGATCTCTAACTATTTTATCTTCTCCAGAAAGAGCTAGGCGATTAAGCCCCCCATTTCTTGTAGAACCAATGGACGAACTAATGTTAATGGTTTCTAGTAATCTGCTTTTGTTAATATTCAGTTTAGTGGATTCCAATCATTTTCCCTCCTCGCTCTTTTTATTTGCAAAAACTATGCCAAAGTTCAATTGGACATAAATTCAGAAAAATGATAATATTGACGCTAGTTTGAATCAGATCCGCTTCAAATTTGAATCGATTTCGCCTATGTGAGTCGATTTTGATCACCTAAGGGAGGCTTTCTATGAATTTTCCAACAGAACATTTTTCAGCGGTCTTAAACCATTTAAATGATGGTGTTTTTATAGCAAATACTAAAGGTGTCGCTCTATGGGTTAATGATATGAGCACAAAACAATTGGGAATCGATCGCACAGGGATCATCGGAAAAACAGTGGAGGAATTAGAGAGTATCGGGTTATTCACTCCATCTGTAACGAAAATAGTATTAAAGAACAGAGAAACAACTACCAAAGTTCAAACCTCAAAAGGACGGCAATACCTTGCTACCGGACTATTAATAAAATTAGAAAACACAGAGTATGTTTTAGTTCATGTAAAAGATATAACAGAAACGGTAAAAGCTTCGTTTAAGTTAGAAAAAACCGAAGCATTAATGAAACAGTACTGGCAGCAGCTACAAGAAATGAAATTTACACAAAAAAAAGAAAATGACGGCAAATTAATTATTGGTAAAAGCAAGCAGCATACAGAAATGTTCGAGTTAATGAATCGCGTCGCTAGTTTCGATGCGACGGTTTTATTGAATGGAGAAACCGGGGTTGGAAAAAGTATGATCGCAGAAGAATTACATAAAAAAAGCACTCGATCTGACAAGCCTTTCGTTCAAATTAATTGTAGTGCAATTCCAGAGACATTAATGGAGTCCGAATTGTTTGGTTATATGAAGGGAGCTTTCACAGGGTCTAACAGCAAAGGAAAACAAGGATTAGTCAAGAAAGCTGATGGGGGAACACTTTTTCTAGATGAGATCGGGGAATTGCCCCTTCAACTACAGCCTAAACTACTCCATTTATTACAGAATAAATCCTATATTCCGATTGGAGGGACCGAAGTCCAAAAGGCTGATATTAGGATTGTAACCGCCACCAATCAGAACCTCCTTGAGATGGTCAAACAGAAAAGATTTAGAGAAGATTTATACTATCGTTTAAACGTCATTACCATTACAATTCCTTCACTTAAAGACAGAAAGGATGACATTCTGCCGCTGCTCTATCACTATCTAGGCATCTTTAAAACAAAATATACCCGTGACGTATCCTTCAGCAAAGAAGCCGTAGAATTATTACAGGATTACGACTGGCCGGGGAATATTAGAGAGCTAGAAAATACAGTTGAAAGATTAGTGATAACTTCTCTTAAAAATGTCATTACTCTGGAGGATTTACCGGATAAAATTCTAAATGAATCCACTACTGCTATTGACCAGCATCAACAAGAGAACAATCTATTACAATTAAAAAATCAGTCTCTCCCTCAGTATATGGAAAGCATTGAGAAAAAACTAATTGAAAACGCCTTAAATGAACACGGAACAACCAGAAAAGCAGCGAAGTCCTTAGGAATCACACAATCTTCTATTTCGAGAAGAATCAAAAAGTACCATTTAAATAATTTGGATTAGCTAGTAGTGGAAAATGCACTACTTTTGAATTTTTATGCTCGAAAATAACTATTTAATGCACGAGATTCTAAATTTACGCAAAAACTCAGGATAAATGCACAAGTAATCAGATTTATGCACATCTCACTATTTAAACGAGCAATCACCTTATGCATAAGGATTGGCACATTTTTTGCATGTTATTCAATAGAGATATGCAGTCAAGTTAAGAGCATATCGAATAAATCGTCATAGAAAAAGACAAGCGGGATGAGGAGGATATAAAATGGTTGTTGCAACGACTACCAGTACACCAAAACAAGATGGATTTAGAATGCCAGGGGAATTTGAACCACATAAAGGGACATGGATGCTTTGGCCGACAAGGACGGATACATGGAGAGCTGGAGCAAAACCAGCGCAACGCGTATTTGTTGAAGTGGCAAAAGCGATCTCCAAATTTGAACCCGTCACAATGTGCGTATCCGCAGACCAATTCGAAAATGCACGTGCCCAATTGCCAAATCATATTCGGGTAATCGAATTGTCTTCCAACGATGCATGGATGAGAGATATGGGACCGACATTTGTAAAAAATGACAAAGATGAAATCCGTGGCATAGATTGGGGATTCAATGCATGGGGAGGTTTAGTTGAAGGCCTTTATTTCCCTTGGCACCTCGATTTACATGTTAAAAAGAAGGTACTAGAAATTGAGCAGGTTAAAAGATATGATGCCAACGAGCTTATATTAGAAGGCGGCGCCATAACTGTAGACGGTGAAGGAACATTAATTACGACAGAGCAATGCCTTTTAAACCCTAACCGTAACCCTTCACTCTCAAGAGAACAAATTGAAAAGAAGCTAGATGACTATTTAACGATCGAAAAAGTCATTTGGTTAAAGGATGGGTTAGTAGGGGATGAAACCGACGGACATGTGGATGAAGTGGTGTTTTTTGTACGTCCAGGAGAGGTTGCAATAGGCTGGACAGATGATCCTAATCACTCTCAATATTCAGTCCTCCAGGATGCATACAATATTCTAAAAAACGCAACCGATGCAAAAGGGAGGAAGCTCAAAATCCACAAAATTCACCTACCTGACCAAATCACCTTAACTCAATCAGAAAGTGAAGAAATCGATTTTGCCCATAATAGTTTTCGCCGGTCCAGCGAAGTAACGTTTATTTCCACCTATATTAATTGCTATCTATGTAACGGCGGAGTCATTTTACCTGTATTTGATGACCCACAAGACAAGGTCGCGATTGAATCCTTTAAAAAAATGTACCCCGATAGAGAAATTGTACCTGTTAACACAAGAGAAATATCTGTTGCTGGGGGGAATATTCACTGTATTACTCAACAGCAGCCGCTGCCCTAATTCGTCTTCTTGCGGAAACTTGATACATCTTATAAAAAATGTCTAATAGAAAGAGAGTCTGATCAATTCAGACCCTGAGCATGAAGAAGTAGTAAAGGTCAAGGATTGAAAAAGGAAATGGTGCTTATTGGACAAAACCAGGTTCCGAGCGAAGCCGAAATCACAGAAGCAGAAAGTTCCATATGGTACAGCAGATGATGATCAAAAAATTCAGGCCCTATGGTAAATGTCATTCATAAGAACGGTGCTCTAATATCATTATTTTAATTATTGGCGGATCTCTTACTTAGTAAGCAGGAGACCGCCATTAAATATTTAATAGGAAAATTTCCTCATTTTCATCAGGAGATAACCCCTTCCACCTCATAATTCCAGGCTGATCCGTGGGAATTTTCCCAATTTATACAGTATTTTATCCGCCTTTCTTCACTTTTCAAGGAATAAAAACAACTATTCTCTCAGATTAATAAGGAACTATAGACTGTCTTTTGACAGAATTTCAAAAAAATTCCCCCAATAGGGATTTTTCGATAAAGAAAGAAATGTATTATGTGAACTGAATGTAAAGGGGTGAATCCAAGGGGAAATAAAGCCTCTATGAATCTTCACAAAAAATCTATGAGAAAGGGTGAGAAGATGAAGAGATCCATGAAGAAAAAATTATCGGCAATCGGTATGTCTGCTTTGATTGCCGGAAGCATCGCAGCGCCGGCTGGGGCAACATTTGAACTGCCAAAGGAGAATGGACAAGCAGAACAGGCAATTCCTCTGTTAAAGGAGTCTAAGGCTAAAGTAGATAACCTATGGAAGGATAGTGCAGGAGACCATCCTCTATACGGGCAGAAGCAGAAAGATTTTGATCCAAAAGAGAATATCAGATTGATAGTAGAAGTAGATGTAGACAAAAAAGATAAGCCTGAACAGAAGGTAGAACAAGTAAAGAGCAGCTTCATGAAAAAACGAAGCGGCGGTTCTGAAATCATCCATACATATTCTGAAGGTTTTTACGGTTTCAGTATGGAGACAACCATTGAGGAAGCAGAAAAAATTAAGAAAGTTGATGGTGTAAAAGATATCCGTATTGCGAAAACCTATGAGCACCACGATTTGAACAGCAATGAACTTGTAGAGGCGATGAATGTTTGGACGGAATACAATTACACAGGTGACGGAATGGTTGTCGCGATCGTGGATTCGGGCATCGATCACAGACACGAAGCTCTGCAGCTTACCGAAAATGGGAAAGAACACGCGAAATATAATGAAGACAACATCCAGTCTACACTGAATGAGACAGAAGCAAACGACATCTGGTATACCGATAAAGTCCCTACAGGTTATGACTGGGCTGATAAAGATACCGATGTCATCCCGGACAGTAATTCCCACGGAACCCATGTCGCCGGTATCGTAGGAGCCTTTGAAGAATCTCAGAAAAAAGCAGTCGGTGTGGCGCCTGATGTCCAGCTGATTGCGGAAAAAGTGTTTTCGGACAGCCGAGGATACGCATACGACGATGACATTGCAGCAGGAATCTATCATGCAGTGGAAGTTGGCGCAGATGTCATTAACATGAGCTTGGGATCTGATGCAGGAATTGTTGACCCGAATGATCCTGTTCAGCGGGCGGTCAAGTATGCGACTGATCACGGTGTGCTTGTAGTCGCTTCCGCAGGTAATTCTTCTTACAGCACGAAGCAGAACTTGTTGCCGGATTCTGACCTGCCATTGGCGAAAAATCCGGATATCGGCGTAGTAGGTGACCCGGGGATTACTCCTTCAGCGCTTCAAGTGGCTTCCTCTGAAGCAGACCTGATGCGAGTAGAATCGCTTACTCTAAATGATGGAACAATGCTAGGATACCAAAACCAGTCATCTTCTAAAAAGCTAACTGAGGAACTTGAAGCAGGTCAGGAATATGAGCTTGTTTTTGCGGGTGAGGGATTTGGCAGCCATCTTGAGGGCTTAGACCTTGAAGGCAAAATTGTGGTCGCTAAACCAGCTCAATCCTATTCTATCTATTCCAGCTTACAACGTGATTCGGCAAGGAAGGGTGCCGTGGCAATCATGGTTATTCCTCCAGACGAACTTTCAGACTATCCAAATCTGTTGTTCTCACGCAATTTCATCCCCGCTGTCACGACTGGACAGGAATCAGGAAACAGGTTGATGGAAAGACTTCAAGACGGTGAAGAAATTAAGGTCAAGCTTTCAGATGAAGGCATGTGGGTCCAAAACCCTGCGACAGAGCCAATGTCGCATTTCTCTTCTTACGGGGCACCGACAGACTTGAGCTTCAAACCAGAAATCACGGCCCCAGGCGGCAAAATTTCGTCAACGGTATTAAATAACCAATATGAGACGATGAGCGGAACATCCATGGCGAGTCCGCAAGTAGCGGGAGGGGCAGCGCTGTTACTGCAGAAATACTACCAGGAGTTGGGACTGCCGAAAAATGAAGAGACTATCTTGAAAGCAAAAATGGCTCTTATGAACACATCTGATATTTTAAAGAATCCAAATCATGAAAATACACCGTACTCACCGAGAAGACAAGGGTCTGGAATCATGAAAATTGAAAAGGCAGTGGAAACACCTTATTTAGTAAAACAAGAAGGTGTACCGCTCGAGAAGGCAGCTTCTGTAGCACTTAAAGAAGTCGGGCGCACATTCGATTTTACACTGGATGTAGAACCTCTGGCTAAAAAGCTGGAAAAAGCGAATCATCAATTTGAAATCCAAGTAGATGTACTGACGGATGAATCAGAAACGAGATCTATAAATGGCAAGGAAAAAGAGTACTTGACATTAAACAGCATCCCGGTTGAAGACGCTGTTATCAAGGTGAACGGAAAAATCCTCAGTGAAGATAGCAAGATCCAATATAAACCTCGCCGTGATGACGAAGTAACAATCTCAGTTACACTTCCAGATTCCTTAAGTAAAAACCGCTTTGTAGAAGGATTTGTCCGCTTCGTACCGAAAGGAAGTTCTGTAAAAGATTTGAAGGATTTAACGGTTCCATTCATGGGCTTCTACGGCGATTGGGATTCCCTTGATAATATTGATGAAAGCCCTGTGAACGGCGATCCTTTCCTTGGATATACAGTACTTTGGAACGACATGCTCAACCTTCCATTGGGTTATGACAGCAAAACAGGTAATTTCAATCCAGATGAAGTTGGATACTCGCCAAACTCGGTTGTGACAGGTGTCTACCCTTCGTTTACCGCATTCCGAAACCTAAAAGAGATGTCACTAAGCATCCAGGATAAAGAAGGAAATACAGTAGCCAATATTTCAAACTTCAGTGAATTTACTGAAGACGGTAGCCCTTATGCGTTCCGTAAAAATATCATGGCATACCGTGATTACTACTATGGATTTGATGGGATGTTATGGGACGGAACTGATGATGAAGGTAACATCCTTCCAAATGGCGATTATTATTATGTGTATGAAAGCACTTTAAACTATGAAGGAGCAGAACCGCAGCAGACGAAAATCCCATTCAAAATGGACGGAGCTGCCCCTGATGTGGAAAACATCCAAGTACAAGAACAAGAAGACGGTAATTATAAAATCACTTGGGATGTACAAGAAAATAGTACGGGTTATCTTGGCAGCCTTTTCTGGGTGAACGGCAAGCCGAAGTCACTTCCTGATGGTGCAAAGGAGTATGTATCTGATGTGAAGCCGGAAGTAGTAATGATATCCGCGATTGACGGTGTCCGAAATATAGGAGTAAACTATTGGGGCAATGAAGAACTGCTTCACGCAGATCCGTTCATCAATTACTGGCATGTATCCGGAACCAACATTAATGAAACAAAACCGGCTTCGATGCTCATCTTCGGTTACAAGCGATTGGACTGGCACATTGAAATCTCTGACTCAGAAGGAAATAGGCTGGAATATACAGATATCGAAAATGAACATTCTATCTACGGACTGAAGTGGTATCCGAATAAAGAATATCCGAATGGCGACTACTTTGTAACCGTAACCGCAACAGATGAAAAAGGGTTGTCACTGACATCCGAACCGAAGAAAATTACAGTAAAGCATCAATAAAAGAAAGCCAGGAACCCCGTTTACGGTGTTTCCTGGCTTTTAAGCTTGTAGAAAAACCCCATGTTATTTCTCTACAAGCTTAGGGTCTGATCAATTCAGACCCTCTTTCTTTGTTTCAACATCAGAATATATTAACTCATAACTATATTTAACGATTTCAATGGCTCAACATACTCATACCCTAAATCATTCGCTACGGCTTCACAAGTTACAGAGCCATTTACTGTATTTACCCCTAGAGCAAGAGCATGATTTTCTTTTATAGCTCGTTCTACTCCCTTCGAAGCAACCTCCAATACATACGGAACCGTAACATTTGTTAAAGCAATCGTTGATGTTCTAGGAACAGCACCTGGCATATTCGCAACTGCGTAATGAACAACACCATATTTGTTATAGGTTGGTGCATCATGAGTTGTAATCTGATCAACCGTTTCAATGATTCCGCCTTGATCAATAGCAACATCCACCACAACAGAACCTTCTTTCATACTCTTAACCATTTCCTTTGTAACGAGCTTAGGAGCTTTAGCCCCCGGAATTAATACAGCACCAATCACAAGATCTGACTGTGTAACAGCCTCAGCAATATTGATTGGATTGGACATTAACGTTTGTAAATCATTCCCGTATAAATCATCAAGTTCACGTAAACGATTTGCACTTAAATCAATAATCGTTACATCAGCACCAAGCCCCATTGCTAGTTTGGCAGCGTTTGTTCCTACAACTCCCCCGCCGATAATCGTTACTTTTCCACGCTTAACCCCCGGAACTCCTGAGAGAAGGATCCCTCTTCCCCCTTTTGTCTTTTCAAGGAATTGCGCGCCAATTTGAGCAGCCATTCTCCCAGCTACTTCACTCATCGGTGTAAGCAGTGGCAATGCACCTCCAACTTGAACGGTTTCATACGCAATGGCTGTTACTTCATTTTCTACAAGCGCCTTGGCTAGCGCAGGTTCTGCGGCCAAATGTAAGTAAGTAAATAGAATAAGACCTTTCCGAAAATATTTAAATTCTGAAGCTAGTGGTTCCTTAACCTTTAAAATCATCTCAGCCTCTGACCAAACCCTAGCAACATCCTGTTCAATGATCGCCCCTGCTTGTTGATAAGCGGCATCGTCAAACCCGCTCCCTTTACCAGCCCCTTCTTCAACAATCACTCTATGACCTTGTTTGATAAGCGTAATAACACCCGCTGGAGTAATCGCGATACGATTTTCATTATTTTTGATTTCCTTAGGTACACCGATATTCATAACATTCTCCTCCTACTCTCTCTTCAAAAATATAGTTATTGCAAACCATAAATAAAACTCATTTGAAGTGAAAAATCCCATAACCCCATCCAATACTTTGTTACCATTTTGTTTTCACTTGCACATCCATTCATAATCTTTTAACAGTGAACGATAACAATAACGTGCTAACTCTCTCTTTTTCCCTACTCTCCTTTCATCACTAGTAGAAGTTAGCTAATGGCTCTACCAACTTAAGCCTTCTCATGGTTTATAACTGCAAAATCTGTGCCAACTTTTTTCATCGAAATAAATAGGTGATTAAAAGAATGAATGATAGGTATAATTAAAAATCCTATCATTCCACATCATAAATGATTCGATTTCGATACAAATGAATCATTTTCGATTCTGAAAAATTACTAGATTGATTGAAAAGTAAACTCGATTTGCTAAAGGTGAATATCAATAAATGGGAATCCGGAGGAATCACAGATGTTTTTAGGATTAGGCGAGTACTGCATATTTTCGTTATCTACTTAAGAATTACCAAAATAAAATCCCAATCTCTCATTATCATGGGAAATTGGGATCTATATAATAAGGCTATAACTTCTTTAAAATCATGACAAATATATGATACAAACCACTTAAATATTTATATTCTTAAGAATCTTCTATTTACCCAGAGCCAATACGTAGAAGAACAAATAAGCGATGATCTTTTTGCCATTTTTAGTCTACCGCACGCAACAAAGGGAAACAAATAAACAACAACACTACGCTCATGATCAATGGGAATGCGCTCCAGAACATGATGGTACTAATCGAAACACCCAGACCTAGAACCCCCGAGGTCGCCGCATACGATAATGGCATCAACCCTAGGGACGCCATCCGAATCAAGCCCATTACCCGCCCGATTTTTTCTTTGTCTGTATGTTCCTGAATCATCGCGATTAATGGGATATTGACGGCAGGATTCAAAATCCCAATAAAAATAATAACGGCAATGGCCATCCAAACCGTGGTTGTCTGACTGAAAGCCAACATCACCATGCCTTGTGCGGCCATTAGATATAATGCATATGCCCCTCGCTTACGGCGAAGATTCAAAACACCTATTATAATCGACCCGGCAATCATTCCGAAGGTCAACCCACCCTGTACATAACTGAAGTCACTCGCTTTTCCCTGTAAAACACTTTCAACAAATATCGGAAGCCCCATGAACATCGGTCCCGTAAGAAAAAAATTTACGACAACGGCAATGATAAATAATGATTTTAGTAAACGGGATCTCCATATATACACAAACCCTTCTTTAAGCTGAGGACCAAAACCTTTTGATGATAAGGTATTTGTGCTTTCCGGTTTAATTACATTTATGGGACGTACACAGAACCCACCTGTTAATAACAATAAGCTAATGATGATAAATAATGATTCATACCCTGTTAAACTGAGGACAATGCCTGCAAGTAGCGGTCCAGAAAACAATGCGATTTGAATAGTACCCTGAATGACGGAATTTGCTCGTGTAAGCTGCTCGTATTTTACGATCATTGGTAAAACCGAGTCCCTCGCAGGTTCAAATAACCCACCTAGTATTCCAAAAAGCATGGCATTTACAGCAAGCACCCAAATCGGTAAAGGATGAGTGAAGACAAACAGACCAGCCATCCCAAGAGCAAGTATTCCTCTCGATATATCGGAAAAATACATCATTTTCGATTGGTCACGAATATCAGAAAGCACCCCACCTATCATCATAAAAATAATCCGGGGAATCGATAATGAAATCAGGACAATCCCTAACGCAGCACTTAATCCTAACTCTTCTACGATGTACCAGGACTGAACAAACATGAACATCGACATACTTAAGCTTGAAAAGATGGTCGCCACCCATAACAATACAAACGACCTCTCCTGAAATAAGCCTGATTCCTTCTCTAATTCACTCGTTTGTGCCCTTGCTTCTTGCATCCAATCACACCCCTATAAAAATATTTTGTCCGGTTAAATAAATTTTACATACTAGCTAAAAGAAGAGTCTGAATTAGGACTCCACCTCTTCAGACCTTTTCCTATCAAACATTGATTCGTCTACTTGAATACCAAGGGAATGGAAATAATAGAGCTTTGCATTCTCTGTAGGATTTTTCTTTTGTATATCTGCGAGTTCATCCATAAGTTCATAGTACTTCTTCTGCCACGCTTTAAAGTCCTCTTCAGTTGCTTTGATTTCAAATGCACTCGATAAGTACTTCCAATCAGTTGGATCTTGTGAACCAGTTTCCTCCTGCAACGCTTCCTCCGGTGTAGATAAGACCCTCATCTTTGAACGCTCCAGCATATTCACCATCATTTGCCGAACTGTCTCACTTAAATCCCCCGAATTGGGCAGCAAGGTTCGATCAGCAACAAATCCCCCCGCTACAGATTGATAAAACTTCTGGACTATCCCATTCTTTTCTTCCCTTTTTACGATTTCGACTAGCTCATTTTTTTCTAATTCTTTCAAATGGTAATGAATTCGAGCCCGTGACAAGTCAAAGACTTCAGAAAGTTGCTGACCTGTTTGAGGCTTTTCCATTAAACGTAAAATGAGCTGAGATCGAAAAGGATCACTTAAAGCCTTCAACTGTTCATAGGTAGTCAACAGTTTAATATCCTTCATATGTTCACTCCATTTACTCGGTAAAATTTATTTAATTATAGTATATAATAATACGAATGATTGTCAAACATTCCTTTTAAGTGTATATAAGCCTCTCTTCTTTTCTGTTAACATCATTTTTCAATATACCTAAATATTCTTGCCATGGTCCTACGTCTGCCCTGTACCTCTCAGCCATTACCCGAGAAATTTGAGCAATATGTGTTAAATCATGAACAACCCACGTAGAAAGCAATTCTCTTAAATGCACTTTTCCAAATGCAGGGTGTGAGCCTGTCAACTCAAGATGCAAATCAGGTTCAATCATCCTTTGAAGTTTGGTTATGTTTTGGGACCTAATCGCTTTAAATTCGAGCAACTTGTTTTCTATTGATCCATCATGCCTATTATTTAAGTGCGAAAAACGATCAAATGGGGGAAATGGCTTTTTTTCACCCTCCTTCATGATCATTTCCAGCCTTGGCATCCAATTATTTTTCTCCCCATCAATGAGATGCTCAATTACTTCAGAAACATTCCAAGTGCCTTCCCCCTCATTGGATTGCAGCCAACTATTCGATAAACCAGATAAAAAATACTCTAAACTTTGTGGTGTGCGCTCAAGTACCTCAATCGCTTCCTTCATGTTAAAATTCATATCATTTCTCCTTTTTGATGAAATACTAGTTATTCTAAAAAGGTTTACCTGATTATATTCTAATTCTATGTATTCTCGTTACTTGGTGAAGTCCCTGCTTTAATTTTATAAAGCGTCTTTATTTTTTGTATAATGCACCTGATTCCCTATACTTCTGCCCTTCCGTTCCTTATCCAAATCATTATTATTCACGATCAGATCAGGATATTTAACAGGGGAACATTATTCTAGGTATATTTTTGAAGCAGGATGATACCTCTCTAAGTAAATTCTTTTGGCATTTTCTAAGCCAACTAAGGCATGTTTCTCTCTATTACTCCCTTTTTTCTAAAGCAATCTCGTATAGTATGATCCTGCTTTAGATTTCTCCCATGTCATCAAACAATAACAAAAGATCCTTCTAATTATAATGTGGTTTACTACCGTTAATGTTCTCAAAAAATTCATGAGGTTATTGTCAGGGTCAGTTATTCCGAATTCACGCACACCCCACCACTGATCTCTTAGCTGTGCATTAGGATGCAAAATTCCCAATGATTGAATACGACTATAAAGTTCATCAACCACTTCTACTTCTATCCGACAACTGGAAGTACCTGCGATAAACGACTCGGCACCTGAAATAATTGGATTTGAGTTGTTACGAGATCGCCAGCTTTCATCACTTGCCTCCCAAAGATGAATAAGTCGAACCTCTTTGAAAAGAAGGACCGCGAATCCACCCTCGTGGTAGCCCAAGGTAAAACCGAGTTTATCGCAATAGAAATCAATGCTTTGCTTAATATTTCTCACTGGTAAAGCTGGAATGGAACTGATCATTTTCATTTATATAATTCCCCTTCCATTACTAGTTTCCTTTGAATTTCCACAACCGTTAGCATAAGAAGGGGCTGTCTAAAAAGGGAACTGGAACAATCATAGATAGAAGATACTCAAGAGGTTTCTATCTATGATTGTTCCAGTCTCCTTGGTTTTAGGACAGCCCTGTGTTTTTATTTGTTCCCCAACATCCTAACATATGCATATATTTAAAATCTCGTGCATTTCTCCTGGATTTTCGTGCGTAAAATTAGATTCTTGTGCATTTACTAGTCCATTAGGTGCATAGAATTAAAAAATTGTGCATTACGACATCCGAGACAAAGAAAAATAATCTTTTTCATGTAGAGTAGTAGAACATGGGCTGTCCAAATAGAGAGAAATCCAACAAGTTTAAGAATAGAAACGTTATTTATCTTATCTCTAAAATCAAAATCATACATCTGATAGTAGAATGATTGACTTATCAGATAACCCTCTTTCTTACATTCTCGTTAACTCATTTTAAATACTTGATTACAGCCATTTCCTTCCCGAATCTATCGCCATGATCCATAAACCCTAAACCGGAATATAAATAATGGGCTCCCTTATTTTCCGGCTGGTAACCTACTACAATTTTCTCCGCATTCGGTAATTTAGCCATTTCTGCAATCATTAACTCAGTTGCTGCTTTCCCTATATTTTTACCTTGAAAATTCTTATCGATCATGATTCTATATATCCAATAACCATCGAGTTCTTCTTTGACGGAATTAAACATTAAAAATCCTACTACTTGTTCTTCAAAGTATATGGCATAAGGTTTTAGTGTAGGTTCGAACTTTGATTGTGCTATTGAATTAGCATTAGGTTCAATATATTTTGCTTGTTTCTCTGAAACTTCTAGTTCACAACATTCATACCAGTTTTCTGCATTCACTTCTACTAGTTTCACATTACTTTTTTCCACAAATTTTCCCCTTCCGTATTCGGGGAAACGCTAAAAATTATTGTTAATATGGCGTTATCCCCTTGTATTTATAATTGGTAAAAATCATTTTGTTTGCCATAATAAAACGCCTCCCTTTACAAAGACTATCAAAAAATTAATGAGTGAATTTTTCGACTAATTTATTATACCATAATCCTCCATTTACTCCTCTTTTCCTTCTTATATTTTCAAGTTTTAGAAACAATTTCGAATATATTTTTTGAAAGGAAGTTACCTTAAAACTTTGTAGGGAAAGCATGGAAAATGTTTTTTATTAGACCGGTGAAGGACGTTACCACGTAGAAAAGTAGCAGAAATGACCTTCATATTGCCGATGAAGGGCGAAGGAAAGCAGAAGAAATTCCCTTCATATTGCCATGAAGAATTTACACTGTTCATTTCTGCATAAAATCGAATACAATGGAAGTATTACCAAATAAGGAGGCAATTTACATGAAAAACATGACGAATCAAACCGTACAAACATATAAGGGTGGAACACTTTTATAAATTGTAAACGGTGTACCCCCTTATATGTGTTTATTTAAATAACACATAAAGGGGTAAATCATGGATTTTCCAGTAAAAAAATTTTTCTCATATTACAAGCCGTATTTAACGTTGTTTCTCTCGGTATTGGCGTGCGCTTTTATCGTATCTAATGTGACTTTGGTGTTTCCATTACTCGTTCGGTATATTACGAAAGATGTTTTGGAAGGAGACTTGTCCACTGCATTAAATGAAGTGTATTGGATTGGTGGGCTGATGCTTATATTAGTCGCGATTCAGAATATCGGGAACTTCTTTGTGGATTACAAGGGGCATGAAATCGGTGCTCGCATGGAGCGTGATCTGCGCAGCGAGCTGTTTACGCACATGCAAAAGCTTTCCTTTAGCTTTTATGATAAGGAAAAGACGGGTCAGCTTATGTCTCGTATTACGAATGACTTGCTGCTGCTTTCCGAATTGTATCATCACGGTCCAGAAGACTATATCAAATATCTCGTTCGTTTTATTGGAGCATTTATCATCTTGTTCTTTATTAATGCACCATTAACGATCGCTGTATTTTGCTTTTTACCTTTCTTAGGTGGCTTTGCTTTATATTTTAATAAGATTTTGAACAAGGCCTTAAGAAGCAACAAAGAGCGGATCGGGGACGTAAACGTACAGGTAGAAGACAGTCTAGCTGGGATCCGTGTAGTAAAATCGTTTGCCAATGAGCCTGTTGAGATTGAGAAGTTTAACCGGGAAAATCAACGTTTTCTCGATAGTCGAAAGAAAACGTACAAGGCCGAAGCCTATTTTTTCAATGGTGTTGAAACATTTATCCAACTGATTACGATTACAGTAGTGATCTTTGGAAGTGCCAGTATCGTAGGCAACACGTTAGATTTAGCAGATTTGATTACTTTTTTACTGTATATCAGCTTTATGATAGAGCCTATTCAACGGCTAACTCATATGAGCATGCAGTTTCAAGAAGGGATCACTGGCTTTCAGCGCTTTATGGAAATTATGAACCTTAAGCCGTCCATTAAAAACAATGCGAATGCCGTGACCCTATCAGAGGTAAACGGTGAAATTGAGTTTAGAAATGCTTCCTTCCGATATGATGAACACATAGACAATGTCTTGGAAAACCTGTCGCTTCATATACAACCGGGAGAGTTCGTTGCGTTCGTTGGTCCTTCCGGTGCGGGAAAAACGACATTATGCTCGCTTATCCCCCGCTTTTATGATGTGACAGATGGAGGCGTGTTCCTAGACGGGGTTAACGTTTGTGATATCAACTTGACATCCTTAAGAAAAACCATTGGGATTGTACAACAAGATGTTTACCTTTTCACAGGAACGGTGATAGATAATATTCGCTACGGAAAACCCCAAGCAAACGACGCTGAAATTATTGCAGCTGCCAAGCATGCTAATGCACACGATTTTATCATGAATTTACCAAACGGCTACCACTCAGAGATCGGTCAACGAGGGGTCAAGCTTTCTGGTGGTCAAAAACAGCGGCTTAGTATCGCCCGTTTATTCTTAAAGAATCCACCAGTGCTTATATTAGATGAGGCCACTAGTGCACTAGATATCGAGAGTGAAAGCATTGTCAAGGAATCACTTGAATTGCTGGCAAAAGGGCGTACCACTCTCGTTATTGCCCATCGCCTTTCGACCATTCGCAATGCTGGACGGATTATTGTTCTAACTGAGGAGGGGATAGTAGAACAAGGTACTCACGAAGAGTTACTTGCACGCGATGGAGCATATGCGCTTCTATATTCAAAGCAGTTTGAATTACAAGTATAGGCTTTTTCAACAAAAATCGGCACCCTTTTCTAAAAGAAAAAGGTGCCGATTTTTTATATTTAAGTAAAACCCAAAATAAATTAATCATCTTCCATTTTATACTTTTTGTATGCCAAAGGTGTCATGTTCATCGACTTTCGAAATTTATCTATAAAATAACTTGTACTATTAAACCCGACTTGGTAGGCCACATCCGTTACATTCGCTTCTGCTTGTTGCAACAGACTTAAGCTTTTTTGAATCCGATAATCGGTTACGTATCTTAATGGTGTTGTTTTTAAAATGCGTTTAAAATATCGACAGCATTCCGAACGACTTAATTGTCCAGCTTTGGCAATGTCGTCTAACATGATTTTCTTAGCATAGTGTAAATGGATCCAATTTAACATTTGCTTCATTCGATTACTTTTTTGCATTTCTATCTGATCGTATTCTAATGGAAAGCCATTTATGAGTAAGTTTTGCCAAATAAACATTAGCTTCATGGCAATGTCGATTTCAAAGTATGATGATTTTTGTTGAATTAATTGATTAATTTTCATAATAGCATCTAAAATGTTTCCCCCCCAAGTCTCATTCACATCTATATATAAGTAAGGCAAATTCGTCGCTTGAATATAGGGATATACATAAGTTGTATAAAGTTCTTGCGGTAATACGAAATAAGGGGAAACATTTAAGCAAATATAGACACACCCCGATTGTTCCTTTTCTTCTGCCATGTGCAGGCAGCCGCTATTGATAAATAACCCGTCACCCTCTTGAACCACTAGAGTTTCTTCATTTATTTGAAAGACGGCTTCCCCTTTTACAATCAGAACAAATTGAAGCTCATCATGCCAATGAAGGGGGATATATCCATTAATATTTTGGTTAATCGTTGTTTCGTAACAGGCAATCGGTAGCTCGACTGTACGATGTATGGTTAGCTCTTTTAAGCTTCGATCAACCACGAAATTTTTAATTTGCAACTCCCCACCTCAATATTCTTATATTTTTTTGTTTAATTTGAGTATTATTAAACGAAATCTTCACTTATTATAACACTATTATTATATTTAAAGGTGGAGAATCAATCATGAATAGACCTACTAGAAGAACAGGGTTATTCCTCGTAATAATGGGAGCAATCTTTTGGGGTGTCGGCGGCACTGTTGCCCAAAAGCTCTTTCAACAAGATGTAATCCAGGTTAATTGGCTTGTTACGACACGTCTACTTATAGCTGGATTTTTATTATTAACCGTTCAATTTTTTGGTAAGGATCGTTCTCAAATCCTAGGTGTCTGGAAAAAAAGCAGGGCAGCCGTTTCACTGTTAATCTTCGGAATACTCGGCATGCTTGCTGTTCAATACACGTATATGGCATCCATTAATCATGGTAATGCTGCGGTTGCAACATTATTACAATATTTAGCCCCAGTAATGATCATCATTTACTTAGTTTTACGGAAGCAAACGATTTTTACACAACGGGATTTATTAACTGTGTCCCTTGCTTTAGTTGGTTGCTTTTTCTTATTAACCAACGGCTCAATCTCTCAATTGTCTGTGCCGGGACTTGCTATCGTTTGGGGTATTTTATCTGGTATAGCGTTAGCATTTTATACATTATATGCCGTCCCTTTACTGAAGCAATATGACTCTCTTGTCATCGTTGGCTGGGCTATGATCATCGGTGGATTTGCATTAAGCTTTATCCATCCCCCTTGGCAAGTAGATGTTTCAAGCATAACGACAGAAACCTATCTTTACTTACTTTTCGTTATCCTATTTGGGACAATGATTGCCTTTTGGTTTTATATAGAAAGTTTACAAAGTCTTTCCCCTAAAGAAACAAGCCTTTTAAGCAGCTTAGAGCCCTTGGCAGCGGTTTTAACAACGGTCATTTGGTTAGAAGAACCTTTTGGATTTTTTCAATGGGTTGGTACAGCTTGTATCATTGGGATGATTTTATTATTGGCATTAAGTAACAAGCCTTCTTCAAAGACAAGGCATTCTTTTAAAAATAAAAAGCCCCTCAGAGTTAGCTAATTCCTCTTAACTCTGAGGGGGAGGTCTTTTGGTTAAGACCATTCTTTTCAAATTCCGTACCATTTCAGTTTGAAAGAGTCATCCATCTATCATGTCCCGCAATAGGTTCTATAGGGACGGGATGATGGTTCAGGCAGGACGGAGTATTCAGCCTGTTCAGGCGTGTGTGCAAAAGGCCTTGAAAGTACATCAAGAAGCCGCTCCATCACACTGTAGTCTCCTTTTTTCACCGCGGCTTCAAGTGCTTCTTCTACCCGGTGATTCCGCGGGATAACGGCTGGATTGCTTTCCCGCATTAACTTGTGCGTGGATTCCTTCGTTTCCTCCTGCCTGCCCAGTCTCTCCTGCCACAGTTCATACCACTTAGTAAATTCCGTTGTCCCATACAGAACTGTATCCTTCTGTTTCTCAAAAGTTAACGCTAAGAATGTATTAGTAAAGTCAGCATGATACTTCTCCATCATATTTAGGAGATCTTCAATAAGAGACTTATCTTTATTCTCTTCATTAAAGATTCCCAGTTTGGCTCTCATACCTGCGAGCCAATGAGAATGATACAGCTCAGGAAAATCTGAAATCGCCTTCTGGGCAATCTCAACAGCCTCATCCTGATTTTCGTGTAATAACGGTAAAAGGGATTCAGCAAATCGCGCAAGATTCCACCCGGCAATAGGCGGTTGATTTCCATAGGCATAACGTCCTCGTCTGTCAATGGAACTGAATACAGTTTCTGGATCGTAGGTATCCATAAAGGCACAAGGCCCATAATCAATGGTTTCTCCACTAATGCTCATGTTGTCGGTGTTCATCACTCCATGGATAAAGCCTACCAATTGCCATTTGGCAATCAGCTTAGCCTGACGCTTAATCACTTCCTGAAGGAGGGAAAGATAGCGGTTCTGCGCCGCGTCAATGTCCGGAAAATGTCGTTCCAATGTGTAGTCAGCGAGAGCCCGTAGCTCCTCAGTCGTCCCCCAATTTACAGCGTACTGAAAAGTCCCAACTCGAATATGACTAGCAGCCACGCGGGTCAAAATCGCCCCAGGCAATTCCGTTTCGCGTATAATAGACTCACCCGTTGTCACCACCGCAAGGCTGCGAGTGGTCGGAATCTCAAGCGCATGCATGGCTTCACTAATAATATACTCACGCAGCATCGGTCCAAGTGCCGCTCGCCCATCGCCTCCGCGGGAGTATGAAGTTCTTCCTGAACCCTTGAGCTGGATATCAAACCGCTCATCTTTGGGAGTTATTTGCTCACCAAGAAGCAGAGCCCTGCCATCCCCCAGCATGTTAAAATGTCCGAATTGGTGCCCTGCGTAAGCTTGAGCAAGAGGCGTAGCACCTTCTGGAATCTGGTTGCCAGCAAGCACTTCTACACCATCATTGCTTTGCAGCGCCTCTACGTTTAAACCTAGTTTTTTTACCAATGGAGAATTAAGAATGATCAGTTTCGGTGATTGTACTGGGTTTAGGTCCTGTTTAGTAAATAATGATTTCGGTAAACGGGAATAACTGTTGTCAAAATTCCATCCTGTTTCGTTTTTTGTCATTGTATCTCCTTTTCTTCTTTTGTCTTTTTGTATCCTAGTTTTTACTTTTATATAAAAAAAACCATTGATATCCAATGATTTTCTCAGGTATTTATTTCCATACTAACATAATACAAATAATTCTTGTTGATGTTTAATTTTTAAATGACAATCCTTTTGTCTGCAAAGCAGTCCTAAGTTTAGGCAATGAAGCTGGTCCCATACCGTGAAATTGTAAAATCTCCTTTTCACTATAGGTTGATAGCTTTTGTAAAGTTGTGATTCCGTTGTTTTCTAACGCTCGTCTAGCTGGTGCCGAAAGGAGCGAAAGAAATCCACCTTCAGGCTTCCGTTCTTGCTCGCAGACCGGACAGGTCGGACAGTCGCTGCTTTTATAGTATTTGTGCCCTTTGCTACAGGTCCTTAAACTTTTCTTTGACGTTTCCATAGTTTATGTCTCCTTTTCTCAACCATTATGTAAAAAATTCATTTTTCTCATCTAATATTACTTAAAGTCTCCATAATTTTCTGCTCAAATCCTTTTCATTACACAAAGACAAGGTGCTAAATGTACTTTCATTATACTGTTTAAGTTAAGAGGTAGAAAAGGTATTTACATGGACGAATAGAGCGGAGTAGATTTATAATAGTGTGAACAACATTTTTGTACTTTAAAACTATTCATTTAGGTGATGATATGAAAAAAGAAACGATTCTTCAGTTTGATACATCGGTTGCCCGTAAAAAGCCAAACAGTGTTCACAGGAAAAGCCTGTGCCCATTTTGCGAAAGTGGAGGACTAGCAGAAATATTGGATACCCATGACTCTATCATTCTTGTGAAAAATAAATATCCTGTTCTAGATGATGCCTTTCAAACCGTATTAATAGAGACAGATGAGTGCGAGTCCGAGTTATCTGAGTATCCAAAATCGCATCTCTATAAAGTAATAAGATTCGGTATGGAAAAGTGGTTAAAGATGGAGGAAGAGGATCGCTTCGAATCCGTTTTGTTCTTTAAAAACCATGGACCACTGTCAGGAGGCTCTATCCGTCATCCGCATATGCAAATTATCGGCTTAAACAATGTGAATTACAGGGACAATCTGACGGAAGATTATTTTATCGGACTAGAAATCCATTCATCAAATGGAGTTCAATTAAACCTTTCCACAAAGCCGATGATTGGCTTTACGGAATTTAATATTGTCCTTGACGATTTGGATCAAATTGAACAGGCAGCTGATTATATTCAAAAGTCTGTACATTATGTCGTTCATCATTTTAATGGCCGTGGATGTTCAAGCTATAATTTATTTTTCTATCATTGGATTGGTAAAATATTCATAAAGATTGTTCCACGATATGCAACAACACCATTGTATGTCGGGTATGGTCTACGGCAAGTTTTTAGAAACCCTCAAGACCTTATTGACGAGATGACAAAGCATTATTTTTAATGCATTTCTCAAAAGTAAATATAGTATTTTTATACACTATAAAGTTAGAAGTTGATTTTTGTTACTTCACAAATTCCCCTATTGCTTAATAAAAATTAAACCAAAAATTCAATCTTTTAAGCATTCAGGATCTCAACAAGCCCTCGATAAATGGCATCATTAAAAAAGGGTGTCCAGAATTTTAGTTACCCAAAATTTCTGGACAGTCCCTATCATTTAAACTGTATAGAACACCTGTTAGTTTAATTACAAGCCTCCCGTATACCACTTATATCCATGTTTCTGAGAGTGTGAAATCGCATTATTTCGTTCCACTTCATGAGTATATACTTTTAGCATGAAGATAATTTTGAAAAAAGATTTCCTTTTTAACGTCGTACCATACTGCAAATGCAAGTACTATCACAAAGGAACGAGAAACCATATCATTTTGGGATAAACCTCCTTACTATTAATAATCACAATGTGAAACCCTTCCTAATGCCTCTCTTACTTCAGAATCAATGAATTAAGCGACAAATCTACTCAAATAGTTCTATTTAACAAAATAGGAATAATTTACACTTGTTACTAGAATGAACAATTTCCTTATAAGTCATCACCTATTGTGGAACAACTAATAGGTCCTTATTGCGAGCGAGCATTCTATTTTTTATAATAATAGCATTGAGAACAGTGTATCTAATTAATTACCGCAGGAATTATAATAAATAAAAGGATTCCCACACTTATAAATGTAGATCCGATAGCATAATATAGACGTCTATTTTTAATATTTTGTATAACATTAACTATGGTAGAGAACAGAAGTAATATCGGTATCCAAATAGGAATGGAAGGTGTATATAGAAAGTCATTCAAAACTGAGAAGATACCAATAATAGTAAACAAACTTACAGATACAAATAGAAAAACTTTCCCTTTCTGTTTTTTCCCACTATTCAGATCCTCCTAATAATTTTCTTCTTCAACCCCTTCTCCATTCCTGTATAGGTATCGATTACTGTTCTGCACAAAAGTCCTTTTTAATTGAATACATACATGTTCTATAACTCTAGTCTACTTGAATTCAATTCAGTTATTCTTTAAATCCTTCTCCATCCGAATATCAGACCACATTTTATCTTGCCAATAGGTGAAATCATCAATCTTTCCGATTTCCTTGTAACCTAGCTTCTGATACAGCTTCTGAGCTTGTTTATTAAATTCAAATACACCCAGTTCAATACGATTGAGACCCTGCTGCTTAATCTGGTTCTCTAAATATTGTAACGCTACAAAACCAACACCTTTGCCCCGACCTTCAGGCTCACCAATGGTAATCCCTAGCCAGGCGGTTCCTGCCTCTTTTTTGTAAAGATGGCTTGGATCGACCATATAGTTCATTTCGCCTACTAACTGTTCATCCAGATAGATTAGGTAGGTGTGATGGTTTTCTAATCGTTGTGTTAATTCTTCCAAGCTCATTTTGACTTGGCGTTCCATTTCTAGCTTATTTTTGCTTGGGCGGGTCAACGGAATTAAGGTGGGATCGTTTTCCCATCGGTTAAATACGTCAACAAGACTTGAGCTTGCTTCAATTAATTTGATGAATTGAATATTCATGGGGTGCTCCTTTCAAGTTAAAATGGAATTTTGATTGTTTTTTATTTTTTATATGTTTTTTAAATACTACTGTCTTTTTTAGACTAATAGATTTTTTATGCTTGATCTTTTAGAAACATCTAACTTGTTTCTTTATCATAAGGCAAAAGATTAGAAGCTTTTATTAGTGCCTTTAAAACAACTATTATAAATTGGAGAGATTACTTCTTTCTTATATAGAGCTGCTTGTGAAGTGTCAGGATCATTTTCTACCGCTCTTTCATAGTTATCAAACAATTTGTATGCTTCTACTATTTTAAATGTTTGGTCTGTATGAGGATGTTTATATGAAGATGTCAGTTTATCAAGTTCAGACTCTCTCTTGTTGCCGTTTTACATCTGATTTAGTTGAAGATTCTTCACAGCCAGTCAAAGTGAATGCTGCAAGTATTAATAAGGTAAATCTCAAAATTTTGAATCGTTTCTTCAAAAATGGGTCTCCCCTTTTTTCTATTTGACCAAAAAATTTGATAATTAAGCCATTCATTGCATCATAACCCTGTCCTATTGCTTAATTACAATTATTTCAAAATTTGTCATTTAACTCAATCTTTAATTTCATTAAAAAAGACCCTTTCCATGTGTAGAAAAGCGTCTGTTGATATGCGATATCAGGGGTTAAAAGAACTTCCTGCCATAATGAATAACAATAAAGTCGCCTAAAAAATCATTTACCAATCACTTCACCGACTCTGAAAAGCCACTTTCAATCCGAGTCCTATATAGATTACTCCTACGACCTTACCGCTCCAACGACCTAACCAAGATATCCGCTTGACCATCCTGGAAAGTAAACGTACGCTCATCGCAATAAACGTTGTATAGATTGCACCTAACAATACAAAAATTAAACCAAGGATCAGGAATTGGAAAAAGGATGCTCCATGAGACGGGTGCACGAACTGGGGCAAAAACGCCAGAAAGAAAAGAGATGTTTTCGGATTTAGAACTTCTATTAAGATTGCCTGACCATAAGAACTAAATGTCGTCCCTGAAGAAACCTTTGGTAGTCGAGGATCCTTGGGCTTTTCCAAAATCGCCCGAATTCCTAAGTAAAGCAAGTATGCTACTCCTGCAAACTTAATAAAGTTGAAAGCGAGTGCAGAGGTCATCAAAATGGCAGATAGGCCCACTGCTGCAAATAACGTATGAATGAAATCGCCGGTCGCGATTCCAAGACCTGTCACAATACCGGCTTTACGCCCACTTTGAACTGTACGGGTAATGGTAAGAAAAACAGCTGGACCTGGTATCAAAAATAGACCAAGTACAATAACGACAAACGCACTTAAGGTAGAAATAGTAAACATTTTGTTTTGCCTCCATTTCCTTAAAATTCCCTCGAAAATAGTTAACTTATTTTATCAATAAATAGTTACATTAGTAAATGAAGTTCTTTCATAATGCTTAAATAACTTTTTAAAAAAAATCTTTGTAAATAATCTCACTAATAACGGATAGATAATACGGCTGCTTGGGATAAAATGATGACGCTTTTATTACCATTCAAAGTAAACGGGCGTTTTAATGAAAAAGAAAAAGACTGACCCAATATCGAGATACGAGGAACCACAACTTCAACATGTAGAAGAAATCCCCTATATATTGACGGTTCCAAACCTATTTAGGACAGCCCATTTATTAATCTTCCTTATTCCAATTCTTTACTTTAAACAATGCCTACTTTTATACTTATTATTCAACAAACGAGTTATCATTTCTTTCTCTGATTAATTTGAGTTGCTGCTGGTGGCCAGTTGATCTACGTCAAAAGGTGAAAGAGATTCAATTAAAGAAAAGAGAATGATATTTGTTGCCCCTCGGATTGTTTCATATTGGGCTTGCTGCTTCTTGAACTAAGGGGATGACCAAAAAGGTATCCAGAAGTACAATTCGGTTGTTCATTTTCTAATTTTTGGTGCTGAAGGTAACGGCGGATCACGTGCATATCTTAGTGTTTTCGTTTATTTTCACTGAAAGATCGTCCTATTTTTCTATTATTTGGGCTTAACCTATTCTTCTTGGCTATTTTTTACGGTTCTACGCCACTTCGTCCATCAGAATTCCCACTTTTTCTTATTAAGGAAGTGGATATGCACGACTTTTCGAATTTATGCACGAGAATGGCTAACTTGTGCACGGGTATCGAATTTTATACACGAAAGCCTAGAGTAAATGCACGAGAATTATTGATCACCAAAAGGGATGCATTTTGTAAAATAACCTTCTCTTCTCATGCCGACCTTTTCCATGACACGATAAAATGGAATATTTTCTGGACGACATGTAGCTACAATTCTATGTAACTTTAGATCCTCAAAACCATATTTTATATTTAAGATGTAACTTCGGTAGCGTAACCTTTATTGATATTCAGGGTTAAATACCCATCCTATTTCATAAAAGTGCTCTCCAAAATATTTGAAGAACTCTACATGCCCGATTAAAATATCTTCATCTACTAATATTACTGGAAAATTCTCAGCTGAATCACCAATATTTCTATTAATAAAATCCTTTGTTTCTTCTTCTGTTAATTCGTACCTTCAGATTCCACCTCACGATAGACACCCTTGCCACTAGCTAGCAGTTCCTACTGCCAAGCCTGTAGTGGACTTTCACCACCAAGTTGTAGCCCATGTCGGGCGTACCAAAAAACTAGTCCTAATGATGATCTACTTCATAGGACTAGTTCATACTATTATTCTATTAACTTAGACTATCGATAATGCTTTCTAATGTTTTCCCATTCTCAGTTGACTTCGGATGGTTTTCGTGTGGTACTGTTGGATTTTCTTTTAGGAAGTTTTGTTTGATATAGTTCATGTCAATCATATCAATCGTACCGTCAAAGTTGATATCTCCCTTTCGATCGTTTGTACCCCAATGCTCTTCTAGATAGATCGCATCAAGAATATCGATCACATGGTCTTTGTTCACATCTCCAGCACTGGCTGTCTTTTTATCAATAAATTTCTTTTCTCCTACGTTACCTTCTAAACCAATGTAGAAGGACTTGTGTACAGTAAAATGTCCAGGAATATCAAATTCTAATTTTAATGTTTCTCCTGTGGATGGCAGTGAACCCACTTCAAACTCAGGCTCTTCCAGTACTTTCCCTGGATATTGATTGCCTTCCTCATCCATAACCTTGACTGTAGCACCCATTGTGGAATAATCAAATAGCTGTACAGGTCCAGATGCTGAAACTTCATAGACTGCTTCTCCATTCATGGTACCCAGAATTTGAGAACTCGGAGCATTAATTTTAAATGATGGATCTACTCGTCCGCTAGCCGTTTTCACATCAGATAGGTTCGTAAAGTCGGCTTTTGTTAGATACACTTTTGCATAGTCATTATAATAGTTATCATTTTTCACTTCTGCTTTTAATTGAAGCAGAGAGAGTACATCTTCTGCAGTCCAAGTTGTATTCTTGGCTTGTAAGGTCACCTTCATTGTACCATTTTCATTGGTTACTTCTGCATCGAAGCGATCCTTCATTGTTTCAACAAGAGCAATTTCAGTAAATGATAGCACTTTCGGGTCATATTTGAATTCTAATTCTGCTTTTTTAAATACCCCTTGATTTTCAGCATTTACATCGAATGTGATCGTTTCTCCTTGTGTCACTTCTTTTTGATTTGCGATACTTGTTACATATGGTGAACCTTTTTTAACAAAATAGTACTGGAAGGATGCGGATTTATTCCCTACATGATCTGTGGAGTAAAATTCAACAGGCAGCACTTTAAAATAGCTTGGTATCGTACTTCTTTCAAAAGTGAAATTCCCTTCAGCATCAATAGGCAGTCGTGATGGATGATTGGTGTTGTATTGATAATAGACCGTGTTAATTGCTTGTGTGATATCGGAACCGGCTGCTATTAAATCTTTTATTGCTTGATCCGTAACATTACCATTGATGTCGATTGCAGGATCTGGACTGTCAGGATCCACTTCGATGACGGTATGAGCTAAATTCGTTGTCAATTCAGGCTTTGAATTATCAACCGTAATCGGTTTTTCAATAATGATTTGTTTTCCATTTTCTCTCGTAAAGACAAACTTCACCTTATACGTACCCGGTTTTACTTCAGTTGGTTCCATTGCTTCAACTTGTTCGGCTGTGGCTCCAAGAGGATAATAATCTCCATTGAAGAAAGGGTTTATTTTAATATCTTTACCTTCAGGCATTCCAATACCTTCGTAATAGCCAATATATCCGATATCTTCTGAGTTTGTATCTGCTAAGAAAATATCAAGTGAGCGCATGTGAGAATTTAATTTTAAATTAGCAGAAGCAAAGCTGTTGTAGTTAAAATTCCCGTTATTGATTGTGGTAATTCCTGAACTAATATTCAGATATTCAACCCCATCTTTTACCTTCCGTATACTAAACGGAATTTGATATTCCTCTGAAGGATCATCTTCATTCACATAACGGATATACCCTTCATAGTAACCGTCTTTAGCTGTTTTAGGGACATTCAAGAATACGTTTGTATTCTTTCTCTTTCCTGCTTTTACTTTAAGATTAGTATCAAAGGTTAGCTGAATTCCATTTTCTGAAGCGTCAAGAGAGTGGTTTGTAAACTCTATACTTCCATTAAACGTTTTGGTTTTTCCCCCGGAATTTTCAATCAAGATCGTCCGTTGATCTCTGAGTGAATGACCTTCGTGCTGCAAACTAAAGCTCATACCACCGGTCAGTTCATCAATCATCACTTCCTCGCCATTTAGTAAGGTTTTTGTCTCATCAATGACCTGGAAATTCATCTCTGATTGAACGGCTTCATAAGCATCGATTCGTCCGGCTCCCACATCAAAAACACTGTATTCTCCTGCCATTTCACCTGCAGTATTCATAAGAGACGTTTTAATATCAGATGGAGTAGATTTTGGATTGTTTTCAAGCATTAACGCTGCCACACCCGCTACTTGTGGAGCCGCCATAGAGGTTCCTGATAATCGGGCATAACCATATTCGTACTGTCCTTTATATTTCTCACCGCGTAAATAAGGAGGAACCGTTGACATAATATCCAGCCCTGGTGCTGTCACCTCTGGCTTAATATCATACGTAAATAAGGCCGGTCCTCGCGAGCTGAAATAGGAAAGTGAATCTTCTGGGAAAATCACTTCTTTTTCTTGGGTTGTAAACGTATATTGTGCTTTTTCGTTCTGTAAAATTTCTTTAAACGCTTTTCCTTGCTCTCCACTAAGAATATAGGCATACGTATTATCTATGGATACTGCCATTTTATCTCCGATGAAGCCGTTATATGTACCGTAAATAAATACAGCCGCTGCTCCATGTTGTTTTGCTAACCTGACTTTTTCATAAGTCCGATTCGTCCCAGTCGAAACCAGGGCAATCTTTCCGTTTACATCGATATTATTAAAATCAGTTTCCAGTCCTTTACCAACGTCTATAATATCAAATGTTTTTCCTTCTAATGTTCTAGGATCTTCACCATAGCCATGTGTAGAGTAACGTATTTCAGAATCTACTTCTGTACTGCTGCTTTTAAAAGTTCCTGTATAATTAAACTCTGCAACTTCTGGATTACTGGAACCAACTGTAATCCCAAGTGCTGAAGCAGCAGGAGTTCCGAGAGTATACTCTCCTCCACCTTCATTACCAGCTGCTAATACACATGTAACGCCTGATAATACAGCATTATTAATCGCGATGGCTACAGGAGAATATGGATCGTTGGAATTTGCACTCAGTGACAGGTTAATAATATCCATCCCGTCTTCTACTGATTTTTCAATACCACTTATAATACCTTCAAAAGACCCAAAACCGTATGGACCGAGAACTCGATATACATAGAGATCCGCATCTGGAGCAACTCCTTTAGTTGCGTAATTCGAGTCCGCTTTACCCTTTCCAGCTAGAATACCAGAAACGTGGGTTCCGTGGAATGTAATATAATCCGAAGCAGACCCTCCTGGCTTCCCGGCTTTTACCCAATCTTCGTATGTCGTCTCCATTGGATCATTATCATCATCTACAAAGTCATATCCACCTATGTAAGCATCTTTCAAATCTGGATGATTATAATCAATTCCAGTATCCAGTACACCGACTTTTATGTTTTTTCCTGTTAAACCTTCTTCATGCAGTTTGTCCACTCCCATTATTTCTTGAGGTGTTCTTCCGCTGTATGGCGACGTATTCGTATTTTCTTGAGTTGGTTCGATTAACTGTACTTGTTTATTTTCGAAAACACTTTTAACTACTTCAGATTGAAGCAAGGTTTCGACTTGATTTGCCGGTAATGTCAATGCAACACCATTGAATGCTTGTTTGAATGTATCTTTTACTCTATGTTTTACCTTTAGTTGAGATAAGTCCTTTTTAAATTGATTATGAGAAGCTTCTAAATTATTGTTCGCTTCTTCTTTTGTCAAGGTCCTTCCTTTAAGCTTTTCGAGCATAATAGCGGTGTTTGCAGTATGCTGCTTAAACTCGACAATAACCGAAATTTCATCTGAGCTGTTCAGATTCGTCTCAGGTGAGATATTTAGTTCTGGTTTGCTAGTTGTATTCAAATCTTGAAGTGCTTTTCTCTGCTCTGGCGATAATTCCTTCAAAAACTGATCGATTTTTGTTGAAGTTTCTCCGTGAACGAGGTTAGCTGGCTCCCCTGTTTGTAAAGTTTGTTCTCCATTTATATTGGATTGTGCCTCAGCATGAGAGGTCGTCATTCCGTCGACTGGATTTAATAACATGGCACTTACCGCTAGTACAGATCCCTTTATGACTATATTCTTTCTCCGTTTCATTGTTATCCCCCATCAGTCTATTTATTTTTATTAGATTATTCGTATAAGTCTAATAAAGTTTTTAATACCTTCTAAAAAACATTTACACCTCCTACCAAAACAATTTTGAAAACTTAATAACTAGCAAACTAAGATCATCATTAAATGTAATAGTTAGAGTTTTAATGGAAAAATCCCTTTATAAAATGGACTTTCCCAAATGAAAACACTCGAATTTTACAACATACATAATTCGATATGAATCTGACAATGTTTTTAAATAGATAAATTCACCCACTGAAAACAAACAAGGAAAATTTACCTACTTAATTAACACCATTTACAGTACTCGGATTATTTTGTATAATATTTCATTTCGTTTCTGTTCCAATAAGGTTAATGCTAGAGTGACGATTAATTTTCTTCTTTTATACAAAGGTTATTAACACAAACGCTAGGGACGCTGTACATGTCATCGATGGATTGCTTCATCTAGAATCAGAATTATCCATTGAAGAGCATTATTCGGATACAGCTGGTTATCAATACCTTTTTATATAAAAATTAGAATTATAACGTGTTCTATCATTGTAGACATGTACTTAACGAAAGAGTTAAAAATGACTAACGATATAAATTCGTTAGTCATTTTTAACTCTTTCACAATCGCGCCCGATCGTAATATAAGATCAGCCAGTTTTTTCTGGTTGACCTTTTTTCATATGGTCTTATGATAGCGGTAGTCGGGGTAGAACACAGCGCCCGTGGGACTTGATCCCGTCAGCAAAACTGTTCGCCCCCTACTTGTATAAACATGTTTCTGGCTGGTTGGGACGTGGATCCCGTTTAACAAGCGAACCTATGACATTACAAGGAGCTTAGGGGTTACCGACTAATTTATTTCTAGGAGGAGATTGATAGATGAATCCAGTAATCGGTCTGGATGTGTCAAAAGGAGAAAGTCAGGTACAAGCCTTTTTAGATAGAGGAAAACCGTACCGTAAAAGCTTAAGTGTTAAGTATACTCTAGATGGGTTAGATAGCGTATTAGATTACTTGGAAGAGGTTACGAGAGCAGCAGGTGGTATAAAACCTTTAGTTATCTTAGAATCGACTGGCCCTTATCATTCCCCTGTCGTGCAGTTCTTGGATGACCATAAATATGTGTATATCATGGTGAACCCTCTGGTTTCTCACCGTTCAAGAAGCGCCAATTTAAGAAAAGTAAAAACAGATCCCGTAGATGCGTACCAACTGTGTGAATTGTTCTATAAGGAAGAGTTAGAACCTCATAGAAAAAGAGGAATTCAGCTTTCAAATTTGAGAATTTAACGAGACAACAGGAAGCCATTTCGAGCGTCACTTCTCAAACAAAGCTACAATTACATTCTCTATTGGATCAAGTATTCCCAGAATATCGAGGTGTTTTTGGCAACCTATATTCTAAAGTCTCATTAAAAGTACTTGAAGCATTTCCTACTTCAGAGTCTGTTTTAAAAATTTCCTTTACGGATTTTACAAATATGATTTCGTCATTATGTAGTAGTCGATCAGATCAATGGGCGAAAGAGAAAGTAGAGAAACTAATTGAGGCGGCTAGAAGAAATCCATTTCAACAACATATGTATGACAGTCACATCTTTAACTTAAAGATATTAATCAGCATTATTCTTCAATACGAAGAGCATCTATCGAAGTTAGCAGCTGAAATAGATGCCCTCGCTAAAGAAATTGAAGAATATAAGATTATCCAATCTATCCCTGGTATCGGAGAAAAGATTGCGGCAACAATCATCTCAGAGATTGGAGAGCATTCATTCATTAGATCGTTTTGGTCGAAATAAGGAAGAGATTTTGCAGGAATGGAATGACATTACAAAGAATATTGAGGCGGACATTGTGATCTTGGATATGCCTTTGTTAGACACCACGCAATTTAAGGATGGTTTTGGAACCTTCATCGCTGATTTGGTATTGCAGATTCTTTCCTGGATGGAACAAGAGAAACGGGACAGGATTCGAAAACGGCAGCGTGAAGGAATTGATGCAGCGATTAAGAATGGTGTTACCTTTGGCCGACCGAAATCTACTATTACAGAAGTGTTCAAACAAGTCTATACTCGTTGGAAATCAGGAGAGATAACCGCGGTAAAAGCCATGGAAGAAGCAGGTGTAAAAAAGACGACCTTTTATAAACTGGTAAAGGAGTATGAAACAAGGTGAGGTTTAGTTATGAAAAGATTATATCTTCGTGATTTAAATGTTAATGTTATAAGTTTGTTGCAAATAAATAATGAACTATTTACAGGAAATATAACAGAGGCGTTCTTTGGAACACAATTTTGAATGAAAAAGACAAAAAAGATAACATTTCACTCAAAATATTACCCACTAATAAATGTTCTAAATCGGCGAAAATCAACCAACCTTTTAGGTAAAATTATTAGGCTGTCAACGAATCGACAGCCTAATGTTTTCGTCTTTGGTTTAAAATAGTATTTAAAATTGTTAATGTATTGCTAATCGATCATTCATTTTTTATTTTTGTATTTTATATGATTGAATACACTTGTTGAATTCCAGACATTTAACCCAACATATCCCTCTGTAAATGTATGATCTGTTGTATCTATGACAAGCTTTTTATCCAGGTACACCTTAATATTTTGGCCTTCGGTAACTACTTTCAAATGATAAGGAGTGTTTGTTTTTAAGTTTAATTTTCCATTATCATTGTAAATAGTAAGATCGGTAGCTTTTCCGTCTACAACCTTAACCAATTTCACAACGTTGTTACGTACATCAACGTTGGCAAAATATGCATTTTTAACCGTTGTATCTGAACGGAAGACTAACGCACCGGCACCAATCGGATTATTAACTGTGTCCTTATTCGGATCATCTGGGTGTGAGTCAGAATCAAGTACTTTTATGTCCGCTTCATACGAAAAGTCACTTCCTGTTTCATTTGAAAGAATGAAGGCGTCTCCGACACTTTGACCTTGTTTACCAGCAATGGTGTCAGCCCAAGAACCGCTAATGGTTGTCCATTCCGAAAGCTGTGTTTTAACAGGACTTTTTCCCCAGATCGACTTTAATGGGTATATTTCAAGTGATTTTAGAGTTACGTCGCCGCCTTTACTGTACAGTTCCAAACCATTACTTGATTCATGAGGGAATATTTGATCCGTAATGACGCTTACTCCGTTATTCCCAAACACTTCTACGGATGATCGATCCACGAAGATATGCATTTTCACAGTTCCATCAGTAGGACGTGACGGTGCTTCATGCTTTCCCTTTACATTCCTTCCAAAATCAAAGCTTCCAGAATTCGTACGGTCTACAAATAGCTTCTGCTCGTTTACATCATACCCGATCGCTGTATGTTCATAAGTGTCACCATGCTTAACATTCCCTTTGCGAACTTTAAAGCCAAACTCGTTTGCTTTTGAGTTTGAAATATCAAACTCCGCAATAATCTCAAATGTTTTTCCAGATAACCCTGAAAGAAGATCGGTGTTACCGGAAATCACTTGATTCTCGAATGTTGTTTTTTCTCGGTGTTTACGAATCCCCTGTAACACTGGTGTCTGTTTTAAACGTAATCCCTCTTCTGTATTTGTTAACTCTAGTTTTCGAGGCAATGACATCGAGCTTCTCCATGTTGATGTTGGTGTATGATTTGCATACTGCCAGTTACTCATCCACGAAAGCCAGTAATTTTCTCCATTTTCACCTTCAAGGTTACTCCACTCAACCCCTGCGTAAAAATCGGCGCCATAGTCAGACCATAAAACTTTTTCGGGCGGGTTATGACTTGTAAATGTTTTTCCGTCAAAATCACCAACAAAATATTGCATACCCGATCCACCCGCTGTAGCACCATCGCTTATACTTACTTGAAGAACCCATTTTGTATCGTTTGGATCACCATCAATCGGTAATTTAAACAATGCAGGGCATTCCCAAATTCCATTGTTGCTACCGTAAGTAGATGGTACCCAGTCACCAGCGACGGTGTTCCAGTTGGTTAGCTTTCCTCTTTCTCTTTGTTCCACTTCTTCAGGCTCTTGCACTACCTTGTCCACTTCTGGAGGCATTTCGCCTGTATTATACACGTTAACATCATCGATATTAATATGGCCCCAGCCCCCTGTAGCATTGTCGACCACCTTAATATATACCACTTCTCCTAAAAAATTTGACGCGTCCCACACATAACGGCGATACTGTTCATCAGCAAATTTCGTATTTGCCTGGCGAATTAATTCTTTGTCATCAGAAGCTCTTATTAACGCAACATAGCGGTTAGAAATGTCATTACCACCACCGATTAATAAATTTATTTCACCGGAACCGCTAAGCTTAAAGTAAGAAGAATGCAATTCCCCTGTCGCATCGTCCCCTTTATGTTTGTCAGAAAACCCCCATAAATGATATTTTCCTTGTTGTTCAAAGAACCCGCCCCAATAGGAAGTTGTGTCAGTCACATGATCGTTTGTAAACGCCTCTCCTCTTACTGCCCTCCACCCGGACAAATCTCCTGTTTCAAAATCATGGTTTGGAATATTCTTTGCATCTGTTACGATGTACTTACTCAATTGAACATTTTGGAATAGAGTTGAAGAATTCCTGATTTTCAAACCGAGAAACCCGCTTGAAAATGTTGAATCATTCACATCGTGAATAAGTGTGTCGTCTAAATATACTTTGATATTTTCACCTGAAGCACTAACCTTTAGATGATATGTTTGATCTGTTTTGATCTCAATACTTTTTTCAGTAATAACAGAGTTATTTCCGTTTTCCATTTTCATAAGTTTAATCGAATCATTTAAAGCGTCCACGCTAGCAATATATCCATTTTTTGCATCAGCGTCTGCTCGGAAAACGAGCGCCCCTCCAACTTCGCCACCAGTACCTTCAACTTTAATATCAGCCTCATAAATAAATTGTTCCACACTTTTTTTACTCATGATAAAAGCATTACCATTTGAGCTTCCATTTTTTCCGTTGATGGTGTCTTTCCATGTACCATTTACTGCTTTCCATCCAGACAAATTCGTTATAAAGTTCGACTTGTTTTGGAATTTGACATTACGGAATACGGCAGTTGAATTCCATGCTGTTAATCCAAATTGTCCGTTAACAAAGGACGAATCTGTTCCTTCGACAACTAATTCACCATTTAAGAAGACTTTTAAGTGACTTGAAACGGCTTCGACCTTGACATGATAGGTTTTAGAGGTTTCCAAATTGATCGATTTTGAAGCAATTTCTACTATTTCACCATTAACGGTTTTGTTTAAAGTTACAGTATTCTTTTCTGCATCTATTTGGGTGAAATATGCATTGGTTACATCTTTATCAGAACGGAAAACAAGTCCTCCCGCACCTTTCCGACCATTCTTTTCGACAAGAGTGATATCACCTTCATAAATAAAGGATCCGCCTCTTTGAGGAGATAATGTATACGAGTAGGTGTCAGGTTGACCATTTGCCTGAATACCGCCGTCAGGGCCAAACTCACTCGCATACTCCCAATGTTTCAAATCAGGTGAAGTATAAAACATTATTTTATTTTTAGCAGCTAAGGACATAACCCACTTGGTTGTTTCTTCATGCCAGAAAACTTTTGGATCACGCCAATCAGCTACTGGCGAGTTAGGCATTACTGGATTTCCTTCGTATTTTGTCCATGTTCTTCCTTTGTCATTGCTGTAGGCGATGCTTTGTACTTGACCTTGTTCCCCAGCATGTGTGAAAATCGCAACCATCGCTTCTTTTCCAAAACCAGCCGTATTGTTCCAGTCAATCACCGCGCTTCCTGAGAAAATTGCGCCATTTTCATCGGGAGATAAGGCAATCGGAAGGTGTTTCCAATGTACAAGGTCCTCACTTACAGCATGTCCCCAATGCATTGGACCCCAGGTGCGACCATAAGGGTGGTATTGATAAAATAAGTGATATTCACCTTTGTAATACACCATTCCATTTGGATCATTCATCCAGTTCGCTTCAGGGGAAAAGTGGAATTGATTACGATATTGTTCATTGTAATATCCTGGATCCTCCACGGTGGCGAAAGTACTGAATGGCAATGTTAACAAAATTACAATTGCCAAGAATAAAGGTATTTTTTTCTTCAATAAATCCCCAACCTTTCAAATTCGGTTTTCCGAAATCTATACAGAATGACCGCGTATACGATCTAGAAGAACTGCTGCCACAATAACGGCACCTTTTACAACCAGCTGCCAATAATAGTTGACGTCCATTAGGGTTAAGCCATTACTGATAACCCCCATTATTAAAACTCCGATAATGGTTCCTTGGATTTTTCCAACTCCGCCTGTAAAACTCGTTCCACCTAGAATAACTGCTGCTATTGCATCTAGCTCATACATTTGTCCCGCGGTTGGCTGGCCAGAGTATAACCGTCCTGCTAATACAACACCACCTAAACCAGCCAATAGACCACTAATGGAATAAACATTGATTAATGTTCTGTCAACTTTAATACCTGTTAAGCGTGCCGCTTCTTCGTTTCCACCGATCGCATATATATGGCGGCCAAACATTGTATATTTCAATACGAAAAACATAGCTACATAAACAAGGAGCATGATATAGATAGGTGTCGGAACTCCAAAGATACTTCCAGCTCCAACGAACTGAAAGGTTTCTGATTGTAAAGCAATCGGATATCCACCGCTTATGACATATGCTAAACCTCGTACATATGTAAAACTCCCAAGTGTTACAATAAATGCGGGCAATTTTGTTTTGGCTGTAAAAAAACCATTAATAAGTCCAACAGTATAACCTACCAATGCCCCTGTCAGCATAGCAATGATTGGATTAACTCCAGCTGCTGAAGCCATCACTGAAACGACTCCTGAAAGGGCTACAGTTGAACCTACAGATAAATCAATTCCACCAGTTAATATGATAATTGTCATCCCTGCAGCTAAAATTGCAATGATTGAAACTTGCTTTAATACATTTAAAATATTGGACACTTCTAAAAAGTTCGGTGCCGTAAATGACAGTACAATGCACAATAAGACTAAAATGATGATCATGCCAAGGCGGTTCCATACAGCAAGCAGGCTTTGTCCTATTCTCAGGCCTTCTGTACTTGACACCGTTTGAGTGCTTACTTTTCCCTTCATATTGTTTTACTCCCTCCTGTAGCTAAGTACATGATCCTTTCTTGATTCGCCTCCTCTTTGGACAATTCACCTTTCAACTTCCCTTCGTTCATCACAAGAATGCGATCACTGACTCCTAAAACTTCTGGTAGTTCTGATGAAATCATTAAAACGGCAAGTCCTTCATCTGCAAGTTTAGAAATAATTTTATGAATTTCTGTTTTTGCACCGATATCTACACCACGCGTGGGTTCATCTAGAAGCAAAACCTTAGGGGCAATCGATAACCATCTGGCAATAACGACTTTTTGTTGATTACCGCCACTCAAATTTGCAACAAGCTGTACAGGTGTAGCTGCCTTTATTCCTAACTCTTTTATAAACTGATCGGCAAACGTATCAATTTTGTTCCAGCTGACAAGTCCGGCTTTACTACATTTTTTAAGTTCAGCCATTAAAATATTTTCTTTTACAGACATGGTTAAAAATAATCCTTGTTCCTTTCTGTTTTCAGGTACATGTGCAATACCCTGAGAGATAGCATCAATCGGGGAGTTTATTTCTACACGCTGTCCTTCTACGTAAATTTCGCCATTTTTTAATTCTGAAACACCAAAAACGGCTCGGACTAATTCTGTTCTGCCTGCACCTACTAATCCTGCCAAGCCAACGATTTCACCCGGAAAGATTTTAAAAGAGACATTCTTTACAATGGTGTTGTCTGAGATATTTCTTAACTCAAGTACTGGTTGAACCGATTTTTTTGAATTCGGTGTAGTGGAGGATGGATGACGTTGGAATAATTCCTTTAAATTACGACCGACCATTAGCCTTACGAGATGATCCTGACTCGTCTGTTCAATTAACCCGCTATCTATCCATCGCCCGTCTCGTAATACTGTGTAACGATTTGAAATTTTAAATATTTCATCCATTCGATGTGAAATATAGACAATCGAAACGCCTTGTTTCTTTAAATCCTCTACAATTTTGAATAATTTAGTCGTTTCTTTATCTGTTAAAGAGGCTGTTGGCTCATCCATTATTAGTACTTCCGCTTTATGGGATAATGCACGTGCTATCTCAACCATTTGTTGTTGAGCGATGCTTAAAGTAGAAACGAATGCACGTGGATTAAGGTTGGAGCCCATCGAGTTTAACACCTTCTGTGCGCGTTCATGAACCTCCTCCCACTTAACCAAGCCTAAGCGGTTTCTTGGAAATTTTGATCCCATTAGTATATTTTCACTAATTGTTAAGTTAGAGGAGAGGCTTAGCTCTTGGTGTATTACACTGATTCCTTTGTTTCGAGCATCAGTTGGGCCCCTCCAGGAAATTTGTTCGCCTTTATAAAAAATAGTTCCATCGTTTTCATCCGGGGTATAAATACCGGATAGGATTTTCATTAAAGTTGACTTACCAGCACCATTTTCCCCCATTAATGCATGGACTTCTCCAGGATAAAGTTGAATTTTCACATTATCTAAAACCGTTACCCCTGAAAATGTCTTACTGATGTTTTTCATTTCTAAAACAGGGATTTTTACTTCTTGTTTACTACCTCTAATAAATTCTTGAACATGCATATGATCGTATCACCCTTTTTTCTTTTGAAAATGCGATTCCGAATAAGAACCGCATTTTCAATATAAGAATGTATGTTTTTGCTTCTTCAACCAATTCAATCTATTTTAACTTCTCACTTTTCCCTACAAGAGAGGTTACCACCCTTGATAGGAATTTAAGTTTTCTTGTGTAACAAGATCAACAGGAACTTTGACAAGCTCCTCGACCTTTTCACCGTCTAAGACTTTCAATCCGGTTTCAACCGCTTTTTTCACCATCTGATCGGGATGTTGAGCTGAAGTTGCAGCAATGGTACTTCCTTCTTTCTTCATTGCTTTTATAGCTTGCGGAGCACCGTCAACCCCAACGATAAAGAATTCATCAGTGCGGCCTGCTTGTTTTTGAGCAATCTCTACACCGATCGCTTCAGGATCATTGATTGCAAATACAGCGTCAATCGTACCTTCTGGATTTGCTTGAAGAATACTCTCCATAACTGTTAAAGCTTTTCCGCGGCTACCTTCCCCATTTTGCTTGGCAATAACTTTGATATTTGAGTTTTCGATTGCATCTTCAAATCCTTGTATGCGATTTGTAACGGCTGAAACTGGAGGTCCGTCAATGATGACAATGTTTCCTTCTCCGCCTAATTGTTCAATCACATATTCTCCTGCTAGTTTACCAGCTTGATAGTTATCCGAGGTCACTGTCGCGTTAACTCCACCTTTTGCGTTAACGTCAACTGCAATTACTGGAATCCCTGCGGCTTTTGCTTGCTGAACCGCACCAGCAATCCCCTTCGAATCAACTGCATTTAATAGTATTAAATCTACCTTTTTCGTAATAAAGTTTTCAATTTGAGATATTTGTTTTGCTAAGTCATAATCCGCACTTTCAACAATTACTTCTGCACCCAGTTTCTTTCCAGCCTCTTTAACACCTTCACCCATTGAAACAAAGAATGGGTTGGCTAATGTACCGACGGTTAATGCAATAGTTAACGAATTATCACTGTTTTTTCCTGGTTCATTAGATGAAGTATCGTTAGAAGCTGGACCAGCACTGCTACAAGCGGTCATTAATGCGATTACAATCACTAAAAAAAATGAAAATAATGGTTTGGTATATTTTTTCACTATGTACCCTCCTTAGGCTGATAAAAATTTTAAAAAGATCAAATACAACAGACAATGTTACCGCTTACAAACTTACCTATTGTATCACCTCCTAAAGATGGTATTGGTACCAACAAGTAACCACATCCTGTTATCGATTTAACACCTTTTAAAGTTTAAAAGTTCTTTCTGAATGCTTGTGGAAGATTTTAATTTATTTTGGTAAGTTTTGACTGAATTTGATTATAATATAGCCTGGTTTTAATGTCAATATATTTTAAATTATCTGAAAAATTTATTGAGTGCTGATATATAAACAACAAAAATAATTTTGGTTTTTCAACACACATTAGTGTATTGATCGGAAATGCTTAATAATAGCTGAAAATGATTGATAGTTGAAAGGGCTTACGTTATGATTAAATCATGGAATTACGAATATTCTAAACAACAGGCTGGAGGTGGGTACTATGCTGACCCCGGAAAGACACCTTATTATTTTGGAACTATTAGAAGGAAAAAAAGTTGTTAAAATACAAGAATTAGCCGAAGCGACGTCATCATCGGAGTCGACCATACGAAGAGATTTAAGTCAACTCGAAAAACAAAGTAAGCTAAAACGAATCCATGGTGGGGCATCCCTTTTACAACGGATAGGAGAAGAACTTAGTGTTATTGAGAAATCAACGAAAAATATTGGAGAAAAAGACCGAATTGCTAAGTATGCCGCGTCCCTTGTCCGTGAAGGACACTGTATTTATTTAGATGCTGGTACGACAACCTTTCAAATGATTCCGTATTTGACAGCAAAAAATATAATTGTTGTTACAAATGGTTTAACCCATCTTGAAGCTTTAATAGAAAAAAATGTTAAAACTTATCTAATTGGGGGTTATGCAAAACAAAAAACAAGAGCTTTAATAGGAAGTGGGGCAATAACTAGCTTACAAAATTATCGTTTTGACAGTTGCTTCATGGGTGTTAATGGAATTCACCTTGAACATGGATTTACCACTCCTGATCCGGAAGAAGCATTTGTTAAAAGTTTAGCTATGCAACTATCTCAACAAGCTTATGTTGTAACAGATCATACAAAATTTAATGAAGTCACATTTTCAAAAGTTGCAGAACTTGAGGAGGCGACAATTATTACAAATGAAATTGAAAACGATTTATTAAATGAATTTTTGGAGAAAACAACCGTCCTTACAGCTTTACATTTACAACATTTTAGTCAAAATTCATAAAATTGACTTGTTAAATTTTTCACCCTGATCTAACGATTCATAAGGGTACTAAATAATAAATATCCCAAAAACATAGTAACGTTACCTTAAGTTTCACATGTTGTTAAGGTAAGGTGCGGATTTTTGTTTTTTTACAATTAAGTGAAGGAAACCCCTCCTTCCTCTTGTTTAGTATTGGTTACTAAAGAACCCCCCGTATCTATTTTGATAAGGGGGGTAATAAACTGTTATTTAAAATCAATTCTAAGGCGAAAAATTAAAGTGATTCTCTTACAATTAATTCAGGATCCAACCTAACGTGAACTGGTTCTGTTTTAGGATCACGGATACGGTTTATAATTGATTCCGCTTTTAGCAATCTCTTTTTTGTACCTCTTCCCCGGTCTTACGTTCAATCATGGATAGAATCCATATGCTTAATTTCTACATTTTCAAAAATAGCACTACCCCCTTCAGAGAAAAGAGTAATACCTTGATCCTTTTGGGGAGGAAAAACCAGATTGGAATGGGTAACTTTCCCATCACCGACAAATACTTCAATACTTGTTTTGTCAACTAGTATCTTCAAATGAACATACCTTTTATTCTTATCTATCGGTGCCCGGCTTTCCAGCATTTGATTGGTCTCATCGGGATGATTTGTAAAACCGCGGTTTACATAGGAGTACCCGCCTTCTGGAAAAATCCCAACATCGATATGACGAGTTCGGTCGCTGGATTCCCTGATTCTAATCCCAACATTCCTAAGTTCTGACCAGTGGATATCTGCTTCTAACTGATAGACATCCCCCTTGGTTTCAAGTTCCTTTGAACCTTCAACTTTGAGTTTATGATAAGTATCGGTAGACTGAATCAATTGATCAATTTCTTTTATTGGCTTGGAAGCAAGAAAATAGCGGTCTTTTTCATCACTCTTCAATTCTATTTTTCTGACAATCGAGTCCAAGCCGTTAAATCCTTCTCCTAACGTCGGGGTGTTATTCGCATACGCCCAGTTGTTCATCCATGCGAATGCATAGCGGTGATTAAGCTTATCTTTACTCCTTCCGTCTTCAAAGGTGACTCCCCCATACCAGTCAAAACCGTAGTCAAGCCACTTAGGTTCCTCATGATCTGGAACAAAGGTCTCTCCATTATAAACACCGATCCAATACGCATACGTATTTGGTTTTCCTTTTGCCTGACCGTTTGCACTAACGCCCATAACCCACTTTATGCTGCCATCATCGGCACGAAGTTGAAATAAATCGGGACACTCGATCAGTCCAATATTTTCAGTCTGGAATCCACCTGTGTAATGCCAATCTTTCAGGTTTTCTGATTCATAAAAACCAATTTTTGATCCTTCTGCCATTAACATTACCCATTTTTTTGAATGCTCTTCCCAGATGATCTTAGGGTCTCTAAAAGCATCTACTCCAGGATTGGTCATAATGGGTTCGCTTTTGTAACGGGAGAACGGTTGACCATTATCTGTACTGTACCAGAGGTATTGCTCTTGCTTACCATTGGCAGACGGCTGGGTTACAACAGCTACAAAGGCGTCTTTTCCAAAACCGGCTGTATTTTGATGATCCACCACGACAGAACCGGACCATGGATCGCCGTTTTCATTCGTGTATTTTGGAATAGCGACGCCTTCATCGTTCCAGTGGACCAGATCTTCAGAGGTCGCATGTCGCCATTCCGTGCCGTTTCCTTTGGGATAATCTTTGTTATAGAGGTAATAGTAGTGATACTTTCCATTATAATAGATGGGTCTTTGTGGGTCATTTTTCCAATTGTCAGGAACTGTGAAGTGATAGTCCGCTCGAGAGGAGTACGGCTCTTTCTCTGGATCAGGAACTGGTTTAGAATTCTCCTGTTGCGTTATGTAAAGTACAAGGGCTAAAAAAAGAAAGAAAAGGAAGGAGCTTGCCAGCCGCTTTTTCGGATGTTTTTTAAAAACCTTCATGTTTTCTTACCTCCATATCTTTTGCTTATGATAAAGAAAAAGAAAATGCCGAATGATACCGGCATTTTCTTTTCATCGAATTTTTTATTCTTAATCATGCAGTGTGAGTTGACCTTGCTGAAGTATACTATCTTCAACGACAGAAGATTTCTTACCATTGATCTTTATCTTAAAGCTTGGAGCAAATGTGGATTTGTGGTTTTCAAAGTATCCTCTGTTTGTCATATAACTAGTAACTACGGCCTCGTCCGTACCTTCTTGTGGGATGACGTAGTGCGCATAAGTCCAAGTGATATCAAATGGATCAACGTCGTGGTGAAGGACAATACCTGTTTTGTTCATTGGCTTAAATGTACCGGTCAGAGAGTTTGATACATAACCAAGCAAGTAGATATCTTCGTTATCAACACCCTCAATCGTCATCTTAGATCCGCGAGTACTTGTGAAAAGATACCATTTACCATCTTTTTTGAAAATGTTCGGTCGTTCAATTTCATCTGTTACAGTATTAGAAGCAATCAAAGGCTCCATGACTTTTTTTAGTTCATAATCGTCTGTGATTTCAATAATCCCGATAGCACCATTCGCTATCTCAGCATATTCTTTTTCTGGACTATTTAAAAGCCACTCTTGTTCGTTTTGGAAGAAATGGTTGCTTTTGCCGTAATAGGCTTGATTGTAGAGAGACGCCTTTCCAGAGTATCCATAGTCTGTTCCTGTATTTGCTTCAAATACAAGGTATTTGTCGCCATTTTCCTCAATATAGTGAGGGTCTCTGAATGTATGATTTTCCTTCCAATTTATTTTATCGCCTCCGAAAGCTTGTAGTACATTTTGATAAACGGATCCGTCGCCGCCATCAAAGATTGATTTATAATCTTCGACACCGTCCACTTGAAGAGTTCCAGCTTTTGGTTCAGAAATATTTACTTGTGCAGTTGTCAATGTTTGTTTTCCGTAAAGCTCTTTCTCTACGTTAAATTCGGTACGGTTTGTATAGAACAAGCGAATTTCCCCGTCAGAAGTTAACGTGGCTGAACCAGACCATTCTTCTGATTGATCTTTTAGGTATTTATCGTTTGCTTCGATATTATCGTTTTCGTCAAATACCCTTCCAGCATTTTTCCAAGCGTCAATTGATGTTTCATCCGCTTTTTTATAGAACAAATAAATAAATGTGTCTTCAGGAACTCCAGGTTTACCGGCTAAACCGAAAAGGATATGATAGCCTTTATATTCCGCTACAGTTCCGTCCGCGTTTTGAAGAGGCCATGTATCCCACACATCCAATTTAATTTCTTTTCCTTGTTCATTAATCCTTGTTGCGGAGGGGACGTTTTGAATAGTTGATGCGTCGAATTTTGGTACCGTGTAATCCACATCCCCATGCTGTTTGATCATAGCCTTCATATCAGCACGAGTAATATGAGAAATGCCATAGTCCTCTTTATAATCTTCTGAAGCTTTTGGTTCCGCATGAGCAAGACCGCTTCCCCCCGCTAGAATGGCTGTGCTCAGCGCTAATACCGTCGCTTGTTTAGCAAGACGTTTCAAATTCATGTTCTTCCTCCCTAGAATGTTTTTTGTCGGGCCCTGACTAATTAAAGTATAAGAGAGTTTTTGTGAAATTGGATATGAGCAATATTGATATAAATTTAGTCGTAAATTGATGAGGTGGTAAGCATAGAGAAAATAAAAAAATCCCGGGACAGACTCAATCTTTTTGAGCGTGCTCCCAGGATTCCTGATAGGCGTGCAGCAATTGTTCATAATTTAGTTCGTTTTTTATATATTGTTGGGTGGCGTGGCCGAACTCTTCCCGCACTCCTGCAGGGAAATGGATCCAATTGGCAGAGACTGTCCGTCCTTTATTGTAAAATTGCATGATTTCCTTGGCTAGCTGACCAGAGTTGTCCGCATCAATATGATCAAAAGCAGGGAGAAACTTTAATTCTTCAGTCATAAACCGCTGTCCTTGTTTCGAGTTGACCATCCAATTCAAGAACTTCTTCGCCGCTTTCTTTTTTTCTGTAGTACTTTGATTGTTGACCACCCAATAACTAGGAGTATTCACGACTAAGGGGATCTTTTCCTGCTCGTCATTTATCGGAATCGGAAACATGCCGATGTTCATATCGGGTGAACGCTGATCAATCATCGGCTGGATCCAATTGCCTTGTAAAATCATCGCTGCTTCTCCTGATGCGAACGTATGAATCTCCATGATGTAATCAGTAGATAGCGGATCATCCCCCCCGTATTTAACCGTGACATCAAGTAACTTAATAAGATCCCGGAATTTTGAATTGTTTTCAATAGTTTCCGTTCCGTTATTCAGCCCTTTTATAAAAGCAGCGGGATTGTTTTGCCGAGTAAAAGCAATATTCATCAAGTGGTCGCCTAGCTTCCATTTTTCATAATAACCGGTAGCAAATGGAGTAATTCCGGCTTTTTGTAATTTTTCTGCCGCTGCTTTTAATTCAGATAAAGTAGAAGGAAGGGATTCGATGCCGCCTTGATCAAATAAGTCTTTGTTATAAATGAACCCATACCCTTCCAAATTCATCGGCATTCCGTAAATACTGCCATCAAACTTTATCGGTGCCAGAGCATCCTCATAAGCTTCATTCACCCATGGCTGATCAGAGAGATCTGCTAAATAATTCTTCCATTTCCGCGCACTTTCATAACCTGGATTCGTGAAAATATCCGGACCATCTCCAGCCGCCATCTTGGCTTTCAAGTCGGAAAAATCATCTAGAGCACCACCCACCGTATGAACCTCGATTTCTATATTAGGGTGCTCTTCTTCATAAACACGAACCATTCTTTCAAAAGGAGAAGCGATTTCTATTTTAGGATTACGAATTTTCAGAGTTACTTTTTGTTGTTCCTTGGGCGCTTCCTCCACCGGCGAATTAGGGTGACAGGCAGAAAGAAGTAAACCCATCAAACTGATATAAAGTATCTTTTTTTTCATTCCATCACCTCGGAACTGTTATGCTTTAGCTGAACGTGCTTTTTTGCATCTTCCTATCGTTTCTATCTCTAAACTCAAAAGGTGTAATCCCTGTTACCTTTTTGAATAGTTTAGAAAAGTACTTCTCATCTTGATAACCAAGCATTAAGGAAATAGAGTAAATCGTTTTATCAGACTCACTTAACCAGCATTTTGCCTGGTTGATTCTGAGCTTTGTTACATATTTGGATAAAGGCAAACCGGTTTCTTGTTTAAACTTCCGGGAGATATGCTCACGGCTTAAAAAAAATAAACTCGATAACTTCTCCAAGCTCACCTCCTCCATATAATAGGTATCAACATAAGCCACGATGTCTTGCATACGGCGCGCGGTATCTAAATCTCCCAAGCTATGAATAGATCGGTATTGATGATGGTCCATCGCTTCTTGAAGAACCCGGTACGAACTCGATAGATTCTTTAAAGGCTGTGGTTTTTCACTGGTCACAATCCGTAAGGGGATGTCAAAATGTTCGTTCATCCATTTTTCAATGGTTAACCATTCGTCCTCCCAACTTAAGACAAGAAAGAGGTTACGGTCGTTTTGAAGAGAAAATGCATTCCCCAATTTTTGCTGGGTGAGTTTATCTGCCAATGATTTCATGTAAGGTTCAGCATAATGCATATGATAAAAAGACAGCAATGTCACTTCATAATGTTCAGCTTCTGGCAGAGAGGAGAGAAGATCCTTTACGTCAAAAGGTTCTCCCATGCATGCAGCCGTGACAACCTGGTCCAGCCGAGATTTTATATAATCCTCATCAAGCTGCTTATCTAATTGGCGTTCTTGCTCTTCCCTCTTCCAGGTTTCGACAGCCTCCTGCAAAGTTTCATTCAAAGCATCGGCCTCGATTGGTTTCAACAAATAATCAAAGCTATTGTATATAATGGCTTGGCGCATGAAAGAGTAATCATTATATCCTGTTATAAAGATAACTTTGCCTTGGTAGGAGATAAAATCCAGCCATCGTATAAGTTCAATTCCGTTCATACCAGGCATTTTAATATCCGTAAAAATTATTTCTGGATTTTCTTTTTCGATTATTACTTTTGCCTCTTCCCCTTGACTAGCTTCTAAGATTTCCGTTATACCGTGAGTTTCCCATTCACCTAAGAATCGAATAACTTCAAGTACATTTACTTCATCGTCGACAATTAACACCTTCACGCCTTTTTCCTCCTTCAATCAAAAGAACTTCCATTGGGGGAGAGTTATTCAGTGATCTTGTTTTTGACAGGAATGAAAATCTCAACTGCAAAACCCTGTCCTTGGTTCGTATCCACTTTAATCCCCGCTTTTTCCCCGTAATTAAGGACAAGCCGGTCGTGAATATTTTTCAGACCTATATGTTCTTTTGCGTACTCTCCTTTTTGAGGGGAGGTATAAATGTTTTTCCTTAATGCCTGAAGCTCATTGTCTGCTAGGCTTGCCCCATTATCTTCTACTATAAAATGGAGAAATTCGTCTTTTCTCCCCCCGAAAATTGTTAAATGAGCATCGGTAAAGCCCTCTTCATAACTGTGCTTAAAGAAATTCTCAACAAGTGGCTGCAAAATCATGCTGGGAATCTTCATCTCAAAAACCTCAGTGCTTATTTGTACTGAATAATAAATATTATTACGAAACCGTTCCATTTGAAGGGAGAGGTAGCTTTCTATATAATTCATTTCTTCTTTAACTTGGACCCATTCGTTCGCCTTCATAGAATATCGCATCATCCTTGATAATGATGTCACCAGCTGATACACATTTGGGGCATTTGATCTTAAAGCCACGGCACCGATGGATTGAAGAGCATTGAATAAGAAATGCGGATTCACTTGTGATTTTAAAGCTTTAAACTGGTTTTCCTTATTTTCAATTTCCAACTTATATTCCCGGTCAATATGGAGGTTAATGCGATCCATCATGTCTTTCATATGCTTTTCCAAATAACCGACCTCATCATGCCTTTTGTCATCAAAAGGTATCTCGGTATGACCACCGTCAATGGTACGCACCTTTCTGGTTAGCCGCTTGATCGGATGGGTGATTTTATAGGTAATCACACTTATCATCATCAACCCTAAGGCTCCGACTCCCAAACCGACCACAATACTTGTATAGGCGGTTTGCCGAACCTCATGGAACAGAACTTCACTAGGGGTAATTTCCACCAATTTCCATTCACTTAATGGGGCTGATAATGTTTTAGATAGGAGGATATCGTCGTTCACGCCTTCTTTTTGTTGTAGCTGTTTTTTTAACTCAGTAGAAGCATAGTGACCGATCAGCTTAGTGTTACTGCTGTAAATCACTTGATCATTTTCATTCAATAGATACACAGACTCTTCTTTTTCTTTGATCAAGTCATCGGCAATTTGAGCAAATTTATTCAGTTCAACATCCATGGAGATAACACCGAGAAATTCTCCTGTAAACACATCGGTTATTTTATGGTGAAAGGTAATCACTTTTGTTTGATCAGTTTTGGGAACAATTGCTGCATTATTATAATTCTTTATAGGATGTGGCGGTTCGATAATATGCTTGACGTTCGACTGGTATAGTTGTTTAATATAAGGTTGTTTTAAGAAGGCAGGCTTTGATTTACGGACACTGACCATAGCGTTATAAACTGTGAATGACTCTTTCCCTCTATCTATATAGAAGCGGACTTGGCGGATTTCCTTACGCATCAAATAAAAATTCTGAATGCTTTTTTCTAAATAACTGGAATCTTCCACCTCATTTTTAAAAATACGGAACAAATCTGCGTCACGGTACAATAGGTAAGGAAGATCTAACATTTCATTAAAGTATTGCTGCAATTCTTCTAAGCTCTCTTCTATCTGTTCCTGACTATTGGCAAGTTCATGCTTTTCTACACTATTTTTAGTGTAGCCATAAATGAGCAACACAGATAAGAAATAGGGGAAAAGGATAAATATGAGCAACATCAGTAACAAACGGCTTTGGATGCTATTCACTTCAAAAATCCCCTTTCTAGGAAGCTATGGATGGTGAGGATCTATAGTCGTTATATAATTGTCTAATCTATACCATCTAAACGTGTGTCGTCAACCAAACATAAGCATCTGAACCCGAGGCAACTAATGGAAAACCAGTAAAAAAAGAGCAACAACCGTATATGTTGGGGGAAATCCTTACAACCAAAAATGGTTCTTATTTCACATCATGGTTATTTCCTTCCACATGAAGGTGCTAATAATATTGCTTATGCCTTATTCACTTTCCCAAGTTTAGCAGCATATGAAGAGTACCGAGTAAAAATGGCATTGGATGCAGAGTGTCAAGAAGCTTATAAATTTGCAGAAGAAACTAAATGTATTTTAAGTTATGAGAGAAGCTTTATGCGTCCTGTATTCGAATGAATATACGTTAAAATTAAATATTTATTTATCTACAATACCACTATTAAGTATAGAGAGGGGTTATTTGAATGGATTTGCGTTATCCTTTGGAAAGTTAAGCGATGAGCAGTTAGATACAGCTTATCGCTCTGATGGGTGGACCATTCGCCAAGTGGTTCATCACGTTGCCGACAGTCATTTAAATATTTTAGAAGAATTAGTTCTTTATACTGTGGCTTTAATTTATTTAATACTCGTTCAATATCTGACCACTTTTCATTAGAAATTAGAACATCTTCAGGTAGCTCTTTTGATTGCAATATTATTTGCTCATCCTGAAACCCCAGTTGTATCCGTTTATTCTTTCGATACTGGTCATGATGAAAATTCAACGCTACCCGAATTAACCAACTTCTTATTTTTTTTGTCTTAATAGAGTCATAATACATCAAGAATTTATATGCGGTTTCTTGTACCACATCTTGAGAATCTTCATGAGATATTCCTAACTTCCTTAAATATCGATAAACGAAATTCATTTCAGTATTTAATTCTTTCAATTGATCCGGACCATTCATTCTTTACCACCCTTCAGATATAAGACGAATTACTAATTAAAAAGTTTACATAAATTTGATATGTGTTATGGATTAAATTTCAACCCTTTACTAAGACTATTTAAGTTACTAACAATGGGGTTCTGTTTATCAAGGGTGTTCCTTAATTAAATGGCTAAGTTCATTAAGAAGAGCGCATTTCTTGTTGCAGAAATGCGCCCGATTGAGAATAACGTGAAATATCATTGATTATTTAAGGTTCGATTAAAGTAATTTTCAATATCCAAACTACCTTGCTGATGAAGTTTTAAAATAGCCATTGCAGTAAAAGCTTTTGTCAACGAACCAATACGAAATTTTGTAGAGGGGTTATTTGGAATGTCATACTGAAATGACGAACTTCCACACCCTTCCTTAATTAATACATCTCCTTTATAACTAACAAGAACAGCACCATTAAAATAATTGTAATCAACTAAATCATCAATATAATCTTTAGTTTTTTAGAGTAATTGTTCTCCATATTGTGGAAGTTCCCTTCACCAATGTCATAAATCTAAAATACTCACATAATTTTTTCCATCTATTACCCTACAATCCCTGCAAAAAAGACGCATCTTTTTAGGAAATGCGCCCGTTGAAGATAATTTTATCTTACTTGCGACAAACCACCATTGAACAGGCTACTATTCAGTTTTGAAAATACTTTATTACACTTTTCAGTTTATTTTCCTTATCTATTTTTAAGTATCCTACAAATTGCGGATACTTGTTTCCAAATGCGTCTTGATTATATGTTTTGCTTTCCTCCTCTAAAAATCCATCGGCATTGACAGTTATAGAGTAGATTCCATATGGCAGCCCATTTATTAAAAGTAATTCATCTAAAAGCTTATCCATCTGTTTGTTACTAAAGTTTCCACTGTATGCGTATTCCAGATTAATTTCCGGGAGAATCTTTGTGCCGCCATTCGGATCAACTGCTAGAATCATATATTTATCGATTAGTTTTTTTGCTTCTTCTTCGTTAGGTTGATTAAAGTTGTTCTTTGAGTAATCCCTGATTAAATCTTTCAATAAAGATTTTTGCATGAACTGCCCTTTATCTAGCTTTAATTTAACATATATTTTTAATTTATTTTCCATGTCTGAATGGCCCACGAATTCTAATTTCGGAAAATAACGATTCATCTGCTTTGTCTTTTTAAGGGAAGATTCGTACGCTAAAGGAAAGACATGTACAAGTGCCGTATTATATAAATCATAGCCCGCTTCTTCTATAATTCCTTTATCAATAACCTTTTGTAGTGTACGTGGATTGTTTTCTATATCCACTTCAACAAAGGCTCTTCCATAAAATTCAGGCTTGTTCAAAGTCTTATAATCAACTGCAATCCTATTTTCTAACCTTTTTTTACCAGCATGCTTGTAAAATACATTACCATTTATCTCAATAGGGAGGCCATATTCTAGAAGTTCTTCTTCAACCATTTTCTTAGCCTGTTCTTGGGTTTCAGATTGTTCTATAAATTTTTCACCCTCTGAGCTGACACAGCTAGTCAATGTTAACAAGGATAAAAAAAGGATAATGATTATAATAAATTTAGTTTTCATCTTTTCAAACCCTTTACTGAATTTGTCTTGTAGTTGGAGTGATGAGAGCTTATTACTAATTCAATTTTCTTCCCAAAATTCCTGCTGATTCTTAATCAATCAATGATCTGAAAGACTCATGTCTGACTAATCTCACCTAGAGTAATGAGCAAAAAGATTACAATAAAGATATTTTGCATATCCTCGAAAAGGTTTAGCAAGGGGAACCTTTTCGAGCGTTACCTCCTTATTCGACTCCTTGAAGTAACCCTTCAGTTTTAGAAATATTAAACTGCCTAACCTTTACCAAAATTGTGTGACTACATTTCATCTGAGCTAGGAACATTTCGCAACCTAAATGGCGCGATTGCTGAATAAAAAATAGTCGGAAATCGTCCGGCTGGATCTTCAATTTTGCCTTTATAATGAAATAAGCTAAAAAGCTATTAAGCTAGAAATTTGATGCTTGCCAAAGCAATAAGCCAAAACCAACAGTTACTAGAAATAAATCTAGCAACGCTAACTTCTTTTTCCCTTCTCTTATGTTCTCGAAAAATCGTACATACTTCTAAACATCCAGAAAATGATCAATAACAACAAACCTATGTAATTATTTGAATGTCTTTCATCATAAAACATTTTTGTAACTATTAAGAGGATAATAACAAGAATTAAATTAAACAGTATCTTCTTTGGCATATTTGATTCTTCCTTCTTCAATTTAATCCTCCTAATTTTATAGAACAATATCAATTGGTTCCAGTAAACCTGTCCTTTAACGAAACAAAGAAAATAGCTAAAAATCACCCAGCCGATCTTCAGCTATTTTCCTCGATTGGTTAAAAGTCAATCTTTAACTCTAACAAAAATCTTATCGCTTAGTGTACTGACGTTTCTGCTTCCTTCTTTGCTTTCTTAATAACATTTTGAATGAAATTTGATTTTCCTTGAGTATACTTAACCCTGTCAAAAGTAAATTCTTTGGCTAGTTTTTTCTTAAGTTGTTCATACTCTTTAAGTATTGCAGTGTTTTCTCTCAAATAGTTTCTAAACAAGATATGGTTATTCCAATGTTCACTCTTGAATTCATAGATATGTACATGGTGCGTACCAGCTCTCCATTCCCCTTTTCTAAAAAACCTCCGTTCAGGAAATTCCTCGTGATCAACAAACTCATAACCTATTTTTGCTAACGGTTTTATATATTCGTTGGTAACTTTTAATTTCTCTACTCCGATTGCAATATCAAGAATAGGTTTAGCTCCTAAACCTTCAATTGAGGTACTTCCTATATGTTCAATAGCTATAAATTGGCCACTCAAAATTTCAGTTATAGATTTTTTCTCTTCTTCAAATTGTATCTGCCAATATTCCTTATAAGTTTCGATGATAACTTTCTTATCCATTTGAGTACCTCTACTATGAGAATATTAATTTTTTCTATGCATAACAAATTGAGATTTGCTGTATTTAAAATGGTTTTGATCATAAAAAGGGATTAGCTCTTCGCTACAAAACAAACTAATTACATCAATATGATTCAGTTCATTTAGTAGTTTAGCTACAAGAATCTTTCCAATACCTGTTTTTTGTAGACTACTAATTACTACTACATCTTCAATATAGGCTCGGAATTTTCCGTCTGTTATTGCTCTTGCAAATCCGACAAGTCTTCCATCTTTCCAAGCACCAACAGAACTTCCTAATTGGAGCATCTTTTCTATATCACTTTCTTTTCTTTCTGGCCACCAATTTACGTCTTTATAAAGTGGTATTATATCTTTTGCACTCATTCTTTTTTGCGAATAACTTAGATATTCCATATAACTTAGCTCCTAAAACACTGTCAAATTTTCACTTATTACTTTATCATATATGTGACCGGCAGTTATAATTTACTTTAACCGCATTCATTTCAAAATTTTTAATCCTTACAATGATTTAATTCATCCAAAAATCGCGTATTAAATTATCGCGACCTATTGCGGAAGATTGTTTTACTGTGTTGACTGCACTTTTATTCCTGAAAAGCTCTCTAATACGAAAGAGCGTTCTACAATAATTATGCCGCACAGATATTGTAGAAAAGCTTCCTTTAAATGAAATGACTTCCGTTACTTTTCTTTCATTTGTACGTTTTTCCAATAAGTGTCTGGTCCATTACTTTTTAGAGTTGCATTTTTCGGTACCTGTTTAATTATAAGAAGAAGATTAAACATATCAACTGAGGATGCCATTGAGTTTAGGATTATCAGAAACTTCAATGTCGTTGTTAATAGTCCAAATACACCTAATATTAATGGCAAAATTATTGAAATAATCATGAAAGGAGCAAGTGTAATGAAGATATATCTTGATTTTGAAATCTCTTCTTCCGTAATCACAAAACCCCCGAACTGAGTAAGTCCTATATATGTTTTTTCTGATTTAATAAAATTAGGAATAAAAATCAAATGAAGTAATTCGTGAAGTATTAAAAGCAAGATTAGCAAAAAAATAATACCTAAGTTAATTGTTATTGATATCGAATCAGATGTCAGTCCAAATTCGCTCAAAGAAATAGTGGAAAAGATATTTATTACTCCAATAGAGATGATTGCAGCGACAATCATTAAAGGGGTAGATAACAAAATAGCACTTATTAAATTCTTAGGTTCTTTCATTGGAATCCATCCATTTTTAATTAGTTCCAAATGTAAACTTGGGTTACTTTTTGGCAATTTGTTAAGTGTTTTCAATAAAATCCCCCATTCATAACTTAATTCAAGAAAATAGTGTAACTATCCTGCCCCGATCGTTTATCACCTCTATAATCTAACAAAAAGATCCAACTTCCTTTAAAGTGTTGCTCAAGAATATGGCCTTTTCATAAAGGCTTGTTTTCAAGATAATCCTAAAAGATACTCATGGTCTGTCGCTATTGCTTCGTTAAATGATCCTTAAAATCAAGAAAGAGGGCAAATCTTATTCCCGATTTGTGTCCGATTGTGGAAGAAGTAAGCTGTGTACGATTGTTATCAGTTTTTGAATTAACGAACCCAATTAGTGAGAAATTGAATCTGTTTCTTTTTGTTTAGTTTCCCATAAATCATATATAAGAATAAATCCTCCAATCAACATAAATATAATGCTTAACACATAGGGAACCCATCCCATAATTTCATTAAGCACCACCACGAACTTACCAGGAGGATCACTCCAACCTCCCAAATTAGGGATGAATAAAGCAATTGCCAGATGCATAATACCAAATAACACAGTGCCTGAAATAAATAAAACAAAACCAAATAATTGCAAACTCTTCTTCATAGAATCCCCCTAAATCGTACTATACTTCATAAATATTCAAGTTAGAGCAAAAAAACCCTTTCTTTTACCATCCTGTCATATAACTGATTTAGAACCAAGAAAATGGACTGCTTAGACAGTCCATCGTTGTTCAATACAAGACGCTTATTACAGATAAGCGCCCAATTGTTTAATAGTTTTATTTTAATTCAAGAGAAAACATGTAAGTTAATTTTTACAATGACTAATAAATAGGGAACCTAGTTCAAGTTCAGTAAATCTGAAATTATCTCTGCACTACCTGGTGAGAACATAAAAATGGAGAATGAAATACAGAGTAAACCCATAAATACCAAGCTAATCTTTTTAACTGGTTTTTTCATAAGAATTCCTTTTATAACTAGGAACAATCCTATAAATAATATTAAAAAATACCAAAAACCCATATTCCTATCCCCTTTTATTTTTAGTTTCTTTAGTGATGACTTTTTAATGTATGATTACACTTCAATCTTATTTGTTAATGACAATACAAAAAATGGTACTTTCGTATCATTTGTGAATGACATTTACATTATTGTAAATCAAAAATCTCTTCTACTATCCTGTCTGATCGTGAAAGATTAGTTTGAATGGATTCGATGAGGGTCCCATAATCTTTTCACTTCTACCAAAATATCCCCATTAAATTCCATTCGATATATATCCGGCTTAGAAGTATTAAGCAAAAAATCTAAATCATACTTTTGGTCGTAATAACCCATCATCAAAGTCATAATAGCTCCGTGGGTGCCTAATACTACTTTCCTTCCTTGGTAGACGTTTAATAATTTTTTTAAAACTTTTATTGCTCTTTTCTGACAAGTGGCATTTGATTCAGCTCCAGCTAGAGCAAAGTTCGAATCGGTGAATGACTTCTTTAATAAAGGGTATAAATCCTTATCAGAAACCCTATTTTCTACAGTTGTAAAAACCCTCTCTTTAAGATCTTCAACAACTAAAACTTCTTGACCTATTTGCCCTGCAAGTGATTGTACTGTTAAAATTGATCTGTTGTACGGGCTAGAGACAACGATATCAATACCCTCCTGTTGCAATACTCTTACCACTAATTGAGCATCTTTTTCCCCTTTTTCAGTTAATCCCCTTGTTTTCTCATTTCCTTCTTTTGGTGAATCTCCATGCCTAACCATATATATAAATGTCTGCATATCTCCTAAGACTCCTCTAAATACTTAGTGTATTCTTGTGTAATTTTATACTTGTCATTAAGGCATAGAACTTGTTGCATAGAAGATAGCAGCCGTTAAAACCACTAATAGTAACATTATGTCATTAGATACCTTTACGAATTTCTTAAGAATATAAAAAAATTATTTAACTTTTTATAGATAACAAAACCTAAAAGTATAATTAGTAACCAAACAGTTACACCCCAGATTGAAAATAAATAATGTGAATTCACTACCCAAAGAACCATGATTAATAAATAAAAAAACAAAAGTAGTCTGCTAAGTCCCTTCATGTTTACTCCCCTTACGGTGATATCATAAACTCTTACTTATTTTACCATAAATATTGTTTGAATTAGGTTTCTTTTACACAATCTGCCGATTGTTGAACACCAATAATAATTTTTTTATTTAAAAATATTAAAAAACTTGCAGTAAAAAACATTCGTTTTCACTACAAGCTAATCTCGACACAAAAATTTATTTACAATACATTCTCTTTATAATTTTCTGAATAATCAGTTTTTAAATCATTCTCTTTTAACTTTTCAATGCCGATTCCAGTATACCCTAGTATGATGGCAAAAAAGAATCCGAGGTAACATAGGATTGCCCATGGAGCATAGCTTAGTACAGAAACACCTAGTGTCCCAGCCATATAAACTCCAGCCGAAGACCATGGAATTAGAGGCACAACAACGGTTCCCGAATCCTCTAATGTCCTTGATAAGTTTTTCGCATGTAATCGTTTCTTTTTATAGGCATCTTTAAAAATTTCACCTGGAATAATTATTGACAAGTATGAATTACCGGTAACAAGTGCCATTGTGATACCTGAAACAACCGTAGAAAGAACAAGGCTTCCCGTTCTTCTTACTTTCTTCATTAGCGTTGTCATAATCACTTCAAGGCAGCTAGCTTTTGTGATAATCCCTGCAAATACAAAGGCACAAAACGAAATTAAAATAACACTTGTCATTGATTGCATGCCTCCCCGGTTTACAAGCCTCGTTACTTCCCAAATGACATTTTCCGGGTTAAATCCTTCAACCTTCACCATTGAAACATTAAAACCACTAACTGTAGAAGCAAATATATCACTCCAAGTAAATCCTTGAATAAGTTTCGCTAAAATAGCTGCAACAATGGATGAAGCGACAATGGTAGGCAAAGTCGGTTTCTTTTTAATCGATCCATATAAGATAATAATTGGAGGTAATAACAACAAAATATTCCAACTAAACATAGTCTCTAAAGTATTTAACATCGTCTCTGTTGTATCTGGAGTGGCAAATGACCCCTCTGCTAAGTTAAATCCAACGACAGTGTACACAATTAATGAGATGACAGCAGCTGGAATAGTCGTATACAACATATGCTTAATGTGTTCATATAGCTCACTTCCCGCTGCAATAGGAGCTAAATTCGTTGTATCAGATAAAGGGGAGAGTTTATCACCGAAATACGCACCGGCTACAATCGCCCCCGCCGTTGCAGGTAAAGAAGCACCCAATCCCGTTGCAATCCCCATAAGCGCTACACCAACAGTTCCTACGGATCCCCAAGAGGTACCTGTTACAATCGAAATAATAGCTGATACGACAAAGGCAATTAGAATGATAAATGCAGGATTGATAATCTTAATTCCAAAATAAATCATCATCGGGATACTACCTGAGATCATCCATGTACCAATTAATACTCCAATCGAGATTAAAATTAAGATCGCCGGCATTGCCGCATCTATTTTCTCACGGACTCCTTCCATCATCTCGTCCCATTTTACACCTACTCTTAAAGCGATAAAACCAGCACAAATAGAAGCAAGTAGAAGTAGCGGCTCTGGTTGAAATTTAAAATATCCGAAGCCAATTGCAAGCAAGACCAGCATTGCTGCAATGGGAAAAACGGCTTCTGCAAACGTTGGTTGTCTTTTCATGTTAAAATCCTCCCTTTTCACAAACATTATTTTTCATCTAATGGAACCCTTCGCAATATCATTTGTTTAGTCTAGTGAAATGAAAGGCTTGGTAACTCATTCTCTTACGTTTACCTTTCACTTCACATGAATAGATTGATAGAAAACTCTTATATTACTCAAAGGTTCCCTTTACAATGATTTCTTGATTTTTTACCATATGACGCCCTTTTGCAAATACATGGTTAATCTCCAATGAATCTTTATCTAAAACGAGGATATCTGCATCATTATCCTCTTTTAAACTACCTTTATGTTGGATACATAAAGCGTTTGCCGTATTACGTGTTACGAGTGATAGAACTTCTTCAAATGGAAAATTATACTTTTTCACAGCCATTACTACTTGTTCATATAGAGTGTAAGGACTTGCAACCCCAAGGCCAATCAACTCACCGTCTGAGTCAAACTTAGGCAAACTGCCATTTCCATCAGATGATAAAGTTAACTGGTTTAAATCACCATTTTTTTCCTTGAAATATTTAATCCATTCACCTGTTTCCTCATCAGCAGTGATATCAACAAATCCACCCTTTTGTGATAACGTAATCGCATCCTCTATCAACTCTTTACTTCTAGTTATATGGGTTGCATAGAGTTTAGAGGCAGGAATCTCATAATCTTCTAAAAGAGTGTGCAAGAAGGAAAGTTTCCGTCTACCAGGGCCCACATGGAAATGTGTAACACCTGCTTTATTACTTAACAAGCCTCCTATTCGAGCTTCCGCTACTAATTTCGCAATTTCATGTACAGATGGCTGTGCAGACCTAGAATCTGATATCGCAATTTCACCTGCACCAATCACCTTGTCAATTAATATGACATCATCTTTCACAGAAGATGTGATTGTAGGTGTAGGGACATGATAGTTCCCTGTATATATAAATGTGGAAATACCTTCTTCCTCTAAACCCCTTGCTTTAGCTAACAATGATGTCATATGCCGTGTTGTCCCATCAGTTCCTAGACATCCTACAACAGTGGTAATCCCGGATTTCACAATATCACTTAGTTGAATTTCAGGAGTCCTAGTTGAAAATCCACCTTCTCCCCCTCCGCCAATTAAATGAACATGAGGGTCAATAAACCCAGGTGTTACAATACAATCTGTTGCATCAATAATTTGAACGTTTAATTCTAAATCGAGAAACTTACTCTCATCAATATCACCAACCTTCACAATTTTATTGTTAATGAATAAGATTGATTGGCGGCCTAGATACTCAGGAGAATAGATTTCACCATTTTTAATTAAAGTAATCATCCTAAATTCACCTTCCTAGTAAAAAAATTTAAATTATAAAACAATTGCTCTTATTATGATCAAAATATTTGTCCACAAATTAACGAATCTGACAATAAGTTGACCTTTTGTATTTTTAAAGCAAGTTTTATGCCAACTTTAGAATGCCCATTTTTTAAGGGGAAACCACCACTTTATTCTTTTTAGGTTATCTTTAGGATGGTTTTTAGGTGAATAATTACCTAAAGGGAATGACTATTTAAAGTATCAAGAACAGCTAAACCGGATTCTGTTATTTTTGTTCCTTGTCTCTTAATTCCTGAAATAACGCACCCTGTTCTTTTTAAAGCTTCCAACTTTGTACGAAGCTGTCCATCACTAATAGAAAATCTAAGATTCGAACGTAATGTCCCTCTTCCAATCCCATAAGAATAATTCTTATAAAGTGCTAGACATTCTAATATTTCCATATACCGTTTTAAATCCCCTAAACCATCCAAATACTTTATGATCTTATCTACTTGATGATCATGTTCTTGATTCTCTGTTTTCATGATTCTTTGTGGAATATGCTCGACTCCGATTTGATTCCCATCAACCGTTACTGTCAGATAATTAATGACCCCCACTAATTCCCGAACATTTCCAGGCCAATGATAACTTGTCATCGCTTTAACAAAACCAGTAGTTAAATGCTTGTTTCTATTCTTTTCTTTTAAAAAATAGTTGAAGAGAATTTCAATATCCAGCTTTCTTTCCCTTAACGGAGGAATTGATAATGGCAGCTCATTTAAACGGTAAAATAAATCCTCTCGAAAATCCCCTATAGCAATCATTTGTTGAAGATCTTTGTTCGTAGCGGCAATGATTCTGACATTGATTGGTATCACCTTATTACCACCAACTCTCATAACTTGCCGTTCTTGAATCACTCTTAATAAAGAAGCTTGAATACTTAAAGGAGCATCACCAATTTCATCTAAGAAAATCGTTCCGTTTTGAGCTAACTCAAAAAGGCCCGGTTTCCCGCCCCTTTTTGCTCCCGTAAAGGCTCCTTCTTCATAACCAAAAAGCTCACTCTCCGCTAACGTCTCTGTTAACCCTGCAAAATTCACAGCCAAAAATGGACCTACCTTTCTGGAAGAGTATTCGTGGATAGCCTGAGCGAACAGCTCCTTACCTGTACCACTTTCCCCGTTTATCAGAACGGTATAATCACTTTTAGCAATTTTCTTCGCAATTTCTTTTGTTCGGTCCATTTCCTGACTGCGGCTGATTATATCCTCAAAACAATATTTCGTCGTTAATCCAGACTCTGTTTTCTTTCTTCGAATCTCTTGCTCCAACCTTTGAACATATGTTACATCTTGAAATGTAACCACTACACCAATAAAATGTTGATTTAACATGATGGGTGTTTTGGTCATCAATAGTTGCCGTTCGTGAATTTGAATAATTTGATCTGCTATCTCTTTTCTAGACTCTAAAATTTCATCGATGTTAAACTCACTAATCACCTTTGAATAGTGCCGATTTATACATTGTTCACTCATAACACCTAAAATCCGTCCTGCTTGTTCATTGAAGACAGTAATAACCCCTTGCGTATTAATCGAAATAATTCCTTCATGAACGGCATTCAATACCGTTTCAAGATGTTGATTCAATCGACTTTCATTATGATTTGAATAGGCTAGCTTTTTTCCAATTCGAACGAAATTTCGGAAAAAATCAGCTGTAAGTAGGGGTACTTTTTCAACAGGTAGCTGCAAGACTCTTGAAATTTCTATAATCGTTGATAAATCGAGGCTCCTGACTCCTAAATCGATAATTTTCTTCACATCCGTCGGAACAAGCTCCTTTAAACCGTGTGTGATAGCAACTTCTACTCCATCTAATGAAGGTAAGCAATCCATATCTGGAGAATAGGATGTTATTTCATGCTGATCAAAACCCATTCTTTTCAGCAATTCTACAGAGTCTTCAGCCATATGCTTTTCATCGCTTACTAAAAGACAATGTGTTCCTTCCGGTAGTTCTATAAGTTTTTCTAATTTCGAAAACTCAATCGATCGATTAGCAATTAAAACCGGCTTAAAATGTCTAACTGGCTCAATATACTCCATTTCTAACTCCTTTGACCCAGAAGACAGGATTAAATCAATCTCATTTAAATTCACAGGAGGAAAGTGATTCGTTACAATCTGAATATCATTTCCAAAAATTTGCCGAAGCTTGTCACGAAATGCATAATAAACTATAATTTTTTTCGTCACGATGAATAGTACTGGTTTTTTCATAGTTGAATGCTCCTTATGATCAATTTATTTATTCATATTTTACAAGTTTTCCCTGCGGAAAATGGAATCTCTCAAGTACTTTTCGCATAAATTGAGATTTTTTGAGTTGAGGGACTTTTTAATAAAGAAATTGGTTATCACCATTTTTTTCAAATCCATCCTCTCCCTTCTGACATCAAGCACTCAAAAAGGATACAGTATGGTTGTAATTATTGACCGGAACAACAAAGTATACGAAAACGAACATGTATGAACCTGCACCATTAGTTTTGCAGAAGTAATTTTTTCTTTTTTTAGATAATAGCGAGAATACACCATTTAGGTTTCCTAAGCAATAAGAAAAGCGCAAACTCCTTGTTCAGCTCACGCCTTGTATAAATCAAGCAATGAATGGGGGGTGATACTCGTATGCCTGATGAAACAACTGCTTCAGTCTTTCCCCACAGAGGGCTACAAGTCAAGTCCATAACCACTGTAGCTATACACACGGGTACCTATAGGAAAAGGGCATTGCATCAACCTATTGATGGATTTTTTGACTGGTACTGTATATAGATTGTCAAGTCCTAATAGCTGGTATTGCAAAAGATCTATTTTGTTAAACCAGGCTTGTATGTAGAGATAATAAAGTTGTTTAATTCAAGAGCCGAATATTCGTGTTTATCCTATAAATTTTCTAACATGATAACAATAGTAATTTTCAGCTTTAAGATTTTTAATCTTATTTAAAGACTGTTATGCTTTCTCAACATTTAAACAAAAGTGTGGATTATCATCAACTCATTCATGATTTTTTTTACAGCTGCATCACCTGTAATATCACTTTTTAAATTTGGAAATATAATGAATATGCCCTGGTGTTGCTACTACTCTACATTTATTGAATAACATAAAAAAACCATGTTGTCACATGAAAGCAACAACATGGCATTAGTTTGTACATAGGGTTTTAAGAATTAAAGCATAATTTTCCCAAAAGTTTTTTGAACCATAAGCTTGCAACACGATAATTATATGGTTCAAGTCACAAAAATCAAAAAACCACCAAATATGTATTTGGTGGAGACGGTGGGACGTGCTATTCCATACTTTCGTCATGGCACTGACTATATCTTGAACCTGGTTTACAGGTCCTTCGGCGTATTATGCGAAAGGTAGATTTACCTGAAAGACCTCAGGCAGATTTTCGCATCCTAGTACTACACCCCATAAGAGGGCAGCCTATGAGTCGATACACGGCTGTTGGATTACTCCACATACCGCTCGGCATTGCCTTATCACAATGATGTGACTTAGGTTTCACCGATAAAGCCGAATTTTCACTTATGTGTTACCACATAAGGCGACTATTTACTAATCGAACCCACGTCCAGACATATCGGCACTTAAGCGTCTACGAGCGTAGTCGATATATTCGCGAGTTCGCTAACTCCTATGCCTATCGACGGGCGTTGGAGCAGCTAGTCTGATTGGTCTCTTCCATCATCCTCAGACTGCGGAATTAGGCGTAGCCCACTAAGAGTGAGTCCCTGACCCTACCACATGGGCGATGGAGGGAGGAACAGCTAAAGTGCTATTACGCAGCTAAAGCTAAGTTATTGTTTGATTTGCCAGTTATTATTGGCTTTGACGTTTTAACGAGGACGATCCCCTCGGCTCGCAACTCAAGCTCGAACTATCCCTGTCGAATCCGTAACGTCCCCATGTTAGAAAGGGCGAACGGGAGTAGTTGAGTCTTAAGTCAACTATTCAATTGTTCATGTCGTTAGGCGGTTAACCTGTCGACATTTATTATTATAACAAATCTACGGAAAAATGCAATTGTAAGATTATAGGAGACTGTCTTAATAGTTTCCTTTTTGTCTTTGTGCAAGTTCACGTTGGATGGAACGATTGGCTTCTTTACGCTTAAGATCTTCACGTTTATCGAATTTCTTCTTCCCTTTTCCTAGTCCAATTAGAAGCTTGGCTACTCCATTTTTAATATAAAGCTTTAACGGGACTAAGGAATATCCTGTTTCTTTGGTTTCACCGATTAATTTGTTGATTTGTTTACGATGAAGAAGCAGTTTACGTGTACGTAATGGATCATGATTATACCGATTTCCTTGTTCATATGTGCTGATATGCATATTAAACACATAGACTTCACCGTTACGAATCCGTGCGAAGGAATCTTTTAGGTTTACTCGACCTGCACGAATTGATTTAATTTCGGTTCCTTGAAGTACGAGTCCTGCTTCATAGGTTTCTTCAATGGTAAAGTCATGGCGTGCTTTTTTATTTTGTGCCACTAATTTTCCTTCACCTTTTGGCATATGCTCTCCCCCATCTCTCTCTAGTCTTTCTATTATAGCGAAAAATGGACAAGGAGCAAAGGGAAGAGGCGACTTTGCTCCTGTCTACTGTCCTATGTCTTATTTTTTCCGTTTGCTTTTGGGTGCATTTTCGAAGAAGCGTTTGTTTTTCTTCTTCTTTTTGGCATTTGGAGGTCGTGTAGACCATTCCCCATCATCACGATTCCTTTGATTATTTTTCGTTCGACTTCTTGTCTTTTCCTTCGGGTTGGACGGTCTGCTCTTGACGTCTGGGATTTCTCTCCTGTTGCTCTTCATTCCCACGATTTCAAAATCAATTGCCCGTTCATCTTTGTCGACTTTCACCACTCTTACCGTAATTTCATCTCCAATACGGAACACATTTCCAGTTCTTTCCCCGATCATGGCCATATGCCGCTCATCATAGCGATAATAATCATCTGTCATATAGCTTACATGAACAAGTCCTTCAATCGTATTGGACAACTCGACGAACATTCCAAAGTTCGTGACAGAGCTAATAATTCCATCATACTCTTCACCAACTTTGTCGACCATATACTCCGCTTTCTTCAGTTCATCCGTTTCCCGCTCTGCATCGACTGCACGGCGTTCACGACTTGACGTATGATCGGCAATTTCACTCATCTGGGCATCCCATTTCTCACGGGTACTCTCATCCAATTTCCCCTCCACTAAATACGTACGAATTAGCCTGTGGACAATTAAGTCTGGATAACGGCGTATCGGGGAGGTAAAATGTGTGTAAAACTCTGTTGATAACCCGAAATGCCCTAAGCTTTCAGGGTAATATTTGGCCTGCTGCATCGAACGTAACATAACAGTCGAGACGACCATTTCCTCAGGTTTTCCTTCCACCGATTCAATGATTTCTTGAAGAGCCCTTGGATGAACCGAATTAGCCGTCCCCTTCACAACCAAACCGAAGTTCGTAATAAATTCAAAGAAACGTTGAAGCTTGTCTTCTTTAGGGTCTTCATGAATACGGTAAATAAACGGAACGTCCATCCAATGAAAATGTTCTGCAACCGTTTCGTTAGCGATCAGCATAAATTCTTCGATAAGTCTTTCTGCGACAGATCGTTCCCGTAAGACAACGTCTGTTGGATGTCCTTCATCATCGACAATTACCTTTGATTCTTTGAAGTCAAAATCAATGGCGCCACGCTTCATCCGCTTCGACCTTAGAATCGATGCAAGCTCTTCCATTCTTTCAAACATTGGAACAAGTGGTGCATAACGTTCTCTTAATGCTTCATCTTTATCCACTAAAATATCTCTTACATCCGAATACGTCATTCTTTCTGTGGTTCGAATCACACTTTGGAAAATTTCATGGTGAACGACCTCACCTTGGGGGTCAATTTCCATCTCACAAGAGAGCGTTAATCGATCGACTTTTGGATTTAAAGAACAAATTCCATTTGATAAACGATGTGGAATCATCGGAATGACTCGGTCAACCAAATAAACACTTGTTCCTCTTTCAAATGCCTCTTGATCGATGGGAGAATTTTCTTTTACATAATAACTGACATCAGCAATATGTACACCAAGCTTGAAATTCCCATTATCCAATTTTGTGACCGTAACAGCGTCATCAAGGTCCTTCGCATCGGCACCATCAATCGTCACAATTGTATCATTTCGCAGGTCGCGTCGATTTTTAATTTCTGATTCATCAATTTGGTCTGGAGTCTGATTCGCTTGCTCCAAGACTTCATTTGGAAACTCTATAGTTATTCCATGCTTGTGAATAATCGAAAGGATATCTACACCCGGATCATTTTTATGACCGAGAATTTGAATGATGGCTCCTTCTGCACTCTTTCTTCCTTCAGGATAAGAGGTAAGTTCGACAACCACCTTATGCCCTTCTACAGCCCCTAGCTTTGCTGTATTCGGGATAAAGATATCACTAGCAAACTTTTTATCATCTGGAATCACAAATCCAAAATGTTTGCTTTCAGTATAGGTTCCAACAATCTTTTGGACTCCTCTTTCAATAATTCTTACAATCGTTCCTTCTCTGCGTGAACCAGATGATTCTGACGAAACTCTCGCTAAAACGATGTCACCATGCATAGCATTATTGACTTCATTAGGAGGGATAAAGATATCATCTAAACCTTGCTCCTCTGGAATCACAAAAGCAAACCCTTTGGCATGGGCTGTCAGCTTACCTCTTATTAAATTCATTTTCTCAGGTAAACCATATCGATTGCTCCGGGTCCGAACGACCAAACCTCTCTCTTCCATGACGACAAGAGCTTTAACAAATTCCTTAAAATTCGTTGATCCTTCAATTCCAAATGCCGCTTCTAGCTCCTGAACCGTTAATGGCTTGTATGCCTCGTCCTTCATGTAAGTGAGAAGTCGGTCTACCTGCTCTTGAATGTTTTCATCCATCGAAAAATCCCTCCTTAGACAATACAACTAAACCTGCCAATCTAATCCCTCTAGAAATTGATAGACATCTTCATGTAATTGTTCTTTTTCTTTATCTAATGTAATCACATGGCCTGATTCTTCAAACCATTTAATTTTCTTTTGATCAGATTCGACTTCATTATAAATAATATTTGCAGAATCCGTATTAATCATGTGGTCATTTCTAGCCTGAATAACAAACGTTGGAGAGTAGATCATATCCACATTTTTTCGGACGTCACTGATAAGCTCCTGTAATGCACGAAGAGTATTCATAGGCGTGTTCTTAAACTCTTCTATTTCTTTTTCAATGACGTCTTCTGATTTCCCTTCAAACTTTTTAAATTCTCGCGCATAGTCGACGACACCTTGATACATGACTTCTTCACTTTTTATATACATAGGCGCACACATTGGTACTATACCCTTTACAGGTACAGTGTAACCCAATTTTAGTGAAAATACCCCGCCTAGAGATAAACCTGCAACAGCAATTTCTTCATAGCCTTTACTTTTTAAGTGCTCATAACCATTTAAGACGTCTTGCCACCAATCCTCTGGGCCTGTATGGACAAGCTCTTCAGGAGGAACCCCATGACCTTTATAATGGGGAGCATGGGAAGAGTAGCCTTTCTTTTCTAAAAATCGTCCAAGCATTCTTACATCCGAAGAGTTCCCAGTAAATCCGTGAAGGAGCAGGACAGCTCTTGGACCCGCTTCGAACGTAAATGGCTTTGGTAACACTGTTTTCATCATCATTAACTCCTTTATGTAAATTTAAACAATTTGTTTGATTTATAGGCTCACTCTCTATTTTTAGCAAAGTACAGAGTGACAATCCAGAATTTCGTATTTTCTAAGGGGCAATTAATGCCTGTTTAACTCGACAAGTGTAAGAAGCACCATCATATTTTTCTAATAAAGCAAAAAAACCTGACCCGATTTCCGGGCCAGGTTCCAGTTTATGATAACTTATCAGAGAAGAACGTTACAGCAATGGTTAAAACAAAAAATAACACGGAAAGCACGATTGTAACGCGATGTAGAATTAAATCAATTCCACGTGCTTTTTGTTTACCAAATAACTGTTCTGCACCACCAGAGATGGCACCTGATAATCCTGCACTTTTACCAGATTGTAGTAAAACGACAACAATTAGAGCAATTGACACAATCACTAATAGAGTAACCGCTAATGTATACACGAGACCCACCTCCTGAAACGAACCTGACAATATGATAAGTTTATCATATTGTCAAACATTGGACAATAGGAATGTGGATCAGTACAGGTTTCGTATTACTGATAAAATATATTGAACGTCTCAGGAGGAGAAAACTATGAGAAATAAAAAAGTAATTTTATTCGATTTAGACGGTACATTGTCCGATCCAAAGGTAGGCATCACCAAATCTGTACAGTATGCATTACAAAAAATGAGTATATCAGTAAACGACCTTACGAAGCTAGAAATTTTTATCGGACCACCGTTACAAGACTCTTTTTCTGAGGAATACGGCTTTAATGAGAAAGAGGTTAAACGAGCGATTGAGCTTTATCGTGAACGGTTTGTTGAGAAAGGGATGTTTGAAAATCACCTGTATCCTGGTATACAACAATTACTAGAGCGATTAAAAACTAATAATAAATTAATTGTAATCGCAACGTCAAAGCCTACTCTTTTTGCAGAAAAAATTGTTGATTATTTTCAAATTGATCCATACTTTGATCTAATAGTCGGAAGTAATCTTGATGGGTCTCGTATTTCAAAAACGGAAATCATTAAGTATGCGATGGATCAGTATCCGGAATATGAAAATGAGCAGTTTTTGATGATCGGTGATCGTAAGCATGATGTCATCGGAGCGAATAACAATCAAATTTCATCAATAGGGGTTACGTTTGGGTATGGTACATATGAAGAGCTTTCGGAGTATACATCGACCACAATTGTTCATAGTGTCGGTGAGTTAGAAGAATGTTTGTTAGCTGGGGCTAGGTGATTTATGTAATGGGTGTAATATGCCATTTATTTCGCTTTTGTACAATTAACGGAGTTTTCCGTACAATAAATCAAAATCTCGTGCAATTATGGTTTATATCGATGCAATAATTGCTGATATCATACAATCTATATAATATAATCGATTTCGGTCTAAGTTATTTGTCCAAAAGAGGAGTTAATTTGTCCACAGATCCAATTGATTCATCCGTTATCAGCATTTATTTGTCCGTTGAAGGCCATATATTGACCGTTCGACAAATTAATATAAAATTCGCTACTGCTACAACCCCGACACGCCTCCGCTACCTCCGTCACCAAACACTAAAAAGAGCTGATTCCAAAATAATTGGAATCAGCTCTTTTTTCATTCATTACTTCTTAATATTATAAAAAGTTTTCACACCAAGGTATTCTGCAGTATGTGCCAGTTGATCTTCGATGCGTAGTAATTGATTGTATTTTGCTACGCGGTCTGTACGAGATGGAGCTCCCGTTTTGATTTGACCGGCATTTGTTGCCACAGCGATGTCAGCGATTGTGCTGTCTTCTGTTTCACCAGAACGGTGAGAGATTACAGCTGTGTATCCAGCACGTTTAGCCATTTCGATGGCATCGAAGGTTTCTGTGAGCGTACCGATTTGATTCACTTTGATTAAGATAGAGTTTCCAACACCTTGTTCAATTCCTTGAGCAAGCTTGCTTGTGTTCGTTACGAAAAGATCGTCTCCCACAAGTTGCACTTTGTGACCAATACGCTCTGTTAGAAGTTTGTGACCTTCCCAGTCATTTTCGTCTAATCCGTCTTCAATTGAAACGATTGGGTATTTAGCAGCCATTTCTTCATACCAGCCAACCATTTCCTCTGATGTACGAACGACTCCTTCACCTGATAGATGGTATTTACCATCTTCTTTATTGTAGATTTCAGAAGCAGCAACGTCCATTGCTAGAAGCACTTCTTCGCCTGGTTTGTAACCAGCGTTTTCGATTGCTTCGATGATTGTGGACAATGCTTCTTCGTTTGACTTAAGGTTTGGAGCGAATCCACCTTCGTCCCCTACTGCTGTATTGTAGCCTTTTTCTTTTAATACAGATTTTAAGCTGTGGAAGATTTCCGCGCCCATGCGTAGACCTTCTTTGAAAGTGGAAGCACCAACAGGCATAACCATGAATTCTTGGATATCTACGTTGTTGTCTGCATGCTCTCCACCGTTAACAATGTTCATCATTGGAACTGGCAGCTGTTTAGAGTTGAAGCCTCCAAGATATTGGTATAGCTCAACACCAAAGAAATCAGCAGCAGCTCGTGCAGCGGCCATTGATACGCCTAGGATCGCGTTCGCACCTAATTTTCCTTTGTTTTCTGTCCCATCAAGCTCAATCATCGCACGGTCGATGGCTACTTGTTCTGTCACGTCATAACCGATTAATTCTTCAGCAATGATTTCGTTTACGTTCTCAACGGCTTGCTGCACACCTTTACCAAGGTAACGGCTTTTGTCTCCATCGCGAAGCTCAACCGCTTCATATTCTCCAGTTGAAGCTCCACTTGGAACTAATGCGCGACCAAAAGCGCCTGATTGTGTATAAACTTCTACTTCGATTGTTGGATTTCCGCGGGAGTCTAATACTTCGCGTGCATAAACATCTGTAATAAATGGCATGAAAATCTCTCCTTGTGATCGTTATTTTTTAATTAAAGATTGGCCTGTCATTTCTTTCGGCTTTGCTACATTAAGTAAATCAAGAACAGTAGGGGCTAAGTCTCCAAGAATTCCACCTTCTCGAAGCTCGACATCTTCTTTGGTGAGAATAACCGGAACCGGGTTTGTTGTATGTGCTGTCATTGGGTTTCCTTCTAAAGTAACCACTTCGTCAGCATTTCCATGATCAGCGGTGATGATGGCTGCCCCACCTTTTTCTAAAATCAAATCAACAATTTTCCCTAAGCATTCATCTACTGTTTCTATTGCTTTTATTGTAGGCTCAAGCATTCCGGAATGTCCAACCATATCAGGATTGGCAAAGTTGAGAATGATTGCATCATGTTTGTCATCATTAATTTCGTTCAACAATGCATCCGTCACTTCATATGCACTCATTTCCGGCTTTAAATCATAAGTCGCCACTTTAGGGGAATCAATGAGAATCCTTTCTTCACCAGGGAATTCATCTTCGCGTCCACCGCTCATAAAGAACGTAACATGAGGATATTTTTCCGTCTCAGCAATTCTTAATTGCTTTAAACCGTTTTGTGAAAGGACCTCACCCAAGGTGTTATCCAGATTAGTTGGCTTAAAGGCAACATAGCCATCCACCGTTTCACTAAAGTGAGTTAAGCAGACAAAATGTAAGTTTTTCGGATGCTTTGGACCGCGGTCAAACGAACGGAAATCTTCGTTTGTGAACGTATTTGAAATTTGGATCGCACGGTCAGGACGGAAATTATAGAAGATCACTGCATCCTCATCCTTTATCGTCGCTACCGGCTCACCATTTTCTCTCTTGATTACGGAAGGTAGAACGAATTCGTCAAAGATTCCATTATTATAGGAATCCACTACGACCTCTAATGGGTTCGAATAGCTTGGACCTTCTCCATAAACCATTGAACGGTACGATTTCTCAACACGGTCCCAACGCTTATCTCGGTCCATTGAATAGTATCGCCCAGAAATGGTAGCAAATTCTCCAACACCGTATTCTCTCATTTTCTCTTGTGTTTCCTGAATATATTTATCTGCTGTTTTTGGACCAACATCCCGTCCGTCTAAGAAACCATGAACATATACGTTCTTGACTCCTTCTTCTGCAGCCAGTTTAAGCAAAGAGAATAAATGTTTGATGTGACTATGAACGCCACCATCTGATAGCAAACCAAAGAGATGTAGGTCTGTTCCTTTTTTCTTCACATGGTCAATGGCGTCCAAGAAGGTTTGATTTTTTTCAAATTCTCCTTCTCTAATTGCCACATTCACACGGGTTAGACTTTGATAAACAATTCGGCCTGCCCCGATATTCAAATGTCCTACTTCTGAGTTTCCCATTTGTCCTTCTGGCAAACCAACCGCTTCTCCAGATGCTTTCAGCGTTTGATGTGGGTATTGATTCCAGTAACGGTCAAAATTAGGCTTATTTGCTGCTGTAACCGCATTTCCTTTGTCTTCTTCACGTAGTGCAAATCCATCTAAGATGATTAAAGCAACAGGTGATTTACTCATTAGAACCTGCCTCCAGAAGTTGTAGGAAAGATTGCGGCTCTAAGCTTGCACCACCAACAAGGGCTCCATCGATATCTGATTGAGCCATATATTCTTTAATGTTGTTCGGCTTCACGCTTCCGCCATATTGAATGCGAAGCTCATTTGCCGCATCCTGTGAAAACTGCTCTGCCACCACTTTACGAATATGAGCACATACCTCATTAGCATCTTCTGCAGTGGAAGATTTTCCTGTACCAATCGCCCAAATTGGCTCATAAGCGATAACCGTAGCCTTCACTTGACCTTCTGTTAAACCAGTAAGAGCTTTTTTAACTTGCTCACTTACTACCGCTTTTGTTTGATCCGCTTCTCTTTGATCCAACGTTTCACCTACGCAAACAATCGGAGTTAAGTTATGCTTAAATGCTGCTAACGTTTTCTTATTAACTGATTCATCTGTTTCATTGAACATTTCACGACGCTCGGAATGACCAAGAATCACATATTTCACGCCTAAGTCAGCAAGCGCAACTGGGCTGATTTCACCCGTAAAGGCTCCGCTTTCTTCAAAGTGCATATTTTGAGCACCAATTTCTGGTTTATAGTCTTTTGTGCAATCGACTAGACGCTCTAAAAATAGGGCTGGAGCACAAATGACCGTGTCAATTTTTTCTACGTCAGGAGTAAGTCCATTCACTTCTTCTGCAAATACCTTTGCCTCTGACATTGTTTTATGCATTTTCCAGTTTCCTGCAATAATTGGTTTACGCATTTCGATCATCCTTTCTTATTTATCGTTTAAGGCGACAACTCCAGGAAGCTGTTTCCCTTCCATAAATTCAAGTGAAGCGCCTCCTCCTGTTGAAATATGACTCATTTGATCAGCTAGACCAAATTTTTCAACAGCGGCAGCAGAGTCTCCCCCACCGATGACAGAGTATGTATCTGTTGCATCAGCTAGTGCTTCTGCAACGGCTTTTGTGCCGTTCGCAAAGGATTCTAATTCGAATACACCCATAGGACCATTCCAAACCACTAGCTTTGAGCTTTGGATTACATCTTTAAACAATTCGCTTGTTTTTGGTCCGATATCTAATGCTTCCCAGTCAGATGGAATCGAATCAATATCCACATTCTTAATATTCGCATCGTTTGAGAAATCATCTGCAACGACGGCATCTATAGGCATGTAGAATTTAACGCCTTTCTCTTCGGCCTTTTCCATAAATTGCTTGGCTAAGTCAATTTTATCTTCCTCAAGCAGTGACTTCCCGATTTCATGTCCTTGTGCTTTGACGAAAGTATAGGCAAGACCGCCACCAATGATCAGATTATCTACTTTATCAAGAAGATGATCAATAACACCGATTTTATCTTTTACTTTTGCACCACCGATGATAGCAGTGAAAGGTCTTTCAGGATTTGATAGGGCTTTTCCAAGTACTTCAAGTTCTTTTTCCATTAATAGACCAGCAACCGCAGGTATATGCTTGGCAACTCCTTCAGTAGAAGCATGTGCACGGTGAGCGGCTCCAAAGGCATCATTAACATATACATCCGCTAAAGCAGCAAATTCTTTTGCAAGCTCTGGATCATTTTTTGTTTCACCTTCATAGAAACGAACGTTCTCAAGTAACAAGACGTCCCCCTCAGCAAGCTTTTTAATTTCTGCATGTACGGATTCTCCAAAGGCTTCATTGGCTTTTGCCACATTTTTGTCAAGCAACTCAGATAGTCTCTTTGCTACTGGAGTTAGTCGTAACTCCTCTACTACTTGACCTTTAGGACGGCCCAAGTGACTCGCCAGAATGACTCTAGCACCTTGGTCTATTAAATACTGAATAGTAGGTAAAGCTGCTCGGATTCGCGTATCGTCTGTTACATTCCCATTAGACATTGGAACGTTGAAATCGACACGACAGAAAACACGTTTACCCTTTAAATCAACATCTTTAATACTTTTCTTATTCATTTCAAAAGGCCCTCCTCTTGTTCTTAGAAAGCATTAAGCTTCCGAATAGTTAAAAAGCAAAAAGGGGAGTAGGGAACAACCCCTCTCCCCTTCATCCCTTTTCATTATAGAGGTTGTAACACAATTTATCCATTAAAAGTCTTAAAAGAGTGTCACAATCCTTTAAATAGGATATACTTTTGGAATTAAAAATTAAAGACCTTTTGAAGCAACATATTCTACTAGGTCTACTACACGGTTAGAGTAACCACTTTCGTTATCATACCATGAAATGACTTTCACCATGTTTCCTTCCATAACCATTGTAGATAAAGCGTCGATTGTAGAAGAATCTGGGTTACCATTGTAGTCGCTAGATACTAATGGCTCTTCGCTGTAGCCAAGAATACCTTTAAGTTCTCCTTCAGCCGCTTCTTTTAGAGCAGAATTGATTTCGTCCGCTGTTGCTTCTTTATCTAATTCTGCCACAAGATCAACTAATGATACGTTTGGAGTTGGTACACGAACCGCTCCACCATTTAATTTCCCTTTTAATTCTGGAAGTACGAGTGATACAGCTTTGGCAGCTCCCGTTGTAGTTGGGATGATGTTCTCAGCTGCTGCACGCGCACGACGATAATCTTTATGTGGTAAGTCTAAGATTTGTTGGTCGTTTGTATAAGAGTGGATGGTTGTCATCATTCCACGCTTGATACCAAACTTGTCATTTAATACTTTCGCAAATGGTGCTAAACAGTTAGTTGTACAAGAAGCGTTTGAAAGTACATGATGGTTATCGGCATCATATTTGTCTTCGTTAACTCCCATAACGATTGTAATATCTTCATCTTTTGCAGGAGCAGAGATGATCACTTTTTTCGCTCCAGCTTCTAAATGTTTCGCAGCATCTGCACGGTTTGTGAAGCGGCCAGTAGATTCAACGACAACTTCTACACCAAGATCTCCCCAACCAAGTTGAGCAGGATCGCGCTCTGCAAGAACTTTAATTTTTTGACCACCTACTACAAGGTAATCACCGTCAACTGTTACTTTGTCATTTAGGTTTCCATGAACGGTATCATATTGTAAAAGGTGAGCTAGCATGTTTGCATCTGTTAAATCATTTACAGCTACTACCTCTACGTTTTCGTTGTTTAAAGCTGCACGGAATACATTACGTCCAATACGCCCAAATCCGTTAATACCAATTTTAGTTGCCATGAATAACTTCCTCCTTAAATGATTTAAGATTATATATAAATTTATATTTCAAAAGGGTTACCTTTTAAAAGCTGCTTAGCTGCTCCCTCATCCGTGATTAATACGGTTGAGTGTGGAGCACTCTTGAAGTAGGCTTGAATCGCCTTTGCTTTAGAGCTGCCTCCTGCAACAGCAATGACATTAGGAATCTCACATAAATGTTCAAGCTGAAGGCCAATTGTCGCCACTTTATGTACGACTTTTCCTTCTTCATCAAAATAATATCCGAATGCCTCTCCAACTGCTTTTCCTTCTTGGATTTTCTTAAAATCTTCTAAATCAGTCTTTCGACGTTCGGCCATCGTAATCGCATCCCCAATTCCATGCAGTACAATATTAGCCGAGGTGATTAAGTTTAAAACCTCTTTTATGGCAGGTTCCTTTAAAAAAGATTGATAAACTTCCTTACTCACTTGATCTGGAACATAGAGTACACGATGTTTCTCTCTCGTTCTCTCTGCCATTTTTGCACAAATGGTGTTTGCTTGGTTTTTTACGTCTTCTCCAATCCCGCCTCTTGCTGGGACAAATAACGTTTCATTTTTCGAAAAATCAGGCGTCAGTTTTTTGGCAACGGATGCCATCGTTGAACCACCAGTGACAGCGATGATATTCTTTCCTATTAATCGTTGTTTCATACTTTGTGCAGTGGCTCTTCCTAATTCTTCTTTTACCCAAGGTGATTCATCACTATTCCCGGGAACAATGACGATCTCCTGGAGATGCAGCAAACTTTTTAATTTTGCTTCCAATTCGTTTATACCTGAAACCTCTCTCATCATTTCTTCTAGTTGAAAAAGAAGTTTGTTTCCCTCTTCGGTGATCGTCATCCCGGAGGTTTTAATGTCAATGAGATCTTGGTCCTTCAGAAATTCTACTTCTCCTCGAAGAACTCGTTCTGTTAAACCAAGAGATCCTGCTAAGCTTCTCCTGCCGACAGGTTCCATAAAACGAATCGAGCGCAAAATATGATACCGCTTTTGCATAGTTTCAAGCAGGTCTGGTAATAATCTTTTTTGTATATCGATGATTGATTGCATAGAAAACTCCTCGCTAAAGTTCGTTGGTCAAAAAATGTCCCGTATAGACATATTATGTCCCGCGACCTCCAAAAAAAATTCATCCCTGCCTTCAATTTTTATTTTAGCAGGTGATGAACCGTAATTCAACTAACTTATCTCATGTTTTTTCTTGTAAACGTTTACGAATAGTAAAATAATCAATCTGCCCATATTGAACGATTTGATCATCGATTTGAACAACTGGGATCATTAATCCAAATCGTTCTGTAAGATCATCGTCCCCATTAATATCTTTTTCAATTAACTTATAAGGGATATCTTCTTTTATTAATGTCAGCATTTGTTTGGCTTCTACACATAAAGGACATTGATTTCTAGTATAAAAGATAACTGTTCTCATATTTTCACCTTACTCGTATCTTTTTCTTATGGAAGAAGACGGGATATCTAATTGATCTCGATATTTAGCGACCGTCCTTCTAGAGACTACGATTCCTTTCCCCTTCAGGATATCAGCAATTTTCTGGTCGGATAACGGCTTCTTCTTATCTTCTTCTTTTACCATTTGAACGATTTCATTCTTTACTCCTGTAGATGAAGTTAAATCAGATAAGGACGTTTTAATAGCAGAAGAAAAGAAAAATTTAAGCTCAAACGTTCCAAATGGAGTCTGCATGTATTTTCCCTTCACAGCCCGGCTAACGGTTGACTCATGGACCCCGACTTCTTTCGATAAATCCTTTAAGGTAAGAGGCTGTATATATTGTGGTCCCTTTAAGAAAAATGGCTGCTGATGTTCCACGATTGCCTGACTTACCTTTAGAATCGTTTCTTTCCGATGTCTTAGACTATTGATAATCCATTCAAAATCTTGTTCTTTTTCTTTTAGAAATTGTTTTACGGCAGGATCCTCTTTATGTTGGAATAGCTTTCGATACTCCTCATTATATTTTACTTTAGTCAGCGTACCATCAAACAGTTTTACAAATATACTATCCATTTCCACCTTAACAAGTACTTCCGGTGTAATGTAGGGAGGCTGGTCAACAGTAAATTCTGAACCTGGTCTAGGGTTTAATTCCTTTACATAATCGGCAATCGTTTGAATAGCTGTTAATTCTATGTTTAGGTTTTTGCTTATTTCTTTCCATCGTTTTTCTCCGAAGTCCATAAAATGATGGAGAAGGACCTCTTTTGTATGAGGTGGCACATTTTCTTCCCTATCAATTTGAAGGAGAAGGCATTCCTGCAATGTTCGGGCCCCCACTCCTGCCGGGTCTAAGCCTTGGAGAATATTTATAAGGCCTTCTATCTCCCAATCCTGTAATCCTTTTATTTTGATCTCTTTTGGGAGGTACCCATTCTCATCGAGCTCCTCGAAAAGAGTAGACAAGACTTTCATTTCTTCATTTGAAAGCGATTTCAAATCTAATTGAGCATATAAATAGTCTGTTAAAGTTTCACGGTTAACAGAGATTTGTTCAATCCAATCCTGATGATCATAATTGGAAGTTGCTTTTCGTCTATATTGTGGCAAATCCACAATTGAAGTCTGAGGCAGGTCAATATCGATTAAAGGATTCTCAAGGGCTTTACTCTCTAAAAAAGCATTCAACTCAAGGGAAGTATACTGAAGAAGGGTAATGGCTTGTGATAGCTCCTGAGTCATATTAAGTTTTAATGTTTGCTGCTGCCATAATCCAGCCTGCAGTTTCATATAATCCCCTCCCTACACTTATTTTACACTAGATTCATAGCTTCGTGTATGGAAATAACTTGTTACAGCGCGCTTTCCGTGGGAAATAAAATGATGATAAGTATGATGTTTATGCGATTGAGGCAGTTATTTAAGTTCGTCATAAAATCCTTTAAAATAAATTTGATAAAATTGTATGTTTTTCTTATCACACCAAATAATATAGTTATTCTTCTTTTAGGAGTGGCAATGCTTGGGTATTCAAATGATATTATGGATTATTCTTGTACTTCCTTGGTTTTCGTTATTTTTTGTCCATCGAAATACGATAAAACGTTTTATGCCCGTAACGATTTTCTCTTGTTTCTTAATGTCGATTATTTTTCAGATTGCTTACCATTACGAATGGTGGACTATACATATATCAATCGTTCCTTGGGGATATATCACCGACGTAAGCTTTGCATATGGAATTTTCGCTATGGGCACATTTTGGGTGTTCAGATTAACCTCTCACCGCTTTTTATCATTTTTGCTCGCCAACATCGTTATGGATTTTCTTTTATCCTTTGTTGTGATCAAAAGTTTTTTACTTAAGGTTGGGGTCGCTGAGTTTAAAAATATCGCTCCCTTTCATTATTTTTTAATCACCGTATTTATTTCACTTATTCTTTATGCCTACCACAGATGGCAGGAGAAAATTTTTGTGAATCATGATGAAAGTTAAAAAAACAACTCTAATAGAGGATATCTCCTTTTTATGAAAATAAGCCACGTTCTGTTTAGCAGTACGTGGCTTTTCACTTTCAATTTGTTTTCTAATAGGTACGCCCTCGGAGGGAATCGAACCCCCATTTTAAGAACCGGAATCTTACGTGCTATCCGTTGCACCACGGTCGGTTCAAAAGGTAATTGGACGTTGTTATATCAATGGTTTATGCTTGTTTTTGTAATTTTCATTGCGAGTTATACCTAAAAATAATGATACTGTAACATGTATATAAATGTAAAATAAGACCTATCTCTTCATGCTTTAGTCTTTGCTATTTCATTTTTGACGTCTATCCTCTTTAATGCATAAATCTTCATTTATTTTAATTACAATTATGACGAACAATTTAAGAATTGAGTAGTAATCTCTCTCATATTGTTTCTTATCATTAGTATTTGTTCCATGTAAATATTTATTACGAATATCATGACCATTGGTGAATTTTGATTTATTGAGGTAATAATCAAGATAATCTTGTTCATTTCTTGAAAATAGGCTGGTTTCAAAATCAACGAGATTGCTACCACTTAACTCTTCTATCAACACTTGTATATCCTCAGGGTAATGCCAATAACTCATTACTTCTTTATAATACAGTTCCTTAAGAACATATATGACTCTCTGGTCAACAAACTCAACGTGTCCCAAGTTACTTTCACAGATTAAGTTATTATCAAATAACCATTGCATTCTTTTCAATTGATACTCTTTAAAATCACCTCTAGTTAACTTTTCAGAAATTATCAATTTGAAAAAATTCTTATATTCTTCTTTATTTGGTAAATAAAATATGCTGCTCTGATCAGAAAACAACAGAAATGAAGCTGTTTTATACCAGTCACTAGAAGAGTAAACATACTTCTTACTATTAAACGACTTAATATCTTTAATTTTAAAACTTAAAGATGACATTTGGATTAGTTCTTGGTCTATCATCCCATCTTTAATTAGAGCATTGTACTGTTTAAGAATTCTATCTAACTCTGGAAGAATAGTTCTACACTTTTCGAAATACGTTGCTTCCCTCGATGGCATTTGAACTATGAAATCAGAAATTTCAAATTCATCTTTAACATAGACATCAAAAAACCATTCAATCATTTCTTCCAACCTTACACCAAGAACATTTAACAAATTAACATAACTATATATTTCAGCATCAGACAACATTTCTTTGTAATAAAATGAGGTAGATTGGTAATACAAGTGTGCTGCTTGTGGTCTAAACGCTGACTCTAGAGCGCTACTTTCACTTTTTTTAGAATCTAATTCTAATCTCATAGTTCCATCTACAAATCCAAATAGATAAATAAAATTGTTCCATAGTGTAGGATAATCTAAATTTTCTTCAATCCAATTTCGACTTACCTTAATGTCTGCTGTTCTATCACCCATGGTAAATAATATGGCTTCATCTTGGTCCTTCGGATAAGAAATCATTACTCCAGATTTAATACCTGTTTCGTTATTAAAGATTCTTTCTTCCTCTTCTTCAGCTTTCCTCTTGGCATGCAATTTAATTTTATCAGTTATACTTAACCCCTTATTTGTTGGAAAGTTAATGATTTTTCTCAATTCATTTAAATTAACAAGTGGTGAATCAATATATTTATCAATCAAACTTAATGTATCTGTTTCACTCAAAGATGGTGGCAAATATAAATCATCTTCTTTTAAATACTTTGACAGAATGGTTTCGGCATTCCTTGGGTCAGATAACAACACATCTTTAACTGCTTCATTAAAATAATCAGTCAGTATCTTGAACTTAAGTACTGTATAAATATGTACATTTTCCTTTTCAAGAAATCGTCTAAAATTATTAATTTCTATTTCTTTATATAACTTGTAACTTTCAAGAACTTCAAAGAAATCATCTGTGGCATCAAAGGCAACTTCATCATATAGATTAATGAAGACTTTCTTGTGACAGCCAACGAAGATACCGATTTTTTGTTTTATTTTCTTCTCATAAGTTTTTAAATCAATACTTGTCTCTTGAATGATATGGTCACTAAATCTTTCAATGTTTATATATTTTAAAACATTATAAAAGTCTATTAAATCAGTGATACCCCATTCTAATTCAATAGACTCATTATTAATTTTTTCTATTATTTTTTCTAGTTCCCAACCACAAGCCATATCATACTCAGAATAGAATTTAATTCCTGACATATATTCTCCTTCTTGACATTTCTCTCCATAACATAAAAATCTTTAAATAAGTGCATTCTAATTATAAAAGTGAATTTCGTTAAAGTATGTTTGAAGGAAAGACATTTATAATTTAATAATTTTCCCATTCCTCTTCTATTTTACATTATTTTCTTTATTTATTGACTCTAATATGTACATTTTTGGATTAAGTTTAAACTGGGATAAGGGATGTATTAGTCCTCTCAGCAAAGTATGTATCAGTTTTTTAACCTGGATTCTAATAATCGAAGGAAAAGTTGTCTCTTACCAAGAAAACGGTCGTTGTCGCTAAAGTCTAATTGTGAATAATATCCAAATGGGTGAACCACCTCTATTACTGCGTTTACCTTTTTGGCTCTGAACCATAAGAATAAATAAATTGAATTTTCTGCAACCATTCATGCAACACTAGTGTTTAAAGAGACTATCTGTAAAAATGTTTTATACTTGCTCCTGTAAATTTAAATTCTCACATCAAGGTTTAACCCAATACAAGTCATAATCCATTCGATAGCAGAACAATATAAAAGACGGTTTTTTTAAGTTGTTAACAATTTCGTGTTTGAAGAACACATTTTGTAATTAGCCGCTCTAACATACAATAAAAAGAATCTCAATTAAGAGAATCCTTCAAATTATAACTATTTTACACTTTCTTCTCTTGAAAGGAAAAAGGTCAAAGAATAAAATAAAAAGCCACCTGTTAAGGTGACAGATTGGAAAAGATATATTCTTAAAACTAACCTTCTAAATCGGTAGCAATTTCATCCAATGTAAGAATATCTACATCCCAAAAAACTTCATATAGTTTATTGTGATAATCACTAACACTATCCAGATTATCCTAGGCTATGGCCCTTTCAACAATCTTTTTTGCATCATAGATATCGTAAATATCAATATCATCACTAATCTCTGCTAAAGTACCTTCATTTATTGAGTTAATTTCATCATGAATTATTGTATAGTCTCTAAAGTCTTCCTTTACTTGTAATTTAAGATTACAATCACCTTCAATAATAATAAATACTGATTTTATTATCGTTTCTTCTCCCTTTTTGAATTTTCCATTAACCACTAGTTCAAGATTAAATCGACCTGAGATTGATACTTCATTTTCAATTACTTCAACATATACTTTGTATTTATCTTCAAATTCTATCTGATTTATAGAAACTTTATATTCGCTGACTTTTTCATCAAAATGTTTATCTAAGTCCTTAACAATGTATTTAGGGTTAATTTCTTTCTCTTTCCCTATTTTATGTAGAATTAGCCGTTGATCTTCCAAGGAAAGATGCAATTTATCGCATTTTAAAAGTACCAACCTTTAATTGGCGTAAGTTTTTGTGGTCTCTTTCATTTGAAGTCACTCAACGTTTTCAGAAACTTACTACATCAAAGAGAGTGTCTGTTTTGATTCTGAACCTTAAAATTTTATATAATGAAGGAAAAACAAAAAGCACCACGAAAGGCGCTTAATTGAAAATGACTGCTTCTGGAAAAGTCAATTTCCCCAACAATTTCCCGTAACTGATGATGGTTTGTATGGTTCCCCAATCTTCATTGGCTAGATTCGCTTTGTTCATAACCTTTCTCAAAATACCATCAGCTTCTTCGGGAGTTTCAGATTTAATCACTGTAAACATTTCTTGAATCAATTCAAATATTTTCTCATTTACTTCGTTATTCTTTGCGGACGAGCTAGACTAAATCATTTAAGCCTTTAGTATTTTCGGATATTTCTCTGAGATATTCAGCTGAGTCAATTTGCAGCCGCCTTTCTTTTTTCTTCGGCCATACTATCTGCAATGGCATGATGTATTCTTTGAATATCGCCAAATTGAATATTTAGATTCACATAACATCATTAATGCTCACTATTTCAATCCTCCTTAGCTTCTATGTGAAAAATACCGCTAGTGTGGAAGCACTGACGGCTAGTGAAGTTTATATTTAATATCCAGATGGAATCCACTCTTTAATATCCAATCCTTTACTTTTGAAACGCTCAATCATTCGTGATTGTGTTTCTGATTGCATTTCATAATCCACCAGTTCAACTTCCACTGATATTCCAGCAATCGTTGAAATCCTTGTTTGGCGTATCATCATTGTCTTGAAAAATTGAAATGATGTTTCTGACCAAGAAAAATGATACGCCATCTTCTTCACGAAGTTAAACATATTCGCCAACTTGTGGTATACGAGGTCCTTTTGTCGATGCTGAAAACTCGACTTCTCCTCCACCTGGTGGTACAACAACAATGTCAAATTTAATCATTTTAATTATCTCTCCTCTCAATTTTTTTAAATTCAATATTCGACAACAAAAATAATAAACCTTCAATAAAGAGAAATATGTCATTTACTGTAACTGCACAATGAGTTAAAATAGATATTATTTCCAAAAGGAGAATTCTAAAGTTGAATACAGCACAATTTATGGTTTCATTATTTGCTATGATGGCAGCTGTTGGAGCATCTATATCAGCAATAATAAACGCCGTAACGGCAAGAAGCAATTTTAATGAAGTTTCAGAGAATAATAGACGGGCTTTAAAACCTTTTTTAATAATAAGAAGCAAGGAAGTCAATCTCACATATAAAGATGAGGAAGTACCACATTGGTTAAATTGGGATACAATGACATATGACCTTGAAGAAAATTCAATTAAAGACGTAACCTATTTGGAATTAGCTAATATTTCCAATGGAATTGCTAAAAATGTAGTCATCAACATAGAACTTAAAAATCAACAAAATCTTATTGGGTCTTTGGGAACTACAAAAAACCCCGACCCTTACTTGTATTTAATATTAAGCGAACTAGAAGATGAAAAAATAAAAATTGAATCTCAAATTAAAGTTGATTCTAATGGAATTGAGATATATAACAAGAATGTAAGTGAGGAAACAAAATTTATTGCTGTTGAGAAAGGTAATGATTACAAGGTAACTTTGCCTCCATTTTTTATGGTATTGTTTAATTTTTATTTTAATAAGCCTGATGCAACTAGCCATGAAAATTTACCGCACCTAGAAATTAGGATTATATATGAAGATATTGCTGGTAAAAAATATAATCAAAATTATATATTCAGCGTTCAAACATATAACATTCAAATAACTGAGAATAAAGATGGAAGGGAAACTATAGTTAAAGCTATATATGATATTACGGAAAAAAAAGAATCGGATAATCCATTTTAAATAATCTAAAAGAGGCTGGGACAAAAACTAGCCGAAAACAAAAATAAGAGTCTCTGATCATCAAAAAAGATGGTCAGGGACTTTTTTTCATTATTATTCGATGTGACTTAATCTATTTTTACACTTGCGGCAGCCAACTTTCTCAAGTTCACTGCCATTAGCGCAAAGCCCATTTCATTTTTCACACGTTCTTTTCTCTCACGGAAAATCGTGTGAAACCTAAATTAGCCTTCAGAAATCCAAAAACTGGTTCTACGTCAATTTTTCTTCTTGCGTAGATTTCACCTGTTTTTGCTTCTGAAAGCAGTGTTCGAATCAACATTTTTTGTTGTTCCCAATTTTCATTATGTAAGATCTTTCGATTATTTCCTTCTTTCGCTTTCGTACAATTCGCACGAAGAGGACACCCATCACAACTCTCACATTCGTATACCTTATACTCTCTTGTGTAGCCACACCGATCCGTCTTATGGGAAACTGACGAAATGTTAATCGCTGCCCGTTTGGGCAAGTATACGCATTACTCAACGCGTCATATTGCCAGTTCGCGATATTGAATTCATCTTTTTTATACTTTTTCGTTTGTTCTTTTCGATGCATGTTATAAGTGATAAGAGGTGTAGACTCGGGGTTTACAATCACATCCTGATAGTTTTCTTCACTTCAAATATCCAGCGTCTGCGACAATATAGGCTGGCAATTGAAAGAAGTGTTGTTCAATTTGATCTAGAAATGGAATGAACGTACGAGTATCTGTTGGGTTCGGAAATATATCATAAGCCAGTGTATATTGACCTTCGATCGCAATTTGCACGTTGTACCCGGCTTTTAATTGTCCGTTTTTCATGTAGTCATCTTTCATCCTCATGAAAGTGGCATCAGGATCTGTTTTTGAATAACTATTCCGGTCACCAAATATGTCCATGTCCTGTTGGTATTTAAGTTTACGTAATAAGAAATCCTGAAATTGTTTATACCATTGTTTAGGCTGTTTCCGTTCAGAACGAAGTTTCTTTCGTTCTGCTACATCATCACTCGATTCGATTTTCTGAGTCAGCTCCTCTACGACTTCACCCAGTTTTTCAGTGACTGCTGAAACCTCTGCTGCAGAGAGTTCTTCCGGACTTTCCTTTTCAATAGCCGGAAGAATCGACTGTTGAACTAAGTCATCATAAATCAGATTCGATTTTTCAATTAGCGCCTGACTGTATTTTTCGACAGGCTTACGCCATACAAACGTGAATTTATTGGCATTTGCTTCGATTTGCGTGCCATCGATAAAAATGGCCTCATCATCAATTTGTTGTTTCTCTATCAAATGACAACGAAACTGAACGAAGCATTCACGCAAAAGTACCTTTGCATCAGGGTGGACGCGGAATCGATTAATGGTACGGTAGGTTGGTCGATGATTCTGAGCTAGCCACATCATACGCACGCTATCTTTTAACAGTGCTTCAATTTTTCTGCCAGAGAAAACCGATTGTGTATATGCACAAAGAATAATCTTCATCATTATGCGTGGATGGTAGGCAGGACAGCCCGTTCCCTTAATAAATGAAGCGAAAGCTTCTTGAGGAATTTGTTCAACGAGGTCATGAACTGTAAAGGCAATATCATTTTCTTGAAGAGTAATCGATAAATCCAGGGGCAAAATAATCTGATTCATGTTATAATTTTTAAACATAAGGACACCTCCGATGGTTATTGTGTGGTAACTCTAATTTTATCAGAGGTTGTCCTTTTATTTGTACAAAAATTTCACTTCATTATAAAAAGAGTCCGTGAGAAAATTGCACCTTCTCACGGACTCTTTTCATTTATTCACTGGTTTTGTCCCAGCTTTACCCAATGATTCCCTGAAACATTTGAAGTAATTGAGTTCCCAAAGTAATTACGTTGGCTCCAGCCCCTGCAACGTCATTTACGGTTCTTACTTGATCCATTGCCGTTCTTACAATAACTTTTTTGGGCTTCTCACTCTCAACCTCTTGAACTGCAGCTTCTACCAATTCAATTGTATCTTTTTTATCATCATCTGGAATAGACTTATCATCAATCAATGCTTGTGCAAACTTTTGTGCAATGTCCTTCAATTCTTCCACATTAGTCTCATTGTAAGTTTGATTTGCACTAATTGAAGCATGTCCTTCCGCATGGTTTAGTTGTCCTCTAAAGTCTCCAATGTTGAATTGAGTCGTTGACTTCTTATCCAATTCCATATCAATTGCCATCTCCCCCAAATAAGATACAATGTGATCCACAAGAGGTTTAACAACTAACTGATTAAACCTATCACTTGCTTCTTGATATTTCCTCCCAATGTTGTATCCAATTGATACGTTAAAGATACTGCGATCAGTTTCATTTACATGAGACAACAATTGATAAATGAATCCAATTTCCTCAGAATCTTTTACTGGTAACTTGAACTTTTCTCCGTAATTCCGACTGTTAATAATTTCTTCCATATCGTACTTTACAATATTATTTTTGTTGATGAAGTCTTTAATAATTGGATTGTCATCAATGAAAGCCAAAAATCTTGCTAAGTTGTCATCTGCTTCTCGGAAATCTGTTGTTAAAAATCTACTTGCAACCTTTCTAAAATGTAGTGATAACTTTTTGTATTCTTTTTCATCAAGTTGTACTTCTTGACTCATTTAATTCACCCCACAAAATGGACAATATACATTTGATATCATCTGATCAATGTTTACTTTAATTATTTTATCGCAACAGTGTAACTCAATTTGTACTAAATCTTCATCTTCCGTTAATAACTTTGGTTCTTCTGCTTTAGGTCTTTTCATATCAAATGAAATTCCAGACCCTTTCATCTTACGACTTGTCTTCTTAAAAGAATTAAAGATTTCTTGTTGCATGAAATTTGCTGCAAGAGTTTCAGCATGCTCAATAACGTCTTTTGGAATAAAACTTGACCTTTCTCCAACCAATCCACAAGAAGGACAAAACAATTCTAATGTGTCTTCTCCTTCATAATCGTCTGCATTGGCTTTAAATCGTTCATTGCAATAAGGACATTCAAGGGAATAAAAACCTTCGCTATCAGTTGGAATATCAATTTTAAAATCCATAATTCTTCTCCCCCAATCTCTCTTCTAATATAACACACAATTGTAAGAATTCAGTGTATTATGTCAATAAAAAAATGACTCAAGTCAATTCAACTCAAGTCCTCCATAACAATGTTCAATTCCATTTCATTGTCCGTTTGGTGTATATGATTGTTTCTACAAATTCTTGAAGAATCATATTTGCTTCTCGTTCCTCCATGTCTTCTCTATTGGTCAAGAACAATTTCATTCAAATCCTTTTTCGATTGCTTCCTCTAAATTTCTACCGTAAATCTCGACATACCTTCTTAGGATTTCCAAGGAGGAATGGCCTGATAGTCGTTGGAGAACAAATATATTCGTACCTGCTTCAACCTTAAGTCTACAATAAGTACGTCTAAAAGCATGGGGAGATACGTTCACTTCCTTGTCTACCTTCGATACTTTCCCATAATGCTTTAATGTTGTTGTATCGTCCTTGGTGAAATAGGTTTGTCCTCAACATTAATAAAAAGTAAGTCCGTATCTAACACCCCTCTTTCCTTAATGTATGCACTCTAGACCGCTCTCAAACGCTTTGTAAGGGGTATTCTCCTTGCGTAACGATTCTTTGCACGTTGGACATTTATGGCACCCTTTCCCTCAAAGGAGACGTCTTGTGTGTGTAAAGAGGTCAACTCTTAAGTCTTATTCCCGTATGTGCAAGTGTCAACATTATCGCAAGGTCTCTTAGACCAATAAATGTTGTAATATTGGGAGTCTTGAGTGTGCCTGTTCAATTGATCCTTTGAAAAGGTTTCTCCTATCTCACGTCTTGCTCTCAATTGCTTTATCCCGTCAAATGGATTCTTTTTGGAGTATCCTTTTTCTAAACAATAATTGAAGAAAATACGTCCAGCTCTTAACCTTGAATTAATTGTGCTTATCGCACGATTTAACTCAAGTTGATTTTCAATAAACTTTTCAATATAGTGTTTCTTTATCATTTTTACATTGTCCAATGGAGTATTCAGTTGAAGAAATACTTTGCTAATCTGTTTAAGTTCCTTCTCATAAAATAAGATGGTGTCATGTGATAATCCTTTGATTTTACAATGCTTCAAAAAATCATGAAAAGCTTGTTCATATGATCTTGTTTCTTCCCCTTGCAAGTCTTCAATAATATCAATATTTCTTACCATATTTCTTCGCTTCATTACTACCATTCCTTTCGTGCTATTAATTAGCACCCAAAGAAAAAAGTCCCCATGAGTGCAGTATAAGACTACAAACATAGGGACTTCCCTTGATATCATTGAGTTTTCTTACGCCCTCGGAGGGAATCGAACCCCCATTTTAAGAACCGGAATCTTACGTGCTATCCGTTGCACCACGAGGGCATGTTTTTTTGCTGTACGATAACCTATTATAATGGAGAAAAATCGTTATTGCAATAGCTTTTACCTGTTTAAAAAGGGCAAAAATGGGTATTATGGAGAGAGGATGCCTGAGAAAAAGGTACATAGATAGGCAGCAATTCGTTTGACCTTTATTGACCAACAGTGTATGATTACATTACAATCTTCAATTGATATGATAAGAGGAGGAAATAAGAATGAACTTAATTCCGACAGTTATTGAACAAACAAACCGCGGTGAGCGTGCATATGACATTTACTCCCGTCTTCTTAAAGACCGTGTCATTATGCTTGGTAGTGCTATTGATGACAATGTAGCAAATTCAATTGTATCACAATTGCTTTTCCTTGAGTCTGACAACCCTGAAAAGGACATTTCGATCTACATTAATAGTCCTGGTGGAAGCATTACGGCAGGGATGGCGATTTACGATACAATCCAGTACATTAAACCTGATGTACATACCATTTGTATTGGAATGGCCGCTTCTATGGGAGCATTCTTATTGGCTGCCGGTGCAGAAGGAAAACGCTCAGCTCTTCCAAACAGTGAAGTGATGATTCACCAACCACTAGGTGGAGCACAAGGGCAAGCAACAGAAATTGAAATTGCGGCGAAACGCATTCTTTTTCTACGTGAAAAGTTAAATACTATTCTTTCAGAGCGTACAGGTCAGCCAATTGATGTAATTGCCCGTGATACAGATCGTGATAACTTCATGACTGCTGAAAAAGCATTAGAATATGGCTTAATTGACCGCATTATTACACGTCATGAAACAAACAACAAATAAAAGCTTATGAAAAGGAGGATGACTAGATCGTGTCATCCTCCTTTCTTATTGCTTTTAATCTTCTTTTTGGATAAATTCCGTTAATGCTCTAATGGCATCATCTTCATCACTCCCGTCGGCAAAAAGGGTGATGGTTGACCCAGAACTTATGGCTAAACTCATTAATCCCATGATACTTTTTGCATTGACCTTCTTCCCGGATTTCTCTAACAAGATTTCAGATGAAAACCGGTTCGCCTCCTGTACGAAAAGAGCAGCGGGTCTTGCCTGTAAGCCTGTTTTCAATTTCACTTCTACTTGTTTTTCAACCATTCTTCATTCTCCTCCCCAATATGTTCGCGTTACTTTGCCCCTATATTTTCACCAGCCCGCAATTTCTCTGCAATTTGATCGATTTTACGGAGACGGTGGTTAATACCAGACTTACTGATCGAACCTCCCGATACCATTTCCCCTAATTCTTTGAGTGTAACATCTGAATAGGTTACTCTTAATTCAGCAATTTCCCTTAGTTTATCCGGAAGTACTTGTAATCCAACGGTTTGTTCTATATATCGGATATTTTCTACTTGTCTTAAGGCAGCCCCAATCGTTTTATTTAGATTGGCTGTTTCACAATTTACTAACCGATTCACGGAATTTCTCATATCTCTCACAATTCGTACGTCTTCAAATCGTAATAACGCATTATGAGCTCCTACTACATTTAGAAATTCCGTTATTTTTTCTGCTTCTTTTAAATAGGTAATAAATCCTTTTTTACGTTCTAAAATCTTACTATTCAGTCCGAAGCTATTCATTAACTGCGATAATGCATGATTATGCTCTTCGTAAAGTGAAAAAATTTCGAGATGGTAGGAAGACGTTTCAGGATTATTTACAGATCCGCCTGCCAGGAATGCCCCTCTTAAATAAGAACGTTTACAGCATTTCTTTTTCACTAAGCTTTCAGAGATGTCGTGGACAAAGGTAAATCCTTCTCCTAGAATTTGAAGATCCTCTAATATTTCTTTTGAATTTTCATTTAATCGTACGATGTACACATTATTCTTTTTCAACCGCATCTTCTTTCTTACTAGCAGTTCGACAGGGGTGTCGTACCCTTTTTTTAATAAAATATAGATTCTACGTGCGATGGCAGCATTCTCTGTTTGAATATTGACGATCAGTGTACGATTAGAAAATGAAAGTGAACCATTCATCCGAATAAGTGCGGATAATTCAGCTTTCGAACAGCATTCTTTCACTTCTAAGTTAGTTAGTTCCTTTTTGGTTTCAGATGCAAACGACATCCCGTCACCTCCTAAAGACAAACGACCTGCGCTTGAAACTTCTATACGATGTTTTGGTCTTCCTTCTCTAATAAAGAGTATATGATTTCAGCTACCCTTTCAGTATCATGTCTTATATAACCATTTTCATAAGAAATGATTTCATCAAAAAGGACATTTAAACCCATAGCCGTCAGTTTTTCAATATCAAAAATGACAGGCTTTGCTTTCTCTTCTTGATAGCGGATTTGAATTTCTTCCGGAACCTGCTCATTGTTTACAAGAATCGTATTGATAAATGGACGTTCCATATGTTGATTAAGCGCCCTCACATGATCACTTGCTGTAAAATCTAATGTCTCACCAGCTTGAGTCATAATATTGCAGATATAAACCTTTTGAGCTTTTGCCATTCGAACTTCATTTCCAATTTGAGGAACGAGAAGGTTTGGCAAAATACTCGTGTATAAACTACCAGGACCTATGATAATGAGATCCGCATTTCGAATAGCATTAATCGTTTCTTGAACGGGTTCTACCGTTTTCGGAGTTAAAAAAACTTCTTTTATTTTTTTACCCGAAAATGGGATTTTAGATTCGCCCGACACGATTGTTCCATCTTCCATTTCTGCGTTTAAAATGACACTTTGATTTGCTGCCGGAAGAACTTTCCCATTCACATTCAATACCCTGCTCATTTCTTGGATGGCATGAACAAAATCACCTGTAATCGACGTTAAGGCAGCAATGATTAAATTACCAAGGGAATGACCTGCTAGCTCATTGGATGTTTCAAAGCGATGCTGAAACATTTGTTCAACTAGCGGTTCGACTTCTGAAAGAGCGGCTAATACATTTCGAATGTCACCTGGAGGCGGAATCTGTAGATCATCTCGTAATCGGCCAGAACTTCCGCCATCGTCCGCAACTGTCACAATAGCGGTAATATCCACAGGGAATTTTTTCAGCCCTCTGAGTAAGACCGGCAGTCCTGTTCCTCCTCCAATAATGACAACATTAGGCTGTTTCTGTAAGGTCATGTTGTCGGTTCCTTTCTCTTCTTTATATCACGATGAGAAATTTTTGTATGATAATCCTCTTCAAAATAATGGCCAATATATTCAGCAAGAGTGACGGAACGATGCTGTCCTCCTGTACATCCTATTGCCACCACGAGCTGGCTTTTTCCTTCTCGTTTGTAGTGTGGAAGCATAAACGATAATAAATCGGTCACCTTTTCAATAAACTTTTGAGTCTCCGTCCATTTGAGTACATAGGTTGAAACCTCTTCTTCCAATCCTGTTTTAGGTCTCATATGGTCAATGTAATGGGGATTAGGGAGAAATCGAACGTCGAACACTAAATCCGCATCAATAGGAATACCATGTTTAAATCCAAATGAGATAACATTTACAGTGAAAATGGATTGTTTATTAACAGAGAATTCTGTGAGGATTTTCTCCCTTAATTCTCTTGGCTTCATTGTAGATGTGGTATAGATGGTTTGGGCGCGTCCTTTCAATTCCTCTAATAATTGACGTTCTTGCTTAATTCCTTCAAGAGGAAGACCTGATGGAGCCAATGGATGTGAACGTCTTGTTTCTTTATATCTCCTTACTAGAGCTGAATCCTCAGCATCCAGAAATAATATTTGTGGGGTTACCCATGAGGTTTCCGCTAATTCATCCAATGCTTGAAATAGATGATCGAAGAACTCACGTCCACGGAGATCCATGACAAGAGCAACCTTGTTCATTTTATTCCCAGACTCTTTCATCAGTTCCAGAAATTTAGGAAGTAGGGTGGGAGGTAGGTTGTCCACACAAAAGAAACCTAAATCCTCAAAACTTTGAATGGCCACTGTTTTTCCTGCTCCTGACATACCTGTAATGACTACTAGTTGAACATCATTTGTTGATCCGCTGCTCATCTCTCTTCCCCCTTTATCTATATACTTAACTAGGATCTAATTTGTATGATAATAATTTAAAATCAGGTGTATAAGTAAAAGTACCATATATGACTCCTTTTCCATGGATCATATAATCTAGAATATGATAATCTCCTTCTGCCATCGGAAGGTCTTTAATATCGTCAAAGCTATGCCATTCAATGGTTCCTTCTTCGGATTCCTGAAGATTAACACCATCCGCTTCTGTAGCAAAAAAGGTAAACATCATCCATTCAGAGATTACCTGGTCTCCATCCTTGATGATAAAGGTAAAAATCCCTTTGACATTTGGATTTCGTAAATAGATTCCTGTTTCCTCTCGATACTCACGAATCACAGCATCTCGAATCGATTCTCCTTGTTCCATTTTCCCACCAGGAGCGACCCACCAACCCCTGCGCGGTTTTTGGAGAAGGAGTACTTTATTCTCTTTTAAATATAAGCAATTCGTCACTCGTTGCAATCTATTTCACCTCAATCTTCAGCTTCCGATCAGGGCTTGCCTCAAAAGGTTTTATAAACCTTTCATAATGTCTTTGAATAGGTTAGATTCCGCCTATTTTTGGACGTTATGATCTCTGGCGCTTCATTTTGACTCAAGACCTCTTATCATTCCTCTTATTATACTATGATTAAAGAACAGCTACAATGTTTCCGCGTTCGGTAGAATGTTAAAGAACTATGAACATTAAAAGGCATGGACAGGCTTTAGGACTCTGTCGAATTAACGCACCGCGGGACGGTTCTCGATTTCAGTAACGTATTAACGCACTAAAGTAATGGCAAAAAAAATTGACACAGGCGATTCCTGTGTCGTTAACGGGATTTATTACTTAAAAGGGGGTCAATTTCTTATTCTCTATAATACCCTAAAATTGTTTCACTATTGTTACAGGAGGTTTAAAAGGCAGTTACGATTTTGTTAACCATTTCTCAACAATTCCTCTAATGATTAGACAAGCATTGTCGAAATAAATCACACTAAGTTAATCCAATATGTACCAACTGTTGAAGACTTTAAAAAAGGGTCTAAACCACCACTTTATTTTTCAAATCAACCTTAAAGATGAGATGAATACAAGTGTGGTTACAGACCCCTACCTTTTTAGATTAAACTTTCAACTTCTCTTTTAATTCCTCGATATAATGCTGAGCTGCCTGAGCGGCAATGCTTCCGTCTCCTGTCGCTGTGACAATTTGACGCAGCGACTTTTCTCGAACATCTCCAGCTGCGTAGATCCCAGGAATTCGTGTTTCCATTTGCTCATTTGTTTCGATATAGCCCATATCATTTGTAATGTTTAGGTTTTGGAAAGGCTTTGTTAAAGGAAGCATTCCAATATAGATAAAGACACCGTCTGCTTCGAATTCTTTTTCTTCACCGTCTTTTGTAGAAACCAATGTCACGCTTCCTACCTTACCATCTTTATCATTAATTTCTTTAATTGTATGACTCCAGATAAAATCAACTTTTTCATTATCAAATGCACGTTGCTGCAGGATTTTCTGTGCACGCAATTCATCACGGCGGTGAACAATCGTTACTTTGTTAGCAAAGCGAGTTAAGTAAACTCCTTCTTCAACAGCTGAATCTCCTCCACCTACAACCACTAGGTCTTTCCCTTTAAAGAACGCCCCATCACATACGGCACAATAAGATACTCCACGACCTCCAAGCTCTTTTTCACCTGGAACACCGATTTTTTTATATTCAGCACCTGTTGTAATGATGACCGTACGTGCTTTGTATTCCTTCGATCCAGCTTTAACGATTTTGTACTCTTCGCCATCTACAATTTCCTTGATATCTCCATAAGCATACTCAGCGCCAAATTTCTTAGCATGATCAAACATTTTGTTAGAGAGGTCAGGGCCTAGAATATGGTCAAAACCAGGGTAGTTTTCAACCTCTTCCGTATTCGCCATTTGACCTCCAGGTACTCCACGCTCAATCATTAGAGTAGATAAGCTTGCACGAGATGTATAAACTGCAGCTGTCATACCGGCTGGACCAGCACCAGCAATAATTACATCATAAATTTGTTCTTCAGACACAATCCGACACTCCTTCAAAACTGAGTCTAAGTCAGAAGATAACTCAGAAGGAACTACAGTATTTTGCCGTGTTCCTACTGGTGTTATCCCCTTTCTTGATCATTTTCCTTCGACTCTATATAGTATTTCCTGCCTATCCATATCCTATAAAATTATGAGCTCATTCGTCCAAAAATATGCTCACGGTAAATAGGTCTCGATAATACCAATATATTTATTAAGAGTGCTTGTTGATATTTGATATAGAGCGGAAATTTCTTTTTTCGTTTTTTTCGCACTACGAAGTCGACTCCAAACAAATTCTGTAGCAGCTGCAAGTGCTTTTGTATTTTGAAACGTTTCTCCCTCTTTTAATCCGCGATAGCCTGTTGCAAACCAGGTTAAAAACAAGCCTGAGTCGACTGCACCAATGGGATGATGTTGTTGATAGAGAATTTTCGCCGTCTCATGAATCAATTTGATTTCATTACTTCCCTTAAACTCTTTTCTAGCGTTCGCTTCCAATATCTCCGCCAAATAGAGCTTTTCCATCAAGGAAAACTCCTCTATGTCCCGAAAATCAGCATGGGTCAGAATTTCCTTGGGGTTTTGTGAAACAGAAATTAAAAACAAGCCGAAGAGTCTCTCTTCAATATATTCGCTTTTCAGCTTCTTCAAAATCGATGGGGTATGGTTTTCAAACCCATCTGGGTGATGGTCTTCGGAACTCCAAGGCTCCATCCCCTCTTTTTCAGGAGTTTCTTTGAGAACTCTATTCCAAGCCTGTTGTGCTGTTTGTGTATGACCCGTATGGTGGGCAGCATGAGATAACCAATAATTAAAGCTGTTATCTCCTTCAAAACCTTGTTTTTGCAAAGCCTTCAGCCATGTAAACGACTTTTCATATTGCCCGATCAATGCAAATGTCGCTCCTAACTTGTAACGGTGCTCTTGTAGCATTGGTCGGACTTTTTCTAATCCCTTTACTAGTTCATCAAGCTCGTCATTTCTTTTTTGGTAAAAATAAAATACGGCTGTATTGCAAAGAGCATGGAGATTTCCAGGGTTTTTTTCCAAGACCTCTTCAAGAGTATCTGTCGCTTTCTGCACTTCCCCAAGATAAAAATAAGCGAGGGCTAAATTATTATAAGCAGACCAGAATTCAGGATATTCTTGAATAATCGTTTGTAGTAAATCAACCGCTCTTTGAAAGTTTCCTGACTCTAGAAGTTCCCGTGCTTTTTCTTGTTTAACAATTAACTCGTCCTGTTCATAAACCGCTTCAAGAGGGTCATCCGAATCCAGTTCAAGTAATTCCAACAAGTCTTCTGCATCCTCTGAAAATTCCCCAAACTCCTCTTTTTCCAGATACGTGCTTACATGTTTGTAAGCTTCTTTAAAAAGACCTAGATGTGCGTAGTTGTTTGCTAGGAAATAGTGACATTCAATCATATGAGGATCTAAATCATCCACTATAGTGTGAAGCAGCTCATTAGATTGTTTATATTCTCCGATCTCTGTATAGACAATGGATAACTGACAAGCAATCATTGGTTCCAAAGGTTCTAATTGAAGAGCCCGGTGCAGGTATTTTTTTGACTTCATTAATTCTCTTCGTTGATACGCCTTCATTCCTTTGTGAAAATAATATTCTCCCGTAGGAACAAAAGACAATATCTTCGTATTTTGCTGTCTTGCCTTTGAACCTTTTCTCATGAAAGTCCTCCGAACGTACAATTTTAACTACAAAAGTATATCACATATAGATGTGTTCCTAAACCACTTATAAAGGATAATTTTTGGAAATGTTGATTCCTAAAGTGAAACAAATTTTGTATTGCTAACGTTTCATCTATTAAAAGGGGGAGTGGGAATTGAAAAGGATGGCGATTACTGGGATTGTGTTGGCTGGCTTCATAATGGGAGCTTGTACATCACCAGCTCAAGAGGAAAATCAACCAACTGCATCTGTGAAGGAATTTGCAGCGATTGAAAAAGGAATGAGCTACGATGAGGTGAAAGAGATCATTGGGAGCGATGGTAAATTATTTAAAGAATCCGGTAAAGGAACAAACAACCACAAATTTGCATACGTTTGGGATGGAGACAAAGGCGGACAATCCTTCATCTACATTACCTTCCGAAACAACAAAGTAATGGACAAACAAGGCAAACAAATGCAATAACGCGTTAAAGCACTCGGGGACGGTTCTTGGTTGCGGTAAAGCTTTACCGCAACCAAGAACCGTCCCTTAATTAGTTTTCTACTAAGTGCCATTTAGGTTATCGTCTGGTTAATAAAAATTTTACTTAATCAGGCAATCCCCACAGAATTTGATGTCGTCTATTCTATTTTATTTAGCGCATTAACGCAATCGAGAACCGTCCCCGGGTGCGGTGACGCGGTACAGTGGTCGAGGACCGTCCCCGAGGTTATTTTTGGTGGCGTTTTTGCAGGACGTTTAAGATTTCTTTTAGTGGGAGGTTTTGTTCCCTTAGGAGGACTAGGGTGTGGTAGAAAAGATCTGCTACCTCCCATTTGAGCTCTTCCTTGTCACGGTTTTTCGCTGCTATGATGACTTCTGCTGATTCTTCTCCCACTTTTTTCAAGATTTTATCGACACCTTCTTCAAATAAGTAGGTGGTATAAGCTCCATCAGGGCGCTTCTCGTAACGCTCTGCGATAATCCTCTCAAGCTTTTGCAAAATCATGAAGCTGTCAAACCCGGAAACTTCATCATCCCCCCGATAAATACTCTCTTCAAAACAACTATTATTCCCCTTATGACAGGCTGGGCCCATTGGACTTACCAGAACGAGTATAGCATCCTGGTCACAATCATACTTCATTTCTACTATTCTTTGTGTATTTCCACTTGTCGCCCCCTTATGCCAAAGCTCTTGACGGGAGCGAGAATAGAACCAAGTTTCCCCACTTTCTACCGACTTTCCTAATGACACGTCATTCATATAGGCAAGGGTTAGCACCTCTTTCGTCAATACATCCTGAACAATGGCGGGTACGAGTCCGTTTTGATCCCATTTAATCTTACCTAGCACATTTTCCTTCATCGAACATGTACCCCTTTCTCCGTTAAATAATTTTTCACTTGCACTACACTCGTTTCCTTGTAATGAAAAATCGAAGCCGCAAGAGCAGCATCCGCTTTTCCATCTGTAAAAACTTCAGCAAAATGCGCAGCATTCCCAGCCCCTCCAGAAGCAATAACCGGTAGTGACACCGCTTCTGCTACCGCTTTTGTAAGCGCAAGGTTAAAACCACTTTTGGCGCCATCGCTGTCCATACTCGTTAACAGAATCTCTCCTGCTCCCAATCTCTCCGCTTCGGCTGCCCATTCAACGGCATTTTTCCCTGTTGTATTCCGACCTCCATGAGTAAAAACTTTCCAAGTTTTCGACTTACCATCGTATTTCGCATCAATGGCCACGACAATACATTGGGAACCAAAATAATCGGCTCCTTCTTTGATTAAAACCGGATTTAAAATAGCAGCTGTATTCAAAGATACTTTGTCTGCACCTGCTCTTAGAATTCTTTTCATATCGTCAACAGAATTAATTCCCCCACCTACCGTAAAGGGAATCGCCAGTTGAGAAGCAACGGATTTAACGACTTCTACCATCGTTTTCCTACCCTCATGTGACGCAGAAATATCAAGGAAAACAAGCTCATCTGCACCTTGGTGATCATAGATTTTAGCCAGTTCCACTGGGTCACCAGCATCTCTTAGTTCAACAAATTGTATCCCCTTCACAACACGTCCATCTTTGACATCAAGACATGGAACAATCCGTTTCGTTAGCATGATGACCTCACCTCTTCAATCGCTTGTCGAATAGACACTTTACCCGTATAAATCGCCTTTCCAACGATAGCGCCTCCCACTCCATCAGAAGCATACTTCCTTAGCATTTTTAAATCATCCAGAGAACTAACTCCTCCTGAAGCAATCACTTCTTTTCCAGTATGCTGAGCAAGTTCTTTTACGGCCTGAACGTTTGGTCCTGAAAGCATTCCATCTGTTGCAATATCGGTAAAAATAAACGTCTCAGCTCCGGCTTCAGCAAACTCTTTTCCTAACTGGACGGCCTTGACCCCTGAAGTTTCTAACCAGCCATGGGTGGCGACATAGCCATCTTTTGCATCAAGGCCAATCGCTAGCTTGTCACCATAAATGGTTAACCACTCTTTTACCAAGTCCGGTTGTGAAACGGCAATACTTCCTATAATAACGCGATCAACGCCATTTTCTAAATAATGATCAATATCCTCTTTCATTCGAATCCCGCCTCCAATTTGCACTTTAGCCGGAAGCTCCTTTGCCACTTTGATCACAAAAGCATCGTTTACTCGCTTCCCATCTTTCGCACCATCAAGGTCTACCATATGGATCCATTCTGCTCCTTCATTTACAAAACGCTTTGCCATTTCAAAAGGGGAATCACCGTAGATTGTTTCTTGGTTATAATCACCTTGGATTAACCGTACACACTTACCTCCACGCATATCGATGGCAGGATAAATCGTAAAGCTCATTTTATCGTCTCCAATCCTTTAACAATATTCGTGAAGTTTTGGAGCAGCCCCATTCCAAGTTCACTACTTTTTTCCGGATGAAATTGCATTCCAAAAACATTCCCTCTTCCCACAACAGCAGGGATTTCCTCTCCATAATAAGTTACTGCAATTTGATCCCTTTGTTCCATATCAGAGGCATAATAGGAGTGAACAAAATAAACATAGCCTTCTGCTAATTCATTTAAAATAGCCGATTCGTGTGTAAAAGTAATCTTATTCCACCCCATATGAGGGATTTTCAATTGTTCTTCTTTTCTAGGGATTCTTGTAATTCTTCCTTGTAGGAGACCAAGTCCTTGCCACTCTCCATTTTCCTCACTTTTTTCAAAAAGCAGCTGCATCCCCAGGCAAATTCCAAGCAAGGGCTTCCCTTCTGCCGTATAATCCTGGAGAAATTGATCAAGCTTTTGTTCCTTTAAAAGCTTCATGGCATCTCGGAATGCACCTACTCCTGGCAAAATTAACCCATCCGCTTTTTCCAGTTCTTTTGGACAATCACTTAAGAAATAAGGAATATCAAGCCTTTCAAGAGCCTTACTGACACTAAACAAATTCCCCATGCCGTAATCAATGATGCCTATCATATCTATAACATCCCTTTCGTGGAAGGTACTCCTTTTATCCGAGGATCGATCATCGTTGCTTCATCAAGAGCACGACCAAGTGCCTTAAAAACCGCTTCAATCATATGATGTGTGTTATGTCCATAGTGAACGATGACATGAAGATTCATTCTCGTTTCAAGGGCTAGTTTCCATAAAAATTCATGAACTAATTCTGTATCAAATGTCCCCACCTTTTGAGAAGGAAATTCTGCTCTCATCTCTAAATGAGGACGATTACTCAAGTCGACAACCACTTGGGCAAGGGCTTCATCCATAGGGACAAATGCGTTTCCATAACGCTTTATCCCGCGTTTATCCCCTAGTGAATGAAGCAGGGCCTGTCCGAGGACAATCCCAATGTCCTCTGTAGTATGATGATCATCAATCTCAATATCTCCCTTAGCATCAATTGCTAAATCAAAATGACCATGCTTCGTAAACAGGTCCAGCATGTGATTCATAAACGGAACACCCGTCTCAATATCTGAAAATCCTTCCCCATCAACGGAAAAAGCCAAATTAATATCCGTCTCATTCGTCTTCCTCGACAACTCATATTTCCGATCCACAAACTCCATTCCACTTCACTCCTTTAACGTCCTGCGGGACGGTTCTCGATTGCTTTAATGCAATCGAGAACCGTCCCCGATCGCTTTAATGCGTTACATAAATAAATCCCCGGTTTAATCTTTTGTAAATCTTACTTCCACAGCTCTCGCATGGGCTTCGAGGCCTTCGAGTCTTGCAAGGGCGGCGATTTTTTTATAATTTTGCTCCAATGCTGCTTTACTATAGGATATGATGCTTGATTTTTTTATAAAATCGTCTACATTCAACGGGCTTGAGAAACGGGCCGTTCCGTTTGTCGGCAATACATGATTTGGCCCAGCAAAATAGTCTCCTACAGGCTCTGAGCTAAAACGGCCCAGAAAGATCGCCCCGGCGTGACGGATTTTGGCCATTACATCCATTGGATCTACTGTCAAAATTTCAAGATGTTCGGGAGCTAACTGATTCACAACCTCAATGGCATCCGCTAGCTCCTTAACGACATATATGGCTCCAAACTGTTCGATTGATTTTGCGGCAATAGCTCGTCTTGGAAGATCTTCTAATTGTCGGTCAACCTCCCTAGAAATTTCTCCAGCTAACTCTTCAGAAGTCGTCACCACCACTGCAGAAGCATTTTCATCATGCTCTGCCTGTGACAATAAATCAGCAGCCGCCTCAACGGGTGATGCCGTCTCATCCGCCAACACGACAATCTCACTCGGACCCGCGATCATATCAATATCAACATCGCCGAATACCTCTCTCTTAGCAAGTGCAACATAAATATTCCCAGGCCCGACAATTTTATCTACCGGTTTGATTGACTCTGTTCCATATGCCAAGGCTCCAACCGCTTGAGCCCCACCGACTTTATAGATTTCTTCTACACCAGCAACCTTTGCCGCCACTAACACACCAGCAGGGATCTTTCCATCTTGATCAGGAGGAGAAACCATGACAATCCGTTTTACACCCGCGACCTTTGCTGGAAGAACATTCATTAATACAGAGGACGGATAGGCCGCTGTGCCACCGGGAACATACACGCCAACTGAATCAAGCGGGGTCATTTTTTGCCCTAACAATGTTCCGTTATCTAAAGTTTTAAACCATGACTCTCGTTTTTGCATGCGGTGGAAATCTTCAATATGATTGGCGGCCTCTTCAATAATTCCGATCATTTCCGAATCAATTTCACCGAATGCTTTCTCTATTTCAACTTCGGTTACCCTATGTCTCTCTATACTTACACCGTCAAATCGCAAAGTGAAATGATGCAATGCCTTATCACCTGATTTTTTCACTTCTTGTAAAATGTTGACAACACTTTTACGCTGTTCACCTGTGCCATTGTCAACAGATCTCTTAATTGAAATTTGATCGTTCACTTGTAGGATTTTCATTGGTCCCCTCCTTTTCTTTAATCATTTTGTTCTATCACATCTGTTAATCGATTCACCATTTCTTCAATTCTTTCGTCCTTCATTCGGTAGCTAACAGGATTAACGATTAACCTAGAAGTAATTTCGACAATTCTCTCTGTTTCTACTAATCCATTTTCTTTTAATGTTCTGCCTGTCGACACGATATCTACAATTCGATCAGCCAACCCTATTAATGGTGCTAATTCAATCGAGCCATTCAGTTTAATGATTTCTACTTGCTCCCCTTGCTCACGAAAATACGTCGATGCTACATTCGGATATTTAGTGGCAATCTTAGGAGCTACTTCATTGAGCCGTGCTCCTGGTAGTCCAGCCACCGCTAAATAACAGGCACTAATTTTCAAATCTAAAAGCTCGTAAACATCCCGTTCCTCTTCAAGCATCACGTCTTTCCCTGCTATCCCGAGATCTGCTACCCCATGCTCAACGTATGTAGGAACATCCATTGGCTTCGCTAAAATAAATCGTAAATTCTCTTCCGGCACTTCGATAATGAGCTTTCGAGAAGCTTCAAATTCAGGGGGCAATTGATATCCGGATCTACGTAATAATTCAACTGCTTCCTCAAAAATTCTCCCTTTCGGCATCGCAATCGTTAAATCACGCATCATCATCCACCTGCCTTTGACTTCTTCCGATAAAGTAGTGCACATCGCTAAACCGTTTTGAAAAGTCATCGACCTCGTCAATTCCTTTCCAATCTTGAAGGACAACCTTCTTACCTTGTTTACGTAGTATACCTGCCAGTTCAATCGCTTCTTTTCTCCGTTCAGCGCTAAAAAGGACACACTCTAAATCAGATTCAAAAGATAACGTTCCTAATGCCTCTAACGTGTAATCTACTCTTAATGCAAATCCGGTTGCCCCTGACTGTTTGCCGAACTTCTCAAGAAGCTTGTTGTAACGTCCTCCATTCCCAATCGCATAGCCAACATTATCGGCATATACCTCAAAAAGAATGCCAGAATAATAGCTCATATGACTGACAAGGCTTAAGTCAAATTTCACGAAGTCCTCAACACCAAAATCACATAAAATGGCCCATAGTTCTTGGAGCTGTGCCAGAGCCTTTCTTCCTTCTTCATTTCCTTCTAATAATGGGAAAGCCTTATCTAATGATGCCTGTTCTCCTCTCAAATTTAAGAAGGATAATAGGCGCTTCTTATCAATCGATGAAAGCGAAAGATTTTCTATATGTCGTCTGTATCCAACATAATTTTTTTCATATAAGTATCTTCTTAGAATATTTGCTCGCTCTTCTGTTCCTAAAATTTGCTTAAACAGAGCGTGTACAAATCCAATATGTCCAATCGAAATCTTAAAATTCTTCAATCCCGTTTCCCTCAGGACAGATACCATTAATGCAATGACCTCTCCGTCTGCACTGACGGATGCATCTCCAATACATTCAATCCCTACTTGTTCAAACTCAGCAGGTCGGCCACCTTCTCGCTGTTGGGCACGAAAAACATTTGCTGTATAAGCTAATCTGAGCGGTCGTTCATCCTTTAATAATTTTGAAGCCGCTACCCTTGCTATGGGTGCGGTCATATCCGGTCTTAAGACAAGTGTATGTCCCTGCTGATCTAGTAATTTAAAAAGCTGTTGATCAAGAATGGCTGATGCTTCGCCGACCGTTTCATAATATTCTAATGTTGGGGTCTCAATAAAACGATAGCCCCAGCCATTTACGGTTTCTTCCATTATTTTTTTCAATGTGTGTTTTGCTTCGTATAAATGAGGAAAGGTATCTCTCATCCCTAATGGCTTCTCAAACATAAATAGCTTCGACATAATGACCACCTTACTCTAAAGAATCCACTCTCTATTAATCAATTTTCTCTTATCTAGAGATTGGTATATATCCAATATTCAAAATCCTTTACTTCGCTAATGAACTGAAGTTATTTAGTAGTTTAACATAGAACGGTTCAAGGCACCACCCGGAATTTGTCGGACACCAGAAAAGTAGAAGCGCCTCGTATAGAGGATGAAAGGCTAAGTTTTCCACTTCCTTTGGCAACGCCTTTCTAACCCACATCCTGTGGGCCTCTGACAAGCATAAGTCGAGTCACCTAGAAGGTGTAATCTTTCCCTTTCTATACGATTTGGCATATGTCTCGAGGAGCTAGGCGCTTATGCTTGCCACTGCAAACCTTTCTTCCCTTAAACCACTCCAAAATTCCCCAACTTCATTTAACTCTAAAAATACAAAAAAACCGTCCTTCCATGCATTATGCACAGAGAACGGCTTTCTATCCCTTTTCATTACCATAAATCGGATCATCTTTCCATCTTGCTAAAAGCTCTTCAGGTGTATAAATCACTTTCATCGGATTCCCTCCAACAAAGGAGCCTGAAGGAACATCCTTATGTACAAGAGTGCCCGCAGATACAATGGCCCCGTCACCGATTTCCACACCTGGAAGAATCGTTGTATTCGCACCGATCATCACTTCACTGCCAATCTCCACTTCCCCCAAACGGTACTCTTTTATCAAATATTCGTGGGCCAAAATTGTCGTGTTGTATCCAATCACCGTATTTCGACCGACTGAAATTTTTTCGGGGAACATGACATCTACCATAACCATTAGAGCAAACGAGGTCTGCTCGCCTACCTTCATCTTTAAACAATTCCGATACAGCCAATTCTTCATTCCAAGAAAAGGGGTGTACCTGGCCAGTTGGATCACAACAAAATTTTTCACGACCTTTACAAAAGGGACTGTTTTATAAACATGCCACAACGAATTACCACCACTGACCGGGTACCGAGTGGTTCTTCTCATTAGTGTCCGACTCCGACAACATCTAATAAATCAGCCATCTCTTTTAACATAAAATCAGGCTCGAAGCCGGCTAAATGCTCACGGCCTTTTGCACTCCAAGCGACACCCGCAGAAAAAGTCCCAGCATTTTTCCCAGCTAGAATATCATGATGGTTATCACCAACCATAATGGTTTCACCTGCTGAAGCCCCAAGCTGTTCCAAAGCTTTCTCAATTGGTTCTGGATGCGGCTTCGCATGTTCAACTTCATCCAAGGTAATCACGACATCAAAAAATTTATCCAATTTTGTTAACTTTAATCCTTTTAAGACACCATTCCTTGTTTTTGTAGATACAATTGCCAGCTTATACCCATTTTCATATAAAGTCTTTACCGTTTCATAAACCCCTTCAAACTCCGTAACTAACAAATCATGATTCTCCAAATTATACGCACGGTACCTTTTGACCATTTCATCAACCGTATCAGGATTTACCTTTTGAAAGGACTCCTCTAAAGGCGGACCCATAAACGGGAGGACATCATCTCTTCCATACTTATTTGGAAAATAATAATCTAATGTATGCAAAAAAGAGGAAATAATTAATTCATTCGTATTAATTAAGGTTCCATCTAAATCAAATAAAATCGTTGTAATGTTTTGCTTCTTCATAATGTTGCTTCCTTTCCTTTTGACACTTCTAGTTTTCTCCAGACAAACGCGACCACTAGTGTTAAGAGAATAGCTGTTACTAGTCGAATGATGAGTAATGGAAGCACTGGAATACCTAACGGGATGAAGATAAGGGTATCTTCCACAACTGCGTGACAGGATACAAGAAAAATAAAGGCAATGGTGACATCCTTCTTACTTACACCATCCTCTTTAACAGCTTGAATCATGACACCAGCCCCATAAGCCAATCCTATAAGCAATCCTGCAGCTAATGTTGTCGATGTGTTCTCATTCATTCCAAGCGCTCTTGTAAACGGAGACATCCATTTTGAAAAGACTTCAAGCCATTTCTTATCCTTCATAATTTGGATCACAATCATAAGCGGGATCACAATTAACGCTAATTGCACTACTCCGTATCCTGCTTTTTGTAGACCCACCAATAAGATCTCTCCCCATCCATCTGGGATCGATTCTTGTGGAGGAACCATTCCATATTGCGCAAGCTCACCTCCACCATCCCATACAAGATTAATCACAATGGCGGAGAAAAACGCTAATCCAAGCCGAACAAGCAGAATGACCCACATTTTAACGCCCACTTTAGTGGCAACACCCGATTCAATCAGAAGATTATGGGAAAACGATAGCATTACAGCCACTATAAATACTTCTTTCACCGTTAGCTCTAGTGAAAGGATTCCAGCTATTCCCGCGTATAAGTTCAAAAAATTCCCGAGTACAAGCGGTATTGCAGCATCTCCCGAAAGGCCAAGCAACTTCATAAAAGGAGAAATCACTTTCATCACCCATGGAAGAACTGGAGTATACTGTAAGATAACGACAATTAGCGTGACGGGAAAAATTATTTTCCCGAGCGACCACGTTGTTTTTAAACCAACAACGGTACCATTTTTCACAGATGTTCCAAGCATTTCTCCCTACTCCCTCTTTAAAAGATTCTCTCCTAACTTAAAGGCTATGCATCGATTTCATTATATTTTTTAGCGGCATGCCCCTTTGTACGACGGTAAATCCAAATGGCCACAGCTACAACAATTAAAGCAATGGAGAGGACTTGAGCAACCCGTAAATACTCTGTAAGCATCAAGCTATCTGTTCGTAGCCCTTCGACAAAGAATCGGCCGACCGAATACCAAATAATATAGGTTAAGAACAGCTCTCCTCGACGTAAATTAACCTTTCGTCTCAAAATTAACAGAAGAATAAAGCCAGCTAGATTCCAAAGTGATTCATACAAGAAGGTTGGATGATAATAAGCACCATCAATATACATTTGATTAATAATAAAGTCAGGAAGCATGAGATTTTCTAAAAACTGACGAGTGACTTCCCCACCATGGGCTTCCTGATTCATAAAATTTCCCCAACGACCAATTGCTTGCCCTAGAATGATACTTGGGGCCGCAATATCGGTTAATTTCCAGAAAGACAATCCCTTTACCTTTGCAAAAATCAATGCTGTAATAACAGACCCAATTAAAGCACCATGGATGGCGATTCCACCATTCCATATCGCAATAATACTACCAGGATTATCTACATAATACTCCCATTCAAAGGCAACGTAATAAATCCTCGCACAAATAATCGCAGCAGGAATTGCCCATACAACTAAATCAATAAACGTATCTTCAGGCATCCCAAGCCTCTTACTTTCTTTTACAGCCAAATAGAGAGCCAGTGCAATTCCAAGACCAATAATAATCCCATACCAGTGCACCTGAATAGGTCCAAGTTCAAAGGCTATTGGGTTCAGCGGGGTAATAGTCTGTTCCATTATCTGTTCTCCTTTTCTTATAAGTCTTCGTGTTCTCCATCTATAATGACATCGTTCAGTCGATTTGTGAACTGCTCCGCTGCATTAACTCCCATACGCTTTAGTCGGACGTTCATTGCAGCCACTTCAATGATCACGGCAAGATTTCGACCTGGACGAACTGGGATCGTTAATTTCGTAATATCCGTATCAATGATTTTCATTGTTTCTTCTTCAAGACCTAAACGATCATATTGTTTGGTTTGGTCCCATAGCTCTAAGTTTATACATAGAGTGATTCGTTTATAACTTCTCACTGCTCCAGCACCAAACAAAGTCATCACATTGATAATCCCAAGACCTCTAATTTCTAATAGATGTTCGATCAATTCTGGAGAACTTCCAATGAGTGTGTCAGAATCCTCTTGTCTAATTTCAACACAATCATCTGCTACAAGACGATGTCCCCTTTTCACAAGCTCGAGTGCCGTTTCACTTTTACCTACTCCACTCTTCCCCGTAATAAGGACCCCAATCCCATAGATGTCGACAAGCACTCCATGTACAGCCGTTGTAGGGGCTAATTTACTTTCAAGGAAATTCGTTAATCTACTAGAGAAACGAGTAGTCTTCATCGGAGAACGCAAGACTGGCACAGAATGTTTCTCAGATGCGGTGATTAATTCTTCTGGAATGTCTAATCCTCTCGAAATAATAATTCCCGGAGTAATATCAGTACATAACTCTTCCATTCGTATTTCTCTTTCTTTATCACTTAATAATTCTAAGAAAGAAAGCTCAGTCATTCCAAGTATCTGGATTCGCTCAGCTGGATAGTAATTAAAATACCCAGCCATCTCTAGTCCCGGCCTTGAAATATCACTCGTAGTGATTGGTCGGTGTAATCCTTCTTCACCACTCACAAGTTCAAGATTGAATTTTTCTAATATGTCTTTTGTACGGACCTTCGCCAAGGGACATCCTCCTTTTTCTTCTAATGAGGGTAAAAATCTATATATGTTTAAGTACTTTCCTATTTTAGCATTATTCCCTTTCAAACGACCAGTCCTGCTGATTTTTTAAAGGTGTCCCAATTCTTGTTCACTTCTCTATATAACAAATGAAGATCAAAAAGGAGGAGATGGAATGATTATTGTCTTAGATGCGGGTCATGGCTTAATGACTCCTGGAAAGCGGACACCAGATGGAATGAGGGAATACGAATTCAATAGGGCTGTAGCAAAATATGCAAAGGAGAAACTAGAATCCTATAATCATGTTGAAGTTAATATAACACACTCTGATCACCTCGATGTTCCACTTCAAACAAGGACAGATTTTGCAAACAGTTTGAAAGCACGTTGCTTTGTTTCTATTCATGCCAATGCTTATGGTCGAGGTTGGAATGGCGTTGGTGGGATTGAAACATATGTCTATCCATCCCCAACCGCTGAAGCATCACGACTTGCTAAGAACGTTCAAAATGAACTCATCAAGCATACAGGACTACGAAATCGCGGCGTGAAAAGAGCTAATTTCCATGTTTTAAGAGAAACGAAGATGACCTCTATCTTAGTAGAGTGTGGTTTTATGACAAATAAACATGAGGCCACATTATTAAAATCAGGTGCCTATAGAAAATTGTGTGCAGAAGCAATTGTAAAGGGAATCGCCTCAACCTATTCATTAACGAAATCCACCAAGCTTTACCGGGTTCAAACAGGTGCTTTTTCTAATTACGAAAATGCCATGGCGCTTTTAAAAAAATTAAAAAATGCTGGATTTGATGCTTTTATCAAGAAGAGCTGAAGATTTGAGTTCTTTGTTAATAAAAAAGAGTTGACCACAAATAACAGGCCAACTCTTTTTATTTTTCTTTCATCGGTTCTATAACCGCTTTTTGAATGACTAAATTGACAAGTGCTAAAATGACTGATGCCAGCAGAGCCATTCCAAATCCGTCTATTTCGAATGAGCTCCCCATTATTCCATCAGTAATCAGTAGTGTAATGGCATTAATCACGAACAGAAACAAACCTAGAGTCAAGATCGTAACAGGTAGGGTTAAGATAATGAGTATGGGTTTTACCAAAACGTTCAATATAGATAAAATCAAGCTGGCGATAATTGCTGAACCAAAGCCGGATACTTCAAACCCTTCGAAATACCCAGCAATAGCTAAAAACAATACAGCATTAATAATAATCCCAATGATCCATCTCATTCGACTATCTGATCCTCCTCATTCGGGAGCACAAAGGTTAAGAGAGCATAGACAATGACTAGTGGAAAAAATCCTGTTGGAAACAGGGCAATAATAAAAATAACCCTTAATATCGTTGCACTGATACCGATAGTATGTGATAGCCCTCCCAATACTCCTGCAACCTTTCGATTTGAACGTGATCGAGCTAATTTGTTTCTCATGACCATCAACCTTTCTATTTCTTAAGCTTCATCATATATATCATTTGTCGGTTCATACTTTTTTATGAGGACCGATCCTGTTTTAGTATCTGCAAAAATATGAAGCTTATCTGCTAAATCTCCTTGTTTTGAAAAACGAATGTGTTTTTGGACGACTTCATTTTTTTCCTCTATGACTTCTATTCCCTTCATCGCCATCTTAAAACTACCCAAATTCGATTTCGCTTCCCCTTCAATCGTCATATGTTCAGGAACATACAAGTCGATATTCCCTGTAACCGCTTTGGTGTGAATCGTATCTGCTTTTTCACCTGTTAATGAGAGGACAACATTTCCATTTAAAGATTGGAGATCGCTGTAGTGGATATCTCCTTCAACAAGAATTTTGCCATTAATCGATTCCACTTCCATCTTTTCTGATACAACATCTAATAATTTTATCGCTCCATTTGACGTATCAATCTCCGCTTTTTTACTTTTTAATCCATTTACATCGATTCTGCCATTAGCTGTTTTGAGTTTAAGAGTTTCGGTATCAAGCGTATTGGCTTTGATCCCCCCATTAAAAATTCTTACATACATTTTTTCATATTGCTGCTGAGGAAAGTATATTTTCGTATCAACCTTCATCCACTTTAATTCAGTTCCGTAGCGGAGAGTGCCATTTTCAATCGAGAATGTCGTATTCGCTAGAAAACTCCTTCTTGCTGCTTCCTCATCGTCTGTTCGATAAACCTTTGCCTTACATTCTATTCGCACTTCATCTTGATCCCACGGATAAAGCTCAACCTTTCCGTTGGCAACATCCACTGAAACCTCTCTTAGTAACACTTCTGATTGTTGAAAAACATGTGAAACTTCAACAGAATGATTGATTTGAAAATCAAAATCAAAGTTTTTAATTTTATTGAGTGCCGATTGCATGAAATCCATGAGCTTATCCTTTTGCTTATGTGAGGAAGTCTTCTCTGATTTTTCTTCATTTTTCTTTTCTTCATGAGCATCCGCAACCAATTCATTAAAGAGGTCTTTCTCTTTTTCTTCTTCTGTCGCTTTTTCCTTATCCAATGCTTCTAAAAGCGCTAATGCTTCTTGTGCGGATATGGTTCCCTTTTCCACTAATTCCAATATACGTTTACGTTGTTCACTCATATTTTAACTCCTCCAATTAAAGTAGAATCTTAATTCCTCTATAAATATTCCAAATCATCACTACGATACTCAATAAAATCGATATTCCTATCCCCATACTCATAAAGAACGGAAAACCGCTTCCCGTCGCAAGAATACCAATGTCAAAAAACACTCCAGCTATGACCAACGGAACAGCTATTACAGGCAGCAAATGAGAAAGAAAAGCAACCTTCGCGTGATTCTTGACCTCTGGATCCTCGGCAATAAAATAGACGATAATCGGAAAAATGAAACCAGCGAAAAATATACTGAAATAACAGAGAGAAGATAGTAGTTTGTTCGTCTCCATTACAACTTCAACTCCTTTACTACTATTTACGTTACGCATTAAAGAAGGTTTCAATGAGTTGAAAATTTTGCAGATCAGTTTTCCAATTTCACTTATAAATATTTTTACACATATCAAACCTTTCTCCCTCCTACCAGAGACGGAATAAAAATCGGTTTGAAGCTGTGTTTTTAATCAAGCTAGAATTGAGCGTTAGTTGATTTACTATAAAAAGAGGGTATAAAAAATGGCCTCCTAACATGGGAGTGGCATGCAATTGCTCACTTCCCCACGTAGGAAACCATATTTTAAGAACTGGTTACTTCCTCTTTTTCTTTTATCCGTTTATTCATTCTGTCTCGATCTCTTACCAATATCGGCTTTAGATACCTTCCGGTGTAAGAAGCCTTTACTTCCGCCACTTTTTCAGGTGTACCTTGAGCGACAATCGTTCCACCTTTGTCTCCACCTTCAGGTCCTAGATCAATAATATAATCGGATGCTTTAATGACATCTAAATTATGCTCAATGACTAAAACGGTATCACCATTCTCTACAAGTCGTTGAAGAACGGTTAGTAAGCGGGAGATATCATCAACATGCAGTCCAGTCGTTGGTTCATCTAAAATATATAGGGATCGGCCCGTAGAACGCCGATGCAGCTCTGACGCAAGCTTAACACGCTGAGCCTCTCCTCCCGATAAGGTTGTAGCTGGCTGACCAAGCTTTATATAGCCTAACCCAACATCGGCAATGGTTTGTAGTTTACGGTTTATTTTTGGAATATTTTCAAAGAAATCCAGTGCCGCTTCAATTGTCATTTCTAATACATCTGATATGTTTTTCCCTTTATATTTAACTTCAAGGGTTTCTCGATTATATCGTTTTCCATGACACACTTCACACGGAACATAAACATCTGGAAGGAAATGCATTTCAATTTTAATAATGCCATCTCCTCGGCAGGCTTCACAACGTCCACCTTTGACATTAAAACTAAATCGACCTTTTTTATAACCGCGTACTTTCGCTTCATTGGTGGAGGCAAAAACATCACGAACATCATCGAAAACGCCGGTATAAGTAGCAGGATTCGACCTCGGAGTTCTCCCTATTGGTGATTGGTCAATATCAATGACCTTGTCTAAGTGTTCCATCCCTTTAATCTCTTTGTGTTGACCAGGCTTTGATTTTGCCCTATGAAGTTTTTGCGCAAGAGATTTATGAAGAATCTCGTTGATTAATGTACTTTTCCCTGAGCCAGATACTCCGGTTACAGAAGTAAATACTCCTAATGGCAGCTTTACTTTTACATTTTTAAGATTGTTTTCCTTCGCACCTACAATTTCAATGAAACGCCCATCGCTCTTTCGCCGTTCAATTGGCAATGGGATGAACTTTTTCCCTGCTAGATATTGTCCAGTTAATGAATGAGCATCATTCATCACTTCTTCTGGAGCACCAGCTGAAACGATATTCCCGCCATGCACCCCTGCACCAGGACCGATATCTATTAAATAATCAGCTGCAAGCATAGTATCTTCATCGTGTTCTACAACAATGAGAGTATTGCCGATATCCCTCATATTTTTTAACGTATCAATTAATCGGTCATTATCTCTTTGATGTAGTCCAATAGAAGGTTCATCTAATATATAAAGAACGCCCGTAAGACGCGATCCAATTTGGGTTGCTAAGCGAATCCGTTGTGCTTCACCACCTGAAAGTGTCCCTGCTGCACGACTAAGTGTTAAGTATTCTAATCCTACATTGACAAGGAAACCTAAACGCTCACGAATTTCCCTAAAAATCATATTAGCGATCTTCATTTCTTTCTCAGTTAAATCAAGATTACGAAAGAATTGATCAGCTTCTTCAATAGAAAATGCTGTTACCTCGCCAATATGAAGTGAATCAATTTTAACTGCGAGAGTCTCGGGCTTGAGACGATGGCCCTTACATTGAGGACAATCCTGCTGGGCCATATATTTCTCCATTTGTTCACGAATGTAGTCTGAACTAGTTTCTTTATAGCGCCTCTCTACATTATGAATAACCCCTTCAAATTCAATATAATTCTCTCTTACTTGCCCAAAATCATTTTCATACCGGAAATAAATTTCCTCGTCTTTTGATCCATAAAGGACTTTATCTAATAATGTTTTTGGAACATCCTTCAATGGCACATCCATATCAATACCATAATGATTACACACAGACTGAAGAAGCTGTGGATAATATTGAGAACTAGATGGTTCCCACGGTGCAAATGCATTTTCATTTAGACTTCGATCCCAGTCTGGAATGACCAGGTCTTCATCTACTTCTAATTTTGTACCTAATCCATCACATTCTGGACAAGCCCCATAAGGACTATTAAAAGAAAACATACGTGGTTCAAGCTCACCAATTGAAAACCCACAATGTGGACAAGCATGATGCTCACTAAAGAGAAGTTCTTCCTCACCAATAACATCAATAATAACTCGGCCATCAGCAAGGTTTAGTGCCGTTTCTAATGAATCGGATAGTCTTGATTCTACTCCATCTTTTATAACGATTCGGTCGACAATAACCTCAATGGAATGTTTCTTGTTTTTCTCTAACTCAATTTCATCGGAAAGATCGCGTAATTCTCCATCAACTCGGACACGAACATATCCTTGTTTTTTTATATCTTCCAAGGTTTTGACATGTGTCCCTTTTCGTCCAGAAACAATAGGTGCCAGAACCTGAATCTTTGTTCGTTCTGGGTATTCTAGGATGCGATCCACCATTTGTTGAATCGTTTGAGAGCTAATCTCCACACCATGAACAGGGCAAATCGGTCGACCTACCCTTGCAAAAAGAAGCCTTAGATAATCATAAATTTCAGTAACGGTCCCTACCGTAGAACGTGGGTTACGGCTCGTTGTCTTTTGGTCGATGGAGATAGCCGGGGATAATCCCTCAATAGCATCTACATCCGGTTTGTCCATTTGACCAAGGAATTGACGAGCATAGGCTGAAAGTGACTCAACATATCTTCTCTGTCCTTCAGCATAGATAGTGTCAAATGCAAGAGAGGATTTCCCAGAGCCTGACAGTCCAGTCAATACGACAAGTTTATCCCTTGGTATCGTTATATCAATATTTTTTAAATTATGAGCTCTTGCTCCTTTGACGATAATTTGATCTATTGCCATTACTCGGTCATCCTTCCGCTTTTAACTCCAATATCGTATCTCGAAGTTGTGCAGCACGCTCGAAATCCAACGATTTTGCTGCATCCTTCATCTCTATCTCTAAGCTTGTGATAAGCTTTTCTCTTTCCGGTTTAGACATTTTGGAGGCTTTTGTTTTCGGTGTGTCGTATTCTTCTTGATCTTCAGCAGCCATAGTGGCACGAATAACATCACGTATTTCTTTTTTAATGGTTTGTGGTGTAATTCCGTGTTTTTCATTATATTCTTGCTGAATGAATCGACGACGTTCTGTTTCGTCCATTGCCTTTTGCATGGAATCTGTCACTTTATCAGCATACATAATGACGTGTCCATTGGCATTACGTGCGGCTCTTCCCATCGTTTGAATTAATGAACGTTCGGATCGGAGGAATCCTTCTTTATCCGCATCCAAAATCGCTACTAAAGAAACTTCTGGTATATCCAATCCTTCTCTTAGCAGGTTAATTCCGACTAAAACATCAAATTTTCCTAATCGTAAGTCTCTAATGATTTCAATTCGTTCTAATGTCTTGATTTCAGAATGAAGGTATTGAACTTTTATCCCAATTTCTTTTAGATAATCTGTGAGATCTTCTGACATTTTTTTCGTTAAAGTCGTAATGAGTACACGTTCATTATTCTTTGTTCGTTCTTGAATTTCTCCTAATAGATCATCGATTTGACCTTCGATTGGCCGTATATCAAATGTAGGATCTAACAAGCCTGTCGGCCGAATGATTTGCTCCACCATTTCAGGACTATGCTCTTGTTCGTATGGGCCTGGTGTCGCTGAAACATACACGATTTGATTGGTTTTCCCTTCGAATTCCTCGAAACGCAACGGACGGTTATCCATTGCAGATGGCAGCCGGAAACCATGATCTACAAGGACCTTTTTTCGTGCTTGGTCGCCATTGTACATCCCTCTAATTTGCGGAACTGATACATGAGATTCATCAATGACAATTAAAAAATCATCTGGAAAATAATCAAGTAACGTATACGGGGTAGATCCAGAAGGTCTTAGTGTCAAGTGACGAGAATAGTTTTCAATCCCGGAACAGAATCCCATTTCATTCATCATTTCAAGATCATATCGCGTTCGTTGTTCGAGTCGTTGCGCTTCTAGTAGTTTATTCTCAGATCTCAATAATTCAAGTTGTTCTTCTAGTTCTTGTTCTATGTTTACGATGGCCAGTTTCATTTTTTCTTCACGGGTTACGAAGTGGGAAGCTGGGAATATGGCAATGTGGTCACGGTCGCCTAGTATTTCTCCTGTTAAAGCGTCCACTTCTCTAATTCTATCGATTTCATCCCCAAAGAACTCAACTCTCATACAATGTTCGTCACGAGATGCAGGGAAGATTTCGACTACGTCTCCTCTTACACGAAAGGTTCCACGTTGGAAATCAATATCATTACGTGCGTATTGAACATCGACTAATTTTCTTAATAATTGGTTTCGTTCAATTTCCATCCCTACTCTTAAAGAAACTACAAGGTCACGGTACTCTTCAGGAGAACCTAACCCATATATACAAGAAACACTCGCGATGATCACAACATCGTTACGTTCAAAAAGCGCTGATGTCGCAGAGTGTCTTAACTTATCAATTTCATCATTAATGCTGGCGTCTTTTTCAATAAACGTATCTGTCTGAGGAACGTAGGCTTCTGGTTGATAGTAATCATAATAACTGACAAAGTACTCAACAGCATTATCAGGAAAAAACTCTTTAAATTCGCTATAAAGCTGGCCGGCAAGGGTCTTATTGTGGGCGATGACAAGCGTTGGTTTATTGATTTCCTTAATAACATTAGACATCGTGAACGTTTTTCCTGTCCCTGTTGCTCCAAGAAGAGTTTGATGTCGTTTTCCTTCTTTAATACCTTCAACTATGGTTTGAATTGCTTGCGGTTGATCACCTTGAGGCATGTACTTTGATTTAAGCTGAAACTGATTATTCACCGTTTTCCCTCCCATTCAAAAACGTATATGTGTTATTATGTAAATTTCGTCGTTCTGTGTTTTTCTTTATTCACATTCTACCACATATTCTACAGGATTAACCAACAAAAAGCGAACAAAAGTTCGTTCTATTCTATATTTATTTATCCACAAACTAGCTGTCCAGTTCAACTGATATCTCTTATATCTATTGACTTTCATTAGAGAATTAATACTTTAATTTTAATCTGTGGATAGAATTGTGAGTAATTATGTGAATAATTTTATTTATTTGTGAGTAAGTGGATATTTCTGTTGATAAATATAATAAATCCTGTGAATAAATGTTATTTACAGAATAAATTTTGTGGGAAAACCCAGGTTATCCACATATCTTATTATCTTTATTAAGTATGTAAATATTTAATAAAGTTCGCAGAAGATTAATCATGCCGCTATATGACATAGTACGACAAAAACCTGGGCGTGCCAGGCACCACAATAGTACACAAATAAAAAGTTCCGAATGCCTTAGCTAACCGCTTCAGAATTCAGAACTTTTTGAATAAGGTATATATATCTCTCTTAGGCACTTTTTTTTGCCTTTTTCATCATCTGATTTGAATACCAAAACCCGAGGGTTAGTGATGCAGCGTCAATGATTATTAGGAGCCATGTGTTCGTGTATCCTTTATAGACCGATGCTGTTATTAGAGCAACTGTTAAGATGAGTCCAACATAATGGTTATAGGTAACTCTTGTAAATAAAACGACTAGAAGTGCCGGCAAAAATAGGGCCAGGATTACTTTAGAGACCATTCTTTCATTCTCTCCTCATTTTTTGAACCTTTTCTTCTATCTTAACTGAAATCATCTTAGTGAAAAAGCTATTTTTGAGAATCATCAATGATCTTGTTGGTGATATCGTTTAACTGGCTATGAGGAATAAACTTTTCAGCCAGCATGTCAGGTAGGATTGTATCTAAGAAATACTGAACACAATGCATCTCTTGGAATTTTAGAATCGTCGATAGTGCTTCTTGATAAATTTCAAAAAATAGCGACTCTGGATTGCCTTTTTGAATTTCACCAAATGACTCATACAATAAATCTATCTTATCAGCCACTGAAAGAATTCTGCCCTCAATCGTGTCATCCTTACCATCTTTAAAGCGATTATGATAAATATCCTGGAATTGAGGAGGAAACTCTTGTTCGATAAATTTTGTTACCATTTCTTCTTCCACTTGACTAAATAATTTCCTCAATTCTTCTGATGCATACTTAACAGGTGTCTTAATATCACCCGTGAAAATTTCAGCATAATCATGGTTGAGTGCCTTTTCGTAAAGGGCCTTCCAGTCAATTTCTTCACCATGTTCTTCTTCAACTGTCCCGAGAAATTGAGCAATTTTGGTTACTTTAAAAGAATGGCTAGCGACACTATGCTCATGATATTTAAAACGACCTGGACAACGAAATAATTTTTCTAAGTCTGACAAACTTTTAAAATAGTGATGGACTCCCATAAGACCTCTCCCTTCTTATTGAATTCACTATCCTTCATACTTCCCCGTTATTTATTTTCTTAACATAATAATAAATAATTTCATTAAATGCATCCGAATATTTTGTTGGTAATTGATGTGATGCCTTATCGATCATTTCAATCTCATACTGTGGTAGATCTTTAAACAATGGCAAGTGTTTGTTAATCCATTGAGATTTACCACCATAAATGAGAAGGACCGGTGTATCTAAGTTTTTTAGATCCTTTTCTCGATTATAGTATAGAGATTGTTTGTAAAAATGGTACCAAATTCGTCTGTTCGCCTTCTCCAAATGCTCTTTAAAAATCAACTTTTCTTCTTCGTTATGAGCATGTGTTTTGGCTAAGGTATTAATGAGAAGCTGAGGCCTCTCCCTTACCATTCTCATTCCTAATAAGTGCATGAGTTTCAGCTTCATCGTTTTGACTCGAGGGTATCCACCAGCTAAAATAATGGCCTGTACAAAACCAGGATATTTATGAGCAAATTCCTGCGCGATAATGCCGCCAGCGGAATATCCGAGTAGTATACAGCTTTTTAGCTGTAAATGGTCCACAATGGCTTTCATTTCCTCTACGTATGTATCCATGCTTACAAATGAATGTTCATTAATAGAATCTCCATGTCCACTTAAATCAGGTAAAATCAATCGAAACTTTTCGGCAAGTGGGGTTTGATATATAAACGTTTTACGCCCCATGCCAGGAGGATGAATCATGATGATGGGAGTTCCTTCCCCCATGTCTTCGAAGAATAATTGTCTATGCAAAAACGTACAATACCCCATCTTATCCACTTCCTTCGTTTGCAAACTACTCTTTATTGTTTGCAAACACATAAAAAATACACATTAAGTTTAAAAAAAGGATGACAAATGTGAGGAGGTACTAACTTGACACAATCTAAGCATAAAATAGCTTTTTGCGTTTGCGGTATAAGTAGTACCAAACTCATCATCTAGTCAACCTTAAAAAAATCTATTTAATTTGGTCATGTCTTTCTTAAGATGCATTAACGCTTTATCCCTTTAAACCACTCGAGAACCGTCCCGCGGTGCTTTAAATTGGTAAAGGGCTTGGGTGAAAAGGCGATGGTTATAGCAGTCTTACTGAGACGGTTCCTTGAATTTCGTTTACGCTGTTTTTGATGTTTTGTTCGGTAGTTTCATCGATTTCGTTGTCAATATCGATGATTGTGTAGGCCCAGGCATCTTTGCTTCGGTTGATCATGTCTGCGATGTTCATTTCAAATTTAGCTAGAATCCCTGTCATTCTCCCTACCATTCCCGGTATGTTTTTATGCATAACGGCGAGTCTTCTTTTTCCTGAGAATGGAATTTCTACATCTGGCAGGTTCACCGAGTGTTTAATATTACCTGTTTTCAAATAATGCTTAAGCTGACGGGCAGCCATGACGGCACAGTTTTCTTCAGATTCTTTAGTGGATGCACCTAGATGAGGAACACCGATGACCTTATTGGTGCCTAATATATTTTCATTTGGAAAATCGGTAATATAATTTTCAACAATTCCTTCTTCAATTGCTAGCTTCAACGCTTGCTCATCGACAAGCTCTCCTCGTGAAAAATTAAGAATCCGAATTCCATCTTTCATTTGTTTAAAGGCATTTTCATTTAGCAGACCCTTTGTTTTGTCATTAAGTGGTACATGCATAGTGATGTAATCACAAGTAGAGAAGATTTCTTCAAGGGTAATCGCTCGTCTCACATTTTGGGATAAACGCCAAGCGGTTTCAACCGAAATGAAAGGATCAAACGCAACAACTTCCATTCCTAATTCTAGGGCATCGTTCGCGACAAGAACTCCAATCGCACCAACTCCAATGACCCCTAATCGTTTTCCTTTAATTTCTGTCCCTACAAACTGCTTTTTCCCTTTCTCCACAAGCTCTGGAATCTCTTTACCACGATCTTCAATTTCCGCTGTCCACTTAACGGCATCAAATAGATTTCGAGAGGAAGCCATAATGCAGGTAAGAACTAATTCTTTAACCGCATTCGCGTTAGCACCTGGAGTATTAAACACAACAATTCCGCGTTCCGTACAATGTTCCACTGGAATGTTATTAACCCCCGCACCCGCTCTTGCAATTCCTTTCACCTGTTCCCCAATTGCATAGTTATGAAAATTAAAGCTTCTAGCAATATAACCATCTGGCTCCTGAGTCTCAGAATTTAGTACAAAATCAAGATCTTCTTCAATTAACTTTAAACCAGCATCAGCAATCGCATTAAATGCCTGGATTGAATACATCTCTACCCCTCCTATAATGAGACTGAACTAAACATTTATGACTAAAACGGATATTAATCGTCTTTGATTTTACCCACATGATTAAGTAAGCACCTGTTGATAAGTTCGTTCAAATTCTTTTATAAAATCTGTTAACTTTTTCACATCCTCAAAAGGCATGGCGTTATAAAGACTTGCTCTCATCCCTCCAACGGAACGATGCCCTTTTAGGTTCTTCAATCCCTTTTCATCTGCCTTCTGTAAAAATTCTTTATTCAGATCTTCACAATCTGCTGTAAATGGGATATTCATAATGGATCGATTTTTTGGATGGACATGATTGTTAAAAAGCTTTGATTGATCAATGGTGTCATAAAGCCATTTTGCTTTTTTCTTATTCTGTTGCTCAATCACCGTCACTCCACCTAATTCTTTTATCCATTCCAATACCATTTTCATGATATAAATGGCAAAAGTTGGAGGAGTATTAAATAGGGATTGATTCTTGACATATGTTTGATAGTTCAGCATTGTTGGACAACTAGTAAAGGCTTTATTTGTAAGATCCTCTCTTACAATGACAACGGTAACTCCTGCTGGACCCAGATTTTTTTGTGCACCAGCATAGATTAGACCGAATTGATTCACGTCAATTTCTTCTGATAATATATGTGAGGACATATCAGCGACAAGCGGAATCGTTCCTGTGTTAGGTAGTTCTGAGAAACGTGTTCCTTCAATCGTATTATTCGTTGTGATATGTACATAATCAGCATCGAATTGAAAGGATTCTTGATTATAAGAAGGAATCTCTGTTAAAGGATTAGTTGGGGTAATGATAGTAATATCCCCAAGCTTACTTGCTTCTGCAATGGCTTTCTTCGCCCAAGAGCCTGTCATAATATAATCTGCTTTATGGTTCGTAGTAAGCAGATTGAAAGGAACCATGCTAAATTGCAGAGATGCCCCGCCTTGTAAAAAAAGAACATGGAAATTGTCCGGAATCTTTAATAATTCTCTCAATAATGCCTCTGCTTCTTCCATAATCTCTTGAAAATCCTGGGATCGATGGCTCATTTCCATAACAGACATTCCTGTTCCATTATAATTCAGCAATTCTTTTTGAGCTCTCTCCAAAACCGATACTGGCAAAACGGACGGACCTGCGGAAAAATTAGCAACTCGAGTCACAAAACATCCCTCACCTTTGTATGTTTAATCTGAATATTTTAACATTATAAGATGCCATTGATGGCAGGTCAACGGTCCTTTTTTGAGAGAAAAGATATGAAGCGCTTTCATTGTTTATAGATGAACTTTACAACGTTCCTATGTTTTTTTCTCTGATCTTCTATGGAGACTTTTTGTCCCAATCTCTGGAGAAGTTAAAAAGATAAACGGCTCAAAAATAATTCATTGTTTCTAAGCCAGTCGATTTAGGAATGAACAACTTTAAGCGCCCCCGTTTAGCCCCGACAAGCATAAGACGAGTCATGAAGGAAGGATGGTTTTTCCCTTCCTCCATGACTCGGCTAGACCATAGATGGGTTGGGCGCTGGAGCTAGATTACTCTACCTCTTTTCAAAGTTATTTAGATGTTTTCATTTTATAATTTAACAATAAAAAACCAGGATCATAGCTTTATCAACCCCAAGCTAGGACCCTGACTTTATAATAATCCCTTCATTACGAAAACGATTACTGTGTCCTCAAAATTTCCTTGAAAAAATTTATTGTGTTAACCCGTCTATCATTTTCCTAGGGTGTTTTCGTTTTGAGATGGAGTTAGCAGGTTTCCGCTCTAATTAACCTTTTTACAAAAATATACAATATCAAAAAACAACCATCCATTAGAAAACAGCCTTTTCCTATTATCTTCAATATTATTTTTATATAGTATTTATCATAAAAGTACTACTCAAGGACCACAACTTCAACCCGTTTATGTCCACTCTTGGGAACAAGTTACAATTTAGGCAAAGAAACGTTAAATACCGTCCCTTCTCCTTTCGTACTTTCGACTTGAATTTCTCCATTATGCATCTCTATAACGGATTGAACAATAGATAATCCAAGGCCCGTTCCATCAACGGAGCGTGTTCTTGAATGATCTGCCCGATAAAAGCGGTCATAAATTCTCTTCAGTTGATTGGGTTCGAGCCCAATTCCGGTATCCTTCATACTGACGAGAACACTTGAAGTGTCCTCTTCTATAGAAATCTCAATTTCACCAAATTCATGATTGTATTTAATCGCATTGGTGAGTAGGTTTTCCCAAACGGTATAGAGAAGTGAAGGGTCACCCTTTATCATGACATTATACGATGAATAGCTCACCATGATACCTTTCTCACTTAATTGCCACTGATATTGGTTAATAACCTTCTTCAATTGTCCCCCTAAATTAAATTCCTTAACTTCCATGATTTCCTTTTTACTTTCGATAGTCGATAGTAAAAGCATCTGTTTTGTTAAACTTGATAAGCGATTCATTTCAGAATTTAGGATATCAATATAACGGCTTCGCTCTTTAGCACTTGGGGCATCTAGAAGATTAACATACCCTCTCATATTAGAAAGCGGCGATTGAATATCATGGGATAAATTAGAGATTAATTCTTTTCTCATCTCTTCTACCTTGGCTAATTTCTTTGTCATATCGTCAAAGCTTGCTGCCAAATCACCGATTTCATCTTTTCTGTTAATATCAAGTGATATCGAGAAATTCCCATTCGCAATATCCTTAGTAGCACTATTCAGTTTACTAATAGGTCGAATGAGATACTTTGTGATGACAAGGACTAACACAATACTTAAAGCAATTGTTAATACCAGCATAAAGGCGAATAATAAATGCATTTCGTTAAAAAACAATTTAATATCAGGCCGGATAAATAAGGCATAATCCTTTCCTTCAGATTCGAATGGCACTCCGACTGTGTTTTTAAGTTCATTAGCAAAAAAGCCTGTCACAAATAGGGTATGGGGGAAATGGTTTATCCCGTGATACGTTTCTCCATTTAAAACCTTTTGGACGGTAGTTGAAGATAGATTCTTATCACGATAAGTGGCCCCAAAGAATCGACTTTCTCCTTGTTCATCTACGATATAAATCTGGTAGCCTAATAACCCAATATGCTCTAAGTATTTTGTTAAATCGATTTCATTATGATAATTTATGTATTCGGAAACCTCTAAGGCAAAGTTCGTAATCTTTTCATCATTTTTCTGTTTTAAGTTAATCTGGTAATAAAAATTAGATAAAAGGAAAGAGATCAGTCCACTCAAGAGCATAATGGAAATCGTTGTGACGGCAAATTTAAAGTAAAGGCTTTTCATTTTCATTCAACTCCATACAGTAGCCAACCCCTCTGACTGTTTTGATCGAAAAGCAATGCTGATAGGAGGAAAAGCGCCCTCTTAGCCTTTTTATATGGACATCCACCGTTCGATCATCCCCTTCATAGTCCAGCCCCCATACCTTCTCGATGATTAGTTCTCTTGAGAATACTTGGTTTAAATGTGACGCCAATAATGCTAGTAACTCAAACTCCTTTAACGGTAATATGTAGGTTTTATCATTCACTTTCACTTCATAGCTTTTTTTATCAATATACAAATCCCCTAATTTTATACTGGATTCATGAACCATCCCATATCTACGCAAAATCGCATTGACTCTGAATAATAACTCTTTGGGCTCAAATGGCTTTACGACATAATCATCTGTACCTGAGGAAAAGCCTTTTTCCTTATCTTCAAGCTCCCCCTTAGAAGTTAATAAAATTACCGGTATATCATAATCTCTTCTAATTTCTTCTGTCAGGTGATAGCCATCCATATGAGGCATCATGATATCGACAATCGCTAGGTTGCAGTCCTCTTTTTGAAGAAGGTCAAGAGCGGTTATCCCTTCCTCTGCTTCTAAGACGTGATACCCTTCTTTTGCCAATAAGTCTCTTACAATATGCCTAACATGCTGATCATCATCTACAACAAGAATGTTTTTCATAAAAGACACCTCTTTTATTTAGGCTATTTCGCCAATATTATTGCCTTCTGTAACGCTTTGCGGGCTTGATGTCGGAGTGATCGCCCGGACTCGTGGCAATTGGCGATTTGCCAATCGCTTTATTTATAAAACCTCAACTTCTAAAACAAACCTTCACGAAAAGAGTCGAACTAATATGTACTTGATATCAGAATAGTAGACACTCAGTGGAATAGCAATCTAATTGTCTACCGTTTCAACTATATTAAGAGTCCTTTAGAGCATTCATTTGTCCGGTTTGGTTATTTATTTGTCCAAATACTCCATTAATTTGTCCGTCATCTATGTTTATTTGTCCAAAATCTACTATTTATTGACCAATCGACATGTAACGACAAGTTTCACCGTTTCCAGATCTAAATTGACTTTAACGTTAGCTCTGTATTCAGTTTAATTTATTCCATAAAAAAAGATCCAAGACTATTTATCAATACCTAGTCTTGAACCCTTTATAGTTGATGCTTTAGTTATAAGCTGTTTCCTTTACAGACACTAATAAATGCTCCAAAGTTGATTTCGCTTTTTTACCAGCAATCAGCCTTTTACCATCTGTATAGCCTTCCTCGCGACCATGTAATTCTCTTATAAGGATTTCCCTCCAAAATACTAACCGGTCTATATATTCTGGGTTGTTTACTAAATTGATTGTTTCACTGGGATCTTTTAAAAGATTAAACAATTGCTCTTCCCCAGATTGGGAATACCAAATATATTTTTCTTTTCCATTTGTTAAAAATTGATGTGAACTAGCTCCATATGCATGCTCGCCATGTATATATTCACGCCATTTTGCCTTTTCACCTGTGCATAGTGGGAGTACACTCATTCCATCGACACTTCTTGGAATTTCCACATTTGCTGCATCCAATATCGTTGGCATAATATCTCTCAGCTCTACCACTTCTTCAATTGATTGGTTTTTCTTAAGCTTTAATACATTTCCTGGGTCAGATAAAATAAAGGGAACGTTAGCACTGCCCTCATATGGCAGAGCTTTACGGAAAAGGTTATGATCGCCTAACAGTTCGCCATGGTCTGATACAAAGAGAATGACCGTATTATTCATTACCCCATATTCTGCCATTGTCTGCATAAATCGCCCTATTTGATAATCAATATGCGTAATGAGTGCATAGTAAGCTGCCTGTGCCCGTTTAAATCGATTTCTTGGTACATTTCCCTTTAATGTAACTGGATTTAACCCGTTTTGTTCTGGATCTTCTAACTCCGCCCAATCCCCAATCGCTGGATCAGGTAGGTCTAAATCTTTATACATATCAAAAAACACTTGTGGTGGATCGAATGGCGGATGTGGACGAACAAATGACATTTTTAAGAAAAATGGTTTTGAAGGGTCACGCCTCCGAAGAAAATCAATCGATTCACTTACTACCCAGTTTGTCGGGTGTAGTGCCTCTGAAAGATGCCATGGCCTAGCAACTGTCGAAGCATTACAATCCAGGCCTAAATCGTTTAAGTCAGCTTGAGAACCTGCCTGCTGTTTGAACCAAGGGAGGTAATCGTCACCACTATGGTTAAACGATTCAGATTCCAAATTACAGCTTTTATTGCGATTATAATGCAGGTATCCATCATGTAAAACGACGTTATGGAACCCACATAGATTTCTTGCCGGATAGACATGCATTTTTCCAACAGCTTGTGTATGATACCCAGCTTGTGCTAACTCTCCTGGAAGCGTATGCTCATAGTTAAACGGAACTTGATCCTGATACCCAACTCTTCCTGTTGATGTTTGCGACATTCCTGTTAGCACTGTTGCCCTTGCCGGTACACAAGTAGGTGTAGACGAATAAGCGTTTTGAAACAAAACGCCGTCTCTTGCAAGCTGATCAAGGTTCGGGGTATCTACTACAGGATGATCTTGGATACTTAAACAATCTGCTCGCATTTGGTCCACCATAATTAGAACAATATTCGGTTTCATTTTGATGGCCCCTGCCTTTCTATATACATTAGGTCGGTCCTCTTGTCCATTTGGCATTGTGCTTATTAGCCTAGTATTCTAGCCCTTATTTTCTAAAGACTTTTTTATAGTTAAGCAATTGTATTTTTTCTATTATGCATTAGGGCAAGGTAAAGTGCTCCTTGAAGACCCGCTTCCCCCTTATGCTTGCTCATTTGAATTCGATCGAAAATCCCTTCATGAACCGGATTTTGCACAAGTGCTTTAAGCTCAGCTTGTATCAACTCTAAAAATGCAGGTTGGTTATGGATGACACCTCCACCCATAACGATTACATGAGGATCAACGATTGAAAAGATTTGATGAAGCCCCTGAGCAATATGCTTTGCTGATTTTTGAATAAGGGAAACGGATTGAGAATCCTGTGAATCCATTAACTGTTTCGTTGTAATCACTGGATCCTTTAATAGTCGTCTTGCCTCAGCTTCGATAGCAGGTCCTGAAGCAAGACTTTCTAACGTTCTTATTGATTGATCATTCTCCAGAATCGTCAAACCCACTTCACCGGCCATGCCAGCTCCACGGATAAATTCACCTTTATGGATAATGCAGGAGGAAATTCCTGTACTAACGGTAAAATAGACAAAGGTTTCTTCATTAAGATTTCTCGCCTGCCATTCCCCATATGCAGCCAAGTACACATCATTGTCCATGATGACCTCTGCTTTGGGGAATACTTCTTTCAGCCTAGAAGCTAGCGGAAAATTCCTCCATGGCAAATTATTTTGATAGATTGCAATCCCTTTTTCCGGGTTCACTTTACCTGGGACACCTAAACCGATTACTTTTATATCCCTAGGGCTTGCTCCTTCTTGATTTAGAAGTTCATAGAAAGACATACAAAGGCTCTCAAACATAGATTCAGGATCACGGACGGCACTTTTCACTTGTAATTGATGTTTTACTCCTCCATCAAGATCTGCTAATGCTGCCGCGATTTTCGTTCCGCCGATATCTGCTATTAATAGATTAGGCAAAGGCTACACTCCTTTTATTAAAGATTCAAAGTCACGACCTGCGTTAAGTTTCTCGGCTGATCAGGATTATAGCCTAAACTCAAAGCTTTATGATAGGCAAGCAGTTGTAAGTGGGGCACAAAAAGGACTAATCGATTACGGTCTGATAAGCTTGGATCAAGGCGAATACGATGATCTGCTGAAAATTGTTCAGAGAATGGACCAATAGCTAATACTTCCCCATTTAATCTCTGAATATCCTTAACCAGCTCCTGATCCAAACCTTCTGAATTCGCCTGTGTCATGAAGACGACAATGGTCGATTCGTCTACAACAGAGATGGGACCATGACGGAACTCTAGATTTGAATAGCTCTCACATTCTGTCTGTGTCATCTCTTTTAATTTTAATGTCGCTTCTTTCGCAATACCATTGTAAATTCCAGAGCCCAAGAAAATAAAGCGTTTATAGGATTTGTTATCTGTTATAGCTTTTGTGTTCTCCCAATCTTTCAAAAGTTCACTAGTCAAACTCGGTACTTCTGCCAGTTCATGTAGGTCCTTATCGGAAGAGACTAATTTAGCCGCATAGATTTGAAGAGCATAAAGCATATTGGTAAAGGATTGCGTCATCACGACACTTTTTTCGTTAATATGATCTAATGATATTGTTTGATCTGAAAGCTTTGCCATTGGGCTATCACCATGACAGGTGACAGAGAGTGTTTTTACATTTGCTTGCTTTTGTAAGAATTTCAGCGCTTCCACTACTTCTGAAGTAGTTCCTGATCGTGATATCGCTATAACATGATAATTTTTCTTTTCAAGAATAGATGATTCGGGATGGATAAAAATTTCCGATGCAGGAAGTGCTTGAGCTATTTTTCCTGTAACTGCTTGAAAGTAACGAGCTGCTGAAGAAGCTAGATAAAAAGAAGTACCACAGCCAATAAAAAGATAAACATCTGATGGCTGCTCTTGAAAAGTTTGTTGATTGACCTCTACATAAGTTTTCTGTAATTGCTCTGCTTGATTTACTATTTCTTGATACGTATACATTTGACATTCTCCTTTAATCGATTATATATGATTCAACTTATACACTTCGATATCCTTCAGTAAATAATCTATATCCTTTACGTCAACCTTTCCTGCAAAAGGCTGTAAAGCATTGGCCGTTCCATAGGCTGTAGCTAATGATAGGATTTCCTCGATTGGAAGTTCCTTCTCAAACCCTGATGCTAATCCTGCTAGCATGGCATCTCCACATCCAATGGTATTAACTACCTCTATTTCTGGTGCTTTCACATGAAAAACTTCATCCTTGTTAATGAGCAATGCTCCTTCCCTACCCAGGGAAATACATACATATTGAACACCTTGTTTCAGTATGTTCTTACCCGCATCAATCGCATCTGTTAGCGTCAATATTTCTTTCTTGATTAATTGCTTTAACTCCTGTTCATTTGGTTTGACCGCAAATGGTCCACTACATAAACCATGTCGTAATGGTTCACCACTTGTATCAAGAATTGCTTTTGCTCCATTTTGCTGGATGATTTCAATTAATTGGCTGTAGCCATTAACGGGAACTCCTTTAGGAAGGCTTCCAGATAAAGTGATAATCTTACTCTCCATAGCTGCCTTCTTTACAAACTCACAAATCTTAAGCCACTCTTCATCTAAAATCATGGGACCTTGCTCTAATATTTCTGTTTCTTCCTTAAGTTCTTCATTGAGAATAGTTAGGCAAACTCGTGATTCACCTTGAATCGTCACAAACTCATGGGGAATATTTCTATGGGCTAGTAAATGAGCAATCTTCTTGCCATTACTACCTCCAACAAAACCGCCTGCAACGACTTTTTCTCCAAGTGAATCAAGAACCTTTGCTACGTTAATCCCTTTCCCACCCGGCTCAACATGTAAATCTTTTAATCTATTTGTTTGCCCTAAAGTAAAAGAGGGAAGGTAATACGTCGTATCTAATGCAGCATTTAATGTGATCGTTGTAATCATAGGATTACACCTTAAGGGGGCTTTGCAGCATCGATATTTTTTCTACTACAATCTCTTTCACAGCATTTGAAGCCGGCACAAAGTATTTACGTGGATCATTTTGTGACGGGTTTTCCCTAAAGTAAAGTCGTAAAGCCTCTGCGAAAACGTCTTTTAACTCTGTAGAAAAGTTGACTTTAGCGATTCCATAATTTAAGGCATGTTGAACACTTTCAGCTGGGACACCCGAAGCTCCATGCATTACGAGTGGGCAATCTATACGTGAGTGTATACTGTTTAAGAGGTCAAACTGTAATTTAGGCTCTTGTTTGTACATCCCATGTGCCGTTCCAAATGCTGGTGCGAATGAATCAATTTGTGTTTCTAATACAAATTGTTCCGCTAATTCCGGGTCTGTGTAAAAGGCTGAACTTTCCTCTACCTCTAGATCGTCTTCTACTCCGCCAATCGTTCCGAGTTCTGCTTCAACCGGTACATTTGCGGCATGGGCAGCTTCCACTACTTTTTTTACTAGTTGAAGATTTTCATTGAAAGGTAAGTGTGAACCATCTATCATTACGGAGGTATAACCGGCACGAATACATTTCATTACAATATCAAAGGAGTCGCCATGATCAAGATGAATTGCGATTGGGACTTTAGCCGTTTCTGCTGCTGCCTCAACCATTGCTTTCATATAGTGGATTCCAACATATTTAATCGTTCCGGGAGTCGTTTGCAGGATAACAGGAGCATCCATTTTTTCTGCTCCAGCTATAACGGCTTTAATGATTTCAAGATTATGCGCACCAAATGCACCTACAGCATAATGATTTTGATATGCATCCTGTAGGATTTCTTTCGTCGATACTAATGCCATATGTTTCATCATCTCCTATCAATGGGTTGTTGGTACAAGTTGATGTGAAGAAAAACTCATAGCTTATCCCTCGCTATGAGCATTCGTTTTTAGGTTAATTCTGTGTAAAAACGACAGCGATCTCCTCTAACAATCGAGCGGCAAAACTCTACAGGCAATCCACTATCATTATATGCCGTACGTTCTAATAATAGTGCTGGAAGACCTTCCTCCGTTTGTAAATGTTTACTTTCATCAGCGCGAATTAAAACGGGTTCAAAAGCTTCTCGTGCGCGAGTTACGACAACATTGAATTGCTGTTCTAGTAAATCATAAAGCGAAATTTGTCCAACCATTTTTAATGGCTCGATATCAGGAACAATACTTTTAGGCATATAAGATGATTCAAGGATGTATGGCTCATCATTTGCACAGCGCAGGCGCTCCATGACGATTACATTTTCATCATCCTTTAGCTGAAGGCCATTCTTGACTTTCGTCGATGGTTTGACCTCACTAATGTTAAGTATAATGTCCTTTGGATTCATTCCTTTTTCTTTCAGAACCTTACTAAAGCTGTAAAAGCCCATAAGGGATTGCTGAAGCTTAGGCTTTGCTACAAAGGTCCCTTTTCCTTGAATTCGATAAAGGGCTCCATCTTGAACTAGCTCCTCAATTGCTTTTTTTGCTGTATTTCGACTGACATTATATTGATCCATTAGTTGATTCTCGGACGGAATTTTATCTCCGGATGTCCATTTACCACTTTTGATTGATTCCTTCAGTCGCTCTTTCAACTGGTGGTATAAGGGGATTACACTATCGTGCTGCAAAGGCTTCATACGTTTTTTCTTTCCTCCACATCTTCATTCTCATTTTCACAAGGCTCTATGTTGTATTTATTTAAATCGATTGAAAATTTAATTAAATTATATCTATCTATAGTTGTTGTGTCAATCCATCAAGTTTCTAAACTGGTTTGAGGAATTTATGACTGGATGACCAGGCCATTTCACCTCTGCAAACAGTTAATTGGACATCTCCTTTTTCGTTCAGTAAGATGAGGTCGGCATCCTTTCCAACAGTAAGTGAGCCTTTGCGATCATAGATTCCTAGTTTTTTGGCCGGAGTTGAAGAGGTCATCCTCATGAGCTCCTGAATCCCAAGATCTAGCCATTCCTCCATGTTTCTCCTTCCTTCATGGAGCTTTAATACACTTCCAGCCAATGAATTTTGTGCAGTAAGCCATGCTCTTCCATCCGTTACTTCTACCTCCTGACCACCAAGATCGTAGGTACCGTTTTTCAAGCATTTCGCTCGGATTGAATCGGTTATAAGAACCATATTTTCCGGTCCTTTTAGTCGATAAATCAGCTTCATCAACGCAGGATTGACATGAATACCATCTGCAATGATTTCAATTGTCATTTCATCTAATAAAAGTGCAGCACCAGCAGCACCTGGTTCACGATGATGTAAACCACGCATACCATTAAATAGGTGAGTAGCCTGACTTAATCCTGCCCCTACCGCTTTTTTCACTTCATTGTATGTGGCATCTGTATGCCCCATTGATGCTATCACTCCAGTTTCCTTTAAATAGCGAATCAAAGTATGCTTCGGATCTAGCTCGGGTGCCAGCGTAACTAAACGAATATGTTGATGGGCAAGGTTTTGCCACTTTTTAAAAAGCTCAATATTTGGAGGAATTATGTCCTTTTCAGGCTGAGCTCCTTTTTGCTTGGGATGAATGAATGGTCCTTCGAGGTGAATACCTAGCACTTCAGCTTGCCCTTTATGGCAATGGTTCTCCATGTACTCCGTAACATTCTCAATTGCCTTTTCAATCTTATCGATTGGATTCGTCATGGTTGTAGCTAGAAATGCTGTCGTCCCTTCTTGGGGAAGCAAATGCGTCATCTTATCTAATGACTCTATTGAAGCGTCCATTACATCACTACCTCCGATCCCATGGATATGAATATCAATCATACCTGGGAGCAGCCATCCTTTATTTTCACAGTTTATGACTTGGTGGAAGTCCTTTAGAGTCGGGCAGCTTTGCATTCTTCCTATTTCTTTGATTTTATCTTCTTGTATACCAATATACCCATCTTCCATTATCCCATTCTCTAAAACAATTCGCGCATTAGTGAAGATAGTCGATTTCATGGCTTCCTCCTTATGCGTGTGTGATTCGCGGCATTGGCATTGGCTCTTTGTGCAATTCAGCCCATGCATATTTTAACAGCAGCTCTTTTTGAAGGGGTAGGTAGTCTGGGTTATCCCAAAGATTATTCACCTCTCCAGGATCCTCTAGTAAATCAAAGAGCTCTCCATATGTTTGATTATAATAAACTGTTAGCTTATAACGGTCATCTACATACGTTTTTTGATGGATGGTTGTTGGTTCATGACGGAATTCACAAAGAACATGCTCCCTTTTTCTTTCTACTTGATTCAACCATACCTCCATTTGGTTTTCTCCTGTCATCGAACAAGGAATGTCGATATTAGCAAACGATAGGAAAGTTGGAGCTAAGTCCACTAGGGATTGGAGAGCATCACTTTGACGATTGGCTGGAATATGTCCTGGGTAACGAACAATAAAAGGGAGTTTAATTAAATCCTCATAATGAAATCCACCTTTATACTGCAGGCCATGCTGTCCAAAAAAGTGACCGTGATCTGTTGTAAACACAACAATCGTATTGTCCGCGATATCAAGTTCTTCTAATTTATCGAGAATCTGACCGATATACTTATCCATAAAGCTAATCATTCCATAATAATTTGCGACGAGTTTTTTTCTATCTTCATCCGGTATCAGGTGAGAATGGTATCCATGTATTCCCTCACCTGTTTCTCGTAGAGCAGAGAAATCAGGGCTTTTTTCTTGCGTCATTTTAAAGTGTGGTGGATTATTCTCATGTTCACCCTCTACCATTTCAGGTATTGTTAATTTTTCTGGGTCATACATCGACGCCCACGGTTCAGGGACAAGGTAAGGAGGGTGTGGATCTGGAAAGCTAGCCCAAAGGAAAAAGCTCTCATCTTCTTCTTGATACTGTTGAAGTAACTCATTGGTTTTCTCGGTAATAAACGCGTTATAGTGATACTTTTCTGGGAGATCCCATTTGTATTTGATCGTTTTATCCATCGTTCCTGCAGGTGGTAAATAGTACGGTTTCCAATCAAATTCTTTTTCTTCCATCCATGCTACGTAATGTTGTCCAACCCAATATTCATTCGTATGGTTTCGAAGCAGCTCAATTTTTTCAAATCCGTAGAAGGTTTCCTGATAGTTCTTCCAAAATTCAATATCCTGTAGGAGTGGTAAAGCCTCTAAGGAAGGATATTCTTCTGTCGATTTTGTTGGCTGAAAATGAGCTTTTCCTACTAAAGCGGTTCGATAACCATTTTCGATAAAATCTTCCCCTACGGTATGAACATTTTCCATCAGCTTTGTTCCAAGTGTCCACGCCCCATGCTGACTCGGATAACTACCTGTAATGATGGAGGCACGGGTCGGTGTACAGGTTGGATTTGGACAATAGGCACGGGTAAACGTCGTCCCTTCCTTCACCAGCCGATCAAGATTCGGCGTAGAGATTTCATCATTATAAGCCCCAATGGTATCAAAGTGCTGCTGGTCACTTGTAATGAGTAAAATATTCGGCTTCTTCATTTCGATGATCCTTTCTAAAAAAATTTTATCATTCATTCATCATGTTTTTAGAAGGTATAGCAGTATTACTAAATCCTTCAACATTTTTTCTATTTGCGGTTAGATGATCCTGCATCCTACTAAACACCTTTAAAGTCATCCACATGAATAATAAAGCGAACATACTGACACAGAAAAATGGAATCAATCCAGGGATCCACATAAACAGCATATATAAGACAATTCCTCCGATTAACATAGCCATTGTATGGAAAGGAAACGATATTCCTACTAAAAGAGACATGGTAAAATACTGAGTCCATTTCTTTAAACGGAAGTGGACATAGACTGGAAAAAAATAGATTACGAGGATGATAAATAGAATACTTAGGGTGCATAGGCCAACTAAAAGGGAGATATGGAATAGACCTTCTGTAAATTTAATGAGAGAAAAATTGAGATAGAGTAAGAAACTAATAGAAAATAAAGCAAAGCCGTACGCGTTTGCTTTCCAGAATTCTTTACGGAATGTACGCCAATAAATTTTCATCAACGAACGATTCCCCTCATTACCCATCAGCCATTTACGAATAACCGTATAAAGTCCGACAGTAGCTGGCAGGATTCCCAAAATGAATAGTCCACAAAGGGAAAAGACAAACCAAAGGATCTGAAAAAGGGCGATTTTCATTATTATTTCCGAAAAGCGGTAAAACCTTTCCATTAGCACATTCATGATGGTTTCTCCTTTCAAGCAGATAATAAGAGAATCTTCCTACAGTTGTCCAAATGGGGTCTGGAATCACAAATGTCCATTTAGTATTTGGAATTCCAGACACCTTAGAATTGGGACAACTGTAAGAGTTCGTCCTTACTTCTGTTCTTTATATCTCTCGTATGCCGCTTGATAAATTTTCAAATAATCTTTCAAGCCCATTTTCTCTAAAGTTTCCACATATTGATCCCATTCAGAGAAAGACTTGTCTCCGGTAATAAATGCTGCTGTGGATTCTTCCACAAATGTGTCAATATCTGTAGACATCGTCGAGATTTGATCTTGTTCTTCAATGGTAAAGTTAAAAGCAGGCCATATTTTATCCTGGCTAAGGGTATGCGGCAATGCTTTTTCAGAATTGGCTGTCTGTGCATCTTTTGCTTCGGCACCTTGGAAATACTTCTTTTGAACGAATCCTGGATAGTATCCACCCGGCCATGTTAAATATTTACTAATCGCTTGGTCTAGGTTTAATCCATCAGGGTTATTCGTGATTTCTTCCGTGTATACAAACTCTCCATCTTTCTCCTCAAAAGTTACGCCTTCAAAGCCCATAAAGAACATTTTCGACCCTTCGTCCCCATAAAAATGATCCATCCATCTTAAAGTAGCAGCAGGATTTTCGTTTTTATCCGTCATCACGAACATACCGATATTTCCTAAACGTGATCCGACTCCAGTGAGCAATTGCTTTCCATCCTCGCCGGCTAATACAGGAATTCCAACGTAACCATCGAGTCCAAGCAGTGTTTTAGGATCGATAGAGCTAAGCACCCCATAATTTCCGCTTCCAGCAGCTGCATTAAATTCATGTGGTTCCGTTGTAAAGATGTCTTGGTTGATTAGTCCATCCTTGTATAACTTATTTAAATATTGCAATAATTCTTTATAGTCGTCTGAAGTCGGTTCGAACCTTACTTCATCTGTTTCGATATCAAGGTCAATATGCTTGTTCGATGTTCCTCGGGAGTTAATTCCAAAAGCTCCGCCTAGTTCATTGATTAATGGATCGATTCCATATCCTCCCCCCCAAGGAATTTCATCCGCTTTTCCGTTCCCGTTTGGATCCTGTTCTTTAAATGCTTTCAAGACGTTATAAAATTCATCTAATGTTTTAGGTTCTTCTAAACCTAATTTATCTAACCATTCACTTTTAATCCACGAAGTTCCCGTTGAAAGCCCAATAAATTCTGGGTCATAAAAAGCTGGAAGTGAATAAATATTTCCATCTGCCATTGTGATTCCTTGTTCAATGACAGGATACTTTTCCATAAGCTTCTTTAAGTTCGGAGCGTATTCATCAATGAGATCATTCAGCGGAAGAAACACTCCTTGCTTCCCATATTTCGCAATATCAGATCGACTAAATGCGGCTGCGAAAATCATATCAGGGTAGTCTCCACTTGCCAACATGAGGTTACGTTTTTCTTCTAAGCTTTGAATTTGAACGGTTTCCCAATTCACATCAATGTTTGTCATTTCCTCGTATTTATTCCATAGCATAAGGTCGTCCCAATCCTGTGAAGCAAAAAACTTTGCCCCAAATGCATCAATTTCAACTTTCTCCTTAACGATTGGCATTCCTGTTTTATTCACATTATCGAGGTTTTTCTCTACCTTCTTAGATGTCTCTTCATCAGAGCACCCACTTAACAATAATGATGAAAATAATGCCCCAGCAACAATACCTGCTAAATACTTTCTCCCATACTTTTTACCAAACATTCGAATTCCCCCTTCGTTATCCTTTAATAGAGCCAATCATAAAACCTTTCACAAAAAACCTTTGTAAAAATGGGTATAAAATCAACATTGGAATCGTTGAAATGATTAAGACTGCATATTTCAACCCTTCTACGGCTAACTGTTGCTTTGCAAAGCTTTCACTGGTAGCTTGAATCATATCGTCTGTTTGACTCTGAATGAGAATTTCTCTCAAAATTAGTTGAAGCGGGAATTTCTCTCGATCTTGGAGATAAATTAAAGCTTGAAAATAGGAATTCCAGTGTCCTACTGCGTAAAATAGCACCATTACTGCGATAACCGGCATGGACAATGGCAGGACAATTTTTAGCAATATTCGAATATTTCCACATCCGTCAATCATAGCGGACTCGCGAAGCTCATCTGGAATCGTCGTTTGGAAAAATGTTCGCATAATGATGATATTCCAAACAGCTACGGCATTAGGAATTACCATTACCCAAAACGTATCAAGCATTTGAAGATCTTTAATCAGTAAATACGTTGGAATTAATCCTCCACTAAAAAAGATCGTAAAGACGAATACTCCCATGATTAGGTTCCGCCCATAAAAGTCTTTTCTCGAAAGTGGATAGGCGGCCATAATCGTCAACACAACGTTTATAGCTGTTCCAAAGGTCGTATATTTAATCGTATTAATAAAGCCATTTATAACATCTTCATTATTAAACACCTTAATATAAGCATCTAAATTGAATCCTTTAGGGATCAACCACATGTCCCCTCTGAGCACTTGAGCTGGATTGCTGACAGAGGCACTTAGAACAAACACTAATGGGTAAATTACGAGCAGTGCGACAATCACTAGTAAAAAATAGTTAAAAAAACTAAACACTTTATCTGACTTTGTATCCTGCAATCTTAATCACCACCTACCAAAGACTTGTTTCATTCACTTTCTTGGCAAAACGGTTCACCATGACAAGTAAGATGAAGTTAATGACGGAGTTAAACAAACCAACCGCAGCAGAAAAACTATATTGAGCATCTAATATCCCGCTTCGATAAACGAAGGTTGAAATCACATCTGAAGTGGACATATTCAGCGTATTCTGCATTAGAAATACTTTTTCAAAGCCAACGGACATAACATTTCCGGCATTTAAGATAAATAAAATCACAATGGTCGGCATGATTGCCGGAATGTTAATATGCCATATCCTCTGAAGCCTTGAAGCACCATCAATCATGGCAGCTTCGTGCTGGGAATGATCGACAGCGGTCAATGCCGCAAGATAAATAATCGAACTCCATCCCATCGTTTGCCAAACATCAGACATCACATATAGCGATTTAAACCAAGCAGGCTCCGTCATAAAGCTAATCGGCGTTCCTCCAAGTAAGGTAATCAGCTGATTCACTAATCCATCAGGCTTCAGAAACAAGATCATCATTCCGACTACAACAACAGTAGATAAAAAGTGGGGAGCATAAATGACCGTTTGAACGAACTTTTTAAACTTTGAATTTCTTACTTCATTAAGCATAAGTGCAACAATTATCGGGATCGGAAACGCAACAGCTAATGTATAAAGACCAATTCCTAACGTATTTTTGATAAGTCTCCAAAAATAATAACTATCGAAGAAGCGGTCAAAGTGTTTTAAGCCTACCCACTCACTCCCCCAAATTCCTTGTGTAGCAATAAAATCCTTGAAAGCGATTTGAACCCCATACATCGGGACGTAGTGGAAGATAATAAAGTAAGCAATAACAGGGGTGATTAATAAATAAAGATCCCAGTTTTTACGGAATGATTTCTTCAGCTTGGTCATTTTTGACACAGAAGTATTTATACTTGATTCTGCAACGCTAGCTGGTTGTATACTAGGTGTATTTTGAACAATTTTACTCAAACTCTCTCCCCCCTTCTCCTAGCAATTCTAACTAGACATAGGTCATACTTGGACCCGGACTGACGTCGATTACCTTCCCGCCTGAGCGAATCGATTCTGTTGCCGCACATCCAACTGCGACACTCATTCTTCCGGCAAACGGTGTTGTAAGCGGCTGTTTATTATTTAACACTAATTCAACAAAATCATTTGTAATCTTTGGATCTGCTCCGCCATGACTTCCCTTTTCCTGCTTCATATCGTAGGTTACATCACTGTGTTCATGCCAGGAATTTGATTTTCTAGTACGAACGTATACTTTACCTTCTTGATCATTGTTTTCCACTCTTCCCTTTGTGCCAATAAACGTATAATTACGTTGGTAATCTGGAGTGAAATGGCATTGTAAGTAGGATGCTTTAATTCCGCCTTCTAGTTCCATGATCACCATATTATTATCCTCTACATCAATCTCTTCACGGAACGCGCATTGTGTCAGTGTATGTAGGCTCGCCTCTGGACAAGTATCCTTAATATCACAAGTTGGACATGTTAAGGTATTAGGCTGTGATCCGCCAAAATAATCGAGACCTCCGAATGCAGAAACCTTTTTCGTATACTTTCCAGTAATCCAATGGATGACATCTAAATCATGTGAACCCTTTTGCAATAATAATGATGTCGTATTCTTAGAGTTTCCATGCCAATCGTGATAATAGAAGTAACCGCCAAAGCCTACAAAATGTCGAACCCAAACTGCTTTTAAATCTCCAATCACGCCTGAGTCAATGATTCCCTTCATCGTTTGGTACATACTCATATAGCGCATATTGAAACCAACCATTAGGTGCTTTCCTGTCTTTTTTGCCGTCTCCATGATTCGGTCACAGCCTTCTACTGTAATCGCCAATGGTTTTTCACAGTAGACATGCTTTCCTGCTTGAAGGCTTGCCATCGCATGTTCTTCGTGTAAATGGTCAGGTGACAAAACAGCAATGGCATCAATGTCCTTTCGCGCTAACAGTTCTTGATAATCGGTTGTAATATAAGCGTCTTCATTGATTTTCTTTTGAAACTCTTTAAGTCTTTCCATTGAAACATCTGCTGCACCGACAACCACTGATTTCCCATCAGGATCATGCCAGTATTTCGCGATCCCACTACGAAGTCCAGCTCCAATGATTCCGATTCTGACTTTTTCCATTGTATTTCACTCCTATTCATAAAAATGGTAACTCTAGAAAAGAATTCGGTTCCATCACCTTCAGAAAACTAGGCAAATCACTCCCTATGATAATCGGAAAAAAGTTTCCTTATTTTATCCAAACGTTTTCCAATGTCGAATGATAAAATAATCTGATGACATCAAACCAAACAGATTACAAGATTTGGTTTAGTTTTCCAAAGGACCATCCAAACGTTTTCCGCTATTTAATAAAAAATTTTATCTTACCTTTTTGGTTTAGGTAGACTCTCTTACGATGAGTTTATAAGGCACAATCGTTTTGATAGGAAGCGTAATTTTCTCTTCCACTTGATCGATCATCACTTTCGCTGCCATCTCTCCAATTTCATATTTAGGAATATCAATGGTTGTAAGTGGCGGAGATGAATATTGTGACATTTCAATATTATCTACTCCAATAAAGGCAATATCCTCTGGGATTCGCATGCCATTCTCTACAACAGCTCTCATCGCAGCAATCGAAAGCATATCACTTGCACAAACCATTGCTGTTGGTAAGCTATGTCGGCTTTCTTTTAGAAGTCTATTCATGCTGTTATAGCTTTCCTTAAGCGCCCACTCTGTATTGAAAACCCATTGTAAACGTATCTCTAGTTTGGCTTCTTCCATTGCATGTCGGTAGCCCGTATATCTTTTTTCGTCATGCAAACTTCCACCAATGCCGCCACCGATAAAGCCAATCTCTTTATGTCCTAACTGGATCAAATGGTTTACTGCTGTACGAACAGCCCCTTCACGATCAAAATCGATAACGGTCATATCCTTATCTGTATAATTGAAATCCACCCCTACTACCGGCAGGAATTTCATGATGTATTGCAAAATGCTATCATCGATGTTATCAATTAAAATGAGGCCCTCAATATCAGATTCATGGATCGCCTTGTGAAGGGATGCCTCATTTTGGAGCTCTTCCTTATAAATATTTACTAACGTATAATCTGCTTGCACTAATCCTTCGCTTATCCCTGCATATACACTTGAAAAATACGGATAAAATTCTGCTAGCTTCGGGTCTGCTACCCACCCAATTTTCATCGTTCTTCTTTTTTTCTTTTGATGATTATTGGTAACTAAGTTTCTTGCATTCTGATTAGGGACATACCCTAACTCTTTCACCGCATCCCAAATTTTCCTTTTTGTTTCTGAATTTACATTTCGAGTTGGATCATTTTGAATCACTCTTGATACAGTAGATATCGATACACCAACATGTTCTGCAATGTCTTTTAATCTCGTCACTCGTCAAACTCCCCTAATCTATTAAAGTAAACGCTTACTTCCTAGAATAACAAAAATCATTATCTGTCTGCTTTACTTTTTGAATATTCCATTATTTTAAGGTAAACGAAGGGTGAGTTTTGGCTCCGCTCAATTAATGGGTTGTAGGTACAAGTTAATCTAAAAAAATATCTCCTCCCCTTTTAATGAATGAATTCCGAAAAAATGTTACAGAAAGTTTTAATTATTTAAAATATACACTCACCCGTGATAACCTGTCAACCCATCAAGTTAAATTATATTGGCATGATGAACGAAGTCGCCGAAGGTTAAAAATCATGCATCTGCAGCACAGCGAAAGCCCATATTTCCAGTGGAGCTGTCTATGGTGTTGGAGGATCGGGCAGCAACCCGATAACGATTACAATATGATTTATGACAGAGATAGGATCCACCTTTGATCACTTTTGCCTTACCACTTGAAGGGCCATTCGGATTCATATAATGATCTTTACTAGCATGGGTTGGACTAAACCAATCACTACACCATTCCCATACGTTTCCGGAAACATTATAGAGTCCGAAACCATTCGGTGCGAAAGCATTTACGGGGGCTGTTCCTACGTATCCATCAGTTTCTTTATTACGTACAGGAAATTCGCCCTGCCAGATATTACATTGATATTTTCCTTTATAGGTTAATTTATTTCCCCATGGATAGGTTTTCTGATGGAGACCTCCTCGTGCCGCATATTCCCATTCAGCTTCAGTTGGAAGTCGTTTTCCCGCCCACTGACAATAAGCAACAGCGTCATTCCATGAAATATGAATAACAGGATGATCTAATCTAGTTTCAATTGTAGAGCCTTCCCCTTCAGGACATTTCCAATTAGCTCCTTCAACCGCATACCACCAAGGTGTTTGTGGAAGCTGCTTGGACACTTTCTTCTTTTCTTCAGGAACAAACAAATAGAAGACAAATGACCAACGGTATCGCTCGGCTTCCGTTACATAGTGAGTCTCCTTTATAAACTCGGCAAATTGTTCATTCGTTACAGCATAGGCATCGATATAAAAAGAGTCTATTTTCACATGACGAACAGGTCCTTCTCCGTCATTTGGAAAACCGATTTGATCGTCGGTCCCCATCAGAAATTCTCCACTAGGAAGTAGAATCATATTATCTTTTTGAGTAATAGATTTAGAGACTACGTCCTTTAAGCCAACTGCTTTATCAGTACCTGAATGATTATTTCTACTCACCGAACAGCAATTTACCTTCTTATCTCCCATTTCAATCTCCCCCCTTTCCCATCATTCTCTTTAATTTAAGATTAACTTTTTTGAAGAAAAAATCCAATGCCTTTTTTTGAATTTTCCCATTTCGACAGGTTGTCACTGGATTCAAAACGCTAATATGTCTATCCAAATCTTTATGGCAGTCGCGAATATTAATACAGCCAAAATGACTTGCAGTACTTTTGTATTCACTTTTTTACCCGCATTCGCCCCTAAGGGTGAGGCTATTAAACTCGCAATCACCATAACCATAGCTGGCAAATAATCCACTTGCCCTGTCGATACCTTTCCAATTGTGGAGCCTATTGATGAGACAAAGGTAATCGCTAACGAGGTGGCAATCGTCATTCTTGTTGGAATTTTCAACACCACCAGCATGATGGGAACTAATAAGAAGGCACCAGCTGCCCCTACAATTCCCGCTCCGCCCCCAACGATTAAAGCAAGGGATGCTGCAAGCCATTTATTGAAACGAACCTGATTTAGTGGAATATCATCAATTCCCCTCTTAGGAATAAACATCATCACTGCCGCAATCGACGCTAGGATTCCATACGTTAAATTTATCCCAGCTTCCGACATTAGTTTAGAACCATACCCTCCAATAAAACTACCTATCAAAATACTTCCACCCATATAGCCAATTAATGTTTTGTTTAAGTACCCACCTTTCCTGTATGCCCATACCCCACCAATGGTAGCGAAAAACACTTGAACAGCACTGATTCCAGAAACTTCATGGGCACTAAATGTCGCTACTCCAACTAATGGCGGGAAATAAAGAAGCATTGGATATTTAATAATCGATCCGCCAATTCCCAGCATCCCGGAAATATATGAACCGATAAACCCGATTAAAAAAACGGTCATGATAAATCCAATATCCACTATGTTTCCCCCTTAAATAAGCTGTCCCGAACATGCCCGAAACCACATGATTTGTCCAGAGGCTGTGGTTTCTGACATAACATAGAGACAGCCTTATGCCTTAATATCAAGATAATGATTGTTGATCCCATACTGAATCATCTCTGATTTACATTTCAAATTAAGCTTACTCATGATATTCGCTTTATGGTTTTCAACGGTTTTAGGGCTAATAATGAGACGTTCAGAAATTTGCTTATTTGAGTAGCCAAGGATCGTTAAACGGACAATCTCCTTCTCTCGAATCGATAAAATCGAACGTTCCTTTTCCCGTTGTTGAAAAAGCTTTTCGACTTGCTTGTCTGGGATCCCTACTTTATAGTAGCGCCGTCCTTGATGAACGGTTTGAATCGCTTCAAACAATTCACCGCCTTGACTTTTTTTCAAGATATAACCGCATACGTTGAGCTGAATAGCTTTCTGAATATAGACTTCCTCATCATGCATGGATAATAAGACAACCCGTATATCTTTATAAAAGCTCAATATTTCCTCAGCAGCTGTAAAGCCGTCAAGGCCATTTGGCATTGAAATGTCCATTAAAATCACATCAGGACGTTTACTAGACGCCATGACGATTGCTTCATCCCCACCATCTGCTTCGCCGACAATTTCGATTTCCGGGTAGGATTCTAGCAACAAAACAATTCCACGACGAATCAATACATGGTCATCCACCACTAAAACACGGATCAAAGAAACCCCTCCCCTTTAGGAATGGAGGCTACAATTTTTGTCCCTTTTCCAAGAGTTGATTCGATGACAAACGAGCCCTCTAATTGATCGAGTCGCTCCTCCATATGTTGAAGACCTAGTCCTCGTTCATCGATTCGCTTCGTCTCAAAGCCTTGCCCATCATCCATCACAAGCAATTCAATTTTATACCGATATTCCATTAATTGAATGGCAACATGCTTCGCCTCCGCGTATTTAGAAATATTGTGCATCGCTTCCTGGATGACGCGGTAGAGATTAATTTCAACGGCTGCTGGTAACCGATTCTCAATATTAGAGAGAAAGTCGATGGTCAAAGACGGATTACTTTTTTCAATCGTTATAATCAGCCCTTGAACAGCAGCGATGAGTCCTAATCTATCCAGACTTTGAGGACGAAGCTGATAGGAATAGGCTTTAATGTCATTCATCACATGATCCAGCTCGTTACGGACTTCATCAATATAACTTTGCAGCCTCTCATCCTTAACATAGGATTCAATTGCTTGTAGGGCGACAGAAATCGTGTACAGCGACTGACCGACACCGTCATGCAATTCCTGTGCAAGACGTTTGTGTTCCGTTTCCTTCGCTTCTATTAATCTTTGAATCATTAACTTTGAAACACGCGCCTCTTCTTTTTTCCTTTTTACCGTCTGATCCCTTAACACTAAAAGGTATTCCTTTTGATTGGATTCATCATCCTCATACATGAGAGCAGTGCTCATCTCCACATTGATTTTCTTTCCATGATAAGTCGGCATGTCCGAGAGGAAATAGGGAACTTCCTCTCTGGCAATCAAATAGCATTTATTCTCCCCTTCTGCAAGCGTCCGTCTTTCACAGAAAGAGCAGTATGGAACACTATCGTGCAATAACCAACCCGTCATTTGCTTTGCAGCTGGATTCATTAATAAGATCTCACGCTCATGATTCATAATGATAATCCCATCCTGGATACTCTCAAAAATGGTTTGCAAATATTTATTTTCGAGATTAAAAGGTTTCATGTTGATGATCGCTCCATCCATTTCATGTTTTCTCCATTTTACTTTTTTAGGCTAATGAAAAAAACTGGAACGAAAGGAACCAGTTTTTTTAACTATTTAAACGTTCTGTTTCTTCACTTCTGTTTGCCAATCTGTATAGCCTCCAGTAAGATTAAGAACATCCTTAACCCCTTTAGACTGGAGGATACTTGCCGCTATCGCTGACCTTCCACCAGCTTGGCAATTGATCAATATAGGAATATCTAACGGAACTTCTTCAATACGATCTAGTAAATTTCCGAGCATAATGTGTTTGGCTCCATTAATATGACCTGCATCCCATTCAGACTGACTCCGGACATCAAGAACGGCTACCTCGCGATTTTTAATTAGGTGTTCCGCTTCATTGGATTTTATATTTTTATAGGATTCCAGCATGGAGGCTGATTGAATGGCCTTATTCACATCCATATGTGACTCTAGTTGGTCAACGCCAATCGATTGAAGAGCAATCTTGACTTCTTCGGTCGTTTCCGGTTCAGTTAATAGATATAGCGGACGACGGTAATCAACAATCCAGCCAGCCCAATTTGTGAACGATTTATTGAAGGGAATGTTGATTGTTCCAGGTAGATGAGAATGAGAGAATTCATTAGAGCTCCTCGTATCGATTACCTGTGCCCCTTCTTGAATCAAGGTTTCCAGCTCTTCTATACTCTTAATAATGGCCGGTGAAGGTAATTCACTCACACTAGTGGTTCCAACTTTATTCACGTGCTTCATACTAGCAAAGTATTTCGGTGGCTCTGGTTGTCCTTCTAATAACGTTTCTACAAAGCGGTCGGCCTCTTCATCCTGCATCGCCCAATTAAACCGCTTCTCATATCCGACAGTCGAAGAAGGAATCGCTCCTAAAGACTTCCCACAAGCGCTTCCTGCCCCGTGAGCAGGCCAAACCTGCATAAACTCAGGTAACTCCTTAAAATGCTTTAAAGATTCAAACATTTCGTAAGCACCTGTTACAGATGTCCCTTTAACCCCTGCCGCTTTTTCCAATAAATCAGGGCGTCCTACATCTCCAACGAAGACAAAATCACCTGTAAAGATTCCCATCGGCATATCGGCATTGACTCCTTCATCTATCAGGATAAAGGATATACTCTCTGGCGTATGCCCTGGAGTATGTATCACTTCAAACGTTATATTCCCTACTTTAATAATGTCACCATCTTTTAGGAGTGTGTGAGGGAGGTGATCAATATGTTGATATTTCCAATCAGAGCCTCCTTCATCCGAAAGGAACATTTTCACACCGATTCGCTCGGCCAATTCCCGAGAGCCTGAAACAAAATCAGCGTGAATATGGGTTTCTAGCGCCCCAACTAGTTTCATCCCTTCTTTTGCCGCCGCTTTTATATATGGATCCACATTACGTCCCGGATCAACAATGACCGCTTCTTTAACAGCTTGGCACCCCACCATATAGGAGGCATGAGCCAGCTTCTCATCATAAAAGTACTTTAATAACATCTACAATCCCCCTTCACAATCACTTATCGACTCTTTTCAGAAATCGTATCTAAAGTAGCCTGAATATAATGTAACCCCTTTTGGACATTTGGATCCTTCATCCACTTCAATACAGTAAAAATTGAGATTTGCTGCTGTGGCTGAGATTCTGCTTTTTCCTTAATACGATCGACTAACTCTAGCGTTTCTTTCCCACGCTCTACTACTGGGAAATCCATTGCGGAATGATAAAGCTGGTCCAGTGTTTCTTTATCCTTCCAAACACTTTCTAGAAATACGGTTACTTGCTCTAGCCTTTCCACTAGTTTAAGAAGAACAGGTAATTTCCCTAGCAATTGAACTAGGGCTTCTATAGACTCTGCATTGATGGATGAATAGGTTAAGCGCTGTTCGAGTTTGTCGATGGTTTCACGATCTTTCACAACAGATTCACTGAACTGAATGAGATTCCCTACCGAATCCATTGACCTCTGGATCTCAGGTAATTTTTGAATTAATTTCTTTAAGGATTCTTGTACCTCTGGACGTTCTAGCTCATTTAACCATTCATATGACTGTGTTTGATCCGCATAGCCTGGAGCCATGACATCCCCTCCTTACTTGTTATTATAAAACACCCTTTAGCATTCCATCCCAATAGATAACAGGAAGCATATCCTTTTTAAGAAAATACATAGATTTTCTTTCTTTTGCTTGATTAAAAGGCATTGATTCACTAGGATTTTTCTCATAATCGAACTCTGCTAATATTAGACTGTTGTATCCCGTCACTAAAGGACAGGATGTATATCCATCATAACGAGCACTGATTGGTTGACCCTTGATGATTGCCATTAGATTCTCTACCACGACAGGTGCCTGCTTGCGAATCGCAGCACCCGTCTTCGAAGTTGGAAGATTACTAGAATCTCCAAGTCCAAAAACATTAGGATAGCGATGATGCTGCAATGTATACTTATGGACATCCACCCACCCGTTTTCATCCGCTAACGGGCTTTCTTTTATAAATGCCGGCGCTTGCATAGGCGGAGTGACATGAAGCATATCAAAGCTTAATGTTTTCGTTTCTCCTGTATCTAGATTTTCGAAAACCGCTTCTTTTAGTTCTCCACGTACTTCTATTAAATTATGACGATAATGAGGATCGATTTGTTTTCGTTGCACGACCTTTTCCAACGCCTTTCGATATTTCGGAACATCAAAAATGGCGGGATTCGCGGATCCAAAAATGATAGTAGACTGATCTTGTACTCCTGATCGGTTAAAGGAATCCTCCGCTAAATACATAATCTTCTGAGGAGCCCCTCCGCATTTGACCGGAGTATTCGGATGAGTAAAAATGGCATTACCGCCTGAAAAATTACGAATCGTCTCCCAAGTATAATCAACATGTTCATATGAATAATTGCTACATACGTTGTTCTTCCCAAGAGTCTCTTTTAACCCTGTAACCCCATCCCAGTTAACCTGAATTCCTGCTCCTACAACTAAATAATCGTAAGTATAGCTTTCACCACTAGTTGTCGTGATCTGGTTTTCCTCTGGTTCAAATGAAAATACCGCTTGTCGAATCCAATGAGCCCCTTCTGGGATTAAGCCCTTCATATCACGGCAAGTCGTTTCCTTTTTGGCCACACCTGCCCCAACAAGTGTCCATAACGGCTGATAATAGTGCTTCTCTGCCGGATCAAAAATAGCAATGTCCTGTTCAAAAGCTTTAGACTGTCGTAGCAAGCGAGCAGCTACAGTAATACCCGCTGTCCCGCCCCCGACAATAATTACTTTAAAATGTGATTTCATGAGAAGACCTCCTTCAAAAAGTTTGTACTACTCAAATGAATCCCTTTAGACAAAGTATTTGTCTTATTAATAGTAATATTTAGAAAATGATTTTTATATAGGGGGATTCCCCTATATTTATCGTTAGTGTTTTAAAGAAACTGTTCGCAAATTTTGTCAAAAAAATCCTAATCAACCTGATAGTCTAATGGAATTATTTTCAGAAAAATATAACCTGGATAAATAAGTACTTAGTTACCCCTGTTCGTACTGTATAATTTTGAGAAGAGTAGAGGGAAATAGGAGGGAATTATGCAAAATATTAAATGGAATCATTTTGAAGAACATCTACAAACGTTAATGAGAGAGGAAAACATACCAGGCGCGGCAGTTGCTGTTTCACAAAACGGAGAAGTCATATATCAAAAAGGATTTGGTGTGAGAGATATCATCACTAAACAACGAGTCACACCAGATACCATTTTTGGCATAGCCTCGATTACAAAATCATTTACCGCAATGGTGATCATGCAGCTAGCCAAACAGGGAATGCTTTCAGTCAACGATCCGGTAACAAACTTTCTTCCAGAGTTCAAATTGCATGGGGTAGAAGATTTAACCAGCATTAAGGTCCATCATCTACTGTCTCATACAACTGGACTGCCCCCTATGAAACGTAGAGAAGAGTTGAATAAGTTTGATGAACACCTCGAATATTTAGCAACAAAACAGTACGAACTATTAGGGGAGCCGGGAGAGTATTTTAGCTATTGTAATGACACGTTTCTATTATTAGGAGCTATTATTGAAAGATTGACAGGCCGGCTCTTTAGAAGATATGTTACAGAACAAGTGTTAACACCCTTGAGCATGAACCGTTCGACATTTAGTCTTGAAGAAGTGTCGAAGTTTCACAATGTGTCTGTACCATACGAATGGAATGCGGAAACCGAAAAATTAGAATGCTGTTCGTGGCCACCTTTAGGAAATTATGAAGTTGGTGGAGGGATTCGTTCCACGGTAATAGATTTGTTGAAATATGGTCAACGTTTTGTTAATGGAAGTTCAAATGATGCATCCATCTTAAACAAAGAAGATTTAAAAGAAATGTGGAATCCCGTTCACCAGGTCGGTAGAAATACATTTTATGGATATGGCTTAAGAATGACACCTCATTATTCCAACCTAACATTGGTCGAACATGGTGGCAGCCAGCCTGGAGTGTCTTCTCACTTTGGATTTGTGCCTGAGAAACAATTAGTGGCAGCAGTGTTAACGAATGGATCAGCTGTTCCTGTAAGTGAAATTTGGCTTACTGCCATAAATACAGCATTAGGGTTACCGATAGAACAAAAGCGAAGCATTGAACCACACTATGATGCCTCTTTACAAGAGCTACAACGCTTTGTTGGTACATATAGGACAGAAGAGCAAGGAGAACTTACGATACTTTTAGATGGAGATACACTAAAAGCTGAATCAGATGGAAGGCAATTTGACCTGAGAGCAAGTGGTCCAGATACTCTCGTCATGAAGAACAAAGATGAACCGATTCGTTTCTTCTTTAAAAATAGAAAACAGCCTTGGGCAGCCCTTTTCGGATCTCGTATGTTTAGACACTCGGAAATTGATGTAGTGAAAAATTGAATATTCCTTCTCCAAAAAGGCATTTGTTTTTCGATATACAAAAAGACGACATTTTCATAAAGAATCATACCCACTAAAGTAATATCGATAAATATTAATTTGGGTTCAACCATTTCTAAAAAGCAATAAGGCTTATTACAGCCACTATAGATATCAATGAAATTTAAATAAGATGACCCCTGTTCATTACAGAGGTCATCTTTCTATAGCAGCTTAGTTTTTTAAAATTTTTTTTACAAAGGGGCTCATAAATCATGTTTTTGATTTTTATTAATGTTTGACCGTTATTTTCTTCTGCTCAGATGTTAACGATAATCCCGTTTCATCCGTCCCCGTTACGGTTACAAAGTAATCTCCACCTGGATATTCTGCATCTGGGTACCATTTTAATCATTTTTGATATCCTCATAATCTAAGTCATTGCCCTCTGCACCTGAAATCTCAGTGTACCAATCCAACCTTTTATAACCAAATACCAAGATGGAGACAGGCTTTGTTTCATTTACATTCGTACCGGAAACGCTAATATAATTGATAAATGGATCTGCATGTAGCAATTCCTCGTCTCCAACATTGCGGAAATAATCAATAGCAGAAACCATGACAATCTCAGGTTTAACATCTGAAACATACTCATTTTTAATAGAAGCTAGACTGTGAGATTTTCCATTTACCCAAATCATGCTTCCGATATAACCGCTGCCTTCTTCTTTTACATCCCACGTAATTTTATATTTGCCATCCTGTTCCTCTTCTGCCTTAAGATTTTCTACCACAGGTTAGACTGAGTCGATTTTAATAGGAATTTTTGTTTGCTAAGGCTCTGCTCCCTCATAATTCAATGGACTCTCGTTTGGCAGAGTGTTTCCTTTATCATCCTTACCACTCCAAAACACACTATCAAATTTATAATTATTATCCCCATAGCTCATGATATTCTTTTTAAAGGAACAGGGACTGCCATCTTCAGTAAATTCACTAAATTTGGTGATGGTTGTAAAAGTATTCCCATCCTCATCTTGAATACTTAGAGACATTTCTTTCAAATTACGAAATGCAGTGAATGAAAGATAGATACCAGTTGGAATGGCTCTTGCTGAATATCCAACCTTCTCTTTATGGTAAGTATTTGTTGAAGCGTCGTAACCCATTGGCAAGTTCAAAAAATCATTCCATAGAACCGTATATCCCAGGAACGGAACTCCTTTGAATAGAACTCTCATCAATATTGTCAATTGAATCCCACTCACCGTAGAAACCCATAAATGGAATGGTAAATTTTTAGCTAATGGCTTTACATCTAGAGTAAAATCAATCGTACGGTCGACCAGTGACGAATGAATGAAAATCTACTATATGACTTTGGCAAATGAAAATTACGTTAGAAAACAAGATGATGGATAAGGTGAAGAAAAAACTTTTAGGCTGTGTAAAAAGTCTCATATCCTAGAAGATCTTATCCAGAGTTTCTTTAGTCCTGATATTCTTTTAGTTGTAAAACTTACTCATAAACGATCTAAAACAGTCAAAATTAAAAAGTGTGGAGAAACGGCAAAGGTTTCTCCACATTCTGAGAATCATTAAGGACATCTTTATTTATCCTTTTAAATCTAGACCAATTGAACGCAATAATTTTTCCAATGTCACGTTTCCATGTTTTTCTTTTGGCTTTTTATTCTTTTTCGCATCTGGTCCTTTTTCTAGGAAATTTTTCTCAATGAAACGAATATCTATTTCATCCACTTTTCCGTCTTGGTTGATGTCCCCTTTATTTACACCGACGCCTTCTTTACCATAAGAAAATACGGAAATAATGGCATCACTAATATCAATCATACTGTTTCCATCAACATCACCAGCAAGGTTTATCTTGAAGTTTGTTGAAATAAATTTTCCATAATGATTTCCTTTATATGAATATCCAGATGTGAAACTTGTGTATGTTTTCAAGTGTCCTGGAACATCTACTACTACATTGTACTTCTTACCGTCAGCAGGTACACCTAAAATAATGTATTTTCCACGTGAGTCAATCGTACCTTCATATTTCTCACCATCTGGCGATAAAGCGTATACCTTTGCTCCAATTTCTTCGGCAACACCATATGGTAAAGTAATTGAACCCGGTTTCAGGAATGCTTCTGGTTTAATATACCCTTCTATTTTTGAATGTTCAGATACGAAATCAAAGTAAGATGTACTATAATATGGTAGAGAAACTGGATCGGATTCACCTGCTTTAGTGTAATTGGAATTTGTTACTTTTAATTTGTCATTTCCATAGAACCAATCATCCCTAATGACTTTAAATGTAACATCTAAGAACGGCATGTCTTCATTCAGCCCAGTAAATCCTTCCCCATTTATCTCAGCCCCGACGTTTACTGTTGAGTAAAAACTACCTTCTTTCACTTCAGCTTCTTTAAGCGATGCTTCCAGTCCATTTTCTTTTGCATAGTTCATCACTGCATCATTCAACTCGACTGTTTCAAAAGAGTATTGTTCCCCTTTAAATTCGACAGAGTACTCTCCAGATACAAGGTTCTTTACATTATTCAGGCTCAGCGTCATCGTAACCGAATCGCCTAATTTTACTTCTTTCTTGTTGTAATCAGAAGTAAGGTATTCAGTACCTTCTTGCATGAAAATATATCTTTGATAATTTACATTCGCTGCTATGTCAGTAGCTGCTAGACTTAATCTTAATGGTCCGTTAGCAATATCAGTTGGTTCAATACCGAATTCTGTATCCCCTTTTGAATCCGCTGGAGGGAAACAGCAATTAAAGTACTCACGGAAGCCAGTAGCAATTAAAAATTTATTCGAAGATTGATCATATTCCAATCCTTTTGATTGTAATACATCCACTGTTTTATCCTGCACATTTCCATGGATCCAGAACGCTTTTTTCCCAAATTCTTCTGTGTACATCTCTTCACTTATTTCATACACACCAGGAGCCTTGTCAAAGTTTACTTCAGGCTTTGTATTATCGACAATTATAGGTGTGTCAGCAGAATATGTTCCACCTTCCTTATCATGACCAATAATCTCTAATACATATTCTCCTTCAGGCAGTTCTATATACTCTTCTGCTATTGGATTGTCTGGGTCATTAGTGAATGGAAAAACAACTCCTGTGAAGGCAGGGTTAAGGAAATATCTTTGATCAGGCTTTGCTGTATCATCTTTGATGGTACTCACAAGCCCTATAGCTTCACCTGATTGACTATCCTTCACAATAATGTCTATCATGTTAATTGGACTTTTCATTTCAAATGTACCCATTACTATTGGATTGTAATACTGCCACTTCGGTGTATTATTTGCTACAGCAGGTCTGTCTGTTTCGAAATATTCGAACCCTTTTCCTGTGACACGAATTGCAAAAGGAATCTGGTACGTTTCACTCGAGCCATTGGTATTGGTCATATGAATGAAGCCTTCATAACGCCCTTCCTCGGCATTTTGGGGTACTGTTATCTTTGGTAATACTTCCTTAGATCCACCACCACTAATCTTGAGGCTCTCTGGCACTTCTACTTGAATACCATTTTTCTCCCCATCTTTAATGCCCGTGCGTTCACCATGATACTCCACTTCTACCTTGAATGACTTTTCTTCATTGCCACGGTTTTCAATGATCACTTTACTGCTGTCTTGAATCGCGTCTCCGGTTTTATAATGACTCCCAAAGGAGATAGAAGCTGTTTCCTCTTTAATTTCTACTACTTCTCCGTTTTCGAGATTCTCCGTTTTGTCCATCACTTTAATGGATACATCTGTGCGAACGGCATCATATGCATCTACACGTCCAGCCCCTTGTTCGTAAACAGAAACGTCACCGTTTAAGTCCTCTGCTGTGTTCATTAATGCAGCTTTTACATCAAATGGAGAATACTCTGGATGCTCTTGAAGCATTAATGCTGCTACTCCTGCCACATGTGGAGTCGCCATAGAAGTTCCCTGTAGGCGAGCATAGGCTGCTGTATAATTATCTCCCTCTTCAGGACTATTGATGTATTCCGGAATGGTAGAGAAGATCGCTACTCCGGGTGCGACAACATCAGGTTTAATATCATAGCTTCCATTAACTGGCCCTCTTGAGCTGAATCCAGCCAGGTTATCCCCCTCTGTTTGAACACTTGCTAATTCTCCAAAGGTAAGGGATACGTTATTACCTAACCCTTTTAAACGCTCTCCGTCTGCTTTTGTCATGCGGAAGGTCGGGATAAATTCTGATCCTTCCCCTATATAAGCCTGAATCTCTCCGTCTACGTTATTGTAGATGATAACAGCTTCTGCTCCCGCTTCTTTCGCATGGTTCATTTTATCAACAAAAGCTATTTCTCCACGTTGAATCAGGGCGATTTTCCCTTTGAAATCTTTTCCTTCAAAATCATCAGCATATCCTAGGCCGGCAAAAACAACTTGTTTCGACTGGTTTTGAAGAGCTTTTAAATCATCTGTTAAGTTCTTGCCTAACAACATAACATTTTCGAATGTCTGCCTATTTGCACTCATGCTTTCAAAAGTTGGTATATTCATCGCAAAGTCACTTGCTCCAACCGTAATACCAAGGGCAGCCGCACCTGGAGAACCGAGGGTCTTTTCATTTGGTCCACTGTTTCCTGCTGCTACAACCGTTACCACTCCAGAAAGCATGGCATTATTAACGGCAACGGATGTCGGATATAATGGATCATTTGTAGCTGCTCCTAACGAAAGATTAATGACATCCATTTCGTCCGCGATGGCTTTATCAATACCAGCAAGAATACCTGATGTCGCTCCAGAACCATAAGGCCCAAGAACACGATAGCCGTATAGGTCTACATCTGGAGCTACACCTTTTACCGCATAATCTACATTGTTTTTCTGTTCTCCGGCTATGGTACCTGATACATGGGTACCGTGCTCTGTATAATAGACGGTGCCAGATGAAGGATTGATTTCAGGCTGACCTGAATTCTTCCAGTCATCGTATGTAGTTTCCATTGGGTCTGCATCGTTATCGATAAAGTCCCAGCCCTTTACCGTTTCTGGATCAACTGTTTTAGGGTCAGAATCACTTGATTCCTTATACCCACCATACGCATCCTGTAAATCTGGATGATTGTAGTCGATTCCTGTATCCAAAACCCCAACCTTAATGCCTTCACCTGTCACTTCTTCTGCATGAAGCTTGTCCACATTGATTTGTGGGATACTATCCATCATTTTGGATTTAGAAGCATACTCTTTTTTGGAAGGAAGATCAAGCTGAACCACTTCATCCTTCCAAACGCGTTTTACTACTCCAGAAGCAAGTAGTCCTTCAATCTCATTACCTGGAATCGTCATCGCCACACCTGTGATCACTGAGCGGTACTCCTTCGTAATTTTTGCCTCTTTTAATTGAGGGCTGGCACCTTTTTTATTTTTCATAGAGTTGAAGCTTTCCTTAAATTCATGGTGTGCTTTCTCAACCTTTGCAGCAGCTGCTTTCGTCGTGGTACGCACTCCCTTTGCAGATTGCTTCATTACTTCAACCTTTGCTGGAGCTTGGTTAAATTCAACAATGACATCGACAAGTCCGTCACTATTAGTATTAATAGTAGGTGCGATTTCAAAGTTAGGCTTTGCTTCTATCTGTTTAAGGGCCTTTCTTTGTTCATCTGATAGATTTATCAAAACTTTCTCTACGTCTTTCACTTGTTTGAATCCAGGCGTACTTTCCGCCATCACGTTCATGGGAATTCCTGATGCTCCTATTAAACTGGTAGCCAGTGCGACGATCAACATTCTTGCAGAACTCTTCTTGTTCATAAACTTCCCCCTCTGATTCCTTAATCCAAGTTATAAATTTAAATACAACCTATATTCTATTGTTTAATAAAAAGTTTGTTAATTGGGAAAATTATATATAAAATAAGATGAAATAAAACTTCACTAGTGTATAAATACCTATTCAATATAAAAGATGATCAGGAAAGTTGGGAAAGTTTTATAGATAACAGAAAATATACCTATTTAGCATGACATTTCTACTCTAAAAAAGTCCTTTCGCCCCTGCTGGAATAAAGTAAAAAGTCCTATTAAAATTCAATATTATGAAAAAAGTACCTGCTAGTAACAGTTACAACAGTTACTATTTAAAGGTAATTTTCAAATATGATTTTGGTTAAAGAGTAATTTCTTTAAAAGTTCATTTGATAATTTAAGGTATTGATTAGCAGTTGATAGGTCATTTTTCTCTCTAAAGTACTCTGCTAATCGATCGGAATATTTTATCGCCTGATAAAGGTTTAATTTTTTCATCATAGGGAGGCCACGATTGATTAAATAATCGGTTAGCCTTTTAAAATCTTTTATAGCTTCTAAATACAAGACCATCAATTCAACATATTTAGTAGACTGCTCATCTTTAAAATCTTTTAGAACTTCTTGTATAAGATTTACTGCTTTTTCGTTTTCATTTAAGTCTATGAGAACCTGTGCAACTTCAACCACTGTATTGTAATAACCAATTGTATTTTTTGATTTTAATTCAAGAGATTGAAAGAAATATTCTAACGATTCTTGAAGTCTTTCTTTCTTCTTATATAATAGCCCTAGGTTATGGAGGACGGTTGTTTTTGTCGTTTTGTCCCGTAACATTCCTGCGTCGTTTAGAGCTGTATCAAGCATTGTTTCTGCTCGCTCTAAATCATTAATGTAGATAGAGTTAACAGCAAGCCCAATTTTCACATGCAGAATACGTAAAATATTACCTGTATTCTGAAAGATACGAAGAGCTTTATAGGCATAATGAAGAGACAAGGTAAAATGTTTTAAGTATCCATGGATGGCCGCTTTATAATAATAGTAATCCGTTACTTTCTCGCTATATAGCTCAGCTTTTTCTTCAATTTTCTCTAGAATTTCAATCGCTTGAGTATATTGCTGAATTTGAGCGTAATAGATCCCTTGGAAAAATTCCCAAAGATATTTTTCAAAAGATGAGAATTTATTTCTGTTTTTTTTCATCGTATAGGACACATGTTCAAATTCAGCAATGTTATTTGTAAATAGGAAATACCTAAGCATATAAAGCTCATATAAGTAAACCATTTCTGTACATTGAATATACTCTTTATATGTAACTAACTCTTGATATAGTCTTTCTGCATGATCTCTATTTAGTCTCTCAATCGCTTCATAAAATTGAGCCAGTTGCCTCTTTAAGTATTGGGTTTTCTTGTTTTCCTCTTCAATTGAAATGCCAAGTCGATAGCAAAGCATTTCCATGGTTTCGAGATTTCCCTCTTTGGAATTATTCTCAATCTTACTTAGATGGGTCGGTGAGCATATTCCTTGGCAAAGCTGCTCTTGTGTTTTATTTTGCTTTTTTCGATGGTAGTAGATAATCCTCCCGATAGACATCTTAACACTTCCCCCTTTATACTTACTTTCATTATACATGGGTTATCTATATCTATTAAGCTCTCAACCTAATATAGAATTAAATAGTTCAAGTTTTATAAATGAAAGCAATAAAAAAAGTTGGCTCGGGTCAACGATCTATGAGCCAACTTTTTAACTTAAGGATTATTCAATACCCAATTCTCTTTAAATGTCTTCCAATGTAAGTGCATTATACCTATCCATTGCTCTGGACCATTTTTAACTCCTCAATCTTTAAAAGAATACTTAATTCAATTAATTCAAAGTCTCTTTAATCAATTTTCCCATCAAAATTAAATCAGCTTCTTGTGATTAATCAAAATCATACAGCATCCCTCGACCACTTCTTCCCTTCACCAACGACAACAATCCCCAGCTCATGATGGTCATCCTCATATAATGCCCCTTGAGCAAAACGTATTTGTCCATTAACGTCGATTACTTCCAGTTTGCAATAAGCACGGTTATTCTGGATGGCTTCATATAAGCCTCTCTCCGTATGAACCTCGATACCGTTCACTTTTTCAATAACCTCTCCAACTTCAAGGGTCATTTTTTCGGCTGGCGATCCTGGAATGACGGCTAAGACCGTTAAGCCTTTCTCCCTTTGAGAAAAATAGAAACTCTTGGATTCTTCTTCTGAGCGGTGACGGAATGAAATCCACTCTCTTCCGATGATCGCTGTAACGACAGCAAAAATCATAAACAACGGTACAAATATACCGATGATGGCTAACGTAATGACAAACGCTCCTAGCCAGAACACCTGATTTCCGAGGTATTTGATGGAAATCTGAGGAAGTGTGCTCTTAACTAATTGTTGAAACCCGATTAAAAATGGAACCAGCACTAAAGAATAGGATTGTTCCCCAACAGAAATAACTGGCCACCATTCAAATGGAATGGATAACTCTCCACCTGGAATCACTAAAAACATTGGGACCATCCATAGCTTTTTTCCACGATGCGCTCCAATGTTTAACCCCCTTGGACTCTTAATAAGCAGCGGAGTCGTCTTTTTCCAACCATTCGACTTAATTAGAATTCCTTCGATTAGGAGAAGGAGCCCTGTTAATATCCCTACTGAAATTAAAAGACTTTCATCGATACGATTGAAATAAGGACTAAAAACGGGAACCTTTATTTCAAATTGCTTTAAGATAAATAACACAAAAAAAGGAATCCCAATTGTTATTGCAGGTGTAAGTAGTCGGAATCGTAAAGTGATTCCCATTAACAGCGTAACAACCGCTATTAACATGATTGCTCCCATAGAAGTTGTTAATCCTGTTGCGATTGTAATAAGGGAAAAACTAATCCCTAGCAGTAAGCCTAAAGGAAAGAGAAATCGAAGTTCATGATAAAGATCATATACTCTCGTATGAAAATGCTTCCTTTCCTGTTTTACACGTCCAAGCCCTAATATGTATGCCAATATAATAGAAAAGTAGAAAATGGGATGGATAAAAAATTTCCCAACTGATTCTACTAAATCGAGGAACCAAAGCTGCAACAATGTGTGTCACCATCCTCCAATAACTAGTCTTTTTAATCATTCTATCAAAAGCTACTAGGAAAACCTATTGCTATTTGTCACAAACTGTTAGGAAATTTTGTCTTCTTTCGACAGCAATAATGTTCTTTCCCGGGAAATATAAAAAATGTCGTCAATAATTATCAGAATTAATGTGATTTTATCATAATTTTCAGAATTATATAAACGAATTCCGTTCACCTGTAGTACTGAGGAATGTCTTTTTTTGCCATCAGACCTCCGTCTTCCTTTTCCGCTATAGAATAAATAAATAGTCTTTCCTATAATAGATAGAATAACGTTTACTTGGGGTGAATTATGATTGAGGGAAAATTGATTAAATTTCATCGCGAAGAGGCAGGATTAACTCAAGGACAGCTTGCTCAAGGTATTTGTTCGGTTACACACCTAAGCAAAATAGAACGTGGGATCACAGAGTATTCTCATGAAATTACCGATTTGCTTGCAAATAAGCTTGAAATCACCATGGATAGTGAACGTTCTCGTTATCGTCTTTTACAAGAAAAGCTGGAAAAATGGAACAACGCAATCATAATGGTCCGTTCAAATGAGATTCACCAGCTTAAAAACGAAATAGAGATAGAGCCTTTACGATTTCTAGCTGACTTTAAAATTCAATACAATTTAATACTGGCAAGATATTATTTATTTGTAAATGAAAAGTCGAAAACAAAGGAAATATTAGAAACGGTCAAAGATCAGTATAGTCTCCTATCTCCCTATGAACAGAACTTCTTGAAACATGTCGAGGGAATTTACCTTTTTCTAATGGAAAATTTTAAATCCTGCATTGAAATTTTAAAGCAAATTGATCACGATTATCCAAACGAAGAATTCTACTATCATCTAGCAATCGCTTACCACTCGATTCGCTCAAATATTTTTGCTTATTATTATGGAAGGAAAGCATTGCAATTTTTCCAAAAAACATTAAATATATTACGAATCATTGATACAGAAACCTTAATCTTGGTTCAGCTTAATTCCAAAGAACCTCATGATATGGAAGAAACCAAACAACAATATGAAAAGCTATTGAAAGTCTGTGAATCTGTCAACTCGATTGATCGGGCGTCCAAGATCCATCACAATCTAGCATTTGAATATTTCAGGAGAAAACGATACTCTGAGGCAAAACAAGCGTATGAAAAAGCCCTTGAGCTTATAACAGAGGAAGCCCCCCATTATTTAATTTCGCTTAGTGGATATATTTCCACTTGCTATAGAGGTGGTCTCCTCCCCAAGGCAGAGCTTATCAACTTATCGAAAAAAGGATTGAAAATGGCCAAGCAAAATCAGGATCCTAAACTGAGCGATTTTGTTATCCACCTCCATACGATCAATCAAAGTGAGAAGGAACTATATGAGTATATTGAAAAGACAGCCCTTCCCAATTTTATTGCCAACGGGGATCAGTTTATGAAGCAGCATTATGAAAAAAAGCTCTTTCTATATTATGTTAAAACAGACCAAAAAGAAAAAGCGTTTCAACTAGCAGCCGATAGAATGATAAGTGAAAAAAGCTATTATGATTTAGAGTGAAAATGGCAAGTCCGGCACCAAGAATGATGTCGGACCCACTATATTTCTAATGATTAATAGAACTGAATGGGTGGGTCAAGCTGGACTTCTTGATTCGCATAAATAGCGGCAATTTCCGATGATTTCATTAAATTTATGATTGATTTAGCAGGAAGTTTCATCGCCATTCCATTAATAACGGTTTTATAGGTACGTGTGATTGTATATTCTACATGATTTCCTAATAAGCCTAGTTCAAGCTCGTTAAGGAAGCGTGCATGACTGTTTTCAACCTCCTGTGCCGCTTGTTCAAAAGAGAGCATATAACCCTTCTCCTTTGCTAGCGCCATCGCAACACGGGCAGGTTGCGTTTTGAAATGAACAATTACTGAAACGGTCCCATTACTACTTAAATCAATATCAGGATCAACAAATATGGATGTATTCATGTCTTCTTCCATCTCCGTTCCTTCCATTTGCATTATTCTATTCTTTCACACCCCAACATGATCATGGTAATTTCAAATAAACCACAGTCACCTTTGCGTAATAATCCCCTTTATCTCTTCTATTTTCTTTGGCTCAATTCCGAATTGAAAATGATTTTGTTTTCGAACCCCTGAACCAAAGTGATATTCCCTAGCCTTTAGTTCTCCATGAATGTCTTCAATATTATCTAATGTTAAACCCGCCCCAGGCATAACGGTAGGACCTCCATTTTGTTGTGATTCTAGCATGGCCTTAAGCTTTTGTAGTCCCATTCTCACATTAGCAGCCCCTCCGGATGTGAGAATACGATCGACTTTCATATGTGAGGACTGTAAATCCTTATACAGTGCCACCGGGTCATTTGCTTCGTCGATCGCTCGGTGAAAGGTAACCGAAAGTCCATCTGAAAACTCAAGAACCTGCTTTAACATGGAGGTATTCAGCTCTCCATTTTCTGTTAATGAACCAAAGACAATCCCATTCGCTCCAATCTGCTTGACTATTTCAATATCCTTCCTCATTTGTTGAATATCTGTTTCACTATAAACGAAGGAGAAACTATGTGGTCGTACCATTACTTGCACAGGAATCTTCACTCTGTTCACAACTTTGTCGATCACATTGTAACTAGGGGTTAATCCACCTTCACCAATCGCTGTTACTAGCTCCAACCGGTCTGCCCCACTAGCCTCCGCTACCCTTGCATCTTCTTCATTTAACACAATAACTTCTAATTCACTCACCTGATCCACTCCCTGCATATCTTTATTAGGTAAGTTTACTTTATCATGTGACATGAATTTTTGAAAAATATAAGAGTGTAATCAGGGGATTTCCCCAACGATTACACTCTTTTAGTATTTATTCGTACTGTGAACCGTCATCCGTTTGTTTCGCTTTAACAGTAAGTTCTGCGTCGTATTTAACACCTTGATAATCATTCCCTGCATGTTCGTCAAGTTTAATCGCAAAGGAAAGATCAATGTACTCATCTGATTTTAATTGCCAGAACTTATTGATGTTACCACTCTCTGCTCCGTCTCCAAGAACGACTGTTTTCTCCCCAATATTTGCAGAACGTTGCCCGGCCCCAGGACTATTGATATAACCTGTGATGACTTCAACTCCAGGCGCAATTTCAGTTCCAGATTTGACAGCTTTCCCTACTTCATTCGTCGTGCCATCAAAAAGTTCTTCAAGCATCATTTGCGATTTTTTCAGAACATCACCTGATGGCTTTACTTTGTATTTAAGTGCTACATACCCCATTTTGTATGTATCGACTGATAATTCTTTATCAATGGCTTGATGCAAGGTCGCCTGTAAATGTGCGTCCATTGACCCCGTATTATCCAAGGTCATCCAATCTCCGTAAATAAGTTGAGATGGAGCAAACTCATCAATGTTTACAATTTTTTCACTTATATCTTCACCATTATTTATTTCTAGGACACCGTTCGTAATTTCACCTGTTGCCGCCGTCTCAGATGTAAACCAAGAATAAGTTCCAAAGCTTGCTCCTACAGCAATTGCTCCTGCTAATGTAGTACCCAAAAGTGCTTTTTTCGCCGCTACTATTTTCATATTATGATCCCCCTATTGTATTCGTTTCAGTTTTTCTTGTTCTTGCCAGTCTTTCATAAACAGACAAGCAAATATATCCTGTAAACGGTACTGCTAAGAACAACATAAAGCCTAACGGTTTTGACATAAACTGTGTAAGAATTCCAACCTTGGGTATCGTGAAAACCTGCTTGCCTATTAGCTGTTCCTTTAGAACTGGATTTGCATCCTCCGCATTGTTGTTGTCACCCTTTGTAACATAGGCTGCTTGTCCATTTTTTTCGGTCTTTTGTATTATTCTATGTGTAATAAACTTATCAGTCTCTACTCTAAACGTTATGACATCTCCGACTGATATTTCGTCAAAAGCTACCCTCTTTACAAACGTTAAATCTCCACTCTCTAAATGAGGATTCATAGAGTTTGAGAGAACAGTCAGAGGTGTGTAGCCAAAAAAGCTTGGGAGCTTCCCAGGTGTTTTATTGGACTGATAGATGGTGAAAAAAATATAGATTACTAAGGAAGCACCTAAAATCAAAAGGATTCGTCCGACTCTTCTCAATGATTTACTTTTCATTTTGTTTTCCCACCTTTCTATAGTCGATCACTCTAGGTATTGGGAATGGTTGGTGAGATTCTATTATTTCTCTCCTTTCTATTCGTTTCTACTTCTATCATGACAGTAGTTAAATAGTATGTAAATTGGGATATTTCTGAAGAATCACCCAATTAAAAAAGGGTCACAAGGCCTAGTAAGGATGGAAAAAGAAAACGTTCATCCACGGATTCTTAATGAAGATAATGGTTATATTTCTTTTGTCATCTATCTTTAGATGGAATTAATTACCCCAAATTGAATAGATTTTTAGTTAGAAATGAAAAATATAACTTTATTTTAGGTAAAATAAATCCATTTTATTATTAAACGAAATAAATAGTCCCCAAAAAATTGATTGGGACTTTCAGTAAGCCGATGAAGGACACAATCATGGAGGGAAACAGAAAAATGTCCTTCATTAAGCCTATGAAGGACTAAATCTGTAGGAAGGCAAGAGAAACACCCTTCACTTAGCTGATGAAGGATGTTTTCACATAGAAAGACTGGAGAAACGCTTCATTAATGCTGATGTCTCGAAACATCCCCCATCAAAGCATTAGTTCACTCGTTTTAGATAATCCATTGCTGCTTGAAACTGCAAATCATTTTTTTCATTTTTTATTGAGTGAAAAATTTCTTCTTGAAGCTTGCTAGCTGTTTCTTCGTCAATGATTCCAGTCGATTCAAGCTTATTCTTAGATTGAAAGGCTTTCACGGCCTCCTCTGTTTTTTCGCTATAATACCCATCTGTTCGGCCTGGGAAATAGCCGAGGCCTTGCAGCATTTCTTGAGCATTTTTTATCTGGTCATTGTTCATCTCTTGCTTTAGTTCCTTTTCTACTTCAATAGGGTGTGCGTAGAAATAAGACGGTTGACGAACAGGAATGTCCGGCTGAATTCCTTTCTGATGGATCCAATGACCATTTGGGGTTAACCATTTGAACATGGTCAATTTAATATTGCTTCCATCCCCCATAGGAACGGCTTGCTGTACCGTTCCTTTTCCGAATGTCTTCATACCAATGAGTGGATAGGATTCCGCCTCCTGTAATGCGCCTGCTAAAATCTCTGAAGCAGAAGCACTTCCTTCATCAACTAAAACGGCAATCGGATAAGACTTTTTCTTCTTTTTATCAGAAAAATATTTAATTTTTTCTCCACTTCGTTCTTCGATTTGGACAAATGGATTCTCTTCCGTTACAAGCTCATTTAGTATTTCTTCAACACTAGACAGAAGACCACCTGGGTTTCCTCTGACATCAATAATAAGCCCCGTGATATTCTTTTTCTCTAATTTGGATAACTGTTTCTTGAACTCTTTTGATGTGTTTTCAGAGAAGGATGTAATTTCAAGGTACCCAACCGGTTTACTTCCGTCCTTTTTCAAGTCAGAATGGACGGTCTCTACTGGAATTTCGTCTCGTTTCACGCTGACGTTAATTGGCTTCGAAACTCCTTCTCTAGCAATCTCCAATTGAACGGTCGTCCCTTTTTTACCGCGTATTTTTGTCGTAGCTTCATAGAGGTCTAATCCAACTACACTTTCTCCATCTACTTTTAAAATCTGATCATTTGGTCTTAAACCAGCCTCTTCAGCAGGAGAATTTTTATATGGAGCAACAATCAAAAGCTTCCCATCCATCACGGTCACTTCTGCCCCGATCCCCTGAAATGAAGATCCTAAAGAGTTGTTAAATTGCTTAGCTGTATTAGCATTCATGTAAACAGAATACGGGTCCTCTAAAGTTTGAAGCATCCCTTCAATCGCGCCTTCTACTAGCTGTCCCTTATCCACTTTTTGAAAATATTTATCCGCTATCAAATCATAGGCTACTTCTACTTTATGAAGCCTATCTGATACCGTCTCCTCATTAGCAGTCGCGTCATCATCCCTAGCACTCACGAGATTCCATGTCTTCACTCCACCGTACATGCCCCCCGCACCGATCAGAAAAGCGATGATAACAAATATTAAAACCCTTTTCCCATTCTGTTCCATATATCCCCCTCCAAGTCGAAGTCACAAAGTGCCGAAAATATGTTGTCGTAGTGGCGTGTCGGATTGATGGAAGATGCTCTGCAGAAGATTGTGCCAGGTACGAACCTGTGTTTTAGTGCCTGGTACATTTTGGCCTTTTTGTACCTGGCACAATTTCTCCTCTTTGTGACTGGAACAATTTCCACAGTTTTACGCCTGATCCAAACCCTACCTGTTTTGCCTTATACCGTCTCCAGAGACATCTATTCACACTCCACTACACACTCTTTTCCATATCAAACACTGTTCGGTTTTCTTCATAACAAAGACACCACACAAAAACGGTGCGGTGTCTTTGTTACTCTCACTATATGTGGGAGAAGGACAAGTTATGATTATTCGCGAGGAAATTATCCAGTTATCTCTTGCATTTATTCCTCATATAAAGAGGGAAATGTGTTCCAAAGATGTGTACCTGGCACACTCGGTTATGTTTTATTTGCTGGTGACCACCTTTTTTACTTTGTTTTCTAGGGGGATTTCTTTTAGTACTGGAATTGCCTGTACTTCCTTTTTGGAGGAGAGGATGGTTTCGATGTCAGTATCCTTTCCTGCTATTAATAAGAACAATTCTTCTTTTAGGTTTATTCGATCTTTTATTATAAAATGTGTTTCCAATAATTCAAAAACGGATTCCTGTTTGGAAGCTTTGACAACCCATTCACTTATAGATTCCTCTTCTTCGAGTTCCTGAGCCGTTTTGCTTTCAGCTTGTTGGCGAGCTGGGTCTTGATATAATAATGAAAGAAAATCTTCGAGTATTGCACTTGCTGTTGGGAATTTTCCTGCTCCTGGCCCAAGGAGTGTCACTCTTCCTACCAGACTCCCCTTGAGAGAAATGGCGTTTTCCACTTCTTCCACTCCATAAAAAGGATGGGAATTGTGGACGAGAACTGGCTCAACACTTCCATAGATATTGTTTTCTTCATCTCGTTCTAGTGAACCAACATGTTTGAATCGCAGACCAAATGAGTCGGCTGCTTGAAGCCATTGTTTCGTTAAACTGGTGATTCCTTTTCGCGTAATATCTGATAGGTATGGCTGGCGGCCATAGGCTGTTTGACTTAAGGTTAATAATTTATAAAAAGCATCATAACCTTCGATATCACTTGTTGGGTCTTCCTCAGCATATCCTTTTTCTTGAGCAAGCTTGAGTGCTTTTTCAAATGAAAGTCCCCCTGTTCTCATTTGGGAAAGGATGAAATTTGATGTACCATTTAAGATTCCTTGTATTCTTTCAATCTCATTTACTTTCAATAATTCCTTAATAGCACCGATAACTGGAATTCCACCAGCTGTTGTCGCTTCAAAGCCCAACTTTACATTCTTCCCTTTTGCTTTTTCAAGAAGTGTCGGCCCATATTTTGCAAACATCGCTTTGTTAGCCGTTACGATGTGGATTCCTTTGTCAATGGCTTGAGATAAGTAGGAATAGCTCGGTTCTTCTCCAACAATGGCCTCGAAAATGAAATCTAAATCAGGCGTTTCAAGAATATCTTGAAACTGAGTTGTTAAGGTGATCGATGGGTCTACAAATCTTTCTTTTGAAGGGTCTTTAATTAAAATCGCTCTTACTCTTACTTCTTTACCTAATAATTCTTTCAGTCGTTCTTGATGTGAATCGATTGCTTCATAGACTCCTTGGCCAACAGTTCCAAAGCCGAGGAGTGCAACATTTATTGTTCCCATTACCTAAGCCTCCCTTTGTCTTGTATGGTCTGCCAAATGTGATGATAAAAGCGATGCCCACCTCTCGAACTCTACTAAAAACCCGTCATGTCCAAATTGGGTTGGAATATAGTAATAGGTTCCTCTTGGGGTACGTTCGGTAAATTCTTTTATCTTATTTGGGGGGTAAATTAGATCATGCTGAAATCCAATCCCAATCACTTCAGGTTTGTATGAATGAGCCGCTTCTTCGATTCCTCCCCTTCCCCTGCCAATATCATGTGAATTCATGGCTTGAAGTAAATATAAATAACTGTTAGGGTCGAACCTCCTTGTCAGTTTTTCCCCTTGGTATTTTAAATAGGATTCCACTTCGAAAGTAGAGTTTTCTTTTTCTTTTCGCTGGAATCTCTGATCAAATAAATACGGGCTACGATACGTGACCATTCCAGCGATACGAGCGACCTCTAATCCCTTCACATCTTCAGGTTGTGTATAATATCCGCCTTTCCAACCTGGATCGTTTTCGATTGCAGTGGTTCCAATCGTATTAAAAGCAATTCCATAATCACTTAGCTGTGAAGTTGCAGCCAATACGATAATCTTCTCTACGAAAGATGGGTAAAGAAGACCCCATTCTAATGCTTGCATTCCTCCAAGCGAGCCGCCTATGACGGCTAATAATGCATCAATTTCTAGATTCTCCAGTGCCTTTCGTTGAGCATTTACGATATCTCGAATCGTTATCTTAGGAAATTTTGTACGATATTTTTCACCTGTAGAGGGATTAATTGAGAGCGGGCCTGTTGAACCATTACAGCCTCCAAGTACATTAAATGTCACGACTTGATAGTTATTTAGATCAATTGCTTTGTTCACGCCGATCAATCCGTGCCACCAGCCAGGTTCCTGATCCGTTCCAACTGTATATTGATTTCCTGTTAGTGCATGACAAATAAGAATAGCAGGAGCACCCTCTGCCCCGCACCTTTCATAGGCCAATTCAACTTCTTCTAGCTCCTGACCTGATTCAAGTGCCAAATTCCCAATAAACACCTTCCCTGTTTCATGGACTCTATGAGGTAACAGCGATTTATTTAAGCTCACTCGCCTTCAACTCTCTTCTTAAAATTTTTCCATTGAAAGGAGGAAACCAATTTTTCATCTTTTATAATGTTATAGGGTGGGTTTTTCAATGGTTCAGTACTTGTGTGCTTCATTGTCTTCCTCCTTTTGTTATTTCTAGTATCATTTAAGCGTATGTTCTATATAAACCCATTCAGAGTTTTTCTTCATTTCACCTCTGCTGCATATGTCTCGATTGTGCCTCTTAATCGTTGTGCTTCTTTATAGGTGCAACGGTTATGAACCACTTCAAGTCCTGCATCTTTTGCAATTTGTGCCGCTTCTTCCGAGATGACTCCTTCTTGCAGCCAGAAGATCTTTGGTCGTACTGCAGCGGCTTCGATCGCAATTTCAATCGCTGCTTCTGGACTTCTAAAAACCTGAACAATGTCAATCTCGACTGGAATGGAGGATAAGTCTGGATAGGCCTTTTCCCCAAATACCTCGGTTTCCCTTGGATTTACAGGAATGATTTTATACCCTAATCGCTGCATTTTTCTCGCCAATCGGTTACTGGGACGGGCAGGATTACTGCTTAAACCAACGATGGCTAAAGTTTTTTGACGTTGAACGACTCCCCCATTTTGCTCTTCGCGATCAAAAGGAGATTGAAGTGCCCAACGAATGACTCCTTCATCATTTACGGTTATTTCCGTTTTCGCACTCCCATTTTTTGATTGTCCTGTCGCTTCAAAAATGGCACGATCTAGGTCATTTGTTAGATCCTGAACAGATTCTAACCCGATGGACAGACGAATAAGCTCTTCCGTTACTCCTGTTTGCTTTAGTTCTTCTCCACTTAATTGTTGGTGTGTAGTGGAAGCGGGATGGATAATCAGTGATTTAGCATCACCGACATTCGCAACATGTGACCAAAGAGCGACATTATCTATCACTTTCTTTCCTGCATCCCTGCCCCCAACAATTCCAAAGATAACAATCGATCCGAAGCCATCCTTTAAGTATTTTTTGGCAAGGTGATGGGCTGGATGATTTTCAAGCCCTGGATACGATACCCATTCTACAGATGGGTGATCCTCTAAATATTTAGCAACGGCTAAAGCATTTTCGCTATGCTTTGGTACTCGAAGATGAAGTGTTTCTAAGCCTTGCAGTAAAAGGAATGCGTTATGTGGACTCAAACACGCCCCGAAATCCCTAAGTAATTGAACACGTAATTTTGTTGCAAAAGCAAGTGTTCCAAAATCATTAGCATAACGAATTCCGTTGTAGCTCTGGTCTGGCTCTGTAAATCCTGGAAATTTATCATTGTTCCAGTTAAATCGCCCACCATCGACGACAACTCCTCCGATTGCTGTCCCATGACCACCGATCCATTTTGTTGCTGAATGAACGACAATATCTGCTCCCCATGAAAGCGGCTGTGAAACATATGGAGTGGCAAAGGTGTTATCGATGATGAGTGGAATTCCATTTTCGTGTGCGATATCTGCTACTTCTTCTATATCAAGAACATGCAGGCTTGGGTTTCCGATCGTTTCAGCAAAGAATGCTTTCGTATTCGGAGTAATCGCATTTCTAAAATTCTCCGGATCTTCTGGGTCAACAAACTTCACGTTGATTCCATATTTCGGGAGGGTTACGGCAAATAGGTTGTAGGTTCCTCCATAAAGATTTGTAGCCGCAATAATTTCATCACCTGCACCGGCTATGTTGAGAATGGCCAGAGAGATGGCAGCCATTCCCGAAGAGGTAGCTACAGCGGCAACCCCATCTTCTAATAAAGCAATTCTTTTTTCAAAAACATCTACTGTCGGATTTCCAATTCTTGTATAAATATTTCCCGGTTCTTCTAAACCAAATAAGTTTTGGGCATGGTCCGTGTCATTGAAAACGTAGGAAGTGGTTTGGTAAACGGGTACAGCTCTTGAACCCGTTGTCGGATCTGGCGCTTGCCCTCCGTGTAGTAATAAAGTTTCAAGATCGTATTGATTCGCTGTCATAAAAAATTCCCCCTAAATTTTTATTAAATAGATATGAATACTAGGTTTACTGGTAACAAATCCATTAGGAAAAGATTTTTTCTGAAAAAATGAATGAAAGAAGGAAGAGAGGGATAAAACGCAGAAAAGCCCTCTTCTCTAAGAAGAGGGCTTAATTAGTAATGGCTCCTCCCCTTATCTTCCAGATCATTAGGATCTGTAGGAATTGGCACCTTTTCAAGCGTAATACTGCTTGAAGGTTGCCGGGCTTCATCGGGCCTAGTCCCTCCGCCACTCTAGATAAGAGATATAACTTTTGCTTAATACATTAAACTGTATTGACTATGTTTTGGATTATAACGAGAATTTTTTGAAACGTCAACATAATTTTCGATATTTTTTAAAAATTTATTTGAGAGAAGATGTTAATGCATGCTTGAATTGCTCAATAATATCTTCTAATTCTTCAATTCCAACAGATATTCTTACTACATGTGTCGTAATTCCCAGCTTTTCCTGTGCCTGTGGAGGAAGTGCTCTGTGTGACGTTCCTAAAGGATAGGAAACCGATGTTTCAACGCCTGCGAGAGTAGGGACAATTTTCACCCAACCAAGAGAACGAAAGAAAGTACTAATATCACAATCACGAGAAAGTTCAATCGTAACAATTGCTCCATTTCCTTTCAGTGAGACATTTTTCGGATAGAATACTTTTTCAATCTGAGGATGGGGTTGGAAATAGGTTGCTAACCTTTCAGCATTCTCTGACTGCTTGGACATTCTAAGAGCCAATGTTTTATTCCCACGACAGGTTAACCATGCCTCGAACGGACTTAGATTGACACCCATATTCACTACTTTTGTTTTTACGGCGCTTATGATTTCTTCCGCACCGACGATGACACCTGCTGTAATATCACTGTGTCCGCCAATATATTTTGTTGCACTATGAACCACCAAGTCGACCCCCATTGTAAAAGGCTGTAGTAAATAAGGAGTCGCAAATGTATTATCAATCATCGTTTTCAAATGATGGGTTTTGGCAAATGCAACGAGATTCTCAATATCCTCTACCCTAAGAAATGGATTTGTAATCGTTTCACTGAATAACAGCTTTGTTTGTGGAGTGATGGCTTTCTCAATTTTTTGCTGATCGCTAAAATCAACAAAGCTTGTTGTGATTCCAAAGGATTGGAGCTCTTCCTTTAATAATTGATAGGTACCCCCATAGAGATCCTCTGATGCCACAATATGATCACCTTGTCCGCAAAGCGCCACAACACCAGAAAGAATCGCACCTAAACCTGATGAAGCTGCCACCCCAGCGGGTGCCCCTTCTAATTGGGCGACTGTCATCCCTAATTCATCTGTATTTGGGTTCCCCACACGTGAATAGAGATAGGGAGACTCCCCTTGATAAAAGCCTTCTAATTCTTCTAATGAGGAAAAGGCAAAAGCCGAGGTTTGATAGATCGGTGTTGTCTTACTCTTTACTTGCTTGTTTGGTGATAATGAACTATGTACTACTTTTGTGCCAAACTTCATACTGTCTTTTCCCTCCCTATAGTAAGCGTGCCTTTTATTCACTTTGTCCCATATTATACTTTATCCAACTACCGTATTAAATGATTTACTATTTCCAGCTGCTAGACCATGTCTTTAACCATTATAAAGCTGATTTTCCAAATAGCATTCTAAATATCTCCGTAAAGATCAATCCAATAAGAATAACCAGCCATGAAGCTGGAAATGTAAAAGCACCAATGGAATACCCATCCATAAGATCATCCCTTTATAACTTCAGAAAATTATAAAAGTAATATACTCTATAATCTCATTTTTTATTAAAAAGTCAATCAAATAGATGGAGTCGTGAATATAGTCCGTTTCAGCGTCTCGACTCTATCTTTTCCTCAGATTTCTCTCGACTTCTCAATTCAGGTAAAGTATAAGAACGATCCTAAAAATCATTCCATTCTTTGTTTAAAAATAACTTGGGAGACTACACTTTAAAGCTAAAAACCCCCCCTATACCGAATAACTCCAGCACAAGGGGGATCCACATTAAGTATTACTGACAACAAAGAATTCCTTCACCTGATTCCATATTTGACTTCAAGCTCTTTAACATCTGTTCCCATGCTTGCACATGCCACTCCCTTGCATGAGAATATTCCTCGGTATCTTTCCAGCCTTGATGAATTAAAGTTACTTTCGTCATTTCATTTAAAGATTCAAATTCAACCGAAACCGTTGTTAGATTGTTCTCATCGTTCATCACACCAGCAAACGGATCAGGTCCCTTCCACTCAAACTCTAGTAATGTCGGCTCTTTGTATTGAAGGATTCGACAGCCTTTAGTACTCATCATATCTTTATTATCCGGGCTAAAATACAATTCAAATTTCCCATTTTCCCTCGGATCAATTTCCGCTGCAGGTGCAAACCATTTAATGATTCGCTCTGACTCTGTCCAAGCTTTCCATACGAGGCTTAACTCAGCATTAATTATAATTTCTTTTCTTATATCCATGTTATTCCTTCCTCTCCAGAAAAAGTGTTCCAGAATAAGTATTGGATATTTTTAGTGAAATCCCTTCTTCTATGTAAAAAGATTCATATAATTTCTTTTCCCTATTTCGTACTAATCGATTAAAAAAGATTCTTTTGATAAATTAGAGATTAATAGAATGAAAAAATAGTTTTCTGCATATTTTCTTCAAACATTTAAGATACTATTATGGAAGAATGAATAGAAATGAGGATTCGTCTCAATGAGAAAAATCTCTACTAAATTGGCTTTATATTTCACGATAGCTGTTTTTATTATGGAGTCGTTATTAATGATTTATCTCCATGATAATATTGTCGATAATCGGGTGAAAGAGGAATTCCAATCACTAATTTCAAGGGGAAATAGTCATCGAGATGTACTAGAAGATACCTACTCCGAGGGGACTCTCCATCATATCGCACTGATGGAAACGAAGACAAATACTGAAGTTGTCATAACAAATTCTAAAAAAGAAATCATTGCTAGTTCGAAAGAGCCTTCCAAAGGCATGAGAGAGATTATTCGCGGCTACACTCCTGACCAATTAAATAGAAACGGCTTATTAATAGAGTCAAATTGGAAGGAAATAAACTATCTTGCTACTGTGACGGAGTTCAGTACAGAAGCAGAAGATGGTTATGTTTACATGTTTAAAAATACAGGACCTTTACGAACATTGATTGACCGCTTGAATGTCCACTTTTTACTTGCAGGTTTGTCTAGTTTGGTTATTTTAGGTATCATCTATTTTCTATTATCAAAGATTTTGACCCGCCCTTTAATCAAAATGAAAGAAGCAACAGAGAAATTAAGCAAAGGGGATTTTGCTGTTAAATTACCCGAATTAGGTAAAGATGAACTAGGGGAACTCTCTCAATCTATTCAAATGCTTTCTAATGATCTAGAGATGATAAAGAAAGATAGAGTGGAGTTTCTTGCTAGCATCTCTCATGAACTAAGAACACCATTAACGTATATTCAAGGATATACGAACGTTGCCTTACGAGAGGATATTAAGAATACAGAGAGAAAAGCGTACTTAGAAATCATCCAGGAAGAATCGAAAACAATCGTGACGTTAATAGAGAATCTGTTTGAATTGGCAAAAATCGATGAAAATAATTTTTCGATTTCAAAAGAACCGATCATGATTTGTCCCTTTCTTAAAAAGATGATAGTGAAGGTGACACCTGCTTTTAAAAGTAAGAATATCGATATACTCTTCATTTGCAAAAATGAACTATTAATAAACGCAGACCCCTTGCGATTAGAGCAAATCATTATGAATTTACTAGATAATGCTCTTAAGTATTCACACCCTAATACATCTACTGAAATTTCGGTGAAGGAATTAGAAGAAGAAGTGAGAATTTCAATTCAAGATCAAGGGATCGGAATCCCGGAAAAAGAAATTCCTCATCTTTTTAATAGGCTTTATCGAGTAGAGAAATCGCGTTCAAGAGAGCTGGGTGGTTCTGGCCTGGGGTTATCTATAGTCAAAGAATTGATGGATGCTCATGGTGGCAGTGTGTCCATTACCAGTAAAGAGAATCAAGGGACATGTGTCGAGATTAGATTCGAAAAAGCAAGGGAGGATTACATTTTTGAAAACAATTTTACTAGTAGATGATGAAATGAGAATGTTAAACCTATTAGAGCTGTACCTGCAACCTAATGGTTATTCTTGTCTAAAAGCAACGGGTGGGTACGATGCTTTAAATAAGTTGAAAAATGCTTCGATAGATTTAATTATCCTTGATCTCATGATGCCAGAAATGAATGGATGGGAAACATGCGAAAAAATCCGGGCTTTCTCGACTGTTCCTATTATTATTCTGACAGCTAGAAACAATAAGACAGATGTCGTTAAGGGACTAAATCATGGGGCAGATGACTATATCACTAAACCATTCGATGAAGGCGAACTTCTAGCTAGGATAAATGCTATATTCCGCAGACATAATCATCAGTCTGAAATTGATAGCCGTCACCAAATAAGAGAAAATTTCATCCTAGACAGTGGGTCTTATACATTGAAATATAACGAGAAAGTTATTTCACTAACCCTTAAGGAGTTTATGATTCTTAATGTATTAATGAAAAATCCTGACCGCGTCTATACTCGGGAGCAATTATTAGTAGTTGTCTGGGATATGAACACGAATACAGAGCTACGCACGATAGACTCCCATATTCGCAATCTAAGAGATAAATTAAAAAGATCCGATTTCCCCATCGAAAAGCATTTAAAAACGGTTTGGGGAATCGGGTATCAGTGGAAAAAATAAAAAAGCAGAGGATATTTTTATCACTTCAAATAACGGAGAAAAGTGATTCGGTGGTGGTTTGGGACTGATTTTAAGACAAAGAATACCATCTTTTTCTTCATATTTTGGATCGGAATAGGAGACTAGTTATTAAACTTATAGGCTTAGATGGTGCTTTTAGAATGATTCATCACTTAACGTGCTAGGTTCCATTAAAATGAAAAACACAACCTGTCATCAATAGGTTGTGTTTTTCATAATTTATGATTATTCAGGAATCTATTAATATTAGAGACTAATATATCTTCTTGGATCGACAGCATTTGATTTTGAAGCGTTCCAAGGGCCTGCGTGTAGTTCAAAGTGTAAATGTTGTCCAAAAGAGTAACCTGTGTCACCCATGTAACCAATTTGTTGACCTTTTTGTACATATTGACTGCCACTTACAAGTGATGACGACATATGTGCATAAACAGTAGTAAAGGTCTGACCATTGATAGAATGTGTCATATAAACAACATTACCATAGCTTGAACTATACTCACTTTTAATAATATAACCATCAGCTGCTGCTACGATAGGAACACTGCCTCTTGCAGCAATATCCACTCCATAGTGCATACGTGGCTTACCGTTTAAAATGTCAGGTCCATGATTAGTCGTAATAACTCCATTTGCAGGTCTTGTCCAAGTTCCCGCACTCACGCTTGGTGCATCTACAGAAGCAGATGAATTACTACTTCCTGACGATGAAGAATTGCTTGTAGCTTGAGGAGCAGCTGCCGCCTGTGCCTTTTTACGTTCCATTTCTTTTTGACGAGCTAGTTCAGCTAATCTAGATTGCTCGGCTTGGATTTCCCCACCAATTCGCTTTTCCAGCTCTTCTAATTCATTTGCACTTGCTTCAAGCTCTTCTTTTTCTACATTTAATTTTGATTGTTCTTTTTCAAGTTTGTCAAATAATGCATTCTTTTGACCTTTTTGACTATCAAGGTCTTTTTTAAGAGAAACTAGATTTTCTTTTGATTTCTCAAGTTCTGCTAGTTTATCTTCTACTTCTTTTTGTTTCTTTTCTAGTTCTGCTTGATCACGTTTTTGTTCATCGATAATTTTTTTATCAGCATTTACGATTGTATTGACCGCTGTTACACGATTGATAAAATCTCCAAAGCTATCAGCACCTAATAAAACGTCAAGGTAGTTGGAAGAACCGCCTTTTTCCTGCATTGCTCTAGCACGCTCTTCTAATAACTGATTACGCTCTTCGATTTTCTTCTTAAGAGCTTCAATTTCTACCTTTAGTTTCTCAATTTCATCATTTGTCTTTTTAATATCTGCTTCTTTCTCTTGAATTTTTGCGTTTGTATCAAGAATTTTTTTATCGATAGCAGCAATTTCTGCTTGGATCTCATTTTGTCTAGTAATGTTTTGATTGATTTCAGAAGTTTTACTATCAATTTTCTCGTTTACTTGTGCTTTCTCTTGTTGGATATTACTTTTCTTTTCCTTTAATTCGGATAAAGATGAGTGAGCACTTGCCGTGCCAAACGTTCCGATTGTCAGTGTTGCGGCAATTGACAAAGTTACCAATGTTTTCCTGTTCAAGCTGCATACCCCTTTCGATCTCAATAAACCTATTAAACTTTTAAGAATTTACGGACGGACATAAAACTTCCCCAAGCCCCAATTAAGCAGCCCATAATCACGATCAGAGCGTTTACTTGGAAAATAAACGGGGTAAAGTCTAGTATCTGAATAAAATGGTTTCGCAATTTTGGTTCAATGAACTGATAGGCATAATAGTAGCCTGATGTAACAAGAGCTATTGGTATAATTGCTCCGAGAATTCCTAACCATAATCCTTCAAGGATGAATGGCCATCTTACGAACCAATTTGTCGCTCCTACTAGTTTCATAATTTCAATCTCTTTTCTTCTAGCAACGATTGTAATCTTGATAGTATTGGAGATTAAAAACATTGCCGTGAAAAGAAGTCCGATAATCAGTACCAAACCAACATTGCGACTCATTTGCAGGAAGCTGAATAGTTTTTCTATTTTTGCTTCTCCATAAACCGCATCATTTATATATTTAAACGTTTCGATATTCTGAGCAATTCTCTTCGTATCACGTGGATTTTCTGCTTTTACTATATAGACATCATAAAGAGGGTTATCTTGTTCGAATAGGCGGAAATCTTCTCCCATATCTTCTACAAGATGTCTAAGCTCTTCTTCTTTGGAAGAGTATTCAACACTCTCTACGCCTTTTATCACTTTTATCTTTTCTTCTATTGCATCAATCTGGGCTTGCTCTGTACCTAACTCTATTAAAACGCGTATTTCAACGTCTTTTTCAATATCTGTTGCGACTTTGTTCATGTTTAACATTAATACCACGAACACACCAACAAGTAACAGGGTGACGGTTACAGCACTAACGGAAGCAAATGTCATCCAACCGTTACGCCCTAGACTTTTAAAGCTTTCTCGGAAGTGGCGACCAACTGTTCTAGCTTTCATAGCCGTAGTCACCTCTCAGTTCATCCCGGACAATTCTGCCGTTTTCAATGGCAATCACTCGATGTTTAATTGTGTTGACAATTTCACGGTTGTGAGTAGCCATTACGACAGTTGTTCCACGGGTATTGATCTCTTCAAATATGTTCATAATTTCCCAGGATGTTTCTGGATCAAGATTACCGGTAGGCTCGTCCGCAATCACAACCTTTGGCGTGTTGACGATCGAACGGGCAAGTGATACACGCTGCTGTTCTCCACCAGATAGTTCATTTGGAAGCATTCTAGCTTTATGTTTTAATCCAACTAAATCTAGTACTTCCATAACACGTTTTTTTATATTTTTCGGCTGCTCTTCAATCACTTCAAGAGCAAATGCGATATTCTCATAGACTGTTAGGGACGGTAGTAGTTTGAAGTCTTGGAAAACAACTCCGATATTTCTTCTTAAATACGGCACTCTACTTCTTTTTAATTTTGCAAGATCAATGCCGTTTACCATAATGCTACCTTTTGTGGGTTTTTCTTCGCGGTACATCATTTTAATAAACGTTGATTTTCCCGCTCCACTCGGTCCAACTACATAAACAAATTCTCCCTGCTTGATATGTATGTTAAAACCATTGGCAGCCATTATTCCGTTCGGGTATTGTTTATATACCTCTTGCATTTCAATCATGTTTTAACCACCTAATTTAAACATTATGTATTGTACGTTCTAAGTTGGAAAGTTATCATCTATTCAGTTGTCGTTCAATTTTTAATCATAATAGTTTTTGTATTGTAGAATTTCATCAAAATTACTCGAATTAAGACTCACAAAAGTATTATAACATCATCAACTATGATTTTAAGGAAAATTTATATTACATTTTCGTTTCAAATTGAAACACAATATGAAATATTTACCTAATTTAGTGCCGTTACTATCCCTGAACCCTTTATCCATAGGTGTTTTATCCTAAAAAGTAATAGTGATTTTGTAACAAAACATAAATATAAGTGAATTTTCTAATAGTTTTTTAAAATTAATTTTTGTTTATTTTGTCGGATTTTCGTATCTAATGAGAGGTCGATGTCAAATTTCGATGTTGGTTGAAGAAAATAAATGGTGAGACTTTATTCCTATGGAGGATTATGAAAATAGGAAAGGGGCTGTCCCAAACCAAGGGGGCAGGAACTATAACTTCTGAACAATTGTGGTTCCTGTCCCTTTTGTGACAGCCCCTATTATTTCCTATTTTTTATTTGCTAACCATTCTGCTACCGCTTCTGCTTGTTCTCCTTCTATAATTCCAGGAGGCATACTTCCTTTACCTTTTTCAAGAACATTCAATATTTCATCTTTACTGAGCCTTGAACCGACATCACTGATTTTAGGTCCAGCTCCACCGTCTAAGTTCTCACCATGACAGCTCATACATTTTTGGCTAACAATTTTTTCTGGATCGGCTTCTGTGCTTGTCTCTCCTCCACCATCATTACCACCACATGCTGCTAACACTAGTGAAGTTCCAAATAGAATTCCTAATAGCTTTTTCTTCATCATTTCTCCTCCTCGGAAAAAATACAATATGGACATAATCAAAATCAATGCCCGTCCCAATATTTATATTGAATCCATCCCTTATTATACCAATATCATACTCGTTTGAAACCTTCTTCAAACTCAGGTGTAGTTCCCATTGCAGCAAGGAATACGAACGGATCAATACCTCGAACTACTTGTTTCAACTTTGTGAATTCTGTATGATCAACTACGATTATGAGAATAGGGTTATCACGTCCAGCACTTGTATTTATTTTGGTCCCACCCTGATTCATTTATTCTTCCTAGATACTAAATAGCCCACTATAATAATGATTCATCACAGTAACACCTTAAAGCAGTGAGGGACGGTTCTCGATTGCGTTAACGTGTTAACGCAATCGAGAACCGTCCCTCAGTGGACTAAAGTGTTTATTGGATTCGTGTTCTTAGATAGGCGTTGATGAAGGCGCCTATGTCTCCGTCCATTACGGCTTGAACATTCCCAGTTTCGGTGTTGGTTCTGTGGTCTTTTACCATTGAGTATGGGTGGAAGACGTACGAACGAATTTGGCTTCCCCAGCCGATTTCTTTTTGCTCTCCCCGGATTTCGAGAAGCTCTTTTTCCTGTTCTTCAATTCTCTTTTGGTATAGCTTCGCTTTCAACATTTTCATGGCTTGTTCGCGGTTCTTGATCTGTGAACGTTCTGATTGACATGTCACAACGACACCTGTTGGGGTATGTGTAATACGAACAGCAGAGTCAGTAGTGTTGATATGCTGTCCACCTGCTCCACTTGCACGATAGGTGTCCACTTTAATGTCCTCTGTTCGAATATCGATTTCAATTTCCTCATTAAATTCTGGCATAACCTCACAGGAAACGAAGGATGTATGACGGCGTCCAGATGAATCAAAAGGTGAGATGCGGACTAAACGATGAACACCCTTTTCAGCTTTCAAATACCCATAGGCATTATGACCTTTGATTAACAATGTAACACTTTTAATCCCTGCTTCGTCTCCAGGCAGGTAATCCAATGTTTCCACTTTAAAGCCTTTTTTCTCTGCCCAGCGTGTATACATGCGCAATAGCATGGATCCCCAGTCTTGTGACTCGGTTCCACCCGCACCCGGGTGAAGCTCAAGGATGGCATTGTTCTTGTCGTATTCTTCACTTAATAAAAGCTGTAATTCAAATTCATTTAAGCGCTTGACTAGCTCCTTTAATTCATTCTCCAATTCTTCATGAAGTTCAGGATCATTTTCCTCTCTAACAAGTTCAAGCGTAACTTCTAAGTTTTCTTGTGTTTCTTCAAGGTCACGGTATTCATTGACAAGATCCTTTAAACCATTTCCTTCGTTAATAATCCCTTGTGCTTTTTGTTGATCATCCCAAAAATCGGGTTGGAGCATCACTTCATCTAGCTCTGCAATTCGAGCCTCTTTATTTTCGAGGTCAAAGAGACCCCCTAAAGTCCGCTATTGTTGAAGCTGTTTTTTCTAACTCTACTCTTACTTCTGAAAGTTCCATCATCTGCATTCACCTCAAAAAATTTTTCCTACTATTTTTTTACTAACATTGCGTAAGTGCTGAATATCAATGAAGAAAGGCTTGTCTTTAAACCTATTTTCTATAGAAAAAGACGTGTCTTCTTTCCTTCTAATTCGATCCCAGAAAAGCTGGCTGCTTACGTCGGTGTTAACGTTGATATTATATATTTTATATTTTTATCCTTATCAAAAGTACCTGGCACCTATGGAGGCACCAGGCATTATAAGCATTAATCTAATTTGCCATGACAATTTTTATATTTTTTCCCGCTTCCACATGGACATGGGTCATTGCGTCCAATGTCTTCTTGCTTTCGAACGGGCTTTTTCTTCGTTTTCTCTCCGTCTTCTTTTGGATTTACGGCATGTCCTTTTGCCACTTCTTGACGCTCCAAATTATTGCGGATTTCAGCCTTCATAATATATTTCGCGGCATCATCTTCAATGGCCGTGATCATATTTTCAAACATGGCAAAGCCTTCATGCTGATATTCGCGTAACGGATCATTTTGACCATAGGCACGGAGATGGATCCCTTGACGTAATTGTTCCATCGCATCAATATGATCAATCCATTTCGAATCAACTGAACGAAGAAGAATCACTTTCTCGAATTCACGCATTTGCTCTGATGTAAGCTCTTCTTCTTTTTCATCGTAGCGCTCGTGAACTTTATTATAAATAAGGTCGATCATTTCTTCTGGATCTTTTCCAGTTAATTGTTCGACTGTAACATCACCTTCTGGAAGGAGATTCGCATTTACAAAGTCCACTAGCCCTTGAAGATTCCAATTTTCTTCGTCTTCAGCTAATGGTGCATAGCCGGAAACAGCACGCTCAATGACCGATTTAATCATGCTTTCAACAATTTCGCGTAGATTAGCGGAATCCAATACTTCAAAACGCTGCTTGTAGATGATTTCACGCTGTTGACGGAGAACGTCATCATAGGAAAGCAGCTGCTTACGTGCATCAAAGTTGTTTCCTTCTACACGTTTTTGTGCTGATTCCACAGCACGACTGACCATCTTACTTTGGATCGGTTGTGAATCATCCATACCAAGTCGCTGCATCATCGATTTCATATTGTCAGATCCGAAACGTCTCATCAGTTCATCTTCCATTGAAAGGTAGAATTGAGTGACCCCCGGATCCCCTTGACGACCAGATCGACCACGAAGCTGATTATCGATACGACGAGATTCATGACGCTCAGTACCGATTACGGCTAATCCACCGAGATCAATGACCCCTTCACCGAGTTTGATATCTGTACCACGACCAGCCATATTTGTCGCGATTGTTACCGCTCCTTTTTGCCCTGCTTCTAAAATGATTTCCGCTTCACGTCCGTGGTTTTTCGCATTTAATACGTTATGGCGTACGCCTTTTTTAGATAAGAATTTCGAAATAAGCTCTGACGTTTCAACCGCAACGGTACCGACAAGTACCGGCTGCCCTTTCTTATTTCGTTCGGCAATATCTTCGACTACAGCAAGGAATTTCCCCTCAATAGATGCGTAGATAAGATCTGAACGATCGTCACGAACAACAGGCTTGTTTGTAGGAATAACCACTACATTCATATTGTAAATATTGCGGAATTCCTCTTCTTCCGTCTTCGCAGTACCCGTCATTCCTGCAAGCTTTTCATACATACGGAAGTAATTCTGGAATGTGATCGTTGCCATCGTCATACTTTCGTTCTGAATTTCAAGTCCTTCTTTTGCCTCAATCGCTTGGTGAAGGCCATCACTGTAACGACGACCTTTCATAAGACGACCTGTAAAAGAATCGACAATAACGATTTCGCCTTCCTGTACCACATAGTCAACATCAAGGTGCATACTAACATGTGCCTTCAGTGCCTGATTAATATGGTGATTCAAGGTTACATGAGAAATATCGAATAGATTATCGATATTAAAGGCCTTTTCAACTTTGGTAATACCGTCCTCTGTCAGCTGAACACCTTTTGTTTTCTCATCATATGTGTAATCATCATCTCTTTTGAGCATACGGACAACCGTGTTCGCTTGGAGATAAAGCTGGGTTGATTTTTTTGCTTGGCCTGAAATGATTAATGGCGTACGCGCTTCATCAATAAGGATCGAGTCGACCTCGTCAATTACAGCAAAATGAAGTGGGCGTTGAACCATTTCTTCCTTATATAACACCATGTTGTCACGTAGATAGTCGAAACCGAACTCATTATTCGTACCGTACGTAATATCTGCTGCATAGGCTTCACGTTTTTCGTCTTTTGACATGGAGTTAAGGTTTAAACCAACAGTCAAACCAAGAAACTCATAAAGTTTCCCCATTTCCTCTGCATCACGGCTTGCCAAGTATTCATTGACAGTGATGACATGGACACCTTTCCCTGTGATAGCATTTAAGTAAACAGGCATTGTCGCTGTTAATGTTTTACCTTCACCGGTTTTCATCTCGGAAATGTTTCCATCGTGTAAGGAACCACCACCCATGAGCTGTACTCTATAAGGGTAAAGGCCTAGAACACGTCTTGCCGCTTCACGTACAACCGCAAAGGCTTCAACCATCATATCATCAAGAGATTCCCCATTTTGATAGCGTTGCTTAAAGTCTGCTGTTTTTTCACGTAATTGATCATCGGTTAAATGCTCCATATCAGGAGCCAGATCGTCTATTTTATCAGCTAGCTTTTCTAGCTTCTTTAATTCGCGTTTATTTGCATCAAAAACTTTGTTTAAAATTCCAAGCATGTATGAACGCTCCTTTGTATATGGAAGTTGTGAGAGAGTTGGTAGATTGGTTAGGTTACGGGATCACCAGGTTATTCTATTTCTTTTATATGAAATTCTGATGAGACCATGAGAACACTTCTAATAAATAAAGGCGAAAGAACTTCTGTTTTCGCCATTTCTTTACCTAAATGTAACATCTAATAAAATTCTAGAAAAATCACTAGAATCCTCTCACAAAAACACAATATTCCCTATTTAATATTACCACTATAAAAAGACAGTGACAACTTATGGCGAATATAGATGAACGAAGGAGAGAACTGGGGGACGGTTCTTTGCCAAGGTAAAGCATTAGCGTAACGCGGGACGGTTCTCGATTGGAGTGACGCGTTAGCGTAGTGCGGGACGGTTCTCGATTACTGTAACGCTTTAACTCACTCGAGAACCGTCCCCGATTGGGGTAAAGCGTTAATGTGTGAAGGGACGGTTCTCGAATGCGTTAGTGTTTTAACGCGGTCGAGGACCGTCCCTAAGTGTTAGTATAGGATTTTTTTCATTTCTTTGCTTCTGCGCGAGATGCTGTTTGCTGAGACTTCGAATGCCTCGGCTAGGTCTTTTTGTAAATAGTTTTTACTAAAAGGGATATCCCCTTTCACCGCTTCAATTGCTGCAGCTGAGTAGATTTTCGGGTTTCGGATTTTCGGTCTTTCCCTTAAGAAATAATTTTCTAAGGAAAGGAAAGCTCCTTCTACTGATAGCTCCTCTTCTCCATGCTCAACCAAGAATTCCTTCAAAGATTCCAATGCCTCTGGATAAGCAGGATCTGACCAAGTAAACTCTTCCTCTTCTGGTTTAGCTCCCACTTCTTCCTCTTCCATACCTTGGCTTTTTTCCACACCGTAAAGGAAGAATCCTAGATCTGCCAACCAGAGATAATTTTTCATGAGATGGTCATGTAAAGTAGTAGACTCTTGATCATCTTCAAATTCTTCCCTTAATACTTGCCCCGCTACTGCCTCAATTTGCGGATAAATAAAATATTGAGCGAATGGGACGTATTTTTCTTTGTACGGAAGCAAAATTCCTACGAAGAAACTATTTTCCTCTAACCCTGAAAATTCTTCATGGATTTCTATGACATCTCCTGAAATCGCCTCTGTGACAACTAAATCTGTCGGGCTTGTTTGTTCTACTTTCCCTGCTGTCAGACGCACTTGCGACCAGCTTTCTAATGCTTCTTTCGTTTGCGGACGCGTAACCAAAGACATCTGCTTATCAATAAACTGTTCCAATAATGTTTGTCCACTTTCAAGCGGATGCGTTACACCATACCAGCTAACGAATGCCATTTCATACACTTCTTGATCTTTCTTCAACATTTTTAAATCATTTAAATATTGATGATACGCTTCTTCCATTTTCGGATGATTATGTAGAGCAATATAGTCATAGGCTTGTGCCTGAAGAACATCCAATTCTTGATGGATCAATTGGTTAATATCTACGACACCTGCTTTGCCGCAGCATTTTTTATATTTTTTCCCACTGCCGCAAGGGCATGATTCATTTCTACCGATAGCACTCATTTCGTCTTCCTCCTCTTTTTCGTAAAAGAGTGTCGATTACACAAAGATACATTATAACGTAGAGAATCCATTGTTTAAACTTTTTTCGAACAAGAAAAATGAACCAGTTCCAGTTTTACTGATTATAATCCATAAAAAACCTCGCAAAACTAGTATTGGCTAATAAAAAAATGAGATTTATAATGAGGTAACACAAAATATCTGAATAACTTCTTTGATTAAATTTTATCTATACAAGACTTTATCATGGACCTTACAATCGAATGCAAATACATTTAAGCCCTAAAAAGGAGGTAGAATCATCATGATTCTAGTTAGTTCATGCTTAGCTGGGAAAGAATGCCGTTATAACGGTACACATAGTTTAGAGGATAAAATCCTTCAGCTTGTAGAACAAAAAAGGGCGATTATGGTATGCCCAGAATTACTTGGTGGATTCACCACACCGCGAGAACCAGCAGAAATTGTTGGAGGTAACGGTGAAGATGTCTTAAATGGTCAAGCAACAGTGATGGCGAAGTCTGGTGCTAATGTGACAGACTTATATCTTGCTGGTGCCTATAAAACACTAGAAATAGCCAAACAGCTTCAAGCAACCTCCATTGTCCTAAAAGAAAACAGTCCATCTTGTGGAAGTTCTTATATTTATAATGGCGCCTTTTCCAACCAAAAAATACAGGGTGATGGGGTAACAACGGCCTTATTGAGGAAAGAAGGATTTAATGTAATTTCTGAAGAAGAACTTATGGAGTTGACTTGATGTTAATGTTGATTGCTCCTACCTCAATTTTTTTAAAAAAACAAAAAAGCGATTCACCCCCAGCCTATTTTGCTGGGGTGAATCGCTCAATATTAATTGTAACGACGATCAGATTGAACCCAAACTGTTTTTTCTTTAAAAGGAATTCGTTTACTTTGCCTTTGAGGAATGTCTGGATACCCTAAGTAAATAAACCCTAAAACTTCTTGTTTATCTGTCAACCCGAAAAGCTCTTTCATCTTTGAATGATAGCAGGGCTTTCCTGTTCGCCAAATCGCCCCTAAACCAAGAGCATGTGCGGCAAGCAATAGGTTTTGGATGGCAGCATTGACCGCTCCGATCTCTTCTATAGGCAGAGCTTTAGGATTGTCCGAAGGAGTTGCTGCCACAGTAATAATAACAGGAGCACGAAACGCCTTTTCCTCTACCTTTTTCAGCTTTTTCTCGTTTTCCTCACATGTAGGATCCTCCATTGTTTCTTTGGCAATTTCAGCAAGTGTTCTCCCAAGAGGTCTTCTTCCTTCTTCTGTTAAGACAAAAAATTTCCATGGTTCCGTATTGTAATGGTTCGGAGCCCATGTTGCAGCTTCTAAAAGTTTAGTAATCGTTTCCTTTTCGATTGGGTCAGGCTTCACTCTTCCTATGCTTCTTCTATTTCGGATTGCTTCAAAAACGTCCATTCATAATCCCCCCATTAATTAATATATGTATAAAACGTTTTAATTGATAATGATTTTCAATTAAATAATAGTATACTTCCTCCTCTTTTGTCCACCTTTTCAATCCAGACGAAAAAACCACAATTCCATTTAACTGAAATTGTGGTCCAGGCAGATTTTTTAATGAACTTAATAAGCAAAATGATGATTTCCGATTTCATTTGTTACTTGGCGTGTGAAAATCCAATGATCGGTAACGAGGTCAGGATTATAATAGTACAAAGAGCCGTAGGTAGGATCCCATCCAAGAAAAGCATCCTTTACTGCTTGATACGCACTAGTATCAGGCTCGAGCTTATATTGTCCATCATTCACCGCTGTAAAAGCATTTTTTTGAAACACCACATTGGAAATTGTATTAGGAAATTCATTAGACTCGACACGATTTAAAATAACGGCTGCTACAGCTACTTGTCCCTTATAGCTTTCCCCGCGTGCTTCGCCATTTACGATATGTGCCATCATCGTTACGTTATAAAGCATGTTGGTCGTTTCGGGACCCACTACTCCAACCATCTCTATATTAAAATCTTTCTGAAATTGTTTTACCGCTTCAGTTGTGATTGGACCGTAATATCCAGTCGGATCAAGATGAAAGTAACCTAATTTCTTTAAAACGGATTGAACATATTCAACCTCTTGTCCAACAGAACCTTTCGATAGTTGTGATGCTTTTACTTCAGTCTCCACGATCCCCAAACATAAAACAAAGGCTACTGCTGCCATTACTCTTTTTACTGATTTCATTAATATAAGCCACTCCTTTAAAACATTATGTACCTTGAAGATGAACGGATGCTATGATTTCGAAAAGACATCTCTACGGACAGTCGGCGAATGAGTAAATGATGATCACCTCCTTAAAGATACTAGGATTCCATGAAGGAACATATTCACTACTTTCCCTCGTTTTAACAAATCAAACTATTCTTAGAAGCATAAAAGCAATACCGTATTTAGTAATATTATTCGTGTTAATAAATAGAAAATTTGTCCGTCTTCCAGAAAAAATGTCGAAATATTTGGATTTTTAGGAAGAAAAAAAGCTGTTACAGAAACAGCTCTTAAAATCTATTACTTTTCTTCCTGAAGAAAACTTTTCATTTTTTCATAGACAAGACTAGCTAAAAGTTTGTGTCCTTTCTCATCAAGATGCATATAATCAACGGTATTCATTGGTACCAATCTATTTGTATTTAAGAATTCTATATTTTGAATCTCTAAAAGCTCCTTTAAATACTCCGGGAGTTTCTCTGATTTCCGATCACATTCTTTTCCCATGGATTTCCCAACGACTTCATAATACTCTTTGCCAATAGGTGGAGGGGCAATAACAAGTACGTTAGGAGATTGTCCTTTAATACCCGCTGTAGTATCTTTAGCTTTCAATGAAAGTCTAGTAATCCCTTGAGCAATATTATAGGCCGTTAGATTAAATCTTTCTTTCGTATCATTTGTTCCCAGCATAATAACGACAAGCTCAATAGGTGCGTGACTCATTAAGCAAGGATGGAGATAGGTATACCCATTTAATCCTTCAAATAATGGATCATCCACAACACTCGTTCTACCAGGTAGACCTTCTTCAACTATTTGAAACTCCTCACCTAATCGTTCGGCTAATAGACTCGTCCATCTCACTCCCTCCGGGAATCTCCCCATGGTTTTAGCGTCATATCCCCATGTATTAGAATCTCCAAAGCAGACGATTCTTCTTTTCATCCTTCTTCCTCCCTTACTCTATTCACCTAAGTCTATAATACCTCTAAAATAGCAAAAAAGGCGGGATTCCATTGGGGTCACCACACCTTTTTACTATTATTTTATTGAATCTAATGCTAGCTTCGCACTTCCAAATTGGCCCGCTTTGTTTCCTAACGTTGCCCATTTGACAAGGCTCGGGTCATGTCCAAATGATTGCAGTTCTTTTGTCAGGGCTTCCTCCCAATAACAATGAGAATCTGATAAACCACCACCCATGATAATCACTTCTGGATCATAAAGAATCTTAATATTATGGAGTGTCATACTAAGATCCTGGATAAAACTCTCGACACAAGCTTGAATATGTTGATTTTCCTCTTTATAAGCCTTCCAGATTTGATTTCCATGCTCAAATGTATGACCAGTTTCATTAACATGATTCAATAAAGCAGTGCCTGAGATATATTGTTCTACACAACCTTTTTGTCCACAATTACACTCTTTCCCTCTTGGATAAAGGATCATATGCCCTACTTCTCCAGCCGACCAATTGTTCCCTCTGAAGATGTCATCATGTATAACGATTCCACCACCCACTCCAGTTCCAAGAGCTAGAAAGAAGAAATTTTGAATGTTCTTCCCCGCTCCCATCCAAGCTTCACCGAGGGCAGCAACATTGACATCATTATCGACGAAGACCGGAAGGGAGTACATTTTTCCAAATTTTTCAATAAAATTTAGGCCGATCCATTGTGGCAAATTATCTGTTGCATATACCACCTTTGCCTCCTGAGTATTGATTCGGCCTGCACTCCCAATTCCGATCGCGTCAATAGTGTGATTCTCAATAAAATGTTGAATCATTTGATGAACCTTTTTTAGAACATGATCCCTCCCTTTGGACGCATCTGTTGAAACGGTTTGGAAATCAAGTAATTCACCAATCTCAGATATCACAGATCCCTTAATCCCCGTTCCCCCAATATCGATTCCAATAACCTTTTTCATTGATTTCAACCCTTTTATATAAGCTTTTTTCTTAGATTTTTTTACTCTAAATTAAGAAAAAATCCTGTAATCATAAAAATAAATATTTACATTAGACTTCTACTTAATTTTATCTGAAAAGCTCTTTGTAATGAGCTGTGGTCTTGTAATGGCTCCTCCCACTACAATAGACCAGGCTCCAAGCTCAAACATTTTCTTTGCCTGGTCAGGTGTTTGAATTCGACCTTCTGCAATAACCGGGATGGTCGCTTGTTGACTCAATGTTTTCACTAGTTCAAAATCTGGATCGTCTTGTTTCGGGCTGTAGCTTGTATAGCCGGATAGCGTAGTAGACAGCATATCGACTCCATATTCAGTCGCATATTCTGCGTCCCGGACATCTGATATATCCCCCATCACAAGGGTGTTGCTATTATCATGAATATAGTGAACAATGTCCTGAAGTGATTCCTGATTAGGTCTCTCCCGGATCGTCGCATCAAGGGCGATGACCTCAGGTTGGACAACAAGTAATTCATCCACTTCTTTTTTCGTTGGTGTAATATATACTTCGTTTTCTGGATAAACCCTTTTTAATAATCCAATCACAGGTAATTGTGTTTTTTGTTTGATAGCAAGAATATCTTCCGGGGAGTTGCTCCTGATTGCTACAGCTCCACCTTCTTTTGCCGCTAGAGCCATTTTAGCCATTGTTTCTGAGCCATGCAGTGGTTCATTTTCCAATGCCTGGCAAGATACAATCAAATGATGATGAATTCGTTCTATGAAATCGTGCTTACTCATGATGAAACCACCTTCTTAATATTGATGAGGGATTGACTCAAAAAAGTTTTGAATCAATCCCATGTTAAATCTTCCTTTATACTGCTTCCTCGTGCTCATATTCCTAATTAATCGTAAAGACTGTGAGTCCTGTTGTTTTCTTATTTCCATTCGGGAACAAGAAGCTGGCAAGATAACCAATTCCGAAACTACTGAAGAAGGCAAATACACTAAAAAAGAATGAAATTAATCCGGATTGCTGTAAGAAATAGCAGGTAATCGCACTGACAAGTAACCCGATTAAAGCACCCGGTGCATTGGCTCTTTTCGTAAAGATCCCTAAAGCAAACGTACCGGCGATTGGAACCCCGAACAATCCAACGAGAGATAGGAATAAATCCAATGTCTCACTTTGATTTGTGTTTATTAAAAATAGGGAAACTCCTACACCTAGAATCCCTGTAACAATAATGACCCAACGAGCTAATTGAACATTCGATTTCTCACTGCTTTCAGGGTAAAACCTTTTCTTAAAGTCAACGACTACACATGCAGACATACTATTTAAACTAGAGGATATCGTCGATTGTGCTGCCGCAAATACCGCTGCGATGATGAGACCTGCCACTCCTGCAGGTAATGTCGTTAAGACGAAATAGGGAACAATTGCCGAAGTATTAAATCCTTCTGACAATAATTGATGCTGTTCATAATAACTGTATAAAACGGTTCCGATTCCATAGAAAATCGGAATCGTAATCCCGGCAAAGAAGGCATTGGTCCAAAGTGAACGTTTCGTTTCCTGGATGCTCGTTGTTGTACTATAACGTTGAACAACATCTTGGCTGGCTGTATATTGGTGTAGATTATTGAAAATCGAGCCAAGGAAGATAATAGGGATCGTTGCAGCAGCAAAGCTCCACTTCCAATCATCTACTGATACGATTTTCTGGTCGTTCATAGCATCATTGATAACGGTTCCGAAGCCCCCGTCAATATTAATGACACCATAAACAATGATTAATAAAGCACCACCGATAAGAATGATTCCTTGAATCACATCACTCCATATCACCCCTTCCATACCTCCAAGGAACGTATACACAACGCAAAGCAACCCTATGACGGCAGCGATAAGAAATGGATTAATGTCAGAGATCGAGGTAATCGCTAGTGTTGGAAGGTAAATAACAATAGCGACACGTCCAATATGGAATAAGATAAACAACAAGCTTCCTAATAACCTCAAGGAAACATTAAATCGTTTCTCTAAATATTCGTAGGCTGTTGTAACATTAAGTTTTCTAAAAAACGGAATATAATATTGAATAAGAATCGGTACAATAGCGATAATAGCAATATTCCCGGCTGCATATGTCCAATCACCTAAAAAGGCTTTCTCTGGTGTTGACATGAAGGTAATAGCACTTAATGTTGTTGCATAAATACTTAGCCCTGCTGCCCATGCAGGAATTTTCCCCCCTGCTTTAAAAAAGCATCTGTGTCTTTCCCGCTCTTCTTAGTAAAATAAATCCCTACCCCTAACATGGTGACAAGATAAATCACTAATGTTAGCCAATTTAAAGCTCCAAACCCGATTTTCTCCATGAAAACTCCCCCCTATATTCGTATAAATTATTCCCATCCTAAACGCTTACAAATTAAAATGCTTTACTAACGCTTCCACATCTGTGCGTTTCTCTGGATTGAAGTTCTTCATTGGTTTTTGACATTGGCCAGCATCGATTCCCTTTACATGAAAAATTTCTTTAATCGTTTGATATAGTCCTAACTCAAGAATCTTTTCAATTAAATCATTAGTTGTATGCTGGATTTCTTTCGCTTCAATGATCTTCCCATCTTGTGCTAGTTGGAAAATTTCTTTTGCACGTTTCCCATTTACATTGAACGTGCTTCCAATAGCCCCATCAATTTCATAAATCGCTGCAGGAAGAAGCATTTCATCAAAACCTGAGAAAATTAATTTTTCCGGAAAGCGTTTTCTCATTCGCTCTAATAAAAAGAAATCTGCAGCAGTGAATTTCACCCCGATAATATCTTCATTTACAAATAACTCTTCAAACTGATCGAGAGACATATTTACCCCGGTTAAAAACGGAATAGAATAAATAAGCATTTTATTCTTTGTCTCACGAATAATAGAAAAATAATAGTCTTTAATTTCTTCAAAATCAAACTTGTAATAAAACGGTGTCACAGCTGAAAGACAGTCATATTTTAGTTCCGTCGCATACTTTCCTAATTCAATTGCCTCATCTAAGTTTAATGAACCGACCTGTGCGATTAATTGAATATCATCCTTCGCTTCGTCTTTTACAATTTCAAAAATCTTCTTCTTTTTGTCAGTCGATAATAAAAAGTTTTCCCCAGAGCTACCATTTACGTATAACCCATCCACCTCACAAACATCGATATTATGACGTACAATCTTTCTTAAGCTTCCCTCGATAATGTTTCCGCTTTCATCAAACGGTACAATTAATGCCGAGAATATTCCCTTCATGTTGTAATCCTCCATATCATTTCAGTTTTAAGTAAAGGCTGGTCAAACGAAAAAATTTTGATGTTCTGGTCCCTGACAAACTTGGTTTAATGACAGCCTTACTTATCTCCCTTGTAATATGGTCTGACCAATTTTAATATAATATGGTCTGACCAATTTAGATTTAGGATATCGAATATCTAATATTTTGTCAATTTAAATTTTTCAATCTCTAGAATCTAAGTTTATTGACAAAAGTTCCTAATAGCATTACGATTTTTTAAAGATGGTCTGACCAATTTAAGACCATTGAAATTAAATTATAGGATGAGAGTGTGTACTGTGGGGATTCCTCCAAAAACGACCCTCGCTCAAATAGTGAGTGATCGAATAAGAAATTATATAATTGACAACAACTTAAAACCAGGTGATAAACTTCCTTCAGAAAAAGATTTAACCGAAGCCTTATCTGTTAGCAGAACGGTTGTGAGAGAATCATTAAAGTCGCTGCAAGCAATGGGCATGATTCGCATTAAAGCTGGAGAAGGAATTTATGTGGATGATTCCACTTTAAAAAGTGTCCATAACTTACTTGATTATCATTGGAAAACAAATGGCATTCAAATGAAAGAACTGTTTGAAACAAGGAAAGTATTAGAGCTTGGAGCCATTAAACTAGCAGTAGAGAATAATGATTTCGAACAGATTGAAGAAATGGATAAATGGAATCAGCTTTACCTAGAAAAGATCAATCAAAATGAAAACCCTAGAGCAGCTGATATTGGATTTCATCGTGCTTTATTTAAAGCGACAGGGAATAGTACCTTTTACCAGCTCAATGAATTTACCCTTGAATATTTTAATAAAAGTTTTCTAGGTGCTATTAATGACAGTGAAAAATTAATAGGTTCCTTTGAAGAGCATAAAGAGGTTATTGATTGGATTAAAGCAAAAAACGTTGAGAATGCACAAAAGGTAATGCTCAGACACTTCGAACCAATTCAAAAATTTCTAGATCGATATGAGGATTTAAAAGGAGCAAACTATGAAACCGATCGAGAAAACTGAAAGATTTACACTTAAAAAAATGGTCATTGAACATTTGAAACACTATATTATTGAACATGAAATCGGACCAGGGGAAAAGCTTCCACCTGAAAGAGAACTGATCAAAATTCTAAATGTTAGTCGATCGGTCATTCGTGAGGCGCTTAGTTATTTAGAAAACACAGGGGTTCTCTCGATTCGTCAAGGACAAGGTATTTTCGTGAAATCGCACGATCTAACACCGCTACTAGAGCAGATGATGTTTTTATGGAAAATTGAAAACAAAAAGATTAGCGAGCTTCTCGATCTCCGATTATTATTTGAATTAACAGCCATTGGTGAGATCATTAGAAATGGGAATGAGGAAGACCTTATTGATTTAGAGAAAATCGCAACAAAAATGGATGACCCTAATCAAGATACAGAATGGATTCAAAATGCGGACATTGACTTTCATCGAGCGCTTATCAAAGCAACTCATAATGAACTATTCATCCAAGTCACCCATCTGATTGTAGAATATTTCTCAAAAGTACCTCATCACCAAATGACCTCCTCCAATATTGAAAAAACGGTGAATGAACACAAAGATATCGTTAAAGCTCTTCGTGAGAAAGATGAGAAAAAAGCAAGGGAAATCCTTTCTGAGCATTTAAACTGGTCGAAACAAAACGTAATAAACGTGGATGATCATATTTAATGACAAATTATTGAGGGCCTAGACATAGTGATGATGGATGGATTGTTTTAATCGTTGTGATTTTTGGAAAATTTGAGTTATTGCACGAAAAAATTCTGATTGCACCAAATTTAATTTAATTGCACATTTAAAAATTCCAGGTCGATAAAAAAGGTGGGATCCAATTGGGATCACCACCTTTTTTCTATTTTTGTAACTTCATAAACTCCAATACATCCAGATCAATACTTCCTTCTTCTTGTTCTCGCATCTCAAAATTTTCGGTGTGAAGAAAATCCTTTAGATTTTGATGGAGTGATTTGTTTTCGTGATTATAACCCAAGCGGTTTAATTCTGATTTCAGAGCTTCAAAAATTTCACCCTGAATCTCCACGATTCTACCAGGTTTAGAAGGAGCAAAGTAAAGTTGATGGAGCTGATAGACTCGGATCAATTCCTTAATCGGATCAGGATGATCATCGACGCGCAGATCAATATACCGGTCGTTAAGTCCTCCATAACCACCATTTTCTTTTACAACTAATATGGCTGCAGACTGCATTCCACGCGAATCGCCTCCTGCACCCTGACCAGCATCAAGGGATTTTAGTAATCTTTCTGCTAAAGTCCCTTCACTTTTCAAGAAGGTTTCTCCCATAGCCTTCACTGTATTATCATCTACTAAAATATTCCCCTGTGCAGCAAAGTGCGGACCAGTCATACCTCCTGCCCAATTGTAGCAGCCTTCTCCTGTATATGTAGCTGGATTTCCTAAAGCATCAATGATCCCGACTTGTCTTAAATGGCGTTCGGGATCGTCTTTTGTGATGATCTCGATGGTTTCTTCTGCGGTTTTCCCTTCCTCCATTAGCTGTAATGCCTGCGGTCCGTAAGCTGTATTTGCAAAGGATTGGGTTGCAACTGCACCTACTCCCGCTTTTGCGAAGGGAACAACGGCCCCCACACCAATGAATTTTGACTGAACCGCAATCCCCCATTCGTACGTTTCTGGATCGTAGCCGACAATCGAATAAGTCATATATTTACCTCCTTATTTTAGTGCGTCAGGGTTTAATCCTTTTAATTCATCGATAACAAATAGTCCATCTTTACGAATGAGCACGTCGTCGAAATAGATCTCCCCACCGCCATACTCTGGTCTTTGGATATACACCATATCCCAGTGGACAGAAGAACGGTTTCCATTGTCTGCTTTCTCATATGCTTGTCCAGGTGTAAAGTGGAAGCTTCCCCCGATTTTTTCATCAAAAAGGATATCCAGCATAGGTTCTTGAATGATTGGATTGACCCCAATGGCAAATTCGCCTATGTACCGTGCACCTTCGTCTGTATCAAGGATTTTATTCAATTCTTCGGTTTTATCTGCTGTTGCTTCAACAATTTTTCCATTTTCAAATTTTAAGTGAATATTGTTAAAGGCATGTCCCTGATAAAGTGTCGGCGTGTTATAAGTAATATAGCCGTTGACGCTGTCTTGAACTGGCGCCGTATAGACCTCACCATCTGGAATATTGCGTTCACCGAAACACATGACGGCTGGGATGTCCTTTATGGAAAAAGTAAGATCCGTACCATCTCCTTTTAATTGCACTTTATCCGTCTTGTCCATCAAAGCTTTAAGTGGCTTTTGCGCTTCCTCCATTTGTTGATAATCAACATTACAAACCTCGAGCAAATAATCAAAAAACCGTTCATAGCTCATTTTTGCTTTTTGTGCAAGAGCGTTATTCGGATAGTTTAAAAGCACCCACTTCTTATTATTAATTAAGAAATCTTGGGATTCTTGGGTATTTTTCATGATGACCTGCCACTTTTCTGCAGGAACCTCACCAAACTCAGCATCATTCCACTCACTCGCTACTTGAATTAAGGCATCTAAGTCTTGATACTGATGCATATTCCAACGATTTTGCGTTGTTGCCTGTTCCTCGCTGGCATTCGATACTTGAATACGATTGAGCTCTTGATCGTTTATTTTGTAATACGGAATCGCTCCGATAGCAAAAGCCTTTTTCATTAGTTCCTTCAGAAGCGGAACCGTATTCCCATCCCCGACAATCAACACCTTTTCCCCTCGCTCAAGCTTTACCGAATGAGTGATTAACATATCTGCTAACTTCTCTAACCTTGGATCTCTCACCAAAACACCCTCCTAAAAAAAGTCCTCTCCACTAATTCAATAAAACTTATAGAAATCCTTCACTCATTGCGATACCGCGGTAATGCGTTCGGGGACGGTCCTCGAATGCGGTGCCGCGGTGGTGTACTCGGGGACGGTCCTCGAATGCGGTAACGCGGTGGTGCACTCGGGGACGGTCCTCGAATGCGGTAACGCAGTGATCCTCTCCGGGATGGTCTTCGATTTCGGTAACGCGGTGATTCACTTCGGGACGGTCCTCGATCTCGGTAGCGCGGCGAAGTACTGAGGGACGGTTCTCGAGTGCTTTAAAGCATTCGAGAACCGTCCCTCTAATTCCTTCATTAAAGTTCCGTTCATCCTAGAAAAATCGCGCCATATACAAGTGCGCCGCTTATAACGTATACAGGATGAATTTTCCATTTTTGTAATAGGAAGAAACTCAGTCCACCAATGATGAGTGTCTGCCAGATTCCGATTCCATCGTAGGCTGTTGTAAAGAAGCCGATGGTCATGATCCCTAACAACACGGCAATTGCCGGGCGTACTAGGTTCGTCATCTTTTGAACCTTAGGTGATTCTTTATATTTCATTAAAATACTCAGAAGCACAACCATCAATATTAGCGAGGGTGCCACGGTTGCAAATACTCCCACCGCTGCTCCCAGTACCCCCGCTTGTTGGAATCCAATATAGCCTGCCATTTTCGTAGCAATTGGACCAGGCAACGCGTTACCGAGAGCAAGCACCTCACTAAACTCACTCACAGTCAACCAACCGTAACGATCGACGACTTCATTTTCCACAAGTGGAATGGAGGCAGGGCCACCTCCATATCCAAGAATGCCTGGAATAAAAAACGCCAAGAAAATTTGAACATAGATCATGATGCTTTCACCTGCTTTTCACCTTCCGGCTTCGTACGAGAAAGCAGGGCAAAACCTAACATCGCACCAATGACAATTGCCGGATGTACACCGAGAATGGACAAAAATAACACACTACCAGCTAACAACACGATTGTGATTTTCCATCCCAGGTTTTTCTTAGATTTTTTCACGAAATCCCATGTTAAAACACCAAGCATAACGCCCACAACTGGAACAACCGCATTCGCCATACCCTGCACCCATGGTTTTTCCCTATATGCATTCAACACCGTTAGCAACAACACCATCAACACAATCGTAGGAAAAATCGTAGCTAGCACCGCATTGACCATTCCGAGATATCCCCCAACCCTATAGCCGATGTAGCCTGCCATTTTCGTAGCAATCGGACCAGGCAGTGCATTACCAAGAGCCAGGATATCGGAAAAATCATCGTCACTCAGCCATTTATATTTCTCGACGACTTCTTTATGCACAAGTGGAATGGAGGCAGGACCACCTCCATACCCTAGCATCCCAACACGGAAGAAAGCTAAAAATAAATGCCACTGCTTCATTGCTCTATCACCCTCTTCATACGCATTAAAAAGGCTCCTTTACCAAGCAGCAATTGCCCCATCTGTCCGTGATTCGGTTCCTCCCATGAGAACACCTGTCACTGGGTCTCTCCAAATGATCTGTCCGCGTCCGAATGCCCCATTGTCTGTCGCTACCTGTATGTTATGTCCTCTTCTAGCCAATGCTTGTGCAATATAATTGGGAAATCCGGGTTCCACCAATACCTGCTTATCTTTCATCCATTGCCACCTTGGCGCATCTAATGCCGCTTGCGGGTTCAAATGAAAATCGATCGTGTTCATCATCACCTGAAAATGTCCCTGTGGCTGCATGTATCCGCCCATGACACCGAACGGTCCAAGCGCTTCGTTCCCTTTTGTTAAGAATCCTGGAATAATCGTATGATACGTCTTTTTTCCGGGCTTCAATGCATTGGGATGCTCAGGATCTAAAGAAAAATCATGCCCTCTATTTTGCAAACCAATCCCTGTTCCTGGAATGACAATCCCAGATCCAAAGCCCATATAATTGCTTTGGATAAAGGAGATCATGTTCCCTTCATCATCAGCTGCCGCTAAATAAACCGTTCCACCTTTTGGAAGCTCATAGCTTTCTGGAAAAATCGCTTCCTCGCCAATGAGATCTCTTCTATCCTTAGCGTATTGTTCAGATAAAAGTTCATCAACGGATAGCGGCATATCCTTATCTTCTGTAATAAATGCTTTTCCATCCGTAAACGCAAGCTTCATGCTTTCGATTTGTTTATGGTAGGTGTCGACGGCCTCTTTTTCTGAAAAATCGAATCCCTTTGCAATATTAAGAGCCATTAATGCTACGAGTCCTTGACCATTCGGCGGGATTTCCCAAACATGATAACCACGGTAGGAGGTTGAAATTGGCTCTACCCATTCCGCTCGATAATCAGCCAAATCTTCTTCTGATAAAAATCCGCCATGCTCTTTCATATAGGAGGAAATTTTCTCAGCCAATTCTCCTCTGTAAAAACTCTCTCCCTTCGTTTCAGCAATTGATCTCAAAGTGGAAGCATGATCTGGTGACGACCACATCTCTCCAATCAATGGAGCTCTTCCCTTTGGAGCAAATGTATCGAACCAGGGCTTGAACTCATCTCCATTTAAAATCTCACGGAATTTTTTATAGGCCAATCCCCAATACTTCCCTAAGACTGGACTTATCGGGTAACCTTCTTCTGCATAACGGATAGCCGGAGCTAATACCTCCTTCAATGATAGCTTTCCAAACTTTTTCGAAAGCTCTGCCCAAGCGGAAGGAACACCTGGTACCGTCACTGGAATCACACCATGTACTGGCATTTTATCGTATCCCTTTTCTTTAACAGCCTCGATCGAAATGGATTTTGCTGAAGGGCCGCTAGCATTTAGCCCGTGCAGCTTCCCTTTTACCCAAACTAGGGCAAACGCATCTCCACCAATTCCGTTTGATGTAGGTTCTACCACTGTCAGAGCTGCTGCCGTGGCAATCGCTGCATCAATGGCATTTCCACCCTTTTGTAAAATTTCCAACCCTGCCTGGGAAGCTAGTGGCTGTGAAGTAGCCACCATTCCCTTTTTCGCAAAAGCAGTGTTTCGAATCGAAGGATATGGTTGATATAGATGATCCATTTTCATTGATGTTCATTCTCCTTTTCTACATGATGACAAGCAACAAAATGATTTTCTCCCATGTCTCTCCATTCCGGCTTTACTTGCTTACAAACATCTGAAGCAAGTGGACAACGTGTATGGAAGGCACAACCTGAAGGGGGATTCGCCGGATTCGGAATCTCTCCCTGCAAACGGATCCGATCACGGTTTCCTCCTACTTTTGGACGCGGGATGGACGATAACAATGCTTTTGTGTAAGGATGTAGTGGATTTTCATACAGCTGTTTAGCCGATGCTAATTCCGCCGTGTTTCCTAAATACATCACCATCACTCGATCACAAAAATATCGGACAACCCCAAGGTCATGGGAGATAAATAAATACGTTAATCCGTACTTTGATTGAAGGTTTTTTAAAAGCTTCAAGACTTGTGCTTGAACAGAAACATCAAGCGCAGATACCGCTTCATCACAGATGATAACAGAAGGATTAAGAGCAATTGCTCGGGCTATACCGATTCTTTGCCGTTGACCACCACTGAATTCATGAGGATAACGGTCATAATGTTCTTCTTTCAGCCCTACTTCTTGTAAGAGCTCGATCACTTTTGCTTTTCTCTCTTTACCAGAAAGCTTTGTATGCATAACAAAGACCTCTTCAAGTGCATCTCCAATGCGCTGGCGAGGGTTAAGAGAAGCATACGGATCCTGAAAAATCATCTGCATTTGTTTTTTAAACGGGAGTCGTTCGCGATTTGAAAGATTCTGAAGCTCTTGATTTTGAAAAAATATCTTCCCATTTGTGACTTCCTCTAAACCTAAGACGGTCCTACCCAATGTTGATTTTCCACAACCCGATTCTCCGACAATTCCAAGGCTTTCCCCTTCATAGACCTCTAAGGTGACATTTTCCACGGCTTTCACATGACCTTGCACTCGTTTGAGAATTCCGCCTTTAATCGGAAAATATTTCTTTACACCCTCCAATTTAAGAATGGACGATTGATGGACGGCTGTTTGCATCTTCTTCCACCTCCTGTAGCCAGCATTTCACTTTATGATCTTTCCCTACTTCAAATTCTCTCGGTTTCTCCACTGCACACCGTTCCGTTGCAAAAGGGCAACGAGGATGAAAGCGGCACCCACTAATGTCTTCATTCAAGTTAGGGAGAGAACCCGGAATCGCTTCAAGTTCAAAATCCGGCTCATCAATATTAGGAACCGAATTCAATAACCCTCGTGTATACGGGTGCTGGGGGCTATTAAAAATACTTTCCACTGTGCCTTCTTCTACTTTTTCTCCAGCGTACATGACCATTACACGATTCGCTACTTCTGCGACAACGCCCATATCATGAGTCACCATAATAACTCCCATTCCCAGTTTATCTTTTAAATCCTGAATGAGGTCAAGAATTTGGGCTTGGATCGTTACATCCAAAGCGGTTGTCGGTTCATCTGCGATTAATAACCGTGGATGACAGGCAAGTGAGATCGCAATCATCACCCGCTGCCTCATCCCCCCACTTAGTTCATGAGGATATTGCTTCATTCTTTTTTCCGGATATGGGATTCCTACCTGTTTTAATAATTCTATTCCCTCTTTATGCGCCTTCGATTTACTGAGTTGATGGTGAAGCATTAAGGGCTCTCTTAACTGATAACCAATGGTTAACACTGGATTTAGGGCCGTCATTGGTTCTTGGAAAATCATTGAAATATCTTTCCCGCGAACACTTCTCAACTTTTCTTGGGACAGCTTTGCGAGATCCCGCCCTTCAAAATCAATCATTCCTTCTTTTATATAGCCATTGCTTGGAAGTAAGCCCATTACCGATAGGGATGTAATACTTTTCCCGCATCCCGACTCTCCAACTATACAAAGTGTTTCTCCCTTTTTTACTGAAAAAGAAACGCCTCGGACGGCAGACAGTTCACCGTCTGACGTCCTGAAGGCTGTAACTAAATTCTTTACAGATAATAGATCTGTTGTCATGATAATCCCTACTCTCTGTAAACTTTATAAAGTGACCATTGACCCGTAGGATCTAACTCTAGGCCTTTTACCGATTTATCTAGAGCGGCAGTTACTACACCATGATTCATCACAATGACCGGTGCATCTTTTACTAGCAATTGGTTAGCTTCTTGTAATTTTTTTGCACGAACTTCTTGATCAACGTTTTCTCTTGTTTCGTTTACTAATTGATCAAATTCTGGATTGTTATAACGAACACGGTTTGATGAGCCAATATTATCAGAGTGGAAGTTCGGATAAAGTAGTTCACTGCCATCAGCTGTTGTATTCGACCAGCCAAGGAATGTCATGTCATATTTTCCATCTCTCGCTGTATCTAAAAATGTTCCCCATTCCATTGTTTCAATTGAGACATTAAGTCCAGCTTCTTTTAATTGTGATTGAGCAATTTCCGCCATCAACATATAGCTGTCACGGTTTGCTACTAAAATTTGAAGCTCTAACTCTCCAAAGTTATTACTCTTCACTAGTTCTTTCGCTTTATCTAAATCATGTTCGTAGCCTTCACCGTCAGCCGACTCATCATATCCAAAGACTTTCGGCCCAATGACGCTATTCCCTTTCGTTCCTAAACCGTTTAATTTATTGACATAGGCCTCACGATCAAGAGCATAAGCAACGGCTTTGCGGAATTCAGGATTAGTCATTGGCTCTTTCTCCATATTGAAGCCCATATAATAAACAGGTGTACCCTCTTTCTTTGTTACTTCAACGTTTTTTAAAGATTCCACCCGCTTCAATTGCTCTGTTGGAATCGCATCAATGAATTGAACCTTCCCGGTTTGAAGCATAGAGATTGCGGTTGTAATTTCAGGAACCACTTTATAGGTAGCCTTTTCTAGCTTAGGAGCCCCTTGCCAGTATTCTTCATTTTTTTCGATAACCACTTGATCACCAGGAGTCCAGCTTACGAATTTAAATGGTCCCGTCCCTACTGGTTCCTTCATTAAGTCTTGAGCCTGATCTGCTTTTGGACTGACAATCGCGGAATTCGTATGAGATAAAGCCGCTAATAGCGGTCCATATGGATACTTTGTTTTAATTTCAATCGTATAATCATCCACAACTGTCACCGACTCAACTGGTTCTAAGAGAGAAGCTCGTGGTGCAGCCGTATTGGGATCCATGAACTTATCAAAAGTATACTTTACTGCTTCAGCATTAAAATCGGTTCCATCATGAAACGTGATATCTTTTTTCAATTTAATGACCCATGTTTTATCATCTGGCGTTTCATATGATTCAGCTAATAAAGGCTCAATTTCCATCGTTTCCGGGTTTCTTGTAAAAAGTGTTTCATAAACCTGTTCGATGACATTAGAAGAAACAGAGTCATTCGTTAAAATCGGAGAAAGTCCAACAACATCAGAAGTTGAAGCATAGGTAATCTCCTGTGGGACATCTCCTCCTCCGCTATTCCCTCCACTTGAGCTGCTGCTTGAACATCCTGTTGCTAAAACTACCATTAGGGCTACCATTGCCACTAGCCATTTCTTCACGTTAAATCCCCCTTTAATCATTATTGATTCAGATCCATGTTCGGATCGAGTGCATCCCTTAATCCATCTCCTACAACATTAAAAGCAAAAACAATCAGCATAATCGCAATCCCAGGAACAATCGTCATATGAGGTGATGTCCACATAAAATTTTGTCCCTGAGCAATCATCGCCCCCCACTCGGGTGTTGGCGGCTGTGCACCGAGCCCTAAGTAACTAAGAGCGGCCGTTGAAAGAATAGCGGTCGCCATCCTCATCGTCGCAAAAACAATAATAGGAGCTAAACAATTAGGAAGAATATGCTTCACTAAAATTCGGAAATCACTCGCTCCAAGAGATCTCATGGCTTGAATGTACTCTTGTTTTTTCACCGTTAAAACAGAGCCGCGTACAATCCTGGCACAGGTTGGAATCGACCATATGCTTATTGCAATCGCTACATTTACCAAGCTTGTGCCAAGCACTGCAATGATCAACATCGCTAATAAAATCCCTGGGAAGGCAAACAGCAAATCTACTACCCTCATAATGATTCCATCAAGCTTTCGATAATACCCAGATAAAAGCCCTAAGGCCACTCCCCCGATGAGCCCAAGACTAACTGCCGTAAACCCGACTAGGAGGGAAATTCTTGCACCATAGACAATCCTGCTCCACATGTCGCGGCCATAATTGTCAGTACCTAACCAATGTCCTTCAGAAAAAACCGGAAGTTCGCTCGCAGCTAAATCCTGTCTGGCTGGATCATAGGTTGAAATGACGGGAGCCGCAATGGCGAGAAAAATTTGAATAGCAATAATAATGAGTCCAACAATGGCCAGCTTATTTTTCAATAAGCGTTTTACTGTTGTGATAAGATACTTTTCTTTCTTTTTTGATTTGATGGAGCTTGAAACTTCTTTATTCGTAACGACTTCAGCAGACATCCTTCATCCCCCTTTCCTCATTAGTCATAACTGATTCTTGGATCCACAAAGACATAAACTATATCGACAATCAAATTAACTAATACGAATAGTGTAGCGACTAGTAAGACCGATCCTTGCACCATCGGGAAGTCCCTGGCAGCAATCGCGTCAATCATTAAACGCCCTACTCCATTTATCGCAAAAACCTGCTCTGTTATGATGGTTCCGCCTAATAAGAACCCGAAATTCAGTCCAATAACGGTGATGACAGGAATCATCGAATTTTTAAGGGCATGAACCCAAATGATCGATTTTTCCTTTACCCCTTTCGCCCTTGCCGTTCGGATATAATCGGCTCTAATGACTTCGAGCATGGAGGAACGACTCATCCTTGCAATCATGGCTGCTGAACCAGTACCTAATGTAATGGCTGGCAGGATCAGCTGCTTTATCCCTTCGACTGTCCAAAACGGAGCATCTAAACCTCCTACTGGAAGGACCTGCAAATTAACAGCGAATACGAGAATCAAAACCGTTCCAAGCCAAAAGTTCGGAATTGAAATCCCAGCTAGTGCAAAAACAGTACTCGACACATCCAACCAGGAATTTTGCTTCAGTGCAGACACCATTCCGGCTATGATCCCAATGACCACGGCCACGATCATACTGGCAATGGCTAGATTTAACGTATTCGGAAATCGAATCGCTATTGCTTCTGAAACCGATTGTTTCGTTTGATACGAATAGCCAAAATCACCTTGGAATACACCTTTTAAATAGTCCCAATATTGAACTAAGAATGGATCATTTAATCCCAAATTGTCCCTAATCGCTTCAATATCCGAAGCAGTAGCGGTTGGGCCTCCAATGATGGAAGCGGGATCCCCAGGTGCGATATGCATACTGCCAAACACGAGAAAGGAAATCCCAACGAGTAAGAGAATTAGCTGTACAAAGCGACGAATTATTAGTGCGACCATTTCGTAATCTTCTGCCCCCTTTTTTAAAAGCTTTCTCAACTTTTAGATGAAAATTACTCACCATTAAGTTCCGTTTGTTAGGAAAAATAAACATTTCACTTAACAAACGAAATAAAAATATGTTATTGCCGATTATATCGAATGTCGAAAGATAAATCCAGTCATTTTTCAAAAAAATTAATTAATTTAGAAAATTAAATAAACCTAACCCACATTAACGCGGCAAACCACTCGGGGACGGTTCTCGATTGCGGTAATGCTTTACTACATTGCGGGACGGTTCTCGAGCGAGGTAACGCGTTACCTTGATCAAGAACCATCCCTAAACTCAATTATTAAAATGCACAAAAAAAGAGCTAACCAATTTTTTGGTATAGCTCTTTTTCTTATAGCTTAAGTCCATTTCGACTTTTAAATCTTCTTAATAATATATGACTTTCTACTCTAGTGATTCCTTCGAGAGAATATAATTCATTGTTGACGAATTTTTCGAGAGCGGTAAAATCTTCAACTAGCACATGCATATGTAGTGTACTTGGCCCTGTCATTTGGTAACAGCTCGCCACGCTCGGATTATCGGCTAGGTCTTGGGCAACTTCCACCAAATAGGCTGGCTCACAATCCACTTCAAAGAAGGCAGATACCTGTTTACCGACTTTCTCTGAATTAATAACTACACTAAAACGCTCGATTACTCCACCTTCCATTAGCTGATTAACCCGTTCGCGTACCGCTACACGAGATAAATGAAGCTCCTTCCCGATATCCACATAGGAAAGACGACCATTCTCGGTTAATAACTGTAAAATCTTTCGATCAACATCATCGATTTTCATTTCATCACCTCACCATAATTCCCACATATTAACTTATAAAAGTAAATTCATTATAACGGTTAAGAAGTAAAGTGAAAAGGTGGCAACAGTTCAAATATTTTAACAAAAAAGCTCCGAAATAAACTTAGCATCCTGAAAATCAAATAAAATCAAGGCAATTAGTGGCGACTACCTTAATTAAAGCCTAACGAACCTTATGTTATATTAAGGTTTTGTATCTCCAATAGTAAGCAGTTTTACTTTATAAAACTACTTGATTCAGGGTGATTATCCACTTACATCTGTTTTGAACCAACACCTCTTGTATCTTGCTCTGTTGTGGACACGGGGCATGCTCCTAATAAGAAACCATTGAACCACTTAAAGCTATTCAATGGTTTCTTTTCTACTTTAAATAATCTGCTTCCCATTTTTCTTATTTTTCAATAGGACACATCCATAATTCCCCTTAATCTGACCTGTGTTATTTAATATAAAAGTTAGGTCATTCCGCTATTCTTGTTTTAATTGACGCATTCTTATGACTTCTTCTATTGTTTTCGGTTCATATCTTACAGGTGGTAGAGACATTGGTGGGTCTGGATTTGAGTACTTAGAGGGACTTAGTTTAGCATTATCAATACCCTTATTACCATCTACTCCATCATGGTCTCTATCATCCTCCTTAACCACCCTTGCTTCACTAGCCGCCTCTCCAACCTTACCTAACTTCTTTCCAACTTTTATAGGTACAAAGACCATACTCAATCCCGTAATAGCCCTTGTTCCAACTGAAATCCTTTTTGGGGTTTCCGGATCTACTCCCGTCGCAAAGGCTTCAAAGTCTTCCGCATAGTCCATCAAGACTTCACCAGATGTAAAATACCCATATAGGTCAGATACACTTTGTTTAGAAAAAAGATAACTTCCGATATTACTAGTATAATCCCAAGCCGAGGAAAGTCCGCCTTTCAAGTCCTCCCATAATTGACCAGACGTGTGATAATCAACCATCGTTCTAAGGTTATCGACGAATGCATCAGATTTTAAATAGCGATAGCTTGCACCTGCTAATCGCTTTGAATGTGACCACATATCTCCTGAGCTTACATAATCCCAAGCATTACTTGTTCCTTCCTTCGTCCCTTCCCATAGACCGACGAACGTATCGTTTAATCCGATACCGATACGCTTGAAATAATTTTCTATTTCATTTCCATTCGTTAAGAATTCCCAAAGCTCTGGATCCGTGTATTTGATGCTTTCTAGGTTTTCAATGTTTTTTATTTTCTCGATCTCTTCTTTCCCCAAGCCTTCTTCTTTTAACTTTTCGAGTACTTCAGGGTCAAGCTCGTCTGTTGCTTCTTTTTCAACCCATTCTACCTTTTCTTCTTCGCCTTCAAATGGGCTTCCTTTCCATGGATCTCCCTCCCACGGATTCCCTTCCCAGGGGTTGCCCTTCCAAGGTTGTATTTCTGCTGATGTTGTGACAGGGAGGATGGTCAAGCTGAGGATGGCTATAAAGACACACATCTGACGACCTTGCTTTCTATAAATCCAAAGAAAGTGATTAACCATGCGCCAAAAAATAGTTTTCTGTATAGATGAAGAAACATCTTTAATTTGATTGAAAGATTCACTTCATAACACGTCTTGCGACACACAAAAAAATGAACAGTTACCTAATAATAACCGTTCATAAGTGTTAAGTTCTTCTATATCTGAGTTATTTTTTTACATTGTTAAGAAGATTTCCCTTCTTTAAAGAAAACATAGTTTAGAACCACAAGAAATATCCAATTTTCTTAGACTAACTAGTGGTTTATTCTCCACTACAACCAGACGGCTGACCCTCATCTAAAATTAAGGATCATAGTAGTAAGGAGTTTTAGTACCAAAAGACACTAATAGTTTAGCACACACGGCCTGGAATTGTTAAAATAGGCATCTTATCTATTTCTCGTTTTCTTGTCACCCCATTTTAATATTATCAGGACATTCGATAATGGTTGTAACCGTCTTTAGTTATGATTCTCAAAATTATAAAACGAACCTAAATCATTTAACATCATAACTTTGTTTAATTGTTCTTCCTTTAGATAACTTTTTATTCCAGCGTGTCAAGATATTTTTCTAAATGTTTTTTTCCGGAGTTACTTTTGGGTGTTAGGCCAAGATTCTTATACTTCCAAATAGTTTTTCTTTCATGCGAGTCTATATTTGAAAGATCATCATAATTAAAGTCAATATTAAACTTTCCTACCTTATCCAAAACCAAAGTAAAATTTGTCCAAGGCTCTTGACCCTTATCTTTAAACTCTTTCCAAAGTTCCTGAGCAAAGTCTACCAAGCGATGCCATTTTTCTGAGTATTCTAGTTCACTTATTGTAAATAGTTCAGTAATATCATGGCTATATATAGGTTTGTCACTACCTTCAGGGTAATAATAGAAGTAGGCAGTCTGAGATCCCTCAACTACCTCACCGTATAGATAAACCTTAGACCATTCTTCTGGAATGGTGTCTACTACAACTTCTGCTATCTGTTGATATAATCTATCTAATTGTTCTTCATTCATCTAACTTTCCCCCCGGTACATTATCAAATCGTCTAATTTCCCAATCATCATCACTAATTTTATACTTAATATTAAAACTTACTAGACGGTGCGAGTCTCCCTTGTAGTTTGGGGTGATCTTTACTTTTATTTTATCACCTTGTTTAAGTGCATCTGCCCATGTATTTCTCAAGTTTCTTCCATTCACCTTTATTTAGATTCCCATTCATCGGAACAAGATTATCAAGATTACCAGAACCTTTAAAAATACTTGCAGACCCGCTTGAAGTAATTTTCCACTTCTTTTCCATTCGTTAAGAATTCCCAAAGCTTTGGGTCTGTGTATTTAATGCTTTCTATGTTTTTAATATTTTTCATATTCTCTATCTCTTCTTTTCCCAAGCCTTCTTCTAACTTTTCTAGTCCATTTAAAATGTCATCTCGCCCAATTCTCGTAATTTTTACGTTATCTTAGCATTAAAATAAAACTCCATGAGGGTATTACCTTCATGGAGTCTCTATTTTTAAACTATATCATTATTCTTTTTGTCCAACTCAATATTTAAATTGTCTTTAGTTCACTTGCCTTTTGTGTTTCCGATATATGACAACCTTTCGTATAACTAGCTTTGGCACTGAAGAGTGCTCTAAACAAGTTACCTTTCCTCTCTGCACAAATGAATATACTGACCAAATTCAGGAAATACATCCCAGTTTCTTTCTAGGGTATCGCTACTCTCGCGCTCCTCGACTGAACCGGTCTTAAAGTCTCTCTTTTCCATTGCTATATAGCCATCTTCGTGGAAGCCCAAAATCAAACTACTTACTTCCTTATCAGTTTCTTCATTATATTCCCAATACATTGCTGTTCTTAAAAAAATCTTATTATCACTTATAACTTCAAAGTCATAATTTAGATACTTACGAGTGAAATCATCATAAAAGCTTACTGAAACCCATTCATTTGTTACATTTACAATATATTTAGGTTTTTCATCTTCAGTTAATACTGCCGTATATGGTTCATGTTTTTGATGGCATGCGTATGCAGTGCGGTCATCAAGAATATTCCAAGGCTTCTTTTTGATATCCGACCATTCGTCACAATAATAAACTTTCATAATCAATTATACACTTTCCCCTTAATATCCCTAATTATAATCCTGTTTTTTGTTGCTTCATCAAGAATTGTTTGAGGAATTGGTTTATTTCGAACTAGTCCTTCTAATTTAATTCATCTTTAAGTCGCCCTCCTTTGAGAGCGTTTGGATTAAAAGTATCATTTGATATTTTAGAGCCTGAAGGATAATTTTTTGTAATTTCATTTAAGTAACTCTTAGCTGTCTTTTCTTGCACTTCACTAAGTTGAGTAAATTTTTCTTGATGCTATTTCCTTATTAGGTGCATATGAATCAACTACGTACTTTTTGCCCCCTACTTCTTTTGTTTCCAACTCTACCTCATTTTAAGGGTAACGAGGACAATTTTCTTTATTAAAATTATTACCTGCTTCCCACCGCTTTTTTAGCCAACCTGAAACAGGTCATACGTTTTAAAGGTGCTGTAAGTAATATAAAATTTGTTAAAACATCCTATAGGGCTTACAAGGGTTATATCTCTAATCTATGTAAAAAGCTATCTAATCGTCACTCCCCCTCCAAAAATAAAACCTTAGAGAATGTTAATATCTCTAAGGTTTTTATAATTTATTCCTGTGTTAGGGGTGTAATACAACAATTATCTATTGAAACTCTATTTAAAAAATCCAATGCTTCTTGAGTTATAACTAACTCACCATTCGGTGATAAACAGAAATGATGTCCTGACCAATTTTTGAAGTTCTCTTCTTCAACTTCAATTTTACCAAGCGGAATAAATCTGCTGAATGCAGGAATTTCTTTATTTGGATACATTTCTATAAATTCATCTGACGTTGTAATCAAACACTCTTCAAGTTTGTAATCTATAAAATCACTATTCTCTAATTCTGTTTCAAGTTTACTTGACACGATGAAGGCTGGTGTTGACTCTAATAGGTCATCTCCTAGCCATCCTTCAAATTCATAATGCAAATATTTTACCTTTCCTGATATACCCTCTGTTGCAATTTCATCTTCTGTTCCATAAATGGTATATTCACCATGACCACCTGATACTTCTGGTTCTAAAAAATATAATATCATTAGTTACTCCTCCTCCCACATACTTACCTTTTCACTGGCGGATTAAAATTTTCACCATATTTCTTATCTAACTCTATCATATAATTTATTACTTCTTCTTTTGTAGGATTTGGATTATTTCTATAAAATCTATTCCAATCCCTTCTTATTTTTGATAAATGTATATTATTGTTTACTTCTTTTGGTATCCCTCTCAGGTTTTCTAAAGCATGTATTTCATCAAGTGAAAATAAATTAGGATGTCTTTTTAAAATTTGTTGCTCTATTGCATGATGAACCACAACACTACCCTTAAGGTCAGGATATTCATTAAAGAATGTCTTTTTATAGTCTTTAATATTTTTGCCTTTTTCTATACCCTTATTACCATCATCCCCCTTATCCTTCTTCACAACATCCCCTGTATCCACCGCCGCTTCTCCAACTTCATCTAACTTTTTCACGATTTTCAGAGGTTTTATCAAAATACTTCCCGCTGCCAAAAACCTCGCTCCACCGGAAATCTTTTGCTGACTTTCAGGATCCACCCCCGTCGCAAAGGCTTCAAAGTCCTCCGCATAGTCCATCAAGACTTCACCCGATGTAAAATACCCATATAGGTCAGATACACTTTGTTTAGAAAAAAGATAACTTCCGATATTACTAGTATAATTCCAAGCCGATGAAAGTCCGCCTTTCAAGTCCTCCCATGATTGACCTGACAGATGATAGTGAACTTGCGATTTAAAGTCGTCGATCACCTCACCGGATGTAAAATAGCGGAAGCTTTCACTAGCCATCCCTTTCGTATCGGACCACATTTCCCCCGAGCTTACATAGTCCCAAGCATTACTTGTTCCTTCCTTCGTCCCTTCCCATAGACCGATGAACGTATCCTTTAATCCGATACCGATACGCTTGAAATAATTTTCTATTTCATTTCCATTCGTTAAGAATTCCCAAAGCTCTGGATCCGTGTATTTGATGCTTTCTAGGTTTTCAATGTTTTTTAGTTTCTCGATCTCTTCTTTCCCCAAACCTTCTTCTTTTAATTTTTCAAGTACTTCAGAGTCAAGCTCGTCTGTTGCTTCTTTTTCAACCCATTCTACCTTTTCTTCTTCGCCTTCAAATGTGCTTCCTTCCCAGGGGTCTCCCTCCCACGGATTCCCTTCCCATGGGTTGCCCTTCCAAGGTTGTATTTCTGCTGATGTTGTGACAGGGAGGATGGTCATGCTGAGGAGGAGGATAGCCATAAAGGTACATATCCAACGATTTCTTTGTTTTCTCACAGTACCATCTCCAACATATATTTTTTATAATGAAACAAAAATTAGTAATAATAGGAATAAGAACACTACAAAGCCAGGGATAATCACTGTCCCCAGACCTTTCAAGGCAGAGAATCGGTGAGCTTCCGCAATCGCTTTGATTAAAACGACGACATACCACACTGATATAACCATTTCCAAAAGAGCTGAGATAATAATGATGAAACTCTCCCCAGCTGTCATAGGTGGAGCAAGGGTAGAAAAATTAAAGATCCCTAATATTTGTAGATCGGGAATCCATAACAGTAATGAAACAATAATCGGAATAAATCCCCACGCGGAAGCCACCATGACTTCCTTTAAAGTTCCTGTTCCTTTAAAAACCTTACCTATCGACCAATAAAGCAAAGAGGTTATAGCCCAAATGAGCAAACCAAAAATAGGTCCCAACAATAATCCAAATAAGACAATTCCTTCAACAGAAGTGGAAACTTTATCGGCAATATTGGAGGTTGACGCCCCGTCTAATACATTAGAGATTCCAGCAAGGCAAGCTAATAGGAACACCCATGCAAATTTTTTATGATCGATTACATACCTAATGGTTTTTCTTGGCTTCAACCATATAGAAAGCCAGGGATGTACTTTTTCTGTTTTCTCAACATGTCCATTTACTTCAATAGCAGTTTTCAAGATTCAAGACCCTCTCCATATTTGTTTTTCAAAGCCAAATTTATAAAACTCTCATACACCGCTTCGACATTTTATTCCAAATCCCTTCTCATTTTACATTATTTGTTTATTCTGAATTCTATTTGAATTTTATCACTATTACGTTAGCACGGTGAAGAAATACGGGACGGTTCTCGATCGCTTTAAAGCGATCGAGAACCGTCCCGCTGTCCTTTAAAGCATTAAAAAAGGGTGTCCCCGACCACGGGGACACCCTTGTACAATCAATTAATTTGTTAGTTCGTTTCAATCAATCCATATTTCCCATCGCGACGCTTATAGACGATGTTGGTTGCGTTTGATTCTGCGTCTGTGTAGATGAAGAAGCTGTGACCTAAAAGGTTCATTTGAAGAATCGCTTCCTCGCTGTCCATTGGCTTGAGATTAAATTGTTTGGTACGAACCAATTCCATATCGTCCTCTTCTTCCTGGAAGGCTGGAACTCCATGTCCTTCTGGATTTGGTTCGACATTACTCAAGTCTTCTTGGGCTGCAAAGAATTCTTTCGGACTTCCTTTTTCACGCATTTTACGATTCACTTTTGTTTTATGTTTACGAATTTGTCGCTCTAATTTATTTACGATTAAGTCAATCCCTGCATACATATCCTCATTTCGCTCTTCTGCACGAAGTACTAGGTGAGGCATTGGGATTGTGACTTCTACCTTAGTGGTTGTATCTTGATACACTTTCAAATTCACATGTACATTGGCATCAGGAGTTTCATTGAAGTAACGACCTAATTTCCCGATTTTCTTTTCAACATGGTCTCTTATTGCTGGAGTTACCTCAATGTTCTCGCCTCGAATGTTGTAGTTCAACATGAAAACTCCTCCTTTAGAAAAAAGCTATGTTTATATATTTCTCTATTCCCTCCAATATTCCTGCTTAAACTTTTCGAAAAATTTTGTCAATTTTTTTACCACTTTGTAGCAAATTGATGAATTTCCCCTGAAGGAATAGGAGAAAGCGGCTTTATGTATACAAGATTTAGCCTTTCTTATTACTATTCTTCTACTGATCAATATAGTATAAACTTAGTAAATTTGACGGATTCGTGACTATTGTTTGAGGTTGTGACAGGAACAAATAAGGAGTTTTGCAACCGGAACCAAAGTTGGATTACAAGTGTTGATGTGAAAAAAATTCGTGATTTCTAACCTTGTATTCTACAAGTACGCTAAAATTAAAAAGGATATAAAACTTCTGGTAGACAAATATTATGAAAGATTGAGGAGGATTAAATTGGAAAATAAATATTGTCCTTTATGTGGAGAAGAAAACGAGTGTAAGACAGGTGCAGGAGAACATGGGAACTGCTGGTGTGACAAAGAAGTATTTCCTAATCAAATCTTTGAACTTGTTCCTGAAGAAAGTAAAAGAAAGCATTGTATATGTAAAAAATGCTTATCTAAATATAAGGAAGGACAGAAAATAAAGTAAAAGGTAAAATCGCTGTAAGTAAACAGCGATTTTACCCTCTTATAGCACTGCTAAAGGTAGTTTTGTACTTCAACCTATAACTCTAACATTATTTACTTCCGCTTATCATAAAACATCCCATCAAACTGTAAAGAATCATAAGGATTCGTGTATTTCTTCACGGATGTTTTTTTCTTGTTTAATCCATTCATATCCCGTTTAATGTCGGTTCGAAGTAAAACTAACTTTTGATCAATCTTCGTATTCCAGCGGACAATTTGAACTCCTTGAGCTTTTTCCTCTTCCGGAAATGGAGCCTGAATGCTCTTTAATAGTGACCCGCGCCGCTCTAACAAAGCTTCCACCTTTTCAATGACTTGATCACGATATTCAGAATCAACTTTGTCCACCAAAATAAACAACTCTTTTGTAATGTCATAACACTGCTGCACTGCACTCATTAGGCTCGATCACCCTGGATCCCAGACTTCTGTTGGCGATTCGATTGAATCATTTGCTTCCAAGTATCGCGAAATTCGACAATTAATCCGTCGACTTCATCAAGAATAGCCGTGTCGTTATGAAGATTAGCCTCCATCAGTCTACGGTTCATATAATCATAGAGTACCATCATATTTTGGGACAGCTCAATGTCCAGGTTTAATGTGACCATCAGCTCTTGAATAATAGCTTGTGCTTTTTGGATATTGGTGTTTTTAAGTTCAATATTTTTATCTTCAATTGCCTTCTTTGCAATATGGATAAACTTCAGACAGCCGTTATAAAGCATAAGGGTTAATTCACTTGGGGATGCTGTCGTAACAGAGTTGTTTTGGTATGCTTTATACGGGTTATTGATTGCCATAGGAACCCTCCTTTCATAAAAATAATATTACATCCCTCCGCCAAATTGCTGCATGAGGAACATGGATTGCTGGTTCGATTGCTGGATCGCCTTTTCCATGGCGGTAAATTGACGCCAATAGCGATCCTCAATTTGAATAAGACGGTCTTGGAAACGATCCATTTGGTCTTCAATATTGTCTAAGTTACGCCCTAAAGTAAATGTGCTATTCGTGCTTGAGCCTTTACCTGCTTTTTCTTCCACGTTTTTCATCGTGGCATCTAAGGTTTCTCTTAATCTTCTAGCCAACCCTTTTTCAGAAGTGGTCGCACCCTCTTTGGCGAATAGCTCATATATGGCATTAGGATCTTTAGAAATCGCTTCTTTTAACTTCTTTTCATTGATCACGAGCTTTCCGCGATCAAGATAATCATTTGAAGTCGTAATACCGATCTCCGCCAACTGGCTCAATCCCTCTGCACCAGATACTGGTGAGTACAGATCAGATCTCATTTTATTTATGGCAGAAGCAAGAATCGAGTCATTCCTTAGTGTCCCGCTTTTCGCCCTTTCTTCCCAGAGTTCAATCTCCTTCTCTTCCATAGACTCTTTTTGCTCAGCCGTTAGTGGTTGGAAGTCACGATAGCGTTTTTCATTGAGGTCCCCGTTCACTTTTTCAATCAGCTTATTATACTGATCGACAAATTTAACGATTTTTTCTAAAATCCCATCAACGTCAGGGGAGGAACTAAAGGTAACAGGTGTGTTGCTTGCATTTTTTAAGCTGACTTCAAAGCCGTTGATGGTGAACGTATTGGAAGCCCTTTCGGTTGCTAACCCATTATAAGAAAATTTAGCGTTCTGCCCTTCTGTTCCATTTCCAGCAGTCGCGGCAGCTTGATTATCCAGTTGAAGATTTAAGACATTGATGAAAAAGTCGCCTTCTAAAACGATTTCCGCTCCGTCTTTATTATTTCCCGTATTTTTGGCTGTGGCCGCAACTTTTCCAGTTGCTGAATCAAAGAACATACTTACATTTGACACAGAATTAATTTTGTTAATCAAGCTTCCGATTGTTTCTTCTGCAGGATCAAAGGTGATTTCTGTAGGCTTATCCTGCATCGTTCCATCCGGATTGATGGCATTGATTTTGATCGTTTGAGTTCCGGTGATGTAGTCACTTAATTTCTTCGATGGGTCAATGCCTGTACTGGAACCACTAAACATGGTAGCAGCTGAAGCCAATTGCTCAACTTGAAGGGTTCCAGAAAAATCACTTGTAGAATTTAAATTCCGAATAGTAAATTCATTCGGGTTTGATACACTAACGGTTTTTTGGGCATATGTCCCTTGTTTCATCACACTATCAAAAATAAGATTATCAAAATTAAACATCATTTTGTTGATTTCCCGATAGTCATCACGTTGCCATTCAAGATATTGCTTTTTTTGCTCAAGCTTATTAAGAGGGATCTTTTCAGCTGTCATTAATTCTTTGACCATTGAATCAATATCCATCCCACTTGCAAGTCCGCCTATTCTCATACCCATTAACTCCTTTAAATCTTCTTATCTACCATTAGCCCGATAAACTCAGTCATCGCAGCATGCATATCTAATAGTTTCTTTGAAGGGATTTCTTTAATAACCTCATGATTGATATCATCGACGATGGTTACATAATACTCCTGTAAACCTTCGTGAAACTCAAACTTTAAATGCGTGTTCGATGCTTGTAGAAATTTGTTCATGCCTTGTACGACATTTTCTAGCTTTTCTTTTGTCACGGGTTCTTCTTTACGGTTTTCTCGATTAGATGATTGAACTTGTTCAGTTGACGATTTCTCAGCAGTTGCTCTCTCAACAAAGTTCGATTTGATTTGTGAAGCATAAGACTGATTTTGTATGCGTTCAATCATTTTGTTCGTTCCTTTCGGTTAATCTTCTAGTAGTTATATCGGTTGGAGATTGGGGAAATTAAGGGGTTTGGGGAAAATGATAGAGAATAACCTTAAAAATTGATCGTCTGATAATAAATCGTAAAATTTCAAATTTACCTATTAATCTATGTTGGATGAACTAAAAAAAGATGGCTCCTTTGAAGGAAGACCATCTTGGTTTTACTATTAACGAAGAAGTTGAAGAACTCCTTGTGGTTGTTGGTTCGCTTGCTTTGCGACTGTACCTTTCGATTACAGAATAGACTATATCTTCACCCACATAAACGGTGTGGGGCTGGGCACTTCGAACAGTATTCACTGCCCTATGAGATTCATAGTCATAGCATATGCCTTAGACCGTATTCTCTAGTCGTTGAACCTTCTCCAGATTTTCCTCACAGGAGCTTGGCTGCTGATTATCCATTGTTTCATCCTCATCCATTTTCAAACCATCACGCTTACCATTTCCGGTTACGTTGTGGTTGATGAAGCTTTAGGAAGTTCCAGCAATTCACCCAGTTATACTCTAGCTCGTTGCCAAGCTAGACGCCCTTCTAATCAAATTATCTCAAGAGTTGTAATACTCCTTGAGGCATTTGATTCGATTGAGCCAACATTGCTTGTGCTGCTTGCGCAAGAATTGAATTCTTAGTTTGGTTCATCATTTCTTTCGCCATGTCTACATCTCGGATACGTGATTCTGCTGCTGTTAAGTTTTCACTTGAAGTATTAAGATTATTGATCGAATGATCTAAACGGTTTTGGTAAGCACCTAGTTTAGAACGTTCAGCAGAAACAGTTTCAATCGCGGAATTAATTTTTGTAATTGCAGCATTTGCATTGTCATGAGTAGAAATATCAATGCCACGAACAGTAATTTCATCACCATTTGAAATAGCAGCACTAAATGTTACTAAAGTATTCCCTTCATAATCTTTAAATGTTGTTGCATCATCAGACACAGCTACAACATCTCCATTATTATCTAATAATGCTTTCGCTGTATCATCATATTTGTAAACACCAGCTTGTAAGCCTTCATTGGTTACTGATCCAGTAGCAGTAGCAGAACCTGAAGAAATTTTCACACTGCCTGTTGTCACAGCTTCACCAAATGTTAATGTATCATCGCCATTTGCAGCAGTCCAGCTTTTACCATCTGTACTCGTTGCAACAGCTTGTCCTTTATCATTAATAAGTTCAAAGTCTCCAGAAGTTTCATTTTTTGCAACATTATAACTACCGTCTGCGATATCATCTGTACCATCACCAGCATCAGTAACAGTTGCAGTAACCTCTAAAGTAACATTACCAGTCACTCCTAAAGAGCTTCCGCGCATATCACTGATATCAAGTTTTAAATTTTGGTTTTCATTTGCTCCAATATGGAACGTGCCTTCAAATGAACCATTTAGAAGTTTTTGAGTATTAAATTCAGTGTTATTCCCTATTCTTGTTAATTCTTGGGATAATTGATCTACTTCTTTTTGCAATTCTTCACGATCAGTAGCTGTATTTGTATCATTTGAAGATTGAGTTGCTAACTCACGCATACGTTGAAGAATGTCATGTGTTTCATTTAGAGCACCTTCAGCAGTTTGAATTAAAGAAATCCCATCTTGAGCATTTTTAGCTGCCATATCCAAACCACGAATTTGTCCACGCATTTTTTCAGAGATCGCTAATCCTGCAGCGTCATCTGCTGCACTGTTAATACGAAGACCTGAAGATAATTTCTCCATTGATTTTGATTGTGCACCAGATGCACTTGTTAATTGACGATAAGTATTCAACGCCGCAATATTATGATTAATACGCATAATAACTTTCTCCTCCTTGAGATGAAGCCCACTTCCTTGTGAGCTGTATGGTTTTTGTCAGGAGACTAAAGCGGCCGTCTTTAGTTCTCCTTTACACTAGTATTATCGGAGGATATGGGTTTGAGTTTAATAGTTTTGGTCAATTTTTATCATTTTTTGTCTTTGGGTAGGATGGATAGTAGGTCGCCCACCCCTTTTGAGGCGTTTTGGTTTTCGGATTGGATGTCTAAATAAATTTCTTTCCGATGAATTTCGACATTCTTAGGGGCATTTATACCTAGTTTTACTTGATCGCCACTAATCTGTTTCACCACAATTTCGATGTCTTCTCCGATTTGAATCGCTTCTCCGCTTTTTCTAGTTAAAATTAACATCGTCTCACCCTTTCATCGACGCTGTTTGTGACTCGACAAACAGATGTCTTGTTTTATAATCTGGGTGATTCAAAATCACTTGTTTTCCGTGGTTGTTTTTTTGGTTAATAACAATAGGAGCTTGCAGATTGGCAGTCGAATTTTCAAAAGGATTTTTCAAGGTCAAAATCGTATAAACAAGGACATCACTCTCTTGCTGAATCCCCAGTTGATCAAGCGTCCCAGTCTCTAAAGTAAAATCATACCCCTCAAAAAAGTGAAACGGATTCGTAACGATAAACGCAAGCCCCGGTGTGTTCGTCGATTGTAAAACTTGAAATATAGGATTCTCGGGAACGGGTAACAGCATAAATGAGGTTTCATCTCCAAATCCAGGAATTCCATTTTTAAAAACTAGCCTATCCCGCTCTTCTATTAAAATTTCTCCATGGTAACTAGTCTGTATCTTCATCCTTCACATTCCTTCTATTTAAATTTCTTGTTCGTAACCAACCCCGACATGTTTTAGATTTTCAAATTCAATTTTCATGTCGCTATATTGCTTAAGTTTAATATTTACCTTAGCTGGTACATGCTCGATTATAGGTTTCTGCGGTTTCGTATTATTAATCACCCTATGAGGTTCAAAATGAATGTTCACATCGCCAGGATCGTAATTTATTTTGACACTGCCAGCCGATGGGATCCAGCCAATATTAAAATCATAGCTTGGGTTTTCGCTATTGCGTTTCGCCTGCTCAGCTAGTGGGTTGCCACCGTTCTCTATCTTCATCAACTCATCCCCATCTTGGGAAACGCGGGCAAGTCCAGAAAGCCAGTCTTCATATCCCTGCTTGGCAAATTCCGCTATTCGTCTTGAAATATGCTTTAAGTCCATGTCTGCCCATGCTTCTGTTTGATCGATGGTGAGCTTTGAGGGAATATGTTCAATGTCTAGCTTACCTTTTGGCTGCTGAAGGTCCAGCTTCGCAGGAGGCTGCTCGATTTCCATTCTACCTGGCTTGGTTTGGATCTCAATTTTCGCTGGAGTGGATTGCAGGCGTATCTGCGGGAAATTCATATTACGTACCTCCATATAAAAAGGGAACTAACCTAATAGTCCCCTTTCATTCTTATCTTAAAAAGTCCATAAGAGTCGGTTGAATAATTCGTGCCCCGACAGCTAGTGCTGCACGATGGACACTTTCTTGTGTTTTTAACTCCGTGATGACTTTTTCCATATCGACATCTTCGTTATCTGAAAGGATCCTCGCTGCCGTTACTTCCTGCTGGAATAGGCGGTCGTCTACCATTTCAAGACGGTTATAGCGGGCACCAAGTTCTGAACGCTCTGCCGTTACGGTTTCCATTACTTTATCAATACGACCTAATAATTGATCTAAGTCCTCTGGATTATCACTTTCTAATGCTTTTTGAATATCTTGTACGGTGTCAAAAAGCTCTTGGTTGAAGACCTGATTAGGATTTACGTTCGCCTTCAAGGAAACACCTTGTGAAACCTCTACCATGTAGTTATCTATTTTCCGATCATTTAGGTTGGCTGCAACAACCGGGTTATCTGGATTTGACACAGGAGGGTTTTTCGTATCGGTTCCATGAAAAATATATCGACCTGCTACTTGTGTGTTAGCAACATTCACGAGATCTTTTTTGATTTGTTCAATTTCCCGGGATACGGATTCACGATCTTCTTCACTTAGTGTCCCATTCTTCCCTTGCAGCACTAATTCACGGACACGGTGCAAGCCTTGGTTAGCCTGTTCAATCCCCGCTTCAGAGTTTTCCATCCATAAATAGAGCTCGGACAAATTACGTTTGTATTGTTCAATTTCCGTCAGATTGGATCGATAAAACATGCCTTTCATCGCGACCACTGGATCATCGGACGGTCTCGTAATTTTTTTCCCTGTCGAGTTTTGTTCTAGAAGTTTTCCGATTCGCTCATACGATGAGCTTAAATTTCGTAATGAATTATTGGATATCATACTTTGAGTGACACGCATTGTTCTTACCTACCTATCTACCAACGGTACCCATACCGTTAATGATTTTATCGAGTAATTCATCTTGGAGGGTAATCATTCTTGCTGATGCATTATAAGCATGCTGAAATTTAATCATGTTGGTCATCTCTTCATCAAGGGAGACACCACTCACAGACATTCTTCTTGTCTCAACGGCATTTGTTAAAACAGCACTATTTTTTGCAAGGCGAACCGCTTCTTGTGATTCGACGGCCATTTGTCCAATAACGGATTCATAATGACCTTTAAAGGTAGCATCATAATCATCCCCTAACGGCAATTCCTTTTTGTCAATCACGTCAGCCAGTGAAAGGATATTGCCGGCATCCCCCGCTGTCGGATTGGATGCGGATGCACTCGCGATATTGTCCGTGCTTTCTTTAATTTCATCTGAAATATCGATGCGACTTGCAAACCCTTTTTTATCACCCAGGCTGCCGTCTGTTGTGCTCTTATCGATAAAGAAGTTGGGAGTATTCGGTGTATATGGGTCTGGTAAATTTTCAGGATCAAACCCTTCTGCATTCATCTCGGTTAAGGTAACCCCTTGTTTATGCTGTTCATTGAACGCTTTAACGAACTCATAGGCGAGATGATCCAATTCTTTTAGCATATTAGGGTAAGAGCCTTCTACTGTGTAGGTTCCGTCTTGAAGATTTTCTTTAACATAACCAAATGAATCGACGAGGGCTCTTAATTTTCCTTGTGCCCCAAAGTCCGTGTAAGCGACATCCTGTTTGCCCACTTTGATTCCACTGACAAGGCCTTCTTCTTCATGGTATTGGACCTTCATCTCGTTGACGCCATGCTTTCCTACAAGCTGAGAAGCTCTTGATCCTTCACCATAAGAAAGGAAAATCGATGCTCTTCCTTCTGCAATATCTAGCGAAGCCCCACCATTGCTCTCATAGCTAACTTGGATGTCTACGATTCCTGAAAGTTCATCAATTAATCGATCTCGTTCATCATAAAGGTCGTTTGGTAAATAACCATGTGGTTCTACGTCAGCTATTTGATTATTAAGCTTATGTATCTGATTTAGAAGAGAATTCACTTGTTTTTCGGTAACGGATATTTCATTTTTCAAATCCTCTTGAATGCCCTTAAGAGAATTCGATAAATAACTAAACGTTTTCGTTACGGCAATGCCTCGCTCACGGACAACAGAACGGGCACCTGGATTCGTTGGATTGACGGCAAGATCCTGTAATGACTGCCAGAACATATCCATCGATTTCGAAAGACCAGAGTCTGATGGTTCGTTCATCACTTCTTCCATCTTCTCCATAGCACTCATCTTTGTTTCCCAATAGCCTAATTTGTTAAGTTCCCCACGAAACTGAATATCTAAAAATTTCTCACGGATCCGTTGAACAGAGCCTGCCTCAACTCCAGAACCAATTTGACCCGGGATCTGTGGTCGATTCATACCTACTCCAGGATAAGGTTCGGTTGTTTGAAAATTTACGCGCTGCCTTGAATATCCAGGTGTATTCGCATTCGCAATGTTATGTCCTGTTGTATATAACGCACCTTGCTGAGTGAACATACCACGCTTAGCTGTTTCTAACCCATGGAAAGTCGATCGCATGGTGTTACCTCCATTTCTTTGTTTCCTATGCTCTTGAATCAATAATCGATCGCTGAGAAGTAGGTTTCCTTTCTTGATCGGGGCGTCCATAATTTCCTTGATCATTTTGGGGATGTATCATTGATAAACTCATATTGACGTATTGAAGTGATTGATAAATGAGCTTTTGATTGAGTTCATTAGCTGTTTTCAATTCATCTATTATCATTAGTAGTTGTTTTTGTAATCGAGTCAGTTCGTTTTTATCATCGTCATTAGCTACCTCTATGCATTGAGAAATAGTCGGATTTGTTCCTGCTTTCCCTCGTTCTTTTAAAAAGAATGTCGCTTGCTTCTGACGTTCCATTTCCATTGTATTAATAGCAGCGATGTGTTTTTGTTCATCTTTTAAAAATTGATCTAAACCGTTCACGTCACCTTTTTTAATAATCTCTGTTTTTCGCTGTGAGAGATCGAGTAGACTACTATGCAGTTTGATTAATTTTTCCAGAGTTAAGATAAGTGGTCGAGCCATACTCTCCCTCCTATTTTACGATTATTGGTTATGATAAAAATTCTTCAAGCCTTTTGCGATGGCTTTAGAACTAGGCGTATAGGTTCCATTTTGAACCTGGATCTTCAGGTCTTCTACCTTTGCTTGACGCTCTTTGCTTAGCTTTGAGGCTTCCTGCATCTCTTTTGCCTTTGTTGAAATCTCGATTTTATCCGATTTCTTTTGATTGCTAGTAAGAGATTCGTTAACGTTATTGTTCAAGTGTTTTTTGTAAGGGTTGACACTAGAAGGACCAATATTATTGATTTTCATTATGATATCCCTCGCTTTCTTCCGTTCAGACGTTATTCTATTTATTATATCGGATCGCAGTGGGGAATGTTTAGTTTTTGTTAGTTGGATATAAAAAAACACGAGCACATTTGCACTCGTGTTTTAACATTAGCTTTCTACAATTCCCTATAGTCCATAAAATATTAAGCTCCAACCATACTCCGTAAGAGCTTTTTCAACGCCTTCTTCTGTCAAGTTCTCTTCATGAGGAACCGCGACAATTTAGGTGAAAGTCATCTCGAATCCGATTTCGAATGTGAAAGTCTTCATTACATTGTGCGCCATAAATTCTATTAGTACAAAATCATTGACCTAAATCTTCATTATAATTATAATAAAATTTCAATGTCCCAGTAGCTCAGCTGGATAGAGCAACAGCCTCCTAAGCTGTAGGTCGTGAGTTCGAATCTCGCCTGGGACGTATTATAAAAATAACGCAAACCCCTTTCATATCAATGGGTTTGCGTTTTTAATTTCATTAATTTTATATTGCTATTCAGATTTATTTTTGGGTCTTGGGGTCGGTTTGGGGTCGGAATTGAAAATTTGGTGTTTTTAGGGGTACGGAAACGATTCGAAGGATGAGGGGTCACTTTGGAAAACAAAACCAAAAATCAAGAATTAGATGTTTAATGTCAATGGAGATGTTCCAGAAAAGGCCATATAGTGGAATGAAACTTATAAACCAATAGAGCAGTTAAGTACATAAAAACCATCCTCTAATAAAAGTAAATAGATGATGGTTTTTATGATATATTATTTAAGATTTTTCTAATAATTAATCCGATTATTATTCCAGGAAAAACAAACAACACTGGAAGCCAAACAGGACCCAAAAGCACTCCAAATACCGTTAAGTTTGAGGAGAAAATTAACCCCATAGTTACAAAAAACGCGGCGAACACATACGGAAGAAAAGAATAAGGGTCTTTCTCTCCGTCTGCATCTTTCACCGCATCCCACATAGAAAAAAAGTACAAACAAGGATAAAACATCAACCACTGATAATCCGCATGTTTTATAGCATCACTAATTTCCCCATGAAAACTTAGAAGTATGACCTGATTAAAATTGGATTGTACATTAATCAGAATTTCAAGCATCAATAAAACTGTTCCTTTAAAATACTTTCCGTTTAAATATTGTCCAAATCCAGGAAGTGCGATGCTCCACAATAGTTTTTCAAATGTATTTTTATTCACTTATACAACCTAAGAAATATTTTTTATTATTTTTCTTTTGCAATTTCTTTTCTATTAGGAGCAAGTGGTGGTTGTTCTAACCATTTATTTTGCACCATAATATCGAACCATTTTTTGGTAACCATGAGAGTTTGAAGAATAGTGCTTTCGTAAGTGGTTACAAGATCTGTTCGCATGGCTGATGCTAGACCTGTCCCATGATATACCTGTGCAGCTTGGAACAAAAAACCAATATGATACAACATTAATTTATCGGAAAAAGGAGAGTCCGTTGAAGTTGTCACTTCTGTTTCCCACGACCTAGGAACTGGCAAATTATCCTTGTGCATTATTTTTGAAAGGGCTTGTATTTGTCCATCAGACATTTTTTCGGAATCCTCTAAAAATTTCCTTACTTCCTTTGTTTGAGCGACTTGACTGAATGCGATAGAAAGTGTTTTAGCCATAATACTCTTTTTAAGGTTGAAAGAAATACTGATGATTTCTGTTGCAGTTAAACGTCTCCCTTTTCCGAAATATCCATCTGTGAAATCTTGGCTAGAAATAAATTCAGGGTTCTTAGCAGGGTAAAATAAAGGATCTCTTTGGAAATTCCCTTTCTCGAGCAACAACTCTATGGTTTGATGGTACATTTTTTTCGCATCGTTATCGCAAGAATCGTAAAAATCCCTTAAATCTTTTCTAACAGAAACACTTAAGGCAGTGGTATGTCCGAGCAAACCATGCAAAGTCATGATATGTAAATAATTTAAGCAAAAAATGTCAGTGAACAGTCTCTCTCCACCTTTGTTGAGGTCAGATTCAGTAAATCCAATTGGAACTGGAAATCCATCGTTCTCAATAAAAGTTACGAGCTGTTTCTTTTGTTTTTCGAACGTCTTGATAGCATCCTCAAAAATAGTTTTTATTGATTCATCTTCAATAATAGAGTACATATATCTATTTACAACATCTGTCATTGTTCCGTTTACATACTCTCCCCACAGTGTTCCTATTTCAGAAGATGTGAGCTTTAAGTTATTCTTATCCATAATATCACCTCTTAGGTATTATTTGATAATTTGGCAATAAATATGAATTTTTTTGTACTAAAGGGTCATAGTTCTTTTTCTTCTTTAATTGAGTGGTAAGAGTTTGATCACCATCCTTAACATTTAACCCACTAAGAGAGAAAATCTTATTCAGTTTTTTTGAATCATTTCCTAATCCATTTTTCGAGAGATGAGCTTTCAAAGCTAAACTTCCCATTAAGGTAGTTATGACTATTTCAAAAATCATTTAAAAATTCCTCCTTCCAACGCCACCTCATTGGAACTTACGTAGTAAGTTATCCCTGGAATCGAGTATTTTCGAAATAAGTAATGAGGCTTTAATCCATACAATCTGGCATATACTCGAACTAGCTTCTAAGGTGGTATTGAGTTTGGTAAGTTATCTGGCATTGAATTAGTATTGATAAAGCATACGTGGGATAATGTTTGTCCTATACGAAAAAATTTAAAGGACAAGCAAATTTTTTATCGAATACTAAGAATGGGTGATGATATGGAAAATAAAATCAAACAATATTTGATAGAAAACGGTATTAAGCAGAATTTTATTGCAGAAAAAGTGAACATATCCTCTGGGGCAATAAGTTTAATTGTAAGAGGAAAGTCTATACCAGAGCTTCCTACTGCCATTAGATTAGCAAGAGCCCTAAATACAACTGTAGAAGATCTTTGGGGAGATTACGTTGATCATGAGGTGATGGATTTTGACAAGGATTCCTGAACATGACAGAGAAATGATAGAAACTGCTATGTATTTACCAATGGTGCTGAAGATACTTGAAAGAGATATGGAGATTTTCCAGAAGGGTCAATATAAGTTAAGAAGGCCTTATCTTGAACTCATTGAAGAAGCTATGAAGTCAGTGCAAAGGGATTTAAAAATGGCTAAGGAACATCTAAGAAAAGAAAGTATCAGCATTGCTGAAGTGAAAGAGATTCTGAATTTACCAAATACAGCTTTTATTATAAAGGGTATGAAGAATTCCATAATTACTTTAATCCACGGATACGAAACAAATGTGAAGATATATTGAGGCATTATCTGAGATATGAAAAATAAACCCTTTATAATAATTTGCCTAAAAAATCTATTAGAAATTTTAATGTATTTCCTTTCATTAACATTTTTTACTGATATAATCAAAAGAAAAAAAGGATAATTGATATTTACAAGCGTATTATTAAAGGGAGAGGTCAAAAAGTGGAAGTTGTATTACCTTCAAGATTTACAAGAGATACAATGTATAGATTATTAGATAAAGTAATTGATCCTGATTTAAATCCAAAATCTCATGCTATCGATTTTAACTTTTGCAATTTATCTTTTATAGAACCTACAGGAATCACTATCCTTAGTAATTTATTTGAATGGTTGGTAAAAAGGGATGTAGATGCAAATATTATCTACCCCCATGTGGATGAGATATCCGGAGGAAAGAATGATCCTATTCAATTTTTAGATGACTCAAAGTTTTTTGAAAGATATCTTGGTGAAACAATTACTAAGTATCCAGAAACAAGACCAACAACAATTCCTCTAAGACTTATTGCTTATAAAGACAGCTATCAATGGTTAGAAAATGATTTTACTCATTGGTTATCAGCACAATTGGGTATCACCCCTAAATCACTAGTTAATATTAGAATGTGCTTTGGAGAGATATTCAATAATATTAATGATCACGCACAAGAAAACATAGGATGTATTTTTGCACAACATTATCCTAGGTCTAATGAAATAAAAATCTCCATTTCTGATTTTGGAGTAGGAATACCAAACAATATTCGAAGAGTTAGCCCCTCGCTTCAGGACCATGAAGCAATCGAAAGAGCTACTGTTGAAGGTTTCACCAGTAAAACTTCGCCTAGAAACTTAGGAGCAGGATTGCATACATTGATAGAAAATGTGGTAAATGATAATGGAGGAGTAGTTTTTATTCATTCGAATTATGGTATATTAACTTGTATTAAGGGAAATAATATGATTCAAAAGTTTCCTTTGATTAAAAAGAGTTTTTATCCTGGTACTCTTATTGAAGTTGTATTAAAAACCGATGGCATTGAAAATATCGAAGACTATGAGGAGGAGTTCGAATGGGATTAATTAGAATAAGTGACCACATAGGACGATGCTACTCCAACAAAGAAGGCAAAACTATTCAAACTATTTTAAAAAGGGAATTAAATAAAGGGAACCCTATTACAGTTTCTTTCGAGAAAATTGATGGAGTCACATCTTCTTTTGTTAATACCGCCTTTATCGAGTTACTTGATGATTTTGAATTTAATACAATTAAAAGTTCAATTAAATTCATTAACACATCCAAACAGATAAACGAGATGATTAAAGATCGTTTTAAATTTGAGGTAGATAGAAGAAAAAAGTTGGTTCTTGCGTAAAGAACACCCCTCTCAATTGAGAGGGGTGTTTTACACTTTTATCATAAAAATCCCTCTCAAAGGAGAGGATTTTTAATTTTATTCTACACGAATATAATTATCATTAGCCGTTATGAAGAAATTATCTCCTTCGCTATTTTCAACCTCAAATTGATAGGCGTCCTCGACTTTAAGCTTTTGAATTATCTTAGGGAATCCGTATCCCTTAGTTAAATGGCCAGCAACATCATTATCATCCCAAGATGGCTCATCATAAAATCGCAACTTAGCCACCTTACATTCAGCTCGTTTTCCAACATATGAAGGGGTATTGCCTTTTAACTTTAATTTATCTCCTGGATGAATTACGTTGGAAGTTAATCCATTCAATGATTTTAACTCATTAACTGACATCCCATTATCCTTAGCAATTTCCCAAAGAGTATCACCTGATTTAACTGTATGGTAATCAGAAGGTGATTTACCGATGTAATCTAACGGATCTACCGCACAGGATTTGGCATAATTCCATCTTCCCTTGTGGAGTTCAAAATGAAGATGTTGCCCTGTAGAAAATCCTGTGTTACCCATATACCCTAACATTTCACCTTGCTTCACACGCTCTCCTGCTCCTACTTTACGGCTACCAGAACGCATATGAGCGTATACTGTTTCGTATATTTGTCCGCCAATTTCATGAACAATAAAAACGACTTCACCGTAAGAAGTTGATCTGTAGGATTTACTTACTCTACCCGCAGCAGCTGCTAGAATTTTCACTGTTCCACCCTGTGCAAAATCTACGCCATGATGATTCCTTGCTACTCCATTTAATATGTCATACCCAAAATTAGAAGTTACTCTACCTTCACATGGTTTTATAAACATGTTATCCTCTCCCTTTTCAAAATAAAAAGCCACCTATAAAGGCAGCTTTATTTGTAAATATCTGATCTTGGTTTTTTATATAATCTTGCTTGATCACTATCGCTTAGACTTTCAGTGGTTGGGTCCTGAACGACACCGAGTGAAGCTAATACCCCAAAAATTGCATTGACTGCAGCAAGCACCCAGCCCTTAATTTCTTCGGTAAATTGAAAGTCAGTAAGACCAATTGCATGAGCTCCAACTAATAATACTTCTGCTAAAATAAAAAGCTGTGAGATGACTGCAATCACCCAAAGTTTATTTTTGAATCGTACTCCCCAGTTAATCATTTAAACATCTCCTTTATTATCGATTTTATCTATACGCTTATGAGCTTGTTTTGTACTTTCATCAATCCGCACAACGGTTTCCGATAAAGAACTCCAACGTTGTTCATTGGCTCTTAAATCAATTCTGATTGAATCAACAGATTGACTAATATTGTCCAACTTTGTTTCGATGACAGCTGACTTTGAAGCATCATCTTTCACATTTTTGTCTCTTTTTTGAGCAAATGTGAAAAGTCCAATTAAGAATCCACCAATTGCTATTAAAACCCCAAATTCTACTTGCATGTCCTCATCCTTTCTAATCAAAATAAAAAAGAAGCTAATCAATCAAGCTTCTTTAGATTCTTCATTCTCTTTAAGGGATTCTTCTAGTTGGCTTTTCAAGTCCTCATTCTCTTTTTTTAACGCCTGAAACTGTTCTACTAATGCTCTTTGTTGTACCGTCATTTGACCAATGATTTCATATAAATTTGTTTGTTGATTATTCAAATTAATTCCCCCCCTGCGCTTGTATTGTTTTGGATTGCTGCTTCTAGTTCTGCAACGCGATTTTCTAATTCTTGGATCTTTTCTTCAGGACTTTCCGTTTCTGAAGGTGGGTTTTTCGGTTTAATGGAAGGGGTTATCAGCATATCCCGTTTCCTCCTTAGTCAGTTCGTCAATATATACGATATCGCCGCTATATGAACCATCTGGAGAAGTTTTAACAGATAAGAACCTATGAAAAATCTTTTCCTCTCCCTCGTATATAGCCATGTTGACACCGTCTAAATAGGTTACTTGTAAACGGTACTCATAACCTACTCCAGATTCCACAATATAAAGGTCATGAGAAACTTCTACTTCAGTATCGGATATGAGTTCAAAAGAAACTTCTTGCATATCCTGACCATCAATTGAACCAGCGCCAATTGTAAATAAAGAAGGCGATTCTTGAAGAGTTAATCCCTCCATGAATCGCCTATTTTCTATTCTTTTAACTTCTAACAAAAAGATTCCTCCTTATGCTTCATATATAATCATTAATCTCACAACAACTGTCGTTGAGCTGGAAGCAGCGTTACCCGTACTTCTGAACATGTAGACCCTAAACCCTGTGTGCGATTGGTTATACGCCCTAGCGATCATGTAATACGAACTGCTACCGTACGGTTGGGCAACCACCATGAAGATGTTTTCCGCACCACTGAAATTATAGTCTCTGTATACTAGGGTTTCACCAGATGGCATCGTTATGTCCATTTGGTCTATATACATAGTAAGGACACTATGCTGTACTCCATGAACCGCTTCTACGTCTTGATCAATCATGCCTGTCATTGCCCACGCATAGTATCCGCTATCCCTTTGGATTGAAGTAGGAGGTAAATAGGCTACATCAGTGTTGACGGATGTGACTCTACGACCATCTTCTGCGGAATCAATGGTCATCATATTTTTTGCCCCGCCTTGACCATCCCCTGAGTATTGCCACACTTCAAAACCACCAGCAAAACCAGCGGCAGCAGGATTATAATTATTTCGCCCTGTATGGATAACAACGTTCGAATATCTTACGTTATTTGAAGTATTAAGGAAATTGTTTAACAATACGGTAGGGACATCGCCGTTAGCCGTTCCCCCTTCGGCAGTCGCCTTTAACCACAACCGCCCTTCATCCTCGTCAGGAATATGCGATCCATAAATGGAAGTTTGCCTTTTAAGGTAATCCATAAAAATCCAGGTTTCCGATAGCGATCCTGACGCGTGAAATCCAAGCGATAAATAATCTTTAGCGCCCATCATACTTAAACCTTTGTTGGTTGTTCCTACTTGCTTAGAATCTCGGATATAACCTGAGACAAGTCCGTCTTCTGCATCGTGGAATCTAAGTGCGGATGAATCTACAGATATAACAGTTGTGTCATTCTGATAAGTCGCTATCGCACCATTCACGATTTCAACGCGACCTCCCGCGCCGTCATCTTGGTAAATGTTAACCCCCGTCATGTCTCCGGCGTTGATTTTATCCGCGTCTAAATTAACAATCATCGCGTTGGTAATTGAAACATTAGCGATTTTAGCGAAATCAATAGCTGCGTTTTCAGCTATTAAAGAATTTGTAATTGTTAACGGTTGTATGTCAGTATCGGCATTAATCCGAACTGTATTAGCCGTTACTTCGCTTGTGAATCCTGAAACAGTTCCATGTGTATTAACTGCCCTAACGCGAAAATACCACTGTTGATTGACTTCTGCGGTGTGAACAAAACCCCCAGCCTTACCTCTAAATAAAAGATTAGAAGAATCAGGGGTAAACCCTTGAATTTGTGACCCATAGATTTCATATTCTGCGACTTCATAAGACGGGTTATAATCCCATTTCAACTGAATAGTTTTGAATAATCCGTTAGCGGTGAAATTGGTCGGTGTAGCTGGTACAACGTCTGGAAAATCCCCATCAGTCACCGGATCTTCAACTTTATCCCAAATACCGCCCTTGTTATTCAATTCAGCTTCGATTTTTTCTAACTTTTGTCTTTGAGTGAATAACTCTATATAGTTACCCAGTTCTACAACCGCGGTATTATCAGGGTTAGAAACGTCATATTCATATGAAATAATCCGCACTTCAACTATGATAGGGTTAGAAAAGTTCCGATTGATAGCGAAAGTAGTATCACCTAAACGCGCTTTTTCGTGTTCGTAACCTGTGATATTTTCTAATGTGAATACATCCATTTTAAAATTAACTAATTGTTTTTGTTGCTCTTGTAGCGCTTCCCAAGTCGCTTTTAATAGTTCAGCTGGATCATCATAATTCCCATTATCAAAAAAACCAAAGCGGTGTCTAGTTCCACCTTCTCTGCCGAACGTTTGAAGGGCTTCTGGATCTCCTACCCATTCTTGACCTAGTGGTTTGTCTACAGGATCACCATTTGCAACACTCCATTCAACATCTGCAAAGGTTAACTTCCTAGAAAACCCTCCGTTATCGGTTTCTAAAGATTTACCGCGACCATATAAAGCGGTTTTAGGATATGATTTTGTTTCCCGTTGAAAGGAAAGTATATTTTTATCCATTTCCCATCGTTTTCCCGTATCAGCGCCCCGTCTAACTAAATGGTCAACATACCTTCCGGTAATTCCTAAACTATCTACCTCGATCCGATCTCGATATTCACCGCCCCATACGTTGCAAATATTTGCAACGGCTTCAGCGGAATAAATGTAATAAAAGTTTGTGCTATTCGTTCCAAGTGAATCAACCTGTCCGGCTTGCCATCGGGTGTCCTCTAATGCTCTTGTGAGGGCTTCTTGATTCGTTACGTTAAAAGGGCGCTTATCTTCTATAGGTTCATCCCACAATTCATTTATAGAAGGTTCACAAATAGCGGTGATTGTTGCCCCTTCCTCCGCTTCATCCTCTAATACTTCACGAATCATGAATAATCTAAAATTGCCGTCTAAGTCTTTAAAAGAAACTTGATTTTCAGCGACAATATACTTTGAATCTTCATGACTTCCAAGGGTGGTAAACTTGAATTCAGAACCTTTGTTCAACATTTCTTTAAAAGGTGCATCCCAAAAAGGACAAGCGCCTTCATTGTTATCCGTATCAGTCGATAGAATGGTTAAAAGGTTGTCATCTGGATCAAACACCCATAAATCAGCCATTTATTCACCCCCAATAAAAAGAAGCCCTAAAAAGGACTCCTATACATGCTTCGTGTTGTATGTGATTTCAGCGTTTGATACATTTTGACGACTAATAAATAGTTCGTTTGATCCTCTTTTCAACTTGAACCAACTAGAAAGTAAATCAAGCGTTGTCATGTTCACTTTTCCGTTAATGATTACTTTTCGTTTACCGAAATCAACTTCTAGAACGTCACCACTTACAAAGTTATAAATAACTCTTACAGAATCGCCGGTTTCTTTATTCCTCACAAAAAAATCACTTGCTGCACCTGAAAATGTAGAAGTGACAATAAAAGAAGGATTTTTCGCCCCGTTATTATCTACAGTGAAAGTATTTAATCCTAGACTAATAGTAAATTTAGCGGTATCTATATCTAATTGAGCAGGTGTAACGCCGTCTGTCGCGTTTGTTCTTGCTCTATAGAATATATAACCATTAGAATCAATATTTCGATCTAATGCATTAAGAGGTGCAAAATTGTGATGAACATTAGATAGAGATGAACTAGTACTTGAAGTTCCCCATGTCCAACTGTTAGAAACGGAATCCCAGATATGCACCCATACTTTATAACCGTCTTGGTTACTTCCTCGACCCCAAAAATCAAATGCGAATTCTGAAACATTTCTTTCTAACCAATTTATTTTATCGGTCATTGTTTCGCCTATACTGAACCCTAGTTTCTTTTCGACACTTCCGACCATATCAAAAGCAAACATTGCACCGGCTTCTTCTCCTGAAGCGGATCGTATATAATCGGCAAAAGTGCCATCCAGAAACTCTATTTCATCATACCAAGGTTGAGAAGGTTCAAAGGTAAATTGATATTTTAATGCTCCAGCAACTCCGCTAAGATAGAAAATACTTTTATTTTCTGCGGTACTTCCAGATATTTTCCCTTCATAATTTTCAACGGTTGATAGTTGAACAGAAGTATCAACCGTTACACTAGAACCTTTTTTATACGGTTGTCTCATGAAAGGAAGTGTTCCTTTTCCTTTAACTATTATTTCTTCCCAATCAGGCTCACCATTAAGGAAACCATAATAGGTTTTATCTGGTTCATCAGAATAGACAATTTCAGCCTGTTCTTCTAAATCAAGCAATACATTTAATTCATCTACTTTTTGGCGCATATCCTCTAAACCGGAAGCAAGAATAGAGAAATATACAGGCATTTTACGCAACGGCAACCGCCTTTTAACATAATGATCACCGTCAACGTTCGGAACAGTTTGGGTGGTAGCTTCTTGCTCTATTATTCCGCGCCCTCCTACATCAGAAACCCTAATAGGGAGTTCTACGCCATTTACTTTCATTGTAAAACTCAATGGATCACCCCCTAATAAAACGACTATCTGCAAAGCTACCGTCATTCTGGAACTTCGTGATATCCTCCCATGTTTCCCTTGCAATAACTTTTCCATTTAAGTTAATGGCTAGTGAAACAGGAACGCCGTTATTACTTATTTGTGTTGGCGGTGTCATGGTATCGGCAATTTTCTGACCTATCATTCCTAGAACAGAGGGTTTTAAAGGTAAAGCTGCTTCTGGAACACTAGCATCACCAATACCTACTAATCTAGGACTGTTTGCCGGGAATACACCACCATTCTTGTACCAATTAACTGATAATTTCGGCACGCTTAATCCAGGTGGTACTAGGTCTAGCTTGCCTCTTAAAGAGAAATGAGGCAGTTTAATTTTTGGTAGTCTGATTTTCAAGCCATTAAAGAAACCTCTGATTTTATCAACTTGTCTCTTAATAAAATCAACAGCCTTTCTAATAGGGTCCATGATTGCTTTTTTAATAGAGTTGAATTTTGAAGTGGCAGCACTTCTTAAATCATCCCACTTATACAATGCCTTTAAATAGAGGTCCTCGATATAACCAATAACCTTATTTTTAGCATTTAATATTGGTGTCATAATGGCTGATTTTATATCATCCCACTTGTACAAAGCTTTCAGATACAAGTCTTCGAACCAACCTTTGATTTTACTACCCATATTCTTAATCGCATCAACAGCCTTACCAGCAAAACCTTTAATTACTTTAAAAATCTTGCCTAAGAATCCGATTTGCACTAGTCCCCAAATCAATTCAAGGGCTCCAGATAAAATTTGTTTTATAGAATCCCATAACCCTTGCCAATCTCCAGTAAATAATGCAGAGAAGAATTTAATGATCCCCAAAATGACGTTGATTGCACCTTGGACCACATTCTTTATTGCTTCCCATGTACTAACCACAATCATTTTAATTAACGGCCATACTACTTGAAATATTATCATGATAACGGTTAAGGCAGTATTGATGACTGTCTGAATAACATTCCATACATTTTGAGCAGCAGCTAAAATAGAAGCTTGGTTTTCATCCCAAAATGCTTTAATTTGTGTCCAAATCTCCATAATAAAAGCACCGACTGTAGTAATGACGGTACTGATTACTGTGCTTATTGAATTCCATATGGTTGTTACTTTTGTTCTGAATTCTTCATTTGTTTTCCACATGCTTATGAATATAGCGACTAATCCTGTTACAGCTGCTATCACAATACCAATAGGTCCTGTAATGGCGGTTAGAGCTGTCCTTAACATTGTAATTCCCTTAGCCGTTCCATCTACTTTTGTAAATAACGAGGCGATCCATCCAATGAATTTATTAACGATCCCTGCAATATTTAAAATGATTGGGGCAAGAAACATAAATGCTCCAGATAGTTGGGATATTGCGATACCTATTGAAGCAATAACCGGATTCCCTTCAATTAAGGACGTTATAAATGGAATTACCACATTTAATACATCCAATACAGCAGAACCTAAAGGAGCAAGGGCTTTTCCTATCTCGATAATGAGCATAGTGATATTTCCGATTAGGGATAACAGTTTTGGTCCATTCTCTCTAACATAGTCTACAAACTCCTGAAAAGCCTTCGACTGACTTAATCCAGCTGTCCAATCTGCGAACCCTTGTGTTAGTTCTAATAATCCGCCTTGCATATCATTAGAAAGTGGACTGAATGCCCTCATGAGGTTCATAAATCCCAATAGAACATTTCCGGCAATTTGTCCAAAGGTAACGATTGCTGGACCGGCATCTTTACCGACATATTCAAAGAATGCTTTGACTTCACTCGTTCCTAACGATCGATTCAGCGAATCTAACAAAGTATTAATCCCATCAGCAGCACCTTTAATAGCTGGTTTAGATAGTTCTAATACTCCCTTAAGTGCATCTAACGATTTACCGAATGCTTGGACAACAGGTGTTTCAAATGACTTGGCGAACCCATCCCAAAAGGTCTGGAATTCTTGAAGTGATCCTAACGCCTCTTTCTGCGCATCCGATAACCCCATCGTCGCTAGCCTTAATTCCTCCATAGCAGCCGCACGCTCTTTTGCAGTGTCAGCTTTCGCAAGCTTTTCCTCTGCATCTGCAATAGCCTGGTTTGCTTCGAAAATATCAGTTAATGTTGGAATTGCTACTGCTCCAAAACCAATGACTCCAATCCCTGCTGCAGCGAATGCTGAAGATAAAGCCAATACCCCACCTGTTAATGCAGCGACCGCTGGAAGGGCAGCAGGGGCAATGTTAATGGCTGCTCCAAGTGCTGCGGTTTTAATTAGTCCAGAATCCAAGCTTCGTAGCTTGTCCTTTATGTTTTTAATCCCTTGCGAAATTCCCTTATCATCAATTTCAGATTCTATTGTAACCTTACCATCTGCCATCTATTTCCCTCCCTTCTTATAAGCCGAGAAGGCGGAACTTAATGCATCGTCATTATTTTGTTGTTCTTCATCTAATTTCAAAGCGTGAACTCTTTTCATTTTTCTAACGTGAGCAATGTACTCTTTTGAAGCTTCTTTCTCGCTTGGAACAGTCATAGTTCGATAGCCGATAACTTGTTTAAATGGGGAATTATCATCTAAATGTGTCATTAACGCTTCGAACTTCTTCCAGTGAAGTTTCCCTTGAAGTTCAAATAGATCAAGTTTATAAACCGCAAAAAAAGACGCAAAGATAAGATCCGCGTCTTGTTTGTAATCCATGAACTTTTTCGGTGGTGCGCCTTCTTCTTTTTTGTCTGAATCCAGGTCAATCTCTAAGAACTCTTTCATAACAAATTTGAATAACTCTAATTGTTCTTCATATGATTTCTTTTTTACTAGATCGTACTCATATAAAAGCATTTCTAACGCTATAAAAATCTTTTCGAATTCAAGCAAGGACTCATCATCAAACATTTCAAACAACCTTAGAATGTTATCGAAAGCCATATCGACATGGATAATATTGTCCTCATATTCAAAGCAGTCATCATCAAAAGATGATGTGAGAGTGAACATCACTTCTTCTTCCCTTTGACGTATTTAGATTTTTTATCCTCGAGGTTTCGTGTTTTACGGTCATTTACGATTTCTGCTAAATGCCAAACTAAGTCGAGCATGTTCATGACCGACTTACCAGCTGCTTTATAAAGAGGTTCGAATGAATCCTCCCCAAGAACGGTGTTGATTATCTTTTTCACCAATGTTTTCAATTCTTCGAAATGTTTCCATTGGTCCTCTTCTGATAGCTTGGTTTCATCAACACTCTCTAGTTTTTTAATGTCATCTTGGAAAGCAAAAAACTCCTGCTGGTATTCTTTAATTTTGGCGTCGCTAAAATCGACACGATAGACATTGCCTGCGATTTCAATCTCTTCATATGCTTTCTGAAATTCAAATTTCCTCATCCTATGATCCTCCTAAAAGAAAATAGAGGGGAAATCCCCCCTCTTTATGCTACTGGCGGTGTGTAAGTTGGTTTTCCATTGAAATGAATACCAAAGCTAATCTCTCCCTTTGAACCAGCTTCACCACTTGGACCACCTATTTCTACGATAGTGGCTGGACCTTCCAAAATACCTCCATCTGGTTCTGTCCAACGGAAATTGGTACGTCGTGCGTTTCCTAATTCAAGTCTCTTGCTATAGATGAAATCTTGAGCTTCATCACCATATTTACGATGACCCGAGAAACTCAAAGTTTGTTGAGCTCCAATTACATCGGTTTCCCCATATCCATCACCATCTAGGTATTTATCCTGTGATAGTTCCTCGTTATTACTAGGTTCCACGCTGTTTAATCCCCCAGCAAGCCGGCTATAAATCGGTTCCTGTGTAGTTGTATCAGTCCCTGTTTGAATTTCGAATTTATGAGCTGACTGTAAATAAAATTCTCCTGGCATTCTATGAACCTCCTTTTGTTAGTTCAGCATTAAATAATGCGGTATATGTGTGCTCTCCATGTTCATTTTCTTCCACCCAATTCGGCATTGTAGTGCAATGACATCTGAGCAATAAAAAACTGCCGTCTTGGCTCGATATGGAGCCCTTGGGCAGTTCATCTAAAGCATTATATATGTCATGACATTTTCGATACGCTGTCATGCTATTTGGGTCTTTAACTAAAACTTGAAAAGCAAAGTTGATTGTTTTATCTCTGTCTAAATACGGATCATTCGGTGTAGAAGGTGTTGGGCGAATAGCGATAGATTTTGGTTCTGTTAATAATGAAGGCGTTGCGATTGTCGCATTTAATGTTAAATTTGTTTCTAAATATTCCTTTGCTCTTATCATGAAATCCACCCAATCACCTACTTCCCATCAAAATATTTAGCGTATTTTCTACCAATTTCCTTCATCCACTCAGGTCTTTTCAGCGCTTTTGCAGCTTCAAACCATAACCCTTGTGCATGGGGGTTAGCGTCCTTAGAAAAATTGTATTGTGGATTGTAATACAAACGCCTTGCTTGTGGTAATTTCCACACTAAAAGACCAAGACCGATTCTACTATGTCTAAATGAACTACGCTCTAGTTCTCCAGTTTCTTTTGGAATAAAGAAGTTAGAATCCTTCAAAACATCCTGATCCAGTTGCATTTGTGCTGCTTGTTTAGATTGTTCTCGTTTTGTTTTTAGTTTAGCCTCATCAAGATTTACTTTGACATTAAACTTAATCATTTTACGTCAACTCGATTTCGTAATGGTGAAGAGTAAAGGCGTGAATAGGGTTTACCTTGTTCACATACATGACATCACCATTAAAAGTCACTTTAGACTTCTCTTTAAACTCCGGAATGGGAGAAGAATTTACAACGTCAACAATCAGCAAGGACTTATAAAGAATTTGCTCTCCAGTATTGGTCCTTTTAATATTCGATGACGATTCAACACGAACATTTTTCAAGGTGATAGCTGGCTTATAGCTTTCCTCTGACCAACCATCATCAGGAATAGGTTCTTCATAGGTAACCTCATGGATCAGCAAACTAACAGGAATAGGACGAATCATGAGTGTTCACTCCTCGATACAAAAGGCCAGTAGGTTTGAGATATTCAATCACTGCTGGACTAGTCCTTTGTTGTTCTCTGTTAAGTTTCGAAGTGCTATCACCCTCGGAGTAACTAAAGTTCCCGACACCTACAGAAGCATATCCCCCTCCATGAGTCGCAGTATCGCCGCCCATAGAAACCATGTATTCAACTTGGGCTGAAGTCGCCTTCTTCACTTGGTCTTGAAGAAATTGAGCCAACTGTGTGAATTCTACACCAGTAAGGGAATAGTTTGTTATCTGATCAATAATATCGCTAGCTTTTTTAGACAAACGAGAAAAGGCGTCCACATCAGCGATGGGAACACCTCCATATGTTTCGTCATAATAGGTTTTGTCGATGTAAGGCATCTTTACTCACCACTCAGATAATCTTGGATAGCAAAAACTTTCTCATCAATCTTGCCACTCTTTGGGTAGAGTTCCTCAGGAACTTCAAGTTCAGCAGCATAAGCGTCTAATTCCTTATGGGTCATTTTAGTAATTTCCTTGCTAGAATTATCCCCTTCTTTTTGTCCATCCTTATCAGCTGGTGGTGAGGGTACTTCTTCAACAACCTTATAACCTTTATTTTTAAACCATCCAATCAACCATTTATCATCTGTTTTCGCTTCTCCATTCACAAAATGAAGAGAAGCACTAACCCCATTATAACTAGGGTTAGGGCTTTTAATTTTCGGCATTTATAGAACTCCCTTCATTATTGAACTTTGATGTTGCGAAGTACACCAGCTTTACGAGTCGCTTTAAGCGCTACTGCTGCAACCATTTCAACTTCACCTGTTTTGACTGCGCCTGGTGCTTTAAAATCAGGAAGGAAAGTACGAATTACGTTATTTCCAGTAGGAGAAACACCGTGGAATCCGTCCATTCCAAGAGAAACTGCATATAGATCTGTTAATCCTGTTTGAGCAGTACCAACAGTACGATCTTCAATCGGAACAATAGGAACTGTACCAGTACCATTGTAGAAGTATTCAAGGTCAACTAATGGAATATTGTCATATCCAGAGACTTTACGACCAAATGCATCTTCTGAACTAGTTCTATATCCCGCACGACGAGCAATTGATTTAATCTTTGTGATCAGTTTGCTATTACCCATTAGCATTGTAGGACGACCATCTAATTCAGCTAAGAAATTGTCTAGTTCATCAAGGAAAGAGAACTTGTTTGTTTCTAGCCCAGATTCGTTGGATAAATCAATTACAGTACCTGTATTTAATTCCGTGCTTGAACCAGTAAGAGCCTTATCTAGCCCGTCGAATGCATCAGTATCCACTGCTGAGTCACCATTAATGACAGTGTGATGGAATAGATTACGAGCCCCTAGAATCTTCTGTTGTAACTGGAAGTTCATTTCATTGATTTGACCTGATGTGTCTTGGATAACACGGTCAATTTGGAATGCTCCACCAAAGATTTTAAGATTAACGAATTGATTCTCGCGGTCAGCTTCGTTTGCTGTGTATTCGTTATTTAATGCACGGAATCCAGCAGTAGCAGGAGTTTTCAAACGAGTGTAACCGTATGTTAAAGTGCTTCCTCCAGTACCTGGTGAAACGGCATTATCGAAAGTTAAAGCATCTAAAAGTAAAGAACTGCGACGAAACTCGTCAATGACCATTTGGTCTACATGATCGGCCATACCGACCTTTGCTTGTTGTAATGTGATTGGCATATAATTTCACTCTCCATTTTAGTATTAAAATTAATTAGTAGAAAACCTTTGAGCCAGTGCATCTGCTAAAGTGGCAGGCTCTGAACCACCTTGCCTTTGATGACTTCCTTGTGAGAATTGTGGAGTGCTTGGTTTTTGTTGTTCAGGTTCATCAAATAGATAGGCATCACTTTCTCTGATGTTTTTCAATTGTTCTTCTAACCCAAGTAACTTATCTCCATCAAGTTTAATAGCTTCTTTGTTTAGTAGAGCTTCAACTGCTTTGGGATTCTTTGCCTTCGCTCCACTTAGAGCATCTTTTAAAGCAAAATCAAAAGATTGTTGGTCCAGCTTTGTTTGATAATCCTTAGCCGTTTTTTGATTCTCTGCTTTCAAGTCATCTAACTGCTTAAGCAAGTCTTCATTTCCGGCTGCTTTAGTTTTTAAATCGTCTAGTTGAGTATCACGATCTTTTAACTGCTTTTTTAATTCCTTATTGTCATCGTTGACCTGATTAAACTTGTCTTTAGGAAACCAATTGCCATCTGAAACAATAGCAATCTTGTTATCTCCTGCTTTTTCCATGACCTGTTTATATAATTCTTCACCTAATAACTTTTGTAATGGCATCTATTTTCGCTCCTTATTAGTTTTTTCAACGTGTAACCCTCCACGCTAAGGAATACGCCTCTTTAGGGTCTAGCCTTTAAAAAGACCAAAATAAAAAGCCTTAACCGAAATAGGTGGGCTCTTTGGGCTTCTTCAATTCATTTACTTCTTCTTGCAATTGGATAAGATGAAACCCTAATTCATTAATGGTCTTATCCTGTTCTTTTATTTTTTCATCTACTTTTTTATTAAGTTCTTCAATTTCTTTTTTAGTAGCAAACATATTATCACCACCTATTCGACAATTTCATAAGTCTTTTCGAAAATATCTGGTTTACAAGGATAAAACTCACCATTTACCCCTTTGATGATATAATCACCTTTATTTGCTTTCACTTTACCTTCTAAAGTGTTGATGAACAGTTCCCCATCAAAATAATTAAAAATTTTAAAAACGTTGTCTGGATGTTCTTCAACAGCGAAATCAACTATTTCTGATACAAGACCATTGTACTGAACAGCCTCAATAACAACAGGCTTTTTACGGTATTTAGCCACTATAATCCTCCTAATTACGTGCTATGGAAGCATTGGCCCACATAACAGCAGTCTCTAAATTAGTAAATGCAACTGACTTCTCACGGCTGTTCGGGCAAGTCTCTTCGATTAGATAAGCTAATTCCTTTGCTTTTTCACGAATAGCTGTATATTTTTCTGGTTGCCCTTCTTTTGGAGCATGGTACATAAAATTGTTTTCAATTTGTTCACTCATTTTCAAATCCTCCTAATATGGTTTTTCACGGTTATAACGTCGTGTTCTTCCAGTAGCACGAATAAACTCACGCATATTCGCCTGAACATCTTTTACCTTTTCTTCAGCTTCGTTTACTCCGTATGGATCTCTCATTTCCATCATCATAGCGAGCTCACGCTTTGCTTTTCTGATTTGTCTCTCCATATATCGCTGTTGCTGGCTTTCTTTATATGCCTTTTTGTTTTCCTTCTCGTTATATGGCTCATAACGTTGTTTAGAGATACCAGGAATATAAGGATATTTAACATGTCTGCAATTAATCCCGAATAATCCATCTGGTTGTCCGTATGTCGTAGAACTAAAAGCAGGATATTTATTGTCATTCCCACTTCTACTAAAAACACGCCCTTGATATGGAGCGCATTTAGGTCTTGCTCCCATATGTGATGATATTTCAATGAGATCGGCACCGTATTCATCCATTCGAGCATCTTGCATTTCATTAGATATTCGATTTGAAGTAGATCGCATAACCATATTCACATATGCTTCAGTGGACCACTTCTTGCCGGCTTTATCTATAAGGGCAGGAATACCATCATTAGCCCATTGTCTAGCAACGTCCCTGAGTGCTTCCTGCGGAGTTTGAACCCCTGCCAATACCTTACCTACCGTTTTATTTATAATGTCTAATTTAGCTTGATAGGCTTGTTCTATAAGAGTGGTATTGACTAGATTGAAAGTAGTTATTGCCTGTGCTTGGTATGCAGCAAGAATATCCTGTAAAACAGAACTTTCTTCAACAGCTGGTGGAGCGATTAGCAAACCTTCCTGAACAGCTTCTTGTAAGTCACCCTCATACTGTTCAACAGTGCTGAATCCTGCCTGTTTAAGAATTTTAGTAACTTCATCGATTGCTAGACCACTATTTTTGGCTACCGTGACAATATTCTGCTGTGTGAGACTCTCTAGCATGTTGGTTTGTTCGGCTCGCCAAGACAATATCTTGTCCTCTGTAAGCAAGCTCCTGTGTTTCCTTAGTTGTTTTGCAATGTTAATAAGGATTTGTTCTTCAATAGCAAGAAAAACTTCAACGACTGGAAGTGTTAATTGCTGTTGTTTGAGTGGTTCCATTACTCAGCACCACCAAAAAGATCTCCCATTTCAGGAGTAGCCGTTTTTCGTTCCTCATTAATTTCCTCAAGGAGCCTATCAGCTTCTTCTTCTGTCATACCATGAATCTTCATAATAGCCCTTTTTTTACTGTTCAGGCCATTAGTAATAAGCTGAATTTGTTTGTTGATTTCAGCTGCCTTATCTTCTGCAATCGAATCATCAAAGGTGACGGTCACCTCAAATTCATCTGGAGCAGAAAAAATCTTATATAGCTTTGCTACTTGAACGATCACTTCAATTAACTCTTGAATCCCTGCTTCAATTACTGTTTCGTGACCTTGCTTTGTTCGGAATGTCTTACTATTCTCGGAAACCACTTCTGTTGCAGTTTTAACTCCTTGACCATCAAAGGTAAAAGAACCAGCACTAAATCCAATTTGCATCGCTAGGATATTTAAAAAAGCGTTAATGGCTGCTATATGTTCTTCTACGCGTAATTCTACCGATATATCTTTAATATCGTTCACGCCATCTTCAAAATTGAAAGCCTCATATGCTTCATCCGTGTCATCGAAATATCGATGAGTTTTACCGGTCTCTGGATCAATAACCGATTTAATCGCAAAAGAAGGGACTAAGATACGTTTACGCCCTAGCTTGAATTCTCTCTGAAAGCTATCAAAAGCAATATCGAGTGATTTGATCGTGTCCAATGCATTAGCAAAGACTGAAATTCCAAGAGGACTTGATGTGTCAATGTTATTGGCAGTGTTCGGCTTGAAGTACACGAAAAGAGGTCTCTCTAGACCATCGATTTGGACCTCTTCCTCCAAATTAGGGAAGAAGTTTTTCAAAGGCACTTTAACTCCTAACTCTTCACTGTTAGTACTTTCATATACTTCATTTTTGATAATGTATTTAGAACCTTCCCATAAATGCCATTCAAGGTGAGTGTATTTCTTGTCACCCTTTCGGAATTCATTAATGAATACACCCTCTGAAATACCTTTGTTGTCCCATGAAATAGGAATAAAACAATCTGCGGTCACATAAGAAAGTTTAATCTTTTTGACTTCCGCAAAAGCTTTTACAACCATGCCACCAAGAGCAAAGCTATACTCTAAGTAGTCCTGGACGTTCTTATAAAAACTATTGGCTTTAAATACACTCTCAATATCTTCTCCTAGCATTTTATCTGAAATACTAATCTCGCATTTTTCGTTAAATACTAAAGTAGCCATTTCTTGAGAGATTACTTTCGGCATTCCAAGGGTAGCCATTTGACGTGTTTTTTCTCCTGCTATCGTCCGGTAGGAAAGTTTATGCCATTTTTCATAAAATCCTTTATAAAGCGATTTCCAAACGTCTATCAGTTGATATTGTTCATCAGATAGTTGGATGTCTTTATAGTCGGACAGCTTCTTAATGCCTTTCAACAGCTTCATTTTGTACATCACCTGCCTTAACTTGGCGATTAGGTTTTTAAACACCGAATCACCTCCTAATACTTCAGATTCAATTTCCTTAGGTTGTCATTCACATAGTATTGAAAAGCGTCACAAGTATGGTCATCTACCTTAATTATTTTCGGATCATCACTTTGAAGAGTATCGGCATCCCATTGATATTTCTTATGTTCGGTTAAAAATATCTCATTGCTTTTGGTTTTCAACACGAAAAAACGCCCCTGCGCAAATAAGTCTTGGACGTTGTCAATCATATCTATTTTCTTTTTCTTTGCTACTGGATGAAGGCGAACACCGTAGTCTTTAAAATACTGATTTCGTAAAGCACCCTCGGCAGAGTCAATTGTTTGTACATCAAAATTCTTTTTGTATTCGCTCTTTACACTTTCACACCATTCATGTAATTCTTTCGATAGTTCGCTAGGAGCTTTCTTATTCGCTTTGTTTTCTGGACTGTAATAGTAAGTATCTAACAAAATCACATTCTGTTTTTTCGTAAGAGCTAATGCTAGATGGGTAGTAGCGGATACTTGATGACCTGTATCAGAAGCGGTATCAATAAGAATAATGTCGTCATCTTCTGGCAACTCTTCTATTTCACGAATATGGTTAACGTTATAAACCATATCACCTAAACCGATAACCTCGCCGTTATACATCCAGCGCCAATAATCTATATCATTTTCTTTATACTTCTCGATCTTCCTAATCATTTGATCCGATAGGAAGCCTTTTTTGTCATCTAAATAACTAGAGTGATGGACAAAATAGTCCTCGTCACCCACTTTAGTATCTAGCCATTCATTAATCCATGAATAAGGGTTTCTAGGCGGATTATAAGAGAAATATACTTTAACCTCTTTCCCTTCAATCTCTTGACGAATAAAAGTGTCCTCGACAATGTCTATATCTTCTACACCTGCAAATTCTGCTGCTTCCTCATACCACAATGCCATAACATATCCTTTTGCAATCTTGGCTGACTTAATTTTCATAGGATCATCAACGCCATAAAAGTAAAATGCTGTTCCTGTTGGCTTATGACGAATAATTAAAGGTGATTTCCCGAAATAAAACTCACCCTCAACACCAAGCATATATATGGCCCATTTAATTTGCTCGTAAATCGAAGTAGAGAGATATTTACCAACTTTCCTTAAACAAACAACATTCCCCTGGTCATCTTCTAAAAAATCTGTAACGAGCTTCAAAGATATAACGGATGACTTCATAGAAGAACGTCCGCCTTTTGCTACAATGTGAGAAGCTTCAGCAAGCCATAGCGAATAGAAATTGACATTCATTAAATCCATAACTTTAATCATTTTTGCTGTCATTTTCTAACGCCTTCCTCATTGCTTCTTTGTCATTGACAATCACAACACGACTTCCTGTAGAAACCTCGTCTTTTATTTCAGCTTTCGTTTTCTCGATATTTAAGCGCATTTGCTCTAGCTTCAATCGACGTTCATCATCTTCGTGGGCTAATTCTAAGAATTGCTTTGTTAAATTCCTATATTCAGCCATAGCACGAGCTTGAGCCTTAATATAAGATTCATAACGTTCATAAGCGAATGAGACTTTAAATGACTCGCCGCCACCGCCTTCTCCCCAACTACTTCCACTTTCTTCTTTTAGATGATCGTGAGCATCTTCAACCCACATAATCTTCTGCATACGGACTATAGCTGAAAACTTTACTTCAATCTGGAACCACAATTGATCAGCAATATTTAAATCTTCCATGGCTTGCATGATTTCAACTTGCTCTGCATGTAAAAACTTACTGTAAAGACCATGTTTTGTTCGAAAGCTGTTGTGATTCGGAAACTTATGAGAAGGATTTGGATTACCACTTCTATTTTGTTGTTTCTTCTTAGTTGAAACTTTCTTTTTAGGGGTTGCAACCTTACTTTTGGTTGCATCCTTTTTCGTTGGATCCCTCGACCAACCTTCACGACTCTTTCGGCTTTTTAGAGTCCCTATTTTCACATCATATTTCTCTGCTAATGCTTTTAAAGTTATCTTACTTGATTCATATTCATTTCTTATTTCATTCCAGTTAGGCATTTACATTCACCGCCACCCCCGAGTATTGTTTTGGACATAAGAAAAAGCACCCCCGAAGGATGCTTCTTTACCGTAAACTAAAATCCAAGTTTCTTTGTTAGATGAATTTTTCCTGCTTCATTCAGCATTGCTTCCCAAGTAGAAAAACGAGTTGTTTGTGAAACATATGCATCTAATTTTGAATCGTCAATGTTTTCTAGATCCTCATTTGTCTCAACAGTAAAAGGACTTTCTTCAAAGAAATTATCAATATTACCGAAGTCAGTATATTTTCTCATGAATGACTCATTAAAGAGTTCGTTAAAACCTACTTCTTTTCCGTTTTCGTAGTCTTTAATGTTCCTCTCCATTTTTTTGAGTTGTTTACCCAAATCATCGAATCCACTATTTCTTCCCATGTATTTTTCACCCCCTTTTCGACTTACTTCGCCAAAAAGGAGATAATTTCCTGCTATTGATTAATACTTTTATCATGCTCCAATTTACGTTGAAACCGTTGTTTAAACTCATAAAGATCAATAACTCCAGCTTCAATCATCATTTCTGTCATTGTATTCATATAGATCATGAGAATATTAAGGTTTTCTTTTACTGGTTCCATACGTTTTAAGCAATAAATACATAATCCTTCAATTACTGATTCATTCGTTAAACATACATCACATTTTTCTGTACTACTCATAGTGATCATCTCCTTTTACTAGTTCTTTCGACACAGAAAAGGCTAATTCCCACTATTTTACATAATATTAACAATATCTTAATTTTCATAATAAAAACGCCTGCCAAAGCAAGCGCTCATTACATAATTCCGTTCTATACCGGAGAGATATTCGACTCCCCGTCCTGCCTTCCATTTTACACCACGGATTTTTCTTTTTTCAACAATTGCGGAATGTGGTCTTTTTGGCCTTTTTGGACGATTATACTTAAAATTTCTTCTTTCATTTCTCTAACAGTATCTCTTGAAACCCCAAGGTGTTTAGCGATAGCCCTATAACTCATCCCGTCCAACATACATTCATAGACCACTCTGTATTTTTCTGTTTCAAAAAAACCGTGAACTAACTCAAGAAATGATATAGTTTCTTGATATTTTTTTAATCTTTTCTCCTGGTATTCAATTTGTTTCTTTTCAGCTTCACTAATGCCAGAACTCCCTTTTGGCATTGCCGCATCTATTCCATATTGCGCCACTAAACTATTACCTCCAAATGAGACCCTGTTAAGAATACGTGAAAGACGTGAGATTTCTCTTAACATAAAGTTATAGTCATGGATCCATTCTTCAATTTGCCACTTCGTCATTTGAACTGTCATGGAATCAACTCCTATTGTTTTTGTCTATATGCTCCGCCTTTTCCTCTTCGATACGTGGCTTTGTTCATCCCCATGAGACTCCTAATATCTGCATCTGTTAAAACTTCATCTCGGCGCTTCTGTGGCTTTTTACGACCATATCGTTTAACTTCTCTATGTTGCTGTTTCCATTGTTTCAATTGCTCTTTAAAATCCCTCATGACTTCATCCCCTTTATACCTTGCCAAATAAGTACAACAGGCCATAAAATAATCAAGATCAATAAGAACAAAATGAAAGCATAAGTAACGCCTTCGTCCTCATCCACTTCTTCTGGTTCTTCCTGAATGAGACATAATATCAATCCAATTATGAAATAAGCTATCCACAGATAATTCACATTCTCACGCCCCTTTATCAAATAAAAAAAGAACACCAAACAAACGCTAATGCGTTCATTCAGTGCCCTCTGTTCTTCAGTAAGGCTATTTATCTAATTATCTTTCTAACAATGAATCTTGGCTTATTTTGAAGATACTGACTAGGTTTTCGGGTGTCTTTTTGGGAATGCCATGTCGATCTAACTGCTCTTACGCTCTCTCGATACTCAATATGTTTGATCTTGTAATCTTTAATGGCATTCCAAACTTCTATAATTTTTTTAACAAAAGGAGCAAGAAATTTAGCAAGTTCATGTATCGCTTGGCGGATTCGTTGAACTATTTCGTTCAAAGTTTCTTCTTGAGTACTATTCATTTAATTCTCACTCTTTCCTGTTTGATTATGTCCAGTACTTTCCCATCTTTCCAAACAGCAGTATATTCACCATATCCTGTTTGAGGAGCTTCAATCTTGGTTACATGCCCATCTTTTACGACGTAGATGCAATTGCTCATCAAATCAATTTCTGCCGTCATTTTCTCTGTATCTGTCTTCATCAAGACCCCTCCTTTAAATTGAGTCTCGATTTCCCCATCTGGCTTCCGCACCTTTTTCTCCACGCCAGGTAAAATCTTTTTTGTGAAAGTCAGCTTCATCTATTCGTTTAGGCTTTTTTGTAGGCCTAATTGGATGTTTTTCGATGTAGGCGAGGCGTTCTTCCTCGGTCATGTACCAAACCGTGACTTTACTCATTACAATCAGCCTTTCAAATCAATAATCTAAAAACGATCATTCCAAATGCAATAAAAACAAATGCTCCGATAGTATCTAATAACAATTCATTTTTAATAGCGTAGTAAAATAACCAAGTTATATAAAACAATATAACTAAACCCAAAATGTTATAGATAACTTCTACCATTTAAACTCCAAATGATCCGCATAACACTTGGAACAAAGACCTGGCACTGCAAATCCATTGGGCTTATGACAACGACCGCACAATTCCGAATCCGTTCTCCACTTTGCCTCACATGATGGACATATCATGGTTAAATATCCACGAGAATTTTTTACTACTTCTCCGACTATTTCACAATTCGGACAGTGTTTAATGGTTTGTGATTTTTCTATGGTTTTCATCAGTACACACCCGAATCTTGTCTCTTATGATTAATGGCATTCTTATTCATGTAGGCTTCTTCTACTTCTTCCCATGTGAAGCCAAGGGCTTTACCTAGACCAAGGTAATTACTCAATAACTCACCAAAGTAAAATTCTTTATGATATCTTCCAGTACCACATTGTTTTAATAAAAGTGCGCATTTATAAACTCTCAAAAACATTTCTTCTGTTTTTCCAATATGAACAAGAAAAGGCTTTTTATCTTGAAATCCCCATTCCAATCCCAATTCCAATACAAAATGTAATCCGTCCACATATTCTTCTAAGAGTGGATTTGTATGACCGACAACTCTTTTTAATCCTTCAATCCATTTGTGGATCGGAACGAAAATCCTTGGCATTTGGTCCTTACTCCAAAACTTAAACCCTCGCCATTCATTTGCACATTCGCCTAATTCTACTAGCAATGCTAACACCAATTTATTTAGTCTATCCGATTCGTTGTAATTGATTTTATCTCTTAAAACTTTTTGAGTCTGAAACAGCTTTTCTAAATCCATTACTCTTCCTCCTAATCTTGGGTATCACATTCCCTCCAAAATGTTTACAATCCGTTCCACACCTTGTCTGGCAGTTTTTGAAGAAAGAGCAGCGCATACACGCTGCCACTCTATCTTCTTTTTTCATCCATTCTGCTCGATCATCAGCTATGATGACTTGTGCCATTATGCGATGATCACTAGTTTTCCGGCATTAAACTCTTCTTGAAGAGCGAATTGTAAATAGTCCTTAATGTTCCTCATAGCTTGTACTTTCCAAGCTCCACCATCAGCTTCAAACAGTGCACATCGTGGACCGTTTTGCATACGGAAGATAAAGTCACTTTCTGGTTGATCTACTTCAACGAAGGTCCGATATGGTTTAAGTGCTACTGGATTTGGAACCTCTACCTGTCCAACAGTTGCAACTCCTACTTTTGCAGTTACAGATTGACTAACTCCATTGTCACCAACAGTTCGAACATCTTCTTCTTTGATATTTCCAACCACTTTCAGCATGATGTCACGATCTTCATTCTTTACGAATACAGATTGTAATTTGATATTAAATTCTTCAGCATCGTACCAGCGTTCAAAAGAGTACCCAGGTATCATGGCTTTTGCTTCAATCAATGCTTTTCGATTAAAATCACGGTTGAAAGAGCTGAACACTGAAACATCAGTTGGTGATTCAACATGGATCATTAACTGTTCCTCTCCGTCGAATCCTGATTGTAAGTATTCTACTAAACCTGAAAGGCTTCTTACCTGAATCGTATTAGGTGTAGGTATGCTCACTTTGTGAATTGGTTGTGTTGAGTAAACCTGATCTCCAACTTTCTCAATGCGTGTGTTTCCTAAACCAACAATGTATTGAATCGCCTCTTTAATCATTACTTAACATCCTCCTTTGGTTGTCTAAAGCTATAAATTCTAGATCCTGTATCCTCTTGAATTTCTCCTGTTTCAAGATCAACTCGGGTTTGGCCTTTCACTCCCGATTTAAGTTCTTTACCAGTTACTTTTCCTTTATCATCAAGGTCCATAATAATTTTGGCTTCGAGCTTCTTGGCTGGAGCAAGAGAAGTTTTAGCCTGAACGTTAGCTAGGATAACGTCTCTTGCTTCATCCCCTGCTAAAGTAATGACTAAATTAATTTTTCTTTTAGCAGTTGGATCAGTGTTTAAATCCGCAAAGTTCTCTAAGACTTTCTGTAATTCCAAGTTAAAACGTTCTGCTACTGCACCATCTGCGAATTCGTTTAAATCTACGATTTGTGTCAATGTGATTACCTCCTAAATTGGTTGGATTATTACTTCAATGCGCGGGTTTTCGCTATACCATTTACTTATTGTTAGCTCCACTACCTGGCTGTCATCTTTCCAGATAACTGATTTAAGAGCATCTTTAATCCCTTTTGCGTAGTTGTCTACATCTGGCTTAGTAAGTGGTCTTAGTTCACCTTTTTCAGCAGCAAGAACTTTCTTTTTGCTGAAGCTTTTCAAACTAGGTTTATAGACTGCTATTTTCATTGCTAAAGGTCCTTCAAGAAGTTTATTTGGTCTATTTTCTGCTGCAACTAACTTCACATATTCCTTGAAGTCCTTAGACTTCTTAGGGTCATATGCTCTAGTAAATCCTCCTTGAGAACTAAATCTTGGTCTTCCTTGTGCTACTGGTGTTCCGTAAACTGTGAACTTAATCAATGCTGCACCTCCTAAAACCACTTGTTCTCTGGGCTTTCAATATCCGTTTTCCTAATCTCCGCAAGTACCAGTTCGTGACGCAATTCGTAGTAGTCAAGATCAAGAATGCTTTTTCCGTCTTGCGTTTCCGTAATTCCTCTAGCCATTAGATCACTTATCATGCTTTGTTTCTGGATTGCTTGAGTATTCTTAACTGTTTTGTACAGAACGCCCACATCCACACCTCTTTTTTGGTTTGCCCGCAATCGGCATGATGTAGTAGATTCCTGGTGCTTGATAGATTGGTTGCTTTCTAGCATTTTGGATCCGTAGATTGATATAAATGCTTTCTAGTTCGAATAACGACAGCTCGTATAAATCTCGTCCGTCAGGATGCTTGTGATAGCCGTAATCGATTAGTTTGTTGATAAGAAAATCAATACGGTTTTCAACGATTTCTGCTGGCATGAGTACACTCCTTTCTTCGCTTTATAGAGTCGAATTGTTCAGTATTGTTTAGTGTAATAACTATTAACTGCTTTCATCTTTTTTCTGTTCTCTAAAATTCGTTCAGCTTCTTTTATAGTTGTTTCCCAAATGTACAAATTGTCTTCACTACGAATTTTTCTAGCGAGTTCTAAGACTTCTTCGCTTACCTTCTCCAACAAACTCACTCCCTTACTACGCTATTTGAGTTAATAACGTCATAAAGTTATTAAGCACTCTTAACTTCAAACTTCATTTCCGCTGCTGCTAACCGTTCTTCAAAAAGTCTATTTTTCTCTGCTTTGACTTTTGGATCCATTGGACCGCAATCTGGACAAGGTACAAATTCGATAGTGAACCCGTTCATGCTCTTTGCTACATGTGTTCCGTTGCAAATGTTACACACTCGCCATCCCTGCCAATCTATGATTAAGTATTTTTCTATCTCCCTTGAGAACCACTGTGTAGTCTCTAGACATTTGGTAAATCCTTGTTCCTAAAGCCTCGTCAATGTCACAAAGTTCATCTACCGTTTTTTCAGAGGAAATCATTATCGGTTTATGATTAAGGTATCGATAATTGATGACTCCAAAAGTCTGCTCCAGTTGAAATTGAGTAGGTGTCTCTCGACCTTTAAACAGATCATCGATGAATAGTATCTGTACTCGTTTCATCTTCGTAAGCTTTTCTTCGAGTAAATTAAAGTCATCTTTCAAGTCGTTAAATCCTTCTACGAAAGGAAAATAAAGAACGCTAATTTGTTTTTTGTAAATCAGGTTATTTGCTAGAGCTGTTAGTAAATGTGTTTTTCCCGTTCCTGGTTGCCCTAGTAAGCTGATACTATTGTGGCGGCTAGAATTAATCTGGTCGAAGTCTTTGAAGTAATTCACCGCGCACTGGTAAGCACCATGAATCATTTCGTGTTTTCCTTCCAAAGAAAAATTAGTGAACGTCATTTTTTTGAAATCGTCTGTAATCTCGCTGAATTTCATCAAGTGTGATGATTGGCGCTTTTTTGAGCATTCGCAGTCTAGTAAGGTTTCTAAAAACTTAGGTGTTCCATTTGGCCAAGTTCTTTGTTCACCATCGTCATCAAAATCAGGAAGGTTGGTAAGAATAAAACCTTTGTCTTTACACTTCTGACAGTCATATTGATTTTTGTTTTCCGATCCATCCGACTTGACCGCCTGTGATGGAGTCATCATTGCTTTTTTCTGTAGATCGTCCATAACCTGAGCGATACTGGTGAACCTTCGCTCCATCCTTCGCACCTCCACTCATTTTTTCGTCAAACTTTTTGTTATAGGCTTTCACAGCATCCAAAGAATAGAGCTCCATGTCATGTAATCTTTTCAGAATTCCAGAGACGTATTTTGCAGGATTTCTAGGTATTTGCTTTTTGGCTCTATGAACAACTTCGATGATTATTTCTTCTGGTTCAGTAAATTGACTTTCCTCACTGTCAATCCAGTGTTCAAAATCTGAGATTAATAAAGCAGGAGGATAACCAAACGCCTTTTCATATTCGGTAAAATAATTTTGCTGCATCTTATCATCCTTATCATCATGATCTTTTATCTTTAAATAAATATCTTTAATACTATCTTTAAGGACCTCTTCGTCCTTACTCTCCCAATCGTTTCCGTGCAGTTCGAGTTGGTGTTTTACCAACTTCGTAGTTAGTGTTTTACCAACTTTTATGCCTAAATTAGTTAGTGTTTTACCAACTAGGCTTTCTAAATCAGTTGGTGTTTTACTAACTTTTTCACTTGATTTAGTTGGTATTTCACCAACTTTTTGTTTGAGATTTTCATGAATTAATTGATCAAATTTTTCCTTTTCGAACCCCTTAGAAGGATTTATCTGCCATTTTTCATAGTCCTTATTCAAGGAAAAAGTCATGGTGTTTTCGTCCCAATTTACGACTCTGCATTCTCGTAAAAATTTCAATTCTTTTTTGACATCCGATTTATTTAATCCAGCTAATTCAAAAAAGTTAAATCTTTTTACAATACAATCTTTTCTATGGCATCCATACGACAGGCGAATGATGAAGTGAAGGATGGCTAATTGTCTCTTCGAAAAATCTCTCCTGATGATTTCATTCATTAGCTCTGTCGCTATTCGTATGTAGCCTTTTTCCGGTTGTACATCAGCCATCCAGCCTCACCTCTCTTTCATTTTCTTAGCCCTTTCTAACAAATGAGATGGCTTGTATGATTGATTCCCTGTCTTTGTCATTTTTAGCTTCTGCCAAGGCGTTATCAAGCCATTCAAGAACATTATTTCTTTCCGTACTTGGTTTGAAGTGACGAAGAAGAATAGCCCCGTTATTATCAACAAAAATTTCTAATGGATCTCCGTCTTCAATTCCTTTAGCCCTTCTAATTTCTTTAGGGATAACAACACGTCCTAAGTCATCTATTCTTCTAACGATTCCAGTTGCTTTCATTGTTTTATTTCCTCCCTTTCACAAATTGCCATGCCGTTTTTAACACCTTTCACGACATAATTCGGATAACGCTGCATATACTCTAGTACAAGCCTTTTTAAATGTTCTTTATCCCGTGCCTCACTCCACAATCTTTTTGGGAGTAAGACACGATAAGGAACGTTGTTATTAATCAAAACTCATATCCATTACATCTTGTGCTGACTCTTTATCTTTTTTCTTTTTAGGTTCCGGATCAGTTTCTGTATATTCAACATCAATAATTTTTTCTGGTTCTTCCTCACTTGCATCATCTGTAATGTCTTTAACTTCTCTTTCATCTTCCGAAATGGCCTTTTGCATTTCGATGGAGAGGATACCCCATTTCCCTAACATGTTTCTAAGGACTGTTTTCATTGCCATTGCATCATAATCAGACTTCCAGACATTGTTTAAAGCCTTTTTATCCTTCATCTTGTTATGTTTAATCCTATGAGCTTCCACTTCATCTTTCGTCCAGTAGACGGTCTTTTCAAAACCGTTTACTAATCGGAAATAACCACAATAACCAATCACTTTATCACTGCTCGTACCTTCCAAATCGAGCTCTAACTCTTCTGTTAGGCGATTCCACTTTTTTAGTTCTCCTTCTCTTACCTCGATGACATTAATCGCTTTATATTGACCTGTGCGAAGGGCTAATTGAATGTAACCTTTATATCCAAGTTGAAATTGTGCAGCCTTATGACCTTTATTCTTATCGTAGAAAGGAACAATCCAGGCATACCCTAAGTTCTTATCAATCGGTAAATCTAAACTTGCTGCTACCATGGCACTTGAAACAATGGACATTGGTTCAGCTGCTTGGAGACTTGGATCACCGTTGTATAGATTCAATAAGGAAGCCATGAACTGTGGCGCTTTCTTTTCTAATACCTGGTCAAATTTCTTTTGCATCGTTGGTGTATTTAATAATGATTTCAATCCAAGAGAATTAGCAGAAACTTGCTGTGCAGAGGTTTCCTGCTTATTGGCTAATTGATTTTTTAATGTGCTATTCGTAGCCATTAATTAGCCTCCTTTACATCAAATTTTCTAAAGGACGATTGTTTTAATACTTCTTTATGGATATCAGGAAACTTCGCTTTAAGAGCCTTAGAATCAACGCTTGTCCGAGATTGGTTTTTCCAAGAAACAATATAATCTCCGACTGTACCTGTTTCAGCATCCTTTAGGGTATCTTTAATTTTGTTTTCAATTTCTTTCTTTGCTGTTGTAACTAGCTTTTCATCAGCTTTTAGTTGTCTGTATTGATCTATTAAGTCTTTATATTCTGCTGGAAGAATGATCTGTTTTTCTTTTTCAGCACGATCATATTTTTCTTTCAGGAATTTTTCTGCTGCACTGGATCCATCCAATTCAGGAGGGTTTCCTTGCTGTACATGAAATTCCCAAAAGTGTTTAACAGCTTTGAAAATCATGTCAATCAGTTCGTCATCCCGTTCAATCTCTTTCCAGACGAATCGGTTACCTCCGATAAGGACAGCAATATACCCTTTCTCTTTACCGGTAACCCCTAGATAATGTTGAACTTGGACCAGGTAAGTATCAGGAACCTCATCTTCTGCCCAATCTTTTGCAAGATATGCTGAGGCTGTCTTACATTCCAAAACAGATGATTCTCCAACAACAAAACGATCGACGTTTGCCTTTGCATATGGAATTTCAGGATGTGTAAACATAAAGTTTGACCTTCTTACTTTTTTTCCAGTACGTTTTTCAAATTCTTTTGCTACTACATTCTCCATTTCGTTACCCCAATAGATTGCTTCGTTATCAATTTCTACCGGCTCAACTTGTCCTGTTTTTTCAAGCCATAATTCGAATGGAGTACGATATTTATTTAATCCAAGGATAATCCCAACATCACTGCCTCCGATTCCTTTCGTACGTTCTTCTAACCATTCAGCGCGGGTCATATCATGAGTAGGAACAGCGTTTAAATTCATTGCCATCAGTTCAACCTCCGTTTGCTTTATTTAAGAAAATCTACTAAACTAAAAATAATTAAATTGTTTTTTAGGAGCTCACTCTGCCAAGTGAGCTTTTTTCATGCCGTTTTGAACTTAAACTCATATTTTTCTGCCAAATAACGTTCTAGGTTGTCTTTCAAAATTAATTCTCCATCATCCTCAATAACATCATCGCCAGCTAAGATCTCGTCACCGAAATAATCAATTCCACAATGTTCTGGTTGAATTGTCATAGTTTCATAGCCTGTCCGATTTACTAGAGTAATTGCTGGAAGTTCTAGCATTATTTCACCTCCCTCTGATGGTCGTGATCCCCATCAAACTACCAAGAAGCTATAACGAGGCAGGGGATAGACCTCAACTTCTTAGTAGTTTGATAGGTACCAGTTGGCACCTACCATAGTAGAGTGGTATAATGAAAGTGCTGATTCTGAAGCAGTTATCTAACATGGGTCCGTTGGATAGCTGTCTTTTTATTTTTGTTTTTCATCTTTCAAAAAACCGCCTATCATAAATCCAAGTAAGAAGATCAATGCGATATAGAAGAATAGTGCTCCGATCATCCTCTCATTCTCCTTTGAACTACCGAAATCAAAACTCCGTCTTGTGCTAATTTCTGTGCTATTTTTACTAGTTGATTATAATTTCGTTTTTTCTCTTTCAACTTCTCCAATTCATTCACTGATTTCTCAATATCTTTCAATGAGCGTTTAACTTCTTCTAGATCATCAAAGCTAAGAGCGTGTTTTGCGTGATTGAGTAAGTCCATAGAACAAATATGTTCTAATAATGCCTTTTCCATGTCTTGAACGTGATACTGGTTTATATTCATTTTTTTAGCCTCCTAGCTTTTAATGAGACATGCCACTGTTTAATTTCATCTGCAAATGATAGGCCGTGCCATTCGCAGTTATCACCCACTAACGTGATGGCAACAGCTGCAATGTCTAATAGTTCCTTATTGGCATTTCGTAGGGTATTTACTTCTTCTAGGTTCATAAATCCAATTGGCTTTGTTGCTTCTACTTCATCAAGATGGCGTTTGGCTTCATCGATTTCTCGATTTGCTCTAGCGATTAGAGCAGCTGGTGTGTGATCTATGTAGTCACCATCTAAGTAAGGGATTGTGACACCGTCCGCAACTTCTCCCCATAAGGCTGTTGTAGCCTTTACATGGTCTAACTCAGAAGCTATATAAGGCATCACATCCTGTTTTAATTTCCGTTTATCCAATTCAATTTTGCCGAGTAATTCTTTACTGATCGGTAGATTAAGTGACATTTGTTCCTGAGTAAGTTCCCTTTCGTAACGACACTCGGCAATGGTTCTGCCGATAGACAATTTCTATTCCTCCTCTTCCTTAAATGCTTCTTCAAAAGTTGCTTCCAAGATGGAAACATATCTTTCTAACTCATCATCTGACATCTTTAAAATATCTGGACCATGACCAGGTACTGAACGGAATCGACTTGCTCTTTTCAGCAAGTTTTTTCTTTTTTCAGTTAGCTTTATATTAATCACTCCTTTGTACTTACGGTATTCTGTTAATAGACTTGGAACTGTTTTACAATTTAACTAGATTAAGAGACTTTCCTAGGTATCCAGTTTTCAATGTACCGAATGGCTGACTGTAATTCCCTTTGCTTAACGTCTTTGTAACTGGCAACTCCGAAACGATCTTTAATCTCTCGATAGAGTTCACGGAAAAGCTTGGCGGCTTCTGTTTTATCTTCCGTGAACTCATAAACTCGACGAGCTACACCTTTTTGTAAGCGACGTTGTTCACCACTAGTGAGTGTGATCTGTTCTTCTACTTTGTTATCAACAGATGTAATTAACTTTCTTATTTCATGTTGCTCCTTGATAATCGAATCATGACTTTCTACAAGATCAGCTGTCGTTCTTAAGACAGTTACAAGGGCTTTTTCTTTAGAAAGTGGTGTGACATTTTCTTTTACTGTGTAATATTCATCAACAAGCATTTCGTAAGCGTCCCACGCTTGGTCAGTGTTTAATGATTTTGCATGTAGCCAAGCTCCTTTTTCAGTCCAGAGATATAAACGATTTAAATTTAGCGAAAGGTCAATTTGTCCTTTTGCTCTGAACTCTCTTAATTCTTGACCTTCTAAAAGAAGGTAATGTTTATTTTCTTTGTAACGGTCTTTATTTCGATTGAAATTCTTAACGATTCTTTCAGAATCTGCTCCATATGCTTCTGCCAATTGAGAAGTAAGTAATACCCGTTGGTTATTTTCGATAATTGGTTTTAATTGATTCATTAGATAGCCTCCTTAGTTATTTCTGATTCTCTCTCGCGAATCCAAGCATCAATACTTTCAACTGTGAAAAGGATTCTGCGACGCACTTTGAAATGAGGAATTTGTTTTTCTCTAACCATTGTGTAGATGGTGTCTTGATGTACTCCCAGGTAGTCAGCAACCTCTTGAACCTTTAGAGTTCGTCGTTGCATAATTTCACCTCCCTTTGTGGTAAATAATCCAGCAACTCAACAATTTCCATCAGACGGTTAATTACATCTTGGTCGGTGTAACCGTCTTGGATCATCATTGCGGATTCTAAAACCATGTATTTGATTTGCGCCTTCAAGGTTTGCTCTGCGAGGTTCATGGTGTTACCTCCTTGTTAGGCAGTGTTAATACTTAATTGTTTGATAACGGATTCCGTTAGTTTAGTATCATAAAAAACACCTGGCTCTACTCCTAGAGCTATAGAAATTACTTTTAATCTTTCAACATCTAACCGGGTTGAACCACTTTCTATGTGTCTATATCCCTGTAATGACATACCTAATTTTTTTGCTAAGTGAGTTTTCGAAACACCTTTTGCTTCCCTAATTCGTTCGACATTTTTGTGAATCATGTTGTCACCTCCAATCACTAACGTTATCCGTTAATTACATATTAATAACGAATTCCGTTAATGTCAACACTTTTTGAAAATATTTTCTCATATACCGTTAGTTAAGTATCTAATGCCGTTACTAGGTGTTAAAATTAGTAATAATTGATGTTAATAGAGGTTGATTTTATGGATATCGGAAAAAGAATAAAAAATAGACGAAAAGAAAAAAACCTCAGACAAGAAGACCTTGCTAAAAAGGTTAATGTTTCTTCGCAAGTTATTTCCAATTGGGAAAGAGGTTACACTGAGCCTTCTCAAAGTGATGTCGCAAAGTTAGCTGATGCATTGGACTGTTCTACAGATTTTCTGCATGGAAGAACAGATGATCCTTCTAATTCAAATGAGGAAAAACTAAAAAAACTCCCTTTAGAAGAGGGTGATTCAATCCACTTCTTCGATATGGAAGGTCTAGATGAAGACGATATTGAATTCATCAAAAACCAAATTGAACATTTAAGGAAAAAAGCTAAAAAAAATGACACGGATAAATAACGTGTCTTTTCTTTGATACATAACAGTCAATATTTGTCGATTTTACCAAACTATTTATTTATGCATTCTGTTATCAATAGTCTATTAGGCTATTTAAATATAAAAGTTTCATAACAAAAATTAAAGGGGAGTTTCAAAGAATGAAAAAGCTATTTTTGTTTATATTTACTCTTTCGTTATTTCTTCTAGGTGCTTGTACTTCCGAAGAATCAAAAAAGGAAAATCCTGATTCCAAAGAAAAAGCTTCCAGTGAGGAAGTTGAAACCGAAAGTACAGAAGAGTCGGATAGTAAATACCCATTCCCAGAAAATGCTCAACCTGTTGGTGATGCGTCTATTTTAGTTAGTACACCAGCTGGAGATTCATCTAATGGAAATGTTCCTGTTTTGTTTGTGAACGAGGATGATATGTTAATTCAAATTGGTTTAGATGCTGAAAACTTCCAAGGTGATAAGGAAACGTTCATTTACATAAACAAAAAGTTTCTAACTACCGATCAATTTGGTGAGATGAACCAAACATCTTTAGACCTTCAAGAGGAACTGTTAGATCCAGGTGAATATACAGTAACTGCTGTTCAATTCGAAGGTAATGACCCAGCAAAAATGCCTGTTACATTCGTAGAAGCAAAATACAAAATCGAAGAAAAATCATAGAGTACTTAGCCCTTTTTCGGGCTTTTCTTTTAAAAAACAAATCGAACATATATTCCAAGGGGGAATTTACCAATGAAAGAAATTATTTATTTAGATACCGGAATACTACATTCTTATATCGCTCAACATAATGATGGGCTACCAACTGCAACTAGTAATGAAAGAGGAGAAGAAATTCAAGATACTAACGAAGAGGCTAATGGATTTCAAAGTAGAACTTCCTTTGAAGCAAAACTTAAATCAGGAAAATTTGAAATTCCAGTATTATTAAAAACACCAGAAGGTGAATTTAAGGTAGTAATTCAACCAGGAAAATTCGCTACTGAAAAATCAGTAATGACTCAGATAGAAAGTGGAAAAGAAATAATTTCAAAACAACTGCACGATAATGCTTTAGAAGCTTTTGTTACTCAATTAGAAGATGAAGGAAAAATGCATGAAATTGCAAGTGGTGAAATGGAAGGGAAAATGGTAAAGGTAAAGTCAAATTTTAAAATAATTGACTTTAAGTATTTAAAGAAAATTATACAACCTCAAACTTTAATAGATTTTATGTTCATGCAAACAGATAAAGAAATGCAATCTTTAATAAAAGAAATAGACAGTACTCCTAACAAGCAAGAAAGAACGAGACAAAAGGCTTTGATTAATCAAGAGCAATCTAAGATGGATAAGATAAAAAAAGATAAAAAAGAAGAGTTTGAGAAAATTGAAAAATCAATAAACTACTTAATTGATATTTTACCCATGGAATCATTTATTGTAATTGGAAATGCTATTGCCCCATTAAAAAATGAATATTTAAGAGAGAAAGCAAATGAATTAATGTTTAAATATGGAGGCGCAAGCTCTAGCTTAACGGTAACCTTGGTAGGAAAAGTGACTAAAAAAATAACAGATACAAATATGCCCGAATTTAATAAGGACCCCTTCTTTGAAATCCCTGCAATATTAAATAGTGTATTAAGTCCTTTAGGAATAATTAAGAAAGGCGACTTAATTATTTCACCAATAGCTATTTATTTCGAATAAGGCTAAAAGCCTCTCTTCTTTTCATCATTTGTTTCTTATGGGAAGAAATGTTTTGTCTTGTTTTATCATAAAATTGATCGTTTTTATGTTCTTGATCAATGATCTTTTTCGCAAATTTATTAAATAGATCATTTTTATTATTATTAAACATCCTAACACCTCCCATATTATTATTATTATCTTAACATGTAATAAATTATTCAAAAAGCATTATTTTGTTTACATTTTAACAGCCCTATCTTTAGGATAGGGCAACTTTATAGCTTTAATACGAACATACATTCTACACCGAGGTGAATTCACAGTGAGCTGCAAATATGTAAAAACACATCTAGAAGAATGGATTCAAGAGTTTTATCAACAAATGGGAATATTAGTTCCAGAAGAAATTAATGAAAAAGCGATTTCGAGATACTTAAGTATATCTCTTTCAAATAAAAAGGGTCCTTCTTATAACCTTAATATTTCGGGAATACGCGCTATTAATGTTGATTCAAGAAAAATTATTACTAAGCAAAGAGAACAGTTTTTTCACGAACTTTGTCATTCTCTCCTTCACCCAGGTAATCAGACGAAGATGGCGAAGACATTTAAGTTACTTCAAGAAAATAAGGCGGAAAACTTTGCATTACACTGTGCTATACCTACTTTCATGCTATTAAAATACGAAATTGCTAATTTAGATGTTGCAGCTGGCATTCCTTTTATCATGGACAAGTTTAAAGTTACTGAGGAATTTGCAAAAACTCGACTACGACAGTTTAGAAATAAGTTACTTCAAGCAAAATCAGATGAAGAGCTAAGAAAGAGAAAAGAACCGGTTTATAACTATTCAAAGGGGATTCCCCCTAGAAAATTTCCTAGTCATACTAATGAAATAGTCGAAAGAGCTTTAGCATTTAAAAAAAATCAGGCAGGTGTTTTTAATTGATCCATCACAAAGTCTACTCCCATTATCATCATGATGGAACCTTACCAATTTGGTTCGTTATAGATGTAAAAAGAAGTACCATTGATTGGAATGAGAATATACTTCATGTACCCATACAGCAACCCTTTGATGAACACAATGCAGAGGAATTTGACCAATTTGATATGAATTTATCTATTAATATGGGAGATTTAACGCTTGGTACTGAATCAAATAGTTTTGGAATTAATTTATGCAGAATTAAAAAAAGGTTAGAGAAATATGATGCAAAATCAAACGAAATATCAAATTTTGTACTTTTAACTCAAGATATAGCAGAAATTTTAAACATGACTGTATAAAAGGATGAGCCAAATGCCGCAGCAGAGACTCTATTACGAAGATGTAGATGGGAAAGTAATTCCTTACTGGTACGTACTTACTTTTAGACCTGGTGAAATTGATTGGGATAAAGATTTCTATTTTTATACACCAATAGCACCTTTTGAATTTTTTGAACGCGATGAATTTGACGATGAAGTCGTGAGTGCATCTATTTATGCAGCTGACTTTATTAGAAAGGGTCATCAACTAGGGATTAATTTAAAACTTGTAAAGAAACGTATTGATCAATACGGTGTGGATCCATATGTCGTTAGGCAATTAATTGTGCAAATTCCTGATATAGAGGAAGTTTTATCATACCTTCCTAATAAAAGAACAAAATCATTTATGATGATGAGGTGATTGTATGGCTAATGTTGAAGATCGCAAAAATGGTAGCTATCGTTTGACAGTTATTCTGGGATATGACGACAAAGGCACCCCAATTCGAGAAAGAAAAACAGTAAAAGCAAAAAATATGAAGGAAGCCAAGAAGATGCTTACTGTATTTGAGGCTGAAATCCTAACAGGAAAGTTTTTTAAGGCAGAGGATAAGATGACATTAACAGCATTTTATCCACAGTGGATAGAGAAACATGCTAAAGACACTTTATCTCCAGACACCCTACAAAACTATGTAAGTATCTTGAATAATAGAATCCTCCCAAAATACGGACATTTTAAACTGGAAGATATTAAAACAATCCATGTTGTAAACTTCGTTAACGATCTAAAAAAAGACGGTCAACGTCTTGATGGGAAGAAAGGAAAACTATCTGCATCATCCATCCTAAATTGTTACAAGGCATTTAATAACGTCCTCTCTTGTGCACATCGATGGAAATTGATAAAGGAGAACCCTGCCATTGGAGCCAAGCCGCCAAATGGAAAGTCTAAGAAATCAGAGGTCTATTCAAAAGAGGAACTATCTGAGTTACTAAATTTACTAGATAATAAACCACTTTTCTGGAAAACTCTTATCATGATGGCTGTATCAACCGGCGCACGTGAAGGTGAAATTGCTGCTCTTGAATGGAAACACCTGAACTTTGAAAAAGGTACTATACGAATTGAACAAGCGATTTCAGAAATAAAAGGTGAAGGTGTAAAGCTAAAAGGAACTAAGACAGGAAAGGATCGTACAGTTACTGTACCTGACACTTTATTAACCATGTTAAAAACATTAGAACGTTTACGAAAAGAAGAAAAGCTAAAGGTTGGAGAATTATTAGAGTGGCCAGATCACTTTTTTATATTCGCCAATGAATTTGGAAAACCTATTCGGCCAGATAGCATTGGTCAATGGTGGCGACGCTTTACGACAAGTAATCAATTCAAGCATATTCGCTTTCATGATCTTAGGCATACTTCTGCTACACTTTTAATTAATGAGGGTGTTCACGCAAAGGTTATCAGTGAAAGATTAGGTCATGCTGATATTTCCACGACAATGAACATATACGGTCATGTACTTGAAGAAGCTGACAAAACAGCAGCTACTCACTTTGAATCCTTCTTTGAAAAGAAAGCATAAATAATGGGGTTGCCTTGGGGTCGGTTTGGGGTCGAAACTCATCCCTAATCGACTTAAAGCAACCAAATTAATCATATTCACAGTCTAAAAACATTAATTTAACAAGGTTTCATCTAATATGTTCAGAGTGCTTCCTACCACGTAAGACCGCCTCCTAAGCTGTAGGTCGTGAGTTCGAATCTCGCCTGGGACGTATTATAAGTAAAGCGAAAACCCCTTTTATATCACGGGGTTTTCGCTTTTTTCATACTATTTAACTTTTAAATAAACTTATTGATTTGATTAATTAAACTAATATAGGATTCTGGCTTTCTATTCTTTAAAACTATTAACACAGGTATTAGAATTAATAGTAGCAGAGTGATGGTTATTCCTGCTTTAGCAAATGATTCTAACAAAAAATATCTAGAATTCACATATAAAACTATTGAAGATATTCCCCCTAGAAATAAAGCTTTAAAGAAAAAATGCCATTCGTGATTTTTGTCATTTGGTATTAATCTTGTTACTTGTTTAACACCAAAAGCTGCAAGTATTACGAACAGTATGGTATATGTAGAACCTAGTATCCCCATTAACATAAGTGACTTTCCTTTCGTATAACCGTGGTTATAACAATAGGATTAATTACTAAATTCGATAACCCCACCAGCTGTCAAATTCAAGCTGATGTAGAAGTCGCTTTTAGTTCCTAAGCTCGTACTTATTGTTTAAAACATTCTACCCCTCCAACACCAAATCCGCACCATTTTCAGGATCCTCCAACTTCAAATAGTACTCTTCCGCTTTCCAATAACGATTTTCAAACTTCGCCATATTCTTTTGTGTTTGTTCACTTTCCCGTAAAAATCTTTTATCCCACGGACAGTCTAGATAAACGGAATAATCGAAGTAGTCTCTCCATTCTCTCCGATGCAGAAAAACTCCCTCTATAATTATTAAACAAGTCTTAGGAAGAATAATATTTTTATGACCATGTGTATCCGTTTGAGGATCATAAAATGGAAGAGTTAGTTGATCAGAGCCTTTAAGCTTAACGAAAAAATTGTGCTTCAACCAATCAATGTCCCACTGCAAGCTGTAATACTCAAACCATTCTTCGTGACCAGTATTGTAACGTTTCTTACGTTCTACAATGTAGTCATCCATATGAAAAATACAGAATTGGGTACTTTGTTCTTCCAGCTTCATACTAAGGCTTTTCACAAAAGTTGTTTTTCCAGACCGACTTAACCCATCGACACCCAAAATAAAACGGCTACCTGATTCAAGATTCGGTAGCCGTTGTATAAGAGTAGTTATATTTTGTTTCAACCGTTATCTTCCCCCTTGAACTTCTTCTTTTTTAGAGCTACATGAACTCCTATTCAACTCTTTCCTCAAGAACTCCTGCTTTTCTCAATCTTTTTCCGAATAACAGCAATCCCTAATAATAACAAAGGCAAGATTAATCCGAAGGTGATTCCATATGGTGGCCATGTTTTCGTATCAAATGTTTGTAAATGAACAACATTTGGATGAAAGATTAATGCTGACGGAATCATGATCATTCCGAAAGGCAGCGTAAGGAAACGATAGTCTTTAAATTTAAAGAGCTGTGCGAACCCTATAATGGAACCGTAAAAATAGAGAGTCATTTTAATGTATAATGAAATGATCCACATGACAGCGATTATAACTTCAATTCGCTGGATAAAATCTCCTATGTTTATTTTTTCCGCTAATACATAGCTTGGGTATAAGTGTCTTGCTGTTTGGTCGGGACCAAGTACCAAAATACTTAAAAGGACAATAATAAATAAAAGGATTCCACCCAATAATGAACCAAGGAAAAAACCTTTACGAGCATTCTTCAGTTGATTAACACGTGCAGGAAAGATCATAAGTAATGCGACCAAAGGGAAAAAGGTAAAACTCAAAAAATAAACGATTGTCAATGTTATTGGTTTTGCCCCTGACTCAAGGACAGGTTGGGCATTTTTCCAATCAATTTGCGGTGAAATAAAAATGACGAGAACAATAAATAAAAAAATAAACCAAAAACATAGAATTTCTGCGGAACGGGCCATCACTTCAAGACCAAGCCAAATTCCCATAATAACAATAATTATAAAAAGAAACATGATTGATTCAATCGGTGTTTCCGGCATCAATTGGGTCGTCATAAACTCCCCAACATACAATAGTAATGCTAATGCATTATAATATAAGAAGAAAATGAAAGTGAAAGAAACTATTGAACCGATCCATTTCCCTAATAAATGTTCAATGATCTCTACAATTGACATTTTAGGGAAAAAATTGGCTAAAGCGGTATAAATCAATATAATGAACATTCCTACTCCGATACTAAGGATGACGGCAATAGGTGCGTCCTGCTTTGACTCGGCAGCCAATATCGACGGAATGACTAAAATGGCCGAACCGATTGTAAATAAAAAGGTTAATATCATAAATTGAAATGTGGATATTAAACCATTATCAAGCATTTTACCGTTTTCAATAATCATCTCACACCCTTTCTTACCATTCATTTACTTGTAACTTACTACCTATCGTATCCTTTCCAAGAAGGTTTTAATCTATAAGCTAGAATGATTTTCCCATAAAGAGAACCACCTCAAGAAAGGGTGGTTCTTTTCCATTTTACTGCTAGTGCTGCTTTACCTTCTGTTCAAACCCCTAGAATAATACGTTTTTTTATTATTTTTTCCTAAACTCTCCTTCCACTCTTCCTGTGCCTGGAAAGACTGAACATCGTGTTTAAACCCAGAAGTGCATTCATCACAAATCTTGCCTTTGTTGATGATTTTTCCACAATTGTCACATGGGTACCCCATATTAGGAAAGTGAGCAGGCTGTAACCGTCTTTTCTTAACCCATTTATGAATCAACTGTTCATCGACACCAGTGATTTCAACAACTCGCTCAATGGTTGCTGCACGATTTTCTCGTTTTCGTAAAAATTGATAAACCGCTTCGTACATTTTTTCTTCCTCTTTATAGCATTGATCGCAAACATCGCGAAATTGATTTTTGATAAAAATGTCATTACACGTAGGACAATTTAACAGTTCTCCCATTTAGTTCACCTCTACCTTGCTTTCTCTTAATGGTTATATCGACATAATAGGGAAAAAGCTTTAACGTGCAATTGTGAGAGAGTTGACTTCTTTTGCCCCTGCTTGTTTAAGTGTTTTGGCTGCTTGGCGGAGGGTAGAGCCTGTTGTGTAAATATCGTCTATTAGAAGGATTGACTGGTTTTTCAATGAAGAGGAATTGGTGGTTTGGAAAACATGTTGGTTTTGTATTCGTTCGGAGCGCGACTTTTTTGATTGTTTTTCAGAGTGAAGTCGTGTAAGGAGATGATTGGATTTTAGTCCAGCTTCTATTAAGATGGCATCTGCTTGATTAAAACCTCTTTCATATTGCCTTTCTTTGCTTAAAGGAATTGGAACGGCGAGATCGTATTGAAATGTTTTAACTAGCTCATGAATTTGTTGTGAAAAAGCTCTAGCTAACACATAATCTCCACGGTATTTGAATCGGGCTAAATATTCTTTGAGAAAATCGTTATATTCATAAATGGACGTGTTCCGAGTTAGGACTCCTCTCCACTCCCCGTTATTTTCCCATCTATGACAGTCAAAGCAAATATCCTCATCTACTAGACTACTATCTAGTTTTTCAAGATTCCTGGAGCAATGGGTACAGCTTTTCCCCTCTATTTTTACTAGTTGACTAGCACACTTTTCACACAACCATTGCTCCTGGAATTTTAATAATAATGTCGACCACGTGACGTCAAATCGGAGCTTTTGCTGACAATAAAGGCAGGTTTCATTCATCCATTAACCCTCTTTTCCTTGCTTGTTTATTCATATTGTCAATATGGAATAATGCTTTCATCATGTCCCGCGATCGCCCAAAATGAAAAAAAGTAATTGTCCCTTTAGGAAACTTCGAGCTTCTTCCAACTCTCCCGGAAATTTGGACAAGGGCACTTTCAGTAAAGGTTTCATCATCGGCTCCTATGACAGCGACATCGATGTTAGGGATGGTCACTCCCCTTTCTAATATGGTTGTTGTCAACAAAATGGGCACTTCACTATCTCTCATTTTTTGAACCTTCTCCTTTCTTTCTGGATCTTCTGCATGGACGGAGAGGATTTTTGAATGAAGCGTTTGAAAAAGCGGCAGGGCTTTTTCCATTATTTCAATATCTGGGAAAAAGATGAGGGCTTGTTTTTTGATTTCGAGTCGGTTTACCACCCACTCTTTTATTGGATAAGGGATTTTACCTTTATTGAAGGTCTTTTTCCAATCACCACCCCATTGAAAGGTCGGTATTGGAAGAGGCTTACGATGGTAGCGTGCTGGGATGGTGACATAGTTCTGTTTTCCTGATTTACATTCCCTTTGTAATTTCTGATTAGGAGTAGCCGTTAATAGAATTTTACTCGAGTCGATTTTACGAGCTTTTTCCACTGCCCGTTGAAGAGAGGCGTCAAAGGAATAAGGAAACGCATCGACCTCATCGACAATCATGACATCGAAGGCCTTTTTGAAACGAAATAACTGATGGGTCGTGGCGATGGTTAGTTGGGAGTATTCATGACGTTCTTCACTTCCTCCATAAAGTGCAGCTGGTTTAATAGCGGGAAACACTTTTCGAAGTCTTGGGACAAGTTCTAGAACTACATCGGTTCGCGGCGTTGCAATGCACACACGAAGACCTAACGAAAGAGCTTCATTTATTCCTTGAAAGAGAACCTCGGTTTTTCCAGCACCACATACCGCCCAAACTAAGACATCACACTTTTTATTCACCGCTTCAACCACTCTTGCTGAAGCGGTTTTCTGACCTTCTGATAAAACTCCATCCCAGTCGAGTGGTGAATCAATCATATGTTTAGGATTGGGGCCAGACCATCTGACAAGAGGCGAGCATTCCGAAACTTTCCCCATCATGATACAGTTGCGACAGTAGGAACAAGCTTGATGACAGCGGGAGCATGGCATATTTCCAAACAAGTGATGATCCGTATTGCCACAGCGCAGACATTCGAGTTTGCCGTGATTTGTCAAACCTTTTGAATAGTAGAGGTAGCCGTTAAGATAGTGATCTTGAATTTCTGTTAAGGGAAAAGGGATTTCGTCTAATAAAAGAGCTCGTCCTGAAAGGTGTTTTTGAAGTTTTGTCGAAGGAGAATAATTTGAGTTTAATGGAAGTGGAGTGAGATTTTCAATGCTGGCGATTCGGGTTGTATGAGTGGAGTTTTTTTCAAGTGGATCTGGTGTAAGTTTTTCATTTTGATAGCTGAATTTCATGGGCAACATTCCTTTCTTCGGTAATGAATGTCAAAGAGTCACCATAAAGGTTCGTCCTTATCATTTAGTTTGATAAAAAAGGGGAACAGCAAAATAAATAGAGGACTTAAATAACCCAATGTGAAGATTTGCTGCGTTTTAACTACATTGTGCCATCATCCTTCACCTCCAATACTAATACGATTTTAGTGATTGGTAAGTTTCAATATTTTTTAAGGTCTTTGCCATAAGAAAAAACGCCACTCCAAAGAATGACGCTCTTTACCCCATTTTTCTTGACCACCCAAACCCCATTGCGCCTTCACCTAAGTGTGTACCAATAACTGGTCCGAAGTAGCTAACAGTAAAGTCAACATCTGGATATGTCTCTTGTAATTCTTCTTTCCATTCATGGGCTTCCTTTTCACGGTTTGCGTGGATAATCACTGCTTGAAGGGGTTCTCCCTTGTTAACCTCTTGCTCAAAAATGGCCACGATCCGTTTCAACGCTTTTTTACGTGTTCGAATTTTTTCAAATGGAACTATCACCTTGTCTTCAAAATGGAGAAGTGGCTTTACCTGGAGAAGGCTTCCGATTATCGCTTGTGCACTTGTTAAGCGTCCTCCGCGCTGCAGATGTGATAGATCATCGACCATGAAATACGCGTTCACTGATTGCTTTAGCTCATCTAGTTTGGCGACAATTTCTTTCGCTGCCAGGTTTTGTTTCGCAAGTCTTGCTGCTTCCACTGCATAGTAACCTTGAACCATGCAACTAATTTCGGAGTCAAAAGGGTGAATCTCAATGCCTTCCACCATCCCTTGGGCTTGATGTGCCCCTTGGAAGGTACCGCTTATGCCGCTTGATAAATGAATGGAAATGACCTCATCGTAGTCCTTTGAGAGGGATTCATAGAGGTCAACAAAGCTTCCAAGCGCTGGCTGTGAAGTTGATGGAAGCTTGTCTTCCTTTTTTACCAGTTCATAAAAGTCATTTGCGGAGATATCGACTTCTTCACGATAGGATTTTCCACCAATAATGACGTCCAATGGAATCATATGTATGTTGAGTTGATCGCGCAATTCTTTCGGGATGTAAGCGGTACTATCCGTTACAATTGCCGTTTTCATATTATTACCTGCCTTATTCGTTAATTTAAAAGAGTCTATAAAAGGTTTTCTGCAAATCCGATTATATGCCTTATATATTTTATATGAATTTGGGCTGGAATGCACCTATTATATTAGGAATGCTTCTTTAACGCAGTAAAGTGATCGGGGACGGTTCTCGACCGCTTTAACGCGGTCGAGAACCGTCCCTCACCAAGGTAAAGCATTAAAGTAATCACTTGTTTAAGGTTTATGTTCACATTGAGCAGCGGTACTACTCCCCCCCTCTAGCCCCACGACTGCTTTGATTTGCTTCTTCGATTTCCTTGATGAGAGGAAAACTCCTATGAAAATAACGAGTAATCCAATGATCAGATTCGAAGTAACAGGCTCATCTAATAGGACAAACCCCCAAACCATTGCTGTTCCCGGAATTAGATAGGTTACCGTCGATGCAAATTCCGGACTTCCCTTTTTCACAATATAAAAGAAAAGAAGAGTAGCAATCCCTGATCCAAAGCATCCTAGCCCTACAATGGCTAACAACGCTTTTGGCTCTACAAGTCCATTCCAATCCACCCCACCCTGAACAAACATGCCGATAAGCCCAACGAACCCACCGACGACAAGCTGGATAGAGGAAATCACTACTACACTAACACCTGCTAACGCCTTCTTCGTATATTGGGAAGAAAAAGCATAGCTCATTGCCGCAATAAGCATGGTCCCCACGCCGACAAAATGACTTGTGAAAAGTCCTCCAACTTGAAAATCCATCAAAATCAAAATTCCCAAAAACCCTACTGCGATCCCCGCCCACTGGAAGCGTGTCAACGTAACCGAAAATACTAAAAACCCGATCAATCCTGTCCATAGCGGTGTGGTAGCATTAAGAATCGAGGCCGTATTGCTGTTTATCTGAGTTTCACTTAATGCGATCAATGACCAAGGAACCGCTGCATTGAAGATTCCAACAATGATTAATGGTTTCCATTTCAAGGGATCACCCGAACTTTTTTTCTGTTGACGATAAAAAAGTGGCAGCAAAATCAGTGCTCCAGCTAAACATCGTAAAAACGTGGTCCCCCAAATTCCTGCAGGTTCCACCATCCATTTTATAAAAACAAAACTCAACCCCCAGATTAAACTGAGAAATATAAGAGCTGAATATAATCGAAGCACATTCTCATCCCCCATTTTGCATGTTTCATTATTTTTCTGCCTAAAAGAACTACCTTCTATTTTAGTAGATAAACAAGATAAAAATCTCTGAATTCGTCATATTATTTGTGAAAAAGTTTTATAAAGCTTTTCTGTGTACTAGACACTAAAAAAAGAGAGAGGAGCACTTTGCCAAATTTGTGGTGTTTTGTCGAGAAATCGATAGGACGACTAAAGTTGAAAATGAAACTGAGAAAATTGAAAATTGATTGCTTCTCATGCCAGAAATCAGCGAAGAATATCATTTTTTTCTTCTTACTAATAACTAAAAAAGCTAACTCAATAGAGTCAGCTTTCCTGTTGATAGGCACTAATCGCCGCATATTCGCTTTCCAATATCCTAGGCAATCGGATGAAAATCGGCATCAGCTTTCGGTACGCTTCTGTTGCTTTTGGATTCGGCTCATGGGAATGTACGGAACCAACCATTTCCCTTACTTCTTCTAAGGATTCCAGATCACCTTGGCCATACATCCCTAACACCACCGCCCCTAGACAGGAGCTCTCAAAGCTTTCCGGAATTTGTACCTCCTGATCAAAAACATCAGCGAGCATTTGGCGCCATAGCTCAGATCTAGCAAAGCCCCCTGTTGCTTGAACGCGTTTCGGTGTCCCAATCAATTCCTCTAAAGCTAGCAACACACTGTACAAATTCATGATAATTCCTTCTAAAACCGCACGAATCATATGCTCTTTTTTGTGGTGCATCCCAAGGCCGAAGAAGGATCCACGTGCATTGGCGTTCCAAAGCGGAGCCCTTTCCCCAGACATATACGGGTGAAAAATTAATCCATCGGATCCTGGAGCTACGTTTTCGGCGATATCTGTCAGTACTTCATATGGATCTTTCCCTAATCGCTTGGCTACTTCTACTTCAGCAGCAGCGAGTTCATCACGGACCCATCTAAAAATCATCCCGCCATTATTGACTGGGCCTCCAATAACCCAATGTTTGTCTGTCAACGCGTAACAGAAGATTCGCCCTTTCGGATCTGTAACAGGTCTATCAGTTACAGCACGAATCGCTCCACTTGTCCCAATCGTTACGGCTACCACTCCAGGTTCAATGGCATTCACTCCGAGATTAGAGAGAACTCCATCGCTTGCTCCTACAACAAACGGTGTTTCTGGTGCAATCCCAGTCATCCTGGCATATTCTTCTTTTAATCCTATCAAGCTTTCCGTTGTAGACACCGGTTTAGATAACTGATCCTTTGTGACTCCAGCTACTTTTAATGCCCCTTCATCCCAATCCAAATTTTCAAGATGAAACATACCGGTGGCAGATGCTATTGAATAATCGATCACATATTTTCCAAATAAACGATGAAAAATAAACTCTTTAATCGATATGAATTTTGACGCTTTATAAAATAATCCGGGATGTTCATTTTGCAGCCAAGCCAATTTCACAAGAGGTGACATTGGATGGATCGGCGTACCCGTTCTTCGATAAATCTCGATGCCATTGTACTCTGTATTTATTTTTTCAGCCCAGGATGCACTTCGGTTATCCGCCCATGTAATGGAATTTGTGATAGGCTGATCCTTTTCGTCCACTAAAATCAAGCTGTGCATTGCCGAACTGAAGGAAACAAATTCAATATCCCCGTTTGCGTGGGAAGATACTTCTCTCATACATTTGAGTACGGCTTGGAAAATTTCCTCCGGGTCCTGTTCAGCGGTCCCAGGCTCTGGTGTATGTAACGGATACTCCACTCCATATCGAAAAAGCATTTCCCCTTTTTCATTAAAAAGTACTGCTTTTGTACTTGTTGTTCCAATATCGACACCAATCATTTGTTGAGACATCATTGTTCCTCCTTGGTGAAATGGAGAAAAGGAAGAAGCATTATCGCTCTTCCCCCTCCTTTTATATTATGCTATAAACATTCCTAAAATAAAGGCGACACCGAAACCGACAAATCCAATAATGGTTTCCATCATTGTCCACGATTTCAACGTGTCTTTAACATCCAACCCGAAATAACGGTTCACTAGCCAGAAGCCACTGTCATTTACATGAGAGAATACTGTTGCACCGGAAGCGATGGCAATAACCATCAATCCTAGAACCGGACCTTCCATTCCCATCGTTGTAATAAGTGGAGACATTAATCCTGCTGCTGTAACCATTGAAACGGTTGCTGATCCTTGAGCAATACGAACAACCATGGCAATTAAGAATGCCAGTGCAATTGGAGGTAGATTAGATCCTGCCATCATTTCTCCAAGCACTTCTCCAACACCAGAATCAATCAAGACCTGCTTGAATACACCACCAGCACCTGTTACAAGAATAATAATCCCCGCTGGCTCAAGTGATTTTGTAGCAATTTCCTGTACTTCATCACGAGTGTAGCCACGTTTCGTTCCTAAGAAAATAAACGTTAGAATCGTTGCAATCGTTAAGGCCACAAATGGATGTCCTAAGAAGGTCAAGATCGAGCGAACCATATTTCCTTCTTCAAGAAGCACTCCTGAAATCGTATTTAAAAGAATTAACACTAAAGGAATGAAAATCAAGGATGCGATCAATCCAAAGCTTGGTAGCTCTTTATCATATTCTTTCTCTTCTACTTCCATATAATCAGGAACCGTAACATGAATTTTTTTCGAAATATATTTCGCGAAAATCGGACCTGCAATAATCATCGCTGGAAGACCGGCAATGGCACCGAATAAGATGACCCAGCCAAGCTCTGCACCAATAAGATCCGCAACCGCAATCGGTCCTGGAGTTGGCGGGATAAAACTATGGGTTACCGCAAGGCCAGCAAGTAAAGGAATTCCATAGTAAAGCAAGGACTTTCCTGTTTTTCTAGCTAATCCATAAACAATTGGGACAAGAATGATAAAGCCTACATCGAAAAAGACGGGAATCGCAACTAAGAATCCTGTAATTCCAAGTGACCACTGTGCTTTGTCCTGCCCAAATTTCTTGATCATTGTTTGTGCTAGACGCTCAGCTCCACCGGATACCTCAAGCATACGACCGAACATCGCCCCTAAACCAACGACAACGGCCACAAATCCTAGGGTACCTCCCATTCCATCTTCAATGGAGGTGACGACGTCTTCAAGAGGCATCCCAGCAGCAATACCAACAATTAAACTTACTAATAATAGAGCAACGAATGCATGAAGCTTTGTTTTAATGACTAAAAATAATAATAGAAAAATTCCTGCTAATGCAACTAATATGAGCATTTGATCGTTCATCTTATTCCCTACCTTTCATTTTTAACTACAGCATGTCCACCGAATTCATTTCGAAGTGCTGCAACTACTTTTCCAGTAAAAGTATCATCCTCTAATGAGCGATAACGCATCATCAATGATAAGGCGATGACTGGTGCAGCCGTTTGAAGATCAAGAGCTGTTTCCACCGTCCATTTTCCTTCTCCAGAAGAATGCATAATCCCCTTGATATCTTCTAACCTCTCATCCTTTGAAAAAGCATTTTCCATGAGCTCCATTAACCACGAGCGGATAACGGAACCGTGATTCCATACTCTAGCAACCTTTTCGTACTCATAATCAAATGGACTTTTTTCAAGGATTTCAAAGCCTTCCGCAATGGCTTGCATCATTCCATATTCAATTCCGTTGTGAACCATTTTTAAGAAATGACCACTTCCAGCTCGCCCTGTGTAGAGGTAACCGTTTTCAACAGAAAGATCACGAAAAATCGGTTCAATTTCCTTGAAGGCACCCTCGTGTCCACCAATCATTGTACAGGCACCATGTCTAGCTCCATCCACTCCACCACTTGTCCCACAGTCGAAGAAATAAATTTCTTTTGCTTCGCATTCTTCATTTCGTCTAAGGGATTCTTTGTAATGTGCATTTCCGCCGTCAATGATGCGATCACCTGGTTCTAACAATGACAAAACTTTTTGGAAAACGCTTTCTGTTGCCTCTCCAGCCGGAACCATCATCCAAACCGTCCTGGGTTTTTCTAATTTATAAACTAACTCTTCTATTGTCTGTGCCGTTTCCACACCCTCTGAAGAAATTTTTTTCATCACTTCTTCATTAAGGTCCGTTGCGATTACTTTATATTCTTTTTCTACTAGATTAAAAGAAAGCTGATAACCCATCTTTCCCAAACCAATCATACCTACTTGCATTAATGTCACCGCCTAATTCATTGTGAAAAAAATTTTTTCTTATAGTTTCTATTATAAAAAATATTTTTCTGATTGCAACCGTTTCCAAAAAAATATTTTTTCTTTTCTATTATTCTTGTATAATGAAACTATGGAAACCCTTTCAGGAGTGTTGTATATGAAAAAGGATCATCAGCATTGCTTAGCAAGCATCCGCTCCCACTACCCTCAATTTAGTGTGACGGAGAAAAAAATAGCCGATTATATATTAGAAAACCCTACCCACATTATCCATTCGACCATTAACGGAATGGCTGAAGATTTGGGCGTCGCCGATTCCACAGTTTTTCGCTTTTGTAAAAGGATTGGATTCAAAGGATATCAAGCGATGAAAATTGCTTTGGCATCGGAAATCGTCACCCCTCTTAAAGACATTCATGAACGAGTGGACGAAGGCGACTCTGTTCAAGCAGTGGCGACAAAGGTCTTTCGTTCGAATATGAAAACGATTGAAGACACTTTAATGGTCTTAAATGAAGAAAACCTTTTGAAAGCCGTTGATGCCATGGACGGGGCACGAGGCATTGAGTTTTTTGGCAGCGGAGGGTCAGGCGTAATCGCCCTAGATGCTTATCATAAATTCATTCGAACGGGAATGCGTGTGCATGCCACAAGTGACAGCCATATCCAGCTGATGACAGCGTCACAAATGACGGAAGCTGATTGTGCAGTCTTTATTTCCCACTCTGGCTCGACCAAAGATATTCTCCAGATCCTAAATCAAGTAAAAGAAACCGGAGCAAAGACGATTGGGATCACGAACTTTGCGAAATCACCACTCAGTGACAAAGTGGATATTCCACTTTACACCGTATCTGAAGAAACCGACTATCGCTCAGAAGCCCTCTCTTCGCGGATTGCTCAATTGACACTAATTGATGCTCTTTACGTGAACATCATGGTGCGCCGTGAAGCAAAAGGCCAAGACGCGCTTCAGAAAATGAGAAATGCTATTTCGGTTAAAAGGATTTAAAGAAGATTGACCTCTCATAGGGTCAATCTTTTTGATTTGAGGGATTGTTGTGGATAATGAACTTAATCAAGATTTCCAAGCGCGGTTCTTTTTTTAAAAAATGGGGCTTATTTTCCTTATCATTAATTTCAAGATGTGCTTTTTTGGAGAAAACCTTTAAATTCTTCATTATATAGTCCTTTCATGGCTACGGTACCTATAAATTTCATCTTTCCCCTCAAATTTCGTTGAATTTTTAACTTTAGGCTTTCTATCTTCAACTTCAAGCATTTAGTTTTCAACTTTGACCTTCCAATTTTCACTTCTACCATTCTATTTTAACTTCCATCCTCCTATCGATATTGACAAAAATCGACACCCCTCTACTTTATTCCACGGTCACCAAAGACCAAAACCAGGACTTTCGCTTTACCTCATCACCGCAATCGAGAACCGTCCCGCAGTGCTTTAAAGCACCGCGGGACGGTTCTCGATTACGTTAAAGGATAAAAGCACATGAAAAGTTCGAATATTGACAACTTGTATATACATGAATACAATAGTTATAGAACTTGTATATACATCATATCGATTAATGTAAGCGTTCTTCTATCCTTCATATAATCTAATGAAGAATAGAATTCTATGTTTTCGAACACTATGTAAGGGAAATTATTACTAGGTAAAATGAAAACGGTATCAAATCGTTTTCTACAAATTTCGAGTGGTGCCAGGCACGGACCACCAAGCGATGTTCACAAAGGGAGGGAATTAAGGAATGAGCGTAAGTAGAGAGTCTGTTCTCGAAATTATTAAGGCTATAGGTGGAAAGGAAAATATCCATACCGCTACACATTGTGTGACACGCCTACGTCTTGTCCTCAACGATGAAAGTAAGGTCGATAAAGAGACATTAGATAATATCGACATTGTCAAAGGTTCATTCTCCACCAACGGGCAATTTCAAGTAGTGATTGGTCAAGGGTTGGTAAACAAAGCATATGCAATCCTAGCTGAAGAAACGGGGATTGAAAAGGCATCAAAGCAAGATGTTAAAAATGCTGCAGAGCAAAACTTAAATCCTCTTCAACGGGCGATCAAGGTTCTAGCAGATATTTTTATACCGATCCTTCCAGCAATCGTAACGGCAGGTCTGTTAATGGGATTAAACAACATCCTAACCGGACCGGATATTTTTTACGATGGAAAATCTGTTATTGATGTTCATAAACAATGGGCTGATTTTGCCGGAATTATAAATCTAATTGCTAATACAGCCTTCGTGTTCCTGCCAGGGTTAATTGGTTGGTCTGCAGTAAACCGGTTTGGGGGGAGTTCGCTCCTTGGTATTGTTCTTGGATTAATGCTTGTACATCCAGACTTATTGAACGCTTGGAGCTACGGAAGTGCAGAAGAAATTCCAACATGGAATATCTTTGGATTTGAGATTCAAAAGATCGGCTATCAAGGTCAAGTATTACCGATATTATTTGCCTCCTATTTATTAGCTAAAATAGAAATGTTCTTAGATCGAAGAGTTCATGATTCTATTAAATTATTGGTAGTAGCACCTGTTGCCCTTTTAATTACCGGGTTTGCAGCATTTATACTAATTGGACCTGTTACTTTCTTTATTGGAAACGTATTAACTGACAGCGTTATTTGGGTCTTTGACCAATTCGCATGGTTAGGTGGACTTTTATACGGTGGATTATATGCAGTAATGGTTGTAACCGGGATGCACCATACGTTCCTAGCGGTTGACTTACAATTAGTCGGAAATGCCGGGGGAACCTTCCTATGGCCAATCCTTGCCATTTCAAATATTGCCCAAGGATCTGCAGCACTAGCTATGATGTTTGTCGCAAAAAAAGAAAACGAAAAGCTACGTGGCTTAGCTGGGACTTCAGCCCTCTCCGCTTATCTTGGAATAACGGAGCCTGCGATGTTCGGTGTTAACCTAAGATACCGCTATCCATTTATTAGTGCGCTAATCGGTTCAGCGATTGCAGGTCTGATCATGGCATCCGCAGGAGTAAAAGCATTCTCAATCGGTGTTGGCGGTCTACCTGGATTCCTATCGATCATTAACGAGTATTGGGGAATGTTCTTCGTAGGAATGGGAATCGCACTCGTTGTACCATTCGTCTTAACACTAGTATGGTCAAGATTCACCAAACAAAAAGAAATATAATAGAGAGAAAAACATTGAGGTAACTTGTATATACAAGTTAAAATATAGGGGGAGAATGGAACAACACCATTACTCCCTTTTCCTATTTAATTACTGTAACACACTAAAGCAACACGGGACGGTTCTCGATTGCGGTGATGCGTTAATAAGTGTGGGGACGGTTCTTGGTTGCGTTACCGTAGTAACGCAACCAAGAACCGTCCCCGAGAACTTCACCGCGGTAGAGTGATTGAGGACCGTCCCTAGCTGATTAAACTTATATGAATGGAAGGTGTTTGGCGATATGCAGAGACAGGAGCAGCCTTGGTGGAAGAAGTCGGTTGTGTATCAGATTTATCCGAAGAGTTTTTGTGATACTTCCGGTAATGGGGTTGGAGATATTAGAGGGATTACGTCGAAGCTTGATTATTTAAAGGAGCTTGGGATTGATGTCGTTTGGCTGACCCCAATCTATTCGTCCCCTCAGAATGATAATGGGTACGATATTAGCGATTACTTCCATATTCACGAGGAATACGGGACAATGGCAGACTTTGATGAACTCCTTAAAGAAGCTCATAAGCGTGACATAAAGATTATCATGGATATCGTCGTGAACCACACTTCAACAGAACACAAGTGGTTTATTGAATCCCGTAAGTCTAAAGACAACCCATATCGTGACTACTATATTTGGAAAGACGGCAAATCCGACGGCACAGAACCAACGAACTGGCAATCAAAATTCGGCGGTAACGCTTGGCAGTATGACGAGGAAACAGACCAATATTATCTACATCTTTTCGATATCACACAAGCAGATCTAAACTGGGAAAATGAAGAACTCCGCACGAAAGTGTTCGATATGATGCATTTCTGGCTAAAAAAAGGTGTCGACGGTTTTCGACTTGACGTCATTAACCTGATTTCTAAAGGTCAATCCTTTCCAGATGATGATGGGTCTATAGCTCCTGGTGATGGACGAAAATTTTATACAGACGGGCCAAAGGTGCACGACTACATGCAGGAAATGAACCGTAAGGTCTTTTCTCAATACGACATTATGACCGTCGGTGAAATGTCTTCTACCACCATCGATAACTGTATTAAATACTCAAACCCTGATCGAAATGAATTGAGCATGACGTTTAATTTTCATCATTTAAAAGTCGATTATCCAAATGGAGAAAAGTGGAGTGTCGCTGATTTTGATTTTCAACAGTTAAAAGATATCCTTTCCACCTGGCAAAAAGGGATGTACGAAGGTGGTGGCTGGAATGCATTATTCTGGTGTAACCACGATCAGCCGCGAATCATCTCCCGCTATGGTAATGATCACGAGTTTCATCAGGAATCAGCAAAAATGTTGGCTACCACGATTCACATGATGCAAGGAACGCCATACATTTACCAGGGTGAAGAAATTGGAATGCCTAACCCAAAATTCACGAACATCTCCCAATATCGTGACGTGGAATCTCTGAATATCTACAACACTCTTCGAGAAAAAGGCATGAGCGAAGAAGAAATTCTCGAAATTCTCCGCCATAAATCACGGGACAATTCGCGTACACCCGTACAATGGAATGGCAAAGAAAACGCCGGATTTACATCAGGTACACCATGGATTCCAGTAGGAAAGGGCTATGAAGAGATCAATGTTGAAAACGCACTAGAAGACCAAAATTCCGTCTTCTATCACTATCAAAAACTGATCCAACTTCGGAAAAGTAACGACATCATCGTAAATGGTGACTTCCAACTAATTTTAGATGAACATCCACAAATATTTGCCTATGTTCGCAATCTTGACAATGAAAAGCTACTCGTTGTGAATAATTTTTACGATGGAGAAGCCGAATTTCAGCTCCCATTAGATAAAGTCCCATCCAAGGGCTGGAACAGTGAAATGCTCATCTCAAATTACCTGGATTCCAAAAACGAATACGAAAACATCACACTTCGTCCCTACGAATCGCTTGTTTTTCACCTGAAAAATAAATGAAAATGGATGTAACAAACCTAAGGTGTCAGGAAGCAATAATGTAGATCCTGACACCTTCTTATATATTAAAAATATTTGAGAGGAAATAAAAATCAAACCTTCATAGCTTCCTGATGAACCTTTTGCAAAAATTCCTGAACCACTTTTTGATTGCTTTTCTCGCTCCCTAATTTCAACATAGCTCTACCAACAAAATTAACGCCTTTATTCCGCCCCTCGTAAATAAATTTCGTTTGTGTATCATCGATCTTAAGGAACCTAAATGTGAGATTAATTTCAAAAGCTTTACCCAACACAAAGCTAATTTTCTTCATCTTTTCAACCTCACTATCTTTATATGCTAAAGTCTCCACAATATAAGTTTCTACACGCTTTCCTTCACGATATTTCTGCTGATGCTTTGCCCCTACCTCCCCTTCCTTCTTTTCAATCAAGATATGTTCTTCCACTTTCGGCATAATCTTCTTAATGTTTTTATCGAAAAATAATTCCCACACATTCTCAATATTGGTCTCAATAATGATTTCTTCCTTCCACTGAATCACTCATTTTCCTCCTTTCCAGATGCAAGAAAATCATCGATCTCTTCAATCCTAAGGTGAAGATCTTCTATTTGCATCTGAATGTTATTTCTTTTTTGAATTAATAAATCCTCTAAATGCTCAAAAGACTCGTCCTCCATTACAGATATCATTTCCTGTATCGTAAACCCAAACCCTCTCAGCTTCACTAAAAGGATTGCAAGAAAGAAGCTGCCATCATCGTAATAGCGATAGTGGTTACTCGGATCAGTATAGGCCGGTTCAAGTAATTTCACTTCTGCATAATACCGTAACGTTTCCTTGCTCAATCCTGTCATCTCAGCAAACTCGTTAATCTTGTACATCCCGATCCTCCCTACATCATCATAAACCTTAGGGTGCACCACATAGTCAATAGCCATTTTTAAAAAATAAAAAAGTGACGCAGATCCATTCAGCGTCACTTTCATAGTTGTTATTGTGTTGCTTCTTTCTCTCCTTCATCTCCTAAGAAAAAGATGGCGGCTACTTTCCATCCTTCATCCGTCTTATTAAAGACCGTGACTTGTTTGCCGGACTTTTCTACTTCTTTTCCAGATTTAGGATCTGTCGTTTTAGCAGTAAGATCTGCGTAGATGTCTGCTTTTTTTCCATGGTAGCTAATGATTTTCACATTTTCAGCTTTTCGGTTAACATCGACTTGATCAAATACCTTTTCAACAGCTTTCTTCTCTTCATCATATTTAAAATTCAGAGGCTTCTTCGAAATCGTTTCCATATAGGCATCGACATCTTCCGTATTAAATGAACGAATATATTGATCAAAAGTAGCGAGCAATGCTTCCTTTTCTTCTGGAGGGATGTCCGTTACTTCTTGTAAAGACTTAGGATCATCCATCAACGGATTGCTCGAATTCTCTTTTGTCCCTTTATCTTGTTCTGCATTTTCTTCTACTGCTTTTTCCTCTTCTTTCGGCTTTTCAGCATCCTTCTCTTCTTGACCACATCCAGCTAGTAAAAGTGTACTGATTCCAACACCTACAAGTAGTGATCTCCATAGTTGCTTCGACAAAATCCTTCACCCTTTTCTAAAATATGCACTAACTCCATTTTATTGAAAATATTCTAAACACTCAAGCGAATTCTATATGGTAAAATAAATATTGGTGATATTATGACAAAAAGCAATAAATATATGCAAATTTATCATGAGCTACTTGACAAAATTCAAGATGGGGTCTACCCTCCGAATGAAATTCTGCCTTCTGAAAACGAATTATCTGAGATGTATACCACTTCTAGAGAAACGATTCGCAAGGCGCTAACCCTTTTAGCTCAGAAAGGCTTTATTCAAAAAATCCGTGGAAAAGGCTCTCTCGTTCTTGATGTATCGAAAATGAGTTTTCCAATTTCAGGTCTGGTCAGCTTCAAAGAGCTCCAACATTCGTTAGGTCGTGATACGAAAACCATTGTTCATGATTTCGGCTTAATCCAAGGCGATGATTGGCTATCACAGCAATTTAATGGCGCTCCTGTGGATGAAGTGTGGAAAATCGTTCGTTCAAGGCAGATTCAAGGAGAACGAATCATTCTGGATAAAGGATTTTTTTTAAAAGAATTTGTCCCACTCCTTTCGAAAGAAATCTGTGAAAAATCAATCTACGAATACCTTGAAGGAGAATTGCACTTACCGATTTCGTTTGCAAAGAAAGAAATCGTCGTGGAAGAATGTACAGAAGAAGATCGTGAATACTTAGATTTAGAAGGATTTAATCATATTGTAGTCGTCAAAAACTATGTCTACTTAGATGACGCAACCCTTTTTGAATACACAGAGTCAAGACATCGATTAGATAAGTTTCAATTTGTTGATTTTGCAAGGCGAAAAGCTTGAAACCGCCCTCATGATAGAGTGGTTTTTTAAAAAAGCTCTTTTCGAGAATGGTTGTTTTTTAATAAGCTGAAGATCTCATTTAGTAAGGTTAATGGCAAATTGCCAATTGCTTGGAAACCGCCCCGTTACAAAAGCCTTTTCTTTTGTACTAAAAGGCAACAAGGTTTGCAAACAGACTAAAAGGCGCCGCCACAGCTTGTGACAGCGCCTTTCTGATCCACCCTAACAAGGGGCTTCTATTATCTCACTTCAACCCAACCGTTTTTAATAGCTGTTACAACAGCCTGTGTACGGTCGTTTACGTTCATTTTTTGAAGAATATTACTTACATGGTTTTTAACCGTTTTTTCACTGATGTAGAGTGATTCTCCAATTCCACGGTTGCTTTTCCCATCTGCTAGCATTTGCAGCACTTCACATTCACGACGTGTTAATAAATGTAATGGTCGGCGAACTTCAACTTGCTGAAAGCCTCCGTTGTTATGTGAATTCGCCAAACGGCGATATTCCTGTACAAGATTATGAGTGACTTTCGGGTGAAGGTATGAGCCACCTTCAGCAACGACTTTCACAGCATCTACAAGAGCATCTGAATCCATCTCTTTTAAAAGATAGCCCATTGCACCTGTTTTTAACGCATGATTAACATAGCTTTCATCATCATGAATGGAAAGGATGATAACCTTTGTGCCAGGGTATTTTTGAACTAATTGTCTTGTTGCCTCTACCCCATTAATTTCGGGCATATTTATATCCATTAAGACCACATCTGGATGATGCTCTTCCACTAAAGCTAAAGCTTCATTACCGTCGTCGCCTTCTGCTGCCACATCAAATGTAGGTTCAAATTCCAGAATTCTCTTTACACCTTCGCGAAATAACTGATGATCATCGATGATGACAATTTTTGTTGCCATTTTGTTTCGCCTCCCTAAACTACGAAAAAGTTTATGCTGTTAATGGGACTTGAATCAGGATTACTGTCCCAGACCCTATTTTAGAATCGATCGTGATCTCCCCTTCTAACAGGTCGACCCGCTCACTCATCCCCATGATGCCAAAGGATTCTTTTTTCTTTTCTTTCATATCAAACCCTTTGCCATCATCTTTTACAACGACAGTGATACGATCTTTTTTCACTTCGAGCTTCACTTGAATATTGGTTGCCTCCGCATGCTTTAATGCATTTTGAACAGATTCTTGGACTAAACGGAATAACGCGACTTCATATTTAGAAGGAAGTCTTTTATCATGACCCATATTCACAAAATCAATTGTCGTCACTTTGTTATATTCCTCGATGGTACTTAAGTATTTTTTGAGTGTCGGTATCAATCCAAGATCGTCCAATGCCATCGGCCGGAGATCATAAATGATTCTTCTCACCTCATAGAGAGCGGAACGAACCATCATTTTTAAATCCCGTATCTCTTTTATCGCCTCTGTAGCACCTTTTTCACGATACACCCTGTCAATCAAGTCTGAACGCATGAGAACATTCGCCATCATTTGAGCTGGTCCATCATGGATTTCTCTAGACAATCTCTTTCTTTCGTCTTCTTGAGCTTCAATAATTTTCAGACCAAAATCTTGTTTTTGCTTAGCATCTTCTAGTGCCTCACCAACCCGCTTAAGATCACTGCTCAAATAATTCATCACAACGGATATTTGTGAACAGAGATGCTCAGCACGATGAATGGTGGACTGTAAAGAGTACAATCGGCGCTCTAATTCATCTCGTCTATCCCGCAAACGCTGCTCATTCTGTCTATTCGACGAGAGCCTCATTTGGAGGTCATGAGCTTTCTCATAAGCATCTCTTACTTGCTCTTCAGAAAAGTTTTGAAAATGTTGACTTACCTCAGATAATCGTTTCCTGGCAAACCTTGACTTTCGCTCAAGTTCATCGCCTTCATCAATTACCCGCGCAACCATTTCCTTAATGTCTTTTAGTTCATCAGTAATGGATGCAAAGTCTGTTCGACACTGTTCTCCAATTTGAAAAACTTCATCTTTACTGCGCCCAACCGTGTCGATCATCTTCTCTAAAATGTCATCTAACATCTCGGTGTTCACCTTTTTTAAAGACACGGGGCACCTCCTTAATTACCTAATTTATTGTACATGGAAAGTCTTCTGCAGACTATTATAGAACAGAGAAAATTATGGTAATAATACCAAAATAGTTATAAAGACACAGTCATTTAAGACCCTTGCATGCCTTTTAACCCATTCCCTCCCCTATTCATTGCTATAATTTAAATTCCATATACTTATCAAATTCCCTTTATTCATCTAGGCATAATTTCAGGTGCTGTCCACTGTGAGATTCAGCACGTCTATTATACCATGTCACATATTGTCGGAGATTAAAGTTTAGTTACATTGTAATTACTTTATTGCAAAAGTTTTATGTAGAGACAAAAAGTGGAAATACAGTTTACTGTAATGCGTTAAAGCATTCGGGGACGGTTCTCGATTGCGGTAAAGCGTTAATCTATTCGAGGACCGTCCTCGATTGCGGTAAAGCGTTAATCTATTAGAGATTCTAGTAGAATTATCCATTATCAATGGATTCCCCTTATGATACTCTTCCATTACGAGGGTTTATAAATAAGTAGGTGTAATTTTGAAAAAAATGATTGGAATCGTTTTATCTCTAATATAGTTAATGAGTTGTAACCAAAATTGGGCTCATCATAACAAAGAATTAGAAGAGTCCTTCCATTCGGTTATGCAAAAAGATAATATTGATCCATTCGAATTAAACACTTTGACAGATTTTTACTTGGGATAAAGCTTTTATTTTTACACCTTATCCCCCACAAGAAATTATAACAAAACAATTAAGATTAGAATTCAAAGACCCTAGTAATATAAGTTCAAGGGACGATATTAATTTAGTTGTATTTATTCATAATGAAGAAGTCATTCACTTTGCAGAAGTCAGTCGTAAGTATGGAGACTTAAAAGCCGACGATAAGAATAGGCTTACACCTCAAGATGATCGTATAGAAATAAAAAAACATTAGCGTTATATATGCTATATGATAAAAGCCATTGTAATGGAAATACCCATTCAAGTGTCAGTTTTTTAAAAAAATTCAAAAATAACATTCAACTTGATCATTTCATATTGGTTCTCGCTTTTCGCATTCGCCATTTCACGGTATAGTTAAGTATGTAGAGTTTTGTCGAAAGAGAGATCAATTAAACTTCAGTCATACAGAAGAACTAGGTATAGAAGGAGCGATCTAATGCTACATCAGTATTTTACTGTCAAAGGCTATGGAGAAAGCGAAATCACTATAGAACGATCAAGATTTATCACCTATGTAAAAAGAGCAGAAACCGAAGTAGCAGCCCAAGAGTTTATTCAAGACATCAAGAAAAAGCATTGGGACGCCAATCACAATTGTTCTGCCTATATGATAGGAGAAAACAATTTAATTCAAAAAGCAAATGACGACGGAGAGCCAAGTGGAACGGCAGGAGTTCCCATGTTAGAAGTTCTAAAAAAGAGGAACCTTAAAGATACAGTTGTAGTTGTAACCCGTTACTTCGGAGGCATAAAACTAGGTGCTGGCGGCCTTATTCGCGCTTATGGAAAAGCCACTTCTGAAGGACTCAATTCCACTGGAGTCGTCGAACGCAAACTCATGCGAATTATGAAAACAAAAATCGATTACACCTGGCTCGGGAAAGTAGAGAATGAAGTCCGCTCCTCTCACTATCAATTGAAAGAAATCCACTACTTAGAATCGGTAGAAATTGACACCTATGTCGTTGAAGGTGAAAAAGAGCAATTTGTCGAATGGATGACGGAATTGACGAATGGGCAAGGTGAGATTGTGGAGGGGGATGTGGAGTATTTGGAGGAGGATATTTTTTAAAACTTTAAAGTGCTTGTTCAAAGTTTTATTATAGTGCTTAATTGCTATAATTGAGAACCTCTATTAGTACTTTAGTACATTAACCTTCTATTACACACTATGTTTTTTGTAATGAAATTTTCATTTTACGACTATCGTTAAGCATAGTACAATAAGTTAGTTTAGTTTTAAGCATTTTTGTAATATTTAGTTTTAATTACATTGTCCCTTAGCCAAAGTAAATTAACTAATTTTACTTCGAATTTTCAATACAGATTGACACATATTTAAACTATATAGAAAAAAAAACGGGGAGAAACTTTATGAATAGACAAGAACTTAAAATAAAAAAAAGAAAAAGCAAACGTAGGATAATAAAAAGAATCTTACTTTCTTTCTTATTAATTTTTACTGTAGCTATTGGTTATTTTGCCTATGTTTTCTTAGAAACATACCAAGCTGCAAGTAATTCATACGACGATATTGGAAGGGAAAAATCAAAATTAAGAGATGAAGCTGTCACCATTTTAAAAGATCCTGTTTCAGTATTAATTATGGGAGTAGAAGATTATTCCTCTGGTGGAGCTAATGGCCGATCAGATACTTTAATGGTTGCCACTTTCAATCCAAAAGACGCTACAATGAATTTAGTTAGTATACCAAGGGATACAAGAGTTCCAATGCCAGACACCGGTGCATTAGAGAAAATAAATCATTCATTTGCATATGGCGGGAAAGAAGAAACCATAGAAACTGTAGAAAACTTCCTTGATATCCCAATTGATTATTATGTCACCATCAATTTTGAAGCATTTAAAGATATTGTTGATGTTTTAGGAGGAATAACAGTAGAAGTTCCATTCGACTTTACTCAGAATAGTGACGACAGAATTGCGGAAGAGCTAGTCTTTACGGAAGGACCGATGAAATTAAATGGGCGTGAAGCATTGGCATATGCCCGTATGAGGCTTCAAGATCCAAGGGGAGATATCGGGAGAAATGAAAGACAAAAACAAGTCGTTCAAGCAGTTATTGATGAATTAGCATCAGGCAAAACCCTTTTTAAAGTTGATGAGATAGCCGATGTAGTGGGAACTAATGTAGAGACCAATCTTATGGTATCAGACGGGCTTGCATTCTTTAGAAAATATTCCTCCTTTGATTCATCTAATATTAAAAGTTTAACAATTGAAGGAGCTCCTGAATATATAGGTGGGGTTTCCTACTTTATCCCTGATGAAGAGGAATTAATTATTCTACAAGAGAAATTACAAAAACATCTAGAGCATGACTCTAAATCAACAATGACAGAATCAGAATCTGAAGAATATTAAAAAAGTCACCCGAACTCCGGGTGACTTTTTTATTGGTCTTTTTGTGGTCTCTTCACTTCTATTAACCGCTTGATTGCATTAATTAAAGGCCGGTGGTTATGTCCGATTAAACCAATTACCTCTGCTGAAAACTGTATCAGTAGTAAAAGTACGAAAATGATTATTATCGACACCCACAATGTAGCATTTGAAAAAAGAATGGCTGCACCACCAAAACAAGCACTTACAAAGTATATGATAAGTACTGAGGTTCTGTGAGAAAACCCCAAACTCACAATACAATAATGAAGATGTTGTTTATCTGGCTGTGCAAAGTTTTTCTTATTTAATGCTCTTCTTATAATGGCAAAAAGTGTGTCAAAAATTGGGATAGCTAACACAATTATAGGAATAATAAAACTAAATAAAGTGACATTTTTAAACAAACCTAGCATCGAAATAATGGCAATGGAATATCCTAAAAATAACGCTCCAGTGTCACCCATAAATATTTTTGCTGGATAAAAGTTATGAAATAGGAAACCAATACTACTACCGATCAATATTACACACAATGCTATTACAACTAACTGGTTATCAGCTACCGCCATAACAAGAATGCTGCTAAGTGCTATGGATGATACTCCTGCAGCTAGACCATCTAAACCGTCAATAAGGTTAATTGCATTGGTAACACCTACTATCCAGAGTAAGGTAACTGGTATACTCAACCATTCTAAATAAACAACTCCTAAAAAAGGGAGAGTTAATTTATCTATCAATAATCCTGAAGAAATGACCAATAGAGCTGCAATAACTTGACCGACTAGTTTAACTTTTGGACTAAGGGTATACAAATCATCAAGGATTCCTACCGCTAAGATAATTAAAGCACCTAGTACGATTTCATTCATATATATAGAACTTGGCATCAAGAATAAAAAACCAGCTAAAAATCCAATAAATATAGCAAGTCCACCTAATCTAGGCATAACACCTACATGAACCTTCCTTGCATTTGGATGATCAACAGCTCCAATTTTAAATGCAAACTTTTTTATTAAAGGAGTAACACAAATTGAAACAATAAATGAAATAACAAATGCAATGATTAATTCTAAAATTGTGTGCGTCATCTGAAACACCTTCTTAAGGGTATAGTTACACTTCCTTCATCATAGCAAAAATTTTATAACTTTCAACAAGTTTTTTATTACTCTTATGTGACAGAAAACTTTTAAAAGTTAATATTAGTTTTTACTACTTTTCGGTGGAGTATAACAAAAACCATTTATCCCCTAGTCCATTAAATAAAGTTTTGATAAAAGTTGATTAACTTCTTCTCTTCTATTTCCCAATTATATTTTTCGTTAAACCAGTATTGACCATTACTACTAAAAGATCTTACTTTTTCCGGGTCTCTCATTAACGAGAGTAAACCATGTGCGATAGACAAAGGGTTTGAAGGATCGACTGTAATTCCACTATTAGATTGGTTAACAACTTCTCCATAATGATCGAAATCTGAAGCGACTACAGCTACTCCTGAAGCCATGTATTCAAAAAGTTTATTTGGTAAACATACTAAATGATTAGGTACTGGAAGATAAGGAATGATCCCTATTGAAGACGTTGATAGATACTTTTCTATATCTTCATAAGGTACCTTTCCTTTAAAAAGGATATGGTTTTCCAAATCCAACTCTGAAATTAAGTTTTTTATTTTCGTTTCAAATGCTTTTGATTCAAAAGCTCCTACAAATGTTAAAGTAGTAGTTTCGGGTTCATTTTTCACAACCACTTCCATTGCATGTATAAGCTCTTCTATTCCCCTAATGGCTGTAATTCCACCTAAATATAATAATTTTTTCGGAGCTATGCAGTCTTTTCTAGTTTGGGTAAACATGCCTTTAAGTGGGTAATTCTCAATTTTAACACTTTTATACTTTTTGTAACGTGCACCAATCTCTTTAGTAGTATAAACTATTCCTGACATTACAGGTAGACATACCTTCTCTATAATCTCATAAACCCATCTGATAGGTATTTTCAGCCATGTTTTTAAATACCTTTTGCTCATTATGGCATTGGGATAATGTTCATGAACATCAAAAATGACTGGTTTTCGGCTAATTAATCGGATTAGTGTACCCGCTGGGATTAATTCTGGGTCATGGAAATGGAATAAATCGGCTTTAGTGTTTAATGCTAATTTTATTACTGTTAATGTTTTTAAAAATCTTTTCCATTCGCTGTTTGGTTTATTGATCGTTATTAAATTAATATTGTCTTCTCTAGCTATCGTTATATTTTCAGGTGTAGGAGCAATCAAAATCACTTCATAACCGTGCTTAACTAAGCTTTTACATTGTTTATGGTAAATCCTCCCATCATATGCTTGATGAACCGATGTAATAACACAGACCTTTTTCTTCATAAAAACATCCTTTTTATTGTTAAGTTGTTTATTACGCAATTATAATTTACAATAATTTAATGATAATTGCTATTACTACCATAAACGAAAGGGATTAATATGAGAATAATATATGTTTCACAACATTTCCCACCCGAAATAGGTGCTGCACAAGGAAGAGCTTTTGACATGAGTTCTAACCTATCTGAGTTAGGACACGATCTACACATATTAACGTCCTTCCCAAATAATATGAAGTCTAATAAACTTTTTGAAAAGAAAAAAACAAATAAATTAAATATATACCGTTCAATTAGTATAAAGGATACCAAATCTAGCTCTTTTCGGAGACTGGCAAATTATATCAGTTTCGCCATTTCCTCATTCATATCTGGTCTGCGTGTTCGAAAACCAGATATTGTCTATGCAACGTCACCACAACTATTCCAAGGGGTGACAGGCTACTTTCTAAGTAAAATCCATCGAGCAAAATTTGTCTTTGAAGTAAGAGATCTATGGGTTGATTTTGCAGAAATTTTAGGGCAATTTCAAAATAAGCGTCTTCTAAATTTAGCTAGAAAACTAGAAAGATTTCTTTATAAAAAAGCGGACCATATTGTCGTGGTAACAAATGGTTATAAAGATAAACTAATCTCCCTAGGAATTCCCGAAACAAAGATTTCTGTCATTTATAATGGGGTGAACCCTTCGGATATAAAATCACCGACTAGAAAAATAGATATAAAGGAACAATATAATATTCCTAAAGACTCATTTCTAGTGCTTTACGCTGGTAACATAGGCGCTGCACAAGGGCTTAAAACCGTTGTAAATGCTGCAAGAAAAGTTAACCAAATAGATTCATCAATATTTTTTCTCTTTATTGGTGAAGGAGTAGAAAAGGATGCCCTAGTGAAACAAGCAAGGGATTTAAAATTAACTAATATTCTATTTATGGATAGTTTGCCGAAAAAAGACTTAGAATCTTTTTACTATGAAACCGACATAGGAATAGTCAGCTTAAAAAAACAGCCATTATTTGAAATAACCATTCCGTCAAAACTTTTCGATTATATGGCAATGGGGGTTCCTACTTTGGTAGGAGTTGACGGAGAAACTAGGGAAATCGTTGAAAAAAATAGTGCAGGGTTATTTTTCGAACCGGAAAACGAAAAAGATTTTATCAGGGCTCTATTAGAAGCTAAGAACAGCCAAGTTACTCTTGATCACATGAAAACAACCATGCAATATCACCTTTCAGATAATTTTAATCGAAAAAAACTAGCAAAGAAGTTAAACAAAAGCCTCCTAAATCTATGACATAATAATAAATCGGCATGTGCCTTGACAAATACAAAGCCCATGCCGATTTTTATGTTTATTTTATTTTTTTACTTCTTTGAATTATTTTTGATAGAATGGTTCTGGTTTTTGATCTCTCTTTCCAAAGTGATGAAGAATGGCTTGAACAATTCTATTCGAAGCTTGTCCATCCCCATAAGGATTAGATGCCTTAGCCATTTGATCATATGCTTCTTGATCATTTAATAATTCATGAGCTAAATTATAAATAGTATCTTCTTCAGTACCTGCAAGTTTAAGAGTTCCTGCTTCAATCCCCTCTGGTCTTTCAGTGGTATCTCGCAATACTAGTACAGGAACTCCAAGTGAAGGTGCTTCTTCTTGAACTCCACCGGAATCTGTTAGTATGATATGCGCTCGAGATGCAAAGTTATGGAAATCATATACACCTAGTGGCTCAATTAAATGGATTCTAGAATCATCCCCAAGAATTTCATCAGCTATTTCCCTTACAGCAGGGTTTAAATGAACTGGATAGACCACTTGAACATCCTCATGATCAGTTACCAGGCGTTTAATTGCTTTAAACATATTTCTCATTGGTTCCCCTAGATTTTCACGGCGATGAGCAGTAAGGAGGATCATTCTATCATCCCCTACTTTTTCAAGAACTTCACTACTATAATCTTCACTCACTGTTGTTTTAAGAGCATCTATAGCAGTATTCCCAGTTACAAAAATTGTATCATTCTTCTTATTTTCATTTATCAAGTTTAGTTCTGCCTTCTGTGTAGGCGCAAAATGAAGGTCAGCAATAACTCCTGTAATTTGACGATTTACCTCTTCTGGAAACGGGGAGTATTTATTCCATGTCCTTAAGCCAGCTTCTACATGCCCTACCGCAATTTGATTATAGAAAGCAGCTAAGCTTGCCACAAAAGTTGTAGTTGTATCGCCATGCACAAGCACCAAGTCAGGTTTTACTTCCTTCATAATACTATCTAAACCTTCTAGAGCCCTTGTCGTCACACCGGTTAAGGTTTGTCTATCTTTCATGATATTTAAATCATGATCAGGGGTCACATTAAAAATTTCAAGGACTTGGTCTAGCATTTGACGATGCTGGGCTGTTACAGTCACAATTGAGTCGATATCTTCTAAATGCTTTTCTAATTCAAGGACAAGCGGGGCCATTTTTATGGCTTCCGGTCTTGTACCGAAAATTGTCATTACTTTTAGTTTGCGATTCATAATAAGACTCCTTTTAAATTCCAAACTTTAAAGTAAATTATACCCTCTTCTATATTCTAAAATCAAACTGAAAGATAATTATCATAGTAATAATACTTATCACATTTTAAAGGAGTATTTACCATTCAGATGTAAAATTAAATTCTTTATACTCAGTATCATTATTAGATTGATAATGAACAGTATAAATATCTCCATCTCTTGTAACTTTAGCATCTGTTAGAATATCACCATTATTTTCACCTAAATGAATTAAAGTCATAAATCGAACACTTCTATGTTTTTGTTCGTATGTTAATTGTGTTCGGGGAGTCCAAGTATAATCTTTATATGAAACATGGCTCGTTTGTTTATTTGGAGTAATTAATGTTGGTGCATAAACCTGTATTAATGAAAGTGTTCTCCCAGAGGGATGTTTAGCTACCGTTAACCTTACATCATTTTTTTCGACTGTAAATTCCGGAGCTAAATGAAATCTTTGAATATAGTTTCTAGTATAGGTTCCTTTAACTGTATCCGAAATAAGAAAGGTTTTATTCTTATCGTATAATACCCTTCTTCTGTGAACTATTCCTGGAGTTAAGCTATGAGACCCCACCGCCTCTAGAGTTCCATTACTTTTTACATTTACATCTTCAATTTTACTTTTACCGATGTTATCAGTATCCAGAGAAAATTCGGTCCCTTCCACTTGGACTACATTATGTGCTGCTGTAGATAATGCCTCTCTTCTCTCATCTGATGTAATATATGCATAACGTCCAGTTTCAACTATATAGTCACCACCGAAGCCGTATAATTCAATACTAAGATCATCAGGGTGTTTATGAGCTGTACTATGAAATCCAGATGTCATTCCAAAGAAAATAGATTGATCGAAAGGCTTCTCCTCACCCCAATGTTGTCTGAAAATCGCATATTGATCAGAAAGATTCACTGCATTTTTACTAGGACTTCCCCCATCCTCTCCACTGGTCATTGCATAAACCATTTCGGGATAAGAGGATGCATAAGGAACAATCCCTGGAGTCATTAAAGTAGCAGGAGAGTCACCAAATATTGGCATTACTCCGTTTGGTTTAGTTAGATACGTTAAATTTCGAGGCATTTCTTTGACGCGACGAATCATCTCATTAGGCAATTCAAACTTATTTTGTTCAGCCCAATCAACGAAACCAATTAAACTAGTATAAATATAATGTTGGTACATAGGAGAGTGCTCCATATGAAGACCATCAATTGAAATTCCATGTTCTATTTGATCCATTAGTCTATCTTTAGCAGTATTTTTCCATTCAGATGCAGCAGCAAGATCTGGATATGTTTCTGAAATCGCAAGCAACGCTAAGTCTTGGAACATCCCATGATTATTGTTTGGTCTATAGAAGCTCCACAAATTTAGTAACCATCCATGTTCATAAAACATAGTCATTATTTCATTTGCGAATTCAGATTCATGGAGATTATTCAAGGAAGTATTTTTATAAGTATTCCAAAAGTCAATCAAAATAAAAGTTCTTATTGCTGTCCCGTGATCATTGTATCCCCATTTATAGCTTCTATATCCTTCAATTGGAAAATCTTCATGCCAATCCTTAATTACTTCTCTAGCATAAATTAAATATTCTGGATTCTTATATTCTTTATATGCCTGAGTGAGTTGCTCAACAACCATGAGATAATTTAATTGAAATAGATAAGAATTGACGTATGGAAGACCATGTCTCCAATCGAACTCATCTAAATTTTCCACCTTCACATCATGAGGATAAGCTAACAACTTCCAGTTACCCTTTATAGCAGAATCAGCATATTCTTTCAATTTATCCTTTGAATATTGGTTATATATATATGATTTTTCTCCCCTATTTGATCTTGTGTAAAATTCTTGTATTAGCCTCTCGTATACTCCACTTGTAAGAGTACTCATATAAATTGAATTTGTATTTAGTTCTGCATCAGACACTGGAATATAGTAAGATGTGCTGTACGGTCGTATAACAAAATAATCACTTGAGCGCGTAATTGGAGTAAATATCCTTCCTGCAGATGCATACTTATACCTAACTAATTTATTTCCTGACTTTTTATATAGATAGGTAGCTTTTTTAATTGTAATTTTAAATGGATTATAGATATTTGCTGCTTTTACACTATTTTTACTACTATTATTTATCGGAAATATACCCGAAGTAATAAGTATTAAAGATAAAAAAATAACAAAAATCAGTTTAGTTGATTTCATATTAATCCCTCTTTTTTTAATTTTTTCCATGTAATTCCGATAAAAAAAACGGTCAATGAGACCGTTTTTTACTATTTATCTAAAAATCTCGGAATATTTAAATACAATATATAGCTATTTAATTGACTGTAAAGACTTGAGATATGCGCTGTTTGCTTATATGCCCAGCCAATATCCGTTGCATACTGGTGAGTAGCAGGTAACGCAGGGTTCCATCTCATCTCATATAAAGTATCTTGTTGATAATCAGGATTGTGAATATATGTTTCTCCAATAAACTTAGCCCCTCCAATTATGGCCGCTTCTGGAGTAAACCACTCCTGCTTATAAGCAAATTCTGCTCCGTATTTTAGTGGATCAGAGTCATAGGCTCCAATTCCATACATGTTATAAACTATTCTTTCAGGAACAGGTTTTCCATCTACCTCATTTACTTTAATTCCTGTAGCTAGTTTAGAAGAGCCATTTCCAGTTTCCAATAAAGCATGGGATACAAGGTACACCTCATTAATATTATATAGGGAACTTCCCATAATAAATGCTTCTCCTCTACCATGAAGTATTCCTTTGTTAGTGAGTAATCCATTTATCTCAGAAACTGGTAATCCTGCATTTCTAGATAAAACTAAGAATTGAAGAATTCCTCTAGAATCATCATAAAAGTTAGATGCATCTAAATAGTGCAGAATATCATCATCTTCAGCATTAACCCAGGTTTGTGGGAGTCTCACTTTATACCATCCATTATCTTCTTCTCGAAGAAGGGTAAGAGTACTTCCTTTAGGAGTAATCATATAGGTAGTTGTTCCACTTGTGGTTGGACCACTTCGAATTCTTAAATTATCAGTAACTGTTCCTGATTTCGGATAACTCGTACTTGAGGTTGTTTGTATATAATCCCCTGAAACGTAACCTATATCATAAAGGTCAGTTTGAGGATTTACAGCTTTCTGTTTCTCTAAAAACTCATCAATAGAAATATCATAATCAGTGTATTCAAACTTTTTAATTACACCAGCAATGGTGTTTTCTTTTTTCACCCAGCCAATCCGATCTGCTAGAATAACTCCCCAATAGCTCGGTGTTTCATCAGCTATATAGTAATGTTCACCTTCTAATATAGTTCCAAAATGAATTAATGGACCTGATTTAGTATTGTCATAAACCGGAATATTCTCTGTAGCTGCAAATTCTCTTAAGCTATTTTTCCAATTAGTATTTTTATTAGTCAAAGTTGTCCCTGAATCTGGTACAGTATTATCCTTGGAAACATAAGCAAAAAAATCACTATATTGGATTTGATGCCAACTTGTGTAATCTCTTCTTCTAGGATATACCTCTCCAGCCTTTAATATTCCTACCTGCTTTAAAGAACCACTTCTGTTGTCATAAACTGGTGTATCTTTTCTAACTTTAAAATATTTATCTTCGGGTAAAAAATTCCCTTTAACATCCGATTTCCTTACAAAGCCTACTAGACCAGAAATTAGTATTCGATACCAGTGTTCACTTTCATTTACAACTTGGTATTTAACACCTGTTTTAAGACTAGCAAAAGGCACAAGCCCCTCTGGTTTAGTATTATCATATACTGCTACATCGTTCTCTACTAAAAAGCTTCTTACTCCATTAACATACTGGTTATTTAAGTTGGTAATATTATTTCCGTCAGATGGAACCGTTGAATCTATGTGAACAAAGGCGGTAGATCCATTAAATTTTATTTCATGCCAATTTGTATAACCTCTTGTTCTAGGATACTCTCCTTTATCTAAATACCCTACTTCAACAAGTTCACCATTTCTTTTTTCAAATATAGGTTGGTGATCCTCAGTTACTCTAAAGTATTTATCATTTAGTGTAAATTCATTAGGATCAGAAATGTTAGATAGATTTTCAGCCCCAGATTTCTTGATAAATCCAACTCTGCCAGAAATTACCACACTATACCAGCTAGTATATTCTTTTATATAAGGAAGTTTAATACCAGCCTTAAGGGTACCAAATGAAACTAAAGAGCTACCAGTATTGTCATATACGTCAACAGACTTAGTTGTTTGTATTTCCCCTGTAAAGGATTGACCATTCGTTTGATTTAAAAGACTCTTGCCATCACTTGGAACGGTTCCTTCTTTTGGAACAAAACGGGTAGAATCACCAAATTGGATTTCATGCCAACTAGTATAATCACGTGTTCTAGGATATTCCTCACCTTGAGATAAATATCCTATAATTTTCATTGGTGTAAAACTATTATCATATATTGGGACACTTTCCGTTGTCACTGTGAAAAAATTATCATCTGGCTCAAATCGTACAGTATCTGATTCATCAGAAGTTGAAGTAAATGATAGAGTTCTTTTAGTATCGAATGTAGATTTCTGCTCATTCAGTTCAGCAGGTTCATTGTCAATTATTTTTTCATTCGGTTGTTTAGCAGTTGACTCTTCATTTTGATTTTCCGATGGTGTTAATTCAGTACTACCTTCTTGTTCAACAATTGAGGTATCTTTATTAGCATTTTCATCATTTATATCTGTAACATTTTCATTTTCTATTTCATCAATGCCATTGGAATAAAGACTCAAATACTTCTCATACTTTGAACGATCTACGAGAAATTTCTGATCACCTATCAAAACATAAAAATATTCTTGATTAAATAGAAAAACTTCTAAAGAGTTTCCAATTTTAATTTCTCCAACTATTTCTTGATCAATATTCATAATTTGAATAGATTCATCTTCAGTATGTATCATACCTAGTGCGGTTTTTTCTTCCTTCAAAGGTTTTTCTTCTTCAATGACTTCAAAAGCAGAAGTAGTGATTAATATTTCTTCATTTCCCCACTGTAATACAAAACTCTCATCAACAGAAACCTTATTAGAATAAAGAATTACATTTTTATATATTTCCCCCAATTCTTGACCCTTGGTTGAACTTATTATAATGTCTTCTGTTAGTTTGATTGCCTTATATAAATCTTCCTCAGAAAAAGCACTGCTTTTACTTGGTAATAGGGCTAATACTTGAAATAAAACCACCATACAAACAATCATCTTGATGAGAAAGCGGTAAATTTCAAACTCCTCCTTACTTTTATTTCATATTTATTGCACATTTATTATCTTATTTTACAAAGTAGAACAATACAAGACAAAATTCCCTATTTTTTTTAAAAAGTGAAACAACCTCAAATTAATTAAAGATATTACATTTACTAAAAGCCTGCAATACAAGGTAGTCCAAACTCTTTTGTCAAAGACATCCAAACGGATATCAGGTGAAAAAGAGATAAATTTTTTCGAAACTTACTTTTTATAAAAACAAAAAAGACTGTCAATATTGTCGACAGCCTTTGAGCTAAAGCATTTATCGATCTAGCTTATTATATTTTTTACACTACCCTTTCACAATTTAATTTACCAATTGTTTTATCGAATTTATACACTAAAGATTAAGTCAAATTAATTTATAAACTTTATTATATTTTTTAATTAAGGTATTCCAGTCACGATGTTCAATTACCCATTCCCTTGCTTTTCTCCCAATATCTAAGTTATACTTCGCCTTTTTCATACAGTAATATAATGATTCAACATTTTCTGACTCAAATTTCAACCCATTTTCATCTTCTATAACCATTTCATTTAATGCTGGAATATCACTTACTATAGAAAGCTTCCCCATAGCCATAACTTCAAAAGGCTTTAAAGGAGTGACTAAAGCACACACTTTTGCTTTTGTCCTAGGAAAAGGAAAGACATCTATAATTGAATAATACTTCTTGACTTCAGTATGTGGAACTCTACCAACAAAAGTAATATTCCCATGCAAATCAAGATCTCTAGATAAATTTTTTAAATCCTGAAGTGCTGGTCCGTCACCAACTAATATAAAATGAAAAGAAAATCCCTCATCTTTAAGGACCCTCAATGCTTTAAATGCATAATCAATGCCTTCGTAATGGGTAACACTTCCTATAAACCCAAACACTAGTTTATCTTTTAATTTGAATTTTCTATTCAACTCTTCCTCCTTCGGAATTGGTGAAAAATACTCTGAATCAACACCATTTGGAACAATTGATATTTTTTCTTTAGGAATCCCTAAGTCAATTAATTTTTTAGCCAAACTCTCTCCTATTGCGACAACCTTATCTGCAAGATGACAACAATACAGTTCATATTTTTCATGTAATTGATATCTCTGAGATTGATCAAATCCTTCTATCTTACTAGAGGTAGTATCATGCCAGAATCCTCTTACTTCATAAACGCTCGGAATTTGATATTTGTTAGCTACCATTAATGCAGGTAATGCATTTTGAAAGTTTGAGGCAGCATGGACTAGTTTCGGTTGAACTTTTTTAAGAAATTGAGCAAATTCATCAGCATAAGCATCGAAATATACACTTAGAGGAACTGTATTTAATACTATCCCTTTATGGTGTAACCGATAGTGTTTTATACCGTCATATATTGTATATTCCTTAGATGCTGAATCTTCATGGGTAGACCAGCCTAATTTGGTCACGACTATTGGTTCAATATCTAAATCAAGTTGATGTTGGACTATCTCTCTACTTCTAATTGTATATCCATTAATCTCAGGCATAGATTTATTTAAAACGTGAATAACTTTATTACTTGACGAGATAGTGTATTTTTTGTTTGGAGCCCATGTCCAATTCTTTTCTAATAGGGATAATTCATCTATTGCAATTTCATATTCATTCACTAAAAGATTACCGGTTATCTTTTTAAGCTTCTTTAAATAAAATAATTTCTGTTCCAAATTCCCCAGCCTATGATGTATACTTACCAGTCTTTTAAAAATCATGGGGTTCATTGGCGATGCAACCAAAGCTCTTTCGGAAAGAATCAATGATAAACTATATTGTTGCATACTGTAAGCTATATCAGATAATTTTAAAAGTGCTTTGCGACTAACTTTTTCTACACCTATTAATCGGTCTATGGCCTCTCTATTAGGCTGATTTTCGATTATCCATCTTCCTTCTAAAAGAATTCGGTCCTTAGGCTCTGATATTGACGACAATATCGTAAATAAAGTTTCCTTACCAATTGGAATTTTACCTTCTATCTTAATGATTTTTCCATAAAGATAGTTCATTAAAATACTTTTAGTCTTCTCATTAAGAGAATTAACTTGTTTAACTAACAGTTCCAACTCTTTTCTTGTTAAATCAGATATTGAATAGTATTTAAACATTTCAACAATATGACTATTTGATTTTAAAACTTCCAATACTGTTTGATCTCTGAAATCAATAAATTTAGACTCAAACAACCTTCTATATGCTGTTTCTTGAATCTCTTTAAACGAATTTATGTTATGAAAACAATCTAGTATTAATCGTCTAAGTAAAGGAGATCTCTCTCCCTGGTCATATGCTTTAGTAAAATAAATTAATGCCTGATTATAGTTTTCATTATTTGCTAAGCGCACACCTTCATAAATTTTTTTCCATGTGGTTTTCTCATAAAACTTATATAATTTCTTTGAACCGATAGTATCATCCAATTCCATTATAAAATTCTTGTATAATTCCGGGCTACTTTCTATCCTTGAAAGTGAATGTATCAAGAAAATTTCATTTTTTAAAGGATCATAGGTATAAGAATTCTTCAATTTCACATTTATTTTTTCTAAGTTAGTAAAATCATTATTAGATTGGGACTTTTTTAATTCAATGAGTGCATTAATTTTATCCTTATATTTTTCTGATAGTATTTCTACCTGAATTGAGTCTATAAACTTATTAGCTATATCCGGATCTAGTTTAGTATACGCAAAGAATTGTAATTCCTCTAATTGATTTGTGGATAAATACTCACTTAAATTTACTTTTTGGGACAATTCAATTAACTTTTTTACTTTTTTTAATTTATATAAAACATTTATTTTAAACGATTGCAATTCTGTAGGAGTAGAATGGATATTTTCTAATTCCTCAGCTGCTTTAAATAGGTTTCCTTCTACATAGTGGATTTGTGCAAGCAAATAATATCTTTCGACAGGTTTTATTGAAACAGCCCTTTTCACAACTTTACTGAGTATGAAAGTTTTGTTATACCTTTTTGTAATGCTAATAAATCCCTTCTGATCAGAAAATCTTTTAAAGTTCTTTATGTATGCTCTAAATAAACGATTTTGAATTGGTTCTGAATCGATAAATAAACTTATTAGTAATGCATACTTAAATATAATCAACCTCATTGTTTAAACCTCCTTATGCAACAAAAAGGAAAGCTACCGCTTCCCTTCTCATTAAAAATAAACATATTTGTTAATAAAATCCAATTTAGGAATTAGCCTTTTCTGTAGCTAATAAAGAACGGTATAGAACTACCAATTTATTTTTTTCCACTTCCCATGTATAATATTTAGACTTATCAAGACAATTATTTTTGAAGAAGTCATAATTTTCAAATACCTTTAATACGGCAGCACTTATTGCTTCAGGGGTTTCTTCTGTACACAAACCCGTTTTTTCAACCTCCACTACATAGCTTTTCCCAGGATGATTAGAAGCTACCGTCGGAATTCCTGCAATCATGTATTCAAAAATCTTATTGGGAGTGGAGAAGTAATTATTTCTACTTGTATTAAGATACATAACTAGACCAATATCTGCTTGTTTTGTAAATTCAAGAACTTTTGAAGATGGAACTTGTTCATGAAAGAAAACTCGATTATTTAACTTTACATCGTTTACTAGCTCTTTCAATTGTTCAACCAATCTTCCTTCACCCATTAGAATTAACTTGTACTGTTTAGGAAGAGATTTAAGTGATAATATGCTCTCTTCTATTCCCCTTTCAGGATTCAGTCCACCTTGATATAAAAGAATAATATCACTTTGGTCTAATTTGTACTGTTTTCTAAAATAATTCTTTTCAATTTCACTATGAATACCTATATTGCTAATAGGTGTATTCTGTATTATAGTTATTGGAATATCTCCATACATTTTGACAAATTCTTCTTTAACAAAAGGATTTACTACAATTAAATGGTTTATTCTCCTTATCATTTTTTTTTCTAGTTGATATCCATACCACCGATCTAATCTATTTCTTCCAGCCATTTCATTAAATAACTCGTGGGAGTCATAAACTAGTTTTGCATTAAAATCTCCTGAGAGTTTCACCCCAGTTTTAAGTGTATTTAAATCATGACAATGGATCACATCTACTGGAAGATCACTCTCGATAATGGTTTTTTTAGATTTAGAATAAAATTCTTGGTAGGAGATCACATCTTTAATTAGTTTGATTAATGGAATGCGAATTAATTTTATTAAATACTTTTTTAAAGTACCTATTAATTTGTTTTTATCGTTATTTGAATTCGATTGTTTTCCAAATTTATACTTAGCTTTTTTAGATGTAATAGCAACTTTAATTATCTCAATTTTTGAATGAATTATATCGTCTGGAATTTCGTCATACTCTTTTAGACAAATTATTCTAACCCGATAGCCTTCATCAGCAAGGGAAATTGCTTCTCTTTTTACTCGTGCATCATAGTATATATCTTTAAAGAGAAGCATCGTCACATGATTCATTGCTTTTGTCCTCTAATTTCCCTCATAAACTGTACATATTTAGGTACAACTTCATCAACAGTTCCTATCTCCTTCTGCTCACCTAAATGAATCCAAACCACTCTATCACAAATCTCCCGGACCAAACTAGCAGAGTGAGTTACTAATATTACAGTACGGTTTTGCTTTATTTTTTCCAAAATAGCATCTTTACTCTTATCCCTAAAGGATTGGTCACCTACACCTAACACCTCATCAATCAACAGAACATTAGGGTCTATGGTAATGGCAATAGAAAAAGCTAACCTAGACCTCATTCCAGATGAATATGTTCTAACTGGTTCGTAAATAAAATCACCTAGCTCCGAAAAATCTACTATTTCATTCATTTTCTCATCTATTTCACTTTTTGTTTGACCTAATAATAACCCATTTAAATAAATATTCTCTTTACCTGATAAATCTGGTTCAAACCCAGCACCGAGTGAAAGTAAAACCGGTAGATTCCCTTTTACATCAAACTCACCCTTATCTGGAGTAATTAAACCACTTAGTATTTTTAATAACGTACTTTTCCCAGATCCATTTCTTCCAATAACTCCAAGAACCTCACCTTTTTGAACTTCAAAGTCAAGTCCTCTTAATGCCCAAAACTCTTTCTTTTTTTCTTCTTTTCTTATTGCCCTTTTTAAATTATTTATTATTCCTTCGGTTTGTCGTGGATATGAAACCCAAAGATCTTTTAGTTTAATCACTGGTTCAGACACTTATATCACCTTCGCGTACTGATTTTCATACTTAAATAAAAGATGGAGCGAGATATTTAACAATATGACTGAGAAAACAATCATTGCCCCAATCAGGAGCCATAACGGTTGATCACCGTGAATTAAAATACTCCGATACGATTCAATAAAAGTAGTTAATGGATTTAGATAAAATAGGTTAACCAAATTACTTGGTACAGAATCCAATGTAAATAAAACTGGAGAAAGGTACATTAGCATCCTTGCTATGTACTGCATCATATTTTTGATGTCCTTAACATAGATTCCTAAATGGGCAAATAACACCATAAAAGGGAGGATTACTAATGCATGTAATAGAATGATCAAAGGAAAATATAACACTGTTATACCTAAATCAACACCATAAAAAAACAGGAATAACAATAACACTATTGCACTTATTGAAAATTTCACTGTATTTACAAGAAGCCTAACAATTATAAATACAATTTTTGGTACATAGATTTGTTTTATAATCCTGCCCTTTCCAGATATAGCTGAAGTACCTTCTACTAAGCATGATGTAGTCCATTTTAAAGGAATTAAAGCAGTAAATAATATGATAGGGTAATCAGGACCACCTCTACCTAAAATAACATGAACAAGCAAATAAAATATGGCCATGTATAAAAGAGGATCAAGGATCCACCATATAAACCCTAAATAGGTTCTTGAAATGTTAGTTTTCAAATCAAAAACTGTAAGGTATCTTATCAAATCAAAATTATCTTTTATTTCACTATAAAATTTTTTGTAAGCATTCATAAAAAAATCCCCTAGCATAATGTGTGTTTACCCTACAACTACTTCATAAAAAAACATATTAATATTAGCACAGTTTTTACATAATCTGCGCATCGTATATATTAATGTTATGTAACAATAATATATAATCATCTTTCATCAAATGGATTATGATGTAAAAAAGGGCTGAAAAACTCAGCCCTAGCATATTAAAAATTTATTTAAGAGTAAACTTCTTTTTTATTATTTAATACATTGTGAATATTACCAAAGTTTGCATATACAAAATCATCTGATCGATTGGTTACAACATTCTTAGTATCAAAAATTTGTTTGTTGTCCATTTTCTTCATTGAAGAAAAGTCTAATTCTTTAAATTCGTTGTGATCGGTTAAGATTAACACTAAATCAGAATGATTAATTGCATTTTCTAAATCTTTTTCTACAAAATCTTTTTCAACATGAGGATCATAAGCCCTCACTTCATATTTTTTATCAGCTTTAAGAATATCATATATCTCCATTGCTGGACTCTCACGAATATCATCAACATTCCCTTTATATGTTAAACCGAAAATAGTAACGGTTTTTCCGTTAACCTTCTCCATTAACGCATTTACTTTTTCCACTACATACTGTGGCATTGAAGTATTGATTTGTCTAGCTAAGTTTATCATTTTTGCTGATTCAGGAGCACTTGCTACAATGAAATAGGGATCAACTGCAAGGCAATGTCCACCTACACCAGGACCCGGTGTATGCAAGTTAACACGTGGATGTTTGTTTGCCATTTGAATAACATCAAGCGTATTAATTTCTAACTCATTACAAACCTTTGTTAATTCATTTGCAAGAGCAATATTAACATCCCTGAAAGTGTTCTCCATCAATTTTGACATTTCAGCAGTTTTAGCATTTGTTTTTATGATCTCGCCTTTTACAAATGTCGTATAGACCATAGCACCAGCTTCTGTACATTCAGGTGTGATTCCACCAACAATTCGGTTATTGTAGATAAGCTCGTGCATTATTTGTCCGGGCAGTACACGCTCAGGACAATGTACCAAGAAAATATCTTTCCCTACAGTAAATCCAGCTTCTTCTACTAATGGCTTAACATGATCATCCATGCTACGTGGCCCTATAGTAGATTCAACAATAATCACGTTACCTTTTTGAACATATGGTAATACATTTTTTACAGCAGATAATACATAAGTTAAATCACATGATTTATATTCATCATCATTATTAGGCGTCGGTACAGATATAATAAATGCATCTGATTTTTCTGGAGTCATAGAAGCTTTAAAAGTTCCTTTTTTAATAACTTCATTCAAAGCCTCTTGTAAACCTGGTTCCTCTATATGAATTTTACCTGCATTTAATGAATCGATAACCTCTGATTTTACATCAATTCCTACCACTTCTACATCATGTTTAGCAAACATGATAGACGTAGGAAGACCAATATATCCTAAACCTACAGTACAAATTTTCAAGGGAATCCCCGCTTTCTATATTTTTTCTGTATAGGCTAAACTATTAAAAATAATATTTCTCAAATACCAATTAATAATTATAGCATGAACCAATGACTTTTCAATAATGTTAGTATAAATTTCAGTAATTAGAGATATTTTTAAACGGTTTGTAACATTTTAAAATGAAATTGATTTATTTTTTTCCAGGTTGTTCAAAATTATACATTTTCCCTCTTATATTATTGGTATTAAGGGTAATCAGAACTATATCATAGTCATTTTTTTCAAGGTAATCATACACTGACCTATCATAATTATACCTTGAATCATAAATAGTCGTATGGTGAAAATGATGGGCCATATGGAAAATAAGAGGGTTTGTATAAGAGTCTTTTAATATAAGAACTTTAAGGTCATTTTTACTTTCCTCATTGATAATGTTTAGTTCAGGGTAATTGTCTGCATATGCAGTGTGATAATTGAATTCCTCCAAATCATCTTTTACACCCGAAGCATAGATTTCCCTATTATCAGAAACCATATTTTTTTTGCTTACTTTTCCTTTATAAACCTTCAAATCCTGAAAGCTATAGTTTACTGGTGTAAAGTAACAAAAATCATCAATTGAAGTATCAATTAGTTTATAGAGGGACCTATTCCAGCTCCCAACAAATTTTTTATCTTTCTCACAAGTGTACTTATAATTCTCCTTATTATAATCTGTAGGTATTCCCTCATAAATACTTGACAAATTTTCCATTATCAATTGATACCCTTTAAATGCACCAAGCATATTCCAATGATGGTCTGTTTTCATATAAAATTCCTTAATTTCTTCATCACTAAATTTTTCATTCCATTTCCCAGAAATATCAATTAAATTTATGTTTTTTTCTTCCAATTTTGACATTAGATAATGATAATTTTCATTTCCAGTCCCTTTTGAAACGTACCAAGGTAGGGAACCAGTTGTTTCGTTGACCTTAGCAGGAAATGGCGAAAAATATAATTCACTATCTTTCTGACTGAGATAGTCCGAAAGCTCTTTAATATTTTTCGCAGAAATGTTTAAGTCTTTCTTTGCTAAACCTTCCATTGGTTTCCCTAAGATCCATCCATCATCCGTAACATGATATCCATTTACATACGTTTTATTTGACCTTAACTGCCACAATATAAAAGTCTTAACCCACTTATCACGTTGATAAAATTGATCGGTAAAATAGGTCTCATAATTTTTGAAAAATTCACCTGAAAAGATTTCATTCTTACTGATTGAAGGTCTTTGGGCAAGGGCTCTGTTTTCAAACTCTGATTTTTTATTATCTTCTTTTGTCACTGTAATAAAACCTAATGAAAAAATAATAATTAGAAATCCAAGACTAGTAATAAGCTTTCCTAATTTCATAATAGACCTCCTTTAAAAACGAAAGTAAATGAATGGATTATAAGTTGAATTAACAATGTACATTGTACAAACCAGCAGTAGAATTAAGTAAAATAAACTCTCCGAAAATTCTTTAATAAATAATAAACCTTTCATTTTATTCGAAAATTCATTTATTTTGTTACGAATAATTGGATAAATCGGCATACTAAATATTATTCCTAATAAAAAAACCATCCAATTATCCATGATATACAATAATGCTTGGGTATTATGGAAATCACCAGCAAAGCCAAACATTGTTTTAATATAATTATTCGAAAAAGCGAAGTTATCAGCCCTAAAGAAAACCCAGCCTATCATGACGATTAATAATACATATAGATGCTGTACTGGTTGCCAAGCTCTTTGCAATAATTTCTCCAGCCCGAACTTTTCTAAACAAATTATGAATCCATAATAAAAACCCCAAATCATAAATGTCCAGCTTGCCCCATGCCAAAACCCCGTCAAAGTCCACACTATCAAAAGGTTAAAGTAGACTTTCCAAATCTTAACCCTATTACCACCTAACGGAATATAAACATAATCTCTAAACCATTTTCCTAAAGAAATATGCCAGCGACGCCAGAACTCTGATATACTTTTTGAAATATATGGATACCGGAAGTTTTCTTCAAAGTCAAAGCCAAATAATTTACCTAATCCAATCGCCATATCACTATATCCAGAAAAATCAAAATAGATCTGTAAAGTATATGCAATAATACCTATCCAAGTCGTAGTAGTTGTCAATTCAGATGCTGGTAGTGAAAAAATTTCATCAGCTATTGCACCAAGAGGATTAGCAATTAGAACTTTTTTAGATAATCCTAATATAAACCTTTCTACTCCTTCGGAAAATTTCTCGAGGGATATAATCCTTGATTTTATTTGTTCTGCAACCGTTTTATATCTCACAATAGGGCCGGCAACGAGCTGTGGAAACAGAGATATATACAAAGATAGATCTAAAAAGTTTTTTTGAGCAGGGACCGTTTTTCTGTATACATCAATTACGTAACTCATTGCTTGAAATGTAAAAAAGGAAATACCGATAGGCAAGGGAATTTCTTGTAGATTATAATTTGTATTTAATAATGAATTTACGTTTCCAACTAAAAAGTTCGCATATTTGTAAAAACCTAGAATTCCTATATTTGTAATAACCGATAATATTACAATTAATTTCCTAATTGAAATATTTCGTGAATTCGAAATAAAAATACCAAAAAGGTAGTTCATAATAATTGAAAAAATCATTAAAAAAATATAAGTTGGTTCTCCCCAAGCATAAAAAAACAAACTAGCTAGTAGAAGTACTGTATTTTTCAAGAATCGCGGTGCAATAAAATAAGAAAATAATACAGCTGGTAAAAATATGTATAGAAACACTAGATTACTAAAAACCATATAACGGTACTCCTCTCAATTTAAAAAGAATTTTCTAATATAGTATGACATTATATAAAAACTCGTTTTATTAAGGAAGAACTTAGGATTAATTGTTATTATGATGATGTTAATTTTAATATCAAGAGAGGGGATTAACCTAGACAGTATAAATACTCTACTGTTTAAGTTATCCCCTCCTGTTAATATTCATTAAGAAATTTGTTCACTAAAATTAATTATTTTCTTGTATTCCTTTTTACTTGCAAGTTTTGCAAAACTCTCAATCATCTCATCATTTACAACTAAATAATCTTTATACATAAGGTAAATGTCATACAAGATTTCGATCGCCTCTTGTTCTTCTCCATCCTTTAATCGTGGTAGCCTCTTCATATACCAATGTTTAAAATAATAATTAAATCGTGTTTCCATATATGTCTTCATTAATCCTTGCTCTTTTAAGAATGGAATCCGATACTTTTCTAAAACTCTATACTTATTAAAAAACATTTTCGAGATACTATTAGTTACTGAACCAGTTACAGCTGCATAATAGAGATGAATATCTAAATCAATTGCTTTCACTATATTAGAATTTAACAGCAATTCGTGAAAGAAAAGTGTATCTTGTCCTCCTGCGTTCAATACCATTTTTATATTATTATTTCCTATAATCTCTCTTTTAACTACAACAGCTTGTATACTTTGAGCTTTCAGATTTGAATCTATTAAGAACTGTTTAGTGTTATTAATAACTGAATTACCTGCATAACCAATTACAGTATTATAGTAATTAAATTTTACACTCTTTCTATTATCTAATCGTGAAATATTTCCCACTACCATATCATATTGGCTACCTTTAATCGTATCTAATAATACTGCATAACCATCATTTACTGCTTCATTATCTGGATCTAGGTATGTGATAAAAGGAGCCGTGGATAATTCAAATCCCTTATTCCTTGCTCTTGAAGCACTTCCACTTCCATTGTCATTAAAATAGTAGGTTTTTACATTTTCATAAAGATTATCTAAACGCTTAACGTAGTCGAGTGTCTTTTGTTCTGCAGAACCGTCATCTACAAGTAAAATCTCCATATACTTAAAAATACTGCTTCTTTTTAAACTATTAAAGCATTTGTTTAATAAATGTTCCCCATTATTATAAATCGGGATAATTACAGATAATTCAGGATCATCTTTAACTTTAGTTAGTACTTGAGACTGCGAAACATTATATTCAAAAGGATCTATACTATATCCGTTAGGTAGACTTGTACCCTCTTCAAGGTTAATTAGTTCCTCTAATGTAAATGATTTTGACCAAAATACCGTTCGATATCTGTCCTTCATGATATCTACAAAATCGTGCTGCACACCCTCACATAATTGTTCACCATCATAGTAGCTATCCTTAGTTATATAATCTGAATCAGTATATTTAAATCCATTAACCATGTCTTGCAAATAAAATTCATCATACTGTCTTGAAGGGCTGAAATAAGCGATAATATCAAATTTATCTTTTACCTCTTGAGTAAACTCTTTTTCAATTATTAGTTCCTTATGTGCATAAGTTTGTCTATTATAAAAACCTTGAATGTCGTCATTCATTTCTTTGACGACAACTGCTACTTTCCTAATTGTCTTTTTGTTTGTAAGACCAATTCGCTCCATTAAAAATTCTAGGCGATCAAACGTTGTTTCACTTGTCATAACTCTTCGAATTCCATGTGATTGCTGTCTAAATATTTCTTCCTCATCATATCCGTTTAAAATTTCTTTTACTTCATTAGATTCATTAATTAAAAAGACATTTGGGAATTTATTGTTTACTCCAACACTATAATTAGACAAGATTAAATTACCAATTGCCTGTAATTCGTAAACACGATTAGCAAACATAGTATCACTATACTTAATTGAATTAAGGTTAATTGACCAATCAAAGAGTTTATGAAGTTTTTGTAAATACTCATGAGTAACTGATGGTGAAACATATGATAAATACATTTTAGGAAAGAAGTAATTCGAATTATTCAAAGAAAAGTTTCGATCAATAATTTTTAACTCTCTCCCCGACTCTAATACACCATCAAAGATCATTCTTGTTTCTTCTTGACGGTGCTTGTACTTCTCATACCACGATCCAGCAAAAAGAACTTCTTCTCTTTTTTTGTATTTTCTAACTCCAACAGGATTGTGATATAGCGGATTTACCCCAAATTCTAATAAGAATACATTTTCATTTTGGCAATCTGCTTTATAGTCTTCTAACTTTTCAGAAGCAGTAGTAAAAATATAATCACAATTTTTTGCAATATCGACAAACCTATCATAATTTACAGGATCTTCTTTTGAATAAAAAACTATCTTTGTTCCTTGTTCACGGAAAAATTGTATCATTCGATTTAGTTCATCACGCAGTTTTGTGTTTTTGGGATTTGCTAGACCTCTCCATTCCTCATCTAACCCTTTCCATGCTGAGGCGATTAAAAAAATATCTAGCTTTCCATCAAAATCTTTATAATTTTCCTTTGTAATAAAATTTATGTTAGCGATATTATTATAGGCTTGAAATAAAAATTCGTCGGCTATCATTCCTATATTGACATCTAACTTTTGATAGTATCTACTTCCATTGCTTTCCGGGATTTCATCAAGTAATGGTTTTACCTTTTCAAAAAAGGTTTTGTCAGAAATTTCATCTCGATATTTAAGGTATTCTTCTACTGTATATGTTTTTTGAAGCTTAGAAATTCTAATATAATCTTCTATTTCTTTACCAGATTTCAAAATATTTATTAATTCTCTTTCATTAGCGATTTGTTCTGAAAGTTGTTGAATTTCTGTTTTTACAGTTTCTAATCGCTGATCGATAAGCGTATTATTCACTCTTTTTCCCTCCGTGCATTCTCTTCTTTACATTCCAATATTTAATCGTAAGGCGACCGAGCTTAGAACGACTGAGGGCTTCATACTTGCTTATAAGTTTTTTATATGATTTCAATAACATCTCTTCATTCTTATAAGCATCCATAAGTTTTTTTTGAAATTGTATTTTCTCTTTTTTCTCATCAATTAACACTTGTTTTGTTTTTTGAAGTTCTAATAAGTTGTCCTCACTACTATAGCGAAGATTTGTACTTTCTTGATCACTGCCCACATTATATCTACTCTTTAGGTCTCTCATTAGTTGGTTATTTTCTTTAAGTGTTTTCAAGATTTCATTTTGTTGTTCTTCTTCATATCTCTTTATCTTTAGGAGATTCTCTTCCTTTTCTTTTTCTAATAAATAAATTTTCTTCTTCAGTTTTTCATTTGTATTCATCCATTCTCTTTCAATACCTTCAAAACTTTCTTCCAACCTTTGAAGCATTCCTATATTCAGTTGATTATCGGTTTGGTTGTTATCTTGTTTTTCCAAAATAATAGCAATCCATTTTCCAAAAAACTTTATTTCGGCAATATTAAATGATTTTTCTACTAAATCGTATAATCCAGAAAGATAATAAGTCCTTTTATGGTCAAAATAATCATTGATACCAAATGGAACTGTAATAATAATACGCCCTTCTTCATTTAAAATGGTATCAGCTTTTTTTACAAATTCATTTGGATTTGTTACATGTTCTAGTACTTCTCCGAATACAATTGTGTCATATTTCCTAACACCAAAGTCGTGAGTTATAAAGTTTATTAGTTTAAAGCTAACTAGGTCTTTTGTCGACTTTTCTTCTTTTTCAAGTGCTTTATTTGCAAAAGCTATAGACTCTTCTAAGATGTCAATCCCTAGCACTTCCTTACCGACTCTTCCTAAAATGATTGGGAGAATTCCTTGTGAGCATCCCACATCTAAAACTTTTTGACCCTTCACTTGATTAGCTACCCAATGTATTCGGTCTCTTACTTTTTTTCCAAACTTCGTTCCTAATTCATCATGATATGCTTCAGAAATGCGATCTAATGGTTTTTTCAAGTTTCGTACACTCCTAAAATAATATTCACATCTTAAGTTCTAAACAGTAATTACCTTAGAGCGATCACTATATTTCTCGCCGTTTTTTGGACGAATAAAATAGTGAATTTGGTATTTACCAGGTTCATTAATTGGATATTTAAGCTCCCTGGATTTCTGATACATAATTTTATCAATAACTTTATTATTTCTTCTCACGTAAAAGGCATACTCTAAATTAGTTGATTCTTCTATGTCAATACTGAAATTTATCGTATTGTTATTTATAGAGAATTCTGTTCCTTTCAGGATTGATCCATTAGAAACAAATTGTTTTGTTAAAGGTAGATTTAAAATACCATCTTGGTTTCTCTCTAATACAAACATAACATCTAATATTGCCGTTCCATTAAAATCTAATGACCTTAAATCAAATTCATATACATCTTTAATTTCACTTTCTGAAACATTAACGTTTTGATCTTTTACAATTAATTTTTGTCTATAGTTCGACGGGAGAGAATTCTCATACTCAATTCCGATTCTCCATTTTGTTGAGTCAACTTGAATTGTTTTTAATTCCTTTATTTTAATACCATCAATAATATCCAAAATATTTGTTATAAGGTAACTAGGAAAATGTTCCGCAATTTGACCATGACTTTGTATATTATTATCGATTTTTAAATTAAATTCTATTTCATGTTCATTAAGTTGTTCTATAAGTGGAACAATATGCTTTTTATACTGAATATCGTTTTCAGAAGTTAGAATTCTTAAATCATTACCAACGCCCGAATGAAGTTGTCTAAATAATAATTGATTTAGTGATTCAATTTCTTTCTCAGTTGGGCTTTTCCCAACCATATATTCAAATGTTTCTTCAGCAAATGCTTTGATATAATCGGCTATTCTCGTCTGAGGTGCGCCTGCAACTATATGTCCATAATTATATTTCAATCCATAATAAAGAGCTGCACTTCCACCTTTAGATGATCCTGCAGTAATAACATTTTCACGTGCAATTCCATTTTCTTGTAAAATATATTCTATTAGTTCGTTAATAGATTTTTCTAACCCAATGGTTTCTTTATTCCCTATATAATAAGAGCCCCTCGGACCATAATTATCTAAAATAAACAGTTTATTACAATCGATATTCCTTAAGGTTCTTATATAGTTATAAGTATGTTTCATATTTTCTTTTGCTTTTGTTTTTGGGATATTAAACCCCGAAAACACTACAATTAAATGATCTTGGTTTACATTACCCGACTCAAACACATAATTTATAGGAAGGTCTCCCTTAAATACTTTCTCATCAAATTTAAACAAACTATCAACTCCAGTATAGTGATGGTTTACTTTTCGAATTTTCCACTTTTTATACTATTTCTATCTATGTTCCTATATTAAGGTATAATAAAAAAACTTGAAAGTAAACGTCAATTTTGATTTATAAAGCCTTTTATAATTGAAAAAATAGGGTTTTTTCATCACTATTAATTCCTGATTAAAAAGAGATTAAAAGAATGACACTTTTATTAATAAATGATAGATTTAATTTCTACACTAATAAAGGTTCAAAATTCTTCAACGAAACTATAGACCTATGTCGATTTAATTCCTTTATGTAAAAGTTAAGAATTTTTTGCTTAATTATAGGATTTTAGTATGGTTAATTCGAATAATTTGGTATTCTAGTAAATAGATCTATTATAATGAGAGGATAATAAAATGAGAGCAGACAAACATAAAACAAAGAAAAAAACATGGTTAAAAATCCTACTTATGTTTTTAGGATTATTTATAATCGGCGGAGCTGTTTACGGATTCACTATATACAAATCACTAAACAATGCCGTTGAAACAATGCACTCTCCAATTGACCGAGAAAAATCTAATAAAAGAGAAAATGATATTAAATTTAAAAATAAAGACCCATTCTCCGTACTACTCTTAGGGGTTGATGAGAGAGAGAATGATACAGGTCGATCAGATAGTATGATCGTATTGACAGTAAATCCAGAACACAAGTCTGTAAGAATGCTTAGTATTCCACGTGACACTCTAACAGAGATCGTCGGTAAAGGATCTAAAGATAAGATTAATCATGCCTATGCATTTGGAGGTATAGGCATGTCGATGGATACGGTTGAAAACCTATTGAATATACCTATTGACTATTACGTTCAAATTAACATGGATGGATTCGAAGACATTGTTAATGCCGTTGGTGGTGTAACAGTTAATAATGACCTTAATTTTTCTTATCAAGGTTATAACTTTCCAGAAGGAGAGCTAACATTATCCGGAAACGAAGCTCTTGCTTTTTCCCGTATGAGAAAAGAAGATCCTCGTGGTGATTTCGGACGTCAATTGAGGCAAAGAGAAGTAATACAGGGGGTCATCCAAGAAGGGGCAAGCCTATCTAGTCTATGGAATTTCGATAACATCTTTAAGGCACTTGGTAATAATGTTAAAACAAATCTTACTTTTGAAGAAATGGTAGATATTCAAAAGCACTATAAAGCTGCTTCAAAAGACATTGAGCAGATTCAGATTGAAAATGGTTCGGGGACAAAAATTAATGGGATTTATTATTATGTAATTCCTGATGAGGAATTAAGCTCCATACAAGCGACTTTAAAAGAGCATATGGAAATAAAATAAATTTTAATTCAAAAAGCAGCTTGATCTCGAAAGGTCAACTGCTTTTTCATTTTTTATTCTATTTCTTTATTTTCTACTACACATTTCTCACTATACATAATATAAGCCACTGCTTCCCAATGAATTTTATTATTAATACTATGCTATTTAAAAAGATTCCTCTAGGTTTAAATCAATACAATTTTTGATTTTGAGACAAAAGTAGCTTTTGCTTCGTCTATAACACGGGAAGTTGAGGAAGAGGGGGAAATAGGTGGAAGACAAAATAAAGAATGAAGAATTAATAAATAACCACCCATCTAAAGATGTCACATTTGAGGCACTAATTGATCAGTTTGAATGGCAGATTACAAAATATGCCTATACCTATATGAAAGACTGGAGTACTGCGCAAGATATTACACAGGAGGTTTTTATCTCTATTTACAAAAGACAATGCAAAAATAAATGAAGAAACAGAAAGTGAAAATGAAAAAGAAAAAGAAAAATCCTCCAATGAATCGTCAGTAAATGTTGACGAAAATGAAATGGAAGAAGTAGAAACACCCATAGAACCGAATACACCGTCTGGAGATTATTCCTTTAGTTTAAGTTCTATATTAAATAAGAAAGAAGCTTTCTTTCAAGCTGCTAAAGGGGGGGAAATTTATAATACAGATTTTAGGTTGGGGATTATGTATGACGAAATAGAGAAAAAGTATGGTAAACCAGATGAGGTAGGGGTATTTTCAGAAGGAGGATGGGGAGCAAAATATGGGGATTACCATATTAGTACGGACTACGATAGGCTTTATCCAGTCTCTAAAATCGATGCATTGAATACTGATCAAACGACAATTAAACAGGTTATAAATAGTTTTGGAAAACCTTATTTTTATCCAGACTTCATGGGTGGCTTAATAAGTTGGATATCAAGTAGGAGATAACGCAATTCATTTCAGCACCAAAGGTTTACACGAAGTAAAATTTGAAGATAATAGCGAAAAAATTGTTGCTGTTGACGGAGATGCAGTTATTACAAAAGTTTCATTATTTCATCAAGAAGGCCATTCACTTCCTGGTCCTAATGATGTAAAATACTTAGATGAATTTTCATACCGTTTTCAAACTAAATGGTTTACTTCTACAAAAGAGGCTCTCGTTAAAAATAATGTTTTCCTTGATGCATCTATTGTTAGTCAAAATCATGATTTGATTTTTGAGATTTCCATAAAAGATGGAACTACTAAGGCCCAACTTGAGGAAATCAGTCATCAATTCCTACTCAGTATGACAAAACAGGCAAACAAAGATATCCAACAGACTATTCCAGATACCTCCATTTGGGATCGATATACTTACGAGATAAATTTCTATAAAGACAATAATGGTGAAAAAGAATATTTCAGCCATATTAGAGGGAATCAAACCATTACTGATCACGGATATCCAGCATGGGAGTAGATAATATTTTGGGAAGGTATTTTGAGTGCTTGGTTACATAAAACATTCTGTACGCTTTACTGCGATCGAGAACCGTCCCTCAGTCATCTAAAGTGATAAAGTATCGAAAATGTCTGTTTGATTCGATACTTTATAGGTTAAGTAAAAAGAGATTGACCTATCAGGCCAATCTCTTTTCCATTTCTGTTATTTCCAACTCTCATAAAACCTCTTCGTCACCTCAACTGTATGCGTACTCCCTCCACGCTCCGCCACATCTTCTAGAAGAATGGCTAGAACCATATTCGGATTGTTTTGGTCATAGGATACAAAGGATCCGTTCTCAGTACCGGTTGTGCCTTGTTCTGATTTTATCTCGGCTGTTCCCGTTTTTCCTGCGATGGCTTTTCCTTTCACTGCTGCTTTCCCGGCGATCCCTTCTGTAACCACTTTTCTAAAGTTTGTTTTTAACAATTCTGCATGCTCTTTTGAAAGGAGTTCTGTTTTCCATTCTGCACTTTTTTCACTGTCTAATAGAATGGGCTTCATCATCGTTCCATCGTTGATAATTCCGCAGTATGAGTTGGCTAGGTGAAGAACACTCATGAGAATTTCCCCCTGTCCAAAAGCAGAATCGGCTAGTTGGATTTCTGAACTTATTTTTCCATTATTAGAAACCTGAGAAGCGGTAATCGGGTATGTGAATGGAATTTCCTCACCAAACCCAAATTTCTTAAGGCCTTCCACAAAGTTTTTGTCACCGGTTTCTAAGCCGATTTGGGCAAAGTAGATGTTGTCTGAGAACTTAAGGGCACTCTCAAGGTCAACGGATGAGTCATTCGTGAATACTCTTGTGACTTTGTAATCTCCCCATGAACTGTCTTTTTGCCATTGTTTGTCTGGAATCGAGAAGGTTTTATTAGGATCTAATCCATTATTCAAAGCGACAGTCGATGTGATTCCTTTCATCGTAGAGCCTGGTGAGTAGGCTAATGAAAATCGATTGAGTAATGGCTTTTTCGGATTTTCTTCTAGTGCTTTATAACGAGAAGAGGAAATGCCAAGAACAAATTCATTTGGATCGTAGGAAGGTGTGCTGAGTAAACTCAATACTTCTCCTGTCTTAGGATGAATGGCTGTAGCCGTTCCAGCCTCCGTTTTCATTTGTTGATAAAGCGTTTTTTGCATTTCGGCATCAATCGTAAGTGTCATGTTCTCTCCGTCTTTTACGGGTATTTCCGTAATGGTCTCGGTTTCGCCATCTTCTTTTTCAATGTATATACTCTTGCCGCTTTGGCCTCTTAATTTTTCTTCAAAGAGTTGCTCTAGCCCTCTGATCCCTACTCTATCTTCTTTTGAGTAACCTTTATCTTTTAGTTTTTCGTATTTTTCAGCTGTCATATTTCCAAGATGGCCAATAAGATGGGCGGTAGCTTCTGCATAAGGGTATTCCCTTGCTTCTGTTTTTGGGGAAAGGACTCCACCTATTTTCACAATCTCTTCCACTTTTTCTTTTTGTGTTAGCGGGTATTTTTTTAATGGAACGAGATGGGATGGCTTCACCCATGATTGCCCCATTTGTTCTTGGATGTATTCTGGTGTTGTTTCTAATAACTTGCTTAGCTTGTCTAGATCTTTTTCGTTAAAATCCTGGGGAACCACTCCAATTTCGTAGGCTTGGCCATTGACGGCTAGCGGTTCACCATTGCGGTCGAAGATTTCCCCTCGTTTTGCTGGTATGGATCCAATTCGAACTTTGTCTCCTTCTTCCAGGTTCGGAAGGATAAAAGTCGTATCCCATTGGATATACCAATCTTCTTTGTCATCTCTTTTTTCTTTTGTTAAGGTTACTTCTTTTTCATAGTTAATTTCTCCCGCTAGCGTTTTCATTTCAATCGTAATCGGGAGTTTTACTTCTTCTTTGTCTTTGAAATCTTGGTCTTCTTGAGGCTTTTTATAGGTAACTTTTAAGTTATCAACCTCTAAGTCTTTGTAAAGGTCTTTGTATCTCTTCACGAAGTCTTCTTTTTTGAATGTGTCCGTTGTTGAAGATGTTAAGTAGCTATCATACATTTTCTCGAATTTCTGCTTGTTCCATAAATCGGTATATGCCTGTAGTCGATCATCCGGCTGCGGCTTTTCTTGGCAAGCAGAAAGTGCGAGAATGACGATCATGCTTGCAAGAAGAAACCATACTTTTTTCATGTAATTGTCCATCCCCTTCTAACTAGTATAATTCCAAATTATTTCACTAATTCAATGATATGCCACCTTTACTATAATTTCAATCTTCCTACCTAGGACAATAGCAGAATCGACAAATTCCGATAGATATCGGGTGGTGCCTGGCACGACCCGGATTTTCTTTGATTATTTAGACATGAGTTAATTTTAAATCTAATCTTTGATCGTACCAGTACAAATCGTCCCTTTTGTGCTTGTTGATACAGTTTAATATTTACTAGGTTTACGACACCTTACAAATTCCGACAAAAAGCGGGTCGTGCCTGGCACGACCCGCTTTTTCTTTGTTACTTGCGTTTTTTAGTTAAACATACTTCCTTACACGCCCTTACAATATCCTTCACAGTGAGTTCATAGTATTCTTTCAAATAATCCACTTTCCCGACTTGCCCAAATTGCTCGTGGATTCCGATCCTTCTTAGTGGAACAGGATAAGTTTCACTTAGTACTTCTGCTACTGCACTTCCCAATCCGCCAATGACATTGTGATTTTCGGCGGTTACGACGCATCCGGTTTTCCTTGCTGTTTTTTCAATCAGGTCTCGATCGATGGGTTTAATGGAGTACATATCGATAATATTCGCTTCGATTCCTTCCTTTTCGAGCTCCACTGCTGCTTGAAGAGCTTCTGCCACCATAATGCCTGAAGCGATGATCGAGACGTCATTTCCTTCTCTTAAAAGCTTTCCTTTCCCTTTTGGGAAGGATTCGTTATCCTCATATAGTTTCACCGCATTTTTACGTATCGTCCTTATATAGTGTATTCCATATTCTTTGTGCACTTGTTGTAGCAGGGCTTTGAGCATGGTGGAATCACTAGCTTCATAGACAATTGCCTTTGGAATTAATCTCATAAGCCCTAAGTCCTCAAAGGCCATATGGGTTCCGCCATTAAATTCAGCCGTTACCCCTGCATCGGACCCTAATATTTTCAGATTGAGTTTGGCATAGGCTCCAGATACGAAAAGTTGATCAAAAGCTCGGCGGGTAGCAAATTGGGCAAACGTATGGATAAACGGGATATGTCCATTCAACGCTAGCCCTGCTGCTACCCCCATCATATTCGCTTCCATGATGCCACAATTAATGAGCTGATTGGGGATCAATCGTTGAATCTTGTTTGTTGTAATGGCACTCATCAAATCAGCTTCTAAGGCAACCACCTTCGGATCGGATTGCGCCAATTCTAGGATGGTCTCACTATAGACTTGCCTCATTTCTTTTTGATCTAATTCTAGTGTTGTTAGAGATGTTGTCATACGTTCACCTCCTCTTTCGGCCATTTCGCTTCAAGTTCTTCAATCGCTTCTTTTATCGCTTTTTTGTCTTCCTCTGTGGGTCTTATATGATGATTGTCAGCTTTTTCTTCCAGATAGGATACGCCTTGGCCCTTGATTGTGTCTAATATGATCGCCACTGGTTTATCATGCTGTTCTTTTCCATTTTCGATGGCATTTTCGATTTGTTTTAAGCTGCTTCCATCAACTCTTTTCGCGTGAAAGCCAAACGCATGAAATTTTTCAACAAAATCTAGAGGATCACAAATGTCTTTCGTTAATCCGTCTAATTGCTTTTTGTTATCGTCTACTAATACAAATAAATTATGAAGTTTATGATGAGCGGCAAATTGGATTGCCTCCCAGCATTGTCCCTCGTTAAGCTCCCCGTCTCCAACAATGGTATACGTACAAGCATCAACATTTTTCAGCCTATTAGAAAGGGCTGCACCCGTTGCAACCGATATTCCTTGCCCAAGTGAACCCGTTGTCATTTCCACACCTGGTGTTAAGTTACGATCCGGATGGGATGGCAGCTTTGTTCCATTTTGATTTAACGTATAGAGGAGTTCATGGTTAAAGTATCCCTTTATGGCTAGTGTTGCGTAAAGGGCAGGTCCGCCATGGCCTTTTGATAAAATAAAGCGATCATTAGCTTCTGAGCGCATTACCTTACCATATAAAACGGCCAACGCTTCGACGATGGATAGACTCCCTCCATAATGACCAAAACCAAGATGATTTAATGCTTTCAATGTCCATAATCGAATCTGATCTCGAAATTGTTCAAGTTCATTGGGATTCATTTTTAGCCTCCTTTAGGCAGAAATCGATTGGTCTTTGCTTTTATTTTTACGAATGAGTGACCAGATAACGGAGAGAGCTACAATGCCTATGACCATGATGCTAAGTCCAATAGCTCCAAAGTATTTGGCAGCATTGCCTAGAACAATTCCGGCCGCACCGAAGTCTGCATCAGAGAACGTTGTATTGGCAAAGCCAAGGTCTCCTAATACCGGCATGAGAAAGACTGGCAGGAAAGTAATGAGTAATCCATTTAAGAAGGAACCAATTGTCGCCCCGCGAATTCCTCCTGTAGCATTTCCAAACACCCCGGCTGTAGCTCCAGTGAAAAAGTGTGGAACGACTCCTGGTAATATAATGACAGCTCCGATTGCTCCTAAAAAGGCCATCCCCACCAGTCCGCCCAAGAAGCTACAAAAGAATCCAATTAACACGGCATTAGGGGCATAAGGGAAGACGATAGGACAATCCAGGGCTGGTTTCGCATTCGGAACAAGCTTGGATGAAATTCCTTTAAAGGCAGGAACAATTTCTGCCAGTACTAAGCGTACACCTGCTAGGATTATGAATACTCCCGCAGCAAAGGTTACGGCTTGAATGACGGAGAAGACTAGATATTGTGTTCCTCCACTAAGCTCACTCTCGATATAGGATGACCCTGCAAATAGGGCTACAATGACATAAAGAATCGTCATCGTTAAAGCGATACTGACCGAACTATCACGAAGAAACCCTAATCCTTTTGGGAAATTAATCTTCTCTGTGGAACGGGAATTTTTTCCAACAACAGTTCCTACTGCTCCTGACAGGGCATATCCTAATGTACTAAAATGACCAAACCCGACGGAATCATTTCCAATGATTTTTCTCATGAAGGGTTGAGCTAACGCTGGAAAGATAGCCATTGTGAAGCCTAAAGCGAGTGATCCGACGAAGACAAGCATAAAACTTTCCATTCCCGCGACAACTAAGATAACCGCAATCATACAAGCCATATAAAGCGTGTGATGACCTGTTAAGAAGATGTACTTGAAGTTTGTGAATCTAGCAATCAAGATATTGGCCAGCATTCCAAAGAACATAATAAGTGCAGTGGCAGATCCGTATTCTGAAAGTGCCATGGCGACAATCGCTTCATTATTCGGAACAACACCGTTCACATTAAATGCTTCTTGAAACATTAGCCCGAATGGTTCAAGTGAGCTTACAAGGATTCCAGCACCAGCGGCAATGACAATGAAGCCGAGAAATGATTTAGTTGTTCCTTTTATGACATCACTTGCTGGCTTTTTCTGAATCATTAATCCTACAAATGAAATAAGCGCAATGAGTACAGCAGGCTGACTTAAAATATCCATCATTAACTTTAGAAAATCTTGCCCCATCATAGTACCCCCTAAGTTTTCATAGTTTTCATAGTTTCCCTAGATCTTTCATTCTTTCTTCTAGTTTTCTCTTTAGCTCTTCTTGATCGATAATACTATCCAACACAATTTTTTCCCCTAAGTAACTTGCGCCTTCTGCAATATCTTTGGCCATCACAAATAGGTCCGCCATGTCCGGTGTGGCCGAGCTTAAATCTGAGTGCTCTACCTCAATTCCTGTGACACCTAACTCTCTAAGAACCTCTTGAATATTCATCTCCAACATAAAACTACTTCCTAAACCTGAACCGCATACAGCTACTATTTTCATATTTTCACCCTCCTTAAGATGCAGAGTATTCATTGATTAAGTTCATGATTTCATCCTTTGATTGAGCAGCTTTAAGCCTTGTTAATGTCTCTGGTTTGCTAAGCAATTTCGTTAATTGAGATAGTGCTTTTAAGTGTGTTGAGTTATCAGTTGCCGCTAAACATATAAAAATCTTTACCGGATGCTCTGGGCTGTCTAGTACGTGAACGGGCTGATCTAGCTTTAACAGGCTCATGCCAACATGGTGAACCCCGTTTTCTGGTCGTGAATGAGGAATAGCAATTTCCGGCCCAACGATAACGTAAGGCCCAAGAGTTTCTATATTGGAAATCATCGCGTCGATATAAGAGGGACTAATGTGGTTATTCTGTATTAAAGGTTCTGCTGCAAGAGCTATGGCAGCCTTCCAATCCGTTATACCGGAATGGACGTTGACCATTTCTTCTGTTAAAAGTTCATTCAGCACGGGTTGCTTCCTCCTATAATCTGTATTCACATTGCCGTATACCATATGGGAAAGTGATTTTCTCAATTTATCCGGCTCTTTAACATCCGCGTATTGTTCAATCATTCTCATGAGCTGTTCTGGTGTCAGATACGGTGATTCATAATGAAAGATTTTTTCTGAGACATGTTGATGAAGTAACCGTTTATCGACTTCGTTCATAAATGGTTTTACGATAAAGAGCGGCTTGACCGATTGAATAGGAACAGTCGAAAAAATGAGATCATACGATTCTGTTGGCTGCTGCTGAAATTCGAGCTTGGAAAGGGATGGTTTCCATTGAAATTGTGGGAATAAACTCTTCAGCTGTGTCTCAAGCATAAGGCTGGAACTAACTCCATTTGGACAGACAATAATAGCTTTTGTTTTCATTGATCTTGTTTGATTTTGTTCGAGAAGAGCTCCAAAGTGAATCGTTAAGTAGCCGAGTTCATCCTCAGGTATTTTAATATTCAGCATATCTTGGATGGGGTTCATCACCTTTTGTACAAATGTATAGAGATAAGGATGTTCTTGCTTGATATCTGCAAGCAAATGGTTGGTAATCGGAATTTTATAAAGCATTCTAAAGTATGCAGGTTTAAAATGACTGTACAAGGATTCTAGGGCTTTTGACTTGTCTATGATTTCTACACAGATGTATTTTTCAAAATCGTCTAGCGCTTTCTTTAACACTGTGGTTATTACATCTTGTGATTGTAGCTCTATCTGACCCTGAGAAATGCCGAGTAGCTGGATTGCCAAGAACGTTAACTCTTCTGTTCTTGTTGAGTGTGAAAGGGTTGATTGTATGGTTTCCGCTACTTTAAACATTTCATGGTTTTCTAGAAACTCTTTCGTATCAGGGTACATTTGCACCCATTTGTTTTGCTGCTGACGAATGTGTACCATTTGAAGAAGGGAAATGAATTCAAACATTCTTTCTTCAATAAAGTCGAGTGTATAATGCTTTTTCACCTCCATTAAAACTCTTTCATAGCTCAAGTAATCATCTTTATTGCCACTTTGTTTAAAAATAGATGTAAGCATTTCTTTGGCAAGTGGGTTAAGAGATAATACTGAAATGCATTTGAGAGCTAAATTTCTTTTATCTTCTTCGGAGCCTCTTAGATGGTAGCCATTTTCCCTTGTGTACTTTATTCCGACCCTAAAACTTTTGCCTAGCTCATTTGCCTTTTTCACATCCGCACTAACGGTGTTTTTACTGATTTGAAGTAATGAGCGAAAGTGGGCATTAGAAAGCGGCTCTAGGCGAATAAATGTATAAAGATATAAGAATAGGATCCGGTCTTGCTCATTCAAGTGAATCTCTTTTGAAACCATTTCTTTTTGATAGCTCTGCCAATAGCGATAGGCTTTGATGGGAATGGTGATAGTGCTTCCCTTGGTTTGGATAATAGGAAGGCTTCGATTTTTTAACCATTCATTAATTTTTTCTAGATCATAGAAAAACTGTCTTTCCGTTAAGCCATAGGTTTCAAGAAATAGCTCATATTGTTTGGGCTGACTAGCCATCAGATGGGTAAACGTTTTAATACTTCTACTTTCCAACATGTGAGTGGCCCCTCCTTAATAAAACTATATGCGGAAACGCTTACAATTTAAATTCCTATTGAGCACAGTTTGTGTATCTAATTTTTTGAAGAGTTGGGATGTTATTAGAAAATTTTGTTTATATTACATACTACTCCATTGCCTTTTCTTTAGGACAAGGAAATTAATTCATTTAATGGATGAACGCGGGAATGTAGTTGGGGACGGTTCTCGACTGGTTTAACGCGGCAGCGTACTTGGGGACGGTTCTCGACTGGTTTAACGCGGCAGCGTACTCGAGAACCGTCCCTCAGTTGTTTAAAGTGAGAAAGGATGATCGACAAAATCGGGTCGTGAGAGGCACGACCCGATTAGATTATTAAGAAATTAGAATCTCATTTTTACAAGTAAACCCCAACCCCAGGTCCAAACGGGATCCCTAGTAAAGCAAATGCTAGCAATAGTACGATCCAAACGGACAGGAATGCAATTGTATAAGGCAGCATGAGGGAGATTAAGGTTCCAAGACCTGCCTTTTTGTCGTACTCTCTCATAAATGCCAAGATGACAATGATATATGGGTTCATTGGTGTGATAATATTTGTAGATGAGTCTGCGATCCGATAGGCTGCTTGAATAAACGCAGGATTGTACCCAAGAGTGGCAAACATCGGGATAAAAATGGGCGCTTCCAATGCCCATTGTGCAGAACCACTAAAGATTAACAAGTTTAATAGAGCTGTCAGTAATACAAATCCGACGACTGCTGCTAAGCCCGTCATATTAATAGACTCTAAGAAGTTCGCACCACTCACAGCTACCCATGTTCCAAGGTTCGTCCAATCGAAATAGGCGATAAATTGGGCAGCAGCGAAGATCAAGACAATGTATCCAGACATATCCCTCATCGCTTCTCCCATATATTTTGGAATGTCACGTGTAGAGTTGATTTTTTTCACTGTCACCCCGTAGGCAACTCCCATGACTACGAAAAAGAAAAGAATAATCGGGATAACCCCAGATAAAAACGGAGAAGGAATCAATCCCCCATCCTCATTCCGTAACGGTGAATCCGGCCAGAAGATGGCAATGAACAGAACAGCCAAATAGGCCATTCCTGCGAGGACAGCATTTTTTAACCCTTTACCTTCTAAAGGACTTTCTTCCTCTAATTTTTTGTCTACTCTTCCTTCATACTTTCCTAATCTAGGTTCAACAATTTTTTCTGTGATTAATCCGCCAACAATGGTAAGAATCACAACGGACACCATCATAAAATACCAATTATCAACAGGAGTAACAACCACCTCAAAGGATTTAGCCGCTTCTGTTGAGATTCCCGCTAAGAGGGCATCTGTTCCTGTAATAATAAAGTTCGCTGTAAACCCAGCTCCTACTCCGGAGAATCCAGCAGCAAGACCAGCTAATGGATGGCGCCCTACTGTGTAAAACACCATGGCCGCAAGGGGTGGAATGATAACAAAGGCTGCATCTGAAGCCAAGTTCCCCATAATCCCTACCATGATCACAGCATAGGTAACCAAACCTTTTGGTGCATTTAGAACGGTTTTCTTAATAGCTGTTTCTAGTAAACCTACCTTTTCAGCTAAGCCAATCCCAAGCATCATGGCTAACACTAGCCCCAAAGGTTTAAAGCCCGTAAAGTTTTCAAGCATCGAGGTCAAAATATATTGAAGACCCTCTCCAGAAACAAGACTTTTAATGGCAAGCACTTCACCTGTTTTCGGGTGCTCAACCGTCACATCCAAACTTGCAATAAACCATGAAAATAAAACAATAAACAATGATAAGTACACAAATAGCATAAAAGGATCAGGGAGCTTATTCCCTACCTTTTCAATTCCACCTAAAAAACGAAGGAATCCTTTTTGGTTTTGCGGTGAATTTGTCTCTAAATTTGGATTTGTCATCAGGTCACTCCTTTATCCATTTCTTTTAAGGAATAATTCCTTATTACTTCCGTTAATACCTAATTCGATACGAATTGATAAAATCCTTTATAAAATTTAATTATTTTTAGAAAATTTATAATATATAATTATTGAAGGGTTCATCGGAGGAACAAAATAGATTTTTTGGATACATTAGCATAATCACTGTAATGATGTTTTTTTAAGAGCTTCGAAGTTCTTTTACTGTATATCGTAGCTTAGCTTCCTTGTTAGAGGATAAAAACTTACAGGAGAATAAATCAGATAAATGAAGATTAAATACTTGATTACTCTAAACTAAGGAGGAATGAACTAAATCTTCATTAATATGAGTAATCATTGTGGTTCCGAAATTCACTTATGGAAGAATTTCACAGTGTTACTATGGATGAAATTGCACGAAAAACCAAATTTATGCACATCTAAACAAAAAAAGACCCAGATCGGGGTCTCTTCATAAAATTATTCGACAAATTCCGGGTCGTGCCTGGCACGAAGCAAATTCGACATTTTCCGAGCGGTACCTGGCACGCGGGAAATGGCGGAGATGACGGCGATTCCGTCTGCTCCTGCTTGAATGACTTCTGAAGCATTGTTTAGTTTGATACCACCGATTCCGACTAGTGGGATGGTGATTCCAGCTGTTCGGATTTTCTTAAGGACATTTGGCCCTTCGACCTTACGGATATCGGCTTTTGTTGTTGTTAGAAACATAGGGCCGACACCGAGATAATCCGCTCCCAATGCGATTGCTCTCTTCGCCTCTTCTACATTATGAGCGGATACTCCAAGGAGTTTCGTCCCTATTCTTCTTCTAACCTCTTCAATATCATCATCTTCCTGCCCCACATGTACTCCATCTGCGTTCAAAAGCAGTGCAAGCTCGACATCATCATTCACGATAAAAGGGACACTAAATTGCTGGCAAATTTTTTGAAGATCCTTGGCTAGCTCTAACTTGGCTTCTCCCTCAAGACACGGCTCACCCTTTTCTCGAAATTGAAACATCGTCACTCCACCTTCAAGGGCTTCTGTTAACACCTCTCTAGGGTCACGATCACAATTCACGCTTCCCATCACAAAATAAAGCTCTAGTTGTTCTTTCAACTTCATTACACTGAAACTCCTGTTCTTTTATATGCCCAATGATTAGTAGGACCATGTCCGCTCCCTATGCCTAACTCATTCTTAATGGCTGCCGTAATAAACGCTTTTGCTGTTTTTACAGAGTCGTAGAGGGATTGCCCTTTTGCAAGTTCAGACGTAATGGCCGCTGCAAAAGTACATCCTGTTCCGTGTGTATTCTCTGTTTGGAATCTAGGACTACTAAACTCGAAAAAATCAGTTCCATCAAAAAGCACATCAACTGCTTCATCAGGGTGTGCCGCATGCCCGCCTTTGATAACAACATGCTTTGCCCCCATATTATGAAGGCTCATAGCTGCTTTCCTTACACCCTCATCCGTAACAATTTTCATTCCTGTTAACACTTCCGCTTCTGGAATGTTAGGCGTGATTACGTAAGAAAGAGGGATTAATTTTTCGATTAGCGCTTGTACGGATTCCTGTTGTAAGAGTGATACTCCACCTTTAGCAATCATGACTGGATCTACGATAAGTTTTTCCCAGGAATAAATTCTTACAGCATCCGCTACAGCTGAAATGATCTCCGCATTAAACAACATCCCTGTTTTTAATGCATGAGGCGATAAATCATCGGCAATTGATTTCATTTGTTCTTTCACGGCTTCTACTGATAACGGGTAGACACCTTGTACGCCGAGCGTATTTTGGGCCGTAATAGCTGTCAATGCAGACATTCCGTAAACACCAAGCTCTTGAAAGGTTTTCAGATCGGCCTGAATCCCTGCTCCGCCGCCGCTATCCGATCCAGCAATCGTTAATGCTTTAAAAGTCGTCATAATCCTTCCCTCCTTCTAGCCAAAATATCGATGATAAAGGGTTTTGGCTTCTGTTATATCTTTCGTTCCATGGACAAGCACCCGACCATCCTGAAACATGACTAGCCGTTGCTCGTCAATCGTAAAGGAAAGGAGATAAGGATTTTGTTCTACCTTTCCCCCTTTCCCGGAAAGCGTCTCAGCTATCATTTGCAAATCACGCTTCTGAACATGGGCAGGGCGAATTTGAACGGATTCTCGCCCACAAAGTACAGCCGTTTTCGTTTGATTTTCAAAAGAAAGAAACGGATAGGTCGCCTCCACTCCACATGAAGAACAGCTTTCTTTTTTTATCTTAGAAACATTAATCGCTGTTTGCTGATTTGTCCAAAGATCAAAAGAAATTAATTTCTTCCTTATCGCTCCCCAATCTTCCACGAGGATCTTCAACGCTTCTGCTGTCTGATAAGCAACGACCATCCCGACAGCTGGGCTTATGATACCTGCTGTATCGCAGGTTAAACCGCCCAATGGTACACTTTCCAGTAAACAGTGGAGGCACGGTGTTTCTCCAGGAATGATGGTATAACTAATTCCATAGCTCCCAACACAAGCCCCATAGATCCAAGGAATCTCATATTTTTGAGAAATATCATTGATCATCATTCTCGTATCAAAATTATCAGTAGCATCGAGAATCAAATCAACTCCAGTTGTAAAACGCTCAAGCTCCAGTGGAGTCGCATCTAAAATATAGGCTCCGATTTCTACCTCAGAATTAATCTTTTGAAGGCGCTCTTTTGCCGCGATCGCTTTCGGCATACGATTCTTGGCATCCTCTTCGCTATATAGCTGCTGCCGTTGCAGATTGCTCCATTCGACATAATCTCGGTCGACAATGGTTACTTTTCCAACGCCTGCACGAACAAGCGCTTCGGCATTTCCCGTTCCAAGAGCCCCCGCTCCAATAATTAAGACATGCTTCTCGGCAATTCTTTGCTGCCCTTTTTCACCAATTGGTGCGAACAAGGTTTGTCTTGAATAGCGGTCACTCATCCAATACTCAAGCCTTCCATTGGGCTGCTTGCCGTCGCCGAACGCTTCTTCGGAATTCTTCCTGCTTCATATCCTAGACGTCCTGCTTCAATGGCTAGTTTCATAGCCTGAGCCATTTTCACTGGATCATTAGCCGCCGAAACGGCTGTATTTAAAAGAACGCCATCCGCTCCAAGCTCCATCGCTTGTGCAGCATCTGCAGGTGAACCAATTCCAGCATCCACGATAACTGGGACACTTGTTTGTTCGATAATGAAGCTCAAGTTTAATGGATTGATGATCCCTTGACCTGATCCAATCGGGGAAGCACCTGGCATAATCGCGTGTGCACCAAGCTCTTCTAGTCTCCTTGCAAGGACAACATCATCAGATGTGTATGGAAGTACAGTAAATCCTTCTTTGATTAACTCTTCTGTTGCTTTCAATGTCTCGACTGGATCGGGTAATAATGTTTTGTCACAGCCAATGACTTCTACTTTAATCATGTCGCAAAGCCCGGATGCTTTTGCAAGCTTTGCATGACGAACCGCTTCCTGGGCTGTTTTCGCTCCTGCTGTATTTGGTAAAAGGCTATATTTTTCTAAATCTAATTTTTCAAGAAAATTAGGCTGACTTGGTTCAAAAATATTCATTCGACGAACGGTAAACGTTAATATTTCCGTATCTGACACTTCAACGGCTTGTTTTTGGACATCAAAATTTGGATATTTTCCTGTTCCTAATAATAATCTAGACTGAAATTGGTGTTTTCCGATTGTTAACACTCTCAACCGCCTCCTACAAATTGAACTAATTCTATAATGTCTCCATCTGATACCTTCGAACCTGAATGGTCTTGTTTTTCCAATATCGTGTCATTATGCTCGACGATAACGACACGATTGCTTATCTCAAAATGCTCGATTAAATCGGTAATCGTTGCAATCGTATTCGGAACCGTTACAAACTCTCCATTGATTCGTAGTTTCATATTCTCAACTCCCTTATCGAATTCCTCTCAACCCGGAAGTGATCATCAAGTTCTTTTCCATCTAGTAATTCAGCCATCTGCCATCCCGAAATCGGCGATAGCAGGATCCCATTTCGATAGTGACCAGTGGCAATCGACATTCCTTCCCATTCAGGATGTCTTCCCAGGTAAGGGTATCCATCCTCTGTTTGCGGGCGAATCCCTGCCCATGCTTTTTCCCACTGAGCATTTTCAAGCTCCGGGATGATTTTCGTTGCTCTCTCCATTAGTCTTGAAACACCTTTTAGACTAACAGATTCATCAAAGGTATTCGCTTTTTCCGTAGCTCCAATAACAAGACGACCTCCCAGTTTAGGTACAATATAACAGCCGTTAGCAAAGACCGTTCTCATTATTGGGCTGATTTCTACCTTTACAGAAAAACATTCACCCTTAACGGGATATGTGTTAAGTTGGATTCCTGCTTGTTTTAACAACTGCTCACTCCAAGCACCTCCAGCTACAATCGTTTCATCAGCATAAAGCCGTCCAGCCAGCGTTTGAACACCTTTGACTTTATTTTCTTCTTTTATAAAATCATAGACTTCTGTATATTCCTGAATGTCTGCCCCTAACGCAACCGCTGAATGGGCAAAAGCCTTTGAAAGCGAAGGTGCCGAAACATTGCCATCGTTAGGAATGGACATGGCCCCCTTGATGTGTTCGGAAAGTGCCGGTTCTTGAGTGCGTAACTCTTCAGAAGGAATCCACTCTGCTTCCTCTCCAAGTTTTTGCTGGAGAGGAACGAGGGACTGAAGCAGGGACATTTCTTCATCTGTTTCCGCCACTTTAACCATTCCATTTTGAACTAATTCGATATCAATCCCTGATAATTCCTTTAACTCCTGTGAGAGTTTCGGAAACATAGCCCGGCTTTTACGAGCAAGCCGATACAGCGGGCTGTCTTTTTCCAGTTCCGTCTGCGCTCCAAGCATGCCTGCTGCTGCACTGGATGCTTTAGTAGCTAATTGATTTTTTTCAACGATCAGCACTTTTTTCCCGCGTTTACTCAGATGAAAAGCAATCGAGCTCCCTATGACTCCCCCGCCGACTATAATGGCATCATAATGGATGTTCATGGTTCTCAACCCTCTCCCTTCATCTTTTTTCTATATTCCAATACGGCTTCTAAAGGATCGTTAGCCTTTAAAATTCCTGACAAAACGGCGATTCCTTCCACACCGGTTGCCAGTACTTCTTCTACATTCCCAGGTGTAATTCCTCCGATCGCAAAGACCGGGATCGTTACGTTCTGAACGATTTCCCCCAGTTCCCTCAATCCCCTCGGAGGAACTCCTGGTTTGGAGGCAGTTGAAAAAATGTGACCGTAGAGAAGTCTGTTAGCTCCCTTTTTTTCTGCCCCCATTGCTTCTGCTAGTGAATGAACGGAACAACCTATTTGTAATGCCGGAAAAGCTTTCTTAACTAAAGATGCATCCATACTATGGTGGGCAAGCTGAACGCCACCCGTTTTCATACTATGTGCAACGTCACCACGATCGTTTACAATGATTTTCTCAAGTGGTACTCCTTGTTCTGATAAGGATTGAATTGCAGCCACCAGTTCTTTCGCTGTCCACTTCTTCTCGCGTAGATGAAATCCATCAACATACTCATGAATGGTACTTGCAATCCTTCCAAACTCTTCTTTCGATTGCTGTCCGGTTGAGATTACATGTAATTGCCTATTCATACCTTACATCTCCTACTGGAAAAATCGGTAGGACAGATGATACATAGTAAGCAAGGAGTATAAGCAGGACGACATACACAACGAAATAGCTATCGTATTTTGAAAAACCTATTTGATAAAAATACGTACGCTCTTTGACGCTTGAAAATCGTTTCGCTTCCATAGCCACTGCAATCCGATGGGCTCTGCGAATGCTTTGTGATAAAAGTGGAATCGAGTAGGATTTCAACTTAAAAAACAGGCCTCGGATTCCACTTTGCTGCTCGACTCCCCGCACTTTCATGGCATTTTTTATCGTAAAAAATTCTTCTATCATGATAGGGATTAAACGAAGTCCAGCCATAAAGCTATATGCATATTTCGGTTTTAATCGAACCTGCTGCATCAATGAGTAAAATAGCTGAACAGGTCTCGTTGTTAAGGCAAATGTCAAACCCAGCGTCGCAAAAATAAACGCTCTGAACCCGAGATGAATCCCCCTATAAAAGCTTTCTTCTGTGATATGAATCAAGCCCCATTTGAACCAGGTTGTCTCCCCTTTCCCAAAAAGGATCATCGAGGAGGCAGTAGAAAGAAATACAACCAAAAACGGGATCAGCATAAGGGCCACATGCTTTTTTGAATGTCCAGAAAAAAACCAGAACAGCACAAAAGCCCCTAGAGTTAAATTTACAAGCCAATTTAACTGATGAACGAATAAAACAAAAATAAACAAGCCCATCATGATGAATAGCTTAAGGGTTGGATTGATCTGGTGCAGCCATGTCTGCTGGTAGTTAAACTCAAGATTCATAACACAACACTCCTAAGTGAAGACTCGCTCCGATCTTCAACGAACTCATCCTGAATAAGCACTCCATCCTTTATTGTCCAAACCTTTGTTGCGAAATGGTCGACGATCTTTTCATCATGGGTAACCATTAAAATCGTTGCTCCTTTTTGCTGATAGCCTTGAAGCATTTCTAATAAAGCGAAGGTGTTTTGCGAATCCTGCCCAAAGGTTGGCTCATCTAATAGCATGATCGGCTGATTTTTGACAATCGATGCAGCGACGCTCAATCTTCGTTTTTGCCCCATTGAAAGCTGATAGGGATGATGCTCTCGATGGTTTTTAAGACCAAATCGCTCTAAAAGCTCATCAACCTTTATGGTTACCTGCTCTTCATCGACTTTTTCCAGCCGAAGACTATAAGCGATTTCATCAAAAACTGAATTGGTTACAAATTGAAATTCAGGATTTTGAAAAACAAAGGTGAGATCCTTTGGAACTTGTTTAGGCTTAACAGAGTTATTGTATAGAAGGTACAACCCGCTCGTTTTGATAAACTGCATTAAGCCATGAAGAAGAGTCGATTTCCCTGCTCCATTTTCACCCACAATAGCGAGCCATTCCCCGGCGTTGACACTAGCTTGGGGAATAGAAATTTTCGCCTCTTTTTGATGGAACCCTTTAAAGTCCTGAAGTGTAAGGATGGCTTCGTCCCTCGTTTCAATCGTTTTAGGAGGGGTAGCGTGAAGATAATCCTCCCAAACACCCGGGTACCAGATTCCTTGTTCTTGAAAGGTTTCCTTGTACTGATTAAGAATTTTGTCTTTTTCCCCATCTGCTAGTACATTTCCATCAAGATCAAATAGAATGATGCGGTCTATTAGTTCTAGGACATGGTCAAGCTTATGTTCAACGATGATTAATGTCTTATCTTGACCAATCCGTTTCACCGTTTCCCATATGTCTTTTGTTCCTTTACTATCTAATAAAGCGGTCGGTTCATCAAGAAACAAGGTGTCAGGATTTAAGGCAAGTACCGACGCAATCGCAAGTCGCTGCTTCATCCCACCTGAAAGCCGGTTAATATTTGTATGGAGATTATCAAACTGCAGACCAACTTCATTAAGTAGCTCCTTGATACGCTCAGGCATTTTTTCTCGAGGTACTTGCAAGTTTTCCAAAACAAACGCCAATTCCTCATCCACAAATGGCATACAGAACTGTGAATCCGGATCTTGGAAGACATAGCCCCATGAGTCAGGATGCTTGATTTCGTTAGCTTTCATAGGAACCTCGATCGAATTCGGAATGACTCCTGAAAGAACTTGGAGCAGTGTTGATTTACCACAGCCGGACGGTCCAAGCAATAATACTTTTTCATGCTTTTCAACAGAAAGACTGAGATCCTTAAATAATAGCTTTTCATGACCCGGAAATTTGAGGCGAAGATTATTTACTTTCATCTTTCACCCTCCTATTTACTGGTTCAATGCGTCATAATCCTCTTGTTCTGTTGGGCGAACGAGACTAGTGACACCGGTTTTTTCTAATGCTTTGACTAAGTAATAAGCGCCAATTCCTGCAATAATGATGGAACCAATAATTCTAAATCCCAGGAATAGACTTAAATTCCACAGGGCTAAATCTTCAATATATCCTTTATAATAGTCCATCATAATCGAACCGACTGCAGATCCAGCCGCAGCCATACTCACCACTAGGATCCCAGATCGTTTATAACGGAACGCCATAAATACTAATTCAGCAAATAGACCTTGGACAACTCCGAATAAGAGAACTTCAAGTCCCCACTCAGAACCCATTATGAATTCACCAGAGGAAGCTGCGATTTCTGCTAATAGTGCCACTCCCGGCTTTCGAATGATGAGAAAGGCAACGGTCGCTGCGATAAACCACATTCCATAAATCAGCTGGTCGATGTGTAGTCCGAATGGTTTGACAAAATAATAGAGCGGCCCCCATAGCTTGTAGACAATTCCAAAGCCTATCGAAATCACGATGGTGACTAATATATCTGTGAGCTTCAATCCTCTATTCATGCTTTTTCACCGACTTCTGCCGTAACAGTTTGAAAGACTTCATTCCCAAACGGCCATTCTTCCAAGGTATGAGCCATTTCCCAGAACTGTAACTCATAAATGCTGCTTGTGATAAAAAGCTCCTTCATCCGTTGTCTGTCTGACTCTGTGACAGTCTCAGCAATGTCGTCAAGACGCTGTATTTGTTCCTCAACAAGTTCCCTAAACCATTCTCCGCCGTATGCAGCAATCCAATCCTTGTAGATGGATTCTTCAGGGCTGCACTCTTGTAATCTTTCTCCAATTTCGTAATAAAGCCAATAACAAGGGAGAATCGCCGCAATGATGTCTCCTAAGTGGCCGAACTGAGCGGCACGGTACATATGTGATGTATAGGCATAGGCTGTTGGAGCTGGTTTAAAATTTTGTCGCTCTTCATCCGTGATCCCGAGTCTCTTTGAAAAATTCTCATGCAGGGATAGCTCAGCCTCATTTGTTCCTTGAGCATGTGCAGCCATACTTGCCGTAGTCGCTAGGTCCGTTGCTTTCGCAGCACCTAACGCTTGCACTCTGGAAAAATGAGTTAAGTAGTAGGCATCCTGAAGCACGTAATAGCGGAAGTTTTCAAGTGACAATGTACCGTCACCAATTCCTTTAACAAACGGGTGGTTAAAGCTTGCTTCCCAAATCGCATCTGCTTCTTTCCTTAAGTATTGTGAAAATGACATAACCAATCTCTCCTATTCTCAGACGACCCACGTTTTTTGTTCTGCTGAACCCTATAAATTCGAACAAAAAAACCACTTCCTATTATGCGTAGCGCATACAGAAAGTGGTCGTGAGATTAGTAGATTAAACGTTCTACCTAGCATCCAATTACCACTTCCCTACGCTGGCTTCAACCAGATCAGGTTCTAAGGGTCTTAAAGTCGCACTTTAATCTCAGCCTTTAAGGTAAGGCACCCCTAGTGGATCGTCATATATAATTTTTGTATTCGATGTAATCGTAACATGTATTGATGGTTTGTCAATCCTTTTTGAGTTAAGGCTGTTCCGAAACCAAAGTGTCAGAAACCACATTTCATGTATAGAAGTAATCCCCAAGACAGCTCAATATGGGCAATGGAACCTTATTGGAAAGCCGCCTCAAAACGATATAATTTCCTCGGACGGCCTCTCCCGCCGCTTTGTTCTTCTCCACAAATTCTGACCACACCGAGGCGTTCCATTTCATTAAGGATCCTGCGTCCATTTCGTTCAGTTCCATTTAACCAGCGAGAAAGATCCTGAGAGGTAATCGATTCTTTATCATAATGTCGGGAAAGAGACATGATCTTTGATACCATCTTTGTACTGATGGAAGCTTCTTTGAACTTTTCTTCCCAGTCTTGTCCCCAATCCTGAAGTGAAAATGTAATGCTCTCATTGGAATTAAGGGTCTCTGTAATTTTCTTGTCTTCACTTACACTTACAACAATCGAGGAATCATGCTTTCTCGCGTGCTGGAAAGCGAGGCGAACATGATGCTCTGCTTCAAGCACTGTCACGCCAAACCCGAGCCCAACACGAATGTCGAGATTAGTATGTGCTTTTACTTCTTGAATGAGGGTAGAAAAAACCTTCTCATGTAGGTCTAGTTCACCTCTAGTGGTATAAACGAAAAACAAGCCATCTCCTAATTGAACCATGGAGCCGTTCATTTGCTGAGCAATATCAAGCAAGTATCGTTTAAGATCTAATTCTTGATGTTTCATTTTAAAGGAAAAAAGTGATTCATCCTTATGAGTTGAATAAATGACTTCAATTCCAACAATCGCGATTTGTGATTTTCGGTATTTCCGTGAATGGGCTCTTTCTAATAAGAATTGTAAAATCATACGAATGGAAAGATTCGTCGGAACGACACGATAGCAAGGAATTCCTAGATCGAGAAGCCTTGACTGAACCGTCTGGATACACGTGATCGCCACTTCAACTTCTCCCTTTTCATATAAAGAACGATGAAAATCAACCAACTCATCGGCATTCCGATACCCCTCATAAGGGTAGCTTGATATTGAGAGTTGTTCAAAAGCATGAAACTGAACAGCATTTTCAATTTCTTCCCTAGAAATCGTATCAAGACTAATGGTTTTCAAAATCGTATTCTCTTTCATCTGCGCCTCTAATAATGCGCCAAAAAAGCTTGAGCCATGAAGGGGCGGAAAGCTCCCTTCCTTTTCTGAAATCATTTCATGTTCAAGTGCATAGTAAAATGGGGACTGACCTGAGAAAAACCATTGGTCTATGTTGTGACGATTGTTTTTTATAATTCCCTCAATTTCACTCACTTGTTTGTATGGAAAGTTAAGAAGTTCAATATTTTTAAAGTGGGTAGCTACATGATTGATTCGTTGTATCGAATCGTCAGGTCCCACTACACCAATTTTCACATTCAATCATTACTCACCTGCTTCTTGCTGCAAAACGGCAGTTAGAATATCCACCCCGGTTTGTAAATCCGATATCGTGCTATGCTCCTTGGGATGATGACTGATCCCTTCTTCACACGGAATAAAGATCAAAGCAGATGGCCACTTGGCAGCCATATTCATGACATCATGCCCTGCACCGCTATCCATTTCATAGCTAATATAGCCTAGTTGCTCTCCTGCTGCCTTTACAGAAGCAGTAAGCTTTTCATCTAGAAGTATCGAAGGATTATCCACAAGGGTTTCTATGTTTATTGTAACATTAAACTTTGTCTCTAAGATGGTACATTTCTGAATGATTTTGTCGGCCATTTGACGTTTTAGGCTGTCGTCTACTGAGCGGATATCAATGCCTAGCTCGATATATCCAGGGATGACGTTCATGCCGTTCGGCTTCACTTCCATTGTGCTGACCGTTGCTACTAGTGGTTTCGAGGAAATTGCTGATAATCTTTCTGCTTCTTGAGAGACGTAGGTGATAAGTGGGGCAAGAGCTACTAAAGCATCCTTGCGTTTTCCCATTGGTGTTGTTCCGGTATGCCCCGCCATACCAGTAGCTTTTACTTTTAGCCTGATAGGACATGCAACCCCTCTTACGATCCCAAAATGAGCCCGGTGATCTTCAATTTGTGTCCCCTGTTCAATATGGAGTTCGACGAAGGATTTAATTTCATTTTTAGGACGTTCTGCTTCCTCAATGTTACTCCAGTTAAGCCCCGTCGATTCGATCGCTTCTTTAATCGTTACACCATGACGGTCCTGTACGTTTTCTACCGACTTATCTAAGATTCCTGCAACGCTTTTACTTCCTATTGTTGAAACACCGAAACGAGCAGATTCTTCTGAAGCAAAGCATACCACTTCAATCGGGTGTTTCGGTTGAAACCCTTTTTCTTTTAACCTTTTAATTGCTCCCAGGGCACAGAGGACCCCTGCCACTCCATCATAACCCCCACCTGATTCGACCGTATCGAGATGTGAACCTGTCATGACAACGGGAAAATCGGTCGCCCCCTCCCAACGAGCAAACGTATTTCCCGCCTGGTCACTATGAACCATTAAGTCTAGTTCATTTGCGACTTTCTTAAATGCTTTTATTGATTCTAGCTCTTCCACTGAATATCCCAATCTAGTAAAGCCGATAGGTTGATCCATTGTATCGACAAGGTTCAGTTCTTTTAATGTTTTTTCTAACCATTCATTCATATTATTTTCTCCTTTCTTTTTTGTGGAAAAAGGTGTGAAGGACTTTTTGATTTTAGTGCCGCGATAATTTAGAAATGAGACGTATAAAAGCGTCCACTGCTACTTCTAGCACCCCTTCTTCAAAATCAAATCGGGAGTGGTGATGTCCATTTTTTAAAGAAGTGCCAAACACCATGTAGGTTGCTTTTCCACCTTGCTTCTGCACTTCATTGATCATGTAGGTCACATCTTCTGACGCCTTTAATGACATACTACTTGAGACATCTGTTATCAATGGACTTTCACTGCTTATTTCCTTTATCCAGTGAATCCATTCAGAATTACATGCCGCTTCAATGGTTTCACCGACCGTTTCAATTCGTGTGGCGACATTGTATAAACCTCCCGCTGATTGGAGGATTCTTTTTGCTTCTTCTAGCATGTAGTGATTAATTTTTGTCGTCTGACCACGGGTTTCTACTTCTAAATAGGCTTCATCAGCGATAATATTTCTTCCAGTACCCGCTTGTAGTTTCCCAACATTGATTCTTGTCTCTCCATCCGAGTGCCGGGGAATATTGTAAAGATGAAGGCTTGCGGCAGCCGCAGCTAATAGGGCATTCTTTCCTTTTTCAGGTTCTAAACCTGCATGGGCAGCCTTCCCTTTGTAGATTACATTTAGTTTTGATGAGGCTAAGAAGGAATCGGTCGTCGCTGCAATCATTCCTAATTTCGTATCGCGGATCCCAATATGTCCGCTCACGAAGTAATCCACACCGTCTAACCAGCCTTTTTTCACCATCGCTTTCGCTCCTCTTCCCCCTTCTTCTGCTGGTTGAAAAAGCAGGGTGAACTTACCCTTTAGCTGATTTTGAAACTGGGAAAGATAGGTTGCGACACCTAATCCAATCGACGTATGCCCATCATGTCCGCAAGCATGCATCACACCATCATGTTTTGATTGAAATTCGTGCTGATAAGGAGAGTGACCTTTATCATTTGATTCGGTAATAGGGAGGGCATCAATATCAACCCGGAACGCCATATGGGGACCAGGTTTCCCTGTATCGAGTGTTGCTACAAGCCCCGTATGGCCGTCCTTCATTTTTTCTAACCATTGATCCTCTACTCCTTCTGTTCTTGCTCGTTCTTCTTGAAGCTCTAGATAATCGGAAGCAGGGACTCCCATCCTTTCACTGCTTTCGAGAGCTTCTTTTCCGACATAAATGGTAAATCCGAGTTTTAATAGTTCTTTTCCAATCAAATAAGTGGTTACGTATTCCGTGAAACCAAGCTCCGGCTTTTGATGAAGTGCTCTTCTCCATGTCGTTAATTTAGGTGATATCTCTTTTATAAAATTTTCAATATGATTCATGTAATCCTGGCTCCTCTTTCTCTATCTTTTTTAATGTATCTACTGCTAGCTGAACCATGAGCTCAACACCCTTAATTAATGCTTCCTCATTTAATTTAAAACGAGAATCATGAAGAGGATACTGTTGGCTAGTGTCTGACACAGATGCCCCTAACCAATAAAAGGCACCTGGGTATTGCTGCAGAAAACGAGAAAAATCTTCGCCTCCCAGGGATGGTGAAACTATTGGTGTTGAGTCTTCTCCAAGGATTTTATGTGCCGACTCTTTAACCTGTTCAGCCCATTTCGGAGTGTTTACGGTTGCCGGGTAGCCATCTAAATAATCGAATTCTATTTTTGCAGTAAAGCTTTTCTCTACCCCTTCTACTATGGAAGAAAAACGCTCCTTTACCATATTCTTCACTTCTTTTTTGAACGTTCTTACCGTTCCTTCAAGTATGACTTTATCGGCAACAACATTATAACGATAGCCTCCATCAATTCTTCCAATCGTGACGACGGCTGAGTCTAATGGATCCGTGTTTCGACTCACAATCGTTTGAAGCTGTGTGATCATGTTACCCGCAATGATAATCGCGTCATTTGCTTGATGAGGCATACTTGCGTGTCCACCTGATCCTTTGATGGTGATTTTAAAGCGGTCGGATGCTCCCATCATTTCTTTCGGCAGAACGCCAACTGCTCCTGAGGGGAGATCGGGCCATACATGTTGTCCGTAAATCACGTCTGGCTTAAATTCGCGGAAAACACCATCATCCATCATTTGCTGAGACCCACCAATCGGGGCGTTTTCTTCCGCAGGTTGAAACACAAGAAGAACCGTTCCCGCTAACTCAGATTTCAGTTGATTTAACACTTTCCCTACTCCGTAGAGCATAGCCGTATGGGCGTCATGACCACATGCGTGCATTTTGTTGGCATGTTTTGATTGATAGCTATGATCATTTTCTTCCTGGATTGGTAAGGCATCAATATCCGCTCTTAGGGCTACCGTTCCCCCTGGTTTCTCTCCTTGAATAATGCCAAGAACTCCTGTTGCTGCAAAACCCGTTTTAAAAGGGATCCCTGCTTGATGAAGCTTTTCCTGAATTTTTTTTGACGTTTCAAATTCTTCTCCACTTACTTCCGGGTGCTGGTGAAAATAACGTCGTAATTCAATCACTTCATCCTCTACTGATTTCACAAGCTGTTTCAGATTCATCTAGAACGTCTCCTTTTATTGATCGAATTGATTATTAAAGGAAAAATTCCTTAATAATTCCGTTAATGATTAAATTCTATATAAAGTTGGAAATTCCTGTTTAGGTTTAAAGATTTTTTATTTAGTGAGAATAGTATTATTCTTGGAAAGTGTTTTTAGTGTTATGGAATCCTATTTTATCTAGCTATTATTTCTTACATGGAGACGTTGAGGGGTCTTTAATTAAACGTTTGATTAATTGAGTTTTGGAGGCTGGAAGTGTTAGTGGAATAATGTTTGAATTACTTTGTGATGGTCGTTAAATTAGTAAATGCCATGATTTACTATTCTCTTTCTCTACCAATCTCGAGTACTTAGATTGCTTTTCTAGCTTTGTTCCTTGGAAGATATTTAGGAGAAGGTCAGGGTTGAAATAAGGTGTTTCATTATAATGTGGATTTGGTGATAGTAGTGTTGGATAGCTGCTCCATCGGTAAAGGGAAGGGTCTTTGACAATGTTTGCTTCAACAGGATTTAAATGAATGTAGCGGCTTACTTTGAGGTGGCCAGTCATCCCTTTGATCGGTTCACCATAATAGCGGTTTTCAAAGACGTGGCCTGTGAGGTTATACCTCGAATTGAAATAGGTAGCATATTTCTTGTTAATGTGGGCCATTAATTGGGAGATAGGCGTGTAAGGGGATCGAATTTGTATATGATAATGGTTCGTCATAAAACAATAAGATGCCGTCTCAAACAAAGTTGTCTCATAGAGGGATGTGAGGATATGTGAAAATGCTTGGAAGTCTTTCTCATCCTGAAAGAGGAGATCTCTTCTATTTCCACGAGCACTTATATGATAAAAATGATCAGGGCTCCAAACCCTTCGTTTTCTTCCCATAGGGTCACCTCGGCATAGTTTTTACTCTAATTGATAAGATTCTACCAAACTCGCGGAAATCCTCCTGAAATTATTCGACAAAAACCGGGTGGTGCCTGGCACCACCCGATATTTCTTTAGAAGTTGTAGTCCCAAAGCACGCGCCATTCGCCGTCGTCTTTGGCTACGTAGCAGGTTTGGGTGATGGTGAGGAGTCCGAATTGGCTTTCGAATGTGAGTTCAACGTCTGCTGCTTTTACTTCTTTAAAGGTTGGACCGTCTTTGCTAAATTTCCATTTGTTGATTTCCCTTAGGTCCCCTACTTCAACTTCAAATGTATCTACTTCCATATGCCCCATGAACACATGGTTTTTGGTTTGAATATAAGATGATTTCTTAAATTTTTTCTTCATTTCAGAGTGAAATAATTCCCATGATTGACCAAATTCGCCGTCTTTTTCACTATTATAAAATTCTTCAATGACTTCTTCTGGATCATTAGTAGTTAACGACTGCACCGAACAACTCACAAAAACAATAACCGTGATAACCAAACATCCCACTACAAGGAGGAACGGAAGCGGGCCTCTCCTTCGACGCATCAAATCACCTTCTTATTGGGCAAGTCTATACTTATCCATATGACTTTTTGAAGCTATGTATGTTTATTCGAAAGGTTCTCTAATCAAAAAGACGTCTGGGTTCCTTTTTCAGCTTTTGGAATAGCATTCCTTCACCACTGAAAGGATTAATTTGTCCGTCATGGCCATTTATTTGTCCAGATTGAGTATTAATTTGTCCGTAACCGGGAGTTATTTATCCGTAATCCTATATTTATTGACCGTTCGACACATACCAACAAATTCCGCCGCCGACATCAAAAAAACAACCAGTCTCGGCTGGTTGCTACAATCAAAATTATTCACGTTAGAACGTCTTCTAACCTCTTCTATTCTTTTTAAATGAATAACGGATTCTACGTCGACTTTTCCCATAACTAGCAACAGCACTTTTCTTTTCCAAGCTACTTTTTGCATCCTGCTCATATAACTCTCTCGCTTTCATATACAAAAGAGTCAACCGCTTTCACCTCCTGTTCAAAAAGTTAGTACCTCCTTTCCCCATTTTTATTACGTAAAACTATTTTTTATGAAAAAAGGATCGCAAAAATAGGAAATTTTTACGAAGTGACATTTTCATCAAGAAAATGACAAATAATGCCCCTGATCCTTCTAACACAACATCAAAATTTGTAGATATTTTTGTTGTTTGTTCGGCAAAAAACCGCGGTAAAAAAGAATAAATAGTATAAAGGAGCTGATTTTAGTATGATTATTAATGTAAGAAGTTGGAGAATGTTATCGACCCAAGACAAATTGTTTATATTAAAAGCTATTAGCCAGAATTCAAGGTTAAAGAAAGTTGTTTAATTTTCTAAGGTTTCCTTGCCTAATCTATTAGTTAATAACAAAAGCTCTGCATAATTATGGGAAGGAAACCTGCTAATTCTTTAACGTGATTCTTTATTTTGTTTTTGGATAAATGCTTCTTCCTCTTTCTCTGATAAAATTCCTTTCGCTTCTCCAACACTTCCATCCTGCAAATTCCATATTTCATTATGATCATGATCTACCTCTGAAAAATCTTCCTCTGACCATCGTGTTAAAATGTCTTTATATACCTTTTCATGCTTATAATCCTTCATTTCCAATTGATCAAGTAAATAGCTAACTCTATCATCCGTTAAACGAAAATATGACCACTTCTCGGATGCAGATACCTTTTGGTGACTCATCGCATGAATATACTGCATCATGATATTTTCAGCAATTGGCTCAGTCATTGATTCATTAAACGGATTTTCTCCTTCCGCTCCCTTTTCAACATCCTGAGCTTTTGATATAGCTGCATTCCCACTTTTCTGCGAGTCACCATCGTTATTTTTCGAACCACTTGCAGTACTAGTACTAGTCTGTGAATCTAAATAATAATAGACACCAAATGGTATACCTACAATGAGCAAAATAAAGAGTGGAATCATGACAAGCTTTCTTTTAAACATATTGACTGGACTCCTTTCACCAGAGGCTGTTTCTAAAAAAGGATATCTATATCCTATATAATTCTTTCATCCTATCGAAAAATCCTTCACACCAAATGCGTTTTGTGCCAGGTACATTTCTGCCTTTTTGCGCCTGGTCACTTCCGAGGTTTTGTACTTGGCACTTTTCCGGGATTTTGTACCCAGCACCGATTGGAATTTTTGTCCATTCTAAACTTTCTGCACTGAAGGATTTAACATTTGCCCAATTTAGTCATATAATGAGATTTGAGTGGATGTGTGATTTTTTCACATCTAACAAAATTACACTATGAATTGGGAATGAAAAATCATGAATCAATACCTTGAAACTTACGAGAAATTATTATCTTATGTTCATAAAGATAACATTAAATTGGATGAGGTTCTGAGAAATCATACGTATACAAGACTTGGCGGGAAGGCAGATCTTCTTGTGACGCCAACGACTTATTTAGAGGTTCAGAATGTCGTGAAGTTTGCAAAAGAAGAGAAGATTCCACTCACCTTGTTAGGAAATGGCTCGAACCTTATCGTTAAGGACGGTGGAATTCGCGGAATAGTGCTTCTCTTAAAACACTTTAATAGTATTACGACAGAAGGTGATGTCCTCGTTGCTCAGAGTGGTGCTGCCATCATTGAGGCTTCTAGAAAAGCATTACAAGAGCATTTAAGCGGTCTTGAGTTCGCTTGTGGAATTCCAGGAACGGTTGGCGGTGCCCTTTATATGAACGCTGGGGCCTATGGCGGTGAAATCAAGGATTGTCTCGACCATGCTCTTGTCGTCGATATCGACGGAAACCTTGTGAAGCGTACAGCTGCAGACTTGGACCTTGACTATCGTACAAGTAATATTGCCGAAAAAGAAGACATTGTTCTTGAAGCTACTTTCCAACTTAAAGCTGGTAACTACGATGAAATAAAAGCGATTATGGATGATCTTACGTTTAAAAGAGAATCCAAGCAGCCACTTGAATACCCTTCTTGTGGAAGTGTTTTCAAACGTCCGCCGGGGCTTTTTGCTGGAAAACTAATTCAAGACAGCGAGCTTCAAGGTACAAGTATCGGTGGGGCTGAGGTTTCAACTAAGCATGCTGGCTTTATTGTAAACAAAAATAACGCAACAGCTACTGAATATATTGCCTTAATCCGTCATGTACAAAAAACAGTAAAAGAAAAATTTGATGTACAGCTGGAACGTGAAGTACGGATTATCGGAGAAGACTTAGAAGAATAGAAAAAACTGCGGGGCCTTAAAGAAGGTTCCGCAGTTTTTTGTTGGTAAATTAATTTGATAAAGCGTCTGTCAATACTGGAACGATCTGTTTCTTACGGGATACAACACCTTTAAGAATAGCTGTATGATTTTCAAGAGAGACATTAAACGCTTTTTCGACTGCTTCTGTTTTGCTTCCAAGAGCCACAGCAACAGAGTCATTATTTAAAATATCCGTAACAACGAAAACAAAAAGATCTAATTTTTTCTCTGCAACGACTTTGGAGATCTCTGCTTCCACTTCCTCTTGACGAGCTAATACGTCATTAGGGTCTACCACGTTCACTTGTGCAACTTCAACTTTATGATCGCCCATTTGGAACTCTTTTGCATCGAGGGTAATCAGCTCAGTGATGGTTTTGTCACTAATGTCTGCTCCCGCTTTAAGCATTTCCAGCCCATAGCTCTCAGCATCTACACCAGCAATTTCCGCTAGTTCGTGAGCAGCTGCTACATCTTGCTCCGTACAAGTAGGTGATTTAAATAAGAGTGAGTCGGAAATGATCGCTGATAGCATTAGACCAGCAATTTCCTTCTTGATTGCAATACCGTTTTCTTTATAAAGCTTATTTAAGATTGTTGCCGTACACCCAACTGGTTCAGCGCGGTAGTACAATGGATCACTTGTTTCAAAGTTTGCAATTCGATGATGATCAATAACTTCAAGAACGCGAACCTGTTCAATGTCGCTTACACTTTGCTGACGCTCGTTGTGGTCAACAAGGATTACCTCATTTACTTCGTTAGCAACAGTTTCTACAAGACGTGGAACTTCTGCACCGAATTGGTCAAGAGCAAATTGCGTTTCACCATTGACAGCACCAAGCCGAACTGGCTCAGCGTCGATACCTAATTCCTTTTTAAGATCCGCATACGCAATTGCAGAACAAATTGTATCTGTATCAGGATTTTTGTGACCAAAAATGAAAACTTTACTCATCGTAAACGACTCCTTCTATGTATAAATTCAATTCATAACATGTCCATACTCTACCCCTTATTCTATCGAATTTCCTTCAAGCTTTCCAGTCACTCCCCCAGAAAAAATCGACAAATCTCGGGCCGTGCCTGGCACCAGTCGGAATATGTCGAATTATTTTATACTTTCAATATTTTTACATTTCTTCAGTACAATTAAACTTATTATCCGTGATATACTAAGAAAAAAGGAGGTGAGAATATGGAGCAGCAAATTTTACAGGCAATGATAGAATCCAGGGAGCATATGGATACAAAATTCAATCAACTCGTGAAGAGAATAGATTCCCTTGAAAAGAAATTTGATTTATTAGAAAGTAGAGTAAAAAACGAACAATTTCAAGACGATATCCTTGCACATATGAAAGTACAAGTATAAGAAGACTTTCAAGTGAAAACAGATATTCAAAAACTTCAGGAAGTAACCAGGTTAGACTAACTCCTCTCTAATAACCCTTATTTTCCCAAACCAATCACTGACCTAAAAAAAATTCCCCAATACGGAGGTACCCCAATGACCCATTCAGCTTTTATCGTTGACGAAACGATGCTTCCCCCTGATTTACAGGTAAAACTAAAAATTCTTAAACATGAAATTGCCGCTTATTATTCGGAAACGATCCCTTTAATATTTGAGACATTATGTGAAGTGGCAGAAGGTGAAATCGAATTGATGAATACGAATTCGATTTTAGAGTCTTCCTTTCTCCAACGGTTTATGGATGTTCATAATCTCTATTTGTTCGCAGATGGATTTACTTTTTCCATGCAACAAGAAGCAGGGATGATGACCCACCCCCTTAAAAAGGCTTTTTCAAAACGGGTGAAAGAGCGATTAAATGAAATAAAAAATGAAGCATTACAATTTCTTAACACAGAAGAAACGGAATGCTTCACCTTAACCGCTTATAAAACATTTGAATATGGAATCGAGAGCGGTAAATTTTTTTATAAAACCACTTTAAAAGAGTAAATATCTCCCCCACATCCGATACGATAGTGGGGGTTTTGAATATTATTAATCATCATTCGACAAATTCCGGGTCGTGCCAGGCACCAAGATTCCTTTATTCTGCTTTTACGAGTTTTCCTTTAACAACTTCATATACAGCAAAGGTTTTTGCTTCAATGGTTATCGATAATTTGCCTTTTTTACTTTTCACTTTGTCTTTTTTATTACGTGCGTTTTGAAGAGTCACTTTATTTATTTTGGGTTGGTTATATAGATCGTTGAGCGATACTTCTACTCCATCTCCTTTGTTAACCACCACAAGAAGCTTCTTCTCATCAGTCGCGCGTTCAAAGGTATACAAATCATCGTTCACATGAATTTCTTTAAAATCCCCTGTTCTTAGTGCTTCTTCACTATTTCTTAGCTCGATAATATCTTGATAGAATGCCTTCAGCTCAAGGTTCTGATCTTCTTCCTTCCAAGGCATCATCTCACGGAAATAACGGTCCTTCCATTCATCAACCAAGTTATGGTCTTTACTTTGTGATAGTCCGACTTCTGTTCCATAATAAATTGTCGGAACCCCTGGGAGTGTAAATTGAGTTGCTGCAGCAAGCTTAAGCTTCTCAACATCGCCACCAGCTTCAAATAGAAAGCGAGGTTTATCATGGTTATCCAAGAACGTAACCATCAAATATTCATGAGGGTACGCAGCTAAGTTGGCTTTAACCGTATTACTCAGCTCCACCATCGATTGATCTTTAGCGAAAACATTCACCATCGTATCAGAAAGACCAAAATCAAGAGCTCCATCAAGCTTACCAGCATAGGAGTTGATTTTCTCACGACGATCCCAAACCTCCCCAAAGATAAAGGCATCAGGATTGATTTCTTTTACCTTGTGGCGGAAATCGACCCAATAGCTGTAACTTGGGCCTTTGGCATGATCTAAACGAAATCCGTCAAAGTCTAACTCCGTTAACCAAAAGGGAACGACATCATTTAAAATATACTCCCTCGTTTCATAGTTGTCGTTATTTAATTCCGGAAGCTCGCTAATTCCATAAAAAGATTTATATTTGTCGGGCCATTCTGTAAATGTGTACCAATTATAATAAGGGCTCCCTTCCCCTTTTGCTTTTGCCTCTTCAAAAAATGGATGCTGATCGGATGTGTGGTTTGGTACAAAATCATAGACCACTTTCATTCCTTTTGCATGTGCTTCATCGATCAACTGCTTCATTAACTCCTTGTCACCAAAGTGATCATCAATCTTTTTAAAATCAGCAGGGTGGTAACCGTGTGAGTATGGCCCTTCGAACACTGGCGAAATCCAAATTGTATTAACTCCTAGACCTTTAATGTAATCAAGCTTTTCTTTAACACCTGCAAGGTCTCCCCCCATCCAGCCTTTTAATCTTTCATCATAAGGAAGATCTTCATTCCCTGGCTCATTATTCCCTTCGTTTCCATCACGAAATCGATCCACAAACACATGATAAATAGATGCATTCTTCGCCCACTTTGGAGAAGTAAACTGATCAACATAATAGGCAAATTCAGTTGCTTCTTTCGGGTCAAAACTATTGGTATCAGCAAATTGAGTTCCTTCGCCACCTGTATTCCACACATCAAGTTTATATTTCACCCGTACTTGATTGTCTTGCTTTGGAATCGTTCCTATTAAAGTGGAGACCTTTAAACCGTTCGTTTTTTCTTCAGTGGAATGTACAGTTAATTCCGCCGCTTCCCCATTTGCTGCTTCCCCACGCTTGCCTTCTGGTGCCGTGCCATCTATCGTAAAATAAACAGCTCCTGCATCGATTCGTCCATAATGTTCAACCATTGTGGTAATTTTGACATCATCATTATTCGTTGGCAAAAATGGTTTATGGTTAAAATTGTGCGTCACACTCTCAGCGATTGGAATGGCGGACCATTCTGTAACAGTATCTTCAATTATTGCTCCTTCTTTTGAAAAAGTGGCTGTCCGTTTTTCAGTGCGTGCCTCCTTGTATCGCTCTGAACCTAAACCGTAGAGATATGAAAACTCTTCCCCTGGATGTCCAACAAGATCAAGTTTCCAAACTCGGGCTTCAGCTGTCTTCTCGAGTGGTGTAAGGCTGTAGTCAAAGCCATTTAAGCTTGTTGCAATTGTTGGTGTGACCCATTCTGGAGTGGACTCTGGCAACGTGACTTGAAGCGTTACTTTCCCTTCAAACTCATCGGCCAACGTAACATCTACTTTACGTTCATCAGTTGGATAGAAAGTGAAAATATAATTTCCATCCCTATCAGGAGTAAATGTTAGATTGTCACCTGGCATCCATTCACCATCATATACATATTTAAATTCAAGCTTCTTTCCACCCACTAATGGAATAGGATTACTTTTCCAAACATCATCGGCTTCATCATACCTTAGTGAATGATTATTGGAGTTCCAATCTAAGGGTGATTCACTTCCCCGCAGCACCACTGAATCGTATGTACTTTCAGCTTGTGCAGTGGATGATTTAAAGGAAGAATTGGAAAGGCTAAAAATCATGAGTAACGTGATAAAAATGGCTGGAATCCGCTTCACTAATACCCTCTCCTTTATTGAATTTTAATAACATGCAATCGATTGCGCAAAGAAGGAAAATAAAGTGAAAGCAATCTCTTAAATTTGCCTATTGCTTTCACTAACAAGCTCCATTTTAAATATATCATAATTTTCAGATAATATAAACTTTTTCATTACTAGCCCTTTTAAAAAGAAAATCTTCCTCCTATTGCTTCAATTTCCTCCACAACGTTGAACGACTAATTCCCAGACGCTCAGCTGCTATTTCTTTATTTCCACCTACTTCATTTAATACCTTTAAGATGGTTTCTTTTTCTGCTTTTTTCAATTGGAATTCGAGCCTCGGCCTGCTTGTAGATTCATTTCCATAATTCTGTTTAACCTTCCACTCTTCAATGATTTCTTCAACCATTTTCCTATCCGAAGTATGCTCATAGATCACCATCATTCGTTCAAGCAGGTTTTCCAATTCGCGAATATTTCCAGACCATTTGATATTCATTAATTGAGACACAATCCTAGTGTCTAACAGTAAATTTTCTTTAATAGGCAAACCTTTCTTTTTGATAAAATATTTAATTAATAAAGGGATATCCTCTTTTCTTTCTCTAAGGGCTGGCAGAGTTAAGTCCAATATATTTAGGCGATAGTACAGGTCTTCTCGAAATTCTCGAGTGTCTACCATCTTCTTTAGCTCTCTATTGGTTGCCGCCACAATTCTTACATCAATCGGAATCACCGATTCCCCTCCCACACGCATGATTTCCTTTTCCTGCAGGACTCTTAACAAGCGGGCCTGTAAGCTTTCACTGATCTCCCCAATTTCATCTAAAAAAATCGTTCCTCCATGGGCTAATTCAAACAGTCCTTTTTTACCGCCTTTTTTTGCACCCGTAAAGGCACCTTCAACATAGCCAAATAATTCACTCTCTAGCAGTTGATCTGGTAGTGCACTACAGTTGATGGCAACAAACGGTTGGTCACGTCTTTCACTTTCATTATGTATGCTTTGTGCGAAAAGTTCTTTACCGGTACCGGTTTCACCTTGAATAAGAATGGATAAATTGGTTTTTGCATAAATCTTAGCCTTTTTAATTATTCTTTTCATTTTGGTTGATTGATGAATAATGGCACTAAAGTTATTTTTAGCTACGAGCCCTTTCTTAGTAAGTTCTTTTCTAATTTTATTCTCAGCATCACTGACCTTAGAGATTTCTTGAAAAAGAAAGACAGAACCGATAATACGTTTTTCAACCTGTATAGGTGTAACATTAGCAATGAGATGTTGTTGTTGAAAATGAATAATGACATTTTCCAGTGATTGTCCATTTTTTAAAACAGGTTCTACATTGACTTCTTTAAAGATCTCTTTCACCATTTGCCCCTGTATGAATGAAGAAGACAGCTTTAGCAGGTTAGAGGCCTGTTCGTTTGTTAAGGTAATTTCGCCTTTGTGATTTGTAGAAATAACAGCATGATTCGTACTGGAGATGACCGCGTTTATCCATTTTAACTTTGCTTGATCTTGTTCTCTTGAGCGGACAATTTCTACTGCTTGCTTTAATTGTTCCTTTATTGTTTGAATAGAATATAGATAAACGGCATGAGCTCCTTCTTTCTTTGCCTCATTATAAACAACCGTTGTTCCAATAATATTTTTTATCCCTTTTTGAATCCATTTATGAACTTTTTCTTTTGCTTCTATTGTGGAAAAGTAGCGGTCATGATGGATAGTTAAATGAAATAAATGATCATAGAGCTGAAACTCTTTAAAAATCTTCCCATACCTCATAATCACCACTTCATTTGACTCTTTTGCCGCTTTATTCAAAGCGATTAAAAAGTCATTATCCGTTACATCAATGACAACTAAAGGGGTTTGGTTTAGCTCAGATATGAAGCTTGCATGGCCACGCGGTGCTACAATTGCGGCTACATTTTCATCCTCATCTAATTTCCGGGCGATTTCTTTCGATTTCCCTAATTCGACTTCCATAATATCGATCGGGATCAACGTCTCTATTTCCTTAATTGCTTCTTTTACAAGCTGGGTTAAAAAATGATAACTAATCACCACAATTCTCTGATTCAACAACCTCACCTCATCTAATAAACCATTTTTTATTATCTTCTTCATATTTCTATCAATCTCCTTTTTATTAAAGAATGAACAACATGACTTTAAAGGGGGAATGTCATAGTTATGAAATCTAAAACGGTTTAAATAGATGTTTTCCCGTTCTGCTGCCAACCACAGGAAAGACAATTTTGTTCCTCCTTCACTAACCAGGAGGAAGATAGTAAGGATAGAAAGGCGATTACGGTCATCAATACCAAAATGACTTGATAGGAGCTACTATACAAACATATGCCTACAAAGATAGGTCCAATTGTTGAGCCGAGATCTCGATAAAAACGCCAATACCCTAGATTTCTTGACCTTTTCTTTCTATCACCTTTTAGGCTGACTTCGGTTTCACCACTTGTCACTACCATTCCACAGCCCATTCCAAGAACGACTAACACCATATAGATCATAGGTAATTGATTTGAAAACAAAAAGGTGAATAAACCAATAAAGTTAAAGCACATCCCTATGAGGATAACTTTTACTGCACCGATTCGATCACTTAACCAACCTCCCAATGGTTGAGAGATAACATAAACGGCGGTGAAAACAGAAACTAAAATTCCGACAGTAACCAAATCATCATATTGAGTCATGATGTAAATAGGAATAAAAAATGTTATGAGACCGTCCTCAATCATTTTGATAAAGCACCCATTCCAAGCTAAAACGACTTTTTGCATAAATGAAAGGTGATTTTGATTTATTCTGTTAACCGGTTTAGTCGTTGGGCTTAGTTCTTCTTTTATCTTTACTTCCTTTACAAAAAAGAAGATAAAAAATAAGGCAATAATTGATAAAACAGATGTGATCGTCATCAACTTATAAAAGGACATCTGCATTAATAAAATCGGAACAATCACGCCAGCAAGCGCCATTCCAGACCAAGTAATCATTTTTTGAATTCCAATGGCTGTTCCTCTAAACCTTGTATAGGTGATATCTGCTATATAGGAAACCATAGCGGTCGTTCCCCAGCTTAGGCCCACTCCAAGGAATAACCTCCATATTCCAACCGAAGCTCCTGATTCCCCCGCACCAATAAAATAGGGAGAAATGACGCCAAATAGAAGCACCGATAGGATCAAGTTATTTCGTTTGGAGAAACGATCAGATAGATACCCTCCAAAAATATTCATGGCTGCTCTTGGAATACCAAACAAGGATAAGATCAATCCCATCTCTAGTAAATTCGTTTCAAGAGAGCTCAGCTGAACCGGCACGATTACGCGTTGAGCCCCATATCCCCATATCGTTAAAAACGATATAAGCAGGATAACGAAGAACCCCTTTTTCTCTACCATATATTTATTTAGCATATGTACTCCCCTTATATGTTCAAGTTCTCCAAATATATTTAAAAAGCCAGCCTTGTTTCGGCTGACTTTTTTTATCATTACATTCCTACTACTTGCTTTGCATCCTCTTCTTCTTTCACACTTACACTCATAACCAAGCTTCCTACGACACAGATCAAGAGATTGACAAGCAGCCCCCAAATTCCGCTTAAAATTCCAAGGAATTCAATATTGGCAAATGTCATTACAGCGGCCGTTATCGTCCCTACTAACATGCCAGCGAATACCGCATTTTTATGAAGCCTGTTCCAATAGAGTCCTAATATAATAGCAGGTGCTACTTGAACGAGCACTTCAAATTTCAATACAAAAATTTCATATAATGTAGCTGGTGGATACCAAGCAATGATTAGAAGAACCGCGACTGCTAGTATCCCAATCCATTTCCCTACTAAAATTTGCTTTTTCTCAGGTGCGTTAGGATTTATATACCTTCCATATAAATCTTTTGAAATAATGGAAGAGAAAGTGAGTAGTACAGAGTCAGCAGTAGAAATAATGGCGGCAATAATCCCTCCAAATAAAATCACCATCGCCCAATAAAAGAAGGCATTTTTACCAGCTAACTCATTGGCCATCATTCCTACCAATTGTTCAGATTGTCCTACATCTAAATCAGGAAATACGTTGATCCCAATGATTCCAATAATAAAAACAAATCCCGCAGTGATGAAAGGCATCCATGCCATTCGTATTAGGGATTTCTTTAAAACCCTTTCACTACTTGCTGCGAATATCCGTTGAATGGCATGAGGGTAAATCGCTCCCCCAATGGCCACTATGATTAATAAACTAAACCAGCTCATAATTGCCTCGCCACCTGGAACGCCTAGCTTTTCAGGAGAATAAACCTCCATATAGCTAGTTGCCGTTGGTAAGCCTCCAAAATAAATAATCGATCCAATTAAAAGAACAAACACCCCGACCAATAAGGCAATCCCTTGCATCGTATCGGTATACGCTACAGAACGCATTCCTCCGAGCCAACCGTAAATAAGCATGATGACGACAAAGAATACTACTGCTAATTGATAAGGAACCGTACCTCCTGTTAAGCCACTCACACCTTGCCCAATAGCTACAAGTTGCTCTAGTAAATAATTACATAATCCATAAAGCATCAGTAGAGATCCTAATATCGTGATCCCTTTTGATTTGAAACGTTTCTCAAGCCAGTCAGAAGGGGTGATAAACGAATACTTCTTACTAATTGAATAAAGACGCGGAGCAAATAATAAATACCCTACGATAATTAAGATAAAGAAGGTTATGGATTGCAGCCAGCTAAAACCCAACCGATATGCATTTGGCGCATATCCTATGATCGTATTACCACTGTATTGCGTGGCAAAGAAGGTAAAAAATAGTACCATCAAACTTAATTTTCCTCCACCTAGATAATACTCTTTATTAGACTGATGGATTCCTTTATGTTTTAAATAAGTGATAAAACCAATCCCTAACATAATCAATCCATAAACCGCCATAATCAAAACACCAGACCATCCGCCAAACGCCAAATCTGTCATGACTGATCACCTCCTGTCTCTTCCTCTTCCATCTGCCACTCATGATTCAACACATAAGTCAAATAAATGGACATCCCAAGGGAAGCAGCCAGAACCATCCATCCCCAATACGGAATCCCAAACGCTAAAATATAACTAGATCCCTCAGGTAAATACCATGGAATACTTAAGAGAAAAATACCTAAAATAATGACCCAAATCTTTACATTCTTGATTGGTTCCTTTTTCTTTTCCACAAGCTTTCCTCCTTGTTTTAAAATTTTAATTTTTCTGAAATTTTATCATAAATAAAATTCATTTTTTAGATAAATTAAGGCTTGTCCTCTATATAAATCTTTTAATTTCCGGTTAGTAAAAAAAGCTTGTCTCGTTTTGTCATCCATCTCTCGGACCCACTTCTTGAATCATTTTAAATAGCTCCCTTTGCTCTTAGAGATTCTATTCTGTCTGAATCATAATCCAACCAATTCAGTAATACTTCATCCGTATGCTCTCCTAATGCTGGTCCAAGCCACTCCGTTTCCCCAGGCGTTTTACTCATTTTCGGAATAATCCCTGGAATTTTAATCTCTTCCTTTTCATTGAGTGGGAATGATTGAATCATTTCCCTTGCCTGATAATGAGGGTCATTTACAATGTCCTCCATACTATAAATTCCTCCTGCAGGGACACGTACTGCATCTAATGTGGCTAACACTTTTTCGAATGGCAGGTTTTTCGTCCATTGTGTAATGGCTTCATCAAGAACATCTGCTTGTTTCGCTCTTCCACTATTTGTAGCAAGTTCGGGATTATTCGCCAAGTCTTCTCTACCAATGACTATCATGAGACGTTTGAAAATACTATCCCTATTTCCGCCAATCACGATATATTTCCCATCTGCACAAGGATAGGTATTGGTGGGAGCCACTCCAGGAAGTGAGGAGCCAGTACGTTCACGCATGACACCTAATTTATCATATTCTAATAGACTGCCTTCCATAAGGCTGAACACGGCTTCGTATAGCGCAACATCAATGACCTGCCCTTCGCCTGTTCCATTCACATCACGATGGTATAAAGCCATTAGTGCCCCAATAATGGAATACATGGCTGCTAACGAATCTCCTAAACTAATCCCCACTCGAGTTGGAGGGCGGTCAGGATAGCCGGTGATATAACGTAATCCCCCCATCGATTCTCCTATACTTCCAAACCCCGGCTTCTCTTTATAAGGTCCATCTTGCCCATAGCCTGATACCCTTACAAGAATTAACCTCGGGTTTATTTTAGATAATCGGTCATAACCTAAGTTCCACTTTTCCAGCGTGCCTGGTTTAAAGTTCTCCACGACCACATCACATGTTTTGACAAGCTCTTGGATAATTTGTTGGCCCTCTTCACTTTTTAAATTAATCGTTATTGATTTCTTGTTCCTTGATTGGATCCTCCACCAAAGGGAACTCCCCTCATAAATATGCCGCCATTCCCTTATCGGATCCCCTTTTCCCGGTGGTTCTACCTTAATCACTTCTGCTCCGAATTCAGCCAACACTCTTGTTGTAAAGGGTCCAGCAATGAGCTGCCCCATTTCTAAAACCTTCAATCCAGATAACGGTTTTTCCCCCTTCATCCCCAACAACTCCTTGTTGATTTACTTTCTTTATTCTATAAAATGCAAGAATCATGCCAAATGCAGCAACCGCGATTTGAATAGGTATTCATATTAGAGTTGGAGGGGAATGTTTCAAAAATGAAACGTTTCGTATTATATTTGAAAGGATGCCCCTGGTTATTATGAGGTTCATTAAAAAAAAGAAAGCAGAGAAATGTGATTAATACCACACTTCTCTGCTTAGAAATGAATTGATTGACATATACAATACTGAGCCTCAGGCATAGATTTTTAACTCCTCCACACATAATTCTATCGCTCTAGTAAGATCACTTTGCGACCAGCTTGGAACTTTCCCATACTGTAGCCCAAGCTCATGTGAAGCAGGAATATGAATAAACCCCGAAGGGATAGTAAGTCCTTTTTGCTGAAGATAATGGAGCATAGTATACATGACATTGTTACATAAATACGTGCCGGCCGTATTTGATATTTCTGCAGGAAACCCTTCACCATTTAGCCTTTCTACCATATTACGTATCGGAAGCGTGCTAAACATGCCGTCCATGCCATTTTCAACAATCCTTTCGTCTAAAGGGCGATGACCACTGTTATCACGGTCCCCATCACTACAATTAATAGCAATTCGTTCAGGAGTGATTTTATATCGTCCCGCAGCTAATCCTAAAGAAATAACGGCATCAGGTTTCACTTCTTCAAAATACTCTACTAGTTGACTTCCCGATTGTTTAAAATCAACCGACAATATTTTTCCTATTACTTCAAACTCACCAATTTCCTTTCCATCTAACACTTCCACAACCTTCATTGTTGGATTGGTTGGATAATCTAAAAATGGTTCAAAACCGGTTAGTAATAGCTTCTTCAAGTTAATTCACCTCATATAAATGGATTCTATACACTCATATTTTTATTAAGCCGCCCTCTTAAAACATACCTCTTATTCGACTGAACCGCCATTGTCACACTGACTAAGATGAGCAAGGAACCCATGAATTGCAGGACACTTACCGATTCTTTTAAAACAATGTAACCCACTACCATCGCGATAAAAGGCTCTAAGTTTAGAAGTAGTGAAGTATTCGTTGAACCTACTTTTGTAATGCAATAATTCCAGATTACTGGGCAGATTCCATGCATTATAATAGCAGTAGCAATTAATAAAATCCAAATATCGCTTGGTGCTGTTCTTATTAAGTTGACTTCTGCAAACGGGAGTAATCCTGCCATAAAGATCATTCCAAAAAAACTTGAATAAAAGGTTATGACACTAGTAGAAAATTTGTTTGCGTTTCTTTCAATCATGATCATAAAAATTGAAAAGGTTAGCATTGTCAGAAATATATACGCTTCACCCTCACCAAATGAAATTTTCCCTTTTTTCAAGATTACTAGGATGACCCCTATAAAGCTAAGTAGACTCCAAACCCAAAAGGCAAAGCTTTTTTCTTCCTTAAAAACAAAAAAATTCATTAGCGAAGTACAAATCGGTGCCGTCGCTAATATAAGTGCTGCTGTAACAGGGTCCGCTTTTGTTAAGCTAGCATAAAAGGTCCAGTGGTTTAATGTGACGCCAATGAAACCAATCAACATGAAAGACAGTATAACAGTCTTAATTGACTTAAAGTTTCTAACCGATTTGAACAAAAAAACAAATAAAAATAAATTAATAAAGATTAATCGTAAGAAAGCAATTTCCATCGGTTGAAAGTAATTTACGAGAATGGTTCCAAAGATAAAGTTACTTCCCCAGCAGATCACACAAAAAAGGAGACCCATGTAAAGGAACATGGGCTTTGTCATCCATTTCTGCATCATTTTATATACTCAAACGATTCACTTAATGAACCATAAACCATTTCTCCATTTTTCATAATAGCCTTTCTATAAGGGCGTCTGGCAACGACTTCTGCAGAGGAGGAAGCATCTACAAAGATGAAACTTGCATCATCTTCTATCTTCGGCCAACGATATTCTCCATCCTTTGTTAAAGCTGTTATACCACCTGTTGCCCATTTTAAGCTCTCACGTAACAATACTTCTTCACTTCTGCGGCTAATTTGAGCAAATTTTTGAACCTTTTCTAGCACATCCCCATTCCCATGAGGACTCCAAGAATCATAGAAGCCATCACAACCAAGGTGGACATTGACACCATGATCATCTAATAGCTCGATTGGTGGTAATGATTTCGTTAGTGGGATCGTAGACATGATGGCGACCCCATTTTCCTTTAGACGTTCTGCTAATGCCTTTTGCTGTATTTCCGGAACTTCTCCGATACAGAAAGCGTGGCTGATAGCAGAGCGGTTCTGCCAGTTCGCTTCTTCTACAAAATCCATCCATTTATCAATCGTATAATAGCCTACATGCCCACCATCATGTAGATGGATATCGACATCAGCATTAAACTCGATTGCCATTTCCATTGTTTCATACAGTGACTTCTCGATGGAACGATCGATCCCAGCTGGGTCAAGCCCCCCAACCATATTTGCTCCGTTTTGCATGGCTTCTCTCATCAGCTTAGGAACGTCATCTCTAAGTAAACCATGCTGTGGAAACGCTATGACATCCGCTGTGATTGCATGTTTATACTCTTCAAGGGCTTCTAATACTCCCTCTAGGTTTTTCAATCCGATATAAGGATCAATATTTACATGTGTTCGAATATGGGTCGATCCATTTGACAAAATCTTTTCAATCATACTCATGGCTCTTTGTTTCGCAGATGGAGCAAGATCTGATAATTCTTGTGCTTCAAAAGCAAGTCGCTCTTTTAAGTTTTTTACTGGCTTGCACGCCTTCCAGTCTAATGATAAATAGGTTTTATCCAGGTGATTATGCATTTCTTTAAAGGTTGGAATTGCTAGTAGCCCGTTAGCATCGATTACTTCATCTTGTTCTGGGACATTTTTGGAGTAGTGTCGTTGCTCAACTAATTTTCCTTCGTTTATGCCCAAATGAAAGAAGTCTGTTTTCGTTTCGATAAGACCATCTTCACTAATTTGATTTCCGACCTCTAACTTTACATTTTTCAACCATTTCATGTAAATACCTCTCCCTTCTACTTACTGCTATTTATAGTTGCAATTCGAGTGTTATCTACTCTATTTCCATTTTTATAGACGGAATCAATGGTCGATCTTCTTGCCACTGCTTCTGCTGAACAGCTGGCATCCACTAGGACAAAGTCAGCAGCTTCCCCGACTCGCGGCCATACCTGTTCCCCCTGATCATTAAGAGGTGTCACCCCTCCTGAAGCATATTTCCACGTTCTGTTTAATGAATATTCATCAATGAAGCGGAAGCGTTCGGCTAAGATACTTAACTTCTCCACTGTGTTACCTGAACCAAATGGCGACCAGTGATCTGTAAGACTGTCATGACCAACAGATACTCTCAACCCATGTTGGTCTAATGTTGGAATCGGAATCGTTGGACGGTTGATCGGAACCGTAGTCGCAATATCAATCTCTTGTTCTTTTAATAAAGTCATAATCTCTGTTAAAGATTGTCCTTCAAGGTCACCTAATGCGATGGCATGACTGATGGTCACTTGTCCTTTCATTTTCGCCTCTTTTGTAAAATCAACTAGACGTTCGAAGGTAAACGCTCCTAGCGTATTCGGATCATGTAGGTGAATATCAATTCCGGCGTTATGTTCTGCCGCAATATCAAATGTTGTCCAAAGTGATTGATCGATATTGCGGTCGACGGTTGCTGGGTCCACCCCCCCAACATGTGTAGCCCCATTCTTCATGGCTTCTCTAATTAATGAAACAGAGTCACTTAACAGTAATCCATGCTGCGGGAAGGCAACGATTTCATAAGTCAGGGAATCCTTATACTTTTCAAGTGCCTTTACTGTAACTTCAAGGTTCTTTAAACCTGAAGTGGGTTCTACATTACAATGTGTCCGAATATGTGTGTGTCCATTATGTAGCAATAATTCAATCATTTTCTCCGCTCTATCTAAAGCAAATGGCAGTTGTTTAGGAAGCAATTCCTTTTCTTCCTCTATCCTTGTGAAAATTCCATTTGTAATTGGGCGACAGGCTTTCCAAGGGCCACTATAATAGGTTTTATCAATGTGAATATGCATTTCACGGAATGATGGCATCATTAGCTTTCCTTTTGCATCCATGATTGGGATCGAATCTTTATCGATATCTCCACCATCTGTCGATATCCTAATCATTTTCCCATCTTTTATTTTCAAATGGCATACTTCTGTAGTCGTCCCAATCACCCTATCGTTTTCATATTCAAAGCCTGTTTCAAGTCTGACATTTTTCATCCAAAATGTATTCATCTTTACTCCTCCATTCCTTCGATTAAACGTAAACAGATTGGGTGACTCAAAAACCCGAAACCCTTTTACTCTATTAAATCTTCGAGTCACCCTTGATACACTATTCTATTGTTGCTTCATTAACCATTAAATAGTTAACAGCGTTCAGCCAGAAGTTCTTAACATCATTGTTGTATACAGCTAAGTGTTCATAGTTACGGATTGGAATATAGACAGCTTCTTCCATTTCAATGGTCATCGCTTCTTCATACAGCTGTTTTCTAACCTCTGGGTTGGTTTCTTTTCTTGCTTGTTCGATTAACTTATCTACTTTTTCATTCGTGTAGAAGAAGTGATTTCCTGGTGAACCATGTGAAGAAGAGTGGAACAGATTGTACTGATTATAGTCGCCATCTCCTGTGGCATTTCCCCATCCACCAATAAACATATCTTGTTCGCCACTATCGACGGCTTCAATATAGGCACCATACTCAAGAACTTGGATATCTACTTTTACACCAATTCCTTTTAATTGAGACTGAATCACTTCCGCCATATTAATTCGTTCTTTCCTGTCACTTGTAATCAGTGTAAGCTCTAAGCCATCTTCGAATCCTGCTTCTTTTAATAACTGCTTCGCTTTATTCGGATCGTATTCATAAGGCTTAATATTCTTACTATATCCGAACACTTTTGGGCTCATCGCAGAATTCGCTAACGTCCCAACTCCATTATAAATCCCTTTAATGATCGCTTCTCTTTCTATCGCAGAAGAGATCGCTTGACGAACTTTCACATTATCAAAAGGAGCCTTTTGTGTGTTAAAACCAACGTATTCAACCGCTAGCCCTTCTGTACGGTATAGATTAATAGTATCTGAGCTTTCAATACGTTCAATTTCTGTCACTGGTACCTGATCCGTAATGTGAGCTTCTCCTGTTTCAATCATTGCTAAACGAGTAGCTTCCTCAGGTACAACGCTAAACTCAATCCCATCAATATTAGGCTTCTCTCCCCAATACTTATCATATTTTATAAGGGTAATCGATTCTCCAGATTTCCATGATTCAAACTTGAAGGGACCTGTTCCCACAGGATGCTTAGAAAGTGTATCAGGATTTTCCTCTAAAGATTTCGGACTTAAAATACTTCCTTCATTACTAGCTAAAATCGATAACAGCGGTGCATATGGTGCGCTTAACTTTAGTTCAACTTTATACTCATCAAGAACATTAACTTCCTTGATCATGCTCAGCTTGTCTCTCTGAGGTGAACCTGTGTTAGGCTCTAATAATCGTTCAAATGTCTTTTTCACTGCTTCCGCGTTAAATTTTGAACCGTCATGAAATGTAATTCCTTCATTCAATGTAAATACCCATGTTGTTTCGTCAGGTTGTTCCCAGCTTTTCGCCAACCCCGGAACAATTTCCATCTCTTTATTAAACGTAACTAATGTCTCATAAACCTTCTGATATAACACATTTGCAGATGGTATATCTGTGATGAAGTGAGGGTCTAAGTTCGTTGCATCTGATAAACGGACTACCTTCAATATTCCCCCCTTCTTTTCACTACTACTTTCATTTGCAGCAGTCTCGTTACTAGTATTACTCGTTGAGCAAGCTTGCACAAACAGCATAGTCATGATGATAAAAAGAACGATAAGACCTTTCATGCTCTTCTCTTTTCTCCAAGTTTTTTTCAATTTGTTCCACTCTCCTTTTTAATAATTGGTAAGGCTTATTTGCATTATAAAAAAGAAATCTCCAAATTTTTTGCAATATCTTTACCTGTTTTTTTATTATTTTGACAATTCAAAAATATCATCTTTTTTTTCCTGCCTTCTTCCTCTATCTTTGAATTACACAAAACAAAATAGGTTTAAGGAGGAACAAATAATGACATCGGAATTGAAAGTGGAAGAGATTCAACCTGCTTTGACTGAATCAAAAACTTCCTTGTTTCGCGAGAGAATGAAACAGTTTTGGGAATCTTTCTCAAAAAATAAAGCGGCTGTTTTAGGTGGAGCGATTGTCCTTATCTATATATTAGTTGCTTTTTTTGCTCCTTTGCTTGCCAGCTATGATCCTTACGAGATTGATCTTACTAATAAGCTTCAGCCCCCAAGCATGGAGCATTGGATGGGAACAGATGATAAAGGGAGAGATATATTAGCAAGAATCCTCTATGGGTCAAGATTATCAATGGGAGTGGGGTTCGCTGCGGTAACATTCGGTGCCTTTTTCGGAATCATTATGGGACTAGTCGCTGGGTATTATGGAGGTTGGCTCGATACGATCATTAGTAGAATTCTAGATGTGATGCTTGCGTTTCCAGGAATACTATTAGCTCTTGCCATCATCAGTGCACTAGGACCAAGCCTGATCAATGTCATGATTGCTGTAGGGGTTTTCTCTATTCCTTTATTTGCAAGGGTCGTGAGGGGTTCAATGTTAGAAACGAAGAAACTCGAGTATATCGATGCCATCCGATCATTAGGAGCAAACGACGCAACGATCATATTCAAGCATATCTTACCGAATATCCTATCACCGATTATTATTCAAGGGACCCTTCGATTGGCAACAGCGATTTTATCGGCGGCGGGACTCTCTTTCCTAGGATTGGGAGCACAACCGCCTTCACCAGAATGGGGAACCATGCTCTCTAATGGCAGGGATTTTTTATTTAGTGCCCCATATATGGCTATTTTCCCTGGACTAGCCATTTCCATTCTAGTGCTTGGGTTTAATTTATTTGGAGATGGACTACGCGATGCCTTAGATCCGAGACTTAAATCTTAAATGACGCAAATTTTGTTACTGCTTAATTAAATTTAAGAATGTAGCGAGTGTTGAGAGTCGCTATTTGTCGAATGAGATATATAGGTAGTTTTGACCAATAAAAATAAAAAGCCGACCAAAAGATGAAACTGGACAATTTGCCAATTCTCTTATTAAAAAACCTCAACACATTAAAATCAAATGAAAAGGAGGAAATCACAGTGGCATTTTACATTTTTAGAAGATTATTAGAAGTTATACCCGTGGTGTTCGGCGTCACTCTTGTTGTATTCTTCATCATGCAGATGGTACCAGGAGATCCGGCTGTCATCCTTGCAGGAGAAGGAGCGTCAAAAGAAGCGATTAATTTATTGAGGGAAGAACTCGGGTTAAATAGACCACTCTATGTTCAATATGGGGATTATATTATGAATGTCTTTCAGGGAGATTTCGGAACATCATTGAAAAGTCAGCAGCCCGTTCTCCAAGAAGTAATGGCAAGATTACCGATCACGATCGAATTAGCCTTTTATAGTACTCTCATCACGATTGTGCTTGGAATGACAGCGGGAATTATCTCAGCTGTAAGACCTTATTCAGCGACTGATATTACGGTGATGATTGTCGCCTTATTAGGAATTTCTCTACCAAGCTTCTGGCTCGGATTGTTATTAATGTATGTTTTCTCTGTTCAATTACAAATCCTTCCGGTTGCGGGCTGGGACAGTATCCTCCATATTATTTTACCAGCCTTAACGCTAGGGGTTGGTGGAGCGGCTATTGTAGCAAGGATGACTAGGTCCAGCATGCTCGAAGTGGTGCGCCAAGATTATATTCGTACGGCTCGTGCGAAAGGACTTAAAGGAATCGTTATTATTTATAAACACGCCCTTCGTAACGCACTTATACCTGTCATCACCGTTGTAGGACTTCAATTCGGTGCACTATTAGGAGGTACGGTATTGATTGAATCTGTTTTTGCTATTAACGGTCTTGGCCGGATGATTATAGACTCGATTCGGATGAGAGATTTGCCAATGGTACAAGGTGGAGTTCTTATTGCTTCCCTCGTCTTCGTCTTTGTTAATCTATTTGTTGATATTTTATATCGATTCTTCAATAAGCGAATTGAACTAAATTAGAAAGGAGTGTTTTAATATGAGCAAAGAAGTAGTGTTAGAAGTGAGCAATCTTAAAACGCACTTTTCTTCAAAGAATGGTGTAACAAAAGCAGTGGATGGTATTGATTTCGTCCTTCATGAAAGTGAAACACTCGGGATTGTTGGAGAATCTGGATGCGGGAAAAGTATGACTTCCCTTTCTATTCTTAGGCTCGTGCCTTCTCCCCCAGGGGAAATAGTTGATGGAACGATTAGCTTAAAAGGAAAAAATATTTTACAAATGTCAGAGAAAGAAATGCGTCATGTAAGAGGAAATCAAATTTCGATGATCTTTCAAGAACCAATGACGTCATTAAATCCAGTGATCCCTGTTGGAGAACAGATTGCAGAAGCCATTCGAGTACATCAAAGGTTAAACAAGAAGGAAGCATGGAAAAAAGCAGTAGAGATGTTGGAGCTTGTTGGAATTCCTTCACCTGAAAAACGAGCGAAGCAGGAGCCGTTTCAATTGAGTGGTGGAATGAGGCAACGTGTAATGATTGCCATGGCGCTTGCTTGTAATCCTGAAGTACTCATTGCTGATGAACCGACAACAGCTCTTGATGTTACCATTCAAGCGCAAATCCTGAAGTTGATGAAAGATCTTCAGAAGAAATTAAATATGGGGATTATCTTTATTACCCATGATCTTGGAGTTGTAGCTGAGCTGTGTGACAAAGTTGCCGTCATGTATGCAGGTCAAATCGTAGAGTACAGTACTGCAGAACAATTATTTACAAACCCTAAACATCCATACACGTCAGGTCTTATGTCCTCTCTGCCAAAACTGCATGAGGACCAAGAGGAACTACAAACAATGAAAGGAAATGTCCCTTCACCTTATGACATGCCAAAAGGATGCCGTTTCTCTCCGCGTTGCCCTTTGGCGACAGCACAGTGTCATGTAGAAGAACCTTCTCTCAACACTTTAGATGACGGCAGTCAAATTCGTTGCTTCCTTTATAGCCAGAACATTCAACAAAAAGGAGTGGAAGCTGAATGACAACAACTTTAACAAAGAGAAAGCCGATATTAGAAATCAAAGGACTAAAGCAATACTTTCCCGTTAAACGTGAATCTCTATTTCAGCCAAGACAGGAAGTGAAGGCGGTAGATGATATCAGCTTCACCCTTTTTGAAGGAGAAACCTTAAGTATCGTTGGGGAGTCAGGTTGTGGAAAATCGACAACAGGACGAGCGATCTTACAGTTAGATAAACCAACAGAAGGCACCATAAAATACAACGGAGTAGATCTAAACAGCTTATCCAAAAAAGAAATGAGAAAAATGAGAGGAGATATTCAGGTTATTTTTCAAGACCCCTTTGCATCGTTAAACCCTAGACAAACTGTGAGAAAGATTCTAAAGGAAGCGATGACCATCCAGAAGGTGGTTCCACCCTCTCAGCAAGAGAAAAGAATGAGAGAATTATTAGATTATGTTGGACTACCTATCATTTCATTAGACCGTTTACCTCACGAGTTTAGCGGCGGACAAAGGCAACGGATTGGGATTGCCCGCGCTTTAGCGGTCAATCCAAAGATCATCATTTGTGATGAAGCGGTCTCCGCTTTGGATGTTTCGATTCAGGCACAAATTTTAAACTTATTGAAGCGACTTCAGAAGGAATTTCATTTAACCTATCTTTTTATCTCTCATGATTTAAGTGTTGTTAGACATATCTCTGATCGAGTAATGGTAATGTATCTTGGAAAGCTAGTAGAAGTAGGCTCGAAACACCAATTATTTCAACAGCCTGCTCACCCCTATACAAAAGCTTTATTATCCGCCATTCCTGTGGCAGATATCACTACGAAGTCGAGAGAAAGAATCATTTTGAAAGGGGATGTTCCTTCTCCATTAAACCCGCCATCTGGATGTAAATTTCATACTCGCTGCCCTTTGGCAACCGAGCTTTGTAAAGCCGAACTACCACCTATGATTGGAAATGAGGGTCACTTCGCCCGCTGTCATTATTTACAATAGGAGGATGTGTTTTCAGAATCTTCTTTTTCTTATAAAATAGAGTTATTCACTACCTTTAGGAGTTTAAACAATGCTCACTCTAGAAACATTTTCTGTTTATATCATGTTATGTGTATTAGCCCCTCTACTTGGGGCTTTTAGCTTATTATTCCTATTTATTTTTGAGAAAAGATTAGACCAATTAAAGAAAGAAAAAAACGAGCTGCTACTTGAACAGGAACTACAAGAAGCTAAATACAATCAACTTAATCAACAAATTCAGCCCCATTTCTTTTTTAATACACTGAATATTTTACTTAGTTTGGCACGCTTGAATCGAAAAGAAGAATTAATTTCTTCAATTGAAGCCCTTTCCAAGTATTTTAAATTTAAATATAAAAAAACAGAGCCCTTCATTACCATCAATGAGGAAGTCCAATACACTCAGTATTACCTCGATATTCAAAAGCTCCGATTTAGAGAGAGACTTGAAATTATCTGGAATATTGACGAAGGGGTCCTTAACGCCCTTGTCCCTCCTTTTCTGCTCCAAACGCTAGTAGAGAACTCTTTCAAACATGGGTTAGAAAAGACTCCTGGGAAGGTCAGACTAAAAATTTTCTTTAAAGAAGAGAACGACAGTATTCATTTAGAAGTCTGGAATAGTTCAACTTCTTTCGAGGATCACTCTTTGTACCATGGACAAGGAGAACATGGGTTAGGGCTATTAAATATCCGTAAAAGGTTACAGATGTTGTTTCCACAAAAACAAACACTGCTCCAACTTCGCCACGAAGAGCATGGGACAAGCGTCCAAACGATTTGGCCAAAAGTATGCTTAGAAGGGCACTATAGCTTCGTAAAGGAGAGATAGACATGCATATTCTGATTGTTGATGATGAACCCCTTGAATTAGAACAACTCGATTACATCATTCAGCACCGTTTTCCTTATTGGACCATTCATAAAGCCATTGATGCCTCACAGGCGTTAAAAATGATTCAGGATTACCCAATAGCTCTTGCATTACTAGATATTCAGTTACCAGGAAAATCAGGCATCGAACTAGGGATGGAAATAAAAATGAAAGATAGCATAGATATCGTTATGGTAACAGCCTTTCAATCGTTCGATTATGCACAAGCGTCCATTCGACTGGGCGCGAAAGACTATATTACCAAACCGATCATTGAAGAAGAATTATGCAAAGTGTTAGAGAATTATCATCATACAGATGTCCAATCTCACATTGTTCAACAAGCATTAAATATCATTCATGAACAATATAGCAAAAAGCTTTCTCTCTCTATCCTAGCTAATCAAATCCACATCAACAGTACCTATTTAAGCAGAAAGTTTAATGAAGAAATGAAGGTCAGTTTCTCGGAGTATTTAAATGATTATCGAATTGAAATGGCAAAACAATCATTACTAGATAAAAGCGAGAAACCGATTTCATCGATTTCAGAAGAGTGTGGATTTAATAGTCAGCACTATTTTAGTGTTCTATTTAAAAAGCAAGTTGGATTATCACCAAGAGAATACAGATTAAGGGAGAAGGTTTAACGAATGAAGCAAGGGGTTTATCAGCACTATATACAAGGTGGAATTAAATTTGGTATCGCTTATGGAGTCGTCTCCTTATTAGCAAGGTGGATTACAGGAAACACGATCCTTTCATCACCGGAAACTCTTGTTAAATATGGGCTATTAGGAGGGGTAGGTTACGCTTTAATGGGAGCCTTTGCTCTTTTTTTATTTGGCTGGATGGCTCCAAAAATAAGAGAACGATTCCCGAATGCGATGACAATAGGTGATGTGTTACAGGAGAGACTTAGCGGTAAGTCCTACTGGTTTGTCCTGATGGTCCTTTTGATCACCAGTATCGATTCATTATTCGTACAAGCACTAGGGGTTGGAATCCTATTTCATTTGATCTTTAATATTCCTGCATTTATTGGCTTATTTTTCTTTTTCATTTATTGTTTCCTTCTAGCGGGATTAGGTGGCATGAAAAGAATTCATCGATTTGAAGGTTTACACATTTCACTCATATTTGCAGCCATTATTTTCATCCCTGTCTACTTTTTTATTCAAGAAGGAGTTTTTCCTGTTTATGACGGTCTTCATCTCTATCATCCCTATCTTTTATTTTTAAAGAACAGCTCTGTCACCCCCTTTATACTGACAGCTTTATTGATCGGTTTTGGACAAGTATTAATTGATAGAGCCAGCTGGCAGCGACTTTATATCATTGAAAAAACCAAGGTGAGAACGTCTTTTATGATGTCAGGGTTTATATGGGCTACCATCCCCCTTGCCTTCTCTGCCATGACAGTGATTGCCATCTTTAATCAGGGCTATGAAAATATCTATTCAGTATTATATGAACTTATTGAGAAAATCGATTCTTTATTTCTCACTCTATTATTTATTGGAAGCTGCTTTAGTGCTCTCGCATCTACTATCGGTGCTGAGCTACATGCCACATCGATTATGGTTGTACGTAATATGGTTAACGTTAAAAAAAAGTGGAGTGAACAGAATCAATTGAAAAAAACCTATTTTATTGCTGGGATTCTTTCCCTTCTATTATTTATCATTAGCTCAGTATTAACGCCAAATTTATTAGAGCTTATCTTCTTTTTCGGTCAAGTGTATGTTGCCATCATCCCTACCATGATAACGATTCTTTTTTACTCGAAGAAAGTTCCAACTTATTTACCCTATTGTTCTTTAGTTGGTTGGGTTTCGGGAATGATCTCACTTCGTTTCCACTCATCCATCTATTCGATATGGGTTAGCTTTATCGCAGCCTTCCTTCTGGTAGTGATCTATATTATTTTCAATGAAATTAGATACCATTATCGAGTTAAACGTTTATAGAAAAAAGCAGGGAAATGAATAATAAAATCACCACATTTCTCTGCTAATCAGTTAATCTTTATTATAGTATCGCTTTAAGAAGCCACAACTCCCCTACCAACACCAGCAAAAATAATCATTTCAATCATCGCATCTGTCATCTTTAAATGATCAACATTCGTTCCTCTTATCAATTTCTGTGTGTTTTGATCATCAAAAGTGATATCACCAGAGAGGTATACCTTAAAGACATCCACCATGCTATTGAGTCGTTCTTCAACCTCATCCAACTCATACTTCCCAGCATCTTCTACAACTGATAAACTCTTAAACTGTAAAGCTGTTTTCAAATAGTGTAGAAGCTCCAAGTTTGTTGGCGGGTTCGGATTAGTGATATGATAGATTTTATTTGCTTCTGCTTTTTCTGGTGCTAAGCTTAAAACATTGGCTACATAGTCGACAGGGACAAGATTGGATGTCCCTTCTTTAGCGGCCACTAGGCGAAAGGTTCGCTCTTCTCCTTTTCCCCTTGAGATCTTACGCTTGAAAATATCTAATGCGCGCATAAATCCGTACAAAGTAAAATGAGAGTCAGCCTCACCCGTTTTGGAGTCACCTACGATAATCGCCGGGCGGAAAATCGAAACATCCATTTGATTACGATATGAATCGACAAGGTGTTCTGATTTTACTTTACTTTCTTCATATGGGTTATGAACATCACTGTCGAATGGGTATAATTCCTCGACACCGTATTTCTTTTTCCCAACAGTATAAGCAGTACTTACGTAAAAGAATTTTTTCGCTTTTAAACTCATCGCAAGTGACAAGATATTTTTTGTCCCTTCATAATTAGCAGCAAACAGTTCCTTCCGTAATTCTAAATCAAATTTAACAAGGGCGGCCAAATGATAGACGGCATCGATTTTCCCGCTTAGCCATTCAATATCCTCATCACTTAGTCCTCCGTTAGGAAGAGTGATGTCCCCCTGGAAAATATGCATTCTCTTCTGCTCTTCTTGAAGAAAAGAGGCTCTCAATCTATCTGCTTTTTTCACATTTCTTACTAACAAAAATACTTCATGATCTTTATTCGATAGAAGATTCTTGATCAATTTCCCACCAAGAAATCCTGTTGCTCCTGTTAAAAATAAATTCAACTGCTTCACTCCTGCTGTTTTTAATAATCTAACGTATTATGAAACAATTCGTTTTTTATCCATTAAAGACTGTAAAAAAGCTAACGCAAGTCTATTAAATTCATCTGATTTGTCAAGATTACATACATGGCCACACTTTTCGATAAGAATGAATTCCGCATTTGGATCATTTTGAATATCTTTTTGAAGCGGTCTAATAAAGAGATGATCTTCACTACCTGATAGATAGAGTTTAGGAATCCTACTTGTTCTCTTGCAAATTCTATAAATCGATTCTACTTTATCTACGATCGAGAACCAATTCAGGAAGTCTGTCCGTTTCATTTTTCGTGCCGCTTTCACAAAGGTATCTCTTGACTCCTTGTGATTACTCCTAGGCATAATGATATGGGCAAATAGGCGATATAACCAAATATGAGGGGTGAACGATTTGATCACTTTTCCGCACCCTATTAAGAAGTGGGATTTCCTATTAAATCGAGTAATCGTTCCTCCTAAAACGGTCGAACTTACTTTTTCTGGGAATTGCTTTAATATAGAATGGACAACGACCGATCCAAGAGACATTCCCATAAAATGAGCTTGATCAATCCTTAAGTGATCTAACACTTTTATCACTTCTTTTGCAACCAGCTCAAAGGAGAGTGGTTCTAAGTATTGCTCCGTACATGGAGATTGACCATGACCTGGTAAATGGATGGTCACAACCTTAAAATGCTTCTGAAAATAACGTATTTGTTTATGAAAAATGCTTGAGTTGCCACCGAATCCATGAATCATAACCAAATAATCGGTTCCCAAACTGTTGTAAACTTTGTATTCTAACATCAAAATCTCCTGTCGTAGAATCGACCCTTCCAATCAACACGAACAATCTTATGCAACATCTTAAGAAGGAAATTCAATGGTTATAGTAAAAGCAAACATGCTCCCGCTATTATACTATATTAAGTTGTGTAAATTTACTGTAAATATATGTAGGTAAATGATTGCTTCCCCCTCTTAAAATCGCTTGATAAAGGGGTTTCTATGAAATTCGTCAAGGAAGCTATCTTATGAAGGGGTCAAATTTTCGAAAAGATTTCACTTTTTGTATAATTTTCTTTATCGATACTCTTAGATTAATAGCATTAAGAAGAGCGCGATCTCGGACCGTGAATATTGTCGTTTACTGTCGAGATATCGATAAACAGCCCAAAGTTGAGAATAAAAGTAGGAAAGTTGAGAATAAAACTAGAGAAGTTGAAAAAATTAGCCGAAGTTGAAAATAAAACGAATAAATGGGAGAAATCAATTAGCTAATCTTGAAATAAATAGATATTTGAGGCTATAATCCATCACTCTTTTAAAATATCACTAATAATGAAAATAACGATGACTGTAGCATAAGATTTCGCTGAAATTCACGAACTTTTAGTATAAAAGTAGTTTTCGTATAGATTATTGTTTTTCAAACAGGAATAGAAACCCGTAATGATCAAGTTTTCAGTGAGATTTTCGGCAAAGTAATGGTTTACTAGTTTTGAATTAATGATAATTAATCCAAAGCAACAAAGTGATCATGAACGAAACTAGCTCCTTACCATAACATCGTAGGTTAACCTGATTAGACTGGTTACTGTTCAAAAACTAACCAGATCAGAGCTACATTACGGAAGGAGCTAGCTGAAGGATAAACACAAAATACGTAGGTTTAAACGTATCAAAAGAAAAAATTTCCGTCCTTTATGCAGAGGAAAGATAGCTCTTTAGAATATCTTTTATTTTTCCAAGCAAAGCAAATTCGTCCATATCACAAGACCTTCTACTAAAGTATGTTAAACTATAAAGGATATTTGGAAGAATAAAGGATGTGTCATCGTGAAACGACTCATAATAGTCATTCCCATTATGATTATTGTTGCCCTTGTGGCATCGTGGTTCCTAGGTAAAAATTATTCCGATGTTCCACTTCAAACGAGAATCCTGATTATCTCAATCGGGACACTCTTTTCGGGGGTGATTTCCTACTTCCTTTTTCAGGATGATGTTGATCGGATTAGTCCTAAAAAGGAGAGATAAATGGAAAAATGTTAAAAACCCACCTCGATTCAGTCGAGATGGGTTTTTCTTCTTCATAAACGTAGAGTGAGCGATTTTTAAGATTACACCTCATACTCCCATTCATCTCTAAGCACCAGGTAAAGTACAAATAGTGTATTTTCTATCTCTGTCAAGCTCTTCTTCTCAACTTCAAGACCGATCTTAGGCAATAGGATATTCGCCATTTGTCTTGTTCGCAATTCTTTTTGGGAAGGTGGTAAATGTAGAAAGCGGTCACTATAGGTTTTTACTAGATTCCACTCTTTTACTCCAAGTTTTTTTAATTCCCACTGATCTATAACGAGATCCGATTTCAACAAACCTCTTCTTTCAATTTCCTTTTCAATTGGCGTTTTCTTATGGCTTTTCTTTTTTCGCTCATGAACGACAATGGTACCGGCGACGAGGTCACCAATTCTTTTATGTTTGGAATGAAAGAAAACCATTATGATCCCGAGTAAATATCCCGTTGGCAGGGAATCAATGATTCTTAAGAAATTCCGGATAAAGCTTGAGAGCAATGTGATACTTTGGCCATTTTCCTGAATAACTCGGATCCCCATTGCCTTCTTCCCTATGGTTCTACCACCTGCAAAATATTCAAAGGCAAAAAAGTATCCCCAATTGATTATAAATAAAAGAATAAGCGTAATGGTAATCGGTATAGATGTTATATCCGGAATGAAAATTGATTCCTGACCAAGGATGACGAAAAACAAAAGGACAAACAATAAAATGTTAATAATCCATAGGATTAACTGATCAATAATGAGTGCTGCTGCTCTGCTTCCCAATCCGGCAGGACGAAATTGAAGTGCTACAAATTCTGGTGTTTTGATATCTATATATTCTTGATTCACAATATCCCCCCCTTTCTTACTGTTTTTTCCTGTAAGCTGTTTCTATTTTTCTATAAACTTACTATAATTAATAATGAAGTGATGAATGAAACCATCTAATTTCCCTAAAGCGAGCAGGTGTAAAAATGAATGTGAAACAATTCGTCAAACATCATCGAGAAGATTGGCAGCAGCTTGAACAAATGGTATCCACATTACATAGAAGAAAAAGTAAGATCAAAGGGTCAGATATTGATCAGTTTAATCGACTGTATCAAAAATCGGCACAAAACCTTTCGTATTGCCAAACTTACTTTCCAGAAGAGGATGTGACCCTCTACTTAAATGAACTTGTTTCGAAGTCACATAACCTTTTATACCGAGATCAACTATCCAGTATGAAGCAAATCCGCCACTTTTTTGGTGTGAAATTTATTGGTCTACTATTAGAACAGTGGAAATGGATCGTCGTGGCCATGATTCTTTTTACCATAGGAGCGTTAGGCAGCTTCTTCTCGATTTTGGATGACCCTCAAAATGCTTATTCGGTTCTTCCGGAAAATATAGCTCAAAGTGTTGACCCTGATCAATTGGGGAAGAATGATGGTCAAGTTGACTCTGCCCTTATGTCCACTAGCATTATGACAAACAATATCCAGGTTGCCATCCTTGCTTTTGCAGGGGGTGTCACATTCGGATTATTGACCGTCTATTTATTGATATATAACGGACTCATCGTTGGGGGAATCGCTGCAGTATTTTGGCACTATGATAAAACCTATGAGTTCTGGGCATACATCGTTCCCCATGGAATGATTGAGCTTACAGCCATCTTTATTGCTGGAGGAGCTGGACTATTGATGGGCTATAAGCTCTTTGTGCCCGGACATTATTCGAGAGGATACCAACTGAAGCAACAGGCCAAGCGCTCTGTCCAATTATTGCTTGGGACGATTCCTTTGTTTGTGATTGCAGGTGCGATTGAAGGCTTTATTACCCCTGCTGCTATCTCTCTTGAAGCCAAATATTTGGTTGCTCTTTTAACTGTCATAGGACTCATTCTTTATATCGTCATTGGAAAGCTAGTACTAACGAAAAATAGTTCTACAGTAAGCCTCGATTCATAATATCAACATAATGTGAAACGGCAGTGGCGGCTAGCTTTTCCTCACGGGCCTCTATCATTTGGAGGCCTTGTTTTTCCCATTTAAGCTTTTCACGCTTTTTAATGAGCATTTGCTGCTGCGCCATACTTTTTACCATCGCGGTTTGAACGGTTTCAGGCATATCTTTAATTCTTGTTAATAGCGTCACATCTTCAATTCCAATCATTAAAAACAAATGGCGTCTTCTCAGTCGTTTCAAATAAGATAGTGCTCCTTCTTCGTGAAGAAATGTCCGCACATCACTAAATAATAAGAACAGGCTTCGTTTCTTTTGAACCGTTTGTACATAATGAAGGATTGCTGCATAATTCGACTCATTAGAATCTACTTGAATATTGTATATGGAGTGTAGAATGGTTTGAAGCTGTTCCATTCCCTTTGCTGGTGGAACAAAGACTTTTACCTCTTTGGAAAAAGCTAAAACAGACACATAGTCCCCATTTTTTAATGCAGCAGCTGCTACCGTTATCGCTGCTTCTAACGCTTTTTCCAACCGGTTTCCCTTTGAAAGCTCTGCTCCCATCATTCTCCCGCAGTCTATCAAGATTGTCATGTACTTTCCATGCTCAGGTTCATATTCATTTGACATAACCTCTCGAAGCTTTGCTGTTTGTCGCCAGTTAATTTTACGTGGATCATCTCCCACTACATAATTACGAATCTTCGAAAATTCTCCAGGACCACTTTTTTGTTTTCGAATCTTCAGCCCTTCGTAAAGTAAGAATTGCTGCGCACTTTCTAGAAATTGCTTTGTCTCAGTTAAATCTGGGATCACTTTTACTGTGTCCTCAATTTCAAATGTTGTTTGTTTTTCCCATAATCCAATCGTACTTTTATAGCGAAAATGGAGCTTAGTTACTTTGTATTTTCCTCTTACAGCAGCTTTTGTCTCATACTGTAGGACAGAAGTGGTATCGTTCAAAATCAAGCCATGCAATGGAAATGGTCTTTTGAACGATTGAGGAATTCCATCTACTAGCCGAAAACGAATGGGACTGCCGGAAGCGTTTGTGATCGTAATTTGAACGTTGCAGGATAGTCCTCTTTCCATTTCTTCTGGTAATGTACGATGGATGATCAGTTGACTTCTTTTCGCTGAAAATAATAAGTCAATTAGGCTCCCTAATAGGATCAAACCATTTAATAGAATCACAACACTCCATGTAATCCCCCAAGCTGTCCCAATGATTAATCCGATAGAAAGAATGAGATAAACGATTAGTAGTCTATAAGTAGGGAGAATCCCCCTACCTTGGAACAGGAATTGCCCCCACAAGTTCTTCAATGGTTTGGTCAACGGTCTCTCCCTCCAATTCCATATGTGGAGATAGTTGAATTCGATGTCTTAAACTTGGGCGGGCTACGATTTTGATATCGTCTGGAGTGACATAATTTCTCCCTGATAAATAAGCCCAAGCCTGTGCTGCTTTCCCAATAGAAATTCCTGCTCGTGTACTTGCTCCAAAACGAATGGATTCAGTCTCCCTCGTTCTTCTTACAATTTGCATGATATAATCAAGAATACTATCACTAATGGTTACATTTTGAATCTCTTTTCTTATATTTAAAAATGTTTCTATATCTAAAATTGATTTTACTTGACCAAGCTCTGCATTGTTTTCGATCACTTGCTTCAACACATTTTTTTCGTCTTCAAAGGAAGGAAAATCAATGTTTAGTTTAAATAAAAAGCGATCCTGCTGTGCTTCAGGTAACGGGTATGTCCCTTCAAATTCAATCGGGTTTTGAGTAGCCACAACAAAAAACACGTCAGGTAAAAAGTAGGTCTCCCCTTGAATGGTCACTTGCTTTTCTTCCATTGCTTCTAAAAGAGCGGCTTGAGTCTTTGCTGGAGTACGGTTAATCTCATCTGCCAATAAAATGTTTGTAAAGATAGGTCCCTTTAATGTTTGGAAGGAGCTATCTTTCATGTTATAAATCGTGCTTCCTGTAATATCACTTGGAAGTAGATCTGGGGTAAACTGTATCCGATTAAAGGTTCCACCCAGGAGATTAGCAAGCGTTTTAACCGTCTGTGTCTTCCCTGTACCAGGAACCCCTTCAATTAATACATGCCCCCCAGCTAATATTGCCGATAACAATAGCTTCAGATTTCTTGACTGTCCTAATATCCGTTCTTCATATTTCTCTAGCAAGGATGCTAATTCAGGTTTCATCCTTCCTCCACCTCTTTCCGTAATCGATCAAGTTTCTTAGACCACACCAAGTATTCATTTTTATTGATTTGTCTTTTTTCTAGTACATTTTTTAATCCTTCTAGAAAACTAGTAATCTCACTGGCAGGTACCCCTTTCCACCTTCTTTCAAGCTGGGATGAAATCTCTTTCCATTCCCTCCCATAGGCTATGCCCCACTTCTCATGCAATAAAAGTTTCACATAATCAGCTTGTATAAATAGAGAATCCTGATATCGTTTGCCTCTCATATACCAAGCGGCTAACGCTTTAACCCTTTCATCACTAAACCGAACCGTCTCATTCCTTGAAACGAGAATTGGACCAAATCGTTTTCCTTTTAGTAAGAGCCACATAACGGTAATCAGAGTTCCTTGCACAATGAAAATGAGGAACCATTTAGGATAAAGCGTTCCTATTTTCGAGGCATTCTCTTGACCGTGACTATATTCATCAAACAGGATTGAGCCCGCATTGCTTTTATTGATTAAAGAAAACACGAGAGAAAGATGGTCTTGCTTTAATAACGCACCATTGGTCATCCACTCAGGAGAATTAGACACAATTAATTGCCCTTTACCAAAAGCTCTCCTTAAAGCAATGATCCCTAAATCATCCTTTAATAAAATTTCATCTTTGTCATTTGTTTGCAAACGTATGGATGATTTAATTTTAGCTTTGTAACTCCCTCCCTCTCCGTCAGATACGACAGTCACTTCCTCATCTGTAGCGACTGATTCTGTTAAAGGAGCGGTGTTGACATCGAACATTCCTTTAGGGTTTTCTTTAAATAATAGAATTGTATTTCCTGCTTCCATAAAGCTTTGATAAGCTTTTATCTCTTCCTGATCAGGAGTAAAATAGGGTCCTACCATTATCAGAACTTGATTTTCATCCTGATTCGATAGCATTCCAGGAGTATTGCTCCACTTTTCAACAGAACCGTTTTCTTTTTCCAAATATGTATAAATAGCTTTCACTCCGCTCGGTGACGGAGACTGGGAAAGATATTTAGAATATTGTTTTGCTTCAGGTGATGTCATGAGATAGCTTAAGGCGATAAATAAAAGAAGAAGAATCGCTAGCCATATCACAGTTTTTTTATTAGAAATTCTTATCTGCAAGGCACATCCTTCCCCCTTTACCTTAAATTACATTGAGCTGGTCTTGATGATCTTCCTTTAACCACATCATGACTTTTTTTCGATACTGTAAATATTCCTCTTTCTCGAGCTTTTTCTCACCATATGTTACTTCATCAAATAGTAAAGCCAGTTCAAAGAATTGTACTGCAGAAACTTTATTGACTCTTCTCAGTTCATCATAATAATCCCAATTTGTCTTCCATATCTTCGCCTCTAACCACTCCTTCTCGTGAAAATGAAGAAGTAAAGCTAAAAATAAATGTCTGGTAGAAAGCGAGTATTGGCCAAAAGCTGATTGTTTATCCGCTTCAGACAGATGTTTACTCGATGACCAATGGATTTCATTTAATGATTGGAGAGGCTTTTTGTCTTTGTATTTCAGATTACGTCTAACACCCCGAGCAACATAAAATAGACAGAGTAATAACAGCATAATAGCCAACACAATCAAGCTGATCGTAACAACACTAGCTACCCCGCTTGTCGCTTCCAAAGCCGGGAACCAGTCGGATAATTGATCTTCTATCCAACTTGTTATCTTTTCCCACCAACTCGAAAGTATCCCGCTGGAACGGTCATTGTAAACCGTATATTCTCGATTATTCAATATATCTTCAAGATCATCTCTTGCTTTATCTGAATCTAGCATTCAAACATCACCTAACCTTCACGAGAAAAAACTATTGAATAGCCGTGTACTCATCCATCATTTCATCGAGATCATCAGCATCATTTCTAACTTTTAAATCAAAATACATGACGGCAAATCCAACAGAAAGAATAACAGTCGTAAATAGGCTTACTAGATCCCCAATGATCATTAACAGGACGCTGTTTCCTAACAACAACCCAAATGAGAGCTCTATAGCAAAACTGACAGATGACGTAATAAGAATAAATACAAAATATATCCCCATACATATCCAGCCGCGATTACGTGTTAACCTCCAGCTTCTTGAAAGACCTGGTGAATCTGTTTCCAAAACAACCGAGGCAAAGAAAAAGCTCCAACGGGTTAAAAAGTATCCAATTCCGACAGCAAAACCTAAGAATAATAAGATCGCCATTAATATACCTAAAAAAGGATTGGCAACTGCACCAAAAATCCCTACAAAACCAGAAATGAAGATAGGTCCAATGATCATCCCAAAAACAATGACACCGAATAATAGACTACTTCCTAAAATCGGCCAGTATCTTGAAAAAGCTTGTTTCAATGCGGATTTAACTGTGAACTCTTCCTTCTTTCTAAGCCGGTCTACACCAATCAGGATGGCAGCCCCTCCAACGGGAGCAACAAAAACACTAATCAATCCTCCAATGATAAAAATCAAGTTTGCTATTAGGCTAGTCGGTGTAAACTCCTCGTAGTCCGCTTCAGCTGATTGATCAAAACCCGATATAATCTGTTCATACCAAGGGCCGCCTACACCCACTTCTCTAAAAAAATTCGTTCCAGACATAAAATCGGCAATCGCTTGAAGCAAGTAAATAGGGCCTAAGACAATAAGTAAAATCAAAAAGAATTTAGTAAAATGGCTTTTACTTAATCGAAAGGTGTGATCCAATATTTCCCCAAACCCCTTAGGTCTGTTAAATTGTGTGTTCAATTTTGTCTTCCTCCTAGTATAAATCTCATCAAAATTTGTCAATATATAGAGTATTTTATCATTTTTAGGGATGTTCGAGGGGGGAAATGTAAATGATTTTCAATTCTTTTGCTGTCGCAAGTAAAGTGAGGGAATTTTTTCAAAACAAAAACATACTAACATCAGTAGTACAGACCAAGGCCATGGTTTGTGCTACTATTTTTTTATAGTAGAAGTGAAGGAAGGTCGAACAGCCCTTGGGACCATTTTCGAGTCCGTATCAAAAACCGACCGACTTCACACCCTTATTTGAATCAGTTTAGTATGTTGGATCCTGAGAGTTCGTGTAAAAGAAAATGGAATCGATAAGGCCCTGTGAAGACTTCTATGATACCATTTTACATTAAAATCCAATTATCATCTTCAACATAACGGCATTTTTTAAGTACAATCATTCAAACACCATACAAGCAATACCATAGGTATTCCATTTTCCTTGAGTTTCTTCCTCCGTTAAATGGCCCTTTTCTGGAACAACTCCATTGACATTAAACATCTAATTCTTGATTTTTATTTTAGTTTTCCAAAGTTGCCCTTCAATCCTCGAATCGTTTCCGTACCCTTTATAACTATATATATGACACTAAGATACGAAACCTTTCAATAACTTGATAGTACAGTAATAGAAAAATGGTATCAAAACTTTTAAGTTATGACACTTATACAAAGTATCCTTCTTTCAAATCGTAAAATGTTATAATTTTATTACATTGTTAATCTTAGGATGGAGTGGATTATGTTTGCTTTGTTCTACTGTATCCCGAATGTATTACCAATGCCGGAGTATTCGTCGGAAGTGGCGAAGCGCATACATACTACGTAAACACGCCCTCCTCTAAAGGGATGGATCTGGCAATGAAGATAAGGATATCTCTTAATATCCGGATTTCGTTTGAAACAATTACATTTAGAGACTTTTTTCTGTTTCTGAGCACCCTAATTAGCTATATAAATATATAGCTGAAAGAAGAGTCGCTTTTAAAGTGACTCTTCTTTATTTATGATTAATTTGTTTGTACAACCCTTATTAACCACTTTCAATCCTAGTTGAAGAACATTTAAAAATGAATTATTAGGGTGTACCTTAAATGAACATACTTTCTCAAGAAAAAAAAAGCCGCCTCAAGGCGATCTCATGTTATTGAATATAAAGTTTGATTATTTTCCCAACTGTGTTACTCCATAATGGGGTAGCATCCCGAAAATGCGGATTTACATCGATAAGCATTTTGAGACAAGTTATGTGAGACTTCAAAAAAGCCTTAAGCCTTATTTCACAATGCCGTTGAAGAACGGCTGTAATCGTTATTTAGGGGCTGGAATTTTCGTTTCCACAACCTTAATATTATCTTTAGATTGATAATGGAATTGAAATTCATACTCCTCATTAATCGTTTTAACCTGCCCTTCTCCCTTCCCCTCAAAGTTAAGGGTTAATTTTACATCTCGTAAATCCCATTTTGAATTATCTTTATCCTTTACATAGCCTTCGCTATTTAAACGTTCTATTACCTTAATAGAAACATTCTTCCCTATTTCTTCGTACCTTTCCACGTCATCTGTTCCAAAGATAATCAAAGGGATCACTAAAATAGCAAACAAGCAAACGAATACAAAAATCCCTAATGAATGACCTGTTGAATTTGAAACCATTACGTTGGTTTCAATTCTCTCTTGTCTCAAGCCCATATTCATACCTCACTTACTAAATATGTTTTTTTGATATAAACATAGTCTCACTTCTGCCTTGATATCTCAACATTTTATAGTTTTTTTTAGGTTTCATGCCTGAAAGAATAATTTTCCAAATATTGTAAAAAATAGATGATCCGTTATATTCATAAGGTATTACCTATAATAAACATATTTTACTTAATTTGTAATATTAATAGATTGAATCTACCATTACTCTTGTAGGAAAAAGAAATGGAGGACTTAAAAATGAAAAAGAAATTATTTTCTATTGTTTCAGGACTAGTAATGGTAGTATCACTAAGCACAGGTGCTTCTGCTGCAGAACCGCCAAGTACAATGTCAGACACAGGACCTGGTGGTGGCAGTGGCGACTCTAAATATGTAAAAGTTAAAGATTATTTTGGACCAAGAGAGTATATTAAAACACCACCTTACTATTACAATAAAGATGGATACACTGGATACCTCTACAACAAATGTGGAGAGGGAAGGGTTATGTTATTTGGTGCGGTTGGGTTTCAAAATAGAATTACAGAAAAAGCCCTCTTAAAGAGGGCTTTCCGTTATGAACTGTCTTTTTTTATGCAGTTTACATAATTACCCCTATTTAAATATTCTTTTGCAGCTCTTTTCCCATTAAAACATAAATACTTCGGTTGATAATCAGATATTATGTTGTTTAGTTTTTATACATCATATTGCTCATTTTTTATATCTTTGTCATTTCCGTTCCAATCTTTTACCCAATCAGTTAGTCCAATTTTATAGGTTAATAGTTCTTTATGGGGTCCCAACCGCAAAACGCGAATTTTGTACGCTTAGAAGAACATCAATCTATAAAGCAACGAGAGCGTGACTTGTATCTTTGTGACTGTCATGCTCCGTTTTTCTTTTTCTTAAAGCTATTAGTTTAATTAACTATTTTTAATAATTAGGCTGAATATAACCTGATTTTATTCCTTTGGTTACAGCTTCTAACGAGGATGAAACATCCAACTTATCAAATATGTGTTGAATATGGTTTGAAATTGTGCGTTCACTAGCATATAACATAGACGCAATTTCTTTACGCTTATATCCATCACATAGTAATTGTAAGATTTGTTTTTCGCTATGGGTCAATTCCTCAACATAGTCCGTGGACATTGGAAAATAGAAAATACCCTCATTAATCTCAATTAAAATTTGCAATAACTTATCTGGCATAATGTTTTTATTAATAAAACCACTTACACCGATTTTTTGAGCTTCATACCGATAAACAGGCAAATCATAGCCTGTTAATATGACTATTTTCGTTTCACATTTACTATCTAAAATATTTTTTGCTATTCCTAAACCATCTTCACTACTGATGTAACTTAAGTTAATATCTATTAAGGTAATGTCTGGCTTAAACTCATTGATGATTGCAATGACATTTTCAATATTTTGTAATAAGTGTAATGAGTAAAAATGGTCTATTTCAGGATAATCTTCTAAGGCTATCTCCAAACTTTTTGCAAACAAAGCATGGTCATCTATTAATAAAATATTGATAGGAATCATCTCCTCTCATGGGAATAAGAATAGCAACACATAATCCAGTAGGATTGCACTCTGAAATTGTCATTTTACCGTTTAATAAAAATAGCTGTTCTTTAATCGAATTCAATCCTCTATGGCCATTAAGAGCGCCTGTTTCGGTAGCCATCAGGCCTTTACCATTATCTTTTACTATAAGTTCTATTTCACTATTTTCTTGTGTCAAACTCAAAACTAGCTTTGAACATTCCGAATGTTTGAATGCATTTGTTACCAATTCTTTTAAAATTCGGTATATAACAAGATGATAGGGTTCAACTAAAAATAAATTTTCATTACACTTAAAAGATATATTAATATTTTTCATTCCATATTTATGCTGTAGCATCTCAAGCAAATTTCTATAATTTTCTTTTAATGTGAGTGTTTTTAATAGGGTTGGATGGTACTCTTGCATTTGTACACGTATTGACTGATTTAAGTTTCTCAGCGTTTCTACTATCATTTCATGGATCTCTTCTTTATTAGATTTATTCATCATATTTTTAACAGCTAATATATCTTGTAATATTTCATCATGTAAATAATCAGAAAACCCACTTTTTAATTTTTCCTCTTTAGCTATCTGTACGAGGTTATGAACGTAAGAGCTCTCTGGCAAGGTTTTTAGTTCTTCTGTATCTGAATTTAAGATAGTATTTTTTGTTTCTTGAAATAATAATATGAAATAAAGCTGAATAAACCAAAAAATTGTATGTATAATGATGAAATAAGTAATCATATTAAATCTAAACAACACCCCAAGCGAACTAATAAAAACAAGAAAACATAAAAATATTAAGCCCATTTTATCTTCTTTTAAGAGAAAATATTGCCTCATAGATATATGGTTTTTAAAAGCTATTGCAGTAATACTAAATAGTGGTAACAGGATCACTATATACCATCCTAAATTACTTAAATATTCGGGACTCTCTGCAAACACCATAGCATATATACTAAAGGGAAAAATAAGAATAGTAACAGATCTAAGCAAATGCTTCTTTTCACTTTTGAAGACAAATTTAATTCGTTTTCGATGCTTCAAGAACAGAAAAATAATACAACTAAAACTAAAAATCCATTGACATGAAAATAAAATGGCAAATATTTTATCGTTTATAAAGTTCGCAATTAATGTTAATGTACATGTAACCTGTAGAATCCAATCTGTTTCTTTTTTATAAGTAAAGTTAGAATCTTGGAAAAAGAACAGGAGCAAAAATTGTACTGTCATATATAGAAGCACTACACTAAGTAGCATACTTAGTGTATAAAAAATTTCACTCCCATTAAGCGTTAGTAAAAACTGCCATGAAGTAAAGAGTAGCAAATTAGAAAATTGTGATAGCGTGTTGTTTTCTTTTACGTTTACAAAACTGATGTATGCTCCGTAGATGAGCATTATCGTTATAAGCGTTAGTGGAAGTAACTTTGCTGTTCCTACAATATTACTTTGCAAAAATTCATAACATAAAAAAATAATCATACAAAGTTGATTAATTAAAATAAAGATTTGTTTTTGCTCATAGTACTTTTCCATAAACTCACTTGCCTTTACTAGGTTAAATACAGATAAAGCTGATGTTTGCCTACTATCATCAGCTTTATCTACAAATTTTTACTTTTTATCGTTAAATATGATTTTATAGCATGCTCGTTTTGTTAACAAATAATAAATGATATACACCAGGGTAAAAATAATTACCGCAACAAGAATAGGTAATATAAAGGCACTGCTTTTTCCTAATAAATCGTCCATTAAAGCAGTTTTGTAGGCCAGCAGTGCAAAAATACTATGCGTTAACCCTAATACGTAGGGGATGCTAAATAACGTAAAGACTTCTTTACTTATTATTCTTTTTATATTTTTCCTGTTATACCCCATTCTTTTTAGAATTGTAAACTCATCTTTATTCGACATCATACTTGAAAGGTTTTGGAAATAGAGAATGCTACCTGTTGCAATAAAGAAGATGATAGTAACAAAACTAATGAGCAAGAATGTTGAGCTATTTTGTTGAATAATATAGTCTACTTTTTGGTAACTACTTGTAAAATAAATATTATTTTTAAATAGTGGAGCTAAGTTTTCATAAACTTCCTTGTTATCTCTCATATCTGCTCCATTAAAGCTCATCATAGTCTTTCCTGTAAGCCCTAAGATTTTTATTTCTTTGTAAAGTTGGTCCGAAATAATAAGAGTTCCTACACTATTTGCAAATCCGATTGGATTAAGTAATGTAGTCTCTTTTATTTTTATATCCACGTTATTTGTAGGTGTTAAGTTCAGAGTATATATTTTCCCTTTATCTAACTTTTCTTTTTCAGGTCGATATTTTACTAAGATACCTTCATTTTTAGCTAAATTCTTAAACTCTACATTTTTATCCTGAATATTTATTAATTCCTTGTAATCCGACTCGGATATAAGATCAAATCCATGTTCTTTTTTTGCGCTATATTCTTTAGGCAAATTGTCAGAAGAGGATGTTGCGTGGATAATAGTCGTTTCTTTATACTTCATATTTTCTTTGCCGACTGTATCTTGTGCGATTTTAATTGCTTTAGTAGCTAATTGCTTATCCTCCACCGGAAACTCAATAGCTGACGGTATGATACGTTCTGTAGCAGCAACAGGGTAGTAGAGAGTCAGTATAGTGGAACAAAATATAGCCAAAGTTCCTGCAGCTAATAAAGTTAGCAAAATTAAAGTTTTTGCCTTCGAACGGACTTTAAATATAAAGTTTGGAATGATAATAATATTCGATTCCTTATAAAACCAATTTTTCTTTTTCTTCAATTTTTGAATGGCATATGGTAAAAAAGATTGAATAAAGAAAATTGTCCCTAGTATTACACTTAACATTGTTAAAAGTGCGATTGGTGAAAACCCTATCGTTTTCCAAAATGATTTAGTTCCTCTTGTAATATCAAGAGCTAAGAAATAACCAATTAAAATCAAGAATAATCCCAGTAACGAGAAAGCTGTATTGATTTTTACTTTTTTTTCTTCCTTTTTTTCCATACGTACCAAAGTCAATAAGGAACTTTTTCGAAGAATTATCCAGTTTGATAAAAATAAAACAGTCAAAACAGCAAATATAAAAACAAAAGTGAATAGTACCGCATTAGGATTAATAATTGGCACTTCAGAAGTATCAATTTGTAATTTTAGTACTCTAACTATCGCTTCGACAATTCCTTTATGAGCAATAGCACCAAAAGTGATCCCTACAATTAGAGCAGCAAAACAAATAACAATATTTTCAAAGGTTAATAGCTTTACCATGGTTGACTTTCGATACCCCAAGAGCGAATAAATTCCAAGTTCTTTCATTCTTTTTTTCATAAAGAAAGTATTGGAATATGACATATAAAATAATACAAATGTCATAACAAAGACTGCCACCGTTCTCGACATTGTTTCTACTCTACCATCAGACGAAATCTTTTCCATGATAGTATCGTTCATGGAAAAAGAAATAAAGGAGAAAAACACCATCAGCACAAAAGCTACTGAAACAAAATAGAACGAATAGAAGGAAAAGTTATTCTTCAGATTCTTTTTTGCTATTGTTAATAATCCCACGCTCATGTCTTCCTTTCTTACACTTAGTTATATCGTTTTTCATCAACTTTAGAGATTTCCTTTAATATCTCTTCAAAAAATTCTTTGCGACCCTGTCCGTTGTTTATTAATTCTTTTATAATACCCCCATCTTTAAATATTAGGATTCTGCTTGAAAAACTTGCTGCATAAGCGTCATGAGTTACCATTAAAATTGTTGTATGAAGTTCCTCATTTACTTCTCTTAATTTTTGAAGTAGCTCTGTCGCAGAGTTTGAATCTAACGCACCTGTGGGTTCATCTGCAAATAAAATACTTGGCTGTTTCGCAATCGCTCTTGCTGCCGCAACCCTTTGTTTTTGCCCTCCAGATAGTTGACTAGGGTACTTTGATAATTGTTCGAATATCCCGAAACGCTTTGCTAAACTATTTATAGACGATTCAATTTCTCTTGGGGATTTGTGTAACAGAGTAAGTGGCACAGCAATATTTTCCTGCACTGTTAAACTATCGAGTAAAAAATACTCTTGAAAAATAAAGCCTAAATGATTCTTCCTAAAATCCGCAGATTTATTATCATTAAGTGTTTTAATATTGACACCATTTATCAAAACATCTCCATCTGTAGGCGTATCAATGGTTGATAGGATATTTAATAAAGTTGTCTTCCCTGATCCGGACGCCCCCATAATCCCAACAAATTCACCCGATTCAATGTCAAAAGATACTTTATTAAGTCCAGGTAATTGATTTTTGTTGTAAATCTTTGTCACATTTTTTGCAGATACTAATGTATTCATCATATTTACTCCCTTCAATTTATTAATATGTTAAGTTTATTATTCAACATATAAGGAAACATGAGTAAAAAACGCAATCTTCTACTCACACCTTTGTATTGCGCACTACAAACCTGTCCAATTGGTGAAAAAAGTGCCATAAACGACCGTTTGTTGAATAAAAAGTTTAAAAGATTTTGATATGTAGAAAGTTTTCAGGTAAGGAGAGAAATAAGGAAGAATAAAACCCCATCAAATTAATGATAGGGTTTTGTTTTTATTCAATTAAAGCGCCCGTTTGTTGAATAACGATAATTAAATAAAGCTAGAGCCCTAATTCATCGATGGTTGCACCGGGATTTAAGCAGCCTTCTATGTGTAGTAAATGCATTCATCGCAACGGCTGACTATAGATATGGCTAATCCCATAATGGTGTACTTACCCTAACTGGCGTTTAAATGCTTTACTGGCGAAGAAGTAAGCGATGACCATGATGCCGACGCACCAGGCAAGCGCGATCCAGATATCGTTGCCAACAGACCCTTCATACAAGAGGGCACGAATCGCATTCACGATTGAAGTCACGGGCTGGTTCTCAGCGAATGCACGAACAAGTTTAGGCATGGTTTCGGTGGGGACAAAAGCCGAACTGATAAACGGCAGGAAAATCAGCGGGTACGAGTAGGCTGTCGCTCCTTCCATAGATTTCGCTGTCAATCCAGGAATGACCGCAATCCACGTTAGTGCCAGCGTAAACAGCCCGAGTATCCCAGCTACCGCAAGCCAATCCAGAAAATCAGCGCTAGAACGGAAGCCCATCAAGAGGGCGACAAGGAAAACCACCACAAGAGTAAGCACATTGGAAACAAGCGAAGTCAACACGTGAGCCCACAATACCGACGAGCGCTTGATGGGCATAGTAATGAAACGTGCCATCAGCCCGCTCTTTACATCGTTAAACAGCCGCAAGGTAGTGTAAGCGACTCCGGATGCGATAGCCATCAACAAGATTCCCGGCAATAAATAATTGACATAGTTGTCCGTGCCTGTCTCTATGGCGCCGCCAAATACGTAGACAAACAGCAGCATCATCATAATCGGCGTAATTGCCACCGTGATAATCGTATCTGGGCTGCGCATGATGTTGCGCATTAAACGCCCTAGTAATACCCCTGTTTTGCTTTTCATTTACATCTCCTCCTTTTTGCCAATGATCGCGAGGAAAATTTCCTCCAATGTCGGCTGCTTCTCGATGTACTCCACTTTCGCTGGCGGGAACATCTCTTTGAGTTCGGTAAGGGTACCGGTCGTGATGATTTTTCCGCCATGCAGGATGGCGATACGGTCCGCCAGCTGTTCGGCTTCCTCCAGGTACTGGGTTGTCAGCAAGATGGTCGTACCGCCGCCGGCAAGCTCCTTGACGGTATCCCAGACTTCAATCCGCGCTTCGGGGTCAAGCCCAGTCGTCGGTTCGTCGAGAAAAATCACTGCTGGCGTCCCGATCAGGCTCATGGCAATGTCAATCCGGCGCTTCATCCCGCCGGAATACTTGTCAGCCCGGCGGTTGGCCGCATCGGTCAGATTGAATCTTGCAAGCAGATTGTCGGCGACTTGAGCGGGATCGGAAACTCCCCGCAACTTGGCGATCATCATCAGGTTTTCCCTTCCTGTGAGCATGCCATCTAAAGCTGCGAACTGCCCTGTCAGGCTGATGCTCTGGCGAACATGATCCGGTTGACGCTGGACGTCAAAGCCGTAAATACCTACTTCGCCGCCATCGGGCTTCATCAGCGTTGAGAGGATGTTGACCGTCGTCGTCTTGCCCGATCCATTTGAACCCAGCAGTGCGAAAATTTCTCCACGCCGTACCTCAAAATCCACCCCCTTTAAAACTTCATTTTCTTTATAGGATTTTTTTAACCCCTTTACAGAAATCGCTGCATTGCTCATAATTATTTTCCTCCTTTATAACGCGCAACAAGGCGATAGATTACCTATACTTTTCTACTCATTCTGACTGATAATCTGTATTACTTACTACATGGTTAAAAATATAACTGAATAGTGAAAGTGACACATTTGTAACCAGCTATTCAGTCGGAATTAATTATTGAATTTACTTTTTTCCCAATCGCTTCATGATACTTTCCCATCAAGTACTACGTTCCTTCTATTTTTTCATAGCCTTATCGACTTTTTGAATGACCGATTCTTGATAGAGATCAGCGTAAGTTTTTGAATCTTCAATCAGCGCATCGCAGAAAGCAGCAACGTCTGTTCCTGTGACTTCAAGTACACCTTTCCCAGCAGCTGCGCCTTCTTCAAAGAAGCTGAGAATTTCAGAGAGCAGTCCGATACCTTCGTTTAGCTCAACAGGACCGACTTTGAAGAGATATTTTTGGATCTCTTTATAGACAATTTGGTAATCTTGTGGAAGCGCTTTGACACGAGAAACATGGGCTCTCCATTGTTTTTTACCTGCGATGATTTTTTTGATACTCATTTCAGTCCTCCTAATTTTCTTGCTACGTTCTTGTTGAGTTGATCACGCCATTTATCTCTATAAGTTTTTGCTCCTTCGTCACCAACAAGCGCTGTGCAGAAGCCTTTGATATCATCTCCTAGTACTTCTTCGACGCTCTGGCCGTCTGCTGATGTAACTTCAAGCAGTTCAAGAGCACTGTCAAGAATAGGCATCAGATTACGACCGGTGAAATCTCCGTGAATCCAGAGATTACTTATAATTTCTTTCCAAGCAGTTTGATATTCAGCTGGCAAGACTTTTGCTCGTGCTTCAAAACCTTTCATTTCTTTAGTCATATCACTGCCGGTTATTTTTTCAAAAAAGTTCATTGTAGTCTCCTTTTAGATACTAAGCTGTTCAGCAAAGTTCTATTATTTAATCGCATCGTTCAGTTTATGACGTTGCTTATCAACCCACGATTTTGCATCAATGACGAGATCATCACAGAAGGCTGCTACATCGTTGCCAGTAACTTCTTTAACGCGCTTACCATCGGCTGCGGCTTCTTCAAGAAGGTCGATGATGTGATTAAAGACGAATTTCGTTTCTTGCCAATCCATCACGCCGCCAGTGTTCCAGAGATATTTTTGCATCGCTTTGTAGGCGTTGTAGTAGTCTTTAGGTAAGGCTTTTGCGCGGTTTTCCATTTCACGCCATGTTTTCTTTTCGCTAAAATCTCCAAAGATTTTTTCTAAAATACTCATCATATTAATTCTCCTTTTGATTTTATTTTCGTTTTGAGTTCGTCAATTTTGCTCGAGACGAAATCCCATTTTTCCCAAAACAATTCAAGTTCCTGGCGGCCAGCCTCATTAAGTGAGTAAAACTTGCGGGGCGGCCCCATATCTGACGGTTTCTTTTCTACGTTCACCAGTTTTTTCTTTTCTAATCGCACGAGGATGGTGTAGACAGTCCCTTCCACGACTTCGGTAAACCCAAGCTGGTTCAGGCGGCGGGTAATCTCGTAGCCATAGGTTTCATGGCGGCTGATGATTTCCAGCACGCAGCCTTCCAGCGAACCCTTCAGCATTTCAGTTAAATTTTCCATGTTTAGCTCCACCTCTATTTTGTCTAACTTATATTCAGTATAACTTAGTACTAAGGTAAATTTTCGCTGAATAGCTTTTGAGAAATCATGCTATCAAGTATTACTTATTACAAGTACATTGTAACACCGAGTAGCAGGGGTGTCAAATATTTTTAATTAAAAATATTTTTGCAACCTCTCTACTCAGTAGTGTTGGTATCTGGTGTTACTTATTACAGGTATATCGTAACACGCAGTAGCTTGACAGTCAACTGGATTTTCTAAATATTTTTAAAGAAAAAAGCACTGCCATTATTCAAGGATAGCGCCCGATTCTTGAATAAATACAACAACTTAAATTAGAGGTAATACCTACCGAAACCTAACCCATCAACAAACGCCATCCGATTGCAAAAAAAGAAAGGGATGACGTTAAAAGGTAAATAAGTTACCTTTTGGCCACTGATTGATAGGAAATGATTAGTTGAGCTTTGACCTTAATCCATTAATACATTTTTCGCATGATAAATCCTCTTGTTTCTTTATTGTTGTGGTGCTTTTAAAATTGTACATGTTCATAAAGATACCAGCACATATAAGAAGTGCCCCGATAATAATACCAATTGTTATGATCTCCCCAAGTTGTAGCCATCCAAATATAATACCTAAAATAGGAACAAACATTAATGCCATAGATGCTTTCGAAGCATCTATTTTTTTAAGTACCCAAAACCAAACTACAAATGTAAAGGCAGTTGAGAACAAACCATTAAATAATAGTGATAGCACTGCCTCATTAGACCACTCGATTGAATGGTTTGGTTCTAATATTAAAGAGAAAATGAATAAAAATAATGTTCCCATAATAAGTTGCCAAGCATTCATATGAATAATATCTATATTTTTGAACTTTAGTTTACTAAAAACATTTGCTGATGCCCAACTAAGGGCTGAAAATAATACTAATAACTCTCCAAATACTACTTTTGGATCAAAATTAATAATTTCTGTTCCTAAAATAAATAAAAGACCGACTAGACCAAATATCAATCCCACCATTTTATAAATAGTAACTTTCTCATTTAATTTAAAATGACTAATAATGGTAACAAATATAGGCATTGTGTACACTAAAACAGAAGTTTTTCCTGAATCAACAAATTGCATACCATAAGTCAATAATCCCATATAACCTAAAGCCATGAACAAGCTCATGATGAGATAGTTTTTAAAATTCTCCTTACCTACTTTAAGCTTTTTCCTTTGTATTATGAGAAGGATAAACAAAGGAATCGCCCCAATTAATAAACGTAGAGATGAAAATAAAATCGGGGGGATGTCACTAATTGCTATTTTCATCGTAACCCATGTATACCCCCAAACAAGAGTAACAGAGATCATTCCCAAGAAAACTTTAAACATAATTTAATCCCCTTTCTTCTGAAGTGATTTCATATTATGTTATATTTATTTATAACTCAAATACATTTATTTTATAGGAGGTATAACCTATTGGTTATGAACATGAATAGCCTAAAAATATTTATGAAAGTCGCCGAAAAAATGAATATTACAGAGGCTTCTAAAGATTTATTTATATCACAACCAGCAGTAAGTAAGGCGGTAAAAAATTTAGAAAAGTCCCTAAATATTAAATTATTCATTAGGGATAAACAAAAGGGATTAATGCTTACTGAAGTGGGGAAAGAAATTCTGATTTTGGCGAGACAAATGAAAGTTATTGAGAACAAAATATATCAAGTTGCAGATAGAGAAAATAAACTTCTTAGTGGTAAGATTAAAGTAGGTTCTTTTCCTGCTGTATCAACAAATATTTTACCAAACACCATCGCATTATTTAGGTCAAAATACCCACTTGTTACTATAGAATTAGTAGAAGGGACATCAAATCAAATAAAAGAATGGGTGGAGGATCGGACTGTTGATATGGGTATCGTTGCCTCTCCCTTTGATCCGTATGAATTTGAAATAATAAACAATGATTATATGGTTGCAATAATTCCTGAAAATCATAGATTAAGTCAAGAAAAAAAGATTGATTTAGAAAAATATCAGAATGAAATTATTTTTTGTAAAGGTGGACATGAAATTGCTATATCAAAAATATTTCAAAAAAATAATATTGAGTTTAAAGAGAACCTAACAGTCCAAAATGCTCAAACTTTAATTAATATGGTCAAAAATAATATAGGTATAGGTATTATTTCGAAATTTACACTTTCTTCTGTGTCTCATAATTTAATCATAAAAAACATTAATCCGAGGATAACCCGTGATATCGGTATAATAACACACTCATTTAATGAGGTAACACCCACAACAAAAGAATTCATCAACGTTATGATTCAATCTTATAAATCTGATTCTTTTAAGATTCAAGAAGTTTCAGATATTGACTAATAAAAAGCTTAACCAAGAAATAAATTTATCTTACAATAGCCAGACTCCTATGAACGTTTGATCCCTTCTCGGGTACAAAGAAGAGAACCTAAACGTTGAAAGGAGTCGTTTTTTATTATAAAGGCTTATTCAACAATATGGCCCGTTTGTTGAATAAAAAGTTTAAAAGATTTTGAGTTGTAGTGTTTCAAGCTAAGCAAAGAAATAATTTCAATATTTCCTTTTAAATATTATTTAAATTCTAAAAGGGACGATAATTATTTATACCCCCTTTGCTTAAAAAAGTTAACATTGTTAATAATAGAGATTAACTTTAGTAAAAAGAGGGCAAAAGTATGAATAGAACAATGGATTCTAAAACTTTATTGATTATTGGCTGGAATGAAGGATCAAAAAACATCATCTATAAATTGAATAGTAAGTATCCTCATTTACTAATGTGTTTAATTGACAATACATTAAATACTAATCCTATTAATGAAGGAATAATTCATTTTATAAAAGGAAGTTCCCTTTATAGAGAAACCCTAATACAAGCTAACATATTTAATGCGGATCACATACTCATTACATCGAATCATCATAAAAATGAAAGGAATGCCGATAAAGAAACTATACTTTCTTTGTTAACTATTAAGTGCCTAAATCCTAATGCTCATTGTATAGTTGAAATTTTAACTGACGAACAGTTTAATAATGCTAAACGAGCAGGAGCTGATGAAATTATTTGTTCTAATATTCTATCTGCTGCTTCTAATTTACATAGATTTTCAAATGAAAAAAATAAGTTGAATTTGTTAGAGATACTTTCCAATGATGAAAATGTCATCAATTGTATAAAGATACCAAACAATCATATTAATAAGACCTATTCCCAATACTTCAAGGAAGTAATAGAGGAAGGAAAAGTACCGCTTGGAATTACTCAAGGAGACCACTTAAGTTTAAATCATTATTCTAAGTTAAAAATTCAAAGTGGAGATAATTTAGTCTTTATAGAACGTATCGATTAAAATATTCATCAACCCTTAAAATTCTTCTCCTATTCAAAAAGCAGCTTTCCTTTTTTAGGAAAACTGCTTTTTCGAGGAAACGAAATAAATATTTTGAGTTTAACCTGTGAGAATGTCCTCTTTTGGATAACCGATTTTATCTTTACTTGGTTTAGAAAGAGAAAAAGCAAGTGTTAATGGACCTAGCTTTCCGACAAACATAACGAAAATGATGATACATTTCCCTATCCAGGTTAGTGTACCTGTTAAACCCATCGAGAGTCCAACAGTACCAAATGCAGATACTACTTCAAATAAAATTTGAATAAATGGTGCACCTTTTTCAGTGATAGTTAAGACAAATAAGGCTGAAAACACCAGTAATACACTTATCATTGTGATCGCTAATGCCCGAAAAATGAAAGGATGGTCGATGGTCCTACTAAAAACAAGTATTTTGTTTTTATCGCGTAAAAAAGCAAATACAGAGAGTATTATTACTAAAAAAGTCGTTAACTTGATCCCACCTCCAGTAGAAGCACTTCCTGCCCCAATAAACATAAGAAATATTGTCAATAGTATAGTTGGATCTTCCATACTTCCAATATCAATTGAATTAAAACCAGCTGTACGTGGGGTAACTGCTTGAAAGAAAGAACCTAAAATTTGATCAGGAAGTGGCAGCTCTCCCAATGTTTTCGGGTTATTGAATTCAAGAACAAAAATAAGAAACATAGCAACTATGTTAATGATTAACGTTCCAATAAGCATAAGCTTTGTATGAAGTGAAAGTCTTCTAAATTCCTTCGAATACCACATATCTGTCAACACAGTAAAACCAATACCTCCAATAATAAATAAACCGGCAATTACTATGTTTACTAAAGGATTACCTACATACCCCATTAAACTGTCAGACCAGATTGAAAAACCGGCGTTATTGAAAGCAGATATGGAATGAAATAAACTGTAATAAAACCCCTTACCCCACCCATACTCTGGAATCCATTCTGAAGCTAAAAGTATTAATGCAAAGCCTTCCACAATAAAAGAAAAAATAAATAGATGCTTTACTAGTCGAATAACGCCGCCAAAAGATGTTTGATTTAATGCTTGTTGTACAAGTAACCGTTCTTTAAATCCAATTTTTTTTCCTAACATTATAAAAATAATCATAGCAAAGGACATGATTCCGAGTCCGCCAATTTGAATTAAACTCATAATAATAATTTCACCAAAAAGAGTGTAGGCTGTTCCAGTATCAACCACAATCAATCCAGTCACCGTCATAGCTGAAGTAGCCGTAAATAAAGCATCTAACCACGACACAGATTCTGTAGTTGCAAATGGTAGTTTTAAAAGAAAGGTACCTAGAATGATAAAAAATAAAAAAACTGTAATTAGTAGCTGTGGTGGACTCAGATTTTTAATCTTATTTTTCATGGTTAAACCCCTACTTTTTCAAAACGATTAATGTCTCGATTCTGCCCAATTACAATTAGAAGGTCATTTTTCTGAATAACCTCCTCTCCAGGGGGAGATACAATGGTATCTTCCCCACGTTGAATGGCAATAATATTGCATCCAAATTTAGCACGGACATCAAGATCTATTAAGCTTTTATTCGCCACTTTATTGGTAGCTAAAACTTCAACAATACTATATTCATCTGATAACTCAATAAAATCAATAATCTTCTCTGAGGTAATATGATGAGCAATTCTTCGTGCCATGTCTCGCTCTGGATGAATCACTTTATCGGCTCCAATTTTATCTAGTACCTTTTGATGATAAGCATTTGAAGCTTTCACCCACACCTCTTTTACTCCAAGTTCTTTTAACTGTAATGTAGTCAGAATACTTGCCTCGATGTTCTCACCAAAGGAAACTATAACATGATCAAAATTTCTTAACCCCAGTTGTCTTAAAACCGACTCATCCATAGCATTAGCATGTACAGCATGGGTAGCAATATCTGCATACTTATCTACAACTTCAGCATCTAAATCGATGGCTAATACTTCAACCCCTAGTTTGCTTAGTTCTGCCACAAGATTCCCACCAAATCTTCCTAAACCAATGACAGCAAATTGTTTTTTCACTTCAAATCCCCCAATTATGTAATTAAATCGATATACTGTTTAGAATAACCCCTATTGGAAATTTTATGAATGCACAAAAAGACCACAAGGAACTATGCCTGTGGCCTTTATTTTTTGATCACAAGTATCACATCCTCTCCCAATACGCTTACGAGGTTAGCTGTCGGATTTGGGTCATGGAAGTAACCCTACCTTTAATAAAAGGACTCACCCCAAGTAGAAATACTCTACACAGAATTTGGTTCCCCCGCTATATTGATTAAGCGAAATAGAATATTAATTTGATGGTTGATATATTACTCTTCAAATTTTGAGTTGTAAAGAAAACAAAAGTCGATTTTAAACAAATAATTGTTCATATATTAACAAAATCACCCATTTATTAAACTAAAAATGACTTTTTCCTTAAAATACGCTCTTTTTCTTTAAAATACGCTCTTTTTTCTATTTAGGAAGCTTTGAGCGATACATAATTCAAAATATATCAATATGTTTAAAAATCTAATTCCATATAAAACCCTCCTTTATTTTTTATATAAAAAGAAACTTACTAATCAATACGGTCTGTAGAATAGCCAAATATGAACTAATTAAAATAATTGCATTTGAGTATGTAGCGTTTTATCTAAGCAAAGAAATTATGAAGTTTAAACACCCCATTATTTTAATGATAGGGTTTTGTTCTTATTCCATTTAAGCGCCCGAACATTGAGATATATAAAGTTAGAGGATCTTTACATAAATTCTAATTGTTTGGGTCTACACTTATTCAACTTTCAAGCTCTTTTGCAGCTTACGAATGTATATGATCTGGCCAATATGATAAGCGTTATGGGTGGTGACATTTCCAATGACGGACCACCATTTAGCAGGTACAGAAAAGCCTATCACATCGTCTTCCATTTTTTCTTCAGATAATAAGTCTTGCCAATTCAACAAGACCTCTAAAAGACGTCCCTTCAATTGATCAAACTTCACATTTTCGGGTACTACAAAACTCTTATCATTATTTTCTAACGAAGAGACGGCATTAACATGAGATTTTTGGTATCTTATCTGCCATGTTTCATTCCAATAAAGCAGGTGTTGCACAATTTCAGCAATACTATTGCCATTTCCGTTAGATTTCCAAAAAGCTTCTTCTCTAAGGTTTTTGACTGATTCGGAAAACGGAAGATACCAGCTAGGATCATTGGCATTGGCTAATAATTGATCAGACAATAACTCTTTTGCATGAATCATATTTCACACTCCGATTGTTTCATTTTTAAATCTTATACTAAAGTGCACTTCTCCTTCTTCAAAGAAATGCTCCCGATTGCAGTATATGAAAAAGAAATCAAATCAAAAATAGCTCCTTATTTTGTTACTAAAGTTCCCGTTTAAATTGATAAGAAAAAAGGCAAACCTCCAAATGAAAGTTCACCTTTTAAAAATAATCCATAGATGAAGTATCACTTAGATCGTCTGTTTGTGTTATACATGTATATCCCGTTTTATAAAGTAAAGCCAACCTCCAATAATAAAAGCAATTCCCGCAAGAATTATGGTTATAGTAGTTTCTGGGTGACATTCAGAATCCCATTTTGTGTTGGTAACATGACTAGCATTGGTTGCACCCATGGATATATAGGAGCATATGTGTCAGGGTTTGAGATAGCTAAAGCGGGAATCGTAAAAATAATGTTCAAAGCGAAGGGTGCACCGGCCTTTTTTAAAACAAACGATGCCCCGCGGGCTCGGTATTAGTCTTCGATTGCCTGGTAGACTGTGGTCCAGAAGTCTTGGATAAGATACGATGAATCCGGAGTGGACATCCCAACTTGGGTGAACAGAATTCCGGTGAGCTGGTTGTCCAGGTCAGCGTACGCCGCGGTGCCAGCTCCTCCGTCCCAGCCGAACTGGCCGATAGACGCGTAGTCGCCGCGATAGGTACGTACCGCCATCCCAAAGCCCCAGCCGCCGTGCTGCCCTTGACCGTGCGACAAATGGACGTTGTTTTTGGCCAAATCGTCTCGGAATGCTTGTTGTTCGGGCGTGAGGCGGTTGGTGGTCATCAGCTGGACTGCGGGTCGGGACAGGATTCGTTTGTTCCCGTACATCCCTTGATTCAAAAGCATCTGCAAATACGCGTGATAGTCGTCGACGGTTGCGAGCAGCCCACCTCCGCCTGCTTGGAACGCTGGGGGTTTGCTGTATCGTCCGCCTGCGGCCTCGTCCCACACGATGAACTCTCCGGTCTGCGGATCGGGGGTGTAGGCGGGTGGTAGCCGGTCAATCTTGCTCTCGGGCACGTAGAAGCCAGTGTCCTTCATCCCCAGCGGATCGAGGATGCGTTCGCGCAGGAACGTCTCGAATGTCTGACCCGTGACTCTGGCAACGAGCACGCCGAGCACTTCGAGGCTGATATGGTACTGCCAACGCTCTCCAGGCTGGTAGCACAGTGGGAGTGTGCCGAGGCGTCTCATCCACTCATCCGGTTCGGGCAAATCCTCTTCTGGCGTGTCATATATCCCCGATTCGAAGATCGCTTTTTGGATCGGGGAGCCTAACAACGCCAGATCCATTCCGAGTCCGAATGTGGAGGTCAACAGGTCTCTTACCGTGATTGGCCGTCGGGCCGGCACAGTGTCGTCTAACGGGCCGTCGGGCCGTTTCAGCACCTGCCGGTTGGCGAGTTCTGGCAGCCATGTGTCTACTGGGTCGTCCAAATGTAGTTTGCACTCGTCGAGCAGGATCATCACCGGCGAAACCGTGATCGGCTTGGTAGTGGATGCCAGCCGGAAGATCGTGTCCCGGCGCATCGGCGCGCCGCCATCATGGCGCATCGTGCCAAGTGCTTCGACGTGCGTCTCGCCGTTTCGGCTGACTAAAGCGACGAGCCCAGGAATCTTCCCGGAATCGACATGCCGTGTCAGCACCTGACGCATTTTGCGCAGACCTGTTTCGGAGAAGCCTTTGTTACTTTGTCCCATCATGAATCTCTCCTTTTTTCCATTTCCTGATGAACGAAAATCTTCTGTTGTAATCTTTTTAATTTGGTCCCTCTTTTCACTTTTTTATCAGCCCTATTGTTTTTAAACTACAAATTCTCTTTTGTTATTCATGCTTGAAAGCCCTTTGTCTAAAAGGTGGATTCGATGCATCAAAGAGAATGAATATTGGCAATCAAAATCTGGCTCACCTCCTTTTCTGGGCTATCAGAATCGAGATATGTCCTGCACTTAGCATAGAGCAATGTGTTCATCAGACGTTTATTCTACAACCGTTGTCTTGCCCGCCCCATAGGAGCCGAGCAGAGCGAAAATACTGCCCTTTTTTGGGAATAACTTTAACTTTCTAGATGCCCTATCTAAATCCCTTCCTTTTTCCAGAATATGGCCCTTTTGTTGAAGATATGCAACCATTAATTCATCGTAAAGCTAATACTTTTTTTGACGAGTTTCTTCTATTATATAGTCCGATTTTTTATTTCTCTTTCGTACTCTTTAACCAACTTATAAAAAGTTGTCTTTTTAAGAGCTAATTCTTCCATAGCTTTAACAGCTGTCATCTCTCCCAATTTCCAACGTTTATACACTTCTTTGAATTCATCTGTCATTTGAATTTTTGGACGACCAAATTCTGTGCCGTTTTGCAAAGCTACATCAATTCCTTCACGCTGCCGTTTCCGAATACGATCTCGTTCTTCTTGTGCCATCCAAGAAAGGATCTGTAAAACAAGATCCGCAATGAAAGTGCCAAGGCTATCCTTAAATTGAGTAGTATCCAACAATGGCATATCTAAAACGACGATGTCCGCCTGAATATTTTTTGTAATGTCATTCCACTCCTGCAGAATCTCTTCTTTATTCCTTCCGAAACGATCAAGGGAATGAATATAAAGAATATCCCCTTTCCGGAGTACTCGTTTCAATATTTGGTACTGAGCTCGATTGAAATCTTTTCCACTCTGTTTGTCCATAAAGATGTCTCGTTCATCGACTCCTAATTTTTTGATGGCATCTAATTGTCTACCTTCATTTTGATCTTTGCTTCTTACCGTATGTAACCAAATTTCCGAATATCCATTTTATTACTCCTTTTCAACTTTCTTTCCTATTATTCTATCAAATAACGTTCGTAAAAGTGTATGATAATCAACGAACGTTCGTAAATTGATTTCAAACTTTAACGGACGTAATATATGATTGATTTTAGAAATAAAAGAACCGTTCGGAAAGGTGTACTTTTACAAACACTTAGTGCTACATTCTATTCCATTAAAGGGCCATATTCTGGAGTAAGAAAGGAAATTAAATGGTCCATCTTGAATTTGTAGATATGCCAGAAGGGCAGGATTGTTAAATAAGAGGTTTAAAAGTAAATTGAAATTTATCCTTTGGTAACTGTAGGTTTTTAATCTATAGAGGGAGGTTTAATTATTATGAATAAGATAATGATTATCATATTTTGTTTTATGATGGTGGCTTGTTCCAATCAAAAGACGTTTGAGTTACCACTAGATGAATATCCTCAAACATTTCTTCAAGAGGTAAGTAAATTACCTAAAGAATACCAAGAAAAAATGAAAGTCCCAACTGAATTTCCATTTGAGGTAGAGTTCTTGAATTTCTCAAAAGATGAAGTGAAGGAGCAAGTTATCTTAACAGCTGTTGATTTTGAACCTGTTGATGCAGAGCTAAGCGATAAGATAAATATTCACTTGACGACCAGTTATGCTGAAGGCTTAGATAAAACTAAAAGTAATCAAACAACTGTATTAGACGGGGGAGTTCAAGCTTATATAAAAAAAGATGAGGACGATGTAAAAATTATAGAGTGGACAGATAATGACAATGTTACTCATACATTGGCAATGAAGTCCAAGGGTGAGAAAATAACTATTAGCCAATTAGTAATTATGGCAAATTCTATGAAAGAAATATCTTTAATTAGTTAAAAAATTAAAAATCTGCATTTTCCCTTACCCAAGAAAGGGGGCGATTACTGGATACGTGATTGCTCATCGGTTTCTCCTGATAAGGGCAGCTATTAGTGAAAGGTGATGGTGTAATGGAGGCTATTTATTGTAATAATTGTCTTAGCCTTAGAGAGTGCAAATTTAATTGCTTTTAAAGTTTCAGGAAAAAATAGAAAGAGGCGGATCTGGTCGGGATTTATATTTCTAAGTATCATTTCTGTGCTTTATGTAAAGTCGCCTTAAGGCGACCTCGTGTTGTTTAATATAAATTTTTCACTTTCTACTCTGTGTTGCTCTACAATCTCGCCCTTTTATTGAATAAGAGGTGTTTCGTGTGACGGTTTCAACAGTTCGTATTCTGTTATACCTATTGGAAATCCTGTCGGTAATTTAGGTTCAATCCCTTCTTTTTCTAAATCACTTACAAGCTGGCTGTAATCGTATGTTGCCAAACTTTCTCCATTACTGTTGCTGCTACAACCTAATAGAAGAAAAGATACAGCGATAAGCAAAAGAAAAATTTCCCTCATAATGCGGCCCCTCATAATTTACTTACGAACAACGAGCGAAAAAGTTCAAAATATTCAAATAAAAAAGAAGAGAGATTCCTTCTCTAACTAACCTGCCCCTATAACTCAATTCCAATTATTTAAAAAGGCTCTTTTCGTAAAGATTGTTGTTTTCAAGTAAGTCGAGGGATAAATTACTTTTTATGGTATTATATATACAATAAGGATTATTCCTCAAAGAGCAGGATAACTAAACAAAAGATGCATTAATTTTAAGGAGGGGTATTTCTTGAATACAATAAAATTCTTACTGAGCATATTGATTATCTTTACAATGGGAGCTTGTTCTAACGCTAATCAGGAAAACGTTGAAGAAATTAAGGTAAATTATTGGTTGAACGACGAAATGCAAAGTGAAACAGAATTCATTCAGGGGTAAAACCAGCAACTGGCTACTGAGGGGTAACGTAACCATATAATGGAAAAACAGATTCAAGGTATCTAATCAGATTCCTTGTTTTTTATTTTTAGAAACAAAAAATTGTTATTTATATAAAGTTCCGTTTTTTAAATTGGAGTTGGAACTTCGTGTGTTTTTGACATTCTCCTTGTCTATACTCTCTATGCTTGCTACACTCATTAGTATAGAAAAGTACCGACTCCATCAATTCTAAGAACTTTTAACTTTCTTACTGAACAATCTGGGCCAGTATCACGGTAAGCTTATAGTAAAAGATAAAAGTGTGTAAATCTTTATTAACTACATTTTTTTATGCATACATTATACTAGCATCACACAATATTACTGAAATGCAAAATACTTAATACAATACAATCCATTACGTTGTACCCTTTATTGTTGGTTTTAAAGTTATATTAACTTTTTATTTTAAAGGAATGATTTAAGTGCCCAGTATTAAACCTTGTCAAATGATTAAATTTGAATTCATGGATTGTCCGAATGGAATTGAAATGTTAGTAACGATAGTGGGATTATATATTATTTATCTTGGTTACAAATATATCTATAAGAAAAAAAATGATGATTAAAGCCCACTTTATGGGGCTTTAATCAACTAAATGAATTATTTCTTATTCCAATCAGGAGCAGGTTCATTAGGATCGCCAACTTTAATTTTTACTCCTTCAGCTCCTGCTGGTATTTTACTACCGTTGCTAGCATTTACTAATGAATAACCAGCAGTTAAGAGAAATAAAATCCCCAGGGCCATTATGATTTTTTTCAAAAATTCACCTCCCTTGAATAGTGACACGATTATTAAGATTAACTTCTAAAGGAATGTCCTTTAGTTTCCCGTCTTTCTCCTGTCTTACATAAGGATTGGCTACGGCAAAAACAATAAGATTTTTCTGACTATTATAATCTATACTACTTAAGTCTAAAGGAATATGCAAAACCCCTTTACTAGTTGCTTTAACATAAGATGAAGGGCCGGTTAATTCAACTTGTTCTCCTCCTACAATAGCTCCAATAGCAATAGTTGTAGGTGCTTTCTGGATGTCAATGTTTAGCCATAGTTTCTCCTTTGGATCCTTTATTATTGACTTTGCTTTTTGAAGATTTCTAGTTGGTTCTTTACTTAAAAACATATGTCCTATAAATTGTTCGGTTTCTTCACTTTCTATCTCGTGAAATTTTATTTTTGGAGAGTCCGGTTCTTCCCCAACTAGTACAGTCACTCTTCGAAAAATTTTCTCATGGTGCCACGGGATCCACCTTTCTTTACTAAGATAAGTTTCTGGTTTCCTGACTAATAATACAATAAAGTCGTGAAGTCCTCGGCCGATTCCATTAATCTCAATATCCTTTAACCTATAAATACTACTTTTAGGTACTGTTACATCAATGTATTGATTTTTTTGTCCTTTATAAGTTACAGGAATCAATTGATAATCTAAAAGAAAATAAATCCGATAAGGTGTATCTTTAGGGTGGTCATTAATGATCTGTACAAAAGGGGTATAAGACTGTCCTTCCTGTATATTATGAGTGAAATTTTGTTTGTTTGAAGTTGTTTCATCTACTACTGTTATTTGAAAGCCTAGCATGTCATCCTCAATAACTTCAGTGGGTAATGCCTCAATTTGTGGTGAATTTGTTTCAGTTTGTTTATTAACCACTTCCTTTTCCACCTTATTTTTATTTTCACCTTGATTAGAACAACTAACTAGTAATAAGAAAACGATACTAATTACATAACATAACTTCTTCAACGCTTTTCACTCCTGAAAATAAGGGAAATCCAGACAAGTTGGATTTCCCTTTATATTCTTTATCCTTTATAGCCAGTTATCTTCTGAATATGCTGTAGCGCCAGTTCCGTCATGAATATAAAAATGAGTAGAACGTTCTTTGTAGTCCTCCCATCGATCGTGAGGAATTTGACCGGCATAAGCTTCTGCAAGATTACTATACGTTTGGGTATCAGAACCGGATTTCATTATATTACCGTTTTTCAATAATTCGGTATGAACAGCAATTTTTTCGATTACATTAGGACCGCAATCTGACCAGCCCATACCGTTTACATAGCTTCCACTTCCAGAGGTATATAAATAGCTATAACCCTCACAATAAACTAAATGTTGGGTTGAAAAATCATCGTTTTTCTTTTTCGACTCTAATTTTACGCCAACTTTAGCCGGACCCTCTTTTCCATCATTGATAGTCCATTGTTCAGCGTTTACATTAGTAGAAAATACAACGAGTATCATGGTGAAAGAGAACCCTACTGACATTAACAACTTTAACAATCTTTTCATTTTATTCTCTACTTTTCCTTATTTTTACTATTTTACTAACTAATTCTAGGTAATTTAAGTAAAGTCCTTCTTTTTTAACACATTTATTGCAAATCAGTTACTTTTATTTCAGAAAGAAGATCCTCATCTTTAAGGATAGATATAATTGATTGTAGAGGCGATAGAGGCAGAATGATGGAGATTTTGTTTTTATTACTACATTATTAGAATTAAATTGATTTCTGACAACCATTTTAAAAAGTTAGCAAGGCTTTTTCTATGCAAAATAAAATTAAATTTGATAGATAACCCTCCAAATCAATAACTTTGATATTAACCAGATTGAAATTTCCGAAAAAACGTTAGTAAGATTTGAAAAATTAAGTTTTCTTCCTTAACAATGGGGGGCAATATCTTTTAAGATTATCTTGAATTCGAGTCTCCACATAAGGGCGCTTTAGTGAATGGCTAAAATAACCAAAGGCTGATAATATGCAAGTTTTTATTCATTTCTTGCATATTTTCGGCTTTTTTCTATCCAAAACATACTGCCGTAAACAGCATTTTTTTAAATGCCAAAAAAGTCCTTTTCCATTTTATGGTCACATTGCCCCTCAGTAGCCAGTTGCTTGTTTTAGCCCTAAAAGAATAATATCAATTTAACTTAATCGTTCGGTTTTTATGCAGTTTACAGCTGGCTGTAGATCCGAATACCTGGACAAAATTCTTAAAAAACAAGAACGTTTTTTGTTGACCAGGATTCCTGAAATGATGAAAACCCGAACAGTGTAATTAGTAATAAATTATAATTGAATATTAATATCCAAAGATAAGAGACTCTAGTTTACATAATTGTACCTATAGGAAGTTCCCCAACACTCCGCCCCTCAAATTTCGCCCTATGGAGTGATTTCAGCCGATTTTCGTTTTGGGAAATAATTAAAAAATCGCCCCTTTTTCAAAAAGAACGATCTCTTGTTTGCTCCGAATAACTCTCATTTTCATATTTGAAATTAGAGAAAAAAACCATTACACTTATTCGGTTAATTTTTCATTTCCTCATAATCTTACAATTCCCCAATTAAGTAACAAGGATTTTTTGTTAAGAGGTACCGCCAATATTCCGTATTTACAACTTAACCATATTTCTAAAATTACCCCGTGTAGGGATGCTTACTAAGCAAAAAGAGATATAATATTTCAAGATATTTCATTTTATTCAAATTTATTGCAGGTAAATTACAATAAATGACGAAATATTAATATAATTCCATAAAATGAAAGGAGGCTACTGTCATTACAACACGTTTCTACATAGTTGTTTGTAAGGCTGTGTCACAATTTGATTTTAAGGGGAGATAAAAACATGAAAAAGCTTAGAATGATGGTTTTAGCATTAATTATCGCGTTAGTTCCAACTTCAGCGTTTGCAAATACTGGTGATGTTACACCACTTGGTGCAGGAGAGTGGGATATTATTTTAAAAAGTAATTACACAGTATATGATTACCATCGGTAACAACAACTCGTACAGTTCTTTCAGGTGGGGGAAATGTAAGAGTTTGCTTAAGTGGTGTTAATAGTGGCAATAGTATTACTGTTGAATTAAGGTCAGATGATTCACTTGATAGAACAGTAGATTATATAACTTTTACCGGTAGTTATTGTTCAAGTAGTATTAATGTAGACCATTATAAAGATGGAGATTATGCAGAACTTTATTTAAAAATGCAAGGACAGCATAGTGCTGACAGCGTTACCGTCCGTATAGATGATTAAAAAACAAAAGCTGATCAATTTGTCCGATCAGCTTTTTGTTTTAACCAAAACTTTGAAACTACCAATTTCATTTTCTTTTGCTAAACGATTAACTATTTTTTCTATACTTTTTCTAGTTGTCTCACCTTTATACTCTTTCTTTGAAATAAAAATAGTAGCTCTAGATAGTTGTTTACCTTGTTGAAGAACCATCCCATCTACTGTCTCATATCCTTCTTCTTTTAAAGATGTTTCAAGTATCTCGGTAAAATCTATTTTTTTCGTTTTATCAGCAGTAGAATGCAAGTCGAATGGGTGACCAGTTGAATCAGCACCTACAAATTCAGTAAAATAATTAATTGAAAAGCCCCCTATTACTATTAAACAACTTAATAATGTAATTATAATTCCCTTTTTTTTCAATTTAGGATTCACCCCTTTTTTCATATTGCTATACTCTATGTATATTAATCCCGAATTAGAACTGCTCGTCTTTTATATATCAATTTTAAAGGAACGCACCCGGGAAAATTATCCCTTAGAAAATGTTGGCGGTACCCTTTGGAAAATAATAAAAAACCGCCCTTTTTTGAAAAAGGACGATCTCTTATTTGCTCGGAATAACTGCCATTTTCATATTTGAAAGCAGAAGAAGAAACAAGTAAAATATTGTGTTTAAATTGACGCTATCCCCTATACCAATAGAGTAAAGGTTTATCCTCTTTTTTCACAGACTCAAATGGATTTTTATTTTCACTTTCATAAACAAAAACATATTCATCTACTTCATGACCGAAAAAGTCCCCGTCTCCATCGGTATAAATAAAACACCTAACTTTTTCCGAATTAACCGAAATACCATATTCCTGTTCAACAATCTTAGTTACTTTATCCCTGAAGTTTGAATCAATTGTGTTTATGAGACTAGCACCATCATGATCATCTTTATCTCTCAGATGAAGAATATGATTTTCCCTATCAAAGGCATATGAAAATTTAGACTTATGTGTAAAATCTTCTTGTCTAATAATCCCAGTTAACATTTCCATTTGAAATCCTCCATTTATTTCACTTATTTCTACCACTTTAAGTACCATAGTTCATAAAATATCTTTCTAATTGCGCCACAGAGCGTTTCTCCAACATCCATAAATAACCATATTCTCTTAATTAGTATTGAGCAATGTTTAGATCATCAATTTTCCATGTATCGCCGTCTTTGAGCAGATCAAGTGTGGCATAGGAGATTGATTTACTCGAAATCTCATTAGCCGTAATAATATTGTTGAAGGTAGCAAGAATTTGCATTCGGTTATCCGTATAATCACCTCTAAAGAGCTTTACATTCTCAATTGTTGAGGTAACATGACTACCTTCAAAATTCACTTCGGAATCGCCTTCAAAAAAGACCACTTCTTTGGCTTTTTCGGTTAATAATGCTTCTACCTTCTTTTGGTCTGGTGTATTTTCAAAAACGTAATAGTTATTGATAAACTTTTCTGCTACTGTTAGGGCTTTTGCTTCCTGCTGATCTTCAGGTGTTTTTGCAATCGATCTATTTTCTTCCTGCAATTGTTTCACATCTGTTCGGGCGGTTTTTAACTCTTCCTTTAATTGACCTGTATGGAAAAATAGATACCCGATTAGAAGTACACAAACCGAAAATCCCATTATGATATACCGCTTCATGTCTCTTCCCCTTTCTTACAAACCAAGAATAAACTTAGGGTCTCTAAAGTTCTCGAGTCTTTTTACGGGCTCATATTTAACCCGATGTTCAAAATGCAAATGGCTGCCGAACGAGTAGCCAGTATTTGGGGTCACGTCACCAAAAGTGAAAAATTGTACGTTTAGACACAATTTGGACACATTTTAGCCGGTTTCCTGTACGGTAAGACAGAAAATATAAAATGCGGAAGACATTGATTAATAATGAAAATATACGTTGGTAGAACCAATTAGGTCGCGTCCATACGCAACCTATTGGCAATTTTAAGAGGCCTTTTAGTGTGTAGATGTAGGCAGCTCATATATTTGGCATTTAATTTATGTATGAAATAACAGTATAATTTTTGCATATTAAAAAGACCGCAATATATAAGTTTTGTATAAAACTTTGTATATTTTGCGGTCTTTTTCTTTACTATTTATTCCATTTAAGCGCTCTTTTCTTGAATAAACAATAAGCTCTTATTAACTGGTTCGTATAAGCAACTAGCTATTGACTGTTGTCTGGGATTGTTATTTTTTATATTTTTTTTCAATAAGAAAAATATTAATGTAGCAAAATAGTAAAGGTGCCAAAGAAAAATATAAAAAATAAAATACTAAATCTGTATTAGCTGTGGAGAACTCTTCAAAGTTAAAGGGTAATAAAATAATACAAAAAACAGTAGAGTGAAGCACTTTTGAAATAATTCTTCTCTTACTATAATACCTTGAGGAGATCCAATCAATTACAAGAGAAATAGGTAAACCTAAAAACAATATAACTAATAAAGTTAGAAATAGGTAAATTATTAAATCTATTATCTGAGGAGGACTTTCAAAGTTTTGATAAAAATAAATAAAGGTTATAATAAGACTACAAATTAACAAGGAAACACATTTTGTATATAGATTGTTATAAGTTTTCAAAAAAGAACCCCCATTTGAAAAACGCAAACAGCTTAAAGCTGTTTGCGTTCCTATTTTATTAACTACTTTGCCAATGTTCATTAGTGTAAAATGGGAACAAGTATTTAAAGTCATCTTTACTATTAACAGAGTATGTATGCAAAGTAACAGGTGGTAATCCTGAATATGCACGTGCTAAGTAGACTTCATGGTTAGGTGCGCTGTCATGTTCTCCACTAGCTGATATATTTCCATTCTTATACATGGTAGCAGTATATTCATAATTAATATTAGGTGATGTTGATGATGTTCCTAATCCTACATCATGGAATACTTTCCAAGAAATTCGATCAGAGAGCTTTCCTAACCCACTAAACGTCATTCCATCTTTAGGGGCAGTCTCTTCATCAACTAATGTCCCATCAGGACCATATAAATGTGTTGGCATAACGTACTTGTACGATGTGTATGAAGGAGAGGAGTTATACCACTCTGCATACACGTCAATTCTCGTTCTATAGCTATTATTAAAATAGTTAAAGTCCCTTAGAGTACCATTAGAATACCCATCTCCAGTAACATAAGAACCTGTAGGAACGCCTGACTCAAACCATTCTTCTAAAATATTGGGATTATCAACTTTATAGTAAGGTATAAAAGTTGTGTATCTAACAATAAAGCTATCAAGAGTACTTGCAGAAAGGGTAACAATACCACTTTTTTGACTTAGTTCACTAGTACTATTTTCTTCAGGTGTTTTTATTAATTTATTAATTGTCTTTCTTTCTAAAAATGCAGACGAAGGTATTTCAAATAATGAATATCCTTTTTCAATAGATTTTTCTATTATTTCTTTCTTTTTACTATCAGAAACAGGTTTTTCAGCAATTATCTGATAATGATATGACATTCCACTCTTAATATTTTTATCTTTAAAGAAAGACTTATTAGCTTTCCCTAAGAATTCACCATCTTTATAGATTTCATAGGTACCATCTTTATCCTCAAGGTCTTCCCAATCTAGAATTACTTGATTCTTCTTAGTCAGTGAAACTATTTCAGTCTTATTTTCATATGAATTGGTATCCGTTTTGTTTTCTTTAGATTTATTTTTAGTTTTAATTTTATATTCTAGTATATCCGTTAATTCATTATTGTTATATACCTCAACTTTATATGTATACAAATAATTTTCCTTTACAGCAGTATCATTTATAAAAGATTCTTTACCTTAAGCAATTAATTCCCCGTCTCTATAAACTTTATAGTTATCACCAGTATCTTTCCAATCAAGATACACATTATTTTCTGTAGATTCATAAATAATCTCATCCGACTTAGCTTCAGCAAATATTCCTCCACAAAAACATAAAGCAAATGCTATGACAACTGATTCTAATAACTTTTTCATAATACTCCCCCTAAACCTTTATTTTTACCAAATAAATAGATAATTTGGAAACACAAACCTATTCTAACATAATGTTGTATAATTCGAGGGTGCTTTTTACAATTTAATACAAATAGAACCAAAGAACTACAATTTTTTGTAGTTCTTTGGAAATCTCTGATTCTGTAATAAAAAAGTGATTTACTTTATATTTCAACCAAATTTATCGTATTAAATCCAACTGAAGAGTTGGATACCCATCTAGTGTAAAATTCCCATCCATCTCTACTACTTCCCTAACCAACTGGCCCGTTTGTTGAAGAATACAAAACTACTACTAATATAGTTTTATTTTTGACTCTAAGTTAGGACACCTTTCAATACCCTAATAATTGAGGGCTTACAAAAGTGTTGTGTAATAACAATAAAGTTGTTTAATTTTGAAGTCGCAAATACGCATTACACCGTCCACAGATGTGGACGGTGTAAAAATAAAGTTGTTTAATTTTTGGTACAATTGCTTAATAACACTTCTTAGATGTAACAATAAAGTCGTTTAAAAATCTAAGCTTTACTCCACAATCGCGCCCGATTGCGGAAGATCGTTGATTAAGGTATAGGGGGCTCCACAGATGTTCTAGAAAAGCCCCTTTAATGCAATTAGACAATAATTATTAAAGGTTTGTAAGTTTAAAGAAATCAGGGTCTGGTTTCATCATTTTTGTACCTTTTTCTGATTGAAAATATATTTCTTTGTCATTTTCATAAAAAACCTTTATTTCTATATTTCCTAATTCAATGACACTTGTTTTTTCACGAGATAATACTTCTTTATCCCAATCAATCGCATCATTTATAAACCTTACGATTTTCTCTATCTTAGATTTTTCTTCTATTTCAGAACATTTTTCATCATTTTGATTCTGATAAATACAGATACTTTCTGGAGCATCTTCAATCCAGGTTGTTGAATTATATAGAGATGTTTTGTCAAAGATGACCTCTGTTTGTTCTTCAAATTCATTGTAGTTTGCCGAAATCCATAACTCACCGTCAAAACCTTCTTTTCTCCATCGGGAATAAAATCCTGACCAATCATTTTCCGTATCGCCATCATTAAGAGCAGAATCCTCATACTCAACTTTCCACCCCAAAGCAGGTAGCTCTTTTAAATAAAAGTTATAAATATCATTCCATTTATTTCCTTTAACCACATATTGATGTTCAGTTGGTTTCAATCCCTCAAACAAAGGAATATCTTTGTGGTGTTCTGGAATTATGGACATTCCCTCATGCGTGTCATTAGTGATTTGTTGATATGCAAACCAACTCAGAGCAATAAAAAAAGCAATTGCCCCATAAATTAACCAATTTATTTTTTTCATCTAATCTCCCCCCATATTGTATTATCAAAATCTAAATTTCTTCTTCCACAATTCTTTCCTTATCTACAGTATGTTTTTCCACCGTATTCATCGTATTTTTAGATACCAAAAATGGCTGAATTTAACTTCGAGGAAACATTTTCTACAGTTATAATCTATAGTATTCAACGTACACAAAGATAGGACTTTACGTGGAGGGGTTAGTATGATAGGCTTGGATACCTGATGAAACACCAACTGCTTCAACCTTTCAAGACCCATCATACCCACAGAGGCTCCATGTCAAGTCCTTAACCACTTATCGTTACATACTTTTTCGATGATACTGTAGATAAGCCCTGAGTACCTAGTAACAATTATTTTAAAATTTGTAATTTGACTCAATCCTTTATTCTATTAAAAAAGACGCATTCCTTGTTCTGAGGGTACTGCAAAAGTACAATTTTTTAATATGAAAAATGGTAAAGAGAAAAACAAGCCTCCAGAATCGTTTCTAAGGCTTGTTTAGCATATAGGGAGACATTTTGTACCCCCTAAAATCATTCATTTTTCGAAAACTACTACTTTTGCAGTGCCCTCTGTTCTGGAAACGCGCCCTATAATGGAATAAACAATATTATATCAGCTGTTTTGTTTAAGTAATTTTAGAGGATAAATATTAACTTATTTCCCAATTATTTTAATTAGAAAATCTCTATCTTCTTCATATGTAAGAGTCAATTCTTCAATTTCACTTTCTGATTTCCAATCAATATCATAAATTAAATTATCAGGATCTTGTATTATTGGACTTCCCCCAGTAACTTTAGCCTCAAAATAATGTACCTCACCGTAAGGACTTTCTTTCTGAAATAATGGTTTTATGATTTCTACATCATATCCAGTTTCCTCTTTTATCTCTCGAATACAACATTCTTCATACGTCTCTCCCTTCTCCATCCCTCCAGAGGGAACAGACCAACACTTTGGTTCTTCTTTTGTTCCTTGTAATACCATTAAAACTTTTTTGTCTTTAACACATACCCCTGCTGCGCCAAGCCATTTCTCCATGATTATCCCCCTTTGATTAGATGTGCAATTTAATTCCATTTCTTACTTTTGAATCTGGCCTTTAGATAAAAAATGAGCGCTTATCCTTGTTCTATGATAGCCAACGTTTGCGGAAGATTACATGATATCGTTTAACAATTGCTACTCTTTAATTTCACTTTGTTAAAAGTTACAATTATCAAACCATTCAGGTGGTTTATTATTTAAAAAGTCATGCGTTTCAATTATGTATCGAGTTCTTTCTTGTACATACTTTAAATTCCCCATTGAGTAACCACCAATTTGGCTTGCATGTTGATTTAATGCAACAAACAAGTTGTACTTTCTCCAGAATATATCAGGAATTTTGTTATCAAAGTATCCCATAATCTGACCTTTCGCAAAATAAGTACTAGTTTGTATTGTATATTTAGGTAATTTAAAAAATTCCTCAAATGGGTCGCCCCAGTCAAATGAATCAAAATCAATAATGCCATTTAATTTTTTATTTTTGATAATAATATTTTGAGGATGAAAATCGTCATGTTGAAAACAAATAGGACTATTTTTCAACAAATTTATGTTCTCATTAATATAACTTTCTATAAATTTTTGTTTATAGAAAGTCAGTCCTATTCTTTTACAAGTCTCAATTTTATTTTGGTATTTGTCTAATCGCTTTTTATACCAATTAAATGAGTTATCTGGTGTTATTAAATGAATTTTCCTTAGTTCTTTTCCAGCTTGTAATCCAATCTCATATTGTAAATCTTTCCCTAATGTCGCTAAAGCTGTATCGCCACTAGTGCCATCTATATATGATAAAACTACATAGCATATTTTCTCTTCTTTCTTAAAATCAAATATAATTGGTTTTTGGCATAAAACATTATTTTTGTAATGTTTGTTTAATAATTCAAATTCACGCTCAACTCTATCCCTTTTCTCAATGGTGTAAATTTTTAATAAATATAATGGTTTGCAACCGACTGAATAGAGCTTATATTTTTTTGCAGATGAATACCCAGATTTTAATTCTTCGAAAGTGTCTACAGGTAAACTGTGTAAAGAGATAATATCTTTTATATTAACCATTTTTCCTCCTTCTTTTATTTTAAAAACCAATCAGAGACGTCATTTTATTAAGAAATGCGCCCGTTTATTGGATACTGTGTTATTCGATGACCCAAAAATTCCGGAATATGTCAATCAGTTATTCCTACACATTTCTCTTCAGTTTCAATTCAAATTGCGGCCTAGTTATATAGTCCATATAATTGATATTTCCGTTATAGTCCAAATATGCTTGATAACGTATACGTAGAGCTGGGTCTGATACCATATCAAGAACTTCCTCTTTACTAACCCAACGACTATCCGATGTTTCATCCGATGTTGCCAGTCCTCCACCCACGGGTTTGCATACAAAATCAAACATAACTTTTGTAGGTACAATTTTTACACCACTATGTCCTTCGTATGTTCCAGTGTTTGAATAAATGCTAGTTAGATGGGAGATTTCAACATCAATGCCGCTTTCTTCTTTTACTTCCCTAATTATTCCATCCATCAAGTTTTCACCAACCTCCACTTGACCACCGGGAAAAACCCACTTACCACTTCGTCGTTCCTTAACAACCAATATCTCTTCCTGATCGTTCTCTACAAAACCTAGTGCTGCAACGATATGTACTGGCATTTGCATTGTCTATTCCCTCCACCAGAATGTGATTTATAAACAACTTCGATTTCCCTGCAAAATATCCTGCTTTTATTCCATTAAATGGCCCTATAACGGAACAAAGCAGTTTCTAAATTTTGAATAAAAATAACTAATAATTCATCTAACGAATTGTATATTCATACTACTTTATTAATAAACATACTGCCGGAACATACATAGATTAAATGCCCTATACAGGCAGCTCACTTTTCTGTTTCTTATACTCCCTCCATCGACGATAAAAAGTAGCTTCACTTATATTGGTGATCTTACAGATTTCCTTTATAGGTTTATTCGTGGTTTCATGTAATTCCATCGCATGTTTGACACCTTCATGCTTTAAAGTAAATTTTTGTTTTTTTCCTTTGTATGTCCCTTTTCTTTTCGCAATAGCAATTCCAGCTTGTTGCTTTTCTTTGATCATCGTTCGATCAAGCTCACTAAATGCAGACATAACCGTCAGAATAAATTTTCCTGAAGGAGTTCTAGTATCAATTCCTAGATTCAATATGACTAAATGAATGCCACGTTCTTCTAACTCTTCAATGAGCTCTAATAATTGTTTCGTATTTCTTCCCAGACGGTCCATCCTTGTAATGATCAGGGTATCTCCTTTGACCAATTGATTCAGTAGTTGATTCAGCGCTTCTTTTTGATTTTGTACGCCTGACACTTTTTCTTGAACAATTCGATCTACTTTTGCATTTCGCAATTGTTCAATTTGTGAATCCAAGTTCTGATCAAACGAAGAAACACGCGCATACCCATAAATCATAAAATCCCTCCCAAAAACACCAATCAAAAGACAAGTGTATATGATGGTTAGATTGTACAGTAAAATCAACACTTGAGCAATCTATCAATAGGGTATACCCTATTGATAGATTGCTAGTAATTAGTCTTTCATTACCTTACAACTAATCATGGGAGAGCTACGCTACATAATTATTGATCATACATTAGATACATAAGGGGGCAATACATATGGCAAGACAAGAACTTCTTACAGAAGCACAACGAAAAGAGTTTTATGATGTACCAGAGTATGTGAGTGATCGCGACGCGATCCGGTACTATACACTATCTGAAGAAGAATTAAATATCATCTACAAACAGCGTAGTGCGACAAACCGGTTGGGATTTGCTATCCAGATTGCTTACTTGCGGTTTCCAGGTCGCCCGTTAGCATCTAGAGAGAAGATTCCAGCGCATCTTGTACATAGGATTGCTAATCAGCTTGGGATTGTTCCCTCCGTTATTCAACACTATGCACAAGGGCGCGACGAAACTCGACGCGAACACTTGGGTAGAATTCGGAAAGAACTTCATTTTCGCTCCTTTACCATGCGAGAATACAGAGAGTTATCTCATTGGCTTCTTCCCACTGCAATGGGAACAGATAAAGGATATGTACTCGTAGAAGCTCTTGTTACAGAAATGCGTAGGCGTAAGATTATTTTGCCTGCCATATATGCTGTAGAACATCTAGCATGGGCGGTGCGTGAGCGTGCACAAAGACGTACATTTAAACAACTTGTGCAAGGTCTCTCTCCAAAACAAGAGCAGCAATTAGATCAATTACTACATGTAAGTCAACCTGGTAAGCAGTCGGATTTATCGTGGCTCCGCCAGCCACCTGGTGTTGTGTCCGTAAAGAATTTCCATAAGCTAATGGACCGGTTGGAGTATATGCAAAAGCTCAACTTACCACTGGATAATGGACGAGAGATACATCAAAATCGATTGCTACAAATGGCTCGAGAAGGCTCACGTTATTCAACCCAGCATCTCTCTCGCTTTCATACGCTCAAACGACATGCCACCTTAATGGCTTTTCTCATCCATATTTATGCCTTTTTGACGGACCAGGGACTACATATGAGTGAGAAGTTGATTGGTAGAATCTTTAACCGTGGAGAGAAAGTACATAAAGAAAATTTTCAAAAAGACGGAAAGGCAATTAATGAGAAAGTACAATTGTATGCAAGAGTAGGAAAAGCATTAATTACAGCAAGAGAAGAGGATTTAGATCCGTATGAATCCTTACAATCTATCATTTCGTGGGATCAATTTATTCAAACTGTCGAACAAGCAGAAACATTAGCACGGCCTGTAGAATTCGATTACTTAGACTTAATTGACAATCATTATGGGCAACTGCGGAAGTTCGCCCCACGCTTATTACGAACCTATGTCTTTAAAGCTTCTAATGCAAGTCGCTCTCTTTTCCAAGCGATTGAACTTTTACGGGAAGCAAATCAGTCCAAGAAACGGAAAATTCCTGAAACAGCTCCTACCAGTTTTATCAAGAAAAAATGGAACAAACATGTCTTTAGAGAAGAGGGCATTGACCGTCATTACTATGAATTTAGTGTATTATCAGAGTTATGTAATCACCTTCGCTCTGGTGACATGTGGGTAACAGGAAGTAAACAATACAAAGACTTTGAAGAATACCTGTTGCCTTCATCCAAATGGGATACCATGAAGCGAACAGAGAGCATTCCTTTGCCTATTCCCACAGGTGTGGATCAATATCTACAAGAACGAGCACAACAGATGGAAGAGCAAGTTAAAAGAGTCAGTTACCTTGTAGAAAATCAACAATTACGGGATGCTACGGTGTATGCCAATAAAGTACAAGTGAAATCCTTGTCGAAGGTGGTACCAGATGAGGTAAAGGATGTTACAAGACTTATTTATGACGTATTGCCTCGTATCAAGCTGACAGAGTTATTAGTCGAGGTAGATCGTTGGACGGGGTTTAGTAAACATTTTGTTCATCTACATACAGGCGCACAACCAAAAGAAAAATCCGTATTATTTGCGGCTATTATGGCGGATGGAATCAACCTTGGTCTTACCAAGATGGCAGATGCTTGTCCTCATATCTCGTATGCCCAACTGGCTTGGGTATCGGATTGGTATATCCGGGACGATAGCTACAACAAAGCGCTTGGCGCTGTTACAAACTTCCATACCAAACAGCCATTTTCTTCACACTGGGGTGATGGATCCACTTCCTCTTCAGATGGACAATACTTTCGAGCTGGTGGTACTTCAAGTCCGCTTGCACAAGTGAATGCAAAGTACGGAAGAGATCCAGGTGTAAGTTTTTATAGTCATATCTCTGATCAATATGACCCCTTTTATGTCCAGGTCATTAGTACTTCGGAAGAGGCACCACATATCATTGATGGTTTGTTGTATCATGAGGCGGATCTACAGATTGAAGAACACTATACAGATGCTGCAGGCTTTGTTGACCATGTTTTTGCCATGTGTTATATGCTTGGATTCCGGTTCTCACCACGGATTAAAACTGTGAAAAACAATAATCTGTATACGTTTGACCGGTCTATAGGGATCCCGTTGGATTTCATGATTGGCGGGACTATTCAGGTGAAGAAAATTAGGGAACATTGGGATGATTTATTACGGTTAACAAGCTCTGTCCGGACAGGGACCGTTACAGCCTCCCTTATATTAAAAAAACTGGCATCATACCCTCGCCAAAATGGCATATCAGTGGCTTTACGTGAAATGGGACGCATTGAGAGAAGCTTGTACACATTAAAATGGCTACAAAGCCCTGAACACCGTAGACGTGTACAGATTGGACTGAACAAAGGAGAAGCAAAGCACGGATTAGCTCGTGCCATATTTTTTAATCGGTTAGGTGAAGTACGCGACCGTTCGTATGAAGATCAGTTACACCGAGCGAGTGCCCTTCAACTCATCGTGTCAGCGATCGTCTCTTGGAATACCGTCTATATTGAGCAGGCTATTACATCATTACGTGAAAGAGGAGTAGAAATTCCAGAAGAATATCTTCAGCATATATCCCCTTTGGGCTGGGAGCATATCGCATTAACAGGGGATTATGTGTGGAACCTGAAACAGGATGGGACAATAGATCAATTACGACCACTACGGGTTAAGAAATAAAAGAAAACAACAGCCGGTTTCTTACCGTACAGGTAACCGGCAAATTTGTGTCTAAATTGTGTCTAAACGTACAATTTTTCACTTTTGATAACGTGACCCCTAATAGAAGAAAAGATACAGCGATAAGCAAAAGAAAAATTTCCCTCATAATGCGGCCCCTCATAATTTACTTACGAACAACGAGCGAAAAGGTTCAAAATATTCAAATAAAAAAGAAGAGAGATTCCTTCTCTAACTAACCTGCCCCTATAACTCAATTCCAATTATTTAAAAGGCTTTTTTCGTAAAGATTGTTGTTTTCAAGTAAGACGAGGGATAAATTACTTTTTATGGTATTATATATACAAAAAGGATTATTCCTCAAAGAGCAGGATAACTAAACAAAAGATGAATTAATTTTAAGGAGGGGTATTTCTTGAATACAATAAAATTCTTACTGAGCATATTGATTATCTTTACAATGGGAGCTTGTTCTAACGCTAATCAGGAAAACGTTGAAGAAATTAAGGTAAATTATTGGTTGAACGACGAAATGCAAAGTGAAACAGAATTCATTCAAGAAGATGAGACAATATCTAATTTCGTTAATGCTACCAACAATGCTGAAAAATTAGATAAACAAAAGGTAATTAAAACACCACCACTACTTACATATACATTAGTTATGCAAGATGATGACACTAACGAGTATCATTTATGGCTCACCACAGACGGAAAAGGATATATCCAAAGCCTAACAAATAAAGACAGTTTAACGTACAAGTTAAATGAAGAGTCTGTAGTGGATTTAACAAGTGAGATTGAAAATACAAAAAGTGAGTTATTACAAAAATTAGAGTTTGAATAGTCTTATTCAGTTAACACCAAAACTGATCCAGTAAATTTTTTACGTTTAGAGCAAAGAATCTGAGCGTTTTTTATTTGTCGATTAAATCAGTTCCTTAACATAGCTACAGTATTGTAAAATTGTAATTAGATCTCTGACAAGCCGAAATCAACATATGCTCAACCCGTTTATCCAGGGATAAATGCTTTCCTAATTCAAGCCAGCGAAACCAGTCTAGGTAATGATCCAGAAAGTATGTTCCAACGCCCTGAAAACGCTCCATCCAGCCCTTTAAACGATTGTGGAAGTTATTGACGTGTTGTATATGATATATTCCCTTTTTCACCCTTTGTTTCTGACGCTCGTTAATGGTTTCGTGCAGCAAGCCTTTTATCTTTGCAAATTTTTTATAGTTTTGTTGCAGTATCGGTACATAACAAAGCAGATGGGTGAATAAAACCACCTATCACTGCATCAATTTCTGCCGCTTTTACCCGACCTGTACCTGCTTTACGGGCAATTATATTTCCCATTACAATCTTGTGCAACTACAACAGCTATCTTTTGTTTTGAAATCCCACGTTTAGAATCCTTCTCTCCACGCTTCTTTGATTTTCTATGGGGAATTTCGCGTCGCCCCTTTAATGACTCACGAAATAAGGTTTCGTCACTTTCGACGATACCCTCTAATTGTGCAAAGCCAAGGCTGCCAAGAGCGTTCAAAATTTTGTGTCTCCAGTAAAAATCAGTAGAAATATGGATGTGCAGGAGTTTAGCAATCTTGGGTAACGTATAGCCCTCCACCATTAGTTCAATGTATCTGACCCATTTTTCGGGATATTTCGAACCTGAGAAGGGAGTATTCTTTATATCATTGAATGTTTGCAGTCCTTACACAAATATCGTTGTCTTGAACGATATTTACCATTACTTCTAACAGATTTACTTCCACAATGAACACAGGCTATACCTGAAGCAAATCGAGCCTCACGGTTAGAGTTGAGCATTTTATCGACTTTCTTAGGATCTTCTGGAAGCAAATCTTGTTTTATTGCTTCAAATAAAGCAATTTATTGCGATTTATTCAATTCACTAAATTCTTCATATACATTCTCCCACACACTAAACACCATCCTTAAAACGGATTATATCAAGGTTTAATTAGTATGTGGAAAAAACAACAATCTATGCGAAAACAGCCTTTAAAAAAGAATTTACTCAAGAAAAACCTTACAAAAAGTAGCTTATCTTATTACAAATAATCCCGCTTAAGTATAAATTTAGTCTAGCCATTTTACTATTATTATTGTTAAGAATATAATAGCAATAATTATCACTTCAAATTTATTGTTATTATTCTCTCTTTTTTTTCTGGTTTTTTGTCTATATTTATTTTGAATTTCAAATGAATATTTTTTTTTACGCTTCTCCATTTTTAACCTCCAATTAGAATAATACTAATTCCAATAATAAACTCCCTAAGATATGCTAACTAATTTTACAGAAGGCAAAGTGAAAGGCTGCTGCCCGAACTTCAGCTAATCAATTTCTCTTCTTTTTCAAGTTTAGTGGTATACATACTTTCATTTTCTTAGAAAACAATCCACAAATACATGGGGCTGTCCAATAAGTCGATTTTTCGGCTATTGGACGCCCCATTACTTGTTAATGAATACTGCTATACCAACATTCTTGAATTTCAGTTTTTAATGAGTTTGCCCTTTTCGAACAGCCTCTTATTTTTTCTATCTTACGGGATCAAACATGTCAATATGACCCGACATTCCTTTCGGTGGAAGCCACAAAACCAATGCTTCCGGGTTCATGAATGCCGATATATGGTTTGTGGTGATGCCATAATCACTCTTGAAGCAGAATCTGTTCTCCTGTTACTTGACTTATTACCCATGATAGAATCCTCCTTATTACGTTCAATGGATTTTTAGTTAATCACATAAGAATGCTAAAAACTTCTTCTCGATTGCTCAAAAATTCTTGGCTACTAACTACAAACTCAATTTTTTTATAACGCTGTTAGGACCGTTCATAAAAGAGCTTCCTGAGGAAACAGCTTCACGTTTCTCCCCAATCTCTAAATTTCTCCTTAGTTCAACTGGTAGAACCACTCTACCTAATTCGTCAACTTTTCGAACTATGCCTGTACTCTTCATATTAAACCATCCTTACTCTCATATTTTTCTTCTCCCTTTTCATTTTATCCCCTTCCTGTTAACTGCCCCACAAACTCAACATCATCTATTTTCCATCCTTGCTCTTTGACATAGATCAAGGACGTTTTGACAATGACGGTTTCCGTATTGGTCACATCATTAAATTCGGTACTTAGTTTAAATTCATTAAAGAATTCTGCTTCACTCTTTGATGATTGATATTCAAAAGGCTTTAATCCCACCATGGATGACTTCACTGATTGGTCCGAATCCGGAAGTTTGGTTCCTGAAGGGTGGGTAGCCTTATATCCCCGATCGGTCATGAATGGTTTAATATTCTTATATCGTTCAGCAGTGGTTTGGTAAGTGAAAAAGCTTTTTAGAAACTCTCGATTCACCTTTAATGCATCTGTGTTCTGGATTGATGATAACGAAGCAATCTTCTCTTCATAGTTGCTTTGGTTCGCTCGGACTTCTTGCAATTGCATTCGTAAACTGAAGACATACATAATCACAACAGCAGCAACAAAACCGATCATCAGTAAAATGTAATTTTTCTTTTGGATTGGTTCCATCCCCTTCCACCTCCATTACTGAAGCCTTCTAAAACCTAAGAAGGGATATAAGTTTTTCCATTCTTCAACGGAAGAATAGGAAGTACCATTACTCCCATTCGAGTTAATGAATTTTCCATCTCCCACATACATCCCGACGTGGGAAGGTCCTGGCTTATAAGTGGAAAAGAAAACTAAATCGCCTGGCTTAATTTGATCTTCAGGAACTAGGATGGTCTTGTTGTATTGTGATTGTGCTGTTCCGTATAGATCAACTCCGATTTGTGCGAAAGCATATTCTAGTAGCCCAGAACAATCAAACCCTCCTACTGCTGGTGTCCTTCCCCCCATACATAAGGTCGGCCAAGGAACTGTTTCATGATGTTATGGACTTCCTCTACATCAAATGATTGTGTTCCATCGCCTCCTACCACAACGCTGCCATTTCCAGCATTATAATAACGAAGAACATGCTCTACATAATGGACATCCCCATATCGGGACCACCCCATTTTAGCAGCCATCATATTACTAAATTCAATGGCTACTTCCTTGGAATAACCACCACGCTCTAATGCGTACCCAATGAAGCCATTTCCGAAGTTGTAAGATTGAAGGCGAGGTGAATATCGCCTTTGGCTTGTTTCATCACTTCTGCAAAGTATTTGACTCCGATTTGAATAGAATATTCGGGGTCTGTGATGGTTCCAGGAGGAAGCCCAATGGATTCTGAAGACTGCATCACATCTAATGCCTTCCTCCTGATTCTTGTTGTATAAGAGCCATAATAAGCCCCACATATTCACCGACTCCGTATTCTTCAGCATATTTCCTTATAAGAGGTTTATAGCGTAATACTTCAGCCGATACTTGCGCTGTTCCTCCGGCTCCCTCTCCTGACATACCAGATTCAAACTGATTCGTACCACCCAGGCTAATGGAAACAAACAATGCGGGTCCGAAAATCGATGTGAGAAGAAGCAGGATACCTGCAATAATCCACGTGAGAGCGTATTTAAGAAAAGCAATCGTTCCGGCAGTTTTTGCTCCTTTCTTCTAAACACCTTGCATATGCTCTCCTTTCTAAAGGTCATTCTGACGCGTGTTACTGATAATGAATTTCGGCTAATTCTTCAATAACTAAATCTAAGTCATCTGATTTTAAAAAGCATTTAAAACAGAAATCCTGATAATAAAGATCTTCATAACGATTTTTCCAAGTTTTACATAAGTTCATTTTAATTAACTCCCTTATTTCACTTTTTCGTCTAATAATCTATTAATCTCTATATATTAAAAACATTAAATATCTTTATTGTTATTGATATTTTTTCGTTGTTTAGGTTCTCTATTTTCTGACCTTTTAACGGTTTCAGTAGATGGATTATTTCTTCCATCTTTTTCACCTCCTTTTCCTATAATTAAAGCACGTTATTCTTCTTTAGATTTCAGCATAAAAACTTCTCACCCTAAATTTACTTCTAATACACTTTGTTACTAACTCCACCAAAAAAACACCGAAAAAAGTATAACAACAATCCATAAAAATGCAGAATAAACTCCAACACGGAATAGGTCTTTATCACTAAAATAACTATAAGTATAGCTAATCAGATGGACTGGAGATTGCGTGACAAGAAAGAAGCCTGGAACACCTGCAAGAAAGACGGGCATAGCAATCGTTATTGGAGAGACATCCGGCATTGTTTCACCAATAGTGACGGCGAGGGGGAGCATGATCGTTAGAAACCCTAGAATATTTACAAAAACGATCCTAAGAATAGCGGTAAATATCACTAATATCAGTACAGCCAGCCATGTGGATTGGGCTGAAAGATGAGTGTTCAAAACACTAGCCATCCAATCAATTGTCCCCGTTTTAACCAGCATCCCAGAAACCATTAATGTTGATGCGAAAAAGAGCATCATGTCCCAATCTATTGATTTTCTGGCTTGCTCCCAATTCCATATCCCTATATAAGGCAATATAGTTATACATGCTCCTAATAAGCCAATCTGAGGGATGGAGTAGCCATGCCAATTTTGTGTGATCCATAATAATAGTGTGAATCCTATTAAAATCATCAATTTCTTTTCTCTAACACTTAATTTTCCTAGTTCCTTGATCTTGTCATCGATAAAATTTAATATAAGCTTCCTATCTATTTTTTCTGGTGGGAAAATCACCAAAAAAATAATCCAAAGTAGAAGAATATACAACAAGATTGGGACTCCAAAAAGAATGAGCCAATTTAGATAATCGATGTCTGGGGAAATTTCCGATAGGATTCCAAACGTGTAGATAGTCGAACTAGCACCGGTAGCTACAAATACTCCAGAGATGGCCGCCAAGTAAGCAATACCAATAAATAAAGATTTTGCTAGCTTACGAACCTCCCCAAGCTGCTTTAAGCTTTTAACTAGACTATCTAATACAGAAGAAACTAGACTTGCTTTGCCTACATTAGAGGGAATAAGGATGGATAGCACTATCATTAATAGAAAAGAAATGAGAATGAGTGCCTTCCCCGATCCAGCTGAAAGCTTCAAGATGAAAAGGGAGACTCGGCTTGCAAGACCCGTTTCAATGAAAGACTTCGATAAGATAAAAGTAGAGAAGAGCAACCAGACGATTCCGGAACTGAAATACCCCAATGTTTCTTCATAGCTAAAAAAATGAAAGGAGAGAATTAACATAAATAATAATGAACTAAATGCCAATGGAAAGACCCTACCAATCCACAAAATTTGGATAATCGCAAGAGCGATAACTGCCTTCCATCGAATATCCCAATCAAAACAAGGAAAAAAGAACATTAAGTATAATAATAGTGAAAAACCTAATAAAATTCGTTTATTGTTCATTTTTTATACTCCTATCACAAAATCCTACTAATGAATCTGAAAATGAAAAAGCCACCAAGCGAAAGGTGACTTTTGTCATTATTCTTGTTCTATCCGCTTTAACGAATTACCGCGCTCGAGAACCGTCCCGCAGTGATTTAACGCGGTGCCGTAATCGAGAACCGTCCCCGGGTGCGTTAGTGCTTTACTGTGTTGGTGTTTTGTTCGGAAACTGCTGTTGCAGCTGTTAGTCCTGCTAGTTTGCCGAATACTGCCCCAGACATTAGTCCGGATCCACCTGGGTAGTTGTGATAGAAGATTCCGCCAATCATTTCTCCTGCTGCGTATAGGCCAGCAATGGGGTTTCCTTCTTTATTTAGCACTTCCCCCCTGTTGTTAACATGTAATCCACCAAATGAGAAGGTGATTCCACATGTTACCGGAAATGCGTAGAATGGACCTTCTTCCATTCTGAGTGCCCAGTTCGTTTTAGGAGGAGTAATTCCCACTGTACCTTTCCCATCTTTTTCTGTAGGGTGATAGGCGCCTTCCTGAACTGCTTCATTGTATTCGGTTATCGTCTTTAAAAATTCTGATTTGTCCACTGGAAGTAATGCAACAAGCTCTTCTAGAGTATCCGCTTTATAATAAGTAGCTTCTTCTAAGTCGTACTCTTTTCGAAGCAATGGGCGTACTTGCGAATCATAAATTTGGTAGGCCACATGTCCAGGCTGTTTCAGAATTTCTCGTCCATATTTGGCATACGTATAGTTTCGGAAGTCGGCTCCTTCATCTACAAAGCGTTTCCCTTCTTTATTCAGCATGACACTTAATGGATAAGAATGCTTCTTAAAAATGTCTCCGGGTTTCGTGAAATCACCAACCTTTGGGGCATTATAATCGGTTCCAATGGAATGGCAGCCAGACCATTCACCATGTTTTTGTGCCCCTACTGCTAATGCCATCGCAATGCCATCTCCCGTGTTGTACTCAGTTCCACGAACAATCGCCGCTTCCCACTCTTCCCCAATAGATTGACTACGTTGTTGTTTATTGGCTTCGAAGCTTCCGCAAGCTAGAACGACACCTGATGCATCTACAATTATTTTTCCACCATTTCTTTCCACAACAACACCATTAACTTGACCTTCTTCCCTTAACAGCTCCACTGCAGCAGCTTCATACCAAATATCAATTCCAAGCTCTTCTGCTCGAGAAAACAATTGCTTCATTAAGCCAACGCCTTTGTTTTCCGTCTTTACTGGGAGACCACCCCAGAATTCACGCTTCCCATTCTTTTCAAATGACTGGTTGTCATAGTTAAGTTCAAATTTTACTCCATGGCTTCTCATCCATAAGAGCGTCTCAAATGAACGGTTGACTAACTGGTTTGCTAGTTCCGGATCACTTTTTCCTTCTGTCACCCGCATAATATCCTCAAGATAGGCTTCTTCTCCATATTCAGGCATTACGATATTTTCAGCCTCTTCATCCGTAAGATCCTGTATTACTTTGCGAATGTCCTCCAAATGGTGATAGGCCACTCGGATTGCACCATCAGTAAAGAAAGAGTTCCCTCCACGTTTGTGTTCTGGTCCTTTTTCAAGAACTAATACCTTTGCTCCCTCTTCTCTTGCAGAAATAGCGGCACAAAGGGCAGCATTCCCAGCACCTACAACAACAACATCATAGTTAAAATCAGACATATCTATTTCTCCTTTAATCGTGATTTACACACTCCCGTCAACAGGTGGCTTCGTATCTATTTTTCTTTTCTTTAGAGCTTTAATAAGTAATGGATAGAAAAGAGAAATAATCGTTAACACCGTTAAACTTATTGAAATCGGTGAAGCAAAAAATATCGAGAGACTTCCATCAGAGGAAAGTACTGCTTTCCTGAAGTTTTGCTCCATATCTCCTCCAACGATCAATGCTAATACTAAAGGAGCGATTGGGAAATCTAATACCTTCATAAAAAGACCGAATATTCCGAATACAAGAAGCAAAAAGAAGTCAATAGCGCTGTAACTTAAGGTATACGTCCCAATAAAAGCTAATAATACAATCACTGGATAAAGTACTTTTGCTGGAGTATCTAAAATTTTCACTAGTAGTCCGACCAGAAGAATATTGATAATGACCAAAGCAATATTTCCGATAAACATACTGTTGATCAACGTCCATACTGAGTTTGGATCATTTTCAAACAGGAGCGGACCCGGCTTTAAACCAAGCATTACTAGAGCTCCAAGCATAACGGCTGTCGTACCAGATCCTGGAATTCCCATGGTCAATAAAGGAATCATCGCCCCAACGGAAGCTGCATTGTTTGCCGATTCAGGAGCTGCTAACCCTTCTACTGCCCCTTCGCCAAATTCTTCAGGCTTTTTGGAAATCTGCTTCTCTGTGGAATAACTGATCATTGACGCAATAGAACCGCCAGCACCAGGCAGAACCCCAACAATAAACCCAAGTGGACCACTTCTTAAAATTGGCCACTTTGATCGTTTCCATTGATCCTTTGTAAACCAGATCTTTCCTACTTTCTTTTTTTCCCTTTTCTCTTTATCGATACTCAGATAGTTATAAAGGACTTCCCCGATTGCATATACCCCAATAATGACGATAAGAAAATCGATTCCCTCACTTAAATGGGCGCTGCCGAACGTGAACCGATATACACCCGTTTGAGTGTCAATTCCAACGGTACTCAACATAAGACCGAGACACATAGCGATGAATCCCTTCGTCATTTTCCCTACTGAGAGAGACACAATAGCCGATAACGTGAGTAGCATTAATAAAAAGTATTCTGCCGGTCCGAACTTTAAAGCGAAATTAGCCAATGGCTCTGCTAGAAGAATAAACCCTACAACCGCCATTATCCCTCCGATAAAGGAAGCGACCGCTGAAATCGCCATTGCTTGTCCCGTCTGTCCTTTCCGAGCCATCGGATATCCATCAAATGTTGCTGCAATGGCAGATCCATCACCTGGCGTATTTAAAAGAATAGAGCTTCTCGAGCCTCCATACATTGCCCCATAGTAAATAGCAGCCATTAAAATGATGGCACTCACAGGGTCCATTCCAAAAGTGATCGGAATAAGGACCGCAACAGCTGTTGCAGGTCCAAGCCCTGGGAGCATCCCGACGATCGTTCCAAGGAATCCTCCAACAATTACCCACATAATATTAATCGGTTCCAAGGCAGTCATTAAGCCTTGCATAAAGTTACTCATATCCATTCCCTGTAACCTCCTAAGGTAGACTGACACCTAGTAATTCGCTGAATGCATACCAAGATATGAAGGAAAAAATGATGGACACTAGTATATTCACCAACCATTTTTTCCGTCCATTCAAGGTAAACAATAAGGCTCCTAAGAAAAGGATTGTCGAGAAAAGGAATCCAATCTGTTCAAAAATCACGGCATAAATCGCACCGTAAACAACAGTTAAACCAATTAACATAGGAGTCCTTCCCTCAAGCAGATCTTTAACACTCTCATTCTTCTCATGCAGCCTTTTTAATTCTTGAAATAAATAGATAACACTAAAAATCATCATTAAAACGCTCAACCCTAACGGAAAATAGAGTGGCCCATTCGGATTTCCTAGATTTGCTTTTGGTAAATTAATAGATGCAATCAAAAAGGTGCAGCTTAAAAGAATTAAAAAGATGGGCATTCCTATTTTTATGACTTTCAATGGATCCAGCCTCCCTTTACTGCATTAATCCAGAGTTGTTAACAAGCTCTTCATAAAGTTCAGCCTGCTCTTTCATGAATACTTCCGTTTCTTTACTGTCTTTATAAAAATCTTCCCAGTCATTATTTTCGAGCATTTTCTTCCACTCTTCTGATTCAACCATTTTCCCAATTTTTTCGTCCCAGTAAGCAATTTCTTCTTCTGTCATATCCGGCGGCCCCATGATTCCTCTCCAGTGCGGGAATACCATATCCACTCCTTCTTCTTTCCAAGTAGGAACATCTTTAATATCTTCTAGTCGCTTTTCTGAAGATACTGCAAGAATCTTCAGCTTCCCTGCAAGATGCTGCTCCTTTACTTCTGATAGCGATGTCGTGACAGTATCTACATGACCACCTAATAGAGCAGTGACCACATCCCCGCCACCTTCATATACAAGGAAGTCGAGCTTAGAAGGATCGATTCCTTTTTCACTAGCAGCTTGAACCAATGATAAATGGTCATCGTTCCCAAGCCCAGGTCCTACACCGATCTTGACGGACTTAGGATCTTTTTTCATTGCATCCAGTAACTGTGAAGCCGTTTCGTATTTTGAATCTACTGGTACGGCTAACGCCTGCCACTCTGTCGCAAGAGTTGCAATCGGTGTAAATTGTTCATGTGTTAGTTCACTTTGCCCCAATAGATTATTCGTCAACACCAGACTAGAATTAATCGCCAGGTAATGGGAATCCTTAGTTTCAAGGTATTTCCATCCTACCTCACCACCGCCACCAGGCTTGTTAATGACATTAATATTTTCATCTACAAGATTATTATCCTTCAGTACTTTTTGAACAGAACGTGCAGTCAAATCCCAACCTCCACCAGGAGAAGCGGGAGCAATGATTTCAATATTTTTCGAAGGAAACTCCTCACCACCTGAAGCCGAGTTCGAACAAGCCGTTACTAACATCATGAAAAACACGATCAACAGTATTCCTAATCTCTTCATAAACAATGTACACCCCTTTTTAATATTGGTTTTTTCATTAATATTGTTATTTAAATCTCCGAACCAACATAGTGACCGGAAGCAATAAAATGGGTAATTCCATCCACTTATTACTCGCCGAAAACAGCAATATTAACGAATAATTTGTACTAAGGTATAGTACGATTATTCTCATCCTAATGGCTTGCTACCACCATGTAAACGTTTCCAAAATATTGTCTTTTAAAAACTTAAAGGGTGTTTTGTTCATTTTGTTCATAATTTTCAAAAGTTTTTATTTTATTTTTTCATACAATACCTTCTTTCCGGTCTTCCTACAATTCCATATACCTGCTCTATCGTAGCTTCTTCCATACCAACGAGATATTCTAGGTACCTTCTTGCAGTTGTTCTAGACGCCCCAATTTTTTCCCCTACTCTTTCTGAGGTGATCCCGTCTTTTTCATTTGCTAATAGTTTACTAATTTTGTTTAGTGTTAAATAATCGATTCCCGGTGGCAAGTCATTCTTCTTTTCGGACACTTTTTTCTTCGATCCAAAATACATGTCTAATACCTCTTGATCAACCTCTGAAGCGGACTGAAGAGTTCTTCTCTTTTGACAATAATTTTCAAGTGCTTTATGAAATTTCTCCATCGTAACTGGTTTTATTAAGTAATCTTGTATTCCATATTTCAAGGCTTTTTCTAGAAATGACTTTTCTTTCGCTGCCGTAATCATGATGATATCCACCTCTGGAAAATCGGACCTTAAAGAATGTAGGAGCTCGGTTCCCAGCTCATCCGGCATGTATACATCTAAAAGAAGTAAATCCACTTTATGCTCTTTTAACTGCTGAAAGGTTTCCTTGGCATTAGTGGCCTTTCCTATAAGTTTCATTTGTTTATTCTTTGCTAAAAATTCTTCATGGATCTGCGCGACTCTGAAATCATCCTCAGCTATTAAAACATTGATCATCACTCATTCTCCCTTTCTATCAACTATCCTTTCGGTAAAAAAACAGTGAAAATTGTGCCACCTTCTTTTCTGGAGATCCATTCAATGGAACCCCCTAGTAGGTCCACTTCCTCTTTTACATTTGCAAGTCCGTATCCGCGGTTATCTCCTTTTGAAGAAACTCCTTTATGAAAGAGCAGCCCTTCATTCTCTACTTGAATCCCTGCGCCGCTATCGGCTATTTCAAAAATTATGTCTTTCCCGATATCTGTTACAAAAAACGACACAACCCTCTCATTCCTTTCGTTTACTGCTTCGAAGGCATTGTCGATAAGATTTCCAAGAATGACAATCAGTGGGGAAAGCCCGATTCGTTCAGGCAGCGGAGTCAATGAGCTCTCCTCCTCTATTTCAAATTGAATTTTTTTCTCAGATGCTTTCGCCAGCTTCCCCAGCAAAATCGCCTGTACCTTTTCATCTAGAATACTATTAAAGAATAGATGGCTATGGTGTTCTTGGAGCTCTGTTTCATCCTGTATAAGCTCAATTGCCTCCTTTAGTTTTCCCAGCTGGATGAGACCTAAAAGAACATAGAGTTTATTCTTAAACTCATGGGTTTGTGCACGTAGATCCTCCGAATATTGTTTGACTTCTGACAAGGCATCTACCATTTTTTTAATTTCTGTGCGGTCACGGAAACTCGTTACCGTCCCAACCATTTTCCCTTCTTCCATAATCGGCTGGGAGTTTATAATCATCGTTTTTTCGTTATACTGTAGTTCTAAATTAGATTGGATTTTACTAGAATATAAAGCTTGCAGCATGCTCTTAGAAGGGATTACCTCTTCGGCTTTTAACCCTCTTACACGTGATGTAATTCCTAAAAGCTCTTTCGCCGATTGATTCATCATGGTAATCATTCCGTGTTCATCAATAGCCACTATTCCTTCTTTTACGGATTGAAAAACAGCATTCCTTTCCCGATACAACGCAGCAATTTGATAAGGCTCTAATCCGAAAGTATCCTTTCTGATACTATGGGCGAGAATAATACTCCCAAAAACCCCAAGAAAGAGGACAAAACAAGAAAGAATCAGCATCGTTCGAATATCCTTCGTCATGTTCTCACGGATCGTTTTCATTTTAAATTCTACGATGACGGTTCCTTCAACTTTCTGATATTGATCATAGCGAATGATAATGGGAGCAATCCCTTTCAAAACCTCCTCATCCCCATTCCCTTCTCGTGTCACATAATAACTACCGAACACAAGTGCCCGGTAGCGGTCTTTCGGATCATCCTCACCCGAACCTTGCCCAACATACCCAAAGGGCAGCCCTTCCCGATCCTCAATTAGTATGGAAGAAGCGTCTACCTGATCCCTTAGCTGTTCCGCAGTTGCAGCAAGATTTTCTGACGGTTTATTTTCACGAAAAGAATCTTGAATAACCGGCATGAAGGAAAGGGTCTTTGCCGTCTGTAATGCCAGCTCTTCTGCTTGTTCTACATCTTCATTTGTTTCCATGTATGCAAATAATAATGTCAACAACCCAATAACCAGCAATAAAAGTGAAATGACAAGGCCTAATATCTTGACTTGAAGAGGTACTCGTAAAAATCGTTTCATCTCAGAGCTCCTAATTAGTAGATTACTGAAAATTCTATTATTTAAATATAACATTTTGAATGCGGGATTAGTAAAGGGAGTTTTTACTATCCATTTGAGGCCAAGGAGGATTCTTTCAATACAAAAAATAAAACTTGATTAATAGTTCTTCTCCTGAGATATAGTACTATACCTACAAGAATTACTTAAAAAGGATAAGAATTACATCGTTTTGTTAATACATTAAGGTAGTACAAGTACTCTGATCGCATGTCTAATTTGGGTAAGTTTAGGAGATAATCAATAACAATAAGTTATTTGTCTTATAAGTATGAAATGGGGAAAAAAATGGTCGATAATACAAAAATAAGCCCGAATCAATTTACTGTATTATTCACACTATTTGTGATTGGAGATACAATATTATTCATTCCTGCAAATGTTACCGTTTTAGCAAAACAGGATGCATGGATTTCAGCTCTATTAGCTAGCGTACTAGGAGTTTTGTTAGTATCGTTGTACAGTTTGCTTGGGAATCAGTTTCCGTCTAAGAATATTATCCAGATCGGTGAGAAAGTTCTTGGCCCATGGGTAGGAAAAATGATTGGTCTATTATTTATTTCATTCTTTTTTATAGATGCAGGTGTTATTCTTTGGCAACTAGGAGATTTCATGAAGACGCAAATTATGCCGGAAACTCCTATTCAAGCGATTCTTATTCTTTTTTTAAGTATCATTATTATGGGGACACGTCTTGGCATAGAGGTTATGGCCCGTGCAGCAGAAATTTTTTTACCTTGGGTGTTGATTCTTTTTGTCGTTTTAATCATTTCGATTTCACCTGAAATTAAGTTCGAGAATATTCAACCCGTATTAGAAGATGGGATAAAACCATTGTTTGGGGGAACTATTCCCATTATGGGCTATTACTTAGAATCTGTTATTCTGTTAATGTTTTTTCCTTATATTAATCAAAAAAGTCAAGCTACAAAAGCTTATATTAGTGGAATGCTAATCGGAAGTATTTGTCTATCCATCATCATTTTTCTCAGTATTACCGTTCTTGGTGCTGATTTGACCAATCGAAATATGTATCCCTCTTATGCAATTGCCAAGAAAATCAATATCGGAAACTTTTTCCAACGAATTGAGGCATTATTAGCTTTTATATGGTATATTACTCTATTTTTCAAATTATTGATTTGTTTTTATGCGACAATATTAGGATTAGCTCAAATATTAAAAATTAATAACCAAAAAATAGTGACATTACCGATGGGCATCATTCTTGTTAACCTCTCTCTTATCATAGTACCAAACTCACCATATTTCATTAAATTCGTTTTATCATCATGGTGGGCCTTTACTCTAAGTTTTGGTTTATTTCTCCCACTTTTCATCCTGGTTATAAGTCAATTACAAAAAAAAAACACATAAATTTTAACATAATATTATAACTGGTATGCAACATTCAAGATGCTCAGCAACTACTGAATCTCCAGCTGGCTATACGGTTGTACAAGCTGATTGAATAATAGTGAGGCTGTCCCATAAGGGGACAGCCCAAGAAGTGGATTTGTTATAAAAACCACTTCCTAATCGCCAAGAATTAAATTATCCATAACGAATAGGAATAACTCTACCTTTATCATCTAAGATCGGGTTATATAAATCGATACTATTTTACATGGATACTGGAATCACTTTTTTGCAATTGCTCAGACATTAATACTTAATTATAGTAGGTATTACCTCTAAAACGTTACGCCTGTTTTAAATACTTTTTGAATAGATAATGATTTATTATCATAGCTATCCACAGCAACCACTTCAACATTATACTTTGTTTGTGCTTCAAGGCCTTCTAAAGGAATGATCATTTTGTCCGGAATCGGCGAGTACATATAATCAGAAAACACCTTCAAAGATTTTACTATTTTGTCCGTGCTTTCATTTCTCACTTTTACTTCATAATGATGGACCATTTGATCATCCTTAGCTTGTAAAAATGATAAATTTGGGACACCCATTTTTTCTCTAACATGAAGTTTACTGTTTCCTTTAAATTGGGGAGCAACTTGATTTCTGTTTTCAGGTGTATATTTGAAATTGCTTTTAATTTCTTCATCGGTTTTTCCTTTTAACTCAACTACCCATTTTTCACCCACGGTAGCTCCTGCGCTATTATATGGTGGCTGCGGTTCAGCTGACCATTTTCCATTTGTATAAATATCACCAGGATCAGCATTTAACGCGACTCTCTCTATCTCCACTCGATTCTCATATACCTCGATAAATTGCGCTTGAGATACAGGGAATTCAAATCTGTCAGCAATTCCTTCAGAAGTTACAGATTGATACCCTCGATCCGACTCTATGTAAGACATGGATCCTAGATTAATAGAGGTAAAATCATTCTGATAAATAGAGCGATCATCATTAATATTAAGATGAGAATGTCCAGAAAGGGTAATGACTTGCGGATATTCTTTAAGATCTTTATACAAGTTTGGGTTAGAAGACTGTTGACCATCCATCACTGAACCGGAAATCGGTTGATGCACGCTTACAAAAATAGGTTTATTCATGTTTTTAGGGTCAGCTATAATTTCAGATAACCTCCCTTTCAACCAATTTCTTTGGGTTGTATCATAGTTGTAATTATTTCCATTCAGAAAGAAGAAGGAGTATCCTCCAATCTGCGTTTCATAATATCCATTTTTTTGACTAGTAAACCACTCAGCTGGGTAATGTTCCTGCATTTTAGAAACGCTCGCATCGTGGTTACCAATTGCCAATTGTATTTTGGTATTCGTCATATTTTTTCTTTTTAAGTTATCTAGAAATATTTCTTTTACTATTTTATGATCATTCGGTTTATCAAAACCATTATCGTTTATCATATCTCCTACTGATAAAATAGCATCAGGTTGAGGAAAAATCGTTGCGATCGTGTCAAAAAAACTTGCATATCTTGCATCCCCTTTTTCATGTGACCCAACATGTACGTCTGACATTGCAACAAACTGAAGTAATGGTTTTTCTTTTGTCTTTATAATATAGGAGTAAGTTGCTGGCTTACTAGATAACCCTTTTTTAATTGCTATTACACTTAAATTAGTCGTTTTTGTTATGGTTATAGGGTTATTTTTATTATATTTCCTACTTTTTTTAGTTGGCAAAGTTCCATCAAGTGTGTAGTAAATATCGGCATTCTTAGTTTGAGTACTGAGTGAAATGATTTTGGCATTTTCGTATCTACCACTAGGTTCTGAGGCTTTTGGAGTTTCAACAGCTTTACCATATTCTTTAGCAAAAGTAAGGACAGGGATAGCAGCACAGACAACAGCAATTGCTACAATGAGGGTTAACAAATTTCTGATATTAAATTTCATAATACTCCTCCTAATACTATTTTTACTAATTTAAAAGAATATCATTTACAATTTTCAAAGAAACGGTCCTACCTATTTGCGTTATAGCTATAGCCTCTTACGAACTCCTCCTTCCCAAAACCAAATAAAAACACATAAACAATATTGTTTTAGTTATTTTAATGTGCTTTTGATTGTATTCTAATCATATTTTATGAACTACAATGCTACTTTCTATTAATCTTTTGTAAATAAAGCAAAGGGGCTATCCCAAATCAAAGATGCCAGAAATTACAATTTTACTATATAGAGTCATTTCTTAAAGCATCTATATATATGATCATCGTAGTGTTCCGCCCCTTTTGGAACACTACTTTAAGCCAATATATTATACTGACAAATTCACTTTACCAAGTCAGTACCAAAGAGCTACTTGTGACCTTCAACACACCCAGTTCATGATAAATTACGCTAAATTGAAATATAATATATTTTTATTGAATAATAAAAACCCCCATAATCTATGAGGGTTCGTTCTCTCCCTATTTATAATTTGAAAGGTTTTTTATATCATTACTCAGTAATCACTTTATGAACTAATTTAGGTGATTCAACAGCATCTGCAAAAGAAATGCAGTCATATATTTTTCCTATGACATCGTCGACATTTTCTTGGTTTGAATGAATCGTTACTAGAGTTTCGCCCTCTTTCACTTCATCACCAATTTTTGCTTTTAGGACAATTCCCACTGCTAAGTCAATGTCATCTTCTTTAGTCGCACGACCTGCCCCTAATAACATCGATGCTACACCCATTTCATCCGCAACAATCTTTGAAATATAACCACTTTGCTTTGCTGGGACATCGATTTTATACGTTGCTTCAGGCAGCTTTTCTGGTTGATCGACAATAGAAGGGTCTCCCCCTTGATTTTTAATAAAAACCTTGAATTTTTCGAGAGCTTTACCATTGTCAATGACTTCTTGTAACATTCCTCTTGCCTCTTCAAGAGTATCCGCTTTTTTCGCTAGTACAACCATCTGGCTGCCTAGTAATAACGATAACTCTGTTAAATCTTCTGGTCCTTCGCCTCTTAGTGTATCAATGGCTTCTTTCATTTCAAGAGCGTTACCAATCGCATATCCTAATGGCTGAGACATATCAGATATAACCGCCATGGTTTGACGTCCGACCTCTTGACCGATCTTGACCATTGCACGAGCTAATTGTTCAGCTTCTTCAATCGTTTTCATAAACGCACCTGCGCCTGTTTTTACATCAAGGACAATTGCATCGGATCCTGCTGCAATTTTTTTACTCATGATCGAGCTTGCGATTAATGGAATCGCATTCACTGTCGCTGTTACATCACGTAAGGCATATAATTTTTTGTCAGCGGGTGTTAAGTTACCTGTTTGTCCAATAACGGCCATTTTATCTCGATTCACATATTCAATGAAGTCATTTGTTGAAATTTCAACATGGAAGCCATCAATACTCTCTAATTTATCAATCGTACCGCCTGTATGCCCCAGTCCACGACCTGACATTTTTGCCACTGGGATATCGAGTGCTGCTACTAATGGTGCTAGGACTAATGTGGTTGTATCCCCCACTCCACCAGTACTATGCTTGTCCACTTTAATTCCATGAATAGCGGATAAATCAATGGTATCACCTGATTCAACCATTGCCATCGTTAAGTGAGCTCTCTCTTGATCCGTCATATCATTAAAGTAGACAGCCATTAAAATCGCACTTATTTGATAGTCTGGAATATCACCTTTAGTGTAACCATCGATAATAAACTGAATCTCGGCTTTTGTTAATTCATGTCCTTCTCGTTTCTTTTCAATTAAATCGACCATTCTCATGCTTATGCACTCCTTTATGTTCACTTTTTACTCGTCAGCTTAATAGATTAATCCCACAACGGCTGTAGTTAAAAAGCTAACCAATGTTGCACCGTAAAGTAATTTCAACCCAAACTTCGCAACAACATTCCCTTTTTCATCATCCAAGCCTTTAACGGCTCCTGAAATAATCCCAATCGATGAAAAGTTAGCAAATGATACTAAGAATACTGAGATTAATGCCGTTGTTCTCTCACTAAAGTCGATGGTTGTACCTGCAAGCTCACCCATTGCAACAAATTCGTTTGTTACAATCTTTGTTGCCATAATACTTCCGGCATTCACACTTTCAGACCAAGGAATACCTGTCATAAAGGCAAGTGGTGCGAATACATAACCTAGCACCTGTTGGAAGGTTACGCCAAACACGGCATCAAAAATACCATTGATCATCGCAATAATCGCAACGAATCCAATCAACATTGCTCCAACAATCACGGCTACTTTAAATCCATCTAAAATATACTCACCTAAAACTTCGAAGAAAGACTGCTTCTTATCTTTCGTTTCAATTAAATCTTCCTCATCATGAACGGTGTAAGGGTTGATGATAGATGCAATGATAAAACCACCAAACAAATTTAAAACGATAGCAGTCACAACATACTCCGGTTTAATTAATGTCATATACGAGCCCACAATTGCCATTGAAACGGTTGACATGGCAGAGGCACATAATGTGTAAAGTCGTTGATTGGAGATATGTGCTAGTTGATTTTTCAATGTTATAAAAACTTCAGATTGGCCGATCATAGCACTTGCCACCGCATTATAGGATTCCAATTTTCCCATACCACTGACTTTACTTAAGACAAAACCAATTCCCTTCATAAATACCGGTAAAATTTTCGTATATTGAAGGATTCCTATTAATGCTGAAATAAATATAATAGGTAATAACACACCAATAAAGAAAGTAGATTCTTCAGCATTTACTAAGCCGCCAAATACAAAGTTGACTCCTTCTGCTGCAAATCCTAGTAACTTTTCAAAAGCTCTTGCAATATGTCCAACAATAAAAGTTCCAACAAAGGTATTGAGTAAAATAAAACCTAAAACAAACTGAATCACTAGCATCGTGATAATCGGTTTGATTTTGATCTTCTTTTTGTCACTACTCATTACCCAAGCTAAAAATAAAAACACAAAAAGCCCGATAATACCTACAATATAGTGCATAATTCATCTCCTAGTAAGCGTTTTCTTTTGGTGCAAAAATAGGGAAAACCATCCTAAGATGGTTTTTACAAAAAAATCCCTGGAACCTTATATGAATGTGGAGCTGTCCCATAAGTGGTCGGAACAACATTGATCGCCCATAAATTGAAGAAGATTTGAGTTGTGATTCCTGAAGAGACAGTCCTAAATCTTAATAATTATCAACGATATTATTTTCGCCTTTCATAATCGATACACCCGCACTTGCTCCAATTCGAGTTGCACCTGCTTCGATCATACTGTTTACATCCTCAATCGTGCGAATACCACCGCTAGCTTTTACTCCCATGTCTTCACCAACCACTGAACGCATTAATTTAATGTCTTCAACGGTTGCACCACCAGTTGAAAAACCAGTTGAAGTTTTGACAAAATCAGCATTCGCTTTTTTCGCTAAAAGACATGCTCTTTCTTTCTCCTCATCTGTTAAAAGAGATGTTTCAATAATCACTTTAACAATGGCTTTCCCTTTTGCCGCTTTCACAATTTCACTAATTTCAAATTCAACAGCAGCATCTTCTTTATCTTTTAACTGGCTAACATTAATAACCATATCAATTTCCGTTGCCCCTTTTTCGATGGCATCCTTTGTTTCAAATACTTTCGTTTCAGTTGTTGATGCCCCTAGTGGAAAACCAATGACCGTACAAACTTCAACACCTGTATCTTTCAATTGCTCACTTGCAAATGAAACATATCCAGGATTCACACATACAGATTTAAAGCCATATTGCTTTGCTTCATCTATTAGTTTTTGAATCGCTTCCTTGCTTGTATCTGCTTTTAATGCTGTATGATCAATATATTTTGCTATATTCATAGATTTATATCCTCCAATTTTTCTTTTGTTTTTTGATTTCGTTTTCATTATAACTCGATTTTGAACAAATGTAAAAGGACAACTGAAATTTTGTTCAGTCGTCCCTTAGTAGGTTCTCTGCCGTATATTGATCTGTAATTAAAACATTCGCATGTTTGCCTGTCAGAGCGCCTTTAATGGCTTTTAATTTACGCTTCCCCCCTGCCACTAGAATTGCTTTTTCTTTTTGCTCTAATTCTTGCAATTCAATTCCAATCGTTCGATTGTTAATTTCTTCATGAACGATTTCACCTTTCTCATTAAAAAAGCGGGAACAAATATCCCCTACAGCTTCCTTCTGTAATAGCTCCTTTTCATCAGAACTAAAATAGCCAAGCTTAAACAATAAAGCCTTATCGCGGACGGTCCCGACGGTAAAAACAGCAATATTCGCTTGACGGCCCATTTCGATGATGCGACGTATATGGCGATCTTCTTCAACCTGATTTTTCACTTGTGCATTATCAAAAACGACGGGTAGCGGTAAATGCATTGGAATCGTATTAAACGCATCAGCAAACATATCGATTGTTTCATAGGCATGCGTCATAACTTTCGAATGACTAATCCCACCTTTTAGCTGAACAACTGTCACGCCTTTTATCGGTTGTTTTAACAAATGCTTAGAAGTCTCGTAAATAGTCGTTCCCCAACTAACGCCTAGAATATCTCCTTGTTTTACATGATTCTGTAGATAAACTGCCGCAGCTTCACTTATAAATTGTTTAATGGTCTCATAATCGTCTGATGGTGAGGAGGTCACGATAATATCCTCTAAACCATATCGTTCCTTCACATCCCTCGCTAATTGATCTATATCTGTATAAGGATCCCTTATCTCGATCTGTACATACCCTTTTTCTTTGGCATAGCTTAGTAATCTTGATATAGCCGGTCTGGATAGTTTAAGCTTATCGGCAATCTGCTGCTGTCCTAAGCTCGATAAATAATAAAGCTTTGCCACTTCAATACTTAACTGATCCTTCTCCATTTCGCTCATTCTCTTCACCCTTAGTTCATTGTCACTTCATTCTTTTTATCCTAGCACATACTTTATTCTTTTAAAAAGGGTGTCGACAATAGAGTATTGTATTTTAAAAAGGCTCTTTTCTAAAAGTTTGTTGCTTTTAACAACATGGAAAATGCAGAGTGGATTGGAGCGGAAGGCACTTGACTCCTGCGGGATGCAGAGGAAAAGTCGAGACCCCGCAGACGGAACGTCGAGGAGGCTCGACTTCCTCCCCGCGGAAAGCAAGTACCTGTAGCGAAAAGGAACGGTCAAATGTTTATTCCCCAAAAACAACAATCTCTACGAAAAGAGCCTTTAAAAAAGAGCTGACCAAATGACCGGAGCCACAGCTTCACTATATAGAAGGAATTTTTCAAAGCAACTTCTATATAGATCATGTGGTTCCGAACCTTTTTTGGACAGCCCCATCTTCAGATTGGTCACTTTACTTTTGTGTACAAGAAAGCAGCTTTGCCACTTATGTAGTATTTTGTCGAGCGGTCAATATATATGGGCAACTGGACAAATTATCGACAGGTGCGGACAAAATATTGCCTATTTTGGACAAATTAATGGGTTCCACTTAAAAATGACCCTTATGAAGCGGACCCTTTTGGACCTTTATCATCTTTTTCACTGAATAGTCCCCTTTATGAGCGAACTTTACCCTTATTATCCTCTAACGGCAATGGGTCAATACTCTGATCATTCGCAGTCAAATCAATCCCATATTCCTTAGCAAACACCATATGGGTGTCGACTAGAACGTCTTCAGTATTTTCATCAAGATTAAAGACTCTGGCTCCACGCAATCGATTTCTTTCCGCACCCGGCAGGCCATAGGTACCAAACCCGGTATTACCACCATAACCAAGCATGATGCCATAATAATTACCTGCATATGTATTGATATGATCATGGCCACAGAATACTCCCTTGACATCTCCCCGCTCTAGCATTGCTGAAAATAAACCACTGTTAACAGGTCCTGGACATTCGTCTTCGTTTCTCTCGCCGACAATACTATGTCTCTCTAGAGCTACTGCATGGTTTGCATCCGTTCTTTCATCCACACTGGCAAACCACATATTCCGATGTTCCCATAGTGGGATATGAATAAAGACAAGCGAAGGAATCTTCTTCCCAGACTCCTTCTCTATCTTCTTTGAAGTCTCATAGTACCAGTTGACTTGATTAAAACGAAGCCAATCCCATGTAGGATATCCTTCAAAGCTTTGTCCTGCAATCGATTTTGGTGCGTATCTTCCACTATCAAGCAGCCATAAATTGAAAGCGGCTTTATTGCCTTTTGAGTTTTTAATAAGGAGATTCATGTTACCCGTTCCAGTAAGGTTTTTCTCCCCTGGTTCGTTGCAATTATATTTGTATGACCTATAAAACTTAAGCATGGCTTCCTCATCAACACCACTATTTGGCGTCGAATCCTCGTCATGATTCCCAAATGTCACAGCCCATTTGATTTCACGTTTTTCCATTGGCTGGACAACATTGTTCATCGCTTGCTTCATCTCCAAAGCTGTATCACAGCCACTGGAAATATTGTCACCGTTTAGCACAACAAAGTCTGGTTTTTCTGAATCAAGTACTTTTTCCATAAGTTCGATCGTTCTTCGATCAATTCGTTCATCATCCTGAGTATCATTAAATTGTACTACCTTAAATTTCCCATCCTGATTAAATTTAAGCTTGGCATTCTGATGTTTTTTTGCATAAGCCGTGTTTTCCCCCAACAAATCGGATGGAAGACCGACAGATCCAAGTGTTAACGCAACAGTGCTCATACCGCCAATTTTGATAAAATCCCTTCTATTCAAGCCTTTGTTCGAATTCTGATGACTCATAAAAAATTCCTCCTCTACCTACTAGAATCATTCATAGACTAGCAAATAGATATTGAGATGACTTTTTCATAATGTAAAGAGTGTATAAAGATATCAAAAAAAAATTTCCCCTCTAGATCAGAATTTGTCCATGGACATGAGTACAAGCAAAACGAATGATTTGTTCATAAAATGGCTAGAGAAAAGGTAAGGAGGGAATTTATATGTTTTGCAATCGTTTTGGTGGATATGGGTATGGTGGCCATAGATTTGGCGGAAGCTTTGCCTTAATCGTCGTTCTATTTATTCTGTTAATCATTATTGGCGCTTCCTTCAAAGGCTGTTAATTGCTAAACGAGTCATGACTTTCACTTTCATGGCTCGTTTTTAATTTGTTTTTATTATGGGGGCCGAATGCCTTAATTTTTTTATCGTATACTTTGCTGCTATTTTCCCCAAAAAAATGTGGGTGATTTCCGCTCCAGTTTGCTTTCTGCAGGTGTCTCGTATCTTCCGCTTCAATTAACTTCTTTATCGATGGTTTGCTTTTAAAAAATCTATTTCTAAAACAGCTATCGTTTAGAAAAGAGCGATTTTTAAAGATCCTCCCCTTAGGAACTTCCTATAATATCCATTCATTACTTGCTCATTGTTTTTTTGAACTAATCAATTGAATCATGAATAATAACTATTCTTTCATTAAAAACTAACAGGAATAAATCCATACCCAATCACTCAATATCTATTTTGGAGTGACCGGATAAAAACCTAGTTAGGAGATTTCGGATGTTTACAAGATTCATTAAAATAGCGATCTGTCTATGTCTTTGCACCCTTCTTTCAGGGTGCTGGAACCGAATTGAGTTAAATGAATTGGCTATTGGAATCGGAATGGGTATTGATAAATCGGATGGTCAATATACGGTTACCTTTCAAGTCGTTAATCCAGGGGAAATCGCGGCAAAATCAGGGGGCGGCGGGAAAACCCCCATTGTTGTTTATAAATCAACTGGAAAAACGTTACTTGAAGCGATACGAAGAATGACGACCACTGCACCACGGAAAATTTATGCCGCACATCTTCGAATGGTTGTTATAGGAAGTGAAATGGCAACAGAAGGGATCAGTGAGGTTTTAGATTTGTTATCGAGGGATCAAGAACTTCGAACTGATTTTTATTTCGCCATCGCAAAGGATGCAAGAGCGGAAGATGTTTTAAAAGTTTTAACTCCCTTAGAAGATATTCCATCAAATAAATTATTTTCGTCCCTTGAAACATCAGAAAAAGCCTGGGCACCTAGTGCTACTATGACATTGGACCAATTAATCATGGAATTGGTCAGTAAGGGGATCGAGGCAAAATTGACAGGAATCGCCATCCATGGAGATCCTTCTACAGGGCAAAAGCAAGAAAATATAGAACAGATTGTACCATTAACACAATTGGAATATCAGGGTTTAGCCATATTTAAAAGAGATAAATTAATTGGATGGTTGAATGAATCCGAGAGTAAAGGTCTTCACTATGCTCTGGGAAAAGTGAAAAGTACCATTGTCACTATCTCTTGCCCTAAAGAAGAAGGGAGCGCAGGAGTTGAGGTCCTTGAAACAAAAACGGATCTAAAGGCGACTATTAAAGATGGACAACCCCAAGGAAACATTAAAATACAAGTTGAAGGGAACGTAGCTGAAGTCGGGTGCAAGGGACTTGACATAACTCAAACCAAGAAGATTGCTGAATTGGAAAAAAGAACGGAAAAAAATATTAAAGATAAAATTAAAAAAGCTTTAAAAGTGACCCAAAACGAATATGAAGCAGATGCATTTGGATTCGGGGAAGCAATCCATCGATCAAACCCTGAATATTGGAAAAAGAATAAAGATGATTGGAATCAACTTTTTACAGAAATGCCAGTAAAAGTAGACATAGATGTTAAAATACGCAGAATTGGTACGATAGCAAATTCACCTTTAAATGAAATCACCGAGGATTAAAAATGATGACTAGATAGAACACAACTATAAAATGCCATTATAATCGTTTTACTAAAGGATTGACATGAAAGTCTATAAAAATGGTTTAGGAGGATTATAGTGCGTAAGTTTAAAAAAAATCGAAGAACCCCCTCCGATTTTCAAAAAACCAAAGTAAAAAGTACAGAACAACACCCCATTTTCGAAGGTTTGGAGGATAATATCCAATTTATTAAAGATAAAACAGGACATAGTGATGATATTACGATTAGAAGCATTAAAATTGGTGAAGATTTTAATACTAGTATCGCTGTCATCTATACTGAGGGCCTCGTAGACTGTCCCTCTATTCAAAATTTTATTCTAGAAACGTTAATGTCAGATTTCCAAAAAATAAACACAACTAAAATTAAAGTAGATAGAAACTTTTTGTCGCACATAAAAGAGTCGATTCTCACGGTAGGGAACATCGAAAATATAGAAGATTACGAAAAATTGTTTTCGTGCTTGTTATCTGGAAAGGTCATTATACTTGTAGATGGTTATAAAGATTGTCTTTCAGTAGATATGAAGGGAGGACAGGATCGAGGTGTTAATGAAAACACCAATGAACCTTCCATTAGAGGGCCAAAAGAATCTTTCTCTGAAACTCTTCGTACGAATACAGCCTTAGTTAGACGAAAGATCAATAATCCAAACCTTTGGATCGAAAGCATGAAAATCGGAAAAGAAACCAAAACAGACATTTCCATTTTATTTATTAATGGGATTGCGAATGAAAAAGTAGTAGAGGAAGTCCGAACTCGTCTCAATAGAATTGATATTGATGGGATATTAGACGGTGGTTATATTGAAGAATTAATTCAAGATGAAACCTATACACCTTTTCCCACTATATTTCATACTGAACGTCCAGATGTTACGTCAGCTGCATTACTTGAGGGCAGGGTGGTCATCATGGTTGATGGTTCCCCGCATCCCTTGCTTGTCCCAGGACTATTTGTACAATTTTTTCAAACTGCCGATGACTATTATCAAAGAGCAGATAGTAGTACATTACTTCGGATGTTACGATTTTTAGGTTTCATGATTGCGTTATTAGGCCCATCACTATACATCGCTCTTACTACTTTTCATCAGGAAATGCTGCCGACACCCCTTTTGATTAGTTTGGCAGCACAGCGAGAAGGCGTTCCATTTCCAGCCTTTATAGAGGCCCTAATGATGGAAGTAACCTTTGAAATTCTTCGAGAAGCAGGACTCAGAATGCCAAGAGCAGTAGGGCAGGCCGTTTCCATTGTTGGAACGTTGGTCATTGGGACTGCAGCCGTTGAAGCAGGAATTGTTTCTGCTGCGATGGTCATTGTTGTATCCATTACGGCGATATCAAGCTTTGTCGTAAGTTCTTTCAATATGGCGATTGCTGTTAGAATGCTACGCTTTCCCTTTATGGGCTTAGCAGCATCATTTGGTTTATTTGGGATTATTGTTGGCTTAATTGCTCTTATTCTCCATTTATGCAGCTTACGATCCTTTGGCGTTCCTTATATGGCACCTTTTGCCCCGTATATTAAGGCCGACCAGAAGGATGCTCTATTGCGTATACCACATTGGGGGTTATTTTCAAGACCCCGGCTAATCAGTCAGCAAAATATAACGCGTGAAGACACGCCTGCACCAAAACCAAAAGAGTGAAAGTTTTAGGATAATTTAGTTTTGTCTCTAATGATCATTGAAATGGAAGGAGCTTATTATGTGGGTTATAGCTGGAATACTATTGGTGACGATCCTCATTTTTGCTTTCGAGGTTCCCCCCTTATGGAAGAAAAAAAAGAAGAAGGAATTAATCGTGTTTTCATTTCTACTTTTATTCGGAACAGGGCTAAGTATTGCGAAAAGCTTAGATATAAAAATTCCAAATCCCCTTGATTTCATTACTTTCATTTACAAACCTATAAGTGATGTGATGATGAATTTTTTCAAGTAATAAAATTTCTTTTAAAGAAAGGCAATTTTCTTAAACTTTGCAAGAGATGATTGAATTGACGAAATGGGCTGCTGGCCCATTTACTAATTTGAAAGCTTTGAAATAACTCCATATCCTTGCGAAAAGAACTTTAAAGAATACACCTCTTACAGAAAGGATCCAAGGTGGGAAGATGATAGAGAATTTTAAAATATCAGCTCGGCAATTTATGATTTTAGTTCTCTTGTATTCGGTTGGAACCGTTATTTTACATACTCCTGCACCATTAGCTGGTTATGCCAAGCAGGATGCATGGCTGTCCTCCACCTTGGGTGCTTGTATCGGTTTAACTTTCGTATGGTTGTATATTAGAATCGGAAGGCTGTATCCTGATATAACTTTAGATCAAGTAATTGAAAAGGTTTTTGGAAGATGGATAGGTAAGGCAGTCAATTTCACCCTTTTTTTCTGGGCTTTTTCAACGGCCGCAGAGATCATTTTCTATGTTGGTGATTTCATTAAAATATTTTGGATGCCTGAAACCCCTATAGCAATGTTAAATATCTTATTTATCCTTATCGTCGTTATGGCTGTACGTCTTGGAATTGAAACTTTTACTCGCTCTGTAGAGATTTTATTCATTCCCTTTATACTATTACTTATCATTCTCATCCTTACCATTCTTCCACATGCAGATGTACATAACATACAACCTGTATTAGAAGAAGGATTCAAACCGGTTATTCAGGCGACATTTTTTTATGTGAGTGTTTTTTCGATGTCTCCTATTATGTTTCTGATGATTTTCCCTTCAAAAATTAATCAACGTTCACAAGGAGAGAAAGCATTTTATATGGGAACATTGATTGGGGGAATCATCCTCGTTATTGTCATCCTTCTAAATCTCTTAGTACTCGGCCCCAATTTAACAGCAAATAATATTGCACCCAGTTATGTATTAGCGAAAAAAATCAATATCGGGAATTTCATTATGCGTATTGAAGCAGTACTCGCTGTAACATGGGTGATTACCACCTATATTCGAGCCGTTGTGTACTTTTATGTATCGGTTGTTGTATTCGCCAATTTATTTAACATAAAGGATCACCATCCATTTGCTACCCCTCTGGGAATGATGATGACTTTACTCTCTCTAATTGTTTATCCAAATGTTCAGGTTGTCATGGAGTATAATAAAGAAATTTGGATGTTTTATGCCGCAACTTTTGGGTTAGTTTTGCCGATACTCCTGCTTAGTGTAACGAAAATAAAAAAGGTAATAAAAAAACGGCATCAAAGTGAGAATCAGATTTATTAAACTCGCTTTAATTTCTCACTATGATAAATAGAAATTATTCAAAAATACATATATCCACCTTAAAACCCCTTTTGATCCCATTTCACTCTATATGAATAGTTGTGCCAGGTACATTTCGATGGTTTTGTACCTGGCACTTGTTATGTAAAATTTTATCTTTCCCTAAAGTCTTTATACCTAGATGAAATTTGAAAATAGGTCATGATTTATTCTGAAAATTCAAATTATATGATATTGGTACTATGTACCATTTTTAATAGAGTCGATATAATAGAATTAGAAATAATATTTCAAGAAAATTATAAACATTTTGAAATATCACTCCACATCGTAAAACATCAATAAAAAATGAAAGAGAGGGATTAATGTGAGAGCTTTTGGTTTAACAAGATTGGGTATTGTCATTGCACTTCTATTTAGCTCAGTTTTTGTCAGCCTCCCAAAGAATGCAGATGCATCAACATCCACTTCACCAAAGCACGAAATGCGAGCAGCTTGGATTGCGACCGTGCAAAATATTGATATGGCAGCAGGAATGAACAAACAAGAGTACACAAGTTGGGTTCAGAAAACACTCGACGAATTGAAAATGAAAGGATTCAATACCGTCATTTATCAAGTAAAGCCGACTTCTGACGCTCTTTACCCTTCAGAGCTTGCCCCATGGTCTACTTACATAACAGGTAAAGAACAAGGCACAGACCCTGGCTATGATCCACTCCAAATCATGGTCGGTGAATCCCATAAGCGGGGAATTGAAATCCACGCATGGGTCAACCCGTATCGAATTACCATGCCAGGACAGGAATTAAGTGATCTTGCGGACAATAATGTTGCCCATCAGCATCCTGATTGGGTACTGAAATACGGAAAGCAATATTATTTGAATCCTGGTATTCCTGAAGTGCAAGATTACTTGATTGATACGGTAATAGAGTTAGTCCAAAACTACGATATTGATGCTGTTCATATGGATGACTATTTTTATCCGTACAAAATAGCAGGAGAAACATTTCCAGATCAGGAAACCTATGAAAAGTATGGTGAGTCATTTTCAAATATAGAAGATTGGCGCCGGAACAATGTAAATCAGCTTGTGTCTGACATTAACTCCTCCATTAAAGAAGTGAAACCATGGGTTCAATTTGGTATTTCTCCATTCGGTGTTTGGCGAAATATAGCCGATGACCCGACAGGAAGCAATACGCAAGCAGGACAAACAAACTATGATGATTTATACGCAGATACCAGACAATGGATAAAAGATGGAAGCATTGATTATTTGACACCACAAATTTATTGGTCAAGAGAATTGGAGGTAGCTAATTATTCTATTCTATTAGATTGGTGGAATCAGGAGGTTACAAAATATGATCGTACTCACCCTATTAATCTTTATATTGGAATGGCCGACTATAAAGTCGCTGACAATTTTGACCAAGCATGGTTTGATCCCTATGAATTACCAGGACAAATTCAAGACAATCGCGAGAAAGAATCTGTCAAAGGGCAGATGCATTTTTCTTTACAACAAATTCAAGAAAACCCGCTTGGTTATGCTGACATTATCCAAAATGAGCTATACAACTATACTGCCTTAACACCGGCTACCCCATGGAATGGTCATGACATTCCGAAAAAACCAAACAATGTTAAAGCGATAAAAGCAAAGGATGAAGTGAAAATTGTAATAGATGATAAAAAACATTCGGATGCTAGAAAATACGTAATCTATCGTTTTGAAGGTGTAAAAGAAGGCAATTATCAGAATCCAGCAAATATTATTGATGTGGTTTATAAACATGAAGATACTACTACCTATATAGACGAAACCATTGAGTCTAATAAAAAGTATACGTATGGAGTTACTTCAATTTCCCCCACAGGAGTAGAAAGCAAGAAGGCAAAAACGGTTAGGGTTGTAAAGTAATAAAAGAAAGAGGCTGTCCCAAACTTAAGGGACCAGGCACCACAATTTCAATAGATAGAAAAATCCTCATAGACCCTTCTATCTATTGATGATCGTGGTGGTTCCGGATCCCATTTGGGACAGCCCCCTCCTCTTTCTACATAACGCCTTTCACAGCGTAATATAAATCCTCTCTTTAAATTGAGGAAGATATTTTTTATGGGCTTCAAGCATATCATTTAAAAGACTCTTGGCTTTGATATCACTTGTAATGAGTGGATTGATCGTCATAGCAAGCAGAGCCTTTTCATAGGATCCTGTGACAGCTGCTTCAGCTGCTATTCTTTCAAAGGATTTAATTTGTTGTATCAGTCCGTTAATAGCTACGGGAAGGTGGCCAACAGTTATTGGCTTGGGACCTGATTTCGTTACGACACAATTAACTTCAACAGCCGATTCCGATGGTAAGTCCTTAATAGCACTATCATTCCGAACGTTTAACGTTTGAATGTCACCGCGGTCGTTAAAGATAGATGACATCAGGTTACAGGCAGCGTCACTATAATAGGCTCCTCCTCTTTGCTCTAATTGTGGTGGTTTGACCTTTAATTCCTCATCTTTATACAACTCAAATAATTCTCCTTCTAATTTTTGAACCACTTCCGCACGGGTCACCCCTGTTTCGTACTCCTCAAGTTCCTTCTCCAATATCTCATCCTTTTTATAATAATAACGATGGTATGGACAAGGAATAACACCTAGACTGCGGATAAAATCAGCGTCCCATGGAAGTGGGGCAATGTTTCTCATCGACATTTGTTTTTCAGGACAACTCATTAATTCCAGTACATGATCCAATACAGAAACCCCATCGACGAATACATCAATTCCATAAACCATATGATTTAATCCCGCAAAGTCAATATGGACTCTCTCTTCCTCCACATTCAATAACTTGGCAATCGTCATCCGTATATTAACAGGTAAATTACAAACCCCTATGACCTTATCATGACGACCATAACGCAATAAGGCTTCTGTCACCATGCCGGCAGGGTTTGTGAAATTGATTAACCAGGCATCAGGACATAACTGATTCATTTCATCCGCAATATCTAATAAAACGGGAATCGTTCTAAGCCCCTTAAACAATCCCCCTGCCCCATTTGTTTCCTGACCAATCATTCCATATTTTAATGGGAGTCTCTCATCAAGAATCCTAGCATCAAGCTGTCCTACCCTCATTTGAGTAGTGACAAAATCTGCTCCTTTCAATGCCTTTTGGCGATCGAGAGTCAGGTAAATCGTCATTGGGACATTAGCCTTTTCCACCATTCTTTTTGCTAAATGACCAACAATTTCAAGCTTTTCTTTTCCTTCCTCAATATCGACTAACCACAGCTCTTTAACAGGAAGCTCCTCATAGCGATTGATCAGGCCTTCGACAAATTCAGGAGTATAACTCGAGCCTCCGCCTATTGTCACTACTTTCATGTTGATCCCCCCTCTGTTACTTTGCTACAAATGCTAAAACAAAACTTAAAACGACACTGAGAATGATCGCCAACATCATCCGTTTCCTCTTAACTGCAGGGTTCTCAATAGGCCCTTCTATTTTTAATAAAACTAAGATTAATCCTACTGCTGCAGAAGTGGCCGATGCCAAGAAAATACTCCAATCTTTTGTTAATCCGATATCCATAAGTGGTTTGGATAGCAATAACATCCCTATTGATAATGATGCTAATAATACGAACACACTCTTAAACCCAATCCGCTTTGGAATGACTGTCTCGGTCATGATCTTCACTCCTTATAAATGAATAGAAAAGGCTATCCCATAAGAGGTCCGAAACCACAATATATTTTTTATAAATAGAAAACGTTTTGCAGGTGTCTTCTATTTATTGTAGTTCCTGACATCTTCAATATTGGGATAGTCCTTTTCCCTTTAATCGTCAAGCTGCTTGCTGATCGCTTTCCTCTAATTTTGACATTTTTTTATCGTACATTTTAAAGAATGGGAAATAGATCGCAAAGGATATGGCGATATTTATAAGGACTAAGACTACTGCTCTCCAATCTCCACCTGTTGCCAAGAATGCCCCAATTGGTGCGGGCAATGTCCAAGGCGGCATAATATAGGTTGGAGAAACTAACCCAATCACTGTCGCTGCGTAAGAAAGACATGCCGTTACAATTGGTGTTATCACGAATGGAATAATTAAGATCGGATTTAGTACAATCGGTGCACCGAAGATGACGGGCTCATTAATATTGAAAATTCCAGGCACAACCGATGTTCTCCCAAGAGCTTTTAAATACTTCGAACGAGAGAAGAATACCATCGCCAAAACCAACCCTAGGGTAGCTCCAGAGCCGCCAATCCATATAAACCATTGATAAAACGTTTCAGGTGCAATATGAGGTATCGCTTCTCCATTTGCTACAGCATCCGCATTATTGACAAGGAAAACCTCCCAAAGGGGACGAGCTACTGTTCCAACTACAGATACACCATGAATACCAAATGACCAAAAGAACGTAATTAAGAAGACCGGTACTAACACACCAAAAATACTATCTCCTGCTGTTACTAATGGAGCTACTGCGAGATTGACTAAATGATGAAGATCAACCCCAGCTGCTACAGTTACTAATGAAATCATTACAATGACAATCGCTACAGGAATAAGTGCTTCAAAGCTTCTAGATACCGAGGCTGGTACTTGCTCCGGCATTTTAATCGTTATATTTTTCGTCTTACAGAATCTTAATATTTCAACGGCGACTATCGAAACAATCATAGCAACAAATAATCCATGCCCTCCAAGATTGGTCATCGGAAGCATCCATTCTCCATCTATTGCCTTTGGTGTAACCGTTAATAGTAATGCAGCAACGGCGATTTGGGCACCTGATAAAGGATCAAGATTATAGCTTTTTGAAAGGTTATATCCTATCCCAAAAGCAATATAGAGGGTCATAATAAACATCGTTAATCGATAAGGAATTAAAATTTCGACAATATTGTCTGCTGCCCATTGTTTAATATCTCCAAACACGCCCGCATCTGGTAGCGGTGGAAAAGCGAGAATTAAGAAGAATGAACCGACAATAATAAAAGGTAATGCTGAAATAACCCCATCCCTGATCGCTTGAAGATGCCTTTGTTCTGAAAGCCTTGCCATTGGTCCTGACAAATTCTTCTCAAGAAAGTTCACAAACGATTGCATAACTTATTCCCCCTTGTTTTTAGAAAATCACTCTGTTAATTCTCTAACGGTTTTCAATAATGTCGGACCTCCCAGTGGAGTATAGGCTTGTGGTGGAATTGGACCACAAGGGATCCCGGCTTGATCTGCCTCCTTTTTTACTTGGTCAAAACGATGACGGATTTGCGGTGCGACCATGCAAACATCCCACCCCTTTGAGATTTCATCTGATACTTCTCCAGTTCCAATGGCATGGACTTGCATTTCTAGACCTGATTTCTCCGCCTCTTTTTTTAATGCATTTACAACAATGGCACTGGACATCCCACCTGAACATACAAACAACACCTTCATTACTTATTCCTCCCCTTCTTTCATTCTTTGAACAACTTGATGTGTATTAATAATCTGCTCATAGACTCCATGTCCTTTTTTCATACAAAGTGAAACAAATAAGCAATCGATCACCACTAATTGAGCAATCCTTGCGGTCATCGTACCAATCCGGAGATTATGTTCCTCCTCTGAAATGGTTAACGTAATGCCTGCTAGCTTCCTTGCTGGAGATTTACCGTGCTGTGTCAGCAATATAATGGTAGCCCCTTTTTCCTGAGCTACCGACATCAGTTTGATGACCTCTTTGGTATGTCCCGAAGTGGAGACCACAAATAAAACGTCCTTACTAGTTAAGTTCGCAGACATCATCATCTGCACATGAATATCACTTGCTTGAAATGCTAGAAAATTTACTCTTAATAGCTTCTGAGTAAAATCTTCTACAACAACGGCAGAGCCCCCGGCACCATAAAGGTACACTCTTTCTGCGTTATGGAGCGATTCAATTGCTTTTTCAATCTCTGAAAGCGAGATTAATTTTTCCGTATTGTTCAAGGCTTGAGAAGTATTGACCATTACTTTGTTCAATACGGTTTCTAAATTATCCTCAAAGTGAAGAGGTGAATTCATTACTCGTCCATAAACTTCTTTCATATTCACGCCTTTTGCTAATTCAATCTTCAACCCGCTAAACCTATTAATCCCTATTCGTTTACAGAAACGGATAATTGCTGCTTCGCTACTCCCAGCAGCCAGCGCTAATTGCTTTGTCGTCATTTCCATCACTTTTTCAGGAAACTTCAGAACATACTCCGCCACAAGTATTTCCGAAGGAGTGTAATATTCTAGTTGGCTTTCGATATGCTTTAAAACTTGAAACGTATTCATAGTCACCTCCAGAAATAATATTTTGAAAATGCTTTCAATTTAATATGATTATATGCTATATTGAAATTAAATTTCAATATTATTCTGAAATATTTAAATTTTAATTTTATTCTAATAAAATAATTTGAGGTGATGATAGAATGGCAGAAGTTCGAAATGTAGAACTAGAGATTTTTGAGATTATATCAAATGGCGGAAATGCTAAAAGCACTGCTTATGAAGCTTTAAATAAGGCTCATGAAGGACATTTCGAGGAGGCTGATCAATTAATAGAAAAAGCTCACCATGAACTTAATAAAGCCCATAATACGCAAACTACGCTCATACAGGCTGAAATTAACGGGGAAAAATTTGAAAAATCACTGCTCATGATCCATGCACAAGACCATTTGATGTCCTCTATTAGTGAGCTCTCACTGATTGAACAGATGATTAAAATGGTGAAACGAATTCATCGTTTTGAAAATCAAGGATAACAGGAGGAGATTCTAATGGAAAAAAGACTTGGGATATCAATTTATCCAAACCACTCTACCCTAGAAAGAGATCAAAAATATATTACATTAGCCGCTTCTTATGGATTCAAGCGAATCTTCACTTGTTTATTGTCAGTAGATAAAAACAAAGGTAAAATACTAGCCGATTTTAAAAAAACGATAGGATTTGCCCGGGAAAAAGGGATGGAAGTCATTGCAGATATTAACCCCCGAATTTTTAATGAACTAAATATTTCCTATAATGATCTGTCTTTCTTTGCTGATTTAGGTGCCCACGGGATACGCCTTGATATTGGATATACAGGCCATGAGGAAGCGATTATGTCCTATAATCCTTATCATCTTAAAATTGAACTGAATATGAGTAATGCGACTAAATATGTAGATAATATCATGACCTATCAACCTAATACACAACAGCTGCTCGGATGCCATAACTTTTATCCCCACCGATACTCAGGATTGTCCTACCCTTTTTTTATCGACTGTAGTAAAAAATTCAAGGAGCTAGGAATGAGAACAGCTGCCTTTGTTTCTTCACAGGACGCCACCTTTGGACCTTGGCCAATTGTAGAAGGTTTACCAACGGTTGAAATGCATCGGAATCTTCCTATACAGGTTCAAGCAAAACATCTATTTGCGACAGACTTAATCGACGATGTCATGATCGGGAATGCATATGCTTCAGAACGTGAACTGCAACGATTAAGCCAACTAAATAAATCAAAATTAACTTTTGATATTCAGGTTGAAGAAGGCATCAGTGACTTGGAAAAGACGATTATCTTCGAAGAACCGCATTTTTATCGAGGAGATGTTTCAGATTATTTGATACGTTCAACCCAAAGCCGAGTGAAATACCGCGGAAGCGAATTTAAGCCTTTTAACACAAGAGATATTAAACGAGGTGACATTTTAATAGAGAATGATTTATATGGACAGTACGCAGGTGAACTTCAGATCGCCTTAAAAGATATGGAGAATTCAGGAAAAACAAATGTAGTCGGACATATCCTCGCAGAAGAAATTTTCTTACTAGATTACTTGAATCCTTGGGGGAAATTTGCTTTTGCTACAAGTTGAGGCCATTTCTTTTACACTTGGAGGTTTCTTATATGAAGAAAGTCATCGGCATTGATGCCGGCGGGACAAAAACCGAAGCACTAGTTCTAGATCACCTTAAAAATGTATTATTTGAAACTAAAGCAGGGCACGGAAATCCAGCCGTATCCTATGAGGAAACCTTAAAAAATATCTCAATATGTATGAAAAATTGTTTCCAATATACTGGTTCAAACCAGATTTCCAACATTGTCATCGGAATGGCTGGCGCAGGAGCTGGAGACACTTCAAAAAGATTGGTAAAAGACTTAAAGAAACTTACCTCTGTTCCTATTCTCGTAATCAGCGATGCTCAATTAGCTTTTTACAGTTTAATAGGGAATCAAAACGGTATTCTTACTATTGCTGGAACAGGTTCGATTAGTTATGGACGTAACGATAATCACGAAAAAATTACTGGCGGCTGGGGGCATCTCCTGGGTGATCCAGGTAGTGCTTACAGCATTGCCGTCGAAGCTTGTAAAACGATTTTCTTGGAAGAAGAAACATCCAAGCCTTTCTCTCCCCTCTCAAGAGCACTTCTGCAAGAGATTCAGGCAGATAATTCTCGAGGATTAAAAGGTTTTATTTATTCTTCTACAAAAGGAGCAATTGCTCAGCTGGCAATAATAGTACATAAAGAGGCAATTGCAGGGAATGAGCAAGCTGTTATGTTCTTATCAAATGCAGGCCATCAGCTTGCCGGGCAGGCAATCCGATTAATAGATCAATTAATGATAACTGACGACTTTTTGGTAGCAATGAAAGGGAGCGTCCTGGAAAAGAGTCAATTTGTTCAATCTGCTTTCAAACAAGCTGTTATGGTTCATTCTCCCCGCGTTAAGTTCCTTACACAGGAATTATCCCCTGCAATCGGGGCAATGGAAGTATTAAAAAACTTGGAAAAAGGAATGATTCATCGTGACTAAGCAATATGCTGTCGGACTAATGTCCGGAACCTCTGTAGATGGAATCGATGCTGCCCTTGTGACCATTGAAGGTTCTGGTACGAATACAAAAGTAGAGTTGGTGCATTTTGTTACGACCTCCTTCTCCCCTGATTTAAAAGAAAGGATTTTCCAAGCGATGAGTGAGAATCAGTCTACTTCTGCTCTCATTTGCAGTCTGAATTTTGAATTAGGTGAAGTCTTTGCTAATGCAGTGAAACAGGTTTGTAAGGAAGCTCATATTCCTTTAGATAAATTAAGTTTTATTGGGTCACATGGACAAACGATTTATCACCAGCCCTTTCAAACAAAGGATACCTTTCCGTCAACACTACAAATTGGAGAACCAAGCATAATTGCCTATCATACTAAAACCAAGGTTGTCTCTAATTTCCGTTCAATGGACATGGCTGCTGGCGGGGAAGGTGCTCCGCTCGTTCCTTACAGCGATTACCTTTTATATAGAAGTAACTCACACGGACGGGCGTTACAAAATATTGGCGGAATCGGAAATGTCACTGTTCTTCCAAAGAAACCTAGTCTTCAAAATGTTTTCGCCTTCGATACTGGACCAGGGAATATGGTCATTGATGGATTATGTGAACGCCTACAAGGAATACCATTTGACAAAGGAGGAATGATTGCCTCAAAGGGGATGGTTCATGATACATTAGCGCAAAACTGGCTTGAATGGGAAAGCGATTTTTTCAACAAAACTCCTCCTAAATCAACAGGCAGGGAAATGTTTGGAGAAGTGTTCGTGAACAAAATAATACAAGAAAATCACCATTTAGCAAATGAGGATCTTATTGCAACTGCTACTTACTTAACAGCACTTTCAATAGCAAACGCCTATAAAAAATTTGTGTTCCCAACCCATGACATTTACGAGGTGATTGTTGCTGGAGGCGGCAGCTTTAACAGGACACTTCTTCATTGGCTCCGTGAGCTACTTCCACATCAAGAGGTTAAAGTCCAAGAGGATATCGGCTTCTCTTCAGAGGCAAAGGAGGCCGTAGCCTTTGCCCTTTTAGCTAACGAAACACTTAATGGAAACCCTGGAAACGTACCAAATGCCACTGGTGCTAGTGAGCCTGTGATACTAGGATCTATTACGCCTTGTCCAGTGAAAAAGTGAGGGTGATTGACTCATGGATTCTTCTAAATCCATACGGAAATGAGAAACCTCAAGACGTTAGATATCGATATCCTCGATAAAAATGGTAAGTAAAAAACAATTCTAAACAAGAAGGCTGTCCAAAAAGGCATCGGAAATAGATAGAAGATGCTTCTGAGGTCTTCTTCTAACTATTCAAGTTATGGTTCCTGACTCTTAGTTTTGGGCAGCCTTTGTTTTTATCATTAATTTCAGAATTGTTAGGTTGGATTCCGTTTTGAATCGTTCCCCTACATTTTTACATGTGCATAAATTTGAAATCCTGTGCATTCACTCTAAATTTTCGTGCATAAAATCAAAAAGTTGTGCATCCCCACTTTCAAGACAAGGAAAATGATGATTCTCCTTTTGATGTAGTGAGCTGGAATGATTTTATCGTTTGATTTCTATAAGGAAAAACAAAGAATGAGTGGAAAATTCAATCAAAAGTTAGTGAATAGAACATCATATAATAAGGGAATTCTTTTTTGTGTTTACGGTTATCCTCAAATTCTTATAACTATTTCTCGAACCCTTCCTCCGGTTTATTTTTTATTAAAAACCTTTTTATTATATAAGAAGCAACAAAAATTAAGCCTATTACAACGGAACAAGCAAGAACCAATTCTGACCTTGATAACGAAAGCATTTTGGCAAACTGAACGGAAAAAGCTAAAAGTGAGGATGTGATGAACTTAGAAATGAAAGCAATCCATAGGAATCTCTTGAAGGTTACACCACCAATACCTGCTCCGACACAAATAATTTCATCTGGTAAAATAGGGACAATGAACAGCAGTACAAGGATTAACGTCTCATTCTTCGCCACATATTCTTGATATTTTTTCAAATGCTTTTCTTTTACTAATTTTGAAGCTAGCTTCGTTCCCCCTATTCTGGCTATGAAAAACATCGCCACTATTCCTAAAATCGTTCCGAGGAAACCTAGACAAGCGGCAATCAAAGGTCCGAAAACAGCACTTCCTGCAGGGATTGTTACAGCCTCTGGTAACGGTAAAATAATGGGTTGGGCAAAGCAAATCAAGAAAAAAATCAGCTTTGCTGCAGCTAAATTTTCTCTTAAAACATTTTCGACTCCATACGTATCAGTTAGTACTAAAATTTTTGTCATGTAAAAAAGGAATATAATAACAAAAACAAAGGAACAAGAGACAATCAAAGCTACTTTTGTTATCTTATATAGCTTTTTATTATTTGATAAGACAAAGGATAAATTAAGAAGCACAATCCCTAACATAATAAGTACAAAAGCAACCTTATATACTGGTAAAAGCGTAGGCAAAAAGGCAAATAACAAATAGGTGGTTATGGCTGATAATGCAAGGTTCAACAAAATTTCTAAAGAAAACTTGTATTTTTCTTTTATCAAATGAAACAACCCTCTCCACCTTTATAAGGTTAAAAAAACTCACTTTACTTTATTTTAGAAGAATTCCGCTAAAAATTAACCCTACTCTAGGATTAAATGAATCTAAGACTCCAGACTTATAATTTTGTTTTTCATAAAGTAAGAACTTCCTATAACTAGAGAACGTAACGACCTTGGGACTAATCAAAAAATAATACTATTATAAAGATTGATTCCAATAAATGTAATCTAAAAGAAAACAAGCCCCCTATAATCAGGCTTGTTTTCTTTATATAAGAGTGCTTATACTTCTTTAATCAAACGTTTGATTAAGAGGTAAATGTCTTGAATCCCCATCTCTACACCCTACTAAAGGCAGTATTGACCACTTGAATTCAAAATTCAACTAATAAGCGTAATGGGTTTATCAGCTTAAATAATGTAAAATTCCGTAAATTAATATGATGCATTATAAATTCGAGCTCCTTTGTTGACTCCATTTTGGATCTTCTCGACTTTATGGCATTAAAGAACTCTTTTCTTATCGCCATTTCCCCTTCCATGCTTATTCACGGCATCAGTCGACCCTTTATGCTCAACCATTACTGCACCTCCACTTTCGCCTTTTTGTCCTGACCAGGATGATTAGGCATAATTAGCAGGGGAAAGATCAGGGCAATGCCGATCACAAATAGGATAGCTGCTGCTTGATAGGCTATCGTAAGACTCATTAATTCCTTCAAAACCCCAGCCAAACTCATCATGATGACCATTCCTCCCATGAAGAGTGGAGTCATGATCCCATTTACCCTGCCCACAAAGTTCTCCTCCGAGTTTTCTAGAATCATCGTATTAATGCTGATTTGAATGGCTGGTAACATTAGTCCGTTAAAGAACTGGGCAACGAGAGTAATCCAGACCACGTTTGAAAATCCTACAACGGAAATCATAACAGCATCCACCGCCATACCAATGGCAAGCATACGGATGGGTGAAACCTTTTTGGATAAGGCTAACGCCATGATACCGCCGATCACCATCGCAATCCCATTGACTGCCAATAGCCATTGAAGAAACTCTTTAGGCATTCCTAATTGTTCTGTCACAATGAAGATTCCTAGAGGCTGAATAAGACCAATCGCCAAACCAGCAACAAGGAAGTTTCCGCCTAGAATCGTGAGAAACCGATTGTTCTTTACATATTTAAAGCCTTGACCAAGCTCTTGTAGAAGAGTGGTCTTCTCTTCCTTTTCTTCCTCAGTCTTATCAGCTGGAAGGAATAGAAGGGCACCCGCTGATAACAGGAACATCACTCCTGTAATCGCAATGGATAAATAAATCCCATATTGCTGGAAGACAAATGTACCTATAATAGGACCGATAATCATGAATATCGCGAACATCGTTTGATAGATAGACATCCCCATTTGAAGCTGTTCTTTCGGTACATGAATTTTAAACAATTTCATCCCTGACGGCTGTGAAAACTGCGATAAAATCGCGGAAAGTAACATAGCGAAAAAAACCGCATGCCAAGTAGCAAACATAAGCGTAGCAAGCACCGAAAAGACAGAGATCGCACTTAATAAATCGCACCAGACCATTGTCTTCTTTGGTTTCCAACGATCAGCGAAAGTCCCTCCAATGATTGAGAATACAAAGATTGGAGCAAATTCTGCAACCGATATCATCGATACCGCCAAAGGATCTCCGTTTGTTTTTTCCATTACAAACAATAATACAGCAAAGTTTCGAATCCAAATTCCAAGTTGAAGAAATAACCCAGAAATTAAAATAGCTCGGATGAAACGGTTTTTAAAAAAAGCCGACATATTCGTTGATTTCTCCATCGCCTTTATCCTCCAATTGTTCAATAGTCTACCTTATTCTTTTGTTAAGTCTTTATTTATTGTCTGTCATCCCCCGCTTTCATCACCAATAAGAACATCCTATGATGATCACCTTTTCAAAATAGTGATCTCCCTTATTTACAAATTATATAAAACCAACACTGACAGCACTATGTCAGTAGATTTAAATTTGACCAAAAAGAAATATTCACGTTTTCCAACCCCGATCATACTAATCTCTCTAAATCGTACGTCGCTTACAAGCACAATAAGATTTTTCATGAACTCATTACCATTGGATAATATTCCTACATTTATGTTTTATGACAGAATTATGCAGAACAAACATATAGTCCATTTTCCTACTGGAAAGAAAAAATATCCCTGTTTCAAAATCGACAAAAAAAGCTTGTAGACCTTCCTGACTTCTCAGATTTGTCTACAAGCTAAAAGCATCTCTAAATCTTTGCAAGATTGATCGAGATTGAATTTTGATGAACATTCTTAAATGTTATTCACCTACAACTGTTGCGTCTTTCATCATTTCTTCTGTCAAAGTAATTCCTTCTTTTTCGGCTGCTTTTTTGTTAATCACAAGCTCAAGATTTTCAGGGAAACCAACAGGAATCTCGCTCGGTTTTTTCCCTTCGATAATATCAACGGCCATCTTACCTGTAGTCATCCCTAAATCATGATATTCAAAACCGTATGAAGCAAAGGTCCCGCGTTTTACTGAATCGCTTTCTCCCACAAACGTAGGGATTTTTTTCTCATTTGCTACTGTAATGACAGATTCAAGCGCAGACACGACCGTATTATCCTTTGGTATGTAGAATACGTCAGCACGTCCTACTAATGATTCTGCTGCTTGTTTCACCTCTGAACTAGTAGAAACTGTTGTTTCCACCGCTTCTAGGCCGATTTCTTCCAATGCTTTCTTTGCATTCTCTACGTTTACAACCGAGTTAGGCTCTCCATCGTTATAAATGATCCCAACCTTTTTAGCGTCAGGGATAAATTCATTAATAGAATCAATGGTATTTTTGATGGCTTCTGGATGTGTATCAGATGTTCCTGTCACATTTCCACCTGGTTTCTCTAAGCTTTCAACAAGGTCAGCCCCAACTGGATCCGTAATGGCCGTGAACAATACCGGAATATCCTTTGTTGACTGAACGACAGCCTGGGCGCTTGGTGTGGCGATAGCTAGAATTAAATCACTTTCTTCAGCAACTAATTTATTCGCAATCGTCATATTATTGTTCATATCATTTTGGGCATTATGGTAATTAATCTCCAAGTTCTTCCCTTCTTCGTAACCAGCTTCTTTCAGTGCTTCAATAAACCCTTCCCTTGCAGCATCTAAAGAAGGGTGTTCAACATGTTGTAAAATACCTAATTTCACTACTTCCTTTGCTTCTGTACCGCTTTCTTCACTCCCAGAACCACAAGCAGTGAGCATTAATAACACTCCACATATTAACAGTGTCAAAACCTTTTTCATTTTGTTCCCCCCTTGAGTCTAGACTGACTTTTCCTCGAAAGCTTTACAACGAATAATCCTTTCTCTAAATTCCCTCGCTAAACATTTAGATAATTATTAATATTTAGATAATATCATGTCTACTATTCTAAAAACAATAGAAACTAACCGATTGTCTATTCAACGTTCTCTTTTAAAAAAATTTGACTTACAACACATGAATAAAACTAGGAAACAATAAAAAGAACTTAGTTTAGAAACTAGAATAGACCACCCATAACCGAGGGAACCACATAAAAGAAAACCTTCTATCTAAACAAACAATATGGTTCCTGAACCTTTTAGAACAGCCTAAAATGATTTCAACTATAGAATTATTGTCTCTACTTCCTGCTAATCATATGAATCATTTCTTCTACTAACAATGGCACTTGTTCAAATGCATTTTTAATATGCAAGCGCTCTGTCCGTTTATGGGCGTCCTTCCCGAATGGCCCTATATTTAATACTGGAGCATTCAAACTTTTCATCTCTTTAAATGGCAATGTATAGCTATCGCCCCATACAGGTGTGTTGCTTTCAAATGCCGTCCAACCGTCCCCTGAATCCGTATAATTTACATAGCTTAAATCACAAATCCCATTAAAATAATGAATTCTTTCAGCTGATAAATGAAATTTTTCAAATGCCTTGTCCTTTACAAATTTTATACAATCTTCAACAAGCTCGTCCCCCGTGGAATTAACAGCAGGATAGTAGGGAGGAGCAAATAGAATAATGATACTTGGTGCAAGCTCTTGACATTGAATCATTAGTTTATCCGTGATTCTAAATGACTTTTCGCGATCATCCCATTCTTCATGAGCATAAATTTCCATCTTTACTTCTTCTATAAATTCACTTCCAAACTTATTTGTGGCGTACTCTAGTAAATCTTTATATCGCATGACTTTTACATTCCCAATTGGGTCGACTTTATTTTTTTGGCAAACCTTCAAGTAAGCTTCATTGCAGGCAGTGGCCGCTTCATTTGCTACTTGCTCAAATAGAGTCATGATTTCAGCCGCATTTCGTTCCATAATAAAGACATTATAAAGGGCAGCTGAGCGATAAGGTGTTTGTGTAGAATACTCCAGCCTTAAGTCCTTCTGCTGAAGGGTAACGGGAACTGGTGTCTTTTCATCTAAACTCGTTTCCTGAAAGGTATCATTCCATTCCATTTGCTGGGTTAAAAATGATGCGATATAAGGTGACGTCAATCCACTCAACGGCTCTCCAGCATGTGTTTCTTTCCCATAAAAGAGTGCAGCTGGAAGGATTTTCCCAATAGCTCCTGAGTAAATATAGTAGTTGTGATCCCCTGGCTTTTGCTCGAAAACAGGCTCACCATTTAAAAACAATTTATAAGTAAGATTGTGTTCCTCTTGGAGACCGAGAAGAGTCGGAACCGCATATCGCATACCAGAAGAGTTTACCTCCTCATCTGGAACCGTTAATAGTAGTAAATTAATCGGCCATTTCTCAATACTTGCTTTTTCAATCAGACTCATATGCATAACGAGCCCCATTTTCATATCCATTGTTCCCCGTCCGAACAAATACTCGCCGGATTCTAAATCTTTCAACACTTCATCAAGCAATTCGTCTTGCCTTTCAAGAAATATTTTCGTCAACTCTTCTGGTTGGGTAGCTAACGGTTCAAAATCCCCATATTCTTCAGTATTTACTGTATCAAAATGACTAATTAAACAAATCGTATCTTTCGCATCTGGATGTTTATAAAGTGCCGTCAAAAATTTCCGTCTTAAATCAGCGTTATGAAGGGAGAGGTATTCAGGAAACTCTTGAAAATAATCAAGATCCTGTAATTTTGCTTGTAATTTCATCGGAAACTGACGCTCACCTTCTGAGAATGTCATGCTCTTCCAGCTTACAAGCTCAGTTAGTAAAGCTCTTAATTCCTCAGGTGTACCCCATCTCAAATTATTCATCGTTCGTAACTCCTTTTATGTCATAATGGTGAATGCTAAAACCACTTCAAGATAAAAACAAAGCTTAACAGAAGAAGCAGCTGCCCCTTCTGTTACTATTACATACTATTTTCTTTACTACTATCCATATTTTTTGATAATTCTACTTTTTTTGCAAGTTTAAATTTATAGAATACTATACAGGCAATTAAAAACCCTATCCCATAAAATAAGCCAATTCGCTGTGTAGGATCAAAGGCAAGAAAGACTAGAATCAACAAACAAAACCCTAAACAAAACAATGGAACGAATGGATAAAAAGGAACTTTGTATTGTAAATCCTCTACTCTCCCACCCGCTTTAATAAACTTCCTTCGAAACATATATTGCGATAAGGCGATTCCCATCCAGGAAATTGTAACGGAAATTCCCGCTATCGACATAAGTAAGACGAAAACAGTATCAGCAGCAATGAAACTTGTTAATAACGATAATAGCGAAAAAGATATAGTAAAAAGGAGGGCATTTAACGGCACCTTTCTCTTAGACAACTTACCGAACAGCTTTGGTGCCATTCCATCATGAGCCATCGCCCACAGTAAACGTGTAGATGCGTAAAGACAAGAGTTTCCAACAGAAAGAATGGCGGTTAAAATGATGAAATTCATGATATCTGCAGCATAAGGTACTCCTGCTATTGTCATTAAGGTGACAAAAGGACTTTCTAATAAACCTAATTCTGAAGAAGGAAAGATGGCTGAAAGGATCATGATGGACGCAAGATAAAATACAATAATCCTGAAAAGCACATTACGGATCGCCCTCGGTATATTCTTTTCAGGATTTTCACTTTCTCCCGCAGCTATTCCTATCAATTCCGAGCCTTGATAAGAAAAGATAACATTCATCATGGTGACAAAAACAATCGCTATGCCTGCTGGAAAAAGGCCAGTCGGTGCAAGATTCTCAAGGAAAGGGGTTGGACGATCAGAAAAGGAGACAAAACCAAAGATACCAGCGATTCCAATGAATATAAACGCAATGACCGCAACTACTTTAATTCCGGCGAACCAGTATTCTGCTTCTGCAAAACCTCTTGTGGTCAATGCATTTAATGTAAATAAAAGAGCAATAAACACAGCACACCAAACCCAAATAGGAACATGGGGAAACCAGTGTTTCATTAAAATTCCCGCTGCCGTAAATTCAACACCTGCCGTTGCGGCTGACCCGACAAAATACATCCAGCCAAGAGAAAATCCAGCAGAAGGTCCAATATACTTAGAGGCATATTTTTGGAAGGAACCTGTAACAGGCATATGAACAGCAAGCTCACCTAGGCATACCATCACCATATACAAAATAAGGCCACCGACTAAATATCCTAGCAAAGCTCCTCCCGCACCTGCTTGATTAATCGTATAACCTGCATTTAAAAAAAGACCGGTTCCAATAACGCCTCCAAGCGATAGCATAAATAAATGACGTCTTTTCATGGAGCGATTTAATTGTTCATGGGATTGTAAGTCCTCCATTATCCTAACCTCCTAACCTCAGAATAGTTACTTTCCTTCTTTGAAACAAAATCTATTAGAATCGCAATGATAGACAGCTTAAACCACCGTCTTGCTTTTGAAATTCAGACATATTCAGTTCAATTGTTTGATATCCAGCATCATGAATTTTCTTTTTTGTTTGTTCAAAACCCTTTGGAATAATGACATAATCATTTACTCGTATGCAGTTAGCACAATATTCTTCCTCAGGTGAAACAATGATCTTCTCATATTGTTCAAAATCGGGATGATCAATAAATTCCCCTGCTGCGACTACTTGATTGTTTCCAAGATAGGAGATTCCTGTTTTCAAATGGAAAAATTTCTTTAATGGAACAATGGTTGCTTTGTAATTAGCAGACTCTAAGATTTGTTTCAGTTGGTTAGCTCCTTCTATATTCGTACGATCAGAAATTCCAATATAAAAATGATCCTCAATTTGTAAAACATCTCCACCATCAAGAGTTCCTGGGGCTTTTATATATCGGACGTCATCATAAAACTCCTTTATAACCCGATTCATTTCTTTAATTTCTCCATTTCGTGAATCTGCACCAGGATTAGAAATCACCGCAAAGTTAGGAGTCAGCACCGCTGTATCTTCCACAAAAGTAGAATCAGCAAATTCCTCGTTATCTAAAAGTACTTTGACCTCCACACCACATTTAGCTAATGCCTGTACATATTTCTCATGTTGCTCTAGAGCCATTTCGTAATTTGGTGTACCCAAGTCACTAGTAGTTAGACCATTCACATAGCTAATTGCGGGTTTTTTAACGATTACTTGTTTAAACATTTAAACTCCTCCACCTCTTTTTGATATTAGCTATTTTCGTAAACATAGTTGTTATTTGAATAGGAGTTAGTTGGTTTCCGCTCCAACCACCCTTTTTCCCAAAGATTTATATTCTAAATAAAATCATATAAAAATCAGCCTTGATATTAATTCGTACGAACTACTGGCGAGGTAAGACAAGTTGGTCCACCTGTCCCTTTGAATGAAATTTCATTTCCCTTGTATTCGTAAACCGTTGCCCCTGCCTCTTCAAGCTGTTTCTTTGTGGATGTATTTCCAGAAGAAATCAAACAAACACGTGGTGCAAGTGCCAAAACATTACAGCCAAGGTTGTGATATTCATTTTCAGGCACTTCAATTAATTTAAAATTACGCTTTTGGAGCAACTGCCTAAAAAACACGGGCATCAAACGGGAATAAACAACTGCCAAATCATGGTCGACTATGCTGATAAAAGACATCAAATGAAGACATTCCTCTTCTCCTTGATCATGAGGAAGTTGAACGACAATGAATTCATCCACTAAATCGGCTGTTATTTCTTTTAATTGCCGGATCGCTTCATCATTTGTCCGATAACCCCTCCCCACTACTAAAGTTCTTTCATCCAGCCAGATAATGTCCCCTCCATCCGCCACAGCATTTCCTGTCAGTTCTCCAATGATAGGAATATCCTTCTCTATCAAAAATTTCTTATAACCTTCTGCTTCTGGCTGCCTTAACAATTTCCCAGATTTCAGAATGATAGCCCCCTCTTTTGTGAATTTGACAGGATCGTGGGCATACAGGGAATCCAACCCTGTTTCTTCACAGGCTGGTAAATAGTCGATACGGGGTACATGTTTTTTTAATACGTATAGAAACTCCCCATATTCAATTAAGGACACTTCGAAATTTGGTTCTTCAACATAGTTGTACTTTTTCCATTCATTTTTCAAATGTTCTTGACTTAAAAAAGCATCTCGGGGATGTTTCAAAATGACATGTTCCATCCTATTAAACATTGAGTTACTGTAGTTCATCTTCATCACCTTTTTCCGTTGGGTGGAAAACACTTCCGACCAAAGGAAATGTTCTTGCTTAAAGTATAAATAAGCCATTATAATAATGTCAATATATTTTAAAAAATCAGAATAATATATTTTTATAAATTGAAAGTTTATAATAAACACAAAGGTGGGTTCTCATATGCAATTACTCGATAGAGCAATGAACGTAATAAAAGTGTTAACGAGACACGATGCAAATCAATTTCTTTCAATTACAGAGTTAGCTAAAGAATGTGAGCTTCCCGTCAGCTCTATGCATCGTTTACTAAAGGCAATGATGAAACATGAAATGATCCAGCAGGATCCCGAAAAAAAGCTATATGGACTTGGAAATGCCTGGCTTGAGTATGGTCTAAAAGTGTACGATACCATTGATTATGTGAGTATTATTAGACCGGAATTAGAAAAACTTATGCATTTGGTCAAAGAAAGCGTGTACTTAAGTAAGCCGATAGGCATGGAGGCATTAGTAATCGAACGGATTGATTGCGAACAGAATACAATCCGCATCCATGACCAGCTGGGCCTTCGCACTCCAATGAATATCGGTGCTGGCAACTTAACAATGCTAGCTTTTATGCCATTAGCTCAACAGGAGCAAATTATCGATGAACTCGTTCCGCAGGCTGATAAAAAAAGCCTTTATGAAATGTTAGGGAAAATAAAATTGGATGGTTATAAAGTTAGTCATGATGAACGAACCGAAGGAATTTCTACTGTCGCTGCACCCGTTCTCAATCGTATAGGTGGGGTAGTAGGAGCCGTGAGTGTCAGGTTGATCAGCTACCACTTGACGGAGGATAAATTAGGATTTTTCATCGATAAAGTTGTGAATACAGGGAGAACGATTTCTATGAAATTGGGGTATCAAAACTAATGGAATTTAATTAAGCTGGTTACTGAATATCAGATCAAAAAAATGATTGGTGAGGAACATGCCCCACCAATCATTTTTCTATAAAGACTTATGAACACTACAGCGCCGAAATGAATCGATGATTTCAAGGAGAATTTGAATGAGGGAGGTAAGGACACAAAACTTATGAAATGCCTATTCCCCTCTTCCTCTCAAAAAATGATATAAAGCTCCAACTTGCCCCGACTGATTTCCAAATTGACATCGATCAATAGTCGTCATTTGTAAAATATGAGGATTAATTAATTCTAGTCGCTTCCTAATAGAGACAATGAAATTTTCCTGCACACTAACTCCGCCACCAAATAAGACTTTTTCTGGAGCGAATGTGTGAACAATGTTCGCTGTTCCAATCGCTAGTACATCAAAAAAATAATCCACTTCCTTTTGAATGACTTCATGTCCTTCTTCATAAAGCTTGAAAATCTGTTCTCCATTTAAATTCTTTTTCAACTTTTTATTAATCCGATCAAGTAAGTTCCATGTTGAACCTAACCGACTGAATGTCTGTTCCTCTATTAATCTTGTTAATGGAAATGAAGTGTGGAGCATCATTAAACCGAGTTCCCCTGCCATACCATCAACTCCATGATGGATGTTCCCGTTTATGAAGATCCCTCCGCCAATACCGGTTCCAATTGTCAAGGTTATAAAATTTTGGCATCCTTTCGCATTCCCTCTCCACTTTTCAGCTAATGCTGCACAATTGGCGTCATTTTCTGCTTCGATAGGAACCCCCGCTTCTTCAAGCCGAGACTTAATGTTCACACCGATTAAATCTGTGACCGCGCCTGCATAATGGATATCCCCTGATGCCGGTGTGATGGCTCCGGGAACGCTTAATGCTACGCCTTTGATAGGGTATTGCTCCTGATCTTGCTTGATGATCTCTATTAATAAATGAAAGATATCACCATTTCCTTGGTCTGGTGTGACATGACTTGTCGTTTTATAAAATTGCGCTTTTCCATCCATCACAGCATGTTTTATAGAAGTACCGCCAATATCAAAAACAGAATAATAGTTTATCACCTAGCAACCTCCTAAAAACCATTATTACTTGATAAATTTTTAAACCATTTACCGCTTTTTTTAATCGTTCGTTTATAATCATCCTCAAGCTTAACCGAAACCAATCCGTAACGATTTTTATAAGCATTCAGCCAAGACCAATTGTCCATAAATGTCCAAACATGATACCCTTTCACATTCACTCCCTCTTCCATTGCTTTATGGACCCATTTGAGATGCTCCTTGTAAAAATCGATTCGGTAATCATCTTCAATGATTCCATCTTCTCCGATAAAGCGCCCTTCATTTTCAACACCCATCCCGTTTTCAGCAATAAAACAATCAATATTATCGTAGTTATTCTTAATGTTCATCAGAAGATCATAAATGCCTTTTTCGTAAATCTCCCATCCACGATACGGATTCATTTTTCTCCCATGCATCTCATAATAATCAAAGTAACGTTCTGGTAGAAATGGTGCAGAAGGATTAGGGACGTGTTCTTTCGCCTTAACTCTTCGCGGCTGATAATAATTTATCCCAAGTAATGAAACAGTATTTTCTTTAATTGTTTCCAAGTCTCCACCTGCAATGATTGGGGTGAATCCTTCTTGGTCTATTAATTCAATGAGCTCCTCCGGAAAGGTTCCTTTAACAGAAGGATCTAAGAAGGAGCGGTTGAATAATAAATCGGCCCGATTTGCAGCCTCAACATCCATTGGATGCTGACTACGCGGGTAAGAAGGTGTGAGATTAATGATGATCCCTATCTTTCCAGATAGATTCATTTTTTTATAGCTTTCAATTGCTTTAGCACTTGCTAGAACCTCGTGAAATGCGGCTTGAACGGCTTTTTTAAAGTCACATAGCGCTGGATAGTGAAAACCATATAGATACTGTCCTTCAACTGGAACAACAGGCTCATTATGTGTAAACCAGTACTTTATGCGATCCCCAAATAACTCAAAACATTTTTGAGCATAACGTACATAGGCCTCCACTACCGCTCTGCTCTCCCATCCCCCAATCTCCTGCATCGATAATGGCATATCGAAATGGAAAAGGTTGATAAACGGCTCAATGTCATTTTTTATTAGTTCATCAATCACATTATTGTAAAATTGGACTGCTTCAGCATTTACAGCTCCATCGCCATTCGGAATCAACCTTGACCAAGAAATCGAAAACCGGAAACTATTATGGCCCGTTTCTTTCATTAATTGAATGTCACTTTTATATTGATCATAAAACTGGGAGGTATGCTCCGGTCCCACTCCCTGGAAAAATCGATTGGGCTCGGTTTCATACCAGTAATCCCAAATATTTGGACCCTTTTCACCAAGACTTGCCGCCCCCTCCATTTGAGTTGCCGACGATGCAGATCCCCACCAGAACCCCTTTGGAAATGGATAATCAAGTTGACTTTGTTTCAATTCTATACACCTCTTTTAGATAGTTTAAAAGCTTACTATGTAGAAAAGACGGCAAATAACGACACCCGTCGATTTTCACCGTCAAAAAAGTTACTTATTAGCTGGAGGGTTCAAAACGTAGACATAAACCCATTAAAATGCCTATGAAACACTCACTCTTCAAAAGTCTTCTCTCCGATAACGGGTTTCAGCACTCACAAATCAGGAGCATTAGGGTCCGTCACTACCATGAATAATCATCAAAATGAAGATGAAATTCCTGCCCACCTTAAGCAGTCTTCTCGATGGTAGGGACTGACACCACGGTTTTAAAAGAAAAAGTAGTCACGCTTCCCCAAACTATTCCTGCTCTTTCCTCCACTCATCATACTGCTTTTGCATTTCTTTCAATACTTTTTCAAGACCAGCTTCCTTAAACTTCTTATTGGCCTTTGGTAAGTATTCTTCAGGGTCTACAGAGCCTGTTAAAAGTGGTTTCGCAAATTCACTCGTCACGTTTGAAATCGCAGCAAGCTCTGTACGAACCGGCTCAGGATCAAAGTGGAATCCTAATGTTGGTGCTGGCTTAGACTTCTCATTGAATGCTTTAAATGCATCCCATTTATCTGCTGGGTCATTTTCATATAGAGGCAAGATAAATTGGTTTCCAATCGCAAAGCTTGGCATATTAAAGTTCTTTACACGTGCAGGCAAATCTTTAATTTTTCCATCTTCAACCTCTTCATAGTGAATCCCTTCAATTCCCTTATCTAGTAAAGTACGCAATTTAGAATCCGTGTTCAACAGGTTTAAGAATTCTAAGGATTTTTCAGGATTTTCAGATGTGACCGAAATGGCTTGCATTGAACCTGTCACCGAACCATTAAACGTAATAGGGTCATGTAACGGGCGAACCACTACATCATATCCTGCAGAACGTGACCAGATAAGCTCTGCATATGGCTGATAATGCTCTTTACGAACAAACCAATTCTCAACTTCAAGTGGATATGGATCCGTACTTGTTGCTGCATCAGCTCGGATATATCCTTTTTTATAGTAATCGTGCATGACTTTTAAGGTTTCCATCATTTCTTCTGTTTCATATGGATTGATAATTTTATGATCCTTTGTATTTAAAGGAATGGCAAACGGGTTTTTATCATCGATAATATAGTCAAATGGCATATATGGCGGAAAGAATGTGGCAATTGGATTAAAATCTGGTTCATTTTCTTTCACAATTTTCAAAAATGGTTCAAGATCTTCTAATGAATTAACCTTTGAAAGGTCCATATTATACTTATCAGCAATTCGCTTGTTAAAAACAAACACACTTTGCTGGCCAACTTCTTTATTAGTAGGAACAGCATATAGATGGCCACCGACTTTTGCCCCTTCTAAGAATGCTGGATCAATGGCTTTCTTCATATCCTTACCATGTTTGTCCATCAGTTTATCGAGTTCCACAAACGCACCTTTACGAGCGTTTAGCACATAGTTATTCGCCCATGAGCTTGTGAAAGAAATATCGAATGGTTCCCCAGAAGCGACAATGACCTGCATCTTCTTATCATAGTCACCCCAATCGATCATCGTTAAATCAACTGTTGCATTAATCTTTTCTTTTGTATACTTATTGACTTCTTTCATGACTTTATCCAAATCTTTTTGAGGAGTTCCAATCATATACCACTTGATTTCATAAGGTTTTGAACCCTCTTCTCCATTCGAATTGGCTGAATCACTGCTACATCCAATGAGTACCGTTGATAGACTCAGCATTAAAACGAATAACATTATTAGTTTTTTCCCCATCATAAATCCTCCCTTTGTTTTTAATTGTGATTATTCTTTTACACTCCCAATCGTTAGCCCCCTTACAAAGTACTTTTGGAAGAAAGGATACGATAATGCCACTGGGAGTGTGGAAATAACAACCATGGCCATTTTTGCAGCATCCTGTGGAATCGAATTTAAAATACCGCTTTGTTGTCCCCCTGATAAAGAATTCTGTCTAATGAATTCAAGATTATTTTCAATCTTCATTAATAATGATTGCAGTGGAACCAAGCTCGATTCATCTATAAATAATAAGGCATTAAACCAATCATTCCAGTATCCCAATGTACTAAACAAAGCTATCGTCGCAATTCCTGGTAACGATAATGGCATAACAATTTGGAAGAAAATCCTTAGCTCACTTGCGCCATCGATCCTAGCTGATTCAAGCAAGGCTTCTGGAACCGCCCTTAGGAAAAAGGTTCTCATGATCAGGATATAAAATGCATTGACCAGCAAAGGAAGGATCAAGGCCCAAATCGTATTACGCAGCTCTAGAAATTGAGTCGCCACAATATAAAAAGGGACAAGTCCTCCATTAAATAGCATTGTAAAGAAGGCGAAAAAAGTGAAAAACCTCCGATATTTAAATTGCTTTCTTGAAATAGCATAAGCGTAGAAAGAAATGATTAAAACACTCAAAATCGTCCCAATGACCGTGATGATGATCGTAATAAAATAGGACTGAAACATCTGAGCCTTCATTTGCCAAAGATACTCGTAAGCTTCAAAGCTCCATTTTTCGGGAATTAGTTGGAATCCGCTTCTATTCAGTGTTTCTTCATCACTTAAAGAAATGATGATGACATAAATAAATGGAAATATACACACGAAAGCAAAGGCAGCTAAAAGGATATTCATGAATATATTCGTAAAGCCGCTAAAGCTATGCGGGCTGCTCTTACGTTTTTTCTTCTTTGTATGGATGGTTTGGCCTACTAAGTTAACATCTACTTTAGTAGCTTGTTCATTTGATAATTTTGTTTTCAAGGACACTTCCTCCTTTCTAAAAGAATGAGTCCAACACCTTAGAATAAGGCGTATTCTTTATCGACTTTTTGCACAAGATAGTTGGTCAACAATACTAGGATAAACCCGACGACCGATTGATATAATCCTGCGGCAGTGCTCATACCGATTTCACCCATTGTCGTTAAACCCCGGTATACAAAGGTATCGATAACATTTGTGACAGGATAGAGTGCCCCTGAATCCCGGGGAACCTGATAGAATAATCCAAAATCAGAGTTGAAAATTCGACCGACATTCATAATCGTTAAAATGATCATTAAAGGGGTTATCATTGGAATGGTAACATGACGGATTTGTTTCCACTTGTTAGCTCCGTCGATCATGGCTGCCTCATAATAGTTTCGATCGATCCCGACAATCGCAGCCAGATACACAATACTTCCATACCCTACACCTTTCCACATGCTCATAAAGACAAGGATATATGGCCAATATTCTGTCTCGTTGTACCAAGAGATGGCATCAACCCCAAACCAGGCCAGAATATTGTTGAGCAACCCTTTATCAACACTTAAAAACGAGAAAACAAAATAACTAACAACAACCCATGATAAAAAATGCGGGAATAACATCCCTGTTTGATAAACCTTGGCTAGCTTCTTGTTTGCCAATTCACTTAATACAATCGCGACGAACACCGCGAGAATAAGCCCAAGAAAAATAAAAACCAAGTTGTATAAAAGAGTATTTCGAGTAATAATGAAGGCATCGTTCGTGCTAAATAAGAACTCGAAGTTGTCAAATCCCACCCATTCACTATTCCAAACACTCGCAAAGAAACCACCCGGATCATACTGGAAATTCTTAAAGGCGATGACTGTTCCAAACATAGGAAAATAGGAGAATAGCAAAAACCAAATCGTCCCAGGTAACACCATTAAAAGCCATATACTATTCTTCTTGATATCTTTAAGAAAATGGTTTACATGTTTCACTTTGCTCCCCCCTCTCATTATTGAAAACCCTTACAATATTATTGTAATAATTATCTGACAGTGAAAAAAGTTAACAATTTATAGATTTACTGTACTTATTAAACTGTTTACGATGAGAAATAGAACCTTGAAATAGTGATGATCGGATTATCTGTAACTAAAGGTGCCTAACCATCGAATTTAAATGGATTTCAATAACCCAAATAAAAAAGACTGACCCAAAAAACAAGGGTCTTGGAACTGCTATTTCAATGGATAGAAGGATTTTATTTAATCCACTTCTATCCATTAGCCATAATAGCCCAGACTCCTTATGGGTCAACCCCAAAGATTAGTTACGCTGCATGCTTCGCCATTCGGTCGGCGTTACTCCAACACTCTTCTTAAATTGTTTATAGAAATAAGTAGTGTCAGAATAACCAACACACTTCCCAATTTTCCCTGCTTTTTGATGGGTATTCTTTAATAGCTCCTTTGCCTTCTCGATCCTGAAATGATTGATGTACTCGGAAAACACAATCCCAAGCTCTTTTTGAAAGAGCTGTCCTAAATAGATCGAATTAATATGAAAGCGTTGACTCAACGTTTTCAAGGAAAGCTCCTCGCTATAATGCTCGTGTATATAATCCAATATACTTTGTATGATGGAGCTGCGTTGAACCGTTTGTTTTGAACAGGTTTCGATCAAGTCTTGAATATATTGCTCTACAATCCTTCTTAAATCTGCCAAAGAATGAGATTTCATGATTAATTCAACTAGCTTGGTTGTCGGATAAAATATTTCTTTCATTGCCGACTTCTGGACGGTTATCACAAGATCAATCATGTATTGGCGGATGACAGATGGTGGGTAGAGACAATCTTGTTGGTCGAATTGTAAAAAAGCCTCATCTAGCCAGGATTTTGCACGATCCACATCTTGATTCAAGACATATTTCGCTAATTGAATGAAATCCTGTTGCTTCACACTATTCTTGCCGATAAAACGCTTCGTTAATTTTTCTGTAATAATGGTATTAGGCTCAAAAATAAGCTGATAGGTGGAAAGTTCACTTGCTACATTGTAGCTTCTTTGTAATTCAGATGACGATGCAACCGAACGACCGATACTAAGATAAAAATAACCAAATTGTTTCGATTCCTGAAGATATGTCTTGAGATTCATAACCTTTTCCGATTGCTGTTTCTCATCCTGTCCAGAAAGAATGACAATAAAATCATTATCAGGACTAATGATACATACAGAATCGATCAAGTTCTCTATTTCAGTACGGGCTTTTGATAATGCTTCTGGATCCAAGCAGGCATTCTCGTCAACCCGAATCTTTGCCACCGTCATGACCGGCTTGTCCAATGATAATTGATACAGTTCGGCGCGTTGTCGCCACTCTTTTTCGTCAATATCCTGGTTAAGCAGCCGCCATAACATATTATCCCTTAGAACATAAGACGCACGATTACGGTCTTCCCTAGTGTCCTTTTCTATCTTTTCTATCACATTTCCGATCGTGTTGATGAGCTCGTCCTCATTCACTGGCTTTAATAAATAATTCTCAATCCCCAGCTCTAGCCCTTTTTTAATATAGTCAAATTCTTGATAGCCTGACAGGACGATAAACTTCGTCCTGCTATTAAGCTCCTTACAATGAGTAATAAGCTCAAGTCCCGTCATTTTCGGCATTTTAATATCCGTTAAAACAATATCAAAGGACGTTTCCTGTAATTGCTTAAGAGCATGAGTTCCGTCGTACGCTTCACCTGCTACCTCAAGCCCATAATCCTCCCAAGGAATCAATGCTTTCATCCCTTCAATGATTAAAGGTTCATCATCTACCAGTAATACTTTAAACAAGACTATCGCCTCCATTAGCCGGTATTTTTATGACTACCGTAGTACCTTTATCTTCCACACTATTAATCTCTAATCCGCAGCCCTTGCCATATTTTAAGCGAATCCGATGATGGATATTTTTAAGCCCGATTGAATTAGAATCCACTGGCTCTCCTTCAAGATTATTCTGGACTTCTCTTAATCTGGCAGCGGAAATTCCCGTCCCGTTATCGATAAGATATAAATATAAATAGTGATTTTCTTCCACTAAACGTATCGTTAATTGATTTACATTCGTATCATTGCGAAAGCCGTGAATCATATAATTTTCTGCGATCGGCTGTAGAATAAACTTAAGAATCGAGCGATTTAAATAGTCATTAGGGATATCGATGTCCAATTGTAATCGGTTTGGATAGCGTGATTGGACAAGATTGATATATTGCTTAACATGCTCGATTTCGCTTTGAATCGTAACCAATTGCCGATCATCTAAAGAATAACGGAATAATTGCCCAAGCGTGTAAATCATCGTACTTGTGGTTTTAGAACCTTCAATGATGGCCTTCATACGGATGGCTTCTAATGTGTTATAAAGAAAATGCGGGTTGATTTGCGACTGAAGCGCTTTCATCTCTGCTTCACGTTGCTTGATATTCATTATATAAACTTCATCTATATACTTATTAAGGTCCTGAAGCATATTATTAAAGCTTTGAGATATCGTTGATAGTTCATCATATTTATGATCATGGGGAATACGTACACTTAAATTCCCTTCTTTAACTTGATGAATCGAGGTTTCAATCGTTTGAATTCGTTTAGAATAAGATTTCATAGCGAAAAACGTAATAAGAATCGCTGTTAATGCAAAAATACAGGTGAGTAAAAGCATGGAACCTCGAATCACGGTTAACTTTTCAATTTCACTTTCCGGAACACTTCCAACAAACAGATACCCATTCTCTTCACTGGCAAGTGTATTTATATGATAGGTTTCGTTTTTCCACTGCACCTCTTGGGTAGCACTCTTAAAATCAAGGGATTTGATTAAGCCCTGATCATTCTTTTCATGTGATTGGAAAACCATTTCTCCATCTTTATCGACAATATAATAGGTACCCTCAGATGCTGTATTCCTCAATGAAATCAGGTCCTCAATTCCCTCTAAACTATAATAAATTCTTATTTCTCCAAGTTTTGTTAATGAGACAGGATCATTTAACGTGCGTTTAAAAACCACCGTATTCCTTAATTCTCTATTAGAATCTCTTTTCTTATTTTGTATTTTCAAAATATTATCAGTATAAAAGGCTTCCTCTGATTCCAATTCTGGTTGGAGCAATGAATTTTTCCAGCGAAAATGGTTAAAAACATATAGGTATTCGGGTATACCTTCCACACTACGTAAACTTATGGCATTAATATGATTATCTTGACTAAAATACGCGTAGAAAAAGTTATCAATATTACTAGCTACAAATGATGAGCTGTCACTATATTTATTAAGACGATACTCTAGATAATCATCATAGTCATGTTGCAGGGCATAGGAAATATCCAAGATTAAATCCCCACTTGTATAAAGCTCTTTAAATGCATTATCAGTGAAATCCTTTTTACGGTTAATATACGATTCAACTCGTTCAAGTGTCCTCATATTCGAATCCATTTCCTTCTGAACAATCACCTCAGAGTAATAATGCGTGATTGTAAAAAGTAAGGTAAGCATTGTCACAATAATCGTAAGGGAAGACATGAATAGAATTTTGTTGAAAACTTTATTTCTTAGCTGTTCAAGTATATTTTTAATCATCTAACATCCCCCATCTATGATTATGACCATGAAGTTACGGCCCTAACGGGATCTATATAAAGCAAACACCCCTCTTTCAATAGAAGGGTGTCATTTTGCACTTTTCCTTCTTGCAGTATTTTACCATACAAGAAGGGGAGACTTTCTATGAAAATATTACTAACGTTTTTATTTCGTAAGGTTTTAATGAAAGTTCTATAGAACCCATTTGCTCATTCCCTATTGGTTTTTCCATGAGATCTGTCTCGACCCATTTCTCAAAAGGCATCGCTAATTTCAAATGAACATTTCCACGCTTGCCTTTGTATTCATGTAAACGGATGACAATCCCTTCTCCGTTCTCCTCTTGTTTAATAGCATCAATAATGACGTGATCTCCATCGACCTCAAGCCAGGAGTGGTTCTCTAAAGGAAACGCTCCCCAGGCAACCGTTATAGGGTTATTCAAAAACCATGCTTCCTCTACAGTACCCGCTTCCTTCCAATCACCTTCATGAGGAAATAGCGAGTAGGTAAAGACATGGTGACCTTGGTCAGCCTGTGGATCAGGGTGTATCGCTGATTTAATAAGGGACAGCCTCATATAATGATCTTTAATGTCATATCCATATTTACAGTCATTTAAAAGACTGACGCCATAACCTGTCTCAGATAAATCTGCCCATTGATGACCTACCGTTTCAAAGCGAGCCATATCCCAGCTCGTATTCCAATGGGTTGGTCGTTTAACATTTCCATATTGAATATCAAAGGTTGCTTCTGTCGAACGAATATCTACAGGGAAGCAAACTTTTAAAAGCTTACGTTGTTCATGCCAATCGATAGTTGATTCAAAATCAATCCTACGATGATCAGCATACACCATCACATCCTGTTCGAGGGAAGAGTCTCGATAGGACCATTTAAGGCGAAGTACTGCTCTTACTGGACCATTTTCAACTAATTCGATTGATTCAAGCTCCCTCACCTCTTCCATCTTCTCTTGATAAAAAATATCAATATCCCAGGCATCATGGGCAAGCGGTTTATCCTCAAATACTTGAAGAACGTTGCCGATTTCATTCTGAGACAAAACTTCACGCCCCGCCTGTTTATCAAATAAACGAGTGATTTGTCCATTTTCATTCCATAGAATCGTATAGAATGGTGTTTCTAACTGTCGATTATTATAGGAGAATGGTGAATTTGATTCCCCACGTGTGCCTTTCACAAATTGAAGATTGGTAACACCAAATGCACGGACTTCAGGTAACCCTACAATCCAACCATCTTCTGTTTTCTGGGCAGAAAGATTTCCATGTTCGTCTGTTTTCCATACACCTGCTTCCCTAGTTGTATCCGAGTATGGAATTTGGACTGTACGATTATTTTTCCACTGGGAACTATTGAACAAAGTAAAGGATCCAGTAGTTTCTGTCACAAGTCCCTTAATAGCATCGGAAGCCACCTCATGGCCGATCGCTTCTGCCTGTTCATATTCTATTCTTGAATCTTCGTATACCTCACGAATCGAAGAGCCTGGAATAATATCATGGAACTGATTACGGAGGATGATCTTCCAGCCCTCATCGAGTTTCTGCTTGTGCTTTTGCTGCCAGCCATTTTCTAACCCATTCCAAACACTTAACCATTCCGCTTCCCGATAGCGAAGTTCGAGCTTCCGGTTCATTCGTTTATTATGGGCTTGACTTGTATAGGTTCCACGATGGTATTCTAGATACAGCTCTCCATCCCATGTATGGATGTATTCGTTCGTATTCTCGACTTTTTTGTGAAGCAGATTAAAATAATCCTTCGCTGTTGTCGTCTTAACGTGAGGTAAACCTGGCATCTCATCTAAACGTCTTCTAAGCTCAAGCATTTCACGATTGACTCCGCCGCCACCATCACCATATCCATAAGACAACAAGAGATCTTGATTGATTTCTTTATTCCGATACGATTTCCAGCTTCCATTAACCGTCTTCGCCGTCACTAAACCATTATAGGTATAGAACCAAGAATCTTCAGGATTCCAAGGTTCTGGAGTGGTAATAAAATGGGTTAAAATTTCCGAGCCATCAATTCCTCTCCATGTAAAGGTGTCATGGGGCATCCGATTGTATTGGTTCCAGCTGATTTTCGTAGTCATAAACGTTTTTAAACCGGATTTCCTCAAAATTTGCGGAAGTGCCCAGCTATATCCGAATACATCGGGAAGCCATAAGTACTGACAATCGATATCAAATTCTTCACGAAGGAATTTTTTCCCGTACAGAATTTGTCTAACAAGCGCTTCACCACTTGGAATATTGCAATCGGCTTCAAGCCACATCGCTCCTTCTGCTTCCCAACGCCCTTCTTTGATTCGCTCTCTTATTTTTTGATAGACTTCCGGATAATCTTCTTTAATATACTCATAGAGTTGTGGTTGAGTTTGGAGAAATAAATAATCAGGAAATTGTTCCATTAGTTTAAGAACAGTGGAAAACGATCGAGTTGCTTTTTCACGCGTATGCTTCAGACGCCATAACCAAGCAACATCAATATGAGTATGGCCAACACAGTGAACCGTCACATTAGAATGCTTTTCGAACTGTTCAATTCGCTGTCTAAGGTGTTGCTGAGCTAAATGACATGATTGGTAAAACTCATGACTCCCCGGTTCTCCCCAATTAATGATCTGAAAAACTTCATTTAAACAGCTTGTTAGCTGCTGTTTCTCTGGTCGCTCATTGGAAAGCTCCATAATTGTTTGGTACATAGCAAGGGATGAAAAATACAAATCATCTACAGCTTCATCCAACCACGCAAGTTGAGAGGTTTCCAAAGTATATTCCTGCTCACGCGGCTCTCCGCCCCCTTCTAAGCCAGACCATAAACGGAAGTCCAGCGATACCTTTTTACCACTAAACTCCTCTTGAAAAAAGACCTCCTGATGATTGGAATCCACTCCTTGATACGGATCACCATTGACAAATAGTAATGACTCAAACCCAGAGTTATTCCCGCCGCCAGTTCGGCCAAAATCAAAAAGACCCACCACTTTTCTTCCCTGCCACTCCATGGGAATCGTCACATCAGCATGAAGCCAAAGATAAAGGTCGCGTCCTTTCCATTTATCCCCAATATTCATGACATGACCGCCACCGAACTCGAAAGGATAAGTGCCGATTTCTCCGTTATCCTCAGAACAGGAAAAACGGTTAATCTTTATAGCATCACGGTAACGATAGTTTGCTAGTTCATTAATTCTTGCTTCAAATTTTCTCTCGGTTAAAAACAAGTTCATCCTCCTCTTGTTTAGCTGTTTTTGCAAGCTTTGTTACTTGTATTTAATATTTTAGTTGAAGCTAAATATATCTTCATTAAGCTCGGATTCTCATTTATATCGGTCCAGACTCCGGATTGTCGGGGCTATTCATGATAGGAACCGGCTCTTTTCTTGACATCATTTTTCCTCTTGTGGCCTTTCATGATATGAACCGGTCCTTTTCTTGACATCACTTTTCCTCTTGTAACTTTTCATGATACGAACAGGCTCTTTTCTTGACATCATTTTTCCTCTTTTAGCTTTTCATGATACGAACAGGCTCTTTGCATGACATCATTTTTCCTCTTATCGCTTTTCATGATACGAACAGGCTCTTTTCTTGACATCATTTTTCCTCTTATCGCTTTTCATGATACGAACCGGCTCTTTTCTTGACATCATTTTTCCTCTTGTGGCCTTTCATGATATGAACCGATCCTTTTCATGACATCACTTTTCCTCTTGTGGCCTTTCATGATATGAACCGGCCCTTTTTATGACATCATTTTTCCTCTTGTGGCCTTTCATGATATGAACCGGTCCTTTTTATGACATCACTTTTCCTCTTGTGGCCTTTCATGATATGAACCGGTCCTTTTCATGACATCACTTTTCCTCTTGTGGCCTTTCATGATATGAACCGGCCCTTTTTATGACATCATTTTTCCTCTTGTGGCCTTTCATGATATGAACCGATCCTTTTCATGACATCACTTTTCCTCTTGTGGCCTTTCATGATATGAACCGATCCTTTTCATGACATCACTTTTCCTCTTGTAGCTTTTCATGATATGAACCGGTCCTTTTTATGACATCACTTTTCCTCTTGTAGCTTTTCATGATACGAACCGGCTCTTTTCTTGACATCATTTTTCCTCTTGTGGCTTTTCATGATATGAACCGGCTACCTCTTTAAAACCTACAAGCTCGCCGCTTCTTCAAGTCTGCGGAAACGCTTCATGCAGACATTAATAATCCAATAAGCCATCATGACTCCGGAGATAAATGGTATCAAGCCAGGTAAATGATAGATTAGATATCCGATACAAAATAATCCCGCTGTCATTAATAATGTGGTCGCCGGGCTAACGATGGAGTAGATAAATGCTTGTTTAAAATAGTCTTTCATCGATAAGTGATAATGGACGTATAAAGGGAAAAAGTATATGAGGGTAAACAATAAAACCAAAGCTAAAAATAGAAAAAAGGCATACAAAAAGATGGAAAAAATGCCCGGCATCATTTCCGCAACTTTCAAATCAAAGTAAATGAATAGCCCCAATAAAACAAAAATAGCGCCAGCCAAGTTGGCTCTAAGGAATTCTTTCTTAAAGGTCTCATTAAAAATTTTCCACGGGGAAATATCAAAATCTCCCATCGTCCATTTTCTTGTTACAGTAAATAACGCGATGGTAGCAGGCATGAACCCGAAAACCCCCAACCCTGCTCCGATAAACAACAGCCAAAGAAGATTGACCCATACGAGTCGTGTTACCCATTCACTGGTTTGCTGTAATAGATTTCCGATCATGATGATTCCTGCCTTTCTTTATTCATTTAGAGCGTGACTATCCCAAAAGGAGTCCGAATCGCTAGGATCGTCCATATAAGAAGGGTTACTTCTAAATATGAAAGCTGCGGCTCCTGACACCTTGGTTTTGAGATAGCCTCACTCCGTCTCTTTAATAACCGTATACTTCAAATTCAAAGATTCTTGTTGCCTGATCTCCACCCTGTGTAGGTTGCTGAATGTCTAGCCTTACATATCGTGCTTCACGAGGAACAATTGAATGTTCAGAAACGGCCAACGTATTGTCTGTGACTGTTACAGCCTCCAGCCAGTTAACCCCATCCGAACTCACCTTGATCGTATAAGCCTTCGTATTAAATGCAGAAGGCTCTCCGCCCGCTTCGGCATGCTGGATTGTAAAGCTCGTCAATGTCTTTGTCTCACCAAGATCAATTTCAAGCCATGGGCTTTGATCTAACGAGCACCATTTACTGTTATTGGTGATGATTCCGTCCGTTGCTTTTGCAGCTCCCTCACTTGGGGCACATTGTCCACTTACCGTGCCAACCTTATTTAGTGCAACATTTGTGATATTTTTGGCATCCTTGCTAATCGTGATAATGCCTTCTTTCTTTTCAATATCTTCCCCTTCACTATTCTTGGCAGTAAGGGTAACAGAATAAGTTCCTTCCTCTGCATAGGTAATAACAGGATTTAGCTCTGTACTTGTTTCAGGTGTGCCGCCTTCAAAATGCCATTCCACTTTTTCCGTCACTTCCGAGGATTCATTTGTAAATTGAATTTCCTCACCTGGTTGCGCTACCGTTTTGCTAACAGAGAAATCCGCTGTAGGCTTCGGATATGGTGGCCATTCAAATGTAAAAACTTCTGACTTGCTTCGTTGATTATGCTTATTAACCGCCACCAGCTCTAAGGTAGTTGCGTCCTCTTTTCCACTACGCTTCAGATTAGAGAGATAATAAGCCGTATTTGGTGTTGCCCCAACCAATTTTTTACTGTCATCAGGCATTAAACGATAAATTTCGTAGTGTCTAAGGTTTTCTTTCTCGCCCTTCCAGCTAAATCCGAGATCTGCATAAATCCCTTTCTCAAATTGTTGTTCCAACCAGTTTACACTTGTAGGTGAGTTTGATTTACCTTTATTTTCCTTTTTATCATAGATTTTAAGCTCTCCGATATTAATAGAAAAATTCTTTATTTCTTCTTGGTTCTCGAAAAATAACGAGATCGCCGCGATTTGTTTCCCTTTAAACTTTTTAAGCTTCAACTTATCTGTCGTCCATTCATCGTTACTCGGTTTTTTCACCTTAATAAAGGTAAACTTATCTGGATTCTCTTGGAAGCTTACCCCCACCTTCATATTTGATGAGGCTTTCGTTTTATAAGTAATAGAGATTTCAGTATCTTTCTGAATAGGTAAATCGGTTTTATAAAGCTTAAGATTAGTGGCATTTTCCTTATTAAGTACTCCTGATACCTTTAATGACGAGCCACCGTAATAGCTTTCTTCCCAATCAAAGGCTGTATCAAGGGCTGTTCCCTTGCTTTCACGGATCCAGCGCCATGTTGGAAGGATATCTTGCAGGCTGCGGTTATTCCATTCGTCCTCTGATAAGGTTTTTCCATCGACAGAGAAGGATTTTCCACTTCCCGTATTAAAGTTCGTGACAAATGGCAGTTCATTGACAACGGTCTTTGAAGAGAAATAATGGGCTAACCCTTTCCAATGACCATTGTTAGCCGTTTGACTAGGATCTCCTTCTTTTCCAACCCAGAAGAGATCTTCTTTGTTAAAAAACTCTTTGATAGTAGAAGTGGTTTTAAACGTCCAATCCGGCCGGTAAATTCCAAGTGATGTGTATGGACTTTGACCTTCAGGGAAAATGCCTTCCCACGGGACCCTTGTTTCTGTTCCTCTTGCCTCTACATCAATACCAGTGTAGAGGTCATAAGGATTCTCCCCTAGTTGTATAGCTTTTTCATAGGAGCTTTGTTGACTGTTCCACCAAAAATTTAAAAACATACTGTCGGAGCGTTGGAAGAAGTCTTTATTTTGATCTGTCAGTTTGTTTTGCCATGAAATACTTCCGTTATCAACCATTGAGTCATACCACATAATGTGCATGCCCTCAGGCTTGTTATCTTGTAAATAGGAAAGAAATCCCTTCATCTTTTCAGCGATTTCTGGAGTACCACCTTCTGTTTCCTGGTTAATGAACCAGCCATCGAAACCATAATACTCCGCTACTTCTATTAACTTATCAGCAGCTGGAAAAGAACCGTCACTACGCTGAGTAAGCATTTGCTCTACCCATTCAAACTTCCCTCCATAAACAGTTGGCGGGAAAAACACATTCCCAACAATTGGGACACCATTTTTATGGGAGGCATCAATAACATCAGCACTAGGCGGAACAATAATTCCTTCCCCGGCTGAGCCTGCCCAATACACCATTAAATCAACATATTGCCAATAGCTAAAGGTGTTGGCAAAAAACTCTTTCCCACCTTGTGATGGAACTCCACTTGTATGAGGATTAAGTGCTGACAATGCTGTGAGCTTTGCTTCCGATTGAGCATGCTCATTGACGTTATACAGCACATCACTATCTTTTAGTGGAATCGCACTTTTATTAAAAATCGCATCCGGATCATTCTCCGGACTCCACTCTAGAAGACCTTCAGGAAACCAATAAGATGATTCTGGTTGAGCCGCAAAGCTCTGATTAGGTACAAATAACAGCAGAAATAATAATGAAAAACCAACAATTAAACTAAACCCCTTAGCTTTCATTTCTTCACCCCATCGTTCAATTTTTCCGGCTCATCGGATGATGGAATCACTTACGATGTATTTTTTTGTACAAAGGACTGTCTTTAACCGCTAGCCCACATTGACTTAAGACAAATTCACTGAACATTGAATTTGCCCATGAAAACCAGTCCCTTGTGAACTCAGTTGGATCATCTGCATGAAAGCCTTCATGCATAAATCCAGTTCCTCCTTCTGTCGCTTTCATCACCTCCAATATTTGTTTTCTTTCATGTTCTTCGGTGCTTGTCATCCCCTGAATCGCTAAAGAAATATGCCATATATAATGATCCGGTGTATGGGGACTCCCGATTCCACTTGCTGCTTTTCCTTCGTAGTAATAAGGATTATCACGGCTTAATAAAAATTGGCGGGTATTGAGATACATTTGATTATCAAAGTCACACCAACCAAGGTATGGCATTGCAAGTAGGCTTGGAACATTAGCATCATCCATCAGATGATACCCACCGTTCCCATCCGTTTCATATACATACATTTCCTGATGGACGGGATGGTTGAGAAGGGCATAATTTTCAATTCCTTTTCTGATCTCTGAAGCCAACTGCACACATTGTTTTTTTATTTCCTCTTTTTTCAAAACCGTCTCACAAATCTCTGCAGCATAATCTAACACAACCGCTGCGAACATATTGGCTGGAACCAAGTATCCGTATAGACAAGCATCATCACTTGGACGGAAAGCACTCCATGTCATCCCTGTTCGAACCGTCTCAGAGCCTTTTCCATCGCGAATCAGGGTATCCGATTGACGAACATTCTCCCGTTCAAATCGATAGGGTGAGTTCTCTTCATGTTCTTGCTCTGTTTTCCAAACGTGGATGATATTTTTTAACGCTTGGATAAAATCATTATTAAAATGACCTGTTCTTCCCGTTGATTTCCAGAATAAATAGGAAAGCTGAAGTGGATAACAAAGGGAATCAATTTCGTATTTCCGCTCCCAAGTACTTGGGGTCATATCCGTTTTGTCTGACTGATGACCATTTCCATTCGGACCTTCGTTAAACGCATTAGCATAAGGATCTTCATTGATATAGCGAATTTGACGACGAACAACACCTTCAATCAAATCAGCGATTTCCTCATCTTCCTCTGCCGCAATCAAATAAGGTCTTACCTGGGCAGCAGAGTCACGGAGCCACATCGCGGGAATATCACCCGTTATGACAAAAGTCGTCCCATCTTCTTGTGGTTTTAACGTTGTTTCATAGGTATTTAAAAAGCATTGCTCGAACATTTTTTGCAGCTTTTCATCATTCGGAAACGTTTCTTTCACTCTAGTAATTAGATTTGTTAATGAAGCCGGGATATTTTTTATTTCCTTCATCATTCTCACTCCTCTATTGAAAATCCTACCGTAAAGATTTCAAATGGTTTAACCATTAAACCACTTGCTTGTTTTCCAATTTTTCCAATACATTCTTCAATAATATTGCTTTGATAATAATGGAGGGCATCCTTACTTTGAATAGACAGCAAAGAATCAGCAGCAGAAGGATTAAAGTATCGAACCATGATGTCATCCTTCTCCTCTGCTAGTTTCATAGAAGAAAAAGCCAGTTGATCACCATCCCAGCTTACAAACTCGCAACTCACTGGAGCTGTTCCCGAATGGATGTCCGTTTGGATCGTGACATCAGGGATTTGAAAATCATATGCGGCCTTATAAGCTCCTGAATCAGTAACAGAACCTTGATGTGGGATAATCATAAATTCAGCATGGTTTTCCCCTAAGCATTGTGCCTCTGGTGTAGGGAAATACCCCCAATCTCCTAATTCAGATACCGAGCGTAAAATCGTCACGGCAATAGTTGTTTCCTTTCCTAAAATTTCATATTCATTTAGCCCTTTATTAGCAATCGTTAAGCCAGCTTGCTCATCTGAAACAGAAACAAAAGCCTGTTGATGGTGATCAAAGCTAGGATTCTCCCACTCTATTTCGGGATGGTTTGGACGTTCCACTACTTCAAAAATACTGTCAGTGAAATGATGGTCGGTCACTACATTGGTTGGGAACAACACACGCAGACGATGATCTTTTGCTTGGTTATTCATGGTTACTTTAACCTTTGGCCCTCTTGCATTTGTTTCAAGGGTTACAATCGTAGACATTTCAAGGGCTGTCGTTTCATTTGAACGAGTTGCGTTACGTTCTGGATGCCAGACAAGACGATGTTTTTCTTCTTCAAACGCACTACCCGTTTCCTTTGGAATTTCCCAAACATGCTTGATTTCAAAACTTGAACGGATACTTGAATCCTCCAGCACGTTTATCTCGGCTCTAAGGTTTTCCGTTGTCAGCGGTGTTTCACTCGCAGGCTTTTTAAACATATACTCATTTCCAATGTCACTTGTATTTTCATAGATACCTAGTTTGTCATAAGTCCGACCTGTTTGTTTATCCTTCAAGGTATAGGATCCATTATCATGAATCATGACTTGGACAAACTGATTTTCAAGGGTTCTCTCATCTTTTAATAAGGATCCCCCACTATTGTCAGTTAGAGATTCTGTTAAGAAATAGGTTTGATAACCTAATTGCGGAAGCTGTTCCGCAGAGAAAACCACCTTTACCTTTCTTGCAAAGTAAGGCTGACGAAAGGCATCGTCTGGGAGATCATACCCGAACTGGACTCCTAAATCCTCGATCGTATGAGGGATCTCATTTTTCATTGAATCGATAAGCGTAAAGTTTGGCACTTCTTTCTCTAATAAATGGGCGCGGATTTCAGAAAAGTGCATTCTAGAAAAATAAACCTTTTCAATTTCTACTTCTTTTTCAATGACCATGTCACGTTTGTTTCCAGAAGTATTAAAGACAACGAGTGGAATCGCCCCTTCTGGTAAACCGACTTCAGCTGTATTTATTCTGGAAGCAATTTGTTTCGCTTTCTCCGTCATAATCATCTCTGCAGTCTGCTGCACTTTTTTAAAGCGGGTAACCATTTCCTGATGAACGTCATCAACAGAGCAGCCACAGATGCTATCATGTGGATGATTCTGCATAAGGGTTTTCCAAGCGTAGAGCAGATAGTCACGAGGGTACTCGTCACCTAGAAGATGGGCAAATACCGAAAGTGGTTCTGCTACTTTTTCTAATAATGTCTGACAAACCTGATTCATCTGTTTTAAATAGATTCTGGCTGAAGCAGTATTGACAAGAGTGGACCAGCCATCTGTTCTTTGATTTCGAAGCTCACCTTTAATGGTTTGCAGCTTTTCTGGCAATGCCTGTTGTACCTCTTGAACATACTCGTCGAAATTAGAGTGAACAAATTCAACATCAGGATAAAGCTCGTTTGCCGTTTTTAGTGCTTCAGGGATATCCGTTTGTACAGGCTGATGGTCACATCCATTCATATAAAGAAGATGATGTGTAGAAGCATATTTCTCGGCGTCCTCCAATTTCTGCTTCCAAAAATCCTTTGCTCGATTAGGATCGGTAGGAATCTCGTTCCCGTTTGAATACCAGTTTGCAAATAAGATTCCTAATACAGAAGAACCATCAGGAGATTCCCAATTGAGCTCTGAAAAAGGTGACTCAAAGTTGACGGCATCACTAACGGTATTGTTGAAACCTGTCGGCTTTACGCCTCTGCCAAAAGTGGCAGCGCCAATTCCAGCTTGCTTCAAGATCTGGGGAGCTTGACCGTAAATCCCAAATGTATCAGGAAAATAACCGATTTTTGATACCTGCCCATACTCCTTTGCATCTAGTAAACCATATTGAAGATTGCGAATATTCGCTTCACTGCTCGTTAAAAAGGCATCCTGTAACACATACCATGGACCAATATGGATACGCTCTTCTTGAATATACTTTTTCAGCTCTTCTTTTTTATGTGGGCGAATAGCTAGATAATCTTCTAACAAAATCGTTTGTCCATCTAGATGAAAGCTCCGAAATTCTGAATGATCGGCAAATAATTCTAGAAGTGTATCCATTAGCTTCACAAGATAAAAACGATGCTTCTCAAAAGGTAAATACCATTCTCGATCCCAATGTGAGTGGGAAATAATATGGGCTTTTCGTTTTTCTGTCATTGTAAACATCCTTTATCAATAGTTTTCTGCATGTATGATTGCAGCTGCTCCTTTGAATCCTGCATTACGTCCTTGTTCAGCTATAGAGAAAGTAAGATTTCGTCGATGATGCTCTAGTAAATAACTTGGAACACGCTGGACAATTTGCTTATAAAACGTCGGCTGAGCAAGTATAACTCCCCCACCAAGGACCACAAGCTCGGGATTAAGAAGTTGTACCGCCTGACTGATTCCTCTTGCCAGATAATCCACTCCATTCATCACCACTTCTGCTGCTGTCATCTCTCCACTAGCTGCCTGTTCAAAGAGATCCTTTCCCGTCCAGTTAGGGTCAATCGGCTGTTGTAATCTTGTTAATTTCTGTTTCCAAGCATTCATCATCCCGGTACCTGAAGAGAATGATTCGAGACAGCCCATTTTTCCACATCCGCAAATCGGTCCACAGGATTCCATACTCATATGGCCGATTTCGCCAGCGCCTGATAGCGCTCCTTCATACAGCTTGCCATTAAGAATGAGTCCTCCCCCAATCCCGGTACTAACGGTTACATACATCATGTGATTATAGCCACTTCGATGAGAATAATAGTATTCTGCGAATGCCGCAGCATCTGCGTCGTTCATTAGCTTTACTTTCGTTTGGAAAGCGCTCTCAATTTTCTTAACTAAAGGATAACCATGCCAGGTTTGAAGGTTTGGAGGGCTAAGAATCTTTCCTTCTCTTGTATCAAGGGGACCAGGACTTCCGATTCCTATCCCAATAATATTTGGTTCCACACTATACATAGACCTTATATGCTGAACCATTTTATTAAGGGCTTGATCTGGACCACTGTCTACGTTCGTTGGAAATTCCATTTCTCTCAATACCATTCCATCTTCTCTTACCAACCCAATGGCAATTTTCGTTCCACCAATATCAATTCCAACCGCTGCCTTCATCCTCACCGTTCCTTTTCTCTATTCTTTCTCCCTAACAATAGGACCCTATTATATAAGGTGTCAACGGAATCACCCAATCTCGTTAACTTTTTACACTATATCTAAAATAAATACATAACTCTTTTATGAAAGGGTTTTCTTTCGAGAGAGAGGTGTTCATTGAGAACGAATAAGTATGCTTATAATGACAGACAAAAACGCTAGGATCGATTTCGATCCCAGCGTTCACATTTTTTTACATATTTTTGTGGATTTTAGCCAAAGCTCGTTCTTTTCAGATCTACATCCTAGATATAACGACCATGCTTTCAATTTATCGGTCTAGTCTCTTGATATATCAGTTATTTTTTCAATTTATCAGTCTAGTTTCTCAATATATCGACAATTAACGACATTCTTTGAATAATCTTTCTCTGTTAAAAGGATACGCAGCCTTTAGTTAAAACTCCGGCAACGAATCTAAATTGTTTTCTTTGATTCCATCAGGCTCACTGCGTAAGATGTCACGACCGTATTTATGGAATACATCTACATGTGCCAGGTTTCCGGCTTTGGCTTCTGTAAGTGCTTCTAAATAATCGAGCTCCCGGCCTGTTTCTGTTCGAAAGCCAATTAAATCACCATCATCGTTTTTTCGAACAGCTACAATTTTCTCTTGATTGGGATTACTATTGTTTTCTCCGTTCATTTCGTTTACTTCTGTTTGATTACGGTACTGCTCATACGCTTGTTGAAAACGGTCCATTTTTCATCACCTCACTATTTGTATCTCCTGAAATAGCTGTTTTTATGTATGGTTTCATTCATCAAAGTCGATCAGTGAGATGGTCGTATAAAATTCGAGATTTTACTCAAAATAAGGAAAAAATAGAGTAGAGGTGAAAATAATGGGTTTATTGAATGCCATAAATGAATGGAGAACTTCAAGGTATGAAAACCATGTTTCGAAAATGAAGGAAGCGAATAACTGTCCAGAATGTCGTGGCCGTGGTTTTTTGCTTTACCCTGCTAATGAATATTCTTATAGCGCCGATCAATTTAATTGTAACGGTTGCAATGGAAGTGGACTTTATTCAGACTGGGACAATCTTAGATAAGAGGGAGCTGAAAGACACTATAAATAACGGAGCTGTTTCAAAAAGTAACTTGAATCACACTCATCATCATATAAGGGAAGAAAATATAGCTTCTTCCCCTAATAATGACTGTTTGTGTTCTAATATCTTTTGGAAACCGCTCCCTATTTGGTTAAGGATGTGACACAATCAATTCTAGTTTTCCTTCAATTGTAAAACCCTCTGTTTCAGCTGGTAAAATAAAATGTGCTCCCTTTTTTACCTCGTATGTTTCTTTATCAACCGTAAGTCTCCCCGAACCATTAATAATACTTACAAGTAAGAATGGCTGGTCCTGTTTAAATGTTGCTTCACCTTCCACTTCCCATTTATAAACAGTGAAGTATTGTGCTTCAACATATTTCGTAACTCTCACTCCATCTTTTTCTTCCACTAAGGATTCTACAGCTTCATTCCTATTTGGAACGGTTGTAACCTCTATGGCTTTTTCTAAATGTAGTTCTCGAAGATTTCCTTCAGCATCTCGACGATTATAATCAAATACCCGATAAGTCGTATCAGAGCTTTGTTGTGTTTCAAGAACCAATGTCCCTTCACATAATGCATGAATCGTTCCGCTCGGTACATAGAAGAAATCACCAGGCTTAATCGCTATTTTGCGAAGTAGTGTATCCCATTCTTCGTTCTCAATCTTTTGGACAAATTCAGCCTTCGATTGAGCATGGTGTCCAAAGATAATTTCAGCTCCTTCTTTACAATCAATAATATACCAGCATTCTGTTTTGCCTAGCTCCCCATTCTCGTTAACGCTCGCATACTCATCATTAGGATGAACCTGTACAGATAAATCGGCATTTGCATCTAGAATTTTCGTCAATAACGGAAATACATCGGACTGATAATTTCCAAAAAGCTCACGCTGTTCATCCCAAAGCTGAATCAAAGACTTTCCAGCAAACGGGCCCTCTTTCACTATGGATGGTCCATTCGGATGTGCAGAGATCGCCCAGCACTCACCAGTCTCATTGCTTGGAATCTCATAGCCAAACTCCTCACTAAGGGCTTTACCTCCCCAAATTCTTTCCTTAAAAACGGGCTCAAGAAAAAGTGGTTGCTTCATATGTATAAAATCCTCCATCTCTATATATTGAATCTAAAATATTATGTCCTATTATAGCAAAACTGATTTTAGTATAGGTGTAAAGAGGATTCATCTATTTGGATTGTTACAAATAATGGTTTATTGAATGGTTATTTCACTTACTTTTAAAACTCCCTAGAGGATATCAACTTTTTTCTATCTTCCATTGAATTGTTATCATTCATGATTCTGGGACTATTTGTACTCTACTTAATTAGCAAATTTTACATTGAATCATTTCCGATATCCAACCAAAGATAAGATGAGACCTAAGCTGAAGGAAGGCCACGAAGAGGCTCACCGCGACACACGGAAAGCGAAATCCTTCCGCTCCAACCACCCCCTTTTCAAATAACAACAATGTTTACGAAAACAGCCTTAAGATAAATTAAAATTTTGGAGGAGTAAATATGGGAAGAGAATCTTCCATTAACCCAAATTACAAAATTATGGCTTATTTAACGGCAAATGAAGGCCGAGAAGTTTCCGGATCCCCTTTATTTTTGAAGTTAAAGGATGACGAAGAACTAAAAGAAACAACGGGAGAAATTGCAAAGGCATTAAAAGCTGATGTCGTTAAGCTAAAAAATAACGATTATATGATTATTCAAATTTAAATTTACTTCCAAGCATATTCTTTTTTTCTTTTCATAAAATGGACAAGGAGCAAGGTCTTAGGAGGGGAATGGACATGGAGGTTAACTATATAAGTTTAAAGGAACATTTCAATTAGCATGAGAAAAATGCTATTAACCTATTTTTATTTACTATTTGGGGCCTTCTTACAAGGCATGTCCATGTCCTTATTTTTGTTTCCCCACTCCATCCCCTCTGGAGGTGCCGCAGGCATAGCTCTTCTAATGAATTATTGGGTTCAATTACCCCTTGGTTTTTCTTTATGGTTAGCAAATGCTGTTTTTTTAATATTCGCTTTAAACTACTTTGGGTATATATGGACTTTGCGAACAATACTCTCAGTTGCCACCACCTCGACAACCGTTACCGTCCTAACCTCTCAAATTCCACTCCCACATGTTCATATTCTTTTTGATATTATGGCAGGAAGTATCTTTTTTGGCATAGGAGTAGGGATACTAATTCGGGTAGGAGCTTCTAGCGGAGGGATGGTTATTCCGGCCTTGATGATTGCCTCCTATAAAAATTGGAGCCCTGGAAAAGTCATGATGGCGATTAATCTTTTTATTTTTTTATTAACCGCCCTGGTTATCGATTATAAAATTGTTGTTTTTGCGATTATTTGCCAATTTTTTTCGACCAATATCATTGACTTTATTTATAAGTTTGACTTTCAAAAAGTGAGTATCTTATCCCCAAATTGGAGAAAAAAATAAAGATCCCTATTACAGGATCTTCTTTCCATTTAAAAATGATACTATTTTATTAACCGATTGCTCAATCGTAAGGTTATTCGTTTCAATAATGATTTCAGGATTATGGGGAATTTCGTAAGGAGAAGATATTCCTGTAAAATCTGAAATAGCTCCTTTTCTCGCTTTTTTATATAATCCTTTTGGATCCCGGTCTTCACAAACCTGAATTGGACAATTTAAAAAGATTTCAATAAACTCTTCAGGTTTAAACATCTCTCGGACTATTTGCCGATCATCTCGAAAAGGAGAAATAAAGGCAGAAGAAACAATTTGGCCGCTGTCAACAAGTAATTTCGCGACTTCACCGATTCTGCGAATATTTTCTTTACGATCTTCTACCCGAAAACTTAAATCACTGTTTAAACCATGACGAATATTGTCCCCGTCTAAAACATAACTTCTGCAACGTTGTTTATACAAAGCTTCGTCCACTGCATTCGCCAATGTTGATTTTCCTGCCCCCGAATATCCTGTAAACCAAAGAACACAACTTTTATGACCATTTAAGAGATGGCGATCTTCTTTTGTAACGGTTGTATGATGCCAGCTGATATTATTCGCAATTCCCATAAATATCCTCATCCCTCTTATATTTTTGTATAAACTTCCTGCATCCCTTCTATAAGGATTTCTACTACTTCCGGACGACTAAATTCTTTTGGCGGATGTTCACCGTTTTTTAACATTCCCCTAACGACTGTACCTGACAAAATAATATGTTCTTTCGAATCATGTGGGCATGTTTTTTTAGATGCCATGTTTCCACACTTCTTGCAATAGAAGCTATGTTCAAAAAATAGCGGTTGAATACCTAGTTCTTCTTCTTTAAAATGACTAAATATTTTTTGGGCATCATAGGTTCCATAATAATTTCCTACTCCTGCATGGTCTCTTCCAACAATAAAGTGAGTACAGCCAAAATTTTTCCTTACAATCGCGTGAAAAATCGCCTCTCTTGGACCCGCATAACGCATGGCTGCTGGGAAAACGGAAAAGAAGACCCGATCTTTTGGATAATAATTTTCAAGTAGTACCTGATAGCTTTTCACTCGAATTTCACTAGGGATATCATCGGATTTCGTCTCCCCTACTAATGGGTTTAAAAATAGACCATCTACGTTTTCCAATGCTGTTTTTTGAATATATTCATGTGCTCTGTGAACAGGATTCCGAGTTTGGAATCCAACCACCGTCTTCCAGCCCAATTCTTTAAACCTCCCCCTTGTTTGAATAGGGTCTAAATAATAGGTTTCAAACTTGTTTTTTTCTGGCCTTTTTATAAGAGTAATCGGCCCGGATATATAAACTTCCTCTCGTTGGAATAGTTTTTTTACACCTGGGTGGTTACGATCGGTTGTACCGTAAACCATTTTTGCCTCTACATATTTATCAGGGAGAAATTTTTCCTTTACATCCATAACGCCATAAACGGTTCCGTTTTGAGTGAGATTTATTGTTTCACCATTCTTAAGTTCCATTGCTTTATTTCTGTCAACAGCTAATGTAATCGGTAAAGACCATGGCAGTCCGCTTGACAGTCGCATATTTTGAACAACAGAGTCATAGTCAGCCTTTTCCATGAACCCTTTAAGAGGACTGTATCCTCCATTAGCGATTAATTCCAAATCACTTAATTCCAAAAGATCAAGTTCAACATAGTTAAGTGATAAATCAATTTCAAATGTAAGATCCATTCGGTTAACCAATTTACCGCCATGTGGTATATTTTCACTCAAGTTCTTTTCCTCCTTGAAAGCTGAATTAGATTTGTGTTTATAATCATTTCTAGCTTTGATGCAGCCCGCATTCTGATTTTGAAATACCTGCCCATCTGCCTGCTCGAGGATCACTATTTTCTGCGACTGGCTGTGTACATGGGGCACAGCCGATACTGGGATAGCCTTTGTCATGCAATGGATTATAGGGAAGTTTGTTTAGATCGATATAGGTCATAATATCTTCCCAGGTCCAATGAATAAGTGGACATATTTTTATCTTCTGAAATTTATCATCCTTGTTGATATAGTGGATATTGCTTCTTGTTGGTGATTGCTCTCGTCTTAACCCTGATATCCAGGCTTTTACACCCTTTAATCCCTCTTTAAGGGGAACAACCTTCCTCATGTAACAGCAAAGATTTGGATTATCGTTCCACAGTTCTTCTCCATGCCACTTAGATTGTTCTTTCAAAGAAATCGGATTCACTTTTGTGAATTGTAACGAAGGATAACGGTCCTTTACTTTTTCAATCAATTCATATGTCTCTGGAAAATGAAGCCCTGTATCGATGAAAATAATTTTTGCTTTTCTGTTAACCTTGGCAATTAAATCTATTAATACAATCCCTTCGGCTCCGAAGCTGCAAGCATACACGATTTCATCTCCATATTCACGAAACGCCCATTTTAAAATATCTATATAATCCGATTGAGTATCCATAATGGCGGCTGTCTCTTTTTCATTCCAATTTTCGTAAGTTAATACATCATTCATTCATCCAGCCCTCCATTTCTTCCCTCTCTGTCCCTAAAATTCGAAAGGCAATGTAATGCACTCATTATTTGCTACTGTAATTTGATTCATTTTGTTTATATGTCCGTATTGAATATATGAAACGATGGCTCTGATCCACGAGCCATGACCAAACACTAAAACATTGTTTGCTTCCTTATATTTATCTAAAAATAATTTAATCCGTTCTTCTAAGTTCATGATGCTTTCCCCCAGAACCAATTCTTTCGGGTTCTCAATCCATTTTTCTCCATATTCTTCATGGAGTTTTTCCTTCGTACGCCCTTCAAAGGGACCAAAGTCCAATTCGTCTAATAATGCTTCTGTTTCAGCCTGATAACCATAAAGGTGTGCGGTTTGATGGGTTCTTTTCAAGGTACTAGCCAAAACCAAATCAAAGGGAATCAGCATTTTTAGAAGTTGCTGATTATGGTTAATCCCTTCTTGAAAAATTTCAGTGATAGGAGAAAGCCCAATATCTCTTCTTCCTTGAAGCCATGTTTTCTCATTCCATTGTGTCGGGAGATGCCTTATAAAGGTAATTTGCATTCATGATCCTCCAAATAAAAGGTTTCACTCCTTAGTCCACAACGCTGAGCCTCTAAAATTAATACATCGGTCAGCTTCACATTACCTAAATTGACATTTGCTCCAATTTCTTTAATAAAATACATTTGGTGTTTTGGAGTAGGTGCTTCAAAGATGATTTTTTTGCTATCGATTCCTTCAACTAACTGACTAATCAGATCACACTTCACATCACCATTTTTTTCATATATACCAGATGTACCTGAATCTCTTCCTTCGGTAATCACATATTCACAACCTGCATCTAGGAAAAGCTTTATTTCTCCTTTCCATTTTGAAATAGGCATTTCCTGATTGGAATCTTTGGAACCTACCTCTGCCATAACGTGAAAATCTTTTTTAATTTGGGAAATGATTTTAAGGCGTTCCTGCAGTGGAATATTTAACGTTCCATTTGAAACTTCAATCCATTCAATACCTAAATCGCATAAACTGGATAGATATTCAGGAATTTTGTTTTGGTAATAACATTTTTCAAATAAGGTTCCACCACAATAAGGCTTAATATCAAATCCTTTATAAAGATCAACCTTTTTCTTTAGATTTGGCGTTACATAAGCAGAGCCTATTCCAATTTTGGCGATATCTATAAGGTGATGATAATCAGTTAATATATTTTTCAAGTCCCCTATTGGGGTTCCTAAATCAATAATTGAAGTCAGTCCATACGTTCTATTGCCTGATGTCCTTTTCGGTATTTCTAAATATTCCATAGGGAAAGTGCCTCCTCTATTTTTCTAGGATAGACTATTCAAAAAATGGGTGAATGTGTAGATAATGGGCTTTTACCCATCAAAAAATAGGCAATTGCCCTTGTATAAACGATGCCCCAACTTCAAATAATAGGAAAAGATTTATATTTTAACAGTTAGGGGGGTACATTCTTGCCAAAGAAAAAACGGAATGGGATGACAATTTTAGCAATCGGGTCCATTCCCCTTATTCTTGTCTTAGGAAATTCGATGTTAATTCCTATTCTTCCGAAAATGAAAACTGAACTTGATGTATCTCAATTTCAAATAAGCCTAATTATTTCCGTGTTTTCAATTGCAGCTGCTATTTCAATTCCGGTATTGGGATATTTATCTGATCGGTTTTCACGAAAAGCCATAATTGTACCCTCTCTTATTTTGTATGGGGCTGGGGGCATTTTGGCGGGAGCCGCAGCAGCATGGTTTACCAACTCATATACATGGATTCTAGCAGGAAGGATTATGCAGGGAATTGGCGGCGCAGGAACAGCACCAATTGCAATGGCATTAACAGGGGATTTGTTTAAAGGGGGAGAACAAAGCAGGGTCTTGGGATTGGTAGAAGCATCCAATGGCTTTGGAAAGGTTATTAGCCCTATTATTGGTTCTCTAGTAGCCCTTCTCTTCTGGTACGCAGCATTTTTTGCCTTTCCGGTTTTTTGCTTTATTTCCATTCTATTAACCATTTTTTTTATTAAAGAAAAAAAGGTTAATAAAGAACCTCAACCTGTAGGTAAATATGTGAAAGGTCTTATCTCCGTTTTTAAAACAGAGGGACGGTGGTTATTTGCTGCCTATTTAACAGGCGCTACTTGTTTATTTACTTTATTTGGAATTTTATTTTATATATCTGACATTCTAGAAAAAGATTATCAAATAGATGGAATTGGGAAAGGAAGTATTTTAGCCATTCCTCTTCTTTTTATGACGATTACATCTTATATAACCGGAAGCAAAATTGGGAAAAACATGAAGTTAATGAAAAGGTTAATTATATTTGGCTTGCTATTAATGACTACCTCTTTTTCGTTACTGATTCTATTCAAAAATCTAGTTCCTTTTTTTGCTGTTCTTGCCATTAGCAGTATTGGGACAGGACTTGTGCTCCCCTGCATTAATAGCTTTATTACGGGTTCAGTTCCATCAGAGCGAAGAGGATTTGTTACGTCATTATATGGATCTGTTCGATTTTTGGGCGTTGCGATCGGTCCTCCTATTTTTAGTGCATTAATGGAGTGGTCACGAACGGGTATGTTCTTGACAAATGCAGGTTTAACTCTGTTTGTTGGGTTATTATGCCTCATGCTCATTCAAGTAAGTAAAAAAGAACCATCAGAGGAAAGGGACACGCTGTTTGAAAAAATGCAGTTTACGTAAAGGAGGAGATTGGTTTGCAAATCTATTTTTCACCTGAGGTCGTAAGCCCTCAATTCCAAGTGTTAAATGTCGTAAATTCCCATAATAAAGCTGTCGGGAATGTAGCATTCTTATTTGATGAAAAAAAGTTATATGTTTACGGAATATTGGAAGAAGAAGGAGTAGGTGAGGATTTTAAAGATTTGGTTACTCCTTATATAAAAGGATTAGCTAAAGCAAAGCCTGACTTGGAAATATTTTCATGTTTATACATCGGGTGCAAAAAAGTAAATCTGAATAAGGAAGATGAAAATTAAACTTTGTCATTTAAGTAATCTATAGAAATGTGTTGGAGTGAAACAATGAATAAGGAATGGATTTCTACTGAACATATCATTATGATCGTAACAGCTGTACTTGTTGGTACAATGGCAAGGATTTTCACCGTTAAAGAGGATTTCAGACAATATCCAAGCTTCCCAAATGGTTATTTAATCCAACTCGTTACTGGATTTATAGCTGCTTCTCTTGGTGCAGTGGCCATCCCAGCTTTAATGACGAAAAACTTTGTTGCCGTAACATTCTTAGCTCTCGCTATACAACAATTTAGAGATGTAAGAAAAGCAGAAAGGGAAAGCTTAAAGGACTTAGAGGATACAGAGTATGCTTACCGAGGAGCTGCTTATATTGATGGTATCTCAAAAACATTTGAGGCACGGAATTATTTTGCCTTAATTGTTTCCTTTACAACCTCTCTAACCATACAACTTGTAAATACTAAGTATAACTGGATTAATATTTTAGCTGGTATTTTAGTTGGATTTATCGTTTTTTATATTTTAAAAAGATTTTCTAAGGGAAAAACAATTGGGGATATTGCTGAGGTAGAACGGGGAACTGTTACAATAAAGGACTCAGAGCTTTTTGTAGAGGGAATTTTCATTTCGAATCTTTTAGGTTTTGATCATGCATCCGATTTGTTTGAGAAAGAAGGAATTGCTGTTATCATTAAGCCTAATGAGGAACATCTCCGAATAACCTTAGATAATTTCGGTCAAAGACAAGCGGCACTATTTGAAGCAACAAAAGCAATAGGCGTAAAACGCTACCATTTTTTTAGAAGGGATTTTGAAAAAGGGGGATTTATTATAACCCTTGTTCCAATTATTAAAGATATTGATCGCTTAATAGAAGCGGTTAAGAAAACCCCCTTACTCGAAAGTACAAAAAAAAGCAAAGCAACTATGGATACGAATCTCGCAGGCAAAAAATAATGATATAGATGCACGTCAAATTGTCCTTCCCACGGCTAAGCCTGCTTGTGCAGGTAGAGTCTGTTACTTAAGCGTTCGCTACCCAATTCCGATGTGAAAAGACTGCAAGAATGCATGTGTTACCACCTATTCCATAACAGACCCTGTAGGTTCGTATGCCTGCAACTGTGTGATCATATAAGTAGGCTTTGAAGTGGGAGAAAGTTTTCTTATGAAGTTTTGACCGTTTTCTTACTTTTTTCCACTTCCCTACCTTGTTTCGTCCTTCATCGGCTTGATGAAGGACATTATTTCTGCTTTCCAATAGGTTTTGCCTTTCATCAGCATTTTAGAGCTCCAGCCAAACATAGTTGGTTTTTATATTTGTAAATATCTTCTCTACTGCCAAAAAACAACCCTTCTGTTCCCTACTTGAGTACTTGGAAAGGCCAGACTTGAAAATTTAAAGTCTCTCAACTCATAAAAACAATATCTTTATGAAAAGAACCTAAATTTAAATTGGCTCCTAGTGTTCTTAACAAATTATTTATTTTTTCCACTAATCTTACATGGAGTTTTACAGCTAAATCCTTATTAACAGAGAGTAACAAGGCGTATACCCATTTCATAAATTGAGGGTATAGGTTTTTTTGTCGCAAGTTTTGTTGCTTTTGGTCCATTATAAACATCTTAAATCATTCAAAATTAGTGCCACATTTATTGCTTGACGAAAAGATATCCCAAAACCTTCATCATTACGGGTTCCTATTCTTGTTCGAAAACAACACTCTATGCGAAAACAGCCTTACAAAAAGAGCCTTAAATGGATTTAAGGGTAGACTGGAGCGCTTAATTTATGAGTATAGGTATGATTTTAATGGGTTTTTTTGTTGGCTTATTAGTTGGATTAACTGGTGTTGGTGGTGCCGCCTTGTTAACACCTGTTTTAATTTTATTAGGAATCAGTCCATCTATCGCAGTAGGAACAGATCTTGTTTATAATTCAATCACGAAATTTTTCGGTTCAGTCCAGCATTGGAGACAAAAGACGATAAATCTCGAGGTAGTAAAATACCTTGCAATCGGAAGTATTCCAAGTGCCATCTGTGCAGTCGGGCTCCTCCATTTATTTGACTCTTTCTTTCATAATCAAGAGCAAGTTATTAAACATGCCTTGGGATATGTTTTAGTTTTAGTGGCATTGATTACACTCATTAAAACATTCCTAAAGGATAAATATGAATGGAAGCATCTTCAAATAAAGTCCCATCAGGAAAAACGAACCATAACGATCGTTATCGGAGCAATATTAGGCTTTATCGTCGGAATAACTTCGATTGGATCAGGTTCATTATTTGCTTTAGCTATGCTGTTCCTTTATAAAATGCGTCCCTCAGAGTTAGTAGGAACGGATATTGCTCATGCTTTTTTATTGGTCACGGCTGCTGGAGTAATGCATGCCGGAATCGGCAATGTCGATTACTTATTAATGACGAACCTTTTGCTGGGCTCTATACCAGGTGTGATTATAGGAAGCACCCTATCATCAAAATTACCTGCAAAACCATTAAGGACGATTATGGCATTAATGATTTTGATTAGTGGATTTAAACTGATAATCTAAACCAGAAATTTAAAGGACTATCAATCAATAGCCAGTTAAAGGGCCAACGGAGTCACTGGCTCTTTTTTTCTGCAATTTTGAAAATGTATGGTTATTTTGGTCACTATTTTAATAATTTCCTTCAATTAAACATGATGTCGATCAATCTGTTCATAAGTTTGTACGATAGTCAGGAAGTTAGGATATAAAGGCTTGTTTGGCCATCGTTTTCACCACTTCCTTTGTCCCTACAGCCTGATCTACGCAGTTTTCGCGATTGAAGAGGGAAAACATATATCGGATGCTGTTAATTTATTTCTTATTCCATAAATATTGAAACCGCACTATACATTAATAACAAAGCCATAATGACATTAAACGGACTTCTATACTTCGTTAAGAACATTCTAAATATCGAACCAAACACACTCCAGCTGAAGGTTCCCATAAACCCAATAAAGGCAAGAAAAACTGAATAAAATAATAAGCTCGAATTTGAAGTGTGATTCGGAATGATGAAGGTTGAAATTACGGTTATTCCATATAAAATCCCTTTTGGGTTCACGAATTGTAAAAGCATGCCTGCGAAAAAACTGTTATTTTTGTCCCCATCTGCATCTTGATCATTATTCTTACTTGCGATAATTTTAATAGCCAGATACAGCATATAAGCTGAACCTATAATGGTCATTAGAAATTCGATTTTTGGAATGAAATTTTTAAGCATGATGTTGAAGTAACAACTCAACAATATGACCACAAAAAAACCTGCGCCTACTCCTAAACAAAATCTAAAAGTACTTTTAAACCCATATTTATTCGCAAATAACATAGCCATGATGTTATTTGGCCCCGGGGTAAAACTAGTAACAAATGCGTATAGAAGCAATGATAATAATGTCATAATGGAACCCCCCTCCCAGAACTATGTTATAATGACCTAAATGGTCAATATAACGTTGTACGTTTTATTATACGATATGTACATTATATTGTATATATGAACAGGAGTGTTTGTGTGGAGGAAATTCATTTAATCATTGCTAAAAATTTAAAAGCTTTGAGATCCAATAAAAAATTAAGTCTTGAAAAGGTTGCAGAATTAACGGGTGTAAGCAAAACGATGATAGGCCAAATTGAAAGGGGAGATTCGATCCCCACGATTACAACGATTTGGAAAATAGTAAATGGATTGAAAATTTCTTTTACTTCACTGATCAATAATCCCCAGCCAGATACGAAGGTTATTTTAAAAAGTGAAATTCAAACATTATCTGAAGACAATGGGAAATATCGAGTCTTTCCTTATTTCCCGTTCGAAGAGGATAAGCGCTTTGAAGTGTATACAGTTGAAATAGAAAAAGGTGGTTTCCTAAGTGCTGAGGCACACAGAGAGGGAACAGAAGAGTTAATTACTGTTTTCGAAGGAGAACTAACAATACGTGTAAATAACATTGAAAACACAGTAAGAAGTGGTGATTCTATCAGATTCAAGGCTGACAGACCCCATACCTATCATAATTCAGGAGAAACATTAACACGACTAAGTATGATCTTATATTATCCAATTTAAAAAGAGGCTGTCACAAAACAAGATGTCAGGAACCATATCAATATATAGAAGTTGGCCAACAAACTTTCTATTTATTGATATGGTTTTAGTCCCAATTTGGATCGTCCATCGCTTCTTTTCGAAAAAGAAAACATACATGAACTACATCATTTTATGAGCAGGGGCATCAGTAATCGTTTAGTCGTTGTCCATATAATCAGACCAGTGATCCAAAGGGTTATAGTGGACCCCAATCCCTGCAATCCCATGATACCTGTGACCGACCATAATAGACCAAAAAAGGACATGAAAATAACTCCTAATCCTGCTCCATGAATTGCAGCTCTATCAATGAATTCTACATTATGATGCATCATGAAAGCTCCTGAATTCCTTCTACTACAGTATGTTCAATAAATCAATCAATGCATAAATAGACGTGCACTAGGATCCGCTTGATTCACTTGGATGAGAATTCCGGTAATATCGCTATACGATTATTTCTTTAAGGACCTATTTACTGCTTCAAGAGCGTGGATGTACGTTGTGTCAAACAGAGGAACTATAGAATCCTCCGGTTTGATCAATAAACCAATTTCCGTACAGCCTAATATAATTCCTTCAGCGCCAGTTTTGATTAAACCTTGAATCACCTTTTTATAATAATCCCTTGATGTTTGTTGAACCTTCCCTAAACATAACTCATCATAAATCACTTTGTTTACAATCTCTCTTTCATTTTGATTTGGGACCAGAACGTTAATACCCTTCGCTTCTAACCGTGACTTATAAAAGTCTTGCTCCATTGTGTACCTTGTACCAAGTAATCCGACGGTATGAACCCCCTGCTCTTTAATCTGGTTTGCTGTTGCATCTGCAATATGTAAAATAGGAATACTTATTTTTTCATGTATGTCATCTATAACCTTGTGCATAGTATTTGTACAAATGACAATAAAATCTGCCCCCCCTTTTTCTAAAGAAAAGGCAACGTCTCCCAATGTTTCCCCCGCCTTTTTCCAGTCCCCTTTTGACTGTAAACGCTCAATTTCTTCAAAGTCTACACTATATAATAGGATTCTTGCAGAATGTAACCCTCCCAGCCTCCTTTTCACTTCTTCGTTAATAATACGATAATACTCAACAGATGATTCCCAACTCATTCCTCCGATAAGACCGATAACCTTCATTTTAAATCCTCCATCCTATTTTTTGTTCCTTCAGCATTGAGAACAACGTTCCTTGTCGAATAATCCTGCTTATTTTTTAAAAAATTACATTCTCTAAAGTACTTCCATTTTCTATGGGATAATCCCTTCTGTTTGTGAGATATACAGGGGTTAATGAAAAACAAAAGAAATAAATAATAAAACTCCCATCGAATAGGTTAAAAGGTTTACTTGAGGGGGCAAAAAGGAAAAACCAACTGACTTATTCCAAAAGTTTTTCACTACATCATTTTCCTACGTTTTTTGAACTTCATCGGTTTAATAGAAAATTTTTTTTATCAAACAAACTATAGTTTAAATCAATATCGAATAGGTCGGCTCACCATATGTAAGAATATGATCCTCAATGAATCCTAGATTATGATAAAATAACTTACCGGCTTCGTTCTCTGGATGGACAGTTAGACGGAGGCGGTTACAAGAAGGATGAGTCTGTTTAAGATGCTTCATCAACTCTTTTATCGAATCAGAACCAAACCCGTTTCTTTGAAATTTCTTATCGATAAAAAAATGAAATAACCAATAGTCTTCTTTACTATCAGGTGTATAATGCAGATTAAAAAAGCCGATCATGTTGTTCTGATAGTTAATCCCATATGGATCGACTATTTTACCATCTGGTCGGATGTATGCTTTAGCAAGAGCAATAGCAACAGGTGGTGTAACAGCTGCAACAAATTTTTGTTGATGAGCATACACGGAAAGCTCAAGAGCTTCACGCCAATTTTCTGAATTGATCTTTCTAAGCTCAATTTTAGACATTACCCCAACCTCACCTTTCCATCTTTTTTATAAAAGGGAAATTACTTTAATAACCTGATCTCTTTCAGAGTAACACTTAGTCGATCAAGCTTTTTCCTAAGCTTTGTACGATTGTCAGGAAGCAACGACAGAGAAGATCGTTTCGCAATCGTCTCCACCACTTCCTCAATAGACATCATGTCTGTTTGTATATGTTCTTTAAAGGTGTCCTTCGCTAAACGACTTAGCCGCCCATTCATCTGTTGGGACGCCCATGAATTTTCCCCTTCAAACCTTTTTCTTAATCGTTTTTGAATCGTAGACTTAGAGGCTGATAGAGTAAAATGCTTTACTTCTACACCATGATCTCTTAATCTCCCAATTATCTCTTCAAAGTATAATTCATCCGTAAGTGTCATTGGGACAATGATAATTCCTTTATATTCTTCAGCTATTTGCTTTAGTAAAGCATAGTTTGTTTCCCGCCATAACGGATAATCTTGAAAATCCCCCTTCGAAATCTCTTTCGGTACGTTTGTCATCAATACATACCCGAATCTTTCAGGATCATAGACAAAGGAATCTCGTACCCTTCTTTGTAATTCATATGCCGTCGTCGTTTTCCCCGAGCCGAAAGTTCCGTTAATCCATATAATCAAAAAATGATCCCCCCATCCAAAATATTTATTTTTCCCATTATTTCACTGCCTATTAATCTATAATATATGAAAAAACCTGCCAGCATACTCCCTGACAGGTTCTTGATAACCATATTTTCTTCTACACTTGCTTCACTTTTACTCTTGCTTCTCGAATAAGACTACGTTTCTGCCAAATAATAGTGGTAACCAATGTCATTCCTAAAAGAATGAGCCCTAATATGAATGGATAGACAATTTTAACATCATATAATACCCCTGCAAGTGTTGGCCCTAAGATATTTCCGATACTCATATAGGCATTGTTCATCCCCATGGCAAAGCCCTGTTCATCCCCCGCCATCTTGGAGATAAGCGTATTCAAGACCGGACGAAGGATAGAAGTGGCAAGGAATATTAAAAGAGTTACACCGAAAAACAACACATAACTAGAAGCGAATAGCGACAGAAGGAAACCAATGACTGCTACTCCTAAAAAGATATTTAAGACCTTTCCTTCTCCATATCGATTCACAATGCGATCGACAAAGAACAATTGTACAATAACACTAACAATGCCAGTAGATGTAACCATCATGGCAATTTCCTGAGGACTTGCTCCAAATTGATTATCAACGAAGAGTCCAAGAACGGATTCGTAGGCCATCAAGCCAAAACTCATCACTAGGGTAATAACCAGTGGAATGAAATAAGGCATTCTTACAGACCGTGCCATTTTCCTAGCCATTGATTCTTCATCTTTTGGTGAACCAACCGCTTCTGATGACTGCATACTTTCTTCAAGTACGACAACTGAGAATACAACAGCTACTAAGGATACAATGGCTGACACTAGGAATGGCATTTTCAATCCAAAATCCGCTAAAAATCCACCAATTCCTGGTCCGATCACAATTCCAAGTGACATCGACGCTGAAACTAAGCTATTCCCTTTTGCACGTTGCTTCATTGTTGTAATATCGGCTACATAGGCAAAAATGGCAGGAATAAGAAGTGCTGCACCGATCCCACCAATGACACGTGAAGCATAGAGCCACCAAATGGAATCAAACCCATAAAAAACAAACATGGAGATCGTCAATCCGATAAGTCCATAAATAATCATTTTTCTTCGGCCATATTGATCCGTCCATTTCCCAGCAATAGGAGAAAAAATAAGCTGAGCTCCTGCAAAAATGGCAATCATCAACCCTGCAGCTGTTCCCCCTTGATTAATGGATTCTAAATATGCCGGTAAGATTGGAATAATAATCCCAAAGCTCCCAATAGCGATAAACATATTGATCATCAAAATGATTAACTTTTTTCGTTGTTCTGTTGACATACGAGATTTCCCTCACTTTCTTTATTAATTTTATATACAAGAGTATTTTCTCTGAAAAACCATAAATACTAAGTAGATTCATAGAAAAGGCTCTTTTCTAAAAGTTTGTTGCTTTTAACAACATGGAAAACGCAGAGTGGATTGGAGCGGAAGGCACTTGACTCCTGCGGGATGCAGTGGAAAAGTCGAGACCCCGTAGACGGTACGTCGAGGAGGCTCGACTTCCTCCCAGCGGAAAGCGAGTGCCTGTAGCGGAAAGGAACGGTCAAATGTTTATTCCTCCCAAATAACAATCTCTACGTAAGAGCCTATTAAAAAGAAAAAATCATACCATGCGATGTAAATGATTGTCAATGATAAATTTTCGAGGAATTTAAAGCTTGTTCCCCTTCATCAAGAACACGGCTGCTTTATATAATGAATTGCCTTCTTCTATAGATTTATTGTAAAATTTACTTACCGATCGTTAAGTAAATGAAGGAGCAATTTTTATGAAGAATAATAAGACAGCTCAAAGCATTGTCGAAGCAACTTACAGACTCTTTGCTGAGCATGGGATTGAAAAAACCAGTCTATCTATGATTGCAAAGGAAGTCGGAATCTCAAAACCGGCAATTTATTATCATTTTCCTTCTAAAGAAGCGTTGATCGACTTCCTTTTTGAAGAAATTTTTGCTGACTATTACTTTTCCAATTACTTCTCCCTAAGTGAATATACAAAACAGAACTTTGCTGAAAAACTGATTATGGATGGTTTAAGTTTGCTACCGGATTGTGACGAAGATCCATTCATTTTGCGAGTGCTGAATGAATTTATTTTGACCGTCGGACGAAATGAAAAGTATCAGCAAAGACTACTTGATATGCAAACCGATTTTTTGAACGGTTTCACTGCTTTATTAAAGAAAGGTGTGGAACTAGGCGTTGTTTCACAAGAAAAAACAGAAACGAAGGCTCATATGCTTGTAATGGTCAATGATAATATTAGCAATTTTATGCTCATGGGATTCAAATTAAATTATAAAGACATTTGGATGGAAGCTGTAAAAAGTGTCATTACTATTAATCATAATTAAGAGGTGAATCAAAGTGACAGCAACCCAACAATCTTCAGGTGAAGAAAAGACAATTGTAGGATTTAATACAAATACACGCATCATTATTTACAGCGGTTTTGGAGTCCTTGGACTTGTATTCGGATACTTTATTCCCCGAATAGCTGCTTGGGCCCTGACTCTTCCCTGGGTACCTTTCGAAGGCCCTATTAAACTGATCCATTCATTATTAAACGGTCCTTGGATGGAGTGGGTTACGGCAATGATTGGCTTAATCGCAGGACTCGTGCTCGCTTATATTTCTATAAAAGAAAGTCTAATAGCGACAATCTCTGACCAAGAGGTTCAATTGGATAAGGACGGCCATGCTAAGCGGATTAAAAGGAGTGAAATTGACCAAATCTTCATTGACAGAAAGGAATTGGTTATCCTTGGAACTTCAGGACATGAACTTTTACGAGAAAAACATGAGGAATCACCTAAGCTCGTTGAAGAGGGTTTCAAAAAACACGGCTACCCTTGGTCACGAGAAGGAGACCCCTATAAGGATCAGTATCGTCGCTGGGTTTTAGACACTCCTGACCTCCCCCCTGCTGTCAATGCCCTTATGAAAGCAAGAGAAAAAGCATTGCAGAAAAAGGAAAATACTGATATCAAGGACTTGAGAAACGAGCTTGAAAAATCAGGGTATATTGTACGAGATGAGGAAACACGTCAATACTATCGTCCTATCCCAAAACAGTAGTATTTTCAATGAAACGAACAAGGATTCTTAGCAGATATGCCTGAAAGAACGGTAACTCTTATTCATTCTTTGATCGGAGGATCTGAACAAATGGATAAACAAGGTGGCCTAAAGCCTTTTATTTCCCTCATTTTTTCAACAAATGTCCCGAAGATTGCACTAGTTCTTGGGTTAACAGCAAGTGTTCTTACAACGCTTGCGGGTCTTGTTGTCCCATTACTAACGAAAGAGCTGGTCAATGGCTTTTCAGTGGCATTAAGCGCCCCCCTCATGATTGCTATTGGGGCTGCCTTTATCGTCCAAGCAATGATCAGTGGACTTTCAATATACTTGCTTAGTTTTGTAGGACAAAAAATTGTCGCAAGTCTACGTGATCAAATGTGGGTAAAACTTATTCGATTGCCGGTAAGTTATTTTGATAAACAATCCAGTGGCGAAACGGTCAGCAGGGTCGTAAATGATACAAGTATTGTCCGAGATTTAATTTCGAACCACTTTCCACAATTTATTACTGGGATTATTTCCATTATCGGAGCCATCGTGATTTTACTCGTAATGGATTGGAAAATGACGTTATTGATGCTCATTTCGGTTCCCATTACACTAGCCATTATGATTCCACTTGGGAGAAAGATGGCCAAAATTTCGCGAGGGTTACAAGATGAAACAGCCACATTTACAGGACATATTCAACAAACCCTAAGTGAAATACGCCTAATGAAATCGTCTACTGCTGAGCAGAATGAAGAAGCAAATGGATTAAATGGGATTGGAAACCTATTAAAGTTTGGATTAAAAGAGGCACGTATTTTTGCTCTTATTGGTCCGATCATGTACCTTGTCGTGATGGTCGTCGTTGTCATGATCATCGGTTATGGAGGAATGCGTGTTGCAAATGGAACGATGTCGACAGGGGCACTCGTAGCTTTTTTACTGTACCTCTTCCAGATCATTTTTCCGATAACATCATTTGCCATGTTTTTCACCCAGCTTCAAAAAGCAAAAGGAGCAACAGAGCGAATCATCGACATATTAGAACTACCATTAGAAGAAGGACAAGATGGATTAAAAAAGGACATTACTAACGAGCCTATTTTCGTCTCAAATGTATCCTTTGCCTATACTGAAGAAGAACCTGTCATTCAGAATGTATCATTTGAAGCCCAGCCTGGAGAGATGATTGCTTTTGCAGGGCCAAGTGGTGGTGGGAAAACAACAATGTTTGGATTAATTGAACGGTTTTATGAACCAACTGCAGGTGAAATTCGAATTGGCGACACTCCTATAAACGAATTATCGCTTGAATCATGGCGTAGTCAAATTGGTTACGTTTCGCAAGAAAGTGCCATGATGGCTGGGACCATCCGGGAAAATTTAATGTACGGTTTAAAAAATCAAGAAGATATCTCGGACGACCGTCTATGGGATGTGGCAAAGATGGCCTACGCAGACCAATTTATTGAAGCATTTCCGAATGGACTGAATACAGAGGTCGGTGAGCGTGGTGTGAAGCTGTCCGGCGGGCAAAGGCAACGCATCGCCATTGCACGAGCTTTTTTAAGAGACCCTAAAATACTCATGATGGACGAAGCTACCGCTAGCCTAGATAGTCAATCAGAAAGTGTCGTTCAACAAGCCTTAATGCGATTAATGGAAGGACGTACGACATTCGTCATCGCCCATCGCCTATCAACAATTGTCGATGCTGATAAAATAATATTTATCGAAAAAGGGCAAGTTACTGGTTCCGGAACTCATTTTGAACTAACACAATCACATTCGTTGTATCGTGAATTTGCAGAGCAGCAATTAGCTTAGAAATTTTATGGAGAACCATTATAAGATCAAGCTACTTTTGAAAAGCATATGATTAGGAGATTATGAAAAAAGCCCTGAGCTATTCAGAGAATGGCTCAGGGCTTTTTTATAAACTTAAGGTAAAATTTTCTATTCTTCTTTTTTCCTCCGTTTAGAATAAATACTTTAAACTTTAAAGAATCATTCTCTAATCATTTTATTGAAAGGATACTGGATTCCTAAACTTAGAGTTTGCCTTAGATTTATGAGCCTACTTTCGAAACTTATGCTCCTTCTCGTATGGGTTATGAGCCTCGTTTCAATTTTATGAGCTTGGTTACAGAGTATGTGCTGATTCTCATGAATTAAGAACCTACCACCTTTGTTATGAGCTAGCCATGTTTCCCACCTTATACTTGATCCCTTTTTTACTACTCATAAAATATTTACATTTTTTAAAAAAACCTTTCTTACTCGCCGTTCCTATAAAAATTCATCTTTTTCAACAGATAAAAAATGAAAATTCACAGCTGAATAAGGACTGAAAATCCGATTTTCGCTTTTGTTCAGAAAACTTAGTAAACGTATGGTAGAGCTACCTAGGAAAAAAGGGAAAGGCGCGCATTTCGAAAGGATTTTCTGTTGGTAAGCTTTAAAACGCTGCACAAGCAATATGAACCGATGATTTATAAGGTTATACAGTCCCTAAATATTTATAAAAACGAAGAAGAGTTCTATCAAACTGGGTTGATCGCTCTATGGGAAGCACAGGAACGGTTTGATCCAAAAAAGGGGAAATTCTCTGCCTTTGCCTATTCATATATTAGAGGTAGATTGTTGGATGATCTAAAAAAAACACATAAAGATGAGGAAAGAAATGTCCATCCTGATGAAGAATTTTGGTATCTCATTGAGGATGAGCATTCAATTTCCATGGCCTGCGAAACGGAATGGCTCCTTACTTATTGTAAGAGTTTGACTGAACACCAAAGGAAATGGGTCCTTCATACATGTATGAATAGGCTAACCCCTTCAGAAATCGCTCAACTTGAAAATGTATCTCTATCGGCAGTAAAGAAATGGCGGAAGGGAGCTATTGAAAGACTTAAGAGAACCATTAGACGGAATGAGTTAATGAAATAGATTACCTGTGTTTGTATTTAAGAGAAATAGTAGAACATCACAGAACATATTCCATACTACTATTCTGAAATGAGTTTTTATATAGCATGGGCAGTCCAAAACCTAGGGATCAGGAACAAAAACTTCGATATGTACCAGGGACATCTTCTATAAATGGACCATCATAGTGGTTCCTGACCCATTTTGGACAGTCCCTATTACGTTTTTGACTCTTACCTAATACAAAATAGGAGCACTATAGAATTTTAAACTACTCTTTTTCCCCTTAAATAACTTCTACTCAATTAAGTCTATTTTCGACCTCTTCGTCATTTTTCACCTATGATCAATTCCTCAAACAAATAGAAAAGGCAGCGTTACTATGAAGTAACACCACCTTTTTGGTATAAAAATAGTTAATGATGTAGGAAATAGAAGTGTTCGTGCTCATAAAACTACATTGATATAGTATTTCCGCGTGATCTATTCTGTCTTCGGTTTACAAGACAAACGTAACATAAGAAAGAGCCCACTCCACAAATGGCTATGACAATACCCATAGATAATGCTTGGTTCTCACCGAGACCAACAAGAGGAGCAACACTTCCCCCAAAGATTAACGATATTACTCCAAGCAATGCAGATGCACTCCCTGCTGACTTACCTTGATCCTGCATAGCAAGTGAAAACCCAGAAGTACTTACCACCCCGACACTTGATACAACAAAAAACAATGGCAGCAAAATAGCGTATAAGCCTGCATTTAAAAGTAGCATAATCAACAACGTAAGGGATCCGATAGAAGAAATGCCGATCCCAACCTTGAAAAGCTTCTTCTCACTAATTCGACCAGCCATCCTGCCTGTGATTTGACTAGCAATGATAATTCCAATACCATTAATGGCAAAAATCAAACTGAACATCTGAGGAGAGACACCATAAATGTTTTGTAGTACGAAAGGTGAGCCGGAAATATAAGCGAACATAGCGGAAAATACTAAACCTTGTGACAGGGCATAACCCATGAAGCTCCGATTCAGAATTAGTTTTTGAAATGTAATGAGTGTATTCTTAATCCCTCCTAATGACCGAGATTCATGAGACAATGTTTCAGGTAAACCGAAGAGGACGATAAGAAACATAACCAAACCTATCATACTCAAGACCATAAACACTCCTTGCCAAGGGGCAATTCGCAATAATTGGCCGCCTACTATCGGTGCAAGAACGGGTGCCACTCCATTAACCAAAGCTAGTAAAGCGAAAAATTTGGTTAACTCTGAGCCTGAGTAAAGATCTCGGACAATGGCACGAGAAATAACAATACCTGCAGCACCAGCCAATCCTTGAATAAACCTCAATAAAATTAATCCCCAGATGGACTGGCTGAATACACATAAAAGCGAAGCAACGAAATAAATCATTAACCCGATGAGAAGTGGTTTTCGACGTCCTCGTACATCACTAAATGGCCCTGCAAGCAGCTGCCCGAGAGAAAGACCTAGCAAGAAAAAGGTTAAGCTAAGTTGCACGAGGGATGTATTGGTGTGAAACTCCTTAGCAATATCAGGTAGAGCCGGCAGATACATATCAATGGATAATGGAGCAAACGCTGCTAATGTTCCCAAAACAATGGCCATCCAGATTCGCTTTGATTGTGTAGACGTCCTTGTTTTTTCTATATTCTCTAAAGAACTACTCATTTTCGAAATCCTTTCTTATCCTTCTTCCTCAAAGGTTATTAATTAATATTCGTATGGCTTCAGAAACGTCTATATTTTTTTCTTTACAAAAGTGAGTTAATTTTTTATATCTTTCATCGTCTAAACGAACATGGATTGAATGCTTTAGTTTCTCAGACTCCGGCTTCTTTGGCCGCCCTCTTCCTATTTTCCGCTGTCCCGTTTCATCCCTCCAAACAGCGATTGTCACATACCCGTCCTTCTCCAACCAATCCTGTAAATCATTCTCCTTCCAAATTCGAGTGGCAGCATTCTCATGTTTCTGCAAATATTCTACATAAGCATCGCCTTCTAATCCTTTACACTTCGCTTTATTTATCATCTTCTCTTTGAGATATCTTTCATATTGTTCGAATGATGTAAATGTCCGTTCTTTCATATAGCCTCCTAATTATTTTTCGTTCTACAAAAAATAATAAAGAAGTTCACTTTAAAATACAATCTTTTTTGTAGCACAAAAAATGTTTAGTTGGAATAATTGTAATTAAAAAAAGAGAGCGCACATTGTGCCCCCTTTTCCTAACAACGGTATTGAACAAGGTCAATTGCTCCAAATACCACTTGTTCTATATCTATTCCAAAACGGTGTTTGCACCATTTTGTTGAATCCATGCTTTTGCTGTATTTCCATTTGCACCTTAAGTGAAGTATTCTAATTTAGCCTTGGGAAAAAACTTCTCCATATAGGAGTAAAGATGATCTTTAATGTCCGCTTCTTCCTCCTTTTGGTAGATGTATTTGCCTATCCCGTATTTACCCCATTTATACCTTCTTTCTGTCTCATCTAATTCAAGTTTGGTCATCGGATAGTTTTTTTCAATCACTTTCTTTGCTGGCTTCGTAAACCGATGTTGAATGAATTCAAATGTTAAATCCTTTTTTGCTTCTTCAGGTAATACTGCTTCGAGATGTTCGAACATTCGGTAGTACCCATCTTCCCAATCATCATGAAGATAAATGGGTGCGACAATAAACCCTAGGGGATAACCGGCACGGGCTACTTTTCCTGCTGCTTCTAAACGTTTTGCTAAGGGAGATGTACCTGCCTCAAAATTTTTAATCACATAATCGGCGTTAATACTAAATCGGAATCTTGTTTTCCCATTATGCTTTGCATCAAGTAAGTGATCTACGTGATGGAATTTGGTAACAAAACGCAATTTTCCATATTCCGTCTCTCCAAAATGTTCTATCGCCCGTTTTAAAGAATGAGTCAGATGGTCAATTCCTACAATATCCGAAGTACACGCTGCTTCAAATCGTGTACTTTCTGGTGCACGTTCTTCCATATATTGATCGGCAGCCTCAAGAATTTCATCGACATTCACATATGTACGAATATAGGGTTTGCTTCCCATTGTCGTTTGCAAATAACAATAATGGCAATGCCCCATACACCCGGTTGCGAAAGGAATGGCATATTCTGCAGATGGCTTTGATGTATCAAATTTAAGCGTTTTTCTAATCCCTACTACTAAAGTAGATTTCGCAATCCGATATTTTTGAAAGTGATTTTCTCCTGGGAGATTTCGAACTTGATTATGTGAAGTCGTGTAACGCATTTCAACATCCATCTTCTCAAATTTTTCTTTGAGCTTTTTACCAAGTGGGTAATCTAATGCTTTTGGCTCGAAGTAAACAAGCTGAGGCATAAAGGGTTTAATCATCTCTTCCCCTCTTTAATGGCTTCCAAAGTATTGTTGATAAGCATTCTCTGCCTCAGCCTCACTCTTATATACAGCAACCTCATTTGTTAATGGATAGTACGTCTCGAATAAAAATAGAGCTAATTCATTCGGATCCTCAGGGCTGAGTACTACTGCAGCTTCCCTTATATTTGCCACATCCTGAGTATGGGGATTTCGGTAAAAAACATACACAGTATCTCCCACTTGATGGGTGCTATAATCATTAGGATCGTGATTCACTTCCATTTCATCACCTCTTCTAGCATTTATTATCATTTTTGCCTCCAGCAAGAAAAATATGAGTACTTGATTATGGAAGAAAAGAGGGCTGTCCCTAAAGGTGTCTGAAACCACAATGATCGTCCATATGGTTAGAAGGATTCTTCTATATATGGACGATCATTGTAGTTTCGGACAACTTGTTTTTAAAAAGAACCATTGAGCTGAGTTATTATTACTTAACGCTCATTTATTTTGATTAGAAATGGACTGTTAATACATTAAAAGCCTTATATTATTTAATCTATTTCTTGAAACATTTTTGAAAAAGGACACGAAGGTAAGGAGGAGTCATTATCACTGAGAAAGTATTGTTTCCATTCAAAATTATCCACATTCCCATATTGATTTAAATCTGGATGAGGAGGGAGATGATCATAGTTTTTTAATCGATCCCTAATTTTATTTTTTATTTTTCTACTTAATGATGAATTTTTATTAAATTCGTTTAATACCCAACGAGGAGTAATGGCTAACATGAGATATGGGAATGATCGACTATTTCTTTTAATATGTTTCGGAGTGGCACAATAGACAAAATATGGCTCTCCAGCAAAACAATACTCCCAGTCTTTGTGGTGAGGATTTGTTGGAATATGTGAAGGCCATGGTACATGATCATATTCTTTTAGCTTAGAAAGGATTCTCCAGAAAAGCTGTTGATCTATTTGTAGAGAAGATGAAGTTTCTCGCATTATAGATGGAGTGTTAAAGAATACAATAAATGATGCATACTTCCCCGTGTACCTTGAAACCTTCGTATAATAGCTGAATTTTTCAGCAAGGTCCCGTACAGATTCTGTTTTGGTCGGATCATCGATAAATGCATAGCGAAAGTGATTCATTGTAAACCCTTGTGTGGCAGGAATACAGGGGAATTTCTTTTCCATGCATTTCATTTTACTTAAAAAGGCGTTAAATGCATCAAGTTGCCAATTTTCAAAATGGTTGTGATTTTCCATAATAAAGGTTCTATCAAATATCAAGGACAATTTTAATCCTCCTTCTTCCATTACTTTATTTAGAAAGAGGAAGAAGGTGCATGGTTCTCGTAGAAAAAAACGATCCTATAAGCTAAACCATTTTTAAGGAACTCTTTCTTTAAAACAAAGCTTTAAAAGCTTGATATCCAAAATAGAGGCCAAATCCTATCATCGACATAGAAGACAGAAATGAGATAGCTTTAAGAATTGTGCTGTTCAGCAGCCTCCTAGCTAAGCTTGAAATGGTGGCCATTGTAAAGTCCCATAATAAGATTCCTGTTATGATAGCCAGGCTGTAAGTAACGAGTTGATGATTTGAAAAGGTCTCTGCTGTTTTTGCTAAAACGGATCCATAGATCCCCAACCAAAACAAAATCGTTAATGGATTCGATATAGACATTAAGAACCCTGTAAAAAATGATTTACTTAATGATTTTTTTCCCGCTGATTGGAGATCGGTAACTATTTTCCCAGAAGATAGTAAGCTTTCAACCCCTGTATAGGAAAGGACAAAAAATCCAAACAACCAAAGAAATGTCTTCATGAAGGAAGTGTCAATAAAATGAATAACTCCTAAATAAACCATTAACATATAAATCATATCTGCGATTAATGCCCCTACACCAAAAATCCAAGCATGGAAAAACCCATTTTTAATCCCCTTGTCCAATTGAGCAGCATTTACCGGTCCCACAGGCGCTGCTAACGAAACTCCCAATAGTAGATATGTAAATATAGAATTCATAAAAAACCCCCGAATAAGTGTCTTTTACATCCTATTCGGAGGACATAGCCTGTACCACAAAAAAAATGGAATATAATATCTTGTGCCAGGTACAGAATTCCACAATAAAAAAAGAAGCTCAGTTGGTCGTTAAATTTGAGCTTCATCTTCTTGAAAATTTTTGTTTTTTTTATTGCTGTAAAGTTGCTTGCGTTTCTTGCAGATGACGAAGAAGTTCCCTTGCATGCTTGACTCTTAATTGTTCTTCGTTATTGAAGTTTACTCCCTGTGAGTCCCTTAATACCTGTTGGGCATATGCGATTAATTGCTGCGCATGTTGAAATTCCTGAGGACAATTATATGACTGTGCTCGGTAAACAGCAATTTGGGCATGTTCAACTGCATCACATACTTGGCTAACTTCGTTGTTAAGATCCATTTTATTACCCCCTCCGGAACATCATTTTACTTTATTAAAGATTTTATATTTATTTTTATCTTTGCATCTTTAGGTTAGAATTATTCCTCCTCCCTTCTGTAAATAATTCAAGTTCGATTAGAATGTAAAATAGAGTTTATTAATTATGGTGCTATAACGAATACCTCTTGATGCTTTTGACCAGAAGCTATTTTTCCATGTCTAGAGGTTATTAACTTTTCACGCCAAGATACGATCACTTCTATTTGTTCACGATCCCTGCCCGTTTTTATATCATCAAATATCAAGATCTCATCGCTACTTACACTTTTTTTACTAATTTTTTGTTCCTGTGTATGGTTAGATGTCATAACCTTTGCCACTACAGTATAAATTTTCTTGCCTTTATTTTTTAGTTTAATACTCGCTTGTTGATTTGAAGAGTTCGCTAACTCTATTGACCACTGATCTGTTTCATTCATTTCGAAATCGATTGCATGTACAGTCATTGAAAATACTATGATAAATAAACAGGTTGTGATAAAAACGATTTTTTTCAATTTAACGATTCCCTTTCTAATTTAAATAGTATAAGGTACTTAAGCATACTTAATCGTATTCTTCTTTTCTCTATCAGGCTTAATAAAAAGAAACACAATGATTAAGGCGATTAAACTAATCCCGCCTGACACATAAAAAATAAGGTGATCTGAAACGGACATCAGGTAGGCGTATGCAGGCGGACCAGCAGCAACACCAATAAACCTCATCGCACTATAAAAGGATGTAATCGTTCCCCTTTCTGCTTTTTCAATTCCTTCTGTAATTAATGCATCAAGACATGGAAGGGCTGCACCTATTCCGATCCCGCTAAAAACGAGAAAAGTAAGCAAAAAGATAAACGAATGCTGAAGTCTTAAAGCAGCAAAGGAGAACGCTAGTAAAGCCATCCCACCAGCAATAACTAGTTTCATTAGTTTTTTGCTTTCACCTATTTTCTTTCCTGCTATAAAGGAACTTATGGAGAGAAAAATCAAAGGGACAGCAAGTAAAAACCCCTTATACACTCCATCAATATGATATTTTTTCTCTAACATGTCTGATAGATAAAAGAGCACGCCAAATAACACAAACATAATGATACATCCAGCAAAAAAAACGGTATAAAGCCATGTACCATTTTCTTTAAAAGTTCCCTTTACACTTTTAACAAATTCAGAAATCGATTGCTTCTTTTGATCCTGTTCTGGTTTTTTCACAAGAAAGCTAACAAGCAATACACTGATGAAACTAAAAAAAGGAATAAACCAAAAAGGCAAAAACCAAATAAAGGATGCTAAAAAAGCACCTATAATCGGACTTAACACTTTACCAGCAGTATTAGAGGTCTCAATCAAACCTAACCCCGATGTAATCTCATCATCATTATTAAACATATCGCCAATCAGTGGAATCACAACAGGCGCTGCCCCAGCCGAACCTATTCCTTGTAACACCCTTCCTACAAGAATCATCGTAAAAGGGTCTTGCATTTTCCAAGAAGCCCAGCCTGAAATCGCTCCACCAATTCCTGCAATAATTAGACAAGGAACCATGACACATTTTCTCCCGAAACGATCAGATAAATAACCCGCTATTGGTATTAGAATGATCGCCACAATAGAATAAACGGTGATAATTAAAGAAACTTGAAACGAAGTAATATTTAACTTTTGTTCAATAAGCGGTAATACAGGAATAAGCATGGAGTTTCCTAATGTCATGACAAGAGGGACGGAGGAAACCGCCAATAAATCAATCTTCTTTGATTTCATTTTCGTCACCTTTATAAAAGAATTTTATAAAATCCCTTACCGGCCTTACAAAAATATTTGATGACTTTTAAATAAACAAACAATAAAACGACATTTAGATTGGAAATTAGACAAAGCCTATCAATTAGTATGGAGCACTTTTTGTAGAATATTCCACGATCAGGAACAGAAGAAAAGTGAATAGGAAATATCTTCATGATCCAAATTAAAAGTTACAAGTCCTTAGATATATTCAATTGCATTGCCTAAATTAATAATAGTTACGGGGTGACCATTATGGCCAATAAAAAACAAGAACAAATGGCTACAGATGACGCTGTATTACTAATGTTTTTATCTTTAGTAGAAGAGGATGGAATTGAAATTGCCATCACACTTAATGTTGATGGTGTAGTAGTTTCTGGTACTCTAATTGGGGCTAGTGCCTACTATGAAGGGATTAAGGAGTCATCCAAAGACTTACAGGACACGACAATGTCAAAAATCATCACAAAAAAATTCACTGATTTGATGGATGGATATTCAAAGCAAAAGCAGGAACAGGATACCAAAGAGGATAAAGAGAATTCTGCAACTTTCATCCACTTAAAACAAGCTAGATATCTTGGCACAAGTCATTCACCTACTACTAATAGCAGCAATTGGTGGAGAGGTAGAATTTCTTCCATAGATGGTTTTTCCTTTGATTTTCATGACTAATGTTTAGGTCTAGTAAAATGGTATGTAAACACCCTTATTAGTTACATATTCAAATTAGCTATATCAATAATAATACCTAGGTAAGGGGGTATTAGATGGGAAAGTGCGGCACTGGTGCTTCAGGTCAAGCAGCAAACAAAGGTTCTAATAAGGGAGACCTAAAATGGTGGCAATTATCGTTAATTGGTGTCGGCTGTACGATTGGAACCGGTTACTTTCTCGGTTCAAGTATCGGGATTGGTATAACAGGCCCCTCCATTGTCTTTTCTTTTATATTGGCAGCAATCGGAACCTATATTGTATTCAATAGTTTAGCAAAAATGACAGCTGAAGATCCTCAAGAGGGTTCATTCTGTTACTATGCAGGCAAGGCATACGGTCAATGGGCAGGCTTTAGTTGCGGATGGAATTATTGGTGTTCCAATATTCTTATCATGGGCAGCCAATTGACCGCGCTATCAATCCTATCACAATTTTGGTTTCCGAATATTCCTTTGTGGATTTTTGCAGCAGGTTATGCCCTTATTTCAATCATTGTGGTTTTAACAGGAACAAGGGGTTTCGACAAAATTGAAAACATACTAGCCATCGTAAAATTTGCTGCAATCGTTATGTTCATTATTCTTGCCGTTGCCGCAGTATGTGGGTGGATTCCCGGAGATCCAATACGGCCTGACTTACCTACTAAAAGCAATGATATCTTTACCGATGGCTTGAAAGGCTTTTGGGGGTCACTCATTTATGCTTTTTACGCATATGGAGGAATTGAAGTAATTGGAATCATGGCGATGCAGCTTAAGAAGAAAGAAGAAGCTCCAAAGGCGGGCAAGGTTATGCTGCTTGGATTGACAGTGGTCTATGTATTATCCCTTGGATTTGCGGTAACGATGGCTTCACTGGACACATTTCACGAAAAAGAAAGTCCCTTTGTTACGGCTTTTGCAGATTATCATCTCGCTTTTTTCCCGCATGTGTTTAACGGAGCGATCATAATAGCGGGATTTTCAACAATGACTGCGTCTTTATATGGAGTTACAAATCTGCTTGTAACACTGGCTGAAGACGGAGATGCTCCGGCCTTCTTTGCAAAAAAGAGTAAGAGGTTTAAAAGTCTGCCTGTCCCCTCTTTAATACTTGCTACTATTGGTTTGTTGGCATCTATTATCACAGCCTTACTTCTCCCAGGAAGAATATATGAATATATCACCACTGCAGCCGGAATCTTGTTGCTATACAATTGGTTTTTTATCATTATTTCTTCTTTTCGAATTCTACACTATAAATTATGGAATAAGGTCTTCTCATTTGTTGGACTAGCATTAATCCTTTTAGCCATAAGCGGAACACTGTTAGAAAAAGAGATTCGACCTGGATTATATGTCAGCTTACTATTTGTAGTGATAATCGGTTTGGTGTGCTTAAGGATGAAAAAAGTCTGGAATAAATCAAAAAATCCAATTCGGTATTATTAACATGTTTCTTGTTTAAACGGAACGATTTGTCACTAATTTTATCGTGGCTTTGCTCCATACTAATCAAGAAATTCTTTTCAAGTATTTCGATTCAATAATGATTGATGAAATGGAGTGCATAATGTTGGTCAATAACGATCCAGGAAAAGTTGCAAAGCTTTCTCATGAACATAAATCAACCTATGTTGGGAATAAGAATTTAAAACAAAATGTTGGTTCCAAACCTCAAAAAGACCATATTAGAGACGAGCTTCCTGTTGTATTAGACGAGGATTAAGCAACACTCAACAAATGGATTTTAACAGAATGATTTTTTTAATAAGGGCTATCCCATAAAGTGACTGGAACCATTATGATTATCCATTTATAGAAGGTGATATGTAGGTTTCCTCTATAGATGGAATGGTGGTTCCTGACTCGGTTTCGGGACTGCCCTTATTCTTTTTATCTGAATTACTATGTTCTTTTTTCTAATTATATAAAGATTGTCTAGTCATTTAAAACAGATGCAAATACATTTTCAATTACTACATATTTATTAGCACATTTATCATATGTATTAATTCGAAATTCGTGAATTTTCGACATAAATCGCAGAAATTTGTTTAGTTTCTGTTTTTTAAATAGATTCCCAAGCAGACTCACTGGATAATATATCCTACAAAATAAATATTATCCAAATACCTTATGAATACCACTAATACTTATCGACTAGATTCTTTATAAATATTGTCTAAAAAACGATACTTTTTTAATCTATTTCGGGAGGCGAAATTTGTCAAAAGAATAGGTATCATACTCTATTAATTCAATAGTAGTGAAACAGTAGAATTAGGGTTGTACTAAAAGAATAAATGGAGGTATGAAATGATGAGCGTTAAAAAGAAGGTTTTATCTGTTTCTTTATCTAGTTTAATGGCTTTAGGGGCTATCACGGCTGTTTCTATGCCTGTCAATGCTGTCGGTAACGGTCCTAACACAGGAAATGGATCAATCCAAACTTCGATCCTACATACATATGATAGTATGGTAGACTTCCTTAAAACACAAGATGCAAAGCAGGACTTACTGGAGCTCGAGGTGATTGGCCAAACAGTTAAAGGCCGTGATATCCACATGGCTAAGTATTTATCTAATCCTGCCAACCCTACTATTCTATTTTTAACACAGCAGCACGGGAACGAGCAGCTTACAACAGAAGGAGCACTTGAATTTATCAAACATTTAGGCACAGGAAAAACAAAAGGTGTTCTGGATCATGTAAATGTTCTTATCATTCCTATGCTGAATGCAGATGGCGCAATGGGCGATGTGAATTTCTCACTTGATGATTATTTAGCAGATGGAGATCGCCATCTTACTCGTTACAATGCAAACAATGTTGATTTAAATCGTGAGCATGCTAAAGACATTGAGGATATGGAAGTGGAAGCGAAAGCCTTGTATGAAAATGTTTTCGAAAAATACGAAATTGATTATATGATTGATTTACACCACCAAGGAACACTTAGCGAAACCAATGGCGAGCTAGTTTCTGGCTCTATCCTGCATCCAACAAATCCAGATGTAAATCCAGAAGTATTAGAAGGATCTAAAAAACTTGGTTCCGTAGTATACAACTCTCTTGAACCTACTGGATGGGGACATATCGGAAAATATAATGGTGGATCAGGTGCAAATATCGGCCGTAATGGGGCCGCTCTTCGTTATGATATCTCAACGCTTCTCTTTGAAATGAGAGGGATGTCTGATCATTATTATGAGCCCTATGCTCTTGGCCAAAAAAGCAATGGATATTTAATTAAGCAAACCATCACAACATTAGACGCAGCTGTCAGAGCCATTTCCGATGGATCTATTGAAAACGCTGATACTAGCTTCTGGGATACTCTTCCTACTCAGACAAACAGACAGGGAGAAGAATCTGACGAGTAAAACACATTCCTATTTATGGATACTGTGTGGTTATCACAAATCTCTTAAATACGATTTATGAATTTACTTAATAGCTTCCATAATAAAAGCAATTGCGGCTTAATCGCAATTGCTTTTATTCCTTGGTTCTAGTTGCACATTGGGTTATGCTTTGATAAATCTCTTTACAAGAATGCTTTTCGCCAGAAACATGATGATCTTTTAAAATTGGTTATCAGGGTGTAAATTATTTTGCATAAACTCCTGTACTTTGCTTATTTGCTCAGGCGAAGCAATATCTGTTTGATACCAGCCTTTTTCATTCAGTATTTCATAGAGCTTGTATTGGTTGGAATTCGCATTTTCAAAGCATTGTAGATAAATTTCACGAAGCTCTTTATGGCTTGTTTCTAACATAGTATGGCTGATACTTCGACACCGGCCTTTCTCTAACTCCAAACAAAGCTGCAGCATTTCTCGATCCGTCAGCCCCCGCCCCTCTATATTATTTGGCATATAGAACACCTCTTTCCCATACTTTATTGAATCATTCTAGAACGATTGAAATACTGTGCAAGATCAGCTATTTTTAATTGATGTTGCTCTGCAAGCTGTTCCAATGACTTTCGAAGCTCTTGATCTTTACATTGTGAAGCACACCAATTCATTGTCTTTGCTGTAATTTCCTCTGCTCTTATTTCGTCTTCAATCAAAGCCAACTCTTTTGTCGTTAGCTGGTTCATTCCGCTCACCCCCATTATTTGTAATCTTTTCCCTAGCTAGTATTTATTGATCTCGACCTTTTTATCCGATAATGGGGTTCAAAGAATAAAAAATCTTATTTCAACAACAAGTCAGCAAACCTTGAGCATTAAAAGAGACTGCCCAAAAGGGATTAGGAACCACCATGTTCGGCTATAAATAGAAGACACTTATTTCCTATTTATTGATGTTATGGTTCCTGACTCCCTAGTTTTAGAGCAGCCCTTTGTTTTTACTATCATGTTGATAGTTTGATATGTTCCCTTATCTATTAACATGTGCATAAATTTGAAGTCTGGTGCAATTCCTAGTCGCTTTTGTGCGTAAATTTAGATTCTGATGCAATTCCCAACCATTCTCGTGCATAAAATCAAAAAGTTGTGCATTACCACATTCAAGGTAAGGAAAATAGGGGATTTTCCCGATGCAGAGAGTGAGCGTGGAATATTCTCGTATTAATTTTAAAGAAAAAACAGAATGAGTGATAAATTCATCAAAATTTAAGACTGAAGATCAAAGGAGCTGGTTAATCAAAAAAAAGAGCCTTCTGATAGTATAAAAATGCCTATCAGACAGCCCCTTTTTTACAATTTAATTGTCACATGTCGATAAAAGTACGTTTACTTATTTGTTCACCTTCGAAGAATCTGCTTTTGGAAACTGAATAGAATATTTTCCGAAGCCATTTGTTCCTTCTCCTTGATATTCAATCGGGCTATTTTCTCTAAGAGCTTTTTGTGCATCCATTGAAGATTCGAAGGTTGCATTCACAGCATGCCCAACAGGTGCAAAGGTCCAGTTATTATCAGCAGAAGGATCTATCGTACCTTTTTCACGGATAAAATCAATGATCGCTTGACGGTTTTCATCTGGATATAATTCCACTCCTGTATTGTTTCTTACACCAGGGAATGTACCACTTGCACGATAGTTATTAGTTACGACAATAAACTCTTGATTTACATCAATAGGCTGTCCATTGTACTGTAAGTTTTTGATTCTATTTGCTTCAGGATTTATTACATTTCCGTCTCCATCGTATTTTGCTTGCTCTGTCACATCAATCTCATATGTGACACCATCAATCACATCATAGTTATAAGTTGGGAAATCATTATTGATTAAAGCTTGCTCACCACTGGCTTCCTCTTTCATTTGATTAAATTGTCCTGCAGACATTTCCAACCATTCTTTCACATCCGCACCGGTAACTTTTACCGTGGCCACTGTGTTTGGATAGAGATAAAGATCTGATACGTTTTTTATGGCAATGGTACCTTCAGGAATATAAGTATAATAGTTTGCCCCATTACGTCCGCCTGCTTTAAATGGTGCACCAGCTGAAAGAATGGGTAGATCTTCATTCGGAGTACCTTTTAATTGCTTTTCGATGTACCACTTTTGAGCATTTGTCACAATTTGAATGGATGGATCATCCTGTACTAATGCAAAGTAGCTGTGAATACCTGCAGATGTTTGACCAACAGGTTGACGTACATAATTCACTGTTGCCTCATGGTCTTCCTTTACCACTTCTAAAATTGCTGGATCGGGATCAGCTAAGCTTTCCTTTTTCGTTTGTCCATTCTCTTTGTAGCTTCTGAAAATAGCTCGAAGCTCTGTTTCAGAACGAGTAACCTGCCATTTTCCTTTTATTTTTTTAATCGTTAAGTCCATTACGCCAAGTTGATTGCCCCAGTTTCCAGGCATGATAAAAGGAACACCATTTACAGTGCCTTTATCCGTATCTACACCGGGAAGATCACCGAAATCACCTGGGAAGGTTTTATGGTTATGCCCCGAAATAATCGCGTCTACCCCTTCAACCTTTGTCAGATCGTAAGCAGCATTTTCTTCAAATTCACTATACTTCGCATCTCCCATTCCTGAGTGTGAAAGGACAATAATAAGATCCGCACCTTCTTCCTTCATTTTAGGAATATTCGATTCTACCGATTTAACGATATCCTTTGTGATTACCTTGCCATCCAGATTTGCTTTATCCCATTGTGTAATTTGAGGCGTTACTGCTCCAATGACCCCAATTTGGATGACTTTTGTTTTTCCATTAACATCCTTCACCTTTTTGTTGATGATTTGATATGGTTTAAAGTAATTGTGATCATTGTTAGGATTATCATCACCATCATCCTTGTAAACGTTGGCATTTACATACGGAAACGGGGCGTCATCTAATACTTCATCTAAATAATCCAACCCATAATTAAATTCATGATTCCCAACAGTTGCTCCATCATAATTTAATAATTCCATCGCTTTAAAAACGGGATGAACTTCACCATCCTCAAGTCTGTCCACTTTTGCTTTATAATCACCCAGCGGATTCCCTTGAATAAGATCGCCATTATCAAACAACAACGTGTTCTCCACTTCTGATCTCGCTTCCTTAATCAACGTTGCCGTCTTAGCTAAACCAAATTCGATCGTTTCTGCATCCTTATAATAGTCATAATTATATAAATGCGTATGAATATCAGTTGTTCCTAAGATTCTAAGATTCACTTCATGTTTCCCTGCTTTACTAGGTTTCCCAGCATGTTCTGGCTTTGCAGCGATGACACCATCTAAAGAAATAGGTAAAGCAAATACAGATAGGGCCATCGTTGTAGCTAAAACGGTTTTACTTAAAGTACGAAAAGGCTTTCTCAAAGAACACAACTCCTTGCATATTAGTAATTTTGGATTATATCCATTACTAATTTTAAATATTAATAGAATTTTTTAACAGGAGTAAATAGTGTTATTTTTTTAAAGAAATATTAATAATCTGTAAATTAATAGGTCAATAGTCTAGATGTGATTAAAAGATTATGACGTAACAGAAGGGAAAATTAATAGGGGACTAGGTTCTGAAGTTCTGTATGCAATGAAACACTTTCAACAAAATAATATGGGGCAATGAGTCTGGAATTACAATTTTACAATATAGAAGAAAATTTCTGGTAAGGTCATTCATTGTAATTCCAGACCCCTATTTCCATGTCTATGGTTACTTTTTCTTTTGACTCTTCGCACGGTTTGCCTCAAGCTCAGCAGCATACTCTTTTTGAGACTTCCCTTGCTTTTGACTCTCTGATTGAATTTTTCTGAATTTGTTATCATTTAAGTTTGGCATTCTCCCACCTCCTTATGAACATCGTTATTTTAAACAAGTTTGGGGCTTTTATTCATGAGAGGATACGGGAGTGATGGAGTGAGTGCCTGAATGGGGGATACAGCCTTGGTTGTCTCATAATCAACGTAAGGCGCATAATGTCTTCGGGACAGCTCATAAAATGGTCTTATTGACTCATAAAAGAGCAGTTTTCGCATAAACATCCTGACTTGCCTCATAAAACTATCTATCACGCATAAAATCTTCAGGTCGACTCATAAATAGCTCTTACTGACTCATATAAGTTGCTTTGCCGTGCATAAACGTTCTTACTTGGCTCAAATAATCAAGTAAGCAGTACTGATAAATTTTTCAACCTATCTTTCATAATAAAAGTACAAATGAGAGCAACCGTAATAGTTGCCCTCTTTATTGTTCTCTTCATCAACCTATCAAACAACTACCCCAACAAAAAACTCCTCATAGATCGCTTGAACGGCCCGCTTTTCGTCCTCTTCCTTTACACCAAACATCATGCTGACTTCGGATGAGCCTTGGTTGATCATTTCAATATTGACTCGTGCCCTTTCTAAAGCTGCTGATGCTTTTGCCATTGTCCCGATATTATGGCGCATCCCTTTTCCCACAACCATAATGAGTGCTAGATTATGTTCGACCTTTACCTCATCAGCATGTAGTTCCCGTTTTATTTGGTCAATGATTTCTTTTTCAAGTAAGTGATCCATTTGGTTTTGTCTTAAAATAATCGAAATATCGTCAATTCCAGACGGTGTATGCTCATAGGACAAACCATTTCTTTCTAAAATATGTAGGAGCTTACGTCCAAATCCTACTTCTCTATTCATCAAATATTTGCTGACATAGATACTGCAAAACCCTTGGTCACTTGCAATCCCGATAACAGGTCCGTTTGTATTGTCACGTTCATTTACGATCCTTGTTCCAAGGGCGGAGGGGTTATTAGTATTTTTGACATTCACTGGGATGCCTGCCCGAAAAGCAGGAATCAATGCCTCTTCGTGAAAAACAGAGAAACCAGCATAAGATAATTCCCTCATTTCCCTGTACGTTAATTCGCGAATTTCCTTTGGATTTTGGACAATAGTCGGATTTACGGAATAAACGGCGTTAACGTCTGTAAAGTTTTCATAAAGCTCTGCTTTGATTCCATTTGCTAAAATCGCACCTGAAATATCCGATCCACTACGTGAAAAAGTAACGACCTCACCTTGTTCATTGTAACCAAAAAACCCTGGAAAGATGAGAATCCCTGATCTTTCACGTAGAGAGTATAGACGTTGATAGGAATCAGGCAATACTTGAGCATTTCCCGGTTCATTACTAACGAACAACCCTGCCTCCTTAGGATTTACATAGTGAGCTTCTACACCCTGATGACGGAAATATGCCGCAATAAGCTTCGCGTGATTATCTTCTCCGCTGGCTTTGATTACATCTAAGAATTGTTCGGGGTTACATTTATCAGCTTGTAATAATGTAAGTAAATCATCATGAATCTTTTCCACAATATTAGCAGAAAGATTCAATTCTCTTGCTATACTAGAATATCTTTCTATGACGGCTTCAAATAAATCAGGTGCCTCTCCATCTTCCAAATAGCCTTCTGCACAAGCTATCAGTAAATCCGTTACCTTACAATCATCCGAATATCGTTTGCCTGGAGCTGATACGACCACCATTTTTCGTTTGGAATCAGACACCACGATATTATATACCTTCTGGATTTGCTCACCTGAAGCTAACGAAGATCCACCAAACTTAACAACTTTCATCCCTACATCTCCTGCTCTTTATAAATTTTAATACTTATTATCAACCTAATGCGTAAAGAATTCAAGAACTTTTTCCTCTGTATGTGAACAGATGTATTTATATAAAGGACAAAGCCGGTGTTAAAATAGTAAAAAATAGTAAAATTATCATAGTATTTTACTAATGATTAAGGTTATAAACCTTTTTTAACGATTATAGGATTAGGATGGTAAAATGGAGAAAAATACAAAAGACTTAAGGAGAACATTATGAATATTAGAAAACTATACAGTGGTGAAACTCCACCAATGAGCTTGTTGTTATTAGCAGATCCTTCCCTATCCATTGTCAAGGAATACATTAATAGAGGGGAATGTTATGTAGCCGAAAGTGAGAATCATATTGTCGGAGTTTATGTCCTCCTTCCCACAAGGCCTAATACGGTAGAATTGGTAAATGTAGCCGTTGTAGAGGAGCATCACGGTAGAGGGATAGGAAAACAGTTAGTCATGGATGCCATTCAAACAGCCAGGTCAAAAGGGTTTAAAACAATCGAAATCGGTACTGGAAATGCAGGCATAGGACAATTAGCCCTTTATCAAAAATGTGGTTTTAGGATCATTGGCGTTGATTTAGACTTTTTTATTAGACACTATACAGATGAAATATTTGAGAATGGTATACAGTGCAGGGATATGATTCGATTATCTCAAGAATTATAATGAACTTAAGGTCAAAATTTTGAAAAGGGGAGAACCTGACTCCTCCCCTTAACACTCTAGAGTCTTCTTTCATTCAAAAGATAGAAAAGAATTATACTCTTCACTTCTTCCTCCGTCTTTACCGTTGCTTTCGATTTTTAAATTACTGCCAATGACCAAATAAAAGTTATTCCTATAAATCAAAGTGATAGTCCATCCAAAAACCTCAATAAAGCCCAAATCATCCCCCCCCCTGAGAATGCATAGTTTTATCTATTGCTCCATATGCGAGGAATAGAGAGTTAATAAAAAGCGGGAATATGTTTTGGAATGAACATCAGAAGGTGTAAAAGAGCTGCCTGTTTCAGCAGGTATCGCTGAAGGTTTTGTGTGAATTGGGCTGTGGGAAAAGTTTTGGAACTGTAAGTTTTATCCATTAAAAAACAACAAAAATAGAGTGCTATATCCATCATAGATTTTGCACTCTTATCGGTTAATATTTTTATTTCTCTATAATTTGGAGTTTAAAATTGAAAACGAAAGCTCCTAATTGGTTTTTATTATTTGGATTGTTCTTATTTTGACTGCTTCCGCTTGCCAAATTTCCGGACCTTTTGCCTTTTCTTTAATCCTATTTGAACCCAGTTCTAACGAAAATAGACCTATCGTTTCGATATCAAAGGTTCCTAAATGACTTTGCACCTCAGAATACGGATACTGACAGTTGTCCGAGTCCGTTACAATTTTATCTTCTTTAGGTAATACATTTTTGGTTTTATTTCCAAATCGAAGGATCATATCCTGGTTAAATTCATCTGCCCAATTCGTTCCTGCTTTTTTATAGGTTATTAAGCGAATTTCATATTTTCCCTTTTCTGCGATTTTCACCTTCCACTTTGCTACATTATGATCATGTTCCTTTTCTATTATGGAATGTCCAAGATCTAGCTTTATCATCCCTGATTGTTCAATAAAAGTAGAATCAATTTGTAATTCTCCTTCTAATTCAACGACCACTACTGAAATGAATTCAGAAGGCGGTTCATTTTGCAGATTCAAATGCAGATTGTACAAGCCCACAAATTCCACAGAATTTTGCTCAAAAGGAACGTTTAGATGGGGCTCTGAAAGAAGATAGACTTTCTTGACTTTGCTTTTAAATCCATTAATTCGAATAGAGCCAGTAGACCATTTGTTATTTTGAATATGAAGGTAAACCTTTTTTCCTTTAACTGTAATCGCACCCCAGTCAAACTCATAAGGAAACGGACTTTCTTTTGTACCGTAAACGGCCTCCCCATTTTCATTCATCCACGCCCCAATTTCCTTCAATTTTTCTACAGAAGGGATTGGAATTTCCCCAAGACTAGTGGGACCTACATTTAGAAGGAGATTCCCTCCTTTGCTAAAAATAGTAACCATTTTCCTTATAATCGATTCGGTGGTCTTATAATTATCATCTTGTTCATTGTACCCCCAAGATTTATTTAATGTCATAGGGGTTTCCCATGCTTTAGTACCTTCTCCGTACATTGGTATTTCATTATCCCCTTTAGATTGGTAATCTCCAAAATTGGGCCAGTGACTAACTCGGCTGTTTATTAAACAATCAGGCTGATACTTCTTAACTAACTGAACGATTTCTTCACTATCTTTTTTTGAAAGCCCTCCTGCAGTATCAAACCATATTATCCCTATCGGTCCGTATTGGGTCAATAACTCTGTAATTTGTGGTTTAACAAGCCGGTTCCAATAATTGTAGAAGGATTTTTCTTCAAGCTGATAATCCCAAGTATTGTTGCAATGCTCATGAATCGAATGAGGATGATGCCAATCAATAACATGCGAATAATAAAAGCATAGTTTCAATCCCTGTATTGCACACTCCTCTGCGAGTTCCTTTAGTGGGTCTCGTTCGAATGGAGTAGAGTCTACAATATTGAATGGTTCAGTCTCCGATTTAAACATTGCAAAACCATCATGATGTTTAGCTGTAATCACTATATATTTCATACCTGCTTCCTTAGCAACACTTACCCATTCCTTAGCATTAAACCTTTTAGGGTTAAAGGTTGCTGCTATTTTCTCATACTCTTTTACAGGGATTTTTTGACCATACATGGTCCATTCACTTTTCCCAATTGCAGCATAAAGCCCCCAATGAATAAACATTCCGAATCTTGATTCCGTAAACCAATCAATCGATTTTTTATTTTCTACTATCTGTTCCTGCATGCGTCACCCTTCTTTCAAAATTAGAGGAATTTTTTATAATGATAGATTTTCAGTCACTTCTTGTTTGTTTTTTTCAAAAGCAAGGTTGGCCATAAACATTAAAAACCATGCTAAAACACTAAAGCTTAAGAATGGTATGAGACCTGGTACGTAAGAAAAGATAAAATAAAAAGCTACAAGACCGCCCATCATAGAAAGACCATGAAAAGGGTATGAAATCGTTAATAGAAAGGATAGTTTCACATATTGTAAAGTTGGTAGTTTATAGTGAACGACAACCGGAGCTAAGAAAAGAATTGTAATGATCATTGTGAATGTAAGAGATAGCAGCAGTATATACAAAACTGTAAAAAGGATACCTTCCTGATCTTTAAGAAGGACCAGATAAAAATAGAGGATAAAACCCATGATGCCTACTAGCACTCCTAACAGATTAGATTTCCAAAACTCCCTTCTAAACGATTGCCAATACGTTTTAGAAAATGAAAATTCCTCTTTTTGTATAATCATTTTTCTAAGTAATGTATACATGGCCAATGTTGAAGGAAACAATCCGCCAATGATGAGTCCAGAAAAAGTACCAAGAACCCATAGAAATTGTATATAAACAAGTTTTGAAATCCATTCCATCCCTTTATATAGTCTTCCCACTACTCCGTTGATTTCCATTATTAAACCACCTACCTTTCTTTCACCAGTACAATTGCCAGTTTTTCGAAGTTCTCACCAGTGCCTCAAAATAAAAATAATCCCCCCACATACTACTTTCATTGATTCCATGACCAAGCTTTTTATTATAAACACTGTGAAGCAATACGCCCTCTTCCGAATCATCTTCTTTCGTTAGATAATTCTTTGATAAAGATGAAATAATATGGAGAGTTGCATTTTCATAATACCTACGGTAGTTATCCAGTACCGGCATGTGCTTGACCATCTCCAACCATCCACATGCTGCAATAGCTGCAGCCGAACTGTCTCTTTCTTCTTCTCCATTTGTAAAAATTAAATCCCAATAGCAAATATAATCATCTGGTAGTCTATTAAGAAAATAGTTACTTAATTTTTCACTTACCGAGAATAATTGTTCATCTTTTGTATATAAGTAGCTCAATGGAAACCCATAGATTCCCCAGGCTTGTCCCCTCGACCAGCAGGATTCATCAGAATATCCTTGATGTGTATCACCCTTAATAGGTTCCCCTGTTTCTGGATTCATATAAAATGTATGATAGGTTGATGCATCTTCTCGCACGATATAGTTTAATGCCTGAAGAATATGTTGGTAGGCTGCTTTCTTATATTTAGGATCATGCGTTTCCTCTGAAGCCCAATATAGTAATGGTAGATTCATATTACAATCAATAATCATCCTCCCACGCTGTTTGGGATTTGTTAAATCTCCCCATGCCTGAATAATTCCAGCCTTTTCATGAAACCTCGCCAACAATAAATCCGCTGCCTTTAGTGCTACCGTTCTCGCTGCTTGATTTCCAGTTAATTTATAGGCATTTACACAGGATAACGTATATAGAAATCCCAAGTCATGGGTATTCGTCATGATTTGCTTTTCAATTCTTTCCCGATAGGTCTCAAATTGGACCTCCGCAATGTCTCTATATTTCTTATCACCTGTCACTTCGTAAGCAAGCCAAAGCATTCCCGTCCAAAAACCTGGAGTCCATTCCACATTTTCAGTTGCGTCAAACCTATTGTTCGACGTACATGGAGCAGGAAACTGGTGGGAGAATCTCGGGATTTTTTGATCTATTTTTTTCAATACATGTTGAATGGCTTTCCTGGCATGTTCTTTTGTAAACACAGGCGGGGTTTCATACCTTTCTATTTTTTGAATACATTCACTCTTAATTTCTTTGTCTATTGTTTTTATCATTTTTTCCCCTCCCTAAACTGTTGTTTTCAGATTAATCCCATCTAGTTTATATATCTCTTCGTTATATTGATTGACGATGACCAAGTCTTCTTCCTGGAAATGTAAGGTAGGCTTTTGAGCCCAAAGTACTTTTCCGCTTTCAAAATCATTATTTCCTATTACAGCTGAAGCATATAGATGTGTACCTCGTGAAATCTTCCCGCTTAAAGTTGGAATATATGAAGTAGAAGAATGAAGAACATTTGTATTCGGATCAGCTAATACCAATGATGGGATTCTTTCTCCCATAAGGTTCTTTATACCACTTAGACCCCAAGGGCAAATCGTTCCAATACTGTCTATATCCCTCAATTCCTGATGCGAGTTTTGAAGACTTACCGGCTTTTCTCGTGCAATGGCAAAGCCTCCCTCTGCCGTAATTAGTTCTCTTTCTGATTGAATTTTATGAATTCTCACATGCCATCCTTTCAATGGCACCAACCATGTTTCAACTTGAACATTACTCCACGGTTTCCAACGCGAGTAAATCGACTTGCCATCCATTTTTACTTCTTCACATTTTCTACGCCCTCGATAATACATATGGTCTTCACTGAAGACGAGCATCGAGTCGAAAGCACCTTGTGATAAATCAAATTGACTTTTTGGAACGCTGAATCCAAAAGAAGTGGAGTATGCAAACTTGGCATATTTTTCAGCAGTGTGAGCCGGTTCGAATAAAGCGTATTGTCCTGAAGTCAGGGCAACAACATGGTCTCCATCTCTTGAAATCATCATATTAGGATACTTTAATGACTTAACATCTTCTAATTTAGGCAAAGGTTCTTCTTCTGCAGACCATATTGGGTGATTCTCGTCAAGAGCTAATAATAAGAATGTTTTTAATGCCCAATAGGGTGAACCAGGTGCATTATATTTTTCTGCCAACATTAAATTCGGATAGGTATATCCAATGCTTAGAGCACCATCTGAATGATAAATTGGTTTACTTAGCCACCACCTTAAATGGCGTAATATAATACCTTTCATAACACCCCATGAGAACACTTCGATGTTAGCAAAGGCTAGCGCGCTCCAAAAAGCTCCCTGGGCAAATCGATAGGTTAAGCTTCTTCCAAAAGGAATAGATGAGCCGTCTTCAGAAAACCAATAAATAAACTCTTTAGCAAAGACTTGTGCTCTTTCTTTATATCTCTCTGCACGTTCAGAATCCTTATTCTTCATCACTTCCGCATAAATAAGCCCGTAAAAGTAAAAGCCAAAAGGAACGTAGTAATCAATTTGAGGCGTATTTCCATCGGAAAACCATCCATCACCCAAGTAGAATTCTTCTAATCTATTTAATGTTTTTTCTTGAAGACTTTTATCATAATCTAGTCCTAGGGTATCAAAAGCTAAGTTAACCATTACTCTAAAATACAACCAGTTATTATCGACAGGTTGTTTTTTGTTAATCTGATTTAACCATTGATACAAATTTTCTTTTTCTTTTTCAGTTAAAGGGTCCCAGATTTTATCAGGTACTAAAATCAGTCCTAATGATAGGGCAGCCATTTCAACCATTCTTTGATCTACATCTGTTATTGTGCCCCAGTATTCCTGATTTTCGGGGTTGGTCCCATTTTTTATTCCTTCTATATATATACCCTCTAATATTTTTGATTCCCCACCGCCTTTCCAAAAAGGGGCCAGTCCCCATAATGGACGTGAAAATCCCTCCATTTGAATGACTTGGTTTCTTGAAATGGCACTCGTTTTACCGATATCCAATAATGCCTTATTGTTCGAGTAATAACCAACTAATGGAGTACAGAGCTGGGATACAGCTTCCATTACATCCTCTCTAGTTTTAAGGGGATTATGCAATATAGGAATTTGATTAAACTTCATGTACTTCTCCCTTCCAAATCTTCCTCAAAGGATCCCTAATGAAAGGTGTTAGTTCAGGGGGGAGAACTAACACCCCATCTATTCACTAAATTAAGAGTTTAACTATTTTGATAACGCTTGTAAGCCTCATTGTAAACTTCAATAAATTTTTCAAATCCCATGTCTTGTAAACGTTTCTTAAATTCATCATGATTGATTTTGTCTGCACCCATTATCCATTTTTGTACCGTTTCGCTTTTGTAAGTCCGAATTTGTGTGCCTATATCGGTTAAAATTTTTTCCTCTTCTTCAGTAAAAGAAAGATTTGGCATTTCCTCTATAAAATAATCACCTTTCGTATACTCCTCAATTCCTTTTACGGCAATAGGGTTCATCCAAAGTTTTTCATACTCAAAATCCTGGTGGAAAGAGAATGGAACCTGGGCACCATAAGAACGCAGGTTTTCAACTATATTTCCATCATTAGCAGTTAACGCCTTTTCCGTAAATTGCGGCTTTCCATTCTTCATCTCGTATGTTTCGCCTTCTATACCATAATTCATTAACCTTCTGCCTTCTTCACTGTAGAAGAAATCAAGATATTTAATCATTTTCTCTGGGTTTTCGACCTCTGCACTGATGGCAACCCCTAGATTATTTCCATAATCGGATCTCTTGGTTGGCTCGATTCGTTTCCCTTCTGTATTTTCAGGAGGAGACATAACGACAAAGTTTATTCCTGGTACGCTTTCTTTTAATGTGTCATTATATCCAGCTGTACTTCCCGGATAATAACGTGAAGCTCCTCCTAAATTATTGCCTAACAGATATTCTCTCGACTTTTGTCTTGTGAAGATTTCCTGATCAAGCAATCCCTCTTCATACCACGCTGCTAAATTCTCCATCGCTGTTGAGAACTTATTTTCATAAGGTCCATATTTTATTTCACCATTCTCAATATAGACATCATCAAAGGCTCCCCATAATGAACTTAAACCCAATATATTACTTTCTGAGAAATACGGAACTTCATCTTGTTTTCCATTCCCATTAGGGTCTTTTTCTTTAAAGGCCTTTAGGACATTGTAAAATTCATCAACATTTTGCGGAGTTTCCAGGTTCAATTTATCCAGCCAATCCTGCCTGATGAAATAAGTCTCTGCTACTACTCCGTCAGAGATGTACGGTACCATGTACAGATTTCCATCCGGACCTTGATTAGCTTTTAAGAAAGCCTCATCTTCTTCGATATATTTTTGAATATTCGGAGCATGCTCTTTGATTAAATCATTAAGGGGAAGAAATGCTCCTTCCATACCAAACTTATTTAAGTATTTCTTCTGCCCATGCACTAATTCCGGGATCTCTCCTGAAGCGATCATCAGGTTAAAAGCTTCTACGCTGTTTGTGGAGGATTTTGGTGCTGTACCCTTAAGTTTTATTCCTGTCTTTTCTGCTGCTTCTTTAAAAGTTGCCCAATCATCGTTAAAGATGAAATAACCATTTGATGCGTGCATAAAGAAATCTAATTCTTCGACTTCCCCATCTTTACTGTCCTGTGATGAAGTAGATGTATCAGAACATCCTCCAGAAAAAATCATCAGACCAGCTAGTATCGGCGCCATTAATTTTCTTTTTTTCATCTTCTGACCCTCCAGTTTTTTATTGGCATTCTTACCCTTTAATAGCTCTGGGTCACCTCCCCCCTTAAGGAATGTAAATTATTCTTTAACCCCGCCGATCATAGTACCTTTTACAAAATACTTCTGAAGGAAAGGGTAAACCACAATAATTGGGATGATCGAAACAATGATCGTTGCGTAAATAAAGGTTTCCTGTGACATTTTGTTGGCAACAGCCATAGCTCCAGTTAACTCTTCTTTCAAACTCATTTCTACGATCATTTTTTTTAATAAGACTTGGAGCGGAATTTTACTTTCGTCATTCAATAAAATCATCGACCAGAAGTAACTGTTCCATTTTCCTACTGCATATATGAGCCCGATCGTTACCAATGCTGGCTTTGAAAGAGGCAAGTAGATATGTCTTAAGATTTGCAAATCATTAGCACCATCCATTTTTGCAGATTCTTCTAATGAATCAGGAACTGATTGGAAGAATGTTCTAAGAATGATGACTAGAAAGGCTGACACGGCAAAGCCAACAATGATGCTTGTCCGTGTATCTAGTAAACCTAATTCTTTGAAATTTAGGTAAGTAGGGATTAATCCCGCTCCAAACCACAATGTAAAAGCGACAAAAAAAGCGATAACAGTCCTACCTTTCAATCTCTTTTTTGAAAGAGGATATGCACCACAAATTGTCAACAACAAACTAAGTGCCGTTCCTACGACTGTGTAAAAAACCGTATTTCCATAGGCTAACCATAAGCCTTCTTTAGATAAAATAGTCTTATAGGAATCAAGGTTTATCTCCTTTGGAAATAGCAATACCTCCCCTTTTACAACAGATAAGCCCGAACTGAATGAAGCTGAAAGAACATAGATAAAAGGGTAAAGGCATGCAATAGAAAGAATCGCTAGAGCTGTATAAATAAGTATTGTGGACAGTTTTTCTGAAAATGACTGTTTCAATCCCATCACCTACCATAATCCATAGTTAGTCACTTTTTTACTTAATCGATTGGCTAAGACTACTAGAACTAGGCTTACCACCGAGTTAAATAATCCTGCCGCTGCCCCAACTTCATAATTTCCGCCTTGGAGGCCAGCACGGTAAACATAAGTATTAATAACGTCAGCCGTTTCATAGGTTGCTGGCTGGTAAAGTAGAATAATAGACTCATAACCAACTTCTAAAAAGCTCCCGAGATTTAAAATCAATATAATCATTATGGTCGGAAGCATTCCAGGCAGGGTAACATACCACATCTGGTGCCACCTGTTTGCGCCATCCATTTTGGCAGCTTCATATAATGCCGGGTTTATACCCGCGATAGCTGCTAAATATAGAATGGCACTGTATCCTATATCCTTCCAAATTTGCATAGATCCAATATAAATAGTCCGGAAATATTCAGGCATAGCCAAGAAGTTTAATTTTTCTCCACCCAATTTTTCAATTAGGATATTGACAAGTCCATTCGTTGGTGCTAAAAAATTTGTTACAATCCCAGCAATAATAACTACTGAAATAAAATGAGGTAAATAGGTGATAGTTTGTACTGTCTTTTTAAAGACCATATTCTTTACTTCATTTAATAGTAGAGCAAGGATGATCGGAGCTGGAAAGGCAAAAATTAGGCCCCAAAGATTAATCATAAATGTATTCACTAAGTTCCTTACGAAATACTCACTATTGAAGAATCGTGCAAAGTTTTCAAATCCAACCCAGGGGCTTTCCGTAATCCCCTTAAATAAGCTATAATCTTTAAACGCAATTTGCAGACCATATATTGGTTTATAATGAAAGATAAGATACCATAGTATAAATGGGATTAGCATTAAATATAGGTAACGATCTCTCCATATAATGGATTTAGCCATATTGAACTTTGCGTTTAAGGTTGATTTTTTTGTTACATTGATTTTAGTTTCTTTTAGTTCCGACACTGGATTACTCAATTGTCACCATCCTTCCTGCTTTCAATACCAGTAAGCGTTTTCACCTTTTCTAAAGTAGAATCCCTCCTTAAGTTCTGTTAATTCACATAATAAAAAAGATTTCAGCAAGTCTCCATCTCCATTTTTTAATAATCACACCATAAAATTCACTATATTTAGAATTTTGAGAATATAAATGCTTTTCAAAATCATAAATTTGATTTTTTGTAGATAATCTTAAAAAATGATGAACGGACCATTTGAAGATTAATAGAATAAAAAAACATGAACCCACCTATTAAGGCCAAGTTCATGTCAAAAAGTAAGTGAATATCATTAAAAACTTTTTTCGTATTGTCCTGGAGGTAGACCAACGTATTTTTTAAATGTACGAATAAAGGTGTTGACATTGTTAAAGCCTACCCTCCCAGCCAGTTCTTTGATTTTCACCTCTTCACTTTCCAATATTTCTCTTGCTTTTAGAATCCGATATTTATTCAAATAATCTTTATAATTTTCACCTGTATGGTTTTTGAAAATGGTACTAATATAGGTAGACGATAGTCGGAATTCGTCTGCTAGATCATTTAAAGATATATCTTTTTCGTAGTTATGATGGATATAACTGAGAAACCTTGAAGCAATAGATAATTCCTCTTTACATTCTTCTGTACTTATTTGATTCAATAAAACTGAAAAGGTAGATCGAATTCTTTCTTCTAACTGTGTTTTATCTTGAATCTTTTGAAGTTCAAAAAGAAAAGTGGATGTTTCATTTCCGAAAATCTCTTTGGAAGTTTTATTCGAGTTTTGTAAAATACGATTAATTGTTCCCCTAATAGCAAAAATAAATTGCGAAAGAGCGTTATTAGTCAGCTTTTTTGAATGCAAATTTTCTTCCAATACACGATTTAGTATATTTTCTGCTTTTTCTTTATTTCCTTGCACAATTAATTGAATTAAGCTTCGTTCAACTTCTAGAGGATAATAGAAGTTTATTTGATCCAAATATTTAAGGTCCTCATAGAATAATATATTTTTTCTCTCCAAGGCGAATCTATTTTCTAAAATTTTCTGGGCATTTTCAAAAGATAAATAGATGTTTTCCAACCCATTAACAGAATCTCCAATAGCTGTTATGACATTAAGCTGTAATTCTTCATTCATATTAGAGAATAAAGGTGCTAGTTTAGAAACAATACTTTCTTCATCCTTTTGATTAATAATTAACACTATTTTTTCATAGCCATATTCAAATAATTCACAGTCAAACATAGGCTTTACTTCTTCTTTTAAGATGTCAAGGATTTGATGTTTGACAGATAAAATCCCTTCCTTTGAAAGGTTTTCCTCGAGAAATGTGTTTGAATTTACTTCGACAACCATCACTTTTAACTCTTCATTTTTAATACATAGATCAAAATGACTCGCTTTTTCTATGAATACACTTTTACCAATGGGTCCCATAACCAATTCCTGAAGAAATTTTTGTTTCAATGGCATCAAATTTTGTTCGATGGCCTTTTTCAAATTTTCGTTCATCGTACTGATGTGCGATGTAGTACTCTCAATAAACAAAAGCTCATTATTCCCCTCATAATTCTGGTATTGGGATAAATGATGAATAATTTTTTTAATAGGTCTTATCGTTCTATTCGCTAAATAGGCAGCCATTAGTATTCCTATTACCAATAAGGAAGCACCTATCAAAAGGGATTTTACATATAATTCCTTCATGACACCGATATGTGTTGGTTTTGGTGAGAAATAAACATAGTTCAAATTTCTTAAAATTTCTGACTTCACAAAATGGATATCATAGCTTGAATTTTCTCTGGATACATATCCACTCTCAAGATTTAAATCTTCGAAATTCCCTAATTCCTTAGGGTTAAGTATGTCCTCTGCCTCTCCCGTAGCTAAGTTAGTTTGCAGGTATTTGATTTCATCCTTAGTTACCATCCCAAACCCATCTTGATCTTTACCTTGAACAAATGATGAAAAACTTTTTGCATAAAAGGAAATAAAAAATATGATGTCTCTTTTATCATATCTGGTCTCTTTTCTCACCAAGGTTATATAATCATTTTGTTTTTTATTTGATACGTTTGAAAGAATCAAGACCCTATGATTCCCATATTGCGGAGTGGAAGTATGTACATAGTCCTGAAGCTCTTTTATATTTTCATTTGAAAAGTCTAATTCCTTAAAAAAATTCTGTTTATTCATAGTAGAGTCTTGTGTGACTACTACATCATCGCTCATCACACCTATTTTATATTCGAAATTTGCAAAAGCAGAATTATTGTTTTTCAATTCCTTTAATACTTGAAGCTGCCGGTAATAGTAATCTTCATTATGATCAGTTCTCATATAATCTTTATAATCCTCACTATTTTGAAGCTGCATTAACGCGTTAAACGCTACCTGAATTCTTGTATCAATACTTTTTTTAGCCTGTTCTAAGAGAACTTTCTGATTCTGGCTCCGTTCCTTCTGAAACATTTCACTGCTTTCTTTAAACAAGATATAAGTAGTTACAGAAGAAAATAATAGAATAATAATTCCAAAGTAAATAAGTAACTGCCAATATAACTTTTTCCTTTTCATTTTTACCTCCTAAAATAATAGAATATAAATACTGAGGATATCTTTAGGTGTATCATCGTATAAATGAAAAAAATACCAGAATATTAGTTATTAGCACAGGAAAAAAATACTATTTTAAATTTTTCGAACATTTAGAATTGAATTAAGCCTTTATTGGTGATATTTTAGTTTATAGTGAAAGCACTTACAGAAGGCTGAAGGAGGGTAGATCAATTTTTTTAAAAAGCTTTTACCAAGTATGATTTAGTAACATTCTAACTGGTAATTACATCATAACACCTTTTTTAAAGCTTAACTATCACATGTTTCAATTCAATTTATTTTTTTAACCCAACTGGTAATGACATCATAACAAGTAATGAATAAAGGATGGAGGTTAATTTATTGAAAAATAGTTTGTTAACAGTCGTATTAGCCGGGGGGCTTGTTATAAGTGGGGCTATTCCTCCAATGATTAGTTCTAATGTACAGGCTACAACTAATGGTGAATCTAATGTTTTGAATGAGAGAGATCTGGAAAAATTACAAGCAGATTACGACGTATTTTACAATGGGTTGCAAGGTTTCCCTACCTATTCCAGCTCCCATGCAGGAGGTGTCAGTGCGATTGGTGAGAACGCGTTTACTGTAGCTATAAATCCAGATACGATTCCCTTTATGGGAGCATCTAGGTTCGGAAAAGGCAGGGTAGTTGCCGCTGGTTTAAGTGAGTATTACGATTTCTCCCATTCAGATCCAATTAAAACAAAGGTTTCAAATAATATTTTGACGTGGGTTACGCGCAAGGATAAGCCTCTGCCCGTTCATAAAACGTATGAAGATGCATTAAACGGGGAAGGAAATATTACAATGGTTACGAATCGTGAGATCCCAGTGAGTCCTGACCTGCCCATTACTCTTAAACATGTAGATAATTTTTTATCATTAAAGCTTAACCCTGCAAAACATCAGGTAGTTTATGTGAATAATTTCCATCAACCTCTTTCAGATGGAGAAGTTGAAGCATTACTTAAATATGTAAAAAAAGGTGGAGCCGTTATCTTTGGAGAAAAAGGGTGGGTAATGGAAGGATACCCAAAAGAATGGATGGCAAATGAATACAGTAAACCGAAGCTTTCACATTACGGCATACAAAAGTTCCTTAATGAAGTTGGTCTTTCACTAACGAATGTGATCGCAACCACTAAGTCAGCTACGTTACCACCACTCCCTCTTGAGAAAGTGCAAAATTACTATGTACCTACACTCATTGATAAAGCAAAAGCAATTGAAAACGGGACTTTGGATGCGAATGACCTTGATATCGGACCAGAAGGAGCAAACACAACCAAAAAGAAAGAAATCATTGCCCAAATTGTTAGCGGAACCATTAGCAGCATCGTGGAGGATCACCCTCTTCTACAAAAGGTTTTAGCAGACATGAGCCAACTTGAAGTCAACTGGCCCTTTGTTAAAAGTGATTATCCGTATTCAAGTGCACTTTTAGCCTATCAGGTTAATGAAGCTTCCCTAGACCCCAATGGTGAAAAATCACCATACGCTGACCATTTCCCTGGTCCAGTCCCTCAAGATGCACCGATCATCCATGACAAAGTAATAGAGGTTGATTTTGATTATCAGGATCTTAGTCACCTTCGTATGGCATATCCACCTGGTACATGGATCAGTACAGGGCTTTATGCTCCTGCTGGTAACACAATCACAATCGATGTGCCAGAAGGGACAGAGGATCTGTATGTTCAAGTCGGATCACATACAGATGTGCTGACTGGAAAAACTTCTTGGAGTAGAATGCCGATAGTAGCATTACAACAAAAGTTAGAGCCTGGAACCAATCAAATTAAAAGCCCTTATGGTGGTCTCGTTTACCTAATTCCGAAAACAGCAAAGAAAAATACGAAAGCTTCCGTAAAAATAAGCGGGACGGTTTCTTCCCCTACCTTTGTACAAGGCCAAACAACCAATGAGGAATGGCACAACTCAGTTAAAAATAACCCTGCACCATGGGGTGAACTAGTTGGTGAACATGTAATCTTCACATTGCCAAAGGAATCTTTATTAGCCATTGAAGACCCGGAAGCACTCGTTGAACATTGGGATAGTGTCGCGGATAGTTATAATACATTTGTTGGGATTGACCCTGAGCTACCAAAACCTCATAAAGGTTTGGATAGACCACATCGATATGTGGCAGATGTCCAAATAAGTGCAGGTTATATGCATGCTGGTTACCCTATGATGATCCCAGTTGACCCAGCTGCATCCCATGTGGTCGATCCAGTATTAGCCTTAGAAAGAGGTTGGGGATTCTGGCATGAAATGGGCCATGAGTACCAGCAAAACCCCTGGAAATGGGGAGATCTTACAGAGGTATCCGTTAATATCTATACCCTCTATATACAGGAGAAGTTCACGGATGTAAAAAGACTCCTTGAGAAAAGTGACGATGGAAAATCCCATTATGACAGAGCTTTAGAATTTATAGCCAATCCCTCTCCTTCAAAGAAATTTACAGATAATCCATTAATGGATCAGCTTGTTTTCTTTAAGCAGCTCCAGTTGGCTTATGGTTGGGACTTTTATACAGACCTGCATATTGCCTATCGTGAACTATCGAGCGAGGAACTCCCATCAACTGACCAGCAAAAGAAAGACCTGCTCCTTTACATGACATCCAAGACTTCTGGTTACGATCTAGTATCCTTCTACCAGAAGTGGGGATGGAGCATAACAGATGAGGCCATTCAAAAGGTAAAAGCCCTTAACCTTCCTGAACCCGAGGTTCCTGTCGAGACGTTAAGAGAATACGAGTAACATATTTCCCCAATAAAGCTGTCCCAAAAGGGATCCGGAACCACTTTATTTGTCAGATATAGAGATTGAGGGGGTTCCTGACACCTTGATTTTCGGGACAGCCCATTGGGTTACTTATGAAAAATATAATGAAATTAGGTGAAAAAATGAGAACCTCCTTAAAGAAAAGATTCTGTTTATGCTTGACCTTTATTTTGCTAGCTACAGCGTTACTTCCTTCTATAGGAACTGCCAGTATTCATACTCCTATCAGCCCTAGGGGACAGACTCCCTCTTTATTAGAAAAAGATTATGATACTTTCACAAAGGGATTAGAGGGACTCCCTGTTGTTCCAGGAAGTGGTGGTGTTACCGCTTTAAGTGAAGAGGCGTTTCCTGTCAATGTTCCTGAGGCTGTCCCTAATATAGCAGCATCTCGCTTTGGGGATGGAAGAATTGTTCTAGCCGGTGATCAAAAATATTTCTCTTTAAAAAATAATGATGATCCATTAAGCCTACTTGCACGAAATACACTACTTTGGTTAACAGAGGAAGCTAACTTAAATAACGGCAAAGGAACAAGATACACAGGTCGATATGAAGAAGCATTAGACCAAAATAAAATGTTAAGAATAGTAACCAATTCAGAAGAATTCACTATCGACTCCTCACTTCCAATCGAAATCGTGAAGGTTGATAAATGGGATAGGAAAGCGTTAAATCCGAATAAATATACGGTGGCTATTATTGATGAAACCGTTAAACAGGATGAAGTTTCTCATCTTGCAAAATATGTTCAACAAGGCGGAAATATTATTGCGGCGATAAACGGTGGGAGTTTAGAAGGAATTACAAGGAACACACCTGTAGAAAAGAGAGCACAGCTTGGAAACTGGAGAGGTATTCGAATCAGCCAGCATTACCCTGTTCAAAAACTATTAAATCGTATGGGCTTATCTTTACTTAACAACAAAACTTATCCGGTTGGAACTACAAGTGAACTAACATTAGATACTATCCAAGAGAATCACGCAATAAATAGATTAAGAGAAGGAAAACAAATCGAACAAGGCATTCTGGACTATGAAGATATAAATATGGGCCCTACCGGAACAGATAACACAAAAAAGCAAAGCCTTTTACTAAGTGTATTAACAGAGACACTAGAATCTTTAACATCAGACTCCCCACTCTATGATTGGGCAATGAAAGAAGCGGCTTCATATGGAAAGGTTCAGTTTCCCGTTAAAAGAGGAGAAATGCCTTATCGTAACTCTCTCTTAAACTTTCAATTTAGTCATTTCACCATAGACGCCGGAAATGAAAAGTCGCCTTATGCTGATGAATTTCCCGGTGAAGTATCGGAAACCGCACAACCTGTTAAAAACAAAAAAATATCGATAAATCTTCAAAACCCTGACCTTATGTATACAAGAGCATTGCCAAGCAAAAACTGGATCAGTACCGGTTTATATGCTTCACCAGGTAAAGACGTTACCATTAATGTTCCTGAAGGTGTTGAGAATGTAAGTGTTCAAATTGGCTCACACGATGATGAACTAAATGGATTGTCTGAGTGGAAAAGGGTGCCTAACCTTGTGCATTTCAAAAAACTGTCTCCTGGTAAGAACGTGATCAGCAGTCCATACGGTGGTTTAATTTATTTTATTCCGATGATGACCGATACTCCAGAACAGCAAGTGGAGTTTTCAATCAGCGGGGCAATTGAAGCTCCTTTTTATGAAATAGGGAAAACAACGAAACAAGAGTGGGATAAAATAAGGGAAAGAGGAGAAGTCGTCCCTTTCGGTGAGTTAAAAGGAGAAAAATTAATTATCACCATTCCATCTAAATACCTTTTGGAACTGGAAGATCCTCTCCAAGTCGTTGCTCTCTGGGATGAAATAGTTGCTAGTTATGATAGACTCGCTGGCCTGGATTCAAAAAATGATATGCCTAATAAAAAGTATCCTATCCCCTTCCGAATTGTGTTGGATAAACAAATCAAAGGAGGATTAATGCATGCAGGAAATCCTATTATGGCACCGATTGAATATGGTTCGACTAATTATGCTGCATCCATAGTTAATGAAACATATATCAAGAATGATGCTTGGGGGTTTTGGCATGAAATAGGACATGAATATCAGCAAGCACCATGGACCTGGGGAGACCTTGGGGAAGTGACAGTTAATCTTTTCTCCCTCCTAACACAAGAAAAGTTTAATAACCCCTCTCGTCTTTTAGTTGTTACCAATGGAAAAGATTCGTATGACAGAGCTTTGGAGTTTGTCATGGATCCTAATCCTCAGAAGCTATACAAGGAACTTGGGAACTTTGAAAGGTTGGTCATGTTCCAGCAACTAAGAATGGTTTACGGCTGGGAGTTCTATACAAGCATTTTTACAGCTTATAGAGAGATGCCTGATAAACAGCTCCCTAAAACAAATCAGGAGATGATTGATACATTTGTTACTGTTGCCTCCCAAAAATCAGGAAATAATTTACTTGAGTTTTTCTCTAAATGGGGAATTTACTGCTCAGAGGATGCTCAAACATATATAAATAATCTAAACCTGGATGAGCCTGAAACAGAAATTTGGCTTTTAAGGGAAGAGAAAAAATAGTATCAAAAGTAAGGATTAAAACTTTGGTCTTTCAATATAAGAACCTGTTTTGAAAGAAGATTATTAAATAAAACAGGTTTATTATATATATTAAATAGTGTAAACGAATATTGAAATATATATTTATCCATAGCAATCCTAGTCCGAAAGAAAAGGAGCATTCCCCTCTAGAGGGAATTGCTCCTTTTTCAATATTATTCCTACTTTCGGAGGGTAAGGATAAATCATTAGCAATGACGTTTTATTTAGTCAAAGACTTTAGAATTTTATTTTGTTATTTACTACATTTCAAATGGATTGGATTGGTATACTTCAAACTCGAACAGGGAATAGCCGTATTTAGTCGCTCTTTCAACTCCAAGCATACGAACATATCTGGCTTCTTGGGTGGGAATAGTAATGGTATCTAGTCCACCATCACCACTTTCTGAGAAATAGACATCTTCCCAATTCTCTCCGTCTGTAGAGAGTTGGAGTTTATATTTTTTAGCGTAAGCGGCCTCCCAATGAAGGTTGACTTTTTGTATAGGATAGGTGTCCCCTAAGTCGACAGAAATCCACTCATTGTCTGTACGGTTTGATGACCATCTCGATGAGAAGTCTTCGTCAAAAGCCAAATCAGAAGATAGGTAATCAACTTCGCTGGAAGAAGCTCTGGCATTTTTATTAACTGCAATATTCTTTGCCCAATCGGAGGGACCATCGTATTTAAGCTTTTCGCCAGATAATCGACTTAGCGCTTTTAAAAGAAGGTCTGAAAAATATGAATCTATTTTTTTACCCTTATGCTCATGAACCTTATTTTCTAAGGTCTTAAGCCCTTTTATTACTTTTTTATGGCTATCTTGATGTTTTTGGATGTTGTTAACAGTAGCTTGTAAGCTTTGTAAAACTCCGTTATTTGTAATCCATCCTTTTTGATATCCTAAGTTAATAGCCTCGTCTAACTCATTAACTGTGGGAACATATTCAAAAGTTGCTGAGTACGTTTTTCCTTTACTACCACTAGTGAATACCTCCACCACAAGAGGAGCCATACTCACGATATTTACATTTTCATCCTTGTTTAAAACGGAAACAGCTGCATGGTCAAATTGTACAGTTACTTTCCCTTGATTTTGAGTGGGATCCGACACGGATATTTTTAACTGGTTTCCGTCTTCTTTCATCATGACAGAAGCTGGTCCTTCTGTAGATACAGTACCTATTTCAGATTTCCCCCAAAAATTTATGGCTGTAATCCCCAACTTTTTTTCTTGAACAGCTTGAACATCTGAAGTATTACTAAGGATGTTGATATCAGGGTTTTGACTGTATAAGCTTGTTTGGTCTGTACTCTTGTTAGGTAATAATACATAAGAATAATCATCATTGATAGGATTTTTATCATGTTCAATGGCCAAAGATAGGAAATTACGAGTGCCAGGCTCATATGTAGCGAACTCTGGCAGTTTATTTATAAGAGACCATTCATTCGTACGCTCCTCACGTGTACCTGTAAGGTTAGGGGTATCAGGGAAATAGTAACCGATATCAGCGTTTTTGGTAGTTCCTTCAAGATGTGCCCAATCAACATTTTGAAGGGTTTCCTCCCAAGATAGGCTTGAATTTTGAACTTCCCCATCAACGGTTAGAGCGTTATCTCCTTCTTCATTTAGTTTGCGATTCTCCACAATCGTTTCGACCTTGTTCCCAGAGGAACTTGAAATACCAGAACCTAACGCTACTATTTCATCGTCAAACATAAACCATGACTTTTTCCCTTTTAATGTAGATGCTTGATTTCCATCTTCTGTCTTAATTGTAGGATCTAATTCCATTCCTACAACACCATAAAGATTATCAATGGAGGATCCTCCTACCCATGATTGACTGGTCGCCCCGCTTTTTCGTGTTAGACCATCAGATGTGGTTCCCGGGAGACGATAATGGTCGATATTTGGCCAGAAGTTATCATTATATTGAGTGATGTCCTCGTTATAGAGGTAGGTCATCCCTTGCCCTGTGTACCAACCTCTTAAATTCTCTTGATTTCCTAGTTCATAATTTGATATCCGTTTGGAACTCATGCTAATACCAAAGGCAAAACCTTTTCCCCAATGGACGACACGATCCATAGCAGAGAATTGTTTATGAAAATTACCATATTCTTTAGCGCTGGTGGTTTTATCACTTAATAATTCTTTGATAAGTGAAATATCATTAACCTTTACATTTTGATAAAAATTTTTGAATTGATCGGCATTGTCTAACCACGATTTAACCATACTTTTAATATAATCTGCTTCATTTTGGGGAGAAGTTTTCGTGAGTAGAAGTAAGGTTGCTGCCATCTCTCTTCCTATACGATAATCTTGCCATGCTTCCCTGGAAATCGCTCTTCCCCGCACCATATCCATCATGACCCCTTCGAAAATAAGAGGTTCATAAGAGTCTCTGATCCAACTATAAACATTACTTAGATTGGGGTCTGTTACCTTCCATGGTGAGTCCTGAAGTAAGTACAAAATATCTGCTAGATGGTCGATCAATACATATCCATAGCTTCCGTTATAGGCAACATTATTATGTTGGATAAATGATCCATCTAGATAAAATCCATCCCCTTTAGTGGTATAAAGAAAAACTTGACCTAATGCCCTTTGCCCTTGAAGAATTTTTTCTTCGTTTTCTTCTGTAATTCCACGTTTAATCACGATTAACGACTTATCAATCCTGTTTGCTCCTGTTTCTATCAGTGACCAATAATTCGTTCTTCTTGTTGGATCGGGTACAAATCGATCGATAGCTTTAATATAATTTTCTTTTTGTTTAGGAGACAATTCTTCATCCATTAAAATTAATAGATCCGATAGAGCCATGGGTGACCCAATTTCCCAATGCCACCAGTTTCCTGTTTCGCTTTTGGATTCATTGTATCGATTCTCATACAACCAGTCTAATCCTGAAACGATATCTTGTTTTAACTTATCGTTCTCATAAACCGTGGAGCCCTTTGTCGTATAGGCAAGTGCCATGTCTCTCAAACGATTATAACTTTCCGTTATCGTAAAAGGGTCATTATTATTGGATAAATCGCTCCATAAGTAATTTCTGCTTTCTGATACGTTCATATCTTCCCAATTATGTGTAGCATTTTTGGTAAGATTATGGACAGACTGGGCTATATCTGGGTCCTCTACATTTAGAGTTGGACCCCCAGTTAACTTAGTAACCCACTTATCCCTTAATTTTTTATAATCATTTGACTCAGCCGCTTGTGAGCTATTATTTAAGGTAAAAGCTAATAATATAATCAAAAATAAGGACATTGACGAATAACCAAGTAATCTTTTATACGTCTTCAATTAAAAACATCCTCTCTTATAAGGGTATATAAATAGATCTTTGTGTCACATTTATCTTGGAAATTTCATGTCATCTTTGAAGTTAGTCGTCTTGATGTGGATATCAAAAGGATGGGATTCACTAAAATAAAAAGATGGTTCAAGAGAAAATAAATTCATCTTTTCACAATAATTTCAGGTTCCTATTGTTAGTAAATTGCTATAAGAGAAGCTTGTGGCCATCTCATTTATAGAAAGTTGATGGTGATGAATAAATACAATAAGCGTTTTGACCAAGGCACTCTACTCACCGATTTATCCAATTTTACAGATCCAAATTTATAGAATGCACAGTTCTTAATCGCTATAATAGAAGTGTTATGAGATAATATCAATTTCTTGATAAGGAGAATTATATGAACATAAAAGATCCTAGATTACCTCTATATTTCCAATTAAAGGATGTAATCCTTGAGCAAATTGAATTAGGTAGCCTTAAAGAACATGAAAAGTTGCCATCTGAAAGAGAACTTTGTGAAAAATATACTGTTAGCCGAACGACTGTACGCCAAACACTGCAATCATTAGAGCGAGATGGCTATATTTATAAGGTCCATGGAAAAGGTACTTTTGTCTCTCCGAAAATATACAATCAAAGCTTGGTCCATTTTTATAGTTTCACAGACGAAATGAAAAAGGCGGGTAAAATACCAAGCTCTCAAGTAATTTTTTTTGAGCGAACAACCTGTGATGCCAAAATTTCTAAAAAAATGAGCCTTAGTAAGAGCGAGAACATTTATAAATTAACTCGACTTCGACTAGCGAACGGAGAGCCGATGCTTTATGAAACTACCTATCTTCCTGCATCTCGTTTTGATGGATTAACAAAAGAACTGCTCGAAACGAAACCAATGTACGAAATTTTCCGTGAATATTACGGTGTAAAGATTACTAAGGCGACGGAAACCTTTAGAGCGGTTTCAACCAGACCTCACGAAGCCATTCACCTGCAGATTTCCGAAAATATGCCTAGCCTAATGCTTGAGCGAACTACCTATGAACACGATTCTGTCATTGAATATACTACGACAATCGCCAGAGGGGATAAGTTCTCCTATACCGTTGAATTGAAATAGATACATGTTTTTTCAATTCAACTCTAATGGTCTTGAAAACATCATATAAGAAGAGATTTCGGATTTTTTCATCCTCGTATAACTCCTTTTTTTAAGATTACATTTGCGTATTGCTCTCTCTCACTTGTAGCAATAATCGCAAATGCATGCTTTGCCCGTTTATAAAATTCGTATCGTTCTACTATCTCAAAGTCAGAGAATGAGTCCTCATACTCCTGAATAATGGACTTATACTCATTCCAAATAACTGGTTTCGGATGATCACCGGATACAACTTCCATTAAGGAAGCTGGAAATTCGCTATACGAATCAAGAGGAAAAAACTTTAATATGGCATCTAACATTTCAGAAACATTGTGTCCATCACATCGAACCAATTTTTGAGCACAACTTGCAGACGGAAAATTTCCATCCGCTAATACAATTTCGTCTCCGTGTCCCATCTCTAAAAGGACTTTCATTAATTCAGGAGAAAGAATAGACGGGATGCCTTTTAACATAATGACGATTCCTTTCTAAAAAAGATTTATTTTCTATTCACCTTCAAGAAGAGACCCTATGAAATTCTTTCTTCTCGTCTTTCATTGTGTTGGTTAACCTTCCTAAGCCTTCTACTTCTACAGTGACAATATCATGATGTTTCAGATAGTGTTGTTGATCTTCCGGCAGCCCTAAAACGACTCCTTCAGGTGTTCCAGTAAAAATAAGATCCCCAGGAACTAATGTCATATGCTTTGAAATGTAACTGATAATATCAGCAATTGGGAATATCATATCGGAAGTGTTTGAATGCTGCCTGACTTCTCCATTGACGATTGTCTTTAAAGTTAAATTCTGAGGGTCGATCACCTCATCCGAAGTCACTAAGTAAGGTCCAATCGGACTAAAATCATCACAGGTTTTGCCAATCATCCATTGTGGAGTTTGAAGCTGCAAATCTCTTGCAGATAAGTCGTTTACTGTACAATAGCCAAATACATATTGCAATGCGTTCTCTTTTGAAACATTCTTAGCCTTCTTACCAATAACTACGCCAAGCTCGACTTCATAGTCAAGCTTTTCGGTAACTTTAGGAATAGCAATATCACTATGATGGCCCGTTAATGTATTATTGAACTTGTTAAAGAGAATAGGGACTTCAGGATAGATTGCATTTGTTTCGTCAGCATGTTTACGATAGTTGAGCCCCACACAAATCATTTTATTAGGATGTGTGACACATGGACCCCATTTTATATCTTCTTCATTAAATACATATGATCGATCATGAGATAGATCGAGACTGTTTAAATACTTCCTAAGATTTGATAAGACAGATTCCCCACCCTCAATAACTTCCATAACTGTAGTGGGGATTTTTTCATCCTTTACTATCGATAAGGCTACCTGTAAATCAACAATCACATTCTCTATTTTCAATCCTAAATATGGTTTTTCATCCTTAATAATAGATAATAGTTTCACATAAACCTTTCCTTCCTAGTAAAATCGTTTATTAAGCATTCTTGCCAAAGACCACTCCCCCGTCTACGTAAAGCGGGGAACCCATCATAAAAGCTGAATCATTAGAAGCTAAGAATAACGCGGCTTTAGCAACATCTTCCGGTCTTCCAAGTTCGCCGCTTAATTGTCTTGTTTTAATTTTTTCAACGGCTTCTTCTGGGTTATCATAAGAGTTCTTTAAATAGCTCTCCACAAAAGGAGTAAGAATAGTGCCAGGCAATAATGCATTTACCCGAATATTGTGTGGAGCATAATCAACCTGCATAGATTTTGTCAATGCTAATACGGCTCCTTTTGTCGCGGCATAAGAAGCACGATTAGAAAGGCCTATCTCAGCAATACAAGATGACATGTTTATGATCGAGCCACCCTTTTCTCTTTCAATCATATATGGAAGGATATATTTACAAGGAAGAAACACGCCGTTAATGTTAACTTCTATAACCTTATTCCAGTCACGAATCTCCATTTCATGTAATCGCCCTACTCCGCTAATTCCCGCATTATTAAAAAGAATATCAATATGATCGTACGTTTTAATTATTTGTTCTACCATTTCTTTAACTGATAACGGGTCTTTCACATCTGCATGAATAAATACCGCTTTTCCCCCTGCAAAAGCCACTTCCTGCACAGTCTCTATACCTTTGTTCTTATCTACATCATTAACAACAACAATAGCTCCTTCTCGAGCAAAAAGTAACGCCGTACTTTTCCCAATACCAGAACCCGCTCCCGTAATGCAAGCAATTTTCCCCTTAAGTTTCATACCGTTATTCATCTCCTGTCTATAAAACAAGAATTGGTGGATTTATAAACTAATCCCTATTCGATTGATACTGAATTCTTGATGACCAAGTATTTCCGCTTTTGTCATACAGTTGGATGCTACTTTTACAATTTCATCAAAAATTCTTTCGCCTGCTTGCTCCAAGGTTTCCAGCCCACCAAGGACAGTACTTGTATCTATATCAATGTTATCCTCTAGCCGCTTTCCAGTTAGTTTATTACCAGTTATCTTAATGACTGGCACAATCGGATTTCCCGTTGGCGTGCCTACCCCTGTTGTAAAGCATACTAATTGAACTCCTGATGCCGCCATGCCCGTAACACATTCTATATCATTTCCAGGTGAATCCATGAAGTAAAACCCTTTCCCCAGGATAGGCTCCGCGTATTCCACTACACCCTTTAAAGGAGAATTTCCAGCCTTGCTTATACAGCCTAAAGATTTCTCTTCAATGCTTGATAGTCCTCCTGCGATATTACCAGGGCTAGGATTTCCACCTCTCATATCTACTCCCAAACGCTGTATTTCTTTTTCAAACCTCTCTATACATAAGTAAAGTTTCTCCCTTATCTCCTTTGAAACAGCTTTTTTTGCAACAATATGTTCTGCTCCGATTATTTCAGTCGTCTCTCCCATTACAATGCTTCCGCCTTTGTTAACGATTAAGTCAGACGCCTTCCCGAGAGCTGGATTACTGCATAAACCCGAAGTTGCATCAGATCCGCCACATTTCACTCCGACAATCAGTTCTGATAATGGGACATCTTCTAGTGGAGTTTGCTCACTTTGTATGACAAGACTTCTGGCCGCTTCTATGCCTTTCTGAATGGTCTTCACTGATCCTCCTTCCTCCTGTATATCAAGCCAATAAACGGGCTTTCCAGTTTCCCTTATTTCTTCACGGATTTTTTCTGCGTCCATTACTTCACAACCAAGGCTGACAATTAATACGGCGCCAACATTTGGGTTTTTCCCCATCCCAACAAGGACCCTATGGGTTTGCTCCATATCTTTTCCAATTTGACTGCATCCATGTTGATGAGGAATCGCAACCGTCCCCCTTGTTTCTTGTTGAATCCGGTTTACTACTTGATTTGCACAAACAACAGTCGGCATTAATAATACATGGTTACGGATTCCCACCTTTCCATCAGGACGACGGTATCCCTTCATGTACGTCATTGGCTGTTCACCTCCTTTTCAGCCTTTAGATCTCCTCTCCCTCGTGTTCCTTCAAGATTTTGAACATGCACATGCTCACCCATGTCTATAAATTGAGTAGCTTTTCCTATAGGTTCACCGTATTTGATTATTTGTTCTCCCTTATTAATAGATTGTAGAGCTACTTTATGTCCAAACTTAACCTCCTGCTTAACGACTAAGTTATGAGTGTTGCCTTCTATGGTAAATGATATAGACTCCCCAGCTTTTACATCATGAAGTAAAGTTGCTACATTATCTCTACTTGTCATGACAATACAACTATCCTCAAGTTTAAACGTTTGTTCTATCAAGAAGATCTTCCTTTCATTATAGATTTGCCCATTCTGGTTTTGGCCCAGCAGCATAACCAATCGTTGCACCTCCATCAACAACAATATTCTCACCCGTGATAAATGAGGAATCGCAGCTTCCTAGAAATAATACTACTTTGGCAATTTCTAACGAAGATGCCATCCGTCCGAGCAAATGGGAGCGATCCTGAGCATGGCGTGCTTTTTCTGGATTATGTTGTTTTGCTATCCAAGTCTCCAATAATGGGGTGTTAACTCCAGCTGGGCTTAAGGAATTAACACGGACATTATAGGGTGCAAAGTCAATAGCCATAGCCTTAGTCAAAGCAATAACAGCACCTTTAGTAGCAGAATAGGCTGGGTTATTTTGCTGACCAACAACCCCTGTCATGGAAGCCATATTAATGATGCTCCCTTCACTATTTTTTAAATAATCAAGACCATGTTTAACAGTTAAAAAGATACTTTTAACATTTACTTTAAACAAATGATCCCACTCTTCACTTGATATGGCTTGTAGTTTTTTAGGTAAGATGGCTCCTGCATTATTAAATAAAATATCTAGTCTCCCAAAGAACTCAATTGATTGATAAATTAACTGTTTAACCTCAAGTTCCTTTGAAACATCACATTGAATTCCTAAAACCTCATGTCCCCTTTTTCTTAAATTCTCTACTATCCTATTAATCTTTTCTTTATGGATATCGGCAATTATGACTTTTGCTCCCTCAGCTGCAAATAAGTAGGAAGTCTCTTCACCAATACCACTGGCTCCCCCAGTAATAAGGGCAACCTTATTATGTAATCTCACTAATATCCCCCTTTATAATCACTTACTTTTCCAAATTTAGTTTATAAAAATTAATTGCATTCCCACCAAAAATCCCATTCATTTCTTCCCGCGATAAGCCTTTAGGAAGTGATTCTACTAATGTTGTATACACGTCACTATATTCTCCAGCTAATAAACATACTGGCCAATCACTGCCAAACATCACCGAATGGGCTCCAAACACATCAACAACAAAATATACAAACGGTTTAAAATCAACATCGGGAAATGGAATCGTTGTTTGAGTAATCAGCCCTGATAGTTTGCACATTACATTCTTGAACGTGGAGATTTTAGTCATATCCCTTCTCCATATTTCATTTATTCCTCTGTCTATATCCGGTTTAGCCAAGTGATTAATAACCATTCTTAAAGTAGGGAAGTACTCAAGAAGTTCAATAATAGTCTGAAGGTGACGGGGGAAAATTAAAATATCAATCGGGAAATCATCATTCACCAATAACTCGATATTTTTTAATACAGCTGGCCGTAAGATCCATTGATCATCTTCTAAATCCTGGAGCATAGGCCGGATTCCGATAAAGCCTCGATGCTCTTTCATTTTTTTATATTTTATTTCAAAATCAGCCGACTCCATATCTAGCCAGCCGACAACACCTGCGATGAAATCATTCTTTTTATATAAATCTAATAAATATTCGGTTTCTTTAACGTTATCAGCCGCTTGTATTAAGACGGTTTTCCTAATTTGATGGCTTTTTAAATGATGCAAGAGTTGATCCGGAAGATAATTACGATATAAAATTTTTTGAGAAGTGGTTAGCCATTTATACTTGTTACACTCTAGATCCCAGAAGTGTTGGTGTGCATCAATCTTCATATAAATAGTCCTTTCACATAAGCCATTCCAATCACTTTTAACACATTCACTACCGCACTGGAGCAAATGTGTTAAAAGAAACCTATCCATACACCTGCATTAATTAATCAAGTCACTAATTTATGCCTATTATCTTAAATCGTCCATTTTGACACCGTCCATGTCTGTAAATGTATAGTTCTCACCAGACATAGCCCAAATAAAGGTATAACTGTTTGTACCAGCTCCAGAATGGATTGACCAAGGAGGAGAAAGAACAGCTTGTTCATTCTTCATCACAATATGGCGAGTCTCTTGTGGTTCCCCCATAAAATGAAAAACTCTAGCATCTTCATCCATATCAAAATAAAGATAGACTTCCATACGTCGATCGTGAAGATGTGCCGGCATCGTATTCCATATATTATTTGGTTCAAACATGGTCATCCCCATCATCAATTGACAGCTCTGAATGCCGTTTTCATGAATATATTTATATATTATTCTTTTATTTGATTCACTTTCAGATCCTAAATGGTTTGGTTCTGCCTCTTCTATAGGTAGAATCTTGGTTGGATACTCCTTGTGGGCCAAAGTAGATACAAAATAAAATCTAGCTGGGTTTGACTGATCTTCACTATATAAAACTACCTCTTCTTTCCCTAGTCCAACGTATAGACAATCTCGTTTATTAAGCTTGTATTCTTGCCCATCAACCAACACTTTTCCTTTGGAGCCAATATTTATAATCCCTATCTCACGTCTCTCTAAGAAATAATTTGTCTTAAGAGTGTTCTTGTCTTCAAGCGTTAATCCATCATTAATAGGGACCGCTCCTCCTGTCACAACACGATCATAGTGTGAATAGACCATATGGATTTCCCCAGGTTCAAAGAGTGAATCAATTAAATACTCGTTTCGAATTCTTTCCGTTGTATAATGTTTAAAATCTGTTGGATTCGTCGCATGTCTAATATCCATTTCAAATTTCCCCTTTGATTTTATGTTATGAACTTAACCATCCACCATCAACGCATAAAATGTGACCATTCACATAACTGGAAGCATCTGAGGCAAGAAATATGACCGCCCCTTTAAGATCTTCTGGTTTTCCCCATCGTCCCTGAGGAATTCTAGAGGTGATATACTCCATTCTTTCTTTATCTGCCCTAATCGGAGCTGTGTTGTCTGTTTCAATATATCCTGGTGCGATAGCGTTTACATTTATCCCTTTTTTAGCCCACTCATTTGCTAAAGACTTTGTTAATCCTGCTACAGCATGTTTACTTGCCGTATAGGCGGGCACCTTTAATCCTCCTTGAAAAGACAGCATTGAAGCTATATTAATAATTTTCCCAGATTCGTTTTCAATCATATGTTTTCCTACCTCTTTACAAAGTTGAAAAACAACATTCTGATTAAGATGAATGACATCTAACCAGTCTTGATCATGAAAATCCTCCGCGTTCGAGCGACGAATGATTCCTGCATTGTTTACAAGCACGTCAATTTTTCCTTTTATCTGTAAAGCTCTATTAACTAATTGATAAGGTGAACCTTCATTTGATAAATCAATATGAAGTTCAACAAATTCACCTCCCTTTTCTTCAATCTTTTCTCGCGTTTCAGTCATATCGCTTACACCTGCTCCTATCACAAAGGCACCTGCCTCTGCCAATCCAAGGGCTATCCCCTGACCGATACCTCTCGAAGCACCCGTCACTAATATGACTTTACCTTCTAATGAAAAATATGAGCACATTTTAATCATTCCCCCTTTCTGTACACTTAAGATTGATATTTCTATTAGCTATGATGGTATAAGAAAGGATCGTAAGTTACTATATTCAATTTTATGGGATATAAACAATTGTTCTAATTATTGTGAATAATCTGTTTATAATAGGCGTATTTATATTTCTTACTTAAAGTTTTGTATATAATCTTAAAAAATGATTAAATCTTTTAAAAAGATTCAAATGCTATAGAAACACAATGAATTACTAGAAGATGTTTTTTACTATTTTGATTATCCAGAAACAGAATATCTTCTCTCACTTTTTTGAAATAAAAAAAGAATTGCCTTTATATTTTCTCTTTAAATTTAGTGAGCAGTTTATTCCAACATAAAATGGAACAATGATAGAAAATACAAACTATTATTTAAGATCATTATGAAGATTAGAAAAACTAAATCATGGTGAAACTCCACCAATGAGCTTGTTGTTATTAGCAGATCTTTCTCTAACCATTGTCAAGGAATACATAAATAGGGGGGAATGTTATGTAGCCGAAAGTGAGAATCATATTGTCGGAGTTTATGTCCTCCTTCCCACAAGGCCTAATACGGTAGAATTGGTAAATGTAGCTGTTGTAGAGGAGCTGCACGGTAGAGGGATAGGAAATCAGTTAGTCATGGATGCCATTCAAACAGCCAGGTCAAAAGGGTTTAAAACAATCGTAATTGGTACTGGAAATGCCGGCATAGGACAATTAGCCCTTTATCAAAAATATGGTTTTAGGATCATTGGCGTTGATTTAGACTTTTTTATTAGAGATGAAAAATTTGAGAATGGTATAATGCAGGGATATGATTCGATTATCTCAAGAATTATAATGAACTTAAGGTCAACATTTTGAAAAGGGGGAGAACTTAACGTCCTCCCCTTAACATTCCATAAAAGCATGAAGTCTTCTTTCATTCAAAAGATAGCTAAGAATCATGACTCTTCACTTCTTCCTCCGTCCTCTTTACCATTGCTTTTGATTTTAAAATTATTACTAAAGACCATATAAATATTATTCCTAGAATCACAGTGATAGTCCATCCAAAAACCTCAATAATGGCCAATTCATCCCCCCCTTAGAATGCGTAGTTTATCCATAGCTCCATAAACGAGGAATAGAGAGTTATTAAAAAGCGAGAATATGTTATGTGTATGCTGATTCTAAAAGCTTCATAACTGGTTTTAGGAATAACATCAAAAATGAAGAAAAAGCGGTAGGGATTGCATTGAAAAATCTTATATTTAAATGCAAAAAAGAGCCAGGTAGTGACCCAGCCCTATTTATTAAAAAAGTAGATTAAGTATAAAATAAAATATTCCAGCAAGTGTAGCAGAGATCGGCAATGTAATCACCCAAGTAATTAACATTTTTTGGGCTGTCCCCCACTTCACTCCTTTTAAACGGTGTGAGGCTCCTACTCCAAGGATAGATGAGGAAATAACATGTGTCGTACTAACTGGTAAGTGAATATAAGTTGCCCCGAATATGATGGCGGCACCTGTAAGGTCAGCCGCTACTCCGTTGACAGGTCGAATTTTCATGATCTTCCCACCGACAGTTTTAATGATTTTCCACCCTCCGACAGATGTACCTAGACCCATAGCAAGAGCACAGGAAACTTGAACCCATGTTTGGATGTCAGCAGAAGTTTGATAGTTATTAACAATCAATGCCATCGTGATAATCCCCATCGCTTTTTGAGCATCATTTGTACCATGGGTGAAAGATTGCAGAGCTGCTGTTGCAATTTGCATAGTTCGGAAATTCCTATTTGTTTTTGAAAGATTATTGTTTTTAAATACTACTTTAAAAATACTATAAACGATAAATCCAACGGCAAAAGCTAGAATCGGTGAAATAATGAGTGCCTCAAGGATCTTTAAGAACCCACCGTAATTCAGCGATGCAAATCCGGCAGAAGCAATCGCTGCTCCGGCAATTGAACCAATAAGTGCATGCGAAGAACTACTTGGAATCCCGTAATACCAAGTAATCAAGTTCCAGGCAATCGCTGCAAGTAAAGCTGCAAGAATAACAACTGTCCCATTTTCTAGTTTAAAAGGGTCGACAATGTCTTTCGTGATCGTTTTGGCTACTCCTGTAAAAGCCATTGCCCCAACAAAGTTCATAACGGCTGCTAAAATGATGGCGTGTCTAGGCTTCAATGCCTTCGTCGAAACGGACGTCGCAATGGCATTAGCAGTGTCATGAAAACCATTAATAAAATCGAACGCCAAGGCTCCTATGACAATTAATATTGTTAGAATCAGTACTGTATCCATTAATTATAATGCTCCTTATGCGTTCTTCATAATAATCGTTTCAAAAGTGTTTGCTACATTTTGACAGTAATCCGCAATTTCCTCAAGCTCTTCATAGATTTCTTTATATTGAATAATACGAATCGGATCTTTTTCAACATGGAATAAATGCTTGATTGCTTGCCGTAGAACCCCGTCACATTTCGATTCATAATCCTTAATCTTAATGGAATGGTCCCTCAATTTAAGCAATTTCTTTGCAGATAATAATTCTACTGCTTTTTCAATTTCAATTGCACAATGACGAATTGCATCAACAAACTTGAGCATGTATTCATCAGCATCTGTAATCGAATACATTTCAAATAGGGCTGCCGTATGATCTAAACCATCTAGAACATCGTCCATACTCATTGCAAGAGATAAAATATCTTCACGTTCAATCGGAGTAATAAAAGCGTTATTTAAATCCTTAATCACATCATGAACGAATGAATCCCCCTTCGTTTCATAGCTCTTCATTTTCTCAGCAAAGATTTTCAGATCGCTGGCATTCTTGAGCTTGTAATCAGCAAAATAGTCAGCACTCTCTTTTAAATTAGAAGAAATATTACTTAAATGAATAGCAAACTTGTCCTGTTTTTTGAATACCATATTTATACCTCCGCTATTTTCCATGAAATAAATCTTAGCTAAATAATAATAGCGTAATTTGTCGAATTCATATAGTGTTTGAATGGAAAATTTACAAAAACTTAATATAAATAGTGTTTATTTATTTACAAAAACTTTGTTATCATTTTAAGTTTAGGTCATCAGTATATGTATCATTTACTTTGGAAGAAAATATTCATCTTTAAAATGCCTTGATGATTTTACAGGTAGATGAAACGACATTTTTTCTCCCAAAGAGATGAAAATTGGTCGCAAGGCACTTAGGTCATTTTAGGAAGACGTCCATTGTCCGCCATTCACATGAAGGGTTTGGCCGGTTACGAAACGGGAATCATCTGAGGCAAGGTAGACAAAAGTAGGGGCAAGTTCAAATGGCTGACCCTGACGATCCATTGGATTTCCTGCAAGTGTAACTTCGTCTGCAGAAAAGCTCGAAGGGATTAAGGGAGTCCATATTCGGCCAGGCGCAACAGCGTTTACCCGTATACCTTTATCAATCAAGTTATTTGCCAAAGCACGGGTAAAGCCTATATTCGCTCCTTTTGTCGCGGTGTAATCAATTAATTGTTTATTGCCATCAAAAGTCACAACGGAAGATGTATTAATGATGGAACTTCCCGCTTTTAAGTGCGGAAGCGCTGCTCTGGTGGTGTAAAAATGAGAGTAAATATTTACTTTAAAGGTATCATCAAATTGTTTATCTGAAATATCCAGTAAACTTAATTGCTGAAACTGAATTCCGACATGGTTACAAAGAATTTCGAGATGCCCAAATGCTTTAATTGTCTCTTCAACGATATCCATACATTGTTGTTTATTTCTCAGGTCACCAGGCATCAAAATGCATCGCTGCCCAAGTTCTTCAATTCTCAATTTTGTTCGTTCCGCATCTTCATGTTCATCTAAATAGGAAACAGCAATATCAGCCCCCTCTTTTGCAAAGGAAATGGCTACTGCCGCTCCAATCCCACTGTCACCACCAGTAATAAGGGCAACCTTTCCTGTTAGTTTTCCGCTTCCTTTATAATTCGGATTTTCAATGATTGGTCTTGGCACCATCCATTTTTCTACACCAGGCTGCCTGAGCTGACGCTGTTCTGGCACAGTAATCGCAGTGTCCTGGTAGCGCGTTATTTTTCCATAATTAGGATACATAGGATACTCTCGATCTGTTGTTTTCTTTTGATATTTATCATCCTGTTTCATGGGTAACCTCCTCAAAAACATAAGTCGGGTTACTCTATGTTGCATGGGCGATTTCAGTGCATGGCTCTTATCATTTTCGCCTTTATTAATAATTGTACCGGCTCATTCAGGTATAGTGTTGAATATTGTGGAAGGAAGTTACTGGATTTAGAGGAGGTTCAAGATATGGACTACTTTATATATAATCCTGAAGTGAAGGTATTGTTAATGGATCATAGTGATGAAAAAGTAGAAGTATTGTATAATTCTAACCCTTATACATTTAAAATGCCGAAAAACGGACCTAGGCCGCCCTATTACTGTCATCCACAATATGAACAATATTATCCGATTATTTAGATGAATTTCTTTATGTTATTAAAATAGTAGAATTTAAATGGGGGTAAAAATAGAAATTAAGTGTGGTGAACTAGGAGGCTGTTCCAAACTATATGGTTTGATGAAAACTATTTAACCCATACTTGGACTGCCTTCGATCATGAAACGGCTTGAAGCATAAACTTATAATCTTGACTCATAAATTGGACTGGCTGATTCATTAAATCAGAACTTTGGCTCATATTTGGGCTGCCTTCGCTCAAATAAATCTCAATTAGGGAAGCACTTATAGGGAATTTAAAGGATTTATTAATAGTAAGATTGAATTATGAACTAGAATAAAAAAACTAATTCGAGGTGCTATTATGCAAATCCTATTAATTCGTCATGGTGAATCAGAAGATGATTTTCTAGAAGAGAATTATGAAGGCAGTACGGATTTACCCTTAACGACTAAGGGGGTTGAACAGGTGGAAAAAATGTGCAGGCGTATATCTGAAGAGTTTCCACCGGAATACATATGGTCTAGCTCCTTGCTTCGTGCTAGGAAAACTGCCGAAACCTTATCAAATGAGATCCAACGTCCAGCGGCATTCTTAGAAAATTTACGTGAGATGCAGGATGGTGAAAGTGAATTAGATTTTAGACTACGGGCTCAAAATGTCTTATCCTATATTAATGAGAACAGTAAAAATTATCAGCGGATTGCCGTCATTTCCCATGGAGGAATGATTACCAAAATGATTGAAAGCTTTTTACAAATACCATCGACAATAAATGATGTTTGGTTCAATTCCAGTAATACCGGAATCCATCTTCTCGAATATACTCATCACCCCTATCGACTTATCCGATTTTTAAATAGTATCTCCCACTTGGAGTAAAACTAGGTTATCCTTTGAAGATTAATTGTAAAATCCACTATCAATCAGCTCCTCTTCTTTCTAAATAGGAAAAAGAAGACCTAAAACAAGAAGAAAAGAGAATCGAAATGCTGTATAGTAGAAGAGAGAATTCTGTATTATCTAATAATTTCGAGGAGGGTTCCAATGATCAACCAAGATACCATCATAAACTCATTCGAGGAAATTAATTTACAAGATTATGCTATGCCTCTAATTTGTGTGTATGCAAGCCCAGACGATTTTAAAGAAATGTATGTTGCCCGTTTATTCGACTTAGACAAACCTACACATTATTTATTGATGAGACCGAGTCTAGAGTCCATAAGAAAAGAGATTCCTGATCAGTTTAATCACATTCCCAGAACACCTCAGGATGATCCTAAAATAGTGGAAACCTGGGTGTAGAATTGAAGTTTTTCGTCGAATTGCGTAAAAGAAAGAAATCCCCTACTTTATCAACAGTAGGGGATTTCTTTCTTTTACTTATCTTTCTATTTTACTCAATACCCAACTCTTCTAAAATACTTTCTAATGTCTTCCCATCATGTTTTTCTTTTGGCGCTGGTGGGTTTTCAACAAATTCGTTTTGTGATAAGTAATTCTTCTTAACGAACGCGATATCTTTCGCATCAACCGTCCCATCAAAGTTGATATCAGCCGCACGGTTGTCGGTTTCCCAAGCTTTTTGAATGTCAATAGCGTCTAAAACATCAATGACTTGGTCTTGGTTGACATCACCAGCTGTAATATCAATTGGGTTGACATAATGATTTTTACCAAAGAGCTCACCTTTGTATTCAAACCCAATACGTTGTTTACTGTGAACCTCAAAGTGACCAGGTACTTTGATCTCTAAAGTATATGGATCCTTACTTAAAGGAAGTTTTCCTACTCTGTAATTTCCTCTGTCCTCTACTAACGAAGTAGCGTCCACTACGGTTCCTTCGGATTCTATAAACTTCACAGATCCCCCAACCTTCGACCAATCTCTGCTCTCGAGTAGATCATTCTCAGGATTACGGAACCCTTCCGCTAATACATAACCATAAGCTGCATTATATTGTGGATCGACCTCTATACTATCTCCAGCATTTAATAGTGTACTTGTTTCATTCTGATCATTTATTACAGTAGCCGTAGGATTAATACTAGTCCCAGTAATGAAGGTTTTATCCGTTATCTTTACGGTTACATCCACGACTGCCGTTTGGTCAAATGTCTCATTGGTATCATTAAAGGTTACCTTCACCTCATCACCATTTACTGTTATTGATGCTTTGTCTGAAACTCCATTGGCAAGCTTGGCATCGATCACTTCCATTGACTCGCCCCATTCTTCTTTAAAGTTCCAAGTCACTTCTTTAGCATCACTTACATTATCCAAGAATACTTGAGCTTGAACCGTTTCAGCTGTTTTTACTTTTTTGACATCACTCTTTGCATATGTGACTGGTGTCCCTTCTTTGACAAAGAAATATTCTTTGGTTAATGGCGAATTACCTGCAGAATCAAGTCCAGACATGGTAAATCTCAGTGCTGGGATCGATTCTTCCATGGCAATTTCCTCTACCCATTTTCCATTCTCATCCATTGGAATCGGATTAGATGGGAAAGGAGAATTCCAAGTATAAATCACTGAATTTGAAGATTGATCAATTTCTATTCCAGCGTTCTGCATTTCCTCTACGAGTGGATCGGTAATTTGAATATTAAATGGGTATGTTGCTTGACCCGGTTTGTATTCAAGGAATGGCGATGGACCATCTAGTGAACTTTCAAACGTTGGATCCTCAATATCGATGAATATGTCACGGATTTCTTTCGTCACTTTTCCTGATTTACCCGTTACCACAAATTTTAATTGATAGTGACCAGGCTTTGCAAAGCTCACTTCTTCTGATATCGGCTGCTTTGAATCCCCTGTAAATTGGTAATACTGCCCGTTAAAAGCTCCAAATAGGAATAGTTCTCTATCTAGTGGACTATCACTTAAGTTTATCGTTCCGACTAGACCCAGATCGTTTCCTGTTTTTCCATCTTGAAGAACGACATCCATTGTTTCCGTCGGTGAGCTTAAATTAAATACACCCATAACTCCAAATCGATTGTCCAGTAGCGTTCTTTCTTGATTTAAATAGGGTGGTGTGATGGAAGGCGTTAATATATCTAAATAGTGTAAGCCCTCCTTCGTAACTCTAAAATTAAATGGAATCCGGTACTGATCAGATGAATCTTCTTTATTCGTGAGTGTTATGAATCCTTCATATAGACCCACTTTTGCTGTCTTCGGCACCGTTAAGAAGACATTCTTTTTCACTTTTTTATTCGCTTTTACTTTAATACTTTTGCTTGTACTAACAGCCACACCATTTTTACTTAGGCTGTTCGTACCTTCTGCCACATTTTCTTCTACAGAAACAGTAAAGTTCTTGGTTATATCACTGTTATTTGTGAAACTAATGCTTCTATTCTCTCGCACATAACTTCCTTCTGCACCAAAGTGATTACCAAAGCTAAGATCACCAGATGGATTTTTAACCGTTACAAAACCAGCACCATCTGGAATGAGCGTTTCATCGGTTACTTGCATTTTCACATCTCCATGAATAGCTTGATAAGGGTCTACACGACCAGCCCCCACTTCATATAGACTATACTCACCATTTAAAGGATCCGCCGTATTCATCAGAATCGTTTTAATATCGTCAGGGTCAAGCTCTGGATTCGATTCTAATAATAAGGCTGCGATTCCAGCTGTGTGCGGTGCCGCCATTGATGTTCCAGAAAGACGTCCATAGGCATATTTATAATCTTCTTGTTTTTCAGGGTTTGTCATATAAGAAGGTAAGGTAGAAAGCACGCTTACCCCAGGAGCAACGACCTCTGGTTTCATATCATAATTATCATTGACCGGTCCTCTTGAACTAAAGTCTGCCAGTTTATCTCCTTCTGTTTGCGCTTCTTTTAAATTGGAGAAGGTAAATGCCGTATTCCCTTGAGCGATCTTCGCTTTTAATTGCTCGCCTGCTGCTTTGGTCATAGAGAATGCAGGGACAAATGTAGTCGATTCACCAAGGTTATGACCAATCTGACCGTCAACATTGTTATACATGATCACAGCTGCTGCACCATGTTCTTTGGCAAATTTGATTTTGTCAGCTAAGGCAAAATTCCCACGCTGGACGAAAGCAATTTTCCCTTCAACATCTTTGCCTGTATAATCCTCTTGTGTACCCAAACCTACATCGACCAGTTCAAGGGATTGACCTTCTAGTTTAGAAAAATCATCCGCAAAGCTTCTTCCCATACTTACGAGCTCAGTGGACCAACCCCCTGATACACTACCTGTAAACGCAGTTAGCTCAACGGGAACATCACTTGCACCAATCGTTAAAGCTAATGCAGCAGTACCTGGTGACCCGACTGTGTTAGAGCCTGGTCCGGAATTCCCTGCAGAAACAACCGCCGTTACACCGTTTAAAACGGCATAATTAATCGCTGTACTCGTTGGATAATACGGATCATTAACCGATGCACCTAATGAAAGGTTCATAACATCCATTCCGTCTTCCACTGCTTTTTCAATACCGGCGATAACATCTTCAGAGGTTCCGCTTCCGTAAGGTCCCAGCACACGATACACATAAAGATCCGCATCTGGCGCTACACCTACTACAGACACTTCACTGTCATTTTCATTTTGACCAACAATTGTTCCGGAAACGTGAGTACCATGAGATGTATAATAGCTTGAGCCGGTAAAAGGATTAATTTCAGGCTGGTTTGAATCTTCCCAATCCTTATAGGTCGTTTCCATTGGATCCTTATCTTCATCAACAAAATCATATCCACCTTTATAGGCATCCTTTAAATCGGGGTGCTTATAATCAATCCCCGTATCAAGAACAGCTACTTTTACGCCTTCTCCCGTAATCCCTTCCTTATGTAATTCATCAATCTTTAAGTAAGGAATACTTTCAACAGAAGTGGTGACTTCTTTCTTAACATCTTTCGGAAGCTCTTTCTTAATAGGATCAACCGTAAAACTGTGATTTTTATAGACAGCATGGACAACATCTGATTGCAGAAGAAGTTCGACTTGATCCGCTGGCAATGTCATAGATACACCGTTATAGGCTTTTTTGAATGTATGGGTGATGGAACTTGAGATGCTTTTTGATTTGGGATTCTCTTGAGGTAAGATTTTTTGGATGTCTGCCTTAAACGTTTTATGTTCTTTTTCTACCTTTGCATCGGCTTTTTCTTTTTTTAACTCCTCGCCTTTTAAGGCAGCTTCTAGAACTGCTACTTTACTAGGTTTCGATTTAAATTGGACGATAACGGAGGTTTCTTTCTGTGAGGAGAAATCTCCGCTTTTAAACCCTATTAGTCCGCCATCGGTGTTCAATTGTAACTGTTCTAAGGCTTTTCTTTGTTCACTGGTTAAAGAGGATAAGATGTCTTCGGTGCTTCGTTCGGTTGCACTTACTTCAGAAATGTTGAAATTGGAAGTTGTTGGTGAAACTAGCAATCCTGCAGATAAGGTCATCACTGCTGTTTTTTTCATTATGGAACTAACTTTCATCGGTTTCCCACTCTCTCTTTATTAGTTATAATTTTTCTTCCTACCCTCCTTTAATTGTTTAGAATATTCCCACACTTCCATTTTAGTTTTCTTTGTTTCTTTCTACAATCGGGGTTTTTTTATGTGATGAAAGTACTATCTCTTTACGAAAAAATGATGATAAATATGTTTATAGTACGTTTTCTGGTGAGTTTCTCCTAGGCAAACTAAAAATGATTTGGGGTTATTTAATAGAAAGAGGGTGGAGTTTACTAGATAAGACGATGTAAAACAATAGAGGGTGAATAAAAGCTGTAGACGTGACACCACGGTTTTAAAAGAAAAAGCAGACACCTATTCAAAAGCAGAAGAGTTCAAAACGTAGAAACAAACCTATAAAAAGTTCTATGAAACACTCACTTTTCAAAAGGTCCTCTCTCCGATAGCAGGGTTCAGCACCCATAACTCAGGAGCATAGGGGTCCGTCACTACCAACAAAAATCATATAAATTTATATGAAACATATGCCCAAATCAAAATCCCCACCTCAATGGTAGGGACTGACACCACGGTCTTAAAGTAAAAGCACTCGCTATTTAAAGGCAGTTGGCATCAAAACGAAGAAATTAACCAATCAAAAAAACCATGAAACACACACTTTTCAAACCACTCCCCTAGATAACGCCCTTCAGCACACTCAACTCAGGAGCATAGGGGTCCGTCACTACCAACAAAAATCATATAAATTTATATGAAACATATGCCCAAATCAAAATCCCCACCTCAATGGTAGGGACTGACACCACGGTCTTAAAGTAAAACCACTTGCTATTCAAAGGCAGTTGGATTCTTAAACTCCCCAACATACTCCGATTGTGGGCGATAAATCGTATTATGTTCTGCTTGCTCTAACACATGAGCTGTCCAGCCGACGACACGGCTTGCTGTAAAGGTAGGGGTAAAGAGTTCTTTTGCCATATTGATAGATTTCATTATAGCGGCTGCGTAAAACTCCACATTAGTATACAAGGAACGCCCTGGCTTCAGTTCGTTTAACACTTCTATCGCAGTATTTTCAACATGTATAGCGAGATCCAGCCAGCTATCCTCTCCCCCTAAAGATAATAACTTCTTCCTTAAAGCGACGGCCCTTGGATCATGTGTTTTATACACTCGGTGGCCAAATCCCATTAGCTTTTCCCCGTTCTCGACTTTTCTTCTAATTACTTTCTCTGCATTGTCTGCTTCACCGATTTCATTTAAGAGCTCGATGACTCCTGAAGGCGCTCCACCATGTAAAGGCCCTTTCATTGTACCGATGGCCGACGTAATCGCAGATACCATATCTGATTCAGTGGAAGCTGTTACTCTAGCGGAAAAAGTAGAGGCATTCATGCCATGCTCTAGTGTTAATATCATATATGTTTCTAAAGCATCCACATGAGCTTTTGAGGGAGTACTACCTGTAAGCATGTACAAATAGTTTTCTACATGGTCCATTTCGTATTGGGGTTCATGGCAAGTTTTGTCCTCAAGCTTGTTTTGCCAATAAGCAATAATCGTCGGAACCATAGCCGTTAGCTTTATGGCTTGAGAAATGGTGGGTTTCCATTTGTAATCTGTTGTTCCTTCTGCTGAAATAATCGTTCTTATTACACTCATTAAATCCATATTTCGAGGAAGTTGATCGATAATGGACTTAACCGCAGAAGATAAGACTCGTTTTTTCTTTAACTCCTTTTTCAAATTCTCCAATTCAACTTTAGATGGTAAAGTTCCATGCCAAAGCAGGAAGGCTATTTCCTCAAAGGAATACTTTTTCGTTAACCTTCTTATTTCAACCCCCCTATAGATGAGTTGACCTTCTTCCCCATCAATATGGCTGATGCTCGTTTGGGCTGCCACTACTCCTTTTAACCCTTGACTAATCATCGAAAATCTCTCCTTTCCTTCTTTACTAATAGTGTATAATAATGAATTAATTAATAATATTAAATATTTTTAAATAATTTAATTAAAAAATATAATAAGGAGTCTTTTTATGGAATTAAATTGGATTAAAACGTTTTTAACAGCAGCAGAATGCAGTCATTTTAGAAAAACAGCCGAACTTTTATTTATTTCACAACCCACTGTTACTGTTCATATTAAACAGCTAGAAAAAGAGCTTGGAGTCCAATTGTTTCAGAGAGAAGGAAAAAAAGTGAAGCTGACCGAAGAAGGTAGAAGATACTTAAAACATGCGAAAAATTTAATGGAAGTGTATGAATCGGGAATGGCAGATCTTCAAACACATAGTCAAGGGTATACAACAAAGTTATCGATAGCCATCTCCCCTCTTATTGCCGATACCATTTTACCTTATGCCCTTAAAAAGTATCTTGATAAACACCCAGAAGTGGAGATTACGGTAAAAATTATTGAATCCGAGGAGATTGAGAAATCGGTCTTAAATGAAGAAGTCGATATCGGAATTTCATGCTTGCCAAGTTATCACTCTGACCTTGAAAATATTCTCCTTTACCAAGATAAAGTTATATTAGTGGCTCCCCATGATGGAAGGGACTTCGAATCAGCTTTCCCATTAGATGAGGAAGAAGTATTATCGTCGAACTACTTATTAACGCATAACCATCCTGGCTACTGGGATCGTTTAAGTAAAACCGTGAAACTGTTTTTTCCTAGTATCCGCACGATGAAGGTCTCGCAAGTCCATATTACCAAACGGTTTATTGTCGAAGGACTAGGTGTCTCTTATCTTCCGACATCTACTGTCAGAAGAGAGTTGCTTGAAGGAAGGCTATTACAAGTAGATTCCCACTCGTTTCCCCTCCCTGAAGCAAATACGTATGCCATTATGAAATATAATCATCAATTACAGAAAGAGTTTTTGAGATTTTTATCTAATTTTCGGCTTTGAAGAGGGAGATTCACGTATGAGACTCATGAATTTGTCCGTGATGGGAAATATTTTGTCCGAAACGGCCGATAATTTGTCCGTACCTGTTAATAATTTGTCCATATTCCCATATATATTGACCGTTCGACAAAGTACTACAGTATTCGCGAGTTTTTTCTTGTTGCTAAAGATTCACGTCTAAAACTATAACCATTAGTTTATGCCACACAAATTAAAATGGATCTTCCACATCATAAAGAGTCGAATAATAACAATGAAAAAAGACGGCAACAGTTAGTGCCATCTCATTAACATTCCTTTTAAGATTCATACCCATTCCTATGCCACTTCTTGAGAAGATCCTAACTAAAGGCATTAACCGGAGGTAGATTTTACACTCTTCAAAAGTGTCTATTTAATGATGTTAGACCCCTGAATTGCTTCCGGCTTTGCCCCAAGCATCAATAGAAATATTTTTGAATAACCAATATGTCTATACCTTTTCATCAAATCGGTTATCATACTGATTTCTGGGTGTTCTTTTAGTTTTTGAATTTCTGTTTGGTAAAGAGATAGAACCGACTCCCTGATAAACTTTGGTCGGTATTTCAGAAGATCCTCTTCCATTAATAATGAACCCATATAGCCATACTTGATTTGCAATTGCCTGGTTAGACTCACCACATGGAGCAACTGTTCGTTTAACTCAGAGTGATGTTGCTTTAGTTCATCTAAATCGGTCTTTGCTTTATAGATTTCATTTAATCCGGCTATCATCACTTCCACCCCTTTTCCCAAGGCTTCTCCAGGCCAATGATTTCTGTCAATTCTTTGCTATGTTTTCTCCGGTTTCTACGCATGTCAGCACGTTCTTTTCCTGACTCGTAAAGAAATTTCTCTTCTTCTGTTACCGGTTCAATATCAGGTACTTTCATTGGATTTTTATTTTCATCTAAAGCGACAAACGTAAGAAAGGCCGTTGCCGCCATTCGACGTTCCCCTGTAATCATGTCCTCGGCAATCACTTTACAAAAGATTTCCATTGACTTGTTTCCTGTATAAGATACGAATGATTCTACACATACAGAATCTTTCTGGTGGATTGGATATAAGAAGTCAATCGAATCGGTTGAAGCTGTCACACATTCCTTTACTCTTGAATGGCGACGTGCTGATAAGGTGGCATTATTATCAAGCTTTTTCATTAAGACTCCACCAAATAATGTGTTGTAATTATTTAAATCGTTTATCATAACTTGATCGGTGCTGACAATAAGGCTTTCGCTCGGGTTCTTTTTTTCTAACATATGAATGTTCCTTTCCTTGTCCTTTGTTGTTTTAAAAGCCTGTTTTCGTAAACATTGTGATTATTTGAAAAGGGGGTGGTTGGTTTCCGCTCTAACCAACCTTTTCACAAAAATATATGTTCTAAAAAACACAATCTTTTAGGAAACAGCCTTTTAAAAAGATTTATAGAACAAGTGTAAGACCAGATAAACGATAAGTGAAATAGTCATTTCTCATACCAATCATAGACAGCATCTATGAAAATGCTTTCAATCATGCTAAAGATGCATGTCTTTTCCATAACTTTGTCTAAAAAAAACACCCCTATTCAGAGGTGCTATCCATCATTAATCGATCTTGTGTAAATTTCAGCCATTCTTTCGTGGCATAAGATAAGTAATGGTTCTTCCTCCAAATAATCGCAAGGTCCCATTCAATCCTCGGTTTAACTACTTTAATCTTGTGTAGGTCTTCCTTTAAAAGCATGGATACACTGTATGGCAATATCGAGATCCCTAAGCCTGCCTTGATCATTTTTCCGATAAAGTCCCATTGAGAACTTTCTGAGATGACTTGGGGGAGGAAGCCTGCCTTCTTACATACTCCCGTGATAAGATCATTCAGAGCAAAATCCTTGTTGAAAAGAATAAATTGTTCTTCCTTTAGTTCCTCTAGCTTAATTTGCTTTCTAGAGGCAAGCGGATGCGTTGGAGGAACTACTACTCTCAATTCCTCCTTCATAAAAGAAAAATAGTGAAATTCCTCCTCCTTAGTTGGTAAAACGGTAATACCGACATCCAAATAATCATTGATAATATCCTCTTCAATTTTCTTTGTCCCATTTTCCGAAAGTTGAAAGGTAATGTGAGGATACAATTGGTGAAACTCTCCCAAAATTCGAATAAAATGGTCCACATCCATTATCGAAGGCACCCCAATACGAATATGGCCTTTTTGCAATCCTAATAAATCATCCAGTTCGGTTTGTAAGTTATTAAAAGCATTATCGATGGTTTGAGCTTGCTTTAAAATCACCCTGCCAGCGTCTGTCAACACGAGCTTTTTTCGAGAACGATCAAAAAGCTCAACCCCAAGCTCAGACTCTAAGTTTTTAATCATTTTGCTAATGGTGGGCTGCGTCACAAACAAATGATCAGCCGCACGTGTAAAACTATTGAATCTCGAGACTTCTATGAAATATTTAAGATGTCTAATGTCCATACTTTCACCTTTCCCGGTAACCCTTCATGAAATCTATTTCAAATGATAAGGTTTTTAAATAAAAAAACAAAATTAAGCTCGACTATCATTTCACACTAAAATTCCGTTTACAGCTATAGATCCTAATCCCTTTCCTCACTAACCTTTGTAAGTTGCGAAATCCATTTAGGCAAATTGCTAAGAATAAAATATCAGCCTTGGTTCAACCAATGACGAAGATCCTCATGTTTATAGTCATTTTCAGAGCCTGCAATCGTCTCAGCAAGAATACTATCTATAGTATTCATCAATGAATTTAAGTTTTGCTGGACGATGCCTTCCTCAAATTGACTTAATGGTACAGGTAACTCATCCTCGTCTAGAATAAAGCAGTCTCCAGTAGGGATAACCATAATATCAATAATCAAATCCTCAAAGGATACCAACTTTTCCGTCATATATGTATTTTTTACAATATTAAAATAAGCCCCTAAATATTTCCCTTGATCATCTCGCCAAATATATAAATTATAGGGGCGATCCCTCCAATAATACGCGATTGTATAACTACCTTTAGGAATCGTCAATTTTGTTTGGTCTGCGATCATCGTAAAGGGATCTTGTATTTTATGAAAAAGCACTCGATACTGTTTTTCTTCTTTTAGTAGCCTGCAGCTATGTTCGACAACAACAGAATCATACCGGATTTTTCTTTCGGTTATTTTATCGTAACTCTGAATAGATAATGTACTTACCATTGCTTTGACTCTTCCTTTCTAGTGAGTTTACTAAACCTTGCTTTATTCATGGTATTTACAAGAAAAAAACTTGAGAAGTTATATCAATTTAAGGTACTCTGTAACAGTTCGAAATTATCCATTAAATGAATTATTATTACGGCACTGAATACTAAACTCGGGTCATACCCACAAAGAAGAAACTATTACTTCCATCATAACATTACATTCGTTCTCAAAATTTTTATCTTTTTTAAGTCAAATGACACTAGTAACCTGCTCGTTTTTTGGTATATTAAGGAAGGTTGATATTTTAAAGGAGGAGTTATGGTATGGATAATTTAGTGTTTACACAATTTAGTATGACTAGAATGTATTTTCTTAAAATTGTAGAGGCAGTCTCGAAGGAACAAGCAAATGTGCAGCCAGACGGTTTCAACAACACGATCCATTGGCATATCGGTCATGTTTTGACGGTTACGGAACAGTTCATGTTCGGATTCCCACAAAATACGACCAATCTTCCGACAAACTATATTGAATTATTTGGGAACGGCACAAAGCCTGCTGATTGGAAAGGTGATGTTCCTTCTATAGATGAGCTCTTTATACAACTGAAAGACCAGTTGGTTCGCCTTAAACAAATACCCTCTGAAAGGTTACAAGAAACCCTTGAAAGTCCGATTTTGAAATGTGAAACCTTTGGACAGTTGGCCTGTTTGTCGGTCATGCATGAAGCAGCCCATTTAGGACAAATTCAAGCAATGAAACGAATCATTGAACATGTTGGAGTTAAAAATTAAGGTGTAATAGAATTTATTAAAGGAGTTATTCTTTCATGAGATAGCTCCTGTTTTAATGGTAAGTGTTTTCTCAGCTTTGTTACTAATCGATAACGTAAATATTAAGGTTACATGATCAAGCTGTCAGAGTATATGAACATGCTTCATCTTAAAACATAGTTTACGAAAAGAGCCTTTACTAAACTCAAAAAATCCGATGTTACTTTTTTATTTGAACCACCCCTTATACCATAGCCCTATGAGCATGCTTGAACCAACCAACACCATCACACCTAAGACACTAAAATACCCCCAGCGCCAAGAAAGCTCAGGAATATATTCGAAGTTCATTCCATATATACTTGCAATAAAGGTAAGGGGAATAAAAATAGAGGTCATGACGGTGAGTGTCTTCATGATATTATTCATTCTGTGAGAGTTTATTGATAGATAGCTATCTCGTACATCCGTTGTCATTTCCCTATTCGACTCAATCATTTCTGAAAGCTTCAGCAAATGGTCATAAATATCCATGAAATACACTCGTTCTTCTTTAGGAATGACTACCCTTTCCGAATTTAAAACTCTATAGAGCAATTCACGCATCGGAAAAACCGTTCGGCGTAATTTAAGTAACTGGCTTCTAATTTCAAAAACGTCTTCAATGAGGTTTTGGTTGGCATCTTTCATTTCAATTTCACTTAAGTTATCTTCAATTTTATAAATAGATGGGAAATACTCATCGACAATCTTATCCATGATTAAATAAAATACGTACAATGCCCCTTTAGCTAAATCATTCTGATCCCCGATTAATCTTTGTCGAACCAGTTCAATCTCGGGTGATGGCATTAAATGAAACGTAACAATAAAATTCTCACCTACAAATACATCTACTTCTTCAGATGTTAGGGAATCTTGATTTAAAGTATGTAGAACAAAAAAATCGTAGCCCTCGAAATAATCGAGCTTTGGACGCTGCAAAAAATGCAAACAATCTTCTATCGCTAGCGGGTGGAAGCTAAAATGAGTTTTAAGAAGGATTGCTTCTTCTTCTGAAGGTGTTTCAAAATCCACCCAAAACCATTTTATATCAGAATCAAATAAACGATTCATCGGCAAATCATTTACAAGCTTTAATTCGTTTGTAACTGCAAAAGTACGAAGCATGCCAACCACACCTTCCTTACTTTTTCAAAAAGTACTGATTGTTTTTTTATAGGTTAAGGGCAATTTCGAAATGGTGCCAGGTACAGAATTAGCGATTTGTGCCTGGCACCATATTACGTTTTAAATACAAAGTGCTTTTGGGCGAGGTAATTTGTTAAGGTGTAGAATCCGGTTCCGATAAGAATAGCAAGATTATCTTCAGGGAGTGTGTGACGAATGTATTGGAAGTCTACTAAAAAATCTGCAACCGCCCTACTCAAGCTGTAGGATAAGAGGTAACAAACAAGAATGACAGTAAGAAAACGAAATGCACTACTTTTCAATTGAACTTTACTTTGAAAAGTAAAGCTTCGATTTAAGAAATAGCTGACGACTGCACCACTGCCATTGCCTAGGAAGGTTGAAAACCAATAAGACAGACCTATTACATTTAAGAGAAGGAGCATGATGGACAGACCTGTCAAAGTATTGACAACTCCAACCATTAAAAACCGAGTAAAAGAATTAGTTCGTTTCAGGCAGTTTTCTATAATCAGCGCTATATGACTCATCCTGATTTCCTCTCGAATTAATTAATTTACGCGACATCGGCAAATTAAAAGTATCAATATCGACAATAAATTTCGGACGGCGTTTCGATTCATTATAGATTTTCCCAACATATTCCCCCACTAGCCCGATGGCCATTAATTGTAGACCTCCGATCAGCCAAATGGAAGCAATCAATGAGGTCCAACCGCTTTCGGTATGACCAAAATATTTCGAGCCGAGAATATAAATTCCAAATAGCAGACTGAAAAAGAAAGAGATACAGCCCACTGCCATCACCATCCGAATGGGCGTGACAGAGAATGAAGTAATTCCGTCAAATGAAAAAGAAAGCATTTTTTTCAGTGAATACTTTGTTTCGCCTGCGAGCCTTTCCTTTCGATCATAATAGACACTAGTTGAATTAAAGCCTATGAGTGGAACAATACCGCGCAGGAAAAGATTAACTTCTTCAAAGCGCTCGAGCCCGTCTAGCGCGCGTTTGCTCATTAAGCGGAAGTCAGCATGATTATAGACAAGATTAACGCCCATAGCCTGCATGAGCTTGTAAAAACCTTGGGCTGTCGTCTTTTTGAAATAAGTATCCGTGTCCCGCTTTCGTCTTACTCCATAAACAATATCAAACCCTTCCTTAAATTTTTGAACGAATTCCCGAATTACATCGATATCATCCTGAAGGTCAGCATCAATGGAAACGACACAGTCTGACGCTTCCTTGGTGGTAAATAATCCAGCAAGAAGAGCATTTTGGTGTCCGACATTCTTTGATAGCTTCAGACCACGTATTCTCTTTTCCTGCAGGCTCGCCTTGTAGACCATTTTCCAAGTCTGATCCTTACTCCCATCATCAACGAAAAGGATTTTACTTTTATCTGATACAACCCCCTCTTCCTCCAGCTGTCCTAAAAACGTATTAAGCTGAGAAATGGTTTCTGGGAGAACTTCTTCTTCGTTATAACAGGGAACTACGATCGTCAGTATGGGTACATTCATTCTGATTCCTCCTGGCTGTTGATTGCTTTATAAAGGTAGATTTTCCATACAGAGGTTTTTGATTCAAAGATCCTTTCTAACTTCAAACCATTTTCAGCGGCGTTATCAATCGGAACAGCTGAAAAAATAAATCTTCCGCCCATATCCATAAACGCTTCAATATTAAGCTCAAGGTTTTTCAGTCGCTTTTTTGTATGTTTCTTAAACATATAATGTTTGCCAAGCTCATCCGTAAAAATGTAACAACGGCCACCCCATTCATCAAAATAAATGCGTATCCTCTTATTTTTAGCTAATTCCTTTGCAATAATTTTTCTAAACTGATATTTGTAGCTTAGAGGATAGAAATTATTGTAAGTATCCAGGGTGAAAAATCCGTTATATTGAGCAATCGCGGGATGCAATCCGATGCTTGCAACCCTGTATGTTTCTTGCGGCTGACCAATGTATTCTTTGATCTCACGAAATTGTTCCTCTGCATAAAATTGTTTGACAGTGGGTTTATTATGAAAAATAATCTCTTCGTTAAAAAAGGAAACGACCAAAACCTGGGCAGCGACAAGAATGGGAACGGCCATTTTCCAGAATCGACCCTTGAACCAAAGGATTTTTAACGATAGGGCAAAAATCAAATAAACGACAAGTGGTCTTAAAAAGTGGTAACGGGCAAAGTTAAAGGTGTCAAGAAAGTGAAAACGTTCTGTAAGCGGCAGCCAGCCCTTGTAAAACCAAAAGGCATACCAGGCAGATAAGGCAAAATTCAATGCAAATAAAAAGACAAACACCTTTTCCTGCTTCCAAAGTTTTTTCCTAAAAACCACATAAAAGGCGATAAGCATAACCGGCAATATGACAAAAGTATGTACTGTCATGTCATGATGATGCCCTAGAATGAAATTTTTAAAGGTCAGCCGGGTTGAATGTCCAAAGGTTAACCTCGCATGGAAATATTCATCCCTGCTGTTTGGTTCATCATCAAACAAAAACGAATAAACAAGCCGATATTCAACAAGGAAATAAACGATTGTCATATAGGCAATGGATAAAAAGAATCGCCCATTCCACCCTTTTCCCCTTATCACATCACTCAACCAGAAGATTCCCATCGCACTTAGGAAAAAGAAGAACCCTAGTACAATACTGGAATAGAAAGGGAGGAGAGTTAGAACAAGAACATTCTTCCACGACCTCTCCCCATTGCGGATATTCAAGAAAGCCCAAAGTGCAAGCGGCATTCCGAGTGTGCTTAACATTCCGGAAGGCCAAAAGGGGGTAAAGGCCAATGCTAAGGCTGTGCCAATATTGACAACCGCCCATCCTTCTCCCTTAAGAAAATGTTTTTTTAACAGTAAATACATTCCGATAAATGCCACAAATCTCGTGATAGTTTGGCTCAATGCATAGGCAATCATCGTCGGAAAAAGCGCGTATAGCCAAACGATTAAGCTAAATTCAGTGCCAAAAGCATTTCGCGACAAATTCCCATTGATCACCTGGAGGATTACAGCATTCGTTGCCCCAGCAATTTCCCCACTATCTGCAAGGACTCTATACCAGGCAAGATTGGAGTCCAAATTATCATGGACACGGATATGGGCGTTTTCTCCCAAAACAAATAACGGCGTTACAAAAATAACCAATGCAAGAAAGGCGAATATAAGCAGTCTTTGTTCTTTTTTCGTCAGTTTTGAAAACAAACTTTACACCTCAGATGATAAAGATAAGTACAGTTTTAAGGGTGCGCTAATGGAAAAATAATATTCCAATTTCCCCCACCCTAGCAATTAAATAAGACTTCCTGAGGGCAGTGAGAAAAAGGGGAGTAATTTCTTGTCTTTAGTAAAAAACTAAACATAAAGAAGCTGGAAAACAGGAGTGATTTCAGGTGACAACCGTTTTTGAAGCAGTAAAGGACTTCTTGCAAATATCATTAGATAATGAACCAAAAAATCCATTACACGTTGGGGAAGTAATGAGCTGCTGGTTATATCAAACATTAATGGACGAAGCAACTGTCTATATTCAGATTGGCCTTAATACATCCACAGATGATGATGTTTTAAAGATTTTGAAGGAAAGCTTGAATCAATGCGATACACAAGGTAAAAGATTTAAAGATTTCATGAAGAAGGAAGGGGTTTCTTTGCCTCCAACAAGTGAGCAACGTCCAAACTCTGAGCCTAATGGCGTCCCCTTAGGCGTCAAGCTTACTGATGATGAGATTATGAATGGTCTTAGTATGAAGACCGTTGCAGCCGTCACGACCTGTGCTTCCGCAGCAAGTCAAAGTGTTCGAAATGATGTTGCAGCTTTATTCACTCAATGTATGTTAGAAAAAATGAAGTTTGGATCATCGTTAAAAGATTTAATGCGAAAAAGAGGATGGATTAAAGTCCCTCCCTATTATTATCCGCCGGGATTACCTAAACAGTAGTTATGAAAAAAGAGGATTGAAAAAAGTTTCGGGTGGCTTTTTTGGCCATTATAATAATCTGTTGTCAATCCTCTTTTTTACTAATATTGGTAATTAATTTTGTTACCTAAAGTAAAAAGACGCAAACCCCATATAGGAAGCGTCCCTTGAAACGTTTAGTACAGTCAAAACACCAATGAAGCTCTCAAAGTAGAAACATTATGCTCCAAATAGCCTTTTAAACAAGTCAACATATAAACCCAGCCTTCTTTTTGTCCTAACAATATATTCATCAAATCCTCATCATTTTCTTTCCAACCTTTTTCCACCACTTCAATAATGGTACTTGTGTGATCTACTTCTTTTAGCGTAATCGTTACTACTGTTCCTTCACCAGCTGGCCACTGATAGACAATTTTTTTATTTTTCTGTAGTTCCAGTACATGGATATCCACTTCTGCCCCATATTCCTCATATCTCCATGTAACGGTTTTGCCTTCTTCTAACCTCCCAGATCCCGATGAAAACCAATAATGAGCCATTTCTTCAGGATTTACGATGGCTTCGAATACTTCATGAGTGGGCTTTAATAGTTTCACTTTCGTAGTAACTTGAAGATCTTCCATTATAAATCAACTCCCTTTTGCTTTATTCGTTCAGATAGGTTTCCTGTAAAAACTTTATTGATTGCTGAATTAATGCTTTTAATACATCGACATTAATATCTGCTACTTTATTGATGTACACACATGCTTTACCTGATGTATGTTTTCCAAAGTCCTTTAACAATTCCTCACGCTTCGTGTCACCAGTTGCAAAGTATAAACTGATCTTGGCTTTCCGAGGTGAAAAACCCACTAGTGGTGCATCACCTTCATGACCGGATGCATATTTATAATGGTAAGAACCAAATCCAATGATACTCGGCCCCCACATCTTGGCTTTAAACCCGCTTGTTTCAGTAAAAATATCTAACAACTTATAAGCGTCTTCACGTTTTTTAGGGCTTTCAACATTTTCAATAAACTCAATGACACTGTTTTCAGTTTCTTTGGTTTTTAATTCGTACATAGTTGAAATCTCTCCTTTGGAATAAGGCTATTCTAAAATTTTCTACATGAAAGGCTTATTTCCTACTACAACGTACAAATATTTAATAAACATTATTAACCTTCGAAGGATTTGTTTAAACAGCTCACTCCATACAAAAGGAGAAGCCTAATCTCCTTGACTTGTATGTGGGAGTGCACAACTTTTTGATTTTATTGCACAAGAATGGCCAGTAAATGCACAAGAATCTAATTTTTCGCACGAAAATTTGGAGTAATGGCACAAGATTTAAAATTTATGCACATTTTATATAAATGTGTCATTCCATTTGATTTTTAGATTTAGTCCCTATTTCTCAAGGATTGTAAAACTTCTAATCATGCAATAAGACGACTATTTGTAGTTAGATGATGATTAGAATGTTAACGATCTTCAAGAAGATGTTAACAATTACAAATCTTTTGTAAATTCGAGCTCATTTCTTCGTCATTCCTGTATGATGATAGTTGATATAAATGAAAAGAGGGAGATAACATGATCGAAAAGATGATAAACCTTACGAAATTCCTGGTGGTAGCTGCTCTTGTTTTACCAGTAATCGTTTTTTCTTCCACTGTGTCTGCAGAGGAGAGCGATTACCCAAATGATTTTAAACTAATGGCGCATAATGTGTACATGCTATCGCAAAGCCTTTATCCGAATTGGGGACAAGTACAACGAGCCGACCTCATTTCCAATGCAGATTACATAAAAGGACAAGATGTAGTCATCTTAAACGAAGTGTTCGATAATGAAGCCTCGAACAAGTTGTTGAATGGATTAGAGAATGACTATCCTTACCAAACACCTGTACTCGGGCGCAGTACTAGTAACTGGGATGAGACTCTCGGAAGCTATTCATACACGACCCCCGAAGATGGCGGAGCGGCGATCGTCAGCAAGTGGCCAATCGTTGAAAAGATTCAATACGTATATAAAGATGGGTGCGGAGCAGATTGGTTGGCTAACAAAGGATTTGTTTATGTAAAAATCAATAAAAACGGGCATTTCTACCATGTAATCGGAACTCATATGCAATCAGAGGATGAACGCTGTTCGGATGGAGAAGCCGCATCCGTGCGTAAAGCCCAAATGGATGAAATAAGCGGATTTATCGATCAAAAAGACATTCCTGCAAGTGAAGTGGTTTACATTGGTGGAGATCTAAATGTGATCAAGGGAACTCCAGAGTATTCTTCAATGCTTAAGGATCTAAATGTGAATGCCCCTACTGCCTACACTGGTTTCACATCCACATGGGATCCTGACACGAATGGGATTGCAGGTTATAACTATCCACAGCTCGAACCGCAATATTTAGATTATATTTTTGTCGAAAAAAGTCATAAACAACCGAGTAACTGGTATATTAACGCTATGAATATCAAGTCACCAGAATGGTCGGTGACATCATTTGGAAAAACGTATACCTATAATGAGTACTCGGATCATTATCCTGTTGCTGGTTACTCAGTACCGTAATTTTTGTTCGAACAAAGTAAACCTATCCAACAACAAAAGCTGACCATAAAAGTCAGCTTTTTTTTATTAAAAAGACTGTTGTTATCAATCACTCTTCAGCACTGAATTCAAAATTACTCTTATTGATTTTGTTCCTAGCTTAAAGGTAACACCACCTTCTAAACCTCTATCTCCTCTTTATCCAAATAGCTCTTTCTTACTTTAAGGAATCTCACTACATTTAAAACAAGCGTTTTCAATACAGCATAGACTGGAATAGCTAAGATCATTCCTAGGACTCCAGCAAGATTACCTGCTACAAGCAACAAAATGATGATAGTAGCTGGGTGTGTATCCAAAGTTTTTCCTAGGATAAGCGGTGATAATACATTCCCTTCAATTTGCTGGGCAATGGTAATTACGACAATAACCAAAAAGGCTTGGGTAGGTGAATTGAACAGGGCGATAATAACCGCTGGAGCTCCACCTAAGATCGGGCCAACATAAGGAATAATATTGGTGACAACGACAATCATCGCCATTATCAAAGCATAAGGGAGATCAATGATCAAATAACCGATATAAGCAAGTGTCCCGACAAATGTTGCCACAATCACCTGTCCTTGGATATAGGCGGCCAAGGTTTTATTCGTATCCTTGATGATTTTAAGCCCCTCTTGTTTATACTTTGAGGGGATAAAACGAGCCAAGGCATGTGGAAATCGATGACCATCCTTGAACATGTAGAATAAAAGGAATGGCACAGTAACAATCGTAATCGTCGTACTGGTTACCCAACCGATTACAGTAGAAATACCGTTTGTAAGACGATCGGGAAGTGTATTGGCAATATCGGAAACCGCCTTCTCTATATCATCAATCGTTACATAATCCTGTTTAACGACCCATTTGTATTCCTCGGTTGTAGACACCTCGTCAATAAGTTCCTTCGTCTGTTTAGCATATGTAGGAATGTCCTCGACTAACTGCGTCACTTGTTTTGTAAAAATAGGGGCAATTAAAAGGATTACTAGGGTGATTAACCCGATCATCAATAAATAGATTAAAAGAATCGCCACTGTTCTAGGAACCTTTAGCATTTGAATTTTATTAACAATGGGGTTTAATAGAAAATAGAGAAACCCTGAAATAATAATGGGAAAAAATAGAGTCGTTCCAAAGACAACCAAGGGTTCAAACAAGAAAGTTATTTTCGTTGATACATACAAAATCAGTGCAATGAGCAAAATTTCAAGTGTCCAGAAATGCAACTTTGACGATTTAAACAAATTTTCATCCTCTTTTCTTCTTTGATCTCAGTTAGCACACATTTTTTATTTCCTACTCAAAAGGTTTGTAAACTTCCAAAGTTTTACCTATTTTCATTTATTATATAGTGTAGGGTTGGTTCTAACAATTGATACGTAGTTAAAGCATTAAAACTGCTATCTAGTAAGAAAGTTTTTCGAAAAGGGTCTGATGGTTTTAGCTAAAGGCTCTTTTCGTAGAGATTGTTGTTTATTGAGAATAAACATTTGACCGTTGCTTTCCGCGGGGAGGAAGTCAAGCCTCCTCGACGTTCCGCCTGCGGGGTCTAGACTTTTCCTCTGCATCCTGCAGGAGTCAAATGCCTTCCGCTCCAATCCACTCTTCGTTTTCAATATTGTTAAAAGCAACAAACTTTTAGAAAAGAGCCTAGCTAAAAGAACAAATAAAAACGGGCTTCCCCAAAACCAAGGAGTCAGGAACCACAACTTCAACATATAGAAGATACCTACAAGACACCTTCTATATACGGGCAATCATAGTGGTTCCGGACCCCTTATGGGACAGCCTCGTCTTTTTACTAAACTAGCCTTATTCATTATTTGTGAATAGCATTCATTTTTATATTCTTTTCTTCTTCACTTAAATATTCAAAGAGTCCAACCCGATTCCCCCAAGGATCCGTAAAGGTTCCCCACTTCACTGGGACTTCTGGTCTTTCATGAATCTCAAAGTCTTCCATTTCGAGCTCCTTCATTAACCGATCCCTTGTCGTAATAATATTCGGTACACCTAACCTAAGGGGACCACTTGCCTCTGATGGTACTCCTTCTGCCACTTGCAGCCAGCACCTTGGAATGAGTTCCCACTCTGCAAAACCTTCATGAGGAACAAAATCGGGTTCTCTATTTAATAAGGTTCGGTACCACCTCTGACCTTCTGCCATATCCTTTACACGAATTTGGATCGTCACTTCATATATCATTTTAACTACCACCCTAAGTTAATAATAAATCATCCTTATACACGATCCCATGCTCCAAATAAATTTTTAATAAAGTCAAAGCCTCTCCCCAACCAACAGCACATCCAATACACGCAGTCAGGTCTTTATCTGAGTTTGAATATCCTCGTTCTTCTAAAACGACTAATGTTCCTTCTTTATAAGGTTTCAATTGAAAGGTTACAGTCGTATTATTTTCACCAGGATTCCATTGAAAAGTAAAAGTTTTAAAAGGAATCGCTTCTATTATTCTCCCACCGTCTTCGATTTCATGATCATCGCTACTTTTCCATCGAAATTGAATATTTCCAGTGCCATCATGATTTAAATCAATGGTTGTATAGTCTGTAAACCATGCATTCCATTCATCTTCATGTATTAACGTTTGATAAACCTTTTTAGGTTCAACTTTAATGTACATCTGATGTCTTATCTCAGGCACAAGCGCACCTCCTCTATTCATCAGAAAACTCCACAAGTTCGATTTGGTTTCCTGCAGGGTCTTCGATGATGATATAACGCCCCGGCGGACAAGGTTTAGGTTCATCAAAGAGGATCTTTGCACCTTTTTTCTTCAATAGATCAAAATCTTTATCAAGATCATTTGAATGAATTCCTATTAATACATTTTGTTTCCCTACATTGTTTAGCTCTGTTTCCTCTAAAACTATCGGTATTTCATTATGTACTAAGCTAACAATCCTTTCGCCATAATGCTTTGAAATTTTAAAATCCAGTACCTTTGTATAAAAATCAATAGCTGCAGACATTCGGTCGACTTTAACGGTTATTACACATACTTTATTTAACATCTTATGACCTCCCTTGTTTATATGGAAAGTGTAAGATAAAAAATTTCTTCTACTTTGCTTTATGTTCATCTTTTTCAAATAATAATTTGGGTGAGTATCTCTATTCCTATAAACAATATGTAGTATTAAAATTTTTTTGATCACTTAAAAATATGCAAGTTACTCACCTTATCGTTAAAAGCATCATAAATTCTTTTCATGTTCCATGGATGCATTTCCTTAGGTAGATCCCCTTTATCAAAAAATGCTATTTGTTCGATTTCACCATTAGGAACAAATTCTGCCTTTTGAATGATCCTTGCTTTGAATAAAAGCACCAAGTCATCCTTTTCTGGAGCTGAATATAGGGATATTAGATAATCAATTTCTACTAAGAATCCTGTTTCCTCATAGACTTCCCTTTTCACTCCATCAATGGGGGATTCATTCTTTTCCAAATGACCTCCAGGCAAAGTCCAATTTCCAGAACCATAATTTATCTTTACGCATAATATCCTATCTTCTTCATCGATAACTGATGCAAAAACACCTACTTTAGGCATAAGATATCCCCTTTTTAGATTGTTTCAAATGATTGAGATAAAAACTCTCTATAGATTAAATCACTCGATACAGGTTTTTCACCTAACTGCCGAGACCATACGGATAATTGACCTATGTGATGAACTTCATGGGTGATGATATGTTTAACGATTTTCCCATACGAAAAAGAAGATAGATGACCGTTCCTTCTTTTAATCTCCAGGATTTTTTTCTCAGTATTCGAATTCCACTCTCTCATAAATTGTTCGGTTTGTTTTTTTGTAAAATTTGAGTACTCGATCACTTCTTGGAGAGTCGAAATGGAGTTTATATCGATTTGAGTTACACTAGTCCTTTTCATTTGATTTATCCAAATTTGTTCACAATCAATCACATGAAAAAGTGTCTTTAAAATACTTCCCATTCCGCCAGCACGTTCTTTAACTAATTCTTCCGCAAATCGCTTCTCACACCATTTAAACCAATCTTCTCTTACTTGCCAGTTGTAATAGAATAGTTCTATCACTTTAAAACCACCTTGCTTTAATTCTAGTTTCAATTTGATTTCTGCTAGAAACATCTGAACCTATAATCAAGAAGAATTAGTGGAATTTTTTCAAAATACTTCTTTTTTACATGTACTTAATCCTTAATTGGAAACTTTTCAAAAAATTGATTACGAAATTCAGCAGATAACACTAATTCTTCAAAGGTTTCCATATTTTCTTTTAGAAGTTTTTCTGTAGCTTTTTTGTTCTCATCATGGAACATAGCCATTGCTTCATTTTTTAAAACAGCTTTATCCATTGGGAAATAGTTTAGATTCTCTGTAAGTATTTCAACCATATTTCCTCTAGATACGGAAAAGGAACTATTATCAATTTTAAAATGATATTCTAATGAATTGGGTACAAGGATTGTTAATAAAATAGCGTTATAAAGGAAGTTCTTCTCTAGAGTATCGTTCCCATCAAACCAGTATTCTGATATGTAGTTTTGTGAGAAATCCCCTCCATTGAACCCATATGTTACTTTAATCTTTTCACCCGTTAAATCTAATTCTCTAAAAGACTCTCCCCCTGGTAAATCCCCAATTATTGCTGATACTCTGTTCCCGCCAACATACGTTCCGATATACTCATTAAGGGTTTCGAACTCAATATCTTCTATTGATTTCATTTGTACTTCGTCCTCTTTTGAACATCCATACGTAAACAAAATAGTGGTTAGTGCTATTAACAATACTTTTACTAGTTTCATATTCACTCCTAGAAATATCTTTAGAATAGAAAAAATCCCCCTGAGATTCTGTTTCCTATGGGCGTAGAATAGTTCATCATCTAATTTCTATTACTCATTCCCCATTAAGGTAAAATATCCCACTGTTATTTATTTCTACTTTTTATTTAACATTCCTCCCTCTTTCAATTGGATACTGAATAAAGTTCCTATTAATCTGTCGGAATGGGAAATTATGATAATAGACACAACCAAATTGGGGTTGATTCAAGGCCGAGATCAATTAATTTGTCCGTTACGAGCAATAATTTGTCCATTTCTGTTATTAATTTGTCCGAAATGGCAAGTAATTTGTCCAAACTCTCCTATATATTGACCGCTCGACAAACTACTGCAAAAATCGTAAACCTCTTTTACTATGTTCATGTTTCCCGGTGAAACGATTAAGGAGGTCTCTCATCCGAGATTGCCCCTTTTGTCAGCACTCAGTTAATTTTGTAACAAAGCAGTTAACCCATCATAACCTTTTGAAACTCATTGATAAACGCTTCATGATGCAGTTTTATGGCGATTCGTGTTTCACCTGGCTTACCAGTTGGTCTAAGATCAATATAGGACAGACCCCTTGCCTCGATTTCTTCCACTACATTTGCATCGTAATAGATATAATCCACGATATTTTCATTTTTCACTACCATTAATGTCACCAGATCGTGAATCGGCGCCCCAATGATTCCTGGAACAAAGGTTTTATAAGCCTTGTAATAATAATTGAAGATGGGTTTAATCATGAATGCATATGGATTGGCCGTGCTTTCAGAAAGGGATTCGACTACATCTGGGGTGAGATAAGCATAGTTTGTTACATTCAAAGGAGTGATCGTTAGATTATGGGCATTTTTAAGAAGGTAATTAGAGGAGGTAGGGTCTCCATAAAAATTAGCCTCGGCCAATGGAGTCACATTCCCTGGCACAAAGAAAGCCCCTCCCATCAAATAGAAGGCCCCCACCATTTGCATTTGTTCTTTATACAAAATAAACGCCATCGCCAAAGTCGTTGACCGCCCTGTATCTACGATGTTGAGCTCTTCTTTATAAAACTCAACAATTTTCCGGATCATGTCAAATGGATACAGCTGATACTGCAGATCACTAGGAGGATGGATAGGACCTATTCCTTCTTCTCCGTGAATTTCAGGATAGAAGGTCACTTCTTCCTCCGTAACTGGCTGGACTGCTCCTGGAATGATTGGAACATTTGGTTTTCCACCTAATCTTAACAAATATGCAGCATTGGCAGTAGCAGTAGCTTTAGTAACATTCCCATAACTCGTAACAACGCCCACGAGTTCGAGCTCGGGATCCATAAGGGCATACATAATAGCAAGAGAGTCATCAATGCCAGGGTCACAAAATAAAAGAACTTTCTTAGCCATTTTCTTCTTAACCATCAGCTATCCCCCTCAAAAGAACCATATGGAAGTATATGCCTGCTAATTAAGAGAAATATCCGTTTTAAGATGAAATTCATTTTTTTTCCGAAATGTTTGTTCCTACATTTCGGAACTTTAAGTAAATAAAAAAGCATCAAAAAGTTGGGTTCCATTCATTCTATTCTAGAATTGCCTACTTAAAAAATATGAATGAGTGTTGAAGTTACACATATGATGGAAGAGGGACAAGAGTTCTGGGGGAATTTATATGGAATTTCTATTTACTTTTATCCATTATATTGTATTGGGGATAAGCCTTGCCGCTCCGATAGGTCCAATGAATCTAGAAGTGATTAAACGAGGGTTGACTAATGGTTTTTTTCAAGCATGGTTTGTAGGACTCGGCGGGTTAACGGGTGACTGTATTATTCTCCTTACGATTTACTTTGGATTCCATTCTTTTATTCAATTAATCAGTGTTCAAGTGCTGATGTATATAATAGGCATTGTGATGCTCGGATCTTTAGGGATATCTAGTATAAAATCAGCATTTTCCAAGGATCCTTATTTATTCATGCTAGAAGAAAAAAAGAAACAAGGTAAAAATGCTTACTTAACAGGGTTTATCATCTCAGTAGCCAATCCGCTGAGTTTATTTTTTTGGTTTGGCGTTTTCGGTACTTCTCTTAAGGAATTAATGGACGCCTATTCTTTACTTGGCTCCCTCCTCTGCAGCTTTGGAATTATCATCGGTTTATTTCTCTGGAACATTAATTTAGCGTTCACCTCCCATTTTTCAAAGAAATTAATGAGTGAAAACTTCATGCGATGCATTACTTTTTTGGCAGGTATCTGTTTGGCAGGATTTGCGGTTAGCTTTGTTTATCATTTATATCGGTTATTGAAAAAGTCGTTTTTGCTTTTGTAGTTTTTTTCTTCTTACGTGTCTTCATTCCACTCTTTTAGTGTGTCATTTTTCGTTTCCTATCATTTTCATGGCATGATCCGTTTTCTTGCATACCTCTATTTTTCCTTTGACACATTTTCACTGCATATTCCATCTCTTTGGATGTCGTCATTTTTCCTTTCCTGGTTTTTGATGTCATTAAAGAGCTCTATTCATTCCGTCATTTTCCCTTTCGCAGATTTTGATGTCATCAAAGAGCTTTATTCATACCGTCATTTTCACTTTCCCGGTTTTTGATGTCATCAAAGAACTTTATTCACACCATCATTTTCACTTTCGCAGATTTTGATGTCATTAAAGAGCCCTATTCATTCCGTCATTTTCCCTTTCGCGGTTTTTGATGTCATTAAAGAGCCCTATTCATACCGTCATTCTCGCTTTCAAGGTTTTTGATGTCATTAAAGAGCTCTATTCATTCCGTCATTTTCCCTTTCGCGGTTTTTTACGGTACCCTAGAGCCCTTTGCCACCGTCATTTATACTTTCACGGCTTACCCGACTACATACGACACATAGTAAATAGAAAAAAACCGAATTGATGTTTATTAAAATCAACAAAAAATACGCCCTGATCTTCTAATCAAGGCTTACAATACAATATCAATCCTCGTTCCATAACCCACCACACTATCGATCATAATCTCTCCATTATGTGCACGAATAATATCGTTGGCTATGGCCATTCCGAGTCCAGAACCTTTATGGGCCTCTCCCGTATTTGTTCCGCGGTAATAGCGGTCAAAAATTCGATCGAGTTCCTCTTTCTTTATTCCTTTGCCATCATCTTTTATCGTAATATGTGTTCGTTCTTTCTTTTCAACACAGACAACTATTTTCACTTCGCTGTCATTATGAACAATCGCATTATAAATTAAATTCGTTAGTGCTCTTCGTACCAGAATTTCATCAACATCCATTAGGATATTTTCTTGATTTACTTGAAATTCAATATTTCGATTGGAGTATCTGGCATCATTTAAAATATCAATCACGACATTCCGCAATAGCGTCACGATATTCATCTTCTTTTTGTTTAAAGTTAGTTCTTTGTTTTTCAATCTCATCGTTAAGTTTAAATCTTCTATTACGTCCTTCATATATATTGACTTTCTTTCAATGATTTCTGCGTATTCTCTCATTTCATCTAATGAAAATTGATATTCTGGATCCTTCATCATTTCAGCATAACCTTGAATAGAGGCAAGTGGTGTTTTGATATCATGAGAGATGTTACCGATCCACTCCTCTTTCATTTGATCCAATTTCTTTCGTTCCCTTTCGTTTGCGGTTAGCTGATTGGATAAATGATTAACATTATAAAAAACATCTTTATAGATCCCTTTAGGTTCATAATGGATCGTATAATCCTTATTTGCCAGCCTTTTAATCCCGTCAATTAATGAATGCAGCGGCCGTGTCAGTCGTTTGCTAAATAAATAGCCAATTAATAAGGCGATAAGACCATCTATCACTAATAAAAGAATACTCCCTATTTTAAAATTGTGTAAAAGATCTCGGGAGTCATAGGATAATGTAATTTTTTCAATAGCAGGATTTTCAAACCCAATGAAGTAACTATAATTGTAGTTATTAACCTTTTTTCCACTAACGAAAACTGTTGCGTATATATCCTTTTCTATATATTTATGGATATTGATAACTTCTAGTGGTGTATACTTTTTCTTTATCCCTTCAGGTAGTCTATAGCCATATAACTCCTTTCCGTTTTCGTCTAAAATTTGGACCCATGCCTCGTTCTTAATAAGTTCTTTTTTTCCTTGTTTGCTAACAGCCACTTCATTATTTGAAAACGTTATATGCTCCTGAAAACGCCTTGTAAAGGATTCAGCAGAAATGGTTTCTCTGTCTTGAAATATCGGTACATTAAAAGCAGCTTGGGCAATAAACAATGCCACAAAGGTGAGAATATTTATGAAAATAACAAGGATGACGACGATAACAACCGATAGCAGAAATCTACCTGTTAACCTCCATTTCATAGCCTATTCGTCCTTTACGATAAGCTTGTAGCCTAAGCCTTTTACCGTTATTAGATATTTGGGGTTTGAAGGCTGTTCTTCAATTTTTTCTCGTAATCTTCGGATGTGTACCATGATCGTATTATCAAAGCCGATAAAGTCCTCTCCCCAAACGGTATCACAGAGCCTTTCTTTACTAATGACCAAATTAGGGTTTTGAAGAAAATAGGTCATTAATCCAAGCTCTTTTCTTTTTAGTTCAATGATCTCACCGTTCTTTGTTAATTCTGCTTTTTGCTCATTTAACTTAAAGGGACCAGCTTTAATAATAAAATCCCTTTTCTCTTCTGTCTGCGAAAAATCGGCTCTTCGTAATTGTGCCTTCACTCTATAGGCTACTTCCTTAGGACTGAAGGGCTTTGTAATATAATCATCTCCACCGATGGCGAACCCTAAAATCCTGTCAATTTCTTCAGCTTTTGCGGATAAAAAGAGAATCGGCACATTAGAAATGTTCCTTATTTGTTTACAGACATCATAGCCTTCCCCATCTGGCAGCATGATATCTAGTAAAACAAGATCGGGTTGTTTTTGTTGAAATTGTGTGAATCCATCTTTCGCTGTAGTAGAGGTTACAACATGACCTATTCCCTCTTTTATTAATACAGTTTGAATAAGCCTTAAAATGTCTTCTTCATCATCTATGATTAAAACCATTTTATTCGTTAACGACATTCCAATTCTACCTCCAAAAATTGTTCTAGCTATTTCTCCATTATATAGAAAATGAATCCCAGATTGAAATTAGGCTGCGAAATGCCATTTTGGTTGTCATTTTCAATCAGTAAGATTCCTTTAGTTCAAAAAAGAACCCTTTATCAAAAGGATTCTTTCCTGATGTATGCTTTACTTTAACTTATCTTTTGCTTTCTCAGGCAGTTCTTCTTTTGTTACTTCCTGATAAGACGTAACCCCTTTTCCATCCTTTACGAACAGACTTAAATATGCTTTTTCACGGAGTTGCTTATTGGCAGTAAACGTCAATGTTTTTGGCTTGCCCTCTTGATCAAAAGCAGGTAGTTCATATTCATAACTGACATATTTCTGTCCAGTGTCCGATTTGTCTTCAATCTTCTTTCCTTGTCCTTCAATCTGGACATAGTATTGATCTGCCCCTAATCTGTTTAGGTTTACGTTTTGAATGAACACCAGACCTCCAATTAAAATAGCTGCTATTGCCGTACATGAAATAATTACTTTTTTCATTGTTATTCTCCTTTTATTTTGATTTCGTTACAATTTTGTAGTAGGCATTCACGGTTACGAAATAATAAACGATGTAAATACAGGTATACACCCCCATGCATATCACAACCGGAATCACTAGGCTTGTATGCATTAATCTTGATAAAGCCGTTAGGGCAACGGAACAATGAGCAATTCCTACTATTAATGGCAGAGCAAAGACAAATAAAACTTGTTTAGAAATAGATCTCTTCACTTCTTTTTTGTTGACGCCGATTTTGTGCAGAATTTCATAACGTCCCTTGTCTGAGTTTGCTTCTGTTAATTGTTTAAAATAAATAATACTTCCTGTAGCAGCAAGGAAAACTAATCCTAGGAATCCACCTATAAAGATCAATAAGCCTGATGATTCCATTCCAGCCGTATAATCGGCATAAAAGCTTGAGAACCTTGCTTCATCTGGCAGAACCGATTGAATCGCTTTTGTTACTTGCTTCGCTTCATCTTCATTAGTAATCTCGTAAACTTCCATGTCCACACTGTTTGTTTCTTTTCCTAATTGAGTAAACAACTGATCACTTACCACAATGGTTGTACTAGCCGTATAATAATTGAGGACATTATATTTTTTCAGACTCTTAAATGTAATGTTTTCGAAGTGATCGTTCATTTTTAAAGAAATCGTTGAACCTACATAGTCAGGTGACATCCCCTCATAGTACCCTGCATCCAGCGCAGCTGCTTCATTTCCTTTTAAGGAAAGCTTGTCGGTTCTTTTTTGCACTTTTGCTAGCTTATTAAAATCACTAACTGAAATGACGGTATACATCATTTCATTACTGAATAAATTATTTTTTAAGGTTGTTACATCTGCATTGATTTGCAGTGTTAGAATCGACTTATGGTAGATAACCTCATGATTTTTAGTGTTTGAAATCATATCTTTTACTTGATTCGTTTCGATCTTGTTTTGATCAATAAACATCATGCTATTTGGATTTGCGAGTTCTACATTACTTCTGTTGTTATAATACAAACTGTAGGCTGTTCCCACGGCTGTTAATGTTGTCGCACTTAGCACGGCAATCATCGTTAACGTACGAGCATTCCCTTTGATGCGATAGAGGAGCTGGGATATGCCAACTAAGTTAACCCCTTTCCAATAGGACTTTTTATTCTTTCTAGACATCTTTATTAGATAAACAGTTAATGTACTGAATAAGAAATAGGTCCCTAGAATAACCGTTCCTAAGATAACAAGGGGTGCTACCATGAAGCCCATCATTTGCCAAACATTTGATTCCAATATATTTTGTAATGCAAGCCAATAACCGACTCCGAGTAATAAAATAGAGAGTAGCGCCATGATGAACGATGATTTTGGTTCTTGTTCCCCCTCTTTATCCGCTTGGAATAACTCGATTAATTTAAATCGGTAAATTAGCCGGTATCCTTGAAACGATGTAAGGATGGTGATGAGAGAGAATACGATAATGGTGTTTACAACGGCTGCTAATGATATGTTAAATTCACCAATCGCCTCAAAGCCCATAATCTTCATCAAAATCGATACGAAAAACTTTGATAAAACGGAACCGAGTAAAATTCCAATAATAAGAGCTAGAAGCCCCATAATAAAATTTTCATAGAAAAGCATGCGGCCAATTTGTTTCTTACGTACGCCTAGTAATGAATAGAGACCAACTTCTTTTTTACGTTTCCTTGTAAAGAAGGAGTTCGAATACCAGATGAAAATAGCGACAAAGATCATTAAGACGACGGCGGCCCCACTAAAGGCCGAGCTGATTTTGGTTGACGCATTAGAAGTAGCTTGAATCGTTTCATCATATTTTAATGAAACGAAGGTAAAGTAAATAACGATACTAAAAATCATTGAAGCAAAATACAGGAAATAGTTAGTGAAATTTTGCTTTATATTTTTCCTAGCAATACTAAAGAGCGTCATTTAATGCCCACCTCCAAGGGAAGCAAGGACATCTAAAATCTTTTGAAAGAATTCCTGGCGAGATTGATGGATTTTATGAATCTCTGTATAGGTCCTGCCATCCTTAATAAATAAAACCCGTTTACAGAAGCTTGCAGCGTAAGCATCATGAGTGACCATCATAATCGTCGATTGTTTCTGTTCGTTTAATGCATTTAAGCTTTCTAATAAACTTGTAGCCGATTTTGAATCTAGTGCTCCTGTAGGCTCGTCTGCTAAGATTAAGCTTGGATTTGCAGCAATGGCACGTGATGCAGCTGTTCTTTGCTTCTGACCTCCGGAAATATGATAAGGATATTTATCAAGAATTTCCCGAATTCCAAATGTACCGGCGATTTCGTTTACGCGTTTTTCAATCTCATTTGCCGGTACTTGTGATAACGCAAGCGGAAGCAATATATTTTCCTTTACCGTTAACGTATCAAGCAGATTATAATCTTGAAAAATAAACCCGAGCTTGCTTCGGCGGAAGTCTGATAATTGTTCTTCACTCATTCTGACAATATTTTGATTGGCAATCATGATCTCTCCTGATGAAGGGGTATCAATAGTAGACAAAATATTCAACAATGTTGATTTACCAGCCCCAGAAGGTCCCATAATTCCAATAAACTCACCTTCTTTAATTTCCAGATCAATATCTTGTAACGCTTTATATAAATTTCCTTTAGTACCAAATACTTTTTGAACATTTTTTGCTTGTAAAATGGTTTTCATTTGTAATCCTCCTTGTTTAACTACAAAGACGATTATATTCCCTGAACCTTACATCATTTTAATGTAAACCTTACATAAACCTTAAAAAACAGCAAACCCTGAAATGGATTTGCTGTTTTATATTTTTGGATTAACTTTTTGGCATACGAAGTAAGAAAGATGAATACAAACGTGAATGGGGCCAAATTTAAAGTGAAAAACTACTTTTTAGAATAAAAATCTCCAAAAAGTCGATGGTTTATGTCCAGTTACTTTGCTTATCTGGTGAAAACCTTTAATCCTCTTTGTTTTTGGGTAAATTATTGGCCAATGAGTTTAGGTTTAATCGACTTATTTTCAACTTATGCGGTTTAATTTTCAACTTTTGGCTTTTATCGATTTCTCGACACAACGCGACAAACTTCTTGTTTTTGATATTTAAACTTATTCTTTTTTAAAGAAAGACCATAATAAAAACGCTGCACCCTATGCAACGTTCAACATGGCTCTTTCTCGACAAGCTCAACTTCTAAAAAAATTAATCATCACTATCTTCGCTCTGATCATCTTCATCAAAATCATCCTCATTGTCTTCGTCATTATCATCCTCTACCTCAATTGGGGGCTTTGGCTGCTCCTTTGAATATAAAGAAATCGACGATACCTCCCCAGTGTTTGCTTGAACATACACATGGGCACCTTCAGAGTGATCGTCTACTGTCACTTTATAGTGTTTCCCATTTTGAGCGGTTATGATTGATAAATTTGTAACTTGGCCATTCATTTGTTGTAACGCAATCTCTTTTGCTTTCTGCTCTGATATAGACGGTGATGGATCTACAAGACTCTTTACTTCCTTATTAAAAACAATCGCATTCTCTTTTAGATCATATTCAACCCGATATTTTTTTTCATTTTTCTCAACAGTAGCTTCTACAAACGATTTTCCATCCTTATTGACTTGTTTAATCTGATTCACCTGGCCCTTTACTTCCTTCTCTATATTCTTTTTGGCATCTTCAATAGTGTTCAAGGTTTCTTTTCTTTCAACAAGTTTTACATTACTCATTTTCTTCGTTTCACTATCCACATCCATCTGATATATCCCTTTTTCATTCTCAATCCTTAGTTGAAAGTTATCGTTCTCTTGATTTACTTTTGCAGTCAGAACTTTACCTCCATATACGTTTGTAGCAATTGCCTCAGCTTCCTTTTTTGAAATGATCTTCGGATCATCCTTTATAAAAATATGAAACAATGTAAAGGACAAGCCTAATAGAATAAACATAATAAGACCAACTTTCAATTTCATCTTACTTCACCTCCAATTTCGGCAATGTAACAGTAAAAGTCGATCCAATTCCTTCATCACTTTCTAAAGAAATGACACCCTCATGCTGTTCGACAATCCGCTTTGCAATTGATAGACCTAGACCGGATCCTCCAGTTTTACGACTTCTCGTTTTATCTACACGATACAATCGATCAAAGACATGCGCTTGTGCTTCTAATGGGATTCCAATCCCTTTATCGATTACACGAATGCTTACTCTTTCCTTGCCATCTTTCACCTCTACCTTAATATGATCATCGCTATATTTCTTTGCATTATCTAACAAAATAACGAGTAATTGAACAAAGCTTTGTTCGTGTATGTTTATATGTATCTCGCTTTGTTCATTTTTATAATGAATCTCATGCTGAAAGGCTTGTTGTAATCTTTGGATGGTCTTCTCGATGATCGGAACAATGTTTACTGTTTCTTTTTCATTTTCAATGATCTCTTCGGATGTAGCTAATTGTAATAGCTGCTCTGTTAAATATTTCATGCGGCTCGATTCAGATGAAATTGTATTAATAGCCTCTTCCAATATATCAGGGCGCTCTTTTCCCCAGCGTTTTAATAGTTTCACATAACTATCAATTACGGTTAAAGGCGTCTTTAGCTCATGAGAAGCATTTGACACAAATTGTTCTTGCTTAGAATAACTTTTTTCCAGCCTAATGATCATTCGGTTAAAGGTCATGGCCATTTCTGTTAATTCGTCCTTCGTATCATGTGTAATCGCTATATTTTCAAATGATCCCTCTTTTTCAATCACACTCATCGTTTCAGTCAGACGTTGAATAGGAAATGAAATCCAGCGGCCTAAAAATCGACTCGTTAAAGATAAGATCATAATGACTATGATGGTCGTGTATAATAATACCCATTTTAAATCATTGATATTTTCAAAAAGAACATCCACATTTTCAACAACCTGCAAATTTACAATCGCTCCGTTTTCATTAATAATCGGAATCGAGACAACCATGAACATGGAATCCTTATATCGAACGACCTTTTCGAATTGGTCATCGTCATATTTCCTTTGAATATGTTGATAGCCTTTATTCCTTGTTACTTGAATAGTAGAGTTATTATCACGGTCCACGATGCGAAGCATGCCATCACTGATTAAATATGCTTGCAATACTTGCTCCATCGATGAATTTGGATTCTCATGGATCTGTAAAACCGTATTATTCAACGTATTGGTTAATCGATTAATTTCAGATGTAATCGTTGTATTTTTGAAAATAAAATAAATCGATGTATTGGCTGCAATGAGTAACATAATTAAAACAACCGTTGTGGATAATTGAATTCGCCTTCGTAATCTCATACCTTAATCCTTAATCATATAGCCGACACTCCGAACGGTATGAATGAATGGGACGTCGTTCGAGTCCGTCAATTTTTTTCTCAAATAGCGGATATAGACATCGATAACATTTGTATCTCCGTAATAATCATATCCCCATACTTCATTTAAAATTTGTTCACGTTCAAGTGCTCGATTTTTGTTTATCACTAAATAAAGCAGGAGATCATACTCTCGCGGTGTTAAATCAATTAAACAATCCTTTCTAAATACTTCCCGCGTATTGGTATGAATCGTAATCGAGTTAATAACATGAACACTTGATTCGATTTTAGAGTCACTTTTCGATTTAAACCGAAGATTTGTACGTATTCGCGCAAGCAATTCTTCAATTTCGAATGGTTTTGTCATATAATCATTTGCACCCAAATCCAATCCGTTTACTTTATCGTAAATAGAACCTCGTGCTGTCAGCATGATGACGATGATTTCATTATTCTCCTGACGAATACGCCTTAACACTTCCATCCCATTCAATTCGGGTATCATGACATCCAAAATGACTACATCAATCTCTTCTTTTTCTAAAATGGACAGCCCCGCTTTACCGGTATGTGCAATACTTACCCTATAACCTTCATGTTCTAATTCTAGCTGAATCACCCGAGCAATCTTCTCATCATCTTCAATAATTAATATCCGATCTTTCATCATTTCACCCCATGGTTATAAATGCATCCCCGTCCACTTCCAATAAGAAAAATAGAATAACATCATGAGTAGAATATAGAGGGGCATTAGTATGGAACTAATTTTTAATAGATTAGTAGCATCATATGAGATTTCGCCTTCCTCATAAAAGAGCAGTAATGCTTTCGAACTCACAGGAGCCGTCACACAATAGTTCATTCCTATTAAGCTTAAAAAAACAACTGTAGAAGGATTAACTCCTATTGTTTCACTAAATAATAATAGACCTGGAATAAAGATAATGGCCCGAGTCGTATGTGATGTAATATATAAATGACTTGTAACACTGACAAGCAAGATGATCAGTACAATGACCCACTCTGGCGCATCAACAAATAAATGCAATACAGTCAGCATTTCTTGTTCAATCCATTTCACTACACCGGTATCAACCAGCACTTTTCCAAGCGCCGTTGCTGCCGCAACAAATATAATCAAATTCCAGGATACTGACTTCATACCCTGTTTCCAAGTAATTACTCCAACATTCGGCAGCATAACAAGGATCGCACCGATCATCGTAATAAACGCTATTCCATAGCCATGGATGCTTTCTGTCACCCATCCCATAATCAAAAATAAAATCAAGATCACTGTCTGTTTCTCTTTACTATTCATCGGTTTTTTTAACATGATGGAATCTTCAGTCTGTACGTTTTCTATTTCCTTCAATCCATCCCTCGGCCACATGGTCCATTTTATTATAGATAGGGTTAAAAGTGTAATAACTACCGCAAATGGTACGCCCCATGTCAACCATTGGATATAAGTAATCGATTGGTCAACCGTATTTTCAAGTAAGCCTATTCCAATGATATGAGATCCTGCACCAATTAAAGTGGCTGATGTACTCATTAATATAATCACAGGTGCTATAATCGCTAATACACTTTGTTCCTTAGCTGAAAATTTTTGACTTAGTTGATGAATAATCGGCATGGATAACGCTGCTCGACCAGATGTAGAAGGAATAAAAAAGGCAGATGCAAATAAAACAGAACATATCCCGAGAAGCACATTGCTTTTTTTATTTGACTTACCTAATATGAAACCCGTTAATCGTTCTGCTAAACCTGATTGTTTAACAGCATCCCCAATGATAAAGGAACCAACCATTAGCCAGACCACTTCCTCAGACAGTGAATGGTATAACAATACCGGATCCTCTCCATTCATGAGGACGATGAACACAATCAGGGCAATGGCTACAAGTCCAGCTGGTATTTTCGTTGTGATCCATAACGTCATAGCTGAAAGGAACGCAAATAAGGAGATCTTGGCACGATAGTCCAGCCCTTCGATCAATACAGTGACCAATAAAATGAGGACGTGAATGCTGATGATCACTAATGACTTAGTTGGAATTTGATTGATCAATGAAAGTATTCGATTATGCTTTGGAACGCGTTTCTCTACTCGTGTTATCATTTTTGATAAACCCTTTTTTCTAGATACTTTCTGTTGGCAATCCCTAAGCCAATGGCCACTTGCCGTAAAACCGCTTCTGTACTTTCTTCAATCCACTTTGGTGCTTTGGCCATCGCTTTTTCTAATGATGTCGGTTTTTGAATAATACTTACATATACATCAATACCGGTTCGATAGTTTACCTCCGCTCCTTTCCCGATTGTTCCCGTGATGGCAATTACCGGGATGTTATGTTTTTTTGCAATTTGTGCCACCTCGGACGGGACTTTTCCATTTGGGGTTTGGAAGTCTAAACTACCTTCCGCTGTTAACACAACATCTGCCGATAAGATTTTCTCCTCTATATTAATGAAGTCCAAAATTAGATCAAATCGTGGATGTAAAGTGGCTTCCGCAAAAGCAATAAGTCCTGCCCCTAATCCACCTGAGGCTCCACTACCTGGGAGAGATCGCACATCCAACCCGATTGCCTTTTTTATTAGTAAAGCATAATGTTCCAATGCTGAAGATAATTGTTCCACTTGTATTGGCGTCGCTCCTTTTTGAGGCCCAAAGACACGTGCAACTCCTTCTTCTCCACATAATAGGTTCTTCCAGTTACAAGCAACATCTATCTTAACAGTATTTAAACGTTTATCTACATTTGTTGTATCTATAGAATCAACCTTCATCAAATCTTCTCCGCCATTGATTTTGACGATTTGTCGTTTCTGATCAAAAAATTGGACCCCTAATGCTTGTGCCATTCCTGCACCACCATCTGATGTCCCAGAATCGCCACAGCCAATTAAAATACGATCAACTCCTAAATCAAGGGCAGAAAGAATCAACTCTCCTACACCATAGGTCGTTGTTTTTAAAGGATTTCTTTGATTACGGGGCACCAGCTTCAATCCGGAGACCGCCGCCATTTCAATCACAGCCGTCCGTTTGTCATTCTCCACAAATATCCCAAAATGGCTCTTGATCTTTTCCCCGACTGGTCCTGTTACTTTTTTGTATATTAATTCTCCCCCTTTTAAGTTAATGATCGTCTTCGCAAACCCTTCTCCCCCATCATCATCGGGATAACATCAATATCAACAGACGGATCAAAGCGCCTCGCTCCTCGTTCCATCGCTAATGCTACATCCTCTGCCTCTAAACATTCCTTAAATCCTGACGGTACCATCACAATTTTCATCAACTGTCCCTCCAAAGTCTTTTATTACTTTGTAATCTACCGTCAAAAAACTAACGAATATTTAGAGAATCATTAAAAAATGATTAAGACTGTTTTGGATTAGGATTATATGACGGTGGGATCCGAGCTCTTTGGTGGCGTCAAAAACCACGAAAATGAAAATGACGGTATGAATAGGGCTTTTTGATGACGTCAAAAACCTCAAAAATGAAAATGATGGTATGAATAGAGCTTTTTGATGACGTCAAAAACCTCGAAAATGATTATGATGGTATGAATAGGGCTCTTTGATGACGTCAAAAACCTCGAATATGAAGATGATGGTATGAATAGGGCTCTTTAATGACGTGGAAAACCTCGAATATGATAATGATGGTATGAATAGGGCTCTTTGATGACGTCAAAAACTGAAAAAGAGAAAATGACTATATGAAAAAAGCTCCTTGGTGTCGTCCAAAACTGATAAAAGACAATGACGATGTAACAAAAATTTAGGGTGCCGTGCAAAACAGTAAAAGCAAAAAAGACGATCTCAAAAGAGTCGAAATATAACTCTGAATTTACTAGATTTTCATCTTGGTTTTAGTATAGTGATAACATTTTACTACTTTAATCAAACGTTTGATTAAATTCTTGAAATAGTCCTGTTATTCAGGTTGAACTGGCTACTCTTGATTTAAATGTCCGCTTCACCTTGCATATTTTTTAAATTAAAATTTATGTATTATGAAATGGTTTCAATCCAAAAGTAATGGGGAGTCCTCTCTCTTTTACAAATTAAAAAACAAGACTGAACGAACATTTACACATTCAAACAGCCCTGTTTCAATTTAGCTATTCTCTCATCTTCTGAGGTAACGTTTGGATCGACGAGATCACTGCATCTAGCTTCGTTTCAATTCTATAGAGTAAATACAGAGTCACAACGATGGGAAAACCAACCTCAGAAATGAAAGGTATGATGGTTTCCACTATTTCACACCTCCTCTTAATCTAGTAAAAAGGTGTGTCCCTCAGAGTAACTCCGAATAGGACACACCAGGTTTATTAAACAATCTCGTATTCTGTTACATTTCGTTCAACAACACGTGCACCCTTAATAGCTACTAGTGCACCACTTGAACTTTGGATCACATTTTCCGAAATAAGATTCTCCATTGCCAGCTTCACTTTCGCTGGATCGATAGGTTCAACTGGATCATCCACGGAAACATTTGCGGATTTTCCAAGTTGGGTTGTAAATTGCAATTCCAATGTTTTCGCCATGATTTATTCCTCCTTTCCTGTAATTTTTTCACTTCTGGTTAGGCCTTAATATCAAAGTTTTCCGTTTTCTCAATGTTGACCAATCCCTTTGAAGATAGGCCAGCTATTGATTGAGACACGTTATAGATCTGGTCTGCCGTTGCAGCCGTATTGATGTTACTGTACGACTTATATTGAAAATTCGGTTTCCCATCTTCCCCGATACCATCATCGTAGACCAATCTAAGTCTAGTACTTGTTAAATCTGCTGTTGCCATTTTGTATCACCTCCTTTCACCTTTTATATAGGCGTAAGGAAGGGATGAGGACACCCTAAAAAAATTAATGTGAAATGAAGGATTGCTGGGGGATTGTCCAATGAAATTGGGGTACTAAAAATATTAAAGTAGCCTGTCTAAGATCTGCAAAGGAATCAGGAACGATTATGTTCGCCTGATGATCCGGGGACTTTCTTCTCTATCTATTGAAGCTATGGTTCCTTATTCCTTGATTAGGACATTCCTTTGTTTTTATGTAATATCTGAATGATTAGTTTGGGTTCCATTTTAATTCGTTCCCACATAGCCATAAATTTGAAATCTCGTACATTTCTTAGTCGTGTTCATGCTTAAAATTAGATTCTTGTGCATTACCACATTTAGGATAATAAAAATGATGATGATTCTTAGGATTGGAGTGGGCTGGAATGGTTAATCTTATGATTTTAGAGGAAAAACAAAGGATGAATGATACATTTCATCAAAAGTTAGTCTGAAGAACAACATATTGTGTAGAGAAGATGCGGCTGCCCGAAAAGGGGAACATCCATGGATCTTTTTAAAAATAGAAGCTTGATTAACAAAATTAAAAATGAGTCAACTCATAGTAGAAAAAACCCTTTTTGAATTATTTGGACTATGAGTATGGCGTGAACTATTTTTTCTAGCAAGTTCTTCGCCTTCTACTTATTAAGGTTCTGTTTTGGCTTCCATGCATATTATATTTAACTTGTAAAAAAACACTTAGTCCAATCAAAGTAATAGCGTTTCCCAAAAGAATCATCCAAATAAAGTCATTATTGATTCCCCCTTTTATTCTATTAATGAATCCCTTTCAAAGGTTTCAATGAATTCATTAACATAATCGGACATTTCCTTAAACTGCGTCCAATGGAGATAATGGTGACCTTCTAATATGACGATTTTATTAGATGTCATATTACTTAATTGCGATTGGTAAAAGGTTATATTGGACGGGCCATCTTCCTTCACTTTATCTTTGTCAGTAGTAAAGATCATGACAGGCATATTCGGAGGGAACGACATCTCCTTCGTTTTTTTTATGTTATTTGTTATTTCATTTGCTTCATTCACTACATTTTTATTGTACCCTTTCCATGTAGTAATGATTTTGGTCATCTTTAAATTTTCATCAGAATAAGTTCCTTTATCCGCTATAGGCAGGAAATCTTCAGGACTGATAGATAAGGCCAGCCTTGCCATTCCAGTTAGCGAAAGCAGGCTCATATATTTGGGCAACGACGGAGGCGACTCATTAAAGTACTCCAACGCCTTCGGTAAAGTGAAATCGATTCCTATAATAGCTTCAATATCATCTGGATATTTATCGGCATAATACATGCTATAGATCCCGGACAAAGAGTGAGGCATTAATATGTAAGGCCCTTCTATGTTTGATTTATTTAGAGCTGTTCTTAATTCTTCAACTATGTTTTCCACTGTTCGTTCCTTATCGGTCAGGTCACTCCATCCATATCCGAACGGCTCTACAACGACAATTTTATTGGTCTTTGCCAGCTCGTTAATCAAAGGTTCGAAATCTAACACAGGTGCTGCCGTTCCCAGTCCACTTAATAAGACAATAGTATTTTCACCATTACCCTTTGTATAGATATGCATATTCCTACCATCCACTTCAACTAATTTCCCTAATGCCGGGTATTTTTTTTGTTCATATATAGACATAACATTATGGAAAACCGCCCCAATAAGGAGTGCTCCAACCATACTCAATAGAATATTTCTAGTAATAACCCAAAATCTAAACTTCTTTTTGTTTTTCATTTTTTCACTTCCTATAGAATAATAGGGTTGTAGAACACTGCCTTTTCCCGTCAAAATGCTTATATAAATTTTTCAGCAAGTACCATCCAATTACTTCATCTTCTATCCTAAGAAATGACGGTTAAGGTCTGGTTAGAGAAAAGGTTAAATTTCGTTTAAAAAAGGTGTATCTGAAAGGTCTAAATTGACCTTTCAGATACACCTTACTTACTTGCATCCAGATCATATCCAAGATGTTCACTAACCTTCCGCGATAGCACAACAAGGCTGCCAACCGATTTGGCAGCCTTTAGGAATGTGTTCTGTACCGTTCTTGGGCTGTAAAACCTGACGTTTTGCCAGGTTTGACGGAAGCCACAAAACGATACGATTTTATCCTCGCGAAATAAACAGTGAGTTGTTAGCGGAGGCATCAATACGAGGCTGGACATTTAAGACATGCTTGCCAGGTGCTCCTCAAGACGATCCATGGTCTGTTCGGCACCTGGGACGGCATATGTTTTCACCTTATCGAATATTGCGGCATTTTCTTCAAAAACTGTGCTATAAGTGAGTTGGGTCTTACTATCCAGATCCTCAAAAGTTACGGTCGCCAGAAAATGGGGAAACACAGCATGTTTGATGACGATTCGCTCGGGTTTAACGACCTCGTCAAAGACGTTGGTGTTGGGATAATCAACGCCATCAGGTCCGTGCATGATAAACTGCCATGTTCCGCCCGGTTTCATATCAAACTTTTGAAAAGTGGTCGTAAAACCTCGAGGTCCCCACCACTTCGACAGGTGCTCCTCTTTCGTCCAAGCATCAAACACAAGATCGCGTGGAGCATCAATTACACGGGTGATCACAATCTCGCGGTCACCTACATGCGTTGCGATTTTGTTTGTTGCGTTGTTTTGGTTCATGTCCATCCCTCCAAAATAAATTTAACTTTGACCTGTTGAATCCTATATCATAAGTAGGTTCCCTTGCGTTCCTTTCCATATTTAAATAAGGAGTAAGTTATACAATCTTCATTGATCAACTCCTTTTTTCAATCATAGCAAATAAATAAGGCTTTGATTTCTTTCAGATTGCTCTCTTGAATAATCTAATCATTACATCGAAAACGCCCAATTTCCTTACTAATTGATTCAATAAAACGGGTCCGTTAGCTCAGTAAACATTACCGAAAAAATCCAATTTATTCATTAAGTGGTCTTCCACAATCGGTTCAGATTGTGGAAGAAGGAAGGGAATTAGATGGTTCATCTTGAAATTGTAAATTATGCTAGAACAACACGGCAGCAATTGACCAAAGGGATTATCTATTAAAGGGATTAAATTGGAGGGAATAAAAAATGGATGTAAAGACACTTTTGTTACAACAATGGGCAAGCTGTTTAGATGAAGAAGACTGGTTTCCACCACTTGAAAAAGTACTAGAGGATATCACTTTTGAACAGGCAATTTGGAAACCAGCTGATGGGGCAATGAATTCCATTTGGGAATTAGTTTGTCATTTACTTTTCTATGAAAAGAGATTTCTGTTGCGATTTCTTGGTGAAACAGCGAATGAACCACAGGCAGAAAATAATGAATCTACATTTCGATTACCAACTGAGACGTTAGAAAATTGGAAGGAAACAAAACAAGAATACTTTTATGTTCATCGTGAACTTGGAAAAATACTAGCAAAATCAGAACATGAAGATTTGTATAGACAGATCCCAGGAGAAGATAATTCATTAGTGCTTGAACTGAAGAGTTTAGCATTACACGACGCATATCATATTGGGCAAATTGTATTCCTAAGTAAAATGCAAGGAGCTTGGGCAGGGAAACGCAGCTTTTAAAAAGCTTCATTAGCTTTACAGTTATTCCATAGAGGGCTTTACTGCAATAAGAACGGGCGCTATCCTGAAACAAGGACAAGCGCTCATTTTTCATTTAAGGGCCAGATTGTTGAAGAACACGAAAATGATTTTATTATTGTTTTTTAGTCATACAAATGTTTGGTACTATAAAAGCATGAAAACAAATATGAGTATTGTTAGTTTTTTCTAAGCCTAATTTGTTTATTTGAATTAGTGATGAATAGCAAGACTTTAAGGATATAAAAGTAAGGGAGGATGATATAATGAATCAATTTGGAACACTACATAAGTATAATGGTCGTTATGCTCTAAGATTTGAACGCTTTTTCTCTTATAAACCCGAAGATGTTTTCCGTGTCATTACGAATCCTAGTTACTTCTCCCAATGGTACCCTTTCGCAACGGGGGAAATGGACCTTAGATCAGGAGGTAAGATTGCCTTCGATGACGGTGAAGGGTCGACATATGAAGGTATCATAACTGAATTAAAAAACCCCCATACCTTTGAGTTCCGTGAGGTTGATGATTTGATACAAATCTCATTACTAGAAGAGGATGGAGGTTGCCAAATGGCCTTCACCCACATTTTCGACGATAACGAAATGGCAATGTATACTGCTGCAGGATGGCATAGATGCCTGGATGTACTTCACCAGATAGTCAACGGACATCCAGTTGAATGGAAAGATAATTCAGCTGAGTTAAGGGAATTTTATCGGGAAGCATTTGATCGAATTAGTTAAAGACTCTCAAACGTATGGTATAAAGGGGCTTATTCCATATTAGGGAGCGAATTGGATATTCGGATCATCATGTGGAAACTTCAAAAAACTTTATACTTTAACATACAGAAAGGAAGGATGTATCATGACCAAACATAAGATCTATACAATGAGTGTCACAAGTGTCTATCCCCATTATGTTACGAAGGCGGAGAAAAAAGGACGTACGAAAGCAGAAGTCGATGAAATCATCCGTTGGTTGACAGGGTATAGCCAGGAAGAGTTAGAAGCGCAACTAGAAAAACAGACAGACTTTGAAACCTTCTTTGCGGAAGCTCCCCTGCTGAATCCTTCACGGACTTTGATTAAAGGTGTAGTCTGCGGTGTCCGAGTAGAAGACATTGAAGAACAAACTATGCAGGAAATTCGCTATTTGGATAAGCTGATCGATGAATTAGCAAAGGGAAAAGCGATGGAGAAGATTTTGCGGAAATAATAATTAAATTCCGATTACCCGAAAATAGCTGTCTTAAATGATCAGGCGCTTTTCTGAAATATGAAAAGCGTCTTTCTTCAAGGGACAGATTGGAGAATAACATCTGCATTGATTGGGTATGTCAGGGGAGTTGTTTTATTATTAACCTAATCAAAAAAATAAAGGAGTGATGGAAGTGCGTTATCTTATTTCGAGAAACCGACCGGCCCCTTAGATAATGTTTTAGCTATTCTCAAAATCTGGATACTAATAACTTGAAGTGAGGGGAGAAAGCAAATGAACCTTGAACTGATGGATATTTTTCGTATGGAATATGACTTTAGTTGGAATACTGAGACCTGGTTTTTACCTTTAGAATCTGCTCTTGAGGGGGTAAATTCCACAGATGCAAGCTGGCAACCCCCTGGAGGAGGGAATACAATTTGGCAAACTGTGAACCATCTAAATTATTACAACGCCCTACTTGTTAGACAAATCAATGACACAAAGCCTAGAAAAAAAGCATCTAATAACAAGGCTACATTTGGAGATATCGGGGAACCGGCAGATTCTAAATGGAACTTGGCAGAGAATACATTTGGAGATACCGGGGACCCGGCAGATTCTGAAAAATGGAAGGCAGTCTTGGCAGAAACACACCTAATTTGTGAACATTTGCGTAAATCACTAGCACAAGTTAATGACAGTCAGCTGGAAGAGGAACATGTCGGGGTTCTGGCACGTCAAATTTTACACAACGTATATCATATAGGGCAAATTGTATTAATTCGCAAACAACAAGGCTCTTGGCCAAAGGAGCGAGAATAATTGGTATATTCCGCTATAGGGCGCGATTATGAATCAAAAATCAAAAGGGATGATACATTAGCCCTGTATAATATGTATTACCCCTTATTTTTTATGACTTTTTAAGGTCAATTAACACAAGCCAGAGCATTTCTTATGAATTTATCAAATACATAAAAACTCTCAATTAGTTAGCCTAACAACTCCGTTTGTTTTAAAGAATTATCCTTCCAAATGCACCGAGACTTTTATAATAAAAAATAGTAGCATCTAATCCACCATTCGCAGATTTCGCATAATGAGGAATTCGTCCGGCCTGAATGTAACCGATTGAAGTATAAAGATGATTAGAGGGATCGCCTTCTCTTGTATCCAGTACCAATAACGTCCTGCCATCCTGCATTGCCCTTTCCTCAGCCTTTTGCATTAAAGAACGGCCAATACCATTACGTCGATAATTAGGGTGTGTCATTAATTTTGCAATTTCGGCTCTATGTTCACCATTCTGCTTCGTACATAATTGCAACTGTACACATCCCGCAACCTGGTTATTTATTTTTGCGACAAATAGAATCACATCAGGGCTTAAAGCACTCTCCCAGTATTTTGTAGCCTCAGATGATTTCAATGGTGGTAAGAAGCCAATGGATGCACCATCTTCTACTGTCTGTATCAAAAGTTCTGAAAGCTCCTCAATATGATCTCCGATTGATGTTAATTGCTCAATTTTCAGATCACTAGTCAACTAAATCACCTCTATTAAGTATTTACCTCCTCCATTTAACAGGAAGACCTTTTTTCAAACAACAACGATGTTAGATAATATTACAAGCCTTTTTTATCAATACACCCAGATCGCTTTATAAGAAAAAGAAAACCAACAAGCTTATCCTCATCACGCTATTAAGCTAGATCAAGAAGAAGGTCCAGCTGATTCATCGTATATTTTCATCCAGCTCGCTGCCCAATCTTGAATTTTCACATAATCGATTCTAGAAAGCTCACCTGCTAAGTCTCGTTTCATCCGTACGCCAGCCCATGCGTTAAACAATTCTATGGATTCCAGTAAATCTAGTGAACCCACTACCTGTCCATATCCTTGCTTCCAGCCCTTTTCAAAGTCCAGAATGACATCAAGATTCTTTTCAAAATGCTTATATCCTGCTAATTGAAAAATCGATAGTGTCCGTGCTATGTCAAACCGATAATCTCCTATAGTTGCATTGGCCCAATCTATTACTGCTGTTATTTTTTCACCGTCCGTAAGAACATTGAGAGGATGATAATCTAAATGAATTAAATTAGATTTCAAACGGTCTTGTGGAATTTTATTTACTATTTCCTGCTCTTCAAAATTTGGTGATAACCACGAGTTCGAATTTTTATAAAATGCGGGAATTGAAATACTGTTTATGGAAACTTGTACTTTTCCAAATTCATATCCTAATTTTCTAGCGTTTTCTGGATGTGCTTGTAATTCTTGAAAGATGGTTTGTCCAGATCCCCAATCCATTAACATACCAGAATACTTTTCGAATACGATTACTTTATGTATTTGAGGAACTGGTATGTTATGAGCAATTGCTCTATCTATCATATTTTTTTCATGAATAAATTGGTCATGTCTTTGAGAAGGGAGTAGGCGTAATGCGTAGGTAATGCCTTGCCCGACCTCAACCTTATATACTTCGCTGTCTTTCCCACCATATACTCTTTCGTAAGAGTTGTAGGAGTGGACACCCATTTTGGAGAGAATTTGATCAAATTTCATAGCAATCACCTATTTTTTTCTTATCTTTCAATCTTCTATTTGGTTTCCAGCATTTCCTTCTTACTTCCAAGCTGATTCCAACACAAAAACACCTGCCCTGTTGAAGGAAGGGCAAGTGTATTCCTATTAAATCGTATCCACAAAACTTTTACCAGCTAGTTCATTAATGGTATACGTAAATTCTTTTATCAATTGAAGGCTGTTTTCCATGTCTGCAAGGTCTACAACTTCTACAGGGCTGTGCGTGTATCGAGATGGGATCGAAATCACTCCTGTTGAAACACCCGTTGAAGTCATGTGAATCGCACCACCATCTGTTCCGATGCCCATAAAAACTTCCAACTGATGGGGGATATTATTTCGTTTTGCTGCCTTCTTAAGATGCTCAGTCACTAATGGATGAGAAATAAGAGACTTATCGGCAATCTTAATGCACGGCCCATCCCCTAATACCCTCGTACCTTTCATTAATACATCATAGGTATCACTTGTTGGGGTCGTATCAACGGCGATGGCGAAGTCTGGTTTAAGGGATGGAGTCAATACAGATGCTCCACGTAAACCGACCTCTTCTTGAACCGTAAAAGCACAATAAATATCGCCATGGTCACGCTCTGACTTCTTTATATCTTGTAAAAGCTTGATCATTAAAGCACAACCAGCACGATCATCAAGTGCTTTTCCTACTACCCTGTGGTGTTTTTCACTTCCTATTAATTTTAGCTCTGAACCGTAGGAGATTGGTTGCCCAACTTCAATCCCCATTTCCATCGCATCTTCGATTGAACGAGCTCCGATGTCAATATAGAGCTCTCGATGTGAATCAGTCCTATTCGGATCATCCCATTTCATATAATGGACGGATAATGCACCGATAACGCCGTGTATATAACCATTGTTTGATTTGATCACTACAGGTTGAGCCAGGAGAATCCGGTCATCGAAGCCACCGACTTTTTCAAAACGTAGTGTTCCATTTGGTTCGATTTTCTTTACGATAAAACCAATTTCATCTGAGTGAGCTGCAAATAAAACGGATGGAAAGCCCTTCTGAGTCGAACTAACTTTTGCAATCACATTCCCCAGTGGATCTACATGATAGTCATCAGCATAATCCTTTATTTGTTCGATAATATAACGTTGAATGTCTTGTTCAAACCCGCTTGGGCCGACTTTCTCACATAACTCTTTTAAAAGCTGATACATCCCTAATTACCTCCAAAGCTATAAAACTATTTATTAGTTAAATAGACATCCGTAAGCAGATCATTACTCATTGGATGCGGCTTGTATCCTTCAACATATTTCGCTTGTGCCAAAGGAGTGGTTGTATAGGCAAGCATGGCCCATGGAGCATCTTCCTGGAATAGCTCCTGCGCTTCTTTGTAAAGCTCCATTCGTTTCTCTTGGTCAAGCGTTTCACGAGCTTCGGTAATCAGCTGAGTGAATTTATCACTTTTATAGAATGCCCGGTTATTAGCCGGCTTTGCTGTATTGGTTTTGCTTAAGTTCGGATATAAGAAGTTGTCAGGATCTGCCATTACCCCTGTCCAGCCGAATAATGCCATATCATGCTCTCCAGCACTTGTTTTATCAAGATAGGTCGCCCATTCGTATGTAACAATTTCAGCCTCAATTCCTATCTTTGATAGATCGGATTGAATGCTTTCTGCAATTTTCATTGGTTCAGGAAGATAAGGTCTTGGGTTACTCATCGTATAAAGCGTCGTTTTATAACCGTCTTCAAAGCCTGCTTCCGCTAGTAATTTTTTTGCTTCTTCCACATTGTATTCATACTTCTTTAACCCATCATGATGTCCCCATAATGACGGTGGAAGCGGGCTGGTTGCTACTTCAGCTAAACCATTATAAAAGGCATCGACCATTTCCTTTTTATTGATCGCCATATTGATTGCTTTTCTTACTTTAGGATGATCAAACGGTTCTTTCTCCATGTTAAACGCCATGTAACCTATGTTAAAGCTAGGACGTTTTAATAATCCCATTCCCTCAGTTGATTCGACAACCCTTGTATCACTAGGATTCAACCCGTCTAAAATATCAATTTCACCACTTTGAAGAGCGGTCAGTCTTGATGAATTTTCAGGAATAACTTGATAGATTACTTGATCTAAATAAGGTTTTCCTTCCATCCAGTAATCAGGATTTTTCTCAAGAGTAATCGTATCGTTTCGTTTCCATTCTTTAAACTTGAAAGGACCTGTTCCTACAGGATGTTCATTTATTTTTTCGCCGTATTTCTCAATAGCGGCAGGACTTGCTATTCCAAACATAGAAATCGCTAAATAACTAAGGAATGGTGCGGTCTTTCTTTTTAGTTTAATTTCAAGAGTATATTCATCTGTCGCTTTTACATGTTCAATCAGGTGATTTTCATCTCCTTTAAAACCGCCATATAAGAATGGATAATAAAAAAAGTCACCTTTATGGTAAGGATTATTTGGATCCATCCACCGCTCAAAATTAAAAACGACAGCTTTGGCATTAAAGTCTGTTCCATCATGAAACTTTACACCTTCTCTTAAAGTAAAAGTCCATGTTAAACCATCTTCACTAGTTTTATAGTCTGTAGCCAATTTCGGTTTAAGCTCTAGATTGTGGTCATATTCGAATAGAGTTTCAAAGATATTATGGGTCACTCTAATAGACTCACCATCTGTTACATTAATCGGATCGAGTCCAATCGAATCTGCCCCCCTTCCAAAAATAAGTGTACCGCCATATTTCTCTTCCTCTGAGAGATTATCTTTACTTTCGGTACTTGATTGGTTTCCTCCTGAACAAGCAGAAAGAACAAGCATTGCCACTAGTAGTAAATAATAGGTGAGTTTCATCTTTCGCTTCACTGCTTTACCTCCTTAAAGTCGTTTTAAGGACCATTATATGTGAAGATTCACAAAATTTAAAGAATATTATGATGGAATGTTCAAATTTTTAGATAATACATTCCGAAAAATTCCACTTTATTTTTATTAGAATTACTTTCACCTTTGTACTGGAAAGTCCTACTCTCACTCTTAAGTTTCAAAAAAGAATATATCGGGTAAATGAATAAGAGGAAATTGATTGGGTTAGAGTTTCCCTTTGGATAAAATCTGAGGATGAATTGGATATAAATCTTAGACACTAATCGCGTTTTATGCGCATTTATATATTAATCATTCAAAAGCAGAAAACAGGAGGCTATAAAATGATTAAAGAAAAAGTAAAGAAATGGTTCAATGATCCAAAAGTAAGGAAAGCGGTTAATGAAAAAGTAGTGTTTACTGTTAAAAAAGAAATCGAAAAAAGGAAATTGGAAAATAAGAGAAGATAAATGGATCCTTTGCTGAGTTTATTGGCTCATCCCTAATTGTATAGCAAAACGGGGCTGCCCAAAAACAAGGTGTCCGGAACCACATTCAGGACAGCCCCATAAGAATCTTCCGTTTGTACCTCTATATTTATTATAGACACTTCCAATAGAAGAGCGACATAGTTCCTTTTAACCTGACCTTCTATTTCTTCTTTCGACGATACAAATCGATGGTTTTGTAACCTTGTGAAAGGATCTCAACCATTTGTTTCTGACGCTTTTCGCGTGTCTTTTGTTGCTTTGCTGAGAATATATAACGTGCCCAGTCTTTTTGATATCCAGGTGTTAAGCTTTGGTAAAACTTAAGCTCATTTGGATGGTTAACTAACAGTGTTTCAACATCCTTAAGATTGTCCTCATAATCTGCCACACATTGACTTGCAGCCGATGTCTTTTTGGCTTTCTTTTTTTCACGCTTTAAACCAACGACCGTAAAAACATCATCCATACTTACCATCCGTGCGAACTTGATATCACTATCCCCCACATAGCCATCCTCCCCCACATTCATTGCCGGAAAAATTTCATCTCTGTGAATAAAAGTGTCATAGCGGGTGTTACCTTTTTTCGGATATGCGAAAAAGATATAGCCTTTGTCCATTAAAACCTGTTCATTAATAAGAATAAATTGTGTATGCTCAACCATGTCATCCATTGACTCTACAAAAATGAAAATAGCATCATGATCTTTAGAAAGGGTAGTCGTTGTTTCCGTGAAGACATCATAATCGCTTGGTTGATTGATTACTGCCATATTTGAGTATTTAGTAAGATTTAATTTATCGATGATTGTCATTGTCGGCTCCTTAGTTATTTATTAGTATAAGACGTTTATTTTCACTCACAATCGTACCATATTGTAAGTTTAGTTATCTGTAGGACTAGCTAAACATATTGAAAACTAAGAATCAAAGAGATTTTGAAGAAAACAATATCAAAAATCATTTCCTTCTTTGCCCCAATAACATACACCTCTAATTTTTTGAATTACTGCCTTCTATGATTCATATTCATTCAAATCGTAACAACCTTATAGGCAGGATGTTTTTTAATCCCACCCTTTATTTTCATTATGCGGCAAATCCCTAAACACAAAAAACAGTATGGAAATAGGGAAAAAAACATGAGCCTTCACACTATAGCGTCTTTCTACCTTATTAACAATTTGAATCACTGCTATAGAGAACTTAAAAAGGACATGAATATCAAATTTTATCGCATTTTTCTAAATGTAATTTGAACTATACTTGAACAACTAAGCATTTGCTAATGATTGAATAGAAATATGTCCCTGTACTACTAGTAGTGGCTTATAGGCGTAGAAACCAGTGAATCGAGGCTAAGGGGAACGATCTCTATCAATAGGAACAAAATTTTCAAAGACCAGATATTCGTTACCTCCTTCAATACTAAATAACGTAATATTTACTATGCTTAGATAACCCAAAATGCTCATTACATTATTTATGTAAAAAAGTATAATTTTAGTCGAATTATGTAATTATTTGAAAGTTCTAAAGATATTTACTACTACCTTGATAAAAGGTTAAATGAAGGAGGAAGGAAATAAGTGGAGAAGAGAAAGTTAAGCAGACGTAAGTTTTTAGGGTATCTAGGAGCTGGTTTGGTCACGGTGACTGCCGCTAGTTTACCTGTCAAAGCTCTAGCAGGAATGAGCGAAACCACGGCTACACCCACGGCAGTGCCAGAGGATTTACCGAAAGAACCCGGTACATGGGGGGATACCATTTTAGAAATGGAACTAGAACTGCCTCAAGACCCAAATGTGCTTCTAATGGATGTAGAAGCGATTTATAAATTAAATCAATGAAGTATACGGGAGGGTAACTTTTATGTCTTTACGGGTAAATATGGTCAATACAGCCATTTCTCAGATTGGTACATTGGAAGGAAGTAATAATGACAATAAGTATGGGCGATGGTTCGGTCTAAACAATCAACCATGGTGTGCGATTTTCGTTAGCTGGTGTGCTTCAAAATCAGGGAATATGGAGTTCGATGGAGGCCGTCCTCTTTTTGTCCACAGTGCTGCAGTAAGATCGCATAGATGGTTTCATGAACAATCCGGTGAATATTTTACCAAATCAGGATTCATTAATTATATCGGTAATGATTCTAAACGAGTTGCCAGGGCGACGGGAAGTCTCATTTTCTTTAGTGGAGATTCGCATATTGGCATCGTAGAACAATATTATCCTGGGGAGCAAGCAGTACTTACAGTCGAAGGAAATACATACATCCCATCTCAAGGAGAACATATTCAGGGAGTGTTTCGTCGATATCGCCGCCTTTCGGATTCAAAAATAGTAGGGTTTGCCATTCCTTATTATGAAAATTATGACACGGATTATCCCGAGAGTGGCGATGGAATGGGTGGTGCAGTCAAACCAGTTCCCCCCCCTTACGGTAACAGCGGAACTGGGGATAACCCTACTTCATTCCCTGGAACAAGGTATTTCTACATTGGAGCTTACAATAACTATGTCACCCTATTAGGAAAAATGCTAATCAAGGCAGGATATGGTAGTTACTATCAAGTAGGAGCGGGACCTCGATTTACAGAAACAGACCGTCAAGCTTGCGCCGCCTTTCAAAGGGCCCAAGGCTGGAGCGGAAGTGGTGCAGATGGTTTTCCTGGTCCGTCTACTTGGGAACGCCTTTCTACAATTTATTATGGTAGCGGCGGGAGTGGCGGAAGCAATTGGCCACCAGCATTTCCAGGTACACAGTATTTTAAGCCTGGCGCCTCTAATCAATATGTAAAATTATTGGGGGTTCAGTTAGTGAAGGCAGGATTTGGCCGCCACTATTCTGTCGGACCGGGCCCTGCATGGAGTGAAGCAGATCGCCTAAACTGCCAGGAGTTCCAAAAAGCACAAGGCTGGACTGGCAGCGATGCAGATGGATATCCAGGGCCGACGACTTGGCAAAGATTGTTTGAAATTGTTGGAAGCGCTCCAAATGTATCGGTATTTCCCGGAAGCCATTTCTTTGGCCCAGGAGCAAATAATGAGTATGTCACCGCAATGGGGAAACGATTAATTAATAAAGGCTATAGTCAATATTATTCTGTTGGGGCAGGTCCAAAATGGAGTGAGGCAGACCGTCAAGCCTGTGCTGCTTTCCAACGCGCACAAGGGTGGTCAGGAAGTGATGCGGACGGCATTCCTGGTCCTTCGACATGGCAAAGGCTCTTTGCATAAAAAAATTTAACAGAGGGGAAATGATAAAATGCCAAACATTGGAGTTCCTGGATTAATCCTTATATTAGTCATTGCTCTTATTATTTTTGGACCTTCAAAACTTCCTGAAGTTGGACGTGCTTTTGGTAACACTTTAAAAGAATTTAAAAACGCGACCAAGGATCTAGTGTCTTCAGATTCTAAAAAGGAAGATAAAAAATCTTAACTAACTGGATTGAAAGTGACCGTCTTTAAAAGGCCGTCCCAAAACTAAAGTCTCTAGAACCTCTGAAGAAATCTATTTACGGTTAACATTAGTGATTTTGGACCTGTTTTGGGACAGCCCCTTCTTTCCATTTAAGAGGTGAACAAATGATTGACGAAGAAGTTGAATTAATTGCCCATTTAGAAGAAATGAGGAAAAGGATTATATATGTCCTTTGTAGCTTTTTGACCTTTTTCATTTTTTCTTTTATTTTTGTAGAACATGTTTATAATTGGTTAGTTAAAGATCTAGAATTTAAGCTTGCCTTACTTGGACCAGGGGATATATTATGGATCTATTTTAAAATATCAGCTGTCTGTTCGATTGCCCTTACCACCCCGCTAGCTGCTTACCATGTTTGGCGATTTGTATTCCCAGCCCTTCAAAAACATGAAAGAAAAGCAACGTTTATGCTAATACCAGCTTTATTTCTACTATTTATGATCGGGATATCTTTTGGGTATTTTCTTGTATTTCCTATTGTCCTTTCATTCATGCAAGAGTTAGCTGGAGATGGGTTCCAACAATTTTATACTACAGAGAAGTATTTTAGCTTCCTACTTAGCTTGACAGTCCCTTTTGGTTTATTATTTGAACTCCCTGTTGTCATTCTATTTCTAACCGCTATTGGAATCTTAAATCCACAATCGTTAAAGAAATTCAGAAAAATTGCCTACTTTATCATTACAGTAACATCTGTACTAATTACACCACCAGATTTTATATCGGATATACTGGTTCTAGTTCCACTCATATTAATTTATGAGCTAAGCATAAATTTATCATCCTTCATCTATCGAAAAAGGCTGCAAAAAACAGAAGCTTTTACTAGTATCTAATAGATTAGGTTAAATTAGATTTGCTAGAAAAATTCATTTGTTTGACTTCGAAAAAAAGCCCTTAGCCACTATTAAGGAATTAATGGCTGAGGGCTTTTGAAGAACCTATAATTTATTATCAACATCAGAAGTATCTACATCTTTACCAAACCAATCATACAACTTTTGCTTGGCCTTTGCCTTTACATCTTCGTCGATATACATGGCTACTTGAACTAAAGCAATCCCCAAGGCACTTAAATCATCTGTGTAACCGAGTCCAACAGCTATGTCAGGTATTAGGTCCATCGGGAAAATAAAATATCCAAGAGCACCAATGATTGTGGCTTTCGCTTTAACTGGAAGATCTGGCTTTTGTAAAGTGAAGTATAGCAATAATGCCGTATATACTACTGAATGTCCCGCCTTCAAGGCGAATTTTTTTAATTTCCTCCAAAAATTCTTCTCTGAATAGTGGCCATCCATATTCTTGAATTTATCCATTTATACCAGCTCATCCCCTCTAAAAATAATGAGTCTATTATACTATTTCTCTTGAAAATTTCCCATATATTTGAACTTCTTTTCAATAAATATTTGATTATGATCCATTCTAGCGGCAACAGTCAGTTTTTAAGGCTTCATTTTATTGATCTCATTCCTAATTACGCACTTTTTCATGGCTTTATTAATCAACTCTTTGGAGATCTTTTCCTTTCCAGGTATAGTTACGGGTTCATAGAGCTAGCTCCTTTCTTACCGTCATTTTCTCTTTTATGGTTTTTCATGACACAATAGAGCCTTTTTCTTATCATTTTTTTCACTTTCTCGGTTTTTCATGGCACCATAGAGCCCTTCTTTTATCATCATTTTCCCTTCCTCGGTTTTTCATGTCACAATAGAGCCCTTTTCTTATCATCAGTTTCCCTTCCTCGGTTTTTCATGTCACAATAGAGCTCTTTTCTTATCATCACTTTCTCTTCCAAGGCTTTTCATTGACACAATAGAGCCCTTTTTCTTATCATCAGTTTCCCTTCCAAGGTTTTTCATTGACACAATAGAGCCCTTTTCTTATCATCAGTTTCTACTCCCACGGTTTTCACGGCACCATAAAGCTCTTTCTCACAACCCATCTTATATTTCCCAAACTTTCAATCTATACAAAATCACAATATACCAACCAATATGTTAATTACCTCAAGCCGCTTCATATTAGTAATATTCTATGTAGCTTTATAACCTATAAATAAAGGAATCAACACACTATATCCAATCCATTGAATTTAACCGAAAATTAACCCTTGTAAACACATAGGAATTATGTATAATATAACTAAGTTAAAATACTCTATATAAAAAGACTGATTGGAAAAACCAAAGGTCCTTAACAATTGTTAAGGACCTTTTTGTGTTTTTTTACGATGACTTTGTAGAATTTATATTTCTTTGTGAGGTGGTATGAATGGAACTTCAGGTAATAAACAGCCCTTTTAATGAGGAACAGGCAAAGCTTCTTAATAGCGTTTTTGCGACGTTGACGGATTCACAGAAGGTGTGGCTAAGCGGGTATCTGGCCGCTTCCCAAATAAATGCTTCTTTGGGAACAACGGCTACTGATCTGCAGGAACTCCCCATAGCGCTCTCTTCAAAGACCGAGCAAGTAGTTTCCAAAGAAGTGACCGTACTCTTCGGATCACAGACTGGCAACGCACAGGGACTTGCTGATAAGTTAGCTGCGAAGTTGGAGCAACAAGGGTTTCAAGTGACGCTTTCTTCCATGAACGATTTTAAGCCAAATCGTATCAAAAAGGTTCAAAATCTTCTCATTTTAGCTAGTACACATGGAGAAGGAGATCCACCGGATAATGCCTTGTCCTTCTATGAGTTTCTAAACGGGAAGCGGGCACCTCAATTAAATGATTTACAGTTCTCAGTGCTTTCTTTAGGGGACAGCTCGTATGAATTTTTCTGCCAGACTGGGAAGGACTTTGACCGACGTCTGGAGGAGCTTGGTGGAAAACGGCTGTGCCCGCGTGTTGATTGTGACTTGGATTTTGATGAGCCAGCTTCTGAATGGATGGAGGATGTACTAAGTAGTTTGAAGGAAACGCAGAAAACTGATTCGACCGAGAAGCAATCCTCTCTCCTATCATTAAGTAAAACAGGAACATCCATTGATCAAGCCAATTATTCGAGAACGAATCCTTTTAAAGCGGAAATTCTTGAAAGTGTAAACCTTAACGGCCGTGGTTCGAATAAGGAAACGAGACATTTGGAGCTATCACTTGAAGGGTCTAACCTTGAATTTGAACCGGGGGACAGTCTCGGGATCTATCCAGAAAATGACCCAGCCTTGGTAGACCTTCTTATTTGGGAAATGAACTGGGATCCAGATGAGAAGGTTAGTGTGAATAAGCAGGGGGATAGGAGTCCATTACGGGATGCGCTCATTACACATTACGAAATCACTGTACTCACAAAGCCACTTATCGAAAAAGCAGCAGAAGTTTTTTCAAATAATGATTTAAAGGGGCTTTTGTCAGCAGGGAATGAAGAACTACGGAGTTACATAGAAGGACGCGACCTTCTCGATTTAGTGCGGGATTTTGCCTTAAAAGAGGTATCGGCGAGCACATTTATTTCGATCCTTCGAAAAATCCCGCCCCGCCTTTATTCAATCGCAAGCAGCTTAAAAGCCAATCCTGATGAAGTACATTTGACGATTGGTGCTGTAAGGTACAATGCCCATAAACGCGACAGGAATGGGGTGTGCTCTGTACAATGTGCTGAACGGGCTCAGCCAGGCGACTTTTTGCCAGTCTTTATTCAACGCAATCAAAACTTTAAGCTCCCTTCTAATCATGAAACACCCATTATTATGATCGGGCCAGGTACTGGAATTGCTCCGTTTAGGTCATTTATCCAAGAACGCGAGGAGCTCGAGGCTGAAGGAAAATCATGGCTGTTCTTTGGTGATCAGCATTTCGTTACTGATTTCCTCTACCAGATCGAATGGCAGCAATGGCTTAAGAATGGTGTACTAACAAAGATGGATATCGCCTTCTCACGTGATACAGAGGAAAAAGTGTATGTCCAAGACCGAATGAAAGAAAATAGCCAAGAGCTTTACCAATGGTTGGAGGATGGAGCCGTTGTCTATATTTGTGGAGATGAAAAACGGATGGCACATGACGTTCATGAAACGCTAATAACAATTATTGAACAGGAAGGCCGGATGAATAGAGAGCAAGCAGAAGACTACCTTACTGAAATGCAACAACAAAAACGTTATCAGCGCGATGTCTACTAAATTTGTTCGAAAGGAGATAAAAATATGATCAGAAATAATTTGCCATTAACACAAGAAGGTCCTCCGAGCGATGTTGAGCGAATCAAAAAAGAAAGCAACTATTTGCGTGGAACAATTGCAGAATCATTTACTGAACCTATAAGTGCAGGAATTCCCTCTGACGATAACCGCTTGATGAAATTTCACGGCAGTTACCTGCAAGATGACAGGGATGTGAGAAATGAACGCCAACGACAGAAGCTTGAGCCTGCTTACCAATTCATGGTGAGAGTTCGTGCTCCCGGCGGTGTAACCACACCAGAACAATGGTTGGTCATGGACGATATTGCCCGTAAATATGGAAATGGTACGATCAAACTAACTACGCGGCAGTCGTTTCAAATGCATGGAATTTTAAAGTGGAATATGAAGAAAAGCATCCAAGAAATTGATGCCGTTTTAATGGATACGCTAGCTGCATGCGGTGATGTAAACAGGAACGTGATGTGTAACCCTAATCCGTATCAATCGGAAATCCATTCAGAAGTGTACGGTTGGGCCGAAAAATTGAGCGATTACCTTTCACCACGAACGAGAGCCTATCACGAGATCTGGCTTGACGAAGAAAAAGTAGCGGGCAGTCCTCATTCAGATGAAGAGGTAGAACCTATGTACGGAGCCCTTTATTTACCAAGGAAGTTCAAAATCGGTATCGCGGTCCCTCCTTCCAACGATGTGGATGTCTTTTCTCAGGATCTTGGCTTAATTGCGATCGTAGAAGAAGGAAAACTGAAAGGATTTAATATCGCTGTCGGTGGTGGTATGGGAATGACGCATGGGGATAAAGAAACCTATCCCCAAATCGCCAAAGTCATCGGCTTCTGTACACCTGACAAAATGGTCGATGTGGCAGAGAAAGTGATCACCATTCAAAGGGATTATGGAAACCGTTCTATTAGAAAGTATGCCCGTTTTAAGTATACGGTTGATAGACTTGGTTTGGATTTCATTAAAGAAGAACTAAACGAACGTCTAGGATGGGAGCTTGCTGAAGCACGTCCATATCATTTCGATCATAACGGTGACCGTTACGGTTGGGTGCGTGGAAGCAACGGAAATTGGCATCTTACCTTATTTATACAGAATGGTCGTGTTACGGATTTAGAAGATTATCCACTAATGACAGGGTTACGGGAGATCTCTAAAGTCCATACCGGCGATTTCCGACTTAGCGCTAATCAAAATCTTGTCATTGCTAATGTCACCGATGAGAAAAAAGACGAAATTGTCGAGTTAGTGAAGAAATACCGACTGACGGATGGGAAGCACTATTCGGCATTACGCAGGAATTCCATGGCCTGTGTAGCCCTTCCAACCTGCGGATTAGCCATGGCCGAATCTGAACGTTATCTGCCAAGTTTGATTGATAAAGTTGAGGCCATATTGGAAGAGTGCGGCTTACATGAAGAGGAGATTACCATTCGGATGACAGGATGCCCTAACGGATGCGCCCGCCCCGCTCTCGCTGAAATCGCCTTTATTGGGAAAGCACCAGGGAAATACAATCTTTATTTAGGTGGTGGTTTTTCTGGAAACCGACTCAATAAGATTTACCGGGAAAATATTGGCGAGAACGACATTTTGGAAACACTCCACCCCATTCTTTCCCAGTATGCAAAGGAACGACAAGATGGCGAACGCTTCGGGGATTATGTCATCCGTGTTGGTATCATAAAAGAAGTTCATTCCGGTCTGGATTTTCATGATTAAACCGTTACTATTGGGATTTTCATTAGGGAAAGTAATCTAAATTTCTGTATTATTTAATGTATTTAACGATAACGGCCAATACAAAAAACCCTATAATCCAAGCTTGAGGATAAAAGCTTGGTCATAGGGTTTTTTATTTCAATAAACAAATGTATTCGAAAAATGAAGAAACTGCCAAAAGAGGCAGCCACTTCATTTTTATACGTTAGCTTGAAGTTCGTACTTTTTTTGTTCACGTTTAATAGTAGCTTGAGCTGCTGCAAGGCGTGCAATAGGTACACGGTATGGTGAACAGCTTGTGTAATCCAGTCCTAAATCATGGCAGAACTGTATTGAATTTTTATCTCCTCCATGTTCTCCACAAATACCTGTTTTTAGCGCCGGCTTTATTTCCCTTCCAAGCTTTACCCCAGTTTCAACAAGTTTTCCTACTCCTTCTTGATCAAGAGATACGAATGGATTTTCTGGAAGAACTTTGTTTTCAATATAAGCTTGAAGGAATTTACCCTCTGCATCATCACGACTATATCCAAAAGTAGTTTGGGTTAAATCATTTGTTCCAAACGAGAAAAAGTCCGCTTCTTCAGCAATTTGGTCAGCTGTTAAGGCTGCTCTCGGAACTTCAATCATCGTACCAATAAGATAATCAAATTCCAGTCCTGTTTCTCCCTCAACCTGCACCCCAGCATTCATAACTAATTGCCGTATTTCTTTCAACTCGTTTACATGGCCAACCAAAGGAATCATAATTTCTGGTTTTACTTCTACTCCCTTTTCCATTACCTTCGCAATGGCATAGAAGATTGCTTTTGCTTGCATGAGGTATATTTCTGGAAAAACCATTCCCAATCGGCATCCACGGTGACCTAACATGGGGTTAAATTCATCTAATTGACGTACTTTTCTTAAAAGATGCTCTTTATCCTTTAATTCCTTAGAATTTGAACCTGCCATCTGAAGCTTTGTCACTTCAACCAGTAGTTCTTCCTTATCTGGCAAAAATTCGTGAAGAGGAGGATCTAATAAACGAATTGTTACAGGGTATCCTTGCATCGCCTCAAAGATTCCCTCAAAATCCTCTTGTTGCATAGGTAAAAGCTTATTAAGCGCCGTTTCACGCTCCTCATATGTTTCAGCCAGTATCATATCCTGAACAATTGGAATTCGATGGACATCCATAAACATATGTTCTGTACGGCATAATCCGATTCCACCTGCTCCAAATGCTAAAGCTTTTTTAGCATCTTCAGGATTGTCGGCATTTGCTCTAACGCCAAGTTTTCTTTCCTCATCTGCCCAAGTAAGCAACAATTGAAACTCGTCCGAAAGCTGTGGCTCGATCATTGGAATTTCACCTAGGATGATTTCACCAGTTGAACCATCCACAGAAATCACATCACCTTGGTTCACAATCGTATCTCCTACTTTAAACTGCTTTAATTTCAGATTAATTTTTAGTGATTCACAGCCACATACACAAGCTTTTCCCATACCTCTTGCAACAACGGCTGCATGACTTGTCATTCCCCCACGGCTAGTGATCGTTGCCTGAGCAGCTACAATTCCATGAATATCATCAGGTGTCGTTTCTTGGCGGACAAGAATTACCTTTTTACCATCTTTTGCTAATATTTCGGCTTCATCTGCATCAAATACGACTTGCCCTGTTGCGGCTCCAGGTGAAGCTGGTAAACCATTAGCTAACGGTTTCCGCTCATATGAATCATCAATTCGACGATGAAGCAGCTGATTTAGCTGATCAGGATCTACACGCAAAATCGCTGCTTTCTTACTGATAAGTTGCTCTTTTACTAATTCAACGGCTATTCTAATGGCTGCTTGAGCTGTTCTTTTACCTGTCCTTGTTTGGAGAATAAATAGTTCACCACACTCTATTGTGAACTCAATGTCCTGCATGTCCTGATAGTGCTTTTCGAGAAGATGGCAAGTCTCGATAAACTGCTGATAGACTTCTGGCATTTCATCTTGGAGGGTACCAATAGGTTGAGGTGTACGAATTCCAGCAACAACATCCTCCCCTTGAGCATTGATCAAATATTCACCATAAAGCTTGGCTTCCCCTGTAGATGGGTTCCGTGTAAATGCCACTCCGGTACCAGAATCGTTCCCCATATTTCCAAAGACCATACTTTGAATGTTCACTGCTGTACCAAGATGACCAGGAATTTTTTGAAGACGTCGGTATACAATCGCACGTTGGTTGTTCCACGATTCAAAAACAGCACTGATGGAAAGAAATAATTGCTCCTTTGGATTCTCAGGAAAAGCCCTTTTAGCATGTCTCTTAACAATATCTTTGTATCCGTTAATAACCTCTTTCCAATCTTCCGCAGACATTTCAGGATCTGAATCATATCCCTTTTCTTCCCTGGTCTCCTCTAAATATTGTTCAAAATAAAAGCCATCTACTTTAAGGACAACATCACTAAACATTTGAATGAACCTACGGTAAGAGTCATAGGCAAAACGTGAATTTTTTGTAAGCTTTGCCAGCCCCTCAACTGTTTCATCATTCATTCCAAGGTTTAAAACGGTATCCATCATTCCTGGCATTGAATGCACTGCGCCGGAGCGGACGGAAACAAGCAGTGGATTTGATGGGTCTCCAAGTTTTTTACCTGTTTTTTCTTCAAGTTTTTTAAGTCCTTCTAAAACCTGAACGTCCATCTCTGTTGAAATGGATTTACCTTCATCATAATATGAATTACAGGCCTCTGTTGTAATGGTAAAACCATACGGAACGGGCAAACCAATTCGGGTCATTTCTGCTAGATTTGCTCCTTTACCTCCTAAAAGCTCCTTTTTTTCACTGTTCCCCTCATCAAACATAAAGACAAATTTATTCATGGAAGACGACCCCTCTCTTTTTTAACATGGCTAATAGTAAATCCGCTGTCTCTTCTATTGCTTTATTTGAGACATTAATAATGGGACAACCGATTCGTTTCATAATTTTTTCAGCATAATCTAATTCTTCAAGAATCCGATCCAAACTCGAATAATTCGCTTGGGATGTTAACCCTAAATTTTTTAATCGCTCTTTGCGAATTTCATTTAATTTATCTGGTGTTATGACTAAACCTACACATTTATTTTTGGGAATATCAAAAAGTTCATCAGGAGGTGTTATTTCCGGTACTAAAGGTACATTTGCCACTTTAAATCTTTTATGGGCCAAATACATAGAAAGCGGTGTCTTTGATGTTCTAGAAACCCCAATTAATACAATATCTGCATTATTAATCCCTCTTAGATCTTGTCCATCGTCATATTTTACCGCGAACTCAATGGCTTCAACTCTACGAAAATAGTTATCATCTAATTTCCTCATAAGACGTGGCTGCCGTATGGGTTCTTTATTAAACTTTTGAATAAATGCTTTCATAAGCGGATTCATTAAATCAATAGCAATAATCCCTTCCTCTCGTGCACGCTGGTCAAGATATTGCTTTAAAGGCGGTATTACGATCGTATAGGCAATAATGGAATTACTATACTTTGCTGCAGTAAAGACATTATTAAGATCTTTAATATCCTCTACATAAGAGACATGCTTGATTTCAACATCTCCCCCATTAAATTGTGCTGCAACCGCTTTTACCATCAATTCAGCCGTTTCACCAACCGAATCAGATACAACATAAACAATTTCCTTATTCACATACCGATCCCCCTATTCGATGGCCATTTAGTGTTATTTAAATGAGTATTTATGTTATTCTATTAGTATAATTTTTTACATATGTGTCATACTATTTAATTAAATAGTATAATACCATTAATAATGATTCGTTACAATTCTTTTTTCGGTTATGGTGCAAAAACTACACTATAAATTACAGGTAAACCCACATATGATTTTTTGGAACTGTAAATAAAGTAAGCGACCTGTGTTATGGAATAAAATTAACAAGGTCGCTAATTGTTGTTGTAAACATTTTTTTGTATTATTTAGGGACATATGCGTTGCCTTTTGTCTACTATTAATAGATTTAGAGCATAATATAAATAAAGAGAAACCAGTTCCTGTAAAGATTAGGAACTGGTTTCTCTTCATTTAGGTTCTTAAATATAGTTCACCGTGATGACCTGTGGTTTGTCGAATAGCCTTAGTCATTGGACCACCGAAGCACAACAAGTCCAATTCCTCCTAATTTTTTGTACTACTTCTTCAGGTTTGTCCCAATGTAGCATATGTGTAGTATTCGGAACTAATTGTACTGTAGCCCTCGTTTTCTGTTTAAAAATCGTTGCCGTTTTATCCCTATACTCTTCCCAATTTTTCGGTAATGTTGCTCTCAGTAAAATAATATTAGGTGGTAATTTCTCATCAATATCTTCCTGAACGAAGTAAAATACGATTTCTTGAGATTTCCCTACGGTAAATCTCCTATTCAACTTTTTGCAATTTAACAAAACAGATCCAAATCTTATTGAGCAGCTTCACTATACTTTTTAAAATTTTCTAGAATCGACTGCCATCCTGCTTTCTGCATCTCAATGGAATTAGTGTCTTCAGCTTCAAAAGTTTCTATTATTTTCGTATCGCTATCCTGACCAACAAACGTAATTTCAACTTTCCTACCGTCGCCCATCGTGTATGAAATATACTCATGGTTTCTCACATCATCATAAACGCCAGCAAAATCAAACCCGAAGCTTCCATCCTTCGCTTCCATTCGTGTAAGAAATTTGCCACCAACACGTAAATCATTCTCTGCAATCGGCGCATGCCAATCATCAGAAGCGTTAGACCATTGCTTTATATGCGCTGGTTCTGTCCAATATTCCCACACTTTACCAACTGCTGCATGAACTGTTATTTCAACGGTTATTGTTTCTTTCTTACCTGTTTCCATTGTTAACACCTCGGATATTAGATTTAGTTTAATAGTATATGTAATAATCGAAATCTTCAATCGATTATTTCGAGCTTCAACATTCATAACAAGGTTAGTGAAAATAGTAAAGGGTGCTGTTATGAATCCAGTATTTAAAGATTTGGTTCACACGATTAATTCAGTGTTTTACGTTACACCATTTCAAGCTATAAACGCTTGAATGGAGGTAGGTAACTATCGAAAAAGGAATCCATTAAATTTATGAACAATAAGACTAGCAATATCGGTTCCCTTTAAGAGAGATCCTTCCATACTCAATATAATGAAATGTCTCTTTTTTGTACATTTAGGGTAATTGCTTTTACAATAAACATCTTGTTTAGGTTTTTAGCTATATTGCTTTTTGTATAACACCTGATAAAATAACTGTTATAGGAATATTCTGAAAAAATGGAGGTGAAAGAAATATCCTATAAAGTCTATAAAGTAAAAGATTTTCCTACTAAAAAGATGCCGTTTAAACTCCTGTATATAACGCGTTCAGAATATGATAAAGGCTGGCACAGCACACAGCATACCCATCACTTTACAGAGCTTTTTTATATTGTAAAAGGAAAAGGATCATTTATTTTGCCAACGCATGAAATTCCGGTGAAAGAAAATGATTTGGTGATGATCAATCCAAATGTTGAGCATACAGAGAGATCGAATAGCCAGGATTCACTCGAATACATTGCACTCGGAATTGAGGGGTTTTCTTTCTCGCTTGCAGAAGAAAAAGAATCACAAATGGGGTTGTATACATACCAAGGAGATCGTGAGGATATTTTTTTCTATCTTAATAAATTACTAGATGAAGTTCAGAATAATAAGGAAGATTATGAAATCATCTGCCAAAACATTATCGAAATCCTAATTGTCAAACTGAGGCGTGGAAAAAACTTTACCATCGAAAAAACCGAACCAAAAAATATTAATCGAGCGGTCTCTTTCATCAAATATTATATCAACCAAAATTATCGTGACGCGATTACACTGGATGCATTGGCAGAAGCGGGTCACATCAATAAATATTACTTAGCTCACACCTTTAAAAAGGATATGGGCATTTCACCTATTGAATATTTGAACCAAGTCCGGATCAAAGAAGCAAAAATTCTCTTAGATACAACCGATTACACTATTGCCGCCATTGCTGAAATTACCGGTTTCTCTTCGCAATCTTTTTTTACACAAGCCTTTAAACGAACAACGAATCAAACCCCCTCCCAATACCGTAAAGAAGCAAGGAAGAAAATTTTGATGGCTAGAGGTAAAAAATAGAAGAGAATAAAAAGCGGATGCTCCCGATTAGCATAAGGCAAGATGGGACATAAAGGTAGGGTGCTTTCTCTTCCTTCATAGCTTTAATGTTGGTAATAGATTTGGATCATCTTAAAGTTCTATTTTTGTGTTTTTTCAGGGTCCTACCGCCTTTTGAGACCCTCATTCCTTCTTTTCCGGATTTTCGCGACCTCATACGACTCCTTTGAGGACCTCATTTTCGCTTTTCTGGATTTTCACGACCTCATTTTTACCGCTTCACTTTTTCAGGGTTTCAACAAACATCATTTATTCCCTTATTTCCTATAAACAAAAAACTCGAAAACTAAAACAGTAATGTCTTAGGTTTCGAGTTTTCTTTTATTATATAAAGGGAACTCTATGTTAGACTAGTTCTTTGCATCAACGTTGTCGATTAACATCATTTCCTGGGGAATTATCTGCCAGAGTCTGACTCCATACCATCAATCTAGTCTTTCGATCCGAAGATTGTCTAATATAAATGTGCCTGCGCCTGTGTCCCCATTCAAACTAGTGCCATCACTGAAAATCCCAATATACGTTTGCCCGTTATCAGAGCCTATTACCGTGAACTCTGCTGTATTGGTATTGCTAGAGGCAGGAAGTCGTTCATTTGCTCTTAATCCTTTGGCATCGCTAATTTCGCGAACATCAATTTCTTGATCTCCTGATATAAAGCGATAGGAGTCGGCTGTTGTTTGGTAGTCAAAGGTTACTTTATAGGTGACGCCCGGTTCAAAATGATAGTGTTGTGGAATAGTGCGATACACTAAACCTTTGTTACCAGTATTCACTTTGACCGACCAATTGCCACCTAGGACATCGTCGACTAATTTTTTGCCGGCCCAACCTTTTTGTGTATAAGGAGCGTGCAATTCAGACAAATGGATTCTGTTGTCTGATACACCTTCTGTATTCCCAATAACAAATGGGTATATCCCTTGGACGACTGATTCAAAGTCTTGTTCAAATACCCGTTTAGAAACATGGTTTGTCAACGTTTTTTGAATAACCCGAATATCATCGAATTTCGTATTTCCTTCTCCTGCTTCACGGCTGAAAGTGATTTTAGCTGTATCCGATTCTGCTGTAAACGATACTTGCATTCTTTGCATTTTACTATTGTATCCATCATTTGTAGCATGTGAATCTGCCTGTACATAATTCTTTTGCAGGCTGCGAAGCGTGTAATTGCTTACGTCCTTAACGCCGCCGGTTACTTCAATTGAAGCTTTAACATCGCTATTGTTTTCGACATATACTTCTGCTACATAATCTTTTCCTGGTTTCAAATCGGTAATCTTTCGTGTAACTTTTGTGTCTTTGGATGGTTTGTTGATATCTAAGTAGTAGTCACCACTGCTTAGATCACGATTGCTTCCAGTTTGGTCTGTTCTGATGACTCTTACAGCTTTTTTATCTCCTTTAACCTTTGTATGTTTATCTTTTATTGTTCCAGCATTGAAACTAGTGTCGTAAACATGAGCACCTGAGCTCCAATTCTCAATTTGCAATCCTTTTTCTTTTTCCGCTTCCACGACATAAGGAGTTGCAGGCTCAGCTGATAATGTTATTTGATTATCGACAACCTTCACTTTCTTCTTATCGGATCTGCCTTGATCAGTCACTTTGTACACATAAACTTTTTTGACACCTTTGTATTCATCTGGAAGGGTCCAAGTCGATTCTCCACCTTCCAAATTCCAGTGATACAGTTTTTTAGAATCAGGAGTTGGCGATTCAAAATCCTGTTCTATCCATGGAATCAAATACTTACGTCCATCAAGGACAACGTTATCATTAAGAGTAATGATCCGTTCTCTGGAATTCTTTTTCCGTGTGACTTTTACAACATCTCCGTTAGTTGGATCTGCTAATTTAATTTCTTGTTCCAGGTTAGTTTTTTGAGGATCGCCTTCAATCGTATTCCAATTGGTTACATAATATTTTTGCAAGAATTTCGTTGGTAGGTTGGTATCAAAGGTCATTTTGATAAAATTGTCAAAATTCTTATCCGATTGCCAGCCTTCAAAACCAGCTAATTCATATCCGCCAAGTAACGGATGGTCTGCCGTTCCACCGGCTTCAGGCCAATTTAATACCCACGAATCCTTTTGGTGATTACTAATAAAGCGAAGAACTTCCGAGTTAATTCCTTTATGAGTAGGTCCCCCATAGTTCTTATCTGTGGCCCAATGCTGCCATGTTGAATAATTGGCAATAGATGTACCAAATTCGGTGGTCACTCTCCAGCCTCTATCGATCAATTGCTCTGCCACTCGATTCGATTCCCATTGATCTTGATACCATACGTCTAAATAGATGAAATCAAGATTTGGTACTGCTTCTTTTAATTGATCCAATCTTTTAGCACGTGAGCCTGAATATAAATCTTTTAATTTATTGATTGTATAAGATTGGTCTAACCAGCCCCATCCTTTCGCATTTGGACCGTTAATTAAGTTCTCACTGAAAGAATCGGCTTCAGGGTACGTTTCTTGAGCGTTAATGTGAACGCCAAATTCAGCGTTGAATTTATGCCCTGATTCCACAAGCTTATTCAAACCCTTAGCTCCGCCCATACGTTTACCCGCATCACCGTAATCCGGGTGCCCGCTATCATGACCTTCATTGGCATACCCTTTTAACAACACAGCCTGCCCCAATCCATCTGTTGCAAGGGCTACCTTTTTCACATTATCTAATGTTTTAAGGAATGGATGTTGTACTTGCGATCCAAAATTCATGGCAATACGTGTGGCTACATTATTATTGACATCTTCTGAACCAGGAATATCTTGCATGATATCACGGTATGCAATTGCCCCATCCTGCCAGTCAACCTTATCATCCTTATTCAAATCCTCTGCAATCGCAATTTTTACAATAGGTGGATTAGAGGATGGCTCAGGCATGAATTCCCGATGGTAATAGAGTTTACTAGAGCCTATCCCCATTGCTTTCGCGCCATTTTCATTTTCAAAGCGACTAGCGACTAAGTTACGGTAGCCATTTACTTCTGAACTCGACCATACACCGGCACTCAATTCATCCGTTGACAAGAAAGCCGTATAATAGCTATCTGATGTTCCGATCTTGTCCATAGACGAGTCAACTGTTACATCGACATCACCCTTCTTCGTGACATCACTGCTAAGATTCGTTAATTTGGCTTTCGCGTTTGTTTGACTGGAATTTACAGAAATAAAGTTCATGTCCGCAAATTCAACCGTTTCAATGGTTGCACTACCGCCATTATGAATCTTTTCAAAGCTATAAATAACTTTATTATTATCCACTTTTAAAGAAAGTGTAAATTTAGCATCAAGCCCCTCAAATGGATCCTTAACACTTAATACGTAAATAGCTTTATGATCACTAACCTTTTCAAAGATTACGTCAGGATAGTACAGCATCCCATTTACTTTTAAACCGTAAACAGGAGCTACTTGCCCATTCATGACTTTGTCTCCCACTCGGTATTCCATCACGCGAGGAAATACTTCATCAATCACGACATCCATATAGTCCGAACTTAACGTTTCTGGAACTGGTTGCTTATTAGGAGGCTCAGGTGGAGTGTATTCATTAATTCTGACATTTGAAATCGTAATGTTAGCTGCACCACGGCTCTTTTCTAGCCCAAGTAAGCCAGGAGCGTCAACTCCTTCAGGCTGTGTCCAAGAACCCATTTTTTCATCATCAATGTATAATGTAGCCCCATCATCAATAAATTTCACGCGTAAATGATAGGTTTGATCAGCTTTTAATGGCACACCTGTTGTCATCGATGTCCAACTGTTCTTAGGGCCAAAGATTTCTCCAAAATACTGATCGTTCTGATCACCTGTCCCTACATAAGTGTAAGCAGAAGAATCTTGAACACGATAAATAAAACCAAAGCGATTCAAGTTCGTATCTGAAGTAATATCAGCTTCAAAAATACCATTCTTAATCTCTTCCATCTGATTGTAGACGATTTTATTTTTTCCATTAGAAGTAACACCATAAGTGACGGAGCCATCGTCGTTATATGTGAGGGTTCCGTCCCCTTGAATAATGTCAAAATCACCTTCTTCAAGACGATTGTCATTAATGTCTACAGAAGGTTCGTTATTTCCTGGCAGTTCTTCGCTTTCATTCATTTTGTTTCCCCCTGTTGCAATGTTAACCAAAGGATTGGACTTTGTTGCTTTAGCATGTAAGGGCGAAACAAAATTCGGCAGTGATAATGGGAGTACTAACATAAATACAAGAAAAACTGAAAATGCTCTTTTTAAATAATCTTTGCCCATGACTTAACCTCCTTTAATTTTAATAGACTCTAAAAAACCATGAGTTAAACAAAATCCATTGAGTAATAAATCACAACCTTTCCACCCCCCTTAGGTTATGGAGCGTAGGTCACACATTTATTAAGCAAGAATGCTTTGGATGCTATTTGACTTGTAACCTTCACACGCAGAACACCCTTGGAAGGACTTTCACACGTTATTGTACTAGTACATAATCAAGACTATATTGAATAAAACGCTTTCACAATCAAAATATTGTCATAATTTTTAGAAATATTGTCTTTAGTTTATTTTGCAATAAAACATATGAGTTAATAAGAGACTTATTGAGGTTTGAAAGATTAACTAGTAATCATTAAGAGCGATAAATAGGTAGGCATAAAAAGATCCCCCCTGAAAACAGGAGAGATCTACAAGAAAATTCTAGAAACCTTTAAGCTGAAGAGCGAAAGTCTAATAAAAGAAGGAGAGTGAAGAGAATGAATTAATTTTGTCGTTGGTAGTCTTATTTCACTAAATAATTTTCCCTAATACAAACGGAGTTTTTTACAAGTTGTGGTTTATACTCGTATTAAAGCAAATAAGTTCAAATTATCTGATGTATAGTAGATGATAACTTTCACAATTGCAGTTAGTTGGACCTATATATCCTCCCAACGAAATTTTATTGTCCTCTTCATTGTTTTATAACCCCAACTAAAGACCCTATTAGCAAAAGCATGGCGCACAGGTTTCGGCAGTGCCTTTGTCGAAAATAATCGGATTTTTTTTAATTACCCCAATTTACAGAATTTAGTTCCTAATGTACCATTTAGTTAAGCATGTACTAAAAAGGTGTGGTTCAGTTACTTACAATCGAGACGTACTACTTTTCACGGGAAACGGACTTATACCTTGCAAAAGGAGACTAGTTAAGATGAACCAAAAAAAATTACGATTCGCGTTAATAGCTGGATTAATTTTCCTCACTTCCTTAACCTTCACCTTGGCGAGGAATGGTACGTATGCTTGGTTCACATCAGAGAGTTCAGCTTCAGGTGTCATAACAAATGCAACGACTTCTGATTTGTTACGGATGAAAGGGGATATTCAATACGGGGAAAATTGTCAAGTAAGCAGCACGGTAACGATCCAGAACATCTCGACGATCGATATTCCTTTTAGTCTAGAACTGATAAGCAAAAATGGCGGAACAGATGTAATCAGTAAAACGTTACATCCTAATGAAAGCTTTACAAGTCCCCCAAATAAAATCAGTCAGCGACAGAACGACTGTACTATAAAACAAATTGAATACGATTTAACAGCCTTAAACTCCTATATCGATGAGCCTTTCATCCTTTCCGTGGATCAAGAAAAGCTTAAGGCTACAGTAAAGCCACCCCCTCCTGCTAAGGCAGACACAAACACAGAGACAATAGAGGATGAAAGCACAGCCAGTGAAACAGAAAAAGCAATAAATGACCCTTCCCTTCCACCTGTTCAGGAAAAGGAAGCGGCAATAGATCCATCAGCTCAAAAACCAGAAGAACCTATAGAACCACAGCATCCCCTAACTGATAAAGAACAGATAAAACCATCAGAAGAAAAACCGAAAACAGAGGAGGAGCAGCCACAAGAAACAAAGGTTCTGGAGGGATCCGAAAATCCTGACTCTAATAGTTAATGGATCTTAGCACCTTATAGATCACTAGTAAAAAGGTTACTCTGTAAGGTGCATTTTATCTAAATTTCACTTTAATTTTTATTACATATCCTTAGAAACATCCTCGAATAAATAAACGAGTACGATATAGAATGGTGCTCCATTCAATTGAGAACCTCCACCATGAATCCGCCGGGTGCTTTAACATAAAATGTCCAACGATGAGCCATTCTTGGTGGTTTCACATCAAATCCATCATCCTTCAAGCGTTGATTAATTTCATTTACTCGCTCTTTACTCTCTTGAAAAAAACCTATATGAAAGGATTTGGGATAGTTGACCTCGGTCCCTTTCATCAAGGCAAGCAACAATCCGTCTTCGTCCGTCATTACGGCAAAAGAATCGCCATGTGTGCTCTTAGTTTGCAGGTCGAAATATTTCTCTAAGAACTCTCGTGCTGCATTTACATTAGTGACCGTAAGATTGATATGGTTTAGTTTCATAGGTTCCACTTCCTTTTCTCAAAAATCTTATCAAAGCCTCACTCTACCAAACTGAATGTAGTCTCCTTACTTCTTCCTCTTCATTGTAAAGGTTTAATAAAATTCAGGAATCGATAAATGGAAGGAGGTTTCCTACAACTTTAGGATGATGGTAAAACTTCGGTTTATTTATCAAGTTGTACATATCCTTATTTTTTAACTTCGGTTTTAACACCAAAACGGGCGCTTACCCTAATTCAGGTAATACGCCCGTTTTTTTTACCCTTATGCACAACCTTACACCACTCATAAACTAGCCATTTATCTTCCGAACATTTAAATCGATCACTTGAGTCCCCATCAGATTTTTTACATGAAGGGTAATTCTTTTTATGCATTTAACACAGTGATTTCTTCCTGTTCTAATAATTTTATGGCAGTATTACGAATGAGTTCAGGAAGGACATGAAAGGTATACGGTTTATAGACTCGCTCTGTCCACTTATGTCCGTCTTTCCCATAAACCCCCATATTTATGGAAGGAATATTCATTTCACGAATGCTTCTTACAGGGACCGGGTAAATGGATTCCCATTCAGGGAAGTTATCAATTAACGACCTTAGTTCTTCATCTGATTCGTGCAAGGAAAGAAAACTGCCATCTGCCAAATACGGGAAGAACTTTTTCAAAGCAAATTGTTCACCCGTCTTTTGTTCCATGTCTGCTAAAACTGCTTCAATACATTTCAGAAGGTTCTCATCTCTTTGATTTCCTTCATTCAAATAATTATGCGGCAAATAAGGAGGAGCAAAGAAAATAATCACCCTTGGCTTTTTTTCTGGGTCTAGATCTTGTAAAGCTTCTACAATTTTGAAGCAAAGCTTTCTTGGCTCCATATCCTGATGTGTATCATGTACTTCTTTTGCCGTTTGAACAGCTTGAATCCCTTTTTCCTCTAATTCATTTATAAAATCCGCTAAACATGTGACCTCGATGTGCCACGAAAGTTCCTTTCCTGGCAAGCCTGTACGGTTTAAAAATTCCTGGTACTGTTTATATAAATGATACTCGGCATCGAAACACGCTTCTTTTGTAATCTCGATCAGTTTATTCATTACTTCTTTAGCCGATGCTTCATAAAGAAAGAAGTTAAAGTACAAATAGCTGCTTGTAGCTGTCTGGACCGTATAAAACTCTTTATTGTCACGCTGCTGCAGACATGTCGGAGGGAGTGTCAGTTCTCCTTTAATGTTTTCTGCCAGCTCTAAGTTATTGTGAATACGGCGTGTAATTTCTGCTGCAACAAAGTTTGGATCAAGGCTTGAAAGCGTATCTCCCACATGGGATTCACGACCATATATATAAAAGCTAGGAAGAATTTTACCTGCAGCTCCCGTATAAATATATCGGTGAGGATCTCCTTCATAAAGTGGAGTGATAAAATCATTATTGATGGCCGATACATATTCTAATCTGTATTCATCCTTCAATCTTTTCAACTCCGAAATAGCCGAAATAACCCCCTTGTGCTGACTTTCTTCATCCGGGTTAAACATCAAAAGGATATTGCCTGGAAGCTCATCAACATGTTCGGTAAAATACAGGATATTTGCCAGGTGGACAGCTGCCCCACTTTTCATATCAACAGAACCTCTTCCAAACATCCAATCCCTTGACCTGGCATCGGCTTGCACATCCTTGTCAAGTTCATATGTGGAAAAAAATGCTTCCAAAATATCCGGATTTAAAGCAGCAAATTTTAAATGACTAAAATCTTCAATTCCAACCGTATCAATATGGGAGTGGAAAATTACAGTATTATTGGATGCTTTCTTACCTTGAACAAGAGCAAAGATATTTTTCCTACCTACCGTATCGTTTGGAATAAACTGTTCCCATACTAATTCGGGATTCTTCCGAAAATATGGGAAGCTTTGAAGGACTTGCAGAATAGATTCCGCCACCTCGACTTCCCCTTTGGTCCCATTAATACTTTGGATACCAACCAAATAACGCGTTAAAAATTCGGCTTGTTCAGCTATATCCATTTTCTTGAGCTGATGATACATCCCTGTCACCCCTTACGATTTTTCCGAATTACGGAAACGTTTTCTATTTTTGTTTGTAGTTAAAATATAATCCATTTAGACCCTTTTGTCACTTGTTTTTAGTTTCATTTTCAAAAAAAAAAATGCCTCCAAAGCATTAAAAACCTGGAGGCATTCTTTAATGGAATTTTCCTATTCTTACCGATATATCCTGGGCTGCTTGTTTCACTTTTTCAATTAAGACAGGAAGGCGGTCCTCAGTAAAACGAAAGCTTGGGGCATTAATACTGACTGCTGCCAGCACTTTATTTGCATAGCCAAAGACCGGAGCAGCAACGGAAGAAGTCCCTTCTGTTCGTTCCCCTTCACTGATAGCATAACCAACTTTTCGAACTTCAGAAATTTGTGTCTTTAAAGCATCCTTAACTTCTTTTGTTAAATCAAGCCTGCGGTATATTTGCTCTCTTTCTTCATCATTTAAATAGAACAATATAGCCTTATTTGGTGCCCCAATATATAAAGGACTGCGTATACCGAGGGTTTCTGCAATTCGGACCTTCAATGGACTGTCAACAATTTCAATCGTGATACCATGGGCTCCATCCTGGATGTTTAAATAAATACTTTCTTCCACTTCCATAGCCAAACTTTCCATCACAGGAAGGGCAGCCGTTCGGAAGTCTATACTGTCAAGAACTTTTAACCCTATCTCCATCCATAAGTACCCTGCTTTATAATGCTTAGTAGTTGGGTTTTGCATAACAAGTCCATGGTCCACTAACGAACTCAACAAGCGATGCATCGTACTTAGGGGTAAATCTGTTTGTTCTGCTAATTCTGTGATCGACCAATCCATCTTATGCGGATTGGAAATTAGAATTTGAATGATTTGCATGGCACGGTCAATCGATTGAACCATTCGCATTTTCTCCTATTCTTAATAAACAGTTATAATACTATTCTATCATAGGTATATTCAACAAACGAATTCATATATTGACCACTATTGCGCCTTTTTAGTGAACGAATCAGACGAAGATGAAGAATCCTTCTTCTTATAAATGTTTTGAAAATAATCGTTCGTCACAGCCTTAACTTCTTTATTTAGAAATAAAAGCGCAAGGACATTCGGTATAATGACAAATGCCAATAAAATATCGAGGAACTGCCACACTAACTTTAGTCCGCCAATCGCTCCGATAAAAATCGCCGCCACATACACGAACCGCATTACTTTGGAGAACATCGTACCAAACAAGTATTCTGCTTGTTTTTCCCCATAATAAATAATGACGACAACGGTCGAAAGGACAAAGAAAAATAAAGAAATCGTCATGAAGGACCCGGCAATTTCATTCCCAAATACTTGACCCCATGCTTCTGTCACCATCGTTGAAGCTTGCTCAGGTGCTGTATCTTTCCAAACCCCGGTGCTTAAAATAACGATTGCCGTCATTGTACAAATGATTAATGTATCGACAACCACTTCAAAAACACCCCAAAATCCTTGTTTAGCTGGGTGGTCAATTTTTGCCGTCGCATGGGCGATCGGGGCTGTTCCCATCCCGGATTCATTCGAATAAACCCCTCTTGCTAACCCCCAGCGGATAGCTGCCGCTACACCTGCACCAGCAAATCCCCCTGCAGCAGAAACCGGTGTGAAAGCATGTTCAAAAATCAGTAAAAACACGGACGGAATAGCTGAAGCATTTGAAAAAACAACAATGATGGAGCCAGTAATATAAATTCCAACCATAATTGGGACAAACTTCTCCGCAACTTTTCCTATTCGTGAGATCCCACCATAAACGATGATTCCGATAAACAACATGACCACTATTCCTGTTACCGCTGGATGAACGTTAAAAGCTCCTTCTACTGTTGTGGCTAGCGAATTAGATTGCACCATCGTACTCGCCGCGATTTGCATCATTAAGGCAAACGCAAAAAAAGATGCGACAGGCTTCCACCCTAAACCTTTATCTATGTAATACATAGGGCCCCCAACCCATTCACCATATTCATTTTTTTGTCGATATTTAACCCCTAATACGACTTCCGAATACTTAGCCGCCATTCCTATTAATGATACAACCCACATCCAAAAAATGGCCCCAGGTCCACCAAACGCAATGGCAACTGGTACTCCAATAATATTCGCTGCCCCAACGGTAGAAGCTAAGGCAGAAGTAGCCGCTTGGAAGGGTGTCAATGATCCTTCAGATGAATCCGGTTTACTGAATATCTTTCCAAATGTTTGTTTAAGAATATGAGGAAAATAACGGAATTGAAAAAACCCTAAACGAACCGTTAGGAATAGCCCTCCCCCCAATAATAACAGCATCATTGGAAGTCCCCATATAAACCCTGTAATCTTTCCAATCAAATCCATAATATGATCCAAGCTGTATATCCCCCTTTTGTTATCTACGTTACCCCTCTAAGATAACGCTTACATTAAAGGCTCTTTTCCCCTACTAAAAACTCCCTTTTCCAAAATGCGGAATCATTTTCTATTTTCATTTTTTTATTATAATTCAATATAGCAGAATTTGTCTATATTTATATTATATTTCGAATATTAATACAATGGTAAGACTTAGTTACATGCAAGAAAAGGGGAAGGTGATAAAGGATAAACGGCTTGTAATTCCATGTCCTGTCTGCCTCTGACAAACATAAAACAAAGCCACCCAGAAAGGCTCCTTTCCCTTTCTAGATGGCTTTGTTTCTATCTCGAAGGCCTAAGAGCTTGCGCTTGCTGCTGACACCCCAAATGATAGATGACTATTTCGTTCGGACATGGGAATGGTGTACCTAAAGATTAATAGCTTTTACTTACAACTAAGTGGATTCGTAAAGGGATGGTATGAGCATTACATTCGATTCCTTATCTAATGGCTCGAATCAACCGAAATAACTGACAAGTAGTAAAGCGTAAATGATCAGAAGTGACATCTTTAGCCATTGCCTCTTCTAGAGACATCGGTTCGTTCATGATGGAAAACAAAGCAGTGATTCCCTGTGAATTCAAAGTAGAACCTTTCTCTGAAATAGCTCCGGCAAGTGCAATCACTGGGATACCGTGTTTTTGAGCAAGCTTTGATAGACCAAGAGGTGCTTTTCCCATTGAGGTTTGCCCATCAATTTTCCCTTCACCTGTCACAACAAAGTCGACATGCCCCAGTTTCTCTTCAATGTTCGCTAATTCCATGACTAGCTCAATTCCTGATTGAAGTTGAGCTTGTAAGAACCCTGCAAAGGCAGCTCCAAGTCCCCCTGCCGCTCCTGCTCCATTAATGCTTTGGATATCCAACCCTATTTTATGAAAAGCAACCTGTGAAAAGCTTTCCATTCCTGCATCAAGCTCTTCCAACATTTCAGGTGTTGCTCCCTTTTGGGGACCATATACATAGGTTGCTCCATTTGGTCCATAAAGAGGATTCGTAACATCACAAGCCACTTTAAAGGTACACGACTTCAAGACAGGGTGAACATGAGTGGTATCAATTTTTCGAATACGCCGCAGCTCTCCCCCTCCCAAACCAACCGATTCCCCATTTTTGTCTAAAAAATTATAACCAAGTGCCTGCAACATCCCAATCCCAGCATCATTGGTGGCACTTCCCCCAAGCCCGATGATAAAATGGCGGCATCCCCTTTCGATCGCGTCACAAATTAGTTCGCCAACACCATAAGTAGTCGTTATCAAGGGGTTACGATGCTTGATAGGAACAAGCGGCAAGCCACAAGCAGATGATACTTCAATAACGGCTGTTTTTCCATCACTTAAAATACCGTATTCTGCATCAACAGTCTGGTTTAATGATCCAGTAACTCTTTGTTTGATAACATGTCCATCTGCTGCATGAACCAATGCTTCCACCGTTCCTTCGCCACCGTCAGCAAGAGGTACAGACAAAATTTCCGCATCGGTAAAAACGTCTCGTATTCCTAATGAAACGGCTTTACTCGCTTCAACAGAAGAAACACTTCCTTTAAACGAATCGATTGCAACGAGAACTTTCATTTGATCTGTACCTTCCTTTCAAGTTCCTATAAATAACCGGGCTGTTCCAAAAGGGGCTTACCACCAGATAGGAGGCAGTTTAATGATTTCTTCTCGTCTCTAAGCCCCTTGGTTTTGGAACAACCTTATACAGTACTCTTATAATTTAACCCACATGGACTGATACGGTTGTAGATGAATAGTCTGGTTAACCTGTATTCCACTAATCAAATCCTTACCGCTATGGTTAATTTCTTTTGCCATTCTCATTTTTTAAGATACTATTTTGCAGAAACGCTTTCAATATTTTTAGAGGAATGGGATCATCCTAATTTTAGGGGAGTACAAGCTTATTAAATTGTGAGGATGGATAGGGCAATGATGACATTACATGAGGATTTTTGGTGTGATTCTGTGTAGATGGCGGTATGACGTACTAATAGTAATCTTTTATGACATGATTCTGTCAGATCGCGATATGACGGCATTAAATTGAAGCTTTTCGTTACGTGATTCTGCTGGGATGCAATCATGATGATTCGAATAGAGTGCTTTCATGACATGATAAATCTCGAATGCATATTTGATGATTCGAAAAGAGAGTTTCCGTGACATGATACATCGCGAATGCAAACACGATGATCCGAATAGAGTGCTTTCGCAACATGATACAACGCAAATGCAATCATGATGATCCGAATAGAGTGCTTTCGTGACATGATACAACGCAAATGCAATCATGATGATCCGAATAGAGTGCTTTTGTGACATGATAAATCTCGAATGAAAATTTGATGATCCGAATAGAGTGCTTTCGTGACATGATATACCTGAATTGCAAATTTGATGATCCGAATAGAGTGCTTTCGTGACATGTTATACCTCGAATGCAAATTTGAAGATTCGAATAGAGAGCTTTCGTGACATGTTACAACGCAAATGCTGAAATGACAGCATTAAAAATTGATAACTACCAAAAAATTGCGCAGAATCCGATTGAAGGCATAAAAAAATACGAATAATACCGTGAAATTGAACAAGAGCCGAAATCACGGTATCAAAAAGTAGATATTATTCAAAAGTAGTAAAGGAACTAAGTTTGGGGGAATTCTGTTTGAACTAATTAATCATTTTTCACATAATGAGAGGATTTACCTTGTCTAATTAGTTTAAAATGGTTTGAAAGAACTTTTCGAATGGTTCTTTTGTCCTTAATGAGGCTACACCATTTATATATATGGTTAATGGTAATTTTTCCATTTGGATAAAGAAGCTTAAACTCTTCCACGTTCCGTAATACTGCAACAGGGTATTCTTCGCTTCCACCACAGCTAGTACATAGTAGGGTTGTTTTCGTAAGGTGATGATAAAATCTATGACACAATGGACAAGCAATCCCTTTTTCAAGTTGATCAAAGTGGTATTCAGGTAACCGATTATAAGGGGGTTCTTTTAAATGAAGAGATAGTAATTGTTTCGCTAATTTTGAATGTACATCTTTTAAACGAGAGGGTTTCTTTTTTATTTTATCCATAAGGCGATTAAGCTGTGACGGAAAAATAATAGGGAGATTTAGAGGTGTTTGGTAGAGTTGAAATTCGGGGTTTACGAAGATAAGATAGGCTTCAATGGGAAAAGCAAATCCAAGTTCCTGAAGTAATCGTCGAAATAAGGATTCGTTTCGTTGCAATTGAAGCAAAGGATTCTTTATTTCCGTTTTTGATATCGAATACCACCTATCTGCTTCGATAAAAAAGTCACCCTCATAATTTTTTACTTCAAAAAGGGAAATCTTATTTGAGGAAATCATCAATGAATCGATTTGAAATAAAGTGTTGTTATATTCTAGTAATAAATCATTTAGAACAAGGTAGTCATCTGAAAAGCTCTTGATCCATTCGTCAAACTTTCGCTCACCTTCATAGCCTTTTTCAAGGTTTAAATAGTAATTTTCGTCTTTGGCTGCTAGATTCATTCGAACATTTAAAGATCTCATAATCTTTAATTCTACCGGCTCATAGCGATGCTTCAAAATCAATATACATATCTCCTTTCTTTTAACTTAATAATATGCCTCATTGAAAATATTAACAATAATGATCCCCATAAAACGTTGATGTTTTTTCAAAATAAAAGTTGGTAAAAAATAATACAACGACGTATGGGAGTTGGTGGTTTTCTGGTAAAGTTAATAATAACCGTATAGAAAGTGTGAAACCATATGCGACTTTTTCATCCTTTACAACCCCCTACACTACAACATGGACTAGTAAACTCGAATTATCGATATCGAGAATATTTCCCATCTAAGAGTCTGGAATCTTATATTGCTTGCTATTGGACCGTTGAGTTCAATGCCTCGCATATAGATCAATTGCATCGTATTATACCAGATGGCTGTGTGGATATTATTTTTGACTTGAAATCACCTTCTTTATCTAAAGGTGCCTTTGCTACAGGGTTGATGACCCAATTTGAAGTGATGAACCTTTCTCAAAACTGTTCGTTATTCGGTATTCGCTTTTTTATAGATACAGCACATCTTTTTTTTACCTATCCTGTTTCTGAGTTTATAGGAAATCAGGTTTTTCTAGAAGATATTTGGGGAAATGATAGTGCTTATCTTGTTGAAGATATCCTTTCATCTTCTCGAACATCAGAAATAATCGAAAAGATTGAATCAACGTTACTGAAGTTCCTATTGTTGAATGAAGCAAAAAAAGATGACTTACTGGAAACAAGTATGCAGTATATGTTTTTCCATAAGGGAATGGTTTCAATTCGGTCATTATCGGAAGAGCTCAGTTTCAGTGAAAGGCATATAAGAAGGAGATTTCAAAAGGAGTTCGGAGTCAGCCCCAAAGAATTAGTAAATATCATTAGATTTCAAAATCTACTGCAAGAACTATATCTGAAGCCTCAGCTTCATTTAAGTGAACTTTCATTAAAATATGGCTATTATGATCAACCTCATTTTATCAAAAGCTTTAAACATCTTTACGGCCTATCACCTTCTAAACTATTTACGTATGATTCCAATTAATGTCCGTTTTTTACAATACAAATGCAGCTAATAAAGGTAATCTATTCATTGAACCTAGTAAGACGATAATGATTGATAGGAGTGGAACCAATGAGTATTAAATTAGATATGGTAGGGATTGTCGTGAAGGATATGAAAAAAGCATTAGATTTTTATCGGGTTCTTGGATTTTCAATTCCGGAAAATATGAATGGGGAACAGCATGTCGAAGTGAATCAAGATGGCGTCCGCTTAGCTTTTGACACACAGGATATGATTCATGAAATATATGGTGGCTGGGAAGAACCTGCTGGTCATCGAATTGAGTTAGCGTTTTTATGTAAAAACAAGGACTCACTCAATGATTTGTATAAGAAGATAGTGGATCACGGATATGAGGGCCACCGTGAACCTTGGGATGCTTTTTGGGGGCAGCGATATGCGATTGTAAAGGATCCTGATGGAAATCTTATCAGTCTATTTGCTTGAAATAATTTGTGGGAGGTAGACTGGAATCCACAATGTGAGATTAAGGTTTAATTTCAACCTGGGATATTAAATAAGGGTAAAAAAACGGACTGCCATTTTAAGGGCAGTCCGTTTTTCGTTAGGATGCCTAATTCCTTGGTTCAGACTTCCACCGATATCGATATTGAATAAAAGCGGTATGGTCTTCTGTATAGTTCGTCCAACGGTCCCAGGCGCTGGATTTTTCTCCTTCACTTTTAGAAACCACAGGTACGGCTTCCCCTGCTTCTAAATAAATGGGACCAAATTCGAAGACCTCCATCACTTCTTTTTCACGGTTTAAAAAGGCAATTTCCATTTCCACCAGCAGATCGTGATCCTCAAAGTTTTTGACCATCACTAGATTATCATAGCTTGAGTTTCGGCAGGTCGATGAGCTTGATAAGCAGTTTTGCTGGGATGCAGCTAAGACGGCCGCAACCGGATTATCTTCAGAAGGCTCCACTTCCTCAAATTGCTCCTGCGCGCGATCTAGAATCACACTATAATCATACTTTTGCCCCGCCGGCATAATGAAAATAAAAATCATTAGGATATTAAAGCATAAAGAGCCAATTACGAGATAAAGCTTTCCATGGTTCCCCATCCATTCTCGAACTGGAGTACGCTGTATAAGGCTTATAATGCTTGTTACTAAAAACACAAGCACAAAAAGTCCAGCCACGACAAACATCATGATCTTCACTTCTTCCCACTTCGGCAAAAACGTCAATTGGTAGTCGAACCAATATTGAAGATTGATTACAGTCGCTATTCCGTATACAACAAGCCACACCAAAGCACAAACGAGCAAATGGCGAAAAAGAATATGATAATGACGATGCTCAATAACTGCAAATAGAAACATGACCATCGGGATACTTCCAAGTAAAATTAAAAAGTATGTAAGAATCATAGGTCCCCCTCCTTTGGAAAACGGAAAGACTCACGATCACATGAAAGCGTCATTTCAGAGACCTTAGCCCCCATTGGGAATAGTGGGTATACTGCATGACTCGTTTTGTTCATTAAGGTTTGCTCCATTTTTTCAAAATCTTCCGGGTTTGATTTCAAACGACTGAACAAATAAAAATATTCATCATGCCAATAAGTGTAGACCTGCCAATGGAGCCAACGCCACCCCACCCCTGTCATCAATCTTACTTTTGAGACACCAAGCTTATGTGCTTTTTGGAAAGGTAGCTTTGTAAGCTTTCGGAAAATGATAAATGCAGAATGCAAGTCTTTAAGCCACTTATTTATACAGAGATGCTTGGTCTCTCTCCACAATAATAAGCTTGATGAATCGTTCCCTATTTCATAAAAGTCCCGCAATCTCTCAAAAAGCGCCACAACAAATTCAGCTTCTTCCTGATCCACCTGTATAGACGTCAGTATATCCTCAGAATCTTTTAAAATAGCAAAAACTTCTAAATAAGTTTGAAAGGCCTCAAACCGTTTATTTTTCTTCATATAGGTTGGCCACAAATGTCGATTTCGCTCAGGATTAAAGAACACATCACCTATCTCATAAAGGGCCTGTGCCTCCCCTTCATACGACTTACATTGTTCAATAGTTGTGCTGTCAGACAATATTTTCATTTGATCGGCTTGATGCTCAATCAAACAACCATAATTCCGATTCTCTTTTTCAAAAACGAGCCATTCTAAAAGCCGATCTTGCTGCTCATAAACGAGCCTGCGCCTACAGTCCTCAACACTTGGAATCACCGAACGAAGCCCTTCATGTTGAAGCCGGCACTCCAATACTTCCTTTAAAATTTCCATGACTTCACCTACTATAATGATATGGTTATTTTCAAAAATCTCTCTGTACTTTGTAGCACAAACAATATCATAACATCTGTTTTATAGGTTTAGTGGAATATTTTTCAAAATCAGGAATTAAGCAGCCGATAAATTCAAAGAGTAATCTAATCAAAGAAGACGTCTGTTTATATAATGGTGTTTACTTTGAATACAGAATTAATATGAAAGTTGACATTTGGTATTCAGAAGAGAGTTCGGGACCGTGAAAATGCTCGGATGTCGATTTGACGGCCTCATAGATGCTCTTTGAGGGCATGAAAATCCGTTGTTATCGATTTGACAGCCTCATAGATGCTTTTTGGGGGTAGTCGATTTGCAAACTGAGACGTTCAAGGTAGAAGGTAGTATAAAGTATAATGCTTGTTCAACAATGTATAATGGAGAATACCAGCTGTCGGAAAGTGACTATATTGCTGAGATTCAACAATGGCGAAATTTTTTGTTGAAAACAAAATAAGCAATCCTAATAATTATTATGAAGAATTGCTTAACTATTCCCTTCCTAAATCGACTCGTGGGCTTTAATTCAACCGGAATCCATCAAAAATCCTAGGAATATTATATAGAAAAAAGGGAGGATTCCTTTTATAAAAGGTTGGATTTCTTTATTAGGTGGTTTTTTTATCGGAATCATCATCTCTTACTTTGCGCTCGAATACAAGGGTTTGACTCTTCATAATGGTGAAGTTGACAAAACTATTCATGAATTGGATTTTCATCTTATTACGAATAGTTTTTTTATTGTAGTTGGTACATCTAGTTTCATTTTTCTAATTTGGACATTTGTTGAAAAAAACTATAAATAATATAATGCTTATAATGCTAACGGAGGACTATTTTCAACAAAGTATGGTCATAAAACCTCGTATAAAAGGTCTTCAGTCATTTACTACCGATAAATGGCTGAGGACTTTTTGTTCTTTGTCATATTATTTTGGACAGCTATTTGATAATTAAAATAATATTTGATTCGGATAGCCCCCTCTTTTGGTTATCATACATACCATTCTAATAATATTTCTAAATGCTGACCCCAAAATTTTTTCGTGAATGTATCAAATTACCAAAACAAATGTTTTGAATATTACGAAAATGGTTAGTATAATAGAAAAAAGGTCAAGGAGTTGATTTTTCATGGAAAAGAAATTGCTCAATTCACCACAACACGAGGTAAATGCTATGGATTCTCTATTTGCTGAAATGGTGTTAGACAAAGCACTTTTTGATTTCCGAAAAGAGAAAATCCAACAGAAAATCGACCAGTCATTACAGAACAGAAACAAGAAAGAATTCCTACGTTTAACAGAGGAATTAAAGAAGATTTCTTAAGTAGTATAATAGGCATTTCGGAATACTAAATTAAACATTTATATAATTTAAGTCAATGCAAGGAAGGAGCTGTCTGATAAGTCATCTATCTACAATCAGACAGCTCAATTTGATTTTAGAAATATTGATAAATAGCGTTTCTCTTTATTTGGCTTTTTCCTACTACACCAAAAACGATTTCCCCTGATTAATATGTTCTTCTTTTTCACTAACTTTGATTAAATTTATCACTCATTCGTTGTTTTTCCTTTAGAATTCAAACAATTAATCATTCTAGTTTACTTCATCATAAGAAAAATCATTATCTTCCTTTTCTTAAATGTGGTAATGCATAACTTTTTGATTTTGTGCACGAAAATGACTAGTCAATGCACAAGAATCTAATTTTATGCATGAGAACATGGAGTTAATGCACGTGTCCCCTATCTATGGTTTTTTTTTATATTCCTAATGAAAACCTAAAGAAAATAAAAAACTGATAGGATAGACCCTTATCAGCTTAATGGTTTCTAATTTTAGATATTGTTTCTTTTAATAACAATCCGACTCCTATACCTGGAATTGAAAAAAGCATTGGCAGCCAAACGGGACCAACCAATACACCAAACAATTTCAAATTCGAGGAAAAAATTAATCCCACCGTTACGAAGTAGGCTCCAAAAACAAACGGAAGAAAGGAATAAGGATTTTCTCCTCCCCCTGCATCCTTATATGCATCCCAGATGGCAAAGAAATATAAACATGGGTAAAACATTAGCCATTGATCATTCGTTTCTTGAATCGCTTTTGAAATGTCCCCTTGAAAACTAGCAATAATCGCTGTATTAAAATTGGCTTGCACATTAATTAGGATTTCCAATGCGATGATCATAATCCCCTTTATATATCTGCCGTTTAATAATTGTCCAAACCCAGGGAATGCAATACTCCATAAGAGTTTCTCCATACACTTATCCTTTTCTTTTAGCTAATTCATCACGGTCCGCTGCCATTGGGGGTTGCTCCATCCAACCATTGTCAATCATAATATTGGCTCCATCTTCCGAGTATTTCACAATTTCTGCCATTAGCCGAGTGTACATCATTCCTAAATCACGCCTTGGACTAACTGACGTGGCTGCTCCATATTGGCCAATCCCAGACGCGACAAGCCCTGCAATGTGAAACATCATTAATTTATCAGAAAATGGAGGAACCGTGGAATCCGTTACCTCCGAGGTCATATTTAATGTTGCCGACAGATGCTCCTCATGTAGAACTGAGCTGAATATCTCGAAGTGCTTTCCTGAAATTTCTCTTCCCTTTAACATGTATTGACGAACATCCTTAGATCTCACAACTTGACTAAATCCGGTTATCAAAGCTTCACCAAGCGCATTTCTTTCGGAATTGTACACAAGGTTAGCGATTTCAATTCCTAAAAGAGGTCTGCGGTCTCCCAACCAACCATTTAAGAAGCTTTGTTTCTTTACGAAATCCACCTGATTCGGGGTTGGTAAGTAAGGGGGACGAATAAAAATACCTTTATCGATAGCCAGTTTTCTTCCCCTGTCTACAAGCTCTTTCGATTGTGTGACACATTCCGAGTAGAAAGCCGCAATATCATCCCGTGCTGAAAGTGAGAATAGCAGACTTTCTCCAGTAAGACCAAGCCTTCCCATATTCAACATATAAAATAGAATCATGGAATCAGAAAATAACCTAGGGGCCTCTGTATCCACATCTTGTTCAGTAAAACCAACTGGAATAGGGTAATTTTCAGCATTTAATATTTGGGTAATGGTTTGAAGACGTTTTTTAGTAAAATCTAACGAATACTGTAAGAGATCACGGATACTTTTATCTTTAACGTTTGCTAAAAAATACTTCACACCACATATAGTCATCGTACCGCCTTGGAAAGTTGTCCAAAGATTTGAAATTTCAGTAGACGTTAATTTAGGGTGATGATTGGTTTCCATTGATATTCCTCCTAGTACTTATCCTTTGCTTACTAATAAAGTAAAACTTCAAGAGATTACTAATGATTTAAATGATTAATATCCATTCGAGGTGGTTCTTCCATCATGCCGTTAGAAATCATGATTTTAACACCTTCTCGCATGAATTCATAAGTATCCTTTCCAAATATCCCGAATTTCACATTCAAATCATTACGCAAACTAAGCCCCGCTCCAAAACCATTCCCTCCTATACTAAAGCTGCACAAAAGGTATGTACAATACAACATGAGCTTTTCCGAAAATGGAGCTTCTTTTGAACTTGTAATCGTCCCCCCTGGTGTCGCTGGTGGTTGAATATCACTCTGAAGGAGGATATCCACTGTTTCATTTAATATTTCTTTTGAAAGCTCTTTCCCTTTTATAAAGTATTTCTTTATTTCTTTATCCTTTGAACATTGGGCAAATCCTGTCATCAGTTGCATTCCGGTTATATTGGTCTCAACTGCATGATAGAGAAGTCCAAACTCCACCACATTTAGATCCCGCTTGCTCCTCAAAAGATTGGACCCTTTCAAATAGGATTTGTCATCTAAATCATCTACCGATTTTGGCATGTTAACAAACGTTGGCCGTGGCAACAGCCCTTCTTCCAGAAGATATTGTGTGAACTGATTATAATAAAACTGGGTTATTTCTGTCAGTTGCTTATAAAGTTTAACAATATCTTCACGATAAGAAATCGTCATATGGAGTACATACATTCCCATGCTGATTTCCTTTAAGATTCGACAGAACATGATATCAAATCCATTATCATATAACCTCGGTGCCTCCAGATTCACATCTTCCATAGTAAAGGCAACGGGTGGTACTGCCCCTTCATTGTGTAACATCGTTTTAATCTCTTTGACTTTTACATCAAGCTGTTTCCATAACCCTGACATGAGGTCTTTAGCTTTTTGATCATCCGATTTTGCGATAAAGTACTCCAATATCCTCATAATCATTGTTTTTTTGTTGTAGGTTGTCCATAAGGCACCGAGTTCTGCTGAGCTCATTTTCACTTTATTCGTCATCGTACCTATCCCCCTAGGTTTATTCTTATCTCTTAATTTTCTCTATAAGCACTAAGAATATCCCTGAAATTTCCTTTGAATTTTTAAATCGACAAATTTACGATTGTATAACCTCCAAGCAGAATTAAAAAGAGGCTTTCCCAAACCCAAGGTGTCAGGAACCACCATTCAATATATAGAAAAAACCTCAAAATAATAACTTCTATATATTTACAATCATAGTGGTTCCGGACCCCTTTTGGGACAGCCCCTTCAACATCAGATATGGATTAAAATAGGTCCGTGGTGATGATTCTTACTCTGGAAATGCGCACGATTGTGAAGGTATCATTAGGAAACTATTCATCATTTTGATAACCTGATTTTGTTAAACCATAACAACCGTACCTTCATAAACTCCCATGTACAAACAACTCTGTTTAAATGCGGGAATGCGTCCCGCGATTGCTTAAAGCCACCACTCTGTTTCGATCACTTGGTAACACTCGGGTTGTCCCCGCCGCTCCTTCGATTAACTTCATCTCTTTCCACACGGTTCCATCTAAATCAATAAGGAACCCTTGCAATTCATCATAAGTACTCATTCATTTTCCCCATTTCGAAAAGTGAACACCGTTTGCTTATGGTACGGAGTATCTGGAGTTACCAAAACATTCGGAAAACCATTATCATGTAATGAGGCGGGAGAACTTTGTGTTTCTAAGCATATCCCTGCGTACTTTCGTGTTTCTCCTCCTGATAAGCTTATTCCTTCTGGGAGAATATTAGATGTATACATCACAACACCTGGTTGGTCGGTTTGTATCGTCATCGACCGTCCAGCTTCTTGGTCCTCAAGAACTATGTCATGTTCTGCTTTTTTATCGAATAAAAAATAGTGATCATATCCACCGTTTGCTACCTCATGTTGTTGAACCTTATAAGTAAAACCTTCTCTTAATTTCCGCTTTTTGCGAAAATCATAGGTTGTCCCACTCACACACATCCATTTTCCTGTAGGAATTAATTGATGATCCAATTCAACAAATTGGGAACTATCTAATGATACTAGATGATCATGAATGGTCCTTTGGGCATTTCCACTTAAGTTAAAATAAGAATGATTGGTTAACGTTAAAGGAGTCATTTGATCCGTATTCGCTCGGTAGTCGATGACAAATTGATTGTCATTAGTAAGTGAATAGGTCACCTCTACAATCACATTTCCAGGATAGCCCTCTTCTCCATCTTTGCTATGACGGGTAAGTTTCACACCAACTTTCTCGTCCGTCTGAAAAGGAGTCGCTTCCCATAGCGCCTGATGGAAACCATTTTTACCTCCGTGTAAGTGATGGTCGCCTTCATTTTTATCTACCTGATACAACTTTCCTTCTATTTCAAAGGTAGCGTTCTTAATTCGACCTGCTACCCGACCGATCAGCGCACCGAGAAAACCCCGATTTTCTACATAGTCTTCATAATTTTCATATCCAAGGACTACATTCTCAAACGAGCCATTTCTGTCTGGAACTAAAATCTTAGTAATAATTCCCCCATAATTTAAAAAATCAACATTCATTCCATGGTCATTTTTAAGACGGTACAGCGTCCACTGGGATTGTCCATGGACTTGAACAGTCTGTGTATCGATATGCATCCCATCAACTCCTTTTCACCAATGGCTACCACCAGGATTTGGACAATTTTTATAAGCGAGCCTTGCACGAAACTGAACAAAACAACCGCAATGAAGACACGTAGTATCCGCATATAGCGAAGGGCAGGCAGAACAAATTTCCCATCTAGCTTGATACGTTCGATCAGATACTAGGTCCGTTTCTAACGAAAGTTGTTCTTCAATCAATTGCTGGACATTTTGTTGCATTGCACGATTGCACCCTTTACAACTCAATATTCTTACTCACAGGATAAAGAATCTCCTTAGACTTAGCCTGGTTGATCAAATATAATCCTGTGTAACGATCACGCAACCGAAAGGCTTCATTCAAGCTTTTTTGTACTAAATCGTCGTCAATCCCTAATTCATAAGGAGTCGTCGCCCCTCCAACCAATTGGAGCCATTGTGTCATTTGGTCCGGTTTATATAAATGATGGATCTCTTCCGCTATTTGACCAGTATTCGCACCAAACACATCCAGATCGTTAGCATACGATTGATAAAGCTCCGTGATGATCGCAGTTGCTACCCCTACCTTCGCCCCATGTAAAACTTGGGGAGCATTCCGCTTTAGTAAATCCATTTCCCAATAATGAGATAAATGGTGTTCTCCTCCGGAAGCAGATCTAGAAAAGTTAAGCAGTAGCATCACGAGTCCTGATTCAATCAACGCATTCATCAATAAACGAATCCCTTCATCATCAGCTTGGGCAATTTCCTCTACATGATCGATACACAACTGTAAAGAATTACGGGTTAAATCCGCTGCTCGTCCATTATAAGGCTCATCATTGATCCAATGGGAAATTTTCCAATCTAGGAGCGATGTGTTTTTTGCTAGAATATCTCCAAATCCTGCTGCTGTCATTTCCCGAGGAGCTTTCTTGATAATATCAATATCTGCAAAAACGGCGATCGGGGAAGCTGTTTGAATCGTCTGTTTGAAGCCGCGTAAAATAAGGGGAGCCCCTTTCGATGTATAACCATCTACTGACGCTGCCGTAGGTACTGAAAGAAAAGGGATATTCATTTTATGACTGCAGAACCGAGTAATATCATGAATCGTTCCTGTTCCTACAGCAATCAAAGCATTGGATTGCTGAGATGTTTCTACCAGAACTTGCACAATCGCATCTTCATCTGCGAGTACTTGGTCATGTTCATTCGACTTGATCAAAACGACCTCTCCGCCTATCTGATGTTTTTCAAGTTCATGAAAAATCCTTTCTCCTGCTGCTTCCCAAGTATTATCGTCGACAATAATAGTGATGTGTCGAAACCCTTGCTCTCTTATATATGGTGTGATTGCTTGTAGAGCTCCTTTACGAACTTCAATATATGGAAGCTGTGAACGATCTTCATGAAGCTCTTTAGCTAACTGGTCAATCGCTTTAAAGTCTTTCATCCTATCCCTCTTCACTCTCTATTATTAATAAAGCCTATGGGAGAAGTTGTCTCATATTGATCTCTTAATTAAGCTTTCAAAGATAGCACCACAACGGACATCGCAGGTAATTTCACAGTTAATCCATCTTCCTTTGATTGAAAATCTGTAAAATTCTCAGGTTTAACATTTTCAGGTTGTTCGAAAGTATTATGTTCATTCATTGCTTGAGCTGTGAGAATGACTCCTGAGATATCGGAATATGTTCCACCTCTAATATCAAGCTCAAGAGTCGCTTGATCTTGTTTATCTAAATTACACAAGCTAATATTGACGGTTCCATCTTTAGATAGAGATGCAGAGGTATGGATTTGTGGAAAATTTTGACCATCAAAAGCTATATGATCAGATTCAACCTTAATGGAAAGTTTCTCTGCGTCCTGGTGAACCTTATACATATCGAAGACGTGATAGGTTGGCGTCAGAATCATTTTTTCTCCTTCTGTCAAAACCATAGCTTGCAAGACATTTACCGTTTGAGCGATGTTCGCCATTTGAACCCGGTCAGAATGGTTATTGAAAATATTCAATGTTACGCCAGCAACTAGAGCATCACGAATGCTATTCTGTTGGTATAGGAAACCAGGGTTTGTTCCTGGTTCAACATCAAACCATGTCCCCCACTCATCAACGATCAGCCCGATTCGTTTCTCCGGATCATACTTATCCATAATAGTTGCATGTTTTTTAATTAGCTCTTCAATATAAAGCGCCTTCAGCATCGTGATATCCCATTCACTTTCCTCAAAGTTGAGAGCTGAACCTTTTCCTTTCCAAAAATCTCCTGGGATTGTGTAATAGTGGAGACTAAGTCCATCCATGAATTGTGCAGCCTCGCCCATCAGAACTTCTGTCCATGTATAGTCATCGATATTGGCTCCACCCGCGATTTTGTAAATTTGATTACCCCCGTAATTTCTAACGTACGTTTGATAACGGCGGTACAAATCAGCATAATATTGCGGCCGCATATTACCTCCACAGCCCCAATTTTCATTTCCTACCCCAAAATATTTCAATATCCACGGATCTTCTTGACCATTTTCCACACGCCAATTTGCCATAGGGGATTCTCCATCAAATGTCATGTATTCCACCCACTCTGCCATCTCTTGCACTGTACCACTACCAACATTTCCACAAATGTAAGGCTCAGCTCCTAACAGATCACAAAGCATCATGAATTCATGTGTTCCAAAATGGTTATTCTCTACCACACCACCCCAATGTGTATTGACCATTCGCTTCCGGTCAACCCGTGGTCCTACACCATCTTTCCAATGATATTCATCTGCAAAACAACCTCCCGGCCAACGAAGCACAGGTATGTTAATTTTTCGAAGAGCTTCCAATACATCATTCCGGATTCCATTCGTATTTGCAATCGGTGAATCCTCGCCAACCCAAATCCCTTCATAAATACACCGACCTAAATGTTCAGCAAAATGGCCATAGATATTTTTATTGATTTTTCCTTCATGAACATCTGTATTAAGGACAATTCTATTTCCCATTCGATCACCTCTAAATAAAATTCATTTTGTCTCTTCACCGAGAATATTTATCCATCCAAAAGGGTATTAAAGGACGATAAACTGTGTCGGCTACTCCCAACAACTTAACCGTATATGAAATTGTTATAAATTTAAAAAAACAAGACTTGTACGTATATATAGAGTAAAAGAGCTCCGAATCTTTGTCAATATATTTTAGAAGATTCCAAAAAAACTACCTGGACCTTTTCTAAAATAAAAGTCCGGGTAGTTTTTTAAATCAATGATTTTTAGTAGACGGGATTTTCATAAACACTTGTAGTGCCAGCCACATCCACCCAATGAATAGGAAAGTAAAGGAAAAGAACGGAAATAACGAGGGAAGCATAAGTGAATAATAACCGACAGCAAACCATAGTACAGCCATCCCGAAAGATATATATATTTTTGTTACCCCTATGATGACTGCATTTTTTATCTGCTGGCTAAGTTTAGCTTTATAATGGACAATTAGCGGAAAGATCCAGAGGACGATTAAACCATAAAAAAATAATATTCCATAAAAAGCAAACGGAATGATAAATAACACTTCACCCTCTGCTGACTTAATAATTAGATAGTTGAGGTAAAGAATCCCCCCCACGAACAATAACCCAAGTCCTAACCCGTTGGCGAGCTTCCACTCATTTCGGTATAAGTGCCAAAAAGTCTTCCATACTGGAAGAGTCCTATTTCCTTTCAACCATTTTCTTGCAACTCCAAGACAGGCAGTCAAAGCCGGAAAGAGACCCAGTAGAAAAAAACCCGCAAGTGTTCCAATGATAAATAATAAATTTAACCAGGCCAGACGTGTCACCCAGCTCAATAATTGATCGATTGATGTAACCACTCCATTAGCTTTCATTGCAAAAAAACCACCTTTTTGACAACTGATACCCTAATATATTATGAAAAAATGAATAGAAGAAATAACCGGGCCCCTGTATAGAGAGCCCGTAAAAGATTATCCTTTTACTCCACCAACCGTTAAGCCAGATACAAAATAACGTTGGAAGAAGATGAATAATAAGATGATCGGAATGATGGTCATAACAGACCCCGCGATTAAGACATCATAGTTATTGCCATAAGGCGTTAACAATGTTGCTAACCCAATAGGTAACGTAAACATATCATTCGAGCGAAGAACTAATAATGGCCAAAGGAAGTTATTCCAGCTCGCTAAGCCTTGCAATATCGCAATGGCCGCAAGTGAGGGCCCCATTAATGGCAGCATTATTCTAAAGAAAATACCATATTCCGTTGCACCATCAATCCGTGCCGCATCCATAAGTTCTTTCGGCAGTCCTAACGCATATTGTCTAAAGAAAAAGACAGCCACCGGCGCAACGACCATCGGGAGCACGACAGCAAAGTAAGTATTAATCAGTTGAGTATCAATCATCATTTGAAATAGAGGTAGCATCAAGATCTCAAATGGCACCATCAAGATGAACAAGACGAGAACAAAGAATAGATTACTACCTTTAAAGTCATACATAGCCAATGCATAGCCGACCATTGATGAAAAAATAAGCGAAAGAACGATCGTAATCAATGAAATGATTAAGCTATTCCCATACCATGTCCAATAATCAGCTGATTGGGTTAAGATATAGGTATAGTTATCGAAACTTAATTGTTCCACATTGATATTAAATGTAATTCCATTCCTCATCAGAACAGAGGAAGGCATAAAGGATGAGATGAATAAGCTGATAATGGGAAACAAGGCGATTAAAGAGATGATCACAAATGCGATATTGGCGAACCACTTGAGAACCGTATTTTTCTTTTTCATTTAAGCTTCCCCCTTCTTGAAGGCACCTGTCATGATAAGGTAGATGAAGCTGACGACAAAGATGATCAACATCAACACAACGCCAATGGCTGCACCGAATCCCATATCATTTTGTTGAATTCCCTGCTGGTAAATGTACCCTACTACGGACAAACCGATGTTCCCTGGAGAGCCAGCTTCCCAGAAAACAAAACTTTCCTCAAACATTCGAAATCCATTGATGATCGTAATTGTACTCACAAAAATAATAATCGGTTTCAATTGCGGAAGGGTGATAAATAACAGCTTTTGAAAGCGAGATGCCCCGTCGATATCAGCAGCTTCGTACAATTCATCAGGGATATTTTGAAGCGCTGCCAAAAAATAAAGCAAGTTTACTCCAATCCAACGCCATGATGCTAATAATACCATTAATAACATTCCAGACCAGGCAGTAAAGCGCCAGTTGACTGGATCAAACCCAAGAAAACTGATGAATTGATTCGCAGCGGCTGATTCTTGTTCCCCAAACATTAAACGAAAAATCATACCACCTACAATTGTGGATGTTAAAGCTGGAACAAACAGCGAAGCTCGAAATAGAGTTTTGAATTTAACGATTTTTGAGTTTAAAAACACAGCAAGCATCATAGGAACAATCGTGAGGATCAATACAGTCAGGATGACATAGATGCTTGTATTTGATAAAGCTTTGTAAAAGGTTGCGTTCGGTACCCTCGTGTAATTTTGCATACCAATGAATTCAACTTGCCCAGGCAAAATACTTTGGAAACTCATTGTGATTCCCTGTATTGCAGGGTATAGCGTCAAGACCAAAAATGAAAGAATAAATGGCGAAACAAAAATGTATGGAACTACTTTTTTAGAATTTAAGATTCTTAATAATTTGCTCGGATCTTTTTGAGCCTTCGATTGCAGTTTTGTTCTGGTGTACACCGTTTTCATAGGATCCTCCTCCTCAGTAACTAATCGAAGTGTTGGAGCTGTAGCTGCTTTTATTCTGATTGCACTGAAACAACATTCGATCTTACGCTTTCTTCAAACGAATAACATTCCAGGAAGTTCTCGATAATCGCGTATTCAAATATCCACCCTGGAATTCAGAAACTCCGTTTGAATGAGGTTTCACAGATTCTACGGAGGATGTATTGACTGCTTTTAAATCATCGTGTTCTAAAACAATATGTTCTGAGAAGCTGTACCCTTCAAAACTACGTAAATCAATGGATAGATCGATAGACTCTTCTAAATGTTTATTTACGATAAAAATGGTGACATCTTCTTTTTCCTCATTGTAAACAGCTGCACTATCAACATAAGGAACATCGGTAAAATCTTTACTATCATATTTTGGAGAAGAAAGGATAGGCTTTAGTGATATTCCCCTTCCGAATATTGATGTGTGCATATATGGATAATAAATGGTTTGTTTCCATGAGTGGCCATTATTCTCCGTCATTATTGGTGCAATAACATTGACAAGCTGTGCCATACAAGCCATTTTTACTCGATCCGCATGCTGTAAAAATGTAATTAACATGCTTCCGACTAACAATGCATCTTCGAGGTTGTAAACATCTTCAAGCTGTGGTGGAGCCACACTCCATGGATCTATTTCTTTATCTGCTTCATTTGAGTGGTACCAGACATTCCATTCGTCAAAACTTAAATTGATTGTTTTCTTGCTACGATGCTTTGCCTTAATATAATCACAAGTGGAGATGACCGTTTTTATAAAGTGGTCCATATCCATATTTTTAGCTAAGTAATTGGCTGGATCATTGGTACGGTTACCGTAATATTGATGTAGGGAGATAAAATCCACTTCCTCATAAGCAAGATCTAATGTAGTCGCCTCGTATTCAGGAAATGTTGGCATGTCCGTATTAGAACTTCCGCATGCCACTAGTTCAATGGTTGGATCGACAAGCTTCATTGCCTTTCCTGCCTCTTTAGCGATTCTCCCATATTCATAGGCTGTTTTTTGGCCAACCTGCCAGGGACCATCCATTTCATTACCAAGACACCATGTTTTGATATTATGCGGTTGATCATATCCATGTGATCTTCGGAGATCACTCCAATATGTACCCCCGGGATGATTAGTGTATTCGATTAAGTTTCTGGCTGCATCAATACCGCGTGTACCGAGATTCACGGCCATCATGACATCAGCGTCAACTTTTTTCGCCCAATCCGCAAATTCATTCGTACCTACTTGATTGGTTTCCACAGTACGCCAAGCGAGTTCAAGTCTGCGCGGCCTTTCTTCTTTAGGTCCAACCCCATCCTCCCAATTATATGCGGAAACCATATTACCACCTGGGTACCGTACAATAGGAACTTGTAGCTGTTTTACAAGGTCAATGACATCTTTTCGAAACCCTTGCTCGTCCGCTTTTGGATGATCAGGTTCATAAATCCCTCCATATACGGCCCTACCTAAATGTTCAATGAACGAGCCGTATATTCTTTCATCTACAGGTGCGATTTGATAACTTTTATCCAGTATCATACTCGCTCTCATAGAATCTGGCATTCTATCCACTCCTTCTTTAAAATTAATATCGGAAAGTGAGTAATAAATAGTTGCTACTACTTGTATACGCTTTCAAATATCAAAGAGTTTTTTTACCGAATAAAGGTTGATATACGAACATCTTTATAACCAATCCACCAAAAAATTTAAGATGTACGTATAAGCTGCCAATTAAAAGTATAGCTAAATATAGCGCTTTTTTCAATAAGTTTTTTATATTTTTATGAATTATCTGAATTTCACTTAAAAACCGCCAGTACAAAAAAAGACAGGGAGGAAACACATCCCTCACTGCCTTTTCATTACACTTATTTCATACCTCTAATTTTATCTGTTGCTGCCTTCAATGCTTCTTCAGGCGATTGAGTTTGTTGCCTCAATACGCTTTCAGCCACATTTGTATTATATTCCGTTGCAACATCAGGAGTATGCTCTGTTAAATGAATTTCATTGATTTCATCTTTTATTTCTAGAAGTGTGTCGAAAGTTCCTGGACCAAAGTATTCATAGTATTTATTGTCTTCTCTTACTTCTTCACTCTCCCACACATCCCAGCGTGGTGGATCAAATCCTAACACCTTCCAAAGATTGATATTTCCTTCTTTAGATAATTTCGTAAATGCCAAGAATTCTTTCGCAAGCTCTGCATGTTCCGTTTGATTGGTAACAACTGTTCCTGTTCCTCCCATGCCAGCTGTACGATCTCCACCTTCCTCCCATGCCGGAAGTGGGCGAATGGCCATCTTCCCTTTCAAATCGGGCATATTATCAAGGAACCGTCCCATGTACCATAGTGGAGCAAGAACTGTTGCTGCGTTCCCATCATTCATATAACCATAGTACTCTTCCGTTTGGTTCATACCCCCAGGAGTTAATTCAGCGATTTCATGTTTATAAAGGACGTCTTGCAAAAATTGTAGGGTTTCTATATTTGCTTTATTATCTAATATAACCTCACCCTCTTCATTAAAGAAGTCGGAACCACGTTGTGAAACCATTGGGAAGAAGTCCATTAAATAGTCAGTAGTCCCCACATTCCACATAACCGCATCCGTGTTTTCAACCACTTTTTTTCCAGCTTCTACGAAGTCATCCCATGTTTGGATAGAATCAATATCTACCCCTGCTTGATCCATGATTTCTGTATTGTAGTACATTACTGTAGCTCCAACGTGTGTCGGTGCTCCATAGTATTTCCCATCTTTAGCATACATTTCAAAACGGGAACTTACAGAATCTTCAAGAACTGGTTCTACATAATCGTTTAGGGGTAAAAGTTGTGGTTCTCCTTGCATATAATTAGCATACTTACTTTGCTCAATGTCGACAATGTCTGGAGCTCCTTTTCCAGCCTGTAAAGCCATCAGTAAATTATTATGCATTTGATCATAAGGATACGTCTCTGCTACTAGTTTGATAGGACGATCGGGATTTTCCTTATTCCATCGTTCAGCCGAATCTCTGAATAAATCTACGTGTTGGCCGACAAATGTCCAGAAGGTCAATTCCGTAGCTCCTTCGATATCTCCTCCAATTACTTCCTCCTCTTGCGCTTCACTAGAGGCTTCATCCTTTCCTCCACATGCAACCAAAATTAGTGATAGTAGACCAAAAAGTAGAACTAACAAGCTTTTTTTCACAATACTTTCCCCTTTCTAGAATAAAGAGATTTTAATGACTTCCTTCAATAACGAATACTGCCCTGTAGAAAGCAGCTTCTAATCTGCCTATATAAAAAGATTCTAAAATTCAAAAATGATAGCGCATACATAACAGACTAAAATACTATTTCTGTTAATGAATAAGATTGGGTTAAATAGAATGATATCAATCAACCTTAAATTGGTCAATGAGTTTTTCGATAATTCGGAATTAACTTGTACGTATATATAAAATCAGATAGTTTAAACCACTCATTACTCTCTAACTGTCATCGTAAGGTATAATTTCTTAATTAATCACATGAGTCATAGAAGAGAAGAGATTTTCCAAAAACCCAGGTGCCGGGAACCACAACTTCAATATATAGAAGAAAACCTCAAGGCACCTTCCATATATGAACAATCATAGTGGTTCCTGCCTCCTTATGGACAACCCTCTTTTCCTTAACCCCAGATAGCTTGATTCCATTTCAACTCATTACGGAACTGCCTCATTTTTAAATCTTTATCAATAACAACACACTCAATTTTCGCCATTTCAGTAAAATCATAAAGTTGATCGGTAGTCACATGGAACGAAAATACTGTATGGTGGGCTCCCCCTGCATGAATCCATGCTTCTGTTGCTTCCGATAAGGACGGTTTCGGTTCCCAGATCACCTTTGCCACTGGTAAAAGAGGTGTTTCGACTTCTGGCTGATGTGCCTGCAGTTCATTAATGATCAATCGATAACGTCCACCCATTTCCACAAGCGACACATTAATCCCTTCTCCTCCTTGACCATCAAATACAAGTCGAGCTGGAGCTTCACGATCACCCATAGATAAGGGGTGAACGACAATTCTCGGTTTTGTAGCTGAAACGGTAGGACAGATTTCTAACATATGTGATCCTAATATCATTTCTTTCCCTTTTTCTAGATGGTACGTATAATCTTCCATAAATGAGGTACCTTCATTGTTTGCGATGATTTTCATCATCCGAAGCAAGGCGGCTGTTTTCCAATCGCCTTCTCCTGCAAAACCGTATCCCTCGGCCATTAAGCGTTGAACAGCTAAACCAGGTAATTGCTTCATCCCATGAAGGTCTTCAAAATTGGTAGTAAAAGCATTATAATTTCTCGAGTTCAAAAAAGACTTCAAGCCGAGTTCTATGCGTGCTTGTTCTTTAATGGAACCCTGCACTTCACCCTCCTGTCCCGCTTCTTCTGGGAGGTCATATAACTGTTGGTACTCACGAAATAGTTCATCCACTTGCTTGTCTGTTATTCCTTCCATTTCCTCTACTAAATCACCGATTCCATAATAATCAACCGTCCAACCGAATTTCATTTGAGCTTCTACCTTATCACCATCTGTAACGGCTACGTTACGCATATTATCCCCGAACCGGGCTACACGGATGTTCGTTCCTTCGGTAAAAGCAACAGCCGTTTTCATCCAGCCCGAAACCTTCTCAATGACGGATTCGTCTTGCCAATGACCAACAACAACCTTCCGAGCGATATTCATCCGTGAAACCATAAAGCCATACTCCCGATCCCCATGAGCGGATTGATTCAAATTCATAAAGTCCATATCAATAGACTCCCAAGGGATTTCCCTATTATATTGCGTATGCAAATGAAGCAGTGGCTTCTGCAGCGCCTTCAATCCAGCAATCCACATTTTAGCTGGTGAAAAGGTATGCATCCATGTTATCAGCCCTGCACATTTTTCATCAGCATTTGCTTCTACCATTATTTTATGGATGTCCTTCGAAGTAGTTAAAACAGATTTAAACACAATCGGGTAAGATAAATCGCCCTGTTCATTCATTTGATCAATCATTTCTTTAGAATGACTCCCGACTTCTTTTAAGGCATCATCCCCATACAAATGCTGACTCCCGGTTACAAACCAAAATTCATAAGGTTTAGTTTTCAACATAAAATCTCCCCTTCCTAGCATTCTCGTTGGTTCTAAGCGCTTTCAGACGTTTCATGACATTATTTTCACCACGTCCAAAATAGTCATGGAGAGTAGAATATTCACGATACAATTGATCATAGATTTCGACATTGGCAGCTATCGGTTCAATCGTTTCTTCCTTCAGCCGCGCCATTTGTTCTGCAGCTTCTACAATCGTTTCAAATCCACCCTCCATGCGACCCGCAGCCACAGCTCCGAACATAGCAGCTCCTAAAGCAGGCGTTTGCTTGGAATCCGCAACTTTGATCGTACGATTCGTTACATCCGCATAAATTTGCAGCAACAATTTATTTTTTTGCGGGAGTCCTCCGCAAACATATAATTCATCTACCGGTACACCATTAGAGTGAAAAGCATCTACAATTTTCCGTGTTCCAAAAGCAGTCGCTTCTATGAGCGTCCTGTAGATTTCTTCCGGCTTCGTTTGTACAGTTGCTCCAATTAAAAGACCACTTAATTCAGTATCCACAAGTACAGAACGATTCCCATTCCACCAGTCCAATGCCAATAGTCCTGTTTCTCCTGGACGATATTTAGAAGCTTTATCCTCTAAGTAGGAATGGACATTCATCCCGTCTTTTTCAGCGGCTTCTTTCACATATGCAGGAATGGCTTGGTCCACATACCAGGCAAATATATCACCAACAGCTGATTGACCTGCTTCATATCCATAAAAACCTGGAATAATTCCATCTTCTACGACTCCACACATTCCTTCGATGTGCTTTTCCTCATGACCAAGTACTAAATGACAAATAGAAGTCCCCATGGTCATCACCATTTTTCCAGGAGATACGACGCCCATGGCAGGAACGGAAGCATGAGCATCCACATTGCCAACTGCTACGGCAGTTCCTTCACAAAGACCAATTTGGCGGGCAATCTCCTTTGTTAGTCCACCGGCTTTAGTGCCTAGGGTGACGATTTCCCCTCGTAATTTTGTCTTCGTCAAATCTTCTAATCTAGGATCTAGAGATCGGAAAAACGCCTCACTAGGATAACCATCCTGCTTATGCCAAATGGACTTATACCCCGCTGTACAACTGTTCCGTACAAGGTTTCCTGTTAATTGGGAAATCACCCAATCCGTAGCTTCTACAAAACGGTCGGTAGCTTGATAGATTTCGGGCGACTCATCGAGGATTTGCCAGATTTTCGCAATCATCCATTCAGATGAAATTTTCCCACCATAGCGTTTTAAAAATCGTTCTGCCCCTTTTTCAGCGATTTGGTTAAGCTTATTCGCTTCATCCTGAGCGGCATGATGCTTCCATAATTTCACCCATCCATGCGGATGATTTCTCCACCTTTCATTAAAGGAGAGCGGGACGCCTTCCTCATCAATCGGAAGCATCGTACAGGCTGTAAAGTCTATGCCTAAGCCAATGACATTTTGAGGGTCCACTTGAGCCTTTTTTAAAACAACAGGGATTGATTGCGTTAACACTTCGATGTAATCAGCAGGATGTTGAAGTGCCCATTCATAGTCTAATTTCACTCTAGTTTCAGGTAAATGTTCATCAATGACTCCATGACGATAAGTGGTCACGTGGTCAGCTATTTCTTCACCATTTGCAAGAGATACTAAGACAGCACGACCTGACTCTGTACCATAATCAATTCCGATGGCGTATTTCTTTGTCATAAAGAGTTCCTCCTTTCACTTTCACTGCCCGTAATAAGCATTTACTCCATGTTTCCGTAAATAGTGTTTATCCAATAAAGCTTGATCCAATTCAGGTATGTCACGGTTAATTTGATACGTATGGTAAGCCATTTTTGCAACTTCTTCTAAGACCACTGCATTATGCACTGCCTCAAGGGGATCTTTCCCCCAATTGAAAGGCGCGTGGCTATGAACGAGTACGCTAGGGATTGTGGAAGGATCAATATTTTGCTTTTTAAACGTTTCTACGATGACATTGCCTGTTTCCCATTCGTAGTCTTTCTGGATTTCAGCGTCGGTCATGCTCCGCGTACAAGGGACCTTTCCATAGAAATAATCACCCTGCGTAGTGCCTAGACAAGGAATACCCTGACCAGCCTGGGCCCAACTGGTTGCCCATGGGGAATGGGTATGTACAACTCCTCTAATATTTGGGAAATGGCGATACAGAACAATATGAGTGGGGGTATCCGATGACGGTTTTAAAGTTCCCTCAACAACGTTTCCCTCAAGATCAACAACAACTAAGTTCTCTATAGTAAGTTCGTCATAAGGTACACCACTCGGTTTTATAACAACCAATTGTTTTTCCTGATTAAAACCGCTTACATTTCCCCAAGTAAAAGTAACAAGTTTATATTTTGGGAGAGCCTGATTTGCTTCAAGTACTTGTTGCTTTAAATCTTCCAGCATTTCCATCCACCTTCCTTTCTACTTATACGTATATTTATAGTTATTTTATTTTATATTAAAACAATTTGTACGTACATTCAATAGGAAATTTTACAGAAAATAAAATAAATTCACACATGTCATTCAAAACCTTGTTATCATGCGCAGTTTATTTAAACAATAACTTTCTACAAGTTGATGAAAGTAAAAAAAGGGGCTGCCCCAAACCAAGGTGTTACGAACCACAACTTCAATATATAGAAGAAATCTCAAACATCTTCTATATTTGAATAATCGTAGTGGTTCCAGACCCTTTCAGGACATTCCCTTTTTAATTGTCATTCAGTGTAGAACAGTGCCCTTCCTCTTCTCTAACGAATTCCCATCGAGATCTACTTAAAGGATGGACGACAACCATTTCGCACGTGCTATTTACATACGCATAACATTGAATTCAAATGTTTATTTCACAAGAACAGTCGCTTTCACCCTCCTTTTTTCTAGACTAAAACCAGGATAACCGAAATAAGGCGTTCCATCCTTTTTCCATAACAGCCTTTGTACACGTGCATGACGATTATGGTCATAAAGAGGATTACCCGTTATTTCTTTATACGGACGTGCGTGATAGACGAGTATATCTGTTCCGTCTTTATCTGTCGTAAAGCTGTTGTGTCCTGGACCGTACTCCTCCGTTTCTTCACTAGAAACAAAAACAGGATCTGAATACTTTGTCCAAGAGCAGGGATTTAATAAATCACTTTTTTCATCAGCCTCTAACAAACCCATGGCATATCGATCATCGGTTGCACTCGCCGAATATGTGATGAACACCCTACCGTTTCGATAAATCACCGCCGGACCTTCGTTTACATCAAATCCCTGGCGCTCCCAGTCATACTCAGGTGTTGCTAACAATACTTGTTCGCCCTTAATCGTCCATGGATTCTCCATTTCAGCAATGTAAAGGTTGGATATCGTATCTTGCTCCACTTTTTGCGCCCAGACAAGAAAGCGTTTTCCGAGATGTTCAAATGTAGTGGCATCAAGTGAAAAGCTTTGGAAGGCCGTGTTGATCTGACCTTTTTCAATCCATTCCCCTTTAAGCGGGTTCTCATGATCATTTTCTAGTACATACGGACGAATCGCCCATACATCCTCTTTATCACCTGCAGCAAAATGAATGTACCATTTCCCATCAATATGATGGAGCTCTGGCGCCCAAATATGCTCAGACATGATACCTTTTCCATGTTTTTCCCAAACCACAGATTCCCCCGCTCCGGACAGCTCTTCGATTGATTGTGCCCTCCTTAAGACAATTCTGTCGTAAAGTGGGTGTGAACCTGTGAAGTAATAATATCCGTCATCATGTAAATAAATGTAGGGATCGGCTCTCTGTTCTATTAGTGGATTGGGATAAGGCTTTTCTTGAACAGTCCCTTTCACCTCGAATCTTCCAGGCAGACTATAGTTTTGTATTTCTACTTCCTCCCACTCCACAGGGACTTTCACTGTTACATCATCATTAATGTTCACTTCCATCATTGATGGCAACGAAGGCTTCTCGCCCACCTTCGTTATCACGTCAATATTACAAATGGTTTGTAATTTCATCTCACGCCCTCCTTTTAGAAATTATTATACACACCCTCATATATACGTACAAGTTAAAAACTTGAATTACTTATTTAAAAACCCATACCTATAAGTGTCAGGAATTTGCTAGATAAAAAAAGAGTGCCTTTGATTTCAAAGGCACTTCCTCTTACTCTTTATGTTGCATCTTTTAAATTTTTCCTTGAACCATTGATATCTTTGGTGGAGCTACGCAAAACAAGTTCAGGGGAATAAATCACACTTTTCACTTCTTGACTTGCATCTTTTGTCATTTGTCTTGGCTTGATTAAGCTTAAAATTAGCTTTCCAGCTGTTTTTCCTAAATCAGATTTAGGATGTTCGATGGTGGTTAACTTCACCTCTGACATTTCTGCCAAAATTGAATTATCGAAACCAATAATTGATATATCCTCTGGAACACGGAGGTTATTTTCACGTATTACATCTAGTAATTTCATTGCGAGTTCATCATTATAGCAAACAATGGCAGTTGGTCGCTGTCCAGGTTGAGTTAAAAAGCTTTTCAATTCTTCGATAGGTTTATCATGTTTTTCGAAAGTATTATAGGATACCATATGTTTAGGGTTGATCGGCACGTTGTATTTACGATGGGCCTTCAAATAGCCTTTCATTCTGAGTGTCCCTTGCATGTCATCTGTTTTGAAGAACCCCAAGATTTCCCGATGACCTCTTTCAATTAAATGCTCTGTTTGTAAAAAGGCCCCTCGCTCATCATCAACGACGACTCTGACTGGTTCTAGAGCATCGTAATACGCATTAATCATAATATAAGGAATATTTAATCGTTCTAAATTCAAGTAATAATTGATATTCGGGTTGGTATAAGCACTTTGTGTCGGTTCGATGATCGCTCCATCAAATCCTTGAGTAATGATCTTTTCCAGGTATTCCCGTTCCTTATCGTGATCATTGTTCGTATTAAAAAGGGTGACTTGATATCCCTGTTCACTTAAGGACGCTTCAGCACCACGAATGATAGATGGAAAGATATAATCTGAAATATATGTAGTGACAATGGCAATATTTTTTCTTGAACCAACTTCTTTACGTTGTTGTTCATTTCGATCTGCACAAAATGTTCCAGCTCCTTGCGATCTATATAGCCATCCTTCACTCACAAGTTCACCTATCGCTAATCTTACTGTATGCCGGCTTACATTGAATTGGCGCATCATTTCACTTTCAGAAGCAATTTTCTCATGTGGTTCATACGTACCGTCGAGAATTTTTGATTTGATTGATTTTTTGACGATACTATATTTTGTCTCCATTTTTTCCCTCCGTCCACAAACATATTCGTATAAGTTAGCATATCACATTTCACTATCATATTTCACATATAGTATTAATAAAAAAATGGAAACCTTCTAATTATGTATCATTAGACTCAATAAACATTTTTTAAACATACTGGTATATACCTGATTCTAAATGCTTTCTTGGTTACTCTTGTGCGTATAAACTATACCTTTATACTAAAGAGAGGCTTTCTCTTAATAAGAGATCGCCCCTCTATTTCTTTCTATCTAAATTCTTCTGGACAACTTAGTCAGACGTTGGATTTGCCAAATCTTCAACTTCTTCAGCTGAAAGCGTCCCTTTGTAGATAAATAACTCGTCCATCACCCCTTGATAAGGCGTATCCCACCAGTTGACACCTAAACTAAACTGGCTGTTACTTGTAGTAAAGACGTTATTGAAACCCGTTTCGTTCAGGACTTCATTTCCATCCACATAAACGGTTATTTCTCCATCCTCTACCGTAAACGCTAGGTGGGTCCATTCCTTAGTTGGAAGCTGGATACCTGTGTTCGCATCGGTAAAACTAGATCCCCCAGACCAAACAACGGCGTTGCTATCACCAGGGAATCCACCAGGTAACAAACTAATCCAATTACTTGAATCCCGTGCCCCAAAAAAGCTAGTAGTATGACCAGTCAAACGGCTTGGGTTTAACCAAAGTGAAACAGAATAACTAGTTCCTGTGATTAGGTTGTCCGGCAGAAGAACACCGGAATTTCCGTCAAACACGGCTGCCTGGCCAACTTTCCCTTCTTGGTAGCTAATCGAACCGCCGGTATTATCTATGCGGTTCCCAGTTAAGGTACCAATCCCAAAGTTTCCGGTACTGTCTGTTAAATCCCCTTCAAACGAATAATGGGCTGTCAGTTCTTTCTTGTCTTTCGGTAACACGGTAACAGTAAAGCTTTTCGACTCGGTTACATCGCCTTTCGTTATCGTAGCTGTCAACGTAACCTTAATACTTCCACCGCCAGCTTCAGGACGTGTTACCTCACCTTGTTCAGAAACCACATCCGACTGAGAAGAACTCCACGAAATTTGTGTATTCCGAGTGCCCTCGGTAGGAAGCGTTAAATCGGTAACTACATTGTTTAGATTATCTAAGCTTAAGTCTTCTTTCACGGCCGCTACAATTTCTGCGTCCGTTCTACCCATCTCCCGCTTACTACCCCAGACGGATCTACCATCTTCAGACGAAGCCGTAAATGTCATTAAGAAACGTTTGGAAACCGGATCGTACTGGCGTATAAAGACGCCCTTATAAGTTTCCCCATTAATGGTCAATTCCGCTTCATTATGGCCGGTTTTCTTCCACTTACCACTGACTGCTCCGCTAATATTATTATTTTTATCAAGTGTTATGGTAACATCCTTGTGTATTTCATTTGAAATATCTTTGCCATGGTTAATGAATCGATAGTCACCTGAGAGATTCTGTCGGTTCACCTTTTCTAGGGTCTCTCCTCCATAACGATAAGGGGCAACGACCGGCCAGCCTTCTTTATTCATAAACATTTGATGGATTCGTACTTCATGTTCCTCTCCTCTTTCAGGGAAACGGGAATGGAAAACTAAAAACTGTTCTCCTGTTTTGTCATCATAATAAACGGAGTTATGTCCTGGAGAAACATATCCGTAACCAATGCCTGCTCCAGGATCACCCACTTTCCTTTCAAATAAGAAGTGACCCATTAACTTGTTTCCATAAGGAGAATGATCGACGTCCCCTGGCAGCACAGCACTTTGTCCTGCTGCATCAACGTATGGACCATCAGGATTAGATGAGCGGAAAACCCTCATATTATACTCGCCATCAGCCCCTAACCAGCCATACGTTACATATAAGTAGTAGTAATCTGTCTCCTCGTTATAAACCACATAAGGACCTTCTCCGGATTTTCCAAATCCTCCTGAAATCTTTGTGCCAAAATACCGGTCAACAAGTCTGCCATCATCTGTTGTCCCATCTTCACCCGGATAGATGGGCTCTCCTGTTGTTTTGTCGATTTCCAACAAGAAAATTCCGCCGGACCAAGAACCATACGCCATCCATAGCTTGCCATCATCGTCATAAAACAAGTTAGCATCTATCGCATTGGGAAACGTGCTGTTATTATAGGACCCGTTGTCATTAAACCAATCAGAGTTTGGTCCGCTTAACGTGTCCTGAGCAATAAGCTCATCAATATGTGTGCTGGTCCATTTTTTATTTATTTCACTATTATTGTCATACGCTTCTTCTTCTGTGAAACCTGAATAGATGATCGTGTTTACATACTCATACGGTCCTTCAATAGCTTTAGATACCGCATATCCAATAGCGGAACGGATATAAGTAGAAGATACACTGTAATAAATCATATAAGCCCCAGTGGAACCGTCTTCGTTTACATAGTCTTCATTCCAGAAAACATCTGGAGCCCAAACGGCATAACCGCCTTCGCTATCAGCATCATCCTCACCTGCCCACTTAAAAGACTCAGCTAGATTTTCTGATAAATTTCCATATAACGCATTGTTTGGCGTGCTATAACCATTGGTAAAGTTTGTCCAATTGATTAAATCTGTTGATTTGGCAGCCTCAATATGAGTGCCAAACACATAAAAGGTATCTCCATCTTTTATGATGGAAGGATCATGTACAGATACATTTCGGAATTCAGGAGTTTTACCTTGGTAGTCAAGGTGCGGCTTATTGCTGCTATCGTTGGCTCCGGAATCTCCCTCTGCTGACACAGCAAACGGAAGAGCCAGTAAAAATAATACCAAAATTAGAAATGTTCTTAGAAACTGATAATTAATAATAGCATTTTCTCCTCTCTTTTCTAAATCATCAAATTAGCCATACATTTATGAGCAGTTGTGGAAATAATTAAATTTAGGAGCGGCTAATTTTTAGGGTTATAGCGGAATAGCTCTACGATGTGGATATGCTTAGAGGTAGTGAATCTAATACTTAGTAGATGTTTCTTTTACCATATAAGGATTACCAAGAAATAAAGGTGCCTTCCAAAACGATAAAACGCTTACAGAAATTGATATTGTTAGTCTCCTTTCTTTTTAAATTATCGATGAATAAAGCGTACACTCTGGTTACGTTTCCATCCAACAACTTAACCGTACAAGAAAGCAAGAAAATTCTCAATAAGTCATATGGTTTATTTTCCCCATAATGTATAGTCTGTATATAAATTTCATTCTCAAAGAACGGATTAATTTAAACCAATTGCTGTAGAAGAACGGTATGCAATCAAACCACAAAGAGTAGCCTGATTTTCTTTTGTCCAAACAGGCACGTCCCGGCGGGGAGTTCATCTATATTCTATATTTATATACTTTCCAGTCCCCCTTAACTATTGTCAACTTTAACAGAAAACTGGGACAATTGCCCAACTGTTTTTACCCTTTTTAAAAAGATAAACTAGCATGGCAACTAGTCACCTTTTTAAAACTTGGACAGGATACCTCCACAACATTTCATTCAACTCGTATGTTTAAAAAAATGAAAAACATAAAAAAATAACTTCCTATACTTACATGTATATAAAGGGATTAGTTCGATAGATTCTTCATCAAAAAGCTCCCATTGCCGAAAAGACAACGAGAAGCTTTTTTTATGGTTTATTTTTCCAATAAAGGTAAATTGAAATCTGCAGTATCCACGAGTTCGTATTCAACTTTTTTGTGCTATCTTGTGACCATCGAGCAACTGCTTCAGTCTGCGTTATGTACGAGCACGGCCCATTATGACTGCGGTTTTTAGCAATGTAATTCCTCTGTTATACTGACTGAATTTTTTGCTTATCATTTATTTCCTATACGGGATGGCATAAGGGTTTGAAAAAGGAAAAAGCGTGCCCTCCCAGAGTAACCTCCAAAAGGACAACACTACTATTTAAAGAATCTCGTATTCTGTTACATTTCGCTCAACAACACGTGCGCCCTTATTAGCTACGAGAGCACCACTTGAGCTTTGAATCACATTTTCTGCGATAAGACTGTCCATCGCCAGCTTTACTTTGGCTGTATCAAGCGGTTCGATTGGATCATCTATAGAAACATTAGCTGATTTACCAAGCTGGGTGGTAAATTGAAGTTCCAAGGTTTTGGCCATTATTATGCCTCCCTCCTACGATTTTCTACCTTTTTAGTTAGGCCTTAATATCGAAGCTTTCCGTTTTCTCAATAAAGACTAAGCCTTTTGACGATAAGCCTGATAGTGATTGAGATACATTGTAAATCTGGTCTGGGGTTGCAGCCGTATTGATGTTACTGTACGACTTGTACTGAAATTTTTGTTTCCCATCTTCACTAACGCCGTCATCATATGTCAATCGGAGTCTCATGCTTGTTAAATCCGCTGTTGCCATGTGTATCACCTCCTCTCACCTTTTATATAGCGAGAAGGTGGATGAGAGGATACCCTAATAGAGTTTTTCTCTATTAACCTATGTAAAACCTTTACGATACTGAGGTCAACTATTCACCCCTTGCTGATTGATAGATATACTAAGATTTGTAGGCTGGGAAAAATAAAACATCGTATTTGCTGTTTTGTCACGTTGCTTTTTTAGAGTATCTAATGAGCAATTGACCTTGAGTTTATCTCCATTTTTAAAATGGACATATGGCTTTCCTTCTATCATAGAAAAAGTTTCAATGTGGCGGTAGAAAATCCAAATACAGTCATAATGATCAGGGGATATGGTAGGGTAGGCAAAGATGCGATCTTGTTGGCTAATCATGAGCGGTGTTTTTTTATCATAACCGAGTGCCTTTCGAACCGACTTCACTCTTCCATCATAAGTAGCTCCATTGGCAATGCAGTTCTCTTCTAAAATTTCGCGAATCGATTTCGTGCTATACCTCTTTTCACCCGATTGGTCCAAGATGATCGTTTTGTATACCTCATGGTACGCAGGTATAAGAGCCATCGTACTTTGGACAATTTTCGTATTGCTATCCATCGTAATAACCTCTTTTCGATATTAATTTTTTGAAAACAGAACTTTCCATATAGCAAAAGTCCTATTTCATGTTTACTATATATTCGAAAATGGAATTTTACAACATATATTAACAATATTTAACAATCATTTACACAAACCACTACCACTTGTCATATTTTGTTAATAGTTAGGAAAATTCCGTGAGTTTCCATATTTTTATAAAAGCCAGCCAATCCAAGCTTAATGATAAGCTTGAATAGGCTGGCTTTAAGCACATAAAGACATTTTACCTTGTAAACTGCTTTACTATTTCATGAATTTTATCGGGTTTTAAATGTGATGATATTGACTCTTCCGTTTGAAGGGTAAGGGCAGCACCAGCAAGGCCTAATTGGCAAGCACTTAATAACGATTCTTCGTTCATGATTCCATATATGGCACATGAAGCAAAGGCTTCACCAGCCCCTGTGGTATCCACGACATCTGTTTTGAAAGGAGGCAAATGCCCTGATTCCTCAGGAGAGAAATAATATACCCCTTGATCCCCAAGCGTGATCATCACTTTTTGAACACCACGTTGTCTAATTTTTTCACAGGCTAACTGACAATCCTTGATGGAATCTATTTTCATCTCAGCAAGTATTTCTGCTTCTTCTCTATTTGGGAGAAGTAGCTCAACTCCCTCAAGCCGTACGGGAAGCTTTTGCACCTTGGCTGAAGAAACTGGGTCAATATACAAAGGAAGATTTTCTTCACTGCAACGTTTAATCAAATATCGTATACTTTCCTGAGGAATATTCGTATCCAAGAAAACAGCTTGTGAGGCAGCGATATGGGACCATTTTTCCTCGAACATGAAAGGGGTTATTTTTTCGTATATATTCATATCAGCCATAGAGACAATACTTTCACCATTAATGTCTAATAAGGTGGTAAACGTCCCTGTCCGTTCTGTTGGGAACACCCATACCTGGCTGATATCAACTCCTCCCGTTTTCGTTTCCTTCAGTATCCAGTTCCCCTCTTTGTCGTCTCCAACACAAGCCATAAGAGAAGTGCTGCAGCCAAGCCGACTTAAGTTTTCGGCAAAATTGCGCGCCACACCGCCACAAGATTCAGTGATTTTTACTGGATTGGAGGAATATAAACGTACCTTCTGATTTGATCGTGCTTTCTGGTCGGTGTTCGCCCCTCCGATACACACGATTGATGATTCTTCCCGGAGAATATAACCCCTCCCTTTGATTTCACCGCGTCTCGTCAGATTAGCAATATAATTAGCAACGGCAGGTCTTGATAATCCAACTTTACTAGACAATTCTTGCTGAGAAATAAAAGGATTCATTCTAATCAGATTTAAAATTTGTTTCTCCTTATCCATGAAGCAGCCTCCCCTCTACTAAAACAAATGTTTTAAAAAGCTTTAATTTTAATCGTTAGACCTAAAATCATACAGACAGATGCTATAGTCCATCCATTATATCCAAAAAAGAGATTGCAAAAAAGTCTAGTGGTGTTTTATATTGGAGATTATGATTTTTTTCCAGATGAACATTAAAAGAATCATAAATAGATAAAAAATATAGGAGGAGAAGGATGAAAAGGTATCTGTACCCTTTGTTGATCGTGATTGCAGCTAGTAGTTATGGTGTCGTTTCAACCATTATAAAACTAGCCATGAAAAGTGGTTTTACGGTTTCGGAAGCAGTAACAAGTCAGTTTTTTATCGGTTTTTGTATCGCAGTGTTTATTTTCTTGCTAACAAACAAACCAAGATTAAGCTTGGATGGAGTGAAAATCCTCATCCTAGCTGGAGTTTTTACTGGTTTGACAAATATTTTATACGGTCGTTCCTTAAACTATTTACCTGCTTCTTTAGCCGTTGTTCTACTCTTTCAATTTACATGGATCGGTATGTTGATTTCTTGTATAACAAAACGCAAATTTCCCAGTCGGGTTGAATTGATCTCTTTAATCATCTTAATTGCGGGAACCATACCAGCAGCTGGATTGATTGATGTTGATTTATCTCAGATCCCTTTACAAGGATGGTTATGGGGGTTAGCCGCTGCTCTTTGTTATTCCCTATTTTTATTTGCTAATGGAAAGGCAACTGCAAGTATGACAACCTCAAATCGGTTAGTATTGGTTTCTTTCTTTGCTTTTATGATGTCTGCTGTATTTCAGTCTCCAGAAATTATTTGGAATGGGACTTTATTTAACGAAGGGCTTTGGATTTACGGTTTGGCATTAGGGCTATTTGGTATCATTATTCCAGTGTTCTTATTCTCTATAGCCGTCCCTAAAGTTGGGCTAGGGATGTCATCGATCTTGAGTGCTATTGAATTGCCAATCGCTGTGATGGTATCCGTCCTATTATTAAGTGAAACCGTTTCTACGCTGCAAATAGTAGGAATTGTCATTATTATTCTTGGGATGAGTCTACCAACATTGCTAGATAATAATCGCTTATTGGCTAAAATTTCAAAACCATTTGCGAAAAATAAATCAAGCATAATGGGTGAATATAAAAAACACGTTAGTTAACGCTTGTATTCTTTGACTGTTTTCTAAAAGGTTGTTGTTTTTTAAGATCATAAATTTTTGTAAAAAGGTTGGCCTTCGCTGCAGGTAAGAGACTCCTGCGGGAGAAGCGGGACAGGTGAGACCTAAGCAGGAGCAAGGCGACGAGGCTGCTCACCGCCCGACCCGCGGAAAGCGATCATCCTTTCGCTGCAACCAGCCACCCCCTTTTCAAATAACAACAATGTTTACATAACCAGCAATTTCTTTAAACTTAATAGACAATGCCTCAACCAAAAAGAAAGCGGATGAGGCATTTTTTTGTTTGGCTCAACCTTGGAATATGAAATTTTTTATGCCTTGAATATGAGTGGGGCAGCGATTTGATGGTATTAAAAAGATTTTCGTCATGTAATTATGAGAGAGTAGCCTTTTGACGGCACTTATAAAGACTTTTCGTAACATGATTATAAGAGTACAGATTTGATGGAATAAAAAAGATTTTTGTACTTTTGAAAATGGGATAAAGCAAAATCGATGATCCCCTACCGTCGCCAAAATTTAGTAGTGAGTTACTCCCCTTATTTACTTTTAATCCTTTCATGACTGCCTTTTCATTCGTTTTCTTCACAACTTTTGAAGTTAAAAAATGGAATCACGCTTTCATTTTCATTGAGAACACTGTTGACAACCCAAAATTGAAAACGTATTCTAAACATATGTTCAATATATAAACATTTGTTTAAAAGGAGGTGTAACGATGACTTCTGATATGAATGAAAATGAAGAATTCATTTTAGGGATGATTAGGGAAAATCCATTTATTTCACAACATGAGTTATCGGAAATAGTCGGATTGCCAATGTCGTCGATTGCGACGATTATTTCTGGACTCATTAAGAAAGAGTATGTTTTTGGTAAAGCTTATGTTTTAAATGAAACATCCCCTATTATTTGCATTGGCGGAGCTAATGTAGATAGGAAATTCTATGCAAAATATGAAATGACAAATGAAACGTCTAATCCCGTCACATCTACTAGGACGGTTGGTGGAGTAGCAAGAAATATTGCTGAGAATTTAGGGAGATTAGGTGAGGAAGTTACCTTGATTTCAACAAGTGGCCATGATTCAGAATGGGAAGAGATTTATGATTTATCGTCACCATTTATGAATTTAGAACATGTCGCTCAATTTGAACATTCATCGACTGGATCTTATACAGCCGTTTTAGATAGGAATGGAGATTTATCGATTGCATTAGCAGATATGGACGTTTTTGAAAATATTACACCAGAGCTGTTGATAAAAAATAGTCATATTCTTAGAAGAGCGAAATGTATTGTGGTGGATTTGAACTGTCCATGTGAAACCATTGATTTCCTTTGTTTTTTCACATCAAAACATAGTATTCCTTTAGTCATTATCCCTGTATCATCTCCCAAAATGGATCGGCTTCCCAAAACGTTGAGTGCGGTAAGTTGGCTCATCGTCAATAAAGATGAAACAGAAACGTTTATGAATAGTAAAATCATTGATGAAAAAGATTGGGAAAACTCAGTAAAAAAATGGTTAGCGTTAGGAGTAAAAAATGTCATTGTAACGAATGGATCAAAGGGTGTAATGACAGGCAGTGAAAATGGGGAGATTCAATATTTTCCAGCGATTGAAACACCAATGGTCGCTGATGTTACAGGGGCAGGAGATTCATTCTGTTCAGGAGTTATTTATTCCTGGTTACAGAAGAAAGAAATTGAGGACATTATCAAATCTGGTTTGGTCAATGCCCATAAAACGATTATGTCAAAGTATACCGTTAGACAAGAGTTATCACAAAAACAACTAATGTTAGATATGGAGGCAATGTAAATGAAAAAATATATTGAATTATCTGCAGAGGTACAACAAGCAAAAGCGGAAGGAAAAGCAATCGTAGCATTAGAATCTACTATAATATCGCATGGTATGCCTTATCCGCAAAACGTAAAAACAGCTCGTGAAGTGGAACAAATTGTTCGTGATAACGGGGCTGTTCCAGCAACCATCGCGATCATTGATGGAAAAATTAAAATTGGTTTAACAGATGAGGAATTAGAATTATTCGGTAAAAGCTCAGATGTGGCGAAAGTATCAAGACGTGACCTTCCCCAAATTATCGCAACAAAAAAACTAGGCGCTACTACAGTTGCAACAACGATGATCTGTGCTGATTTAGCAGATATCAAAATCTTTGTAACAGGTGGTATTGGTGGAGTTCATAAAGGGGCAGAAACGACTATGGATATCTCCGCTGACCTTGAAGAATTAGCGCAAACGGATGTAGCCGTGATTTGTGCAGGTGCTAAATCCATCCTCGATTTAGCTCTTACACTAGAATACCTTGAAACAAAAGGAGTTCCTGTCATTGGATATGAAACAGAGTGTCTGCCAGCATTCTACACAAGAAATAGTGAGCACCTATTAAACTTCTCTACTGATTCAATCGATGAAATTGCGGAAACATTAAAAACGAAATGGGAATTAAACCTTAAAGGTGGAGCGGTAATCGCCAACCCGATTCCTGAAGAACATGCAATGGACGAAGAGTATATCAACGGAATCATCGACCAAGCCATCAAAGAAGCAGAAGAAAATCATATTTTTGGTAAAGATAGCACCCCATTCCTGCTAGGAAAAATTAAAGAATTAACGAACGGCAAAAGTCTTGATGCCAATATCGAATTAGTAAAACACAATGCTAAAGTAGGAACTCAAATTGCCGTTAGCTTTAACAACAAAAATCAATAATCCAATCTATTATAATAAAAAATTCAACTTCTATAAGGTTTTCTTGGTAAACAACTAGCTTTATAGAAGTTGTTATTTTTCAAACATATTTTGGATTAGAATTGGATGTTTAGAAGATTTTTGGAAGCTGATGTTGCAAACACTAAAAAATATTAGAAGCTAAATATGAAGAAATACAGTCTGGTAAAAGTAGTTGGGTTAGAACGTGGGTAAGAAAACTTAAGTATAAGGTAATTTACATGAAAATTCTATTAAATGCTCATAAAAAACGGGGCTGTCCTAAACAAAGGTGTCAGGAACCCGACTTCCATTTAGAAGAAAAGCTCAAAACATCTTCTATATGGACAAACATAATGGTTCCGCCCCCTTTTGGGACAGCCCTATTTAATTGGATTATTGTCCTGTTTCACCAAAGCGTTTCATTCGATCTCTAATTTCATCACGTACTCTTTGGAAGAAGACCCATTTATCTTCTTCTGTTCCTTCCGCTTTTGCAGGATCGTCAAAGCCCCAATGTTCTCGTTTCACATGCGGTGGTGTGATAGGACACTTATCAGCCGCATCCCCACATAAAGTAACCACTAAATCCGCATTATGAAGGATTTCAGGGTCAATAATATCCGATGTTTGCTTGGAAATATCCACTCCAGCTTCCTTCATCGCTTTTACCGCATTAGGATTCAAACCGTGTGCTTCAATACCAGCACTTTTGACCTCCCACTCATCACCAAAATATTTCTTCGCCCATCCTTCTGCCATCTGGCTTCTGCAAGAGTTACCTGTACATAAAAAATAGATTGTTTTTTTCGACATGATGAATTTCTCCTTTAGTGTTTAGTAGATAATGAACAACCATATATAGAGACCAACTAATGTAATAAACAGTGTTGGGATCGTCAAAATAAGTCCTGTTTTAAAATAAGTTCCCCATGAAATCTTAACACCTTTTTGCGATAGGACATGCAACCATAACAACGTTGCAAGCGATCCGATTGGCGTGATTTTCGGACCTAAATCGGATCCAATGACATTGGCATAAATAAGGGCTTCTCTTATCACACCACTTGTATCGGTATCTGCGATTGCAAGGGCATCAATCATAACCGTCGGCATATTATTCATAATCGAGGAAAGAATGGCTGCAATAAAGCCCATACCTACAGTTGCAGCAAACAAGCCTTGATCAGCTGTAACTTGAATAAGATCCGCTAAAATAGTCGTTAGCCCTTCATTTCTTAAGCCATACACTACTACATACATTCCTATGGAGAAAAAGACGATTGCCCAAGGAGCACCTTTAATAACGGTACGAGTGTTCACAGCCTGACTTTTTCTGGCCATAAGAAGAAAGAAAATGGCCACAACACTCGCAATGATGGACACAGGAACACCTGTAAATTCACTAGCAAAATACCCAATGAGAAGTATTCCTAACACACCCCAAGATAAACGAAACATTCTTATATCTCGAATAGCTTCCACAGGCTCTTTTAACTGAGCCATATCATATTGTTTCGGAATGCTTTTTCGGAAAAACAGATATAAAACCAAAATACTGGCACCTAATGCAAAAAGGTTTGGAATGATCATCCTTGAAGCAAATTCTGCAAATCCAATCCCAAAAAAGTCTGCCGAGACGATATTGACCAGATTACTCACCACTAGTGGCAGAGATGTAGTATCCGCGATAAATCCACTTGCAATAATAAACGGGAAAACCATTTTCTCGTTAAAGTTGAGGTTTCGAACCATGGCCAATACAATCGGAGTCAATATAAGAGCTGCCCCATCATTCGCAAAAAATGCTGCTACCAATGCACCTAGTACCGATACATACACAAACATTCGAACCCCGTTCCCTTTCGCTGTTCTTGCCATATGGAGAGCTGCCCATTCGAAGAATCCAATTTCATCTAGTATTAAGGAAATAATAATGATGGCAATAAAGGCTAAGGTAGCGTTCCATACAATGGATGTCACATCGATGACATCGTTAAAATCAACTACTCCAACAATTAAAGCGAGAATTGCCCCTCCACAGGCTGACCATCCGATCGATAAACCTCTTGGTTGCCAAATAACCAAGACGAGTGTTGTTAAAAAAATTAATGATGCTAAAATGACTGATGTCAAAATTGAAACCTCCTCTTAATCACACGAAATCCGTAATCCCTGTTCTTTCAGTTCTTCTAATCGATAATCTTGATCTGGAAGATTTTGCAGTAGGCTTTGAACTAATGGATAATAGTCACTATCTTTATTCAATGAGTAAATAATCCATTGTCCCCTTCTTGTTTCGCCGACTACTCCAGCATCTTTTAGCTTTCGTACATGTTGACTAATCGCAGGCTGACTAGCTTTAAATATTTCAACAAATTCACAAACACAACAATCATTTGAGTCTAAAATTTTCACCATGGTTAGACGTGTTTTGTCACCTAACAATTTTAAAATCGTTGCCGCTTTTTCCATTTCAATAATCGTTCCTTGCATGAACGCACACCTCCCTGCTCCATCCGGATATTAATATATAATAATTTGCTTATATATTCAACAGTAAATAAATCTATTCTATTATCTAACTATCTTTTAGTATTTATTCAAATAGGGATTTAAAATTGGAATTACTTTTTTCTTATCTAATGTGAACCTATTAAAAAAACTGAAGTTGTTCTCATTCTAACAACTTCTGCTTTTTAAATTATGCTGTTAGTTTGTTTCTCTTCTTGAATATAACCCCATATATTGCATAAATTTTAAATCTCGTGCGTTTCTTAGTCATTTTTTGTGCACAAAATAAGATTCTTGTACTGGTGCATTTCTTTTAGATTTTTGTGCACAAAATCAAAAAGTTGTGAATTACCACTTTCGAGACAAATTATGCATGGGGTAAGCTGGAATGATTTATTGATGAATTCTAAGACAGACAGCCCTTACCTTCTATTCCCCATAAAATTCACTTATACAGCTGTTTTTTTTGCTTTTTTTCCCTGAAAATCGCTAAAATTAAGTATTTGCTAATTTATCACGATCCTCGGAAAGTGGCGGTTCCTCAAGCCAACCGTTATTGATCATAATAGTTGCTCCATCTTCTGCGTATTTGCCAAGTTCAGCAGATAACCTGACAAAATGAAGGGACAAGTCTTTTCTAGCACTAGTTGAAGCACTTGTTCCATAAAATCCTATACTGAGAGCAATTAAAGAAGTAGTAGAAAACATCATCAGTTTATCAGAAAAAGGAGAAACCCTAGAATCGGTAATTTCTGTGTCCCAACTCATAGGTACCGGTAAATGATCTTTGCCTAATATCGAGCTAAATATTTCTGTATGCTTATGGGCAATATCTCTTCCCCTTACCATAAATCTACCTACTTCTTTGGATTGAGCCCCCTGGCTAAACCCCATCATAGTAGCTTCCCCTAATGCATTTCTCTGTAAATTAGCAAAAACATTTGTGATTTCAATAGCAGATAATGGTCTTTTTTCACTAAACCACCCTGCCATAAATTTTTGACTCTTAACGAAACTAGCCTCTTTTGGTGGATTTAAGTAGGGAGAACGAATGTATAAACCTTTCGATAACAAAAGGTTTTTTGCCTCCGTATCGAACTGATTAAGCTCCAAAACACATTCAGAAAAGTAGGTATTAATATCTGAGCGGGCCGTCAATGTCTTGGAAAGGGAGTAAAAATTAAAAGCAATGATTCCCATGTTATAGACGAAATACAAAATAAAACTATCAGAAAACAATCTTGGGGCAGCCTTATTAACATCTTCTTCTACCTTAAATCCATATGGCAGAGGATAACCTTCCCTTTGAAACATCTTTGTTAGCTTTACTAGATGGGTATCAGCAAGCTCTAAACTTTGTTCTAATAATAGACGGATTTGTGTATCTTCTACAGTTTCTAAAAAGTAGGTAAATAGGCACTTACTCATACTACTATTCATATAAGCCGACCAGAGCTGTGAAATCTCTGTAGCGCTCAATTTAATGTTATGTTCGGATTCCATAGTTACCTCCATTAAGTAATAGTAAAGGTATTATCTGCAAAATAACGATGTTTTACCCTAATTTCATTATTATTACTCTTTAAAACAAAAAATTGAAAAGCTGCTTTAATACAGAAGGGTTCTTAATTTTCCACGGCATTATGGAGCTCTTTTCTTATCATCATTTTCCCCTTCACGGTTTTTCATGTCACCAAAGAGGGCTTTGCTTTTCATCATTTTCCCTTTCGTGGTTTTTCATGTCACCAAAGATCCCCTTTCTTATCATCATTTTCCCTTTCACGGTTTTTCATGTCACCAAAGAGGGCTTTGCTTTTCATCATTTTCCCTTTCACGGTTTTTCATGTCACCAAAGAGAGCTTTGCTTTTCATCATTTTCCCCTTCACGGTTTTTCATGTCACCAAAGAGAACTTTGCTTATCATCATTTTCCCTTTCGCGGTTTTTCATGTCATCAAAGAGCCCCTTTCCTATCATCATTTTCCCTTTGCGTTTTTCACTGCACCATATTAATTCGACTTTTCCACTACCACCCAGTAATATAAGGATATAAATACGAGAATTCGCAGAAGACGGACAAGTTAGAGCCAGAACTATTATTGGATGAGGAGGAGGAATTTTATGCTAGCAGTAGTAGAAATGGTTAAAGGTGGCTATATCGCTACATATAATCGGCCATTACATCATTCCGTTGAAAACGTTTGGGTGACTTTAACGGAAAATGGTAATTTGGAAAAATGGATGTCTAACCTTCAAGTTGTAGACCTGCGAGAAGGAGGAACAATTAAGTTCAATATGAACGATGGGACAGGGAAATCTTTTGATATTGCGATTATGGACTTTAAAGAAATGGCATACTTGCAATTCGAATGGGGAGAAGGTTGGGTTCGATTCGAGCTTTTTCCTAAAGACGATGATTGTTTATTAGTATTAAAAGAATTTATTCCTAGCCTGAGTGACCATACTTCTGTAGATCTTGCCGGATGGCATGTATGTCTTGATATGTTTAGTGCTTTACTGGAAGGTCAACAGATGGACTTTCCAAAAGGAGAATGGGAGAACTATCATGGAAAATATGTAAGGATCGTCAACCAATTTTCGTGAATTGAATGGACAACTTTCGTATCTGTAATCCACTTGTAGTGCAAGTAACACTCTAATAAGAATTAAAGCCTAATTCCTCTCAATTTCAAGCGAGAAATTAGGCTTTTTTATTTGAATTTCTTTATCGTTGTTCCTCACTCAGAATGATAAATAGAATTTTGACTCTTTAAAATAAGGGTATTCTATTTATATGGATACCGCCAGCAAACAGTATTTCGCTATTCAAAATATAGCTAAACGCCGGTATGCTCATTTTTAAATAATCTTTGTTCTATATTAACCAATGTAGAGAGTAAGAATAATACAGGACAAGTATAGTTGCGACTAATCCAGACAAGGAGTATTGATGATGAATATCCTTTCTATCCTTCACCAATTAGGCTACCGTTTTTTCAAATTCAGGGTGTACGATCTCTCTGCTCAAATGGCTTATTATTTTCTAATGTCGATCTTTCCGTTTCTATTAGTCATCTATTCCCTGATTCCTTATTTGCCTCTCCAGGAAGAATATATATTAGATCTGGTCAGGCCTTTTGCTCCTGAAGGGACGTATAAGTTGATAGAAAATACCTTGTCCTATACATTAGTGAAGCAAAAAAAGGATCTTCTGTCGTTTAGTTTAATCATTACCCTATGGCTCTCTTCTATGGGATTTCAATGCATTAAGCGCATTCTCAATGATGCCTATGCTTTTCAAGCGAAAGAAAACTTTCTAAAGCAATTGATAGAAGGTTTGCTACTTACAATCGGTTTTATGATTGCCATTCTATTTTCGGTTGTTATTCCTGTTTTTGAAAGAGTGGTGAGGCATTACCTAGAGGGAGTTTTCTCTATTGAGAGGTTTCAAGACCTGTGGATTTTTATTCAGTGGGGAATCGGGTCCTTGTTTATCGTTCTCTTTTTTATAGGTCTCTACTTTTTCGCCCCTAATGTCAAGCTTAGAGTGGCAAACGTCTTACCAGGAGCTATTTTCTCAACTATAGGTTGGCAAATGGTTTCATTATGGTTTGCCTCTTATGTAAGCAAGAGTAATTATTCCGTCCTTTATGGTCAGTTAGGAAGTATTATCGTATTAATGCTTTGGTTTTATCTATCTGCGATGATTATAATCATTGGGGGATTATTGAACACCATTGTTCATCCTGCTGAGCCTCACAAGTAATTTAGTTTGTTGAACTATTCCGAAATGAAGATAACCTTGCTATTTGTCTGACGCATTCCGTATCAATTTTAAGTGCCAAGGCAACCATAATCCAAAAATAAAGATGTACACTGGGATGGAAAATGGTTGGGCACAAGATGAATGACAAGCCTTATTTTAGAAAATATAAAAAACCGTTTTTGACTACCGTCGAAAACGGTTTTTTAAAGTAAGGTATTTTATAGACGATAAAGGATCTTACTATTCATTTTCTATTTCCTTCATTTTTTTATCCCTACGAAACCATACCACGACAGGAATGAGGAATAAGGATAAAATTCCCCCAGCTAAGGATAAGGTGGCATAGCTTGAATTCGCTACCACCATCCCAGACATCGCTCCACCAGAAGCACCAGCAAGTGCAATAAAAACATCCACTGAGCCTTGAGTTTTAGCACGTGTGGAGGATTCCGTTGAATCCACAATCTGAGCAGTCCCGCTTATCAAACCAAAATTCCATCCCAATCCAAGTAAAGAAAGCGCAATGACTAGGAGAATCATAGAATCACTTGGAGCCATCGCTGCTATTACACCCGCTAGTAAAAGGGTAGCTCCAGAAGCAACTGTCATCGCAGTTCGACCAATTTTATCGACAAGAACTCCTGTCACGAGTGAAGGAAGGTACATGGACCCTATATGAAAACCAATCACGAGACCGACTTCACTTAGGTCATGCCCATGATGTTCCATATGCACAGGGGTCATGGTCATAATGGCCACCATCACAATTTGAGAAACGACCATCACTGTGGCACCGACCGCCACGCCCCTTTTATTTCTTATTGGATCATCCGTTGCCAAATGCTCTTTTTTATATGAGTCTATCGTCTTGGCTATAAGTAAAGGGTCTGGACGAAGGAATACGTAAAGTACAAGACCGGCTAAGATAAAGGCTGCTGCAGATAAAATAAAAGGACCTGCAAGTGCTGGAACGCCAAGAGAAAGAGCAAAATTGCCCATTACCCCTACTAAGTTGGGACCTGCAACGGCACCAAACGTTGTCGAAACCATCGTAATACTAATAGCAGTCGCTCGTTGTTTTTTATTCGCCAAGTCCGTTCCTGCATAACGGACCTGTAAATTTGTCGCTGTACCGGCACCATAAATAAATAAGGAAGCAAATAAGAGGAAAATACTATTGGTTACAGCGGCAATCACCACACCGATGGCTCCAAGTCCTCCTGTTATAAAACCAGTCGTGAGCCCGGTTCGACGTCCATAACGCTGTGAAAGTCTCCCTACAATTAAAGCCGTTCCCGCAGAGCCTAAAGTAAATAAAGCAGCTGGAAGTCCTGCAAATGCATTTGTTCCAAGCATTTGCTGTGCTAGAAGTGCCCCCACCGTAATTCCAGCAGCTAACCCTGCCCCACCAAAAATTTGTGAAATACATACAATCCATAATGTGCGTTTATATAACATTTTTTGTTTTTCTGAAGAATCTACATCATTCTGGGCCAAATCATACGCATTACTAGACATTTGCCTACACCTTCTTCTTAAAAATTCGTCTACAGTCTATAAAACATCTAGTCAGCCCATTCTACATGCAATACCAATCTAACATTGTAAAAATTGGACATGAAGATGTTCGCCTAATGATCTTGATTTTTACCACATTCCATTAGGTAAGTTGGTCCATGAACTGTTTCCAATCATGAACACCTTCTTCTAAACGAAATGCCTTAACCCCTCTGGACCTTAAAAGTTCTACAGCTTCTACCGCCATTAAACAGTAAGGGCCTCTACAATAGGCAACGACATCATTATCGGTTGGTAAAGAAGAAAGTTTCTCTTTTAATTCTTCAATCGGCATAGAAACAGCACCAGGTATATGAGCTTCTTCATATTCTTCCTTCGGTCGCACATCTATTAATAAAACTTCACCTTTCTCCATTCGATCTTTAAGTTCTGGAAGGGAAACCCCATCCACCTCAAATTTATTATTTAAGAACTCTTGTTTAATTTGCTGAACCTGTACAAACTGTTTTTCTGATAAAGTGTGCAAAGAACCTAAAAAGCCCAAAATCGCCTCATCTGCAAGCTCGTATATGACGTAATTCCCCTTCTTCTTAAACCTTACTAATCTAGAATTAGAAAGTGTTTGCAAATGTTGGGATACATTCGCAACAGACATAGACGTTCCTTTTGATAAAGCTTCTACAGACTTTGGACCTTGAGATAATAGGTCAAGAATTTCTAATCTTTTCGGGCTAGAAAGGCTTTTCCCGATTCTTGCAAACTCTTGATATAATAAATCTTTTAAATTTCGTTCATTTGTCATGCAACATTCACCATCAATCTATTCAACTAGTTTATTGAATACTTGAATTTTATTCCTCATTAAAAGCTTTGTCAATGAAGATGCTGAGATCTTAGAAAAAAGTAATTATAAAACAGAAAAACTTGTAATAGATCATCCCACCCTTAAACAACATCAGATATTATATGTAATACTTTTAGCGGCAAAAAACAGGTGTGAAATCAATGTGATTTCACACCTGTTTTTTTATTTATCAATATTCTCAACATTATCAGAACCCGTTTTCAACTTACAAAAAGATAGGAATTTACGTAGAGGGGCGGGTATGCTAGGCTTATTTACCTGATAAAACTATTGCTTCAGCCTTTCAGGTCCCAACCATACCCACGGCTGTTGTGTTATTCTTAAAAATCTAAAGTATTCAAAAGGTAGATAGAATGCACCCTTTCTCTTTGTGTACATGTATGCGTAGAAAGCGGTTAAGGACTTGACACAGAGGCTTTGTAACAAAACGTCTACAAAGTTTTGATTAAGATGCTCGCAATTACGACGGATCCCGCTGTTACAGTTGTAAATCCACCGACTAAAATTGGGGTTAATATTTCATTTAATATCCTTTCTTCTTCTTCTTTATTCCTGCCGACGCTTCTACTGATTTCTTTACAAATAAGGTAATCACCAGGGAACCCCACTGTAGCTGTCAGTGCGACAGGAAGACCTTTTAAAGGATCCCATTTAAACAATTTTGAACCTATGAATCCGCCCATTAAAATCCCTAATATTCCGATAAATATTATTAAGAATGTTTCAGGAAGATAACCAATAAACATACTGAATGTAGTTTCATTCATGGTGGCAATAATCATAATGACGAGTCCAGCCATCCCGACTGTGAAAGCGTTAGCACGTTCCATAACACGGTCTGGATAAAAACCAATCAATCTCCCACCAATCCCGAGAGCTAACGCCCACAGACTATATGGTATACCAGTAAGTTGATCTAATACCACGGCAATGGCCCCACCAATAAATAGCTGGAAAAGAAGAACAAGCTTGGTTTGATATTTTTCCGGAATCCATGTGGAATTTTTCCCCGCTACTTTTTCTGTATCGAAAACTTTTTCTACACCTACTTCCAGCGTGGAAGCTGTATAGGTTCCGGCATCTCCTGCATTCCGAAACTTTAATGCATAACGACGTAACAAATTTGCGGAAAGAGGCATACCAAACAGTGATTGCAATGATAGTATTAAAGCAGATATGGTTACCAGACTTGTTAATCCCACTTCTTTTAGCCCTTCAGAGGTTACAAGAAAAGCGATCATTCCTCCAGTAAGTGGCCCAGCTCCAGCAACAGCGATTTTATAGTTATATACCATTGTAATCAAAAGTAGAATGAGACCAGCACCAAAGATAATTCCTATTAAAGAAATGGTCACGGCCTTCCATTGACTACGAATAGCTTTCAAAGGAATCAACGTGCCCATGTGAATAATGATTGGTGCTGTTCCTAATACAATACCAACCTCAATAAATTTAGAATCTCCGATTAGATCCTGTGGTAGAATACCCGTCCAAATTAACAATAGATAACCTATTATGGCAACAAGGAACATAGAAACCCTTGCTCTTGTAAATACAGAAATCATTTCACCTACAGCGATTAATGCCAAGATAATCACTGCTGCTACGACAGGTTCATGGATCATTTTTTTCACACCCCTTTGCCTTCCTATTTTTTTGGTTAGAAATAAATTACATTTTTATTTATTTTCCGACTCCGCCAGTAATCTGAAAGAGGTTTGAACAAACAATTCGACACCCCTTTCTAATGCATCTTCATCAATGGAAAAACGCGGGTGATGGTGTGGGTAGATCATTCCCTTTTTCTGATTTCCAGCCCCAACAAAGATGAAACAACTTGGCACTATGTCTGAAAATGCGGAAAAGTCTTCGCCGTTCATAAGCGCCGGTAGCTTCAGCAAAGTATCTTTTCCCCATACATCAATGATGGTTTCCTCGATTACTTCTCTTACATAATCGTCATTTACAACGGAGCTGTAGCCAAAATGATAATCAAATTCGAATGAGGCATCATGGGCTTCCGTAACCCCTTTAACAATCTTTTCAATTAAACTTGGAATCTGTTGACGGAGTTCCGGATTAAGGCTTCGTACAGACCCGCTTATGGTTGCGATATCAGGAATCACATTGTAAGCGGTTCCACTATGAAACTTCGTCACGGATACTACTAGCTTATCGAGCGGATCAAGATTTCTTGAAACGATATGCTGAAGGTTGTTAATGACTTGTGATCCAACTGCAATTGGATCAACCGTTGCATGAGGCTCAGAAGAATGGCCGCCCTTTCCTTGAATGCGAAGGTCAAATGTATCAGACCCTGAGGTAGCCGGTCCATGACAAATCGCCATTTTCCCAATCTCAATAGGCGAGCATAGATGAATCCCAATAACATGATCCACCCCATCCAATACACCAGCTTTCACCATTTCTTGTGCACCACCTGGAAATAACTCTTCAGCGTGTTGAAAAAGAAATCGAATTTCCCCTTTAATGTGTTCTTTTAATTGAGTTAACAGTTTAGCTGCGCCAAGCAGCATCGCCGTATGCCCGTCGTGTCCGCAAGCATGCATGACACCTGGGTTCTGTGACACAAAATCAAAGTCATTCTCCTCTTCAATTGGAAGCGCATCCATATCTGCTCGCAATGCTATCACCTTCCCAGGCTTAGGACCAATTAAACGAGCCATCACACTCGTTTTTGTTGGACGTGTAATTTCTAAATCACCAAATGTTTGAAGCATTTCATAAACAAATTGTGCTGTATTTTCTTCCTGATAAGACAGCTCTGGATACTGATGAAAATATCTCCGCCATCCAATCACTTCCTCTCTAGAAGCCTTGATTAAATGATGAATTATCGTCATTTGAGACACCCTTCACAACTCCCTTTTTTTCAAACAAATTATATACCCAACTCTTTTTAGGTTATATTAAGGAAAAAATTCCTTAAATGGAGTATAATATTTCACAGCTTAAATTTCAACAAATTTCTGAATAATCGAATTAGAAAATCACCCGGCTAAATTTAATAGGGTTGTCCCCAAACCAAGGTGTCAGGAACTACAACCTATATATAGAAGGACCCGCAAAACATAGTCGTTCATAGTGATTCCGGACCCCTTTTAACAGAAATGAATAAAAAAAAGCACCCTAATCTGGGTACTTATAACAATCTATAAATTTTACTAGGCCTCCCACGGGTGGGGTGTGCCTTTTCGCCAACGCATTGTGCCAATTCAACTTCGCACATACTCGCAACAATGCGCCGAACATTACGCTCTGTCATTTCAAGATGTGTCGCTAATTCCTTTGTGGTAAATTCGCGCCATCCCATTCTTCGAATAAGAGCTACTATCTTTTTATACGTTTTCACACCGATATTCCCTTTTTTCAGCTTTTCGAGAAGCCGTTCATTATAGGTACGGCTGGTATAGTGTAGCTCTTTTTGTTTGCCTGGCGATTCAACAATCTTCCCATCATCTTGAACAATTACAATTTCTCGCTTCTTCATCTCTTTTGAATGTTGAATAGCACGAAAAGCATTGGTTTCCGCCGAATAGGCAGTCTCACCAAAACCAATTCCAACAGCGACGGGTGTACCAGCTTCAAAAGCTAAATTTTGGATGGTATCTTCAAGTGTATTAATTTCTTGTTCAATGGCGCCGCGGGAACTAAAAATCATGTAGATCCCGTTTCCTTTCTCTGAAAAAGAACCATTTATTTTTTGACAAAGTTGTATCAGCATTTCTTTTAGCCGAAGTTCTAAGTATTGTAAGTGATAAGGGGTTTTCATTTCCTCTGCTACTCTGTTAAAATATTCAACTTCAATGATTTCGACTCCAATTTGTGTATCTTTAAAGTAGGAGGCCTTAACTTTTTCATAAAGAATCCGAAGCGTTTGTTGAATTTCCATCTTACTGATTGACATCCGATAAGCTGGAACTCCTTTTTCCCTTAATGCTTCACACACGGATGGGAAACAAGAAAAAGCCCCTTCTGTTTTTCCCTCATTCCATAAGTTCAGATGAAAATGTAACAAGTCATTCAGATCAACATCTGCCTCAAACACTTTCGTATGAATCTTTAAGGGTTTTATATTCAGCTGTGGTACAGCTTCTTCGACGATATTGATGGAGGACATTGCATTTAGTGACATCGCATCAATACTTAGCTCCTTAATAATTTTTCCTTGTTCATAGATCATCTCTAATAGGGAATGATAAAAACCTGATTCTGTAGCAGGAGCATGGACCATGATTTTATCTGTACCTATAGTTTTTTTCGCTATTTCATAAGGAATTGGACCAGAAAAAAGCCAGGCATGTACATAAGAATTATTTTCCTCTACCATTTTCTTTATTTCGTCGGTTGTTACATAGGGAAAAGAGATAAATTCCAACTTATATTTATATTCTTCTGCAAGCTCTATGATTTGTTCTATAGAAGTTTTTAGACCGACTAATCCAATTTTATACATTTATATAATCGACTTCCTTTATCAATAGACTCTCGGCGATCGTTCATAAAGTACTCTTTTATCACTCAACACGCGTTACCACTTCATATTGCTCGTAGGATTTATTCACCGTAAAACTAAACGTACTTTTTGTACATTCTATATTTCTCTTGACTCATCGTTTCTATTTTCATTTACTTAATGGAATATGACAGCAACTCTGTCTTACCCCAGCAAAAGCATGTACATATAATTCTAACTTTTTTACTATCATATGTCTCTATTGTTAGTGATTTAAAGTCCAGCTAAGTTGTAAATATTCCAGAAAAGGGCGCCATTCTTTTGTATATAAGGATGACCTTATAATACTCAACAATCAAAAAGAAATCTTCAGCCTTTTATGTTTTGGATTACTTCAATTAACCGAAGAATTAATAATAGAATCTACCATTTAATTTCACTTAGTTAATTAATACTTTCAGGAAAACTGGTGAATATAAGAAATATATCCATTTTTAAAATAGGAGCTGTACTATGCACTTAGATAACCATCGATTAACATCACCGGAAATTTCAAACTTATGGGTCCATTACACTCGTGAGACCATGCAAATTTGTGTCACCAAGTACATGTTAAAAATTATTGAAGACCCTGAAGTCCATAAAATTTTTGTAAAGGCTCTTGAGTTTTCGCAAAATCATGTAAAACGATTGAGGGACCTTTTTATCAAGGAAGCTTTCCCCATTCCTAAAGGGTTTTCTGATGAGGATGTTAATTTAGAGGCACCTCCATTATTTACAGACAAATTCTGTATTCAATATATTCATACATTGTCCATGCACGGGGCACAAGCATATAGCCTCGCTTTTAGTTGTTCTATTCGTCAGGAAATTAGAGATTTTTATTATCAATGTAATATCGATACGATGAATCTCTATAACAAATCGATAGAAGTTCTATTATCGAAAAAACTTTATGAAAAACCACCGCTGTATACGAATCCTGACGATGTACAATTTATTAATAAATTTCAATATATTACGGATGTTCTAGGGAAACCTAGAGCATTGAATTCAATCGAATGTGGCAATATTTTTTTTAACTTACAAAAAAGTATGGTAGCAAAAGGAACTTTCATCGCTTTTCAACAAGTAGGGAACGACAAAGAGGTTAATCAAGTTCTTCAGAAGTGTATAAATGCTGCAAACAAGCATATTGGAAAGTTCTCTAACCTGTTACTTAATGAAGATCTTCATTCTCCTCGTTCACTTGAATCAGAAATTACGAATTCCAAAATTGCGCCATTTTCCGATAAACTGATGTTATTTCATTCAGGATTCCTTGTGGCTGTTGCAGTATCTTATTATGGAACAGCAGCTGTAGCTTGTTTAAGAGCGGATATTGCGATGGGTTGTGAAAAGGCCATTATGGAAGATTTAATGCTTCTTGCTAGCTTTAGTAAAACGATGATTAAGAAAAAGTGGATGGAGCAGCCCCCAGAATCTAATGATCGAAAGACCTTATAGTAATAGAGTTTTTGAAGGATATTACATATTACAATGAAAAACTTTAAACAAGTATAGCCCCGTCCTAATGCGGGTTAAAGGAAGATTATTTCATTTTTGAAGGGAAAATTATTCATGTAGAAAATTATAGATAGAGGGTCATAGATCTATGGAAAGACTAATTTTGTGGTTCCTGCTTATCGTTGGGATCGTCCTATTGATTTTTAGTTTAAGAAAACCACCCATCAAAAATTGGATTTTAATTTTCTTGTTGACCTCTTATTCCTCAACATTCCTTGGTGTCCTTGTTGTCGAAGAGAAAATGCTCGAGTATCCTATAAGATTTTTAAGTAAATATTACACATCAAGCTTTCTTTATGAGTATCTCCTATTTCCAGTTGTTTGTATTTACTTTTATCAATCAACATATCAGTCCAGCTATCTCTATATGGTTTTAAAATGTCTATTCTACACATCCCTTTTAACTATGATTGAAGTCTTTTTTGAGCGGTATACTGATTTAATTGAATACCATACATGGACATGGCTACACACATTTATAAGTACCTTTTTTCTAATGATGTTTGTCCGTATCACTATACAAGCTATTAATAAAAAGGAGTAGATCCGATCGCACATAGGTTCAAGTGTTTTTTCTTCTATAAATAGTCAAAAACAATTAAGTAGAACACAGCACAAATGACTGACAGAATTAATGCCCAAAGTTTGTGAACATGATGAAGCCTTACCATAGGAAACATGATCATGACAAATAAAAATGACCATCCAAAATGCCATCCATTATGATAAGAAATGAGACCAAAATGTTCACAGGCCCACTCTACTAACAAAAAAAGAAACATCCATTTTAGTGTATAGATCATTTGCCTTTTAAAACCACTTGGGTAATTTGACAAAAAAAGCATCGCTATAAGAGGGTTAATGATAAGATTGTGTACAAAATGAACATTCATCAGATTAAAAAAAGGACCTTCTTCAAGTTCCCACAAATGGAAATGACTATGAGATATAAACTCATAAAGAAAGGTTAATAAAGATATGTATAGCATTGTAGGATAGTATTTCTCCCAGTTTCTCCAGTCACCTTTCTTAATAGAAAAAAATAGAACGACAATCCATGAATCTACTACCCCTGTAAGAAAACTATATCTTTGTTTTAGTATGGGTATAAGGAGTATTTTAAATGAATGTAAAAATATGTAATGCAGAACATCCTATTAAGACAAGGTTATTATTAAAAATAAAGTGGCGAAAAAGCTAATTTTGCTACAATGATCGTTAATCAAACGTTTGATTAAAAAGATAAAACTTCTCCTCTATGGTAAAGGGTTCACTCGAGGGGGAAAAAAAGGAAAAATAACTGACTCATTCACAAGTTATTAAAGGGTTTTTGTCTTTCATCGGATATGTGAAGGAACTTTCGAATGCTTTCCTAACTGGTTTAGGCCTTCATCGACTTCATGAACGACCTTTCCCCTGCTTTTCCAAGTGGTTTGGGCCTTCATCGGCTTTATGAACGACCTTTCACCAATTTTTCTTCGACCTCATGAAGGACCGTTCTAATGCCTTCCTACCAGGTTTTGGCCTTGATCGGAGTCGATTATCGTACCTAATTTATTGGATTAACTTTTCCGCTTTATCTTCCTTCCTCTCCTCTTTTTAGAAAAAGTAGTTAAAAAAACTCCCTTTACCTTAAATACAGGCAAAGGGAGTTTTTTTAATCTCCTATTAGTTCCTCTCCAGCTATCCCAGGATGGGTCATTTCATATGGATCTAAAATACGATTTAATTCTTCTTCCGTTAAGACATCATATTTTAAGCAAAGTTCCCTTACTGATTTTCCCGTTAAAATGGCTTCCCGAGCAATACGAGCGGCAGGCTCATAACCAAGATGCGGATTAACGGCTGTAATCAGTCCCACGCTTTCTTCTACATATTTCTTTAGTCTCTCTTCATTTGCTTCAATCCCGGCCAAACAATGATCTATGAATGAACGGAAGGCGTTATTCATAATGCTTATCGATTGAAGCAGGTTAAAAATAAGGACGGGTTCCATAACATTTAATTCAAGCTGTCCAGCCTCTGAGGCAAGGCAGATGGTATTATCATTTCCGATTACTTGGAATGCTACTTGGTTAATAAGCTCTGCCATGACAGGGTTTACTTTCCCCGGCATGATCGATGAGCCTGGCTGGCGTGCTGGCATGTTAATTTCATTTAAACCTGCTCGAGGACCAGAGGCCATTAAACGTAAGTCATTAGCGATTTTGGACATATTCATCATGCATACTTTAAGAGCCGCCGAAACCTCAGTATACGCATCTGTATTTTGTGTCGCATCAACAAGATGATCCGCCCCGACTAATGGGAAGCCGCTAATTTCCGCTAAGTGTTCAACGACACGTTTGATATATTTAGGGTTCGCATTTAAACCTGTACCAACCGCTGTTGCTCCCATGTTTACTTCATAAAGATGTTGACGAGATTGACCAATTCGTTTCATATCACGCTCTAGCACACGACTGTAGGCTTCAAACTCTTGCCCTAGTCGAATCGGAACAGCGTCTTGTAAATGAGTCCGCCCCATTTTAATAACAGAATCAAATTCCTGTGCTTTTTGACGGAACGTATCAAGCATATGCTGCATCGTTTCTAGTAAAATTTCAAGATGGGTAAGCGTTGAGATATGAATGGCCGTTGGAAACACATCGTTTGTCGATTGTGACATGTTAACGTGAGTGTTTGGGCTTAGGCTGAAGTAATCGCCTTTTTCCTTCCCAAGAATCTCAAGCCCACGATTAGCGATAACCTCATTAGCGTTCATATTAATGGATGTTCCTGCCCCGCCTTGGATGGGATCAACGATAAACTGGTCATGGTAGTCACCATCAATAATTTCGTCTGCTGCTTGAATAATCACCTTCCCAAGCCCTGAATAAAGTCGACTTACGTCCATATTAGCAAGCGCTGCAGCTTTCTTTACAATAGCAAGAGCCCGAATCAGCTCTTTGTCGATGCGATATCCCGTAATAGGAAAGTTCTCAACCGCACGTATTGTTTGAATACCGTAGTACGCCTGATCAGGCACCGGTTTTTCTCCTAAAAAGTCTTTTTCTATTCTGACATTTTCTTGATTCATTTTTAAATCCTCCATTGAACTCTTAGTTGAAGTGTTAAGGATTGTACATACTTTTTCACTTTCCATTTATCATACTCACCATACCACTTAGAAAAAAAATAGCAACAAGGAATGACCTATTTTTACACTGGATCTTACAGGAGATTGGAGAAAATTCGCAGTTCGAGGGTTATTGTAGGGGTAAATTCCTTTTAAACCTTTTTAATAAGCAGGGCTGACTCTAACAAGGTGCCAGGTACTATAAACTTATATATATGGATAAGTAAAATAGTTCCAAACCCTTTATGGGACAGCCCCTAAATTTTTAACTTATTCGATTAAAGCGAGCTATTCTTATTTCAGTTATGCAGCAATTCCCGAAATTTCATTGTCATTTCTTCTAGTGCTCGTTTCGCTCCATCTACCGTTCCAATCATATTGATGAAACTATGGACCAGATCATCATAATGCAATAGTTCCACGTCCACGCCCGCTTCTTTTAATCGCTTGCCAAACGTTAAACCTTCTTCTCTAAGAGGGTCAAATTCAGCTGTAACGAGTAAAGTCGTTGGTAAGTGTTTTGCACATGAAACCTTAAGAGGTGAAGCGAATGGTTCTAAGCCTTCTGAGGAATCGTTCAAGTAGTGGCCCCAAAACCATTTCATCTTCTCATTCGTCAGATTGAACTTGTAATTTGCCTTGTAGGATAGTGTGTCAAAGCTGTAATCCATTACGGGGGTAATCAGGAATTGATGGGACAGCTTGAATTTTTCATCATCTTTGAAAAAAATAGCTGCTGCGGCTGCTAGGTTTCCACCAGAGCTTTCCCCTCCAACGGCAATCCGTGTCAGGTCCCCATTCCATTTTTTTATGTTTTCAAATGTCCATTTTACGGACTCGACTGCATCAAGAAAGGCAGCTGGATACTTATGTTCAGGAGCCAAGCGATAACCAACGGAAATGACGACGATACCAGCCTTATTTGAGAAATACCGGCAGACATTATCCGCACTATCCAAATCCCCAAACACCCAGCCCCCTCCATGAAAATAGATGAGTACCGGGAATGGCCCTTCACCTAAAGGAGTGTAAATTCGTATCGGTAATACATGGCCATTTGTAGAAGGGATCGACGTATTTTCAACGGTTACACCGCTGACCTGAATCGGTGTGAAATAACTTCTTGCAATTTGATAAAACTCCCTTGATTGCTCTGGTGTCAGAACATCTAAAGGTGGATGGTTTAGTTCAACCATTTTTTCACTAATGGACTCAAGTAATTGAATTACTTGCGGGTTGACCGCTGTTTTTACCGCCATCAGACCAATTCATTCCTAAGTTCTGTCATTCTGTTCACCATTTCTACCTGAATATTGTTTTCTTTTAGTTTTTCCTCAACGGCTTGTCTCTCTCCAATGATTAAGGACGCCTTCTTTTGCTGTAAGTCGATCCTGCCTACCACTTTCCCACCTAATTTTTTCAAAATCGGGATGACAATTCGGTTGCGGATATCCGGTTCTCCAATGATCCGGTTTGCCCCATACTGATCAAATAAGAAGATAATCATCGCTCTTATGATGGAAAGACCATCTTCTTTATTTAGAAATGAGCGTGATCCGATTAACAAGTGCATTCCTAAATCACCTTTTTGAACATTGTAATACTCCCGAATCGGATCGTCATGGACCGAGTAAGCAATCAGATAACAAACAGGGGTTCCATTAAATGTACCAATATAAACATCCTTATGTTCCGCTTCGATTGATTTATGTAACCATGTTTGGAATTCAGGTCTAGGCAGATCGAGCTTCCAAAACGGGGCAATATGTTCTTGGTGCATCCATTCATAAAGCATGTCTGAATCTTGATCATAGTCAACTAGGCGAAATGTAAAACATTCCACTGCCTCCCCATCCGTAACAATAAATTCCGCTTCATTTTTCATTTTGAGCAATAGTTTCTCCCCCACCTCATAATTAATAATGATTATCAATATCAACTATTAATGATTATAAGGGATATAGCCCACTTTATAAAGCCCATATATTTTAAAGAAAATGGACGATTAGAAGTCGGCCTTTTCGATCTATTTTCCAGTGACCTGTACACAAATTTAGCGATAATCGATACATTTGGCATTTCCCCCGATAATTAGATTATTGTTATTCATGAGCTAGAAACAGCCTATGTAATAACATCCACGCAATCATTGTAGTTAGCCGATAATAAAAGATCCTCATGGACCTATTCAAGCTGGAAAACATATTGGAAATACACCTTATTTTTATAGTAAGTTAGAGAAAGAAGGAGAAAGCTTTTATGGTAACAAGAAGTCTACTCCCATATGGTGACTTATTACGTTATAATTTTGTTGATTTGTATAAATCATCTCATCACAACGCTCATAAGAATATCAATAAATCAATTATATAGATAAAGAGGGATTTTAAATGGCGTATATGGAGAAGGATCCTTTCAAGTTAAATTTTGATAGTTTAGATGAATTCGCTGATTTCGTAAGCGAGGTTCTTCAATGTCCCATTACAATAGAAGATGCAAACCATCGGTTAATCGCTTACAGCACACATGATGAAAGAACAGACCCAGCGAGAATCTCGACTATTATCGGACGCCGTGTTCCGGAAAAGGTCATTAACAACCTTTGGATAGAAGGAGTCATCCCCGCTCTTTTAAAAAGTCGTGAGCCCATTCGTGTCAAAACCTTGGACAAAATCGGTTTAGGGAGAAGAGTTGCGGTTTCTATCTGGCAAAAAGAAGAGGTGTTAGGCTTCATTTGGGCTTTAGAAGTGGAGAAACCCTTGAATGAGAAAGATTTAGTTTTATTAAAGCAAGCAGCTGATGCAGCTAAGAATAAACTTTTACAACACCAAGCCAGAAAAAATAAAAAAGAAGAACATTTTCAAGAATTCTTCTGGAAGCTGCTTACCGGTCATTTCCAGTCCAATAAAGAAATCATGGACAATTTCCATAATTTTCAAATCCCGCCCGCTTCTTCTTTTGCTGTTACGGTACTTCAGTTCGAAGAAGATATCATAAACGAAGAAGAAAAGCAGGCTTCCTACCTTTTACAAACGAATCAAAGCTTGAAGATTGCTCTTTATACGATTAACCATCAATACTTGATTTTACTAATTTCCCTTCATCAGATCGAGCAGCCTTTAAACAAATTAAATGATTTTGCAGAGACTTTTGTCCAGAAGATGGAAGAGAGATTTGGAGTAAAGTCCATTAAACCAGCGTATAGCAGTATATACAGTGACTATCAAAAAGTGGAGAAGGCGTACCGGGAAGCACGAACTGTGTTATCGATGAAAGAAAAGTTCCCTTCTGAAATAAAAGAGATTCATGGTTATCAAAATCTAGGTATTTATCAATTCATCGATGTCCTTTTGGAAAAACGAACAAATGACGACTACGAAAACCATGCCCTAAAAAAGCTTCTAGAATATGATGACAAGCATAACAGCAATCTCATCGAATCTCTTGATGTTTTTCTAAATAAGGACAACAATGTGAAAGAAGCAGCAAAAGCCTTGAATGTTCATATGAACACGCTGAATTACCGACTTAAACGGATCAGTGAAATTGGGGAGATTAATTTGAAGGATCCCAATCAAAAGATGACGCTCTACCTTGACCTCAAGCTTAGAAAGTTTAAGGAAGGATAAACGTTTTGTGAAAAATAACAAAAACTCGTGAAAACTTTCTCCTTTATTAACAAAGAAAAAGGGAAAAAAACCTTATATACTGAAGTGACAAAAGTTACAAAATGTATAGGAGGAATTCACGATATGATTATAGGTGTACCTGGTGAAATTAAAAATAATGAAAATCGCGTTGCCCTTACTCCTGCTGGGGTAGTATCATTCTTAAACGCTGGCCATAAAGTAGTAGTAGAAAAAAATGCAGGACTTGGAAGCGGCTTTACGAATGAAGATTATCTAAATGCTGGCGCTGAAATAATTGAAAGCGCTTCAGATGTATGGGCTCAAGCTGAAATGATTATGAAAGTAAAAGAGCCACTTGCAAAGGAGTACGAATACTTCCGTGAAGGGTTAATCTTATTCACTTACTTACATCTAGCAGCTGAGCCTGCTTTAGCACAAGCTCTTAAAGATAAAGGCGTTATCTCCATCGCATACGAAACCGTTGAGGTAAACCGCACTCTTCCACTTCTTACTCCAATGAGTGAAGTGGCTGGTCGTATGGCTGCTCAAATCGGTGCTCAATTCTTACAAAAAACAAACGGCGGTCAAGGGATCCTCCTTGCAGGTGTCCCTGGTGTAAGCCGCGGTAAAGTAACGATTATCGGCGGCGGTGTCGTCGGAACAAACGCAGCGAAAATGGCTATCGGCTTAGGCGCTGACGTCACCATCATCGACTTAAACGCTGACCGTTTACGCCAATTAGATGATATTTTCGGTAATCAAATCAAAACATTAATGTCGAACCCATTAAATATCGCCAAAGCGGTGAAAGAAGCAGATCTATTAATCGGTGCGGTATTAATTCCAGGTGCTAAAGCTCCTAAGCTTGTGACAGAAGAAATGGTCCAAACCATGAAGCCTGGCTCTGTTATCGTAGACGTTGCGATCGATCAAGGTGGAGTTGTTGAAACATGCGACCATGTGACAAGTCATGATCATCCAACATTTGAAAAACACGGCGTTGTTCACTACTCTGTTGCCAACATGCCTGGAGCCGTTCCAAGAACATCGACAATCGCTCTAACAAACGTAACCGTTCCTTACGCGTTGCAAATTGCAAACAAAGGCGTACTCAAAGCCATTTCTGAAAATGAAGCACTAAAACTAGGTGTCAACGTAGCAAACGGTGAAATCACCTATGAAACCGTTGCAAAAGACCTTGGTTACGACTACATGACCGTTGAAAAAGCACTAGTAAAAGACTTTGCTACCAACTAATCATTTGTTATAACAACCGCCACTTAAGAGCCAATCTTGAGTGGCTTTTTATTTACTGATCGGTAGGATTCCTGGCGGGAAGACCGCTGAATGGAAGCTGGGGGCTCTAATGAATGTGGTAATGCACAACTTTTTGATTTTATGCACAAGAATGATTTTGAAATGCACGGGAATCAAAATTCATGCACGAAAGTGACTTGGAAACACACTTGATTTCAAATTTAGCACATGCTAATAAGTAGGAGAAAGTGTAAAACTATCATTAGGAACAATCAAGTTGCTTCTATGTTCTCCCGAAAGAAGGAATCGCCAGCAATAAGAACTCTACTTTTCTTCAAATAAAGGCTGATATACCCAGGAGTGTGTCCAGGAGTAAATACAACCTTCATTCCACCGAAATAGGCTGATTCTTTGCCATCCGATAAGAGAGCATCAATGTTGGCTTTTGGCGGATTTTCACAAAGCTCACGCATTATTTTGGATTGGTCCTCTGGAAGGGAGTCTAAAATCGTTGCCATACTTTTAGGATTGGTTTTGAGTGTAAAAAATGTTTGTTACCCCTGCTCCTTAACAGAAAGAAGACTGACAACCAACCACCCTCACAATATTCAGTTGCACCTCTATTTTAACTTGAACAACTGTTCTATTAACCTAACAACCTTCGACAAAATTCGAGCGGTAGCTAACCACCTTAGATAGTATTGATTTTATAGGTTGATCAGAAAGGGGCTGTCCGAAAAGCATGAAAAACTGAAATTCAAGAATGTTGACATAGCAGTTTTCATTAACAAGTAATAGGGCATCCAATAGCCGAAAAATCGACTTATTCGACTTCCCCTCTATCTTTAAATCACCTCCTTTTCAAAGCCCTTATTCAAACATCCCTTTATTAATCACTTCATAATCCTTCACAAACCGAATTCCACTTGCCCATACATCACGGACATTTAGCTTTTCGTCCAGCAAAACAAGGTCGGCATATCCATTTTCTGCGATAATCCTTTTGCTGGGTTGATCGTGAATGGTCTTAACACTTGAAAGCAGATAACTTGTAGATAAAGTCACTCAGTTGAACCACATCTACATAGTTTTTTTAGAATACTAAAAAGTAGTAATCATCGAGATAAGTAAATTAAGAATGTTGCTATAGTAAATGACTGTAATTCCGTATGAATCGTAAAAGAGACAAACAAAGGAAAAAGACCCATCAAAAAGAGGTGATGAGTCTTTTCTAAAGAAATTATTAACAGACTAAAAAAATTACGTTACCAACAATTTTTTAATACCCCTATTCAAGCTATTTTGGTAATCAATATACTCATAAATATCTTCATCAATAACCGCACTAAAAGACGTTAATTCTTCTAACGATAAATCCTCTATCCCTTTTTCATTGTCCTCACAATAAATGACGATTTCGCCGACTACGCCATGTGCATCCCTAAATGGTACGCCTTTTTTCACAAGATAATCGGCTAAGTCTGTTGCATTTAAAAATCCTTTTTTTACGGCCTTTTTCATGTTTCCTTTGTTCACTTTCAAGGTAGCAATGATTTCGGACATCATTTCCAGGCAAGACAATGTCGTATCCAATGAATCAAAAAACGGTTCTTTGTCTTCTTGCATATCTTTGTTATAAGCTAATGGCAAACCTTTCATCGTCGTTAATAACGAAATTAATGAACCGTATACACGGCCGGTTTTTCCTCTGATTAATTCTGCAGAATCTGGGTTTCTCTTTTGAGGCATGATGCTGCTGCCGGTAGAATAAGCATCATCGATTTCGATAAAGTTAAACTCTTGACTGCTCCAGAGAATAAGCTCTTCACTCAGCCTGCTAAGATGCATCATGATGATGGAAAAGCACGACATTAATTCCAGTAAATAATCGCGATCACTGACTCCATCTAAGAGGTTGTTAACTGGTTTTTCAAAGTCCAATGCTTTAGCAGTCATACCTCGATTAATCGTATGGGTTGTACCAGCTAAAGCTCCGCAGCCAAGTGGACTTTCATCCAATATCGACATAGCGTTCTTGATTCGTCTTTTATCGCGATCAACCATTTCATAATAGGCCATCAGATGATGCTTGAACGTAACCACTTGAGCTCTTTGTAAATGGGTATACCCCGGCATCATAACCGGATTTTCATCTGCTTTCATTTTTAAACTATTCTGAAGGAATTCAATGGCTTCCACCACTTCAGCCGATTTTTTCTTCGCATATAAGCGCATATCTACAGCCACTTGATCATTTCTACTTCTTGCCGTATGAAGTTTCTTCCCAGTTTCGCCGATTATCTCAATCAAATTTGCCTCTACAAAACTATGAATATCTTCATAATCACCGTCTATTAACAGATCTTCATTTTCAATATCGGATAAAATCGAATGTAATCCTTCACTGATTTTATTCCCTTCCGTTTCAGTAAGAATTTCACTCCCCACCAGCATTTTAATATGGGCAAGACTACCCGTTATGTCTTCATAGACTAATCTTTTATCAATAGCTAATGAGCTGTTAAAGCTCTCCATTAATTTATTTTCTTCCTTTCGAAAACGCCCGCCCCAAAGCTTCACAACTATAATCCCCCTCTAAACAAATATACTTTAAGCTGAATGGTTTTTATCATATAATGGAGTCCTTCGATTGTAGATTTTGGCGAAAAGAATAACTCCGATAACCATTAGGATCACCGCGATAAATATAGCCGATTCGTAACCCACTAACCCTCCAACTACTAAGGCAATGATGGTGATGGCCCCATTAAATAATGCATAGGGAACCTGCGTTTTATTATGATCTTTATGATCAGAGCCAGCACCGGTTGAAGATAAAATCGTTGTATCAGAGATGGGTGAACAATGATCACCAAAAATCCCTCCTGAAATAACCGCCCCAATGCAGGCGTACATGGATACATCTAGATGGAAAGCTAAAGGAATCGCTAAAGGGAGCATAATCGCAAACGTTCCCCAGGAAGTTCCGCTAGCAAATGACATACAAGCACCTACGACAAATATAATCGCTGGGATCAGGAATAAAGGAATATTCCCGTCCATTATTTGAACAATATATTTCGCTGTCCCCATCTTGTCGAGGGCTGTTCCAAGCGACCATGCAAGGACCAATATAATGAGAATATCCATCATTCTTTTCATACCGGAAAAATAAATTTCAAACGCCTCAGCTATTTTCTTCACTTTGTATAGAGTCATTAAAATAATGATGGACAACCCTGCAAATAAATACGCTGTCGTTAAAGCCACCCGAAAATCATTTCCATCAATTTTTTTAAATGGAAATCCAAGTGGAATTAACAAACCGACAATGGTGACGATTAGCACTAGAATGGGAAGCCAAACTAGAATCGGCTTACTACTTGTCTCCTTGATTTCCTTGAACGCTTCCGATTTACGCATTGGTTTAGAATCAGGCCAATAGATTTGCCCTGTTTCCCTAATACGTCTTTCCGCTTTTGCCATTGGTCCAAAGTCGAGCTTCGTGATCACGATTAAAGGAACGATTAGGACAGCCAAAACTGGATAAATATAATAAGGAATGGAATGGATAAACGTATCCCATCCTGATTCCGTTATATCCAAACGACCGTACTCTGTATTGATGAGTCCGATTATATACACACCCCAGCCAATAAAAGGAATCATAACAGAAACAGGTGAAGCCGTTGAGTCAATAATCCAAGCCAACTTTTCCCTTGATACCTTAGCTTTGTCAAAAATCGGTTCGAATACGGGACCAATAATTAGTGGTGTACCAAGCTCAGAGAAAAAAATCGCTATTCCACCTAGCCAGGCGGCCAGTTGAGTCTGAACCCTGTTCTTGATGACACTTGCAATCTTAGACGCAAAAGCAGCTGCTCCCCCCGATTTTTCCAAAAGGGCTACAAAACCTCCGATAAATACTAACAACACTAAAATTCCTGCGTTATAGCTATCCGTGATTTGGACAAAGAAATAATCGCCAATCACCGTTTTCACTGAGTCTAATGGATTATAATGCGACAAAATTAAAATACCTGAAAATAAACCTAGAAATAATGAAATAATGACATTCCTTGTACAAAGCGCCATCACAATGGCAATGATAGGAGGAATTAAAGACAGCACCCCCATATGATCCATACACTACACCCCTTTTAGCATATTCTTCTTAAAAATGATGACTTACACCCTTTAAACATAAACCCTCCCCATGATTAGTGATAAAGCGAATAAATAACCATCACCCCTACTATTCGGGTTCATTAAGGATAATTACCCTTAATTATATTTAAACAATTCTCTTTTTTCAAACAATTTTTAAAAAAATAATGAAAGCATCACCGCCACCTGCGATGATGCTTTTCGTTTATGGATTATATTGGATAACCTAATCGATACATTTTACTTGGTCGACCTCGTGACGATAAGGACTTTTCGCCAATATACTTCAATAAGCCAACCTCACTTAATGAAGCCACAATCCTGCGGGTATTTCGTTCTTCCAGCCCGAGGTGAGCAGCAAGATCCCCAGTAGTAAAGCTCGTCCATCCCCTTGTTTTAACCAAGGCAATCATTTTATTATATGCCTTAAAGCTTACATTTGCTTTTTTAAGTCGATTGAGAACTTCCTCGTCGTTCATGTGGTTCGAGTAGACCAACTCTTCTTCGTCCCCTGCTGATTCAACGACCGTTCCATCCTCTTGAACGATGATGATCTCCCCGCCTGATTTTTCTTTAGCATGTTGAATGGCCCTTAATGCATTCACCTCTGCAGAAAACACCGTTTCTCCATATCCAATACCGGCTGCGACGGGAGTTTCCGAATGAAGGGCGATTTGCTCCACAGCTTCCTTCACCAATCCGATTCCCCGCTCGATCGCACCTCTTGTGCTAAAAATAACATAACGACCATTCCCTTTTTCCATTAAAGAGCCATCTAACGTATCACAAAGTCTTATCAATGTCTTTTTCAAATCCAATTCTAAATACTGAAGATCATATGGCCTTTTCGCCTTTTGCTTAATTTTATCAAAGGATTCGATGTCGATAATGGTGACGCCGATTTGAGTATCTTTAAAATAAAAGGTTCTCACCTTTTCCGCCAGAACCCGAAGCGTCTGACGGATTTCTAATTGGCTGGGGGTATACCAATAAACCGGAACCCCGGCGGTTTTTAATTTTTGATAAACCCCCTCAAAGCAAGTAATCGCCCCTTTTGTCTTGCCTCTGTTCCACAAATCAAAATGGAAATGAAACAAATCATCGGCATACGTATCGACATTATAGGTTTCTACATATACTTTTCCTACTTGAAAATCTAACTGGTCCATCGTCTCTTTCAGTTCATTACTGGCCAACTCATCAAGACTCACGTCATCCACAAAGCTCCCCTGGTAAAAAGCTAATTGCAAAAAGCACTTATAAAGACTCGCCTCCGTGTGCTGGGTATAGACCAGATGTTCATCTGAATCTAACACACCCTTGGCAATCAGATAGGGAAGCTTACCAGAAAAGAGCCAGACATTCACCTCATGGTCATGCTGCGAAACTATTTGACGAGTCTCTTGAAACTCCGCATAAGGATAAGGAATAAACTCCACTTCTTCACCAAATCCTTCAGCCATAGAAATCATCCGCTCGACGGAGGCTCTAGGACCCACAACTCCGATTTTATACATGTATGATCATCTTTCCATTCTTTGTCTTAATTTTCTTAATTGATAGTTTTGATTATAGCATATTGGCGGCTGGATGAAGGGTTATGGTAATTACTCTACTTATTTACATCATCGCTTGTTTATAAAGAGAAAGATGAATAAGACACTCTAGCAAAACTTTTCCGGTAGTGGTTAGTGTGTCATATCATAACCCCCGCTTCTTTTTTAAACACTTCTCTCACCAGCAAACTATTCATAGTTCTTCCTAAGTATTAAAATAAAAAAGTCGCATTTAAATTTTCTTAAAATATTGAATAATTCAACAACAAGGTATACAATTAAATCGACAGTCGACAATATGTTTTTTAAAAGGAGAAAAAATAATGAACTCGTTGAAACTTACTAATAATGCATTATCCAATCATATAGCGGAACATATTACTGATCAAATAATCAAAGGAGAACTTGCTCCTGGTGAAAAACTAATTGAACACAGTTATGCAGATGAATTCGGAACCAGTCGCGCCCCAGTTAGAGAAGCTATCTATCTTCTTGCCATTGAAGGACTTGTGGAAAGAATCCCGAGAAAAGGGGCGATTGTAAAAGATTATACCAAGAATGAAATCTACGACCTTCTTGAAATCAGAGTAATGTTTGAATCAATGGCCATGGAACGTATCCAACGAAACGGGGTTAACGAAGAAGTTCTTCATAAAATGTGCCAATCCCTGCAAGAGATGAAAAACTATACGGATCTTCATCATTATACCCAACTAAATCATTCCTTCCACATGTGCATGATTGAAATGAGTAAAAGTGAAACGATTAAAAATATGTATTCCCGTCTTGGTTTACCTTTATTTAGAATTCAAACCTTGTCTTTCACTACTGAAGGAAATATAGAAAAGTCTATTAAAGAACATGAGTTAATTATCGACTTATTAAAAAATAAAAAATTAGAGGAAGCAGCTACAGTCTTAAAACAACATAATGAAGACGTTATTACTAGTATTAAAAGAAAGTTGGACTATTAACGTTAAAAAATGAGCAATAAAGACTTGAAAAAGGATGATATTGATGAAGCTGGCTTTTTTATTTCCAGGACAAGGTTCACAAAAAGAGGACATGCTGCATTATTTACCTAAACACCCTGTTGTTGATGAAGTCATCCAACAAGCTAGTATTCTATTGAATGAAAGTGTATTTAATTTGGATTCACGGGAGGCTTTGACTTCTACCCTCTCCGTTCAGCTATCCTTGTTGGTTTCCTCCGTAGCGGTTTCTAAGCTACTGGAATCGGAAGGAATAACCCCGGATTTTGTTGCGGGTCATTCTGTAGGAGCTTTTAGTGCAGCAGTAACAGCTAAAGTTATTGGATTTCCTGATGCACTAAAACTAGTGAAATTAAGAGGAGAACTGATGGAGAAAGCCTACCCTTCTAGTTATGGAATGGGTGTGATTACGGGATTAAGTGAAAAGGAAATTAAAAAAATAATAGCTACCTATTCCACCAAAGATAGTTCCGTTTACGTGGCAAACTTAAATTCACCTTGCCAAACAACCGTTTCAGGCTCAATTATAGGAATCAAAAAGACCCTTCACTACGCAAAGGAAAATGGTGCTAAAAGAGCGGATCTCCTTAATGTAAAGGTTCCCTCCCATTCCCCGTTACTTCAATCTGTTTCGGCTGTCTTGTATGAAGCTCTAAGAAAAGTTCATTTTCAACACCCAGTTATACCATACTCATGTAACCGGACAGCCCGTCTATTGAGATCGTCTGGTGACATTCGGGATGATCTAGCATTCAGCCTTTCTCATCCTGTTAAGTGGCATGACGCCACTTCTTTACTTTATGAACATGGAACAAGGCTGTTTATTGAAATGAACCCCGGTAACGTCCTTACCAAATTAGCAAGGAAGGCTTTTCCTCAAGCTAGAGCGGTTTCAGTTGAAGAAGATGGATTAGAGAATACGTCAGTTTTAGCGCAACGTTTTTTCGAACAGAGATAAAAGGAATGATTACTCATACATGAAAGGGGTTAGGATAATGGGATCCATACATGCAGGAGTTCAGAAACGTTCATGGAAGACCCGATTAGAGGCAAAAGAGAAACGAATAGCGCAAATGAAAGACATCACTAGAGATAACATTATTCCAACTAATAGAATCGTAGAGGCTCTGGAAAATCTGATAACGCCGGGTGATCGTGTTGTCTTAGAAGGAAATAATCAAAAACAGGCAGCATTTCTTTCGGAAGCTTTGTCTCAAACAAACCCAAAGAAGTTATATGATTTGCACATGATTATATCCAGTATCTCACGTCCGGAACATTTAGACCTCTTTGAATTAGGAATAGCCAAGAAAATCGACTTTTCATATGCAGGTCCCCAGAGTCTCCGAATGGCACAAATGCTTGAAGATGGAAAACTAACAATGGGTGAGATCCATACGTATGTGGAGTTGTACGGTCGGTTGTTCATTGATTTAATCCCTTCTATTGCCTTAGTGGCAGCAGACAAAGCAGACAGTGCTGGGAATCTATATACTGGCGCCAATACAGAAGAGACTCCAACACTTGTGGAAGCAGCAGCGTTTCGTGATGGTATTGTGATTGCTCAAGTGAACGAATTAACAGACGAGCTTCCACGGGTTGATATACCTGGGTCATGGATTGATTATGTTGTGGTTGCGGATAAACCGTACCAATTAGAACCTCTTTTTACAAGAGATCCAAGGCACATTACGGATATTCAAGTGCTTCAAGCCATGATGATGATCCGCGGCATTTATGAAAGACATGAAGTACAGTCCTTAAATCATGGAATCGGTTATAATACCGCAGCTATTGAGCTATTGCTTCCTACATATGGGGAATCACTCGGTTTGAAAGGGAAAATTTGTAAACATTGGGCTCTGAACCCCCATCCAACCTTAATCCCTGCCATTGAAAGTGGATGGGTAGAAAGTGTTCATTGCTTCGGCGGAGAAGTGGGGATGGAGAAATATGTCGAGTCTCGCAGGGATGTATTTTTTACCGGTCGCGATGGCAGTCTGCGCTCCAACCGGACACTATGCCAACTTGCTGGACAATATGCAGTTGATTTATTTGTTGGTTCTACTCTACAAATTGATCGAATGGGAAATTCCTCCACTGTCACAAGTGGCAGACTCGCAGGATTTGGAGGGGCACCTAATATGGGACATGACCCCGGTGGAAGACGCCACTCTACTCCAGCCTGGTTAAATATGATGACCCATGATGATCCACTTGCACGGGGAAGGAAATTGGTTGTTCAAGTAGCGGAAACCTTCCAGACAGGCAATAAACCAGTGTTTGTTGAATCCTTGGATGCGCTGGATGTTAAGAATGATACAGGTTTGGCAACGACCCCAATCATGATATATGGAGAGGATGTCACACATGTTGTAACAGAAGAAGGAATTGCTTACTTGTATAAAGCAACTAGCATAGAAGAACGCAAACGAGCTATTGAAGCCATCGCTGGCGTAACACCTATTGGTCTCAAACACGATGTAAAACGGTCAGACAAATTGAGAAAAGAAGGGCTAATTGCCTTGCCGGAAGACTTAGGAATTCGCCGTACAGACGCAAAACGGTCACTCTTAGCTGCAAAAAATGTAGCAGACCTGGTGGATTGGTCGGAAGGTCTTTATGAACCACCAATGAAATTTAGAAGCTGGTAAAAAGGAGGGTACGATGATTGAGAATAATGCGCAACAGTTTAGTTTACACCTTTCAAATTTAGCAGTGAAAGCTTTGATTGAGGAAGCAGAACTTACCCCAAAACCAGGGCTTGTTGATAAAAAGGATTCAGGCACACACACAGATATGACCTTAGATCTAATGATCAAATCAGCTTATGGACTTAGTTCTACTTTCAGATCAATTGCAGAAGCAAGTTATAAGGAGAAACCTTCCCTATCCTTGCGGGAAAAGATTGCTGCCATTGGACGAAGTGGAGAAGCCACTATGTTTAAGACAACAGGTGGTATTAATACTCATAAAGGAGCGATTTGGGCTCTTGGGTTGCTTGTTTCTAGCGCAGCAATGCACAGGAATGACACCATGGAAACCATCGTCCACTCTGCAGGAAGGCTTGCTCGTTTTCATGACCGTCATCAACCCAAAATCCAGACTAATGGATTGCGTGTTAATGAAAAATACGGGGTGTTGGGTGCAAAAGGAGAAGCACTTCTTGGATTCCCGCATATTAGAGAATTTTCTTTTCCTATCCTCCATGACTCAAGAACTAAAGGCATTTCGGAAGATTTATCAAGGTTGAATGCTTTGCTATCCCTAATGGCAAACATTGACGATACATGTATTTTACACAGGGGTGGGATGGATGCCTTATATCATACAAAACAGCAAGCGAAAGAAATACTAGAAAGAGGACTGGAGTGGGATGCTGGACACTGGGTGATTTTAGAAAAACTAGATCACACACTTCATTTATTCAACGCTTCTCCGGGTGGAAGTGCTGACCTATTGGCTGCTACATTATTTCTTGATTATCTTTACCAAGAAAAAACAATCAGATATGAAAAAAAATCCATTGGAGGGAATCCTATTGGAAGTCTTAACCTATAGCTTTCCAGCAACCAAAAAAATTGAATCACAAGCCCACATAGGAGTAGTGGGATCAGGGGATTTAGAAATCATCATGAAACCTTCTGACAAGGAGTATACAGAGGTGACCATCCGAACTGGCACCACCGGATTTAATGACACATGGAAGTCTGTATTGGAGAGATTTTTTTCTCAAAATGAAGTATCAGCAAAAATAAAAATTAATGACTTTGGAGCAACTCCCGGAGTTGTCTCATTAAGATTAGCACAAGCATTGGAGGTGAGCTGTAATGTTGACTCCATTAAGAAATAGTCTTGTGGAATGTACAGGTCGAGAAAGAGCCCGTGTATTATGCGATGATGGAACATTTAAAGAATTATTAGGTCCATTCGATGAAATGGAGTCTCCACACTTAGTGCAACAAGGAATTGTTCCGCAGAGTGATGATGGTGTCATTATTGCAAAAGGTGAATTAAACGGGCAACAAGTATTAATTATTTCTATTGAAGGGAATTTTCAGGGCGGCGGAATTGGAGAAGTATCGGGTGCGAAGATTGCCGGTGCCTTGGAGCTCGCATTAAAGGAAAATAAAGCTGGGGTGTCTATCTACCCTATTTTTATATTTGATACTGGGGGTGTAAGACTTCAAGAAGCAAACTATGGATTACTGTCAATTGCTGAAATTGGCTCGGCCATTGTAGAGCTTCGTTCTTTTGTACCTGTTACAGGAATCATTCCAGGTAAAATAGGTGCTTTCGGTGGTATGTCCATTACTGCTGGATTGTGTAGTGCCTTAATCATGACTCGTGAAGGACGTCTTGGGTTAAATGGTCCTGAAGTCATTGAGCAAGAAGCAGGGATCCGTGAACTCGATTCGATGGACCGGCTAAAGATTTGGAATTCAGTCGGCGGCAAACAAAGAGTGGCAGCAGGATTTGCCGAAATAATGACGGAAGATGATGTTCAAATGATCAAGGATGCGATTCTTTCTATTATAAAAAAGGGAACCAATATGACACCAAAAAGTTCTCAAGTAGATCGTTTTCTTGCTTTTCTAGGGTTGGTCGAACCCTCTTTGCCTCTTGCACCCGAAGATGTCCAAAGATTGTGGAGAAAATCAAATAATTCCTTTTCCATTCGCCAACAAAATCGATCAAATAATAATAAAAATCAGATGACAAGTAGAGGCGGAAAATGGTTTAGTTTATTAGCCAAGGGCTCAGAAAATATAGGTGAAATCCCTTCCGTACTTTGTGCCGATACTTTTATTGGCAACAAACCTATTCGTTTTTTAGCCATTGTTCCTAATGAAATCAATCGTTTTCCAAGAGCCCGATCCGGGGAATTTGGCCTTGAAGAAGGATGGGTGCTGGCTAAACATATTCGTGAAGCCATTGAAGAGGATCAACACGGGGAAAAGCGTGCCATTGTAGCAATTGTTGATGTACCAGGTCAAGCTTACGGATATCGTGAAGAACTTCTAGGTATTCACCAAGCTTGCGCTGCCGCTGTAGATGCCTATGCCTCTGCAAGGTTAGCAGGTCATCCAATCATTGCCTTTATCCCTGGAAAAGCCATTTCAGGCGCGTTTCTTTCACACGGCTTACAAGCGAACCGTCTTCTCGCATTAGACGATGAGGGTGTGAATGTACATGTAATGTCTAAACAATCTGCAGCTAGAATTACACAACGGAGTCTATCGGAGCTTGAAGAAGCAACCAAAAAAGTGCCAGCGATGGCTTACGATATTCAATCCTTTGAAAAGTTAGGATCCCTCTTTGAATTAATAACGAAGGTTAATGCTAATCATCCAAATAATGAGGATCGTCAAATGATAATCAAAAAAATCAAGAATGCAATCGAGGATATTGAAAATAATCCAAGAGACTTGAGCCACAGACATAGCTCATCCTACGATGGTGAACCGCATGGGAGGGCAGGCTCCATATTAGTCAGACAAAGGTTAGATGAACAATGGAATTAGCCCCTCACGATTTATTAGAAATTTCAGATTCATCAGATTTGGTTATTCATTCACCGATGCCCGATTGGGTGAAAACTTCCTTAGACCGTGCCCCCTTTGTTGTTGTTCGTCGGGCACGCGCACCAAAAAACCAAATAGCTGTAGGAATTAGAGGAAAACAAAGGAATCAGAGGTTTGCCGCTTTTCTTCCTAAAAGTCAATTCATAAGAAAAATAACACCGGAACAACTAACCGAGAATCAACGATGGAAACAACATCATCGCTATAAAAAAGTGCAAGCTTTTATATGTCTTAATAGCATAGACCGTTTACTTCAGCACTATCAGTTTCTTTGGGGACCCACGGGAAGCGTCGGATTTGAACTTGCAAGCGGAAAGGAAACCGTCACACCTGAAAGCGACATCGATTTAATTATTCGGACCCCCCACCGCTTAGAAAAAAATTTGGCTCAATCTATCCTCCTTGAATTTCAAAAAAGCGAAGTAAGAATTGATGTGCAAATGGAAACACCTGTGGGAGCTGTGAATTTATTTGAGTATGGAAAAGCAATAAGAGAACCTGTATTAGTCAAAACCCAGAATGGACCTCTTCTAATAGAGAACCCTTGGATTCTAAATGAAGTCGACAATTGACTTTCCGTATTTATTATATAAAGAGGAGAAGAGTTAACCATGAATGTAGATATACAAAAAATCCACGAATACGTTTGGAGTCGAAAGAACGAGTTCTTAGAACAATTATTTATTCTTTTACGACAAAAAAGCATTAGTGCACAAAATGAAGGAATTCACGAATGTGCGGAATTGCTTAAGGATTTTATGGGAGATCTCGGAATTACGACTCGATTAATTGAAACAAATGGGCACCCCGTTGTTTATGGAGAAACCATAACTGATGAAAACCATTTTACATTATTAATCTATGGACATTACGATGTTCAGCCTCCTGACCCTCTCGAGGATTGGATATCGCCTCCTTTTGAACCAACCATACGGGATGAACGAATCTACTGTCGGGGAGCAGGAGATAATAAAGGACAACTGATAGCCCAACTACTTGGGATTAAAACATTTATCGATCACCATCAGGATTTACCCATTAATATAAAGTTTGTGTTTGAAGGAGAAGAAGAAGTAGGAAGTGTTAACCTTCCAAACTTTGTAGAGGACAATAAGGATCTATTAAAGGCTGACCTTGTTTATACAGCGGATGGTTCTTCACATAATAGCGGTTCCCCCCTTTTATTATTAGGAGTCAGAGGTATGTTGTCTTTTGAATTAAAAGCCAAAGGGGCCGATTGGGACAATCATTCTGGAAATACGGGCAATATCCTGCCTAATCCTGCTTGGAAATTAATAGATTTATTACAAACGATGCGTGATAGAAATGGCAAGGTACTCATTAAAGGGTTCTACGATCATATATTGCCAATGTCTGAAACAGATAGTAAGTTGCTTAATAAACTTCCATTTGATGTCAAGGATATTGGAGAGAAAATCGGTTATCGTCCATTGAATTTAGAGGGAGAAGATTATTATCGGAAACTAACAATGGAGCCCACGTTTAATATATGCGGTATTCAAAGTGGATACGCAGGGGAAGGGATTAAGACCATTATCCCCTCACATGCAACAGTGAAAATAGATGCCCGTCTAGTAGTTGATCAAGATCCAATGGACATTTTCAATAAGATATGTCAGCATGTACAAATTCACGATCCTGATATTGAAGTAAGGTATTTAGGGTCTATGAAACCATCAAAGACTTCAGCAAATCTGGACATAGTGAAATGTGTCACCCACGCTATTCATCAGGCATTTGATCAGGAACCTTTAATCCAGCCAAGTTTAGCTGGGTCACTACCAGATTATGTGTGGACCAAAATCTTAAACGCTCCTTCTATTATTATGCCTTATGCAAATTTTGATCAAAGAAATCATTCTCCTAATGAAAACATTAAAATAGATCATTTTTTGAATGGTATCAAATGTACGTACCATGTCATACATGCCCTTGGAGAATATAAGAAATCGCAACAAAATAATCTTGGCGAAGAGAAATTTGTATAGGAAGAAGTGTTTGATTATGGAGCCCAACCAATCTTTTAAAAAGAAAAATTTTGATATTTTAGGCGGAATTGAACATCTAGGAAACCGTCTTCCCCATCCTGTTGGAATTTTTCTCTATATTACTTTATTTGTCATCATCGCATCTTGGGTATTCAGTCTTTTAGGAACAAGTGTCATCCATCCTGGGACAAATGAAAATACCGTGGTAAAGAGTTTAATTTCTGTGGAGGGAATACAATACATCTTAACCTCCTTGTTTAGTAATTTTATAGAGTTTAAACCTTTAGGGTTAGTACTAGTCTTTGCTCTTGGAATTGGTGTGGCTGAAAAAGTTGGATTATTTGAAGCCACTATAAAAAAGACGCTAATGAAAGCACCTAAATCCGTTATTACCTATGCCGTCATGTTTATGGGAATTATGGGGAGTATTACAGCGGACTCAGCATATCTTATTGTTCCTCCAATAGCCGCCATGATCTTTCATCTTTTCGGCAGGCATCCCATGGCAGGATTAGCTGCTGGAATCGCAGCCACTGGTTGTGGTTTTACTGCAAATTTATTTGTTGGGGTTTTTGATGTCATGTTATCTGGGATCTCAACAGAAATTGTCCAAACCATCTACCCAAATTTAGTGGTAAATTCAGTGGATAATTGGTATTTTATGAGCGCGTCTGTTTTTGTCCTTACATTCGTCGGTGTCTTTGTTACTGAGAAAATTGTTGAACCTCGATTAGGAAAATATACAGGAGAAGTAGAGATACAGGTGGAGAGCAATGATAATGTAGATAGTCTATTAATAAACAAAGCTTTACGTAATACACTTATTGCAGCCGTTATCTATTTTGCCTTAATCATCTGTGTTTTTTTTATTCCATCATCACCGCTTAGCGGAGAAGAAACCAGTTTATTTATGAGTGTGATAAATACTCTAGTATTCCTTTTCTTTATTATCATAGGATTAACTTATGGAATAACAGCAAAAAAAATAAACAATGTGAAAGATATGGCTACCTATATGGGAGAATCCATAAAAGATATGTCTGGATTCATTGTATTAGTATTTATCATTGCGCAATTTATTGCGTATCTAGAATGGAGTAATTTAACCATTGTTACAGCTGTTAAGGGGGCTGAACTTCTTAAGTCAGGAAATGTGGAAGGATTACCAGCTATCCTATTGCTGATCATTGTAACTTCCCTTTCAAGTTTGTTTATTACAAGCGGGTCAGCACTTTGGTCCGTATTAGGTCCTGTAGTACTGCCTATGTATATGTTATTAGACTTTCATCCTGCATTTATACAAGTGGCCTACCGTATTGGTGATTCCGTTACAAATATGATTACACCCATGCAACCATTTGTGGCAGTCATGTTAGGTTTTTTAATGAAATATGACAAGAAAGCTGGATTAGGAACTCATATTGCTTTGATCTTACCTTATACGATTGCTTTTCTTATTGCCTGGATGATTATGTTTACGGCGTTTGCTCTGTTGGATATTCCAGTTGGCCCTGGAGTTCCTATGTATTTAGAAGGAAAATAAAATTTAGCTATTATCTATACCCGAACAAGTATTCACAATCTTGTTCGGGTATCTTATTTACCGAATGTATAATATTCACCACAAGCATTACAAGGCTTTTGAAAGCAATAAGAATCCTAAATAGGCAGAGCCAAATGCTTGACCTTGATCGTGTAGATAGGTCGCATAAGTAAGAGGCACTATGATTAGAAAATCCTTTTAATTATACTTCCAACTTTAATAACTCTTTTTCTAAGAAATTCTTTCAATGAAATGAATAATATTAGGATATAATGACACTTTAAAAAGTAGATATATTTATATTTAGGAGGTATCTATGACTGATCATAACATTAGGTTATCAAGTCCTGAAATTGGAGGCTTGTGGGGAACTTACATTCAAGAAAAAATGACCGTTTGCTTGTTGAAATATTTCCTTCATCATATAAAAGATGGCGAAATAAAAACTATCCTTCAAAAAGCATTGGACATTTCGATTGCACATTTGAAACAAATTAGTGAAATATTTTCAGAGGAAAATATCCCCTTACCTCACGGATTTTCGGATGAGGATATTGATTTATCAGCTCCACCACTTTTTCATGATCCCTTTGCTTTAAGTTTTATTTACACTATGAGTCGAATGGGCATGATCAACCATGCGTTCGTTACCTCTAATATTGCTAGACATGATATTCTTGACTTTTTCACAAAAGCTTTAAACCAATCTTCAGAACTTTATCAGGATTCCACAACTTTAATGCTATCCAAAGGTATTTATGACAGACCTCCAATGATTAGTTATCCTAAAAAAGTGGAATATATCGAAAAACAATCATATATCAATGGAGTTATTGGAAAAAAAAGACCTTTAAATGCCGTTGAGCTCACAGAGGTGTTTTTTAATGTTGAGCGAAATTATTTTTCTATTTTGCTTTGTTTAGGCTTACTTCAAGTGGTAAAGGACAAAGAGATTAAAGGTTTTATAAAGAATGGGAAAGAAATATCTGAAAAACAAATTAAATTTTTTAACGAACTATTGATAAAAGAAGATCTTCTAGGAACAGTTCCAGTTAGTATGGAAGTAACAGATTCAACAACTTCACCTTTTTCTGAAAAACTCATCGTAGCACTTTTTCATTTTTTGAATTCCATCGATATTACACTTATCGGACACGCCTTATCTTTATCTATGAGAACGGACTTGGCTACTCATTACAGTAAATTCATTGGGGAAATTTTAATTTATGCCAAAGATGGGTTTAACATCATGGTTGATCGTAAATGGCTGGAGCAACCACCCCAAGCTCCTAATCGAAAAGAGCTGGAGGAATGGTAAACTTGTTCCTTAGTTTCTTTCTAATAAATGGAAGAAGAGTGTAGCGGAATGTTTCCTATAATTCCTAACTTCCTTGTTTTAGGACAGCCTTTGTTTTATTAGGAGTATCAGTTAATATTTTTGATACGTTCCTCTACAATTAACATGTGCATAAATTTGGAATCTCGTGCATTATTCCTAGTCCTTTTCGTGCATGAATTTAGATTCTAGTACATTTCCTAATCAATCACATGCGTAAAATCAAAAAATTGTGCATAACTGCATTCAAGTTAAGGAAAATGATGATATTCCTTATGCTAAGAGTGAGCTGGAATGATTTTCGTACGAATGCTGAAGGTAAATCAAAAAAATGAGCCGTCTGATAGTAAAATTTACTGATCAGACAGCCCCTTTAAAAGAGTGTTTTATATTGCCATGATTACTGGTAGCTTCTATCAAATAATGAACAAGTAATCTGTAATTATCAATCAACACCAACATTAAGTAGAAACGATTTAATTGATCTATCAAAAATTCACTTTACATGACTTAAGATGATACCTCGGGAGTTTTTGCAAGTGCCGGTCGCCGCTTCCCGTACCCAGTTGCCTGCTCAAACGCATAACCAACCTGGAGGACCTCGAAATCAGCACGATGTCTGCCAACAATCTGTAATCCAAGAGGCAATCCGGCGGGAGTAAATCCACCAGGAACCGATAGTGCTGGGTGACCAGTGGCAGAAACGTAATAACACGACCGCATCCAATCAAGATAGGTTTCCATAGAGTTTCCGACAATCTCTTGCGGAAATTCAAGATCACCGTCAAATGGCGGTATTTGACTTACAGGGAGCAGGAGTACATCGTACTGTTCGAAAAATACGCGCATCCGTTCGTAAAGAGCACCATGAAGTCGTTCTGCACGGCCAATGTCAGGGCCGCTCAAACGTCGCCCTTCCTCTAGGTTCCACACAAAGCTGGATTTGATTTGTTCCCGGTATTGATCAACCAGCTCCCCGTAAGACATTTCGAATTGCCACGCACGCAACACCCTAAAGGTCTCCTCAGCACCTGCGAAGTCTGGACTTGCTTCCTCAACATCGCAGCCTAGGTCCTCGAACACTTTAATTTGCTGCTCAAAAACACTTCTCACTATTGGATCGACAGGGACAGCTCCCCCAAGATCAGGAGACCAAGCGACCCGCAAACCAGTTAAATCACGTTCCAGTGGCTCAAGAAACCTAGTTCCAGACTCTTCGATTGAGATCGGTGATCGAGCATCTGGTCCCGCGATGACGGACATCATAAATGCTGTATCAGCTACGTTTCTTGCTACCGGTCCTTGCACCGAAAGCGTGGAATAAGCGGCTTGCCTCGGATAGGTCGGTATACGGCCAGGTGATGTCCTAAGACCCACAACGTTGTTAAAAGCAGCCGGAAAACGCAAAGATCCACCCATATCACTACCATCTGCCAACGGTAACATACCGCAAGATACCGCGACAGCTGCTCCCCCACTGCTTCCGCCAGCTGTCCGACTAAGGTCATATGGATTTCGTGTCATACCGAACACATCATTGAAAGTGTGTGCTCCTGCAGCAAATTCAGGAACATTTGTCTTTCCAATCGTAATAGCTCCAGCTTTACGTAGACGCTCAACGATCAGTTCATCTTGTTCGGGAATGTTATCCCTTAACACGAGGGAGCCGTTTGTGGTCCTAATCCCCGCCGTCGCATGGGTATCTTTAAATGCGATTGGAAGACCGTGCAGTGGCCCAACCTCTTCACCCGCTGCAAACCTTTTATCCGCTGAACGCGCTTCCTCCAACGCTCGATCCTTTACTAGAGAAACGATTGCGTTTACTTTCGGATTTACACGCTCAATTTGATCTAGGTGTGCCTCTACCACTTCATATGCTGATAACTCCCCTCGTTTGATGGTAGCTGCAAGGTCACGAGCACTCTTGAAACAAATGTCCATATTTCTACCTCTCCTTTTCTTTATTTCGATAAGTATTTTTATATTTTGGTAGAATCATAGTTACATAATTTGTTTTTCTTATATACTTCCCATGTAAATTGGTTGCTAAATCATTTTTTATCTTAAAAAACTATGCCCCTTCCAAAAAAACGATCAGAAAACTTTTAACTAAAAAATGAGTGATAAAGCTCACTTGCACCTAGGTATAAAAAAAGCATTATGATTAATCCCAGAACGATGTTATTGATTTTTCCGTTCCGGTAATCCGGGTCAACCCGTTTTGAGTTTAATAGAATGAGTAGTCCAATCGAAAGAATAGGCATAAATATGGCACCAAGCACACCGTAAATAAGGACGATGGCTACCGGCTGATTAAATAACAGCAGCAACATCGGTGGAAATGTCATCCAAGCAAGATAAATACGAAATGCGGGATCCTTTTCGGAAATCGGTTCATCATTATCGATGCTCTTTCCTTTATTTCGAACGATACGCACAAAATCGGCAAAAAGATAAGATATTCCGTGCCACGGTCCAATAATAGATGTAAAAACCGCCACCCAAATCCCAATCAAAAGAATCCAACGGGCTGCACTCCCGAATCGTTCTCCGTAAGTATCCGCGAGTCCAAGGAGACCTTCATTACCACTGATCGTTGTGCCTGAACCAAATAACAGTTCAGCAGCAATAATCATTACTGCAATCGCAAACATTCCAGTAATCGTAAAAGCTGTGCCTAAATCAATCTTCATGATAGGAATCCATTTCTTTCCCTTCCAACCTTTCGCATGCAGCCAATAACTGTAACTGGTTAGAGTAATAGAGCCACCAACACCGCCAATGATCCCTAGAAGTTTAAAGAATGATCCTTCCGGTATTGAAGGAGCCAGACTGTATGAAACATTCCCTATATTCAACAAAATAATGACAGCGGAACCGATGACGGTAACAAACATGATCCCTATTAGTACCGTCATCAACTTTTCCAAAAATTCATATTTCCCGAACCAAACCAAAACAAACCCTGCCACTCCCGAAACAATGGCCCACAACTCGAAGGAAGTTCCCGGAAACATCGCTGTGATGACCAAGGCACTTATAGCTGGCTCAGCAGCACCGTATATAATCCCGAAAATCACAGAATAAATACCGAAGTAGACGGTTGCCCACCAACCCAACGAATGCCAACCTTGCAAAAAAGTCTTTCCGGTAGCTAAATACCAGCGGCCAACCCCTTCGCTCAACACATATTTAATATATGCCCCAACAGCAATGACCCACATCAGGGACCACCCAAAGCTTGTACCGGCAATCGTAGCCATAATGAAATCTCCTGCACCTACTCCAGTAGCTGCAACGATCAGACCAGGACCTACGAACTTCAATTTTCCTTTTAAAGAAGTTGGAGGATTGATTAGAGTACTTTGTGTTTTATTAAGTTTGGTTTCCATATTCCACTCCCCTTATTTGTAATGATTAACATGGAAAATCGGATTTCATCTAATGTCGATTGTCGACACTATAGAGTAAAAGGAATAGTATATATCGTCATTATTTTACGTTTAAATATCTGTTTTCCTTTTTTTGTGGATTGAACTAGGGTGATCGGTAAACTTTTATAATTCCATCGGCTCATGATCATCCTCTTGATGAAGTTTATAACCTAGAGGATAAAATAGAAGGACTCCCCCCTTACAATGGATTAATATTTCCGGTGATTAAATCTACATATAAAAGTTACGGTGAAAATTTTCTTAAAAAAGCTTATGAGAAACTATGGAGTGTTGTGGAAGCATGGTGAGTTGAAATGAATGGAAAGTTTGTGGATATGTTAAATACATTTTATGTAAAAAAATCGCTTGTCGACATTTAACTTAAAACGTTCTTTCACCCATTTAAAGTATTTTCTTATAATTAGTCGACTGTCCACATTTAGATTATATAAGGAATCCTGATAGTTTGTAAATGGTATTTTTAAAATATTCTATATATTCTTTATATTCGATTTTATATAACGAAAATAATGGGAATGAGAATCAAAATTTCCCATAAAACTTTTTCCATTCATCGTTGAACTGTTGAACACTGAATGTGTAGAAGGATGTGCCAAGGATGCTTCAATCATTTCCGGTGCAGCTGTAACTCCATTAGCTCCCTGAATGCCAACATTGTGAATTTGCTGCACATTTTTAAAGCTCGCAGCAAGCACCTTGCAATGAAGGTTATGCCTTACAAATAGGTTTACAATCCTTTACTACATTTATTCGATTCTCAAATACGATTCTCCAGAATATGTTTGTGTGCGAATTTTAAAATATATGAATCACTTTCCCTGATTTCCGTGCACCTTCCTATTTTACCGTCTGTTTTAGAATTCTTATCCGTTCTTTAAAACAATCCATGCAAAAAAGCGCCCCACATAAGCAGGACGCTATTTTTCTATGATTTTATTTTCTTTTACCCTTGCCTTTCAAATCAACACCAATGGCAGCGCCGTTACGGCTTGAGTCTGCCACGCCCTTGAAGATTCCATTTTCGCGATCAATCAAGATGCTTTGTACATTTCCGATTGTTGTCGGACTTGGACCGAATTTATGACCCATTCCCTTCAGATAATCAATAACATCTGAAGGGATTCCCTCTTCATATCGATAGGAATTCAAATTGTTTGTATAAATCCGAGGCTCCTCAACTGCCGCTTTTAGTTCCATATCATATTCAATTGCATAAAGAATCGTTTGCAGCACGGAAGTGATAATGGTCGGGCCGCCAGGTGAACCGACTGTTAAAACAGGTTCTCCGTCTTCAAAGACAATCGTCGGTGTCATGCTGCTAAGCGGGCGCTTGTTCGGCTGCACTTCATTCGCTCCGCCCGGCACCGCATCAAAGTCTGTCAGCTCATTATTCAGCATGAAGCCGTATCCTGGAACCATAATGCCCGTTCCAAAAACCTGTTCAATGGTTGTTGTGTATGAAACCACATTTCCCCATCTGTCTGTTACAGAGAAGTGAGTGGTCTCGCCATATTGGCGGTCATTTGGCTGGGAAGTTGCTTCATAATTAGCTTCAATGTTTTCAAACTTCCACGGATCTCCCGCTGCCGGATTTGTGTTTACTTCATCCAGGCTGATCAGCTCCTGGCGCTCTTTAATATAATCCGGGTGAAGCAACCCCTTAATCGGAACATTTACAAATTCAGGGTCCCCTGCATATGCCGCGCGGTCTGCATAAGCTAGATGCATAGTTTCAGCAAGTAAATGATATTTTTCCCAGGATTTTAGATCATATTGTGATAGATTGAAGTCATCCAGAATTTTCAGCATCTGCAGCAAAAATACGCCGCCCGAGCTTGGTGGAGGCATGCTTGCTATTTCATATCCCTGATAGTCTCCCCAAATCGGTTCATCAATGGTTACATCATATTTTGCAAGGTCTCCCAATGTCATTGATCCGCTGAAATCCTGTACCACACCCGCAAGCGCTTCTGCGATTTCTCCATTATAAAAAGCATCGGCTCCGCTAGAACGGATCATTTTCAAAGTCTTTGCTAGGTCTTTCTGTACAAGATGATCCCCTTCTTTCAAAGGCTGGCCATTTGGCAAAAACACATCCCCGGCAGCCGATCTACTAAGCTTATCCTGATTATCGGCAATCGCATCGGCCAATACTGAATCAATCGGGAAGCCTTTATCAGCCAGCTTTATCGCAGGACCGATTAGCTGCTGCATCGGACGTGTTCCCCACATTTCCAGAGCGGTTTCCAATCCTTTCAAGGTGCCTGGGACCCCGACTGCCGTACCGCTGGTGGAACGCTCAGCGAATGGAATCGGTTTTCTGTTTTCATCCAGGAACATATCTGGTGTTGCTCCGGCCGGTGCCCTTTCCCTGCCGTTTATAATAGTCGTCTCTTTCGTCTTGCCATCATAAACCATCATAAAACCGCCGCCGCCAATGCCGGACATCATCGGTTCTACAACATTGAGGGCGAATTGGACTGCGATAGCGGCATCAATGGCGTTACCGCCCTTCTTCAAGACATCTGCTCCAATTTGCGAGGCAAGTGGATGGGCTGAGGCGACCATACCATCCGTTCCGACATCAACCTGGCTATAGCCATCATATTCATTTTTCGGCTTTTTAGCCTGCCCGTTTAAAGGCAAGGTTCCTACAACTAGTAAAATACTTACTAACACAGCTATACTAACTTTCCACAATCTCTTCATCTTTTTCCTCCTTTAGTTAGGTTTCTACATGTCTAACTTAAGAGGACGGAAAAAGGAATATCAAGATATAAGATTCAATATTCAGAAATTTGAATCTATTTAACTAAGAAATAGCATGCAAAAAGTTCCATTTAATCTAGCAAACCAGGAACAAATGACTATCCATAAATGACACTTCCCACTTAACTCTATTTCATACCTTCTGAGTATCATACAGGGACTTCTCAATATAAATCATTCGGCATAATGCTCACTCTAAATAAAAAATATTTTTATATTAAATTTTTACTCTCTATCAGTTAAAATGTGCTTTAGAGTGATTTATTATTTTTTGGGAGAAACAGGAGGGCCAAACATGAAGGTTTATGAGGTTCCAGCACATGCAGACGATGAACTGCAAAAAAAGATTGCTGATTTATTAATGCAGCAAATGACTCGTACTCACACAGACGAATCTTATCAAACATTATTAAATGGGATTCAACAATCACTACAGGAAGGTTCCTTATCAAAAATTGTTGTAGCAGAAGAGCAAGGAACCGTTTTAGGTCTAGCTTTTTTTAATATTGGCATTAGCTTAAAAAAAGGCGGAAAATACATTTGGCTGAATGACCTATTTGTTCATAATGAACATCGTAATCGCGGGATTGCAAAAAAAATCTTACTTTATGTTATTCATTGGGCTGAAAATGAAGGATTAAAAGGAATTGAACTTGAAACAGGAATCAACAACTCTGTTACAAAGCACTTATATAATTCTTTAGGATTTCATGACATTATTTCCAAACGATATGGCTTCATTTTTTAATGAACGTCATTATTCAAATTGAAAAACAGCTGCTCCAATAAAAAATAGGAACGAAAAAAGCAGGTTTACTCCTGCCCTATAACCGAAAATCGCTGCCATATATTCTTTTTTGGTTGATTCTCTTATTTTTGACTATAGTCAACGACAATATCTAATTTATCTTTTAATCATTTGATTTCTTTTTCCATCTCTTCTGTATCTTTTCGTTCTTCTGCCAACCTTGAAAGGAGTTCTTTTCTTTTTCTATTCTCATGATGACTTCTGTACGTTCCTTAATTTCTTTAATTTCTGATGCATGATCTACAGGATAAGGCAGTTCTTGTGTTGCTTTAGTTAATTCCATCACCATTTGCTATAGTGCTACAATCTGCTTGTCCTGTTTTTCGAGTTTCAAAATCATATTTGTAAAGACTTCTGTGTAACTGGTATGCTTTGTGGTCTGGCTTCTACCATCCCTCCAAATTCTTCAAACAGCACTTTTTCCACTTCTTTAAAGTTTTTTCATGCCTTTTGCTTGCTGATCTTGAACTACCTTTTGAATACTTCGGTGTCACTTTGATCGATACTTTACGTATATTTTAAGTGTTTGCATATCCAACTTTAAAAACCCATCTACCTTCACATGACAAGATTAGCTAGTTTTCTTAATTATTATTTACACCCAATCATTTATAGTACTATTCGGATTCGTCTAGTAAAAAAGCGGCTGGCTTTTGTTCAGCAATCACGCCCTATTCTACCCTCCGAAACATTGGTATATCAATTTTTCCCCGCTAGAATGATTTGATCATATGCCTTAATCTTATTTTGATTTTTCTAATTCAATAGTTAAATACTTTTGCGATTGAATAGACTACTTTATTTTTTATTTTGAAATAATTTGTTTAATTTAATTAAGTTGCTTTTCATTCACTAAATCATCATCCATCATATTACTCCTATAAAATAAAAATAGCGCCAAATTCTATTTAAAAGAAATCAAGGTCAGCCAGTTACAAAAAACTGACTGACCTTTTTATTACCATTAGCTATATTTCTCAACTTGAGCAGAAGGAGATTTACTTTTTGTCACCATCCCGAATCCATATCCTAAAACTCCGCCGATGATAGCTGGTACGATCCAACCTAAGCCTACTTCATACAACGGGAGGACAGTAGCTAATAGGTCATTGATTGGAGCAATAGTAATTCCCGCAGCGTTTAATCCGTCAAATAAAGCTACAATAAACGTTAATAACAGACTTCCTTGATAAACCTCTTTTTTACCCTTAAATAATGGATGTAAAAAGGTTAAAGCCATTAAACAGATCGCTAATGGATAAATGGCTACTAAAACTGGAACAGAGACAGCAATTAATTCATTTAAGCCGAAGTTGGCTAAACCCGCACTAAAAACAGAGAAAATAATGACGAATTTATTGTAAGAAATACTTGGCATCACTTTAGTGAAATAGGAAGAACATGAAGTGATCAGTCCAATACTAGTTGTTAAACAAGCGCCAAAAACAATTAAGCTAAGCAGAATTCCGCCAAATGAACCGAAGTAATGATTGGATGCACCTGAAAGAACGGCTCCTCCATTATCTAAAAATCCAAGACCTTCTACACTTGAAGCCCCTATAAAGGAAAGAGATGTGTAAATGATTCCTAGAAGTGCCGCTGCAATGAATCCTGCTTTGGTCACAGCGATCATAATTTCCTTCTTAGTAGAGGCACCCTTTTCTTTTACCGCATTGATCACAATAATTCCAAATACAAAAGCTGCAAGGGCATCCATTGTAAGATATCCCTCTTGAAATCCTTTAAAGAAGGCATTATTCATATAGTTTTCAGCAGGCGCTTGAAAATGCCCAATAGGATTAAAAATGGCTGTTATGATAAGAATCGCAATAAAAAGTAATAAAAGTGGTGTTAAAAATTTTCCAACAAGATCAACAATCTTAGTAGACTTTAATGAAAAATAGGCTGTAATTCCAAAAAAGATAAGGGTAAAGATCATTAAACCAATAACACTGTATTCTTCAGATATAAACGGCTTAATCCCGATCTCAAATGAAACAGTACTTGTTCTTGGGATGGCAAACAAAGGTCCAATTGATAAATAAAGAGCAACAGTAAAGATGATACCGAAAATAGGGTGTACACGGCTTGCTAATGACTGCAAATCACTTTTTCCTGATATCCCTAATGCAATGACACCAAGTAAAGGTAAGCCAACTCCAGTAATGATAAACCCAGCATTAGCTGACCATATATTCGTTCCCGCTGATTGACCAAGCATGGCAGGGAAAATTAAATTTCCTGCGCCAAAGAATAAAGCAAATAGCATAAAGCCAACTGTCACTATAAATGAAAATGGTATTTTATTCGTCATATGATTTCCTCCTAGAAGTCTATAAATCTGGATGATTCAGTTTCTTAAAATAAGCAGCATACATTTTTAGAATTTATATTCAAAAAATAGTAAAAAGCCATTTGATATTATCACAACTATCGTTTTAATTTAAATTTTCAAACAATTTAGTTTATACTAATTTACTAAACTCTCTATCCCTCCTTCCGTATATGTATGTAATATATCGCTTACCAAAAGATATCACATACAAAATATTTATGCAATATATCACATGTTTTTTTGTACGTTTATGTAATATATTGCATTTTTAAAGAGAATCGTATACACTTTCAATATATCTATCTAGAATGTTCTACTAGTAATTGAAGATAAAATTTATTTCAATTTACCTTATGAAAAATCAAAAGGTGGTTTTGATCATGCCCATCCCTACCAATTTTTCATCCCCTACTCGTATATCTGCAAAAAATCGTGCATTTACTCAAATTCAAGAATGGATCATTGATGGCACCCTTCAGCCTAAAGAAAAGCTTAATGATGCTGATCTTGCCCAAGCGTTAGGAGTAAGCAGAACTCCTATTCGAGAAGCACTGCAATTACTTCATGTTCAAGGGTTTGTTGAAATGTTTCCAGGGGTTGGAACTCAAGTCACATCGGTTAATCAAGAGGATATTAACAAAATTTTGCCTCCTTTAGGTGTCTTGCAAGCCTTAGCTGCCGAATTGGCAACACCGATTATTAGTCAGGAAACGATTGATTCATTGCGTGAGATTAATTCTAAATTTGCTGACGCCATTAAAAAAGGCGATTCTTATTCAGCTTTAAAGCAAGATGAACAGTTTCATACTATCATTGTGGAGAATGCACAGAATAAATATATTACGAATTCAGTTTCAAATCTCCAGGCTCATGTTCTCCGCCTTTATTTTCATCAATCTATCATTCTTACAAATGATTCCATACAGGAACATGAAGCCATTTTACAGGCCTTTGAAAATAAGAATAACGAGAAAGCGGCAAGCCTTGCCCGAAAGAATTGGATTCGGGCTATCGATGAGTTTTACGCTGAACAAAAGAAAAATTAGGATCGATAATAACATTTTCCCACTCGGTCATGTCCCTATAAATAGATAAATCGCTCACCAAATCCTGTCCAACTTTCACCTCTAAAAGCAGGTCTGGCATCTTCACTAGTGGAAGCTTTCCATAGAGAGCGGCACTAAAAAGGTCTGTTGACAATTAGCTGTGTTTGTAATGATAAGGTCAGCCAGAAAAACTTATCAAGACCTAAAAACTAGAAAGTCAATAAATAAAGGGTGATACATATTAGTCATGTATAATATGTATCACCCTTTTATTTCTTGCTCAACAATTGCGCCCGAAAAAAGGCTTTAAAGCCTAATCATTAGAATAACGTTCTGACAGTTTCTTTTTATGTACCTGAAACACTTCTTCTAGAGGGATATTGTACTTGTTTGCAATCACAATTAAATTACCTAATACATCTCCTAATTCTTCCGTTAACTCTTGTTTATTTTCCTCATAAGAACCCTTAACTTCATCTGGCCTATCCCTACCTATCTCAAGGGCCCTTATAGCTCGTGCAACTTCGCCCGTTTCTTCTGCTAAAAAGCCAATACGAATAAAAATGTCTAACTCAGACCAGCCCCTACTTTCATAATAATCCTTTACCCATTGTTGAAATTCAGTGACATTCATTTCATCTAACCCCCAATTCAATAACTTAAGTTTAACAAAAAAATGAAAGTTTAATATAATCTTTAATAGTGATTATTGAGGAGGGGATATATTGAAAAAGTTAGCCGTATTTTGTGGATCGAGTAATGGAGCATCTAATGTCTATATAGAAGGTGCAAAAAAACTTGGTAAAGAACTAACTAAACGAAATATTGCACTTGTTTATGGTGGAGCAAGTGTTGGAGTTATGGGCGCTGTTGCCGATTCAGTTTTAGAAGAAAGGGGATATGTAATTGGTGTTATGCCAAGTTTTCTAGAAAAGAGAGAGATATCCCATAAGAACCTGTCAGAGTTGATCATTGTAGATTCTATGCATGAGAGAAAAGCGAAAATGGCAGATTTGGCAGATGGATTTATAGCTTTGCCTGGTGGGCCAGGGACTTTAGAAGAGTTCTTTGAGATTTTTACGTGGGCTCAATTAGGACTTCATCATAAACCATGTGGTCTCTTAAATATTAATCATTATTATGATCCTCTTATTGCGTTATTTAATCATATGTCAGAGGAACAGTTTTTACATAAAAAGTACCGTAATATGGCATTAGTTGATAGTGAACCAAAAGGGTTACTTGATAAATTTAAGACATATGAACCACCAACCGTAAAAACTTACATAACTCAAAAACAGATCTAATAGTTAAAAAACAGACCGAGTTATTACTCTTGGTCTGTTTTCCCTCTATAAAATGATTTCTTTTAAATCCATTTCTCATTCTGGAAAAATTAAAAAGACACATTCCTAAAGGAAAGCGCCCGTTTTGCAGAGGATTACAACGAATACAATTCTATTATTTTGTCAATCGGTAATTCACTCGGATTACTCATATCAACAAAATAAGGCAACTGCCTTTTTTGAGTTTTCATCGCTTGTTTACTAGTCGGTTTATCCCAACTAGGATAAACCCTTATTGCCATTTTTCCCTTAGTTGAACTGGACCTAAGAATATTCTGTTTAAAAAGAATTTCTTTTGGAAAAATAAATTGTCCAAACTCACTATCATTTTTAAAAGTAGTTATAACTAATAAATCAGGTGCTTCCCCATATGAATAGGGCTGGTTTTTATTATTTTCATCTTTTTCCCAAAATGCAACAAACTGCCCTACTTTGGTGGGGGTTATATTTGCAACTCTGAATCGAACAGTTTTAGAAGATAATCGAAATGTACCAGCACCATATTTAGAATTTTGCTTTTCTTCTTGAACCAACTTTACAGTTACGTTATTGGGCTCGTAAATCATTTTATTTACATAAGATAATGCTGTATAAAAATCATTCATTATTCCACACCTCATTATATGGCCCTTTTCTTCAATACTGGGCGCTATTCCTTTAATAGAATAGTAAAAAAGATGAATTTAGTTTTAAAAACATAATCTGTCTTTTCTCGTGTTAAAGTCGCTTTACTTAATCAAACCATTTTACATAAAAGTATCAAAGAATGATTTGAACATTCTATAAATGCCTTCAAATACATTAAAGCCTTTTTTACAGACTGAATGATCAAGGGTTGGCTTGATGACAGGGTTCTTGATCTAGATCGCAAAGTAAATAGTTCATAATATACACAGCATTATGGTGAAGGTATTTGGTAAGCCTCATGGTAATGTCTTTATAGTAAATCCTAAAGATTGTAGGATCAAGTATGCTTTAAGTTTACTTGATACAGTACAAAAACAGTGGTTATTGGTAACATCCCAAACTTTTACTTTGCCCTTGGTTAAAAGAACGTAGGTATTAGTATTCGTTCAAAGAATTACTTTTCGGTGTGCTTAGCAGCAACCCCATCACTAAGCCTGAAGGGGCACCCAATCATGAAATGTCACGACATACTCAAAAAGTAAAAGATATGTTCAATTTTATTCCAGAGAAAATGCTTGGTATCCAGGTATTCCTGAGCACCTACAGCTAAAGGTAATGGGAGCTTAGGTTGAACTCAATATACAAACGTTTAGATTCGCAGCGACCAGCATACACAGTTACTGGTAGTGATGGTACTCATATGTATCACTGGAATGAACCACATGCTTTAACTAATCGAGAAAGAGCGAGACTACAAACATTTCTTGATGATTTTGTTTTTTGTGGAAACAAAGAACAGGTTAGAAAGCAGATTGGTATGGCTGTACCTCCTGAGGGAGCACAAGTTGTATTTGAGGCAATTCTTAAATCATTTGCTGGTATTGACTATGATTATGTTTCTCCGTCAACAAAATTACAAATCGAAAATTTGAGGGGTCAAAGAAGAGTGCCGAATTGTGGGCTGATAGCAAAACGAGAAAAGTATGCCACAGGTTTCTGTGCATACGCTTTTCTTTAACTATTCCTTCTTTATAAACTTTATGATAAAAATTGTGCAGAGAGCTGTATAAGTAAGTAAACTACTCTGAAATACGCTTGGTTTAAAATTTATAAAAATTAATGTTAACGATATTACAAAGAAAACACTACCAAATAATAATCGTTTTTTTAAACTCATTCAATAACTCCTTACTGATATTTAAAATTAGATACTTTTCCAACCCAATTCACATCAAATTTACATGCTCTTGCATATTTACCAGCATATATGCTCCCAATGTAACCATTTAGAGCAATCAAAGGTAGCCCCAATTCATTCAATGGCTGCTCAATCCTAGTATCGATATATCTTCTTAGCCAAGGCTGAATATATTAGAATTCTCCATCTATACCCTATCTTCACGAAACCTGTACTCACCGACAATTCAGAACGTTGTGTCCTTAGAGCTAAACTTCGCACTACAATTTATGCCAAAAAGCCATAAAATTAAAACTATAAACCATTATATTATGTGAAAGTAAAGTTTTAAATATTTTCAACTTTTTATTCCTAAATTAAGTTACGATTTCGAGTCAGAGAATCCTCTCCATTATTCAAGAATCTGGCCATTTTCATGTAAAATGTGCGCAAATCCTTATTCATGACAGATACGTTATCTCTCCCTTATCCCCCTGCTAGCATCTGTACGTGCGAACTTCATCGCATACGGCGCCCCAACTAATCCAATTCATTCAATTCTATGTATCTAATGAAGCTAATTGATTCCAAAATTCAGATTTGCAGGGCTGGTTCATCTTCATGGTAATCATTAACGGTAACCGGTGTAACGATAAAGTTATTTAGTTTTAAAACCTTAAACACGCATAACCCCGTTCTGATTTTCAGACGGGGTTAAAATAATGTTGTTAATTTTTAATGTAAAACACTTAACTCTACTAAAAAATAGTATATTGGATCCTCATAATTGTACCCTTTTCTTGAAGAGCGACATCCGAAAGAAAAACACAGAAATAAGTTGTCATTTGCTTTACTGATCATAGGGCAAAGAACTATTCAAGAGAAACCAAACAACACAAAAACCTATTAAAGATTATCTACCTTTTTTCTCATTTTCTTTAGAAGCTTAAAACCTGTCCGATTAATATATTCCTCATTTTTCGCTAGTAGTTTATATGCCTCCAGTATTGATAGGGTGCGAATGAAAATGTAGAAGCCAAAAGCAATCAAAACCACACAAACCGGGAAATAAGGGACCATTTCTCCTGAAGTGATATCTTTTCTTTCAAACAAAAAAGGGATGGCACCTCCTACGAGTAAAAAAACACCAATGATCATGATGACGGCATACTTCTTCTTACTATCTTCATATCTCCTTCTCAACTCTTTAAGATAGTCTTGGTCAAACAACAGAGTCTCTTTTTTAAGAACTTTATATCGATCTTCTTCTATAAACCCTAATTGTTTGTCAGTATTTCCTTGCTTAATAAACCATATTTAAAAAAGCGACTGATATATATAGTGATCGTTAGTTTATGGAGTATAAGGAAGTTAGTGCGTAAAAAACCATTTTCACAAAATTATTTTTACTCCTTCGGTACGAATTGATATTCTTCCCTATCAAAGACGCCTTCTTCATAAAGGATGTCTTCAACAGATGGTCCTTCGTTTAAATAGTAAAGATCTTCTTGGTTAATATTTTCACTGCATCCAACAGTAAATTGGGTATAGGAATACTCATACCCATCCCCCATTGTTGAACCAGTTCCACCCACCTCGATGCATCTCTCAGGAATCTCTTCACGTTTTCCCTTTTCATCAACAAAATAGTATAAGTCCTCAATCAAGCCCTCACTTGGCGGCAAAGCGGTTACAGCATATCCTTTATTGTTTACGCTGAACACATCATACTTCCCTTCTGTTTCTGGCTCGGGGGCATACTCGAACTCATGCATAATGGTCACCTGTCCAACATATCCTTTTGGTATCAAATACAGATCAATTGTCTTTTCTTCCATTTCAGCTTTTCCCTGCATCCAGAGAATGCCCATCGGCAGCAAACCTGCCAATAGAAATGCCGCGGCGTTCATTGCAGCGATTTTTCCGGCAGGCATTTCCCGATCCCATTTCCTCCACTCATCCACCATAAAGAAGATTACTGCTGCCAATAGAGCAAAAAAAGCAAGACCTTCCATTATAAGATAAGTTGCTGCTCCTAAAATCGTATGTATAAATCCCGCCGCAGCAAACCTCCACTGGACTAACTTCTTTGTGAGGTAGTCGGACAGAATTGAAACCGGAACTCCATAAATCACAGTTCCAAACAGGCAGTAAAGGAACATTATTACCAGTATAAAGGAAAAGAAAATCTCTCCTTCCTGGACCAATCCTAACAGCCAAAAACCCAATGTAAAAATTAAAGATGCATATAATGCCGTCTTCAACTTGAAAATCAGCACTAAAATCACCCCTTTTATATTGTGAATTACTTCACAATTATTATAGCATTAAAAGGATATGATTCCTACAATTACTATAAAAATCAAAACCTACTACCTGAGTATCATAATATAATCATTCTGTCCATATAACCTGTACTGTTTTGCATATTTCCGGTTATTTCAAATTTATTACTTAATTTGAAAGTCTTATTTCATTATCTGGTCCATTTTGTTGAAGAATGCAAACTTCTTCTAATACTCATATCACTTTCGGCGCTAAGTTATGGCACTTTCCAGCACCTTGATAATTCAATACTTAAAAAAAGACTATTAAAACTTTTAAGTTATGACTCTATCTATTTATTCGCTCCCAAAAGAGGAAGCTCCAATATTGTTTTTAATTCCTGGAATAAGCACTGTTTATTGTAGCTTTGAAATAAAGTCGCGATGTTTATAAAAAAGATGCGATGTTTAAAATAAAGTTGTGACGTTTATAAAAAAGTTGCGAAGCTTTGCCCCTTTGGATATGATTATCTAAAGGGGTGTTTTTGTGTCGAAAAGAAAAAGAACATCTAAAATTGATAAGTGGATTAAAGAGGGCCGGGGAACTGGTAGTGGGGCAAATTATCAGCCGTGGTAAAAGATTCAAGACGTTTCCTCATTAGGTCGGTCAACGAGATTAAAAGGTATAAAAACTGGCAGACAACATGAATTTTTATCAGACCTAGAACGAAACTACTTTTATTTGACTGAATTTTCTGATGTCATCTTAGATATTCGCGAGCAATTTCCTTTATTACCACAAGAAGAGACGATTGTTATTGCAGAAGAGCTTGGAATTAAACATCCGGCTGATCCAAAAACAGGCGATCTTATTGTCATGACAACGGACTTTTTATTAACAGTTGATAAAGGACAAGGCGTATATGAAGTTGCTCATACAATCAAAATGAAAGATAGGCTATTAGAAGAACGTGTGGCGATGGCAAGTAAATAGCCAACCGTTATCCATTGCACCGTTCCTAAGTTAGTGTGAAATACTTTTGAGAGATGTGGAAGTGAAACATTCACAACTCCAGCTGTAAAATGGGAAACAAAAGCACCCATACATATAGCAACCATCATGAAGAATGGCTTGTTTTTACTAAAAATCAATGTGATATCCATGGGATCGGCTCATCCTTTATAGTTTAGTAATTAAACTAATTGAGCATTCCTCTACTACATACACAATTGGAATGCTCGATAATGAAACTAAGAAACCGGGTAATAAGGTTAAACTATTAGTTGTTTCTCTTTTCGACACGTACACGAATCCCATTTTTTGGTCGTAGTGTAATCGAAGGTTCTGGAACCACGTCATGTTTATGATTGAGTTCTATGTGAATCATTTGCATAATTGAAGCCAGCAATAAAGCGGCCTCCATGATCGCGAAATTATTTCCAATACAGACTCGTGGCCCTGCGCCAAACGGAAAATAGACATAGGAAGGTAAACTTTTTTCAAATTCACGGGACCATCGTTCGGGAATAAAAGAATCCGGTTTTGGAAAATAATCTGGGTGCCGATGCATCACCCACTGACTAACTGCAACTTCACACCCTGCTGGTAAACAATAATCATCGATCCATATATCCTCAAGTGGTTCACGAGAAATAAACCAAACGGGCGGATAGAGGCGCATTGATTCATTGATAACTGCTTGTGTGTAGGAAAGATGTGGAATATCGGATAAAGAAGGAAGTCTTCCTTGTAGCACATTTTCTAACTCTGTAACTAACTTTTCTTCCGCATCTGCATGTTGAGCGAGTAGATAGATAGTCCATGATAATACATTAGCCGTTGTTTCATGACCAGCAAGAAATAACGTCATCACTTCATCCCTTAATTGTGTAGAAGTCATTCCTTTTCCATCATCATCTTGTGCTGCAATCAGCATAGAAAGAAGATCACCATGATCCCTATTCTCTTTTTTTCGGTGCTCAATGATTTCATAGATCACTTGATCCAATTGCTGAATACTTTCCTGTAGTCGTTTATTTCCAGAAGTAGGTAGAGGAAAAGGGAGCATATCAAGCAACATACGAGTAATGCTTGTATACTGCTTAACATATTCGTGAAAAACTTGATCAAGCGCTTTACCAACTTGATTTGATCCCTGATGTTCGGCATCTTGTAGATCTATATCAAAAAGTGTTTTGGCAACTATCTCCATGGTACATTGCAACGTCTCTTTATGAAGATCAAGCATTTGGCCATTTTCCCAGTTGCGAAGCATTCGGCTAGCATAGTGAGTCATAGTGTCCGCATATTTTTCAATGCGATGTTTATGAAACGCTGGCTGCGATAATCTTCGTTGTCTGAGCCAGAAATCTCCTTCACTCGTGACTAGACCATTGCCTAGCACCATACTAAGAATCCGATCCCTATGATACCCTTTTGAAAATAGTTTCTGTGAATTTTTAAGGACATACTGAATATCCTGCGGACGACTTAACAGATATGTATCGCGGTCTTTATCCAACCGTATGCGAACAACCGGACCATACTTTTCTACACAAGTTTTAAAAAATTCATGTAGCTTTGAACCTACTTCCAGCAGATTACCGATAAAGGGGATCTTCTTAGGACCTGGTACTTTTTTTGCCTTTTTTTTCATCTCCATTTTTCTATACCTCCAGTATTTTTTCTTCCAATGTGACGATGTTTCTTAAATCAATAAATAAATCAGTTGGCTGAAACAGCTCTTCTATATGAAATACACCAGGTGGATATTGCCCTGCATAGACATTTTTCGCCACATAGGCCGCAACTTTTCCTGTTACAACAAACTCTTTTTCTCCGTCAATCGAACCTAGATAACGTACACTCTGACCGTTCAACTGCCCTGTAACATCTACCTTTGCAACATATACTTCTGATCCCCACTGCGATTTTTCAAAGAGATCCACTACCTTTTCTCTGATCAAGGGATGCTTCAACCACCGTACAATCCCTATACGTTTTAAACTCGCTATTAAACTTGTCATCACCGCTGAATCAAAACAGAGGCGAGTGGTAACAGAGGGAATACCCAAAGTCTGAGGTAAAACGTGTTGATCAGAAAAGTTGAACCGATAAGCTTTTTTTGTTCCTAATCTATTTGAGAAATCCATCTTCTTTCCAGCAGAGAAACTAGTAACTTGTTTTCTATTTCCTTTTTCGATGACTGAATAATCACCACTTAGATTATCAACTGTCCACTCAATCGCTGCACGTCCATGCGCCTCCCCTAAACCTAACAAAATATAAATATCTGCGGAATCAACCTGATCCAATTGATTCTTCCCTTGTTTCACTAGCATGTTGGTTATTCCGGGTGCCAAACCGACACTTAGGACAACTGTCGATTCCTCAGGACGAATCTCTTGTGTTTTTGACATCACAGAATAATCAGCTGTAATATCAATATAATCAACCTGATGCTTTACACACGATTGAATAAAGTCGGTATTTTTCAAGTCCAAGCACATGACAACCATGGAAACATCACGAAAAAAATCGCCAGCTATCGGTTCATTCATGTCGAGTTGTAGAGGTAACACTTTCCTCCCTGTACGAACTGAGAACTGTTCTGCCTTCTGAAAGTTACGTCCTGCAGCGTACACTTTATATGGGTAAATCTTTCCTAATTCATCGCTGATCACTTTGCCAACCTGACCATACCCACCAACCACAATAATTTTTTCTTTCAATCAAATACCCCCTAACTTCATATCAGTACCTATCTTTCCATCGCTAATTTTATTTAGTTACTAAACTAAATAAACAAAAAAATTACTTTCGTAAATGGGTACACAGCTTCTCTATACACTTCTCAAAAATCTCAATCTCCTGCTCATTTAATTGTGAACTCAACTCTCTATAGAAACGTAAGTGCACCTCTTCATGGGCTCGAAAGGCACTTTTGCCTTTTTTGGTCAAAGATACAATCACACTTCTTGAATCGGTTGGATTTGGAGTTCGTTCCACTAAGTTCTTGTCTTCCAATCGGACAATAATTTGCGTAACGGCTCCCTTGGTTACCTGAAGGCGATTGGCGAGTTCACTCATTAACACACCTCTTTCCACGCCAATCGCATCAATAGTATGAATCTCACTCGGTGTCAAAGGACCCGCCTCTCCAAACGTGTGTGGATGTTTCTCTAAACGTTGGAGCAGCATAATTAATTGGCCTAGATGCTGGCTGCCTGACTTTGTACGATCCACCTTTGTCTGTTTCATATTTCGATCACTCCAATCAAAAAAACAATATTTTTGCAAAGAAAGTATTTTCCCATTTGCGGAAAACCACAAGTACCATAAGCGTATAAATAATCACGACAATACTCACTTGAATAACATGAAGTCTCCACGGTGAATAAAGATCACAGAAATGATCAAACTTTTTTATAAAAATCAAACTTAAATCTGCTGCAGAAGAATCCATTTTGATCAATCTTTTTTTGAAATGGATTCTTCTTATTTACCATAAAATACGGGTTTGTAAGATGTTTTTGATCAAACTTTATTTCAAAGCAACAGCTATCGGTTCATTCACGTCGAGTTGTAGAGGTAACACTTTTCTCCCTGTACGAATCGAGAACTGTTCTGCCTTCTGGAAGTTACGTCCAGCAGCGTACACCTTATATGGATAAATCTTTCCTAATTCATCGCAGATCACTTTACCAACCTGACCATACCCACCGACCACAATGATTTTTTCTTTCAATCAAATCCCCCCTAAACTTCTATCAGTACCTATCTTTACATTGTTAAATTATTTAGTAACTAAACTAAATAAGTAAAACAGGGATCATACTAGCAAATCGCGGAAAACATACGCTTAGGTTGTGTTCAAAAAATTTTGGGTTCTTAACACCTTATGTCTAAAGGGTTTAAGGGGATTTTCCTCATTTGTTGCTTTCAATAATCCATTCATTTATTTATGTTAAGTTAATATGTTTTACCGTTACTGTTACATCGAGTTGCAATGGTAAAGTAAGGTTTTGCTACTGTGTGCAAAATTGCTGTGCCTTTCCTAAGTTCCTTCCTGCAACGTATATTTTGTTCGGGTAATGAGGTAACCATAGTTTTGTTATTTTTCCATCAACCTCTCCGTATCCTCCTACAATTAATATAGCTTCCTGTTCATTTGATTATCTCTTTCCTTGTTTATTTAATAGCGACTAATGCGTCAATCATGTGCGATTTAAAATATGGAATGATTGTTTGAAAGCCAGTCTCTCGTAGTAATGCTATAAGCTTGTCTAATGGAATAGGGTGGGTAGTAGAGCCAAAAGATTGTTCGAAATGGTTTAAATCGTCTACAGAAAGATTGTTATGACGCATTGATTCTTGCCAAAGTCGAAGCTGCTGTGAAAAAGTAGGACCTGTTATATTTGCATTAATTGATGAGATAAAACAAGTACCACCAGCCTTTAAGCTATGTGCAATATGTTGAAGCAGTTGCTTTTTTTCATTCATTTCCTTTAAAAAGTGAAGGACTAAATGACAAGTTACTATATCAAATGACTTGTTAGCCTTAAGTGAAGATAATTCGCCGTTATGCCATTCGATATTAAGCTGTTGAGCTAACTGTGCAATTTGCTGCTGGGCAAGCCTTAGCATAGGCATAGATGTATCCACTGCTGTATAAGTCGCATAGGGATATAATTTCCCTAGCGTTAACAGCTCTTGGCCACCACCCGCACCAATGATGAGAATGTTTTGTGGACAGTCACTGCACTTTAACATACTAATCATTATTTCATAAATAAGGTCGTAGCCGATAATTTTGTTACGAATGGTTTGTTGATAATTATAAACAATCGGATGATGCCAATTCTGTGTTTCCACGAAAATCCTCCATTTCTTTTTCAAGTAATTTTTCTATTTTTAGATGAATGTCGTGAGTAAATGTGTGATAGGAATCCCTAGTAAAATCTCCTATTATTTGGGCTGGTGTGTTGCCCAATACGATAATGCGATGACCTAAAAACACAGCTTCTTCTAAATCATGTGTAACAAGTAAAATAGTTGGCTTGCATTCGCTCCAAAGTGTTTGTATGAATTGCAGCATCTCTTTTTTTAATTGTGAGTCGAGTGCTTGAAATGGCTCATCCATCAGTATCAAATCGGGCTTATTCACGAGGGCCCGAAGAATGGAAGCTCGCTGTTTCATACCACCGCTTAATTCATGAGGATAGTAGTTTTTAGCATGAGTTAATCCTGCTATTTTTAACAATTGATTTATGCGTTCTTTGTGAATAGCAGGCTTCATCACCCAAGCAATATTATCAAAAACAGTTAAATTCGGTTTTAGACGATGTTCTTGAAACACATAACCTAAAGACTCAGATGATCGAGGTAACTGTCCCTCCATTGGTTCAAGTAAACCTGCTATGAGCTTGAGTAATGTCGTTTTTCCAATACCAGATGATCCTAAAAAGCATGTCACTTGATGATCCATAAGTTGTAAATTGAATTGATGGAAAATCACTTGTCTATCTCTCTTGAAACATAAATTTTCAATTGTTAACATGCTCATTTTTTCCTTTCACTAATCTTTGGGCGAGTCGCTCCATCCCTAATCCGACAATGGCGAGAATAACCGTCCAAGCAAAGACGGTCGATGTATTGAAAAAAATACGTGCTTGGCTCAGTTGCTGTCCGATTCCAACATGTCCAACAATGAGCTCGGACATGACAATCGTTTTCCAACCCATCCCAATGGCAACAAGGAGAGAAGATTGTAAATATGGAAAAACATGTGGAAAATAAATATCAAGTATGACCTTCTTTTGAGACACGTTGAAACATTGCGCCATCTCTAACAATTCTTTTGGTGTCTTGGTAATTCCCTTCATCGCGTTAAAGAAAAATATAGGAGCTAATGTGATGATAACAATAAAGATTTGAGCACCTCCGTTTTCACCAAACCATAAAACCGTAAATAATATCCAAGAAACAGGTGGAATGGATTGAACAATGGATATAATCGGTTGAATAAAGTTTTTGAGTGTTTTAGATAATCCTGTTAGATCCCTAAACTACTACCTATAAATAAGGATAGTAATAAGCCATTGATAAATGATAGCATCGTCATAAAAAATGCGGACCAAAATAGAGGTGTTATCACAAGCTCCTTCAGTACTGCTATAATTTTAAGCGGGCTCGGTAAAATAATATCTGAATACTGGATAGCAAGTAGCATCCAAAAGAATATAATCAGTAGTAAGCTAGCCAGTCCTTGCAATGTACTATTGAGTGTAATAGAAGTTTTCATCTGGTAAAACACCACCTATGGATTCAGGTGCAACATCGATTAAAAGATTAAAATATGCCTCTATTTCTTCCTTTGACTGCTGTGCTGTATGGAAGTGTAGAGAGCTATTGGCTAGTGCGTTATTTATAATTTGCTCCGTGCTATCAAAGTATTTGCTTATTAGAGGAATCGCAGCTTCATTATTTTGCTGTAGATTTGTAATGGCGTCCTCAGATAAGCTTTGGAATTGTTCAATACTTTGCTTATGATTTGCTGCCCATTCCTGTTTTACAAAAACGCCAGCCTGTGGTAATGATTGATCAAAATGTTCCTCCCATGCCTCATTGAAATCGAGCACTGTATGTAATTCCAACGGGACATTTGCTTGTAAAATGCTTAACATCGGCTCTGGTAAAACGACATTTTCGATAGTCCCCGATGCAATTTGCTGTCCAATTTCAGATAGATTGACAAATGATAATGTTACATTTTTGATATTGTCCTGATTAAGATAATAATTAGTTAAAATATCAGGAGGTCCTCCCTGGCTTGGTACAAAAATAGTTTTTCCTGCAAGATCTTGTAAGTCATGAATCGTACCATTTGTAGAAACTAAAAACATTGAGCCCCATGTATTAACTTGAAGAAGCTGAATAGGCATACCTTTGGCATACAGATTAGCGCCAATATTAAGAGGAAGAATGAAAAACTGTGCTTCTTCATTTTGAATTTGCGTTAAAAGTGTATCAGACGTTTCCCATTTGATAAGCTCTGCGCCCTCCTGTTCATGCGCTACTAAAATAATCGGGAAAATAGCAGGCGATTTTGGTGAGCTAATCGTCGCCGTGAAGGTAGTAGAAGTTTCTTCTTTGACAAGGTCAACATCTTGCGATGAGTCCTCCTCTACACAACCACCTAGTACAGTGATGATGAAAAGTAAAAAAAAAGGGTAAAATTTTTTCAAACGAATGTACCTCCTTGTTGTAAAATATAATTAAGAACTATTCTCAATTATAAAAATATATTTAAGCTTTACTATCCCATAAATGTGGGGGGAGGTATTAAAGAGATGAAGAATATACAGTATTGGCGTAGAAAGTCAGAGCAAGTTTTGAGGGAAAGTAAAAACTCATTTAGATATAGAGAGCATATGATTAAAGAACTTCAGCAGCACATAAGCTTTCATGCGTATTGTTGCACAGTAATTGATACTTGTACGCATTGTTCAGTAGGAGCTGTCACGGAGGATTCATTAGAGGATATTCATCATAAAATTATGGAACTAGAGTATAGTGAGCCAGATGTCAATAAATACGAATACTTAGTTCAAAGTGGACAACAGATTGGCAGACTGAGTGATACAATTGGGCAGCTGATGTCTAAAAGTGTACGTTATGAAGAGGTGCTTCAACCAAATGGATTTACGGATGAAATAAGGGCAGCTTTAATGTTTCAAGGACAATGCTATGGATTTTTAACATTATTCAAAAAAGAGACGAATGGCGATCCTTACTTCCAGGATGCAGAGCTAGAACAAGTGAAATTGCTAATTCCGTTAATAGGAGAGGCACTAAAAGCATACCATCATTTTATTATCGAAGAGCGACTACCTGTAAGAGAGGGTGAACAAGGTATTATTATTTTTGATCAGCATTTAAAGCCCATTTCGATGAATGATAAGGCATTAAAATTGCTTTCAATTTTAAGAATACATGAGCAATTATCTGAACCTTATATACCAAAGCCCATACAGGCCGTTTATGCAAAATTATTAGCAAATAAGTGGAAAGCACAGGCCTCCTTGCTAGTGCCGATTAAAGAAACAGGCTATATTGCAATAAGAGCTTCCTTTATGAAAACAAACGAGCAAAAACAACAAATTGCAATTTCTTTAAACGAAGCGTCATCGAAAGAGATGTTGTCTTTTCTAATGACAGCATATCATCTTACAGCGAGAGAGAAAGAAGTAGTATTTGAAGTTATAAAAGGTATTCCTACAAAGGAGATTGCTCAAAATTTAGCAATCTCTAATTACACTGTGCAGGATCATTTGAAGGTTATATTTCAAAAAGTAAATGTTTCAAATCGTAACGAATTAGTGTGGAAAATATTTTCTCGTTTTCAATTAGATTAAGAACAAGAATGTATTAGATTTTTCCAAGGATGTATTTGGGATGGGTAATGATTTATCCATTTAGGGGTCCCACCACATCGCCATCAAGCTAAGTTATTTTACTACCCCCATAACGACAAAAAGCGCTATTCTTTTCCTAAATAAGTGAAAGGATGGGGGGTATAATGGCTGCTTCTATTTCAAATGAACTTGACCTTTTTGCCCAATCATTACATGATTCCTTGTCTTCTGATATTCTTAAACAGTTGGCTAGAGAAACCAACTTTGTTCAACGTGATAGTAAGTTTCGTGCGCAAGAATTAGTTGCTTTATGTGTATGGTTAAGCCAGCAGGTGGCCAGTATGTCTCTTGCGCAGTTGTGTAGTACCTTAGAGGTTTCCACTGGTGTCCTTATGGTGGGTAGGTCTGAGATAAGTCCAAAAACGGCATGATAGATAGAAAAAAATGTAAAGAGGGGTTAAGAAACAATTCGAGGGTTGAGGGGTCACCTGGAAAAACACCAAAAGTTCAGCAATCGGGCGCGTTTGTGGAATAAATATAAAAGGATTATACATATTAGTCATGTTAATATGTATAATCCTTTATTGATATTCACGCAAAATAAAGAATAAAATAACGCAATTTAAATAATAAATTATACTATGCGCTCTCCAGGGAAACCACCGGAATTAATGTCAATCACTCAGGTATTAAGAAAATTCATTGATAAAAATTCAATAGATGAATTTGAAAATGTAGCTTCATCGTTGAAAGTTTTATTGGGCATGGAGAACAAAAATCCTATTGAATGGAATTATTTAAATAAAGGTACTCATGAAGAAGATAGAACAGAAGAGTTTGACAGAACAGTCGTAAAAGAAATGATAGGATTGTTAAAGTAGATTGACGATAATTTAATGAAGTAAGAATGAATAAAATAGCATAAGACTTTTTTGGATTTGTATTTAAAAACTTGTTTGGGAAGGCTATCTCTTTAACAACTAACGTTAATTTTGGATGAATTGAGAGAGCTTCCCCAAATTTTTCAAAAACTTTAACAGGGAGGGAATGTTGCAACAATTAATTAAATAAAGTTTGAGAGTCTATAGTATTATTGGACTCAATAAAAACATTTTTAGCAACCATGAGAAACTCTTTTACAGCCGGAGATGCTTCAGAAATTGCAGAACAAGCTAGTCCAACATCACGGTAATTTGTTAAATTAAGTTTTCCTATCTTGATGTTTTGTTGAGTTTTCAAAAACAACTCTGGACCGACGGTAACGCCAAGCCCTTCTTGTACCATATTAGCAATGGTAGTGCAATCGTGTACTTCAAAACGGATAGGCGGTTTGATTTGTGCTTCTTCAAATAACTCCTCTACATGTGATTGGTACATTCCAGTTGGCATAATGAAAGGTTCTTTCTCTAAGTCGTGCATATCTATCGTTTCTTTGTGAAGGAATTTGTGCTCGGGATGAAAAGCTACTACCATTTTGTCTTTCAAGAGAGGAACTAGATCAATACCAGGGTTTGACTTCCCTTTTACAACAAACCCAATGTCTATAATTCCAGATTGTAACCATTCCGTAATCTCTTCATATGTCCCTTCATAAAACTTAAATTCTATTTTAGGATGTTTTTTCTGAAATTTTGCAAGCAATTTAGGTAATAAGCAGGAAGAAGCGCTCGCAAAAGTACCAATACGAATGATCCCCGTTTCTAAGTTCGTTGCTAACGCAATTTCTTGGTTAATTGTTTCAATTCTTTTCAACACTTCTCTTATATGTGGAAGGATTTTTTGCCCTATTTCTGTAAGTGCTATACCTTTTCTGCGGTCACGAATTATTAATGAAACGCCCCATTCTGTTTCTAAACTGGAAATGGCATGACTAACTGCTGATTGAGTCATATTTAATTTTTCGGCAGCTTTTGTAAAACTTCTTAACTCCATTACTTTAGATATAATTTCAAAACGAACAACGCTCATGAGTATTTACTCATCTCCTTTATTAAAAACATCAATTTTACTTATGTTAACATGCAATTTAAAATGAGATCAACTCATTAAATAGTAAAGGAGATTTACAAGTTGGAAAAGAACAGAAACCAATTAACTATTATTCTATTAGCTTTAGGAGCGTTTGTTACAGGGACAGCAGAGTTTGTTGTTTCTGGAATTTTAGAAATTATTTCTTACGATTTAGATGTTTCTATCTCGTTAACAGGACAGCTGATAACCGTCTATTCATTATCTTATGCAGTTGGAGCATTAGCCCTAGTTCTGTTAACAGCGAAATTTAAGCGCAAAAAAGTATTATTATATGCTATTTTTACATTTATTTTAGGTAATCTTGTAGCATTTTTTAGTTATGATTATATTCTGCTAATGTTGTCAAGAATCATTATGGCAATGAGTGGTGGGCTTTACATTGTCGTTGCAACAAACTATGCTGCTCAAATTGCTACAGAAGAAAAACGTGGTAGTGCCATGGCAACGGTTATCACTGGCTTTACCGTTTCATTAGTACTTGGTGTACCTATAGGGACATTTTTAGCTGCTTATCTGAATTGGCGTTACATTTTTCTTATCATTGCTTTCGTTACAGTACTTCTTTTACTTTTACTTTACAAATTATTACCTAGTATAAAGGGTAATGAGCCCGTACCATTTAAACAACAGATACAAATTATAAAGGATAAACGGGTAATCACCGGATTAACAACTACTATCTTCTGGATATTAGGTTATACCATGGTGTTTGCTTATATTTCTCCATTGTTAAGTAATTCTGCAGGTTTTTCAATAGAGATGACTAGTCTAGCCTTATTTGTTTTAGGCACTTTTGCTTTTATTGGCTCACGTTTTGGTGGATACGCTGTAGACAAGTGGGGACCAAATCGAACGATATCAATTAGTTTATTCGTTCATGCAGTTGCATTACTTGTATTAACATTTACACAGCATTCGACACTAGGTGTATTTATAACGTTGACAGTTTGGGGTGCAGCGACTTGGACAACAACACCTGCAAAGCAATTTTATTTGATTTCACTAAAACCACAATCATCTGAAACTGTACTAAGTTTTAATACAGCATTAATGAACATTGGGATGATGCTAGGTTCTGCTTTAGGAGGTATCATTATACAGTATACTAACATTTTATATTTGAGTTGGATCGGTAGTTTATTTGTTATTCTTGCTCTCGTTTTTATCAAATACTCGTTTCATTTAAACAAAACAGATTCGAGGAATATTGAAATGAGACTATAAACTAGTCAAGAAGAATGACACTTGAATAAAAAGTTGTCGATAGTTTCAAAGCACTTGACCAAAAAGTTTTTTGAATATATTCTTCATACAAAAGAGAGCCGATTCCCCTAAAGGGATCGGCTTCATTTTTAACTATTGTTGATTTGAAATAAAGTTTGATAAAACTCTGTATTAATATAGAGTTTTTCTATTGACCCTTAAAGTTCCTCTTGCTTACAAATGTGATTATACATCGTATTGCTTTTTTAAATAGTACGCACTATGTTTTTATATACTAACAATAATTTTACATAGTGTATAAAAGTATACTATAGTATTATCTATTTGTTAGATAAAGAAAGGCGTTCCATAATGGCCTTTTTCTCTAATTCATAACCGGGTTTGCCAAGTAAAGCAAACATATTCTTTTTATATGCTTCCACTCCCGGCTGGTCAAATGGATTAACTCCTAATAAATAGCCACTAATTCCACAAGCTTTTTCAAAAAAATAAACTAATTCACCATATGTGTATTCATTCATTTCATCCAGTTCAATTACTAGATTAGGTACTTCCCCATCAACATGAGCCAAAAGTGTACCCTGAAATGCACTTTTGTTAACTTCATCCATTGTTTTTCCTGCTAGGAAGTTTAATCCATCGAGGTTGTTTAGATCTTCCTGAATAGTTAGTTTAATTTTAGGTTTCTTAATTTGTAAAACAGTCTCTATAAGGTTTCGTCTACCTTCTTGCACATATTGTCCCATTGAATGGAGATCTGTTGAAAAATCAACGGAGGCAGGAAAAAGCCCCTTTTGATCCTTTCCTTCACTTTCCCCAAACAGCTGTTTCCACCATTCGGATACAAAATGAAGAGACGGCTCATAATTAACCAGTAATTCAATCACTTTTCCCTTATTGTAGAGTGCATTTCGTACGGCAGCATATTGGTAGCATTCATTTGTTATTAATTCAGGATTATTGTACTTACGCGCAGCAGATGCAGCTCCTGCCATCATTTGATCAATGTCTAGCCCTGCTACAGCAATGGGTAAGAGACCTACAGCTGTTAGCATAGAATACCTTCCACCTACATCATCTGGAATAACAAATGTTTCATATCCTTCTGCGTCAGCAAGTTTTTTTAATGCACCTTTTTCCTGATCAGTAATGGCAAAAATACGTGTTCTTGCTTCTTCCTTTCCATACTTTTGTTCTAGATAGTCACGAAAGATACGGAAGGCTAAGGCAGGCTCTGTTGTTGTTCCTGATTTAGAAATCACATTCACCGAAATATCTTTTCCTTCTAATAGCTCCAATAAATGCGTGAGATAAGTGGAACTGATATTGTTCCCAGCAAAATAAACTTGTGTCTTACCGTTTATTTGATTATGAAAACCATGAGACAAAGCTTCAATTGCCGATCTTGCGCCTAAATAAGAACCTCCTATGCCAATAACAATCAAGGCATCTGATTGATTTTGTATTCTTTTTGCAGCCTGTTTAATACGTGAAAACTCTTCTTTATCATAGGTTAATGGTAAATCAACCCATCCAAGAAAATCAGAACCCAAACCTTTCTTTTCATGAAGCATTCCATGAGCCACTTTTACAAATTCACTTAATCCTTCTACTTCACTCTTTTTCATAAATGGTAAAGCATTGGTGTAATCAAACGAAATAGTCATCCTTACATTTCCTCCTCATAGCTATTTTGGGTTGTTCTATCCAAATCAATTTTTTTCCACAGCATGTCCGCCAAATTCATTTCGCAAAGCAGCCACTACTTTACCTGTAAACGTATCCTTGTCTAAGGAGCGATAGCGCATTAATAATGACATGGCGATCACAGGTGTGGCAGCTTGTAGATCCAAAGCCGTTTCAACCGTCCATTTCCCTTCTCCAGATGAGTGCATAATCCCTTTAATCCCATCCAATTTAGCATCTTTGGAAAATGCATTCTCTGTTAACTCCATAAGCCAAGAACGAATAACGGAACCATGATTCCAAACGCTTGCTACCTTCTCATAGTCAAAATCGAAATCGCTTTTTTCTAATACTTCGAAGCCTTCCCCAATAGCAGCCATCATTCCGTATTCAATTCCATTGTGGACCATTTTTAAGAAGTGGCCACTACCTGATTTCCCAGCATATAAAAACCCATTTTCTACAGCTGTATCACTAAAAATTGGCTCGACTATGTTCCAAGCTTCAGGATCTCCTCCAATCATATAACAAGCTCCATTGCGAGCACCTTCCATCCCACCAGACGTACCGGCATCCATAAAGCTTACGCCTACTTCCTTTAGCTCGTTGTATCGACGAATGGATTCCTTATAGTGAGAATTACCAGCTTCAATCACGATATCTCCCTCACTTAGAAATGGTGTAATCTCACGAATAACTGAATCAACAACGGAGTGTGGGACCATAATCCAAAGAACTCGTGGTTTTTCTAATGCTTGAATGAGATCTTTTAGTTTAGATACTCCATTGGCTCCATATTTTTTCATTTCTTCCACCGCACTTATATTTAAATCAAATGCGACTACCTCGTGTTTATGGTCGATTAAATTTTTTCCTAAATTTAATCCCATTTTTCCTAATCCAATTAATCCAACCTTCATAGTGACCCTCCTAAAAATATACATTTATTTAAATTGTTTTCTGATTTGCATTACATTTTTAGTAACTTTACCACCACTTATATCCATCTTCTATTAATAATTGATGAGCAGCCTCTGGTCCCATTGATCCAGATGAATAGGAGTGAAGGGGAACTCTATTTTCTTTAAATGCCTCTAAAATAGGTTCTACCCAATTCCAAGATAGTTCTACTTCATTCCAATGAGTAAAAAATGTTGAATCCCCAACGAGAGCATCAAATAACAATAGTTCATACGCTTCGGGTACGTCTTGTTTACTCGCAGAAAAGTCTACTGTGATAGGTTCCATTTCTCCGTTTATTGGATTTTTGCTATTTAACTGTAGCGATACACCTTCATTTGGATTGATATTTATTGTTAATAGATTAGGTTCAACCTGTTCCATTTCGGAATTATACAAATCTTTTAACGGGTTTTTAAATTCAATGACAATCTTTGTTGCTTTTTCTGCCATTCTTTTTCCCGTGCGAATATAAAATGGAACCCCATCCCAGAAGGAATTATCAATCCATAGACGAGCCGCAACAAATGTATCATTTTGTGAAGAAGCCTCCACTCCGGGCTCTTCCCCATATGCCACTACAGGTTCTCCGCTTATTTCTCCGTGCTCATATTGGCCACGAACAACATGAACACCTACAGTATCCCTTTGTAATGGACGTAAAGATTCCATTACTTTTCTTTTCTCATTACGAATCTCATTTTCACTAATTCGTTTTGGTACATGCATGGCTGTCATCATTAATAACTGCAGCATGTGATTTTGAACCATATCGCGAATGGCTCCTGCTTTGTCATAATAACCAGCTCTTTCTTCCACCCCAACGATTTCATTTGCCGTAATTTGGACATTGGCAATAAATCGATTGTTCCACAATGATTGCAGTACAGGGTTAGCAAAGGTCAAGGCTTCAAGGTTCTGAACCATTGGTTTTCCTAGATAATGATCGATACGATAAATTTCGTCTTCTTCAAAAGCTTTGCTTAGCTTTTCGTTTAATTCTTGGGCAGATTTTAGATCATGCCCAAAGGGTTTCTCGATAATCAATCGTTTCCATCCATTCGTTGAGCCCAATCCACTATCCTTAATGTTCATGGCGATGACGTCAAAAAATTCAGGAGTGACTGATAAATAGAACATTCGATTCTCTGCCATGTTCTTTTCTTTTTCATTTTGTTGAACGAGTTCTAGCAGCTTCTTATAGCCTGCAGTATCAGTAACATCTAACTGGCAGTAACGAAATGCCTTGACGAATTCTTCTTTTTTGGATTTATCATTCAGCAAATGTCTAGAAAATGTATGCAAGGAATCGATTACCCTTGATTGAAATTCATCATCAGAACTTTCGCCTCTTCCTACACCAATAACTGAAAAAGACTTTGGTAATTTTTGATTCAGATATAAATTAAACAAGGCAGGATAGATTTTTCTTTTAGCTAAATCCCCTGTCGCCCCAAATAATACAAACGTCATAGAATCCATTTAGAATTACTCCTTTGATTTTTTTGTGTATATTAACGACTTTTCATTTATGGTATATCCACATGTTGGACATTGTTTATTATTGTGGGTAAAAGTTAAACACCTTTCACAAAGCCACTGTATTTTCCCTTTGTGACTTTTCATTAGAACCTCTCCTTTCATACAAGAAGCTTGCTTTCTTAGAGTCATATTGCTTTGCCAAAACAGTATATTACGTATATTTCATCTTTAAAAGTACGCACTTTATTTGCATATAGTTATATTGAAGTAAGATAGTGTGAAAATTAATACTATAAATATTAAAGTCAAAAAGCCTTGAACAGCGAGTATATAAACATCACTGTTCAAGGCTTTTTAATACTATTTCTATAAGATAGTGTAATTTCTGCTCTTTAAATACACAGTAAAAAAACACGGTTAATAATGGCTAACCGTGGTAAGTTAATATTGTCTTAAAGCATGAAAAGAAACTTTTTTCTACTAAGTGGCTGATTTATCTTCAGTTTCCTTTTCCAATACATTCTCAATATAATCTTTGCCCCATTCATACATAGCATCTAAAATCGGTATAAGACTTTTTCCATACTCAGTCAATGAATATTCAACTTTAGGTGGAACTACAGGATAAACTTCTCGATGTACTATTAAATGATCTTCAAGTTCGCGTAATTGATTAACAAGCATTCTTTGGGTAATACCCGGCATAAGGGATTTTAATTCACCAAATCGTTTAGTTCCTTCTTTGCCTAGATGCCATAATATTAACATTTTCCATTTACCGCCAATTACTGAAAGTGTCAATTCTTTTTCACAGTTAAATGTTTTCTCCCCTAAATTTGGCACTTAATTCACCTCCCCCTTATTTTACCCAATAGTATATTTTTTTGCACTATATGCGGTAAAAGTGCGTACTTTTAATTCAATAACATACTCAGTATACTAAGGAACGTGCTAGCAAGTAAATAGCTTTTCAAAGCCTCTTAGCACAATATAAAATTATAAGGAGCGAATAAAAATGAAATTACAATTAGCATTAGATCTTGTCGATATTCAGGGAGCTATTCAATTAGTGAAAGAGGTAGAAGAGCATATTGATGTTGTAGAAATTGGTACGCCTGTGGTGATAAATGAAGGTCTTAAAGCAGTGAAAGAAGTAAAAGCTGCATTTCCTAACTTAACCGTATTAGCAGACTTAAAAATTATGGATGCAGCCGGATATGAAGTAAGCCAAGCATCTGCTGCAGGTGCTGACATCATTACGATTCTTGGCACTGCAGAAGACGAGTCAATTAAAGGCGCAGTAGAAGAAGCTAAAAAACAAGGTAAACAAATCCTTGCTGATATGATCGCCGTGAAGGATATTGAAACCCGTGCAAAAGAACTAGATGAACTTGGTGTTGATTATATCTGCGTTCACACAGGTTACGATCTTCAAGCTGTTGGAAAGAATTCTTTCGAAGACCTTTCAACCATCAAAAGCGTTGTTAAAAATACGCAAACTGCCATTGCAGGTGGAATCAAATTAGAAACACTTCCTGAAGTAATTAAACAACACCCAGATTTAGTTATCGTAGGTGGGGGAATTACGAATAAAGAAGATAAAAAAGCTACAGCACGCGAAATGCAAAAATTAATTAAACAAGGTTAATTCAACTATGAAGACTACTCAATATTTAGCCGAAGTCGTTCAAGAATTAAGTCAAACGGTCCACTTAATTCGTGATTCAGATGCAGAGAAGTTAATAAACCAGATTTTAGAATCCAAGAAAATCTTTGTGGCTGGTGCAGGCAGATCTGGATTGATGGGTAAATCTTTTGTGATGCGAATGATGCACATGGGGATTGATGCCTATGTAGTTGGGGAAACAGTAACAGCTAATTTAGAAAAGGACGATTTATTAATCATTGGTTCAGGATCAGGAGAAACCAAAACCTTAGTTGCCATTGCTGAAAAAGCTAAAAGCTTAGGAGGTACAGTCGCAGCTATAACCATTTCTCCTGAATCAACCGTTGGAGAGTTAGCTGATATTATTGTTAAATTACCAGGAGTCACGAAAGATCAATCTGAAGGTGATTACAGGACCATTCAACCAATGGGATCTCTATTTGAGCAAACGATGTTGTTATTTTATGATGCCTTAATCTTGCGTTTTATGGAGAAAAAAAACTTAGATTCTAATAAAATGTATGGTAAACATGCTAATCTCGAATAGAGTAAAATATACAGAAAAGGCCACATTTTTTAATTTGTGGCTTTTTCTGTATATTACCATTTATTTTATAATGTAAGTTAAAACAGATTTGAAGACAAAAGATAAAAAATCCATTATTACTTTAATGATCAATTAACAATAAAAATCATGGAATACTCATACTTGCATTATCCAGTATTCAGAAATAGGGTGATTGCGAAACAACATAGTAGAAAATGATCAAACTTTTTTATAAAAATTCCATCTTACTCAAAACTGTAGAATTCATTTTGATCAATCTTTTTTTAAAATGGATTCTCTTTATTTACCATAAAATACGGGTTTGTGAGGTGTTTTTGATAAAACTTTATTTCACACCAACATTTATTTATAAAAAATTCATTAGTAAATTTGAATATCCTTCGTACTAGAACAGCTACCCTGTCACTAGGCCTACTAGTTCTGTACCCTTTTTATCCTTAGATACTTAAAAACCTCTAAGGATTCTTTGTAGTAAGGATTATCGTGTTTAGACAATCTTTTTCTAAATAAGATTCTAATTCGTTTTGTAGTTCCTTAAAATTCATCTCTGTTATCTCCCTTTATTTAAAATTCTTTAATAATTTAATATAATTTTTTCTTCCACTAAACATGAAATTGTTTGCGTGTTTGTAACTTTGATTGTTCTATTCAAAAGTGTTTGCTTAGGTTTATGTCCAAGCAAGAAAAATATTACAAAATTTGTAGTGCGCAGAGAGATAACATTAGAATTTATCTCGAAAGTTAATTCACATTCTAGGACCATTTATTTGCTTTTTCAACTTCATCTAACACAAGCCCCTACATAACGGACAATCATATTTTAAATTCATCTATATTTGAAGGACGAACTGCATTTAAAAAGAATACTGGAGTTAGCCCTTTGAAGAACTAGAAAATTATTAGTCAATAGCATTCTCAACAAAATATTTATCTGTTTTGATTTGTTCTAACTCCCACTTTTCATTTGAAATAAAAATGACATTATCGTGTTCGGCAACAATTCTCCCATTTATAATCATTTTATTCCCTTCAATATCCTTTACGATTATTGAATTATGTTGATATTCACTAGCTGGTGTAAAGATCCTAATCATTTTGGCTGTTGCAACCGATACTCTTGGTGTCATCACAAATGCCCCTAACAGAAGCAATATAACAAACATTAGCATACCAGTCTGAGTATTGGGACGTCTTATGCCATTCACGACATCATATACTACTTCAAAAACTGCTCCCCTTTCTGAGGAGGAGTTTGTAATTTTTTCTTTAAACTTATCTTCAACAAATAATGCTAGGAAGTAGCTAACTATTAATGGGATGATGAATATAACCATTGTTTTATAGATAATGGTTTGTTCATTAAAATATTCACGAAATGGGTTTACACTAATGATAAGAAGTATTTCAATTATAGTTATATAAGGAAAGACAAAAATAAAATTCAGATGCTTTTTATAAGGGATCCGAGAAAATAATGATCCGAAGCTAAACAACATAAGATAAGTTAAAATTATTATTAATTCCTCTGAATGGGAACTATTTGGAGTTAAAATCATTCCAATTGTTAGGATTACAAAAGCGAATAATACACCAGTCAAGGATTTAAATATTACCCTACTGCCATAAACCATAAAATAACTCATAATGGCAATAAACAACGGGAATAACCAAATGATCCCAAACTGAAAAACGATTTCTGCAGAAATGTCTTTAGAGAAGAATTGTGTAATGATTACATGGAAAATAACAAAACATACTGCTGCCATGATTTTATTTATAGCCCTTTTCTCTTGCCAAACTTTTATTGTATATATAATTACTGACGTAGATAAGGTGATCATTAACCAAGTAAAAGCTAGTGTATTAATATGAAAGGGAACAAACCTCCGGAAAAGCTCAAAGTTGGAAAAGGAATTGTTCAGCTCCCCTCCAAAGTAATATCCGAATAAAAAATTATATGATGTTAAATAAGATACTGTAGAAAAAAATCCAATAGCCAAGGTAATAAGCCCAATCTTTTGATAAATAGATAATGAAGTTTCTAAAGTTTTGCCTAAAATACTTGTTGATTTGTTCATAGAGACCTCCAAGCGTTTAAAATTTATTCATCTTCTCCTCTTACAAAATGACCCAAAGAAACTAATTCGCAACTTTGAGTCATCCTTTTTAAAGCTCAACCCTTCAACCTATGCGTCATCCCCTCCATATAAAGCTGAAGAAGAAGGTCTACAAACATAATCGCAATTGAATTATACGTGGTAATATTAAACGAAACGTCCAGCGGTTCCTTTGATCCGTAAATAGGCAGGATCTCATCGGCAATCTCGCCAAGAGCACTTTCTTTACTACTTGTGATCGCGATAATTCTGATTTCTTGTCTTTTCGCAATTTTTGCTTTTTTTAGGATATAGGAGGATTCCCCGGATCTTGAGAAGACCACCATTAAATCACTTTTAGAGAGATGGTTCATGTAAATCCCCCCAGGTGCGCTAAGATCTACGAGCCATGCATCCTTCCCAATGATTTGAAATCGTTGGGTAAAGTAATTGGCAATAATTTCAGAAATCCCTGAACCGCAGACCATCATATGAGTGGATTCCTTTAAATAGCCTATGAATGTATCCAAACTTTTTTCATCCAGACTCTCTATGGTTTTACTGTAATTTTCCTGAAATAGAACTTTTAGTTGATGGGCGGTTTGTTTCATAGAGGAATAGTCGTTGTCTTGATTGGCGAGTAAAAATTCATATTGGTTTTTTAAGTGGAACTTTAATTCACTGTAACCGCTCATTCCTAACTTTCCGCATAATCTTGAAATGCTAGAGGTGGATACGAAGTTATTCTTTGCGGCTTCTCTAATACTATAGTTTTGTAATTCTTCGATATGTTCGATTAAATCCATCAGTACCGCATATTCGGTATCATTGATGGAATCGCCTACAGTGCCTAAGACTTTATTTAATAATAGTCGTTTCATCCCCGCTAACACCCTTTCTATTCATATTCCTATTATAAACTAGAAGAAGGAAGCGAAAAAGTTGAGCCCTATAAAGAAAAAAGACCCGAACATCATGTCCGGATCCCAATCCTTAAGCCAATGCTGGCCAATAATCTTTATTCGCTTCGATTAGCTCATCTAATACGGTTTTCGCTACTTCGGCAGAAGGGAATGTTTTGTTTAACGAGAAGGCTTGTAATGCCTTTTGATAAGATCCTTCCAACGCTGCTTCAACTAATAGTTTTTCAGAGGCAAGCTGTTGTTCAATCAATCCCTTGTAGAATAATTCGATAGATTCCATTCTGATAGGCTCTGGCCCCCTGCTCGTAACATAGGCTGGGATCTCTACCATGGCATCTGCCGGTAGATTCGGGATAGCTCCATTATTTTCAACTATAAGTAAGAAGCGCTCGCGACGGTCAAATGCTAAAGACATCGCCACATCGACAATGAACGTACCATGGACTCCGACATTAAAGCCTTCCATGAATTCTCCTGTTTGTTCTAAGTGTTTAATAGAATCAAAGAGATTTTTCTCTCGATTGTCCATGACACGGTTTGCTCTTGTATAAGCCGGGTCCGTTTGATCCACAACGGTTTGTGGAATCAAGTAATATTGTAAATAAGAGCTTGGTAGATATTGCGGGAAAAGCTGAAGCATTTTCGCTACATTCCGATGGGCTTTAATCCAGTCCGCGTCAGAATGTTGTAAATCCTTCGATTGTTCAGGAGTGACTAGCCCATGCTCACTCATATACTCCCTTAACTCTTTCATCCGGCTTTCCCCTTTGACATAGACATCTGTAAACCAGCCAAAATGGTTTAGGCCGAAGTAATCGACTTCAATTTCATCCTTTTCACAGCCTAGAATTTCTGCCATTCGCAACATCATTCCAATTGGCATGTCACAGATATTTAAAATCTGTGCGTTCGGTCTCATTTTTCGAAGGGCTTCGGCGACAATGGCTGCTGGATTTGAATAGTTGATAATCCAGGCACTTGGTGCATATTGCTCGGCAAAATCACAAAGCTCGATCATTGGGGTAATGGTACGAAGTCCGTACGCCATCCCGCCTGGTCCGCACGTTTCTTGTCCCACAATCCCGTGGCTAAAAGGAATCTTCTCATCCTTCTCCCTCATCACGTTTCCACCAACCCGAAGCTGGGCAAAAATGAAATCGGCTCCGGAAAACGCTTTTTCAGGATCAGTTGTAGCCGCAATTTTCACATTGGAATCAAATTCATTTACGACCTTTTCTGTAATAAGTGCCACCTGGTTCTGTCGTTCTTCATTAATATCGTAAAGACGGATTTCACTAACAGGAAATTCCTCACGCTTCAGCATTAACGCTTTGGCAATTCCAGGGGTATATGTTGAACCGCCGCCTGCAATTGCGATTTTAAATGTCTTCATGTTTTAACACCTCTTTAGCTGTTTTTATTCACCCATCTGTTGGTCCATGACATTTCTGTATTCCGATACTTTCATACCAAAAACAAGATGGATTTCTTCATCGGACGGCTGTGACATTCCAAGAGCATCTGGAACCTTTTTCAGCCCCTCTTTATTCACAAGCGACGAATCATGGACATAGATTCTTAACCTGGAAATACAGTTGGTATATTCTTTAATATTGTCCTTTCCTCCTAAAAACGCGATGACTAATTCGATGACTTCGTTTTTATCGGTCTTCTGTTTCAGAAGTTTGGAAGCTGCCACCTCTGCTTGTAAAACATCCTCTGAATCATCTTCCTCTGGTTCTCTTCCAGGAGTCATGATATTGAATTTTTCGATATACCATTTAAAGACAAACAAGTAAATGAAGAACATCACAATCCCGACAAGGGTGACAGGAATCCAGGTTGATTTATGTCCTTGCAAGACGCCGTTAAAAATGAGTTCAATAATGTTATTTCCACCTATATAAGAAGCGTTCACTAAATCAAGAATGGCGAACGATACACCGGTTAACGCAGCATGGATGACAAACAGACCTGGAGCCAAGAACATAAATAAGAATTCAAAAGGCTCGGTTACACCTGCAAAGATCGAAGCACTTGCCGCTGAGATGGCGATGACCTTGGCACGCGGCTTGTTCCTTGCAGCAAGGTAAATCCCAATCAAGGCACCAGGGACTCCGAAGACCTTAATAGGAGTAGCCCCTTGACCGAGCCACACGCGGGTAATATCAGAAAGATCCCCTGAAAAATTCCCGCACCCCAGTGCAGAAGTGGTAATCGCTTTCGTACCTGTGAACACTTCCCCACAAATTTCTTTCGTTCCGCCGACTGGAGTAAAATGGGCCAACGAGTACCAAACATGATGAAGCCCTGTCGGAATCAAAATTCTTTCAATAAAACCAAATAGGAATGAGCCGACAACCCCAGCGCCCGTAACGAGTTCGGCCACACTATAAATTCCCCCGCCAATATAGGGCCACACGAACGGAATAGCAAGTCCTACAACCATAAAAATAAGTCCGGTGACAATCGGTGGAAAGTGCTTCCCTTGATAAAAGCTAAAGATCATCGGCAGGGATTTATTTCGGTATTTCTTCGTCGCCCAAGCCGATACGGTTCCCACAATCACGCCGCCTAATACCCCGGTATCAATCGTTTGAATCCCTAGTACGAACGTTTGCATTGCCTTTCTCATATCCAATGTCTGAGAAAGACTGACCATATTATTTTCTCCAATCGCTACCTCAGGACGAATCGCCATTCCAAAATGATTAATGGCCAAGCTCGAGAAGGTAATCATAAATAAGTAACCAACCACCGCAGAAAAAGCAGCCAGCTCCTTATTCCCCTTCTCCGACATTCCAATCGCAATCGATACAGCGAAGACAATCGGCATAAATCGAATAACGACCAATCCAGATTCACTTAAAGCATTAGCGATAAATTGAATCCAGCTGCTGCCCAAGAATGGAATAGCTTCAATAAAATGAGGATTTTTTAGTACTGCCCCTAATGTCAAAAGCAAAACAAAGAATGACATAACGGCTACAGCCATTAAAAAAGATCTCCCCAGTTTGGAAAAATAACTTTGTACATTCTTTTTCATCTGTCACGCCCCCTTTTGTTCAAAACGGTGAATGAATTCGTTTTCAGTATGATACCACACCGATTCTGTTCATCTTCCATTCTTGAAACATGTTTTTATGAAAGCGCTTATTCTGAAACATGTTCTAACCTTCCAAGATTTATAGATTGCCTCCCACTATTGCGTTACGATGAAGACAGAATATAGATCCTTTATAAGGAGGAAAGACCATTGGATAATCAATATGACATTATAGTGGTAGGCGGAGGACCTGCTGGCATCAACGCAGCGATTGCCGCTGGCCGTAAAAATAAGAAAGTACTACTAGTAGAAAGACATGGTTTCTTGGGGGGCATGTCCACGATTGCAAGTGTATACCCTTGGATGACCTTCCATACAGAAAGCGGAAAGCAAGTGATCAAAGGGATTGCAGAAGAAATTGTTCAACGATTAAAGGAACGAGGTGCATCTCCTGGACATCTCCGAGATACATGCGGATTTGTGTATAGCGTAACGCCTTATGATCCAGAGGTTTATAAGGTCCTAGCGGTTGAAATGCTTCAGGAAGCAGGGGTAAATTTATTAGCTCATAGTTTTGTCGATCATCTTGAAGTGAAGGATAACACGATTCAATACGTAGAAATCACATCGAAATCGGGCAGACAAAAAGTGTATGCCGACATGTTCATCGATACATCGGGGGATGCCGATCTTGCCTATCTATCAGGTGCCCCAACCTTAAAGGGCCGTGATGAAGATCAAAAAACCCAGCCACTAACAATGAAATTTCGAATGAGGGGAGTCAATCTCGAGAAGATCAAAGAGCATATGATCCAACATCCGGACAACTTCTTCAGAAAAACTCCTTTCGAAGAGCTCCCGGATCTCCCATTAACCGCAGTACAAGGGTTCTATAAAGAATGGAAAGAGGCCAACCTCCCCATCAACCGTGACCAAGTTCTCTTCTTCGCTGGTCCTGCCAAAGATGAAGTGCTGGTCAATATGACGAGGGTTCAAGATTTAGATGGAACACAAATAGAGGATCTAACCAAAGCCGAATACGAAGGCAGAAAACAAGTATTAATGGTGGCAGACTTTTTAATAAACTGGATCCCTGGTTTCGAAAATGCTTCGATCTCCAGTACCGGTGCTCAAATCGGGATTCGTGAATCAAGAAGAATACAAGGAGAGTATATCTTATCAAAAGAAGATGTCATCGCAGGTAGACCATTTGAAGACGTCATTGCCAAAAGCGGGTACCCCATTGACATCCACGCTCCAAGCGGAAAAGGAATGGACATCGCTTGGGTAGAGGGAGACGGCTCGTTCGACATCCCCTACCGTACACTAGTTCCAAAGAAAATCACCAATCTATTGGTAGCAGGACGCTGCATCTCTACCTCCCACGAAGCACTCGCGACTACGCGCTTAACACCTAGTGCTATGGCGGTTGGACAAGCAGCTGGAACGGCGGCAGCTCTTGCGTTGGAAACGAATGCTAGTCCTTCTAGTATTGATGTGAGGGAATTGCAGAGGCAGTTGGTGGAGGATGAGATGGTGTTGTGAAGATAATAGGAAAGAACCCGGGAATTTTCGGGTTCTTTTTTTGACTATTGGCTATTGCTAATTAAACGTTTGTTTAACGTGATCCCCAGTACATCACCCTAACCATTCCCATCCTCTTTCATCCTTAATACCCTAAATAAATAGTTTTTGAGCTATCCTATTCTATATAAAAAAATTTTTAAATATTTAAATTTAGGGTGTCCACTTCATCCTACTTTTCTCTATATAACTAGCGAAAAGAAAGCTGAAAAAAGTACATTGTTACTTGAATTAGAGCGCACTTTGATTTACGGCCAATAGATTTTACCACCTTCGCCATGTTTTTTACCAGCGAATGCCAAGGAATTTACCAGGCTACGCCAATACAATTACCAATAGATAAAAAAAGCCCTACAGATTAACATTCTAGACCCTTCATAAATATCCTGCTCAGTCCAGTTATATGGAAGAGGTACAACCCGTATACATCTAACAGTTTTTCTTTTAGTTCCTCGGGAAAAGGAACCCAGCTTTTGTATCCTAATTATTTTTGTTGATTTCCGTTTTCCGTTACAATTCTTACTCGGCATCATTCTTTTAATTGGTTTTCAATATCGTTTGAACGTTTAGTTTCATTTTTTATGTAACGACGCTCAAACTTTTTCAATGAAAATATGTAAGGCTAGCTTCTCTGTCTGTGAAGTCTCGTGCATTAAGAAACTTAAAATATATACATTTTTTGGTGTGTTTGGGTTCTTGTTTTTATTCTTATAAAAGTAAAATCTTAGATAAAGTGAGATTCTTAAAATAGACAACAGAACAAAAAGGAAAAGTTTGTTGTACCAGATAAGGAAAACATTTAACTCTATGCAAAAAATATTTATAACCAAAGCAATAAACCACTTCAAAGCACGAAAAGGGATAGTTCCTTTTCGTGCTTTAAAGGGTTAAAATCTATTATGGATTAATTATAACAATATCTTCAACAAACGCTTTGCCGCCCTGCCCCGGCTCATACCGGTCCGCAACGACACGGGCGGTGACCATGACTTCCAGGTATTCTTCGCTGCTTAATCGCTTATAGATGTGAGGATACTTCTGACGATGAAGTATTAGAGTCCAGCCTTCAAGAGCCCTCGGGTAGAGGACAGGCTGATCACCATACGGATCTTCGACGATTTCGATTCCAAAGTAATGATCTTGCAAATCTTCATACCCTTCTGTAAAAGAAGTACGTAACTTAGCCGTTCCTTCTATTATAAAAGCCTCTCCCGCATGAGAAGACATATCATACAACACTTCCATGCCCGTTAACGATACGCCCCTCTCCTTCATATATGCCTGAGCGCGGTCCGACGGCGACTCATACTTTTCAGGCAGTGGTTCGTATTCAGCGTCTTGGCCAATTGCTGCAAGACTTGACCATGGCGTGAAACGATCCCCAGGTATAATAGCAGTGAGGGTTACATGAACCATTCCCTCAAGGGCCTGTTCATACAGATCACGATATTTCTCCCTGTCTAAAGCGACACTCCAAAGTTGCTCATCCTTAACACTTGTATCTCTTACTTCTAAGACAAAATGAGTTGGTTCCAAATCCCTATATTCACGATTGATATAACCATACGTCACAAGCTGAGCATTCCCACTTAAGGCAAACGGCTGATCTGACATACCCTTCATATCAAACACGACATCACTTGCATTCAGTTCAATAGAATGGTTTTTCATATAGCGTGACAACTCTTCATCCAGCGGCTGCTTTTGCGCTTCACTTTCTTTAAAAAAGATTTCTTCAGCCATCGCCAAATGTCCTTGACCTACTTCAAAATAGTCAGCCGGAATAGAGGCATCAGCATATATGTCCACAGGACCTTTCTTTAATTCTTGAAAGAGTTCCGGAAACTCCTGTCTAGATACATACAAATACCAATGCAGGGACCCCTCCTTAACAACCTTGATCACAAAGTGTGTCGCTTCCAAATCCTTGTAACCATAATTATAATAACGACTAAGCTGAGCTTTACCCTTCAACGCAAACCGCTCGCCTACAAATTCTTCTTCCACTCGATAGGGAATATCCATTGTACCTAAAGACCTATCTTCCATGAACTCGATGAATGTATAGTCGTCTTTAAGAATGTATTCTTCGTCAATCTTTCCCTGCGGCTTAGACACTTCCTCTTGACCCACTGTTGGAGAACAAGCCCCCAAAAGCACTATTGTCATCATTAAAAGAAAACCTTGCTTCACAATGTATACGTCCCTTCTCTAATCATTTCCTGTACTCTGTTCCTTTAGCATAGCATATGACTATCTTAAAATGAGCTTGTCATTAGAGAGGGATACCACAGAAAAACAACAAAACCTGCTAACTCCCAAAAACCCTCTAATACATTTAAAAATTCTAGACTTGACCATATTTCTTGGTATTTGTAATACCTGCATCCCTACTCTCCTCTTATTCTTTATTAGAAAAAACCTATACATTAACTGGCATTTTGAGATCATTTAATCGCTGTAGTGAGAATACAGGAGATAACATCCTCACCAAGGAATTTCAAGTCTACTAACAAATGATGAAGTTCAGTATATGCCTGTAAAGTGGAAAACAGCCTGTCATTAGGTGGTAAGAAGAATGTCATTGGTGGTACATTTCAGTGGCTGTAATCAAAAAATACAAAAAATTGATTTATTGATACTAGATAAGTGGTTATTAACAGAATTTCAGAGGAAAATGTGATTCCTTATGTTGATCACTGGACGAGCTGGCCGGATGGTGAGGATGAAGTGTTAAAGGAATATGTTGGATGAGCAAAGTGACCCGAATGAGGCTGGTGTTGAGGTTTGAGCGGATGCTTTGATCGGGTATTTTGTGGAGAAGTAAGTTTTTTGTTTTGTGGGATTTGAAGGAGACTTAATAAAAACCGGTTGACGCCATCCGGTTTTTGTTTGCATAAAAAAGCAGACCTTTTGTTCATAAACAAAGGTCTGCTTTCCTATTTTACTCACCTAAATCCACATTATGGTACACTTGCTGAACATCTTCTAGGTCTTCAATCGCATCAATCATTTTTTCAAATTGTGCTTGTGCATCTTCTGGAAGGGTTACGTCACTTTGGGCAAGCATCGTTAGTTCTGCTACAGTGAAATCCGTTACTCCAGCATTTTTGAAGGCTTCTTGTACAGCATGGAATTGGTCTGGCTCAGCATAGACGATGACCGCTTCATCCTCTTCTAAAATGTCACGTGCATCGACATCCGCTTCCATCAAAATTTCAAGAACTTCATCGGCTGTTTTTCCTTCTAGTCCGATAACCGCTGTGGCATCGAACATATAGGCTACAGATCCACTTACACCCATGTTCCCACCGTTTTTCCCAAACGCTGCACGCACTTCTGAAGCTGTACGGTTGACGTTATTGGTCAGTGCATCGACGATGACCATTGATCCATTGGGTCCGAAGCCCTCGTAACGAAGTTCGTCATAGCTTTCTTCTGAACCGCCTTTTGCTTTTTCAATCGCACGGTCAATAATCGTTTTTGGTACGCTGTATGTTTTCGCACGCTCAAGGACGACTTTTAGCGCTTGATTGGATTCTGGATCGGGTTCACCCTGCTTGGCTGCTACATAAATTTCACGTCCAAACTTCGCATAAATCCGGCTTGTATTGGCATCCTTTGACGCTTTTTTCTCTTTGATATTATTCCACTTACGGCCCATATTGGTTCACTCTCTTTCCCTTTGAATCTAAAACAGAATAACTATATAAGTTCATATTGCTGGTAAGCAAAACGATTGAAGATGTTGTTTTTTACTATTTTATTATAGCAGAAAAAGGCTACCTTAACAGCCTCGCGTTGGAGACAAGCTTTCATTGCTTCATAAAAAACACAGCGATTATTAAAAATGGCGGTGTTAATGACGGTTCTGCTGTTGACCTAAAAAAGCCGCTAAGTAAAGTAAGAAAATGGTACCTAAACTAACTCCTACTAACATCGAATAGTCAAAAACATTTTTCAGTGCTAATCCTAACAGGATGTTTGAACTGAATAACAACGATATGAATGCTCTTTTATGCCGTCAAAAACCGGAAAAGTGAAAATAATGATATGAATAGTGCTTTTGATGACGTGAAAAACCTCGAAAATGTCCTTGGCTGGACTTTACCGGCGCTGTTAGCGGCGGTCATTAGATATGTTTCGGATTATAAACGGGAAGAGATGGTTTATCGGGCTGGGGTTTGACTCTATTGATTGAGAGGCTGAGGATATCGGTCGAGTTTCTATTTTTATCAGTCGGTTTGATTCGGATATCGACCATTTCTTTTTTCTTGTTACACTGTCATGTGAAACTTCATAAATCATTAAAAAAAGGAAAGGCTCCGTTGTCGGAACCTTTCTATTTCATTAAAACTCAATTTTAATTTTTTGCGAGTCGGCAATTTTTTTCTCGTTTTGATCAAATACATCACTCGTTGTGATTTCGACCCACTTGATATCCTCTTCTTTATGATCATGGTCGGCGCCCTCTTTTTTGTTGCCTTCATGAGCTTTTTCAGCATTCACGATGAAGCCAAGGTTACCTGCTTTGGTGGCGTTGCCTTTCAATTCACCATTCAGTTCTTCCAGGTAGATATCCTTTTCCCATGTAAAGGTTTCGCCTGAGCTTGTTTTAAGAAGGGCGATTGGGGCGAAGTTTACTTTTTCCGAAGAGGTGTTTTTAACCTCGACAAATACCTTTACAAAGTCAAATTCTTCCGCATGTGTTAACACGTGAAAATAGTCGATCATGCTGTAATCTGGTCTTAAATGAATGAGTTTCATTTCTTTTACGGTTACTTCGACAGGTCCCACTTTATATGTTTTGTTGACTTTTTTAATCGACTTTAACGTCGCTTCCCCTTTTCGATCCTTGTAGGTTTGGCCAACCTTTTGTAAGGAGCGATCATCCGTTACTTGTGGATTGGGTTGATATTCCCCTGTTTGCTTCTGCTTTTCTTCATTCTTCTTTTCATTTGCTGATTGGGTCTCGCTTTCTTTTGATGTTTCCTTGTTTTCTGGAGATGCATTGGCCGAACAGCCAGCCATTAGGAAGAGTACTAGTAGGATTGAAAGTGCCTGTTTCATGGTGATTCCTCCCTCATTATGTCCCTTGTAAAAAAGTTCCCGTCGACTAGAGTGACGACGGGATCCTTTTATTTTGTCCTTTTTACTTATCGTTGATTTCAATCTTATATTTCAAAGCATCGAAAACACTCTTAGCAATATCCGTGTTGTTGATTTGTCCTGCGAAATTCTCGCTTGACGGTCCGAATGCATATACCGGAACGTCTTCACCTGTGTGTCCGCCTGTTGTCCACCCAGTATGTGAGCGCTTGTTAAAGATATTTTCAATAGCATTGTCAATTTCTAGCGTTTCTTTTGTTTTAGCCGCTTTTTCAACGGATTGAATCTCATCTGCTGTTAATTGCAGCTTCTCTTGGTCAATATACTTTTTCAATGTTTCTTCAACTTTTGCACCATTCGCAATTTCTTCTGCCATGAAGTCAGGTGTACGTTCAGCTGCTTTAATTGGCTCACTGAACCAATTGTAAATTCCATCTGCACCGATGGAGTATCCTCCTGTAGAGTGGTCAGCTGTTGCCACTACTAGTGTATGTTTGTCTTTTTTGGCAAATTCAATCGCTGCTTGGAATGCTTTTTCGAAGTCTTCCATTTCACTCATTGCGCCAACGATGTCGTTATCATGACCAGCCCAGTCAATTTGGCTTCCTTCTACCATAAGGAAGAACCCGTCTTTATCTTTGTTTAATTTCTTAAGAGCCGTATTGGTCATTTCTTCTAGTGATGGAGTTTCTTTTTCACGGTCGATCATTTTGGGTAATCCGCCATCTGCAAATAATCCGAGTAACCGTTCATCTTTGTTGTTTAACATTTCATTTTTGCTATCCACATACGCATATCCATCTTTCTTGAACTCTTCTACTAGATTGCGGTCATTGCGAATGAAGTTACTTTTTCCTCCACCAAGAAGAACGTCTACTTTATGTTCCCCGTTAATCATTTCATCAAAATAATCATCGGCAATGGAATCCATATTCTTACGGCTGTGGTCATGGGCGCCGAAAGAAGCCGGAGTCGCATGGGTAATTTCAGAAGTCGCAACAAGTCCTGTCGCTTTCCCTTTTTCTTTAGCGGCTTCAAGAACGGTCTTCACTTCTGAACCGTCATTGTCTACACCGATTGCATTGTTATAGGTTTTAATCCCCGCTGACATTGCCGTTGCAGCAGACGCAGAGTCCGTTACATTTTGTTCGGGATCTTCTGGATACGTCATTTGCTGACCAACAAGATAAGGGTCATAAGCCGTACGTTCCTTTACCTTTGTCGATGGATCATCTTTTAAGTAACGATAAGCAGAAGTATAGGAAACTCCCATTCCATCCCCAATTAAGACAATGACGTTTTTAATTTTAGCGTTATTTTTATGTTTAGAGACTTCTTTTTCTTCATGTTTAGGGCCTTTTGCTTCAATAGAAGGCTGCTGTGTTCCTATCATACTACCAATAGCTAGAGAGGAAAGCACTGCGATTGGCAATAGCTTTTTCATAGATTTTTTACTGAACATGATGTTGTCCTCCTTAGAACATATTCTATATTTCTAGAACAAGTATGATAGGAAACTATTTATCTAGCATTAACTCTATGTAAATTAATTGTAAATTTGTGTCGGACTTTTCTTTTTTTGAGTCGTTCACCTAATTTTTGTGGTGCGAATCATGGATACCAGTCAGATCGTGTTGGACCGGGTAATGACGCTGTGAAACTTCGTAAAAGCTAAAATTAACTTGGGTCCGGTTTATTTGTCTGTTAACGCAGTTAATTTGTCCGTTTCCTCTAATAATTCAACCGTTATCAGCATTAATTTGTCCGTTGTAAGCAATATATTGACCGTTCGACAAATTAATACAAAATTCGCCCGCGACCCCGTTGCTACCAACCCATAAATACAACTAAAAGAAGCTTGGCAAAAAGAGTCTCCTTCTTTTTGCCAAGCTTAAGGGCGAGAATAAAATACTGGATTTATAGCTTCGCTTTCAATTCTTCCATTTGTTCTAAATGTCTTTTTTCGTGGTAGCCGATGAAGGGAACCCATTGCTCTAAGCTCACTAATCCGAAGACGGGATGCGGGAAGGCTTTTTTCTTCAGTTCTTCGCTGTTGCTGCTTGAGACAACCTGAAGAAGGGCGTTTCGGGACTGTTTCAGCTTCTCTTTTATTTCCTCCAATGTAATAAATTCTAAGGATGGTTCAACAAATGAAGGAGCTTCTACTTTTTTGGAGCGGTTTACCGTTAATTCGATTGGCTTGGAATCAACCGTTTGCTTTTCTCCTTTTTCCAAAGTTGATTGGATCGTTTTCGCTATGCTTCCCTCCATTAAATACAAGTGGTGGAGAATCTGCATAACCGTCCAGCTGTCTTCTTCTACTTTTCTATTCAACTGTTCATCTGACAAGGTGTTTACACTATTTAACAATTCTGCTCTAATCCTTTTATTATGCTCTAAATACTGTTCCATCTGATATTCCTCCTATGCGCTAATCCTATTAATAGAATATCAAAGTAAGGAGTAGATGGTAATCATTAGCTTTTGATCATCAGAAAGATCTTGCCGTTTGAGTTGCTTGTAGGAGACCCTTTTCAATAATCGCTTCCCTTTGATCCGGAAATTGATTATGCCCCTCAATAACTACGGTTTTGATGTCTGTAATTCCAAAAACATTCAAGTGATTTTTTACAAAGCTTACCGCCATTTCAGAAGAGTCTCCTTCTGCATATACCCCGCCCCTCGCGTTTAATAAGGCCACTTTTTTATCCGGTAACAGACCTACTAAGCCTTCTGCTGTATATTTAAAGGTTTTGCGAGGGTGATGCATATAATCAAGGTATGTGTGTAGCACGGCTGGAACGGTTAAGTTCCAAAGCGGGAATGCCATGACCACTTTATCCGCTGCTATAAACTGGTCTAGGTGTCTTGCGACGATATCATGCTCAGACTTTTCTTCAAGATTGAGTTCCATTCCTTGGGCGGATTTAAAATTTCCATTGATCATCACATCACCTAAATAGGGCAAGTGTTCTTGAAATAGATCGAGCTCAACCACTGTGTCATGCGGATTTGAGGCTTTATAGCTTTCTAAAAAGGCCTCATATAATTTTCCACTTACCGATTCCAAGCGATTGTTTGCTTTTACAAATAAAGCTGTTGTCATTTTTAATCTCCTCCAAATTTGTCTGATTTTAGCCTTCCAATTGAATGTTTTTTCTCCTTGCTCTGCCAAACTGAAAAAAGTAAAACAGTAGAATGAGCACATGTAAAGCAGCAAGCACGAAGAAAATATTACTGTAAATAAAACCATTTGGATTGATGGTCAGCGGATTCCAGTGCCCATTAGAACCGGTATCCACCACCAGGCTGTAAACCCCTGTAGCCATTCCTCCCGCAATAAAATTCAGCATTGAAAAGAGGCCCATTCCAACTCCAACCTGTTCCTTTGGTAATGTACGCGAAATCGAATTAGACATGGCAATGAGCATAAAGGATTGCCCGACATTCCCGAAAACCAGAAACATGGCAATGAAGATCGGAGCGCTACCCGTAAAGGTTGAAAGCAATACAAAGCATGTCACTAACAATCCGGATGCCAAAAAGAATAGATGCGCGTTCCCTTTCAAATCAGCTAGTTTGCCGCCTTTCCTTCCTAAAATCGCTGAAGCTACTGCGGCAGGAACCATAGCAAACCCAATCCAACTTGAAGATAGCTGTTGAACATCTGCCAGAAGCAAGGGACTCACAAAATAGAGAGAAAAGCCAATCCCATTGATTAAAAAAGCAAGCGTTAGAATAAGGGTGTACTCCTTATTTTCAAAGAGCTTTGGCTGAACAAAGGGCTCGGAAACGGAACGGATTCGTACTACGAAAAATACCAGCGTGAGGAAACCGCCAATCATAAACCACCAAGTACCATTCGTCACACCAAGAAGAAGCAAAGATATGGTACCAGCAAGCAACCCTCCTCCAACCCAATCAAATTTTCCAGATGCAACTTGCTCCTCATCCTGCAAATATTTACGGTAAAAAGGCAGTGTGAGTAAAATCAGGAGAGGGATACAGAACAACCAGCGCCAATGGGCAACCGCGACAATTAACGCGGAAATAATCGGCCCAAGTGCACTTCCGATTGCCAAACCTACCGCCGCCATACTGATAGCTGAACCTCTGCGTTCTGGAGCAAAGTAACGCACCGGGATGATCATGGCTGTTGCCGGGATCGCAGCTGCCCCTGCAGCCTGCAGGCATCTTCCCACAAGCGCCAGCCAGAAGGTTTGTGAAACCAGGCCGACTAATGACCCGATCGCAAAAAGAACCAATCCGAACGTCAACAAATTTTTAAGCTTGTAACGATCAGCTAATTTTCCGTAGGTCATTGTTCCAATCGCATAAATCAGCGCATAGGCAGAAGAGAACCAGCTTACTTGAGAGATGGAAAGGGTAAACTCTTCACTAATTTCAGGGAGGACGATGTTAAACATTAATCCGCTCATTGCTGATATGATCAGGGTGAACATGAGAATGAGCATCAATTTTTCTCCTGTTTTCTTCGGTATTTCTTTTTCCATTTTTTTCACTCCCTTCGTTTGAATGACTGTCTGTACTGACTGACATACAGCTTTGAAAAAATACTAGGGGGTTAAAGCCCTAGTAAAAATTTGCACACTTTCCGAGATAAACTCTTCTAATGAGACAGTTGGAAAGTTATCATTGGACTCCAGGTCGTTCATGAATGCTCCAAAATTCATCATCATAAACGACAGTGCCTGCACTTCGGGATTCGTCTGAATGAGTTTCCCTTTCTCCGACATTTCCGTGAAATATTCTGATAAAATGTCCATTAGCTGTTGAGGCTGTTGCTGGGTTCTTTCCCTGAATCCTGGCATATTGCCTTCTTCCTTAATGCTGATCTGAATCATTTTCCGGTTACGGTTCATAATTTCGTGGTACGTTCGGCTAATTAGGAGCAAATCGGTTTCTAAATCCCACACAAGCTTCTCGTTAAAAAGCTTTTTCATCTCTTCAATATAATGAAAGCGGTCAAAAGCGGATTCGAGAAGATTTTGTTTACTACCGAAGTGCCGAAACAAAGTCTTTTCACTTAACCCTGCTGCCACTGCGATTTCATTTGTGGTGACACCATTGTACCCTCTTGCTGCGATTAGATCGATGGCTGCCATCAACAACTTATCTTTGCTGCTCAAATTTTTGCTGCTACTCATTTTTTACACCCTTTTTGATTGACTGTCAGTACTGACTGTTATTTAAGACCATAATATTCCTGTTTCATAAAAATGTCAAGGGTGATTTTCATTTTGGGCGGATTTTTTTAACTAACTAAAAAAAGCGACGCTATATCGCTTTTGTCAGGCAGATAACCAACTATTGATCAAGAGGATCATCCCGTATGCAAGAGCAATGGCGGGACCGACAATGAAAAGACCCCTCCACAATGGTTTAAGAATTCAAATGAACTCCCTCAATAAAATTTCCCTATGTGCCGTTGATTGCTTAATCAGCTCGAATTTATTATCCTTTATTAAGTTCATGAGAAGCTTGGCTTCCGTCCACTAAACGGAACTTATTATGAGTAATAATGGCAGGATGAATCCTATGAGAATATTAAAAAATGATAGTTCCAATCTAGAAACTCCTTTTTTAATGGCTTATAATTTTCTACTTTTTTTACCCGACTTCATTTTAATGTTCACATCGGTTGTACTGCCACTTTCAATGTAATTTTCCATTTGAGACACATCAATTTGCTTCTCGATCTTCACATTTTTTCTCTCATTTCCTCTGAGTTTGATCACAGATGACCCATTGTTATTCATTAGTGTTTCCATTGCGATGCGTTCGTCATATTTTTCATAAAACTCAATGGCAAATTGGACATCATCTTTGCTGTGATTAACAAATGAAAGCTCACACACCCCATGCAAGGTAGACTCGTTGGACAGCTTAAAATGACATTTACTGAGATCGCGCTCATAGGAAACAGCATAAATACCTTTTGCCATTGTCTTTTGATATGTATTTACGATAAACGAAGGAAAAAATAAGACTATGATAATAGCAAGTAAAACAAAGCGACCATGGTATTTTTCTATTGATTTTACAAGAAGAAATAAACTCGTTATCAATAAAAGAACCGCTGCAATCCCACCATAATTTAGTCCATTTATTGATTTATTAGGGATATTCAAAACACCTGCAATCCTATCACTAAAAGGGGCTTCATGTGGAAAAGGAAACTTTACTATCATTGTTGCGATTAGAAATAGGAGAGCCAAACAGAAAAGCTTTGTATTTTTTATCATTGTGAAAACCACTTCCATTAGGCAAGTTTAGAAACGCTTTCTTTTAACTAAACAAACCAATTGTAAACTATAAATAAAAATACTATGTTTAATCCTAATTGGCTAAAGGTTAGGATATAATCTTTTGGATTTGATGAATATTTCCACTCTATAACTGCTCGGAAAAGATCAGTAGAAATAATGGAAAAGATCAGTATAATTGATGGCAGAAGTAGATTAGGGGTCGGATCAGAAATACTTAGGAAGAACATAAGTATGTATATACATACAAAAGTGATCCTTATCAGCCATTCACCCTTCTTATGCACATCATTTACAAAGTTATAGGAAAAGAATTTTTTCCTCTCTAAATGAAGCCAATTTCTCATTGCCTTATTTAACAATAAATGTAGAATAAGGTACGCCAATAGGATGGCTATTAACTTTGGCCAAAACATAGAATCCAAGCCAGAACTATGCATGAAATTTATCCTCTCTTTTAAAATAAAGCTAAAGAGCAGTTCTTTTTTACATCTAAAACATTAGCCGATGAAAACATAAACCGAAACAAACAGGTTAAATCCAAACACTAAAAAAAAGGCAATAGCCGAAGACTTTCGATTTTCTTGCAGTTCAATCATTCCCATTACTAACATCATTGCTGCCAAGAAAAAAAGCATATAAGGCATTACTGAAAATCTATCCGTTATGAAAGAATAGATGGCTAAAATTGATGAAATGACTCCAAATAAAACTTTCAACTTTTTTAACAAAAAACAACCTCCCAAAATTCTACACAAAACACCTCATCATCAAAATTTTACCATAAAATCCATTTATGGTCTTCTTCAATGTTCACCTCTACTAGAAAAAGTGCGATCCTTTAGTTGATAAGAATCGCACCAACTTTTTATTCGATTAATAAGAAATCATTACTAGTTCTCAAACCCATCACCATATTCGACAAACTTCGGGTCCTGCCTGGCACCTGTCAGAATTTGTCGGCCGATGGAGTGGTAGGTGAGGCCTGATTTTTGGATGGTTCGGAGGTCGAAGCAGTTTCGGCCGTCGAAGAGGACGGGTTTCTTTTCTAGTTCCGCGATGGTTGGTAGGTTTAATTCTTTGATTTCTTCCCAGTCGGTTAGGATGAAGATCATGTCTGCATTGGCTATGGCCTCGTAAGCAGTCGATGTGTATTGAATTTCAGCAGATTCTGGATATAATCTTTTCATGTTTGGTATCGCTACTGGATCGTAGGCGTTCACGGTTGCTCCGTAGTGTAGGAGTGTTTTGATCACTTCGATTGCGGCTGATTCTCGAATATCATCGGTGTTTGGTTTGAATGCGAGACCTAGGATGGCAGCTTTTTTTCCTTTTAGTGAGCCGAAATGGTCTAATGCTTTTCCGATTAGCTTGATTTGTTGACTGGAGTTCACTCTAATAACGGATTCTAATAGCTCGAAGCGATGCTCGATATCGCCAGCGATTTGCACTAAAGCATTGGTGTCTTTAGGAAAACATGAGCCTCCATAGCCAATTCCGGCTTTTAAAAATTGCGGTCCAATCCGTTGGTCCATCCCCATCCCTTTTGCCACGTCTTCAATGTCTGCGTCTAATTTTTCACACAGATTGGCAATTTCGTTGATGAAGCTTATTTTCGTCGCAAGGAAAGCGTTAGATGCATATTTTATCATCTCGGCACTTTCTAAAGAGGTTTGTAGTGTTGGTATTTGGAATGGACTATATAATTCTTTGAGAACATGTGTCCCGTATCTTGATTCTGTTCCAATCACAATTCGATCGGCTTCAAATGTATCTTGAATGGCGGATCCTTCTCTCAGGAATTCCGGGTTTGATGCCACTTCAAAAAAGATAGGCTCTGTAAGGCTTTGCTGAATCCATTGTTTTACCTTGTTGTTTGTTCCAACGGGTACCGTGCTTTTGGTGACGATGATAGTCCCGTCTTTAATTAAATGCTTTCCGATGTTTTCTGCAGCTTTTTGAAGGTATAAAAGGTTTGCGGATCCATTAGGGTTTGATGGAGTTCCAACCGCTAGTATGATGACGTCTGCCCTTTCACATGCTGTTGAATAGCTTGTTGTAAAGCTTAAGCGATTTTCATGGAGATTTTTCTCCATCATTTCTTCAATACCTGATTCATAAATGGGGGATTTTCCAAGTTGTAGCATATTGATTTTTTCTTCATCTATATCGAGACAGGTCACATTGTTCCCTACTTCTGCCAAACAAACGCCTGTCACAAGACCTACATATCCCGTTCCAATAACCGATACTTTCATGCCAGCGGATCCCCCTTAATGATTCATTATCTGGAGTATTTGTCGTAAGTACTGTTCTACTTCATCTTGTAAATCATTTCTTTTCAGAGAAAAATCGATGGTTGCTTTTATAAATCCAAGCTTGTCGCCGATGTCATATCGCTTTCCGTTGAATATATTTGCGCAGACAGGATAGGTTTGATTATAGATATTGATGGCGTCTGTTAGCTGGTATTCTCCACCGGCTCCTGGTGTCAGGGTTTCAAGAATATCAAAGATTTCAGGGGTTAGTACGTAACGGCCAATAATGGCTAGCTGAGAAGGGGCTTCTTCGATTGAAGGCTTTTCGACTAGTCCTTGAACCGTAAATGTACATTGTGTTTTATTATTTGGTGGGAATAGTCCGCTTTTTACCGGGTCGATGATTCCATATTTCGAGACGTCCTCGGGTGGCACCTCTTGTACGCCGATAATGGAAGCGTGGTGTTTTTCATAGACTTCTAGAAGCTGCTTCAGGCATGGCTTCTCGGATTGGATAATGTCATCTCCCAGCATGACAGCGAACGGTTCGTTTCCGATGAAGCTGCGTGCACAAAGAACAGCGTGGCCAAGTCCGAGTGGTTCTTTTTGCCTGATGTAATGGATGTTTGCGAGATTGGTAATGTCCTGCACTTCTTCAAGGGCAGACCATTTTTCTTTTTTCGCTAGGACTTCTTCAAGCTCGTAGGATTTGTCAAAGTGATCCTCGATGGCCCGTTTCCCACGGCCTGTCACGATAATGATATCTTCGATGCCTGATGAGACCGCTTCTTCAATAATGTACTGGATGGTTGGTTTGTCTACGATGGGAAGCATTTCCTTTGGCTGAGCTTTTGTCGCTGGCAAGAAACGAGTGCCCAATCCGGCTGCAGGAATAATGGCTTTCTTCACTTTTTTTGGGGCGTCTAAAGGATGCAAGAAACGAGAGAATTTTAACGAAATTTGAGACTCCGACAAAACGTCCACCTCCGATAAAATCTTTCTTCTACTGTCATTTTATCAAAGGGAATTGGCGGTTATCACAAAATCCACAAAAACTTTAGAAATTATTTACATTCAGGGTAACGCGGTGAAGTGGTGCGGGACGGTTCTTGGGTGCTTTAAAGCAGTAGAGAGACGTTTCCTTATTTAAAGGTTTATTTAGTTTATGTTGCTTTTGTATAATTGCATGGATTGGAAATACAAAAGGAGCGCCTCTCTCGAAACACTCCTTCTAACTCATCTCTTTTATTTTTTCACTTATAAATTTGATATATTTATCATCTCTCTGAAGCTCGAAAACAGTTAGTGCTTTCTTCATGTATGTTATCGCTTTATCTAAATCCCCTTGCAGCTCATAGTTATATCCAATGTGATAATGTAGTTCTCCAAGTAAAAACATGTTCTCCTTTTCGATACACCAATTGATTGCTTGCTCACAGTATCTTATGGATTCTTCTAACTTACTTAATCTAGTTAGAGCTCTAGCATAATTGTAGTAGAGACGTGTTTTTATGGTGTAATCATTTAAAGTAGGAAGCATTTGAAGTTCGTCGTTAATTTTCATGTAAGTTTCTACTGCTTTTTCGATATCGTATCTAAAATAAATTATGCCTAAAGAAATTTGAATTTCTATTTCACGCTCTGAAAATACTTTCGTTTTTTGCCTTGTAAGTTCAACAGCTGATTTTAAGGTTTTTATAGTTTTTTCAATGTCTTTTTCTAATTCATAAATATAAATTCCTTTGTGCCATAATAGCAGTTGTAAATTTACTTTATTTTGAAAGAATAAAGGATTATTTTCCTCTGCTTGGACAATTTGTTTTAAACCTTGATAGTCAAAAGTCCTGCGAGCTACCTTTAATTGGTACTCGACTTCTTGCACATAGTCCAATCTTGGTGTCATCCCTATATCAAAGAAATAGTTAACATCGACTCCTAATTTTTGCGAAATTAAATAAAGTGTTGATGCATATGGGTAAACAATGCCCTTTTCAATTTTACTGATTTGTGCTTGTGTACAAATACCTTCTGCTAAATCCTCTTGTGAAAGGCCAACATTTTTTCTAAGCTCTTTAATTTTTTTACCTACAGCAGAGAAATCCATTGTGTTCCCCCTAAAAATATTCCTATAATTATATTTTTTTATGAAATAGTTAGCTTGGCTAATATAAATTAATAAATCTTTCTGAAAATTCCCTGAGAAAATGAATGTTAATATTTTTTAAATATGATTTAATATTAGTAATAATGATACATTTATCATATCTAGTTATTAGTAATCGAATAAAGGGAGGAAATACCTATGAAGAAGAAATTATATGCAGTAATTGCAGCATCCTTTCTAGTATTTGGTCTAGTTGGAGCATTTGGTGTAGCAACCAGCTCTCCTTCACTTCAAAGTGAACTTCCAGATATTCATTAATTTTTTGAGTCTACCTTACTTAAAACATTACCTTTATTAAGCACTTCTATTTTGGAAGTGCTTTCTTCTATTATACCGTATTTTTATGTACTCTGGTTAATACTGGAGTTATTCTTTTGAGAATATTCACGAAGTTATATAATACCCCAAAACAAAGGGATTTTAACCCCTAATTAAAGAAAATCACGTCAATATCTTTCACAAGACCAAATACCCCTTTTTTATTCTTCTGATAGTATAAAAGTACAATAGTTAAGGGAGGTAGTGGAAAATGAATAATATTGAAATGAATATCGTCCCTTCTTATGTAGATGATGAGCTAGCGATTGTGTTCCATATTGAGTTCACCCAGTATTCTCAGAAGATCGGAGAAGCCAAGGTTTACACCTATAACCATGGCAAAGTGGGAGAAAGCTCTTCTCGAACGGCAGCAGGCTCAGCTAACCAGAAATATGGAGTTCTTAAAGAATTCAATGTCATCGAAGAATACTCACAAATCACAATGAACAAAATGCGCCACTTCTTAAAAATAATCGGAATCTCAAACATAGATCAAGCAACGAAACTTTCGAACGTATCTGCCCTTTAAGGGCTTTATCACTGTAATGTACTAGGGGACGGTTCTCGACCGCTTTAAAGCGGTCGAGAACCGTCCCCTAATTGTTTAACGCATTACTGCGCTCGAGAACCGTCCCGCGGTGGTTTAGTGTGTTAAAGTTATTCTTGTTGATTCGATATGTTTCGGGTGGTGCCTGGCACGAGTGCAGGTACCGAGTTGAGTACCTTTAGCAGCAGGTGTGCGGCGATTCTGCTGGTCATGTCACGGATGTCTAGGGTTGGGTCGATTTCGACGATGTCCATGGCTTGGACTTTCGGGTGCTTGCTGGCTGTGTAGACGGCATCCATTAGGGTGTAGCTGTCCATGCCTCCAGGTCCGATGGCTGGACACCCAGGAGCAAAGGCTTGGTCCAGGACGTCCATATCAACGGATAAATAGATTAGATCTACTTTGTCCTCTAGCCATTGTATAGCCTCGTCTATAAGGGTGCTCATTCCCTTTTCCCTCACGTCTTTCATCGTATGAACGGTGACACCCTGCTCGACTGCATACTCATAATAAGTGCGACTATTTGAATAGTCACGAATACCGATTTGTACTAGGTTCTCTCCGTCGATCACACCTCGCTCTAGCAATCTGCGAAACGGCGTACCATTGGTCGGTCCACCATCCTCGACATTACGAAGGTCGTGGTGGGCATCAAATTGGATGACGCCTATTTTCCCTTTTGACTCCGCAAAAGCCTCAATAGAAGACGTACTGATGGAGTGATCGCCCCCTAATACGATTGTAAAAGGTGCTGCTCCTGTATCTACCACTGTTTTCACAGACTCATAGATTCGATTCTGTGATTCTACGATGCTTGTTGGATGCATTAAAACATCGCCAAAGTCCACAAATGTCATGTCACGATAGTCTTCATCTTGTTCAATTGAATACGTTGTATAGGATTGAAGACATTTCCTAATGACATCGGGAGCAAATAATGCCCCAGAATGACTGATAGAGGACTTTGAAAGGGGCGCCCCCATAATGGCGACCTCCCCTTTTACCCCCTCTTCCCAAGGCGTCAGCAGTTCTCCAGCTTTTTTGGTATAGCGATCTTGGAAAATAGCTTTTCCTGCAGGTTTAAGATGTAAAGAGTTGTTCATGCTCTTTCCCCTTTCGGAATGCCACTTTTCCAGCTTTCCAGACCGTGTTCACATGGTTGACCCCATAATGATATGGAAGATAGTGATAGTTTGGAGCATCCCATAGAACAAGATCTGCTTTACGGCCAACAGCGATTTTACCTGCAACGTCTCCACGATTAATCGCGTACGCAGAGTTAACAGTGACACTGTTCCAAATTTCCTCAGGTGTCATTTTTAATTGTAGTGCCGCTAGATTCATAATGAGCTGAATGTTTTCTGTCGGTGAGCTTCCTGGGTTGAAATCTGTTGAAAGGGCAACGGCTACCCCTTCTTCTAACATTTGTCGTGCTTTCGCGTATTTTCCTTTCGCTAGATAAAAACAAGTACCTGGAAGTAAAACTGCGATTGTATCGGATTGAGAAAGCTTTTTAATTCCTTCGTCAGAAGCCCCTACAAGATGCTCCCCACTTACGGCCCCGATTTCTGCTGCCATCTCTGTTCCACCAAGTGGATCGATTTCATCGGCATGAATTTTGACGTCAAAACCTTTTTCTTTTGCTTTTAGTAAAAATTGACGAGACTGTTCAACCGTGAAGACACCTGTTTCACAGAAAATATCGACAAACTCGGCTAATTCTTCTTTTTCAATCTGATCAAGCATGCCAAGCATTTCTTGTAAAAATTCATCTGAACGTCCTTTGAATTCTGGCGGAATCGCATGTGCGCCAAGGAATGTGGAGACAACATCAGCAACGTGATTTTCGTTTAATTTTTTGGCTACACGCAGCTGCTTTAGCTCTGTTTCACGATCCAATCCGTAGCCGCTTTTCGCTTCGACAGTGGTTACACCGTACGATAAAATTCGATCGAGATGGAATTTAGCCTTTTGGTATAAATCTTCTTCGGATGTTTCACGCGTTGATTTAACCGTGGACAGAATCCCGCCACCTTGTTTTAAAATTTCTAGATACGGAACACCTTGCTGCTTCAACGCCATTTCGTGTTCACGTGATCCTCCAAAAACAAGGTGTGTGTGCGGGTCGACAAGGCCAGGTGAAACGAGTTGACCTTTAGCATCTACTCGTTCGCCTGCGGAAAAGTTCGTTGCTTCCTCATGCTTTCCAACCCATTCGACTATTCCGTTTTTTATTCCCACTGCCGCATTCTCAATCAGCGGCAGCTCTTTCATTTTTTCGCCTTTTAACGGGCCTTCTTCGTGGTCCATGGTCAGTAGCTGTCCGATATTCTCGATGATGATGTCAAATGTCTGACTCATTTTCCTTCTCCTTTCATTGGGACATGAATTCCCCATTTATCTGCTGTTTCTTCTGCAATATCATATCCTGCATCAACATGGCGGATAACACCCATTCCTGGATCCGTTGTTAATACACGATTTAAGCGCTCTTTAGCCAAATCTGTTCCATCTGCAACGGCCACCATTCCTGCATGTAGGGAGTAGCCCATTCCTACACCGCCACCGTGATGGAAGGAAATCCATGAGCCGCCTGCTGCCGTGTTAACGAGAGCGTTTAGAATCGCCCAATCCCCTACTGCGTCACTTCCATCCTTCATGGCTTCTGTTTCGCGGTTTGGAGAAGCAACAGAACCGCAGTCAAGATGGTCACGCCCGATGACGATCGGTGCCTTTAGCTCGCCGTTCTTCACAAGTTCATTGATGGCAAGACCCATTTTGACACGCTCGCCATATCCTAACCAGCAAATACGTGATGGCAGACCTTGGAACGCGATTTTTTCCTGAGCCATGTCAATCCAGCGATTTAACGCTTCATTTTCAGGGAAAAGCTCTTTAATTAAACGATCTGTACGGTAGATGTCCTCAGGGTCACCAGAAAGTGCTGCCCAGCGGAACGGTCCTTTTCCTTCACAGAATAGTGGTCTGATGTAAGCTGGAACAAAGCCAGGGAAATCGAATGCGTTGTCTACGCCTTCATCCTTTGCTACCTGACGGATATTGTTTCCGTAGTCAAACACAATCGAACCGCGCGCTTGGAACTCAAGCATAGCTTCCACATGCTTTGCCATGCTTTTCTTAGATAAAGTCGTATATTGATCTGGGTTTTCTTTTCGTAATTGATCCGCTTGTTCAAGTGTGTAGCCGTCTGGAACATAGCCGTTTAATGGGTCATGTGCCGATGTTTGGTCTGTCACGATATCGATTTTAACTCCTCTTTGTAAAAGTTCATGATGAACTTCTGCTGCGTTTCCAAGAAGTGCGATCGAAAGTGGTTTCCCTTTTTCCTTAGCGTCTGTTGCCATCATGAGTGCTTCGTCGATGGAGTCTGTTTTCACATCACAATATCTTGTCTGAAGTCGTTTTTCAATTCGTTCTGGGTCTACATCAACTGCAATGACAACCCCTTCGTTCATTGTAACGGCTAGTGGCTGAGCGCCACCCATTCCGCCTAGACCTGCTGTAAGCGTGATCGTTCCTTTAAGGGTGCCATTGTAGTGTTTTTTCGCAAGCGCCGCGAACGTTTCATAGGTTCCTTGTAAAATACCTTGTGTTCCAATATAGATCCAGCTTCCAGCCGTCATTTGCCCGTACATCATCAGGCCTTGTTTATCAAGCTCATGGAAATGCTCCCAGTTCGCCCATTTTGGTACAAGGACTGAATTTGATAGCAGGACTCGTGGTGCTGCTTCGTGAGTTTTGAAAACACCGACTGGCTTACCAGATTGGACAAGCATGGTTTCATCTTTTTCAAGGTTTCTTAGTGTTTTCACAATTGCATCAAAGGATTCCCAGTTACGTGCCGCTTTTCCGATACCGCCGTAAACGACTAGGTCTTCCGGTATTTCTGCAACTTTCGGGTCGAGGTTGTTGTAGAGCATTCTTAGGACTGCCTCTTGCTCCCATCCTTTACATTCCAATTCAAGACCTTTTTTCGCATTAATTTGACGTGGTTGTGCTTTTTGCATTCGTGTTTCCTCCCTTTTGTTTGTTTGAAAAGTTGTATGATGTAAGCCAAGAAGACAATCTTTCAATGTCTTTAGCAAATACGCGATCTTTTTTAATACTTGGTACTACAGTTCTTGCTTCTTCATAAAATTCCTTCGTCTTCGGTGCCATTTTTTCAATTCCTCTGTGTTCAACAGCTTGAAGAGCACAAATCAATTCGATTGCTAACACGCGTCTAGTATTTTGTAAAATTTGATAAGCATGTCTTGAACCAATTGTTCCCATACTTACGTGATCTTCCTGGTTGGCAGAGGAAGGAATCGAATCGACACTTGCTGGGTGAGCGAGTGTTTTATTTTCTGAAACGAGTGATGCGGCTGCATACTGCATGATCATCGCACCTGATTGTAATCCCGGTTGTGGGCTTAAGAATGCTGGGAGATCATTTAGCTGCGGATTCACCAATCGTTCAACGCGGCGCTCTGAAATATTCGCTAGTTCTGCTACGGCAATTTTCATAAAATCCATGGCAAATGCGATAGGCTGGCCGTGGAAGTTTCCTCCTGAAATCACCTTGTTGCCATTATCAAAAATGAGCGGATTATCTGTAGCTGCATTCATTTCGATTTCAAGTTTTTCTTTTACATAATCTAGAGCTTGCCAGGATGCACCGTGAACCTGCGGGATGCAACGAAGGGAGTAAGCATCCTGAACTCTGATCTCACCTTGAGTCGTTGTGAGCTGGCTGCCTTCAAGGTATTCTCTCAGGCGTCTTGCGGTATCCACTTGCTGTGAGTAGCCTCGAGCAAGGTGGATGTCTTCATCAAAAGCGTCCATGATTCCGTTTAATCCTTCAATGGTTAGCGATGCGATCATTTCACTTTGATAAGCAAGATTTTCTGCTTCAAGATAGCCAACAACACCCATGGCTGTCATGGCTTGAGTTCCGTTGATCAGCGCAAGTCCTTCTTTAGCCTGGAGTTGAATAGGATCAATATTTTGTTGACTAAAGATGATCGGTGTTTGTTCAATTTTCCCGTTGTAAAATACTTCTCCTTCCCCCATGAGTGCTAGGGCAAGATGGGATAAAGGGGCGAGATCTCCGCTAGCGCCCAGTGATCCTTGTTGTGGAATGACTGGGTGGATTTGGCGGTTAAGTAGCTCGATTAATTTTTCAATAACCAAGGGACGGATGCCGCTGAATCCTTTTAATAGCGCGTTTGCTCTGAGTAGAAGCATCGCTCTTGAGACTTTTTCTGGGAAAGGATCGCCTACTCCACATGCATGGGAATGGATGAGATTGAGTTGTAATTCTTCAACATCCTCTTGTTCAATGAGGACATCGCTGAATTTTCCAAAACCTGTGTTAATTCCGTAGACAACTTTATTTTGCTTTACGATATTTTCTACTGCTGCACGGCTTTGTGTTGCTTTTGCTAAGCTCTCTTTCGATATCGTAACTTTTTCGTTATCGTATAAAACTTTTTGAATTTCTTGGAGACTTAGGGTATGCCCTGTTAATTCAATCATTTCGTCTTCACCTCTTCTGTTTTTTCCATATAAAAAGGAGACTCGACGACAAATAAGCTTTGTCATCGAGCCTCCTATTCACTAATGGCTTTAGGCTCTTATTACATATGGTTTATGCCAAGGCCAATGGTTTCATGCTCAAGGCCTTTGATGGGTGCACCAATCGTGCCGTAAAGGGCAACGGCAACCCATTCACCTTCATCAGGATTTTCGTACGGCGTTCCTCTAACAACTGAGAATCTTAGGCCAACGGTTCTTAAAATTTCACCTAGCTGTGTTTGACCTCTTGTGACACCTGTGATAGCTTCCATGATAGCGTGGTAGAGTGCGTGCATATCACGGTAAAGTTTCTCATCCACGATCCCGCTTCTCTTTGCGGCGGTTTCAATGGAAGAAACGATTTTCTGCGTATCCATTGATCCGACTTTCCCTGTACAATACTGCCAATTCAACTCATTAAATTGACGATTCCACTCCTCTTCTTCTCTTTCAATTAGGAGAAGCATGAGAGCACTTTTTCCAATTCGCTGTTGATCAATCTGTAGCATCATTAACACCTAATATTCTAAAAATACTAATAACTATTATCATTGTATGGGTTTTCATCAAAGAGGTCAAACAAAAACCGAAACCCTTTAAAAACTTATAGAGGTAACGAATTAGTGTAGTAAAGCACTGCGGGACGGTTCTAGGTCGCTGTGATGCGGTGAAGTCCTGCGGGACGGTTCTCGACCGCTTTACCGCGGTAAGACGAAGGGGACGGTTCTCGAACTAGGTAATGCTTTAACGCAGTACCAATGTCGAGAACCGTCCCCTAGTGAGGTGATGTTTTAATTGATTGAAGGGTTATTTATCTTTATTGTTTTTGTTATTGTTTGTAGTTCTTTTTTTCGTATCATTAGGTTTTGGAAGTTTTCGATTAGGTTTAGGTTTAATACTTATGAATTTACTCTGGTTCACGTAGGGTTTCACTATAAAATGAGATAGAATTCTTTCTTTTATTTTTGTTGTCATTTCAGAGTTGAGGGATAGATTTGATACAATATCAAGACCATGCGATTCGCTTTGATAATACATCAGAAGCTTTTCTTTATAGATTTTTTTATAAACGAGGGTAAATGGAATCACTTTATTAGGAGTGAGAGGAATGGCAAATAATTTTGGGTAGCCACTGATCCTCAACATCCAGTCTGATAACATGAGGGTCTGAAGAGAAATTCCAAAATCGGCCATTGAATTGACATGCATTTCGTTACCCTCTAGTTCTCCTTGGAACACTAACAATGGGGTTCTTTGAATCGCTGAGTATTCTGATATTTCATTTGTTTTTTCAAAAACTAAAGAAATATTCTTCATTATTTCCTCCTTAGTACCTATTATATTTTTACTATTTCCATAATACGACAATTTTTATTATAATTGTATATTTAAACCAAAAATTTACATTTTCTTAATATATCAAGGTAAGAGCTTTATAAAAATGATCATTTTTACCTTATGCTTTCTTTTATTTCTTTCTGTTCATTCCATTGTTCTACATAATTTTTATATTGTTTTTCTGGAGATAATTTGGCTTCCGTAAAAAAGGACAAGGTTCTTTCTTTTGATATATAGGGATCATTTTTTGAAGCAATGATTGAGGAAAAACTACTCCACGGATATTGTTCTGGGGATTCGACAAGGTTTGCTTCCACTGGATTGAAATGAATGTATCGACTGAGTTTAATGAACGCTGAAGGTGTATCTAGAAGAATAGCATTATAGCGATCTTGAAAAACGTGGCCTACTAGCTCATGCCGATTGTTAAAATACATGGCATAACGTGTGTGAAGGAGTCGAAAAATCTGTTCGGTTGGGACTTTTTCTGTTTGAAGTAGTAAATGAACATGGTTAGACATGAGACAGTACGCATGAAGAATAAAGGGGAGTTTGTGGCGAGTATCATTTAAATAATATAAGTATTTCCTTCTGTCATGATCATCCCTGAAGATATCTTCCTTTCGATTCCCTCGAGCATAAACGTGGTAAGTGGCACCAGGGAACCAATATCTAGACTTTCTTGGCATTCCATCACTCCTTTTCAATTTTGACACTCACTATCTAACTTCGACAATTATTGATAGAATCCTGCATTATTTGAATTTTTTATGCTTTAGCGCTTTAAATGACTCGAGAACCGTCCCGCGATGCTTTAACGTATTACCGCGGTCGAGAACCGTCCCCGAGGGGGGTGACGTGTTAAAGTGGTGGATGTTTTTATGCGGGATGCCACTTGCTGGCACTCTGAGCTTGGATTAAAAAAGCACTCTAGACCTTGGGTCTACAGTGCTTTTGATTGTTTATTTTTATATTGTGATTTCATTTCATTTGTTAGCCAAGCGACCATTTTGGATGCGTCCATGTTACCATGGTTTGCGCGGTCATGCGCTTTTTTCATGAGTGCCAGCAATTCCTGCTGCTCACTTTTCTGATTTCGTTGCAATTCAAAACCTCCTAAACTTCCATTCTACTATAGTATATTACGCATATGTTTTTACGTTCTTCATTTATTAATAAACTCATTTTACCCCACTCTTACAAATGTTGTAAATGCTTTCCCACCATTATAGAAGGTTTATACCTTATTTTAAAGTGGAACAAACCTTGTAATATCAGGTTTTGTTTACAAAAATATGAAAATAAACTATTTTTCAACACATTTCGACAATACACGACTTTAGACCTATGTATATTCTATTATTTATTACGATATTATGTACGGAAGTAGTATGAAAAAGGCAAAGTTATTGAAAGATAACTACGCAAAGCTAGAGGGGCTAAGTGTTTGCATGCATCATGCCAGCCAGCTATCCAATACCAAGGAGGATCAATTTTATGAGATTTTTAACTCCAGAAGAAATGAGAGATCGTAAAGAACAACAAAAGAAATTAATGTATGGGTTATTCTTCATTGTCACTGTAGCGGTTTCAGTTGGAATAACCTACTTAGTGTATACTTTTTAAAATTCACCCAAAAAATGTCCAGAATGGCTGTCCAATAAGGAATTCAGAACTACATTTTTATCAAAATATAGTAGAGATATTTGAAGTTTCTGCTATGTTTTAATTACTATTGTGGCTTCTAAAACCTTAGTTTTGGACACTTTTCTGGACATTTTTTCTCGCCTCTCCCCCCCACTAATTCAATTCTCCTAATTTTTTTACTACTGTTCGACAATTAATGGAAATCTGTTTCAATATTCGATAGAATAGAATAAGATATTTTGTCAAAAAATTCGGAGGACTCATCTATGTATAATGAAGTCAAGTTCATCAAAGGTATGCAACAGCCATCAACCTACTTTTATCAAGTCCAACAGTCAGAGACTCTTAGAGGGTTTAAAAGAAAAATTTTCATGCTGATTGCTCTTTCTATCCTCATATTTGCCATCTCCGCTTTCTTTGGCGTAGGCACATTTCCGATTTCTAAAGAATTAACAACTCTAAATCCGACTGAGTTTGAATTAAATAAGCTATTTTTCTTACTTGGTAGAATGGTGCAGGGGCTTCTATATGCAGCTGTTATACTCTTTCTTCCTTCACTTATATTTTGGACTATTTCTGAAGCCGACTATCCGAAATTAGTCCTACTTCAAGGAGTCACACTCATCATTCTATTGGTAGAGAAATTGCTGTTCACGATTTTAGCAATAAACTATTCACTAGACTGGTATTCATCGCCATTGTCCCTTGGAGTCATCACTCAACTCCTAACGACTAAGAAATGGATGATTTACTTCTTCGGTTGTGTCAGCTTGTTTAAAATTTGGGCGATCGTTATCCAAATTAAAGGCCTAAAACGACTTACAGAAATAAGGACGAGAAACCTCTTGATCATTGTGTTAAGCGTTAACATAGTTTATTGGTGTATTTACGCAACACTTATTTTCATTGATTTTTCAAAACTAATCTAAGACAGCGATAAGGACTGATCCATTTTGAAAAAGAAATTATTCTATTTATTTCTAGTTTTTTGTGCCATTTTTGTTTCTATCAATATATTCCTTATTGAAAAAGCAGATAGTAAAATTCAAAGAATCTCCTATATAGATGAATGGTCCCAAGCCAAACAAAAGGATCTAAAGAAAACCATTGAGAAACAAGGAGTTGTTGGCTCTTCTGAGGAACACTCTGTCTATTTTCATGAAGAAAATGGGATTTTTCAAAAGTTCCTTGTAGGAGAAGGTGATACTGTTGAAGAAGGGACACCGCTTTTCGAGTATAAGGCAGAAAATATTGAAGAGCAAAAAGTGGCCCTCCAAGCAGAGATCGATCAAATTGAAGATGAAATAAACAGTCTTGAAGATTATATCAGCAACCTGGAAAAAATGAAGAGTTCGGTTAAGCCAACACCATCTCTAATCATTGATAAAGATACGGATAAAGAGAAGCAAAGCTATAATACTCTTGGAATTGAATATTCGATTGATCAAAACATCTATAATTCGGAGTTAGAAATTAGCAGACTTGAAAGTAGACAATCCAATCTTGAAGAGCAATTATCCAGCTTGTCTTCCCTCTCCGAAACCGTAACAGTTAAAAGCGAAATATCTGGAATTGTTAAGGACATTTCGAAAGATTTAGGCAACCCGATCGTGACGATTTCCTCTGATACGCCAATCGTTAACAGTAACCTTACAGAAAAAGAGACAACGCAGGTAAAAGAAGGCCTTAATGCTAAGGTTTTCACTGATGTTCAGGATAAATCCATACAAGGAGAAGTCCTTAAAATCTCTCCATTGCCGGAAAAGGAAGTAAATCTTGACGAGGAAAGCCTTTACCCAATTCAAATTAAGTTGAACGATGCCAAACAAAATCTCATGAATGGTTATCATGTATCTGTTTCAATCATTACCGAAGAAGTGAAAGATGTTCTAGCACTTCCTATTGAATATATTAGCAAAAGTGGAGACAAGCCTTATGTTTGGGTGATTAACTCTTCAGGTGAAATTGAAAAGAGAGAACTAAGTCTCGGTATTAAAGCGAATGGTCAGCATGAGATAAAGAAAGGATTGAAGCTTGGAGATACGATTATCGAAAAGCCTTATCAAGTTAGTGAAAGTGGATCTAGATTCATCACTCCCCTCGATCCGGATGTTGTGAACAAAAAAAACATGAACAAAGTAGATAAGCCCATAGTCCTAGAAAATCTTCTATTAGGTATTTTAGAATAGCTCCTATAATTCTTTTGTAATATAAATGTAATATTTTTTACCTAATTTTTTGTCTATTATTCTACTTTTTTATTACCTATTTTGGTAGAATAAAGTAAATTCTTTGTATTTTATAAATTAATTTGATAGGAGAACACTATTTATGAAGAAAACGATGGTTTCTGTTGTCGCAACTGCCGCTTTGTCTACTGTTTTTGTTGCAGAAGCATCTGCTAATACATATAAGGTTGAACGAGGAGATTCTCTTTGGTTAATCGCTAATCAATATAACACCCAAGTCAGCAAGCTTAAGGAATGGAATAACTTAACAAGTGATGTGATTTATCCAAACCAAATTCTCCAAGTCGGCGGGAATACTGGTACACAGCCTAAGCCTGAAACCTCCAAGCCAAGTTCCAGTTCAAAAACCTACATAGTTAAATCTGGGGATACTTTAATCGGAATTGCTAATGCACATAATATCACCCTTGGCGAATTAAAGTCTTGGAACAATATTAACAGCTACTTGATCTATCCTGGTCAAAAATTTATCGTTTCTAAAGGGTCCTCAAACAATCCAGTTGAGAATAATCCAGCTCCAACCCCTGACCCAAGTCCGTCAGCAACAAGCTATACTGTGAAGCCAGGTGATACCTTATCTGGTATTGGGGTCCAATTCGGCGTTTCAGTAAGAGAATTAAAGCAGTGGAACTCATTAAAAAGTGACTTGATTTATATTGGACAAAAGCTTTCTGTTAAGAAAGGAAGCTCAACTCCAAACGAATCTACTCCTGAAGTTACGAATCCTGATGAAGGAACATCTTCTGGAAATGTCGTCACAGAAGCGAAAAAACATTTGGGTGTGCCTTATGCATGGGGCGGTAGTTCCCCTTCTGGGTTTGATTGTAGTGGATACATCTATTATGTATTCAATAAAGCCGGTAAATCCATTACACGTACAAGCAGCGAAGGCTATTATAACCGTTCATTCTATGTTAACTCCCCAAAACCTGGAGACTTAGTGTTTTTCGAAAATACATATAAACGTGGAATCTCCCATATGGGTATCTACTTAGGCGGAGGACAATTTATCCATTCTGGAAATGATGGCGTTCAGATTTCAAGTTTAAGCAACTCTTACTGGAAATCAAAATTTGACGGATACAAGCGTTTTTATTAAGGGTTCTTTCCGCAATTTGTTGCTTTTAGTCAACCATAAACATCTTAAATCATACTAATGAAACCTTTCTTTGACGAAATTTCATTAAGGGGTTCTATTTTTGTTCGAAAAGCAACAAACTATGCGAAAAAAACTTTATGAATGATCGTCTTCCTATAAAGGATGATTGGTCTTTTTGACTACAGGTAAATAGAGTTTTTATACATAACAAAAACCTATCTTTATATTGATAAAGCTTCCGTTTTCTGGTGCTTTCTTAAGAAATGACGTATGAATTGGCATACGTCATTTTTTTTATTTATCAAGACTTTTTGTAGGTTATATGGATTTTGACCTATCAATCGACATCATTTTTATGTTGGACAATAAGTATTGTTCTATTAAGAAAGAAGGCCAAAACTACTGTCAATTTTAGTGTCGTTTGGTATGCCGGTATTATGAAATCCTTCTTCGGGCAGATTAATGAAAGAAGAACAAGAAGTTATCAGGATTGATATGACACTTGTTCTTCTTTTTCTATTTTTTGTTGATGATCACGTATTAAACAAGTAAAAATGCTAATTCAACTATAGCGGTTTTACAGGTACACATATTTCGCAATAAGGGTTGTTAATTCTATCACCATTGTATCTTTCCAAAATGGGTTTGTTATCAATTTGATATCCATTACTTTGTAGAGATGAAAAAATGTCAGTGTATGCTTTTTGAATATCATCTGTTGTATGTTTGAATTCGTAAATAAGGTGTTTTCCACCAGAAAGTTCACTTTCGCAAATTGAATCGTCCAATTGATCATCCTTTGAAATCACAATACAAGCATCATCAAATCTACAGTTTTCTGAAAGTGTCGTCTTAGGGTTATCTTGCGGTATTTCAAATAGGATTGCCGATTTAAGAAGATTTTTCTCCTTAGCCCATTTTTTTAACTTCTCCATTACTTTAATATTTGCAGGACCATATCGACCAACTCGTCGCACATAAGCAATGCGATAGTTTGGAAGGATTTCGACTTTAATTTCATAGATTCTTTTTATCCCTTCTTCCTTTATAGTTGTTCGTTACATTTGGAATGTAACACGCTTTAAAAATATATACATTTAATTTTTGAAATTTTCATAATAATTTCCCTTCTTCAGGCGAAGGGTAGCTTTTGTTCAATTATAGATCCGATATTACTTATTAAGAAAACTCGCCCATACTGTGGCGAGTTTTGCTTTTTTATCTACCAATAATAATGTCAAAACAACTGTCTCTTCAGCACAACTTTTTAGAAAAGCACCTCAAGACGGAACACTTTATCATATTGAAGAGAGGTTTTTTTGTTATGTTCTCCCCTCCTCTTGGAACAATAAGAAACAAATGAGTGAGGTGAACAAATTGAAATCTGTAAAAAAGCTTGGCATCCTTCTTATAATCGGAGTGGTTGTTTCCTTTCTCTTCACAGAAACGCCCTGTACTTTTGCTGAGAACAGAACGCCGAGAAATGTCATATTCATGATCATGGACGGAACAAATTCAGACGTCGTTACATTGTCTCGTTGGTACAAAGGACAGCCGCTTGCTCTTGATGAAATCCTCGTTGGAGGTGTTAAAACCTATTCCTCTCAGTCGTCAATTACTGATTCTGCTGCTGCAGGAACGGCGATGGCCACAGGACATAAAACAATGGCTGATTTCATTGGAATGGTTTCACATGAAAGAAAAAGCTCAAGACCTGTACTGTCTGTTTTAGAAAAGGCACTAATGCAAGGGTTGTTGACTGGGATTGTCTCGACCTCTCCTGTTCAGCATGCGACCCCTGCAGCCTTTTCTTCTCATGTAAAGAATCGTGATGAGTTTAGTGATATCGCTGAGCAGCAGGTGTATCAAGGAATGGACGTTATCCTAGGTGGCGGGAAAGCGTGGCTTCGACCAAAGGATGAGGAAAGGGTAAAAAATGATGATGGAATGCTGAAAACGAAAGAGTTAAGTCGTGAAGACGGTGAAAATTTGCTAAAGGTCATTGAAGATGAAGGGTATCGGTTTGTGAATACGAAAGAAGAGCTCACTAATGGTCGAGAGGCTCCAGGAAAGCTTTGGGGTAGTTTTGCCGAAGAAGATATTGAATTTGAATTTGATCGCAAGGTCTTAAAGCCTGAAGAACCTTCCCTTGCTGACATGACTAAAGCAGCGATCGGGGAGCTGTCAGAAAAAGAAAACGGTTTTTTCCTGTTTGTTGAAGGAAGTAAAGTTGATTGGGCAGCACACAAAAATGATCCCATTGGAATGATTAGTGAAGTGTTAAGCTTTGATGAAGCCGTGAAAGAAGCCGTTGATTTTGCCAAAAAAGATGGCCATACGATGGTAGTAGCAGTGACAGATCATGGTAACAGCGGTCTGACGATCGGAAGTCAAAACACAAACAAAAAATATTATGATCTGCCAGTAAAAAAGATTATTGATCCTTTGAAAAAAGCTGAGTTTACAGTTAAAGGAGCAACTTCTCAGCTCAAAAAGGATCGTTCCAATCTTAAAGAAGTCTTGAAAAGCTATGGGTTAGCGGACATTTCACATAAAGATTATTGCACGTTAAGAGATGAGAAGGACAAAGTGGACTTAGAAAACAAAATGGTCCAGATGATGGCAGAGAGAGCACATCTCGGTTTCACTACACATGGACATACTGGAGAGGATGTATTTTTGTATGCATATGGACCAGGAAAACCTACAGGACTTATGGAAAATACTGAGCTTGCAAAAGTGGTCGAGAGGTATTTAGAGATACCTTCCGAACAGAAAAAGTATGTTGATGGCAAGAAGCTCTACAAAGCCCGAGGATACCATGTCGCAATCAATAAACGAAATCCACACAACCCTGTCCTGATTGCAAAACGACAAGGCGAAAAACTCGAATTCCCAGAGAACAAAAACTACATGCTCCGTAATGGAGAAAAAATCAAGCTTTCTGGTGTCAACGTTTTCAACGGCGACACCTTCTGGATCATCGAAAACTAGTTAAGATCGTCCTAGACGGAGTCCGGAATCACGTTGAATACGATATATAAAGTAGCGTTTTAGTGCCTCTTCTAAATATGTAAGGTGTGGTTCGGGACACCCTCCACTTTGTCAACATTCGACAAATTCCGGGTCGTGCCAGGCACGACCCGGAATTTGGTGATTTTTGTCGATATGGGTGGTGCTCTCCTCTTGGGTTGTGTTTTGGGTTATAATAATAGAATGAGCATTTTTAGTACGGTTACCGAAGAGGGGGGTTATGAAATGACGACTATGATGAGAGAGTTTGAGAGTAAGCTTGAACCGGTTAATCAATATTTAATGAAGGAAATGCCTGGCGATGAGGACGGCCAAAGGATTGTTCAAAAGGGATTACTTCTCTTTCGTCAAAATCTAGTCCGGAATGTCAAGGTCAAGGATGATCTCGTACTTGCTGAAGTACAGGATGTGACGACAGTGAAGGTTAAAATTGATCTTCATTTTCCTCTCCTAAGCAAATGTTCTTGTCCAGGGATACCATGGTGTCGTCATCGAATGGCCACCTTTTTCTCATTATATCAGCGGGTTAATCGTGTCAGTAACTGGGTACAGGACTGGCGCAGCCGAAAAAATCTTGACGACCATTCAACACAACCCAATGATCTTCAAGAGCTATTAAAAAAACACACTAAAACCGGTGCATTAAAAAAAGCCAGTGATCTTCTAAAAACCCAAAAAAGCCGTGGGAATTCCCCGGAAGAGTGGTGGAGCTTTCTTCATCAGCTTTTTGAAGAGTGGGATAAGGACTACTTCTATCGTCAATCGAACCTATTAGATCTACATATTCAAAATTTTTATCGCCGGCTAATGAAAGAAGCCCCTTTTGAACGTGAATGGAAGCCTCTTTATCAGATTTTTGCGTCCTTCTTTTTATTAGTCGAAATTGATCGTTTGCTGCTTTCCCTTCAAGGATCATTAAATAAAGAACAACAAGGTGCTTATGAGCTATTGGTCGATGAAATTTATGATGGGGTGAAGCAGCTTTCTGTTCACGCGCTTCCTTTCAGCTTTGACCCCTATGTCGATTTCTTAAAAAATAAAACCAGCGACCTTTCTACATCAGAAGAAAACAGTACATATGTAAAAGCAGAAATGTATCGCTTTCTCTGGTTCTATCTTTTTAAAAAGAAAGCTTGGAGACTTGAGGAAATGAAACGTCTGGAAGAAGCAGCACAGGATGACCTATTCCATCATGTCGCACTTCTTCATCAATATCTCATGCTTGATCAGCTTGAACCAGCTCAATCGATCATTAAAGCACATGGCGAGAAGCTTATTTCCTATTCAGATTTTTGGATTGAACAGCTTTTTTCAACAAAACGAAATGATACGGGCAAGTGGCTCCTTCAACAGCTGCTTCCCCACTTAAAGAGATATTTAAGCAAACAATCCGAATACGAGCAATCTCTCTTTAATCGATGGTTCCTTAGAATCATCCCGCTACATTGGATGATTGAGCATGAAAATCGTTTATTAAAAGAAATCCTATTAGCCCTCTTGCCATTCAGTTTCTATACATTCAATGAAATGCTGTTAGATTCGAAATCCTATGCAGAATGGGTCGAGCTCCAGCAGTTTATTGGGTACGATCTTCGTGATTTAGATGGTCTCGGGTTAAAAGAGGTAACAAAAGTAGCACCAGAATATACCCTTCCCCTCTATCATGTAGGGATTGATCATTACCTGTCTCAAAAAAATCGAGAAAGCTACAAACATGCGGTAAAGTATCTCAAAAAACTTCGTACCATCTACCGAAAACTAAAAAAACAAGAACGTTGGGAAATGTACTTTAATCATATTCTTGAGAAAACAAAGCGTCTTCGTGCCTTTCACGAAGAGTGCAGAAAGGGTAAGTTAATCGATGCTTAAGACAAGAACCTTAACCATCCATGTAAAAAAAAATGATGATACTACCTTTTTCCTGTGGGGGGAACATGAGAATGGGGATGTCGCTCCTCCTAGTGAGTGGATCAAGCATCTCTTTATTTGGCATGAAGAAAGTTACTATGGAACAACTGTCACAAGTGTCAAAAACATCGATCGCATCCCTGGAGTCATCGTGACTAGCTGGGAGCTTGTCACTCTTTTTTCTAAAGAATCCTTCAGTCATTTAATTGAATGGTCATGGGACGATGCGGCACAGCATTGCTTTGCCCTTTCCCCCATTCTTCATGACAGTATCCTTTCAGGCAACTGGATCCCAAGGTTTGATGACCTGACCGATCGTGGAATGTCCTTTCAAGTCCCTGATGAAGTCTGGGACAATTTTAACAGCGAATTTTGGAGTGAGAACATTGATACGGGTGAATCTCTTCACTCTTTTGTTAATAGCTGGTTTCAATCGGCCATCTATCAATTTTTAGGTTCAAATGAATCCAATGAAACCTTTAAAAAATTGCAGAAGCTTCAAAACAGCTCCCTTACATCAGAAGAACTTCATGAATACTTTGATGAGGAGCATTGGCGCAAATGGACGGGTCTTGAAGAAAGTCATGTGCCTTTTTCTGTTGGATTGCGTATCACCGAACCACAGGATGATGCTGAACCATGGAAGCTCGAAACGATTTTACGAGATAAAAGGTCTTCTGACTACTACTCTCTTCAAGAAGATACGATTCCGCCTAAATGGAAAAAGCACCTTACTGCTGTTGAAGATGAGCAAGTGCGACTTATGAAGATGATGCCTTTCTTTAAGGATGTTGATGGAAGCTTTCGGACATCACTTAATGAAAATGATGCTTGGGATTTCCTGACTATTCTGAGTGAAAAGCTCGTAGATCTCGATATTGATATCTACTTACCAACATGGTGGCAGGCGATGAAGGATGCCCAATTAACAGTGAAAGCAAAAGTGAAATCTCATGACACAAGCTATCGCCCATCGTTTGTCGGGTTAAATGCGATGCTCGATTTTGATTGGCGGCTAACGATGAATGGGGCTGAACTATCTGAGGAAGATTTTCAGCGATTAGTGGATGAACAAAGGCGACTTGTAAAAATCCGTGGTCAATGGATGAAGCTTGACCCCGCTATGGTTCGCCGAATGCAAGCATTAATGAACCAAGCAAAAGAAGAAGGTCTTTCCCTAAGGGATCTACTCGAACAAGAACTCACACCTCCAAACGAAGAGGAGCAAGAAGGTTCTGAAGAAGATCACGATCCGTTTTCATATGTAAAAATTCAAATTGAACTTAATCGTTCCTTGAAAAAATTTATCCACCAGTTAACCAATCTATCGGAGATTCCCATGAGGTCTGCACCAGATGGATTTATTGGAGAACTCAGACCCTATCAGCTTCAAGGGATGAGCTGGATGCTGTTTTTAAGAAAATACGGTTTTGGCGGCTGCCTGGCAGATGATATGGGTTTAGGGAAAACGATCCAGCTGATAACCTATTTACTTCATGTAAAGAAACAAGAAAAACCTAGTCAGCCTGCCCTTATTATTGCTCCGACCTCTGTTCTCGGAAACTGGCAGCGGGAGATTGAAAAATTTGCACCGGAGCTAACGGTCGCTCTCCACTATGGGGCAAATCGAAGCAAAGGAAATCATTTTGATCACGCCTATAAAGGAGTCGATATTGTTCTCACTTCCTATGGTCTTTCTCATATTGATTTTGACGACCTCTCAGAAGTCACATGGAGCACGATTGCTTTAGATGAAGCGCAAAACATCAAAAATGCAAATACGAAACAATCACGGGCGATTCGGAAATTGAAAGGACAACATCACCTCGCCTTAACCGGGACTCCGATGGAAAACCGGCTATCCGAGCTATGGGCGATTTTTGATTTCTTAAATCACGGTTATCTTGGTGGCTTTACACAGTTTCAGAAGAATTTTATTGTGCCAATTGAAAAAGAAGAAATGGAATATAAAGTGAAAGAACTTCAGGCCAAGATTCGTCCATTTCTTTTAAGGAGAACGAAAAAAGACCCTGAAGTTGAGCTGAATCTTCCTGATAAAATCGAACAAAAAGAATACTGTGCGTTAACATCCGAGCAGGCTTCTCTATACGAACAGCTTATCATGGATACCTTTGAAAAAATCGAAGAACTTTCCGGTTTTGAACGAAAAGGATTAGTCCTGCAAATGTTAAACAAATTAAAGCAGCTCTGTAATCACCCTGCTCTTTATTTAAAAGAACCAGAGCCACCTAATATCGCCCTGCGTTCAGAGAAAATGAAAAAGCTTCTAGAGATTATGAATACCGTCACAACCGAAAACGAAGCATGTCTTATTTTCACGCAATACCTTTCAATGGGCGAAATGATTCAAAAGGTTATTGGCGAACAGTTCGGCATCGAAGTCCCATTTCTTAACGGTAGTATGCCCAAGCAAAAGCGCGATGAACTTGTCGATCAATTCCAAGCTGGGGAGTTCCCTGTTTTCCTTCTTTCCTTGAAAGCGGGTGGAACGGGACTAAACCTCACAGCCGCTAATCATGTCATCCATTATGACCGCTGGTGGAATCCAGCAGTTGAAAATCAAGCAACAGATCGAGCATACCGAATCGGGCAAAAACGCTTTGTTCATGTGCATAAACTCATCGCCTCTGGCACTTTAGAAGAAAAAATTGACGCTATGCTTGAGAAGAAACAAGCCTTAAACGACGAAATCATTCAAAGTGACCAATGGCTAACAGAGCTTTCGAATCAGGAGCTTCATCATTTGTTGACGTTAGAGTAAAGATTAAGGGGCAGTCCCACCAGGGGGCAGGAATCACTATGATATAGAAGATGTTTTAGTGTTTCTTCTATATATGGAAGCCGTGTTTCCGAACAACTTGGTTGGAACAGCCTCTTTTTCTCATTAAAAGGAGAATACTAATGCCTACAATTAAGTATCAAATCTACATTAACGCCCCCATCGAACATTGTTTTGATCTTGCTAGAAATATCGATATTCATACTCAGACTGTTCAGCATACAAAGGAAAAAGCAATTGGCGGAGTTACTTCAGGACTCATTGAGGAAAGAGAGACCGTTACTTGGGAAGCTGTACATTTTGGGATTAAGCAGAGACTGACGGCTCAAATTATTGAGATGAAGAAGCCAGATTATTTTGTTGATGTTATGGTGAAGGGAGCTTTCCACTCTTTTCATCATACCCATCAATTCGTAAAAAAACAGGATGGTACGTTAATGGTCGATATTTTCCATTATAAGTCTCCACTTGGACCCATTGGGGTTTTAGCTGATAAACTGTTTTTAGAGAAGTATATGGAAAGGTTTATTATATTTCGTTCAAAAGAATTAAAGAAGATAGCTGAAGGTTCATAACTTAACCAAAGGGCTGTCTGATAAGTAAATTTTTTACTATCAGATGGCTATTTCTACTTATAAATAAGGTTTCTTTTTTAAATTATTCAAATTCCAAATCTATTCGGACGGCACTTCACCAAAAAAAAATCACCCTAATTAATGTATTTTGCGATAGTTTTCGGCGAATTTGTTATTCCTTTTTTGGATTTCCTTTATTGTTCATACGATTAGTCATTCCTGCTAAGCCCAGCTCAGCATTTTCCTTGAATTGAATGGGGAATGCACAACATTTTGATTATATGCATCAGAATGACTAGTAAACGCACGAGAATCTGATTTTATGCATAACTTCTAGAAAAAAATGCACAAGATTCCAAATTTATGAACATGTTAATGATTGAGGAACATATCATATGATATTACTAATAACCAGGGCTGTCCTAGAAGGCGTATCTTCTCTCAATGAAGATTCCAGTTCCCTTTTGGGACGGCCTCTTTAAAATATTTCCTATTTCCATATTCGTTGAAGCTTAAATGCTTCTTGCAGGTACCCCCAAACCGAGACAGGTGCCATCAGCATTTGATAGCAAAGAACAAAGAGAAAAAAACCAATGGTATTCTTCCGCACTCGCAAATCGAGGTCATTAAATACGCTTTTTTGGTACCGGTAAAGGATGCCGTAGCTGATTAGAGTTAATGGCAGCACAAGCAAAGTCATCGGTCCGACAATCCAGTAAAAGCCAAAGAACGCTAGAATCAGACCCGGCAGCCAAGAAAATGTGTATGTTAAATCCATATAAGGCATGATCAAATTGATCCCTGTTAAATATTTGGAGAAAATAGCAGGTTGCTGCCATGGTTTTGTTTGTTTCAGCGCTTCTATCATCCCCCTTGCCCATCTTGATCGCTGCTTAATAAAATGTGGCAGTGTCGTTGGGACATCTGTAAAGGCTACGGCCAAAGGTTCGAAATAGACCTTCCAATTTTTCTGAAGAAATTTCCATGTTAGAACAATATCCTCTCCAATAGCATCAGGCCAGCCTCCAACCTCTTCAACTGCCTGCACTTTATAAATGCTATAAGCTCCTTGAGCGACAAGTGTTCCTTGGTAAAGCCCTTGTAATCGTTTAATCGATGCAATGCCTAAAAAATAGTCCCATTCTTGTATCCTTGTGAGGAGATTTTGACGACTATTTCGTACCAGTACTGAGCCAGCGACTGCACATACTTGTTCGGGAGCACTTTCCATTCGTGCGACCAGATAACGAACGGCTGATCGATGTAGTAGGGTATCGGCATCTAAAGTAATGACGAAATCAGTACTCACATGTTTAATCCCTGTGTTTAAAGCATTGAATTTCCCGGGATTCCCTTCATGTATCACCCGGAGATCAAGCATTAGCTCCTCTCCTGCTCTTAAGGCAGCCTCAACCGTATCATCCGTTGAACCATTATCGACAACTACAACCTTAATAGGAACAGTGTAATCTTGGTGATATATATATTTTAAGGTATTCGCAATATTATCAGCCTCATTACGGCAGGCAATTAAGATTGAAACCGGGATTTCCGGCCACTTATTTTTAAACTCTGGCTGTCGGTCAAAAATTAAACTAATGACTAAAAAAGCATTAAGGTAACCAGGTACATAAGAAATTCCTCCTATTATGAAAATGGCACCTGGTGTCGTCACGATATTATTTAAATCGTTCACCCATGGAATCGATAAATAGATCGCTATCAGTGACCAAAGAATAGCCACGCCATGGCTAAGCCAAAATTTTTGGTGAACGGAAACATACATTGATTTTTCTGGACTTGGTGGTATAGGAATTCTACGAACATGTCTGGATACCAATTTCAAATTTTAATCTCCTTATTAACATAATGGCTACTAGGAAAATTATATTAATACCAATGATTCATTGTCTATATCAAATATTGGAATATTTTTTACTATATGAATTGGCTCCGTTTTCCCTACTCTTTTATAAGGGAATGGGCCATTGATTCATGCTATACAATCACCTTTACGAAAGAAATAGGAAAACTATTAAGACTCCTTCTAATTCGGGCATAATGAATACAACATTGTACTTTTAATGATTTATAACGTTATAATTGATTCACTTATAGGAAAAAAGTAAGGTGGGAGCTCATGAAATATAAGGGCAGATGGTTTTGTATACTATTTGGGTTCAGTTCATTTTTCATTTTTCAGTTAGGCGGTTTTTATTTTATTGGAGAAGTCTATGTCCAAGAATTTTCACTAAAATGTTTGCTCCTTATCCCATTCCTGTTGCTTACTTGGTTTATAGGATATCAATATGACAAAGTGAAGTTCTATGCAGAACAAGATTTTTTAACTGAAGTATATAATAGACGATATGTTTATACGATTTTTCCTAAATTAAAAAAGAGATACGCGTTTATCTATTTTCTGGTGATTGATATTGATCACTTCAAATATATCAATGATACCTATGGTCATGCTTACGGGGACAAAGCCTTAAAAGTACTTACAAATGTATTAAAAGAAAAAACGGGGAAAGAGGATATTATTGCGAGATGGGGTGGAGATGAGTTCATCATTTTATCTCCATCGGTTGGTAACCATAAAGACGTAGAACAAATGGTCCGGAACATGTTTGTTGCCATGGAGGATCAAAATAAGACCAGCACGGAAAATATCAGTATTTCTATCGGGTTTTCCAGGTATCCTGATGAAGGGCAGCAGCTGGAGGAATTGTTAAAACTTGCTGATGAAAATATGTATAAACACAAGGGATAAGAAATAAATCCGAAAATAAATGAAAGCTCCTACCAATAAAAAATTCCGGCCTAAGGAACGGCCGGAAAGCAGAGGTTAATCTTACGAGGTCAAATGTGAGGATTCATACTCTATTTTTATAAATGGTTTCAGAGGCAAAAGCGAGGCTGGTACAAAAAGTGTGAGTAATTCGAGCATTGACGGAATTAATGATTAATAAGTTTCAAGGTTGGGCTTTTTTTTAAGCCGTGAGTGGTATTGGACGACGAAGATTCTTCGAGGAGCTTAACACGTTCAGCTAAAAATAAGAGTTCAACGTTTGCTCTTGCCAGCTTTCTGATTAAATCTTCTCCTAACCGCTCTAAACGGTCGAGACGCTCTTCTACAGATGACATGGTTCACCTCCTATGTACTAGAAGATTGGAATTTCCATTTCTTTTTCCTTCTTTTGCTGTTCCGGCGGTTTTCCATCTAAGAACCGAACCGATTCTGCTACAACTTCTGTGATGTAAACACGTTTTCCCTGTTCGTTATCATAGTTGCGTGTCTGAATACGACCTACGATTCCAAGGACAGATCCCTTTTGGCAAAATTTTGCCGTATTTTCAGCAGCCTTACTCCATAATGTACAAAGAATAAAATCTGCATCAAATTGACCATTTTGATTCTTAAAACGGCGGTTCAATGCAAGGGTGACATTAAGAACGGGCTTTCCATCCGTTGTATGACGCAGATCAGGATCTCTCGTTAAACGTCCAACGATAGTGACTTGATTAATCAATGAATGTATCTCCTCCTTTCTTAACCCTATCTTAATAGCTCAAAACCACGATGTAAAATTAAGGGAATGATATTATCCCACCTGCCCCCCCTCCTAAAACTTCTTTGTCTATTGGTGAAAACCAAATTTTCATTCTGTTAAAGATAGGAATAACTTTTTTTAAACAAAATGAATTTTTTTCGGCAAAAATAAAAACGCTTATTATGCCATATAGACAGGCTATGGTATAATTTTGATAACCTATTAAATGGAGGATCGTTCATGAAAACATTTAAGGTCATTACTCTTCAAATTGTAAATCATGAGGAATTAAAAGACATTGAGATTCTGGACGGTTTAATTATTAATAAAGAAGATGAAAAAAGTACATGGTTGATTGAAGCATTAATGCCAAAATCCTACTACGACTTTTTCCGTGAGTCACAACAAAGTGAGAATGACATTGAAGTTCAAGTCGTTATTTCTCAAAAAGCCAATGACCCGGCTGCTTTTATGACGAGTATTCGATGTATTAAACAAATGGATGAGCATCTAAGTATCCTATTTGAAGGAAAATTAAAAAAGCAACGGAATGAATACGCTGAGCTTTTATTGGATGATCTTATTCAACAAGGCTTTATTGGTGAAACACTTTCACAAGAGTTCCGTAAAAAAATGAAATCAAAACCTCGGTTGGCTGCCGCTCCAAAATCCAGATCCTAAATTGTTCTTAATACGAAACGAATGTGAACATATGATATACTTAGGTTAACATTATTATTGTTTTTTATAAGGGTGTGTGAAACATGATCGGGGAAAGAGTGAAAAAGCTTAGACAGGAAAGAAAGATGTCCATGACAGAACTTGCGGACAAAGCCGGAGTAGCTAAGTCCTATTTAAGCTCAATCGAAAGAAACCTTCAACAAAATCCGTCTGTTCTATTTCTTGAGAAAATTGCAGGGGCTCTTTCTGTACCAGTAGATGCACTGCTTCATGATTCCGCGGATGAACAACATATCGACTCTGAATGGATCAAAATCGTGGAAGAAGCAATGGATTCAGGCATTTCCAAAGAACAATTCCGTGAATTTATTGAATTTAATAAATGGCGTTTAGAAAAAAAATAAAGGGTCCTGGAACCGCATGGATTTTAAATATCAGAAGATGATTTTAGGCTTCTTCTAACTATTTAAAATGGTTCCTGACACCTTGTTTTGGAATGCCTTATTTTTTTATTTGTATGCCATTTTATATTCTGGTAGGTTTTTAGTCTCTAAATATTCTCTAATCTCTTCCTTCGTAATTCCTTCTAGTAATGCTTCCTTGATTAGTGCCACCCATTCTAGATCTAGTTCCTTTTCTCCCACAAACAATACCTCCCAAAATACTCATCAGTATTTTTTAGGCAATCCAGCCGTCATAGTATTATGTAGTGATATACCGTAGACCCGTGACTTTGCGTCCCCACTTTTCAGTAAGTTTGCCTTTGTCTGATTGTTTTATTCCTTTGTCCTATACCTATTATACTAAGTTGGCAAACCAATATTTGTTAGTATATGTCTATTTTGGTAATTATTTTTTCCGCTTTTTCTAACAAATATATCCAACTTGTGACACTTATTATTCAGTATAAACGATTTCAACCCAGATTTTTATCGTACTTTGTCGAAAAACAAAACAAATTTTATTTAAGATTACGATTATATGTATTGAGTTTTTTCTTTAGAGGAATCACAAGCTCATTGATCTGTTTATAACTATTGGCCTGGTAAAATGGTGCTTCAGTGAGGTCATTTCCACATATTGGACAATGCCATTTTCCGATTTCGGTGCTACTGAATGATGAGCGGGTGCAGCGGGTACAGGTTTTTTTGTACATGGGAGGTCCTCCTTACTTAATCGATCGAATTCTGGAATAGGTAAAATAACACGTTATTTGTTCTTTTTTAAGAACGTCTAATTTGAGTATATGCTAATATCCCTTTACTTTAAAACCTTATAATTCTTATTAACTTCGTAATTAAGAACATTTTACTTCTATTCTCTCTGTTTTTCTTACAATATCTAACTATTTTGTTTTTAATAAGGAATTTTTTGTTCCATATAATGAAATAACTATGTAGGGGTATATGGATCAAGCATTTGGAGTTTAAGGAGGTAGTATAATGTAACATAAAAAAGTAGGCTATTTAAATGTTAAAAGTTTATAAACTTAATAGAGATCGTTTTTATTTGACTGCTTCCACAACTCATAATGAAAAAATTCACGAATTTCTTCCTTCTGGATGCCTATCCTTTTTGCCTTCATCATTAATTCGATCCACTCTTTATCCAGCTCTTGTGAAATCGCTTTCATATTTATGATATTCTCTATCGGGACTTGTAAAGCCCTAGAAATCTTTTCTACTGCTTGTATGGAGGGATTTGTTTTTAAACTTTCAATATTACTTAAAAAGCCTTTCGATATTCCAGCCATTTCCGCTAGTTTTGTAATACTTAACCCACTGTCTTCTCTTAACTTCTTAATTCGTTTTCCAAGTTCCTGACACATGGCTCTAACATCCTTTTCGTGTAACAGTCGTTACTATTCTAGATTACTTGATTGGTACGTTTTATAGGTTAAGTCGTAGTGATTAGAAATCTAAGGTATATTGATGCCCTAATAACCTTCTTGTTTCAGTTCATCGCAGTTTTATCCAGAAGTTAATATATTCCATTTATACTCAAAAGAAAAGAGGTAAACTTGATGGGTTAACCCCTTTTCAGCTGATATTTCATTTTTGTATGTCGAACAATCAATATGACACCTGTAGTCATGATAAGGAATCCAATGACTGTTATCAGTAGTGGATATGCTTCCCCTGTATTCGGCAGTGAACCTGTGAGTTTACCAGTGGACTGTCCTGGTGAATCATTCGGAATGATGGGATCATCCGCTCCAACCCCAGTGCCAATGGTTGTAAACTGAAAGGCTACCTCTGTCTCAAGCCCTTGAAATTCATTTCCCAATTGAGCCGGAAATTCGATCGTAAATTTAAGGTCTTCCTCAGTAAAATGCGATAGGTACCTTGGAGCTACTCCTTTAAAATCACTTAAAGTTCCACTATATAATGTCTCCTTTGAATTTTTCACAATGAGCCTTAAGTTTTCATAAAGCTTCTTTGACCCTGATTCATGTTTCGCGTTCATTTTGTATGTGAAATTTTGATTTCCTTTATTCTGGATGGTTAAGGTTCTATTAGCCCAATCTCCTGGTTTTAACTGATCAATAGTAAAAAGATAATTGCCTGGCGATAAGGAAAGATCAATTTCTGGAGTACTTGTATCTGCACCTGTTTTTCCAATAGGAAAGAAAATCACAGTAGTGAGCAGCAACATACAATAGATCCCCATTAACATCTTACGCTTTGAGCTCTGTTTCATAAGTCACCTCTCATGATCGATAGTTTTAGAGGTTTTTTATAAAAAAAGGTGGGAGCCGTGATTCCCACCTCAAGTGTTAGTACTTGGAATGATTGATTATCTTTCTTCGCCTTCAGTTTGGCTACCAACGAAGTTCCACGTAAGCTCTAAAGAGTCACCTTGGAATTCATTTTGGTCTGCACCGTTATCATCAAATTCAAATTGAACGTATAGCAGATCACTAGATCCAGCTACAAGCCCTTCAGATCCCCACTCATCTCCAAATAAATGTTCAAATTGGTCTTTTACTGCTTCTGGAGACATCCCTTTTAAATCCGCTAGAGTAGTTGACCAAACCGGAACATCAAGTTTATCCACATTAAACATAAAGTTTACTCTAATATGTTCTCCGAAATCTCCTACATTATCGCCTTTAGCGTCAGTTACAGCGTAATCAGTATTTATAACAACATCCTTAATATCCAATGTGCCACCATTTACTAGTTCAAAGGAACGAAGCATAGTATCACCAGGTTTAATGTTATCAACATTGATAATTTCCTGTGGATCAACTGATAAATCAAGTGTCCCTGCTGCAAACGTATTAGTAGATGTTGCTGTATCACTAAAATACGCATATGTTCCTCCACCCACTAAAGATAAACCTAAAGCTGCTGATGCTACTCCCATACCTAATTTCTTCTTCAAATTCATTTTGCTTCCTCCTCAGTACCCCGCCTATTGGGTATGTAATTTTTTTATATATTGAACCTGCACAGGTATTCCCATGCAGAGCACAATCAGGTTAGTTGTTTGTTGCTCGTATCTTCTTTCTTGATATCTTCAATTTCTCGAATCGCCTTCCAAATCGTAAATCCAGAGTATAGAAGCAGTAGAATGCCAGGGAGAATTAATAGTAGTGTCGCTCCCTCTTTGGATTGAGCAAAATTCATGAAATAACCGAGATAAGGGACCGTAAAGTCTTTATATTCACCGACTACATTTGTCGGCAAAACGGGATTTAAATCTGCCGCATCATTATTGTCACCTTTGGTAATGTATTGCACTTTTTGACCTTCACCTTTTACTTCTGTAATTCTATGGGTAATTAACTTATCATCAGATTCCATGAAGGTAATGACATCACCTTTTTCAAAGCGGGTCATATCCCCGCCAGGTTTAATGGCGATGATGGAGCCTGTTTGAATCCCTGGTTCCATTGATCCAGATAAAACGGTTTTAAGCTGGTATCCAAAGACGGTTGGTTCTCCGCCAGATGCTTTTGATGATATGACAATGAATAGCATAAATAGTAAAGTAATGAGTAGGATAAAGCTGACAATTCTACTTATCCAAACTTTTGCTTTTATCAAAATATTCACCTCAATGATTTGTTCTTTTTAGGGATTAGTTCGTTTCATTAGTGTCCTTTTCGGGCTCCTCTTGGTTTGATTCCTGAACGGCCTGTTGCTTCTTAGGTTCCACCTTTGGATTAGGTTCTTCTTTTGGTGGTGAAGCAGGTGGTGGTTCCTCTACAGGAGGATTGGTCTCTTCTTTTGGTGCTTCTTCTTTAGGTGCAAGGGTTGGCTCCGTTTTTTGTACTGGAGGTTTTGGAGTTTCTTCTTTGGTTTCAGAAGGACTACTCTTCATCTCTGGAGCTTTTTGATCTTTTTCCTCTTCGATTTTTTGAGCAGGTGCCTGAGCCGTTACAGTGATGGATTCACTCCAAAGTGCCCCTTCTTCATTTCCATTGCCTTTTTTATTATTAGGGTCGCCGTGATTTGGACGTTGGTAGGCTTTAAACATATAGTTTCCTGGTTTAGTAGTTTTATAATTTAGATTTGTTGATTGCCCACTTTTTAGAGCAGGGACAATTCCATCTGCAAGCTTTTCCCCTTTTTTCGGATTTCCCCTCTCGATCCACCACACCTCATAAGTGACTGTTCCCGCCATATCACTTCCATTGTTGATGATTGTTGATGAAATCGTGCCTTTGTTATTTAAAATAGGACCCGTAAAGGATAAAGAGCTTCTGTCCCATTCTTCTTCTGGTGGTGGATCCACTTCCCAAGTTCCAGCTTGGATCCTCCCTGTTCCACTGTCGCTATCGCTGAAATACGCATTCGTACTTCCCAGTATGTTCATTAAGGTAAACGATAAAGCATATAAAATAATGGCCACTTTCATTGTTATTAGGTAAAGCCAATGATGGTTCTTAAATTTCCTTAAGCGTTTCGTTCTAATGTTGATCCCTCCTTCTAGGAAGATTAGGATTAAAACGTTCTTTTTACTGATTGTTTTGTTCTTTTTTGAGAACATCTACATTTGTTATTATAGAACGGACTACTTTATATGAAAACTCTTAAAAATCGCTATATTCGTTCTTTTTACCGAACAAATTACTTCCTATCTCTTGTTTCCTTTATTTTTCTTATCATTTTGTATTTTTTAAAGAAATATTCGTTCTTAAAATAGAACGATTGACAACTAAAAAAAGCCAGCCCCTAGACTGGCCTTTCTAATCAATCATTATTGATTTTCATTTCCTTCATCTTCTTCTAATAGTTCTGCCGGTGCATTTTTATCTTCACCATTGTTCATGTTGCCTTGTTGATCGTCATTCAAATCATTATTCTCATCGTTGCCTTCATCCATGCCACCGTTTTCTTCTGGTGCTGGAGCTTCTGGTGCTGGAGCTTCTTCACCTGTTGGTGCTTCTTCTTCTGGAGGTGGCTCTTGGTCGTTGACATTACAACCTACAAGTAGCATGGCCGCAAGAGCTGAACCACCAAGAATGGAGAATAACTTCTTGTTCATTCTGTAAATCTCCTTTCAATGCATTGATGGTATTGGGTTATAGTTTCTAAGGTAACTTAAATGGTTTAAGGGGCTGCCCCATAAGAGGTCAGGAACCATATAGAAGATGATGCTAGACGGTTTCTTCTATATATTGAAATTGCGGTTTCTACACCTTGAATTTTGGGTCAGCCCTTAATGCCTATTATTGATCTTTATTATCTTCGTCTTGCAGGTCCTTATTATCTTCTAAAGGCTCTTCTTCTGGAGTGTTTTGATCTTCACCCATGTCCATATCGCCTTCTTGGTTGCCATTGTTACCTTCATCCATGCCACCGTTTTCTGGTGCTGGCTCTTCTGTTGGTGCATCATCTTCTGGAGGCGGCTCTTGATCGTTTACGTTACAACCTATTAGCATCATAGCTGCAAGAGCTGAACCGCCAAGAATCGATAAAAGCTTCTTGTTCATTTGTATGACTCCTTTCAATGCATAAAAGTTTAATTTGAGACCTTTGTCTATGGTCTTTCGTTAGCTTTCCCAAAAATCCTGAAAACTTGCATCCAATATTCAAGTTCATACAATTTGAGCAAAAACGGGTTGAATTCGCTAATTATCTGCGTTTATCGCCCTTGTGATCAGATGAAATATCGATATCGATTAGTCTTTCCATTCCCCGTCTTTTTCCACTTAACGAAAAAAAGGCCTAGTTTTCAAAAAACTAGACCTTTGTCCCACTTCATTTATTCCTGTTTTTCTCCTAAAGCAAACATCATTTCTGTTTCACATGCCACTTCATCATCTACCGTTGCAATGGCTTTTCCTTTACCTATCGAACCACGGAAGCGGACCATTTCTACCTCTAATCGAAGCTGATCTCCTGGTTTCACTTGACGTTTAAAACGGCAGTTATCAATTCCCGTAAAAAAGGCTAAACGGCCACGGTTTTCTTCCTTTTTGAGCATCGCTACTGCTCCTACCTGAGCTAATGCTTCAACAATAAGCACACCAGGCATGACGGGATATTCCGGAAAGTGTCCGTTAAAAAACTCTTCGTTTGCTGTTACATTTTTAATTCCTACCGCTTTTTTTCCTTCTTCTACTTCTAAAATCCTGTCAACAAGTAAGAATGGGTAACGATGTGGAATGATTTCTTTTATTTGCTGAATATCTAACATATTGGACCTCCTATTGGAAAAAATAATTATGTATTAGGTTTTATGCTTAGAATATCATATCATATAGTAGCCGTTCCTCAAATAAAGAATAGGGCAATCGCCTTGAACAGCTCTTGCCTTGCATAAAGCGAGGCACCAAGGCAGGGTGCCTTTTCCCTTCTTAGGTGCCTTGACTTATGTTTAGAGGAGCTTAGACGCTGGAGTTGGACATTGAAAAAGGAAGCCTCGCAGGACTCCCTTTTATTTTTCCTTCGTAACAATCTGAATGATATGTTCCCATGTCGATTTTTTAAATGCGTCACTTGCTTTTCCGTCACCGATGACACTATAGCCCACAATAGCTCCTAGAACGAGACTGACAGCAAAAAAGAGGACAAAAAGAATGACACGAAGCCAAATCGGGAGAAGTCTCACACGTATCCATTTCTTATCCTGTGATTCATTCTCCAACTTTTTCTCAGATTTGATTTCTTCTCTTGTTTTACCTTCTTGAAGTAACTCTTTCTCTGCCATAATTATTAACTCCTTTTAACGGATCCCGTTGATAAGCCCCATCATTTGATCTGCCATCGAAATCGACCGACTTTGGAATTGATAGGAACGCTGAACATTTAGCATATCCGTCATTTCTTTTCCTATATCTACATTGGACGATTCTAAATACCCTTGCTGAAGGCCAATATTCATTCGCTGTTGCCCTTCTAGGTCTGTTAAAATTTCCGCTTCTGTTACATCTAATTGATCAAAATTAGTCGGCAACCCCAAAAGGTTTCCTCCCAATTGCTCCATGAATTGAGGTTTCTCAATCGAGACCACACCTAAATGAAAGGTCGCTGCTTGTCCATTCTGTAATTGGACATTCAATGCTCCTCCGTCTTGTAGTGAGAAATTTTCTACATTCTCTGGTGCTGTAATAAAGTTATCATTTTCATCAAGAATTGGGAACCCCTGTCCGTTCACAATCATCAGTTCTCCATTTCCAATTGGAGAAGCATAAAAGGCTCCATCACGAGTGTAACGGATACGTGAAGCATCTCCTTCTTGAGTAAGGACTTTAAAAAAATGATTAGGAGAAGCTAGTGCAAAATCCAGTTCTCTTCCAGTTGATTTCAATGATCCTTGCTCTAAAATCAGTTGAGCTTGAGCTAACTTCGCCCCCACTCCTTGGCGAATCCCATTTGGGGTTAGCCGACCGATTTCTTCAGCAGCATTCCCTTGATTATTCACTTGTTGAACAAGAAGTTCAGAAAACGTTGCTTCTCTTCTTTTATACCCATTAGTGTCCGCGTTTGATAAATTGTTACCGATCATATCCATGTTCTTTTGCAATTGATTTAATGTATTGGCTGCCGTTATCATCATCCGATTCACAGCGGATTCCCCCTATTCAATCGATATCCTTTATCCACCCACTCGACCAATTTCGTTTGCCGCTTTTTCCATACTGCGATCGTATGCTTGTAACACCTTTTGATTCGCTTCAAAGGCTCTGTAGGCTGTAAGCATATCGGTCATCGTTCGAGAAGGATCAACATTTGAGCGTTCAAGGAAGCCTTGCTTTGTTTGAAAGCTAACTCCTTGGACATCGTTTGCATTAGGAAGAGGCTGGTTATCTTCAGTGCTATACAGTCCACCAGTGTCTCTCGTTAGTAAATTGGGGTCCTCAGCATATCCTATTCCAAGTGTCGTTACCACTTCATCATGAACAAGAATCTCGCCTCTATCATTGATGGAGAATTGATCACTGTTCAATTGGATTGGCAATCCATTTTCATTTAAAATATAATTTCCATTTGAGTTCGTCAAAAATCCATTTCCATCTAAGGTGAAGTTTCCGTTTCGTGTATACTGAGTATTTCCGTCTAACCCACGCACAGCAAACATAACCGTTCCTGTTGTTTCACCATTTGCCGGCATGTTAACATTTACTAATGCGACATCTGTTTTTCGTTCTGTTCCTTTAAGGTCCCCTTGAAAAAATGAAGGAGTCATTTCTTGCATGTATACCCCTGTATTCAGCTTTCCTACAAGTCTGTTATATGGGAGATGAAGCTCCTGTTCTGTCGGGATGTTCACTCCTCCCATTCTTTGTAGGAGCATTTCAGGAAAAGCCCTCATGGAAGATTGGTCTGCCTTATAGCCTGGTGTGTTACTATTCGCCATGTTATTTGTCAGCATTTCTGTCTTTCGTTGCTGAGCAATCATTCCAGATGCTACCGTATAAAAGCCACGAAACATTTCACTCACCTCATTTTATCGTAAAAATTATTGAATTTTAATCTTTTTCAAACCGGTATCTTATTCCATTAACCGATTTTTCTTCTGGAGATTCGATCAATATTCTCAAGCATGATGCCTGTTCCAATCGCTACACAATCCATTGGTTCGTCTGCCACTAAAACTGGAACCTTTAGTTCTTCTGCTAGTAATTGATCCATTCCATGTAATAAAGCTCCTCCACCAGTTAAAATGACACCGCGGTCAATGATGTCTGCCGATAGCTCAGGTGGTGTTCTCTCCAGAACATTTTTCGCTGCTTGAACGATGATGGACACATATTCCCTTAACGCACTTTCCACTTCTTCCGATTTAACGGTGATCGTTCTTGGAAGTCCACTCACCATATCTCGGCCACGAATCTCCATTTCTTCGTTACGTGACCCTGGGAATACCGTTCCAATGTTCACTTTTATATCTTCTGCTGTTCGTTCTCCAATAAGAAGCTTGTACTCTTTCTTAATATAAGCTAAAATTTCAGCATCAAATTTATCTCCAGCCATTTTAATAGAAGATGCTGTCACAATGTCACCCATGGATAAAACGGCTACATCCGTTGTCCCTCCACCAATGTCTACAACCATATTTCCGCTCGGTTGGAAAATGTCCATGCCTGCTCCAATGGCCGCAACTTTAGGTTCCTCTTCCAGGTAGATTTTCTTCCCACCGCTTTTTTCAGCTGCTTCTCGAATCGCCTTTTGTTCAACACTTGTAATGTTGGTAGGGCAACAAATCAGGATACGTGGTTTTGATAAAAAACCTTTTACATCAAGTTTATTAATGAAATGTTTTAGCATGGCTTCGGTCACATCAAAATCAGCGATAACACCATCTTTTAAAGGACGCATGGCTACAATATTTCCTGGTGTACGTCCTACCATACGACGAGCTTCCTCACCAACAGCTAGTACCTTATTCGTGTTTTTATCGATCGCCACAACGGATGGCTCATTTAAAACAATTCCTTTTCCTTTAACATGAATCAATACATTAGCAGTACCTAAATCAATTCCAATATCTTTCGCGAACATTTTACTCTTACTCCCTTCTTTTTCTACAAACAATAGTAAAAACGATTCATTTATATCGAATAAATTATGTTTTCTGTGAATGATATAAAGCTGTTTCCATTAGATTATTTTACCACATTTTTGTCGAAGGAAGGAATGATTTGTCAAAAAAACGGATAATTTTTCATTTGGTTCAGAAAAGTTTAAGCGCCTTAAAAATCGCCTGAAAAGCATAATCCAAGCAATCTAGAAAGAGCGCCATTTCCCTTTTAGGCGGCCTAGCTTATGTCTCTCGAAGGTATAGGCGCTAGATAATATTTATTTTTGGATGAGCTTTTCATGGGCTTATTGTCACCTTATTCTCAGCATGACTAATTAAGTAGTTTTTTCATTCCTTAGATTTTTCCAGACAATAAAAATAAGACTAAACCTTTAGGTATTCACCAATAGGTTTAGCCTCCTATTTACTTTACTACTTCGCCTTCTAGCTCTTCTTTTCTATACTTCTTCTTAGTTGCTTCACCACCGCGGAGATGTCGGATCGATTTATGATAATCGAGAATATTTTTTACTTCGTTAGCCAAATCAGGATTAATTTCTGGCAATCGTTCGGTCAAATCTTTATGAACTGTACTTTTAGATACACCAAACTCTTTCGCAATGACACGAACTGTTTTCTTCGTCTCCACGATATACTTCCCAATCTTGATTGTTCTCTCTTTGATGTAATCGTGCACACCACTCGACCTCCCTAAATTGGATGTGAGAAGTGTGAAATGAGACTCGCTCTCGCTTCAATGGACTATTAGGTTCCGCATGAAAAGCTGTGGGGTGTCAACACCTTATGCTTTATATGTATGCGGGAGGGCGACATTAAAGTTGAAGCACATAGGTTAACATGTGCTTTCTTGGGTCATCCCCACTTACAACGTATAAACATGAATGCAGCTATTTCTAACTTTGATAATAACGAAAACTCACCTCAAACACTCTCTTTTTGTCAGGTTTGTATCATTTTATTATCGATGGTCAAGATATATGCACGAATTGCTCAATAAGGACAAGTATATGGGCGAATTTTCTAAATTTTTATAAAGATTTAGTTTTTTTCACTTTATGTACACCCTGGATGAGTGGAAATCACCACCTTATAGAAATAATCTTCAAATGTGATTTGAAAGCCTTTCTTTGGAGTGAGCTTTTTATAGACAGGTTTAACGGATTATTTGTCTACAACTTACTTTTGCTGTTATTCTGTTTTTGTGAGTGCTCCTGATTTTTGATTTACTATCTTTTTTTCGAGCCAGTTTTTACATTTTAAGAGCGGGATTCTCATTTTCTGCTCTACTTTTCTGGTTTTATGAGTCGGTGCTTTCAATTTCTAAGCCTATCCTTTTTCATACTAAGACCCACTCATGATCCTTTTCGAATATTTCCTGAGAAATTTGTCGAGTCGCATGAAATATAAAAAGCCGTTACTCACTTATTCCTTAGAACAAAGGATTAAGAAGAACGGCAAAATTCGATATTCTATTCTCTATGTTAAGTTAACATCATCGTCCACCCAAACCTCACCATTTTTATATGTCATTTGTTCAGGATAACGTAGGTTCATGACTTCTTCTTGTAGTTTTTGATTCGGTGCTTTAGTGATTAAGGATACAACAATATTGGCGATAAACCCTGCTGCGGCTCCAAAAACACCTGCTCCGGTATCTATAATTCCCAAGACTGTTATACCCGCTCTTGCCATAAAAATATACGTAAGGGTTACACCAAGACCAATTAATAAACCAGCTATGACCCCTTTGGAATTAGAGCGTTTCCACCAAACTCCAAGGACAAGAGCTGGGAAGAATGTACCTGAAGCCAACGCAAATGCCCAGGCCACAATTTGAGTGATCACCCCTGGAGGATTGAGGGCAACTAAACCTGCAAGAACTGTAGCGATGACTATAGACCAACGCGCTACTAATAATCGATTCCCCTCTGTCGCATTTGGCTTAAAAACGCGATAGTAAATATCATGAGCAAATGATGATGATATGGCGATCATTAATCCGCCAGCAGTTGATAATGCCGCTGCCATTGCTCCTGCTGCAACTAACCCGATGACGAATACTCCTAAGTTCGCTATCTCTGGTGTCGCCATTACGACAATATCATTTGAAATAATGAGCTCCTTCCATTGAAGGATCCCATCACCATTTGAGTCTGCTACTTTAAGTTTGCCTGTATCGACCCAGGATTTGGTCCAACTTGGAAGCGCATCGATTTTGCTTCCAGCAACCTTTGTCATTAAAATAAAGCGAGAGAATGCTGCATATGCCGGTGCTGATAAATAGAGTAATCCGATAAATAACAACGCCCACGCACCTGACCAACGAGCCGCTTTCATTGTTGAAACAGTATAAAACCTTACAATGACATGAGGGAGTCCAGCTGTTCCGGCCATCAGCGTAAACAACAAAGCCATAAACTGCCATTTGGTTCCATTGGTAAACGGAGCAAAATACTCCGAAATTCCAAGCTCACGATCAAGCTCCCCCATTTTGCCGACAATATCCCCGTACGATATCCACGGCATCGGGTTTCCAGTAATTTGAAGCGACATAAAAATGACAGGAATTAAATAAGCAATGATTAAGATAATATATTGTGCTACTTGCGTCCAAGTGATCCCTTTCATTCCGCCGAATGCTGAATAGAAAGCGATTAATACCACCCCGATAAGAGTTCCAACTTTGGCATCGATTTCAAAGAGGCGTCCAATGACGACACCAGAGCCTGAAAGCTGTCCAATGGAGTAGGTAAAACTGATGATAATTGTACAAATGGCCGCAAGAACTCGTGCTGTATGACTTGCATAACGATCGCCAATAAACTCTGGCACAGTATAGCGGCCGTATTTTCTTAATTGTGGGGCTAATAAAAAGGTTAAAAGAAGATAGCCTCCCGTCCATCCCATAATATAAGCTAGTCCATCATATCCTAGTATCATGACAGTTCCAGCCAGCCCAATAAAGGATGCGGCACTCATCCAATCTGCTCCAATGGCCATTCCATTAAAAACAGGTGGAATTCCCCTTCCGGCTACATAAAAGTCTGATGTAGCACGTGCTTTATTATAAATTGCAATTCCAATATAAATTCCAAAAGTAGCAAGTATGATGGCCGTTGATACAATAAATTGTGTATCCAATCTAATCCCCCTTAATGACGCTTGTCCATTATTTAGTGGTCTAGAGTTTTTCCATAGCTAAGCTGTTCGTTTTTACTCTCATCAATCCCGTATTTCTGATCAATTCGATCACTTACTTTTGCATTAATAAATAATAGTAGGATAAAAACAATAATGGATCCTTGTGCTCCCATAAAATAATGTAGCGGAAAGCCACCAAGGGTGATATTAGCTAGTGGCTCTGCAAACAGAACAATTCCAAAGGAAGAAAGAAACCAAATGATTAAGTAGAGGATTGTATATTTATTTTTTTCTTTAAAATATTGATCGGCCTTCAATTTATCGATCTTCTTCATATTTTTCCCCCTTACGTTAAGCTAAAAATAAATTTAACTGTATCAAGAAACGGAATGGGTACAAGAGCAATTTGGAAAATAAAATAGGCAAATAAGGATAAAAACGGGATCGCTAAGAAAAATGCTTTCTTTTTACGTAAGGCTAATATTAAGCAACCTGCGGTAATAATGAAAAAAACTAGAAATGTAGTCAATCAAACTCCTCTCCTTCTCTCTATATATTTTAATTTTTCTGAATTTTTTATATTGTTATTATCACGACTGAGTATAGCTTGGTCAATCATAATTGTTAGACAAATAATGTATTTCCTTTATTTATAGCCATGTTTTATTTTTCAAAAATAATATAATTCATAGCATTTCACTTTGGTTATCTATTTTTCTTCACAAGGGTGTTTTTGAAATATAATAATAGGACTGTCGAATTTCCTCGGAAATTTTTTGATAGGAAATTTCGTTTTTGGATTAGACTTTTTTCGTAAACATGGTTGTTATTTGAAAAGGTGTTAATTGGTTTCCGCTGCGGGGAAGGCGTTAAGCTCCTCTCGCATCTGCAGCGAGGACCAGCCTTTTTTTCAAAAATATAAGTTCTTAGAAAACAGCCTTAGATTAAAAAAAGGACTACCTCGGAAGGTAATCCTTTTATCATGTCTTTATTGGTTTTCTTTCTTTTCATCCTCAGGGTTTTCAGTTGCTTGATCATCGGATTCATCAGAGCTTGGGTCTGCTTGTTCTTCTGTTTCATTAGCATCTGGGTTTTCCTGATCTTCAGTTGGATCTGTACTTTCTTCTCCAGCTGGCTGTTCAGAATCAGGACTTTCAGTTCCAGCGTTTTCTTCGCTAGGTGGTTGTTCTGTAGATTCCTCACCAGCTTGCTCTTCTTGATCCACTTTCTGCTCTTCTTCTAATGAAGCTTCTTGAAGTGTTGCTAAAGATTTATTCACGTAATCTAATGGATTCACCGCAACATCATCTTTGCGAATTTCAAAGTGAACATGTACCCCGGCATCTTTATTCAGTGTGCTTTGACCAGCTTTTGCAATCGATTGACCTTGCTTAACTGTGTCGCCTTCTTTTACCTTGAAGTCTTTAACGGATTGATAAAGAGTAACAATTCCTTTATCATGCTCAATTTCAATCACATTTCCTAATAGTTCATCTTCAAGAACTTTTGTAACTGTCCCGCTCATTGAAGCTTGGACATCAAATTCTTTCCCATCCATCGAAATGTCGATGCCTTGGTTTGGTTGATAACTATTGTTGTAGACAACTAGAGCGGCTGCTTGCTCTTCAGCAGATGCATTCACATCATAGAATTGTTTCTCAATAACTGCCTTATCTGGGTTTTCAAGCGGCATTACGAAATTCTCGAGCGAACGATTCACTTCCAAAGCTGGATTATCAAACTCATTGTCTGTTGGTTGATCGAATCCATATTGGTTTTCTTCTGCCACGTCATTTCCTGATGCTTGATACCATAAAATAGCTGTAATAATGATTGCGGCACTTGCTAGATAGACTGCTGGGAATACCCAACGCTTTTTGAAAAATTTTTGAACACTAGATTTTTGAGAAGTATGTTTCTTTTCTTCCTCTCTCATTTTCATCACCTCAGCAATCATTCTGAACACTTTGAAAAGAATATATACCTTGTGATGAAAAAAATTTTTTAAATTCTTATTATTCGATATCCTTTCAAGAATTATGTATATTTTATTAAAGTTTTTCTTCCAGAGTCGGTTCCCTCTTTTTCACATGATACAATATAGTGCAAGAGCTATGAGGAAAAGACTTGGAAAAGAGACTTATTCATGAATGACAAGTTTTTTCTAAACAATAGTAGAAAGAGGATGTGTATGAAAGCTTTTGTGCGATGGAGCCTTACGATGATCCCATTCTTATATATGATTTTAATCTGGGTGTTATCTAGTTTACCTGATACGGCCGTAATAGAATTACCAGACGATGCTTTTGATCGTTTTTTCAAAGAATCGTTGCATGTCATAGAGTTTGGAATTTTATATAGTTTTTTCATTCTAGCATTACTAGCACATGATCGATTAACCTATACTGCGAATCTATTTGTTGCTTTGGTTGCTGCGTTCTATGGTCTTGTTGATGAGATTCATCAATCATTTATTCCCTATCGTTCTGCTACTATTATTGACGCTGTCAAAGATTTGATTGGGGTTGGGATTTCCTTTTGGATTGTCAATCGAACGTATTTTACACGACCTTCTCATTTTTTGACTAGAGGGATGAAATGGTTAACAGGTGTAATAATGAAAAAAGAAGGAGCTTAGCGTAATCTCATTAACTACGTTTAGCCCTTCTTTTATTTTGTCTTTTTTCATAATGTAACCAACAGCCTTTAAATATAGCAATAGACAAGTCGCCAATTGCCTCGAGTCCAACCTCTCACTTTTGACACCAAGCATTCAGGAATCTTGCTTTTATTCTAATAGGGTAAAAAGTTTGCGAACAGATTTATTTTTTAGCAGTATATTGTTTTAGAAATTTATCTGTTCCTACAATATCAATCCCTGAATAATAATGATTCACAATCTCTTTAAATGATTTTCCTTCTTCTGCCATCCCGTTAGCCCCATATTGACTCATGCCGACTCCATGGCCATATCCTTTTGTTGAAATAACAATATGGTCCTGCTTTCGGTACCATGTGAAATCTGTTGAGGCTAGACCTAGAGATTCACGAATTTCTCTACCTGTAAATTCTTTTCCATTAATATCAATACTGCCTACTCGCTTTCCAGATGTTCTAGAGGTTATCGTTCCAACTGATTCTTTATCTCCGAGCTCTACTCCTAGTTTTTGTTCAAATTCTGCGACTGACACTATTTTTTGTTCTTCAAATTTAGGAGAATCTTTATCCCAAGGACTTTCGACACTTTTTAAATATGGGGTTTCATTCGGAAAATAATCTTCGGAGTTCACCGTGTACCCATTACTGGTTGAAAAAAATGAAGCTGTAATGGGGCTCCCATTATATGAAAGAACCTTTCCTTGCGTCTCTAGTACTGCTTTTGTTATTCTTTCAAGCTTTCGATCATAGTCAGGTCCCCATAATTTTTTAAGTTCATCCTTACTTTTGTAAACTTGATGAGAAATCGTGTCTGTTACATCTGCACCTTTTGGAACTGATTCATCTTTCGCCATTAAATGAGACACAATATAGGTCCTTGCTGCTAGAGCCTGAGCTTTAAGTGCTTCCATTTCAAACTCTGCAGGCACCTCACTTGCCACTACACCGACCACATAATCTTCAAGTGGCAATTTTTCAATCGTTTCGGTATTGCTGCGGTAAACCGCTACTTCCACCGATTCAGATAACTTTTCTTCCGTTGGAGGGTTTTTCTTACTCTCATCAAGCTTTCCACTTGCTTGGTCTGATGAAAAAGGAAGCACTAAGAGAGTCGGTACAACAAACGATACGGCGATGATAAAGGAGATGATGATTAATACTGGCTTTAACTGCTTCATTCACGATGCCCCCATAAAAATATTTAAGGGAGGAAATCTCAGGCTTTCCTCCACCTCAATTCATATCTATGGTATTGGACAAGCATTTATGACCAAATTTTTTGGGGTAGAAGTACTTCTATAGAGTGAAGCGGTGATGCCTCCAGGGACTGCCTCCAGGGACGGTTCTCGGGCGCTGTGACGCGGTGATGCCTCCAGGGACGGTTCTCAGTCGCTGTGACTCAACCAGGAACGAGTCTCAAGTGTGGGGCACAGTGATTCGGCTGGGGAAATCCCAGAGTGAAGTGGGGTAGAGGGTATCTTCCCCTGGAGTTTAGAGAGGGTCAACATTTATATAAATGGTTAGTAAAAATCTAGCGTTCCTTGACATTTAATGAATTATTTAGTTAATGAATAATGAAATACAAATCAATAAGACCGATTCTTGGGAATAACCGGTCTTATTCCTTAGCCAATTTTCCTTTTATTAAATGTGTTTTCATAGGAAGCGAGTGGATAATTTTTAACTTTTGGCTGTTTTATTTTCAACTTTTGGCATTTAATTTTCAACTTCTCACTTTTAATTTTCAACTTTCACACTTTTATCGATTTCTCGACAATATTCTACAAAATTAGAAGGTGAGTAGAGAAAACAGAGTCTATTCCAGTTTAATCTCAAAGTAAGTCCGGCCACTATTACAATCCTCAACACATCAAAAGTGCAAAACCCTCACTCTACTTCACCACTTTAAAGGAATCGAGAACCGTCCCCGATTCCTTTAAAGCAGAAAAGCCTCCGCATAGCGGAGGCTTTTCTTTATGTGATGATTTAGTATTGTTATTAGGCATTTAAGTCGGTAACAATTGTGTTGTTGATCGTTGTTTCGGTTTCTTCTGTTTCGCTAATACGTTCGATGTCAGCTCCAAGTGCTGCGAGCTTTCCATGGAAGTTGACATAGCCACGGTCTAGATGTTTAAGTTCTGTGACACGTGTGTATCCCTCAGATACAAGACCCGCAATGGTTAGTGCAGCTGCTGCACGTAAGTCAGTAGCAGCTACTTCCGCTCCTTGTAAGGAAGCAGGACCGTTCATAATAACGGAACGTCCTTCAATTTTAATATCTGCATTCATGCGACGGAATTCTTCCACGTGCATAAAGCGGTTTTCAAATACTGTTTCGGTGATGACACTTGTACCTTGGGCATGTAAAAGGAGAGACATCATTTGAGATTGCATATCCGTTGGGAATCCAGGATGTGGCATCGTTTTAATGTCTACTGCTTTTAGTTTTTCAGGTCCGATGACACGAACACCGTCTTCTTCTTCAATAATCGTGATTCCCATCTCTTCCATTTTGGCAATGAGTGATGATAAATGTTCAGGTACAGCTCCTCTTACAAGTACATTTCCACCTGTAATGGCCGCAGCACACATGAACGTTCCTGCTTCAACACGGTCTGGAATAATAGTGTGTTCTACACCATATAAACGCTCGACACCTTCAATTCGGATCGTTCCTGTACCGGCACCTTTTACATTTCCGCCCATTTTGTTCAGGAAGTTTGCAAGGTCTACTATTTCAGGTTCTTTTGCTACGTTTTCAAGAACAGTTGTGCCTTCAGCTAATGCTGCAGCCATCATAATGTTCTCTGTAGCTCCTACACTTGGAAAATCTAGATAGATCTTAGCACCTTTTAGCTTTCCGTCTACCTCTGCTTCGATAAAACCATTACCAACCTTCACTTTTGCTCCCATTGCTTCGAAGCCTTTTAGATGTTGGTCGATTGGTCTTGAACCAATAGCACATCCGCCAGGTAAAGCGACACGAGCCTTTCCAGTTCTGCCAAGTAATGAACCCATCACTAACACAGAAGCACGCATCTTACGTACATATTCAAATGGTGCTTCTACAAATAGCTCTCTAGATGCATTTACCTCAACCTGACTTCCATCAAACGATACATCTGTATTTAAATGACGTAATACTTCATTAATCGTATATACATCGGAGAGAGCTGGTACATCCTTGATTACGCTCTTACCTTCACTAGCTAATAATGTTGCAGCGATCACAGGTAAAACGGCATTTTTTGCTCCTTCAACTTTAACCGTACCATTTAACCTTTTTCCGCCGCGGACGATAATTTTTTCCAAGAGTCTTCCCCTCCGCGTCCAATTTCTCTATATTAATATTCAATCGTAATAATGGGTGTGCCAATGACAAAGGTTGTCTTAGCGCCCATTCCTTCATCTCTTAAGCCTAGTTGCATATTCATCAAGTTATTTTCAGTAGGGACTGAATGCTTAAACTCTTTTGAGTAAGCAGAAATTGAAATAAAGTTTTCTTCTTTTAATGATTCAACTTCTTTTGCGCCTAAATCATTTAACAGCTTGGATGCCCGTTTTGACAAAACTTCGTCAAGTGTATCACTGAATTCGCCTTCTATACAAGAGAAAATAAGTGGTTCACCGTTAAAAATTTCTTCCAATTTAGGTAAGAAATGCTTTCTAACAGATTGTGCCTTTTTTGAATTCCAACCGCTGCCACGGAATTCGTAGATAAGGTACGAAGATTTTTGTCCGTTTTTGTCGGTCGAAATTAATTTAATACTTTCTTCCCCGTCTTGGTGCTTCTGTAAACCTTTTATAACAATGTCTTCATTACTTTTGGTATGAGTCCACTGAAAATCCGGGTATTTTGCACGCATATTTTCATAATAGGATGCAAAACCTTTACTAGTGGAGAAATCTAAGTTTTCTCTTGCATATAGAGACCATTCAATGATATCTCCATCTGATTTTTCGACCGCCTCTACTAGCTTCTCAATTTCCAATTGCTGATTAGCTGCAGTGGTGTTATTCCCGTAATAAAAATAAGTCAAACCTATCCCAATAGTAATTATTAAAGCAAATTGTATTATTCTTTTCATCCGTATCCTCTCCCTTACTCACAGTCTTTCCTCTATAGGGAGAATAATACTTGGGAATTGTCGTCAACTTTCAACAAATGAACCCTCACTTTGTGAAAAGAAACACACAATTAAAATAATACTCAAAATAAGCTGCATTTGGAACATGCAAGAAGACCTATCTTGTTACAGTTTATCGAACATTTATTGAAAAAAATGCTGAAGCTGTAACGACCACGATAAATAATCTAGAAAAAAGTTACTTACAATAGAACCAATCGCAATGCTTAACAAAATATAAAGCAACCGTGCTTGCATAACTCGATTTGCTCGCAGTAACTTTTCAAAATTTAAAGCCTGAAGTGCCCAGAAAGTCACGGCAAAAAAAGCTAAATGCACAAGCATATTGATTAGAGCTTGTTGTCCAAAAGATTCAAGCATCGAGTGAATCACCCTTTTTTTGCAAATTTCGACATACTCTTTATTTTAACACATAATCACAAGGGGAATCAGCTTTTTTCAAAAACACCCAATATTCAATTAATTGTCACTCATACAAAATCCTATGTAAAAAAACATTAGGGGTGACCCTAAACAAATTGTCCAAATCTTCACCATCAAAATAAGGTAGAATCCTGCATTATTCCTCTAATATGAATGATAAGATTGACTTTTTTAGGATAACCCCAATAATCAGAAATGGTTATGTTACTTTTTCCCTTTACCGCCTTTTGAGCCTTTTTTTCCTTTAGAGCCTTTTTTACCTTTAGAACCTTTGTTTCCACACCAATTTGGATCTTGACTCCACCAGTTTCCTTCTTTTCCTCCTCTATTGCCCTTAGAGCCTTTATTACCTTTTGTTCCTTTATTGCCACCAGAGCCTTTTCCGCCTTTATTGCCTTTTGTTCCTTTATTGCCACCGGAGCCTTTTCCACCTTTATTACCTTTTGTTCCTTTATTGCCACCGGAGCCTTTCCCACCTTTATTGCCTTTTGTTCCTTTATTGCCACAGGAACCCTTACCTTCTTTATTGCCTTTTGTTCCTTTATTGCCACCGGAGCCTTTTCCACCTTTATTGCCTTTTGTTCCTTTATTGCCACCGGAGCCTTTTCCACCTTTATTGCCTTTTGTTCCTTTATTGCCACAGGAACCCTTACCTTCTTTATTGCCTTTTGTTCCTTTATTGCCACCGGAGCCTTTTCCTTCTTTATTGCCTTTTGTTCCTTTATTGCCACCAGAGCCCTTACCTTCTTTATTGCCTTTTGTTCCTTTATTACCTTTTGAACATTTGTCTTCTTGATCACTTTGACCTTTCTTACCTTTTGATCCTTTGCCTTTTGAACCCTTGCCACCTTTATTACCTTTTGATCCTTTGCCTTTTGCAATGACTACTTGTCCGTTATTTTCTTCCTCTTTTTCTACTGGATTATTGATCAAGTATTTATCTAATCCTTTTTCATTAGCTAATTCAATCAACGTCTCCACGTCGTGTGTTAATACTTTCACGTTTATGACCTCCTGAAATTTTTTACCTAGTATGGTGTTAATTATTTTATGTGAGGACAACCAATGTTGCGTTAGTCATTCTCCCTAATTTCAAGGAAATCTGCCTGATTTACACACTATCCTAACTCTCCGAATACTTATATACACAAAACAAGTGTGAGGTGAAGGTTATGAACACTGAACTTTTAACTTATTCCATTTTCATTCACCCAAAAGACCTTAAAGCGTTAAAGCAAAATGTATGGAGGAAAAGGCCAGTCAATGCTAAGTTAACTACCCAAAATCAGAGCTTCAAAGTGGATGTGCTCTATCGTGGAGAACATATTCGTAATATGCAGAAAAAATCTTATCAGCTCATTTTCCAAAAAAGTTTCTATGGGGCAAAAGAAATTCATTTAAATGCAGAGTACAAGGATCTTTCCTTGATCCGTAATAAGCTTTCATTGGATTTTTTCCAGGATATTGGAGTTCTTTCTCCTGGCTCCAGCTATGTATTGCTTTATCTTAACGGGACCTTTCAAGGGATATATCTGCAATTAGAATCTTTAGATGAACATTTATTGAAGAAAAGAGGGTTACCAAGCGGCTCTATTCATTATGCTGTCAATGACGATGCTAATTTCTCTTTATTGACACCAGAATTAACGGTAAAAGAGGCATTAGATTCCGGATATTCACGAAAATTTGGTACAACTCAAGATGATGATCGTCTGAAAGAGTTGATCTATTCTATTAATTTGGCATCCGAACGAGAGTTTCCTGAAATCATTGAAGGCATATTAGATGTAGAAAAATATTTAAAATGGCTAGTCGGAGTTATTTGTACTCAGAATTTTGATGGGTTCATCCAAAATTATGCCTTGTATAAAAATTACGAAACCGAGCTATTTGAAATCAGTCCTTGGGATTATGATGGCACATGGGGTAAGGACCTGAATGGAGGCGATACGGCTTTTGATTATATTTCTATTGATGGATACAACACGTTGACTGCTCGCCTTCTTCAATTTGAAAAGTATCGGAAATGCTATAAAGAACAAATGGAAGAAGTGCTCTCCACCAAGTTTACTCCTACTTATTTAGAACCTGTTGTTCAAGATTTATTTACCTTATTGGAACCCCATCGGGACAAGGATCCGTTTATCCACGCTTCAAAGCTGGATTTTGAAGAAGAAGCCCACCAAATCATTACTTTTATTCAAGATAGAAACCACTTTCTTACCCATCAACTGAAAGACTTTTAAGTAGACGACTATTATGTATGGACAAACGTCTGTTATTTATAAAATAGGCGTTTTCAATATTACAAGCTTATAGCTTGGCACATATAAATATTGAGAAATGTTTTAACACAAAACAGGAGGGATTCTTAATGAACTACGATTTATTGTCTACATTGGTTGGGCAGGTGGTTAGGATTGATCGAGGTGGCCCTGAATCTAGAATAGGGATGCTAATAGCGGTAGCAGATGATCACCTTACATTATTAACAGAAAAGGATGGTGTCGTTTATTACAAACATCAACATGTGAAGAGTGTTACGAAACACTCGAAAAACAAGTTAAATTTCGGCATGGAGATTCCAGAAGATATGGAATATAAGCAAGCTGAATCTTTCAACTCACTATTAACTGAACTTCAATACGAATGGGTAAAAATCAATCGCGGCGGCCCTGAGTCCATTGAAGGGATTCTGAATGAGAGCAATGAGGACTATGCAACGATTGTTAAAAATGAAGAGGTCGTTCGTCTCTCAATGTATCACATTAGAAATATCAGTTACGGTGAAAAAGTAGAGAACGAATCTAAAGATGAAGACAAAGGAGAACAAAATTCAGAAGCAAAAAACGAGCAAAAGTCTGAAAGTAAAAGTGAACAAAATAACGAACAAAACTTCGAGAGAAAATTCCAACAGATCTTCCAAAGATCAGCCTTCACTAAATAGAGAGAAGCTAAATGTACAGATCCTATGAGGAGGTATCTCTATATTAAACTTCTCACCAAGCTACTTATACAGTAATCATGAACATCTATTATAATACAAGCAAACGATTTTAAGGCCAAATGAAATAGGAAGGGAGGAAAAATTATGATCATGACTATGTTTATCATTGGCTACTTTACCTTATTGGGTAGTTTATATTACTTCATCTTTCTAAAGCCAACATCGAAATATAAAGAAGAACATCAAACATTAACAAATACCGATAATAAACATACTGCGATTATTAAAGAGGCGAATCAGAATGCCTGATATCAATTTAATTTTAATGATGATCATCTTCCCCTTTACTATATTGTTTATGCTTTGGCGCCCCTTTGGAATCAATGAAACGATCCCAACTTCCATTGGTGCTTTTCTTGTGTTGATTTTAGGGATTGTTCCCTTTACAGATGTAGTAGATATTTTCGATATTGTTAGCGGTGCTGCACTTACGATTCTATCAACCATAATGATGTCTATCGTTCTCGAAAGTATCGGCTTTTTCCGATTGATTGCCTTAAATATCGTCAATCGTTCTAATGGATCAGGAGTAAAATTGTATATCTACATCCTTTTATTATGTTTTTTGATGACCATGTTTTTTAATAATGATGGTAGTATCCTGATTACAACACCGATCATCATTCATATCGTGTCCATGTTAAAGCTAAAACCAAACCAACAAATCCCATATCTATTATCCGGTGCTCTCATTGCAACCGCAGCCAGTGCTCCTATCGCTGTAAGCAATATTTCCAATCTAATTGCACTTGAAATAGTCGGATTAAGTCTAAACAACTATATCCAAATGATGTTTATTCCATCAATGATTGCCATTCTAGTCCTTGCCTATCTTCTCTATTACTACTTTAAAAAAGATATCCCCCAAAAAACACGCGATATCTCCCTTATATGGAAAACACAATCATTAAAATATAAGTATAATCACCCTCTCGAAACCTCTAAACCTAAAGAAGATGTAGATTGGTGGTTATTTAAAATCTGCATTGTGACCGTGGTCCTAACGAGAGCTAGCTTTTTCGCATTAACCCCGTTTGGTATTCCACTAGAAGCTGTAGGTCTTATCGGAGCAGCACTTCTGATATTTATTAGATGGTATCGAACGAAAATCGGGATCATTGACATTTTCAAAAAAACCCCTTGGCATATCCTTCTGTTCGCTTTCAATATGTATGTACTCGTATACGGGCTAAAAAATGTAGGATTGAACCAATACATTGTTGAGAGCTTAAGCGGATATATTGTAGATCAACCTTTTAACGGGAGCCTGATAATGGGTGTCCTCCTTACGGTTATGTCGAACCTCTTTAATAATCTTCCAGCGGTTATGATTGGAACCTTGTCGATCACTGAAATGGGACTAGACCCCCACACTCTACAAGTTGCTTATCTAGCAAATGTTCTTGGAAGTGATATCGGTGCATTATTAACACCAGTTGGAACCCTCGCGACTCTCATTTGGATGTATATATTAAAGAGCCATTCTATTCACTTATCCTGGGGAAAATATTTGAAAGTAACCATTTTAATTATACCCATTGCATTAATCACAGGCTTACTAAGTCTATATTTCTGGGTTGAATGGATATTTTAGTACGAGAGAGGAGTGAATACTATTTATGAAAATATATACTCAATTTATTGGAGAAGGAGTCAAAATAGAGATTTCAGGAAAAAAAGTCATTAATGGCATTCTGATTGAAGTTGGGAATGAGATTTTGATTGTCTTTAACGGCGAAGATTATATCTATGTCCCTAATGGGCATATCCAGACACTGCACATAATACCCAAAGATGATTATTCTATTTCAGAACCAACGAATATGCCAGTATTAGAACAAGACGAAGAACTAGCACTGAGGAAAATACTGAATTCCGCAAAGGGAGTGTTTCTAGAAATTTATGTAACCGGTAACCAGCCATTACATGGGTATATCACTAATGTGATGAATAACTACTTTTCCTTTTATTCTCCAGTCTATAAAACAATGCTCATTTCCTTGCAGCATTTAAAATGGATCATTCCCTATTCCAGCAACATCTCTCCTTATAAATTAAGCGCAGAAAACCTACCAGTCAATCCCATTTCCATGAGCTTAGCCAGAAGTTTCGAAGTACAAATCGGGAAACTTTCAAATAAATTAATTGTGTTTAATTTAGGGAAAAATGAGGATCTAATTGGTAGGATCGAAAACATCGATAACAATATAATCGAAATCATCACAGCACGAGGAAATTCGAGTTATTTAAACCTGCAACATATTCAAACCGTCCATATTCCCTAGAAAAGCGGAAGCGCCTTGGTAGAGGATGAAAGGCTAAATTCGCCACGTCCTGTGGCAACGCCTTTCTGACCCACATCCTGTGGGCCTCTGACAAGCATAAGACGAGTCACCTAGAAAGGGGGCCTTTTCCCTTTCTAGGTGGCTTGGCTTATGTCTCGAAGGCCTAGGCGCTGGAGCTGGCACGAGAAAAGCGGAAGCGCCTTAAATTAAGAAAAACCTCCAAACTACTAAGTTGGAGGTTTTTTCTATTAAAAATTACGTTCAGAAACGTTAATTCTATTCATAGCACGCTTAAGTGCAAGCTCTGCACGGCGGAAGTCTAAGTCTCCTTGCTGTGCTTGTAAACGACTTTCTGCGCGGTTTTTTGCTTCTTTCGCGCGTTCAATATCAATACCTTCTGCTTTTTCAGCAGCTTGCGCTAGAATTGTCACTTGTTCAGGGCGAACTTCTAAAAATCCACCACTAACTGCTACAAGCTCAGTGTTATTGCCATTTTTCAAGCGCACTGCACCGATTTGTAATGGAGCTACCATCGGAATGTGTCCTGGTAAGATTCCCAGCTCACCGCTCATAGCTTTTGTACTCACCATTTCCACTTCTGAATCGTACACTGGGCCATCGGGAGTGACAATATTGACTTTTAATGTCTTCATTTTCTTCCCTCCTGGTCCCTAATTATACCTCTACACCCATCTTTTTAGCTGCTTCTAAAACATCTTCGATTGGGCCAACTAGACGGAATGCATCTTCTGGAATGTGGTCGTATTTCCCATCAAGAATCTCTTTGAATGCTCGTACAGTATCTTTTACTTGTACATAAGATCCTTTTTGTCCAGTGAACTGTTCTGCCACGTGGAAGTTTTGAGATAAGAAGAATTGTACACGACGAGCACGTTGAACAACTAATTTGTCATCATCTGAAAGCTCATCCATTCCTAAGATCGCGATAATATCTTGAAGCTCTTTATAACGTTGAAGTGTTTGCTGTACGGAACGAGCAACACTGTAATGTTCCTCACCAACGATTTCTGGAGAAAGGGCACGTGAAGTAGATGCCAATGGATCCACCGCAGGATAAATACCCATCTCAGAAAGCTTACGCTCAAGGTTTGTTGTTGCATCTAAGTGAGCAAATGTTGTAGCCGGTGCCGGATCCGTGTAGTCATCGGCAGGTACATAGATTGCTTGAATAGATGTTACAGAACCTACGTTTGTTGACGTGATACGCTCTTGCAATTGACCCATGTCTGTTGCAAGTGTTGGCTGATAACCAACGGCAGATGGCATACGACCTAATAGGGCAGATACCTCTGAACCTGCTTGAGTAAAGCGGAAGATATTATCGATGAACAATAATACGTCCTGGCCTTGCTCATCACGGAAATATTCTGCCATTGTAAGACCTGTTAAAGCAACACGCATACGTGCTCCAGGCGGCTCATTCATCTGACCGAATACCATTGCTGTTTTCTTAATTACTCCAGAGTCACTCATTTCATGGTAAAGGTCATTACCTTCACGAGTACGCTCACCTACACCTGCGAATACGGAAAGACCACCGTGTTCTTGTGCGATGTTATTGATAAGCTCCTGGATAAGAACGGTTTTCCCTACTCCGGCACCACCGAATAGACCAATTTTTCCACCTTTAATATATGGAGCAAGTAAGTCTACTACTTTGATACCTGTTTCAAGAATTTCAACTTCTGTAGAAAGCTGTTCGAACTTAGGTGCTTCTCTGTGAATCGAGTCACGACGGATACCACCCTCGATTGGTGCATCAAGGTCGATCGTTTCACCAAGTACGTTGAATACACGTCCTAGAGTCACATCACCTACAGGAACAGAGATAGGAGCTCCTGTATCGATTACATCTACTCCACGAGTAAGTCCGTCCGTTGATGCCATCGCAATCGCACGAACTGTATCATCACCTAGGTGAAGGGCAACTTCTAGTGTTAATTCAACTCCAACTGAATCAGCTTGAGCTTTTTGCTCAACCTTTAACGCGTTAAAGATTTCAGGAAGCTGACCATTATCAAACTTTACGTCAACAACCGGACCCATAACTTGAAGAACGCGTCCTTTATTCATCTTTTTCCCTCCTAACTAGCATGTAGCGACAACTTTATTTAGAAAATATTGCCGCGAAAACTCTATTCTAAAGCCGCTGCTCCACCAACAATCTCCGTAATTTCCTGTGTGATTGCTGCCTGACGAGCACGGTTATATGAAAGTGTAAGGTTATTAATTAAGTCCTGTGCATTATCTGTTGCACTCTTCATGGCTGTCATACGAGCCGCATGCTCACTGGCTTTACCATCTAGTAATGCTCCATAAATTAAGCTTTCAGCATATTGAGGAAGTAATACCTCAAGGATTTCTTCCGCAGATGGTTCAAACTCATATGATGTCAGTTTTGAAGAAGTCTCAAGATCTGTTAGAGGAAGGACTTTCTTCTCCGTAACATCTTGCTGAATCGCACTGACATAATGGTTATAGTATAGATAAAGCTCATCATAAGCTCCATCTGAATACATTTCTACTGCTTTACTGGCAATATCCTTTATATCAGCAAAGCTTGGCTGATCCGGGATACCAACGATTCCGTCCAATACATTGTACCCACGTTTTTGGAAAAAGTCTCTTCCGATCCGACCAATTGCAATAATCGCAAATTCATCGTTTGACTTATGACGTTCATTTATTGCGTTACTGACAAGTCGGATAACATTACTGTTATAAGCTCCCGCCAACCCACGGTCTGCAGTAATAACTAAATAACCAGTTTTCTTAACGGGGCGGGAAACTAACATCGGATGACTAACACCTGAGCTACCAAGTGCAACGGATGATACTACTTCCTGAATCTTTTCCATGTAAGGAACGAATGACTTAGCATTCATTTCAGCACGGCTCATTTTTGAAGCGGATACCATTTGCATTGCCTTTGTAATTTGACTCGTCTTTTTTGTTGACGTAATACGAGATTTTATATCGCGTAACGATGCCACTAGATCTCACCACCCTTGTTTCATTGTTTTTGACCGAAGAATATTGATGACGAATTTATAGGGGGTGATCCGAATGAATCAACTCCCCAAAGTTCATTACTCTGATTTCGCAAAAGTTTTCTTGAATTCGTTGATAGCCGCAGCCATCGCTTCGTCTTCAGGAAGACCTTTCGTTGTGCGAATCTGGTCTAACAATTCAGTGTGGTTGCGATCTAACCAGCTTAAGAATTCGTCTTCGAAGCGACGGATATCTGTTACTGGAATATCATCTAAATGACCTTTTGTTAATGAATAAAGGATCATAACTTGTTTTTCAACTTTAAGTGGTTTGTTGAGATCTTGTTTTAGCACTTCAACTGTACGTGCCCCACGATCTAATTTTGCTTTGGTTGCTTTATCAAGATCAGAACCGAATTGAGCAAATGCTTCTAGCTCACGGTATGCAGCTAAGTCAAGACGCAACGTACCAGATACCTTCTTCATTGCTTTAATTTGTGCGGATCCCCCTACACGAGATACAGATAGTCCTGCGTTGATCGCTGGGCGAACACCGGAGAAGAATAGGTCAGATTGTAAGAAAATCTGTCCGTCTGTGATCGAGATAACGTTGGTAGGGATGTAAGCAGAGATATCGCCTGCTTGCGTTTCAACGAATGGTAATGCTGTGATGGAACCTCCACCTTTTGCATCACTTAATTTTGCCGCACGCTCTAGTAAACGAGAGTGTAGGTAGAATACGTCACCAGGGAATGCTTCACGACCTGGAGGACGGCGTAGTAATAGTGAAAGCTCACGATAGGCCGCAGCTTGTTTAGAAAGATCATCATAGACAACCAATACATGCTTTCCGTTATGCATGAACTCTTCACCCATCGTTACACCAGCATATGGTGCTAGAAATAGCATTGGAGCTGGTTGAGATGCAGATGCTGTTACGACGATTGTGTATTCTAGAGCACCGTGCTTACGTAGAGTTTCTACTGCATTACGTACAGTTGATTCTTTCTGCCCGATCGCTACATAGATACAAACCATATCTTGATCTTTTTGGTTCAGAATGGTATCAATTGCTACAGATGTTTTACCTGTTTGACGGTCTCCGATGATTAACTCACGCTGACCACGACCGATAGGTACAAGAGCGTCAATCGCTTTGATACCAGTTTGTAATGGTTCATGTACAGATTTACGATCCATTACCCCAGGTGCATTGCTTTCAATTGGACGAGTTTTTGTTGTGCTAATTGGTCCTAAACCATCAACAGGTTGTCCAAGTGAATTCACAACACGACCGATTAATTCGTCTCCAACTGGAACCTCCATGATACGTCCAGTACGACGAACCTCATCGCCTTCACGAATGTCTTTATATGGTCCAAGAATTACGATCCCGACGTTGTTTTCTTCTAAGTTCTGCGCCATTCCCATGACACCATTAGAAAATTCAACAAGCTCACCAGCCATGACATTGTCGAGGCCATGAGCACGAGCGATACCGTCACCAATTTGGATAACTGTACCAACATCGCTTACTTTCATCTCAGACTGATAGCTTTCAATTTGCTTTTTTATCAGCGCACTGATTTCTTCCGCTTTGATGCTCATGAATTTCACCCCTCATTTATATGAAAGTTAACGAACTAATTCACGTTCCAGACGATTCAATTTACCTTTCAGACTTCCGTCAAATATACGGTTGCCAATATGGACTTTTAATCCGCCCAGTAAATCTTCGTCTCTAACATTAGTAATTCTTAATGATTTCTTTCCTACTCTTTTTGAAAAAGAAGCAGATACAGCATTTTTTTCATCGTCAGTTAACGAACGAACTGAATAAACAGTCGCATCCGCAATACCGTGTTCTTCGTTAGCAAGCTCGATGAAAGCATCAACGACTCCAACAATTTGGTCCCCACGATGACGATCGGTTAATAGTAAAATTGTGTTTAATACTGGAAGAGAAACATTTGCAAACGCGTCTTTTAAAATCGCTTTCTTCTTTTGAATCGTAAGTCTAGGAGTTTCTAATAAAACACCTAGTTCCTTATTATCTAAGAATACTTTTTTAATCACACGAAGCTCTGCTTCCACTGTTTCAATTTGTTTATTTTCTTTACTTATTTCAAAAAGAGCTAGGGCATATCGCTTTGCTACCGCACTGCTACTCATCGCTCTTCTCCTGCCTCTTGAATGTAATCAGAAATTAGTTTCTGTTGATCTTCAACACTTAGTTCCTTCTCGATTACTTTAGATGCAATTAAAACTGATAATGAAGCCACCTGCTCGCGTAATGCAGTAACTGCTTGTTCTTTTTGAGTTTCGATTTCGCGTTTTGCAGATTCTTTTAAGCGTTCTGCTTCAGCACGGGCTGTAACGAGGATTTCTTCGCGTTGCTCCGCTCCATGCTTCTTTGAGTTTTCAATCATTACTTGAGCTTCTTGTCTAGCCTCTTTTAGAAGCTGTCGTTGTTCTTCTACTAAATTATTTGCTTCTACACGGCTTTTTTCCGCCGATTCGATTTCACTTGCTATATGCTCTTCACGCTGTTTCATAATGCCCATTAATGGACCCCATGCAAATTTCTTTAGCAACGCAAGCAAGATAATGAACATAACTAGCTGGAACAAGATGTCTCCACCATTGAAGCCAGCGCCTGCTCCCAGGACAAATGCGTTTGTTAACACGCGATTTCACTCCCTTCAAGAGTCAATCTGTCTCTATTGTTTATATACGATTTTTCTTATAAAACGGTATACACTCAAATTTAAAACATAAATGAATGGCGAAGGTTCACATGGAATGTTATCTTCGCCATTTTGGAACATGTAGCTTTGAATTATTGACCTAATACCATGAACGCGATAACAGTTGCGATGATAGGAATCGCCTCAACTAACGCTACCCCGATAAACATTGTTGTTTGTAACATACCGCGTGCTTCTGGTTGACGTGCGATACCCTCAACTGTACGAGATACGATAAGACCGTTACCAATACCTGCACCAAGTGCTGCTAAACCGATTGCTATTGCTGCTGCTAAAAGACCCATTCTAAAGTTCCTCCTTTAAATGTATAAAAATTATAATTTTTAATATGTTTTGTTCATTGAATGAACAGGGTATATATTAATGGTCATCGCTCACTTTGTGAGAAATATAAACCATCGTTAACATTACAAAGATAAATGATTGGATTGAACCAACAAATATCGAAAATCCTTGCCAAATAATAGTTGGAATAACTGCTGCTAGTAGACCTCCAGGACCAGACATCGCTAGAGTTCCAGCTAATAGTGTTAACAGGATTTCTCCTGCAAAAATGTTCCCGTAAAGACGTAGACCCAATGTAAGTGTATTTGCGAATTCCTCAATAATCTTCAGCGGGAATAAGAACCACATCGGTTTAAAGAAATCTTTACCGTATCCACCAAAACCTTTCATCTTGATACCATAATAATGGGATAACCCCACAACCATAACTGCAAGAGTCATAGTTACAGCCGGATCAGCTGTCGGTGATTTCCACCAAAGTTCGCCATCGTAGGTAATGGCAAATGGAAGACCTAACATATTAGAAACAAAGATATACATAATTAATGTAAGGCCTAGTATATGAAAACGTCCACCCGTTTTCCAATCCATATTACTTTTGACAATTCCTTTAACAAAGTCCATAACCCATTCCATGAAATTCTGCATTCCTGTTGGGTTCATTGCCAATTGTCGTGTACTCACTACAGCAAGTAAAAATACGATCAGACTGGCAACTGTAATCATCAAGACATTAGCCATGTTAAAAGTTAGGCCTAAAAACTCTTGAGTAGGAGCTCCATGATGCAATGAAATTCACCTCTCTTCCCCGCTATTTATGATGTTTAACGCTTTGAAAAAAATAATCTATCATAATGACCATGTAAGATGTCATTAATCCCAAAACTGCACTTAGGAGATGAAACGTCTCTGGCATTTCCATTGCAACAATGACGATCAGTACTGCCCCTGCCATTCTTGAAAAAGTCCCAAGCGAACGAATTTTCCGTCCTTCTAGTACCGCATCACCAAACCTTACTGTTCTCCTTGCCATTAACCAGTGGTTAAAAAGACTGATACTTGTCCCTAGGATTAATCCTAAAAAAATAGACTGATAGGCGGTAAATCCCCAACCTAGAACATATATAGAGAGTAGAAAGAACATGTAGCGGCGGTGCCTATTGAACATCTGTTGGATTTCTGGCATAGAGCATTAATCTCCTGAAAAGAATTGTCGGACTGTACGAAGCATTGCATAGATTCCTGTTGCTAACCCAAGGAGTAGTCCGATAATTAAAAATAGTGGTTCGGTCCCTATTTCACGATCTAACCATCTCCCTCCGAAGATCCCGATCAATAGGGCACCGACTAATTGTGAAAGGATAGCTGTGTATAAAGCCATCGCCTGATAAGGACGTCTGTTCTTCTGACTCATCTAAACATCCCTGCATTTCATGTGGACTTTATGGATACTAAAACGCTGAAAACAGTCATGTAAAAGCGTTTTCATACACTGAAAATACATTGTGAAAACCTTATCATTTTATACCCTTTGTAAGCATACAATAGGGTATTATCTATGTCAATGTATTCCCGTGAAAAAGTTCACAACCTATCCACGCGTTTCCAAAATGTTCACAAAATCATCAAACTTTAAAAAAAAGAGTGTTTATTTTAAAAAATAGAAGGAGCCACATCTTCAAGAAAATGTGGTTCCAAAGATTCATTTCCTTGCACACCACCCTATTATAAATGAAGAAAAAGTGTAAAGAAATGATTGATTTTTTGTAATAAATCCCATCCACTATTTTACTTTAATAAGTGCCTTTTGGTAATCTTCTGTCCCTTTTTTCCTAGCGAATGCGACGGCATAGATTCTCGATTTCTCCTTATATGGAAGGTTCACTTCGTTTTCAATATACCCTCTCCCGACATTTCGCTTTTGATCAGCTAACCCAATAAATTTTAACGTTTCACTATCATAAAGCGCCACCCCGAATTCTTCTGCTCCCCCAGGAAGATAAACCTGATATCTCATTGTCCGTTTACGGTCTCCAGGAACAGCGGCAAAGCCCATTACACGTGGATAATCGGGTTCGCCAACAGCAAATAAATAAGGAATCGAATATGATTTCGTATTTTCCATTAAAATTAGACGGCCATCCATTAAGGTTTCATTTTGTAACTGAGTTTTTAAAATTGCCCTAACGACTATTTCCTTTGATTCACCCGGTTGGAGTGTGAAAGATAAAGGAAGCTCCCACCGTATCCCTTTTTTCTTTACACTGTCTTCTTTTAAAGAATACTTTTTAGGATGATTTCCATTATTTTGGACCTTTAATTTTTTCTCTAAAAAATCATTTGAAGACCCTTTTACCTGTCCTAATGATATCGACGCCGGAGTTACGAGCGTTTCTAGCCTCAAAGCTTCTTCTAGCCGAATTCTTCCCGCTCCTTGTTCATATACCTTATAGGGTTCTCCGTCTGAATTATATAACGGCTTTGCTGAAAGCATTAGCGCCGCCTTGATTTGTTCAGGTCCCCAATTTGGATTTGCTTGTTTTAGAATTGCCGCAGCACCTGCTACATGTGGAGCAGCCATACTTGTTCCTTGAAGCGCTGAATAACCACCCGGTATCGTACTGTTAATTCCCATACCTGGGGCCGTTACGTCTGGTTTAATTAACCAATTCACAGTAACAGGACCTTTAGAGCTAAATGGCGCTAAACGGTCTTTCTCTTCCTTAAATTGAATTTCTACTTTTGTCGGTTGATTTTCGATTTGTACAAGGAGGTCGTTTCCAGCTTTTTGGGTTATCGTATAAGCAGGGATATGGAAGGTTTCTTCGACCACTCCCATAAATGGTCCATTTGTGTTGTTATAAATGAGGACTCCTTTTGCTCCTGCTTCGATTGCATTCTTAATTTTTTCTTCGAAAGTGAGGAACCCTCTTTTAATTAGCGCTATTTTCCCTTTAACTTTTGATAATTCCGCTTTTTTTCCGATTCCACCATCTTCTATTAACAAGCTATGATTCATTCCATGAAGATGAATCCCTTTTATAGGATACAATTTAGTTGGCTTTTCACGCCCCACAACTAAATAAGGAATATCCATTGGTGGAGTCGATGCTCCGACAGAAATACTTTTTTTGGAGGTACCTGGCGTTCCGATCGTCCAAGTCTTCGGACCTGAATTCCCACTTGCTGTTACCGGTATAATTCCTTTTCTGGCGATAAAGTCTAAAGCCCTGCTCAAAGGTAAATCAGGACCGTTAACATCACTCCCTAAAGACAAATTCACAATATCGACTTTGTCCTTTACTGCTTGTTCAATGGCAGCTACCACTTGATCAGTTGTCCCTCTCCCCCCTGGACCCAAAGCGCGATAGATGTAGAGATCAGCTCCAGGTGCCATTCCTTGAAGTGAACCATTTGCACCGATCACACCTGCTACATGAGTCCCGTGAATGGTGCTGTAGTTATTTCTAGTTCCCGTTTCCATTGGCTCATCGTCTTGATCGACAAAGTCTTTTCCTCCCTTGTAATTAATGGAAAGATCACGATGGTGATAATCCATTCCCGTATCAATGATTCCTACCTTTACCCCTTTTCCTGTTAATCGCTTTCCTTGTTCGTCAAAGTAACCCCTTGCTCGGATTGCCCCAACAAAAGGAATACTCCCAACTCCCGAAATCTTATATTCACGAGCTTCTGAAACCATCATAATGGAGGAAGATTTATTCTTATCTATGAAGTTTCGAAGATCGTTCCGACTCCCCTTAATGGAAAAACCGTTTATGACTTCAGAGAACGTAAATCTTAAGTGAAGAGTATCGTATTTTTTTAAGCTTTCTTTTAAAGAGGCAACATCGATTTCATCTTTCGTTTCGATAATCGCCACCATTTCCTCCTTTTCATCCTGTTTTAACGGCGGCAGTTCAAATTCTTGAGCTGAAACAGTTCGAGGTAAACATAAACTCATTAACAATAAAATGATCCACTTCTTCATAAAAGACGCTCCTAAACCTTTTTCCTTAGCGTCTGCCTTAAAGAACCTGTCTATACAAAGAACCGTCCCTCACTGCTTTAAAGCAGTGAGGGACGGTTCTCGATTACGGTAGAGGGTTAAAGGATTCTGGGCGCTTCTCAAGTTGCTTGAAATAATAGCGGATAGCTTGGGTAATACGGTAAGAAGCTTTTCCATCTCCATATGGGTTCGTTGCTTTCGCCATTTTGTCATAGGCTTCTTTATCTGTTAACAATTCTTTGGCTAAAGAATAAATATTCTCTTCTTCAATTCCTGCCAATTTCAATGTACCTGCTTCAATTCCCTCAGGACGTTCTGTTGTATCACGAAGGACTAAAACAGGAACTCCTAATGATGGAGCCTCTTCCTGTACTCCACCAGAATCAGTCAGAATAATGTGTGCTCTTGATGCGAAATTGTGGAAGTCTATAACATCCAACGGTTCAATTAAATGAATGCGTGGGTCGTTTCCTAGTACTTCATTCGCTACTTCACGAACAGCAGGATTTAAATGTACAGGGTAAACAACCTGAATATCGTCATGTTCTTCTACCAATCGCTTTATCGCACTAAACATATTTCTCATTGGTTGACCAAGGTTTTCTCGACGATGTGCCGTTAAAAGTACTAGGCGGTCATCTCCAACCTTTTCAAGAACTTCATGATGATACTCATTTTTGACCGTTGTCGCTAGTGCATCAATAGCCGTGTTTCCTGTAATGAATATACTATCTTCTTTTTTGTTTTCATTTAATAGATTTGTGGCAGATTTATCTGTAGGTGAAAAATGAAGATCAGCCATAATCCCCGTCAGTTGTCGGTTCATCTCCTCTGGGAATGGAGAATATTTATTCCACGTACGTAGACCCGCTTCAACATGACCAACGGCGATTTGATTATAAAAAGCAGCTAAGCTCGCAATAAAAGTTGTCGTCGTATCACCGTGAACTAACACGATATCAGGCTTCACTTCTTTCATTACCTTGTCTAGTCCTTCAAGACCACGTGTTGTCACATCTACTAATGTTTGACGATCTTTCATAATGTTTAAATCATGGTCGGGTTCGATATCAAAAATTTCCAGAACTTGGTCAAGCATTTGACGATGCTGAGCTGTTACTGTAACAATCGTTTCAAAAGCATCAGGATATTTTTCCAATTCCAAAACAAGTGGAGCCATTTTAATCGCTTCCGGTCTCGTCCCAAAAATCGTCATCACTTTAATTTTCGAATCCATTATTTTGTCACCTGCTCTTCTTTATTTCGTCCCATACAAACGATCACCAGCATCGCCTAAGCCTGGTACAATGTATCCTTTTTCGTTTAATTTCTCATCTAGAGCGGCAATGAAGATATCGACATCAGGATGCTCTTCTTTAATAGCATCAACACCTTCAGGGCAAGCAACTAAACACATGAATTTAATGCTTTTCGCTCCACGCTTTTTCAATGAATGGATCGCTTCCACAGCTGATCCGCCAGTGGCAAGCATCGGATCAACAAGAATGAAATCACGCTCTTCAACATCACTTGGAAGCTTTACGTAGTACTCAATAGGCTTTAATGTTTCTGGATCACGATATAAACCAATGTGTCCAACTTTTGCAGCGGGAATTAATTTTAAAATTCCATCCACCATTCCTAATCCTGCTCTTAGAATTGGAACGATTCCGAGTTTTTTCCCTGCTAGTGTTTTTGCGTTTGCTTTACTTACTGGTGTTTCTACTTCAATATCTTCTAATGGCATGTCACGAGTAATTTCAAACGCCATTAAGGAAGCTACTTCGTCTACCAGTTCTCTAAATTCCTTCGTTCCCGTGTTTTTATCACGGATAAACGTTAACTTATGTTGAATTAATGGATGATCAAACACATATACCTTACCCACAGCATTCTCTCCTTTATTTTTCTATACTTATGTAACATTTATTAGTTCCTTACTTTCATTCTGTCCTATTGTACATAAAAGAATTTCTTAGGGCAATCTTCACAGATGATTGTTATGAAAACGTAAATTTTTCATAAAAAAGAACTACCCATTCAAGGCAGTTCTTTTTAATAGAATTATTGATATAACGGAAACTTAGAAGTTAGCGCTTCAACACGGTTGCGTGCTTCTTCTAACTTTCCTTCGTCTTCATGATTTTTTAATGTATACGCCATAATCGAAGCAATTTCGTCCATTTCTTCTAGTCCAAATCCACGGCTCGTTACTGCTGCCGTACCAATACGTACACCGCTTGTTACGAATGGACTTTCTGGATCGAATGGGATTGTATTTTTATTTACAGTAATACCGATATCATCTAGTACCTTTTCGGCAATTTTACCTGTTAATTCTAGTGAACGAAGGTCAATTAATAGAAGGTGATTATCTGTTCCGCCTGAAACAAGTGTAACTCCTTCTTTTTCAAGAGACTCTCCTAAACGTTTTGCATTTTCGATAATCTTACCAGCATAATCTTTAAAGGAATCTTGAAGGGCTTCTCCGAATGCAACCGCTTTTGCTGCAATTACATGCATTAGTGGTCCACCTTGTAAACCTGGGAACATTGATTTATCAATTTTCTTTGCAAATTCTTCTTTACAGAGAATCATTCCGCCACGAGGTCCACGCAGAGTTTTGTGTGTTGTCGTTGTGACAAAATCAGCGTAAGGAACTGGGTTTGGATGTAAACCTGCCGCTACTAGTCCAGCAATATGAGCCATGTCTACCATTAAATAAGCATTGATTTCATCAGCGATTTCACGGAATTTCGCAAAATCAATCTCTCTTGGATAAGCACTCGCTCCAGCTACAATCAATTTTGGTTTATGTTCTAAAGCTTTTTGACGTACATCTTCGTAATTAATACGATGTGTCTCACTATCTACACCATACTCAACAAAGTTGTATTGAACTCCACTAAAGTTGACAGGACTACCGTGAGTTAAGTGACCGCCATGTGATAAGTTCATTCCTAATACTGTGTCCCCTTGCTCTAGTACAGTAAAATAAACACCCATATTCGCTTGAGCTCCAGAGTGAGGTTGAACGTTTGCATGCTCTGCACCGAATATTTCCTTCGCACGGTCACGAGCCAGGTTTTCAACAACATCAACATGTTCACATCCGCCATAATAACGACGACCTGGATAACCCTCTGCATATTTATTCGTTAAAACGGAACCTTGAGCTTCCATTACCGCTTCACTTACAAAGTTCTCTGACGCGATTAACTCAATTTTCGTTTGCTGACGTTTTAACTCATCTTGGATAGCTTCAAAAACTTTCTGATCTTGCTGTGCAATTTTACTCATACTTATCCCCCTTCATGATACGGTAACAATGAAGACCGTTCCTAGTAAAAATTCAAAATTCAATTCTATTCTATCATGTTTTCCCTATTTAGAAACCCAAAATCCGTACATTTTTTATAAAAACTAATTCTAATATTCGAAATCTCCTACCACTCCCCTAATCGACAAATATCGGGTGGTGCCTGGCACGACCCGAACTCTACTTAGGTGCAGTTTAGGTTTGAGTTGGTTTTTTCATAAATGGCCCGTGTTCCGCCTATTAGTTTCGGGCGCGTTTTTGCTAGAGTTACGTGGGCTTCACCTAGCTGTTTTATCGAAACTCTTACTGGTACAGCTACGTGCTTAAGGTGCATTCCAATAAATGTATCGCCAATATCAATACCAGCGTCTGCTTGAATATGCTCCACAACCACCGGGTCATCGAAATTGGAGTATGCGAAGGTAGCCATTGCTCCGCCTGCATTTCTTACAGGAATCACACTAACCTCTTCCCACCCTTTCCTTTCCGCTATCTCTCTTTCAATCACTAATGCTCGATTTAGATGCTCACAGCATTGGAAAGCTAATGAAATATTTTTTTCAGTAGCGAATTGCTGTAACTCATCAAAGATAATCTGAGCGGCTTCTGTTGTCCCTGAAGTCCCAATCCGCTCTCCCACTACCTCAGACGTAGAACACCCGACAACTAGTACATCTCCTTTCTTAAAAGGAGTTTGTGCTCCAAACTCAGCTATTATTTTCTTCAGTTGTGATTGAAGTATTTCGATGTTCATGACCTCTCACCCCTTTAAGAAAACGATTAATTTTTTTCTTCGTATTCTGTAATCTTGCCTACACGATTCGCATGTCTGCCCCCTTCAAATTCTGTTTGCAGCCATGTTTTGGCAATTTCCCTTGCCAGTCCGGGACCAATAACACGCTCACCCATTGCTAGCATATTACTATCATTATGTTCACGCGTCGCTTTGGCACTGAATACGTCATGAACAAGCGCACAACGAATCCCTTTTACTTTGTTGGCCGAAATACTCATGCCAATTCCTGTTCCGCAAATTAAGATACCTCGATCAAATTCACCATTCGCTACCTTTTGAGAAACAGGCAATGCATAATCAGGATAATCTACTGAGCTTCCACATTCACAGCCAAAATCTTCATATTGAATTCCCATTTCTTCTAATAAACCTTTAATTTCTTCTCTAATGTTTACCCCGCCATGATCGGATGCAATCGCTACTTTCATGTTTTATTCCTCCTCGAATTCAATACTCTTATCTTAATTTTGACATACCTACATGAAATTATAAAGATTTTGAGATTGTGGTGGCAATTACTTTTATACTGGTGCGGGAAACTTTTAGCTTATAAATTTTAAGATTCAGCTTATATAGTTCAGGTCCATGCTCGTAAAGCTTTACTAGGCTCATAAATCTCTTTTTTGACTCATTATATCCAGATCCAGGCTCATAAATTTCGTGTAGGCGAGCATAAACCCTGTCTTGCCCCATTCCTCTTAAGCTCCGACCAATATCGTTTTTACCCGATGAGTCTAACCAATAAAAAAAAGCCTGATACCATCAGACTAATATGCCAAAACATATCAACCATCCAATCTCAGACTTGCCATTCCATTTTATAGTTGGAATCTAGTAATGGTATTTTTGAGTTTTTCTGCTTGTGCTTGAAGGTTGAGTGCAAGCCTCTCTACATTTTCCATTACAACCGCTTGTTCTTTTGTTGCTTCTGTCACTTCTTCCGCTCCTGCAGAGGTTTGTTCTGCTATCGCAGCCACTTCCTGTGATTGCTGAGAAGTCAATTGGATACTCTCCATTTGTTGATCGACAAGGGTTGAGATTTCTTTAACAGCAGAGGCCACTTTATGTATCGTTTTCGTCATATCTTCAATGACTGTGTTGGTTTTTTCTCCTTTTTCAGCCTCATTATTAGCGCTATCCACTTGAGTGGTGATATGACCGACAACACTTCCAACCTCGGTTTGAATATTTTTAATCAAATCAGATATTCCTTGAACAGCCTTCCCACTTTCATCTGCAAGCTTTCGGACTTCTTCTGCTACGACGGCAAACCCCTTACCGTGTTCCCCTGCCCGTGCTGCCTCAATGGATGCATTTAAAGCAAGAAGATTGGTTTGTGCTGCAATATCACCTACTAGCTGAATAATCTGTTCTACCTTCTTAGCGTTTTCTTCTAATCGACGAACTGCTTGTAGAGAGTCTTGATTGCCTTTAGCTAATTTTACGATCCCATTTACAAGGGAATGAACAACTTCCTTACTATCTTGAAGCTCATTGAGCATTTCTGTCGATACTGCTTCTGAAGATTTTGAACGATTTTGTACTTCTTGAGCAATTCGAATGACATCTTCCACTGATTCCGCTGTCGACTGAATAGAAACGGCCGAGCTCTCTGCACCAGCGGATATTTCACTGATGGTTAAAGCAATTCCTTCCGCTTGTTGAGATGCTCTAGAGGATGCTTGGGATATTTCAATCACATGATCATTCGTGCTACGGAAATTGTCATCCACACTATGAACCATCTCTCTTAAATTTTGAAGCATAGAATTGAAGGCGATTCCTAATGAACGAATTTCATCATCTGAAGTTGACAGATCTACATCCTGATGAATATCACCATGAGAAGCTTGGATTGCAGCTTTCTCCAATTTTTGAAGAGGTTTAATAATAAAACCTGCCGCAATAAAAGCAAGAACCCCTGACCAAAAGATTCCTAAAACTAGTACAACAATCGTAAAAATCCCTTCGTTGACATTTGAGAAAAATGCCGAGTGAATATAATTAATAAAGACAATACTCGTAGAATACGTAATAATAGCTAGTAATGTTGTAAAAAGTGCTAGTTTCTTTCTCAAACCAAATGTATACTTCTTTTTGTCTGCCATTCCCAAATCCCACTCCCCAATTGTCCTATGTTTTCTCTATTAATTTGCAGATTAGCTCGTCTAGTTCACGATATGTTTTACGATAGACTTCGACAGTACCTCCAAATGGGTCCACTACATCCTCATCAAGGTCATGAACAAACTCTTTTAATGTGAAGGTTTTATCTAATGCTTGTGGAAATACATTTCCTATTGTGGTTTTATGTCCTGTTGTCATTGTGAAAATATGTGTAGCCCACTCGATGTCTTCAAGAGATAATAAACGAGATACATGCTCATGTATTATATCGTTCTCTTTTAGGACTTCTTTAGTATAATTTGTTGCAGGTTGTCCATTTTTCGCAAAAACACCTGCAGATTTCACTTCAAATTTACTAGCGTTTTTATTCTTTAGTAACGCTTCTGCCATCGGGCTTCGGCAAGTGTTCCCTGTACATACAAAAAGGATTTTCATCCATTTCATCTCCTTCAATTCATTCTATTGAAAATACAAAAAAACTTTAACGGGAATAGGACAAAAGAATGATAGTTTTATGAATTTAGTCATTATTCGGGAAAATTCCATTCCTTCTTATTGTAATAATATTAACTAAAAATATCATTTGTAAAAAATAAATTTAAAAAAAGACTGGCCGAAGAAAGCCAATCTTTTGCTCTAAAAAGGGAGTAATAGTTTGACACCAAAAGCAAAGAGGATACTTCCCCCAAGTGCTTCACTGTAGGAACCAAGCCACCCCTGCACACGCCGTCCAATCAATAGTCCCGTCCATGTTAAAAGGGTTGCGGCTATTCCGAAGCATATGACAGCCACAGCCGTTCTAGCGCCAAATATACCAAGGGTCAACCCCACTGAAAAGCTATCCAAACTAACACTTAAAGCAAATAATATCAACCCGAAACCTACAGGCGTCATTACTTTTGTATCGTCTCCTTTAAAACTCGAAAGGAACATTTGAATTCCTAGAGCAATGAGCAAAAGCCCTCCGGCAAATGCCGCAATCGACCCAAACTGCTCAGATAAAAATTTTCCAGTTATCATGCCAAGCAGTGGCATCCATATATGAAACACCCCAACCGTTATTCCTATAAAAAAGATCTGCTTCAGTCTTAACTGGAACATCCCCATTCCAATCCCAATCGAGAATGCATCCATTCCTAAAGCAAATGCCATTAGCATCAGGGTGAATAGTTCACCGATTACACTTGTCATTCCGTTCCCCCCTTGGACTTGCCTACATCAGATTCTATGCACGTCCAAAAGGAAATAGAATGTATAATCATTGAAAAATATTTACTTGAGATCGAGATTATTCTTCAATCACACGATAGCCTGCCGCTTTTTGAAGTCGATTCATAATAGCAAGACCGACACCTTCTTCAGGGAATGTCTCTGAAAAAATAATATCCACATCCGAACTATTAAACGCTCTTAATGTATCATATAAAGCGTGTGCAACAGTGAGTAAATCTTCTCTTTTTCCACAGGGAATAATGACATCTGCTTCTGAGAATGCTCCTTTATTTTCTTCTGTTGTCAAAACTCCTACTTTAAGACCTTCTTTTTGTTTATTCTTTATTAGTGATTGAAATTTTTCTCTGTTTGCCTTCACCAAATACAACGGAGCATTTGGGGCATAATGAGTATATTTCATTCCGGGAGATTTTGGAGCTCCCTTTCCCTCTTTTAAAGAAGGGTCGACTTCAATCGTTCCAACGATTTCTTCTAGCTGTTCTCTTGTTACTCCACCTGGACGAAGGATGAGCGGGTGATCTCCAGTACAGTCGACAACCGTTGACTCGACACCGACACCTGTTTCACCACCATCTACAACACCGACAATTCTTCCTTGGAGATCTTCAATGACATGTGTGGCAGTTGTAGGGCTTGGACGACCAGAACGATTCGCGCTAGGTGCAGCAATTGGTAAATTCGCTGCTGCAATCAAAGCAAGTGCAATAGGATGGTCTGGAATACGAATGGCAACTGTATCAAGGCCCGCTGTTACTTTATTAGAGAAAACGCCATCTTTCTTTTTAAAAATAATCGTTAATGGTCCAGGCCAAAAGTGCTCAATCAATTTTTGAGCTGTTTCAGGGATTTCCTCTACTAAATGATTTAGTTGCTCAGAGGCTGAGATGTGGACAATGAGTGGATTATCACTTGGTCTTCCTTTTGCTTGAAAAATCTTATCTACCGCCACATCCGATGTTGCATTTGCCCCTAATCCATAGACGGTCTCAGTAGGAAAAGCAACAACCTCATTATCTTTAAGATATTGAGATGCATCCACAATCTGTGGATAACTTTCGTTAATATCCACATTGTTTTCCACAATCCAATGCTTTATCGTCATTACATTTCACCTTTTCTATCTAATGCTTAATCAATTAAATAAATCCTTTAAAATCTAGTTCATTCATCAAATCTACTTTGCAAGTATAAAAGAAACCGTAAAAATACTCAACCTTTATCCACATTATGTGCGTAATTACCCAAATGATGTGGATAACCCTGTGGATACATGTGAATAAGTCAGAAAATACACTCAATTAACCAAAAAAGTACTTTAACGCTTTACCAAACTCGGGGACGGTTCTCGATCGCTTTAAAGCGTTAATCTTCTCGAGAACCGTCCCCGGGTGGTTTAAAGGGTTAAAGGGTTAGTTTCATGAATGTGCAGTTATCCACTGTGGATAACTTTTGGGCGTGTTGGAATTGGGAGAGTTCTTTGAGGCTTTGGGTATGCTCCATTTCTTTGAATCCTAATAGGTGAAAGAATTGAATGGAACTGTTTTTGTTAGATACTAAGTATAGATTTGCTAGCTGCTTCTCTTTTCCGATCTTTAGCGCTTCACGAAACAACGTAAATAAATCATCACTTGTTAGCTCCGGCTTTACGACTAGAGAGCGGAATAACCCCTTGTCTCCTTGTATTTCAATCCCTAATGTCCCACACATCTCCTCGTTTTCCTCAATGATTAAAAAGTTTTCAATTACCTCATCCAGTCCATCCAATCCTATGTTTGCCGCAACCAAAAAATCCTCTACTGCTTGCAAGTCTCCTAAACCTGCTTTTCTAATAATTTTTACCATAGTGCACCTCTCTCTACTTTTTCTATCTACTTCATATCTATGAAGTAGAAGAAAAAATAGAACTAAAAAGAGATTGTTTATTACTCTTGTCCAGCTTCAGCTGCCTAGTTCCTTGAGTCATACATCCAGCCCAACAGGGAATCTGAATCAAAATTAGTTGCCTCAAAGGCATCAAGATGTAAGTAATGGCAACATTTCAGGATGAGGCTCCGGTTTTAGATGGCCCTTACCTGAACTAAGCCTTCCTCTTTTTTTGAGGTACTTAGCTATTCGATTATAATAAAAAATAGAGGCTGATTAATTAAATCTCAATACCTCTCCGATTCAAATTCACCCCTAACCAATGAAAAATTCTCATGATATTCTTAGAGTTATTAACATGTGCATATTTCGCTATGTTTTCGAGATAACGATTATTAAATCCCCTCTCACACTTATACACAACCTTTTCTGCGACTTGGATTTTCATACGAATCAGCGTATATTCATCATAGAAGGTTTGTCTTGAAATAGACCCCCTATTTTCTACCCTTTACCAATGTAAAGGGTCTTTTTTTGCCTAAATCAAAAAAGGCTGCGCCCAAATCAAGGTAATGAGAACCATATCTTCAAATTATAGAAGAAACCATCGGCTTCTTCTCTATTTGAACAATCCTGATGGTTCCATCCCTCTTCTAGGACAGCCTTTTCTTCCTAATTAAATATTCCTTTAAAAACATCTAGTACAAAGAATCGAACTTCTACTTCATCATCTTTTTCCCCTACATAGTGAGGATCTTCCCCTTTCTTTTCGCCTTCTTTTACCTTTCCATCATTTTCCACTTCTTCTTTTTCTTTTACCTGTTCATCTTTCTCTACAACTTGTACGTTTTTCGTTTTCTCTGTATCCAGATTTTCCTCTTTTACCTGCTGTTCCTTAACCGGTTCTTTCTTTACTATAGGCTCTTGATCATCGATTGTTTCCGAGGCTTCATGTTTTTCTTCCCTTCCATTTTCCACAGGCTTTGGTGGATCTTCAACCGCTACTTCTTCTACTTCTTTCTGCACTGTGTCTTCTTGATCTATAGTGCTTGCTTCGGCTTTTCCTTCAAAACCAGGACTCTGTACAGCCGTCCCACTTGAGAAATCGAGGAAGCATAGTGGTGGATATAATACGCACCACCAGTTTGCTCCTTGCCCTTCTCCTAATGTGATCAAAATCGCTTCATATTCCCCTGCAGGATAAAGGAATTGACCATATAACTTTGTTGGAAATTCCACTTTGTCAAAATCTACTTGAACGGTTTGACTAAGACCTTCTGCCGCCATTACTTCTTCAGCTATTTGTTGTAATTGAGGTAATCCTGATTTGATTGTTGTTCTGGCTTCATCGAGTGACGTTAAATCCTGAACCCATAATGTAATTTCCTCATTTACACGGTCACGAATCTTTCTTTTAACTGCTTGATCCTCATCCGAGTCACTATTCGCTAATATTCTAAGACGAATCGCTTCATCTGGAATCACCTGCATCTCTTCTGCTGCAAGTGATTCCTGTTGTTTCGGTATATATAAACTTAAAATAGTTCCAATCGCCAATGTTAAAATATACATCCATACTAGATTTTTTGTTTTCATGTTCTCCACCACCCCTTCACTAAAACAGTGTGGACAACTTGTGGAAATCTTAAACTAGTAAAACTCATTTTTTTCAATTAATTATAGAAATTCAATTTAATAGATTAAAAGAACACTGATGAAGCTGTTTTCGCATAGATTATTGCTTTTCGAAAAAGAAAAGAAACCCATAATAATTATGGTTTCCGTGCATCTTATCGTTCAAAAACAATATATGGTTCCTGAATTATTTAAGATGTTAATTATTGACCAAAAGCAACAAAGTTTACGAAAGGCTGTTTTCTAAAAGATTGTTGTTAAAAGGATTGTCTTTCACTGCAGGTGCGAGACTCCTGCGGGAGTAGCGGGACAGGTAAGACCTAAGCAGGAGTAAGGCGACGAGGATACTCACCGCCCGTCCCGCGGAAAGCGAGCATCCTTTCGCTCCCAACCAACTAACTCCATTTCAAATAACAACAATGTTTACGAAAAGAGCCAAAAAAGACCAATTGATCAACATCAATTAGTCTTGGATACAAAACACCATTCTATCTTTCCCGTTAATATCGTTCTTTATTTCTGTTTTACTAGTGGGAAATGTCTTTTGTAAAAGCTTTGCCACCGTACTGCCTTGTCCTGCTCCTACTTCAAAGCCAATCATAAATCGGGATTTAACCACCTGTGGGAGCTCGTCCATTAATCTTCGGTAAAGATCATAACCGTCTTCTCCTCCAAATAAAGCGGTATGTGGCTCATGGTTGCGAACGATATCGGATAGCGTCATTAAATCAGTGGTAGGAATATAGGGTGGATTGGAAACAATTAAATCCACTTTCTCTCCTTTTGATATTAACGTTTGTAATAGGTCGCTTTTCCGGAAAGTAATGTTGGCATTCAATAGTCGGGCGTTTTTTTCAGCTACCCGTAAAGCTTTTTCAGATATATCCACAGCTTCCACTTCAAGGTTCGGTCTTTCTAATTTAAGGGTAATGGCAATCGCTCCACTACCCGTTCCAATATCCAATGTCTTCAGCGTTTCCTGTTTCGAAAAGTGCTGACTGCTTTTCTTCAATACCTGATAAACCAATTCTTCGGTCTCGGGGCGAGGAATAAGCACATCATTGTTTACTAAAAATCTTCTACCGTAAAATTCTTCATACCCTATTAGATGTTGGATCGGCACTCCATTGACATGTTCATGTATCCCTTTCAAAAAAAGCTCCACCTGCGATTCAGAAAGCTCCATTCTTAAGTTTGCCAATAGCTGTGCACGATTCATCTCTAACAAATACATTAAATAAATTTCTCCCACATTCTCGTCACGGCTCTGTTCTTTTAAAAAAGAAGAAGCCCATTTAAGGGCTTCAAACACAGTTGAAAAAGGAAGCATTATTCTTCCATTCTTTCTAGCTTTTTAGATTGATCTTCAAAGATAAGAGCATCGATAACCTCATCCATCTTACCTTCTAAAATCTGATCTAGCTTTTGAATCGTTAATCCGATTCTATGGTCCGTCACACGATTTTGTGGGAAATTGTAGGTACGGATTCGTTCAGAACGGTCCCCTGTTCCAACCGCAGATTTACGAGTCGCATCGTACTCTGCTTGTGCTTCCCGTTGGAATTTATCATAAATACGAGCACGTAGTACTTTCATCGCTTTTTCTTTGTTCTTAATTTGGGATTTTTCATCCTGACAAGAAACGACTACCCCTGTCGGAACATGCGTTAAACGAACGGCAGACATGGTCGTGTTAACGCTTTGTCCACCAGGTCCACTAGATGCAAATGTATCGACACGAATGTCTTTTTCATGAATATCTACTTCTACTTCTTCTGCCTCAGGTAAGCAAGCAACAGTCGCTGTCGAAGTATGGATCCGCCCGCCAGATTCTGTTTCTGGAACACGTTGAACACGATGTGCCCCATTTTCATACTTCATTTTAGAATAAGCTCCGCTACCATTGATCATGAAGATGATTTCTTTATATCCTCCAACTCCCGTTGAGTTCGATTCCATAATTTCAATTTTCCAGCCCTGTGATTCTGCATAACGGCTGTACATACGATACAAATCACCAGCGAATAATGCAGCCTCATCTCCACCGGCAGCACCACGAACCTCCATGATTACGTTCTTATCATCGTTCGGGTCTTTAGGTATCAATAAGAACTTTAGCTTTTCTTCAAGTGGTTCAATCTGCTCTTCAAGCTCAGAAACCTCTTCTTTAACCATTTCCCGCATGTCAGCATCTAATTTCTCTTCTAACATTGCTTTAGCATCTTTAAATTGCTGAGTAATATCTTTATATTGTCGATAAACTTCCACTGTTTCTTGGATGTCCGATTGTTCTTTTGAATATTCTCTTAGCTTTTTAGGGTCATTCACAATTTCTGGATCACTTAAAAGTTCATTTAACTTCTCGTAGCGATCTTCCACTGCTTGTAAACGATCAAACACAGCTATTCACCTCAATTTTAATCCATAACATTCTAATTATATTATAAGGACAATAGAAAAACAAGAACATGGATGAGTGAAAAAGGCCTGAAACCTGATTAAAAGGGGAAAATTGTTTTAACCATCTCCCTTAAAAAATCTGGTTTCAGACCCTTTTTTAGCGTTCTTTAATTTGAACTTCAATTTTATATCGAGGAATAGCTTTAACTAATCGTTTATGCAGCTTAGCTTCTTCACGGTCTCTTTCTGCAGGAGTCATTTCTTTTCTTGTATGAGCGGTTACCCACATTTGTTTACCGTTTATCCATACCTCATCAGCCTCATAATCTGTATAATACTCGACCACTTCACGGGCTTTATTAATATCAGTCCCGTTTGTTGGTTGACTATCCGAGAGGTCGAGGAAGTTTGGGTTTTGATTTGTATTATTTCTAACGGTTTCTAGCTGTCGTTCATCTATTTCCTCTCTATCTAAATCATTATCCACAAACTGCCTTCCATGCTGATCTTCGTTTCGCACATACGAAGAATCATTCTGTACTCCACAGCCTGAAACCAGGACCATGACCATGAGCAAAAATAAAAACTTCTTCAACTTCATACACCTCCTGCCCTTAGAATGTCCTATCCTAAAGAAGGTTATGCTGAAAAATCCATCATCACCGTTGTGCAGGGACTGGATTCGCCGATTTAGATATCTAAAAAAAGCCACAGGCAATTCCTGGGGCTTTAAGAAAAAATTCAAATATTTTTAATGGCTTCTTCTGCTTTTAAGCTTAGTCCTTTAGGAACTTCGTGGTGATGTCGGCAACGAGGTTCATAGGCTTCTGATGCGCCAACTAAAATGATGGGATCATCGTAGCATGCCGGCTCCCCGTCAATTAACCTTTGTGTTCGACTCGCTGGTGAACCGCAAACTGCACAAACTGCCTGAAGTTTTGTCACCTGTTCGGCAATGGCCATCAGCTTTGGCATTGGCCCGAATGGTTCTCCTCGAAAGTCTTGATCTAAACCTGCAGTAATCACACGGTAGCCTCTATTTGCTAATGTTTGTACAACGTGGATAATCTCATCATCAAAGAATTGAATTTCATCTATAGCAACAACATCAATACTTGCCGAAACCTCATTTAAAATCTGTCTTGACGACTCAATTGGGTTTGCAATGACAGACGTTCCGTTATGCGAGACCACCTCTTCCTCACTATAACGATTATCTAACTTAGGTTTAAATACGGCAATTTCCTGTTTAGCAAATTGGGATCTTCTCACACGGCGAATCAATTCTTCCGACTTTCCAGAAAACATACTTCCACAAATTACCTCTAACCAACCTGTTTGCTTCATGACGTACATGAAAGGGCCCCTCTCCTTCCTTGCAATAACTCTTTCCTTAACCCCGTAAAAATGTTTACCTATCTATATAATAAATATCATTTCAATTTCAAATAAAACGACAGCATTCTATGTAATGATAAGGGTAGAATGCCCAACTTTTTCAGAAAAAAAGAGGTATACCCTTTAGGCTTCCTCTCAGCTTCAACAAATATTTACCTTACATGAAGGGATAAAAAAAGGGATGTCCCAAAACCAAGGTGTCAGGAACCCCTCGAAACATCTACTATATATGACGATCAAAGTGGTTCCGGACCCTTATGGGACAACCCCGTTTTTTATAAATTAGCTATAAAGAAAGGAGAAGAAGAAGTGTTAACACACATTCTCAACTCTTCTCCTGTTCTTATGAACTCTCGCAAAATTATTTTTGCTTAAGGCCGTATTTTTTGTTGAAACGATCAACACGTCCGCCAGCGTCAGCGAATTTTTGACGACCAGTGTAGAATGGATGGCATTCAGAGCAAACCTCTACGCGAATTTCGTCAGATACTGATCCGCTTTCGAACTCATTTCCACATGCACAAGAAACTTTGATCTTTTGGTATTTAGGATGAATTCCTGTTTTCATTCTTTTCATCTCCTTCCGCCCTGAATCATCTGAAACAGAGTTATATATTCGAGATAATATGCGATATGAGCATAAGCATGAGAGTGATAGCCAGCCCCTTACCGCATCCAATTCGTTAATCACACAAAAAATATTATAACAAGGAGATGGGACATTTGCAACCCGATTATCGCTTTATTGACTTCCACTTTACTGTAAACTCTTGTCAAAAAAGAATCGTATTGTGCATCATCTCAATGTCGATCTAACGGAATTTTTCTACATCAAGACTTCGGAAAATCCTATCCAAATTTGGATAAAATTCATCTAGTTCCGACTTCTAGCTTTTGACTGTTCATGAAGTGTTTCGAAAAATTCTTCGTTGGTCTTAGATTGTTTTAGCTTACGAATGAATTTCTCTGCGAAATCCGGAGCATCTGCCATTACTTTTCTAATTGCCCATAGTCTCTCAAGGTTTTCAGGAGCAATAAGGAGTTCTTCTTTTCTTGTTCCAGAACGACGAATATCGATAGCTGGGAAAATACGTCTTTCTGCAAGAGAACGATCAAGATGAAGTTCCATATTCCCAGTCCCTTTAAATTCTTCATAAATAACATCGTCCATACGAGACCCAGTATCAACAAGAGCAGTTGCTAGAACAGTTAAGCTACCGCCTTCTTCGATATTACGCGCTGCACCGAAGAATCTTTTTGGACGGTGGAATGCGGCTGGATCAATCCCTCCTGATAATGTACGACCACTTGGGGGAATAACAAGGTTATAAGCACGAGCTAAACGAGTGATACTATCCATTAAGATAATAACATCACGCTTATGCTCAACTAAACGCATGGCTCTTTCAAGGACAAGCTCTGCCACTTTAATGTGGTTCTCAGGTACCTCATCAAACGTAGAGCTGACTACCTCTGCTTCAACCGAGCGTTCAATATCGGTCACTTCCTCTGGGCGTTCATCTATTAATAAGATAATGAGTTCTGCCTCAGGGTTATTCCTCGTAATTGAATTGGCAATTTCCTTTAATAGCATTGTTTTACCAGCTTTTGGCGGGGCTACAATCAATCCACGCTGACCAAAGCCGACGGGGGAAATCAAATCCATAATACGAGTTGAAATCTTCGATGGGCTTGTCTCTAACATGATTTGGCGATCTGGATATAATGGAGTTAATGCAGGGAAATGAACACGCTCTTTAGATGCTTCAGGCTCTTCGCCATTCACCATTTCCACGTGAAGTAAACCGAAATAACGCTCGTTCTCTTTTGGAGGACGTACTTTACCAGATACTTTATCACCGTTTCTTAAATCAAAACGACGAATTTGCGACGCCGAAATATAAATATCTTCTGAGCTAGGTGAGTAGTTAATAGGTCGAAGGAATCCGAATCCTTCTGATTGAATTATTTCTAATACACCTTCCATGAAGAAATATCCTTCTTGTTCTGCACGCGCTTTTAAAATTGCGAAAATCAATTCTCTTTTTGTTAATTTACTGTAATAGGAAACCTTATATTCTCTAGCGAGTTCATAAAGCTCTTTTAATTTCATATTTTCTAAACTAGAAATCGTTAACTCTGCCATAATGACACCACTCTTTATTTTATTCGTTCTACCATATGTAATTTTTTAGAAATGTAAAAAAGAAAAAGAACAATGGTAGGAGTATTGTTGGAAAATAGTATGACTGAAGAATAATCAGAAGCTATTTTTATAAGATACATTGAAGAAAGCAATTACTATTTTAACCACATAATGATAAAAGAATCAATCATTGGAATCGATAAAAAGGAAGGAAAGATACGGAATATGAGGGAAACCCGTACCATTTATATATTTTTTAATCTTTTTTAATGGTATTTTTCAGTCCGAGAACCATTTTGATCGTAATCGATAGGTATTGAATATGTGATTTGCCTATTTCCTAATGTAAAAAACTCGCAACTCATATGAAACAACCTTAGGAAAAGAGCCTTAAATAAGCAGATAGAGGGAAGACCGGAAGTCAAAATTCAATCCCCCCAAGTCTAACCTTTTCTGTTTTACTTGATGACTAAATTAGGTTTTTTCTTTAAGCTGTGGCGCCCATCAATAAAACGAACCGTTCCTGACTTCGCTCTCATAACAACAGAGTGTGTTAACCCATGCGAGCCTTTTAATTGAACCCCACGCAATAACTCTCCGTCTGTAACTCCTGTAGCAGCGAAAATGGCATCATCCCCGCATACTAGGTCTTCCATACGTAAAACTTTGTTTACATCTAATCCCATTCCGATGCAGCGTTCTAATTCGGCATCATTTTGAGGAAGCAGTTTCCCTTGGATTTCCCCACCTAAACATTTAAGTGCGACAGCTGATAGAACTCCTTCTGGTGCTCCACCAGATCCGAAAAGGATGTCAACGCCTGTATGGTCAAAAGCAGTATTCATAGCCCCTGCTACATCCCCATCATTAATCAGTTTAATTCTTGCACCTGCTTCTCTTAACTGAGCAATAATATGCTGATGACGTTCCCGATCTAGAACGGTTGCCACAACATCTTCTATATCTTTATTTTTAGCCTTTGCTACTGCTTTTAGGTTATCTAAAACCGAAGCATTAATATCAACTTGTCCTACTGCTTCCGGTCCTACTGCGATCTTTTCCATATACATGTCTGGAGCATGTAACAAATTTCCATGATCGGCTACAGCTAGGACGGCTAATGCATTCCAGCCTCCAGCTGCTAAAATATTCGTTCCTTCTAATGGGTCAACAGCTACATCTACTCGAGGTCCATAGCCAGTTCCTAACTTTTCTCCAATATATAACATTGGGGCTTCATCCATTTCTCCTTCCCCAATGACTACTGTCCCTTTCATAGGGACTGTATCAAAAACATCTCGCATGGCAGATGTTGCAGCATCATCCGCTTCGTCTTTCTTTCCTCTTCCCATCCATCGTGCAGAAGCTAGTGCAGCACCTTCTGTTACACGAACAAGCTCCATCGATAAACTTCTTTCCATCTGTTTTTGCCTCCCGTGTCACAAATACGTTAATATCTGCATATTTGTATAACATATTATCGAATATATTGTAACACAATATTAGAAGTAGGATGGTTTATTTTTTACTATTTTTAAAACCTACTAAGAACTTTTCAATTGTTCCAGCTCTTCTGCCGACATTTTTTCACGCCAAATGGTTGCACCTAAACCTTCTAGTTTTTCAACTAGGTTACTATATCCTCTATCAATATGCTCTAAGCCCGTGACTTCTGTTATTCCTTCTGCTAACAGTCCAGCTATTACCAATGCTGCTCCAGCTCTTAGGTCGCTAGCTTTCACTTTCGCTCCTTGAAGCTGTATAGGTCCATTTACAATGGCTGACCGGCCTTCTACTTTAATATTGGCATTCATCCGTCTCAGTTCATCTATATGCTTAAACCTAGCAGAATAGATCGTATCCGTGACGACCGCCGAACCCTCTGCTTTTGTCAAAAGTGTTGTAAACGGCTGTTGAAGATCCGTCGGAAAGCCAGGATATACGAGAGTCTTAATATCAACAGAGTTGATATGATCCGCCTTTCCAATAAATACTTGTTCAGCTCCAACTTCAATTGGCACTTTCATTTCTCTTAACTTTGCAATAAGCGATTCTAAGTGAAGTGGAATCACATTATCGATCAACACACCCGATCCACTTGCAGCTGCTAGGATCATATAAGTTCCTGCTTCAATTCGATCAGGAATGATTGTATGACGGCAGCCGCTTAACTCTTCCACACCGTCAATACGAATGACGTCTGTTCCTGCGCCTTTTATCTTAGCACCCATATTTGTTAATAGAGTGGCAACATCAATAATTTCTGGCTCCTTTGCCGCGTTTTCAATAATCGTTCTACCTTTAGCTCTTACGGCTGCTAGCATAATGTTAATCGTAGCCCCAACACTAACAACGTCAAGATAGATACGAGCCCCTCTTAATTCATCTGCTCTAAGATAGATGGCTCCTTGTTCATTTGTGACTTCTGCTCCAAGTGCCTCAAATCCTTTAATATGCTGGTCAATCGGACGTGGCCCTAAGTGACATCCCCCAGGCAATCCAATCGCCGCCTTTTTGAAGCGCCCTAGCATTGCCCCCATAAGATAATAGGAAGCTCTAAGCTTTTTCACTTTTCCACTTGGCAAAGGCATTGATATCATTTCTGAAGGATCCACTCTCATTTCCCCATCTTCAAAAGAAACGGTGCCACCGATTTCTTCTAGCAATGATTGTAATGTGAGGACATCTGAAATTTCAGGTAATCCTTCTATTGTTACCGGAGAGTCGGCAAGAATGGTTGCCGGGATCAAGGCTACTGCACTATTTTTAGCACCACTAACTTTAATCGTCCCTTTTAGCGGATAGCCTCCTGCAATTTTAAGCTTTTCCATTTTAGACTCCTTCCAAATCTTGTTGATCGTTGCGAAGATATACTATAGGATTATTTTTCCATTTGGGAAGATTCTACGAGGTATTGTCTACTAGTTTATACATTTATACAAAAAACATGTATAGGTGAATAGATTTTTTTTAGAATAAACCAAATGACCTACATTTTATGCTCTGCTTCTAGCGATTATTCCAATCCTTTAAGAATGCTTCGATTCCTTTGTCTGTTAATGGGTGATGGAATATTTGCTTTAGCACTTTAAATGGTGTCGTTGAGATATCTGCTCCTCTCAATGCTGCCTCTGTAATATGTTGAGGATGGCGAATCGACGCCGCGATAATTTCAGATTCAATTCCATGTATAGCAAAAATCTCGGCAATTTTTGAAATAAGCTCAAGCCCATCATGACCAATGTCATCTAAACGGCCTAAGAATGGAGATACATAGGATGCTCCAGCTCTTGCTGCAAGTAAAGCTTGATTCGCACTAAAAATTAATGTTACGTTTGTCTTGATTCCTTCTTTAGCAAATACAGCCGTTGCCTTCAACCCATCTGGAGTCATCGGGACCTTTACAGTAATATTTGGCGCAATCTTGGCAAGCTCTCTTCCCTCTTTAATCATTCCTTCCGCGTCTAATGCAATCACTTCTGCACTTACGGAACCATCTACTAGCTCTGTAATTTCTTGTAAGCGATCATGAAAGGATACGTCCTTCTCTTTCGCGACAAGAGATGGGTTTGTTGTGACTCCAGAAATGATCCCCCACTCATGTGCTTCTTTAATTTCCTCCATATTTGCTGTATCAATAAAAAATTTCATAATTTCTACCTTCCTTTCGACGAAATTTTCAATATTTTTATAATGAACGGAAGGGACTGACCATTGCTTGTGCCAGTCCCTACCCTAAACTTGTTAAATTCACTATGCTTATGCTTTGTTTGAAGAACCAAACTCGCGCATTTTGCCAATTACTGTAGCTTTGATTGCTTCACGAGCAGGTCCTAAATATTTACGTGGATCATACATTTCCGTATTTTCCGCTAGTACTTCACGAACCTTTTTCGCTGAAGCGATTTGGTTTTCTGTGTTGACGTTAATTTTAGCTGTTCCATAAGAAATTGCTTTTTGAATATCTTTTGTCGGGATACCCGTTCCCCCGTGAAGAACTAGTGGTAAACCGGTTGCAGCACCGATTTCTTCCATTTCTTTGAATCCAAGATTTGGTTCACCTTTATATGGACCATGAACAGAGCCTAATGCAGGAGCTAGGCAATCAATCCCTGTACGCTCTACAAGCTCTTGACATTCTTTCGGATCAGCGTAAATAACACCGTCTGCAATAACGTCATCTTCTTGTCCACCAACAGTACCTAATTCAGCTTCAACAGAAACGTTTTTAGAATGTGCATATTCTACAACCTTTGAAGTTGTTGCAATGTTTTCTTCAAATGGATCGTGGGAAGCATCAATCATCACAGAAGTAAATCCTGCATCAATGGCTTCTTTACATTTATCATAGCTGGAACCATGGTCTAAATGAATAGCAACAGGAACTGTGATATTGTAATCTTCCATAAGCCCTTCAACCATTTTTACTGTCGTTTTAAATCCACCCATGTAACGAGCAGCACCTTCAGATACACCTAAGATTACTGGTGACTTCTCTTCTTCTGCAGCTTGAAGAATCGCTTGAGTGAACTCAAGGTTATTCAAGTTGAATTGACCTACTGCATAGCTGTTTTCTTTAGCTGTAATAAGCATGTCTTTCATTGAAACTAATGGCATTTTAAAAATTTCCTCCTTTAAAATCCAGTCAGTGCTTTCATTTTGGAAAGTGCTGGGTTTATGTAATGGTTACCCTAATCATTGTTTGATAATTTCACTTGTATCATACCAAAACACCATTCATTTTACCAACTGAGTAAAAGGTTTTCATTAAAAGAAATACTATTTAGTATTTTCAAATTATTGGAAGGGGTTACATTGGAATATATTCTCTTACAGCTTTACGAATATCGTCAATGTCGAATGGTTTTGCAAAATGAGTCAGTGCTCCCAAATCCTTCGCTTCCTGTATCATATCTAACTCTCCGTATGCTGTCATAATGATCACACGAATATCCTGATCCTTTTCCTTCATTCTCTTTAAGATTTCAATTCCATCCATTCCCGGAATTTTCATATCTAATAAAACTAAATCCGGGGAATGCTTGTCTACAATTTCTAGAGCTTGAATTCCATTTGCTGCTTGAAACGTTTCATAGCCTTCCTTCTGAAGAACCTCATTAAGTAGAATGCGAATCCCAAACTGGTCATCGACGATTAAAATTTTCTCCTTCATCTAATCTACCTCTTCCCCTTATTTTTACTTTCCATCCTGGTAAATCCGACCATTTCCATGTTTTTAGTTATGTATATCTCTATTCAGAAGTATACTTCTACCTTTCTATGGGTAATTCCTGCTTTTCCTTTGATTTTACTTCCCGATCTCACCTCTTTTATAATAAAAGCGATAATGAAAGATGTGAAGGGGAGATTTTTTTGATAAAAATGTTTACAACCCAGTTAACGGGATTGTTTAATCGCATACAAGCTAATGAAGAATATACAATAGAAGATAGTGCTCGTCTATTAGCACAAGCAGCTATAGGTGAAGGTCATATTTATATAAAAGGATATAATGAGATGGAAGCCATTATGTTAGAAGCTCTTGAGGGAAAAGAACCATTATCTAATGCTCGTAAACTTGACGACTTCACCATTCTTACTGAAGCCGATCGAGTACTAATAGTGTCACGGTACGCTACAGATTCTGAAGCTTTAGAACTAGCAACGGAATTGAATCAACGAGGAATTCCATTCGTGGCAGTCTCTGGGGTAACAAAAGAAGATGGTGAAAATTTAGTAGATTTCGCTGATTTTCATATTGATACTAAAGTGATCAAAGGGTTACTTCCAAATGAGATAGGAGAAAGAGTTGGATTTCCTTCTAGTATGGCAGCCCTATATATATATTTTGCTATAAAATTTACATTGGAGGAGATTGTGGAGGAGGTTGAGTAGGGTTCTCTAAAATACAAAAATGATGGATTTTTGGCGATATGAATTTCTGCTTCGGTTGATCGGATGCTCGTCTCAAGTGCGTGTTGTCAGTCCCTCCCCGTCATGAGTGATTTTTTGTTGTGGGTTGTATTTCATATAAATTTATTTGAGAGTTTTTGGGAGTGACGGACCCCTATGTTCATGACATAAGGGTGCTGGAGTTTATTTTTCACTGATAAATCCCCTTTTTAAGAAAAGCCTATCAAAGTATACATGGCAAATGCTAAGAAGTGGATTATTATCAATGGATTTAATTCCTTGAATGGAATTTATTCTCGACTTTTGCTCTTTTATTCTCAATTTTATATGATTTATTCTCGACTTTTCTGGTTTTATTCTTAACTTTAAGGTGTTTATCGATTATTCGACAATATTCGATAAAAGAATAATTCTTTCTGCCAGAGACAAATGAGGTGCTCGAATCAAGTACGTGATGTCCGTCCCTCCCCGTCATGAGCGATTCTTTGACGAGGCTTGGATTTTATATAAATTTGTTAGAGAGTTTTTGGAGTGATACGAACTCCTATGCTCTGATGTGAAGATGCTAAAGTTCGTTATTGTGTTGAGGGGTTTTAATGTGTTGTGTATTTCATGGCTTTTACATATAAGGCTCTTTTTGCGTTTTGAACTCTTCTGCTTAGGTCTGAGCAGCTGATTGTTCCAGGGGCGTGTGTCCGTCCCTCCCATTTTGAATTCTTTATGAAGTCGAAATGGGAGGGACTGCCCCCGGCTCCTGACATGAAGGGGCTTTAGGCATGTTTCTTTTTAGAGTGTATGTAGGTTACGGCTAATGCTAGGACTAGTACGGCGCCTTTGATGATTTCAAATGCGTAGTATGGGAGGTTCATCATTGTTAATCCGTTGAGAAGGATTCCGATTAAGGCTGCGCCAAAGAATGTTCCGATTACATTGGGCTTTCCTGCTCCAAATACTGAGTAGCCTACGAATACTGCGGCGACAGCTTCCATTAGTAAAGGGGAACCAGCGTCCATTTGTCCTGACCCTACTCGGGCTGCAAATAAGATTCCTGCTAATCCTGCAAAAATTCCAGATAGGACATACGCCATAAGCTTTATCCTATTTACTCTTACTCCCGAAAGTCTTGCTGCCTCTACGTTTCCTCCCGTCATATAGAGAAGCCTTCCCCAGCGGGTATGATGCAAAATAATATAAACGGCTGCCACTAGTATTAGCATTATGATTACGGGTACAGGAATTCCTGCTAACTGTCCTTGTCCAATCCATAGAAAAGAAGAGGTAAACTCTCCAGGTGCTGTGCCTCCAGATGTTAAGGGCATTTGATTATAAATGGAGTACCCTTCTGTGTATGTCCGATGAACTCCTGCGATAATATACATCGCCCCTAAAGTTGCTAATAAATCAGGGATTCCAATTTTCACGATAAGTAACGAATTAAATAATCCAACAAGAGCACCAACAAGAATGGGAATGATGATCACAAATAACAATGGAGCTTCGTACCAAACCATAAGTGAAGCAGTTACTACGGTTGAAAGCGACATTGTCGACCCAACAGACAAGTCAAATCCATCGACAATAAGTGTAAACGTGACCCCGATGGCTAGAATTGTAACGATTGAAATCGATCGTAGAATATCTGATATATTGTCATAGGTAAAAAAGTATGGATTATAAAAGCTGAAAAATAAGAGCACCACCCCTAATAAAAGAATGGCTCCGTATTTAAACAGAAACTCGATGCTTTTGTTCTTCATCACGTTCTTCCTTTCCTCCACTGGCGTACAGCAATAATTTTTCTTGGGTGGCTTCTTCTTTAGATAATTCCTTCACTAGCTTTCCATCGTATAAAACAAGAATGCGGTCCGATATCCCAACAATTTCATTAAATTCACATGAAAAATAAAGAACGCCCTTGCCATTTTGGGCCAGTGTTTGAATGAGTTGGTATATTTCCTTTTTTGCCCCGATATCGACCCCTTTTGTCGGTTCATCAAATAAAAAGAGCTCCGCCTCGTTTGATAGCCATTTGCCAATGGCAACCTTTTGTTGATTCCCTCCGCTTAAAAACTCTAAAGGAGTGTTTTCGTTATCAGTCTTTATACCTAATTTTTCTATCATTTCTTTTGCGAAGACCTTTTCTTTTCCCTTATGGATGAACAAGCGATTTGAAAATGACTTTAGAAATGGAAAAGAGAGGTTTAGTTTAACGGATTCTTCGATAAAAAGACCTTCTTTCCTTCTTTCTTCTGGAACGAGAACAATTCCGTTTTTAACAGCATCTCTAGGAACTTTACACTTAAAGCTTTTCCCTCTAAGCTTCCATTTCCCTATTAGATTTGGAGTTGCACCAAAGATCGCTTTAGCCAATTCAGTTTTGCCTGCCCCTACTAATCCCACTACTCCCACAATTTCACCCTCAGAAACATGTAAAGAAAGGTTGTTAATCTTATCTCTATCTGAAAGATTTTCAACGGTAAAAAAGGGCTCTCCTAGCGAATGCTCCCTTACCGGAAACTCTTCTTGAAAACTCCCACCTAACATTTCCTCCACTACTTCTTGAGGGGATGTTTTATTCGTATCAAAGGTATTAATCGTCTTGCCGTCTCTCATTACCGTAATACGATCTGAAATTCGGAACACTTCTGGAAGACGGTGAGAGATGAAAATAACCCCTACACCCTCAGCTTTTAATTGATCTACCATTTCAAACAAATTATTCGCTTCCTCCGAACTTAAAGGTGCCGTCGGTTCATCTAGTATAATGAGCTTGGCTTTCTGACTAAGGGCTCTTGCAATAAGGACCATTTGTTTTTCAGCTAGGCTAAGCTCTGAAGCCTGCTTATGAACTTGAATATGATGAGCTAGGATTCTTTTTAACGCGTTTTCCGCTTTCATCTTTATTTTCGAGAAAGAAATAAACACCTTTCTGTCGGTTGCTAATTCATCCAGCAATATATTTTCTGCTACCGATAATTCAGGAACTATCGCTGTATCTACTTCCTGATAAACACAATGAATGCCTAATAATTTTGCTTCTCGTGGAGTTTTAAATTGTTGAGGGCCTCCTTCTAGTAATAAAGTCCCCTTATCCGGTGTGTAGGCTCCGGAAAGAATTTTCATTAATGTGCTCTTTCCTGCTCCATTAGCACCTAACAAAGCATGGACCTCTCCTTTAGATAATTGAAAACGTGCTCCCTGTAATGCTCGGTTTGCCCCAAACGTTTTATATATATCGTTCATTTTTAATAGCTTTTCTGTCACTTCAATCCCCCCTATCAGAAAAAATCATAGGGATCATGAGCGCTGGGTTCTCCAGCACCTCATCCCAATCGCCTATTTTGATTCAAGCTTTTTTAGTTCTTCTGTATACCCTTGCTCACTTGCCCCCCAGCCTTCTACATGTTTGTGCAGGTCATCTGTTGTGATTTTTTCTTCGGGTAATTGTTCTTTTTCAATAAAAACAGGATCCAATACAACCTTTTTTGGTGTGTTATCACCATTTAGTTTCTGGTATAAAAATCTCACTTGGATACGACCGATATCTTTAGGGTCAACAGCCGCTGATGCCACCCATGGGCTATTAGGCTTCTGAATGATTTGCAGGTCTTCGTCACTCATATCTATCCCGTATACTTTAATTTCCGTTCTTCCCGCTGCTTCAATAGCACGAACAGCCCCTTTCGCAAATTCATCCCATGCAGCCCAGACCGCATCAATATCCCCTTTGTTTGGATATTGTTTTAGGATGGCCTCCATTTGCGCTTGGGTATCTAGCGCTGTATTTTGAGTGGCTGCTCCAAAAGCGGCAATTTCCTTGATGTCTTGATTCTCTTCTAAAAATTGCTCATACGCCACTTGTCTTCTTTCCATTGGGGCAAAACCAGCCACCCAAATTTTTACTATCTTTCCTTTTCCATCTATATCTTCCTTCAACTTATTTAAGCTGAGTTCAGCCATCTTTTGGTCACCCTGTTCTAAAACCGTAACCTCTTCCCCTTGAACATCTGCATCAAATACGACTACAGGGATTCCCGCTTCCTTCGCTTTTTTAACTCCTGCTTGAAGTGCTTCTTTTGTTCCATGATCGATTAAGATCCCATCAAATTTTTGGTTAATCGCTGCATCCAGATTTGACGACATTTTTGCTAGATCCCCATCAGAAGTAAAAACTTGGACCTCCCCGCCAAATTTCTCAACCTGTTCTTTCACACCCGCGATATATTGAGCTGAGAACGTTCCTAAGTTGATTTGCATAATCAAAGCAATTTTTTTGTTTGCTAGTGGATGCTCCTCATTTCCACCACTATTCTTACTTTTATCTGCGTTTGCCTCTTGTGATAGATTTGGCTGACATGCCGCAAGTAAACTTGCTATTTGTGCGAAAACAATTAATAAGACCCCTACGCGTTTTCTCATTGAACAATCTCCTTTTCTTTTTAAAATTTATGTAAAAACCAAAAAACCTCTTTTCCTAAGGAAAAGAGGTTATGTATATACCAAACTCTTATCACTCAGGAAATTTTCCTGCAGGAATTAGCACCTTTTCGTCTAAACGATAGGTTGCCGGGCATCATCGGGCCAGTCCCTCTGCCTACTCTTTATAAGAGAAAATATGAAATTTCGCATTCATTTAATGGTAATCATAACGATTCGCGATAATTTTGTCAATATTCTTTTTATTTTAATTAGTTTCTTTGAGCAGGTGCTCGTTCCAAGTGTGTGGTGTCAGTCCTTCCCATCCATGGGTGGATTCTGAATGGTATTGTAGTTCATGTAAATTTTATAAAGAATTCTTGGGAGTGACGGACCCCCTGTAGTTAGAAGTTGTTGCTAAATTGGACGCTTGGCGATGTATTAAAATAGACTATAACAAAATCCCCCATCCAAAGGATAGGGGATTTTGTTCATTAAGCTTATTTTTCTCCATTCACCAAGGCCGCATTGATAAAGTCTCTAAAGAGTGGTTGCGGGCGGGTTGGGCGGGATGTGAATTCTGGGTGGAATTGGGAAGCAACAAACCAAGGGTGGTCTGCTAGTTCTATGATTTCCACTAGGCGTCCATCAGGGCTTGTTCCTGAGAAAATGAATCCTTCTTTTTCCATTTGTTCACGGTAATGGTTATTGAACTCATAGCGGTGACGGTGGCGCTCATAAACGACTTCTCCATCATATGCTTCGTAAGCTTTTGTCCCTTTCATTAATTTACATGGATAGAGTCCAAGACGAAGGGTTCCGCCTAGATCCTCAATGTCTTTTTGCTCTGGTAATAAATCAATGACAGGATAATTTGTTTCCGGGTCTAGTTCAGCGGAATGAGCTCCTTCTAGACTAAGGACGTTGCGTGCATATTCGACTGATGCTAATTGCATTCCTAAACAAATTCCAAGGAAAGGTACTTTATTTTCACGTGCATATTGAGTAGCGGCAATTTTCCCCTCTACTCCACGATCTCCAAAGCCACCTGGTACAAGAATTCCGTCAACCTCTTGAAGAAGTTCTCCAACGTTTTCCTTTGTAACGAGTTCAGAGTTTAACCATTTTACTTCAATGTCCGCGTCAAATTGATAGCCAGCATGCCTTAAAGCTTCAACAACGGAAATATACGCATCTTGTAATTCTACGTATTTCCCGACTAAGGCAATTTTCGTTTTACGAGAAAGGTTACGGACTTTGTTTAATAGTTCGTTCCATTCTTCCATATCTGGTTCACGACAATCTAGCTTTAGATGCTCACATGTGAGTTGATCTAGCTTTTGTTCTTGCAAGGAAATTGGGACAGCATATAAAGTGTCTGCATCCATCGCTTCAATAACCGCTTTTTCATCAATATCACAGAAAAGAGCAATTTTGTCCTTCATGTCTTGTGTCATTGGCATTTCAGTACGAACGACGATAACGTTAGGTTGAATACCTAGACTGCGCAGTTCTTTAACACTATGCTGTGTCGGTTTTGTTTTCATTTCTCCTGCTGCCTTAATATATGGAACTAATGTACAGTGAATATACATTACATTGTCACGGCCTACGTCACTTTTAATTTGACGAATGGCTTCTAAGAATGGAAGGGATTCTATGTCTCCAACCGTTCCGCCAATTTCCGTGATGACTACATCTGCATTGGTTTCACGGCCTGCACGGAATACGCGTTCCTTAATTTCGTTCGTAATATGTGGAATCACTTGTACGGTTCCACCTAAATAATCTCCGCGGCGTTCTTTCTTTAGAACCGTGGAATAAATTTTCCCTGTAGACAAACTACTGTATTTTGTTAGATTAATGTCTACAAAACGCTCATAATGACCTAAATCCAAATCCGTTTCAGCACCATCATCTGTTACAAAAACTTCACCATGTTGGTATGGACTCATTGTTCCAGGGTCCACGTTAATATATGGATCAAACTTTTGGATTGTTATCGATAATCCTCTATTTTTTAATAGTCTTCCTAGAGACGCAGCTGTGATACCTTTTCCTAAAGATGACACAACACCGCCGGTAACAAAAATATACTTGGTCACAAAGTGGTCCCCCTTTAAAATATTTCCTAAAAAAAGTATGTTCAGCTAAGCTGAACATTAGTCTAAAAAAGTAGATTTAATTGAGATTGGGTGAAAAAATAAAAAACGCCCCACTTACTGTTTGCAAGTAAGGGGAGCGTTGAATGTATTCGTTCTGTCCTTTTTTAAGGAGCCCAAATAAAATACTACCTTCCTAAAAGTAAGAAGTCAAGAACAGATTTCATTTCTGTTCTTCATCCTCTTCGTCATCGTCTTCATCCTCTTCATCGTCATCTAAGTCGTATTCATCATCTTCGATTTCAAGGTCATCATCTAGATCTTCGTCATCGTCGTCGAAGTCTTCGTCATCATCGTCTGAGAGATCCTCTTCATCGACATCGTCAAGTTCATCATAGTCTAATTCCTCTTCATCCAGATCCTCAAAATCTTCCTCGTCTCCATCAACTGCTTTTTTCGCTTTTTTCTTTCTCGTTTTGATGGTTGGTACTGTTTCTTCTTCAATTTGATCAACAGGATACCAAGCTCTTAGTCCCCAGCGATTTTCACCAAGAGCCATGAAGCGGCCATCGATATTTAAATCTGTATAAAATTGAACCATTCGAGAGCGAACTTCACTCTCAGATAACTCAAGGATATTACCAATTTCCTTTAATAGGTCATTGAATGAACAAGCTTGCTTTTTATCAACTAGTATTTCATGAGCAATTTCAATAAAAGACATCTCAAGTAATTCTTCTTTTGCTATTTTCTTTAGACTCACAGTACGCACTTCCTTTCTCTAATTAACACCCTAAGAGATAGAGTGAAAAAGGGCAAAAACCTTAGATTTTCGCACAAAAAACCATATTATTCATTATAAACAAAAGACGTATGTTTATGCTATATTTATCTAGTTTTTCTTTGTTTTTTTTACTTTCATAGAGTCAGGGCGTTTTGCCTTCCTCCATCTGTGGATTTTGCCCTCTACCATTCCCTTTTGTACATTCACGGTAGGCCTCATAGGTGAAATAAATAGAAAGAATTAAGAATGGTATGGAACCGAGCTGATGGTGATATAAGAATAGAGAAAGTGCAAATACTATAATTAGGAGTCCATATTTAATGAGAGTCTTCACATTTTCACTTCCCGTATAAAAAAGTCCGTTAATCGCCTTATTTATCTTCATCCCCATTATAATAGAAACCGTCGAAAATTAATATTAAGTCTCCGTTAAATTTTAGGTAAGACGGTTCTATTCTTAACACATCTTCCACTCTTTAAACAAGTGATCAACCGTAAACTTTGCAGCCTTTTAGAACAAAAGTAAAGCCCTGAGGAGTCTGACTAAGAACCAATTGGTTTACTTATCAGACCTCAAAGCTTATAAAAAACAACAATCTTCACGAAAAGAGTCAATATAATAAAGAGGGTATCCCAAACCAAGGTGACAGGAACTACTCCTTCAATAGATAGAAGAACTATCAAAAACACCTTCTAACTATTGAAAAATAAGTAGGTCCGTATCCCTTTAGGACACCCTCACTCACTCCGGAGTTACATATTTCTTCGGTATTGACCACCCACCTCATAGAGGGCTTTTGTAATTTGGCCAAGGCTTGCAACTTTTACCGTTTCCATTAATTCAGCAAATATATTTCCATTATTAACAGCTGCTTCTTTTAAACGTTTAATCGCCTCAGCTGTTTTGTCCTCATTACTTGATTGGAATTCTCGTAAGTTCTTAATTTGTGTTTCTTTCTCTTCTTTTGAAGCTCTGGCAAGCTCCATATTATTCATTTCATCTTCTGACGGAGGATTAGGATTCAAATACGTGTTCACCCCGACAATAGGTAATTCACCAGAATGCTTCTTCATTTCATAGAACATTGATTCTTCTTGTATTTTCCCTCGTTGGTATTGTGTTTCCATTGCACCAAGTACGCCGCCACGATCATTGATACGTTCGAATTCTGTTAATACGGCATTTTCTACTAAGTCCGTTAATTCTTCAATTATAAAAGACCCTTGAAGTGGATTTTCATTCTTTGTTAATCCGTGCTCTTTCGTAATGATCATTTGGATAGCCATTGCACGTCGAACGGATTCTTCCGTCGGTGTCGTAATGGCTTCATCATAGGCATTAGTATGAAGTGAATTACAGTTATCCTGAAGTGCCATCAGTGCTTGTAAGGTCGTGCGGATATCATTGAAATCAATTTCTTGGGCATGCAGTGAGCGGCCTGATGTTTGAATATGGTATTTAAGCTTTTGGCTTCGTTCATTCGCTCCGTATTTATCCCTCATGACCGTTGACCAAATTCTTCTTGCCACACGACCAATCACCGTATATTCTGGGTCAAGTCCGTTTGAGAAGAAGAAGGAAAGGTTTGGTGCAAAGTCATCAATATTCATTCCACGGCTTAAATAATATTCCACATACGTAAAGCCATTTGCAAGTGTGAAGGCTAGCTGTGAAATTGGATTTGCCCCGGCTTCTGCAATATGGTACCCAGATATCGATACTGAATAGTAATTTCTTACTTTATGATCAATAAAGTATTGTTGAATATCCCCCATCATTCTTAAAGCAAACTCAGTTGAGAAGATACAAGTATTTTGACCTTGATCTTCTTTTAAAATATCCGCTTGAACCGTACCCCTTACAACGGATAATGTGGCTTCTTTTACCTCTGTAAACTCTTCCAAGCTGAGTGTTCTTCCAAGTTCTTCTTCTTTCTTTTTCACCTGTTGATCAATGGCTGTGTTCATAAACATCGCTAAGATGATCGGGGCAGGACCGTTGATCGTCATCGATACAGAAGTAGACGGATGGCAAAGATCAAAGCCACTGTATAGCTTTTTCATATCCTCTAACGTACAAATGCTTACTCCACTTTCTCCAACTTTCCCATATATATCTGGGCGATGGTCTGGGTCTTCACCATAGAGTGTAACGGAGTCAAATGCGGTACTTAAACGCTTGGCATCATCATCCTTAGATAGGTAATGAAAACGGCGATTCGTTCTTTCAGGTGTACCTTCACCAGCAAACTGACGTTTCGGATCTTCACCCTTCCTCTTAAATGGGAACACTCCTGCAGTGTACGGGAAAGCTCCCGGGACATTTTCTTTGTATACCCAAGCGAGAATTTCACCAAAGTCCTCGTATTTTGGAAGAGCAACTTTAGGAATATCTAATCCAGATAAGCTTTTCGTTTTTAATTCAGTGATGATCTCTTTATCACGAATCTTCGTTATAAATTGATCCCCACTATATTTGTCTTTTAAGTCATTCCACTGGGCTAGAATCTTTTTAGATTGTGGCGTTAACTTTTCTTCGGTTTCTTCTTTTAAAGTGCGAAGTGAAGTAAAGATATCCTCGTTTACTTCTTTTTCCTTTACCGCTTCAATCGCGCCTTCTAATTGGAAAATCTTGCGGGCAATTCTCGCCTGTTCTTCTGCTTTTCGATGGTATCCACGAACAGTCTCCGTGATTTCTCGTAAATAGTAACGGCGGTCGTTTGGAATAATGACATTTTGTTTTTCAACATCTACATTTTTAGAGAAGGATGTTTTCCAATCGATGTTTTTCTTTTCTTTAATAACATCCAGCAATGCAGCGAACAATGCGTTTGTTCCAGGGTCATTGAACTGGCTCGCAATCGTTCCATATACAGGCATTTCATCTAAATCTTTATCAAACAATAAATGACTGCGCTGATATTGCTTTTGAACTTGGCGCTTGGCATCTTCCGACCCTTTCCGCTCAAATTTGTTGATCACAATTAAGTCAGCAAAATCAATCATATCGATTTTTTCTAGCTGGGTCGGCGCTCCAAATTCACTAGTCATAACGTACATAGATAAATCACAAATTTCAGTTATTTCTGCATCCCCTTGACCGATTCCGCTTGTTTCGACAATGACTAAGTCATAACCTGCTGCTCTTACTACGTCAATCGAATCTTTAATGGCTAATGACAGCTCCGTTTTGGATCCCCTTGTTGCCAGACTTCGCATGTACACTCTGTTATTGAAGATCGCGTTCATTCTGATTCTGTCACCTAAGAGTGCCCCGCCTGTTTTTTGTTTCGTCGGATCAATTGAAAGAATCGCAACTTTTTTATCTTCTAATTCATTTAAGAAGCGTCGAATCAACTCATCCGTTAAGGAACTTTTTCCTGCTCCACCTGTACCTGTAATCCCCAATACTGGTACTGATTTTGCCAGTGATTTCACCTCTGTTAACACCGTTTGAGCTGTTGCAGCTGCTTCTTGTGTTGCCGTCATTTGATATTCTGCAAGTGTGATTAGCTTAGAGATTGCCTGAATATCCCCGGATTGAAGCTTCTCTGTTTCATGCTGAATGCTTTCTGTAACGGTCGGAAAGTCACACTCCTCAACCATGTTATTGATCATTCCTTGGAGGCCATGAGTTCTTCCATCCTCTGGTGAAAAGATTCTTGCAATTCCGTAGTCATGCAATTCTTTAATCTCTTTCGGGATAATCACCCCGCCTCCTCCGCCGTAAATGCGAATATGAGAAGCACCTTTTTCTTTTAGAAGATCATACATATATTTGAAATATTCTACATGTCCTCCTTGATAAGAAGAGATCGCTATTCCTTGGACATCCTCTTGAATTGCCGCATTTACAACCTCTTCAACTGAACGATTATGCCCAAGATGAATAACTTCTGCTCCAGTTGCCTGGATAATTCTTCTCATAATATTGATGGAAGCATCGTGACCGTCAAAAAGACTAGAAGCTGTAACAAACCGTACATGGTTCTTCGGTTTATAAATCTCTACAGTGCTCATTATTCTCCCCCTTTTCTTTCACTCGTTTCATACCCCTTTATTCCTGAAAATAATAAGTCTGTTTGCATTTCAATATAATCTTCGATAGAAAATCTTTTCTGCAGTGCCCAGCGTCTGAATCCCCACATTTGACCTTGGACAAAAATATTATGAGCGAACATATGGACTTGATTTTCGTTTAGAAGAAGCTCTCCTTTTTCTACACATCTCTGGATTAATGTTTCGAACATCCCGACCATTTCGAGTTCTTTTCTAATCACATACGGTAAGGCATCCTTTGAGAGTGATTTTGCTTCCTGATACATAACAAGGACTTCATCCTGCATATCATTTACTACTCGAAAATAATGAGCAATCCCCAACCTTAAACTTTCCAATGTCCCTTTTTCGAGATCCATCCCTTGAAGCTGGTTTTTTACCTGCTCATAGATACTATCGCAGACTAAATATAGTACATCTTCTTTTGTTCTAATATATTCATATAATGTGCCAATACTAAATCCTGCGGCTCGAGCAATCTCTCTTGTCGTGGTGCGGTGATAGCCTTTTTGTGTAAATAGAGAGACAGCTCCTCGTATCATCTCATCACGCCGTTTTTCTACTAATTTTTCGTCTTTTACTGAGGCATGAACCTCTCTTCGTTTATTAAGCATGTCCCAACCGCCTTTTACCGCATTCTTCCTAATATGAACCGTCACCTTTTTTTAAAACCTGGAAAAGATCTAATTTCCCATCCCCATAGAAAATAGATTTGTATGCCTGTTTTCGCAAGCCATAATGCCAGCAATACCCGAATCCTTTTTTATGTTTGATATCAGTAAGGGAAAAATCGGACTGATAAAGTGCTTACGAAAACAGCTATTTATTAAAATCCCCTTTTTTTAACCGTGCCTTTTCTCCCCATTCACTATAAATCCCCTGTAATTGACTATTTTGTAATCATTCGAGAAATTACGAGTCTTTGTATCTCTTGTGTCCCCTCATAGATCTGTGTAATTTTAGCATCTCTCATGTAGCGCTCGACTGGATAATCTTTTGTATAACCATATCCCCCAAAGATTTGGACCGCTTCTGTCGTTACTTTCATCGCTGTATCTCCAGCCATTAGTTTCGACATGGCTGATTCTTTTCCGTATGGCATTCCTTCAGACTCTAACCATGCTGCTTGATAGGTTAATAATCTAGATGCTTCAATACTTGTTGCCATATCAGCTAATTTAAATGATATTCCTTGATTGGCTGCAATTGGCTTACCGAATTGCTCGCGTTCTTTTGCATAGTCAATAGACGCGTCAAGGGCTCCTTGTGCGATCCCAACCGCTTGGGCTGCAATTCCATTTCTTCCCCCATCCAATGTCATCATGGCAATCTTAAAGCCATCTCCTTCATTTCCAAGAAGATTCTCTTTTGGTACTTTACAATCTTCAAAAACAATTTCTGTTGTTGGAGAGGAACGGATCCCTAATTTCTTTTCTTTCTTCCCAACCGAAAACCCTTCGAATCCGCTTTCAATAATAAAGGCACTTGTTCCGCGTCGTCTATCTGAAGGATCTGTTAAGGCAAACACCACATAGATATCGGCAATACCTCCGTTTGTAATAAAGATCTTAGATCCGTTTAAAATGTAATGCTCTCCGTCGAGCCTAGCGGTTGTTTTCATTCCACCTGCATCTGAACCAGATCCCGGCTCTGTTAATCCGTAAGCACCGATTTTTTCACCTTGCGCCATCGGTCTTAAATATTTCTGTTTTTGCTCTTCACTTCCAAATTTAAAGATTGGCCAGCCTGCTAAAGAAGTATGAGCGGAAAGGGTTACACCTGTAGAAGCACATACACGTGAGAGCTCCTCTACTGCGATACAATAAGCCAAATAATCACTGCCAATTCCACCGTACTCTTCTGGCCATGGAATACCCGTCAATCCTAGCTCAGCCATTTTCTTGAAAATTTCCATGTCAAAACGTTCTTCTTCATCACGTTCAGTCGCGGTTGGTTCAACTTCATTCTTAGCAAAATCACGAACCATTTTGCGGATCATTTCATGCTCTTCTGTTAGTTGGAATCTCATCTTTTTCTCCCCTTGTGTTTTAATCTGTAAATATACAATCTTATTTTCTAAGATAGGATAAACAGTTTATTTTAGCAGATGCTTACCAATAACCATTCGCTGGATTTCGCTTGTTCCTTCATATATTTCTGTTACTTTTGCATCTCGGAACAATCTCTCTACTGGATAGTCCTTTGTATAACCATAACCGCCATAAACTTGGATCGCTTCTGTCGATACATCTACTGCTGTTTTTGAAGCGAAAAGCTTTGCCATCGATGCTTCTTTCCCACAAGGAATCCCTTTTGTTCGTAGCTCAGCGGCTCTATAAACCAACAACTTCGCTCCTTCAACACTTGTTGCCATGTCTGCAAGCTTAAATCCAATTCCTTGCTGAGCAGCAATGGGTTTACCAAACTGAACACGCTCTTTTGCATAGGCTGTTGCATAATCGAAGGCACCTTCAGCAATACCAAGTGCTTGTGCAGCAATACCAATTCGGCCTACCTCAAGATTCGCCATCGCAATTTTGAAGCCTTGCCCCTCTTCTCCAAGTAAATTTTCAACTGGAACTTTCATATCTTCAAAGGTTAATTGTACGGTTCTTGAACCATAGAGACCCATCTTGTGTTCATCCTTACCAATGACCAAGCCAGGAGTGTCCTTTTCGACGATAAAAGCTGAAACCCCACCGCTTCCATTTTCAGGTGACGTTGAGGCAAAGACGATGTAGGTGTCTGCTTCGCCTCCATTCGTGATAAACACTTTTGATCCGTTAAGAACGTAATGATCGTCTTTTTTCACTGCTTTTGTTTTTAAGCCGCCTGCATCCGAACCAGCACTTGGCTCTGTTAAACAGAAGGCACCAAGATATTCCCCAGAAGCTAATTTCGGAATATACTTTTGTTTCTGTTCCTCTGTTCCAAAGTAAAGAATAGGATTCGTCCCTACAGAAGTATGAACGGATAGGATTACTCCTATTGTTGCACTTACTTTGGATAGCTCATGAATGGCAATGATATAGGAGGTGAAGTCCATTTCTGAACCGCCATATTTTTCAGGAGTGGTAATCCCCATCAGTCCAAGGTCAGCCATTTTCTTTAGGATTTCGCGTGGAAATTCTCCCTCTTCCATCTTTTCAATAAATGGGTCAATCTCTGTTTGTGCAAAATCTCTTACCATTTTCCTCATCATTTGTTGTTCTTCCGTAAACGCAAGTTCCATCCTTTTTCCCCCTTGATGTGATCGCTACTCGTATGAATAGAAGCCGCGGCCTGTTTTACGCCCTAGCCAGCCTGCTTTAACATATTTTCTGAGGAGTGGACAAGGTCTATATTTGTCATCCCCGAACCCTTCGTGAAGAGTTTCCATGATGTATAGACAAGTATCGAGTCCAATGAAATCAGCTAGAGTTAATGGCCCCATTGGATGATTCATACCAAGCTTCATAACCTCATCAATAGCTTCCTTACTTGCAACACCTTCATATAATGTGAAAATAGCCTCATTAATCATTGGCATTAAGATGCGGTTAGATACGAATCCAGGAAAGTCCTCTACTTCAACCGGAACTTTGGATAAACTCTTTGTCATGTCTTCAATTGCTTGATACACTTCATCCGTTGTTGCTAGCCCACGAATAATTTCAACAAGCTTCATAACAGGAACAGGGTTCATAAAGTGCATCCCAATCACTTTTTCCGGTCGCTTTGTTGCTGCAGCAATTTCTGTAATTGGTAAAGAAGACGTGTTCGATGCTAGAATTGCATGCTTAGGGGCAATTTCATCTAATTGTGAAAAGATTTTTGTTTTGATCTCCATATTTTCAACAGCTGCTTCGATCACTATGTCTACTTCTTTTGCATCTTGTAAATCTGTAGACTTGGTTAAACGACGTAATACCGTTTCTTTTTCATCTTCTGCCATTCTTCCTTTTTCTACTGAACGAGATAAATTCTTTGTAATTCCATTGAGTCCTCTTTCTAAAAATTCTTCTTTTAGGTCATTAAGAACCACTTCGTACCCAGCCTGTGCACAAACCTGAGCAATCCCTGAGCCCATTTGTCCAGCACCTATGACCATCACTCTATTAATCTTCATTCCTACATCTCCCCGTTCTTATTTTTTGGAACTTCAATCATGACGGCATCTCCCTGCCCGCCACCGCTACATATGGAAGCAATCCCAATTCCTCCACCGCGACGCTTTAGTTCATAAGCAAGGGTTAAAATGATTCTTGCTCCACTAGCTCCGATGGGATGACCTAATGCGACTGCACCCCCATTTACATTGATTTTTTCAGGGTCTAGGTTGGCAATTTTACCGCTTGTTAATGCCACCGCGGCGAACGCCTCATTAATTTCAAATAAGTCGATTTCATCTATCGTTTTTCCTGTTTTCTTTAGAAGTTCATTGATGACAAGTCCTGGAGTTTGAGGGAAATCCTTCGCTTCAACGGCAATCGCTGTGTGACCTAGAATATAAGCGAGTGGAGCTTTCCCTTCTTTTAAGGCACGGTCTTCACTCATTAATACCATCGCTGCCGCTCCATCGTTGACCCCGGGAGCATTTCCAGCTGTGATTGTACCTTCTGAACCAAAAACCGGCGCTAGTTTTGATAATTTGTCAATAGAGGTATCTTTACGTGGACCTTCATCTTGATTGACAATGATAGGGTCTCCTTTTCTTTGAGGCACTTCCACCGCAACGATTTCTTCGGTCAATTTATCTGCAGCCTTCGCAGCTAATTGGTGGCTGCGTAATGCCCATTCATCCTGTTGTTGTCTTGTGATTTCAAATTCTTCAGCTGTTTCATTTCCATAAGTTCCCATATGCACACCATTAAAAGTACATGTTAAGCCGTCATGTACCATAAGATCCTTCACTTGTGAATCACCCATACGGAAACCAAAGCGTGCTTTTGGCATTGCATATGGAGCATTGGACATGGATTCCATTCCACCTGCCACAATTACTTCTTCGTCACCCGCACGAATGATTTGGTCGGCTAATGTTACACTTCTCATTCCGGACGCACATACCTTGTTAATGGTTTCCGTCTTTACATTCCATGGAAGACCAGCGAAACGAGAAGCCTGTCGGGAAGGAATTTGTCCCTGACCCGCTTGAAGAACAGTACCTAAAATCACTTCTTGAACATCCTCAGAACGAACTCCTGAACGTTTCAGAGCTTCCTTAACAGCAAAGCCTCCTAATTGTGATGCCGTAAAAGAGCTTAAGCTCCCGCCTAATTTTCCAAACGGTGTTCTGGAACCTTCTAAAATAACAGTTTTCCCCATCTTTAATTTCCTCCCTTTTCTATGAATCTATTAGCATATTGATACCGCTTTCATTTATTTGACTGAACGCTCGCTCACTAGTAAAGGAAAGTGGAAGCGCCTTGAAACAGGCCGGACAAGCATGAGACGAGTCACATAGAAAGGGTATTTTTCCCTTTCTATGTCCATTCGCTTTAACTTCGTAAGGCCAAGGCGCTAGAGTTGGATACTAAACTTTTCTTCAGTTAACATTCAAAAATTTTTATCCTTTTTTACTAAGGGACAAAATCTGTCCCCTCTATACATTTTAATGGAAATTCAGAATGATTGAAACGAAAATTATAAATTTTTCATCATTTTTGAAAATTAAGCGATCTCTTCTTCTTTCTGACCTCCGAATATTGCTTTTTCTAACAGCTCAGCAACATCCAGTGTTGCAACGTTTTCTTCCACTTCCTTCGCTTTCGTTCCATCAGACAGCATAGTTAAGCAATACGGACAGCCAGAACTGATGACAGAAGGGTTTACTTGCAGTGCTTGCTCTGTACGAGAAACATTCACTCGGTGTCCCGTATCTTCTTCCATCCACATGAGTCCTCCCCCAGCTCCACAGCACATTCCTTTTTCACGATTTCTCTCCATCTCAATAAGCTTTACGCCAGAAATGGACTTTAAAATATCCCGTGGTGGATCATAAACTTCATTGTATCTTCCGAGATAGCAAGAATCATGGAATGTAATCGTTTCATTAACTTCATATTTTGGCTTTAAGCGTCCCTCTTCGATAAGCTGTGCAAGAAGCTCTGTATGATGATAGACTTCCCCTTCAAAACCAAAATCCGGATACTCGTTTTTGAAAATATTATAAGCGTGTGGATCAATCGTAATGATCTTTTTAACATTATTCTTTTCAAATTCTGCGATATTTTGAGTCGCTAGCTCCTGGAATAAAAATTCATTTCCAAGACGACGTGGTGTATCGCCAGAGTTCTTTTCTTTATTTCCAAGAATCGCAAATTTGACTCCAGCCTCATTAAGAAGCTTTGCAAATGCTAAAGCGATTTTTTGACTGCGGTTATCGAAAGAACCCATGGATCCAACCCAGAATAAGAACTCAAACTCTTCTCCGGCTTTTTTCAATTCTTTTACTGTAGGAATATGAACGTCTTCTCTTGCTTCACGCCAATTTTCGCGCTCTTTACGATTTAACCCCCATGGATTTCCTTGACGCTCGATGTTTTGCATTGCGCGTTGTGCATCGGCGTCCATTTTCCCTTCTGTTAACACTAAATAACGGCGAAGGTCAATGATTTTATCAACATGCTCATTCATCACTGGACACTGGTCTTCACAATTACGACATGTCGTACAAGCCCAGATCTCTTCTTCTGTAATAACATCTCCAATTAAACTTGGACTATAGTGTGCAGCAGATGCTGCCTCTTCTGCCGCTGCCGTTGCACTTGCCATTGCAATCTGATTTCCTTTCGTTTGATTGAAAGCAAATGTTGGTACCCAAGGCTTCTTCGATGTGACCGCTGCCCCATGGTTCGTTAAATGATCACGTAATTTTACAATCAAATCCATTGGAGAAAGCATCTTTCCTGTCCCGGTTGCAGGACACATATTTGTACAGCGTCCACATTCAACGCAAGCATAGAAATCGATCATTTGCGGCTGAGTAAATTCTTCAATTTTTCCTACCCCAAAGGTTTCAGCCGATTCATCTTCAAAATCAATTGGTTCCAGTTTCCCAGGGTTGTCTAAACGGTTAAAATACACATTTGCAGGCCCTGCGATTAAGTGAGCATGCTTCGATTGTGGAACATACACTAGAAAAGCTAATAAGAAAATCAAGTGAATCCACCAAGAGATATAGAAAATGGCAATAGAGGCGGTTTCACCAATGCCTCCCAGCGCTCCTGCAATAAGAGAAGCAACAGGCTCTGTCCATGCCAGCTCTTCACCATGCCAGATCAGCCCCATACCGTTTCCAAGTAAAACGGATAGCATTAATCCTCCAATGAATAGGAGAACCAAACCAGATTTAAACCCTCTTTTTAAACGAACAAGCTTTTCCACATAACGACGATGGAATGCCCAAACAACGGCCACCAAAATCATTAAAGTGACAAGCTCCTGGAAAAAGGTGAAACCAGGATATAATGGCCCAAGTGGCAAATGAGATCCTGGTGCAAGCCCTTTCCAAATAAAATCAATAGCACCGAATTGAACAAGAATAAACCCATAAAAGAACATGACGTGGATCGTCCCACTTTTCTTGTCTTTCAGTAATTTCTTTTGTCCAAATACGTTTACACCAATTTTCTTTAATCTTTCTTTGACATTTTGATCAAATTCAACTTTTTTCCCCAGTTTAATATATTCCATTCTTGTTTTTACAACATATACAAATAACCCGACTGCGTAAGCGGTTACAATCAAAAACGCAATCCAGTTAATCCAGAGTAATGCATTCACTACCAATCCCTCTCCCTTCCTAGGTGCATGACCGTTTCCCCCTTTTGCCTTTGTTCAAATTCTTAAAAAGAAAATAATATTCAGAATGTTCCTTATCTCCATTATATAATGAATGAGCATTCAGTCAAATGCTTTTTCAATTTTTTTGTATTCTCTAATAACATATACTAAAGTGCATGGATGTCTTAACAGATTCAAGTAATTAAAACATAATTGGGTATACTAACGTGTAATCGAGAGTGAAAGAGTGATTTTGATGTGGTGGATTTGGATAATCATTGTAATGATTTGTATTCTACTCTGGTTCTGTATTGATTTTTACATTGGTAGAAAAAAATTTGTTAAACAAGCTGTAGCTAGAGAATATCCGATAAGACAAAGTGACATAGAGCTCATTGCCTCAGGTCCCAACTTGTTCAAAAAATTATTTTCTGACATTGAAAAGGCACAAACTTCTATTCACATTCTTTTCTACATTGTGCAGGATGATCATCTTGGGAAAAAATTTTTTCAATTGCTTATAAAAAAAGCAAAAGAAGGAATTGAGGTACGCCTTATCCTTGATAGACTAGGAAGTCATAAAATTACAAGGAAAATGGTTAAAGAACTCCATGATCAAGGGGTTCAACTATATTTCAGTAAAAAACCTTCTTTTCCTTTAATATTTTTTTCGATTCAACAAAGAAATCACCGGAAAATTACTGTTATTGATGGAAAAATAGGGTATTTAGGCGGGTTCAACGTTGGAAAAGAATATATAAATGAAGATCAAAAATTGGCACCTTGGAGGGATTATCATCTAAGAATTTCCGGAGAAGGTGTTCAGGATATGCAATCAGAATATTTGATTGATTGGAAGCGATCAGCAAAAGAAAAACTCTTCAATCAATCATTATATTTTCCACCACTTGAAAAAGGAATGATGAATCATCAGTTATTCCCAACGGAAGGAATTAAAATAGAAGATGTGTTTGCAAGCTTTATTCGTGAAAGCAAAGATCGAATCATTATCGGTTCCCCCTACTTTATACCGACTGACCGGGTAATGAAAGAACTCGTCCATGCATTAAAAAGAGGCGTGTCATTAAATATTGTTGTCCCTAATAATTCAGATCATATTCTAGTAAAGGAAGGATCATTTAAATACCTTAGAACTCTCCTCTCCCATGGAGCGAATATTTATCAATTTCAGGATGGGTTTTACCATGGGAAAGTGTTTATGGTGGATGATAATCTTTGCGATATAGGAACCGCAAATTTTGATCAACGAAGCTTTTTTCTTAATCTTGAATGTAATATGTTGATTTATGACAAATCTTTTATTAAAAATGCGCTTCAGCAAATCAATGATGATTTAACTCAGGCGGATTTTTTGAAGAAGGAAGACCTCGATTCTGTCAGTTTATTTACCAGAATAAAAGAAGGGATTGCTTCAACTATTTCCATTTTGTTATAAAAATTCAGTGAAAGCAGCTTGTGACTACTCTCGCTGTCCAAAAAAGGTGGAATTATCATGCGGACCGGTTAGGGTTTGTAGCCAATGCTCTTTCACTCTGGGATGCAAGCCCGTCTAAAACAATGACATTTAAACGCTTTTCAGAACTACCACAAACAGAAAGAATGGACCGTTTAAAGGAAATAACCGCAGCTAATCTAATCCATACAAAACGCATTTTGTATTACCTTGCTGCTCATGAAATATCTGTCTATAGATTATCCAGCTCACTTGTCCCTTTAGCGACCCACCCTGAAGTGAAGTGGGATTTCCTAACGCCTTTCCAAAAAGAATGGGATGTACTTGGACGTTTAATAAAGCAATTTTCGATTAGGGCAAGCTTTCATCCTAATCAATTTACTCTTTTTACAAGCCCTCGAGAAGACGTGACTCTTAATGCAATTGAGGATATGCGTTATCATTATAAAATGTTAGAAGCAATGGGAATTGCCAAACAATCAGTCATTAACATTCATATCGGAGGAGCATATGGAGATAAAGCCACTACATTGTTGAGGTTTCATAAAAACTTAATGAAGCTCCCTTCGCCAATCAAAGAGGTCATGACACTGGAAAACGATGATAAAACGTACAATGTCGAAGAAACGTTAAAAGCCTGTCATCAAGAAGGGATTCCAATGGTGCTCGATATTCATCATCACCTCGCTAATTCTGATGGTGTTGGGGATCTAAAAACGTACTTACCTTCCATAGTAAAAACTTGGGAGCACCGCACTCTCCCTCCTAAAATTCACGTCTCTTCTCCAAAATCAAAAAAAGCGTTTCGTTCACATGCTGATTATGTAGATTTCGATTTTATTTATCCGCTACTAAAGGACCTAAAAAGATTAAATCAGGACGTAGATTTAATGGTGGAGGCAAAAAATAAAAACCTTGCGATGCTGAAATTAATAGAAGATATCTCAAAGATTCGGGGAGTGAAAAGGATTACAGGTGGAATAGTGGAGTGGTGAAGCTAGATTTGATATAGTGCTATCACTAAGCATTCTTTTCACGAAAAATCATGCTCAGAGTTTACTTTTTTTATCTATTTTAATGGGTTTATTTTCAACCTTTGTATTTTTATTTTCAACTATGATGGATTTATTCTCAACTTTTGCATTTCTATTTTCAACTTTGATAGTTTTATTCTCAACTTTTTACAGTTTATCGATTTCTCGACAAAATCCTACAAGTATTTATATTAAGAAACGATTTATCCCCACGGTCTGACTAGCCTCAGACATGTACATTTATTATTTCATAAACGACTCAAATAATGGCTGAATCCACCCAAATACTTTAAAGCCTAGATATATTCCGACAATCCCCATAATTCCTGCAAATGCAGGTGGTGCTGGAATAGGTAATCGAAACATCGCAAAGATAAAACCAGCTCCAAATCCCGTTAACAATGCAATAAAAACCTCTTTCATGAAAAGTCCCTCCTTATTTAGTAGGTTAACCTAATGTCATCATCCTATGTCAATAAAAAAAAGTGACTCAGGCATCAAGAACCACAGCCTCTAAGTGGTTCCTGACACGAACTGAGTCACCTTTTCGTTCTTTTACTAATCTTACATGGATTCTGGTGCAGAAACACCAATCAGTGCTAATGCATTTCTTAATGTCATTTTTACGGATTCAATTAAAGCTAAGCGGGCTTTTGTCAGTTCCTTTTGTCCCTCATCTAGTACTTTCTCTGCGTTGTAAAAGCTATGGAAGGTTGCCGCTAAATCATTTATATAATTCGCAATGCGATGTGGTGTACGTTTTTCAGCTGCATCTGCTACAACCTGAGGGAAATCACCTAACACTTTTAACAAATCAATGGCTTTTTCACTCTGAATGAGAGAATAGTTTGCTTCCATTGATGTGAACCCTAGCTCATTCGCCTGTCTTAGAATACTGCAAATACGTGCATGTGCGTATTGGGCATAGTAAACCGGGTTTTCATTAGACTGTGATACAGCTAAATCTAGGTCAAAGTCCATATGAGTGTCCGCACTTCTCATGGCAAAGAAGTAACGTACTGCGTCTAAACCAACCTCTTCAACAAGTTCACGCATTGTTACAGCTTTTCCTGTACGTTTACTCATTTTCATCTTTTCACCATTTTTATAAAGGTGGACGAGCTGAATCACCTCGACTTCAAGCTGTTCCGGATTAAAACCTAATGCTTCAATCGCCGCTTTCATTCTTGGAATATATCCATGGTGGTCAGCGCCCCAAATATTTATGAGGATATCGTGACCACGCTCTATCTTATCTTGATGGTACGAAATATCTGGTGTTAAGTATGTGTAAGAACCATCATTTTTGATTAATACACGGTCTTTGTCATCTCCAAATTGAGTAGAGCGGAACCATGTTGCTCCTTCTTCTTCATATACATGTCCGTTCTCTTTTAAAGTCTTTAATGCATTATCAATTTTTCCATTCTCATATAAAGAGGTTTCAGAATACCAAACATTAAATGGTACACGGAAAGCTTCCAAGTCTTTTTTTAGTTTTTCCATTTCATATTTCAAGCCATATTGACGGAAAAAATCATAGCGTTCTTTTTCGTCAGCTTGAGTGTAATGGTCACCGAACTCCTCTGCTAGCTTTTTCCCTATTCCGATAATGTCTGCCCCTTGATAGCCATCCTCCGGCATTGGTTTATCCTGTCCAAGGGCTTGGAAATAACGAGCTTCTACAGATAGAGCAAGATTATGAATTTGGTTTCCAGCATCATTAATATAGTATTCACGCGTTACATTATAGCCCGCTTTCTCTAAAACATTACAAAGAGAATCACCGACAGCCGCACCACGAGCATGTCCTAAGTGGAGATCCCCTGTAGGATTAGCTGAAACGAACTCGACGTTAATTCGTTCACCTTTTCCAGCATCAGAGCTTCCGTAAGCTTCATTTGCTTTTAGAATCGTAGGAATTAGGTCTGTTAAGTAGGAGTTATTCATATAAAAATTAATAAAACCTGGTCCGGCTATGTCAATTTTTTCAATTGACGCTTTTGAATGATCAAAGTGAGCTACAATGTCATCTGCGATCATTCTTGGGGCTTTTTTGGCTACTCTTGCTAGCTGCATAGCCATATTTGTTGAATAATCCCCATGACTTTTATCTTTTGGCGTTTCTAGTATGACATCTGGGATTTGTTGTTCTGTAGCTAAATTGGCTTTTATTACGGCTGCTTTAATTTCGGACTTTAATTTTTCCTGAACTGTTTCTACTATGTTCATAACTCTTGAGTCTCCTCCTTAAATGAGATCACCATATAATATTTACCTACTGAGCTTCCCTGCATATGCAATTCATAATGGACTTGAAATTCACCGCTATTATTTTCTTCGTATTCCTCATACGTAAGCTTATTCGTGGTCGTAGTTAATAAGAGTGTGCCGATTTCTGTTTCATATGAGCCATTTAATTCATGTGCTTTATTAAAGGACAATCTCATTTTGACAGCACCACTTCGCAAAATCAGGGCGTTTTCACTTGCCATTTTGATGATAGTATGAACGGTCCCTTCTTCCTGGACTTCATCATATTTCAAATAAGCAGTATCCCCTTTTTTATAGTATCGTCCAAATGCAAATAGCTCAAAAGAATCTTTCTCATCACCATGCTGTATATCCGTTCTCAAGTGAATTTTCACCGGTATCTGCTTCTCACTACTATGTACCGCCAACCCACTCACATCCTTTAAAACAATTTTTTACCCTTTACCGCATTAACGCACCCAGGGACGGTTCTCGAACGGGGTAATCGGGTAATGCTGTAGCGTATTAACGCAACAATATAATGATTTAAGTCTTTTTCCGATGTATAACGATAACCTTTCTAGTATAAAAATTTTTCGTCAAAAAAGCAATGGAAGGTACGTTTTGGTGGAAATGGGAAAAGGGGTGACCCGATAAAGAAGTTAGGTTCACCTTCATATTAGGTATCGAAATGGAGCTTCATGTTCGATTTCCACTTTGAAGGTGTTATGTCTTACTTCTTATTCTGGGTCTACCCCTTAATTTGAAATTATTTTACCCATCCTAACAGCATCTCGCGGATAAGCTTGCTAGCTGTATTCGCAGTTTGTTCGGAATGATCATAGATTGGTGCAACTTCGACTAAGTCTGCCCCAACTACATTCACTCCTGATCGAGCAATTTCATGGATGGAAGCTAATAGTTCACGTGAAGTGATTCCACCGGCATCAACGGTTCCTGTTCCCGGTGCATGGGCAGGATCTAATACATCAATATCAATCGTGACATAGACTGGGCGTCCTTCTAAAGTAGGAAGAATCTCTTTTAGAGGCTCTAAAACCTCAAACTTGGAGATATGCATCCCATTCTCTTTTGCCCATTGAAACTCTTCCTTCATGCCGGAACGAATGCCAAATGAATATACATTCGAAGGTCTGATGTGCTCGGCAATTTTTCTTATTGGTGTCGAATGTGAAAGAGGCTCTCCTTCATAATCCACTCGAAGATCTGTGTGCGCATCCATATGGATTATAGCTAGATCCTTATATTTCTTTGACATAGCCTTCATAACTGGCCAAGATACTAGATGTTCTCCGCCCATACCAAATGGGACTTTCCCATCTGCTAGAAGCTCATCAATATAATCTTCTATTAGTTCAATGCTTTTTTGAGGATTTCCAAAAGGTAGTGGAATATCCCCTGCATCGAAGTATTTTACTTCTTCTAATTCACGATCCAAATATGGACTATATTCTTCAAGTCCAATAGAAACCTCACGGATTCGCGCAGGCCCAAAGCGAGAGCCAGGACGGTAGCTGACGGTCCAATCCATCGGCATTCCATAAAGGACCACCTGACTGTCTTCATAGGACGGATGACTGCAAATAAACACATTACCGGAATATGCCTCATCAAATCTCATCTTTATGTGACCTCCCTATTTAGGGACGGTCCTCGATTGCGTTGACACTTTAACGCAATCGAGAACCGTCCCCGAATGATTTAACGCGTTACTCTGTTAAGTCTTTTACGAATTTTGGTAGGACGAATGCTGCTTTGTGCAGTTCTTTTGTATAGTATTTTGTTTCGATTTCATGGAATCTTTCTTCTCTTACTTCTAGTGGGTCATATTTTTTAGATCCTAGGGTAAATGCCCATAAGCCACTTGGGTAGGTAGGAATGTTCGCCGTATAAAGACGTGTAATTGGGAAGATTTCCTTCACATCCCTTTGAACTTGTCGGATAAGATCGGCTTTAAACCACGGATTGTCTGATTGAGCAACAAAGATTCCGTCTTCTTTAAGCGCTTTTGAAATACCTGCATAGAACCCTTTTGAGAATAGGTTAACAGCTGGACCAACTGGTTCTGTTGAATCCACCATGATGACGTCGTATTCGTTTTCGCTCTTCGCAATATGCATAAAGCCATCTCCAACTTGAACGTCGACGCGCTCGTTTTCAAGCTCACCTGCAATTTCAGGCAAGTATTCTTTTGAGTACTCAATCACTTTCCCATCAATGTCAACCAGAACCGCTTTCTTTACACTCGGATGCTTGAGAATTTCACGAATAACTCCACCGTCTCCTCCTCCTACAACCAAGACCGTTTCCGGATTTGGATGGGTAAACAATGGTACATGTGCCACCATTTCATGATAAACAAACTCATCCTTTTGAGAAGTCATGACCATTCCATCAAGCAGAAGCATATTCCCCCACTCTTCTGTTTCAACCATATCAAGCTTTTGAAAATCTGTTTGCTCTGTATGTAAAGTTTTATTTACCTTCATTGTAATTCCAAAGTTTTCTGTCTGCTTTTCTGTAAACCAAAATCCACCCATTCATCTTCATCCTTTCCTTTTTAACTTTCACGTGACAAATGAACTTTCTCTATTAAAAAAATGCCCTGCCGAAACATCAATGTTATCCTTCCCTAACTTATTAATTACAAACATATAAGAAAAGCGCAAGCGCCTTGAACAGGCCTGACAAGCATAAGACGAGCCACCTAGAAAGGGTGATTTTCCCCTTTCTAGGTGATTTGGCTTATGACTCGAAGGCCTGGGCGCTGGAGCTGACAATGCCATAAACACTCCAAATTTAATACATTCTTATCTAATAAGAAAAAAGAAAACGTCCAACAAGACAACAGTAAATACACATTCATAAGAATACACTTCTTCAATCATATTCTAGGAAAAGTATAGTCGAATCTAGCAAAATTTCAAGAAAAAATTTTTTCTTAAAGAAGGAATGTTTAAAAACGATCTATTTTTTTCATACTGTTACTATTATGGCTTATTTGAAATTTAGTAATCCTAATGGAAAAGAGGGAGAAAAATGGAGATTTTAACTGATTCTCAAATCAGAAAAACAAAAAAATATTTGAGAGCTATCATCTTTATTAGTTTAGTATTTTCAGTATTTATCCTATTTTTCCTCCTAGGATTATTCACTTACGCGAAAATAAAGGGACCACCACCATTAGCTGTTCCACAATCAACGTTAATATATAGTGCAAATGAAGAAGTGATTGGGGAGAGTAGTCATGGTGGGCAAAAAAGATATTGGGTTAAGCTAAATGACATTTCCCCAGCCATGATTGACGCCACCCTCGTCATTGAGGATAAAAATTTTTATGAGCATCATGGATTTGACCTTAAGCGGATTGCTGGAGCTGCGATTGCAGATATTAAAGCAATGGCAAAGGTCCAAGGAGCTAGTACGATATCACAGCAATATGCAAGGAACCTTTTTCTCACTCACGACAAAACTTGGACTCGTAAACTAAATGAGGCACTTTATACCCTACGAATCGAAATGAATTATTCTAAGGAAAAAATCTTGGAAGGGTATATGAATACGATCTATTATGGACACGGGGCCTACGGGATTCAAGCGGCTAGTCAATTTTATTTTGGCAAAGACGCTAATGAGCTTACACTTGCTGAATCAGCCCTATTAGCAGGGATTCCTAAAGGACCCAGCCATTATTCTCCACTATCCTCCTTTGAGAAATCAAAAGAAAGACAAGATATCATTTTAAACACAATGGTAAAAGAACAAAAAATCACAAATGAGGAAGCTGAACAGGCAAAAGAGGCAAAACTGAAAATTGTTGGGGAACATGAGCATCAGCAAATTGAAATGGCTCCTTACTTCCAAGACGTAGTCAAACACCAACTACAAACCCAGCTTGGAATTGATGAGAAAACAGTGGAATTAGGCGGTTTGAAAGTATATACCACTCTAAACCCTAAACATCAAAAAGTGGCAGAGAAAGTCATTAATGAAGAAATGGACCCGGAATCAGAAGTTCAAATTGGCTTTGCTTCGATGAATCCAAAGAATGGATATGTAACCGCATTAGTGGGTGGCAGGAACTATGAAGAGAGTCCCTACAACCGGGCAGTACAAGCCATTAGACAGCCTGGCTCTACCATTAAACCTTTGCTCTATTATGAGGCTTTAGAGAGTGGCTTTACACCATCAACAACGATGAAAAGTGAACTGACGACCTTTACGTTTGATGATGGGAAAAGTAAGTACACACCACATAATTATAATAATAAATATGCAAATGACAAGATTACTCTAGCCCAAGCTATTGCTGTTTCTGATAATGTTTATGCCGTTAAAACACATCTTTTTTTAGGAGAAGAAGTGTTAGCAAAAGCTGCTGAAAAATTTGGACTATCGACGAAAATCAAACCGATTCCATCCTCCGCTCTTGGAACCTCTGGAGCAAGAGTCATTGATATGGTCAATGCTTACAATATGTTTGCTAATGGCGGAGTAAAAGTGGAACCAGTATTTATTACACGAGTGGAAGACTTCACAGGTAAAGTGATTTATGAACATGAATGGGAGAAAGAACAAGTTCTAGACCCTGATGTCGCATTCGTCATGACACATATGCTAACCGGAATATTTGACCCGAAATTAAATGATTATTCCACTGTTACCGGAATCACAATCCGTAAACATATCACCAGACATTATGCAGGAAAATCCGGTACAACGAACACGGATAACTGGATGATTGGCTTTTCCCCGCAGTTAACGGCCGGAATCTGGACTGGCTACGATAAAGGGAAAGACATCACAGCTATAGCAGACAAAAGGTATGCTAAGGAAATATGGGTTCATTTTATGGAGGAAGCTTTAAAAGGCGAGCCGATAAAAACATTTAAACCGACAAACGATGTTGTTGGGGTCAAAGTAAATCCTCATAACGGAAAGCTTGCCACAAAAGACTGCTCTTCCCAGCGTTTCACATATTTTGTTAAAGGAACAGTCCCAACAGAATATTGCACTGACCAATTAGAGGAAAAAAATAAGGAAATACCAAAGAAAGAAGAAAAGAAAGACGATCAACCTTGGTATAAAAAGTTTAAAGAATGGTTGTTTTAAAATACTTTTGGAAACGATAGCGATTTGGGCGAGGCTTGTTATTATTTATCGAATGACCAATATAGGCAGGATCTAGATTGATAAATTTTATCAGACACCTGGTGTTTGCTGGCTTTAACTGATAGATCTCTTGATCAATCGATTTATTCAATTTGGCCGACATGTTTTTCGTGGCCAAGAAATAAATCATTTTTTAGCAACCAATACATGCAGTACTTGACCAATATTTATCGCCCAATTCTTAATTTCCTGCCCTAATTTTGGAATTTAAACCAATAAACTTCAGTCCGCCTTTTAACGAATATATACCAATCGTATAAATACTTGCTTCAAATGAAAAACCTCGGGATTGTGCGGTCCCGAGGTTTTTCATGTCCTAGTTTTTATGTGCAAACTGTGCTTTAAGTTTACTTTTTTTCCTGTTATAGGGCAAGGTGTGAACAAGATTTTCGAAAAAATGTCATAATTCGTTCAACATTTTGTTAAATAATGTAAAACAAGAGTCAAATTGTTAAATCCTGTTTCAGTTTATTTTCTGAACGTTCCCACATGCCTTCATCATGAGATTTTAAAAAGTTTTTTAAAATCGTTTTGGATTTTTCATCCATATGGTCGACTATAATATGGCGTTTAATCGATTTATCCATGCGATTCACATGCTCTGGCAAAAGCTTGTATCCTCTACGCTTTTCCCGGTTCACAACCATCTCACATGCCGTTACCCCCGCATAATAGGGACCTGCTTCTTTACGGTCAATTGTTACCCAAACAAGCCAATAAGGTTTTCCACCTTCTGAATCTTCACGATTGCGTGTGAATTTAATCCCCTTTTCTACCTGGCTTCTGGCGTGCATCGCCCCAATATCAACAATGGCATCTCCATCTTCAACATCGACAATAACAGGTGATACATTATCCAGGCTTAAACTTCCGACGCCATACCCACCATGTCCATCAGTGGGATCACTTTTGATAATATTAAAGCCAATACTTTTCTTCTTTTTATTCTCTTCCATTATAGCTCAACTCCCTTTACTTTATATAAATGCGGAAAATAGTGTAGAGAAAATGGTATTAAACACTGGGACGACAGCATCCATACCGCCATTTAAGAATGGCCAGATTGTGTAGCTTCCCAATGGAGTAATCACCAGAACGATAAAAAGGATTACTCCGTATTGCTCATATTGAGATAATTTTGACCTAATTCTAGGTGGTGATAAATCCTCAATGATCCTATAACCATCTAATGGTGGGAACGGTAGTAAGTTAAAGAAAAACAATAAAATGTTTAAGTACACAACCATATTAATTAAGTCCAATAAAAATGGAGGGGCTTGATACCCTAAATTAACAAACAAATAAAGCACACCATAAAACACGAATGCAAGCAGAAAGTTACTTAATGGCCCTGCTGCCGATACCAGTACCCCTGCAAGTCGAGGATTTTTAAAGTGAAAACGATTAACTGGTACTGGTCGCGCCCACCCAAATCCAGCGATTAGGATAAATAGCGTACCAATCGGATCTAAGTGCTGGATGGGATTTAAGGTTAACCTTCCCTGCTCCTTTGCTGTTGAGTCCCCAAACTTATAAGCAACATAGGCATGGGCAAACTCATGAAAAGTAAAAGCAAGTAAAAGAGCAATGACAACAAACGGAAGCTCTTCTAAATTAAAAAATAAAAACTGATCCAATGTATGTACTCCTTTATCAATATTATTTGGTGTTTTCGTAAACTTTGCTGCTAGAGTGAAGAAAAATGAACGGATTGTCAATTTCCTTTCCTTATAAAAAACAACAATTTCACGAAAAAAGACTTGGTTTATTCACACTAAACAGTATATTAAAAAATTTTCCGCCTCATACTCGATAAAATTAATTGAATTCCTGTAAAATAAAAAAGACTCTCTATCGTGATTGTATCAAAAAAATGAAAAAGGAGCGAAAACAATGCCATATATTACAGTAAAAATGCTAGAAGGGCGAACAGAAGACCAAAAAAGAGCATTAGTAGAAAAAGTAACGACTGCTGTCAGTGAAACAACAGGGGCTCCAGAGGAAAAAATCGTGGTGTTTATCGAAGAAATGAACAAAGGTGACTATGCCGTTGGCGGCAAACGACTCAGTGATAACTAGAAAAGCGGAAGCGCCTTGAATGAAGGATGAATGGCTAAGTTCGCCACGTCCTGTGGCAACGCCTTTCTGACCCACGTCCTGTGGGCCTCCGACAAGCATAAGGCGAGCCTACCAAGGAATGGCGCCTTTTCCCTTCCTTGGTGGGCTTGACTTATGTCTCGAGGAGCTAGGCGCTGGAGCTGGACACTAGAATAGCGGAAGCGCCTTGAACGAAGGATAAATGGCTAAGTTCAATTAAGGATTGTCTTTCTGGCCCCAAAACAACCTTTTACAAAAAGAACAAGCCTGAAAAGTGAAAATTCCACATCTTCAGGCTCTTTCTTACTGGATTTTATACTTTAGTTGATTAATATACTCGTATGCTTCGTCTACTTCTTCTGCTGTGTACTTTTGTTTCCTTTTTAAAGTGAAAATTTTCTCTTTTACTTCTTCTTTCTCCAAGTTATCAAAATAAAGTATAGTAGAAACCAGCTCTAAAAAGCGTGCTGATTGAAGGTTCATGTCCTCTAAACAATCTTTTAAAAAAGGCATTTGTTCTTCGTACAGCTTTAAGAACCCTTGGCCTTCTTCTGTAATGGCATATCGATATTGAAAATATCCACCCTTTTTTTCTTTAGTTTCACTTATAAAGCCCATATTACATAGCTCTTCTACTCGTAATGTCAGCTCCTCTGAATAAGGTCCATAGAAGTGAAATTGAAATTTCTCTTGAAATGGGAATGTTAGTTTTTTTGAAATGTAAATCATTTTTTGAAGCTTTTTTCTTCCCACAATCTCTCCGGAAGCCAAAAATGCACTCATTAGTCTAGCGTGATCTTTCAACAATGGTACTTCATCTCCTACTCCTAGTATTGCTCTGTAAGATCCGTCGTCGTTATCTTGTCTTATGTTAAATCTAAGATCGTACGTATTTGCCTCTTTATATTTTTCTTAGAAGACTCATCATATAGAAAATCAGCAGGGAAATAGAGCTTATGATCCGTTCTTCTCTTCCCAGATATGGAATCGACAATATCAGATTCTCTTGAAAGCTCTCGTAAATCTCCACTTGGCATCATCAGATGAATCGGTAGTCTCTCTTCTTCTTCACCAGGTCGATAAAAGTCGTAAGGTAGATCTGACGAAGAGTCTAGTACTAAGTAATATTCTGGATCAATCCCAGCCTTTTTAAATAGCGTTTCAAGCTCGCTGTGCTTCTTATATTCCTTTGCTGGATCAAATTCTACGTATTTGTATAGGTTACGATTCATAAATCTACGGCAAAGATCACTTAATATCGGATCTTCTTCCTCTTCCCAGATTTGAAAATAATAGAGAATAACGGCCTCATCTAATTTCAAATAGTCTTTAAGAGATACCTTTCCTTCAAACATCGAGTAAAAATGAATAGGGGGCAGCTTAAAGGAATAAGAATTTTCATATAGCTCTTTTGCCCGATGGAGAATTTTCGTTAATATGACTTCTGCACTTCGGGTCACGGGATGGAAATAAATCTGCCAGTACATTTGATAGCGACTCATGATATAGTCTTCAACCGCATGCATACCGCTATATTTAATAACGACTTGATCTTCCCTCGGTCTCATCACCCTTAGAATTCTTTCCATATCAAAGTGCCCGTAGCTAACACCCGTAAAGTACGCATCTCTTTGTAAATAATCCATACGATCAGCGTCAATCTGGCTTGAGATCAGGCTCACAACAAGCTTATTTTCATAGGTTTTCGCGATGACTTCTGCGACATATTTCGGAAAATCCTTGCTCACTTTCGAAAGAATGGCGTTTACTTCTGTATCTCCTAAAATAATCGCTTGGGTGAAATGCTCATGGTCAAGCTGAAATACTTTTTCGAAGGAATGGGAAAAGGGTCCATGGCCGAGGTCATGAAGAAGTGCCGCACATAACGATAGAAGCCTTTCTTCTTTACTCCATTCAGGACGACCGTCAAACACATCGTCGACAATCCGGCGGATGATTTCGTATACTCCTAGAGAGTGGTTAAACCGACTATGTTCAGCCCCATGAAAGGTTAAGTAAGTGGTTCCTAGCTGGCGGATTCTTCTCAATCTTTGAAATTCCTTTGTTCCTATTAAATCCCAAATTACTCTGTCTCTAACGTGTACATATCGATGAACAGGGTCTTTAAAAACTTTTTCCTCGTCTAATTTCTGTTTGGAATATTCCATATTTTACCCTCTTCCTAACTAGCATGCTTCTATTATAGCGACTTTTTTTAACGACTTCATCTCGAAATATATCGGAAAATTATTCAAAGCCTCAGAACCCTTTTGTTCATTACCCATAGTGATGATTAAAAAATTTTTTAATGAATCTAACCGTTGACAAATTATTCTGATAACTATCCAAAAGCATAAAAAATCACCTTACCTCAAAAATGGAGGTGCTCCCCCATATTTTGAAATGTGGCGATTCTATTCTTCATCATTACTTTAGCTTTTTCTGAATTTTTTCAAGCAACTCTTCTTCTGTCAATGCCGCAACAGGTCGATTATTAATAAAGGCAAAAGTCTTTTTTCGCCCTGGTCCACAATAGGATTGGCAGCCTACCTCAACAGGTGCATTTGAATCTAACTGCTTTAATTTTGGAATGAGTGTTTTTACATTAACGGCTTGACAATCATCGCAAACACGAAATTCGTTTGCCATTCGTCAACAACCCTTTCGTTTAGAGGTAATAAAAATTTTCGAGTGTTTATAAATAGAATGGTATATCTGTGGCAAGCGTAAGTACCTAGCTGTTCAAGGCACTCCGAGCTTTTCATGATTTCCGCTATCTAGAATACATTTTCTCGTACTGTTTTGCAAGAGAGGTTCTCTTCCAATCTTTAATTCCTTTAAGGATGAACAAAACTGACAACGAAACTATTAGATATAAAATATTTTTAACATTTTCGTATAAAATCATTTGGAAATGTCCATGCTGAGGGTATAGAAATACTTGTTTTAAGGCCTAATACGATCGTATTTTCCTCGAAAAATTCAAAGAATGATATGGGAGTTGAGATGTTTATGAAAACACGTCAAGATGCATGGACGGATGAAAATGATTTATTATTAGCTGAAACGGTACTACGTCATGTTAGAGAAGGAAGTACACAGCTTAACGCTTTTGAAGAGGTTGGAGATAAGCTGAATCGTACTTCTGCTGCTTGCGGGTTCCGCTGGAATGCCGTTGTCCGTCATCAATATGAAAAAGCTCTTCAACTAGCAAAAAAACAAAGAAAGCAGCGCCATCGCCTACTTGGAAAAGAGCAAAGTGGCAAGAAGAAACTATTATATCAACCACCAAATCCATCACTAGAAGAATTAGATGCTATGTCTCTATCGATGGAAGCTGAGATGGGTGAGGAATCGTATCCATTTGAACAAGAAGTACGCTCTGAACAACCAATTGCACAAGAGCAGCCAGTAACAGAAAAGGATTCAAATCATGAACCTGATAGAGAAGAAGAAGCAGTACCTGTACCAAGCTACAGAAAGCCTCAAGCTTCTAGGGAAGAGCTTTCATTGGAAAAGGTTATTGCCTTCTTACAGAATCTAGCACACTCAAATGTTCATAGCGATATAGTAAAAAGCGAAAATCTTCGTTTACGACATGAAAATGCGGAATTAAAACGAAAGCAGCAAGAGTTCGAAAGTAAAATTGCTAGTCTCGAAAAAAATTCCATAACGATGCAAGAAGATTACGAGACATTAATGCAAATTATGAACAGAGCAAGAAAACTCGTTGCCTTTGAAGACGACGAAGGAAAATCGCCTAGATTTAAAATGGACAGAAATGGAAACCTGGAAAAATTAGCGGAGTAAAAAGAAAAGCGGAAGCGCCTCTAAGAGGTTGAAAGGCTAAGTTCGCCACGTCCTGTGGCAACGCCTTTCTGACCCACATCCTGTGCGCCGCTGGCAAAGCATAAGACGAGTCACCTAGAAAGGGCGCCCTTTCCCTTCCTTGGTGGCTTGGCTTATGACTCGAAGGCCTAGGCGCTGGAACTGGACACCAGAAAAGCGGTAACGCCTTGAACAGGGCAATACACAAATAAACATTTATTTCGTAAATTTTATAAAAAGGAACGGCCACCTTATGGCACGTTCCTTTTTTAGCTATTTAGCACTTTATCATTACGATCTAGGACTCTTTGATAATAGGCATCATATAGAACCAGCTCTTCACCATGAAGAGGGCTTGCAAAAATGTTATGACTATATGATTTTAACGATTGTAAGAAACGAAGCATCACATCTTGAACCGTTAATTCAATACCTAAAAGGTCTGATAGTGAAGCCATTACTTCCGGCTTTATCTCAGGAAAAATGAACTTGGTCACTTCTTCTTTTTTTCCAATCTTATAGAATTGCTGTACCAATCTCGCTCGCTCTTCTCCTGAGCCATTGATACATAAGTAAATTTGAACAGCTACACCATTTTTGATTCTTCTTTGGGAAATCCCAGCAAACTTACGATCATGAATACTTAGATCATAGCTCCCTGGACAATAGGAATGAACAATTTCCTTCGCTTCTATTTTTACATTAAAGTCCTTGAACATATCTTTGATAAGCTCAAGCATAGCATCATAGCCACGATTGATATCAATCCCTTTTTCAGAGTCAGGAAAAATCAACGAAAGGTTTAATACACCCGAATCCAATACAACAGCAAGACCACCTGAATTTCGAACAATATACTGATATCCTTGATCTTCTAAAAAACGAAGTGCCTCCTCCAGAAAGGGAAGCTTCGTGTCCTGAATCCCCAATACAATAGTATCATGATGGACCCAGGATCTAGCTGTTGTAACAGAGTTTCCAGCGCCAATTGAGGTACATAAAGTATCATCTATCGCAAATGACTGAAGTGCACCAAAGATCGGTCCTAAGCTCGACTGATCAATAATTCTCCAATTTGGCTGTTGAAGTAATTTTGATTTATCTTTTTCCATTTTTTCTAAAATACTCCTTCATAAGAAATGCTCAAGGGGCACCGATAAAGCCACATCTAGCAACAAAGCCTTAAGCATCGTTCACTATTAATCCACAATATAACAAACATGCGTGCTCATTATACCATAGAGAAGCTTCTTTTAGCTGAAGAGGAAGGATGTTGAACCTCATTTTTTACTAAGAGAAGCTTGATTAAAGGTTTGAACGAATAGCCCATCTCCTTCTAACCATTCAGCTAGAAAGACCTCCATTGGTTCTTCTATTCCTTGTGACTTTAATTGCAACAATAGCCATTCCTTATCACGGCCAATATCCAATAATTCATCCGTTAATAATTCTCCATCCCTTATAACCGTGACTGGAACATGTACAGGCTTAGGGGCGAAATTAAAATCTTCTTGAGTCGTCTTTTGATAAGAGGTTTTTTTCAATAAACTAATGGATCCATTTGCCTCCAAGTAGCAGTAGGCAACCTCTCGTATTGAAAAAGTCTCAGATTGTCGGAGTAAACTTTGTAGCTGATTAAGATTCATTCGATTTTTCTTTAACTGCTCCCTATTCACAATCCCATTCCTTATTAATACCGATGGTTTCCCTTCAAAAAGTAAACGTAATTTTAAAAATTTCTGACTAGCAGTCTCGACTATAAACAAAAGGAGTCCCCATAAACACATAGTATAGAAAATATACCTGACGCCAACCTTTTCATCATAAAGAGCATTTCCTAAAAGTTCACCTAGAATAATAGCTGAAATAAATGTAAAAGGTGTAATTTGGGTAATAATCTTTTTTCCCAGGATCTTTATAATTAAAAATAACAGGAAAAATCCACAGATTAATTCCAATGTTAGATAAGTTAGATAAGTTAGATTCATACCGGGTTAAGCTCCAATCATGATGGCTTTGGTATTTATGTTTTGTCCAATTGAGTGAAACTTATCCAGCTTTAGAAGGATTTCTGTCAGGGGTCTGGCTTGCTCTTTTCAGTTTCAGAGAAACTCGTCAATTGTTGTCGAGAAATCGATAGAATTTGTAAAAGTTGGAAATCAAGCTCAAATTATTTCCTTTAAGCTAAGGAAATGAAGGTATTTTCTATTGTTCCATAAGCTTTTTTTCGAAAAAAATAAATCTTAGGCCCTATACAGCATAAATATAAATGAAAAAGGGACTGCCCAAAACCGAGGAATCAGGAACTACAACTTTAATATGTAGAAGAAACCCTCAAGACATCTTCTATATACATAGTGGTTCCGGACCCCTATTTGGACAGCCCCCTATATAATTAAATCGCTTGTGCAGCTGTTATCAATGCTAACTTATAAACATCTTCTTCATTACATCCACGGGATAGATCGTTTACAGGGGCATTTAACCCTTGAAGGATTGGACCGACTGCTTCGAAGTTCCCTAGGCGTTGAGCAATTTTGTAGCCAATATTCCCTGCTTCAAGGCTTGGAAATACGAAGACATTTGCATCACCCTTGATCACGGAATCTGGAGCTTTTTTCGCTGCTACGGATGGAACAAATGCTGCATCAAACTGAAACTCCCCATCTAAAGTAAGGTATGGAGCACGTTCTTTGGCAATTTCTACAGCGTCTGTTACTTTCTCGGTTTCAGGTGATTTTGCGGAACCGTTTGTTGAAAAGCTCAGCATAGCCACTTTCGGATCAATATTAAACATTTCAGCTGTCTTCGCACTTTCAAGAGCAATTTCCGCTAAGTCTTGGCTGTCTGGTGAAATATTGATGGCACAATCAGCAAATACGTATTTCTCATCCCCGCGTACCATAATAAAGACACCTGAAGTTTTACGGACACCTTCTTTTGTTTTAATAATTTGAAGTGCAGGTCGAACCGTGTCTGCCGTTGAGTGAGCAGCGCCACTGACCAATCCGTGCGCTAATCCTTTATAAACCAGCATTGTACCGAAATAGTTTTCATCCAGTAGGATTTTTCTAGCATCGTCTTCAGTAGCTTTTCCTTTACGACGTTCAACAAATGCTTGTACAAGTTCATCCATTCGGTCATACTGGGCAGGATGATAGATTTCACATCCTTCAAGAATAACATTTAATTCTTTCGCTTTCGATTGAATCTCTTCCGGATTTCCAACTAGAATCGGAGTCAGGATTTCATCTTTTGCTAGTCTAGATGCTGCAGTTAAAATTCTTTCGTCTAACCCTTCAGGAAAAACGATTTTTAATTCCTTCGCTTTTATTTTATCAGTTAAGGTTTGAAACAAATCGCTCACCAAAATACCTCCTTAAATTACATTCCATTTTTAGAATACCCTTCTGATGAGAGAATTCAAGATATACGAAGAATGTTATCGTTTTCAACGTAAATGTTTTTGTTTTTTGAAAATTAAATCTACTGTATACAATCTTTTATTATCCTCCAACAAAAATTATTTATCCTAGCTTATGGCAATTTCTTAACAATAAGGTTTCTAATGTAATTGATTCGGTCAAACTATGATATAGTAAAGTTGCAAATAGATTAGATAGGAGTGATTTTCATGAGTGAAGCAGCACAAACGTTAGAAGGCTGGTATTCTTTACATGATTTCCGTTCAATGGACTGGACAGCTTGGAAGCTGATTTCAAGTGATGAACGCCAATCTGCAATTCATGAATTCCATGCATACTTAGATAAAGTCAATCAAGCACAAGAGGCAGAGGCCGGTAGTCATGCTCTTTATACAATTGTTGGTCAAAAAGCTGATTTCATGCTAATGATTCTTCGTCCAACTATGGAAGAGTTAAACGAATTGGAAAATGAGTTCAATAAGCTAAAAATAGCTGAATTTACGATTCCAACTTACTCATATGTTTCTGTAGTAGAATTAAGTAACTATCTACCTGCTGGAGAAGATCCATACGAAAATCCACAAATCCGTGCAAGACTATATCCAGCTCTACCAAAAGCGAATCATGTTTGTTTCTACCCAATGGACAAGCGCCGCCAAGGTGAGGATAACTGGTATATGCTGCCGATGGAGGATCGCCGTAGTATGATGCGCGATCATGGAATGATTGGACGCCAATATGCAGGTAAGGTAAAACAGATCATTACAGGTTCTGTTGGCTTCGATGATTATGAATGGGGCGTGACATTATTTGCTGATGACGTCCTGCAGTTTAAAAAGCTGATCTACGAAATGCGTTTTGACGAAGTAAGCGCCCGCTTTGGGGAGTTCGGAACATTCTTTGTCGGAAACCTATTAAAAGAAGAAAAAATTTCACAATTTCTTCACGTAAACTAATAATTTATTACGTTGACACTATATCGGGGGAATATAGTGTCATTTTTTTGACCTGGTTTTATAAATCCAACTTTAGTAGTGGATGATCAATTGCTAGGACATTTTCGAATAGAATGTGAAACGTTTTTTAAACTAATTTATTTGTCCAAAAGGAAAGATAATTTGTCCATTATGACCATTAATTTGTCCATAACCGGAAATATATTGACCGGCCGACTAAATTCAACACTTTTCGCGGGTGGGCATGCACACCCACGCCAATAACCAAAGCATCACCTAAAAACAAGGTATAATCCACAACCTATCCTCATAGTTATGAAATAGTGAAATAAAGCCACTAATGTTTCACCGATACTCATTCATAGTCATACACCTAAAGAGAGGTGAAATAAATGGCTGTAATTGCACATAACGAAAAAGAAGTGAAGCTGTTGGCACGACTGATGAGAGCGGAAGCAGAGGGTGAAGGGAAGCTCGGGATGCTCATGGTTGGAAACACTGGAGTCAATCGAGTCCGGTCACGTTGTTTAGATTTTAAGGACATTAACACGATTCAAAGAATGGTTTTTCAAAGTCCGGGGGGATTTGAAGCGACACAGAAAGGTTATTTTTATCAAAGAGCTCGAGAACAGGACATTAAGTTAGCAAGAGATACGATTAAAGGGTTGCGCTATCATCCTGCTTCCTATGCTTTATGGTTCTTTGAGCCTGCAGGAGCCTGTCCAGCACAGTGGTATAACCAAGCTAATTCTGGTCGATATAAATCCCACTGTTTTTTCCAGCCAACACAAGCTGATTGTCCAAAAGTATTTTAATTTAAGGAGGTTCTAACATGGTGCAATACGGGGGAAACCCATATATGTATGGCTATAACCAGCGTCAAGGATCCAACCAATATGGCCAGTATGGAACAGGGCAATTTATGGGACCGATGCAAGGTCAGGGGCAAAATGGTGGATTTGGAGGAGGTATACAGGTACCTCAACCAACAGATGCACCGGCCCCTACACAAGCTGTTCCAGGAATGCTGCCAATCGAACAATCGTATATTGAAAATATTCTACGCCTTAACAAAGGAAAAGTCGCTACAGTTTACATGACATTTGAAAACAACCAAGAATGGAATGCTAAGGTTTTTAAAGGAATCATTGAGGCAGCTGGACGTGATCACCTTATTTTAAGCGACCCTCAAACAGGAACACGTTATTTATTACCGATGATATACTTAGATTACATTACCTTTGATGAGGAAATTGAGTATGAATATCCTTTTGGTGGTAATGGAGGAATGGGAACTTACTCTCAAAGATAAAAAAACGGGACTGTCCAAATCATAAGGTTCTAAGATCACATCACCTGTATATAGAAGAAACTTTGTATACTACTTCTATATATGAGAGTTAATGTGAGTTGGACCCTTAAAGGACAGTCCCGCGTTTTTTTAGGCTGTTTTCGTAAACATTGATATTATTTGAAAAGGAGTTAGTTGGTTGCAGCGAAGGGATGCTCGCTTTCCGCGGGTCAGAAGGTTGGCCTCCTCGTTGCCATGCTCCTGCTTAGGTCTCACCTGTTCCGCTTCTCTCGCAGGAGTCTCGCACCTGCAGCGAAAACCAACAACAATCTTTTAAAAAGAGCTTTTTATTATAATGCTTTCACCGCAAACACAACAATTAATACCCAGGCAATTAGGAAGGAAACGCCTCCCAGTGGTGTAATAGCCCCTAGTACCTTAATGCCTGATAAACTAAGAACATACAAACTTCCAGAGAATAAGATAATTCCAATGAGCATCAACCAGCCTGACCATGAAAGAACAGAACTAGCCGAAACATTCCCGAGCAGAATCCCTACGATAATGATCCCAATGGAATGAAACATTTGATAAAGGACTCCAGTATTCCAGATTTCTATATACTTCTGCGAAATCTTTCCCTCTAATGCGTGTGCACCAAATGCACCGAAACCGACCGAAAGAAAAGCACTAATGGCACCAATAATGATAAAGATCTTCATTTTCCACACTCCTAAAAATCAAATAGTGAATCTCCGTTTGCCCCGTCATCTGTTTTTAATTTTTTCTCTTCCTGGATCCTAATAGGTTGTGCAGGCTGAGAAGGAGGGATATAACTTGGCTGCTGCTGATCATTACTTAAAAGCACGTTTGTAGATTGATGGGTACTATCCGACTCTAATAGTACTTCACACAAGGCTTTTATGGAATAAATATGCTCTTTCATTTTATCTGATTGATTTACTGTTTTCGCCTTCATTAATTCTTGTTCGATTTTTTTAATAATGGATTGATGACTGATATTCACAGGCTCTCCTCCTTTTCTTCGAGAAATAATCGTTTTCCCTTCTAAACCTGAATAGTACCATTTTACGACTATATTCTCAAAGGACACTTGATCAACTATGAATGTTTTTTAAAAATAATCTATTAATGATCCTCGTCCCTTCGGCTTTTAGTAAACTTTAAACAAGGTTGACCTGAAGATTGCAAGACGACCTGGGACGGTATTTTCTTGGTTTTAAATCCATACGCCTTACATCCCCTTGGATGACTAGGCTGCCAAGTCGTATAAAAATACTGACAATGAAAACAATTAACCTTCTTTGTATGGATCAATACCATTCCCCTTTCATTTCGTATATTCGTCACCTATTCTATCAAAACTCTTCTGAAACTCTTCTGCTCTTTTCATACATTCTCCTAGCGGTTTTGAATGTTTCACGTGAAACATGTTGTCACCTGTAGAAAAATGTTTCTAACCTTTCAGACACCAATCAATTTCGCTCTCGTTTAGTGCTTTTAGGATTTTATTCGCTTTTGAATATGGCTTGCTTCCAAAAAATCCTCGATTGGCAGAAAGCGGGCTTGGGTGTGGTGACGTGATAATAAAATGCTTGTCCGTGTCGATCCTTTTAAGCTTGCTTTGCGCAGGCTTACCCCAAAGCATAAAAACGGCTGGTTTCTTTCTTTCATTAATCAGTGAGATTACACGATCTGTGAAGATCTCCCACCCCTCGCCTTTATGTGAATGAGCTTGTCCACTTCGTACTGTTAAGACTGTATTTAACAACAGCACGCCTTGATCGGCCCATTTCTTTAAGTATCCATCCTCAGGAATGTCACAGCCAATATCAGCCTTCATTTCCTTATACATATTCCTTAAGGAAGGCGGGATTTTTACCCCAGGCTTTACCGAGAAGCTTAATCCATGTGCTTGATTCGGACCATGATAAGGATCTTGACCTAAAAGCACTACTTTCACATCTTTATAGGGGGTGTAATTTAGGGCATTAAATATATCAGCCATATTAGGATAGATCCTTTCATTTTGATACTCTTCTTTTAAAAATTCACGGAGCTTCAAATAGTAAGGCTTGTCGAATTCTTCCTTTAATAAATCAGCCCAATCATTCTTAAGTATGTCTTTACCCACTCTTAGACACCTCTCTCTATTAATCTACTTAAACGTTACTTTATAGCCGATATGCTCAAAGAACTCCTTTAAAGACCGCTTGGCATTTTTTTCAGCTGCTTCTAACAACCCTTGATCCGTTGCCTCTTTCTTCATTAATTCCTTTGCATCATCCGCTAAACTAAAGCCTTCCTCCCAGTTTACTTCACTACGGAAAACTCCCTCAACCGAGAATAATTCGATATTGCTTGTATGAATCGAAGGTGCTTGCAGGATCTCCGCTTCAGGTAGAGTCAAAAAGATTTCCTTCGAATCTTCATTTACAGAAATGTCACTTTGTTTGATTTTCTTTAAATCTACTCCTGCTAATACCGTTCCAGGCACAACAATTAATAGCTTTCGTTTTGTCCCTGGGATATCTGCTGCTATTTCTTTACCAAAGATCTGATTATCTTCTTGCTCAATAACTGCCTTAACATATCCTTGAGCTGTAGCAAGTGAACTCATTTCACGGATTTTCTCTACAAAACTACCTTTCTCTTCTTTAAAACTATCCCCACTTAACCATGAGTAAACCCCTATTGAGATTCCTGAAACAATGAGAGCAAATAATAGAAGAAGAATCAGAACCCTACTTTTCCAAAATCTAAATACTAAACCGCTAATATCCTTCAAAGTAGGACTTTTTCTGCTTTTCTCTATCGCTAAAGCGCCCCCCGTTTCCTGTTGACCCGCTTTCAATTCTTGTAAAATGGCTTCCATTTCTTTTATTTTTTCATGATGATGACTCATCGCCTCCACCTTCCTTCCTATTATTTATTATAAAAAAATTGTCAGAACTTGGAATATTTGTTATCGAATGGGGTATAGGAGGAGAGTACGGATTATTCTCGACCCTAATCAAAATGCTTTTGGTCAGCAGAAAATGGGGCTCCCCAACATTCCTGTCGCAAAGGAATTAAATGAAATGGGGAATAAGAGTTCTCAAATAAAATGGAACAATACCATACAAAGCTGCTTTATATTAGAAAATAAGAGCATTCCGTTATTCTTAGAGGGTCAGCAAACTATACGACACGAAATCTCAAGGACTTAAATCCAGAAACGAATGTTTGGATCAAAACACCAAAAGGGAATGAGCTTGACCAAGAATTATTATCCTATTTCTATCGCATTTGGAAAAATAAAGAAGTTGAGTACACACAGGAGTATGGTTACAGGATTATAGTATCGCTTGGTTACAATACATCGGATACCGCATTCAAAAGCTGTTAAATTTCACCACCTATTAGCATTTGTTTAAGACTTGTATTGATGGGTAAACAGGTACTAAGAAATAAAGATTCCATCATAGGAGGTTTTATTTTGTATAAAATTAGAACAGTCGAAAATGGAGTCCAAGCAACAGACACTGTAAACGCGTTAAAGAACGAAGGATTTACTGATCATGATATTTATATTTTTGCCCATTATCGTGAACGTTCCAAAGATCTTACAGATGTTACACACACAGAAAATATCGGGATTAAAGAGCAAGGAATATTCGAGTCTTTAGGGAACTTTCTGAAAAGTCGAGGAGATGAATTACGCTCCAAAATGAGAGCAGTTGGAATGAACCAAGCAGAGGCAGACCAATATGAGGCTGAACTAGATAAAGGTAAGGTAGTCATTGTTGGCTCGAATGAAGCAAAGGACCTCAATTTCACTAAAAACATATAAAAATGATCTCGTACTCAGAAAAGCTGACCCCAACATTTGTGTTGGGGTCAGCTCTTTTTAAATCTGGCGTTGATGAAATTTGTCGGTATGTCCATTGGTCAATAATAGTGGATTCTAATCAAATTATTGGAGCTTGCAGACTGATTATCGACATCACAGGTTAAATAAAGGCAGTGTCGGACAAATTAGGAATTAAGTACTCACTTTTAAAAAGAAAAACTATCTCATTAACGGACCCATCCCCAAAAACTACTCAGTACTCTAGTTATCCCCCACTTACTGGAGGGATTAAAGCTACAATATCGCCTGCTTTTAGTTGATAGGAGCGCTCTTCAAATTCTTCGTTCACCGCTACCATTATAGTATTTAATGCTGGAAGGGAGTATTCTTTTTCCAGTTTAAATAGCAGCCTCTCAATGGTCATTCCAGAAGCCTCGAATTCTAGCATTTCCGTCCCAACTTGTTCCTTTAAGTGAGCAAAGAACAAAACCTTAATCATTAAAGTCCCCTCCTATTGGCTTTCCTTCTGGATAGCTTTTCGTTCCTTTTTGATTCCCTATCCATTCTACTCCATCCTCCCAATGTTCTTTTTTCCATATCGGAACAATCTCTTTTATTCGTTCAATGGCATAACGATTCGCTTCATAGGCATCATGACGATGTGGTGTTGAAACGGAAATGACGACGGCTACGTCAGAAATCTCTAACCTTCCGAGTCGGTGAACGATTGCCACTTCTGCATCATCCCACTTCGCTTTGATTTCTTGACCGATTCTTTCTAACTTTTTTAACGCCATGCTTTCATAGGCTTCATATTCTAAATACAATGTTTTTTTACCATCCGTTAACTCTCTCACAGTTCCGATAAAGTTTACGATTGCTCCAGCTTCTCTTTTTACGACTGCATTGGTCACTTCATTTATATTAATAGGGTCTTTTGTCATTTTGAACATGGACAATCTCCTTCGCCTTTCTATATTCTTCCGGTGTATTCATATTAAATAAAATCTTTGGCAATTGCTTAGCCAAATCCTTGGACAGATCCTTCTCTGTAACGGTTTTCACTCTGACTTTCTTAAGGAGGGATTTAATACTTAACTTATCTTGAGCTAGACAATTTCTTACTTCATTAAGGATTCTAGAATGATAGACCGCAAAAAGTGGATGAATTCTCCCTTCAAAATAGGGAAGACAAACATCCCATTGATTGTTCTCCATCATTTCTATTAGCTCTGTAGCAAAATCCTTTGAAACAAATGGCATATCGCAGGCTGTTAATAAAACGATATCTCCATTTGCTTCGATAAGTGCCGTTAATAGTCCTGCTAACGGTCCCTTCCCTTGATACCCATGGATATCGGGATAGCATCTTACCTCAAGGTTTTCATAAGGGCGGGAATCATTTGAAATGACAAAAATATCTTTACTGACCTGTGACAGTTCCTCTACGATTAATTCAATAACGGTTTTGTCTCCAATTGATAGTAAAGACTTGTTCTGCCCCATTCTACTGGATTTCCCTCCCGCTAGTATGCAGACGGATTTCATCGTCAATCCCCTCCCTTTTAATCTATTATAAGGTGTAATTTAGTCTTGTGAGCCCCTCTAAAGAAAAAAGTTGCCACATTTGTGACAACTAAACCGTTTTTCTTTGAAAATAGATAAAGCCAGAAAAGGCAAAGACTAGAAAGCTTGTGCTAATTACAAATACAAGAGTCTCGATTGGGAAATTTAAATTATTTGCAACATCCCCTTGAGTCAATGGTGCAATCATTGTTAGTAATGGCTGCGCCCATGGGTACCAAGGACCATATGTTGCTGAATTTGCAACAAGTATATTCGGTAAAGTAAAGATCACGTTTAAAGCTAATGGTGCTGCAAAGCTAGACCATGCAAGTGATACCCATAACTGGAGGGCAATCAAAGGTAAGCATGCAATCCAGCCACCTAGAATGCTTTTCCATATCAATAATGGAAACGGATCATTGAATCCCTTCATCATTCCAATGATATAAAGTCCTAGCAAAAATAATAATTGTACAACGGCTATTAGGATCGCTACGATGGCAAACTTAACGGTAAAAACCTGCCCTCTTGTCACCGGAAGAGCGAATAATTGTTTCCACCCTCCATTTTGATGTTCATAGCGACAAATAAAAGCGACTAAGACACCCGTTAATAAGGGAAGAAAAATTTGAGCGTGTACAATAATCATCATAAAAAGCGGGCCCAACCACTGATTTCCCTCTTCATATACGCTCTTTCCTGCTCCAGAAATACCTGCTATTAACGGACCTAATAATAGTACAGGGAGGATCTTTGATTTTCGCACTTTATACCATTCTGCACGAAATAACCGTATCATTTAATTCACATCCTTTGTTGAAAAATGTAGGGCTCCCATAATGAAAACGAGTAATCCAGTCAACAGTCCTAAACTAATATTTAATACATATTCTTCATTTTGAAAGGAGAGCCAACTATATGGAATCCACTCTGGTAAACGAAAGAAGGTTGACGCAATCGCTCCAAGAATTCCAACGGTTAATGCCACTCCTTGGTTTGAAACAACGATAGATAGCCATAGTTGCAGAGCTAAAACTGGAAGTGCTGCGAAAAAGGGAAAGAAGCTATTTTTCAAGATCGCTACCATCGGGAAATCATATCCAAACTTTAATAGAACTCCTAACAAGATCGTTCCGCCGACTAAGAGTAGGGATGATAGAAGGAGCAAGAAACTGTTCAATAAAAACTTTACAAAGAAGATGCTCTTCCTCGACACTGGTAACACTAGTATCTGCTTCCATGTATTTGTTTGGTGCTCAATACTTGAATTTAGCGATGTTATGATAGCTATTCCTAATAAAAGTGTGATGGGGACGAACATATTTAAGTTCATTAAGAGATCTCCCCACACATCACTTTCTGGTTTCACAAGATACTCGTATCGAATTCCATAATTAAGACCTTGTATGCCAACGATTCCGATCGGTCCTAAGAAGACTAATAACCATACCGCTCTTCGCTTAATTTTGATCATTTCAGCTAGTAAGAGACTTTTCATCATAAGCTGAGCTCCCCTCGGGTCATGTCTAAGAAGATATCTTCTAAAGACATTTTCTCTTCTTCCACCCGGTAGATCGAAAACCGTTCTTTCACTAACAATTCAACAACATTTGCAATTCTATCATCTTTGTTTTCCTGCAATTGCAATCCTTTTTCCTGTTCCCAATCGACACTAACTCCCTGCGATAATAGGTACTTCCATGCACTTTCTTCATCACTTACTCTTAACTTTATATTCGATTTCGCTCTTTCTCTTAAAGCATCAATGGAGTCTTGGAAAATAAGTTCTCCTTTTGTGATAATCCCCACCCTTGTCGCCATTTGATCAATTTCTGATAACAGATGGCTTGAAACAAGTACGGACATTCCATATTTTTTGGGGAGTGATTTTATTAATTCTCGCATTTCTAGGATTCCAGAAGGATCCAGGCCATTTGTTGGCTCATCTAATACTAAAAGCTTTGGATTTCCTAGCAATGCATTGGCAATCCCCAACCGTTGTTTCATTCCAAGAGAATATCCCTTTACCGCTTTATTCGCACTATTTGTTAACCGAACGATTTCTAGCACTTCATTAATTCTACTTTGAGGGACATTTAATATTTTTCTAGTCACTTCGAGATTTTCATTTGCGGTTAAATGTCCGTAATAAGAAGGAGATTCTACTAGAGACCCTACCTGCTTTAAAATACGACGCTTATTTTTCTTAAGTTCTTGATCAAAAATTCGGATGGAACCATGTGAAGGTCTCATTAATCCAAGAAGCATCCGGATCGTCGTTGTCTTCCCGGCACCGTTTGGACCAAGAAAGCCGTAAATTTCTCCTTGAGGCAGCTGCATATTGAGCCCTACCACTGCTTTTGACGATTTAAAACTTTTCGTTAAATTTGTTGTTTGGATAATGTTTTCGTTCATTCCTCTCACCTCAATTCCAAGATAAACCTCTTAGGTTAAAACCGAGGTAGGTGTAAGTTTAAATTTAGTTTAAAAAAGATAAGAGGCTAACCATAAATAATGTCAGCCTCTTTTTTATTTAATCTTATACAATTCTATTTTGGTTCCTTCTTCAGTTGAAGAGACCTCCCATTTCAGTCCCATCTCTTTTACCATAAGAGCTACAATGGCAAGCCCTATGCCTGCTCCTTTATCTTCTGAGGTGTGCTTTAATCCTGGGCCCTTATCCTCTATCACAATCCGCAGCTCTTCATCCTTTCGAAAGGATCTGATCGAGAGGAATTTTCCTGACCTTGCATGCCTTAGAACGTTTTGAAAAAGATTATCCAACACTCTTTCAAACCAATGAGCATCTAAATACCAATGCACTTGCTCATCCAAAAGCTCAACATGGATGCCAAAGCCTTCCTTTTCAAAAACTGGATACCAAGATGCAATCGATGTTTTAATCACCCGATGGATTTCAATCTCATTCGGCTTATAAAGGTATTTCCCGGCTACTAAGAGAGTATACGACATTAAATTTTCAATTAATCGATCTAAATAGCTTATTTTATGATCTATTAGTTTTAATGAATCTTTCCCTTTTTCAGAGATCGGCTCCGTTGTTAAGGAATAGGCATGGGCTTTAATAGCTGTGATGGGAGTTCTTAAATCATGGGATAAATTTGCAATCAGCTGTCTTCGAAGTTGTTCTTCTTCTAGTTCACGTTGTCTGCTACTCTTTAATTCGTCAATCATTTGATTAAAGGAGCCCTCTAACTGACTGATCTCATCCTTCTTTTTCACTTTAACAGGATAGGGAATATTACTTTCATCTCTTATCATCATGGCGTTTTGTAGATGGATCAGACGTTTTCGGATACTTCTGAAGAAGAGTAAAGAAACGAACATGAATGAAGCAAGAATAACTAATAAACCGATTATAAAAATATAACCGTAGTTATCTCTTAGCTTTTGAATAGGCGGTTCTAGTATATCTCTAGATATTTGGAAAACCATAAATCCTTGATTCTGTTGTTTACCAATAAAAGCAACTACTGTAAAAGGATCCCCCTCTACCCGATCCTTCATAAACCTTACTGTATAATCGGCATCCCATTGTTTAGGTATATTTAGATTTTTTTGTGATTGATAGGTTAATACACCTTCACGATTTACCCAGAAAACTTCAGATTCTTTATACTCTTTCTGGAATGTTTCAAGCTTTTCGATGATTTGTTTTCGGTTCGCCCCATCCAAGTCCTTAGCTGCCTCATGCCAATCTCTTTCTATTACTTCTCCGTTGATGGCCTCTTTCTCATTTAAATTTTCCAAAAATGGGAATGGAATATAGAACAACAACGAAATGATAGGAAAAGCAAAAGGGAGCAAGACAATCCCGATTAAAATAATCAGTATATATTTTGATAATAATGATTGAAAAAACTTCATGATTTCATCCTATATCCGATCCCTCTAATCGTTTCAATGATCGTGGGACTCGCTGGATTGTCCTCGAGTTTTTCTCTTAAATGACGAATATGTACCATCAGTGTCTTATCTCCTTCCATAAAGCTTTCTCCCCAAACCCCCTCATAGATTTGCTCTTTCGTTAAAATCTGATTTGCATTCATAAGAAAGTATTGAAAAATTTTAAACTGCTTCCCTGTCAAGATAATTTCTCGATCGGTTCTTGTATCGACGATTCGGTTTTCCTTTGGATACACTTCAAGGTGCTGGAATACTAAGGAGTCTGGTGTATGCTTCGAATACCTTCTTAATAAAACTTCTATACGGGCGACTAATTCTTCAGGATGAAATGGTTTGATAAGGTAATCATCAGCAAATTGCAGCCCTTCAAGCTTGTCCTCTACAGCAGATCTTGCGGAAAACATTAAAATTGGAAGATCTTCTCTTTCCCGCTTGATTCTTTTTCCAATCGAAAAACCATCTAAACCGGGAAGCATTACATCTAGGATCACAAGGTCGATTTCTTCTATATAGGAAAAGGCTTGATCTCCAGATTGTAACCAGGTGACCTGATAACCTTTTTCCTCTAGATGTTTGTAAACCCACTGACCAATATCTTTTTCATCTTCAATATATAGAATTTTGTTCATCTACTAAAGCCCCTTTTTACAGGATTTTCTAACACTACCTTAACGATAAATGTTGGAAGTCGTCAATTGGATTTTGCATTTGTTTTTACAGAATGATTCATTTATTCTTAATAGAGAATAAATGAACATGTAGATAAATACATAGGAGGAAAAGGAAGAATGAGTTTAAACAAAACATTAACGATTGCAGGTTCTGATACAAGCGGTGGAGCTGGAATTCAAGCGGACCTTAAGACATTTCAAGAACATGGGGTATACGGAATGACCGCTTTAACAACGGTTGTTACAATGGATCCTAATAATCACTGGCATCATAATGTTCACCCACTTTCCATTGATACATTAAAAGCACAATTAGATACGGTCTTATCTGTAGGTGTCGATGCAATGAAAACGGGAATGCTTGGTTCTGTTGAAATCATTGAATTAGCGGCGAAGAAAATCGATGAATATTCACTAGAAAAAGTAGTGATTGATCCTGTCATGGTGTGTAAGGGAGAAGACGAGGTACTACACCCTGAAACAACAGACGCGATGAGAGAATATCTGCTTCCTCGCGCCCTAGTGGTTACTCCTAACTTGTTTGAAGCAGGCCAACTAGCTCAAAATGGTCCGCTTAACACGATTGATGATATGAAAGCAGCAGCCCAAAAGATTGTTGAGCTTGGTGCTAAAAACGTCATCATCAAAGGGGGAAAACAGCTACAGCATGAAAAAGCAGTTGATTTATTCTTTGATGGAGAAGAATTCACGTTATTAGAAGCGGAGAAAATCGATACGACTTACAACCACGGTGCTGGATGTACATTCGCAGCAGCGATTACCGCCAATTTGGCAAACGGACAAGCGGTGAAACAAGCTGTTCAAAACGCCAAAAAATTTGTCACTGCCGCCATCCAACACGGATTCAAACTAAACGAATATGTTGGACCGGTTATGCACGGAGCGTATAATAGAAAATAAAGTTTTTTAAATCATTACTTAGATAGAATGAGTAACTCCGTTCTAAAACGCCTGTATATGACGTCAGAAATTAGAAATTGGACTGGATACAATTGGCGTTTGCCAATTGCTTTATTTAATCGGTTCCCACCTATAAAAAGGAAACATTTCTTTACAGAGATCTTTCAGGGATGGTCCTCGAATGCAGTAAAGCGTTACTGTAGTCGAGGACCGTCCCTATTTCTTCGCATTTCTTTTCCGTTTTTAGTAAGATAATGATAATACTTGTTTTTGATTTGTAATTGGATTCTATCGTCAAGGAGGAAAAGCAATGGAACCAATTGTGACGACGAAGGTACAGGGGCACATCAATGATTTTGCCCGCCAAGAGGTTTATATACATTTAGAAACGACGAATGGAGCATATGCTTCTCATTTTAATGAAGAGTTCTTTTCAGCTGGAGCTTACATAAGAAATGCAAAAGTTCGTTATCAGCACGGAAAAATTGTTGGGGAAGGACCATACAGAGTAGGACTAAAGCTTGATATTGGCTGGATTTATGCCGAAGGACTAACACATTTTGAAATCGATGAAGCAGGACGATTATTAATGGCAGGCCATGACTTTGACGGTAAGCTTGCTGTTGCATTAGAAATCAGTTCGAAACCTTTTGAGTAAGGAGGAATAGGATCATGGAAAAAGAAAAAAGTGTACTTGTGATTTTCCCTCACCCAGATGATGAAGCATTCGGTGTATCCGGAACGATTTCTACTCATGTAAAAAATGACACCCCCGTTACCTATGCTTGCCTTACACTAGGAGAGATGGGAAGAAATTTAGGAAACCCTCCTTTTGCAACGAGAGAATCTCTTCCCCTTATTCGTAAAAAAGAACTAGAAAAAGCAGCTCAAGTGATGGGAATTCAAGATTTAAGAATGATGGGTTACCGCGACAAAACGTTAGAATTTGAAAACAATGAAGCTCTGGCAAATATGGTGACAGAGCTCATAGAAGAGCTCGATCCATCATTAATCATTTCGTTCTACCCAGGGTATTCTGTTCACCCGGACCACGAGGCAACGGCCAGTGCAGTCGTTCGTGCTGTGAGAAGATTACCAAAAGCTTCTCGTCCAAAATTACATCTTGTTGCTTTTTCAAAAGACTGCGAAAAAGACTTAGGTGCACCAGACATCATTAATAACATTCAAGCAGTAAAAGACCAAAAAATAGAAACGATGAAGGCTCATATTTCCCAAACTGCTTGGATGCTTAAGGATATGGACGAAAAGCTGAAACAAAATGATCCCGACGCTCTCAAATGGGTTACCAATGAACGCTTTTGGAGCTATCAATGGGAGAATGACCAGGTTGAATAATCGTTAAGTGACTTAATACTTGGTACATGTAAAAAGTCGATCCCAATCATTAGGATCGACTTTTTCTTAATACTCTATTTCATCATAATCTTTGGGTTGTGGTTCAGGCTGTCTGTTTTCATTGTTCGAAAAATCCTTTATTGTTTGCATTTCCTCTTGTCTCACTTCGGCATCTTTATAATTTTGTTTCGTCTGTTTTTTCATGGTGTGGGTGCCTCCTTCCATAATAGTTCTAAAGTTAATATGCACTGTTAGCGAGATTTCAATCATGTACCCCCATTTTGTTGTAACTAGTCACCCCAATGAAAAGCTTAAACAAATTTATTTGTCCCGTTTTCGTGTTTTTTTGTCGGGAACGATCATTAATTTGTCCATTTTATCTAATAATTTGTCCGTAATCTTCGATATATTGACCGCTCGACAAATTTCGAACTTCACCCGCTTAAAATGAGTGATTACTCACTTTACAAAACCTCTACGATGTCATAATATAAAGTGAGTAATCACTCACTTCTATGGAGGTGTAAAAATGGACGTAATTATTGACTTTAAAAACGTTTCAAAATCGTTTGGTCATCACCCCGTATTGAATAAAGTAGACTTATCTATTCCATCTGGTGAAATTTTTGGCCTTATTGGTCCATCAGGTTCTGGAAAAACGACATTAATTAAAATTTTTATTGGTTTAGAGTCTCTGTCTGCTGGTGAAGTGTCCTTTAAAGGTGAAGAAATTAAAGCGATCCCATTCTACAAAAAAATTGGCTATATGGCGCAATCAGATGCTCTTTATGAAGAGTTAACAGCATATGAGAATTTACAGTTTTTTGCCTCTATATATGGACTCAAAAAGAAAGAACGCAAACAAAGAATCGAAGAAGTTATGAAGACCGTTGACCTACTAGATCATCTTAAGAAGCCTGTTCATCTATATTCAGGTGGGATGAAAAGAAGATTGTCCTTAGCGATCGCTCTTCTTCATGACCCAGAGGTGCTGATTTTAGATGAGCCTACTGTAGGGATTGACCCAGTATTGCGGAAAGAAATATGGGCGCAGTTTCAGAAACTAAAAAAACATGGCAGGACGTTACTGATTACCACCCATGTGATGGATGAAGCGGAACGCTGTGACCGTCTTGCTTTGTTACGAGATGGAAAAATTATTGCGAATGAAAAGCCGGAATCCATTACAGAGTCGTTTCAAGTGTCTTCCATTGAAGAAGTCTTTCTTAAATCGGAGGTGTCGAACATATGAGAATTCTTGGTTTTTCCTTGAGAATTATTCGCCAGCTGCTTCGTGATAAACGTACACTTGCTTTAATGTTTATGGCACCTATTTTAATCTTAACTTTGCTATCCCTCATCTTTGATTCAGAAGACTATGAACCAAAGGTTGGGTATGTTCTATCTTCTGCTCAAAATGGTTTTTCAATTCCTGATCGTTGGGAAGACTATAGTGAAGAAGCTAAAGCTACAACGGCGATGAAAGAAGGAACGATTGATGGTTTCGTTGATTTTACAGAACCAAATAATCCATCGATTACCGTTGAAGGTAGTGACCCTACTATTAACGGGGCTGTTTTAAAGGAAATACAGACGGCTTTGACAAAAGATAATCAAGCAACACTAAGTGAAGAGGTACATTATTTGTATGGGCAGCAGGAGATGGGGCTTTTTGATTCCTTTGGGCCGATTCTTCTTGGATTTTTTATTTTTTTCTTTGTATTTTTAGTCAGTGGTGTTTCCTTCTTAAGAGAGAGAACGAGCGGAACATTAGAGCGGTTGCTTGCAAGTCCACTGCGAATTTGGGAAATGGTTGTTAGCTATGTAATCGGTTTTGGAATCATTACGATTCTACAAGCCTCTTTTATTTCATGGTTTTCTATCTATATTTTAGACATGATGATGAAGGGAGCATTTATTCATTTACTAATGATTATCGTCACCCTGTCATTTTCAGCACTTACGCTCGGTATTTTGCTTTCATCTTTCGCCAAAAACGAGCTGCAAATGATGCAGTTTATTCCTATTGTCGTCGTTCCACAAATTTTTTTCTCTGGCTTATTTAATTTGGATACGATCTCAGATTGGTTAAGCTGGATCGGTCGTGTCACTCCATTGTATTATGCAGCGGATGCCCTACGTGATGTGATGATTAGGGGGCTATCCTTATCGGAAATAGCCGTTCCGTTGTTGATTCTATTGGGGTTTTCCATTTTATTCGTATTACTAAACATTGCAGCTTTAAAAAAATACCGTAAAATATAAATGTATATACTAGTATGATAGGGGTATCAAAATGCCTGAACAAAATCAACATAATCTCTTTGAAGAACTTCTAAATCAAGATGAGAGTCTAACAGAGAAGCAAAAAAAAATCTTAGAATCAGCCATAGAGATTTTCGCGGAAAAAGGTTACTCTGCTACCTCTACAAATGAAATTGCTAAAAAAGCAGGAGTCGCAGAAGGAACGATCTTTAGACATTATAAAACCAAAAAAGATTTACTATTATCTATTGTGGCACCGACAATGGCCAAACTCGTCGCTCCCTTTGTTATAAAAGACTTAAACAAAGTGTTAGATACCAAATATGAGACGTACGAAGCCTTTTTAAAAGCTCTTATATTAAATCGCCAAGCTTTTTTAAAAGAAAATATGGCGGCCTTTCGAATTCTCATTCAAGAAATTCCGTTTCACCCTGAACTTAAAGAACAATTTAAAGAGCATATCGCCAATAAATTGTTTGAACGTGTCCAAAGAATTATCGAGCATTATCAAGAATTAGGCCAGGTTATCAGTATGCCTTCCCAGGCGGTGCTCAGATTCACGCTCTCTTCAATTTTCGGCTTTCTTATAGCAAGACACCTCCTGCTTCCTGAAGCAGATTGGGATAATGAAAAAGAAATTGAATACACCATCCACATGATTATGAATGGCGTCAAAGCCTCTTCCATATAAAAAAGGAGCTGTCTCAAGTGAGTCTAGAACCACAAATGTAGGCAAACACTGTGATTCCTGGCTCATCGGGACAGCTCTTTTTTAATCAATTTTTGCGAAGATTGGTCAAATCAATTTGGTAAAGCTTGTCATCGTTTTCTCTTGGAACGCCACGTCCATCGGTATTATTAGTGACAAAGTATAGGGTATCTCCCACTATCAATACATCTCTAACCCGTCCGTATCCACCCAAAACTTTCTCTAACTTCATTGTATTAAGTGAATAGGAATAAATGCCTTGGCCTGCAAGAGCGGCAAAATAAAGTGTATGATCTTTAAAGTCTGCCCCCGAGGGAGCCCACGTGGATTCACCTGAGTGAATGACTGGTGTTTGCATACCTGCCATGTTCTCATCCCCAGTAATAAGAGGCCAGCCATAATTTTTTCCTTCTTGAATATGATTGATTTCGTCAAAGCCGCTAGGGCCATGCTCAGTGCTATAAAGCTCACCAGCTTCATTCCATGCTAGACCTTGTGGATTTCTATGTCCATAGCTATAAACGTATGATCCCTCAAAAGGATTGTCGGAGGGAATCGTTCCATCTAGATTGATTCTGAGTATCTTACCACCAATTGCGTTTATATCCTGGGAAATTTGCTCCTGTGTAGCATCTCCAGTTGTAACAAATAACTTGTTGTCAGGCCCGATTTCCACTCTTCCGCCTTGATGGAACTGACCGCTTGGAATATTGTCGAGTAGAATTCTTTCTTCTTTCCATACATCACCATCTAACTTTAATTGAACTAGGCGATTTATGGAATCGCCTGCTTCTGTGTATGTATAATAAGCAAAGGCCAGACTGTTGTCATTAAATTCAGGGTGAAGCACAAATCCCATTAATCCCGCCTCTGCCACTTCTGCTAAAGGGTCACTTAATTCTACCCTCATTCTTGTCTGATTTCCGTCTTCAACCTTAACAATGGAACCTGTTCTTTCTGTTAAATAAAAGACATCTCCGCTTTTAGCAATCGACCAAGGAATCTCCAGGTTTTGTGCTAACACTTTTGCTTCTCGATCTAGGCCGCCGACAGTTTCTTTTGCCTCCTCGTCACTGTTTTGATTTTCGTTTGAACAGGCACTTAAAGAAATCAATAATACCAGAAACAATAAAGAAATCAATAATACCAGAAACAATAAAGAAATGATTTTTTTCAATGTAAAAACTCTCCTTCTCCCTTATTAGCCCTATTATGGCCGAGAGTTTCTAGTTGTATAATCATACACTTGTTGTTTGTAATGCTTCACGAATAGCTTTGGCAACTCCATCTTCATTATTCGATGCCGTTTGATAGCGGCAGAAATCCTTTATCGCTTCTGCTGCATTTCCCATCGCTACTGGTCGTCCCACCACTTTCATCATCGATAAGTCATTGAAATTGTCTCCGACTGCCATCGCATCCTTCGCGTTAAGGCTTTTTTCTGTGATAAAACGTTCTAAGGCAATTCCTTTTTGAGCATCAACACTTGTAATTTCTAGGTTTTCATTCCCTGAAGAACTAATCGCTATGGAAGGAATCCCTTTTAACACGTCCCTTCCTGTTTGTAGTAAAGCTTCATCAAAAGAAAACACTAGAAATTTATAAACGATAAATTCAGGTTTGTTGAAAATTTTACTATAATCACCAACTAGGTTAATATGGCCCTTATCGAATCGTTCCTTTGCTGATTGCCTTACTTGTTTTTCTGATACCTCAGGATTCGCTGTTGTAAATATATCGACAATAATATCGATTCCCCGCTCATAATCCTCCGTATAGGTTCCTTTATTCGTGTACACTTCAAAATAAAGGCCGATTTCGTTCAATAGCTGGGCCATTTTAAGGGCTTTATCCCCTTCTATCCCTGTCGAATAAGTGATGTCACCATCCGCATTTCGTACCTCTGCTCCATTGACACAAATAACCGGACATTTAATGCCCGCTTCACTTAAAGGGTATCTTGCTTCCTCATAAGACCTGCCCGTCGCGACAATAACTTCAACCCCATGATCAATTGCTTCTAGAATAGCTTTTCGATTCTCTTCACTCACCTCTTGTTTCGCATTCAGTAATGTTCCATCCATATCTGTTGCTATACAAGTGATCATATGTAAACACCATTCCTTCTATAAGAATATAGGATATTTTAACATGAAAACATTAGGAATAAGGAAATTTTGGCTTCACCTAGTAGTATTCCTTTCTTGTTCGGAAACATGTAGAAATTCATGGCTCCCTAAATGACGACCTTAAATGAGTTGGTTGAGGCTGGGAAACTTTGCAATTGCGGAAATGACCTCGGATGTGGCGGTAAAAAACTGCAATAGCCTAAACGACCACCTCATTAGAGTCGGATGAAGCCACGAAACTTCGTAAAAGTCAAAAATCCTTAAATTTATTTGAGTGATTATATTCTCTCTATTGATTTCCGAATTATTCAGACTATTTGGAAGGGTTTTCAAAAAAATATGTAGAAATAATGGTTATGCAATCAGAAGGAAAGCTACAAAAGGGAGGAAGATCATGAAAGCGGTTATCAATTTGTCTAATTCAATTATGCAAAGATTTTTACCAGACCCATTTTTATTTGTTATTATTTTAACGTTTGTTGTTTTTGGGCTAGGATTAGGTCTTACCGATAGTTCGACGATAGAAATGGTTCAATTTTGGGGAGAAGGCTTCTGGGGACTCCTGGAATTTTCTATGCAAATGGTTCTTGTACTTGTTACAGGTTATGTCCTGGCAAGTAGCCCCATTTTTAAAAAGGGCTTAGGGGGTTTAGCTAGTTTAGCCAAGTCACCAGGTGCTGCTATTGTTTGGGTTTCGGTGATTTCTATGCTTGCAAGTTGGATCAACTGGGGATTTGGGTTGGTCATTGGTGCCTTATTTGCGAAAGAGCTGGCTAAGAGAGTGCACAACGTTGATTATCGTTTGCTAATTGCGAGTGCCTATAGTGGGTTTATCGTCTGGCATGGGGGGTTTTCGGGATCGATTCCATTATCAATTGCTACAGAAGGGCATCCATTTCAAGAGGCAGTAGGTGTCATTTCAACAAGTGAAACGATTTTCGCCCCGTTTAATATTGCGATTGTACTTTCTTTATTTATTATCCTACCGATTTTAAATCGACTTATGATGCCAAATAAAGATAAAACCGTAACAGTAGATCCAAAGATATTAGCTGACACTGATATGCAAGCAGCTACTATTGAACATAACGAGAACACTCCTGCTGAGCGATTAGAGAATAGTACAATTGTTTCGATGTTAACAGGGAGTTTAGGAATCATTTTTCTAATTTATTACTTTGCCACTAGCGGGTTTAATCTTAACCTTAACATTGTTAATTTCTTGTTTTTGTTTTTAGGAATACTTTTTCATGGAACACCGCGTCGTTTCCTTGAGTCTGTACAAAATGCGATAAAAGGTGGCGCTGGAATCGTTATTCAGTTCCCATTCTACGCCGGTATTATGGGAATGATGTCGGCATCAGATCTAGCAGCACTAATGTCTGAGGCTTTTGTAAACATTTCAAATGATTTTACATTCCCATTATTCGCCTTTATCTCTGCTGGAATCGTTAACTTTTTTGTTCCATCTGGTGGAGGACAATGGGCTGTACAGGCACCGATTATGGTAGACGCTGCCTTAGCGCTAGATGTTTCGGTAGCCAAAACGGCGATGGCCGTTGCTTGGGGAGATGCATGGACCAATATGATCCAGCCATTCTGGGCTTTGCCTGCCCTCGCAATAGCAGGATTAAAAGCCAAAGATATTATGGGCTACTGTGTTATTGTTCTTTTCATCAGCGGAATTTTTATTTCATTAGGCTTACTATTCTTATGAAAGAGGGGCTGTCTAAAAAGGGAGTGGAACGTTCATAAGTAGAAGATCCTCCTGAGGCTTCTATCTAAAGTTATGGTTCCAGACTCCTTGGTTTTAGGACAGCCCTGTTTTTTATTCCTCAACATACTAACATATGCATAAATTTAAAATCTCGTGCATTTCTCCTGGATTTTCGTGCGCGAAATTCGATTCTTGTGCTTTTACAAGTCGATTACGAGCATAAAATCAAAAAGTTGTGCATTTCGACATTCGAGTCAAGGAAAATAATGATTATCCTTAGGATGGACTGAACTGGAATAAGTAATCGTATGAATTTTAAAGGAAAAACCAAGAATTAATGAAATTTCCACCTGAAATTATCGATCAGCTTAATTCTTTTTCATGTAGTGTAGTAGAAAAATGAACTGTCCAATAGAGGCAATCCAGAGAATTCAAAAATGGAAGCGTTATAATGATCCATCTGATTGTAGAAATATTGACTTATCAGACAGCCCTGTTTTTATACAAAAGGAGCTTTCCTCACCTAATAACTTGTTTGCTTAAACCATTCCAGGTCTTCCTTTGTCACATGCTTTGTTTTTGACATTTCTTTTCTAGCTTTCGTTCTTATCGGCTTTTTCAAATAATGAGAACGACCTGTTGTTGCTCTCACGTACCCTTCAATCATCAAAGCTACCGCTAACATCGTTGCTGCAAAACAAAGGATCGGTGTGAGTGGAATCCATGGAGCCGATTGTAAATAACGAAAGGAATCCCCGATCAGTCCCGACCATTCTTGTGTAATCGATGTAGGCGGGTCAGGCATCATCCCAAAAGTGACATGGGTTCCCCCTAAGAATAGCTTTAGTAATCCTAAGTGGGATAATATAATCAGAGTTTGCATGACTTGCTGACCAAAAATAACAAATAGTTTTTCCCTTAAAGATGGATAGATATGTTTTCGAATAATCCTCCAATTACTTGCCCCTAATGACTTTGCACACACCACAAAGTCACGCTGATAAATTAATGAAGATTCATTTCCAATTAAAGAGATGATGATGGGTACCGTTAATAAGGCAAGGATGAATACTTCAATCAGTACCCGCTCAGTCATAGAAGTTTGAAAACCTTCCATCGGCTCCATTAATACGGGTCTAAGTAAATAATAGGCAAGGATCGTTAACGGCACATAATGGAATGAGTCAATTAATCCATTAAAATACTTTTTTTGTTTTCTAAAGTAGGTTCCCATAAGAAACCCGAATGGGAGTGCAATGAATACCCTTAAGGCAGCTACGGCTAAAGCCGCTAATATCGTAAATTTTGCTCCGATGATGATTTTCGCAAAAATATCCAAACCTAAAGCGTCAGTTCCAAATGGTAAGCCTGGTCGGGGTTCAATCGGAGCTCCATCCACTAACCTACCATCTTCATATAAGTAGTAAACCTTTTTAATCTCATTATCTGTTATCCATGAATAAGCAAAGCTCGTTATTAATACTCCTGCAATAAAAAGAAAGCCAATTAAAAATAATGGCTGCTTCCAAACCTTCCTCATGACAGAACCTCCCCTCGATTCGCTTTTTTCTGCAATATCCATTCCCCAATGGAATAGAAAAGAAAGATTGGTATAAAGAAGGCCAATAACGAAACCGTAAAGATCGTTGGTTGTGTGTAAGACATTATAAAGCGTGTTACCCCGGCAATATTAAACAATAGTTCCAGTACAAATAAGTTTGAGAGCATGAACCAAACGGTTTTTTTTGATTGGAAAAACACTGAAATAATCGCATTCCGAAAAATGTGTATCACAATAATGAACAGCTTACCTAATCCTATTGATTGTGCTAATTCGACATAATTCTTTCTAGATTCCTCTTCAAAGGTTAGCATGGATAAACGATATAATTGAATCGTTGGCAGGATCGCTAGACAAAGGATCGGCAGCGTATAAACCTGTTGCTCACTTACTGCCGCAATCTCAACAAGAAGAATACCTGTCTGCTTGAAAAAGAAAATGACGAAAAACTGACATACGATAATGACAAAGATATCTGGGAGAGATTCAAGAACATAAAAAAAGAGCTTCAATCTACTCCTTACTCTTTCTGAAAACAGCATGGAGACGATTGTCAGTAGAAGAGCTAATGCGCAAGCTAACAATAAAGCACTAAATAATACAGTTAAGGAGTACAAAATTGGGTCCCAAAGATGCGGGAACAGCGGTCTTTCAATATTTGAGCTAAAAACAAAATACGTCAATTCTTCCAAGTGGAAAATCGAATAAATAATCTCATTTATACTCGCTATGTATTCTTTTACATAAAGTTTTCTCTCATTAATCCCAGATAACAGCACCGGAAGAGCCCCAACCAGGATGATCCCTACACAAGATAATATAAATTGAATAACGATTTGTACAAGTCTCTTCACTGCTTCGACCCCCGAATTATTCTGTTTATTTCTAATATTATCATATTTCCGGCACTTATTTCTTATTTTTAAGGAACATTTTGTAAAATCAAAACAGGTTTATTGAACGTAATGAGGGATAAAAAGTATGATTTTTTTCTAAAATTTAAATATTTATTGAAATATCTGATTTTAATAGTAAAATAGTAGAGTGTAAGAAAACGTTTTCTTGATGGGAATTACCTATTTTTTGTAGACACAACAGTACTTATGAATTAAAATGTATAATATCTTATTTTTATACAAAACAACTTTTGAGGTGAACAATATGAATGACAAACTTAGATTAAATAGTCCTTTAAATATTATGCTCTTTGTCATTCCTTCTCTTATAGGAATCTTCCTATTTATGGTTCCTATTCCTGGCGAAGAAGGTGTGACTATTCCCATTGCTGTCTTCTCTAACGCACTTGGAGATCTGATCGGCACGTGGGTTCCGGGGATTATGACAGCCATCATTGTCATCACCGCAATAGGATCACTAATGGTGAAGCTAGTAAAATCAGATTCTCTTAATAACTATCCATTTTTTAAAAACCTATTTGATGTTCGTCCAGTATGGGTGGGAATTCGTCTACTAGGTGCCGCATATGCTGTTATGACTTTATTCAAGATTGGGCCTGAATGGGTTTGGTCGGATGCAACCGGAGGATTACTACTGAATTCAGGTGGACTTCTGTCGCTATTATTTTCCGTTTTCTTTTTTGCTGGATTATTCCTTCCATTACTGTTGAACTTTGGTTTACTTGAGCTCTTTGGTGCGCTGTTATCAAAAATTATGAGACCATTATTTGGATTGCCTGGACGTTCTTCCATTGACTGTCTTGCTTCATGGTTGGGGGATGGAACCATTGGGGTTCTTCTAACTAGTAAACAATACGAGGAAGGCTATTATACAAAGAAAGAAGCAGCTGTTATTGGTACAACATTCTCCGTTGTTTCCATTACTTTCTGTTTGGTTGTTATTTCAGAAGTCGGTTTGAGTGATTTCTTTCTACCATTCTATCTAACAGTCGTATTATCAGGAATTTTAACAGCGATTATCATGCCAAGAATTCCGCCATTATCTAATAAACCAAATACCTATTTTAACGATCAAGAAGGGAAAGACACGATGGATGTCATTCCTGATGGATACACTCGCTTAGGTTACGGATATAAGCAAGCGCTCGTTCAAGCACAACGTAATAATAGTGTTTTAGACTTCTTTAAAGATGGTGGAAAAAACGTTCTTGATATGTGGATGGGAGTTGCGCCTGTCATCATGGCCATTGGGACAACCGCTCTGATCATTGCAGAGAACACTCCTGTCTTTGAATGGATTGGTGTTCCGTTCATTCCTATTCTAGAATTATTGCAGGTTCCTGAAGCCACAGCCGCTTCGAAAACGATTCTCGTTGGATTCGCTGATATGTTCTTACCGACGATTTTCAGTTCAGGTATTGAAAGCGAACTAACCCTATTTGTAATTGCAAGCTTATCCGTTACACAGCTGATTTATATGTCTGAAGTCGGTGGACTGCTGCTCGGAACAAAAATTCCAGTAAGCTTTAAAGACCTTGTGATTATCTTCTTATTAAGAACGCTGATTTCATTGCCGATTATTGTTGGTGTTGGGCATATTATGTTTTAATAAAGGCTAAAAAGCTGACCTTAAAGGGTCAGCTTTTTATTTATCTTTTCCACACCTCACCCCTCAACCCATCCTTCACCCGTAACGTAATAAAAGGCTCCGGTACAATACGGTTTTCGTCGACTAATTGAATATCAAACTTTTGTATAAACATACTAAGGATAATTAGGGCTTCTTGAAAGGCAAAATGATTTCCAATACATCCCCTTGCACCTCCTCCAAAGGGGAAGAAAGCAAAGTCTGGAACGTCTTTTGGTATACCTTCCTGGAATCGTTCCGGCTTGAATTTTAAAGGGTCTGGATAAAATTTCGGATGTCTGTGCATAACATATGGTGAGAGGAGAGCAATGTCCCCTTTTTGGATCGTGTAACCGCCATAGGTTAAATCATTTACAGCCGTTCTTCCCAGCATCCACTGAGGTGGATAAAGACGCAAGCTTTCATTTAACACCTTTTTTGAATAGGTTAACCTCTCAAGCATTGCAGGAGTTAATTTGTTTCTACCCGCTACATGATCTACTTCTCTATAAAGGTTTTGTTTAACGTCTTCATTTTGACAAATCGCATACAAACACCATGTAATCCAATTTGCCGTTGTTTCATGACCGGACAATAACATGGTCATGATTTCGTTTCGAGCCTGCAGTCGATTTCCTTCACAAGCCTCTAAAAGCATCTTAAGAAAATCATATGGGGAATAGTTTTTTTCGTTCCTTACTAAAATGACTTCATCGACGGTTTTATTTAATTCATCAATCGCAGAGGCATAGGCTTTTATTTCCCCGACTTTGAAGCTTAATGGTGCCTTCAAGAGCGATTGAATTCTTTTTGTTCCCACTTCTAAAATTTGATAAAGCGGTGCACCAATTTTTTCTTTTGTTTCTGCTAAATCCATCCCAAGAATGGTTCGAGATAAACAAGCTAAAGACAGCTCCATCATCACATCCGATAGGTTCCATTCCCCTTCGCGTTGTTGACTGTAGAACTGTTCCGACGTACCGATCATCTTCAAACGATAGCTTTTCATATGCTCTTTAGTGAAAAGCGGGGCCATTTTTTTACGCTGCTCTTTATGTTTTGGATCTTCACTCGTTATCAAACCTTCACCTAACAACGGTTTTAACTCATCAAACTTTGAGGATTGGCGATAGCCAGCTGCCCTGGTTTCAAGGATATCTTTGATAAAGTCCGGATTCATCACTAGGTGCACTTTTCGATTAGCAATCCGAAATTGTGCGATATCGCTATCCGTTTCCTTTAATTCATCAAGAAAGGCTAAAGGATTCTCTTTAAATTTCCCTAGCTGACCTAAGGGAGAGATAGAAGACAGCTTCTTTACTTTAATGGACATCCTGCTCACTCCTTTTCCATATCAGTTATATGTATCAATCGAATAGGCGAAATATGTGTATTTTTATAATGGATGTGGGTGGACTACCTTGGAAGGCTTTATTAAGAGGGAGCTTCTCTTCGTAAATCAAGGCATTCTTTACTTTGTTCTCAACTTAGGAAGCATTCCTTATTGACTATCAACAATTTATTCTCATTTAAGCCTATATATCGATCATTCGACAATCTTCAACGTTTACCGACTCGATGCTCGTAAAAAAAAGATGCCAAAATGGCACCCTTTCTATAAATCCCGAAAACTCTCCTCGCACTCTATTTTATAAACTGGAAGTATCACATGTACACTTGTTCCAATTCCCACATCACTTTCAATTATAAGCAATCCTTTATGATCTTGAATAATTTTTTGGCTGATCGTTAATCCAAGACCCATCCCTTTTTCTTTTAGGGTAAAGAACGGTTCCCCCAGTTTTTTCAAACGATCAGGCGGGATTCCGACTCCATGATCTTGAACGGTGATTTTTAATTGATGATTCTCGTTCATTATCATAATGTTAATTTCTCCGGACTTCATCGCGTCAATGGCATTCTTAATCACATTGATTAACACCTGGATGAGTTGATTTTTATCGCCAAAGATTTTCTTTTCCTTTGATTGATCCTCTACTACAAGATTAATGCCTTTTAGTAGCGCTTCATGACTCATGACATTTTTGACATACCCCATGACTTCGCAAATATTGAGGGGCTTGTAAGCTTTTGATTCGGGTTTTGCTAAAATTAGCAAGTCGCTTACGATTTGGTTAATACGATCCATTTCTGATGACATCACATCCAGATAGGTAGCAGGAACATGATCATTTTCCTCTAATAGCTGAATAAATCCTTTAATGCTTGTCAGTGGATTCCGGATTTCATGAGCAATTCCCGCTGCAAGCTCTCCAACTACAGAGAGCTTTTCTGTTTTGATTAGTATGTCTTCGGCTACTTTTTGCTGTGTAATATCACGACCAATGGTAACTAACCCTTTTCGCTCCCCATTAGGATAAAACAATGGCACCTTAATCACATCAAAAGTTTTTAGTTCCCCAGATGGAATAAAGAAGGATTCCTCTCCACGGGACAGCTTCCTTGATCTCCATGTCCGTTCATCTGATATAATACAATAATCATATGCTTCTTTAAAAAAAGGATTTAACTCTCCTAATTCTATATCTGTTTTCCCTGCATAGTTGATATTTTTAAGTTGGTAGAGTTCACAACCAAACTCATTAATCTTCAGCCATCTTCCCTTTCCATCTTTAAAACAAACGAAATCCGGAAGGGAATGGAGCAGAGTTGATAATCGCTTTTCTTCTTCCATTAACTCCTGATATACCTTGTGGAAACTGCCAAAGGATTGGACCATTCTCCAAACCAAATAAAGCATCATGAGACCTATCAAAATGCTTATAGAGACCATCCACCTTTTCTCGGTAATAAAAGAAATCGAAAGAACCTGAAGCAATACGAGAAAAATGAAGATGTATAGATAGCGGATCCAATTATGAGTAATGAAATTCATATTTCTCACCTTGATCATTGTTATTTCTTTCATCATACCACGAAGAATAACGTTTCAATATAAGAAGATACATAAAAAAACAGATGTTCCATTAAAGGACATCTGTCTTATTTCATCATTATTTCACTTTATCCAACATATCTTTTGTCATTTTTGCTAAATCATATTCCGCCTTGAAGCCCCATTCTTCAGAAGCGGCTGAAGCATCAATCGCATTTGGCCAGCTTTCCGCAATTCCTTGTCTTACTGGATCGACATCATAGCTTAATTCAAATTCTGGAATATGCTTACGAATTTCTTCTGTAATCGTTTCTGGAGCTATACTCATTGCTGTTACGTTAAATGAGTTACGATGCTTTAGTTTAGCGGGATCGGCTTCCATTAGATCGATGACAGCATTTAACGCATCTGGCATGTACATCATATCCATGTATGTACCTTCCCCAATATAAGAGGTATAAGCAGCTTTTTTCACTGCTTCATAGTAGATTTCCACTGCATAGTCTGTTGTGCCACCACCTGGTTGAGTTACATAGGAAATGAGACCTGGAAAACGCAGTCCTCTTGTATCCACTCCAAAGCGGCTATAATAATAATCTGATAAAAGCTCACCAGATACTTTATTTACCCCATACATGGTTGTTGGACGTTGAATCGTATCTTGTGGTGTGGCATCTTTCGGAGTAGAAGGTCCAAACGCCCCAATCGAACTTGGTGTGAAGAATTGACAACCCAACTCTCTTGCTGTTTCTAATGCATTCACAAGTCCGCCCATATTGATATTCCAAGCTAAAAGTGGCTTTTTCTCTGCTGTTGCCGATAACAATGCAGCTAAATGAATAATGGTATCAGCATCATGTTTTTTTGTTAAATCATGCATCTTCTGTGCATCTGTTACATCTAGAATTTCAAATGGCCCGCCTTTGACCACTTCACTATCGGACTCACGAATGTCTGTCGCGATGACATTATCTGTTCCATAAACTTCACGTAATTTCATCGTCAGCTCGGAACCAATTTGTCCAAGTGCACCTGTTAATAAAATCTTTTTCATTGTTCAACCTCCATGTTTCTGTCCATCTTGTTGTTCTTGATTTTCTTAAAATAAACCTTCTGAATAGAAAGGAATCTACTCAGAAGGTAAACTTATTCTCTATGTTTAAATAATCCCTAATTCTTTTCCAACTTTTTCGTAGATCGCAAGTGCATTGTCTAGCATTTCTTTCGTATGGGCTGCTGTTGGCATATTCCGTACACGTCCTGTGCCTCTTGGAACAGTTGGGAATACAATTGACTTTGCATATACCCCTTCTTCATTTAGGCGTTTACTGAATTTCTGTGTCGTATTTTCATCACCAATAATACATGGAGTAATCGGCGTTTCACTATTTCCAATTTCAAAGCCAAGCTTCTTTAAGCCTTCTTTTAAGTAACGGCTATTTTCCCACATTTGGTCTTGAAGCTCTGTACTATTCGTAATTAACTCTAGAGATTTAATCGTTGCAGCTACGTCTGCTGGGGTAACAGCTGTTGAGAAAAGGAATGGTCTTGAGCGAACTTTTAACCAGTCAATCAGGGATTGTTTCCCAGCCACATATCCGCCAACTACGCCAATCGCTTTTGAAAGAGTTCCCATTTGGAAATCTACTTTATCTGACAAGCCAAAGTGTTTCACGGTTCCTGCTCCTTTTCCAAGGACGCCAGAACCATGAGCGTCATCCACATACACCATAATATCGAACTCTTCGGCAATCTCTACAATTTCTGGGAGCTTGGCAACATCACCGTCCATGGAGAAGACACCGTCTGTAATGATCATTAGTTTGTTATATTGTCCAGACTCTTTCGCTTCTTTTGCCTTTGTTCTTAAGTCTTCCATGTCAGAGTGATTAAAACGAATAATTTTTGCTTTTGATAGGCGGCAGCCATCGATAATAGATGCGTGATTTAGTTCGTCTGATAAAATCGCATCATTTTTATCCATAACCGCAGAAATTGCCGCCATATTGCAATTGAATCCAGACTGATAAGAAATCGCAGCTTCAGTCCCTTTAAACTCTGCAAGCTTTTCTTCGAGTTTCACGTGAAGGTCTAATGTTCCATTAATTGTACGAACAGCACCTGCCCCTACACCATATTCGTTAATGGCTTCAATAGCTGCTTCTTTCATACGCTCGTTTGTAGCAAGACCTAAGTAATTATTAGAGGAAAGATTGATTAGCTCTCTCCCGTCAATTTTAATGATAGCTCCATTGGCACCTTCAACAGGGTCAATTTCGTTATATAGCCCGCGCTCTTTGAGGTCATCTAAATTTTCTTTAAGAAAATGATCTAATGTCTTACTTGTCATAACGTCAATTCCTCCATTTAATAGGTAATAATGTAAACGCTTCATAAACACATGTCCACACAAGGTGTACAACCGGATCGAGTTTTCAGTCTATTTCACGCGTTTTTAAGTATACTTACATCTTATCATGTTTTTGTGTGACGGACAAAGAATCTCTTTATCAAAATATAGTATTTGCTTTGGGTTCTATTTTTATAAGAGCCGTGACGCCTCTTGGTAGAGATCACCTTTACTTCTTCTCCAAATTTTTTTACATAACAAAAAGCAACCATTCCATAAATGAAATGGTTGCTTACTAACTAATGTTTTTTCGGCTTTTTTGGCTTACCTGGTTTATCTTTTTTTGTTTTAATTTCATAACTAAATGAAACTGGATCCTTGCTGCCTGAAGGAGCAGCATATGATGTGATCATGCTTGTATTGCCTTTTTTAAATAGACCTTTTAATTTTACAGAATCCTGTTCTGTAATGTTAAACGGATCAATCGTTACGACGTCATACTTCGTTTTTGGATTCTTTTTAGAACCGATTGTTCTTTCATTGATGAATGTAACGGTATATTCAACATATTGACCTAAAATTTCATTAAGAGAATTGAATTCTTCTGTTGAACTACCGTCATTTAAGTAGCCAATTTCAGGAATTTCGATGTTGTCGATGAACCAGCCCTCATCGTTAGTACCCCAATCGGTAAGATAGCGGAAGGAAACAAGAATTTCTTTTCCGGCATATTCGCTTAGGTCGAACGATTCTTTTTTCCAACCTTCATTCGTTCCAGTGAATCCCGGAATATTTTCCTTGATCGTTGGATGCCCTTCTTCTACAACATCAGAACGAGTATTTTCATTTGCTAAAGAGGTCCATGTTTGACCATTATCAGTCGATACTTGAACGACACCGAAATCCCATTGTTCTTCAATTTTATAGTAGTTATCAAATTGTAGTGTAGCATTCTCTTCATTTGAAAGGTCTGCCTTAAAGATCAGTGCGTTATCTGATTCGTCTCCCGTGTTCCCCCACAAAACTTGATTATTAGAACCAAGTGGGTCACTTACAGACTCCCAAGGAACTGGTAAGAAATCGATTCCATCAAAAGAAACACTTCTAACCTTCTTATTGAAGTCTAGTTCTTTAAAGTCACCGCCCCAAGCAGGGACCCCTTCTTTTTCAAACTCTAATGCTTTTTCATAATTCACAGTCATTCCACGTTTAGTTCCTTCATTATCCACTTCAAGGTCGCGTAGATCGATACTATCAAAATTATACTTATCTCCAGCCTTTGGATCATCAAGAGCTAATGCCGTTATAAAGTTTTGATATACTTCAGTGAAGTCCTCTTCTGCACCGAACTTTTCAAGTGTTTGGTTTACACTATCAATTCCGATGGTTTCATTAGTCGCAAGCTCACGGATAAACTCTTGTCCATATTTGTCATACATATAAAGAGTAAATAAGTAAACTTGTCCATAGTCTGCGATTGTTTCTGGACCTGTTTCAGCTGAACGATGCTCATCCCAGTTTACTAGAGAGTTCTCTGGATGATCGAGGTAAAAGTTAATGGAGCCTGCATCATGTCCATATCCACCAAGATATTCAGAGAATGTGGACATTCCTTCGTTTAACCATGTTTCTTCCGCACCATCATTGTCAGCGTGGATCAAATGCTGCAGCTCATGAATAGTTGTTCCGAAGAATGTACTTTCTAATCTTGTTTCCCAACTATTAGTGTCGATTGTTATCATGTTTCTATCCGTGTAATTCTCTAATGTCTGCCAGAAGAACCCTGCAACAAAGAAAGGATAATCTGGATTATAATAGTTATCATCCTTCACGTTATCAACCATCATAAGGATTTTATCGTTTCCGTCTTCACTTTTATAATATCCTTCAGGCAAGCCAACCATCTCAGGGAGAGGTGACTCTGACCCGTCAAGTGAATCAGGCGTACCAAAAAATGAAGTGGCTTTTGGATAGATATTACGATCAAATTCTTCAACAAGCTTGTCTACCTGTTCTTGTGTTACCACATCTGCTCCACGTGGGTCCCCTTCTGGAAAGCTTAAATCATTTGCAACCCAAACTTCAACATTCTCTCCTACACTTCGAAGCGTAAAATCTTTAAATTTTAAATCACGATCAAGAAACTTTTTCGTTCCTCCATCATATGTAAAATGCTCATCACCCGAGGTATTTTCTTCTCCTTCAGCTTCATTAAAATGGATTCCCTTAGATTGTTCTTTTATTTCTGCTTCTGCTTTTTTAAGGAAATCTTCGTCTTGGGATAATTGGTTTAGGACTCCATCAATATCAACACGATCTCCGTAACGCTCCACATCCCATTTAGGTGAGTTAGATGCCGCTTCTGCTGTAGGGGCAGGACTTGCAACAGGGGCTAAAAGTGTGAGGGCTAAAGCACCGGTGGACAAAATGGATAATACTTTCGTTTTCACTAGCAAAACTCCTTCCAATAGTTTAATAGATTTGAACTACCTGATTTATCTTAACATAGATAATATTTAGAAAAAAGAAAAATTTTGTTTTGGAATATAGGTATTAAGACCCTAAAATAGTATGATTTTAAGAAAAGATCTAATGCTTCGACTTGGTTTCGACTAAATGACCAAAGGGTGTACAAACTCCTACAAATAAAAATAATTATATGTACCTAATGGTTGTTTAGCGTTTCTAAACAAAATAAAAAGAGGCTCTCGCAATACCAAGGTTTCCGGAACAGCAACTTCTATATAAACGAATATGGTGGTTCCAGATTCTTTTTATGAAGGTCTTTTTTCGAACTGTTTTAATGATGTCATTAACAAGCATGATTATTTATAGATTATGGTTCTTAATAGAAAAAGAACGATGAGAGAAACAAATATTACTACTAATTGTTAGTTTGTAGCTTTTTCCTCTACTTTTTTTGAGTTTTAAAAAAATAACTGGTTTTTTTCTTATTGGTCGAAGTTTTCAATAGATCAGTCATTCGATCATTTTCGCCAAGCTCAGAGTATAAATGGAAAAGAAAAGACTTTCTTTGTATTGAAATAAAAGTGTGGTAAACTGTCAATAAAAGGAGGCGGATTAGATGATTACGAACGTTCTGCTCGATGGAAAGGAATTTGGCTGGACCAAATTAAATCTTAAACGCATTGCTCTATATAAACAGTTATCCTTTATTGAGGCTACTGATGAACACGATTACTATTATCTAATATTCTATAAAGAACAATTCCTAACTGCCAAAAAGACCAATAAACTGCGACGACAATCGTTTATTGAAGAGGCATTTAAAAAGGGAATTGTTTTTTTATGTCCTCATCCGATAGTAACTGAACTCATTCAAAAAGACGAAAGCTTAAAAATGATCACCTTTAATCAGCTGTATACAATCTGTAAAGAATCCTATTCCCCTCAGGAAGTATCCCTAATCTTCCGAGCACTCGATTCCTTCATCTCTAAAGAAAAATTGGTTCGCTTAATTCGAAAAGAATTTTATCAATACCGAAGAGACGGTAAATTCCTACATGCCTATCAAATCTTATGGATTTTAAAAGAGTTTGCTCCTGAACACTCCTGGGTCAAACAATCTAATCAGGATCATTCCTTTTCCAAATACGAGAAAATGTATCAGCAGCCTTCCGAAGAATTAGTACAAAAGGATCCTCACTATGTTTATCAAAAGGTTTGGGAAGAACGTGGCCATTCAAAAAAACAGGAAATTCTTGAGAAGTTTCTTCAAAAAGGAAGATTGACTTCCACACTGACAGCTTATAAGCTAGAAGAATTTAAAAAGAATCAAACGGACTCCCACTATCGATTATTGTTACATTATCTAAATTCCACCTATCCACCTGAAATCATTCTTGACATTCACACATGTCTAGCAAATGAATTGCCTAAATATCTTCCTATTCAACAGTATCAATACAATTATTTCCTTAAGCTTAAACGATTTGAAGAAGCATTACAGATTCTTGTTCAATCTCCTGCTCTAACGATTAAAAACCAAGACAGCCTGATAGGGATCGTTGAAGAGATTAATTGGGAAAGCTCATCTATTCCACTAGAAGACATGAGTCGAATCGTTATACCGCTCTTAAAAAATCAGCCCGAAAAACTCAATCAGGTCTTAAAATCTTGTATCAAAGCACTCATTCAACATCACGATGTTCAATATATCGAGGAATGGCTAATGCCACTAAGCGAACACAAACTGAAAATCCCCATTGCTGAACGCATTAAAGAAATGGGAAGATTACATGAGGATCCCGACCAGCAGTCAAAGCTTGGTGAGTACTATTATCAATACCAACAGCTTGACCGAGCCATTGAATGCTTCACATGGGATATGGAATTAAAGCCAAACGACCCATCCCCAATCAAATGGCTCAACCGACTCTACCAAGAAAAAGGCATGACCCATGAATCAAAAGCCTACCAACAGCTCCTAATCCAAATGCAAAAGCAAGCATAAAGGAACGCGTTAACGTAATGAGGGACGGTTCTTGGTCGCTTTAAAGCGACCAAGAACCGTCCCTCATTTGTTTACCGCGGTGAAGCGATTTAGAAGTTTCCTTGTTGTTTGAAGTGCTTTGCCATTTCGAGCATTCCGAATTTGCCCGCTTTCTGTTCCGCTTCGCTATTGTAGTTGGTGTTGGTATTGACGTCATATGTGAAGATAGTATTTTGGGCATCTTCTATAAACTCGATTCCTGCCATTGCTATTTGATTATTTTGCAGAAAACGCTCATATTTTTCAATGATAGGATGGTGGAAACCCTCTCTAATTTCAAACTTTGGTTTCGATTCCGCTTCAAATCCTGTAGGGCAGAACATATCATCAATCCGACAAGCATCAGCTGGACATAATTCAAAGCCTTCTGATGTGTCGACTCTGACAGCATAAAGAAATCTCCCACCAATAAACTCGCAACGAGTAATAGTTGAATCTGGTGATTGTATATATTCTTGAATTAACGTAATACCATCAATCGATTCTTCAAAGCTTGGTCCATACACATATTTACGAAGTGCTTCTATAGATTGAAAAAGTTGAACTCCCAAACCTTTTCCAGCTCGATTATGTTTGGTAATAAATGGAGTCGTTTGGAGCTTTTCCGCCGCTTGAATGACTTGCTCTTTCCCAACCGCAGCAATCGTTTTAGGCGTACGAATCCCCTCTTTTTGTAGTTCAGTGTATTGGTTCACTTTACTAAGCTCAAGCTGAAGAGCACGAGTTCCATTCAAAACAGTTCTACCGTGCTGCTCTAACCATGAAAGTACAGCACCCGTAAGTTCTGGTGCAAACCGATGATCTCTAGTATGGGAAGAAGCACTTATTCGATTATAAAAAAGACCATCAGGCGGTTCGTTTGTTAAATCAACGGTTCCCTTATCTAAGAACCATTCTTCATAAGGAACATCTAATTCTTCTAAACGATTCACTAAATGATCTGTCCATTCTTTATTTTCATGAATGATATATAGTTTTTTCACAGAAAGCCCTCCAATATAAGTTAATTAAAGTATACAAAACTTATCGGATTTATCAACTCATTACTACTCATGAAAATAATCGTATTTTCCTATTAGAAAGTAAAAATACTAAAAATAATTGATAGATAATTGTCGGAAAATTTTTAATTACCATAAGAAAATCAGACAATAACCCTTTTATTTTTACTCAGGTGATATATAATGTGATAGTGACAAAATAATAGAGGTGATATTTTGGAGATTTTCGGATTATCTATGGACGTGTTATTAAAGCTGATCCTGATTGATATAGTTTTAAGTGGAGACAATGCGGTTGTCATTGCTATGGCTGCCCGTAATGTCCCTAAAGAACAACAAAAGAAAGCCATCTTCTGGGGAACCTTTGGTGCCATTGCACTTCGTATAATATTTGCAGCAGCTATCATTTTTCTATTAAAAATACCTTATTTAACGGCCGTTGGTGGAGTACTTCTTGTCATAATTGCGATTAAACTTTTAACTGGTGAAGAAGACAACCACAAAGAAGGCGGTACTACGGTAGCTTCCGCCGTTAAAACGATTATTTTCGCAGATGCTGTCATGTCATTTGACAATGTTGTAGCTTTGGCAGGTATTGCTCACGGGTCATTGTTTGCCATTATTGTTGGAGTTCTTGTGAGTATTCCAATTATTGTATTCGGTAGTCAATTAATTTTAAAGGCAATGGAAAAATTTCCAATCATTATTTATTTTGGTGCTGGACTATTGGCATGGACTGCAGGTGAAATGATTGTTTCTGATCCTAAATTACATCATTACACAGCAGATTATCATTTAATCATTCCCATTGTTCTAACCGTTGCATCAATCGTCATCGGTTATCTTTTATCTAGAAAGAAGAAGAAATCAGATGTTTTTGCAGAAGCTTCTTAATATCTAAACATGAAATAAACGTGCTTCTGAAACTAACTAGCTGTTTTTGTGAGGAAGAAACGAATATAGCATTTAAAAAAGACCAATTCGCATAGCGAGTCGGTCTTTTTTAAATAATGGTACTAAATATGAGTAACAATCTAATGATGCATAATAAAAAGAGATTTCTACTTTGCTAATCTATTTGAGTTTAATGGTAAATTGTAATTGCAAATAAAAAATACTAAGGATCTGAAAGTTTGTATTTAAACAAATGAATATTTGATGAATCACAATAGCTTCGAACTCGGTTCATTCATTTACCAATGCTTCTAAAACTGATTTCACGTTTTAAGGCTATAATAAAATAAAATTAAATTGAATAGACTCTACTAGGAGGTGTGCAATGATTATAATAATTTTGCATATAACCAGGCTTTTTTTAGGAGTCATTTTTTTGGTTGGAGGTCTAAACGGTTATTTTGTCATTTTTGGACTTGATCCTTTTATAGCAACTAGCCCCGAAGCAATGGCATTATTCGAATTTAAATATCTATTAATTGCGGAAAAAACCTTAGAGATTTTATGTGGAGCTTTACTCTTAATCAATCTATTCATTCCATTAGTCTTGACAATATTATCGCCAATTGTAGTCAACATTTTTTTACTTCATTTATTCCTAGACCATTCGTTACTTCTTTTAGCAGTAATGCTTGTCATCGCTTATAGTTATCTGTTGTTTTATTACAGAAATAACTTTAAGAGTTTATTGGAGAAAAAACCAAAACCTTATTAATACTTTGTGCCGCTCAATGTGTCCTTTAATTTTGTGCAAAAATCATGTTCAATTAACGTTTTTATTTCAATAAGATATCAAAGGGGTTCTCTATAAGGGTTAGGGAGCATTAGTATTATCCAAATATAGAGGAGGTCTTAAAGGGTTTCTTCTATATACGGAAGTTGTGCTTCCTGACACCTTCATTTGGGGAAAGCCTCTTATTTTTATTAGTCATATCAAATGGTAAGTTTTTGTTCCTTTTTGATTTATTCGTCTGTCTATTAACATGTGCATAAATTTGAAATCTTGTGCACTGACTCTAGGTTTTGGTGCACAAAATTAGAATCTCATCCGTTTACCAGTCATTTTCGTGCTTAAAATAAAAGTTGTGCATTACCACATTTAAGGGAGGAGAATGGGGCTGCAAAAAGGGGGAATCTAGAGAATGAACCGCCGATAGTAGAATAATTGACTTGTCAGAAAGCCCGCTTAATTATTTGTCCGAGATGGCAAGTCATCTGTCCAGTCCCAACTATATATTGACCGCTCGACAAAATAATACACAATTCTTCAATCGTACATTTATATAAAAAGAGCCGACTCCTCAATGTGTTGAGCCAACTCTTTCTATAAACTATCCCCTATCGATTCACTTCTAACCGATGCCTAAGAATGGCTTCGTTCATTCTAGTTAAGGCTGTATATAATCTCTCTCGTGGACAAGCGATGTTCATTCTGACAAAATTTTCACCGCTTTGACCAAATTTATAGCCTTCATCGAATTTTATTTTGGCTTCTTTTAAGAAGAAATGAACTAACTCTTCACCACTCATTCCAAGCTTTGAGCAATCTAACCAAATTAGGTGAGTCGCCTCGGGTAATACAGGGAGTATTTCAGGAAGGTTCTCATGAAGATAGTTTTTCACTAGCTTGCGATTTTCCTCCAAATACATGAGGAGATCTTCTAACCAGGGACCGCCTTCTTCATAGGCAGCAATTGTTCCTTCAACTCCGAATACATTTGGGCGCATTAAACCAAATTGGGTTAGCTTGTTCTGATACTTATTCCTTAGATCCTCATTCGAAATCAATAGAATAGATGTCTGCAGCCCTGCAATGTTAAAGGTTTTACTTGGTGCCGCACAAATAACACTCATCTCTTTAAATCTTGAGTCAATTTCAAATAGGGGAATATGTTTATATCCTTCATAAACTAAGTCTCCATGCATTTCGTCGGATAAAATCCAAACATCATGTTTAAGGCAAATATTCCCTAACTCTTGCAGCTCTTCTTTTGTCCACACTCTTCCAACAGGATTATGAGGACTACATAAAATAAAAACTTTCGTGCGTGGATCACTTGCTTTTTTCTCAAAATCGGCAAAATCGATTTTGTACTTACCGTCCTGATAACAAAGCGAATTTGTTACGACTCGACAGCCATGATTTTCAATCGAACTATAAAAAGGGTAGTAGACAGGCTCTTGAATCATGACCTGATCCCCTGGCTCTGTTAATAATGATAAAAGAATGTTCATTCCAGGAATGATGCCTGGACTGAATGATATCCAATCTCTTTCAATCGTCATCTCGTGCCTTTTTTTCCACCAGCCGATGATGGATTCATAGTACCTCTCACTAAATGTCGTATAACCATAAATACCATGCTGAGCTTTTGCTTTCATAGCATCTACAATCGCCGACGATACTTGAAAATCCATATCCGCAATGCACATCGGAATTATTTCTTCATCCGCAAAAGACCATTTCACCGAATGTGTATTGGTTCTTTCGATACAGTCATTCCAGTTCATATGATTTTCCTCCCATATCCCTAAAGCACTTCTGTATTTTCACTATATTCTTTACTAAGTTCAACTTTAATATAAATTTAGTAGATTAGAAATAGGATATGGGAAATTACATATAATTTTCAACTTTAACGAAAAAGCAGGGATGCCCCTGCTTTCCAATATAGTATTATACATTTGTCAGTTTATCATTAATGGTTACTCCATTAGGTTTATAATGCAGTTTAATATTCGTTATGACCTCACTAGCACCCAATTGGATACTATCTTGTTGTAGATTTTTAATCAATAATAGGACTTCATCAAGTTCTCCTTCCACTACCGTCTCCATTGGACCAACTTGATATTTCAGCCCTGACTCCTTAACAGAGCCTACAATACTCGGTATAACCCCATAAGTATCTACATCCTGCCCATTCGGTAAAACCTGGATTCCTGCCGTTACTGTTGACACTTTTTTATTCTCCTTTCTGATTGTTGATATGTTTTGTAATCTATTCCCGTCAAAAAGAGTGATTTAAACATAAGAAAAATTATTAGCATAAAAAAAAACCAACCTATATCCATAGATCGGTCATCAATGATTACTCAACTAAACTTTCAACATGCTTCTGGATTTTATCTCTAAAATTTGCTACTACATCAAAGTCCATCGCCTCGACATAATAGTTCTCAAGTTGATCATGCAACTCTTTCGCACGAGCCAAATACGCAGTACCTTCTTTCATTTTTGCCGAATACCTACTGGAAATTTCGCTAATCTCTTTAGCATATTTCTCATCCGTGCCTTCTTTAATGGCAATTTGATAAACGTCTACAATCTCATCACCTACACGTTCTGGAAAATACTCGTGTGGAGCTGTGCTATCAAAAATAGCAAAGCCTAGTTCTCTAACGATGACCATATCGAGACTGTTTGGATCAAAACCACAATGATAAACTTCTACATCAAGTCCACGTTCCTCAGCAGCTCTTGCCAGTTTTTTCAGCATCGTAGATTTTCCAGATCCAGGACGGCCTTTAATCAAATACCTTTTCTCCAAATCAGCCGTTAAATTTGGAATACAATCCTTTGCCCCTTCTGGAGTGGCAGCTCCGAGAAAGCGGTGACGCACTCTTGATCGTTTATCTTTTTTCACAGATGTGTATAACTTTTCAATCAAGTTCGATGTCAAAGAATTAAGCGCCTCGAAATCCATATTCTCAATGAATATTTCCTCCCACTCATCATGGATGGCTAAAGCTTCCGAAAAGGTATGATAAGCATTTGAGAAAGAAGTACTTACTTCTTCGGTTAATGAAATAATCTGCTCTTTATTTTCATTTAACTTTGCTTCGTCCCACGCTTCACCTAAATTAATGTATTCTTCAATTACCCCTGGAACTCTCGGTTCGATTACATGTGGTGCCGTACCATCCACAATTCCTATATTGAAATCGGTCAAGATTACACCATCGATAGAATCATTATCAGATGAACAATGTAAGCATTCTAAATTATACCCTTGATTTTCCCAATGACGACCTAACGCCTTCATAAGAGAAGATTTCCCAGTACCAGGTCCTCCTTTAAGAATAAAAAGCTTTTGAAGGTCCTTTAAGTTCGATTCATATAAACTATGAAAGCCGCGGGCTGTATTACCACCAGCATAATAATGAAGAATGGTTCCAGACAAGCTAGTCACTCCTTTTTTTCCGTTGTAAGAAACTCAATGTAGTTTATGCAATAAGAAAAAATAGGTGATTGCCTACTTCCTGGTTAGTCTATCTATAATGGTTTTATGCTCTCCGAATCTAGCTAAAAGGTCTTCTCGCTTAAATAATCTAAAATCGGCAAAGTCAAAGCCAGGAGAAACCATACAGCCTACTAAAGTGAATCCTTCACCATTCATTGCTGATCCAAAGATGGTTCCTTTGGGAACAAGAACTTGAGGTCTTTCACCTTTCTCTAAATCTAACCCCAATGTTTCCATTCTTAATTCTCCAGTCGGAAGAATCATGTAAATAGTGAGTGAAGAGCCTTCATGGAAATACCAAAGCTCGTCCGATTTTAATTTATGAAAATGAGAAACCTCATCTTCTTTCAGCAAGAAGTAGATACTTGTCCAAAGTTTTCGATCGTCATCAAAACGCTTTCTGATTGTCCCGTCCTCGATTCGTTCCTCTGATTGAAAAGAGGGGGCATAATAACCACCTTCCGGATGTGCAGTCATGTTTAACGTCGATATAATCCATTCTGCCGTTTTCATTGAACACGTTCCTTCTCTTTTTTCTTAAGATATTTTAACCCCTCTCGCTTACTTAAAGGCTTCAACTTTTCTTTTTCAATAAATTTGACAACTGAGTCAGGAGCCGTCTTTGAGTACTCTCTTAATGCCCACCCAATCGCTTTTTGAATGAAAAACTCATCTGATTCCTTGTGCAGCAATATATACTCAAATAGCCTTTCCTCATCTGTCTTTGCTTTATAACTTAATTGATAAAGAATGGCGGTTCGATTCAACCACATATTTTCATCCATGATCCATTTTCGTGTATAAGGTTCTATTTGATCTGGATACTTCAAAAGCAGCTTCCCAACAAAATTTGAAGCAATCGCATCAATCGTGTCCCACCAGGATTTTTCGATGATTAGATCTTCTACTAATGGCAAATAGGAAGTGTCTAAATGCTTGAACTGGTTTTCAAGCAATGCTAACGCAATATATTGAAATTCACGTTCTGGCTGGTCCCATAATTCTTTTACAATCACCTGTAGATCTTCTAACTCAGGCGTAGAATATTGATTTAAAAAATCTTTGAAAATCGCTTTTCTTTCCGGTGTTTTAATCCCCAAAAAAGGAAACTGGTCTCTCATATAGGCTTCCATGGGACCTGCCAGCTCTTTATTTTCATATTCTTTAAAAGTTGCAACAATTTGTTTTGTATAAGCATTCATTAAACTTCCTCCTCTTGTTTTTCCTCACAAGCAAAGCATAAAAGCTGTCCATCATTCAGCTTGATTCCATTAAAAAACCCATCTAAACAATAAATTTCTTTCTGACAACGTTTACAATGTCCAACAAGTTCCTTCATGCTTAGCACCCCTACACGTTAAAATCAGTTTTTATATTTATTTTCTTGATTTTGGGATCTATCCCCTTCTTTTATGAGGGTAAAACTTTAATTTTACTCGAATCTTATATAGTACCCCGATTTTAAAAGATTCAACTGCTTCTAAAAGGGATATATGTCTCGCCCAATCGCATAAATACATCTAAATCTTAAACACAAAAATATATTCTTTATTAGGCTCTTTAAAGTAGGTAAAACGTAAATATTATGGCTACTTGGGAGAAAAAAAGGGAATGAGAGAAACAATGAAGAAAATATTTCGGGGGAAATGTTAAAAGTTTACTAGTTTTTTTGTGATGGCGGCATTTTCCTTTTCTTTTGATCTTCGCAACTTGATACGGCTCTATTCAGGACGTCTTTTTAGCTTTTCCGGATTTTCATGGCCACATTCCACTCTTTTGAGAACCCCATTTTCACCTTTTTGGATTTTCACGACCTCATTCCACCCATTACCCCACAGTGATTTCTTTTAAAAAGAAAAAGCTGACTCTTTTCATAAAGAGACAGCTTTGAATGGTTTTATGCAATTTCCGCCTCTTTATCTTGACCTTTTATGAGGAATGACTGTAAAAGCTTTTGACATTGTGGAAGTGAGATTCCCACCATAGAACCTAAGAAAAAGGCAATAAAGATGGTTCCAATTCCAACTGGACCTCCAAGTAACCATCCCAATAAGAAGACAATCACTTCAATCCCATTTCGGACCCACTGGATTTTCCAGCCTGTTTTTTCAACAATTAATAACATTAGGCTATCACGTGGACCCGCACCTAAATCAGCGGATACATAAAGCCCGATTCCATATCCTACAATAACGGTCCCTATTATAAATAATACCGTCTGAACAAGAATCGTTTCAGGATCCGGAATGATATAGTTGAAAAAATCAATAAAGACCCCAATCAACAACATATTTAAAAAAGCACCGATTTTAGGTAGTACCTTAGTGAAAATGGCTGTCATCGTAATCAATAAAATACCGACGATAATCGACCATGTCCCAATCGTTAAACCGAATTGAGCAAACAAGCCATAGTGAAAGACGTCCCAAGGGCCAATCCCCAGATCCTTACCTTTAATCGTTAAAGTAATCCCTAAAGCTAATACGATTAATCCTACAAAAAAGAAGGTCCAGCGTAAACTTTTTTCTCGAATCATTCTATCCCTTCCTACTTTTCAACATTAACTGAATAACCTTATCATAGATTCAGAGAATAAAAAATTTCACAAAACCTATCTATTTTGTTGGATTTCGAATGTCACAAGCTTGATTGAATAATCTCAATGATTTCGCTATCAAGACCCTTATAGAAGACTGTAATCCATCCGTTATCAAGAAGAATCGGCCCCTCAAATGGATGAAGAGAATGCATCGAAAGAGTTTCGATCATGGTCTCTAAATGGTCTACCTCCCATGAAAAATGAACGGTTGAGGTTGGAGTGGTGATGGAGTCAGAGTGGATGAGTTCAACCTTGACTCCATTATTCTCAAGAAATACAATTTTTTCATTTTCGAGAATGAAGCAAGCTACTGTTTTAAAGTTAAAAATCGATTCATAAAATTCAACTGATTTTTCTAAATTCTGAACTTCAATTCCGATATGATGTGATTTAATTTTCACGCTAGTTTCCTCTTATAATTAAATTCATATCCCCAAACTCATGCCAATAATATCCTAACTCTATCGCTTCTCTGTAAGCATTTAACAATTTATCCTTTTTCACAAATGCTGATAATAGAGCAAGGTGGCTAGCTTCAGGCTCATGAAAGCCAGTGAGCAAACCGTCTACAATTTTCAACGAAAAACTTTGATCGATATACAAATTTGTAATTCCCTTTTTCGAAATCATGATTGGATTTTCTCGTCCGACGGTTTCAAGCGCCCTCACGACAGTCGTTCCTACTGCAATTATGCGTTTCTTTTTCCGTTTCGTTTGATTGATTAGCTCCGCGGTTTCAGTAGGAATGATATACTCCTCTGGGTGTTCTGTTGGGGTTGGCCATTGATCATTCCCGTAATAGCTTAAACCTGCGTGTAAGGACAGAAATGAAAGCTGGACCCCTTTTTCCTTTAATTTGTTCATTATCCCCCATGAAAAAGCTCTCCCTGCTGAGGGCATCTCAACAGAGCCGGGAACAGATGCATATGCTGTTTGATAGCTTTCAAGTGGCCATGGAGAATCAATATATTCATAGCGGATTGGTTGACCAATACGGTAAATATGATCTAATAGTTCGCTCCCTTTAAGAGAAAACTCAATTTTCACAAGCGGGGGTTCACTTCCTACGCCTATTATCCTCCCTGATAATCCCTGGTCAAATGTAAGTTCATCTCCGATTTGGTATAGCCCTCCTAGTAGAATTCCTTCCCAACAGCTCTCGGTTGTTTTCCTAGAGAGACGAAGCTCCAATGTTTGATTTCTCCGCTTTGCATCTAAAACGGCAGGGATTGTTCGACTGTTATTAAAGACGAGAAGATCTCCTTCTTCGAAAAAATCTGTAATGTTGTTAAAATGAGTATGAATCGAACCACCATTGTCCGTATTTAAAACCATCAACCTAACATCTTCTCGGTTTTTCCCAAGTATTTCTTTTGGTTTCTTAGCATTTAACTCATCTGGAATCTGAAAGGAATGGACAAAAGCACTCATTTTTACTCCCCTCCTTTTTTAAATAATTGCGCCTCGAATCGTTTCCCGTTTACGCTTTTAGATTCATCTGAAGCTAGGTAAAGAAAAACATCGACAATATCCTTCGGTTGAGCCAATTCATAATCACAATCAGGAACGGCCCGATCATGCATTTCCGTATCCATTTCTCCCGGATCCACCATATTGATTTTCACATTGGTTTCACTCAGTTCATCTGCCCAGGTTTGGGTTAATCCTTCAACAGCGAATTTTGATATCCCATATGCTCCCCATTCACCAAAACCTGTCTTTCCAGCTTCAGAAGTAATATTAATAATGGAACCTTGATTTCTTGATAACATTCCAGGAAGCACTCTTTTCGTCATTAGAAAAGGATTTCCCACATTTACTTTTAGTACTTCTTCAAAATCATTTTGAGCATAATCTAATAAGAGACGAGGTCCAGGTCCAAAAATTGACGCATTGTTGATTAACACATCAACACGACCAAACGTCGATTCTGTCACTGAAACAAATCGGTCGACATCGTTAGAATTTGAAGCATCTGCTGTTACGGCTACCACCTCTGCTCCTAAAGCTTTGATCTCGTCATGTACCTGATTTAGACTTTCTTTCCCTCTTGCACAAATGGCCAGTTTCGCTCCATTTTTCGCAAATGCTAACGCAAGAGCTTTCCCTAATCCTTTTGAAGCACCTGTTATCATCACAACTTGATCTTTTTGACTCATTGGTAATCCCTCCAATAGTTATCTTTGATTTTAGTATATTGTTGATCCAATGCTTTCAAATCGGGTATTGGGGAGAACTAGCTTTAAGAAAATAGAAGGAAAAAAAGCTAAGACCTTCGACGGACATCAAAATAGACGAACAATACATGTAGATTTTTTAATTATGTTCGTGTTATAATCTAAGCAAAGGAATAAAGGTTGCAGTGACTGGCGAAAATGTGGAAAAAACCACAAGGGAGCTGCGTAAAGACCACCATTAGCCGTTCGCCTGGGCAAAGGAGCTGACTCTAAATAAAGAATCAGGAACTACAGCTGCAATATTTTGTATTGATCTGCCACTTGTTCTTAGACACTTTTGAATCAGACCTTTTTCTTAAATTCAGGAGGGATTGTCAAAATGGAACCTTTAATTTTAGACGGAAAGAAAGTTGCAGACGATATTAAGGAACGTCTGCAAACAAGAGTAGGAGAATTAAAAAATCAAGGAATCTCACCTTGCTTAGCTACGATCCTTGTGGGAGATGACCCCTCCTCAGAAACGTATGTAAAAATGAAAGGCAACGCTTGTGAACGCCTAGGAATTCTTTCAAAAAGAATTCACTTACCTAAAGAAACAACGACAGAAGAGCTTCTAGACACGATTTATCAATTAAATCAAGATTCAACCGTACACGGGATTCTTCTTCAGCACCCTGTTCCTTCTCACATTGATGAAAGAGCAGCTTTTGAGTCAATTGCGATTGAAAAAGATGTTGACGGGGTTACAAGTCTTGGATTTGGTCAAACTACCTTTGGCTTTGGAGATTTCCCATCATGTACTCCAGCAGCAATCATTGAAATTATTAATTATTACAACGTAGAGCTAGAAGGGAAGCATGCCGTTGTTATCGGTAGAAGCCCAATTCTTGGTAAGCCTGTCTCTATGATGCTATTAAATCGCAATGCTACAGTTACTACTTGTCATTCCTACACAGAAAACTTACCAGAAATGATCAAGAGCGCAGATATTGTTGTCGCAGCAGTCGGAAAACCAAACTTTATTAAAGGAGAATGGCTAAAAGAAGGAGCCGTTGTCTTAGACGCTGGTTATAATAAAGGAAACATCGGAGACGTAGAATATGAAACTTGTTTTGAAAAAGCAAGTGCCATTACCCCTGTCCCTGGCGGAGTCGGACCTGTCACAATCTCCATGCTTTTAAAGCAAACCGTTGACTCAGCAGAGAAAATGGGCGTTTCGGTAAAATAATATAAAGCGAACCCGGTTTAGGCACGATTGTGCTGGAATCCGGGTTTTTTTGCCTTGCTTGATATTTGGCCATGAAGTGCGATGGGTCACATTATTTTCGGGAGCCGCTCATAAATTTTATTTTCAACTCCTACATTCACGAATCCAGCGCCTATTTGGACTGAGATCGTGAATTTTTCTTCGAGATCTGCGCAACAAATAACCTTCATTTCCTAAATACATTCCCTACTATATACTGGGATACAGACTCTTTACACAAAAAACCTCTAACAACTCTAGTACAAGCTATCCTCCTACATCTATACTCCTTCCAAAAATAAACACATAACGAGAAAATTCTTAGAATTTATACATGAAAACTCCTCACTTGGAAAAATTATGATAAGAAGCATATGAGGAGGACAAATCGATGAACCCTGAAGAAAAGATTCAACAATCACCCGAACCTTATTGGAGAGAATCCGTAAACATTCAATCATTTCCCAAGGTACAAGAAGACCTTACAGCAGATATCGTCATCGTCGGTGGAGGAATAACGGGAATTACAGCAGCATACCAATTAACAAAGCAAGGCAAAAATGTTGTTCTAATTGAAGCAAATCAGCTTTTCAATGGAACAACCGGGCATACTACGGCAAAGGTAACAGCTCAGCATGGTCTTATTTATGATGAGCTAATTCAACATTTTGGAAACGAAATAGCAAAACTGTATTACAAAGCCAATGATGAAGCTATAACGTTTATCAAAGACACCATCAATAGTTTAGGAATTGAGTGTGATCTTACCGAAGAGGATGCATATGTCTATTCCACTACTGAGAAGTATGAGAAGAAAATCGAAAAAGAATACGAAGCCTACAAACAGTTAAAAATCGAAGGCGACTTGGTTGAACAGCTTCCGATTGACCTCAACATTAAAAATGCGGTTGTCATGAAAAACCAAGCTCAGTTTCACCCTTTGCAGTATTTAACAAAGCTAGTCGAGGAAATTACGAAGAACGGTGGAAAAATATACGGAGATACAATAGCAACGGACATTCGAGAAGGAGATCAACCTCAGGTTCAAACACGTGATGGAAACACCATTACTTGTAATACCGTTCTCATCTGCTCGCATTTCCCTTTTTACGATGGAATGGGACTTTATTTTACCAAAATGTATGCCGAGCGCTCGTATGTACTCGGTGCTAAAACGCGAAAGGACTATCCTGGAGGAATGTATTTAAGTGCGGAGGATCCAACACGCTCCATTAGATATACAAACACATCTAATGGAAAGTTAATACTTTTCGGTGGAGATAATCATAAGACAGGCCAAGGCAAGGATACACTGGAGCATTACAAAGCCCTTGAAACCTTTGGTGAGGAAGTCCTTGGAATCGAAGAGGTAAAGTATAAATGGTCTGCACAGGATTTAATTACCGTTGATAAAGTTCCTTATATTGGCCAGCACAGTTCTAAGAAAAAGAACATCTATGTGGCTACAGGTTATAAGAAATGGGGGATGACAAGTAGTACAGTAGCAGCCACATTGTTGACAGACTTGATTATTAAAAAATCAAGCCCCTATGAAGAGGTGTTTCAGCCATCTCGTTTTGTGGCAGACCCAAGTATCAAACATTTCATTAAGGAAAATGCTGATGTAGCCAGACACCTTGTAAAAGGAAAACTAGAGATTCCAATGAAAACACCTGATGATCTTAGGGTTGACGAGGGTGACGTTGTGAATATAAATGGAATAAGGGGTGGAGGATATCGAGATGAAGATGGGAAACTTCATCTCGTAGATACCACCTGTACTCATCTTGGCTGTGAATGTGAATGGAATCATGGTGATCGTACCTGGGACTGTCCATGCCACGGCTCACGCTATTCTATTAATGGCGATGTTATTGAAGGTCCCGCTGAAAAACCATTAAAGAGATTAGACTAAAGAAAGGGGTGAAGAACCAGCTTAACATTGGTTCTTCACTTTTTTTCTCATTCGTCTATCCTATCAAAATGAGCTAGTATAATTAAAGCATCTAATGTAAGGACACCTTGCCACTCCTCATAGGCATTTTCAAAGCCCTCTCCATAGAAGCTCTTACCCCAAGAAGGACTGATTTTCCCTTTTTCCACCAATTCTTCAAGAAGAAAATCAAGATTTTTCTCTATTTTTTCTGTAGGAATTCCGAAATCGTTTTGAGCAGGGTTTTTCACAAAATCAAGGGGAGTTGGTACATATTCATTCCATTTTGATTCATCTAGTTGAATGAGTTGTTGAACTCCTTTTTTTAAAGGAGCTTCTAGGCGATTTTTTAGCTCGTTAGGTAAAACTTCATGGAGTTTTACATAGCAATATAGTTCATGCTCTGATTGAAAATCGACTTTATTTTCTAATTTTGAAATCGCTGTTATAACTAAATCATCGATGTTCAACATGTGCACAAACTGACGATTTTGATAAAGATACGCCAAAATTTCCGCTGTAGGATTACCCCAGCTATAATCAATAACCGTCAACCCTTCCTTTTCATTAAAATGCCACCACGGTGTGTGAGGATAGTCATTTACTTCTTTCGAAACAGCAAACCAACCCTTTCGATCTACATCATAAGTTTTTTCTAAGTATTGAATCGCTTTCCTGATACTTGTTTCTGCTTCGTTCCCACCGACAGTTACAAGATGTCTTAGACCAACCGAGGTTGCAAGCGGTGACGATAGTGGCAATCGAAAATCAGATTCCATTCCATGACCGAAACCTCCATCTTCATTTTGATACTTCACTGTTTCTGCTATTACCGTATCCGCTTTACCTTTTTCAAATAAAAAACGAAAACACTCTGCTTCAAGAGAACGTCCATTTCTTTTAATAAACTCCCCTGCCTCTTCAAAACGTTCACGACTCATTTTCATTAATAGTTTTTCCTCCCCTTTGATTCATTCCCTCTACTAATTAGATAAGAAGGTTTCATTTCCCTTCATTTTAGAAGAATGGGCTTAGGAAACTAGAAAAGCGCAAGCGTCACGTCAAAGGTTGAAAGGCTAAGTTCGCCACATCCTGTGGGTAGCAGGCATAGCATAAGGCGGGCCACCAAGGAAGGGTGCCTTTTTCCTTCCTTGGTGGCTTGACTTATGTCTCGAGGAGTTAGGCGCTGAAGCTGGACACTGACAAATCTTTTTAACCATAAACACTCCATATTTTTATCTAATAAAAAAAGACTGACACTAGAGTCAGCCTCACTCCCATTACCTTAGTCTTGATACCGATTCTTTTTTTCCTTTACCTGTCCTGTTGTGAACTCTACCATCTCTGAGCTTGTCCGATTTCCTTTTTTCTGATTGTTATTTCTTTGTGCATTCGCATTTCCTGATTTTGTACGTCCCATTTCAATCACTCCTTTTCGTTTAAGGATAGTATGAAAAAGTGGAGCTGAAAATATTCTGTCCAATTCGACAAATTCTTGCCCGGGAAATAAGAGTCACTCTTGATTAGAATAAAAACATGAAATGACCTCATAATAAAAGAGAATTCATATAGGAGGAACTTGTTTTAAGGAGGGCAAAACATGAATGATGATCAAGGACAGGAATTAGCTGCCCAAGAAGCAGTCGGGGAGCTAGAAATTGATAAACTTGAATTCAGAGGAGGGGTCTTCTTTTCAACTATTCCTCTTGTTTTTTTCATTGTTTGGGCAATCACGTTAAGTGTAATGAAACTTGTTACAGAAGAAGCATTAGTATTAGGAATGGTCATTGGAATTGCGATTGGTCTCTTTTTTTGTAAATCAAAATGGAAGAATTATGCTCAAGCTTTGTTTACTGGAATGGCGCAGCCAATTGGTGTAATTGCGGTTGTAGCTTGGTTTTGGGCAGGGATGTTTGCAAAGCTTCTCGCAGCCGGTGGCCTAGTTGAAGGACTTATATGGTTTGGATTTAAGACTGGACTTCAGGGTGGCTTTATTGTTGGTTTGACCTTTATATTATCCGCACTATTCTCTACTGCTGTAGGTACTGGGTATGGAACGGTTGCTACTTTTGGAATATTAATGTTTCCTGCGGGGATCATTTTAGGTGCAGAGCCCGTTGTCCTTCTCGCTGCGATTTTAAGTGGGGCGGTTTTTGGAGATAATCTGGCTCCTGTTTCTGATACAACGATCGTATCGGCTACAACTCAAGAAGCAGACGTTCCCGGTGTGGTGAAATCTCGATTTAAATACTCGATTGCGGCAGCGATTCCCTCCCTTATTTTATTTACTCTTCTGGGCGGAGGTGGAGATTTCGGTGAACCTCAAGTATTAGCCAACCTCGAGGCACAGGTTTCTCCTAAAGGGTTGTTTATGTTAATTCCTTTTATATTTGTTCTCTATTTAGCCCTGTCAGGAAGACATCTACTCACTTCTCTCACTTGGGGAATTGTTTCCTCAATCGCCTTCATTTTTTTAACAGGGACTTCCTTTTCTGAAGTTCTTGCGTTTTCAAAAGATGAGGCTGGAAACCCAGTGGTAGAAGGAGCTCTGATGAGCGGAATAGGCGGTTACTTCAATATGGCGATTTTAATTTTGTTTATATTAGCAGCAGCACATTTAATGGAATTAGCCGGGACTATGGAAACAATCAAGAACTTTTTCCTGAAATTAATTAATGGAGCGGTAAAGAAAGCTGAGCTCTCTATCTTTGCGATTGTGGCATTTTTAAATGTGTTCATTACCATCAACACAGCAGCAGAAATTACCGCAGGACCTTTTGTACGTAAGCTCGGAAAAGAATTTCACATCCATCCTTACCGCCGTGCTAATTTTCTTGATACTGTCTCGTCTTCATTAGGCTATATTTTCCCTTGGAGCGGTGGTGTATTACTTGCCTGGGCAACCATAAAAGGGGTGGCTGAAGACTTTGATTTCATTCCCGTTATCGGTCCAACGGAAATTTTCCCTTTTGTTTTTCAAGGCTGGTTTCTATTAATTGTTATGTTTATCGCAGCGATCACAAGCTGGGGATTACGCTTTTCTGGAGAAAATGGTGAAGAGGTAAAGCCTGAAGATTTTTATATGAATAAGGACTAAAGAATCTTTATCAATTAGAGCCCGGAACCGTTCATAGAAATCCTCTTAACCGTTCCGGACTATTTTCGTTGTTTTATAAAACTGGTAACGTTCCTTGCTACTTTTTACAAAATGAGCCTTAATAATGTAGCCATGCCTCACTATATTTCTGAATTAAGATTGGATTCATAAGAGTGTTAACCTCTAACTGAACCTTTTTCCTGTTTTTTTCCATTTCCCTGTCGATATCTTTTCCAAAAGTTCTCAAGCTTTTAAGGGTATCTTCATCTAAAAATTTTGTTCCTTCTGGTAGTTGAATCCCTTCCCAATCAATTGGCTTACGTTTTGCTAGGACAAAACCCCAATCTCCGAAGCTCGGAATATCTACGTGTAGATTTGATGTTTCTAACCCTGCTGCTTGGATGGTTTTATCAATGGTCCAATAGACTTCTGTTGCAAAGGTAGGGCTGGTAGATTGAACCATCACACTCCCACCTGGATTCAAGTGATTTCTGATAAGCTGATAAAACTCCATTGTGTAAAGCTTATTTAAAGATTCATTATTCGGATCAGGTAAATCCACGAGGATCACATCATAAAATTTCTTTGCTTCCTCCAAAAACACAAAAGCATCTTGATTCACTACACTGACTCGGGGATCATCTAAGGCATGTTCATTTAGGTCAGCAATATCATGGTGAGACCTTGCAAGTTTTACCATTTCTGGGTCTAAATCAACGAGTGTGATGGTCTCAATTTCGTTATACTGCTTCAGCTCGCGAACGGCTAGACCATCACCGCCCCCGAGAATGAGCACATTTTGCTTCCTATCGGACATAGCCATTGTTGGATGGACAAGTGTTTCATGATAGCGGTATTCATCAGTAGAACTAAATTGGAGCTGGCCATCAAGGAAGAGGCGTAAATCCCCTTGCTCTTTTGTTAGGATAATTTGCTGATACTTTGTCTGATCATAATAGACGATAGGGTCACGATACAGCTTTTGTTCAAGGGAAAAGGCGATTTCCTCTCCAACAAATACCCCAGCCAATAGAATGAGAAAGATCATAATTCCTGCTGATGCATGACGCTTTATGTTTTTGATTTCATCTCTGAAATAAAATAGAAACCAAATGGCGACTCCAACATTCACTAGGGCAATGACAAAGGCTGATTTTACTAACCCTAATTCAGGACGTAATAGATAAACAAATAAGAGGCCACCGATTAACCCTCCTGCATAATCAGAAAACAGTACTCTAGCCGCGCTTCGATTTAATTTTTCTCCAATTTCATTTGCTTTCCGAATCAGGATGGGGAGTTCTACACCTGTTAATGTACCCACTAATAGTGTGATGGAATAAAGGAAAAAGGCATCTGTACCGTCACCTATGTACGCCGTAACACCAAAAAGGAGAAATACAGAAAACCCACCTAAAATTCCGATCAAATATTCAATCCAAACAAAGGATAAAATCAAATTTTTCGTTACTTTTTCACTGATGTACGCACCAATCCCCATTCCTGTAAGAAAGAGGGAGATGGTGAGCGTATACTGCTTAACCCCATCTCCCAAAATATAAGAACCTGCTGCGCCAAAAAGAACCTCAAAGATAATGCCACATATCGATACAATGCCAGATGCCCAATAAATGGCTTTTGTTTTCTTTATTTGTTCCTGCATGTTTTATAAATTCCCTTCTCTAATGCCTCACGTAATCGATGCACCGATAACAAACGCTAACCCTACAGACACCGCAAAGCTAATAATCCCCACAGATACATTCCCTTTTAACAATTGTTCCTCGACAGAGAATTTTCTTGTTAAGAATTCAAAAATCAAATAGGCGACCATCTGTAGAACGACTCCAAAAGCTCCCCATATAAGGGTATCCGTCAATTCTGAACTATGATAAATCGAAAAAGCCAGAATGATACAGATTCCAATAATTTTCCCACTAATAGAAAGGGCTACGGCATGATTATTGTTTAATACCTCATCCCAATCCTTATACTTCCTTGTCATGATCTCAAAAATCACTAATCCAATGATGACAATAATAATGGCTAATGCAAAATACATAAGTGTTAATAAAAATGGCTGCATTCTCTTACTCCCTTCGTCTATTTTCCTGAACCAGGACCTCCACCGCGTACGGAAGACCCTTTTCTGATGGTTGGCGTCTGATTTAAACCTTTAAAAGACCCTCCAGAGGCTCCATAGCCACCATAACAATAATCTGGGCTTTTATTACACCTTAAATTCTGCTTTTTCCCCCAGTCGTCGACATCTAGAAGGTCATCTAAAACCCATAGTAAAAACAAACCATTAAAGAAACTAGGACTATAATTATTTCTAACGAAATCATCATTGGCTACTTCAATATACGTATTGGCACTATTTTCTTCATCTTTTGTCAAAATAACAAAAAGACGATCATACACAAGCACCTGTTTATCATCCTTAATTTCACTTTTTTCCACCGGTTCAATATGACCACTAATCGTTGATGAAACTTCTTCAATCGATTGATTCTCTGCTATGTAGATTTCAGAGAAATTTGAGCTGTTTGTAACGCTTGAAACGGTATCATGAATGACAAATTCATTATTTATAAATTCTGCAATTCCTTCTTTAAATAACGAACCGCTACCTGTATTCGAACCACAAGCGGCTAACAAGAGAACAACAGAAAGAAGAAGGGGAAGAAGTGGTTTCTTCATCAATTCACCCACTTTCTATACAAAACTAGGGGGACTGACGATTTGTCAGTCCCGAACCTATCATAGAGGTATATTTTATTCTTTTCCGATTTGTTTCTTTAGCGCAGCTAATTCATCATCCACGCTATTCTCTTTGTCCAAAGCATCTAACTCATCATCTAAACTTCTGTTGCTAGAGCGCATGTCTTCACTTGTTTCCGCTTCTGCTTCAAATTGAAGGACCTTTTCCTCCATTCGCTCAAACCCTTTTCTGGACTGATCTCCACCAATCCCTGACATGGCACGATTCATTTTTGTTCTCGTCTTCGCCGATTCTGCACGTGCTTTAAGAGAATCCTTTTTCAATTTCATTTGGTTGTATTCACTTTTCATTTCATCTAGCTTTGTACGAAGGGTTTTAGCATCTTCTTTTGCACGAAGGTAAGATTCTTCTAATGTCTCTGCTTGGGATTGATGTCCTTTTTTATCTTCTAATGCTCTCCGTGCTAAATCTTCATTTCCAGATTCTAAGGCTTTTATGGCTTGCTCCTGACGCTTGTTTGCCATCTTTTCTGCTTCTTCAAATTTCTTTTGAAGCATTTTTTCATTGGCAATTTGTTTTGCCACAGCTGCTTCTGCATCGCGGATATCCGCTTCCATTTCACGCATAAATTGATCCAACATTTTCACCGGATCTTCTGCCTTATCCAGCATTGCGTTTAGTTCAGACCCTACTACCGTTCTCACTCGTTTAAAGAATTGGAACAAATGAATCTCCTCCTATAATGATTTTATTTACTAGCGATAATCTTTATTTCATATTCTTCAATTTCATACCCATAGCTTACTTCAACTTCTGAACCCCAAACCTCTATAGATAGGAATTGCTCTTCTTCATCATCACAATAATCATAGTACTTACACTGAATATTGTTAACGTTCTTCCCTCTACCTTCTCCACGAACTCTTGCTACTCCAGATTCATCGAGATTAAAACGAATTCCATCATGTTCAAGTTTTTTAGGAAAGGGCTCCTGAAGCTTCAGCTTTATTTTCTCATAGATTCCTACATACAGTTCATCGTCCATTTCAGCGCTTAACCACAGCGTTTTTGCTGGACTCTGAAGCTGATAGGCCAACCATTCAAAGCCATGATCTTCGTATATTAGTTTTCCTACTACCTGATAATCTTCAAGATCGTAGGAAACAATATCCCCGACCTCTATTGAGAGAATATCCCGTTCTTTTACTTCAGGAATCTTTTTTTCTTTTTTTCCAAATAGGTTAGTAAAAAAGCTCATGTAGCACCTCCGTTTCAATCTTCCTAATGACATATACGATTTACCCTTATGAGAAGTTTCACTTTATAAGAACTTTATGTAGGTATTTATTATTATTAGTTTAACCCTACAAACCATCACTAGTACAAGTTTATCCACTTAATTAAGTTCGATTTCCATAAAGCACCTTAACTTAGGAAGGAGTTCTTCAAATGAAAATTGAATGAATTAAAAAGATTGTGAGGAGGTTTCATGATGAAAGAAGGAATGCTTTTTCAACAAATGGAATTTATTCGGGCACGAACAATTGCTGCTTTGGATGCTACAACCGAGGAAATGGCAGATGTCATACCGAACGGCTTTAGAAACTCCATCAGATGGAATTTGGGTCATATCTATCTTGCACAAGAAAACCTATTACACCATTTTATTAAGGAAGAACCCATCCTTCCTAAACATTTTCTTGAGCTTTTCCATTTTAATACTGATCCAACCATTTGGGAACATTCCCCTCCTAGCTTAACAGAGCTAAAAGGGCTTCTCGAGGAACAACCAAATAGAGTAAAAGAGAAATTTACTGGCAGATTAGATGAAGTCGGTAAAGAGCCATTTCGGTTAACAGAAAAGGTACAATTCACTACTCTTGGAGAAGTACTGTCCTTCACTAATTGGCATGAGGGGCTGCACCAAGGAGCCATTACGACAATTAAAAGGGCACAAGGAATTGAGAATTTGTGGGAAATCCCTGCAAAGCATAATCTATAAGCATATAACCTTCCAATCCTATCGATTTATGCATCTATTAATCTATTAGATTAGTTGGAATTTGCCCTAAGAAAAGAAAAATGCAAAAATAAGGACCTTAATTGAACCGATGGAGGTCGTGAAAATCCAATTAAGCCAATATGACGATCTTAAAAGGAGTTCAATGATTTTATGAATCAATCGCTACTTACTATTGCGCTTTATAAACCTTATGCCGAAAAAGAAAAAGAACTAAATGATATTCTAAAAAACCATGTTTCTACCCTTCAAGAAGAAGAACTAATTACTTCCCTAGAACCAATTCGAATCCTATCTAAAAATGGAACTGTAATGGAAATTTTCGAGTGGAGATCGGAAGAAGCAAAGGATCTTGCACATCAATCGAATCAAGTAATGACCATTTGGGAAAATATGATGGAAGTAGCCGAGATGAAATCACTCTCATCGTTACCAGAAGCATCAACTTTGTTTCCAAATTTTAAGCCCTATACACTTTAAAGCAAACTCCTTTCTGAACTATATTCTATGGGTCTCTCTTGGCAGGGTGAAATATTAGAGTAATTTTATTCATTATGAAAAATGGGGCAGACACTTTTTGTGTCTGCCCCATTTCCCTATTCTATATCATCATTACTTATTCATTTGAGCAAGAAAATCTCCTAGAAGATCTTCCATACTTTCTTCAACGATATCCTCTTCTTTATCAGGCTCTTGTGTTTTCATAGCATTTTCCCAATCAAAATTGTCTAGTTCCTCGTCCGTTGAGTGCGAATGCTCTTCAACCGGCTCTGTATCTAGATCGTTTTTTCCTTCGATAGAAGCCCAACCACTATCATGCTCCTTGCTTACAGCCGTTTCTTCTTGAAGATAGAGGGCTTCATCGATGTCTAAAGCGCTACTACTTAAAGATGCAAGAAGGGATGCTGTTCGAACTGGATTTGATAGTAATTGATAGACAATACTGCCCAATAAAGCTTCAGAATGTTCGTGCTTTAACCAGTCTCGTTGGGATTTATCTAAGCCTTTAGGTAAAGGGATTGTAATCGCCTCTCTTTGTTTTGACACAGTGTTATTTACACCAGTCATCACAAGTTCAGCGATTTTACTGGAAAAATTTCGTTTCTCCGTTTCCTTTAGCTTCTGTAAATGTTTCAGTATATGGTCAGGTGTATCCGAGGGAATTCGAAATGTAATCGGCTGTCCCCTAGTCATTCCCTTGTCTTTCATGAAATCACCCTATTTGGTTTTGGCCAATTTTTGTTCTTCTTTCTGTTTTTCCTTTAAATTTCCTTTTTGATTTTTTCTTGAAAAATCTGCAATTAACTTATAATAAGCGTTGGCCATCATCCAGATGCTTTCTTTTTCATCCTCAAAGAAATCAATATTATAGCCATCAAGATTATTATTAAGCGTCTTGATATACTCTTTTAAAACATTTGAGCCTCCACCGATGAAGTAACAAATCTCTGTTTGAGAGTTCTTTTGCCACATATTTCTTAGATGGCGATATTGTTTCTTTGCAAGCTCTACTAAAATTCGATCAACAATATCATGTACGCTTGTACGACTTCCTTTTACCATTATATGATTTCGATCGTTTTTCTTCGTAATAATCTCAACTACATCACGACGAGTATCCAATTCAATTCCGTGTCTAGAGCGAATCTCTTCTCTAATCATTTCAAGAGATTCAGAGACTCCTATATTAAACCCTTGCGCTTTATCATCATCCACTTTACGATCTTTAATTACCGCGATATCAGTAGAAAGCCCGCCAATATCTTGAATTAAGATTCGTTTGTCAATGAGGTCCTTATTAATAATATTCAAGTTATTATCCATTACTAGATTAATAAAGGCAGCGAATCCTTCTGGATACACTTTTACTTCATCGAATTTAATATTTACTTTAATTCCTTGGTAACGTGGAGTAACTAAGAACTCCACTTGGTGAACAGAACCTAGTAGCTTTGAACGGTACCCTACGTCTTTTCCTTCCTTCACTTCACGAAGTGGAAGTCCTGTTCCTAAGGTGTAATTAGCTTCAATTACATTATTAGAACGTTTAAATTGATCATTTCCACCTCTTGCAGCATCAATTGCTAGAGATGCAAATAGCATGATAAGTGTTTGATCTTCTTCTGATTTACTGCTGCCTGGATCTAGTTCTGTAGAGTTATTGCTCTTTGTTGCTAAGTTCCCTACACGATAAATCGCATTATTATCGTTAAGAGTAGGGGAGTGCACGCGAATATGTATACCGTCAAGTGGATCTTGATTATCTAATTCTTCAATCCCAATAATAGGTCTGTCTTCAATATCTCTAGCAATTACATTTGGAATATTAACTTCTGAATCCATCTTTCCAAAAATCCCTTTAAGAGAGTCGTTTCCTACATCAATTGCTGCAATGCGTGTGTTAGTCAAAGAAATCATCCTTTCATTCTCGAATAAGAATTTATTAGAAAATTTTAAACTCTTATTGAAAGAGTAACCAATATCTACTCTTGGGTCAATCCTACTTATGTATCTATTACACAATTGTAATCTGCCACTATATTTGTATACAAATTGTAACGTTGTACACAAAAGCGAATACAAAGCTATATAACAACATGTGTACCGATCTGTACACATGTATACATTTCTGTATACAAACGAATACAATTTTGTTTACTTGTATACATAATTGTAAACTTGTAAACAGTTTACGTATACAACATCTATTTAACAGGTATTACCAGTCACAATTTCTATTATCTCTTATTAAATTCAGTATAGGTTTACAAAATTCGGAAGGGAAAGTTAGCTTGGAGAAGATGAAAATAGAATAAAGTTTGATGAAAATCACTTAAAAAGAATAACAAGAAAATGTTATCTGAAAATACTCCTCAAATGGGATGAACAATAAAAATAATAAAGATTCATAAAAAAAATGCTGTCTGAAAACAACAGTTTTCCCAAAACTTTGTCATACTAAGCGTCCTTTTAGTAAAGAATAAATCTATCCTGACTTATTTCTAAGGAGGTTAAGTTGATGAGTAATGAAAAAATCTATCTTACATCTGCTGAAATTGGGAGTCTCTGGACATCGTATATGAATGATAGTATGTCTAAATGTATTTTAGGATATATGTTAAAACATATTGAAGATGAAGAGATTAAGCCAATTATTCAATATGCTTTTGATATTGCAACTGGGCATTTAGACAAATTGCTTATCATCTTTGATGAAGAGCAATTCGCAATCCCTAATGGATTTTCCAATCAGGATGTCAATATGGATGCCCCGTGGCTTTTCTCTGATATATTTTGTTTAACGTATGTGAATCATATGGCAAAAGTGGGGATGTTAGCATACGGTGGATTTGTTTCAATGAGTTCAAGGAAGGACATCCGAGACTATTATACTCAAGGGTTAATAGAAACAACCTCCCTCTATAATCGATCTTCAGATGTTGCGAGCTCAAAAGGAGTACTGTCCAGACATCCTTATATTGAAGTTCCAAAGGAAGCGGACTATGTTAACAGTAAAAGATATATGAGCGGCTTAAATCCATTTAGTAACAAACGGCCATTAAACGCAATCGAAATTTCGCATTTATATATGAACGTACAAACAAATGCTGTTGGGGTTAAACTTGGGATTAGCTTTGCTCAAACCTCCCAATCAAAAGAGATACAGGATTTTATGTTACGTGGTCAAGAAATTGCGAACAAACATATAAAAATCTTTTCTTCTATTATGCTTGATAACGATATTCCTACCCCTCGATTACCTGATCTTAGTGTGAGTAATTCGACAACCCGAACCTTCTCAGATAAATTAATGATGTTTCATATGTCTTTAATCAGTGCTGCAGGGACAGGGAATTATGCAACTGCTGCAGCAGCCAGTCAAAGGAATGATTTAGTTATTAATTATGAAAGGTTATCGCTAGAAATTGCTCAATATGCCAAATCTGGTGCAGATATTATGATTAAACATCATTGGCTTGAACAACCACCGGGAACGATGGACAGAGAGAAATTAGCAAGAAAAAAAGGGCAAGAAGAATAAAGAAAGCTGCCCAAAACAATAAGTCAGGATGCTCACCGCCCGCCCTGCGGAAAGCGAACATCCTTGGAGATGAAACCAACTAGATCTTTTTCAAATAACAACAATGTTTACGAAAACAGCCAGTCAGAAAAAATGAGATTACAATCCTGCTAGTATCGTATTTTTTACAAAAAATGGAACAACCGTAATTAGAATCGACTACTTCCATGCAGAAACACGCTCTGTTTTCCTCACAAAAGCAGCAGAAAGTGATTTCATTCGAGCCTTTAATAATTCCTGCCTGCCTTCAAGTGTTCTTGCGAAGATAAGTTCTGCTTTGCCTACCCTTTTCTTCCATTGCTGAAGAAAGAATTCTGCTCCTTTTTTATTCCTCGCAATGACTTGAGGAACTACATGATAATCATATCGAAGAAAAGGACCCCATTTTGATTTCCTTTTAATGAAGTATCTAGGATTATCGATGGGTTCCTGTATTTCTTGTATAGCCTCTAGAATCAGGGTTTGTTCATACCTAGTTCCCCCATTCAACCAGAAGTTAATAAAACCATTAAATTCTTGTGTTACTTTCATCTCTATTTCATCTAAATCCGTTTTGATTAAATCTAAATGATGAAGGGTTTCAATCACCGTTTCACCCAGTTGCTTAGCGCTCGTTTCTAATCTTCCATGTTTTATCCATAACCAAATTCCTTTAATCGTTTTAGGCAACATAAATATTACTGAAATAGCCAATACGAACAAGACTATATAAAGAAAAGAAATGAATGATTCAAGTTCTAAATAAGCGATTTCTTCTAATAACTGAGCAAATATGAATAATCCGAACATCAAGCCTTGCATAATAAGAGCTTTAATCGTATTGGTAATAAGGGTGCTTCTCGGTAAAGACTCTGGAGCTGTCTTAAGCTCTTCCACCATTTTATGATTACCACTCTTATCAGTTGCTTGCCTCCAATGAGTACTAAGCTCCGATCTTCTTCTTGCATGATCAAACATCTGCTGATTTAAATTTTGGAGCTTAGTTGCACCTAAAGGAGCCAGCTCTAGATTTAATCGATCCATTCCATTCTCAATATAATCTCCAGTATGAGAAACCCCTACAAATGCTTTAAATCGTCTTGATAAGGTATCGATATCATACCCTGTTTCTTTTTGAGAAGGGTCTATACATACTAGATGCCAAATAGTAGAGCTTTTGTGATCATTTCCACGCTGAACCCTTATCGCTCTTCCCCTCATTTGATTTGAAAGCATGAAGGTTCCAACATATGAAGCAAGAATGATTGAATTAATACTTGGAGCATCCCACCCTTCTCCAAGTAGAGACGTTGTACCGGTCAAGACGTGAATTTCTCCTGCAGTGAACAATTCTGTCATGATTCTTACAACCTGCTGGCTTTGACTCCCATTCATTTGTAAAGAAACATAGTGATCATCATGTTGAAGTGGCGTAATGCGTAAATTCTCTTTTATTTCACAGGAAATAATCTCATTCAATGCAGGAATAGCACTTCTCGGAAGGATAACGACCGATCCGCATAACACTCCTAATTTAACCCCCGTCATCATATTTCTACGTAAGGATTCAAATATAGGGATGACCCCTAATCTTGTTAGTTTTTTCTCATCATCGGCATTTCGAGGCAGATCTGCTAATCGAATATAATCAGTTAAAATAACCAACCGTAAATCATCTTTAAGAGTACTTGCCTCAAACTGAACAATCTCATTTATACTTCGAAGCTTGGATACACTCGTTAACAACATCCGATCAATCTTTTTCGTTGACCGTAGATAAACCTTCTTGCGATCAATGGCACCTATACGACTTAACCATTTCTTGATTTCCTTTATGACTTCTTCAAAACCCTGAGTATACGGATCCTGATAAATACACCCAGTTAATAATGTTTCAAGCCAATCTAATTCAAGTTTCGGGATCGTTTTCTTAGTTCCAAGAATATGTTTATAATCTTTCCATTTAATCTCATCAGCTTCATTAAGAAAGATCAGTAAACTTGAAAAGTAGGATGGGGCGGCTAAGATCGACTCAATATGATCATCTGGTTTAATCATCCATGGGTGTTCTTTTAACATGTTTACAAACACAGAATTTGCTAGTAGCTTTTCCCTTGTTTGAGAGACATCATCTCGAAAGGATTGAATCGTCTCCCTTTCATCAAAAGATGGGGCAGAAAAGTATAGATAATCCTGATGTGGGCAAAGGTCTTGTTCTTTAACTAGTTCTGGCACACTAATTTCAATATCAATAGGTCCACACAATTCAATATAGCGATTCCATTCAGATAGAGAAACATCGTACGGTGGCGTTGCGGTTAAAGCCACTAAATTCGGCTGTGAAAGTTGACTCCGAAACTGCATAGCACTTTTCCACCATGAAGACCTTAGATGATGGGCTTCGTCAAAAATTAAAGTCTTAAACCCAATTTGTTCAATAGACTCGAGGACCGTTTGAGAATAAGAAGTTATTTTCTCTCGTTCATTTATTTCGTCTTCAATCAATATTTCATCTTTAGATTCTTCTTTATCTGCACCTTTAGAAACGATAGAGTGAAGCGATTGATAGGTGGTGATCGTAAGAAATTTTGGATTTTTCAAGTCCATGGATACCCAATCAGGAGCTTTATTTTGTTTTAGAAATAATTCAACAAACCGTTCAAGCCATTGATTTTTGATTGCTAAAGTCGGAGCAAGAATGATCGTTGGCTCATTTAGTCGAAGCATAACCTCGAGCCCTAATACGGTTTTCCCTGAACCAGGCGGTGCTATTAAATGAAAATGGCGATTTTGAAGGTGTTCTTCAAGTGAAGAAAGAACTCGTTGCTGGTATGTTCGCCAATCATATAAAAAAGATATATCTTTTGGGAAAGTCTTCACTCCATCTCTCCTTCCTTTTTATTAGCTATCTTCTAATCTATCAAAAAACAATTTTATAGATAATATGAAACCTATATATCGCTCCTAAAAAACTAGGAGGAATATTATTAATAAAATATTCCTTATTTTGTAATATCCAACAAAATTTGTATTACTTTGGATTTTTTATGTCAGATCTAAGGTGAAGAAGCATTATAAAAATGAGAGGAATAACTAGACCAATCATTAAAACGATAAATAGAATTTGGATGAAAAATTGCATAGAACTTGTATCTAAAAATGCTTTTAACACCTCTCCTATGGATACAAAAAATAAGGTAAGTAAAAATATCCCCTAATTTCTTCCCTTGATTTAAATCTCTTAAAATAAAGTACGTAATTAATATCGCAAGTAGTACGATTCCAAAGGCGAAGAAGTATGTATGTGCTGTCATTAGATTCCACAATACGGTTTCAAAACAGTCTTAGCTTATAAAAGTAGATACACCTCAGACAGAGACAGAATACTAAAGTAGTTCCATCGTAAGGACCTCTGATATCCAAAAACCCTGCACTGGGTCTAACGGTAAACCTCTCTTTTATCCTAGTAAAAAGGTGATATTAGAGTTAATTTAATACCTGTGGGTAAAGAAAAAAGAAAAGGCTTTCAATGGTAATATATACTAATATTTTGAGGGATTTATTTCTTTAGGTAAATTATCTGGAGGTAACAAGTGCACCTATATTAGTTAACATTTGTAAATTTTACTATACAAACGAGAGGATTTTACTATCCGTTATTCTGAAACGGGGGAATATAATACTAAATCGACTTATTATTCTAAAAAAGCATATTTTTCATTCTTTGATGAGTAATCAGAAATTTAATGCCTTAAATCTAAATACCCAAAAATTTTTTTGACAATATAAAAATATTTAAATATTATAGTAGAAGAATAAAGGAGGATTCATAATGTCAGGTTTGAATAAACAGAAAATTGTGGATAGTGTTCCACAAACAGGATTTTTTGGACATCCTAAGGGATTATTTACTCTTTTCTTCACAGAGTTTTGGGAGCGCTTCTCTTATTATGGAATGAGAGCTATCCTTGTTTTCTATATGTATTATGAGGTTTCAAAAGGTGGATTAGGGCTTGATGAAACAACAGCTCTTGCCATAATGTCTGTCTACGGTTCATTAGTATATATGTCCGGTATAATTGGCGGGTGGCTTGCCGATAGAATATTCGGTACCTCGAGAGCTATTTTTTACGGTGGAATATTTATTATGCTTGGACATATTGCTCTAGCGATTCCTGGGAGCTTATCCATGTTCTTTGTCTCCATGGTTCTGATTGTCATTGGTACAGGTTTGCTTAAGCCAAATGTATCAAGTGTTGTTGGAGATATCTACAGTGAAGAAGACAATCGTCGTGATGCTGGTTTTAGTATATTCTATATGGGAATTAACCTTGGAGGATTTTTAGCTCCCCTAATCGTTGGAGCAGTGGGAATGAAAATAAACTTCCACTTAGGCTTCAGTATAGCTGCAATTGGGATGTTCTTTGGATTATTAGTCTTTATTTTTACAAAGAAAAATAGCCTTGGACTTGCTGGTACCTATGTAGCAAATCCATTATCACAAGAGGAAAAGAAAAAAGTCTTCACCATTATTGGATTATGTGCAATTATTCTAGCTATCTTAATTGCAATCGCCATTCCAACTGGACTTCTTACAGTTGACAGTTTTATAGCGCTTATCGGAATACTCGGAATCGGAATTCCAATCGTCTACTTCGTTGTCATGTATCGCAGTCCTAAAACTACAGAAGTGGAGCAATCACGAATTATTGCCTATATTCCGCTTTTTATTGCTTCTGTTATGTTCTGGGCAATCCAAGAACAAGGTTCGACTATTCTTGCCAATTATGCTGATAAACGTACACAATTAGAGTTTGCAGGTATTCATATCTCACCTGCTTGGTTCCAATCATTGAACCCGCTATTTATTATCATTTTAGCACCAGTATTTGCTTGGTTATGGGTAAAATTAGGAAACCGTCAGCCAACAATTCCTAAAAAATTCTCTTTAGGTCTATTGTTTGCCGGATTATCATTTATTGTCATTCTATTACCAGCATACTTTGGTGGAGATGATTCATTAGTAAACCCATTATGGCTTGTTCTTAGTTATTTCATTGTCGTACTCGGAGAACTATGCTTATCACCTGTAGGGCTATCGGCTACAACAAAATTAGCACCATCTGCCTTCTCTGCACAGACGATGAGTCTATGGTTCTTATCTAATGCTGCTGCTCAAGCTATTAACGCGCAGATTGTTAAATTCTATTCACCCGAAACAGAAATGCTTTATTTTGGAATCATTGGTGGAGCATCGATCGTTCTAAGTATTATCCTCTTCATGCTAGCGCCAAAAATTCAGACTTATATGAAGGGTATAAAGTAATATTTAAATAGATTTGAATAAGATTTCATGAATATTTCCAATTAGAACTCAATTAGGTTGACCAAAAGCCCATTCCAGCACTTTGCTGGAATGGGCTTTTTTAGTTTTGTATAGAATCTAAAGACCATTTCTATATACATAATCTTTTAACTTCTTGTGGGAAGGCTTTTTCTTATTGGTTGACATTTATATAAACGAGAGTATAATTTAACATTGTTAATATTTCGTATGCGTAATATTTCGTTAATGAATAATAGAGGAGCAAGATATATGAATGGTCAGACTAAAATAAAAAAGGTTATGCATTCATTCCACGAAATCAATCGTGGATTTTATTCTGTATTAAATAACGAGATTGCTCAGCTTGGAATTACGGTTAAACAATTACTTGTCCTTCGTACCTTGAAAGAAGAGCCGGATATCAGTTTAGGAGAATTAGCAGAACGTCTTCAAGTCGGATGTAGTACGATGAGTGGTATTGTGGATCGTCTCGTTAAAGCAGGTTACCTATTTCGCGAACGTTCCGAAAAGGATAGGAGATCATTATTGATTCGCCTCACAGAAAAAGGCGCCGAGAAGCAAAAAGAATGTGACAACATATTTATAGAGCAAATGTCAAAAATACTAGACATACCAGATAAAGATTTAGAACAGCTATTACAACTCCACCATTTATTAATTGAGAAGATGAAAACAAAAGGAGCGGAAGTAAAAAATGACGAATGAAGCTAATACATCGGCCCAATCAATAAAAAAGGGTGCGATTCTTACCGTTATGCTATTAGGTGCATTTGTTGCGATTTTAAATCAGACACTAATGAATGTAGCCTTACCAGAAATGATGAACGACTTAGAGATTTCCGCTAATACAGCACAATGGCTGACAACTGGTTATATGCTAGTCAATGGGGTTTTAATCCCCGTAACAGCCTTTTTAATTGAACGCTTTACGACTAGACAACTCTTTTTAACATCAATGGGATTATTCGCAGCTGGTACTTTGATTTGCGCGATCGCCCCTGACTTTTCAATATTATTATTAGGAAGAGTGGTACAAGCTGCAGGGGCTGGTATTATCATGCCATTATTAATGATTGTTATATTAACGATTTTTCCAATCGCAAAACGTGGACAAGCGATGGGACTTATTGGATTAGCAATGACCTTTGCCCCTGCTATCGGGCCGACACTTTCAGGTTGGATTGTACAAAACTATTCATGGCGAGTGTTATTTTATATTGTTTTACCAATTGCCATCATCGATTTCTTTATTGCTGCAGTACTTTTGAAGAATGTTACCAATCAAACATTTCCTAAAATTGATCTCACAGGAATTATCCTTTCTACTTTAGGGTTTGGAGGTCTATTATATGGATTTAGTAGTGCGGGAAGTTTAGGTTGGACAAGCACCGAGGTCATTACAACCCTAATCATCGGAGTCATTACCCTGATCTTATTTATAAGACGGCAAATGACGGTTAAAAATCCAATGCTGGAATTTAGAGTGTTTAAATATAACATGTTTACATTAACAACCATCATTAATGTTATTATCACAATGGCCATGTTTGCCGGAATGATATTAGTGCCTATTTACTTGCAAAATATCAGAGGATTTACTCCGCTGGAATCAGGACTATTATTGTTACCGGGAGCGATTTTAATGGGCATTATGTCTCCGATTACAGGCTGGATTTTTGATAAAATTGGGGCAAGATGGCTCTCTGTTATTGGTTTAGCGATTACAACCTTTACAACATGGGAATTTAGTGAGCTTACAGACCATACTACTTATACATTTTTAATCATCATCTATACGGCACGGATGTTCGGAATGTCCATGCTGATGATGCCGATTATGACAGCAGGTTTAAATCAGCTTCCACAACGTTTAAATGCACATGGAACCGCCATGTCCAACACATTCAAACAAGTATCTGGTGCACTTGGGACGGCATTTCTTGTAACTGTTATGTCCAACCAAACCGAAAAACATGTAACAGAACTGGCGGCTGCAGAAGGTGTTACGCCTGATGCTAAACAGGAAATGGGTTATATAATAAAAGAAGCGACCATTCAAGGAATAAATGACGCATTTGTAGTAGCAACCGGCTTATCTGTACTTGCCTTATTGCTTGCATTCTTTATTAAACGAGTTAAACCTGCTGAAGAAGATGAAAAAAGAGAAGCCATGAAAGAATCACAAAGAGTGGCCATAAATGAAGGGTAGGAATATACAAACCATGTAAAAGTGGCTGACCTATAGGCTTTTATGCTAATAATGGTTGCCACTTTTTTTCAATATTCAATAAGGAATTTCAAGTGTTAATGTCATTTTATGTTAAAATATTGGTGGAGATATTTATAGGGAGGCTGTTTAATATGCCGGTCTGTCAGAATTGCGGCTTTAAATGGAGCTGGAGAGAAACTTTCATAAAAATGTTTACATTTAAAAATAAATTACTTTGCTCCTCCTGCAATGCACACCAATATTTATCAAAAAAATCAAGAAACCAATTAAGCCTATTTGCATTTCTCCCTTTTTTAATATGGATACCGTTAGTATCATCTGGTGTACCTTTTGGCTATGTCTTAACTTTAGAATTTATTTTATATGCTTTAGTATTAGTTTACATGCCTTATTTGTATAAGTTGAGTAATATTGAGGAGCCAATGTGGTAGTTGAACTTATTGGTAAATGAAATTGAACGAATAAAAAACGCTTGGATCCAAGCGTTTTTTATAGGATTCTTCCAATTAATGAACTTATACCCCTACTATACATGTTGTCGGTCCAAGATTTCTTTTAAAACTGTCGCTTGATTATTTTTTTTATCCTTTGCACCATAGATTAATGTTACCTTCTTCTCATTCTTTTTAACAATTCTTTTTAGTTCTTCTAATTGTTCCTTTTTATCTTCATCATTTTTTAGTTCGCTTTTATATTTATCTTTAAATTCATGAAACTTATCTGGATCATGGTCAAACCATTTACGTAATGAAGCAGAGGGTGCTACTTGCTTCATCCAGTAGTCAATCTTTAATTCATGTTTTGAAATTCCTCTTGGCCACATTCTATCAACGAGCACACGGACACCATCATCTTCTGAGATTTCCTCATAGGCACGTTTAGTATATACAGGCAAAGTATCCTCTCCTTAGTTAAGTTCATACTTTCATCCATACCCTAATTAAGATCAAGCAATCCCTTAAAGAAAAGAAGATTTATTTAGAACTTAAGCCTTTTTCATAAAGGTATCAGGCATCACGACAGCAACGACTTCTCCACGGGCACAAAGTGTGTCATGAGAAAATACCTCTGTCTCCACCTTCCATTTTTTCGGATGAATTTCTTGTAAGGTACCGATCGCTTTTAATGGAACATCTTGTGGGGTTGGATTTAAAAAATCAACCTTTAATGACGCCGTAACAAATCGAGGAGGCTCGGATCCATCACCTGCTTCATGTCCATTTTTTCGATGCAACGCTAAAGCTGCTGAACCGGTCCCATGACAATCGATAAGCGATGCCATTAGTCCACCGTAAACAAAGCCTGGGATTGCCGTATGCTTTGGTTCTGGGGTATAAATCGTAACGGTTTTCTCCCCTTGCCAGCCTGTTCGAAATTGATGACCCTCTTTATTCAATCTCCCGCACCCATAACACCAGGAAAAATCATCTGGATAATCATCTTGAATGGCTTTGATTATTTTCTCTTCCATCCTAAATCCCCCTTTTTCAGAATAGTATATCATATTATGAAGGTGGATAACTTTCATTCCTAGCAAAGTCCTATAAGTGGAGGATCTCGTATATCAGTAAAATTAAACCAAAATAATTTATGGAGCGGAAATCTGTCTTTTTTTAAGCTGTTTTAGCAAACTTTGTTTCCTTTTAAAACAACAGCATGGTTCCTGTATTGCTTGGTGTCAGAAGTGAGTATCTAGCAGGATTCATGTGTGATGCTATAGCTGTCTTTTTAGATTGAATTAAAGAATATAAAGCATGATATCAGGCTTTCTTCTTAAAGGGTCGTCATTTTCGCTTTTTCGAATTTTCATTACCGTTAGAGCAATTTGGATCATCTTTTTTAGTGCTTATCACCAGAGTTTCGTTTCAAAATCATTCAATTTAATCATTTGATGATCCTGAAGCAAGGATTGACTTAATTATTTGTCCATCATCAGTGATAATTTGTCCGTTATCGTACTTTATTTGTCCAAAATGACCATTAATTTGTCCATAATCCAAATATATTGATCAATCGACTGAATTCGACATTTATCGCATATCTATATTGACAAACTCCCTCATTTCCAAGAACAAAATAAGTAACTTGCATAAGACAAGCTAGGATCAATAAGCATAACCCTTATTCCTGGCTTGGCCTAAACTTCCGAAGAAGGATACTATCGCTGAATTAAAACGGGTCATTTCATCGTTATCAGCATATTAGTATTTTATTATTCTTTATAAAGCAAAAAAGGATAGCTGCATCTGCTATCCTTTTCCTCATGATTTTCAAACTACTGATTAGTCACGTAATCTTTTATTTTTCTCCTTCATGACCTCTTGTAAGCGATCTGGGAAGTTTGTAAACATTCCTGTTACCCCCCAGTCCAAAAGTCTACGCATATCTTCTTTTTCATTCACTGTATAGGGATGAATCAGTAATCCGTGTTCACGGACTTTTTGGACGTAGGCTTCATCAATAGTTTTATAGCTCATTCCTAGTCCAATACTATATGTTTTATATTCCACTAACTGTTCGTCTGTGATGGATGCTGACCCTTTATATGAGATTAATTGTACAAGAGGGACAGTTGGGTTTAAGGCATGAACCATTTTCAAGCTTTCAGAGCTGAAAGATTGAATGATTACTTTACTAGAAGATGCATTAGGACCTGTTAATTTATACTCCTCTAGAATTTCTAATAGCTTTTGTTCCATTCCAGGATAAACATGAGGAGATTTTGTTTCAATATAGTAGCGGGCATCTTTCCCGAACTTTTGAATCACTTCTTCAAGGGTAGGCACTTGAAGACCAACATACTCTTCATTTGCATAGTCAGGATATTTCTCATTAAACCATGAACCCGCATCTAGCTGCTTAATTTCTGCTAAGGTATGATCTTTCACAAGCCCAGTTCCGTTTGTTGTTCGGTCTAGCTTTTCATCATGCATAGCAATAAGTTCGCCATCTTTCGTCATTTGCAAATCTACTTCTATGTAATCGCCTTTCATCTGTTCACCTAGCTCATAGGCTAATAGAGTATGTTCTGGAGCATGACCAGATGCACCACGATGAGCGACATTTAAAATTTTATTCGGATTAAGTGAAGGATGAATAGGTTCAGCGGCCTCTGCTTGACCCACTACTCCTCCCCCGATTCCAACTAGTGCTGCAGACATGAAAACATTTCTAAAAAGACCTTTTATCATATAAACTTCCCCTTTCATTAAAATCAATCAATCTGTTAATAACATAATTGATAGATTTTAAGATAGGGTAACTAGTAGTTAAAGATAACGTAAAGATTTGTAAATGAGGAGAAACGTGAAGTAATTTGTCCAAAATCCCTATCTTCTTGACCAACCGACTAATTTCGACTCATTCTGTGCCCTTTATTCCTAAAATAAAAAGCACGGGGAAATCCCCATGCTTCTTAGATCACACCATCACTTTACAAATATCATTTGTAAACTCTACTGGGTCCTGAATTGGTAATCCTTCAATGAGAAGGGCTTGATTGTAAAGTAGGTTGGTATATAGACTAAGTTTCTCTTTATCATTTTCGAAAGACGCTTTTAATGTTTGGAAGACCTCATGGTTTGGATTAATTTCTAGTACCTTGTCCGCTTTTACGTTTTGATTATTTGGCATAGCATTTAGAACTTTTTCCATTTCAATTGAGACTTCACCATCAGTAGATAAACACACTGGGTGAGTCTTTAATCGTTTTGAGAGTTTGACTTCCTTAACCTTGTCGGACAATACATCTTTCATATAGTCAAAGAGCTCTTTGTTTTCCTGTTGCTGTGTATCGGTATTACTCTCGCTATCCTCGTCAATCCCTAGATCACTGCTGGATACTGATTTGAACTCTTTTTCCTGGTAATTCATAAGCATTTTAATGGCAAACTCATCAATGTCATCTGTGAAGTATAAAATTTCAAAGCCTTTTTCTGACACTAGCTCTGTTTGCGGAAGCTTTTCAATTCGATCATTCGTTTCACCTGTTGCATAATAAATATACTTTTGATCTTCTGACATTCTCGATACATATTCATCTAATGTTACAAGCTTTTTCTCTTTTGAAGAGTAGAACATTAATAAGTCCTTCAAAACATCTTTATCCTGTCCAAAATCATTATAGACGCCAAATTTCAATTGTCGACCAAACGATTGATAAAACTCTTCATACTTATCGCGATCACCTTTTAATAAGCTTTCCAATTCTCGCTTAATTTTGTTCTTAATATTCTTAGCGATAAACTTCAATTGTTTATCTTGTTGTAAAATCTCTCGAGAAATATTTAAAGATAAATCCTCGGAGTCAACCATTCCTTTAACAAAGCTAAAGTAGTCTGGTAGGAGGTCTGGGCATTTGTCCATAATTAATACACCGCTGGAATAAAGCTCTAAACCTTTTTCAAACTCCTTTGAATAGTAGTCAAAAGGAATTTTCTCTGGTATAAATAGAATGGCATTATATCTTACGGTCCCATCGACACTGATATGAATATGTTTAATCGGCTTGTCAAAACCGTAATGCTTTTCATTATAAAAATTCTCATAATCTTCTGGAGTAAGCTCATTCTTATTCTTTCTCCAAATTGGGACCATACTGTTTAACACTTGTTCTTCTTGATACTCTTCGAACTCATTATCACTACCCTCGATAGGTCTTCTGCTAGTCACATCCATTTTAATTGGGTAGCGGATAAAGTCAGAGTACTTTTTAATAATCGCCTTTAATCGATATTCTTCTAAAAATTCATCAAAGTTCTCGTCTTCCGTATTCTCTTTCATTATAAGAGTAATTTCTGTTCCGACTGAATCCTTTTCAGATGGTTCCATTGTGTATCCATCCGTTCCATTAGATTCCCATTTGTAGGCCTCGTCACTGCCTAGCGCTTTACTGCTCACCGTTACAGTGTCAGCTACCATGAACGCTGAATAAAAACCTACACCAAATTGACCAATAATATCATGGCCATCCTTTGAATCATTTTCTTTTTTGAAAGCTAATGAGCCACTTTTGGCAATCGTTCCAAGATTATGTTCAAGCTCTTCCTTTGTCATGCCAATCCCGGTATCGATAATTTTCAACGTTCTATTTTCCTTATCAGGCTCTACTTTTATGTAGTAGCTATCTTTATCGAATCTTAAAGAATCGTCCGTTAACGCTTTGTAATAGATTTTATCAATCGCGTCACTTGAATTGGAGATAACCTCTCTTAAAAAGATCTCTTTTTGAGAATAAATAGAGTTGATCATCATTTCTAACAATCGTTTAGATTCTGCTTTAAACTCTTGCTTGATCATTGAATTTTCCCCTTTCAATATATACTTTGTCTACCATTAGCACTCTATCTATTTGAGTGCTAACCCACTATTTTAATAACATAGACTGTAGTTTTTTGTCAACATGTAGGCTGAGTTTCATCTCTTAATAGAAAAGTTGGAGATTAATTCATGATTCATTCCCCCATCCACCCATATGTGCATATGCTGACTTTATACAATAGAGGAGGTATGTAAATGTTTAGATATCGATATCGAATGCCACGATTTATCCCAATAAACCCTTATGTTCAACCAAATATGTTTTACCGTCAACAACCAAGTGTTCAGGAGGTCATGCAGACGCTTCGTTCCCAGCATAATAATTTATATAATCAATTTGAGCAAGGCGGAATGAACCGTAATCTCGTTGATTATATTTTTTCTCTTGTTGTGAGCTTTACACTGAATGAAGCAAATACCAATCAATCGGCTAACAAAATCTACAATCAATTCCAAAATCGAATTCCTTGGCTTAATCTCCTTTTTAGACAATATAATATTTCACAAAACGTTGTAGATCGAGTTTTAGTAAGAGTTATCCAAATTACGTTAAATGCTATCGGGAATGGAAATGGAGGAGGTCAGCCTGGCCAAGGATGGTCAGATTGGGAAGACCTCGGAGGAATCCTCACATCTGGACCATCAGTCTCCTCTTGGCAGCCCAATCGACTTGATGTGTTTGCAAGAGGAACCGACCAAAGTCTTTACCATATTTGGTGGAATGGACAGAGATGGAGCAATTGGGAAAGTCTTGGTGGAACATTAACATCATCACCTGCAGCCGTTTCTTGGGGACCAAATCGTATCGATGTATTTGTCAGAGGGACCGATGATAGTCTCTACCATAAATGGTGGAACGGAAGCCGCTGGAGTGATTGGGAAAACCTTGGAGGGACGTTAACGAGTAGCCCTGCTGCCTCTTCTCGACGTTCAAACCAATTAGATGTTTTTGTTAGAGGAAGAAATCAAAGACTTTATAAGAAAACATGGAATGGTTCTCGCTGGGAAGATTGGGAAGACCTCGGCGGCCAATTAACATCGGCACCAGCAGCTGTGTCTTGGGGGCCGAACCGTATTGATGTGTTTGCAAGAGGACAAAACCGAGATTTAATTCACAAATGGTGGAATGGCTCTAATTGGAGTAATTGGGAAAGCCTTGGAGGAGTCCTGACATCAGCACCTGCAGTGTCTTCCACACGTCCAAACCGACTACAGGTATTTGTAAGAGGAAGAAATAATGAACTTTATCTAAAAACATGGAACGGCTCTCGATGGTCAGATTGGCGAAACCTTGGAGGCTCTCTAAACTCTGAACCAGCGGCAGTGTCTTGGGGACCAAACCGTATTGATGTATTCGCAAGGGGACAAAATCGAAGCCTTATTCATATGTATCGAGGACAGTAACAGAAAAAGCGATAAAACGGGTGATACGATGGTAACTCTGCCTTCAGTTGAAAAGGCCTCCTATTTGGGAGGCCTTCCACTTTATAATAGTTATAAAGTAAATTCTAATTGTATATCTAAAGGCTCTTTTACATAGATCTCTTGGTTAATCTCCATTGCAAATGTACAACCCACGGCTGAATAGAAATGTTGTGTTTCTTCAGAGGGATGTGCAGCTATATACAGCTTTTTAGCACCAAGTTGTTTTGCCTTCGAACAGCAAAGCCCGAATAATTCCTTACCTAGACCACTGTTTCTGATTTCATTCGACACATGAATATAAGAGAGTTCTAGGTATTCATTATCGCTACCGAACAATTCACCCTCCACACTTGCAAAGCCAACTAAACGGCCTTCAAGAAAAGCACCGATTACACCCCCTCCAGATTTCACACAATTCTGTAATGACTGGATGACAAGAGCTTTTTTTTCATCCTCCCATTGGTCTACAAAGTGGTCAGCTTTAAAACGATATTGATCGTTAGCTTTAAACAGTACCTGATTGGTTTCCTGATAACGATTGAAGGTTTTTAAAAGGGTAGTGGTTAAATCATTGCTATCCAACTCAATAAATTTAATATTATTCGATTCTCTCATAAGATTCCCTTTCGTTGTTTGGTAAAGCGCTATCGTCAAAGGGTCATATAACGTTTTAGGGATAACTGAAGTTAAAAACGTCTACTGACTTGTATATTGTCTACATGGAAAGATTAATTTCAACCCAGTTAGTTATTCTTCTCATCCTTTTAAATATCCTCCCTAAAAGTTTTTTTGTTGCCAGTCCTTCTACTTTTTAAACTAGCTAAAGCTAATATGTTAAAAAGTAGAAGGGATAACTTTGTGAAGAAAAACATAAAATTTGCTTTCTCAGTATGTTGCAGTATAAAAATAGATCATACTTATGCATTTGGTATGATCTATTTTGCCCGATGGACAGTTAAATTTACTTTGTTTGTTTCACACATAAAGGTAGAGAGGTGCACCGGTTCATCGTTTGAATCAAATGCAATTTTTAAAATTTTAAAGAGGTTAGATCCAATATCACATTCTAGAAACTTTGCATATTCTTTTGTAGCACTAATAACATCAATAATTTTATCGTTACTGACTATTTCTGTATTATAATCTTCTAAGAGAATTTTATATGTAGATTCATCCCTTGCAATTTTCTTTTCTAAATTAGGGAAGCGAATTAACGAATAATGAGCAATATCGTAAAATAATGGCCTTTCATTTACATACATTAATCGTTCAAGTTCTAGAACGGGACTTCCTTCTTCAACATGGAGGCGTTCGGCAACATCTTTAGGTACCGGGATGACTTCACTTCTTAAAATACGTGAATTGGGGATCATACCCAATTGGTGACTAAACTCTGAAAATCCGCTTACCGATAACAACTCATTATGAAATTTATTAGACGCAACAAAAGTTCCTCTACGTGGAATACGAGTCAGCGTGCCGTCTTCCACTAGTTCTTCAATTGCTTTCCTTATAGTAATTCGACTTACTTTATACGTTTCACAAAGCTCTGCTTCAGTAGGGATTTGTTGATCTGGCTTGTATTTCCCTTCCTGGATATCATTCTTCAACATTTGCCGAATCTGCATATATAGAGGCTGGGGGGTCGAAGGATTTAAATTCATATCATTCATCCTTTATCATTCAATTAGATTATATAAGTCAATTATACATTGATTGAAATCACCAGTCACCATGCCCCGTAATATCTTATTGTTTTTGCAGCTGTTTCTGTCCCCAATTGTAAACACTCTTGAATGGAAAAGCCCTTTAAGATGCCATAAACGAAACCTGAAATGAAAGAATCTCCGGCTCCCATGGTATCAACGACAGCTCCTTTACCCACACCACATTTATAAAAATGTTCTCCATTGTAAGCAAGGGAACCATTTTCACCTAACGTTGCCAGCGCAACTTTAGAGCCTTGATGTTTGACTTCCTTTAAAAAATCCCGTATAAACTGATCATCCTTGGTATAAGAAAAGAATGAAAAGTCAACATGGGGCGGTAACGTTTTCACCAAATGGCTATCTAATTGATCTGAGAAATCAAAAGAGGTGAGCAATCCTTTCTCTTTGAGTATGGGTAAATACTTTTCAACATGACCCCAAATCCCGGCATGTATGAGTTGGTGGGTTTGAATAAAATGGAGTTCTTCCGTTGATAAAGAAAAATCAACCATGACTCCTTCATCATATTCTTTAAAACTACGATCATTACCTATCATTTCAACATATGTAATAGCTGTTTTTCCTTCTTTCTGAGAAATATGTGTGGTATTAACACCTCTATTTTGAATGGCCCTAATCATTTCATCACCATATTTATCAGATCCGACCCAACCAATATAAGCGGATTCAACATGAAGGTCCCTTAAATATACAGCAACATTCACAGGGTTGCCTCCAGGATAGCCTTTCCCATCTGCCAGGTAAACGTCCATGCAGTTGTCCCCTACTGTAACAATTTTCAATCTTTCAGACCTCACTTTCTATCATTTAGAAAAATTTTCACTAAAAGAAAAGAGGCTGTCTATAAGTCATGAGCATAAATCAATGTAGAAAATCTAAAAACACCCTATGGACATTTGAAGTGGTTTTTTTCTCTTTTAAGACAGCCTCAATCATTACTCTTTAATATTCCACTTTTCGGTAATACCTTCTAAGGTCTAATGGATGATTTCTTTCACGCTCAAGATAAACGCTTATTCTGCTTAAGACTGCCCAGTTAATACTAACAGCAAAATGTTTCCTGAACTCTTCACTTATCCCCTCTAGTTCGAAATCTTTTGTATCAATGATTGTTAGATTTTTCGTGATTTTTTTAACAAATCTCTCTACCCGGTCTACCAATGGCCTTGTTTCATCTTCACCTTTTAATAAAATGACACTTGTATCTTCAACAACAAGTTCAAGTGTGCCATGGAAAAATTCAGCAGCATGGATAGACTTAGCATGAATCCATTGCATTTCCTCTAAGATACACATTGCGTATGAATAGGTGTTCCCCCATAAATTACCCGATCCAACCATCATATGGTATTCTGTGTCCTTATGATTGATAGCAAATTCCTCTGCTTTTTGATCAAAGGATTTAACAGCATTGAGAATAGCTTGTGGAAGGAAGGAAACCTCCTTCGTGAATTGTTCATATTGAGGAAATTCATCGTTGTTATACATAAATCGGAAAATAAACATGTAAAGAAGCATGAAGAAGGTATCAAATGAGTGCTTTTCTGATCCAGTCGTTATACAGTAATCTACAGCTTGGGTTAACGGAGTATTCGGCTCAGCTACTAATGCGATCGTAGCAGCTCCTTTTTCTTTACAAAACTTTGCAGCAGCAACCGTTTCTTCGGTTGTCCCTGATACTGATGAGAAGATACAAACGGAATCTTTGCTAAAATGTTGATGGTTCATAACCATGAATTCCGATGCAATTTCTGCATGGACATTAATTGTCGAGTTGGATTTTAAAATATATTCATAAGGGTACATCATAGCTATCGTTCCCCCCGCACCAATTAGGAAGATATTGCTGTATCCTTTATTAGAGATCTCATCAACAATGCTTTCAATTTTCCCCCTAAAAGTAAGACCCTCTTTTTCTACAAGCTTAAGAAATAATTCCTCATCAAATTTTAACATGAAATTTTTCCTCCTTATCTCCGTAAATACAACTTTTATAACTAACAATCAACATTTGTTATGCCTTGTATTATACTAAAACAATACATATTGTTCAATTTATTTTTTCTATTAATATAAATTAGAAATGTTAATTTTTAGAGAATCTCTATTTATAGTGTTGGTTTCAACCTAAGCCACTATATTACCGTCATTTTTATTCTTTGATCCATATCTTTTCTCCCAGTAGAAGTAGACTGGCAGCCCCGTTGCAATAACAATAAATGCTGCAATCAATCCTTCCAATGGAGCCCAAGTAAATGTCCCCCAAGCAAGCCAGGATGCTCCAAGGATAGCCAATATTGTTGTTATTCTCCACATCGGCATGCGGTAAATGGGGGTATAATCATCCCTTTTACGGCATTTGTAGACAGCCGCAAAATCCATAATATTGATGACCAGTTGAATGAGTGTGAAATACCCAAGTAACGCTGTTAAGTTACTAAAGAACACAAGAATACAGGCATAAGTAACCTGAACGATGATTGAGAAACTTGGAGTTTCATATTTTGGATGAACCTTTGCAAAGCGTTTAAAGAATAGACCATCCTTTGCCATTGCATATTCCAGACGAGGTTGAAACATTATGCAGGAACTCAACGACCCCAAGATCACTATAATAGCTGTAATAGCCACAAATGATGAGGCAATATCAGATAGTCCTGGGATATACTTTACTGCTTCGGAAACAGCTGCATTTGAGTTCATTAATTTATCAAAAGGCATCAAGCCTGTAATACAGACAGCAAGAAGTGTATATAAAGCCAATACAATGAATACCGAACTAATTAATGCCCGAGGGAGGGTTTTTCCCGGATTTTTGAATTCTCCAGCCATAAAACAAATAGCCGCCATTCCTGTGTATGCCCAAGTCGTTGCAGAAACGCCACCGATTAAGCTCGTTTTCGTTTCTCCACTTGAAGGGGTATAAGTAAAATGATCGGTGTTCATGTACATGAATCCTAAAACAATGACAATTACAAAAGGAATGATTTTAACGGCTGTGATAATAACTTGAAATAGTCCCCCTTCTTTCACACTTCGATAGTGAATAGACGTAATAACTAATATGATCGCGATCCCTAACAATTTCCCAGGAACTCCTTGGAAAAAAGGAAAAAAGGTGGCTAGGTAAGAAACAATCGCTAAAGCCATAATTGAAATAGATGGCGGATCTAAAGCCCAAAATGTAGCCCACCCGTACAGGAAAGCTAGAGGTCTCCACCCTGCCTTATTCAAGTACACGTAACCGCTTCCATTTTGAGGATAAGCAGTAGATAACTCCGCTAACACCATTACTTGAGGGATTGCAATGATCCCGCCTATAATCCATGCTAAAATAGAAATAGATGGGGTTCCAGAAGCTCTCGCTACATCACCAGAAGAGACAAAAATACCTGATCCAACAGTAGTTCCAACAGCGATAGCTAGAGCAGCCCAAAACCCCAGCTTTCGTGTGAGTGTGCCATTACTCATACAAGTTTCCTCCAAATCCAGATTATAAGATTCCTAATTCCCTTACTTTCTCAAATGATTTTATGATTGTATCTTGAGGATTGTGGTAATACCTAGATCCCATTATCTCTATGGTGCACGCTCCTTCGTATTGATGGTTTTGCAGACTTGTAAGGTATTCTCTCCACTTCAAAACTCCCTCATCTAAAGCCAGATGTGCATCTGACTGACCGTCTCCATCTATCAGATGAAAATGACATAACTCTGGTAAAATCGAAAAATAATCTTCAGGTGTTTCATCAGCTAATTTCATGGCTACTGTATCAATCATGCCTTTTAATGAGGGAGATTTGATGTCCTCTATCATTTTTTTCAGTCCTTGAGAGTCGATAACTAGATTTGATTCAAATTTGGTTAACGGTTCTAAAGCAAGAATCATTCCCTCCTTTTCTGCCACTTTGGATAATTGAGATAGTGAATCACATGAAAACTTCCAAGATTCTTCTTTAGAAACAGAAAAGTCTCCAATCCCAGAAGTAACAAGCATCATGTTTGTCCCTAACTCCAATGCAGCGTATAAATTTTCAATAAAATAGTGAATACTTGTTTTTCTCCAATGAGAATCTGATGTTGCAAGATTGTATGGATAAATGCACTGTTCAGGAGTATAACAAACAATATTCATATTTCTGGATTTCAGTTCTTTTCTAATATTTCTTATGTTTCCAAGTATGTTCCGATAAACATATATGTGTGGCTCGCCAGCCCACAATTCAATGTTCCTTATACCAATACGATCCATACTATCCAAAAAATCTTGAAAAGGATAATGTCGAAAGATAGTATTCATCCCTGCAAATTTCATATATTCACCTCCTTTTTAAGAAAAAGATTATTTGTTATGTTTTGTATTATAATTAATAAATACATAAAATTCAATTAAATTTAGAAAATTATAAAAATAATACTGATAAATCCTCTTTAACGAAAAAAAGCATGATTTCTGTTTAAATCATGCTTTTTTCCATAAAGAGCTACAATAAATATTCAACTGTTAAAAAATGTAATAGATTAAACAAACCATTTTTAACTCCCCTTTGTTTCCTTTTAAGTTTAAGGGGAGTTTAAAGAGGAGGCTAATAAAAAAGTGAGGCTATTCACTTTTCTTTTAGTAGGAACCCTGGTGAGTCTAACACAGAAGAAAACATAGAAGATATACACTCTAGTAAACCAACAGAAGGAGTCTCTAAAGAACCTGTATCAGCACTGAAGTTGATAGAACATGAAAAAGCGAGAACAGTTGAATATAATCCCCGTTTCAACAATCTAAATTCCGATATTCACTAGGCGAACAATTTTTCAACCTTCGAAATACCTTATAGAAATTTGAAGGACTTTGGAATCCAACGTCATAGCAAACCTCAAGATTTGTTCGATCTGTATTTTTAAGAAGATATGCTGCTTTATCAACCCTTATTTTTTCCAAATAGGTTCGTGGGGTTTCTAAAGTTTCCTGTTTAAATAGGCGGTCAAGATAATAGGAACTTACACCGACATGATTTGCAATATCCTGTAATACAAGTCTTTGTTTATAATGAGTAACTAAGAAGGCGATAACCGTTTTAACCAGCTCTGTATGAGGGGAATGTTCAACTTCTGGCTGACATCTTTTACAAGCGCGAAAACCGGCATTTTCAACATCGTTGATATCATGGTAGAATTCTACATTTATTTTTTTCGGCTTTTTGGAACTACAGGAAGGCCGACAATAAATTTTGGTTGTTTTCACAGCCGTATAAAATAGCCCATCGTATTTTTGGTCACACGCGATGATTTTCTCCCACATTTCTTCAAATGAAAGATTTATATTAGCGATCATCGAACTCCTATCCTTTCCAGGTTAGTATTCATATAAATGTGAGGTGTCCTTATACTCTAATAATCTTGTCGTATTTTTTTCTAAATAATCAATCATGATGTCAGACAGTGCATTTCCAAAACTAAAACGTCTAACTCCTAATTCTTTAAGCTTATTACAATTTGTTAGTCCAGGTAAAGACAATATATTAAGTGGAGCATCTATATTGAGCGCCATTTCCTTTATCTCTTTCTCTTTGGTTACTCCTGGAACAAAGATGCCACTAGCCCCACTCTCCACATAAGACCTTGCTCGATCAATTGTTTCCATTAATGGGTTATCCTTTTGAAAATAAGTATCCGCTCTAGCGTTTATATAAAAATCTTTATAACCATGATGATCTAACTCGGTTCTAATTTTTGATAAAAGATTACAATGCTCCGATATCTCCCTTAAGCCTTTTTGTTTTTTGAGTGAATCCTCAATATTGATGCCGGCAACCCCAACATCTGCAGTCCTTAAAACATTATCTACTATCGTTTCTGTATCATCTCCATAGCCCGCTTCAATATCTGCAGAAACAGGTATTTTCACATGATCCGTTATCGTTTTGATGATTCCTAAATGTCGGTCAAATTCAATGAATTCACCATCCGCCAATCCAATGGAGTTGGCAATTCCCCAGCTTGTCGTACCAATTGCTTTGAATCCTGCTTTCTCGAGAGTTAAAGCTGATAGCAGATCCCAGGCGTTTCCTAAAAATAACATCTCCTTTGACGAATGAAGTTCATTGAATTCCTGAATTTTGTTCATTTTCCTCTCCTCCTCAGTTCGATGGACTCATTTTATCAGGGAATCTATACTGATTTCGTCCTCATTCTTGCTCTTATGGTCCATGTGACAAAAAGGAAAGCTATCATTTGCTTCTCTACCCTTAAAAGGTTATTTCACTTAATCGTTGAATGAACTTGGAGAACCTTTTTAGGATTTGGGGAAGACCATATCAATAATCCGATCCCTATTATTAGAAGGGATATCCCAATCCACGAAGTAAAGTCTAGATCTTCTCCTACTAAGTAAACTCCTAATAATGCTGCTGTTAAGGGTTCGGCTAATGAAAGTGTAACGGCTGTTGAAGAAGGGGTGTTGATAAGCCCTTTAGAAAAAAGAAAGTAGGCCATTCCTGTTGCGATAATCCCAAGATGAAGACTTACCGTGACACCTTTTAGCTCCATGATCCAAGACATATCATAAAGAAACAAGAACGGAGATAAAAGAGTAGCACTAAGAGTGAAAATAACCGCAACTACTAATAGGGTAGAATAATTCTTAACTAATTTTTTACTTGAAAAAGTATAAATGGCAAACGATAAACCAGCCCCAAGAGCCATCAAGATCCCATAAGGATCTACATTTACTGATTCTTTATTTAGAAATAGCATGAGACATCCAAGAATAGAAAAGAGGGTAGAATACCACCATATTTTTGACGGACTTTTTTTCAATACGATCCATTCTAGAACTCCAGATAAAATAGGAGCACTTCCAATGGCAATCACAGTCCCAATTGCCACTCCTGTAATCGTAACGGCAGAGAAAAATAATGGTTGATAAATTGCCATGCTTAAAGAAGCCAATAGTATGGCTTTCATTGGCCAATTTTTCAAATTTAATTGTCCTAGTAATAGAACAATCAAAAATAATGAAATTCCTCCTACTGCTAGTCGAGTAGCACCTAAAGCAAATGGGTGTGCGCCTTCCGGTGCAAAAGTCTGTGCTGTACCAGTGGTTCCCCAAAGGATAGCAGCAAGTAAAACCCAAAATGAAGAAAACTTTTTATTCATCCTATTCACTCCAATAAAAAAAGATAAAAAGAACGTTTAAACTTATAATAGAAAACGAATCATCCTTTTTCTTTACTAAGTTTAAGGTTCTTTTTATCCATTCTTAATTTTTTCTGTATTTTTGTGGAGGAATACCCTCGAACCTCACAAACCACCTTGTAAATGAGGAGGAATTTTCAAAGCCTAATTCTTCACTAATGCTTGAGATCGACCATGATGTCGTTCTTAATAATTGTTTGGCTTCCTTCAGGCGCAACTCAGAGATGTATGCTTTTGGACTTTTACCTGTTTTCTGTTTAAACCATGATGAATAATATACAGGGTGATAATGTTCGATTTCCGCTAATTGTTCCATTTTAATTGATTCTTTAAAATGCTTATGAATATAGTCGATAGAAGGGGATGTCGACATTCGAAGTTTATGGGCCACATATCTAGTTAAGTCATTTAATGGTGATGAGGTCTCCTGATTTCTAGTCTCTTCTAATAATAAAAAACGAATCGAAGACCATTGTTGATCTAACTTCATATACATGCTCTCTGTTCCGCTAGGTAAATAATGGGTCGGAATATCCAAAATCAGAAATTCATTTCGATCCGTAGAACGGTAAACATGATTACATTCAGGAGGGAGATAGAAGCAGTAATCTGAACTAAGTTTTATCTTTTGCCACATCGTTTGTATATCTAAGGAACCATGCAACGGAAAGAGGAACTGTCCAAAATCATGTTGATGAGAATCAAACTCTCTGGAATAGGATCTTTTCTCACAAATTACTTGTTTACTATTCTTCATTTTTTCCCCTCCTTACTTCTTCTTTAAAATTTATTATATAGCGAATGAATGGAGCTATAAAGCGTTTGATAAAAACCTATTTTTTGTAATCTCCCATAGTATTAAATACTAAATCAGAACTTCATCTGTTATAACTCCGGTTGAAATACTTCTAAGAAGAAGGAAAATACATCATTTAAAAAATAATTACTTTACCACGTTAGAAAGTTTGTCCATACCAATGTTCCACTAAAACATAACATACTAATAGTAGTGTTCTTACTATATTTAAAGGAATAATATAATCATATTTTAATAGATTCGTTTTATTTTACATGATAGAAGGTTTAACGATTCTCGATAAATTTTATTAAAGGAGAAGATAATAATGTCCAATGGATGCAATCGAAATCCTATCGGAACTTGTTCGGAAGCAGAAGGAAATAGTACAATCTCCAATGGGTCAGCCTCCCATGCGGAAGGTTTTTCATCCGAAACATTAGCTGATACAGCTCACGCCGAAGGGAACTCAACTACAGCCAGTGGAGTAGCTGCCCATGCAGAGGGGTTCGCTACTACGGCCGGTGGCGACCATTCTCATGCAGAGGGTAACCAGACCATCGCTAGTGCTTTAGATTCTCATAGTGAGGGACGGTTTACATCCGCTAATAGTATTGCTGCCCATGCAGAAGGAATTAATACAAGTGCAACGGGAAATGCTTCTCATGCAGAGGGGCTTTCTACCGAAACGATAGCGAGTACGGCACACGCCGAAGGAACTTCAACTACAGCAAGTGGTGTAGCTTCTCATGCAGAAGGGTTTTCTACGACTGCCGGTGGCCCCCACTCTCATGCAGAGGGTAACCAGACCATCGCTAGTGCTCTAGATTCTCATAGTGAGGGACGGTTTACATCCGCTAGTAATATCGCTGCCCATGCAGAGGGAAGCTTGACGACTGCGTCAGGCATTGCGTCCCATGCAGAGGGTGAAAATACGGTTGCCAGCGGACTTGTTTCTCATGCGGAAGGACAAGGTACGATGGCTCAAGGAGAATCTTCACATGCAGAAGGTGACCAAACAGAAGCCAATGGTAGAGCGTCTCACGCGGAAGGAAACTTGACAATGGCTAACGGTATTTTTGCCCACGCGGAGGGACAACGCACTATTGCTTCAGGTGATCTTTCCCATGCCGAAGGAAATCAGACACAAGCGAGTGGTCAAAATGCTCATGCAGAAGGCGCTCTTAACATTGCGAGTGGGTTCACATCGCATGCAGAGGGTGTCAACACTGTTGCTTCAGGATTTTTCTCTCATACTGAAGGCCAGTCGACAGATGCGAACCTTTTGGAAGGTGTTCATATCATGGGAAGATTCGGTCAAGCAAATGAGCTACCGTATTCTTGGTACCTGGCTAACGGTACCGATGCTTCGAATCCAAGTTTGGCGGCAAAAATATTAAGCGACGGTAATGTCAAAATTGATGGAGCCGTCACTACCCCAGCTGCAGATTATGCCGAAATGTTCGAAACGATAGATGGGAAACCGATCGAATACGGCTATTTCGTCACGTTAAAAGAGAATAAAGTACGTATATCAAATGGTGAAGATGATTATATATTGGGAATTACAAGCGCAAAGCCGGCTTTCTTGGCCAATAGCGGAGAGATGCGCTGGAAGCACAAATATTTGACCACTGAATGGGGAGAAATTCTGTATGAAAACATTTCACTTCCCCCTGTATTTGACTCTGAAGGTAACGTCATCGTGCCACAAAAGGTAGAACGCAGACCAATATTAAACCCTGAATGGGATTCTACTAAGGAATATATTCCACGCTCTAAGAGGCCGGAATGGGTGGCAGTTGGGATAATGGGACAGCTCCTAGTTCGCGATGATGGCACTTGCAAGGCAAATAGCTATTGCAGACCAAACAAGGAAGGGATTGCAACAGCTTCAGAGCACGGGTATAGAGTCATGAAACGAATAAGTCAAAATCAGGTCTTGATTGTTGTTCCTCAGCATAATAGGCATCTTAATGACAACATAGTTGATCAACTAGATAAGCTAGCTAAATTAAAGGAACAGGGCTATCTTTCTGATGAGGAATTTCAGATTGTAAAGCAGAGGCTACTAAACCTTTAAGTAAGATTATAATAGAGCTTAGTGAAAATCTGGGAATGTTATAAATCGTCTAGAGAGTATTCAAATTTTCCTTATGTTCTTGCTCCAAAAGAAAAACAGGATTTTACAATGCAAAGGCAATGGACCATGGTTGATCACCACGAATCCATTGCCCATAAAATATTATTAATAACTACCAAGTTCAAAATATCTGCGAATCACCTTTAATATAAATTTAAAAGGTTCACCGTAACGCATCTAAATGAGGTTTAACTGGCACTGCTTAGGGGCAGTATAGAAATATTCTCTCTTGTAAACCTTCTAAAACTTCTTCTGGTACTTCCCTGACCTTGATATCCTCACCTAGGAAAAGCAGCCAATTTGTTATTTCGGTCAATTCCTCTGAATTATTAACGTTGATAAAAGTCTTTAGAATGGCTGTGGTTTGGTAAGGATTTGTATAAGAAATTGAAACTTTTATAGGATGATATTTTTTGAACTGGGCAATCGCCTTTGGACCAAGTTCAAGGACAAGGTTGATTACTTCTTCCTGCTTACTTAGTTTTTCTATAATTTTTTTCTTACTTAATCTATTTTTCGTCTGGTAAGGTTCGACATTGGTTAGGTTGTCGACAGGAAAAATCTGCTTCTTTTCTTCCTTTAAGTTAAAGCCTTCAATCAACCAAAAACTTTTTTCACGATACAGGTGCAAGAGGTAAATCGGATAAGACTTTATTGCCTTCTCTTCATTGATCGTAATCAATAAATAGCTATCCAAAAGAAGGATTTGGATGAGTTTTTCTAACATGGGGTGAGGGAGGTCTGATAGATCAAGCAGGTCGGGATTATTGGGGTTGGTCCCTTCAAAAAGCAAGATTTGATTTAAAAGAACAAGGTCATCTTGCTGGTTTTCTGAGATGAGGCCCAGTAATTTTTCAGCTAAAGACTGACGACTCTTTAGATAGGGGAGTTGTTGATTTCTTGTGGCCATAAAGGCAATAAAAAGAGCTTTGACCTCATTATCGGTAAAGCGAACTTCGGGCAGGACAGAGCTGTTCATGACAAAATAACCCCCATCCCTTCCAACCTCAGCGACAAGTGGCATCCCCATGGCTTCAATTTCTCTGATATCTCTAATAGCTGTCGAACGAGAGATGTTAAATTCTCGCATGATTTCAGAAATTGTAAAGTGGGCACGGTTGTTGATATACCGCATGATGATATTAATCCGTTCAACTTTTTTCATGGGCCCCCCCTAAACAGTATCATATTTTGACATGATTTAAGGCTATTATAAACCTATCAAGTGAAAATACAAATCATTTGATAAATTTAAAAAAGAGGAAGGTTTTGAATATGACAAATTATACCCTAGAAGAAAAAGACAGCTTTACCGTTTTAGGTTTGGGAACTGAGCTTAAGAGTGATTACACAGACTATGCTGGCATAACCAAGGAAAAGTCAGACTTTTGGCAGGTCATCAAACAAGATGGAAGGCTTGACACTTTAAAAGCCATAGCCACAAATGACTACATTTTTGCCGTGAACGAAGCGGTGAATAACAAGATGATGCATTATGCTGGCGTCATGACAGAGGCAACAGTACCTGAAGAACATAGAGTTATCCAATTTCCTAAAGGGGAATACCTAATAGTTAGAGGAGAAGGGCAGACGGCTGATGAGTTGAGTAATAAACTTACTGGCATTGCCTTTGGTCAAGTCTTGCCAGAAGCAAAGGATTTTACTTATGTTGGAGGGCCGAATGCGACGGTTGAGATGGGGCAGAGAAACGGCATAGTATATGGTGAAATGTGGATTCCTGTAGTTAGGAAATAAAGTGATAAAAGGCGGGAGGAAATGTCCTATATCGTTGATTTTAAAAATGTGTCTACGGTTGGTTTAGAGTCTTCATCAGTAGCAGAAGCGCTTGCTGGTTTACGTGCTAATGAAGCCCGTTACTTTATGAACAAATATAAGCATGAATTTACGGTTGTACCAGCTAGTGAAAGCAAGGAGACCGTTGATTATGTGAATCTAATTTTGAAAGTCGAACGTAATATTGAGTTTGCGGCCAAACCCTTAGAAACTTCGCGTTTTCAAGTGGAAAATATCAAATGGACCTACATCTTTTATGAGGATGGTCTTGAGGTTAACGTCATGTATACGGTTGATGACCCAAAGAAGCGGGCCGTTGGTTTTAAGCTTTCTGAGGGGATGGAGGTACCCAAGGAATTAGAAGGAAAGTTTAAGTTTGCTAGGCAGAGGTCTAAACTAGCTGGAACCATTCGGGGCACGTTTTTTGTAATTAAAGGAGAATATTAAATCAACAAAGGCGCAAGTGGATGAATTCAGCCATTTTTGTATTTGTTCAATCAGGATTTTCTTCACTTTGAAAAGAAAATCCTGATTGAACAAAAAAACTAAATTTATTACAAGCAAAAACGACCAATCATGTAACAAATGTTCATCTAGCTTTCAAATAACAAAACAGCACCTCTCCAACAAATGAGAGGGGGCTGTTACTTTTATCGCAGAAACCTCATTTACTTATGATACGGTTCACCCCGATTAATCCGAAACGCCCGATAAACCTGCTCCACCAATATCAACCGCATCATCTGATGAGGAAAAGTCATCTTTGAAAAGGATAAAGTTTCATTCGCCCGCTTTATAACGTCATCACTTAATCCTAGAGATCCTCCAATGACAAAGGCTACTTTGCTTTTTCCGTAGGTTGCGAGCTGATCGAGATTGGCAGCAAGCTCTTCGGAAGTTCTCATTTTTCCTTCAATAGCTAAGGCAATGACATGGGCATCTGGGTTAATCTTTGTGAGAATTCTTTCGCCTTCTTTGTTTTTTACTTGTTCCATTTCTGTACTACTCAGTTCTTCGGGTGCTTTTTCGTCTGAAACCTCTATGATTTCAACTTTTGCGTAGGGGCCAAGCCTTTTTAGGAATTCATTAATTCCTTGCTTTAAATATTTTTCTTTTAATTTACCAACCGTTACAATCGAGATATTCAATCTTTACCCTCACTTTACAAACAGTTTACAAACAAGATATCCACAGTAGTTATCCACATATCAACAGGAAGTATCCACATTTCGTAGCAGAATATTAGTTCGCCACAATATATGTTGCGTTATTCTCACAATATTCACAGGTTGTGGATAAACTTTGTTCTTCTGTTAGCTGTTCTAGTACAGGCGCTACCTCGTACTCATCCACGACAATATCCATCGCTAACTCTACATGCTCTTTACAGCAATAAATCATTTCATTTCCTCCGTTACCTTTATTGTTCTTATTTTATCCACATGTCATCATACCATTAAACAAAAAAAGCAGAAAGATGGAAAACCCACCTCTCTGCTTTATCTCTACATCATTTGTGATTCATCTGTCAATTTCATTGTCGTTTCTTGTAATTCACCATTACGATAGAATTTAACCTTCATTTGGTCTCCAACCGATTTTTTATTATATAGGTGCTTTCGCAGTTCTATTATATCCGCTACTTTCTCACCATCCAGTTCGACAATTACATCAAGCTCTTGAAGACCTGCTTGTGCCGCTGGAGAATTAGGAACCACCTCACGAATCATGACTCCTTCCTTCACATCTTTCGGTAATTTCAATGTTTGTTCTTGATGATAAGAAGTTATTTGATTCACATCTTGAAGGGTAACACCCATTGCAGGACGTTTTACTTCTCCATACTTTTCTAAATCTTTGATTATGGGTTGAGCATAATTAATAGGGATGGCCAGACCTATTCCTTCAACAGCTTCTTGAGCAATCTTCATTGAATTGATTCCTATTACCTGACCAGAAATGTTTATAAGGGCACCACCGCTATTACCAGGATTGATGGCAGCATCAGTTTGGATAACTTCAGCCTGCCAATCTTCCCTTCCATCCTGGTCAAAGTCCACCGGGATGGTACGCTCTACACCTGAGATGATTCCTTTTGTAACCGAACCAGAAAAGGATAATCCAAGTGGGTTTCCGATAGCGATTACAGGTTCACCTGCTTTTAATTGATCAGAATTCCCAAACTCAGCAACTGATTTTACATTTTTACCATCCATTTCGAGGACAGCAAGATCCGTCCAAATATCTCCGCCCTTTATTTCAGCTGGAATTTTGGTTCCGTCCGACAGTGTTACTTCAAGTTGGTCAGCTCCTTCGATGACGTGATAGTTTGTCACGACGTAAGCTTTCCCGTTTTCTTTTTTATAAATTACTCCTGAACCCGTACCAGCTTCTTGTCCATTTTGTTCCCAGAAGCTTTGTGATTGAATGTTTGTAATTCCAACGACAGCATCTCCAGCTTTGTCAACCGCTTTCGTAATATCTGTCGTCACATCGACTGAAACCTTTTCTACGTTTCCATTGTGATATTCCTCATCCGTACTTGCTAGGTTCTCATCAGGGTTCACGTCATACGGTAGGATATTGTAATCACTTAGCTGTGGGATTGCAACAAGTATAAGTACCACACCTAGAATGACTCCAACTAGACTTGCAAGAAAATATCCGCCACGACTTCCTTTTTGCTTAGATCGGCTTTGGTTTTCATCATCATAATAACCCATAAGTGCACATCCTTTCTAACAACAATTCCTTTTATATTTTCTCTATACAGCCCAAATTATAATCAGAGAAAATTAAAATATGATGAAAATGAGCTAAGATTTTTACAATATGTAAAAAAGATGGAGAATTCTAAGACCTCCACCTTTGCTATACCTTTTATTCGATAGGACTAAACCGCTAAATCGCTACTAATTCGGTTGGGCTTTGTGGGTCTGTATCATATAAATCAAAAGATTCTCCTATCATTAACCCTCTTGATTCAAGAGTTTGAGCCACGCTCATTCTCGCTAAATCCTTCATATTGTTATCTTTGCTCAGGTGGGCGAGATAAATACTTTTTGTTCGATCTCCCGCTACTTCACTCATAGCAATCGCCGCATCTTCATTTGAGACATGTCCAACATCACTTAAGATTCGCCGCTTAATATTCCAAGGGTAACGACACATTCTTAACATATCAACATCATGGTTGCTTTCAAATACATAGGAATCAGCATTCGAAATGATCCCTTTCATCCTGTCACTGACATACCCGGTGTCAGTAACAAGAACCAACTTTTTGTCGCCTTGATGGAATACATAGAACATAGGCTCTGCCGCGTCATGTGACACTCCAAACGATTCAATGCTTAGTGAGCCAAAAGACTTTACGGTTTCCATTCCAAATACAAATTTTTGTTCCGTTTCTATTTTTCCTATAAGAGGGGACATCGCACTCCAGGTTTTTTCATTTGCATAAATCGGGAGCCCATACTTGCGTGCAAGGATCCCCACTCCTTTAATATGATCACTATGCTCATGAGTGACAAATATCCCGCTCAAATCTTTCATATTACGATCTATTTTTTGAAACAACCCTTCCATTTGTTTCCCACTTAATCCAGCGTCAACAAGAAAGGAATGTTCCTCATTTTCAACATAAATCGCATTTCCGGTACTCCCACTTGCCAGTACACTAAAATGCATGGACATTCAAATTCACTCCAATTTTTCTTTATTTTGATTTTCCACCTCAATGACTTTACCCTCGATAGCATTAATAAATAAATCTTCTTTTTTGCCATCTTTCTCTACGATGAAATGCCATGTAGGAGACAAGACCTGCGATTCGGCCAGGGGAATCCATGTACTATAGCCAAGACCATATTTTATAATTTCGCTGTCGGAAGGAATCTTTTTACTATCTCGTAAAATCTCAATCGCCTTTATAGGAAGCAATACCGGTTCCTTATCCCCAATTTTATCAAATGAAGTAAGCATCGTTTGTTTGTAGGAAACAATCTCTTTGTTTTCATTCAAGTTTAAGGTGATTTCCCCATTAAAATTCATAAATAATGGCCTGTCCTTATAGGATTGATAATAAATAACCTTCATGTTCTTTTCATCATATTTCCAAAATTCATACTCTCCCCCTTCAAAGGTAAAGCTCTTGATAAAATTATTAAATTCATCCTTATCAAATTTCTCACCTAATACATAAGGTTTGTCTAAATGAGAATAAATCGTTGTATTATTATTGATCATCTCGGCTTCTTGTCCCTTAAGCGTCTTTAAATCTTCTTCCGTAAAGGCCTTTGGTTTCGCTGTTATACGAGGTTCTTCTTTGGTCGTTTTAGGAAGCTGTGGATACACGATATTATCAGCAGCTAATTGTTTTTCAGTAGATGTTTGTACGAATAACCCTATCTTGTTATCTGAAAGTTTTTGAATAAAAAGAGAGAGGAGAAAGATATCTAATACTAAAAATACGACTATGAAAATGGATTTAGTTTTACTCCAATCCATTATTCGTTCCCCCCATCTCCTCTGGTATAATCGGGAGCCAGCCTCCGGCATATAGGTAATACCATGTAGGTTTATAGATAATGATGTTTTGATTTAAGTCAATGTCTCTTGAAAGCTTATAGCCGATTGCAATGTCTTCTATTAAAGAAGGCTTGATATCCTCCTGACTATTTAAATAATTTAATACTTCATATCCCGACATAAGTGTTACCCCGTTTTCTGATTCAGAATCCAATTGTAACCCCATTTTCGTATAGGGTCTTTGATACCTGTAAATCTCTTTGTTTCCTAGGACATAAGAGAGCTCTGCCATTCCGCTCTCATTAAAAACGGGTAGTCCATTGATAAACTGGCGATACACTATCTTTCTTTCTACATTACTGATTTTAAAATATTGAAATTGATCTACCCAGCCTCCATGCTCATTAACAAAATTGAAGCTTTCTTGAATAAGTACAGATGTCGTTGTCGAGCTTCCTGTTTCCTCGTAGATTGGGTTTACATAAGTAAGAATTTGATTATTAACGTCCAATTCCATCAAGCTTTTACCATCTGTAAATTGCTCACCATCATTCGTAAATTCTTTGGTCACACCATTTGGATCACTGAACAATGCATCTCTAAAAGTCTGTGTATTGATCTCTTCTAGAACGTACCTATAGCTTGGGAAATCAATAGGCTTTTCTGGCAAAAATATTTTATGAGATTTGGCTACTTCTTCTGCAAAATATCTTGGATGTTTATCCGAATTAGCAACAAAATCCTCATTAAATGTAGTAAGAAATGCTGATTTAATTTGCCCTTTATAAACGAGCTGGTCACTATAGGAAACAAAATATACTTCTGCAGTATCGTTATTAACCTTACTTGTATTTACAATTATTCGATCAATGGACTGATTAGGAAGCTTCTTCTCTTCAAAATTAAGCAGATTTCTTAAAACATCAAAAGAGATAATGTCAGGGAATAAGATTTCAACGCGTTTATCTCCATGAACTAACCATTCAAATTCACTCTGAGTTAAATCTCTCCCTACCTCAGACAATTCATAGAAGTTCCAATTGGATATGTTCTCCATCATTTTGGCGATTTCATTGTCGTCGACTGTTCCAAAAGTAGCTTGATTTTGGTGAAACAAAACCTTAAAAGGCTTAAAGACGTCTTTATACGTTTTTTCTGCCCCTATTGTAACTCCAGGAGTATAATCTTCACCAATTACATCGTAGTTAGGCTGATATGTCCAGACATTCCATGTTAATAAAACACTGATAGCGACCAAAAGGGTTAAGATTATGGATTTAATTTTTTCATAATTCATGACCATTCATCCTCTTGTATACGGTCATATGGAAGAGTGAAGTAAATGGTCGATCCTTTTCCTTCTACACTGCTTGCCCATATGTCACCACCGTGAGCTGTAATCATTTCTTTTGCAATCGCTAATCCTAACCCTGTACCACCCATTTGCCTAGTTCGAGCCTTATCCACTCTGTAAAAACGTTCAAAAATCTTTTCGAGATTTTCTTTAGGGATCCCCATCCCTTGATCTGCCACACTTACTTGCATCATATCTTCCTTCACTTCTACTTTAAACGTAATTTGTCCACCTTCTGGAGAATACTTTAATGCATTAGAAATAATATTATCGAGAACCTGTGTAAGCTTGTCTTTATCGATTTCGACAAAAACAGGATCTTCAGGTAGAAATCGTTTGAACATCACATTTTGTTGTTTTGTCATTTCGAAACGATCAATAATTTGATGGAAGAAACGAATAAAATCAATCCATTCTCGATTAAAACGATAATCTGTACTGTCCATTTTAGAAAGCTGAAGGAGGTCATTAACTAACCGGATCATTCGCTCCGTTTCATTTTGAGTCACATCCAAAAACGCAGGGGCAATTTCTTTATCTTCCCACGCTCCTTCTGCTAGAGCATCTAAATAGCTTCTCATTGTCGTAAGAGGGGTACGTAATTCATGAGAAACATTGGCGACAAATTCACGTCTCTCTAAATCTATTTTCTCTTGTTCGGTAATATCATGTAAGACGGTGATCAGTCCGTTTACAAAGCCTGTTTCCTTTTGAATAATAGAGAAATTCGCCCTTAAAACATATGGCTTTTCATTTGTTGAATAATCTAGAGTAATAGAGTTTTGTTCATTTGATAAGTCTTCGAATGTGTAAAGCTCATCTAAACCTAGTAGAGATACTAATGGCTGGGACAGGACTGTTTCACGTGAAACATTTAGCATTTTAGCGGCAGGGTCATTGATTAATATCACTCGCCCTTTTCGATCTGTTGCTATAACGCCATCTGTCATATAGGAAAGAACGGAAGACAGCTTTCTTCTTTCTCCTTCTGTAGTAGCTTGAGCTTCCTGCAGCCTTTTCGTTAAGTTGTTAAAGGTAATCGCCAATTGCCCTATTTCATCATATCCATACACTTTAACTTTTCGGGAAAAATTCCCTTTTGCCATTGCTAATGCTTGCTTTCTCATATCTGAAATCGGTCTTGTAATCGTTTGGGATAATAACACCCCAAGGATAGCCGTAATTCCCAATGCTATAACAGTTCCTGAAATGAAAATATTATTAATATCTCTCAACTGTGAATACACATTTTCAATTTCAGCAACTAAACGGATCGCTCCAATTGTCTCATTTCCGTTTTTTACGATAGGTGTGGTGTATACCCATAATCGAGTTCCAGTGTGTTCTTGTATAAAGACTTCATCTTGCGTATTTCCTAACGCGATCGTTCGAGTAACACTCACTTCTGTTGACCTTTGTCCAATCGAGCCTTGATTATCACTGTCAGATGTTCCAATAATCTTTTTGTTCTTATCAATGACACGAATTTCAGAAATATCTGTTGAGCGACTTGCATCTGCGAGTATATCCTCTATATCTTCTTCAAGCGTCGGACCATCTTCTTCTCTCTCCTTAATCATTTCCTCACGAAGATTGTACTCAATATAGTTTACGCTTTCCTTTATAGAATTTTGAAAGTTCGTGATGAGTTTATCCTCTAGCTCATTGACAAAATAGGCACCAATAATTTGCATTGCTAACAGAATGAGCAACACATAAATCAGCACAAACTTTAGATGAATAGACCTTGAAAAACCAACTTTCTTCATTTCATTTACTCCTGTTCAGGATTACGTAGATAATAGCCTACTCCTCTTCTTGTTACAATCCAATTTGGATGGCTTGGGTTGTCTTCAATCTTCTCACGTAGCCGTCTTACGGTTACATCAACCGTACGCACATCTCCATAATAATCGTAACCCCAAACCGTTTGCAGAAGATGCTCACGGGTCATGACTTGTCCAATATGCTTCGCAAGATAATGAAGAAGCTCAAACTCACGATGGGTTAACTCGATTGTATCCCCTCTTTTTGACACGACATAGGCATCAGGATGAATAACAAGGGATCCAATCGCGATCTCATTGTTTTCCTCCTCATCAGCTACTTGAGCAGCCCCATGCTGATGTCTTCGTAGATTCGCTTTGACACGGGCAATAAGCTCCCTTGTACTAAATGGTTTTGTCACATAATCATCTGCACCAAGCTCAAGGCCTAATACTTTATCAATTTCAGAATCCTTTGCTGTTAGCATAATGATTGGCATTTCATATTTTTTTCGAATTTCACGACAAACTTCCATTCCATCTCGATTTGGAAGCATAATATCAAGCAGAATCATATCTGGTTTTAATTCTTCTGCCAATTTAATCGCTTCGTCTCCATCATAGGCACAATGAACTTCGTAGCCTTCTTTTTTTAAGTTAAACTGTAATATATCCGCAATCGGTTTTTCATCATCTACAACTAATATTTTCTTTTCCATATACGAACGGGTCTCCTTCATGGCAATTTTTATTTCATTTAGTATGACTTTTTCGATAAATTCTGTTGTAACTTTGCACAAAAATCAATTCCCATACCCTATTTATGCTTGCATCCAAAAGTACAATTTGTAAAGTATTCATATCCCTTTACTATTTCTTTCTCTAATTTATCATTTTCTCCTTCTTAATTCATCTTTTACTAGTAAACTGAATGAACAATTTCTTTCTTATTGTATATTTTCACTAACAAAAATATCCATGTTCATAATAGAAAATGAGACTGATCCAAGCTAAAGGTGAAACACCACATAAAAAACTTTACGTTTTCTCCTATGCAGTGCATAACCCTTTAGGGTCAGCCTCATATGATTATAATAATTCTAACGGATTAACACGGGATCCATTCTTATAGATTTCAATGTGTAAATGAACTCCTGTGGACTGTCCGGTTTTTCCCATGTTCCCAATTTTAGATCCTGCTGATACTGTTTCCCCGACAGAAACATCAATACTACTTAAATGAGCATAGACAGATTTATAACCGTTATTGTGGTCGATGACGATTTTGTTTCCGTACCCGCCATCATCAAAACCTGCAGATATAACCTTTCCATTATCAATTGCTTTAATAGTCTTGTTATCCGGTCTTGCAATATCAATCCCTTTGTGAACTTTTCCCCATCTTGGACCCATTTTAGATGAAACATATCCACCATTTGTTGGCCAAACAAAATTGCCAGAACCTCTTGATGGCGTCACTTTTGTTCCACGAATGACAATGTGCTTAACTGGCTCTTTGATCATTTCTTCATCTTTTTCTGTCTTTTTGGTTACGTCGCCATTTTGTTCTTCTACAAGATAAGTGACGATCCGCTCTCCATCTTGACCCTCTTGTTTAACTTTCATATCACCCTTATACATAGAAGAATCTTCTACCACTTCGTTTCCATGAGCTATTTTTTCTTGTTTTTTAGCTTCTCTTTTTATATTTACATGAATGAGTGGCTTTGTTTCTGTTACGTTAATTTCGGTCCCAACTTGCAAAACACCATCTTCTTCTAAAGAAGGATTTAAATCAAACAGTTCAGTAGTTGACATATTATATTCTTCTGCGATATTACTAAGAGCATCTCCTGACTGAACCTTATACTTTTTCTCTTCAAGAGTTCCCTTTAAAAGAAGCTCAACTGCCTTCTCTGGAGTTAAAACCTTTTCGGGTTCTTCTTCAGCAGCATTGAACTTTAAATCTTCAGCAGCACTTATTTCTAATATACGTGTTTCACCCTCCTTTAGTGGGGGTAATTCACTACTGGAATCTTTTTTTCTTGCTTCATATTCAGCTAGTTCTTCTTCAGAAACATATTTGAGCTTTAATTGTTTCATTAATTCTTCCGCATCAGCTTTATCTTTAACATAAACAACTGGTTTCCCATTGATTTGAAGGGAGACAGCTTCTGCTTTTGCCGTTACACTTGCATTAAACGTCTTAACCGTCGCTTGATTGTTTACATTGTTTCTAAAAACCTGCTCAGGAACAAATGAAAGTTCTTTATCAATATCTATTTCGAAATCAGAATGCACTTCTTCAACCTTGTTAATTTTTTCTTCTTTAGCATCCTTAATCAATGATTGATCTGTAACCGCTCCTGCATACTGTTCATCGAGATAAACATGATAGATGGTTTGAAGTTCACTTTCGTTTTCTTCTGCATGAGCAGAAGATACAGATGTAATGGAAATCCCAGATATAGCTAAGACCGTAATCGCTACTTTATTAAATAGAGTATTTGGTCTATATGTATTTTTAGAGTTTAGTAGTTTTGACGAATAATTTCGTATTTTCTTCGTCCAAGTCATTGGGCGATCCTCCTAAATTTCTAAGAAAAATGTTAGTGCTTTCATACTAAAAAACGAATATTCTACAAATTTTGCACTTCTCTAATTTACCACAAATTTAAGAACCCGAAAGAATCGTTTGTATAATGTAATAAAAATGTATAATTGCTGACAAAATTAGACTTAATTATATAAAATATAACAATTTCTCTGTTTTTATATAGGAAATAAGATGTAGAGGGGATTTTCTAGGGTTATTATGTAAAGGGCATAATGAATTTCAGGGAAATCTTAGAAAAGTCCCCATCCAATGTTACATAAGTATTACAAAGAAAAAGCACTGCGAGAGTCTAGTCATCGCAGTGCTTTTTAGATGGCTCGGGACGGAATCGAACCGCCGACACATGGATTTTCAGTCCATTGCTCTACCAACTGAGCTACCGAGCCGTATTAGTATTGTTTCCTAAATGAAATAGTGCCTTGTCCATCACCCAAGTCTCAGGAAGTCTATTCAAGTAGCTGCTCGACTTGTGTGCTGAAGTAACACTTTGAAGCTTACTCGGACGTGCTCTACCAACTGAGCTACCGAGCTGTATTAAAATTGTTTTCTAAATGAAATAATTCCTTGCAAAGATATGTATGTAATGGCGGTCCGGACGGGATTCGAACCCGTGTTACCGCCGTGAAAGGGCGGTGTCTTAACCGCTTGACCAACGGGCCACGTTTAAAGTGGTGAGCCATGAAGGACTCGAACCTTCGACCCTCTGATTAAAAGTCAGATGCTCTACCAACTGAGCTAATGGCTCTCAATAATAACTGCATTAATAAAGTTTCATCTTCGACGTCCAGCTCTCAGGATGCTTATTCAAGATGTCTCTCGTGCTGTACGCTGATGTTTCGCTTCGCAGCTTACTCGTTCGTGCTCTACCAACTGAGCTATTGGCTCTTAAACTATCAATCTCGTTTAAATGCTCTTTTATGGCAACGAAGATAATATTACCACATAAGAAAATGATTAGGCAACAACTTTTTAAAAAAATTTGTCGAAAAATGATCAGCTTTTAAAATTTGGATAAATATGCTTAATTTGATCGCATTCATGATAAGATATAAATGCAGGAGGTGGGATTATTTGACTATTTTTCTTCGATTACTGAAAAAAGTAAGTAAAATGGATTTTAGTGTTATCTTGCTTTTTTCTATTTTCATTATCGTAATTGGGACATTCGGAATTCATTATTTTGAACCTAATACATTTCCAACAGTATTTGAAAGTTTCTGGTGGACTATGACAACCTTGACAACGGTAGGATATGGGGATTACTCACCGATAACCGTTCCTGGAAGGCTGCTGGGAATTTTTCTATTTATTTTTGGAATCGGAATTATCGGTTTACTCATTAGTAATGTAGTGGATTCCTTAACTACTTATAATCAATTAAAGAGGGAGGGGAAGGTAGTGTTTAAGGGTAAAAATCATATTATTTACATCGGCTGGTCTCAAAAAACAGAAAGAGCCATACAAGAAGTATTCGCACATCTCCCCGAAATGACGGTTGTTTTGATTGATTCATTAAAGGAAAATCCTTTTAATCATGACCAAATTCACTATATTCAAGGTGATGCTTCAGACGAAGAAGTTCTTCTTAAAGCTAATATACTTGAGGCTAAGCGAGTTGCCATTTTTGCAGATGAAGCGATAACTCAATCCATTTTAGCCGATGGGAAGACTCTTTTAATCGCCTCTGCAGTAGAATCACTTTCACACCAGCATAATAAAGATATTCATACCATTGTAGAGATTTGTGAGGATAAAAATATTCCTAAATTTCATCATATCCATGTCGATGATTTTATTCTTTCAAATGATTCGATTTCAATGCTGATGGCAAAGTCCACCTTACATCCTGGAACCACGAGTATTTTCAGACAGCTTTTAAGTAAGCGATTTGGAAATAATATCCATGAACTATTACCTAAAGCTGAATGGAAGACGTATAAGGAGGCATCAGAGAACTTATTAGCTTATGGGGCTGTTTTAATTGCCGTTAATGATGAAATGGATTTCACCAATGCTCATCAAAAACCCTTAAAGTCAGATGACTTGTTATATATTGTTTGTCATGATCACGTTTATGAAAAAATAAAATCATAAGAAAAAAGGTTGCCATTTATTGTGGCAACCTTTTTTGATTAAGGCTCTTTTTGTACAATTTAAAAGATGCCCCGAAACCTTAATCATGACGGATTTCTATTCTTGATCGAAAAACAACAATCTATGCGAAAACAGCCTGATTAATTAGGACTCCAAACACTTCTTACTACATTGGTTTGAGAACGATCTGGTCCTACAGAGAAGATTGACAATGGGATACCTGTTAGCTGAGAAACTCTCTCTAGATAATGACGAGCATTCTCAGGAAGTTCACCAAGTGTTTTACATCCAGTAATGTCCTCTGTCCAGCCAGATAGTTCTTCGTATACTGGAGTACATTCTGCAAGGATGTTCAGATTTGCAGGGAATTCTTCAATCGTTTCACCCTTGTACTTATAAGCAACACAAATTTTCAATGTTTTAATTCCTGTAAGAACATCGATAGAGTTAAGGGAAAGGTCTGTTAGTCCACTCACACGACGAGCATGTCTGACTACTACACTGTCAAACCATCCAACACGACGTGCTCTACCAGTTGTTGTACCGTATTCACGGCCAACCTCACGAATTTGATCGCCAATTTCATCTGTTAGTTCGGTAGGGAACGGACCGTCTCCAACACGAGTAGTATAGGCTTTCGATACTCCAACTACATGATTAATTTTCGTTGGACCTACACCTGATCCAATCGTCACTCCTCCTGCTACAGGGTTTGAAGATGTAACAAATGGGTATGTTCCTTGATCGATATCTAACATAACGCCTTGAGCGCCTTCAAAAAGAACACGGCGTCCTTCGTCAATGGCATCATTTAAAACAACAGAAGTATCGATCACATACTTCTTAATCTGCTGGCCGTACTCATAGTACTCATCAAGAATCTCATCTAATGTAAATCCTTCTGTTTCATAAAAACGCTCAAGCAGACGATTTTTTTCTTCAAGATTACGCGTCAATTTTTCTTCAAATGCCGCGCGATCCAATAAATCTGCAATACGAATACCAATTCGTGCTGCTTTATCCATGTATGCTGGGCCAATCCCTTTTTTGGTCGTACCAATTTTATTCGCGCCTTTTCTTTCCTCTTCCACTTCATCAAGCTTTAAATGGTATGGAAGAATAACATGTGCACGATTACTAATACGTAAATTGTCTGTTGTTACATTACGGTCATGTAAGTATTTTAACTCTTGCACTAAAGCTTTCGGATCTACAACCATTCCATTTCCGATTACAGCAATTTTATCTTTATAGAAAATCCCAGATGGAATTAAATGAAGCTTGTAGGTTTCTCCATCAAATTTAATGGTATGGCCTGCATTATTTCCACCTTGATATCGAGCAATTACTTCTGCATGTTCTGAAAGGAAATCGGTAATTTTTCCTTTTCCTTCGTCTCCCCATTGTGTTCCTACAACGACTACTGAAGACATATAAAGCACCTCCGATAGGGATTAATATACCCACTTTTTTCAAACAAACTCATTTTATCAATTAACTATGCAAAAAGTCAATTGAAACACGAACATTTATTTATTATTTCTTCACATTTGTTCGTATGCAATATTCAACAAATTTCGGGTGGTGCCAGGCACGGCCCGAAATTTGTCGAAGAAAAGAGGCTGCCTCCATTTGAAGGAGGCAGCCTCTTTTTAGGCTCCAGGTGGAATGCCAGTATCGTCGAATCGCCGTTCGAGGTTTACGAATTTATTATATTCTTTAACGAAGGCGAGAGAGACGGTTCCAACCGGGCCGTTACGTTGCTTAGCAATGATAATTTCGATAATGTTCTTGTTCTCTGATTCTTTATCATAATAATCATCACGATATAAGAAGGCTACAATATCAGCATCTTGCTCAATACTTCCTGATTCACGAATATCAGACATCATCGGACGCTTATCTTGTCGTTGTTCTACTCCACGTGACAACTGTGAAAGAGCGATAACGGGCACTTCTAATTCACGCGCTAACCCTTTTAATGCCCGGGAAATTTCTGATACTTCCTGCTGACGATTTTCTCCTGATCGTCCGGACCCTTGGATTAATTGTAAATAATCAATCAGGATCATCCCTAGTCCAGATTCCTGTTTCAAACGGCGGCATTTTGAGCGAATTTCATTAACACGGATCCCTGGAGTATCATCAATATAAATACCTGAATTTGAAAGGCTTCCCATTGCCATCGTTAACTTTCTCCAGTCTTCATCAGTAAGGGAGCCTGTACGAAGATTTTGAGCATTGATATTCCCTTCAGCACAAAGCATACGCATCACAAGCTGCTCAGCACCCATCTCCAAACTGAAAATAGCTACATTTTCATCGGTTTTTGTTGCGACATTCTGAGCAATATTCAGGGCAAAGGCTGTCTTACCAACGGAAGGGCGGGCAGCCACAATGATTAGGTCATTTCGTTGAAACCCTGCCGTCATATGATCTAAATCAGCGAACCCTGTAGGGATTCCCGTAATGTCCCCTACACGGTTATGAAGGGTCTCAATGTTATCGTACGTTCGTACTAAAACATCTTTAATATTATGAAAGGCTCCTGCATTTTTTCTTTGAGCTACTTCCATAATATTTTTTTCTGCTTCACTTAGAAGCTCATCTACCTCATCTTCGCGTGTATATCCATCTTGAGCAATCGTAGATGCTGTCCGGATTAATCTTCTTAATAGTGATTTTTCTTCTACTATCTTGGCATAATACTCAATATTTGCGGCTGTCGGGGCAGATGCCGCTAGTTCACTTAAGTAAGATACTCCACCAACATCCTCAAGCTCTTTCATATTAGCTAGTTCTTCCGTAACGGTAATTAAATCTACTGCCTGCCCAGCATCACTCAGGTTCAACATTACATTAAAGATTTTCTGATGAGAATTACGATAAAAATCTTCTGGGATGAGCGCTTCTGATGCTTGAGTAAGAGAGGAAGGTTCTAGGAAAATAGCACCTAACACAGCTTGCTCTGCTTCAATATTTTGAGGTGGTACTTGATGGTTCAACAATTCATTCATATATAGAAAACCTCCTTTAGAGAAGGACTATTAGTCTAAGAAAAAATGTGATCAGATAATTGATCACATTTTTACATACCTATTTTATTCTAACATGTTTTTTGAAAATATGAGTTGGCAAATTTAGTTTTCTTCTGTAACATGGACTTTTAATGTTGCCGTTACATCTGAATGAAGCTTAACAGGTACATTTGTATATCCCAATGCACGGATCGCATCATTCATTTCAATTTTACGTTTATCAATTTTGATTTTATGATTTTTCTTGAGCGTCTCAGCAATCTGCTTACTAGTAATCGAACCAAAAAGTCTACCGCCTTCTCCAGCTTTTGCCTTCATCTCGATCGTTAAACCTTCTAGCTTTTCTTTAAGCTGTTTCGCTTCTTCTAACTCTTCCTGAGCTAGCTTTTGCTCTTTCTTCTTTTGTCCTTCTAATTGACTTACATTCGAATGATTAGCTTCTACTGCTAACCCTTGCTTGATAAGGAAGTTATGTGCATACCCATCTGCTACATTTTTCACTTCGCCTTTTTTACCTTTTCCCTTTACATCTTTTAAGAAAATCACTTTCATTAGTCTTTTCCCCCTTCAAAATATTCATCCAATGCCAGTTTTAATTGTTCTTCGGCCTCGTCAACAGTGATATCCGGTAATTGAGTAGCTGCATTTGTTAAATGCCCGCCGCCGCCTAGAGCTTCCATGACAATTTGGACGTTCACTTCTCCAAGTGATCTGGCACTAATACTAACCAAATTTTCCTCACGCTTGGAAATGACAAATGATGATATAACTTCATCCATTGTTAACAAAGTATCAGCTGCTTGAGCAATGAGAACCTGATCATAGACAATGTCATCACTACCTCTAGCAATCGCCACTCCATCTTTATAAAAATCAACTGTTTCAATTAGTCTTGCCCGCTTAATATAAGTATCCACATCTTCTTTTAAAAACTTCTGTACAAGAACGGTATCTGCTCCCTGTGCCCGTAAATAGGAGGCTGCATCAAACGTCCTTGAACCAGTTCTTAGTGTAAAGCTTTTCGTATCGACAATAATACCTGCTAAAAGGGAAGTGGCTTCAAGCATTGAAATCTTCTCATGCTTTGGTTGATATTCTAATAACTCTGTTACCAATTCAGCGGTAGAAGAAGCATAAGGCTCCATATAAACAAGCAATGGATTCTTAATAAAATCTTCTCCTCTCCGATGATGGTCAATCACAACGACATTTTCTATTCTACCTAATAATTTTTCTTCAATCACGAGTGAAGGCTTATGGGTATCCACAACAACTAATAGAGTATCATCTGTCGCCATCTCTAGTGCTTCTTCAGGTGTAATAAAGCGTGAAAATAGATCAGGGTTTCCTTTGATCTCTTTAAGTAACCGTTTAACACCATTATCAATCTCATTAAAATTAAGGACTACATATCCTTCTTTCTGATTCATTTGAGCAACTTTTCGAATGCCGATAGCTGCACCCACAGCATCCATATCAGGGTGCTTATGGCCCATTACAATGACTTTATCACTCTCGACGATTAACTCCTTAAGGGCATGGGAAATAACGCGTGCACGCACCCTTGTACGTTTCTCCATCGGGTTCGTTTTTCCACCATAGAACTTTACTTTCCCATTTGTCTGTTTAATCGCTGCTTGGTCACCACCTCGACCTAAAGCAAGATCTAGACTCGACTGTGCTAAAGTTCCTAGCTCTGGTAGAGAAGAGACACCCATTCCGACTCCAATACTAAGAGTAAGAGGAACATTTTGTTTCGAAGTGGTATCCCTTACATCATCTAAAATGGAAAACTTTTCTTTTTCTAGCACTTGAAGTATTTTTTCATTAAAAACGGCCAAAAATCGTTCTGAGGAAATTCGCTTCAGCAAAACCCCTGATTCTTTTGCCCATTTATTTAAAATAGAGGTTACTAGACTATTTAAACTACTACGAGTCTGGTCATCCATACCTTGAGTGAGCTCATCATAGTTGTCTAAAAAGATAATCCCGATAGCTGTTTTCTCATCCTCATATTGCTTTTCAATTTGCGATTGCTCTGTGACATCAAAGAAATAAATAAGTCTTTCATCCGACTTGATGACGACTCGATACTTTCGTTCGTTCATGGTAATAATCTCTGTATCAATTTCTTGTTTAATGAGAGGGATGACCGATTCTGCTACATCGTAGAGAGAACGACCTACAAGTGTGTCTTCATTGAAGCAAGAGGCAAGAAACGGGTTTGTCCATTCAATAAAATAGTCATCATTAATTAGCATAATTCCAATAGGCATTTCCATTAATGCCTCTTCTCCCACTCGTTTTACTCGATAGGAGAGGGTCGATATGTAATCTTCTGTTGCCATATGAGATTTATTTTCATAATAAAAAGCAAGAAAGAATACACCGCCAAATAAAGCTAATCCAATCACGGCAATAACCCAATTGTAAAAGGCGAAGGCGATCACTAATAAAGTGCAAAGCGCTATCAGTCCATATAATGGGTAACGGATCATACGCTTTCGAAAAAAAGATGGCATGATTTCAGCTCCTAAAACAAAATTTACAACCTTTATGACTTACGTTGAAGGCGCTGTCTAAGATTAAATCCTAAATCAATTATACCTAAAATCCTAACAATAGAAAGAAGGGGAAGTGATAAAATCGTAATAAGGACCAATAAACCCTTTGTCCATTTTTTTATGTAAGCAAAATAATAAATGAAAGAAAGCCCTTGTATAACCATCAAAACCTGTAAAACATAGGATATGTTTTGAAGAGCCCAAAAGCTATAGTCACCTTTTTCCGGCTGAAGAACGATGGATAGAATAAGGATAATTAAATAATACCATAAGAAACTCTTTGGTAATTGCCATTCACGAAAAGGTTTGAACTTGGGCGTTTCAACTCCAAGCCTACGTAAAATAGGGAAATTAACCCAAATGATAATAAAAGCATTGATGAAGGCCATCATTAAAAAGAAAGAGGGAGTTAAAATACCGATCATATCTAAATAAAAATTCATTTGATCGACCATTCTCGGATCAGGAGTTTGCCCAAAGCTTTTCATCATCTCAATAGATTGATCAAACGATTTTTCCAAAATCTTGATCATATCATTAATTAAATCAAAATTAAAAAAGAGAATTGATATAACATATTGAATAACCAAATTGATTAATAAAGTAAAACCTGATGCGATAAGTAAAGAGATTTTACTTTTCTGTTCCTTAATATACCACCCCATCACAACGCCTGTTGTCCCGTATATGATGGCAAGAGGAATGGCAAGGATTGACCCCATAATGAAGGAAATCAAAATACAGCCTACTAATAAAATCAGTGATATCCTTAAACGATGCTTTGAGGCAAAATAAAGGACTGGGAATATTAAAACAAGACTTGATAAAACCCCAATAACTGGAATGTAGATAGTGATTAGAGTAAGAACGGCAAATATAGCGAGCATTAATGCCCCTTCCGTAAGAATACGGGGATTCTTCACAAAGACACCTCATTAAATTTCATTTACTATTTATATCATACTAATTTTATCCGTTCTTTAAACATCGTTCAAGCAATGCGGGTTGTTATAAAAGCGGAATGAACGACTAAATTAACCACAACCTGTGGCGGTGTCTTTTCCTTCTAGCCGGCTTGGGTCTCGAGGGTTAGGGGCTGTAACTGAACGAATGGCCTTTAGTTGGGCATCTTTGGCATCTTTGGCATCTTTCGGGGTCCTCATTTTGAACTTTTTGCTTTTTCAGGGCTCCATTCGACTTCTTTGAGGTCCTCATTTCGAACTTTTTGTTTCTTCAGGGCTTCATTCGTCCAAGAACAAAAGAAAAACCTTAACAACAAAGAAAGCAGTCCCCAAAAGGCTTATTTATGAAACCTTTTTTAGGACTGCTTTCCTGATTCTTAATCAATTTTAAATTGTTCTATCGCATTTTGCAGGGATTGGCTGAGTTCTGTTAAGCGCTCTGCTGCGTCTGTAACGCCTTGAATAGAATGCAGTTGTTCATCAGTAGAAGCACTAACTTCTTCACAGGCTGCTGCTGTTTGTTCAGCCGTTGAAGCCATCGTTTGAATGATGTTTAATACTTCATCCTTGTTTGTTGAGACAGATTGGACTTCATGATATATGGAAACAATGGCTTCCTGCATCTGTTTCATCAACCCTGAGATTTGTTGAAAAATTGAATTCGTTTCTTCTACGACTATAAATTGTTCCTGAAATGTTTCTTTCGTGTGGAACATTTCATTTACTGCTTGCTTGGAGCCGGTTTGAATGTCTGTTATCGTCTTCTTCACTTCATCCGTTGCTTGGACTGATTGTTCGGCAAGCTTTCTAACTTCTTCAGCCACGACCGCAAATCCCTTGCCATGTTCTCCAGCTCTTGCCGCTTCAATACTCGCATTCAAAGCTAATAAATTGGTTTGGGAGGAAATATCGGTTATCGTCTCCATAACCGATTCAATTTTCTTCACTTTATCTTCAAGACTTAGGACAACCTCTTCCATTGATGAAATAAACTGTTTTGAAGAGGCATAAGACTCTTGTAGCTTCTTCATTTGAACGATCCCTGTTTGGTTTACTTCGTCTGCTTTTTCCGCTATAGAAGACATTCCCTTTGCCTGATCCGAAACCTGGTTTATTTGATTACTTAAATCCATTGATTGTTGATTTGCAGTGTCTGCATCAGCAGCCGATTGGGAGGCACCGTTGGCAATTTCTGAGACAGCACTTGCCATTTCCTCACTTGAAGCGTTTGTTTCTTCGGAAATAGCACTTAGACTTTCTGCAGATTCCCGAACATTAAAAACAGATTGATTAACCGTTATGAGAGTCGTCCTCATACTTTCCATCATTTTATTAAAATCCTGTCCAAGCTCGCCAATTTCATCCTTTGATAGAATAGATGTATTGGTGGAAAAATCACCATCTGCCATTGAACTTACTGTTTTTTTAAGTTGTAATATTGGTTTGGTTATGCCTCGAGCCACTAAAATGACCACAACAATGGAAAGAATTAACGTCCCAATAGCTGATATCCATAATGTCATCTCAATCTCTTTTGAGGTTTGTACTAAAGCATCCTTCCCATAGGATGCGCCAATTTTCCAGTTTGTTTTTGGAACGGTATCGTATACAAGAAGTTTATCTTCACCTTCTAATTGATAGTGAACAGATCCTGTCTTATTTTTGCTTTCAAGCATGTTCTTAATAAAACTTAGAGATGATAGATTTTCACCCCTTTTAGAAGGATGAACAATAGCAGATCCATTAGATGACAATACGAAAGGATAACCTTTATACCCTATATCCATCTTTGCAATTCTTTCTGTTAATTTCGTTAAATTGATATCTACACCGAGAACCCCTACGACTTCTCCTTCTGTAAGAACAGCTTTAGATGCGGTAATAATGTATTCATTGGTTGCTTCATCAATATAAGGATCACTCCAAACAACCTCAACCTTTGTTTCTAGTGCTTTTTCATACCACGCCCTACTAGTTGGATCGAAGTCTGCAGGAAGGCTAGTATAGGGAACAATCTTCAATTCTTTATTTGGAGTAGCCAAATAAAGCGACGCTGCCTCAGCATACAGCCCTAAATAATTATTAAAATCCGCTTGAGTGCTGGCAAAAACCTCTGTTTTTTCCTTAGTTTCAAGCATTCCTCCTTGCACTTTCGCTAAATTTTTTAGTGAATCCGAAAATGTGAATTGTTCTAAACTTTTCTCATATTGGCCAAGAAAGAGCTGTACAGAGTTGTTTAACTCCATAACCATCCCCTCAGTTTGAGAAATGACATTCTTCTCCAACTTTTCTCTCGTTTGCCAACTTGTAATGGCAATGACAATTGCAAATGATAAGAAAATTAATAGAGAGAAAATAAGAATCAGTTTTGCCTTAATAGATCGAAATGATAGGAACCCTTTAATTTTATTTAAACCCTTCACCTTTTGTTGTACCTCCGATGCAATAATTTCTGTGCATATTGTTAATTTCGACAAAATTCTTATTTCTTTTAGGAGTTTCGAGTAATTATACAGGAATATTTTCTTAGGAAAATCAGATAAAGTAATTCGAATGGACTAATAAACCAAATTTGAGAACAGAAGGATTTTAATCACTTTAATAAATAATCATCAAACAAGCTTTAGGGTGGTAGGAGAGCATTTCATATTTGAAAGGGTTTAGGATTTTTAAAAACAGAAAAAGACTGTCCAAAAATGGACAGCCTTTTTAATATTGATTATTCACCAGTTACGTATGGTAATAATGCCATTGTACGTGCACGTTTGATTGCACGAGTTAATCTACGTTGGTACTTCGCGCTTGTTCCTGTCACACGACGTGGAAGGATTTTTCCGCGCTCAGAGATAAATTTTTTCAGTAGATCTACGTCTTTGTAATCGATGTGTGTAATTCCGTTTGAAGTGAAGAAACACACCTTACGACGTCTACGTCCGCCTCTGCGTCCTGCCATAATAGATTCGCCTCCTAACTAATATATTTCAAATTATATTTCGTTTAGAATGGAAGATCGTCATCTGAAATGTCGATTGGCTTACCATCATTAGCAAATGGATCTTCATCTACACGTGTATAGTTCTGTCTGTTGTTATTGTTATTATTATTGCGCTGATTCTGATTAAATGAATAATCTTGTTGTGGTTGACCACCGCCATAGCTGCCACGTTCGCCTTGGTTATTAGCGTTCTTAGGCTCAAGGAATTGAACACTCTCCGCTACAACCTCTGTCATAAAGACTCGACGACCATCTTGACCTTCGAAGTTACGTGTTTGAATACGTCCATCCACTCCAGCCAAGCTTCCTTTTTTAAGGAAGTTTGCAACATTTTCAGCAGGGCGACGCCATACAACGCAATTAATAAAGTCCGCTTCTCGTTCACCTTGTTGATTCGTAAACGTACGATTAACAGCAAGAGTAAACGTAGCCACAGGAACTCCATTTGGAGTATATTTTAACTCAGGGTCCTTTGTTAAACGACCTACTAATATTACTCGGTTCATCATCAGAATCAACCCTTTCGTTCTGGCATGTTTCACGTGGAACATATCAAGAAGCGTTTATGCTTACGATTATTTTTCTTCTTCTTTGATTACGATGTGACGGATAATATCATCGCTGATTTTCGCTAAACGATCGAATTCGTTAATAGCTTCAGTCGCAGATTTAACGTTTACTAGTTGGTAGAAACCATCACGGAAATCGTTAATTTCATACGCTAAACGACGTTTACCCCACTCTTTAGATTCGATGATCTCCGCTCCGTTTGTTGTAAGAACATTAGCGAAACGCTCAACAACAGCTTTCTTTGACTCATCGTCAATGTTTGGGCGGATAATGTACATTAATTCGTACTTTTTCATCTTTTTCACCTCCTTATGGTCTGTGCGGCTCTATTGTGAAATAGAGCAAGGAGCAATGCTTTCATTACTCACAAGTTAGAATTATATCATATTGGGCAAGCTTATGCAATACAGTCCTAGAATCCTTGAAATATAATGTTCGTTTTGAAAAAAATTCAACTAAACTAGGCGATTAAACGGTATAACGACTTTTATCGGTCATTCGACAAATTACTACAGAAACCATCGCACAAAAAAACCTACTCCAAAAAAGAGTAGGCTCAATAGATTAAACGTTAAAGCGGAAATGAATGACATCTCCATCTTGAACAATATATTCTTTTCCTTCTAAACGAACTTTCCCAGCTTCTTTAGCAGCGGTCATTGTATTGGCAGCCACTAAATCATCGTAAGAAACGGTCTCCGCTCGTATAAATCCTTTTTCAAAATCGGTATGGATCACACCTGCACATTGAGGTGCTTTCATTCCTTTTCTGAATGTCCATGCGCGAACTTCTTGAACTCCTGCAGTGAAATAAGTGGCAAGGCCAAGGAGATGATAGGCAGCACGAATTAATTGATCAAGACCTGATTCCTCAATTCCTAGCTCTTGAAGGAACATAGCCTTTTCTTCATCATCAAGCTCAGCAATCTCAGATTCTATTTTGGCACAAACGACAATCACTTCAGCATTATCGGACTCAGCAAACTTACGGACCTTTTGAACGTATTCATTCTCTGATGGATCAACAATATCGTCTTCTCCAACATTCGCTACATACAGAACCGGTTTAATGGTTAACAAATGAAGACCCTTGACAACCTTCATTTGTTCATCCGTAAATTCAACTGTACGTGCCGGCTTGTCATTTTCAAAAGCATCTTTTAACTTCACTAAAATTTCATACTCATACATAGCTTCTTTATCTTTTTGTTTAGCCATTTTTTCAACACGGCTAATTCGTTTATCTACTGATTCTAAATCAGCCAAAATAAGCTCAAGATTGATTGTTTCAATATCATCAATAGGATCTACTTTTCCAGAAACATGGGTAATATTATCATCAGCAAAGCAGCGGACCACTTGGCAAATCGCATCGACTTGGCGAATATGGGATAAGAATTTGTTTCCTAACCCTTCACCCTTACTTGCTCCTTTTACAATTCCTGCTATATCAGTAAATTCAAATGTAGTTGGTACCGTTTTCTTCGGTTCAACAAGTTCTGTTAATTTATCTAAACGATAGTCTGGCACTTCCACAATTCCAACATTCGGATCGATTGTACAGAATGGGTAGTTGGCAGATTCTGCTCCTGCTTTTGTAATGGCATTAAAAAGAGTGGATTTTCCCACATTCGGCAATCCAACAATTCCAGCTGTTAAAGCCATATCCGTCACTCCTCTTCTTCATATCCTATCTATTTTCACTACGTACATTATTCTAGTAGTATTTTAAACCTTTCACAATTATAGATTTTAGCTAAGGAAAACACAAGGGTACAAGTTTAAATAAAAAGACCATACAAGTGGAGTCATTCTTTCTCCATACTCGTATAGTCAAGAGGATTAGCTCTCTCCATGTTCAAGTATTTTCTTTACTTTTCTACTAAATTCTTTTCTTGGTAGAAGGACGCTGTGAGCACAGCCTTCGCATTTTATGCGGATATCCATCCCTAGTCTGATGATTTTCCAACGATTGACTCCACATGGATGTGGTTTTTTCATTTCAACGATATCATGTATATTAAATGTTTTTTGCTCCATAAAGCGACTCCTCCTATTCACCTTTTGCTTGACTTTTCTTCATTTCTTGTCCATTTGACGGTTCTTCTTGATTACGCGAATACATGACTAGACGAGGGAATGGTATTTCAATCCCATTTTCATCTAAACAAGCTTTTAATTCTTTTCTGATCATTCTCGCTATATACCAATGCTTCATCGGTACTGTTTCGGCTACAATCCTTAAGACAACATCTGAAGCCCCGAAGGTCTGAATCCCAAGTAATTCAGGTGGATTCACAAGTTCCTCATATTTCTGAGGAAGCTTGAGGATCAATTCTTCAATCACTTTTTCAGCTTGTTCTATATTTTCTTCGTAAGCAATACTAACATCAACGACGGCAATACTGTTATGGATAGAGAAATTCGTCACTTCCGTTATATTTCCATTTGGGAATATATGAAGTTCACCCGTCCAGCTTAAAATCTTCGTTGTCCTTAAGCCGATTTCTTCAACCGTCCCTTCAGCATTACCGATTCTCACATAATCACCAACAGAAAATTGATCTTCAAATATAATAAAAAACCCTGTAATGATATCCCGTACTAAATTCTGTGCTCCAAATCCTACAGCCAAGCCAACAATTCCTGCACCCGCAATTAATCCTTTTACATCGATGTCCAAAGTGGAGAGGATTGTCATAAAAGAAATAAAATAAACGACGTAAGTTAGGACGTTTTGAAGGAGCTTTAATAGGGTTGCTTCTCTTCTTTCTGAGATTCTTAAAGGAGAACGCGATCGAGCTTTGAAAATATTTTGAATAGCTGTTCTTCCTATCTTAGTAGCTAGCATTGTCAGAATAATAATAGCGATAATCTTTATACTCGTTTCTCCAATGGATATCCATAACTCATCACTGATTAATTTTTGAAAGGTCTTACTCTCTTCTATTTTTTTCAAAGTTTCAGTTTTCTCTAATTTCTCCACCATCTATTTTACTCCTTATTATCATAAGATAAATACTGTCTAGACATTATTCAATAAGAAGAGACCAGGCTAACCTATGCTCTTCTTTACCTGTTCAGCATGTTTGTGTTTGCCAAAATTAAATTCTATTTTACCAAGTTTCCCTTCAAAAGAGTAGAAAAAACCCAACCGTTCAAAAAAGTTAAGAAAAATAGCATAGTATATGACAAGTTAGGAATAATGGGTATTTTCGCTGATTAGACCTTAAATGATAGGTACCAGAACTGTAAAGCTAATACATTCTCATATCCAAGCACTTCCAAACTTTAATACACATCTTTTATCAATCGAATTTTTATAGAAATACGCTTGATTTAAGTATAGAAATTCTAAATTTTCCGTATACTGTTACTACCATTATAAAGGAGTGGCATGGATGAATCTAAAAAAAGGTCTATTTGAAAGAAAACCAGAACCATTTAGAATTCAACATAATGAAGATCGGGCATCGATACTGCTATCAGCTCAACTTGTGAACATGCTTCCTGAACAACATAGACCTATTGTGATTGTTTGTATTGGGACAGACCGTTCTACAGGCGATTCCCTCGGACCACTCATAGGTACCTTTTTAGAAGAAAAAAAGAGCTTTTCCTTTCCGATTTATGGAACACTGGATGATCCTGTGCATGCTGTAAATTTGGAAGAAAAAATAGAAGAAATTAATCATACTTTTAACAATCCCTTTATTATCGGCATCGATGCATGCTTAGGAAGATTAAAAAGCGTAGGCTCAATCCATATGGATACGGGACCAGTAAAGCCTGGGGCAGGAGTCAATAAAGAACTTCCTGAGGTAGGGGATATGCATATAACAGGAATTGTAAATGTAAGCGGATTTATGGAGTTTTTTGTTCTACAAAATACGAGATTGAATATCGTTATGAAAATGGCAAAAATTATTTCCGAAGCAATTATTTATTCATCCCATGCCTATCAACGTAAGTACTCGCTCATAAATTTAGAGCGCGAACAAAAGCATATTCCATAGAAAAAAGCTGTCCATAAGGGGGTCAGCTCCACATTATTTTTCCTATATAGAAAAAATTTCGAAGTTTTTTCTATAGATAATGTTGGAGTTATTACACCTAATCTGGGACAGTCTTTTTCTTTGGCCGTTTTCGAAAACATATTTGAAAAAGAGTTAGTTGGTATCAGCGAAAGGATGCTTGCTTTCCGCGGGGTGGGCGGTGAGCATCCTCATCGCCTTGCTACTGCGGAGTCTCTCACCTGTCCCGCTTCTCCCACATGAGTCTCGCACCTTCCGCTTCAATCAACCTTTTTACAAAATTTGTGTACTCAAAAAACAACAATCTTTTAAAAAACAGTCTTTTTCTTTAAAAGATATTCTGATAAGCAAATAGTAAGGATACAATCACTGCTACCACAAGGACTCCTGGGAGTAAATTAGCCACTCGAATCTTAGTAATACCGGTTAGGTTTAAACCAATGGCAAATATCATAATTCCTCCTGCAGCCGTCATTTCTGCGATAAAAGAATCCATTACTACCTGCGGAACCCATTGATTGATTTGTGTAGCAAATAGGGCAATGCCTCCTTGGTAAAGCACTACGGGAATAGCAGAAAACATAACACCGACCCCTAAGGTAGTCGTTAGGATAAGGGAGGTAAAGCCATCAATGATTGACTTGGTATATAAAACATCATGATCCCCTCTGATTCCACTATCCAAAGCACCAATTACAGACATTGCTCCGATGACAAAGATTAACGTTGCTGTAACGAATCCTTGTGAAATACTTGCATCACCTTTAGATCCTACTTTTTTCTCAATCCAGGCTCCTAATGCATTTAAGCGGTCTTCGAGTTTCATCCATTCTCCCAATACGGCTCCTAATACTAAACTTATAATGACAATTAAGAAGTTCTCACTTTTTAAGCCCATTTGCAGCCCTAACACCATGACAGCTAAACCAATGGCCTTCATAACAGTCGTCTTCATATTTTCAGGAATGCGATGGAGGAGTATACCTATCAAGGTGCCAATTATAATACATACTCCGTTCACTAGTGTGCCTAACAGTACCATAAGTTTCCCCTTTTTTCGAATATCGAAATATTATTTCTTTCAAAAATACCACTATTTTTCTAATTTTCATAGATTTTTTTAATCAACAATTAAAATAACCACCTAATGCCTAGGTGGTCAGTCGTTCATCTTTCCTAATAAATCTAAGATTCGATCTAAATCTTCTTTTGAGAAAAATTCCAATTCAATTTTTCCTTTTTTCTTGGATTGTTTGATTGTTACCGTTGTACCAAATCTTTCCCTTAAAATTGACTCTTGTTCTTTAATAAATATGTCTTTTTCTTTGGGCTTCTTTGTTTCACGTGGAACATTTTCATTAATATCATGAATCAATTTTTCTAGTTGTCTTACATTAAGTGACTCATTAATGACTTTTTCAATTACAGATTGAATCTTCTCTTTTTTTCGTAATCCTAAGAGAGCTCTTCCATGCCCCATTGTGATTTTTCCATCTGAAATGAATTGCTGAATTTGGTCTGGTAGAGATAGCAATCGAACATGGTTTGCAATATGAGGGCGACTTTTCCCTAATCTTTTAGCCAGCTCTTCTTGTGTAAGGTTTAATTTCTCCATGAGCATTTGATAGGCTATACCTTCTTCAATAGGAGTTAAATCCTCACGTTGTAAATTCTCTAATACTGCCAATTCCATCATCTGTTGATCATTAAGTTCTCTTACTACTACAGGAACTTTCTCTAACTTAGCGGCTTTTGCTGCTCTATAGCGGCGTTCTCCCACAACAATTTCAAAACCCTTGATGCTTTTACGAACAATAAGAGGCTGTAGGATTCCATGCTCTAGAATGGAATCTCTCAACTCTTCAATAGCTTCAGGTTCAAAGATTTTTCGAGGTTGATAGGGATTAGGACGTAATTCCTTTATCTTCATTTCTCTTACAGCTTCTTCGTTCGTTGGGTCCACATTGGCAAATAATGCGTTGATCCCTTTTCCTAAACCTTTAGGCATTCGCCACCACTTCCTTTGCCAAGTCTAAATATACTTCTGCACCTCTTGATTTTGCATCATAAATAATGATAGGTTCCCCATGACTTGGAGCTTCACTAAGGCGAACATTTCGAGGAATAATCGTTCGATATACTTTATCTTGAAAATATTTTTTAACTTCTTCAATAACTTGTATTCCTAGATTTGTTCTTGCATCTAACATGGTCAATAGAACGCCATCTATCATTAGTTCATGATTTAAATGTTTTTGTACTAAGCGTACTGTACTAAGTAATTGACTAAGTCCTTCTAATGCGTAGTATTCACATTGAACGGGGATGATGACAACGTCTGAAGCTGTTAGAGCATTGATGGTTAATAACCCGAGTGAAGGAGGGCAATCAATAACAATATAATCGTACTCTTCTTTTACTTTCTCTAATGCTCTTTTCAGCCGAACTTCCCGTGAAATGGTAGGAACTAATTCAATTTCAGCACCTGCAAGTGAGATGGTCGCTGGTACTGCGGATAAATTTTCAACGGTTGTTGGCTTAATGGTCTCTTTTACATCTACATCATCAACTAATACATCGTATATACAATGCTGAACGTCACCTTTTTCTATTCCAATACCGCTTGTCGCGTTTCCCTGAGGGTCAATATCAACAAGTAAGACTTTCTTTCCTATGTAAGCTAAACAAGCCCCTAAATTGACTGAGGTCGTTGTCTTACCAACACCACCTTTTTGGTTGGCAATGGCAATAATTTTGCCCAAGGTTGTCACCTTCCCTTTGACTTCCTAAAAAATATATACATAATCACGTATTCTTTTATTTTATCAAAAATATGGATTGGTTTCTCAATTAATTCAAAAAATTCCGCTTCCAATTATTTATATACGTTGTTTCCTAGATTCATAGAAAAAGTGAGAAACTATACTTAGCTCCTCACTTGTATGCTATATCTATGATTTTTTCTTCGGAATACGAATGGTAAATTGATAAAACTCTTCGTGTTCTTCTTCTTCAGAGTCTAAATTTATCCCGCTATCCGAAACCATTGATAAGGACTGTCGTATTGTATTGACAGCAATTCTCATATCCTTACTGAATGCTCGCCTTTTCGGTTTCGGTTTCGTTTCACTTTGATCAAGCATTTTTACAACCCGATCTTCAGTTTGTTTTACATTTAAACTCTTTTCGATAACTTCCTGCATTAATAGAATTTGTTTTTCAGGATTCTTTAATGGGATAAGAGCCCGTGCATGTCTTTCAGTTAAATTCTTTGAAAGAAGAGCTTCTTGGATTTCTTCCGGCAGTTTCAAAAGGCGAAGCTTATTCGCAACGGTAGATTGACCTTTTCCTAGTCGTTGAGCTAATGCCTCTTGGGTTAAATCATGGAGTTCTAGTAATTTTCCATAAGCCATTGCCTCTTCTATAGGAGATAACTCTTCTCTTTGCAAGTTTTCAATTAAAGCAACAGAAGCTGTTTCTGTATCGTTTAAATTCTTCACAATCGCAGGAACGGTTTCCCATTCTAGCTTTTGAACCGCTCTCCACCTACGCTCACCAGCGATAATCTCAAATTGATTGTTTTCAAATTCACGTACAACGATCGGTTGAATGATCCCGTGAGTGTGAATTGTTCTTGATAACTCATCTATTTTCTCTTCGTTGAAAATGGTTCTTGGCTGAAAGCGATTCGGTACAATTTGGGAGATAGGAATATTCTTTACTTCGTCTCTCTCTTCAGTTGTAATCGATTCCTCTTCCATTTCCATTTCCATTTCCTGTTCTTTTTCACCTAGGCCAAAAAAACGAGAGAATGGATGCTTCATCTTCCTACACCACCTTTAAGAAACTCCCTTATTTACTATTCTCTATCATTTGACAAGTTCCTGCAACACTTTGACAATTTAATACTGGAATCCTTTAAGGATCAGCAACTGCATTTGTCATTTCCTTTTGCATCATAGCCGTGACCCACGTCAATACCATTACCCTTTGGGTTATTCCAATGGTAGCTTGTTAGGCGTCCCCGGTTTTCTTGGGTATTTTTTTGGAGTTGATTTTACTTTTCTAATGGTAATAATATTGCGCTCACTTTCCTCAAAAGGCAATGTAAAGGAATGGGTTTCTTCTATTTTTCCTCCTAATACTTGAAGCGCTTTCTGACTTGCGGATAATTCTTCACTAGCATTTGCTGCTTTCATCGCAACAAATAAGCCGTTTTCTTTTACGAGTGGAAGACATAGTTCGCTAAGAACTGACATTCTTGCCACTGCTCGGGCAGTAACAAGATCATAGTGTTCACGATGTTCAGGTTTTTTTCCAAACGTTTCAGCCCGATCATGATAAAAGTGTGTTCCGTTAAGTCCTAGTTGATTGGCTAATGTTTCGAGGAAAGTAATCCTTTTGTTTAACGAGTCCACAATCGATACTTTTATGTGAGGGAAACAAATTTTTAATGGAATACTTGGGAAGCCAGCTCCAGCCCCTACATCACAAATATGTAGCGTTTTTGAGAAATCCAAATAAAATCCAGCCGTAATGGAATCATAGAAATGCTTTAAATACACTTCTTCCTTTTCCGTTATAGCGGTTAAATTCATTTTGTTATTCCATTCCACTAACAGCTCATAATAGCGTTGAAATTGGTTAACTTGTTGAGGAGATAGGGCAATTCCTTTCTCGTCCAACATGGTTTGAAATTGTTCCGTATTCATGTTTTCATCCTTCCTAATAAGAAAAGCGGAAGTACCTTGATAAGAAGATAAAAGGCTAAGTTCGCCATGCCCTGTGGCCCATGACAAGCATAAGTCGAGTCACTTAGAAAGGGTGCCTATTCCTTTTCTAGGTGACATGGCTTATTTCTTGAAGGGCATACTTATGAAGGGATTTTTACCCCTTCAAGGACTGGCTTAGACTCCGGTACTAGGCTCAATAACTCGACAATGACAACATTTAAAACTATATTCTTTATTATTCTTTAAGATAAAAGTAAGATTAAAAGTTATTGCTCACTGGAAACCTTCGCTATTTTTCCCTGTTCAATATAAACGAGTAGTATGGAAATATCTGCAGGATTCACACCGGATATTCTTGATGCTTGAGCGAGGGAGAGAGGACGGACCTCTTTCAATTTTTGTCGCGCTTCTGAGGCGAGACCATTTATGGCATCATAATCAATATTATCAGGGATTTTTTTCGTCTCCATCTTTTTCAATTTATCGACTTGCTGCAGAGACTTCTCTATATATCCTTCATATTTAATTTGGATCTCGACTTGTTCTTCAACATCGGATATAAGATCTACATCACTCGGAATTAATTTTTTAATATGCTCGTAGTTCATTTCAGGGCGACGAAGTAAGTCTGCTGCACGAATCCCGTCCTTTAACTCACTACCACCTACTTCACGGATAAGAGCTTGGGTTTCTTCATTCGGCTTTATAATAATCGAGCTTAGTCGTTTTTTTTCATTCTCAATGGCATCTTTCTTCTCATTGAAGCTTTCATAACGCTTTTCTGATATTAGTCCAATTCGATGACCGATATCGGTTAGGCGCAAGTCGGCATTGTCATGACGGAGAAGTAAACGGTACTCAGCTCTTGATGTTAATAATCGATAAGGTTCGTTTGTCCCTTTTGTAATTAAATCATCTATAAGGACACCAATATAAGCATCTGACCGGCTTAGAATGACTTCTTCCTTGCCTAGAGCCCGACTTGCGGCGTTAATCCCAGCCATCAGCCCTTGGCCAGCTGCTTCCTCGTAACCGGATGTTCCATTTATTTGACCAGCTGTATAAAGATTCTTAATACGTTTGGTTTCAAGCGTTGGCCATAACTGTGTTGGCACTATAGCATCATACTCAATGGCATATCCTGCTCTCATCATTTCGACGTTTTCAAGTCCCGGAACGGTTGATAGAATTTTTCTTTGAACATCCTCAGGAAGACTTGTGGATAGCCCTTGTACATATACTTCTTGAGTATGACGTCCCTCAGGCTCAAGGAAGATCTGATGTCTAGGTTTATCATGGAAGCGTACCACTTTATCTTCAATTGATGGGCAATAGCGTGGTCCTGTTCCCTTAATCATTCCTGAATACATCGGAGAACGATGTAAGTTTTCATCAATTAATTTATGTGTTTCTTCGTTCGTATACGTTAACCAACATGGTAATTGGTCGGTAATATATTGGGTCGTTTCATAACTAAACGCTCTAGGAACGTCATCGCCAGGTTGTATTTCCGTTTTATCATAATCAATAGTAGAACTCTTCACTCTCGGAGGTGTACCTGTTTTAAACCTCACAAGATCAAATCCGAGTTCTTGGAGATGCTCAGAAAGTTTAATCGATGGTTGTTGATTATTAGGTCCACTTGAATATTTCAAATCACCAAGAATAATTTCCCCACGTAAGAATGTCCCTGTTGTAATTACAACCGTTTTTGCACGATATTCTGCTCCTGTTTGTGTTACAACCCCTTTACATTCACCATCTTCAATAATTAAGCTCTCAACCATACCTTGTAATAGCGATAAATTAGGTTCCTTTTCTAATGTGTTTTTCATTTCATGTTGATAGGAAAATTTATCTGCTTGTGCTCTCAAAGCACGTACTGCAGGGCCCTTTCCTGTATTTAGCATTCTCATTTGAATATGGGTTTTATCGATATTTTTCCCCATTTCGCCACCTAATGCGTCAATTTCTCGGACAACAATTCCTTTTGCAGGTCCACCGACTGACGGATTACAGGGCATAAAAGCAACCATATCTAAGTTTATAGTAACCATCAAGGTCTTGGCTCCCATTCGGGCCGAAGCAAGTCCCGCTTCTACACCTGCATGTCCAGCTCCAATAACAACCACATCATATTGTCCTGCCTCATACTGCTGCATTTTATGTTTTTCCTCCTTTTCTATCCTAGAATCTTTGTTGAATCCATACTTCTACTTTCCTAGGCAGAATTGTGAAAATAACTGATCGATTAAACTTTCATGTACACTATCACCGATAATTTCCCCAAGTAATTCCCACGAACGAGTTAAGTCGATTTGTACGATATCGATAGGAGTTCCCATTTCGACTCCTTGAATGGCTTCTTCAATAGCTTGTAAGGCTTGATGAAGGAGTGCGATGTGACGGCTGTTCGAGACATAGGTCATATCACCAGATTCTATTGAGCCTTCAAAGAATAATGAAGATATCGCTTCTTCTAGCTCATCGATTCCTTGTTCTTCTAATAGTGAAGTCGCGACGATTTTATGTTCATCAGCCACTTGATAGACTTTTTCTAAATCTATTTTTTTAGCTAAATCTGTTTTATTAATTATAACGATGACATCCATTCCTTTAACAGCTTGGAATAACTGAATATCTTCATGGGTCAGTTCATCCGCGTGATTTAATACGAGTAAAATTAAATCAGCTTCTTTTAACACTTGACGTGAACGCTCCACTCCGATTCTTTCAACAATATCTTCCGTTTCCCGAATCCCAGCCGTATCGACTAATCGTAGAGGTACTCCTCTAACATTCACATATTCTTCAATCACATCTCTTGTCGTTCCTGGAATATCTGTTACAATCGCTTTATTTTCATGAACTAAACTATTTAATAAAGAAGACTTCCCTACATTTGGTCTTCCGATGATGACAGTAGAAAGTCCTTCTCTTAATATCTTCCCTTGTTCTGAAGTACGGAGAAGGTTCTGAATTTCATTACGTACATAAGTAGATTTATCCAAAAGCATTCCATGTGTCATTTCCTCGACATCATCATATTCCGGATAATCTATATTTACTTCAACATGTGCTAATACCTCAAGAATTTCTTGACGCAGTCGACGAATCAGATTGGAAAGTCTCCCTTCCATTTGATTAAGTGCCACATTCATAGCCCTATCTGTCTTTGCCCGGATAAGATCCATCACTGCCTCCGCCTGTGAAAGGTCAATACGTCCATTTAGAAATGCCCTTTTTGTAAACTCTCCTGGTTCTGCTAGTCGAGCTCCATTTCTTAAAACAAGTTGTAAAACTTTGTTTACCGATACTAACCCTCCATGACAGTTGATCTCTACGATGTCCTCCCTCGTAAACGTCTTAGGCCCTCTCATGATTGAAACCATTACTTCTTCTACTACTTGACCCGTTTCAGGTTCTTGAATATGGCCATAATGAATCGTATGGGAAGGGACTTCATGAATAGACTGACCTTTCATACCTTTGAATACTTTATCGGCAATATCAAAAGCATGATCACCACTTAAACGTACAATGGCAATCGCTCCTTCCCCCATTGGAGTAGATATGGCAGCTATTGTATCAAGTTCCATGATTTTATCACCTCTCTTAGTGCTATATTTTTTCCTCATCTATTTATAAAATTTAATGACGTTATAATCCTCTAAATTAATAGAATATCACAATCTCCATCGATACTAAAGAATTCGTCATTTATCCACAGTACAAAAAAATAGCTATCTTATTTTAACTTATCCACATGTGAATAACAATAAACGAAATCCGGAGGTTCTTTTATTATAATTGGCCCTGTTTATCTAAATAAAAAATAAAAAAGTATGAAATAAAGAAAAATAATAAGCCTTCAAGTTCTTGAATGAACTTGAAGGCTTATTATATGACTAAATTATTTAGGCGTAATCACGATATATCGATTCGGTTCAGAACCTTCTGATTCCGTTTCTACTAATGAAGAATTCACTAAAGCGGTATGAATCACTTTCCGCTCATAAGAAGGCATTGGTTCTAAAGAAACTTTTCGTTTTGTTCTTACTGATTTATCAGCTAGTCTTATGGCCAGGTTCATTAGTGTTTCAGTTCGACGCTCGCGATAATTTTCGGCATCAAGGACAATATTGATATATTGATCCGAAAATCGATTCGCTACAAGCTGGGTTAAATATTGTAGTGAGTTCAATGTTTGTCCTCTTTTTCCAATCAATAGAGCGATTTTGTCTCCACTCATTTGAAATTCAACATTCTTCCCATCTTGTTTCACCGTAATATCTGCCGTAATCCCCATCTCTTTACTAACAGCAAGAATAAATTTTTTTGCTTCTTCAATTGGATCCATGATTTTTTTCACCAAGACAGAAGCTGGCTTAGAACCAAATAGTCCAAATAAACCTTTTTTACCTTCAGTTAGAATTTGTATGTCCGCTTGTTCTCTTCTAATATTAAGCTGGGCTAATGCTGATTCTACTGCTTCTTCAATAGATGGACCAGTAGCTGTTACTTCTTTCACTTTTTAGCTCCCCCTGTTTTACCAACAGCAGGTTGTCCCCTTAATTCTGGGCCTTTAATGAAGTATGTTTGAATAATCATGAATAAGTTACCAACTACCCAGTATAGAGATAATGCTGCTGGGAAATTAATTGCAAAGATAATAATCATAACAGGCATAATATAAAGCATCATAGCCATTTGTGGATTTTGATTAGCTGTTCCTGCCATCATCATTTTTTGCTGAATGAACGTCGTTACACCAGCAATTAATGGTAAAAGGTATATCGGATCTGGGTTGCCAAGATCAAACCATAAGAAATTATGATTTTTGATCTCCTGAGTACGTACGATTGCGTGATAAAAACCAATTAAGATCGGCATTTGAATCAATAATGGGAAACACCCTGCTAACGGATTCACACCATGAGTTTGAAATAATGCCATGGTTTCTTGCTGAAGCTTTTGTTGAGATTGTGCATCTTTCGATTTGTATTTTTCACGCAGCTTTTGCATCTCTGGTTGTAAAGCTTGCATAGCCTTTGAGTTTCTAGTCTGCTTAATCATCAAAGGTAAGATCGCTAAACGGATGATAAGGGTAACAACAATAATCGATAACCCATAGCTTCCACCCATCCACTCTGCAAACTTCGTAATCATCATTGATAGTGGATATACAATATACTCATTCCAAAAGCCATCACTCTCAGCAGTGATCGGCTTGTTATAATCCATACAACCTGAGAGTAGAGCTGTAACCCCAATCAAAGTAATTAGGATTAATATTCTTTTCTTCACCCTCTTTTTCCTCCCTACTTTTTGCAATGTCTACTATATTTTTAATAGGCTTAAACAAAATAACTTGTCCAACCTCGAATACCTTAAACATACTATTAATAAAAAAAGTTTAACCCCATGTATTGTAACATCTTTTGAAAGGTTTTGCTTCCGAAAACTGTCTTTAATGGAAAACAAAATCTACCCCTTTTTGACATTTTCACCATTAGATTTCATTTTTAAAACACTTCCACGTTTAAATACATGTAATAAGCTTTTTTTCACTTCATGGAAATTCATTTCGGCCGCCGGTTTTCTGGCGATGATGACATAATCATACTCTTTTTTCACTTCATCTTTTAATTCGAGAAATACTTGTCTTACATAACGTTTAATCTGATTTCTTTTGACAGCATTCCCTATCTTTTTACTTACAGATAATCCAATCCTGAAGTCGATTTGCTGCGGCTTCTTTAATTTATAGACAACAAATTGCCGATTGGCAAACGAAGTCCCTTTTTGGAAAATATCTTGAAACTCACTATTTTTCTTTACTCTTTGATCTTTTCGCATTTAACACACCTGCTATTTTTTTAGAAAAACGGAATCCCTTGTTTAGATGCTAGAGCTCAACACCACTGAAGATTCACTAAACAATTCATTTGAAATTTCACTCTCGTATCTATTAATGAGAAAAAAGACCACTGATTCATTTCAGTGGCCTAAGCAGATAATACTTTTCTTCCTTTACGACGACGACGAGCTAGAACTTTACGTCCATTAGCTGAGCTCATGCGTGCACGGAATCCGTGTACCTTACTTCTTTTACGATTATTTGGTTGAAATGTTCTTTTCATATATGACACCTCCCTGAGGAATGGATAAATTACAAGTTTAAAGACATTCTTTTCAATTATAAAGAGGGTGGCCCCCAAATGTCAATACTCTCTTTCAGAAAGAGGGAATGAACCTACCTCAAGGATCTACATGGAATATTTAAAATTTTACTCTTCCCTATACCCTGTGGATATATTTCGACAACGCCAAAGATTATCCACAACACATATTGACAACTTTTTCACATATAAATAAGCTGTGGAAAAATAATTTCCACATCCCCTTTAACTTGTGGATAAGAGCGAAAAGCCATTGCAACTACAAGGATATTCTGATATGATTATTGTGTTTTCACTCTTGACAGTTATTGTGAATAAATCAGTTTATCCACAAATTGTGGATAGTGTGTTAATAACTTATTCAAAGCCTATGTAAAAGGTTGTCCACAAACAGTGGAAATTGTCGAAAACCGAGTCTTTTCCTTATTATATATTTTTCCACATTCATAATCTTGTATTTTTATAAAAGAGAAGCAATATACGGGATTTATCACTAGTACTAAGGTCACGAAATCCTAAAGAAAAGGAGGGAGATTGATTGGAGAATATCGGAGATTTATGGAGTAAAGCCTTGTCAAACATCGAGCAAAAAATTAGTAAACCTAGTTTTGAAACATGGTTAAAGTCGACTAAAGCCCACTCCATACAAGGGGATACCCTTATAATTACCGCTCCAAATGAGTTTGCTAGAGACTGGCTAGAAGGAAGATACTCTCAACTTATCTCAGGTGTACTCTATGAAATTACCGGAGAAGAACTTACAGTTAAATTTATTATTCCTCAAAATCAAGAGCCAGAAGAGTTTGATATTCCATTACCGGCAAAAAATACTGGTAGAGAAGATGAAACCCATGAACTTCAACAAAATATGCTTAATCCAAAGTATATGTTTGATACATTTGTCATCGGTTCTGGCAACCGATTCGCACATGCTGCATCATTGGCTGTTGCCGAAGCGCCTGCTAAAGCCTACAATCCGTTATTTATTTATGGAGGAGTAGGGTTAGGAAAAACCCACCTTATGCACGCAATTGGTCATTACGTCATTGAACACAACCCTGCAGCAAAGGTTGTTTATTTATCATCAGAAAAATTCACCAATGAGTTCATTAACTCTATTCGAGATAATAAAGCAGTAGATTTTCGCAATAAATATCGAAATGTTGATGTACTATTAATCGATGATATTCAATTTCTAGCCGGGAAAGAACAAACTCAAGAGGAATTTTTCCATACTTTTAATACATTGCATGAAGAAAGTAAACAAATTGTTATATCAAGTGATCGTCCGCCAAAAGAAATCCCAACATTAGAGGATCGTCTGCGATCTCGCTTTGAGTGGGGCTTAATAACAGATATTACTCCGCCTGATTTAGAAACGAGAATTGCTATTTTGCGAAAAAAGGCGAAAGCGGAAGGGCTCGATATCCCAAATGAAGCGATGCTGTATATCGCAAATCAAATTGACTCAAATATTCGTGAACTTGAAGGAGCTTTAATCCGAGTTGTTGCATACTCTTCTTTAATCAATAAAGACATTAATGCAGATTTAGCAGCTGAAGCCTTAAAAGATATTATTCCGAGCTCAAAACCGAAAGTCATTACAATCCACGATATTCAAAGAGTGGTAGGAGAACATTTTAATGTAAAGCTTGAGGATTTTAAAGCAAAGAAAAGAACGAAGTCCATTGCATATCCTAGGCAAATCGCCATGTACTTATCAAGGGAAATGACCGACTTTTCATTACCTAAAATCGGAGAAGAATTTGGTGGCAGAGATCATACAACCGTCATTCACGCCCATGAGAAAATTTCAAAAATGATTCAAACGGATCCACATTTGCCACATCAGATTAAAGAAATCCGTGAGCAATTAAAAAATTGATCCATAGAAAGATTAGCGAATGGATAAACACTGACAACTATCGCCATTTTCTATGAAAATTTCATCCATGTACAGTTTGAAAGATATGATCCGAAAACACTATTGAAGTTTTTACTTTTAACTTTAAATATAAACAGGTATTCTTATTACTGTTAATAACTGAACATAGCTTGCACACAGTCTGTCCACATGTGGATAGGCTGTGTTTCCATTCTTTTGAACAGCTTATCCACATATCCACAAGCCCTATTACTATTATTACTATTTTTTTAAAACATATTATTATATGTCGTTAACAAATAAATTATGACTAAAATGGAGGAATCATTTATGAAATTTGTCATTCAAAGGGACCGTCTTGTTGAAAGTGTTCAAGACGTAATGAAAGCCGTTACTTCTAGAACAACTATCCCGATCTTAACGGGAATTAAGATCATTGCTACAAATGAGGGAGTAACATTAACAGGAAGTGATTCAGATATATCGATTGAATCTTTCATTCCTGTTGAAGAAGAAGGAACGGAAATTGTGGAAGTAATGCAACCAGGTGGAATTGTTCTTCAAGCTAAGTTTTTTAGTGAAATCGTTAAGAAACTCCCAATGGATACAGTAGAATTAGAAGTGGGAAATCATTTTCAAACTGTTATTCGATCAGGTAAGGCAGAATTTAATTTAAATGGTTTAGATGCAGAAGAATATCCACATTTACCTCAAATTGAAGAGGGAAATGCATTTAAATTACCTACAGACTTATTAAAAACAATGATTAGACAAACTGTTTTTGCAGTGTCCACCTCAGAAACACGCCCTATCTTGACAGGTGTAAACTGGAAAGTGGAAAACGGTGACTTATCCTGTATTGCAACAGATAGTCATCGACTAGCGATGAGAAAAGCTCCGATAGAAAGTGGACATAGTGGTGAATACAATGTTGTTATTCCAGGCAAGAGTTTAAGTGAATTAAGCAAAATCCTAGATGATACAACAGAGTTAGTCGAAATTGTCATTACAGAAAATCAAATATTATTCAAAGCTAAACACCTATTATTCTTTTCTCGATTACTAGAAGGGAATTATCCTGACACTAGCCGTTTAATCCCATCGGATAGTAAAACAGAGCTTACGCTTATGTCTAAAGAATTTTTACAAGCCATTGATCGTGCTTCTTTATTAGCTCGAGAGGGTCGAAACAATGTTGTAAAACTTTCTACAATTGAAGAGGGAATGATTGAGGTTTCTTCCAATTCTCCGGAAATAGGTAAAGTTATAGAGCAATTAAAAAGTGAATCTATCAACGGTGAGGAACTTAAGATATCCTTCAGTGCAAAATATATGATGGATGCTTTAAAAGCATTAGAAGGAACAGAAATCCATATTAATTTCACAGGAGCTATGAGGCCATTTGTAATTCGCCCACTCCATGACGAGTCAATTTTACAATTAATCCTGCCTGTAAGAACGTATTAGAAAAATATAAGACTGACCTCTCGGAATAGGGTCAGTCTTCTTCTTTTTTATTAGATAAGAATGTATAAAAATTAGGAGTGTTTATGGATATAAAAAGTTTGACATTGTCTAGCTCCAGCGCCTAGGCCTTCATGTCATAATCCAAGTCACCTAGAAAGGGAAAAATCACCCTTTCTAGGTGACTCATCTTATGCTTATCGGAGCTGTTCAAGACGCTTCCGCTTTCCTTATGACAACAGCCAAAATACTTTTGCATTTCTCTCTTTGTATAAATAAATAAACTTTAGTAGAATAAATAATTAGAGACAAAAAACGGAAAGTAGTGAGTTGAGATGGAAAAGATCGTGACAATAGAGACGGAAAAAATCACGCTTGGTCAATTTTTGAAATTAGCGGAAGTCATTCAATCAGGTGGTATGGCTAAATGGTTTTTAAGTGAATACACAGTATATGTGAACGGTGAACAAGATCAAAGAAGAGGCAGAAAGTTAACCGTAGGTGATAAAATCGAAATTCCCGAAATAGGGATTTTTGTTGTGAGAGAAGAATGTTAAAAATTAGGAGTGTTTATGGATAAAAAGGATTATCATTGTCCAGCTCCAGCGCCTAGTCCTTCGAGTCATAAGCCAAGGCACCTAGGAAAAGGCACCCTTCCTAGGTGACTCGTCTTATGCTTGTCCGAGGTCCACAGGACGTGGAGAACTTAGCCTTTCATCCTATACACAAGGCGCTTCCGCTTTTTTTATTTCTGATGAACAATAAAGGATGTTCTTTCTATGTACATTGATCATATTCAATTAACCAATTATCGTAATTACAGCTCACTTGATATTCAATTTGAAAACAAAGTTAACGTCATTCTTGGAGAAAACGCCCAAGGAAAAACCAATATTATGGAATCTATCTATGTTTTGGCAATGGCAAATTCTCATCGTACATCAAATGACAAAGATTTAATACGTTGGGATGAGGAATATGCTAAAATAAAAGGGAAGATTCAAAAATACAACGGAAGTGTCCCGTTAGAATTAGTGATTTCGAAAAAAGGAAAAAAAGCTAAATATAATCATCTCGAACAGAAAAAATTAAGCCAATACGTTGGTAATATGAACGTTGTTATGTTTGCGCCTGAAGATCTTCATTTAGTAAAAGGGAGCCCTCAAGTAAGGCGTCGTTTTATTGATATGGAAATAGGACAGGTGTCTCCTGTGTATTTACATGACATTGGTGTATACAAAAAGATTCTTCAGCAAAGAAACCATTATTTAAAGATGTTGCAGTTAAAGAAACAGACAGATCAAACGATGCTGGATGTGTTAACAGAACAGTTTATAGAAATGGCAACAAAAATCGTCAAAAAACGTTATGAATTTGTTACTCTACTAGAGGATTGGGCTAAACCAATCCATTCTGGCATTTCCAGAAATCTAGAAACCTTAAAAATTGTATATAAACCGTCTATTGACGTATCAGAAGACCAAGATTGGTCGAAAATGATAGAAGTATTTGAAAATAAATTTCAAAAAGTTCGAGAACGGGAGATTGAACGAGGCGTAACGTTGATTGGCCCTCATCGTGATGATCTTCAATTTATCGTCAATGATCGAGATGTTCAGACGTTTGGTTCTCAAGGTCAGCAAAGAACGACTGCCCTCTCCATAAAATTAGCAGAAATAGAACTAATACACTCCGAAATAAAAGAATATCCGATTCTTCTATTGGACGATGTTCTATCAGAACTGGATGATTACCGTCAGTCACATTTACTGAACACTATACAAGGAAAAGTACAAACCTTTGTAACGACCACAAGTGTAGATGGTATTGACCATCAGACACTAAACGAAGCCTCTACATATGTTGTGGAAGCGGGGACGATGAATCGATTAAAGTGAGGTGGTTTCGTGTACATTCATGTCGGTGAAGATGTCATGGTCAGAACGGATGAAATTGTGGCAATCATTGATAAAGACACTGTGCAGTTCTCAAGCGAATTACAGGATTTCTTAAAGAAAAAAGAAAATCAGATTAGCAATTTAGCAAAAGGTTCTTATAAATCATTGGTTGTAACCGTCAATCATTTATATCTTTCTCCACTAGCCTCTAACACATTAAAGAAACGATCAAAACGTTGGAGCGCTCAAGAAAATGTTTTAAACAACTAGTTTGAAAATAAAAGGAAAGCAACCAGAGATAGGAAGAAACATAGAGTAAGGAACGCCGAAAAAGACCAATGAAGGAAGAGGCAGACCCTAACCTAGGTGACTGGAATTACAGCATTCAATATATAGAAGAAGCCTTTGAAGGATCTCCTATATATAGCGAATATAGTGATTACCGCTCCTTTTGGGACAGCCCCTGACCTACGTTCTGTAGGCATCCTATGTATTAGAAAGAGTAGGTGAAATGGTATGGCTATGGAGCAAAAACAAGCTCAAGGTCAATCTTACGATGAAAATCAGATTCAGGTTTTAGAAGGTCTTGAAGCCGTTAGGAAAAGACCCGGAATGTACATTGGTTCAACCAGTTCAAGAGGGCTGCACCATTTAGTTTGGGAAATTGTCGATAATAGTATTGATGAAGCGCTAGCCGGCTATTGTACCGAAATCAATGTCATCATTGAAAAAGACAATAGTATAACCGTTATGGATAATGGTCGTGGTATTCCGGTAGGTACTCATGAAAAAATGGGACGACCTGCGGTGGAAGTCATTATGACCGTTCTCCATGCTGGAGGTAAATTCGGTGGTGGCGGCTATAAAGTTTCTGGTGGTCTCCACGGTGTAGGGGCATCCGTAGTGAACGCACTTTCCACGGAACTTGAAGTATTTGTCCATCGTGATGGGAAGATTCACTACCAGAAGTTTGAAAGAGGAGTTCCTAGTTTTGATTTAAGAATTGAAGGAGAAACAGATAAAACGGGAACCATCATTCACTTCAAACCAGACGCTGAGATTTTTTCAGAAACCACAGAATACGATTATGATATTCTTGCTAATCGTATTAGGGAATTAGCGTTTTTAAATCGTGGTCTTAAAATCACTATTGAAGATAAACGAGAAGAGGATAAACGTAATGAATACCACTATGAAGGTGGTATTAAGTCATATGTTGAGCATTTAAATCGTTCAAAAGAAGTGATTCATGAGGAACCGATTTATATTGAAGGGGAAAGAGAGGAAATCTCAATTGAAATTTCCCTGCAATACAATGATGGCTTTGCAAGTAATATTTACTCTTTCGCCAACAATATTCACACCTATGAAGGTGGAACACATGAATCTGGATTTAAAACAGCTTTAACCCGAGTGATAAATGATTATGCTCGTAAAAATAATATCTACAAAGAAAGTGATTCAAACCTTTCAGGAGAAGATGTACGGGAAGGATTAACGGCTATTATATCTGTTAAGCATCCTGATCCACAGTTTGAAGGTCAAACAAAAACAAAACTAGGTAACTCTGAAGCAAGAACAGTAACAGATGCTCTATTCTCCGAGCACTTTGAAACTTTCCTTCTTGAGAACCCAGTAGTAGCAAGAAAGATTGTCGAAAAAGGACTCATGGCAGCAAGGGCGCGTCTGGCTGCAAAAAAAGCAAGAGAATTAACCCGAAGAAAAAGTGCCTTAGAAGTTTCTAGCTTACCAGGGAAACTAGCTGACTGTTCATCACGAAATCCTGAAATCAGCGAACTTTATATCGTAGAGGGTGATTCTGCAGGTGGATCAGCTAAGCAGGGACGTGATCGTCACTTCCAAGCGATTCTTCCAATGAGAGGAAAGATTATTAACGTAGAGAAGGCACGTTTAGATAAGATTCTATCTAACAATGAAATTAGAATGATCATTACTGCTCTTGGAACAGGAATTGGGGAAGATTTTGATATATCTAAGGCAAGGTATCACAAGGTTGTCATTATGACCGATGCCGATGTTGATGGAGCCCATATTAGAACATTGCTATTAACGTTCTTTTATCGCTATATGAGACAAATTATTGAAGCAGGTTATATCTATATCGCTCAACCTCCTCTATATAAGATTCAACAAGGGAAAAAGGTTGAATACGTCTATAATGATAGACAGCTGGAAGAAACTCTGTCACAATTACCGGCTCAACCAAAGCCTGGTATTCAACGTTACAAAGGTTTAGGTGAAATGAATGCAGAACAGCTTTGGGAAACAACAATGGACCCAGAATACCGGACACTTCTACAAGTAAGTCTTGAGGATGCGATTGAAGCGGACGAAACATTTGAGATTTTAATGGGTGACAAAGTAGAGCCTCGTAGAAATTTCATCGAATCCAATGCCATGTATGTGAAAAATTTGGATGTTTAATTCTTATCAAAAGTTTTATAAATAAATAATTCTTTTTTGAAAGCTGTTGTCCTGATCCTTTGTATTTGGATCAGCCCATCTTTTAACTATTTGAATTATTCCCCTATAAAAGATCAGGGAAAGCGAAGAAAGGTTAACCCTTTCTAAAAGGAGGTTCCTTTTACTATGGCAGAGACGCCAAATTCTAGAATAAAAGAGATTAATATTAGCCAAGAAATGCGTACGTCCTTCTTAGATTATGCCATGAGCGTTATTGTCTCTCGTGCATTACCGGATGTTAGAGACGGATTAAAGCCAGTTCATCGCCGCATTCTATACGCAATGAATGATCTAGGAATGACAGCGGATAAAGCATATAAGAAATCTGCACGTATCGTTGGTGAGGTTATTGGTAAGTATCACCCTCACGGTGACTCTGCTGTATATGACACCATGGTACGTATGGCGCAAGATTTCAACTACCGTTATATGTTAGTAGATGGACATGGAAACTTTGGATCTGTGGATGGAGACGCAGCAGCAGCCATGCGTTATACAGAGGCGCGTATGTCGAAAATATCCATGGAGCTTATTCGTGATATTAACAAGGATACCATTGACTATAGAGATAACTATGATGGCTCAGAACGAGAACCTATTGTTCTTCCTTCCAGATTTCCTAACTTATTAGTAAACGGTTCTTCTGGAATCGCAGTTGGAATGGCCACAAATATTCCTCCCCATCAGTTAGGAGAAGTTATTGACGGTCTCCTTGCTTTAAGTAAGGATGCTGATATTACAATCCAAGAATTAATGGATTATATTCCAGGCCCTGACTTTCCAACGGCAGGAATGATTGTAGGAAGAAGTGGAATCCGTAGAGCATATGAAACCGGTAGAGGTTCCATAACAATGCGGGCGCGCGTTGATATCCAACAAAAAGCGAATGGCAAAGAAACGATTATTGTTAATGAAATCCCATATCAAGTGAACAAAGCAAAGCTTATTGAAAAGATCGCTGACTTAGTTAGAGATAAAAAGATCGATGGAATTACAGACCTACGTGATGAATCTGACCGTAATGGAATGCGAATCGTTATTGAAGTAAGAAGAGATGCTAATGCAGAAGTACTAATGAATAATCTTTATAAGCAAACCGCCTTACAATCAAGCTTCGGAATCAACCTATTAGCCCTTGTAGATGGTCAGCCAAAGGTCTTAAATTTAAAACAATGCCTTAAACATTACTTAGACCATCAACAAGTAGTTATCCGTAGAAGAACTGAATTTGAACTCAGAAAAGCTGAAGCAAGAGCTCATATTTTAGAAGGTTTACGAATTGCCTTAGATCATATAGATGAAATCATTGCCTTAATTCGAGGTTCAGAAACAACAGACATTGCAAGAGCAGGACTAATGGAACAATTCTCTTTATCTGAGAAACAAGCACAAGCCATTCTTGATATGCGTCTGCAACGTCTTACAGGACTTGAGCGTGACAAGATTGAAAACGAGTATCAGGATTTGGTGAAGCTTATTGGAGAATTGAAAGCCATTCTTGCTGATGAGGAAAAAGTGTTAGAAATCATCCGCCAAGAGTTATTGGAATTAAAAGAGCGTTTTAACGATAAACGCCGTACGGAAATCGTTTCTGGAGGAATTGAGCAAATTGAAGATGAAGATTTAATTCCTCGGGAAAATATCATCGTAACCTTAACCCACAACGGATATATTAAACGACTTCCAGTATCCACTTACCGCAGCCAAAAACGAGGTGGTAGAGGGATACAAGGAATGGGAACGAATGAGAACGACTTTGTTGAGCATCTCCTAACAACTTCGACTCATGATACGATCCTTTTCTTCACTAACAAAGGGAAAGCTTATAGAGCAAAAGGATATGAAATCCCTGAGCTAAGCAGAACAGCGAAGGGAATTCCAATCATTAACCTTTTAGGGATCGATCAGGATGAAGAAATCAATGCAATGATCCGTATTGAAGAGTTTGTAGATGATTGGTTCTTATTCTTTACGACAAGACAGGGGATTTCAAAACGAACTCCAGTTTCGGACTATGCTAACATTCGTACAAACGGATTGATCGCCATTAACTTAAGGGAAAATGACGAGCTGATATCTGTAAGGCTGACAGATGGTTCTAAAAATATCATTATTGGTACGAAAAAAGGATTGTTAATCCGATTCCCTGAAGTAGATGTCCGTTCTATGGGACGTACTGCCACAGGGGTTAAGGGAATCAACTTAACCTCAGAAGATGAAGTGGTTGGAATGGAAATTCTTGAAAATCAAGAAGACGTGTTAGTTGTAACGAGAAATGGATATGGAAAACGTACTCCTGCAGGGGAGTACAGAGTCCAAACTCGTGGGGGAAAAGGATTAAAGACATGTAATATTACAGAAAAAAATGGAGAGCTAGTAGCCGTTAAATCTGTAACAGGAGAAGAGGATATCATGCTGATCACAGCTCACGGAGTTATGATTCGCATGGATGTTAAAGATATCTCCACAACAGGACGTAATACGCAAGGGGTTAAACTAATCCGTCTTGATGAGGAAGGATTCGTAGCAACAGTAGCAAAAGTAGCAAAGGAAGAAGAAAGTAATGAAGGAGAAGAAGGCGAAGAAATAGACGTTGACCTTCAAGAAACTCCTACTGAGGAGTAGATAATTAAGAAAGGTGATCCGAAGTACTGACGTATTCATTTTTTTGAACGTCATGTACATCGAGTCACCTTTTTTTGTATTATTAAAAAAACATACCGAACCTCTCATGTTTATTTGGTAAAATAAAGAAAAATATTATTAGAGACCATTTGATGAGGTGAATGTTGTGAAAGTCAGAGTGGAAGATCTTGAAGAAGGTTGTATTTTAGAAGAGGATATTATGGGGATGACTAGTCATCCTATTATTCCAAGGAACACTGTCATTTCATCGTTACATATTGAAGTTCTGAAATCTTTTTTTATTCATGAAGTAGATGTGGGAAATACAAAAGCGAACGGGGATCCCCTCCAGCCTAATCTTAAACTAGATACGAATAAAGAAAAAAAATCGGAAAGAACGATAGAAAAAGATCCATTCCTCCCTCTTTATTTAAGCGGTGTTCAACAATTAAAAAAGGAATTTCAAAATTGGCAATCTGGTTCCGGAATCAATATTACGACAATAAGAAACATTATTCTCCCTTTGTTAAACATTTTCGAAGAAAATCAAATCCATCTTTACAATATTCATTTGTACTCCAATAAAGAAGAATATATTTATCATCATTCTCTTTCAGTAGGACTGATAAGTGCTATGATCGCTAAGAAATTAGGATATGAGAGAGGAAATATAAATCAAATCGCATTAGCAGGTATGCTGGCAGATTGTGGTATGGCTAAAGTGAGATCCTCTATAATAACGAAACAAGCAGCTTTAACCGAGGAAGAATTTAATGAAGTCAAACAACATACAGCTTTAAGCTATAAAATGGTAAAGGATATCCCACTATTAAAATCTGATATGAAGCTTGCTATTTTCCAGCATCATGAACGTCTTGACGGAAGTGGCTATCCTTCGGGTGAAAGCAAAAATCGAGTCCATATTCATTCACAAATTATTGCTATTGCAGATATGTATCATGCCATGACTTCAGAAAGATTATATCGTAGTAGTCAGACTCCTTTTATAGTTTTAGAAAAAATAAAAGAAGATTATTTTGGTAAGCTGGATATTAAAGTGGTAGAAACACTACTAGAATTGGTAGCAAATCTTTCCCCGAGAGCAAAGGTTAAAGTTTCAAATGGAGAAACAGGAGAAATCATTTTTACTAACAGAGACATGTTAACAAGACCCCTATTAAAACTAGATCAAACAAATGAAATACTAGATTTACAGAAAAGAAGAGATCTCCATATCAAAGAAGTTATAAGTATTTAGCAAAGTCATTTTCCGGAGACCCAATGAAATTAAATATCTCCCTATCTATGCTATTTCGTTGGGTTATTCCATTATTATTACAAGCTTTTAGATAAAAACTTAGAATAAGTTTTGAATTACCTCTTGTGAAGAAGAATAAACCTATGTATAATAAATCTCGTTGGCAAAAAAGCCATGAAATAAAGTTTTAAAAAGTTGTTGACAGGTAACTTATTAAGATGTTACATTATATAGGTCGCTTAAGACAACAAAGTATTGAACCTTGAAAACTGAACAAGACAAAACGTCAACGTTAATTCTAAAAGATTTACAACGTAAGAACATGGTTCTTACACAAATGAGCAAGTCAAACTTCTATCGGAGAGTTTGATCCTGGCTCAGGACGAACGCTGGCGGCGTGCCTAATACATGCAAGTCGAG
>NZ_JAFBDZ010000001.1 GCF_016908495.1 Rossellomorea pakistanensis | reverse complement strand
CCCAGCTACCTCTGACAATTTTGTAATGCGAAACCCCTCCTTTGCCCATAGTCGAACTTCTTCTAAGACCATTAAGGCCGGTATTGGGTTTTTTTTAATAAATTCCGAAGCATTGCGACTTCAAGTTCTTTTTCGCCAAGTAGTTTCATGGCATGTTCATATTTAGCTTTTAGTTCTTCTTTAGTAGGTTCCGTAGAAAGGATGACTGAAGTGGGATCCTCCATTTGTTCCCGTACTTCATCCTCATACTCCTTGATCCACTTCGTCAAAGTGGTACGGGAGATTCCTGCGTGACGAGCTATAGACGAGTAGTTGCCGCTCTCAAGGGCCATTCGGACATAGTTTCTTTTGACTTCTTCCAGGGCCTCAATTTTCTTCTTTGGCATAGAGAATATCCCTCCCTAATTCCTGAATTTGTTTGGTTCTAGTGTACTGTTTCACCACAAAAGTGTCCAAAAGAATTAGGGGGTCGTAGAGTTTTTATGCATAAAATTAGATGCACGTGCATAAAATCAAAAAGTTGTGCATTTTGACATTAAGTCAAGGAAAATAACGGCTCTCCTTATGCATGGATTGAACTAGAATGAGTAACAGTACGAATTCTAAAGAAAAAACAAAGAATTAATGACAATTTCACCTGAAATTATCGCAAAAGAACAACATATTCATCAGGGTAATTCTTTTTTATGTAGTATAGGAGGAAAATATGCTGTCCGAATAGAGGGGAATCCTGAAAACAAACAATGGGAACGTTATTTATCTTATTTCTAAAATTAAAATGATCTGTCTAATAGTAAAAATATTGACTTATCAGACATCCCCTCTGTTAATTATCCCCATCCTTTTTATTGATAGAGCCCTGATGTGTAAACAGCTGTAATCGTTTTGGCGATTTCCTCGACAGATGCCGTTTGTTCTCCTCGAACGATTTCCCATAAATACATTTCATTTGCAAAAAACCATCCGCGTGCCGCTAGTTCATAGTTCAGGTCTTCCTTAGCAAGGCCGTTTTGATAAGAATAAAGAATGTCTTTAGAAATTCGTTGTATAAATTTTTCGCGAATCTCTTTCCATTTAGAGGATGCCGATGTGGAGAAACCGATGGCTTGTTCAAAAACCCGCATAATGCTGCGTTCTTTCTCCGCTAATTTTAAGAAAGAATAAGCTTGTTTTTCAATAATTTCTTTTGCTTCGTCTTTTGAATGAGGAGAAAAGGATGCTTCTGCTATTTGGTGGAATTTGTGCATGACATCTTCCATTAAAACAATTAAGATGGCATCCTTATTTTTAAAATGAACATAGGCTGTTCCATAGCCTGTATTCGCCTTTTTAATAATCTGGGATATTGTTGCTTTTTGAAAACCGTATTCGACAAATATGTCACGTCCAGCTGATAGAAGCTTTTCTCTCGTTTCAATGGACCGTAATTGTCTTGTTGACGGTTGATCACCTGCTTTTTTCATTTCAATCCATCCTTTTTCATCAAAGTAACATAATAGGTGTGTTCATTTTACTTTACCAATGATTCTCTATTTATAATCTAATATACCATACTCTTAAAACTGATATAATGTCATTGACATGATATCAGTTTTAAGAGTATAGTGAAATTAGCAATGATAAACAAGTATTGGAGGAGTTCCTATGATGAGTGAATATAAGTTTGACCCCTCTTATGAATATGCATGTCAAATGGATAAACAGGATAATCTAGCATCATTTCGTAAGGAATTTTATATTAATGAGGACACGATTTATCTCGATGGAAATTCACTTGGATTATTGTCTAAACGAGCGGAAATGACATTGGCGGAATTACTTGAATCCTGGAAGCGATACGGTATTGATGGATGGACAGAGGGGAAATACCCTTGGTATGACTTGTCTGAACGATTAGGAGGAATGATTAGCCCATTGATAGGGGGGGCCCCTGAAGAAGTAATCGTAACCGGTTCTACAACAACTAATCTTCATCAGATGGTCGCCACCTTTTATAATCCAACAGGAAAAAAGACGAAGATTCTTGCCGATGAACTAACATTCCCTTCCGATATTTACGCACTGCAAAGTCAAATTAGATTAAAAGGGTATGATCCTGATAGCCATTTAATCCAAGTAAAAAGTCGTGATGGGCGAAGTGTTGAAGAAGACGATATTATCGAAGCTATGACAGATGAAATAGCATTGATTGTGTTACCTAGTGTTCTCTACCGGAGTGGACAAATTCTTGATATGAAGCGGTTAACTACAGAAGCTCATAATCGTGGAATTGTAATCGGCTTCGATCTCTGTCATTCAATAGGAGCTATTTCTCATGATTTGACTGAGTGGGGTGTTGATTTTGCAGTATGGTGTAATTATAAATATTTAAATAGCGGACCTGGCGGTGTTGGTGGTATCTATGTCAATAAACAGCATTTTGGACGATTACCTGGGCTTGCAGGATGGTTTAGTTCTCGGAAAGATAAACAATTTGATATGGAGCATACATTAACGCCTGCAGATAATGCAGGGGCTTATCAAATTGGAACTCCACATGTATTAAGTATAGCTCCTTTAATAGGTTCCCTTGAAATTTTCTCTGAAGCTGGTATCGATGAGCTTAGAAAAAAATCATTGAATATCACACGATATATGATGGACCTGATCTCGCATGAACTAGACGGAATGGGCTTTACAATCGGAAATCCGATTGATGACAGCAGGCGGGGAGGTCATATTTATTTAGAGCATGCAGAAGCAGCACGCATTTGCAAAGCTTTAAAAGTAAATGGGGTAATTCCAGATTTCCGTTCACCAAACGGCATCCGTCTAGCACCAGTTGCCCTTTACAATACGTATGAAGAGGTATGGAAATCGATTCAAATTTTGAAAAAGATCATGAAAGAAGAGCAATATAAAAAGTTTGAGAATAAGCGTGGAGTAGTTGCTTAATCATGGAATGTTTGACTTAGATCAACTTCAAAGAATGAAAGGCAGTACAAAAAACCGCTAAAAAGGCGGTTTTTTTGTTTTGCTGTAGCATTTAAGGAATAGCCTTTTTCATAAATATTTTATGACGCTTCAATATAACTTTGACATTTACTTCTGACTAATCGTTATTAGAGCTGGGGGAGACATGATCACTGAAATGCCTTCCGCGACATTTTCTTCAAATATAACCTGAACTTTATTTTTCTCGGCAGTCACTTGTAACTGTTCACCGTACTTAGCCATACATTCTTGATTCGAAGAAACTACGTTGCAGCCTTTTTTTAAAGAATATTCAATATAAGTACGTGCAAGTTCAATTTCACCTATCGCTTCAATCATTACCTCAGGCTTTTTATTAATAAGCTCTTCAAAGTCTCTTGACACTATAACCCCTTTTTGCACAGATAAAATATGCCTATCATTTTTTATAATGATTCCTAAAATGGAGATGGTTCTATCGTTTAATAACTCAATATGCTCTTTTTCCTGGACCATTTCTTCCAATGCTCTTAACCCTGTTGACCCTAATCCTAAAAGCCCAACTTTCAATGAACTCAACTTACATATCCCCTTCCTATAGAGAGCACATTCCGCTTTGTAGTAATGATCTTAATTCAGACTAAAATGATAGTTCCCTTGAGATGGTGACCTGTGACCACTTATCAACGGTAGACTGCTCAACTCAAGAAGTTAAAGCTCTGTTTAAAATAGACTTTTTTCGGAAGAGTGAGTTGATGCCATATTATTATTAATTTGAACTTCCGTTTAACATTAAGCACAAAAAGTTTTAAGCAATTGGCTATCTGAGAGTTTCAAAAGCAGCCTAAAATAAAAGCAGCCCCTCTACCATGAGATAGAGAGGCTGCATACCGTATATGTCTCTTATCTCGCAAAGTAATACTTTGCAGGATTTAGCACCTTTTCAAACGATTGTTTGAAGGTTGCCGGGCTTCGCAGGGCCATTCCCTCCGCCTCTCTTGATAAGAACTATTCATTTTTTTTATATTGTAGCAGACAGAAATGGAATTAACAACTGAAAATTGTAAAAATTAAGTCAGGAAATTTACATGAATGAACTTTTGGATAAATGATCTTTTATTTTTAAAAAGCGCTTGGGAAAACTCCCAAGCGTTTTTTTATTTTAATGGTCCACCTTTTGTTTCAATCATTTCAGGAACATTGGAGAACTTGCGGAAGTTTTCACGGAACTTACCTGCTAATTCTTTTGCTTTAGTATCAAATGCTTCGTCATTAGCCCATGTTTTACGTGGTTGAAGGACTTCATCCGGAACGCCTGGAACATGAACTGGGATATTAAGACCAAAGATTTCATCTGTCAGTGTTTCTACGTTTGTTAGTTCACCTTCAAGGGCAGCTTGCACCATTGCACGAGTATAGGATAGTTTCATTCTATTACCAACACCGTATTCGCCACCAGTCCACCCTGTATTAACTAAGAATACTTGAGCATTGTGCTCATCAATTTTCTTTCCTAGCATTTCAGCATAAACGGTTGCTGGTAGTGGTAGGAAAGGAGAACCGAAACATGTTGAGAATGTCGCTTGTGGTGATGTTACTCCACGCTCTGTTCCAGCCAATTTAGATGTATACCCACTTAAGAAGTGATACATTGCTTGTTCTTTCGTTAATTTGCTGATAGGAGGTAGTACTCCAAAAGCGTCTGCTGTTAAGAAGACAATTGTATTAGGGTGCCCAGCAACACTTGGGTCTACAATATTATCGATTGCTTGAAGTGGGTAAGCTGCACGTGTATTTTCCGTTAAGCTATTATCTTCATAATCTGCTTCTCTTGTTTCACTATTCAACATTACATTTTCCAATACGGATCCGAAACGGATGGCATCAAAAATTTGTGGTTCCTTCTCACGAGTTAAGCCGATCGTCTTCGCATAGCAACCACCCTCGATATTAAATACTCCATTTGGAGACCAGCCATGCTCATCGTCACCGATTAAACGACGGTTTGGATCAGCTGACAAAGTGGTTTTACCTGTACCCGAAAGTCCGAAGAATAAAGCGACATCGCCTTCTTGCCCAACATTAGCAGAACAGTGCATAGAAAGTATATCAGCTTCAGGTAGCATGAAGTTCATTACAGAGAAAATCGATTTTTTCATTTCTCCTGCATATTCAGTTCCACCAATTAATACTGTTCTTCTCTCAAAGGAAACGATAATAAATGTTTCAGAATTCGTGCCATCAACTGCAGGGTCTGCTTTAAAATTTGGAGCGGAAATAACAGTGAATCCTGGGTTATGATCAAGTAATTCCTCATTATTAGGTCGAATGAATAATTGATGAGCAAAAAGGTTATGCCAAGCATATTCGTTGATTACTTGGATAGGCATGCGGTATTTTTGATCTGCACCTGCAAAACCTTTAAATACAAAAATCTCTTCTTTTTCTTTTAAGTAATTAATCACTTTAGTATATAATTTATCAAAAGCATCAACAGAAATCGGTTGATTAACAGATCCCCATTCAATCTTATCTTTCGTGGATGTTTCTTCTACTATAAATTTATCTTTCGGTGATCGACCTGTGTATTTTCCAGTTTCCGCACGCACAGCACCAGATGATGTTAGAACTCCTTCATTCCGATTGAGTACTTTCTCTACTAACTGAGGAACAGAAAGTTGAATTTGTGTATTTTCATTGTTAAGTAATTCTTTTAGTTCACTAGACATGCTCACTGAATTCATGTACGATAACCTTCCTTTTTCTATATTTGAAAGCGCTATGTTTTCTCAAGAAATAGTATAACACATTAAAATGATTAGTCTATACTATTAAATTATTTTTATGAGAATGTTTGATTTTTGTCACAAAATTGATTGTTAAACCTATCTTTTAATCGAAATTGTACCTTATATATAGGGAAAAACAAAATCATATAAAAAAATAGGGAAGGTTGTTTGTGAAATTGTAAATAATGGTGAAAAGCTGCTGCTGAAAAACGGTTGACACTCCTGACCCCTTACGTTATGATTGAACCTTGAAACGGATACTCTTATCCCGAGCTGGTGGAGGGACAGACCCTATGAAACCCAGCAACCTGCTTACTGTGGAAAATGCGGCAAGATGATTGGCCTTTATTTTTCAAGCGAAGGTGCTAAACTGAGGCAAGGTGTAATGCCTTGAACGATAAGAGTGAAAGGCGCGACTATGAATCAAAACCTTTCCTCTCTAAACAGGGAAGGTTTTTTTATTTGTGTTCGCCCTGACCCACTTGGTTCTTTAACGCTGATAAAATCTCAGTGTTTATTTCATACTACTAAGGGAAATGAGTACCGTGAATAGAACTTTTATTCCTAGGAGGAACATTGATGTCAAATAAACGTCGTCTTTTCACTTCAGAGTCTGTTACAGAAGGTCATCCTGACAAGATTTGTGACCAAATTTCTGACTCTATTTTAGATGCTATTCTAAAAAATGATCCAAATGCTCGTGTAGCTTGTGAAACTTCTGTTACTACGGGTCTTGTATTAGTTGCAGGAGAAATCACAACCAATACCTATGTAGATATCCCAAAAATTGTTCGCGAAACCATTCGTGAAATTGGCTATACACGTGCAAAATATGGTTTTGATGCTGAAACATGTGCGGTATTAACTTCTATTGATGAGCAATCAGCTGATATCGCTGCAGGTGTTGATCAGGCACTTGAAGCACGTGAAGGGCAAATGTCCGACGAAGAAATCGAAGCGATCGGTGCAGGTGACCAAGGATTAATGTTTGGATTTGCTTGTAACGAAACGAAAGAGCTTATGCCTTTACCGATTTCATTATCCCATAAAATTTCTCGCCGTCTAACAGAAGTACGTAAAGAAGAAATTCTTCCATACCTTCGTCCAGATGGTAAAACACAAGTAACGGTTGAATATGATGAAAATGATAAACCTGTTCGTATCGATACAATTGTTATTTCTACACAGCATCACCCAGAAATCAGTCTTGAACAAATTCAACGTAATTTAAAAGAACATGTGATTGACCCAGTGGTTCCTAAAGAACTAATTGATGAGAAAACGAAATACTTTATTAACCCAACAGGACGTTTTGTTATCGGTGGACCACAAGGGGATGCTGGTTTAACAGGCCGTAAGATTATCGTCGACACGTATGGCGGCTATGCTCGTCATGGCGGCGGTGCATTCTCTGGTAAAGATGCTACTAAAGTTGACCGTTCAGCAGCATATGCAGCTCGTTATGTAGCGAAAAATATCGTTGCTGCAGAACTTGCTGAGAAATGTGAAGTACAGCTTGCATATGCTATTGGTGTAGCACAGCCAGTATCGATTTCTATCGATACATTTGGAACAGGAAAGGTTTCTGAAGATGTATTAATAGAAGTAGTACGAAACAACTTTGACCTACGTCCAGCTGGCATTATCAAGATGCTTGATTTACGTCGTCCAATTTATAAACAAACGGCTGCATATGGACACTTTGGTCGTAATGATCTAGATCTTCCTTGGGAACGTACAGATAAAGCAGCAGTTCTTAAAGAACAAGCTGAGAAAAACTAATAGAAAAAAAGCTATCCGAGTGTGGACTGACGTTTTGAGTCAGCCCCCACTGAGCGGATAGCTTTTTTTTATAGACATATTAATAAGTAAGGGGTCTGTAAGATTGCTATAAATGCAATTACTATGATTTTCATGCAAAAGTGATCCGGTTTCGTGTAATTAATTTGATTTTTGTGCAATCATGATTTAGTTTCGTGCAATTTGACCTGTACGGGTATGATTACATGTTGTTTATTATGAACTAGCTCGCTGTTTCAGAGTCAACCTGAATTATTTCTGCGCAAGAATGAATGGTTTATGAGCCAAAAGAGTCCATTTATGAGTTGGGACTCCAAATTTATGAGCCATCTCTCCGTTTATGAGTTAGGACTCCAGGTTAATGAGCCAAGCTTGCCGATTATGAGTCACCCAAGTCATTCTTGCGCAGAAAGTGTGTGAATTATGTGTCATTATGAGCCCAACCACTAGTTTATAACGCTAATTAACCTTATATTATTCAAAGTACCCAACTATAGATGCACCACTGCCAAATTCATAAAACAATACATTTATAAGCCATCATACATCCATTAAAGCAGTTTATAAATTTGGAGCAAAAGTGAAATCTTATTTAATTCCTGACGACTTAAAAAGACGAATTAGTAAACAATAAGATGAGTAAATGGCTTATGTTAAGGGTAAAAGTCTATAGAAGTCTTTATTTAATGGGGTTTAATTGTTTATAGTATTGTCCTTTTTCAGCATACTCTCTTGAAATCCGCTTCATTTCGCTAATGTCATGGTCATTTACTTCTCGAATCACTTTTACAGGTCGTCCGAAAGCTAATGTATTCGGAGGAATGACTTTGCCTTGAGGCACTAGGCTGCCAGCTCCAATAAAGGCACCTTCGCCGATTTCTGCATTGTCTAAAATAGTAGAACCCATTCCGATTAGTGCATTCTTTCTTATCTTACAGCTATGTAGGATGCCCCCGTGACCAATCGTTACTTCGTCTTCAATTAGTAGTGTGTTATTGGGACTTTGATGTAGAATGGAATTATCTTGAATGTTCACTTTTTTGCCAATTTTGGTTGGTGCGACATCACCCCTGATTACAGTGTTAAACCAAATGCTTGATTCTTCGCCAATTTCTACATCACCTGAAATCGTTACAAAATCTGCAATATAAGCGCTTGGGGCAATTTGAGGTATTTTTCCTTTATATTCATATATCATATTTTTTCCCCCTTTAGAGATTTACCGCTATAATAAATCATATCAAACCGTATTATAGGATAGAAAGTATTTTAAGGAGGTTTAGCCATGTGGAAATGGGAAACAGATCAAGAAGCGAAAGCAGTAATTGTTATCGTTCATGGAGCAATGGAACATCACGGTCGTTATGGTTGGCTCATTGAAATGTGGCGTTCATCGGGCTATCATGTGATTATGGGAGACCTGCCTGGACAAGGGATGACATCTAGAAGTCAAAGAGGTCATATTGATTCATTCGATGAATATATCACAGAAGTAAAGGATTGGGTTCAAGCAGCCTATCAATTTGAATTACCTGTCTTTGTGATCGGACACAGTATGGGAGGACTTGTTACTGTGAGAATGCTTCAAGAGTCCCATATTAATGTTGCAGGTGTAGTGTTATCCTCACCATGTCTTGGTTTAGTCAAGCCGCCATCAAAAGCAGTCGAACTTTTATCGTATGGGCTAAATAAAATAGCTCCTATGGTTAAATTTCCATCAGGGTTGACGGTAGATATGGCTACAAGGAATGCAGATGTAAGAGAGATTGACAGCAATGATTCTCTTTATATTACCAAAGTATCAGTAAGATGGTATCGAGAGCTTATACAAGCTACGAAATTAGCCTTTGTTAATCTTGAAAAAATGCCGGATATCCCTCTTCTTGTTATGCAGGCTGGGGACGACCGAATCGTTAATAAAGTCATGGTGAAGAAATGGTTTAACGAACTGACTTTATCAGAAATGCACTACAAAGAATGGCCTAAATGTTATCATGAACTTTTTAATGAACCTGAACGCGATGATGTTTTCGAATATGCGAAATCATTTGTCGAAAGTAGAATGAAAGCGATTGGATATATTGTTTGAAGTTGAGGTGAAAGTCTAGTTATGTCTGTACCGACACATCCCTTTTCGTTAATGAATCAAGTATATAGAAAAGTATTTCCTATTGTTCATAGAGAATTAGCGTATTGGAAACAAAGGGCAGAACAAATTCCGAATAGAGAATTAAGAAAGCAAGCATTATCAAGTATTGAACATAAAGCCTTTCATTGTGAAGGAGGAAGTATCTTATCTCTACTTTCACTTTCCAAAAAAGACCAAGCTATCCGGTTTATCGTTGCCTATCAAACCATTAGTGATTATCTGGACAATCTATGTGACAGGAGCACATCACTTGATCCTGCTGACTTTTCTGCCCTTCATGAAGCAATGACAGACTCTTTGACAATTGGTGCAGAAACAAGAAATTATTATCGGTTGAGAGAAGATCAAGATGATGGCGGGTATTTATCAGATCTTGTGGGAACATGTCAATCAGTCTTAGGTGAGCTTGAAACCTATGAACATATCAAGTCATATCTATTAGAGCTTTGCCAATATTATAGTGATCTTCAAATACATAAGCATGTGCATGTAGATGAACGGATTGATCGATTAAAAAATTGGTACCAAAAGCATAAAGAAGGATTACCAGCAATGGATTGGTATGAATTTTCGGCATGTTCAGGCTCTACATTAGGAATTTTTTGTTTAGTTTCTTATGCCTTTAGAGACGATTTTCATCATAGTTATGCAAATATTATACGTGAAGGTTACTTCCCTTATATTCAGGGGCTCCATATCCTTCTCGATTACTTTATTGACCAAGAAGAAGATTTAGATGGCGGAGATTTAAACTTTTGCTTCTATTATGAAAGTGATGAGCAAATGAAGAAAAGGCTTTTTCACTTTTTAGAAAAAGCTGATGAATATACAGAAAAGCTTCCACACGCGAACTTTCATCGCCTAATCAATAAAGGGTTATTAGGTGTATACCTATCAGATGAGAAAGCTTGGAAGCAAAAAAAGGTGCACCAATTTAGTAAGCAGTTCATTGACCAAGCAGGCTGGGTGACAAAATTCTTCTACTTTAATGGGAAAATTTATCGAAAATGGCAGAAACGGAAGAGATCTTCTTAAAAAACCTATCTGTATAACAAGTATAAAAGGTCGATGAGAGTCATTTTGTTAATTGAATGTACCTCTCGATCTTTTTTTAGGCTTTTTTCTAAAAGATTGTTATTAAAAAACAACAATCTTTTAGAAAAAGCCTTTTTTTATTACATCTAAAAGTAATATTTATAGTAGTTTACACCTATTTAATAGTAGGTTTTAGGTCCTATTTATCATTTTATGTCAGAATAGAGGGATTTTTCTGAAAAGTACAGAATTACTAGCTTTGTAATCTTATTACTTAATAATGAAGGGGGAAATACGATTGAAAGCTAGTAAAGTATTATCAATGGCAATGGTTGCTGCTTTAACTGTAGGAGCCTTTGCAGTACCAACGTCAAGCAGTTCAGTACAACCAAATGTTTCGACAAATTCGGTATCGAAAGAAACTCATTCACATGGAAATGGACCTTTTGATTTAGCGATTGCAAACGAGGAAAAATTGATTGAGATGTTAAAAGAAAGCGGTAAGATCGCTAAAGACGCAAGTGGTGCTGAAGCAGAGAAAGTTTTGAAAAGCTTCTTGCATGAAAAAGCTGAAAGTGCGAGTAAGCTTGCAGAAGAAGAAGGAGAGCTTCATGATGAAAAAGAGAAGCTACAAAAACAGTTTAAAGAGAACCTGAAAAAAGGTAATGGCATTACAAATGGAAATGGTAAGAAAAAAGGTCATACAAAGAAAGATAAGCCTGAAAATGTTAAAGAAGAACAATATAATGGTGATGTGCGTGAAGACAAGGTATTAGTATTACTTGTTGAATTCCCAGACTTCCCTCACAATTCAATTAACCCTGAAGATACAGATATGTATTATGAAGATTACGTTAAAGAACATTATCAAGATATGGTGTTTGGTGAAAATGGTTACGTCGGGCCAAACGGAGAAAATATCATTTCAATGAAGCAGTATTATGAACAGCAATCAGGTGGTTCGTATACTGTTGATGGTGAAGTAGCGGGCTGGTATATGGCTAAAAATCCTGCTGCCTATTACGGTGGTAATGTCCCAGCTCCAGATGGTAGTGATGCAAATGCAAGAGCGTTAGTGAAAGAAGCATTAACGGCTGCAGCCGCAGATCCTGCTGTTGATCTTTCAGACTATGACATTGAAGATCGTTATGATTTAGATGGGGACGGTAATAAACGTGAAGCAGATGGGCTTGTCGATCATTTAATGGTCGTTCATTCAACAGTGGGTGAAGAAGCTGGCGGAGGATCTTTAGGTGGAGATGCTATCTGGTCACACCGTTGGAATCTTGGAGGGGTATTCCCTATTCCAGGATCTGAATCAGAATCACCTAATTGGGGCGGTTCAATGGCAGCGTTTGATTATACCATTGAGCCTGCAGATGGTGCTGTTGGAGTATTCGCACACGAATATGGACATGACTTAGGTCTTCCAGATGAGTATGACACACAATACAGTGGTGCAGGTGAGCCTGTAGCGTATTGGTCACTTATGGCAAGCGGAAGCTGGGCAGGGGATGTTCCTGGCGCGCAACCGACTGGTTTCAGTGCTTGGTCAAAAGAATTCCTTCAAGCCAATCATGGAGGAAATTGGTTTAAAGGCAGTGAAGTTAATTTTGAAGACATCGATAAAAATGGCTTAGAGTTTTTACTCGACCAAGGTAATACTAAAGGAACAAATTTAGATGGATTAAAAGTTAATCTTCCGGATAAAGAAACTGTTATTAACACGCCTTATAGCGGTGAATTTGAGTATTTCAGTGGAAGTGGGGATAATTTAGATAACTCCGCTGTCATGAATGTGGATTTAACGAATGCTTCAAGTGCTGAACTTAACTTTAAAGCTTGGTACGATATTGAAGTAGATTGGGATTATGGTTCTGTTCAAGTAAAACAGGGGGAAGAGTGGGTAGCTGTTCCTGGGAACATTACAACAGATACAGATCCACATGAACAAAATCCTGGTCATGGAATCACAGGTAAATCAGATGGCTGGGTAGATGCCAAATTTGATTTAAGTGCATATGCTGGCCAAAATGTTGAGGTGAAAATTAATTATTGGACTGATGTAGCCGCTACAAATCCTGGATTATATGTTGATGATATTCAAGTTCTTGCTGACGGAGAACAAGTATTGTTTGACGATGCTGAAGGGGAAGCAAAAGTATCCCTAGAAGGATTTACGAAAAATAATGGTGTAAACACTAGTAAACACTATTACCTACTTGAATGGAGAAATCATCAAGGAGTAGATGAAGGGTTAGCAAATCTTCGTCGTGGAAATAGCTTAATGTCCTATGATCCAGGTCTCGTTGTTTGGTATGTAGATAATACTTATAGTGAAAACTGGACAGGGATTCACCCAGGAAATGGATTCCTTGGCGTAGTGGACGCAGACCAAGGTAAACTTTCTTGGAGTGATGGTTCTGTTGCATCTACACGTTATCAAGTTCATGATGCAGCATTTAGTTTAGAAAAATCAGAGAAAATGTTCTTGGATTATTCTGAATTGCTAGGCATTACAATGAAGGATAACAAAACAAACAATCATCCATTATTTGATGACAGTAAAAACTATCGTAATGATCAGCTTCCAGATGCAGGACGCAATGTTCCTAACTATGGACTGAAGTTCCGGGTGACAGGTGAAAGCCCTGATCGATCCGTAGGAAAAGTTTTGATTTATAAAAAATAAGCAGCAAAGGCTGACTCCTAACATCACAATGATGTGGGGTCAGTTTTTTTATATTTGATTACTTTTATCCTAAAAACGGAATATAAATCTAGTATATTTGTATCATTTGATGAAAATTAAGGAAGTTTTAGTATTTTTTGAAAGGAGTTTCAGAAAATTCATAGAATGTTAAATATTTAGTCAGGTTATGCATAACTTTGTCTAAATTTGTCGCATGGGGGAGAGGTTAGTGAAGAAGAGAAAATTAGCATCAACAGCGTTAGCAGCAGTAATGGGACTTAGCACCCTTACTATGGGGGCATTTACGCCAACAGCTAATGCCGAAGTAGTAAAGAAGGCAGAAACAGCACTTGAAGAAGTGAAGCATTCTCACAAAGGTGGTCCATTTGACTTGGCCATTGCCAATGATGAAAGGCTCATCGAGATGCTCAAAAAGGAAGGTAAGATTGATAAAAATGCTGATCCTGAAGAAGAAAGGGAAGTTCTTCAGAAATACCTAGAAGAAAAACAAAAGCTTGCTTCAGCTCAGCCTGAAGGAGAGCTCACAGAGGAAGTAAAAGACAAACATAAGAAAATCAAAGATGAGCATGATGACGATGAGATGGATGATGATAAAAAGAAAAAGCATAAACATCATAGAGGGTTGGAGCCTGTAAAAGAAGAGAAATGGACAGGTAATCAACGTGTAGATAACGTGCTTGTATTACTTATCAAGTATCCAGATTTTGCACCAACAGACATTAATCCAGAAGATACGGATATGTTTTATGAACAATATCCAAAAGAACACTACTACGATATGATTTTCGGTGAAAAAGGATATGAAGGTCCAAATGGTGAAAATTTAATATCTGTAAAACAATATTATGAAAAGCAGTCTGGTGGAAGCTACTCCATTGATGGAGCAGTTGGAGGTTGGTACGAAGCAAAACATCCAGCCGCATACTATGGTGGAAATGATCCTGCTCCAGACGGTAGTGATAAGAATGCACGCGGCCTTGTAAAGGAAGCGTTAACAGCGGCAGCTCAAGATCCTAACCTTGATTTAAGTAACTTTGACCAAGAAGACCGTTATGACTTTGATGGTGATGGAAACTTCCGCGAACCAGATGGAATGGTTGACCACTTAATGGTTGTTCACTCTAGTGTTGGGGAAGAAGCAGGCGGTGGATCCTTAGGCGGTGACGCGATTTGGTCACATCGTTGGAATTTAGGTAATGTCTTTGCTATTCCTGGTACTGAAACGGATGTTCCTTATTGGGATGGGGCGATGTCTGCTTATGATTACACAATTGAACCAGCAGATGGAGCAGCTGGAGTATTTGCACATGAATATGGTCATGATTTAGAGCTTCCAGACGAATACGATACACAGTATTCAGGTCAGGGTGAGCCTGTTGCCTATTGGTCGATTATGTCTAGTGGTAGCTGGGCTGGTAAAGTTCCAGGAACAGAACCAACTGGTTTCAGTCCATGGGCGAAAGAATTTTTACAATCTTATGTAGGTGGGAATTGGTTAACTGGTTCAACGTTTAATCTAGAAGATATTGATGAAGATGGTAAAGAATTACTGTTAGATCAGGCAAATACGAAAGGAACAAACAATGATGCTGTTCGTATCAATTTACCTGATAAAGCGACAGTGGTGAATACTCCATTTAGTGGGCAGTACGAGTACTTTAGTGGAAAAGGCAATGATTTAAATAATTCAATGGTAACAAGCCTGGATTTATCTAATGCAACTGCAGCAGAATTATCTTTTAAGACGTGGTATGAAATTGAAAAGGATTGGGACTACGCTTCTGTTCAAGTAAAAGAATCGGGTTCTGAGGAATGGGTTACAGTTCAAGGTAATATTACAACTGATACTAATCCAAACAAACAAAACCCGGGCTATGGTATTACTGGATCTTCTAATGGAAAATGGGTAGATGGCAGTTTTAATTTATCAGCTTATGCTGGAAAGAAAATTGAATTAAAGCTGAATTACTGGACAGACGTTGCTGCGACAATGCCTGGATTCTATGTAGATGATGTTTCTGTAACAGTTGATGGGACTCAGGTGCTAGTGGACGATGCAGAGGCTCAATCGAAATTTACTCTTGAAGGATTTACAAAAGATGAAGGGAAATTCTTCTCTGAACATTACTATTTACTAGAATGGCGTAACCATGCAGGTGTTGACAAAGGACTTGCCCATATCAAACGTGGGGACAGCTTAATGTCTTACGATGAAGGTTTACTTGTTTGGTATGTAGACGATTCTTATGACAATAACTGGACTGGTACTCACCCAGGTGATGGATTCCTCGGGGTTGTTGATGCTGACCAAAGGACACTTGAATGGAGTGATGGTACAGTTGCAGCGACACGCTATCAAATCCATGATGCAGCATTCAATCACAAACGTGGAGATAGAATGTTCCTAGATTATTCTGATATAAATGGATTAACATTGAAAGACAGGCATGTAAGATCGATAGAAGAGTTTAAGGATTCTCGAGATTATAGCAATGAAGGTATTCCAGATGCTGGAAGGAATATACTGGAATATGGACTAGAAGTTGAAGTTGAAAAAACAAGCCGTGATCAAAGTGTTGCTCAAATTGAAATCTCAAGAGAAGATCATTCTGATGACGATCGTGAAGACGACGATGATGAAGATCGTGATGAAGGCGAAGAAGACGAAGATTAATGGTATAAAAGTTTGATGTAGTATATATTAAACCCAACTACTTTTTTTTAGTCGTTGGGTTTTTCCCATCATACGAAAAGGAGGTATGTACCATGAACTGGAAAGTCCTTTTACCACTCTTCATTGTTATTGTAGGGATTGGATTTTGGATTATGTATGATTCGTCTGTTCAATCTGGAGAAGAAGTTAATAAAGAAAAGACAAAAGTTGAAAATAAAGTGGGACAAGAAACAAGTAAAGGAGAGATTAACGAGGAGGAATCTGTTATGAAGTCTATAGTAAATGATGAGAAGCTGATCGAACAACTAAAAGAAAAAGGAGTTATACCAAAGGATGCAACGAGAGGAGAAATAGAGGAGATTTTAAAGGAATACTTGAGAGATAAGAAAATCCACCCTACTACAGAGGATGTGAAAAAAAAGAAGGAATATATTAATCAATTAAAGGAAGAGATTAAGAATAAAGGCTTAAATAGTATTGATGGAAATTAGAGAGGCATGGTGTAGGTAACGCGTTCACTTAGGGGTGCGAGAAAGAGAAAAAAACCGGATTACTTCACCAGTATTTCAGGAAAATTCAAATATGTTTTTTTCAAGAGTATAGAGGGGATTTGACTTACTTTCTTGGTTGATTTATACCCATATACTTACGAACGATCGTTCTTCTGCTTTTTAAATGGTTTTGTCCATCTTTGGCTTTATGAAGGACCTTGCATTTTCTCATCTATATGGCTTAGACCTTCATCGGTTTAACGAAAAGTCCTTTTCCTTACAATTATAAATATACTTAATTTGACAGACTTAAATTCACAATAACTTTAATGCACTCTTAATAATATCTTGTAAATTTATAGCTGAAAAAAATAAAAATCCTGAAAATTCACCATCAAGCATGTTATTGGACATTCCTTTAGTGAGAGAAGATAATAATAGTCAAAGTTATAAAGGAGATGTCCAAATGAGTTTAAAATTAAGTGTGTTAGATCAATCTCCCATAGCAGAAGGTTCAAGTCCTGAAAAGGCTTTACAATATACAATCCAGCTTGCTAAGCATGTGGAGCAATTAGGATTCAACCGGTTCTGGGTTTCAGAACATCATGATACTTCTAGTTTGGCAGGATCTTCTCCGGAGGTTCTGATTGCCACACTTGCAGCGAAGACGAATTCCATTAGAGTAGGATCAGGAGGCGTCATGCTTCCGCATTATAGTCCATATAAAGTAGCAGAAAATTTTAGAGTGTTAGAGGGGCTTAACCCAGGACGGATTGACCTTGGTTTAGGAAGAGCACCTGGTGGTATGCCAATCGCGACAATGGCTTTACACGATGGAAAGCCAAGGGATGTGAATCGATATCCAGATCAAATCGATGACTTGAAAGGGTATCTAACCGATTCACTTCCAGTTGATCATCCATATAACGGATTAAAAGCAACACCTCTCATTCAGTCTATGCCGGAAATGTGGTTATTAGGTTCAAGTCCATCTAGTGCTATGCTTGCTGCAGAAAAAGGCCTTCCATACACGTTTGCCCAATTTATTAATGGGGAAGGCGGTCCACAGTATATGGAGCATTACCGAAATAATTTTATCCCATCGGATTTGTATACACATCCTGAAAGTATGGTAGCTGTATTTGTCATCTGTGCAGAAACGGATGAAGAAGCTGAACGTGTTGCCTCAAGTATTGATTTATCTATACTCATGATTGAACAAGGAATGCGTTCAACTGGAACACCAAGTCCCGAAACAGCTGCAGCTTATACCTACAGTCCATTCGAATTAGCAAGGATAAAGGAAAATCGAAAACGGATGGTTGTGGGGAACCCTAAAAAGGTAAAGGAACAGCTACATTCATTAAGTGAGCAATACCAAACGGAAGAAATGATGCTCGTTACCATTACTTATGATTTTGAAGATAAATTAAAATCGTTCCAGCTAGTAGCTGACGAAATTTTAATATAAATTTACGAGTAGTTTTTAGGGTGCATTCTATATTTAGATGAAAAGACAAAATGATAAAGCAGTGGATTTTCACTTGGTGAATTTCCGCTGCTTTATGAATTTTTTAAAAGGAAGATTCATTTGAAATAAATGTCTTATTACCAGACTTTCGTGTTGATTCCTGAACAATGAAGACTGCAGCAATAACTAACGTAATGCCAAGGTATTGCCAAAGGTTTAACTTTTCATGGAAAATGAAAAAACTTAATAATGCGGCAACAACTGGTTCAATGGTAGCAATGATAGACGCTCGACTTGATTCCAATGATTGTAATCCTTTCGTGTACAGAATGAATGCAAGCATTGTGGAGAAAAAGCCCAGACCTATTATGCAAAGCCACACTTCAATTGTTGAGAATAAATGTAAATTCACCCATAATCCGCTTAAAGGAGTAATGGCAAAGGCAGCAAAAATAAATGTATAGACAGTGACGGTTAATGTGTCATACTTTCTAAGGGCGAATTTCCCAAAAATACTGTATAAGGCGTAAAATAGTCCTGAACCAAGTCCAAGTATTAATCCATATAAAGAGACTGACTCTTTACTATTTGGTAAGATGCCAATCACAAAGGAACAGCCGGCAAAGGTGATGATTAAGGCAAGGACTTTTCGTGTCGTAAGTGCTTCTTTAAATAGTATTCTTGAGAATATGGTGACAAAAGCAGGTGCCGTATACAGAAGAATAGCAGCAATTGAGATGGAGGTCTCTTCCATTGCACTAAATAAACACCAATTAAAAAGGACAATACTAAAAATACCTGTTCCTATGAAGTATTTACTATCCGATAGTTGGATTTTTAGGAGATGTCGATTTTTAAAAATGATATAGAATAGCAGGAAAAAGGATGCGGATAGTACACGTATTGTTACAACCTGTGTCGGTGTAAAACCAAGTTCATAAAGAAAGGTTACAAATATTCCGATAATCCCCCATAAAGAAGCGCCTGCAGCAATATACAGGGCTGCCATTTTTTTATCTGCCATTGTCCTCCTCCATTCTTTGGAACTGCCTATGTAATTTTCTGCACAGGGTTTTACCTTTTTTCAAGTGCAATAATGAATGGTGGATTATTGATCCCGTTCATGAACTGATATCTAAGAACATGTACATAATGTTGATCAAGGTTTTCAACATATCGAAGGAGATAATCTCTTTCAACTGCTCCCTCACGATGACCATGATAAATGACTAAAATCATGATTCCTTCAGGTGCTAGCATTTCTAACAATTGGTTTATAGCTAATATGGTGGTTTTAGGCCGAGTAACAATGTCTTTATCTCCACCGGGAAGATAACCGAGATTGAAGATTGCGCCAGTTACTTTCCCATGATGAACGGGAGGAATCACATTCATTACCGTTTCATGTCCTTGTTTAAACAATGTAACGCGATTAGCTAATTCATGTGTTTCAAGTCGGTCTTTTGTATTTTGAATCGCTTCCTCTTGAATATCAAACCCATATACCCTGCCATGCTCTCCTACAAGTTGTGCAAGAAACAAGGTATCATGTCCATTCCCTAATGTCGCATCTACAACAATATCCCCAGGAGAAACAGCGTTCTTTAGTAAACTCCTTGCAAATGGTAGTACTCTTTCTAATTTCATTTTACCTTCACTTCCGCTTTGTAAAATTTTCCTTGAAAACTATTGCGTCTCTTTAATTCATTGTCAATGCTATTTAACACTGACCATTTATTAACACTCCACATCGGTCCGACCATTAAATCAATCGGTCCATCGCCTGTTATTCTGTGAACAATCATTTCTTTAGGAAGGACTTCTAATTGGTCACACACAAGATTGACATACTCTTCAAGAGAAAGGAATTCTACCATTCCTTTTTCATATTGCTTCACCATTGGTGTTCCTTTTAAAAGATGAAGTAAATGAATTTTAATTCCTTGCACATCAAGCTTTGCTACCTCTTTTGCCGTTTCCATCATCATATTGTAATCTTCTTGGGGAAGTCCGTTAATAATATGGGAACATACTCGTATCCCATGTTTTCTTAGTTTATTAACCCCATCTACATAACATTCAAAATCATGGGCACGATTTATTAGATGAGCTGTTTTTTCATGGACCGTTTGTAACCCAAGCTCGACCCAAAGGTATGTGCGTTTATTTAACTCGGCAAGGTATTCGATGACATCATCTGGTAAACAATCTGGTCTAGTGGCAATCGAGATTCCAACGACATCCTTCTGCTTTAAAACCGTCTCATATTTCTCGCGTAGTTCTTCAACGGGTGCATGTGTATTCGTGAATGCCTGGAAATAGGCCATATACTTTCCATCTTTCCATTTTAGGTGCATTCTTTCTTTGATATCATTAAATTGTTTTTCCAATGGATCGATACGTTTTCCCGCAAAATCACCCGAGCCAGCTACACTACAAAAAGTACATCCACCATGTGCAACCGTTCCGTCTCGATTTGGACAATCAAATCCCCCATCTAAAGCGACTTTGAAAACTTTATGTCCAAAGTGGTTGCGTAAGTGATAATTCCATGTATGGTAACGTTTATGATCTGAAGCAAATGGAAATGGGTTTGTCTGAGTCAAGACAAACACCTCCTAAATTAAGGTCTGAAACAATAGCTTTTTTGAATATATGAATTTTAACATGAACCGACTTTTCTATCCAATTGTAATCATTAACAATCTAAAGGTGTACTTTTCCATTAGTGAAACATTGTTTTTTGACAAAAACTAAACGTGAAGCCAAAGCTTCATCTTGATGTAGGAGGAATCGTATGGCAACAAGAAGATCGATAGACGAATGCATACAAAGATGTGAAGATGCTATCCGAAATGCGGAGAAACAGTATAAAGAGGGAAGCAAACAAGATCATTACCATGATGTAGAATATTCAGCTGCTATGATGCAGCTTGAGGAAGCTACTAATGAAGTAATGCAATTGGCGAATAGTGCTAATTCTCAGCAAAGAGAACAGCTTCACCGTATGAGATTACAGGTGCAGAAGTTTCAAAATGAAATGATTTTGTTAGATCATGACCCTTCTGTTGTAGGAGGAAAACTACATTGAAAAAACGATCGAAACAAAATAACCCAGAGCAAAAAACAAGAAATGCATCCCGGAACCTTGATACAGAATTCGGTGAAGAGTATAACCCAGTAAAAAAATCAAAGAAAAATTATGCCAAACAAGGACAGCAGGTTAAATCAAAGCAGCATGTGGAAAAGCCTGATTAAATCGTTCTCTTTTGAATTCATTACCAAGCACCGTGGTAGTTCGGTGCTTGGTTTTTTTTAAAAGGCTCTTTTCTAAAAGTTTGTTGCTTTTATCAACATTGAAAACGCAGAGTGGATTGGAGCGGAAGGCACTTGACTCCTGCGGGATGCAGAGGAAAAGTCGAGACCCCGCAGACGGAACGTCAAGGAGGCTTGACTTCCTCCCCGCGGAAAGGAACGGTCAACGGTATTCCCCCTAAAACAACAATCTCTACGAAAAGAGTCTTTTAAAAAACAATATTCCTCATAAATCCAATGACACGAAGAGGCCCTCATTTTCACTATAAAAAATAATGCCTTGTAAATTATTTATAAATTCTTCCTTTTACCTATTGCTAAACTCTCGAAAAAACAATAGAATTTATTTTTGTTTTCGAAATATATCGGGAGAGGAAGCGAATAGCATGCCTAAGTCACTTTGGCTTTTAGTCATAGGTATGATAGTAAATGTAACAGGTGGATCTTTCTTATGGCCCCTCAATACAATCTATATTAATAACTATTTAGACAAATCGTTATCGGTTGCTGGGATCGTTTTAATGCTAAACGCGGGAGCAAGTGTTTTGGGAAATTTAATTGGCGGAAGCCTTTTTGATCGTTTTGGAGGATATCGTTCCATCTTATTTGGAATATCGATTACGTTATTAGCTCTGGTTGGAATGAATATCTGGAACGGCTGGCCTCATTATGTCGTGTTTTTAACGATTGTTGGCTTTGGCTCCGGAATTGTTTTTCCCTCTATGTATGCTATGGCTGGTTCAGTTTGGCCAGAAGGTGGAAGAAAAGCGTTTAACTACATTTACGTTGCTCAAAATGTCGGTGTTGCGATTGGAGCTGCCTTAGGTGGATTTGTTGCATCTTTTTCGTTTCAATACATTTTTCTTGCTAATTTAGCTATGTATATTGTGTTCTTTTTTATCGCCTATTTTGGATATCGTTCCATCTCCATTCAAACAGCTAAACAAACATCATTACTTAATGAGAAAACCTTCATCAAGAACAAAAATAAATTTACAGCCCTTATCTTGATTTGCACCGCTTATATTTTTTGCTGGGTAGGGTATGTCCAATGGCAATCGACCATTGCAAGTTACACACAGGAAATTAACATAAGTTTAAATCAGTACAGTTTGCTTTGGACGATAAATGGTGCGCTCATTGTTTTAGCTCAGCCGCTCTTATCAAGAGCTATAAAACGCTTTGAAAATAACTTGAAAGTTCAAATTTTAATTGGTACCGTCATCTTTATGATTTCTTTTGCCGTAGCAGCAAGAGCAGAGGCTTTTCAATTATTTGCCATTGCCATGATTATTATGACGATTGGTGAAATGCTTATTTGGCCAGCAGTACCGACGATTGCGAACCAATTAGCTCCTAAGGGACGGGAAGGTTTTTACCAAGGAATAGTGAATAGTACGGCAACAGGTGGAAGGATGATCGGTCCTTTTCTTGGAGGAGTACTCGTTGATTTATTCGGAATGCCGACGCTTTTCTACAGCTTGATTGGATTATTTATCATTTCTTTTATTATTACGATGATTTACGATCGTTCTTTAAAGGAGAAAAAGAATATTCCTATATCGGTATCATCATAAATTCAAATCGACTGTTACAGTAACTAACTGTGCAGTCTTTTTTTATTTGATTTATCAAATTCGTGCAATAAATGAATACCGATGCAATTAAAGCGAGTTTAAATGAAAGAAAAACCTGGTAACTGAAAGGAATTTATCGGATAAGGAGAATAATCTGTCCGTGTTCTTTAATAATTTGTCCATAACTCCCAATATTTTGTCCGAACTCCCGAATATATTGACCGTTCGACAAAATAAGACAATTTTCTGCGACTGAAGAACCATCTATTTTATGAAGGAAAAATAGCAAAATTGCGAAAAAATAATGCGAAAATGTTAATATAAAAGAAAAACCGTGGTGGTGATAAGATGAACAGTCTTCTATCGAAAGTATCGATTGAAATGGTTGAGAAAATACTTGAAATTGCCTATGAATGGCTTGTTGTGGTGGATAATGAGGGCTATATCATCTATATAAACGTAAATTATTGTCGATTTCTTGAAGTAGATAGGAGAGAGGCGATCGGGAAACATGTAACGGAAGTAATCGAGAACACCCGAATGCACCTTGTAGCAAGCTCTGGAAAAGAGGAAGTAGCAGACCTTCAATATATTCGCGGGAATTATATGATTGCCAATCGGATTCCTATTGTTGTTGAGGATCAAGTTATCGGTGCCCTTGGAACAGTTATTTTCCGTGATACAAGCGAATGGATGCAAATGAGCACACATGTTAAGAACATGATGTCCAAAATTCAAAGCTATATCCAAGACATCAACAATGGTGTAAAGTACACCCTTGAAGATATATTGGGAGGAGCCCTTCCAATACAGGAATTAAAAGAAAAAGTAAAAATGATTGCTCCTAGTGATATTTCGGTTCTCATTCGAGGCGAAAGTGGGACAGGCAAAGAATTATTTGCTCACAGTATCCATCAGTTAAGCGAGCGCAGTCAGCAGCCGTTTATAAAAGTAAACTGTGCAGCCATCCCTGAGCATCTTCTAGAATCCGAGCTATTTGGATATGAAGAAGGAGCTTTTACTGGTGCTAAAAAAGGAGGCAAAAAAGGGAAGTTCCAGCTAGCGAATGGTGGAACACTCTTTCTCGACGAAATTGGAGATATGCCTTTAAATATGCAAGCCAAATTATTACGAACCCTTCAAGAAGGGGAAGTTGAACCAATTGGAGGAACGAAGACGGATTCAGTTGATGTAAGAATCATCGCTGCTACCAACCGGCCGCTTGAGAAAATGATGGAGGAAAAACGATTCCGGGAAGATTTATATTATCGAATAAATGTCGTACCATTTCAAATACCGCCATTACGAGATCGCCATGCTGATATCCAACTATTAGCTCAGCATTTTATAGAAAAGTCATCATCAAAATCAGGAAAACGGATGATTGGCTTTGAACAAGACGTACTTGACTTATTCTGTTCTTATAGCTGGCCAGGGAATATCAGAGAATTAGAAAATGTCATTGAAGCTTCCACCTATTTATCCAATTCGAAGTTGATTACCCGAGAATCACTCCCTGAATATATCCAAAGTACAAGTATCTATAAAGTTGGTTCAAAGAGTTTAAAAGAAATTTTAGAAGAAACGGAGAAGAAAATAGTGGCCCAAAGCCTTCAGCAATTTAGTGATAAGCGTTCAGCTGCAAAAGCTCTAGGGATTAGTAAATCAAGTATGTATGAAAAATTAAATAAATATGACCTTTTATAAGTCCAGATATCCGGAAAGGAGTCCAGATATCTGGACTTACTTTATTTCGTTTGATTTCTGAACATTCTGTTAACGAAAATTAATTCTGTATAGAAAATTCCAGATTTCTGGACTGAACATTCTAAAAGTCATTTATGTAAAGCGTTTTCATTATTGGCATACATCTTGCAAATATAAACGAGGAAGATGTGATTACTCTACACCAAAAGGGGGAAAAGAAATGTCATTAAGTATGATCGGTTTAATAGGGGGGCTCGTTCTACTTATTTATTTAACAATGAAAGGAATGAACATCTTAATTGTAGGGCCTATTTCAGCCCTTTTTGTAGCAGTCTTTAGCGGAATGCCACTTTTTCCACAGCTAGTCGGAGAAGGGGAAGCAAACTTAGTAGGAAATTATATGTCTGGTTTCACTGGATTTGTTGCTGCATGGTATTTGATGTTTTTACTTGGTGCTGTTTTTGGGAAAGTAATGGAAGACAGTGGAGCAGCCGATAGCGTGTCGCGATTTGTTGTCGATAAGCTTGGGATGAAATATGCTGTATTAGCGATTGTTGCTGCATGTGCGGTTTTAACCTACGGAGGAGTCAGCCTATTCGTTGTTGCTTTCTCTGTTTATCCAATGGCCGTTAGTTTGTTCAAACAAGCTGATTTGCCACGGCGGTTTATTCCGGCTGCGTTAGCTTTTGGATCGGTAACATTTACAATGACATCTGCGGGTTCACCTGAGATTCAAAACTGGATTCCAATTGATTATTTGAATACAAGCCCGTATGCTGGCTGGGAAGTTAGTATAATTGTTGCGATCTTTATGGCGGTCTTTGGATACTGGTGGTTAAAACGAATGATTACAAAAGCGCTAAATAAAGGTGAGCGATTCGAGGCAAGAAAGACGGATCCCATTTTGGATGAATCTAAACCACTGCCAAATCCATTTACAGGACTTATTCCGTTAGTTGTCGTACTCATTCTCTCGTTTATTTTCCATGATTCATTAAAGCAATCCGCTTTAATTATCGCTTTACTAGGAGGAATCATCACGGCATATATTTTAAATAGGAAATATTTTAAAGGATTTTGGAATGCTGTTTCTGAAGGAACAATTGGTGCTCTAATAGCGATAGGGAATACGGCAGCGGTAGTTGGCTTTGGAGGAGTAGCGAAAGCTGTACCAGCCTTTGAGACAGCAGTAAATGTCATGACAAGCATCCCTGGATCACCACTTATTGGCGGTGCAATTGCCGTGAGTGTCATCGCTGGGATGACAGGCTCTGCGTCAGGAGGTCAAGCGATTGCCTTACCAATATTAGCACCGCATTATGTAGATGCTGGGGTCAATCCGGAAGCATTACACAGGGTTGTCGCCATATCTTCAGGAGCCTTGGATTCTCTCCCTCATAACGGATATGTTGTAACGACAATCCGCTCGATATGTGGTGAAAGTCATCAGCAGGCATATGGTGCAGTGGGAGCTGTTACCGTCATTGTTCCATTACTTGGTTTAACGATTGCAATTCTCTTATTTTCAATTGGACTTGGTATATAGAAAGGAGATTTTAAGGAGATGGTGAACGATAAAGTTGTCTTCGTTACAGGAGCAGCACAGGGGATTGGATTTGAATTGGCAAAGGAATTTGCCCATAACGGAGCAAAAGTAGTCCTAACCGATCTCAATGAGGAGAAAGTAAAGGAATCTGCACAAACTTTAAAACAGGAAGGTTGTGCAGCTATAGGTTTGAAATGTGATGTGACCTCAGAGGAAGCAATCAAAGCGGCTATTGTTCAAACGCTGGAGAAGTTTTCTCGTTTAGATGTTTTAATCAATAATGCCGGCTTACAGCATGTTTCTTATATTGAAGAATTTCCGACTGAGAAATATGAACTTTTACTCAAAGTAATGCTAACGGCTCCATTTATTGCAATCAAATATGTACTCCCCCAGATGAAGCAGCAAAGATTTGGCCGTATTATTAATATGGCATCCATTAATGGATTAGTTGGTTTTGCAGGAAAAGCAGCCTATAACAGTGCGAAGCATGGTGTGATTGGACTTACGAAGGTAGCGGCACTAGAGGCAGCAGAGCACGGAATTACTGTCAACGCAGTTTGTCCAGGTTATGTGGATACACCTCTTGTAAGAAATCAGTTAACGGACATTGCGAAGACAAGAAATGTACCTTTAGAGAATGTGTTAGAGGATGTTATATATCCGCTGGTCCCGCAAAAAAGACTACTTCAAGTGAAAGAAATAGCTGATTACACCATGTTTTTATCCAGTGAAAAAGCGGGTGGAGTGACAGGGCAAGCTATTGTAATTGATGGTGGTTATACAGTGCAATAAACGGAAAATCAAGTAACTCCTAAGAAAATAACCCGATAAATGACAAAATTTTTATTGTTTTTAACAACTGGGCTTGAAACTCCGTATAAAATTGAATAAAATAGTGTATACAATAGATGTATACTTAAAGACTTTGATAAGGAATAGTAATGATCAACTTCCGTTGAAGAGAGTTGACGGGTGGTGAAAGTCAACCGGAAGCATCATGAACTCGCCCTTTGAGTTGCAAGTGTGAAAAACGTAATACTTGCCGTTTTCCGCGTTAAGGATGATTGAAGTGAGTGGCGTGTACACTAAGCTGGGTGGTACCGCGGGAGATTATTCATAATAGCTCTCGTCCCAATATTTTTTATATTGGGGCGGGAGCTTTTTGATTTTTTACTACTTAAAAGGAGGTTAGAGCCGTGAGCTTTAATCATAAAGAAATTGAAACCAAGTGGCAGCAATACTGGGGAGAGAAAAAAACATTCCAGACGACCACTGAACTAAATAAACCAAAATTTTACGCACTTGATATGTTTCCGTATCCATCTGGTGCTGGCCTTCACGTAGGACATCCAGAAGGCTATACTGCAACAGATATTCTGTCTAGAATGAAACGTATGCAAGGATATAATGTCCTTCACCCAATGGGATGGGATGCTTTTGGTCTGCCTGCTGAGCAATATGCTCTTGATACAGGAAATGATCCAGCTGAATTTACAAAGCAAAACATTGATAACTTCCGACGCCAAATTAAAGCACTAGGTTTTTCTTATGATTGGGATCGTGAAGTCAATACAACAGATCCTCATTACTATAAGTGGACACAATGGATTTTTACAAAGCTTTATGAAAAAGGGCTAGCTTATGTGGACGAAGTGGCTGTGAATTGGTGCCCTGCACTAGGAACCGTATTAGCGAATGAAGAAGTGATTGATGGAAAAAGTGAGCGAGGCGGTCATCCTGTTGAACGCCGTCCAATGAAGCAATGGATGCTTAAAATCACGGCCTATGCTGATCGTCTACTGGAAGATCTTGAAGAGGTAGATTGGCCAGAAAGTATTAAAGATATGCAGCGCAATTGGATTGGACGCTCAGAAGGAGCAGAGGTTACGTTCAAGATTGATGGGACGGCCGAAAGCTTCCAGGCATTCACTACTCGTCCAGATACACTTTTCGGTGCAACATATGCAGTACTTGCGCCAGAGCATCCTTTTGTTGACAAAATTACTACAAGTGAGCAAAAACCACAGGTTGAAGCCTATATTAATAAGGTGAAATCAAAGAGTGACCTTGAAAGAACAGACCTTGCAAAAGATAAGTCAGGGGTCTTCACAGGTGCTTATGCGATTAACTCCATTAATCAAGAAAAAATGCCTATCTGGATTGCTGACTATGTCCTTATGAGCTATGGTACAGGAGCTATTATGGCAGTGCCAGCTCACGATGAAAGAGACTATGAATTTGCACAGAAATTCGATCTGTCAATTAAAGAAGTCGTTGCAGGTGGAGATATTGAAAAAGAAGCGTACACAGGAGATGGAAAGCATATTAATTCCGGCTTCCTTAACGGACTAGGAAAGGAAGAAGCAATAGGGAAAGCCATTGAATGGCTGGAAAATAAAGGGGTTGGAACGAAAAAAGTAACGTATCGCCTTCGTGATTGGCTATTTAGTCGCCAACGTTATTGGGGTGAACCAATTCCTGTCATTCATTGGGAAGATGGAACGACAACAACTGTTCCAGTTGAAGAGCTTCCACTTACACTTCCAAAAACAACGGAAATCAGACCATCTGGTACAGGAGAATCACCACTTGCAAATATTAGTGAGTGGGTAAATGTTGAAGATCCTAAAACAGGAATGAAAGGTCGCCGTGAAACAAATACAATGCCACAGTGGGCAGGAAGCTGTTGGTACTATCTACGATTTATCGATCCGGATAATGAGAAAGAGCTTGCTAGTCAGGAATCACTAAACCATTGGCTCCCAGTTGATATGTATATCGGTGGAGCAGAGCATGCGGTTCTTCACCTTCTTTACGCTCGTTTCTGGCATAAATTCCTTTATGACATTGGCGTTGTCCCAACAAAAGAGCCATTCCAAAAGCTATTTAACCAAGGAATGATTCTAGGGGAAAACAATGAGAAAATGAGTAAATCAAAAGGGAATGTCGTAAACCCTGACGAAATCGTAGAAAGCCACGGTGCTGACACCCTTCGTCTTTATGAGATGTTCATGGGTCCACTTGAAGCATCGATTGCATGGAGCACAAATGGATTAGACGGAGCTAGACGTTTTCTAGATCGTGTGTGGCGACTGCTTATCGCAGACGATGGGGCACTTAGTGATAAAGTAACAGAATCTGAAAATAAAGATTTAGAGAAAACGTATCATCAAACCGTACAAAAAGTGACGGAAAACTATGAAGACCTTCGTTTCAATACTGGAATCTCTCAGCTAATGGTATTCATTAATGATGCCTATAAAGCGGAATCTCTTCCAAAAGAGTATGTAGAAGGCTTTGTGAAAATGCTTGCCCCAATTGCTCCACATATAGCTGAAGAGTTATGGTCAAAACTTGGGCATGAAGGAACAATCTCTTATGAAACTTGGCCAACTTACGATGAAGCTAAGCTTGTAGACAACGAAGTGGAAATCGTATTCCAAGTTAACGGAAAGGTTCGTGCTAAGCTGACAGTGGCAAAAGATCTTTCTAAGGATGAACTTGAGAAATTTGCTATGGGAGATGCAAAAGTGCAGGAGCACATTGGAGGAAAATCGGTTCGAAAAGTGATTGCCGTTCCTGGTAAGCTTGTTAATATCGTAGCAAACTAATTGATTGCCACTCAATGACCTACTGATGAAGTTTCACAATTACTTAAAGAAGGCCAAGGAAGTTATCTAGCTAGGCCTTCTTTTTTTGTAGCTGTGGACGGCTTTGATATAATCAAAGAATGAAACCTTGAAAGGATGAAGAGAATTGGATTCAATTAAAACCATTACAACGGATGAGTTAATGAAAAAACTTGAACAAGGTGAAGAGCTCTATTTAGTAGATGTCCGTGAGGACGAAGAAGTGGCAGAAGGGATGATACCATCTGCAAAGCACGTGAAAATGGGGGATATTCCTGAATCCGTTTCACAATTTGAGAAAGATAAAGAATATGTTTTCATTTGTCGTTCAGGTAGAAGAAGCGAAAACGTGTGTCATTTCATGAATGACCAAGGATTCAAAGTGGTCAATATGGAAGGCGGCATGCTTGAGTGGGCTGGTAAAACTGAGCCGAAGAAATAATTTAATTTGATTGGGCTGTCTCAATAGGGGTCCGTCACTACCATGCTTATCTATATTTAGAAGATTAGTTTTTTCTCTAGATTTAAGTTGTGGTTGCTGACACCTTAGTTTTTGGGACAGTTCGTTTTTTTTTATTTCTTATGTCTGAAAATTAAAATAATTGTCAAAGCTAGATAGAAAAAAGTAGGGGATGAGGAACAATGCTTCAAGTCAAAATGTTCGATTATGAACATGAAAAAGACCTAGAAAAACAAATGAATCATTTTTTAAGAGACATAGAAGAAAATAAGATTATGGATATTAAATACCATGTTGCAGCAATGGCGGAGGATGATCAAATATACTGTTTTTCTGCGATGGTTGTATATCGGAAGTAGGATGGGTAGTTACCGATTGGTTAGAATTAAGTTATTTTGTATTTTTCTATGAACTTTTAAGGGCTATTATTGCCGTTTGAAGTAATTCAAGACATTAATGACTCTAGAGTGTATTTTTTCTTTAAATAGATAGGGATTTTAATTCCTTAGGCTCTAGATAGAGGTATCAGAGGTTATTTTATTCTCAACTTTGTGGTGTTTATCGATTTCTCGACAACATATGATAAATTTTGAAACGAGGGCACTTTAACCATTTCCAAAAAATAAAAAAAGGAACGCCGCCAAAGACAGTTCCTATTTTTTATTCTTAGCGTATTCTGCAGCATTCGTTCCTGCAAGCCTTCCGGTCACAAAGGCGGAGGTAATATTGTAGCCCCCTGTGTATCCATGAATATCAAGAACTTCTCCACTAAAATAGAGTCCTTCTTTTTTCTTCGATGCCATTGTCTTTGGCTCAATCTCCTTAACAGAGATACCACCACCTGTGACGAATGCTTTATCAATTGAGAGTGTTCCATTAACTGTAAACTGAAAGGATTTCATCAGTTTACTCAAGGCTCTTTTCTTTTCAGTTGAAATCGTTATTCCTTGTGCATCGGAATCAATTTCTGCTCTTTCCAATAGGAAGAGTAAATAGCGTTCTGGTACCCAGCCTTTTAAAATGTTCTTAACAGATTTCTTTCCTTCCTCTTTTAAGGCAGTATTGATCTCACGAAAGAGCATTTCCTCATTTTTTTGCGGGAAGGCATCGATGTTCATTAGGACATGTGTCAGCTTCCATTTCTTCATTGCCTTCACAACAAATTGACTGCACCGTAATACGGCAGGACCTGAGATTCCAAGATGAGTAAAGATCATATCCATTTTATGTGTAACAAGTGGCTTCCCTTTAGGATTCAAAACACTCAAATTTACATCTCTAAGGGATAATCCTTGCAACTGTTTTTCCTTAATAAAAGCTTCATCAGAGGTAAGCGGAACCTCGGTTGGGAAAAGGTCTGTTATCGTGTGACCTGCTTTTTTAGCCCAAGGATAGCCGTCCCCTGTAGACCCTGTATGCGGAACAGATTTTCCTCCAACTGCAATGACAACTGCATTTGTCGAAACTTCCTCGTCATTTTCGAGGATGATGGCTTTCACTGCAGTTTCTGTATACAGAACGTCTTTGACGGGTGTGTTGGTCCGAACGTCTACGTTAAGTTCACTTAATCTTGTAAGTAAAGCATCGACAACACTCTGTGCTTTATCACTTACAGGGAACATTCGTCCGTGATCTTCTTCTTTTAATTCAACACCAAGGTTTTCAAAGAATGAGATGATATTCTCGTTATTAAATACTGAAAAGGCGCTGTATAAAAAGCGACCGTTGCCAGGTATATGTTTAATGATTTCGTCTATTGGCAATCGGTTGGTGACATTGCACCGACCACCGCCTGAAATGGCTAATTTTCTCCCCAGTTTGTTTCCTTTATCAATAAGAAGGACCCTTGCTCCATTTTCGCCAGCTGCAATTGCAGCCATTAATCCGGATGGGCCGCCTCCAATCACAATTACGTCATATTTTTTCATTCCGACACCAACTTTGTCTAACAGATTTTCTTGTATTATTGTAAGGTTCTTCTTATAAGAAAACAATCTTGAAAGTTCATATACTTATTATATTACTTAGCTTAACAAGCCTAAATGTGACTTAACGTTCACAAAAACTTAACTCTTAAATCCTCTGTTTACACGCTACCGTATTATTTCTTGTCTTTCATCTTACAGAGTAGTAAACTACTGATAGTGTGTTTAAGTGAGTGTTTTTAATTTAAGTAGGTAGGGATTTTATGTCTTCGAAATTAATAAGAGGTACGTTTATATTAACGCTAGGTGCGTTTATTTCTAAATTTCTTGGTTTGTTTTATGTAATCCCTTTTTATGAAATCATAGGTGGGAAAGAGCAAGCTGCTCTTTATAATTATGGATATGTTCCGTATACAATATTCCTTACGATTGCAACAGCTGGAGTACCGATGGCTGTTTCAAAATTTATCGCAAAATATAATGCAATAGAAGAGTATGGTGTGGGAAGGAAGTTGTTTAGATCCGGGTTATTGTTTATGACAATTACCGGGGTACTTTCCTTTATTATTATGTACGCCTTTGCTCCTTTTTTTGCTCAAGTATCAATTCCAGATGACGAACAGGTTATATCTGTTGCTCAGGTAACAACGGTTATTCGAGCAGTTTCATTTGCCCTTATTATTATTCCTTTCATGAGTTTGATACGTGGGTTTTTCCAAGGGCACAAGTCAATGGGACCGACTGCTATTTCACAAGTAATCGAACAAATTGTAAGGATTGTCTTTCTATTAGCTGGAGTTTACCTAGTTCTTCATGTACTAGATGGAACAGTCACGACTGCGATTAGTGTAGCGACATTTGCCGCTTTTATAGGTGGAATAGCAAGCTTAGGTGTACTAGGTTGGTATTGGTTTAAACGAAAGCCACATCTTGATGAGCTTCTTGAACAAGATAAAGGTAATGCAAATGTTTCGTTGAAGAAAATCTATAAAGAAATTATTATCTATTCGATTCCTTTTATATTTGTAGGTCTAGCGAATCCATTGTTTCAATTAGTCGATCAAATTACCTTCAATAGAGCGATGGCTGCGATTAATTTAGCAAAGGAAGCGGATGGTGCATTTGCAGTCCTAAATTTCACTACCCACAAAATCGTCATTATCCCTGTTTCACTTGCAACGGCTTTTGCTATGACCGTTGTGCCACTTGTAACCGAATCGTTTATGAATAATGATAAAAGTATTATGAAACGTCAAATTGACCAAACGTTACAAGTGCTTTTGTTCTTAACGATTCCAGCAGCCGTGGGAATAGCGATTTTAGCTGAGCCAGCCTATACATTTTTCTATGAGTATGATCCGCTAGGTACTTCGATTTTAAGGTCATATGCCCCTGTGGCGATATTATTTGCTTTATATGCTGTTACGGCTGCTATTCTGCAAGGGATTAATGAGCAAAAGTTTACCATTTTCAGCTTGTTAGTCGGATTACTAGTAAAGTTATCTCTCAATATTCCACTCATTAAATTAATGGAAACACAAGGTGCTGTATTAGCGACGGCACTAGGATATGGAATAGCGATTCTTATTAATTTATGGGTAATAAAAAGATATGCAGAATATAATTTCAATATGGTTGTTAGAAGGGTCACTTTGATGCTAGTCTTTAATATCATAATGGGGTTATTTGTATATATGGTGTACAAATTGCTTACTTTATTTCTTAGCACCAATGAAGGGAAAATTGAAGCTATTCTCATTGTATTGATTTGTGGACTAGTTGGTGTACTTGTTTACTTCTACTTAGGCTTAAGAAGTAAATTAGCGGATCGATTGTTTGGAGATCGAATGAAAAAGCTTAGAAGAAAGCTTAAGCTTGGGTAAGTGCCATTAATAAATGAGAAATTAAATAAAAGGGGCTGTTCCATAGGGGTAGGGAACCACCATGATATCTATATACGGAAGAACTTTTGAGGGTTTCTACTACGTAACGAAGTCGTGGTTCCTAACACCATGGTTTTAGGGACAGCCTCTTTTATCTTATCGTGAATAGGGTCAGTAGCCGTACGGTCTTTCTAAACGTTCTACCCGACGTTCTAAACGATCGACTCGACGATCCAGACGTTGAAACTGCCTCTCCAGTCGATCAACTCGATTTTCAATAGATTCGTAGCCATTCCCAGGAGGCTGAAATGGCGGAAGCGGAATTGGAAAATAATATACGCCCTGTCCTTGCTGACGATAATACATGGTAACACCTCTCTCATTCCATTAATTTCTCAGGATAGCCTATGATTGAAAATTGAACTGGATTGGGTAGAAGCCTATATAAAAGGAGTTATAAATATGCGGATGGATAAATTACTCTCAAACATGGGGTTTGGGAGCAGGAAAGAAGTAAAGATCCTTTTAAAAAGTGGCGGAGTCAAAGTAAACGGCAATGTGATAAAGGATGCTAAACAGCATGTAGATCCAATAGTCGATTACATAGACGTACATGGCGAAAAGGTAGAATATCGTGAGTTTATTTATCTGATGATGAACAAGCCGAAAGGTCTACTATCAGCAACTGAAGATAGTCATTATGAGACCGTCATTGATATTTTAGAAATTGAGGACCAGGTATTTAACCCCTTCCCAGTAGGACGTTTGGACAAAGATACAGAAGGATTACTCCTCATAACGAATGATGGGCAGCTTTCTCACCAATTGTTATCTCCCAAAAAACATGTTCCTAAAAAATATTTTGCGGTAATCGATCAAGAAGTTTCAGCTGAGGATGTAAAGGCATTTGCGGAAGGGGTTATCCTTGATGACGGGTATCAAACAAAACCTGGTGAGCTCATTATTTTATCATCTGGTTCGGAATCTGAAATTGAATTAACGATTACAGAAGGAAAATTTCATCAAGTGAAAAGGATGTTTGAAGCAGTTGGAAAAAAAGTTGTCTATTTAAAGAGAATTTCAATGGGGACTTTACACCTCGATGAAACCCTTGAATTAGGAGAATACCGTGAATTAACTGATGAAGAGCTTGAACAACTGAAAGCACCTTCAACTTAATTGGTTCTCTGACTCTAATTAATACATAAAAAAAGACCCTAAGTAATATTTTGGTATTATAAGTAAAATCACTTGAAATTAAAAGGACCACACATATTAGATATCTAATATGTGTGGTATAAATAAGTATTAAGAACCTGTATTAATTTAAACAGGATTTTTCTTATTATGTTCTTGTCAGTGTTGTAAAACTCTTCGCTTATTCCCTTTCTGGAATTGGTGAGAGGGTCATTTTCTTAGCAAGCCCTTAAAAGCCTCTAAGGACTATCCTGTTTTTTTCTATTTACGCCAAAAATTCGTATATTCAGCTTTATCCTGAATATTAAATTCAATCATTTTCTCAAGCAATTTATAATTTACCGGCTTATTCCAGGGAATACGAAACAAGCCTTTGGTAGCGCTGTAGCCAGCTTGTACAATGTCATCGGCAAAGTGCGCAATGCCTACTTCTTCGGGTGAAACGCTCAAGTGATGCTTCGCTATGGAAAAGCCGATGATAAATGTACCGTGATCGGAAAACATTGGCGTATTCCACTTGATTTGCGATTCCAAATTTGGGAATTTATTAGCAACCCACATTAAAATTTCTTCCGTTCGGTCGCGGTGGTCGGGGTTATCGATCCCTGCTAAATATTTTGAAAAAACTTCCATGTTATTCCCTCCTAAAATTAAAATTTTGTCGTTCAGAGAAGTTCCTCTAACCCATTCGTGAAAACGCCTCGCAGAACTGCTCAGACATACTCTTAACAACACCTATTCTCTAACTAGATATATTAGTCAAGAAGATATAAATCGCAAATTAGAGGCTCGTATCGCCAGCGGTAAAAGCGTGATTTGATCAAACTCCTTTTTCAAAACACACTCTTTCTTTTGTTCGTTTATCAAGGATATTAATTTAAACGATTGTTTTTTTAGATAGCCCTATATATATTTACATGCAAAAGAGCAGAATTAACCCATGATAAGTACCAGGAATTTAGAATCAAGAGTGCTGTCTCCCATGAGTTGTCCGGAACCACTATGATTGTCCAAATAAAGAAGAATTCTTAAGGGTTTCTTCTTTATACTGAAATTGTGGTTCCGGACACTTATGTTTTGGGATAGCCCTGTTGATCTAAAATGTGGTTCCCAATCCTTGGATCAACCCTGCATAATCAGTTGCTTAATAAGCTACTATTACAATGGTTTAAACAACAATTAACCATTGTAGTAGTACCCGTTGCAGATTTATTTTTATGTAATTATGATATCTTCACTTTCTTCTTCGTTGTTGTCCAATGGCCCCTACTCGGACTTTGTACTAAATCATTATAAGCTAACACATTCAAGTCTCGTTGAATGGTACGAGGAGTAATGCCAAACTCTTCTACAAGATCCTGTGTCGATACAGTGCCGTTTTCCTTTATAAACATGTAGACAGATTTGATTCGAGTTAGCATTCGATTTGTTGAAGGTTTCAAAAAACCACTCCCTCATCTTATTTCCAAAGGCAAAGATTACGGACCAACTAATACAAATGTACGTTTATGGTATCCCCATAGACAACCCCTTTAAATGATTAAGATGTACGGACAATTATATTCTACCCTCTTCTTAAAAAAAATTCTAGGAAAAAGACCAAATTTACAAAAAATTAAAGTGAGAGTAAAAATAATGATTTACTCCTATTGTATGTTTAAAATAATTTGTTATGAATATTTTCAAAGATGTTCGGTTGTTAGTCGATTTTACCTAGGTCAATAAACATATCTATGTTTTTCTTATTATATGTGATGGCGCGTAATATTTAGTATCGTATCAGACCCGAATTAATTTACAGTTTAGCGATGCTTGAAGAAGGGTGCAGTCAGCAATTATGATAGAATAGACTTGCATATTGATTTAAGGAGTAATGATAATATGACAATCAATTGGATGGAAGAAGTCGAAAAGCGTAAAGAAGATCTATTAAGTGACTTACAAGCATTCTTACAGATTAAAAGTGTATTAGATGAGGAAAACACTAGTGAGCGTGCTCCATTAGGGGAAGGTGTAAGGCAGGCATTAGACTACCTATTAGAACTTGGAAAAAAAGATGGTTTTCAACCAAAGGACGTTGATGGTTACGCTGGTCATTTAGAATTTGGTAAAGGTGAAGACTTGATTGGGATCTTATGTCATGTAGATGTCGTTCCAGAAGGGGATGGATGGAGTGTAGACCCTTTTGGAGGAGAAATCAAGGATGGAAAGATTTATGCAAGGGGAGCCATTGATGATAAAGGTCCAACAATAGCAGCCTATTATGCAATGAAAATAGTGAAAGAATTAGGGCTTCCTCTAGAAAAAAGAGTTCGTATGATCATTGGTACCGATGAAGAAAGTGATTGGAGATGTGTGGAGCATTATTTTAAAAATGAGGAAATGCCAACGATGGGATTTGCTCCTGATGCCGATTTCCCAATCATTTATGCTGAAAAGGGGATCGCGGATTTTGATTTGGTCAGTACGAAAAAAATAATGAACGAACAATCTCCAGTAGCTAAAGTAGTAGGCTTTCAATCGGGCAGAAGATACAATATGGTCCCTGACTTTGCCAAAGGAGAGCTAAGTGTAAGGGAAGGACATACCAAACTAATTCAGCTATTTGAAGAATTCATTAAAAAACAAAAGCTTGAGGGAAGATACTATGTTGCAAATGGAATTGTAATATTTGAGCTTGAGGGGGTTTCCTCTCATGGGATGGAACCTAATAATGGAAAAAACGCTGGACTTTATTTATCAAAATTTTTAACTTCCATTTGTATCGACGATCAAGCAAAATCCTACTTTTCACTAGTTGTCGATTACTTCTTCGCTGATTCCCGTGGTAATAGTCTAGGTGTTGCCTATAAAGATGATATTACAGGTGAATTAACCATCAATGTCGGAAAACTGTCCTATGATCATGAAAACGGGGGAATGCTTGGTTTAAATATGAGGTATCCTGTAACCTTCGAATTAAAGGGAGCTATGGAGAAAGTAACATCTCTTGTCGAAGAAAAAGGGTTCCAAGTACAGAATTTTTCGGATTCCTCCCCTCATCATGTGAGTGCTGATAATCCTCTCGTAAAAACTTTACAGAAAGTTTATGAAGAGCAAACAGGTGAAGAAGCTGGTTTAATCAGTATTGGTGGTGGGACATATGCACGCTCTCTTTCATCAGGTGTCGCATTTGGAGCGCTATTTCCAGGGAGGGAAGATATCGCTCACCAAAAAGATGAATATATGTATATTGAAGACTTGCTGAAGGCTACAGCTATATATGCACAAGCTATTTTCGAACTAGCGAAACGTAAGTAATAAAGGATCAAAATGAATCATTCTAAAAAGTGAGGGAAGAAAAATGGAGAAAGTTCTGTTTAATGGGGAAATGAAAAATCGTGATCAGATTACAATTGATATCGAGGACAGAGGTTATCAATTTGGTGATGGGATTTACGAAGTCATTCGAATTTACAATGGAAATATGTTTACTGCAAATGAGCATTTAACAAGGCTATATGAAAGTGCTGAGAAAATTCAAATGGCCGTTCCCTTTGAATTTGAAGAGTTAAAAAGTAAGCTTACTGAACTTGTGAAAGAAAATGGTCTCATTGATGGAATCATTTATCTCCAACTAACAAGAGGTACATCTCTAAGACAGCATCACTTTCCAAGTGAGCCAGTCGAACCTACTTTTGTTGCATACACAAGAGATTTCGCTAGGCCACTAAATAAAATGGAAAAGGGAGTATCGGCTAAGTTAGTGGAAGACATTAGATGGCTCCGTTGCGATATTAAAAGCCTTAATCTTTTAGGAAATTTATTAGCAAAACAAGAAGCAGCTGCAGTTGGCGGTTTTGAAGCCATTCAACATAGAGGAGAAACGGTGACAGAAGGTTCTTCTTCTAACGTGTTTATCATAAAGGAAGGAGAGCTATTTACTCATCCGGCAACAAACTTGATTTTAAATGGAATTACTCGACGATGCATTCTTGATATTTGCCATCAAAACGGGATTAAAGTTAATGAAAAAGAATTTACTGTTAATGAGTTGATGGAAGCAGATGAAGTCTTTATTGCAAGTACAACTTCTGAAGTCATGCCAATTGTTAAAATTGATGAAGTAGAGATTTCAAATGGGAAACCTGGGGAACTAACCAAAACACTTCAACAACATTTTAATCAACTTATTACTAGGAATGGGGAAAAGCTTAATTGTTAGAATTAGAAGAGAGTCAGGGTTCATGCCCTGGTTCTCGTTTTTTTATGGCAGAATCGACTTCATGAATGATCTCCTCTTTATGAAAAAAAGGGAGAAAGAAAAAATTTGGACAGGGCGACCTTTCATCCTTTAGATCAAGGCTCCTCCGTTTTTCGAGTGTCCAGCTCAGCGCCAAGACCTTTGATATATAAGTCAGGCCATCAAATGGAAGGGGAAAAACGCCCTTCCTTGATAGTTCGCCTAACGCTTGTCTTGGGCCTAGAGGAAGTGGGTCAGAAAGGCGTTCCCACAGGACGTGGCTTTTTAACCTCTAAACGAGGCCACCGCCTTTCTTGTTAATTTTTAAAAAGGTCGCTTGATAGATATCGTTCGCCAGTATCACAGGCAATGCATATAACCGCATCGTCTGGTGATAACCTCTTTGCTACTTGGATGGCAGCGTAGCAAGCAGCCCCTGAGGATGGGCCAACAAGGATTCCTTCTTCGCTTGCCATTCTTCGGGCTGTTTCATACGCTTCTTCGTCTTCTATTTTGTGAATTTCATTGTAAACATGTTGATTTAGTATCTCCGGGATAAATCCTGGACTTGTCCCCACTAATTTATGCTTCCCTGGTTTCCCTCCTGAAAGAACGGGTGATCCCGCTGGTTCTACCACATGAATTTCAAGATCGGGATAGTGTTCTTTTAAGACTTCACCTGTCCCCGTGATGGTACCGCCAGTTCCAGCGGTTGATACGAATGCAGAGAGTGGCTTCCCAATTTGGTTTATTCCTTCAATAATTTCGATAGCAGTCGTTTTCCGATGTGCGTTAGGGTTCGCATTATTTTCAAATTGCATTGGCATGAAGCTATTTGGAATTTCTTTTGTGAGTTGTTTAGCTTTTTCAATTGCTCCTGGCATTTTTCCATCACCAGGTGTCAGGACAACTTCTGCTCCATATGCTTTTAAGAGGTTGATTCTTTCTTGGGTCATCGTATCTGGCATCACAAGGATAGAACGATATCCTCTAGCAGCTGCATTCATCGCAAGTCCAATTCCCGTATTTCCGCTTGTAGGTTCAATAATAGTAGATCCCTCTGTTAATAACCCCGCTTTTTCAGCCTCTAAGATCATGTTAAAAGCAGCACGGTCTTTTACACTTTTGCTAGGGTTATAAAACTCTAATTTCACATAAACATCTGCACCTTCTGCTGGGTTCAATCTGTTTAATTTAACAAGAGGTGTATCTCCAATCAACTCCGCAATATTTTGAACAACTTTCATCAAATCGTCCTTTCATCAATCATTATTCTATCCTCAATAGTACTAATTCTTATAAATCTTATCAAATATATCGATATTTAATGGGTTGTTTTAATAAAATGGGAAAAGGTTAATGATTATGAAGATGATTTCTTTATTATTCTAGTAGGATACATATTATAATGAGGAATAATTTGCTAAAATATGAATCAGAAGTGAGGTTATCTTTTATGAATCCGCATTATTTTTACGCACTCCGAATTCCTAACAAGGTGAAACATGTATTAAATGAATGGATCCAGGAATTAAAACCTTCTTTTCCTTTCCAAAAGTGGGTGCATCCTGAGGATTACCATATCACTCTTGCGTTTTTAGGAAATGCAACGGCCGTTCAGTTACAAAATACTGAAAACATCATAAAGAAAACCGTTTCTACTATTAACCCTTTTGAAATGAAAACAGATCGGCTTGGAACTTTTGGGCAGGAGAGGAACCCAAGAATCTTTTGGGCAAATTCCAGTATCCCAAGTTCTTTAGTTGAACTTCGCAATACTATATATAAGGCATGTGAGAGTCAGGGATTTCTATTAGATCAACGTCCGTTTACACCCCATATCACTGTAGCAAGAAAATGGAGTGGAAAAGAAGCGTTTCAAGGAGAATTACTAAACCACTTTAATCTTGAGAAAGCGATTAAATGGCAAGGAAATGAAGTGGTTCTCTATCAAACACATTTAGATCGGGTTCCTAAGTATGAAGTCAAAAGCTCAATAGTGTTAACTTAGATGAGGCTGTTATTTACCAAGATGACCATAGGAAAAAACTCACTATTTTTATTTGTACATATGTGGTTTCAATCCTCTTTTAGAACAGCCTCTATTTCTTTATGGTAAATTCCATTATTAGATAGAAAATTAGCTTGTGAGGAGAGCGGAAATGGCCCAATTGATTAAATTGCAGGACTATGCATCAAGATACGGGAGCGATCTATATCGTTATCCTTCCCAATTTGTTCGTTTAAAAAAGCAACAGTGGGAAAAACTTAAGGGACAATGGGAAAACGGTGAGGCATCATCGAAAGAATCATTAAATGAAAACAATGAAATAAAAGCTATAAAACAACCATTAGTAGGAAAGCTAAAAGGGCTTTTTATGAGAGATTCCATGCTGGAGGATCAAATGAATAATCCTTCAAATTTCTATGATAATGAAGCGGAAGAAATAGATTTTACTATTACAATGAACAGCATTCCTGCCACAATAAATGATTTAAAAATGGTTTTTCTTGATCAGCTTTATCCCTTCCAACTAAAGTGGGCAAGTTCTACTTTAACAGAAAAGTCTTATGTTGATCAAAGTTTCATTCAGGATGAGCGATTGAGGTATTTATTACAGCGGTTTCCTGATAATATATTGGTTCTTTATTTTCCAATTTTTTATATAAAAAAGGCGCCTGTTGAAATGGAGCTTATTTTGATTTCTCCTACAGATGTATGGTGTTTAGCTTTTCTTGAAGAAGTGGATCAAACCGTTTATCTTGGCTCACAGGAGCGGTTTTGGATCAAGAAATGGGGAGAAAAAGAAGGAAAGGTCCTTAATCCGATGATATCTTTAAGAAGGATGGAAAATATTATTTCTCAAATTTTCCTTAAGCAGAATATTGAAATCCCACTTAAGAAAGGAATCATAAGCCGTAACGGATTTATTGATTTTCCCTTAGCCCCCCATGATCTTCAATTACTTGATAAAAGGAGATATGATGAATGGTTCGGGCAAATGAGAAGTTTGTCTTCCCCCATAAAGAAAGTTCAGTTGAAAGCGGCACAAAGTTTATTAGAGTACTGTCAAACGACATCCTTTAAGCGATTTTTGTGGGAAGATCAACAGGACATTGAGTTTATGAACAAGAAGGAAATTGATTGAAATTGAGAACGGTTTATATTGTCAACCTATCTGCTAAAAATAATTATTCCCTTTTCATTTAGAAAAGAATAAAGAGGCGATTACAAAGAAATGAAGAAGTTTATTATACGAATACACCTGAAGAAGCAAGTAAGAAAATAACAGAACTTGCAGAACAATATAAACATGACTCCCTTTATATTATTGGAGTCGGAGGAGATGGGACAATCAATAAAGTGATTGAGGCATCACAAGATTATGAAAATATCTCGATTGGGTATGTTCCTGCAGGGAGTGGAAATGATTTTGCTAGAGGGTTTAAATGGTCTACTAATCCGATAAAGTGCATAGAGAAAATCAAAAGATGTCAGTATAGCTCGCCTTTAGTAGAATATTTTGATTCGGGAATTTACAAGCTCTGTGAGTACCAAAATGGGTCTTTTGTGAATAATATAGGAGCAGGGTTTGATGCTCTAGTTGCTCAAAAGTCAAATGCATCTAAGATAAAAAAATTATTAAACCGATTTTCTTTAGGGAAAACTTATTTATGCCATTTATATAAAAAAAGGAAGCCTTCGTTTACAAACCTCAGGCCGTATATCTGAAAATTGATGACATTGAGTATGTATATGAAAATACATGGTTTATTACCTGTTCAAATCAACCGTACTACGGTGGCGGAATGATTATTTCCCCAGAGGCAAAACCCGATGATGGGAAGCTAAACTTAACGATTGTTTATAATCTTTCTAGGTATAAATTGCTGCTTGTTTTTCTATCTGTATTTTTTTGGTAAACATACACAGTTTAAAGACGTTCAAACCTTATCGGGGAAGGACATCGTCATTCATACAAAGGATCACATGTTAGTGCACGCTGACGGTGATAACGTCGGCAGGCTCCATCAGCATAACTCGTTACATATAACCATTAAAAGTGAAAGCTGGAAGATGTATAGAGAGCAAACGAGTCATGATGAAATGAGTAAGCATTTAAGAAAAGTGAATGAAAACCTAAAGAGAGGGTGACTTTCATAAATGCTTTCAATTAAACGAGAATTTTATGCCTATCTTGATCGCTTAGATCTTATTACTATCTTGTTACCGTATTCCTATAATAATGGTCATTCATCTTTCTTTAAGTTGGTCCATGGAGAGCAGGAATGGAGTCTTCCTATTTTAGAAACGATCACGCTTCATAACCAAAAAAAATATGTTTGTAAAAGTGAGTATTCTCCTGAATTCGGAAAAAGTTTCCTAGTGAAAGATGAAAAGGGGCACACAACCGATCTTCAAATTGGAGCGGTTATTCGAACTCAGGAGTTTGATGAGATGTTTTATTATCCAGGTGATGATTTAGGAGCGATAATACACCAAAATGAAACCCGTTTTAAAGTATGGGCACCAACAGCTACAAAGGTATCGTTAAAACTTAAAAACCCAAAAACAAATGAGGTTTCAAAAATTCCACTAGCTCGACACGAAAAAGGTGTTTGGTCGACAACTGTGCTGGAAAATGTAGAAGGACACTACTATACCTATTTAGTTTGTGTGAATTTGCAATGGCAAGAGACGATCGATCCGTATGCAAGGTCCGTCACGATGAATAGTGAATGGGGTTGTGTCATAGATTCTGCCAATGCAAAAGTAGACCTTCATCCACTACCTTCGTTACCTTCTCCAACAGATGCAATCATTTATGAACTCCATGTACGAGATTTTTCGATTCACAAAGAGAGTGGAATGAAGCATAAAGGAAAATATTTAGCTTTTACTGAAAAAAATTCAGAGCCTTTAAAAGGGAAAAGTACTGGGATGAATTATCTAAAAGAGTTAGGAATAACCCATGTAGAATTATTGCCCGTTAATGATTTTGCAGGAGTATTAGATGAGAACCCAAATAAACAATATAATTGGGGATATAATCCCCTTTATTTTCAATCCCCAGAAGGCAGTTACTCAACAAATCCAGCTGATCCTTATAAACGAATAATGGAATTAAAGCAACTGATTTCCTCTCTTCATCAAGAAGGATTAAGGGTGATTTTAGACGTAGTCTTCAATCATGTATATATTCGAGAAGAATCTTCTTTTGAGAAATTGGTCCCTGGTTATTTTTTTAGACATGATGTTAATGGATTACCATCTAACGGAACTGGGGTAGGAAATGATTTCGGCTCTGAACGATTAATGGCGAGAAAATTTATCGTTGATTCCATTGAATACTGGTTAACGGAATATGGTATTGATGGGTTTCGATTTGATTTAATGGGGATACTTGATGTTGAAACAATGAATGAAGTAAAACGAAAAGTTGAAGAAATCAAACCTCAAGCCATCATTATCGGTGAAGGTTGGGATTTGAATACTCCATTACCACCAGAATTAAAAGCCAATATTAAGAATGCATCAAAGCTAAAGGGGATTGGCCAATTTAATGACCGCTTTCGAGATTGGATAAAGGGCAGTACATTCAATTTATATGACCGAGGTTTCGCCCTTGGGCATGGACAGATGGAACATAAAGCAGGCTATGTGTTAATGGGAAGCATTGGTTTAAAAAAGGATGAAAAAGGAATATTTCTCGCCCCGACACAATCAGTCAACTATGTAGAGTCTCATGACAATTATACGCTTTGGGATAAAACCCTTGCTTGTATCGAAGAAGAGAATTGGGGTAGAAAGCATCATAAGCTTGCAACCGCTATGGTTTTAATGGCGCAAGGAATTCCTTTCTTACATGCTGGTCAGGAATTTTTCCGCACGAAAAAAGGAGTCGAAAATAGCTATAATGCACCAGATGATATTAATCAACTTGATTGGGAGAAGAGGGTCATTCACCACGAAAATATCGAATATATAAAAGGTCTTATTTCGATTAGAAAGTCACATGGGGCCCTTCGTTTCTCAATCCCTGATTTCATTCATAAGCATTTGCAATTCGGTTCTCCAATGGAAAAATTAGTTACTCTTCATTATAAAAATGTAAAAGAGTTTGGTTCATGGAATGAACTATTCCTTCTTTGTTATGCTGGAAATGATGCTACTAGTATTAGCTTACCAAGTGGTAGCCAATTTGGGGTCCTTGCGGATGGAGAGCGGGCAAATGTAAACCCAATGTATTACACTGAAGGTAATTCTTTGAAAGTTGAACCGGTTTCCCTCTATATATGCGTGAGGTAAAGGTTTGAATGAATACTTGACGAAACATAGTAAATGACGATAAACTTTTAAAAAGATGGCTATTGAACTTCATTTGCCCAATAGCTGTCTTTTTTCGTTTTTATAAAAGATACCGAAAAAAATTGTAAAGATAATAGATGTATCATTGAATGGTTTATCGTGACAGGTGAAAAACATTTACATTGAAACCAATAGAAGGTGACTAATGTTGGAACACTTATTTGATCAAGGGTGGGAAATCTCACCGGCAGGAGGCGCGACAGGAGAAGCGTTTTTTGCAAGGCATCAAGAGAAAAAGCTATTTCTTAAACGAAATTCATCACCTTTTCTCGCGGTTCTTTCAGCTGAAGGAATTGTTCCGAAGCTAGTATGGACTAAAAGGCTGGAAAACGGAGATGTCATTACAGCACAGCATTGGCTAAATGGTCGAGAGCTGAAGCCTGTAGAAATGACACAACAAGAGGTTGCAAAGCTTTTGAAGAAAATTCATTCTTCTAAGCCTTTGTTGACAATGCTTGAACGTTTGGGAAAAGAGCGTTTTCAGCCAGAGCATATGCTAACAGAAATAGAGACTGGGTTAGATTATGATGTCCTATCTCTTCCAATCGTTAGACATGGGCTTTCATTTTTACAGAATGAAATAGAAAATATTAGACATTATGAATATGTGGTATGCCATGGGGACGTCAATCATAACAACTGGTTGTTATCAGACAACAACCAGTTATATTTAATTGATTGGGATGGGGCCATGATAGGGGATCCTGCAATAGATATAGGACTGCTGCTATATTGGTATATCCCTGAAGAAGATTGGGAGAATTGGTTATTACAATATGGAATACCATTAACTGATCATTTAAGATTGCGAATGAAATGGTATGTTGTTTCCCAAACGTTGATGTTCATTCAATGGCATAAAGGAAAGGCTCGCTTTCATGAAATGAATCATTGGATCGAATATTTACATTCCATCCTATAAAGAATTATTAGGTATACATGTTCATATTATCCACCCATTGAGACAAATTCTGCTGATTTGATAAGATATGATCATCAAGGCTATTAGAATTAATTCCATGCTGACTATATTGATAAATCTCTTCTAAAACCGGCTTTATATTTTCCTGAATATTAGAATTTACCATTAAAGACTTTACTAATCTTTCTAACTGTTCGCACTCTGAAATCGATCCGCAACAATCGGTTTGATGATTGCTTAAAATATCGGTTAAAAGTTGTACTTGATCCTGATGATTGAGTGGCATAATTTACACCCTTTCAAATAGATTAAAAAAAGGAAGTCACTTTAGTTTGTGACTTCCTTTTTTCTTTATTCATGGTGAAGTTTTTTCTAAGCTCGTTTTTCAAAAGAATAACCCATTAAACACTATCTGCCTCTTTGATAAAAAGAGTAGGGGTGTTGCGTGAAAGAGAACGTCATGGTATTGTTTTGTCGATAAGAAAAAAATGAGGTGTCAAAATGCGTCTAAGACATAAACCATGGGCAGGCGAAAAATTAGGACAATATCCACAATATGCCATTGCTGACCCTGAAACACATAAAGGGAATTGGGCTGAGGTCTTTGGAAATCCAAATCCCATTCATATAGAGGTCGGAACAGGGAAAGGTCAATTTGTAACAGAAATGGCCAGAGCGAACCCAGATATTAATTACATTGGAATTGAATTATATGACAGTGTCATTATAACAGCTTTAGATCGCTTAATCGAAGCTGAATTACCCAATGTAAAATTATTAAATGTTAATGCCAAAGATTTAAAAGAGTATTTTGAAAAAGGAGACGTAGATCGAGTTTATTTAAACTTCTCAGATCCATGGCCAAAGAACCGTCATGAGAAACGTCGTCTTACTTACAAAGATTTCTTAAAACTATATGAAGAGATTCTGGTTGACGAAGGAGAAATTCATTTTAAAACCGATAATCAAGGTTTATTTGAATACTCATTACAAAGCTTTTCTCACTATGGCCTATTATTGACTTATTTAAGTCTTGACCTTCACAAAAGCGAATTCGAAGGAAATATTATGACTGAATATGAAGAGAAATTCTCAGCAAAAGGACAAAGGATCTACCGATGTGAGGTAAAATATCGGAGCTAGTTAAGAATAACCGTCTTGTGGCGGTTTTTTCTATTTTAGCTCCTGGCTTTTCATTGAATTTTATTGTCAGATCATGGTTAACTTTCAACTATTCCCCTTTTATTTTCAACTTTCTCCTGTTTATCGATCTCTACAATGTTTGACAAGAACGAGTGCTTTCATCAGACGATATATGATCTCACCGAAATGCATTCTATTTTGGAATTATTTGTAACGATTTTATGGATATATCATTGGAATTGAATTTCCCAAATGGCTTTCTATTGGTCGTGAGAATGTTGATTTGATAAAATAAAAGGGACAGCATTCAAAGGGGAGGGGTAAGAATGGAAACGGTAAAGATCGGTGAACAAACACTCACTTGGTTAAAAGGCGGTGTCACACATATGGATGGGGGAGCAATGTTTGGAGTTGTTCCAAAACCACTATGGTCAAAGAAGTACCCTCACAACGAGAGTAATCAAATTGAGCTCAGAACAGACCCCATTTACCTGAATCTTCAAGGGAAGAATATTCTCATTGAATCGGGTATAGGGAATGGTAAATTCTCCGATAAGCAGAAAAGGAATTATGGAGTATTAGAAGAATCAGAAATGGAAAGTTCTTTAAAACAAATAGGTTTAACAACCAGTGACATTGACATTATTCTGATGACACATATGCATTTTGATCATGCATGTGGATTAACTACTTTTGAAAATAATAAATGGAAGTCTGTATTTCCAAATGCAGTAATCTATACATCACAAACTGAATGGGATGAAATGAGAGCTCCGAATATCCGTTCTAGAAATACATATTGGAAAGAAAATTGGGAGGCAATTGAACACCAGGTCCAGCCCTTCAAAGAGGAAATCGAAGTTCTGGATGGATTAAAAATGATTCATACTGGTGGACATAGTAATGGACATTCTATTATTGTCTATGAAAATGGCGAGGATCATTATATTCATATGGCAGACCTGATGCCAACTCATGCCCACAAAAATCCATTATGGGTACTTGCTTATGATGACTATCCAATGGATTCTATTGATGCCAAACAGCAGTGGATTTCAAAAGCTATAGAAGAAAATTACTGGTTTATTTTTTATCATGATGCCAAATATCGTGCACTTAAATGGGATAAAGAAGGAGAAATTGTATCTTCTGTGTTACGGGAAAAATAATTCAAAAACCAACCTCATTGACTTTTATTGAGGTTGGTATTTTTGAAAAAATGAAAGTAATAATGTTACCTTCCTATAAAAGATAGACATCCAAAACAGATCCAGTATAGGCATCTGCAATAAATTCAAATTGCTGTAATTGACCATTTTGACTACGTGAAATTCCGCCACGATAGATTTTTGTTTTAATCGCATGCTTTTGATAGTCTTCTGCTTTCATATGAATCCAAGATCCATCAATCGTTCCTTCCCTTTTAAATCCCTTTTTTACATGGTTTAGAACCTTTTCAGCTGAAATATATGTACGAGAAGTAACGGTATCTTTCACTAGGTAACCTCCAATAAATCCAACCCCAGCACCAAATAATAAGGATTTCCAGTTCAACATCAGACGCCTCCTTTATGTTTATATTTTCAGTATACTCTCCTTAGAAGAGAATTTCACTTTATCAGGAAAAGAAAGGTTACAGTGGCAAGTCGTATGAAATTTCTGTAAAATAGAATAAGAAGAAGCTTCAGAATACATATAAAGGGGTTATTTTATGAATCATGAAACTTTAGAGTTATTTAAAACGTTAACGGAACTACCTGGTGCACCAGGTAATGAACATGCAGTTCGTAAATTTATGAAAGAACAGCTTGCAAAATATTCTGATGAAGTTGTCCAAGATGGATTAGGCGGCGTTTTCGGAGTGAAAATAGGTAAAGAAAATGGTCCTACGGTAATGGTGGCTGGACATATGGATGAAGTGGGCTTCATGGTTACTAGTATTACTGATAACGGAATGCTTCGTTTCCAAACATTAGGAGGCTGGTGGAGTCAAGTGCTACTTGCACAGCGAGTCCAAATTATTACAGATAGTGGGCCGGTTATCGGTGTTATTGGCTCGATTCCACCACACTTATTAGGCGAAGACCAAAGAAAACGTCCAATGGATATTAAAAACATGCTGATTGACATTGGAGCAGACGATAAAGAAGATGTTGAAAGAATTGGAATCAAACCTGGACAGCAAATCGTTCCTATTTGTCCATTTACACCTATGGCTAATGAAAAGAAAATCTTGGCAAAGGCGTGGGACAACCGTTATGGATGTGGATTATCCATTGAATTATTAAAAGAATTGGAAAAAGTAGAACATCAAAACGTTGTTTATTCAGGGGCGACTGTCCAAGAGGAAGTTGGTCTTCGAGGGGCACAAACTGCCGCTAACATGATTAAACCAGATATTTTCTTCGCTTTGGATGCAAGTCCAGCAAATGACATGTCTGGTGACAAAAAAGAATTTGGTCAATTAGGGAAAGGGGCGTTGCTTCGAATTCTTGATCGTTCAATGGTTACACATAAAGGGATGAAAGAGTTTATTCTTGATACAGCAGAGTCCAATAATATTCCATATCAATATTTTGTCTCGCAAGGTGGAACAGATGCAGGACGCGTACATATATCAAACGAAGGAATCCCGAGTGGGGTAATTGGTATTTGCTCTCGTTACATCCACACTCATGCATCCATGATCCATATTGATGATTATGCTGCTGCTAAGGAATTAATCACGAAGCTTGTGAAGAATTGTGATCAAACAACAATTGATTCTATTAGAGATAACGGATAATCATTTATAAAACATTGATAAAATGCTAAAGTTATTTTTGTGGGTGGCCTAAATGGTCACCCTTTTCATTGTCTGTAATTCAAGAATTGGAGGGTCCATCAATGCTCGTTGCAATTGGAACGAAAAATCCTGCGAAAGTGAAGGCGGTAAAAGACGGTTTTGCACAAGAGAACGCACATTTTATATTTAAGTCTTACAAAACGGAATCCGATGTTAGCGAACAACCATTTTCAGATGAGGAAACAGCTATAGGTGCCATGAATCGTGCAAAATGTGTTCTAGCGATATCTGGTGGGGATATAGGAATTGGATTAGAAGGAGGGGTGATGGAAACACCTTTTGGACTTGCGCTAACCAACTGGGGTGCTCTAGCTACCAGTACCCAGCCTCCTATTATTGCAGGGGGGGAGAGAATCATCCTGCCTGAGAGTATTGCTGAGAGATTAAGAAGTGGCGAAGAGCTTGGCCCTGTAATGGATGACTATAGTCAAAGAGAAGGGATACGTCATAGGGAAGGTGCTATAGGAATCTTTTCAAATGGAAAAATTACGCGACATGACATGTTTTATCATGTTGTTAGATTACTTCTTGGACAGTGGCAGTATCAGAATGGGTTTGATTGAGTGAAGAGTTTTTCTTAAGACCGTGGTGTCAGTCCCTACCATTGAGGAGTGGGGTTTTGATGTGGTTTGTAGTTCATATAAATTTACATAAGATTTTCTAGGTAGTGACGGACCCCTATGCTCCTGAAATGAGGGTGCTGACCCTCGTTATCGGAGAGAGGAGTGTGGCTCATGGATTTTTTGTATAGGATTATTTCTTCGTTTTGAACTCTTTTGCTTTTGATTTATACTAACTCCAGCGCCTAGGCCCTCGAGTCATAAGCCAAGCCATGAATGAAGGGAGAAAGCGCCCTTCCTTCTTGACTCGACTTATGCTTGTCCGGCCTGTTCAAGGCGCTTCCGCTTTTGGGTGTTACTCCGTGTCAAAAATATATGACAGTGCTTTTATTGCTTGATTTACGGTTTCGACTGTTACATTTGCTTTACTAGAGAGCTCTTTTAAAGGATGGTGAAGCTGTTCTGGACGAATGAGAATAAGTGGTTTTCCAAGTGATAATGCAGTGCTGGCATCCATAGCTGTATTCCATTGCTTGTATTTTTCACCAAATAAAGCAATGACGATATCTGATTTTTGCATAAGCACGCTGGTGCGTAGATTATTAAAGCTAGAAGCAGTCTCGTCTCTAAGTACTGCATTTGGCTGTTTTCCAAGAATCTCTTCCCCGATTGAATCGGAACGGTCATGATTTTCCATCGGCCCTACAAAAGATATAGGTAGTTTTAATGACCTAACTTTTTCTTTTACTTCATCTCTCCAGCTGCTATGTATTTCTCCTGCTAAATAAACGGTCAATTCCATTTACAGTCCCTCCTCTTATGAATTTATCCATATTCTATCATGAACCTCCAATACTTTCTTTAATATACACTTTCTTAGGGATAAAAGATTAGCGTCTTTGGAAAACTACGGGATACATAGGTTGTCAATAGTACTTTATGACGGGTATTATAGACTTGATTCTAGGCTCAGTAAAGGAGGATCCTATGAAAAAAATATATATGACTTTGATGATATCGGTGTTCTTTGTTCTGATTCTATCTGGATGTAATAACATGACTTTTGACGAACATTTAGGGAACATTGAAAAAATCGTAAGTGAATCATTGGATAACCCTAATGGGAAAACAAATGAAGAAACTGAAAGATTTAAGTTTCATTTACCCTTTGGTGCGGACATAAAAGAAAAAAAGGAAAACAATGTCATCATTGAAAAAGGAAATAATACTTTTATTTTATTTAATAACCCTAATGAGGAATATGATAGTGAAACCCTTTATAAATCTTCTACCAAAGATCAAACGGGGATTATTAAAGAAAAGACCTTCGAACAAAATAACCGATTTGGCTATTATATTGTTAGGGAAATAAAGAATGATAAGTATGAATTAACAGTGGGAATAGGTGGTATCAAAATGACAACAAAGAGTGATAGGAATGACCTCTCCGATGCTGCTGAATTTATGATGGATGTTATTTCTTCTGTGAAATATAAGTAAAAGAGGATTACCTAGAATAAACTGCAGGTTTATTTTAGGCTTCCTCTTTTTTTATTTGTAAGAGCCAATTAGAAAAACGACAAATTAAATGTATCAGTAACAAAAATCTAAAAATGACTACTAAAATTAGATATAGACAAAAACAACATGTGTCTTTACACTAGTAAATAGCTGTAAAAGGGGGGACTTAAATGAAAAAGTTCTTAGAAAGTAAAAATGTTAAAATATCAGCGAAAGTGTATTTAATAGATGCTCTAAGTTATATGGCTTTAGGTTTATTTAGCTCATTAATCATTGGGTTGATTATTAAAACAATTGGGGATGAAACGGGCTTTGGATTTTTCACGGAGATGGGAGCACTCGCTATGAGTTTGACTGGCCCTGCTATAGGTGTAGCTATTGCTTATGGTTTAGGTGCACCACCACTTGTCGCGTTTGCTGCTGTTGTGACGGGAGCAGCAGGTTACACATTAGGGGGCCCTGCTGGCGCATATGTAGCAGCTGTAGTCTCCACAGAAATCGGAAAGCTTGTAAATAAAACAACAAAAATTGATATTATCGTCACACCCTTTGTCACAATCCTAGCTGGGTACAGTATTTCTGCATTGATAGGCCCTGAAATTGATAGCTTTATTAAAATGTTCGGGAGCTGGATTGAGTGGAGTACAGAACAGCGTCCGATTATAATGGGAATCCTGGTTGCAGCTCTTATGGGATTGGCTTTAACTGCTCCAATATCAAGTGCTGCCATCGCTTTTATGCTTGAATTGAGCGGAGTTGCAGCAGGGGCTGCGACAATTGGTTGTAGTGCTCAAATGGTCGGATTTGCCGTAAGTAGTTATCGTGAGAATAAAATGGGGGGAATATTTGCCCAAGGGATAGGGACGTCCATGCTTCAAGTCCCGAACATTATTCGTAACCCACTCGTTCTCATCCCGCCAACCATTGCCGGTATGATCTTAGCCCCAATCGGAACCACCATTTGGGTGATGCAAAATAATCCAGCAGGAGCTGGCATGGGGACTAGCGGCTTTGTAGGACAAATCATGACCTTTTCTGTAATGGGCTTTACCTCAGGTGTAATCATGAAGGTTCTTGTGTTGCATTTTATTGGACCTGCCGTCATCAGCCTGATACTATCAGAATATATGAGAAAAAGAGGTTGGATCAAAGATGGGCAGTTGCTCATAAGAACTGGAGGAAATTAATATGAAAACATTAGAATCAATGGAAGAATTTAAAGAAAGAAAATCTACGGGTAAGCATATTTTTATGTTTTCGGCTGATTGGTGTCCTGATTGCCGTATTATCGAGCCTATTCTTCCAGAAATTGAAGAGAAGTATTCAGAATATACTCTTGTCTATGTTGATCGTGATAAGTTTATCGATCTCTGTATTGACCTTGATGTTTTTGGAATCCCAAGCTTCCTGGCATTTGAAAATGGAGAAGAATTAGGACGCTTCGTCAGTAAAGATCGAAAGACGAAAGAAGAAATCGAAAACTTTATCGACTCTCTTTCCTCATAATTGGCACATTAAATCCCTTCATCCTTTGTGTTGAAGGGATTTTAATGTACAATGGTACGGGATACTTAAAGAAAGACCTCTACTCTTAAGGAGGGAATAACGATGGATGTAAAACAGATAAAGAAAAAACTTGAAAATAGACTCGCTTCCTCAAAGCGAACCTTCCATTTTGATCGTGAAAAGGATACTCTTAGAATTGAAAATATAGAGACTGGAAAGGGGATCACTATCACTCTTCCGCCGATTGTAGCAAAATGGGAAAATCAGAAAGAAAAGGCTATTGATGAGGTCGTCTATTATGTAGAAGAAGCCTTAGATGTGATGGGCAAAGATCAATCTTTACGTAATGAAGAAAAGAAAATATTTCCTGTAATTCGCTCCACTTCTTTTCCAACTGAAGCAAGAGAGGGTGTGCCATTTGTCACAGAGGAACATACGGCAGAAACTCGGATTTATTTTGCTCTTGACTTGGGGAAGACCTATCGTATGATAGACAGGGAGCTATTGGCTAAAGAAGACTGGGATGAGCAAGAGATGAAAGAAATGGCCAGGTTTAATCTCCGCTCATTACCAACGGAAATGAAACAGGATACTATAGCTGGTAACATTTTTTATTTTTTAAATAGCAAAGATGGTTATGATGCGAGTCGAATTTTAAATGAATCTCTTCTAAAAGAAATGAAAAATAAGCTTGAGGGTGAAATGACGGTGTCTGTTCCCCATCAGGATGTCCTGATCATCGGCGATATTCGCAATGAAACAGGGTATGATGTCCTAGCCCAATTAACGATGAGCTTTTTTACAAATGGGCATGTTCCGATTACCGCATTATCATTTCTTTATGAAGAGAATGAGCTTGAACCAATCTTTATTTTAGCTAAAAATCGAAAATCTAGAGAGGAGAAATGAAAATGAACGTTTTTTACAATAAAGAAGGTGTTGGTGATACCCTTATTATTTCCTTAACACCATCATTTGAGGGTGAAAAGGGGTTTCAGAAGAAGGGAAATGCAGTACGAATTTTCAACGCAGAAACCGATGAAACTCTAGGTTACAATTTGTTTAAAGCCTCTACATATTTAAATGTAAGTGAAAATGGCCAAGTTTTAATGGAAGATGACCGCCTTCAAAAGATTAACAAAGCATTAAAGGAAAACGGGTTTACTGAAGAAATTGTAGCCGACTTTTCACCGAAATTTGTTGTTGGTTATGTAGAAGAAAAAGAAAAACACCCGAATGCTGACAAGTTAAGTATTTGTAAAGTGAATATTGGAAACGAAACACTTCAAATTGTGTGTGGAGCACCAAATGTAGATCGGGGACAAAAAGTTGTCGTAGCAAAAGTAGGGGCTGTTATGCCAAGTGGAATGGTTATTAAAGACGCAGAACTCCGGGGTGTGGCTTCCTCTGGAATGATTTGTTCAGCAAAAGAATTAAATCTTCCTGATGCACCACAAGAAAAAGGAATTCTTGTGTTAGATGAAAATGAGGTTATTGGTAAGCCTTTTTCATCATGATTGACCGAATCCTAACAGAGATTGTCTAAAAGGTTCGTACCTTTTGGCACAGTCTCTGTTTTTAATTTGTACTTTTCTGTAACATAACTCCTAATCTAGTAAATGTACTCGAATTTTTTCTAGTAACTGTTACAATAAAAGGTGATTCTAATAGAAAGAGTGATTATATTGAGTTGGTTAAAAAAACTATTAGGAAGAGTAACTGAGGATGAAGATGATTATATAGAAAAACCGAATCATACGGCACCTAGAGAAAAAAAACAAAAACTTGAAAAAAACCGAGAAATTGAGACAAGAATGACTTACCAATATCCAAAAGGTGAATTTCGTTTTCCTATCATTCCAGATGGATCCGAGGAAAAACCAAAGGGAAGAAGGAGGCCAAAGGATGGCCCAAAGCCTCAGCAGGAAAACAAACAACCCATTAAGAAAAAAGAGGAGAAGAAGGTAGTTGTAAAGGATACAAAGAAAATTGTAAAGAAAAAGAAAAACGATCCATATCAACGACCGTTTCGCCCAACAGAAATACCGTCACCTATTTACGGGTTTAATCAAAGACCAAACCTCAAAAAAGAAGAAGACTTTCATGAGCCTGTCTCGATTGAACTGAAGACTTACGAAGAGCTAAGAAAACAATTCGTCCATGAACCCGTTAAGGTTGAAAAAAAACCAGCTTCCCTTTCATTTGAATTGGATGAAGAGGATGAATTAATGGTATCTGAGACTGAACATTCTGATGCCGATAAGGATACAGACGAATTTCAAAATGAATCATGTGATGAAAGGAAAGAAAAAGCCGCTGTAACACAGATTAATTTTGGAGAAGAGATGGCTGTGGCAGAGAAAGAAGTCGCTACAGCAGTTGAAGTAGTTCCTGAATCAGCTCAGGTAGAAGTACCAATAGAAGAAGAGGAAGATAATGGGGATTCTGAGGAATTAGAAGTAAATGAAATTCCTCGCTTTGAAATAGTTGAGGAGAAAAAAGCAGAGCCACCGAAAAAGAAGTCAGGTCGTTCACATTTGCCCTTTAATGTACTTATGTTAAAGCAAGACAAAAGGAAGCTTGAACAAGGACAAATGGGAAGAGGGAATTCAATAGAGAAAACCGTACCTACTAAAACAAGTAGTGAAAGACAAGGCGAAAAAGCTATTGAAGAATACAAAGAATTAGAGAAAACGGATTTCTATCAAGAGGCAGCAGGGGATTATGAATTTCCATCGATCAATTACTTGGCACCTCCTATTGCGAAGGAAATGAGTTCAGAGTGGCTAACGAACCAAAGTCATCTTTTAAATGATACGTTGCTGAACTTTAATGTTAAAGCAAGGGTTGTGAATGTGACTCAAGGTCCTTCTGTTACGCGTTTTGAAGTTCAACCAGAGCCGGGAGTTAAGGTGAATAAAATTACCAATCTATCAGATGATATTAAGTTAAGTTTAGCCGCTAAAGACATTCGCATTGAAGCGCCAATTCCTGGAAAGCATACTGTCGGAATTGAGGTTCCGAATCAAGATAGCAGACCTGTATGTATTAGCGAGATCATTACGAGTGAGGCTTTTAGAGACTCGGATTCACCTTTAACGGCGGCGTTGGGACTCGATATATCCGGTCAGCCAATTGTCACGGATTTGAGAAAAATGCCTCATGGATTAATTGCAGGTGCAACCGGTTCAGGAAAGAGTGTTTGTATAAACTCGATTTTAGTGAGTCTATTATACAAAGCCGATCCCGAGGAACTGAAATTATTATTGATTGACCCTAAAATGGTCGAGCTAGCTCCCTATAATCGAATTCCACACCTCGTTAGCCCTGTGATTACAGATGTTAAAGCGGCAACAGCTGCATTAAAATGGGCTGTAGAGGAAATGGAAAGAAGGTATGAACTATTTGCTCATACAGGAGTTCGAGATATTACTAGATTTAATGAACTAGCAAAACGGGAGGGGAATCTGAAGAACAAGCTCCCTTATGTCGTGATCATTATTGATGAATTAGCAGACCTCATGATGATGTCGCCTGCAGATGTGGAGGAGGCGATTTGCCGAATTGCCCAGAAAGCAAGGGCATGTGGTATTCATCTTATTATAGCGACACAACGACCTTCTGTAGATGTTATAACAGGATTAATTAAAGCAAATGTCCCAACAAGAATTGCCTTTTCTGTTTCATCAGGAGTAGATTCTAGAACAATCATTGATTCAAGTGGAGCTGAACGATTACTTGGAAAAGGAGACATGCTCTTTTTAGAAAACGGCTCTTCAAAGCCTGTTCGTTTACAAGGGACATTTGTTTCAGATGATGAAATCGATGATATTGTCAGACACGCTAGAGAACAAAAAGAACCAACCTACCTCTTTCATCAGGAGGAGCTTTTGAAAAAGGCTCAATCAGTAGAAGACGAAGATGAGCTTTTCTATGATGCCTGTGAATTCGTCATTGATCAGGGGGGTGCATCGACCTCATCACTACAAAGACGCTTCAGAATCGGGTATAATCGTGCAGCTAGATTAATCGAAATGATGGAGGACAATGGGATTGTCTCTGAAGCGAGAGGAAGTAAACCGAGAGATGTATTGATAACAGAGGAAGATCTTGGCTCCCTACTAGAGACTAGTAACAATTTTTAATACGTGGTATTCTAGTGCTATGTGTAAAAATACTTGGGAATACGAGAGAACGATTAATCCTTCTAAAAGATAAATCGTTCTTCTCATTTTGGTTTTTACAGGACATTGTAAGGAGCTTCGAGGATGAAAGAAATCGAGTTAAAACTTCAAGGAAAAATAAATCGTTTAACAAATAAAACCTTCAAATTTGACAAAAGAGTTAGGGAAGGTTGGTTTTCTGCTGTATATTTTTTAAAAACAAGAGAAATTGTCAAAAAATATAAACCGGAAAGCAAGATTACCATGCAATTCTTTCAAAAGAATCATGGTGTCCTATGTGGAACGGATGAAGCCATTGCTCTTTTGCATACATTCGCAGACAATCCAGAACAGCTTGAGATTCATTCACTAAAAGATGGAGATGAAATTCATCCTTTTGAGACAGTTCTAACCATATCTGGACGTTACCAAGACTTTGGATACTTGGAAGGAATAATCGATGGGGTCCTTGCAAGACGGACGTCAGTTGCAACAAATGTCTATCGATTGATGAAAGCCGCTGCTTTATCAGGGGAGCAAAAGCCGGTGATATTTATGGGTGACCGTGACGATCATTTTACTCAACAAGCAGGAGATGGTTACGCTGCTTTTATCGGAGGCTCTACAGCACAAGCAACCAATGCTATGAATGAGTGGTGGGGGAAGCAAGGAATGGGAACGATGCCTCATGCCCTTATTCAAATGTTTAATGGTGATATTGTCGAGGCAACTCAAGCTTACAAAGAAACGTTCCCAAATGATGAACTCATTGCCCTTGTAGATTACAACAATGATGTGATTACGGATTCCTTGAAAGTTGCCCGAGTTTTCGGGGATGAATTAAAAGGAGTCCGTATTGATACATCAAGAACGATGATAGATAAATATTTCCTTCGAAATCAACATCTCTTAGGTACATTTGATCCAAGAGGGGTCAATGCAGAACTGGTTCATGCATTGCGTAATGAGCTTGATTCAGAAGGGTTTCAACATGTGAAGATTGTCGTGACTGGTGGGTTTAACGAGGAGCGTATTACTCAATTTGAAAGCAATAATGTTCCAGTCGATGTTTATGGAGTTGGAAGTAGTTTATTAAAAATTAATATGGGATTCACAGGCGATAACGTTATATTAGATGGTAAGCATCAAGCAAAAGCAGGTAGAAAGTTACGCTGGAATCCTCGCTTAGAAAAGGTCGATTTTGAATAGGTGTGAAAAAAATGTCTGACCAGGAATTCCTTATTGATTTAGACGCTTACCGAAAGAAGAAATTGCAATTGGCTATTGCGCAAGGAATGAACTTGTACAATGAAAGTCTTGAATTTTTAAACAGAGAAGTGAACATTCGCGAAAAAGTAAGAGCGAAAATGCTTTTTCAAGAGAAATTTCACATTGCTGTAGATAAAGAATTAACTTCAACTAAAATTAAAGATACGTTTCAACATTGGCTGTTATTTGATTATAAAACGATTAAGGGCCAGTCCATTTTCTACCAATTTTTGCATTTGAAAGCTTCTGAAGCTTCAGAGCCTACCAGATTATTGGGGGCTCTGTTTTTAACGGCACCCTGGCAACCGGTAAAATTAATTGACCTGTCAGAAGAATACCTGGTCGTTCGCAGCCTTTTTAATGATGAAAACTTGCATGTAGTAAATAAATCATTTAAACAAAATAACGAGCATGACCCATATTTATTTATAAGAAGTATTCCAATTCAATTAAATCAATTGTTACTTGGTCCAGCTTATTGGGTAAAAGAAAAAAGCCTTATGAATGACCTTTTGGATGACTATAAACGGGTAGAGAACTCAGAGAATACATGGAGAAGTTTTCTTAAAGAAAATGCTGTTCACTATATCTTAAAGACACTGTAACATGCGATTCATAGAAATGGGCTTGAAAAGATGATATAATGAGGCAATATGAAAATCATAAGTAGTATGACTATAAAAAGATTGTTACATGATTACATAGCAAAATAGGCTAAGTATCATATACTGTTTACAGATAGACGATTGTTGGAGGTTCTATTATGACAATATACCATTTCGTAGGGATAAAGGGTTCTGGAATGAGTGCGCTAGCCCAAGTGCTTCACGATATGGACTATAAAGTTCAAGGATCTGATGTGGAAAAGTATTTTTTTACACAGAAAGCATTGGAAGATTCACAGATAAAGATTATGCCATTTAATGCTGATAACATTTATGAGGGGATGGAAGTAATTGCAGGTAATGCTTTCCCTGACAGTCATGAAGAAATTGAAAAAGCACAATCACTCGAATTACCAATCACAAGGTATCACAAGTTCCTAGGTGATTTCATGCAAAAATTCACGAGTGTGGCTGTGACTGGAGCTCATGGGAAAACCTCTACTACAGGCTTACTAGCCCATGTCATGAGAGGAGCTAAACCTACCTCTTATCTTATTGGGGATGGAACAGGTAAGGGAGAAAAAGATGCAAAATATTTTGTATTTGAAGCATGTGAATACAGAAGACATTTTCTTTCCTACTATCCAGATTACGCTATCATGACCAATATCGATTTTGATCATCCTGATTACTTTGCCAATATTGACGATGTCTTTGAAGCATTTCAAGCAATGGCCATGCAAGTTAAAAAAGGAATTATTGCATGCGGTGATGATGAACAACTTCAAAAGATACAAGCAAAAGTTCCAGTATTGTTTTACGGATTTGCAGAAGAAAACGATTTTCAAGCAAGAAATATCGTAAAAGAACCAAGTGGGACAACTTTTGATGTATTTGTCAGAAACGAATTCTACGCAACTTTTACAATCAATACATTCGGTGACCATAGTATCCTTAACGCTCTTTCTGTTATTGCACTATGTCACTACGAAGATATCGATCCTGAGAAGGTTCAAGATAGGTTAGCTTCTTTTGAAGGTGTTAAACGCAGATTCTCAGAAAAACAATTAGGTGGACAGATTCTTATTGATGACTATGCCCACCACCCAACAGAAATCAAAGCAACGGTTGATGCAGCTAGACAAAAGTTCCCTGGCCGGGAAATAATAGCAGTCTTTCAACCGCACACATTCACAAGAACTCAGACCTTTCTCACCGATTTTGCCGACAGCTTAAGCGAGGCAGACAAAGTATATCTCTGTGAAATCTTCGGCTCTGCCAGGGAAAATCATGGGAAGCTTTCGATTAAAGATCTTCAGAACAAAATCGATGGCAGTATGATCATTCAAGAAGATAATACCTCACCACTTCTAGTCCATGATAATGGTGTGCTAATATTTATGGGTGCTGGAGATATCCAGAAATTTCAAGATGCATATGAACGTACTCTTGAAGAACATTTAAAGATAGAAAAGTCTTAAGTGGCTTTTGATAAGAAGGTGATCCTATGATGGGTCACCTTTTTTGGGGGGAGAAGAAAAGCTGGAGTAATCTAGTGGAAACTTAGATTTAAAGTAGCCTATAAAAGTATTAAAGAGGCTTGAAAACGGTTGGACGCATAAAATCGGAAAAAGCATCATAAGGAATGAATTTGGCGCATAAAAAGAGGGAAGTGCCTCATAAAAAGTTGATAGAAGCTTATAAAAAGGGGGGGGCATATGAAATCGAAAGCTTACCTACAATCAAGGAGTCAAGCTGCAATACACCTCTCATCTACAAAGCTACATTCTAATACTGCTACTAACTAATTCACTAAAAAGGTTAATCACACGAATTATCCTTATATATTGCACGAACACCTGTCCTATTTACACAAGATTTAAAATTTATGCACCAAAACAGGCCATTAATTGCACGAAAACAAAATTTATTACACATTTCCCGAAAATGGTTTCTTTTTATTTTCTACTTTGCACTCTCCCAACCAAAAAAAGGGCAACTCCAGCTGAGTCACCCTCCAAAATAAATGATTACTTTAAATTCTCAGGATTCAACCCCTCTAACTCGGGTAAAACAAATTTTCCATCTTTTCGAATCAGAACATCATCAAAGTAAATTTCGCCACCACCGTATTCAGGGCGTTGAATCATGACCATATCCCAATGGATATTGGAATGGTTTCCATTATAGGCATCTTCATAGCACTCGCCAGGTGTAAAGTGGAAGCTGCCATCGATTTTTTCATCAAATAAGATATCTTGCATTGGATGCTGGATATAGGGATTTACTCCAATCGCAAACTCACCAACAAAACGAGCTCCTTCATCTGTATCGAAGATTTTATTAATGCGCTCTGTGTCATTAGCTGTAGCTTCTACAATTTTCCCATCCTTAAATGTTAATTTAACATTTTCAAAGGTAAATCCATGGTAAGGGGATGGAGTATTGTATGAAATCGTCCCATTAACAGAGTCTTTTACAGGGGCAGAATATACTTCTCCGTCAGGAATATTAAGGCGGCCTGCGCATTTAACAGCCGGTATGTCCTTGATAGAGAATGAAAGATCTGTGCCTTCACCGGTAATGCGAACTTTGTCCGTTTTGTTCATTAAATTGACCAGTGTATCCATTGCCTCATCCATTTTTGCATAATCAAGGTTACATACGTTAAAATAAAAGTCTTCAAATGCTTCTGTACTCATTTTAGCAAGCTGGGCCATTGAAGCATTTGGATACCTTAGTACAACCCATTTTGTTTTTGGAACACGAATTTCTCTATGTACTTTTTTCCCGATGGTATTTCCGTGGATTTTCATTTTTTTATCAGGGACATCAGATTGCTCGCTGATATTTTCTCCAGATCGGAGACCGATATAAGCATCCATCTGACTCATGACATTGGCTTCAAAGTGTGCCATCATTTCATATTGTTCTTCATTTGCTCCCATTAGGAGTGAGCGATCTACTGTGTGATCTTTTAACGATACAAATGGATGACCTCCAGCTGCGTAAGCTTCTTTCACTAAAGCTGTTACAAGTTCACGCTGCAGTCCGAAGTTTTCAATCAATATTTTTTCTCCCGGTTGTAATTGAACAGAATATTGAATTAAATTTTTGGCTAGTACGTCAATTCTTGGATCTTTCAATTTTAATTCCTCCTTTTTTTCTATTTTATCGTATATTCGGTCATTAATTAAAAGCTTTTTCTTCAATAATTTTTCATCTATTGGAGGGCTTCTTATTATTGATGTGTAAACATTTTAAAAAAATATTCGTTAGGGCAGGAAAATGAGCAGAGCGTACAGAAAGTATAATTAACTGTTTATAATAAAATTTATTGGGTAAAGAATACTGTAAGCAGGAGGTGCATAGCAAAATGGAAGTCATATTATATTTAAGTGTTGCCCTAATCGCAATTGCTTTTTTAATTTTAGTTATTAGCCTTACAAATACCTTGAAGTCGGTAAAAACTACACTAGATAGTGTTTCAAACACGATGGAAGGGCTGGAAGGGCAGCTACAAGGTGTAACAAAAGAATCAGCGGATTTGTTACATAAAACAAACCAATTGGCAGAGGATATCCAGAAAAAGTCCGAAAGCTTAAACACAGTCGTCTATGCCGTAAAGGGTGTAGGAGATTCGATTAATGATTTAAATACCTCTGTTAGAAAAGTTACTAATTCTGTCTCTTCTGAATTAGAGAGAAATCAACATAAAATTTCTCAAGCTGTTCAATGGGGAAATGTCATCATGGAGTTAAGAGAAAAGTGGAAGCAAAAAAACACACCCACTGAATCAAAAGTGGAAACAACTGAACAACATGAACACATCCAAGAACCCAGATCTAAAGAGAAGAAACAAAGAGTGAGAATGGTTCAAAGAGCCAGACAATAAGAAAAGGGAGGAATTTAAATGGCACAGCAAACTGAAAACAAACAAAACACAACGGAAAGTAATATTAACACAAAGGATTTCTTAATTGGAACCCTAATCGGTGGAATTGTAGGGGCCACTACAGCATTATTCCTTGCTCCAAAATCCGGAAAAGAACTTCGCACTGATTTAAATGAGCAAGCTGGTGTATGGAAAGAAAAAACCGGCCAATGGAAGGATAACGCTGTTGAGAAAAGTAACGAATTTGCAGCTGTTGCAAAAGAAAAGACATCTGCTTTAACAAAATCAGTCCAAGAGCAATCCTCGAACATTGCAAACAAGGTAAAATCTTATAGAGGTCAGTCATGTGACGAATCCGTCAATGAGGAGTTGCCTCAGGATGCAATTGCTTCAGATCTGGTTCGAGAAGATGAAGCAAATCAAAAGCTTGAAGAAACGAAAAAGGCTTTTGACGAAACAGAACAAACCATTAAACAATAGACGGCTATATTAGATATACTGCCCGCCTAAATGAATAACTTGATTATTAAAACGGTGAAGTGGTAAGATTACTTCACTGTTTTTAATTGAAAAGAAAGGAGCGCTTGAAATGGTGACCAAAATCAATGAAATTGAAGAATTCGAACAGCTACTGAATGAGCATAACCGTTTCTTTTTCCTAAAGCATAGCCTTACATGTCCAGTGAGTGGAAATGCTTATGATGAATATGTGACTTTTATAAATAATGAGAATATAGATGGTTATTATCTAGCGGTACAGGAGTCACGTTCCCTATCTAATTACATTGCCGAGAAGTTTGGAATAAAGCATGAGTCTCCTCAGGCCTTTCTATTTATAGATGGTAAACCAGGATGGACAGCTTCTCATTGGAATATTACTCAGAAAGCTTTAAAGCAATTATAATTCTAATATGAGGTTGCCCCATAATTTAATGGTTAGGTCAAAGAAATTTTCAGGTTAAAAGTTTTCGTTGCTGAAGATTGTTTTTCCTGATCTTTATAGGGCAGCCTCTATTGTGTTCATCTTTTTGGAGTTGATATGACTGGCCAAGAAATTTCTAACCGATCACCAGTAGAAATTGAATCGTAAAAAGATGTTTCTTCCCCATTTTTTAAAAGAATGAAATTTCCTTTAGCATTTGTTGGCATTTCAATTTCTACATGCCGAAAGATATCTTGAAAGATGAACGTGGCTTCTTCGTTTATTTTATACTGAATAGAATCACCTGAATGGATAAGGGAGTCTGATGAAAGCTTCTTATCATTTCTAAATACCTCACCAACTTGTTTCTTTAATTGAACTTCTTCCTCATGAAAAAATACCGTGATTTCCTTTTCGAATTCCATTTGTTTTTTAGTTAGAATCATCTGAAGAGTGGGAGTTTCAGGCAGATGAAAATCGATCGAATCCTTATGTTGGACAATATATGTCGGTTTTACGTCGATTCCATTTGCTTTCAGTTTTCCAGTAAATGCAGGGAAAAAGGTGTCTTTACCATTAATGGTTACTCGAAATGGGTGAGCCAGTGATAGATACTCTTGATAACCTAATTGAAGAAATACATCTTTTAAATCTTGAGTTTGTTTCACTTCAATTCGGTCTTGATCGCAGACTATTTCGTTTATGCTCACTACTTTATCATTTTTTTTAACGTTAATAGAAACTTCATAGGGTTTGTTATTTATTCTAATTTCTTTCGTAGGAATCGCATCAAGTAAATCCGATATTTTGATGTGTGGAGACAAGCCGTCTTCCCCTTTGCCGACTATGATTCGATCTCCATTGCTTATGGCAGTTTCTAAGGATCCATGCTTTCCATTTATAGATATACTAGGGGGATTTCCATAAGTCCCTGGAAGCGTTATCGCTTGGTTATTTACATATGCCATGATAGCAAGCCCTGGTTTCCCATGAAGTTTGTTAACATTATGACCTGCTGCAAGTAAACAATCACCGACGGTTAATGGTTTAACCTCGAACATTCGAACAGGCTTATCGTTCACATATGTAGTTATATACTGAACAGGTGCCTTCTTGGCAGCAATTGCGATGCCGACAGGAGTTACGTATTCTGGCCCTTTCATTTTCTCCTCATGGATGGATAGTTCACTAATTGCCTCGCAACCTCTAATAGCAACACGATTCGGTGGCAGCTGTAAACATTCCGCAATCATTTCAGTTATATTCGGTGTTAAACTCCCACCTCCAACAAGCATAACGGCCTTAGGTGGTTTTTGATTGTTTAATCTTAATATTTCCGTTGAAATCTTTTGTGCAAGGTTCTTAATAGCAGGAGCAAGTTTTTCCTCCACTTCTTCTCGGGACAAAGTGTTTTCAAATCCAAGAATGTCTTTAATTTGGATAGTTGATTGCTGTGAAAACTCCCTTTTAGCTTGTTCTGCTAATGGGAAATCTAGTAGGAACTCATCACTAAAAGCTTCTGTGATTTCATCGCCTGCTGTTGGAACCATGCCAAAAGCAATTACGGTTCCGTGGTGCGTAATGGCAATATCCGAGGTTCCTGCACCAATATCAATAAGAGCAACATTCAATCTTCTCATCGATGGGGGAATGAGCACGTTAATTGCTGCAATTGGCTCAAGGGTTAAAGCTTCCATTTCTAATTTAGAACGATGAAGGGCAGAAATAAGAGACTCAACCACAACCTTTGGTAGGAAGGTAGCAATAATTTCTACACTTGCCACTTTCCCTTGTTGATCAATGAGGCTACCAATCTCTTCACCATCTAATTTAAAATGAAGGACAGAATATCCTACACAATAATAGTGATAACTTTCCTCACTTTCGTTTTGTGCTGCTTTTGCTTGGGCTTGTTGAACAGCTGATAGTTCTAAATGAAGGATGTCCTCTTTTGTTAACAAAGGCTTTCCATTAATAGGAAGTGAAACGCTTGAGAATTCCGTTTTTAACGCTCTTCCAGCAGCTGCTACACAAACATTTTTTAATGGGCCATGAACTGCTTCCAAATCTTTCTTAATTGCTGAAATGACTTTGGATACTGCTGGAACATCATGAATTTGTCCATCTAACATCGCTCTCTCCTTATGTTCTTGAGAGATCATATCCATAATTTTATATTCTCCTTCATGTTCTTCAAGAATAATTCCGACAACAGAGCGTGTTCCAATATCTAATGCAAATACCTTTTCTTTTTTCTCCAAAAGGATACACCTACTTTATTTTATATCTAAAATACTTTAGTGCTTAAAAGCGTTTAATTAATAAAGAATTTTTTCGTGACATTTCTGACTTATTCGATTATAATAGTCCCTAATATAAAAAATGTATCATATCTTAATAAAAGAATGACAGGCTTTCATGTAAGATGAAAGAAATATTTGACGGAGAGGATGTTGGCAAGTGAGTAATCAAGAGCTCGATCAACTACGAAAACAGGTTGAAGAAAAGAATTTGAAATTATTAGAACTTATTAATGAACGAGCAAGCTTAGTACAAGAAATCGGGCGAGTAAAAGAAAAACAAGGTGTAAATCGCTATGATCCGGTTCGAGAAAGAAATATGCTTGACTTAATTAAAGAGCATAATGATGGACCTTTCGAACATTCGACGGTTGAACATATATTTAAAGAAATCTTCAAAGCAGGCTTAGAGCTTCAAAAGGATGATCACCGAAAAGCATTGTTGGTTTCTCGTAAGAAAAAACCAGAGGATACCATTGTCAATATTAAAGGTGAAACGATTGGTGATGGGAATCCACACTTCGTCTTCGGCCCATGTGCTGTAGAGTCATACGAGCAAGTTGCGCAAGTGGCTCAAGCTGTTAAAGCCAAAGGTCTTAAACTTTTAAGAGGAGGAGCATTTAAGCCGAGAACTTCCCCTTATGATTTCCAAGGACTAGGGATTGAAGGCTTAAAAATCTTGAAAAAGGTTGCAGATGAATACGATCTAGCGGTTGTTAGTGAAATCGTCAATCCAGCTGATATTGAAAAAGCAGTTGATTACATTGACGTGATTCAAATTGGGGCACGGAATATGCAAAACTTTGAATTGCTTAAAACAGCTGGAGCAGTCAACAAGCCGGTATTACTAAAGCGTGGACTATCAGCTACCCTTGAAGAATTCATCAATGCTGCAGAGTATATTATTTCACAAGGGAATGGCGATATCATTCTATGTGAACGAGGAATCCGTACGTATGAGCGCGCAACACGTAATACGTTAGATATCTCAGCTGTTCCAATTCTAAAACAAGAAACGCATCTTCCGGTATTTGTTGATGTCACCCATTCTACAGGTAGAAGAGATTTATTAATCCCAACAGCGAAAGCAGCACTCGCAATTGGAGCAGACGGAGTAATGGCGGAAGTACATCCTGACCCAGCAGTTGCCCTTTCTGACTCTGCGCAACAAATGGATCTAGACCAATTCGATCATTTCTATAATGAAATTGGTGCCAGTGTAAAGGCAAGAGTATAAAAGGTATTTGAACGATTATAAGCTGATCCGAAAAGAACCTTATCCTGAAGTTTAGTCATTAGAGCTATGGATAAGTGCTGCTTTTCGGGTTAGCTTTTTTTTTGCATGAAATGGAGGTAAGGTAGGATGAAAGCCAATAGTAATATTCCTATGTATATAGGATCTAGGATGAATCATTCTTTTATAGGATAAGTTAATAAGGAGAAGTCATGAAAACTTTGTTACAATGGTTAACTATTATTGCAGGAAGATGTTGTCTGTCGTATGATTAGGTACATGATTAGTGAGGGTACTATTGAATGTTGACTGAAAAAGTGTAAAAGTTCGGGGATAACCTTTTTTAATTCATTAATAGATAGTGTAAAATAAGACTAATTGTAAAGGTTTCTTGAAAAAGGAGTGTAAGGAAATGAATGTAACAATTTATGATGTTGCAAGAGAAGCGAATGTATCAATGGCGACCGTTTCTCGCGTAGTGAACGGTAATCCAAATGTAAAACCAGCAACAAGAAAAAAAGTATTAGAGGTCATTGATCGTCTCGGCTATCGTCCAAATGCGGTTGCACGTGGTTTAGCAAGTAAAAAGACAACAACCGTTGGGGTGATCATCCCTGATATTTCAAATATTTTCTTCGCTGAGCTTGCCAGAGGGATTGAAGATATCGCCACAATGTATAAATACAATATCATTCTGAGTAACTCAGATCAGAATAAAGATAAAGAGCTTCATTTATTAAACACAATGCTTGGGAAGCAAGTAGATGGCATCGTCTTTATGGGTGGACATATCACAGATGAGCATGTAAAGGAGTTTGAACGTTCACCTGTCCCTATCGTACTAGCAGGAACAGTGGAGGAATCCCATACTGTCCCTTCTGTCAATATTAACTATCAAGATGCTGCTTATGATGCAGTAAAAGAGTTAGTTAATAAAGGGCATGAAAAAATTGCATATGTTAGCGGACCCTTTCATGACACGATTAATATTAAGTCAAAATTAGAAGGGTATAAACAAGCCTTATTAGATTCAAATATTACGTATAAGGAAGATTTAGTCTTAGAAGGCGATTATACGTATGATTCAGGACTTGAAGCATGGCAAAGGATTAAAGAATTAGAGGATACTCCTACAGCAGTCTTTGTTGGCAACGATGAGATGGCATTAGGAATCGTGCATGGAGCACAGGATGATGGTGTGAATATCCCTGAAAAAGCGGAAGTCATTAGTTTTGATAATACAAGACTTGCTTTGATGGTACGACCACAATTAACATCTGTTGTCCAACCACTGTATGATATCGGGGCCGTATCCATGCGACTATTAACAAAATATATGAACAAAGAAAATGTCGACGAGAATATTGTCGTGCTTCCTCATCGAATTGAGTTTAGAGGCTCAACAAAATAATAGAAGTGACGATATAAAGACTATAGTCAACGTTATTATTTAGTTAGGGAGAGAAACCATGAGGAAGCTAGATTATTTCACTCCTATAGGGGTGCTTGTCGGACTTGCCTTCATTGCTTTTTCCATTATATCCAGTGGCGGCATTGCTGGATTTGGATCATTTATTAACGCTCCTTCCGTTCTTATTGTTGTTGGAGGTGTCTTAGCTGCAATGCTTGTCAGTTTTTCCATTGGTGAGTTAAAGCAATTTCACAAGGTATCACGACAAACATTTAAGCAAGATCAATATAATTTGCAGGATGTCATTAACACTTTTGTGCGTTTATCCGAAAGAGCACGTCGTGAAGGCCTGCTTTCTCTTGAAGCAGAAGTCGAGAAAGTAGAGGATCCTTTTATAAGAAAAGGGGTTCTACTCGCCATCGATGGGATTGAACAAGACATCATTATCGATATTCTAAATGCGGAAATTCTTGCTTTAGAGGAGAGACATCGAAAGAACAGAAGCTTGTTTGAAAAGGCTGGGGACTATGCGCCGGCTTGGGGAATGATCGGAACACTTATCGGGTTAGTCTTAATGCTAAAAAATTTAAATGACCCTACAAGTTTAGGGCCTAATATGGCTGTTGCCTTATTAACTACCCTGTATGGAACATTGTTAGCAAACCTCGTTTTCAATCCGATGGCCGCTAAATTAGCACTAAAAACGGAGAAGGAAGTTTTTATTAAGCAGATTGCTATTGAAGGGGTAATTGGTGTTCAGTCAGGACAAAATCCGAAAATATTAAAAGAAAAGCTACAGGTTTTTCTATCAAAAGAAGATGTAGCAGAAAAAGGTGTGAAGTTTAAAGGGGAGGCCATTTCCAATGAGGCGTAGGCTGCGTCCGGAGCAAACCTCAAAGGGTGCACCTAAATGGATGGTAACCTTCTCAGACCTTATCACATTAGTACTTGTATTCTTTATTCTATTATTTTCGATGTCACAAATAGATGTAAATAAATTTAAAGCGATTGCAGATTCCTTAAATAATGATGAGATTCTTGAGTATAACTCATCCATTGTCCCCTCAGACATTCCTGAGGAAAAAGACGAACAGGAGGAATCGTTGGATACATTACTTTCAGAAATAAAAAGTTATCTACATGAAAGCGGCTTAGGCGATGTCATTGTTGCTACTCGTACGGAGCGGGGAGTTGTTCTTGTCCTTGAAGAGCAGGTGCTGTTTCAATCAGGTGACGCAACAATCAGAAAAGATGCCTATCCATTTTTAAACAAAATTGGTCAGTTGATTACGAACATCCCTCATTTGGTGAAGGTTGAGGGTCATACAGACAATAACCCTATTCAGACGTATCAGTATCCTTCTAACTGGGAGTTATCAACGGCAAGAGCAAGCAGTGTTATTCGTTATTTAATCAGTCATCATGATCTCGATCCGGCTCGGTTCGTTGCTGTTGGGTACGGGGAAACAAGGCCTATTGCTCCTAATGATACAGCTAGTAATCTTCAAAAAAATAGGAGAGTAGAGGTCATTATCGCAAACCCTACAAATAAAAGTGAAACCACCCCTTAAACGGTAAGGGGTGGTTTTATTGATGATGATTCTTTCTGTTTGAGAGAATTGGGTATAATGCTTTTTCAACGGTTTGAGCATTTTTTTCTGAAATTTCTTGTTTTCGTGGTATCGGTTTATACATATCATCTGGGTCACTGAAGCTGGTGGGGAGAGGGAGCTGTGAATGCTCCTGCCATTTCTTTGTCCATTCTAAAGGAAAATCATCTATGAGATGCAATTGATTAGACATCTCAAGCCAAATGAAAGACCATGCTCTTGGGACGACACGCCATATATCATACCCGCCGCCACCAACGGCTATCCACCGTCCATTACAATATTCATGTGCAAGTTCATGTGCTAATTCTGGGATCTGTTTATAAATATTGATTGTACTAGATAGGTGCGTCAAAGGGTCATAATAATGGGCATCCGCTCCATTCTGGGTCAAAATCACGTCTGGCTTAAAGAATTCAATGACTTCACGAAAGGAAGTTTCATAGGCATGCAGCCAAGATTCATCCTCCGTAAAAGCATCAACAGGGATGTTAAAAGAATACCCATATCCCTTTCCTAATCCGCGTTCATTGACATTTCCAGTACCCGGGAATAAGTATCTCCCTGTTTCATGAATCGATAGTGTACAGACATTGGGATCATCATAAAAGGACCACTGTACACCGTCTCCATGATGTGCATCGGTATCAATGTACATCACTCGGGCATTATATTTTTCTTGTAAATACTTTATCGCAACAGAGCTATCATTATAGATGCAAAAGCCTGAAGCTTTTCCCTGGAAACCATGATGGAGACCACCGCCTAAATGAAGGGCATGATCCGCTTTACCTTCCATTATGCAATCAACAGCTGTTAGCGTTCCTCCAACTAGTAGAGCACTTGCTTCGTGCATGCCTTTGAAAATGGGAGTGTCTTCTGTGCCAATCCCATAGCTTTCGGCTTTATCATTTGAAAGTTGACCAAGACTTGCTTGCTTGACAGCATTGACATAAGAAGGGTCATGGATAAGTAAAAGCTCTTCATCTGTCGCCATTCTTGGTTCAATAAAATCCTGTTGTGAAAGAGCTTTAAGCTCTTGTAATAAGTCAATCGTAAGTTTTAAACGATATTGATTAAATGGATGCTGATCCGAAAACCGGTATTGCAAAAGCTTGTCGGAATAGATAAAAACCGCATCTTTTTTCATGAAGAGATACCCGGAATATTCGGCCATAGAACCGAATATCCTTCATTATTTAAATCATTAATAACAGAGACAGGATTCATCGTTCTAACGCGAAAGACGAGAATTTTATATGCATCATCTTTTTTATCTGGATATACGAGAACACTATGAATATTTGCATTATGCTTACGGATAATACCGGCAACTTCATAAAGGATTCCTGCTTTATTGGGGACACGGACTTCAATTTGTGATCCAGGCTGATGAGCTCCTGTCAGCTGGACTAATGTATGTAGTAAGTCTGATTCTGTAATTATTCCAACAAGCTGTTTCTCTTTAACTATTGGGAGAGAACCGATTTTATGCTCATAAAATAGTGCGGCAACTTCTTCTACAAAGTCAAGTGGGTGCCCAATGATGACATCCTTTTTCATAATAAGCTTGAGAGGTTTACTTAATTCATCAGAGGCTTTATCCCTTTGAAAAATAGATGGAGTACCGACTTTAACATCTCGATCACTGACAATTCCAATGACCTCACCTTGGTCATTTATAATAGGGATATGTCTGATTTTTTTCTCTCTCATGAGCTTAATCGCTGCTTCAATCGTATCGTTTTCTGTTAAGGTTTCTACATTCGTATTCATTATTTCTTCAATTATCATGATCGCATTCAACTCCTCCCGCTGTAGTGTTACGTTATTAATACATAAAACGATTCATAAACCTCAACTGATCGAATGCTTGAACATTTTCATTATTTATCCGTTTTCCAATACGAGCCATCAAACAATTGGCCGGATGGGAGCTAATTTCCGGATCATCTGTGGCATACCATTCAAGGCCACCGGCATTCATCATTTTTTCCATCACTTTGCGATATTCCCATATGTTAAGGCCAGTTCCCTTCAAGTCCCAATGCCAATAGTATTCGGTTGTAATAATAATATAATCCTCCATGGCATCGTCCATCATCGAAACCCTTAAGAGGTTTTTACCAACGGACGCTCCGCGGAACTTTGGTATCACTTCAATGGCCCCTAATTCTATTAACTTCTCCATTTTCCCTTGTGACCATCTTTCGAGCGGGTCTGGATAGAGATAGGTTACATAGCCAACGATTGTATTCCGATCTCTGACTATGATAATTCGCCCTTCAGGTAATCCAGCAATCTCGATAAGCGCTTTATGCTGCTGTGCAGGTGGGCGAAATGCTACTAAATCCTCATGAAAATCAAGACGAGATAATTCATCAGGTGGAATCGGCCCCTCGATGATCAAACTTCCCTTAGCTGTTTTTAATTCCATTGCATTATAGGTTTTCTTATGATTCACTATGTCACCACCCTGATATTTTCCATAACACTATTATACATAAATCTATCAGAAAAAAAGCGCTTACACAAAATTTTCAGATTTTTGCAGGGATAATTTAATAGGTTAAAAGCAAGATATATGTTATCGTAACCAAGAAAAAGTAGAGTTATCTGTAATATTATATAATTTTAAAAATTGAGAAAAAATCCTTTTTGTACTATAATAATAACTACATTTCTTACATAAGGGGGAATCGTTCGATGAAAGTGGAAGCGTTACCAGCTATTAAGGGAAATTATAATTTGGAAAGCTATGAAAATACTTATGAGTCGTTTGATTGGAAAGAAACGGAGAAGAATTTCTCATGGCATGAAACAGGTCGAGTGAATATTGCCCATGAAGCGATTGACCGTCATGCAGAGTCCTTCCGAAAAAATAAAGTGGCTTTGTATTACCGAGATGGTAGTCGTGACGAGAAGTATACCTTTAGAGAAATGAAAAAATTAACGAATAAAGCGGGAAATGTTTTAAAGAATTTCGGGGATGTTGAAAAAGGGGATCGAGTATTTATCTTTATGCCCCGATCACCAGAACTATATTTCTCTGTTCTTGGAGCGATCAAACTCGGAGCGATTGTTGGTCCATTATTTGAGGCATTCATGGAAGGCGCTGTACGAGACCGTTTAGAAGATAGTGAAGCAAAAGTGCTGATAACGACTCCAGAACTATTAGAGCGTGTTCCTGTAGAAGAATTACCTGCATTAAAGCATGTCTTTTTAGTAGGTGAAGGCGTACAAGAGGAAGGTACTTACATTGATTTCTTATCTAAATTCACTGATGCAAGTGATCAATTGGATACAGAGTGGGTAGAGAAAGACGATGGGATGATCCTACACTACACATCGGGATCCACTGGAAAACCAAAAGGTGTTTTACATGTTCATCAAGCAATGATTCAGCATTACCAAACATCAAAATGGGTATTAGATTTACAAGAAGAAGATGTTTATTGGTGTACAGCAGACCCAGGCTGGGTTACCGGAACTACTTATGGGATTTTTGGTCCATGGCTTGCAGGAGCATCCAATATTATTGTCGGCGGACGTTTCAAACCTGAAAGCTGGTATCAAACCATTGAAGATTTCGGAGTGACCGTTTGGTATAGTGCTCCAACAGCATTTAGAATGTTGATGGGTGCAGGGGATGAGGTAGTAAAACAGTTTGACCTAAGCTCATTAAGACATGTATTAAGTGTAGGGGAACCTTTAAACCCAGAGGTTATCCGTTGGGGAACAAAAGTCTTCAATAAGAGAATCCACGATACATGGTGGATGACGGAAACAGGCAGTCAGTTAATCTGTAACTACCCATCCATGGAGATTAAACCTGGATCAATGGGAAAACCGATTCCAGGTGTGGAAGCAGCGATTGTAGATGACCAAGGAAATGTCGTCCCTCCGAACAGAATGGGCAACTTGGCAATTAAAAAAGGTTGGCCATCAATGATGGGAGCGATCTGGAATAACCAAGAAAAATATGAATCCTACTTTATGCCAGGTGATTGGTATGTATCGGGAGATTCAGCGTACATGGATGAAGAAGGGTACTTCTGGTTCCAAGGAAGAATTGATGATGTTATCATGACTTCAGGTGAGCGTGTTGGCCCATTCGAAGTCGAAAGTAAGCTTGTAGAGCATCCGGCAATTGCCGAGGCTGGAGTCATTGGTAAGCCTGATCCTGTCCGCGGGGAAATTATAAAAGCCTTTGTAGCCCTTCGTGAAGGCTATGAAGTAACGGATGAATTAAAAGAAGAAATTAGACAGTTTGTTAAAAAAGGATTAGCTGCACATGCTGCCCCAAGAGAAATTGAATTTAAAGATAAACTACCAAAGACACGAAGCGGAAAGATCATGAGACGTGTGCTAAAAGCCTGGGAGCTTGATCTGCCGACAGGTGATTTATCAACAATGGAAGATTAATAGGATTTTAATATCCCCGCACTATATACGGGTTCCTATCAGAAGTAAAAAAGTTTAAATCACAAGGGAAACACACTCGATTTCATATATGATTTCGCAGTGTGTTTTTTATTGTAGTTTATCAGTGTTTTTTCCACTTTTTTCGGTAAAGAAAAAGGAAATATCAATGGTGGAATAATTTTGATTTTTGGTGAATGTAAGTGTGAAAAGTTAAGTATAAAGTACCTATCATAATAACCAATGAAGGTCAAAATTTCGTAGGGAAAGGGTGAGATTATCCATCATAAAGCGTAGGAAAGACAGAATCCAGTAGGAAAGTAGGGGAATGTTTCTTTATTAGTCAGATGAAGGACAAAACCTTGTGGAAAAAGCAGGCGGAAGGTCTTTTATGAAGCCAATGAAGGACAAATCCATGTATGAAAGGAAGGTCCTTCATAAAGGGTATAAGGAAAAAACCAATCAAGAAAGTGGTGAAATGCCCTTTATATTCACTTGAGAAAACATATAAGGAGTTTCCAGTGAATGAAGTTGTGAATGATTCGTTATTTTTCCACCTACAAGTAAAACCCCCGCACCAATAAATGCGGGGGTTTTACTTTAGCCTTCAGCAGGAGGTTCTCCTCCATTTTGATTCTCACCATTGTTCCCTTGCTCGTCGTTAGGATTTCCTGTTACAGGAGTCTCTGGCTCCGGCTTAGGATCTGGCTTTGGCTCTTCGGGTGGCGGTTTTGGTTTATCTTCTTTTGGTGGCTTAGGTTTTTCTTTCGGTTGACCGATCATAACGACATTAGAGGGAGCTGATTGCTTCCCAGCAACATCTACTGCGACAACATAGTAACTGCCGTTGCCTACAGATTGAGAGAAGCTGCCGTCTGATTTGATGCTGCCAATCTTTTGAGCGCTATTTCCATTTTTCTTATAAACTCTATACCCAACGACATCACCACTAGCGGAGGCTGTCCAAGTGATGCTACTACCAGATGCCGTTAATTTTACTGTTCCTGGAGCGTTACCATCATCGGCAATTTTGTTTTCAGCAACTAATATATTTTTGAACTTTTCGTTGCCAACTGGGAATAGCTGACGTGGATCCGCATAGATTCCACTCAATATACTATCAACAAAATCAGGATTTAGTATCACTCCAGGCTGTGAAAACTCCGCTGGGGTTGAATCAAGGGCTAAGTATTTCGCGCCATTGATAAGAACATATCGGCTCTTTAGCAAACTATTATCGGTCTTGCTTGGAACATACTTGGCATTAAAAATATCATTTGAGATTAATCCGGCTTGACTACATGCCTCAGATGGTAGATTACCAGAAATACTGCAGAAGGAACGATCGACAATTCCGCCTGGTCTCTTAAATCGTTCTTCAGGGTCAACTAAATCAGGCTTAATATCATAAATGTCATTTAAAAAGTATGACCAAAGTCGAATCGTTCTAACTCCATAATGACCGGCCCAAGCAGATTCAGGGGCATTTAATGACTTCGGATCATCATAACCAAACCATGTCCCCATTGTAATATTAGGGTTTGAGGCAACAAACCAGTGGTCGTGATATTCATTGGTCGTTCCTGATTTTCCTGCCCAATCGGTATCGAAATTCAAGAATCTCTTGGCCGTACGACCTGTTCCGGTATGATAATTCATTGTATCTCGCATCATATCAAGCGTTAAATAAGCGGTCTGAGGACTGAATACATTAACAGGCTCGGCTTTATGCTGATAAATAACCTTTCCTTCGTCATCGACAATTTTGTCAATCATGTATGCATCTACAAATTTACCGCCATTCGCAAATGTTGTGTACGCATTCGTATTTTCTTCAACGGTAACACCCCTGCTCATTGCTCCGAGAGATAATGCGAGGTTATCCTTTTCCGAATTAAGAAGGGTACTAAAGCCCATTTTCTCAAGGAACTGTACGGGTCCTCGATCAGCGATTTTTGTGTACAGTCGCGCAGCTGGAATGTTTAACGATTCGGCAAGGGCGTATCTAGCTGGCATTAATCCATGATAATCGTAGCTATAGTTTTTCGGTTCCCAAATTTCACCGTTTCCAGCTCGAATACTCATTGCTACGTCAGGTAGTGGTGTACCAGGTGCAATGACTCCATATTCAATGGCTGGAGCATACACTAGTAATGGCTTCATTGTTGATCCATTTTGGCGAATGGCCTGTGTGGCATGATTGATTTGCTCGGTTTCAAAGTCGCGTCCACCAACAAAGCTGAGGATTTTCCCTGTTTTGTTTTCAATCATGATGGCACCGACTTGAACAGGTTCTTCGATTTTCTTTTCTTCTCCCGTTTCTTCATCTGTTATCGTTTTGGTATAGCTATGTCCGTAAAGATCGTATTCATTCTTTGTTTTTTGCATGGAATCATAAATATCTTTTTGAATGGTAGAATGAATTTTATAACCGCTACGGCGCATGTTTCTGTCCGCTAAGGTCATATATTTTTCATAGATTTCATCGTTATTCTTTAAATCTTCTTCGTTAAGCCCATCTTTTTTAGCAAGAACTTTAGCAATGATTTCTTTTGCCCGATTTTCTAATTCAGCTGTAAGATATGGATATTTCTCGTGAGGGGATTTCACAGGTTTCGTAAAATCCTTTGTGACGTCATAGGCTAGTGCCTCGTCATACTCTTTTTGAGAGATGAATCCTTCTCTATGCATACGGTAAAGGACGGTTTTCATTCTTTCAAGTCCAGGCTTTAAGTTTTCTTTAACTTTCCCATTATTTGTGAATGGTGTATAAGTAAAAGGGGCTTGTGGCATTCCGGCAATATAAGCTGCTTGTGGCAATGTTAAATCTTTTGCGTCTACACCGAAAATTCCTTTGGCAGCAGATTGTACACCGGCAATATTATTCCCTGATGCGTTTCTTCCAAGGGTAGCGACATTTAAGTAAGCTTCTAAGATTTCCTCTTTTTCAAAAAATCTCTCAAGTCTTAGTGCAAGAAGGATTTCTTTTGCTTTCCGTTCAAAGGAAACCTCATTCGTTAATATTTGGTTCTTAATCAACTGCTGTGTTAGCGTCGAACCACCAGATTGTGTTGCTGAATTTGTGAATTCTTGGACGATCGCCCTGCCGATGGCTTTTGGAACGACTCCATTATGCTCTCTGAAATACTCATCTTCAGTAGCAATGACCGCATTAATAAGATGTTCTGATACATCTTTTAATTGTACTTCTTCACGCTCTAAATCTGTCCTTAGCTTTCCTAAAAATTCATTATTCGCAAAGTAGAGCTGTGATGTTTCTTCATAGTTGTAAATATCTTTTTTCATGCTATCATAGGATCGGATTGGTTCGTCTTTTACAAGTGAAGCGAAATAGCCAGCCCCTACCCCTCCTGCAAAAGTTAATCCTAAAACAGAAACGATTGTGAAGACTAACAATAGGTTCCATGCGACTCCATATGTAATTCTAGCTCGTTTCCGGAATCTATTATCATTAAAAAACTTGAAAACAGGTTGAAGCTTTTCAAGCAATGACTCCCACTTTTCTTTCATCTATTCATTCCCCCTAAAAATCAACTATATTATAGCATATATAGGCAGGATTCGTGTCGGAATGTCGAAATCCTTTTGGATGTCCAAAAATTAGCAATTTTTCAAGGGAGGGATCATTGACTTTTAAAATAGAATATGATAAAAATTTCTTATAACTAAACAATGTATAAAGGCAATGAATGGATAAAGTAGCCAACTTTCCCTGTTAATTAGAGAGTCAGTGGATGGTGCGAACTGACACAAACTGTTTGGTGAATTACTTCCTGGAGCTTTTACTGTGAACTTTATTAGTAGCAGTAAACGGCGAAGAGTCGTTAAGATGATGAAGTGATGGAATTTTATATTCCGTAAGTTTGGGTGGTATCGCGTTTCGGGCGTCCCTGCATTGCAGGGGCGCTTTTTATATTTTTTTATAGGAGGATTATTTATGGATTTACTTAAGGATTTAGCTTGGAGAGGGATATCGTATCAACAAACTGATGAAGAAGGATTAGCTAAACTTCTCGATAATGAAAAAATCTCGATTTACTGTGGAATAGATCCGACTGCAAATAGTATGCATATTGGTCACTTGTTGCCATTCTTAACATTGCGTCGATTCCAGAAACACGGTCATCGCCCACTTGTGCTAGTTGGTGGAGCTACTGGATTAATTGGTGATCCAAGTGGAAAAAATGAAGAACGAAAATTACAAACAATCGAAACGATTCAGCATAATGTTGAAAGTATTAAAGGACAATTAACAAGAATTTTTGATTTCCAAGGAGAAAATGGGGCTCAATTAGTGAATAATTTTGACTGGATTGGTCCAATGAGCATCGTTTCTTTTCTTCGTGATTTTGGTAAGCATGTTGGTGTGAATTACATGCTAGCGAAAGATACCATTGCTTCTAGACTTGAAACAGGAATATCTTATACAGAATTCACTTATACAATTCTTCAGGCCATCGATTTTAACCATCTATATGAAAACTACAACTGTAAGCTTCAAATCGGTGGAAGTGACCAGTGGGGAAATATTACAACAGGGCTTGAACTCATTAGGAGAACAAGGGAAGAAGAGTCTAAAGCATTTGGCCTAACGATTCCTTTAGTGACAAAAGCTGACGGAACAAAATTTGGTAAAACAGAAAGCGGTGCGATTTGGTTAGATCCAGAAAAAACATCACCATATGAATTTTACCAATTCTGGATTAACACGGCAGATGCGGATGTTGTTAAATATTTGAAATACTTTACTTTCCTTTCACAAGAGGAAATTGAATCATTGCAACAAACTGTAGAAAATGAGCCGCATCTTCGCAAGGCTCAAAAGGTTCTAGCAGAAGAAATGACTCGACTTATTCATGGCGAAGAAGCACTTAGACAAGCAATTAAAATTACTCAAGCCTTATTTAGTGGGGATATCCAAGCATTATCTGCAGAGGAAATAAAGCAAGGTTTCAAGGATGTACCCACTTTCCAACAACCGAAAGAAGAGACAATTGGACTTGTAGACTTAATCGTTTCTGCAAAAATTTCCCCTTCAAAGCGTCAAGCTCGTGAAGATATCCAAAATGGTGCAGTCTATATTAATGGTGAGCGTACGACCGATTTAGGTCATGTTCTTGAGGAAAAGGATATGATAGAAGAAGAATTCACGATCATTCGACGTGGAAAGAAGAAGTATTTTATGATTCAGTATGTATAATAAAAAAGGGCTGTCTGAACGATCAGGCGGCTTATTTTTTATTTTCATGTATTTGGTCCTTTTCGGACTACCCATTTTCTACTTCCCTATGACATCTATATTAATTTGTTGTTCTTCAGCCTTAACATTTGATAAATTTATTATCATTCATTGTTTTTTCTTTAAGATTCATACGAGAATCATTCCTGCTCATTCTATTTATAAGAGCAATCCCTCATCTTCCTGGAAAAGCGATCATTCAGACTCTAGCAGACGGCATTATGTCCGTAGCTTCCGCCCCGTTTGACGCGGTTAAAAGTGCTTTAGGAGAGGTAAGAGATTTATTACCTTTCTCCGACGCAAAAACAGGACCTTTAAGCAACCTTATGTATAACGGCGGTAAAATCATGAGTACGCTAGTGGAAGGTGTATATAAGCAAACAAGGACGCTTCATAACGCTATGGGGAACGCCTTCGGGTCAGAGCCTGGTCTGACAGCTGGATACAGTTTTTCAAGTAACGACTCTAGTTATGGTCCGAGGTCTTCGGTAAATAGCAGTAATTTAAAGCTTAGTACTGTTTTAAAAATAGAGAAAGGTGCTATCCAGATCAATTCAACAGATGGACGCAGCAATGAAGAATTAGGTCAAGTTATAATGGAGTACCTAACCGAAAAACTAAGCCAGGCGGACGATATACTAAGCGCTGCAGACTTGGAGGGATTACTATATGATTATTAAGAAAAGGCGCCAGGTTTAGTCCTGGCGTCTTTTGCTGTTTAGAAGATCGGTAACTTCCTCGAATAAACTATTTACGGGTTGCTTCCCTTCTCCCCAGTTTCTTAGAAGCCGCAGGGCTTCTTCGGGTTGCTGGTAAGATAGTTCGGCTAGTTTGTCTGGAAGGTATGCCAGCTTTCGGGCAGCTTCTTGTAAAATCTCGAATGCTCTTTCTTGTTTACTCTCTAACAAATATATCACCACACACTGTAAAGCGTTCTAAGGGGGCAAATTCGCGTTTTAAGCTTCTAGATACCTAGAAACCCTACAAATGAATTTCAACAACGTCATTAACGATGGTAATAGCCTCCCTTTACGTTTAATTTATTTTTTAAGCGCCTGGAGTTTAGAAACTCATTTATGCATAAATTACTTCGCTAATAGTAAGAGTAAACATGAAAAACGGCATAAAATCAATCTTGTATAAAATTATGAATATCCTTTTCTCTGTAGTAGGCGTAAAACCAGCAACCGTGACACCAGACGCAATTTCGGAAATAATTGGATGATGAATCGTTTTAACAGCTGTTTTCATTCTGTAACAAAAAAGTGATTCAGGTTATATAGTGACAAAATAATTTGTTATAGATTTTGTGACACAACCTAACCACTTGAAAATTCTTCGTTTTCCATTTTTTTTCGAAAGTGCGTTTTGTTGTTTAGTTGCTGGTTTTACCCCAATTAAGAGGAATATAGAAAAATAGAATCTATTTTCATTAAGGGTTAAAAAAATATTAAATTATTACCTTTTTCTACATAAAATAACAAATTAATGCTGACAAATGATGTAGAAAATGTAATAATTTAATAGATTTATCAAATTCATACATAATTAGAGGAGAACATGAAAAGTAAAGTAGGAAAATCCATTATTGTTTTTGGGTTACTCATAACGATTTTAGGAGGATTTAACACGAAAGAGGTATCAGCGTGCTATCCTGCCTATAAATGCATGACACCGCCAGCAACCTACACATTAACTTATTCAAACCCAGATAGGAGACTTGGCACTATTCTTGGTGGTGTTGCTATTGGGACAGTCGGATTTTTTGGTTCATATGCAGCCGTAGCCTCATTTGGTGGTGCTACAGCATATGCCGTAAAAGAAGCATATTGGGGCAGTTTGTCTTATAAAGTATACATAAAGAAAAGTGATCGAAGCGGTTACAAATATAAGACAAAAACGGTATACTATAGTGGAACGAATTACAAAAACTACAAAAAAACAGTTTATAGGTACACTAATTAAGGGGAGTGATTTTATGTCCAAATATCGTTTATACCATAGTTTAATAGTGCTTATGGTTATGGCGTCCGTGGTCTATGGGCTAATAGAAAAAAGTACACAGGGCATTATAGTAACAGTTATCACTGCTGTAATTGGTGCTGTGTTGGTAATACTTAATCATAAGAAGAATAATCCCAAAAGCCAAACGAGATAAATAAATTTCCATGTCAGCAGTATAGACCAAAGCACCTTAAAAGTTGACATAACATCTGATGTGGAAGACCCCACTAAACCAAATCCCTGAATTTCGCCAAAAAAGACGGAATTCAGGGATTTTCTCTTTGGGAAATACTCCATTTTAAAAGGAATAAGGGAATAGTGAAATCTCTTGTTTTCTTTGGATTACTTTGAATATCGTTAGCAAGACAGATTTGACAAGTTTATAAAATAAAGATACTCCCTAAAATTTGGAGGGTATCTTTAAATATTGATTTGGGGATAGGGTGTTTGAGGTGTGAAGAGAAGAGTGATTAAGAGATTAAAGGATTAAATTATAAAAGGGTAAGTTCAAATTTCAAGGTCGAGAGAGTTTAATAGTGCTGGTTTTACCCCTAGTAACTAATGCTTATATATCAACGTATTTTTCGTTTTATTAATGTAACAAAAGAAACAATTTGTTACATTCAAGTTAATATCATATACATTTCATTAGTATACTCGGGTAATCTTTGTAAGCAGGGGATATTGTAACGAAACACCAAAAAGCAGGACCTTGATAGCCCTGCTTATAATGCTTATATTAAAAGTGCTAACGGAGCTGCAATACCGACAGAATTACCAATTCCTACAAGTAACTTCATCATAAGGGGCATTAATTGAACCAGGATATAACCAATTGAAGCATTTTGTATGAGAGAAATTCCTTTATCTTTTTGGTTTATCATAAACATGAGTGCCCCACCAGTAAGCATAACTAGCGCGATCGGGTAAGATAACGCTACAAAATACGTTTATCAAATACCGCAGGGCTTATCGTTTAAAGAATTCCAAGCGAAATTAGATAACTTCCAGGACGGATTAAATAGTGAAAAGTCGCTATTAGAATTCTCTATAAGCGACGTAAAAGAAATTAACTGGAAAGTCAACGTTCTCCACCAGATAAAGGACCTTCTAGAAAAGAAGAACGATCGAAGCCTGATTATTTTCTTTTCGTCATGGGAATTAACTGCGGTCTAAGGATTAGCGATATGCTGCAATTAAAAGTTAAGGACGTCCTTATATGAAAATTAAAGAAGGGAAGACCGATAAATATAAACGATTTAGAAATAACACTGCCCTGCAGAACGAAATAGCCCTTTATGCTGCAGATATGGAACAAACCGATTATCTTTTCCCTTCTAGGAAGGGGGTGACAAGCCGATTACCAGGGTGCAGGCTTATAGAATTCTAAATAAAGTAGCCGAAGAGGTAGGTCTGGAAGAGATCGGGACCCATACACTGCGTAAAACTTTCGGCTATCACTTTTACAAGAAAATGAAGGACGTAGCAATGTTGCAGGATATTTTTAATCATTCTGCGCCATCTGTTACGAAACGCTATATAGGTATATCACAGGATGAAATAGACCAGGCGATAGACGATTTTAGTTTATAAAGGGGGTGTAAGTATGACATTTGTACGCATAAAAGAATTAGAAGCGCAGGTAGTACAGCTGCAAAAAGAATTAAAAGCTGCGAAGGTTGATAGTTTAATGATGGAAAAATACATACAGGAGAAAGGGCTTATTGACGACTGTGTAAAGATGGCTGAAAACGAAATTTTAGAGGTCCAAGCAGATATTTTACGTCGTCATTTTAAAGTAGTAGACCAGAGTGAGTAGTAAAGAGCCTTTCTAATATGTAGTTATAGTGTGTCTAATTACCCGACAGCCCATTGAGCCTATTACAATTCTTATTTTGGCATTCGGTTATGCTGTAATGATAAAAAGGAATTTCGTGTTTATTGAATTGTGGGAAAAGTGGTTTAAGAAATAGACAATCACATAAATTGTTGGAGTTGATAGTATGGGTACATATATAGGTCTTTCTTTGCTTCCGAGTGGAATTACTCAACAGGATTGGGAAACTGTCTATGAGGGTAAGTCTTAATTTGCTAAGAGCATATCCTTTTGCCGATAAGCAAGAGAAGGTGTATTTTGAGACTGAAATTCCATTCTATGTACAATCGAAAGAAAAGATTGATCCGGTTAAATATTGGCGTACTTGTGGTGATTTAGGTTCTAAAAGGTATGGAGAAACCTTTAGGTTGTATAGGGGTTTTACCAGCTATAATCAAGAATCGAACATATGGGAGGAATGGACATCTTGTTTGAACAGGATCAGTCTCGTGGCAACGAATTGATGAATTAAAGGGAGAAAAAATAAATGTATTACTTGCAAAATTAATAATAGATGAGTTATCAGACAATAAATTCGAGAAAGATACTGCAGATATTCGAAAAGCTCTATTTGAAAATCATATTCTTTTAGAGAGATTATATGGTTATATAAAAGATGATAAGACAATGAAAATGGTTCAGAAGTTGATAATTAATAATTCACAATGAGTTTTATATTCAAGTCAGTATGAACTGATAATGGGAAAATGAAGTGAGAAAATTAATCCAATTAGTATTTATTTATTGTCCTTATCATCATCTAAAAGTGATAGTAACTCATCTGCTTCGGTTTCAATTTTATTTATTTTTTCTTCTCGAATCCTCTTTCTTGCTGCAATTAATTGATTCATTGACTTCTTCTGTGAAATTGTACGTGGCTATTTCTTTATATCTATTATCTTATTCCGGTTCAACAGAAATCACCCTTTCAATTATTGTGTGCTACTAATAAAAATTTTGATGTTTCTCTAGATTATTAAATGGTTATTAATTCAATTGGGTGAAATAAATTAATTTTCACATCTACAATGAAGAATTGACTTATATTCCTATTTTATATAAATGTTGAACAAGGTGCTTTGAAAAAAAGGCTATAGAGCAAAGAATTGTAATCATTGGGTACAAGGGTGCAAAGGTAACTCTTGCACCCTTATTTAAATTCTTCTAATCTTTTTAAAGCTTTCTCATAAGCTATTTCTCTTTCTTTCTCTTCCCATTCAAGTCTTTGAAGAATTCGTTGCCAATAAATATTCCCTTCAATAGCATATGATTTTGCAGTTTCTCTCCAAAGGTAAGCTTCAGCTTCCTCCAATACAATATAAAACCTACTCTGGATTTTGAAGTGGGGCATTCCATCTTCTTTAATTAGATTATATATTGTCGAAGGACTTGTTCTAAAATGAGCAGCAGCTTCTTTTATTGTTAAAACGGTTCTACCATAATAGCTAGTCTTTTCTTTGTTTGTATGCTTTTTAATATCCTTAGAGAAATTATTAAGCTCATCTCTAATTATTTCTCTCAGTATGTCTTCAATCATTTTATTGCCTCCCTTATTTCTTTCAAAGTGCATGATTTCATTCCGTACTAAATGTACATCCCAGCAATTTTCTGGATCAGTCCAACCAAATTTTTTGTATTCTGAGATAGTTTCTTTTATTTCTCTCTCTTCAAAAAGTAACCGAGCTTTAATTTTCCTGTGAGGCATAGCTCTTGCATAGGTTAGCTGTCGTAAAGTATAAGTTCCTATACCTGTAATTTTTGATACTTCCTTAATAGTTAGGTACTTATTTGGTAAAACGTCAACATTTTTAGTGAGAGCATCAATAAAATAGGTGAATTCCTCATTAACAATTTTTTTTAAAAGGAATTCAAAAGACTTGTCCATAACTTCACCTCTTTTGAATAGGGTAACTAAATATTATAAATATAATTATAGAACATTAGTTCTTCGTTGTATCTATTATTTCGAATTGTCTGTATAATTAAAATGAGAGAAATGTAGAATTAGAGATTTTGAGTAAGTGATAAATATTTTGGTTAGAGCTTTAAAGGAAATAATTAATAAATACCAATATAAATAGAAGGTAAAGGTATAAAAGAATTTCTATATTAGAGAAGTTAGAGTATTTAACGCATTGGGATAATTTAAAAACTAGTTTAGAGTATAGTGAGGAAAAAAGATGAAAATATCTGATGAATTGAATAAGAATGATTTCTATTTTTCAGAGGGATATAAACGTATGAATTATCCTAAAGAAACAATCAATGAACCGGGTCTAAGAAACGCGCAAATTGGAGCAATTCATGCAATTTCCTCGTATTTTACTATTAATCATTCTAGTGCTGCAATTGTAGTAATGCCTACCGGATCAGGTAAAACTTCTGTTTTAATGATGGCACCATATGTATTAGGGGGGAAAAAGGTTCTTGTTGTTACTCCAAGCAGAATGGTTAGGGGACAGATTACCGAGGATTACAGCCAATTGATTACCCTTACTAGAGCCTGTGTATTTGATGACAGGGTTGAAAGACCAAATGTATTTGAGATGGAACATTTGTTTAAAGAAGATAATATTAGTGATGTTCAAGAAGCACAAGTAATTATAGCTACCCCAACATGTGCTTTATCTCTAACAAAAAACTCTGACGCCACCAAGTTAATAGATTTAGTTCTGATTGACGAGGCACATCACGTTCCAGCAAAGACTTGGGAGCAAATACTCGTAAATATGAAACACGCTAAACAGATACTATTCACTGCCACACCCTTTAGACTAGATAATAAAGAGATAAAAGGGGATATAGTATTTAATTATCCGCTCTCACTAGCATATAGAGATGGTATTTTTGGGTAAATACAGTATATACCAATTGAAGAATTTTTTGAAAGGGATAAGCTTATTGCAAAAAAAGCAGAAGAAGTTCTTCTAATAGATAGAGATAAAGGTTTGGACCATTATCTAATGGTTAGAACTAACTCAAAAAAAAATGCACTAGAACTGGAAAGACTTTATAGGGAGATTACAACTTTAAAACTAAAAAGAATAGACAGCTCTATGTCAAACTCAACAATTAAAAAGAGTATAACAGATCTAAAAGAACGAAAACTAGATGGTATTATATGTGTGGATATGTTAGGTGAGGGATTTGATTTCCCAAATCTAAAGATTGCTGCAATTCATGCTCCACATAAATCCTTAGCAAACACTTTGCAATTTATTGGCAGGTTCGCAAGGACAAATGCTAAAAATATTGGAGTAGCTAAATTTATAGCAATGAACGATAGTGAATTAATAATTGAAAATCAGGCTCTATATACCAGTGATTCCGTTTGGCAAGACATGATTATTGATATGAGTGAAGGGAAGATTAAGGAAGAAGAGTCGATCAAGGAGTATATAGGTGAGTATCAGAATTACAATGATAAAAAAACAGTAGGGCTAAATGGATTATCATTGCATGGTATTAGACTAAACTGTCATGCAAAAATCTATAAAGTTGTAGGATTCAATAAAACTGCAGAATTTCCCGAAGCGTGTAAAATTGAATATGGTCCATATTTAAATGAGAAGGATAACACCGTTATTGCAATCGGTAAAAATACAATGTCACCAAAGTGGTTTATAGGAGATAATGTAAAGGATGTAGAGAATCTTTTATATTTAATACACTTTCAAAAAGAGACGAACCTCCTTTTTATTTATTCACAAGTTAAAAGTGAAATAGTTTATGAAGGAATAGTAAACTCATTTTGTACTTTTTATGAAAAGATTCCTAAACATGAAATGAATAGAGTGCTTGGAAACTTACGCGATTTCGAAATTTTTAACTCTGGTATGCAAAATAGATATAATGATTCCGGTGAATCATATAGAATTTCAGCTGGTATTGATGTGAGTCAATCTATAGATCCTAGCAGTGGAAAATTGTATTCCGCAGGGCATGTATTTTGCAAGGCTATAACAGAGGAAAGTGCCATTACTATAGGCTATAGTAGTGGTTCTAAAATGTGGAGTAGTGCTTACGCTTCGTTAAGAGATTATATTAAATGGTGCGATTATAATGGATTGAAGATATCTAATAATAAACTTGTTGTAAAGACAAATACAAATTATGATTATTTACCTATACCAAGTAGACTTCATACTTATGCTTCAAATATCTTTATGACAGATTTCTCTTGGAAAACTTACAGTAATCCTCCTGCAGTATTTTTAGCAGGAAATAATGAGATCCAAGGTACTTTATTAGATTTATCATTAAAAATAAAAGCGCTAAAAAAGGATAAAATTCACCTACTGGTTTCTTTGAGGGATGCTGATGAAGAAGTAATTTGTGATGTAAATGCTAAATATACTTCAAACGGGAATAAAATCCTAGTTTCAGAAGGTCATAAACAAATACCTATAACAGAGTATTTAGATAACAACCCTTTAGTTTTCAGAACGACGGATGATATTATGATCCAAGGTATAGAAGTAAGTGAAGGAGATCCGAATGCGATTGCGTTCAGCAAAGAGAATATTGTACCTATCGACTGGGTTGAAGAATACAGTACCGATATCAGAGTAGAAGTTAATGATCCAAGATATCATCCACATGAAAAATCCATACAGACAACGTTGGGGGAAATTTTGGACAGTAATAGTGCCTACAAGTATATAATCTATGATCATTCAAGAGGGGAGATAGCTGATTATATTACAGTGTACGAAAATAAGACCTCATATGATATAACTTTCTTTCATGTAAAAAAGATGTCTGCTACTAATTATAATAGTGATGTAAATGATATTTATGAAGTAGCAGGTCAAGCAGTAAAATCTATAATATGGCTTAAAACTAAAGCTATTCTTTTAAGAAAGATTGAAGATAGAAGGAAGTCTAACCATTGTATTTTTTTACGTGGTGATTATGAGCAATTTAAAAAAGAACTTAGGAGTATTGAGAAACAGATTACTGGGAAAATTGTTATTGTTCAGCCGTCAATAAGTAAGGAGACTTATATGCCAGATAAGATTCAAGAGGTGTTAGCTGCATCTAGGTACTATATTAGCAACTCTGGAAAGGTGAAAAGTCTTCAGGTTTGGGGAAGCAAATAGTATGCCCGGAATACAAAAATAGGACAGGAGAATATCTCCTGTCTCATTTATTTGCCACGGTGAACCGTACCATAAGTAAATGAGGTTTTATTGAATGTGTTTATAAGAGTAGATATGCAAATCCTAAATTATATATTAGTAAATATTTTAAAGCTTACAGAAATTATTAAGTATAGAAAGTATAGAACGCTTAGTTAGTTAGAGTAACGTGACTCTTTAATACAGTCATAGTAAGAGGGACTAAAGTGATGATTTTAAAGGAGATGAAAGGGATGGGCAGAAATATAAATACTAACGTTGAAAGAAGGATATATGCTGAATCTATGGGGAGATGTATGAATCCAGAATGTAAAGTAGAATTGTTCAAAGAAAGTGGCGACATAATGGAAAAGGCACATATAATTCCGTATTGTGATACTAAAGACAACTCGTATGAAAATTTGATTATTTTATGTCCAAATTGTCATACAAACTTTGATAAAAACGGTGCATTCAGTGTAGATAATGTTAAAAAATGGAAACAAATACGTAAGGATGAGTTTGAGCGTTTTTTTAGTGAAGAGTATGATACATTTGAGGATTTAAAAAGTGAAGTAGTTCCATTGTTATTACATAATCAAGCAATTTTTGAAAACTATTATTTAGAGACTAAAAGGGAATTATGGGATATTTCTGAGGGAAAGATTTTATCAAACAATAGAATACTAAGGAGTATTTTAAAACATAATGCTAAGTTGATTCAAAATCATTCTCATGAAAGCTACTCAAATTTAGCAATAGTACAAAAATTCATGCTTCATATTGATGAGTTTGAAGCTACTCGATTAAGTAAAGAAAAAATAAGACATGTATTATTTCCGGCTGAGATTAACTCCTTGTTTGGAATAGAACCTTTAAAGGAAGATTTTATACCATCTGTAGAGTCTATTGAGAGTTTAATAGCAGTATTGCAGAATAAGGGAGAATTTGAATTTATTGTTTTAGGTGTCGATAATCCATATATACAGGTTAAAAAAGACAATACTTCTGAAAAAATTTATCTTAACGATACCCCTAGGTTAAGACAAATGTATTATGATAACAATTGTTTTAGGAAAGTGAATGTTCGATTTGAAAGCTTAAATTATGCTCTAAAAGCTATAAAGTCAAGAGGGTTAAATTTTAATTTTTTGAATATAAACAATCTAAAAGAAATTACAGTAAATGGTGTAAAGATAGTTTTTATTTATGAGTATTGCTTAAGTAAAGTTAAATTACTACAACTATCTCCAGAGGAAAAATGTGTGGTTTTAAACTTACATAATTGGAATGGTGAGAGTTGTATTTCAGCAGAAGCATACGAACTAGCAAAAGAAATGAAAGTTACGTTATTAACAATGGATAAATTTTATGGATACATTAATAGCATTAAACAAAAAAGATAGTGTCATTCAGAAAATCATATATCATATAGAATTGTTTGAGTCATTTGAAAGTGTGTATTTGTTTGGATCAATAATCAATGAGAAAAGAACTCCAAATGATATAGATTTATTGCTAATATACAAAGATTTTTCTAGTAGACTTTTAATTGATTTAGATAAGATAAGCACTATTTTTGATCAATTATATGGATTCTCCTTTGATTTAACTATACTAAGTGAACATGAGGAAGATGAGTCAAGTTTTATAATTAGATTAAACTCAAATTATTTAAGACTAAAATGACAAATCTTTATATAAATAAAATATATGATTATTTTGCTTGAGTGAATTTACTTATATTATTCAGTAATAAAGCTTTTTATCTATATAATTTTATGTTTAGTGGACATAAAACTGTACTTGGATAGATGGTTGAAATTTATTGCCTTGAGAAAACCTCAGTTTAAGTAGTTACGGAGAACCGTACCATGTTAATAATCGATTACAGCCATAAGAATGTACCGCTTCTGCCTTTTTTTCACCAGCGGTTGCCATGAAATTTACCAGTTGCTACTAAACAGTTTACCAATGGGGTAACGTTAAGGCTTTGGAAAGTGAAAAAACCTAATTCCTCCTTTTTTTGATGGGGAATTAGGCTTATGTTCTTCCGCAATCGCCCGATTGTTGAAGATCATTTCTATTGAATAGTATATTTGTACTGTGCAGCAAAAGGATTTTTAGTTTTTCAGCTTTCTTGTTCAACATAAGCTCCGTTACTTGAATAAGAAGTGACTTAAATTAAAGACATTATTTTTTATTTTATTATGGTAATATTATACTGTAACTCTATTAAATTAAGCGGGTGAAGCAGCTGACTACCATACAAGAATTATACAGTGATTTCAGTGTGGATCATTGGTTCGATTTAGAGCCTTGGGATGTACATTATATGAATTTTGAACCTAATATCATTTACGCAGCACATAAAATTGGTGATGTCTATTATGCCTTTAGTAATGGAAGGTCTTATCTTTCAGATTTCGATTGTGAAAATTTTGGTCAATTAATATCTCAAAATGATGACACACACCTAAGATACTTAAGATCTAAATTTCTTCAAAGTGCTTTATCTTTTTACAACTATGCCATCGATTTATCTTGGCAAGTTATCTGGTTTTATTTAGGAGATAACTCATTTCTATTCATGGAGAAGCATAGATACTATCAAAAATACTCTGGGTTCTGTACTTTTCCAACCCTACTTGAAGTGGTTGGATTAAGAGGCAGGGAAGAATTCAGGCAACATTTACTTGCCTTTAATAACAACCCTCTAACGTTAGAGGTGAGACAATTATATAACTATGTAAAACATAGAGGTAGCTTATATACCAAAAATTTAGGGGAGCAATATAATAGCATGATGATGGGATATGTTAGTGGTAGTATAGAATATACGCCTCAAATGATTACAAGAAAAGTCTTTGATTTGGATGAATGGAAAGAAAAATTAATTGAATTTGACCAGTTGTTTTTTCATTATTTTGAATGTTTAATCCATTTGATACTTCCACAAAATTATCAAACTACTCAATATGATTTTGGTTTATCCCTTAATTATAGTCGCAGAAGGTTAGAATTTATTCAAAATGACATGGAAGATTATGAGAGACGATTTAATGAGAACTTTTCAGGATAAAGCGATTTGCTTTATCCTTTTTTATTTTTAGAAAGGATTATTACATTCTCTGCCATTGTCAACTCTGAATAAAAGAGGTGAATTTATGAATATTGAACATTAAGAGTTCATCGTGAAATGCATTACCAAACTAATTCGTTGCTGCGCAGTATGTGTCTACTACGCAATATAAGAATTACTCCACATTATGGTCAAGGATGGTACATCTCACAAGCAGTAATCAAATAATAGATGCACCACTTCTTTCAACAGTCAGCCCACAACACATGTAGTGTACTGCTCTTTTCTTTCCATCCCTTCACCCATACCAGTAATTTATTTGGTCCCAAATTGGCCCCAGCTGGCCCCAATTTAGTACATTATCCTGCATCATTTTGCAAAGTAGATAAAAATAAAAAATCCCCTGAAACGTTGATATAACAACATTTCAAGGGATTTTTGTGCATTACTCTGCAATCTAAAAAGATTAACGAGAGTAGAACTCAACGATAAGAGCTTCATTGATTTCTGCTGGTAGTTCAGAACGTTCTGGAAGACGTGATAAAGATCCTTCAAGCTTGTCAGCATCGAAAGTTAAGAACTCAGGTACGAAGCTGTTCACTTCAAGAGATTCTTTAACGATGTCAAGGTTACGAGACTTTTCACGTAAGCTGATTGTTTGACCAGGTTGTACACGGAAAGATGGGATATCTACACGATTTCCATCAACAGTGATATGACCATGGTTTACAAGTTGACGTGCTTGGCGACGAGTACGTGCAAGACCAAAACGATAAACAACGTTATCAAGACGAGCTTCAAGAAGTGCCATGAAGTTTTCACCGTGTTTACCTTGCATTTTGCCAGCTTGATCAAAAAGGTTACGGAATTGGCGTTCTGTTACTCCGTACATGTGACGAAGCTTTTGCTTTTCTTGAAGTTGTAAACCGTATTCTGAAAGTTTTTTACGTTGGTTAGGACCATGAGGACCTGGAGCGTAAGGACGCTTTTCTAATTCTTTACCTGTACCGCTTAAAGAAATACCTAAACGGCGGGATAATTTCCAACTTGGACCAGTATAACGAGCCATGAATGACTCCTCCTTTGTGTTTTTATTTTGTTGTAAAATAAAAACCGATGTGAATTATCTAATATGAATATTTTGTTTTCATGCACCTTCGCTCCAGCAGCAGAGAGTTACAAGATACACCTCACAGAAGAGGAACAAAATACAGCATATCAGCCATCACCAAGGCTGCATTTATTTTACACAAAGAATATTATATGAGTTTGCATGAATGAAGTCAAGGTATATTTCATTTTATCCTTTAAAGAACATTTTTTAAAGGCTGTTTTCGTAACCTAGGAAGTTCTTCTTTCATTTCGGGAATACTATCTAACATTTCTTCGGAAGGAATTTCTCCCTGGAAGTAGGAGAAAACCTCATCGTTTTCACACCAGAAAAACCGGGAACCTACATGTACAGCTGCTAGTTGGGAATGATCCGAGGTGTAATCATTGTGAAAGAATCATAGTAGGAAGTAAAAGTTCTATAAAAAATCGGCTTTATCCAATGGGGTAGCTGGTTTTAAAAATTAGAAAATCCAGTTGACAGTCCATCTACTGCGTGATACGATATACCTGTAATTAGTCATACTGAATAGTGATGTTGCAAAAATATTTATAAGAAAAGTAGTTGACATCCTTACTACTCAGTGTTACAATGTACGTGTAATAAGCAATACTGAATAGCTGATCCCAAAAGCTATTCAGTAAAAATTTCCCTTGGTACTAAGTTATACTGAATATAAGTCATACAAAATAGAGGTGGCTCTGAACATGGAAAATTTAACTGAAATGCTGAAAGGTTCGCTGGAAGGCTGCGTGCTGGAAATCATCAGCCGCCATGAAACCTATGGCTACGAGATTACCCGCCGCCTGAACGAGCTTGGGTTTACCGAAGTCGTGGAAGGGACGGTCTACACCATCCTCGTGAGATTAGAAAAGAAAAAACTGGTGAACGTAGAAAAGAAACCGTCAGATATGGGGCCGCCCCGCAAGTTTTACTCACTTAATGAGGCTGGCAGCCAGGAACTTGAATTATTTTGGGAAAAATGGGATTTTGTATCATCAAAAATCAACGTCTTAAAGTCAATTTAGTTTCATAAGATATTCCGTCTGATATTTTTGGAGTGTCTTGTTCAGCTTTATAAAAAAGGAGGAAAAATAACATGTTAGAAATGTTCAAAAAAATGATTGGTGATAAAAAAGAGTATAAGATGATGATGGCACGGGTTGAAGCCCTGCCAGAGGACTACCAGTTTGTATTTAAGAAAATTCAAAACTACATGTGGAATTTTTCAGCGGGCAACGGGATGGATATGCTGCACATGCAGTATGAATTAATCGAGTTGTTCGAAGCCGGTGCGGCGGAAGGCAGACAGGTGCTGGAAATCACTGGGGACGACGTGGCGTCCTTTGCCGACGAACTAGTAGCAAACGCTAAAACCTATGTCGCCAAGTATCGTGAAGATTTGAATCAGAGTATCATAAAGCGATTGGGAAAAAAGTAAATTCAATAGATAATAAATACCGACTGAATAGCTGGTTACAAGTGAGGATTGTCACCTTCGTTATTCAGTTATATTTTCAACTCGGTAATAAGTCATACAGATTATCAGTCAGACTAAATAGAAGAGTATAGGCAATCTAGCTCCGTAAGGCGCTTTTATAAGGAGGAAAAAATATGAGCAATGCAGCGATTACTGTAAAAGGGTTAAAAAAATCCTTTAAAGACAAAGAAGTCTTAAAGGGGGTGGATTTTGAGGTGCGGCGTGGAGAAATTTTCGCACTGCTGGGCTCAAATGGAGCGGGCAAGACGACGACGGTCAACATCCTCTCGACGCTGATGAAGGCCGATGGCGGCGAAGTAGGTATTTGCGGCTTTGACGTCCAGCGTCAACCAGATCATGTTCGCCAGAGCATCAGCCTGACAGGGCAGTTCGCAGCTTTAGACGGCGTGCTTACAGGAAGGGAAAACCTGATGATGATCGCTAAGTTGCGGGGAGTTTCCAATCCCGCTCAAGTCGCCGACAATCTGCTTGCAAGATTCAGCCTGACCGATGCGGCTAACCGCCGGGCGGATAATTATTCCGGCGGGATGAAGCGCCGGCTTGATATCGCCATGAGCCTGATCGGGACGCCAGCAGTCATTTTTCTCGACGAACCGACGACAGGTCTTGATCCCGAAGCGCGGATTGAAGTCTGGGATACCGTCAAGGAGCTTGCCGGCGGCGGTACGACCATCTTGCTGACGACACAATACCTGGAGGAAGCCGAACAACTGGCTGACCGTATTGCCATCCTGCATGGCGGAAAAATCATCACGACCGGTACCCTTACCGAACTTAAAGAGATGTTCCCGCCAGCGGAAGTAGAGTACATCGAGAAACAGCCGACATTGGAGGAAATTTTCCTCGCGATCATCGGCAAAAAGGAGGAGATGTAAATGAAAAGCAAAACAGGGGTATTACTATGGCGTCTAATGCGCAACATCATGCGAAGCCCGGATACGATTATCACGGTGGCGATTACGCCGATTATGATGATGCTGCTGTTTGTCTACGTATTTGGCGGCGCCATAAAGACAGGCACAGACAACTACGTTAATTATTTATTGCCGGGAATCTTGCTGATGGCTATCGCATCCGGCGTCGCTTACACTTCCGTGCGGCTGTTTACGGATGTAAAGAGCGGGCTGATGGCGCGTTTCATTACCATGCCCATCAAGCGCTCGTCAGTATTGTGGGCTCACGTCTTGACCTCGCTTGTTTCCAATGCGCTTACTGTCGTGGTGGTTATCCTCGTCGCGCTCTTGATGGGCTTTCGTTCCAGCGCTGACATCCTGGCTTGGCTCGCGGTAGCTGGGATACTTGGGCTGTTTACGCTGGCGCTGACATGGCTGGCGGTCATTCCCGGATTGACAGCGGGCTCTATGGAAGGGGCGACAGCCTACTCGTACCCGCTGATTTTCCTGCCGTTTATCAGTTCGGCCTTTGTCCCCACCGAAACCATGCCTAAAATTGTCCGTGCGTTCGCTGAGAACCAGCCCGTGACTTCAATCGTGAATGCGATTCGTTCCCTCTTGTATGAAGGGTCTGTTGGCAACGATATCTGGATCGCGCTTGCTTGGTGCGTCGGCATCATGGTCATCGCTTACTTCTTCGCTAGTAAACAATTTAAACGCCAGTTAGGGTGAATACACCATTATAGAATTAGCCCTATCAATAGTCAGCCGCTGTGATGAATGCATTTGCGCTGCTAAAATGCCGGGGCAACCAAATCATGGAGACGCTCAAAATTAGTGTGATTGGTGGCGGCTCGATCACTTATCTCAACACGAGGTTTGCTTTGCATGCTTTAGAAGAATTTACAGAGGTAGTGCTCTTTCGCAGGAGAAGAAATTAAAAGAATAAAGCCCATAGATATAATTGATAGTAAAAGAGTAGATTCTGAATCAAAACCGCATTGGTAATCAATGTCATTAACTTAAGGAACTATGGATTACATTTCAGTTGGAATGTGATTCATAGTTTATTTCGATTGAAGGAAAAAAATTTAAAGGCAGTACGAAAAGAGAGAATGTTTCTCCCTTAAATCAGATTTTAAGTTGTTTTATTCTATCGGATCCATTAAAAGCTTTCCTTTTGTATATGTGATGTCTGTTTTTCGAACTCTTTGTCCCTTCATATTTCCTTCCCTTTCAAATAAAAACTATTTCCTTAAGAATCTTGTTGTGCAATCGATTAAAGAGCTGCTCCTGTTTCGATGGATCTTTCTTCTAGTAGGATTATATACCTATGCACAACTCGGATTTTATAGGTATTATATCATAGTTACGATGATTCAATTATGATATAATTACATCAAGAGAGCTACTTAGCTAATAGAAGTTACTGCTTATAAGTTTAAATATGAGCGAGAAGAAGTGTGGGTGGAATCGATGGATTGGAGTAATAAGTATTTCTTACATATCTATAAATCTCGTCTTTATGATCTAATGAACGTGGATTCTAGTACAAATACAGTGAATATCCACCATTGGTACAGAGAATGGTTTAAGATTGTGCAGGACTGTTTTCAAGCACAGGATATAGTCTATTATCAATGGATGGGAGAAGAGTACAGAATAGTCCATGTTTCGACAAATCATAATGTGAGTTATTCAATGTCCTCTCAATCAGCTGATGCCTTATTTCACTACCATTCATTAAGTTATAATTCCGAAATAGGGAAGGATACTTTTGCTTATGATATTGGCTTTAAATTAATGAAAAAAAACAGTACCCCGCTTGGCATTTTATTTGTTCAAGGGTCGCAAATCAGTATGTCTCAATTATTTGAAAGTGATCTTCTTGATTTTGCATTAGAAAGTGAGCAATTTTTAAAGAAAATGAATTATTTTTATAAGATCGTTGAGGATGAACAGCGTTATCGCGAACTTTATAAGGTGACAGAAATATTCCATTCTACAATGGATATTGACCTTTTGTTAAAACAAGTTATTACCACCTTATACCGAGTATTTCCTGACTATTCTTTTAATTTGCTGCTTTCAAATGATCATCATAAGCACGAAGGCTTACCGATTAAAGGTTTTGAATATGACACTGCCGACCTTGCTGCTATGCAGTCATTTGTGAATGGAACGATTGAAATAGCAGATTCTACTCATGTAGAACATGCTACTTTATATGCTCCACTTAAAGGGAAACAAGGGGTTTATGGTGTTTTGGAAGTATGCTCTACACATTCATTTAGCTACCCAGAATATGAGGTTGAGTTCATTCGATTACTCGCATATACAGCTGGCAGTGCCCTTGAAAACGCGAAACTTTACCAGCAATCAAAAAGTCTGATTACTGATCTCCAGCTAATAAATGAAATATCTCATAAATTAAATTCAGACCTACGTATGTCAGAAACCCTTTCCTATTTGAAAGTTCAAATTGATCGGTCATTTCAAGCTTCTGCAGTGGCATTTATCATGATAAATCAAGGAGAAGAACAGGTATTAAATGAGAGTAGCTCGTTCTTTTTTTCAGAAAATGGGAATCAATACATTCGGTTTGTAAAGGACCGAATTGTAAATGAAAATGAGTCTCTTTTCATAGGGGACATCAGTACTAAGCTGGAGGGACAAATTCCATACTTTTCGCTAATGGCTGTGCCAATGGTTCAAAAAAATTTAATAAAAGGATTTTGTATTGTTCTCCAAGAAAAACCGTATTCCTTTTCTTTCGATATGTATAAATTGCTTCAATCCTTTATTCATCACTCTACTCTAGCGCTCACTAATTCAATGTTAAGGGAAAAGCTTGAAAAAATGGTCATTACAGATCATTTGACCAGCTTATACGCAAGAAGATATTTAGATGATGAAATGAAAAAATCGATGAAACGAGATGATAGAGGAAGCTATATTTTAATGGATCTCGATAATTTTAAAGAAATAAATGATCGCTACGGCCATCAAGTTGGAGATGAAGTTCTCATTCAAACAGCCAGGGTTATTCAAAGGACTGTAGAAGGGAAGGGGCTCCCAGCTAGATGGGGGGGAGAAGAAATAGCTGTTTATTTTCCAAACTATTCTGCCGCTGAATCGAAAGTAATAGCAGACGAAATTGTTAAAAGGATTCCAAAAGAGACAAGCCCAAGTATAACGGTATCTTGTGGAATCTCTAGCTGGGAAGATCATAATGATATAAATGTGAAATCGTTAATAAGAAGGGCTGATTCAGCTCTATACGTTGCTAAGAACAAGGGTAGAAATCAAGTAGTCATGCAACATGTTGAAACTTCTATCAAGTAAAAATGATTCTCAAAAAAATAAAACGATGGGAAGCTGCCCTACCTCATCGTTTTAATTATGTAAATTATGGTTGAAATGTTCTCTCACAGAAAATTTGATTTGGAGATCTGTAGATTTTTAAACCATGTAGGGTGTTGGATTTATTGAAAACGCTTTCTTTTTGGGTGTGAATATCATATCCTAATAATAGATAAAGAAGATTGTAGCTATAAGAAGAGGAGTCCATTAAATAGAACCACGAACTATTCCATCACTTGTATACTGTGTTTACTTAAATAGCTTATTGATGGAAAGGAGTCTCGGGTAAATATTGGATCAATCTTTAAAGGGAGGAATAGGAATGTCAAAGGGGTTTGAAAAATTTGAAACGAAGGTCATTCATGAAGGGTATTCGTCACCATTGTATCGTGATAGTTTAGCTCCCCCATTATTTCAAACATCTACATTTACGTTTGATACAGCTGAACAAGGGGAAAGAAGATTTGCCGGTGAAGAAGCTGGCTATATCTATTCACGCTTGGGGAACCCAACCGTTACGTTTTTAGAAGAGAGAGTGGCGGCTCTGGAAAACGGTGAATCTGCACTGGCTTTTGGCTCAGGGATGGCAGCGGTTTCATCTGTTCTATTATATTTAACAAAATCAAATGATCATGTATTATGTTCGCAAGGTGTATACGGTTGCACATTTGGACTGCTAAAGCTGATGGAAGAAAAATATAATATTCAACATGATTTCTCTTCAATGAATTCAGAAGAGGAGCTGCTAAGCTGCATTCGAGATCATACCACATGTATCTATGTTGAGACACCTATAAATCCGACGATGAGTCTTATTGATTTGGAAATGGTGGCAAGAGTAGCAAAGAAGAAGGGGATTCCTGTTGTTGTCGATAATACTTTTAGCTCTCCTTACTTACAGAACCCATTAGATTTTGGATGTGACTATGTGGTTCATAGTGCTACGAAGTATATTGGAGGACATGGTGATGTCATTGCAGGACTTGTTGTTGGCCGCTCTGAAAGTTTGGCTGAAATCAGAATGACGACACAGAAGGATATTGGAGGAATAATCTCACCATTTGATGCTTGGCTATTATTAAGAGGGTTAAAGACATTGCCTATCCGCATGGATCGTCATTGTGAGAATGCAGAAAGGGTTGCAAACTTTTTACAACAACATCCATTGATTGAAGATGTTTTCTATCCTGGAGATTCAAAGAGTCCATTCTATGAAATTATGAAAAAACAAATGAAAAAGCCAGGCGGTCTTATCGCATTTACTGTAAAAGGGACAAAAAAGACGGCACAGAAGTTAATGAACGAGCTTCAATTAATTAAAATTGCGGTGAGTTTAGGTGATGCTGAGACGCTTATTCAACATCCAGCGACAATGACACATGCTATCGTACCAGAAGAATCTAGAGCTCAAATGGGGATTTCAGATACATTATTAAGGATTTCTGTTGGTCTAGAGTCATGGGAAGATATTTGTGAGGACATCAATCAAGCTTTGGAGAAATTAGATCCAGCTTTAGAAATCATGAAATAAACGAAAAGCTGACCCATATCAACACCTTGTGTGGTGATATGGGTCAGCTCAATTGAGAAACCCATTCCTTATTTTTTCGAAAATGGGTCCTTATAGATATTTGACTAGAGCCTCAACAAACTCCTCTAATTTTTGTTGGTCGATTTCATCAAACCGATTTTTTTCGGGGCTATCAATGTCCAGAACGCCTAATAGCTCCCCATCTTTTACGATTGGAACGACAATTTCAGATAAAGAAGCAGCATCACAAGCAATGTGACCAGGGAATTGATGTACATCCTCTATTAGCATGGTTTTCTTTTCTTTAGCGGCTGTCCCACATACACCTCGTCCTAGAGGAATTCTGACACAAGCAGGTAATCCTTGAAAGGGTCCAAGAATAAGCTCTTCTTCGTCAATTAAATAAAACCCAACCCAATTTACACGATCTAAAAACTGGTTTAATAATGCAGATGCATTACTTAAATTAGCGATTACATTTGGTTCTCCATCGAGTAGAGCTTTTAATTGTTTAATGACTAAATCGTAGTTAGATTCACGCTTACCTTCATATTTTTCAACTTCAAACATGACTATTCCCCTCATTTCTACAAGATTAGATGATTCCCTATGAATTTCTACCTATATCATAAAGAAACTGTCGACAAATACTTAAAGGATTATCGAAAGCAACCAAGAATTCATACATAACAGGTTCTTTATGTTAGTCAAAATGATTCAATTTTTTAGCGCAAGTAGCCAGCAACCCTAAAGCCTGACATGAATGTAGGAAAAGTACCTTTCATATAATACCATTAGCCAGAACAAGGCATCTCTCGCATATTACTATTAGAACATTATTATCATAAATATATGATCCTTGCAATTAAAAAGAAAAGAGGGATATTATGGGGAAAATGACGACCTCGATCAAAACAAAAGAAGCCATTATTGATGCTGCCATTGTTTTATTTAATACAAAGGGGTATGACGGCTCCTCAGTAAGAGATATTGCAAGTAGAGCTAGAGTGAACTCCGCTAATATATCTTACTATTTTCATGGGAAACAAGGCTTACTAGAGGAATGCTTTACTAGATTCTTTGAGACGTATTTGCTTTGCCTAGAAAATGCGGTAGATGAGCTTGGGAAGTCACCTACAGATTTTTGTTTGAAAAACGCGATAAAAAACATCTTATATTTCCAAAGTGATCATCACCTATTATCGAGGTTCGTCTGGCGTGAAATGTCAATAGACTCTCAAATTGTCCGGGAAATTACTTCCTCCTATCTTATGAAGGAAAAGTACCTTTTGAAAAAAGTAATTGAGCAAGGAATAGAGGAGGAACTATTTCTTAAACTTCCGGCAAATATTCTTATCATCCAATTAAAGTCCATGTTATCGATGCCCTACTTGAATGCCCAATATTTACGGGAAGTATGGCAATTGTTTCCTCAAGAAAAGTACTTTGTTGAGCGGTATTATGAAGCAATTGAGAGCTGGATTGATCAAACTTTAGTGAAAAATATCGAGATCTCTCCTCCAAATTATTTCATGCAAGTGAATTCACTTTAACATTACATTTCTCCCTTGTCCTAAGTCCCTTGCTTGATGTGCATCAGAGCCATAAATCAAAGGGATATTTAGTTTCAGGGCCTGCTGTGCAATATATTCTGGCGGGTATGAATCTTGGCAAAACCTCTTTGAGAATCCAGCGCCGTTATAATCTAGCTCTAATCCCTGTTTAGCGACTAGGAAGAGTATTTCATCTACTTTAGACTGAAAAGATTTCTGTAGCGGAAATCTTTTTTTGAATTTATGAACAAGTGTCATATGGCCAATTCTCTTCGGCTTATAGTGACCTAAATCTGCCTTAATTGAGTGAAGGACAGTATCATAGTATTTTTCGTGAATTTGCTCAAGAGAACCATAACGGCCGATCATCCCTTCAAAAAAGTCGGCACTATAATCTAAACAATCCCATGAGTCTTTATGTTTTAAAAAGTGAACTGATAGAATACTATCGTCTAAGCTTGGACCTACTTCATTCAATAGCTGGGTTGTTTCTTTTTCAAACCCCTCAATATAATCCACTTCCAAACCAGCTAAGATGGTGATTTGACCTTTATACTGATTTTTCATTTCGGTAATTTTAAAAAAGTATTCTTGTAGATGTTCCGATTTCATTCCACTGTCTTTTGTAGGGGTTGAATCCGTAAATCCTTGCGGAAGTGGAGCATGCTCCGTAAATGTCATCTGTTCATACCCTAGATTAAGTGCTGTTTCGATATATTTTTCAAAAGCATCGGTTGTACCATGTGGGCAATATGGAGTGTGAATATGTCCGTCATGAATCAATTTTTATCCCTCTTTTCGTTTGGCTGTGTTCTAAAAGATTGTTATTTTAGAACATAAATTTCGTAAAAAGCTTGGTTGGCGCGGAAACCAACTAACTCTTTTTCAAATAACAACAATGTTGATAAAAACAGCTTTTCGTTTTTAAACAAAAAAATCCTCCTATTTTTTCGCTAAAATTAGCTATTTATTGATATTTTTTTCAAATCCACTATGAAAATTAGAATTTAATAGTCAAAAATTGTCGCTAACATGGTATCATAAATAGAACAAGATACAATAATATTAAAATTTATTCATAGATTTTTAAAGTGGAAAGATGTACGGACAGGGGGCTTACGATGGAATATGTCATCGGTGGAATTATACTCGTAATTATTTTATGTATAACCGCATTTATTTTTAGAAGAAAATACTACCAAGAAGTCGATCGCTTAGAGGCTTGGAAAGTTGACATTATGAATCGTCCCATAGTTGATGAGCTTTCCAAAGTTAAACAGCTAAACATGACAGGTCAGACAGAAGAAATGTTCGAAAGCTGGAGACAACGTTGGGATGAAATAGTCGCCGTCGATCTTCCAAATGTAGAGGAGCTACTGTTTGATACCGAAGAATATACGGATAAATTCCGTTTTAATAAGGCGAAAGAAATGCAGAACAAAATTACGTCAACTCTTCAAAAAATAGAAGAAAAGATGGAAGAAATTCTAAAAGAACTTAAAGAGCTAATTGGCAGCGAGGAAAAAAATCGTCTTGAAATTGAGGAATTACAGGCAGATTTTCAAAGAGGAAAAAAACATCTGTTAGCACATCGACATACCTTCGGAGAAACAGCTAAGATTATGGAAGCCAAAATGGACGAACTATCCGAGAAGATCGATCATTTTCATGACTTAACTGAAAATGGGAATTACTTAGAGGCAAGGGAAGTCGTGTTAATCCTTAATGAAGAGTCCGATAAATTACTACATAATATGGAAATTATTCCTGCATTATTAACAGATTGTCAAACTCTTATTCCTTCTCAACTTAATGAAGTCGAGTCAGGTTTTAAGGAAATGGAAGCTCAAGGCTACAATTTAGATCATCTCCATATTGAAAAGGAAGTAAAAAGGATCAGAGATGATATTGAATCCTACCTTGCGTATATTGAAAAATTAGAGACCAAAGAGGTTGAAGAAGGAATAAGTAATATAAAAGACAGCATTGAAATTCTATATGATCTTCTTGAAAAGGAAGTTCACGCTAAACATTACGTATTACAAAACGAAGAAAAAACGACACAGCTGCTAAAAGAGATAAGAGAAGCAAATGAAGTAATAAAGCAAGAAACCAACTTTGTTCAACAAGGTTACCAGTTGTTAGATGAAGAGCTCGTTATTCCAATTGAACTTGAAAAGAAAATTAGTTCTTTATTTAAAAGATATGAAATTCTTCTTGTCAAAATCGGAGAAAGTCAATCAGCTTTCACTTATCTAAGGACTGAACTAAAAGAAATCCATCAGATTTTAGAAGGGATTAAAGAAGAGCAAAGGCAATATACGGAACATCTGCAAACATTAAGAAAAGATGAAATAGATGCAAGAGAGAAATTAGGTGAGCTTAAAAAGAAGGTTTCAGAAGCTAGCAGGTTAGTGATGAAAAGTAATGTACCCGGTCTCCCATCTGATTACAGTGCACTATTGGAACAAACACAAGAGAATATAGATGATGTTATCAGGTCACTTAATGAGAAACCACTTAATATGAAGTCGATTCAAAGCTATCTAGATCAAGCTATAGATACGGTGGAACACTTTTATGAGAAAACGAATGAACTAATAGAGAATGTGCTTTTAACAGAGAAGGTCATTCAATATGGGAATCGATACAGAAGCAAGGATGCAGGTCTTGCTGAAAGTTTAAATTCGGCAGAAGAATCATTCAGAAATTATGAATACCGAAGCGCGCTTGAACAAGCGGCAACAGCAGTTGAAAAAGTAGAACCAGGTGTGATTAAGAAACTGGAAGAATTATATACTAACGATCAAAAGTAAAACCCGTAGCATTTGCTACGGGTTTTACTTTTAGGCTTTTTCTATTTACTTAATGAGTCCTTTATTAACGTTAGCTATATGTTAACAGATTAAATCATATGGGTCTTACCGAGCTTCAATTGCTTTTTTGGATTCTCCCAAGATTAACGCGAGAATAAAACCAATAATCGCTCCTACAATGGCTGGGATAAGCCAACCGATGCCTTCATTAAAGAAAGGTAGAAAACTTAAAGTATCTGTAGCAAAGCTAACATCTAGTCCAGCCGTTTTTAAGCCGTCTACAAAGCTTACAATGCCAGTAGGAATAAGAGCTCCGATATATACAGTAGAATAACCGTTAAACCAATTGTGCATGAAGGACAGTAATATTAGCACAATCGCTAATGGGTAAATAATAATAAGAACTGGTAATGAAAAAGCAATTAATTGTGTTAAACCAACATTTGCGATAATCGCACTGAAGATTGACAAGATAACAACAAGTAACTTGTAGGAGACAGGTGAAATCTTTGCGAAATACTGTGCACAAGCTGATACAAGCCCGATAGATGTAGTAAGACATGCAAATGTGATGGCTAGTCCAAGAATGATTGTCCCTAATGAACCAAACAAGTGAGCCGCGGAGGCTGAAAGGATCGCACCACCGTTATCTTTAATGCCAATCGCTCCTCCACTAGTAGCACCGATATAACTTAATGATAGATATACAAGGGCTAGTAACATTGCTGCAATGATACCTGCAGTGATACAAACCTTCGTTAAAGAATGACGGCTAGCAACACCTTTTTCTTTAATAGCATTAATCACGACTATTCCAAAAACTAAAGCGGCAATCGTATCCATTGTAAGGTATCCTTCTAAGAACCCTTTAAAGAATGGACCTTCTATATAATCTCCCTGTGGTGCCTGTGCCTCCCCCATAGGAGTTAATATACTTTTTACAACAAGAATAATTAAGATAATAAGAAGAGCAGGTGTCAAAACATTCCCAATACGGTCCACTATTTTAGAAGGGTTCATTGCTAACCACATGGTTACCCCAAAGAAGATGATCGTGTAAATGAACAATGTTAACCCATACTTGGGTGTTCCTTCTGCTAAGAATGGGATAACTCCAATTTCATAGGCGACTGTACTCGTTCTTGGGATCCCGAATAAAGGACCGATTGCTAAATACATAATGACAGAGAAGATGATTCCATAAGTTGGGCTAACTCGAGTAGCTAGAGTTTGTAAGTCCCCGCCCGTTCTGGCTATAGCAATTATACCTAATAGCGGTAAACCAACCCCAGTGATTAAAAAGCCAATAATTCCTGTCCACACATTTTCCCCAGCTTGTTGTCCAAGAAAAGGTGGGAAAATCATATTTCCAGCACCAAAAAATAGGGCAAACAGCATTAATCCTATAGTAAGCACTTGACCTTTTGATAGCGCTTTCTCATTCATGGTAATACCTCCTGAATTAAAATGTTCCAATGAGCCTAATAAATAGTATCATACGTTGTGAAAAAATTGTCGAAAAAACAAATAATCAAAAAATTTAATATTTTAAGATAATTAATCGTTTGAAGTCAGACAACTATTATTGTCACAAAAAACTGTTAATTTATCAATGGAAATAAAATGATTTATGATAATTAGAAAGCCTATGAGTGGCTATATATAGCGAAAGACTCTTAGCTTTTAACGAGATGAAACGATTTATTACTCTAAGAAAAACTTCTAAAGAAAAAGCTTTCACTTTTTGTTCACAAATCAAATTATGTTACCATTATGTTTTGTAATCACCATTCTTAAAGAATGTTTTTTTACAATAGAAGGTCAATAATGTTTATTACTTCTTCACTAAGTTTGAATGATACAAATTTTGATTATAAATTTTATATAGTAGGTGTCACCTTCATGATTTATTTCGATAATAGTGCTACTACAAAACCAGACCCAGAAGTTTTAGAAACCTTTTTAAAAGTGAATCATTATTATTATGCGAATCCTTCTTCCATTCATTCCTTTGGAGGGAAGGTTGAGAAACTTTTACAACAAGCAAGGGCACAATTCGCTAGTATCCTTATGGTAAAAGAAAATGAAGTCTACTTCACTTCTGGGGGAACGGAATCTAATAACACAGCTTTAAAAGGAACAGCATTTCAATATCACAACCGAGGAAAACATATTATCACTACTTCCATTGAACACCCATCCATTATTGAATCTTGTGAACAACTTAAAAATTTTGGGTTTGATATTACCTATCTCACCGTTGATGGAAATGGGGTAATCGATCCTAATGAGCTTAAAAAGGCAATCAGAGAAGAGACGATCCTAGTCTCTGTGATGCATGTAAACAATGAAGTAGGCAGTATCCAACCTATCGATCAAATTGGACAGCTTCTAAAAAACTATCCTAAAATTCTTTTTCATGTCGATCATGTACAAGGCTATGGAAAGGTGGAACTTGATTTAACAAATATTGGCATTGATTTATGTACGATATCTGCTCATAAATTACATGGGCTAAAGGGATCAGGACTCCTTTATATTCGTGATGGAGTTCAACTCTCACCACTTATAACAGGTGGAGAACAGGAAAGAAAAGTGAGAAGCGGAACAGAAAATACGAGTGGTATTGTCGCTTTCGCCAAAGCAATAAGACTTGAAAAAGAAAGAAGTAGCGAGGGAGTTTCAATAATAAAAGAAATTCATGAATATTTGCGTACAGAGTTATCTTCAATTGAAGGAATCAGCATCCATACTCCCGAAACACTCGCTGCGCCACATATTCTTAATTTTTCAGTTAAACATTATAAAGGTGAGGTTATTGTACATGCTCTAGAAGAAATGGATATCTATGTTTCAACAACTAGTGCATGTTCATCTAAAAAAAATATTCCAAGTAGAACATTGCTTGCAATGGGAAGAACAGAGGAAATGGCAAATAGTTCAATCAGAGTAAGCTTAGCTTTTGAGAATACAATGGAAGAGGCAATAATCTTTATCCAATCATTAAAAAAAGTAATTTCTAATTTAGACAAAGTGATGAGGAGATCAGTATGATGTATGAACGCATATTAATCCGGTATGGTGAAATTTCAACAAAAGGTCGAAACAGAAAGCTTTTTATCAAAAAGCTTAGAGAGAATATATTGGAAGTATTAAAGGATCTCGGTAATATCCAGATTAATGCAAACAGAGATAGATTGCATATTTTATTACGTGATGCAGATGCAGATAAAGTGATAGAGAGGTTAAAACCTGTTTTTGGTATTCAGTCCTTTAGTCCAGTCGTAAAGGTTGATAAAGATATAGATGCAATGAAAAAAGCTGCATTAGAGCTGATGAAGAAAACACTAAAACGCAATCAAACTTTTAAAGTCTCTGCACGTAGAGCAGATAAATCATTTGAATATGATACGAACGAGATCAATTATCGATTGGGATCCTATATCTTAAGAAATACTGAAGATCTTACGGTCGATGTCAGAAATCCAGATATCAATATAAATGTTGAAGTAAGAAAAGAAGGCGTGTATCTTTCAAATGAAGTAATTCCAGGGGCAACAGGAATGCCTGTTGGGACAAGCGGAAAAGCAATGCTGATGCTTTCAGGAGGCATAGACAGTCCTGTAGCGGGCTATTTAACAATGAAGAGAGGCGTGGATATAGAAGCGGTTCATTTTCATAGCCCCCCATATACATCAGAAAGAGCAAAGCAAAAAGTAATGGACCTTGCTAGAAAATTATCAGTCTTTAGTGGGAAGGTTCGGTTACACATTGTTCCCTTTACTGAAATTCAAACAGTTATTCATGGTCAAGTGCCTGAAAACTATACAATGACATCCACTCGCAGAATGATGCTAAGGATTGCGGATGAAATTCGAATAAAAAATAATGGCCTTGCCATAGTCACAGGCGAGAGTCTAGGACAAGTCGCAAGCCAAACACTTGAAAGTATGTTTGCCATTAATGATATTACCAGTACGCCAATACTTCGTCCTTTAATTGCTCACGATAAATTAGAGATTATTGATATTGCCCAGAAAATAGATACACACGATATTTCCATTCTTCCCTACGAAGATTGTTGTACTATTTTTACACCACCGACTCCAAAAACAAAACCTAAGAAAGAAAAAGTTGAGTATTATGAGAGTTTTGTTGACTTCGATTCACTTATTCAAAAAGCTGTTGAAGGTACGGAAACTCTGGATTTAGGAGCGGCAGAAATGAAAGCTTTTCATGATTTTGAGGATCTATTATAAAGTTGAAAATTAGGAACAATTACCATCTTTAATTCTGGTATGAAGCCATGTGTTTTCGCACACTCTATACTCACAAGGAGGTGAATACACATGGCTAACAGAAGTTCAAATCAATTAGTAGCTCCAGGAGCTCAACAAGCAATCGACCAAATGAAGTTCGAAATCGCTTCTGAATTTGGTGTACAATTAGGTCCAGATGCAACTTCACGTGCTAACGGATCAGTTGGTGGTGAAATCACAAAACGTTTAGTTCAAATGGCTGAACAACAAATCGGTGGTTTTTCAAAATAATTAAATAGATATGGCTACAAGGAGCGAGAGAGATCTCGCTTCTTTCATTTTTCAGTAGATTCTAGTAAAAGGGGTTCCGGATAAGATAAAATCAAAAAAAGCGGAAATGAGAGGCATTTAAGGGAGTCGATTGAAGGCCTAAAAAAGCGAAAAAGCCAAAATGAGGACCTCAATAGAGCTGATTGAGGTCTTGAAAAAACGGAAAAACCAAAATAAGGATCTCAATAGAATGGAATAAGGACCTGAAAAAGCAAAAGAGTAAAATACTTTTACTGACAAATGAAATAGTGTAGCGATTCAAATGATAACCCAACATATCTCTGATTACAAAAAAGTCCCTCATTGTCAAAAATTTATTATTTAAAATATTAAGATAATTTTGTATAATGAATATGAGACATAACTAACTGAGGGGGATTACCATGAAGAGAGAGGATTTACTAGCACCAGATAAGTACAATCTAGTAGAAGAATTTGAAAGATTTTCATCAGATCAAGAAAAGGTAGCTCTCAAATGGCTAAGTGAACAAGGGGAACAGAAAGAAATTACATATGATGCTTTAATAAAAAATGCGAATAAACTTGGAAACGTTTTCTTAGAAAGTGGATTAGAAAAAGGCGATGTCGTTCTTGTGATGGTTCCGAGGTTAATTGAAGCATATGAGGTGTATACTGCCGCTTTAAAATGTGGGCTTGTTGTGATTCCAAGTTCAGAAATGTTAAGAACAAAAGATTTGAAATATCGAATCGAGCATGGGGATGTTAAAGCGGTCATTAGTTATTCGCCGTATGTCCATCAATTTAAAGATGTAGAGGAATTAAATGGGTTAAAACGATTTGTTATCGGTGAAGATCAACCAGATTGGCAGCATCTTGATTCACTAAAAGATAAAGCATCCGATCATTTAGATTTTGCCAAGACAAGCAGTGATGATATGGCGTTTTTATCCTATACGTCTGGAACAACAGGAAATCCTAAAGGAGTCGTACATACCCACGGATGGGCATATGCTCATTTAAAAACAGCGGCTAAAAAATGGCTCGCAATAGAAGAAGGAGATGTCGTTTGGGCAACGGCAGGTCCAGGCTGGCAAAAGTGGATATGGAGTCCTTTTCTGTCTGTCTTAGGTTCTGGAGCAACTGGATTAATCTACCAAGGGAAGTTTGATCCGACAAAATATTTAACACTTCTTCAGGATAATCAAGTAAATGTTCTTTGCTGTACACCGACAGAATATCGCATTATGGCCAAGGTTGATCATTTAGGTACCTATAACTTAGAACATTTGCACAGTGCTGTTTCTGCTGGCGAGCCTCTTAATAGAGAGGTTATTGAAGCCTTTAAGAAGCATTTCGATCTAGAGGTCAGAGATGGTTATGGACAAACAGAAAATACCCTTCTAGTCGGAATCATGAAGGGGATGGAACTTAAACCAGGATCTATGGGGAAACCTACTCCAGGGAATAATGTGGAGATCATTAATGAGGAAGGGAAACCATGTAATGTCGGAGAAGTTGGAGACATTGCGGTCCATGTTGAAACTCCAGCCCTATTTAAAAATTATTATAAAGACCCTGAAAGAACCTCCATGCAATTTAGAGGGGACTACTATATTACAGGGGATAAAGCAAAGAAGGATGAAGACGGGTACTTTTGGTTTGAGGGGCGCGGAGATGATATTATCATTAGTTCAGGCTATACAATCGGTCCGTTTGAGGTGGAAGATGCTTTAGTTAAACACCCTTCCGTTAAAGAGTGCGCAGTAGTTGGGAGCCCTGATGAAATCCGTGGAAATATTGTGAAGGCATTTATTGTCCTTAGAGATGGGATTAAGGCAGATGACCCTAATCTCATTACAGCTCTGCAAGAACACGTCAAAAAACTAACCGCTCCTTATAAGTATCCTAGAAAAATTGAATTCATTGATGAATTACCCAAAACAACATCTGGAAAAATACGTAGAATTGAACTTCGTCAAAAAGAACTAAGTACTTTAAGGAATTAATAAAATCATGTAAAATAAAGTAAAACTATTCTTAAAAGACTGACTTATTAGGGAGGTAATTCCTAGGAAGTCAGTTTTTATGTGTATGTAATTTTTTGATCCAATAAAATATCGTTAACAGGGATAAAGATAGGAGTAAAAGACATGGGAATATTATGGTTTAATGGTACGATTTATACGATGAGAAAAGAAAATGAAACCGTTGAAGCAGTATTTACAGAAGATGGATTGATTAAAGAGGTAGGAAATTTGCATGATATCGAAAACAAATACAAGCAAAGGATCACGAAACGAATAGACCTAAAAGAAAATGTTATGTTTCCTGGATTTGTCGATAGTCATATGCATTTAATCGGTCATGGTGAAACATTGATTCGACTGGATTTGTCAAATATGAAAAGTAAAGCCGAGGTATTATCAGCCATTCGAGCAAGAGTGGAAACGACTCCAGAAGGTAGTTGGATCATTGGAGAAGGATGGAATGAAAACCTTTGGGAGGATGCAGAGGTATTAACAAAATCTGAAATTGACGAAATGGTTCCACACCACCCTGTGTTATTAAAAAGGGTTTGCCGTCATGCGATGGTCGTTAATTCCGTTGCGTTGGAAAAGGCAAATCTTAACGAGAATACGGTCAATCCAATAGGTGGATTAATAGAAAAAGATAAAGAAGGAAAGCTTAACGGAGTATTAAAGGACAAGGCTCAAGATTTAATGATAGCTGCTCTGCCGGAGATTTCTCAAGTCTATTTAGAAAATGCCCTTAGAAATGCTATTCAAAACTGTTGGAAACTTGGTTTAGTCGGAGGACATACAGAAGACTTAAGCTATTACGGAAATTTCAACAAAACGTATCAAGCATTCATTAATGTAATTGAAGAAGAGAAATATAAATTTCGAGCACACTTACTTGTACATCATGAAGTAATAGAAGACTGGAAAACAGAAGGCCACTCCTTCTTATCGGGCACACCTTTTGTAGAGTTTGGAGCCATGAAAATCTTTGCTGATGGTGCTCTTGGGGGGAGAACGGCACTCCTTAGTCATCCTTATGCAGATGACCCAACTACACATGGAGTTGAAATACATTCGCAGGAGAAGCTTCATGAACTGGTGGAAAAAGCGAGAAGCTATGGCCTTCCAATTGCCGTTCATACTATTGGAGACCTGGCCTTTGAATATGTTTTACATTCAGTTAAAAAGCACCCTACAGTAGACAGCAAAAGAGATCGTTTCATACATGCCCAATTATTAAGGAAAGATTTAATCGAAGAAATGAAAAAGCATCCTATCGTTTTGGATATTCAGCCTAGATTTGTTCCTTCTGATTTCCCATGGGTGATAGATCGGGTTGGCCAAGAGAACATGACTTATAATTATGCATGGAAAACGTTATTGGAAGAAGGAATCCATTGTGCAGGTGGCTCTGATGCACCGATTGAACCGGTTGATCCATTACTTGGTATTCATGCAGCAGTAACTAGAACAAAACCATTCGATTTAGAAAAAACGGTTTATCAGCCAGAACAGTGCTTAAGTCCATTCGAAGCGGTTTCGCTTTTTACAAAAGGAAGTGCTTATGCTTGCCATCATGAGAATGATCGTGGATTGATTGATGTAAACTTCACAGCGGATTTTACTGTCTTAAATAAGGATATTCTCACCATTCAGCCTGATGAAATTTTATCAACTGAGGTATACATGACCGTTATCAATGAAGAAATCGTATTTACTACCAAAAAATAATGTTTGCCACCAGACTTCTTCTGGCAGTATAATGAAATTATTTCGAGTTTAGAAATAATTTTTTAGGAGGAGGGTGGCGTTATGAACCAAAAAGAAAAGGCAGGAATTCTTTATACCGCTTTTTCCTATTTTTTATGGGGAATACTTCCGATTTATTGGAAGTGGGTTCAACATGTTTCAGCAGATGAAATACTAGCCAATCGGGTTTTTTGGTCTTTTTGGTTTATGGTTGTCGTGTTAATCTCGACTAAGAAATGGAAAGAATTCACGGTTCTATTAAAAAATTTGTTCCAACGTAAAAAACAACTCGCCGCTCTAATTGCTGCTTCTTTACTAATAAGCGTGAACTGGTTTGTTTATATATGGGCAGTCAATACAAATCAAATGGTTGAGGCAAGTCTAGGGTATTATATAAATCCTCTTGTAAGTGTTTTATTAGGCGTCATTATTTTAAGAGAATCTCTTTCGAAAGCTCAAATTCTTTCGTTTTGTCTAGCAACGATTGGGGTATTGATTTTAACGATATCCTATGGACAAATTCCGTGGATAGCATTCATCTTAGCCGTATCCTTTGGCCTTTATGGGTTAGCGAAAAAGCTAATTAAAGTTGATTCGGCTATAGGGCTGACATTAGAGACGATGACAATAGCTCCAATCGCTCTATTGTATATGCTTTTTTTAATGAGTAAGGGTGATTCATCGTTATTTGTTATATCAATCAATACAGACTTATTATTAATCGGGGCGGGAGCTATAACCGCCATACCTCTTTTATACTTTGCAAGAGGTGCTCAAGCTATCCCGCTTTATATGGTCGGATTCTTGCAATATATCTCGCCTACGCTAACATTGATCCTGGGTGTGTTAGTCTATGACGAAACATTTTCTCCTACACATTTTGTAGCCTTTACTTTTATCTGGTTAGCACTTGCCCTATTCTCATTTTCACGTGTGCGGGCAATGACAGCTAGACGTAGAAGTAACTTAAGTGCATAACAAAGGGACTGTCCATGGAGGCAGTCTTTTCAGTTTGTTTTCATTGTTCTCCTACGTAATATTGTCCTTCATCGTCTTCATGAAAGTCTATTCTAAATCATATGAATGTTTTGCGCTTCCGCTTTTATCATGTCCAGCTCCAGCGCCTAGGTCTTCGAGACATAAGCCAAGTCACCTTGAAAAGGAAAAGGCGCCCTTTCTAGGTAACTCGTCTAATGCTTGTCAGGCCTGTACAAGGTGTATCCGCTTTTATCGTGTCCAGCTCCAGCGCCTAGCTCCTCGAGACATAAGTCAAGTCCCCAATGAAGGGAAAAGGCACCCTTCATTGGGGACTCGCCTTATGCTATGCCTGCGGCCTACAGGATGTAGGTCAGAAAGGCGTTGCCACAGGACGTGGCAAACTTAGCCTTTCATCCTATTACCAAGGCGCTTCCGCTTTTATCACAAAAATGTTCTCTTAACCTTCTCCCAGAATGAGTTATCTTTTAATTTCACTGTTTTGATTTTTCGTTCACTAAGGGAAAGTTCTACCTCCCGTACGTGACGAATTCCTAATGCTTCGTTGTCGATGCCCATTGATGGATAATCGTTTCCATCCTGTACAATCTGTAGCTTTAACTTACGATTTCCACTTAATATAAACGAAGAACCTAGTGTTCGATACCTATTATTATTGAGTGAAGCAAGTTCACTCACTTGCATACAAGGAAGCATTGGATCGACTACAGCCCCGTTAACCGATTTATTGTAGGCGGTACTTCCTGTTGGTGTTGCAATCACCATTCCGTCCCCACGAAATGTTTCGAAATGGAAATCATCAATAAAAACATCCATAACAAACGTTTTGATAATTCCTGAGCGAATACTGAATTCATTTAAACAATGAAAAGAGGTTTGTCCATCAACAGTGACATTAATAGTAGGATATCTTCTTACTTCGACTTGTTCTTTCATCATCGCATCGATCATTTTAGAAGTATCGTCAATATAAAAATCACAATACATACTAAGATTTCCTGTTGTAGAGATTCCCGCATATAAGCAATCCTCTCTAAAACCGGTATTTCTTACTGCTTGTAAAAAAGCTCCATCACCTCCGACGCTAACAATAATGTTGGCATCTTTAGATTGATTGACAAGATTAAATTCATATCTCTTGGCTAAGTTTTTTAGTTCTTCTACCTTTCTAAGAGTTGTTGCGTCTTTAAGTGTGTAGAAGTAAAGGTTACGGCGGTCATTCATTCCTTAAGTCCTCCTTAGAGAAATAACGATATTTTTTCTTATATTTTCCCAAATCCACATTAATTTGCTAAAATATGTTACGGATAGCAAATCCATTTGGATAGAAGCGTGATTTTTTCTTATTTTACATGATTGTGAAACTATTTGATAGTTTCTTCCGTAATCATAGTTAGCAGACATAAGGAGGGTACATAAGGATGAATTTGAAAAGGTGGACTGCTTTAGGAATTGCTGGGGGTTTATTCTTTATTTCCGTAATCGTTAACTTCGCTAGTTGGTCCCTCTCAACTGATTTTAGCAAAGGTTTTGAAGAGATGATGGCTATGGAAGAGGGAGCATTTACTGAAGAGGTGGTTGAAGAGGGCGATGAGTTCAATAAGATAGCCGTCTTAGAAGTAGATGGAGTGATTCAAGATACTGGTGGGGAACCGTCGATTTTTGAAAGTCCGGGCTATAACCATGAAGTGTTTATGGAGCAGTTAGAGACTGTTGAAGAAGATGATACTATTAAAGGTGTTGTACTCGAAGTGAATTCTCCTGGTGGGGGAGTAGTAGAAAGTGCTCAAATTCACGAAAAACTTGTTGAAATAATGAAAAAGTCAAAGAAACCAATTTATGTTTCCATGGGCTCGATGGCTGCTTCTGGCGGATATTATATTTCAGCACCTGCTACAAAAATTTTCGCTAGTAAAGATACCTTAACCGGGTCTTTAGGGGTGATCATGCAAAGCATTAATTACTCTGAATTAGCAGAGAAGTATGGAGTCGATTTTGTCACGATTAAAAGTGGACCCTATAAAGATATCATGAGTCCGACTCGTGAAATGACTAAAGAAGAGAAAAAGATTATGCAGACAATGATTGATAATTCCTATGAAGGATTTGTAAAAGTGATCTCAGAAGGAAGAGATATGTCTGAAAGTCAGGTTCGTCAAATTGCAGATGGTCGAATTTATGATGGAAAACAGGCTAAAGAGATTGGATTAATTGATGGCTTTGGATATGCTGATGATGTAATAGCAAAAATGAAAAAAGACTTAAAAATGGAGAACGCTAAGGTTATCGAGTATTCATCAGGAGATAGTTTTGCATCATTATTTAATATGGGTGTGAAGAATGTAATGGGTCAAGATATAGAGTCAGCGATTATCATGAGAATTTTATCACAGCCTAATGCTCCGAAACCAATGTATCTATATTCTGAGTAAGGAGGGGAACAGGATGAGTGATCGTAATGATTTCCAAGAGGAAAACTCAACCAATTTACAAGTGGATCATCACCAAGGACGTGATACTCTAAATGACGAATCCTTCTTCCTTGCTGGTTTTTGGATGAGGTTTTGGGCATACCTCATTGATTTGATTGTCGTTGCAAGTATCGGTAATCTTTTAGTGAAACCCATTTTTCGTCTGCTTGACGTATCGATTGAAAAAGATGGTATGTTTGCTCCGATGGCGATTACGGGAGCCATTATATTTTACGGATATTTTGTTCTTATGACAAAGTTTTTAGGTCAAACTTTAGGGAAGATGGTTTTTGGACTTAGAGTTACAAACATAAAGGGCTCAGATTTAGGCTGGAGCACAATTTTGTTTAGGGAACTAATTGGACGGTTTATTTCCTCTTATATGTTTATTTTATATGTGGTTGTCGCATTTACACCGAGGAAACAAGGGATTCATGACCTGTTTGCTGATACAACAGTCATTCAAGAAAGAAAAACGAAAATATTAAAACCTGCTCATTAACGAGCAGGTTTATTTTTTTGGCTTTCTGGTCATAATGAAGGATTGAAGGGTTGTGAAATGATGAGCTGGTGGATCCTTGTTCCGTTAATTTTGGCCAGTATTTTATTAATACTTCTATTTTTTATAATCATTACAAAACTAACCATCTCCATTTCCCTTTATCATGGAAACGATAATGATCGGTTTGTCATAAAGTTTAGAGCTTGGTTTGGTCTTATCCGTTATACAATAGATGTTCCACTTATTAAGCTTGATGATGACGGTCCTAATATTGTCGTCAAAGAGGAAACAAAAAGGGGCAGTGAAAATAAAGGGAAAAAGAAAGAAGCAACAAAAAAAATTACTCCTAGCTTTATATTCGATTCTATCTCAGATACAAAAACATTTCTTGAGCATGTTGTTTCTTTCCATAAAATTATCCGTAAGTTCTTTAAGCGAGTCAAAATAGACCATGTCAATTGGAGAACTTTGGTAGGTGTCGGGGATGCTGCAAATACTGGAACATTGATTGGACTATTATGGTCTGCTAAGAGCGGGATCATTACCGTTGTTAGTAAGCTAATGCGTCTTCAAACAATGCCCTCCATTATGGTCACCCCTGATTTTCAACGTGCTATCATTCAAACTGAGTTTTCATGTATGATTCAATTTCGAGTGGGGCATGCTATTCTAGCAGGAATCAAAATCATCCAATTTTGGAAAGGCGGAAGGGCAAAGTTTAAAACGAAGCCTTTATCCATGTTCTCTAATGAGGAACAATCCGTATAGATGAGGAGGAGTTCATATGTCTGATCATCCAATTGAAGGTCTAATGACCACGGCAATGGAGAATTTGAAAGATATGATTGATGTCAATACAATTATTGGTGACCCTGTTGAAACCCCTGATGGAAGCGTCATTCTAACGGTTTCAAAGGTGGGATTCGGTTTTGCTGCCGGTGGTAGTGAATTTATGATCGACGGCAAAGGTGATTCAAAAGGCCAAGGCGGGGGACAAAGTGGTGAAAAGAAGCAACCGTTTGGTGGAGGTAGTGGTGGAGGAGTGTCCATTACACCAATTGCCTTTCTGATTGTAAATGGTCAAGGAGTAAAAATGCTCCATCTTGATGAAAACACTCACTTATTAGAGAAAATACTCGATATCGCCCCAGGAGCGATTGAAAAGATTCAAAGTATGATGAATAAAAATAGCCAGAAGAATAATCAGAATCAATCATTCAACCAACAACAAAATAAACAGAATTTTGACATGTAACACAAGGGGGGTGACCTTATGGTTAACCCCTCTTCTTTTTTTAAGATAATGGTTTTTAAATATTATTAATTACTATAATAAGTTGTTTTCGCTGCAGGTGCGAGACTTCTGGTGGTAGAGATTTAATAGACCTAAAAGTCATATGATTTGATTTTTATGGAAGCTTTTGATTAGTATAAAAATGTACATACTCTAAAGGAGGTAGTTCAAATGGCTAATATTACATTTAAAGGAAATGCTGTTACGCTCTTAGGCAGTGAAGTAAAGGTAGGCGACACAGCTCCTAATTTTACGGTACTTGCAAATGATTTATCTGAAGTAACGTTAGATGATTCAAAAGGGTCTGTTCGATTAATTAGTGTGGTGCCATCCATTGATACTGGTGTTTGTGATGCACAAACAAGAAAATTCAACGAAGCTGCAGCTGGATTAGATAATGTGAAAGTATTGACCGTTTCCGTTGATTTGCCGTTTGCACAAAAACGTTGGTGTGGTGCTAACGGAATTGAAAATGTTCAAACATTATCAGACCACCGCGATTTGTCCTTTGGAGAAGCATATGGTGTTCATATCCAAGAGCTCCGCTTGCTAGCTCGTGCCGTATTTGTAGTCGATAGTAATGACAAAGTAACATACGTTGAATACGTTAGCGAAGCCACGGATCACCCAAACTATGATGGTGCAATCGATGCTGCCAAGAATGCAAACTAAGTAGAACATAAAAGCAACAAGGACCGGCCTATCGAAGGGCTGGTCCTTTTAAGATAATTCTTTGACTAATTCCAATACATATGTAAAATGGACTTTGAACTAATAATAAAGGGGATATGAATATGATGAACTCTCCCGTAGAAACACTTTTTAACCTAATAGACCATACAGCTGAAATTCTTGAAGAAGAGTTGGATTGTACATATTTAGAAGCGATTGCGGAGACTGGAGAAAATCTTTTTCATGAGGATATTCTCCAACCGGAATTAAGTGAAGTGACGAAGAAGAGGCTAAAAAAACAATACGTAGAATTGAATTTTGAATCCTATACATCTGAGGATATCCGGAAAGGATTGCAGCTTGCAATACTAAAAGGGATGAAGCAAAATATACAGTCAAACCACCAAATGACACCTGATTCGATTGGGATCTTTATGAGCTATCTAGTAGGGAAATTCCTGGTGAATAAGGATAAATTCACTCTTCTTGATCCAGCAGTAGGGACGGGAAATTTAATCACAACCATTTTAAACCAACTGCCTTTTAAAAAGGTTTCATCTGTTGGTGTTGAGATTGATGATTTGTTATTAAAGCTAGCATATGTTGGTGCGAATCTTCAAAAACACCCAATTGAATTGTTTAATCAGGATTCACTTGATCCATTGTTCATTGATCCAGTTGATGCAGTAGTGTGTGATCTACCAATTGGATATTATCCAAATGATGTAAGAGCATTAGATTATCAATTATGTGCAGAAAAAGGTCACACATTCGCCCATCATCTCTTTATCGAACAAAGCGTAAAGCATACGAAACCAGGTGGGTATTTATTCTTTATTATTCCGAACGGTCTTTTTGAATCGGAACAATCAAATAAGCTTCATCCATTTTTAAAGGAACATGCTAATATCCAAGCCATTATTCAACTTCCTGAAAGTCTCTTTAGAAATGAGAACTCTGCGAAAAGTATCTTAGTTCTTCAAAAGCAGGAACCTGAACTCAAGGCTCCAAGGGAAATTTTGCTCGCGAAGCTTCCTAGTCTTTCGAATCAAACAGCAATGGAAAACATGATGAACCAAATGAATGCTTGGTTTAACGAAAATAAATAAAATGAGCTGGTCTGAAACTACCGATGTTTTAGACCAGCTCATTTTATTTGAATAATGTACGGATATTTTTTTCATTTTACTAGTTTTATAGAATGAGCTCTAATAATGCCTAGATAGGAACATGATAAATTGGACCACCAAATTTATAACCTTGATGCCGGAACAATATTTCTCGATATATTCAGAAAAGATTTAATTTATCATGTAAACGATAACAATTCAACCTTTTTCTTGAAATGAGGTGTAGTCAATGATTAAATGAAAAATTGAGAGATATATTAGTGTCGGAATGAACAAACTAATTGGTGAATTGTCCAGGCACTAGCCTACTAGAAATAAAAGGAGCGGTAACATCATGGCAAAAATCATTGCAATAAATGCTGGAAGCTCATCATTGAAATTTCAGTTATTTGAAATGCCAGAAGAAAAGGTTATTACAAAAGGGTTAATTGAACGGATCGGATTAAATGATGCTGTTTTTAACATAAGCGTTAACGATGAAAAGATTAAGGAAGTAACAGATATACCTAATCATGAAGTAGCAGTAGCAATGCTTTTGGATAAACTCACATCTTTAGGAATCATTGATTCATTAGATGAGATTGAAGGCATGGGACATCGTGTCGTGCACGGGGGAGAAGTATTTAGTGACTCTGTACTTATTACCGAAGAAGTACTTCAGCAAATTGAAGAACTATCTGATTTAGCCCCCCTTCATAATCCAGCTAATATTACTGGAATTCGTGCGTTCCAAGCAGCATTACCTAATGTTCCTGCTATTGCTGTATTTGATACGGCTTTTCACCAAACGATGCCAGAAAGCTCTTTCTTGTATAGTTTGCCATATGAATATTATGAAGAGTATGGGATCCGTAAATATGGTTTCCACGGTACATCTCATAAATATGTAACAGAACGTGCAGCTGAAATGCTCGGCCGTCCTAAAGAACAGCTTCGCTTAATTTCATGTCATTTAGGAAATGGTGCAAGTATTGCGGCGATTGAAGGTGGAAAATCAATTGATACTTCTATGGGCTTCACTCCGCTTGCAGGGGTAACAATGGGAACTCGTTCTGGTAATATTGACCCGGCATTACTCCCATTCATTATGGAGAAGACCGGAAAATCTGCAGACGAAGTTCTCGATGTTTTAAATAAAAAGTCTGGAATGCTTGCTGTATCTGGTTTCTCAAGTGATCTCCGTGATATTGAAGATCAGGCATCTCAAGGAAATGAAAGAGCTGAGCTCGCACTTGAAGTCTTTGCAAACCGTATTCATAAATACATTGGTTCATATGCAGCCCGTATGTATGGGGTAGATGCCATTGTCTTTACTGCGGGTATTGGAGAAAATAGTACAGTAATCCGTGAGAAGGTGCTAAAAGGACTTGAATTCATGGGAATCTATTGGGATCCAGCCCGCAATAAAGTACGTGGAGAAGAAACCTTTATCAATTATCCGCATTCACCAGTAAAAGTTATCATTATTCCGACAAACGAGGAAGTTATGATTGCACGTGATGTTGTGAGATTGACTGTATAATTTTATATAATAGACTTTTTGAATAGTCTCTTTCAACTGTTCTAAACAGGAAGGAGGCTATTTTTTATTCTCATAGTCATTATTTTCCTGTTATTATTTTATATACTAATAACACTGAGATGGGTGAGGGACTTGAAAGAGGGTATTACTTTACTGGCTTTAGTTTGTTAATAAGATACATGATATCCTTATCATGGTTTCTGATCAGTTAGGCTTACAATTAAGCGATAAAGATCTTCATTTTTGGATTATGGGCATTATCGGTATTTGTACGTTTTTATTTGTTTTTACAGTATCAAAGTGGCTTTCCAAACTGCGCTTTGGAATGATAACATTGTCTTTTTTCTATACGTTGACATTTATGTTTGTTTTAGTATTTGCAGTTGAAATCCAACAAGCCATTACGGATAGAGGAAATATGGAATTTATTGATGCTATAGTTGGTTTATGGGGATTTATTGCATTTTTCCTCGTATATATAGGAATCGTATTTTTATTTTTCATTCTGAGAACAATCATCAATAAGGATCTTAAAAATAAATCAAACCGTATTGATGGTTAATTTCTAAAGTTTTTTTATAGAATTTCCTTTCTTGCGGACAGCCCTTTAATCATAAACACTTAGATTATAATTTCACTCACATCTTAAGGAACATCTTCCCACCCCTATTATGATATACTATCGATAAATGGAACGTATTGGAGGAGTGGTGATATGACTTGGTCTGATCGAGATGAACAAATTTGGCAAGAAGTAGAGGAGTGGAGGCACACTCTTTATGAATACGAGGCAAATGATCTTGAGAATACATATGTCAAATGGCTTGATCAAGCCTTTCAATCCTTACCTGAAGAAGTCCAGGAAAAGTTTTTTGAGAGAATTGATGGATGGTTATTTCATTTGCATTCGTTATTGCAAGGGTCCCAAATTCAAAATGACGCCAGAGAAAGAATTTTGACCACAGCACGAGCCTTTCATCCTGATATCAATGCTGTAGAAGATTTACATTTATTAAATATTGATCAGCTCCATTATATTGCTGAACAGCATGCGGGCAGGCACCGATTATATTCATTTATCCAAGGTGGAGCCATCGGAACAGGAGGAATCGTTGCTCTTGGATCTGACCTTCCGGCAATGACTCTAATAAATTTAAGATCTGTACAGCTTATTGCGATTACATATGGCTTTGATGTTCAAACACCTTTTGAAATGATGACTTCCTTGAAAGTTTTTCATGCTGCATCACTTCCAGCAAGGCTTCAAGCAGAGGCATGGGAAGAATTAATGAATGATTTAGATCGTAAAGAACTTGATTATTTTTATAGTGGCAATGATACGTTGACGAATCATAGCTTTATGGAAGGACCACTAAAGCATATGATGAAAGCTACCGTTATTACGATGTTTAGAAAAAAGAAATGGTCAGGAATCCCCCTCATTAGTATGGGGATTGGAGCAGGGGTTAATTATCGATTCACTCGTACTATTACAAACTATGCAGAGAAGTTTTATCAATACCGCTATCTTCTAAAGAAGAAAGGGGAATGATATGTGAGTCTAACAGTCCATCGACAGAAAAAGGAGATTCCCATTAGTGCTGCTGTCATTACCGTAAGTGATACTCGAACAGAAGAAACAGATAAAAGCGGCAAGAAAATGATTGATTATCTTGAAGAAGAAGGATATAAGGTTTCTTATTACAAAATTTGTAAAGACGATCAATATAGCATTCTTACTGCTATTAAAGAGATCGATTCTTACGAAATCGATGTTATTCTTTTTAATGGTGGAACAGGTCTTGCGAAAAGGGATGTAACGATTGAAACGATTACGCCTCTTTTCACAAAAGAAATAACAGGCTTTGGTGAGCTTTTTCGCTATTTAAGCTTCACTGAAGATATTGGTTCGGCGGCCATTCTTTCACGCGCGACAGCCGGAATCTATAAAGACCGTGTAATCTTTTCTACCCCAGGCTCAACTGGAGCGGTTAAGCTTGCAATGGAAAAATTAATCCTGCCGGAACTTCAGCATATTGTGAATGAGATTAGAAAATAAAAAAGGACTGGCCCATGGTCAGTCTTTTTTCTTGATTTCCGGAGTAGTTCGATACCAAATCCAAAGATCATTTATCCGTGAGGCAAGCTCAGATATTTCATGATTAAGTTGACAGGATTTTTCAAAATCTTCTTCCTGAGCAAGGGCGTCTTGCTTATGGTTGATCCTCCCTTCAAACTCGATGATTTTATCAGGGATCATCCCTCTCACTTTTTCCCAATGTTCAAGAATGTACTGTTGAGTGCTTTCATTGTAATCAAGCCACTTCATCTCTAAATGTGGTATATCGATTTGTAATCTAGGATTATACAGAAAAAATTGTTGTGCCAAAATACCATCACCTCTTCTTTTTATTGTACAAAAGAAGAGGTGATTTGTAAGCATTAGCGACCTTGATTTAGTTTCATCTGTAAAAACTCTTCTGACTTTCCTCGAGGAATACTAAGGGATTCCCACTCTTCATTTAAGATCATTTTTCCTATATACATCATTTGTCCAACATGGCTTGCATAGTGAACTAGCTGTCGTTGAATGGCTTCTACAACGGATTGGTCCTCCCCTCTAATTTTGATCTTCTTATTTAAATCCTCTTCATTAAGGTTTTCAATTGTTTTAAGGGTTAGCTCCCAGCCTTCCTCCCATAATTGAAAAAGCTCCTCTTTTGAAGAAAAACTCGCCTGAAATTCTTCCTCTCTTTTACGCCAATCTTTTTCACCGTCTGCTGTAAGAAAATCAGTCCACCTTGATAGCATGTTTCCGTGCAAATGTTTCACAATGTCAGCAAGGGAATTGGATTCCGTTGATGGCTTATGCATCAATTGATCAAGATTCAAACGATCAATGGTTTTGCTTCCATTTTTCTTCAATGCTCTCATATCTTTTAGAGCGAGTGATAAATAGTCCATTTAAGCACCAACCTTAAATTATATTATGTTCTATTTATAGATTCCGCCCTAGGCCGTGAAATTCCTTTATAAAATAAATATACATTTTTACGAATATATATTGAAATATTCTCTGTTCCTTGTTAAGATACATTCATAGTAAAGAATAAAAATTCATTTATATTAATATTTATAAGTTTATCATCGAGAGGAGAAGGCGTTATGAAAGAAAAAATTGTTTTAGCTTATTCTGGAGGATTAGATACCTCTGTTGCTGTTCAATGGTTAATGGAGCAAAATTATGAAGTGATTGCATGTTGTTTAGATGTCGGGGAAGGGAAGGATTTAGATTTTGTTAAGCAAAAAGCATTAAATGTTGGAGCCGTGAAAAGTTATGTAATTGATGCAAAAGAAGAATTCGCTCAAGAATTTGCATTAATGGCTTTACAAAGTCATGCCCTTTATGAAGGAAAGTATCCACTAGTATCCGCACTTTCCCGTCCACTGATTGCGAAAAAGCTTGTAGAAATAGCCGAAAAAGAAGGAGCAACAGCAGTAGCTCATGGATGTACTGGGAAAGGAAATGATCAAGTTCGATTTGAAGTTTCCATCGCAGCATTAAATCCGGAATTAAAGGTGATTGCCCCTGTCAGAGAGTGGAGCTGGTCACGTGAAGAAGAAATTCAGTATGCAAAGGAAAAAGAGATTCCGATCCCGATTAATTTAGACAGCCCTTATTCAATTGATCAAAATCTATGGGGAAGAAGTAATGAATGTGGTATTTTGGAAGATCCTTGGCAGGCTCCGCCAGAAGAAGCGTATGATTTAACAAATAGTATTGAAAACACCCCTGATATTGCGGATACAATTGAGATTGAATTTGAAAAGGGGGTTCCTACTAAGCTAAATGGTGTCTCATACACATTATCTGGACTTATTTTAATGCTGAATAATCTTGCAGGTAAACACGGAGTAGGACGTATTGATCACGTAGAAAATCGTTTGGTGGGGATTAAATCTAGAGAGGTTTATGAATGTCCAGGTGCAATGACATTAATGAAAGCTCATAAAGAACTAGAGGATATTACATTGGTAAAAGAGTTAGCTCATTTCAAACCTGTGATTGAGAAGAAGTTGACTGAAGTCATTTATGATGGTTTATGGTATTCTCCATTAACCCCAGCTCTATTGGCATTTTTGGAACAAACCCAACAATATGTGAATGGAATTGTGCGAGTGAAGTTATTTAAGGGTCATGCGATTGTAGAAGGTAGAAAATCACCTAACTCCCTCTATAATGAAAAGCTTGCTACCTATACAAAAGAAGATGAATTTGATCATAATGCCGCTGTTGGCTTTATTCAATTGTGGGGACTTCCTACAAAGGTTCACTCCCATGTACAACAAAAGGAGAGTTTAAAAGTATGAGCCAAAAAGTATGGAGCGGAAGATTTCAGAAGCAGCCAGAAGACTGGGTGGATGAATTTAATGCATCGATTCCCTTTGATCAACAATTGGTAGACGAAGATATTGAAGGAAGTATTGCTCATGTAACGATGCTTATGGATAATAAAATTCTTACTTCTGAGGAGGGAAATAAGATTTTAGGCGGATTACATTCCTTAGCTGATAAGGCCAAAAGTAAGGAGTTAACTTATTCAACTTCGTTAGAGGACATTCATTGTAATTTAGAAAAACTATTAACAGATGAAGTAGGTGAAATAGGAGGAAAGTTGCATACAGGTAGAAGCCGTAATGATCAGGTTGCTACCGATATGCATTTGTATTTAAAAAGAAGAGTTTTAGAAATTATTGAGTCGATTGAAGAGCTACAAGAAAATCTATTAGTCCAAGCCGAAGAACATGTTTATACCATTATGCCTGGCTATACCCATTTGCAAAGGGCACAGCCAATATCTTTTTCACATCATCTCATGGCCTATTTTTGGATGCTTGAACGGGACAAAGACAGAATGAAAAATGGGTTAGAAAGAATTGATTTATGCCCATTAGGCGCAGGTGCACTGGCTGGAACGACCTATCCCATTGATCGTCTGCAAACAGCTGAGATTCTAGGATTTCAAGGAATCTATGAAAATAGTATGGATGCTGTTAGTGACAGAGATTTCATTCTTGAATTTTTGAGTAATAGTTCGATATTAATGATGCACCTTTCTCGTTTTGCGGAGGAACTTATTTTATGGACTAGCCAGGAATTTAATTTTGTTGAATTAGATGATACCTTTACAACAGGAAGCAGTATTATGCCACAGAAGAAGAATCCTGACATGGCCGAGCTTGTCCGCGGAAAAACAGGGCGAGTATATGGAAATCTATTCTCACTTCTTACAGTTCTTAAAGGCTTGCCGCTGGCTTATAACAAAGACATGCAAGAAGATAAAGAAGGAATGTTTGACACCGTGGAAACCACTAAAGGTTCCTTGAAAATTTTCGCCGGCATGGTAGGAACGATGAAAGTCAATAAAGCCTCGATGGAAAAAGCGGTAGATGAAGATTTTTCAAACGCAACGGAGCTAGCAGATTACTTGGCAACAAAAGGAATCCCATTCCGACAAGCACATGAAATTGTTGGTCAGCTTGTTCTTTATTGCATTCAAAATAACTGTTACTTGAAGGACTTGTCCATTAGTCAGTTTAAGGAAGCTTCTACCCTAATTGAAAATGATATATATGATGTGTTATCACCAAAAATGGCCGTAGAGCGTAGAAACTCTTATGGTGGAACAGGCTTTGATCAGGTGAAGGAACAATTAATAAAAGCTAAGAAGAAATTAAAACAAGGAGAGCTGTCCAGTTGAGCGGGCAGTTCTTATTTTATTTGGTTACCCTAAGTGGTTACTAAGTTAAACTTAGATATTTCGGACAATTTGATGTAGTTAGAAATGCAAAGTCCAATGATTTCATTTTCTAGATTGATGAATTTTCATGATATCATCCCCTTTTTCCCGGTGGCATACGATTTATTTGAGTCCGTCATGTTTGTTTTGTGTAGTTTGTCGTGAAGGAAGGTCTCTATTCGTACTATCACCTTGGCATCTGAGCAGTTTGATGTCACGAAAGGTCACTATTCGTATCATCATCTCAGCTTCCGTACAGTTTGGTGTCAAGAAAGGCCTCTATTCATACCATCTACCCAGTCTCCACACGTTTTCACGGTACTTACTGAGTATATATTTAACATCCATGTTTTTTTCCTGATACCATTTCTTAAATACATCACAAGATGATTGGTACCCAACTCATGTAACCGGAACTCAAAGAAAATGGACCAACCTTAATGGTTAGTCCAATAATAATAAATTTACTCTTCTTTTTCATTCCTGACTACAAGGACATCACATTCTGCTGAACGGGTGATATGCTCTGATACACTTCCGATTAGGAAGCGCTCCACAGCATTTAATCCTGTTGCACCGCAAATAATGAGGTCAGCATTGGCTTTTTTGGCACCTTCATTTGGGATGATGACTTTTGGGGAACCGTATTCAATAAGTGTTTGCACGTTTAGAACACCAGCTAGTTCTGCTTCTTTTTTATACTTCGCCATAACATCTTCAGCATAAGTTTCAGCTCTTTCACCAACTGTTGTTCGATCGTAGGATTCAACGGTGGCAAATGAGCGAGAATCAATAACGTGAATTAGTGTTATGTTAGCATCATTTCTTTTTGCGATCGCAATGGCTTTTTTGAATGCCCACTCTGCTTCAATTGAGCCATCTACAGCTACTAATATATTCCTATAGTATAAACTCATGTATTCGTCTCCTCCTTAGCAAACTTACTAGAATTTCCCACTAATAGAAGTTACAAAAATCCAAAAAATAACCTTGTATAGTCTTATAACCGAAAACAGAGGGGGGTAAACATTGAAGAAAAAAGATCCGAAAGAACAATTTACTTATGATGAGCAGGCAACACAGTCAGTGAGTAACCAAATTATGGGAGCTTATTCAAGTGGCGTTATTGATGAGCCGGGCGGTCAATACAATCCTTATGAAGAGCAAGAGGAAGAATATCCACAGCAATAAACAAATAAGCCATCATGTGGGTTGTTGTCACATGATGGCTTCATTTTCTTTCATATAGAATTCATATATAAAACAAGTGATTGAGGTACACATTAAGTAAAATAGAAAGCGTTTTCGCTTTTACGAAATTAGTGTCGCTTTTTAATCATCTAAATGTTATATTTATTTTGAACTTCTCCCAATGTATTCCTATAATACCAACTTGAATCCAAAGGGGAATTTGTATAGGAGGTTAGATTGATGCGTATTGGAGTTCCAAAAGAAGTTAAGAACAATGAAAGCCGAATAGCGATGACACCAGCTGGAGTAGTAAACCTTGTTCAATTCGGTCATGAAGTGTTCATTGAATCGGGTGCAGGTCTAGGCTCAAGTTTTACTGACGAAGATTATGTAAATGCTGGTGGGAGTATTGTAGATACTGCTCATGAGGCATGGTCGATGGATATGGTTATGAAAGTAAAAGAGCCGATTCCGAGTGAGTATGACTATTTTCGCGAAGGGTTAATTCTGTTTACATATTTACATTTAGCTCCTGAACCAGAGTTAACAAAGGCTTTAATTGATCATAAAGTAGTTTCAATTGCTTATGAAACCGTTGAAGTAAATCGAACACTTCCATTGCTCACTCCGATGAGTGAGGTGGCTGGAAGAATGGCTACTCAAATTGGTGCCCAGTTCTTAGAGAAGAACCATGGCGGCAAAGGGATTCTCCTTTCAGGAGTACCAGGAGTTCAACGTGGAAAAGTAACCATCATTGGTGGTGGAGTTGCAGGAACCAATGCTGCCAAAATGGCGATCGGCTTAGGGGCGCAGGTAACCATTATTGATTTAAATCCTGATCGTTTACGTCAGCTCGATGATATTTTTGGAAGTGATGTTACAACATTAATGTCTAATCCACTAAACATTGAGGAAGCCATTAAAAACTCTGATCTTGTCATTGGAGCAGTATTAATTCCAGGAGCTAAAGCCCCTAAATTAGTAACAGAAGAGATGATCAAATCAATGACCACTGGTTCCGTAGTAGTTGATATTGCGATTGATCAAGGTGGAATTTTTGAAACAACTGATAGAATAACAACACATGATAATCCAACATATGAAAAGCATGGGGTTGTTCACTATGCTGTAGCCAATATGCCAGGTGCAGTACCAAGAACTTCAACTATTGCTTTAACGAATGTAACCGTTCCTTATGCTATCCAAATTGCTAACAAAGGCTACAAGCAAGCTTGCTTAGACAATGCTGCATTATTAAAAGGCATAAACACCTTGAATGGTTACGTCACATATAAAGCTGTTGCAGAGGCACATGGATTAGATTATCTTGATGCATTTACATTGTTAGAACAGCAATAAAATATGATATGGTAAAAAGGCTGGCCCGTTTCAGAGCCAGCCTTGAGTATTGAAAAACGCTTTATTTAATAATTTGTAATTCTTTAGGGAATTTCGTTAATAATTCAGGCCCGTTTTCAGTAATATAAATGTCATCCTCAATCCGTACACCTGCAACATTGGGAACATATACTCCTGGTTCAATGGTAAAGGCCATTCCGGCTTTCATCACAAGGTCATTGGTTTCTGTAATAGATGGATATTCATGAACACTAACGCCTAGACCATGACCGAGTCTGTGTGGGAAGTAATCACCGTATCCCGCCTCAGCAATATGTTTTCTTGCAGTTTGATCAAGTTCCTTAGCAGTCACACCTGGTTTTACTTTTTCTAATGAAGCAAGCTGTGCTTGAAGGACTGTATCATATATTTTCTTCTGCTCATCATTAATTTCTCCGTATGCCACGGTTCGAGTGATATCAGAGCAGTAGCCCTTATATACAACACCAAGGTCGAAAAGAACAAGGTCTCCTTTTTGAATTTTTGTGTCACCTGGATTACCATGAGGACTAGCAGCATTTTTACCTGTTAGCACCATAGTGGAAAAGGACATTTCTGAAATTCCCTTTTTCTTTAATTCGTACTCAATTTTTGCAATGATTTCTTGTTCTGTTTTGCCTTCTTCGATTTCATTTACCCCTACCTCAATAGCAAAATCGGCAAATTTTGCTGCTTTACGTAAGATTTTAAGCTCTTTTTCGTCTTTTATCATTCGTAATTCATGCATGATCTCTTCAACCGCTCTAAATTGCTTTGGTTGAAACGTTTCTTGAAGGCTCTCAAATCTCTCGACAATTAAATGTGTTTTTTCAACTGCAAGCTGTTCGATTGAATGGACTCTTCGGTTCACTTGCTTAGAAATGAATTCCCAAGGATTGTCTGTATCAGAGTAACCTACAATATCAAAGCCCCAACCTGCATTGCGAACATCTTCTGTCTCCATACCAGGACATACTAGAAACGGTTCTTTTTCTTGGAATACCATGACTCCTAATAAACGTTCATGAGGGTCTGTACGGAATCCACTTAAGTAAAATACATTTTCAGTAGAAGTGAGAAATGCAGCTTCTATGTTTTCTTCTTTTAACCAGTTCATTAGTTTCGTTAATCGTTGATTCATGGTCATCCTCCTAATATAAGTATCTAATTATCCCGCATTAACGGGCAGTAATTCCACACCTCAAGGCTTAGACGAATTGAAGAAGCGTAGGTGGGGGATAACTGTCCGTAAAAGCCCGATTGGTTCAACTAACAATCAGTGGGGGATGGAGAAAGTCCCTCCACTGAATGAAGTTTCTCTTTATCAGAGTAGCAACAAAAATTATGCCTGTAAACTTTTTAAGAATTGAGAAAACGGGTATAGTGAAAATGGCAGGATTTTTGATCCTTAAAAAGAATAATACAATAAGTATCTAAATAATGGAGGGAATAGTTGAATGAAAGTTTCATATCATGGACACTCGGTGGTAAAAATCATAACAAATAACAAAACAATTTTAATTGACCCTTTTATTAATGGAAATGATTTAACAGACCTTAAGGTGGAAAATGAAAAACCCGACGTAATTCTTCTAACACACGGTCACAATGATCATGTTGGAGATACAGTTGAGCTTGCTAAAAAGAATGATTCACTGGTGATTGCACCACATGAACTGGCTGACTATCTTAGCTGGAAAGGATTGAATACTCACAATATGCATATAGGGGGGGCCTATCAATTTGACTTTGGGAAAGTGAAACTTACTCAAGCCTTTCACGGATCCAGCTATGTAACAGAAAAAAATGAAATCGTCTATACAGGGATGCCAGCTGGAATTCTCCTAATGGCTGAGGGGAAAACGATATATCATGCAGGGGATACTGGCTTATTTTCTGATATGAAATTAATTGGCGAGCTTAATGATATTGACCTTGCCTTTCTACCAATAGGTGATAATTTTACGATGGGACCAGAAGATGCAACCGTAGCGGCAAAATTCATAGAAGCTAAATTAGTTGTCCCAATCCATTTCAATACATTCCCGCCAATTAAACAAGATCCACATAAATTTGTTGAGGGATTAAAAGACTGCAATGGGAAAGTCATGGAAGTTGGAGAAGTAATCGACTTATAAAAATTAAATTAAATACATAGAGGAGGCAAGCCCTAATTTAGGGTACCATCCAATATATAGAACCTTATGTATTGAATAATGTGGTACTGACTACTATGGGGCAGCCCCTCTTTTTTCATTCTAAAATAAGAATAGTTTAATGAATCTACCTCTTTACGCATACATATAGAACAAGCTGTATGGAGGAGGTTAGTATGAATAAACAAAGATATCTATTATGCCTACTACTCGCTGGGGTCATGCTATATTATGCTGTTCCAAGAATCAACTTGTATGGAGATGGACTTTCTGGCATCTTTACGATCAGTTGGCTGGGGCTATGCTTGCTTGTCATTGCTGGTAATTTATCTGCTATGCTTTTTACTGTAAATAAAAAGAAAAATGAACAAAAGCAGGTGGCGAAATCTAAGCCGGTTCGCCGTCAGAGTATGAGGTCGTTTGGGTAACACTTGGTTGAAAATTGAAACGCCAAGCTTTTCACATTATAATAGAAATAGTAACAAGAGGACGTTTAAAAGGGTGAAAAGCTTGGCAACTAAACATGAACAAATCATAGAATACATTGATTCTCTCCCTATTGGTGAAAAAATCTCTGTTCGTCAAATCGCAAAAGCCTTAAAAGTCAGTGAAGGAACAGCGTATAGGGCGATAAAAGATGCAGAAACTAAAGGATATGTAAGTACCATTGAGCGGGTAGGAACAATCAGAATTGAAAGAAAGCAAAAAGAAAACATTGAAAAGCTTACCTTCGCTGAAGTTGTTAATATTATAGATGGTCAAGTTTTAGGTGGACGAGCAGGACTACATAAAATGTTAAATAAATTCGTTATTGGTGCAATGAAGCTTGAAGCGATGATGAGATATACAGATGCAGGGAGTCTCCTCATAGTAGGGAACAGGACACAAGCTCATGAACAGGCATTAAAAGCAGGGGCAGCTGTATTAATTACAGGGGGTTTTGATACCGAAGAAGAAGTGAAAAGACTAGCTGATAAACTAGAGCTTCCGATTATTTCTACTAGCTATGATACCTTTACCGTGGCGACCATGATCAATCGTGCTATTTATGATCAGTTAATCAAGAAAGAAATCGTGTTAGTCGAAGATATATTGACGAGTGTGGATAACACAGCCTATCTTCAAGTAGGCGATACCTTAGAAGATTGGTACGAGAAAAATCAATACACTTTTCATAGTCGATTTCCTGTAGTGGATCGTAATATGAAAATTCAAGGAATGGTAACCTCAAAAGATATTATGGGACATGAAAAGCATGTCAGCCTTGATAAGGTTATGACGAAAAACCCTATTACCGTTAACTTAAAAACAAGTGTCGCTTCGGCTGCACATATGATGATTTGGGAAGGAATTGAGATGCTTCCGGTTATCAATGAACATAATAAGCTTCAAGGGATCATTAGCAGACAGGATGTATTAAAGGCATTACAAATGATTCAAAGACAACCACAAATGGGAGAAACCCATGATGACTTAGTGACAAATAACATGGAAGTATTGGATCCAAAAACAATAGGTGAAGAAATTTACCGCTTCCCTGTCAGTCCACAAATGACAAATGGACTTGGAACAATTTCTTATGGAGTTTTTACCACCCTTGTCACGGAAGCCGCGAACAGAGCATTAAAGTCCTATAAAAAAGGGGATTTAGTTGTTGAAAATATGACGATTTATTTTATCAAGCCTGTTCAAATGGAAAGCATTATCGACATTCATCCTAAAGTACTAGATGTCGGACGGAAATTCGGGAAGGTAGATGTTGAGGTCTATAGTGAAGGGGTTTTAGTAGGCAAGGCGATGATGATCTGTCAGCTTATTGACAGACATTAAGATCTTGAAGAGCTGTAGTCCAATTTGGAGATAACAAAACGTAAGTGATCTATATTTAAGAATACCCTAAAGAAGTTGATTGGAGCGGAAGGTGCGATACTCCTGCGGGAGCAACGGGACATAGTTGACCCCACAGGTGCAAAGCGCCACGAGGAGGTTTACCGCCCGCCCCACGGAAAGCGAGCACCTTTCGCTCCAATCAACCACTACTCTTATTGATAAAATGCAGCAAAGATTACGAAAACAGCCTAGAAAATAAAGGGCTAACACCTAATATCCAATTCTCTTAAGTGTTAGCCAGTCATTATTTTTTATCTAATTCTTCCGCTTCACTAATTGCATATGGAAGATAGTGGCGATAGGCTTTCCAGCCAGCCCAGACACTACCAAATCCAACTAGAATAAAAAGAGCGGCAATAATATACGTGACGGTTGTTTGACGCAAGAATAATTGATTGATTCCGAAGAACCCTACAAATAATCCAAGAGCTATGCTAGATTTAGCAGATAGCCATCTTTTTTCTATTGGACGGTTTGTTCGGACACTGCGTACCTTATAAACAATATAAAAAATAAATGAAACGACAATTAAAAACACGAAAGCATACATAAAATGTTCCTCCATTATTCATCCAATCTATTCTATTTATTTTATCTATAATGAGTCGAATTGCCAAATGACAAAACTATGAACGATTTAAGGAGGCAGCAATGAAACAGGAAATCTTAGATTGTATAAAACGTTATGACACCATAATTGTTCATCGTCATGTTCGTCCTGATCCTGATGCTTATGGATCACAGGGAGGACTTGTTGAAATTTTGAAAAAATCTTTTCCAAATAAGAAAATATATGCCGTTGGGATGGAAGACCCTTCTCTTCATTACATGACACGGCTTGACCAAGTAGAAGATGAAGTTTTCAACGGAGCCCTTATTATTATTTGTGATACGGCAAATGCAGAAAGAATTTGTGATGATCGTTATAAATTAGGTGACATGCTCATTAAAATTGATCATCATCCGAATGAAGATGCATATGGAGATCTATTATGGATTAATACAGAGGCTAGCTCTGTTAGTGAGATGGTTTACGAATTTTATCAATTTGGTCGTGAGCAAGGTTTAAAGATGACAGATGAAGCTGCACGACTACTTTTTGCAGGAATTGTAGGGGATACAGGAAGATTCCTATATCCAAGTACAACACAGAAGACATTTGATTTTGCAGGAGAGTTAATCCGTTATAATTTTGATCGAAATGATCTTTTCAATAAAATGTATGAAGTAGATCCAAAAGTAATCAAACTTCACGGATATGTCCTTCAAAATTTTGAAATGAATACGGATGGCTGTGCGTCAGTTACGATTACTAAGGAGATCCTAGACGAACATGATGTCATTCCATCTGAAGCGTCTTTACTTGTTAGTACGTTAGGAAGTGTGAAAGGAATCAAAGCTTGGGTATTCTTCATTGAAGAAAGGGATCAAATTCGAGTAAGATTCCGCTCTAAGGGTCCAATTATCAATACCATTGCGAAAAAATATAATGGTGGAGGTCATCCGCTTGCAGCTGGAGCGTCGATCTACTCTTGGGAGCAGAAGGAAGATGTGCTGAATGAATTAGAGGCTGTCTGTAAAAATTATTGAATAAAAAAAACGCTACCTTATTATGGGTAGCGATTTTTTTAATTCTTTTAGTCTGTATTTTTTTGGTATGTCTCGTCAATTTTCTCTTTAGCTTCATTGTATGCGTTATCGATCATTTCTTTTTTCGTATTATAATGCTCATCCGCATCATCACTCATTTTATTATAGAAATCGTCTATAGCTTCATTAACCAAATCATAAACATCTGGGTCCAAATCGTGTTTGTTATCAGCATCTATTAATAGCCCCGTTACCATATTGTCAAAATCGATTAGTCTACCCATCGTTTTGTTATCAAGGTCGATTAGATCTCCACTGTCTTCATTATCTTGATCAATTGCTGCTCCAATATGCTGGTTATGCCAATCGATCCATTTTCCAATTGCATCATTCGACTTCTGAAACTCTTCTTCAAGATCTTGTTGATTATCAGCTTGGATATAACGGCCATTAGCATGTTCTGCTATCTCTTCAAGCTGATCTCTTTGGTCAGCTCCTACAGCAAAGCCAATAACATTGATGATTGGTTTTATATTGGACTGGGCTAATTCTTTAGCAACCTTAGCTGGATCGCCATCACAGGTTTCTTCCCCATCTGATACTAGATAAATCACATTTGTATTGTTATCAGCGTTTAGCCCCTGAAGAGTTTTCCCAGCTTGTGTGAGTGAAGCGGCGATTGGTGTCCATCCTTTTGGATCAACACCTGATAAAGCTTTGTTAAATTCATCCTCGCTATAGCTTTTTAATGGATAAATCTCCTTTATACTTTTGCAGGATTTGGCTTTATCGGCATCACTACTTGAACCTTCATGTCCATAGATAGTGAGAGATACTTTCGTTTTCTCAGGTAAATTAGAGACGAATTCATTGATAGATTCTTTTGCAATTTCCATCTGAGACTTCCCGTCCTGTTTAGCTTTCATCGAGCCGGAAGCGTCTAATATAATGGCCACATTAATGTTTTCCTTTACTTCTTGACCATTAAGTTTTAAGCCTGATCCAGTATTGAGCTCCTCGAGAGAAATTTTTTCCCTCGGTTCAAAGGTAGCAAGTCCAGGCAATTCAGGGTGAAATGTCTCAAAGAAGAGTCTCTTAATATTTTCAGCACGAATCTCTTCACTTTCATCACGTTTGTCGATTTTAGCTATAGCTTCAACAATTTTTTCTTTATCCGAATCCTTTAGCTCGCCATCTTCTACCTTCTCCCACCACTTCCCTTGTGTCGTTTCTTCCGCTTCCTTTAAGCTAGAAGGAAACTCAAAGGCTTTATCGGTGAATTGAAAGGAATACGGCCACTCTTTCGGTTTTTCCTCTTTTTTCTTTTCTCCTGCATTTTCCTTACTTCCACTTGAAGTTTCCTCAGCTTTGTCTCCACATGCTGATAGAACAAACAACAATGTGAGTAGTAATACTAACAAACTCCATTTTCTCATATGTATTTCTCCTTACTATTTAAAAGATTAACTTCCTTGCATTATCTGAATCTAGTGATAATGAAATGACAGAAGTTGGAATCCAGATATACTTTATTCTATCTATACTGACTAGTTGTGGGCAAGAGAAAAATTATATAAATATGATTATAAATCGTTCCTTGATGTTGATCTCGAGTAAAATTGACTTCTTTTATGATTATGTTAGTTTAATAGAGTAACCTGTAAACGTACGTAAACCATCCCTTTAAAGGTTTAGGAGACATTTTATGAACACTTTAGTAAGAAGCTTCGTTTTAGGAATCGCTGCAACAATCCAAGGTCTTGCCATGTCTGTCTTTTTATTTCCTCATTTTATCCCTTCAGGAGGGGCAGCGAGTGTGGGGGTATTATTTAATTATCTATTAGATGTTCCGTTCGCTATTACTCTTTGGGGATTGAATGCTAGCCTTTTATTAGCGGCAATGAAATGGCTTGGGAAAGGAAACGCATTATGGACAATGTATTGTGTGACCGTCACTTCAGCTGTTGTTAATTTGATATCCGCATTAATGACGGCTCCTGTTTCTAATGTAATACTGGATTTAACAATCGGTTCGGTTATCTTCGGTGTCGGATTAGGCATTCTATTTCGAATGGGCGCCTCTTCTGGTGGAATGGATATTCTTGCGTTAATCATTGCCAAGACAAAAGGTCTATCACCTGGAAAGACTCTATTTTGGATTAATGGAAGTTTATTATTATTAACAGGTATAGTGGTTGACTGGAAAATCATTTTGTATGCTATTGTTTGTCAATTTATTGGGACTAGAATTTTAGATGTCATCTATAAAATTCACTTTAAACCAAACTATGCTAAAATAAAAAAAGAGCAAAAATGGTCTTAAATGTTAGGTGTTTTCTAAAAGTTTGTTGCTACCTGAGATCAGTCAGAAATACATTTTAGTAGCATTGAGCAGCCTGAATACACGTGGACTCCTGCGGGAACAGTGGCTAAAGTGAGACTCCGCAGCGTAGCGAGGATGCTCACAGGCCACCCATGGAAAGCGAAGTGTATTCCGGCTGCGGGTTAAATAACAACAATCGTGACGAAATGAGCCGAATGATAAAATCTGTCCCAAAACCATTTCACACACAATAGTTCGATATAAAGAATATCCCTTTCTATATAACGATAGATGCAGTAGAATCGAATTTTTGATTAGATTCAACATGACAAAATATTGTAACTAGATTTTAATCAGCAAATTTCAATTCAACATAGAATTCTATGGTTGTAAAATAGCCGACCTTTTGAATCTCAACTTGATATCTTTTCTCATTCAGTTTGAGTGTTTTGTTCTCGATCGTTTTTTCAATAATTTCGTTGTTTTTATAGACAGATTCGAGATCTTTCGCAAGTAAGTCAGACAAATCCTCTTGAATCTTTTCTTGAGCTTGAAAGATATCAAGAGAATCCGACTTCAAACCAAATTTTTCGGCATTGGTTATTTTCACCTTTATTTCCTGAACCAAAAGGCTTTCTTTATTTTCTTTATTGAGTTTTTTTAAATCCTCCTGCAAAATAGAAACATACTTCTTTGAATCTTTAATCTCTTCCTTTTGCTTTTCAATTAATAATGTTTGTTTTTCTTGTAATGTTCCGAACATGAACAGAAAGATAAACCAGCTAATAAATCCGCCGATTATCATTCCTGCGAAGAACCTCTGCCAGCCTTTTCTACGGTAATATTGCGGGATTCTCATAAGGATTGATTCTCCTGAGTAATCCAAGTGATAATTTCTGCACCCGTTTGTGCCCCGCCCATAGCCGATAAAATCAACAGAAAATGTTTAAATAATTGAAAGGTTTCCCCATTTAAAAGCCCTTTTTCAAAACTATATAAAGTATCAAATGTACCTCCAATGGCAGCAATGATGGCCCAAATTCTTAAAATGTTAGAGAGTCTAGTAATTTCTGTCAGGGGTGGCTGCCCTGTGATAAAAGCAGCAAGTCCTCCTAAGAGAGAACCACCCATTATGACACCGAATGCAATAAAGTAACTTTTTATAAACTCAGGAAAAAATGCTTCTACCATTGTATCAACTCCGCTTATACAAGCTATTACTTAACTATATGGTAGGAAAAACCCTAATATGAAGAAATCTTTTCGTCTTTATAGGGGAGAACATATTTTCTTTTTCTCGATTCTTTTCCTATAATAAAAAGAAAGAGTTGTAAAAAGGATGTGAGTGATCATGTCGTTTGTTCACTTACAAGTGTCAAGCGCCTTCAGCTTATTATCGAGTACCATTTCTATTGAAAAGCTTGTTGAACAAGCCAAACGTTTTCAATATCATTCATTGGCCATTACGGATCGTAATGTTATGTACGGAGCTATCCCTTTCTATAAAGCTTGTTTAAAAAACAATATCAAACCCATTATTGGGATGACCACGGATGTTGTAAGTATAGAGCTAGAAGATCAATCCTTTCCATTAGTGTTACTTGCTAAAAATGAAATGGGGTACCAAAACCTATTAAAAATTTCAAGTGTGATTGGTACAAAATCACCTAATGGTATTTCAATGAAGTGGTTGAAAGGGTATGCAAGAGGGTTAATGGCTATCACTCCAGGAGTAGGTGGGGAAATTGAACACTGGTTACTCCAAGATAATGAAGAAAAAGCTGTTTCAGTAATCAAAACCTTTCAGCAAATTTTTGGTGAGGATTCTTTCTTTCTATCGGTTCAAAATCATGGAATTCAAGAAGATGAAAAACTTCGTCTGGCCATTTTAAAACTTAAAAAGTCAATTCCTATTCAAGCAGTAGTGACAAATAATGCACAATATATCCATAAAGATGAAGCATTTGCACTTGAATGTCTGCTTGCTATCCGTGATGGGGTTAAGCTTTCCGATGAAGAGCGGGAAATAAGGAAATCGGATGAATATTATTTTAAATCAAAGAATGAAATTATAGAGTTATTTAGTGATTGGGTGGATGAATTAGAGAACACGATTATGATTTCAAATCAATGTAATGTCACGATTCCTCTTCATCAACATTTACTTCCGAAATATCCAGTAACAGATTTCGAGACAGCGGATGAGATGCTCCGCGGCATCTGCCAAAAGGGACTTCAAAATAGAGTAGAAATGCTGGATCACTCATACAAAGAGCGACTAGAGTATGAACTTGGGATTATTAGCAGGATGAACTTCAGTGATTACTTCTTAATTGTATGGGATTTTATGAAATATGCAAGACGCCAAAAGATTCTAACTGGACCTGGAAGGGGCTCTGCAGCCGGTTCCCTTGTTGCTTATGTGCTTGAAATTACAGATGTAGACCCTATTAAACATGGACTATTATTTGAACGTTTTTTAAATCCTGAAAGGGTCACCATGCCTGATATTGATATAGATTTTCCAGATAACCGCCGAGATGATGTCATCGAATATGTGTCAGCGAAATATGGAAGTCTTCATGTTGCCCAAATTATTACGTTTGGAACGCTTGCCGCGAAAGCAGCCATACGAGATACTGCCAGAGCCTTTGGATTTAATTCAAAGGAATTAGAGCTTCTCTCCAAGCTAATTCCTTCACGAGTAGGAATTAGCTTAAAAGAAGCATACAAGGAATCAGAGGGCTTACGACAATTTATTGCCGAATCCGATCATAATCGTAAGCTCTTTCAAACGGCTAGGACAATCGAGGGGCTACCAAGACATACATCTACACATGCAGCTGGGGTTATTATTAGTGAAAAACCCCTCGTGAATCATATCGCCATTCAGTCAGGACAGGGAACAATACATCTTACACAATCACCCATGGAAGACCTAGAAGAAATCGGACTATTAAAGATGGATTTTCTCGGACTAAGAAACTTAACTCTTTTAGACCGGATTGTGACAAGTATCCAAAAAGGGACCAATAAGCGATTTAGCCTGAAGGATATCCCGTTTGATGATGAAAAGACATTCGAGTTACTAAGTCAAGGGAAAACAGAAGGGGTTTTTCAGCTAGAGTCTAATGGAATGAAGAATGTCTTAACAAAACTATGCCCTTCCGCTTTTGAGGATATCGTTGCAGTCAATGCATTATTCCGTCCAGGACCAATGGAGAATATTCCATTATTTATTGATCGCAAGCATGGCCGGGAGGAAATTCGTTATCCCCACCCTGATTTAAAACCGATCCTTGATTATACCTATGGCGTAATCGTTTATCAGGAGCAGATTATACAAATTGCCTCTACAATGGCTGGATTCTCACTAGGTGAAGCGGATTTACTTCGAAGAGCTGTTGGAAAGAAGAAGAAGGAAATTCTCGATAAGGAGCGATATCATTTTGTTGAAGGAGCAGTATCTAAAGGCTATTCACCTGAAACAGCAGCTGAGGTTTATAGCTTAATAGTGAAATTTGCCAACTATGGATTTAATCGTTCCCATGCAGTTGCATACAGTATGATTGCCTATCAGCTTGCCTACTTAAAAGCGAATTTCCCTGAGCATTTCCTAGCTGCATTATTAACATCAGTCATCGGCAATGAGGATAAGGTTGCTCAATATATAAGAGAAGCGAAACAATTTAATCTTGAAATTCTTCCACCTTCTATTAATAAAAGTCAGTTCTTTTTTAAAGTTGAAAAAGGTGGGTTACGGTATAGTATTGGGGCAATAAAAGGGATTGGAGCATCGGCTTTAAGAGAAATTTTGAAGGCAAGAAATGAAAAACCATTTCAGGATTTATTTGATTTTTGTCTAAGAGTTTCTACCAAAGCTGTAAATCGCAAAACGATGGAGTCCTTGGTCTTTTCGGGAGCTTTAGACGAGTTCGGTGAAGATCGTGCTGTATTATTAGCAAGTATAGATGTAGCACTAGAGCATGCAGAGCTTGTAAGGCCTAATAATGGCGAATATGATTTATTTGAAGATGAAGAAAGCTTCATGCTTAAACCTAAATATGTTGAAGTAGACTATATGGAATTAGATACGAAGCTACAATTTGAAAAGCAAGCATTAGGGATTTATTTATCAGACCATCCTGTTTCGAGCCATCACAATGAGTTTAAAGCTTTAGGAACGGTTGATATCATCGATCTGAAAGTAGGAAAGAAACATATTTCTATAGGCGTTTATTTAACCACTATGAGGACTATTCGAACAAAAAAAGGGGATGTCATGGCATTTGCTCAAGCAGGTGATACGACAGGTGAAATCGAACTGGTGATATTCCCCAATGTATTTAGCAAATTTTCAAGTCTTTTAAAAGAAGGTAATATATTAGTAATACAAGGTTCTATAGAGGAAAGAAATGAAAAAGAACAATTTATTGTTCAAAAAGTAATAAGTATTGAAGAAATAAACGAGAAGATAGACAGACAAAATCGTCGACTATACGTTAAAGTTTCCCATTCTTCTCAATCAAAGATTATTCAACAAATCATTCAAAAATATTCAGGAGATGTACCAGTACTAATCTATCATGAGTTGGACAAAAAAGCGGTCCAACTCCCTCGTAATTCATGGGTGAATCCTTCAAAAGCATGTATAAAAGAATTACAAGCGGAATTAGGAACCGAAAATGTCGTTTTAAAATAAGGCTCTTTTCGTCATGCCTGTTGTTATTTAACCCGCAGTCTTAATACACTTTGCGCACTTTAGAGTGATTCGTGATCCTCTTCGCTGCGCTGTCGGGGTCTCACTTTGGTCACTGTCCGCAGGAGTCTACGTGTATTCAGGCTGCTCAGTGCTTCAAAGATGTATTTCCAACTTGTATCAGGTAGCAACAAACTCTTAGAAAACAGCCTAAAATAATATCGTGTAAAATCATAGCTTTTTTATGTGTGGGAGATTTTAAAATAAGGAAATGGCCACCTCTTTTTAACGATTTTGATCCCTTTCTCTTTTTCATTGATGACTAAAGGTTACGAGAATGTTGTTTTTTTCTATGTAGTCACAAAGTTTAGATGATAGCTAATAGTAGAATCGTCAAAAGCAATATATCCTTTACTTCCATATAAATTATGTTATATTGTTTAAGAGAAATATGTGGTCAGACCACTATTTATATACATTTTCATTTGAAATATTGTTGTTTATTTTAGGCGCTTTGGCTTTTCTCGTGTCCAGCTCCAGCGCCTAGCTTCTCGAGACATAAGTCAAGCCACCAAGGAAGGGGAAAAGCGTCCTTCCTAGGTGACTCGCCTTATGCTTATCGGAGTTGTTCAAGGCGCTTACGCTTTTCTCGTGTCCAGCTCCAGCGCCTAGCTCCTCGAGACATAAGTCAAGCCACCAAGGAAGGGAAAAAGCGCCCTTCCTAGGTGACTCGCCTTATGCTTATCGGAGCTGTTCAAGGCGCTTACGCTTTTCTAGTGTCCAGCTCCAGCGCCTAGCTCCTCGAGACATAAGTCAAGCCAACAAGGAAGGGAAAAAGCACCCTTCCTAGGTGACTCGCCTTATGCTTATCGGAGCTGTTCAAGGCGCTTACGCTTTTCTAGTTAGCAACAATGTATACAAAATTGTCATTATATTTTCTATGATTATAATTGAAAAAATGAAGGAGTGAGCCATTTGTCTCTACGTGAAGAAGCGTTACATATGCATAGAGTAAATAGAGGAAAGTTAGAATCAAAATCAAAGGTAGAAGTTAGAAATGCCAATGATTTAAGTTTAGCTTACTCCCCTGGGGTAGCAGAACCTTGTAAAGATATTTATGATAAACCTGAAACGGTCTATGAATACACTATGAAGGGAAATATGGTGGCTGTTGTTTCAGATGGTACAGCTGTTTTAGGGCTTGGTAATATTGGACCAGAAGCTGCACTTCCTGTAATGGAAGGGAAGGCCGTTTTATTTAAAAGCTTTGCAGGTGTAGACGCCTTTCCTATCTGTTTAGACACAACAGATATCGACAAAATCGTCGAAACAGTAAAGTTACTAGAACCAACATTTGGAGGCGTAAACCTTGAAGATATAGCCGCTCCAAATTGTTTTGCAATCGAAGAGCGATTAAAGAAGGAAACGAATATACCTATTTTCCATGATGATCAACATGGAACAGCGATTGTAACCGTGGCAGGACTTGTGAATGCTCTAAAACTAGTAGGAAAGAAAATGTCTGAAATTAAGGTGGTTGCAAATGGAGCAGGTGCTGCTGGAATTGCGATTATTAAGTTGCTCTACCATTATGGAGTAAGAGATATTATTATGTGTGATTCTAGAGGGGCGATTTATGAAGGTCGTCCAAATGGAATGAATGATATAAAGCATGAAGTAGCGAAATTTACTAATAGAGACCAAAAAAGCGGTGGATTAGAAGACGTTATCCAAGGAGCAGATGTATTTATTGGTGTTTCCGTTGCTGGAGCTTTGACAGAAGAAATGGTAAGGTCAATGAATGAGGATTCTATTATTTTTGCAATGGCTAATCCTGTTCCAGAAATTATGCCTGAAATTGCTAAAATTGCAGGTGCTAAAGTAGTTGGAACAGGTCGATCTGATTTTCCTAACCAGGTGAATAATGTCTTGGCTTTTCCTGGTATTTTTAGAGGGGCATTGGATGTTAGGGCAACACATATTAATGAAAAAATGAAGCAGGCTGCTGTAGAAGCAATTGCTTCACTCATAAATCCTAATGAACTTCATTCAGATTATGTTATTCCTGCTCCTTTTGACCCTCGTGTAGCTCCAGCTGTTGCTGCGGCGGTAGCGAAAGCAGCTATGGAAACAGGAGTAGCAAGATTGAAAGTGGACCCAGAAGAGATAAGAGCGAAAACTGCAGAACTTGCCGTTATCGGTAAAGAATAGTGAAGAGTGAAGTGAATTCTTCCAAACCTGCTTCAAAGGTTTATGTTGCCATTGTGCACAGAATTCGTGAAATGATTTCTAAGGACGGCTTACAATCGGGAGATAAAATCCCTTCAGAAAGGGAACTCTCGGAACGCCTGAATGTGGGGCGGTCCTCTGTAAGAGAAGCATTAAGAGCACTTGAACTATTAGGACTAATTGAAACAAGACGAGGAGAAGGTACCTTTTTGCGAGATTTCCGTGAGCATCACCTTGTTGAATTACTAGGTGCCTTTATACTGGAAGACAAACAAGCTAAACAGGACGTTCTTCTCACAAAAGATTGGATTGAAAAAGACAGTTTAAGATGCATACTAAGCAAGAAGATAGATGTGCATGGACTTTTATCTAAATTAAATCAGCACAAATACAACAGAGTTGATGATCTATTTCAACAACTCATTTTAAAATGTAACAATCATCTCACCTATAAAATATGGGTCATATTAAAGGATTATGTTGCGATGGTAAAAGGAGATGTACTCATTACTGAAAGAAACCATCCACTTTGTTTAGGGATTATTGAAAATTTATTACATCAAAATGATGATCTAGTCTTTCAATACTATCAACAGTTGAAAAATGTCGAAGAATAACCGACAGTTTCTAACATTCTTTTTATTTGATTTCCGATAAAGTGTTAGCAATACAATTATATTTATAGGGTTAGAAGACAAGGAGGATTCACCTTGCTTAAGGATCTTTTTGTGAAAAATAAAAGTAAAAAGAAAAAATATGCTACAATCCCTTCCGAGGCTGCAAAACAAGATGTACCTGAAGGGATTATGACCAAATGTCCCAACTGTAAAAAAATTATGTATACTAAAGAACTTCAAAAAAATCTTAAAGTCTGCATACATTGTGACTACCATCATCCAATGAGGGCTTTTGAACGTATTAATAGTTTCTTGGATGAGGGGAGCTTTCAGGAATTAGATCATGAATTAACAACAGAAAATCCTTTGAACTTCCCTGATTACCTCGAAAAGATAGAAAAAGATCGAAAGAAAACAGGCATAAACGAGGCAGTGGTGACAGGAAGCGGTACTATTAATTCAATAGCAGTTGTTGTTGCGATTATGGACTCCAGTTTTAGAATGGGAAGTATGGGTTCTGTCGTTGGAGAAAAAATAACAAGAGCGATTGAAATAGCCAAGGATAAGAAATGCCCTTTTATCATATTTACTGCTTCTGGTGGTGCACGAATGCAAGAAGGGGTATTATCTCTTATGCAAATGGCAAAAACAAGTGTAGCGTTAAAAAGATTCAGTGATGAAGGCGGTTTATTCTTCAGTATCATGACTCATCCAACAACCGGTGGTGTGTCAGCGAGCTTTGCATCCTTAGGTGATTATAATTTTGCAGAGCCTGGTGCCTTAATCGGATTTGCGGGAAGAAGAATTATCGAACAAACGATTCGCGAAGACTTACCTGAAGATTTTCAAACAGCTGAATTTTTACTGAAACATGGACAACTTGATGCGGTGATTTCTAGACTAGAATTGAAAGATCAGATTTCAACCATTCTAGATATCCATCAATGGGGTGGTGAGATAACATGGTAAACGAAATGGAGTTTGAAAAGCCAGTATTTGAATTAAAAAAGAAAATTGCTGAACTAAAAGAATTCACGAAGAAATCAGATGTAGATTTAAGTTCTGAAATTGATAAATTGGAAGCTCGTTTAGAGAAATTAGAGCAGGACATTTATGAGAATATGAAACCATGGGAGAGAGTACAGGTTGCAAGACACCCGAATCGTCCAACTACCTTGGATTATATCTCTTACCTTTTTACAGACTTCTTAGAAATGCATGGTGACCGCTTGTATGGGGATGATGAGGCGATTGTTTCAGGTATTGCAAAATTTCATGGTGTTCCCGTAACGATTATTGGTCATCAGCGCGGCAAGGACACAAAAGAAAACATTCGACGTAATTTTGGTATGCCACATCCAGAAGGTTATCGTAAAGCACTTAGATTAATGAAGCAAGCTGAAAAATTCGGTAGACCGATTATTTGTTTTATCGATACAAAAGGGGCTTATCCAGGAAAAGCAGCAGAAGAACGTGGACAAAGTGAAGCGATTGCAAGAAATCTATTTGAAATGGCAGGCTTTACTGTGCCGATTATTTGTATTGTAATTGGTGAAGGTGGAAGTGGTGGCGCATTAGCACTTGGAATTGGTGATCATATTCATATGCTCGAGAACTCTACATATTCCGTGATTTCTCCTGAAGGAGCAGCGGCTTTATTGTGGAAGGATTCAACTCAAGCTAAAAAAGCAGCCGAATCAATGAAAATTACAGCACCTGATTTAAAAGAGCTGGGGATTATTGATGAAATTATTACAGAAGTTAAAGGCGGAGCACACAAAGATGTTGAAACTCAAGCTGGGTATATTGAACAAGTATTAAAAGATTCACTCCAATCTCTAATACCTCAATCACCAGAAAATCTTTTATCTCTTCGTTACGAAAAATATAAAAAAATGGGCAAGTATACCGTTTTAAATGAGTATATTGGGGTAAATTCTTAAACGTGTACCTTTTGGGGCACGTTTTTTTCATTTTTTAATTAAAGGCTGTATTCTAAAAGGCTCTTTACGTAGAGATTGTTGTTTTGGGGGAATATACATTTGACCGTTGACCGTTTTTTTCCGCTACAGGCACTTGCTTTCAGCAGGGAAGAAATCGAGCCTCCTCGACGTTCCGTCTGCGGGTCTCGACTTTTCCTCTGGATCCCGTAGGAATTAAGTGCCTTCTGCTTCAATCCACTCTGCGTTTTCGATGTTGTTAAAAGCAACAAACTTTTAGATAAGTGCCTTTTTTAATTACATAAATTTTTGTGAAAAACTAGAAAGAAAACGCTTCATTTTCAAAATTCATACAATTTAAACGCTTTCATTTCACGAATAATTTCGTCTATTAAAAATAGATGGTACAATGTATTGAGAACAATGTTTCTTCGTGTTATTTTAGAATTAATCCATAGTGTATTTAATCTATTTTTTGTGAAAGAATAAGAATAAGGACGGCTAGAATTCCTCGATTATTTCTTCTCTATTCTATTCATCATGTGAAATTATTAACAAAATTTCTAATGACATTTTACATATAAACTATTTTTTTGAGGTGGTTAAAATGAAAAAAATTGGTGTTTTAACAAGTGGGGGAGATTCTCCTGGAATGAATGCTGCCGTGCGTGCAGTCGTTCGAAAAGCAATCTACAATAATCTAGAAGTTTACGGAATCTATCAAGGATATAACGGTCTTATTTCCGGCAATATAAAGAAGCTTGAGCTAGGGTCTGTAGGGGATATAATTCACCGTGGCGGGACAATGCTCTATACTGCTCGTTGTGAAGAGTTCAAGACAAAAGAAGGACAATTAAAAGGGATTAAGCAACTAGAGAAGCACGGAATTGAAGGGCTTGTTGTTATCGGTGGGGATGGGTCCTATCGTGGGGCAAAAGCGCTTACAGAACATGGTTTCCCCTGTGTAGGAGTACCAGGTACAATTGATAATGATATTCCAGGTACAGATTTTACTGTTGGTTTTGACACGGCTCTAAATACAGTCATTGATGCGATCGATAAAATTCGCGATACAGCGACATCACATGAAAGAACGTTTATAATAGAAGTAATGGGAAGAAATGCAGGAGATCTTGCACTGTGGTCTGGACTTGCCGGTGGAGCTGAAACGATCCTAATTCCAGAGGACAATTATGATATGGATGATATTTCAATGCGATTAAAACGTGGACAAGAACGTGGGAAGAAGCACAGTATTATTATTGTCGCAGAAGGTGTTATGTCAGGAAATGAATTTGCGAAACAGCTTGAGGAGAAAGCGAACTTGGATACAAGAGTATCTGTGTTAGGCCATATTCAACGTGGTGGGACTCCAACTGCATCTGATCGTGTTTTAGCAAGTCGACTTGGTGCAAGAGCTGTTGAATTACTCATTAGTGAAACTGGTGGAAGAGCTGTGGGAATTGTGAATAACAAATTGGTAGATTACGACATTATCGAAGCTCTTGGCAAATCGCATGAAATTGATCTGAAAATGTATAATCTTTCTAAAGAACTATCTATATAGAGTGTGAAATTTCGGGAGGTAAAATTTTATGAGAAAAACAAAAATAGTTTGTACGATCGGACCTGCAAGTGAAAGCATTGAAAAGCTAACACAATTAATCGAATCAGGAATGAATGTTGCTCGTCTAAACTTTTCACATGGTGACCATGAAGAACATGGACAACGTATAAAGAACATTCGTGAAGCAGCCAAAAAAACAGGAAAAACAGTTGGGATTCTTTTAGATACAAAGGGTCCTGAAATTCGTACAAATAATATGGAGAATGGAGTGATTCAATTAACTCAAGGGTCAAATGTTATTGTGTCGATGAATGAGGTTCTAGGGACGAAAGATAAATTCTCTGTTACATATTCTGGATTAATTGATGATGTTCAAGTTGGTTCTAAAATCTTACTCGATGATGGACTAATTGGACTAGAGGTTACGGAGATACATCATGAACAAGGTGAGCTAGTAACCAGAGTAATGAATACAGGTGAATTGAAAAATAAAAAAGGTGTAAACGTACCTGGTGTTTCTGTAAACCTACCGGGCATTACTGAAAAAGATGCAAGTGACATTTTATTTGGTATCGAGCAAGGTATTGATTTTATTGCTGCTTCTTTCGTGCGTAGAGCTGCAGATGTACTAGAAATTCATCAGCTTTTAGAAGAGCGAAACGCCTCTCATATTCAAATTATTCCTAAAATCGAAAACCAAGAAGGTGTCGATAATATCATTGAAATCCTTGAAGTTTCTAACGGCTTAATGGTAGCGAGAGGGGACTTGGGTGTAGAAATTCCAGCTGAGGAAGTACCATTAGTACAGAAGGCTTTAATAAAGAAATGTAATGCACTTGGAAAACCAGTCATCACAGCCACTCAAATGCTAGACTCAATGCAACGGAATCCTCGGCCAACACGTGCAGAGGCAAGTGATGTGGCCAATGCGATTTTTGATGGAACGGATGCGATCATGCTCTCGGGTGAAACAGCTGCTGGACTTTATCCTGTAGAAGCTGTTCAAACAATGAATAATATTGCTTCCCGTGCAGAAACAGCTTTAAACTATAATGAAATTCTCTCTAATAGAAGCAAAGATTGTGAACACAATATGACAGATGCCATTGGTCAATCTGTTGCACATACAGCTATTAACTTAGATGTAAATGCGATTGTTGCTCCAACAGAAAGTGGTCATACGGCGAGAATGATTGCTAAATATCGTCCAAAAGCTCCAATCGTTGCCGTTACCGGTGATGATTCTGTATCAAGAAGATTAGCTCTTGTGTGGGGGGTCGTTCCTCAAGTTGGCAGAAGAGTGACAACAACAGATGAAATGCTTGATATGGCTGTGGAAGAGGGCATGAATTCAGGAGTCATCAAACATGGAGATTTAGTCGTCATTACTGCAGGTGTACCAATTGGAGAAACGGGAACGACGAACTTAATGAAAATCCATGTCGTTGGAGATATCTTAGCAAAAGGCCAAGGAATTGGGCGTAAAACCGCATACGGAAAAGTAGCCTTAGCAAGTAATGCTGCTGAAGCTCTTGAAAAAGTCACAGCTGGTTCAATCCTCGTGACAATTGGAAGTGACAAAGAAATGGTACCTGCAATTGAAAAATGTTCTGCTTTAATTACAGAAGAAGGTGGACTAACTAGTCATGCAGCAGTTGTAGGAATCAGTCTTGGAATCCCAGTCATTGTAGGTGTAGAGAATGCGACATCCCTTCTAAAGGATGGACAAGAAGTAACGGTAGACTCAGCAAGAGGTGTGATTTATAACGGTCATGCAAGTGTATTATAGAAGATGGTTTACAAGGAATCCGACATCTATTTTGTGTCGGGTTTTTTTTAGAGCTTTCTTGATTTGATTTGAGAGAATGCTCTTTCTTTAAGATCGTGGTGTCAGTCCCTCCCTATAAAAGGGTTGGCTTTTAGATGAAGATGTATGTCATTTTCGTTTATATAGGACTTTTTTTGGGAGTCTCCTAACGTGAGAGTGGTGAAAGGCGTAATCTAGGAGATGCTTTGAAGAGTGAGTATTTCATAGTTTTTTGGATAGTTGTATTTTTACGTTTTGAAATCTCTTGCTTTAATTTGAGTGTGTGCTTGGATATATGGAAAAGCACACTTCATAACGTCAGGATGCAAACATATGCTATAATAAAGAGGATTCCGTAGATACTGGAGGAATACATTATATGAGATATTTGGTTGCTTTACTAATTATCATTCCAGCGATGGAGATAGGGATATTGATCTTTTCTGGACAAACACTGGGAGTTATTCCGACGATTTTAATCATTATTGCAACTGGAATTATTGGAGCCTATCTGGCGAAACAACAAGGAATTGAGACTTTAAGAAGGGCTCAAGAAGAGATGAAATTTGGTCAGATACCTGGGGAAGCGATTATTGATGGTTTATGTATATTAGTTGGAGGGCTTCTACTTTTAACACCAGGATTTATTACGGATACAACTGGATTTTTACTCCTTGTACCACAGACAAGAAGAATCTTTAAGCCATGGATTATGAAGGTAGTTAAACGATGGATTGATAATCGAAATGTGATTATTTATAGATAACAGGAGACGAGCTCGCATTAGAGCTCGTCTTTCATTTAATTTATATATTATTTTTCTGCTGTTCTTCCTTTTATAAACTCCCAAATGTCCTTGAAAACCCCTGCACGATTTAATGTTTGTAATATGACAAGGGTAACAGGGCCAATAATTAGCCCGAGGAATCCGACAAGTTTAAACCCAACAAATAATGCTACAAGTGTAGCAAGTGGATCCAGACCAATACTAGATGATAGGACCTTTGGTTCCATTATCTGTCTTTGGACTACAACTATGAGATAAAGGACACTTAATCCGATAGCAAGACCAAGATCACCTGCAATGGCTTCGTAAATTATCCATGGAACGAATACAGCACCCGTTCCTAGATAAGGTAATATATCGACAAGGCCGCTAACAAGCGCAATGGTAATGGCATAATCTACTTTTAGGACTAGTAACCCTATAAGAACAATAACCGCTGTGATTGAAATAAGAGTGAATTGGGCTCTAATAAATCCAAATAAAGCCCTTTTCAAATCAATAAATACCTTTCGTCCACTAGAAACTGCTTTTCCAGGTAGATATTTAGAAAACCTGTTTGATAATTTATACCAATCTTTACTAATAAAAAAGGTAGCAAGTGATGCAAACACAAGTACTGTTGCTGCGTTTGGAATCCAAGAAATTAAGTTAGGTAATTTTCTAAAGAATTGCTGTAAAAAGTCACCTGCTGAAGAGGCAAAGCTTTGGCCAGCATTTTGAATGTTCTCGATAATAGTATTTTGTTGACCATCTTCAAGGTTATTGAACATCCCTGCTATTTGATGATACAGCGGGACCACTTGTGAGGCAACGAAGTCCTCAACAAACTTTACAAATGTGTCGACATGTCCGGGAATTTCATCTGCTAAATAATTTGCTCCTGAAACGATTTCTGCAATTAGAAGGGTAATTAATCCGACAAATATTCCAACTACTATGATGATTGAAATAAACGCAGCCCATGCTCTAGGAAGTCTCGCTTTCTTTTCAAGAAAATTAACGATTGGATTGATCAGAAATGCAATGGCAATGGCTATAATAAATGGATAGGTTACTTTAGATATGTAAAACAATGTTATAGCGGAAAGTACAATGACTCCAATAACAATCAAAAATCTAATCGTTCTGTATAAATATTCGAGATTCAAAAAGCTCCCCCCTCTATTACTACTTATTTTATATTTTATAAGACGTTTGAACATAAAAAAAGTTCCAAATGACATTATTTTTCTAGTATCCAAATGTTAATATGTTAGGATAATAAAGGTGTATGGAAGGATGGAATGATATGTTGTCACAACCTATGGTTTTTTTACTATTATTATTAGGAATTGGATTTCTTGCGAAAAATCAATCATTAATCATAGCCGCCTGTTTTTTAGTCATTGTTAAACTAGTCGGGCTTGATGATAAATTTTTTGGAACAATACAAGCGAAGGGGATTAACTGGGGTGTTACGGTCATTACAATTGCCGTATTAGTTCCTATTGCAACTGGCGAAATCGGATTTAAAGAGCTTATGGAAGCTTTGAAGTCTCCCTATGCATGGATTGCGTTAGGAGCAGGTATGGCGGTTGCCCTTATTGCCAAAAATGGTTTAACGTTATTGGCCAATGATCCTCATATTACAGCTGCACTAGTGCTTGGAACTGTCCTCGCGGTTGCTTTATTTAAGGGTGTTGCAGTTGGTCCTCTAATTGGAGCAGGAATTGCTTTTATGGCAATGAAGGCTTTTGAAATCTTTCAATAAAATTTAGTAAGGTTTCTTCTAGTGAACACTTATTTCATCATTAGGAGGACCTTTTAAATTAGTAGATGGTTGGAACCGCATTGGTTTTTCATCTAGATTTAAGATTCTATTCTTCATGCTGTCAACTCTCTAGCATATTTTGTGTAAGGAACTTAGACTGGTCATTAAACAATATGTTGCATATTTCTGAAATATATTTAATTATATGTTACGATACATATGGATGGTTATTTTTATAGGAAAGAATACTTACTAAAAGTAGAAAGCTATAGATGTTTATTTTTCTACTAAAATAATTTTGCTATAAAATAATGCGTTTTCATTCACAAAAGTCTGATAATTGTTTATAATAGGAATGTAAGCGCATCCCAAGCTCTGCATGGAAGTTTGTATTTATATGAGGCAGAGATTCATTTATGTATAACAGTTGAGCAACCGCTCAGAACGTTTTATTACTAGAAAAGCCTTTATCTATTTAATAGATAATTTTTTGAGGCATAAATTGCTCATATTTATAAGTGGGTAATGGATATTTAAATTAAAGGAGAGGTTTCTATGTCAACGACTCGCGGATTAGAAGGAGTTGTAGCAACAACATCATCTATAAGCTCTATTATTGATGATACCCTTACATATGTTGGGTATAATATCGATGATCTAGCAGAAAATGCTAGCTTTGAAGAAGTGATCTTTTTACTATGGCATCTTCGTTTGCCTACTCAATCTGAATTAGATGAGTTGAAAAAGCAGTTAGCAGAAAATGCTGCATTGCCAAAAGAAGTAATTGAGCATTTCAAAATGTATCCAATTAAAGATGTGCATCCTATGGCTGCGTTACGTTCTGCTGTTTCGTTATTAGGTTTATATGATGAAGAGGCGGACGTTATGGATGAAGAAGCAAACTACCGTAAAGCCATTAAGCTTCAAGCTAAAATGCCTTCAATTATAACGGCGTTTGCTCGCATTAGAAATGGTCAAGAGCCAGTTGCACCTAGAACAGATCTAGGTTTCGCTGCTAATTTCTTATATATGCTTTCTGGTAAAGATCCAGAACCTGTGGAAATCGAAGCGTTTAACAAAGCACTTGTTCTACATGCCGATCATGAACTGAATGCTTCTACATTCACTGCACGTGTTTGTGTAGCGACGCTTTCGGATGTATATTCTGGAGTTACTGCTGCAATAGGTGCTTTAAAAGGACCTTTACATGGTGGAGCAAACGAACAGGTTATGAAAACACTAACTGAAATTGGTTCTGTTGAAAATGTAGAGTCTGCTATCAGAAAGAAATTAGATAATAAAGAAAAGATTATGGGCTTTGGTCACAGAGTTTACCGTCAAGGCGACCCGCGTGCTAAGCATCTTAAAGAAATGTCTAGAAGACTTACTGAACTTAGAGGAGAATCTAAGTATTACGAAATGTCCACAAAAATTGAAGAGCTCGTAACCTCAGAAAAAAATCTACCACCAAATGTAGACTTTTACTCAGCATCGGTTTACCATAGCTTAGAGATTGACCATGACCTGTTTACACCAGTCTTTGCACTCAGTCGTGTATCCGGATGGTTAGCTCACATCTTAGAGCAATATTCAAATAACCGTTTAATCCGTCCTCGTGCTGATTATACTGGACCAGGAAAACAATCCTATGTTCCAATTGAAAAACGTGGATAAACGATAATTAATATTTACAAATCCTCTTATTATTGATGTAATTAATAATGGAGTAAGGGGGTTGATTCAGAAATGGATTCTTTATCCCTGGGTCAACCTCTTCATAATGAAAATGGAGGTCATACAAAATGTCACAAGGCGAAAAAATTTCAGTTCAAAACGGTCAACTTAATGTACCGAACAACCCAATCGTTCCATTTATCGAAGGAGACGGAACTGGTCCGGATATTTGGTCAGCGGCATCACGCGTATTAGATGCGGCAGTAGAGAAAGCCTATAAAGGTGAAAGAAAGCTTGTTTGGAAAGAAGTACTAGCTGGTGAAAAGGCATTTAACAAAACAGGTGAATGGTTGCCAAGTGAAACACTAGATGTCATTCGTGAGTATTTCATTGCGATTAAGGGGCCTCTTACAACACCTGTTGGGGGCGGTATTCGTTCATTAAACGTAGCACTTCGTCAAGAGTTAGATCTATTTACATGCTTACGCCCTGTTCGTTACTTTGAAGGAGTTCCATCTCCGGTAAAGCGTCCAGAAGATACTGATATGGTTATTTTCCGTGAGAACACAGAAGATATTTATGCTGGAATTGAGTATGCTAAAGGTTCTGAAGATGTGAAAAAAGTGGTTCGCTTCTTACAAGAAGAAATGGGTGTTAATAAAATCCGTTTCCCAGAAACTTCAGGTATTGGAATTAAGCCTGTATCTGAAGAAGGAACAAGCCGCCTTGTACGTGCAGCAATTAACTATGCCATCACTGAAGGGCGCAAGTCTGTTACTTTAGTACATAAAGGTAACATCATGAAATTTACAGAAGGCGCATTCAAAAATTGGGGTTATGAGCTAGCTGAAAAAGAATTCGGCGACAAAGTATTTACTTGGGCTCAATACGACCGCATTAAAGAAGAAGAAGGTCTAGACGCAGCAAATCAAGCTCAATCCGATGCAGAAGCAGCTGGGAAAATCATTGTGAAAGATTCGATTGCAGATATATTCTTACAACAAATTTTAACTCGTCCAGCTGAGTTTGACGTAGTTGCAACAATGAACTTAAATGGGGACTATATTTCTGATGCATTAGCGGCACAAGTTGGTGGAATTGGTATTGCACCAGGTGCGAATATCAACTATGAAACTGGACATGCGATTTTTGAAGCGACTCATGGTACTGCTCCTAAATATGCAGGTTTAGATAAAGTAAATCCATCTTCCGTTATCCTATCTGGAGTTCTATTACTTGAACATTTAGGGTGGACAGAAGCAGCGCAGCTTATTACAAAGTCAATGGAAAAAACGATTGCTTCTAAAGTGGTTACCTATGACTTTGCTCGTTTAATGGACGGTGCAACAGAAGTGAAATGTTCTGAATTTGGAACGGCTTTAATCGACAATATGGAAGTGTAAGGTTTAAATAGCTGAAGATTTTAACTGTATTTCATAGGGAGCTATCCCAATACAGTGATGTCAGTAACCACCATTTTAATATCTAGAAGTAACACTTTTACTCAACTTCTCGTTATGAACGTAAATGGTGGTTTCAAATCCCTGTAGGGACAGCCCTCTCCACATATGATAAGGGGGAAAATCAAATGGCAATTAAACGTAATAAAGTATCTGTTATTGGTGGAGGTTTCACTGGTGCTACGACTGCATTAATGTTGGCTCAAAAAGAATTAGGAGATGTGGTATTAGTAGACATCCCTCAAATGGAAGATCCAACAAAAGGTAAAGCCCTTGATATGCTTGAAGCAAGCCCAGTACAAGGTTTTGATGCAAATATCATCGGTACTTCTAACTATGAAGATACAAAAGATTCCGATATTGTTGTCATTACAGCGGGTATAGCGCGTAAGCCAGGTATGAGCCGTGATGATCTTGTTCAAACAAATCAAAAGATCATGAAGTCTGTTACCCAAGAAATTGTGAAATATTCTCCAGAATCCTATATCATTGTGTTAACAAATCCTGTAGATGCCATGACATATACAGTCTTCAAAGAGTCAGGTTTCCCGAAAAACCGAGTAATCGGTCAATCTGGAGTTCTTGATACAGCTCGTTTCTGTACATTTGTTGCACAAGAATTAAACCTATCAGTAAAGGATATTTCAGGATTTGTTTTAGGTGGACACGGGGATGACATGGTGCCACTTGTTCGCTATTCTTATGCTGGCGGTATTCCATTAGAAAAATTAATTCCTCAAGATCGCTTAGAGGCGATTGTTGAACGTACTCGTAAAGGCGGAGGAGAAATTGTTGGTTTACTAGGAAACGGCAGTGCTTATTATGCACCTGCTGCTTCACTTGTTCAAATGGTTGAAGCTATTCTGAAAGATCAACGTCGTGTGATTCCCTCTATCGCTTATTTAGAAGGAGAGTACGGTTTTAAAGGAATCTACTTAGGTGTTCCTACTATCTTAGGTGGAAATGGTATTGAAAAGATCATCGAACTAGAATTGACTGAAGAAGAGCAAGGAGCGCTTCAAAAATCTGCAGATTCTGTGCGTAATGTTATGGAAGTGCTTGCTTAATAGAAACTTTGGTGGAGGATGCCCCTAATTTAGGGGCATCCTCTATTTAGCTTTATTATTAAGAAAAAAGCGTTGTAATTTTTTTAAGAAAGGGGGCTCTTTTCTAATAGATAGTTGTTTCATAAATAGATTTTGTGAAAGCAAACCATCAATAAAGAAGTTGATTGGAGCGAGTACCCTTTCGCTGCAATCAATTGAAAAATAGCAACAAAGTTTATGAAAGCAGTCTAAAGAAAACGGTGCAGGTTTATTTATATACGAAAATGAAAAGTAGTTTTTATAGTTATGATTGCGTTATGCCAGGAGGGCAGAATCTGCCAATAAAAAAAATTTTACTTAACTCTAGTATATTATCGTTTGTATGGAGAGAATAAAAGTGGTATGATAAAAATATACAGATAATAAAGATTTTTCTTTTTATTCAAATTGTAAACGGTTACACTTGGAGGTGCTGACAACATGCTACTTGGAAAAAAAAGAAAGCTAGGTAGAAAAATTGAAGAAATGACTGTTGGTGAAAAATTAACATTGACTGAAAAAATAGAAGACAAGGATTTGCTTCTATATTTAGGGTTAACAAATGATTCTAACCCACTATATATTCAACATGATTATGCTTCACAAACTCCATTTAAAAAGCCTATTGTTCCTTCTGCTATGCTAACAGGAATCATTACATCGGCCATTTCAAAATATTTACCTGGCCCTGGATCGCAAGTTCTTAAACAAACAATTGAATTTCCAAAACCTGTTTATCATTACGCCACTATTCAATTTTTATTTGAAGTGAGTGATGTCCATCCTAAGTCACATGTGGTGACGATTGAGGTTCAAGCTACTAATGAAGAAGATGAGACCGTAATTAAAGGGACGATTGAGGTTTGCCCACCACATAAATTAGAAAAAATGAACGGTCATACCTTAGAAAACTTTTAATCGAAAAGATTATGATGATTTATATCAAAGAAGACTGATACATGCAAGTTGTATCAGTCTTCTTTTTGTCATCATTCGTTATTTATTGCTATTCTATTCTTATATGATTAGCTACGATTCCTTAAGCGGTATAGGAATCTACCATGAGTTTGTATTATAATAAGGATAACAATTAAATATTGGCTGGATGCAGGGGTTTTTAATTTATTTGGAACATGGAGGCACTAACGTCTATGAGTAAAAAAATTCTAGTAGTTGATGATGAGCAATCAATCGTGACATTAATCCAGTACAATTTGGAGCAATCTGGATACACGGTCCTAACAGCGAATGATGGTGAAGAAGGAAGAGATAAGGCAATGGAACAATCACCTGATCTCATTATTTTAGATCTTATGTTACCAAAAATGGATGGGATTGAGGTTTGTAAACAATTACGTCAACAGAAATTAATGACTCCAATCTTAATGTTAACTGCCAAGGACGACGAATTTGATAAAGTTCTCGGTTTAGAACTTGGTGCAGATGACTACATGACTAAACCATTTAGTCCGAGAGAGGTAGTGGCTCGAGTTAAAGCCATTTTAAGAAGAAGCCAGGCGGTAATTGAATCGACTAATCAATTAATAAGAGAACAGAAAGATTACCTTCAGGTGGGTGAATTAAAAGTTTATCCTGAACATTATGAGGCATATTTTCAAGGAAAACAACTAGAATTAACACCAAAAGAATTTGAACTTCTTCTTTTCTTAACAGAAAATAAAGGAAGAGTATTAACTAGAGATCAATTACTAAGTGCTGTTTGGAATTATGATTTTGCAGGCGATACAAGAATCGTAGATGTTCATATTAGCCATTTACGAGAAAAAATTGAATCAAATACAAAGAAGCCTACATATATCAAAACGATTCGTGGACTGGGTTATAAGTTGGAGGAGCCTAAGCTCTCATGACCAGATTTCGTAGTAAACTTTTGTTTGCTCTGATTACCTTAATCATCGTTGTATTAATTGGGTTAGGTTTATTATTAGGGCAAATATTTAAAAGCTATTATTTGAATACCTTTAATACTCGAATTGTAAAGGAAGCAAAGGTGCTTGCTAATCAAATGGAGGAAGTTGGTGGAATTCATAACATTAGTGAATCTTTCATTAAGGAAAATAGCCGTCTTCTTGAAGTTCGCCTAACAGTGACTGATCATAACGGGAGTATCATAAAGGATAGCGGGGCCCTCAAAAGTGCAAATAACAGAAAACAAGAAGAAAAAATAAAGAAAATTGCTTCAGATTGGGATCAATCGAAAAGACAGTCTCAATTAACAGCAGAGGGTCAAGAAATAAGATTTTATTGGCAGCCGCTTTATTCAAATGGAGAAAAGATAGATGGGCTATTAATCGTTAGTACGAAAATAGACGCACTTCAGCAAGAGTATCGTCAAATTTGGATTGTTCTTTCCGTGTCCTTAGGCATTTCGCTAATCGTCATTATCCTGCTTGGAATTCGGATTACAAGTCAATACACTAAACCTATTGACTCAGCTACAAAAGTGGCCATTGAGTTAGCAAAGGGAAATTATCGGGCACGAACCTACGAGGATCACTTAGATGAAACGAGTAATCTAAGTACTTCGATTAATATTCTCGCAAGGAATTTACAGGAAATGATTTCTGCTCAAGAAATGCAGCAGGACCGATTATCGACGCTCATTGAAAATATGGGAAGTGCCTTATTGTTAATAGATCATAGAGGATATGTCGTTCTCATTAATCGCGCCTACAAGGAATTTTTTGAAATCAATCCAGCTGAGTTCCTTAACAAAAGATATCACGAAGTAATCCTGAATTCAGAAGTCAATAAATTAGTAGAAGAAATCTTTATGACTGAACAGAAAATCAGGAAGCAACTTTTACTTCCATTAAAGATTGAACGTAGACATTTTGAAGTATATGGTGCACCCATTATAGGGACAAATGATAGATGGAATGGGATTCTAATCGTATTTCATGATATTACTGAGCTAAAGAAACTTGAGCAAATGAGAAAAGATTTTGTTGCTAATGTTTCGCATGAATTAAAAACCCCTATAACCTCGATAAAGGGTTTCAGTGAAACACTTCTTGATGGAGCGATGCATGATCAAAAGGCTTTGGAATCATTTTTAACGATTATTTTAAAAGAAAGTGATCGACTACAATCTTTGATACAAGATTTATTAGAACTATCTAAAATTGAAAAACAAGGATTTGAAATGTCTTTTCAACCAGTTGATCTTTCTCAAATAATTTCAGAAGTAGTGGCAATATTAGAAGGGAAAGCCCAAGAAAAAGAGATTTCTATTATTTTTAAACCAATCTCTTCATCTGTTGCCGAAGTCGACAGTTATCGCATTAAACAAGTGTTTATTAATCTCATTACGAACGCAATATCCTATACTCCGAATGGGGGAACAGTAGAGGTTAAGATGACTCAGGGTAACGAAAAAATCGTCATCACGGTAGCCGATAACGGAATTGGTATTGAACCTGAAGAAATTCCTCGAATTTTTGAGCGTTTTTATCGAGTTGATAAGGCTAGAAGCCGAAACTCAGGGGGGACTGGCCTTGGATTAGCCATCGTAAAGCATTTGATTGAGGCTCATAAGGGGACCATTGAGGTTACAAGTAAAGTCGATAAAGGGACAACCTTCACTGTTACACTTTTAAAAAATACCAAAATAGAACAATAAAGGATATATAAGTTTACACATCCTTTACATTAATTTCAATTCTCCTTAATAAATAGGTGTTATTATACATAGTGAAAACCCCTTCATCCAAGGAGCCAAATGGAAAGGCGAGAACTGACCCCGTTCTCGCCTTTTCTATTTTAAAAAAGGCTGTTTTTAAAAGGTTTGTTGTTACCTGAGATAAATCTGAAATATTTTAGAAGCATTGAGCAGCCTGACTACACGTAGACTCCTGCGGGAACAGTGGCCAAAGTGAAACCTCGCAGCTTCGCGAGGAGGCTCATGAGTCACCAGCGGAAACCGAAGTGTATTCAGGCTGCGGGTTAAATAACAACAATCATTACGAAAAAAGCCAAAAAAGGTATTGCTGATATTTTGATCGGTACAGCTTATAACCTATCTAGTCATGTATCCTATCATTTTGGATGGTAGCAATGTAATGGTTAAATGGAACAGCACTTTTTATGATAACCAACTTATACTAGCAAGCTTTTCAAGGATAAACAGTAATTGCTTATTGGAATGATAGAATGAAGGGAGGGACAGGGAGTATCTGCTTTTTAGGTAATCCCTGTTTTTTCTTTTCTCTACAGTCCATGATAAAATAGAATTAATAAACCCTCATTAAAGGAGGATACAAGATGTCAAAAAAATTAATGTTGATTGATGGAAATAGTATTGCTTACCGTGCTTTTTTTGCATTACCCCTATTGAACAATGAAAAGGGGATACATACAAACGCAGTTTATGGTTTTACAACAATGCTGCAGAAAATGCTTCAAGATGAGAAGCCTACACATATTTTAGTTGCCTTTGATGCTGGTAAAACAACTTTTCGTCATAAAACCTATGGTGAGTACAAGGGTGGCAGACAGAAAACACCACCAGAGCTCTCCGAACAATTTCCTTATATCCGAGAGCTATTAGATGCCTATAGTATTCCACGATATGAGCTTGAAAACTATGAAGCAGATGATATTATTGGAACCCTCTCTCTTCAAGCTGAGAAAGATGGGTATGAAGTGACGGTTGTTTCTGGTGATAAGGATTTAACACAGCTAAGCAGCAAAACAACAACAGTGAATATTACAAGAAAAGGTATTACGGACATTGAGGAATATACGCCTGAGCATGTTATGGAAAAATGGGAGATTACACCTGAGCAAATTATTGATATGAAAGGGCTAATGGGGGACAGCTCTGATAATATTCCAGGAGTACCAGGTGTTGGTGAAAAGACTGCTATTAAGTTATTAAAACAATTTGAAACGATAGAGAAATTAATGGAGTCCCTTGACGAAGTAAGTGGAAAGAAATTAAAAGAAAAGCTAGAGGAGAATAAAGACCAAGCTTTCATGAGTAAAGAGCTTGCTACGATTTTACGAGAAGCTCCTGTCGAAATATCTTTAGATGAACTTACTTTTAATGGACCGCAAGATGATAAGCTAAGAGAAATTTTCCGAGAGCTAGGTTTCAACTCCTTATTAGAGAAAATGGGAGAGAATCCTGAAAGTGAAGTAGAAAAGAACCTTCAAGAGATCAAATTTGACATTATTAATGAAATTACAGAGGAACATCTTGCTACAGAGAATACCTTATATGTGGAAGTATTTGAGGAGAATTACCATGTTGGCGAGATCATTGGATTTGGTTTACATAATGAGAAGGGAACATTCTTCTTTTCACCAGAGGTTGCTCAAAATTCACCAATATTTGCTGAATGGGCTAAAGATGAAAATCAACGAAAATCAGTGTATGATGCAAAACGTTGCATTGTCACGTTGAGAAGGCTTGGATTAGACCTGAAAGGTATTGAATTTGATTTACTAATTGCGTCCTATATATTAAATCCATCTGAATCAGCCGACGACTTTGCTTCCATTGCTAAACGACACGGAGCTTCCGTTATACAATCAGATGAAGCTTTCTATGGGAAAGGTGCAAAACGAAAAATACCAGAGACTGCTATGGTTGCAGAGTACCTTTCCAGAAAAGCTCTAACCATAAGCGAGCTTGAGAAAAGCTGTATCGAGGACTTGAAAGAAAATAATCAACATGAACTTTTCTCAGAGTTAGAGCTCCCCTTAGCACTAATATTGGCTGAAATGGAATTTACAGGTGTCAAAGTCGATATTAAGAGATTGAAAGGAATGAAAGAAGAAATTGCTTCAAGGCTTGAGGAAATAGAGAAGAAGATCTATAAGCTTGCAGGGGAGAACTTTAATATTAACTCTCCCAAGCAGCTTGGAGTCATTCTTTTTGAAAAATTAGAGTTGCCTGTTGTGAAAAAAACCAAAACGGGGTATTCCACGTCTGCAGATGTTCTAGAAAAACTTCAGTCGAAGCATGAGATTATTGAATATATCCTTCATTACCGCCAACTTGGTAAACTGCAATCTACGTATATTGAAGGATTACTAAAGGTAATTCATAAGGATTCAAACAAGGTTCATACACGGTTTAACCAAGCTTTAACACAAACAGGTAGATTAAGTTCGATCGATCCTAACCTACAAAATATTCCAATTCGATTAGAGGAAGGAAGAAAAATTAGGCAGGCTTTTGTCCCTTCCAAAGAAGATTGGGTTATTTTTGCAGCCGATTACTCTCAAATTGAACTACGCGTACTCGCTCATATTGCAAAAGATGAGAAGCTATTACACGCATTTAAAGAAAATCTTGATATTCATACAAAAACGGCTATGGATGTCTTTCATGTAGAAGAAAAAGACGTTACCTCTAATATGAGAAGGCAAGCCAAAGCGGTTAACTTTGGAATTGTTTACGGGATTAGTGATTATGGTCTTTCGCAAAATTTAGGAATCACTAGAAAAGAAGCGGGTGAATTTATTAATCGTTATTTTGATAGTTATCCAGGTGTAAAGGAATATATGGAGGAAATTGTTCAAGAAGCTAAACAAAAGGGATATGTTACCACACTCCTTCAAAGAAGAAGGTATATTCCTGAAATAACGAGTCGAAATTTTAATATTAGAAGCTTTGCTGAAAGAACGGCAATGAATACACCAATACAGGGAAGTGCAGCTGATATCATTAAAAAAGCGATGATTGATATGGCCGAAGAACTTGTAAAAGAAGGTATTCAAGCAAAGCTGCTATTACAGGTCCATGATGAGTTGATCTTTGAAGCTCCTAAAGATGAAATTGAAACTTTGAAGAAATTGGTTCCGAAAGTGATGGAGAATGCATTATCATTAGATGTTCCTTTAAAAGTTGATTTCTCCTATGGTCCTACATGGTACGATGCAAAGTAAAGATGGGAGGTTTGAATATTGCCGGAGCTTCCAGAAGTAGAAACGGTCCGAAAAACACTTATCGAGTTGGTGAAAGGGAAAACGATTAAAGAAGTAACCGTTTTTTGGCCGAAAATCATTAAACACCCGGTTGAAGTGGATGAATTCAAGACACTTCTTCAAGGTGAAACCATTGAAACCGTTAATAGACGAGGAAAGTTTCTAGTCTTTTATACAAACCATTTCGCACTAGTATCTCATTTGCGAATGGAAGGTCGTTATGGTTTATACGATCCGGATCTAGAATTAGAACCACATACACATGTGATTTTCACATTTACAGATGGAACAACCTTACGCTATAAGGATGTTCGAAAGTTTGGAACGATGCATTTATTTAAAAAGGGTGAGGAGGAGTCGTATCTCCCCCTTAGTCAGTTAGGTCCTGAGCCTTTTTCAAAGAATTTCACTGCAGCATATTTGAAACAGAAGCTGCAAAAGACAGAAAGAATCATTAAGGCCGTCTTACTTGATCAGAAGGTGGTTGTAGGTCTTGGAAATATTTATGTAGATGAGGCTTTATTTAGAGCGGGCATTTTACCCGATCGAAAAGCAAAATCATTAAAAAGCAGTGAGATACAAAAACTGCATGCTGAAATTATTTCAACATTGAATGAAGCAGTTCGGCAAGGGGGAAGTACAATTCGTTCATATGTCAACTCCCAGGGGCAGATCGGAATGTTCCAACAACTTCTGTATGTTTATGGTAAAAAAGGAGAAGCGTGTAAAAGATGTGGAGCAGTAATAGAAAAAATCGTTACTGCTGGTAGAGGCACGCATTATTGCAAGAAATGTCAAAAGTAAAAAGATGATTTAACATTATATAAGCTCCTTCCATATACTATCTTACCGATTTTTTTGGAAGGAGCTTACCAAAATGAATTCATCTATTTCATTATTACTACTTGCTCTTGCTGTGAGCCTGGATAGTTTTAGCACAGGTCTAACTTATGGCCTTCGAAAAATGGGAATGCCATTAAAATCGATTTGTATCATTTCGATCTGTTCAGCTGGATCGTTACTACTTGCAATGCTGTTAGGGCAAGCGATTGAAGCTTTCTTGTCTCCAGCTGTCGCAGATCGTATCGGTGGAATTATTTTAGTTGCATTAGGCGCTTTTGTTTTGTACCAATTTTTTCGACCGGAAAAAGATGGAGTTCCTAATGATGAAAAGGTGTTATTCAATTTTGAAATCAAGTCTATTGGGCTTGTTATAAATATTTTAAAGCGTCCTCTAGCTGCGGACTTTGACCGTTCAGGAACAATTACAGGAATTGAGGCATTCATGCTTGGTGTCGCTTTGTCACTAGATGCATTTGGTGCTGGTATTGGAGCAGCTCTTTTAGGGTACTCTCCCCTACTATTGGCAGTCGCGGTGATGATTATGAGTTTTCTATTTATTTATGGTGGTTTAAAGATTGGAAAAGTTTGTTCCCATTTAAAGTGGATTCAGCGTATGTCCTTTTTGCCGGGAATTCTACTTATTCTAATTGGTGTACTTAGGTTTTAGTTCTATGTGAAGGGGAATTAACAATGGTCAAGGTAATAGGCTTAACAGGTGGTATTGCGAGCGGGAAAAGTACCGTAACCAATATGCTTCAAGAAAAAGGATTTACAGTAATTGATGCAGATGTTGCTGCACGAAAAGTGGTAGAGGTTGGAGAGCAAGCTTATCATCAGATTATTAATGAGTTTGGTGAACAAATTTTGCAATCAGACTTATCTATTGACCGTGCAAAACTAGGTGCCGTCATCTTCCATGATGAATCAAAGCGAAAGCAGTTAAATACCATTGTCCACCCTGCCGTTCGCCGTGAAATGCTTTTACAAAAAGAGAATGCAGAACAGGCTGGAAAGAATACGGTATTTATGGACATCCCATTATTATATGAGAGCAAATTAACTTGGATGGTTGAGAAAGTAATGGTCGTATATGTTGATCAAGATACTCAGTTAAAAAGGTTAATGGAGAGAAATGACTTATCGGAAGAAGAAGCACAAGCACGAATTCGTTCTCAACTCCCCCTTTCAGTAAAAGCTGAGCGAGCAGATATTGTGATTGATAACAATGAAACGATAGAGAAGACAAAAGATCAGGTAGAGGAAATTTTAATGAAATGGGGATTAGATCCTTAATACCGTTGAAAAGGAGCTTAATGATTAGGCTCTTTTTTTGTTTGATTTAATGTAAGTCTATTCCTTAAATTCTGAAAAAATAGACATTAAAAATATACAAATTAATCATTTGAAATCTCGGGAAATATGTTATACTAATTTTAGTTAATTCACTCATAAGTATAACATTTATATAGAGGGGAGCCGGATTAATGAAGGCAAAAGTAGCGATTAATGGTTTTGGACGTATTGGAAGAATGGTTTTTAGAAAAGCGATTACAGAGAAAAATTTAGATATTGTCGCAATTAATGCAAGCTATCCCGCTGAAACCTTAGCGCATCTTATAAAGTATGACACAAATCACGGAACATTTGATGGAGAAGTAAAAGCGAAGGATGACGCGATTATTGTTAATGGAAAAGAAGTGAAGCTACTTAATAATCGTGATCCTAAACAATTACCGTGGAAAATGCTTAATATTGATATAGTGATTGAAGCAACTGGAAAGTTCAATTCTAAAGAAAAAGCAAGTCTGCATCTTGAAGCAGGAGCGAAGAAAGTCATTTTAACTGCACCAGGTAAAAATGAAGATGTAACGATTGTAATGGGCGTAAATGAAAGCGCATTAAATATAGAAGAGCATAGCATTATTTCCAATGCATCATGTACAACAAACTGTTTAGCTCCGGTAGCGAAAGTATTAGATGAACAATTTGGAATAGAAAATGGTTTAATGACAACTGTTCATGCTTACACTAACGATCAAAAGAATATTGATAATCCGCATAAGGATTTAAGACGCGCAAGAGCTTGTGGGCAATCGATTATTCCAACTACAACTGGAGCTGCTAAAGCATTATCATTAGTTCTACCACAGTTAAAAGGAAAGCTTCATGGAATGGCATTACGTGTTCCTACACCAAATGTTTCACTTGTTGATTTAGTTGTAGATTTAAATCGTGATGTAACAGTTGAAGAAATCAATGATGCGTTTAAGACGGCATCAAAAGGTAGCTTAAACGGAGTTCTCCAATATACGACAGAACCACTTGTGTCCATTGATTTTAATACAAATCCACATTCCGCTATTATCGATGGACTTTCTACAATTGTCATGGGTGACCGTAAAGTGAAAGTACTAGCTTGGTATGATAATGAGTGGGGCTATTCTTGCCGAGTTGTTGATCTTGCGAATTTTGTTGCACAAAAATTAAATAGTGAATCCACTGTAAAGGCTGGATAATATTCGATTGATTAAGGGTGATCCAATTGATTTTGGGTCATCTTTTTTGTTGTTTACTTCTTCCTTTATTCGTTGCGTTTGTAATGACTTTAATTTATAGCTTATTTTCGAAAGAAAAAGTACAGCCATCTATCTAAATAGAATACTGTTTTTTAAGAACATAAATTTTAAGGTTGGTCTCCGCTGCAAGGGCGAGACTCCTGCGGGAGCAGCGGAACAGGTGAGACCTAAGCAGGAGCAAGGCGACGAGGGGGGACACCGCCCGCCCCACGGAAAGCGGTCATCTTTCGCTGCAACCAACAAACTCCTTTTCAACAGCCAAATAGAATGCACTTAGAATAAGGGAGATCGAAGCAAGCCTTTGAACTAAATTTCGTATTTTTTTTCAAACTTTTATTGCAAAAAGGAATTAAACAAAGTATACTATTTTTCGTGAACTTCTTGAAAGCATAATGAAAGAATGTTAACTACTTAAAGGGTTAGGACCTCTTCGGACTAACTTTCCCCCGTGGTAGTAACAAATTTGCCAAAGGAAATGTTCATTTTGACGAAAAAATTTATGTCAAAGGGGGAAACGATCAATGGAAACAATGGGTCGTCACGTAATCTCTGAATTATGGGGTTGCGATTTTGCTAAGCTAAATGATGTAGAACAAATTGAACAAACATTTGTGGATGCTGCACTAAAATCAGGTGCAGAGGTTCGAGAGGTAGCCTTTCACAAATTTGCTCCACAAGGAGTTAGCGGTGTTGTAATTATCTCAGAATCGCACTTAACTATTCATAGTTTTCCAGAACATGGATATGCAAGTATTGATGTGTATACATGCGGTGATTTAGATCCTAATATTGCTGCTGATTATATTGCTGAAGCTCTAGGTGCTCAAACACGTGAAACAATTGAGTTACCACGTGGTATGGGTCCTGTTCATGTAAAACAATCAAAAGCAAATGCACTATAAATGATGATGAATTAGACGGGGTTGACTTTAGGAGAGAGTCCGGAACTATTCAATCAATAGGTAGATTGAGCTTTCATTAGTTATCTATATATTGATTAAATAGCTCCAGACACTTAACTCTAGAGTCAACCTTTTTTATATGCCTGTTTTTGAAAACGTGTAGATTGGCTATCTTTTTGGCCATAAATCAGATAAGAATCCGGAATCGGCCATTGGATAGACATTAAGTCAATATTGTTTACGAATTCTATTTAAGATAAAGTTTTTTAAATATATTTTATATTGTATAATAGGAAGGGGAGGGGACTAATAAATGGGAGTTGTACAGTCTTTACTAAGAAGATTTAATACAGAATGTGAAACAGGTGACCAACCTGTGGATGAAGAATTAAAGACTCATTATTATAAATCAGCATTTGATAAGGTTTACAAATCAGTTCTAGACCTTTTTGTAAATGAGCCATTTAAGGTGATATCCGATTCGAAAGAACGTGGAGAACTAACCATTCAAAAAATTGATAGACCCCCTTTATTTATCGTGGTGACGGTTATTACGGTCCGCCCTTTCGAGACAGCTGTTGATTTTAAAATCAGTACTGATGGAAAAAAACTTTCAGGTACATATCCGCTATTAAAGCATGAAGCGTTGTCCTACTATGAAAAATTGGACAAGCAACTGATAAGAAAATAGATTTGCCTTGTACTATTAAGCCCATTTATATATGATGAAGATAATGATAATGTATAAACGGAGTGGATACGATGAAATGCCCAACGTGTAAACATAATGGGACACGAGTGGTTGACTCACGTCCAGTTGATGAGGGACGCTCGATTCGTAGAAGAAGAGAGTGTGAAGAATGTAACTACCGTTTTACAACTTTTGAAAAGGTAGAAGAATTACCGTTAATTGTTGTAAAAAAAGAAGGAACTCGAGAAGAATTCAGCCGCGAGAAGATTTTGAGAGGTCTAATCAGAGCTTGCGAAAAGCGACCAGTTCCACTTGAGCAGTTAGAATTTATCACCAATGATATTGAGCAAGAACTCCGAAACCAGGGTAACTTAGAAGTCTACTCTGATGCAGTTGGGGAAATGGTGATGGACAGGCTCGCAAAGGTAGATGAAGTGGCTTACGTTCGATTTGCATCTGTTTACCGTCAATTTAAAGATATAAATGTATTTATTGATGAATTAAAAGATTTAATAAAAAAAGAGTAATAAAGTAAACAAGAGGCTGTCCAAAAACAAAGATATCAGGAATCACAACAATAATATATAGAAGAAACATTAAAAAACTTCTGTATATTGACAATAATGTGGTTCCGGACTCTTTTGGAGACAGCCCTTTTCTTTTTCTCTTTATCTTCAAAATGAAAGGTAAGAGTGAAGTGAAAAAGCATTGGAATGAAGTTCAGCCTGTCGATCGTTACATTGTAGGGACAAATGGCTTATTAGAAGAATATGAACGAAAGACAATTACATTTTTATATCAACCACTCATTGGAGCAGCCTGCTTCAGTTTATATATGACTTTATGGTCAGAAGTAGAAAAAAATCGATTATGGTCAGAAGAATCTACACACTATCAAATGATGAACTTTCTTTCGTTAAATTTACAGGAAGTATATGATGCGAGGCTAAAATTAGAAGGAATCGGACTTCTAAAATCATTTGTAAAAGAAAATGAGACAGGTGAGCGAGTGTTTATTTATGAACTACAGCCTCCATTAACACCAAAACAATTTTTCAATGATGGGATGTTAAATGTCTACCTGTATAGAAAAATTGGGAAAACTCATTTTCAAAAATTAAAAAAATTCTTTTCCGATGAAAAAATGGATTTGACCCAATATAAAGAATCAACTAGATCCTTCCAAGACGTCTACTCAACAACAGAAATAGATTTTATGAATAAAGATGTCGAAGAGGCAAGCTCTATAAAAGAAAACGAGCAATACATCGGTAAGGCAACATCAAAAGGGGTACCATTAGATCAAATAGATTTTAATTTTGATCTATTACTTTCAGGTTTATCTCAATCTATGGTTCCGAGAAGGTCGTTTACTCCCCTTGTTAAAGAAACGATTTTAAAACTAAGTAATCTCTATGGGATTGACGCTATTACAATGAAAAATGTAGTCCTAAATGCATTAGATGAAGAAGACCGTATTGATATTGAAGCACTGAGAAAAACAGCAAGAGATTGGTATCAAATGAGTCATGGTGACAAGTTACCTCAACTTACTTCTAAAATCCAGTCTAATGAATATCGAAAAGTTCAGGCTAAGCCATCAACAAAAGAAGAGGAGCTCATTCATTATTTAGAATCAACCTCACCTAAAGACTTGTTGAAAGATATTTCTGGTGGGATTGAACCCTCTAAGAGTGATTTGCAGGCGATAGAAGGGGTTATGTTCACCCAAAAACTGTCTGCTGGTGTTGTAAATGTATTAATCCAATATGTTCTGTTGAAAACCGATATGAAGCTTTCAAAAGGTTATATAGACAAAATCGCATCACACTGGGCAAGGAAAAAAGTCAAAACTGTACAAGAAGCTATGGAACTTGCTAAAAATGAACATCGTCAGTATTTATCTTGGGCAGAAGGTAAAAATGAAAAGAAAAGTCCGAATCGAAAACCGCTTAGAACAGAGAAACTACCTGATTGGTTCAATGATTCTAATGGAAATGAAAAGACGAATGAAGTAGACCAAGAAAATTTCGAGGAAGAAAAGAGAAAACTAGAGGAAGAGTTAAAAAACTTCCGAAAGTAGGTGGTTAGGATGGAAAAAATTAACGATACATTAAAAAAGCTGGCGGGTTCTGATGATTTTAAAAAAAGATATGAATCATTGAAAAATGAAATTTTAAACCACCCAGATGTTCGTCATTTTATCGAAATGAATAGAAATCAAATAACTAGGTCAATGATTGAAGGAAGTCTCATGAAGCTTTACGAATATATTTCTCAAAGTAAAGAATGTAGACAATGCCAAAGTCTTGATCATTGTAAAAATATGATGAAAGGCTTTGAGCCAAATCTAGTATTAAGAGGGAATACGATTGATATTGATTACCATCGCTGTCCGAATAAAGTAATGTATGATGAGAGGAAAAAAACCGAAACGTTAATTCAAAGTATTTATGTTCCGAAAGATATTTTGGAAGCGTCCTTTTCTTCATTAGGATTAGATTCACCAAGTCGATTGAAGGCTGTAAGGTTGGCAAAAGAGTTTGTGGAAAATTACTCAACTGAAAACGTACAAAAAGGTCTATACCTGTACGGGAAGTTTGGCGTTGGGAAGTCGTATCTATTAGGAGCGATAGCGAATGAATTGGCTGAGAACAAAGTCTCCTCTCTTATCGTCTACGTCCCTGAGTTTTTCAGGGAGGTAAAGCAATCGCTTCAAGACCATTCTCTTAACAGCAAATTAGAAGCTGTTAAGAAAGCCCCTATCTTAATGTTGGACGATATTGGAGCAGAATCGATGACCAGCTGGGGACGAGACGAGATCCTAGGTACGATTCTTCAATTCCGTATGCTTGAGAATTTGCCGACATTCTTTACTTCTAACTTTGATTACAACGGTCTAACACACCATTTAACCTACTCTCAAAGAGGGGAAGAAGAAAAGCTAAAGGCGGCAAGGATCATGGAAAGAATCAAATATTTAACGCAGCCGGTTCTTATTGAGGGAATGAATAGGAGACAGTAGTAGTATCTGTACTGATTAAATATTTATAGTAATAATGAAGCTTCTAATGATGATAAAAGGACAAAGTAACCTCAGGTGAATTCTGAGTGTACTTTGTCTTTTTTTATGGCTGTTTTCTTGTTTTTTAAGAACATAAATTTTTGTAATAAGGTGGAGTATCTGGAGCGGAAATCACCCGCTACTCTTTTTGAAGAGTAGCAACAAAGTTAGGAAAACAGCCTTTTTTTATAAACAAAGCTCCTAATTCAGAAAGTTTGCAGAAAGTTCGTTTTATAAAAGTTTTCTACCATTTTTAATTTAACGTTTTATTATTTAACTTTGAGACTTCTATTTTGTCCACTCACCCCATATATATAAATCAGGGATTTGGCTTTAAGGGGGGAGCAGATTTGTTTGAAATCATTTTCAAACATTACGGAGATGCAGCGAATCTAAAGAAGTACTTAGAGGTAGAATCATGTCAATCATGGCTCCACGAAACACTATTTCAACAACAAAAACATTATGTTGTTTCTATAAATCAGCTTGAGGAGAATGGTCAAAGTGTGGTCAAGCAGTTAGCCATGTTCATTTTGAATAGTAAACGATTAGATTGGGCTTCTACGATATTATCGGAGTTTTATTTATATAATGATCCGCATGAACAAGAGCAAATCCTACAGATTATGATCGAAATGTTTAATGGAGAAAGACCAGAACTTGTACAACTTTTGAAAGAATGGGATGAAGAACAGTTTTTATTGGAGAATCTTGAGGGAATTACGGAGAGTGATGGGCCTGTTTCCTTTGATTCATTTGTTAAATTTCGATTAAAAAAATTGGAAGAACGTACAATGGAATATGTAGATATTGCCATTGATGAATATAAAATGGAGCAAGATTATCAAATGTTCATTCATATGCTAAGAGAATATTTGTCTAGTCGTGAAAAAAAGATGGATATCATTCACCTTTACTTTTCAAGCTATGGATTTACGTTTTATGATCAATTTTTTGAAGAGTTAACGAGAGAAAAGCTTCTTTCGTTAATTGATAAGCGGTTGTTAACGAATCATCCTTTGTATGTTGACTCTTATACGATTGCTCCATTATTATCATTGGCACCTGAAAAAATTTTAGTTTACTGTGATCAGCCAGAATCCAATCTTATTCGCACGATTCAAAATATATTTGAAGAGCGAGTACAGATTTTTCCTTCTTGTTCTTTCCCGATTAGGGGAATAAGTGAAGCTGTGAATGAGTAAGTTCTTTGTACCCGATCGAAAAGGTTGGTATATAGACCATTTTCTATAAGGAGCCAGCCTTGACCACACACACTTTTAATATCCAGCAAACAGGGAATGTAGGCAACAAGGTTTGTGAAAAATGGTCATTTTTATGTAAGCTCTTGATTTTCATCCTATAACCACTTATAATTACCTACATATTAATCACATACATTACAAAGGTTATGATGAGGATAAAAGTATTCTATTTACGGTTAACAGAGAGGGAAGGTTTGCTGGAAACTTCCTAACACGAGTTAAATACTTACCACCTTTAAACTTCAATCATGAACGCTAGAGAGCTTGATCTCTTTATTCAGTAGTGATTGACGGCGAGAACCGTCGTTATAGAACGATCAATGAAGTCATAATGTTCATTTTCGAATATTGTGAGAAGTTGGGTGGAACCACGAGATCTAACCTCGTCCCTTCAATATGAAGGGGCGGGGTTTTTTGTATTTTTTAAAATTATGAAGGAGTGAAAAGAAATGTCAGATGGTATTAAATTGACGTTCCCTGATGGGAATGTGAAGGAGTTTCCTAAAGGAACTACGACTGAAGAGATCGCTGCTTCTATTAGTCCAGGACTAAAGAAAAAAGCGCTTGCTGGTAAAATAAATGGTCAACCGCTTGATCTCCGAACCGGAATTCAAAACGATGGGTCAATCGAAATCATAACACAAGGGCAAGACGAGGCATTAGAAATTTTACGTCACAGTACTGCCCACCTTATGGCACAGGCGATTAAACGTCTATACCCAGGTGTTAAACTGGGAATTGGTCCTGTGATTGAGGGCGGCTTCTATTATGATATTGATTTAGATCAATCGATTACACCTGAAGATCTTCCGATGATTGAAAAGGAAATGAAAAAGATAATCGGTGAAAACCTTGATATTGTTCGGGAAGATGTTAGTCGTAGTGAAGCGGAAGGCATCTTTAAAGAAATTGATGATGAATATAAACTTGAGCTTCTTGAGGCAATTCCTGAAGGTGAGCAGGTTTCGATTTACCGTCAAGGAGAATTCTTTGACCTTTGCCGGGGAGTTCATGTTCCTTCAACAAATAAAATTAAAGAGTTCAAACTTTTAAGTATTGCAGGAGCTTATTGGCGTGGAAACAGTGACAATAAGATGCTTCAGCGCATATATGGTACTGCTTTCTTCAAGAAAGATGAATTAAACGAGCATCTTCGTTTATTAGAAGAGGCGAAAGAGCGTGACCACCGTAAAATTGGAAAAGAATTAGATTTATTTATGAATTCTCAAAAGGTTGGACAAGGACTTCCAATGTGGCTTCCGAAAGGGGCGACGGTTCGCCGTATTATCGAACGTTATATTGTTGATAAAGAGGAGCGCCTTGGTTATGACCATGTTTATACACCTGTTATGGGTAGTGTTGATTTGTATAAAACAAGTGGTCACTGGGATCATTACCAAGAAGGAATGTTCCCTGTAATGGAAATGGATAATGAATCCCTTGTATTACGTCCAATGAACTGTCCGCATCATATGATGATTTATAAAAATAGTATTCACAGCTATCGTGAACTACCGATTCGGATTGCTGAGCTTGGGCTAATGCACCGTTATGAAATGTCTGGTGCATTATCCGGTCTTCAACGAGTTCGTGGAATGACGTTAAATGATGCACATATTTTTGTTCGTCCAGATCAGATTAAAGAAGAATTTAAACGAGTTGTTCGTCTTGTACAAGAGGTGTATAAAGATTTCGATCTTAAGGATTACTCGTTCCGATTATCTTACCGTGACCCAGAAGATAAAGAAAAATACTATGATGATGATGAAATGTGGAATAAAGCACAAGCCATGTTAAAAGAAGCGATGGACGAGCTTGACGTACCTTATTTTGAAGCAGATGGAGAAGCAGCTTTCTACGGACCGAAGCTTGATGTTCAAGTAAAAACGGCTATAGGAAAAGAAGAGACTCTTTCGACTGTTCAATTAGACTTCTTATTACCTGAACGTTTCGATTTATCTTATGTTGGTGAAGATGGAAAACCACATCGTCCTGTGGTTATACACCGTGGAGTCGTTTCTACGATGGAGCGTTTTGTAGCCTTCCTTATTGAAGAATATAAAGGAGCTTTCCCGACTTGGCTGGCACCTGTTCAAGTTCAAGTTATCCCAGTATCACCTGAAGTACATTTTGATTATGCGAAAAAAGTTCAAGAGAAGTTACAAGCTGCAGGACTTCGTGTAGAGCTTGATGAACGTGATGAAAAAATTGGTTATAAGATAAGAGAAGCCCAAATGAGTAAAATCCCTTATATGCTAGTTGTTGGTGATAATGAGATTAAAGATGAGGCTGTAAACGTCCGTAAATATGGGGAACAAAAGTCAGAGACAGTTCCTCTAGCACAGTTTATTGAGGGGATTCTTCCAGAAATCAAACGTTAATTTATGAAAAAGGGGCTGTCTAACAAGGGAATAAGAACCACACTATTCGCCCATAGATAGAAGATGATCCGGAGACTTTCTTCTCTCTATCGCAGTTATGGGACTGATCCCTTGATTTAAGACAGTCCTTTGTTTTTATTTGTAATTTTATAATGGCTTACTTTTGAATCGTTCCCCTGCATATTAGCATGTGCATAAATTTGAAATCTCGTGCCCTTCCTAGTCAATTTCGTGCACAAAATTAGATTCTCGTGCTTTTCCTCTAAACTTTTGTGCATAAAATCAAAAAGTTGTGCATTACTACATTCAAGATAAGGAAAATGATGATTCTCCTTGTGCATGAAGGGGCTGGAATAAATAATCATATGAAATCCAAAGGAAAAGTGATATATTTCATCAAAAGTAGTCTGAAGAACGACATATTGTGTGGCATAGTAGAAGAGGAGGCTGTCCGAAAAGGGCAAAATCTATGATAGTTTAAAAATAGAAACGTTGATTTATCAATATTTTTATAATTAAAAATGTCCCGTCTCTCTTATCAGACAGCATGAAAATGAAAGAGCAGCAGCTCAAACCAAAGCAGGAAAGTTAAAACGAGATATAATCCCATCCAATAAATTATGAAACACACACCACTCAAAGAAATCTCCCTCCGATCACGCTCTTCAGCACTCGCCTTTCAAAATCATAGGGGTCCGTCACACCCAATTTTTGAAACCAATATGACCTCTTCCATAAAAGATACCCTCCACGATAGAAGGGACTGACCCCACGCTCTTGAGACGAGTAGAAGCTCAAACCAAAGCAAGATAGATAGGACTTAGAAACACATCCCATCCAAAAACCCATGCCCCCTCCCTTTTTAAAAACCTTCCCTCTAATCACGCCCTTTATCACTCTCCCTTCAAAAGCATAGGGGTCTGTTACTCCCAAAAAAACTAATAAAAACGAAAATGTATTACCTCCCCATCTAAGAGTCACTCATTAACGGGATGAGCGGACACCATGAACTTAAAGTAAAAGCACTTGCTAAGCCAAAGCAGTAAAACCACACTAAAAAAAGGTTGCACAATCATTCGCATTCTGCTAATATGAAATATGTTGTGATTTTAAAGCGATCATTTGACAGCATTAAATTGCTTATGATATATTTACTAAGGTGAATTGAATACAGTTTGTGGCAAAGAAGAAGCAACCCGCTTCTCACCTGATTGACGCATGGCGCAGTTGGCAGGTATCAACGAATGAATTTAAGACGTTTATCGTTTTTAATTTAATGCGGGTGTTTCGACACGCGTATTTTTTTATGCCCTAATGACCTGCAATAAGCTCTTTCCCAAACAAAGTATTCTTTAATAAACCTTGGAGGTGGCTAATTATTAGCAAGGATATGATCGTAAACGAAGGCATTCGAGCTCGTGAAGTTCGTCTTATTGACCAAAATGGCGAGCAGCTTGGTATCAAATCAAAGAACGAAGCTTTAGAAATTGCTATCCGTGTGAATCTTGATCTTGTATTGGTTGCACCAAATGCGAAACCGCCGGTAGCCCGTATTATGGACTTCGGTAAGTACAAATTTGAGCAACAAAAGAAAGAAAAAGAAGCACGCAAGAATCAAAAAATCATTAATTTGAAAGAGGTTCGTCTGAGCCCCACGATCGAAGAGCATGATTTTAACACGAAACTTCGTAATGCTATTAAGTTCCTTGAAAAAGGGGACAAAGTAAAGGCGTCCATTCGCTTTAAAGGCCGTGCAATCACACATAAAGAGATTGGTCAACGTGTGTTGGATCGTTTTGCAGAAGCTTGCAAAGAAGTATCTACGGTTGAATCAAAGCCGAAAATGGATGGTCGAAGCATGTTTTTAGTACTAGCACCAACTAATGAAAAGTAATTGACCCTGAGGAGGAATTGCAAATGCCAAAAATGAAAACTCACCGCGGCTCAGCTAAGCGTTTTAAAAAGACGGGTTCCGGTAAATTAAAACGTTCTCACGCTTATACAAGCCACTTATTTGCAAACAAATCTACTAAAGCAAAACGTAAATTACGTAAAGCGGCTGTTGTTTCTAAGGGAGACTTCAAACGCATTCGTCATATGCTTGACAACATTAAATAATACTGAAAGTTATTAGGAGGGAAATTCTATGCCACGCGTAAAAGGCGGAACAGTTACTCGCAGACGTCGTAAAAAGGTTATTAAATTAGCAAAAGGTTATTTCGGTTCAAAACATACATTATACAAAGTTGCCAACCAACAAGTAATGAAATCCTATATGTATGCTTACCGTGATCGTCGCCAAAAGAAGCGCGATTTCCGTAAGCTTTGGATTACTCGTATCAATGCAGCAGCTCGTATGAACGGTCTTTCTTATAGCCGTTTAATGCACGGATTAAAGCTTGCTGGTATCGAGGTAAACCGTAAAATGCTAGCTGATCTTGCTATTAGCGATGAAAAAGCATTTACACAATTAGCTGACACAGCTAAATCAAAATTAGACAACTAATTTTGATTCACTAAGCCATTCTCTTTACAAAAGAGGATGGCTTTTCTTATATTTAAGTAAGCTTGTTTTCAAAAAGGTTGTTGTTTTTATAGCATTGATTTTTTGTGAAAAGGTTGGTTGGAGCGGAAAGTGAGATCCTTCCGCTCCAACCAACTAACTCTTTTCAAATAACAACAATGTTTACGAAAACAGCCTTAAGTAAAGTTGTATATACCATGTTATATTTGTGAGGTTTTTATATGGATATTTTATTAATCATTTTTATCCTCTACCTTCTGTTCATTAATATTATGGGCTATATCACAATGGGGCTGGATAAGAATAAATCAAAAAAACAAAATGCTCGTAGAATTCCAGAAAAAACAATTTGGAGAATTTCATTATTGGGAGGAGCACTTGGGACAATGCTCGGCATGAATCGCTTTCGTCACAAAACAAAACATCGTCAGTTTTCAATAGGTCTACCGCTTTTAGCAATTTTTGAGGGAATTGCCATTTTTATTTTATACGGAAAAATAAGTGGCTGGTTATAGGCCAATAGTTGAAGGGTTTCAATAAAAGCAGTAATCATCATCAATCCCACCTACTCATACATTGGATGTCATAACCTTGGGTATTTTTGTATATGCTTTAATAGGCTGCTTACAGCTAGTAAGGGGTGAAGAATATTGGACGAAAGACTTCTTGTTGCCTTTGCATTTATTGAGTCCAGTGGATTTTTAGCTCCGATTGTTTTTATTTTGTTTCATATTCTCCGCCAGTTTTTATTTATCCCTGTCGTCCTTGTATGTATGGCTGGGGGCATTTTATTTGGTAGTGTGTTGGGGAGTCTTTACTCTTTGATTGGATTAACATTATTATCAATTGGATTTTATTGTGTGATACACAAAATGCCAAAAACGAAAGAGAAGCTGCTTACAACCAAGTCGAAGTGGTTTGGTCGTCATGCGAAGCTAACAGTAGGGCAGATTGCGGTTCTCCGTCTAATCCCTTTTGTTCACTATCAACTATTAAATGTATGCTTAATGGAAAGAAAACCTGGACTGAAAGATTATGCGGTTCATTCCTTTTGGGCAAATCTCCCACTTGCTTTTTTTTATACCGTGTTCGGAGAATTTATTTCACAGTTTTCAATTAGTATGATGATCCTTATCTTGTTTGCCTTGTCGATTTTGTTTTATGTGCTTAGGGAGAAAGTGATTGTGATGAAATGGAAAGAATTCTTTCAGCCGGCAAAATCATAATAGTGGAAGAGTGAAGGGGGTGAACGAATTAGGTCATCTCTTTTTCTTTTTCGGATAAAACTTTTTAAAATGTTTAGTGCTCTCCGGGAATAAGATAAACCACCTGGGAAGGGGGGGCACTCTTCCTTGGTGGCTCGATTTATGATTAGCAAGTGATCCCAAGGATGTGGCGAACTTGCCTTTCATCCTTAGTAGATTTCACTTATTCTACTATTTGTTTATATTTAAAAATTCTTTAATAGGACTCTTCCAATCAACTATAGAGTTAGGGTATCTTTCTTGGATTTCTTGCTCAATATAGTGGAAATCCTCTTTAGACATTCCCTTTAGAGACGAGATATTTTTAGTCCAAACAAAAATGGATACAACTTCAAAAGATTGTTCAGTAGTTCCTAAGTATTTTTCTCCTTCAAATAAAACGCCTTTATAAGTTAAAAGGAAATTTTTTCTGACATTTTCCTGATCATCGTAGAAATAAAACTTTTTTTGTTCAATAGCCAGATCCAGTTTTCGCTTTGGGTCAATAAGAAATTTAATAGCACGGTAAATAAAATAGATAATGATGAAAAAGATTAAAATACGTATGAGCCAAAGCATAATATTCCCTCCACAATAGTAGGCAGTCTTCTTTTGTATGTATACGGATGACATCTTGAAAAGGTTTCATTTATTTTTTATTTTTTTGAAAAGGCATTTTTCGTTGTTATTTTACCCGCAGCATGAATATACTTCGCTCACCATAGGGTGACCCGTGAGCCTCCTCGCACCCTGCGGGGGCTCACTTGGCCACTGTTCCCGCAGAATTCTACGTTTATTCAGGCTGCTCAGTGCTTCTAAGATGTATTTCCGACTATTTCAGGTAGCAACAATTTTACACTGAATTCTAGTATCCTGTATCCTTAACCATACTGTATGTTAAAATATTCATTGATTTCTCCCCATTTTTGTCCGTTATCAGGTCAAAAAAATTTGAGGATAAGGAGATTTAGCGTGGATATAAATAAACTGCTAGAGATGCAAGCTGAACTAGATCGCTACATTGAAGAAGAGAATGGATTGAAGGATCAGGGTTTAATTCCTAAAAAAGTACTGGCTCTTTTAGTTGAAATTGGAGAGCTTGCGAATGAAACAAGAGCATTTAAATTTTGGAGCAAAAAGCCTGCCTCAGAAAAGCAGGTTATTTTAGAGGAATTTGTGGATGGATTGCATTTTATTCTATCATTAGGACTTGAGATTGGAATTAAACAAATAAACTTGAAAGAAACAAATTTTACAGTAGAAGATGTAACGGAACAATTTTTAATCATTTATAGATCCATCCATGACTTTCAAATGAGTTATTCAGTTTCGGAATATCAATCACTTCTAAACCAGTATTTTTATTTGGGAGAACTCTTAGGATTCTCACACAGTGATGTGGTGAATGCTTATTTTAATAAAAATGAAGTGAATTATCAGAGACAGCAAGAGGGATACTAGATTAAGTCACTATTTTGGACATTTTCAGAGAATTAAGTATAATAAAATAGGGAATATTACCAATCGAACATGGGGGGTTAATTTTAATGACTAAGTTAGATGAAACATTAAGTATGCTTAAAGATTTAACAGATGCTAAAGGTGTGCCTGGGAACGAAAAAGAAGCAAGAGACGTCATGAAAAAATACATAGAGCCTTTTTCTGATGAAATTATAACAGATGGTTTAGGAAGCCTAATCGCTAAGAAAGTTGGAGATGAAAACGGTCCTAAAATCATGGTTGCTGGTCATCTTGATGAAGTTGGCTTTATGGTCACTCAAATTGATGAAAAGGGATTCCTCCGTTTTCAAACAGTTGGTGGTTGGTGGTCCCAGGTTATGCTGGCTCAACGTGTAACGGTAGTGACAGATAAAGGGGATGTCACTGGGGTAATTGGTTCGAAGCCGCCACATATTCTACCGGCTGAAGCTAGAAAGAAACCAGTAGACATTAAGGATATGTTTATTGATATTGGTGCTTCTAGTCGTGAAGAAGCAAATGAATGGGGCGTTCGACCAGGGGATATGGTCGTACCATATTTTGAATTTACCGTAATGAATAACGAAAAAATGTTATTAGCAAAAGCTTGGGATAACCGTATTGGTTGTGCCATAGCTATTGATGTTTTGAAAGGATTAAAGGGTGAGAATCATCCTAATGTTGTATATGGTGTGGGTACGGTTCAAGAAGAGGTTGGTTTAAGAGGAGCGAAAACATCAGCTACACTCATTCAACCTGATATCGCTTTTGGAGTTGACGTTGGGATTGCCGGGGATACACCTGGAATTTCTGAGAAAGAAGCACAAAGCAAAATGGGGAAAGGTCCTCAAATTATTCTTTATGATGCATCAATGGTGTCTCATAAAGGATTAAGAGACTTTGTAACCAATGTTGCAGACGAAAACAATATTCCGTACCAATTTGATTCCATTGCAGGCGGAGGAACAGATTCTGGTGCCATTCACTTAACGTCTAATGGGGTTCCAGCTTTGTCCATAACCATTGCAACACGCTATATTCATTCTCATGCAGCAATGCTTCACCGTGACGATTACGAAAATGCAGTAAAGCTAATTACAGAAGTGATTAAACGTTTAGATCGTGACACAGTAAACACGATAACATTTGATTGATTAAAAGAAAAGCGGAACCGCCTTGCAGAGGATGAAAGGCTAAGATCGCCACGACCTGTGGCAACGCCTTTCTGCCCTACATCCTGTGGGCCTCCGACAAGCATAAGACAAGTCACATAGAAAGGGTGCCTTTTCCCTTTCTATGTGGCTTGACTTATGTCTCGAGGAGCTAGGGCTGGAGCTGGACAGGATAAATCAATTCGTAACATTTCAATCTATTATGTAAAAAAAAGTTGACCCGCATAGGGCCAACCTTTTATTTTAATCCTTCTTCAATCGTTTCTAATAGCACTTTTTGTTCTTCTTGACTGGCATGATTCCAGAATACTTCAAGTAGTACGCCAAGTCCTGGAAGTGTTTTTTCTTCTCCGCCTTGAATAGCATCCACAATTGTAGCTTTAAGCTCTTCTTGATTATTTCCTTGAACATTATGAATAACAGCATTTCGTAAGTTAAGTCCCATCTTCACGATTCCTTTCTACATTGAATTTGATTCCTAGTTATTTTTCTCTTGTCTTAATTTATTATGTATAAAGAATCATGTATAATGTAAATTCAGTTATGTTGGCCCATAATAGAAATCGTACTGTAATAAAAGGAGAGAACCTTTTTGAAGTATATACAATCGGCAAAAAACGCTCAGGTAAAGCAATGGAAAAAGCTTTTAACCAAAAAAGGAAGAGATGAATTTGGTACATACTTATTGGAAGGCTTTCATCTTGTAGAGGAAGCATTGAAATATAAGGAAGACATAGTTGAACTCATTATGAATGAAGAAGTTGACCTTCCACATTCTTGGGACTATGATGAAGTCTCCATTACAATGGTTTCCAAAGAAGTCGCAAAAGCTCTTTCAGATACGGGAACCACTCAAGGTGTGTTCGCCATTTGTAATAAACAAAGTAAAACTGTTAAGCCCAATCATGGAACTTATTTATTATTAGACGGGGTACAAGACCCTGGTAATATCGGCACTATGATTAGAACGGCTGATGCGTCTGGAATTGACGCAGTAATTCTTGGAAACGGGACAGTCGATTTATATAATCCAAAATTGTTACGTTCGGCACAAGGAAGTCACTTTCATCTAAACGTTTTTCATGACGATATTAGTGGATGGATAGAAGAATGTAAATCCATGGGTATTCCGATATATGGAACATCTCTAGAGGATGGAGTAGAATATCGATCTGTATCACCACAGAAATCATTTGCCCTCATTGTTGGAAATGAAGGCAATGGTGTCTCAGAAGAAATTTTACAGAAAACGGACCAAAATCTGTATATTCCAATCCGTGGACGGGCAGAATCATTGAATGTATCTGTTGCAGCCGGGGTTTTACTATACCATTTGAAAAATTAGGTATCAGAAAGCTGAAAAGGGTTTGAATTTTTTTGAAATCTTTTTTATAATAAAACAACATCATATATTGAATTCTATAACGTGAACAAAACGATGATGGAGAAAAGTAGTCCATTGCCTTTCATTTAGGGAGAGAGTGTCATAGACTGAGAACACTCTTATGAAAAATGTACGAACATTCACCTCCTGAGTTGACACCGGGACCATTCCATATTTAGGGGTGTAAAGGTGTACCGGCGAACAGCCGTTATCCGAATGAAGTGAGTATGGGTGAAAGAACCTATACTAAAAAGGGTGGTACCACGATCACAACCTCGTCCCTTAACTGGGAGGAGGTTTTTTTATTTGTCCAAAAACTTCAAACAAACACGTTTAGAATATCTAAAGGAGGAAGAATGTAATGGAGGCAAAACTTAAGGAACTTCAATCAGAAGCTTTAAGCAAAATTGAAGAAGTTCAGGATCTCAAAGCCTTAAATGAAATCAGAGTTGCCTATTTAGGAAAAAAAGGTCCAGTAACTGAAGTTTTAAAAGGGATGGGGAAGCTTTCAGCAGAAGAACGTCCGAAAATGGGAGCTCTTGCCAATGAAGTAAGGGGAGCGATTTCAAGTAAAATTGAAGAAAAGTCGGCCACTCTAGAAAAAGAGGCTGTCGAGAAAAAACTTCAATCAGAGACCATTGATGTAACATTACCAGGTCGACCTGTCCGCAAAGGTAATCACCACCCCTTAACAAAAATTGTTGAAGAAATTGAAGATTTATTTATTGGAATGGGTTACACCATTGCAGAAGGACCAGAGGTTGAGAAGGATTACTATAACTTTGAAGCATTAAATCTACCTAAAGGGCATCCGGCCCGTGATATGCAGGATTCATTCTATATCACAGAAGAAATTCTCCTGCGTACACATACATCACCGGTTCAAGCAAGAACGATGGAATCACATAAAGGGAAAGGCCCTGTAAAAATTATTTGTCCTGGGAAAGTGTACAGACGTGATACAGATGATGCTACGCACTCGCATCAATTCATGCAAATTGAAGGGTTAGTCATTGATGAAAATATTCGAATGAGTGACCTAAAAGGAACACTCCAAGTTTTTGCTAAAAAAATGTTTGGAGTGGAACGAGAAATTCGTTTGCGTCCAAGCTTTTTCCCGTTTACAGAACCATCTGTTGAGATGGATATCTCCTGTAAAATTTGCGGAGGTAATGGATGTAATGTATGTAAGGGGACAGGCTGGATTGAAATTCTTGGAGCAGGAATGGTCCATCCAAATGTTTTAGAGATGGCAGGATTCGATTCTAAAAAATATACTGGATTTGCATTCGGAATGGGACCTGAACGGATTGCCATGCTGAAATATGGGATAGATGATATTCGTCATTATTATACGAATGATGTTCGTTTTATCAAACAATTTGCCACAGAAGAATAAAGAGAGCGGAGGGTTAATGTATGTTTGTTTCATATAGTTGGCTTCAGGATTATGTTGATTTACAAGGAGTCTCCCCTGAAGACCTAGCAGAAAAAATAACGAGAAGTGGTATTGAAGTGGAGGGTGTCGAAACAATTGGAAAAGACATCAAGAACGTTGTCATCGGTCATGTTTTAAAATGTGAACAGCATCCAGATGCAGATAAATTAAATATATGTATGGTCGATGTGGGTGAAGGAGATCCGGTTCAAATCATTTGTGGTGCACCTAATGTGGCAAGTGGACAAAAAGTTGCTGTTGCAAAGGTAGGAGCTGTCTTACCAGGAAACTTCAAAATTAAAAAAGCAAAGCTTCGTGGAGAAGTATCGCACGGAATGATCTGTTCTCTTCAAGAGCTTGGTGTTGAAAGCAAACTTGTTCCAAAAGAGCATGCTGAAGGAATTTATGTATTCCATGAAGAGGCTGAAGTGGGGGCAGATGTTGTTCAAGAGCTAGGTTTAGACGATGCTGTATTGGAGTTAGGACTGACACCTAACCGATCAGATTGTTTAAGCATGATGGGTGTCGCCTATGAAGTAGGGGCGATTCTTGGTGTTGGAATTAAAAAACCATCAACAAAGCATAATGAAACATCTGAAAAAGCTTCTGACTATATTTCTATAGAAGTCGATGCAAAAGAAGACAACCCACTGTATGTAGCGAAGATTATAAAAAACGTAAAAATTGGCCCTTCACCATTATGGATGCAAAATCGTTTAATTGCAGCAGGAATTCGTCCCCATAATAATGTTGTTGATATTACGAACTATATTTTATTAGAATATGGACAGCCGTTACATGCGTTTGACTATGATCGATTAGGTTCTAAAGAAATTCTTGTGCGAAAAGCAAATGAGGGTGAAAAGATCACTACCCTTGATGATGAAGAAAGAACATTAAAGAGCTCGCAGCTACTGATTACAAATGGTCAAGAGCCAGTTGCTTTAGCTGGAGTAATGGGTGGGGCAAATTCTGAAGTACAGAATGATACAACAACCATTCTGATCGAATCTGCTTATTTCAAGGGATCAACAGTACGTTCCGCTTCAAAAGATCATGGCTTAAGAAGTGAGGCAAGTACTCGCTTTGAAAAAGGGGTAGATCCTTATCGTGTAAAAGAAGCAGCAGAAAGAGCTGCCGCTTTAATGGCGGAATATGCAGGTGGAGATGTTGCCTCTGGATCTGTTGCTTTTGATCAATTAGATATTCACCCTCAAGTAGTATCCATTACACTTGAAAAAATAAATTCGACTTTGGGCACAGATATTTCAGCTGAGGAAGTAGAGCAAATCTTCAAACGTCTTCAATTTCCTGTTGAGACGAAAGAAAATCAATTTACTGTGACAGCACCGACGAGACGTGGCGATATCACGATTGAAGAGGATTTACTAGAAGAAGTTGCGAGGCTCTACGGATATGATCGTCTTCCAGTAACACTTCCAGAAGGCGAAGCAACACCTGGTGGATTAAGCTCCTATCAACAAAAACGAAGAGTCTCTCGCCGTTATTTTGAAGGGGCAGGACTTCTTCAAGCTGTTACCTATTCCTTAACAAGTGATAAAAAGGCAACACAATACGCCATTGATCAGCGTGAGCCAGTTCGTTTGGTTATGCCAATGAGTGAAGAGAGAAGCAACCTCCGTTTAAGTATCATTCCACAGTTGCTAGAAGTCGTCTCTTATAATATTGCTAGAAAAAATGATGCATTAGGCTTCTATGAAATCGGTTCGGTTTTCCTTAATGAAGGAAAAGATGTACTTCCAACTGAAGAGGAGCATATTGCAGGAGTCCTAACTGGAAAGTGGTATTCCCATGCATGGCAGGGTGAGAATAAGGATGTAGACTTCTTTGTTGTAAAAGGGATTTTAGAGGGATTGTGTAAAGAGCTTGGAATAGAGGAGGCTGTTACTTACCGACAAGCAACAATAGATGGCTTCCATCCAGGTCGTACAGCAGAAATTTTAGTTGATGGTGAAGTAATTGGATTCGTTGGTGGAATTCATCCAGAAGTTGAAAAAGAGATGGACCTGAATGAAACATATGCATTTGAACTAAAAGCTTTGCCATTATTCCATTACGAAAAGGCACCGCTTCAATATCAACCAATTCCTAGATTCCCTTATATCACTAGGGATATTGCTCTTGTGGTTGACCAGGATGTCAAAGCAGGAGAACTACAATCATTGATAAAAGAAACAGGTGGAAAGCTATTAAAAGAAGTGACTTTATTTGACCTTTATCAAGGTGAACACATGGAGCCAGGAAAAAAATCACTAGCTTATTCACTTAAATACTTCGACCCTGAAAGAACATTAACGGATGAAGAAGTAGTGAAAGCTCATAATAAAGTATTAGCTGCTGTAAAAGATAAAGCAGGAGCAGAATTAAGAGGATAGAAATAGAAAAACCAGACCTTTTTGGAATGTTGAAGGTCTGGTTTTTATTTTTTATCAGCCAATGCCTATCTCCTAGCCAAATGAATCGCTTTCTCACTATTAGCGAAATGCCATTTCGTCATACTTTTTAAGTGGTCGATTCCGTCGCTTCGAATGATTTTTGCTGCAGCGATATCCACTTGCTTCCCTGCCCCTTTTGGTAAAGAAAGTCCTACTTTCTCACTTAATTTATCAAATTCTCTTAAAAAAGCGTAACGGGCAATTATAGATGCAGCAGCAACAGAAAGATGGACACTTTCACCTTTAGTACTGAAGAAGACTTTTTCTCTTTGAATGATCTTTTGACCGGCAATATGCTTATAGTATGTGTTCTTCTCAACAAATTGATCAATCAATATCGCTTCTGGTTTTTCCGGGGAAATTTTATCTAATAAATTCAAAATTGCTTTATTATGAAGCAATGCTTTCATTTTTCCTTGTGTCATCCCTTTTGCTTGTAGTTCATTATATTTTTCATTATGTAGGATAAGTAAACTATAAGGAATTGTGACAATCAGCTGCTTGGCAATCTCAATAATCTGTTCATCCTTTATATTTTTAGAATCCTTTACCCCTAATTCTTTTAGTAAAGCCATTTGCTCTTTTTTTACATAAGCGCTGACTACGGTAATCGGACCAAAGAAATCTCCTGTACCGACTTCATCCGATCCAATAACCGATAGCTTTGCAAAGCCTTCAGGAAGATGGGAAGGCTGTTGTTTAGGGGCATTAATGGATTTTGCGGTTCCATCTCCCCATTTTCCCGCTTCAATCTCCCCATTTGATCCCTGAAATAACACCTTACCAGACTTATAGGCAGTAATTGTGCACCCGGTTGGTTTAGCTACAAAAACAGACCCAGGTGGCTTTTTATCGGATAATGTTGATTTATAAAAATGAATCATTTCTTCAATAATAGCTGGTTTACATATTAATACTGTGTTAGCCATTTTACTCTCTCCTTTCCTTCAATCTCCTTAATTTAAACATAATTTGACTTTAGACGACAATTTCTTTCCATAATAAAAAGTTTCATGTTATGATATTGTTTAGGATTCTTAAGATTGGAGGCACTCTGAGTTGTCTAAAGAAAGAAAAAACAGAACAACAGTTGATATATATGGACAGCAATATGTCATTGTAGGAATTGAGTCAACAAGTCATATGCGTCATGTAGCTTCACAAGTAGATGATAAAATGCGTGAAATGAGCTCCTTGAATCCTTCCTTAGATACTAGTAAACTAGCGGTATTAACAGCTGTTAATGCTGTGCATGATTATCTTAAGCTTAAAGAAGAATATGAGCTTTTAGAAAAAGAATTAAAAAACCTAAAGGATTGAACACTATGCTCGACTTAGCCCTTCTAGTAATATTAGTCATCGGATTTTTTATCGGATTAAAACGTGGCTTTATCCTTCAACTAATACATATGACCGGATTCATTGCTGCTTTTATCATAGCATACATGTATTATGATCAACTCGCACCAAAGCTAACCCTGTGGGTTCCTTATCCAGTTCTTGATAAGCAATCCACATTAAACATGATTTTTGAGGGGGCTAATTTAGATCAAGCTTATTACCGTGTTATTGCTTTTGCCCTTATTTTTTTCGCGGTGAAAATTGTTTTACATTTAGTAGGGGCAATGCTCGATTTTCTTTCACATCTCCCGATTATTAAACAGTTAAACGTTTTTGGTGGAGGCATATTAGGCTTTATTGAGGTTTACTTAATGATCTTCATCTTATTATATATTGCTGTGTTATTACCAATTGAATCGGTTCAAAATCTGATAAATGATTCCGCTATAGCAAATATGATGGTTCAGAACACACCGATCCTATCAGAACAAGTGAAAGAATGGTGGATTGAATACGTCAAGAAACCATGATGATTATATGAGGCTGACCCACAAGGAGGCTAGAACCATGATGTTCATTCATGTATAGAAGATGCTTCTCAAGCTTTTCTTCTATAGATCGAAGCTCTGGTTCCTGACACCATGGGAAAGCCTCTTTTTCTATCCTTAAAGCCTTGACGGCCTCCTTAAAACTAACTCTTTCCCTCTAAAGTTTTTCAATTATTTATGTAATCTGATAGTATTATTATTGGTGACGTCTTGAATAATAGTACATATATATTGTAGGTGATCATAATGAAAGCTAATAAAAAGGATATCATAAAATTACTTGAACAAATTGCTATTTATATGGAACTAAAAGGGGAAAATTCCTTTAAAATATCCGCTTTTCGAAAAGCGGCAGCAGCACTAGAAAATGATGATCGAAGTTTATCTGAAATCGATAACTTTACCTCATTGAACGGAATTGGAAAGGGAACTGCGGCTGTTATTGAAGAATTCATTAAAGAAGGCACATCCTCTGTCTTAAAGGATCTTCAACAAGAAGTTCCCAATGGATTAATTCCATTACTTAAGCTTCCAGGGCTAGGAGGTAAAAAAATTGCAAAGCTTTATAAAGAATTAGGCGTTGAAGATATAGAGGATTTAAAAAAGGTCTGTATTGAAGGAAAAGTTCAGATACTGGCAGGTTTTGGAAAGAAAACAGAAGAGAAAATCCTTTATGCGATTGAAAATGTTGGATCAAGACCGGAGAGACTTCCATTGGCGTATATGCTTCCAATTGCAGAAGAAATTGAAAAACAATTAGTAAAAATGGAAGGCATAATAGATAGTTCTCGAGCTGGAAGCTTAAGGCGAATGAGAGAAACGGTCAAAGATTTAGATTTTATCCTTTCCGTCAAAGACCCCTTAATGGTGAAAGAACAACTTCTCAAATTACCTCGAATCAAAGAAGCCATCGCTTCTGGTGATACTAAGGTTTCCTTAATATTTGATTACGATTGGGAAGTTTCTGTCGATTTTAGGCTTGTGAAGCGTGACGAATTTGCTACTGCTCTACATCATTTTACCGGTTCTAAAGATCATAATGTTAGAATGAGACAGCTCGCTAAGGATAGAGGCGAAAAGATTAGTGAATATGGTGTAGAAATAATTGAAACCGGTGAGATGATTACTTTTGAAACCGAGGAAGAATTTTACGGTCACTTCGAATTGGCTTGGATTCCACCTGAACTTCGAGAAGATGGAACAGAGGTCGATCATTTTAATAGTAGGGATAATATAATTTCTTTGTCTGATATTAAAGGAGATCTTCATATGCACTCTACATGGTCAGACGGTGCAAATTCGATTGAAGAAATGATCGAAGCTTGTAGAAGGAAAGGCTATAAATACATGGCTATTACAGACCATTCACAATATTTACGTGTCGCTAATGGTTTGACGAAAGAAAGACTCCTTCAACAGCATGATGAAATTAAAAAATGGAATGAAAAATATGACGATATTGAGGTCCTATCTGGAATCGAGATGGACATTCTACCTAACGGTGAATTAGATTATGATGACGAGGTTCTATCAAAGCTTGATCTAGTCATTGCATCCATTCATTCGAGCTTCTCACAGCCAAGAGAAAAAATTATGGAGAGGTTAAAGAAAGCTCTTACAAATGCGCATGTGGATATTATTGCACACCCTACAGGTCGTATTATTGGACGAAGAGATGGCTATGACGTAGATATTGATTTGCTAATAGAATTAGCGAAAGATACAAACACGGCCCTAGAATTGAATGCCAACCCTAATCGACTTGATTTATCTGCAGACCATATTTATGAGGCACAGGAACGTGGCGTCAAAATTGTCATTAATACAGATGCACATAGTACTAGTCACTTAGAGTTTATGGGAATAGGTGTTGGGACAGCAAAGAAAGGCTGGATTAGAAAAGATACGGTGATCAATAGTTATGAAACAGATGAACTACTTTCGTTCCTAAAAAGGAATGAGCGGTAGATGTAAGAGGAGGAAGTACTCCATGAATGAGAAAGCATTAAGAACATTGGAGTTTGATAAAATAAAAGAACAATTACATCAATATACGGCTTCATCGCTTGGTAAAACAAGAGTCGATGAAGTATCACCATCAACTTCTTTAGATGAAATTATTGAGATGCAGAATGAAACAGATGAGGCTGCAAAGGTTTTGAGGTTAAAAGGACATGCCCCTTTGGCAGGGATTCATAATATTAGACCACATATTAAGAGAGCTGAAATTGGTGGAATCCTTAGCCCGATGGAGTTTGTTCAAATTGCAAGCACCATTCATGCTAGCAGGAAATTTACTCTTTTTATCGAAGAAATGATAGAAAATGAAATAGAATTGCCTATCCTTGAATTAAAAACAAATCAAATGGCTGTGTTGACCCCATTAGAACATCGAATTAAACATGTTGTAGACGAAAATGGGGAGATACTAGATTCTGCTAGTGAAACATTACGCCAAATACGAAGCTCACTTAGAGCAAATGAAAATAGAGTAAGAGAAAAGTTAGAAAGAACGATCAGGTCGAACAACGCACAGAAGATGCTTTCAGATGCCATCATTACAATTCGTAATGAACGATATGTGATTCCTGTTAAGCAAGAATATCGAGGACATTATGGTGGGATTATTCATGATCAATCTTCATCGGGACAAACATTATTTATTGAACCGGAAGCCATTGTCACTCTTAATAATCAATTGAGAGAGCTACGCTTAAAAGAGCAAGATGAAATCGAAAGAATCCTTTTTGAGCTTACACAAGAAATTAATGAATCAGGAACTGAATTACAAACCATTGTTAGCATTATGGCAGATATCGACTTTATGTTCACGAAAGCGAAGTTTGGTAAATCCATCAAAGGAACAAAACCTTTAATGAATGACAAAGGTTATATTAAGCTTAATAAGGCAAGGCATCCACTTTTGCCAATGGAAGAAGCGGTGGCGAATGATATTGAATTAGGGAAAGATTTCTCATCGATTGTGATAACAGGACCGAATACAGGGGGGAAAACGGTTACATTAAAAACGGTTGGATTATCAACACTAATGGCACAATCAGGCTTGCAAATTCCATCACTTGATGGTTCAGAAGTAGCAGTGTTCCAGTCGATTTATGCCGATATTGGAGATGAGCAATCTATTGAACAAAGTTTAAGTACCTTTTCTTCCCATATGGTGAACATCGTGGGGATTCTCGAAAAAGTCGATCATGAAAGTCTCGTCTTATTTGATGAACTAGGTGCTGGAACCGATCCACAAGAAGGTGCGGCACTCGCAATTTCTATATTGGATGAAGTTCATTTAAGAGGTGCAAGAGTAATAGCAACGACCCATTATCCAGAGCTTAAAGCGTATGGATATAATCGTGAGGGCGTAGTAAATGCAAGTGTAGAGTTTAATGTGGAAACATTGAGTCCTACATATAAGCTTTTAATCGGTGTGCCTGGACGAAGTAATGCCTTTGAAATATCGAAACGATTAGGGCTGAAAGATAAAGTTATTGAGAGAGCGAAAGCACATATTGGAACAGATAGTAAAGAAGTCGAAAATATGATAGCTTCTTTGGAACAAAGCAAACGTGATGCAGAGAAGGAACGTTTAGAAGCAAATGAGCTATTAAAACAAGCTGAGAAGTTTCAAAAAGATATGCAAAAGCAGATGATGGAATATTATGATAAAAGAGACAGCATGTATGAAAAGGCTGAACGCAAAGCAAGTGATGTGGTAGAAAAGGCAAAAGCTGAAGCGGAAGGAATTATTCGTGATCTGCGAAAAATGAGATTAGAGAAAAACGTAGATATTAAAGAGCATGAATTAATTGATGCAAAGAAGAGAATGGAAAGTGCAGCACCAACATTAGAAAAGTCACGAACAAAAACAAAAGCGAAAACGAGTAATCAGCAACTGAAGCCAGGTGATGAAGTGAAAGTTCTAACTTTTGACCAGAAGGGTCATCTCGTTGAGAAGGTATCAAATTCGGAATGGCAAGTACAAATGGGGATCATGAAAATGAAAGTGAAAGAAAAAGACTTGGAATTTATTCAGTCTCAACAAAAAGTAGAAACAAAGCCACTAGCAACAGTAAAAGGGAAGGACTACCATGTTGGACTTGAACTTGATCTTCGCGGAGAAAGATTTGAAAGTGCCCTGTCAAAAGTAGAGAAATACTTGGATGATGCTACTCTAGCTGGCTACCCTAGAGTTTCCATTATTCACGGAAAAGGAACAGGAGCATTGAGACAAGGTGTTCAAGAATACTTGAAAAACCATCGTTCCGTTAAGAAAATTCGTTTCGGTGAAGCAGGAGAAGGCGGGAGCGGAGTAACTGTGGTAGAATTTAAGTAACGATTGAAAACCATTTTAAGAGGAGTCAAATGAATTTATGGGAAACTTTTGGGAAAATGAGTTTGTCCAAACAGCTGGAAACTATAGTGTCGTTATATTATTTCTTATTCTATTTTTGTCCGTCTTCGAACTTGTAACGAAATATCGTAATTGGGAAGAGATTAAAAAAGGAAATATTGCTGTTGCTATGGCGACAGGTGGGAAAATCTTTGGAATTGCAAACATTTTCAGGCATGCTATTTCTGAAAATGACAGTTTGTTAACAACAATTGGTTGGGGGATTTTTGGATTTGTTTTATTATTAATTGGCTACTTTATTTATGAATTCTTGACTCCGAAGTTTAAAATAGATGAAGAGATTGAACGTGATAACAGGGCTGTTGGTTTCATTTCCCTTGTTATTTCAGTAGGGCTTTCATACGTAATTGGAGCAGGAATATCTTGAGGAGAGAATAATGGAAACACTAGCTAAAATATTATTGTTTTTATGCGGAGGATTTTTACTCATTGGAGTCATTTATATGGTATTTCTCACATGATGCTAAGGGCTGATTTTAATAATCAGCCCTTATTTTATTTTGGGAATTTAATAACTAAGTTTTGTCGAAATAAAATATTCTTAGCAATAATAACAAATTGTAAGGACTCAATGCTTATAATATAATAAGATAAGAGTTTTAATTTTCTAAAAATTAATCAAGGGGGGAAAGATGTGGAGAGATTATGGGTTGATCAATATCCTCAAGAAATTCCTGCCAACTTAGATTATGAATCGGTTCCTGTTCAAAATTATTTAACAAAGTCTGCTGAATTATACGAGAATAAAGTGGCTATACACTTTATGGGGAAAGAAATAACGTACAAAGAAGTCCATCAGTCCGCTTTAAAGTTTGCTAATTATTTGAAAAAGATTGGAATTGAAAAGGGAGATCGGGTTGCGATTATGCTGCCTAATACACCACAGTCGGTTATTGGTTACTATGGTGTCCTCTACGCTGGTGGTGTAGTCGTTCAAACCAATCCACTTTATATGGAGAGAGAAATTGAATACCAAATGAAAGACTCAGGTGCAAAAGTTATCCTTACTCTTGATATATTGTTTCCAAGAGTAACAAAGGTTATGGATAATACAGATTTAAAACATGTGATTGTAACCGCTATCAAGGATGTGCTTCCTTTTCCTAAAAACCTAATTTATCCTTTTATTCAGAAGAAACAATATGGGATTGTTGTAAAAGTAACCCCATGTGACAAATATCATTTATTTACTGATATTATGTCCACATCAAGTGATAAACCGATCGAACTAGAGGTTGATTTTGAGGAAGACTTAGCCTTACTTCAGTATACAGGTGGCACAACTGGGTTTCCGAAAGGAGTTATGCTAACTCATAAAAATCTTGTTGCTAACGCATCCATGTGTGATGCATGGCTTTATAAATGTAAAAAAGGAGAGGAAGTGATTCTCGGTTTACTACCATTTTTCCATGTGTATGGAATGACAACTGTACTAATATTATCTGTCATGCAGGGATACAAAATGGTTTTATTGCCGAAGTTCGACCCTGAAACGACTCTAAAAACCATAGATAAACAGAAACCTACCTTATTTCCTGGGGCTCCGACTATTTATATCGGTTTATTAAATCATCCTAATTTACGAAAATATAACCTTTCATCGATTGATTCATGTATTAGTGGATCAGCACCTTTACCTGTTGAAGTTCAACAAAAGTTTGAAGAAGTAACAGGAGGAAAGCTAGTCGAAGGTTATGGATTAACAGAGTCTTCCCCTGTGACACATTCTAACTTTTTATGGGATAAAGAAAGAGTAAAAGGAAGTATAGGTGTTCCATGGCCAGACACTGAATCAGCGATATTATCCTTAGAGACGGGAGAGCCACTTCCCCCTAATGAAATTGGGGAAATTGCGGCTAGAGGTCCTCAGGTAATGAAAGGGTATTGGAATCGCCCAGAAGAAACGGCTGAAACTGTGAAAAACGGTTGGTTACTGACAGGGGATTTAGGGTATATGGATGAAAAAGGATATTTCTATGTAGTAGATCGTAAAAAGGATATGATCATCGCGGGTGGATTTAACATTTATCCACGAGAAATTGAAGAAGTTCTTTACGAACACTCTGACATTCAAGAGGTTGTGGCTGCGGGAGTTCCAGATCCATATCGTGGAGAAACAGTAAAAGCCTATGTGGTATTAAAAGAGGGATCTACTTTAACAGAGGAAAAGCTTGATGTGTTTGCTAGAAAACATTTGGCTGCATATAAGGTTCCGAGAGTATATGAATTCAGAAAAGAATTACCGAAGACAGCTGTTGGAAAAATCTTAAGGAGAGCACTTGTTGAAGAGGAAAAGAAGAAATTTGAAGAAAACGAAAAGTTAGTCTAAACTTAAAAGTAGAGAGTTTCTCTTGTTCTTTCTTTTTGAATCAAATTCAGACAAGCTATATATTTCTTGACAACCATTCTAACTCCTTTTAATATGTAAATATGAATGAATGGTCATTCACCACATTTAAAGGATGGAACTATAATGAAAAGAAATAAACCAAAATACAAGCAAATCATTGACGCTGCCGTGATTGTCATAGCGGAGAACGGCTATCATCAGGCTCAAGTTTCGAAAATAGCCAAACAAGCTGGAGTAGCTGATGGAACCATTTATTTATATTTTAAAAATAAAGAAGATATCTTAATCTCACTGTTTAGAGAGAAAATGGGATATTTTGTTGAAAAAAATGAAGAAGTTATTGCAGGAAAATCGACAGCGGCAGAGAAGTTATTAGTGATGATTGAAAATCATTGTAGAATCTTGTCAGAGGATTCTCATTTGGCGATTGTTACCCAATTGGAATTACGTCAGTCTAATAAAGAGATTCGTTTAAAAATCAATGAGGTATTAAAGGGGTATCTTCACCTTGTTGATCAAATTCTTTACTACGGGATAGAGACGAACGAATTTGACCCAGATTTGGATGTTAGGTTGACACGTCAAATGATTTTTGGAACATTAGACGAGATGGTGACAACCTGGGTGATGAATGATCAAAAGTATGACCTGGTTGCACAATCATCTGCCATACATCAATTATTAATAAACGGATGTGGTGGCAAAAGGTAAAACAACTTCAGAAGGGGATGAATGGATGAAGTATTTAACATGGGACCTTGAAGAGCATGTGGCGTGTATAATGATTCAACGACCGCCTGCTAATGCACTTGCCAGTGATTTAATTCTCGAACTCTCTGAGATATTAAATGAATTGGAAGAGAATAAAGATGCAAGAGTGCTTCTTCTTCAAGGCGAAGGAAGATTCTTCTCCGCAGGAGCGGACATCAAAGAATTCACTACAGTTAAAAATGGAGATGAATTTTCTGCACTTTCAAAAAGAGGACAAGATCTATTTGAAAGGATGGAAAACTTCTCAAAACCAATTATTGCAGCTATTCATGGTGCCGCACTTGGCGGTGGGTTAGAGCTAGCAATGGGTTGCCATATTCGCCTAGTTAGTAAGAATGCAAAGCTTGGTCTACCGGAATTACAGCTTGGATTAATTCCAGGATTTGCAGGTACACAACGACTACCAAAACTTGTAGGAACACCAAAAGCAGCTGAAATGCTTTTAACTAGTGAACCTATTACGGGGACAGAAGCTGTTCAATATGGTTTAGCAAATAAAGCATACCCAGACGAAGAGCTGTTTGTTAAGGCGAAGGAAATGGCTCATAAAATTTCTAAAAAAAGTCCAGTAGCTATGAAAGCTGCTCTTAAACTATTAAGCTATTCAAAAGACGATCGTTTTTATGAAGGCGTCTTGAAAGAAGCAGAACTTTTTGGAGAGGTATTCCAATCAGAGGATGGGCAAGAAGGGATTGGAGCTTTTATCGAAAAACGGACTCCAAACTTTAAAGGGAAGTAATTTTTTTGAACAGAATTTTTTCAATATTTATAAACAAGTGAAAGTTTTAACTTTTGGGAGGGAATAGAATGAACATCTATGTACTTATGAAAAGAACTTTCGATACAGAAGAAAGAATCTCGATTTCAGGCGGACAAATCAGTGAGGACGGAGCAGAATTCATCATCAATCCATACGATGAATATGCCATTGAAGAGGCGATCCAAGTACGTGACGCACATGGTGGAGAAGTAACCGTTTTAACGATTGGAAATGAGGAAAGTGAAAAGCAATTACGCACAGCCCTCGCAATGGGAGCGGATAAAGCCGTATTAATAAACACGGAAGAGGATGTGGAAAACGGCGACCAGTTTACAACAGCGAAAATTCTTGGGGAATATTTAAAAGATAAAGAAGTAGATTTGATTTTAGCAGGGAATGTAGCCATTGATGGTGGATCTGGTCAAGTTGGTCCAAGGGTTGCAGAGCAATTAGATATTCCTTATATCACTACGATTACAAAATTAGATATTGATGGCGATAAGGTAACGGTTGTCCGTGATGTTGAAGGGGATTCTGAAGTGATTGAAACGACTTTACCACTTCTTGTAACAGCACAACAAGGGTTGAACGAGCCTCGCTATCCATCACTACCAGGAATTATGAAAGCGAAGAAAAAACCATTAGATGAAATTGAAATTGATGATATCGATTTAGATGAAGACGATGTAGAAGCAAAAACAAAGACAATCGAAATTTTCTTGCCACCGAAAAAAGAAGCGGGGAAAGTGTTAGAAGGAGAATTAGACGATCAAGTTAAAGAACTTGTGAAACTTCTCCATACAGAAGCAAAAGTCGTTTAACCTTTAGCTTTTGATCGGAAAACACAAAAATCATTCAGGGGGTAATCAAACATGAGCAGAAAAGTGTTAGTACTTGGAGAAGTACGTGATGGTTCTTTACGTAATGTATCTTTTGAAGCAGTAGCCGCTGGAAAGACGATAGCCGAGGGTGGAGAAGTAGTCGGTGTTTTAATAGGAAAAACTGTAAGCGCTTTAGGAGAAGAGCTTATACAATATGGTGCTGATCGAGTTGTCGTTGTGGAAGATGATAAACTTGAGCAGTACACATCTGATGGTTTCTCACAAGCGTTTATGGCGATTGTAGAACAAGAGAATCCTGAAGGAATTATTTTTGGTCATACAGCACTTGGAAAAGATCTATCTCCGAGAATTGCAAGTAAATTAAGCACTGGATTAATCTCAGATTCAACATCGATTGAAGAGGCTGGAGGGAATCTTGTTTTTACTCGTCCAATCTATTCAGGTAAGGCATTCGAGAAGAAAATTGTAACCGATGGAGTCATTTTTGCGACAATTCGTCCAAATAATATTGCTGCTTTAGAAAAGGACGATTCTAAGAGCGGAGATGTGTCTTCCTTATCAGTTGACATTAAAGATTTACGTACAATTATTAAAGAAGTAGTAAGAAAAGCAAGTGAAGGGGTAGATCTTTCAGAAGCCAAAGTTATTATTGCAGGTGGACGCGGAGTTAAGAGTACAGAAGGATTTAATCCTTTACAAGAACTAGCGGATGTCTTAGGTGGGGCCGTTGGTGCATCACGTGGAGCTTGTGATGCTGATTACTGTGATTATTCCCTGCAAATTGGTCAAACAGGTAAAGTAGTAACGCCTGATCTGTATATTGCTTGCGGTATCTCTGGGGCTATTCAGCATTTAGCTGGAATGTCCAATTCAAAAGTAATCGTAGCGATCAATAAAGATCCAGAAGCTAATATTTTCAATGTAGCTGATTATGGTATAGTAGGTGATTTATTCGAAGTCGTGCCAATGCTTACGGAAGAATTCAAAAAATTAAAAGTTACATCTTCATAAGGAAAACATAGAGGGGTTGCCCCAAAACTGGGCAACTCCTTTCTATTGTTTTCATACTTTGAATAGATAAAACAGATGAGGGTAAATTAGCATTGAGCAAATTATTCGCATCGGCAGATATTCGGTGATATACTGACGATAATCTAGAAAGATAATTGGAGGTTTTTTCATATGGCTATAACAAATGCAACTGATCAAAATTTTTCTAATGAGACTAGCTCAGGCTTAGTCCTTGCAGATTTCTGGGCACCATGGTGTGGACCTTGTAAAATGATTGCACCTGTCCTTGAAGAACTAGACTCTGAAATGGGCGACAAAGTAAAAATCGTTAAAGTCGATGTTGATGAAAATCAAGAAACAGCTGGTAAATACGGAGTGATGAGTATCCCAACTCTTATCGTTTTAAAGGATGGAGAAGTAGTAGATAAAGTAATTGGCTTCCAACCAAAAGAAGCTTTAGCAGAGTTATTAACTAAACATGCATAAGCTTCCTTTTAAAAAACTGACCTGCTTGGGTCAGTTTTTTTGAATTGAAAGACTCTAGTTGATCCCAATGATGGACTAATATAAATTACTAAGAGGTTTTATTGTATAATAGAATTCAAAGTAATATCCAACAAAATATCCTATTATGGCTTAACACATAAACGTTCTATATTATCTGAATGAAAAAACAAGTATATTGATTGTGGGGGGTGAAAAAACATGAATGAGAATATATCTCACAAACTTGCCATTCTGCCTGATCAACCAGGTTGCTATATAATGAAGGATCGTCAGGGAACGATTATTTATGTAGGAAAGGCAAAAGTATTAAAAAACCGTGTACGCTCTTATTTTACTGGATCTCATGATGGGAAGACCCAGAGACTTGTGGGAGAAATCAAGGACTTTGAATATATTGTCACTTCGTCAGATATAGAAGCTTTGATTCTTGAAATGAACTTAATCAAAAAACATGATCCAAAGTATAATGTCATGTTGAAAGACGATAAAACATATCCGTTTATTAAATTAACTGCAGAAAAACATCCGAGATTAATTACAACCAGAAAGGTGAAAAAAGATAAAGGAAAATATTTTGGACCTTATCCGAATGTAGGAGCGGCAAACGAAACGAAGAAATTGCTTGACCGACTCTATCCCTTAAGAAAATGTACAACGCTTCCAGATCGAGTTTGCCTATATTATCATATGGGTCAATGTCTTGCACCTTGTGTAAAAGAAGTTAAAGAAGAAACGTATAAAGAAATGACTGATCAAATAGCGAGCTTCCTTAATGGAGGCTATAAGGAAATTAAAAAAGAATTGACAGAAAAAATGAAGGAAGCAGCTGAGAGTTTAGAATTCGAGAGAGCAAAGGAACTGCGCGATCAGATTCAGCACATTGAAGCGACGATGGAAAAGCAGAAAATGACAATGACCGATTTCACAGATCGAGATATTTTTGGTTATGCTTTTGATAAGGGTTGGATGTGTGTTCAAGTATTTTTTGTGAGACAAGGGAAACTAATTGAACGTGATGTTTCTATGTTTCCGATTTATGATCAGCCAGAAGAAGAGTTCCTCACGTTTATAGGTCAATTTTATTCAAAGGCAAACCACTTTAAGCCGAAGGAGATCTACCTACCCGAGAAGGTGAACAGTGAACTCGTATTTGGGCTCCTTCAAACGAAAGTTTACCAACCACAAAAAGGACGAAAAAAAGATCTTGTTCGTTTAGCAGAAAAAAATGCCGCTATTGCATTAAAAGAAAAGTTTGCCCTTATTGAAAGAGATGAAGACCGAACCATTAAAGCGGTGGAACGTTTAGGGGACGCATTGGGTATTTACCCGCCGCTTAGAATTGAAGCCTTTGACAATTCAAATATACAAGGGACAAATCCAGTTTCTGCTATGGTCGTCTTTATTGACGGGAAATCGGCTAAAAAAGAATATAGGAAATATAAAATTAAAACCGTTCAGGGCCCTGATGATTATGAATCCATGAGAGAAGTAATCAGACGACGTTATACAAGAGTTTTAAAAGATAACCTTCCACTTCCTGACCTAATTCTTATTGATGGAGGGAAGGGGCAAATTGAATCTGCGCGTGATGTTCTTGAAAACGAGCTATCACTAGATATTCCTCTTGCAGGACTTGCAAAGGATGAAAAACACCAAACTTCACAGCTTCTTTATGGAAATCCTCTTGAAATTGTGCCTCTTGAGAGAAGAAGTCAAGAATTTTATTTGTTACAAAGAATTCAGGATGAAGTTCATCGCTTCGCCATTACTTTTCATCGCCAGCTACGTGGGAAAAGTGCCTTCCAATCCACCTTAGATGATATTGAAGGTATTGGACCCAAACGGAAGAAACAGCTATTGAAGCACTTCGGTTCAATTAAAAAAATGAAAGAATCTAGTTTAGATGAGCTTATTAACCTAGGGTTGCCTAAAAAGGTAGCGAAAATTTTATGGAATCATTTGCAAAAATAATGTTGTTGCCCTAATTTTTATGTGCTATAATAAATGAAATTTTATAAAAATTATCACTTTAGAGTTACAAAGTGGTGATAGAGGCGCGAACTTCAAGAGTAAAAGCTTTGAAGAGTATGAGCTCTAAAGAAGAGCTTTGAAAGGGAAGGATCGCCGAAGTAATAACAAACTCATAATTGTTATTGCTGGTTCTACATTTTAAGAGGTGTAGAATTGTCAAGATGAGATTTCTTCATCTTGGAGAGCTATCTCACAATGTGGTCCTTCGTATGTTTATATATACGTTTATCACAAGCAATGAGATAGAAATTCTCATTGCTTTTTTTATTATTTATTGTGAGTAATAGCAACACTATGCAGAAAAGAGGGCGAAACAGTGGGTATTATCGTACAAAAGTTTGGCGGAACTTCGGTTGGATCTGTTGAGAGAATTCAAAATGTTGCAAATCGTGTAGTGGAAGAGAAGGAAAAAGGAAATCATGTCGTAGTTGTCGTTTCAGCAATGGGGAAAACAACGGATTCGTTGGTTAATCTGGCAAAAGAGATCACAGAAAATCCAACGAAAAGAGAAATGGATATGTTGTTAACAACTGGTGAGCAGGTGACCATTTCCCTATTAACAATGGCTTTAATAGAAAAAGGATATGAAGCTATTTCCTATACAGGTGGGCAGGCTGGAATTCAAACAGAACCTCATCATGGAAATGCTAGAATTGTGCATATCGACCCGGCGAAAATTGAAAATGATTTACATAACCATCGCATTGTCGTGGTTGCAGGATTCCAAGGAATTACAGAAGCCAGAGAAGTTACAACGTTAGGACGGGGAGGCTCTGATACGACGGCGGTTGCATTGGCAGCTGCCCTTAGTGCAGATCGTTGTGAGATATATACAGATGTAGATGGTGTCTATACTTCAGATCCTCGTTACGTCAAACGTGCAAGAAAATTAGAATCTGTATCCTATGATGAAATGCTTGAGCTAGCTAATTTAGGTGCAGGAGTATTACATCCGAGAGCAGTAGAATTTGCCAAAAATTATCATATCCCACTAGAGGTCCGTTCTAGTTTGCAAAAGGATAAAGGAACGATTATTGAGGAGGAAATTACAATGGAACAAGGTCTAATTGTTAGAGGGGTTGCCTTTGAAGATGAAATTACACGAATGACGGTATTTGGAATTAAGAATCCAATGACAAGCATGTCATCCATCTTTTCTAAACTTGCAAGGCATCATATAAATGTTGATATCATTATACAAAGTCAATCTGAAGCTAACCATACCAATTTATCATTTTCTATTAAACATCAAGACTTACAGGATGCTTTAGAGGTCTTAGAGAAATACAGGGAGGAACTGGGATTCACACATATTGAGCATGAGAGTCGCCTTGCTAAAGTGTCTATTGTAGGCTCAGGAATGATCTCTAACCCTGGGGTAGCTGCTCAGATGTTTGATGTATTAGCTAGTAATGACATCATTATTAAAATGGTGAGTACCTCTGAAATCAAGGTCTCAGTGGTAATTGATGAGGATAAAATGGTGAACGCTGCTCAAGTGTTACATGAAACATTTCAATTAGATCAAGTAGCAACACCTGAGGAGATTTATATTAAATAGTGAAAAAAGAATGGATCCAAAGTTTAGAGTTGGATCCATTCTCGTTCATTAGGTCTATTCTAAAATAGACTCTTTTTGATCCCAACGAACTAATATTTTAATAGTTTTGCTGCGCTTATGTAATTCATCCGTAGCTTCCGCTAACACTTTTTTCTGATTTTGAAGTTGTTCCGCTAGGAAGCCTGCTTCAAGCTTAAAACTTATATCTGATTTTATTTCAAGTCTACGGGAGACAAGTTCACCAGAGAGTTCAAAAGTCGCTTCATTTCTTTTTTGTTCAATAAGTGATAAATCTCCCCAGGCTGCTTCTTGAAAAAAGGAAATGATCTCTTCCTGTGACATAAGGGGGAATTTTCTTGCAATGGTTTTGCCTCCCCAATAAAGAACATCCGGGGTGTGCTTCCCTAAAACTTCAGGCATGAAAATGTCTCGTAGGAGCTCGTAGGCGAAAACCGGAACGGTCTGTTGTTCTTGTTCGGCTTTTTCGTTCTGTATTTCCAATTTAATCCCTTCTTTCTATTACACTATTATATACGTCTTATCACTAAAAATTAACTGTCAATTGTCCGAAGTTTTTATGGCATATTTTGGTGATATAATTTTAATAATAAGTTTATGATTGGAGGATACCATAATAGCCTGTATTTAGTCAGTAAATATACTAGTAATTAAATTTAAAATAGTTTTTCAATATGTCAATTTTAATGAATACGTTTTCTTGACGCTTCTACTACTTGGGAGTAAAATGAACATGTCATATAATTGTTACAATATGAAAATTGCAAAGGTTAGCTAATGTAATCGATACATATTCAATTAGAGGACCTTATAGTTTTCATCATTAAGGGGGGTAAATCATGGCTGGAAATCGTGAATTTAATTATCGCAGGCTTCATTCATTACTAGGTGTTATTCCAGTCGGAATTTTTTTAATCCAGCACTTAGTCGTGAACCATTTTGCAACACGCGGGGAAGAGGCATTTAATAATGCTGCTCATTTTATGGAAAGTTTACCTTTTAGGATCGTTTTAGAAACTTTTGTAATCTTTCTACCTTTGTTGTTCCATGCACTTTATGGGCTTTACATAGCTTTTACTGCTAAGAACAACGCATCTAAGTTTGGTTACTTCCGTAATTGGATGTTCTTGCTTCAACGTATCTCAGGTGTAATCACATTGATCTTTATCACTTGGCATGTGTGGGAAACAAGAGTAGCTGCAGCATTTGGTGCTGAAGTTAATTATCAGATGATGGAGAATATTTTATCGAATCCATTAATGCTCGGCTTTTACATTGTTGGAGTGATTTCAACTATCTTTCACTTTGCCAATGGATTATGGTCCTTCCTTGTTAGCTGGGGATTCACTGTTTCTCCACGTTCACAGGTTATTGCTACTTATGTCACGTTAGGAATTTTTGTTGCACTTTCGTTTGTTGGTCTTCGTGCCATTTTTGCGTTCGTTTAAAAGATTAATTCGTTATTATATCTTAATAGATATTTATAGGTACTTTGGTAAGAAAAGGAGTGAGTCACGATGAGTAAGGGCAAAATCATCGTAGTCGGCGGGGGATTAGCCGGCTTGATGGCCACAATTAAAGCAGCAGAATCAGGTTCGCAGGTAGATTTATTCTCTCTTGTACCTGTAAAGCGTTCCCATTCTGTTTGTGCTCAAGGTGGTATTAACGGAGCTGTTAATACAAAAGGGGAAGGCGACTCACCTTGGGAACATTTAGATGATACGGTTTATGGTGGAGATTTCTTAGCAAATCAACCACCTGTAGAAGCAATGACAAAAGCGGCACCTGGAATTATCCATTTACTGGACCGTATGGGAGTTATGTTTAACCGTACACCTGAAGGTCTATTAGATTTCCGTCGTTTTGGTGGAACACAGCATCACCGTACTGCATACGCGGGAGCAACGACAGGGCAACAATTACTTTATGCTTTGGATGAACAAGTTCGTCGTCATGAGGTTGCTGGACTTGTGAATAAGTATGAAGGATGGGAATTCCTTGGGGTAGTGATTGATGATGAAGGGATTGCAAGAGGAATTGTAGCTCAAGATTTAAAATCTATGGAGATCAAATCATTCCCTGCCGATGCCGTTATAATGGCTACAGGTGGTCCTGGAATTATATTTGGTAAGTCTACAAACTCTGTTATTAATACAGGTTCGGCAGCTTCTATCGTTTATCAACAAGGTGCATATTATTCAAATGGTGAATTTATTCAGATTCATCCAACAGCAATCCCTGGAGACGATAAATTACGTCTGATGAGTGAATCCGCTCGTGGTGAAGGTGGACGAGTATGGACGTATAAAGATGGTAAACCATGGTACTTCCTTGAAGAAAAGTATCCAGCATATGGTAACTTGGTACCTCGTGATATTGCTACTCGTGAAATCTTTGATGTATGTGTCAATCAAAAGCTTGGCATAAACGGTGAAAACATGGTTTATTTAGACCTTTCACATAAAGATTCTAAAGAGTTGGATATCAAATTAGGTGGTATCATTGAAATCTATGAGAAATTCATGGGTGATGATCCACGTAAAGTTCCAATGAAAATCTTCCCTGCCGTTCACTATTCAATGGGCGGACTATGGGTTGATTATGATCAAATGACCAATATTCCAGGATTATTCGCTGCTGGAGAGTGTGATTATTCACAGCATGGAGCAAACCGTTTAGGTGCTAACTCCCTTTTATCTGCTATTTATGGAGGAATGGTAGCTGGTCCAAATGCAGTGAAATATATTAATGGTCTTGAGAAGAGTGTTGAGGACATTTCATCCTCCTTATTTGAGCGCTATGTTAAACAAGAGGAAGAGAAGTGGAACAGCATTCTTTCAATGAATGGAACAGAGAATGCGTATGTTATTCATAAAGAGTTAGGCGAATGGATGACGGATAATGTTACAGTAGTTCGCTACAACGACAAACTGAAACAAACAGATGAAAAAATTGTTGAACTTATGGAGCGCTATAAAAACATAAATATGAATGATACACAAAAATGGAGCAATCAAGGAGCGATGTTTACACGTCAACTACAGAATATGCTTCAATTAGCGCGTGTAATCACAATCGGGGCATTGAATCGTAATGAAAGCCGTGGGGCTCACTACAAGCCTGATTTCCCGGATCGTAATGACGAGGAATTCTTAAAAACAACAATGGCGAAGTACAACCCTGAAACGAATTCACCAGAGTTCCATTACGAAGAAGTTGATATTTCATTAATCAAACCACGTAAACGTGACTATACAAAGAGTAAAGGGGGGAATTCATGATGAGTGAAAAGAAAACCGTACGTTTTATCATAACTCGTCAAGATCACCCTGATAAAGCTCCTTATCAAGAAGAATTTGTTCTTGATTATCGTCCAAATATGAATGTTATTTCAGCACTAATGGAAATACGCCGTAATCCAGTTAATGCAAAAGGGGAAAAAACGACTCCTATTAACTGGGACATGAACTGTCTTGAAGAGGTTTGTGGAGCTTGTTCTATGGTTATCAATGGAAAACCGCGTCAATCATGTACAGCACTTGTTGATAAATTGGAACAGCCTATTCGTCTTGAACCTATGCGTACATTCCCTGTAGTCCGTGACTTACAAGTGGATCGTAGCCGTATGTTTGATTCGTTGAAAAAGGTTAAAGCTTGGATCCCAATTGATGGAACATATGATTTAGGTCCAGGTCCACGTATGCCAGAGAAGAAACGTCAATGGGCATATGAGCTTTCAAAATGTATGACATGCGGTGTTTGTCTTGAAGCATGTCCTAACGTTAACAGCAAATCAGAATTTATTGGTCCTGCACCATTGTCTCAAGTTCGTTTGTTTAACGCTCATCCGACAGGAGCGATGAACAAAGATGAGAGATTAGAGTCAATTATGGGAGACGGTGGACTAGCAAACTGTGGAAACTCACAAAACTGTGTACAATCTTGTCCAAAAGGTATTCCTTTAACAACTTCAATCGCAGCTTTAAACCGTGAGACTACTTTCCAAATGTTCAAGAGCTTCTTTGGAAGCGATCATATGGTAGATTAATCGAAATCATTTTTATAAAGTGTTTGCCCAAAGCGGGCAAACACTTTTTTTGGTTCCATTCCATAAGCGGACCTCTTTTTTTGAATACGAATATTGTCAATATTTGTCGAGATATCGATAGAGGGGGAGGAGTTGAAAATAGAAACGCTAAAGTTAAAAATTAAACTTCAAAAGTTGAAAATTAGATTTAAAAAATTGAAAATTGGTTTGAGAAACCAACGATAAAATACCCCCATTACGAGAAATTTTTTATCATCCCTTAGTTTCAACCTAAAGTAAACAAAAAGTTAATCTCTTTCTATAAAAAACCACGTTTTGACTCGTCCCATACCTATCAGCTGCCGCAAGATATGAGTCAGAAATGTATTGTCACAAGACGTGGAGAATTTAGCCTTTCACCCTCTAAACGATTCGCTTCCGCTTTTCTAGGTATGAGTAAAGAAGATAGTACAATACTAATTTTACTACATACTAAAGATTTATTTTATTATTAAGATTTATAGTTCTAATGTTCTGTCTTTTGTAAACGATTTAGGAATTAATTACTGTTTTTGGCTTAATTTTGAAATAACCATCGAAAAATGTCATGCAATGTGAGAAAAATGTATTGTAGGAAAAAATATTCATTAGGAGGATAAAGGAATGAGGAGTAATCAAGTAAAGATATTTGCTGTCCTAACTGCATTTTTCATGGTTTTATCCACGGTCATTCCTTTTGCTGGAACCGCTTCTGCAAATGAAGTGATTTCAGTGGAAGATGCGATTGTTAATAACGAAGGTACGGCAACAGTTGAGGGGTATATTGTCGCACATACATCAGGTACCGTTTCATTTGATTTTGATGCCCCGTTTGGGAATGATTATAATGTAGCATTAGCAGATTCACCAAATGAAACAGATCCAGAGAAACTATTACCAGTCCAGGTTCCAAGTTCATTTAGAGGTGACTTTGGATTACAAACAAACCCAAATATTATCGGTGAAAAAATTCAAGTGACGGGGAATCTTGAACCATATTTCACTGTGCCTGGTTTAAAAAATTCAACAGAAATGATTTTTACTGATCGCGAGCCAGAACCTGAGCCAGATCCAGTAGTAGCTCCAGCTATTCATGAGATTCAAGGAGAAAGCCACCATTCACCATTAAATGGCCAACAGGTTAAAGAAGTTGAAGGAATAGTTACATTTGTAGAAAGCAGCAGTCAATTTTATATTCAATCATTAGCACCAGATGATAACCCTAAAACCTCAGAAGGTTTAATGGTTTATAAAAGCAACCATGGCTTAAAAGCTGGGGACGTTATAAAGGTCGATGGTGAAGTAAAAGAATACGTATTGGCAGGTTACTATGAGAGATTTGAAACAGATTTAACATTTACTGAAATTGCAGCAAACTCTGTTACAAAGACAAGTGAAAAAGAACTTCCAGAACCTGTTGTAGTGGGAGAAGATGTTACATATCCTACTTCAGTCATTGATAATGATCAATTTCAGCAATTTGACCCGAAAGAAGATGGAATAGATTTTTATGAAAGTCTAGAAGGAATGCTTATTGCACTAGAAAGTCCATATATTGTTGGTCCTCAAAAGTATGGAGAGGTTCCGGTTATTCCTGAGTTATTGGAAGGGAAAGATTACACTGACAAAGGTGGAGTGTTGTTACAGGAACACAATAGTAATCCAGAACGGATTTTTATTGAAGCGGGTGAAGACTTTGTAGCCAAAACGGGAGACCGTTTTACAAATCAAGTTAGTGGTGTATTAAGCTATAGTTATAGTAATTTTAAGCTTTTAACGAATGAAGCCACTTTACCTAAACTTGAAGAAAGTTCAGTTGAACGTAATGCTACTATTTTAGAAGAGACTGGGGACAAGCTGTCCGTTGCATCCTATAATATTGAGAATTTTTCTTCACAAACAAGTCCAGAAAAAGTGGAGAAAATAGCTCAATCTATTATTAATCAGTTAAAGACTCCTGATATTATTGGACTTGTAGAAGTTCAAGATAATGATGGTGAAGCAGATACTGGTACAACAGATGCTAGCCAATCCTATCAGGTTTTAATTGATAAAATTAAAGATTTAGGTGGACCAACATATGAATTTACCGATATTGCTCCAGAAGATAAAAAAGACGGTGGAGCTCCAGGCGGAAACATCCGTGTTGGCTACATTTATCAACCGGATCGTGTCACTCTAAAAGAAGCTCCAAAAGGAACAGCAACAGAGGCGGTTTCCTATGAAAATGGGGCTTTAACATTTAACCCTGGTAGAATCGACCCGCAAAATCCTATTTTTGAAGATACTAGAAAAGCATTAACAGCTCAGTTTGTATTTAATGGCGAAGACATCATTCTCATTAACAATCACTTTAATTCAAAAGGTGGAGATGCCCCTCTTTTTGGGAAAATTCAGCCTCCAGTATTAGAAAGTGAAGAAAAAAGAATAGATATTGTTACTGTCATCAATGGTTTTATTCGTGATGTAAAATCTAAAAATCCTGATGCAAATGTCATTGTAATGGGAGATCTAAATGACTTTCAATATTCTAAGCCTTTAGAAGTTTTAAAGGGAGATTTACTGACAAATGCTGTCGATACATTACCTGTGAACGAACGTTACACCTATAATTATCAAGGAAACGCACAAGTATTGGATCATATTCTAGTTTCAAATAATTTAGCTCCAAATATGGAAGCGGATATTGTTAATATCAATTCTGATTACATGGAAATACACGGTCGTGCAAGTGATCATGACCCTGTATTAGTTCAATTTGATTTAAATCCAGAGGATAAGCCCCTAGACTTAACACTTATGCATACGAATGATACTCATGCACATTTAGAGAATGCTCCACATATGCATACAGCGATTCAATCTGTTCGTGCCGAAAACCCTAATGCATTGTTATTAAATGCGGGAGATGTATTCTCGGGTACATTATTCTTTAACAAATACCTAGGGCAAGCAGATTTAGAGTTTATGAACAAAATTGGATATGATGCTATGACTTTTGGTAACCATGAATTTGATAAAGACAGCAAGACACTTGCTGATTTTATTGAGGGGGCAGAATTTCCATTTGTTAGTGCCAATGTAAATGTTTCAGAAGATCAAGTTCTTAACCCACTAACGGTAAATGAAATTGGATCACCAGGAGAAAAAGGGAAAATTTATCCGGCCATTGTTAAAGAGGTTGAGGGGAAGAAAGTAGGAATCATCGGCTTAACAACAGAAGATACCTCTTTCCTAGCGAATCCAAGTGACCAAATTGTATTCGAAGATGCTAAAGTGAAAACAGAAGAAACGATTGCATCACTAGAGGAGCAAGGGGTGAATCATATCATTGTTCTTTCTCACCTTGGATTCACAGCAGACCAAGAATTAGCAAACAGTGTCTCTGGGATTGATATTATTGTAGGAGGACATTCTCACACTAAATTAGATGAGCCTATTGTTGCTAATGCTGATGCAGAACCCACCCTTATCGTTCAAGCGAATGAATATGCAAAATTCCTAGGAAAACTTCAAGCCTCATTTAATGAAGAAGGTGTAGTCACTGAGTGGAACGGAAACCTCATTGATATTCTGGCAAAAAATGAAGCAGGGGAGTTTATCTACCCACAAGATGAATGGGCGGCCAATCGTTTAGCACAGCTTAATAAGCCCATAGAAGAGATGAAAAAGACCGTTATTGGACACACAAATGTACCATTAAATGGTGAGAGAAGTGACGTGCGTACGAAAGAAACAAATTTAGGAAACCTCATTACAGATGCGATGCTTGAAAAGGCGAACAAATCAGTCCCAACCCAAATTGCTATGCAAAACGGTGGTGGGATTCGTGCTTCTATTGATGAAGGGGAAATCACATTAGGAGAGCTTTTAACCGTAATGCCATTTGGAAATACGTTAGTAACATTGGACTTGACTGGAGAAGAAATTCTACAAGCTTTAGAGCATAGTGTTTCTCTAGTAGAAGAACAAGCAGGGCAATTTATGCAAGTATCCGGACTTAAATTCCACTTCGATCCTTCTCAACCTGGAGGAGAACGCGTATTTGAAGTACAGGTTCAGACTGAAAACGGATTCGAAGATATAAAGCTTGACCAAATGTATACAGTTGCAACAAATGCCTTTGTAGCAGATGGTGGAGATGGTTACTCCATGTTCAAACAAGCTAAGGATGAAGGCAGAATGAATGAGCTCTTCTTTGTTGATTATGAAGTGACACAAGAATACCTAGAGATGAACAGTCCTGTTTCACCTCAGGTTGAGGATAGAATTCTAGAAGGTGAAAAGCCTGATGAAGAACAACCAGAGGAAGATAAATGCGAAAGACCGCACCCAGGTAAACAAAAGGGACATGACAAACAAGACGATCATAAAAAGGGTAAAGGTAAGAAAAAAGGTCATAAGCCTTGTAAAGACAAAGACAAAGACAAAAAACATCATAAGTCAGCATAATAATCTTTTGAAGAAGGTACTATTTCGTACCTTCTTCTTTTCGTTAGTCGTGGAATAGCTTATAATAGTAAAATGAACAGTCATTCACTTTTGTGGTCAGGTGCAAACATTTTTCAAACCTATCCCTGCAAAGCATCTGCCACATGATCTTTTAGGAGGGGCAAAATGAAAAAGATTTCATATATTGAGAATATAGAAGAATGGAAACGAGGATTTTTATTTTATCATGAAGTAAGAGTAAGGTTTTCTGAAACTGATATGTTTGGTCACTTAAACAACACAATCCCGTTTACCTACTTTGAAGATGCAAGAATAGAGTATTTTAAATGTAAAGGGTTTATGCAGGAATGGGTAGACCCTAAGCATCAGAGTATACCTGTTGTTGCTGACCTCCAATGTGACTTTTTAAAACAAGTGTATTTTGATGAAGTCATAAAAGTGTATGTTAAGGTTCAAAGCGTGGGAAGGTCATCGGTTGATATACATTATATGGGAGTAAATGACAAAGGGGATATTTGTTTTACTGGTAGAGGGACAATCGTGCAAATTTCAAAACAGACGGGAAAAGGATTAGCCTTGTCAGATGAAATGAAACTTCAATTACAGCCTGATGTTCTTTGTTAAGGTAAATCAGTAAAAAATCATTGCCTATTTTTGAGAAATCACGCCTCCTCTATGTCACTCTAAACCGAGAATTTTCATATGATAACGTGACGACCAACAATACCCATCCCCGCGGTTTAAAGCTGGCGAAGGCAAGGAGGGTTACCATAATTGAAGGACAATGATTTTACACACAAACCGTTGCTCACCAAAAGAGAAAGAGAAGTATTCGAGCTGTTAGTTCAAGACAAGACAACAAAAGAAATAGCAGGAGAATTATTTATTAGTGAAAAAACAGTTCGAAACCATATTTCCAACGCCATGCAAAAGCTTGGAGTGAAGGGCCGTTCTCAAGCAGTTGTAGAACTCCTTCGCATGGGGGAACTCAAGCTATAACATAAAGGAGATGACCGATAGGGTTAGATTTACTAGGTTTTTCAAATTTTAGATGGATTCCTTTCTGAAATTTGTGGAAATCATATCTGCCATATCAAAACGGTCATCTCCTTTTTACTTTTCCAAAAAGAAAACTTGAAATTTGTCGAGAAAAAGGTGACAATGCTATGTAGATGAACGTTCGAAATTAAGGAGTGTAGTGATATGAAGGATTCTGTTGAATTGAATGAAGACATTGATGTCTTTGCTTCTATAGAAAAAGACTTACGATACATATCTTCTATTATTAAACAAAAGGGCCGTGAAATCTTAAGCCAATATACAATAACGCCTCCCCAATTTGTTGCTCTTCAATGGTTGTTTGAAGCAGGTGACATGACGATTGGGGAGTTGTCGAATAAAATGTATTTAGCATGCAGTACTACGACGGATCTTGTCGACCGTATGGAAAAAAATGAACTGGTTGTTCGAGTTAAGGATGAAAAAGATCGTCGAGTAGTTCGTATTCATCTGTTAAAAGAAGGTGAACGAATTATTGAAGAAGTGATCAAGAAACGACAACACTATCTTCAAGAAGTATTGAAAAACTTTTCTCCAGAAGAAGTACAAAAATTAAACGAAAATCTAACTAGGTTACATCAAGAAATCAAATCAGAATGAGGGGAAATTGTGAACCAACCAATAGGAGTGATTGATTCAGGTGTCGGAGGCCTAACGGTGGCCAAAGAAATCATGAGGCAGTTACCTAATGAAACCATTTATTATCTCGGAGATACAGCTAGATGTCCTTATGGGCCAAGAGGAGAAGAAGAAGTAAGAAAATTTACATGGGAATTGACTCAATTCTTATTAGAATACAATATTAAAATGCTGGTGATTGCCTGTAATACGGCGACTGCTGTTGTATTAGAAGAAATCCAAATGGAGTTAAACATACCTGTTGTTGGAGTGATTCAGCCTGGTGCACGTGCTGCGATTAAACAAACAAGAAATCATAGCATAGGTGTCCTAGGAACGATTGGGACGGTCAGAAGTCAGGCCTATACAGAGGCATTACAAACCATCAATCAAAAAGTAAAGGTGACATCACTTGCCTGTCCTAAGTTTGTTCCATTAGTAGAAAGTGGCGAAATCACTGGAAAAATGGCTGAAGAAATCGTTGCTGAAACGTTAGAACCATTAAAGTATACAAGTATTGATACGCTAATCCTTGGCTGTACCCATTATCCTTTATTAGGGCCGATTATTGAACGTTTTATGGGGGAAGGGATTGAAGTGATCAATTCCGGAGATGAAACAGCTAGAGAAGTAAGTACGATTCTTCATTACAACAAACTATTAACAAAGAAATCGACTAAACCTAAACATGCTTTCTATACTACGGGATCTTCTGAAATTTTCTCGAAAATCGCCAATCATTGGCTAGGAGTTACGTATGTTAAAGCTGAAACCATTCGGTTGAGAATTTAATGTTCCTGCTGAATGGTTTTTTAAATTTTCTTTATCGAAATCGGTCTATTTTCAAATAGAGCTCGTATACATGATAGTACAAACTGTCTGGGGAGGGTTTCCTTATGTCAAAGAAATCAATGGCTACTATGGCCGTAACAGTATTAGTATCATCGGTATATTTAGCGGGCTGTGGACTTTTTAGCGGTGGTGAGAAAGAAAAGATTGATCCACCAGAGGATGTTTCTTACTTAGAAGAAGGGGAATCGGTAGATACGAAGCAGGAAGGTGATTCTGCAGATGCAAAAAAAGAAGGTGAATCAGTAGAATCCAAAAAAGACGGTGAAAAAAAAGAAAAGCCTACAGCTTCTGGTGAAGAAGATGATGCAACAGTTATGACGGAATTGTATTTAATTGATGAGAATGGTTATGTTGCTTCACAAAAACTTCCACTTCCAAAAACTGAAAGTGTTGCGACACAAGCTCTCGAGTATTTAGTCGCAAATGGACCTGTTCAAAATATTCTTCCTGATGGATTTAGAGCGGTGCTTCCAGCGGATACACAGGTAAGTGTCAATATTAAAGATGGAAAAGCGATAGCTGATTTTTCAAATGAATTCGCTGAATATCAACCTGAAGATGAAAAGAAAATATTACAGGCTGTAACATGGACACTAACACAATTCGATTCCATTGAAACCGTTGAGCTAAGAATGAATGGTTATGAATTAACGGAAATGCCTGTTAACGGAACTCCGGTTGATGAGAAGCTTTCAAGAAGCGATGGAATTAATACGAATACTACTGGTGTTGTAGATGTAACCAATACTCATCCAGTTACGGTTTACTATGTGTCGCAAAAAGGGGATCAGACCTATTATGTTCCTGTGACACAACGAGTTAGCAATAATGTTGAAGATCCAGCAAAAGCGGTTGTCCAACAGCTTATAGAAGGGCCGGGATATCAATCTACCCTTGTAAGCGACTTTACTGATGTTGAATTATTGGATGATCCAAAAGTAAAAGATGGGGTTGTAACTCTTAACTTTAATAAAGCTCTTTATAGTAGTTTTGAAGAAAAAATCATTTCAGAGCATTTATTAAATTCGCTCGTTCTCTCACTAACTGAACAAAAGGGGATTAAAAGTGTATCTGTTAATGTCGACGGAGAAGCGGCCCTTGTGAACAAAGAAGGTGAACCGATAACGGAACCGGTTACTCGTCCTGAAAATGTCAATACAATTAGTTTTTAAAAACAGGATTTTTGATATACTATATAGTAGTAAAAAAAGAGGTGGGCAAATCCCGCCTCTTCTATTTTTGAAAAGAATATTAATTATCAGTATTTGAATTCTAAAGCTAGAATGAAATTCTTGTACTGAAAAAACGGGAGGTAATCTAATGAGAATCGACAATAGAGCAACGAATCAATTAAGACCAATACATATTGAAACAGGCTATATAAAGCATCCAGAGGGTTCGGTCCTTATTACAGTAGGAGATACAAAGGTAATTTGTAATGCAAGTGTTGAAGATCGCGTACCGCCTTTTATGCGAGGTGAAGGTAAGGGTTGGGTGACCGCAGAGTATGCAATGCTTCCTAGAGCAACTGATCAGCGTAGTATTAGAGAATCTTCTAAAGGGAAGGTTTCTGGTCGTACTATGGAAATTCAACGATTAATTGGACGAGCATTAAGAGCTGTCGTGGATTTAGAAGCTCTTGGAGAAAGAACGGTATGGATTGATTGTGATGTTATTCAGGCAGATGGGGGAACACGTACTGCTTCGATAACAGGTGCGTTTGTTGCTGTAGCCATTGCTTTAGGAAAACTGCAAGATCAAAAGAAAATTAAATCTTTCCCATTAAAAAGCTTCCTCGCTGCAACAAGTGTCGGAGTAACGAACGATGACGGTGTTGTACTCGATTTAAATTATGCTGAGGATAGTAAGGCTCTAGTGGATATGAATGTGATCATGACGGGTGAAGAAGAGTTTGTTGAACTCCAAGGTACTGGGGAAGAAGCTACTTTTTCTTACAAAGAGCTTCAAGAACTTTTAGAAGTCGCAAATAAGGGTATACAAGAACTGTTCCATCATCAGAAGGAAGCCCTTGGTGAGGTTGCTGAGAGAATCCCGTCAAAAGGAAGGGAGAACTAATGAGGAAGAAAGTAATTATTGCTACAAAGAACCAGGGGAAAGCGAAAGAATTCAAGCGAATGTTTGCACCATTGAATTATGATGTCTTAACGCTTCTAGATATGCCGGAGATTGAAGATATTGAAGAAACAGGGGTTACGTTTGAAGAAAATGCTATTTTAAAAGCTGAAGGGGTTGCAAATCAGTTAAATTCCTTGGTTATATCAGATGACTCTGGACTGGTAGTAGATGCCTTAGAAGGAAGACCTGGTGTGTACTCAGCTAGGTATGCAGGTGAAGAAAAGAATGATGAAGCCAACATAGATAAAGTTTTATCTGAATTAACAGATGTTCCAGGCGGAGATAGAACAGCGCGATTTTACTGTGTACTTGCTGTTGCAGGTCCTGGTATTGAAACGAAAACATTTGCAGGGGTATGTGAAGGAGAGATCCTAAGGGAACGAAGAGGAGCAAATGGGTTTGGTTATGACCCTATTTTCTTTGTGAAGGAAAAACAAAAAGCGATGGCAGAACTTCGCCCCGAGGAAAAAAGCGAAATCAGCCATAGAGGGAGCGCATTAAAACGATTAGAGAGGAATTTATCTTCGCTTGTTCCTAAGGATGATGCAAAATGAAATTCCTTATAGTAAGTGACAGTCATGGTTCAACCGAAATCCTTCAAGAACTATCCACCCGCTATTCTAACAGGGTAGACGCGATGATCCATTGTGGGGATTCAGAATTAACGGCAGATAACCCTATTATGGCAGACTACTTAACAGTCAGAGGAAACTGTGATATCGATGCACGCTTCCCGGATCATCTTGTAAAAGAAATGGGTGGAATAAATGTACTTGTCACTCATGGACACTTATTTAATGTGAAAATGTCCCTAATGAATTTAAGCTATAAAGCAAAGGAAAACGCCGCTCAATTCGTTTTCTTTGGTCATTCTCACACTCTTGGAGCAGAGATGATGGACGGCACCTTATTTTTGAATCCTGGAAGTATCTTGCTTCCACGGGGAAGACGGGAAAAGACCTATGCACTTGTAGAGGTAGAAAGCAGTAGAGTGTACGTTAGGTTTTTAAATGAAAATCACGAAGAATTAGTTGATTTAACAGCTACTTTTTCACTATAATAAAGCGAGGGAGAAAATTCTTCCTCCTTTTTTCAAAAAAAGTGTTGACTTTATATTGCTATCACAATATAATAAATAATGTCCTCAACAAAAGGATCATGTCCCAGTAGCTCAGCTGGATAGAGCAATAGCCTTCTAAGCTATCGGTCGGGAGTTCGAATCTCTCCTGGGACGCCATATTTCATACATACAAAGCTTACCTAAAGGTAAGCTTTTTTTGTTTTTCCAGCCCTTTCATGCTAAACTATAGGGCAGATAAATAAGAGGACGGTAGTGATATGAAGAAAAAAGGAAAATCAAATTCTAAGAACGACAATATCATTTATTTTCCAGGCTTAAAAGATCGACTATTTGAAAAAGGTCTTCATGCATTAGAGAATCAACTATTAGATGAAGCTATTGTCTTATTAAATCAAGCCTATGAGATCGACCCAAACAATGGAGAAGTAGCGACGGCCTATACTCTTTCACTTTATGAAAATAGGAATTATGAAGAAGCGAAAGACATTTGTAAACAAATGCTCCACAGCGGATTAGGAGACTATTTTGAAGTTGTTGATCTCTATCTTATGATCCTCATTCAATTAAATGAACATAGAGAAGTAATAGAAACCATTCATGCATTATTTGAAGAAAAAGAAGTACCATTTGAAAAAGAGGATCATTTTAGGAAGCTTCTTTCTTTTAGTGAGAAGGTTTTAAAGGGAAAAACGGATGAATCAATGAAAGAAGAATTTATCCACAAGCCTTCATCAGAGGTTCCGTATCTTTTAAAAGGAAAAAGCCTAGAAGAACAAACCCTGATACTTGCGCAGTTGGTTCATCAGAATATTCATCCATTTCTAACAGAGTTGATAGACATGTTAAAAGACGATCATACTCATCCTTTTTTGAAAACGATGATCTTCAATGTTTTAAGGGAACATGGTTACGATAAAGACATTAAAGTTAGTAAGTTTAAAATGTCGTATATTGGTTCGCCGACTCCTTTCAAGGATGTTTTTGAAACCCAATTTTTTAATAGGGTGACCGCAGTAATTGAAGACCATCTCCATTCTTTGAATCCAACTTTAGGAGAGCAAATGATTGAGCTTCTTAAACGGCACTGTTTTCTCCTTTATCCTTTTGAAATTGAGAAACCGTATGAAACTGTAGGATTAGCCTATATCCAATATGGTCTGTCATTGTATGGAGAAGTTTTAGAAAATGGTCCAATGGATGCCCATCAAAAAAAAGAAATATCAGAAGTCATTGAAAACATAAAGGAGCTTGAAGAAATTTCTTCTCCTACAATTTAACTGCTTTCTGTTGAAAGAACTGTTCCGTATGTTATAATGTAATGGTTGTAAAATGAATTTTTTATATCTACTATTTGAGGGTCTGCAAGCTAGCAGGTCGAACGATTAACCTATTAAAAACTATAATGATTTATAGATTGTTGGAGGGAAATGTATGTCTGCAAAGTGGGAAAAGCAAGAAGGGAACCAAGGAGTTCTTACAATTGAAGTAGATGCAGCACAAGTTAATGAAGGATTAGACGCTGCATTTAAAAAAGTAGTACAGAAAGTAAATGTACCTGGATTCCGTAAAGGGAAAATGCCAAGAGGTATGTTTGAGAAACGTTTTGGTGTAGAATCATTATACCAAGATGCTCTTGATATCATACTTCCAGAAGCATATGCAAATGCGGTTGAAGAAGCAGGAATTGAACCAGTAGATCGTCCGGATATTGATATCGAGCAAATGGAAAAAGGGAAAAACTTGATTTTCACTGCTAAGGTTATTGTTAAACCAGAAGTAAAGCTTGGTGACTATAAAGGTCTTGAAGTGGAAAAAGTTGATACTGTAGTAACAGATGAGGATGTACAAAATGAATTAAAAACTCTTCAAGAACGTCAAGCAGAGCTTGCTGTGAAAGAAGAAGGCAAAGCTGAAAATGGTGATACACTTGTTCTTGATTTCGAAGGTTTCGTTGATGGTGAAGCGTTCGAAGGTGGTCAAGCGGATAATTATACTCTTGAGCTTGGATCAAATACATTTATTCCAGGTTTCGAAGAGCAATTGGTGGGTGTAGAAACTGGAGAAGAAAGAGAAGTAGAGGTTTCTTTCCCAGAAGAATACCATGCAGCAGAACTTGCTGGAAAGCCTGCAACATTTAAAGTGAAAGTTCATGAAATCAAAGCGAAGCAACTTCCAGAGCTTGATGATGAATTTGCAAAGGATGTAGACGAAGAAGTTGAAACATTTGCAGAGCTCAAAGAAAAAACGGAAAATCGTCTACAAGAAACAAAGAAAACGGAAGCTGAAACAAAAGTTCGCGATAGTCTAGTAAAACAAGCTTCTGATAACGCTGAAGTGGATATTCCTGAAGCGATGATCAATACAGAAGTTGATCGCATGATGCAAGAATTTGGTCAACGCCTTCAAATGCAAGGTATGAACATGGACTTATATTTCCAATTCTCTGGCCAAACAGAAGAAGACCTTCGTGGACAAATGAAAGAAGATGCTGCAAACCGTGTTCGCACTAACTTAGTTCTAGAAGCAATTGCTGATGCTGAGAACATTGAAATTTCTGATGAAGAAGCAGAAAAGGAAATCAATGCAATGGCTGAACAATACAATATGTCTGCTGACAACATCAAGCAAGCTCTTGGCGGCTTAGATGGTCTAAAAACAGACTTACGTATCCGTAAAGCAGTCGAATTACTTGAAGAAAACAGCAAAACTGTTGCATAATAGAAGTAAGAATAATTTTATATGTTGAATGATTAAATAATCATTTTGAAGCAAACACTATAAAGAACAAGGCGCGATTTACATCGTGCCTTGTTTTATAAAATTTTATCTCTACATAACAAGAATAGGATTTACTGTTTTTGGATAAAGCTTAATTAGCAAGGTTTTTTAATTAAGATAGGTTTCAAATCGTATAAGTTCCTTTTCCTACATATAATATGATAAAATGCAATACATAACCTAGAAGTGGTAAGTGAAATCAATACGACTGTTTGTGATCGATTGCTTCACAAATTAGACAGTTTTTTTAAGGGGTGAAAGTCATTGTTTAAATTTAACGATGAAAAAGGACAACTAAAATGTTCTTTTTGTGGTAAAACTCAAGACCAGGTTCGAAAACTTGTAGCAGGACCAGGAGTATATATATGTGATGAATGTATCGAACTTTGTACTGAAATAGTAGAAGAGGAATTGGGAACGGAAGAGGAAGTAGAATTTAAAGATGTACCAAAACCACGTGAAATCCGGGAAATCTTGGACGAATACGTGATCGGTCAGGAACAAGCGAAAAAATCTCTTGCTGTAGCGGTTTACAATCACTATAAGCGTATTAATTCTAACAGCAAAGTAGATGACGTTGAATTATCAAAGAGTAATATCGCATTAATTGGACCTACTGGTAGTGGTAAAACCTTGCTTGCACAAACGTTGGCTCGTATCTTAAATGTACCTTTTGCCATTGCAGATGCCACATCTCTTACAGAAGCTGGTTATGTAGGGGAAGATGTTGAAAACATCCTGCTTAAGCTTATTCAAGCAGCAGATTATGATGTGGAAAAAGCGGAAAAAGGAATCATTTATATTGATGAAATTGATAAAGTAGCAAGAAAATCTGAAAATCCATCCATTACAAGAGATGTTTCTGGTGAAGGAGTTCAACAGGCTCTACTTAAAATTTTAGAAGGTACTGTTGCAAGCGTACCTCCACAAGGTGGAAGAAAACATCCACATCAAGAATTCATCCAAATTGATACATCAAATATCCTATTTATTTGTGGTGGTGCATTTGATGGTGTCGAACAAATTATTAAAAGACGATTAGGTCAGAAGGTTATCGGTTTTGGATCAGATCCTAAATCTGGTGATGTAGATAATGAAAAGTCATTATTAACGAAAGTGGTTCCAGAAGACCTATTAAAATTTGGATTAATTCCTGAGTTTATTGGTCGTTTACCAGTCATCTCAAGTTTAACGCCACTTGATGAGGAAGCATTAATCGAAATTTTAACCAAGCCAAAAAATGCACTTGTAAAGCAATATCAAAAAATGTTGGAGCTTGACAATGTAGAATTGGAATTTGAAGAAGAGGCGCTTCGTGAAATCTCGAAAAAAGCAATCGAGCGTAAAACGGGTGCTCGTGGGTTAAGATCGATTATTGAAAACATTATGCTAGAAGTCATGTTCGATCTTCCGTCACGTGATGATATTAAGAAATGTATCATTACAAAAGGAACTATTTTGGATAATGAAGCTCCGAAATTATTACTTGAAGATGGAACGATTGTAGAAGGTTCAGAAGAAACGAAAACTTCGGCGTAATAACAATTTATGTAAAAATTTTTAACCGGAGAGGAATGGTTCCTCTCTGGTTTTTTAAATAGTCTCTTTTCTAAAAGTTTGTTGCTTTTAACAACATTGAAAACGCAAAGTGGATTGAAGCGGAAGGCACTTGACTCCTGCGGGATGAGGAAAAGTCGAGACAAACGGAACGTCGAGGAGGCTCGACTTCCTCCCCGCGGAAAGCAAGTGCCTGTAGCGGAAAGGAACGGTCAACGGTAAATTGTTTATTCAAAAACAACAACAATCACTACGAAAAGAGCCTTTAATTATAAAATCTCTTTCATACATTTTTTGATTTCCGAGATGAATAAGCGAAGTTATTTATAGGAATAAAAAGGTATCGAAAAGATGCACTGTGCTTTTAGATTCTTTGTTTATTCCCTCCAGGTGAAGGAGATACTACCTTATAACAACAAGTTAAACTGGAGGGAAGTACATGAGCTTTGCAGGCATCGCATTAATCATCCAGTTATTTTTTGGAGTGATTATCGGTTTATACTTTTGGAACTTATTAAAAAACCAACGAACACAAAGAGTATCAATTGATCGTGAATCAAAAAAAGAAATGGACCAACTAAAAAAAATGCGTTCGATTTCATTAACTGAACCATTAGCAGAAAAAGTAAGACCGACAACCTTTGCTGATATTGTTGGTCAGGAAGATGGGATTAAATCACTAAAAGCGGCTCTTTGCGGACCGAATCCCCAGCATGTCATTATTTACGGGCCCCCTGGTGTAGGAAAAACAGCTGCGGCAAGACTTGTTTTGGAAGAAGCAAAACGTAATATTCAGTCTCCGTTTAAATCAAAATCTGTTTTTGTAGAGCTCGATGCGACGACGGCTAGATTTGATGAGCGAGGTATTGCAGATCCTCTGATTGGATCTGTCCATGATCCAATTTATCAAGGTGCAGGAGCAATGGGACAGGCAGGAATTCCTCAGCCTAAGCAAGGGGCTGTAACAAATGCTCATGGCGGCGTCCTTTTCATCGATGAAATTGGAGAACTTCACCCGATTCAAATGAACAAACTTTTGAAAGTCTTAGAAGATCGTAAGGTTTTTCTTGAAAGTGCATATTATAGCGAAGAAAACACACAAATCCCTTCTCACATCCATGATATTTTCAAAAATGGGCTCCCAGCTGATTTTCGTTTAATTGGGGCGACGACGAGAACACCTAATGAAATACCACCAGCGATTCGTTCTAGATGTATGGAGGTTTTTTTCCGGGAACTTGATCGAACAGAGGTATATAAAGTAGCCAAAGGTGCTGCTGAAAAGGTGAATCTCTCTATCAGTGAAGATGGGTTAGATACACTTTCTTCATACGCTCGTAACGGTCGTGAAGCTGTAAATATGGTTCAAATAGCGGCTGGTATTGCCATAACAGAGAAACGAGAATCGATTAGTGATAAAGATATCGAATGGATGATTCAATCAAGTCAGCTTTCACCGAGATTTGATCGTAAAATTGGAAACAAGGCAACAGTCGGTCTAGTAAATGGGTTAGCTGTCACCGGCCCTAATACCGGCTCCCTTCTTGAAATCGAAGTTACCGTTATTCCAGCTGAAGATAAAGGAAGTATTAATATTACGGGGATTGTTGAGGAAGAGAGTATTGGCGATCGGAGCAAGTCTATACGGCGAAAAAGTATGGCAAAAGGATCGATTGAAAATGTACTAACGGTATTACGAACAATGGGTGTACCTGCTGATCAATACGATATTCATGTGAACTTTCCTGGAGGAATTCCAGTAGATGGACCTTCCGCAGGAATTGCAATGGCGACAGGAATTTATTCTGCTATTTATCGGATCCCCGTTCGACATGATCTCGCGTTAACTGGTGAAATTAGTATCCATGGTTTTGTTAAGCCGGTTGGAGGGGTTTATCCAAAAGTGAAAGCAGCGAAAATCGCAGGATGTAAGACAGCTATCATTCCTTTTGAGAATAAACAATCGATCTTGTCAGAAATTCAAGATATAGAGGTTAAGACTGTTCAGCATTTACAGGAAGTGTTTGATCTTGCCCTCAATAAAGAATTAATGGAAGAAACCCATGAATCAGTGGTAGAAAATTTTAATCAAAAAAGTGTTTAAGATCTCGAGCTGCTCCATTTATGTTAGTGAAGTGGACAGCTCTATATTATTTTATCATCTGGAGAGAAGCCAGGGCTAGGAATTAATAATTTTTCCAAGCTTCACATTAATGGACACTATCTGGTAAATAAGATAGAATTGTACAAAGGTTATAGACAATTGGAGGTGTATGACATGGCTAAACAAACGAAAGTAACAGTTCCCCTCCTCCCTTTAAGAGGTTTGCTTGTATACCCGACGATGGTTCTCCATTTAGATGTAGGACGAGATCGCTCGGTACAAGCTTTGGAAAAGGCCATGATGGATGATCAGTATATCTTTTTGACGACCCAAATTGATATGAATATAGATGAACCAACAACAGAAGATTTTTATAGTATGGGAACCTTAACAAAGGTTAAGCAAATGTTAAAGCTTCCTAATGGAACAATCCGTGTATTGGTGGAAGGGGTTAAACGAGCAGAAGTAATCTCTTTTACGGATGAAAAAGAGTTTTATGAAGTAGTGCTCGAAACTTTTGATGATTCGGAAACCAAAGAATCAGAGACAGAAGCATTAATGAGAACACTATTAAATTACTTTGAGCAATACATAAAGCTTTCTAAAAAAGTTTCTGCAGAAACATATTCGACCGTTTCTGATATAGAAGAGCCAGGGCGTTTAGCAGATATAATCGCTTCCCATTTACCACTTAAAATGAAAGAAAAACAGCGTGTTCTTGAAACATTAGCTATTAAAGATCGATTACAATTAGTTATTCAAACAATCAATAACGAAAAAGAAGTACTAAATCTAGAGAAGAAAATCGGTCAGCGTGTAAAACGGTCAATGGAGCGAACCCAAAAGGAATATTATCTCCGAGAACAGATGAAAGCGATTCAAAAAGAACTTGGAGATAAAGAAGGAAAGACAGGAGAAATTGAGGATTTAACAAAGAAAGTTGAAGAGGCTAATATGCCTGAGCATGTGGAAAAAACGGTGATTAAAGAGCTTGCCCGTTATGAAAAAGTTCCGTCTAGCTCTGCTGAAAGCTCTGTTATTCGCAACTATATTGAGTGGCTTATTACTCTTCCGTGGTCTAAGGAAACAGAAGATGACTTAAATATAATAAAAGCGGAGGAAATTTTAAACAGGGACCACTATGGACTTGAGAAGGTAAAAGAGCGGGTCCTTGAATATTTAGCAGTCCAAAAGCTTACTCAATCATTAAGAGGACCGATTCTGTGCCTTGCAGGACCTCCTGGTGTAGGAAAAACCAGTTTGGCTAGGTCTGTGGCAGAATCGATGGGACGAAACTTTGTTCGTATTTCACTTGGTGGTGTACGTGATGAATCAGAAATCCGTGGTCACAGGAGAACATATGTAGGAGCAATGCCTGGAAGAATCATTCAAGGAATGAAAAAAGCTGGGACCATTAATCCTGTCTTTTTACTTGATGAAATTGATAAAATGTCCAGTGATTTTCGAGGAGATCCATCCTCTGCGATGCTTGAGGTTTTAGACCCAGAGCAAAATAGTAACTTTAGTGATCATTATATTGAAGAAACCTATGATCTTTCAAAGGTGATGTTCATTGCAACAGCCAATGATCTTTCAACGATTCCAGGACCACTTCGCGACCGTATGGAGATCATCACCATTGCAGGCTATACTGAGATTGAAAAAATTCATATTGCAAAAGATCACTTGCTTCAAAAGCAAATTAGTGAGAATGGACTAACGAAAGGGCAGCTGCAAGTAAGAGACGATGCACTCAAAAGCTTGGTTCGCTATTACACAAGAGAAGCAGGTGTTCGTGGTCTTGAACGTCAGATTGCGTCACTATGTCGTAAGTCAGCAAAAATAATCGTGTCTGGTGAGAAGAAAAAAGTGATCATCACAAATAAAAATATTGAAGACTTCTTAGGGAAGAAAAAATTCCGTTATGGTCAAGCAGAAACAGAGGATCAAATTGGTGTTGCTACTGGACTAGCTTATACTACAGTAGGAGGAGACACACTTCAGATTGAGGTTTCACTTTCACCTGGAAAAGGGAAGCTTGTGTTAACAGGTAAATTAGGTGATGTCATGAAGGAGTCTGCTCAGACAGCCTTCAGCTATGTCCGTTCTAAAACAGCGGATTATGGAATTGAAGAAGATTTCTATGAAAAATATGATATCCATATTCATGTTCCAGAGGGAGCCGTCCCAAAAGATGGACCGTCAGCTGGTATTACGATGACAACAGCTCTTGTTTCGGCCTTATCAGGTAAAAAGATTCGCAGAGAGGTAGGAATGACAGGTGAAATTACGTTACGTGGGCGTGTGTTGCCAATTGGTGGTGTAAAAGAGAAAACATTAAGTGCCCATCGTGCTGGACTGACGACCATCATCCTACCGAAAGATAATGAAAAAGATATAGATGACATTCCGGAAAGTGTTAGAAACGACCTTCAATTTATTCTCGTTTCCCACGTAGACCAAGTCTTAGAGAAAGCTCTTGTAGGTGATGAGAAATGAAAGTAAATAATGCAGAAATCGTTATAAGTGCCGTCAAACCAGAACAATACCCTGAAGATTATTTGCCTGAGTTTGCCTTAGCGGGTCGCTCAAATGTAGGGAAATCTTCTTTTATTAATAAGATGATTAACCGGAAAGCACTTGCCCGTATTTCCTCGAAGCCAGGAAAAACGCAAACCCTTAATTTCTACAAGATTGAAGAAGCTCTTTACTTTGTCGATGTTCCTGGCTACGGATTTGCAAAAGTTTCTAAGCGTGAACGAGAAGCATGGGGAAAAATGATTGAAACATACATCACATCAAGGGAACAGCTGCGTGCAGTCGTTATGATTGTTGATTTACGTCATCCGCCAACAAAAGATGATTTAATGATGTATGACTTTCTAAAACATTATGAAATCCCTTGTATCATTATCGCCACGAAAGCAGACAAGATTCCTAAAGGAAAATGGGAAAAGCATCTAAAGGTAACAAAAGAATCACTTGACTTAGAAAAGGGAGATGAGATTGTCCTCTTTTCATCTGAAACCGGCTTAGGGAAAGACAAGGCTTGGACCGCTATACAAAGAAGAATGGCTTAATAGAAAACAGTTCTCCAAAGGAAATGGACACATTTCAGGGGTGCAAACGTTATAAATCACTAAGGGAAACACACTCGATATCACACATGATTTCGCAGTGTGTTTTTTTTGTTTTATCTGTTATATCCCCAAGAGATTTCTGGGAGGGAGGAAATAATAATGGGAGTGGGATTAGTTTGATGTGACTTTTGGTGTGTATGTAACTGTGAAGGACAAAACTCTGTGGGAGAGCAGAAGAAAAGGGTTCGTCTAAAAAAAGAGAGTGGAACAAATTGTAATTCTTTTTCATGTAGAGTAGTAGGAAACGGGGCTGTCCAAATGGAGAGAAATCCAGGAAATTTTAAAAAATGGAAACGTTATTTTTCCTATTTCTAAAATCAAATGATCCGCCTGATAGTAGAAATATGGACTTATCAAACAGCCCCAAAACTCTGTGAAAAAGTAAAAGAAAAGTCCTTCATAAGGATTATGAGGTTTGTAAAAGATCAACATGAATAGTGCTTCGCGAAAAATTATATTCATTATTCATTTGATGAAAAACTATTTAGATAAAACCTTTGTCGAATACTGTAAAAGTAACATGAACCCTGAGGGATTAAGAGGATCTGTATGAATATCTATGCATTTATAAGAATGGGCAAGCATATTTTATTCTTAGAAAAGATTACAACGATATGAGCCTAATTTTCATTAAATTTGAATTTTGTGAAAATTCCCATTCGTTGATAAAATTATACAAGGATAAGAAAAAAGTACTACAAGGGGGACTATAGAAAAGTGAAAAAGTGGACTAGCGTAATTTTATTAATGCTAACAATGGTAGTGATTGCAGGATGTGGAAGTAAAGCGACAACAGAAAGTGGTGCTAAACTGGTTGAAGAAGGAAAGTTCACCTTTGCCGCTTCTGGTGAATTTAAGCCATTTAGTTTTACAAACGATGATGGAACAATGTCAGGATTCGATATTGCAGTAGGGGAAGCGGTTGCTAAAGAATTAGACTTAGAGCCGGAACAAAAGAAATTTAAATTCAATGGGATCGTGGAGGGTGTCCGCTCTGGACGTTTTGATGCAGCAGTAGCAAGTCATACGATTACACCTGAACGGGAAAAAGAAGTAAACTTTTCAACCCCATATTACTACTCAGGACCGCAAATTTTTGTTCGTTCAGACAGTGATGTTGAAACACTTGCTGACTTAGAAGGAAAAGAAATCGCCGTTTCAAAAGGTTCCACGTATGCTAAAACGGCTGGAGAGGTAACGGAAAATATTAAATCGTATGATAGTGATGTTGTTGCACTAGAAGCACTTAATAAAGGAAAACATGATGCTGTTATTACGGATTTTGTCACAGGTAAAGAGGCAATTGGTGCTGGCTTTAATATTGAAGCTAAAGAATTGCTTGGACGTAGTGAACAAGCAATCGCCGTTTCTAAAGAGAACGAGAAATTACTAGAAGAAATCAATAAAGCAATAGAAACCCTTCGTGAAAACGGTACTCTAACAGAAATCAGCAAAGAATACTTTGGGGAAGATATCACTAAAGACCCTGAAAAAGAGTAACGCATCGAGACACAGAGAGCGAATGTGCGGGAATGCTCATTCGCTTTTTTTTACTTTTAAATGATCGAATGGAGGGATTTCATTGACTTTTTTTGAAACGTTTATAGATACGTTCGATATATTTGTTGAGGGGATGCTTTTAACATTTAAATTAACGGTCGTATCTGTATTAATTGCTATATTCATAGGTTTATTTTTTGCCTTTCTCAAAATTTCCCGAGTGAAAATTCTAGAGCTTATTGCCGATTTATACATCTTCGTGGTACGTGGAACACCTCTTATTGTTCAAATCTTTATTTTCTATTTTGGTTTAACCTCACTTCAAATTTCAGGCTTTTGGTCGGTAGTATTAGGACTCGCCTTCCATAATGGAGCATATATAGCTGAGATCTTTAGGGGAGCGATCCAATCGATTGATAAGGGGCAGACAGAGGCTGGACGTTCGCTTGGAATGTCACTCGGACTGACAATGCGTCGCGTCATATTGCCACAGGCGTTTAGACGAGCACTGCCACCATTAGGAAATCAATTTATCATTGCACTAAAGGATTCTTCGCTAGCATCCTTTATTGGAATGTACGAATTGTTTAGTGTGGCCACCACATTAGGTTCACAAAACTTCGATTCCATGACTTATTTATTAATTGTTGCTGTGTACTATCTTGTATTAGTACTGTTCTTCTCTATTATTGTAAATATCATCGAAAAACGTATGTCTATTAGTGACTAATAGTAGTCAAGATTTTCTTTTATTCTACTGAATGATAGAGAGAATTCATGAAAAAGCTTAATACCTATTTGGTTAAATGACTTCCTTAGAAAATGGAGGGTTTAATTTGAGTCAAGAAATGATTAAAGTTGAAAAACTTAATAAATCGTTTGGAAACTTGCACGTATTGAAAGATGTAGATATGAGTGTAAAAGAGAGTGATGTGGTTTGTCTTATTGGTGCAAGTGGATCAGGGAAAAGTACGCTATTAAGATGTTTGAATTTTTTAGAGATAAAAGATAATGGCAAAATCATTATTGAAGGAGATGAGGTGAATAAAGAATCCCATGACCTAAATGATATTCGTACGAAAGTAGGGATGGTGTTTCAACACTTCTACCTTTTTCCTCACAAAACAGTGATTGAAAATGTTATGGAAGCCCCCGTTCATGTGAAAAAAATTTCTAAAAAACAAGCTAGGGAAGAAGCACTGATTTTATTGAAAAAAGTAGGATTAGCAGATAAAGAAAATGTTTACCCTTCTAAACTTTCAGGCGGCCAAAAACAACGTGTCGCAATTGCAAGAGCGCTTGCAATGAAGCCTGATATTATGTTGTTTGATGAACCGACATCAGCACTTGATCCAGAACTTGTAGGAGAAGTTTTATCGACAATGAAGGAATTAGCAGAAGAAGGAATGACAATGGTTGTCGTTACTCATGAAATGGGGTTTGCTAGAGAAGTTGCTGATTGGGTCGTTTATATGCATGATGGGAAAATCGTTGAGGTTGGTCATCCAGAGGATATTTTCCAAAATCCAAAAGAAACTAGAACGAAAGAGTTTTTAGATTCGGTATTATAATTTAAAACAGAGGGTGAGGCTGGCTCTTAACTAAGGGACAGCCCCATCCTCTGTTTATTTTTTCGATTTTTTCCGAAGTAGTAAGTAAACGCCAAGTAAGATAAAAAGTATCGGCCAAAACTCAAAAGCTATTGAAAAATTCCCTTCAATCACTCCCATCCACTTCATAACATGTTCATAAAATAGCAAGAAGATTGATAAGCTAAGAAAGAGGAATCCTTGGAATAGCCCTGCCCCCGTTTTTTGATAGCGGAGAAGAAATCCTAGAGAGATAACCAAGATGAAGGTCCCGATATGATCTGGCCAAATTGTGAGCTTATTGACAATATGAAAATGCAGTCCAAACCCTACTAATATGGTGCCTGGGAGAATAGCTTCATAATCTCTGCCCTTGTAACCTTGTCCTAAAAAAGCAAGACCTACAATGATTAATAGAGTTGGCCACGAATAAAATTCGCGAAACAAGGGTATGTTGCTACTTTCAAGGTAAAAGTATAATCCAAATCCAATTAAAATCATTCCTGGAAAAATTTTTTGACTCTTCATGTCTTCCTCCAATGTCCCCACTACTTGAAGTTAAAGTGTATTTTTGATACTCTACATAGTAGAGTTTGTCGAAATGTGTTATTAAATCGATTGCTTATAATGAAAGTGCTTCCACTGTTTGATTCCTTAGGGTTAAGGTTATAGACAGTATGAAAGTATTTTTCCACATGCATGTCATCCTGTCAAAGTCTTAGCATAAAAACGGCTATGATGTTTCAATTTATGTTCACATTTGGAATGATAGGAATTTTGAAGGACATGTTATACTTATAATAATGATTATTATTGGGGGTGTCATAGTATAAATGCATATTATCGTCGTTGGATTAAATTATAAAACGGCCCCTGTTGAGATACGTGAACGCCTATCTTTTAACGAAGGTGATCTCCCTTCGGCTATGAGATCATTAAAGGATAAAAAGAGTATTCTTGAAAACGTAATTGTTTCAACTTGTAATCGCACTGAAGTGTACGCAGTAGTTGATCAACTTCATACAGGTCGTTACTATATAAAAGATTTTTTATCCCAATGGTTTGGAATTGACAAAGATGAATTTAGTCCTTACTTGTTCATTTATGAACAAGATGGAGCTATCGACCATCTGTTTAAGGTAACGTGCGGATTAAATTCTATGGTGTTAGGGGAAACCCAAATTCTCGGACAGATTCGTAGTAGTTTCTTAACTGCTCAAGAAGCAGGTGCAACAGGAACAGTCTTTAATCAGCTTTTTAAACAAGCTGTAACCTTAGCAAAGAAATCACATTCTGAAACAGAAATAGGTTCAAATGCCGTTTCTGTCAGCTATGCGGCAGTAGAACTAGCGAAAAAAGTGTTTGGTGATTTAGACGGAAAGCATGTCCTAATATTAGGCGCAGGTAAAATGGGAGAATTAGCGATTAAAAATCTCCATGGAAGCGGCGCAACAAAAGTAACGGTCATAAACCGTACCTTCGAAAAAGCCGAAACTTTAGCTAACCGTTTCAACGGACAAGCGAAGACGCTTCAAGAGCTACAATGTGCACTAGTGGAAGCAGACATATTGATTAGTTCAACAGGATCTAATGATTATGTTGTGACGAAGGAAATGATGATCCATGTTGACAGTATGCGTAAAGGACGTCCTTTATTCATGGTCGATATTGCGGTTCCAAGAGATTTAGATCCTGGTATTGATGAATTAGAAAGTGTCTTTTTATATGATATTGATGATCTAGAAGGAATTGTTGAAGCGAATCTCGCAGAACGTAAGAAAGCGGCAGAAGAGATTCAACTCGTAATCGAAGGTGAAATTGTTGCGTTTAAGGAATGGTTGAACATGTTAGGAGTTGTTCCCGTCATTTCTGCATTAAGAGAAAAAGCTCTTTCCATTCAAGCTGAAACAATGGAAAGCATTGAACGCAAAATGCCGAATCTTACGGATCGAGAAAGAAAAGTTTTAAACAAGCATACAAAGAGTATTATTAATCAATTATTAAAAGATCCAATTTCACAAGTGAAAGAGCTTGCTGCATTACCTGATGCAGAAGATAAATTGGAATTATTTGTGAAAATTTTTAACATTGAAGAAGAACAAATACAACCGATTATTAAAGCAGCCGAAGAGAAGCAAGCTATCGGGCTCAAGCCACAACCTTCTTTTCAATCGTAAGCGAGGTTAATGTCTATGTTTGAACAAACGATGACAAGGCTGCATGAACTCATGATTGTTCTGTATGCTATTAGCATTTTATTTTACTTTATAGATTTCTTAAACAAAAACCGGAAGGCAAATCAGTTTGCCTTCTGGCTTCTTGCGATTGTTTGGGTTCTTCAAACAATTTTTTTATTTCTCTATATGATTCGAACTGGTCGTTTTCCAGTCCTTACAATATTTGAGGGACTTTATTTTTATGCTTGGGTATTAGTTACTCTTTCCCTTGGTATTAATCGCCTATTAAGAGTAGATTTCACTGTTTTTTTTACAAACATATTAGGGTTTGTCATTATGGCGATCCACACATTTGCTCCAGTACAAGTTGAGTCGAGAGCCATCGCAGAGCAATTAGTATCTGAATTGATGCTTATTCATATTACTATGGCCATTTTATCTTATGGTGCTTTCTCACTTTCGTTTGTTTTCTCTATGCTTTACTTATTACAGCATAAGTTGTTAAAAGAGAAGAAATGGGGCCAGCGTTTATGGCGGATTAGTGATCTGTCAAAACTGGAGAAAATGTCTTATATATTAAACGCGATTGGAGTTCCCATGCTTCTTCTCAGCTTAATATTAGGGCTTCAATGGGCGTTTATTAAAGTACCGAATTTTCTATGGTACGATCCGAAAATAATCGGTTCATTTATTTTATTAGTCGTTTATAGCAATTATTTATATATACGAGTTCGAAAAGGTATGTATGGGAAATCACTAGCTTATTTGAATGTAGGAGCTTTTCTATTTATTCTCGTAAACTTCTTACTTGTTAGTCGATTTTCTACATTTCACTTTTGGTACACATAAGGAAACCAGGATGATTTAGGTTATAACAAATCGGGATGTGAAATCAGTTTTTTTGTTTTGCTCCCCTTTACCTAGGTATTTTAACTTTAATTATTGGAGGTCATTATGAGAAAGATCGTTGTGGGTTCTCGTCGGAGTAAACTAGCTTTAACACAAACAAATTGGGTTATTCAACAATTGAAAGAATTAGGGGCTCCATTCGAGTTTGAAGTAAAAGAAATTGTGACGAAAGGGGACCAAATTCTTGATGTTACCCTTTCAAAGGTTGGAGGAAAAGGATTATTCGTAAAAGAAATTGAACAGGCAATGCTTGATCAGGAGATAGATATGGCTGTTCATAGTATGAAGGATATGCCTGCTGTACTTCCAGAAGGTTTAGGTATCGGTTGTATCCCAGAGAGAGAAGATCATCGAGATGCGATCATTTCGAAAGATCATAAAACACTAAGCGAACTTTCTCCAGGTGCCATTGTAGGGACAAGTAGCTTACGAAGAGGGGCACAAATCTTAGCAAGAAGGCCAGATCTTGAAATCAAATGGATTCGTGGAAATATTGATACAAGACTCGCTAAGTTACAAAACGAAGACTATGACGCCATTATATTAGCAGCTGCTGGTCTTTCAAGGATGGGCTGGACTTCAGATGTTGTAACAGAATTCCTAGATCCTGATATTTGTATTCCAGCTGTTGGGCAGGGGGCATTAGCGATTGAATGCCGGGAAAATGATGAGGAGCTATTACAATTACTCTCTCAATTTGCCTGTGACTCCACAACAAAAACAGTACAAGCAGAACGCGCATACCTTCACAAAATGGAAGGTGGATGTCAAGTTCCTATTGGAGGATATGCCTACCTTGAAGAGAACAGTGAAGTAGTATTAACAGCTCTTGTTGCTTCCCCTGATGGGAAAACAGTTTATAAAGAAATCGTTAGAGGAATAGATCCGATTGAAGTAGGAGAAAAAGCAGCGGAAATGTTAATCGAACAAGGTGCAAAGCAATTAATTGATCAAGTAAAAGAGGAGTTGGATCAATAATGGTTACTTTACCACTTGAAGGTAAAGAAATCTTGATCACAAGAGGGGAACAAGAGGCTGAAGGGATGTCAGAGCTTGTTAAACAATATGGGGGAATCCCCCATATTGTGCCTCTATTAGCTTTTCGTTTTTATGAAGATCACAAACAAACAGACTACATAAACCAGTTGCCTGAATATGAATGGATTATTTTCACTAGTAAAAATACTGTCCGTTTTTTCGTTTCATTATTGAAAGAAAAAGAGGTTACATTTTCTACAATGAAATGCAAAATTGGAGCGGTTGGAGATAAGACAGGAGAATTATTAAGGTCCTTTGGGTATACTCCTGATTTTATTCCAGATTCCTTTACTGCTGAAGATTTTGCAGAACAATTTCTTAACGAAGGAAAAAGACCTAAGAAAGTTCTCATTCCAAAAGGCAATCTAGCAAGAAATATTCTTGCTTCTAGTTTGAGGGAATATGGGATTTCTTGTGATGAATGGATTCTTTATGAAAACTATTTTCCACAGAAAAATCAAGAGAAGTTGAAACAATTGCTATTAATAAATGAATTGGATGCAGTCACATTTACAAGCTCATCTGCTATCCATCATTTCATAAAAACTGTTGAAAAAAATAATCTTAAGAGGATCATTGAGCACCCGATTTATGCTTGTATTGGTCCCGTTGCGAAAGAAACAGCTGAATCGTATGGATTGAAAGTAGAAATCGTTCCTGAACGCTATACGATGGAAGATCTCGTGGAGGCTTTGGCCCAATACTTTCATGCCCATTAAAAGGAGGAATCATGATGAGTGAAATTCAATTTAAGCGTCATCGCCGTTTGCGTAAAAGTGAAAATCTTAGATCTTTGGTGAGAGAGACATTCATTAGAAAAGAGGATTTAATCTATCCTTTGTTTGTAGTGGAAGGGGAAAATATTAAAAATCCTGTAGCATCTATGCCTGGTGTATTTCAAATTTCACTTGATTATTTAAAAACAGAAATCGATGAAATTGTATCCCTTGGAATAAAATCGATTATCCTATTTGGAGTCCCAGCTGAAAAAGATGAGCTAGGAAAAGAAGCCTATCATGATCATGGAATTGTACAGAGGGCTACACGATTTGTAAAAGAGCATCATCCTGAAATGGTTGTCATCGCGGATACATGTCTGTGTCAATATACAGATCATGGGCATTGTGGCATTGTAGAAGACGGGAAAATCTTAAATGATCCAACCTTAAACCTTTTAGCTAAGACAGCCATCAGCCAAGCAGAAGCTGGAGCGGATATAATTGCTCCTTCTAATATGATGGATGGATTTGTGGCAGCTATTCGTCAAGGCTTAGACGAAGCTGGTTTTGAAGATGTTCCAATTATGTCTTATGCTGTTAAATATGCCTCAAGCTTCTACGGTCCTTTTAGAGATGCGGCTCATAGTTCACCTCAATTTGGTGATAGAAGGACCTATCAAATGGACCCTTCAAACCGTATGGAAGCACTGCGTGAAGCGCAATCGGATATGGAAGAAGGGGCAGATTTCTTAATCGTGAAACCAGCCCTATCTTATTTAGATATCATTCGTGATGTGAAAAATGAATTTAATGCACCCATTGTTGCTTATAATGTTAGTGGAGAATATTCGATGATCAAAGCAGCTGCAGCCAATGGCTGGGTTAATGAGAAAGAAATGGTTATGGAGAAGTTATTAAGTATGAAAAGAGCAGGATCGGATTTAATCATTACCTATGCAGCAAAAGATGTAGCAAGATGGTTGTCTGAATAAAATGAGTATCTATTTTAAATTTTAAAAAAATGGAGGTAGATTTTTTGCGCATTTATGATCAATCTCAAAATGCATTTAAAGAAGCCGTTAAGCTTATGCCAGGTGGAGTAAACAGTCCGGTTCGTGCTTTTAAATCAGTAAATATGGATCCAATTTTTATGGAAAAAGGACAGGGATCGAAAATTTATGATATTGATGGGAATGAATACATAGATTACATTCTCTCTTGGGGACCTTTAATCCTTGGTCATGCGAATGATTCGGTGGTAGAAGCCATTAAGAAAGTAGCCGAACGCGGAACGAGCTTCGGTGCCCCTACCCTTATCGAAAATAAATTGGCAGAGCTCGTCATTGACCGTGTTCCATCCATTGAAGTAGTCCGCATGGTTTCTTCAGGTACAGAAGCGACGATGAGTGCTCTTCGATTAGCGAGAGGATATACAGGGAGAAATAAAATTCTAAAATTTGAGGGCTGCTATCATGGACATGGTGATTCTCTTCTAATTAAGGCTGGATCTGGTGTTGCAACCCTCGGACTGCCCGATAGCCCAGGAGTTCCAGAAGGTGTTGCCCAAAATACGATCACCGTACCTTATAATGATTTAGAAAGCATTCATTACGCCTTTGAACAATATGGTGAGGATATTGCGGGAGTTATTGTTGAGCCCGTAGCAGGAAATATGGGTGTGGTTCCTCCTAATCCTGGATTCCTTCAAGGTTTAAGAGAAATTACAGAAAAGAATGGTACACTGTTAATCTTTGATGAAGTGATGACTGGGTTTAGAGTTGGTTACAATTGTGCACAAGGCTATTATAATGTTACCCCTGATTTAACCTGTCTAGGGAAAGTGATCGGAGGTGGCCTGCCGGTAGGTGCTTACGGTGGAAAAGCGGAAATTATGGAAAGAGTAGCTCCAAGTGGTCCTATTTATCAGGCGGGAACCTTATCTGGTAATCCATTAGCGATGACAGCTGGATATGAAACACTTAAGCAGCTTACCCCTGATAGCTATAAGGAATTTGAACGTAAAGCAGTCTTGCTAGAAGAAGGCTTACATAGAGCTTGCTCAAAATATGACATTCCTCATACAATCAATCGTGCAGGCTCAATGATTGGCATTTTCTTTACAAATGAAAAGGTTACAAATTATGAAGGAGCAAGAAGTTCTAATCTTGAACTCTTTGCAGAATATTACCGTCAAATGGCTAATGAAGGGGTATTGCTCCCCCCATCTCAATTTGAGGGATTATTCCTTTCAACTGCTCATACAGATGAGGATATTCAGCGAACAATTGAAGCGGCTGAAAAAGCGTTTAGTAATATTAGCAGAAAGTAAATATTTTTTCAAAACCTGAACTAATTTTAGTTCAGGTTTTTTGTTATAACTCAATATGATGATTACTTATAAACAAGCCTTTTATACCCTTCTATAAGAATAATGAAAAGCTAGTTTCTATGGAAATTGACTCATTGATTTTTGACATTCTGATTTCCTTAACTAACTATTTAATTAATCAAAGATTAAATGTTCATATTCTAGTGATTTTCCACATAGATTGTTAATGACATTGTCATTCCTATGGCTGGAACTTGAAAGGAGGAGCTCTTTTGGCTGGAGAACAACAATCGTGTTTACGATTTTCATTGGAAGAATCCATTTGGTTTAAAAAAGGACAGGAAGTAGAAGAATTACTCTCAATCTCCTTAGATCCTCATATAACAATACAAGAGCAAGAACAATATGTAGTCATACGGGGAAGTCTAGACCTTACAGGTGAATATTTGCCCTCAACGATAAGAGAGGAAGAAGAAGATACTTGGGGAGATCTTCATCATAGTGGTAAGTTTGTACAAATCGTGGAGAAAAGAGAAAAAGGGGAATGTGAATTTACTCATAGTTTTCCTGTTGATGTGACAATTCCTAAAAATCGAATTGTGAATTTGGAAGACATAGATGTATTTGTAGAAGCATTTGATTACGTAGTTCCTGAAAATGCTTGTTTAAAACTAAATGCAGATCTGACGATTGCAGGAATTTATGGTGAACAACAAACTACAGCTCCTATTGATTTAGAAGAGGAACAGACCCTCGAGCCTCTTCATAGGTCTGCTCCCACACTTCAAGAAGCGGAAACCGAAGAAGGAACAGATGAATTTGAAGAGGAGTATGAGGAAGAATACGAGGAGGAAGAGGAGTATTATTCCTTTGATTTTGAAGAAGAGGATGACGAAGATTTATATGAAACAGTCTCTACTGATGGTAGACTATCTGAAGAAGAAGTGGGAGAAGAAGAATTAGAAGAACAAGTTGTCGAAGAATTTCGTCAGCCTGTAGAAGTGAATAAAGAAGCATTATATGAATCCATCTCGGAATCTGAAGAGGAGGATGACGAAGACTTATACGAACCTTTTTCTGTAGAAGGTCGACAACCAGTAGAGGAAGAAGAAGAGGAAGAGGAAGAGGAAGAAGAAGTACCTGTACAAATTCATTATGATTCCAAGCCATCTCAAGCTCCAATTTTAGGGTACTCGGAAGAAAACGAAGAGCAAGAAGTTAGAGGCAAGGAAAGTGTATTCGATTTACCAATCCAAGAACTTAGCGAATCTTCAAATGAGGATGTAAAGATGGACGTAGAGGTAGAGGAGATTTCTGCTGAAATAGAAGAAGAGTCATCTTCATCACCGCAAGTTCATCAATATTATAAGGGAAAAACCAAAAATGTTTCTGAAGAAGAGCAACCGGAAGAAACAGACAAGAAAAAGAAATCGAAAAAAAACTATGAGTCGATTTCATTAACAGATTTCTTTGCTCGAAAGGAAGAGGAAAGAGCAGCAAAATTGAAAGTATGTATAATCCAAGAAGGTGAGACCCTTGATTTAATTGCAGAAAGATATGAGCTAAGTGTCCCACAAATACTGAGAGTGAATCATTTAGAGGCTAACCAAGATCTGTATGAAGGTCAAGTTCTCTATATTCCAGTTGAACCAGCCTATTATAACTAATATATAGGGGCTGTCCCAAATCCAAGGTGTCTGGAACCACGACGAAGATGGTGGTTCTTAACCCCTTTGGGACAGCCTCTTCGATTTCGTTTTCTTTGGTGTCTATTCGCCACTCTAGGAGTATGTTTAATAGTAAGAATGCTTATTTAAGTAAGGCGGGTGATCATGTGGAACCTAACCAGTCTTCTAACCTAAATGAAATATTAAAACCATACGGAGTCACTCCACACTTTGTAGAGAACAATGGAAAAGTTAAAAAAATATTTAGTAATAAAGGGACATTGGCCTTAAAAGAAATTTCTGCTACAACAGGGGTTGACTTTGTTCGTAATGTTCAGCGCTTATTTCAACTTGGCTATAACCGCATTGTTCCAATCTACCCTACATTGGATGGACGATATGCAGTTTGGAATAAGGATAAGCTATATTATTGTATGCCATGGGTACTGAATGAATATAAGGAAGATCAATTTGAAAAAAATAAGAAGTTATTCCGTGAACTTGCGAGACTTCATACGATTTCTTCGAAAGAAATCACGATTGCTAAAGAAGAAAGAGAAGATCACTATGAAGAATTAACATCGAGATGGGAAAAGGAACAAGAATTTTTGGAGGAGTTTGTAGAAGCTTGTGAAAAAGAAACCTATTTATCCCCATTTCAATTGATTTATTGTTTATACTATCATGATGTATCTCAAGCGTTGAGGTTTTCTAGAAAGAAGTTTGATGAGTGGTATGAAGAAACCAAGGATCATGATAAAGTGAGAACAGTCATTGTACATGGAAAGATATCGTCAGAGCACTTTCTCTATGATGAAAGAGGGTATGGATACTTTCACAATTTTGAAGGTACAAGGGTAGGGTCGCCAATACATGACCTGTTACCTTTCTTATCACGAACACTGAAATCATACCCCAAATACTATGATGAGTGTATTGAATGGCTAATGACTTATTTTCAGCATATTTCATTCCGGAATGAAGAGATGAAGCTATTGTTAAGCTATCTTGCCTATCCAAGCACTGTTATTTCAGTAGTTAAAAAATATTTTCATACTCCAAAGTCTAAACGGAATGAAATGAAATTCGTTAAAAAAATTCAGCGACATTTTTGGCTTCTTAAAAATACAGAATACATTATTATGAGAATTGATGAATATGAAAGACAGAAAAAAGAACAACAACAATCACAAGAAGGAGCTTCCACATAGAGTGAAGAAGCTCCTTTTTAAATCCATTCAGCATGGTAGGCAAAGGCTAATAAAAGAAAAATAGCTAATAGGAGGACATCAAATGTTGTAGGTATGAAGAAAGTACGAATCCCTTGAAAGATTGTAAAAGGTATGATGAATTGTTTACAAATATCGCGGCAGGTTTTTAACCATGGGGGCATAGAGTAATGGCCATAATTAAACTTTTTTTTCATCTCTCTCTCCTCCGAATTTTTCTCTATACATCACTATATGATATAAATATATGTTTGTGCATTTACCCATATTTATGAAAAAAAGAATGATTTTATAAAAATAAGTCAATAATGATTGACGAAATGAATTGTTTTTGGATACTATAATGAGTAAATAATCAATTTAATAAAGATTGAATGCAAAGATAGGGAAGAGTACAATGGTCACTTGCTTTCAGAGAGGGAATGGTTGCTGAGAATTCCTAAGCGTAGACATTGGAAGGTCGCCCTTGAGCAGCCTCTATGAAAAATGTAGTAGTAGAGTCCGGTTAAATAGCCGTTATCTCAATGAAGATTCAAATGAAGATCTGTTGTTCCTTTATTTGAAAAAAAGGTGGTACCGCGAATGAACTCCTTCGTCCTTTTGACGTAGGAGTTTTTTTATTTGGAATAAATTTTAAGGAGGAAATCATAATGGCAACGAATGAAAAAGAATTAACAATGCCCACAAAATATGATCCTAACAATATTGAGAAGGGTCGATACCAATGGTGGTTAGATGGCAAATTTTTTGAAGCAAAGGATGATCAAGAAAAGGAACCATATACTATCGTCATTCCTCCACCGAATGTAACGGGTAGACTCCACCTTGGTCATGCATGGGATACGACATTACAGGATATTTTGACTCGTATGAAACGAATGCAAGGGTATGATGTATTGTGGTTACCTGGTATGGATCATGCAGGAATTGCTACGCAAGCGAAAGTAGAGGAAAAGCTAAGAAATGAAGGCAAGACCAGATATGATCTTGGTCGTGAGAAGTTTGTAGAAGAAACATGGAAATGGAAAGAAGAGTATGCTGAGCACATTCGCAAGCAATGGTCTAAATTAGGTCTAGGTCTTGATTACAGTCGCGAGAGATTCACCCTTGATGAGGGGCTTTCAAAAGCGGTTCGTGAAGTGTTTGTTACTCTTTACAAGAAAGGTCTTATATATCGCGGAGAGTATATTATTAACTGGGATCCTGCAACCAAAACAGCCCTTTCTGATATTGAGGTAATACACAAGGATGTACAAGGTGCGTTTTATCATATGAAGTATCCTCTAGCAGACGGTACAGGACATATTGAAATCGCTACAACTCGTCCTGAAACAATGCTTGGTGATACGGCGGTCGCAGTACATCCAGAAGACGATCGATATAAACATTTAATTGGCAAGAATGTTATCCTTCCGATTACAAATCGTGAAATTCCGATCGTAGCCGATGATTATGTAGACATGGAATTTGGTTCCGGTGCGGTTAAAATTACTCCTGCTCATGATCCTAATGATTTTGAAATTGGAAATCGTCATAATCTCGAGAGAATATTAGTGATGAACGAAGACGGCTCAATGAATGGTAAAGCAGGAAAATATCAAGGAATGGATCGCTTTGAGTGCCGCAAACAAATTGCTAAAGATCTAGAGGAGCAAGGAGTCCTCTTCAAAATTGAAGAGCATTTACACTCTGTCGGACATTCTGAACGAAGTAATGCAGTAGTTGAACCCTATTTATCGACACAATGGTTTGTTAAAATGCAGCCATTAGCAGATGAAGCCATTAAGTTACAGGATTCAGAGGAAAAGGTTAACTTTGTACCTGATCGATTCAATAATACTTATATGCGTTGGATGGAGAATACCAGGGATTGGTGTATATCACGGCAACTTTGGTGGGGGCATAGAATTCCAGCTTGGTATCATAAAGAGACAGGTGAAATTCATGTCGATCATGAACCACCTGCGGATATTGAAAATTGGGACCAAGAAGTGGATGTCTTAGATACATGGTTTAGTTCAGCTCTTTGGCCGTTTTCAACGATGGGGTGGCCAGAGATAGAATCAAAGGATTTTAACCGTTATTATCCAACAAATTGTCTTGTTACAGGATATGACATTATCGGATTCTGGGTTTCACGTATGATTTTCCAAGGCTTAGAGTTTACAAATGAACGTCCATTTAAAGATGTTTTAATTCATGGACTTGTACGTGATGCGGAAGGCCGTAAGATGAGTAAATCGCTTGGTAACGGTGTTGATCCGATGGAGGTTATCGATCAATATGGTGCAGATTCACTACGTTACTTCTTATCAACAGGGAGCTCACCAGGTCAAGATTTAAGATTCTCCATTGAGAAAGTGGAGTCGGTTTGGAACTTTGCAAATAAAATCTGGAATGCCTCTCGCTTCGCTTTAATGAACATGGATGGATTAAAGTATGAAGAAATTGATTTAAGCGGTGAAAAATCTGTTGCAGATAAATGGGTCCTTACTCGATTAAATGACACTATAGAATCTGTAACAAAGCTAGCCGATCGTTATGAATTTGGAGAAGTTGGACGCATACTTTACAACTTCATTTGGGATGATTTCTGTGACTGGTATATTGAAATGGCGAAGCTTCCGCTTTATGGAGATGATGAAGCAGCAAAGAAAACTACTCGATCAATACTTGCGTATGTTCTTGACAACACAATGCGCCTTCTTCATCCCTTTATGCCATTCATTACCGAGGAAATATGGCAAAATCTGCCTCATAACGGAGAGTCGGTTACAGAAGCCGCTTGGCCAACTGTGAATAGTGAGCTTTCAGATCATGCTGCTGCAGAGGAAATGAAGCTGCTTGTTGAAATTATTCGTTCAGTGCGTAATATAAGAGCAGAAGTAAATACACCATTAAGTAAACAAATTAAAATTATGATTAAAGCAAAAGACAAAAAGGTTCTCGGAATTCTTCAAAAAAATGAAGCTTATATTGATCGCTTCTGTAACCCAGAAGAACTTATCATCAATACCGAGATCAGTGCTCCTGAAAAGGCAATGACAGCAGTTGTTACAGGTGCTGAACTATTCTTACCCCTTAAGGGTCTGATCAACATTGAAGAGGAAATTGCTCGCTTAGAAAAAGAACTAGAAAAGTGGAACAAGGAAGTTGCACGTGTACAAGGTAAACTTAGTAATGAAAAGTTCGTAAGTAAAGCTCCGCAAAAAGTAGTAGATGAAGAAAAAGCTAAAGAAGCAGATTATCTTGATAAAAAAGCAGTCGTTGAAACAAGAATCAAAGAATTAAAAGAACAATAAAAAGGATTTGGAGGCTATCTGAACGGATGTAACAGAACAAATCGTCCTTCAGATTTGCCTCCTCTTTTAAAGAGGTGAAGAAATGGTTGCTACATATGAAGAAGCAGTGAATTGGATTCATTCGAGGTTACGTCTCGGGATAAAGCCGGGACTTAAACGCATGGAATATATGATGGAAAAGCTTGATCACCCCGAAAGGAAGCTCAAAACGATTCATATTGGTGGAACAAATGGAAAAGGTTCAACCGTTACCTTTTTAAGAAATATTTTGCAACAGTCAGGCAAGCGGGTTGGAACTTTTACTTCTCCATATTTTGAACGATTTAACGAAAGAATTAGTATTAATGGGGAACCTATCGCGGATAGCCACCTAGTGGAGCTAGTTAATATCATAATCCCATTATCCGAGGAAATGGAAGAATCGGAATGGGGAGGTCCTTCTGAATTTGAAGTGATTACGGCGATGAGCTTTTATTATTTTTCTCATGTTAATCCTGTTGACATTGTGATATATGAGGTTGGTTTAGGGGGGAGACTGGATTCGACGAATATTATTCAGCCATTAGTGTCGGCAATTACGAATATTGGCAAGGACCATACTCAGTTTCTTGGAGAAAGCTTCGAGGAAATAGCTTTTGAAAAGGCAGGAATAATAAAAGAACATGTACCTGTCATTAGTTGTGTTAAACAACCAGCGGCCATTAAAGTTATTAAAGAAAAAGCAAATGAACAGCAAGCTGATTTTTACCTATATGGTGTTGACTTTGATACTGATAAGGAAGAAAACCTTCAATCTGGAGAAAAGTTTACTTTTATATCAGGAGAATATAAAGAGTCTTATGAGATTTCAATGGTAGGCAGACATCAAATCGAAAATGCCTCACTTGCATTAAAAATAATCGAACTATTAAACGATAAGTATGGATTTCATATCGATCATAAAGCAGTACAATTAGGACTTAAATATGCCTATTGGCCAGGAAGAATGGAACAAATTTCTTCAGTACCATTGATCTATCTTGATGGAGCCCATAACCCTGAAGGTGTAAAAACTCTAATCAGAACAATTGAAGATAGATGGTCTAATAAAAAGGTAAAAATAATGGTAGCAGCTCTAAAAGATAAAGATCTAAAACCTATGCTATCAGGTTTTGAAAGAGTAGCAGAGCAATTAATATTGACGACCTTTGATTTTCCGAGAGTTGCTTCACCACAAGAATTAGCAACTTTTATATCAATTGATAACGTAATTGAAATGATTGATTGGAAATCAGCTTTGGCTAATATGATTAGCGAAGTCAAAGAGGATGAAGTTTTAGTGATTACCGGCTCGCTATATTTTATATCCCAAGTAAAACCATATCTTTATTCGGTTTTAAGGAATTAGGTGAAACTAAAGATGACTTCTTTGCTTTAGTTTGGTAAAATATTCATAAAAACATGACTTTTTAACTATTTTCGAGAGAGGGGATTGGAAATGGATGTAGGTACCAACCAGAAGAAATTTATTTGGATACTTTGGGCATTTATTGTTCCGCCAGGGCTATACTTAACCTATCATTTCTTTCCTCCACAAATTGAAAATATATGGGGAGTCATCTCTTTATTTGTCATGACGGCATGTGCTTCATTCATGCCGATTGTCATTAACAGTACTCCCATGGTTATGATTCAATGGGTAACATTAGCAGCCTTTTTACAATACGGCCTATTTTTTGAAGTTCTGCTGATGCAATTTTCGGTTGTTCTTTTGTTGGTTAAATTAAGAATTAATAAAAATGAAATGTATCGAATTCCTCTTAACTCTTCGATGTTTTTTCTCGTATCCATTTTAAGCGGACTCCTTTATTTCGGGATAGGTGGCGAAATTGGCCCGCAACCATTAGAAGAATTAGTAGGACCTGCCATAGTTTATCAAGTTATGAACATAATCCTGAATCAAGTGATCTTAATCGTTTTCTTTCGTTTCCTAGATCGAAAGATAAAGCTATTAGGAGAAGACTTAGTATGGGATTTTCTATCCATCATGTTAATGTTTCCCCTTGGAGTTACATGGTTTTATTTGTCTTTAGAACTAGGGGCTGTTTCACTGTTTTTACTAGGTATTCCTTTTATTTCGGTTGCTACACTTCTTCGCTTATATAATTCTTCCGAAAAAATAAATCAATACTTGCAGAAGGCCGTTGAAATCGGCCACCAATTAACGGAAAACTTAAATGTCAAAGAAGTGTTAGACTTATTCTTAGATAGGATCACTTCCACATTACCTGTTGAGTATGCTTATATTCTAGATGTAAAAGACGATAAGCTTATTCTCATTAGAAGAGTAGAAAAAGGTGAACTTAAAAACAATGATATTTCCCCATTAAAAAGGAATGAAGACATAAGTGGAGGCGTTTGGGCTTCTGGAAAGTCCATCATTTTTCGTAATAAGACAGAATGGGATTCATTGGTAGGGGGATATATGCCAGAGGATGCAGAAAGCGTCATTTGTGTCCCAATAGTACGAAGCCAAATGGTAAGAGGAGTTCTTCTGCTGGCCTCATCAAAGAAAAATGCATTTGAAAAATATCAGTTAATGATTGTTGATATACTATGTTCCTATTTAGGCGTTGCAATCGCAAACGCACGACACTATGAAACAACAAAATGGGATAGTGAAAGATGTGCATTAACCAAGTTGTATAATTACCGCTATTTTGAAATTGAGTTAGAGGCGGTAATTGCAGGTTTACATTCTGGTGAATATGAATGTATCTCTTTAATAATGCTAGACATTGATCGATTCAAATCCATTAATGATACATACGGTCATCAAAGTGGGAATGAAATTCTTTGTGTATTGGCACAGAAGCTAGAGAAATTGATCGATTTAAGAGGGACAGTTGCACGTTATGGGGGAGAAGAGTTTGTGATCCTCTTAAAAGATATTAAAAAAGGAGAAGCATTAAAATTGGCTGAAGATATAAGAATCCATATAGAAAGCCATTCCTTCCTATTACACAGTGATTTAGAGAAAGAACGTAAACAATTAAGTGTGAATATTACTGCGAGTCTAGGAGTTGCTACAGCTCCCTATGAAGCAGATGATGGCTTATCACTCATCCGCCAAGCCGATCGTGCACTTTACACGGGAGCAAAACAAGCGGGGAGAAATCGTGTTGCACAATATGTGAAATGATTGGCATAGTGGATTATTCTCTATTTTGGCAACATGTATGGTGTTAAACTAAAAATAATCATCAAAACACATAAGGAGATAATAAATAATTTTCTATGAATATATTATTCTTTATTTACGGACTACTCTTAGCATCCTTCTACAACGTTGTAGGCTTAAGAATACCGTTAAAAAAGTCAATAATCCGGCCCCGCTCAGCTTGTCCCTATTGTGGACATCAACTCAGTACAAAAGAACTCATCCCTGTTTTCTCATTTATCATGCAAGGCGGGAAATGTGTCAGCTGTAAGGGGGAGATTTCTCCTTTGTATCCTGTAATGGAAGTCATAACAGGGGCATTTTTTGTTCTTGCTTACCAAGTTTTCGGTCTTCAGTTAGAGCTCATTATTGCACTGACGCTTATTTCGTTGTTTTCGATTATTACAGTTAGTGATCTCAAATATATGATCATACCAGATAAGGTACTCTTATTTTTTGCCATTCTCTTTATAGTGGAACGTCTCTTTAAACCGCTATCACCATGGTGGGCTTCGCTAACAGGAGCAGCACTTGGTTTTTCCTTACTTTTATTGATCGCCATTATCAGTAAAGGTGGAATGGGAGGTGGAGATATTAAACTGTTCACACTTATTGGCTTTGTACTTGGCGTAAAAGGTCTTTTACTTTCCTTTTTCCTTGCCACGTTATTAGGAGCTGTTGTTGGTATAGCTGGAATGTTGATTGGAAAATTCAAGAAAGGTGAGGCCATTGCGTTTGGCCCCTATATTTGTCTTGGGACAATTCTAGCTTATTTTTATGGTGAGGAAATCGTACAATGGTATTATTCTTTATATATCTAGATCATTAATGCGGTTAACGAATGATGTATAACTTCATTTACCAAAAATAACGATTTTATTCATTTTGTAAATATACATGCACCTAACTCACAAATCAATTCCCTTGATTCCACATACCAAAAGGTTAAACAAGAACAAACCTTTTCGACAAATTCCATACCTGATTGATGAAAGCCAGAATAATTTATTGAAATTAAAAAAATTGACGAAAACCTATGGGGGCAAGACGACAAAAGTCTTGTTCTTTTTTTTGTGGCCTATGATAGCATGTAAAAAAACAACTAAAAGGAGGGGCGTAAAATTTGGACAAGCAGAGTAAAAATAGTGGGAAAATAACCGTTAAAATTAATGGCGAAAAAACAAAATATCAAGAAGATCTGCTTGTACATGATTGGCAGCTAGGGACAGATGAACTCGCGGCGGCAAAAGATCGTGCAGAGGATGATTCGTTCAACTGGGTATTACCGGATGAAGAAGAAAAGCCGCCAAAAGAATATAAAAAAATTAATTATGTACAAGAAAAAGGTAAAAAGAAAAAGATGAGCTTTAAGGGGGGGGCAAAAGATTATACTGTCTTTCTCTTTCCTTTAATAGGTGCGATTGCCATTGGTATTACGCTAGGGTTTATTATATTAAATGTTATAACAGATGGGGAACAGTCTGCCCCAGCCATTGCTCTCCAAGAAGAGGTCTCCTCTAAAGGGGAAGAATCTGGTGGAAAGAGTGGTTCAAAAAATAAAATTCAAGCCTTTTCACTTCCAGTACTACAAGCGGGTGTGTTTGGTACCGAAGAGTCTGCAAATGCAATGCAATCATCCATTGAATCAAAAGGTGTACCTGTAGCGATGATTTCAAGTGATGAACAATATTATTTATTTGTTGGGATAGGTGAAAACCTTGATACCATTAATTCGTTTGGTGAAAAATTGAAAGAGAAAGACATTGAAGTTTATGCTAAAGAGTTTACCCTTGATGAAAAAGAAATTAAAGCTTCTGGAGATGAAGCTGATTTTATTAATAAAGGAATGAAGATTTTTACTGTACTTGCTCAAGAATCCCTTACTGCTAGCCTCGAAAATAAAGTTAATAAAAGCGTCATTACTTCGGTTGAAAAACAGCAAAGTGAACTAGATGGGATGAAAATTGAAAACAAAACGTTGGTTAGTATGAAAAAAGATTTAACCAATGCTGTCACAAGCATGAAAGAATATAGTTCAACAACAGAGGATGCACAACTTCAAAAGGCACGTGAAAGTCTTTTTTCATTTATTGAAAAATATAATAAATTATAACAACACATCGACAGAAAGTGATATTTTCTAGGAAATAATTTAAGATGAGAAAAGTGATGATCGACCTATTCGGTTCTAGTACTTTGAAATTGTACGTTGAATGGTTGGTTATCACTTTTTTTGTTTTTTATTTTCCTAATCTCTTGACTATTTGTTGAGAACTTTTGACGAATTTGGTAGGATTATGTTGTATCTCCCAATCTTTATGGAAGAAGGGAAAGGTGATTTTATTGACTAACCTCATTTTGGCTTCAAGTTCTCCCCGCAGAAAAATGCTTCTCCAACAACTGCATCTTGATTTCTCCATTATTCATTCAAATGTAGATGAAAGTATTGATCGAAAGGTAAGCCCTGAATGTGTCGTCACAGATCTAGCTACCCGAAAAGCGCTTGCGGTCGCTGATGATTATCACAGCTCTTATGTGATTGGCTCTGATACCGTAGTGGCGCAAGGTGATCATATTCTCGAAAAACCGAAAGACAAAGAAGAGGCCAAGAAGATGCTCAGTCAATTATCTGGAATAACGCATTCCGTTTTTACAGGTGTGGCTGTCATATTTGAAGGTCAACAGGAAGTATTCTACGAAAAAACAGATGTAACATTTTGGGAGTTAACAGAGCAAGAGATTCTAAACTATATCGAAACAGGTGAACCTTATGATAAAGCTGGTGGATATGGTATACAAGCTCTTGGGGCATTATTTGTAAAAGAGATTAAAGGAGATTATGCTTCTGTAGTTGGACTTCCAATATCAAAGCTTTATCGTACATTGAAGAAAATGGGATACCCATCGTTACGAGTTTGACCTTTGCTTACTTCCTCCCTCCCATAGTTACATTAAGGAGGAAAGGGTTTGTGACGAATAAAACAGAAGAACGCTTAATGATTAGGGATTACCCTAATGATGAGCGACCTCGCGAAAGAATGATCCAAAGCGGGGCAAAAAGTCTTTCCAATCAAGAGCTTCTAGCTATTTTGCTTAGAACTGGAACAAAGTCGGAATCTGTAATACAATTATCTAATCGTCTATTGCAAACGTTCGAAGGGTTGAGATTACTAAAAGATGCTTCAATAGAAGAAATTACAGCCATTCATGGGATTGGTTTAGCAAAGGCTATACAGCTTATGGCTGCTGTCGAAATTGGGAGAAGAATTAGTAATCTCACCTATGATGATCGATTTTCGATACGCTCACCTGAGGATGGGGCTAATTTCGTAATGAATGATATGCGTTTTCTTTCTCAAGAACACTTCGTATGTTTATTTCTTAACACAAAGAATCAGGTTCTTCATAAGAAGACGATTTTTATTGGAAGCTTGAATGCCTCCATAGTCCATCCACGAGAGGTTTTTAAAGAAGCCTTTCGAAGATCGGCTGCTTCAATTATTTGTATTCATAATCATCCTTCTGGGGACCCTACACCAAGTAGGGAGGATATTGAGGTTACCAAAAGACTAGTGGAATGTGGGAAGATTATCGGAATCGACATTCTCGATCATCTTATTATTGGCGAGAAGAAATATGTAAGTTTAAAGGAAAAAGGGTATTTATAACACTATGATTTTATAGGGTGTTGCGATATAATATTGTTTGTGATTTTTGACCTAAAAATTGGAGAAATGAAATAGATTGGTAATGTAAAATACACCGCCCAATCCGTATCAGAAAGGGAGATACAAGCATGTTTGGAACGAAAGACCTTGGAATTGATTTAGGAACAGCGAACACACTTGTTTACGTAAAAGGAAAAGGAATTGTGGTACGTGAACCGTCTGTTGTCGCTTTACAAACTGATAATAAACAAATTGTTGCCGTTGGAAATGACGCCAAAAATATGATTGGAAGAACACCAGGAAACGTCGTAGCTCTAAGACCGATGAAAGACGGAGTTATTGCAGATTATGAAACAACAGCGACGATGATGAAATATTACATAAAACAAGCAGTGAAAGGAACATCACCTTTCGCTAGAAAACCATATGTAATGGTTTGTGTCCCTTCTGGAATAACGGCAGTTGAAGAAAGAGCGGTTATCGATGCTACTCGTCAAGCAGGTGCAAGAGATGCTTACACGATTGAAGAGCCATTTGCAGCTGCAATAGGAGCAAATTTACCTGTATGGGAACCAACGGGTAGTATGGTTGTGGATATTGGCGGAGGAACAACTGAGGTGGCAATTATTTCTCTGGGAGGGATTGTTACAAAACAATCCATTCGCGTTGCCGGTGATGAAATGGATGATGCCATTATTAATTATATCCGCAAAACATATAATTTGATGATTGGGGATCGTACGGCTGAGACGATTAAATTAGAAATTGGCTCAGCAGCTGACTCTGAAGGAATTGAAGCGATGGATGTCCGTGGACGGGACCTGTTGACTGGACTTCCGAAAACCCTTGAAATTACCGCTGATGAGATTGGAAAAGCACTTCATGATACGGTATTTGCTATAGTGGATGCAGTTAAAAGTACATTAGAAACAACACCTCCTGAACTGGCTGCTGATATTATGGACCGAGGAATCGTTCTAACAGGCGGGGGGGCATTACTGCGGAACCTCGATAAGATTATTAGTGATGAGACAAAAATGCCGGTGTTAATTGCTGAAAATCCATTAGACTGTGTAGCAATTGGAACTGGAAAAGCTCTTGATCATATCCATTTATTTAAGAACCGCGGTAAATAAGCGTAAGTTATAAAATTACTGGGGCTGGCCCATCAAGATAAACAAGGGACAGGCCCTGTATTTGTGATTGATTTAGAAAGTCATTTATTATTTTCGTGAATATATACGACGATATAACTAGCGCAAGCAGCAGGTTTTAATTTTACCTTATTCATATGAAGGAACGCTGCGTTTTTGTGCTGGAATTAAAAAAGCACTATTTTTATAGTGAAAGAGATAGAGGTGTAAATCATGCCACAATTTTTCATGAATAAGCGGTTGATCATCTTACTCGTCAGCATTATTGTTCTAGTGGCATTGGTTGGTTATTCTTTACGAGAGAGAGAAAATATTTCTTGGCCCGAACAATTTGTGAAAGACATTGTTGGGTTTGGTCAATCGATTGTTTCTAAGCCAGTAAGCTCTGTGTCCGGTTTTTTTGAAGATCTTGATAACCTGCAAAATACATACACGGAAAATGAGAAGCTGAAATCTCGTTTAGAAGAGCTAGTTCAATTGGAAATCAAAGTTGAAGATTTAGCTAAAGAGAATGAAAAACTGCGAGATATTGTTGGAAAAGAAGAAAATTTACGAGAATATAATCCAATTCATGCAACTGTCATTGCTAGAAACCCGGACCAATGGCAGGATCTTCTAATTATTAATCGCGGAGAAAATCATGGGGTGTATCCAAATATGGCAGTGATCACCTCGAAGGGATTAATAGGAAAAGTAAAAAGCGCGACAAATTTTTCGGCGACCGTTGAACTATTAAGTGCCAAAAATTCAAATAATCGAGTTTCCGTAACAATTCAAGGAGAAAAAGATATCTTTGCTTTTGTAGAAGGGTTCGATAAAGAGAAAAAGAAGCTTATGGTTAAACGAATTCCTTATGATATGAAAGTGAAAAAAGGTTCCATTGTTGCTACATCCGGTTTAGGTGGGGTTTTCCCTAAAAACTTGCCTGTGGGAAAAGTGACAGAGGTCATACCTGATCAATACGGATTAACGCAAACCGCATATGTTGAACCAACAGCGGATTATTATGATTTAGAGCATGTAATGGTTGTAGAGCGTACGATGACAAAAGCAAAAGAGCCTAATACTGCTAACAAGGAGGAGGAAGAATGATGAAACGTCTTCTTCTTCCATTCCTTGCCCTGATGACCTTATATAGTGAAAGTATTTTTGTCAGAGTTTTTCCTGTTGAATTAATAGAAAGTCATCGAATTATTGTTCCACACTTTTTGCAGATCTTCATTTTATTTATGGCCGTATTTTTTCATTACCGTTCTGCGATTGTTTATGCTTTTGTGTTCGGTTTTTTATTTGATTTATTTTATACAGAAATCATTGGAATTTACATGCTTATTTTCCCTTTAACGATTTTCTTAATGGATAAAATGATGAAAATTTTGCATAACAATTTAATTGTTGTAGGGATTTCAATGATCATTAATATATCGATATTGGAATTACTCGTTTATCAGCTCAATTTTATTATTCAAAGGACAGACTTTACTCTAATCCAGTTTGCAGACTGGAGGCTATGGCCAACGCTCGTTTTAAATGCGGTCTTTATTATTATTTTCTCTTATCCTATAAAGCTCCTAATGAATAATTTAAGAAAAGAATTTATTGAACAATAGGCTTTAAGGTTTGAAAAAGAGGAATTAAAGAGGTATTTGTCGAATTAAATGACGACTGAGGTGAACAATGCGTCATGATAAAAAAACATAATATTTTAATAAAAGGAACAAAGGATGGATTAACACTTCATTTGAATGATCAATGCTCATATGAAGAATTAAAGAAAGAGCTGGATTCTAAATTGACGGCTCAATATCATCATTCGGAAGACCGTCCATTAATGTCTGTAAATATTCAAACCGGCAATCGATACTTAACTGAGGGACAAGAACAGGAACTCAGAGAAATTGTAAGTAATAATCGAAACCTTATAGTAGAGCAAATTTCGAGCAATGTCATGACAAAAGTTGATGCGAATAAACTTATCGAAGAATCTGATATATACCCTATAACAGGTGTAATTCGGTCAGGACAAGTAATAGAAGTTCCTGGTGATTTACTAATTATTGGAGATGTGAACCCCGGTGGTACTGTCAAAGCAGCTGGGAACATATATATTCTAGGCGTTTTAAAGGGTGTTGCACATGCAGGTTGTTCTGGTAATGATGAAGCAGTAATCGTCGCTTCGCAAATGACGCCTACACAGCTGCGCATTTCAGAACAACTTAATCGTTCACCTGATCACCTTGAAAAAGAGGAAGGTCATGAAATGGAATGTGCATACATAGATGATTCAAATCAAATTGTTGTCGATCGTTTGCAAGTTTTAAGACATATAAGACCAAATATATCTAGTTTTAAAGGGGGGCGCTAATGTGGGTGAAGCAATCGTAATTACTTCCGGAAAAGGCGGGGTAGGCAAAACCACTACTTCAGCAAATGTGGGTACAGCATTAGCTCTGCAAGGCAAAAAAGTATGTTTAGTAGATACAGATATTGGCCTTCGGAATTTGGATGTGATAATGGGGCTCGAAAATCGGATTATCTATGACTTAGTAGATGTTGTTGAAGGGCGCTGCAAAACACATCAAGCCCTTGTAAAGGATAAAAGGTTTGAAGATAAATTGTATTTACTACCTGCTGCACAAACAAGTGATAAATCGGCTGTCAATCCTGAACAAATGGCGGCTTTGATTTCGGAATTGAAACAAGAATATGATTATATCATAATTGATTGTCCAGCTGGAATCGAACAAGGCTATAAAAATGCCGTAGCTGGAGCAGATAAAGCTATTGTTGTGACAACTCCAGAAATCTCCGCTGTTCGTGACGCAGATCGCATCATCGGGTTATTAGAAAAAGAAGAGATTGAGCCTCCAAAACTTGTCATTAATCGTATAAGGAATCATATGATGAAAAATGGTGAAGTGCTTGATGTTGATGAAATCACTACACATCTGTCGATCGATCTAATTGGAATTGTGGCTGATGACGATAATGTCATCAGGTCTTCGAATAAAGGAGAACCTATCGCCCTTGATCCTAATACTAAGGCAGGGATTTCTTATCGTAATATTGCAAGAAGAATTCTTGGAGAATCCGTCCCGTTACAATCTTTAGAGGATGATAAGCCAGGAATGTTCACGAGATTGAAAAAGTTTTTCGGTGTAAAAGCATAGAAATTACTAAACTGATAGAAGGTTCATCCTTTTATCAGTTTTTTTAATGAGATAAGAATGTATAAAAATTTGGAGTGTTTATGGATAAAAAAGCTTGTTATTGTCCAGCTCCAGCGCCTTGGCCTTCGAGTCATAAGCCAAGTCACCTAGAAAGGGAAAATCACCTTTTCTAAGTGACTTGGCTTATGCTTGTCAGGCCTGTTCAAGGCGCTTCTGCTTTTCTTATCATATTCTCTATGGACAAGTCATATATTGAAGCAAAAGACTAGCTCTCTGATAAAGAGGAGTAATAGGGAGAGGGAATGGTGTTAATGGGAAATCGCGCGGATGAAATTAGAAAGAGGATTGCAAAAAGAAAGAAAATGAATACAGCGCAAGCTTCGAACACCTCAGGAAGAATGCTTCTTCCTACGGACGAAGAGCGTTATGGAGGGGAACGTTTTTCTACCTATGAGTCACCGCCTCCATCACAAGGTGGTCATCCTTTATTTAATAAAGAGGTATTTATATTAAAAATACTCGGTGCAGGAATCATGGTACTGCTTACAGCGATCATGTATAAGAATCCTTCACCTATTTTTCAGGATGCCCGCGGATATGTAGAGAAGACGATGGAAAGTGAGTTTCAATTTGCAGCTGTGTCTAATTGGTATGAAGATCAGTTTGGTAAGCCTCTTGCCTTATTGCCTTTGGGTGGTGAAAAAAACAAACAAACTGAAGCCGTCAATAAGGATTTCGCCCTTCCAGCTTCAGCGAAAGTGGTAGAAAATTTCGAAAGCAATGGCAAAGGGATTATGATTGAAACGAAAGGTGAAACCGTTGATGCCATGAAGGGTGGCTTAATTATCTTTGCAGGGAAGAAGGATGATTTGGGTAATACCGTCGTGATTCAACATGATGATAAAAGTGAATCATGGTATGGTCACCTCGAATCTATTGACGTCAATCAGTATGAGAAAGTAAAGAGCGGTGTCAAGGTTGGAACAGTTAAAGGCGATGATTCCGCTGAGACAGGTGAGTTTTATTTTGCAATTAAAAAGGGCGATACATTTGTCGATCCAATCCAGGTGATATCCTTTGAATAAACATGTGATGAGTGTTTTAGGAAAAGTGTCCATCCATCCGCTTCTCTGGTTAGTTATTGGAATTGCGGTTGTTACTGCTCATTTTATTGAGCTATTAATGTTGTTAGTGATTATCTTAATACATGAACTGGGACATGGGGTGATGGCCCATGTTTTTTCTTGGAGAATAAAACGAATTTCGTTGCTTCCTTTTGGAGGAGTAGCTGAAATGGATGAGCATGGGAACCGTTCACTAAAGGAAGAGTTGCTGGTTATTATAGCTGGACCTCTCCAGCATGTATGGCTAATGGCAGTAGCTTGGTTACTATTTAGTCTAGGATTATTTCCAGACAGGATGTTTGAGCTTTTTATTCAATATAATCTTATGGTTCTTCTATTTAATTTACTTCCAATCTGGCCTTTAGATGGGGGGAAAATTCTTTCAGTCATTTTTGGCTATCGAATGACATTTATTAAAGCCTATGAATGGACGATTTTCTTTTCATTAGCGATGCTCTTCTTGTTACATTTTATTGTTATCGTTACGGTGCCATTTCATTTAAACCTTTGGATCATCCTTACCTTTTTATATTTTTCATTATGGGCTGAATGGAAACAAAGGCGTTATACCTTTATGAAATTCTTACTTGAAAGGTATTACGGAAAGAATGAATCCTTCCAGCAATTAAAACCACTAATCATTAATGGAGAAGATAGCTTAGCGACAGTCTTGGAAAAATTCCAAAGAGGATATAAACACCCGCTTATCATTTATGAAGGAAATAAGGAAGCCGGAAAACTCGATGAAAATGAGTTGCTTCATGCTTTTTTTGCTGAAAAAAAGACGACAGCCAAAACGAAGGATCTTTTATATTTAATTTAAATGGCTGTTTTCTAAAGGCTCTTTACGTCAAAATTGTTGTTATTTAACCCGGATCCTGAATACACTTCGCTATCCGCTTAGTGACCCGTTAGCCTCTTCGCTACGCTGCGGGATCTCACTTGGCCACTATTTAAAAAGAGGTTTTCCAAAAAGGGTCTCGAACTTCATTTTTCGCTCATATTTAGAAGTTGATTTAATATGTTCTTCTAATGGTGAGAGGTTGAGGTTCCTGACACCTTGGGTTTTGGAAATCCTCTTTTTTCTTGATTTATCCTCTGTGATTATGATAAGCATGTATAAAGAGATCAGGTAAGGGAATGAGGAAACAACTTGTATAAAATCATTTTGAACACAGTAGCAAGAGAAAAACGATGGGCTTTAATGAGAGATCAAACCTTATTTCAAATCCAATACTATCAGCCCCAACAAGAGTCTCTTGTAGAAAATATTTATGTAGGAATTGTTGAGAAAGTAGAGAAGGGGCTTAATGCTGCTTTTGTTAATATCGGGCATGATAAAAACGGTTTTCTGCACTTCCGAGATCTCCCACTACTGGATGGTTCAAAGGAACATAAAATCCATCAAGGGGAAAAGATTCTCGTTCAGGTTGTGAAAGATGCAACTGGGACAAAAGGTCCGAAATTAACAGCCATCATTGAATTAAAGGGTCAACATCTTGTTTATATGCCAACCGGCCGCTATATTGCTGTTTCAAAAAAAGCCCAGGATGATAAAGTTCGTAACGAGTGGAAAAGGCTTGGAGAAACAATAACATCGAAAGAAGAGGGAATTTTATTTCGTACTAGTGCTCTAAGTCAAACCAGGGATGAAATAATAGCGGAATTAGAGGAATTACGTCTGCAATATAGCCTATTTAAAAATAATATAGGCAAGGCACCTCAGCTTCTTTTTCAAAGAGACCGAATGATGGATGACCTTTTAGAATTAGCAAAGAAACTACAACAAGTAGAGGTTGTAGCAGACTCTTATTCTGTAAAAAAAGAGTTGTCCGAGCAGTTTGAAAAAGAAGACACAATAACTAATTGGTCCATATCCCATTACAACGGGCAAGAAGGTATCTTTTCACATTTTGATTTGGAATCTAAGGTGAAAAAGGCTTTACAACAGCATGTTTGGCTGCCAAATGGAGGATCGATTGTCATAGAACAAACTGAGGCAATGACTGTAGTCGATGTTAATACTGGAAAATTCACAGGAAAAGATCAGCTCAAGCAGACAGTTCTTAAGACTAATTTAGCTGCAGCAAAAGAAATTGGTCGCCAAATCATGTTAAGAAATTTAAGCGGGATGATAATGATTGATTTTGTGGATATGAATCAAAAAGATCATCACGCAGCAGTTATCTTTGCTTTAAAAGAAGCATTAAGAACTGATTTTACCCGTACGATTATTATAGGATTTAATGATCTCGGTGTTTTACAATTAACCAGAAAGAAGACAAAACGGCCATTATTGGAATATGTCACGACTAGATGTCCAGTATGTCAGGGAAGTGGAAGAATAGAAAGCCCTGAAACAAAAGCATTTCAATTAGAAAGAGAACTTCACGAATATCGGAATCGAATCGAAGAAGTCGTTGTGGTTGAAGTAAGTGTAGATGTAGCTTATTTTTACAAGGGGGAGCACCAGGTTTATTTTAACGATTTGCAAAAACGTTTACAAAAAGAAATAAGGTTCGTTGTCCGTGAGCATTCACATCCTTTTTATCATATCAGTCGTTTTGAGTAATGAAATTGTTTCTGATGGTCGAGAGATCCTTATGGCAGCGAAGTACTTCATCTTAACATTTTTTTTGTGAAAAAAAGACCTACGTAAAAACTTCTACTAATTCTATTGACACTATTCTATATAATATGATAGGATTTTTAATGTTATGGCTCTGTAGCACCCGTGCTACAACCGCTCAAGAACAGGTTGTAAAGTATTGGACTTTCCAATCACCTGTCATTGGCGAGTCTTAGTCTTTAAGGAGGTGCGATTATGTACGCAATTATTGAAACTGGCGGAAAGCAAATCAAAGTAGAAGCAGGACAATCAATCTACATTGAAAAACTTGACGTAACAGAAGGCGACACAGTAACTTTTGACAAAGTACTATTCGTAGGTGGCGATAGTGTGAAAGTAGGAAGTCCATTAGTGGATGGAGCTACTGTAACAGCTAAAGTTGAAAAACAAGGCCGTGCGAAAAAGCTTGTTGTTTTCAAATACAAGCCAAAGAAAAACTACCATCGTAAACAAGGTCATCGTCAACCGTATACTAAAGTAACAATCGATACAATCAACGCGTAAGGCGAATTGAAATGATTCGAGTTTACATTAGTCAGGATCCGAATGGAAGGATTACCTCCTTCTCAATGGATGGACATGCAAACTTTGCAGAACATGGTCAAGATATTGTTTGTGCTGGAGCTTCGGCTGTTTCCTTCGGTTCTATAAATGCGATTATAGCATTAACGGGTGTAGAACCTGAAATTGAACAGACTGACGGGGGCTATCTTCACTGTACTTTTTCAGAGGATTTACCAAAAGAAAAGGACGAACAAGTGCAGCTCTTACTAAAGGGAATGATTGTTTCCTTACAAACAATTGAACGTGATTATAAGAAGTATATAAAAATAACCTTCAAATCGTAGGAGGTGGGACAGATGCTAAGACTAGACCTTCAATTTTTCGCATCGAAAAAAGGGGTAGGTTCTACAAAGAATGGTCGTGACTCAATCGCAAAGCGCCTTGGTGCTAAGCGTGCAGACGGTCAATTCGTCACTGGTGGATCTATTTTATATCGTCAACGCGGTACTAAAATTTATCCAGGTGAAAACGTAGGCCGTGGTGGAGATGACACTCTTTTCGCAAAAATCGACGGCGTAGTACGTTTTGAACGTATGGGCCGCGACAAGAAAAAAGTGAGCGTATACCCAGAAGCGAAAGAAGCATAAAATGCTAACCTTTGAAAACTCTAGCCGTTTTACGGTTAGAGTTTTCTTATTTTTATGGAAAAAATTCACGTTTCTCTTTACTTTCTGATATACTTACATGTAAAGATGAATGAACGATATTCTGTATAGGGAGTTAAAGAATGAGTAGTGAATGGAACGTAATTCAAGCACTTAGACATACTCGTCATGATTGGATGAACCGGTTGCAATTAATCAAAGGGAATCTCGACTTGGATCGAGTGGAACGGGCAAAAGAAATCATTTATGAAATCGTTCAGGAAGCTCAAAATGAATCAAAGCTTTCTAATTTAAAGCTGCCCCATTTTACAGAATGGATGCTAACCTACAATTGGGACAAGAATATGATTCATATAGAATATGAAATCCTCCAAGAAAATCCCCATAAATTGCAGGATATTCAGCTTGTCACTTGGTTTTCAGACCTGTTTCGGATTCTGGAATACTCTGTTAAACCCTACGCTGAGAACGTAATGATTGTGTCGATGGACTTTAACACAGAAGAAGTATGTTTTGAATTTGATTTCAACGGAATAATAAACAATAGTCAACAATTAGAAAAGCAGCTGCAAGAGCTCAAAGAACGAAATGCCTTTTATCTGGATATTCTTCAATTGAATGATCATATGTTACTTTTCAAAATAAAAATTAAGTACATATAGAAGAATAAATATTGTGTTAAAAGTGTTTCCTTTAGGCTTGTTTGTACGTAAGGAGTGAAAATATGTTTGTCGATCAGGTCAAGATTTATACGAAAGGCGGCGACGGTGGAAATGGTATGGTTGCCTTTCGTCGAGAAAAATATGTACCAAAAGGTGGACCCGCCGGTGGTGACGGCGGTAAGGGTTCAGATGTCGTCTTTCAGGTAGACGAAGGATTAAGAACGCTTATGGATTTCCGTTATCAACGACACTTCAAGGCTCCTCGTGGAGAACACGGGATGTCAAAGAATCAGCATGGAAAAAACGCTGAAGACATGGTCATTAAAGTTCCGCCAGGTACCGTCGTTAAGGATGATGACACAGGAGAAATAATTGCTGACCTAGTAGAGCATGGTCAACGCTCGGTGATTACAAAAGGTGGAAGGGGAGGCAGAGGCAATACGAGATTTGCTACACCCGCTAATCCTGCGCCAGAACTATCAGAGAAGGGCGAACCAGGGCAAGAACGCTATGTTGTTATGGAATTAAAACTATTGGCTGATGTAGGTCTAGTAGGGTTTCCTAGTGTTGGTAAATCTACCTTGTTATCCGTCGTATCTGCTGCAAAACCGAAAATTGCTGAGTATCATTTCACAACCATTGCACCCAATTTAGGAATGGTAGAAACCGAAGATGGTAGAAGCTTTGTTATGGCTGATCTTCCGGGTTTAATCGAGGGTGCACATGAAGGGGTTGGTCTCGGACATCAATTCTTAAGACATATCGAACGTACAAGAGTAATTGTACATGTTATTGATATGAGTGGACTTGAAGGAAGAGATCCGTATGAGGATTATCTTACAATCAATAAAGAATTGGAAGAATACAATCTTCGTTTGACAGAGCGTCCACAAATTATTGTTGCTAATAAAATGGATATGCCCGATGCTCAAGATCATTTAATTGCCTTTAAAGAAAAATTAACGGATGATTACCCAGTTTTCCCAATTTCTGCGCTTACTCGTCAAGGACTTCGTGATCTGTTATTTACCATTGCAGATAAAGTGGAAACAACACCAGAATTTCCATTGTATGAAGAAGAAGAAATTGGTGTTAATCGAGTTCTTTATAAACATGAAAAAGAAGAAAAAGAGTTCACGATTACAAGAGATTCTGATGGCACATTTATCGTCGAAGGTGCACCTCTCGAAAGACTATTTAAAATGACTGACTTTACACGGGAAGAATCTGTACGTCGTTTTGCCCGTCAGTTAAGATCAATGGGAGTTGATGAAGCACTTAGAGAAAGAGGTGCTAAAGACGGTGACAGTGTTCGTCTCTTAGATGAATACGAATTCGAATTTATTGATTAATCCTTCATCATTCTATTACTGGAGGAACGACTATTGGTAAAAAGAAATCAAGAAGGCAAATTCTATCTTGTTCGGGAAGATGTTTTGCCAGAAGCTATGAAAAAAACATTAGAAGCGAAGGAGCTCCTTGAGAGGGGAAAAGTGGATTCTGTCTGGGAGGCGGTTCATCAAGTCGATCTAAGTAGAAGTGCTTTCTATAAATACCGCGATACCGTTTTTCCTTTTCATACGATTGTAAAAGAGAAAATTATCACGTTATTTTTTCATCTTGAAGATCGCTCTGGGACATTATCCCAACTATTGGGTTTAGTCGCTTCTGATGGCTGTAATATCTTAACAATTCATCAAACGATTCCCTTACAAGGGAGAGCAAACGTTACGCTTTCATTAAATGTAACGGGTATGACAGTTGAAATCGATGTACTCTTAACGAAGCTTCGTCGGTTAGAATTTGTTGAAAAGGTAGAGGTACTAGGTTCAGGTGCCTAGTACCTTTTTTTTTGGACGGTTTTCTAAAAGATTGTTGTTTTTATGAACAAAATTTTTGTGAAAAGGTTGGTCTTCGCTGCAGGTGCGAGACTCCTGCGGGAGCAGCGGGACAGGTGAGAGTGCAAAGCGGCGAGGAGGCTCTCCGACCGCCCCCGCAGCAAGCGAGCATCCTTTCGCTGCAACCAATTAACTCCATTTAAACAATAATGTTTACGAAAACTGCTTTTTTTTAAAAAAAAACGAAATGAAAAATTTTTTAGAAAATTTCCTCTATAACAGTTATAATGGTGAGAAGTTTTAAATTTTGAGATAGAGATAACATTAGGAAAGAGGAGAGAACAAGTGAAGATAGCGTATTTAGGTCCCGAAGCATCGTTTACAGATTTAGCGGTAAGAAGCGCGTTTGCAGGTGATGAACGATATCCCTATGTAACAATTCCGGAGTGTATAGAAGCTGTTATGGAAGACAAAGTAGACTTAGCCGTGGTACCACTTGAAAATGCCTTAGAAGGGTCTGTACATATTACTATTGATTATTTATTTCATGAGGCAGATTTATCGATTGTAGCTGAGATAACATCTCCGATTCAACAACACTTAATGATACATCCTAATCAGCAAGAAAAATGGCAGGATGTTCATAAGATTCTATCCCACTCACATGCATTGGCACAATGTCACAAATATTTACATCATTATTTTAGAGGAGTGTCATTAGAACAAACTACCTCTACTGCGGCAGCTGCTAAATATGTTAGTGAAAATCCTGAGCACCCTATTGCAGCCATTGGAAACCGTTTAGCTTCTGAGAAATATCAATTGATGATTGTACAGGATGACATTCATGATTTCCATTTTAACCATACAAGATTTATTGTGTTAAGTAAGGACCCACGAAACATTGATGTTCCGATTTCAAAATCAAACGGGAAAACGACCGTTATGGTTACTCTTCCATCTGATCGATCAGGGGCATTGCATCAAGTACTTTCTGCATTCTCATGGAGAAATATAAATTTAAGTAAAATTGAATCTAGACCATTGAAAACGGGCTTGGGTAATTATTTCTTTATCATTGATATTGAACAGCAAATCGATGAAGTGTTGATCCCGGGTGCCATTGCGGAAATAGAAGCTCTAGATTGCAATGTGAAAGTCCTAGGTTCCTATCAGTCCTATACACTTTAGGTGTAAGTGGATTATCAGAAGAAAAGGGGCTTTCCCTAATGGCTACAGAACCACAATGTTTAATGCGTTCTATATAAAAATTGCGGTTCCTGGCAAATGAATTTGGAAAGCCCTTTTAGTTCTATTTAGCTCTGATATGCTTATACTTTAATCCTCATCTAGTTAATTGAATTCGATTAAAAATCCAGCTCTTTTTAATGCATCTTCAGCTTCAATTAACTGTTTTTCACTTGAGGCAGCAAGTGTATGAAGGTGAACTCCTTCTGTTAACTGCGAGAGATAAGCTGAACCCGTATTTTTGATTTTTTTAAGAAAATTTGTTACTTCTTTGCGGTTAGATACCATTATCGAAGCGGTTAAATCTCCATAAACGCTATGTTCGATTTTAACGTCTTTAACGGTTACTCCATGGTCGACGAGGAGATTAAGCTCTTCTTCCGCGCGTTCAGGAGAATGCTGACATGCAACGGTCCTTTCCACTACGCCTATAGCTGTTTGAGGCATATACATATACCCTTGACTAGTAGCGATAATTGGCTCGTTTTTGGCTTTTAAAAGTGTGATATCACTCACAATAACTTGTCTGCTTACATTCGTTAGCTTTGCGAGTGCGCCTCCTGTAATTGGCGCTCCGTTATTTACTAATTTATTCAAGATGAGCTCTCGTCGTTGATCTCCCAGTATTTTTTTCTTGTCACTCATTACGTTCACCGTCCAGTATTTAATTGACTTTTCTAGGAATTTATAATGTTTTTTCTGATACCTTCTTTAATGTTTCAACTAGTGCTATTACATCTTCTACTTGTGTTCCTTTTCCGAATGAAATACGAATAAATTCTTTTTGTTTTTCTTCCGCGACCCCCATTGCAATCATCGTTTTAGAAGGCGTTTGAAGACCTTGTCGACAGGCGCTTCCCGTCGAAATAAAGAAGCCTTTACGATTACATTCTAACATAACCCATTGCCCTTCATGGCCATTAATGGCTAATCCAATCACATGAGGAAGCTGTATAGAAGGCTCAGATTCATAGATTGTGACGCAATTCTTAAGTTCATTTGTTAATTGTGAAGTGAAAAGCTTTCTTAGTTGGACAGCTTTATCCCAGTGATCATGATTAGGTTGGATGGCCGCTCCTACAAAGGCGGCGATTCCAGGAGTATTTATTGTACCTCCTCTAAACCCATTTTCATGTGATTGATGGGGAAATAAGCCTTTCACATGAATCGTTGGACGAATATAAACTGCACCCACACCTTTAGGTCCATATATTTTATGGGAGGATATCGAAATACTATCAACGAATGAACAGATTTTTTTTAAATCCATTTTTCCAAATGATTGGACACAATCACTATGGAAAAAGATGTTTTTATTTTTAATTAAATTGTTAATATCTTCAAGAGGCTGGATCGACCCAATCTCCCCATTCACATGACCAATAGTTATTAAGATTGTATCCTCTCGAATCGATTGCTTAAGGGCGGAAAGGTCAAGTTGACCGTTACTTAAATAAGGGATTTTCGTTATCTCATAGCCATAACCAGATAAATAGTCAAGAGCAGAAGATACAGATGAGTGCTCTGCCATGCTTGTGATAATATGTTTTCCTTTATGTTGCTGACTAAATGCAAGTGAGGGAATAGCAAGTTGATTGGACTCTGTTCCTCCCGATGTAAAATAAACGCCTCGTGAAGAAACATTTAAAAGAGAAGCTAATTTATCCCTACAATTTTCGAGTAGCTCTTCTGCCTTCGTTCCCACATCATGAAGACTGCTTGTATTTCCCCAATATTCCGATGCAACCTCCTGGTAAATTTTTAACACCTCTGAATCCATTGGTGTTGTTGCAGCATAATCAAAATACTTCAAATGAATTCCCTCCCTTTCTACATTTTATATAGTATTGAAACGAATCATATACTAGCTCTTGGACCCAAAGTGGCGAGAAAACTTGTGTTAGACAACACGATCTAGGTTTATACTTGTTGGAATTCGCAGCAGTTTAAAGCAATCTTGTCCAATAATAGTGAATTTTATGAAAACAATTTGAAATATAGAATGTTAGAAAAAAACACTTGTAATCAGTTTAATAATATGTAAATATATGTGTCAAGACACCTGTAAATTAACAGGAGGAAAATCAATGAAAAAAGCAGATGTAATTATCGTAGGTAGCGGTATTGCAGCACTGCAATTAGCGCGAACACTTAGTCAGCAATTACATGTGATGATTATCACAAAGAATCATAGACGGAGTAGTAACTCTTATATGGCGCAGGGAGGAATTGCTGCAGCCATTTCTAAAGAAGACCATAGCGACCAACATTTTATTGATACGATGATTGCCGGAGAATGGCATGGAAATGATGAACGGGTAAAGCGCCTTGTTGAAGAAGGCAAGGAAGCGGTGGAAGAACTGATTGCGTTGAAAGCACCTTTTGATCGTAATGGGAATGACGAATTTTCCCTTGGAATGGAAGGAGCGCATAGTACCCATCGGATTCTGCATTCTGGTGGAGATCAAACCGGAAAACATCTAATCAACTTTTTGCTGGAAACCCTTTCAACTCCAAATGTTGAATGGATTGAAAATGAAATGGCTATTGAGCTATTGTTAAATTCTAGCGGTTCATGTATCGGTGTAAAGACTAAAAATGGTGCAGAAGAAACCAGGGAATATTTTTCTTCACATATTGTGTTAGCAACAGGAGGAGCAGGTGGATTGTACCTCCCGACGACCAACCATTCATCAGTATCTGGTGATGGATTAGCGATGGCTTACCGTGCTGGAGTTAGAATAACGGACTTAGAGTTTTTTCAATTTCATCCCACTCTTCTTACGATTAATGGAAAGGCAATCGGCTTGATATCAGAAGCGGTGAGAGGGGCTGGTGCCACTCTTATAAATGATCTTGGAGATCGAATTATGGAAGGGAAACATCCGCAACTGGAGCTAGGACCGCGTCATATTGTAGCCCATGAAATTTTTATACAAAATGAGAGTGGAAGAAAAGTATTCTTAGATATTAGCAGTATTGACCATTTTCAATCCAAATTTCCTTCCATCTCATCAATGTGTGTGCAAAACGGAATTTGTTTAGAGGATGGAAAGATTCCTGTTTCACCTGGTTCTCATTTTATGATGGGAGGAATTGTGATTGATGAAGTCGGACGGACAAATTTAAAAGGGCTTTATGCAATCGGGGAAGTGGCATGTAGCGGAGTTCATGGGGCAAACAGGTTAGCTAGTAATTCTCTACTTGAAGGCCTTGTATATGGAAAACGACTCGCTTCATTCCTTATCAAACACCTGAAGATAGAAGATTGTAAAGAATTTTCACCGATTAAAGTTTGTAAAAAGTCTAAAGTACCTCTTCCTTTTTCTATGAAAGAGATCCAAGAAAATATGATGAGGTATGTTGGGATTATCCGTGAGAAAAAGGGATTGGATGCTCAAGATTTATGGCTGAAGTCTACATCAATGTCCCCATTTGAAAATATAGAAGATTGGGATCGTAAGTCCATTCAAACGTACTTTATGTGGATCAATGCCTTGCTTATGACAAAATCTGCTTCTTTACGAACAGAAAGCAGAGGTGGTCATATTCGATCAGACTTTCCGCAAGTTGATGATTCAAATTGGTTTAAGAAAAGGATTGTTCATGAACAAAGAAATCAAAGGATGAAGGTGGAGTATGATGAACAACGTGAAATTAAAATCTATGCTTGAAGGCTTTTTATTAGAAGACATTGGAGATGGTGATCTTTCCTCCCAAACCTTATTCCATCAAAATAGCGAAGGGACATTACATTTAGTTGCAAAAGGATCTGGGGTTTTTTGTGGTCAAGAAATTATTCAATATGGTTTTTCTATCATTAATTCTTCAATCGATCCTCAAATTTTTGTAAGAGATGGCGAATTCGTCGAAAAAGGAAGCGAAATTGCTGTAATTAATGGACCAATGAGAGATCTTCTTCAAGCTGAAAGAGTCGTATTGAATCTTATCCAGCGATTGAGTGGGATTGCAACAATGACAGCAAAAGCGGTAAAGATAGTAGATGGAACAAACGTGAGAATCTGTGATACTCGTAAAACTACTCCTGGCCTAAGAATGTTGGAGAAATATGCTGTAAGGTGTGGAGGAGGATTTAACCACCGAAATGGGCTTTATGATGCAGTGATGCTAAAGGATAATCATATTGCATTTGCTGGTTCCATTACAAATGCTGTGCAAAAGGTAAAAGAACAGCTTGGGCACACAACGAAGATTGAAGTGGAGATTGAAACAGAAAGTCAATTATTTGAAGCGATACAAAATAATATAGATATTATCATGTTTGATAATTGTACACCTGAAACGATTTGTCAGTGGCTACAGCATGTTCCCGGACATATCACGACAGAAGCTTCGGGTGGAATACAGTTAGAAGAGCTTTATGAATACGCTCGTACAGGCGTTAACTACATTTCGTTAGGATGTTTAACACACTCTATTCAATCATTAGATATTAACGCAAAGGTACACCTTTTAGAAAGTCGTCTTATCCAATAGGAGGGAGTATGAATGATGGGATTACTACAAGAATTAACCACGTCACAAACGACGATTCCGGAAGAATATCTTCGATTATCAAAAGAAGAAATGGAATTTCGAGTCCGAAGAATAAAAAATGAATTGGGAAAATCATTGTTTATCCCTGGTCATCATTATCAAAAGGATGAAGTAATTCAGTTTGCTGATGCAGTAGGAGACTCTCTCCAGCTTGCCCAAGTATCAGCCAAGAATAAGGATGCTAAATATATCGTGTTCTGTGGTGTTCATTTTATGGCAGAAACAGCCGATATTCTTACGACTGAGAAGCAAGCCGTTATACTGCCTGACATGAGAGCTGGATGTTCAATGGCAGATATGGCTGATATCTATCAAACTGAAAGAGCTTGGGAGAAACTAATTAGTTTGTTAGGGGAAACGATCCTTCCTTTAACTTATGTTAATTCAACTGCCTCCATAAAATCATTTGTAGGGAAAAATGGTGGAGCAACCGTTACCTCTTCAAATGCTCACAAAATGGTGGAATGGGCACTTACACAAAAGGAAAGAATTCTATTTTTACCTGATCAGCATCTTGGACGAAATACGGCTGCAGATATCGGAATTGGTTTACATGAAATGGCAGTATGGGATCCAATCAACGATGAACTCCTTTTTGAAGGGAAGGTTGAGGATATAAAAGTGATCCTTTGGAAGGGGCATTGTTCTGTACATGAAAATTTTACATTGAACAATATTCACTCTGTTCGTGAAAAGTACCCTGAAATGAATATTATTGTACATCCAGAATGTAGAAAAGAAGTTGTAGATGCATCTGATTACAATGGAAGTACAAAATATATTATTGAGATGATTAAACATGCTAAACCCGGAACCTCATGGGCGATTGGAACTGAAATGAATCTGGTTCAACGATTAATTAGCAACCATTTGGATAAACATATCATTTCTTTGAATCCTCAAATGTGCCCATGTTTAACAATGAACAGAATTGATTTACCTCATCTATTATGGTCATTAGAATCAATCGATGCTGGTAATCCAGTTAATACAATCCAAGTAGATGAAGATGTGTCTAACAATGCAGTCCTTGCACTTGAAAGAATGTTACATCGTGCCTGAAAACAATAAAAATTATTAAGTCGTATGTCTCCTCAGGCGTCTGAGGAGACATATTTTTTTTAGGAATTTCATAAGTTTTTATGTAGATGGTTCGCACTTTGCCTACTTTATCATAGGATATATAGACTTATGCCTGAGGAGGGAAAAAGAGTGAAAATCCACATTGTACAAAAAGGGGACACTCTTTGGAAGATCGCCAAAAAGTATGGTGTGAATTTCGAAGAGCTGAAAAAAATGAATGCCCAGCTTTCAAACCCTGACATGATTATGCCCGGAATGAAGATAAAAGTTCCAACATCTGGAGGAACGGTGAAAAAGGAGGCAAAATCCGGTCAAACACCAATTAATTATGGATCAAAGAAAGAAATGCCTAAAGCAAAGCACCCTTTCGCACAACAAAAGCCGGTACAACAAATGCCTGTAGCGAAACCAAAAGAAATGCCGGTTGCTCCAGTAAAAGAACAGCCAAAGGAAATGCCCAAAAAACAATATACTCCAAAAATGCCACAGCCCGTTATTCCAGAAATTGATATCAATAATTATTATATGATGAATATGGCAAATATGCAGGCACAGCAGCAAAAGCCGAAGATGCCGAAAAAACCGACAAATGTTTTACCTTCCGTTAAAGAGAAAAAGAAAGAAGTTAAGGGTGTAAAGAAAGAAGAAGTAAAAGGAGTTAAAAAAGAAGCAAAAAAAGAAGAGGAGCTTAAGATGCCACAAATGCCGATCTACCAACAACCTATGATGCCTGCTGATCAATGTTATCCGGTCTCACCTATTATGCCTGGACCGGGATTCTGTCCGCCACATGGAATGTATGGTGGTCATCCAATGCATGGCGGTGGCTACCCAGGGCAAGTTCAAGGAGCTTCTATGATGCCGCAAATGCATGGACAGACACCGGTAATGCCATATATGGGATTCGATGACGAATCATCGGAAATGATGCCATCTAATCCTTCGCACCATATGATGTCACCAATGCATCAACAAGGTGCTGTTCAAGGAGTTCAGGATAATCCTTATCCAACAGTACAAATGCCAAATGGAGGAATGCCGTATGGCCAAATGCCACAACAGATGCCATATGGACAGATGCCGTTCGGAGATAATTGTTACCCTGCTTCCCCAGTAATGCCTGGAACAGGTTTTCATAATAATGGAGGCTACCCTGGCCAAGTGCAAGGAGCCATGACAGATGAATCACCAGAGGGTATGCCGTATGGTCAAATGCCAGTGCATCAAAATCCAATGCACCAAAATCCAATGCATCAAAATCCAATGCACCAAGATGATTGTGGTTGTGGTCCTGCTCCTCAACCATATGGAATGCAACATGTAGGTATGGGATCTAACGGCTATGGAATCCCACAAGGTATGAATCCTTATGGAAACCCATATGGAATGCAAGGAATGGAGCAAGGCATGAAAGGGATGGACCAAGGAATACCACAAGGAATGGAGCAAGGGATGCAAGGGTCGCCGCAGGGAATGGACCAGTGGATGCAAGGAATGCCGCAGGGAATGGAGCAAGGGATGCAAGGAATGCCGCAGGGAATGGAGCAAGGGATGCAAGGAATGCCACAGGGAATGGAGCAAGGGATGCAAGGGATGCCACAGGGAATGGACCAGTGGATGCAAGGGATGCCACAGGGAATGGAGCAAGGGATGCCGCAGGGAATGGAGCAAGGGATGCAAGGAATGCCGCAGGGAATGGAGCAAGGGATGCAAGGAATGCCACAGGGAATGGACCAGTGGATGCAAGGGATGCCACAAAGGATGCCACAAGGGATGCAAGGAGGTCCTCGATCGTTTCCGCAACAGGGTCCAGGAATGTTTGGCCCCGGAGCATTTGGAATGCCAAGAATGCAAGATGATGACTTTGAGGGTTAATGGAAGAGGGGACGATCATCTCAATCGTCTCCTTTATTTTTTACGATTAAAATTAAATTTAAAGTATGCTCAATTACAAGAAATTAAACAAGGAAAATGGCTTCTTTCAACACAGAATGAAAAATGGTTTTTAAAAGAGTTTTCGACCGAAAAAAAGTTTATGAAACAGCTGATTTTAACTAAGGAGCTATTGAAAAGAGGATATTCCCAAGTACTAGCTTTTCATCCCATTCATCAAACCTCCCCAATACGTTTTGACGGGAAGCTCTACGGTTTAATGGAATGGTTGGAGCATGAACAAGACTTTGGCTATAGTCATGAATATGAACGACAATATGCCTTACAAACATTAAAACAATTTCATGATGTAACAAAAAAGATTTTACTTGAAAGTCCACAACTGTCTAAATACTTCGATGAAAATAACTACTTATCTAAATGGGAATCACGTCTTGCAGAATTTACGAATAATATCCCTTACTTACAAGCCTTTATCCCTCTTTATTACTTACTGGCCTATAAACAATGGGGAGAGTGGTCATTGCATAGGTTGAAAAATATGTCTTTTGCTCCTACCAACTATTGTATCATTCATGGTGATGTAGCCCATCACAATTTTCTTTTATCAAAAAATGGGAAGCTATATTTAATTGATTTTGACTTGGCTACGATCGCAGCTGAAGAGGTTGATGACCTTCAATTTGCCAATCGAATCCTCCCATATCTAAAATGGTCTACTAATGAGTTATTCTCCTCCTCTTTATATCATGTATATAGAAAAGATAAGGTTTTTTTAATGGCTCTTGTCTATCCAACTGATATTTATCGGGAATGGAATCGTTTTTTACGTGAAAATATTCGTTACAAGGACAAAGTGTGGAACTATTTAGTCGATTTAAGCATTAATCAATTTTCATATCGAATGCTGTTTATTCAAAAAATTGGGGGATGGATACAATATCAGGAATAAGGACCAGTTAATTATCTTTCTCAAGTAGAATCAGCTTTATCTTTCCATCACAACATATTTATAAGGGGAACTTTTAATAAGCTGACCCTTAAAGTGAGGAAAGAAAGAGGGGTATTTTCATTGAACAGAAAACGATTTCTGATTCCGATAACAGCTGTAATGGTTTCTGGATTATCCGCTTGTAATACGATTGAAGATGCTGCTCAAAATCGGTATAATGACACCTATGAACCAATAGGTTATTACTCTAATGAAGGTCATGGAGGAGATAACCGAGATGAACGAGATGGACCAGTGACAGAGTTATATGATCACTCTATTGGTCGTGAAGCAAAAGCGATTCGAGATCATAAGCGTCATTATCTACAAGCACGAGATGAGAATGGAAATCCTCCAAACCCTTCAACCCCTTTATCGACAGATGACCGAAACTTTCTTTATCAAGATAACCGTGCTTCACATGGTGATGCAAACTATCATGGGCATCTTAATGGGAATATTCGTTCTGTTAAGAAACCTAATCCATCTGTTGAAGGTGAATGGGCAGAAAAAATTGAGGATATCACTGCATCAGTTGAGAATGTAAATGATGTTCGCTCCGTTTCATTTGGCAGTGATGTCATGATTGCTGTTGATTTAAATGATCACAGTAAAGAGGAAGAAACAAAACGAGAAATCAAAAATGCTGTTCAACCTTATATCAAAGGAAGATCAGTAACGGTTGTAACGGATGAAGGAATATTTAGTCGTGTTAGAAACAATGATAATGACGTTCGTGACGGGATTAATTTTGATATCCACAACATGTTCAATCCCACAAAAAATCGTTGAGAATTAAAATAATAGGGGGTAATCCTTCGGGGTTGCCCCTTTTTTCGGTTTTTAAAAAGGATGATGATGTTTTCTTTATAGTTTATCTCCCATCATTTTTTTATAAAATATAGGATAAAGTTTCTAAATCCTGGTCAAACTAGAAATGGAATGACAATACATTTTTTAGTTTGAGGTGTTCACGATGACGGTTAAAATTCGACTCGTGTTTATGGTTTTTCTATTACTCGGAGCTTTTTACTTCACATTTTTTCATGAAGATAAAAAGGAAGCAGCTGAGAGAATTAAGGATACAGAAGAGCTGTCAGAAGTCGAAACTTCCGCACATACAGTGAAGGTAGTGTTGAAGAGAACCTACTTAGATGGTGAAGTAAGTGAAGAGGTTGTTCAGGAAACGATTTGGTCGATGGAAGATTTCTGGGCACAATATGAACAATGGGACTTAGTGGATATGAATGAAGAACGGATCGTTTTTCAGCAGGAGGTCGATGACATCTCACCTCTGTTAAAAACTAATGGATTTTTTGGAATCTCGGATAAAGGAGTCCTTTCCATATTTAATGGTAAACCAGGTCATTCCGAAATCATCCAATCCTTTTTCCAAATAGACGTAAAAAAACTTGAAAGTAAGAAACATGAGGAGCTTGTAAAAGGAATTCCTGTTAAATCGAAGCAGGAATATCAAGCCGTTATTGAAAGCTTTAAACCATATTCAAGGGACGGTTCTCGGTTGCAGTAATGCTTTAATGCAACCGAGAACCGTCCCTCTTCATTTTTGTTGAGTTTTTGATAAAATAGGAACAGGTGTTTTGGAGAAGTTTTCACGATAATGTTTGTTGATATGGTAAAATAACATAGTCTGTTTAATAGAAATATTTTATAATCATGCTTTTTTAAAGTTATTCATATACGGGGGAAAATAGCGTATAGATAGAAATCTGGTCAAGTTTCTATTCCTTTTCTCTTTAAGGCAATCACCCATCACTATAAAAGAGAGCAGGATTATAATAGAAAATAGCCGAAATATTGAGGAGAGAGTTCATGTATGAATATATTAAAGGCATTGTTACAAATGTCTGCCCAGAATATGTTGTAGTAGAAAATGGAGGAGTAGGCTATCAGATTTTTACGCCGAATCCATTTTTATTTTCAAAATATAAAAATCAAGAGATTCAAATTTTTACATATCAGCATGTTAGAGAAGATATCTTAGCTTTATATGGCTTTTTGTCTCACGAAGAAAAATTATTGTTCGTTAAATTGCTTAATGTATCAGGCATTGGGCCTAAAGGGGCATTAGCTGTTCTTGCATCTGGAGAACCTCAGCAAGTAATATCGGCAATTGAACAGGAAGATGATCGTTTTTTAACGAAGTTTCCTGGTGTTGGGAAGAAGACTGCTCGTCAAATGATTTTAGATTTAAAAGGCAAGCTTCAAGATGTGGTTCCAGACTATTTCCCAAGTCTGTTTCATGAACCTCAAGAGGAAATCAATCATAATGAGGCTTTAGAAGAAGCCGTTCTTGCTTTAAAAGCTTTAGGATATTCTGAAAGAGAAATTAAAAAGATTACACCAAAATTAAAAGGGGTTCCGCAGTCAACAGACGAAATGATTAAGAAAGCCCTTCAACTCTTATTAAAATAGAAAGGAGGAACGAGGAATGGAGGATCGCATTGTATCCACCGAAGCAGATACTACTGAAGGATCATTTGAGCTTTCGTTAAGGCCACAGACCTTAAGTCAGTATATTGGACAAGATAAGGTGAAAGATAATCTTAAGGTCTTTATTCAGGCAGCGAAAATGAGGCAGGAAACGCTTGACCATGTATTACTATATGGACCACCTGGGCTGGGAAAAACTACTCTAGCAGCTGTCATTGCCAATGAAATGGGAGTGAATCTGAGAACAACCTCAGGGCCTGCGATTGAAAGACCAGGAGATTTAGCAGCGATATTGACAGCATTGGAACCTGGTGATGTGTTATTTATTGATGAAATTCATAGACTACCACGCTCAATAGAAGAAGTACTGTACCCTGCAATGGAAGATTTCTGTCTAGATATTGTCATTGGGAATGGACCAAGTGCAAGGTCTGTTCGCCTAGACCTACCGCCGTTTACCCTTGTAGGAGCGACGACAAGAGCAGGAGCATTGTCGGCCCCGTTAAGAGATCGATTTGGTGTTTTATCAAGATTAGAATATTATACAGAAGAGCAGCTAAGGGAGATTGTCATTCGGACTTCAGAAATTTTTCAAACGAGCATAGACCTACCGGCATCATTTGAACTAGCGAGAAGATCGAGGGGGACTCCGAGAATCGCTAATCGCTTATTGAGACGTGTACGAGATTTTGCTCAAGTTAAAGGGAATGGTACGATTACAACTGAGCTAGCTCAAGAAGCATTAGAGCTTTTACAAGTTGATCGCTTAGGTCTTGATCACATTGATCATAAGTTATTAAAAGGAATCATTGAGCGATTCAAGGGAGGTCCGGTTGGGCTAGATACAATCTCGGCTAGTATCGGGGAAGAATCACATACAATTGAAGATGTGTATGAACCTTATCTGTTACAAATTGGCTTCCTGCAACGTACACCACGGGGGCGTATTGTGACACATCTAGTGTATGAACATTTTCAAATGGAGGTACCTGAAAAGTGACTGGACTACCCAAAACACTAATGACCATCGGGGGAATTCTTCTTATTTTAGGATTTCTAATGCAATTTATTAAAATTGGGAAGCTTCCAGGTGACATTGTCATTAAGAAAGAAAATGCAACTTTTTATTTTCCGATTGTGACCTCGATTCTGATTAGTGTTATACTGTCGATTGTGTTTTATTTTTTCGGACGTTTGAAGTAGTGAATGGACCGGTAATATTAAGAAGGTGAGAATATTGAAAGTAGAAGATTTTGATTTTTATTTACCAGAAGAACTCATTGCGCAAACTCCTCTTAAGGAGAGAGCGGAAAGTCGTTTAATGGTATTGAACCGTGAGACAGGGGAAGTCTCCCATAATCAATTTAAACAAGTAATTGATTTTTTATCTGAAGGGGATTGTCTTGTTCTTAATGATACACGTGTTCTGCCAGCACGATTATTTGGAATAAAAGAAGATACAGGTGCTAATATTGAAGTTCTATTATTGAAGCAAGAGGTTAATGACGAGTGGGAGACACTAGTTAAACCAGCAAAAAGAATAAAAGCAGGAAGCGTCATAACGTTTGGTGATGGAAGATTAACAGCCACATGTACGGATACGAAAGAACATGGCGGTAGAATATTGAAGTTTTCTTATGAAGGAATCTTTTATGAGGTATTAGAAGATCTAGGAGAAATGCCATTGCCTCCATATATTAGAGAGCGCCTAGACGATCAAGATAGGTACCAAACAGTATTCGCCCGTGAACGCGGGTCGGCAGCAGCACCGACAGCTGGCCTCCATTTTACTGAAGAGCTTTTGGAGAAAATACGTGAAAAAGGTGTTCATATTGCTTTTATTACCTTACATGTCGGACTTGGTACATTCCGTCCCGTTTCCGTAGATAGTATTGAAGAACATGATATGCATGCTGAATTTTACCAGGTTTCAGAAGGAACAGCTCAACTCTTGAACAAGGTAAAATCAAATGGCGGAAAAATTATAACAGTAGGAACAACCTCGACGAGGACATTAGAAACGATTCGGTCCAAGCATAGTGAATTTGTAGAGGAAAGTGGATGGACGAGTATCTTTATTTATCCTGGGTATGAATTTAAGGCAATCGACGGATTGATAACCAATTTTCACCTACCTAAATCTACACTGATCATGCTGGTAAGTGCTCTCGCAGGAAGAGATCATGTCTTAAATGCTTATGAAACCGCAGTAAAGGAAAAATATCGTTTCTTCAGCTTTGGCGATGCCATGTTGATTAAGTGACGTTGGAAGGAGAAAGATCAGTGACAGCAATACGTTATGAACATATTAAAACATGTAAGCAAACTGGTGCTCGACTTGGTCGTGTTCATACCCCTCACGGTACATTTGATACACCTGTATTTATGCCGGTAGGAACCTTGGCAACCGTCAAGACAATGGCACCAGAAGAATTAAAAGAAATGGGAGCGGGAATAATCCTGAGCAATACGTATCATTTATGGTTAAGACCAGGGCACGAAATTGTTAAAGAAGCCGGTGGACTTCATAAGTTCATGAATTGGGATCGGGCAATCTTGACTGATTCAGGTGGATTCCAAGTGTTCAGTCTGAGTGAATTTCGCAATATTGAAGAAGAAGGAGTTCACTTCAGAAATCATTTGAATGGAGATAAACTGTTCTTGAGCCCTGAAAAAGCAATGGAAATTCAAAATGCCCTTGGCTCTGACATTATGATGGCATTTGACGAATGTCCACCTTATCCTGCAGAGTATGATTATATGAAAAGCTCAGTTGAAAGAACTTCCCGCTGGGCAGAACGTTGCCTAAAGGCTCATCAACGTCCAGAAGACCAAGGGTTGTTTGGAATTATACAGGGTGGAGAATATGAAGATCTTCGCCGTCAAAGTGCTCGTGACCTCGTATCACTTGATTTTCCTGGCTATGCAATCGGTGGATTATCTGTAGGTGAACCAAAGGATGTTATGAATCGTGTGTTAGACTTCACGACACCATTATTACCGTCAGATAAACCACGTTACTTAATGGGCGTCGGATCTCCTGACTCTTTAATAGATGGAGCTATTCGTGGAGTAGATATGTTTGATTGTGTGCTTCCTACTCGTATTGCACGCAATGGAACGCTAATGACGAGTGAAGGCCGACTTGTTGTCAAAAATGCAAAATTTGCACGTGATTATCGTCCTTTAGATGAAAATTGTGATTGCTACACATGTAAAAATTACACACGAGCATACATCCGACATTTAATAAAATGCGACGAATCTTTGGGGATACGCCTTACGACTTATCATAATCTTCATTTTCTGTTAAAATTAATGGAACAAGTCAGACAAGCGATTCGCGAAGATCGTCTAGGAGACTTTAGAGAAGAATTTTTCGAGATGTACGGCTTCAATCGTCCTGATGCGAAAAATTTCTAATCATATATTATTTTGAAAGGAGGATGAAAACATGGATGGTTTAATGACATTATTACCATTACTCCTAATGTTTGTTCTATTCTACTTCTTGTTAATTCGCCCACAGCAAAAACGCCAAAAAGCGGTTGCACAAATGCAGAATGAACTTCAAAAAGGAGATCGCATCGTAACAATCGGTGGCTTGCATGGGATTGTAGATGCTATTGAAGAGGGCAAGATTGTGATTAAATGTGGTGACGGAAGTCGACTTACATATGATCGTAATGCAGTACGTGAAGTTGCTGAAAAAGCGACGGTATAATAAGTAAGAAGCAGCCTGCGGCTGCTTCTTGTTTTGTTCTGAATCATGTATAAACAGGATTTGTGTGCCAGGTACAAATAAGTGGAATTGTACCCGGAACCTTCACACCACGCCCTCACCCTAAACCTATGCTTCTTTCTTCCCGCCACTTAAATTAACACCAAGAATTCCACCCATCATGGCTGTAAGTGTATAACAGATATGATAAACAACCTGCTGCATTGAGAATAAGGAGTCATGCCCTAGATATTGAAACAAAAAGATGATAAGTGTATAGACAACCCCGGTGGTTCCACCCAACATCCATCCTTTTTGTTTTCCTTTACCACCAGACATGAAGCCGCCAATAAATAATGATATAAATGAAATAATCGAAACTAATAATGCAATCGAGCTTTCTTGAAGAGAAGTAAAACGAAGTGTTACTGAGAAGATTAAACTTGCCACAATCACAATAATAAATATGGCCATGACACCATAGATCACTGCTCCCCCTAATTTCTTCAGTTCGATTGTCTCCATCTCCCTTCTATAAACCATTACAAAAGTGAATAACTAAGATTTCCTAGTACAAGCATATTCAGGAGAATCAAAAAAAGACTATAATTTTTGTTATATGTTTTTAAAAGGCTATTTCTGTTTAAATTGTTGCCTTGTATAACAATGAAAAGTTCCTGTAACGCTTTGTGTCCTTGTAAGAACCAATCTGGGATTTGCCAATTGCCTTTTTATAAGCTGTTTCCTAGAAGTATGTTGCTATTTGAGATAAGTCGGATATACATTTTAGAAGCATTGAACAGTCTATACACGTAGACTCCTGAGGAAACAGCGGTCATAGTGAGACCACTCAGCGTAGCGAGAAGGCACACGTGTCACACTAAGGTGCACGAAGTGTATTCAGGCTGGGGGTTAAATAACAACAACAATGATTAATAATGCAGAAAAAAATTCCTATTATCTTTTCTTTTTCCAAGTACATAATAAAAAATGCATATGTCTAATTGAAAAGGAGGAAGTAAAAGTGGAGGAGTACCTAATCCTAATTGTACGGACGCTTTTTTTATATGTCATGATTACTCTTATATTTAGAGTCATGGGGAAAAGAGAAATTGGAGAGCTAAGTGTACTCGATCTTGTGGTCAACATCATGATCGCTGAACTTGCTGTGCTGGCAATCGAGGAGCCGAGAGATGCTATTTTTCATACTTTAATACCAATGCTTATTCTCTTGTCAGTACAAATTACAACCGCCTTTCTTTCATTGAAATCTAAGCCATTTAGAGAATTAGTGGATGGTAAACCGACGGTCATTATTCATAACGGTCAAATTGATGAAAAAGCAATGAAGCAGCAAAGATATAATTTTGATGACTTATTATTACAATTACGTGAAAAAGATGTGATGGATATAAGTGAAGTTTCATATGCCATTCTAGAGCCTTCTGGCAGTTTGTCGATTATAAAGAAAGACGATACAAGCAAAAGCCAATTTCAAGAGCCACTTTCACTCCCTCTCATATTAGATGGAAAGATTCAAGTAGACCACTTAGAAGGGATCAATCAAACTGACTTTTGGTTAAGAAAAGAATTAAGAAAAAGGGGATTTACGAATCTTAAAGAAATTTCGTTTTGCAGCTACCAAAATGGAGAATTTTTCATTGATCAGATAGATAAATAAAAATAGGAAAAAGGCGATCCAAAAGGAGATAATTCCTTCATGAATCGTCTTTTATTTTTATGAACTCAAAAATAAACTTACATATTCCTTCACCAGTGATTTTTAAAACCTTGAACGAAAACGAATCGTTTTTCAAGTATTCAAGGCCAATAGTGCCACTTATTAAAGCCACTTATTAATAACAGGAATTCTTTTGAGATCATCTCTTGTCACTAGTCGCAATGCAATGGATAAAACTAGATAACTAACTGTAGTAATGCTTACCCCAGTTAATAGCCGTATAATTAGAGTTTCATCCAAAAGAAAATGATGATAGAGATAATGTCCGCAGAAACCGGTTAAAATTAGTACTACAATAAACTTAAGATAATCACTTATAAAAATCGTCATTGGAATTTTCTTGAGTATAGTCGCAAAGTGTAAGAGCGTTACGAGCATTATTCCAGTAACGATTGCTAATGCTGCGCCGTATATTCCGAGTTTCGGTTGGGAAGCGAGAACAAAGATAAGACCCGTTTTTACTATCGCCCCAATAAGACTGTTAATCATGGCGGCTCTTGCAAGATCTAATGCTTGTAAGACAGCCTGCAATGGTCCTTGGTAATAATAGAAGAGAAAGAACGGAGCCATAAGTGTGATAAAGGGAGCACCACTTGTACTACCGTACATAAGGGTCATTAATGGTTCAGCATATATAAATAGGAGAATAACGGCAACTCCTCCTGTTATCAAGCAAAAGCGAAGTGCTTGTTGTAATCTGTGCTCGATAAGTTTGTAGTTCTTGTGTGAATTGGCTTCACTAATCGCAGGAACAAGGGAAGTCGATAGCGAAACGGTAACAAATGAAGGTAGAAATAGTAGCGGGAGTGCAAATCCGGTCAACATTCCGTACTGTTTTGTGGCAAGAGACCCAGCAACACCTGCTATCAATAAGCTTTGAGAAACGACGATCGGCTCTAGAAACCATGCAACAGAGCCGATCATACGACTACCAGTAGTAGGCAGGGCAACGGTCATTAATTCCTTAAGAGTTGATTTTCCTTTTGAAATAGATTTAAAAAAGTTATGTCGAATTTTAAATTTCTTTTTAAGTTTAAAAGTTGTAAACATATAAAGTAGTGAAGCTAATTCACCTATTACTGAAGCAACCATTGCTCCTGCGGCGGCATATTCAATACCGTATGGAAGAAAGGTTTTTGTCATTACGGCAATAAGGGTTATTCTGACGATTTGTTCAATTACTTGAGAATACGCAGCTGGTTTCATATTCTGTCTTCCTTGAAAATACCCTCTTATTACAGATGAAATGGCTACAATCGGAATGATTGGGGCAATGGCCACTAATGGATAATAGATTCTATGATCTGTGAATAATGTTTCTGAGAGGATAGGGGCAAGTAAGATCAGTGCAGGTGTAAAGATAATGGATAATGATCCCGTAATTGCTAAACTAACAGCGAGAATCTTTTTTATTTTACGAGTATCTCCTTGTGCCTCAGCTTCTGCAACACATTTTGAGATGGCGACAGGTAGTCCAATTTGTGTAATGGTAATGACAAGGATAAGTGTAGGGAAAGCCATCATGTATAGCCCTACTCCTTCTTCTCCGATAAACCTGGCAATGATAATTCGGTTAACAAACCCTAATACTCTTGTAATTAGGGCAGCTGCCATTAGTATCATTGTGCCTTTCAAAAATTTTGACATAAAATTCCCTGCCTTCTCAAAAATGGTATTATCATATACAATAATGTATATGCAACAAGATGGACAAAGCATGACAAGTTGTTACCATTTTGATATGAAGCGGGGGAAAGGGAATGAATGGGAATGAGCATCCATACCTTCACTATTACGATGAGTTATACCCGGCATTAAAGAGTAAAGTTGAGGAGTTTGAAATATTAGGTTACAAGGATGCAACGATAAGTAGCCTATGGACTTACTTATTAAAAAAGAAATGGAAAAAAACAAGCGAACATCCTCGGTTGTTTCAACTTGTAAGTGATATCATAAGCGTAAAACCTGGTGAGTATATGAATTTTGAAACAGTTGAAGCATTCCGTACTCCCAACTGGTTTACTGATTTAGATGAAGAGGAATTAAATGATTTATTTCGCCCTAATAAAGACAGGAAGTAAAAGGAAAACAAATTGACACTGTTTTTTTTCTCATACATAATAAAAATATTGAAATAATTCTATATATATCGAGCTTATTGAATGGTAGGGGGGTACCCCCACATTACGGCAAGGAGGAATATATACATAATGGTAAAACGCGGTAGGATCATTGCTTTCTTTCTAATTGTACTTTTACTAGGAAGTGCAATAGGGGCAACGAGCCAGAATATTTTAGGGAATATTAAATTAGGGCTGGATCTACAAGGAGGCTTTGAGGTCCTTTATGAAGTGAATCCGGCGAAGGAAGGGCAAAAGATTGATCGAGAAGTTGTAGCAAATACAGCCGATGCTCTTGAGGAACGGATAAATGTCCTAGGAGTAAGTGAACCAAATATTCAAATCGAAGATGGAAACCGAATTCGTGTTCAGCTTGCAGGTGTAGAAAATCAAAACCAAGCAAGGAAGATTCTTTCTACCCAAGCAAATTTATCCTTTAGAGACATTAACGACAAAGTTAGGCTAGATGGAACTGATCTAGTTTCTGGAGGAGCAAAGCAAGCTTTTGATCAAAATAATAATCCAATTGTTTCCCTAAAATTAAAGGATCATTCCAAATTTTATGAGCTGACGAAAGAGCTTTCACAGAAACCTTTCCCAAGCAATAAACTTGTCATTTGGCTTGATTTTGAAAAGGGGAAAGATTCGTACGAGAAGGCTTCAAAATCAGAGGATCCTAAATATTTATCTGACCCAATGGTGGATGAACCTATTAATTCGAGTGAAGTTCAAATTACGGGTCAATTTACGGTGAGCGAAGCAAAAGACTTAGCAGCACTATTAAATGCGGGTGCGTTGCCAGTTAAGTTGAAAGAAATCTATTCAACCTCTGTCGGAGCTCAATTTGGCCAACAGGCTTTAGATAAAACAGCGCTTGCTGGAATCGTTGGAATCGCATTAGTTTATTTATTCATGCTGTTCTACTATCGTTTCCCAGGGTTTATTGCAACGGTTACGATTTCAGTTTATATTTACTTAGTATTATTACTATTTAATTTAATGAATGGGGTTCTGACCCTGCCAGGTATTGCTGCGATCGTCTTGGGAGTAGGGATGGCGGTTGATGCGAATATCATAACCTATGAACGAATTAAAGAAGAAATCCGTGTTGGGAAATCGATAAGATCAGCCTTTGCAGCTGGAAATAAATCATCATTTTTAACTATTTTAGATGCCAATTTGACTACATTGCTGGCAGCAGCTGTACTGTTTGCGTTTGGTACAAGCTCTGTAAAAGGGTTTGCAACAATGCTAATCATTAGTATTCTAACAAGTTTCATTACCTCTGTATGGGCTTCACGCTTATTACTTGGCCTTTGGGTGAATAGTCGCTTCTTTAACAAAAAGCCAGGTTGGTTTGGGGTGAAGAAGAAGGATATTAAAGATTTATCCGAAAACTATGACACGCTAGACTTACCGACACGTTTCGATTCTTTTAATTTCGCAAAGCATAGAAAGAAATTTTTCTCGCTTTCTGCAATCCTCATCATTGCTGGAATCATTGTATTATCTATTCTGAGACTGAACCTAGGAATTGACTTTACAAGTGGATCTAGAATGCAGATTATGGCAGAAGAAAGCCTTACAAAAGAGGAAGTTCAAACGGAATTAGGAAATGTGAATCTTTCCACAGACCAAATTGTCATCTCTGGTGATAACCAAAACGTTGCGGTTGTCAGGTACACAGAGGATTTGAGTAAAGAAGAGATTGCTGATTTAAAAACTCATTTTAAAGAGCTATACGGAGCAGAGCCTAGTATATCCACTGTTTCACCAGTAGTTGGAAAAGAGCTTGCTAAAAACGCAATGATGGCAGTTGCGATTGCGGCTGTAGGTATTGTTATCTATGTTACGGTCCGATTTGAATGGAGAATGGCGGTTGCGTCTATTGCTGCCTTATTACATGATGCATTTTTTATCATTGCCTTCTTTAGTTTGACAAGGTTAGAAGTGGATATTACTTTTATTGCAGCCGTATTGACCATTGTTGGTTACTCTATAAATGATACGATTGTAACCTTCGACCGTTTAAGAGAAAATCTTCATAAGAAACGTCGATTAAAAACGGTTGAAGACATAGAGTTGGCAGTAAACCAGAGTTTACGTCAAACAATGGGAAGATCGGTGAATACAGTGTTAACAGTTGTACTAACGGTTATTGGATTGCTGGTTTTTGGAAGTGATTCAATTCGAAACTTCTCGATCGCCTTATTAGTTGGTCTTGTTTCAGGGACGTATTCGTCTGTATTTATTGCCGCACAGCTTTGGTTGGTGATGAAGAAACGGGAGCTTAAGAAGAAAGGCACCATTAAAACCTATAAAGAGAAAAAAGTTACATCAGATGAACCACAAGTATAAATAAGAGGAAGGACTAATATTGGAACATAAAGTTCTAGAGTTAGTCCTTCTTTTCGTGTTGCTGATTTATGCCAAGCATTGACGTTTTTTTCTGAATGCTTCGGATAGAATAAGAAAAAGTGAAAGGAGGAGAATGGATGAGTCATGAGGATCGTTTTAAGAAGGCGGAGTTTGCCGCATTAGTCGGAGTGATCGGTAATATTATTTTAGCTCTAATCAAATGGTGGGCAGGTGTCGTAGGGAATAGTAGGGCACTTATTGCTGATGCTGTTCATTCAGCTTCAGATGTAGTAGGATCATTGGCTGTTTACATTGGATTAAAGGCAGCCAAGCAGCCTCCCGATGAAGATCACCCCTATGGACATGGGAAGGCAGAGTCTATTGCTGCGATTATTGTTGCGGTCTTATTATTTTTAGTCGGGATTGAAATTGGGAAATCTGCCATTGAATCATTCTTTAAACCTATATCTCCTCCATCATCGATTGCCATTTATGCTGTTACGTTCTCCATCATTGTGAAGGAAGCAATGTTTCAATATAAGTATCGTTTGGGTAAGAAGTTAAATAGTGATGCTCTCATTGTGAATGCCCACGAGCATCGTTCAGATGTATTTTCTTCGCTTGCTGCCTTATTTGGTATTGGTTCATCTATGCTTGGAGGTTACTTTGATATTGATTGGCTGGTATATGGGGATCCAGCTGCAGGATTAATTGTAGCGTTGTTTATATTGAAAATCGCTTGGACATTGGGAAAGGAATCCATTCACAATACATTAGACCATGTGCTTCATGATGAAGATACAATAGAGCTTAAAGAAATAATCAAAGCAGTTCCGGGTGTATTAGAGCTAGATGAATTGCATGCAAGAGAACATGGTCATTATGTCATCATTGATTTGAAAATTAGTGTAGATCCTCATATTACTGTAGAAGAAGGGCATAGAGTAGGGAAAAGAGTAAAAGAGAAACTATTAGAAGAAGACAATGTTCAGGATGTTTTTGTTCATATTAACCCTTATAATCGAGATGAAAAAGAATCGGATGTTGATTTGAACGAATAAGGTGTTGTTGAGGAGGAAGAGAATTGAAATTTCAATGGACGTTTTTATTAGGACTTATTTTTGCTTTAATTGTAGCGATTTTTGCCGTCATAAATGTTGATCCCGTTACAGTCAATTATCTATTTGGTACATCTCAGTGGCCGCTTATTCTTGTCATAATCGGGTCTGTCTTAATGGGAGGTACTATTATTGGATCCGTAGGACTTATGCGTCTCTACGTCATTCAAAGAAAAGTGAAAGCTTTAGAAAAAGAGAATGCATTGCTCCGGAGTGAAATGAACCAATTACAAGTGAAGGATAAAACACCTGAGAACAAGGAACCTCTTAAAAAAACTGCTCCAGATGGAATGGGAGAATAAATGAATTAAATAATAGGGTGACTTATATAGGGATTCGATGCCAACGATCATTCTAATAGGTCACCCATTTTTTGTGCTTCCTTTCTAAACGATTCCTAGTGGTGAATATGCTCATTCTTTTGTATAATAGGGGTGGCTAGGAGTGAAGCGTTATGTTAAAGTCAAGAACACGTTGGATTATTCCAACCTATGATGAAGAATTGATAGAACGATATGTAAGAGAATTAAATATTCCCTCGCTTGTTGCAAAGTTATTAATGAATCGAGAGTTGAATGATGTCGAACAAGCCCGGGATTTTTTATTTGACAAAAGCGACCCATTTCATGATCCCTTTTTATTAAAGGATATGAAAATAGCGATTAATCGAATACGGCAAGCAATAGAAAACAAAGAATCTATCCTTGTATTTGGGGATTATGATGCCGATGGTGTGAGCTCGACAACCGTTATGCTACAGGTATTAAAGGATTTAGGGGCAGATGCCCATTTTTATATTCCTAATCGGTTTACAGAAGGATATGGACCAAATGAAGAATCTTTTCGGTTAGCCAAGGATCAAGGTTTTTCTCTTATTATCACAGTGGATACGGGAATTGCCGCTTTAAGTGAAGCTAGACTTGCAAAAACACTTGGGATCGATTTGATCATTACAGACCATCACGAACCCGGACCAGAACTGCCTGAGGCTCTTGCTATCATCCACCCGAAAATGGAAGGAACTACATACCCCTTTCCACACTTAGCAGGTGTTGGAGTAGCGTTTAAAGTGGCTCATGCACTATACGGACATGTACCAGAACATTTATTGGATGTTGTAGCAATTGGTACGATTGCAGATCTTGTCCCACTTATTGGAGAAAATCGTGCAATTGCCAAAAGAGGGTTACGTAAGCTTCGAACCACTAAAAGACTAGGAATTATTGCCCTCTGTAAAATAGCTGGAAGTGCTTTAAAGGACATCACAGAAGAAACGGTAGGGTTTGCTATTGCGCCTAGAATTAATGCAATCGGAAGACTAGGGGACGCAGATCCAGCAGTGGATTTACTTATGACAGAAGACAAGGAAGAAGCAAATGCTCTTGCAGTAGAAATTGATTCAATAAATAAAGAAAGACAATCAATCGTTAGCAAAATGACAGAGGAAGCGGTAGAAATGGTGGAGCGATATTACCCTCCCTCAGATCACTCTGTTTTGATTATTGGAAAAGAAGGTTGGAACTCGGGTGTTGTCGGAATTGTAGCATCAAGATTAGTAGAGAAATTTTATCGGCCGACAATAGTATTAAGCTATGATTCTGAAAAAGGAATCGCTAAAGGCTCAGCTCGTAGCATTTTAGGGTTTGATCTTTTTAAAAATCTTTCTACTTGCAGGGAAATCCTCCCCCACTTTGGTGGACACCCGATGGCCGCGGGAATGACTCTTGGACTGGAAGATGTAGATGAATTAAGAAATAGGTTAAATCAATTGGCCCAAGATCAATTGACAGCAGAAGATTTTATTCCCGTTACGCTTTTAGATGCTAAAGTAGAGCTAAACGAAGTTGATGTTACCTCGATTGAGCAGTTACAATTATTAGCTCCGTTTGGAATGAATAACCCAAAACCGAAACTTACTATTGAAAATGTTACACTTTCTAATTTGAGGAAAATTGGTAGTAATCAAAACCATCTTAAAATTACACTCGATGATGAAGGGAATCAGCTGGATGGTGTAGGCTTTGGAATGGGGGAGATTGCTCATCATATCTCACCACATGCAAATGTGTCCGTTATTGGAGAATTGGCTATAAATGAATGGAATAATATCCGAAAGCCACAGATTTTTCTTCAGGATGTAGAAGTTAATCACTGGCAGCTGTTTGATGTTAGAGGATTAAAAAGTAGAAGCAAATGGCTTGAACAGGTACCTGCTGTGAACAGGAAATTTGTTGTATTTCAGCCAAACACTCTTGCTGTCCTTGGCTTACAGCCTCCAGAAGAAGAAGTTTTGTTGATTCAAAGTATAGATGATTCCAAACAAGCAGACATTAAGGGCTGTCATTTAATCCTTATTGACTTACCAAGTAATAGTGAATATTTGCATGCATTATTAGATCAATCTCAGCCAGATAGAATCTATGCCCATTTTTATCAACAGAATGATCACTTCTTTAGTACGTTTCCTACGAGGGATCATTTTAAGTGGTATTATGGATTTTTAGCAAAACGTGAAACTTTTAACTTAAATAAGTATGGAAACGACTTGGCAAAACATCGAGGCTGGACTAGAGAAACAATTGATTTTATGTCACAGGTGTTTTTTGAATTAGATTTTGTTACAATAAACAATGGACTTATTTCCTTAAATCCAGTTAAGGTAAAGCGAGACTTTGAAGAGTCTTCAACTTATTGTCAAAAGCAAAGGCAATTTACGTTAGAAAATGAATTATTGTATTCTTCTTATCAGGAGTTAAAAGCCTGGTTCGAAAAAAGAACGAATGTTGTCTGCAAAGTATGAGGAGGAAGCAGAATAATGGACTTAAAACAATATATCACTATTGTTGAAAATTGGCCTAAAGAAGGAATTAAATTTAAAGATATCACCACTCTAATGGATAATGGTGATGCTTATAGATATGCAACCGATCAGATTGTTGAATATGCAAAAGAAAAAGAGATAGATCTTATCGTTGGTCCGGAAGCACGTGGGTTTATTATCGGATGTCCTGTCGCATATGCTCTTGGGGTAGGATTTGCACCCGTACGTAAGCCAGGGAAACTTCCTCGTGAAACAGTAAAAGTTGAATATGGATTAGAGTACGGAAAAGATGCTCTTACTATCCATAAAGATGCGATTAAACCTGGTCAACGAGTTCTGATCACAGATGATCTCCTTGCTACCGGCGGTACGATTGAAGCGACCATTAAGCTGGTGGAAGAGCTTGGTGGAGTTGTGGCAGGAATAGCTTTCCTTATTGAACTCACTTATCTAGATGGCCGTGATAAATTAGATGGCTACGATATCCTTACATTAATGCAATACTAATGACAGCATAGACGAGCGCTCAAGTATGAGTGCTCTTTTGTTAATTTTGAAGAAAAGTTCATGTTGGATATTATTGGATTTAAAGGGAGTTGGAGGATGGGGAATACTTCTGCAGCCTATATAAAGCTGGATCAAACGTAATTAAAATTCGACAAAATTCATCATATTTTGTATGAATTCTATTCTAATGCTTTACATATTCACTTTTTTTTTTGATAATAGTAACAATCGTAAAAAATTTTATTGTAAAGATAATTTATTCTATTTTCTTTCGTAAAGGCTATTTTCTAAAAGTTTGTTGTTTTTTTAAGAACAATAAATTTTTTTAAAAAGGTTGGTCTTCGCTGCAGGTGCGAGACTCCTGCGGGGGCAGCGGGACAGGTGAGACTTAGGCAGAAGCCATGCGACGAGGCGGCTCACCGCCCGCCCTGCGGAAAGTGAGCATCCTTTCGCTGCAACCAACTAACTCTTTTTCAAATAACATCAATTTTTACGAAAGCAGTCTTCGTAAAAATAGTATAAGATCAGATAAAGGTAGTTAAATAATATAAAAACATAATTATAGAGTAAAGGTGATTCTGCTTATGGCGAAGGATCAAGTGTTGACTCCTGAACAAGTTGTAAATAGAACAAAAGAATATTTAAATGTTGAACATGTCCTTCTTGTTCAAAAAGCCTATGAGTTTGCAAAAGAAGCTCATAAAGAACAATATAGGAAGTCAGGGGAACCTTACATCATTCATCCTATACAAGTAGCGGGAATCTTAGCCGATTTGGAAATGGATCCTTCTACAGTAGCAGCAGGTTTTTTACATGATGTAGTAGAAGATACAAATTGTACCCTTGAAGATATTAAGGAAGCATTCAATGATGAAGTCGCGATGCTTGTTGATGGGGTGACAAAGCTCGGAAAGATTAAATATAAATCCCAAGAAGAACAACAAGCTGAAAATCATAGAAAAATGTTTGTAGCAATGGCACAGGATATCCGCGTGATCCTAATTAAATTGGCGGACCGCCTTCATAATATGAGAACATTAAAACATTTACCGAATGAAAAGCAAAGGCGGATTTCTAATGAAACACTAGAAATATTTGCTCCATTAGCTCATAGATTAGGGATCTCTAAAATTAAGTGGGAGCTTGAGGATACTTCATTACGCTATTTAAACCCACAGCAGTATTACCGAATTGTAAATTTAATGAAAAAGAAACGGGCTGAGCGTGAGCAATATCTTGAGGAAGTCGTGCAAGAGGTAAATGATCGTTTAGAAGATGTAAAGATTACTGCTGAATTATCAGGTCGTCCAAAACATATTTATAGTATTTATCGAAAAATGGCTCTCCAAAACAAACAATTTAATGAAATCTATGATCTCCTTGCTGTAAGGGTTTTAGTAGATAGTATTAAAGATTGTTATGCTGTATTAGGGATTATTCATACATGTTGGAAACCAATGCCTGGTCGTTTTAAAGATTATATTGCCATGCCTAAACCAAATATGTATCAATCCCTTCATACCACGGTAATAGGTCCTAAGGGTGATCCTTTAGAGGTTCAAATCAGAACAAATGAAATGCATGAAATCGCCGAATATGGTGTTGCCGCCCATTGGGCTTATAAAGAAGGAATTCCAGTAAATGAAAAAGCAACATTCGAAAAGAAACTTTCATGGTTCCGTGAAATACTAGAGTACCAAAATGATTCTGCGAATGCAGAAGAATTCATGGAATCGTTAAAAATTGATTTGTTTTCTGATATGGTTTTTGTATTTACACCTAAGGGTGATGTCATCGAGCTACCATCAGGCTCGGTTCCGATAGATTTCTCGTATCGAATTCACTCTGAGATTGGAAACAAAACGATCGGTGCCAAAGTGAATGGAAAAATGGTCACGCTAGATTATCGTTTAAAAACCGGTGACATTGTTGAAATTATGACATCAAAGCATTCATATGGTCCAAGTAAAGATTGGCTTAAGCTTGCTCAGACCTCTCAAGCAAAGAACAAAATTAAACAATTCTTTAAGAAACAGCAAAAAGAAGAAAATATTGAAAAAGGTCGAGAACAGGTTGAAAAAGAAATTAAAAACCTTGAGTTTGAGCTTAAAGAAGTTTTAACAAACGAAAATGTGAAAAGAGTCGCAGAAAAGTTTAATTTTTCAAATGAAGAGGATATGTATGCTGCAGTAGGATATAACGGGATTACCGCTGCCCAAATTGCTACTCGTCTAACTGAAAAATTAAGAAAGCTGCGAAATCAAGAAGTATCTCTTGAAGAAACTATGTCAGACTTAAAGGCTCAACCACCTAAACGGAAAAGAGATGCAGGAGTACAGGTTAAAGGAATAGATAATTTACTCATTCGTTTATCCCGCTGTTGCAATCCTGTTCCGGGGGATAATATTGTTGGTTTTATCACAAAAGGTAGAGGTGTCTCTGTTCATCGTTCGGATTGTACAAATGTCACATCAGAAGCTGTCGAACAACGATTAATCCCCGTAGAGTGGGAAAGTGATGTAAATGATCGAAAAGAATACAATGTTGACATTGAAATATCTGGTTATGATCGTAGAGGATTATTGAATGAGGTATTACAAGCCGTCAACGAGACAAAAACGAATATTTCGGCTGTTAGTGGAAAATCCGACCGGAATAAAATGGCAACGATTAATATGTCGATTTCGATTCAAAATATTTCTCATCTTCATAGGGTTGTGGAGAGGATTAAACAAATATCAGATATTTATGCCGTTAGAAGGATAATGAACTAAGGAGATTGTTTTCATGAAAGTCGTGCTACAAAGAAGTAAAAAAGCATCAGTTACGATTGAAGGTAGAGTTACAGGAGAAATTGACTTCGGCTTTGTTCTTCTTGTGGGAATTACCCATGAAGATTGTGAAAAAGATGCAGCATATCTAGCTGACAAAATTGTTAATTTAAGAGTGTTTGAAGACGAAGAAGGTAAAATGAACCACTCATTAGTAGATGTTAAAGGCTCGGTATTATCGGTCTCTCAATTTACTCTCTATGGAGATTGTAGAAAAGGAAGAAGACCAAACTTTATGAATGCTGCAAAGCCTTCCCATGCGGAAGTCATTTATAATCATTTTAATAACTTACTTAAAGAAAAAGGTGTTAAAGTCGAAACGGGTGTTTTTGGAAGCATGATGGATGTACAGCTCATTAATGATGGTCCAGTTACATTAATTGTCGAAAGTAAATAAACAAGACTGTTTTCGTAAACATTGTTGTTACTTGAACAGGAGTTAGTTGGTTGCAGCGATAGGATGCTCGCTTTCTGCGGGGCTGGCGGTGAGCCTCCTCGTCGCCTTGTTCCTGCTTTAGTCTTACCTGTGCCGCTTCTCCCGCAGGAGTCTCGCACCTTCCGCTCCAAAAAACCTTTTCACAAAAATTTATGTTCTTATAAAACAACAATCTTATAGAAAGCAGCGATAAATAAAGAAAGGCTGATCTAAATGGTCAGCCTTTCTTGTTATTTATTCTTCAAAATACGAAGTAATGCCATTATACAAACTAATGGCGGCCATATCTTGATATTGGGAGGATGTAACGGTTCTTTCTTCGTTAGGATTGCTAAGATAACCTAATTCAATTAATACGGAGGGTTGTGAGTTTTCCCTAATCACAAAGAAGTCTCCCTTTTTTATTCCGCGATTTCTTAGAGTTAAAGTATCCCCAAGTTTTTGATCCATGGCCACTGCTAGTTCTTTCTGATAGTCATGGTAGTAATAAGTGGTAAACCCGTTGATGGATGAATCATTAATACTATCATAATGTAAACTTATAAAAGCATCTGCACTGTTAGAATGGGAAATTTCCACCCTTGAATTTAGATGTAAATACCGATCGTCATTCCGTGTTAAAATCACATTGGCGCCAGCATGTTTAAGCTTATAATAAAGGTTCTCGGCAGTTTTCAATGTTAACTGTTTCTCCAACGTTCCCCTAAAACCGGTTGTCCCACTGTCAATCCCTCCGTGTCCTGGATCTAATACAATGGTTTTTCCCTCTATTGTTCCGTCTCGATTTGTTGGGGAAGGTGAATCTGATGAAGATTGATTATTATTAAGCGATACGACCCATCCAGCAATGAACCCAGTTTGACCATTTCCTAAATCAATTTCATACCAATCAGATATACTTGAGACAATGGAGAACACATCACCTGAGTTTGCTCGTTTTACAATAGATGCATTCACATTTGCATCGCTTCTAATATTTGTCCCATTATAAAGGATCTTAATGGTGGATTCTTTTGACTGACCATCCTCTTTAACGGTAGAATCTACATTCTTTTCAATCAACCATCCGGCTATCCATCCCATTTGTCCATCTGCTAATTCCACTTGGTACCAATTGTTTTCTTTTTTTAAAAGTTGGAAACGATCCCCTTTGGAAGCTTTTGCAATAACTTTGCCGTTTAAGGATCCTTGAGAACGTATATTGACTGATTCTACGGTTACTTTACCTGTCAACGAAGAGCTCGAGTCAACGTTCTCACCTGTCTCTCCATTTTGATTGATTTGGATATATTGATTATTAATCCATGCTTCGTTATTTCCAAACTGGATTTGATACCAACCAGGTACACTGGCTGACACTGTTACAGTATCTCCCTTTTGTAAAGTACCGATAACGGAACTGTTAAGGCTGGGTTCAGATCTTACATTTAGCGCAGATGTACTGATGGTTCCTACTTTTTCGATAGGAGTTGAATCAACCTTTTTCATTTGCTTTTTCCTTGTTTGGATATAGTCTTTATGAACCCAGCCACTCCCCTTATCGGAAGAAATCTCTAACCATTCACCTTTTCGATCTAGAATGCTTACATGATCTCCTTTTCCAAGGACTGCGATGATGCTATTGGCTGTACCGGGACCACTTCTAATTCTTAAAGAAGAGACTGTAGTCTGACCCTCTTTGTTTTTAGATGAATCCTCTGTTTCAATAGTGGGTTCATCACTTGTAACGAGCCATTCTGCTACCCATCCTTTTGTAAATACGTCCAGTTCAATCTGTATCCAATCATTTTCTACTGCTGTTACCTTAAAGTTCTCGTTTCGGTTGACTTGAGAAATAATGGAATAGCTTAAGCCAGGTCCACTTCTGACATTTAAGGCATCCGTTTTAATCGTAACCGACTGTGCTTCGGCATTTACTTTAGTGACATCACTAATTGGAGTAATGATTGATAAGATCAGAACAATGCTGAAGAAAATCGGCATAAACTTGTCTTTCATATTTCACCACCTAAAATGATTTATGGAAAAATAATAATAAAATTCCATCCTTCTTAATATAACATTCTTGCTTGAACGAAAAATTCCTTTAAAACGAAATAAATTTATTGAATTGGAAATGATAAGTAAGAAAGCTTGAAAGGAATGATGATATGAGAGCAAGTGAAAAAGGAATACAAGCAAACAATGGTGAAAATCAAGTGTTCGGTGTAAACTTTCATCAATTTTTAGAAAAAGAAAAAGATGCGACGACAATTGAGCTAGCGTCTGAATTCGGGCTTACGTTTAAAGATGTTCGTTTACTAAAAAAGAAAATGGAAAGATGTTAAGCAGAAATTTATTAGGAGCTCTTGACATCATCGTAGTCCATCCGTATTATTATAGAGATAAAATATCTTTCATGAATAAGAACCATTGATGGAGCACAGTAACTAAATCTCACATGAAAAGAGAAGAAATGTCCTAGGCTGAAAGCATTTCTACATCGTGACTTAGTGAAGGAACACTCTGGAGGTTTCCCTCTGAAATTTTTCACAAAGAGTAGGTGTGGGACGTACTAGGCGTTAACAGGTAAAGAGGAGACTAACTAAAATAATAGGTTAGCCTCAATTAGGGTGGCACCACGGGAATCTAAGCTCTCGTCCCTTGTTTCGTACAAGGGATTGAGGGCTTTTTTTATTTACATAAAAAATATGACAAGGGAGGAACATAACATGTCTATACAAATTCCACGCGGAACACAAGACATTTTACCAGGAGATTCTGAGAAGTGGCAGTATGTAGAGCGGGTCGCATCAGAAATTTGTAGGAACTTTCAATACAAGGAAATTAGGACACCTATATTTGAATCCAGTGAATTATTCATGCGCGGTGTAGGAGATACAACCGACATCGTCCAGAAGGAAATGTATTTGTTTGAGGATCGTGGTGGAAGAAATCTAGCCTTAAGACCAGAAGGAACGGCTTCTATTGTCCGTTCATACGTCGAAAATAAAATGCACGGTCTAGCGAATCAGCCTGTGAAACTTTACTACACAGGTCCAATGTTTCGATATGAGCGACCACAGGCAGGACGTTATCGTCAGTTTGTACAATTTGGAGCGGAGGCTCTAGGGAGTGAAGATCCAAGCATTGATGCTGAGGTACTTTCATTGGCTATGAGTATTTATCAGAAGCTTGGACTGAAAAAATTGAAGCTCGTGATTAACAGTTTAGGTGATTTAGAAAGTCGTGCGGCACACAGAGAAGCTTTAGTCAATCACTTTAAAACAAGAATTGGAGAATTTTGTTCCGATTGTCAAAATCGTTTAGAAAAAAACCCACTTAGAATTCTTGACTGTAAAAAAGATCGCGACCATGAATTAATGAGCACTGCTCCTTCAATCATTGACTTTTTAAATGAAGAGTCAAAAAACTATTTTGAAAAAGTTCAACAATATCTAACTTCAATGGGAGTAGATTTTATAGTTGATCCTACCCTTGTTAGAGGTCTGGATTATTATAATCATACTGCATTTGAGATTATGAGTAATGCTGAAGGATTTGGTGCCATTACTACATTATGCGGTGGGGGACGTTATAACGGACTAGTCAAAATGATGGGGGGACCTGAGACCCCTGGAATCGGTTTTGCCTTTTCTGTTGAAAGGCTATTAGCAGCACTTGATGCTGAAGGTGTTGAATTACCCATTGATCAGTCAATTGATTGCTACCTAGCCTCACTTGGAGATGAAGCAAAAGACTTTACAGTAAAACTGCTCAATGATCTACGTATAGAAGGAATTTCAGCAGAAATGGACTATTTAGATCGTAAAATAAAGGCACAGTTTAAATCAGCTGACCGCTTAAAAGCAAAGTATGTAGCTGTCCTGGGAGAAGATGAATTAGCTCAAAATGTTATTAACTTAAAGGATATGAGTAGTGGAGAACAGCAGAAAATTTCTCTTGAAAGCTTTGTAGAACATCTAAAACAGAAATGCCAATAAGGAGGAGAGAAAGTTGAAGCACAAGCATTATTGTGGTGAAGTGACAGAAAAGTTAATTGGTGAAGAGCTAACATTAAAAGGATGGGTACAAAAACGAAGAGATCTTGGAGGCTTAATTTTTATTGATCTTCGTGACAAAACAGGTATCGTTCAGATTGTCTTTAATCCTGATGTTTCAAATGAAGCATTAGAACTTGCAGAAAAAGTGAGAAGTGAGTATGTGCTAACTATAAAAGGAAAGGTTGTTGAAAGGTCTCAAGGTACGATTAATGAGAACTTGAAAACAGGACGTATTGAAATCCATGCGGAAGAACTCAAGATTATAAATGAGGCTAAAACGCCACCGTTTATGATAGAAGATTCTACTGAAGTGGCTGAAGATCTCAGATTAAAATATCGATACCTTGATTTACGTAGACCAGTGATGTTTGAAACGTTTAAAATGAGACATGAAGTAACAAGAACGATTCGTCGATTTTTAGATGAGCATAGCTTCCTTGATGTTGAGACGCCTATGTTAACCAAAAGTACTCCAGAAGGTGCAAGAGATTACCTAGTGCCGAGTCGGGTACATGAAGGGGAATTTTATGCATTACCACAGTCCCCACAGATTTTTAAACAGCTGCTAATGGTATCAGGATTTGATCGCTATTATCAAATAGCTCGCTGCTTTAGAGATGAAGATCTTCGTGCCGACAGACAGCCAGAATTCACGCAAATAGATATCGAAATGAGCTTTATGGAACAAGAAGAAATTATCACCTTAATGGAAAGCATGATGCAGACACTCATGAAAGAAGTGAAAGGAATTGATGTAGAATCATCGTTCCCTCGAATGTCTTACGATGAAGCGATTGACCGTTTCGGATCCGATAAGCCTGACACTCGTTTTGGAATGGAGTTAGTTGATGCCTCTGAAATTGTAAAGGATTCTGATTTTAAAGTGTTTGCAAGCACGGTTGCGAATGGAGGACAAGTGAAATGTATCAATGTGAAAGGTGGAGGAAAGCAATATTCCCGAAAAGACATTGATAGCTTAACCGAATTCGTGGCAAGATATGGAGCGAAAGGACTCGCATGGATGAAGGTTGAGGCAGATGGATTAAAGGGACCGATTTCAAAGTTCTTTAACGAGGAAGTAGCTAGTCAATTAAGAAATACTGCAATAGCTGAAGAAGGGGATTTATTACTCTTCGTAGCTGACAAAAAATCAGTTGTAGCGGATGCCCTTGGAGCTCTTAGATTAAAATTAGGAAAAGAATTAGGATTAATTGATGATTCAAAATTCAATTTCCTTTGGGTAACAGACTGGCCACTTCTTGAGTATGATGATGAAGATGAAAGATACTATGCAGCACATCATCCATTCACAATGCCAGTAAGAGAGGATCTTTCCTTACTTGAATCCAACCCAGAGAAGGTTCGAGCGGAAGCATATGATCTTGTGTTAAATGGATATGAATTAGGCGGAGGTTCACTTCGTATCTATGAGCGTGACATTCAAGAGAAAATGTTTAAAGTATTAGGTTTTACAGTAGAAGAAGCGAGGGAACAATTTGGTTTCCTACTAGAAGCATTTGAATACGGCACACCTCCACATGGTGGAATCGCTCTTGGATTAGACCGCCTTGTCATGCTATTGGCAGGACGTACGAACCTTAGAGATACCATTGCATTCCCTAAAACAGCAAGTGCCAGCTGCTTATTAACAAATGCACCTGGGGATGTTTCTATTGCACAATTAGATGAACTTCACTTATCTTTGAAGTCTCAAAAAAGTGAGTAATTACCTATTAGTCTCAATTGAAAAATGAATTCTGCTGTGATATGATATTTAACAATATAAAAAGTCCTGATGTGTACGTTGTTTATACCTATCAGTTTTGACCGAACACTTTTAAAAACGGGAGTCTAAGTTTCTAAAGCGGCGTTCATGCCTCTGGTCCTGAGGACTAACAAAACTTTGAATAAGACACCCACCTGCCTTGAGCGGGTTCAAAACGAAGGAAACACAGCAACGGCACAATTGGGACTTGTTACGTTGATCGACCTTATATGAGTATAGATAATTCCTCTTCTGTGAGTATCACAGAAGGGGTTTTTTAGTATTAAGAAGTCGATTATTTGGCAAATAATAAGTTGAATGGTTAAATAATATTTTTAACAAAAGGAAAAAGAAGACAAAATCGATCGGAATATTGCGTTTAAAGCTTATTTATACTATTCTTATTCAGGGAACATTAACGAATTAAGATAACGGAGTTGATCGTATTGCTTCACCAGTTTTCAAGAAATGAACTAGCTATAGGAAAAGAAGGCCTAAACCTATTAAAGAATAGTACTGTCGCCGTCCTTGGAATTGGGGGCGTTGGCTCATTTGCTGCCGAAGCTTTAGCTCGTTCTGGAGTGGGACGCTTGATCTTAGTTGATAAAGATGATGTTGATATTACGAATGTTAACAGACAGATCATTGCTTTATTATCAACTGTCGGACAACCAAAAGCAGACTTAATGAAAGATAGGATAAAAGACATTAACCCAGAATGTGAAGTAATCTCACTTAAGATGTTTTATACGGAAGAAACGTATGAACAGTTTTTTAGCTATGGGTTAGATTTTGTCGTCGATGCTTCTGATACCATTTCATATAAAATCCATTTAATGAAAGAATGTATAAAGCGTAATATCCCTTTGATTTCTAGTATGGGAGCGGCCAATAAAACGGATCCAACGCGCTTTAAAATTGAAGATATTTCAAAAACTCATACCGATCCTATTGCAAAGGTCATTCGTACTCGTTTGAAAAAAGAAGGGATTAGAAAAGGAGTTAACGTTATTTTTTCAGATGAAAGTCCAATTGTTATTCGTGAAGACATTCGAAAACAGGTTGGAAATGATAAGGCTGAAATTAGAAAAGCGAAAATGCCTCCTTCTTCAAATGCATTTGTTCCCTCTGTCGCAGGTTTGATTGCGGCAAGTCACGTAGTGAATAACTTATTAGCGGATATTGAAATTAAAAGAGTCAAGGATGAAAAATAAATCAGACTTTGTTTGACCAGTGTCAGAAATCAAAAATAGGGCTGTTCCAAGTGTCAGGTTTCACCACTTTAATTGTATTTAGATGAACATGGTGATTTCGGACTTCTTTTGGAAACAGTCTCGTTGATTTCTGGCCTTTTTATTTTGTCATTAATAGCTAAAATTAAAGGATTTCCCTTCCCTTTTAGGTTGTCATTTGGTTCTTATGCTAAGTAAAATAGATGGAAGTTTTTAGTGGAAATTATTCGTAATTTGTTGACAGTATTATTTGTTCTAGTGTACTATCTAACTAGAACACTCATGCTCTTAATTAAAGGAGGGTTATATGAAAACATTTAAGGGTTTGTTATGGAAAGATTATTATATTTCGAGAATGTGGTTTATCGGATGGATTGGAATCATAACCTTTCTTTATGCTGTTGGAGTAGGTGTTGGTAAGTACTTTGAAGAATCAGGGTTTATTTTCCTCTTTGTTGTCATGTTAGGTTTTATGCAACTAGCTTTTTTACCTATTATACTAATTGCAATGCTAAGGCTTGAAGGACGTACACAGCTATGGCTACATACTCCATTAAATTGTTGGAAGCTTTTATTGTCTAAATTCTTCATTGCCTTCATATATAGCTTGGTGTCTTTTTTATGTGTAGATTTACTTGGCGTTTTAAGCCTTTCTTTGAAATGGATCACCCTTCCTTACATACCGTGGAAAGAATCCATTTGGTTTAACCTCTTCATTATCTCTATGGCCGTACATTTGGGGAGCTGGATTCTTTTTTATTGGACTTTCTATCATTCTCTAAGTAAATATCCAAGACTAAAGAATGTTAGGTGGGTTTTAATTGTCATTATTTATATAGTGTATCAATTTGGTACTGCCATTTTGATGAAATACAAGTGGGTTAATGACATATTAAATGTGTGGACGATAAAAATTCCATCTGGAATGTTCTTTGAAATAGGACCAGAGGGAAACCAGTTTAGAGTTAATGAAGAATATTTACATTTCCCACTTTTAACTCTTATCATATATATCGTTCTTACGATATTTCTATTTGCCTTATCGAGTTGGCTGTTGGAACGAAAGGTAGAGGTGTAATTCATGGCTGAAGAATACAAAGCCTCAAAAGCCATCTATATGCAAATTGCTGATACCATCATCCATAGAATTGTAAGAGGAGAATTAACACCAGGAGCTAGGCTTCCTTCTGTAAGGGAGATGGCCATACAATCAAATGTAAATCCCAATACAATTCAACGAACTTACAGTGAGCTGGAAAGGATGGAAGTCGTGGAGTCTAGAAGAGGACAGGGTACTTTTGTAATAGAAGATGAAACACTTGTATCATCCTTAAAAAGGAAAGTCCATAGAGAAATCACAGGTACGTATGTAGATAGTATGAAGGAGCTAGGAATTTCAGCTGAAGATATTGTAGAGGAATTACAAAACTACCTTAAAGAAAGGAGAGAGAAGTAAAATGGTGGCAGAAATGAAAAATGTCTCAAAAAGGTATGGAAGAGACTATGCCCTAAAAAGTGTCTCTCTTCAACTTCATAAAGGAAAAATTTATGGTTTACTGGGTCCAAATGGGAGCGGAAAGTCAACGACCTTGAAGCTGTTGGCTGGTTTGGTTGAACCTCAGGCTGGATCCGTAATTTATAAAGATAAAAAAGTAAACAAGAGAATAGCTCCAAAAGTAGCTTATTTGTCAGAGTTAGATATTTTCTATAATGCTTTTAATGTTGAGAAAATGATTAGCTTTTACGCAACTCAATTCCCGGATTTTTCATTAGAGAGAGCTGATGAATTATTAACATTTATGGGACTTGAAAAACAAAAAAAATTAAAGCATCTTTCAAAAGGGAGTAGGGGAAGGCTGAAACTTGTTCTTGCCCTATCGAGGGAACCGGAATTGATTCTTCTTGATGAACCTTTTTCAGGCCTTGATCCAATGGTTAGAGAGTCCATCGTAAAGGGATTACTTTCCTATTTGGATTTTGAGAATCAAACCGTTTTAATTGCAACACATGAAGTCGATGAAATTGAATCAATACTGGATGAAGCATATGTACTAGCTGACGGTAAAATAATCGGTCATTGTGAAGTGGAAATCCTTCGTGAGGAACAAGGTTTATCCGTTTTAGAATGGTTAAAGAAAACCACTCAATCATAGAGGAGGAAAAAAGATGAGCTCAGTTTTACAACTGAAAAATGTTTCGAAAATAATCAAAGGAAAGAAGATTATTGATTCACTTTCCTTTGACGTTCATAATGGCGAAGTGTTTGGTTTCCTAGGCCCAAATGGTGCAGGGAAAACAACGACCATTCGAATGATTGTCGGCTTAATGGGTATTTCAGAAGGTGATGTCGTTGTAAATGGTACAAGTGTTAAGAAAAACTTTGCAGGAGCAGTAGAAAATATTGGTGCGATTGTTGAGAATCCAGAGCTTTATAAATTTCTATCTGGTTATAAAAACTTAAAGCATTTTGCTCGTATGCATAAAGGGGTTACAGAGGAAAGAATTAAGGAAGTAGTTGAATTGGTAGGACTGACAGATCGAATTCATGACAAAGTAAAAACCTATTCACTTGGGATGAGACAACGATTAGGAATTGCACAATGTCTCCTTCATAATCCCAAAATCCTGATTTTGGATGAACCAACTAATGGTCTTGATCCTGCAGGTATTCGAGAAATTCGTGATTATATCCGAAAATTAGCCAGAGAAACAGGCATGGCCGTTATTGTATCAAGTCATTTACTTTCTGAGATGGAAATGATGTGTGACCGTATTGCTATTATTCAAAAAGGAAAGCTGATTAATATTCAAAATGTGAAAGAGTTCGTTCAAGGGAATGAACAAATCTATCATTTTGAAGTAAGTGATTCACAAAAGTTTGCTGCCATCATTTCTCAAATGTATCCAAATGTAAAACATGAGTCTGACAATGGAAAAGTTCAGGCTGCACTTGCTAAAGAACAGGTACCATTATTAGTGAAATCCTTGGTTGAGCAAGGAATAGATTTATTCTCTGTTATGCCAGTATCGAAAACACTAGAAGACCGATTCTTAGAAATAACGAATGATAAGGGGGTAGAGATGAATGTTTAATCTGATCAAAAATGAATGGATGAAAATTTTCAAACGAGTTGGAACGTATGTTATGATAGGACTCATCCTTATTATTGTCGCAGGGTCAGGTGCTTTTACAAAATACGCTGAGAGTGTTTCGGATAATGAACCTGCAGGGCAGCAAGATTGGAAAAAAGAGCTGCAAACACAAATAGAAATGGATAAACAAACTTTAAAAGAAGTTCCAGAAATAAATAAATCAATGTATGAGCGGAGTATTGCTGTTAATGAATATCGTATAGAGAATAATCTCCCGCCAAATGCAGAAGGAGAAAATGTATGGTCATTTGTAGAGTTTAATTCTAATTTTGTTACTTTTGCTGGTTTGTTCACCATTATAGTCGCTGCGAGTATTGTCGCTAGTGAATTTACTTGGGGGACAATAAAGCTTCTATTAATTAGACCAATATCTAGAACGAAAATTCTACTATCAAAATACTTAACAGTCCTCCTGTTTGGAATTACGTTACTAGTTATTTTATTTGGATTCTCTACGCTTTTAGGTTTCATCCTTTTCGGTGGAGGAGAAAATGTCCCACATTTAGTATATGTTGATGGGCAAGTAGAAGAAAAAAATTTAGTCACCTATCTCATTAATACGTATCTATTAAAATCGATTGATATTATTATGATGGCTACGATGGCGTTTATGATTTCAGCAGTATTTAGAAGCAGTTCACTTGCGATAGGAATCTCACTCTTCCTGCTATTCATGGGTGGAACAGCGACTGGATTTATTGCCATGAAATATGATTGGGCAAAATATAGCCTATTTGCCAATACAGATCTTACACAGTATACAGGTAGTATGGATCCGTTGATAGATGGGATGACAATGGGCTTTTCGATAACCATGCTACTAATCTATTTTATTATCTTTATCCTGCTTGCATTTGTTATTTTCAACAAGAGAGATGTAGCAGCATAATATAAAAGATAAGCTGGACGATGGTATTACCATTTAGTCCAGCTTTTTTATGAAATAATGTTGTTTTTATTTGTGTTAAAAACAACCATTTTTCCAGTTTTCTATCCCACTTATGACTTCATGCCTACAAAGTGTTACAGGAAATCTAGCTCTGTACTAATTGGACAGCTTAAATCCTTAGCTTGTAAGTGGTAATGCACAACTTTTTGATTTTATGCATGAGAACGGTTTGGAAAAGCACGAAAATCAAAGTTTATGCTCAAAAATAACTATGAAATGCACGAGATTACAAATGTATGCACATGTTAATTTTCGGGGATATATTCAAAAAGGGGACTTAAACTTATCATCTGATAATACTCATAAAACAAAGGGCTGTCCTAAAATCAAGGATTAGGACCATAACTGCAATAGATGGATAGCATCTTCTTTACATTGATGAGTGGTTCCTGACCCTAATTGAACAGCCTTTCTATTGTTTATCTATCTTTTCCCTTTATTAATTTTTTCATAAACTCCTGCTAGAGCTTGTTCAAATTTCCCTGTTGATTTAGGGTCATAATATTGAGCGTTTTTAATCGTATTTGGTAAATATTGCTGTGGTACCCACCCTGAATCATAATCATGAGGATATTTGTACTCAATTCCTCTGCCTAATGCTTTAGCTCCTTGGTAATGAGCATCCTTTAAATGCTTGGGAACCTCACCGCTTTTACCAGCTCGGATATCTTCTAATGCAGAATCGATGGCTTTAATGGCTGAATTTGATTTCGGTGACAAACAAAGTTCGATCACAACCGATGCTAGAGGAATTCTCGCTTCAGGAAATCCAATTTTCTCTGCTGTTTCCACTGCTGCTAATGTTCTTGGTCCTGCCTGTGGGCTTGCCAAGCCGATATCCTCGTAAGCGATGACAAGTAATCGCCGTGAAATGCTTGGTAAATCTCCTGCTTCCACCAGTCTTCCTAAATAATGAAGAGCGGCATTAACATCACTTCCACGAATGGATTTTTGAAATGCACTAAGGACATCATAGTGGCCATCCCCATCTTTATCGTGAGTAAAGCTCTTTTTCTGAAGGCATTCCTCTGCGATGGTAACGTCGATATAGATCTTTCCATTTTCATTTTTTTCGGTTGAAAGTACCGCAAGTTCCAATGCGTTTAATGAGCTTCTAACATCCCCATTTGATGATTGAGCAAAATGGTGAAGAGCCTCTTCGCTCACTTCTATTGTTTCGCTCCCAAGCCCACGATCTTCATTTTCTAATGCCCGTTTTAAGGCTATTTTCATTTCTTCTATTGAAAGTGGCTGTAATTCAAAAATTTGACATCTACTTCTGATCGCAGGATTGATAGCGTGGTAAGGGTTACTTGTTGTTGCCCCGATTAACACAATCATTCCATTTTCCAAGTATGGAAGAAGGAAATCTTGTTTTGCCTTATCTAAGCGGTGGACTTCATCTAATAGTAAGATGACTTTTCCAGACATTTTCGCCTCTTCTGCAACAATTTGCATGTCTTTCTTATTATTTGTAACAGCATTTAATGTTCTGAAAGCAAATTTTGTACTACCGGCAATAGCACTTGCAATACTCGTTTTTCCGATCCCTGGTGATCCATATAGAATCATGGAGGAAAGCTGTTTTGCTTGTACCATTCGATTAATTATTTTTCCTTCTCCAACAAGGTGTGATTGTCCGATAATCTCATCAATTGTCCTCGGTCTCATTCGGAAGGCTAACGGTTTATTTGTCATTAACATCTCTCCAAACTGATGTTCTCGTATCTCTCTTAAATCTATCATATTTCTATGAAGATGGAAACGAAGGTGTTTATTAGAGGGGTATTCCTTTTTAATAGAGGAAAGGATTATGCTATAATAGCAAAAGTCAATAATACAAATAGGATTTATGTGAGATATAGTAATCGAGGTGCAAAAAGGATGAAGATTTCAACAAAAGGCCGTTATGGCTTGACGATTATGATTGAATTAGCGAAAAGGCATGGGGAAGGGCCAACGTCATTAAAATCAATTGCTCAAACCCATTCCTTATCAGAACATTACTTAGAACAATTAATTGCTCCTCTTCGAAATGCTGGTTTAGTAAAAAGCATTAGAGGAGCATATGGTGGTTATGTCCTAGGAAATGAACCAACAGAAATTTCAGCAGGGGATATTATCAGGGTATTGGAAGGACCGATTAGTCCTGTTGAAGGGATCGAAAATGAAGAACCTGCTAAGCGGGAATTATGGATTCGGATTCGTGATGCCGTTAAGGATGTATTGGATAATACGACGATTGAAGATCTGGCCGGCTACACGGATGAAGGCGAATCAGACGCATATATGTTTTATATTTAAGATACAGGAAGTGTAAAGAAAGGAGGGACGCAAAATGGAACGAATATATTTGGATCATGCCGCTACTTCTCCGATTCACCCTCGTGTAGTCGACGAAATAGTTACTGTTATGAATGGCCCATTTGGGAATCCATCAAGCATTCATTCTTTTGGAAGAGAGGCAAGACAGCTTCTCGATCAGGCACGGACAGGAATTGCAAAGAGCATTGGCTCCAAATTTAATGAAATTATTTTTACAAGTGGAGGAACAGAAGCAGATAATCTAGCCATTACGGGCGTAGCTAAAGCTATGAAGTCCAAAGGAAAACATATCATTACGAGCATGATTGAGCATCATGCTGTCCTTCATATTTGTGAACAGCTTGAAAAAGAAGGTTATGAGGTGACTTATTTACCCGTTAATGAAGATGGAATCATTTCTGTTGCAGATGTAAAAAAAGCTTTAAGAGAAGATACAATCCTTGTAACGATTATGTATGGCAACAATGAAGTCGGAACCATTCAGCCTATCAAAGAAATAGGAGAGGTATTGAAGGGGCACCAAGCTTATTTTCATACAGATGCTGTCCAAGCATATGGCTTATTAGAAATTGACGTAAGCGAGGAAAATATTGATCTTTTATCGGTTTCAGCACACAAAATAAATGGACCAAAAGGAATTGGGTTTTTATATGCCAGTGATGATGTCAAGTTAGAAGCGACGATATTTGGTGGGGAACAAGAGCGTAAACGTCGGGCTGGAACAGAAAATATCCCTAATATTATCGGATTCCTTGAAGCTGTGAAAATTTCTCAGCAAAGTATGGAAGAGAAGAGAAAGCAATATTTTCTTTTTAAAGAGAAGCTTAAAGACGTTTTAGAAGAAAATGAAGTGACATTTTATCAAAACGGATCTCTTGAACAATCTTTGCCCCACGTGCTAAACTTAAGTTTTCCTGGTACAGATGTTGAATCCATGTTAGTGAATTTAGATCTGTCTGGGATTGCAGTTTCAAGTGGATCTGCCTGTACAGCAGGTTCTATTGAGCCTTCACATGTTCTTGTTGCCATGTTCGGTAAAGATTCAGAACGACTTCGAAATTCGATTCGTTTTAGTTTTGGACTTCATAATACATTGGAACAAATTGAATATACAGGTAAAGAAGTCGCGAAAGTAGTGAACCGTTTACGTTCATAGACTAAATGAACCAAACTTGAGGAGGTGGAGAGTTATGAACAAAGCACCAAAGGATACACGTGTCGTTGTAGGAATGTCAGGTGGGGTAGATTCTTCTGTTGCCGCACTGCTTTTAAAAGAACAGGGGTACGATGTTATTGGGATCTTTATGAAAAACTGGGATGATACCGATGAAAATGGCGTTTGTACCGCGACAGAGGATTATAATGATGTCATTCGTGTTTGTAATCAAATTGGTATTCCTTACTACGCAGTAAATTTTGAAAAACAATATTGGGACAAAGTCTTTACTTATTTCTTAAATGAATATAAAGAAGGTAGAACCCCAAATCCAGATGTGATGTGTAACAAGGAAATTAAATTTAAAGCATTTCTTGATCATGCGATGAAGCTTGGTGCAGACTATCTTGCTACCGGTCACTATGCTCAAGTTGAATATAGAGATGGCGAATACAAAATGCTTCGTGGCTTAGATGATAACAAAGATCAGACGTATTTCCTTAATCAGTTAACCCAAGAACAGCTGGAAAAAGTCATGTTTCCTATTGGATCAATCGATAAGAAAAAAGTACGGGAGATCGCCAAAGAAGCTGGACTGGCTACAGCTACGAAAAAGGATAGTACAGGAATTTGTTTTATTGGTGAACGCAATTTTAAGGAATTCCTAAGTAACTATCTCCCTGCTCAACCTGGAAAAATGGTGACGTTGGATGGGGAAGAAAAAGGCAATCATGATGGCCTAATGTATTACACCATTGGTCAAAGACAAGGCTTGGGAATTGGTGGGGCTGGAGAACCATGGTTTGTTATTGGAAAAGACCTTGAACGAAATCTTTTATATGTAGGGCAAGGGTTTGATCATTCAGCACTCTACTCTGACTCTTTACTTGCTACGGATATAAGCTGGACTACCCCATCAGTGAAAGCAAAAGAGTTTACATGTACAGCTAAATTTAGATACCGTCAGCCCGATCGCAGTGTAACGGTGAAAATAGCAGAAGACGGAAAAGTAGAAGTCGTTTTTGATCAACCGATTCGTGCCATTACTCCTGGGCAAGCAGTTGTTTTCTATAACGGAGAAGAATGTCTTGGCGGAGGAACGATTGATGAGATTTTTAAAAATGGTAAAAAACTCACATACGTAGGATAAAGAAGAGACTGATATAGTAGAGAATCATTCCTACTTGTCAGTCTTTCTTTATGTGAATAAGGTCAGTATCCGTAAAGACGCTTTTGAACAAGAACCTATGATATACTACAAATAACAAAACATAGAGGTGTTACATATGGACAAAAACCAACAAGGTATTCAAGCCTTACAAGAAGGAAAAATGGAGGAAGCGGTAAAGTATTTTTCAGAAGCAATTGAAGAAAATCCTACCGATCCTGTTGCATACATAAATTTTGGTAACGTTCTTACCACAGTCGGTGAATTAGAAAAAGCACAAAAGTTTTTTGAAAGAGCGATATCTTTAGATAGTCAAGCAGGTGCAGCTTATTACTCCCTAGGAAACTTGCTTTATAATCAGGAGGACTTTAATGGAGCTAAAAACCATTATGAACAAGCCATCCAAAAAGGTGTTGAAAATGAAGATGTCTACTTTATGTTAGGCATGTCATTAATTAATTTAGAACAACCGAAATTTGCCCTTCCCTATTTACAAAGAAGTATTGAATTAAACCCTGAAGACAATGAAGCCAGGTTCCAGTTCGGACTATGCCTTGCAAAAGTCGAATCATATGAAGAAGCGATTAAGGAATTAACAACGGTTGTTGAAAAAGACCCTAAACACGCAGATGCTTATTATAATTTAGGGGTAGCCTATGCAGGATATAAAGAAGATGTTAAAAAGGCGAATGAATGCTTTGATCGGGCATTAGCCATACAACCAGACCATATGCTTGCAGGATATGGCAAAAAAATGATGGAAAAGCTAAATAATCCTGAAGAGTCGTAAGTAAGGGGGGACTCTAAATGAGCCAGCAGGACTCATTGGAGCTGTTTGATGATAATGAAATATACATTAAAGGAAGACATATCATCACGATTTTCCATAATGAATCGAATATGTATTCAGTCATTCGCATTCGCGTGGATGAAACGAATGATGAATATGACGACAAGGAAGCTGTGATTACAGGTCATTTCCCTAAAATTCATGAACAGGAAACCTATACTTTTTACGGGGGATTTCAAGATCACCCTAAATTTGGTATGCAATTCCAAGCTAAGCATTTTAAGAAAGAAATTCCACAAACAAAGCAAGGGGTTATCCAATATCTATCGAGCGAGATGTTTAAAGGTATCGGGAAAAAAACAGCTGAAAAAATTGTTAAACAGCTCGGAGAAAATGCGATTAGTAAGATCCTAGCGAATCCATCACTCTTAGATGACATTCCAAAGCTTCCACCTGATAAAGCAAAGGACTTGTATGACTCTCTCATGGAGCACCAAGGGTTAGAAAGAGTCATGATCAGTTTAAATCAGTATGGATTTGGTCCACAATTATCGATGAAAATTTATCAGGAATATAAAGAGCAAACACTTGAAATCATTAATAAAAATCCTTATCGTCTTGTTGAGGATATTGAAGGAATCGGATTTGGACGAGCGGATGAACTTGGGGCAAAGCTCGGCATTACAGGAAGTCACCCTGACAGGATTAAAGCGGCCTGTTTATATACTCTCGAACAAACCTCCCTTCAAGAAGGCCATGTTTATTCGGAAACAGAACAATTATTATTGAAAGTAAAAGCATTATTAGAAAACAGCCAAAAAGAGACCATCGCATTTACGGAGATTTCAAACGAGATCATCAAGCTTGAAGAAGAAGGAAAGATTATTGGAGAAGAAACCAATGTATACCTTCCATCTTTGTTCTTTTCGGAAAAAGGAATCGTCAGTAATATTGAAACGATTCTTAAGCAAGAACAATACGAAGACCAATTTCCTCAATCCGAATTCCTATTAGCATTAGGAAAGCTTGAAGATAGACTTGGAGTACAATATGCTCCATCGCAACGAGAAGCCATTGAGACAGCGCTAATGTCTCCAATGATGATCCTTACAGGAGGACCAGGTACTGGAAAGACAACCGTTATTAATGGAATTGTCGAGCTATACGCAGAATTACACGGATGTTCCCTTGAACCAAAGGAATATAAGGACGAACCATTTCCAGTTCTTTTAACAGCTCCAACTGGTAGGGCAGCAAAAAGGATGACAGAATCGACTGGCTTGCCAGCAATGACTATTCATCGGCTCCTTGGATGGAACGGACAAGAAGGTTTTGACCATGATGAAGATCGTTCAATTGAAGGGAAGCTTCTTATTGTGGATGAAATGTCAATGGTAGATACATGGCTCGCCCATCAATTATTCAAGTCCTTACCAGACGATATACAGGTAATCCTGGTTGGGGATGAGGACCAGCTTCCATCCGTTGGTCCTGGACAGGTGTTGAAAGATTTAATCAGCTCAGGCGTCATTCCAACCGTTCATTTAACAGATATATATCGTCAAGGTGAAGGGTCTTCAATCATAGAAATGGCACATGAAATGAAGGATGGAAAACTCCCAGCTAATATAGTTCAACAACAAAAAGATCGATCCTTTATTCAATGTTCTACTTCTCAAGTCCTTGAGGTTATTAAAAAGGTTGTCGAAAATGCGAAGAAAAAAGGGTACAGTGCAAAGGATATCCAAGTACTAGCCCCAATGTATCGAGGACCTGCAGGGATAGATAAATTAAACGAAATGCTCCAGGAGATTTTTAATAGTAATTCTGAAGGAAAACGGAAAGAGTTATCCTTTGGGGACGTGAAGTATCGAATTGGAGATAAAGTACTCCAATTAGTCAATCAGCCGGAAAGCAATGTCTTTAATGGAGATATGGGTGAGGTCGTTTCTGTATTCTATGCAAAAGAAAATACAGAAAAACAAGACATGCTTATTGTTTCCTATGAAGGTAATGAGGTTACCTACACTAGACAAGACTTGAATCAAATCACCTTAGCCTACTGCTGTTCCATTCACAAATCACAAGGCAGTGAATTTCCTATCGTGATCCTTCCTGTAGTCAAAAGCTATTTTCGAATGCTTAGAAGAAATTTACTTTATACCGCCATTACAAGGAGTAAAAACTTTTTAATCCTATGTGGTGAAGAACAAGCATTAAGGATTGGGGTGGAACGACAAGAAGATACCCAGCGGAAAACAGGATTACTTCAAAAGCTTCAAATATTAAAGAGTGTAACGGAACAATTACAAAACAATTCAGATGATCAAGATACATCAGAAGGTTTTCAAAATAAATTAATGGACACAGACCCAATGATTGGTATGGAAAACGTTACTCCTTATGATTTCATGTAAACAAAGAAAAACTAAGGATGTTCCTAAAATGCGAATCAGCATTTATGGACACTACTAATGGTTAACATGTTCTTCCTCAAAATGAGTATAACCAGCAGTAATTTAGGAAAGAATGGTACAGGAAAAGAATGCTATGAAGAAGGAATCCTTTCCTGACTCTGGCTAAAGTGTGAGGTGTCCTGTACGATGATGCAATGTCCGAATTGCCGATGTAAAGATATAGGCAAGATTGGAATCAACCAATATTACTGTTGGGGTTGTTTTATTGAACTTTCGATAACCAAAGGGATCATTCATACCCATCAAGTTGAGGAAGATGGGTCATTAAGTTCATTAGACGATTTATTTGATGAGGAAGAACGCCACTTGAGCTAAAAGAGGGGTGCTTTTCTTGAATAAAACGTTCGCTTCCATACTCGGATTTGGAGCAGGTATTGCAACAAGTGTATATTCAAATCGTTCGAATATGTTCAGCAAGAGAAACTGGAAGAAACTTAGAAAGCAAATGAGAAAAGCCTTTTAGTCTTTGAATTAAACCATGTCCCATTAAGGAAACGGGGCTATATTATGCACATGAGATTGTCACAAAATCTCATGTGCATTTTTTTGTTATTAAAGGCTGTTTTCGTAAACATTGTTGTTATTTGAAAAAGAGTTAGTTGGTTGAGCGAAAGGATAAGAATAAAATCCACTACTCTTCTAAAACTAAAGAGAAGAAGGGAGGGATAATATTGAGTGATCGACCAACGCATATTAAATGGTTATACAGACTTGCTATTGCACTTTTCGTCTTTATTTTATTATATTTTTTATACTTATTAACGCCTGTATGGAAACCAATTTTGAAAGTGTTAGCTATTGCCTTATTTCCTTTTTTACTTGGAGGATTTATTACATATCTCCTTCATCCCATCGTCGAAAACTTGCATAAAGCAGGAATTCATAGAGCCATTGCAACCTTGCTTATCTATATATTGTTTTTTGGAGGAACGGGGTATGCTATTTATAAAGGCATTCCAATCATTATCCATCAGTTAAGGGATTTATCAGAAAATGCTTCTCTTTTTACAGATCAATATCAAAAGTGGCTTACATTTATTCAGAAACAAACATCTACATGGCCAGATGGTATTCAGCATGAATTGGATGCAAGAATAGAGTCCTTTGAGAAGTGGCTTAACGGATTATTAAAACTTGTACTTTCAGGTGTTATGAAATTTTTAAATAGTTTATTTCTAATCATTATCGTTCCTTTTATTTCTTTTTATTTGTTAAAAGATTTTTATCATGTGAAAAAAGCAGCTTGGTATTTAACTCCGATTAAATGGAGGGAAAGTGGGAAAAAATTTATACATGATTTAGATGAATCATTAGGAGGATATATAAGAGGTCAATTACTTGTGTGTCTTATTATTGGTTCTTTAGCAGCTCTTTCCCTTTGGCTGATGGGAATGAAATATCCATTATTGCTAGGCATTATTATTGGTATAACAAATGTAATCCCTTACTTTGGACCGATTATTGGAGCCATTCCTGCAGCGGTGATTGCTAGTACAGTATCTGGTCATATGGTGATATATGTTGTCATCGTTGTTCTCGGCCTTCAGTTTCTTGAGGGGAATATCCTTTCTCCACTTATAGTCGGGAAAAGTCTTCATATGCATCCGTTGTTTATAATGGGAGCATTAGTGCTTGGAGGGGAAATAGGTGGAGTAATAGGGCTGATTGTTGCGGTTCCATTATTAGCAATGCTGAAAGTAGTCTGTATTCATGCAAGGACACATTTTGTTGCATCAAAATCGTAAACGACATTGACAAATGCAAATGAAATTTCTATAATTCGAGTTATACAATAAATATAAATGAAAACATTGACGGATCGAGTATGTTATAGTCCATCTACGTATTTAACGATACAGAAGAGAGGAATTTCCTTGGCTGAAAGAAATTCTAGATGAAGGATAACAGAACGCTAATCCTGAGTGCAGATAATACCTGCCGTATGCCGCGTTAAGGTTTCCAAGTGATGAGAAAGACTGAATTATACAGTGGAGACTGACACAAAAGTCAGCAATTTTCTCATAACCAGGGTGGTACCGCGAGTAAAGCTCTCGTCCCTGACCAGGGATGGGGGCTTTTTTTGTTCTAGCCCAGTACCTAGCCCCTGGAAACATAAGCTAAACCATGAATGAAGGAAAAATCACTCTTCCTTCATGACTCGTTTGCTTGTTGGTGGCCTCAGTACGTAGGTTAGAAAGGCGTTGCCACAGGACGTGGTGTACTTAGCCTTTCACCCCTTATCAGAGGCGCTTCCGCATTTCTTGTTTTCATTAGATAAAAGGAGGAAAAATAATGAATCATTTAACGGGTGCTGAAATTCGTCAAAGGTTTCTTGATTTTTTTAAAGAAAAAGGACATAGAGTCGAGCCAAGTGCATCATTAGTACCTCATGAAGATCCTTCCCTACTATGGATTAATAGTGGTGTTGCAACACTAAAGAAATATTTTGATGGCCGGGTCATTCCTGAAAATCCTCGTATTGTAAATGCTCAAAAATCGATTAGAACGAATGATATTGAAAATGTTGGAAAGACAGCTCGGCATCATACTTTCTTTGAAATGTTAGGAAACTTCTCTATTGGTGAATATTTTAAAAAGGAAGCGATAATCTGGGCTTGGGAGTTTTTAACAGATAAAAAATGGATTGGTTTTGACCCTGAAAAACTATCAGTTACAATCCATCCAGAAGACAATGAAGCTTATACAATCTGGAGTGATACAGTTGGTATTCCAGCAGAAAGAATTATTCGTATCGAAGGGAATTTCTGGGATATCGGTGAAGGACCAAGTGGACCAAACACAGAAATTTTCTATGATCGTGGATCAGAATATGGGGAGGATCCGAATGATCCAGAGTTATATCCAGGTGGTGAAAATGATCGTTATTTAGAGGTGTGGAATTTAGTTTTCTCCCAGTTTAATCATAATCCTGATCATACATATACTCCTCTTCCTAAGAAAAACATTGATACTGGAATGGGATTAGAGCGTATGGCTTGCGTGGTGCAAGAAGTACCAACTAATTTTGATACTGACCTGTTTATGCCAATCATTCGTGCTACTGAAAAATTATCAGGTGAAAAGTACGGATTAACAACTGAAAAAGACATTGCATTTAAAATCATTGCCGACCATATTAGAACTGTCACCTTTGCCATTAGTGATGGTGCCTTGCCTTCCAACGAAGGTCGTGGGTATGTCCTAAGAAGACTGCTTCGTCGTGCAGTACGCTATGCAAAACAAATTGGAATCAATCAACCATTTATGTATGATTTGGTCCCAATTGTTTCTGAAATCATGGTTGATTTCTACCCAGAAGTTAAAGAGAAAGCGGATTTTATCCAAAAAGTTGTCAAGAATGAAGAAGACCGCTTCCATGAAACCTTAAATGAAGGGCTTTCCATTCTATCTTCTGTTATTAAAAAGGAAAAAGAAAAGGGCAGCTCGATGATTCCGGGTGAAGAAGTATTCAGATTATATGACACTTACGGATTCCCAGTGGAGTTAACGGAAGAATTTGCAGAAGAAGAAGGTATGTCTGTTGATCAAGCTGGTTTTGAAGAACAAATGAAATTACAGCGTCAGCGTGCTCGTGCAGCAAGACAGGATGTCGGTAGTATGCAGATTCAAGGTGGAGTACTTGGTGACGAGAAAGTTTCAAGTCAATTTGTAGGCTATGACCAATTGAAAACAGAATCAAAAGTTGTCACATTGCTTATAAATAAAATGCATGCGGAAGAGGCTCATGAAGGACAAGAAATTCAATTCATACTGGATAAAACACCGTTTTACGCAGAAAGTGGCGGGCAGATTGGTGATAAAGGGATTGTGGAAAATGATTTAGTACGTATAGCTGTTAAAGATGTTAGAAAAGCACCAAATGGACAAAATCTTCATACTGCTACTGTTGAAAGTGGAACCATAAAATTGAATGATGACGTTCTTGCTTCGGTAAATGTGAGCTCACGTGGTAAAATTATCAAAAATCATACAGCTACACATCTTTTACATCAAGCCTTAAAAGATACGCTTGGAAACCACGTTAATCAGGCTGGTTCTCTAGTAGAAACAGACCGCTTACGATTTGACTTCTCTCATTTTGGAAGTGTGACAAAAGAAGAAATTGAAAAAATTGAAAAGATTGTAAATGATAAAGTGTGGAACAGCCTTTCTGTTCAAACTGAGTATAAATCGCTAGCAGAAGCGAAAGAAATGGGAGCAATGGCACTTTTTGGTGAAAAGTATGGAGACGAAGTCAGAGTGGTTTCTGTAGGAGACTATAGTCTTGAGCTTTGTGGAGGCTGTCATGTCGATAATACAGCTGCTATCGGCCTTTTCAAAATTGTAACCGAAACTGGAATCGGAGCAGGGACTAGAAGAATTGAAGCGGTAACAGGAGAAGCGGCTTATAAACTTCTGACTGATCAAGTTTCTCTATTAAATCAGGCTGCTGAAAAGATCAAAGCTAAACCAAATGAAATTTTGACAAGAATAGATGGACTGCTTTCTGAAATGAAAGATCTTCAACGGGAAAATGAATCATTATCAACAAAGTTGTCCAACATTGAAGCAGGTAGTTTAACTGATCAAGTGAAAGATGTAGCAGGTGTAAAAGTATTGTCAGCAAAGGTAGCCGCTACTGATATGAATAATTTAAGAAATATGGTGGATGATTTAAAAAGTAAATTAGGGTCCTCCATCGTCGTTTTAGGTAGTGTGCAAGGTGAGAAAGTGAATATTACAGCAGGTGTCACGAAGGATCTTGTAGAAAATGGATACCATGCTGGGAAACTTGTAAAAGAAGTTGCTACTCGCTGTGGCGGAGGCGGCGGAGGTCGACCTGATATGGCACAAGCAGGAGGAAAAAACCCAGAAAAACTCGATTCAGCTCTACAATTTGTAGAAGAATGGGTTAAATCCGTTTAATTACCACTCAATCTGGTGTACAATGAATGTATCAATTGACAATTGGGCTTTGATAAGAAGAAGCCTGAAGAGAGGTGCGAATATGAGCTCTTTTGATAAAACGATGCGTTTTGATTTTCCTGAAGAACCTTTTGAGCATGATGTGAAAGAAGTTTTACTTCAAGTTCATGATGCACTACAAGAAAAAGGTTACAATCCCATTAATCAAATTGTAGGCTATTTATTGTCAGGAGACCCAGCCTACATTCCTAGACACAAAGACGCAAGGAACATCATTCGTCGATTGGAACGCGATGAAATCATCGAAGAATTGGTGAAATCGTATTTAGTACACCATAGAGAGGGATAAGCATGAGAATAATGGGGTTAGACGTAGGCTCAAAAACAGTCGGCGTCGCCGTAAGTGATGCCCTTGGCTGGACAGCTCAAGGAGTCGAAACAATCTCTATCAGTGAACAAGAAGGAAAGTTTCGACTAGATCGAATTGAAGAGCTTGCCAAGGAACATGAAGTCGATAAAGTAATTGTCGGCTTTCCGAAAAATATGAATAATACCGTTGGCCCCCGTGGAGAAGCCTCGCAAAAATATGCCAAACTTATAGAAGATAAGTTAGGGATTAAAACTATTTTATGGGATGAACGTTTAAGTACGATGGCTGCGGAGAGAATATTGTTAGAAGCGGATGTAAGTAGAAAGAAACGTAAAAAAGTCATCGATAAAATGGCTGCTGTCATGATTCTACAAGGATATCTTGATAGTCAAAAATAATGAGGTGAATAATATGGAACACGGAGAAAAACAAATTACAGTTATTGACGAAGAAGGAAATGAACAATTATGTGAAGTCTTGTTCACTTTCGAATCAGACAAATTCGGAAAGTCTTATGTCCTTTATTATCCATTAGGAGCAGATGAAACAGATGAAGAAGAGATTGAAATTCATGCATCTGCGTTTGCACCAGGAGATGAAGGGGAAGAAGGCGAATTAAAACCGATTGAAACAGAAGAAGAGTGGGACATGATTGAAGAAATGTTAAACACTTTCTTAGATGAGGAAGAAGAATAAAGTAAGGCATTTTTTTGAAATAGGGGTCGGCCTTTACGGCTACCCCTATTTTTATTTGTTGAAAATATGTATAATAGTGTCGATATAGTACAAATTTTGTAGGATACCCCGAATTGCTCGAAGGGGGGAAGAGATATGAACAAGAATCAACAACCTAAAAAAGAGGCTCTTTATCATAAGCTCCTAGAAAGACAAGAGGAGGCCAAGGTTATTCGTAAAATTGTCGGTATTGTTGCTTTAGTACTAGTTTTGTTAATCGGCGGAACAGCGTTAGGAGGGTATTTTTATGTGAAATCCGCCCTGAAACCAGTGGATCCAAAAGATAACAAGCCTGTAAAAGTAGAAATCCCAATTGGCTCAGGTGTTACATCAATAGGGAACATCCTGGAAGAAAGTGGTATAATTAAAAATTCTTTAGTATTTAAATACTTTGTGAAATTTAATAATGAATCAGGCTTTCAAGCTGGAGCATATGATTTAACTCCTTCTATGACATTAAATGAAATAGTCACAAGTCTAAAATCGGGAAAAGTCATGAAAGATGCTGAGTTTACGATTACCGTTCCAGAAGGATATCAATTAAATCAAATAGCTGATGAAATTGCCAAAGAAACTCCATTTAAAAGCAAAGATATCATGGAAAAGTTAAATAATAAAGAATATCTCGAGCAGTTAAGTAAAAAGTATCCTAAACTTATCACGAAAGACTTAATTAATAACAAAAAAATCAAATATCCGTTAGAGGGATATCTTTATCCTGCAACATACCCATTCTACGAAAAAGAACCATCCCTAGAGGAAATTTTAGATGGTATGATTTCACAAACTAATGATGTCCTAGCACAATTTAATGCATCCATGATGGAAAAAGAGATGGATTCACATAAACTGCTAACCTTTGCATCATTAGTTGAAGAAGAAGCGACTAAAAAAGCAGACAGGGGAAGAATTGCTAGCGTCTTCTATAATCGCTTGGAGAAGGAAATGCCGCTTCAAACAGACCCGACTGTATTATATGCATTGGGCAAACATAAAAGCAGAACCGTGTATGATGACCTAGATGTAGAATCCCCTTATAATACGTATAAGGTTAAAGGGCTACCACCAGGTCCAATAGCGAACGCAGGAATTACGTCTATAAAGGCTGTTCTTGAACCTGATCATTCCGAATATCTATATTTCTTAGCCTCTAAAGATGGAACCGTACATTATTCAGAAACGCTTGAAGAACACAATAAAAAGAAGGCCAAATACATTACAAACGAAAAAGAATAAACTAAATAACAAGGAGAGATTCACTCGCAAACCTCTTCTTGTTATGCTAAAATAGTAAAAGTATTTTTTGCGGAAAAGCGTTTTACAATGTCATTGGTTATGGAAAAGATTAAAAGGATGTTAATTTTTCTTTAATGAAAAGAAAGTAAAATGGAGTGTATACAGATAGAAAGGTTTATCAGTGGAAAGCATAAACGCCTAGGCCTTCAAGACATAAGCCAAGCCACATAGAAAGGGAAAAGGCACCCTTTCTATGTGGCTCGTCTTATGCTTGTCAGGCCTGTTCAAGGCACTTCCGCTTTTCTTAAATACCAATGTATCTTTTAAACGCTCTTTTTCATGTTGGATCATGAAATTGAAAGTGAGGTTTTTTCTTGAATCAGAATGTCCAAGATTATATAGAATCATTAATACTAACTCGTTCAGAGCTTGTTACTGAAATGGAGAAATACGCAGCTAATCATAATATCCCAATTATGGAGCTGGCAGGAATTGAAACAATGCTTCAAATGTTAAGAATACAACAACCAAAGCGTATTCTTGAAATAGGTACAGCCATTGGTTATTCTGCCATTCGAATGGTAGAAGCTGTTCCTCAATTAGAAGTCATTACAATTGAAAGAGACTTTGAAAGGCTTGAAAAAGCTAAAAAGAATCTAAGTCGTTTTCACAATAGCTCACGTATAAAAGTTATACATGGTGATGCTCTAGAAGTCGTTGAAAAAATTGAAGCTTACGGTCCATATGATGCATTATTTATTGATGCAGCAAAAGGACAATATCAAAAGTTCTTTGAATTATATACTCCTTTCCTTTCAAAAAAGGGAGTTGTCTATTCTGACAATGTTCTTTTTAAAGGAATGGTTGCTGAAGAAGAGATAGATAATAAGCGAATAAGCAAAATGGTTAATAAACTAAAAGATTATAATCAATGGTTAATGAACCATAAAGATTTTCAAACGGCCATCCTTCCTGTAGGGGATGGTTTAGCTGTGAGTAAAAAAAGAGGTGTTTCCTTTGAATAAGCCTGAATTATTAGTAACCCCAACATCAATAGATGACATTTTACCCTTATCAGATGCAGGGGCAGATGCATTTATCATTGGAGAACAACAATACGGTCTTCGGCTTGCAGGTGAATTTTCACAAGATGATGTACGAAAAGCAATTGAATTAGCTCATTCTAAAGGAAAAAAAGTGTATGTAGCAATGAATGCAATTTTTCATAATGATAAAATCGGAAAGCTTTCAGGCTATATAAAATTTTTACATGATGTAAAGGCAGATGCAATCGTTTTCGGCGATCCTGCCGTTCTCATGATAGCAAAAGAAGTAGCACCAAGCATGAAGCTTCACTGGAATACTGAAACAACGGCAACAAATTGGTATACATGTAACTACTGGGGACGAAAAGGTGCGGGTCGTGCCGTAGTGGCCCGTGAATTAAGCATGGATGCAATTGTTGAAATAAAAGAAAATACAGAGGTTGAGATAGAAGTACAAGTTCATGGTATGACCTGCATGTTCCAATCGAAACGAACTCTTCTTGGGAACTATTTTGAGTATCAAGGTAAAGCGATGGAAATCGAAAATAGACAGAACCAAAGGAATATGTTTCTTCATGACGAAGAACGCCAAAATAAATACCCTATATTTGAGGATGAAAATGGGACTCACATTATGAGTCCGAATGATATTTGCATTATAGATGAGCTTCAGGAAATGGTCGAGGCCGGAATTGATTCATTTAAAATAGATGGTGTACTCAAATCATCACAGTATCTTTTCGAAGTGACCAAACTTTATAGAAAAGCTATTGACCTATGTGTTGAAGATGAGGAGAAGTATGAACAGGTAAAAGACGATCTCCTTGAACAAGCTGAGAATTTACAACCCCATAACCGTTCATTAGATACTGGTTTTTTCTTTAAAGAGACAGTCTACTAACCAATCTTGTTGAAAAGGAGGGATACACTTGACTGAAGTGGTGGAAAAGCAGATTTCAGAGTTGATTGATGGTAAACGAACCAATTTGAAGAAACCAGAGCTTTTAGCTCCTGCAGGTAATTTAGAAAAGCTCAAAATTGCGGTTCATTATGGTGCTGACGCCGTTTATATTGGTGGACAAGAATATGGTCTACGTTCCAATGCAGGTAATTTTACATTTGAGGAAATGAGGGAAGGCGTAGAATTCGCAAAAGAATATGGTGCTAAAATTTACGTAACTACAAATATTTATGCTCATAATGAAAATATCGATGGACTTGAAGATTATTTAAAAGGCATACAAGAGGCTGGAGTTGCTGGAATTATTGTTGCCGACCCCCTTATTATTGAAACCTGCCGCCGTGTGGCTCCAAAAGTAGAGGTCCACTTAAGCACCCAACAGTCCCTTTCAAACTGGAAGGCGGTGGAGTTTTGGAAGAAAGAAGGCTTAGACCGTGTTGTTCTTGCTCGCGAAACCAGTGGGGAAGAAATTCGCGAAATGAAAGAAAAAGTGAATATAGAAATCGAAACATTTATTCATGGTGCAATGTGTATTGCTTACTCAGGCCGTTGTACGTTAAGTAATCACATGACCGCTCGCGATAGTAACCGTGGTGGTTGTTGTCAGTCTTGCCGCTGGGATTATGGGCTATATGAACTGAATGATACACGAGAAAATGCATTATTTTCAACGAATGATGCACCATTTGCGATGAGTCCAAAGGATTTAAAATTAGTGGAATCAATCCCTGAAATGATAGAATTAGGGATTGACAGCTTGAAAATAGAAGGGCGAATGAAATCTATTCATTATATAGCTACTGTTGTAAGTGTCTATCGAAAAGTAATTGATGCTTACTGCGAGAATCCAGACACCTTTAAGATCAAGAAGGAGTGGCTGAAAGAGCTAGACAAATGTGCTAATCGTGAGACAGCTTCTGCTTTCTTCGAGGGGGTGCCTGGGTATGAAGAGCAAATGTTTGGGGAACATTCGAAAAAAAATTCAGACTATGATTTTGTTGGGTTAGTTTTGGATTACGACCAAGAAACTGGTTTTGTGACACTACAGCAACGTAATTATTTCAAATCTGGTGACGAAGTTGAATTTTTCGGACCAGACATAGAAAATTTTACACAAACGATTGATACGATTTGGGATCAAAAAGGAAATGAATTGGACGTAGCACGCCATCCAATGCAAATCGTACGGTTTAAAGTAGACCAGCCGGTATACCCACATAACATGATGCGAAAGGAGAACAGATAACGACCATGGCACAAAAACCTGTTGTGATTGGTGTAGCCGGCGGATCTGGTTCCGGCAAAACAAGTGTAACAAAAGCAATTTATGAGCATTTCAAAGGCCACTCAATCCTAATGCTTGAACAAGATTACTATTACAAGGACCAAAGCCATCTTCCTTTTGAAGAAAGGCTTAAAACGAATTATGATCATCCTCTTGCTTTCGATAATGATTTACTGTTGAAGCACATACAAAAATTATTAAAGCATGAATCCATTGATAAACCTATATATGATTATACGATGCACACACGCTCTAATGAAATAATAGTGGTAGAACCTAAGGAAGTGATTATTCTCGAAGGAATTCTAATCCTAGAGGATGAAAGACTACGTAACATGATGGATATTAAACTATATGTGGATACAGATGCCGATTTGAGAATTATTAGACGTTTATTACGTGATATAAAAGAAAGAGGTCGCTCGATTGATTCTGTCATAGAGCAATACGTTAACGTGGTTAGACCAATGCATAATCAATTCATTGAACCAACGAAGAGATATGCAGATGTCATCATCCCAGAAGGTGGGCATAACCATGTGGCCATCGATTTAATGGTCACAAAAATTCAAACAATTCTTGAACAAAAATCGTTTTTGTAATACGATAGCATAGAATAGTTATGAATATAGAGAAATTTCCCAAATGGATTTGTTACTCACGACGTCGATTAATACTTTGTATAAGTTAGACGAATTGAACATAAGTTAAGAAAATAAATTAACCATTTATGGAAGGGAATGGCGGATGATCTAAAAGATTCTGGAACCACATTATTTTTCAAATATAGAAAAAATCTTGTGATTGGATTCTATATTTCGGTTTGTGGTTCCTGAAATCTTGTAATTAGGTCATCCTCTGTTCCCTAGCTTGCCATTCAAAGGAATGTAACGTTCATATATCGTGATGAATAAAGATTAATCGATACATAGTGAGCTATTGGGAGCTCATAACATTTAAAAGGAGTGAAGGGTTTTGGCTACAGAAAAAGTTTATCCAATGACATTAGAAGGTAAAGAAAAATTAGAGAAGGAACTGGAGAATTTAAAATCCGTTAAACGTAAAGAAGTCGTAGAAAGAATCAAAATCGCTCGTAGTTTCGGTGATCTATCTGAGAACTCCGAATACGATGCTGCTAAAGATGAGCAGGCATTTGTTGAAGGGCGAATTTCTACACTTGAAAATATGATTCGAAATGCAAAAATCATTGAAGAAGATGAAATGAATTCTGATACAGTTACACTAGGTAAATCTGTCACGTTCATTGAGCTTCCTGATGGGGAAGAAGAAACATACACAATTGTTGGAAGTGCAGAAGCGGATCCGTTTGAAGGGAAAATCTCGAATGATTCTCCTATTGCCAAAAGTCTTATTGGTCATAAAGTAGGCGAAAAAGTTATCGTTCAAACTCCAGGTGGAGAAATGAACGTAAAAATCGTTACAGTTAAATAAATCATCTAAAAAGAGCTGACTTTCGAGTTAGCTCTTTTTTTGTTTTGACTAATTTTTAATAATTTCGTCAACAATGATTGACGAGGTGTTGATTATGAGGAGAAAGCGAATTATTTTTTTGTTGGGCTCCATTCTCGTGTTGTTTTTCCTATTAACTGGACGACTGATGCAAATTCAGCTTTTCCAAACGGAATCTTTTTCATCACATAATATTAATTTAATTGAAAATAGTGTAGAGCAACGGACACAACAGCTTGTGATCGATGAAGGTAGAGGGGTAATAGTAGATCGGAATGGGGAAGAATTAACACATTATACAAAAAATGTCCTCATATTATTTCCTTTTTTGAAAAATGTAGAGTGGGATATTGAAAAGGTTGCCGATATTATTGGCGTTCCAACCTACACTCTAGCATCAACATTAGAGAATGCTAAAAAGCCGATTGTATTTGGTGAGAAGAAACCAGTTGAATTAACTGAAGATCAAATGAACAGAATTAATGACCTGAAAATACAGGGAGTTTTTGCTTTATCAAGGAAATATCCCCTTAAAGAAAAGTTAGCACAGCAGTTTATCGGTCTTATCGGCGAAAATGAGAAAGTATTCCAAAAACGATATCCTGATAAAGTGAAAGGGACAAAACAAAAAATTGGCATAACCGGGATTCAAAAAACCTTTGATGAATGGCTAATCGCAGAACAACCATCAAAGTTAATTTATCATGTTGACGCCATCGGGGGGCCGCTTTTTGGTGTTGATGTAAAGTATTTAGCACCTGCTAATCCCTTTTATCCACTGAATGTGAAAACAACGATTGATGGAAAAATTCAAGGGAAAATGGAAGAAATATTAGAAAAGCGGGAAGTCAATAAAGGTGGTGCACTTCTCTTAGATATTAACTCGGGAGAAATAGTGGCTAGTGTGTCTAAGCCTGATGTCAACGTAAGATCACCTTTTTCTGATAATGGTTCCACTAACTATATGTATACTGAATTAATCCCTGGTTCGGTTTTTAAGACAGTAATAACGGCTGCAGCGATTGAAAAAGAATTCGTCAATGAAGAAAGGAAATTCCAATGTGATCAAGATATTTATGGAAACCCATCAGATCGACCGCTAGGGAATATAAATATTAAGGACAGCTTTGCTGCTAGCTGTAACCGAACATTTGCAGATTTAGCGAAGGAAATGGTAGAAAAGGATAAAGACATCATCGAACAATATGCTGCAAAGCTCGGCTTAACAGGGGATTTGAGCTGGTCTGGTGACCTATTCCATTATAGCGATTTTAAACATTTTCAAGCAGATACTGGTCGTATTTTTAAAAATGAAGAAGAAAAAGACGACCAAAATTATGTCTCACAAACAGCCATCGGTCAAAGAGAAGTGAGGGTGACTCCTCTAGCGGTCGCAAATATGATGGCCACAATTGCAAGAGGGGGAGAAAAGCTAAGTATAAAAGCAGTAGACTCTGTGGAATATGCAAATGGTACAGAGATGTTCACTTTTGATAAGCAAACATTAGAAGGTGAAAAAATCTCACCTTATACAGCAATGAAACTGCAACAATATTTGCATGAAGTGGTTCATGGAAAAGTTGGGACAGCTAAAGCCTTACATTCTGCTGCTTTAGAAGTAGCAGGTAAAACGGGGACAGCCGAAACGGGGAAATTCAAAGATGATAACCAAGAAAAACAGTTATTGAACAAGTGGTTTGCCGGCTATTTCCCATTCGACAATCCTAAGTATGCACTTGTAGTGGTAAATATGGATGTACAAGAATATGAGGGTGGTGTTTACCCTATGTTTCTAGACATTGTTAATGCTATAGCCTCACTTGAAGATTAAACAATAGGTGAAGAGACTCTGTTAGAAAATGAAAATCTATGATAAATTTCTTCATGTCATCCTTAATCCATGATAAAATATTGAGCATGACAGGGAGGGGACTTTATGTCTTACAAAAAATCACGCTTAGAAAGAAGATCAAAGAAAAAATCAAACATGATCCTAAATCTTCTAATAGGTGTCGTTATTTTATTAATCGTTGTCGTAGGCGCTTCTATTTTCTTAACAGATGATTCTACAGAAAAAGCTTCAGCTGACAAACCTAAACAAGAAGATAAGAAAGAAAATAATTCTAATAAAGACAAAGATAAAGAAGAGGTTAGTGACCTAGAGACAGAGGAAATAGAGAACCAGGATGAAGACAAATCTTCTGACTCTGACGAAGATGAAAAGAATAATGACGAAAAAGAGAATGGAGAAATTAATACGACTCCAGAAGATGAATCTGGCATTAAAGAACAGGATTCAACAGAACCTAATGTCGAGAAATCAATTATAAATTCAAATTGGAAACCGATTGGGACGAAACAAAGTGGAGAACATACGTCAGTATATGAAGAAGGAACACCGGATTGGAATGAAAAAGTAAAGGCATTATCCTATGCAACTGGAATTCCAGTAGATAATATGACGGTTTGGTACATTGCTGGGAACGGCAGTCCGGATAAATCAATTGGAACAGTCACCGCTAAGGGAGGCTCACAAGCATACCGAGTCTATTTACAGTGGATTGATGGTCAAGGCTGGAAACCGACAAAATTACAAGAACTAAAAGAAAATGATAAAGACTAATAAAAATGGGGATGGCAAAGACCATCCCTATTTTTTTTGTTTAAAATGCACAACCGCACTGAAGAATCGTTGTCCATTTTCTTCTATATGCATTTGATGTGTTACGGAATGGACAGATAATAGAATCGCTTTATTATGCTCAATTTGCTCGTTTATTTTTTTCTCGAGCGTTTTTAAATCTTGAGCCTCAAAAAATTCAACTTTATCTTCAATCAGGTCAAATTGAAAATTCATAATGTATGACTCCCTATCAAATTGATTTCTGTTCTGTTCATATTGTACGAGCTCTTGAGTCTAACTTCAAGATGTATCCATTGATAAACTAAAATGCTTATGTTAAATTAATAACAGTTTTAAAATTAATTCATAGTATACTCATAGGAATTATAATGATTAAAAATTCAGGGGTGCGTGAAATGGGTAGAGAGTTTTTAGATCTTTTTCAAGATTGGGCAGATAGTTATGATGACACTGTAACCGGAAAAGATATTGAATATAAAGAAGTGTTTGCTAAGTATGAGGAGATTTTGGATACAGTAGTGAAAAAATCTGAAGGAACAGTATTAGAATTTGGTCCTGGCACAGGTAATTTAACGAAGAAGCTATTAGAAGCTAATCATAAAGTCATAGCAGTAGAACCATCTAAAGAAATGATGGCAATTGCAAAACAAAAGCTAACAGGAAATGTAGAACTATTGGATGGTGATTTTCTAGAATACTCCATCAATGATACAGAAATAGATACAATTGTTAGCACATATGCATTCCATCATTTAACCGACGATGAAAAAGCGATTGCCTTTCTGCGGTATGGAAACCTCTTGTCTAATGGTGGTAAAATAGTGTTTGCTGATACCATCTTTGAAACTCAAGAAGCCCATGAAAAAAGTATTCAAGAAGCAGTCGCAAAAGGGTATCATAATCTAGCAGAAGATTTACAAAGAGAATATTATACAACCATACCCGTTTTAGATGAACTTTTGCAAAAAAACGGATTTACAGTGTCATTTAAGCGATTAAATGAGTTTGTATGGTTATTGGTAGCCACTAAACAATAATAAAGAGAGGTATTTGAAATGAAAGTAGCCATCATCGGAGCAATGGAAGAAGAAGTCACTTTATTAAGAAATAATATCACCAATCCAAAGGTAGAAACAATTGCGGGTTGTGAATATACAACTGGACAAATGAAGGGTACTGAAGTGATCTTATTGCGATCAGGAATCGGAAAAGTAAATGCAGCCATGTCAACTGCTGTTCTCTTAGAAGTATTCAAACCGGATTATGTCATTAACACAGGCTCTGCAGGTGGTCTAGATCCTAAATTAAATGTAGGTGATGTAGTGATCTCAACAGAGGTTCGTCATCATGATGTTGATGTAACGGCATTTGGATATGAATACGGTCAAGTCCCAGACCTTCCTGCAGCTTTTATTGCGGATAAAACATTGCAAAAAATTGCCGTTGATAGTGTAAAAGAAACAGCAGATGTCCAGGTTGTATCAGGATTGATTGCAACGGGTGATTCCTTTATGAATGATCCGAAAAGGGTAGAATCCATCAGAGGTAAATTTGTAGATTTACAGGCGGTTGAAATGGAAGCGGCAGCAATTGCACAGGTGTCACATCAATTCCAGGTTCCATTTGTTGTGATTCGTTCGTTATCAGATATTGCGGGAAAAGAATCCGATCTATCTTTTGAGCAATATTTGGAAAAAGCAGCATTACACTCAGCTAATTTGGTCATGGAAATGGTGTCTGCAATCAGCCGTAAATAGAAAGGATAGGTTTACAGCATGAGGGAGATGAGTTAGTTGACGATTTATAAAAATATCCATGACTTAATAGGGAACACTCCTATGATGGAACTTCAAAATTTCCCATTACCTAAAGGAGTAAGAGTGTTTGCGAAGCTTGAATTTTATAATCCTGGAGGAAGCATAAAAGACCGCCTGGGCAAGGAGCTTCTTCATGATGCCATCCAAAATGGAAATTTATCACCTGGCGGGACGATTATTGAACCAACAGCCGGCAATACAGGCATTGGTCTTGCCCTTGCAGCAGTGAACAGCGGCTACAAAGTCGTTTTCTGTGTCCCTGAGAAGTTTAGTGAGGAGAAACAGGAGTTAATGAAAGCTTTAGGTGCTGATATTGTACATACACCTACAAGCGAAGGAATGAAAGGGGCCATTAAAAAAGCTCAGGAGCTTGTGGAGACAACTTCAAACTCCTACTCACCACAGCAATTTGCTAATGAAGCAAACCCTATGACGTATTATAAATCTCTTGGTCCTGAAATCTGGAATCAGATGGAAGGAAATATTGATATGTTTGTGGCAGGTGCAGGTACAGGTGGAACCTTTATGGGAACGGCACAATTTTTAAAAGAGCAAAAGGCTAACATCAAAACAGTCATTGTTGAACCGGAGGGATCCATTCTGAATGGTGGAGAATCAGGCCCGCACAAAACGGAAGGCATTGGAATGGAATTTTTACCTGCATATATGGAACCTTCCTACTTTGACAGTATTCATACTATTTCAGATATCAAAGCATTTGAAATGGTAAAGGAACTTGCACGATTAGAAGGGCTATTGGTAGGGAGCTCGTCTGGTGCAGCCATGTGTGCCGTTTTACAAGAAGCTGAAAAAGCTAAACCAGGGACAAAAATTGTCACAATCTTCCCTGATTCTAGTGAGCGTTATCTTAGTAAAAAAATTTATCAAGGAGGAATCTAAATGAGAAAGAAAACACAACTGATTCATGGTGGAATTCCAACTGACCCCCAAACAGGAGCGGTATCGGTACCTATTTATCAAGTAAGCACCTACAAGCAAGAAGGAGTAGGAGGACATAAAGGCTTTGAATACTCCCGAACTGGAAATCCAACAAGGCACGCACTTGAAGAGCTAATCAAGGACCTTGAGGGAGGAAAAGCGGGATTCGCCTTTGGATCAGGGATGGCAGCTGTGACAGCTGTTATGATGATGTTTAATAGTGGAGATCACGTGATCTTAACCGATGATGTATATGGCGGAACGTACCGTGTAATGAACAAAGTGCTTAATCGCATTGGAATTGAATCAACCTTTGTTGACACAAGCAATTTAGCTTCAATTGAAAAAGAAATTAAAGAAAATACAAAAGCAATCTATATAGAAACACCAACCAATCCTTTATTGAAAATTACGGACATTGAAGGGGCTTCAAAAATTGCAAAAGAGCATGGTCTGTTAACAATAGTTGATAATACGTTTAGTACTCCTTATTGGCAAAACCCAATTGAGCTTGGAGCGGATATTGTGCTTCATAGTGCTACAAAATATCTAGGTGGCCACAGTGATGTTGTTGCTGGCTTAGTGGTGGTGAATAGTGATGAATTAGCTGAAGAGCTTCACTTTGTCCAAAATTCAACTGGTGGAGTGTTAGGCCCACAGGATTCTTGGCTGCTGATAAGAGGAATCAAGACACTAGGTATTCGTATGGAAGAACACGAGAAGAACACAAAGAAAATCGTAGAGTTTTTATTGGAACATCCAAAAGTTCAAAAGGTGTATTATCCTGGGCTAGAGGAACATCCAAATTATGAAATTGGTAAAAAGCAAGTAAGAGGTTTTGGTGGAATGGTTTCCTTCGATGTAGGGAGTGAAGAGAACGCAGATCGTCTTCTAAATTCGACAAAATACTTCACACTAGCAGAAAGCCTGGGTGCTGTGGAAAGTCTTATTTCTGTTCCTGCGAGAATGACACACGCGTCTATTCCAGCAGATCGTCGAAAGGAATTAGGTATTACAGACGGTCTCGTCAGAATATCTGTGGGACTAGAAGATGCAGAAGATTTAATTGAGGATATAGATTGTGCATTAAAAGCTTAATCATTGATTAAAGGGTTGTCCCATAAGGGGCTGGTACCACTATGGTTGTTCATATATAGAAGATAGCTTGAGGGTTTCTATATATTGAAGTTGTGGTTTCCTGACCCTTAGTTTGGGGACCCTTTTTTCTTTTGTTCAAGACTCCTTGAACTTTTCTTATATTAATTTGGAGAGATTTAACACCTCAACTACTAACGGATCTATGTTACAGTTATAATAGTTCAATAGTTTCATAGGGAGTGGGGATACTAGTGAAAAAGTCTCTGCAAGAAAAAATCATTGATTACAAGCGCTTCGCTTTTACATTATTAGCACTAAGCGTTTTCTTATATTTAGGTGTTGTGATACCAGCAGAATCAAAAACCATATTTAAAACGTATATCCTGATGGGTGGAACCGCAGTCCTATTAGGTTTTTCAACTCTATTTTTCTATAAAGCTATTAAATATAAAAAACAGTTAAGTGAATCGGACGAGGATTCATTATCATAAAGAACCATTAGGGCTTGATCATTAGGATCAGCCCTATTTTTGTGCTTTATGATATAGTCGGTTTTTGTCGAAAAGAAAATGAAAATTAGTGGTTTACATTTCCACTGATTTTGGATATACTTACCACTGTAGTATAATAAACGAAAGGGAGGTCGAATGACATGATGGCGATTAATGATAATGCAATTTTTTCAATTTCATATGTTTTAATACATTCGACCGCATTAGCTACCGATTTTCGTTAATGATTATTTAATGTTAATCCATGCCGCAGGAGAATGTTTCTTCTTGCGGCTTTTTTATGCCATTCGCAGGAAGGTTCTTTCTGCGTTTTTTTGTGGGGAAAAACGGATGGTTAAAACCACTGCCGTTTGAATCAAGAAAATCGAGCAATCGAAAATTTTATTAAAGGAGGTGATAGTATGACACTTAATATTCTGTTCATGACTATTACAATTAACAAGCGTCAACGCAGTCCAGAAGAAATAAACCATGATGTTCAAGTATCTAAGCATTTTGAAGAAACAAAGATAAAGAATGAATCAATGGTATCAAAAATGTTCTAATATCGTTTGTGAAAAATAAATAAAGAGAGAGGAGTTAATAAGATGATCTATTGTCAGGAGAAACGACTAAATGCGCTGTGGGTGGAGAAAGATTCTGCCTAACGAACCTATTGGCAGGTGAATTGATGTGTTTTTACATGTGATTTATTGGACCGCATTCATAAAAAAAAAGAAAAAAAGCTGCTGAAATTCAGTAGCTTTTTTTTGATACCTAATATTCGAATATAAAATATAGTAAGCTTGATTACATGAAAGCTCTTATTCCGGCTAACCGTTATTTCCCCCATAATTAGGATTGATTGCGTTTTTCTTTTTCTTCCCGATAAAATTCATGAAACATTTTCATTAAAGCTCTTTTTTCTATTCGAGAGACATAACTTCTTGATATTCCAAGTTCTTTTGCTATTTCCCTTTGTGTTTTTTCTTCTTTAAGATCAAGTCCAAAACGACCGATCACTACTTCTTTTTCTCGATCGTCTAGTACGCAAATATATTTTTTCACCTTTTCTAATTCCATATTAAGCTGAATGGTATCAATGACGTCATCTGCGTCCGACTTTAATATATCAATAAGACTTATTTCGTTCCCTTCTTTATCTTGACCGATTGGGTCATGGAGGGAGACGTCTTTCTTCGTTTTCTTTAACGCCCGTAGATGCATGAGGATTTCATTTTCAATACATCGTGCAGCATAGGTTGCAAGTTTTGTCCCTTTCCCTTCTGAATAACTTTCAATCGCTTTTATCAGGCCAATGGTGCCGATGGATATTAAATCTTCCGGGTCCTCTCCGGTATTCTCAAATTTCTTGACGATGTGGGCAACTAATCGTAAATTGTGTTCAATTAATGTGTTCCGAGCGTGTTCATCACCTTCTACCATTTTTCTTAGGTATTTCTTTTCTTCGCTTGAAGATAATGGCTGTGGAAAAGCGTTATTTTTTACATAAGAAACTAAGAAGACCAATTCTTTTAAGAAATATCCAATGGCTGTGACAATACTTGACATATGTTCACCCCCATAAAGGACTTTTGCCTATTATTATCCTATGTTAGAATCTGTCTGTCCTTGCCAGTCCACAAAAAGTAATATCCATCAATGTTTATTATTTGTTTCATCATAATGTAACCCCTCAAACCTATTACATGGGAAATAGTTTATTATAGTTTGGAGATGCTTGGTTATCTATAGTTATTAAACACGCTTTTGCCTAGAAGAACTTGAATTCTGTAGGTTTTATGACAAAATAGCCTATACAAATCAAGACAAACACACATATATTAGAATAACTAAAGCTATAGGGGGGACATGTATGCCGCCGTATGGATATTCTTATTATCCAGTACGTGGATATTATGGAGGTTTTTATTTAGCGCTAGCTGTAGTACTTCTCATACTTCTTTTCCTATTTGGGTGTTGGTGGTACTATAATAATTGTTAGGTTAAAAGAGGTTGGCCCTGTATCAGGTTTGAATCCTGTGGATACAAACCCACAATTAGGGTCAACCTCTTCATTTCCATAACTTTTGGAGCTACAATTTTCGTAAACGAAAATTGCTAATCATTAAAACGGATAGGATAATGATGATAAATAAAAATAATGGCATAGAAATAATGGATACAGCCAGATAGCTAACCGTTAATAAACAGCCTGCAGCAGTGATGGGCAATCCTGTGAAATAACCATTTGTCTCAGAGATATTAAAGCGCGCTAAACGAAACGCTCCACATGCGATATAAAAAACAGTAAAAAACATGCCAGGAAATCCAAATTCATAAAGGACTCCTTGGTAGAGAAGGAGTGCTGGAGCTACTCCAAAAGAAATAACATCACTCATGGAATCAAGCTGTTTTCCTAAATCTGAGTCTATATTCAGTTTACGTGCTACCATCCCATCAAATCGATCGGCAAGAGCAGCAATAAAAATTAATAATAAGCTAAGGTTTAGCTGCCCCTGCAATCCCATTAGGATAGCGAAACCACCTAATGAAATATTTGCTAATGTTATTACATTCGCGGTCTGTGCTTTTAACTTCTTGACGGTTTGGTCGAGTATGTCGGAAAGAAACATCCTCTCACTCCTTAAAAATACCTTAAAATAAGATAAAATATAGTTAATTATATACTTATGAAATAGATGTTGCTAATAGTATTTATTACTTAGTTGGAGGTTAAAAATTGAAAAAAGCCTTGTATCAGTTCCTTATTGAACTAACGAATAAAAGATGGTCTTCAATATTATTAAAAAAATTCGTCCAGTCCCGTTTAAGTCAAAAGTGTATTCCTTCTTATATGAAAGTCTATGAAATTGATTCAAATGAAATCGAACATGAAATCAGTTATTATCCATCATTACATGAATTTTTTACTCGAAGGCTAAGAGAAGGTGTACGGGAGATACAAGGTGGTGAAAAACAATTTGTAAGCCCGGTAGATGGCACCCTGGCAGAAGCAGGTACAGTCACACCGAACTTGATGATGCAAGTGAAGGGAAAGGATTATTCTATCCAAGAAATGCTCGGAAATGAAGAAATAGCAAAAAAATATGTAGGTGGATCATTTTTAGTGTTATACTTAAGCCCTGCTAATTACCATCGTATACATAGTCCGATAAAAGCTGCTGTTGAAAAAAGATGGGAGCTTGGTTTACATTCCTATCCAGTGAATGAATACGGATTAAAATATGGACGTGAAACCTTATCTAAAAATTATCGATCGATTACAGAATTAAAACATAAAGGTGGAGACATGCTTCTAGTAAAAGTAGGAGCCATGTTTGTTAATTCCATTCATTATACAAATGATCATCACCATTGGAATAAAGGGGATGAAATTGGCTACTTTACATTTGGTTCTACCGTCATTCTTTTCTTTGAAAAGGGGACATTTCACTTTAATGATGATTTGTCGGTCCCAACCCCTATTAAAATGGGGAAAATAATTGGTCAGATGAAAAGAGGATGACCCAAACAAGCGTTAGGAACCACAATTTCAACAGATCGAGTAATGTTGAATCAATGGGGTCCGAACTCTATTGGGTCATCCTCTTGCCCTTTTTATCACTATGATGATACTTTTATATTGGTATTTAATGATCTCCGATGAATTTCGTTCTCGATAAGGCGGATAAAGTCTGGGCTTAAATTTAAATGAATGGCTTTATAATAAGATTCAATCAACAATTCATCTGTAAGCTTACGCATGAGACTTTCACCTCCAAAAAAAATAGTCATATCCTTTCAATATCGTAAATAAAATAGTAAGTTTAAGTTGTATTTTTACTCTACCAAATATAAACATTTAGAACAAGCGTTCCGTTATCCACAGATGATAGTGGATAAACTGTGACTAACTTGTTTACAATTAATAGGAATTCTGATTTTAAAACGGGTATAATGTGCATAAGTTTATCCACAAATACTTTGATGATAATTTTGTCGAAAAATATTTGTGTTTTTTTAAAAGATGGTAGATGAAAGTGGATCTTTTTAGGATAGGAGGTTGACAATATTCAACTACAGTGCCCAACCTCTCCAGGGTCCAGCAAAGTCTTAGAGAGGGATATTTCCTTTCCTTAAAACTCTCGTACTAGGTGAAACATAAAGCTGAATGTGGCACTGCTCCTTTTCTTTTTGAAACAGCATAAAAAATTAAGTATAATAAACCGGATACAATGAAACCTTCCATCATTGGATATTATCTCCATTGATAGGAGACTGAATTGATTTGTGATGTTGAAATAATGAGGTGTATTTAATTGTTGAAAATGTTTTTACCAAATGAACATGTACAAAATGTATTTCAGATAAGACCAGCAGATTTGAAAGAGAGAGGAATTAAGGCCATTATTACTGACCTTGACAATACCTTGGTTGAATGGGACCGTCCAAATGCTACTCCTAAGCTCATTGAATGGTTTAAATCCATGCAGGATGAAGGAATTCTTGTAACGATTGTTTCTAATAATAACGAGAAAAGAGTAAAAGCATTCGCTGATCCACTTGAGATTCCCTTCATATTTCAGGCAAGAAAGCCAATGGGAAGAGCATTTCGTAAAGCGATCAAAAATATGAATGTCAAAAAAGAAGAAGCCGTAGTGATTGGTGACCAGTTATTAACGGATGTATTGGGTGGGAATAGGAATCAATTCTATACTATTTTAGTGGTTCCCGTTGCCCAAACAGATGGTTTTATAACAAAGTTTAATCGTAGAGTTGAACGAAGAATTATGAACTTCTTTAAAAGGAAAGGTCTCATCCAGTGGGAGGAAGAAAATTGAGTCAAATTGTATGTGTAGGCTGTGGTGTATCGATTCAGACGGAAAATCGGGATGAGCTTGGGTATGCTCCTTCATCAGCATTAGAAAAGGAGGAAGTCATCTGTCAAAGATGCTTCAAGTTAAAGCACTATAATGAAGTCCAGGATGTAAATTTAACAGATGATGACTTCCTTAAGATTTTAAATGAAATCGGTAGTTCGGATAGTCTAATTGTAAAAGTTGTCGATATCTTCGATTTTAATGGGAGTTGGCTTCCTGGCCTGCATCGTTTTGCGGGAAATAACCCCGTTTTACTGATAGGAAATAAGGTAGATTTATTACCTAAGTCTGTGAAACGTTCGAAATTGATTCATTGGATGAAACATGAAGCAAAGCAATTAGGTCTGAAACCTGTGGATGTTCTCCTTATGAGTGCATCTAAAGGGCAATATATAAAAGAAGCTGTCAATGCGATTGAAGAATACAGAAAAGGGAAAGATGTCTACGTTGTTGGATGTACAAATGTTGGGAAATCCACCTTTATAAATAGTATTATTAAAGAGTTTACGGGAGAAAAGGAGGTTATAACAACTTCGCATTTTCCGGGAACCACTCTTGATATGATCGAGATTCCATTAGATGATGGACAAGCTATTGTTGACACACCAGGTATCATCAATCACCATCAAATGGCTCATTATGTAGATAAAAAAGATTTGAAGGTCATTACTCCTAAAAAAGAAATAAAGCCGATGGTGTTTCAACTAAATGAAGAGCAGACACTATTCTTTGGAGGACTTGCTCGTTTTGACTTCGTGAAAGGAAGCAGAAGAGCTTTTGTTTGTTACCTTTCAAATGAGCTTAAGATTCATCGTACAAAGTTAGAAAAAGCCGATGAACTTTATAAAAATCATGCTGGTGAAATGCTGCAACCGCCAAGAAGAAACCAGATGGATGAATTTCCGGAACTTATTCGACATGAGTTTAAGATTAAAGATGAAAAAACAGATATTGTATTCTCTGGCCTAGGCTGGGTAACCGTTAATGAACCAGGGGTCCATATTGCTGCACATGTTCCAAAAGGGGTATCTGTATTTTTACGAAAATCATTGATTTAATGGGGAATCTGATATGAAGAAACTATACGGGGTAATCGGAGATCCAATTGAACATTCAATGTCTCCTATCATGCACAATGATGCATTTAAACAACTAAATCTTGATGCTTATTATCATCCTTTTCATGTTAATAGAGAAGATATAGGTTCTGCTGTAAAAGGGATGAAAGCTCTTGGAATCAGAGGCTTCAATGTAACCATTCCACATAAATCTTCGATAATACCGTTTTTGGATGGTATAGATCCTTTAGCTCAAGCGATTGGTGCTGTAAATACAGTAGTGCTAGAGGAAGGAGAATACATTGGATATAACACAGATGGACTGGGATTCCTGAAAGGTCTAGAAGAGGAGTGCCCTTTTTCGATTGAAAAGAAGAAGGTTATGATGATTGGTGCTGGAGGGGCGGCCCGTGCCATCTTCTATACGCTTGCTTCAAGCGGGATAGAAAAGATTGATATTGTAAATCGGACCGTTCAAAAGGGAGAACAAATTATTAATGAATGCCCATATCCTACGAACTCTAAGGTGTTGAATCTATCAGAAGGTTCTTTAAAAATGAATGATTATGATATCATCATTCAAACGACTTCTATAGGGATGTATCCATATATAAATGAATCTCCAATCTCGTTAGAGTTCTTATCAAAGCAAGTATTTATTTCTGATATTATTTATAATCCGTTTAACACAAGATTGTTAATAGAAGCATCATCTAAATCATGTTCAGGTCAGAATGGTTTAGCAATGTTCGTAAATCAGGGAGCGTTAGCTTTTAAAAAATGGACAGGTGTATTACCTGATACGGATAGAATGAAAAATATTGTTAAAAGTCAACTAGGAGGATAACATGCTTAAAGGAAAACAAAAACGATTTTTACGTTCAAAAGCCCACCATTTAAATCCAATTTTTCAGGTTGGAAAAGGTGGAGTAAATGAAAATATGATTAAGCAAATTGGAGAGGCACTAGAAGCAAGAGAGTTATTGAAAATAAGTGTACTGCAAAATTGCGAAATGGATAGAGATACTGTTGCAGAACAATTGGTTCAAGGTACAAAAGCAGAATTAGTTCAAGTTATTGGAAATACCATCGTGCTTTACAAAGAGTCTCGAGAAAATAAGCAGATTGACTTACCTTAGCTGTAAAGGAGTATTTTAAATTGAGACGAGTTGGACTATTAGGAGGCACATTTAACCCACCACATTTAGGGCATTTAATCATGGCAGAAGAAGTTCGAACCTTTTTAAATCTCGATGAAGTTCGGTTTATGCCAAACAAAATTCCACCTCATAAGAATATCTCAGTAAATATATCTGCCGATCATCGAATGAGAATGGTATCTTTAGCGATAAAAGAAAATCCATATTTTCAATTGGAAGCCATTGAATTGGATCGAAGTGGCACTTCCTATTCTATCGACACGATCCGAATATTGAAGAATAGAGATCCGGATTCACAGTTTTTCTTTATCATAGGCGGCGATATGGTGGAATATTTACCTAAATGGCATAAGATTGAAGAATTAGTGAAGCTTGTTCAATTTGTCGGTGTAAATCGTTCCAATTATGATCTAAAAACTCCCTATAATGTTCAGATGGTGACGATACCAAATATTGATATATCTTCAACATTAATTAGAGAACGCTTGAATAAACACCAAAATGTTCGATATTTAATTCCACAAAAGGTTGAAGAGTATATTAGGGAGGAAGGGTTATATGGAAAAGCATAAAGCATTGGAAATTGTCAAAAAACAGATTACCGAACATCGATATCAACATACATTAGGTGTTGTTGAAACAGCAATTGATTTAGCAGAACGATATCATGCAAATCGAGAAAAGGCTGAGCTTGCAGCGATTTTTCATGACTATGCCAAATTTCATCCAAAAGAAGAAATGAAACAGATTATTCTTTCAGAAAATATGGATCGAATTTTATTAGAGCACCACTCTGAATTATGGCATGCACCAGTGGGGGCTTATTTAGTTCAAAAGAATGGTTATGTAAGCGATGAAGAGGTTTTAGGGGCGATAAAGTATCATACGTCAGGGAGAGTCAATATGACAACTCTCGAGAAAGTTGTATACCTTGCTGATTATATTGAGCCAGGTAGGCATTTTCCAGGGGTTGATGAAGTAAGATTAATAGCAAAGAGTAGCCTTAATCAAGCTGTTATTCAAGCGATGAAAAATACAATCTTATTTCTATTGAAAAAAAATCAGGCTGTTTTTCCTGAAACATTCCATGCTTACAATGATTTAGTGATGAAAAAAGGAGATGAAGATCATTATGAATGAAAAAAATTTAGTCCAACTCGCTTATAAAGCAGCAGATGATAAACGGGCAGAAGATATCGTGGTTTTAGATATGAAAGGGATCTCTTTAATTGCTGATTATTTTCTTATTTGTCACGGGAACTCTGATAAACAAGTACAGGCCATTGCGAGAGAAATTAAGGAAAAAGCAGATGAGTATGGATTAACAGTTAAAAGAATGGAAGGCTTTGATGAAGCTCGTTGGGTATTAGTGGATCTTGGAGATGTAGTGGCTCATATCTTCCATAAAGAAGAAAGAAGTTACTATAATTTAGAAAGACTCTGGGGAGATGCTTCTTTTGTTGATATGAAAAGTGAGCATAAGGCATGAGCTATGAAAAGTTTGCGTACATCTATGATTATTTAATGAAAGATGTACCTTATGATTCTTGGGTTGATTTTGTAATCCATCAAGCAAGCGAAAATGATGTAAAGGGAAAGCAGCTTCTTGATATTGCATGTGGTACTGGAGAATTGTCTTTAAAGCTTGTTGAGCAAGGATTTCATGTTACAGGTGTCGATCTCTCAGAAGACATGCTGCATATTGCCAACGATAAATCAATTGAAAAAGGTGTAGAGCTCTCGCTATTTCAGCAGGATATGTCAGAGCTTAATGGACTTGGAGAATATGACATTATTACCATTTTTTGTGATTCTTTAAATTATCTTGAAACAGAAGATGATGTAAAGCGAACGTTTGAGTGCGTTCGTCAACATCTGAAAAAAGGCGGACTTTTTATGTTTGATATTCATTCCATCTATAAGATGTCTCAAATTTTTATGAATCAAACATTTACTTATAATGATACTCAAGTTTCTTATATTTGGGATTGTTTCCCTGGAAATGGAGCTAATAGTGTTGAGCATGAATTAACCTTTTTTGTAAGACAATCCTCCGGCAGATTGTATGAAAGAGTAGAAGAACTTCACAAACAACGGACATACCCAATTAATACTGTTCGTCAATGGCTAGAAGATGCGGGATATTCTATTATGTCGATCACTTCTGATTTTGATCTTCTTCCGCCGTCTGACCGAAGTGAAAGAATCTTTTTTACCTTAAAAAGAAACTAGGGCTCTCCCGTCAAATTTGGAGAGACCGTTTCATCCCTAGTAGTAACAAGATTTGCGAACACAACCGAAATAAAAAGGCAGCCCCAAGGGAATTTTTCCATAGGACTGCCTTTAAAAAAATATTATTTTTTTTTAGCAGGATTATTTAAATAAATGTCGAAACTTTTTCTTATCACCCGAACTGTTTTCTGGTGCCCTCTAAATCCTCTTCAAATTTTTCATGTGTCGCTCTAAATAATTTCTGGAAAACATCCCCTAAGTTTTCTTCTAAAGCTGAAATGCCTTCGCCTGTAATTCCTCCCTTTACACATACCTTTTCCTGTAGAGTGGGTAATGTATAAATCTCCTTTTTCAAAAGCTCGCCTAGACCAATAAGCATTTCTGATGCCAAGATTGTCGCTGTTTCTTGGTCAATCTCCGTCTCCTCTACCGCTCCATTAATAAACCTTTGAGTTAAGAAACTAAAAAATGCTGGCCCGCAGCTTACAATATCTGATGATACCCTTGTAATGTTCTCATCAATCATTACAGGTGTTGATATTGAACTGATTTTTTCATAAATCAGTCTTTGCCATCCTTCATCACAGTTCTTACCAAATGAAAGAAGGGACACTCCACTTAAAGCTCGGTTTGTAATACTTGGAATGACCCTCGCGCACGAGCAGTCTAGAACAGATTCTAGCTGGTCAACACTTATAGGACTTGTTATAGAAACAGCACATTTTCCTCTAGTAAAATAAGGTTTATATTGAGATAAGACACTATAAATGTCCAATGGCTTTACACAAATGAATATGAGTGATGACTCCCTAATTAGCTGTGATGTTTGTGTATATACATTTACCTCAGGATATTGATCTTTTAAGCAATAGGCTTTTTCAATTGTGCGATTGGTGATTATGAGGTTTGAAGGAGAAATTGCACTTGATTCCATTAAAGCTTCAATTAGAATTCTCCCCATATTACCAGTCCCAATGATTCCTACCTTCATAATACCCCTCCTTCTTTCACACGCTTTCTCCTAAACTTTATGTATTGACTTTCTTTTTTATGACTCGACGAAAGGAAGATGATGTTAAAATGAAAATTCTGATAGAAAAATACAAACCTATATTGATCGTATCAATTCTAACTCTATTGGCTGGCTTTGCTTATTTTATTAATCGTAGTTCAGAGGATACAAGTGCCAAAGTAGATGCTCCGCCTATTATTGAAGAAGAAGTAAAAAAGGAGATAAATACTGAAAAAGAGGTAAATGAGAATACAGAAATCTATGTTGATGTAAAAGGGGAGGTGAAAAACCCAGGGATATATAAAGCTAGAGCAGGAGAGCGAGTTAATGACATAATTATAAGAGCGGGGGATTTTACGGAAAACGCTCAGCCTCTTCAGGTGAATCTAGCACAAACGATTACAGACGAAATGGTTATTTATGTCCCAAAGATAGGTGAGTCTGATTCAACTGCACCCATTTTCGAGACACAAGGTAATGGTCAATCTACGCAGAAAATTGACATCAATTCTGCTGAAGAAGCGGAACTTGATGCATTACCAGGAATAGGACCTTCAAAAGCAGCAGCCATTATAGAGTATCGTGAAACGAATGGACCATTTAAGTCCGTTGAAGATTTGAAAGAAGTTTCAGGTATTGGTGAGCAAACATTGTTAAAGTTAAAGGAAGAAATTATTGCAAATTAAAAAAGTTTGACGTTTGTCCATTTTAATAATTAAACTTATAAAAAAGAATGAAAAAGGAGTAGGGTTATGGAGCGCATTTCATGGAATCATTATTTTATGGCACAAAGCCATCTATTAGCAATGAGAAGTACATGTACAAGGCTTGCTGTAGGGGCAACGATTGTCAGGGATAAACGAATTATTGCCGGAGGATATAATGGTTCAATTGCAGGTGGAGAGCATTGCATAGACAAAGGTTGTTATGTTATTGATAATCATTGTGTCAGGACAATACATGCTGAAATGAACGCGATTTTACAATGTGCAAAATTTGGGGTAGGTACTGATTCAGCAGAAATTTATGTAACACATTTTCCATGTTTACAGTGCTGTAAAGCCGTTATTCAAGCAGGCATTAGAAAAGTATATTATGCGATAGATTATAAAAATCATCCATATGCTTTAGAGTTATTTGAAAAAGCAGATGTCCATGTAGAGCATGTCCCATTTACCGAAAGTGAAAATCAATTAAATAAACTATATTCATTTACAAATGAATTATTAAATGAGTTTGAGAAGCTAGGAAGTGATGATAAGAAGGTAGAAGAATTTAAAAAAGAATATGAAGCCATTGTTAGTGGTAAAGATTAATTGAAGCAAACCATGATGGTTTCTATTGCATTAACTTCATTATCAGGGGTTCTATTAGCACTTCATTTTACCTGGGGTGCTTTTTTCCTCCTTCTCCTTATCCTTCACCTTCTCCAAAGAAAGCCTACTCTTATTAATATTATTTTTATTTTCTTTCTAACCGTTTTTTTCTGTATACATGCAACATTGAGCGAACAGCGATCAGTTACAAATTTGTCAACTTCACAGCAGAACTTCAAGCTTTCCTTTCATGAAATGATTGAATGGGATGGAAATCTGCTGAAAGGTGAAGCAATAACTAGTAAAGGTGAGAGCGTTGTAGCTAGGTATAGAATCAATTCAAAGGAAGAATTCTCCCATTTAAAAGAAAATTGGAAAATTGGAATGGAATGTAGGGTTTTAGGCACTTTATCCCAGCCTATGAAGAATACAAATGAGAATTCCTTCAATTATCGAGAATATCTTCGTCAAAAAGAAATCTATTGGATTTTAAACATTGAAGAATTCAATATTATGGATTGTGTTCCAGCAGAAAGAAGTTTATTGTTGGAACTTAAAGAATGGCGTTATGAAGGAATGGAAATCATTAAAAATCAATTTCCAGAAAAGGTTGTCGGGTTATCTTTAGCCCTCATTTTTGGAGATCGTAATGAAATTTCGGAGGAATCTTTACAGGCTTATCAGCGTTTAGGGGTTATTCATCTTTTGGCGATTTCCGGACTTCACGTCGGATTTTTATTTTCTCTCATCTATATGATATTGGTTCGTCTTGGAATGACAAAGGAATCGACGCGGACATTTCTCTTGATTTTATTACCCATTTACGTCATTCTTACGGGTGCTTCCCCACCAGTAGTTCGAGCAGCCAGTATCGTCATGATTGTCATTCTATCGAAGAAACTTAAGTGGAAATGGTCATTGTTAGATAGTTTATCGCTATCTTTTATTATTTTTCTGTTAATAAATCCTCAAATAATTTTTAATATAGGCTTTCAGCTATCGTATATCGTAAGTTTTAGCTTAATGCTTTCAACTTCGATACTAAATCTTCCATATCAAATTCTGCAACTGTTGTGTGTCACCCTCATTTCACAAATCGTATCAATCCCCATCATTCTATACCACTTCTTTGAATTCTCGATCATTAGTCTTATCGTCAACCTTTTTTATGTTCCAATGTTTACGTTTATTATATTACCGTTATTACTCCTTTCATTTCTTTTCCAACTTACACTCCCATTCGTAAATTCTCTTATATTTCCTGTTTTGACTGTAATGATTTCGAAAGTTGATGAGCTTTCTATTTTCTTAACTAAAATGCCTTTTATTACTCTTGTACTTGGAAGACCTGCTCCTTGGTTAATGATACTCTATCCAGTCATCATTCTTCTTACTTTATTACAATTTGAAAGGAAGAAATGGATGAAAGGAAGTATCTTAATCACGAGTATACTAACAATCCAATATTTTTCACCCTATTTAGATTCTAATGGGGAAGTTATATTTATTGATGTTGGACAGGGCGATTGTATATTAATTGTACTTCCGAATCGGGAAGCGGTTTATATGATCGATACTGGTGGGACAATCCAATTTGAAGTAGAGGAATGGGAGAAGAGAAAAAATACTTATTCTGTGGGTGAGGACACCATTGTACCTTTGCTTAAGAGTAAAGGGATCCACCGTATTAATAAGCTTTTACTCACACATAGTGATATGGATCATATTGGAGGGGCACGTGAAATCATTAATGAAATCAACGTAAATCAGATTATCATCAGCCCCAATTCATATAAAAAGCCTGAGATGGAATTAATTGTTCAGGCAGCACGTGAAAAGAGTATTGAAATGCGAGAAGGTAGAAAAGGTGATGAATGGAAAACGAAATCGAGTCATTTTTTCATCCTTTATCCAGATGATGATGAATATGAAGGAAATAACGATTCCTTAGTATTATTGGGAAATTTAGGCGGGAAAACATGGCTATTCACAGGGGATTTAGAAAAGGATGGTGAACAGCAGGTTATAAGACAGTACCAATTAAAAATTGATGTTTTAAAAGTAGGCCACCATGGAAGTCATAGTTCAACAACAGGTGAGTTTCTAGAGGAGTTACAGCCTGAAATTGCGATCATTTCTGCAGGAAGAAAAAATCGATATGGTCATCCACATCCTGAAGTAATGACTAATCTGCGTTCCAGAAAAATTAAGGTCTATCAAACAAACCTGGATGGGGCAATTCACTATAAATTTTTAGGCAAAAAAGGAACATTTACAACCTATCCCCCATAGGATGTAGTACTTAAACCACTATAGACCATCCAATTACCCTCTAAACAAAATAAAAAGGGATGACCAAGAGTCATCCCCATACCATTATTAAGATCCTAAGAACTTAATCACAGTAGCAATGATAAACATTGTAGCGAAAAAACCGAAAGATACGACGAAAGCAACACCTGAGTCTACAGCATCGTTTCTTTTTGATTGTACATTATTCTCAAATTCGTTCACGAGTACCCCTCCTATTTCTATTTTAGTATAGATGATTCATTTGAAAAAATCTATACTCAATTGTACATTTTCCTTTACTAGAAAGAGTTGTCACCTATAAGTTCTTTTCGCTTGGTGACAATAATATTACAAGGGAGATCCCGTCAATAAAAAAGGTTCCTAGGTCTTTTCTATTGACGTTATATATAGATCTAGGGGGTGTCCAATTCCGCAGGGCGTCCCCTTTACTACTTGTCAAAATCGAAAACCTTTTTTACGATAGTAGAGTAACTATTGTAAATGGAGTGTAGCTAATTGATTACTGAAATTTGGAAAAGCATTGAAAACAAACAATTCTCCAATCTTTATTTATTATATGGAAATGAATCTTTTTTAATCAATGAAACAAAACAAAAGATTTTACATAACGGTATCTCAGAAGAAGAGTTGGATTTTAATTTCTCTTTATATGACTTGGAAGAAACCCCTGTCGAAACAGCGATTGAAGATGCGGAAACCTTTCCTTTTATGGGAGAGAGAAGGATTGTAGTCCTTCAAAATCCGGTCTTTTTGACTGCGGAAAAAAAGAAGGAAAAAGTTGATCATAATATAAAAAAATTGGAAGAATACATTTCTTCACCAGCACCCTACACGATATTGGTTATAACAGCTCCATACGAAAAGCTAGATGAACGAAAAAAGATTACGAAGGCACTCAAGAAAAATGCAACCGTTGTAGAGGCAAAAAAACTCTCCGAAAAAGAACTAAGGACCTGGGTTAGGGAAAGAGCTGCCATTAATAGAGTTCAAATTGATGAAGAAGCGATTGACCTACTTCTTGCATTAGCAGGGACAAACCTAATGATGTTGACTAAAGAACTCGATAAGCTTTCCTTATTCGTAAGTGAAAGCAATCGTATTGATTCTGAAGTGGTAGAAAGGTTAACAGCGAGGTCACTGGAACAAAATATATTTGCTCTCGTGGACAAGGTCGTTCATAGAAGAATTGAAGAGGCTTTACGAATTTATTATGATTTATTAAAACAAAATGAAGAGCCCATTAAAATTCTCTCCGTATTAGCTGGTCAATTTCGACTTATTTATCAGGTAAAGGAATTATCAAGACGAGGATACGGTCAACAAAAAATAGCTGGGTTTTTAAAGGTACACCCTTTCAGAGTAAAGCTTGCAGCTGGTCAAGCTAAGCACTTCACAGATGAACAACTTGCTTATATCATCGAATTACTTTCACAAGGTGATTTTGATATGAAGACAGGCAAACAGAAAAAGGAATTGATCATAGAAATGTTTTTATTTAAACTACATGGACACTAGAAAAGCGGAAGCGCCTTGAACAGGCCTGACAAGCATAAGCCAAGCCATCTAGAAAGGGCGCATTATTCCCTTTATAGGTGGCTTGGCTTATGTCTCGAAGGCCTAGGCGCTGGAGCTGGACACTAGAAAAGCGGTATCCTTTCACTGCAACCAATTAACCCTTTTTTAAATAACAACAATTTTTACGAAAACAGCCATAAAAAAACGATCTCGCAGAAGGAGATCGTTTTTTTATTATTTTACTTTTTTCATTAAGCGTGATTTTGAACGATCAGCAGCATTTTTGTGGATAATACCTTTTTGAGCTGATTTATCTAAATGCTTAACCGCTACATTAACAAGTTCTTTCGCATTAGCGTCATTGTTATCAGCTGCAGCTTCAGCTTTTTTAACAGCTGTACGCATTGCAGATTTAACTTGAGCGTTTTGTGCATTACGTGCTTCACTTGTTTTTACGCGTTTGATAGCAGATTTAATGTTTGGCATTCCTGTCACCTCCTACAAACCGACCCGAGATTCTATAGTCTCGATTTTTACAATTCCTAAACAATTAGAACAAATGATATTTTACCAAACGGTTGTTTAGAATGCAATACTCTTAAGGCTAATTGTTAGTGAATGAACAGCATTGCACAAGGATATGCTAAAAAATAATGTTATTAACAGGATGGAGGGTTATCATTGGCAGAAAATGAACAGCTAGATCTTAGTAAATATAGTGTTCGTACTGACTTAGCAGTTGAAGCACGAGAAATGGTCATGGCAGAAGAGGCCAAACAGGATAAAAATAAGGCACAAGAAATAACGGAAATTAACGGGGTTATTGTTAAAGAAAGAGAGCTAGATGGGATAAAAATCTCTAATGTCACCATTACGAAAGAAGGCGAACAAAAACTAGGAAAAAGGGCAGGAAATTATTTAACGCTAGAAGCACCTGGGGTAAGACAGCAGGATAGTGTGATTCAGCAAAAGGTAGAGGAAGTATTTGCTAAAGAATTTAATAGATTTCTCACTGAAAAGGGAATTCAACCGAATGATTCCTGTTTGATTGTTGGTCTAGGAAATTGGAATGTCACTCCCGATTCACTCGGCCCAAGGGTGTGTGAAAGCTTAATTGTGACTAGGCATCTCTTTAATCTTCAACCAGAATCTGTTCAAGAGGGTTATCGTTCTGTAAGTGCTCTATCTCCTGGTGTGATGGGGTTAACTGGCATTGAGACAAGTGACATTATCTTTGGAGTTGTTGAAAAATCAAAGCCGGATTTTATTATTGCCATCGACGCCCTTGCATCAAGGTCCATTGAAAGAGTCAACTCTACGATTCAGATTTCTGATACTGGAATTCACCCTGGATCTGGCGTCGGCAATAAACGAAAAGGATTAGATGAAGATACTCTCGGAGTACCTGTGATTGCAGTCGGAATTCCGACGGTCTTAGATGCCGTTACAATCGTTAGTGATTCTGTTGATTTTTTACTCAAGCATTTTGGGAAGGAAATGAGTGAAGGTGACCGACCAGCTCGCTCATTAGCTCCTGCTGGGCTTTCATTTGGAGAAAAACGAACACTGACTGATGAGGACCTTCCAGCAGAACAACATCGGAAAACGTTCCTTGGTATTGTTGGCACATTAGAAGAACAGGAAAAAAGGAAACTCATCCATGAAGTTCTTGCTCCAATTGGTCATAATTTGATGGTTACACCGAAAGAAGTCGATGTTTTTATTGAAGATATGGCGAATGTTTTAGCAAATGGATTTAATGCTGCTTTGCATGAGGCTGTAGATCAAGGGAATACTGGTTTCCAAACAAGATAAAGGTAGTGTTTGTCAAGAAAGTGATTAATATTAATAACGTGTAGATTGCAATAAAGCGCCTTTTTAAGGGTGCTTTTTTTATATCTTAAGTAACTCACTTAACATTTATTACGTTTATGAAGTGCGAAGATGTATCAAAAACATTCGTTCATGAAACCATTTATTATTTGGTTTCAATCGTTGACGATTTCCGACAACTATAGTTAAGAACAGCATCTGAATCTATCCTGCAAACACCTCTTAGATTCTCTTCCTCATCAGAAGTACACAATACTTTCCAGTTCTACTTTTTCTATCACTTTCATAACTTGTACTAGAGATAGATAGAAAGGGTGGAAAAATGCGCTCACACAATTCGTCCAATTATGTCGTAGCAGTAAATCTGTCAACAGTTATTAAAGGGATTTTTATCTTCCTATTTACATTACTGACCATTTTTTCTATATCAGGAATCTTAACATCGCTAAAGCCTGAATACAGAATCACCTCTTCCTCAGTGAATCAAGTAGCACAAAATGTGAAGGGGTCAGCTCTTTATAAATTATTTACTTTGGAAAATCGTGCATTTTCAGCAGCAAGCCCCGAAGAAGCCGATTGGCCAAAAGCATCAGATTTAATGATAGAGTTAGCAACGAATATAAGCTTTGAGGATCCCAGAAGCCTTTTAGGTAGAGAGCTTCCAGGTTTTTCAATATTTGATAGCCATATTTTGGTGGCGGGAGAAGGAACAGATTATACCAATATGCCACATGAATCCATTCCCCCCGAGGAAGCTCTGAATCCAGAAAATGATGCACCTACTCAAAACACGGATAGTCTAGAAAATTCTAATGAAGATGGAGAAAAGCCACCAAGTACCACTGGGGATAAGGAGACCGTTCAACTTTATTTCACACATAACCGCGAATCCTTTCTACCACACTTAAAGGGAGTAACAAATCCTGACTTGGCACACCATTCAGAAGTAAATGTTACCAAAATTGGTGATCGCCTTAAGGAAGAGTTAGAGAGTTTAGGAATTGGAACAAGGGTAGATAAAACAGATGTGATTGGGAATTTAAATAATAAGGGACTGGAATATTACTCTGCATACGATGAATCCCGCCCTATTGCTAAGGAAGCAATGGCTGATAATAAGGATTTACTATATTTAATCGATATTCATAGAGATTCAATAAGAGGTGAAAACACCACGATAACCATTAATGGTAAATCATATGCTAAAGTAGCATTCGTAATTGGTGCGGAACATCCGAATTACGAGAAGAATGAAAAGCTTGCAAGAGAACTTCATAAAATGCTGAATAAACAATATAAAGGTATTTCTCGAGGAGTTTTTGTCAAAAAAGGTAGTGGGACGAATGGAAAGTTTAATCAAGATTTATCTCCGAACTCCATCCTTGTAGAGTTTGGTGGAGTTGATAATAATTTTGAAGAATTAAACCGTTCTACAGCAGCATTTGCAGATATATTTGCACAATATTACTGGCAGGCCGAGAAGGTGAATCATAATCTTTCAGAGCCACCTTCAAGTCAATAAACAAAAGGAAGTAACGATATGAAACGATTTATGATTAAGTCTATCCTATTAATTTCTTTTCTTTTCATTGGGGTTCTTATTGGAATGCAAAAAGCCAATGATGGTATTCTTGAAATGAAAGGGCAAAACGGACATTCATTGCATCAGCCACTTTCAGTTGAACAAAACGAACAAGGAAATATGGAAGCTTCCCTTCTTGGAAATGAAGTTAGCAGTGAAACACTTTCAGAGAAAAAAGAAAAGTTAGAGGAAATGAAAGCATTTAACTTTTTTTCTTCGATCGGGAAAGCAATTTCAGATTTTGTTACCAGTATAACGGAAAAAATCATTCAAATCATTTCATCTTTACTCTAAGTATTTAAGGAGCTGACTTAAAAGTCAGCTCTTTTTTTTCATTACAATTGAAGCCCCTTACAGTTAACATTGAATAATAAATGGTGGACTGCTATAATTCAAAATAGTGTACGCGTATTAACAGGAGTTGAACGAGATGAATCGTGAAGAAAAATTAAACAGACAACAAAGAATTCGTAACTTTTCTATCATTGCTCATATAGATCACGGAAAATCAACATTAGCAGATAGAATTCTAGAAAAAACAAAAGCATTAACTGCTCGCGAGATGAAAGAACAATTACTAGATTCGATGGATCTTGAAAGAGAACGTGGAATAACAATTAAATTAAATTCTGTCCAGCTAAAATATCAAGCGAAAGATGGGCTGGAATATATCTTTCATTTAATTGATACGCCAGGTCATGTCGACTTTACATATGAAGTATCACGGAGTTTGGCAGCGTGTGAAGGGGCTGTCTTAGTTGTAGATGCTGCCCAAGGGATTGAAGCTCAAACCTTAGCAAATGTATATTTGGCTCTTGATAATGATTTAGAGATTCTTCCAGTTATCAATAAAATTGACCTTCCTGCTGCTGATCCGGAAAGGGTACGTCAAGAAGTGGAGGATGTAATTGGACTTGATGCTTCTGAAGCTGTATTAGCATCAGCAAAAGCAGGTATAGGAATTGAAGAGATTTTAGAACAAATTGTAGAGAAAGTCCCTGCACCAACAGGAGATCCAGATGCCCCGTTAAAGGCGTTGATTTTCGATTCCTTATACGATGCTTATCGAGGTGTAGTGGCATACATTCGTGTCATGGAAGGAACTGTAAAAGTCGGTGACAAAGTAAGAATGATGGCTACAGGCAAAGAATTCGAAGTGACCGAGGTGGGAGTATTCACACCAAAGGCTACACCGGTGAATGAGCTTACTGTAGGGGATGTAGGCTTCTTAACGGCTGCCATTAAAAATGTAGGGGACACAAGAGTTGGAGATACGATAACACTTGCAAAAAATCCGGCAACTGAACCACTGCCTGGATATCGTAAACTAAATCCGATGGTATATTGCGGATTGTATCCTATAGACTCGTCTAAATATAATGATTTGCGAGAAGCACTTGAAAAACTAGAATTGAACGACTCTGCACTTCAATATGAGCCTGAAACCTCTCAAGCACTTGGCTTTGGTTTCCGATGTGGATTCCTTGGACTTCTACATATGGAGATTATTCAAGAGAGAATCGAAAGAGAATTCAAAATTGATCTTATCACCACTGCACCAAGCGTAATTTACAACGTTCATTTAACTGACGGAGAAGAGCTAAAAGTAGATAATCCATCGATGATGCCAGATGCTCAAAAAGTAGAAAGCGTTGAAGAGCCTTATGTAAAAGCTACAATGATGGTTCCGAACGATTATGTAGGGGCAGTTATGGAGCTGTGCCAAGCCAAACGCGGAAACTTTATCGATATGCAATATATGGATGAAACTCGAGTGAGTATTGTATATGAGGTTCCATTAGCCGAGATTGTCTATGATTTCTTTGACCAATTAAAATCAAATACAAAAGGCTATGCATCTTTTGATTATGAACTTATCGGCTATAAAGAATCTAGATTAGTGAAGATGGATATTTTGCTAAACGGGGAACAAGTAGATGCTCTTAGCTTCATTGTTCATAGGGATTTTGCCTATGAACGTGGTAAAGTCATTGTAGATAAACTCAAAGAGCTCATTCCTCGTCAACAATTTGAAGTCCCTATTCAGGCAGCTATCGGTCAGAAGATTGTTGCACGTTCGACGATCAAAGCAATTAGAAAAAATGTCCTCGCTAAATGTTACGGTGGAGACATTTCGCGTAAACGTAAGCTTCTTGAGAAACAAAAAGAAGGTAAGAAACGTATGAAACAAGTTGGTTCTGTTGAAGTTCCTCAAGAAGCATTCATGGCTGTGTTGAAAATGGACGACAGTGAAAAAAAATAATATGCATACCAAGGGGAAAGCTGGATTGATACTTAAATTTATGTCAATCTTGTACTTTTCCCCTTTCTTATTCTTGAAAAAATGTTAATGAGCTAAAAGAGAACAATTATTCAATCGATGTAAAAGCAAACAAAAAACGATATGTATCATACAAGGATGTGAAAAAATGGTTCAGTCTGCATACATCCATATTCCCTTTTGTCAACATATATGCCACTACTGTGATTTCAACAAAGTATTTTTGAAAGGACAGCCAGTGGATGAATATATTTCAGCTTTAGTGAAAGAAATGAAATTAAGGTTTCAAACAAAGGTTCCCATGAAAACTATTTTTGTTGGGGGAGGAACTCCAACTTCTTTGAGCGCAAAGCAATTAGATGATCTTTGCAATGGGATTAGGGAGAATATTCCTTTTGAAAATGGAGAGTTCACTTTTGAAGCCAATCCAGGGGAATTAACCTATGAAAAATTAAAGGTTCTCCGTGAGCATGGAGTGAATCGTCTAAGTTTTGGTGTTCAATCATTTAATAATGAACTCTTAAATAGAATTGGAAGGACCCATAAAAGTGAAGATGTTTATTCCTCGATTGATTCTGCCCAAAAAGCAGGCTTTCATAATATAAGCATTGATTTGATCTATAGTTTACCAGGACAAACTCTTAGTGATTTTAGGAATACACTTAGAGAAGCACTTTTATTTAACCTTCCACATTATTCAGCATATTCCCTGATTGTTGAGCCGAAAACGGTTTTTTATAATTTAATGAGAAAAGGAAAGTTAAACCTACCTTCCCAGGAAGCAGAAGCAGATATGTATGATCTTCTGATGAATGAAATGACGAAGACAGGATTGAAACAATATGAAATTAGTAATTTTGCGGAAGATGGGTTTGAAAGTAAACATAATCTTGCTTACTGGAATAACGTTGAATACTATGGTTTCGGGGCTGGCGCTCACGGGTATATAGATGGAATTAGGTATTCGAATTACGGTCCTTTGAAAAAATACATGCAACCAATTGTGGACGGTTCACTGCCTACGATTGAGTCACATAGGCAAACAAAAAGTGAAATGATGGAAGAAGAAATGTTTCTTGGCTTGAGAAAAGTAGAGGGAGTATCCATTCAGGGTTTTCAAGAGAAGTTTTCTGTTGACCCCTTTGAAATTTTTAATAAATCGATCACAGAAATGTGCAATAAAAATTGGCTAGAAGTGCACAATGGAAATATAAGACTTACAAAAGCTGGACGATTTTTAGGGAATGAAGTTTTTCAATCATTTATTGGAGTAATTTAAAACATTGACATCGATAAAATGATTTGATAATTTATTATTAGAATTAGCACTCAGGACAAGAGAGTGCTAACAGAGGTGATAAAAGTTGTTAACAGATCGACAATTACTTATATTGCAAGTCATTATTGATGATTTTATTCGGTCTGCACAACCGGTCGGCTCAAGAAGTTTATCGAAAAAAGAGGAAATATCATTCAGTTCTGCAACGATTCGTAACGAGATGGCTGATTTAGAAGAGCTAGGGTTTATTGAAAAGCCCCACACTTCATCTGGTCGAATTCCTTCAGAGAAAGGATATCGTTACTATGTAGACCATATGTTATCTCCGCAAAAGCTTGATCGCCACGATATATCAAGTATGCGTTCCATATTTGCAGAACGTATATATGAAATGGAGAAGGTCATAGAAAGATCGGCTAAAATTCTGTCGGATCTGACGAATTATACGGCTATTGTTCTTGGTCCAGAAGTAAAGGAAAACAGATTGAAGAAAATTCAAATGATTCCTTTAAATAAGGAGACTGCAATTGCCATTATTGTGACAGATACAGGGCATGTGGAGAATAAAGTATTTACTTTACCTCCATCAGTTGATCCATCAGAACTTGAGAAGATGGTCAACATCATTAATGATCGTCTAGTCGGTGTACCACTGGTCGATCTCCATGATAAAATATTTAGGGAAGTTGCTGTACTAATGAAACAGCATATCCAGCATTATGATTTAATGCTGCACTCGATTTCGAATGCATTAAATTTATCATCCCACGATAAACTATTCTTCGGTGGGAAGACGAATATGTTGAATCAACCTGAATTTCATGATATTGAGAAAGTAAGACTATTACTTAATATGATCGAACAGGAAGATGGAATATATGATCTTATCAAAAAGATCCCGACTGGTGTTCAGGTGAAGATTGGAAAGGAAAACAATAACCTTGCAATGGAAGAATGCAGCTTGATAACAGCTTCCTATTCGATTGGCGAAGAGAAGGTAGGGTCAATTGCAATTCTTGGACCAACACGTATGGAATATTCCAGAGTTATTAGCCTGTTAAACTTCCTAAGTAAAGATATGACAACCGCGTTAACAAAGCTGTATCAAAGCTAAACTCGCTGGCTATATTGAATATGGACCCGAGAGCTAGAAATCAGCCTCTGCTGGTTTCTGGCGTTTTTGCGGAGTATGGTTTTATAGAAAAGACTTTTAAGGAGGTGAAAGCAATGAATGAAGAAAAACAGGTAACCGAAGAGCAAGAAGAAAAAGTAGAAACGCAAGTAGATGAGAACATCGAGGAGATTTTTGACGAAAGCGGAACTGAAGGAAATAACGAGGAAAATGCTGTAAGTGATGCTGAAAAGCTTCAAGCTCAATTAGATGAATCAGAAAATCGTTACTTACGACTTCGCGCTGACTTTGATAATTTCCGCCGTCGGGTAACACTTGACCAGGAATCAAACCGAAAATATAGATCTCAAAGCTTAATTTCTGACTTATTACCAGCACTCGATAATTTCGAGCGTGCATTAAATATTGAAGCAGAAAATGATCAAACAAAATCATTGCTCCAAGGAATGGAAATGGTGTATCGTAGCTTAATGGATGCACTGAAGAAAGAAGGAGTAGAAGAAATTGAATCTGTTGGTCAGCAATTTGATCCCCATCTTCATCAAGCAGTAATGCAAGATTCCGATGATCAATATGAATCTAATGTCGTGATTGAAGAGTTTCAAAAAGGGTACAAATTAAATGACCGCATTATTCGCCCTTCAATGGTGAAAGTAAATCAATAATACATATACGATAGGGAGGTATTTGACATGAGCAAAATTATCGGTATTGACTTAGGAACAACGAACTCATGTGTGGCAGTCCTTGAAGGAGGAGAGCCAAAGGTAATTCCAAATCCAGAAGGTAACCGTACTACACCTTCTGTAGTAGCTTTTAAAAATGGTGAACGTCAAGTAGGAGAGGTAGCAAAACGTCAAGCAATCACTAACCCTAACACAATTATGTCTGTTAAAAGACATATGGGTACTGACCATAAGGAAACAGCGGAGGATAAACAATATACTCCACAAGAAATTTCTGCGATGATCCTTCAGCATTTAAAATCCTATGCAGAAGAGTATCTTGGTGAAAAAGTAGAAAAAGCGGTCATTACTGTTCCTGCTTACTTCAATGATGCTGAGCGTCAAGCTACTAAAGATGCAGGGAAAATTGCTGGTCTTGAAGTAGAACGTATCATTAACGAACCTACAGCTGCAGCCTTGGCTTATGGAATGGATAAAACAGAAGAGGATCAAACTATTCTTGTTTATGACCTAGGTGGTGGTACATTCGACGTTTCCATTCTTGAACTTGGTGATGGTGTATTCGAAGTACGCTCAACTGCTGGTGATAACCGTCTAGGTGGAGATGATTTTGACCAAGTGATCATTGACCATCTAGTAGCTGAATTCAAAAAAGAAAATGGTATTGACTTATCTAAAGATAAAATGGCGCTACAACGTCTTAAAGATGCTGCTGAAAAAGCGAAAAAAGATTTATCTGGTGTATCTTCAACACAAATCTCTTTACCATTTATCACGGCTGGGGAAGCTGGACCACTTCACTTAGAGTTAACATTATCTCGTGCAAAATTTGATGAGTTATCTTCTGATCTTGTAGAACGTACAATGGCTCCTACTCGTCAAGCTCTAAAGGATGCAGGATTAACTCCAAGTGAAATTGATAAAGTGATCCTTGTTGGTGGTTCTACTCGTATTCCAGCAGTACAAGACGCAATTAAGAAAGAAGTTGGAAAAGACCCTCATAAAGGTGTTAACCCTGATGAAGTAGTAGCGATGGGAGCTGCAATCCAAGGTGGGGTTTTAACAGGAGACGTAAAAGATGTTGTATTACTTGATGTAACACCACTTTCTCTAGGAATTGAAACAATGGGTGGAGTTTCAACGAAGTTAATCGAAAGAAATACAACGATCCCAACATCTAAATCTCAAGTTTTCTCTACTGCTGCAGATAATCAAACGGCTGTAGACATTCATGTCCTACAAGGTGAGCGTCCAATGGCAGCTGATAATAAAACGCTTGGCCGTTTCCAATTATCAGATATCCCACCAGCACCACGTGGTGTTCCTCAAATCGAGGTTAAATTTGATATTGATAAAAATGGTATTGTAAATGTAAGTGCTAAGGATTTAGGTACTGGAAAAGAGCAAAACATTACAATTAAATCATCCACAGGACTTTCTGATGAAGAAATTGATCGTATGGTCAAAGAAGCAGAAGAGAATGCAGATGCTGATAAACAGCGTAAAGAAGAAGTAGAACTTCGAAATGAAGCTGATCAACTTGTCTTTACAACAGAAAAAACGTTAAAAGACCTTGAAGGCAAAGTAGACGAAGAAGAAGTGAAAAAAGCGGAAGAGGCTAAAACAGCTCTTAAAGAAGCAATTGAAAGCAATGATTTAGAACAAATCCGCGAAAAGAAAGATGCCTTACAAGAAATCGTTCAAGCACTTACAATGAAATTATATGAACAAGCGCAACAGGCTCAACAAGCACAAGGAAATGAACAAGGTGCTGAAGGTGGAGCTGGAAAGAATGACGATGTTGTCGATGCAGAATACGAAGAAGTAAAAGACGATAAGTAAGGTTGAACAACAAGGAAAGTCAAAGTCAGGTCCTTCTTGGCTTTGACTTTTTCTCTGTATAGGGAATTTTAAAAATTATAATATGTTGATAACTTCGAAATTAGTTTATCCTAATCTAGCTCTAGCGCTAAAGCTCCGAGAGTCTTAGCCAATCCATGAATAAAGGGAGATTTACCCTTCCTTCATGGATCGTCTTATGCTTGTCGGAGGTCCACACTACGTAGGTCAGAAAGGCGTTGCCACAGGACGTGGCGAATTTAGGCTTTCATCCTTAGTCTAGGGCGCTTACGCCTTTAGTTCATGTCTATTCTATAACGATTTATAAGGAATTGTGTGATTCTATTCACTATTTATTGATAAGGGTACAAAAACAATGTTAAAATAACCTTTATGCTAAGGATTCGGGAGTGTTGATTTGATGAGTAAACGCGATTATTATGAAGTTCTCGGCGTAAGCAAGAGTGCTTCAAAAGACGAAATCAAAAAAGCATACCGCAAGCTCTCAAAAAAATATCATCCTGATATTAATAAAGAGGCGGATGCAGCAGATAAATTTAAAGAAATCAAAGAATCATATGAAGTTTTAAGTGATGATCAGAAACGTGCACAGTATGATCGATTTGGTCATGTAGATCCGAATCAAGGTTTCGGCGGCGGTGGCGGCGGAGACTTTAGTGGTTTTGGAGGATTTGAAGATATTTTTAACACCTTCTTTGGTGGAGGTGGCGGTGGTAGACGAAGAGATCCAAATGCACCTAGAGCAGGGGCAGACCTGCAGTACACTATGACGGTTGGGTTTGAAGAAGCTGCTTTTGGTAAAGAGACAGATATTGAAATTCCTAAAGAAGAAGAATGCGATACTTGTCATGGTTCAGGTGCTAAACCAGGAACAAAGCCAGAAACATGTTCTCATTGTAAAGGTGCTGGTCAGTTAAATGTAGAACAAGACACACCATTTGGCCGTATCGTAAACCGTAGAGTATGTCACCACTGTAATGGAACCGGAAAGTTCATTAAAGTCAAATGTGGTACTTGTGGTGGAGTAGGAAAAGTACAAAAACGAAGAAAAATCCATGTGAAGATTCCAGCTGGAATTGATGATGGCCAGCAGCTAAGGGTGTCAGGTCAAGGTGAACCAGGTATTAACGGAGGACCATCAGGTGACCTATATATTGTTTTCCATGTGCGCTCACATGAATTCTTTGAGCGTGATGGTGAGGATATCTATTGTGAAATGCCAATTACCTTTGCACAAGCTGCATTAGGTGATGAAATTGAAGTCCCTACTCTTCATGGTAAAGTGAAATTGAAAGTCCCTGCAGGAACGCAAACGGGAACGAAATTTAGACTCCGTGGAAAAGGCATTCAAAATGTTAGAGGGTATGGTGTTGGAGACCAGCATATTCTTGTAAAAGTAGTCACGCCTTCCAAGCTAACGGAAAAACAAAAAGACTTATTAAGAGAATTTGCCGATATTAGTGGTCAAGTGCCGGATGAGCAACATGAAAGCTTTTTTAATAAGGTAAAACGCGCCTTTAAAGGTGAATAATAGGAATGGAGTTGGTAGAGCGATATGAAATGGTCAGAAATAAGTATTCATACAACAAATGAAGCTGTTGAGCCGATTTCAAATATCCTTCATGAGGCAGGTGCCAGTGGAGTTGTCATTGAAGATCCTTTTGATTTAGTGAAAGAAAGAGAGGATGTTTACGGCGAAATCTACCAACTCAATCCTGAAGACTACCCTGAAGAGGGTGTTATTGTTAAAGCTTACCTTCCTGTAAATAGCTTTTTAGGGGAAACGGTGGAAGAAATCAAGCAGGCAATTAATAATCTTATTCTCTACAATATTGATATTGGAAAAAATACTGTAGAAATTTCCGAAGTCAATGAAGAAGAATGGGCAACAGCGTGGAAGAAATATTATAATCCCGTGAAAATTTCTGAAAAGTTTACAATTGTTCCAACTTGGGAACAGTACGAACCCGTTCATTCTGATGAACTAATTATAGAATTAGATCCAGGGATGGCGTTTGGAACAGGTACACATCCTACAACTGTAATGTGTATACAAGCATTAGAACGTACAGTTAAACCTTTCGATTCGGTTATCGATGTTGGAACAGGCTCAGGTGTTCTCAGTATTGCCTCAGCATTATTAAAAGCAGAACCTGTTCAAGCCCTTGATCTTGACGAAGTAGCCGTAAACTCGGCTCGATTAAACGTTAAACTGAATAAAGTACAAAATGCTGTGACGGTTCGTCAAAATAATTTACTAGACGATATAAATGAGCAAGCCGATATTGTGGTTGCCAATATTTTAGCTGAAATCATTTTACGATTTAATGATAAAGCGATTGAAGTTGTAAAGCCTGGTGGATATTTTATTACATCAGGGATTATCCAACAGAAAAAGCAGCAAGTTAAAGATGCCCTTGTAAATAGTGGTTTCTTGATTGAAGAAATAATGGTCATGGAGGATTGGGTAGCGATTATTGCTAAACGTCCAGAGTTGAGGTGACTAAAATGCAACGGTATTTTCTAGAAAAAGAATATATTGACGGTGAGCTTTTTTATGTCGATGGAGACGATTTTCATCATATGACAAGAGTAATGCGTATGAAAGAAGGCGACAAATTTTTTGTTGTCTTTAAAGGTGGTAAATCTGCCATTTCGCAAATTGAAAGTATTTCCAGTGACGATATTAAAGCATCGATTGTACAATGGGAGACGGCAATAAAAGAGTTACCGATTACAGTAACGATTGCGAGCGGACTGCCCAAAGGGGATAAGCTGGAATGGATTATTCAAAAAGGAACCGAACTTGGGGCACATGAGTTTATTCCTTTTAACGCAGATCGCTCCATCGTAAAATGGGATGAAAAGAAAGCGAAGAAGAAAGTCGAGCGCTGGGAGAAAATTGCAAAAGAAGCCGCAGAACAATCCCATCGTAGACTAGTTCCTAAAGTTTTTTCTCCCCACTCCTTTTCTGAATTGATAGATATGAGTAATCAATATGAATATAAACTCATTGCTTATGAAGAAGAGTCGAGAGCATGCGAAATAGGTAATTTCGCTCATACTATTTCTTCAATGAAAAATGGTAGTAGAATTTTGATTATTTTTGGACCAGAAGGTGGGCTTACTGAACAAGAGGTAATGACTAGCCAACAATTTGGCTTTTTACCCTGTGGATTAGGCCCTAGAATATTACGGGCAGAAACTGCACCACTATATGTGCTATCTGCCATTTCTTATCAATTTGAATTAATGAGGTGATTTCTATGCCTACAGTAGCTTTTCACACCCTTGGTTGTAAAGTAAACCACTATGAAACTGAAGCTATCTGGCAATTATTTAAAGATGAAGGCTATGAAAGAACAGATTACGGGTCTTCAGCAGATGTATATGTCATTAATACATGTACGGTTACAAATACAGGTGATAAAAAAAGTCGTCAAGTAATCAGACGTGCAATCAGAAAAAATCCGGACGCAGTTATTTGTGTAACGGGTTGTTATGCTCAAACATCACCAGCAGAAATTATGGCTATTCCTGGGGTAGATATCGTAGTGGGTACGCAAGATCGTAAAAAAATGCTCACTTATATCGAACAATATAAGGATGAACGTCAGCCAATAAATGGCGTCGGTAATATTATGAAAAATCGCGTATACGAGGAATTAGATGTACCAGCATTTACAGATCGTACACGTGCTTCATTGAAAATTCAAGAAGGTTGTAATAACTTCTGTACATTCTGCATTATCCCTTGGGCACGAGGATTAATGAGATCTCGGGACCCGGAGGAAGTCATTAAGCAAGCACAGCAGCTTGTAGATGCTGGCTATAAGGAAATTGTTCTAACGGGTATTCATACAGGTGGTTACGGTGAAGATATGAAGGATTATAATTTAGCTATGCTTCTTCGTGATCTCGAAGAAAATGTGAAAGGATTAAAACGGATCCGTATTTCTTCAATCGAAGCTAGCCAACTGACAGATGAAGTGATTGATGTCATTGACCGCTCAAGTATGGTTGTAAGACATCTTCATATTCCACTACAATCAGGTTCAAACACTGTACTAAAAAGAATGCGACGTAAATATACGATGGAATTCTTTGCGGAACGTTTAGAAAAACTGAAAAAAGCATTACCAGGACTTGCTGTTACATCTGATGTCATCGTTGGATTCCCAGGGGAAACAGAAGAAGAATTTATGGAAACGTATAATTTTATAAAGCATCATAAATTTTCTGAATTACATGTATTTCCATATTCCAAACGAACAGGTACACCAGCCGCAAGAATGACAGACCAAGTGGATGAGGATATAAAAAATGAACGTGTCCATCGTCTCATTCAATTATCAGATCAACTTGCCAAAGAATACGCATCAACTTTTGAAAATGAAGTACTTGAAGTTATTCCTGAAGAAGAATACAAAGAAGAACCAGAAAGCGGCTTATATGTAGGATACACAGATAATTATTTAAAAGTTATTTTCCCTGCAACTGAGGAAATGGTTGGAAAGCTTGTAAAAGTCAAACTAACAAAAGCTGGATATCCATATAATGAAGGGAAATTTGTAAGAGTAATGGATGATGTTCTCAACGAACAGGAGTCTGCTGCCATATAAACACGAAGCTGAGTCTCAAATGAGGCTCAGTTTTTTTGATTTGAGTGTTTTCGTAAACATAGTTGGTATTTGAAAAATGGAGCGGAAGGATCTCGCTTTCCGCGGGGCGGGTGGTGATCCTCTCGGGGCTCTGCTCCAGCAGGAGTCTCGCACCTGTAGCGAAGACCAACCTTATTACAAAAAATTATGTTCTTAAAAAACAACAATCTTTTAGAAAAATTTATAAATCAGCGGATTTTCCTATGACTAACAAAATATTAATTGGTAGGGACTAAAAGAAAGGAATTCAGCTTAATTTCAAGAAAACGGTTTCTTTTTTTGCTAAAATATTATTTTCTATATTGATTAGTTATTAAAAAGACTGTAAACTAAGTAGTGAATATAGTGCAAACGATTGCGCAAAGCGTAAAACCACGACATAAATAAAATTCTTTAACTATAGAGGTGCTGACATGAAAAAAGTATGGTGGAAGGAAGCGGTTGGCTATCAAATATACCCACGAAGCTTTCAGGATTCAAATGGAGATGGAATTGGAGATCTAAAGGGAATCATTGAACGTTTAGATTATATTAAAGATCTAGGAATCGATGTGATTTGGATTTGTCCAATGTATAAATCACCGAATGATGACAATGGTTATGATATTTCAGATTACCAAGATATTATGGATGAATTTGGGACAATGGAAGACTTTGATCACTTATTAGCAGAAGTTCATAATAGAGGGATGAAATTAATCATAGATTTAGTGCTTAATCATACAAGTGATGAACACGAATGGTTTATTGAATCCCGCTCGTCTAAAGAGTCACCTAAACGTGATTGGTATATTTGGAAGGATGGCAAAGCAGGGATAGAACCAAATAACTGGGAGAGTATCTTTGGTGGTTCGGCATGGCAATATGATGAAGGGACGAAGCAATACTTCTTACATGTTTTTTCTACAAAACAACCTGACTTAAATTGGGAAAAAAAGGAAGTGCGTCAGGCCCTATATGATACCGTAAATTGGTGGCTTGATAAAGGAATTGATGGTTTTCGAATTGATGCCATCAGTCATATTAAGAAGAGAGCTGGATTACCGGATATGCCAAATCCAAAGAAGAAAAAATATGTTTCTTCTTTTGATATGCATATGAACCAAAAAGGAATCCACACTTTCTTGCAGGAATTTAAAGATCAAACATATGCAAACTATGACGTCATGACAGTTGGCGAGGCAAACGGAGTTACTGCTGATGAAGCGGAACTCTGGGTTGGAAAAGAAAATGGGAAAATGGATATGATCTTTCAATTCGAGCATTTAGGGCTTTGGGATGCTGAAACAAATCCAGATTTGGACATTGTTGAGCTGAAAAAGGTACTTACACGTTGGCAAAAGGGTCTTGAAAATAATGGGTGGAATGCATTATTTATTGAAAACCACGATAAAGCTAGAGTGGTATCGACCTGGGGAAATGACGAAGAGTTTTGGAAAGAAAGCTCTACTGCGATGGCAGCAATGTATTTCTTAATGCAAGGGACACCATTTATTTATCAAGGACAAGAGATTGGAATGACAAATGTTCATTTTCCCTCGATTGACGATTATGATGATGTAGCGATAAGGAATCTTTATCGTTTGAAAAAAGAAGAAGGAAAATCGCACGAAGACATTATGGAAATCATTTGGGCATCCTCCCGTGACAATAGTAGAACTCCTATGCAATGGTCTTCTGAAAAAAATGCGGGTTTCACTAAAGGGAATCCATGGATGAAAGTAAATCCTAACTATAGAGAGATAAATGTTGAGCTACAGGAAAAACAAGCAGGTTCTATCCTTTCTTTTTACAAGAAGCTTATACAATTAAAGAAAAATCATGAAGTGTTCACATACGGACAATATGATCTATTACTTCCTAAGGATGAGCAGATATTCGCATATACACGTACAGATGATTTTGAGAAAATGCTTGTTGTTACAAATCTTTCTAAAGACATGGCTACTTTTACATTTGAAGAAAGCACATTAGATAGTAGCAATCTGTTATTAAATAATTATCCTGTTGATAAGGAAGAAGCTACCACTTTAACGTTACAGCCATATGAAGCACGTGTTTATAAAATAAATTAATCCTAAATGGGTTGATCTAAAAAACGAGTGGAATCACATCAAAGAAAAGAATCAAATTAAAGTCTCTTTTCTAGCTGGTGTATTTTCTAGTCTTTTCTTATGATCAACTCTTTTTTTATATAAAGTTTCTATCTTTTGATTCCGGTTGTTCTATTTAAGATATGGCTGTTTTCTAAAAGCTTGTTGTTTTTTAAGAACATAAATTTTTGTAAGACGGTTGGTTGGAGCGGAAAGCGAGCATCCTTTCGCTGCAACCAAGCCCTTTCTAATAACAACAATGTACACGAAAACAGGCTAAGATAAAAATGAATAAACAAAAATGTTTTTATCACAAAAGTTAGGGAATAATTTATCAATAGAACCCCTTGGAGTGTACGACCAACAACCGTTTAAGCTGAAAGGAGTTATAGTAAAAATGAGTAATGATTTGGCAAAAATGATTGACCATACATTGTTAAAAGCTGAAACGACAAAAGAACAAGTTGAAAAGCTTTGTATGGAAGCAAAAGAATATGGCTTCGCATCTGTTTGTATTAATCCTGTATGGGTGAAATTCTCGAGTGGAATTCTGTCGGAAACTGATGTTAAAGTATGTACGGTTATCGGATTCCCATTAGGAGCAAGTACTGCTAAAACAAAAGCATTTGAAACAAAAAATGCAATTGAAAATGGTGCAACTGAAGTGGACATGGTCATTAATATTGGTGCTCTAAAAGATGGAAATGACGAGTTAGTAGAGCAGGATATCCAGGCGGTAGTGGCTGCTGCAAAAGGAAAAGCGCTAACAAAAGTAATTATCGAAACCTGTCTATTAACGGATGAAGAAAAAGTAAGAGCTTGTGAATTGGCTGTTAAAGCGGGTGCAGACTTCGTGAAAACTTCAACTGGCTTCTCTACAGGCGGAGCTACTGTGGAAGATATTGCTCTCATGCGAAAAACAGTTGGACCCGCTCTAGGAGTGAAAGCTTCAGGCGGGGTTCGCAGTGTTGAGGATGCAAAGAATATGATAGAAGCAGGGGCAACAAGGATCGGAGCAAGCTCTGGTGTGCAAATCGTTCAAGGGATAACGAGTGATTCGGATTATTAATTTTGAATTAAGCAACAACTTATTCTTTAAGTTCGTGGTGTCAGTCCCTCCCATAGCAAAGTGGATTTTTTTTAAGGGCATGTATTTGGGAGAGACGGCCCCCTATGCTCCTGGAAAGACAGTGCTGAAATCCATGATTGAGTAAAGGCATTTTTAAAAGTGAGTATTTGATGGTTTTTTTATTATGGGATCGTTCTACGTTTTGAACACTTCTGCAGATGTTAAGTGAGTGCCCTTGCCTAGGGTCGTTTATTTCCCTTTGTGGAGCCATTCAATAAATCGTCCAAAAGGGAGAGCAAAAGGAAGGGCTACTAGTGAACAAATAACATTAAATAATAGACTCGCGTGTGCCAATTGGACATCTGTCTGATTTGTCATGGAGGAAGCTATTTCTGAAAGTGCAGGGATGAATGGGATGAAACAAACTACTCCGATAATATTTAACCAAATATGAGCATAGGCCGTCAGTTTAGCTTCTTTTCCTCCACCTATGCTAGCAATTAATGAGGTAATACAAGTCCCAATATTAGCACCGAGCATTATCGCAATACCTGTTTGTATTTGTATGATATCACTAGCCAAGAAGCTCATGGCAATTCCAGTTACAACAGTACTTGACTGAATAATCGCCGTTAATATTCCTCCAATGATTGTTGAAAAAAGAATACTTGAATTCATATCTATTATTTTTTCCTCAACCCAGTTCGTCTCAGCTAGTGGGGTGGCCACCCATTCAAATGCCTGCATAGATAAAAAAATCATACTGATCCCAATAAAAACTAACGATAATGGTTTTAACTTTTGAAAAGGTAGTAAATAGAGAATGACTCCAATAAGAATTAACGGGATGATAAGGTAGTCAATTTTTAAAGAAATAATTTCTAGAGTAAAGGTTGTTCCAATATTGGCTCCAAGCATGATTCCTATTGTTTGTCTGAAAGTAATTAAGCGGGATGTAGCAAGTCCAACAGTAAGAACCATGACTGCAGAACTGCTTTGAAGAATGGCTGTGATAACAATTCCGACAATCATTCCTTTGATGGGGGTGTTCGTCAAACGGTAAATCCATTCCTCCATTTTTGAACTTGCAATATTAAATAACCCGATTCTTAACCAAGTCATCCCTATAATGAATATTCCAATGAAAAGAATAAAGAATAGAATAGGAAGCATGTCCTCACCTCTATCACAGTGTATGCGAGATGATAGGAGACATGTCTATTTATCTTTAGAATTGTGGATAAAATGTTGACCTATTTAAAGGCTTATATTATAATTTACAAAGTAAATGGATTTTCAGAATCCATTCCAGAAAGATACACACTTTCTGTACCTGCTAAATTAAGTAGGGATGCTACAAATGGTAGCATTTAGGGTACCAATATGGGCTCTAACGGATTGGCATTAGCCAAGCGTTCTTTAAATGAACATGTAAGTGTAGTGTGTTCGGAGGGAGGGAAAGAGAGATGTCAAAAACAGTTGTTCGTAAAAACGAATCGCTTGAAGATGCTCTTCGTCGCTTCAAACGTTCAGTTTCCAAAACAGGAACTTTGCAAGAATTCAGAAAGCGCGAGTTCTATGAAAAGCCAAGCGTAAAGCGTAAGAAGAAATCTGAAGCCGCTAGAAAACGTAAGTTCTAAGAGAGGGTGTAGCAATGAGTCTTCTCGATCGTTTAAATAATGATATGAAACAAGCGATGAAAAATAAAGAAAAAGCCAAGCTCTCTGTTATTCGTATGGTTAAAGCCGCATTGCAAAATGAGGCGATTAAGCTAGGGAAACAAGAGCTTACAGAAGATGAAGAGTTGACAGTCCTTTCTCGCGAAGTTAAGCAACGGAAAGACTCCCTCCAAGAATTTACAGATGCAGGTCGTGAAGACCTTGCTGATAAAATTCGAACTGAATTGACTTACGTCGACATATATATGCCTAAACAGCTTTCTGAGGAAGAGGTTTCTGCTATTGTTCAAGAAACGATAGCTGAAGTTGGTGCTTCTTCAAAAGCTGATATGGGTAAAGTGATGGGGGCAATCATGCCTAAGGTTAAAGGGAAAGCAGATGGAGCTCTCGTCAACAAACTTGTTCAACATCATTTATCTTAAAAAATAAACTGGGAAGTGATCATCACTTCCCAGTTTATTTTTGTTTTAAGAAGAATTAGACTTCATCATTTTTATGATTAAGAGTAGAATAGGAATATAGCCCAATTTCCAACAGAACTAAGCAGGAGCAAGGCGACGAGGAGTCTCACCCCCCGCCCCGCAGAAAGTGAGATCCTTCCGCTCTAACCAACTAATTCTTTTTCAAATAACAACATTGTTTACGAAAACATTCTTAATATATTAAATAAAATGAAACTTTTTTAGGCGAATATCGTAAGTATAGTAAGTCATTTCATGCCTGAAAGGAGGGGGAACATCTGAAGAAACATTTCATAAAGGTTATTGCTATCATTATTTTAGGGCTCATTCTATATCAGCCATTTCCAGAAGGAACAAATGCAAATGACTCACTAGTTTACATAGTCCCAGTAGAAAAAGAAGTCGAAAAGGGGTTAAATGCATTTTTAAACCGCGCCATTTCCGATGCAGAAAGTGATGGAGCAGACCTTATCATTTTTGATATTGATACACCTGGTGGAGCTGTAGATGCTGCAGGAAGTATTGCAAAACTCTTGGATAATACCGAGATTAAAACTGTGGCATTTGTCAATGACAGGGCATTGTCAGCAGGAGCATTTATCTCATTACATGCAGATGAAATTTATATGGTTCCAAATGGTCAGATGGGGGCTGCAGCGATTATTACTGGTGATGGAAATGCAGCTGATAAAAAAGCTCAGAGTTACTGGCTATCTGCAATGAAAAGTGCAGCTGAAACAAGCGATCGTGATCCAAAATATGCGATGGCAATGGCGGATGATTCAATGGTGATAAAAGAGCTTGGGATTGAAAAAGGGGAATTGCTTACTCTAAGCGCCAGTTCTGCAGAAAAGGTTGGATATTCTGAAGGGACTGTAAAGAGCATGGATGAACTATTGTCTACTCTTGGTTATGCTGAAGCCACTACCAAAAAAGTTGATGAGACTTTTGCAGAGACGCTTGCAAGGTTTATTACCAATCCCATTGTCGTTCCAATCCTGTTGTCATTGGCAAGTTTAGGGCTAGTGGTAGAATTATATTCTCCTGGATTTGGGATAGCAGGTTCGATAGGACTTGTATCATTGATCCTCTTTTTCTACGGTCATTATGTAGCAGGTCTGGCCGGATACGAGACTCTAATTCTCTTTTTAATTGGTGTAGGGTTAATTGTAGCAGAATTTTTCCTGCCTGGTGGTATTGCTGGAATTTTAGGACTTGCTGCAATAGTAGGTAGTATACTTATGGCAGGAGGCAATGTTATGACTATGGGAATTTCTTTATTAATCGCTTTCGTTGTTGCTATCATCGCCATGATTTTATTTGTAAAGGTGTTCAGGAAAAAAATGAAACTATTTAACAAAATTATTCTAAAGGACTCAACCAATACGGAAAGTGGCTATGTTTCTAATGTGAATAGGCATGAATTAATAGGTAAGATTGCAATTACGAAAACGCCTTTCCGCCCATCAGGAACTATACTTTTAGAGGATGAAAGAATAGATGCAGTAACAGAAGGTGGGTATATCGGACAGGATAAGAAAGTGAAAATTGTTAAGGTGGAAGGCTCTCGGATTGTAGTTCGAGAAGTTGAATAAATAAGGAGGAATTAAGATGGTATTTGATGCATCAACAATATTAGTTTTAGCGGCCATCGTTGTCGGAATTATCGTTTTAGCGATATTATTTACATTTGTACCAGTCATGCTATGGATTTCAGCATTAGCAGCTGGTGTGAAAATCAGTATCTTTACGTTAATTGGAATGCGATTAAGAAGGGTTATTCCGAATAGAGTTATTAATCCATTAATTAAAGCTCATAAAGCGGGAATTGATTTGTCTATTAATCAACTTGAGAGTCATTACCTTGCAGGAGGTAACGTCGATCGAGTAGTTAATGCATTGATTGCCGCTCACAGAGCAAATATTGAATTAACCTTTGAGCGATGTGCGGCGATTGACTTAGCAGGTCGTGATGTATTAGAAGCGGTTCAAATGAGTGTTAATCCTAAAGTAATTGAAACACCGTTTATTGCCGGTGTTGCAATGGATGGAATTGAGGTTAAAGCAAAAGCACGTATTACGGTTCGTGCAAACATTGATCGTTTAGTTGGTGGAGCTGGGGAAGATACCGTCGTTGCTCGTGTAGGTGAAGGCATTGTATCTACGATTGGCTCTTCTGACAACCATAAGAAGGTCCTTGAGAATCCCGATATGATCTCTCAAACGGTATTAGCAAAAGGTTTAGATGCAGGAACAGCATTTGAAATTCTATCCATTGATATTGCAGATGTTGATATCGGTAAAAATATTGGAGCTGAATTACAAACAGAGCAAGCTGAAGCAGATAAGAATATTGCTCAAGCCAAAGCGGAAGAACGCCGTGCAATGGCCGTTGCAAAAGAACAGGAAATGAAAGCGAAGGTAGAGGAAATGAGAGCGAAGGTAGTAGAAGCTGAAGCAGAAGTTCCTCTAGCTATGGCAGAAGCACTTAAAACAGGGAATATTGGTGTAATGGATTATATGAACCTAAAGAATATTGAATCCGATACAGATATGCGTGGTTCCATTGGAAAGCTTACAGGTGGGAAGAACGAGAATGAATCAAACGAAGAATAGAGATCCTTACACTAGAAAGGAGATCTGTTTATGGAAAGTTTAATCTTTGCGATTTTGATTGGACTTGTCGGAATGATTTTTAACAGGTTTGGCAATAAGCAAACAAAGGACACAAAGGGATCTACTCCGAAACAGATAGGCTATGAACTGGAACAACCTATGAAGCCTACTCCCGATCAAGTAGAGAAGGTTAAAGAGGTTATAACGGAAAAAACGAGTACATTTATAGATAGAAAAAAAGAGGCGGACAAAAGGTTTAATGAACTTGAAAAGCAGGAGACTATTACTAGAAACAGAACAATTAATCGAACAGAAAAAAAAGAAGTAAAACCCGTTGACGTACAACTGCACTCTTTTACAAAAGATGATTTTGTCAAAGGCATTGTCCTTTCTGAGATTTTAGGGCCACCGCGTGCGAAAAAACGCACACATAGAGGATAACGAAAAAAATATGTGATGAAACCTCCTTTTATTTCATAAATATGAGATGAGAGGGGGTTCTTTTTATGGCAAAAAAATGGGTGCAGCAAATGCGCCAGTGGATGACTAAAACAATGGAACTACCGGATGATGTCATGATGGACCTACCTAGAATTACGATGATTGGGCAATTACATATTTATATAGAAAATCATCGGGGATTATTAACCTTTACAGATAAAGAGGTAAGACTCCTTTTAAAACAAGGACAATTGCTTATAAAAGGGAAGTCGTTTGTGATAAAGATGATCCTTCCAGAAGAGATCATGCTTGAAGGAAATATCCACGAAGTATTATATCTTGATCAGTAATGGGATAGGAGGGGTTCGCATTGAAGAATCATTGGTTAACATTTTTTACAGGGAAAATACTCGTTAAGGTAGAAGGGAAAGGATTAGAACGAGTGCTTAATGCACTTATTCGCTTAAATATATCGATTTGGCAAGTGAAAAGAGTTGGAAATGAAACCGTGATATTTTACATTTCTCTTAAAGACATTCACCATTTAAGAAGAGCATTAAGAAAATTTGACTGTCGTGTTTCGTTTATTAAAGGACAAGGTACACCATTTTTGTGGAAGAGAACACTTAAGAATAGTGGTTTTTTATTAGGAGGCTTTGCTTTTTTTGCTTTGATCATTATTTTATCCAATATGATTTGGGGAATTGAGATCAAGGGCGCATCTCCTAAAACTGAGCATCAGATTCGAAAAGAACTTGATGAAATTGGTGTGAAAATTGGAAAATCGCAATTTTTTGTGAAAGATGTAGAAAGCATTCAACGAGAATTATCCAATCGGATGGATAATATCACCTGGGTAGGCGTGGAGTTAAAAGGGACAACCTATCATTTTCAAGTAGTGGAAAAAAATGCTCCTGAAGAAGTAGAAAAAGCAGGTAATCAAAATTTAGTCGCTAAACAGAAAGCGGTTATTGTAAAAATGTTCGTAGAACAAGGACAAACAAAGGTTGCTGTTAATGATTATGTGAAAAAAGGAGATCTCCTAGTATCAGGGGTGATCGGTAAGGAAGAACAATCGAAAGTTGTCCCTGCAAAAGGAGTGATACTTGGACAAACTTGGTATACCACTCAAGTTGAACTCCCACTTAAGACTGACTTTGAAGTATTTACAGGTCAAGAGAAGACAAAGCACTCCTTATCGGTTGGTAGTTTTAAAATCCCTATTTGGGGATGGGGAAACCCAGAGTATAAGGATTATGTGAAGGAAACGTCAGAGAAGAAGATCAAGCTATTTAAATGGGAGCTTCCTATCTCGTATACCCATACCTCTATAAAGGAAAATGAGAGCGTTACAAGAACATATAATAAAAAAGAAGCGATTAAAGTAGCCAAACGATTAGCAAAGGAAGATTTAAAATCACAATTGCCAGAAGATGCTGAAATAATTGGTGAAAAAATTTTACATCAGCAGGTTGATAATGGTAAAGTAAGGTTAAACATGTACTATAAAGTGATAGAAGATATTGCGATTGAACAACCAATCATTCAAGGAGACTAAGGAATGCCAGAAGAATTAAAAACAACTAGTCTACAACTAGAAAACCCAAATGAAGCAATAGCGCTATTCGGTATTTCTGATTCGCATCTTAAATTAATGGAAGAAGACCTTCACATTTCAATTGTGACCAGAGGTGAAGGAGTTGCCATTTCTGGTGAAGAAGAGAAGGTAGTTCTTGCAACAGAAATATTAAACCGCTTATTATCAATTGTTAGAAAAGGAATTAATATAAGTCAAAGAGATGTCATTTATGCTCTTCAAATGGGAAAGCAAGGTACTTTAGAATACTTTGATGAGCTATACAATGAGGAAATTACAAAAAATGCTAAAGGGAAATCAATACGAGTTAAGACCCTTGGACAAAGACAATATATTCAAGCAATCAAAAAGAATGACCTCGTATTTGGTATAGGACCAGCAGGGACGGGTAAAACCTATTTGGCTGTAGTCATGGCTGTTCATGCCTTAAAAAATGGTTATGTGAAAAAAATTATCCTAACGAGACCCGCAGTTGAAGCGGGGGAGAGTCTTGGCTTTTTACCTGGTGACCTGAAGGAAAAAGTGGATCCCTACCTGAGACCTCTTTACGATGCGCTGCACGATGTATTAGGTGCGGATCATACAGAAAGACTAGTCGAAAGAGGAACAATTGAAATTGCCCCATTAGCATACATGAGGGGCAGAACACTTGATGATGCATTTGTTATTCTTGATGAAGCTCAAAATACGACTAAAGCCCAAATGAAGATGTTCTTAACACGATTAGGATTTGATTCAAAAATGATCATTACAGGTGATCGTTCACAAGTGGATTTACCTAGAGGGGTGCAATCTGGACTTGTGAATGCGGAGAAGATTTTGCGGGGTGTGTCAGGAGTTTCGATCATTTATTTGGAGAAATCGGATGTTGTACGCCACCCGCTTGTTGCTAAAATCATTGATGCATATGAAAAAGACGCCTAGAACTCAAATGATGACTGAAACAGTTTATAAATGAACTGTCTCAGTCTTTTTCTTTATTTAACCTTTAACAAATTTTTCAAAAAAAGATGTTTTTGTTGAAATTTATATGAAGAAAACAAATTGAAGATGAAATCTCTACTAAAAACTGTTATCATTTTACATAAATTGATAGAAGTTTAGTACAATATGAGCCTGCCAGTCATAGGGGATAGGAGGTAAACATGATTTTTCATCCTTTTATAAGCAAACTTAGGTCTATTTTAAGCTATAAGGTGTTTACATTCTTGATTTTTATCATTTTAGGATTCCTTTTATATGGAGTCCTGTATGGAAATGTAAAACCAGAAACATACGATATAAACGTTTTTGAAGAGTCTGATCAGACGATTGTCGCACCGAAAAATGAAGAAGACAAGAAAAAGACAAAAGAAAAAAGGGAAAAAGCAGCAGAAGAAGTAGAACCTGTTTATGTACATAATAACGAGCAATTACCGAATCGTATAGCGCTTGTAGATTCAATTTTTACATTAGTTAAAGACGTCAATAAGGACTCTGCTCCAGACGATAGTGAAAATACGGAAGATACAATAAACGAAACTAAGAAAGTACCAACACTTGATGAGAAGCTTGCTACTCTTAAGAAGAATTTAACGGCAAATGTTAAGGAAGACATTACAAAAGAATTATCGGATGAAGATTTAAAATCATTGCTTAGCTTGAGTCAAGAAGAATTAGAACGTGTGAACATATTTATTGTTAGTCAACTTAAGACTGTAATGGATGAAAAGGTGTATGAGGAAGAATTAACTGATGCAAAAGGGAAAATGGAACAGTATTTAAAAATGAGTAATTTCTCAGAGAAAGTGATTCAATCAATGGTGTCCATTGGCCGATTAGCGGTTGCTCCAACGGAAATTTATAATGAAGAATTAACGGAAGAGAAACGAATAGCAGCAATGGAAGCAGTTGAGAAGGAAATCATTTTAGAAGGTACGATAATTGTGAGAGAGGGAGAAATGGTTACTCACGAAATGTATCGTCAGCTTGAGCTTCTCGGACTATTATCTGATGGTGGGTCGCTAAAGATTTACCTTGGACTTGGTATTTTTGTATTTGTCAGTATTGGAGCGATCTATTACCACTTCTATAACTGGAATCTCCCTGAAGAGAGGAAACAAAACCGACTTATTCTTCTTAGCTTAATCTTTGTCATATCCCTAATCTTGATGAAAATTGTCGGCCTCATGAATGAGCTTGAATTGGACAAAGTAGGTTTTCTTTATCCTGCAGCACTTGCAGGTATGCTGATTCGAATTATGCTCAATGAAAGAGTGGCCATGTTATTGGTGATGATTCTAGCGGCTTGTGGTAGTATTGTATTTCATTACGAAATTTCTGGTGCTATCGATATCGAGATGGCGATGTACATATTATTCAGTGGGCTAGCAGGTGTTTTATTCTTATCAAATAGACGCCAAAGATCAAATATTTTACAAGCGGGTTTATCTGTCTCTGCTGTAAATGTCCTGATTATATTCTTCCTCATCTTTTTAAGAGGTGCGCAGTATTCAGAGGTTGAATACATGTATTTTGTTGTTTATGCATTTGTGTCAGGTATAAGCTCTGCTGTATTGACGATAGGTTTTTTACCATTCTTTGAAGCAGGATTTGGAATTTTGTCTGCTATGAGACTTGTTGAATTATCTAACCCCAATCATCCACTGCTGAAAAAGATCTTAACTGAGACACCTGGTACATACCATCACAGTGTTATGGTGGCGAATTTAGCAGAATCTGCTTGTGAAGCAATCGGTGCTAATGGATTGTTAGCAAGGGTAGGGTGTTATTACCACGATGTCGGGAAAACAAGGAGACCCCATTTCTTTATAGAGAATCAGTTGAATATGGAGAATCCTCATGATCGTCTCTTACCTGAAACAAGTCGAAATATCATTATTTCACATGCGACAGACGGTGCTGAAATGCTTCGGAAGCATAAACTTCCTAAAGAATTTATTGATATTGCGGAACAGCATCATGGGACCTCTTTATTAAAATTCTTCTATCATAAGGCTAAAGAACAAGGGAAAGACGTGAATGAAGAGGAATATCGCTATCCCGGACCAAAGCCTCAAACGAAGGAAATAGCGATTATATCTATAGCAGATAGCGTTGAAGCAGCAGTAAGATCAATGAAATCTCCGACAGCAGAAGAAATAAAGAAACTTGTTAATAATATAGTGAAAGATCGGCTGCAGGATGGTCAATTTGATGAATGTGATTTAACATTAAAAGAGCTCCAAGTAGTAAAGAAGACACTATGTGAAACACTAAATGGTATCTTTCATTCTAGAATTGAATATCCAGAAAATGAGGAAAAGGAGAATAAACATGAATCTAGTCATTGACTTCCAAGATGAAACCGGTATTCTTTCACCTGCAGATTTTGAACTAGTAGAAAAGCTTTTAAACTTTGCAGCATTAAAAGAAAATATAGAACAAGAAAGTGAACTATCTGTTAGCTTTGTGTCCAATGAAAGAATTCAAGAAATTAATCGTGATTATCGTGACAAGGATCAGCCTACAGATGTCATTTCATTTGCACTTGAAGAAATGGGTGAAGACGAAATTGAAATTGTTGGGGTAGATATGCCAAGGGTATTGGGGGATATTGTCATATCTGTAGAGAAAACGAAGGAGCAAGCAGAAGAATATGGTCATTCTTTTTTAAGAGAATTAGGATTTTTAGCTCTTCATGGATTTCTCCATTTACTTGGCTACGATCATTTAGAAGAAGAGGATGAAAAGCAAATGTTTCAAAGGCAAAAGGATATTCTAGAGGCTTATGGGTTACAAAGGACATAAACCTGGACTAACGCGATTTCTTAAATCCTTTGTTTTTGCGGCACAGGGAATAAATAATGCTTGGAAACATGAAATGAATATTAGGTTTCATGTTTTGGTAGCAGTTCTTACTATCTTTTTAGGATTTACACTAAAGGTCACTCCCACTGAATGGTTGATTTTGCTTTTGACGATGTTTGTTATGATTTCTCTAGAGTTAGTCAATACAGCCATTGAAAGGACCGTTGATTTGGTAACGGACGATTTTAAGCCATTAGCTAAACAGGCAAAGGATGTTGCGGCGGGAGCAGTGTTGATTTTTTCGATTGGATCCATCATCATTGGAGTGATCATTTTTTTACCAAAAGCTATTCGTTTTTTTAATTAAAATTAGAAGATAACCCAAAAGTCAAAATCCATAAATCAAAATGGTCTTGGCATATTATTGGGTTATCTTTTTTTATTGAAATAAATCGTAATAAAAATTTTTAATGGAAATTTGAAAACCGTAAATTAGTTGTATACAATAAGTTCACTGACATAATAGGGTTGTCTAATTTTTAGAATAATCTAACTATTTTTTAACAATATGATGTCAGCCCATTTTTTTTTCACGAAAATGTAGTAAAATAGAATTGTCAGGATTTAAAGGAGAGTTTAAAGTAATGGATCATACTCAATTAATCGAAGAAGCGAAAAAAGCAAGAGAATTGGCATACGTCCCCTACTCGAAATTTAAAGTGGGTGCAGCGTTACTGACAAATGACGGGAAAGTATATCATGGTTGCAATATTGAAAATGCTGCCTATAGTATGTGTAATTGTGCTGAACGTACAGCCCTTTTTAAAGCGTATTCAGAGGGAGATAAAGATTTTCAAATGATTGCAGTTGTTGCAGATACTAACAGACCTGTCCCTCCTTGTGGAGCATGTAGACAGGTAATATCAGAATTATGCTCCCCAAGCATGAAAGTTATATTAACCAATTTAAATGGGGATGTGCAAGAATTAACCGTTCATGAATTACTACCAGGAGCATTTTCACCGGAGGATTTAAATGAATAACTTAGAAACAAATACAGCATACAGATCTGGTTTTATCTCTATTATTGGACGTCCTAATGTAGGAAAATCTACTTTCTTAAACCGTGTTATTGGTCAAAAGATTGCCATTATGAGTGATAAGCCACAAACGACTAGGAACAAAGTGCAAGGGGTTCTGACAACAGAGGATTCACAAATGATTTTTATTGATACACCAGGAATTCATAAACCAAAGCATAAGCTTGGTGACTTCATGATGAAAATTGCCCAAAACACATTGAAAGAAGTAGACCTGGTATTGTTTATGGTTAATGTTGAAGAAGGATTTGGCCGCGGGGATGAGTTCATTATTGAAAAGCTGAAAGGCGTCAATACACCAGTATTTCTTGTACTGAATAAAATTGATCAGCTGCATCCCGATGAGCTTCTTCCAATTATGGAGAAATACAACGAGCTATATGATTTTAAAGCTACTGTGCCAATCTCAGCTCTTGAAGGCAACAATGTTGAAAACCTATTGAAAGAGATTAAGAACTTTTTGCCGGAAGGCCCACAATTCTATCCGGCTGATCAGGTAACCGATCATCCTGAAAGATTTATCGTATCTGAACTAATCCGGGAAAAAGCTCTTCATCTTACAAGAGAGGAAGTCCCTCATTCCCTCGCAGTAATGATTGATAAAATGCAAACTAGAGGCGACAAAGATATCATCGATGTAATGGCCACGATTGTAGTTGAAAGAGCTTCACAAAAAGGAATTATTATTGGGAAACAAGGAAGTATGTTAAAGGAAATTGGAAAAAGGGCTCGAACCGACATTGAAAATCTGCTTGGTTCAAAAGTGTATTTAGAGCTTTGGGTCAAAGTACAGAAGGATTGGAGAAATAAAATGTCCAATCTAAAAGATTTCGGTTTTAGGGAAGATGACTATTAATTCATCAGTTAGTAAAATTTACGTCACATGAAATCGGATGCTAAGGTCAAATCTAATAACAGAAAGCTTTGGAAGTCTTGCTAGTTAAAAAACATGAAAGGTGGGGTTTTTATGATAGACTTTACCTGGAAGGTATTTTCTCAAACAGGTAGCATTGACACGTATTTGCTTTTAAAGGAATTGGAGAAGGACGGACAGGAAGAACCCTATAATTATGAGGAGAAGTTAGCGGAAGTCGATTTTCCCCTCTCATAGTTTTCTGTCATCACCCGAAACCAACATGATCGGGAGGTGGCCCTATGCTGCAAAAATGTGAAGGAATAGTTATTAGAACCAACCAGTATGGCGAATCCAATAAAGTTGTTACGATATTCTCAAGGGAGTTTGGGAAGATAGGGGTTATGGCTAGAGGTGCAAGAAAGCCCAATAGCCGATTATCCTCTGTCTCTCAGCTCTTTACATATGGACACTTTTTGTTCCAAAAAAGTACTGGGCTTGGTACATTACAGCAGGGTGAAATCATCTCTACCTATCGCCATATTAGAGAAGATTTATTTAAGACGGCATATGCAACTTATATTGTAGATTTATTGGATAAAGGAACAGATGAAAAGAAACCAGATCCTTACTTATATGAATTATTATCCCAGACAATTCACTATATCGATGAGGGTTATGATCCAGATATATTGACCAACATCTTTGAAATGAAGATGCTCCCTGTTCTCGGATTGTATCCAAATTTAAACCAATGTGCTGTTTGCGGGGAAAAGGAAGGTACATTCTCATTCTCTTTTAAAGAAAATGGCCTCATTTGTCATCGTTGTAAAGAGAAGGATCCATATCATATGCCCCTTTTGAGTAATACAGTGAAGCTTTTAAGGCTTTTTTATTATTTTGATCTTTCCCGTTTAGGGAATGTATCTGTAAAAGATGTGACGAAAGAAGAATTGAAAAAGGTGATTCGAACGTATTATGATGAATACTCTGGTTTAGCTTTAAAATCTCGAAGGTTTTTAGATCAGATGGATCATTTAAAAGGATTATTATAAAAAGTGGAGGGAATGGATTTCCCTCCACTTTTTTTAGAATTTAATTTTATCATCTAGGAAGTTTTTAACTTCACTTATTGGCATACGGACTTGATCCATTGTATCCCGATCACGAACGGTTACTTGACCATCTTCAACAGAATCGAAGTCAAATGTGATACAGAAAGGAGTTCCAATCTCATCTTGTCTCCTATAACGTTTTCCGATTGATGCTGTTTCGTCAAAGTCCATTCTGAAATCCTTAGCAAGTTCATCATATACTTTTAGTGCTTCATCAGAAAGCTTTTTCGAAAGCGGGAGAACTGCCGCTTTATATGGTGCAAGTGCTGGATGGAATCGCATTACAGTACGTTTATCGTTTTCCAACTCATCCTCTTCGAAAGCATCACATAAATAAGCAAGTGTCACACGATCTGCTCCTAAAGAAGGTTCAATGCAGTAAGGAACATATTTTTCGTTCGTTTGCGGATCTAAGTAATGAAAGTCTTCACTAGAATGTTCCATATGCCGTTTTAAATCAAAGTCTGTTCGGTCTGCAATGCCCCAAAGTTCTCCCCAACCAAATGGGAATTTATATTCAATGTCCGTCGTTGCATTACTATAATGGGAAAGCTCTTCCTCATCATGATCACGTAAACGCATATTCTCTTCTTTCATTCCTAATGACAATAGCCAATTCTTACAGAAATCTCTCCAGTAGGAGAACCATTCTAAATCTTCACCAGGTTTACAGAAGAATTCCATTTCCATCTGCTCAAACTCGCGTGTACGGAAAGTAAAGTTTCCTGGGGTGATTTCATTTCGGAAGCTTTTCCCGATTTGTCCAATACCGAATGGCATCTTTTTACGCATTGATCGCTGAACATTTTTAAAGTTTACAAAGATACCTTGAGCAGTTTCTGGGCGAAGAAAAATTTCATTTGTCGATGATTCTGTCACACCTTGATGAGTTTTAAACATTAGGTTGAACTGACGAATTTCGGTGAAATCTTTACTGCCGCATTGTGGACAAGCAATTTCATTTTCTTTCATTAGTTCTTCCATCTTTTCAAATGGCATACCATCGACAATGATTTCTTCGCCTTTCTGCTGAAAGGCATCCTCGATTAATTTATCTGCCCGATGGCGAGCTTTACATTGTTTACAATCAAGCATTGGGTCATTGAAGTTTCCGACATGACCGGATGCTACCCATGTTTGCGGGTTCATTAATATTGAAGCATCAAGGCCGACATTATAAGGAGATTCCTGAATGAATTTTTTCCACCAAGCTTTTTTAATATTGTTCTTTAGTTCTACACCAAGAGGACCGTAATCCCAAGTATTCGCTAAACCACCATAAATTTCAGAACCTGGAAATACAAACCCCCTATGTTTGGCTAAGCTTACTAGTTGATCCATTGACATACTACAACACTCCTTTTGTTTATTGTAAGGCTAACAACGGGATTCAGCGAGAGTACCTTATTATGCGGGTTGCAGGAAGCGAGAATTGTCAGCATTCCGCGACTTAGCTTCCTTTTTCTATTCAATGCACTTCGCTAAAAATATAAAAAAGCTCGTCCCTAGGCATTAAGCCTAGGGACGAGCTGTATACCCGCGGTTCCACCCTAGTTGAGGTTGACTAAAAAGTCTTACTCCACTTTAAAGATTGAATAGCTCGAGATCGCCGTTTCCTTGTGCACTAGGCTTTCACCATTCCTAGTTCGCTAATTTACAAGTACTTATAAATCCTTCATTGCTTATGATTATTTTAGAATGCCATCATTTTATCACTTTTAAAACGAATACACAACAATTCGTGAAAAGATGGGCAAAATAATTGCAGTTTACTATTTATAAAGCTAATCTTTGGTAAAGGGGTTATATAACCTCGTTCTTTTTTGGGCAAAACTCTTTCTTTTATTTTTTTGAATAGTATATAATATTTAATATAAAGTATAACACTTAAATGGATTGTTCGTTAGGTGGTGAGAACAATAGAACTGAATAAAAGACAAGAACAAATCCTGGAAATTGTAAAAGAGAACGGTCCTATCACAGGGGAACAAATTGCTGACCAATTGAATTTAACAAGAGCAACACTAAGACCAGACTTAGCAATCCTGACAATGGCAGGTTATTTAGATGCTAGACCAAGAGTCGGGTATTTTTATACAGGAAAAACAGGTACACAACTGTTAACAGAGAATCTAAAAAAAATATATGTAAAGCAGTTTCAATCGATTCCTGTTGTGGTTCCTGAAAACGTTTCTGTGTATGATGCAATCTGTACCATGTTTTTAGAGGATGTCGGAACATTATTTGTTGTCGATAAAAATTCCTATTTAGTTGGAGTGCTATCAAGAAAAGATTTACTTCGAGCAAGTATTGGAAAGCAAGAACTTAGTACTTTACCAGTGAATATTATTATGACAAGAATGCCTAACATCACAACATGTGAAAAAGATGATTTATTAATAGAAGTGGCAAAGGATTTAATCGATAAGCAGATTGATGCAGTTCCAGTCGTTAAAAAAACTTCCAAAGGTGACTTAGAAGTTACTGGACGGATTACAAAAACAAACATTACAAAAGCATTTGTTTCTTTAGCAGATGACCAATAAGAATAGTGATTATAAGGTGGTGATTTGACAGTGAAAGAACCATACATCTATGTAGTATCTGACTCAGTTGGTGAAACAGCTGAATTAGTGACAAAAGCAGCCATAAGCCAGTTTAATGGTTCAAATACCGTAATAAAAAGGTTTCCATATGTAGAAGATTTCTCTAACCTAGATGAAGTGATTTCATTGGCAAAGTTGAATCAAGGGCTTATCGTCTATACTTTAGTAAAGCCTGATATGAGAAAGTACTTAAAAGAACAAGCAGAAAAAGAAGAGCTTTATGCATTTGATATTATGGGTCCTATTATGGATAAATACCAAGAGCATTATAATATACACCCACTTCATGAACCGGGTGTTGTACGAAAACTTGACGATGATTACTTCAAAAAGGTAGAAGCAATTGAATTTGCAGTTAAATATGATGATGGCCGGGATCCAAGAGGGATATTACGAGCGGATATCATTTTAATTGGGGTATCAAGAACGTCGAAAACTCCACTTTCCCAATATCTTGCTCTTAAGAGGCTGAAAGTGGCAAACGTACCTTTAGTGCCGGAAGTTGATCCACCAGAAGAATTATATAAAGTGTCACCTGAGAAATGTATCGGATTAAAGATCAGCCCAGAAAAACTTAACAGTATTCGTAAAGAAAGACTAAAATCACTTGGATTAAATGACCAAGCCAGCTACGCAAACATGAAGCGTATTGAAGATGAGCTAGACTACTTCGAAAACATCATCGGAAAAATCGGGTGTCATGTTATAGATGTCACAAATAAGGCTGTTGAAGAAACAGCAAACAGCGTGATTAACTACATCCAAAAGAATTAAAGGAATGACCAAAAAGGGTCATTCCTTTTCCTGTAATGTAATGAAATCGTTATTATCTAGAGAATGAAAAAAGTTGTGAAAAATAGTGGTCAAACCGTATAGTTTGTACTATAATAAAAAATTGTGATAAAAATATAGTCAAAATAGGTTTAGACTATTCTCTAAAGGAATAAACTAATTATTGAGTTATGTCAAGTCATTGTACAAGAAAAATTTCGACAAATAATCCTTACTAAGGACTTAATTCTCTATTTTCTTACGATACACATGATTATCTTGTGAAACTTGTCGGACTTAGAAGGATAATTCGGAGTGATGTAGAATAGTTAGTAATAGCGAACAGAGTCATGTTTTATTTGTGGACGCAGATGCGTGTCCTGTCAAAGATGAAATTGCTGAAATCGCAAAAAAATTTCATGTGAGAGTCATTTTTGTTGCATCAAATGCACACCGGCAAAATAATCCTAGTAGAGGAGAATGGGTTTATGTTGATGCATCAAAAGAAGCTGCAGACCTATATATCATGAATCATGTTAAATCGGGTGATGTAGTCGTGACCCAAGATATTGGTCTAGCTAGTCTAGTACTACCTAAAAAAGTTTATGCGATTTCCCACTTAGGAAAAGAATACAACAATGAGACAATTGTCACTTCTTTAGATTTTCGCTATTTGTCGGCTAAAGAAAGGCGAAAAGGAAACTATGGGAAAGGTCCAAAACCCTTTAAACAAGAAGATCGGGAGAGGTTCATAAAAAAATTAACCGAAATCTTGTCGAATTTTGCAGGAAAATAATTTTTATTAACGAATCTTTTATTAATGAAGAACAGAAAAACAGGTGATGTTTTTGTGACAGGGAGAATTCCTGAAGAGAAAGTTAATGAGATACGTCAAGCTGTAGATATTGTTGATGTTATCAGTGATTATGTGCAATTAAAGAAACAGGGGAGAAATTATTTCGGTCTTTGTCCATTTCATGGGGAAAATACCCCATCTTTTTCTGTTTCACCAGATAAACAAATTTTTCATTGTTTTGGCTGCGGGGCCGGAGGAAATGCCTATAATTTTTTAATGGAAATTGAAGGAACTACCTTTCAGGAAGCGGTAGTAAAACTTGCTGAAAAAACAAGCATTGAACTGTCAGCCGATCTATTATCTAGCAATGAAGAAAAACGCCCTAAAAAAGATGAAGAGCAAATGATTGAAGCTCACGAGCTATTACGAAAATTTTACCATCATTTACTCATAAACACAAAAGAAGGGCAAGAGGCCTATGAATACCTGTTAGAAAGAGGCTTTACAAAAGAGAGTATTGAAAAATTCGGAGTGGGGTGGTCGCTTCCTAGTTGGGACTTTACCGTGAAGTTCTTATCAAAAAGGAGCTTTGATCCAGCACTTATGGAGAAGGCAGGACTCTTGATTAAGAGAGAAAAAGATGGCTCATACCTAGACCGTTTTCGGGGAAGAATCATGTTTCCAATTCAAGATGCAAAAGGGAAGACCATTGCATTTTCTGGTAGAGCGATTGGCGGGGATGAACCGAAATATTTAAATAGCCCTGAAACTTCAATTTTTAATAAGAGTTCAGTCCTATACAATTACCATGGTGCAAGAGCAGCCATTCGCAAGCAGCAATCCGCTATTCTCTTTGAAGGTTTCGCTGATGTCATTTCAGCAGACAGAGCAAATGTTGATAATGGTATAGCAACAATGGGAACATCCCTTACTGAACAACATATTCAAATGCTCAGAAGAGTGACAGATTCGATTACACTTTGCTTTGATGGTGACAAAGCAGGGATGGAAGCAGCTTACCGAGCTTCAATTATGCTTGATAAAACGCATTTAAATGTCAAAATTGCATTGGTTCCAAATAAATTAGATCCTGATGACTACATTAAAAATTATGGAGCAGAAAAGTTTCAAAATGATGTAATAGGGGCAAGTTTAACGTTAATGGCCTTTAAATTTATTTATCATCGTCAAGGAAAAAACCTTAAAGATGAAGGAGATAGGCTGCAATATATAGAAGTGATACTTAAAGAAATATCTAATCTTGAAAATGCGTTTGAAAGAGATTATTATTTGCGGCAATTAGCGGATGAATTTTCTTTATCCCTCGAAGCGCTTCAACAACAGCAAAGGCAAATCTTTTATTCATTAAAGAAAAAAGGGAAAGGGTCTGATCAAAAGACTAGATCAATGATTACCTTAGCTCCCAGCACACAAAAGAGATTGCATCCGGCTTTTCATACAGCAGAAAAGAGATTAATCGCATATATGCTAAAGGATCCTGAATTGACTTTTAAAATCCAAGAGTTAATGTCAGGAAATGCTTTTAATATAGATGAACACCAAGCAATTATTACGTATTTATTAGGATTTTATGAAGACGGAAATATTCCAAACTCTAGTGCATTTATTGAAACATTATCAGATCCTAAACTGAGAAGAGTGGTTTCTGAAATTGAAATGATGCCATTAAATGATGAATGTACAGAGCAGGAATTAAATGATTATGTAAATCAAGTGTTAAAACATCAAAAGATGTTGACAATAAAAGAAAAAGAAGCAGAAGAAAAAGCAGCTGAAAGGCAAAAGGATTATAAGAAGGCTGCCCTAATAGCAATGGAAATCTTACAGCTCCGTAAGTCTCTATAAAAGTTTTAGGAAGTTGGAAGGAGGGGAACAAATGGCTGAAAAGTCAGCACGTTCCAAAGAGGTTGAGTCAGAGGTAACATTAGAGCAAGTGAAAGAACAATTAATGGAGCTCGGCAAAAAAAGAACGGTCTTAACATATGAAGATATCGCTGAGAAATTGTCGAACTTTGAATTAGAATCCGATCAAATGGATGAATTTTATGAACAGTTGGGTGAACAGGGTGTAGAAATCGTAAATGAAAACGAGGAAGATCCGAATACTCATCAGTTAAATAAGGAAGAAGATGAAGAATTTGACCTTAATGATTTAAGTGTTCCTCCAGGGGTTAAGATTAATGACCCAGTCCGTATGTATCTTAAAGAAATCGGAAGGGTGGATTTGCTTTCTGCAGAAGAGGAAATTAGCTTAGCGACCCGAATTGAAGAGGGAGACGAGGAAGCTAAACGTCGCCTAGCTGAAGCTAACTTGCGTCTAGTTGTAAGTATTGCCAAACGTTATGTAGGAAGAGGGATGCTCTTTTTAGATCTCATTCAAGAAGGAAATATGGGTCTTATTAAAGCAGTAGAAAAGTTTGACTACCGCAAAGGCTTTAAATTCAGTACCTATGCAACATGGTGGATTCGCCAAGCTATCACACGTGCGATTGCCGACCAAGCTAGAACGATCCGTATCCCTGTGCATATGGTAGAAACCATAAATAAATTAATACGTGTACAACGTCAATTACTGCAAGATTTAGGCCGCGAACCTTCACCGGAAGAAATTGCTGAAGAAATGGATCTAACACCAGAAAAGGTTAGAGAAATTCTTAAAATTGCCCAAGAGCCTGTTTCATTAGAGACCCCTATAGGAGAAGAGGATGACTCACATTTAGGAGACTTTATTGAAGATGCAGAAGCTCAATCACCATCAGAGCACGCCGCATACGAGTTATTAAAAGAACAGCTAGAAGACGTATTAGATACACTTACAGACCGTGAAGAAAACGTATTGCGTTTACGATTCGGTCTTGATGACGGCCGAACTAGAACCCTTGAAGAAGTAGGAAAAGTTTTCGGAGTTACTAGAGAGCGTATTCGTCAAATTGAAGCAAAAGCACTTCGTAAATTGCGTCACCCAAGCAGAAGCAAACGTCTTAAAGACTTTTTAGAATAGCATGTTTTAAAGTTTACTTCCATATATTCAAGGGAGTAAACTTTTTTTATGGAATTAATCCAATATCGGTATGGAACGTTGAATACAATGAGAAAAATAGCAATTGAAAAGGGAATATCATTTTGGAAGGAGAAGTAAAACATGAATACGTTATTTTTAGCCTTCTAAAATGAAGAGGAAACAAGAAGTAACTATTCCTTTTTCCTATCACTTTTTGCCTTTTCATTATTTGTCATTTATTTTACTGAATTGTCATTCGTTTTGCAAACAGCGATTTTGACATGTTTTGTCGTTTGGTTAATTTCATTCTATAATTATTATTTTAAAAAAATAATAACATTCTTATAAGCAGTTATATTCAAATCAACCCGTGACAATTTATACAATAAAATGTTAACTGATAAATCTTAAAGTGCATGTCAACGCAAAATCCTCTTTACAAAGAACTATTTTGATATATTTTAAAACCGGTTAAATAAAATTTATAAGTTTTTAAAAGTTGAGAAAATTCCATCATTCCCTTTATAATATTTATGTAAGCGTGTACAAAATTAAACAAAGGGAAGCGTTTTAATTTAACAACTAGGGGGATGGAAGATGAATTTTGATTTAACATCGGAACAACAAATGATTCAAAAAACAATTCGAGACTTCGCTCAAGAGGAAGTAGCACCTGGTGCTCTGGAGCGTGATCGTACAAAAGAGTTTCCTAAAGAAGCGTTTAGAAAATTAGCTGATCTTGGAATGATGGGGTTACCTTTTCCTGAAGAATACGGTGGAGCTGGCGCTGATACTGTTAGTTTTGCCATCGTAACAGAGGAATTGAGTAAAGCATGTGCTTCGACAGGGATTACATATTCTGCACATATTTCATTAGGTGGAGCGCCTATTAATTTGTTTGGAACAGAAGAGCAAAAGCATAAATATCTTGGACCAATTTGCAGGGGAGAATCGTTTGGGGCCTTTGGTTTAACAGAACCTAATGCGGGGTCTGATGCTGGCGGGACACAAACTACTGCAGTAAAAGATGGCAATGATTATATTATAAATGGAAATAAAGTATATATAACCAATGCTAGTTATGCTAAACATCTTGCCTTAACCGCCATTACGGGTAAAAAAGACGGAAAGAAAGAAATCAGCGCGATTATCGTTCCAACAGATGCGGAAGGATTCAAAGTGATTGATAACTATGAAAAAATGGGATTAAATGCTTCGAATACTACAGAGCTAGTATTAGAAAATGTACGGGTTCCAAAAGAGAATCTATTAGGTAAAGAAGGAGAAGGCTTCAAGCAATTTCTCATGACTCTTGATGGCGGTAGAATCGGAATTGGAGCCATGGCTGTTGGTGTTGCTCAGGCTGCCTATGAAAAAGCTCTTCAATATTCAAAGGAAAGAAAACAATTTGGAAAAACCCTTTCTGAATTCCAAGTTACTCAGTTTAAATTAGCTGATATGGCTTTGAAAATTGAATTAGCAAGAAATATGGTTTATAAAGCTGCATGGTTAAAGGATCAAGGGAGACCATTCTCTAAAGAAGCTTCAATGTGTAAATTATACGCGTCGGAAATCAGCATGGAAGTGGCTGATGAGGCGATCCAAATCCACGGAGGATATGGTTATATGAAAGAATACCATGTAGAAAGATATATGAGAGATGCCAAGCTGTTAGAGATTGGCGAGGGTACATCAGAAGTGCAAAAAATGGTTATTTCGCGATTAATTGGTTGTTAGGATAAGATTAACTTAAATCGTAAATAATAATGAAAAGTCAGGCTGACCTAAAATTCCATAATGATTTTAGTGAAAGCCTGCTTCTTTGTGTCTAAAATATGACAAACAGTTAAAAGTTACCGTATACTACTTTTCCTTTATCTCTTTTTGAAGTAAAATAATAGGTGTTTATTCTACAAATTTTTTGGATGATCTACATAAGGGAGGTTAAATCATGAATCGTAATCCAATTATTCCTTTCATACTTATTATGGTTATGGGAATCGGTCTTGTATTCTTTATGTCACTAGAAGGTTTAAACAATTCAAAAGAGATGGCTGAAGAAGAAAAGAAGCAAGAAGAAGGTGGCGGAGAAACGGCTGAGGGCGGAGCCTTTGATCCAGAAGCACATTATCAATCAACTTGTATTTCTTGTCATGGTGAAAACTATGAAGGTGGAGCTGGCCCAGCATTAAAAGGTGTTGGCGAGCGTTTGTCTGATGAAGAAATCAAGTCTACTTTGAAGAATGGTAAAGGTGCAATGCCTCCAGGTCTAGTTCAAGATGAGAATTTAGACGCGATGGCAAAATGGTTGAAATCTTTATAATTTATAACCTGTAAAAAAGTTCTTTGCAATGTTGCAAGGAGCTTTTTTACATTATAGAAGAAACATTGACAAGCTTGCACTTTTCTTACCATCTCCTATAAAATGAAAAGCATATATTAAATAATGGATATTATCTGTGAAAATGATTAGAACAATAATGAGAATACAAAGAAGTTAGGTGAAAACATGAATGTACATAAACTATCACATAGATTAGAAACAGTGGCTTCCTTTATCCCGAAAGGTTCCAAGATCGCTGATATTGGATCAGATCATGCCTATTTGCCCTGCTTTGCCATTGAAAAGGAGATTGCTTCATTTGCTATTGCAGGAGAAGTCGTCGATGGTCCCTATCAATCCGCATTAAACCAGGTGAAAGCTAGTGAATTAGATGAAAAAGTTAGTGTCCGAAAAGGAAATGGGCTGGAGGTCATTTCACAGGGTGAAGTGGATTGTATCACAATAGCTGGGATGGGTGGAACACTTATAGCCACAATTTTGGAAAATGGAAAGCAAAAATTAGAAGGAGTAAACCGTTTAGTATTACAGCCGAATGTCAGCGCGATATCAATTCGAAAATGGTTGCTTGATCATGGCTGGGAGCTTGTGGCTGAAAAGATACTTGAGGAAGATAAAAAAATCTATGAAGTTTTAGTAGCAGAACGAGGTAATACAAGAAAACCATATTCTAATATGGAGAATGAATTATTATTAGGGCCTTTTCTCATAAAAGAGAAATCTGATGTATTTATAAAAAAATGGACACAGGAAGCGGATCAGTGGAAAAAAATCTATGCTCAGATGAAAGATGCTGAACAAAATGATGAGCTTAAAAAGAAGCGATCCGTAATAGAAAGGAAAATCAAGATCGTAGAGGAGGTTCTCCAAAAATGAAAAGTGTAAATGGTCATGAAATGATTCAATTATTTGAAGAGTTTTCCCCCAAGTACTTAGCTGAAGAAGGAGATAAGATTGGGCTGCAAATTGGTCGCTTGAATAAAAGAATCGACAATGTCATGGTTACATTAGATGTATTGGAAGAAGTAGTCGATGAAGCAATTGAGAAAAATGTAAATTTAATTATTGCCCATCATCCTCCCCTTTTTCGATCATTAAAATCGATTCATACTGATAAAGGCCAAGGTCGAATGATTGAGAAGCTTATTAAGCATGATATCGCTGTCTACGCTGCACATACGAATCTTGATGTAGCAGAAGGTGGAGTTAACGATCTACTTGCTGATGCTTTGGAATTACAAAATACAGAGGTTTTAATTCCGACCTATACCGAATCTTTAAAGAAACTCGTTGTATTTGTTCCTCGAACACACGAGAATGAAGTCAGGAAAGCATTAGGAGATGCAGGTGCAGGATTTATCGGGAATTATAGTCATTGTTCCTTTACTACTGAAGGAACAGGAAGATTCTTGCCACAAGAAGGGACTAAACCCTTTATTGGTGAACAAGGTAAAATAGAAGAAGTAGAAGAGGTTAGAATAGAAACGATTTATGAACAGCGAATGGAAAAAAAGGTTCTTAGTAAATTGTTTAAGTCGCATCCTTATGAAGAGGTTGCCTATGATATTTACCCAATAAATAATCCAGGTAAAATAAAAGGCCTAGGGAGAATAGGTAAGCTTTCAAAGGAAATGACTCTGGTGGATTTTGCTAACTATCTAAAAGAAAAGCTCACAGTTGAAACCGTACGTGTGGTAGGAAACATGAATGATACCATTAAGCGAGTAGCGGTATTAGGTGGAGATGGAAATAAATTTATCTCAAAAGCAAAATATAGTGGTGCAGATGTATTTGTAACAGGTGACCTTTATTATCATACGGCCCATGATGCAATGATGATGGATCTTAATGTAATTGATGCCGGTCATCATATTGAAAAAGTGATGAAGGAAGGCGTGGTTCAGCATTTAGCTGAAAAATGTAATGAACGAGGCTATAAAGTTAATATTTTTACATCTGTTGTGAATACAGATCCATTTATTTATATTTAATACCAAAAAAAAGAGGCGTTCTGTAGGGAATGCCTCTTTTTTTGATAGACCTATGCTTTATTTGGTTCACTTATAGGTTTTTTCTTCACTTTTGGAAGGATTTTACTTAATGGAACCTTCTTTTCCCTTGTCCAAGTCGTATCATCATTAGGATCATACTGCTCAATAAATTTTACAACCTCTTTAACAATAGGGGTCGGTGTTGAGGCGCCAGCCGTTATGGCAACTATTTTTGCTTCATTGATCCACTCTAGCTTTAGTTCAGAAATATCAGCTATCCGGTAGGCTTTTGTTCCAGCGATTTCTTCTGAAACTTGAGCAAGTCTATTCGAATTATTACTTTTGGGATCTCCGACAACAATGAGAACATCAGCATCACCGGCTTGTTCTGCAACTGCCTCTTGTCGAACTTGTGTAGCAAGACAAATTTCTTTGTGAAGCTCTACATGGGGATATTTTTCTTTCACTTTCTCCATAATATCGCCAACATCCCACTGGCTCATCGTCGTTTGATTTGTCACAATAATCTTTTCATTATTGATGGATAATTTTTCTACGTCGTCAACACTTGCAACGAGATGAACGATAGTAGGTGCTACTCCAACTGCCCCTTCTGGTTCTGGATGACCTTTTTTTCCAATATAAATCACATCATATCCCTCAGCTTCTTTTTCGCGAATGAGGTCATGAGTCTTAGTCACGTCAGGGCATGTAGCATCAAGTGTAACAAGCCCTTTCTCTTTTGCTAATTGTTTCACCTCAGGACTCACTCCATGGGCGGTGAATATGACGGTTCCTTTATCGACTTTGGCTAATATTTCTTTACGATTACTACCATCAAGGGTAATAATTCCTTCTTCTTCGAAAGCATCGGTAACATGCTTGTTATGAACAATCATTCCAAGGATATAAATTGGTCTTGGAAGAGATTTATCTAGTGCAGCATTACGAGCTATGACCATTGCATCAACGACTCCATAACAATAGCCTCTCGGGGTAATCTTTAAAATATCCATAAAATTAATCCTCTCCTATTACAAATATAAACGGAGTTCCTACATGCTATTATAAAGGAGATGAGGAAACAAAACAAAAATAAAATAACCATATAGTATAAAGCCAAACAAAGTTAATACTGAACCTTAAACTAAACAAGTGTAAAATAATGATGTAAAGAAATAGGAAAAATAATCTTTAGGATAGAATATTTCCCTATATTCGTAAAGCCAAAAAGAGCTTACCACTAAAGTGATAGGCTCTCATTGTTTTCAAGATGATGCGCTAATCTTTAAATATATAGTTTAGGTGTCGATGATCTTTTATTATTTTTTATTTTTTCAACTGTTGAATCATCAGAACTGCTTTTTCGTTTGGTCTTTTTCTTTTTCTTTTTCTTTGACTCGCTCTTCATATTGGATTCTTCTGATGAATTATTTTCTGGGTGGTGTTCATTAGAGTTTTTTGAAGAGTCTTTGGTTTCTGTTTCATTATCGCTATCAACATCTTTTAAACCACGATAAAGTTTCCACATAGCGGGTAAATTTTTCACCATCGGTCCATACTGTTGTATCATGGGGCCATATTGTTGGATCATCGGTCCCACTTGTTGAGCGGTTTTTAATACTTGTTGAGTATTATTTAAAAAACCATTAAGTGAGCCTGGTTTTAATAGGCTTTGTACAGCTGATCCGCCAGCTGCTTGTGGAGCTCTTTCAAATCCTGTTAGTCCACGGGATAAGTTTGAAGAACCGCCTTTATTGAGAAGCTTTGATAAAATTCCGCCCCCTCTTTTACCTGCACTCGGCCCAAATCCAGATCCATTTTGACCGGTTCCAAATGGGGAAGACCGCGAAATTCTTCTATTGTTCATCATTCCAAATGGATTACCACCCATTTGTCCTGGTCCTTGTCGGAAAGGTGAATGTCCTCCTGGTCGCATTCTGACCGCCTCCTTTCTAGATTTCACCCATAATCTCTCATAATACAATATGCATAAGGGATTAAAACGACTAAGAAAAAAGCGGAATTTCAAGCGACTTACCTTTAGAATGCTAGAAGTTTTACTAATTGTTTATTATAATAATAAGATGGGCTTTTTATGTGTGTGTGAAAAGTTCTGATTATGTAAAAGGAGTGTACAAAATGGCTATTCAATTTAACCAATTTCAATTTAAGCCATTCGTCAATAAAGCAATCGAAAATTTAGGATTTTTGGAACCAACTGAAATTCAAAAAAAGATGATTCCTTTAATATTGAAGAATAAAAGTGCAATTGGACAATCACAAACGGGTACAGGAAAAACGCATTCCTACTTGCTTCCTATCCTAGATCGTGTTGATCCTAATTCAAATCAAGTACAAGCTGTCATTACAGCTCCAACAAGAGAGCTTGCTCAGCAAATCTATGGTGAAGTCTTGAAAATTGCAAAAGAATCGGATGATGAAATAACAGCAAGATGTTTTATAGGTGGGACAGATAAACAAAGAACAATTGAAAAATTAAAAGTTCAACCACAAGTAGTCATTGGGACACCTGGAAGAATTAATGACCTTGTGAATGAACAAGCATTATTTGTTCATACAGCGATCACACTGGTTGTAGATGAAGCAGACCTTATGTTGGATATGGGATTTATTCAGGATGTTGATCAAATAGCTGGAAGAATGCCGGAAGAATTACAAATGCTTGTATTTTCAGCGACGATTCCTGAAAAATTAAAACCCTTTCTAAAAAAATACATGGAAAACCCTCAATATGCACATGTTGAGCCTGAGCAAATATCGGCTAAAAATATCCATCATTACATTGTTCCAACTAAGAGTCGTAAGAAAATTGACTTATTACATGATATGCTTGTATCACTAAACCCTTACTTAGGAATTGTTTTCACGAATACAAAGGCTAAAGCAGATGAAGTAGCGGACGCTCTGCTCGAAAAGGGATTGAAGGTTGGTCGCTTGCATGGTGGATTAACTCCTAGGGATCGTAAAAGAGTCATGAAACAGATTAGAGATCTTGAATTTCAGTATATAGTGGCAACGGACTTAGCTGCCCGAGGTATTGATATTGAAGGAGTCAGTCATATCATAAATTATGAGATACCTTCAGATCTTGACTTTTATGTCCATCGTACAGGAAGAACGGCACGGGCAGGATCTTCAGGAGTTGCGATAACTATTTATGAAGCGGCTGATGAGGATTCTTTAAATCAACTTGAGAAAATGGGGATTGTTTTTGAACACAAGGATCTTCAAAAAGGCGATTGGATCGATCTACATGAACGTCATAAACGCAAAAATAGACAAAAGACAGACAATGAGATTGATAAAAAAGCCAAATCGCTTGTGAGAAAACCGAAAAAAGTAAAGCCGGGATATAAACGTAAAATGAAGTGGGAAATGGATAAGATTAAAAAGCGTGAAAGAAGAATTCAAAATAAACGGAAATAAGCAATTTACGTGATTATAACGGTTATTTTGATTTAAAATGGTAAGGCAAGGGAGTGGATGTTATGTTAAAAATAGGATCTCACGTGTCTATGAGTGGTAAGAAGATGTTGCTTGCTTCTAGTGAGGAAGCAGTTTCCTATGGTGCAAATACATTTATGATTTACACCGGTGCCCCTCAAAATACACGTCGAAAAAAAATTGAGGATTTGAATATTGAAGCTGGAGTAGCACATATGAAAGAGCATGGTATTAATGAAATTGTAGTTCATGCCCCATACATTATTAATATCGGAAATACTCAAAATCCAGCCACATTTGAGCTTGGGGTGAACTTTCTTCAATCAGAAATTGAGCGAACTCATGCACTCGGGGCAAGACAAATTGTTCTGCATCCCGGGGCACATGTGGGAGCAGGGGCAGAAGCTGGAATTAATAAAATTATTGAAGGCTTGAATGAAGTTCTAACCTCACAACAAGAAGTGCAGATTGCTCTCGAAACGATGGCGGGGAAAGGGTCGGAATGCGGTAGATCATTTGAAGAACTTGCCCAGATCATTGAAGGTGTAACCCACAATGAAAAGCTATCCATTTGTTTTGATACATGTCATACCCATGATGCAGGCTATGATATTGTTGAGGACTTTGATGGCGTCTTAGATGAATTTGATCGAATTATTGGTTTAGAGCGACTAAAGGTATTACACTTAAATGATAGCAAAAACGAACGCGGTGCTAGAAAAGATAGACATGAAAATATTGGCTTTGGCCATATTGGGTTTAAAGCATTAAATAATATTATTCACCATCCGCAATTACAGGAGATTCCAAAAATATTAGAAACTCCTTATGTTGGAGAAGACAAAAAAAATAAAAAACCACCATATAAGCATGAAATAAATATGCTTCGTAATCAAGAATGGGACGGGGATATCTTAGAAAAAATAAAAGAAGCTTAAGATTTGGGGATGACATGAAGCCTGCTCTTCATGTCATCCCATTCTTATTTTGTGAATTGTATGAAGAGGTTGTTTACCTCTTTTGCTGTTTTTGTACCGGCAATTTTGGCAATTTCTTTTACTAATTGGCTTCGTTCGCGATCATCAAACACATTAATATTTTTACCTCTTAAATGGGCAGCAATTTTTTTGGCATTTTCTGCACTAAGCTGTACCCCATACTGATCTGCGTAATTTAATAATTCATCCGCTGTAATTTTGTTAATTTTATGATTGATCACATTTTGTAATAACTTCATCGTCCATCACTCCTCAAAAGATACATATGCCAGGGACAAGTTTGATGTGACAGTTTTTTCTTGAAAATAAATTTGATCTTCTTTTGAGTATTGGAGAACATAAGGCTAATCGAATTCATAAGAGAAAGTACGCTTATATCCTTTATCGGTTTATTTAGATTACTTTTGGTATTGGCCCCTATTGCATTTTATTACGATCATGAGTACTCAAGTAACAAAAGGGGAGTTTCCAATTGGCCATTTAATAAAGATGCTATCAAATAAGGGAATATTCTACTGAATCAGTTACTTTACATAAAAAAAGTCATATTGTATACTTCCTATAGGTTTAAATCGGAATCATTCTTAAAAGAGGAAGGGGAATATTATGTTAAATAATCCCATTATTGATATACAAAATGTTAGTTTTCGCTATGATCGAGAGCTTGTATTAAAGGATATAGATTTATCCGTTCCAAAAGGAGCTTTTTTAGGGATTGTGGGACCTAATGGTTCGGGGAAATCAACATTATTAAAAATTATTTTGGGTTTATTAAAACCAAAAGAAGGAAAGATTTCTTTATTTGGAGAATCTCAAGTGAAATTTAAGGATTGGGATAGAATTGGATATGTTTCTCAAAAAGCCAATTCTTTTAATACAGGATTTCCTGCTACTGTTTATGAAGTCGTTTCTAGTGGGCTAACAAAAAAAGTCGGTCTATTTAAATCAATAGGTCGTAAAAGAAAAAAGGAAATAGATGATGCTATCCGTTCAGTTGGGATGACTAAGTTCTCTGGAAGAAATATCGGTGAACTATCAGGAGGACAGCAACAAAGAGTCTTTATTGCACGAGCGCTTGTTAGTAAGCCTGATATTCTCATCTTAGATGAACCTACAGTTGGAGTAGATAGTCAAAATGTGCAAGCGTTTTATGATATGCTTGATCATCTAAATAAAGAAATGGGGATTACTTTACTTCTTGTCACACACGACATTGGAACAATATCTAATAAAGTATCACATGTTGCATGTTTAAATAAACACATGCATTTTCACGGGAAAACCGAAGAATTCGAAAAGTTCCAAGGTGATGAACTTTCTAGTTTTTATGGCCATGATGTTCATTTATTAAGCCATGAGCATGATCATGATCATAATGAGGTGAAAAAATGATACAGGCAATTTTACAATATGAGTTTTTACAAAATGCGTTTTTAACAGGACTATTAATAGGAGTTATCGCCCCTTTGATTGGAGCTTTTATTGTTGTTAGGAGACTTTCACTAATCGCTGATGCTCTTAGTCATGTTACATTGTCTGGAATAGCTGTTAGCTTATTCTTAAGTAAAACATTTACAGGACTTGCAGGCTTAAATCCATTATTTATTGGAATGGCATTTTCCGTTGCTGGTTCATTATTCATTGAAAGGTTGAGAGACCTTTATAAGCATTATCAAGAGCTTGCGATTCCAATTATTCTTTCGGGAGGAATTGGAATTGGTGCGATATTCATTTCACTAGCAGATGGTTTCAATACGGACTTATTTAGCTATTTATTTGGAAGCGTATCTGCTGTAAGTCGTGCGGATCTCTATGTTATTATTTTAGTAAGTATTTTAGTCATTAGCCTTATTATTATTTTATATAAGGAATTATTTTTATTATCTTTTGACGAGGAATATGCAAAGGCATCTGGAATATCGGCTAAAATGATTCATTTCATTTTTATGGTCATGGTGGCACTCGTCATAGCAGCTTCTATGAGGGTAGTAGGCATTCTTCTTGTATCATCTCTAATGACACTCCCGGTTGCTGCAAGCATTCGGATTTCAAGAGGGTTTAAGCAAACAATTGGATTTTCAGTCTTATTCGGAGAGCTGTCCGTTATAATTGGACTTATATCTGCTTATTATTTAGACTTAGCACCAGGCGGTACGATTGTTGTCTCTGCCATTATCATACTACTTCTATCCATTGTTTATAAAAAGGTTTCAACGAATTTTGATGTGAAACGAAATGAGGTGAGGATATGAACCTAAATGAAGCGATATTATTAATGAAAGATAAAGGCTATAAGCAAACAGGAAAAAGAGAGCAGATGCTTGAGTTGTTTTCAACCTCGAACAAATATTTGACGGCTAAGGATGTATTAGAGCATATGAAAAGTGATTATCCGGGCTTAAGTTTTGATACCATTTACCGAAATCTTTCCTTGTTTGTAGAGCTTGAAATTCTTGAGGAGACAGAACTTTCAGGGGAAAGACATTTCCGTTTCACATGTTCAAGTCATCAACATCATCACCATTTTATTTGTATGGATTGTGGAAAAACGAAAGAAATTCATACTTGTCCAATGGAAGCATTAAACGAAAATTTAAAAGGGTATGATGTTTCAGGCCATAAATTTGAAATCTACGGAAGATGTCCAGAATGTGTATAGAAGATCTTTAAACTAAAAAAAGAAGAGTCCAGGCCTATTTAATACAGGTAATGGACTCTTTTTCTTATTTTCCCCAATGCTCGACCCAACTTTGTGCTTCAAACCAATCATTAACCCGTATAACTCCTTTTGGAACAGGATCTTGGTTATAGGGTGTATTAAATAAAATAACGGGAATATCTAACTCTTCATGGATCGAGACAGCATTATCATGCTTGTCTTCAAAGAATATATCTACATTATGTTTTTTTGCTGTTGCAACTTTATAATGGGAACCAATTAGTTCTATGTGGTGATAGAGAAGTTCTTTTGTAGTAAACCAGTTTTTGGTAATGTCAAATAAATTAGATGGCCTTGCACTGATAAAGTATAGTTCATATTGCTCTTTCCATTGATCTAGGACTTCTTTTGCACCTACTGCAAGCGGTGATTGACTATAGATCTCAGGTTCAGCTTTATTAAACCAATTAGCAAATACTTCAGGTGTGATGTCTAGTACTTCTGTTAGCTCGTATTTTGTAATATCGTTCAAGGTAAGGTCTAGATTAAATTCCTTATTTATATATGGAACAAGAGATGTAGGGCAAGTTACAGTTCCATCAATGTCAATCCCAAATCGTTTCATCTATATCATTCTCCTTACATAAGTGTACATTTTTCTAAGGCGGATTTTGCAAATTTTGTTGCCTTTTTAGAATAAAAACAGTGTTCCTGTAACGCTTTGAGTGCTTGATGCCAGAATGAAAAGGTCGGACTAAGAAGCAATTGCGATTTGACCATTGCTTTATTTAAAAAACAATAATCTTTCAAAAGCAGCCTATTCTAATAAAAATTTCATGGCATGCAATGTTAAGTTTATCATAACCACTATCGATAAAAAATGATGAATTAGGAACCATCCTCAAGTTTAGAAAACATTAGCAAAGTAAAAGAGGAATGTTTAACAAACAATAATAATGCTCCTTAGCATAGAAAGTGAGGGATTACCGTATGGGTGAAGAAAGACGCGGACAAAATAGCGTTGATCATGATCAAAATCTACAGGATGTTGATGTTTATTATGATAATCCTGAAAATCCAGAATTAGATGTAGTACAAAATAAATACCATGAAGAGTCTTCTGCTGAAATTACGACTCCAATGGGATTAAGCAATCAGTATGAGCGAGATTCTTCGGAGGAAACAAACACATCAGGAAGAGTATTAGGCTATTCAGCATTAGCTCTTTCTATTTTATCTCTGTTTTTCCTTCCAATTCTTTTAGGTGCAGCTGGAATTGTTCTAGGATTTGTTGCACGTCGTAGAGGATCGGAAATGTTAGGTGCATGGGCAATAGGGATAGGTGTAGTTTCCATCATCATTGGAATCTTCGTCTTGCCATTCTTTTAACAAGTTTACTTTTATTTCAAATTTGGGAGCAATTTGAAATAAATAAAGAGGTTGCCTTTATGGCAACCTCTTTTACCTTATACTTTTTCTTTTTCTTCTTCCTGTTTTTTGTAATACTCTTCAGCAATTTTATCGATTTCTTTCTTTAACTCCTCAACCATGGTTTCTTCTGGTACCTTACGTACTGTTTTTCCTTTACGGAAAAGGAGTCCTTCTCCACGAGCACCGGCAATTCCGATATCTGCTTCACGTGCCTCTCCTGGTCCGTTAACCGCACAACCAAGAACCGCGACTTTGATAGGGGCCTTTATGGTTTGGATATACTCCTCAACCTCATTAGCAATACTAATTAAGTCAATTTCAATTCTTCCGCACGTAGGACAAGAAATTAAGGTCGCTGCATTTGATGCCAAGCCAAAAGATTTAAGCAGCTCTCTCGCTACCTTCACTTCTTCAACAGGATCGGCACTTAGAGAGATTCTAAGCGTATTCCCAATTCCGAGGCTTAGAATCGCTCCAAGACCTGCAGCACTTTTAACGGTCCCAGCAAATAGCGTACCAGATTCGGTAATTCCAAGGTGTAGTGGATAATCAAATGCTTTGGCAGCCTTTGTATAGGCTTCAATAGCTAAATTAACGTCTGACGCTTTCATTGAAACGATAATATCGTGAAAGTCTAGATCTTCCAGTATTTTAATGTGGTGAAGAGCACTTTCCACCATACCATCTGCCGTTGGATACCCATATTTCTCCAATATTTTTCTTTCGAGGCTTCCAGCATTTACCCCAATTCGAATTGGAATACCGCGTTCTTTAGCAGCCTTTACAACGGCTTCAACTTTTTCACGACGACCAATATTACCAGGGTTGATTCTAATCTTATCTGCGCCGCCTTCAATGGCTTTTAATGCTAGTTTATAGTCAAAATGAATATCAACGACTAAAGGAATATTAATTTGCTTTTTTATATCTGCAATGGCATTTGCAGCTCTTTCATCTGGACAAGCTACACGTACAACTTGACAGCCTGCCTCTTCTAAACGATGAATTTCTTTAACCGTAGCTTCCACATCATGCGTTTTGGTAGTAGTCATGCTTTGTATGACTAATTCGTTGTTACCACCGATGGTCAAATCACCGACTTTAACAGGACGGGTTTTAGAACGATGTATCATTTCACTCAAGTGTAATTCGCTCCTTTTAAAGGTAAGTTCTATATAAAAAAAGGGTACGAAAGTATTGTAACAGTGTTATGTGAGTATTGACAAGAAATAGGTTGTTACCAATAATCGATTCTATTAAGGATATACCGGGAAATAATACGTTTTTCCAATTTGTATGTCCTCAGGGTTTAGGCCGTCATTTAATTCCTCAAAATCCTTAATTATTTGGTCAATGGCAACTTCACTGGATCCTTGTCGATGCTCTTCAACGAGTGATAACACCGTATCACCCGGCTTTACCTTTATGGTAAGGGATTTATTATCATCGGACTCCATTGATGCATTAGATTCCTGAGCTTGCCCTGTAGTCGCTATAGTACTGCTCTTTGGTAAGGTTCCTGTATTTAAGTCATAATAAACACTATATAAGACGATAAGGACTAAAAGAAAATAAAAGGCTCTCTTCAATATAATTCCTCCTATAAAATCCTATATGCTTGTCTTCAAGAAATATACCTGTTTTTTCTACATTCGGCATTCGGTTCTTTCTTTCCTACTAAAGCTAGAAAGGTTTATAAAATTTATGAGAACAAATAATGATTTTCGTATGAAAAAAGAAACAGATCTATAGTCCTGAATTAACCAAAAAATTACCCAGAATTTACATTTCCTTAACAATCCTCTGTGAAAATATAAAGGAATACATTGGGAAGGGTGCATCAATTTGACAAATTGGACGAGAATAAAGAACCTTTTTCCATTTAAGCAAAGTGGAAAGAAATCAATCTTAAAAGGAAAGCGGATCTTGAATAAACTATCTCTAAAATCTAGGCTGTTAACTTTTATTTTATTGGTGGTATTTGCTATGGGGACTGTGGTAGGAATCATTTCGTATTGGAAATCGAAAGAAGCGATCATTCATTCAATGGAACAAAGGCTAGATCGAGAAGTGACTTCAATCTACGATATTTCGCAGAACTTAATGTTAGCATTTATAGGTAATGAGGAGAGGGTTGATAAAGAAATTAATGGCGTAATAAAAAAGCAAAATGCGGCAATGTCACAAGATGGACTTAAAGGAGAATTTTTCTTATTTAAAGATACAGGTGTTGTCCCATTTGCTATAAGTAAAAATAGTGATATTCAGTTTGATGAAGAAATTATTCAAAAAATAAAAAAGCAAGAAAAAGGGATTATTCATACTAATTTAAATGATAAAAAATATACTCTTGCTTTCCATAGCATCCAAGAATTAAAAGGTGAGTATGTGATCGCAGTGCCTCAGAGTGATTATATGAAAAATGTAAATGAAATGACTAAATTTATTATTATTGCGATAATGATTAGCATTAGTTTTGTTACGTTTATATTGATTATGATTGTGCAAACTCTTACCTCTCCAATTGCACAATTACGTGAATCAATGAAGGAGGTAAGGGAAGGAAACTTAGAAGTCGAGCTTGATGTTAAGAGTACAACACCTGAAATTGTCTCTTTAGTAAAAAGCTTTCAATCCATGATTGATAAAATGAAAGAATTACTATCGAATATCCATCAGACAACCTCCGATCTAGCAACGACTGGTGTTAAGCTTCAACAATCCTCCAAAAGCTTAATTATTGAAAATGAGCATATGGTTGAAACAGTTAGAATCGTGAAACATGGAGCTGAAGAAACAGCTGGAACTTCTGATACTAGTATAAAACATTTCCAAGTAATGAAGGATTCAGTTAATTCAATTTTCTCCCAGATGGATCATGTATTTACTAAAGCGGAAGAAATGGAATTGTCTGCTTCTAAAAGCGAGGTAAGTATTGGGAAGATGGCATCGACTTTAGATACATTTACAAAAGATTTCGGTGAGATGAGAGATACCGTAACGGACGTGAGAAAACATTCGCTCTCGATTGTAAATGTCGTTTCGATTATTAAGCAAGTAGCGGAGCAAACGAAACTGCTTGCCTTAAATGCTACAATAGAAGCAGCAAGAGCAGGAGAAGCTGGGAGAGGTTTTGCTGTAGTAGCTAATGAAGTAAGGAAATTAGCCGAACAATCATCTGATTCTACAACCAAGATTACTAAAACCATTGAAAACATGGACAGAATTTCAGAGAAAGCTTCAAATCAATTTGATCAGATGCTTACAAAATTTAAAAGTAATTTCTCCATTGCGGTTGACAGCAGACAATCCTTAGATGATTTATTATGTAATATTTCCAGTGTGAATAAAACGTTAAACACAATGAGAACGGACTTAAGGTATCTAGAAGGTGCATTGCCAAAAGTCGAGGAATCATCAGAAGCTTTTGCATCTGTTTCTGAAGAAACATTAGCTGGATCTGAAGAAATGCTCACTGCTTTTGAAGATCAGCTAAATAATGTAAAAAGCAGCCACAAAATAGGCGAGAAGCTCCTAACTCTTTCAGACAGCCTTAAAGAAACAACCAGTAAATTTAAAGTAAATTAAAAAGTTAATAATGTTGTTAATCAATAAAGAGCCTTGTATTACTCTATTTTGTCGATGTATAAAGGGTGTTTAGGGATAACGGAAATAAAATTTTCTATAAACACCCTTAATAAAAAAGGGATTGGCCTATAAGTTAAGGTCAATCCCTTTTGTTCATTTAGACATTCTTTTTTGGGGGATTTCTTTTATAGACAAGTAAAGCATTAAGCCTGTAACGATCCAGTCCAATAATACTGCACCTGGAATAAAGGTGTTTAGCGAATTCATAATCGAGAAGAAAATCGTAGCTAATGTGATACTATAAGCAGTCAGTCTAAAACTATGTCGATAAGTAAGTTTTCTTTTTAGGATATTGGCAAATAATAACCCAATGAAAGCAAAAATGCTTACTTTAATAAAGGTCATGGCAGAAGAAAACAAATATAGAATTAGGATGATTACTGGAAGAAATATTCCTTTCAATGAATCCAATTGTTCTAAGTAATCTACCAACTGCTTATTATCAACATTTAATCCTTCAAGCATGGAATATGGAGTCGTTTGAATATTGCCTACACTTACTATAGCAAATTCATTTTGTAAGAGTGCTATGGCATTTGTTTCCTGGGAAAGATCATCTGCTTTTATTTCCCCAGTGCTATCCATAATAAAGGTTATATTGCTTTTACGAATTTTGACAGGTTCATTTGAGTTTGTCGTTAGTTTGCCATTATCGATAGCAAAATCGGGAAGATCCTCTGCGATTGTCTGCTTTCCCTCTTCAATGGCAGTATTCGTAAACATGGATATTGAAATTGCAGTAGGAATTAGTGAGATCAAAACTAAAAAGAAAACATATAAAATGGTCTTTCCAATTCCTTGAAAACGGAATTTTGCAATGTCTTTTGGGGAATATAAACTTTTAACTAGTTGATTAAAAATATTCATGTACTCACTCCTAGAATCATTAGGTTCTTTCTTATTTTATTCTTCCGATAAGCTTATCTTCAAGTTCTGTCTATAAATAAGAATATTCAGTGTTTAGTAATCTTTCTGTAATATTACGTAAAAATATTAACGAAATGTAAATTTTACGAAAAAGTTATTTACATATCACCTAGTTATCATTAATAATTTGTATGGGGTTTTTGTTGTTATATGTCGAATAAATATATTTAGGGGTTGAAATAATGGATCTTAATTGGCAACAAATGCTATTTGAATTTTTGGGTGGCCTTGGTGTATTCCTGTTTGGAATCAAGTACATGGGTGACGGATTACAAAAATCAGCTGGAGATCGCTTAAGGGATATTCTTGACCGGTTTACCACGAATCCTTTTATGGGAGTATTGGCTGGTATTATTGTAACGGTCCTCATTCAGTCAAGTAGTGGAACAACCGTATTAACGGTTGGGCTTGTAAGTGCAGGATTTATGACATTACGCCAAGCGATTGGTGTAATCATGGGGGCTAATATTGGAACAACGGTAACAGCCTTTATCATTGGTTTTGACATTGGAGCGTATGCTTTACCGATCATAGCTCTTGGGACATTTCTTTTATTTTTCTTTAAAAATAAAAATGTTCAGTCCCTTGGCCAAATAGCTTTCGGTTTTGGGGCTTTATTCTATGGTCTTGAATTAATGAGTTCTGGTATGAAACCACTTCGCTCCTTAGAAGCATTTACCGATTTGACTGTAAGCATGAGTAGTAACCCTCTCCTTGGAGTTGTAATCGGAACAGTCTTTACGGTTATTGTCCAAAGTTCTTCTGCTACCATTGGAATACTGCAAGAATTATTTGGACAAGGACTTTTAGATATAAATGCAGCATTACCAGTACTATTTGGAGATAATATCGGTACAACGATAACAGCAGTATTAGCATCAATTGGTGCATCGGTTGCCGCTAGAAGAGCCGCTGCTACACATGTTCTATTTAACCTAATTGGAACGACAATCTTCTTGATTGCCTTACCGTTATTCGAGAAACTTGTATTATTTTTACAAACTCAATTTAACTTAAATCCGGAAATGACGATTGCGTTTGCCCATGGTACTTTCAACCTTACAAATACAATCATTCAATTTCCATTCATTGCGATGTTAGCAGTAATCGTAACAAAGTTAATTCCGGGTGAAGACTCACTTGTTGAATATAAAGCAAAACATTTAGATCCAATATTTATTGAACAATCTCCATCCATTGCTCTTGGTCAAGCAAAAGAAGAAATTTTACGAATGGGATCGTTTGCTGTTAAAGGATTAGAAGAAACGAATGAGTATTTAAAGACAAAGCAAAGTAAACACTCAGACGCTGCCTATCAAATTGAAGATGCAATTAATAATCTAGACAAAAAGATCACAGATTATCTTGTTGATATATCTGCCACTTCATTGTCTGGGCCAGAATCTGAGAAGCATTCAATCTTAATGGATACCGTCCGAGATATTGAACGGATTGGTGACCATTTCGAAAATATAATCGAACTTGTTGAGTACCAACTTTCAAATAAAGTGAAGATTACTTCTGATGCAATGGATGACCTGGAGGGAATGTTTAGTCTTACAATTGAAACCGTTCAGAAGGCCGTCAATGCATTAGATACAAATGATCATAATTTAGCAAGAGAAGTTGCAGAAAAAGAAGACCTAATCGATAAAATGGAGAGAAAGCTTCGTAAGAAACATATTCTTCGTTTAAATGAAGGACAATGTAGTGGACAAGCAGGAATTGTCTTTGTCGATATTATTAGCAATCTTGAACGTATTGGAGATCATGCAGTAAACATAGCTGAAGCAGTATTAGGTGTCGAATAATAAGAGAAAAAAGGAGTTGGTTCTTTTTGAATCTAGCTCCTTTTTCTTTATAATGAAAGGTATACTGACAAAAAAGGAGATTAGCCATTTGGAGATTATATATTGGGTCCTAATTATAGCATTGTTGATAATAGGCTTTGTCGGGTTAATATATCCTATTATCCCTAGTGTTTTATTTATTTTTGGTGCCTTCATACTTTATGGATTTTTGTTTACTTTCGAACCATTTAATGTTTGGTTTTGGATGATTCAGATTTTGTTTGTAGTCCTTTTATTTGGAGCCGATTACCTTACAAATTTAATTGGAGTAAAAAAATATGGTGGAAGTAAGGCGGGAATATGGGGAAGTACGATTGGATTATTGATAGGACCATTCGTGATCCCTGTTTTTGGAATTTTAATTGGTCCTTTTCTGGGAGCTGTCATCGGAGAAATGTTGGTCAATAAGACAAACTGGAATTCAGCTTTAAAAGTTGGGCTCGGTTCATTGATTGGCTTTATTTCAAGCGTCATTACTAAAGGGATTATCCAGGCCATAATGGTCATTTACTTCCTAATCGCCGTTCTTTAAGAGCGGTTAGCAAGTATAATTATTAGTAAGTCGGGGATTTTAATGAGGTCTAGAACCTTTTTGATACTTTGAAAGCATATTATTTGAAGGAATCTAAGGTTTTTGATACTCTTAAATTGAAAACGAGGAATTCGTTTTACTATTCAAAATATTCTACATAGGGAGGAATTTAATCATGGCATTCGAATTACCACAATTACCTTATGCGTATGATGCACTAGAGCCTCACATTGACAAAGAAACAATGAATATTCACCACACAAAGCACCATAATGCTTATGTAACAAAATTAAACGATGCATTAGAAGGAAACGCTGAACTTCTTAGCAAATCTGTAGAAGAAGTTGTTGCCAATCTTGATGCAGTTCCAGAAGGTGTTCGCACAGCTGTTCGTAATAATGGTGGAGGACATGTAAACCATTCATTATTCTGGACGATTCTTTCACCAAATGGTGGTGGAGCTCCAGCTGGTGAACTGGCTGATGCTATCACGGCTAAATTTGGTAGCGTTGAGAAGTTTAAAGAAGAATTTGCTGCAGCAGCTGCAGGTCGATTCGGATCTGGTTGGGCTTGGTTAGTAGTAAATAATGGTGAGCTTGAAGTGACAAGCACTCCAAATCAAGATTCTCCATTAATGGAAGGTAAGACACCAATCCTTGGCCTTGATGTTTGGGAACATGCTTATTACCTTAACTATCAAAACCGCCGTCCTGACTATATCAATGCATTCTGGAATGTAGTCAATTGGGAAGAAGTATCGAACCTTTACACTTCTGCAAAGTAACTGGAAAGTAAAAGAGTCCTCTTTGAGGGCTCTTTTTTGTATAACTTTCTCCCCTTTTTCAAAAAATAGGAGTACGAAAAAGGGGAGTTTATTATGAGTAGCTATAAAAAAATTATTGGTGACATCGACTTAACAAGGGATCTTTCATTATTGCTATTAATTGGAGGTCTTTACTCACTTAGTGTTGCTTTATCAAATACATTTGTAAATATTTATTTATGGAAGCAATCCGGTGAGTACTTAGATTTAGGGATCTATAATTTAACCGTTGTCGTCTTTCAGCCTTTAACATTTATTCTCGCTGGTAGATGGGCTAAAAAAGTAGACCGTGTTATTGTTTTACGGATTGGGGTCATATTCTTAGCCCTTTTTTATTTGTCCGTTTTATTTTTTGGCAAAAATGCTGGTGACTTTTTAATTGTACTAGGTGCGCTTCTCGGAATTGGTTATGGGTTTTATTGGTTGGCCTTTAACGTGTTAACCTTTGAAATTACAGAGCCAGAGACAAGAGATTTCTTTAATGGTTTTATGGGGATATTAACTTCAGTTGGAGGAATGATTGGTCCTATCCTTGCAGGGTTTATCATTTCAAGGTTTGTCTCCTACCAAGGCTACACTATTGTATTTGGGATATCGCTAACCTTATTTTCAGTGGCCGTATTACTAAGTTTCTTTTTAAATCGCCGACCAGCATCGGGAAGATATTGCTTTTTAAGAATACTTGAAGAACGAAAACATAACAAAAATTGGAAACTAATTACAAACGCTCATTTCTTCCAAGGACTTAGGGAAGGAACATTTGCTTTTGTTATTTCTGTTTTCATCTTTATTAGTACTGGAAGTGAATTCGCAATTGGGACTTTCGGTTTAGTAAATTCAGGGATTGCTTTTGTAGGCTATTATCTAGCCTCAAGGTTAATAAAAAAAGAACAGAGGAAAAAAGCAATATTAGCAGGAGGTCTCCTTTTATACGCAGCAATCTTCCTTATTGTATTTGACATTAGCTATACAAAGTTGCTGATGTACGCTGCAACGATTGCGGTTGCCTATCCAATCCTTTTAGTCCCTTATATCTCGATGACATACGATGTCATTGGAACAGGTTGGAAGGCGGCGGAAATGAGGATTGAATACATTGTGGTTAGGGAGATCTTTCTTAATTTAGGAAGAGTCGTTTCTGTTCTTGCTTTTATCGTTGCCATTAGTTTCTTTAATCAAGAAGACAGCATTCCAATATTATTGCTCTTGATTGGGGCAGGGCACACATTGATCTACTACTTTATTCGAAAAGTAACGATTCCGAGTCCATCATAAAGACATACCGGATTATGGCTGTTCTCATTTGCTATTTTCCGGTGTCTGTTTACCTTTATTTTCCCTATAAAAGGAACTATTCAACTATAGAAAAAAACCCCTATCTTCTTTAAAATATAGAATAGAAATAGGATTTTACATATAGGAAGGATTGTACGTTTTGAATAGAAATAGGAAAAAGAAAAGAACGCATGTACCAACTAGAATGAATCTTCTTTTCTTTGCAGTTTTTTTGTTATTTTCTTTACTCGTTCTACGACTCGGTGTAGTTCAAATTGTAAGTGGAGAGGAATATAAAAAAGAAGTAGAGCGTACAGAAGATGTAGTTGTTGATACAAGTGTACCTCGAGGGAAAATTTATGATCGGTACGGAAATGTTGTTGTGGACAACCTTCCATTAAATGCGATCACATATACTAGAACACAATCTACTTCACAGGAAGAAATGTTAAAAGTCGCAGAGCAGCTTTCGACATTAATTGAGAAAGAGACAAAAGAAGTGACAGAAAGAGATAAAAAAGATTTCTGGATAATGAAGCATCCTGAAGAAGCAGAAGGAAAGGTTACGGAAAAAGAAAGACAAAAACTTTTAAATAATGAAGAACTATCTGAGGATCAAGTAAATAGTGAAATATATCAACTTACATTGGATCGTATCTCAGAAAAAGAAATAAATTCATTGACAGCTGAAGATATAGAGGTTCTTGCTATCTATAGAGAATTTACAAGTGGGTATGCATTAGTACCTCAAATTGTTAAGAATAAAGACGTTACAAAAGAAGAGTTTGCAAGAGTTAGTGAGCATCTTCAAGATTTGCCTGGAATAAACACAACAACGGATTGGGAGCGAACCTATGCCTTTGATAAAACGTTACGCTCCATTCTTGGCAATGTTTCTTCTTCAAGAGAAGGACTCCCTAGCAATCTAGTAGACTATTATATTGCACAAGGGTATAAAAGGAATGACCGCGTAGGTAAAAGTTATATTGAATTACAATACGAAGATGTTCTTCAGGGACAGAAAGAAAAAATCAAAAATATTACAAAAGATGGAAGTGTTCTTGATTCAAAGCTCATTCAAGAAGGGCAGAGAGGAAAAGATCTAGTACTAACTATTGATATGGAGTTACAGCAAGAAATCGAAAAAATCGTCGAAGAAGAATTAAAAAAGACGATGAGTCGAGCAGATTCACCTTATACAGATAGAGCGTTTTTTGTTCTCATGGACCCAAATACAGGTGATATTCTTGCAATGGTAGGAAAAAAATATGCAAAAAACCCCGAGAATGGTAAATATGAAATTCAGGATTATGCATTAGGGACTTTTACAAGTTCTTATATTGTAGGGTCTGCAGCAAAAGGGGCTACAGTATTAACAGGATATATGACGGATAATTTAACTCCTGGTGAACACTTAATTGATGAACCTCTTTATATTAAAGGAACTCCAAAGAAGGGCTCGTGGTTTAACAAATACGGACCGGCAAAGTCGATATCAGATGTATTCGCTCTAGAAAAATCATCGAATGCTTATATGTGGAAGTTGGCATTAAGAATTGCTGGAGCACAGTATACACGAAATGAACCCATCAATAACTATGATCCTGGTGCATTTACTATTATGAGAAATCATTTTGCTCAATTCGGATTGGGTGTCCCTACCGGCATTGATCTTCCAGGTGAGTTCGTCGGATATAAAGGAAATACGAAGAATCCCGGTTATTTATTGGATTTTGCGATTGGTCAATATGACACTTATACACCGATGCAGCTGGCACAATATGTTTCTGTCATTGCTAACGGAGGAGCAAGAATTCAGCCTCATGTGATGAAAGAAGTAAGAGAGCCTGTAAGCAATAGTACAGAATTAGGGCCAATTATATATGAAAAAGAAGTTAATGTATTAAATCGAATTAATGCTACCCAAAATGAAATTAAACAAGTTCAAAAAGGATTTTATCAAGTCTTTCATGGTTCAGATGGAACAGCTGCTGATGCTTTTCATGATGCTGAATATGTAGCAGCAGGTAAGTCTGGAACGGCAGAGGCCTTCTACTATGATCCTGAAACAAAGAAAAATAAAGAGACTTACAATACAACATTAATTGGTTATGCGCCATATAATAATCCAGAAGTCGCGTTTTCAACTGTTATTCCTTATTCACATCAGACAATAGACCCAGCAATAAATGAAGCAATCTCAAGAAGAGCTTTAGATAAGTATTTTGAACTGAAAAAGAAACGAGCTAAACAAGGATTAGATCAATCAAAAGTAACGAAGAAAGTCGAAAATTTAGAAAAAGTAGAAGAAATTCAAGAAGCGGCTAGAGAAGAGAATGAATAGAACAAAAGTAGGTTGGCCTTAATCAAAGGTCAACCTTTTTTTATGCATAAAATGTAGTTTTAGGAAGAAAATATTATAAAGGTGATCATTACTGTAGTAAAGCGGTTTTTAATGAAAAAATGGAAGTGATTTTATAAAAAAAATGTCGAATTTACAAAAGCTTTACAAATAGTTAAAACCGAATTAACACTTATCTATTAATCTATAACTCGTAGGACAAAACAACCAAATTTCTTAGGGGGAATTTAGGAATGAAAAGCTTTAAGTATCTAGCAATGTCAGCAATGATTGGATCCGCATTAATGTTAGCGGCATGTGGAACTGATAACGCAGAAGGAAACAACGGTGGAAATGGTTCGAAAACTGAAGAGGCTGGAGATAAGCAGCTTCAAGGTGAAATTAATATTGATGGTTCTTCTACAGTATTCCCAATTGCAGAAGCAGTTGCAGAAGAATACATGTTATCACAACCAGAAGTTAATGTAACAGTTGGACTTTCAGGTTCAGGTGGAGGTTTTGAGAAATTAATCGCTGGTGAAATCAAGATTAGTAATGCTTCTCGTCCTATTAAAGAAGAAGAAAAAGCTGCTTTAGAAGAAAAAGGCTTAGATTATACTGAACTAGAACTAGCGTATGACGGGCTTTCAGTTGTTGTGAATAAAGAAAACGATTGGGTAGATCATCTAACAGTTGAAGAGTTAAAGAAAATGTGGGTTGATACTGGAAAACCTATCAAGTGGTCAGATATTCGTGAGGGATGGCCAGATGAAGAAATCAAGTTCTATTCTCCAGGTACTGACTCTGGAACATATGATTATTTCAATGAAGTAATTCTTGAAGATGCACAAATCAATAAAGGTGCAACATTATCTGAAGATGATAATGTACTTGTACAAGGAGTTTCAGGCGACAAGAATGCTATTGGTTACTTTGGATATGCTTACTACCTTGAAAACAAAGATAACTTAAAAGTTGTTCCTGTTGATGGTGGAGAAGGTCCTGTTGAACCAACGAATGAAACCATTGAAAGTGGAGAGTATGCACCATTATCTCGTCCTTTGTACACTTATGTAATCAATGATGCGATTAAAGAAGATGATGCGATGCATGATTATACTAAATTCCTTCTTGAAAACGCTGGTGTAATGGCAGAAGAAGTAGGATATGTATCACTTCCTGAAGAAAAATATACTAAACAACTTGAAAAACTAGAAGAGCTTCGTAAATAAAGGTGATTTTTTAAAAATAGAACAAGATGAGAAGCCGATTTTTACGCTTCTCATCTTGTTATGTTAGTGAAAGGGGTTATTTCATTGGCTTCAAATACTTCAAGAACATTGTCTGTTCAACAGATGATTGAAGAAAAAAGCAAAAGAGGAACATCTCATACAATTGAGAAAATCGTTCCAGGGGTCTTGTTTTTATTAGCAGCCGTTTCAGTACTTACGACAGCGGGTATTCTATTTACACTGGTGTTTGAAACATTTACATTCTTCCAAAGGGTTTCAATTGTTGAATTTATTACTGGGAAGGTATGGTATCCTTTCTCTGAAACAAATGGAGAATTTGGGGTGTTGCCATTAATTGTGGGAACTTTAAAAATTACGGTTATTGCTACAATTGTAGCTGTACCAATTGGGCTAGGGGCAGCCATTTATTTGAGTGAATATGCTAGTGATCGGGTTCGAAGAATAATCAAACCGATATTAGAGGTTCTAGCAGGTATTCCGACAATTGTTTATGGTTTCTTTGCCTTAACCTTTGTCACTCCCGTATTAAGATCTTTTATGCCATCATTAGAAATCTTTAATGCTCTAAGTCCTGGTATTGTAGTAGGGGTAATGATCATCCCTATGGTTGCATCACTTTCAGAAGATGCGATGGGATCAGTTCCAAATTCCATTCGAGAAGGGGCAATTGCACTTGGTGCAACTAAATTTGAAGTTGCGATCAAAGTGGTTTTACCAGCAGCTATTTCAGGAATCATTGCATCAATCGTATTAGCGGTATCACGTGCAATTGGTGAAACCATGATTGTAACAGTTGCAGCTGGTTCTACACCGACTTTCGATATGGACATTATGGGCTCTTTACAAACAATGACGTCTTATATTGTACAGGTTAGTACAGGAGACGCCGGATACGGAACAACAATCTACTATAGTATCTATGCAGTAGGATTTACATTGTTCCTATTTACGTTATTGATGAATATGTTGGCACAATATATTTCTAAAAGATTTAGGGAGGAATACTAATGAGATTCATTAATCATGATGAAGTTACGAAAAAAATGTCTTCCCGAATTCTATTTAATAACTTTTTTAGAAGTCTATTCTTTGTAGCGACATTATTCGGGTTACTTGTCCTTGCAATCCTTCTATATCGGATATTCACTCAAGGGTATGGTTTTCTAAGCATGGATTTCCTACAGAACTTTCCGTCTCGTATACCTGAACGAGCAGGGATTAAAGCTGCGATAGTCGGATCCGTCTGGATGATGGGGGTTATTGCTCCAGTTACATTTGTACTAGGAGTAGGAACTTCTATTTATTTGGAGGAATACGCAAAGCAAAATAAAATCAATCGTTTTATTCAAATTAATATTTCGAACCTTGCGGGGGTACCATCCGTTGTATTTGGCCTATTAGGTTTAACGATTTTTGTAAGAGCATTACTACTAGGAACGAGTATTCTAGCTGCAGGCTTTACCATGAGTTTGCTCATACTACCTGTTATTATCGTCGCATCACAGGAAGCTATCCGCTCAGTCCCGTCTGAACTAAGGGAAGCGTCATATGGTATGGGTGCTACCAAATGGCAGACGATTCTTAGAGTGGTGCTCCCAGCGGCAATTCCAGGGATTATTACAGGGGCAATTCTTGCATTATCGAGAGCAATTGGTGAAACGGCTCCATTAGTTGTAATCGGAATACCGACATTTATTGCCTTTTTACCAAGTTCAGTAATGGATATGTTTACTGCTTTACCGATGCAAATTTATAACTGGACATCAAGACCGCAAGAGGAATTCCATCAGTTAGCAGCATCAGGAATTATCATTCTGTTATTACTATTACTGATTATGAATACAATTGCAGTCATAATCCGGAATAAGTTCCAGAAACGTTATTAATTTATTGGCTTTTACAGGATGAAGGAGGCTTTTTAAATGCAAATTACACTAGAAAGAAATTCAGCTAAAAATAAATCAGGTAAAGAAACAAATAAAAAGGCTGTATACAAAACAAATCAACTTAATTTATGGTATGGAACAAATCATGCTTTAAAGAACATTGATTTAGATATTCGTGAAAATGAAGTAACCGCCATAATCGGTCCATCGGGCTGTGGTAAGTCTACATTTATCAAAACACTAAATCGCATGATTGAGCTTGTCCCAAGCGTGAAAACTTCAGGGGAAATTCTTTATCGTGAAAAGAATATCTTTGGAAAAGATTATCGTGTGGAATCTCTTCGTACAAAAGTAGGGATGGTTTTTCAAAAGCCAAACCCATTTCCTAAGTCTATTTATGATAATATTGCGTATGGACCAAGAATTCATGGTATTCGTAATAAAAAAACACTTGATCAAATTGTTGAGAAAAGCTTACGCGGTGCAGCTATCTGGGATGAGGTTAAAGATCGATTAAAAGAAAATGCTTACGGTTTGTCTGGTGGTCAGCAGCAAAGAATCTGTATTGCTCGATGCTTAGCTATTGAGCCTGATGTTATCTTAATGGATGAACCAACATCGGCACTTGACCCGATCTCAACCTTAAAGGTAGAGGAACTGGTTCAAGAATTGAAAAAGGATTACAGTATTATTATTGTTACACATAATATGCAACAGGCTGCACGTATTTCTGACCGAACTGCATTCTTCTTAAATGGAGAAGTGATTGAATTTGATGAAACCGATAAGATTTTCTCGAATCCATCAGATAAACGTACAGAAGACTACATTTCGGGTAGATTCGGATAATAAAAAATAGAAATAAGAATAAGAGGATTCCTATGAAGTTGATGAGGAATCCTCCTTTTTCTAAAAAAAGAAAATAATCATTTGGAGGGTTTATAATGTCTGCTGTACGTGTTCAATTTGATGCCAATCTAAAGGAATTACAAGATAAACTAATGGAATTAGGTAAACTTGCAACAGTGGCCTTAGAAAGAAGTATACAAGCTATAGAAGCGCAGGACATTGATCGTTGTTTAGAAATTATTGAAGATGATCAAAAAGCGGATCAATTAGAGGAAGAAATTAATGATCTTGCTATTCTCTTAATTGCAAAACAACAACCAGTAGCAACCGATTTACGAAGAATCATTGTAGCTATAAAAGTTGCAGCGGATTTAGAAAGAATTGCCGATTTTGGAGTGAATGTCGCAAAGTCTGCTATTCGTATTGGAAAAGAGCCCCTTATTAAACCAATTAATAATATTAAAAAAATGTATTCACTAACACATGAAATGATCCAACTTACACTAGAATCATTTGTAGAAGAAGATATAATAAAAGCAAAGCGAATTGCGGACATTGATGACCAAGTTGATGATTTATATGGAGAAACCATTCGAGAATTATTAGAAATGAATAAACAAAAGCCAGAGCATACAGCTCAGATTACTCAGTTATCCTTTGTATGTCGATATTTAGAAAGAGCAGCTGATCATACAACAAATATTGCTGAAGGAGTCTTTTATTTAGTAAAAGGGCGTCGATACGATTTAAATGAATAGTGTTTAAATGACAAAGTTGACCGTTTACATTTGGTCAACTTTATTTTTAATCTTGTTAAATCGTCTAGTTTCAGTGCTTATCTTCTAGAGGTCATAAGCCGAGCCATGAAGGCTTCCTTCATGGCTCAGTATTAGTAATTTCTGCCGAGATAAGCCTTAAACTAATCCTTCTAACCTCTTAATTTGTTTTGGTAATAATTTTGGCAATTTGATCGATGGTCATTTCAGAATTGACTTCATATTCACCAATCTTAATTTGCTCAGCATAATGCTTATCTGCTAAATAGTCACTCATTTCATCTGAACTCTTTATAATCTTGCTAGCTGCTAACTTATCACTAATTTGGACAATGTTCATTCCTGAAGTGATGCTGAGGACGGCTTGATATACTTTCGGTTCCTCTTTTTTGACTGTTTCTTGCTTTTGGTTTGGCTCTTTTTTAGTATCTGTTTTCTCTTCTGTTTTTTCTTCTTGTTTAGGAGCTTGTGCTAACTGTTCCTGTAATTGTGCTATTTGTTTTTCATTTGCTTTTGCTTCTTTTTCTGAAAGAACGGTATATCCTTCTTTTTCTAATAACGCAATGCTCTCTTTTGCATCGATTTCGTAAAAGAATTGCTGATAAACAAATAATATAAGACCAGCTAAAAATAATCCAAAGGCAATACTGCGAGTTGATTGCTTACTCATACTTTCTCCTTTCTTACTACTTAAGGCTATTAATAATTTTTTCTACTTCAAAAGTAGATAGTGCAGATTGTTTAGCGATTTGGTCAACATGTACTCCTTGTTGATGGAGGGAGATGACCTGATTTTTGACAATCTCATGAATTGGCTTTTGCTTTAAATTATGTTTGGTATCCGTATGTACTTTTATAGATTCACCGTTTTCTACAAGAAGTTCTTCTTCTAGGACTTTCAATCTTTTCTTAATTTGATAGTTTTCCTGAAGATAATTAATTGAAACTTCTTCTACTTCCTTCTCAAGTAGTCGATAGCGGTCTTTTTGAATAAAAGATAACGCAAACAGTAATAAGCTGACTCCTAATAGTAAGATCGTAATTGTATTCATTTTCTTCACCCCATACTTAAATCTATTCATATTTATAGCATACATAAAGAAGGAAGACTAGAATGATTCTATTTTTTAAATAAAATTTAATAGTATTAAATTATCAAATTATTTTGAATATAATGTCGAGTCTGGGATTAAAATAGGATGAAAACTTGTCGTAAATGCTCTTTGTTTTGAAATTTCAATGAAATTCATAAAAGAAATAAAAATTTTTTGTTAATCTGTCAAAGGTTAGCGGCAATACAACAATAACCGACAAAATGCGTTTATTGTAGGTTTTTAGTTACGATGATACCATTAAGATATAATCTAAATCGTCATAATTTTTTGATAGAAAACATAGAATCTTTAATTTAGGTGAGGTGAAAGAAGTGCTTGAGAAAATTATTGAACTTCGTAAGGAAGGAATGTCCTTTCGGAAGATCGCAAAGGAACTTAATTCTACTGTAGGAAAGGTTCAGTATCAGTGGGTAAAGCACCAAAAACAAATTTCTATCGAACCAGAAAAACAAAAGGAAGAGATGAAGAGACCGACTCCTAAGAAAAGGTCTGGGGTATTAAAAGCGAAGGTTAAGGGTATTCGTAAAGATATATCCCTCAGAACGGAAATACAACAATTGTTTACGAGTCCAAAAAGATTATTTATTTATTGGAAAGTACCTGAAAAGATCTTAAAAATGGTTTTAGAACAATTTCAAATTAATCGAAACGAGATTAGATATTTCTTGCGCTTGTATGATGTTACTTCCATAGAATTTAATGGCCATAATCATCACAGTACATTTGACATGATCGTTCCTGAACACGCAAACAATTGGTTCATCAACGGCTTAAAATCTAATAGAAGCTATTGTACAGAATACGGGATCATCTTACCGGATGGGAAGTTTTTTAGTCTTTGTCGTTCTAACGTATTACATACTCCAAGAATGGAGGACAAAGTAGAATATCACAGCATGAGGGAACTAATAGAATTTGAAAGTGGGCAGGTTGAAAAACCACAATGGGTAGAACATGTTAGTACGTATTCTTATTATGTTAGGAATTAGGTGTTTTTGTTCTCATCGTATTGGGCCACTTTAGGCTTGGAATAATGTAATAGGAATAACCAAAATGATTGATCAAAAACACTAGGAGGGACGGTTGTGAACAGTTGTCAGAATGTCGTTATATTGCCTACGCATTTAGGTTTTTCTCCATTAGAATGCAAAAAAAATGAATCCGACACATTAGTGGAACGAGTATTAGAGGAATTTCTTGAGGTAGTTGAATTATGTGAGCACAAACAGGAAACGAAGCTCATGGTCGTTTCCCCTCTTATTTTAGAGTGGCTCATAACAGATGATTTTAAAGAGCGGGCCAATACTTATTTTAAAAATAAACTATCAGAAAATCATCAGCTTCAAAAATCCTTTTCTCAATGGTTGAATTGTCAAGAAGATATACCCGCTGCACTCCAAAAGTTACAAGAAAATCAAAAGCTAATCATCGTTCCTACATCTTTAAGCCACTTTCCATTAACACATTTACTCACAGACACTGGAATTGATATTCAAATCAATGGAGCAATTTCGATTTATGAAAAAGTATTTGGAAACAAACCTAAAGGGTTCTGGTTACCTTATTGTGCATACTTACCAGGATTAGATTTGTATCTTACTGAAAACGGAATTGAATACTCATTTATTTCTAGCTACTCCTACCAATTTAGTGAAAAAGAAAAGGATGAGAACATGATTCTTCGTACTCCAAGAGGATTGAAACTTATTCCTCTAGAGAAGAATCAAGAAAATGGAAACTACTTTCTACAGACTAATTCTGGCAGTGAGCCATTCCATTTTAGTGAAGAAATTTGGCTTTCACATCCTACTTCATTATCAAGGGTTGGATTTGGTTATCTGGAGATGGAGTTAGAAAAGACTTTATTTTCCGATGAAGAAATAAAGCAATTAATGGTTATTCATGAAATGGAAAGGAATTTAAAGAATGCTAGTCTAACAGAATCAAGTTCATCACGATTACTTCACCAATTAGTTACAGAGTGGGCCCATTATTTGCTCATGTATCAAAATGATGATGAAGTCTCGGTATCATGTAAACAGGCATTTCAAAACATATACCAATATATTAAAAAGAATGATAGCGATTCCCATTTTGTGTCATATAGAGAGCAGTTCACATCACATCCTTCTGCCTTGACATTCGGTCAGTGGCAGAATGATAAAAAGGTTAAAGAGAAACGAGAGGAAGCAGAAGCGATTCTTTTATTAAGCTGGGAGTATCCTCCATATATTGTTGGGGGATTAGCGAGACATGTACATGATCTGTCTAAAGCGCTAGTAAAAAAAGGTAAACGAGTCATTGTATTAACAACCAAAAATGATGAAGGATTACCTTATGAGGTAGCTGATGGTGTTGAGGTTCATCGAGTACACCCTTTACAGCGATTTGAGGAAAACTTTTTAAATTGGGTGGCACAATTAAACTTGGTGCTCTTTGAAAAAGCTGTAGAATTAATCAATAGTGAAAAAATCGATGTTATTCATGCTCATGATTGGGTAGTAGGAATGGCAGCAATCAACTTAAAAAAGAATTTCTCTATCCCATTAATAACCACTATTCACGCAACAGAACATGGCAGAAATAAAGGGATTTATACAGATCTTCAAATGAAAATTCATCAGCAGGAAGAGAAATTAATTCATGCCTCGAATCAAATTATTGTGTGTAGTGAATTTATGAAACAAGAAGTTCAAGAAGTTTTTCCTTTAGGAGAAATTCCGCTTAATATCATTCCGAATGGAGTGAATATTTGGGAAGTTGAGAGAGGTTCGAATAAGTCTAAGCATGAATCCGGCAAACGTTTTTTTCTATCCATAGGCAGAATGGTTAAAGAAAAAGGTTTTGACACTTTAATTGAAATGGCATCAATGGTCAAAACGCAATGGGATGGACAATTTTTGATTGCAGGTAAAGGACCACTTCTTGAGCATTACCGACAATTGGTGAAGGAAAAGAATCTAGAAGATTATATTGAATTTATCGGGTTTATTGATGATGACAAACGGAATGAGCTTCTTGAAAAATGTGAAGCCGTTATTTTCCCAAGTGTCTATGAACCATTCGGTATTGTTGCTCTAGAGGCAATGGCTGCAAAGAAAGCTGTAATTGCATCGAAGACTGGGGGGCTAAAAGGGATTGTACAACATGGTCATGCTGGTCTTCTATTTGAACCTGAAAATCCAGATTCTCTGAAATTTCAAGTTGAGTCAATCCTTCAGGAAGAAGGCTTGAAAGAAAGGTTAGGGGAAAGTGGATATAAATTGGCTCAAATGTTATTTAGCTGGGAGCGGATATCTGATCAAACGCTTAAAGTATATGAAGAGGTTTCCTTGAACAAGAAAATGGAAGGATCCTATTTATGAAAGGAGTCATATTAGCAGGGGGAGAGGGAAAGAGACTCAGACCCTATACCCTCAAAACGCCTAAACCTATGGTTCCCATTATGAATAAGCCCGTTATGGAATATAGTATTAAGCTATTAAAAGAATTTGGGATAACCGATATTTTTATCACCATCTTTTATAAGGGGGAAAGCATTAAGAATTATTTTCGAAACGGTGAAGAGTGGGGGGTTAATATTACTTATTTAAACGAGTATAAGCCATTAGGATCTGCTGGTGGGATTTTTAAGGCTAAAGATTTACTTGATGAGCCCTTTATCATCATAAGCGGAGATGCTTTCACAAATCTTTCCATAGAAGATGTAGTGAATTTTCATAACCAGAAAAAAGCACTAGTGACCATCGTTTCAAAAAATGTTGAGAATCCATTAGAGTATGGAATTTGTCATAGTGATGAAAATGGAAAGTTAGTTAGCTTTGTTGAAAAACCTAATGATTATAAACTTGATGTTCAACAGGTTAACACAGGCATTTATGTTATGGATCCAAGGGTGATACGTGAATATCCTTTTTTGGGGGAAACTGATTTTAGCAGGGATGTTTTTCCAGCGCTCTTAAGAAATAAAGAAAGAGTATTTGTTTATAATACACCTGATTATTGGAGAGATATTGGGAGTCCTGACTCTTACAGAAAGGCGAGAGAAGATTATTTAAGAGGCTATGTGACAGAGGTACTAGATTACCTGCCTGACTCGGACTGGCTAGAAAATATCGAGTCGCTAAATGGTGAAACAAATCCTCACAATAGTAAATATATTACAAGATTATTAGCTCCTTGCCCATCTTACAAGAAACAAGAAGTTCTAGATTTACTCTTTCAAGATCAACACGATGGCCGATATTCTAATCGTCCTGAAGAAATATTCATTTCTCATTGGAGCGGCGGCTGGACAAGAATAATAGATGAACCTTCAAAGGGGTTTATTATTTATTCAAAAGCTTCTCGAAGAAATTTGGCAAAGGAATTTGCGAATTATTATTTAAAAAAAATTAAACAATGGCAAAAGGTGTAGAGGCGTATGAGTATAAATCTATCTCAACCAATCAATCGTGATAAAATGACCAGGAACCTTTTCTCTTGTGAAGTATTTGCATGGATGAAGCAGAGCCATTGTCATTCATTGAAGCAAGTGAAAGAAAATACAATTTGGCATGGCTTTGAGATTGATATAGCTACTTCTTATTATAAAGATATCCAGCGAAATTCATTTAGGATCTGTAATACATTAAACACGCACCAAAGGTTAAAGCTGTTTTACTTATTAGAATTTAATCGTGAGGAAAGGAACCATATAAGCTTTACCTCTCCTAAAAGTCATGCAATATGGAAATATTCTTCTTCAACAACATTAGTTGATCTATCGTTACAGGAAGGAATTTTAGTAAGGAAATCACTCTATCCATTAACAGATCAAGGCGTTGAAATGTGGAGAGAAACCTTGAAAAGCGGTCATTTAGCCTACCAGCCATTACTAAAGGGACCTTCTATTGCCGTATATAGCCTTGATATCTTATTAAAACCAAACGAGTCTATAGAAGGAACAGTCTTTGCGATACAAAATGTCTGCAGGGATCAAATTAGAAAAATCCATTATGGGATGAAAAACAGACTAGCATTTCCCTTCAAATAATGATATTATATAAAGGTCGTATGAAGAGATGAAGTTTTACGAATGTTTGGAGGGATATAACGATGCGTGTAAACATTACTTTAGCTTGCACTGAAACAGGTGAGCGTAATTATATTACTACAAAAAATAAACGTAACAACCCTGATCGTTTAGAGCTTAAAAAATATTGCCCTAAATTAAAACGTGTAACATTACATCGCGAAACAAAGTAAGCAGCTGGATTATCTCCGCTGCTTTTTTTGTTGTTTTCTCGTAAACATGTTGTCATAAAAAAAGGGGTTGGTTTCCACTCCAACCAACCTTTTTATAAAAACTTATGTTCTTAAAAAAAAATAACCTATAGAAAACAGCCATTTAAAAAGGGATATTTGAACATGAAGACGAAATGATATGAAACGATGTCAGAAAGCAGGTTGAACTTATGAATAAAAAACAATTTAGAGAAGCGCAAATCAAGCTCATGTCTTCCATGTCTAAACAGGAATACGAGCAGAAGTCATATGAAATAACAAGAAGGTTATTCGCGTCCAATCAATGGAAAAAAAGCAATGTGATTAGCCTTACGATTTCAAACTTTCCTGAGGTTCATACATGGGATATAGTGAAAAGAGGCTGGGAAGAAAATAAACAAATAGCTGTTCCCAAATGTATTTCTTCAGATAAAACAATGGATTTTCGTACCATTACTTCATTTACTCAACTTGAAAAGGTTTATTTCGGCTTACTTGAACCAATCCCATCTAAAACTGTAAGTGTAACCTCTGATGAGATGGATTTAGTCATTGTACCAGGTCTCGCCTTTACACGACACGGATATCGTTTAGGCTTTGGGGGCGGGTACTATGATCGTTTTTTAGAAAACTACCGTGGAAGCACAGTCTCACTCGCCTTTAAGGAGCAGGTCGTTGAATCTATTCCGATTGAATCCTTCGATCTTCCTGTTCAGTCAATTTTATCAGAAGCAGAGGATATCTCCTGTGAATGAATTTACACCAGTTCTCTATATATTTATTGTCTTGATTAGCGCTTTAGGCTGGTATTCATCCAATCTTTCTTTATCTGGTGCGTTCTCAGCTTCTGTTGTAGGGATAGTCATTGGTGCTGCTTTCGGCTGGGATGGGTTGATTATTTTAGGGGTGTTTTTTGTTTCTTCTAGCTTTTGGTCAAGATTCAAAAAGGGGCAGAAGCATGCGATCGACCAGAAATTAGCGAAAACCTCTAAGCGTGATTGGCAGCAAGTATTTGCAAACGGTGGTCCCGCTGCCATTTTTTCCATTCTTTATATGGGAACAAATGAATCTAGCTTCTTTTTTGCTTTTCTAGTCTCTATAGCAGCCGCCAACTCTGATACATGGGCTTCTGAAATCGGTCCATTAAGTAAAGGAAAACCATTTTCTCTTAGAACTCTTAAGAGAGTAGAGAAAGGTACCTCAGGGGCCATTTCATTGGTAGGAACGTTATCCAGTCTACTAGGTTCTATTGTTATTATCTTGTTTTCATACATAATGGCTCCATCTATGACGATTGATGAGATCATCATCCTATCATCGTTAGGGTTTCTTGGAAGTATAGTGGACACAATGCTTGGGGCTTCCGTTCAAGTCGAGTATCAATGTTGTCGTTGTGGAATGAGAACGGAAGCAACAAATCATTGTTCTTTTTCAACGGAGAAAGTAAAAGGCATCGTACCTGTAAATAATGAAGTAGTTAATTTTGTAGCTTGTACATTGCCAGGACTGTTCGTCTTAATCATTTATTAGTGAAAAAGAAGAGGCACTGTCCAATAAAAAGATGTCAGGAACCACAACTTAAATATATAGAAGAAATCTTTAGGGACATCTCCTATATGGAAAAGCATAGTGGTTCCAATCTCTTACTAACAACCCTCTTACGAACGAAATGAGCTCTGAAGAAATAGGGAACGGACTCCAGGGATTTTCATCGAAGCCCCCACGACTGCCTTTCGAATATAAAAATTACCAAGTAATACATTTAATAAACGATAGCGATTACGATAACACATATAGAGAAATGTTCCAACTGTAAGCCATTTTAATAATCCATTCATCATATATCAACCTCCTACTTTTATTTTGTGAAGTATTTGCTTTTTTATCCTTATTATAGAAGAAATGATATTCATTAATTTATGACGTTGGTAACATTTCTGATCGTTTGAATATCTTGATTTAGTACCTATTTACTTTCATTTTAGTTAGTGCATCAGTATAGTAATAAATATAATTGACTTAGAAGAAAGTGGAGGATAAAGTGAATTTTCGGTTGAATTATTTATTTTGGAGAATCGCATATGCTCTCGTAGTTGAAAAGAAATATCGAATCATTACACTGTCTAGCAATCATCAGGAGCTTTGGTTGGAGAATTTTTCAGAAAAGAAAGCGCCGCTGATTCGGTTACTTCGATACGATTTGGATTGGGGTAATTGGGTGAAGAGGGATATAGAATTAACCTCACTTAATGCTGAAAAAATCAGAAAGAGCTTTGGGAAAAGGAATCTATCTGTTACAAATGTTTATGTTAGTCAATATCCGCCAGTGGATGATTACGAACATTTTTTTAGGGAGCCATATGTATTTCCTAATACAAAGAGAACGGACGTACACTCGTATCTAATTGATGAATCGAATGGGCAATCAAGAACAGAAGGTTTTCTTTCACTAATTGATGATACAAAGGGTATGTGGAGCCTAAAAGAAGAATATAGTGACACTGAAGTCCAAGTATTAAAGGAAATGGTCCTTACAAATGCGAGCAAACAAGTTGAAAAAGAACGCTCACTATTTAAAAATGGGAAACCCTTTTTTACGAATTTCTTTATTGTTGTTCAGTTAATCATCTTCGGACTCTTAGAGATGAATGGTGGAAGTCAAAATCCAGAAACTTTAATCAAGTATGGTGCAAAGTATAACCCGCTGATCCTTGATGGTGAGTGGTGGAGGTTCATTACGCCAATCTTTCTCCATATTGGATTCTTACATTTACTCATGAATACATTAGCTCTCTATTTTCTTGGTAGTGCAGTGGAAAGAATTTATGGGCGAGGACGGTTTCTATTCATCTACCTTTTCTCTGGAATTACCGGGACACTCGGGAGTTTCGTATTTACCTCTAACCTTTCCGCGGGTGCAAGCGGTGCAATCTTTGGCTGTTTTGGGGCATTATTATATTTTGGGGCTACACACCCAGGTACTTTTTTTCGTACTATGGGAATGAACGTCATTGCAGTCATTATTTTGAATCTAATTCTAGGATTTACGATTCCCGGAATTGACAATGCTGGACATATAGGTGGTCTAATTGGCGGCTTTCTAGCAACAGGTATTGTTCACTTTCCAAAGAAGAAGAAATGGCTTTCACAAATCCTTTATATGTTTTTAAGTGCCGCCATCGTAAGTGCATCTCTTTTTGTAGGCTTTGGAGGGTTTGGCAGATCTCTGAATTCAGAGACTATTAACGGACTTGCCCAGCAAAGAATCGAGGATCAGGATTTTGAAGAAGCTGCCTCGATGCTTTCTGAAGTAGTTAAAGATGGGGAGCCGAATGCGCAAACATATTTTCTGCTTTCTTATGTGGAAATAAAGCAAGGTGATATTAATAATGCCGAAACGCACTTACGGAAAGCAATTGAAATCGAACCTGAATTCCATGAAGCCCATTATAATTTAGCATTAGTCCTGGGTGACAAGGCAGATCTAAAAACGGCATTAACCCATGCAAAAAAAGCTTTAGAATTAAACCCAAAAGAAAAAAGCTATCAACAACTAGTTGATAGACTAGAAGAACAACTTTAAAATGGGCTGTTTTCTCAATTGCTTTATTTATAATACCTTCGACTTGTTTTAAGACAGTTTTCTAAAAGAGTGTTGTTTTAAGAACATAATTTTTGTAAAAAGGTTGGTCTTTGCTGCAGGTGCGAGACACCTGCGGGAGAAGCGGGACAGGTGAGACCTTAGCAGGAGCAAGGTGACGAGGAGGCTCACTGCCCGCCACGCGGAAAACGAACATCCTTTCGCTGCAACCAACCCTTTTTCAAATAACAACAATGTTTGCAAAAACAATCTAATTTAAAAAGGTAAAGCTTGTTTTAACAGCACCGATTCTCCATCTTTTGTGGTAGTTATGACAAGTAATTCCTTTTTGTTTTTATGAAATAGTAAGAGTGGGATAGTACTTCCAACTGATTCGACAACAGTGCCATCCTGCTTTTTTATGCCAAGAAAGTAGTTTTTATATAATCCTTCCCATAAATTGCCCACAACAAATTTCCACTGCTCAGGAGTGAATCCATTTAAGGGTGAGTCATTGTATGATGAAAGTGCCGTTAATGGCATTTGGATATATTGATTTAAATCGATTTGGTTTTCCATAATCACTTTATTCCAAGAATAATCGAGTTGTTGTTTGGTGACTCGATCTAAAGTTGATTTCCATTCTTCTTCATTTTTATTACTAGGTTTTTGGAAAGTTGTCAACGGATGAAAGTTAGAGTCAATAACATATAATTGGTCTTCTGACATCTTTTGAGAACTTGTAATGTCATCCTCTGTTTCATGTATCTCTGAATAATGGAAAGAAATCGCTTCTATGAGACTGCTCTCTTTCCCTTCTACTGTTTTTTCTTCAATGATTTCATCTGTGTTTTGCTCCCATTTACTCATCTTCGCTTTCAGTATACCATTCATAAATAAAAAGCTTATATCTTGGCGTAAGTAAGCAACCTGACTCAAAGTTGAAGATATTTTCCAATCAATTTGATAAGGCTTCTTCTTGATATCTTCTAAGTTAATATTAGTTTTAGCGGATTTATAGAAAGCTTTATCATCTATAGGAAAGAAGATTATACTTTCTTTTGCTAACGGTTTATAAATCATTAGACTGGCAATGATTACGATTGAAAGAAAAGAAATCACCGGGAGTAATACCTTTATTTTTTCCTTCATAATTTTCTCACCCCAGTTTCTTAGATAGATTGTTTGGAACCATTCTATGAAACAAGCTGTCATTTTATGAATTATAAGTATGTTTTTAAGGGTTGATGTCTAGGATGGAAGATAGATGAATGGAGTGAGATTGGCTATGGGAGATCAAAATAAAAAACCAGTTTCTAAAAATATAAATGAAAATATAAATTTCTTAAAAGATGTCCTAGCAGTAGATAAAAGCTTTGATGTCATTCAGTTAGATTTGCATTATGCAGGCAGAAATATGGCGATGTTTTTAATAGATGGATTTGTTAAAGACGATATTATGCACTTTATTATGAAGCTTTTGGCGGATTTAGAAGAAGAGCAGTTAGATGGAAATACGATAGAAAAGCTATTAAAAACGTATATCCCATATATAGAAATTGAGAAGACAGATGAATTACATAGTGTTGTTGATAAGGTATTATCTGGTCCAACTGCACTTGTTGTAGATGGTATAGATGAGGTAATTATTATTGATGCACGTACATATCCGGTACGAGGTCCAGAAGAACCAGACCTTGAGAGGGTTGTTCGGGGGTCTAGAGACGGGTTTGTTGAAACGATTGTTTTTAATACTGCTTTAACGAGAAGAAGAATTCGTGATCGGTCCTTAAGAATGGAATATATGCAAATTGGACGTAGGTCGAAAACGGATATAGTAGTTTGCTATTTAGAGGATATAGCTGATCCAAAATTAGTTAAAAAGATTAAAGATTCATTAGAGAAAATTGACACTGATGCCCTGCCGATGGCGGAAAAAACGTTGGAAGAGTTTATTTCAGGGCGGCACTGGAACCCTTATCCAATGGTTCGCTATACAGAGAGACCAGATACTGCAGCAGCACATTTATATGACGGGCATGTTTGTATTATGGTTGATGGATCGCCAAGTGTGATGATTACACCCACAACCTTTTGGCATCACCTACAACATGCTGAAGAATACCGAAATAAACCATTAGTAGGGGCTTATTTTCGATTTGTTCGTTTTTTAGCAGTATGGGCGTCGATTTTTCTTTTACCATTATATTTTTTATTTGCTATGCAACCAGAGTTATTGCCATCTAATTTTCAATTTATTGGTCCGAACGAGACTGGAGAAATTCCACTGATCTTCCAATTCCTGATTATTGAAGCCGGGATTGATATGTTAAGGATGGCTGCGATTCATACACCCTCTTCTTTAGCTACAGCATTAGGGTTAGTTGCTGCACTGATGATCGGACAAGTTGCCGTTGAGGTAGGGCTTTTCGTCAATGAAGTGGTGTTGTACCTTGCAATCGTAGCTATTGGAACCTTTGCAACACCAAGCTATGAAATGAGTTTAGCGAATCGTATTATTCGCATAGTCTTATTAATTTCGACTGCTCTATTTGGTGTTTATGGGTTCGTCATTGGAGTATTCGTTTGGATGGTTTATCTCTGCAGAATTAAATCCTTCGATGTCCCTTATATGTGGCCATTCATTCCATTTAATTTCAGAGCGTTTCGTGATGTATTTATACGCACTCCAATGCCACTAAAAAACAGGAGAGCTAGATATTTACACCCTAAAGATCCAGATCGGTAATCAATCGTTCCATCCTATTCTTGTTTAGATGCTGTTTTTATTTTATACTTTAAAGGTGAATTGATGCTTGAAAGCCGGTGGTAAAAAATGAAAACGATTTATGATATTCAGCAGCTCTTAAAACAATACGGCACAATGATTTATGTTGGTCATCGACTATCTGATCTTCAATTGATGGAATCAGAGGTAAAGGATCTGTATCAGTCTCAACTACTAGAGCCAAAAGAATTTCAAATGGCTCTTTTTCTGTTGAGACATGAAATACAAAAAGAGCTAGAAAAACAAAAAAAATAGGGTGGATGAGCATGTCAGAAAAATGGTTGGTTGGTGTAGATCTTGGAGGAACCACGACAAAGATTGCTTTTTTAAATTTATATGGAGAACTCCTACACAAATGGGAGATTCCTACGGATAAATCTGATAACGGTAAAAATATTATTATCAATATTGCAAAGGCTATTGACCAGAAGCTAAGTGAGCTGGATCAGCCAAAGTCAAAGCTAATGGGTATTGGGATGGGGGCTCCTGGCCCAGTAGACATGGTCAAAGGGATCATCTATGAAGCAGTAAATCTTGGATGGGACAAGAATATGCCTTTAAAGGATTTATTAGAAGTTGAAACGGGCCTTTCTGCTGTTATTGATAATGATGCGAATTGTGCAGCATTAGGGGAAATGTGGAAAGGTGCTGGTGATGGCGCAAAAGATATTATCTGTGTCACCCTTGGAACGGGTGTTGGAGGCGGAGTTATCGCGAATGGGGATATTATCCATGGAACTAGAGGTGCAGCTGGTGAAATTGGTCATATTACGGTTGTGCCTGATGGTGGCTATCCTTGTAACTGTGGAAAGAGTGGATGCTTAGAGACTGTGGCATCTGCCACTGGTGTCGTTCGATTAGCACTGGAGGCACTCAACGATTCATCTCATAAATCCATCCTTAAAGAGGTAAAAACATCATTAACTGCGAAGGATGTCTTTGATGCTGCACGTACAGGAGACGCTTTAGCTAAACAAGTGGTGAACAAGCTTGCATTTTATTTAGGGATTGCCATCGCTAACCTAGGTAGCGCACTAAATCCAGAGAAGATTGTCTTGGGTGGAGGCGTTTCCCGTGCTGGTGATATTCTCTTAAAGGGAGTAGTGGACAGATTTAAAGAATATGCTTTTTCAACTGTTGCCAATTCAACGAAAATATCCATTGCTACATTAGGAAATGATGCAGGGGTAATCGGAGCTGCTTGGCTTGTTAAAAACAAATTAAAATAATGTAAATAAGGTTGACCTTAAAGATGGTCAACCTTATTTTATTTGATATCCAATTAAAAGTCCCAATTATTATTGATCCGTAGGTTCTTTTCACCTAGTGAAATTCTGTGTAGATCGACTTATTTTAATTTAATGTAAAGAGATTGAAACTTTTTTTCGATTAAATCGTCTAATATATAGGGTAAGTGAATACCATTGAAATTACTATTCTATCTAACTAATATTAATTGACGTTTGACCTTTTGTAAAAAAAGTATTAAGATATACTTTGATTGATTTTCGAAACACCTAATTATGTAAAAAATATGAAAATAATTCCAAATGAGATTTGTTACGAAATTTGTAACAAGGAGGTACTAGTAAATGAAGAAGTTCAAGTGGCCAAAGGTTTCACTTATTTTGTTAGCAAGTGTGCTACTTTGGTTAAAAACTTATATCGTCTATCAAACTAGCTTTGATATTGAAACTGAAAATTTTATGCAGGAATTGATATTATTCATTAACCCATTGAGTTTTATTCTATTCATTTTAGGGTTAAGCTTATTTTTTAAAAGTGAAAAGAGAAGAGCTAGATACATTTTAATTACAAGTTTCATTCTTTCTTTAGTTTTGTACGGAAACGTGGTTTTCTTTCGTTTCTTTGATGACTTTTTAACCTTACCAGTGTTGTTCCAAACAAATAATTTTGGTGATCTGGGATCAAGTGCTAGTGCGATTGTTGAATGGACAGACATGTTCTTTTTTATCGACGTTATCATTCTAGCAGTTGTATTAAAACTGAAGCCTGCTTGGTTCGCTATAAAAACCTTTAGTAGAATGAATCGTAGAGCCTATTTCTTAGTTGCTATCGCTCTTGCATTCTTTAACTTAGGTTTAGCTGAGGCTGAAAGACCGCAACTTTTAACAAGGACGTTCGATCGTGAGATCCTTGTAAAGAATATTGGAACTTACAATTATCATATATACGATGTTTTTCTTCAGTCAAAATCATCTGCGCAGCGTGCGCTTGCAGATGGAAGCGAACTTGCAGAAATCGAAAACCATGTTCGAGCCAATCAAGTGGAACCAAACAAAGACATGTTTGGGATTGCAAAAGATAAAAATTTGATTTTAGTGTCATTAGAATCATTACAAAGCTTTGTTATTAATAATACGATGAATGGGCAAGAGGTTACCCCATTCTTAAACGATTTCATTGGTGATAGCTTCTACTTTGAGAACTTTTACCATCAAACACAGCAAGGGAAAACTTCTGACTCTGAATTCATTATGGATAACTCCTTATATCCATTGAATCGGGGAGCTGTTTTCTTCACCCATTCTGGAAATGAATTTGAATCCATGACAGAACGTCTAAATGAAAATGGTTATTTCACATCTACCATGCATGCGAATAATAAGAGCTTCTGGAACCGTGATATTATGTACGATGCTTTAGAATATCAACGTTTCTATTCAATAACAGACTATGAAGTAACGGAAGACAATTCGGTTAACTGGGGAATGAAGGATATTCCATTCTTTGAACAATCTGTTGAACACATGAAAGAAATGCAACAACCATTCTATACGAAGATGATTACTCTAACGAATCATTATCCATTTACTCTTGATGAAGAGGATAAGTTGATTGGTGAATATGATTCTAATTCAGGTACTTTAAATCGCTATTTCCAAACGGTACGTTATATGGATGAAGCCGTAAAAAACTTGATTCAAGATCTAAAAGATTCTGGACTCTATGAAGACTCTATCATTGTAATGTATGGGGACAACTATGGAATCTCAGAGAATCATAATCAAGCAATGAGTAAATATCTTGATAAGAAAGTTACTCCATTTGTAAGTACGCAATTACAAAGGGTACCACTCATTATTCATATTCCAGGGATGGAAGGAAAAACTATTTCTGATGTTTCTGGTCAGATTGACTTAAGACCTACAATGATGCACCTACTCGGAATTGAAACAAAGAACGATATTCAATTCGGTGAAGATTTATTTTCTAAGGAAAATGAACAATTTACAATTCTTAGAGATGGACGCTTCATTACAGAGGATTATGTCTATGCAGGAAATGAATGTTATAATAAGGAAACGGAAGAACCAACGGATATGAAGTACTGTGAGCCATATAAAGAACGTGCTGCAACAGAGCTAGAGTATTCAGATAAGATTATATACAGTGATCTCCTTCGCTTTTATCAAGGAGAAGAGAAAGAGATAAATAAAGCAAATAGTAAAGAATAAAAAAAGCTATCCCAATAGGAGTCGGGAAACCAGAAATTTAACTACTACTCGTTAATGACTGGTTCCCGACTTCTTGGTTTTGGGATAGCTTTTTTGTCATCTTTTATCCTTCAAAACATACATGTAGTAAGAGAAAATATAGTAGGGGGATGCTCTAGATGAAAGTAACGATAAGAAAAGGGGACACATTATGGTACTACAGTCAGCTCTTTTATCTTCCATTTCAATTGTTATTAGATTCTAATCGGCAGCAAGATGTGAATGCATTAATGCCTGGTATGGAAATCGAAATTCCTGGATTTCAATCAGTGCCCTATATGGTGGAAAAGGGTGATACCTTTTGGACGATCGCTCGACAACGGAATCTATCTCTTGATGCAATATTTTTATTAAATCCAAATGTAGACCCAAACCTGCTAAGTATTGGAAAAACGCTGCTCCTTCCAATAAGAGTAACAAATCCAATAATAATTGCCAAACAAGCCTATAGTTCTGAACAGCTTTCTAACGATTTGAAAAGACTTTCTAATGTATATCCATTTATCACGATAAACGAAATTGGAAAAAGTGTTTTAAATCAACCTATACAAGAAATCCTTATTGGCAATGGTGTAAAGAAGGTTCATTTTAATGGCTCATTTCATGCTAATGAATGGATTACGACACCGATTATTATGAAATTTCTAAATGACTACCTGGTGTCGTTAACAAACCATCGTTCCATTAGAGGAGTCCGAACTTTACCTTTATATAATTCTGTATCACTATCATTGGTTCCGATGGTCAATCCAGATGGTGTGGATTTAGTGCTTCAAGGTCCTCCCCCATCTATAAGGGAACGTTTAATTGAAATCAATCGGGGAAGTGAGGAATTCACAGGCTGGAAAGCTAATATTAATGGCGTAGATTTAAATAATCAGTACCCTGCTAAGTGGGAAATTGAAAAAGAACGCAAAGAAGAGAAGAGTCCCGCACCACGGGATTTCCCAGGCTATAAACCATTGTCTGAACCTGAGGCGATAGCAATGGCAGATTTGGCACGAGAGACTCCATTTGATCGAATGCTTGCACTGCATACACAAGGAAAAGAGTTTTATTGGGGGTATGAAGGTCTTGAACCACCTGAATCAGAGCGACTTGCAGAAGAATTTGCAAGAGTCAGTGGCTATGAGTCTGTGCGCTACGTAGATAGTTATGCTGGATACAAAGATTGGTTTATTAAGGAATTCCAAAAACCAGGTTTTACTATGGAATTAGGAAAAGGAATAAATCCACTACCCCTATCTCAATTTGATGAAATATACCAAGATATTCTAGGGGTTTTTCTTGTTTCGATGTATCAATAAATTTATATTGTATTTTGGAGGATTAAGAAGTAAAATAAATTCAATCAAATCTGCGCCTAAGTAATGGAGACTATGCTTGAAAAGACTTTTATAAGTCTAAGGAGCTAGTCTCCTTAATAAATTTGTCATATTTCTTTAATAATATTTAATATTTTTGAAACATTTTTTTCGTTCAAACGTACTAATTATAAACGAGGATTTTCAAAAGGGAGGGGAAGTATGGAAAAAAATAGAATAGCTAGTTTCATGCTTTTATTTATCACCGCTTGTATACTATTTGGTTGTACCAATTCTAAAGCTTCTCCTTCTCAAAAAAATGATATTGAAAACATTAAAAAGGAACCTGATCAAACAGAAGCTGAAATCTTGCCTCTAGAAATCAGTGAAAACTCATTTCAAAAAATAGTAGGATGGGTGGATGAAGAGAACATTCTCTTTCTACATAAAGTAGCAGAACAAACACATCTTACTAAATATAATGTGTTTACAGGTCAGTCAAAAACGATTTACAAAAGCGATCAACTTGTTATAGATGCTAAAATTTCACCAAGTTCTGAACGTGTGTTGATTCATACTGCTCCACTGACCTATTCGGCAACGGTTACGATTATTGATATGGATGGAAATCCATTGGCTTCTCAAGATGTTCCATCAAAGGAGATCTATTATAATTGGAATGAAAGCGATGATAATTTGCTCTTTATCGTTAGTTTTGCCGAGGATTGGAGCTATCAGACCTATATTTTAAATACAAGTAACAATGAATTAGAATCTATACAAACACCAGAACCATTTATCAAATGGCACACCCTTGATAGCTATTTGTATCAGGACTGGGGTGAAGACACCATCAGTATATCTGCACCGATTTATAGTCAAAATATCGATGATCATCAAGAAAAGAGCAAAATTGTGGATTCCTCGATTCATTTTCAGAAGTTTAGTAACGAATTACTCTCGGTATTTATGAAGAACCAAGAAGATGGAAAAGCTACCTATCAATTTTTCTCGGAAATAGGAGAGGTAACTGCAGAATTTACCGTTCCACTTATTAGCCGTTATTCAGATTGGTTAATCCCTTATTATGATATGATAGAAGAAAGTGAAGTTTTTCTAACTTTAGCAGCTAATAGCAGTGGAACTGTCGATACGTATAATGACAAGTTCACTCTCACTTCTTGGAATGTGAAAACGCAAAAGGAAAGCAAGGTTCTAGAGGGCTTAGATAATGAGCCATTAAGCTGTTCTAAAAATTATTGTTTATTTGGATTTCAATTTGAGAAAATCATTGATTTAAAAGAGAAAGTTTTAATTCCACTAGTGCAATTTAAGAAAGGATGAACATTTTTGGCGATTGTAGATGTAACAGTTATTCCAATAGGGACTGATTCACCAAGCGTTAGTACCTATGTAGCAGAAATACAAAAAATATTAAAAAAACATGAAGAACAAGAAAAGATTCGGTTTCAATTAACGCCTATGAGCACCCTTATTGAAGGCGATATAACAGATTTATTAGAGGTTATTAAGGAAATTCATGAAGCACCTTTCCAGGAAGGGATTCAACGGGTAGCTACAAATATACGCATTGATGACCGTCGAGATAAAAAGAGGAAAATGGAAGATAAACTGACTGCTGTTAATGAAAAGCTAGAAAAATAAGGACATTAAAAAAAGAGCCGTTTTGGCTCTTTTTTAGTGTCCTCCAGGATAACCTGAGTGAAGTACAGTCATAACCGTAAACCAGCCAAATACTGCTAGAGAACCGCCTGCAAACAGAACACCTAATAAATTTTTGTTTTTTAAGGAACTAATAGTTGCAAATAATGCAAGCAATGTTACTAATGCTGTAATAATTACAAATCCCATTGTAAGACTCCTTTCATCCTAAACCCTTTTGAACCTATTATAGGTAAAGATTATATCATATGTAGATAAATGCATTCACATTTATTTTATATTTATTTTTTTAATTTGTCGAGGTAAAAAAGTTTGACACTTGTTTGTCAATTCAATCTTATGTTGTTCCATTAATATTATTTTATTCAGAATCATACCCTAAGCCCTGAATGCTTCTACCATTATAAAATGATACAATGATTATATACATATAGGAGGTGTTTGTAAATGAAGTGGAAACAGCTGCCTTTAGGTCCACTGCAAACTAACTGTTATTTAAGATGGAATGAACATAAGGAATGTATCATTATTGACCCAGGTGGAGAGGGCGAGCGTCTCATTCGCCTATTAGAAGAAAACTCAATTAAACCCAAGGCTATTCTTCTTACACATGCTCATTTTGATCATATTGGTGCAGTAGATGATGTAAGAGATAAATATGAAATTCCACTATATATTCATGAGAAGGAAGCAGATTGGTTATTAGATCCTGCATTAAATGGTTCTCAACGCTTTAATATTGGAGAACACCTTAAAATGAAGCCAGCTGAGAAAATTCTTGTTGATGAAAAGGAATTGGTCATTGGTGATTTCTACTTCCATATTTTTAAAACACCAGGGCATTCACCAGGAAGTCTTTCTTATTATGACCCAAAAGAAGGTATTGTATTTGCAGGTGATACATTATTTAGTGGCAGTATTGGTCGCACCGACCTTCCAGGTGGAAATCATCAACAATTACTTGATAGCATCCATGATACATTACTAACACTACCTGAGGAAACACTAGTGCTGTCAGGTCATGGTGAAGCTACTACGATTGAACGGGAAATGGACGGAAATCCATTTCTAAATGGATTTTGAAGAAAATAAAAAAACCCCTGAAGCAAAATGCTTTTAGGGGTTTTTTTATTAATGACCGGCACCTGGTGTCATCATAAAGGTCGTCCAATAGGTAAAACCTGCAAAGAAGACAGTTAAATATGCACCGAAAATATAAATATACATACGCTCAGATAATTTCAAATAGCTTAACATCACGAAAAATCCTGTTTGTCCTAGGAAAATTAGAGATGTAATTTTCATATCACCAAGATAGAACATTACTGTAAAAATCCCAGTCCAGAATCCTAAAACTCTGTACATACGATCCATTATGTATCCCTCCTTTGCGCCCTCAGTCCATCAAACAATATTATATATGAAAAATCTATCAAAAGTAAATAACTGATTGTGACGATTAGGTGATTGTTGGCGCTTTTTTTAGTATTTTAACCTATTTTCTAAGCAATCATCCATTGATCGGGAAGGATAGGAAACTTTTTTACGTGTACAGCTCGAGTTGCCAAGGAAGGGAAAAGGCACCCTTCCTTGGCGGCTCGTCTTATGCTTGTCGGGCCTGTTCGAGACGCCTCCACATTTCTTACTGGGCTAGCTGGATTCGAACCAACGCATGACGGAGTCAAAGTCCGTTGCCTTACCGCTTGGCTATAGCCCATTGATGAACTAACAGTTTTTAGTTTGACATATTTTTTGAAAAATATACAAATATCTTCAAAAAAATAAAGGGATTTCATTTTTTCTTTCGAATAGTAAGGATTAGAATAAAGAAAGGTGGTGTTTGAGCGTTATTCCTCCCATAGAAAAGCTTGCTGAAGAATTATTAAAGAAAGCCGTTTTATTGGATTCCTCAGATGTACATTTTTTGCCAAGAAAGACAGATTTAATTAAGAAAGCAAGGAACCATTGCTCCTCATACCATTATCTGTGACCAGGAAGGCGAAAGCATTTCTCACTTTGAATTTATGTCCTATTGGATATTGGTGAAAAAAGAAAGCCCCAAAGTGGTTCATTCTCTATCAATAAATGATCAGTCTGTCTCACTTCGAATTTCAACTCTCCATTCTAGACAATTCCAAAGAAAGTCTCGTCATTCGAATTCTTTCACAAAAATTAAATCTTTCTATTCAGAAAATGTCGTTATACCCTTCATCAGCCAATAAACTTTTAGCGCTTTTAATGCATTCACACGGTTTGATGATTTTTACTGGCCCAACAGGAAGTGGTAAAACGTCAACTCTCTATACGCTTGTTCAACATTGTTCCGCACAGTTGAATAGAAATGTGATTACATTAGAAGATCCAGTTGAAAAACAAAACGAAGAATTTCTCCAGGTTCAAGTGAATGAAAAAGCTGGAATCACGTATTCGACAGGGTTAAAAGAGATTTTAAGACATGACCCGGATATTATTATGGTAGGTGAAATTCGAGATCGTGAAACGGCTGAAATTGACATTAGAGCTAGCCTTACCGGTCACCCAGTCATAATAAAAGAACTATGCAGTGATGGTCCTCTAAAAAAATTGAACTTCTTTTATCTCTAAACAATCAGGTTTAATTTGATTTCCCACTCGATCAATGGCAATTTTTTTCGTAAACATCTGTAGAAGCATTTTCTTCTCCAAAGTGTCGAGCTGGTACCAATTTGATTTTATATCCCTTAAGATTTCAGAAAGATCTTCAGTATTTATTTTTTCGCTTGATGGTTGGAGGGAAGAGAGCTGCTTATTAATATCTTCTTCTTTATTATTTTCTTCTTCCATTCGGAGAGAAAAGTCCTCATCATTAATCATGTCATTGACCCATGCATATTGCCATTTCTTTCGACGTTTATCAATATCCTTTAGTTCCTTATTGAGTATGTCCAATCTGTCTTGAGTATCATTGTTCTTCCTGGTTAGTAACATCTTCTGATACATCTGGTTTGATTTGTAATGAGTCAAGATAATTAAGGAATTGTGTCCCAATATATCGCTCAGACATTTTCCTTTGATTGCATCCACCAACTTTTTGCCTTGTACAATAATAAGATTGAGTATGATATTCTTTATTACCTCTCTTAGAGTATCCATATTTTCCTGCCAGTGGAGATCCACACCTTCCACATCTCGCTATTCCTGAAAAGATGAACTTACTGGTAGCGGACTTAGGATGAACGATTCTTCTGTTTTCTCTCATTCGATTTGCGTTTTCGAAAGTATCAGCTGGTATGATTGCGGGATGAGAATCTTCAACCTCAAAATAATTCTCTTTATTGACTCTATAGTTATATCTCATGGTGCCCTTATATAAAGGGTTAGAAAGAATATATTTAACCTTAAAATCATTCCAGATGGTATCAGTCTTGGTAAATATGTTTAATCGATTAAATTCTCTCGCAATGTAATTCATGCTTTTCCCACTTAGGTATAAATCATAAATTCTTTTTACAACCTTTGCCTCTTCTTCATTTATGACAAGGGTTTTATTCTCCTTATCTATCTCATAGCCATATGGTGCTTGATTGATCACCCATTGCCCCTCACGAGCTTTTTGTTCCATCCCCATGGAATCCTTTCACCGGTATTTTCCCGTTCCCGCTGAGCTAATGCAGCTACAATAGTAATGAACATTCTCCCCATAGCAGTGGTCGTATCATAAACTTCTGTTGCTGACTTGAACTTGCAATCATTTTTATCAGACGTTTCTAAGATGTTATAGAGGTCTCTAACCGATCAAGTTAAGCGATCTAGACGATAAACCAATACACAGTCAATTAGGTTCTCTTCTATATGCTTCATCATTCGTTTCAGATTAGGCCTGTTCGTATCTTTTGCACTATACCCATCATCAATGTATATCTCGAAAGTATCCCATCCCTGAGACACACAATAGGCTTTAAGACGGTCAGTTTGAGCACGATAGAATAACCTTCAGTAGCTTGTTCCACAGTACTTACACGTATGTAAATAGCTGCTTTCATTTAATCACTTCCTTTATAAACAACTTCCTTTAATTATGTGAACAAAAAAATATAGCTAAAGGTAAACTTTAGACTTTTGAATATGTAATTGATTTCTCCTTTAGATTTGCTTCAATCGCTCCTCACATAGTTCTGGAGAAACCTTGAACATCTCAGACATTTGCTTAATTACATCAATATCATTAAATGGAATGTATTTAATCATGTAATAAGGGATAGCTGCATACTGAGTAAAATGATTAGCGTCCCATTCATGTAGCTCTCTAAAAGCAGATGGCATAATTGTTTGGATTCCTGAATGTCTAAGGATGTGGCAGAGTTCATGAAAAAAATTTCTCTATGCTTTTCTATTGTTTCACGACTATTAATCACTATGTCCTGGTACCTGCCAATGATATGAAAACTATTTGGTATTGGCTTCTTCTTAATGTAAATCTCAAAATACCTTGATTTTTTTTCTTCTTTTATCAAAATGAGGGTTGTGTAATTCCTAACTTTAGATAGTCACGCGAAAAAAAGTAAGAAGTATTATCATTTTGCGGCTACTGTAAAAAAAGGTGGGGTTTACATTGGTAAAGGATTGAGTAAATCGGCAGCAGTTGCAAGAATAAAATCTAAAAAAGATACATGGTCTACGTCTAGTAATCAAGCAAAAGGTGTCGCCGCGGCAGCAAATCGAAGTGGTAAACCTATAAATGAAGTAGATACTAGATACGGAAAACCAAGAAAAGGTTATTATTATCACTGGCATCCATATAAGAGAACACCAAAAGCTCATGCTTTTTATGGTGGTCCAGTTAAATAAGGGAGGTAAAAGTAGATGCAAGACTATGAGAAACTCTATAAAAGATACTTAAATCAACAAGCTAAGTTATCTTTTACAAAAGAGCAAATCGAAGACTTGATTATTAAAAAATTTAAAGCGGAAGAGTTTTTGAAAACTGAGGTTTTGGACCTGGTTAATGATGATCAATTAGAATACTCAAAGATATATAAATGTTTTGTAGTTAACGATCCAAAAATACTAAATAAAAACTTCTCAATTGAAGAGAAAAAGTATCATAATGAACAAATTTTAGATAACAGAGAAAATCCACTAGACTTTAAAAAAGTTAAAAAGAAAGAACATAATTATAACCATCTCTTAATTGACGAACAAGAAGGTAGAAGAGTAGATATTTTCTTAGAGAGTAAAAATGGAAAATACATTACTAACTTCATTGTGAGAGATAGAAGTGAAGAAATCAGTAGATATTTAAATGCCTTAGTATTAGGTACACTAATCCAAAATGGAATTGCTGATATTCCAGAAGATATAAAAGATGATGAATTTCAATTTTACTTAGAAAACTTATATAGATTTGGCTTTCTTGATTAACTATATGTACTGCCCCTGATGCTTTTCAGAGGCAGCTTTTTTTGTTTGTTTTTTAGGGATATCAAAGTAAGGTTATCTTTTTTTGGAAAATTCTTTCGTTCACGAATTTCCGCCACATTTTTACAGGTGAATATTAGATAAGTAGTTATTTTGTGCTATATTTAAAGTGTCTTTAAAAATGTACTTAAGAAAAAACAAGAAATAAGGTAAAAAGATAGAACTTATCTCATTTTGGAATTAATTCAAAAAAACATTAATAGGGGTATATTCATGTCAACTATTATTAAGAATTTTGTTATAACAGTTCCAAGCTTTGATAGAAATCACGGTGATCATAATGAATTAACTAAAGAATTTATTGAGATATGGAATGAAGTTCCTAAAATATTGTCTGAAATAAAACAAGAAGTAGTTATTGGAGAATTAAGTTTGAAGATTAATTGGGATAGTTTTGTATTAAATACACAACGTTAACTTCGAAATTTTTATACAATTGAAGATTATATTAATGGGAAGATAACTGAAGAAGATATATCTGAAAATATTAAAATTGATCCTAAGTTTGTTGATATATTATGTGAAATTTCTTTAATTAGTAATTACAGTTTTGAAGAACAGTATAAAAATATTGATAATGTATTATTAAATTATATTGAAGATACTTTTTATCAAATCTTTTTAACAATGAATTTATGCACCCCAGGTTCATTCAATTGTTATAGTAGAAATTTACAAGAAACAGAAACTTATGAGATTTATTCATACTCTTCTTCAATAATAGAAAGTGCCTGGATTGAAAGTGTAAATAAAGGCTGGCCAAAAATAAAAAAATGGATCTATTCAATGTTTGGAATTGGATTAAAAAATTAAAACTGTCGGATAGGCAAATTGCAATGAATGGTACGGAAAGTGCATTATTTTCAATATTAAACATCTGTAGAGAAGGGTATGTTTCTCCTACTCAACTAATATGGATATCTTCAGCATTAGAAGCTCTCTATGATACTCTAAAGGGACAAATTAGTAGAACTTTAGTTGATAGAATTGAATTATTTTTGGGTATTCCTGAAAATGGAAAAAAGAAGTTCAAGAAAAAAATTAGAGAGTTTTATAATTTAAGGAGTAGATTTGTACATGGTGAACTTGAGATAGCTCATCCAATGTATAAAAATATTTTAGATGAAAAATTTAGTGATTATGAAACACAATTATTGGAGAATTGTGATTTTGGACTAAGTATAGTTATAGCTACTTTACAGAAAATGATAAAAAATAAATGGACCTGTATAAATTTTAAAGAACAATATTTTGGAAATTGAATGTAAGGCATGAATTTTGAAAATGTTTCATGATGGTTTTTCAATGTTAAAGAATTACTTAATAATTTCCAGCTTCTTTTAATAAAGTAAAACTTCATAATAATTCATTGGGATACAATCAATAATGAAATAAAGGGTTGAGGAGAATGCTAAATAATAATTTATTAACGAAAACCAAAATGTCTGAGCTAGTTGGTTGGTCTGAATCAAACGGAAGAAGGTGGGTTAAAAACTTTAAAAATTACATACCCATTAAAGTTAGAGGAAATAAAGTTTTGTATACTATGGAGTCCTTAAGAATAATGAAGTTTCTTAAAAAAATGAATGAAGCTGGTTTAACTATTCCAGAAATAAAACTGATAATAAGTAACGAAGGAATGCCTAAAAATGAAAAAGAAGAGCAGCGATTAATTGAAAAACACATGATAAATCGGATACATAAAAATTATGATGAAAATATCAAAGGGACAATCCCTTCTACTGGAGAAATGATGATCCCTTATTTAGCAATGATTAAAGATGGAGAAATATACTCCGCAAGTGAAATTACAGAAAAGTTAGTTGATTATTTTAAGCTAAGTGAAAAGCAACGAATAATGAAGTATGAAAAAAATTCGGACATAATATTTCTTTCTAGGGTAAGAAGTGTTAGATATAGCTTAAAAAAAGAAAATTACATTGAAGAAGTTAATAAACTATCCTATCAAATTACTAACGATGGTCTTGAATTGCTGAGTGAATCACATGGTGAAATCATAGAAGAAATTGAAGAATTAGAGAAAGTGGTAGATCCATTAACAGTCGTTAAAGAAAAGCTAGATGAATTAAAAAGCGAATTGGCCGATAATTTATTGAAACAATTAAGAAATGTTCATTGGATGAAATTTGAAGATATAGTAGTTGAATTATTAACTGTAATGGGATATGGAGACGGACAGGTAACACAAAGGTCCAATGATGAAGGATTAGATGGGGTAATTAAAGAAGATAAATTAGGTCTAGATAATATTTATGTTCAAGCTAAAAGATATGCAGCTAATAATGCTGTAGGTCGTGATGTTGTTCAGAGCTTCTCTGGTGCTTTAGATGGAAAAGGAGCAAGGAAAGGTGTTTTTATTACAACCTCTTACTTTACAAATGGGGCTAGGAGCTATGCTGAACGATTAGACTCCAAGAAAATTATTTTAATTGATGGAATAGAACTATCAAAACTTATGATTACTCATAATGTCGGAGTTGATGTAAATCAAACTTTTGTGGTAAAAGCAATTGATTATGACTACTTTAAAGAGGAATAAAATTTTGAAATTATTAATTGTTAAAGAGTTTTAGATAAAAAATACAATTCTGAGTGATGTATTTATTAATTACTTTTGTCGTAAATAATAATAATGAATTTGGTTATTAGGAGCTTTGCTTGACAACAATAAAACCCCTATCAAAATGAAGGAGGTTTTATTCCTCCTTATTTCCTGGATAAGCTTGAAACACTACAACTCAAAATCTTTTAAACTTTTATTCAACAAACGGGCCATATTCTGGAATAAAGCAATGTAGAAGAGATGGAATTTTCAAATAATTAGTATTCAGTTAAAGAGCAGGACTCTTGAATAAGGCAGGAAGGATATTTTGTTGCTCTTACCGAATTTATCCTGATGCCAGTAAATCCAATTTTTAATGGGAAACAAAGCAATGAAAATGAATTCAGAAAAGGTGAGATTTATGAATATTTCAGTTCTAGGATGTGGGCGTTGGGGTACTTTTATAGCCTGGTATGTTAATAAGGTTGGGCATAATGTAACGTTATGGGGAAGAGAACACTCAATAAATTACATTAGGCTAAAGGAAACTAGAAAGAATGATTATCTTTCGTTACCAGAGGATATAGAACTTAGTAATTCATTATATAAAGCAGTTTCATCTGCTAAGATTATTATCATTTCTATTAGTGCCCAAGAATTACGTTCATTTGCATGTCAATTAAACTCAATAAATGAAATACAAGGGAAAACTTTCATACTATGTATGAAGGGATTAGAAGCTACTAGTGGAAAAAGGCTTTCACAAGTATTTGGTGAAGCCGTTGGAAAAAATATCGATGTAGCAGTTTGGGTAGGACCAGGACATGTACAAGATTTCGTTAATAATATCCCAAATTGCATGGTTATAGGATCAGAAAATATTGAAACCACAAAGAAAATTGTTCAGGAACTCAACAGTGATTTAATTAGGTTTTACTATGGACAAGATCTTATTGGAAATGAAATTGGAGCAGCTACAAAAAATGTTATGGGTATAGCTGCAGGAATGTTAGATGGACTAAATTATAGCAGTTTAAAAGGTTCACTTATGGCAAGAGGTACAAGAGAACTTTCCCGCCTATTAAGAGCGATGGGAGGAAATGACCTAACAATATATGGATTAAGTCATTTAGGTGATTATGAGGCAACATTGTTCTCAATGCATAGTCATAACAGAAAATTTGGTCAAGCACTTGTCCAAGGTGAAAGGTTTGAAAAATTAGCAGAAGGTGTTTCAACGGTAAGGGCATTGAGAGAATTATCCAAACAATATGACGTTGAACTTCCAATTACTAACGCTTTATATGAGATTTTATTCGAGAATAAAAATGCAAAAGATACATTAGAAGATCTATTTTTAAGACCTGTAAAATTTGAATTCCAATGAGAAATTGATTTTTGATTACTTCTTCAACATACGGGGCTTTCTTTAGCGTCTGTGGATGCTCCCCTTTACCTTACATAACGGATCTTCAGCAATCGGGCGCTATCCTGGAACAAGGATAAGCGCTCATTTTCCTTTTTAGGGCCAGATTATGAAAAAACGTCTTTGAAAGTAATCGGATTTATAGGTTAAAATTTGTAAATTGAACTAACTAGTTAGAGGGGAGTATCTCTTTGGAACCTAAAGAAGAAGTGAATGTTAAAGATGAAAAAAGGAAATTTTATAAAAAATTATTGAAGATATTCGTAATAATTGGTTTGTTATTTGTTGGATTGGTTGGGTATGGAGTTTATTTGGCGTTTTTTGATATGAATAGGTTACCAACAGGGGAATATCTCACAGAAGAGACATCTCCTGATGGAAAGTACACTTTAAAAGCATACGTCACCAACGGAGGAGCTACAACGTCATACGCTATTCGTGGTGAGTTGCTCTTTAACGAAAGAAATAATAAAACTAAAAATATTTATTGGAATTATCGAGAAGATACCGCAAATATCACTTGGACAGATAATGATACGGTAGTGATTAATGGGTATTCATTGGACGTGCCAAATGATAAATTTGATTTTAGAAATCAATAATTCCTTATTCAATATAAGGGCGCTTTAATGGAATAAGAACAACACTCTATCATAAAATGATGGGGTGTTGTTTTATTCTTCCTTATTTCTTTTCTTGAAACACCACATACTCAAAATGTTTCTTAATTTCTTCAACATATTTACTTAAATAAATATTCTTCAATTATACGTAAAATACTCCAACACACCAACCGATATAATACTAAGTAACAATCAAATATATCCAAGGAGTGTTCGTCTGCCCACTCAACTAGTAATGCATCTACTGAGTATTGCGGGCAGATTGAACCAGCAGAGCATTGTTTTGAGCCAGTTATAACTGCGGAATATAGTTAGGAGAGTCCTAAAATGCAAAAGAAAATGAACTATTTACTCATACTTTTAACGACCATCTTTATGGCTAGTTGTACCAACGTAGAAGATGTATCCACTACAGAGGGAAAAACAGATTCTCAAGAAGTAACCAAAGTAAGTACAAATGAAAATGATGAGAAAGAAGAAATTAATACTACTGTTATTGATGAACCAGTAGAAGAGGAAACATCAACCCAATCAACGAATGAAATTTTCCCAGGACACAAACTCATTGAAGTTGATGGTGGTGATTTGTCTGGATATCGTGAACCTAATGTCGTCGTGGACATTGGTTATGGGGATCGAGAATATTGGGCATTTACTAATGAACACGGGCAACTAGTACGTGTTGTTGCTGACGAAATCTTTATACAAGATGATAGTAACGAACCAGTATTATCTTCTGGCAGATACTACTCTGATGAGGCAAAGGTCCCTGGTGTAGAAAGTGACGTTTTAGATGAAGGACATATCATTGCTGATTCTCTCGGAGGGGTATCGAATGCTTATAATATTCCCCCCCCAAGATAGTACACTCAACCGACATGGTGATCAAGCTTATAGAAGACGTGATCCGTAGCGCAGGTGGAGTCACTAATTTTGAAGCAATTATCACATATCCGAATACGGAAACGCAGATTCCATCAAGTTATGAATATACCTATACTTTAATGGGTGAAGAGGTTGTTGATACATTTGATAACGTGAACCCTGATGAAGTAAATGAATCACTCGGTTTAACAGAGAGTGAGCCTTCCGATTCAACTTCAACTAGTTCAAATCCAAGCGGTGATATTTTAAGTGTTGATACAAACGGTAATGGCCAGGTGAGATTAAAGAAGCAGAAGACGCAGGTTTAGTATGCCAATAATGAGTGATCATGGTTATATCCCTATATGCGAGATAATGATAACGACAGTATGGTAGGGGAGTAAATCCCTAGAACTTCGAGGAAAAAACATTTTCCTCGTTGGAGTAAGTGTAAAGGGGGATATGCTCTCGTCCTTCCAAGGTAATCGTGAAAATATGATCTCCGGCAACAATATTACCCCACCAACAGTCACAAGGTTGCTCTTAAGTTATCTGCAAGGATATTGAATAATGGAGAAACGGATGTAATTTTGACTATCACTAATTAGAAAACCCCCATTGCTTTGGGGGTCTTTGTTTGCAGTACTTGAAAAACTGCTCTCTAGACTTCTTCTTTACTTGTTTGAATTTACCCAGCAGTAAAGAGGGAACCATTAACTGTAATTGGGATTCCAATATTTCTCAATGATGACCCGTATTCACAGATATGAAATACGTCCAAGCTTTCTGATTAAATCCTATCTGCTATCCAATTACCGCACATTTTACAATAGGCAGCCTTTTCTGTTGTTTTCTTTTTGCAATAAGGACATTTAACGAGGCATAGCTCTCCTGTTGCTTTATATGTTCTACTTGCACAAATAGAACAATAAACTGTATCATCTTCATCGTGTAAAAAGTCCGTTCCTTCACACGAAGCACATTTTAACATACTAATCTCCTCCAACATCTAATATCTGAGTGATTTTCCTATACAACCGTAAAACTCTTCAATTCGGGAAGGATCTTCTGGTAAATAGAGCATTCTAATTGCAAACGTCTTGTTAAAATGCTAGTAAACCATCAATTTCTTCACTTCATTATATAGCTTCTGAATTATTCTCATCAAAGGAAATTTACATTTTTGATAAATTATGACGGATTGTTTGGAAAATGAATTTGAAGTGGTTTTATGTGGTGAAATTCAACTGTTAAAGTAATCGATAATGAAGGAGATAGATGAATAGGAACTAACGGGTCCTTTTTCACTCTTTCTTTTTACATATTCATATTCGGAAGTTTGAACAAGCTTTTGTTTCAGGTGAAAGTTTAAAAAGTATCAACAGTCAAAGCATTAAAAGAGCTATCTGAACAATTTCCGTTGAACTTCCAATTTATAAGCTCTTTATGATATTTTGTTTATGAATCAAGATGCAAAAGTTACGCTAGAAAAATCATTTTAAATACCAGTGAAGTTTGAATTACAATAATAATCTTTCATATTCCAGTAAAGAGGGCGTTATTGGAATTCAAAAAAGCTCGGAGAAAATTCTCTGAGCTTTTTTGTGCTAATATATTAGTTCTCTTTATTCCTCTGTTTAGCCTGGAAAACCACATACTCAAAATATTTTTATACTTTTTATCCATCATTTTAGTAGGATTCTCCTACTAAAATGATGGATCACTACTACTAAAGATGTATGGATTTTTAATGCTTTTATAGGATTCATTATTATTTTTAATTGATATATTAATATTCAAGAACAGAAAGTAAGGGGGAAGATTTAGATGATTAAAGGGTTATATGAAGCACACTTGCCAGTAAGTAATCTTTCAAATTCGATAGATTTCTACAAGAAATTAGGATTAGAGATTGCCTACCAAAATGAAAAACTAGCTTTTTTTTGGATTGAAAAAGGAAACAGTTGGTTAGGAATTTGGGAAACAGACAAAGTTAAAACACCATATCATCCCTCGTTAAGGCATATTGCGTTCAAAGTAGATTTGGAAAATATAATACAAGTGAAAGAGTGGCTAGAACAAAAAGGAATTCTAGTGCGAACATCTTTTGGCTTTCCGTCTGAAAGGCAACCACTTGTATTACCTAACAATCCACAAGCACATGCGGCTATTTATTTTGATGATCCTGATGGAAACTCAATAGAGTTTATAACACCTTTACGGTTAGATTTCGAAGAAGAGTTTGAAATGATGACATTAGAAGAATGGATTAATAAAAAGAAATAATATTTTTCTCTTGTTCAGTTAAAGGTTATTTAAAGGAATAAAAAAACCCCCATCATAATTTTGATGAGGGTAAATCTTCTTTATTCCTTTGCTTGGCCTGAAAAACAATATATTCAAAATGCTTTTAAACTTTTTATTCAATAAACGGGCCAGATTGTAGAATAAAAAAGGAATTTTTCGTCACTAAATCGAAGAAATAAGTCTCAGGAATGTATTACTCAACCTGACTTGAAAACGAGGTGCAGGTGAAAATGAAAAAAATTATGGTAACGGGAGCTTCAGCTGGTGCAGGAAAATCTACGTTTGCAAAAGAATTGGGAGAAGCTTTGAATATCGAAGTGTATCATCTGGATACTCTGTTCTGGAAACCTGGATGGATAGAAGCGACGATTGACGAATTTGCAGAAGCTCAAAGGAAAATTATTCATTATAACGATCAATGGATTATTGAAGGGAATTACAGTAATACTTATGAAATTAGGGCTGAATATGCAGATACGATTGTTTATTTAGAACTTCCACTGTATTTATGTCTTTATCGAGTTTTAAAGCGATGGTTGAAACATAGAGGAAAAACCCGTCCCGATCTTGGAGAGGGTTGCCCAGACAAATTAGACTGGGATTTCATTTGGTTTATCTGCTCAACATATTATCCACGAAAAAAGAAAATGATGGATCGTTTTCGATATTTTCAAACACTGGGCTCCAGAAAAAACATTTATGTTCTGAAAGGCAAAAAAGAACTACACTCATTTTTGAAGGATATAGAAAGTTCAAGTACTTCAAAATTACAATCACATGAGTAAAGGACAAACTTCTAAAATTGTTATTGCCAGAAAAGGGAGCTTTTATCTAATAATAGGGAGGGGATCTTTATTTCAGTAAAATCAATTAAACCATTTACTTTGGACAGCTTTGAAGAGTGTATAGATCTTTACATAAAAGTTTTTAACAGTGCACCTTGGGGAGAGAATTGGTCTTATGAAGTCGCTAAGGAAAGGCTAGATGACTTGTATCATACACCAAAATTTGTTGGATATACCTTATACAATAATGACAAATTAGTTGGTTTTATAGCTGGAAATCAGAAAAGAACTCCACAAGGAATTGTGTTTTATATTGCTGAACTATGTATTAATAGTCAGGTACAAGGGCAGGGATATGGTTCATTATTACTTGAATCATTAGAGAAAGAACTAAAAAATAATGATGTTACAAGTATACATCTTTTAACATCTAATGGTGGTCTGGCAGAAAGCTTTTACTTAAAGAAAAATTATTCTATAAATAAGAACAGAGTTGTCATGAACAAGTCATTATAATTGACAGGCTTATTCCGCAATCGGGCGCTATTCTTGAACAAGAATTGGCGCTCATATTTCGTTTTAGGACCAGATTGTTTAATAAGAAGAGTCATTAAGAAATCCTTCCATATTTATAACGTAAAGTGTAAAATTACACTAAAAGCGCAGAATATGAAAAAATGGAAGGGGTTCAGTATGTTGAAATGGTGGATAATTTGGTTTATTAGTTTGCCGATTTTTCTAATTACCTATATTTACTCGTTTTTTATAACAAGTAAAATAGCTTATGCACCACAATCAGAATGTAAGCCACTGTTTATATTCACTCCTCAAAATGTTCAATATTGTAGTGATATTTATCCGATAGACTTGATATTAATTGCTCTTAAAACTAATCCAACTTCCTATCTTTGTATTGCATCTGGACTTTATTTAGTTGGATTTCTTTTGTTTGTAGGAATTCGTTTAATACTTAAATTCCTTAAATTGAAAAAATAATTTACAATTATCGGGACAATTATTGTATATCTGTGCTTCACGGATGTTCAAGAACAGATCTTCCGTTATAGGGCGCTTAAATGTAATAAGAACAACTCATTATTAATTGATGGGGTTTTATCTTCCTTAATGCTTTTTTACTTAAACACTACATACTCAAAATACTTTTAAACTTAATATTCAACAAACAGGTCATATCTTGAATAAGGAAGAAAAAATAATTCACCTTGAAATGTAAAAGTTATGTTATAAAAAGAGAAACTTATTGGAAAAAATAAATAGTGTACTTTTCATCATTTACTCTACAATCAGGGGCTTTAATGTAAAAGAACAACACTCCATCTTAAAATGATGGGGTGTTTAACCTTTCTTATTCTTTTCTTGAAACACTACATACCAAAATATTTTAAACCTATTATTCAACAAACGTACCATTTTATCGAATAAGATTATTCAGATCTCACAGGCTATTATTAGATACTTGTGAGTTTGCTTCATTAGAGATCAAATGGTCGGTCAGTTGAACATCGCTTATGCATCAACATTTCGTCGATTGTGACGTGAGACCTTCATACGATTTCCGCATATTTTCATCGAGCACCATTTACGCCTACCACTTGTATCTATAAACAGTAAAACACAGTCTGGGTTAGCGCAACGGCGTAGTACTTCTAAATCTCCAGTGTTATATAATCGTAATGCATCAAATGCTACTAAGGAAACAATTGCATCCAACGAAGTCCCGACAGGAATCGGTACAAGATTTCCTGATATCAGTTTAAATGATAAAGGAGCTTTTTCGTTTAGGTATTCCAGATGCGATACCCATTGATCGTCAAGATGTTTCCCGTTTACAATTTTCTCAAACCCACCTCGTAATAACTTTCTTAGATCTAAAAAAACATCAAGTCCATCAGAAAGTACACATTCTTTATTAAACTGCTCATCCACTAAGTTTCCTGACTTTTGCATAGTTTGAATCCAATCCACGAAGTTCTCTTTAAGCAAATCATGTCGAATCCCTCTTCTTACAATTTCCGTATTTACAAGATCCAATGATAAATGGTTTGAGATAAGTGGGAAAATTTGATTTGCTGACATCTATTTTTCCTCCTGGTCTCTGTTTCGATAATAATTTAACTAACCATATTATAACCTATTGACAGGTTAATTAAAAGTCTCTATACTAACCATTGAAATCTAAAATAAGTGGTTAATTAAAAGGGGGAGATGTAAATGTCAAAATCCATCAAACCACCTTTCAATCATGAGACAGCTCTTGCAAAGGTGAAAGCAGCAGAAGATGCATGGAACACTAAAGATCCCGAAATTGTAGCTCAAGCTTATACCCTTGATTCACAATGGAGAAATCGAACAGAGTTTTTTTATGGTAGAGAAGCCATCAAGGAATTTCTTAGGAGAAAATGGGCGAAGGAACTTGATTATTACTTGATGAAGGAGCTTTGGTGTCACACAGAAAATCGTATATCTGTTCGTTTCGAATACGAATGGCGTGATGCTGAAACTGATCAATGGATGAGAACACACGGAAATGAACATTGGGAATTCGACGACAATGGCCTAATGAAACGTCGTGATATGAGTGCAAATGACTATCCAATTCAAGAGTCTGAACGTCGGTATCGGTAAAACACAATTAAATAGTTTTATTTCGATCTTCCAGTATTAGGATCTCAACAAAATAAGAAAAACAGTCCATCATTAATTTGATGGACTGTTTAATTCTTCCTTATTTCTTTTCTTGAAACACTACATACTCAAAATACTTTTAAACTTTTTATTCAATTTGTAGGATGTAACAATGAACTAATTGAAGAACAAACTCCTCAATCTAAAGATGAAAATATTAGTGAAGATATAAAATATGGTAAACAGATGCCAATAGAATGGGACATTGGAAGTATGTACTCTTCATACTCTAGATTTTTGTGAACTGTCGCTCAAAGAATTGATTATTGCTGATGAATATATGGACTTTGCTTTCATGAATGTATATGACTCGTTTTAGGGATGGGTTTTATGAAAGAAATAAGTCTTCATAAATTCAGTATAATGTACGCCCATTTATATTAGTCATAGATAATTTATTAACCCCATAAAATGATATATCAAGTTTATATGGGGTGTGTAAGGATGGGTGAATCTCAAGTAACAGAAGGAATGCTTGAAAAGTTTTATAGGCTTAATCAAAAGAAGAAGGAAATTGAATCTGCCATGAAGGAGATGAAAAAGCAATTCCATAATTATTTTGATGAGACGGTGGGCGAAAATGTTAAAGGGCAAGTAACAGTTGGGGATTATATATTACAAAGGCAAGTTAGAACAATTGAGAAATTTAATGAAGCGAAGACGGTAGAGAAATTAGAGGAACTAAAATTAGAAGATTTAGTGGTGAAAAAACCGGATATAGACAAAATGAAAGCAGCGATTAACCTTGGTATTTTAAAGGAAAATGATCTAGAAGACTGTCGGGTTATCAATATTTCTCCAGCTCTCTCAGTAAAAACGAAATGAACAATTGAATGATATTTTATATTTAAGAAATAGGACTATCCTTCAACGGTGGTACTTTGTTGTCTTAACTTAAGAACTTTTATAGTTGAAAAATAAAAACCACTCAAAGTGTTTTTTTAGTCTCGCATTGCTCCTGCCTCTCGGGAAGTCATTGCACCTTGCCCTCGGCTTACATCTTTTTGAATGTCTTGTTTTACTTTTTGTGCATTAGTTCCGGCACTTTCAGGTTTCATCATAGAACCCATACCCTTTTTAGCCTTTTTATCCTGTTGCATGTAAATCCTCCTAAATTTGTTGTTAACAATCTTATTATTTACAAAAAAGTACAAAGTTATTTCCTAAGTATATGAGCGGGTTTTCTTAAAGTAAATAGGATGGACTCTTATTGTATTTGCGGGCGGCTTTTCTGCAAAAAAACCATTGTAGGTCAGTTAAAAAACGATCTTCAACAAACTGGCGCTTTAATGGAATAAGAATAAAACCCCATCGTAAATTGATGGGGTTTTATTCTTCCTGGGATTGTTGATTGTGGCCAGTAGGGATTAAAAAGAGGTAATGAGGTACTGGAATGACTATTTTTCTATCCTAAAACCTTTCCCTAAATCAAAATCCCTATAATTCATCCAATATACGTTAAAAGGAATCTCTTAGCGTGGGAAAGTGATAAAAGTTGGAGGTACCCCAATAAACAACGGGGATTATTAAGAGATATAAATATTTTATTTAACCAGCTTAGGCAGATGCCTATTAGAATGTATTTCTGAACAATATGAGTCAACAACCTATCTTTCATATCAATCCCTCAATTCTATCACACCATTATCTAGATAGCGAATATCTGAATATCCTTTTTTTCGGCGGTACCAGATTGTCAGGCTTGACACAAAAATTAATACGACGGAAATGACTTGTGCCATCCGTAAATATTCCATTAGCATTAAGCTATCCGTTCTCATTCCTTCTATAAAGAAACGCCCGAACGAGTAGTAGATGATGTATGTTAAAAATAATTCACCACGTCTTAAATTTGCACGTCGTAGGGACATCAATACGATAAATCCTCCAAAATTCCATAAAGACTCGTATAAAAATGTAGGATGATAATACGTTCCCTCTATATACATCTGGTTAATAATAAAATTAGGTAAATACAGATTTTCGAGAAATTCACGGGGGACGGGTCCCCCGTGGGCTTCCTGATTGATAAAATTTCCCCAGCGTCCAATTGCCTGAGCTAGAATCAGGCTTGGTGCTAAAATGTCAACAAGTTTCCAGAACGAAATTTTACGTATCTTTGCAAACACTATTATCGTTAATACTGCACCGATTAGTACACCGTGCATGGCTAGTCCGCCTTCCCAGATAGCAATAATTTTATTGGGATGTGCGGAATAATATTCCCATTTAAAAATCACGAAATAAGCGCGTGCAAATAGGATAGAAATTGGAAGCGCAAAAATGACGAGATCCACAAAGGTGTCTTTTGGCAAAAAACGTCGCTCGCTTTCACGCATGGCTAGCCAGAGACCAATTAAGGCCCCGGACATGATAATTGCACCGTACCAGTATATTTGGAACGGGCCGAGAGTGATCGCAACCCTATCGATAGGTTCAATCGTAGTTTCCATATTCTCACTCCTCACACCATAAAAGACTCTAAGCATAAGATTCCCTTCGATATTTATTTGTTAACTCTAAATCACACCTTTTTATGCACTTGGCACTTGGGTTATAACTTGTCCTTCAATACGCTCAAAGATGTCATCTAAATCACGACCTGTAATAGTTAGACCGTGATTCTTAAGTCCAATGACTGCTCTAGATGGATCATCGGCCCTTCGTACTAGATCTGCTACAGTTTCCGCCAATTGAATCGTACCGCAAGGGTAATTAATTTCCGTTGCTGTTATACCATCCATCCATGCATGAATATGAACAATCGCACCCACTTTTGGATGCTCTTTATAAATCATCCAATGCTCAATTGCATCAACAGATGCTCTTTTTGGAGAAATACGTGGAGGAACACTTATTTCCATTGCATTTTTTTTTGGATTATACCCATTGATATATAAAATATCTTGGCCAATTACTCGCATATTAGCTTTGTTGACACCGCTAGCGCTCATCCAAAAGCTTTTATCATCGTGTCGGCTACTTAGATTCCCATAGCTAAGTCCACCTATACCGTATAGTTTTTTTAACTGGCGCATATCACGAGATGACAAATATTTATCAAGTGGAAAGGGTGCAGGTAATAAATTCATTTCATCTAATTTTTTGCCTGATGCGTACATTTTTTGTGTGATATTATTACCATTCCATAAATTTTGATCCAAATTATTTGCAAAATGATTGTCAATGACTAATTGAGCCGATGCGACCGGTTCTAATCTTTCATAAATCTTTTGGAAAAAGTCTTTTTCTTCACTTTGATAACTTAATTTGTAAAATCCTTGTTCAGGAGTAATAAAATAAACATCTGTTTTTTCCTTATTATTCACAATGAAAATTAAATGGTTTGCTAAAGATCTAATTAGATATGGATATGCAGTTTCAAATATATTTTCCGGTTCTTCATTTTTCTCTAGTATAGATACGACAAAAGTCGCTTGTGCCTTTCTACGAAACGGACGTGGTTTTTCTTGTTCGATCACATTAAATACAATCCTAATATCATCAACTGGTTCTTCACAAAACTCGTATCCTTCAGTTGAAAATTTTTCCTTTAATCCTTCCGTATACCATGTGAGAAAAGGAGTTTTTTCTCCACCTGTTATTGTAAAGTTCTTCATTTTTGTCTTCCTCCTACTTTCTATCAAATTGTTACGGTTCAAAAACCACTTTGATTGCTGCACGATTTTTCTTATTTGAAGCAGTACCAAGAGCATTTCGGTAATCTTCTATTGGAAATCTGTGAGTAACCAATGGTGATAGGTCGACTTTTCCAGCAAGCATTAATTCAATTGCTATGTCAAATGTTCGTGTTCTTTTTCCTTGAAACACCTCAGTACTATAAGCAAAGCTTCCTTTGACATCTAACTCATTAAGCCAAACTGTCGTCCAATCAATTCCGTCTATTATACCGGCTAGACCCAACAGAACAACTTTTCCACCGTTTTTAGAGAATCGAAGTGCATCATTGATACTCTGTTTTTTTCCAACACATTCAAAGACAATATCTGCACCTCCTTGTATTACCTCAGGACCAAAAAGTGGTTTTAATACCTTTCCATTAAGAGATTTTGTTAGGTCATCTACATAAGTTTGTTTTCTTAGCTGGATTATATTGTTCGCCCCATAATTGACCGCCAATTCAGCTTGAAATTGATGTTTTACTAATGCAACAATTCTGCAAGGGATTTCCAGTGCTCGAATAGCCGCAATGACACATATCCCTATTACTCCTCCTCCGATGACCAATACAGTGTCATTTTTACTTGGTGGATTTCTTAAAACACTATGTAAAGCACAGCTAAAAGGCTCTATCATCACGCCATTTAAATCATTCACAGCTGTAGGGAGTTTAAATGCTTGGCTTTTGTGAGCGACTATATATGAACTCCATCCGCCACCTGTGTCACGACAAGCTCCTATTAACAAACCTGGTGACAGGTCTCCTTCAGTTTTATATATACACAAACTAAAATTACCCTTAAGGCATGCGGGACATGGATGTTCTATATCTCTCGATTCACACGACAAAATCGGGTCTATAACAACTCGATCTCCCCTATTTAATTCAGTAACTTGTGAACCTACTTCCACAATTTCTCCTACGATTTCATGGCCGATAGTAAATGGAAACGAAACAAATGGTGAAGTAGCAGGACTATCATTTAGAAAAAGAAGATTAAGATCACTACCACAAATACCGCCATACTTCACCTTTACTTTCACCCAATTTTCATTCGGAAGCTCCGGCTCTGATTGTTCCTGAAATCGTAAACAAGATAGCCGAGAATTCCAATAAGCAGAAGGATTAAAACTTCCGAATATTTTACTAAAGATATAGTTGGGAATTTTATAATCGAATTGCAAAGCTTTCAACATGTATCACCTAGTTTCTTCAACGGTTTTAAATAATAACTTCTCCAACGATTTCCTTATTATTCATTTTTTTAAAAAAATATGGAAAAATTTTTCCTGAAATAAGAAACGTGTTTTGAAGTGAAAATGAGAAAGCTAGTATTGTGGTTATAATGTTTAAGATCTTACGGATCGGAGGATTTGACTATGAACACAATAAACAAACAGGCATTAATGGTTTATAACCCGTTTTCTGGAAAAAGGGGATCTCATAAAGCCTTTCCGATGTTATTGAAAAAACTTTCAGAACTCGGTTACCAAGTAACGGTTCATCAAGAAGGGATGTTCAATAACACTGATAACCCTATTAAAAGAGCATGTCAAAACAGATGGGATGCAATCTTTATAGCCGGTGGTGATGGTACAGTAAACCAAGCACTTCAATTTTTAGCTGAGGAAGAATATAGACCAACTGTAGGGGTATTTCCATTTGGAACGAGTAATGAATTTTCAAAACATATAGGTATGTCTTGCGATATAATTCAAAATCTATCAATTATTGAAAGAGGTAATACAAAACCTATTGCCATCGGAAAAATTGGTGATCGATACTTCTCGAATATAGCAGCAGGGGGCTGGTTATCAGATATTACCTATAAAACCTCTCCTTCTCTAAAATCCTTTTTGGGTGAATGGGCCTATGGCCTTTATTTTCTTAAAACACTTTTTTTGACAAAACAATCGGATACTATTTCTGTTGATATCTCCCCAAATGAAGTAATTTCAGATCTCTCATTATTTTTAATCATGAACGGAAACGCAGTTGGTCCTTTTGAGCAACTTTTTAAGGATACTAAACATAATGATGATTATTTTCATCTACTCACCTGTAAAAAAACCAATCGATTACAGCTGTTTTTTTCATTACTTGTAAAAATGCTCAACATTTCTAACAAACCATCAATAATACATCATAAAAAAATAAAATCTGGTCACTTTACGATTCCAGAGGCCTTCGCTCTCAATCTTGATGGCGAAAAGGTTGATGTAAAAAGTCTACATTTTAAGGTATTGCCCCAGCATCTTCATGTTTTTAGTTCAACTTCAAACTAAGAACGCCTTAATATGCTTGTATATTTACAAGTAAAGTAGGCTATAATTTTGTTAAAAATTTATAATTAGGTGAGATGTTTGTATTGTTTTATTGTTAATAAAGTTTCGGGTAATGGCAAAGCTCTTAAAGTTTGGTATCAAATTGAAAAAAAACTTCAAGAAAAAAACGTTTATTACTGTGTTCATTTTACACAGAAACCAAAACACGCCACTTTATTAGTTCAAGAACTTATCAATAAGGAAAAAGTCACTGTGATAGTTGTAGTAGGTGGCGATGGAACTATCCATGAAGTGATTAATGGATTAGTCGGTACGAATACACCTTTAGGAATTATTCCTGCTGGCTCAGGAAATGATTTTTCAAGAGGACTAGGTATACCATTAAAACATGATAAAGCGTTAGAGCGTATATTAAGTGGGAAACCAAAAATTATCGATATCGGTTATGTAAATTCTACCTATTTTGGTACCGTGTCAGGTATAGGATTTGACGGTGAAGTAGCCCAGACGACGAATATATCAATATATAAAAAATTACTTAATTTCGTCCGGATGGGGCAAATCTCATACATCATCAGTGCTATAAATGTATTATTCCGTTATAAGCCCATGGATATCTCCTTAATGATTGATCAGAAACTATACGAGATTCCAAAGGTATGGCTAATTGCAGTTGCCAATTTACCCTTTTACGGTGGAGGACTAGCAATTTGTCCAAAGGCCGAAAGTAATGATGGTTTATTTGATATATGTATTGTTCAAGGAATGTCTAAGTGGGAATTTATACGTGTATTTCCATTAGTTTTTAAAGGAAATCATACCTCCTCCCCTTCAATACAGATAATCAAAGGAAAAGAGTTGGAAATATATTCATCGACCCCAATGCTGGTACATGGGGACGGAGAAATGATTGGTCAAACTCCTGCCCGAATTAGAATTGAACCAAGTGCTTTATATGTTATTTGAGAATTAAAGAATAAAAAAATCCCTTATTTCATTGTTTAGTTGAAATGAGGGATTTTCGTTTGAAAAACTAATTATTTTTTTTCGTTTCTTCTAAAGAATCTTCACAATAAAATTCAAATACCCCTACAATCATTTGCTTTATTTTTTCAGTAAGATTCCTAATAAATTCTACCATGATTTGTTTGAAGAACTCCTTTCTTGATAGAAATAACGATATTTTCCTACATAATGAAACGTATAGATAATTTTAATTTGTTCAACAGAATTTTTTTCTATACTGCAAATTTTCAATTTCTACCTTTTTTTAAGGTTATTGTTTGTCATACTGTATACCTACCTTGTTCTCCATAAATAAAATTCATATAAAGTGAAGAAATCGTTAAGAATAAAGGACGAATAAAAATGATAAAACACGAAGGTGGAATGATGATGGGATTTCGTTCGATTTTTATTGTACTCCTTTCCATCCCATTAATTGGCTGCTCTCTTCATAAAAATATCGAAAGGCAAGATACCCCTATTGCTATTCAAACAAATAATAAAACCTCCCCTAAAATTGTCCTTCTTATCATTGATTCATTGATGGAAGAACCTTTAAAGAAAGCGATTCAAGAGAATAAAGCGTCCGCCCTGGCATTTTTTTTGAATCATGGCCGTTATAATAATAACTTAGTCAGTTCTTATCCAACCATGTCAGTTACAATTGATAGCTCTTTAATAACGGGTTCTTACCCCGATAAACATAAAATCCCTGGACTTGTATGGTATGACGAAGGTGAACAGCGTATTATTAATTATGGAAATGGTTTTTTAAAATGGTAAATATTGGGGTTTCTCAGTTTGCTGAAGATACTTTATACCAATTTAATAATGTGGATCTTAGTCCCAATGTGAAAACCCTTCATGAAGTATTAGACAAAAGAGGGAAACAAACAGCTTCTATTAACTCTATCATTTACCGTGGAAATTATGAACACGCTCTTAAGATTCCAAAGGTCTTAGCGAAAACTACTGCCTTACCGGATCAATATAAAACCTTTGGACCAAAGATGTTGTCAGTTGGTGCTTTTATTCGTCAGGATGAAAAAAATAAACATTTAGTAAATCGGCTAGGGCTCAATGATGCATTTGCAGCTCAAGAATTAAAATATCTTTTAGAGAATAACATCCTTCCTGAATTTACGATCATGTACTTTCCGGTAAATGATCATGTCGTTCATAGAAAGGGACCTATGACGACTGAAGGAATTGAGGAAATTGATAAGAATTTACAGGAAATATTAAATGTTTTTCCAAATTGGAACACGGCCCTTGATAATATGATTTGGATTATCATTGGAGACAGCAAACAATCATCCATTAAAAAAAACAAAGATGAAGCATTAATTGATTTACGAAAAGCTCTTTCGAACTACAATATTTTAAAGCTTGATGAGCCTGTTCGTAATAAAGATGATCTTGTTATTACAGCAAATGAACGAATGGCATATATTTATAAGATTAGTGAGGATTTTTCTCTGCAAGATATTGCAAGTAGGTTAAGCAGATGAGCGTATAGCATGGATTGCATGGAAGAAAAACGAAATGATTCAAGTGATATCAGGAGATCAAGAAGGGACTTTTAAATTCAAACCCGAAGGAGCTTTTAAAGATGTTTATAATCAAACTTGGTCTATAAAAGGAAATAGCTCAATTCTTGATCTGGCTATAGATAATAATAGTCAAATAAAATATGGTGATTATCCAGATGGATTAGCAAGATTGTATGGTGCTATTCATTCACAAAAAGAAGATTTTCTAATATTGGATGCCAAACCTGGCTACGAATTTATTGGAGAAAGTTCTCCTGAACATACTGGTGGAGGTGCACATGGTTCTATGCATAAAAATGACTCTCTTACACCTATTATTGTAACAGGAACCAATAAAAGCATAGACCATTTGCGTATTGTTGATTTGAAAACATGGATATTGGATCTCTTAGAATAGGGTTTAAAAAAGAGGGTTTAATTTCTAGTTTAATATCCAGGTTGCTATTTTTTCATTGTTTGAAAATTATTAATTCAAAAACCTATGTTATTAAATGTTAAAGTGACAATAAAGTTGTTTAAAAGCGTCAGTCGTTATTCTATTAAAGGGCGCTATAATGGAATAAGAACAACTCCCATCGTAATATTGATGGGTTTTTTTTATTTATTTTATTTTTTTGAAACGTTTTTGTAGTATGGATTGTCTAACGGTTAGAAAAAAGAGGTGAGTACATGTCAGTTGAGAAAAAAATCAAAAAGGCAAAACGAGGAAATGAAAAAGCATTTCAGGAGTTGATTCAAGATGAAAAGAACAAACTCTTTCGTATGGCCTATTTATACGTAAAAAATGAAGATGATGTCCTTGATATTGTACAAGATACAATTTACAAAGCATTTATATCAATCAAACAACTAAAAGATCCTCATTATTTTTCTACGTGGATATCAAGAATTTTAATTAATACGGCTTTGGATTTTATTAAGAAAAACAACCGTACGATTCCCTATAGTGATGTTGATGGATTTCGCAGTGATCAGAATCTACGAATGGAAGACAAATTAGACTTAATAGAAGCAATTGATCGATTAGAAGTGCACTATAAAACAGTGATTATTTTTAGATATTACAAAGATCTTTCTATAAAACAAATTGCTGAAATTTTGCAGTGTCCTGAAGGAACTGTCAAAACTCGATTGCACAGAGCCATTAATCAATTGAAATCGGATTTAAAAGAGGAGTGTATCTGATGAACGATAATTTTTCCAACAACGTTAAAAAAGAGGTGGACAAAATAAAAATTCCTGAAGAAAAATTGGATCGAGCGATTGAATATGCCATCAAAAGAGGTAAAAAAAATCAACGAAGTATTGGTAAGAAAGTAATCTACTTTAGCAGTGCAGCAGTTCTTTTATTTGGATTATTCATAAGTTCTGCTTTTGTTTCTCCAACTATGGCGAAAGTGGTGGCAAAAATTCCATATTTAGGACAAATTTTTGAGTCTAAAGATATCATTCCTGTTATCCACGAAAAGCTTAGGAAAAAGGGTTACAATGTAAGTGGAGTGGGCATTTCTTATAATGGCAAAAAGGAAATCGAGATATGGATCGATGGTTCGAATACATATTTTGATACAATTAAAGGTGATGTTGAAAAGATTACAAAAGACATATTACAATCAAAAGATTATGATGCCTATACTGTTAAAGTAAGTAAACATAAAGAGCGTAAGATTGATATGTCTGTAGAAGAGCGAAATAGCTTAAAAAAGGATGCTGAATTATTGGATGACGTTGATAATTTGCGTGGAAAGTACCATTTCGAACAACTAAGTTTAAGTTCTTCTCGAAAGGTTGTTAATATAGACATACCGGACACTGAGAAACGAACGGAAGAGATTAAAAGAGAAGTTAAGAGTATACTATGGTCAAAAACTAAAGAAGAATATACGGTAAAGCTAAAAAAAATAAACATGAAAAAAAGGGAACAAGATAAAAGATGGATGGAAATTCTTAATATTGTTGATGAAGATTTATTAGGGAAAAAGGAATACATGGTGAGAATGGTAGGTTATTCTGTTCATCCGGAACCGGAGATTCAAGCGTTTATCACTTTATCTAGTTCCGACAGAAATGCAAAAAAATTTGCACAACAGCTTGAAAAAGTCATTGATGACTTTCTAAAATCAGAACAAATGAAATCAAGGGTTAAAAACGACCCTTACCACATCACCATTTATAGTAAAGACGACAAGATAATAAATTAAATAACATTAGATAGACGATACTATTATTGAAGTATCGTCTTTGCTTTGTCTTTAGGGTTTCGACAGTGCCATCTAATTTTGAAAAGAATAGGAAAAAAAGCTTTAAAAGGAACAGAAGCATCTTAATTGCAAATTTTTTAGAAATATAAGACTATGGAATCATGTTACATAATAAAAATATTGGGGGCATGATTATGAATCTTGTTAGTCATTTTATATCACATCGTACTGTTACAAATACGTTAGTTGGAAAAATTGAAGAATCCAATTATGATTTTCAACCGACAGAAACGTCTATGAGCGCACAAAAATTGGTCACACATATGTATACTTCTTATTATAAATTTATTAAGACTGTTAAAGAAGGAAACGGAGCTCCATTTTTGGAGAAATTAGATGAAGCCCAGCAGTCTTTGACTCAGTTAGGTGAAGATTATACTGAAAAAACAAAAGAACTTCTTGCTTCACTAACGAAAGAGGATCTGGATCGTGAAATCGACATGTCAAAAATCTTCGGAATGAATGTTACTGGGCATCTAATGGTGCAAATGGCAATTGAGCATGAAATTCACCATAAAGGCAACTTATTTGTGTATGTTCGAGAGATGGGGCATACCGACTTGCCACTTTATATAAATCTAAAATAATCAGTAAAAAACAGACTTGCGGAGACGCTGGTCTGTTTTTTACAGGTTTAAATCACTACAAAAAGCAACGTATTACAGCACTATTCATAGATATTATAAGTGTGGAAAGAAATGGGAGAATTAATAAGGTAAGCGTCTTTATTAATGGAAATTACGAATTAAGTTAGTCTTCTGGCTTTGAAATAATTGGTATTAAGCAATCGGATAGAATACTTGTATAAATCCTTTTTAGTCTTAGGAAACTAAAAAAGGTGATAAGTCTGACAAAACTCGCAGTTTTGCTTATGGTAGGAATGTTTATTAGCAACTTCTAATAGAACCGTAACTGCAAAAACGGAATCAATAAATGAAGCCGATTGTATAAAATTTTTGTGGCAATGGTTTTCACAAGTGGCATATATGCATCAATGATATACTCGAGTGCATCTTCTTTTTGTTTTTTTAATCTACTGATAAAGTTTGTCGATGAACTTTTCATTTACTTTGCTCCTTATCTGATTGAAAAAGCTTCTTCATAAAGTACAACGAACTATCTAAGAATTTATTCTCAAAATATTATATTATTTTCTTACTCATCCATTAGGCTAATTTTTATCCAGGGTTATTTTACTGTCAATATAGAGCTATTCCAGAAAAGGGCGCTATTGTTAAACAAGAATAAAGAGGTTGATATATGTTAGTCATGACTAACATATATCAACCTCTATTTTTTATGACTTTTTACAATTTAGGTCTTGATAATACATTTTCCCTGAAGGCGTCGCTCCCCATCCTCTCCTTCCCCTTACGAACTACGCTTAAGCTGGTTGTGTTCATTGTTGCTTCCGCAGCTTTGTACGAAAGTGGGCAAAGTGCGCTTCTGACGGTATTCCTTCTTATCGTGGCAGCAGTCTTCATCTTGAAGCTTCATAAAGTAGATATGTGAAGTGGATTAGTCGAAAACCGATCTTCAATAATAGGAAGCAAATCTGTAGCAAGGATTTCACTCTTTCTTTTTGTTAAGGAACATATTTCCTATAACTGGGACCATCGATGATATCTTCTTTTAGTGGTATGGGTATATTAGCGACATTTACCTTATTGTATAGCTGGATTTGAAAGAAATTAAGGATCTCTGCATTTAAAGTCCTAAATAAAGTTCTTTTTTTATGATTATTTTATCGGAAATAAGGATTGACGTTAATCTTAAGGAGCAAAGTTTAAGATCGAAGCTGTTCTTTTGGATTTTTTTCCCGTCCCATTTACTGTTGTTTGAATCATATTGGCTCTAGGAGATCGACATTATCGTCGATCTTTTTTTATTTATAATATTTCCGTAAGGAATCAAAAATCTGAAGAACTATATAACTATTATTTAATTTAGGAAATTATCCCCTTAAAATCAAAAAGTATATAAATTAAGATAATAATGAGTTAATTATTGGTAATTATTAAGGAGTTGATTTAGTGACATAATCTCAAGGATGTTGACAATATTTCTTCAGATAGGAACCACTCTACCGTATCTTCGATCTTTAAACCATTTAAGTTTTATAAGTAACCACCATAGAAAATTCATGTAGCTTCCCTCATTCAAGTGATATTTTTATAGGTTAAATAAATAAGTTGTAGAGGAGATTTACTTGTTGAAAAATAAAGTAAACAGTTTTTTATTATGTTCTGTAATTGTTTTCGGCGGAATTGGGCAAACAGTGGTGGCCAAGGGTATTGACGATGCTGATCAAGGACAACAAAAGAATTTCAGCGAGGAAAATGTAAAACAGTGGTTAAGTGAATATGAATTCTACGAGGATACGAGAGATGGATTAATATATGATAAGGTTGCAGTCAATGAATTAAAGAAATTCTTAACAGTCATAAAAGATAAGAATGCTAAGCTAGATTCCAATGCACTGGATAATCTGATTGTGGAATTTGAGAAAACCGGGGACTTTAAGCAAGAAGATATGAATGAACTTGAAATGTTTGAACAATTGATTAACCAATATGAACAAGCAGTTCAAACGGAGTATTTAAAAGACGTGGTTTTAAAAAGTGATCAGCTCTTGAAAATCAAGCATAAGTTAACAATTTATCTATGGGGCTACGCATCAAATAACGACTTTAATCAACAAACTGAAGTATTGCTTTCAGATATCCTCTTTAATTTTTATTTATCCGATAAAATTATCAACAAAAATGCTATCGGCATCTTAAAAGATATTGCTGATCAATCGGATGAAGATGGAAATAAAATAAAAGCTCATTTAAATAACGCTATCAAAATGACTGAAAAAGCTAATGGGTTTCTAGAAAAAGATTTAGGTATCCCTGCATCAAAATCCTATCAAAATGCCTATAAACAAGTGTTATTCGGGCTAGAAAAAGCAGGCTATACATTTAACACAGAATTCTTTGAATCTACCTCTGACACGGACGGTGACACGATTACAGATGGAATAGAATTCCAAGAGGGAATGAATCCTTTTATAATGGATAGTGATGGTGATGGATTAAAGGACAATATTGAATATGAGAATAAATCTTCCATTTCTCCAACAAAATATGATACAGATCTTAATCTTATAAGTGATGCAGATGAAGATATCGATGGAGATGGCCTGAATAATAAGGATGAACAGGATTATCAAACTTCTTTGATAAAGAAAGATTCAGACCAAGATGGTTTAACAGACGGATTTGAAGTGCAACAGTTTGATTCATTGCCTTATGCGGATGATACAGATGGCGATGGATTAAGTGATGGAGATGAATTTGCTTTAAAGACGGATCCGAATGATGCAGACAGTGATAATGACGAGATCACGGATTCACAGGAACTCCATGAACAATCTATCCGTAAATCATTGAATCAGCCTGATCAATCAGCAATTACTAGTGTAGAAGTCAGTTTTAGTGCAACGGATAATATTCATAAAACGACTAGAGTCACAACTAATAAAGGCAATATTAAAAAAGCTAATTTATACGGCCTCATTGGTTCTCCTGTAAGGATTATTACACAATCCGAATTTGATAAAGCAAGCATTACATTTACTTATGATGAAGCACAGCTAGGAGACACGCTAGAAGATGATCTAGCCCTCATATGGTATAATGAAGATGAGGAAATGTTTGAAAGCCTTGATGCTGTGCTAGATACAAGTAAAAATACCTTAAGTATAGAAACTGCTCAGCTTAGTGAATATATGATGGTTGATAAGAAAAAATGGCTTGAGTTTTGGAGTAAGGAAACCAACTACTCAAGGACGCTTGATGGTGGTGAAGAAATAGATTCCGATGGGGATGGGTTATACGATTTCTATGAAATTGGAGGAATGAAAACTCCATACGGTATCATCCACTCAGATCCTGACATGAAAGATACTGATGGAGATGGATTGACCGATGGACAAGAAATGGGTCCAGTCAGATCATTCACGTTTGAGATTTTTGGAATTACGATTCATTTTGAAGGCTTCTTTCCAACCAGTTTTCCTGACCAAAAAGATAGTGATGGGGATGGAATTTTAGATAATGAAGATGCAAGACCGTTGTACTCAGATTTATCCGATTTAATCATTTTTCAATCAGATAGACCAGAAGGCCATGATGAAAATGGAAATGTAGCGAATGATATGAAGACAGATGACTATACAGGTGATGAAATGACGGACATTAGCTGGATGTTCCATTTCCAATTACTTGGATCCACAGATTTTCTCTTTAAAGATTTCGAGTTCATGTCAACAAGCTTATTTTCTAAGGGAGAAATGGAAGATGTTATTTTAGATATGATTGATCATTTTGAGGATGGATCTGGTACAGATTATAGCAATCAGACTTTAACTGACAAAGCGTTTGAGCATGAGACAACCAAAGACTATGTTGAATTTGTCAAAAATGCATTAGTGGATGAACTAAAGAAAAATGGAGGTAATTTAGCAGCACTTCAGTTTGATGAGAGTACAAAAGCAACGAATGAATTTTATCAAAATATACAGGATAATGCTTCTTACCCGACGTTTAGCAGTTGGGATGATCGATTAGGCGGTCTTACAATCACGGTAAATGATACATGGGGGAATACGATATCCGTAAAAGAATTTTCAGTAGAGAACAATCACTTTGAAGGTGTCATGCATGTTCGTCTATATGATCATTTTGGATTAGATCAGCCAGATGTAGAGAAGGTGTATGTCAACTTAGCAGGATTTCGTGCCTGGTTTGTCTTACAGCATCATGAAGATTATGATGGGAAATATAAGCCCTTTGTTACTTTAATGGAAATGGATATACCATTCGAGGGGGAATTGAGCAATTAAAATTCATTTAAACATTCTAGCTTTGCTGATTGGTATATGCTTCATTCCTATATTCTTAATCGGATGTACAAAAAATGAGGAATCAAGCGGGGAACCAGAGATTTTCGAAATTGCCAATACAGAACAGATCGTTCGTAAAAAGGATGAAGAAGTGGTAACGCTTAGAAAGCATTACATGATTCTGAATCCGCCAAAGGATTTAAAAGATTTGAAGGAATTAGTTGAGAAATACATGAAGAATCATCCAGTTAATGGTGAAATGAAAGACGTAGAAGGAAAAAACAGGATTTTTTATATGTCCTTCTATAGGGAAAGTGACGATTTGCCAAGAGAATGGCAGCCTGATGAAAGTTACATGAATACGGATCGGATGGAACATCATAAACATGATCTCATTGCATCGATCATTTGGTCAGATGCTGAACCACAAAAAGAGTACAATGTTTATGATAAAAGTAAGGAAGGTAAGGTCTTGAAGCGTATGGATTTTATGGAGGATCAGCTTGTTGAATGATACTCTATCCATTTGACTAACAAATAAAACAGATATGCACCCGGTTATATTCTATATCGTGATGACCGACAGTTATATGAATTAAATGCGTTATATACGACGTACTAATCTCACGAGTGATCGTAATTAAATTTTATTTCTATCTTCCAGAAAAGGGCGCTTTAATGGAATAAGAACAAAACCCCATCGTAAATTGATGGGGTTTTATTCTTTCTAAATTCTTTTCTTGAAACGCTACATAAAAAATGCTTTTAAACTTATTAATCAAGAAACTGCCCATTTAATGGAAGAATTCATTGCCTGAAATGAAATAATTTGGAATAATTAGAAAGGTGGTTAAATTATATAAATTGTGAAAGAAACGATATAAATCAAGATGTCTATCTTAGTGTTGTAGGGTATCGTTTTACATTTTTACAAAAGGGGATTAACATTATAGCGACTTGGATGGTACATTTTAGAATTGCAGAGAATCTATTGAATATGGGCTTATTAGTATCTGAAAAGGAGTTCGTAGTTGGAAATATCGGGCATGATTGTGGTTTGCCTGATAAAGTGACAGGAGAATTTTATCCTCAGGAACAAGTTCCCCACTTTAATGTGGATAATAAAATGAATCCTAGTTTGTTTCTAGAGCAATACATTAAGAAAGATAAGATAGATTTTACTAACCCACAGATCTCATTTTATTTAGGTTAATATCTTCATCTAGTAACTGATGTTGAATGGAGTCAACTACATCAGAAAAAGAAAAAAGAACATGTTTATCAAGAAATACTTGGAGCACCTGAATACGGAAGGATTGTAAAAAGAGATTGGTATGGCGCTGATTTTGTTTATCTAATGAAAGTGAGGATAATATTTTTAAAAATGTATTTCAACATATAAAGAGTTTTCCAGATTATCTGGATATTTTTCCTGAAAAACAGATTTCAAAACAAATAAATCGAATTACAGAATTTTATTTAGGTGATTCATATGTATTTGCATTGGATCCAACATATAGGTTTGAATATTTAACTCCCGATGAAGTTTTCAGTTTGTTAAAATTACTACCAAGAAATTAGTACATAACCTAAATACAACTTTTGCTGAGGCAATTTTATGTGATAAGCAAAGAATTACTAATAATTAACCTGCTGTGTAGGAAAGGAGACTTTTGGAAGTTTCGGTATTTCAGTCCTATCACAGGTCGGGTTTATGATTTTTCACAAACGGGTGAAATAGCTTATTATTTCATCTGGAGGATAGTTGAATATATTATTTAAGGGTGGGGGAATTATGGGTTCAAGAATAATGCACTCAATTATTGGTAATAAAATTGCAGAGGCTTTATCAATAGAAGATAAAACATCATTTTTGCTTGGAAGCATTGCTCCAGACGCTGTTTTTTCACACGAAGAAAAAAACTAATGGGAATGGCAAGGTATTTACCCCCAAATCTATGTGATGAATATTTTTAGTAAGAAATAAATTCACTCTTCAAGAATCGGACGCTATTATGAAGTAACCAGAGCCTAATTTCTCGCTTACAATAACGAGAAATTAGGCTTTTTTATATTTTCCTTAGCGTTGTAAATTCGTATTTACCTAACACTCCCCCTTTTGGGAAAGCGAAAAATTTTTGGAAGCCCATTGACTAAAAAATACATATGTCATATATTTATAACATTAAGTTATATATTTATAACATTAAGTTATATATTTCTAACATTAGGAGGTATTACATTGAAAATGAAATATATCGTATTAGGGGTTATTTCATTAGGTATTGTGTTAGGTATGCTTCTTCAAATTTTCAATTTACTCGGGGCTAATGATTATTTTTCAGCAGCTCTACTGTTGATTGGTTTAATAAGCTTTGTTAGTTATATTTCAATGATAATGAAAAAATTATTCCCTGAATTCAAGCATGGATTACCTTCTGATGATGAACGATCCAAAAAGGTGAAATACTATTCAGCGGGTAGGGCATATTTCTTTTCCTTATATATATGGATTGCTTTACTCGCTTTCCAAAAATACTTGGATAGTGACGACACTTTAATTTTGGGGATATTAGGGATGGTTTTGTCTTTATTCGTCTCTTGGCTTATTACAAAGAATAAGAGAGGCTCCGAATAAATGAAAACGAAAATCAAGGAATACAGAGCTAAATACAATATGACTCAATTGGAACTTGCAAAAGCAGTTGGAGTAAGAAGAGAAACAATCAGCTTTCTGGAAAAAGGAGAATATAACCCTTCCTTAAAGCTTGCCATTAAAATTGCTCGTGAATTTCATGTAAGTATCGAAGAACTATTTATCTATGAGGATAGTGAATTTGATTAAAGAAAGGAGGTGAAGGAGATGTTTGTTTATTTGTATCATAAAATGAATAAAACACAACAAAAAGCCACGATTGCAACAACGGTTACTTTCTTGGTAGCGGGTGTTGCTTTGTTTTTCGTATAATTCCGGTATTCAGGCAGGGAACCCTTCCCAATTAATGTGCAAGTGTTATTAAGCATCACCAGAAACTACTCAGGTATTCCAGAATAAGGCGCGATTGTGGAACAATAAGGTAGAAAATGATTAAACTTTTTAAAAACCAAATTAAAATCTAATGAAAAGAAGCTTTTTTGATCAATCTTTTTTCAAAATGGCTTCTTATTATTTATCGTAAAATAAAGGTTCGCAAGGTATCTTTGCTTAAACTTCACTTCAAAACTACAAGCGCAGCTTATTTGATCTCAGGCTATGCCCATCTTCAATTAAAGGGCAGGTTAATGAAAAGTTAAGATTATAAACCTTTAGTAAAAATGAATACAGTGATACGAAGGGGAGGTCAGTAAATTGGATATAGAAGTTGGATATTTACCAAAGAGATACTATGACTCAAATCCTGATGCTGGAGGTTTTTTTCCTTTTACATTAGAAGGAACTACACCATATGTTTTCTCAATCGATGGTTTTTATCTTCCAGAATTAGATGAAAACTTTCTGCCATTGTGGATGAGAAATATTAAAGCATTTCCACTTTATTTTTGTGCTGAAGTTCCTACCTATTTGAAATATGAGATTGAACATAAATGCCAGGAATTTAATATCGGTTATAGATACTTAACTAACAAATACGACCGTTCAGTAATAGTTACTGCAATCCAGAATGAAAAGCAGTTTAAGGAGATTTTCCCTTTCTATATTACTCTTGGTAGTGGAAATGATTTAGTTTTATGGTCCACAAATAAAGATGTATTTAGATTAGAACAGAGAGAGTGGAAAGGAAATTGGGAAGGGAAAGTTGTAGAAACAGTAGTGGTCAAAGTAGAAGTTGATACAAGTATTTTTTGGATTGGCTATGATGGAGAAAACATTGCGGTTATCTCAAATCAATTGAATTTCTCAACATATGAAAAAATAATCAGGACTTTTCCTATTTTTGTAGTTCCAAAGCTATGTGAGTACGAGTAATAGGTTATTCTTGTTCCATTATAGGGAGCTTTAATGGAATAAAAACAACACCCCACCTTAAAATGATGGGGTGTTTAATCTTCCTTATTTTTTTCTTGAAACACTATATACTCAAAATCTATTAACTTATTATTTAATGTAGTATAGTGTTATGAGGAAACCAAAGATCCGTTACTAAAAGAAAAAAAATCCCCAGCTTTAGGACAAAAAGTAGGGGATTTGCTTTTTAATAGACTTAGGAAGAGGTGAGGGGAAGTGACCGATTATGGTCACTTTTCTTTTTGATTAAATCGTCGTGCTTTGGCACGATTTCCGCAATCGGCCATTGAACACCAGCGTCGGCTCCGGTTCCGGCTCGTATCGAAGAATAACCATCCACAAGGGTCTCCCTCACATTGTTTGACTCGTTCCAGATCGTTTTTAGAAACGAGTAATTCTACAGCAGATTTCAAAATCGGAGGGAGCATAGTGTCCAAGTTTTTCTCGGTATGCTTGAACTTCAGAGTGTAATGATCGTTTTCATGAATTACATGCAAATTTTGATAGAAGTGGCTTACAGATTCATTGAAACGTACCAGGTCAGGCGGGTGGGGTATTGTTCCCTTTGAAATGGACTTGAAGATTCGATACATGGCTTCCCGAATTTCAATTGCCTGCTTTAGTACATCTCCCGCTTCAGACTGTTTCTCCTCCGCTTTTAAAAGAAGAGCTTTTGCTTGTTGTTCGGTCAAGACTTCAGCATAGATGCTCCATTCGACCAAATTGGCGTAACTCGTAAACCAATCCCGCCTTTTCTCCGCACTTTCCCGCCAACTGACGGTATTGATGAAATCCATACACAAACGTTCTCCGACCATCATGTAAATGTTTGTTCCCGACATGATCAAAACTCCTTTACTATAACCATCATAATATAAATTGACAGTTAGAAACAACTCAGTTAAAATATAACCGTCTAAAGTAGTTTTGGTAGTTAAAAACAAATTTAGGAGGTACTGAGATGAACAATCCGATGTTATTAGCTGTTAGGACATTGTTGAAGGAAACATTTGATGGACCTGAAAAAAACGCAAGCTGGTACACAGAAGCGAAGCCTGGTAATGGTTTATTCGGAACGCTTGAAAAATTATCGGCAGAAGATGCTTCGATATCTGTAAATGGTACGACAATCGCCGCACAAACAGATCATACCCGCTATTACTTATGGGCTGCGAATTCCTATTTAAATGGAGAAGAACCCAGGAAGGACTGGGAAGCATCTTGGAAAATCACAAACGTTGATAAAATCACATGGGCACAATTTAATGACAAACTTCAACAAGAATACACAACACTACTTAAAAAGATTGATTTACTTGACTCCTTAGATGAACAGACATCGAATGGTCTGTTGGGAGCGATCGCTCACTCCGCCTACCATCTCGGTTCGATACGACAGATGATCAAAGCACTCAAAGTCCCTAGCCAAACATAAGCATTAATAAAGCCCCAAGGAATGATTCCTTGGGGCTTTCAGCTTGAAGAGAAAACCTTGCTTTTCTACAAGCTTTTTTGACGGTTTTAGAAGTAGGCTGGGTACTTCGAAAAGATTTGACGGAGGCAGCAGCAAATGGATTGGCTGGGCAAGGACACGAGAATACAGTTTACGAACTTTCCGGTAAGCTAATGACTCAAGAGGAATTAGTATCTGCTCTTGGAGATATATTAGGGAAAGAAGTCCCTGAACAACAATTCGATGATGCTACTTATGTCGACATTATGAAAGGTGCAGGGGTACCAGAAGCCTATCTTCCTATGCTTGTTAACACGTAAAAAGGTATTCGAGAAGGTGAATTAGAGATAGAAAGTAATGATTTAGAAAAATCACTTGGTCGATACTACAGCAATAAACGAAGTTTTGAGCCAAATTGTTAGTCAAAGCTCTTAAACAGGAAATTAAGTTTAATCAAAAAATGACCTCTATTTCATATGAGAAGGTCATTTTTAACATAAAAAGACTAGCTGGATTCGAACCAACTCATGACGGAGTCAAAGTCCGTTGCCTTACCGCTTGGCTATAGCACAATGATGAACGAACAGATTTTTGTTTGACATTTTTTTAAAAAATATACAAAAATCTTCAAAAGAATAGAGGGATTTCTATTTTTCTGTCGAATAGTAAAGAATAGAATAAAGAAAGGTGGTGTTTAAGCATTATTCCTCCCATAGAAAAGCTTGCTGAAGAATTATTACAGAAAGCCGTTTTATTGGATGCCTCAGATGTACATTTTTTGCCAAGAAAGACAGATTATATTATTCAGTTAAGAAAGCAAGGTACAATAGCTCCTCACACCATTATCCCTGACCAGGAAGGCGAAAGAATCATTTCGCACTTTAAATTTATGGCCTCCATGGATATTGGTGAAAAAAGAAAGCCCCAAAGTGGTTCATTCTCCATCCCAATAAATGATCAGCCTGTCTCACTTCGAATTTCAACGCTCCCTTCTACGCATTCCAAAGAAAGTCTCGTTATTCGAATTCTTCCACAAAATTTTAGTCTTCCTATTCAGAAAATGTCGTTATACCCTTCATCAGCCAATAAACTTTTAGCACTTTTAATGCATTCACACGGTTTGATGATTTTTACTGGACCAACTGGTAGCGGTAAAACAACGACACTTTATACGCTTGTTCAACATTGTTCTGCACAATTGAATAGAAACGTAATTACTTTAGAAGACCCTGTTGAAAAAGAAAATGAAGAATTTCTCCAGGTTCAAGTGAATGAAAAAGCTGGAATCACGTATTCAACAGGATTAAAAGCGATTTTAAGACATGATCCGGATATTATTATGGTAGGTGAAATTCGAGATCGTGAAACGGCTGAAATTGCTATAAGGGCGAGTCTTACGGGTCATCTCGTACTCACAACGATGCATACAAGAGATGCTAAAGGTGCAATATATCGATTGCTTGAATTTGGTATTCAATTTCAGGAAATCGAGCAAACCCTTATTGCTGTATCTGCCCAACGCCTTGTGAAGGTAAAATGTCCAATTTGTAAGGATACGGATGTTAAACAATGTCATGCAAAGCATTACCCCAAACGAACATCTGTCTATGAAATTCTCAGTGGAAAGGCGTTGACACAGGTATTAAGAGAAGTGAAAGGAGAGAAAAGCATTAGTCAATATGCTAAGTTAAAGGATTTATTAAATAAAGGGGTAGCATTAGGCTATCTAACTCATTCAGAGTATGAGAGGTGGGCTTTTGAAGAGGAAACTTAAGGAACAAGGAGAGATCTTAATAAGACTAGGAGAACTTTTGAAAAATGGTTATACGTTGTTAGAATCAATCGATTTCTTATTTATTCATTTGCTTAAAGGAAAGGATGATTTAAGGCTCAAGATTATTAAGGAATTGCAAAATGGTGCAGCACTTTCGGAAGTGTTATTAAAATTGGGAATGTCCAATAATGTATGTGCACAAGTTTATTTTGCTGAGAAGCATGGGCTTGTGTTCGAAACTTTGCTTGATTCTGGTGAATACTTGTTGAAAAGACACGAAGATCAAGAAGCCTTAAAGAAAGTGTTACAATATCCACTAATCCTTATCAGTATATTGTTTCTATTACTGATACTATTAAGAAAGATGCTTTTCCCTCGATTTTTCCTTTTGTATGAATCACTGGGATATCAACCTTCTACTCTCATAGCCTGGATGATGAATATGATTCACTATCTTCCACACATAATGTTTAGTATCTTGTTGTGTATCCTACTCGGTATTGGATTATATTATTTCAAATTGAAGAAACTCCCTCCCCTGATAAAGTCCAACCTTTTGCTCTCCATTCCAGTTATTTGTCATTACATCCGACTAATTCAAACTCACTTTTTTTCACGAGAGTTCAGTTATTTACTCAAGAGTGGCATGTCAATTAACGAAGCATTACTGATCTTTGAGAATCAATCCTTTCGACCATTATTTCAAGCTATTGCATCTAGGGTTAGGAAAGATCTGTATAACGGTCTAACATTCCCTGAATCACTTCAATCATTTTCTCTTTTTAGTACGGAGTTTCTGACTGTAATACGCCATGGAGAAACGAATGGAAAACTATCCCATGAATTAATGTTTTATAGTGATTTTTGTATGAAGGAATTAGAAAATCGCCTGAACAAATGGTTGAAAATAATACAACCAAGTGTATTTGTTTTTGTAGGATTATTCATTTTGTCTATCTATTTCTCCATCATGATTCCACTTTTTCAAGTTATGCAAAATTTTTAATGGAGGTAAAAATATGATTACAAATCAAAAAGGTTTTACACTTATTGAAATGATGATTGTTTTACTCGTCATTTCGGTTCTTTTATTTATTACGATTCCGAATGTGACAAAACAAAGTTCATCGATCAATGATAAGGGCTGTACAGCTTTTCGAAAAATGGTTGAAGGTCAGGTACAGGCATTTAAAGTTGATAAGAGCCGTTATCCTACAGATATAGATGAATTAGTTACAGAGAAATATTTAAAGGATGAATTTAAAACTTGCCCTAATGGAACGGAAATAAAGATTGGGACAGACGGATCGGTTAGTTAATGAGTTTTTCATCTGAAAAGGGATATTCTATCATTGAAACCCTGATTGTTTTGACAATGACAACGATTTTGTTAGGTGTTACAATCTTCTCTTTCCAGCCTCTTCAACGTTCACTTCAAAAGAAAATCTTCATCTCCCAGCTTCAGGCTGACCTATATTTTTTACAAAGCTTTGCGATTAATCAAAAACAAACTTCAATTCTAGAGTTTGGAAACAGAAATGGCTATTACCAGGGAGCAAGCATAACGGGAGAGGTACTGTTTTATCGAAAATTACCCGAGTATGTGACGCAAGTTCAAAATGAACGTTTATTTAGAGTTATTATTAATCCTAATGGAAATACAGATCGCTTTGGTGATCTTTATTTCATTGTTCATGGAAAGGAAATTAAACTTAGATTTCATATAGGTCAAGGTAGATTCTATGTTTATGAGTGAAAAAGGGTTTACAGCTGTAGAAAGTTTAGTAGCTTTCGGATGTGTAGTAATAATCGCTGCCACTTTATTTCCCATGCTTATTCAATTCCAGAATGGGATACGTTCTAAGGAACAGGAGGTTGCTTCTTATAAAGCTCTTGTTGAAAAGTTGGAGTATTCTACCTTTCAGGATCAGTGGGGAGAAGGTGAGTATATTGAAAATGAAGAATCCTATACCGTTATGTGGTCGAGAAATTCACTTGGTAGAAAAATATGCGTTATCTATTATTCACACAAAGATAGGGTGGAAAAGAAATGCATTGAAGAAAAGCCAGTTTAGAAATCATCAGGGATTTACGTTGATTGAGACTATATTTGTTTTATCTATCTTTATGATGATTTCTTTTTGTGTACCGCTCTTAATAAAAGGATTAGAAACAATAGATGAACATTTAGTACCTAGAAAAAGCTATGAATGGAACCTCTATACTTTTCAATTTAGAAATGAATTCAGAGGTTCTTATGGGATAGAGTATGGGAAGGACTCGGTTTCGTTTATAAAGGGAAGTAGAGAGGTTACGTATGAAAAATATGGACATAGCTTAAGGCGGCGAATCGACCGTAGAGGACATGAAATTGTGCTGCAGGATGTTAAGGCTGTAACGATATCTTCACTAACAAATGGTGTACAGATAACCGTCACATTTACAGACAATCAGATCCTCTCAAGTTCATTCTTCACTTATTCATCATTGGAAGGAGAGGGTGGTAACGGACAATAAAGGTTTTATGCTTCCCTACACATTTCTATTATTTATTATCTTTTTATTTGTTTCTATCCATTCCACGGAAATTTTTATGATGAAATACAGGTACTTGGATGAGGTGAAATCTCGGTATGAGCGAGAAGCAATTGAATTACTAGCTGTGAAAAGGATCATGACTGAAGATTTTAAATCTAGCGGAACCTTTGTTTTAAACGATACAAAAGTAAAATATGAACAACTGAATCTAAATAAAGAGAAAGTAGCCCTTTCTATCACCTTGAAAAAAGATAAAAAAAATTTCAGCCCTTTGGAGGTTGTGTATAATAGGACTAATCAAGAAATAGTTTCGTGGAAGTAGGGATATGATGTCAAAGATTTTTCTGATTGGATTTATGGGTGTCGGGAAAACTACCGTTGGAAGTGAATTAGCAAAAGAACTTAAATATAAGGTGGTTGATACAGATCATTTAATTGAAGGGAAGATTGGGAAGGATATAAAGTCATATTTTAAAAAATATGGAGAGGAAGCATTCCGTAAAAGAGAAGCAGAAATTCTTGATGAGCTTCCATCTGAAAATGTTGTAGTCACAACGGGTGGAGGAATTGTGACATATGATGATAGTCGAAAAAAAATAAAACGTAACGGAATCGTCTTCTTTTTACAATGTGATTTTGAAGTCATGATGAATAGGCTAAAGGATGACTCAACCCGTCCATTATTAATAAATAAATCATCACAAGAAATCCACAATTTGTATTTATCAAGATTACCGATTTATAGAAATACAGCTCATTATGTTATTAATACGACACATCTATCAATCGATGAGACTGTAGAAGAGATTGTTAAAAGTTTAAAATACGATGAAACCGACCACAATAAATGATAAGTATTAATAGGGCGGTGACATTATGTCGATTAATGAGTATGTTAAGTTCATGACTCAAACAGTCGTTCAACACTTTGAAAGATCCCCTCAAGAGCGAAAAACGATTCGACAAGAAAAAAAAGATCAAAAGCCACCATTGTTATTTAGGTGGTTTGGAATTGTACCGTATGCGCTAATGCTTTTCTTTAAGCGAAAAAAGAGCTGACCTATGAGAAACTAGGTTGGCTCTTTTTTTTGACGAATTTTTTACTTTCTCTGTGTCGAACTCTTATCCATTCTATTAAAAAGATTTAGATAAATAAAAGAGGCCTCCGTTTATAATTTCAATCGTGATATTCGGTTCATACTGTTCTTTCAATGCTTCCTTCTCAATTGCATAGGCCTCTGGCGTTTCTTCACTGTCACTATAGAAATGATCTAGTAGTTTTAAATCTTCATTCCATCTTTTTCTTGCTGATAATGCCCAATCATCACTTTCCTGCTGTAGTTGTGATTCTAAATAAGTCCGCACTCGAGAAATTCCACTTTTGGGCTTAATAATTGGCGTCAAAGTGAAACAGTAATCAGGAATTTTTGGTGTTAAATTCTTGCTTATAAGCACATCATGGAAGGATTCCATCATTTGACCGTTAATGAGATTTAAACCGATAGAACGTAATGTATCTTTCTTTAAATCACATTGATAGGATATTTTGATATTTAATCCTAACCACGGATGGAGCGGAATTTGTTGACCCGAAATTAAACCCTGTTCTTCATAAAGTCTAATATAAGAGGCGAGCTTCTTAGTTGATTGAAAGATTTGATGAAGCCTAGGAGAGCCAAAATGGATGACTTCCCCTTTAAAATCATCTGGAGCCTTATCAGGGTTCGTTACAAGATTTAGCTTCATCGGGTTAGGTACTCCTCCAGTCTTTTCTAAATAATGCCAGTAAAAGGGGCGGTTCATTAGCTCTTTATCAAGATCAATTGAGAGCTGTACCGTCATATATCCAGGTCCCCCGCCAACAACCTCACATTGATTGGCATGGAAATACCGTTCAAGAAATTGATGTATTTCGCTTTGCTGCATTCGCTTTTTCCTCCTTCATATCTTCCGCAAATTGAATCATGGCAGATAGATTCTCCATTTTTATTTTCATTTCTCCTTCAGATCGTGAATTCACAAATACATCCTTTACATGATCTTCAAAACTTCCGAAATCTAATTTTGTTAAAATCTCATCTAGTTCTCCAATTACACGTTCAAATAAATTGATCTTTTCATAAAGGAGTTTTAAGATATGCTCTTCTACTGTGTTTTTCGTAGCGAAATTGTAAATATGAACATCCTCTGTTTGACCAAGTCGATGGACACGCCCGATTCGCTGTTCAAGCCTCATCGGATTCCACGGTAAATCAAAATTGATGATATGCTGGCAAAATTGAAGGTTGATCCCTTCTCCACCGGCTTCCGTGGCAATGAGAACTTGAGCGTGATTTTTAAATAATTCCTTCATCCAATCTTTTTTACCTCTTTTAAAGCCTCCCCGGAAAGGAACAGATGTGATCCCATGCTGCTTCAAAAACCATTGAAGATAAAGCTGTGTTGCTCGATACTCAGTAAAAATAATCACTTTATCATTAATTTTCTGGATCAATTCTAGTGCTTTCTGTGCTTTCGAATTCATTTGAACGGCTTCTACCTTTTTCATTATTGTCCCTGCTGTATTTTGTAAGGGGATACTTGGTTGTTCATGTTTTTCGAGCATATTCTTCAATGTGAAATAGACCGCTTCACGACTGCTGCATGCTTCTCTTTGAAGGGTGAGAAGGGAGAAGGAGCTAGTAGCAAACTGTTCATTTCCTTTGAAAAGTTGAATACTATCATATAGCTCTCGTTCAGCTTCAGAGAATTCAATCAGTACCGTTTTTACGTGTCTCTTTGTCCACTCAATTCCGGTATCACTTCTTCTATTTCGTATCATCACTTTATTCACTAACTCACGTAGATGTTGATCCTCTTGGACTGAGCGATTTCCTTTTTTATACTTTTCAGCGAAACCAGATTCACTCCCAAGGTGTCCAGGTTTTAATAATGAGACAAGATGAAAGATTTCCTCAATACGATTTTGAATCGGTGTTGCGGTTAATAGTAAACAGAATTTCTTTTTTAAATTTTGAACAAACTCATAATTTTTTGTTTTATGGTTTTTAAGTTTATGAGCTTCATCTATGATCACTAGATCGTAGTTTTGTTCATAAACCATTTCTCGATGTGGACTCCTTTTAGCGGTATCGATAGATGACACTACAATATCGCATTGATCCCAAACATAGCTTTTACGTTGTTGAACTGCTGGGATATAGAATTTTGAATTGAGTTCATAGGCCCATTGAGAAACAAGGGAGGCAGGAACGAGAATTAACACTTTTTTCACTAGACCTCTAATCATGTATTCTTTTAGAACCAATCCTGCCTCAATGGTCTTACCTAGTCCCACTTCATCTGCTAGAATCGCTTTCCCATTCATCGACTCAACAACTTGCTTTGCTACTTCTAACTGATGAGGTAAAGGTGTGACATTTGCCAAATGTTTTGGTGCCTGTAGGCCTTCAAAGTTCGGAATAACCGTATGTTCCTCCACTTCAATGGCAAGCTTGTAAAGTTCCCATTCTCCCCATGGACCGTCTTTTTCAATAAGAGTGGAAAACTCTTCTCCCCACTCTTCGTTAAAATGAATATCTACATTCATACAAAAAACAACTCCTTTAAATCCATAAAAATGATTGCCGAATATTAGTGATTAATGATAGGATGTAAGTAGATTTTTAAGTTTGTAAATTTTCGAAAATCCGAACATTCTAGTGGTTAGAGCATTCTATTGAGTAATCCTTGTGTATATTTCTAGTATGACCAATTTTTACAATGAATATTGGCGAATGATAGCAAGGGGAGAGACTGTTTTTTTACAGCGCCGAAGGAGCAAACAATGAATTTGTGAATCTCTCAGGCAAAAAGACTCTTGTTTGACGCAACTCTGGAGAGTGTTTCCATCGTGAAACCACCAAAGAGGAAAGCCCGATTGGGTAAACTTTCAGGTGAAAGGACAGAGAAGTCTCATAAAATTTATGGGATTTCTCTGTCCTTTTTATGTAAAAAGGAGAAATCCTCTAGAATTTCAAACTACCTATAGTTTGAAATTACTTCATACAAGGACCTCATTAGAAATACTCAATAAGATGAAGGGGGAAATTCTGTGACACAATTAAAACGCACTCCACTGTTCACCGTTTATAAAGAATATGGCGGTAAGACAATTGATTTCGGTGGTTGGGATCTACCAGTTCAATTCTCTAGTATTAAAGAAGAGCATGAGGCTGTTCGAACTAGAGCTGGTCTATTCGATGTTTCTCATATGGGAGAGGTTGAAGTAAAGGGGAAAGATGCACTTTCTTACTTACAAAAAATGATGACCAATGATGTTTCTCGTCTAAAAGATGGAGGGGCACAATATACAGCCATGTGCTATGAGAATGGAGGCACGGTGGATGATCTCTTGATTTATAAAGTCGAGGATCAACATTATTTACTTGTGATCAACGCTTCAAATATCGATAAAGATTATGATTGGTTACAGAAACATGTTGAGGGAGAAGTTGAACTCAAGAATCTTTCAGAACATATGGCTCAACTCGCCATACAAGGCCCACTTGCTGAAAAGACATTGCAAAAATTAACTGAGACTCCATTAAGGGATATTGGATTTTTTAAGTTCCAATATGAATTGGAGATAAATGAAAAAAAAGCACTTGTATCCCGTACTGGTTATACAGGAGAGGATGGCTTTGAAATCTATTGTGCAAGTGAAGATGCTGTGACACTTTGGCATGCGATTTTAGAGGCAGGTAAAGAGGATGGAGTTCTTCCTTGTGGATTAGGAGCTCGTGATACACTGCGTTTTGAAGCAAACCTTGCCTTATATGGACAAGAACTTACAGCAGATATCTCTCCAATTGAAGCAGGAATCGGTTTTGCTGTTAAAGTTGATAAAGAAGCTGATTTCATTGGAAAAGAAGTGTTATTGAAGCATAAAAAAGAAGGAGCACCGCGTAAGCTTGTTGGGATCGAAATGCTTGAGCGTGGTATTCCAAGACATGGATATAAAGTATATTCTGGTGAGAATCAAATTGGAGAGGTCACTACAGGAACCCAATCTCCAACACTTAAAAAGAATATCGGTCTAGCCCTTATAGATAAAACATACAGCACATTAGATACTGAACTTTTTGTGGAAATTCGTGGGAAAAAATTATTAGCAAAAGTTGTTGCGACACCATTTTATAAGAGACCAAAAAACTAAGGGGGATATTGGCGATGAAGCATCGTTACTTACCGATGACCGAGAGCGATCAGCAAGAGATGTTAAAAGTCATTGGTGTTCAAGACGTGGCAGAATTATTTGAGGACATTCCTGAGAAAGTTAGATTCAAAGGAGAATATAACATCAAAAAAGCGAAACCTGAAACCTCTTTAATGAAAGAGCTTTGGGCTATGGCTAGTAAGAATGCAGATTTAAAACAAAATATATCCTTCCTAGGAGCGGGAGTATATGATCATTATATTCCGACGATAGTGGACCATGTCATTTCTCGTTCTGAATTCTATACAGCATACACTCCTTATCAGCCTGAAATTTCACAAGGTGAGCTGCAAGCCATTTTTGAATTCCAGACAATGATTTGTGAACTGACCGGAATGGATGTTGCCAACTCTTCCATGTATGATGGTGGAACAGCTTTAGCGGAAGCTGCGATGCTAAGCGCAGGACATACTCGACGTAAAAAAGTATTGGTTTCAAGTACTGTTCACCCTGAATCAAAAGCAGTGTTAAATTCATACGCAAAAGGTCAATACATTGAAGTGGAAGAGATTCCTCATCGTAATGGAGTAACGGATTTAGATGCATTACAATCAATGATTTCTGATGATATTGCTGCTGTAGTGGTTCAATACCCGAACTTCTTCGGGGGAATTGAGAACTTAAAAGAGTTAGAGAGCATCATTCATGAAAAGAAAGCAATGTTCGTTGTATCATCTAATCCTTTAAGCTTAGGAGCTTTAACACCTCCAGGACAATTCGGTGCAGACATCGTAATCGGGGATGCTCAAACACTAGGTATTCCAACAGCTTATGGTGGTCCTCACTGCGGTTACTTTGCTGTTACGAAAAAACTAATGAGAAAAGTCCCTGGCCGCTTAGTTGGTCAAACAACTGATGAAAATGGAAAAAGAGGGTTTGTGCTGACATTGCAAGCCCGTGAACAACATATTCGTCGAGATAAAGCAACTTCTAATATTTGTTCAAACCAAGCATTGAACGCACTTGCATCGTCTGTTGCGATGACAGCTCTTGGAAAAAAAGGAATCAAAGAGATGGCTCTTCAAAACCTGCAAAAAGCGCATTACGCAAAGTCAGTTTTTAAAGATCACGGATTTACGATTGCATTTGAAGGTCCTTCATTCAATGAATTTGTCGTGAAATTATCCTCGCCTGTTAAGGAAGTAAATCTTAAACTTCTGGAAAAAGGCATTATAGGTGGATTTGATTTAGGACTTGTTGACTCAGAACTTGAAAAACATATGCTTGTGGCAGTAACTGAACTACGATCAAAAGAAGAGATCGATACTTTTGTAAAAGAATTGGGGGATCATCATGCTTAAACAAGATCAGCCTCTCATTTTTGAACTAACTAAAGAAGGCCGTGTTGGCTATAGCTTACCAGAGCTGGATGTGCCAGAAGTTGAACTGTCTGATTTAATTCCATCTGATTATATTAGAGATACTGAACCAGAATTACCGGAATTGTCTGAACTAGATATTATGAGACACTATACAGCCCTTTCTAAGAAAAATCATGGGATTGATTCAGGCTTCTATCCACTTGGGTCTTGTACAATGAAATATAATCCGAAAATCAATGAGAATGTTGCACGTTATAACGGATTCGCTCATTTACATCCACTTCAAGAGGAAGAAGGGGCACAAGGAGCACTTGAACTATTGTATGATCTCCAGGAGCACCTGAAAGAAATTACAGGAATGGATGAAGTGACTCTTCAACCAGCAGCAGGTGCTCATGGTGAGTGGACAGGCTTAATGATGATTCGCGCTTATCATGAAGCAAATGGAGATACAAACCGTACGAAGGTTATTGTACCTGACTCTGCGCATGGAACAAACCCTGCATCAGCAACTGTCGCTGGTTTTGAAACGGTCACAGTAAAATCCGATGAAAATGGATTAGTGGATTTGGACGATTTAAAACGTGTTGTAGGGGAAGACACAGCTGCATTAATGTTAACAAATCCGAACACATTGGGACTTTTTGAAGAGAACATCCTTGAAATGGCTGAAATCATTCATAGTGCTGGAGGTAAGCTTTACTATGATGGAGCCAATTTAAATGCGGTTCTTTCAAAAGCACGCCCAGGAGATATGGGATTTGATGTAGTCCACTTAAATCTTCATAAAACATTCACCGGTCCTCATGGCGGCGGTGGTCCCGGAAGTGGTCCTGTAGGAGTTAAAGCTGATTTGATTCAGTATTTACCAAAACCATTACTCGTGAAAAGAGACGACAAATATACATTTGATTATGACCGTCCACAATCAATTGGTCGCGTAAAACCTTATTACGGTAACTTCGGTATTAATGTACGTGCCTATACCTATATTCGCACAATGGGTCCAGATGGATTAAAAGCAGTAACGGAAAACGCGGTAATCAATGCCAATTATATGATGAGAAGACTAGCACCACATTTCGATCTGCCATATGATCGTCACTGTAAACATGAATTTGTTATTAGTGGAAAGCGCCAAAAGAAATTGGGTGTAAGAACGTTAGATATCGCGAAAAGACTGCTTGACTTCGGATATCATCCACCAACAATCTACTTCCCGTTAAATGTGGAAGAGTGTATGATGATCGAGCCAACAGAAACAGAATCTAAAGAAACACTAGATGCTTTTATTGATGCAATGATTCAAATAGCGAAAGAAGCAGAAGAAACGCCTGAAGTTGTTCAAGAAGCACCGCATACGACGATTGTAAGTCGTATGGATGAAACAACTGCAGCAAGAAAGCCAATTTTGAGTTATAAAAAAGAAGTTTAATGTCTAAGACGCAGAGCTGACCCACCTGGGTTGGCTCTTTTAATTGGTGTCTGTTTTTGAAAACTTTGTTGTTATTTGAAAAAACAGTCTAAATTAAAAAGCCCTCAATAATGAGAGCTTTATTTCTTAGCTTTAATTTTACCTGTCCACTTCTTGAAACCACCTTGAAGGTGATAAATATTGCGGTACCCTTTACGGTGTAAAGCTTGTGCTGCACGACCGCTTCTAAGCCCGCTTTGACAGTATAGATAAACCTGTTGGTCTGGGCGAATTTCTTTCATTCTCATTTTCATTTGAGAAAGCGGGATATTGCGTGCTCCTAAAATATGTCCAGCATCAAATTCATTTGGTTCACGGACATCTATAAGCTGTGCTTTTCGATAGCCAGCACGGAAATCATCCTCTGTTAAAGTTTTAACAATTCTTTTTTGGTAGATAAACGTAATGATAGAATAAGCGATAATTCCACCAAGAATAATGAATAAAATATACAATCCTTCCAACTTTCTTTCCCCTTTCTACTAATACCCTAACTACTATTATATTCATGATGTCCACTTTAATCAAAAGAAAAATTCTTGACGATTTGGTAATTCCTTTTTCTTTGTTTTTGAAGGAGTATTTGATAGACTGTATACGATTCTTATTTAAAGAGGGTATGCTGCATGACGAAGGAAAAATGGCGTTTTATTGATTCAGGAAATTGTTCTCCATCCTATAATATGGCATTAGACGAGGCATTACTAGATTGGCATAGTGATGGGAAAATTCCACCTACGATTCGATTCTATGGCTGGAATCCAGCAACATTATCGATCGGGTATTTTCAAAAGGTAGAAAAAGAAATTGATTTAGAGAAGGTCGAGGAGCATGGTTTAGGATTTGTGAGAAGGCCTACTGGAGGAAGAGGAGTTCTCCATGAACACGAACTTACATATAGTGTAATCGTTACAGAAGAACATCCTGAGATGCCAAAGACTGTGACAGAAGCTTATAGAGTGATATCAGAAGGGATCTTAAAAGGTTTTCAGGGATTGGGGTTAGAAGCCTATTTTGCTGTACCGAGGACAGAAGAGGAACGGAATAGCTTGAAGAATCCGCGTTCTGCCGTTTGTTTTGATGCTCCAAGTTGGTATGAATTAGTGGTTGAGGGTCGGAAAGTAGCGGGAAGCGCGCAAACTCGTCAAAAAGGGGTAATATTGCAACATGGATCGATTCTACTCGACCTCGAGGAAGACAAATTATTTAGCTTATTCAAGTATCCTAACGATCGCGTGAAAGAAAGAATGCAGCGGGCATTTAAAAATAAAGCTGTTGCCATTAACGAAATTAGTACGAATAAGATTACGATTGAAATGGCAAAAGAAGCTTTTAAAAAAGGATTTGAGACAGGCTTAAATATTGAATTAGAACCATATGTGTTATCAGAAGAAGAAACACAATATGTAGAAAAGCTAGCAAGGGAACGTTACGAAAATAAGGAATGGAATTTTAAAAGATAAAAAAATTTTTTTATTTAAAAGCGATGGCTTATCGCTTTTTTCCTTTTTTACTAAGGTTTGAGTGAGAGTCTATTTTTATCAAGCTTGAAAAAAAGTGTTCTAAGTAAATTTTCATATAAAATACTTTTAAATTCTTGTCCATTCTACCATTTTTAAATGATTTAACGTTTGACAAATTTATGTTTATCTGACTGAAACACAATATATGGTGTATTGTCGATAAATTTATACACTATATATAGTGTATATATATTGCATTCCAATGTTCACTATGATAACGTTATGAATGATATAAACATCAAAGATAGACAGATCAATGCATGTTAATAGTTTGAAGGAGTTGTATTTATGGCTGTAGCGTCGAAACCAAAATGGAATATTAACCACGAAAGATTAAACAAGGACATTGGACTATTTCCTCAAGTACATCCTATATCCTCAAGTTTTCATATCACTCACAAAGGTGTATCACGCCTCGTAATGATTGATCGTTATTCGTTTAAAGATACAGAAAAGGTGACCTTAACAGAAGGTGACTTTGTTGTTTTGACGATCAAGGAGGATCCAAAATTTCCAGCTAGAGGTTTAGGATTCATTGAAAGCATTGATTGGGAGAATAAGAAAGCAAACGTATGGATTGAAGAAGAGTATCGCAGTGCAATCGATCGACCAGAAGAAATCGAAACAGGAGTCGTTTCTAGACCTCTTGATGTCATTGAAAAACCATTGGAAGTCTATTACGAGCAAATTGCTGCGAGAAATGCAACTGGGCTTGCACAAGTAGAAAAATCAGAAGAAAAACAAAAAGAATGGTTCGAGAAATTTTATCATGAATTGGTGAATTTACATTTTGTACCTGCGGGTCGCGTCCTTTATGGAGCAGGTGCTGGAACAGATGTTACCTATTTTAACTGTTATGTAATGCCCTTCGTTCAAGATTCACGAGAAGGAATATCAGAGCACCGCAAACAAGTTATGGAAATTATGAGTCGTGGAGGCGGTGTTGGTACGAATGGATCAACACTCAGACCACGTAATACATTAGCAAGGGGCGTTAACGGTAAATCATCGGGCTCCGTTTCGTGGTTAGATGACATTGCGAAGCTAACTCATCTAGTGGAGCAAGGGGGAAGCCGTAGAGGTGCCCAAATGATTATGCTCTCAGATTGGCACCCTGATATTATTGAATTTATTATTTCGAAAATGCAAAACCCTCGTATTTTGCGATACTTACTTGAAAATACAGAAGATGAACAGATTAAAAAGGCAGCACAAGACAAGCTGAAATTCACTCCTCTAACCGAGCAAGAAAAAGCGATGTATCAAGGAATTATTAATTACAAGCAAATCCCAGGGCTGGGTGGATTTGATGATAAGATTATCAAAAACGCAGAAGAAAAACTTTTAACTGGTGGAACCTATACCGTCCATAATCCAGAGTTTTTAACAGGTGCCAATATTTCTGTTTGCCTAACAAGTGATTTTATGGAAGCTGTTGAAAATGATACGGATTATGAACTTCGATTCCCACATGTGGAGAGCTACAACGAAGAACAAATGAAGTATTACAATGAAGAATGGCATAATGTTGGTGATGTTCGTGAATGGGAGAAAATGGGCTATAAAGTACGCACATATCGGAAAATGCGTGCGAAAGAACTTTGGAACCTAATCAATATTTGTGCAACGTATTCAGCAGAACCAGGTATTTTCTTTATTGATAATGCGAATGATATGACGAATGCTAAAGCTTACGGCCAAAAGGTAGTAGCGACAAACCCTTGTGGAGAACAACCACTTGCGCCCTATTCTGTTTGTAATTTGGCAGCTGTTAACTTAGCTCAATTTGCAGATAAAGAAACAAAGACGGTTGATTTTGAAAAACTAAAACGTACCGTTGAAGTCGGTGTACGTATGCAGGATAACGTCATTGATGCGACACCGTATTTCTTAGAGGATAACAAAAAGCAAGCTCTAGGTGAGAGACGTGTAGGGCTAGGTGTTATGGGTCTTGCCGATTTACTCATCTATTGTGAGAAAGAATACGGTTCAGAGGAAGGGAATAAACTGGTTGATAAAGTGTTTGAAGTCATTTCAACAACTGCTTATCGCGCTTCTGTAGAACTTTCAAAAGAAAAAGGAAGCTTTCCTTTCCTAACTGGTGAAACAGATGAAGAAACAAATCGTTTACGGAAAGCATTTATTGAGACGGGATACATGAGAAAAATGCCTGCAGATGTAAGAGCTTCGATTTTAGAAAATGGAATTCGTAATTCTCATCTATTAACGGTTGCTCCTACAGGGTCTACCGGGACAATGGTCGGCGTCTCCACTGGACTTGAGCCGTATTTCTCATTTACCTACTACAGAAGTGGGCGACTTGGTAAGTTTATTGAAGTCAAAGCAGATATAGTACAAGAATATTTAGATAAGCACCCAGAAGCTGACCCCGATCAGTTACCGGAATGGTTTATTTCATCAATGAGCCTTGCACCACAGGCACATGCAGACGTTCAATGTGTTATCCAGAATTGGATCGATAGCTCGATATCTAAAACTGTAAATGCTCCGCGTGGTTATACAGTTGAACAGGTTGAGAAGGTGTATGAACGCTTGTATAAAGGCGGGGCAAAAGGTGGTACTGTTTACGTTGATGGAAGTCGTGATTCACAAGTCTTGACATTAAAAGCAGAAGAAAACAGCTTTGATGACGAGGAAGAGAATACGGAAATCCAAGCAGACAAAAAGCCGGTAGTATTATTAGATACGATACAGGATGTCCGTTCAACAGATGTAACCATTGGATCTGAAGTTGGAAATACATGCCCTGTATGCCGAAAAGGTACTGTCAAAGATATGGGTGGCTGCAACACTTGTACGAATTGCGGTGCTCAACTGAAATGTGGATTATAATAAAATGAAAACTGTGGAAGAGACCATGTTCTCTTCCACTTTTTTTATTCTATTTTGCTCTTGTCGAGATTAAAGATGTAGTAGGGGGAATCCACAATAAAGGAGCTCATCCTATGGACATCGATGGAGTTTTTTCAGGTGGGGGTATAAAAGGTCTTGCACTTTTAGGTGCGTACAAGGCATTCGAAGAAAAAGGATTTGTTTTTAAAAGAGTAGCAGGAACAAGTGCAGGCGCAGTAGTAGCCGCGTTTATTGCGTCTGGCTATAAAAGTGAAGAACTGATTAATGCTATGGGTAAAGTTGACCTTACGGATTTATTAGATAAGAATTCATTTATTTTTAGTATCCCTTTCGTAAAATGGTTAAAAGTATATTGGAGTTTAGGGTTATACAAAGGGGCTGTCTTAGAAAAATGGATTGAATCCAAACTGAAAGCAAAAGGAGTATATACATTTGCTGATTTGCCTCCCCATTCCCTTAGGGTCATTGCTTCGGATTTATCGAACGGAAGATTATTAGTCCTGCCAGATGACCTAGAAAAGTACGGGATTGCAAAAGAAACGTTCCCTGTAGCAAGAGCGATTCGAATGAGTGCGAGCATGCCATACTTTTTTGAACCAGTAAAGTTAAGAAGTTTAGAAGGTGTAAGCAAAATAGTCGATGGTGGAGTTCTTAGTAATTTTCCTATGTGGTTATTTGAGAATGATAATATGAAAAAATTACGACCAGTTGTTGGGGTTAAGCTAAGTCCGAATATTGAAGAGAGACCGAAGAGGAAAATTGATAATGCCATTAACCTATTCGAGGCTCTGTTTCATACTATGAAGGATGCTCATGACTCCCGTTATATTTCTAGAAAACTCGAAAAAAATGTGATTTTTATACCGACAGAAGGGGTTTTTTCAACAGAGTTTTCTATAACGGAAGAAAAAAAGGAAGCTCTAATCCAATATGGTCACAGTCTAGCGGATGATTTTATCAAAATGTGGTCCTATTAAAATTCGACATAAAGCGGGTGGTGCCTGGCACCACCCGCTTTATAATTGGAGTGTTTACGGATAAATAGATTTATCAGTGGCAAGCGTAAGCGCCTACTTCGAGTCATAAGCCAAATCAAATAGAAAGGGAAAATATCACCCTTTCTATTTGATTCGTCTTATGCTCGTTTGGCCTGTTCAAGGCGCTTGCGCATTTCTTATAACGAAGCTCTTTTGTTTTTTTTATTCTTTTTGCCTTCAATAACGGTTAATTGTGCAGTTGATTTTTTTCTGATCGGTTTCTTTTTTGGTTTTTGCCCTGAAGCATTTACAGTAGGATTTTTCTTCTTAATCCTTTTTTTAGACATTTTTGCCGCTTTTGCAAACGCACGTTGCTCTTTGTTTTTTGGTTTTGAACTAAACCATTTGCGATAGATGAAATAGATTATTCCAGCTACAGCAGCATAAATAAATATACTCCTTAAAAGAGCGAGTGGATCTTTTATTAAAAATGAGACTAAACCTATTGTGGCTAAAGATATTAGGATTACTGCCAGCAAATAGCGTGCCTTCAAGAAAGCCCCCTCCTTAAGAACCAATTTTTCAGCTTATACCGTATAGGAATAGATATCCCACCTTCTCCGTTCAAGTGGGAAAATTCGCCTTACATATAATTTAGACAATTTCCTCTGTTTTTAATCGCGATTCTGTATCTTTTTCCATTTTTAATAGTTCATTAAAGGAAGCGATGGCTACCTCAACCTGATCATTTCTCGGCTCTTTCGTAGTCAATAGCTGTAACCACAGCCCTGGATAGCCTAGAACTTTTAATACTGGTATATCACGTAATTTATTCGTTAGCTGCAGAACTTCAAATGAAATTCCTAATACTACAGGAATTAACGCTATTCGATTTAATACGCGTACATAAAGTGGTTCTGTCGGGACTAGCATATATACAAAAACCCCTACAATAACGGTAAACAAAATAAAGCTGCTGCCGCAACGATAATGCAATCTCGATTGGGCCTGAACATTTTCAACAGTTAATTCTAAATTATGTTCATACGTATTAATCACTTTATGTTCGGCACCATGATATTGGAATACCCTTTTAATTAACGGGGTAAGGGAAATGAAGTAGATATATACTAATAATAAGATAAGCTTAAAGAGACCCTCAATCATGATTTGGGCAAAATCGCCTGAAAAAACGGGGCGTGTTAATTCAGCCAGAAAGACCGGAACTAATGTGAAAATAAATTTTCCAAATAGGAAGGACAAGACCCCGATAGCAGCGACTCCAAGGATCATCGATAATTTTGAAACTTCCTGGTCTTTTATTTTTTCGTCATCTTCAGGCGCTACTTCATACCTTTCAGATGAAAAGTTTAGATGCTTGGAACCATTTGCACTTGCTTCAACAATTGCGACAATCCCTCTTAAAAAAGGGATCTTCTTTAATTTCTGAAGTATTGGCTTCGATTTTCTTGGCAGATGAAAATATTCAATACTATCATCAGTTCTTCTTATTGCTGTTATTGTATGATGCTTTCCACCAAACATTACACCTTCAACAACAGCCTGTCCTCCATATGCGGGCTTCTGATTTTTTTCCATGTGTACACCAACCTAAAGTGAATTTATGTCTTTACTTTCTATTTTACTAAAAGTTCGCTTTCTATTCTAGAAAAGCCTTCAATATATTGGAGATTTCTGTTCTTTTCAATAAAATATGAAAGACTTATAACCATTTGGACATACTACAAATGGAGGTGTAGGATTATGTCTGATCAACCAGAAAAAGCACAGGACCCTAAATTAGAACAAAATAAGTCTGAAAAACCGATGTCATTTATCACAATGGTCGTTATTACAGGATTTATTGGTGGACTCTTATGGAGTAGTATCGGTTATATTTGTTACATGTTCTCATTCACACAAATTGAACCAAACATCATTCTTGAACCATGGGCGATAGGCAAATGGAAGGATACTTGGCTCGGGATAGTGATTTCGATTTTTGCCTATGGGATTGTATCAATAGGTGTTGCATTAGTTTATTATGGTATTTTGAAGAAATTTAAGTCAGTCTGGGCAGGGGCAGCTTATGGTATAGTCCTCTTTCTCGGAGTTTTCCTCGTTTTACATCCTTTATTTCCAAGTATGAAACCTATTACTGAAATTGATATAAATACGATAATTACGACGATTTGCCTTTACATTTTGTATGGTGTTTTTATCGGATACTCGATCTCCTATGAAGAAAATGAGCTGCGACATCAAGCTGAAAAGGAAGAAGCAAGGTCATCCTAGCTTTATTTTTAGACTATTAAGTAGTTTTTGTTAATTTATTTATGTTAGAATGTTCTTGGTGAACATTCTATTTTTTTAGGGGAGCAACCATGCACAAATTATTACTTTTGAATGGTCCTAATTTAAATCGATTAGGAAAAAGAGAGCCTGAAATATATGGGAATACGACATTAACGGACCTAGAGGATCGCTTAAGGACTCTTTCGAAAGATGAAGGCTTTGAACTTGAGTGTTTTCAATCCAATCATGAAGGAGAGATTATTGATCGAATTCATGATGCAGAGGATAATGGTCTAAAAGGAATCATCTTGAATCCAGGAGCATTCACACATTATAGCTATGCGATTCGAGACGCCATTTCAGCGGTTAGCCTACCTGTTATAGAGATACATATTTCCAATGTTCATCAGCGGGAAGCCTTTAGACATCATTCAGTAACTGCGGGAGTAACGATCGGGCAGATTGTAGGCTTTGGTTTGTTCGGATATGAATTAGCGATACGAGCATTAGTTCATTATTTAAGGGGAGAGGATACGAAATGACAAAGTTAACAAAGCTTAGGGAAACTTTTTCAAAAGAAGGTATTGATGCCATCCTTATTACAAGTACTTTTAATCGCCGTTATATGACAAACTTCACAGGTTCTTCAGGTGTAGTATTAATCACAGTGGATAAAGCGCTTTTTATCACAGATTTTCGTTACATAGAACAGGCGACTGAACAAGCGGCGGACTTTGAGATTGTTCAGCATAAAGGGCCTATTCCTGAAGAAGTAGCATCACAAGTTTCGCAACTTGGAATTAAAAAATTAGGATTTGAAAAAGATTATATGACATATTCTTCGTTTGAATCCTATCGTAAACATGTAAAAGCAGAACTAATTCCGATTTCACAAGTTATTGAAAACTTACGCTTGATTAAGACATCAACTGAGATTAATATATTAAGGGATGCCGCAGATATTGCGGATGCTGCATTTAAGCACATTATAGACTTTATCAAGCCCGGAGTTACCGAACTAGAGGTTTCAAATGAACTGGAAATCTTTATGAGAAAAAGCGGTGCAACATCATCATCCTTCGATATCATTGTTGCATCTGGTTATCGCTCTGCACTACCACATGGTGTTGCAAGTGACAAAAAGATTGAAAAAGGTGATTTTGTTACACTGGATTATGGTGCATACTACAAGGGATATGCTTCTGATATGACACGTACAGTTGCAGTTGGGGAACCAAGTGAAAAGCTTAAGGAAATTTATGATGTTGTTTTGGAAGCGCAGTTACGCTCAATGGCTGGAATTAAGCCAGGCATGACTGGCAAGGATGCGGATGCCATTGCACGTGATTATATCACTGAAAAAGGATATGGTGAGAATTTTGGTCACTCCTTAGGCCATGGAATAGGTTTAGAAGTTCATGAAGGACCAGGATTATCTTTCCGTTCTGAAATTGAATTAAAGCCAGGCATGGTTGTTACAGTCGAACCAGGGGTTTATGTCCAAGGAATCGGGGGAGTTCGTATCGAGGATGATACCATCATCACTGAAAATGGTAATGAAACTCTGACGATCTCACCAAAAGATCTTATTATTCTTTAAGCAGATATAGCGGACTTAGAATAAGATGAAATGATTGTCGCTGTGGACTATAAATCAGCGGCCTTGAACTACAGGAGGAAAAAAACATGATTTCAGTAAATGATTTTCGTACAGGATTAACAATTGAAGTAGACAATGGTATTTGGAGAGTAATTGATTTCCAACATGTTAAACCAGGAAAAGGTGCAGCGTTTGTTCGTTCTAAACTTCGTAACCTTCGCACAGGTGCGATTCAAGAAAAAACGTTCCGTGCCGGAGAAAAAGTAGGGAAAGCACAAATCGATAATCGAAAAATGCAATATTTATATGCTAATGGAGATATGCATGTTTTCATGGATAATGAGTCTTATGAACAAATCGAATTAGCGGCAAGTGCTATTGAATATGAACTAAAATTTCTTAAAGAAAACATGGAAGTTTCAATCATGATGTATCAAGGTGAAACTTTAGGAATTGAATTACCAAATTCGGTAGAATTAAAGGTTACGGAAACAGAGCCAGGTATTAAAGGCGATACTGCCTCTGGAGGCTCTAAACCAGCAACGGTGGAAACAGGATTAACCGTTAACGTTCCTTTCTTCGTAAATGAAGGGGATGTTCTCGTCATTAATACAACAGACGGATCATATGTGTCCCGTGCTTAATTAAATATAAATATCTTCTGAAAGGGCTGTCCCATAAGGGGCAGCTTCTTTTTGTATCTAAACTTTTCGCTTGCAACCCAGAAGAATTTATCATTTCTCCTTATGTTTTTCTTTCTTTTAATAAAGGCTGTTTTCTAAAAGTTTGTTGCTACCTGAGATAAGCCGGAAATAGATTTTCAAAGCATTGAGCAGCCTGAATACACGTAGACTCCTGCGGGAACAGTGGCTAAAGTGAGACCGCGAAACATAAGCATAGCTAGTAGGCTCACGGTCACTCTTAGGTGCGCGAAGTGTATTCAGGCTGTGGGTTAAATAACAATAATCATTACGAAAAGAACCTTTAATAAAAAAAGAACATAAAAAGACAACAAATTTAATGAACCATCCCTATGGATATATATTCTTTTGAACTAATAAAAATTAAAATAACCATTGACTAAACCCAAATATTGCAGTAAATTTTATAATAAATATAATACTAAATGAATATTTATTCAAATTTGGGAGGGCTTATTATCAAACATATATTAACATTGAAAGAATTAAGCGAACATGAAATTGGTGACATTGTAATAGAAGGAATGAAAGTAAAAAAACAACCGGAGGATTATTATTCCGCACTTGAGAAAAAAGGATTGCTTCTTATGTTTCAAAAAACATCCACGAGAACAACACTTTCCTATCAATCTGCTATCAATCAATTGGGCGGATATGCAGTAGAGCTAGATTGGGATAAAAGCAATTTTACAATTTCTCCTATTCAATATGAATCACGCTATGCATCAAGAAACTGTGATATTATGATGGCACGTTTAAAAAAGTTCAGTGATATAGTGGAACTTGCCAAGTATTCTTCAGTGCCAGTAATAAACGGGTGCTGTGATAAATATCATCCCTCACAAGCATTGGCTGATATGATGACAATTTATGAAATCAAAAAACAATTTGATGGAGTAACGCTTACATTTGCAGGAATCCATAATAATGTAACCAACTCATTAATCATTGCGGCATTAAAGCTGGGTGTTAAATTGCAATTAGTAACTCCAATGATTAATGAAGCATCTTGGGATAAAGAGCTTATGGAGGAAGCGAAGAAGAGTGGGAATATTATACACTTATCTGGTTTAGAAGCTGCACTCGCTACTACTGATTTTATTTATACTGATACATGGGTAGACATGGAATATTTTAATGACCCCATGTACGATAAAGAAAAACAGACTAGAATCGAGCAAATGAGCCCATACTCGATTACAATGGAAAATTTAAAAGGATATACTCCATACATCATGCATGATATGCCCGTTCACCCCGGGTTTGAAATTGAGGAAGATTTAATAGAGTCAGAGAATTCTATCATTTATACACAGGCTGAAAATAGAATGCATGCACAAAAAGCATTATTGATGCATCTTCTTATGAAATAACTCTAATGATTAGAAAAAAGGCGTACATCGGTACGTCTTTTTTTCTATGACTTCAATTGTTGTCATATTCTTCTTTACATAGAATACATTTTAGTATCGGGAGGCATGTACAAAGGAGGAGGAAATATGGAAGAAGTCTTATCTGTCATACCACTAAACATTGCAGAAAAAATTCAAGCACTGCCATCTTATTTAAAAGATCATATAGAAGAAATTCGAATTCGAATTAATCGTCCTCTCGAAGTAACAATTAAAGGAAATCCGCAATTTCTTTCATACAATGTCACTAATCAGGATGCAGAACTTTTAATCAACAAACTAGCTCAACATTCTTTTTATACTCTTGAAGAAGAGTTAAAAAGGGGCTACATAACGATTGAAGGTGGGCATCGAGTAGGACTAGCAGGTAAGGTTATTCTTGATGCTGGAAGGGTAAAGGCCATCCGTCATCTATCCTCATTCAATATAAGAATTGCCAGAGAGCAGCCAGGAATATCGGAAAAACTCCTTCCTTACCTTTTTAAGAACCACTGGAAACACACCATGATTATTGGATCTCCGCAAACAGGAAAAACGACTCTTCTTAGAGATATTGCCAGGATGATCTCTACCGGAATTCCAGAAGAAAACATTCTTCCACAAAAGGTAGGGATTGTAGATGAGCGTTCAGAAATAGCGGGCTGTGTTAATGGAGTTCCCCAACTTCATTTTGGTCCAAGGATAGACATATTGGATGCTTGTCCGAAGGCTGAGGGAATGATGATGCTAATCAGATCTATGAGTCCAGATGTCATTGTCGTGGATGAAATTGGACGAGAAGAAGATGGTCAAGCCATTTTGGAGGCAGTGAATGCTGGGATCACCTTAATCATGACAACACATGGATCCTCTTTAGAAGAGATTAAACAAAGACCATTTATTAAAGACATTGTTGAACTCCATACAATTGAGAGATATATAGAATTGAAAAGAGGGCAGGCACCCGGAACGATCACCAATATAAAAGATCAATGGGGGAATTCTCTTGTTCATAAAGTGAGTGTGACCTAAATGATAAAAATAATTGGCGCTGTGTTTATTCTACTATCAACCTCATGGGCAGGTTTTGAAGCAAGTAAATATTTGAGTGAACGAACCAAACAGTTACGAATTTTTAAGGTCGCTTTACAGAGCTTAGAGGCAGAAATCATGTATGGACATACTCCATTACATGAGGCTTCTAGAAAATTAGCAAAGCAGCTTCAAAAGCCTGTAGCTTGGTTTTTTGAAAGCTTTTCAAACAAGCTTACAAGTAAAGAAACAACTGTAAAGGATGCTTGGGAGGAAAGTCTTGAAGAGGTATGGAAGCTTACAGCATTAAAATCTGGGGAGTATGAAGTATTAAAGCAGTTTGGTGAGAATTTAGGTAAACATGATCGAGTTACACAACAAAAGCAAATTCTCCTCGCTTTGACGCATTTAGAACGTGAAGAAGAAGAAGCTCAAGAAAGACAAAAACGATATGAAAAAATGACGAAAAGTTTAGGATTTTTATCAGGCCTGCTTCTCATCATTTTATTGCTTTAATGATCAGGAGGGGAATAAATGGGCATTGAAGTTGATGTAATTTTTAAAATCGCTGGTGTTGGCATTGTCGTGGCGTTTCTTCATACCATATTAGATCAAGTGGGAAAAAAAGAATACGCACAGTGGGTCACTTTATTCGGGTTCATCTACATCCTCTTTATGGTGGCGTCAATCGTAGATGATTTGTTTCAAAAAATCAAATCCGTTTTCTTATTTCAGGGCTAGAGGGGGAATAAGCGATTGAAATCATCCAAATTGCGGGCATTGCACTTATCTCTACTTTCCTTGCACTGATCATTAAGGAACAGAAACCTAATTTTGCGTTTCTATTAATTGTCTTTGTTGGTTGTTCGATTTTCCTGTTTTTAGTAGACCAGATTAATCAAATTATTGTCATGATAGAAAAGCTTGCAGTAAATGCCCATGTAAACATGGTCTACTTAGAAACGATTTTAAAAATTATCGGTATTGCTTACATTGCGGAATTTGCGTCACATATTACGAAGGATGCAGGACAAGGAGCAATCGCCGCAAAGGTTGAGCTTGCAGGAAAAATATTAATTCTAGCAATGGCAGTCCCTATCTTAACTGTCATGATTGAAACCATCATAAATATGATTCCAGGCGGATAGTGATCTTGTCAATCGAGGTGAAAAAGTTGCGGCAAATCATGCAGATCTTATTCACGGTATTATTACTATTTACATTCTTTACAACGGCTGCCCGAGCGGAAGGTGAGTTTGAAACCCAAGAAAATCAAGTGAATCAAGAGTCTATTCAGGAAGAGCTTGTTGATCAACAGATGGAACAGTTGAATATTACCGAGCTTAAAGATTTTTGGGAGAGTATTACGAATCAATATGGGGGCTATCTTCCAGAAAGCCAAAAAGGAAGCTTACTTGATTTTATAAAAGGGGACAAGCAGTTTTCTTTCAAAACGTGGTTTACAGGTATTTTCAAGTTTGCTTTCCATGAATTAATTGCAAATGGTAAATTACTTGGAACCCTGATATTACTTACACTTTTTAGTATGTTTCTGCAGTCTCTTCAAAACGCTTTTGAGAATGGAAATGTTAGTAAGGTTGCTTATGCCATTGTTTTTATGGTCCTCATCATTATTGCTCTAAATAGCTTTCATATCGCAATTGAATACACGAAGGAAGCCATCGACACGATGATCCATTTTATCTTGGCCTTAATTCCATTACTGTTAGCACTAATAGCCGCTTCGGGTGGTGCTTTATCTGCAGCTTTCTTTCATCCGATGATCATCTTTCTTATGAACACAAGCGGCCTACTTATTCAAAATGTCGTTCTTCCTCTATTATTTTTATCGGCCTTGTTAAATATCGTTAGTACATTATCAACTCATTACAAGGTCACTCAGCTCGCTAATCTTCTTCGGACATGGAGCATTGGTTTATTAGGGGCTTTCATGACGATATTCTTAGGGGTTATTTCGGTACAGGGAGCAACCTCTGCTGCGACCGATGGGATTACGATCAGAACAGCAAAATTTGTGACGGGAAATTTCGTCCCTGTTATAGGAAGGATGTTCACGGATGCTGCAGATACGGTCATCAGTGCTTCAGTACTTTTAAAAAATACAGTTGGGATCGCAGGGGTTGTCATATTATTATTGATTGCTGCCTTTCCGGCAATCAAAGTATTGTTAATCGCCTTTATCTATAAATTAGCAGCTGCATTACTTCAACCGCTGGGTGGAGGTCCGGTTATTCAGTGTTTAGATACGATTAGCAAAAGTATCATTTATGTCTTTGCGGCTCTGGCGATCGTGTCTTTCATGTTTTTTCTCAGTATTACAATTATTATTGCAGCAGGAAATATTACGATGATGATACGTTAGGGGGGATATGATGGATTATTTAACAGAATGGATAACGAATATTATTATATTTGTTCTACTAGCAACCGTTATAGATATGCTTCTTCCAAGTTCAAGTATGCAAAAATATACGAAGATTGTCACCGGCTTAATATTGATTACTATTATCCTCACCCCCCTGTTCAAACTTTTATCTACCGATTTTGAAAAGGCGATTGGTGCTATTCATTTTGAAGGGCAAGTAGAATCGGCTTCAGTAGAAAATTCAATAGAAATGAAGAAAAAAGAAATACAAGCATCACAACGTGCATATATTTTAGAACAGATGGCTGTCCAAATGAAACAAGATGTGGAAAAGGAGATGATCGAACGGTTTGATAAAGAAATTGTAGATATAAAACTTAAGGCAAGCGATATTGAGAATTTACCTGAGAGTATTGAACAGGTCAATGTAGTTCTGTCAGAGAGCAATTCCCCATCTGCTGTTGCTGCAATTCAACCAATTGAAGTAAGTTCAGAAAAAGATCCGCAAACAAAACCGGACGTAAAAGACATTTCATCATTGCTATCAAAGCAATGGAATGTTCCAAACGACAAACTAGTGATTGAAGTCGAAGGGGGGAATGAAGAGTAAATGAAAAACGACCAAGGTCCGATTCATTGGCTAAAAAAATGGCTTTCAAAAGATAGTGAAGACTCTCCTCCTAAAGAAAAAAAGGGGACCAAATTTCATTATTTTCTCATCGTATTATTAGCAGGTGTAGCCTTTATGCTGATAAGTGATCTCTGGAAGGTAGACGAAAAAGGCTCAACCGAGGTGTCACTTCAAACAAAGAGCGCGGAAGAGGATGTTCCGACTTTAGGAAAAAACAGCAAAAAGGGAATTCCAAAGATTTCAGATTTTGAAAACCAATATGAAAATCAGTTGAAAGACGCACTTGAACAAATAGCAGGTGTGCGCGATGTCACAGTCGTTGTCAATGTTGAAGCAACTGGGGAGAAAGTATATCAAAAAAATTCATCAACAAAGAACCAACTGACAAAAGAAACAGATCCTCAGGGCGGCGAAAGAACGATTGAAGACAAGTCAAGCGATGAACAAATAGTGATAGTTCAAGAAGGGGAAAAGGAAGTCCCGATTATTTTAGAAACGAAAAAACCAGAAGTCAGCGGTGTCCTAGTCGTTGCTAAGGGTGCTGATAACATACAAGTAAAAAGTTGGATTATTGAGGCAGTAACAAGAGCTCTTGATGTTGAAAGACATAAAGTAGCGGTTATGCCTAAATAATAATTAAGGGGGAAATCATAAATGTTATTGAAAAAACAAACGGTATGGTTGTTGACGATGTTAAGCTTGGTGATTGTGTTGTCTGTATACTACATTACTTCTCCGGCACAGCAAGGTACAGACACAGCGGCAGTGGAGGAAGAAAAGGATAATGGCAAACAGGAAGAGGCAGCTAAGGGTGAAGAAGGAAAAGAAACAATATCAAAGGATGAAATGGATATTGTTACAGGAGCAGCTGGTAACGAGGAATTTGAATCAATGCGCTTAGAAATGAAGGATGAACGAAGTAAAGCCCGTGAAGAATTAGAGGTTAAGCTCAGTTCCACTGATTTATCTCCAGAAGAAAGAAACAAGGCATATGAAGAAATGGAAACATTGCAGGAGTTAGCGACAACAGAAGTGGCATTAGAAACGATGATTAAAACACTAGGCTATGAAGATGCATTAGTAATGGCAGACGCTAATAAAGTCAATGTTACGGTTAAAGCGGAAAAGCATGATGCTGCTTCCGCGAATAAAATCATTCAATTAGTGAAGTCAGAGATTGGTCAACTTAAACATGTAGCTGTAGATTTTCAGGCAGTTGAATAAACGGATGCTGATAGAGAGCGGATGATAATGTCCGTTCTCTTTTTATTATTTTCTGTCCTACTATTTTAAAATTTATGAAAAAAGACTACAATAAAAGAGACTGTGGAATCGTTTTTTCCTTAAAAGTATTCTGTGATTGAATATGACATGGTCTTATCGTATGATATTAGTAGCTAGTCATAATCTTAATATAACTCAGAGAGGTGTCAAGCATGTTAAAGATTCAAGAAATCCGCGAGATTATTAAACTCGTCGATCATTCAAGTGTTGATGAATTCTCTTATGAACATGAAGGTTCTAAGATAAAATTAAAGAAAAAATCAGGGGTAGCTTTCATTGAAGAACAGCCAAAAGCTTCTGTACATACAGTGGCCAAGCCTGAAACACAAGCTGTTCAACAGGCTCCACAACCAGAACCAACAACGCGTTCAGTGGAAGTAACAGAAACTCCGGCAGTTACTAAAACAGAGGATAATGCTGATCTACATAAAATAGTATCTCCGATGGTTGGAACGTTCTATCAATCTCCATCACCAGATGCAGGGGCTTATGTTAAAGTTGGATCAAAGGTAAATACTGAAAGTGTTGTCTGTATTGTAGAAGCGATGAAATTATTCAACGAAATTGAAGCAGAGGTTAACGGTGAGATTGTAGAAATATTAGTAAAAGACGGTCAATTAGTTGAGTATGGACAACCGTTATTTTTAGTTAAGCCTTAAATAAGGAGCGATTTTTGAATGATTAAGAAGCTACTTGTTGCCAATAGAGGAGAAATCGCGGTACGCATTATTCGTGCATGTCGTGATATGGATATTGAGAGCGTTGCTGTTTATTCAGAAGCTGATAAAGAAGCTTTACATGTCCAATTGGCAGATGAAGCTTACTGTATTGGACCTACAGCAAGCAAAGACAGTTATTTAAATTTTACAAATATCATTTCAGTGGCAAAATTGACCGATTGTGATGCCATTCACCCAGGCTACGGATTTTTAGCGGAGAATGCTGATTTTGCTGAGCTATGCCGGGAGTGTAACATTACTTTTGTTGGTCCAAGTCCTGAAGCTATTTCAAAAATGGGAACAAAAGATGTTGCAAGAGAAACAATGCGAGTAGCTGAGGTTCCTATTGTCCCAGGTTCACAGGGGATTGTGGAAGATACAAATGATGCAGTGAATATTGCTGAAGGCATTGGTTATCCTGTCATTATTAAAGCAACAGCTGGTGGTGGCGGGAAAGGGATTCGCGTAGCCAGAACGGAAGAAGAGTTAATTAAAGGGATCAATATCACCCAGCAAGAAGCCGCTACTGCTTTTGGGAATCCAGGCGTATATCTTGAAAAATTTATTGAAGATTTCCGTCACGTTGAAATCCAAGTGATGGCCGATAATTTTGGGAATGTCATTCACCTAGGTGAAAGGGATTGTACAATTCAAAGAAGACTCCAAAAGCTGATAGAAGAAACTCCTTCACCTGCTCTAGATCAAGAAGTTAGAGAAAGGATGGGGGATGCTGCTGTTAAAGCGGCAAAAGCAGTTGATTATACAGGGGCTGGAACGGTAGAATTTATATATGACTACAACAATCGTAAATTCTATTTCATGGAAATGAACACTAGAATTCAAGTAGAACATCCAGTAACAGAACAAGTAACAGGAGTCGATCTAATTAAAGAACAGATTCGTGTTGCTTCTGGTGAGATGCTTTCACTTTCACAAGAGGAAGTTCAGTTTAACGGCTGGTCAATGGAATGTAGAATCAATGCTGAGAATCCAGAAAAGAACTTCATGCCTTCACCTGGTAGAATTGAACTTTATTTACCCCCAGGAGGACTTGGAGTAAGAGTGGATTCTGCAGCCTATCCGGGATATATGATTCCTCCTTTTTATGATTCGATGATTGCTAAAGTCATTACTTATGGTGCAACTCGTGAAGAAGCAATTTCTAGAATGAAGAGAGCTTTAAGTGAATTTGTTGTAGAAGGGATCCATACAACGATCCCGTTCCATTTGAAATTGTTAGAACACGAAACGTTTGTCCAAGGTGATTTTAATACGAAATTCTTGGAAAAGTATGACGTGCTGAATTCATAGACTTACGATGGAGGTGCAAGAAAATGGCAGAAACACAAAATCAAAGTTTATTACAAATGTCTGAAGAAAACGATGGACTAGGTAAGGTTGAAATCGCTCCTGAAGTCATAGAAGTCATTGCTGGGATTGCTGCTTCAGAGGTTGAAGGAGTATCCCAAATGAGAGGAAACTTTGCTAGTGGTGTCGTAGAACGATTAGGGAAGAAGAATCATGGCAAAGGTGTAAAAGTTGAGCTTGCAGAAGAAGGAATTAAGGTTGATGTCTATTGCATTATGCAATTTGGCGTTTCAATTCCTACTGTTGCTCAAAAAATTCAAGATAACATTCGTCAAGCACTCCTTAACATGACAGCATTAGAAGCGGATGAAGTGAATATCCATGTAGTTGGAATCCAATTCGAAAATCAAAAAATAGAAAGCGAATTTGACGAAGAGTAATAAGAAAAGCGGAAGCGCCTTGAATAGGCCTGACTAGGATAAGACGAGTCCCATAGAAAGGGTGCCTTTTCCCTTTCTATGGGGCTTGGCTTATGACTCGAAGGCCTAGGCGCTGTAGCTGGACACAGAAAAGCGGAAGCGCCTTGAACAGCTCATGCCTTGCATAAGGCAAGTCACAAGTCTTTTCCCTTCCTTGGTAGCTTGACTTATGCACTGAGGAGCTAGGGGCAAGTGTTTTTTATCACTTTCGTATTCTTTGAACAGACTGCCTAGAAGGATATCCTACAGCAATTTCTTTTTGAAGAAGTTGTCTCGTTGGGCGCCTTTTGGGCAGTTTTTTGATGATTACGGCATTCCTGTCTAATTTTAATGGAAGTTAAGCATCCTAAGTATAAAAAGCCTGCCCAATGAATGGCGAAATATTATGAAAAATCCTTTTTCTTCATAAGTGTGCGATTTGACCATCATTTATGCTATTATCAAGGATATGATTAAAATTCGATCTAATTAAAGGAGTATTTTGTAATATGAAAAGACGTACTGCGAGAGAAAAAGCATTGCAGACATTGTTTCAAGTGGATATGTCAGGTATTGACCCTAAGGAAGCGCTAGTCAATGTAAGTGAGGGTCAAGAAGTTGACGCTTATTTAGAAGAAATCGTGATGGGGTTCATAAGAGAACAAGAGTCTATTGATGAACTGATCAAAAAGCATCTAGAACGTTGGTCATTTGAACGTTTAGCGAGAGTTGACAGAAATATATTACGTACGGCTGTATATGAATTGCTTTATGTTAATGATACACCAAACAAAGTGGTCATAAATGAAGCAATTGAAGTGGCGAAAACATACGGAGATGATACATCCAGAAAGTTTATCAACGGGATACTCTCAAAAATCAGTCAAGATTTAATTGAGGAATAAAAGGATGGTTTATAGATAACAATATTCCTTCTGTTCGTAATATAGTTTTCTTTAGCAGAAAATCATCATTCATAGTAAAATAATAGTCATCATGTTTAATAAAAGCTGTCTTCCGTTATCAGATGGAAACAGCTTTTCTATATAGGGGAGTCAATACATATGGAAGAAAATTCACGTTATTTGACGGTACAAGCTCTAACGAAATACATAAAGCGAAAATTTGATCGTGATCCTCATCTAACAGGCATTTATCTTAAAGGAGAAATATCAAATTTAAAACGACACTCTAGCGGTCACATGTATTTTACTCTAAAAGATGAACGGGCAAGAATCCTCGCCGTTATGTTTTCGTCTGACAACCAAAAGATGAAATTCACTCCGGAAAATGGGATGAAGGTGATGGTTCGAGGAGATATCAGTGTATATGAGCCGGGAGGTCAATATCAGATCTATGTAAAGGAAATGAGACCTGATGGTATTGGTGAACTTTTTCTTGCATTTGAACAATTAAAAGAAAAGCTTGAAAGGGAAGGCTTATTTAATACTGACCGTAAGCGGGGATTGCCCCAATACCCAAAAAAAATTGCTATAGTAACTTCAGCTACCGGTGCAGCTATTCGAGATATTGTTACGACCATTAAAAGAAGATACGCAATAGCGGAATTAATTCTCTTTCCAGCTTTAGTACAAGGGAAAAGTGCCGCTTCATCGATTGTAAAGTCCATTGAGAAAGCCAATGCTTATGAAGGTATAGATGTGTTGATTGTGGGAAGAGGGGGAGGCTCAATTGAGGAGCTTTGGGCTTTTAATGAAGAGCCTGTCGCAAGAGCCATTTACCGATCAAAGGTTCCAATCATATCTGCAGTAGGACATGAAACAGACTTCACGATTGCTGATTTTGTTTCCGATTTACGGGCTCCTACTCCAACCGCTGCAGGAGAGCTGGCGGTTCCACACATTGATGATTTGATTGAAAGAATTTTAAATAAGAAGCTGAGACTTGTTAGGGCATTAAAAGGACAATTACAGGAACATAAAGCAGCACTACATCGACTAAAGAATTCTTATGTACTTAGAAATCCTCAAACCATTTATCAACAAAAGGTTGAACAAGTTGATCAATTGGTTGACCGTTTTTATCGAAATGAGAAATATCGTTTACAAGGATTGAATTCTACTCTTAAGCATATTGATTCCAGACTTGTTAGAAGTCATCCTTCAAAGACAGTAGAAATGAAAAAGTCACAATTTAGTGCTCTCCATAAAGAATTAGAAAAACAAATGAGACGTTTACTTTCACTTAAGAAGCAACGATTTAGTGGGACACTTACTACTCTTGAGGCACTGAGTCCATTAAAAATTATGGACAGGGGTTATAGTCTTGTATACGATCAAGAAAATAAGCTTGTGAAACATACTCAAAATGTTAGGAAAGAAGAAAAGGTAGTCGTTCATCTACAAGATGGAAAACTCTATTGTAATATTGAACATATTGAGGAAGGTGAAGGGAATTGACAGAAGAGAAAAAGCAAACATTTGAGGAAGCGATGGAAGAATTAGAAACGATCGTGCAACATCTTGAAGAAGGAGAAGTCCCATTAGAAAAAGCATTACAATATTATCAAAAAGGGATTGAACTATCAAAATTTTGTCACGATACTTTAAAAAGTGCAGAGGATAAATTAACAAAGCTAATAACTGACGATGGAGAAGAAGAATTTTCTTTAGTAGAGGAGGACGCCAAGTGAGTTCAACTTCTTCATTAAAGGCTTTCATGAATGAATATAAAATGTTGGTTGAGGAAGAATTGGATCGCTATGTACAAAGGCTTGAGGCTCCTCCAATTATAAAAGAGGCAATGACTTATTCTTTACAGGCAGGAGGAAAGCGAATACGTCCTGTGTTATTGTTTGCCACGATTCAAGCATTTAATAAAGATCCTAAGAAAGGGTTGCCAGTTGCTTGTGCACTAGAAATGATTCATACCTATTCATTAATACATGATGACCTACCTAGTATGGATGATGATGATTTAAGAAGAGGGAAGCCGACTAACCATAAAGTGTTTGGCGAGGCTTATGCGATATTAGCAGGTGATGCTCTCTTGACGAATAGTTTTCAAATCATTACTGAAATAGGGGAGCTTCCCCCTCGAGTTTTATTAAAGCTTCTTAATGAACTATCTAAAGCGGCTGGACCAGAAGGAATGGTTGGAGGTCAGGTTGCAGATATTGAAGGAGAAAATAAGCAATTAACCGTAGAAAATTTAGAATATATACATATTCATAAAACAGGTAAGCTCCTGGCATATAGTGTTATTGCTGGAGCGATAATTGCTGAAGCTTATCAAGAAGATATCGAAAACTTAAAGGAATTTGCTTATCATATTGGCTTAGCTTTTCAAATTCAAGATGATATTTTAGATATCGAAGGGTCGCAGGAGAAAATCGGAAAACCAATTGGTAGTGATGAAGCGAAGTTTAAGAGCACGTATCCTGCTCTATTAACCCTTGAAGGGGCAAAAGAAAAGCTTTACTATCATCTTTCAAAAGGAAATGAGGTTTTAGACAGGCTTGAAATTCAATCAGAGTATCTTCAACAAATCGCGTATTTAATTGCCAATCGAGACCATTAACAGGTATAGATTTGAGGATAATGAAATAAATATGGTATAATAAAGATATATAAATGGATGGTGCAGTATTCTAGTCGATCTTCCCGTTCTGAAGGTGGGCCTAAAAATCCACTAAAGGGCACATCGATGAAGTTCCTGATTTTGGCTTGAGGAGCCCAGCCTTGGGTCGAATTTGGGAGTAAGGCATAAGGGCGATCCACAACGGCATGTGGGCGTTGACCCTTTAGCCGCGGAGGCTCTGTTACTTGATTTTGCTAATCGTATGCAGAAGGAGAGCAGAGTATGAACCTGTGATGTGATAAAAGGGTATCACTAGCAGCGTAGCCTGCCTTGCGTGAAGTTTGAGGGGATTATGGTAACAAAGAACACATCAGTTGGCCATTGATATGTTCTTTTTCGTCCATATGAAATCTACTTTGCAAAAGAGGCTAAGAACAGGGTTAAAGATTGTCGAGGAAAACTCCTAGACTGTTCGTCATTAGAAGACATATAAAGGGGATTATAGTGCGGACTAAGTGGTAATCCAGTCTAGCTGCTGGTGACACAGCTAAATCAAATTTAAAGGGAAACCGCCGGTATGGCGACATCTGGTATTTGATTGGGAAAACCTACTGGACCTAAGCTGCAATTTTTACTCTTTATATGGCCATCCATAATACATACTCTATGTCGGGATGTAAATTGTGATAGAAACGGTGTGTTCGATAATACAATGAATGAACTATTGAAAAAATCAATACAATTTAGCATAAGTATTGCCGTTATCACGTTTGTGTTAGCGGCTATTTTTGCAATTATCTCTAATATAGTATTAAATGAAGTCACATGGGGAATAGGGGTCGTAGTCGTTCTCATTATTGTTCTGATTGGGATCTTTTTTGATATGCTTGGTATTGCCGCAACCGCCGCGGATGAAACTCCCTTTCATGCGATGGCCGCCAAAAAAGTACATGGGGCCAAGTATTCAATCAGAATAGTCCGAAACGCTGACCGCTTTGCTAGCTTTTGTAACGATGTGATAGGGGATATATCTGGTATTATAAGTGGTACTGCGATGGCTGTTGTTCTTATACAGTTAACCGTTGACTTTGGTCTCGAGAAATCGTCTGTCGTTGAATATAGTTTAAGTGTATTTATGACCTCTCTTATTGCGGCGTTAACAGTTGGTGGAAAAGGATTTGGCAAATCGATTGCAATCCGCTATTCAAAAGATATTATATTTCAAGTCGGGAAAGTGTTACAATTTGTTGAGGATAAATTTCGTATCGTTATAATAAAAGATACTAAAGTTAAAAAGAAAAAGAAAAATGTGCGATTAACTGAAAATAATTAGTGATGAAAGTGAGTGGTCCTTATGGATCTTTTCTCGATTCAAGATCCAACGTTTCTTAAAAACCTCTCAAAAGAAGAGTTAGAAACGCTTAGTTCTGATATTAGAAAATTTTTGATTGGAAAATTATCAAGCACAGGAGGCCACATTGGCCCTAACCTCGGTGTTGTGGAATTAACATTAGCGCTCCATAAATGCTTCGATAGCCCTAAGGATAAATTCCTTTGGGATGTTGGGCATCAATCCTATGTTCATAAAATGCTGACAGGTAGGATCGATCAATTCGATACCCTTAGACAATATAAAGGGCTTTGCGGATTTCCTAAACAAAATGAAAGTGAACATGACGTTTGGGAGACAGGTCACAGCTCAACCTCTTTATCTGCAGCAATGGGAATGGCGATTGCAAGGGACGTAAAGAAAGAAGACTCCTATATCGTTCCGATTATTGGTGATGGAGCCTTGACTGGAGGAATGGCACTAGAAGCGTTAAATCATATCGGTGATGAGCAAAAAGATATGATTGTGGTTCTGAATGATAATGAAATGTCAATAGCACCTAACGTAGGAGCTCTTCACAATGTCCTCGGCCGATTACGCACCGCTGGTAAATATCATTGGGTGAAGGATGAACTTGAGTATATCCTTAAGAAAATCCCAGCTGTAGGTGGAAAATTAGCTACAACTGCTGAGCGAGTTAAAGATAGTCTTAAATACCTTTTTGTCTCAGGAATGTTTTTTGAAGAAATGGGGTTTACCTATCTTGGTCCAGTAGATGGGCATGACTTTGATGATCTCTTTGAAAATCTCCAATATGCAAAGAAAACGAAAGGTCCCGTCTTACTTCATGTCATTACGAAAAAAGGAAAAGGATATCAGCCAGCCGAAACCGATAAAGTGGGTACATGGCATGGTACCGGTCCTTATAAAATCGATACAGGTGATTTAATTAAACCAGTTAATCAACCTCCATCTTGGAGTAGTCTTGTTAGTGAAACAGTTAGAAAACTTGCAAGGGAAGATGAAAGAATTGTTGCAATCACTCCTGCAATGCCAGTTGGTTCTAAGCTAGAAGGGTTTGCCAAAGAATTTCCTGATAGAATGTTTGATGTTGGGATTGCTGAGCAGCATGCCACAACGGTTGCAGCTGGTATCGCTACACAAGGAATGAAGCCTTTCCTGGCGATTTACTCAACATTCCTGCAAAGAGCATACGATCAGGTTGTACATGATATCTGTCGTCAAAATTTAAATGTCTTTATTGGGATTGATCGATCTGGATTAGTCGGTGCAGATGGAGAAACGCACCAAGGGGTATTTGATATCGCTTTTTTAAGACATCTTCCTAATATCGTTATTATGATGCCGAAGGATGAAAATGAAGGACAACATTTGGTTAATACAGCGATTCATTATAATGATGGCCCAATCGCTTTAAGATATCCAAGAGGAAATGGACTCGGGGTCCCGATGGATTCAGACTTAAAGCAAATTCCAATCGGGAAATGGGAAGTGCTTAAAGAAGGTCAAGATGCCGCCATCTTAACATTTGGAACAACAATTCCGATGGCTTTAGATGCTGCCAATCAACTTGAGCAGCAGGGTATGTCCATAAAAGTTGTGAATGCTAGATTTATCAAACCATTGGATGAAAAAATGCTAGCAGACATTTTTGATCAAAATCTTCCAGTCCTAACCATTGAAGAAGCAGTGCTTCAAGGTGGCTTTGGAAGTGCTGTGTTAGAATTTGCACAAGAAAAAGGATTTAAAAATCCTGTTATTGATCGAATGGGTATCCCTGACCGCTTCATTGAACATGGGAGTGTTAAAGAGCTCCTTAAAGAAATCGGCTTAACAACAGAAAACGTGATTGATAAAATACAAACCATGACACCAAAAAAACAAAAAAGGGCTTGAAAATGAAAGTAAAAAAACAGCGAATCGATGTACTCCTTGTTGAAAGAGGTTTAGCGGAAACACGAGAAAAAGCAAAGCGCGCTGTTATGGCGGGACTTGTTTATTCAAACGAAATGCGCTTGGACAAACCCGGCGAGAAAGTACCAGAGGATATAGAAATTACCATAAAAGGGAAGGTTCTTCCATATGTGAGTCGGGGTGGATTAAAGCTTGAAAAAGCATTAAAAGCTTTCGATATTAACGTTCAGGATAAAGTAATGCTTGATATTGGCTCATCAACAGGAGGCTTTACCGATTGTGCACTTCAAAATGGGGCGAAAATGTCCTATGCACTTGATGTAGGGTACAATCAGTTGGCATGGAAGTTAAGACAGGATGAACGAGTCATTGTTATGGAGAGAACGAACTTTCGTTATGTAACTCCGGCTGATTTAGTAGGAGATATGCCAAACTTTGCTACTATTGATGTTTCTTTTATCTCGTTATCATTGATCTTACCGGTTCTAAAGACATTGTTAGTCCCGAATAGTGATACGATTGCCCTAATTAAACCCCAATTTGAAGCTGGGAAAGAACAAGTAGGAAAAAAAGGAATCGTACGTGATCCGAAAGTTCATCAAAATATAGTAGAAAAAATCATTGGTTTGGCTATCAAAGAAGGCTACAATGTAGAGGACTTATCTTATTCACCGATTACAGGTGGAGATGGAAATATTGAGTTTCTCATCCACCTTAAATGGTTGGGACAACAAGAGCAAGGGGAACTTGGATTAAAAGGCACAATTGAAAATGTTGTCATGGAAGCGCATGAAAGTTTAAAGGAAAGTAAAAAGGTTGACTCTGAGTTTTAAGGGTCAATTTTTTTATGCAAACAGCTTGCAAGCTAGTATTGTAAAGAATATTTCAGGTTTTTGTATATATTTTTTAAATCAAAATTATACTTTTATCCTTTATTACGAGCTTATTCCTTTTATCTTGTACAAAATGGGTAAATAGGCTAACATATGCGTAGAGGTATAATTATACAGTCATAAGCGTAGAGGTGCTTAAAAATGATGAATAAAGGGCAAAGACATATAAAAATTAGAGAACTTATTGCAAATCATGATATTGAAACACAAGATGAGCTTGTAGACCGATTAAAAAATGCAGGGTTTAATGTAACTCAAGCTACCGTATCTAGGGATATTAAAGAACTGCATTTAGTTAAAGTTCCGTTAATGGATGGGCGTTATAAATATAGTCTTCCTGCGGATCAACGATTTAACCCGTTACAAAAGTTAAAAAGGACATTGACAGATGCATTTGTTGGTATTGATGGAGCAAGCCATATGCTAGTTATGAAGACATTGCCAGGAAATGCGCATGCTATAGGAGCTTTAATTGATAATCTTGATTGGGAAGAAATTTTAGGGACAATCTGTGGAGATGATACATGTTTAATCATTTGCCGTACTACAGAAGACACAGATAAAATAACCAAGCGCTTTTTAGATATGCTCTAAGTTTATATTTTTGAGGTGAATGATTCTTGCTACAGGAACTTTCTATAAAAAATTTCGCGATCATTGATGAATTATCCGTTTCTTTTGAAGAAGGATTAACAGTATTAACTGGAGAAACAGGTGCTGGGAAATCGATTATCATTGATGCGATTCATCTTCTAGTTGGTGGTAGAGGGTCATCGGAATTTGTGCGTCATGGTGAAAAAAAAGCCAGTATTGAAGGGCTATTCATACTTGATGATATTCAACATCCCTGTGTAATGAAAGCAAAGGAATTTGGAATTGAAATTGAAGAAAATATGGTGATATTAAGAAGAGATATTTCTCACCAAGGGAAAAGTATATGCCGTATCAATGGAAAACTTGTCACCATCGCCATCCTAAGGGAAATAGGATCCTCGCTTGTTGATATTCATGGACAGCATGAGCATCAAGAGCTGATGGACGAGACTCTTCATCTCTCACTTCTAGATCAATTTGGATCAGACGAAATCGACCAAGCTTTGAAAAGTTATCAAGATTTATTTTCTCAATACGAATCAACCTTGAAACAAATGAAAAAGCTAAACGACAATGAGCAAGAAATGGCTCATCGACTTGATCTTATCTTGTTTCAGCAAAAAGAAATTTATGATAGTCATCTTCAATTGGGAGAAGACGAATCCTTGCTTGAAGAAAAGAAGAAGTTAATGGATTATGAACGTCTCTTTGAAGCTCTCCAAACTTGCTATAACAGTATACAAGGTGAACGGAAAGCACTAGATTGGTTAGGTCTTGCGATGAGCCATGCTGAGACGGCTGGTGAACTAGATAGCAAATATCAATCACTTGCAGAATCCGTTTCCAACAGTTTTTATTTAATGGAAGATGTAGCAACAACGGTTAGAGCTGAATTAGATGGATTGGAATTTGAGCCTGATCGTTTAAACATCATTGAAGCTCGTTTAAACGAATTAAATGGACTTAAGCGAAAATACGGTTCAACGATTGAGGAAATCCTGGAATATGGTTCTAAGATTGAAGAGGAAATTGAAAGAATCACGAATAGGGATACGCATATACAAGAACTTCAAAGAAAGGTTACATCTTTGGAGAAGGATATGTTTGTAGAGGCGAAACATTTAACAAAGGTTAGGAAAAAGTGGGCAAAAGCCTTAACAAATCAAATTCATGAGCAATTGCAGGAATTATATATGGACAAGACAACATTTGAAGTAAGATTTAAACTTTCCGATAGTGAGTTAACCCCTGAAGCGTATAAATATAGAAGAGACGGTGGAGATGAGGTCGAATTCTATATATCCACAAATCCAGGCGAACCGTTAAAACCATTATCAAAGGTTGCCTCTGGTGGAGAATTATCAAGGATAATGCTTGCTTTAAAAACGATTTTTTCAAAACATCGAGGAATTACATCGATCATTTTTGATGAAGTCGATACAGGTGTAAGTGGACGAGTAGCACAAGCGATTGCTGAAAAGATTCATCAAGTATCGGTTCATTCACAAGTGATGTGTATTTCACATCTCCCGCAAGTTGCAGCAATGGCTGACTTTCATCTTTATATATCTAAGAAAACGAATGATGGACGAACAAGAACAGCTGTTAAAGCACTTGAAAATGAGGAGAAAATACGAGAAATCGGCAGAATGATTTCAGGAGTTGAAATCACTGAATTGACTAAAGAACATGCCAGAGAACTACTTCAATTAGCCACTTCCATTAAAAATGCATGAAAAGCTATCCAATTCGGGTAGCTTTTTTTCTTAATTAACAGTTATAAATGTAGGGTTTCAAGGCAAAATTAAAAGTGTAGCCATCAGAGAGTGTGTGTGATTAGAAACGAGGAGAGTGAATAATTTTGAATTCAGAGACATTAAGAAAATGGATTGGTGGAATTCTCCTTGTTTCACTTTGCTTCATAGGTTTTTATAAACCATTTCAACAATATTTAGATTTACCAAATGAAATTGTCATGATGCAGGGTGAGGAATATACTCTTTCAAAGGCTGCCGCTGTCACGGCCATGTCTACTTCAAATAAGAGTCAACTAGCCATTGCAGACGAAAAAACAACCGTTACTTTAAAAGGTGATGAAATCGGTAAAGAAGAAGTAATGCTTGAATTAGCCGGTGTTCCGATAAAAAAAGTGGATGTAGAAGTAGTAAATAATTTAAAGGTTATTCCTGGAGGACAATCAATTGGCGTAAAGCTCAATTCGGTTGGAGTACTTGTAGTAGGTCATCATTTAATTGAAACAAGGGAAGGGAAAGTATCTCCTGGAGAAAAAGCAGGGATAAAAGTTGGAGATATGATTACAGAAATTAACGGTGAAAAAATTGAAAAATTAGCAGATCTCGGTCCGTATGTACAAAAAGCAGGAGAAGAAAGATCGTCCTTAAATGTTGTTTTAAAAAGGGATAAAGAAGAAATAGAAACAACTTTAACTCCATTACAAGACAATGGTGATGAGAATTATAAATTAGGTCTTTACATCAGAGATACTGCAGCAGGTATTGGAACAATGACATTCTTTGATCCAAAGTCAAAAAGATATGGGGCATTAGGTCATGTCATTTCAGATATGGATACAAAGAAACCAATCGAAGTGGAAGATGGACAAATCCTAAACTCAACTGTTACCTCTATTGAAAAAGGAATGAATGGAAATCCGGGTGAGAAATTGGCGAGATTTTCTTCTGAGAAGGATGTCATTGGTGATATCACAAGAAATAGTCCTTTTGGGATATTTGGTAAATTAAATCGTGATCTCAATAATGGACTCTTAGACCGTCCGATGCCAGTAGCTTTATCTCATCAAGTTAAAGAAGGCCCTGCACAAATCTTAACGGTTGTAGACGGTGAGGAAGTTGAACTTTACGATATTGAAATTGTAAGCACTATTCCGCAAAAGTTTCCCGCCACAAAAGGAATGGTTATAAAAATTACAGATAAAGACTTGCTGGATAAAACAGGGGGAATTGTTCAAGGAATGAGTGGTAGTCCAATCATTCAAAATGATAAAATTATTGGGGCCGTTACTCATGTTTTTGTGAATGACCCTACTTCAGGCTATGGTGTTCATATTGAATGGATGTTAAATGAAGCAGGTATAAACATTTATGAACGTAATCAAGAAAAAGCAAGCTGACAGGCGGATCCTTTCCGTCTGTTTTTTTGCTTTTGTAGGATTATTTGTTAAGATAGATAATGGGATAAAGATTTTTCGACAAATGACTTTCTTTACTATCGAAATCAGTCGAAAGTGAAAGAAAAATAAAGAAAACAAAAGATTTACTATTATTTTTCACATTTTTTAAAAAAATAAGAGGATTTACTGTTGCGTTGTCGAAAAAATAACTTAGAATAAAAAATAGACAGAGAAAAGCAAGGACCATTTCGATTGAGGAGGAAATCTGTAGTGAAATCAATTAAAGTCTGTGTAGTGGATGATAACCGTGAATTAGTTTCTTTGTTGGAAGATTATATTTCATCACAAAATGATATGGAAGTTGCTGGTGTTGCTCATAATGGACAAGAGTGTCTTGAATTATTAGAAGAAGTCGAGCCGGATGTTCTTGTATTAGATATTATTATGCCACATTTAGACGGCTTAGCAGTATTAGAACGATTAAGAGAACGGACAAGTATTCCTAATGTCATTATGCTTACTGCATTTGGGCAAGAGGATGTAACGAAGAAAGCAGTGGATTTAGGGGCATCCTATTTTATTTTAAAACCATTTGACATGGAAAACTTAGTAAGTCATATTCGTCAGGTAAGCGGAAAATCGAATCCGATCATCAAAAAATCCTCCAGACCTACTACAGAACATAAACCAAAAAATTTAGATGCGAGTATTACAAGCATTATCCATGAAATTGGTGTACCTGCTCATATCAAAGGATATTTATATTTACGTGAAGCGATTTCTATGGTTTATAATGATATCGAATTGCTTGGTTCGATTACAAAGGTTTTATATCCTGATATTGCGAAGAAGTACAATACAACAGCAAGTCGTGTAGAACGTGCTATTCGTCATGCAATCGAGGTTGCGTGGAGCCGCGGAAACATTGATTCAATCTCATCACTATTTGGTTATACGGTTAGCATGACAAAAGCTAAACCAACGAACTCGGAATTTATCGCAATGGTAGCGGATAAATTACGACTCGAGCATAAAGCATCCTGAGAGGATAAGGATTAACTTATTCTAATGAGAAGATTATTACTGGATGTTTCTGGTGGAATTTCTAATGTACTATATTGAACACCTTTACATTATTTCTATGTCAGGGTGTTTTTTAATTTTGAAAAAGGCTATTTTCGATAAATAGATTTTGTGAAAGCAAACCATGGATAAAGAAGTTGATTGAAGTGGAAGGAGCGAGACTCATGTAGAAGCGAGCAACCTGAAACGGAAATTAACCACAACTTTATTTGAAAAATAGCAACAAAGTTTACGAAATACAGCCTTTAAAAAAAGGAAGAAGGATAACTCTCAAGATTCAATAGATCAAGATGGTAACATCGTTTATCAAACAACATATTAAAGTAATTAGGGCTGTCCCCAATGCCAAGTTGTCAGGAACCATAACTACCATCAAAAGAAGGAAGCGACAGGGACATCTTCTATTGATGGGCAATCATAGTGGTTCAGACCCTTAATGGGACAGCCCTTGCATAAATTTATATTTATAACCCTAATTCTTCAATTTGGCTTTGCAGCTCTTTAATTTCATTAATGGTGGTGAATATTTCTGAGTTATTGATTTGTTCAATGGCTAATTCTCCATTTTGTTTTGCATTGTTGATTTCACTTAACAATCGTTCATTTTTTTCGACAATGGAATTGTGGACATCCTTAGCAACTGAAGGTGGTTTAAGCTCATTGAATTCTTGTGCACTTTTTTCTAAAGTTGTGATTTGATCTTCTAATTTCTGTAATGAGTCAGGGTTTGTGGCTGCGTCTTGAAAAAGTGAAGGAGCTTCTTCTGCAAAGGTACTTAATTCGTTTATATAATCTGTAGTTTCATTCAAATAATCCAATGAGTTATTTACGTCCTCTAGAACGGAGCATCCACCTAGCATTAAAAATATAACACTTAAAAGAACTAAACGAATTTTTTTCATACATTTCTCCTTTCCTGTATAGAAATATCATATCATGAGACTAATCATTGGTTCATGTAATTCGCTTCAGTATGAAAATCATACCATTTTCCTCTATACTATTTATTAAGGTATTTATTAAAAGCTGGGAGATGAATGGAATGACCTTAATTATTGCTCATCGAGGTTCAGCTGGAACTCATCCAGAAAATACGATGGAAGCCTTTCTAGAAGCAGAAAGAGTTGGAGCTGACGGCATAGAATTAGATGTTCAACTTTCAAAGGATGGTGAAGTAGTCGTCATCCATGATGAAAGTATTGACAGGACGACAAATGATAGAGGTTTTGTTCAAGATTATACATTGAAGGAAATTCAATCCTTTAACGCCAGCTATAAATTTAAAAAACCTTTCAAACAGCCTAAAATCCCATCTCTTAGGGAAGTGTTTCAATGGATGCAAGGGAATCAAATGATTTGTAATGTGGAATTAAAAAATGGTGTGATCCCATATCCACAACTTGAAGAAAAGGTGATTGGTCTTATAGAAGAATTTCATTATGAAGACAGAGTCATCCTTTCATCTTTTAATCATTATTCAATTGTTCATTGTTATAGAATCAACCCTAGTATCGAGATTGCACCGCTATATTCAAATGGCTTATTTATGCCGTGGGTTTATGCTGAGTCGATTCATGCAAAAGCCATACACCCAAATATTAAAGTGATAACGGATCATATGATTGTAGACGCGCAGAAAGCTGGGGTGGCAGTGAGGCCGTATACGATTAATGCCAAACCTTTAATGAAGCGCCTTATAAAGGTGAATTGTGCCGCTATTATTACGGATTACCCTGAAAAAGCAATTGGAGTACTTAATGCTTATAGAAAAGGGATTAACCACAAATAGGTTAATCCCTTTTTTTCTTTGATAAGAATGTATAAAAGTTCGGACTGTTTATAGATGAAAAAGTTTGTTCTTGTCCAGCTACAGCATCTAGGCTATCGAGTCATAAGCCAAACCATCTAGTCTAGGTGACTCGTCTTATGCTTGTCAGGCCTATTCAAGGCGCTTTTCGCTTTCTTTTAATCAAATTATCATTTCTATTTTCGAAAACGTCCCTGAACTTTATTTCTCTTTCGATCGCGGTGCAGGATAAATCCGGCAATGAAGCCTAACCCCGCTAAAAAGAATAGTAATCCTACAATAAACTGAAGCCACAAATAAGGAAATGGTGGCTGGAGAATACCGAATAACATGTCTCTCATCAACTTAATCCCTAATGCTGCAAGAGCTCCAGGTATGACCATAATGATTAAAGCAATTAATCGTATCATTTTTATTACTCCTTCGTACTAGCTACAAAAAGCATATACCATTAAAGAAAATTGTCAAGGAAAAGCCTTTCAGATATAATAAGAAGTGAGTGAATGAAATTGCACGGTATAGATTCTAGAGGTGAAGAAAATTGCAAAAAGTATTAGTAGTAGGTGGCGGTAAAGGCGGTATCGCGATCTTAAAAATTTTGAAAGAAACTACAGTATTAAAAATTGCTGCTGTTTGTGATTTGAATCCGAATTCTCCAGGGCTTCAATTTGCAGTTGAAAATGATATTCCGGTTGGAAGGGATTGGCGTGATTTTTTAACTGAAGAGATCGATATTGTCGTGGAAGTTACTGGGGATGTAAAAGTTTTTGAAGAATTAAGGGATGCGCGTAGTAAAAACACTGTTCTTATTCCCGGGAGTGTTGCCTATTTAATCGCTAAGCTTCTTGAAGAAAAAGAAGATTTAATCGGCCAATTGAAAAATGAATCTTTCACGAGAGATTTAATTTTTAATTCTACTGATGATGCTATGATTGGCATTGATGACAAAGGAAGCGTTATTCTTTTTAACAAAAGTGCCGAAAGAATGATTGGAATTACAGAGGAAGAGGCACTCGGTAAGAATATTTATCAAATTATCCCGAGAAGTGAGTTGCCGCGCATTCTTGAAACAAAAAGAACGGAATCAAACAAGGAACTCGTCCTTGATAATGGCTTGAAGATTATTACGAATCGTATTCCGATGATTACGAACGACGATGAAGTAATTGGGGCATTTGCAGTCTTTAAAGATATAACAGAGGTCGTAAATCTGGCAGAAGAAATTACAAACCTCAAGGAAATTCACACAATGCTTGAAGCTATTATTCAATCGAGTGATGATGCCATTTCGGTAGTGGATGAAGAAGGTAGAGGATTATTAATCAACCCGGCTTATACAAGAATAACAGGATTGACTCAGGAAGAAGTAATTGGTAAACCAGCTACTGCTGACATATCAGAAGGTGAAAGTATGCATTTAAAGGTGCTGCAAACCCGCCGGGCGATTCGAGGGGTCAAAATGAGGGTTGGTCCTAACAAAAAAGAAGTTATTGTGAATGTAGCTCCAATTATTGTACATGGGAAAATAAAGGGGAGTGTAGGGGTCATTCATGATATGTCTGAGATTCAATCGCTTAATAAAGAACTCGACAGAGCAAGAAGAATTATCCGAACTCTTGAAGCGAAATATATGTTTGATGATATTATTGGGGATTCAGAAGAGATGATGCTAGCTGTAGAACAAGCAAAACTTGGAGCGAAAACACCTGCAACTGTCTTATTAAGAGGGGAATCTGGAACTGGAAAAGAGCTCTTTGCTCATGCCATACATAACGCTAGTAACCGAAAGTACAACAAATTTATTCGAGTCAATTGTGCAGCTCTCTCCGAAAGTCTATTAGAAAGTGAGTTATTTGGATATGAAGAGGGAGCATTTTCAGGTGCGAAAAGAGGCGGCAAAAGAGGGTTGTTTGAGGAATCTAATAACGGAAGTATATTTCTCGATGAAATCGGAGAATTAAGTGTTAACACACAAGCTAAACTTCTTCGAGTATTACAAGAAAATGAAATCGTTAGAGTAGGAGGGACAAAGTCGATTCCTATAAATGTACGCGTTATTGCAGCGACAAATGTTAATTTAGAAAAGGGAATGGCAGACGGATCCTTCAGAGAAGATTTGTATTACCGTTTAAATCGCATGCCTATTCAAATTCCACCTCTGAGAAAAAGAATCAATGATATTCCGAAGCTATGCGAAAATTTAATTACGAAAATCAATCAAGATTATGGACGCAATGTTGAAGGAATTTCACCAGAGACTATGGGGAAATTAGTGAATTATCACTGGCCAGGTAACGTAAGGGAGCTTGAGAACATTCTGGGAAGAGCGATTATTTTTATGAACTATAATGAAACCGTAATCGAACAACATCACTTACCACAGTTAATCATTAAAGAAGATATAAAGGAATCTAGGACTATTCCCCAAACTTCCCATGAAGATTTAAATACTTTAATGGAACAATATGAAAAAGACATTATTCAACAGGTTTTAGTACAAAATAAGGGTAATAAAACGGCTACAGCCAAATCATTAAAAATTTCATTAAGAAATCTTTATTATAAAATTGATAAATACAAAATTGAAATAAGTGACGTGCAATAATTTGCGTAGCATGAAAAAAAATGCATGCTTATACGCGTGAAATTAAAGCGTTTTCAACAAATGAAAAGTTGGCACGGTTCTTGCATATAGAATAGTGGGACGCAACGAAAGGAAAAGGGGTTGAAAAAACACAGATGGATTTAGAGACACTTATTAACCAAGCAACCCAATGGGAAGAAGCAACTGTAGCTGTTGCAGCTGCTGAGGATGCAGAAGTATTAGAAGCTGTTTCTATGGCAGTAGAACGTGGAATGGCTAATTTCTTACTTTACGGTCATAAAGAAAAGATTGAAACTATTATCGAAACAAATCATCCTGAGCTTTTAAAGACCGAATCGGTAAAAATACTGCATACTGATTCTAATAAGGAATCAGCAGAAGAAGCCGTTAAAGCGGTTAAAAATAATGACGCCAATGCTCTGATGAAAGGGAATGTGGCGACAGCGATTATTTTAAAAGCTGTATTAAATAAAGAATTTGGCCTTCGTACTGGAAATGTGCTATCTCATGTAGCGGCATTTGAGGTCCCGGGGTATGAACGATTAATTCTTGTTACGGATGCTGCCATGAATATTGCACCTGAGTTAGATCAAAAGGTACAAATCATTAATAATGCAGTAGGAGTCGCCAGGTCAATCGGGATTGATTATCCAAAAGTAGCGCCAATTGCAGCTGTTGAGGTTGTTAATCCAAATATGCAAGCAACATTAGATGCTGCTGTCCTTACTCAAATGAATAAACGTGGTCAGATTCCACATTGTATTGTGGATGGACCATTGGCATTGGATAACGCCGTATCTTTAGAAGCAGCCGAACACAAAAAGATCTCTAGTGAAGTAGCAGGGCAAGCAGATATTTTACTCGTTCCTACAATCGAAGCGGGTAATGCACTATATAAATCACTCATGTATTTTGCAAGAGCAAAGGTTGGAGCAGTCATTGCTGGTGCAAAGGCACCGATTGTTCTTACTTCAAGGGCAGATAGTGCGCAGAGCAAACTATATTCTTTAGCTCTAGCCATTTGTTCAGCAAAAAAATAAGAATCTTTAGGAGGATTTTACAATGAAAATTTTTACTTATATGGAGAAATACGATTATGAGCAACTTTTATTCTGTCAAGATGAACAATCTGGTTTAAAAGCCATCATCGGGATTCATGATACAACATTGGGACCTGCTTTAGGTGGAACACGTATGTGGACATATGAAAGCGAAGAAGCAGCAATTGAAGACGCTCTTCGTCTTGCTAAAGGGATGACGTATAAAAATGCTGCTGCTGGATTAAATCTAGGCGGAGGAAAAACGGTTATTATCGGGGACCCTAGAAAAGATAAGAATGAAGAAATGTTCCGTGCATTCGGTCGCTTTATTCAAGGCTTGAACGGTCGTTATATTACTGCTGAGGATGTTGGAACAACGGTTGCGGATATGGACCTTATCCATGAGGAGACAGACTTTGTAACAGGTATTTCTCCAGCATTCGGATCTTCAGGTAATCCATCTCCTGTTACTGCATATGGAGTTTATCGTGGAATGAAAGCTGCAGCAAAAGAAGCATTTGGAACAGATTCTTTAGAAGGTAAAACAATTGCTGTTCAAGGTGTAGGAAACGTTGCCTTTAATATGTGCCGTCATTTACATGATGAAGGGGCAAATTTAATTGTTACGGACATTAATAAAGAAGCGGTTCAAAAAGCTGTTGACGAATTTGGTGCAAAAGCCGTTGATACAAATGAGATCTACAGTGTAGATTGCGATATTTTTGCCCCATGTGCTCTTGGTGCCATTATTAATGATGAAACGATCCCTCAAATTAAAGCAAAAGTTATTGCTGGTGCTGCGAATAACCAGCTTAAGGAAACAGCACATGGAGATACTATTCATGAAATGGGTATTGTCTATGCTCCTGATTATGTTATCAATGCTGGTGGAGTTATCAACGTTGCGGATGAACTATACGGATATAACCGAGAACGTGCAATGAAAAAAGTTGAGCAAGTTTATAACAATGTTGAACGTGTTATTGAAATTGCAAAACGTGATGGTATTCCAACATATATGGCTGCAGATCGTATGGCAGAAGAAAGAATTGAGAAAATGCGTAAATCTCGCAGTCAATTCCTTCAAAATGGAAAAAATATTCTAAGTTATCGTCGATAAGGGAAGAATGGGAAGAGACGCTTTTTTCACTGATGCAGTTTGCGTTTTGAGAAAAGCGTTCTTTTTAGGAATAGATGGTAAAAGAGGCTTGGATTAATTGACTTTAATCTTTGCTCTTTATTCGTTAATCACGGCATCTGTATTTCTAATGGTCATGAAAACAAAGGGGTATGATTTTTAAGATCGAAAATAGACCATTAAAGAATTGAACCAAAGGTCAATTCTCACATTGGAGGTAAACAACATTGCAAGAAAAAGAACACAGAATTTTAGTTATCAATCCTGGTTCTACATCAACAAAGATTGGCGTTTTTGATAATGAAATGTCCATTCTTGAGAAGACAATCCGCCATGATACTGACAAGATTAATGAATTCCCAAACATTATTGATCAATATGAATTCAGAAAAGATATGATCCTTCAAACTCTTGATGAAGAGGGCATCAATATTTCTAAGCTAAGTGCAGTCTGTGGACGTGGAGGATTATTAAAGCCTATTGAAGGTGGAACCTATAACGTTAATGAAGAAATGTTGAAAGATTTACGAGAAGGTTATTCTGGACAGCATGCTTCAAATTTAGGTGGAATTATTGCTTATGAAATCGCTACAGGATTAAACATTCCTTCGTTTATTGTTGATCCGGTTGTAGTGGATGAATTAGCCCCAATTGCGAGGATTTCAGGATTTTCTCAAATTGAAAGAAAAAGCATATTCCACGCCCTCAATCAAAAAGCTGTCGCACGAAGAGTGGCAAAGGAATTAAACAAGAAATATGAAGACCTAAATCTCATTATTACTCATATGGGTGGCGGGATAACTGTTGGTGTCCATCAAAACGGTAAGGTTATTGATGTTAATAACGGTTTGCATGGTGATGGACCATTCAGTCCAGAACGTGCTGGAACGGTGCCGGCTGGAGATCTTATTGAACTATGCTACTCTGGAAACTACTACCGTGATGAAATCATGAAGAAACTTGTAGGTCAAGGAGGACTTGTCGGATATCTAGGCACAAATGACGCCATAAAAGTGGAAGAAATGATTGAAAATGGCGATGAACAAGCAGCATTAGTTTATGATGCAATGGCCTACCAAATTGCTAAAGAGATTGGTGGAGCTAGTGCAGTGTTACAAGGAAAAGTAGACGCCATTATTTTAACAGGCGGATTAGCATACGGAAAAGGATTTGTAAAAGCAATCAGCGAAAGAATCAACTGGATTGCAGATGTCGTTGTTCAGCCAGGTGAAAATGAACTTCAAGCACTCGCTGAGGGAGCTCTTCGCGTATTGAAAGGTGAAGAAAAAGAAAAGACGTATCCTGGTAATGTAAAGAATAAAGCGACAGTTTAATGTGAATAGCTGAAAAAAGAAAGACTGTGAAGGAGGAATTTCCATGGCTCAAGAATATGATTTAGTCATACTCGGTGGAGGTACTGGTGGTTATGTTGCGGCGATCCGTGCGTCACAGCTTGGATTGAAAACAGCAATTGTGGAAAAAGGGAAATTAGGTGGGACATGCCTACATAGAGGCTGTATCCCGAGTAAAGCTCTATTAAGAAGCGCAGAAGTGTATTCAACAGCTAAAGAGGCAGAATCATTTGGTGTTATGATTAATGACGTCCAACTTGATTTTACTCGTGTTCAAGAACGAAAAGCTAATATCGTTGACGGTCTTCATAAAGGTGTTCAACATCTGATGAAGCAAGGGAAAATCGATGTTTACGAAGGTACTGGTCGAATTTTAGGACCTTCTATCTTTTCACCAATGCCTGGAACGATTTCTGTAGAATATAAAAACGGTGACGAGAATGATATGCTGATTCCAAAAAATGTTATTATCGCAACTGGATCTCGTCCTCGTACACTTCCTGGATTAGACATTGATGGAGAGCATGTTCTTTCTTCAGATGAAGCACTTGAATTAGAGTCTCTTCCAAAATCAATGATTATTGTTGGTGGTGGGGTAATTGGAATTGAATGGGCTTCAATGTTATCTGACTTCGGAGTAGAAGTAACTGTACTTGAATATGCGGATAAAATCGTTCCAACTGAAGATCATGAAATTTCAAAAGAAATGCAGCGCTTAATGAAGAAAAAAGGCGTTAAGATCGTTACGAGTGCTAAAGTCCTTCCAGAGACACTTGAAAAAGGTGATTCAGGAGTATCGATTAAGGCTGAACGTAAGGATAAAGAAGAATCTTATTCTGCCGATAAAATCCTAGTTTCCGTTGGTCGTGAAGCCATCGTGAAAGATATCGGTCTAGAAAATACAGATATAGTGGTGGAAAAAGGATTCATTCAAGTAAATGATTTCCTTCAAACAAAAGAATCACATATATACGCAATTGGTGATGTCATTGGTGGTCTTCAATTGGCTCACGTTGCTTCACACGAAGGAATTGTTGCAGTTGAACATATTGCAAATGAAAAACCTGATCCGATCGACTATACGCTTGTTTCAAAATGTATCTACAGCAACCCTGAAATTGCTAGTGTAGGGATTACAGAACAAGAAGCGAAGGATAACAGTCATAATGTAAAGGTTGGGAAATTTTCATTTAGAGCGATTGGAAAAGCATTAGTTTATGGTGAATCTGATGGTTTTGTGAAAATTGTCGCTGACAAGGATACAAATGATATTTTAGGTGTTCACATGATTGGACCTCATGTAACAGATATGATTTCAGAAGCTGGACTTGCTCGTGTCCTAGATGCGACACCATGGGAAGTAGCACATACGATTCACCCTCACCCGTCATTAAGTGAAGCCATTGGTGAAGCAGCTCTTGCTGTAGACGGAAAGGCACTCCATTCGTAATAAAATATAACTATATAAGGGAACTATATCTATATCCCTTATATAGTTCCAAAATAGGAGGTAAAAATAATGGCAGAAAATCGTCATAAAGAATTAGGACTGTCAGATGAAAAAGTATTAGAAATGTATGAAACGATGCTACTGGCTCGTAAAATCGATGAGCGTATGTGGCTATTGAACCGTTCAGGGAAAATTCCATTTGTTATTTCTTGTCAAGGTCAAGAGGCAGCGCAAATTGGTGCCGCATTTGCTTTAGACAAAGAGAAAGATTATGTTCTTCCATATTATCGTGATATGGGTGTTGTTCTTACCTTCGGAATGACAGCTCAAGAATTGATGCTTTCCGGATTTGCAAAAGCGGAAGATCCGAACTCAGGTGGACGACAAATGCCAGGTCACTTTGGACAAAAGAAGAATAATATTGTAACTGGTTCATCACCGGTAACGACTCAGGTTCCACATGCAGTAGGAATAGCACTTGCAGGGAAAATGGAGAAAAAAGATTTAGTAACATTTGTAACATTTGGTGAAGGGTCTTCAAACCAAGGGGACTTCCATGAAGGAGCAAACTTTGCTGGCGTACATAAGCTTCCAGTCATTTTTATGTGTGAAAATAATAAATACGCCATTTCTGTTCCGATTGAAAAACAATTGGCATGTGAAAAGGTATCTGACCGGGCTATCGGATACGGTATGCCAGGGGTTACTGTTGATGGGAACGATCCATTAGAGGTTTATAAAGCGGTAAAAGAAGCAGCTGATCGTGGTCGACGTGGTGAAGGTCCTACACTTGTGGAGACTGTATCCTATCGCTTAACTCCACACTCTTCAGATGATGACGATCGTAGCTACCGTTCTCCAGACGAAGTAGCGAAAGCAAAAACAAATGATCCTATCATCACATTTGGCGCTTACTTAAAAGAAGTGGGTGTAATGAATGATGATTCTGAAAAAGAGATTAATGACCGTATTATGAAATTAGTGAATGAAGCAACAGATTATGCGGAAAACGCAGCGTACGCAGATCCAGAGTCAGCATTAAAGTACGTATATGCAGAAGAGAAGTAAGGGGGAACTAAAATGCCAGTGATTTCTTATATCGATGCCGTGACAATGGCAATCAGAGAAGAAATGGAACGTGATGAAAAAGTATTCGTTCTTGGAGAAGACGTAGGGAAAAAGGGTGGAGTATTTAAGGCTACTCATGGCTTATATGATCAATTCGGTGAAGACCGTGTAATTGATACACCACTAGCAGAGTCTGCTATTGCAGGAGTTGGAATAGGTGCAGCAATGTATGGCATGCGACCAATTGCTGAAATGCAGTTTGCTGACTTTATTATGCCAGCCGTTAACCAAATTATTTCTGAAGCAGCACGTATTCGCTACCGTTCAAACAATGACTGGAGTTGTCCGATGGTTATTCGTGCTCCATATGGTGGAGGAGTTCATGGTGCCCTCTATCATTCTCAATCGGTTGAAGCGGTTTTTGCCAATCAACCTGGATTGAAAATTGTTATGCCTTCGACTCCATATGATGTGAAAGGACTACTAAAAGCAGCGATTCGTGATGAGGATCCAGTAATGTTCTTCGAGCATAAGCGTGCGTATCGTTTAATTAAAGGTGAAGTTCCTGAAGATGATTATACTTTACCAATTGGGAAAGCAGACGTGAAGCGCGAAGGTGAAGATATTACCGTTATTACTTACGGTTTATGTGTTCATTTTGCTCAGCAGGCAGCAGAGCGTTTGGCACAGGATGGAATCGAAGCCCATATTCTTGATTTACGTACTATCTATCCATTAGATAAAGAAGCGATTATTGAAGCGGCTTCAAAAACGGGGAAAGTACTTCTATTAACGGAAGATAATAAAGAAGGAAGCATTATGGGAGAAGTGGCAGCAATTATTTCGGAAAACTGCTTATTTGATCTTGATGCACCGATTCAGCGCCTTGCTGGACCTGATGTACCAGCTATGCCATATGCACCGACAATGGAAAAATACTTCATGGTTAACCCAGATAAAGTAGAAAAAGCAATGAGAGAATTAGCTGAATTTTAATTCGAAAAACAAAAAAGGAAATTGACATACTATAAGTTGTAAGGAGGGTTCCTCATTGGGTATCGAAAAAATGACAATGCCGCAACTTGGGGAAAGTGTTACAGAAGGTACAATCAGTAAATGGTTAGTATCTCCTGGTGATAGTGTAAATAAATATGACCCAATTGCTGAAGTTCAAACAGATAAAGTAAATGCAGAAGTTCCTTCTTCCTTTACAGGCACAATTAAAGAACTAATTGCTGAAGAGGGAGACACACTTGAAGTGGGTGAAGTCATCTGTTCTGTTGAAGTCGAAGGTGGCGGAAGCAGTGAAGATTCTGCTCCAAAGGAAAAGGAAGCAACTCAACCAGAAGGAAAAACAGCAGAAAGCACTCCACAGAAAAAAGCACCTGCTAAGAAGAATGAATCTGGTGGAAAAGTACGCTATTCTCCAGCCGTCCTAAGACTATCTCAAGAGTATGATATTGATTTGAGTCAAGTTGAAGGAACAGGTAAAGACGGACGAATTACACGTAAAGACCTTCAGATGCTCATCGATTCAGGAAATATTCCAAAAGCGGGAGAAGAAAGTGCAGCACCTGTACAAGAAGCACCTAAACAAGCACCTATTAAAGATGCACCAGCACAGCCTCAAGCTGCTAAACCAGCAGCGCCTGCGCCAAATGTACCTGTTGCACCGGGTGATATTGAAATTCCTGTTTCTGGTGTTCGTAAAGCCATTGCATCGAATATGGTAAGAAGTAAGCATGAAGCACCACATGCTTGGACAATGATGGAAATGGATGTAACGAATCTTGTTGAATACCGAAATTCCATTAAAGGCGAATTTAAGCAGCGAGAAGGCTTCAACTTAACATTCTTTGCTTTCTTTGTAAAAGCAGTCGCTCAAGCACTTAAAGAATATCCACAAATCAACTCAATGTGGGCTGGAGATAAGATTGTACAAAAGAAAGATATTAATCTTTCGATTGCAGTGGCAACAGATGATGCATTATATGTACCAGTCATCAAAAATGCAGACGAAAAAACAATCAAAGGAATTGCAAGAGAAATCACAGAGCTTGCGGGTAAAGTAAGAAATGGTAAATTGACCTCAGACGATATGAAGGGTGGAACATTTACTGTTAACAATACTGGGTCATTCGGTTCTGTTCAGTCTATGGGTATAATCAACTACCCACAAGCTGCCATTCTTCAAGTCGAATCTATTGTCAAACGTCCAGTAGTGATGTCGAATGGCATGATTGCTGTTCGTGACATGGTAAATCTTTGTATGTCACTTGATCACCGCGTGTTGGATGGATTGGTTTGCGGAAGATTCCTGCAACGTGTTAAAGAAATTCTAGAAAACACTTCAAAAGAAAATACATCTGTATATTAAATTTTTTTCCAGGGCTAACTCTAGTGAGTTAGTCCTTTTCTTTTTTGAACCTAGTTCTTTAAACCCTCTAACTTTATCTTATTACAGGTAATTGTTCCTGTTTCACTGCTAATTCTAAAGAAAGAATAGATATTTCTAAATAATTTATGGTAGTTATTTCCTCGACTTGTTTTTCTTTACAATATTAAGTGATAAAACGCTCATTTTATTATTCCTTCAAGCATAATTAGAAAAAGTCCTTCTTTATAACCTCATACAAAATCATATAAAAACCATTTATATTCCTATAATTATGAAAAAATCACAACTTCTGGAGCAGTTGAGGGAGGGGGAGACACGACTTTTTTATTAATTTCCGAAAATTCAGATTTTAACTGACATTTTGTTACAACATTCGAGCCTTGTTATTGGTTATCTTTGGTTCAACACCTATTAATTACCAGGTGAAAAGAAGGGGAAGGGGGTAGGGAGAGTAGTCGGAAACAAACAATCACTAGGAGGGAAATTTGTGAGGGGTAAAAAAAATCGTATGAAATGGATGTCTATCGTACTAACCCTAGTCATGTTCATTCCACTATTGTTTCCAATGAATGTAGGAGCGGTTAATACACCAGCGCAATCTTTAGCAAAAGAAAAACCATCAACTTCTGTAAAAGAATCATCAAAAGTTAGCCCACAATCCAAGATCACATCAAAATTACAAGAACAATTTAAGAAAGAAAAGCACGTCACATACTTAGTGAAGTTCAAAGAGCAAGTGGATACAACAAAGGTAGCTAAAATGGCGGCCGAAAAAGCAGATAAGAAAAATCTTACTGCAAACAGTAAAAAGTTAATGAAAAGAAATATGGTCGTTTCTGAACTACGGGCGAAAGCACTTGAAACACAAGCCGAAGTGAAACAATACTTAAATAAAGAGAAGAAATCGGGAAATGTTAAAGAAGTAAAAGATTTTTATATTGTAAATGGAATGGCGATTACAAGTACAAAAGAAGTAATGGAAAGCATCGCTAACTTCCAGGAAGTTGAAAAGATTTTACCTAACGAAACTCGTCATCTCATAAAACCAGTAAAAGCAGATAGTCCAACAAAGAGTAAGCTTCAAAAGGAAAAGAATCATGCTCAAAATAACCCAGCTTCTATTGAGTGGAACATTGACCGGGTAGGTGCACCTGCAGTTTGGGAAATGGGAATTGATGGGGCTGGAACAGTAGTAGCCTCCATTGATACAGGAGTTCAGTGGGATCATCCAGCTCTTAAAGAGCAATATAGAGGATATGACCCACAAAATCCGGATGCTCCAAATCATGAGTTTAGCTGGTTTGATGCTACTGCAGGTCAAAGTGCCCCTTATGATGATCAAGGTCATGGCACACATGTTACCGGAACAATGGTTGGGGTTGAACCTGACGGAAGTAATCAAATTGGTGTAGCGCCTGGTGCAAAATGGATTGCTGTAAAAGCATTCACAGCGGATGGTGGGACAGATGTTGATCTACTTGAAGCAGGTGAATGGATCCTTGCTCCTAAAGATGCTGAAGGAAATCCGCATCCAGAAATGGCTCCAGATGTTGTCAATAACTCTTGGGGTGGTGGACCAGGTCTCGATGAATGGTATCGAGAAATGGTTGAAGCATGGAGAGCGGCTGAAATTTTCCCTGAATTTTCAGCTGGAAATACAACGATTTTTAACCCTGGTGGACCTGGCTCTGTAGCAACTCCAGCAAACTATCCTGAATCGTTTGCAACAGGTGCTACGGATATTAATAACGTACTAGCTGGATTTTCACTTCAAGGTCCTTCACCTTATGAAGAAGTAAAACCTGAAATTTCAGCCCCAGGTGTAAACATCCGTTCATCTGTTCCTGGCAGTAACTATGAGGGTGGATGGAATGGGACATCCATGGCCGGCCCACATGTCTCGGCAGTTGCCACATTATTAAGGCAAGCTGATGCAAGCTTAACTGTAAATGAAATCGAGGAAATTTTAGTATCAACAGCGGTTCCGTTGACGGACAGTACATTCCCTGATGTCCCTAATAATGGATATGGTCATGGGTTAGTGAATGCCTTTGATGCTGTTTCTTCTGTCATGAGTGGACTTGGTAAGGTCGAGGGGAACGTAACGAAAGAAGGGGATGACTCAGAAGCACCAGCCATCAGTCATAACGGCCCTAGCGAAGCCTTTAAAGAAATGAGCCTTACTCTTCAAGCAGAGGCTAGCGACAATATTAGCGTAACAAATGTATCCCTCCAATATCAAAATGCAGCTGGGGAATGGGTATCTGTCGAAACGAGCAGAACAAGTGGAGACTATAAATCCGGAACCTATGAAGCAACCATCCCTGGAGAGGCCTTAACTGGAGATGAGTTAATCTATAAATGGAGTGTGCTAGATTTTGCTGGTAATGAAACGGTAAGTGATAACTATACAATTTCGTTATTGCCTGGTATTTCTGTGGGATATGAACAAGATTTTGAATCTTCACCAGCTGGATGGATCTCCTACGGTGAGGGGAATAGCTGGGAGTGGGGAGTTCCAGCGAATGGTCCTGGTAATGCCGCTTCAGGTGAAAAGGTTTATGCGACTAGTCTAGATGACAAATATGGCAATAATGCCAATATGTCATTACAATTACCTCCAATCGATTTACCTGAAGGAAACAGCTTTTTACAATTCAAACAGTGGCATGAGCTGGAGAATAACTATGATTACGGTCATGTGTTTGTTTCTACAGATCAAGAAAACTGGACACAGGTTCTTCGTGTAAACGGTACTACAGAAGGCTGGATTGATGGTGAAGTTGATCTAAGTGAATATGCTGGTCAACGAATCTATGTTGCTTTTAATGTGACTACAGATGGAAGTGTTCCAAAGCAAGGCTGGTATTTAGATGATGTTAAAATCAATGCTGAATCAATTGCTCCATCTAAAAAAGCACAGCTAGGGTTGAAATCTAAAGATGAGAAATCGGCTTCTGTTTCTAAAAAGCCTAAAGTAAATCCAGACAAAATCAAAATAGCTAAGCCTGTGAAGAAGGAAGCAGAGGCTCCGTCTGATGGTGCAGCACCGGTTCTTCTTCCATTACAAGCAGAAGTAAGTGTGTTAGAAACAGGTCGTTCTGTGTATACAAACCCTGCAGATGGATCTTTTGAAATGACACATGCAGCTGGAGACTATACATTACAAGCTTCTACTTACGGATTCAGATCTGAGACTCAATCTGTAACAGTTGAAGCAGATGGGACATCAACGGCAAACTTCACATTGGAAGAAATTCCTCGAGGTAACGTAACAGGAACCGTTATGAATGAAAGAACTGGGGAACCAATAGAAGGGGCGACAGTCTTCCTTGTTGAAGATGCAGCCGTAACACCGATCGAGACGGGTGCCAATGGTGGATACGATTTAGAAGCATACGAAGGAGAATACACATTAAAAGTAGTAGCTCCTTATTACCATAGTAATGAAGTAAGTGTCACAATCGAAGGTGGAGAAGTGGCGAGCGCTGATGTCGCTTTAGAACCATTTATCGGATATCCTGGAGAAATTGGATATGATGACGGTACTGCAGAAAACGCTCGTGCATTCTACGATGCAGGTAACGGATGGGCAGTGAAAATGTCTCTTGAAGAAGGAAATGAAGCAGCAATGGTTACAGGTGGTCTATTCCGATTCTGGGATACCGAATGGCCGGTTCCAGGTGGTACGGACTTCCAAGTAGCGGTGTATGATGCCTCAGGTCCAGATGGCGCACCAGGTAAAAAGATTGCAGGTCCATTTGATGCAACTGCCCTAAGAAATGGCGAATGGACACATGTTGATTTAAGTGAACATGGGATCATGGTTGAAGGGGATTTCTACATGGTTTACATGCAATCACATCCAAATCCAAACACACCTGGGCTTGGAACAGATGAAAATGGTGATAATGCAGGAAGAAGCTGGCAATATGTTGGTGGCGCATGGTCTCCATCACCAGCAGAAGAAGGGAACTACATGATTCGAGCAACGGTTAACTATGAAGTAACCGCACCTGTCATTACTTCACCTGAGGCTGGATCATTTACGAAAAATGATACGGTAACTGTCGAAGGTACTTCATCTCCAACGACAACTGTTCATATCTTTAATGGAGAAGAGGAAGTAGCAACAGCCGAAACAACAGAAGATGGAACTTTCGCTACAGAGGTTGGTTTAAACAATGGGGCAAATACACTTACAGCTAAGGCCGCTACAGATCAAGGGATGACAGATCCATCAGAGCCTGTGACGATTACACTTGATCAAGCGAAGCCTGAATTAGAAATTACTTCACCTGAAGATGGAACAAAAACAAATCGTGAAGCCATTACGGTAGAAGGTACGATCGCTGATGAGAATTTTGATTGGGTGAAGGTCAATGGACAAAAAGCTTCTGTAAGTGATGGGAAGTTCAGTAAGAGAATATTATTGGATGAAGGCGAAAATATCATTCAAGTAGTCGCTAGGGACAAAGCTGGTAATAAGAAGAAGCAAAGTGTTACAGTAGATGCTAAGTTCGGTGACATTGCGATTGAAAATCTTCTACCGGCGGAAGATCAAGAACTGAAAAAAGGTGAATCAGTTAAAATTGAATTCGATAGTGAGCCAGGATTAGAGGCAACCTTCGTTATTCAAATGCCGCTCACTAATACAAATGGATTACAAGTAGCTAATGCTAATGAGTTACCTATGATGGAAACATCTGATGGTCATTATGTTGGTTACTATACAGCAACTTCTAATGTAAAAGCACCAGGAGCACAAATTGAAGTGAAGGTTTCCGATGATTATGGAAATGTAACCACTCAAATTGCAGAAGGTAAATTGTATATTAACAGTAATAAGTAATATGTGTGCAAGGAGAGGAGTCCGCTTTACGACTCCTCTTTTTTTTGCTTTTTTTCTTCCACCTTTCAGGAAAGAAAGCAGTTTCATTTAAATGAAAAGAAGGGTCGTTGAAGAAATCCACGTTTTTTTATATACTAAAATAGTATTATTATAAAAATTTTGAATTTTGTCCTATATTAGACATAGAATCTCATCAAATATTTTGTAAACGATTTCATACTAGCGATACGAAAGAGGGGTATTATGAAGCTTAGTGAGATGAAAAATCAATCTTTTGACAATAAAACACTGGAAGAATGGCAGGTAGCAGCAGAAAAGGCACTTAAGGGTAAATCTTTAGATGCACTTCAAACAACCACATATGAGGGGATTATCCTTAAGCCGTTATATACAGGAAAAGACCTTCCGAAAGGAGACAGAATTCAGTCGTATATACCCGGGATTGAAACAAAGATTGAAGCTGAAAATAAATGGTTTCTCGCACAGAGCATTAACGGAGTGACATGGGATGATCTTATGGCGAAGGTGAAGGAAAGCCAGTCAAAGGGCCAAAACTGTATATCTTTTACAATTGGTTCTTTAACTATTAACGATGAATTTGACCGTTTTTTTAATAATGTACTAGATACAGATATTCCGATATTTAAATTAGGAGAAAGATCTTTTTCATCCATGGCAAAAAGGATCACAGAGTTGGCCGATAATGAGACTGTTTTCAAAAAGCTTGAAGGAGTATTAGGGCAAGATCCATTATCTGAAAAAGCTTTCTGTAATGAAAATCTATCTTTAGAGGAATGGCTTAATGAAGTAGAAATGGTTACTAGCTCTTGCCCCCAGCTTAAAACGATGGTTGTGAATACTGCTCCATATCATAATAGGGGAGCTAATGCTGTCCAGGAGCTTTCCTTTGCTATAAGTGAAGGTGTTTTCTATATTGAATTCTTGAAAGAAAAAGGATGGGATATTGAGACCATTACAAGGAAGATGAATTTTCACTTCTCGGTGGGAAGCCATTTCTTTATGGAAGTAGCAAAGCTTAGGGCTTTTAAGAAGCTATGGCAGGACGTATTGAAGGAATATGGATTAACAGAAGAACAAATCGTCGGTTCTATTTCTATAAGTGCAGAAACGTCTCGTTTTAATAAATCAAAATTAGATTCACATGTCAATATCCTACGTTCAGGAGGAGAAGCTTTTTCTGCCATTCTTGCCGGTGTTGATTATCTTCAAGTACAGCCATTTAATGGGGTAGTGGGTGAAACGAATTCACTTTCTGAGAGGGTTGCCCGCAACACCCATCTCATAATTGGAGAAGAGGCTCACCTTAATAAAGTTGTTGACCCGGGTGGCGGTTCTTACTTTCTTGAGTGGTTAACAGAAGAAGTTGGGAAAAGAGCATGGAAAGAGTTCCAGAGAATGGATAGGGAAGGCGGGTTCATTACTTTATTAAGAAAAGGCGCTATTCAACAAAGCGTTGAAAGCATCCGTGAAGAACGTATTCATGATCTATCGACTCGAAAACAATCAATGATTGGAACGAATATCTACGCAAATCCTGAAGACACCTTAACTGAAAATCAAACCGTAGAGGATGTCGAAAGATTATCGTTGCCATTTGAAAACCTTCGAAAAAAGGCTGGAGACCTTAGCGAATCGGGTGTAAAACCAACAGCAGGAATCATTGGCTTAAGCAAACTGAAACACCACAAGTCACGGGCGGATTTTGTCAATGGGTTTTTAGCGGTAGGTGGAATATCGGTAAGCATGAGTAATGATTGTTCTACTAAAGAGGAAATTCTGGAGTTTATTGAAGAAACACGCTACCCTTATTACGTTATTTGTGGTAGAGATCAAGATTACGAGCATTATCTTCCGCTAGTATTAGAGACCGTGAATAGAGTTGATGAAAAAATCGTTATCGATATAGCGGGTAAGATTGAGACTGAGCAAATGAATGAATGGAAACAAGCGGGTCTAAATGGCTCCATTTTCCTGAAGCAAAATATGCTCCAAAAACTAGAGGAACTATTACACATTTGGGAGGGGGCGGAAGAGCATGGTAAAGCCTAATTGGCAGGGGGTTGACCCCTATTCAAATAAAGAAACAAATAAGAAAAAAATGGCCTCGGTAAAAAAATATAAAACAAATGAGCAATTATTTATTAAATCCCTTTATACTGAAGACGATTCAAACGAGTTGCCGCATACAGAAGATTTACCAGGAGTTGCGCCATTTACGAGGGGACCGTATCCCACAATGTATGTGAATAGACCCTGGACAGTGCGACAATACGCTGGATTTTCAACAGCAGAAGAAAGTAATGCATTTTACCGCAGAAATTTAAGTATGGGACAAAAGGGGTTGTCTGTGGCTTTTGATTTAGCAACCCATCGTGGCTATGATTCAGACCATCCTCGTGTAGTTGGTGATGTCGGTAAAGCAGGAGTAGCGATTGATTCGATTCTTGACATGAAAATATTATTTGATGGAATTCCTCTAGATCAAATGTCTGTATCAATGACAATGAATGGGGCAGTCTTACCAATCCTTGCCTTTTACATTGTAACGGCCGAAGAGCAGGGTGTCCCGCAGGAAAAGCTTTCAGGAACGATTCAAAATGATATTTTAAAAGAGTATATGGTGAGAAATACGTATATTTATCCACCTGAAACATCGATGAAAATTATTGCCGATATTTTCGAATATACATCAAAGAACATGCCAAAGTTTAATAGTATTAGTATTTCAGGCTATCATATGCAGGAAGCTGGTGCACCAGCGGATATTGAATTGGCCTATACATTAGCAGATGGTCTTGAGTATGTGAGAACAGGGCTCAAAGCTGGTATTGATATTGATTCCTTTGCTCCTAGATTGTCTTTTTTCTGGGCAATTGGAATGAATTATTTCATGGAAGTGGCAAAAATGCGTGCGGCAAGAAGAATTTGGGCGAGTATGATGAAAGGTTTTAACCCGAAAAATCCAAAATCGATGGCACTGAGAACTCATTCCCAAACATCTGGATGGAGTTTAACAGAGCAAGATCCGTATAACAACGTAATTCGAACATTAATAGAGGCACATGCAGCAGCAATGGGACATACCCAATCTCTTCACACGAATGCCTTGGATGAAGCGATTGCTTTACCAACAGATTTCTCTGCTCGAATTGCTCGTAACACTCAAACCTATCTTCAGGAGGAGACCGGAATTACGAAGGTTATTGATCCATGGGCAGGCTCCCATTATGTAGAATCATTAACAAATCAACTGATGGAAAAAGCCTGGGAGCATATTGATGAGATTGAAAATCTTGGGGGAATGACTAAAGCAATTGAAACCGGCCTACCTAAAATGAAAATTGAAGAAGCAGCTGCGAGAAGACAGGCACTTATTGATTCAGGGAAAGAAACGATTATAGGTGTGAATCAATACAGACTTGATAAAGAAGATCCGATAGACATTTTAGATATTGATAATACAGCGGTTCGCTTAAAACAGCTTGAAAGAATAAAAGCTCTTAAAGAGCAAAGAAACGATCGACTGGTTTCAGAATCATTGGATGCATTAACTAAAGCTGCTGAAACGGGAGAAGGAAATTTATTAGAATTAGCAGTAAATGCAGCAAGAAATCGAGCAACACTTGGAGAGATCTCCGATGCGATTGAAATGATTTCTGGACGACACAAAGCTGTTATTCGTTCTGTGAGCGGTGTGTACAGTTCCAATTTTTCAAATGAAGAGGAGATTCTTGAAGTGAAGGATATGACCAATGAGTTTCTCGAAAATGAAGGTCGACGCCCGCGTATTCTTATTGCAAAAATGGGACAGGACGGCCATGACCGTGGGGCAAAAGTCATTGCAACAGCCTTTGCCGACTTAGGATTTGATGTCGATGTTGGTCCACTATTTCAAACTCCAGAGGAAACCGCCCTGCAAGCAGTTGAAAACGATGTACATGTCATTGGTGTAAGTTCATTAGCTGCGGGGCATAAAACACTTCTTCCTCAATTAATTGCAGAGCTTAAAAAATTAGGTCGCGAAGATATTCTAGTTGTTATTGGCGGTGTTATTCCATTCCAAGATTATGAGTTCTTATTAGAAAATGGTGCATCGGCGGTGTTTGGACCTGGAACAGTGATTCCTGTAGCAGCTCAAAAAGTGATTGAAGAGATTTATCATCGCCTTGGCTATGAGGAAGTGGCAGAGTAATGATGGATGAGAACAAGAGCAGACGGAGGTTTGTGAAGAAAGGTCAGGATGTATTGATTGATTCTATTACTAAAGGTCTGCTTGAAGGGAATAGAAGAGACTTAGCCAAAGGGATTACCTTAATTGAAAGCAGTGCTGCCAAGCATTATCAACTTGGCCAAGAACTATTAAAGCAAATTTCTCCTCACTCTGGGAATTCGATTCGAATCGGGATCACAGGGGTTCCTGGTGCAGGCAAAAGTACATTTATTGAAGCTTTTGGGGAAATTCTCTGCAGCAGTGGGCATAAAGTGGCTGTACTCGCGATTGACCCTACATCAACGATCACGGGTGGTAGTATTCTAGGGGATAAAACGAGGATGGAAACACTTTCAAGAAACCCACAAGCCTTCGTACGTCCTTCTCCTACTGCAGGCACTCTTGGCGGAGTTCACCGTAAAACGAGAGAAACAATAGCTTTGTGTGAAGCCGCAGGATATGATGTCATTCTAATTGAAACGGTTGGTGTTGGACAAAGTGAGGTCATTGTACGAGGAATGGTGGATTTCTTTATGTTACTTGCCATTACAGGTGCAGGCGATGAACTACAAGGAATGAAAAAGGGAATCATCGAGCTTGCCGATGCGATTGTTGTCAATAAAGCAGATGGAAAAAATAAATCGGTTGCTGAAAAAACGAAAAGAGAATTCAATCAAATACTGCATTTTCTTCAACCAGCCACAAAAGGTTGGCAAACAAAAGCCTATACTTGTTCTTCTTTAAAAAACGAAGGATTGGTAGAGTTATGGGAATTAATTTCTGCTTTCCAACAGAAGATGAAGGAATCAGGAGTTTTTCAAGAGAGAAGGCAAACTCAATCAAAAGAATGGCTTCATAGCTTAATCAAAGATCGATTATTGACAAGCTTTTTTAGCCAGGAAAATATTAAAAAACAGCTCCCCTTGTTTGAAAAAGACGTAATGAATGGGGAAATAACAGCCTCACAAGCAATGGAAAAGTTATTCTACCTGTTTTCGGATAACTGAGGATGAAAAAAGAGGCTGTCCCAAAAGGGGGCTAGAACCACTAGTATCGTTTCATATAGAAGATGTTTCAAGGGTTTCTTCCATTTGTAGTTATGGTTCCTGACACTTTGGGTATTGAACAGCCTCAAAAAACTAGGGAGTTTGGGGTATGGATCTAGATGTATTGTTAGGATACCCCCCTATCTTTTGTGATAAACCTATTATTAAGGTTTTGTTTGATATTCCTGCTAGAAAATTGGTATGATGTCAGTAAGAGGTTATCCTCGGATAAGTATTGACGGATCCCAATGTTGAGCTTCCAACACTATTTGGGCTTATTCCGTTTTAAAGGAGAGGTATGAATATGGAAATGGATTTCAATCTATTTATGAATGATGTTGTGCGTCAAGCTCGACAAGAAATAGAAACAGCAGGTTACACTCAATTAACAACCCCTGAAGAGGTAGAAGAAACATTTGCTAAAAAGGGAACTACGCTAGTTATGATTAATTCTGTATGTGGATGTGCCGGCGGCATTGCTCGTCCTGCAGCAGCACATGCTATTCACAATGATAAGCGTCCGGATCAATTAGTGACCGTTTTTGCTGGTCAAGATAAAGAAGCTACAGCGAAAGCAAGAAGCTTCTTCACTGGATATCCACCATCATCTCCATCTTTTGCTTTACTAAAAGACGGAGAACTTTTAACAATGGTCGAACGCCATGAAATCGAAGGACATGATCCAATGTCAGTAGTAAACAAACTACAATCCTATTTTGATGAGTATTGTGAAGAAGTATAAAGGTATTCCTAATTACCAGTGAAAGAAAGGCTGATTCACCATTGTTTTTTACGATGATGAATCAGCCTTTTTTATTGGGAAATTATTAAATTTCCCTTAAACTTTGAGAGGATGCATATCTTTAGCACTTAATAATTCTTTCTTAATGTCTTCTGTATTTATAGTTTTCCTAGAAACCCCCGTTTCCATTGCCGCGTTAGCTACTGCAACTGCTACATGTGCTACCACTCTACGGTCAAATGGATCTGGAATGACATAGTCGGGTTTGAGATCGTCTTCCAATATTAATTCAGCAATGGCATAAACGGCTGCAAACTTCATTTCTTCGTTAATTTCTTTGGCCCTGACATCTAAAGCCCCACGGAAAATACCAGGGAATGCTAATACATTGTTGATTTGGTTTGGGAAATCTGATCGCCCTGTACCGACAACAAGTGCACCGGCTGCTTTTGCTTCATCGGGCATAATTTCCGGTGAGGGATTTGCCATTGCAAAAACGATGGGATTGGGATTCATGGAACGAATCATCTCTTCATTAACAGCACCCGCAACGGATACACCGATAAACACATCAGCATGAATCAGAGCATCTGCTAAAGTACCATGCTTCATTTCTTTATTTGTGATAGCAGCTAATTGCTGCTTCATATTATTCATTCCTTCGGGACGACCTTTATAAATTATTCCTTTTGTATCACAGACAATGACTTCTTTTACACCGATCTGAAGTAAAAGCTTCGTAACGGCCACCCCGGCAGCACCTGCACCATTTATAACAACACGAATATTTTCTTTCTGTTTATTAGCTAGCTTTAAGGCATTGATTAAGCCAGCAGCCGTTACGATCGCTGTACCATGTTGATCATCATGGAAAACGGGAATTTTGCAAGTTTGTCGTAATTTCTCTTCAATTTCAAAGCATTGCGGTGAGGAAATGTCTTCTAAGTTGATTCCACCAAAAGTAGGCTCAAGTATTTTAATCACTTCTACAATTTTATCTGGACTTGAAGTATCTAAACAAAGAGGAAATGCATCGACATTGGCAAAAGATTTGAATAGCAGCGCTTTTCCTTCCATGACAGGCATAGCGGCATAGGGTCCGATATTTCCAAGGCCAAGTACTGCACTTCCGTCCGATATAACAGCAACGAGATTCCCCTTCATTGTATAGTCATATACTTTATTCCTATTTTCTTGTATATCGATACAGGGCTCTGCAACACCTGGTGAATAAGCAAGACTTAAATCTTTCGTATTTCGTACTAAAACCTTGGAATGGACGCTAAGCTTTCCTTGCATCTCCTTATGCATTTGTAAGGCTTCTTCACGTAAAGTTGACATACCCTCTACTCCCTTTAATTTAATTTTATCAAGGCTTTAGTCTTAATTGAGATGTAACGAGCTACTTAGAAGAAATGAAAATTGTTCCCAGAGTAGATGTATCCTATGTCAAAAAGGGGATATCTATTGATCGTGAGGTAGTTCTTATTGGGAACTAATCAATCAATAAAGCTTACAAAGGTACGAGGTGAAACTATTCTCATGTTAAAAAGGAGATACCTTTCATAATGAATTGTATGGTCCTTCATCATCATTTAGTTAGTATCTTTTATGATTAATAGCTTAATAGATAGATTGTGATCCTCTATTCCTATCATTCTTCTTCATATTTTCCCATACAGTGCTCGCACTCGTACAAATAAGATTCATGTTGTTCAATAATTTCACATCCGCATTCACGACATTCTTTCTTAGGCAATGTACGATAAAATTCTAAATTCAACATTTGTAATCCCTCCAATAATGATTTATTGGATTCATTGTATTATAACAGTTAATAATAATCAACAACTGTTATATAATTGTTCCGAAAATGGGCTATAGCCCAATAAGTATCATTTGATTTATCACACTAACGCATTGAGGGACGGTTCTCGAATACGGTAAAGCTTTACCGTATTCGAGAACCGTCCCCTAGTTCGCTAAAGCGGTGAAGGGGGAGGCGAAATGATTGAAGAGGGACTACTCGTGTTCAAGATACTTACGAATATGGTATGATACTGTTCGAAAACATACTTACTGAGGTGTTATATCATATGTTTCGGATTGGATATCGTACCGCTAAAACAGCGGTTGGAACGGCTATTGCCATAATGGTTGCACAATGGATTGGTTTAGAAAATTATGTATCTGCAGGAATCATAACTATATTATGTATACAAAATACTCAGAAGAAATCATTAAAGGCAGCGTGGAGCCGATTTCTTGCATGTCTAATTGCAATGGGGTTTTCAACATTGTTTTTTGAATTGTTTTTATACCACCCCATCATTATTGGTTTACTCCTGCTATTTTTCATCCCAACGACTGTAATGGCAAATGTCAAAGAAGGAATCGTTACAAGTATCGTTATTATTTTACATATTTACTCAGCTGGTAACGTTACGATCGAGCTTCTTCGCGATGAATTAGGAATTATCATTATCGGAATTGGAATTGCCCTAGTTATGAACCTGTACATGCCGAGTGTTGAGAATAAACTCGTCGAATATTTAGAGTCAATAGAAGCGAATTTTAACCGGATTTTTTGTGAAATTATTAATTACTTAAGAACGAATGAGGGAGATTGGGATGGAAGGGAAATAACAGAAACGGAAAGACTGATTCAAGAAGCGAAATCGCTTGCTTTCAAAGATGTTGAAAATCATTTTATTCGACATGAAAACCTTTATTATCACTATTTTAAAATGAGAGAAAAACAGTTTGAAATCATTCAAAGATTATTACCAATTGTTACATCGATATCGTTAAATATTGAACAGGGCAGGATGATTGCAGATTTTATTGAAGATTTAAAGGCGCATATACATCGAGGAAATACCGCATTAATTTATTTGAAAAAATTATATGATATGAAGATTGAATTTGAACAAATGGAATTACCTCAATCACGGGAGGAATTTGAAGCGCGTGCAGCATTACTTCAATTTGTTAATGAAATGGAGCAATACCTCCTCATTAAAAGTTCATTTAAAGGAATTCGAAAAAAGAAGAAGCATGGAAAAAATCAAATAGAAGTAAACTAATGTCAACTATGATTATAAGTAGGTGTTGACATGCGTTTGCTTCTTGCATTATTTCTTGTAGTTTCACCAATTTGGCCACTAGGAAAGAATCCCCTCCCTGGTGATCCATTCCTGATCATCAATAAACAAAAGAATGAGCTTGCCTTTATTCAAGGTGGTACAATAAAAAAAACCTATAAAGTAGCTACAGGAAAAACCAATGATTTAACTCCAGAGGGATTGTTTACCATTACTGTCAAGGCAAAAAATCCTTATTATCGGAAGAAGGACATCCCTGGAGGTGATCCAAGAAATCCACTTGGCACGAGATGGATAGGCTTTGATGCCAAAAATACAGATGGCCGAATATATGGTGTGCACGGTACGAACCAACCGGGAAGTATCGGTAAGTATATTTCAAATGGATGTCTAAGATTGCTCAATTCAAATGTTGAAGAACTATATGACGTCATTCCTATCGGAACGAAAATTTTAGTCGTAAAGAGCAATCAGTCCTTCGTGGAGCTTGGAAAAGAATATGGTGCAATAAAGTAAAAGGAGCTGTCCCAAAAGGGTCCAGGACCACTATGAACGTCAATATAAAGAAGACTTTTCTCTATATTGAAGCTGTAGATCCTGACACCTTGATTTGGGACAGCCCTTTTCTTTCTCTATTATTTACAGGAGTATGCTCCATGTATATTCATCCTATAAAAACATGGTTATTCCCATAAGAATCGTCGAAGCAATCATAGCGAATAGCATTAAGAAAACGACTATTCTTTGTAACTTTTTATTCATAAGAAATCATCTCCTTGCGAGTACAATCCTTATCGTTATTTTAACTTGTTCTGGTTAGGTTGACAAGCTGTACATCTTTGAAAACGTTTACTAATTTCGTCAGCATGCAGGAATTTTCGACATTAATATCGAAGTAGTAAGGTGTTTTGGGTGATCTGTAAAAAGGGGATGTTAGAATTGAAAAAGGTTGATCATATTGGAATTGCGGTTCATTCCATTGAAGAATCGCTATCTTTTTATAATGAAACACTACAGCTTCCGCTAATAAAAATGGAAGAGGTTCAATCTGAAGGAGTCAAGGTTGCTTTTATTGATGGTGGAAACATTAAGCTTGAGCTATTGGAACCTTTACATAATGAAAGTGCCATTGCTAAATTCCTTCAAAAAAAAGGGGAGGGCATTCATCATATTGCCTTTGGGATTGAAAAGATTCAAGACCGAATCAACGAGCTAAAACAAAATGGTGTTCGGATGATCCACGATAAACCAAAACCAGGTGCCGGTGGAGCAGAGGTAGCTTTTATGCACCCAAAATCAGCTTATGGAGTTCTATTTGAACTTTGCGACAAGACAAACATCAAGGGGGAATAAACATGGCAGATATTTATGAAAAAATTAATGAATTGTATGATAAACGAAGAAAAGTCGAGCTTGGAGGTGGGGATGAGCGAATTGACAAGCAACATGAAAAAGGGAAGTTAACGGCAAGAGAGCGTATCGATATATTAGTTGACCCCGGTTCATTTGTTGAATTAAATCCATTTATCGAACATCGCTCTCAGGATTTCGGTTTAGGTGAATTGGAAGGTCCGGGAGATGGTGTTGTAACGGGCTATGGAAAAGTAGATGGAAAGCCTATTTATCTGTTTTCACAGGATTTCACTGTTTTTGGCGGAGCCCTTGGAGAAATGCATGCCAAGAAAATCGCCCATGTTATGGATTTAGCTGTTAAGAATGGAGCACCATTTATCGGGCTTAATGATTCTGGAGGAGCAAGAATCCAAGAAGGAGTCGTTTCTCTTGACGGCTACGGGCATATTTTTTATCGTAACTCGATTTACTCAGGAGTCATTCCACAAATTTCTGTCATTATGGGGCCTTGTGCAGGCGGGGCTGTTTATTCCCCTGCCATTACGGACTTTGTTTTCATGGTAGATAACACAAGTCAAATGTTTATTACAGGCCCTAAAGTGATTGAAACGGTCACAGGTGAAAAAATAAGTTCAGAAGATCTTGGTGGTTCAAAGGTCCATAACAGTATTAGTGGGAATGCTCATTTTAGAGGTGAAACAGAAGAAGAAGTTCTTCAAATGGTTCGTTCACTACTTTCTTATTTACCTCAAAACAATGAAGAAAAACCACCGGTGAAGGAGAATGCTGATAAAGATGATTTTCGTCCTGAGCTGACAGACCTCATCCCGTTTGATGCTATTCGTCCATACGATGTTAGAACAGTGATTGACCAGGTAGTCGATGAAGATTCTTTCATGGAGGTTCAACGTGAATTTGCTAAAAATATTGTGGTTGGCTTAGCTCGAATAAAAGGGGAGGTTGTTGGGCTAGTATGTAATCAGCCCAAGTTTATGGCAGGTGGATTAGATATCGATTCGTCTGATAAAGCATCCAGGTTTATTCGTTTCTGCGACTCTTTTAATATTCCTATTATTACGTTTGAGGATGTTACTGGATTTTTCCCTGGAATCAAGCAAGAGCACGGCGGGATTATCAGACATGGTGCTAAAATTTTATATGCCTACTCTGAAGCAACTGTTCCCAAGATGACGGTTATCCTTCGAAAAGCATATGGGGGAGCGTATGTAGCCTTAAACAGTAAGTCTATCGGTGCAGATTTAGTATTTGCTTGGCCAAATGCAGAAATTGCCGTTATGGGACCGCAGGGAGCTGCCAATGTTATTTTTGCACGAGAAATTGCTAACAGTGAAAACCCAGATGTAACTAGAGACCAGAAAATTGAAGAATATCGTGAAAAGTTTGCCAATCCCTATGTGGCAGCAGCCAATGGAATGGTTGATGATGTCATTGATCCAAGAGAAACAAGAATTAAATTAATTCAAGGTCTCGAGATGATGAGAAATAAGAAAGAAACAAGGCCACATAAAAAACATGGGAATATCCCATTGTAAAATTTCGTATGATTTGTAGCTCACCCCCTTTAACGATATACTAAAAGGGTGACTACATATTTGGAGGAATACGGATGATTAATGAAGAACGTTTATTAAATGAATTTTTAGAATTAGTTCAAATCGATTCAGAAACTCGAGAAGAAGCAGAGATCGCGAAGGTCTTAACTAAGAAGTTTGAAGATCTAGGTGTTGAAGTATTCGAAGATGACACGATGGGACAGACAGGACATGGTGCAGGAAATCTGATTTGTACGTTAAAAGGAACAAAAGAAGGTGTCGATACGATTTATTTCACATCACATATGGACACAGTCGTTCCTGCAAAAGGGGTAAAACCAACAGTTAAAGAGGACGGATATGTTTATTCTGATGGGACAACCATCTTAGGTGCCGATGATAAGGCAGGGCTTGCTACAATGTTTGAAGCACTCAGAGTGTTGAAAGAAGGAAATATTGAGCATGGAACGATTCAATTTATTATTACTGTTGGAGAGGAGTCTGGGTTAGTCGGTGCAAAAGCACTAGACCCTTCCCTTGTAAAAGCAAAATATGGATTTGCGCTAGATAGTGATGGCAAAGTCGGTAATATTATCGTAGCCGCTCCAACTCAAGCAAAAATTAAAGCCGTACTAAACGGAAAAACAGCTCATGCTGGTGTTGCGCCTGAAAAAGGAATTTCAGCTATTACAATGGCTGCAAAAGCGATTTCAAGAATGCCACTTGGAAGAATTGATGAAGAAACAACAGCAAATATTGGACGTTTTGAAGGTGGAAGAGCAACGAATATCGTATGTGATCGTGTAGACATTCTTGCAGAGGCACGTTCACTCATTCCTGAAAAAATGGAAGCACAAGTAGAAAAAATGAAAGCTGCATTTGAAACTACAGCTGCAGAATTCGGTGGTTCCGCTGAGGTCGATATACAAGTAATGTACCCAGGATTCAAATTTGGCGAAGGGGATGAGGTTGTTGAAATTGCCAAAAAAGCAGCCGCTAAAATCGGTCGCCCAAGTGAATTATTAACAAGCGGCGGCGGTAGTGATGCCAATGTTATTGCAGGCTTTGGTGTTCCAACTGTAAACCTTGCTGTAGGATATGAAGAAATTCATACAACGAATGAGAGAATGCCTGTTGAAGAGCTTGTCAAACTTTCAGAAATGGTAGTGGCTATTATTAAAGAGGTAGCTGGAGAATAATGGTTAAAACTCACTAAGGGGTCATCTCCTTTGGTGAGTTTTTTTAGTTCTTTTCATCTATAAAATTAATACAAAACAGGATGGATATGGTACATTTATATTAGTTATAATGAAGAGGGAGGAAATAGGATGAAGGAAAACCGTAAAGCGATCGTCTTTCAAACGGGGAACGGGGAATATGGGATATCTATAAAAAATATTTTATCTATAGAGAAGCTAGATAAAATAACGCCTATTCCACATTTACCGTCCTATGTCAGCGGAATGATTAAAGTGAGAGATGAATTGATTCCCGTTTTAGATTTTAACAAACTCTTGTATCATGTTGAAATGAGTGATCTACATACCTCACGATTAATTGTATTGAAAACAGAGTCCATCACATTTGGAATCATAGTGGATGAAGCAAAAGAAATAGTGGATATCCCTGAACAATCCCTTAAACAAGTTGGCATTCTGGCCTACTCGAACGCAAAATATTTTTCAGGAGTGGTCAATCTCTCAGACCGCCTGATTACCATGATCGATCCAGAAATCTTAGTAGAAAGTCTTGAGAGTATAAAAGATATAAAAGAATATGTGGAAGAAAAGAAAGAAGAAATGCATGCATAAATAGCATGTATTTTTTTGTTATAATATAGAGAAAAGTTCGAACAAAAGGTCGTGTTGAAATGAACTCTTACTATCCAAAAAAAGGTAGAGTCATCTTGCATGTTGATATGAACAGTTTTTATGCTTCCGTTGAAATGGCTTTTGACCCGACATTAAAAGGAAAGCCTTTAGCGATTGCCGGGAATCCAGAAGAGCGGAAGGGAATTATTGTAACATGCAGCTATGAAGCAAGAAAGTTTGGTGTCAGAACCACAATGCCTTTATGGGAAGCAAAGAAATTATGTTCACAGCTCATTATCATGCGCCCTAATTTTGATCGTTATCGTGCTGCTTCAAAAGGAATGTTCGATATTCTAAGACAATATTCAGATTTAGTTGAACCAGTCTCAATTGATGAGGGGTATATGGATATCTCAGAGGGGGCTGAAATGGGTACTCCAATAGAGATCGCCCAATCGATTCAAAACCAAATCGAAAGAGAGCTCGACCTCCCTTGTAGCATTGGAATTGCCCCGAACAAATTTTTAGCCAAAACGGCTTCAGATATGAAAAAACCCATGGGTATCACGGTATTAAGAAAGCGAGATATTCCGCAAATTTTATGGCCTCGAGATGTAGTTGAAATGCATGGAATTGGTCAAAAAACCGCTCAAAAGCTTTACACTATCGGAGTTAAAACGATCAGTGATTTAGCACATAAGGAAGACCTACAACTAAAATCTACGCTTGGAATCAATGGGATACGATTAAAAAAGCGAGCGAATGGTGAAGATACTAGGCCAGTAGATCCGGATTCGATTTATGATTTTAAAAGTGTAGGTAATTCAACAACACTACCTAAGGATTCTACCAATCAAAAGGAATTACTTAACGTCATTCATACTCTTTCGACAAAGGTCGCTAGCAGACTTAAGAATAAGGGAATGATGGCAACCACCATCCAGGTGATGATTCGATTTAAAAATAGAAAAACGATTACTCGTAGCAAAAAGGTTAAAAATCCAGTACAGCTTGATCAATCTATTTTTGAAGAAGCCAAGCAATTGTTTCTTAAACATTGGAATGGCGATTCGATTCGGCTATTGGGTGTGACAGGGCAGGACCTAATCGAAAAGGAAGATGCTGTAGAACAATTAGATTTGTTCAGCTATGAGAAAGCAGCAGAAAAAGAGCCCCTCTATGATACCATTAGCCGTTTACAAAAAAAGTATGGGAAAAAGATGATTAAAAAAGGAATGGCACAGAGTGAACCTAATAAACGAGAAAACCAGTATGATACCAGCTTTAACAAAGACTTTTTAAGAGAAGACTAATGAGAGATATATGAAAAATAAGGATGAGCTAGGTAAGATCATATATACTAAGAAGGGTTGCTAATAATTGAGTGTAATAGTTGCACTTGCTAGCGAATCTTGTTAAATTTAGAAGGATGCAAATCCACATAAACTTATAGAATGAAGGGACGTTGTAACATGTCGAAACAACAAATCGGTGTCATCGGCTTAGCAGTTATGGGGAAGAATCTTGCTTGGAATATAGAAAGCAGAGGGTATTCCGTATCAGTTTATAATCGCTCTCGTGAAAAAACAGACGAGATGCTAAATGAATCAAAAGGAAAAAATGTTGTAGGTACATATACAATTGAAGAATTTGTTCAATCTTTAGAGAAACCACGTAAGATTTTATTGATGGTAAAGGCTGGTAACCCTACGGATGCAACAATTGAACAGCTTAAACCATACCTGGATAAAGGTGATATTCTCATTGATGGTGGAAATACGTTCTTTGAGGATACAAGACGTCGTAATCATGAGTTAAGCGAATTGGGTATTCATTTTATTGGTACAGGTGTATCTGGCGGTGAAGAGGGTGCATTAACAGGACCTTCGATAATGCCAGGCGGCCAAAAAGAAGCCTATGAGCTAGTTGCTCCGATTTTAAAAGATATTGCCGCAAAAGTAGAAGGTGAGCCATGCACAACGTATATTGGTCCTGATGGAGCGGGTCATTATGTGAAAATGGTCCATAATGGAATTGAATATGGAGACATGCAGTTAATTGCAGAATCCTATTTCCTTATGAAAAATGTATTAGGATTAAGTGCAGAAGAGCTTCATGAAGTATTTGCGGATTGGAATAAGGGAGAATTAGATAGTTATCTTATTGAAATTACCGCAGATATTTTCACGAAAAAAGATGATGAAACAGGTAAACCTATGGTTGATGTGATCCTCGATAAAGCAGGTCAAAAGGGTACAGGGAAATGGACGAGCCAAAGTGCACTGGACCTAGGGGTTTCATTACCTATTATCACTGAATCTGTGTTTGCTCGTTTTATTTCAGCTATCAAGGATGAACGTGTGAAAGCAAGCAAAATCCTCAATGGACCAGAAACAAAACCATTTGAAGGTGATAAAGAAGCATTTGTTGAGTCGATCCGAAAAGCACTTTACATGAGTAAAATTTGTTCCTATGCACAAGGTTTTGCTCAAATGCGTTCCGCTTCAGAAGAATACGGTTGGGATTTAAGCTATGGGGAAATTGCGATGATTTTCCGTGGTGGCTGTATCATCCGTGCTCAATTCTTACAAAAAATTAAAGAGGCATATGACCGTGAACCAGAACTTAGAAATTTATTGTTAGATGAATACTTCAAAGAAATCGTTGAGAGCTACCAATATGCACTAAGAGATGTCATTAGTGCCGCTGTGCAAAACGGAATTCCTGTACCAGGATTCTCTGCTGCTCTATCTTACTATGATAGTTATCGTACAGAAACACTTCCAGCGAATTTAATTCAAGCTCAGCGTGATTATTTTGGTGCCCATACTTATCAACGTACAGATAAAGAAGGAACATTCCATACGGAGTGGTTATCATAATTGAATTCAAAAAAGCCATGCGATAAATCGCATGGCTTTTTTGAATTATTGTTTCCAGCTTCAGCGTCTAGCTCCTCGAGTAAAAAGGCGTGATCTGTTCAAGACGCTTCCGCATTTCCTATTAAACTAATTTTTGATCAAACAACAGTACTCTCGCAGGAGAAGCATCCGTGTTTTGAATTTTCAATGGAGCCGCGACCATGAAGTATTCGCCTTCTTTAATATCTTTCAACTGAAGACCTTCCATAATAATAACGCCATTTCCCATTAGGGTACGGTGTGTAGGGTGACCTTCTTGAGCTCTTTCAATTCCAAGGGCATCAATCCCTACCCCTTTGATTCCTTTATCAGCTAAATAGCCTGCAGCATCTTCTGCAACATATATGAATTCAAAATTAAATTCTGTATCCCAAGAATTCTTTGTTTTTAAAAGGAGGAAGTCGTCTTTTTGGATATCAAATCCCTCGATATCAGCCATTGTTATTTTTCCATTAACAGTGGATAGGTCTAAAACCTTCACTGTACGAACAAGTTCCTCAATCGCAATCGTTTCAATCGTTTCTCCATCATTGATCATATGAAGGGGTGCGTCTACATGCGTTCCTGTGTGAACATCAAGAGAAATTCTTGATTCGGTTACATGGCCATTCGTATTTGTGTCAATGGATGGTTGTTTTTCTGGTTTATTTTTGTAAACAGGCATTCCGTTAAAGATCGGAGCGGTAATATCGTACATTTTCATAAAATTCACAGCCTTTCTAGTATTTTAGGTTAACAATTGTCTACATCTAAATTATCAATTGGCCACCAATAAAATCCGTCTTTCTCTAGTAATTCATCTGCCGCTTTCGGTCCTGCTGTACCTGCACAATAGTTAGGGAATTCTGTTTCTTTTGTCGTTTCCCAAACCTCAGATATTTTATCAACATATGCCCATGAAAGCTTAACGTCATCCCAATGGGTAAAGTTGGTAGCATCTCCACGCATACAATCATGCAATAACTTTTCATATGCTTCTGGTGTATTCATGCCATCTACACTATTATTCGAGAAATTCAGCTTCACTGGTGTCGTTTCTACATTCTGTCCTGATTTTTTGGCATTTAAGTGAAGGGTAATACCTTCATCAGGCTGAATATGAATGACTAATAAGTTTGGAGCGAGTGGCTTGTCTCGATTGTAATAAAGATTCATTGGTATATCTTTAAATTGAATCACGATCTTCGTGGATTTCGTCTCCATGCGTTTCCCAGTTCGGATGTAGATCGGAACACCAGCCCAGCGGAAATTATCAATCATCAATTTACCGGCAACATAGGTTTCCGTATTTGAATTTGGATCAACATTTGGTTCTTGACGATAACCTCGCCCACCTGTTTCATTAGGTCCATACTGTCCTCGAACAAAATAATCTTTTACTTCATCATCCTTCAAAGGACGCAGTGCCCGAAGGACCTTTACCTTTTCGCCCCGAATTTCTTCCGTTGTTAATTTGATTGGTGGCTCCATCGCGAGTAAAGCAACCATTTGAAGCATATGGTTTTGTACCATATCTCTTAGGGCACCGCTCTTCTCATAATAACGACCGCGTTCTTCAACACCTAGTTCTTCACTCGATGTCACTTGAATATTTGAGATGTACCGGCTGTTCCATAATGGCTCGAAAAGAGCATTGGCAAAACGGATTACTTCAATATTCTGTACCATTTCCTTGCCAAGATAATGATCGATACGGTAGATCTGATCTTCGGTAAATGATTCACGAATTTGGTTATTTAATTGTTCGGCAGAAGGGAGGTCATGTCCAAACGGTTTTTCAATAACGAGACGGTGAAACCCTTGCGTATCGGTTAATCCATCTGATTTCAAATGGTCCGTAATCGTCCCGAAAAACTCAGGAGCCATGGCTAAATAAAAAATCCGGTTCCCATGAAGATTGTATTTATTATCAAGAGAATCAGCTAAATTCTTTAGGGTTATGTAAGATTCTGAGTCAGAGACATCATGTGATTGATAATAAAAATGTGAAATAAATTCATCGATGTTTTCTTTAGTCCCTATGGATGTGAGTACAGAATCTTCGACGTGTTTTTTAAATTGTTCTTCTGTCCATTCTCTTCTGGCGACACCTATCACGGCGAAGTCTTTTGAAATTTTTCCTTTATTAAATAAATGAAAAAGCGATGGATAGAGCTTTCTTTTCGCTAAATCACCTGTTGCACCAAATATCATTAATAGTGTTGATGGTGTATCCGTCTGTTTCACAAATAGAACCTCACTTTTCAGAATAAACAATTGTTCATTAAGATAGATTATATGACCTGAGCAGTTACTAAAACGATCATTCTTCCTTTACTATAGGCATAAAAAAAGCCCTATACAAGTATTTAATTTTATAGTTTCTAGCCGCAATAATCAAATGTTTTGCAAATAAAAACGCTAATAGTATGTACTATTAATAAATTGTGACTCAAAGTGACAATTGTGTACTTTATGAAATATAATCATAAAATAATTTACCATTCTCCATTAATCCGATAATAGTTATAAATGGTTTCGTTATCATTTTCGGACCTTACTATTTATATGTTCTGTTATCGAAAAGAAAATCTTAAGAAAATTAGCCTTCAGGAAGTATAGAAGAAGCAAGAGCCATAATGTTTGTGCTAATATGTAGGGGAAGATCATGAGGAGTTGAATACATTGCAAGTCTTATTCTTAGGAACAGGTGCAGGAATACCTGCGAAATTAAGAAATGTAACGTCAATCGCAGTAAAGCTGTTAGAAGAAAGAGGAGCTGTTTGGCTTTTTGATTGCGGAGAAGCCACACAGCACCAAATTTTACATACATCATTAAAGCCCAGACGGATTGAAAAAATATTTATTACCCATTTACATGGGGATCATCTTTATGGACTTCCTGGATTACTCGGTAGCCGCTCTTTTCAAGGGGGGAAGGATGAATTAACGGTATATGGTCCAAAAGGAATCCGTGAATTTATTGAAGTCTCGTTAAGGGTAAGTGAAACCCATCTTCTTTACCCATTGAAAATTGTTGAAATCGAATCAGATGGCATGATCTTTGAGGATGATACCTTTATGGTAATGGCTGGTTTATTAGACCATGCCGTATCTTCCTATGGGTATCGGGTTATCGAGAAAGATAAGCAAGGAGAACTATTATCCGATAAGTTAAAAGCGGATGGAATTCCTCCTGGGCCTATTTACAAAGATTTAAAGGCAGGTAAAATGGTTCATTTAAATGATGGGAGAATCGTGGATGGGAAACATTATTTAGGGCCTAAAAAACCTGGAAGAGTAGTTACCATCTTAGGTGATACACGACCATGTCAAAAAGCCATCGATTTATCAAAAAAAGCCCATTTACTCATTCATGAATCAACATTTAATAGGGGACAAGAAGAAATGGCCAATCAGTATTTTCACTCCACAACTAACCAGGCAGCCAATACGGCGCTTTTAGCAGATGCAAAAACGCTTTGTCTTACACATATAAGCTCCCGTTTTTCTAAAGAAGAGTGGGCAGAATTAGAAAAAGAAGCGAAAGAGATTTTTCCTAATAGCACAATCGCTGAAGATTTTCTTGAATTAGAAATAGTTGAATAATGGGAGAGAGACGATGAAGACGATTTATCTGATTAGGCATGCAAAAGCAACCGGCCAAGAATTTTCTGCTGTATTAACGAAGGAGGGACACGAGCAAGCGAGAAAGCTTGTTGACCTCTTTCATGAAGATGAGATTGATGTAATTTATTCAAGTCCCTTTACTCGAGCAATAGACACAATCAACCCTCTTTCTGAACACAAAGGAATTCCGATAATTGAAGATGAACGCCTTGGTGAGAGAGTATTAAGTAGTGAAAGCTATTCTGATTGGAAGGATAAATTAAAGGATAGCTTTGATGATTGGGACTTGGAGTTTCCTGGTGGAGAATCGAATCGGCAAGGGTACAAACGAGCGGCTGAAATGGTGGAAAAGATATTGAGAGATCCCCACGAAAAAATTATTTTAGTTAGTCACGGGAATTTATCTACCTTATTACTACATTACTTTGATAAAAAATCTGGTTTCGAGGAATTATTCGCCCTTTCAAATCCAGATGTCTATCGGATTGAAATTGGTGAAGAAGAAACAACAATTGAAAGAACCTGGAGTTGATTGGGAACAATCTTTATTTATATCATAATTAAAAAGCCGTGTGATCTCCTAGCTGAAATCACACGGCTTTTATAGTAAGGAAAATGGAGAAATTCAATTCCAAGCCCTAGAATACTGCTTAGGGGACTCAAGCTCAGTCTGAAGCTCTTTGGCTGCCGTTCTTGGCCAATATGGATCTCTGAGCAGCTCTCTAGCCAATAATATTAAGTCTGCTCGTTCATTCTGTAAAATTTCTTCCGCTTGAATGCCAGTAGTGATGAGTCCTACAGCTCCTGTCGGAATGTCTGCACCGTGTTTGACTTCTTCCGCTAATTTAACTTGATATCCAGGATAAACAGGGATTTGAGCAGGAACTACGGCACCAGAGCTTACATCAATGAGATCTACACCTTGTGCTTTCATCCATTTGCTCATTTCAATGTAATCGCCAATATCTAAACCATCATCCTGATAGTCTTTTGCTGAAACACGAACAAGTAGTGGACCATCCCAAACGGTATTTATTTCATCAATAATTTCCTTTAAGAAACGATAGCGATTTTGAGCGGAACCGCCATATTCATCACTTCTTTTGTTGGATAAAGGAGATAAAAATTCGTTTATGAGATAGCCGTGAGCTCCATGAATTTCAATCACATCAAAGCCAGCTTTTTTTGCCCTGATGGCACCATCCTTGAATGCTTGAATGGTTTCTTTTATATCGGTCAAAGACATTTCCTTTGGAGTCTTCATTTTATCATTAAAAGGAATGGCAGATGGGGCAAGGATTTCACCTTCAAGTACTGCTTTTCTTCCAGCGTGCGCTAATTGGATTCCGGTTACAGCACCTTGTTCTTTTATAAGGCTGACGAGCTCTGATAGCCCTTCAATATGATCATCACTCCAGATCCCGAGATCCTGAGGAGAAATTCGTCCTTGAGGGGTAACAGATGTTGCTTCTTGAATAATTAATCCTACGCCGCCAACAGCTCTGCTTGTATAGTGCGTTTTATGCCAATTTTCAACTTTCCCATCTTCATTATGACTTGAATACATGCACATTGGAGCCATGACAATTCGATTTTTGAGCGTTATATTTTTTAACTTATATGGTTCAAAAAGCTTTCTAGTCAATGATATCATCTCTCCTTATATTTCGATTCCCTAAATAACAATCATATTATAGCAAGAAGAAAGAAAAGGAGGAAATAATCTGCTTTTACTCTCCATTCTGTCTTCTTAAGTCATGAAGGGAGTATTTCGTTCCTCTCCAGATAACACCGCCTCTAATGAAGGTTAATATTGTGGCTCGAATGATTGAATAAATAAAGAGTACGGCAGTGATTGGAAGGACAAAAAAGAAATAGGGTGAGAAGTTCGTCATTTTTCTTGTGACTGCCACAAAATTAAAGGCAATGAAAAGAACATTCAAGACACTTAGGAAAAAAATAAACTTGTCTACATTAAAAAGAGTCAGAAAGGGGTAAACCTGTGAAAGAAAAACGCCAACTACTGAGACAAACACCATTGTCAACCTATAATGAAGTCCCGCAAATGTATTTTTCTCGAGACCAATTAAAGCAGACCTTAAACTTTGATACCACTCGACAGATAAATATGGGAGACCTGTAATGATTCGTTGTTCTAGACCATGCTTTTTTATTAGAGTGCCAATTTGTAGATCATCATCTGGGCGATTTTTAATGCTTTCATGCGTACCGATCTCTTCGTAAGCATCTCGCGTCATTAGGTTGAAGGCCCCAATCCCGATTCCAATAGAAGAATCTGAATCATTTGCTTTCCAAGGTCGCTTATAATAGGAGAATCCAAATAGGAAAAACCCTACAAACGCTTTTAACCAAAAAGTTTTAGCTACTAGTGTTGGAGTGATTGTAAGATGGGAGACCTTTTCTGTTTTTAGAGCAGTAACGGCTCTAGCAATCACTTCTTTATGAAAGCGGATATCACCATCTGTGAATAAAAGCAATTGACCATTCGCTGCTATCGCTCCTTGATAAAGTGCGTGATTTTTTCCTAACCAGCCAGATGGAAGAGATTCAATATGAAGGACTTTAATTCGTGAGTCTACTTCAAGTAAATTATCCATGATTTTCCCCGTCTGATCTGTGGAGCGATCATTGACAAGAATCCACTCTACATTTTGATAGCTTTGTGAAATTTGAGTTTGGATACTTTCACGGATACTGTGCTCTTCGTTTTTGGCTGGGACAATAATCGAAACGAGTTCACCTTCTGTATTAGGGGAAAATGATTTTAAATCGGGAATTCTTCTTAGCCCTAAAAATATATCAACGGAGATTCCGATCCAAACGATAAGAGTTGCGATTAAAATGATAAAAGTAATGATGGGAATCCCTCCATAAAGCTATTTAGCATTAGCTTGGCTTTGATATAGTTCCCTTAAACATTTTGACTGCTTTGCGGCTTCGTGTAAACATTCATAAAGTGCCCTATTGACATGGTTTTTTTCCAAAGCAAGCAGCCCCGCTTCTGTCGTTCCTCCTGGGCTCGTGACATTTTCTCGTAATGTTTTGGCCTCTTGTCCGGATGTTGCAAGCATTTCACCTGCTCCTAGAAGGGTTTGCACAAGTAAAGGCTTGGCAAGGGATTGATCTAACCCCATTTCCTCTGCCGTTTTTAATAACACTTCGACAATATAGTAAAAATAGGCAGGACCACTACCTGATAGAGCCGTCACAATGTCTAATTTTTCTTCCTCGATTATAGCTGTCATACCTATCGAATTAAAAAGGGACAGAACGAGATTTAGTTTCTTATGGGTGACCCCATCGTTAAAGGCTATTCCTGTCGCGGATTTTCCAATTGTTGCGGATGTGTTAGGCATAGCTCTTACAATGCCCCCTTTAAATTCTAATGTGTCCTCAATGTAGTGGATGCTTATTCCAGCCAAAACAGAAATGATTAAAGTATTTTCAGAAATGAACGCTTTCAACACTTTAAGCGCTGGGGCTACATCTTTAGGCTTCATCGCTAAAATAACGATTTCAGCTCCGTTTAGGAGTGTTTCATCATCATAAGAAATGTTGATATCATATTTTTGCTGTAACTCCACTAATCTCGTTTTGTTCGTACGATTGGTCATATAAATATTTTCCTTAGAAAGGGCACCATTTCTTAGTGCTCCCGCCAATAAGGATTCTGCCATTGATCCCGCACCGATAAATACTGTCTTCATTATTACCCCTCCTATTTTTTTAAAAAAGCTGTTTTCGTAAACATATTGTCATTTGGAAAGGAGTTAGTTGGTCTTCGCTGCAGGTTCTCGCTTTCCGCGTGGCGGGCGGTGAGCCTCTTCGTCGCTTTGCTCTTGCTTAGGTCTCATCTATCCCGCTTCTACCGCAGGAGTCTCGCACCTGCAGCAAAGTCCAACTATTTCACAAAAATTTATGTTCTTAAAAAACAACAATCTTTTAAAACCAAAAAACCCTTTCGTCCAAAATATAAGGACGAAAGGGTATCTTCCGTGGTACCACCTTGATTTGTTCCCCTAAAGGAAACACGCTCAGGTTCCGGTAACGCCGGAAATACGTACAGGTTTTCCTGCCTGCTATAAAGGTAGGTTCAATGATTGAGGGGATGATGAAGTCTTCCAGCCGATGGACTTCAATCTCTTTCATCTTCAAGCATCTACTATTCTTTATCATCGCATTTTAATTATTATATGTGATTATGCTGAATCAATAGCTTGTCTGTCAAGGGGTAATTTCATTATTTTATAAAAACTTTACAAAGAAAACCATCACCCATGACAGTTTTGTTAAAAAAGGGTAAACTAAAATGAAGGATCATTCATTTTTATAAAGAAAAAGTGGTGGATATTAAATGGTACCTCAATGGTTACATCAGAATATTGCAAAAATCACGTTGCCAACCCCTTTTGCCGTTGGCGATGTTAATATTTATCTTATTAAGGGTGACGCTCTGACCCTGATAGACGTTGGGCCGAAGACTGATGAAGCACTAAAAAGTTTAAGTGAACAGCTAACACATTTAGGTTATCAGATAGAAGATATTGAACAGGTTGTGTTAACGCATCATCATCCCGATCACGCTGGTCTTCTCGATTGGCTGCCAGGTCATATTAAGGTTTGGGCTCATCCTAATGCAGAAAAATGGTTGTATCGAACAGAAAGATTTTATGAACAACATGATGCATTTTTTGAGGAGATGTTTCAGCAAGCAGGAGTCCCGAAAGAATTTTTACCATTCCTAAAAAAACTTAGGGCCTCATTGAAGTTTATGTGTCAGCGTCATCTTGATGGCGAATTGAATGACGCAGATCCTTTTGCAGGATGGAAGGTCATCGAAACACTTGGGCATGCACAGAGCCATATTTCTTTATTTAGAGAGAGTGATGGAGTTCTTATTGCAGGTGATCATCTTCTTAAACATATTTCTCCTAACCCTTTACTTGAGCCGCCATTTGAGTTGATAGAAAGGGCGAAGCCACAACTTCAGTTGAATCATTCCTTACATAAATTAAAGGAACTTTCACCTTCATATGCTCTTACAGGTCATGGGGAAGATATTGTAGATGTAAAGGAAGTCATTGATTTACGATTGAAAAAACAACATGAGAGAGCGTTATTTGTTCTGAAATTGATTGGTGACCAACAGGAGACCATCTTCACACTTTGTCAAAAGCTATTTCCGAAGGTGTATAAAACAGAATTAGGACTTACATTGTCTGAGACAGTGGCACAGCTAGATTATCTTGATTCGCTGGGACTTGTAACAGTGTCCAATGAAAACGGTACATTGAAGTATTCTTGTAGATAGAAAGAAGGGGAAAGATGAATAATCGAATTCAAGGAAAGAATATTGTGATTACAGGAGCTTCTGGCGGAATCGGTGAGCGGATGGCCTTGAATTCTGCAGAGGCTGGAGCAAATGTTGTCCTTATTGCACGGAATATGGATAAGCTTCTTGCTTTAAAAGACAGCATTGAAAAAAAGAATACTGGCCGAGCATGGGCTTATCAATTGGACGTGTCCCAATATGATGCGATTCCTCCGTTATTTTCAAAAATAAAGAATGAAGTAGGACCCATCGATATTCTAATCAATAATGCAGGCTACGGAATTTTTGATGAAGCCTACGAAGCAAGCTTTGAAGACATAAAAGGTATGTTTGATGTGAATGTATTGGGGTTAATTCGCTGCACACAGCAGGTGCTTCCAGATATGCAAATGAAAAAAAGTGGACATATCGTCAATATTGCCTCACAGGCTGGTAAACTTGCAACGCCAAAGTCAAGTGCTTATTCAGCTTCAAAGCATGCTGTACTAGGATACACCAATAGTTTAAGAATGGAACTTTCCTGTATAGGGGTCTATGTAACAGCAGTAAATCCGGGACCAATCGCGACTGAGTTTTTTACTGTCGCAGACAGCACTGGCTCTTATGTGAAAAACGTGGAGAAATATATGCTTGATCCAGATTATGTTGCCGAAAAAGTGGTCTCTTCATTGATGTCAAACACCCGGGAAATCAATTTGCCTGGCTGGATGAATGTGGGAAGTGTTGCCTATCAGTTATTTCCTAAGCTTATTGAACGATTGGGAAAGAATGCTTTTTTTAAGAAGTAGTAAGGGAGACTTAAATACTTACTTTTTTAGTATTTACACACGATAAAAAATAGTTGGGGCTGTCTAAAAAACAGGTATCAGGAACCACAACTTCAATATGTAGAAGAAACCCACGGCATCTTCTGCATACGGACAAACATAGTGGTTCCGGACTCCTTTTGGACAGCCCCATAATTCTTTCTTCATAGCTTAGTCAAATAGGATCCATAACGAAATGGTATTTTATTTTGTATTATTGATTCTCATAAATCCTCAAATTGGCATAAATCTTTTCAATAGTCGGAGCAGATATCTCCTTTTCCTTGGCAATCCTCAATAAATATCCATAAAAATGATCGCCTTCTACAGCTACTCCTTTTTCCATATCCCGTTGCAATGAAGACTTCATCTTATGGCCAATGGAATGAAGCTTATTCCAATTGATCTCTACAATATCATCTGCTAGTGGTGCATGGACACTTCTCATGATGGAAGATGCTTCCTTTAATGTGCTTCGGATCGTGGCAGCCCCAAACTCGTCATCGCGAATAGGACCGATTGGCGAACGGAATAAGGAAGTAACCCCTGATAATGTGGAGATAAATAGGTATTTATGCCACATTTCTCTATTGATATTTTCTGAAAGGATATAGTTCCCTTTTGCTCCACTGAAAGCTTGTTGAAGTTTAGTCATTCTTTCCGTATTTTCTGCCGTTCTTTCCCCAAACACCAAATCATGCAGACCGCTGGTTTGGATTATATGACCATCTTCATTCAAGGTTGATTCTACATAGCATAATCCACCTATCACATTGGATTCATTGAAAGCAGTAACCAACTGATCAATATGAGATATCCCATTTAAAAGCGGGATAATCACTGTTTTTGGACCTACATAAGGACGGAGATCATTGATCGCTTTTTCCAAATGATAGGCTTTCATCGACAGTATTACGACATCGTAAGGCTCAACATTTTCACCAGACTCAATCAAGGCGGGCTCTAGTGTTACATCACCGTTAATACTCTTTAAAACAAGCCCAGTTTCCTGTAACTGCCGTTTTCTTCTCTCGCGTACTAGAAAAGTAACATCTTCTCCTTTTTCTAACAATCGCCCCCCGAAGTAACCTCCTACTGCACCAGCACCTACTACTAATATTTTCATATCGCATACCTCCAAAGTCATTCATGGTTAAATCTTAACAGGTTTTAAATGCTGCTGGGTAGATAAAGATATCTCCTTTTTTAAACCACTTCTAATATCGAGATGAGATAAAATGGCAAATGAACCATAATAAAGAGAAGAAAAAATTACTATTTACCTTATTCGAATATAATTTGAAAGGGATCCATCATATCTATTATGGTTGAAATATTCTGATTGTTGTGTATAATTCGAATAATAGAATTTTGTTATTTTCTATCAACCAATCATATTAAAGGAGGAGAGATACATATGAACACCTTAGATAACAGTCTAATCGATAAGTTAAAGGAGTTTCTTACAGATCATCAAGTAACAACGAATAAAACGATACTCGAACAGCATGGCAAAGATGAATCATATCATGGATCGAGCTCTCCAGATTTGGTCGTATTTCCAGAGAGTGCTGATGAAGTCAGTGCGATTGTTAAAGTGGCAGATGAGCACAATACGCCAATTATCCCCTTTGGATTAGGGACGAGTTTGGAAGGTCATATTATCCCTTATGATCATGGCATTACCATTGATTTCTCCCTTATGAATAAAGTCCTTGAAGTGAGAGAAAAGGATTTTCTAGTCAAGGTCCAACCAGGAGTTACCCGTTCCATGTTAAATAAAGAATTAAAAAAATATGGCCTTTTCTTTACAGTAGACCCAGGGGCAGATGCTACCCTAGGTGGAATGGCAGCCACGAATGCCAGTGGTACCACATCAGTAAAGTACGGAGTGATGCGAGATCAAGTCCGCGATTTAGAAGTCGTACTAGCGGATGGAGAGATTATTCATACAGGCAACTTAGCTCAAAAATCGTCGTCAGGCTACAATCTAAACAGCCTAATGGTAGGATCTGAAGGAACCTTAGGTTGTATTACGGAATTAACGCTAAAAGTATATGGAATTCCTGAACATATTGTCGCAGCTAGAGCCTCATTTGAAACGGTAGGTGATGCGGTAGAAGCTGTTGTTTCGATATTACAAGCGGGAATACCAATTGCAAGAGTCGAGCTTGTTGATGAGCTTTCAATGACTCAAGTCAACCTTTTTAATGATACGAATTATCGAGAAAAGCCTACCTTATTTTTAGAGTTCCATGGGAATGAAGCTGGTCTCAAATCTGATGTTGAGTTCACAAAAGAAATCGTCTCGGATCATCGATGCGAAGAGATTTATTTTGAAGAAGATAATGCCGCCCGAAATAAGCTGTGGGAAGCGAGACACAATCTTGCATATGCCTACGTCCATGGTAACCCTGGTAAAAAGCTTATGGTCACAGACGTTTGTGTACCCATTTCTGAATTGGCGGGTGCCATTCAGTATGCAAGAAGTCAGGTAGAGAAACTAGAACTAAACGGTGGGATTCTCGGACACGTTGGGGACGGAAACTATCATGTATTGTTGATGATTGATATGAACGATGCAGAAGAGGTAAAGAAAGCAGACCAATTTAATGAGCAAATTGTTGAATATGCATTACAGCGTAACGGTACATGTACAGGTGAACATGGTGTTGGTGTTGGGAAAATGAAATATCAACACCAAGAGCATGGTCGAGCATTACAAGTAATGGAGAAAATTAAACTGGCGCTTGATCCAAAAGAAATCCTTAATCCTCATAAACTTGTACACATGAAAAGGAGAAATCGATGAAATTAATAGAAGCCATAAGTAGTCTCGCTGGGAAGTATTTCGCATTTTGGGTGATTTGTGTAGCGGTAGTAGCTTATTTTATTCCGAATCCTTTTCTATGGTTGAATGGCTATATTACGATTTTATTAGGGGTCGTGATGTTTGGGATGGGGCTAACTTTAAAGCCGGTCGATTTTAAAATCGTACTTAGTAAACCTATACCCGTCATAATTGGAGTCTTAGCGCAGTTTGTCATCATGCCGTTAGGTGCTTTATTTATAGCATATATATTGAATTTACCAAACGAATTGGCAGCTGGGCTAGTATTACTTGGTTCAGTGCCAGGCGGTACGGCATCAAATGTAATGGTTTATTTAGCCAAAGGGAATCTGGCACTCTCGGTCGCAATGACATCACTTTCTACGTTGCTTGCGCCGGTATTAACACCACTTATATTATTGATGTTGGCGGGTCAATGGTTACCTGTAGATCCAATCTCTTTATTTATTTCGATCGTTCAAGTAATCATTGTACCGATTACACTTGGAGTCGTGATTAGAAGATTATTGCCAACCGCAGTAGAGAAAAGTACGAAGGCAATCCCTTTGATATCGGTATTAGCCATTATTATCATTGTATCAGCAGTGGTATCTGCTAATGTCGAAAGTATCTCTAACTCTGGTTTGCTAATTTTTTCTGCAGTAATGGTTCATAATCTATTCGGACTTTTACTTGGCTATTTAACAGCATTACTAATGAGGCTGGATGAAGGTAATCGTCGTGCCATATCCATCGAGGTCGGGATGCAGAACTCTGGTCTTGGAGTAGCATTGGCCACAGCTCACTTTGGTCCTTTAGCAGCTTTACCTAGTGTCATTGCCGCGGTTTGGCACAATATCTCTGGACCCATTCTCGCTACCATCTGGTCCAAAAAGCCAGTAAGTGGGGAAGTACAAAATGATACAGGAGTTACTCCTGCTGACACCCATTTCTAAACACAGGAAATTAATCATAGCGGTTTGGGAAAACTCCTTCGTAATATATGAAGGGGGTTCTTTTTATTAAAGAATAAACAACTTAGACTTATATCCGGTTCAATTTTATATCCAGCTAACGAAAGTTCACTTATTGTCATAAAGCCTATCGTTAGGTTGATTAGCTGAACAGACATAAATGGTGAGGGGGTGAAAGTGAATGAGCAATACGATTGTCAGTTTTAACCAACCATCTGTTCAGATTGAGCATTTACAATAGGTCAAAATAAACTTTGGAAGAGACCAATATGACCAAAGCAATACTAGAGATTACTACAAAGAATACTTTCAAAGGAAAGGTATTCTATATGCAGAATTTGAATTAGGAAACTTGATCAAAAAAAGTAAAGCTTCGTTTTTTCATGGTGACCGTTTCTTAACGTTTTTCCCTATATAAGCAATGAATGCATAAATTAATTCAATTTCTATTATAAATGGGTTGCTACAATGGCATACTTTAAGTAGTATAGAACAGTAGTAAAAGGTATTGTTTTGAAAAGAGGGTTACAAATGGAAAAAAAGTCCATATACGGATTAACACTAGATCAACTTACATCCTGGCTATTAGAGCATGGACAGAAAAAGTTTCGTGCTGCACAAGTTTGGGATTGGCTATATAAAAAACGAGTAACAGAATTTTCTCAGATGAAAAATCTGAATGCAGACTGTATTAAATTGTTAGAAGAACATTTTTTTATCCAAACATTAAAACAGGAAATTAAACAAGAATCAGAGGATGGAACCATTAAGTTCTTGTTTAAGCTGCAGGATGGAAATCTAATTGAAACGGTTCTAATGAGATTTAATTATGGTTTGTCGGTTTGTGTAACTACACAAGTAGGCTGTAACATTGGTTGTACATTTTGTGCCAGTGGTTTATTGAAAAAGAATCGTGATTTAACGAGTGGAGAAATTGTCGAACAGATTATGAATGTTCAACATCATCTTGATGAATCAGGAAAGGATGAAAGAGTCAGTCATATTGTTGTAATGGGGATCGGAGAACCATTTGATAATTATGATAATATGATGGATTTCTTTCGAGTGGTCAATGATCAGAAAGGACTTTCCATTGGAGCGAGACATATCACGGTATCAACGAGTGGCTTAGCCAATAAAATCTATGATTTTGCCGATGAAAATATCCAAATCAACCTAGCTGTATCGTTGCATGCACCAAATAACGAACTCCGTACTCGGATTATGAAAATCAATAAAGCCTATCCGTTAGAGAAATTAATGCCTGCCATTGATTACTATTTAGAAAAAACAAATCGTAGAATTACGTTTGAATATATACTCTTAAGAGATGTAAACGATCATAAGGAAGAGGCCATTCAACTTGCTAAATTGCTTAAAAACAAAAGGCATTTATCCTATGTGAACCTTATTCCTTATAATCCTGTTGATGAGCATAATCAGTATCAAAGAAGTACGAAAGAATCGATTCTTAAGTTTTATGAAACATTGATGAATCATGGAATCAATTGCGGCGTTCGCGTAGAGCAAGGGACAGATATTGATGCGGCCTGTGGTCAGCTTCGTAGTAAACAGATTAAAAAGGATAAAGTTCGTTCATAGACCGAGGTATAAAGTAGATTTTTCAATTGATATCTTAAAAAACGTATCGGATTAAGTTAAAGGTGGAAAAATGGTTTTTTCAATCGAATTCAAAAGCCAAGTCGCAAAAATTTAGAACAAAAAACAGGTAATTTCTCATAGAGGGGTTCCGTTTTGAGGTGCTTCCTAAATAAATGACACAGAAATGGGGCTGTCTGATAAGGGGTCCGGAACCACAATGATTGTTCATATATAGAAGATGTCTTAAGGGGTTCTTCTATGTTGAAATTGTGGTCCCTGACACTTTAGTATAGGGACAGCCTTCTTTCTTTGTTTATAAAGGTTTTTTTTCAATCGTTTTGGCATAAATGTCCATTGATTCACGCTTAAAAAGCGAATTAAAATACCATTCAAAACACTTCCATTTTGGGTGTTATTATGATCGGAAATGAGAACATTGAAGAGACCCTTACTGCCTTTCATCGAGCTAATGAAGGACCAAGGATTAAACAAATAAAAACCTTGATTGACGTTGATGTCTTTCAAGGTCTTTTTATGATTTACTTTACTTTACTTTGATCAATGAAAATAGTACCAGTTTAACGGTCTCTTTTTAAGTTGCAGAGAGGTTGGCAGATAAATAATCCAGCTTTTTATGTTATTTTTCATGTTAAACTGGATTCAATTCTATGAAGTGGTTTTCTGAAAAAAGGCTTCATGTGCTTTCCTTGGATCAGCAAACCATTCTGCTACTTCATCTGCTACCATTTGATCTTCCGCCCCTTTTAACAATAATTGAACAATATGCTGGGGGAGCGGTTGGGTCATTGCATTTGTCCATTCCGTTACTTCCCTCACAAATGATTTTGTTCGATTCCAATATTCTTCTCCTAGCTTATGATTCCAAGGAGAATGCTTATAATCAACCAATGTATCAGACAGTTGCTCTACACAATAGGAAGAGAGGTTACACCCCTGACCAGTAATCGGATCATTAAGAAATACACTATCACCACAGCCAACTACAAGTTTATGATTAAATGTTACATAAGGCTTTCGAATAACTGGATTAATGGCATTTTGAAGGAAACCACGTTCATCTGATAGAGCGAAGTTTTCTTGATCTATTCGTTTATGGATGTCAGGAAAAAACCTTTGTGTGACATTTTTCATTTGATTCGTAAACTCTTGCGCACTCTTGATCCCTTTAAATACATCTAAGTCACGATCAGGCATGGCCATAATAAATAGGATCGTTACAGGCCCGTATTCTGTGATGGCAGGGATCTCGAACATTTCACCGATTTCAGGTAGAACCGTTACATTTACCCCTACTGGATGATTTGGCTTAACTCCAAGAAAATACCCAACTACACATTTCCGTTGAGGCATTTTGAAAGGAGAAAGTTCCTCTTCAGTCGGAAAAGGAAAGAGTGGACCTGTTTTCCCTGAACAATCAATCATTAAGTCATACTCGTCTATCAATCCCTCTAGTTGTTCATTTTCTATCCTTTCATGACGGAAAGTGACTCCTTTGTCTTTAAGATCCTTCATACAGTTAGAAAAATAAAGGCGCTGATCAACAGATGATGCTGGCTCTTTCAGCATCCCTGCAAATAGCTTTTGATTCCCAATAGTAATATGAATGCTTTTTAGAAGGTTGTCATTTTCCCATTTCGGCATATTAAAGCGATTTTCACGTTTCCTCGTTGAACCAAAATGCACTTGCGTAGACATAATCCGGCCGTTTCGGATCTCATCTGCTGAGAGAGAGTGAATAACCGTGATATCAAATTCATTCCGTAGGGCATAAGCCAGTTGTATGCCAGCCTCACCACTTCCAACGATACCTATATTCTTTTTCAAGATTCTCGCTCCTTTCCCAAATTGATTTCTAGACAGTTAAAATTTATAATGTTCTAACTTTTCTAAGTTTAATGATAGAGTGATCCCTTGTAAATACGACGATTTGTTTAATTTATTTAACGGTAGTACATCGAGTCCGATTATTAATCAGTACTATGGTCTGTTTGAAAAATAGAATATTTTGTTATAAAAGTGAGCTATTTAGATCTAAAGTGGTATAGACAAATAGACATCTAGTTGTTAATCTTGGTGCAAGCGCTTAATTGATATAATATTCTGAATGTTTGAGAGGGAAAGGTGATATTGTTGGTAAATGAATTAAGACAAAAAAGGAGTTTTTATCGATGCAAAAATCTATTGGTGCTCAGCTTAGTTTTCATGTTAATCCTATCTTTGGTGATTGGAAACAGGAATGTAAATGCAAGCTCAGAAGAAGCAAGTTTAAACATTAATCCTCTACCTCAGGAGATTGAAAAAGATGGGAGCGGATTTCCGTTACCCCCTATTGTCGGACTGGTTATTGGCGCAAATACCGATGAAGCAGCAGTTAAAGAAGTTATTGAGACTTTAAAAGCAGCAGATGTAAAGAAAATTATCCGTAAGAGCGCTGGAGAACTAGCACCTAATACCCCTGTTACGATTTGGATAGGCGGTCCATCTGAAAATCTGGATTCCATGAAAGTATTACAAAAACTTGGAGTGGACGGTCCTATGCAGATGAAAGAAGAAGGGTATGTTTTGGCTACGGGTCAAAAAGGTAAAAAACAAATCGTTCTTGCTGGTAAAGACAAATCTGGTACATTTTATGCAGTTCAAACGTTTAAACAGTTGATTCAAGATAAACCCGGGCGTGATTGGGTTCCAACTGTAGAAATTCGTGATTGGCCAGAAATGCCGATTCGAGGGTCGATTGAAGGGTTTTACGGTCCTCCGTGGTCTCATGAAGATCGAATAAGTCAGCTCGAATTTTACGGAGACAATAAAATGAATGCCTATATTTATGCGCCCAAAGATGACCCATTTCATCGTGAAAAGTGGCGTGAACCATATCCAGAAGACAAATTAGACGAATTGAAAGAACTGATCGATCAGGCAAAGGAAAATCATGTTGAATTTACCTTTTCACTATCCCCAGGTAATACGGTTTGTTACGCAAGTGATAAGGACTTTGAATTGCTAATGAATAAGATGCAAGCAGTATGGGACTTAGGCGTACGTTCTTACGCAATTTTTCTGGATGATATTAGCTACGAATTACATTGTGAGGAGGACAAGAAAAAGTTTGGAAATGACGAAAACCCTATAGCTGCCGCCCAAGCTTACTTACTAAATCGTTTTAACGATGAATTTATCCAAAAACATGAAGGTGCAGAACGACTGATTACGGTTCCCACGGATTATGCCGGAAATCACTTAAATCCTTATCGAGAGCGATTTGCCGAATTGGTAAATGAAGATACAGTTGTTATGTGGACAGGTCCAGCGGTTGTCCCTGAAAAAATAACCTCAGACGGGGCGAAAAAGGTTTCCGAAATCTTTAAACATGATCTATTAATCTGGGACAATTACCCTGTGAACGATTTTGATAGAAATCGTTTGTTTCTCGGTCCACTCGTAAAAAGGGATGCCGATTTATCGGAAAATGGGGTGATTGGATTAACTGCAAACCCAATGAATGAAGCGGAGGCATCCAAAATCCCGTTGTTTACGATTGCTGATTATACATGGAATCCTTATAACTATAATCCTGAGGAGTCATGGGAACGCAGCATTGAATCATTTGGGGGTGACGCGGCAGAATCTTTAAAAATCTTTGCAGAAAACTCCTATTCCTCTAGACTCAGTGATAAGGAATCTTTAACGTTAACCCCTTTGATTGACGAATTTTGGGATTCATATGAGTCGAACAATATAGAACAAGCAGCAGAGAAATTGAAAGATGAATTTAGGGAGTTACAAACAGTGCCAGAAAGACTTCGACAAAATATGAGGAATGAAAGCTTTGTTAATGAAATCGATCCATATTTAGAGAAGCTTGCACTATCTGGGGAAGCAGGTGAAATAGCTGTTGATCTTTTAATGGCACAGAAAATGGAAGATATAAATGCTGAAAGTCAGTATAGAGAACAATTAATTTCCTTGATTAGTCAGCTTGATGCAATTCCTCAAGAGGTCGGTAAATTTGTGATTAAACCATTTCTGATACAAGCTATTTATGGTGAATACATTCTTTCTAGACCATTGGATGGTGTGAACAAGGTTCGCGGAGCGGGAGAGCTTATCCAGTATACTCCTGAGCATGGTGAAACCACTAGAACCAATATTTATGGTTATGAAGTGACGGTGGAGGATGGAACGATTGTCAAAAGAGGTGGTAACAATTCACAGATTCCCGATAATGGGTATGTACTAAGTATTCATGGGAGCGATTGGTTAATGGAAAATGGATTAGTAGGTGCTAAAGTTCAAATAAAGGATGGTCAAGTGCTCATTACTATTCCTAAATGATCCATTGATCCCATCATAAGGTAGTTTATTGTTTGTTTCATTTAACAGACTATTCAAAAAAGTAAATAATGCAATATTAGTCACGGCAGAGGTTGTCTCAATATCATGGTGTCAGGAACCACAACCAAATATAAAAGGATCTCTCCAAATACCATGGTTCCGACACTTATTGGGGCAACCTCTATCTATTAAAATCTCTTTTGAACATCCTGCTATTAGGAAGGGTATTTTTTTAGTGTTTTTGGACTTTTAATTGACTATGACAGTATTTAATAGTGAACATTTTGAATACAGTTTACTAGTTTATCATATTCGTTTCTATTACACGTATTTTCTCATATTCCACATTTAAATAATCAATAATTAAATAAAAGGGCGTTTACTTCTTGCTAATCAATTTGGTAATGGAGGAATATTAATGACTCAAAAAAAATATTGGGAAACCCTTTCAGTCTTACATAGGGGGACCGTGCTTACTTTCTATTATTTACTAATGAGAAGAATGCCTTAACTTATGAAAGAGGGAGATCCAAAGGCTTTAATCTTTAAATGGAATGTGGAAATTCAGTTATTAGGAGAAACCCGAATCTGCTCCACACTTTTTTATGCTGATGATTATGATGTTAGTGATTGGGATGATCTGCAGGTTCCCTCCCATTGGCAATTGAATGGTTATGGTAAGCCGCATATACAAATGTTCAATATCCTTTCCCGGTAACTCCACCCTATGTTCCAACGGAAAATCCAACAGGCTTATACAAGAAGCTTATGTCGATAGTAAACTAGCAAATCGTTTCGGAGTTTATTCAAGTAGGGTTGAGGAGCTTTATACTCCTTACGCTTATCCTCAGGAAAATGGAAATCGTCATGATGTGCGCTGGGTTTCATTAACCAATGCTAGAGGAGTAGGCTTTATTATAGTAGGAGTGCCTAGGATCGATTTCAGTGCACATTATTATACAACTGAAAATATAGATAAAGCCCAACATCCTTATGAATTAGTAAAACAAGATTTTATTACTCTCAATTTGGACCATAAACAGCATGGACTTGGTTCTGCAAGTTGTGGACCAGATGTGTTGAGTCCATATCAATTAAAAAATACCCTTTCCAATTCCAAATTCACTTAAAGTCTTTCTCCGTAGACGGGATCTCCGAGGAAGAAATCAGTAGGACAATGGGCTCCCGAGCATAGCGCGCCTAAAATAGAAAAAATACAATTTAAATAGAAGGAGTTAACGATTTTTCAAAAAGCGGCTGTCCCTAACCAAGTTGTGATTCTGATCCACTACGGGACAGCGGCTTTATAAATGAAGAAAAAGTCTTTAAGCAACCAATTGCTTTGAAAATTGGTCTTCGGTTGCTATACAACTATAGGGTGTCTATTACACAGTCTAATTTTACGGGTAGCACCTTCTAGAAGGTCTTCTTGCAATCGGTGTCGAAAGTATCGATGAGGCGGAGTTAATTGATTGAAAGTATCATGGACATTATACAGAAGGGGGTTCAATCATGAGTTGGTTTTGGGAACAGTTTAATAATAAAGGATCGTGGCTATTTAAAATAATGATGTTGAATCTAATTTGGATTGGATTTACTTTGCTTGGAGGGATTATCTTCGGACTATTTCCATCGACGATTTCACTATTTTCAGTTATTCGAAAATGGCTAAGAGGAGAAACAGATATTACTATATTTAAATATTTTACAGCAACATACAAAGATTGCTTTGTCCGGTCGAATATGGTTGGTTTTGTATTATTAGCAGTAGGAGTTTTTTTATCTTTAGATTTATATGTTTCGCAAAAATATATAGGTAACTTTTTTGTACATCTCGTTTTACTGTTTTTCTCCTTTTTATACATATTGACCCTGTTATTCTTTTTTCCTACATTTGTTCATTACGATTTGAAACCTTTCTCTTACTTAAAGCAATCCTTTCTAATTGGATTTATAAGACCAATACATGGATTATTCGTGGTAGCAGCTTTCATGACCATAATCACAATATTGTTTATTGCTCCTGTTCTAATTCTTTTTTTCGCAGGTCCTATGTTAGCATTTCCTGTTATGTGGGTTGGAAATAAGGTGTTTAGGTCTTTTGAGAATACGGAACAAATGATGTGAATAATCAGTATTTAGTGATCGATTGTGAATAGAAATGACTATGATTTTTTTCCAACTTTATAACAAAAGTAATAAACCACATAATTTTACAAAAAAGACATATCAACCTAAATGACCTTAATTAAAGGGTTTTTTATTGAGTTATCTTGAACTAGACAACGATAGCAAATTTAACATATTTACATGAAATTTAATAGAGGAGTAAATTTTAATAAATTCAGATAAATCAGAATTTAATGGAGGACCTTCTTGAAAAAGTAAGGGTTGGATTCGTTGGAGCAAACCATTCTAAAGATACTGGGCTTCCGATACAACTCTCTTCTTTTTCAAACTCAAAATTTTCGATTAGTTAACAAATGAATAGGAACTTTACTTTTTAGGAGGAGGATAATATGAAACTTGGAATAAGTTCATACAGTTTGCTTGGGGCAATGAACGCAAAAAAGTTAACGATCTTAGATGCTATTCAATGGGTAGCAGAGCAAGGTGGTGAACATATTGAAATTGTACCTATGGGGTTTCATTTAGACAATGATTTTCAATTGGCTGATGCTATTCGGCAAAAAGCTGATGTAGTAGGAATAGAGGTCTCAAACTATGCAGTTGGTGCTGACTTTTTAAAACCAAGTATAGAAGAATTTGAAGAGGAAATAGCCCGAGTAAAAAAAGAGGTAGATATAGCCCAGCGACTTGGAGTAAAGCTTATGAGGCATGATGTTGCCTGGAAAGCACCTAACGAAATATCGATTCAAGAGTTTGAAAGAGATTTACCAATATTGTCAGAGGCTTGCCAGAGGATAGCAGAATATGCAGCACAATTTAATATTGTAACAAGTGTTGAGAACCATGGGTATTATGTTCAAGCAAGTGACCGAGTTCAACGATTATTACACTCTGTTGACAAAGAGAACTTCAAGACAACTCTTGATACTGGGAATTTTCTATGTGTTGATGAGGATCCAGTATCTGCTGTGAAGAAAAACATTCAATATGCATCGATGATCCATGTTAAAGACTTTTATATTAGATCTTCTGCAAGAAATATGGGAGAAGGTTGGTTCCAAACGAGTTCTGGCAATTATTTAAGGGGGGCCATCACTGGTCATGGTGATATCAACCTTGTAGAGATTATCAAAGTCATTAAACAATCTGGGTATGATGGCTATATTTCAATCGAGTTCGAAGGTATGGAGGAGTGTTTGGAAGCATCAAAAATAGGTTTGGATATGGTACGTAGAATTTGGAAAGAAGTTTAAATGTAAGGGAGGATGTTAAAGATGGTAAAATAAAAAATCGGCGTAATCGGAGCGGAGTCTATTTCCGATTGCATTTTCAGGCGTATGCAAAAAATAAAGATGTTGAAATCCATGCAGTTTGTGATCTTAACGAGCAAAGAGCACATGAAACAATGAAAAAACATAACGCAGAAGCATACTATACAAACTATCACGATTTACTAAATGACCCTTAAATTGATGCGGTTAGTAATTGTACATGGAATAATTCCCATGCCGAAATTTCTATTGCAGCCTTAAATTCTAGAAAACTTGTATTAGTTGAGAAACCATTATGTAAAACAATTAATGAGGCATTACGAGTGGAAGATGCTGTACGGAAATGCGATAAAGTTTTTCAAGTAGGCTTTGTACGCCGATATGCCTCAAATACAAACGTTTTGAAATCGTTTATCGATTCAGGAGACCTTAGAGAAATTTGTTATGAAAAGGCATCCAATTTGAGACGTCTTGGAAACCCTGGTGGTTGATTTGCTGACGAAGAGAGATCAGGCGGCGGACCTTTTATTGATTTGAGCGTCCATATAATGGACCTTTGTTGGTATCTAATGGGAAAACCTAAAGTGAAATCAGTTATGGAAATGCATATTCTAAGCTAGGAAACCGATCTCATATTAATCATCTATCCTTTTACAAAGCGGCTGATTATGATCCCGATATTAATAAGGTAGAAGTTCTATCAAATGCTCTTATTCGTTTTGACAATGGATCCTCATTAGTTGTAGATGTGAGCTACACCCTTCATATCAAAAATGATGAAACCTCTATTAAGTTATTTGGTGAAAAAGGAGGGGCTGAGATCAAGCCTGAACTTCTTATTGTGACGGAAAAAAAGGATACGATATTATATGCACAACCATAAGTTGATTCCTAAGCATTTGATTTTAATCAAGCATTTCAAAATGAGATCGATCATTTTATTAAATGCTGTAAAGGTGAAGCGCTGATACTAAGTCCAGTTGAAGATGGTGTTGAACTGATGAAAATATTATGTGGAATTTATGAATCTAGTCAAAAAGGAAAGGAAATATCTTTTAAAAAAGTAGAATATAGAACGAATAAGGCATAGGACTTTATGTATATTTTAAAATAAAAACAAGATTAAGGGCTGATCTAGTAGTATAATTACTTTAGATTAACCTTTATTTTTTATTTACTATAAACGCAGTAATATCAAATGAAAATAGACTCCTCAACCCTTGACTTCATTTAAAAGATTGAATATTGTTAATATTAAAAATAATTTTAATATTAATGGTATTTTAATTTTCTAATAAACTCCGTTTTGAAAGCGTTATCTAATCATCTATAAGATATACCATTGACTCATTAATATTGGTATCTTCATTATTTTGAAGGTGGTCATGAATATGTTTGGACTACATAAGATTCATTCTAAGCTATTATATAAATACATGTTATCGTATCTACTCATGTTTTTCATCCCCTTAGTCTTTATGAGTGTTATTATCTATCAAAACTCAGTAGTTAGTTTAAGAGAAGGTATTGAACAATCCAATATTGACAAATTAAATCAAGTGAAAAATTTAACCGATGATCGAATGGAGGAATTAGAAAAGCTTGCTGTACGAATTTCATATGATCATCGGTTATCACCGTATATGGTAAACGATGGTTTTTATGGGAAGGAAGCAATAGAGGAGCTAAATAAATATAAAGCAAACAGCTCGATTATTAAGGAATTATTTCTTTATTACCACGGAGATACTAAAATATATTCCTCAAATGGATCGTACTCATTCAAAACCTTTGAACAAACCTATCGTTTTGATCAATCGGAGAAAAAAAAGATAAGCAAAGCATTAGAAAGCAATCTTCCAATCGTTTTTCCTGCTGAATCTGTTACAGTGAAAAATAATGAAAAAGAGCGTTTGATTACCTATTTGCACCCAACTTCTCGTAATACGGCAACTCCATATGGAGCGGTGATTTACTTAATTGAGGAATCTGCGATAACAGGTTCAATAAAGGATATTCTAGGTGACTTTCAAGGGAACGCTTATATATTTGATGAAAATAAAAATATTCTGACTTCCAATTTAAATAGTATTGGGAAAACAGATATTAAGAAACTGGAAAAAATTGATAAATCAGGTGTATCCAGCGTTAACCACAAAGGTAATGAATACTCCGTCGTTTCAGTAAAGTCCGAAATAAGTGGATGGACCTTTGTTACTGTTATGCCCACAGATCAATTTTTTAGTAAGGTGATTAATTTACAAAAATTTTTAACCCTGCTTTTAATTTCAATTGTTCTTACAGGAAGCGGTGCAGCGATTTTACTAGCTAGGAATCAATATCGACCTATTCATAATCTTTTAGACTTTATTACAAAGAATAATCATCGTGTTTATGATATCAATAATAGTAATGAACTCGAGACTATACAAGTAACGGTGGCTAAGGTATTAAAAGATCATGAGAGTTTAAGTGAAAAGATGGATATCCAAGCTCCTTTTGTAAGAGATCAATATCTTATGAGGATGTTAAATGGTCATTTAACTGATGATAATGAAATCAACAGTCTATTAGACTCATTGGGAATAGTAATGAAAAGTGATCAATATTTTGTTGTACTTGTTTCCTTTAATAAGGAATTTCCACAAAAAAGAGAAGAAATAATTCGTTTTCTTTCATTTTTAACTTTCAACGAAGCAACTTCTTATGGGGTAGAAGTTGGCTATAAAGATGCCATTGCATTGATTATTAGTATAGATCAATCGGTCGAAAATTCAGTAGGCCCACGGAAGATTGTCCCTGAAATAAAGTGTTTATTAGAAAAGAACTTTAAATTTGAGCCTATTATATCCGTAGGGAATTTGTATTATGAAAAAAGTAAAATAAATCGGTCATTTATAGAAGCATTGGCGGCATTAGAGAATAGATTTATGAATGATCGAGATAGTATCACATATTTTGAAGACATCAGCTCCAGGCCTGAACGGACAATTGGTTATCCAAAAGAAGAACAAATTAAATTTGTTCAAAGTTTAAAGCAAGGAGACCAAATTGTCGCAATTGAAACAATAAAATACATGTTTGAAAGTGTAGCAAATAAAGAACTTTCTGTTCAGATGATTAAGTGCCTATGTTTCGATATTATTAATACCGTTTTAAAAGTGGCAGTAGAGATAGGACTAGATGATCAAACTCAGGATATTAATAGGGTTGTTGAATTCAATTCAATTGGAGACCTAGAAAAAAACCTTTATCCAATAATCATTGATATTTGTAATGAAGTAGAAAGAAGAAATGAAAATAATAATAGTAAACTTTGTAATGAAATCATATCTCATATAAATGATAATTTTTCAAATTACGACCTTAGCCTTGAAAATATTGCACAAAAATTCAAACTATCTACATCCTATTTAAGTAGATTTCTCAAAGAACAAACAGGAGTTACCTTTACTCAATATGTATGGCATTTAAGAATCGAAGAAGTCAAAAGACTTTTGGCAGAAACAGATGAGACGATTAAAAATATCGTTTTAAAAGCTGGCTATATAGATGTGGCAAATTTTACGAGGAAGTTTAAAAAAACAGAGGGGGTAACACCAGGTCAATATCGAAACCTTTATGCATCAAGGAACAATCAGACACAACCTAATTTGGAAAATGATAAACATTTTAGAGGATAGCTTATATAAGCCATTCTCTATTTTTTTTATTGTTTTTCTGATTGAGTACCTCGGTAAAAATACACATAAAAACAACAAAATTGACATATTTGCACCGGGAACTACTCCTAAAAGTGTTGCTAGACCTTATTTTTCCATGTGTTTACAACGTATAACAAAAATAACATATTTATTAAAATCATTATTTTCGTATAAATTTAAAATATTCAGAAAATATAAGGGGGGGTTAGAAAGATGAATGAAAGCCAAGTTACTACGAATCAGAATAAGAGCCAGTTAAAGGTTGAAACACGCAAAGATCATTATATGCTAGATCCAAAGATTAAGGTAAAGAAGAAGAAAACGAAGAAAATAATCCGTAATTGGGAGTTGTATTTATTTCTGCTTCCCACACTAGCTTATTTTGTTATCTTCCATTATATTCCGATGTATGGGGTTCAAATTGCCTTTAAAGATTTTCTTCCTTCCACAGGAATATGGGGCAGTGAATGGGTAGGATTTTCTCATTTTACTCGTTTTTTTGAATCCTATTACTTTTGGGACCTTATCAAGAATACACTTGGAATCAGCATTTATGAGCTTATTGTCGGATTTCCACTGCCGATTATATTAGCCCTTTCCATAAATGAAGTGAAAGATGGATTGTTTAAACGAAGTGTTCAAACGGTTACTTATGCTCCCCATTTTATTTCAGTAGTGGTTATGGCGGGTATGATTATAGCATTTTTATCACCTGCAACAGGTGTTATAAATCATTTTATAAGTGCACTAGGGTTTGACCCGATTCCATTTATGAGTGATCCAAGCTGGTTCAAGTCAGTTTATGTGTTTTCAGGTGTCTGGCAAAGTACTGGCTGGGGAACGATTATTTATCTTGCCGCATTAGCAGGAGTCGATCAGCAATTACATGAAGCAGCTATTGTAGATGGGGCAACGCGATTGCAACGCATTTGGCACATTAATATACCTGCCCTTGTTCCCACTATGATTATCCTATTAATCTTAAATGTAGGAAGTATTCTATCAGTTGGTTTTGAAAAAATCTTATTGTTACAAAATCCGCTCAATATCGATTCTTCAAACGTCATTGCAACGTTTGTTTATAAAGCAGGTTTACTTGATGCACAATACAGCTTTGCCGCAGCCGTTGGATTATTTAATGCTGTAATCAGTGCCATTTTATTAGTAATAGTCAATCAAATTGCTAGAAAAAGAAGTGAAACAAGTCTTTGGTAAGGGGGAGAAACTATGAGTTCAGTTGTAAAAGAGACTAAAACAGATAAAATCTTTAAAGCAATGAACTATGTATTTTTATTAATAGCATTATTACTTGTCCTGTACCCTTTAATTTATATTATTAGTGCGTCTGTAAGTAATCCATCTGATGTTAACTCAGGGGAAATGTGGCTATTTCCAAAGGGATTTACTTTAGATGGGTATAAGCTTATTTTTGAAAATGACCAAATTTGGAGGGGATATTTAAACACTATTATTTATACGGTATTAGGGACAGCGGTAAACTTATTATTTACCCTCCCCGCAGCCTATGCACTTTCACGGAAAGACTTAGTAGGTAGAAATATATTTATGGGAATATTCGTATTTACGATGTTTTTCAGTGGAGGGTTAATCCCTTCTTATCTATTAGTTAAAAGTCTTGGAATGCTCGATACGATTTGGGCTATGATCCTACCAAATGCTGTAGCTGTTTGGAATTTAATTGTAGCGCGTGTTTTTTTCCAAGTAACCATACCAAAAGAGCTTGAAGAAGCAGCCGTTATTGATGGTTGTACTAATTTAAAAATGTTTGTGAAGATCGTTTTACCTTTATCGACTCCAATCATTGCAGTAATGGCCTTATTTTATGGGGTTGGACATTGGAACGGTTATTTCAATGCATTAATTTACCTATCAGATAAAGATTTATATCCACTTCAGTTAGTTTTACGGGAAATTCTAGTACTCCAGGCAATGTCATCAGATATGGCAGGTGGCACCATTTCAAGTTCAATGGCAGAAGCTCAGCATTCGAAGGCAGAGCTTGCACAAATCATAAAATATGGTGTGATGATTGTTTCAACATTACCAATTATCATTGTATATCCATTTTTACAACGTTATTTTGTAAAAGGGGTTATGATTGGGTCCGTTAAGGGCTGAAATTCACGTCCTACTTTTCCTTCAGTTAAACTAGCAGTTAATTTACTAGGCTTTGAGGAGGTGATTTGAGAAGTAGATCTTTATCATTTACCAAGATGAAAATATAAATGAATGAAAGGGGCCATGGAAATTGAAAAAAGTTCTTATTATGATACTAACACTTGTTTTAGTCACGTCCATGTTGGCAGCCTGCACTGAAAAATCTAATAATAATGAAAATGCAAAAAACAAAGTAGCGATCAACAAAGAAGGTTTTCCAATTGTTGATGAAAAACTCAAAATGTCTATAATGGGTCCCGATGTCGGGCAAGCGAACTGGAAGGATATGGCCTTTTTTAAAGAAATGGAAAAAATGACAAATGTTCAGTTCGAATTTACGACACCACCACTGAGTGATTTTGAAACAAAATTAAATCTAGCTTTTGCAAGTGGGGAGATCCCGGATGTTCTATTTGGTTCATCTTTAACAGCAGAACAAGAAGTAAAGTATGGTAAACAAGGCGTATTGATACCTTTAGAAGATTTAATTAAAAAATACGCTCCAAATATTCAAAAAATGTTTGAAGAAAATCCTGATGTGAAAAAGTCGATTACCACTGTAGATGGCCATATATATTCATTACCGATGGTAGATAAAAATGCCGTATGGTATATGGGGCCATTATGGTATAACGGTAAATGGCTTGATGCATTAGGAGTTAAGGAATTACCTAAAACAACGGATGAACTTTACACATTATTAAAACGATTCAAAACAGAGGATCCGAACGGGAACGGAAAAGCGGATGAAATTCCTTTCACCTCAGTCGCATTAGATGATGCTCGTCTCTGGCTTCTTGGTGCTTTTGGACATACAGCATGGGGAATTGAAGAAATAAATGGCGAGGTAAGCTATACGCCAATTGAAGATGGTTATAAAGAATATTTAAAATTTATGAATAAGTTATATGATGAAAAATTAATGGATCGAGAGGTATTCTCACAATCAAATGAACAGAAAAAAGCTAAAGGACAATCCAATAGAGTGGGTTTATTCCAGGATTGGTATTCTTACTTTACAACAGGAGATAAGGAGGAAGAAGCTGATAATGACCCGATGTTTCATCCTATCTCTAGTTCTGTTACAGACGAACCGGTAGCACCGTTAAGCCCAGGAATCTACCGTGGACAATTTTCTATTACGAACAAAAATGCAAATCCCGCAGCAGCGATTCGCTGGGTTGATTATCTTTACTCTCAAGAAGGTAGTGAACTTCTGAATATTGGAAAAGCCGGGGATGTATGGGATTGGGTAGATAAAGACAAAGGAACTAGGAAATTACTAGAGTCACCGATAGAGGGTAAAACAATTGAAGACTATCGTGGAACGACTACGCCTGATTTCGGTATTAATGTTCCAGCATTACGATCAACTATTGAAGGCTTCCCTGTACCGGAATTTAAGAAATTCATTGATTTAGAAACCGATAACAAAATAAAACCATTTGCAAAGATACCATATCCATTAGTTTATTTAACGCCAGAAGAACAAGAAGAAGTCAGTAGAATTAATGCAGATTTAGATACTTATGTCGAACAGATGGAAGCAAAATTTATTACCGGTGTAGAACCAATGTCAAGTTGGGATAAATACGTGAAGACAATTGAAGATATGGGGGTTGATAAGTTAATTCAAATTTATCAAGATGCATATGATCGCTGGGATAAAAGTGAATAGTCATAGAGCAATATAGCTTTTTTCCAAAAGAAACAGCACTATAGAATAAAGGCTCGTATTATTCGTGATTAAGATACATTACGGAAATGATACGAGCCTGTTATTTTAGAGAAGTCAAATGGTTATTATCCTTCAAAAAATACGAGAAACATAATCTATTAAAAAAAATGTCTCAAATTACATTATATATGACTCAGGATTATAGCTTTCCAATTGAAATTAATTAAAACTGGGAGGATGAGGTCTTATGGAAAGAAATGAACCTGTAAGGGCTTTTCATTTACGATTTGGATCACATGAGCTAACAGAATCTTTTAAGCAGTTCATAGAAAAAGTCTTGGCACCAAAGGGCATAAATCATTTAATAGTTGAATGCAATACATCCTTTGTATTTGAATCACATCCAGAAATAACGGCTGGAACATTAACAAAGCAGGATGCAAGGGAAATCACTGCAGTCTGTAAACAAAACGGGATTCGTGTGATTCCTCTTTTTCAATGCCTAGGTCATCAAGGATGGGGAGGTGCTCCTAATTCTATTTTGAGAGTATATCCAGAGTTCGATGAAACCCCCCATATCCCATTAGATGCTAAGTGGCCAGATTTTTTCTGTAGAAGCTGGTGTCCGTTACATCCAGAGGTGAATAATCTTGTCTTTGAACTATTGGACGAATTAATCGAAGCTTTTGAAACGGATGCTTTTCATGTTGGAATGGATGAAGTGTACGAAATCGCTGATGATCATTGTCCTCGCTGTAAAGGAAAAGAACGATCTGACTTATTTGCTAAGGCTATAAACGATATGTACGGACATTTAGTGAAAAAACATGGATTACAAATGTATATGTGGGCTGATCGATTAAATGATAGTGAGAAAACGGGCTACAACCAATGGGAAGGAGATACTTTTGGAACTCATAAAGCAATCTCTTCTATTCCCAAAGACATTGTGCTTATGGATTGGCATTACGATAAACTAGATTCTTATCCTTCCATATCTATTTTTCTGGAAAAGGGATTTTCCGTAATACCAGCATGCTGGTATAAAACGGATGCTGCGATTGATTTACTTGAAGAAAGTGTCCGTCAAGCAAATGAAACCGCTGTCAGCGAAAGAATGCAAGGCATGGCGGTAACATCATGGAACCAATGGGATAAAGAAGCGTTTGACAAATTTATGAGTATGAACGCTGACTTTGCTAGTAAGGATGGAGAATTAGAAGAGTTGACTGAACTTTATCGTACTCTAGATATCATCACTGGGAAACTTACATAGTGAATAAACAATCGATAGTGATGTGGAATCGAAAACAAGGAGGACGAGACTAAGTGTGTAAAGTTGTGATTTTTTATGATGAATCGTTCCCTTTTGAAGGGCAAAAGCCACCCAAAGACATAATAAAAAAATTAGAAAAGCAGGCTTTTTTAGTAAAAGCCGAAGATTTAGAGGATACATTACAAAATAAAAGTGAGCTAGATTGTTTTATCAATTTGCACGGGTCATATTTCCCGAAAAATGTCTGGGGTTCGATCATGGCAAATTTTAAAAAAGGGAAAGGGTATATCGGAATAGGTGGTGCACCTTTTAGAAAACCTTGCAACCTACTCAATGGTGAATGGATTCCAGAAAGAGAACAAACCGCCTACCATGCAGAGTTAAATATACACGAGGTATTAACTGTCGATAAAAGTCCGATTGTAAAATTAATTCATAATAGTGAGTTTCCAATTTTTAAAGATTATGAGCACCTTTTTTCCGTTCAAAATACAGCTAATTTTATATTACATCCAACCAAATCGTCTTCTATTAAACATGAAATGGGGTCATGTGGTCCAATTGATGCAAGGATATATCCTTTATTGAAGGGGATTTCTAGTAATGATCGAGAAGTTGCCGCTCCTTCTGTATTAATAGAAAACTATAAAGGTCAGTTCACAGGAGGAAGATGGGTTTTTATTAACCAATTATTATCAAATGAATTTTGGAATGGCAGGGGATGCCAGTTTTTAATGGAACTGGCAGACTTTTCTGCTAAAGGTGTAACAGAGTTTTGGGTAAAAACGAATTATGCTACTTATTATAACCATGAGACCCCTGTCGTAACATTTCAGTCTCAGTCTTTACTAAATGACAAAACCAATTGGAGTTTAGAGCTTGCCATCACTAAAGATAGGATAACAATTGAAAAACATAGCTTAGACGTTTCTATTACAAATGAACTGAATATTCATACTATCTATTTAAGAACAAAAAAATTTGATCCTGGATTGTATGAACTTACATGCAGGTTAGTAAGCAGTTTAGGAGAAGAAAGAATCATCCAACAGGGCTTCTGGTTTATGGATAAAGGTTTGCTGGAATCCGGACAGCCATTAACATGTGGGAGAGATTATTTCATTAAGGATAACCATCCTTTACCTATCGTGGGTATGACTTATATGACCTCAGACGTAGCTAGGTATTTCCTGTTTTTGCCCAATCCAAGTACCTGGAATAAAGACTTTTCTGCGATGAAAGCTGCAGGTATAAATTATGTAAGAACAGGTATATGGACAGCATGGCGGAATATGATGTTCATTGATGGCCATATGGATGAAAGTATATTAAGAGTTATTGATGCATTTATTCTTACTGCAAAACAGCATGGGATGGATTTAACATTTACATTTTTCTCCTTTACACCTGAAGAATGGGAAGGGAACAATCCATACCTAGATCCAAGAAGTGTTGAAGCTCAAAAGCGATTCATCGCCTCGATAGTCCAAAGACATAAAACAACTACGAATGTAAATTGGGATCTTATTAATGAGCCATCATTATTTGACCCTAAGCAAACGTTTTCAGGACCGAGGACATTACAAGATCTCTTTGATTATCGCGACTATAAAGATTGGGTCATGGAAAGGCATAGTACGATTGCTAAGGTTCAAGAAAGATGGAATATGACACCGATTGAGCTACCTTCCTTTGATCATGTAAAACCACCACAATTTAAAGATATTAACTCACATGTTCAGGACATGGCAACTGGGAAAAAAGGATTGAACTGGTTAGATTACACTCTATATACAATGGATAAGCACAATGAATGGATCACAAAGCTTACACAATCTATTAGAAAGCTATCATCTAATCAGTTAGTAACGGTAGGACAAGATGAAGCATTAGTTTCCGGTCGTCCGTCACCATTTTTTTATAGTGAAACCGTAGATTACACCTCCAATCATACTTGGTGGTGCATGGATCAATTACTCTGGGACGGAATCTTTGCTAAGACCTTCAAGAAACCAAATTTGATTCAAGAAACGGGTATTATGTATGTAGAAAAACCGAATAATCAAGCGAAACGTACAGAAGAAGAACTTCGAAATATCTTGGAGAGAAAATACGCATATGCTTTCGCTGCAGGAAATGCTGGTGCTGTACAATGGCTTTGGAATACAAACTACTTTATGAATAATATCAATGAATCGAATATTGGAGCACTCCGGGCAGACGGTACTGAAAAACCAGAAGCAAATATTTCTTATGATTTTGGAAGATTTATGAAAAACATTGGGTATTTATTTGATAACCGAAAGCTAGAAGATATTGTTGTGATTTTTCCGTTCTCGAATGATTTTTCTAATAGAAGGCTCGCTTTTGATGCAACGACCAAATTAACTCGAGTATTAGCATATGAGCTAAACCAGCCATTTCGAGCCTTAAGTGAGTATGATCTAGATAGCTTATATGATGAACATCCTAAGGTAATTATTGTTCCAAGTCCACATAATTTCAGTTCAGATGCACTTGAAGAAATATTTACTTATGTTAAGGCCAATCATGTAACCCTATTATTTACAGGTCCATTAAGTATTGATGAATATTGGACGGATACCTATCGTGTAAAAGAGATAATAGGATCGACTAAACTCGTAAATGTCCTCAGGGAAGAAGTGTTCATGATAAATAATGAGGTTCATTTTGTTTCGTTCGGACAAAGAAGGATTGCCGAATTGGTGAAAGAAATAGATGAAAACGGAACTGGAATACCAAAGGTTAAAAAATGGGACTATGGAAATGGGAAAATCATTTGGTCACCACTACCAATAGAGTTGAATGAAAGAAACGAATCAATAAATGCTTTATATCAATATGTATTAAATCATGCAGAAATACAAGATCATCTAATTTGGCATCAAGGGAATCTTCCTGGAATTTATGGGCGTAAATTAGATTTTGAAAAGGGAAAACTATTTATCTTTATTTCAGAATATGGTGTCAATACTTTTACCAAGATTAGCGATCCTGAGACCGGTCAATCATATGAATTTTTACTAGAGTCAGAAAGAAGTGTTTTATTTGCAACCGATAGAGAAGGAAAAATACTAGACACCTATCGTGGAGAAGAAGTGAATATAGCTATAGACATGATTAATGTTTAAACATAAGACGTATAAAGACTATTACGTAAATAGTGTTGTTTTTTTATGAGTTAAGACCTATAAAAAGGATTATAAATAACTCATTTCTTCGAGTCTAGACTCAAAAATCTGACATCAAGTTCATGAAGGGATTCAGAATTTTTATTTCCTGACACAGTGGCTACAAAATTTACGAAAACAGCCTGAATAAATAAGGAGGTTAAGAAATGAATACAAGAGAAGAGCGTGTCAAGTGGTTCATCGACGATCGATTTGGTTTATTTATCCACTGGGGGCTTTATTCGATTCCAGCAAAAGGTGAATGGATTCGCAGTAATGAACACTTGAGTATCGAAGACTATCAACCTTTTTTTGAGGAGTTCAATCCAATCTACTATAATCCCAGGGAATGGGCCAAGACAGCGAAGGCGGCTGGACAAAAGTATGTGGTTTTAACAGCAAAGCACCATGATGGTTTTTGTTTATTTGATAGTCAATTAACAGACTATAAGGCAACGAATACACCTGCCAATCGTGATTTAATTAAGGAATATGTAGAGGCATTTCGGGAAGAAGGCTTAAAAGTAGGACTTTATTACTCAATCATTGATTGGTATCATACGGACTTCCCTAAATTTGGTGATCGAATACATCCGATGCGGGGGCATAAGGCGTTTAAAGATGAAAAAACGAATTTTTCACAGTATATTTCCTATTTTCATGGACAGGTAAAAGAACTACTAACAAACTATGGGGAAATTGATATTTTGTGGTTTGATTTTTCATACGATGATATGACAGGGGAAAAATGGGAAGCAACTAAACTTGTTGAAATGATAAGGTCGATTCAGCCCAATATTCTTATTGATAATCGCCTTGGTGGAAATATTATGTTATCCGAACCTGAAATCTATGCAGGTGACTTCTATTCACCAGAACAAATTATTCCTGTTTCCGGAATTGTCAATCAAAGTAATAATCCGATTCCGTGGGAAGCCTGTATCACCTTAAACGATCACTGGGGTTATCATTCTAAAGATTTAAATTACAAATCTCCAATGCAAGTAATAAGGACACTTGTAGAGTGTGTTAGTAAGAGCGGAAATCTATTATTAAATGTTGGTCCAAATGCCAAAGGGGAAATTCCTGAACAGTCATTAGATATCTTAAAAGAAGTGGGGAAATGGATGAAACAAAATGGCACGAGCATATATGGATGTAAAGCCTCTCATTTACCAAAACCTGAATGGGGAAGGTATACACAAAGAGGAAAGTATCTATATGCCCATGTGTTTGATCGCGGAATAGGGCCAATTTATTTTCAAGGATTAAAAGGGAAAATAAAGAAAGCACGTCTACTGGCCGATGGTAGTGAATTGAAAGTGGAAGTACCTTGGATGGCTGAGCAGTATTCAGATATCCAAAATGGTGCATTTATTAACATTCAAAGCGCTAGTTTGCCAGATGAGTTGGATACAGTTATAGAATTGGAGTTAGTAGACTGAGTTGTTCGGACTTAGTTATATAAATTGAATAATTTGATTTCTTGGAGTGTGTATTGGAGAAAGCCCTTAGAGAGGAGCAAGCTTATGTATCGCTGCCTATCTAAGGGCTTTTTTATTCTTTCTAATCCTTTATTTAAATAGGATGTAATTCTATAGAAATACAACTGAAAACTTTCATTGTTAAAATGTAAATAGCTATTAATCTTGATACAAACTATACATAAAAGGAGTCTGATTATGGAGGACCATGTAAAAAAGTCTTTAGAAGAATGGAAACAAGAAATTTGTGATTTGTTGGTTGAAATAGATAAAGAATACGAACAAATTAAATTGGAACTACAGGTGTATTCTCATAAATTCAGTATTACAAAACAGGTGATCCAATCTACGGTCAATGAAGAAATGATTCGAAATATCCGTGAACTTTATCACACACCTTTTGAACAAAAATTCATCAAATTAAAAGAGGATATTAAAGACCTAGAGGAAAAGAAAAAAGTGTTTCAGATGTTTGTCGATAAAATTGATAAGGTGAAAGGAAAAGAAGAGGATAGGGTGTATGCACCTGTGCAAACAACTTAAACGGTAAAAAGATAAATTTTACTCAGTCATTTTATGAGAAAGTTTCAAATTATAAAAAAAGAGCTACTTGAATAAAGTGGCTCTTTTTTATGGAACAAAAGCTAAAGGCAAAATAATAATGTGCCGAATCGTTACATAATAACGATTAGATTACTTACATTGGATCCGTTCTAGTATCATTTCAAGAGCTTTGTCTAACATTTTTAATTCATCCTGGTCCATGGATAGGTTTTCCAATAATTGAGAAGGAACACAATTTGCTTTTTCTTTTAGTCTTTCTCCTTCTTCAGTAAGAGAAATGATTACACTTCTTTCATCTTCTAATGAGCGTCGACGATTAATCATATCATTCGCTTCCATCCTTTTTAGCATTGGAGTTAGCGTACCAGAATCTAATAATAACTTCTTGCCTAGTTCCTTAACGGTTATAGAATCCTCCTCCCATAAAACCAATAATACAAGGTATTGTGGATAGGTAACTCCTAGTTCAGCAAGTAATCCCCTATATAATCTGGTGATCTCTCTTTCAGCAGTATATATCTTAAAACAAATTTGATTTTCCAACTTTAAAATATCATTCATATTACCGATCCTTTCAGAGGTTTATAGTCATTATAGTCCATGAAGTCACTAATTGACAAACAATTAAATTGTGTAAAATTTAATTGTTGACATTATAAAATAGGAAAGTTATTATGATTGTGTAATATTATATTGTGCACAATATAAATTTAATCAAGAGGAGTGTTTGAAAATGGATTCATTATATACAGCTAAAGTAACGGCAGAAGGTGGAAGAGCGGGAAGAGTACAAAGTAGTGATGGCACATTAGATCTACCACTATCTATGCCAAAATCGCTTGGTGGCCAAGGACTTGAAGGAGCCACAAATCCTGAACAGCTGTTTGCTGCAGGTTATGCTGCCTGCTTTGATAGTGCCCTGAATTTAGTTGCGAGACAATCCAGAAAGAATATTACATCAAGAGTTACTTCAGAAGTTTCTATTGGGAAAGATACGGATGGGGGATTTAAGCTTGATGTCGTACTATTTATTGGAATCAATGGTGTTACGTTAGAAGTCGCTGAAAAATTAGTTGAGCAAGCACATGGGGTATGCCCTTATTCGAAAGCAACTAAAGGAAACATACATGTGAAACTGAATACAGAATTAATTTAATTGGAGTTGGGAATGAGGGGATAGGTTTTGTTACCTATCCCCTGAAAGAATGAAATAATGATTTCGCTGGAATGGAAATGTAGATCGAGTTATTTTTTTCTAAAAGAAATGACTTTGAAAGATTTTAAGAATAATAGATAAATGAAAAATGATAATGATAAAGAAATGATTAATAGTAGTATTTGACTTTTTATTTCTCCACTAAAATAACTAAGGGCTAATAGACCGACGAAACCCATCATGACTCCTGATAGGATCACTTTTATAAATTCAATTAGAACAAGGTGGATGCCAATTAATTTTGATATAGTGAAGAAATGAAGGGATGCCCCTAATACGATGCCTGCACATATAGCTAAGGAAACCCCATGAATACCAAAGTCTGGATTTGAAGCTAACACAAAGATCAAAACTAGTTTAAAAATAGAAGCCATTAGGTCATTGATCATGACAATATTTGCTTTTCCTAGCCCAATTATGATTGATTGTAAAGGTATGCGAAAGTATTGTAAAAGATAGAAAGGAGCCATCATTTTTAAAAGTATAGCTGCTTCTGGTGCCTTATAGATGATGGTTGTTAACCTATCTGCAAAAACATATAAGATTATCGTGCTTGGGACTCCTACAATTAATGCAATTCTAAAAGCTTGCTGTGTCCTTTTGTGGATAAGAGATAGATCACCTTTTTCATTTGCTTCACTAATGGCAGGGATTAAGGGAACAGACATAGAGTTTGTAATAAAACCTGGAAGCATTAATAATGGTATTACATAGCCCATTATGAGCCCGTACTGTTTCGTTGCCAGTGCTGTTCCGATACCAGCTAAAGCCAAACTTTGCGTAATGATGATAGGTTGAAAAACACCAATTATTGAATGTATCAGTCCATTACCTGTTGTAGGAAGACCTGTTTGTAGTAGATCATAGAAAATTCCTTTGCCTTTGCTCATTTGTTTAATGAAGGAGTGCCGTAATGTAAACTGTTTCCGTTTTGCCCATTTAAAAATGGATAAAAGATAGAGTAGGGAAAAACCTTCTCCAATAACCCCACTTAGTACCGCTCCAGCAGCAGCGTATTCAATCCCATAAGGAAGCAGCCATTGAACTAGAATAAAGATAAATCCAATTCTTACAACTTGCTCAATAACTTGAGAAAGTGCAATAGGGGTCATATTTTGTTTACCGCGGAAGTACCCTTTAATGACTGAAGATATCGCAATAATCGGTACAATGGGTATAACAGCGATCAGAGAATAATATGCTCTTTGATCTGCTAGGAAAAAGGAAGAAAAAAACCTCGCCCCCATTAAGGCACCTATCACTAACACAAAGCCGATAATACTTGTGGTTGCCAAAGAAACAATAAGAATTTTTTTCACCCGTTGATGGTCTTTCTTTACTTCTGCTTCGGCTACAAGCTTTGAAATAGCAACAGGCAAACCTATAGTTGTCAACGTAATAAGCAAGCCTGTTACTGGCAAAGCCATCATAATCAAACCAACACCTTCTGACCCGATGACATTTGCCATCACAATTCCGTTCGTGAACCCTAGTATTTTTGTAATAAAAGCTGTAATTGTTAGTATGATTGTTCCTTGTAGAAGACTTTGTTTAGCCAATTAAATGATCACCCTTTATCTTGTCCATATTTATGTATATGAAGATTAAAGGATGCTAATGTGCTACTTTCTTGGATTTTATATATAACCTTAATCGATTTATAAAAGTAATTGATTGATCATTAAGGCGATCCTTTAATTAATCATTATGTTGATTAAAAATGGGACATACATAATGGTCCTTAAAAGGGAAATTAGTATTTAATTGGTATTAGATGGTAGGTGAGCATACATGAATGGTGATATCATTTTATTATTAATAATCATCATCTTCTTATTAATTTTTCTCCTATTAATCTATCAAGGGTTATTAATTTAAAGTAATCGATAATTTAGTTGGGGATTTACAATAGCTATTGATCCTAATTAAAGGAGGAAATATAACAGGTTGGGGTGGTAGTAAACCATGGGAAGTCTCAGTCTAAAAGAGACCCTTGATCTAGTTCTAGCTGAAAAAAGTGAGCTCATTATGGCAGTAAAAAGTGCTTATTATAATAAGAACGATGAAACCGTCGTTGTTGTTGATGCGATAAAACAATCGATAAAGAATATCTAATCACATATAGGTTGATCCTTATTACTCAGGGGAACTAGCATTTACCAACACGCACCGATAATGATCTACACTTTTTATGATTTCCGTCGGTGAGATAAAGGAAAGAGCTTGTTTGGAACAGGCTTTTTTTATATTTGGAAAACAAATTTTTAAAAAACGTGATTTGATCTAACACTTTTATAGATCATCAACCGTTACACTCTTGTAGATGCTTTTAATGAAGATTAACAAGGATCTTCACTTTTCCAGTACGTGGGGACCAAGAAGAACCAAGACGTATAATTAGGACCTGATGTCTTTTAAAATTGTCGATGAGATCGGAATAAAGGAGTCTAAGCTTGCTCCGAGTCCTTCACTTATGGATAGGCAAGTCTTTTGCATTAGGCCTATACTAATCTATTAACATTGTTAGAGTTCCATCATTACTTTTTGCCCAATGGCTTTTTCCGCTGGTTCCTTCTTCTCCCGATGTATGGTGTTATATGGACTATAGTTGCTCTTTTAATTGTTCATAACTGTAATAAAAAAATTGAATCTATTTAAACGTAATTCATATTCATGACATTTGTATCAATTTGGAAAATTTAACAGAAAAAGATAGAAACTTGCCAACATATCCCTTAAGATAAACTTGTGTTTTGAAAAAAATGTAAGGAAGGAAAGTAAGTTAAAATTATTTAAAAATTAGTATGACCTTCTTAACACTCTCAACCTTTTTAACTCCTTGGTTATCATCAGAAAATGTTCCTGCCTCTAGATGCATTTCTTACATAACTCCAGCCAGAATAATCAGAAAAGTAATTGTCAGACCAATTAAACTATCAATATAGTATGTACCACACGTAGCTCCTTCCGTAATGATCTTTTTATAGCCTATAAGTAACATTTTGTCTATTTTTGGGGGTTAAACAATGAAAAAGGGACTGTCCCCAAAATAGATAGAAGATGTATTGAAGTTTTCTTCTATCTATTGAAGTTGTAGTTCCTGACACCTTGGTTTTGGGACAGCCCCTACTCCAAAATTGAATTTCCGAGAGACTACTTTGAATTTGAGGGGGTGTTTCTCCATAGAAAATAGAACTTAAAAATGGCTCCACGAATCTAGAAACTAAATATGATTTTACTTCTTCATTTAAACTTTGAGATGTGTGTATTTTATATTTAGTGGATTTTGTTAAGGTATAACAAATAATTTGATTTCGTTCGCTCTTGTAAGCAAAAAATTAATTTTTTCGAGGGGGATATATCATTGATTGCTCTATTATTTCCTGGTCAAGGTTCTCAATACATAGGAATGGGGAAAAGTCTTGCCGAAGAATTTCCTATTGCTAGAAGGACTTTTGAAGAAGCAGATGATGTACTGAAGATCAATCTATCTTCATTATGTTTTGAGGGGGAGTCATACAAATTAATAAGAACGGAGTATACACAACCTGCTTTATTGACAGCAAGTGTGGCTGCTTATCGTGTCTATATGGACGAGATTGGGCTCAAACCCAACTTTGCTGTTGGGCATAGTTTGGGAGAATTCTCTGCATTAACCTGTAGTGGTGCGATTTCGTTTGTAGATACTCTACAAATTGTACGTCAGCGCGGTCTATTGATGCAAGAAGCTGTTACAAATGGTCTGGGCGTGATGACAGCGATTGGTCAGGTGGATCGTAAACAAGTTGACGAATTGTGTGTGCAAATTTCAACAAAGGAGAAGCCGGTAGTGATTGGTTGTTACAATGCACCAGAACAACTCGTGCTATCAGGTCATCAAGAGGCTGTTAATAAGGTGGCTAAACTGTTAGTGAAAGAAGGAGTAACAGTCACTCCTTTGAATGTGAGTGCATCTTTCCATAGCCCAATGATTGAGCCTGCTGCGGATCAGTTTAAAAAGATACTTTCTCAGTATAACTTTCGTTTAGGAGACTACCCTGTAATCTCTAATGTGACTGCTCGTCCACATGAATCGGATCATCTAATGGATCTTTTGACTAGACAAATGACAGAACCAGTTCAATGGCAGGAATCGATCGATTATTTACAACTTCAAAACGTGAAGATTGCCATTGAGCTCGGGCCAAAGCAAGTGCTACAAAACTTAATGAAAAAAAATGCACCTTCCATCATAACCGTCTCTTTAGGAGAAATGGGTGATATCCCAAAAGTAAAGGGAGTGTTCAATCGGGAGAACATTGAGCCTTCCTTTATTGGAAAGTGCCTAGCAATCGCAGTAGCAACAAAAAATCGCAATTGGGATAACGAAGCTTATACGAAAGGTGTAATTGAGCCTTACCATAAGGTGAAGCAGATATCCATGCAATTGGATCAAACTAAGCAAGAACCAACTAGAGAGCAGATGGTTGAAGCTCTATTGATGCTACGTTCTGTATTTAAAACAAAAAAAACACCACACAGCGAGCAACAAAAAAGGCTAAAACAATTACTCCGTAAGCCGGTCGATAATGATTTTGTGCTGTCGGAACAGGAGGATTTTACATGGCTAAATTTCTGAATTTTGAAAAAAATAGTAATGAAAGCAAAGTGAAATCATCCACGACAATCATTAATGAAGAATCGACAAAAGAAATTGCGATCATTGGTATGGCAATGCATTATCCCAAAGCGACAAATCGGAATGAGTTTTGGAGTAATTTGATTCATGAAATGGACTGTTCAGGTGACTTTCCAGTAGAACGTAGAGGAGACATGGAATCCTACTTACGCTTTAAAAACTCTTTGAATGATACTCTCAAGTATTTTAGAGGATCTTATTTAGAAAAAATCGATGAATTTGATTATTCATTTTTTGGGATAACACCGAAAGAAGCCGTTCTGATGGATCCAAACCAGCGATTGTTCTTACAAACTGCTTGGAAAGCGATAGAAGACGCTGGTTATGGTGGTAAAAAACTGGTCGGATCAAAAACAGGTGTGATTGTGAGTAGTGAAGGTGCCAAGCCATTAAGTTATCAAACGATAGTCCAGGATGTAGAACCAGAGTCAACTTATCTAGCCTATCCAGGGAATTCGGGGCCAATGACAGCAAGTCGAATTTCTTATTTACTAGATCTGCATGGACCTACGATGTTGATTGATACTTCTTGTTCTTCTTCACTTAGTGCGGTCAATGTAGCGGTACAAATGTTACGTAATGGTCAGATGGATCAGGCGATTGTGGGTGCCATTAAGATTAATTTGCTTCCGATTGATATTGGATCTCGCGTGGGCATGGAATCATCTGATGGTCGGACGCGAACCTTTGCGGATAATTCGGATGGAACCACATTGGGTGAGGGTTCTGCAGCCTTGATCTTTAAGCCGTTAAGTAAAGCGATTCGAGATCATGATCATATTTATGCGGTTATTAAAGGAAGTGCATCCAATAATGATGGACGTGCGATTAGCGTAACTGCTCCTAATCCGATCACACAAGAAGCCGTTATTGTAGAAGCGTGGAAAGATGCAGGTATCAATCCAGAACACATCTCTTATATTGAAGCTCATGGAACAGCAACCCAATTGGGTGATCCAATTGAGATTTCGGGAATTACTAATGCATTTCAACGTTACACAGATAAGAAACAATTTTGTGCAATTGGTTCAGTAAAATCTAACTATGCCCATACTTACTGTTTGGCTGGTATAACAGGGGTCATTAAAGCTGCGTTAAGTTTACAACATAGGAAAATCCCGGCTAGCTTACATTTCCATAAACCTAATCAAAATATTTCTTTTGAGGAATCACCTCTCTATATCAATGATCAATTGACTGATTGGGAAACGGATGGAAAGCCACGTCTTTGTGGAGTAAGTTCTTTTGGGATGAGTGGAACCAACTGTCACATTGTGTTGGAAGAGGCTCCACAAAGGGAAGGGAATGAGGTAGTACAAAGAGATCCTCATGTATTTACACTTTCCACTAAAACAGAAACATCATTACACCTGTTGCTGATTGACTATCTACGTGATCTTACCCAGGAACAGAGTAAACAGGTAAGTCTAAGTGATATCTGTTATACAGCTAGTACAGGAAGAGGGCATTATCCACATCGTATAGCTTTGATTGTGAATGATTTACGGGAACTTCAATGTAAATTAATGAAACTAGCTCAGGATGGTTGGGAAGAAACTGAAAAAAATGTTTATTACCAACATACAACTCATTCATTTGAAACTGAAGAAGCGAGTCAGTATGTCGAACAAGTTCTTGGAACCGACACAGAGAAAGAGAGTTTACTTATAAAAATCGCAGACTTATATGTAAAAGGAGCAGATATTGATTGGGAGAAGCTATATAGTAAACAATCCCCACACAAAGTGTCACTTCCAACCTATCCATTTGATCACGTTAAATGTTGGATTGATATTCCTGAAACGTCCGCAATCAATATGACAGATCCGGAGTTGTTACAAACCTATCAGGAGGTAGCAGGTTACTTAGAAGAACAAGAAAGCTTAGATTCAACAACGAAGATGAAGGTAGAGAAGTGGTTAGGTACATTTAAGAAGTTTCTACCAAATGAATCTGAATCACCTTTACAATCTGTTGAACTGACTGGTAGAGAAGATAACAACTATAGTAAAAATGAGCAGGAGATCGCAGTTGTTTGGCAAAATATATTGGGCCTAAAGGTGGTGAATATCCATGAAGATTTCTTTGATCTAGGCGGAGACTCATTTATTGCGATTCAATTAGTTTCGAAGCTCCATAAAAAATATCAAGTGACTCTTAATGATATATTCACCTATCGATCAATCTATCAACTTGCTAAAAATATCAAAGAACAATTAGATAGCCCTGAAGTGAAGCTAGAGAAATTAAAGAAGAGTTCACAGTCACCATCTATGATTACTACAGAAATGCAACGATTTATTCGGGAAGAAACAAATAAATATGAGGCGCAATATAAGGAATTGGAACGCTTAGATCTTACACAGGTGAAAAATTATTCCAATATTTTCTTGACAGGTGCTACAGGATACTTAGGTATTCACTTGTTAAACGATTTACTAAAAGAGTCAAACAGTCATCTCCATGTCCTTGTCAGAGGAAAGACAAAAGCAGAAGCCGAAGCGCGGTTAGCAAATAAATGGGAGTATTATTTTGGATATAATTCTTTTGATCGAAATCGAGTCACCATTGTAAATGGAGATCTAGTACATGACAGGTTCGGTTTGATAGATGAAGAATATGATTCTCTCGCTGGGACTATAGATTGTATCATCCACTCTGCAGCGACAGTGAAACATTTTGGTGATTACTCAGAATTTGAAGAGTTAAATGTAAATGGTACGAAGCGTATTATCCGATTTGCTCATGAACAAAAACCAAAAGATATCAACTTTATTTCGACTACAGCTGTTTCCAAAGGAAAAATACAAGATCGCAAATGTATTGTGTTTACAGAATACGATCATGATATCGGTCAAGAAGTAGGCCATCCATATGGTGAGAGTAAATTTGAAGCAGAAAAACTGATTGTGGAAGCAAGAAATCAGGGATTAATCTGTAATATTTACAGGGTTGGTAATATTATGTGTCATTCTGAAACGGGTAAATTTCAAGAAAATATAGAAGACAATGGATTGTATACCATTATCCAATCCATGATCAAAATGAATATTTTCCCTGATAGTAGTCATGGTGAGATTGATTTTACCTATATTGACTTTGTCAGCCGTAGTATATGTCTACTATTTAATAGAGAACATTTAAGTAATGAAACTTACCATCTGATGAATTTAGATAAAACCTCTTTCTATGAACTAGGCGAAGCAGCAAAATCATCTGGTTTATCCGTGAAAGTGGCTCCTTATGGAGAATTTATTGACTTTATGAGTGATAACTATACAGATGAGCATTTTGGTCCTTATATTCATAATCTATTACTTCATTTTGGTTTCTTTGAGGAACTAGAAGAAGAAGAGCGTACTCACTTTGTTATGCTTTCAGATAAAACAGAGTGGTTATTGAAGCAATTTGGATTAGTTTGGAGAAAGCCAAATCAAGATCAATTGAAAAAAATACTAGATCATTGTATTGAGGTCCAATTTATCTAACTGGTTGTTACCGAAGGAGAATAAGTAAGAGATGTTAGAATATCTGATGAAAATCATATGTGACCCTAAACGAATAAACACTAGTGTGGCTATCCGTCAGCAGCACAGTCAGGATTTTACTTCTTATCATGAGCAACATTTGCCTGATGTGGTCCTCTACCCAAAGAATAAAGAAGAATTAAGAAAGATTGTGGCTTATGCCAATCGTATAGGTTGTCCCATCGTGCCTTTTGGATTAGGTACAAGTGTAGAAGGACAAGTAGTTCCCATCCAAGGAGGGATAAGCTTAAATTTCACCCACATGAACCGAATCTTAGAGATTAGAGAAGATGATTTTGCTGTACGGGTGGAACCGGGTGTGACGAGAATTCAACTAAATCAAGAGCTGAAGAAATATGGACTCTTTTTTCCGGTTGATCCGGGAGTAGATGCAACATTGGGAGGTATGGTAGCTACCAATGCTAGCGGTTGTAGTGCAGTTCGTTATGGAATGATGAGAGAACAAATTTTAGGAATGGAAGCCATTTTAGCAGATGGCTCATTCATTCACACTGGGAGTTTGGCCAAAAAATCTTCAGCAGGTTATAACTTAACCCATCTACTAGCAGGATCAGAAGGAACTCTCGCAGTATTTACAGAGCTTACTTTACAAGTATACGGGACACCAGAGGAATTTCTTTATGCGAAAGTGGTTTTTCCTGATTTGAAAAAGGCTTGTAATGCTGCAAATCGAATGCTATACCGTTCGATTCAACCCAGTAAGATTGAGTTAGTAGATGAATATACGATTCAGGCGATCAATTCATACAAACTAACGAAATATGTAGCAAAGCCAACCTTATTTTTAGAGTTAAGCGGATGGAAAAGTACTGTATTAGCTGAATGGGAACAAGTCAAAGAAATAATCCAAGAGGAGGGAGCTGGTGAATGGAGCCATACGTTTGATAAGGCATTTGGAGATCAACTCTGGGATGCTAGACGACATGCAGCTCTTGCAATAGCGGCATCGGCACCAGGGAAGAAATTAATGACGACGGATGTATGTGTTCCCTTATCCATTTTACCAGAAGCAGTAATCTTTACTCGGGAAGTGATGCAAGCGGAAGACCTACATGGAGCTATTCTTGGACACATTGGTGATGGGAACTATCATGCGGTTTTTCCGATCGATATGTCTCTTCCAGAGGAAGTAGCGAAAGCAGAAAAAGTAAATGAGTTGATCGTTCGCTTTGCACTTGAGCGTGGGGGATCTTGTACTGGAGAACACGGGGTGGGCCTTGGGAAAAGAAAGTATCTGACCGAAGAGCATGGAGATGCTGTGTTATGGATGAAAAAAATAAAAGAAATATTTGATCCGAAAAGTATTTTAAATCCAGGGAAGATTTTCTGATGTGAAAAGATAAACATAATAGAGGAGGAGAAAAATGAGCAATGCAAAAGTAGAATTAAAAACGGAGCAATTTGTGAGTGATGTGTTTCCTATCGAGGATATTGATTATGTGGAAATTTTAGTAGGTAATGCAAGACAAGCTGTCTTCTACTATAGTAAGTTGTTTGGTTTTCGAATCGTTGCCTATAAAGGGCTAGAAACGGGTTCCCGTGATGTTTGTTCATATTTACTACAGCAAGGAGAGATCAATCTCGTACTTACTTCTGCATATGAACCAGAGCACCCAATAGCGAAGTTTGTTCATACACATGGGGATGGTGTAAAAGATATTGCCTTCCGTGTTAAACAGATCGAGAAACTCTATCAAACTGCGATTGAAAATGGTGGAATTTCGCTCCAACCACCACAAATGATAGAAGATGAATATGGAAAAGTTAAAATTGCACGGATTGGTACTTATGGGGAAATGGTTCATACGTTAGTTGAACGTACCGAATATGCGGGGGTATTTTTCCCGGACTTTAAAGAAGTAAATCAAAGTGTTTCTTCCTATGATACATGCTTAACTCGGTTTGATCATCTTGCCATAAATGTAGAAAATATGGACGAATGGGTTAGTTATTATACAAAAGTATTTGGTTTTCATTTATTAAATTCATTTGAAAAAGACGATATAAGCTCGGATACTTCTTCTTTGATGACAAAAGCGATGCAAAATGATACGGCACGAGTGAAGTTTCCAATTGTTGAGCCTGCAGCAGGTAAAAAGAAATCTCAAGTGAGTGAGTTCATTGACTATAACCGAGGGGAAGGTGTAGGGCATATCGCGCTTGAAACAGGAGATATTATCAAGTCTGTAGAGAACTTAGAAAAAAACGGTCTTAAATTCCTCTATACTCCTGATGCTTATTATGAAATGTTACCGGAACGTGTTGGTGAGATTGATGAATCCATCGATATGTTGAATCATTTTAATATTTTGGTTGATCGGGATGAAGAAGGTTATCTCTTGCAGATTTTTGCTCATCCGATGGAAGATCGTCCAACTCTCTTTTTTGAAGTGATTCAACGAAAAGGTTCAAGTGGATTCGGAAATGGGAATATTCGGGCTTTATTTGAAGCGATAGAGCGTGAGCAATTAAAAAGAGGAAATTTATAGGGACGGGGAGAGATTCATGTGGCTCAACAGTTAGCGACTTGGACGCAACTTACGAAGCGTTCTGCATTACAAGATATGCTTGAGTTAACAAGTGGTTCGGAGTATATCTCTTTTGGCTTGGGATTACCCAATGCAGAGTTTTTTCCGACAGAACAACTGGCACGTTCAGCCAATGAAGTGTTACTTCAGCAATCGAATATTCTACAGTATGCTCCTCCAACGGAACTATTGAAACAACAAATTCAGTTGTTGATGGGTCAACGTGGTGTTCATTGTAGTACTTCACAAATATTTCTAACTGCAGGGGCGCAGCAAGGAATCAATTTATTGGCGCGACTTTTGCTTGATCCTGGTAAGACGGTGTTGTCCGAAGAAGTGACCTATACTGGGTTCCTACAAGTCTTAGAACCTTTTCAACCACGAATTTTGACTGTACCAACCGATCCAGTTATGGGGATTGATGTGGAACAGGTAGAAAAGATATTACAAACAGAAGAGCGTCCAGCTTGTATGTATGTGATTCCTAGTGGTCATAATCCACTCAGTTATACACTGAGTAGAGAAAAGCGACAAAGATTGGCTCAATTGGCAGCAGAATATGAAGTTCCAATTATTGAGGATGATCCATATGGATTCTTAGAATATGAAGATATTGAGATTCCAGCGATCAAATCCTTTCAATCCGATTGGGTATTTTATGTTGGATCATTTTCTAAGATTCTTGCCCCTGGTTTGAGATTGGGATGGATAATTGCAAACGAGGAGGTCATCGAAAAGTTGTCTATTGCAAAAGAAGCAACTGATATTAATACTACAACGCTAACTCAACAAATTGCCGCTAACTTCCTGCAAAAAGACGAATTTACCAAGCATCTTCTTTATTTACGTCAAGAATATAGTTCACGGAGAAATTGTATGTTAGATCATTTATCTGCTCGGCTTGGAGAGGTTGGATCCTGGACAAGTCCTACGAGTGGGATTTTTATCTGGGTTCGTTTCCCTGAATATATTAACACAATGGAACTATTTAGAGAATCGATTACTACAGAGAAAGTAACCTTTTTCCCTGGCAATGTCTTTGCCGTGGGTCAAAACCAAATTTCTACTTCATCGATCCGTTTGAATTTTTCATTTAATAATCATGACAAAATTGATGAAGGAATTGCCCGTTTGTCTCGATTGGTGAAAAGGCATATCTAAATAAAAATGATTAGTAGTTTTGTCTAAAATAGGAAGTGAATGAGCATGGAACGGAAAATAAGACTTTATTGCTTTTCTTTTGCTGGGGGAACAGCACAAATCTATCATAGTTGGACGAAGTATGTGGATGCAGCGATCGAACTCGTTCCGATTGAGTTTTCGGGACGGGGGAGGCGGTTTTCTCAGCCTTTATTTACTAATTTAGTAGATATGGTAGAAGATGTATTTTCTATTATTCAGCCTGATATTGATCAGAAGCCTTATATGATATTTGGTCATAGTATGGGGAGTTTGATTGCCTATGAACTTTCAAAAAAGTTAATCCAAAGTGGAAATCAAGGTCCATTGCATATTTTTTTCTCAGGAAGATCTAGTCCGAATCAGCCGCCGAAAAAAAAGCGATACCAATTGTCTGATGAGGAGCTAAAGAAGGAGATCTTCCAATTTGGAGGAACTCCTATAGAGTTACTAGATGACCCAGGTTTTATCAGTTTATTTCTGCCGATCATCCGGGCTGATATGAAAGCGGTAGAAACCTATCCAACAGAAGATAAGATTACTCCATTACATTGCAAAATCTCAATATTCAATGGAAAACAGGATCATTTGGTTACCAATCTAGAAGAATGGAATCATTATACAACCAAAGAAATCGAGTATCAATTTTTTGAAGGTGGTCACTTTTATCTTCACGACCAAGCAAAAGAAGTTGTGGATGTAGTGAATCAAAAAGCGCATGACTACTTAAGTGCAAAAATAAATTGAAAACTTGTATCATTCAACAGCTTCGAGGGTGAGGGATGACCCTCTGTACCGATGCAATAGTAAGTCACTATGGGCAATTCCCTCAGCCTCTCTGCTCATAATCATAAAAATTTTATATGAAAATCAATCGGAGGAGGGAAAATATGTTAACGAAATGCCAACGTAAGTCATTTCGTTTTTCAGGCGAGCTTGTTGAAAAGCTTATTTCGTTTAGTCATAAAGAACAAATAGAGATTCAAGTTACTTTATTTACAACTTGGGTTAACTTATTTTATCGATATACGGGAATGGAACATATCACTGTTGGAATTGAGATGCAAGGAAGTCATGAAAAGGTGATTCCGTTATCTATTGATTTTTCAAAGACAAATTCTTTTACTGACCAAGTCAAAGAGAACAATAAGTTGTTACAAAAGCAACTTGATGGGTCAATTTCTTTACGATCAAGTGAATCGAGCATGATTAAACCAAACGTTATTCATACTGGATTTTTTGTCCGAGATGAAACTGCTTCTTCGTTTGCTGGTTCTACACCTTCTTCTCTTAACGATCTAAGACAAGAAAAAATAATTACACTAGAAATTGTGCGAAATGGGACAGAATGGACAGGAGCACTACTCTATCATGAAGAACATTTTGAAGAAACTGCGATGACACGGATGTTAGGACATTTACAACAGTTATCCGTGGGCTATTTGGATCAACCAGAAGTCCAAATCGACCAAATTCCAATGCTTACCGAACAAGAATATACACAGATGCTAAATGAATGGAATAGTGCAAGTACGAAGCCGGCGGAAAGTCCATGTATCCCATATTGGTTTGAAGCACAAGTTAGGCGGACTCCAGATGCGGTGGCGATTGTTTATGGTAAAGAAAGGCTAACTTATGTTGAACTGGATCAACGCGCAAACCAATTAGCCAATTATTTATTACAGAAAGAGATTGGTTTTGAAGCCTTGATTGGTGTTCATATGAAACGGTCGATTGACATGGTGGTCGCGATCTTAGGGATTTTGAAGGCTGGAGGGGCTTACGTACCATTGGATCCTGCATATGCGACGGAGCGTCTCTCCTATATCTTAGAAGATACGAAAGCTCAAGTATTATTAACACAAGATTCATTGGCAGAATCTTTTGTTGAGCATGAAATAGAAGTTGTTTACTTGGATCGGGATCGGGATGCAATTATGGAGGCAGGGAGTCATACTCCTCTTAATTCGGCTTCGATTAAAGGAGATCAGTTGGCGTACGTTGTTTATACCTCTGGCTCTACTGGAAAATCGAAAGGCGTCGCCGTAGAACATAGTAGCGTCATCGCTATCATTCAATGGGCTCAAGAAGTATATACAGCGGAGGAGATCGCTGGTGTATTAGGCTCTACTTCAATCAATTTTGATCTATCTGTTTTTGAAATGTTTGTCACCTGGAGTATGGGTGGAAAATTGATTCTGGCTGAGAATGCTTTACAACTCCCTCATCTACCAGCAGCTAGTGAGGTAACATTAATCAATACAGTGCCATCAGCGATCAGAGAATTGGTAAGAATAAAGGGAATTCCTGCAACAGTGCGTACGGTGAATTTATGTGGCGAACCATTAAAGCGTGCACTTGTTGAACAAATTTATGAAGTAGAAACAGTTGAGAAGATATTCAATCTATATGGCCCTTCAGAAGATACAACGTATTCTACATACAGCATTGTAGATCGAGGGTCTGAATTACCCGTTTTTATCGGTCGCCCAATTCACAATACACAAGCTTATGTACTTGATAAACACTTGAATCCTGTTCCGATCGGAGTGTCAGGAGAGTTGTATTTGAGTGGGGCTGGTTTAGCACGTGGGTATTTGAATCGAGTAGAACTTACGAGAGAAAAATTTATTCCTAATGTATTCAGTAACCAACCTAATGAACGAATGTATCGCACAGGTGACTTAGTTCGGTATGTGGAAGATGGCAACTTAGAGTACTTGGGTAGAATGGATCACCAAGTAAAAATACGAGGGTTTCGGATTGAGTTAGGGGAAATTGAATCAACTTTAATGAACCATCCTGATGTGCATGAAACGGTAGTAGTTGCTAAGGAATTTAACTCAGCTGATTTACGATTAGTCGCATATTTTACGACTAAGATTGACATCAAACAAGGCAAAGTAGAACAAAAAAAATCAGGGTATTCACAATTGATAAGAGATTTAAGGAATTATTTACAGCAAAAACTCCCTGAATATATGATTCCTTCAATTTTTATGCCGCTCGAACAAATCCCATTAACGGCCAATGGAAAAATTGATCGCCAATCCCTTCCTCAGCCAAAGATTATTCAACGACATCATGCTGCCCCACGGAATGAAATTGAAGAAAGATTAGTTTCGATTTGGAGTGACGTTTTACAGTTAGAATCTGTGGGGGTTGAGGATCCCTTTTTAGATGTGGGAGGTCAATCCATTTTAGCAACACAAATCCTTGTGAGGATACGTTCGGAGTTTGAAATCGATTTGACTCAGAGAAAAGTATTTGAAGCAACAACTATTGCCAAGCAGGCGCAAGTAATAGCAGAAGTGCAGAAGCGAGGAAAGATAAAACCAACTTCTAATGTCATCGTTCCTCGAAAACGAGTGGCACGTAAACTTCAAGGATAAGGAGTAGCTAAAAATGAGCGATAAAAACCAACAAGTAAAACAGCAAGATATAGCAGATCCTGAACAATATTATGTATTTCCGGCATCTTATGCCCAACAAAGCCAATGGTTTTTCCATGAAATGGCTCCCGAAAGTCCATTATACAATCTACCATATCTGATTCGTATGCAGGGTACTTTAGATAGAAATGCATTGGAAAAAAGTTTGCAAGTCATTGTTGATCGGCATGAGTCGCTTAGAACGTCATTTCGTATGGAGCAGAATCAACTGGTTCAAATGATTGCTCCCGAACGATCAATTACTTTGTCATTCTCCCCAATCGATCTTTCATCCGATATCGATCAAGAAAGTTGGGTTCAAGCTTGGGCAGTGGAGGAAGCCTGTCGAGTATTTGATTTACAAAACGATCCTTTGCTTCGTGGACACCTCCTTCAAGTATCGGAGGATGAGCATTTCCTAGTAATTACCATGCATCATAGTATTACGGACGGCTGGTCATTGGCAATTTTTATAAAAGAGTGGTTGGAATTATATCATCATTTTGTAGACGATCAACCTATCAGCATATCTGAACCATCGATTCAATATGCAGATTTTACAGAGTGGCAAAGAGAAAGAGTAGAATCAGGAGAATTGGCGGGTCAAATCGCTTACTGGAACCAACAATTACAAGGCAGCCCAGCAATCTTGCAATTACCAACGGATAGACCACGTCCAGCAGTTCAATCCTATCGAGGGTCATCCTATTCTTTTTCAATTTGCCAAGAGCTAACAGAGACCATATCAAGTTTTAGCAGAGATGAAGGCGTTACGTTATTCATGACTTTATTCGCGACGTATCAAACGTTGCTGTATCGTTACTCGGGACAGGATGATCTCGTAGTTGGGACTCCAATCGCCAACCGTAATCAAGATGGAATGGAAGATTTGATTGGGTTCGTGGCTAACACGTTAGCATTGCGGTGCCAAATTGGAGAAGGCTGGTCATTTAGAGAATTGGTAGATCAAATTCATCGTGTAACGTTAGAAGCATTCGATCATCAGGATGTCCCATTGGACAAAGTGATTGATGAATTACAGATTGAGCGGAGTGTAGCACATTCACCTCTATTTCAGGTGATGTTTGTTTTGCAAAATATTCCTGATACGACATGGGAATTCTCTGGTCTTATCTGCACTCCGAACCTACTTCATAACAAGACAGCAAAGTTTGATTTGACTTTAACCATAGTAGAAAAGGGGAATCGATTAGAATGCTCCTTTGAATATAATACAGATCTATATAATGAAGAAACGATTCAGCGTATGGCTAGTCATTTCGAACGATTGCTTCAGCATGCCACGGAAGCTCCGGATCAATTACTGACTCGTTTACAGATGATCACAGAGGAGGAGAAAGCACAAGAGGTCGCCAAAATGCATCAAAAAACGCGTGTTTTTGATGAGGGACATTCGATTCACCAATTATTTGAAAAGCGAGTGCGTAGTACACCTCATGCAGTTGCTGTTGTTTGTGAGGAGAAACAATATACTTACCAGGAACTAAATGAAAGGGCAAATCAATTGGCTCATGATCTGTTACAAAGAGGGATAAGTTCGGATTCACTTGTGGGAATTTGTATGGAACGTTCTTTAGATTTGATTGTTGCGATTGTAGCCACTTTAAAAGCAGGAGGGGCCTACGTTCCAATAGACCCAAACATTCCATCTGATCGATTACAATTTATTTTAGAGGATTCACAGGTTAAGATATTGTTGACCCAGAGTGAAGTGAGCAAAAGTTTGCCGCCGCTTACATTGACGCAGATTCATCTTGATACGGATTGGGAGAATATTAGTCTACAAAGCAAGCGTAATCTAGAGTTGCCGGTGTCTGCACGCCATTTAGCCTATGTAATCTATACATCAGGAACAACAGGTAAGCCCAAAGGCGTATTAGTAGACCATGGAAATGTGACACGCTTGTTTGCAGCTACGGAAGATTGGTATGGTTTTACGGAACACGATGTATGGACACTTTATCATTCGTATGCATTTGATTTTTCAGTGTGGGAGATTTGGGGAGCTCTATTGTACGGTGGAAAATTAGTGGTTGTTCCATTCTGGATAAGTCGTTCACCGGAAGATTTTTATCAATTACTTCAACAGGAACAAGTGACAGTATTAAACCAAACACCATCTGCTTTCCGACAATTAATTGAAGTGGCCAAAACAGATCCATCGCGCCGGAAGTTAACATTACGATATGTAATCTTCGGAGGGGAAGCACTAGAGTTGCAATCTTTGCGTACTTGGTTTGGATTGTATGGTGATCAAACACCGCAGCTGGTCAATATGTACGGGATCACTGAAACCACGGTTCATGTTACCTATCGTCCGATAACCTCAGCGGATCTTGAAACAGGAAAAGGAAGTGTAATTGGTATCCCAATTCCTGATTTACAAGTTTACGTATTGGATCAACATTTACAGCATGTACCTAATGGTGTTGTAGGTGAAATGTATGTAGGTGGAGCAGGTGTCACTCGTGGGTACTTACTAAGACCTGAATTAACAGCAGAACGATTTATCACTAATGAAGCAGGTGAACGACTATATAAGACAGGAGATTTAGCCCGTTATTTACCCGAAGGCGAGCTAGAATACCATGGACGAATTGATCATCAAGTGAAAATTCGCGGTTTCCGAATCGAACTGGGAGAAATTGAGTCGATCTTGTTACAATACCCAAGTATTCGTGAGGCAGTTGCAACAGTGAAGGAAGATAAGCAGGTTGGAAAACGGATTGTAACTTACGTAGTATTAGATCAGGACAGTTCATCTGAACTAACGAATGATCTGCGGGGTTATTTACATGAGCGATTACCTGAGTATATGATTCCTGCAGTATTTGTTGAAGTAAGCACCATTCCACTCAACCATAACGGAAAAGTGGATTATCCCGCTTTACCAGCACCTGATTTTACGAATGTTCCAAGAATCTATGTTGCTCCGCGCACTGAAATTGAAAAGAAATTAGCTTTAATCTGGGAGCAGGTGTTACGAGTTCAACCGATTGGAGTAGAAGATAATTTCTTTGAAGTAGGTGGAGACTCCATTTTAAGTATTCAAATTTTGGGTGAAGTCCGCAAACTGGGTTACCCATTGACGGTGCAAGAGCTATTTCGTTTCCAGACAATTAGCGGATTAGCTCAGGTGATTAGAAATTCAAAAGTTATGGAAGATCACCTACCTGTAATTGCACCATTCCAGCTGATTTCGGATGCGGATCGTACTAGATTGCCTTCAGGAGTTATTGATGCATATCCATTGACCAAACTCCAAGAGGGGATGCTATTTCATAGTAGTTATCATCAAGATTCAATGACTTATCTCAATGTTTCTTCTTACCACCTAAAGGCTCCATTTCATATACAAGCATGGGAGCAAACAATTGCTAGTTTACTAAATGATCATCCAGTATTACGTACTTCGTTTGATTTAACCAGTTATACCCAGCCATTACAGTTGGTAAATGAAAATGTGGAAATTCCTTTTGAAGTGATTGATCTACGCCATCTGTCGTCCTCGCAACAAGAAAATTGGTTGGCAGACTGGAAGGAAAAGAAAGAAACTGCTTATTTTAACTGGACAAATGCTCCGTTGTTTAAAATCGTTATTCATCTTCGCACTGAGGAGACATTTCAGTTCACCTGTATTGAGCATCATGCGATTTTAGATGGATGGAGTGTGGCATCCTTATTTGCCGAGGTTTTCCGTCTTTATGTCACTTTCTTGAACCACAATGAGAAAAATTGGCAGCCACCACATGCTGGATTCCGTGATTATGTTTCTTTGGAAAGAGAGGCGTTGCAGTCTAAGGAACATCAACGATTTTGGAAAGAACAATTATCATCATACTCGTTCCATGAGATTCCTCGTTGGCACAATTCTAAAACGGAGCAACAACACCAAATAGGTGAAAAGAGAATTGAGATTCCGTTAGATTTATCTAATTCGCTGAAACAACTTGCTAGTCAGATGAAAGTACCATTGAAGAGTATTTTGCTCGCTGCCCATTTCCGTGTGCTTCAGATGATGACTGGTCAGTCAGAGGTAATTACGGGTGTGCCGTTTAATGGACGAACGGAAGGTCATGGTGGCGAAAGAACTCTAGGGCTTTTCCTCAATGCGTTGCCGTTTGGAGTTACACTGTCCGGTGGAACGTGGACTGATCTCATCCATCAAATTTTTGAACAAGAACAATCCTATTTACAATATCGTCGCTATCCTTTAGCGCAAATTCAGCAAGATTTGGGTGGTAAGCCATTATATGAAGTAATTTTTAACTTCACGCATTTCCATGTTCTTGATTCATTGCAGGATTTGGATGATTTCCAAGTACTAGAGTTTACAGAGAGAACCTATAACAACTTTGCGTTATCAAGTGAGTTTATATTAGATCAATTAGATCATCTGAAATTTTTAATACAATGGGATCAAACACAGTTCTGTGAAGAACAAATTTCTTTGATGACTAGTTATTATCAGAAGGCATTGGAGTCAATTATCCAAGATCCTAAGGCACATTATGAAGAACAGGATTTATTGACAGAAGCGGAAAGTAAACAGATTGTAAATAAATTTAACCAACCAAAGTCAGAAAAAGAGTTGGCTGTATTGCGATCCAAGACCATCCATCAAAGGTTTGAGGAACAAGCAGCAAAAACTCCTGGTCAAATCGCAGTTGTTTATGAAGGAAAACAACTGACTTACCAAGAGTTGAATGAAGAAGCAAATCGAATTGCTCATATGTTACGTGTAAAAGGGGTTGTACGGGAATCCATTGTAGGAATTATGATGGAACGCTCGATTGAGATGGCTGTTGGAACGCTAGCCATTTTAAAGGCAGGGGGGGCTTACTTGCCTATCGATCCAGAGTATCCTGTAGAGCGAATTGAATTTTTACTTGAGGACAGTAATGCATCCTTACTATTAACAAAACAAGAATGGGTCGAGCGCTTCCATTATACAGGTGAATTCATTGATTTATGCCATCCTTCAAAAGGGGTAGAGAATCCGCATAATTTGGCAGATATAAATGATCCATCAGATTTGGCGTATATCATTTATACATCGGGTTCAACAGGAAAACCAAAAGGAGTGATGGTCGAACATAGCAATGTGATTCGGTTAGTCATCAATCAAGATTTTATTGACTTTTTGCCAGGTTATCGCTTGCTGATGACAGGAAACTTTGCTTTTGATATCTCCACATTAGAAATTTGGGGACCGTTATTAAATGGGTTAACCCTACATTTGCTAGATAAAGAGAAACTGCTTGATCCCAAAAAGCTTGAGCGTGAGTTAGTGGATAATCAAATTGATATTGTTCATCTAGTATCGCCATTGTTTAGTCAATTGTCACAAGAGAATCCGGAGATGTTCTCCGATGTACAGACGTTATTGGTGGGGGGAGATGTCGTATCCACGAGTCATGTGAATTTAGTGAGAAAACATTGTCCAAAGCTTAAGGTGATCCATTCGTACGGTCCAACGGAAAATACGACGTTTTCTACAACGTATCATGTCAATCGGGATTTTGATTCATCATCACTTCCTATTGGTAAGCCACTGCGCCACTCAACCGCTTATGTTGTTGATCCAAAAACAGAATTACTACGTCCGGTTGGAGTACCAGGTGAACTATGGGTTGGAGGTGAAGGTGTTGCCAGAGGATACTTCAATCAGCCTGAAATGACGAAAGAGAAGTTTATCGAGAGTCCGTTCCAAACAGGCGAAAAAATATATAAAACAGGTGATCTAGTCCGATGGCTTCCTGATGGTACTCTTGAATTTCTTGCACGGATAGATCAGCAGGTGAAAATCCGCGGTTATCGAGTGGAAGTTAGTGAGATTGAGTACAACTTATTACAATTTGAAAAAGTAAAGGAAGCTGTAGTCATCTCGAGAGAGGATCAAGATGGTAAATATTTGTGTGCCTATGTGATTAGCTCGGAGCCATTATCTATATCTGATCTCCGTAAGCATGTAGCTGAATCATTACCTGATTTTATGATTCCAAGCTATTTTATACAGCTTGAACAAATCCCGCTGACAGCACATGGCAAAGTAGATCGGAAACAACTACCAGCACCACAAGGTGGAGGTTATCTTGAACAGGAGTTGATCGCGCCACGCAATAAGTGGGAGATCAAACTAGCCAAGGTATGGCAAGAAGTATTGGGTCTGGATCGTATCAGTGTTCGGGAATCGTTCTTTGCATTGGGTGGTCATTCATTGAAAGCGACCATTCTTGTCAGTAAATTACGCAAAGAATTACAAGTGGAAATTGAGATCAAAGATATCTTTACGTATCAAACAGTGGAAAGGCTCGCTGAGTTTGTGATGCAAGCGGAAAAACTGCAGCACCAGTCAATTCCAGTAGTTGAACAACAAGAGTACTACCTGGCATCCTCTGCACAGAGACGAATGTTTACCTTGGATAAGATTGTGGATAACAAACTATTGTATAACATTCCTATTGCTGTTCGACTCATAGGGAATTTAGATCAGAGACGATTCCAAGAAAGTTGGCAAACGCTGGTAGAGCGACACGAATCACTACGTACCAGCTTCGAAATAATCAAGGGTGAAGTTGTACAGAGGGTTCATCCACCTGTTCCATTCACAATCGATTTCATTTCAGTTTCACATGAAACCGAAGCAGATTGGTTACAACAGTTAGTAAGTAAATCATTTGACTTGAAACAGGCTCCGCTCTTTCGAGCAACAGTTTTAGAACGTACAAATAGGGATTTCATTCTTGTATTGAATATGCATCATATTATTTCAGATGAGGCCTCGATCGGAGTAATCCTTCGTGAGCTCATGGATTTATATGAGGGACGAGCGTTAACGGAGCAAAAAATACAATACAAAGATTATGCATCCTGGAACAATCAGTTGTTGCAATCAGAAACGATTAAAAATCAAGAAACCTATTGGGTGAACCAATTTACAGGAGAGATTCCAGTTCTCCAATTACCAACAGATTTCCAACGCCCTTCAGTTAAAAAATACGATGGGGATTCAGTATCGTTTGTTGTAGATTCCTCTATGATTACTGGTTTAAAGAAACTAACCGCATATACTGGCACGACGAACTATATGGTACTATTAGCAGCTTTTAAAGTGCTACTGGCAAAATATAGTCGCCAAGATGATGTGATCATTGGTACTCCTATCGCTGGTCGAACACACGTTGATGTAGAGAATGTGGTTGGAATGTTTATCAACACCTTGGCTATTCGTACGAGTCCTCGCAATGATAAGACCTTTTTACAGTATGTAGAAGAGGTGAAATCTAAAGCATTAGAGGCCTATAGTCATCAAGATTATCCGTTCGAGTATTTGGTAGATCAATTAAAAGTAAAACGAGACCTGAGTAGAAATCCGTTATTTGATGTGATGTTTTCGATGGAATACCCTGATATTCCACAAAGCAGTACCGAAGAAATCAGTTTTGTACCTTATGAGACACCCTATCCGTTAGCTAAGTTTGATCTTAGTTTATATGCGCAAGAAATTGATGAACAGCTTCAGTTTACTTTTCAATATTCAACTGGGTTGTTTACAAAAGAAACGATCGAACAGATGGCTATACACTATCAGAGGATTCTTCAATCGATCATAGCTCAGCCAGAGAAGAGTTTGGCGAGTATCGAAATGTTAACCGAAATGGAGAAACAACAGATCCTCTTCGACTTCAATGAAACTGAGGTAGTGACTCCGACTGATAGGACCATTCATCAGTTATTCGAAGAACAAGTGCACAAAACACCAAATAAGATGGCTGTTGTTCATCGTGAAGTTAGCTTAACATACCTTCAAGTAAACGAACGAGCCAACCAGTTGGCTTGGCAACTTCGTCACCAGGGGGTAACTACCAATACTATCGTGGGATTGATGGTAGAGAGATCGGTTGAAGTGGTTGTCGGAATTCTAGGAATCTTAAAAGCAGGTGGAGCTTATGTCCCAATGGATCCGGAGCTCCCATCGGAACGAGTCAGCTATTTATTAGACAATAGCGGAGCACATGTGTTGATTACACAAAGTAGTTTGGTAGATCAAGTCGATTACAAAGGAAAGATTGTAGATATCCATGATCATTCACTATCCAAACTGCCAAAAACGAATCCAGAGAGTGGGAATCAGCCAGACGATTTGATGTATGTAATCTATACATCTGGTAGTACGGGTAATCCAAAAGGAGTGATGCTAGAGCATCGGAATATGGTCAACTATGTCTCTTGGTTTACTGAGATGGCGAAGTTAACTGCTGATGATCGTACAATCCTACTTTCCTCGTACGCATTTGACCTTGGCTATACCAGCTTGTATTCATCTTTATTAAATGGCTGTGTGGTTCATATCGCCGATAAAGATTTGGTACGGATTCCAGAGGCGTTATTAGCATACTTGGGTGATCATCAAATTAGTTTTATTAAAGGGACACCGTCGCTATTTCGCATGATGTTACATGCATCTTCCGATCATTGGCGTAAAACATGTGAAACCTTGCGATTAGTGGTACTAGGTGGTGAACCGATGCATACGGAGGAAATGAGGAGCTTCCTTCAAACGTATTCGAATGTTCGGGTAATCAATCATTATGGACCAACAGAAACCTGTGTCGGTACCATTGCAGGGTTTGTAGATCCAGAGCAATTAGTAGATCGAAGCAGTGTACCAGTTGGGAAACCGATTAACAATAATAAAGTATACGTGTTAGATTCGGAACTCCAGGCTGTACCTGTAGGTGTACCTGGTGAATTATTTATCTCAGGAGCAGGGCTGGCGAGAGGCTATCTCCATCGTCCAGATCTGACTAAAGAGAGATTTTTAACCAATCCGTTTGTGGATGGGGAGCGAATCTATCGAACCGGAGATATCGTACGGTTACTACCAGATCGAAGAATCGAATTCCTTGGTCGTGCTGATCATCAGGTGAAAATTCGAGGTTACCGGGTAGAACTTGAAGAAATCGAAAGCCATTTACTTCTTCACCCGTCGATACGTCAAGCAGCGGTCATCTGTAAGGATAGTCAATCACTTATTGCCTATATCGTCACAGAGGAAGAGCCAACACTTACAGCGCTACGAAATTATTTGGCAAAGAAAGTACCTGACTATATGATTCCGGAACAATTTGCGGTATTGGATCAGATCCCACTTACACAAAATGGGAAAGTGGATCGGCGCGCCTTACCTGAAGTCGAAGGAATAATTGGATTGGAAATGGAGCATACAACACCTTTAGATCAAGTAGAACAAGATCTAGTTCAGATCTGGGAGAAGGTGTTGGGGATTAAGGGTGTTGGAACACAATATAACTTCTTTGATATCGGTGGAAACTCGATGTTATTGATCCAGATGCATAATCTCATTGAACCAATGTATGCTAGTGTGACGTTGACCGATTTATTTGCTTACCCATCGATTTCAAAATTAGCAGAGTATATTCGTCAAACCAGATACCAAGATCATAAACTTAATATACACGCAATTCCGTATACTGAAGAATATTTCGCTATGGACAAAGGATTATCTAATGGTACATTGAATTTCACCATTGAGGGTGAATTGTTTAAATCCATACAAGAGATTGCCGAGAACATGCAGCTTAATCAATTTGGATTAATGCTTTCTCTATTTCTTTATCTGCAAGCGGAACTAACTGAGCAAGATCAAATAACGATCCCAACGCTTACAGGTTGGAACGACAAGATCCATTTAGTAACCATCGATCTAAGTAAGATGGAGCAGATTTCAGACCTGTTCCAAATCGTACAAGCACAGTTAAAAGAAGCGGCTTCCCCGAACTATCCATTAATTGATCTAGAGTTTATGAAAATAGTTAAGGAAGAAAATGCTTTGGTCCCTGGATTCATGCATAGAAGTGCTTCTACTTCTGAAATGAGATTCGCAGAGAAGTGTGACCTACTTCTTGTTCTCCATGAGCATTCAACGCATCTGTATATTGAGTGTATGTACAATGCTCGTTTAAACAAAGCGAAAATGCTAGAAATGATGCATCAATATGTACAAATCCTCCATTCTTTGGTGGAACAACTCGAACTGAGTAAAGGATAAGAGAAAAGTAATTTCGGACCTTAATTAATATATAAATATAAATGCAGACGAAAAGAATAAGACAGTTCTTCATGGATCGCTCGATCGGTAGGATAAGCAGGAAGTGAAGAACTTGTCTAGTCACTTCGTTGTTGTGGCGGAAGGGAAGATGGAAAGATGAATTTTTCATTATTTAGACAGCGTAGTTTTGCATTATTAATTGTTTCGGAAGCGACATCTTTATTTGGTACCTTCTTTTTGAATACAGCACTCGCACTATATGTTTTGAAATTAACCGGATCATCGGAGAAATTTGCTTCTGTCTTAGCACTAGGGATGGTTCCATATCTTATCGTAGGTCCAATTGCTGGAGTGTTAGCGGATCGATTTAACAAAAAAAAATGGATGATTCTACTAGATGTATTACGAGGTATGCTTTGTATTAGTTTATTTGTTTTTAGTTTAAATGAGACGATCACCATGCCTTTTATCTATTTCGCTGTCTTATTTATATCTACCTGTGAAATCTGTTATGGACCTGTATTTATATCTTTGCTACCGAGTGTAGTAAAAGAAGAAGAACTTATTGATGCTAATTCATTTGAAAAAACAATTAATGAAACAATGAAAATCCTGGCCCCTTTTCTTGGAACCCTAGTTTATAGCTTGGTAGGAATAGGACCTGTTTTATTGTTTAACGGATTTACTTTTTTGATCTCTGCTCTAGCAATCTTCTTTATGGTTATCCCAAAGGTAGAAAGTGTAATAGTTAGAAAAATGAATTTATTTAAAGATGTATGGGATGGATTTAAAGTATTTTTTATAGATAGACGATTAACTTCGATTGTTTCCAATGCATTTTTAACTCACTTTTTTATGTATCCGTTTATCTTACTGGGCTTTCCTTTTATCATAGTAACGGTATTAGGTGGGAAGGAAACAGATTATGGTATCGTAGAAAGTATTTCTACAATTGGTGCGATCCTTGCTATCTTCATTGTACCGCCTATGAAGAAATTCGGAGTAGCCAACAATATAGGAATAGGAATCCTAGGTATGTGTGTACCTATTATTCCGTTATTATTTTTAGGTAATCCGGATTTTATACAGATATTAAAAGAAAATGAATATTATCCTGTGTTATTTTTTGGTCTGATTAGTTTCCTGCTTTTCTTAGCATTTAGTTTTTATCTGGTCTTTTTTGCTTCATTTTATCAAACGGTGGTTCCAAGAGAATTATTTGGTCGATATGGAGCGGGAATGATGGTGTTAAATGGGTTAGGAAGATTGATTGGATTTCTGATTTTTGGTTATTTATTTAGCTTGGATACATTATTATATGCTGTTATTTTCTTTGGGATTGGTATGATACTGAAAATTGTTGTACATATCCCGTTTATGAGTATTACAAAAAAGTTAGAACAACAACAAAAACAAGTGGTATAAGGATGTGATGGACAAGCAATCCATATACAGGAAATTTTTTCTCCTTTGATCAGTTATTTTGACTGTGTATTACACAGTATTGATGGGAAATCAGGTGTTTCTGTAACATTCCCCTATCATGGAAAAAAAAGAGAATTTTGATGGGAAGATCAAGTTGTATTATTGATGGAAGGAAGAAGTGATTGGAACTCAATTAGGAGTGGGTGTCAATGAAATGAAAGTAGAGTCAACACTAAATGTATACTGGGTACAAATACCTGAGGAGATAAACCTATCAGAATGGATATTCGATTTAGATATATTAGATAAAGAAGAAAGAACGATCTATAGAAGGTATTTAGTAAATCAAAAGAAGGTTGAATTTTACACTGGAAGATTGCTATTGAAAAAGTTACTAGGGCAGATGTTAGAGATCCAACCGGAGATGGTCGCTTTTGAAAAGAATCAATATGGAAAGTTATATTTACATCCAAAGTATGTCGATGAAATAAGAAAAGAGCCACTATTTTTTAACTTGTCACATTCAAAAAGAATTGTTACCTGTGTGATTTCTTCTTTTAACGAGGTAGGTATTGATGTTGAGAGTATGACCAAAAATCCTCTAGATGTAATGCCTATAGTTTTTGTATCTCAGGAGCAAATGCTTGTCGAAGCAGAGAAATCCTCTGACAAGAAGGTAGAGGCATTTTACAGAGTTTGGACACGTAAAGAAGCTGTAATGAAAGCGGTTGGGAAAGGATTTTCACTTCCACCATTGTCATTTGTAGTACCTGTTCACGGAGAAAGAATAATGGATGAAAATTATCTCTACTATACCTTCCATCCGATTAATGGTGAAATAATTTCAATTGCTGTACGTAGGGAAGGTGAGAAAGTGATAGATTTTCAATGTAAGGAAATTACATTTTCTCATCTGTTTTCTAGTGGTTTCCAAATTTAAGTGGAAAAGATGTAAATTGCCTACTGTATTCATTAGGATTGACTAAGTTTTCGATTGATTCGGGTGAGTGATATTTGGGGGGAGTTCCGTCTACAGTGATAATACAACTAAACTCAAGATAATAACTACTTCCATGAAGAGGGATAGCTGAACTAGTAACTCTACAAATCTAATGGTCTATGCCCATCGTTGAGAGTAGTAAAAGTAAAGAAAATAAGGTAGGTAGAAGCGGGGAGTGCTTCAGTCTATCTTTAAGTATGTATAGGAAAAATTAACTTTTCTCCTATATTTTCTGGAGTACCTGTTTAATAATACATTCCTTAACATTGTCGCTTGATTCATAATACTGTAGAATTTATACAGATAGATAATGAGGTGAGGACTGTTGAATTATAAGCGAATAAAACCGCGGAAAATATATGAAGAAGTAGCTGAGGCTTTAATCGATATGATTAAATCTGGACAATTAAAATCAGGGGACAAGCTTGATTCGGTTCAGCAGCTTGCCGAAAATTTTCATGTTGGCCGTTCAGCGGTTCGTGAGGCGCTAAGTGCGCTTAGGGCAATGGGGTTAGTGGAAATGCACCAGGGAGAAGGAACGTATATTCGTGAATTTGATTCGAAAATGCTTTCATTACCTGTCTACATTGCCGTTTTAATGAAGAAAGATGATGTGAAAAACTTACTAGAAGTTCGTCGTATTTTAGAAGTAGGGGCAGTAGAAGCGGCAGCGTTAAGAAGGTCCGACGAACAATTAATGGAGATCCAAGTGGCCTTAGAGCAAATGGAAAAGGCAAGTGATGAAGAATTAGGTGAAGAAGCCGATTTTCGTTTCCATATGGCGATTGCAAAGGCGTCACAAAATGAGTTGTTAATTGGTCTCATGAATAATGTCTCAGAAATGATGGTTACAACGATGCGTGAAACACGTAGGCTTTGGCTTTATTCTAAACAATCGACGCTCGAGCGTCTGTATCAAGAGCACCTAAGTATTTATGAGGCAATCAAGCAAAAAGATAGTAAGAGAGCACAGCAATTAATGCTCGGACATCTTGAAAGTGTGGAAGATGTCCTAATGAAATATTTTAAAGATATAGAAGTATAGGCAGGCACCTCTAGGATCTCTGGAGGTGCCGATTTTTGTAATCGACCTATCAATGATGTTCTGTAAGATAGACCAGCAAAGTGACTCCAACCAAATTCCTCGGTGCAAACTTTACAACAGACACATCTTCAATTAGGGGTGTTGAATTTTTATTAGAAACTTTTTCAGTTGAAGAATTGGTTCTGTTAAGTGACAAAAAATTGTTTTAAAAAACGCCAGTCCTCTATTCAACAAACGGGCCAAGAATATTTTGTGGGGAAGTCGAAGTTGTTTTATCGAATAGCAACTACGGTATCGAATTTTTGAAACTATTTGAACATGATGGCATTCACGAAAAAAGGTTCGCGAATATTCCAATAGTAGAGGGTTTACGAAGTGTTGTTCGTTAACAAGATGTTATATGACACCCCGAAACTCAATTTCACATTTTCCTATACTGCGACTTTTCTTTGTTATCATGACCTGTGACAAGTTGTTTTTAGTTTGGAAGGAATTTGTAACTTTTTAATAGAATAATTATGAAGATGATCAGATAAAAATTTTTACACATAAGGAGATAAAACTATGGCAAAAAACAAATTACTAAGAATGGACAATGTCGGCATCGTTGTAGAATCCCTTGATGACGCAATTTCTTTTTTCGAGGAGATTGGCTTGAACCTCGAAGGGAGAGCCACTGTCGAAGGTGAATGGGCTGGTCGCGTAACCGGATTGGGCTCACAGTGCGTAGAGATTGCTATGATGGTTACCCCAGATGGCCACAGCCGACTTGAACTTTCACGATTTCTCACCCCACCTACTATATCAGATCACCGCACTGCTCCTGTAAACGCCCTCGGTTATCTACGCGTCATGTTCACCGTAGAAGACATTGACGAAATGGTATCCAGACTCACTAATTATGGTGCTCAGCTTGTTGGCGAAGTGGTTCAGTACGAGAACTCGTATCGGCTCTGCTACATTCGTGGACCCGAAGGACTTCTAATCGGTTTGGCGGAACAACTCGGTAACTCTTGAAGAAAGAGAAGTGCACTTTAGTATAAGATTTAAAAATGAAACAATCGGAGTGTGAAATATGATTCATGCAAAAGAGTTATTGTCTGATCAATTATTAGCCAATGCCAATGATCCTAGCTGGTACCTTCCGTTTTCCGAATCAGTCGAAAACCTTAGAGAAGAAGAAGCTTTTTGGAAGCCTAACGGAAATTGCAATAATATTGCTGAAATTGTGCAACACCTGCTTTATTGGAATGAAACATGGCAGATAAGATACCAAAAATCTCATGCTAATGCCGTCTCTTCGTTAGAAAATAATAATAAGAGTTTTGTAGTACCCGAAAATGTCAGGTTTGATCAATTGAAGGGACGTCTTTTAGAGGTCTTGTTGAATTGGCAAGACTTATTATCTGAAGAAAAAATGGAAGACGATGTGATAGGCTTTTCTGTACCTGCTAAATGGTGGGCCGTCATTGGAAATGTCACCACCCATAACGCTTATCATATTGGCCAGATCATATACATTCGTAAGCTGCAAAAGAGCTTGAAAGTTGAATAAGTGTAGACCAAAACAAGTAGAATTTATGTAAAGATCCTCTAACTTTTTATATATCTCAATGTTCGGGCGCATTTCCGGAATAAGGATCTGCGCCTATTTTGCATGATAAGGGCCATATTATTGAACAAGGTTGTGAAGGTGATGGGATTTGAAATAATTGATATTGAGATAATGGGAAGTTTAGTTAAAAAGATTTCTACCAAAAAACCAAGAGGATTATTGCCTCTTGGTTAAAATGGGAATGCTTCAAACTATCGAACTACCATAGTTTCGCCACCGTTTTGAAGGTAGTTTTTTATCGGATTTTATAAGAAACATGTTTAGGTTCTGGATACACTTTTAGAATTATGGGTGTTATAAAAGTGTTAGAACTCGGGGTAATTAACCAAAAGGATTTCATCTACAGCCTCGTTTTCGTTGCCGAAGGACTAGCGCCTTGTGCTTTTCATAGTTAAAAAGACCTTACTATAAATCTTAATAATAAATCGACTTTTGGCATTTGATAATTTTCATCTCCCTGAATATTCAGCGTCATTAGCCCGGAAAGAATGGATAAATAGCATGATATTAGTTCGCTAGGATTATCTTCTGCAAGTTCCCCTTTCTTCTGTCCTGCAATGAATAGGGGTTCCAATATGTCGATGTAAGTCTGCATTGTATTCTCCTCCATAAGCTTTTTGGCAGCTATGGGTACTTCGTCAGACGTACGAGCGTGATGCATTAACATGAAATAAAGTTGGGAACCCTCATGAAGTATCTCAGCGGTTAATGCCTTTATTTTATCTAATGGGGATCCAGGTAGTTGATAGATGCTCTTGATGCCAGCAATAGATTCTTCTATTGCTTGCTGAACGAGTGTAGTAAAAAGTTCATCTTTGGAATTAAAATAGCGGTAGAGAAGCCCAGCACTTATCCCAGCTTCACTAGCAATCATACTCATTTTCGTGCCTATAATTCCTCTTCGAGCAAAAACCTTAAGGGCTGCTTCTATAATTTGTTCTTTTCGTTCATCACGAATTTGCTTCAACTGTTCTTCGTTTAAAGGTGCAATGATGTTTCACTCCTGATAATTTTCATTATTTTTGTGCATTCAAATGTTCAAAGGCTGCCCGAGGAAAGGATGGGATAATCTGAGACAATTGATCCTCAAGTGTCTGGCCACATGCCTTTGAGAGTTCACAGAGCAATTCTTTGCTTTCGGAAGATTCCTCTTCAGAAGCAAGAATGGAAGAGATCACTTGCGAATTAACTATTTGATTTAATGGTAAAAGTAAAGTATTCACCGCCCAATATAAACCATATAATTCAAAATTGCGTTTGGTAGTAGCATGTTTAATATACAATGCAAAATATTTTTGAGCAAATTCAATACCCTTCAGCTGTTTGCCTTCATATGATACTCCTTGCCATGGTAGATCAGCAGCACAATTCAACCACCAGGCAGGTTCAACAATTTCATTCATTTTTTGGAGTATGTTACGTTCAAAATAAGGCAAGGGATGCTTACGTTGTTCACGTAAGCAGCATTCTAACATTTCTGCTTCTATTGCAGCCATTGTAATTCCTTGGCCAAAAATCGGATCAAAATTGCAGAAAGCATCTCCTAATACCAACAATCCTGATGGCCATCGCTCCATTTCTTCAAAATGATGACGGAATAATTCAGTAATTCTATAACCTCTAGGAGCTGTAATTGGTTCAAGCTCTTGCAATACTTCTGATATTAATGGATCGGCAAGTCTTGCAACCTCTTGTTCATACTCATCGACATTCGTGGTTGGATAATGCCCGCCTGGACAATAAAGGACTGTTTCAGCTATGTTATTCTCAATGGTGGAAAATACCCCGGTTAAAGTCTTATTGGACGGGTCTCCTGCAATTCGAATAACATCCCATTTTACTGAAAAGTGAGAGGGAATCTTGTAATGGCGAGTGCTATAACCAAGCGTGACTTTGAGAATATCGGGATTTGGAACATCAAATCCGAGATCCTTAAGCCATTTTGCCAATTTAGAGGAACGGCCACTAGTATCAATGACTATGTCTGCACCCAGTGTTTTCTGTTGACCTAGTTGTTCTCGTTCTCGTACATGGACACCAGTTACAGTTGCTTGATCTGATGACATAAGCAAGCCAATTACGTCAACCTTTGTAAGAAACTTAATATTGGAAATCCCCATCACGTGTTGACGACATACCCACTCAAGTAGAGCTCTGCTGAATGTTGCATCATTTTCTGTATTGGGCATTACAAGGGAGCCATATTGATTGGTCTGGTGAATCATTTTATTCTGTGTGGATGGGGCGCCGCAAGACAGTATTTTATCATTAAATCCAGGGAAGAGCCGCTCCATTATCATTTTACCTCGAGGTGTAAATCGATGTGGATGAAAAGCTTGAGGAGTGCCTGCACGAATTTCGGGTTTCACAGGTAGATCATCTTTTTCAATGATAAGCACTTCTGCATAATAATCAGAAAGTACTCTTGCAGAGAGTAGTCCAGCCATTCCTCCACCAATCACAATTGCTTTTTCCCAATTACCTTTTTTAAATGCTACCCCTGCTTTGTTCATAAGTATAACCCCCATTAATAAATTCATTACTTAATGAAAAAACAAAACAAATTTAAAAATGAATGAACGGTTCATTTAATATTAAAATAAATGATACTATATAAAATGTCAACAAAGAATATAAACATTAATTTACCTCTGTTGAAAATGAGAAATGATAAAAAAATGTGACAGGACTTGGTATCCAGCGAAAAAAATTTACATTAAGGAAAAGTTTAAACTATATCACTTGTGCAATAGTAGAAGACTATTATTATTGTCTTATATGATTATCTTGAAATTGAGCCTTCTGTTTAAGGACGCTATCCTTGAATTGCGCTCCTTTTGTCTTTAAATAGCTTATTTTTTGTCCACTATATGAAGGTTTTTTTATTCAAAAGGTTTTCGATTTCAATTAATAGAATTAAAACATTAACAAATAAAGCATAGTGGGGGCCTTATGAATAAATGGACTAAAACTTTAATTAGTACATCTCATGGGAATTTTGAAGTATTTATAAAAGGAGAAGGAGAACCACTTTGTGCAACTTACCCACTACTCAGAATTTAATGAAACAGATGATTATTTTGCAGAAGCATTTACAAAAACTCACAGAGTATATTTAGTAAGTTTGAAAGAAATGGGTAATTCAGAAAAAGCTTTCAGACCTTATCAATTAAGTATGCTAGAAACAATATCTTGGAAAGTAGTTATGTTTTTTAATATGAGGAATATTTAGGACTGTTAAGGTTCTTTTTTTGTTTTTTAATTAATAAAATATTTATTTATGATATAGGCAAAAAATAAGCCCTGGGAGGACCCAGAGCCTAGCTTTATAGATTATTGCCAATCTCTTTTATTAATTTGTAATCCTTCTTCGCCAAAGAAGTGCTCGATGTATTTCTGTTCCTCTTCAGCAGTTCTTACTTTCAATACTGGACTTTCGCTTGGCTGTGTGGTACCGGTTTTAATGCTCCTAATTGTCAGATAGTCATTTTCGATATTAGAGAAGTCACCTTTTAACCATTTATCTAAGGTTTTTTGATAAAGTTCGGATGCCTTTATTGCAACTGCCTTGTTTTTCAAATATTGAAGGTTAGCTAGATCTAACTGAAGCCTTTTGACATCAGGCGTTCCTGGAATATGGTAGTTTTTTTCTCCTTGAAACTTAAGCTTCTGGAGAGCTATGGTTATCATCGTGTAGTAGACGTCATCATCATTCTTAATTTCCCCAATGTCTTTTGATGCTTTAGTTAATTCAGCTTGGCTTACTTTAGGAACTTGTTGTGTGGCTTCATGTTTGGTAGTTGTTGCTGCTTCTGTTTTTTCTCCCTTGTATGAAAAGATTGCATACGAACCACCAATCGCTAATGCTAATCCAAGTCCTGCCACAGTTAAAGATTTCTTCATTGTTGCTCCCCCATTTATTTATTCCACTTTCTGTTGAAAGTTATTCTTTAACTAAGTTTATCATATGTTTACCATCCTATGATTATAATTCCGTAAATAGTTATGAACTCCTGTCTTAATGCAAGAATATATATTAAAATGAAATTTCTTTTCTTCTTCAACTAAACAAGTAGGTTAGTTAAAGGGGGTATGCTGTTAGGAGGAGAAATAAAGTATGATTTCACGAATGAAATAAAAGTGATTTTTATAAGTGCAAAGATTTAGTAAATGATAATGGACATTTAGAAGTAAAAGCGGTAATTGAAGGAGTTATTCCAGGTCGAATATTTTGTAGATAATCTTATTTCTCCAAATTTTGGACTCATTTGGATAATGGCTTTTTTGGGGGAGTAAAGAAAATGAAGAATTTAATAACGAAATGAACGTATTTATTGCTAAATTAATAGCACCAGAAGCAAAGAAAGTCCGTTTGAATTCGTTTGAAGGAATTGGTAATCATCAAAGATGGGATACGGTCATTAAAAGAATATTTGAACATCGTAAATTAGTAGTTGTAATCAAAGAGAATCGCTTTTTCATGCATCGAGCCATTTTGTCCAATATAAGAATAAATAAATAAGCTCCTCACATAATAAAGCTGAATTCTATAATCTTGAGGAGAGTATAAAATGGATAATATCGGAAAGAAGCTTGAAGGCAATATCCAGCATATAAAAAACTTATTTCAACAAACATCTGATTTAGTCGTGAGAAAGGTAAAGTTTGGTATTGAAAAGTCAGAACATGCAGCTATTATTTATATTGATGGAATTATTGATTCGGATATTATGCAGGACTTTGTGATTAAACCAATCCTTAATTCTAAAGAAAGTCCTGAAAAAAACGGTATTATAAATTTAATCAGCGAAGTTATTGAATCGGCTAATGTAAAAACGGGAACAACATTTCAGGAAATAACCGATGCATTAGTTAATGGCAAAACAGCTATATTATTTGAAGAAAATGATATTGGAATTATTGTGGATACTGCAAAGTGGAATGAAAGAAGTCTTGAAGAAGCTATAGGCGAACGTGCACCAAAAGGACCCGTTATTGGTTTAACAGAAAAACTTAAAACGAATATTAATATCCTACGTTCATTTATTAAATCCCCTAAGCTATATATAGAAAATAAAGAAGTTGGACTCATTTCAAAAACACAATTATCCGTTATTTATCTGGACGGAATCGTCGATAAAGGAGTGTTAGAAAAAGTTCAATCACGTCTTAACAAACTCTCAGTAAAATACATATTAGGATCCAGAATTATTGAAGAGGTAATTGAAGGACAGAAAAGTATCTTTCCCTTAATCAAAACAACAGAACGACCGGATGTTCTCGCATCATCTTTGTATGAAGGAAAAGTTGGAATTATTGTAGATGGTACACCTTTCGTTATTATAACACCCTCCTTATTTATAGATTCCTTTCAAACACCTGATGATTATTATTTTAAAGCAGGTCGATTTACAAACCGATTTATCCGTTTTTTTGGTTTTTTCTTATCTGTTTATCTGCCAGCAATATATGTAACATTAGAAAAATTCCATCAAGATGAGTATTCCAAAAAAGTAGTAAAGTCATTTTTTACTGATGGTGAATTATTAACTGCCTTTTGGGAAATGGTGATATTGATCTTTTTATTAAGAATTTTTCTCGATACTACTTTCCGTATTCCTAAAAGCTCAATTATTATTTTATCTTTGGTTGCAGCAGTTGTTATTGGTGAAACAGCTGTAACGGCTAAAATCATCCACCCAGCAGGACTTATAACCATAGGAATTACTTTTTTAACAAGCTTTCTCACCATCTATAGGGGATTAGCAGATGTAACGACGACAATGCGTTTCCTCTTTTTGCTAGTAGCTAATTTTTTTGGATTCACTGGTTTAATTGTTGGAACAACACTACTCATTTTATATATGACAAATCTAAAGTCTGTTGGGGTTCCCTATCTTTCACCATTAATTCCTTTTAGATACGAAGAGTTAAAAGATACTCTTTATAGAGGTGATTTAAAATCTTTACTTAATAGTAAGCATTCATACCCTGACGATAATTAGTTATTAGTATTCTATCTTATTTTGTTTAATGATCGTGCGCGATTGTTGAATAAGAAATTCGCTGTTGTGTTAATTAAGTTAGATGACTACAAAAAAGAAAGTTATGAAAAGTGGATGATAAAGTCAAAGGAGTGTTCTAGAGTTTAGAGAGCTGTAAAAGGACTTTGTAAGGAAATAGAACCTAAGGGTTTAATTCGATGTTCAAGAAATCGTTCTCCATAGTCTACAAGGAAATTCAACATGAGAGATGATTTTAGAAACGGTGTATTAGTTTTGTGAAGTGTTCATTTTAACACCCAGAAAACAGAATATTTGTAGTGGAGATTCTTGGCAAATTTATTAACAATAGGTTTTACCTATCCAAGAATTGGATGCAATTCTCTAAACAAAGGAATTGAGTTTAATTTTATAGTTAGTCAAATGTTTCAGATTTGATGTCATTTGTGATGTAAGCAAGATAAAAAAAGAACAATTCCCTCCAAAGAGGGACGTATTCGTTAATAAAGTGGTTGTTGGTCCTGACAAGGTGGAAATCCGTTAATATCCTGAATCATAAAAATATCGTATTGTTTTAGGGCGAACTGTGCTTGATACAAGTATTCAATAACGAGAATCTTTGTACCAGATATACCGCACAATATGCCTGACGTACCTTGCCCATTTGTCAATGAAATCCCTACAGGTTGCCCTATTAAATATCTAATTTTTTGTTGCCAAGGCATTGCCATCCCTCCTTCAATATAATCATATTACATTAGAAATAATGGGTGCCTGTATAGATTACCTTGTTGGAAACACAATTTATATTACATTTCAAAAAAGATTAAAGAAGCTAAATCAGAAATTGACGTGTTTCCATAATAAGGGAACCGTCTTTTTTTGTAACAATACAATAAAAAAAAAGAGAGAATTTTTGATAATCCACGCTTTAAACAATTGACTTTACTAATAATAATGAACCGACTCAAAACTTTTTGTTTAGATCTAGGGGATACTATTTGAGATAAGATAATACCTTAAGGATTGATCTTAAAGCTAATCCAGTTTTAATGTTCTCTTCCTTAGGTGTCCGATTTTAGGGGAATTTTATAGGGCCTTGTTAGTCCTTTTACCCGCTACTTATGTAATGAAAAATATGATGTAGGTTACTGCATTAGAGGATAGTATTATATCAAATATTATTTCTTCTAAGATCTTTATTCCGTTTCAACCAAGTTTTTGCAAAGTCCCCCCTATCTGGTACCTTCGAAATCTACTAATCCTTTTTTACTACATTATGATCTACTGATACTGTATTAAATGCTGTGTATTAGATCTTTTTTACCGTAAAGTCATTGATGTTACAGAAAAAATCCCCCCATTGCCGCTCCATAGAATGTTATATAAAATCTGAATTAGGGTACCCATTTGTTTTTGAAACGTTCTATTTGTTAGTTGATTGTATATCTCTTATATCACGTGTTAAAAGGTGTAAATTTAGCGTTTATCGAATAATAACGATCAGGGGGAACGTTATGAATATAGGTAAAATGAAACATATTTTTACTGGCACTTTAATTGCTAGTTTGTTAGTTTCAGCAGGTGTTCCATCTGGAGCGATTGCTGAGGGTAATTTTCAGAATAAACCGAAAAATATAGAAAAGATGTTAATGAATTTAACGGATCAGCAAAGGAAAGCACTGAAAGAACTAGAAATCACACCTGGGTTCATCATTTCACCGGAGATAAACCAGAAGAGCCCTGAATTAGTCAACGTTATTGTTGAATTTAAGCAGGCTCCTGCAGAGGTGGAGGTCGCAAAGCAAGCCTTGAAAGGGAAAAAAATGTCTCTTTCTACCGCAACCAATCAAGCAAAAAAAGAACACGACACGTTCAAAAAAGAATGGAAAAAAGTAAAAAGTCTGAATAGAACAAAAGTAGAAAAAATGGAGGATGCCAAAATCACGAGACAATACCATGAGGCATTCAACGGTGTTGCGATGACATTACCGGGAACGGCAGTACAAGAGCTTCTCAGTACAGGAGTGGTCGAACGGATTTGGAAGGATCAAGAAGTGAGCATCGAACTCCCAAAAGAGTCGAATGTAGTGAAGTCAGCCACTTCAACAAGGGTTGATGACAGCCTGCCTCAAATCGGTGCGGACAAGCTTCACGAAGAGAATATTACAGGTGAAGGAATTAAAGTAGGGGTTATTGACTCAGGTATTGACTATAACCATCCAGATTTAAAAGGCTCTTATAAAGGCGGATACGATTTTGTCGATAATGATTCAGATCCGATGGAGGCGACTTATCAGGAGTGGAAGGATTCAGGGCAGCCTGAATTCATGGGTTCCAGTTACTATACATACCATGGAACACATGTAGCCGGGTCTATCGCTGGATCAAAAGAAAACAGCTCGGCATCAGCCGTAAAAGGGGTAGCTCCGGGGGTTGATCTTTATGCGTACCGTGTATTGGGTCCATATGGAAGAGGATCGACCACTGCCGTCATGGCAGGTATTGACAAGGCGGTGAAAGATGGAATGGATGTTATCAACTTGTCGTTGGGATCCAGTGTCAATGATCCCCTCAATCCGACATCGATTGCCATTAATAATGCGATGCTCTCAGGAGTTGTTGCGGTCGTTGCAGCAGGAAACGAAGGACCTGGTGAAAAAACACTCGGATCTCCAGGCGCAGCTGCACTGGGGATTTCAGTCGGCGCGAGCGATGTGTCATTAAACATTCCGACGTTTACTGCAAGTGCAGGGGACCAAACGATAACTGACATGCAGCTGTTAGCACGAAATTACACAGATCACTTAGAAGATCTAAAGAATTTGACCCTTCCGATTGTTGAAGTTGGAATAGGGACAAAAGCCGATTTTAATCAAAAAGATGTAGCTGGTAAAGTAGCACTCATTCAACGTGGCAGCATTACGTTTGATGAAAAAGTGCAAAATGCAAAATCAGCCGGTGCTAAAGCCGCGATTGTGTATAACAATGTGGATGGTGAAATAGAAGCTTTTCTTGGGGAAGGGACGAATTATATTCCATCTTTCCGACTATCAAAAGCTGACGGTGAACGTTTGAAATCACAAAATGAAATGACCTTCGAATCGTTAGGCAGCGTCAAGACAGAAGGAGATCACCTAGCGGAATTTAGTTCGAGAGGTCCTGCTAACGGGAATGAGGACATTAAACCAGATGTCGTAGCACCAGGTGTGGCGATCTTCTCGACGATTCCCGAATATTTAAATGATCCGCAAGACGGGGAAAATTACGATATAGCTTATGGCCGCCTTAATGGAACTTCAATGGCTTCGCCTCATGCAGCAGGAACAGCATCGCTCATTTTACAAGCACATCCCGAATATACACCTTTCGAAGTGAAAGAAGCATTAATGAACACAGCTGATAAAATGAATGGGCACTATTCTGTCAATGAAATTGGTGCAGGAAGAATTGATGCGTATGAGGCAGTCCATGCAGATACATTAGTGAAGGTTATGGACAAAACGATAAATGAACAAAATGGCGTCCTTGTCGAAATTGATGAAGAAACGGGTTCCATTGCTTTTGGCAGTCATTTTAAAGAGGAAGAAGGACAAATTGAAGACAGCAGAAAAGTTGTTATTGAAAACCGCAATGAAAAAGATGGGCAGGAATTTATCACAAATGTTGAATTTTTACCGGCTAATGGACAAATTCAAGATGCCGGCAAAAATGGGGTAGAAGTAACGATACCCGAAACGGTTTCAGTAGAAGCAGGTAAATCCGCAGAAATTGAGCCGACGATTCGTGTTTCAGAACATGCCGAATTTGGACGGTATGAAGGATACATTCACCTTGTCAATTCGAAAAATGAAGAAGAGAATTATCAAATCCCGTTTTCCATCCGTGTGATAGACAAAGGATTTGAGAAGATGGTATTGACAAGACCGATGATTGCGAATGATTCGAAGATACATCCGTATTATACGCCATATACCAATGCAATCGTCAAATTATCTAGCCCACTAAAAACAATTGATATGTTGGTGAGAGATGGAAAATCCGGAGAAGCAATTGGATTTATGGGAACCATGGATGCAAGCCATTTAATGACAGGTATTGATTATTGGGGCGATCAAATTTTTAAAGGGGAGGTATTCCCATTCACCAATGATCCTTCGCAGCCCATTTCGGATAAAAAGGTGAAACTGCCGGAAGGTGATTATACGTTCGAAATGATTGGGTATGATGAGCAAGGTAAACCTCACAGTAAGGACGCGATTGTTATGATTGACAATACGCCACCGAAAGTCGAGCTAGATATGGAACCGGGACTTTATGAAGTGAATGAATCGATGTATACGAAAGAAGCGGGTTATGATGGTCCTGCTGTATGGGTACATGGGAATGTATATGATTCGACAGTCGATGCGCTCAAAGAGAAAGGAGTAGATATCGATCAATCTAGAAACGGTTTGCTTTGGTGGGAGTACTCGTTTTATAATCATGGTTTCCTTAATGCAGATGCGGAAGGAAACTTTAGATTCCCTGCAATGAAGGAAAGAATAGACGAGAGGTCATATTTGGATTCCAACTTATTTGTTTTCGATAATGCTACAGCATCCGTAGGATATCCAGAGGGCATAAAGAACTACAAGTTCATAAAAGAAGGAACGGAATATGCGGTATCTAGTTACGATAAGGAAAAGGTTCGTCTGGGTGACGATATAACCATGACATTGACTTTGAACAATATTCAGCAGCTCGTCTCCGGGGAATTCAGCGTCCCTTTTATTAAAAGTTTCTTTGAATTTGAACATGTCAAAGTCAATGAGGCATTCAAGCAATATGCAGAGCAAAAAGGTGTAAAAGTAAAACTGGATGAGCCGACAGTCACAGCAGGGAATGTTAAGGTAGGGGCTTCGATTGACCAAAATGAGTTGAAAATCGATAAAGATCTTCCATTTTTAGATATCACGTTTAAAGTCATTGGTGACGAATACTACGCCCCAGAGGACTTGACATTTGAAACGAGTTCTTTTAAGTATAAGAAAACATCAGATTCTAGTCCTTCCATTATTCGTGTATTTAAAGACAAGTCATTTACGATTCTAGCTGGACACTCTGTTGTGAATGGATTTATTAAACCTGAAGCTTTCTATAAAGAGAATGGACAATTGGATTATTCGATTGACTATTCTAAGCTTGGAGTGAAAGTATATGCAAAAGCGGCAGATGGTGAAACCTACGAAGCATCCGAAATTTCGGATAATGGATACTTTACAATCGATAACCTTCCGTTATCAGAAAAAGAGTATGAAATCTATGTGAAGATACCAGGCCATCTCTCAAGCAAAGTAACGACGAAAGTAGTGAAAAACATCGATGGAGATTTAGCCGGTGTACGAATGTCAGTAAATATGGACAAAAGCGATGCAGGTGATGTCAATGGCGACAAGATGGTTGATATCCAAGATGCAATCATCTCCGTTTTCTCATACGGAAAAGAAAATGTAGGAGTTAACAAGGGAGACATTAACCAAGACGGAAAAGTAGATGAAATAGATCTTCGATTCATCGAGAAAAATTTCTTGGAAAAAGGACCTGATGCCAAAGAGAATAAAAAGCCAAAAGAAAAACTAGGCAAGGTTACATTGGAAAAATTATTCAGCTCCATTGGGCTTGAAACAAGAAATTAGCAAAAACACCAAAAATGCCAGGATGATATTCCTGGCGTTTTTTGGGAAAGGACGTTTAAATGAATCTCCATGATTCAATAGAACAAATAGGAGGGTTTTTCCATGAAAAAGAATTGTACCTTGTTATGTACAATTTTGCGTGAGCCATAAGAAGGAGTTAGACGGAATGTCAAATGGAAACGAAGGCTTTAACATGATTTGAAGAACGACTAACCAAGATCTTTTCTGCTTAATATGACTCTGAAGATATTCAAATCATTGAAACTTTATAAAGATAATAAAGGTGCTCCATACGATACGAACAAAATCAAGAATTGGAGCTGAAACAATTCAAACAGAATAGTCCAATTTTCCTTTTAGTTTATACGTAACCCTTATCCATTTAATCCATTATTACTCTTGTTGCCAGTTCAAGAGCTTTATCGGTTTCGTCGGTTTTTAAATAATAATGGAAGAGTTCTTTTTCATATCGCTGTACTAACGTTACATAACCACACTTTTTAAAGTACGGTAAAGCGTTAGTGCATAGGTAGCTATAATATTGAGTCTGATGATTGTTGATCAAATAGAGAAGAAGCTTGAAACAGATGGTATATAAATATTCATTACTCTCCCTTGCAATCAATAATCCCTCGTGGATATGTTTTACTAATTCATTTTTCGATAATAAATTTCCTTCAAGGCAGCTGCGGATGAACCCTTCCAGGGAGATTAAGTATACGGCTGATTTTTTTTCTTTCAGAACCATTGCTTGTTCGTATTGTCGTTTGGCCGCTTCATATTCGTTTCTACTATAGTATTCATATGCTAAGTTATGAAGCAGCCGTGCCTTCTTATCAAGTGCATGGCACAGTTCGGAAGTTTGAATTAAAGCTTGATAGTGCTCGACTTTTTTTTGAAAATCACGGTGTCCGTCACTTTCCTGTGTCATTAACATAATCATTTCTGCATCAATTGCTTTAAGGAAATTATTGCTTTTAATAAAAAATTGCAACGATTTTTCTGCATAGTAATAAGCCGTTACCTTTGAATTGACTGCAAGGGAGGCAGTAGCTAAAGTTAGATAATACTCTGCATTGTCGTAATCCTCACCGTTAATCGTTTTTAAAATAGTAAATGCTTTTACCACATCCTTTCTAGACAAGTAATAAATACCTAAAAGATGTTTTAGTAAGTTTCTCTCGTAGGGAGGCAAATGTTTATGTTTCTTTTGTATATCTTTTATGATTTTGTCAGTCTGTTTTAGATCATGATGTAGAAGATAATATCTCGCCCTCAGCAGTTCATAAAGAATTTGAGAGTCACTGATCTGTATTAATGGTTCTTTCTCTAGCTTGTCTTTAATCGTTTCAATATCTTCATTTCGTTGCTTAATCATCGCATCATGCCAACAATGAAGTAGCCTCTTTATATTTTTATATCGCTCTACCTCCTCTTCAATATTTATTCCAAGCCGTTTAGAAAGCAGCAAGGTGAGCTCTGGAGAATAATCTGTCATCCTACGTTCAATTTTACTGACATGTGTATTAGAGCAAATCCCATATCCAAGCTGCTGTTGTGTTAATTTAGCTTTCTGGCGATAAAATTTAATAATTTTTCCTTTATACATGTACATTCACTCCATACTTTAAAGAATTAACCAAAGTAAAAACCTCAAAGTTACAAAAAACGGTTTTAAGTCCTCTCTTTTTTCTTTGATTATAATTAAATTTGACGGGGGGGTATTTTTGAAAAATTCTATCAAATCTACAAAAGGAAAAGCTCTTTTTATAACCCTTGTCACTTTACACAATGTAAAATGATTTCTTTTTTTATCTCATTGTTTGTCTAATGAATTGTAATTGCTTACAATGTAAAGTGATATTTAAAAATTCATAATTGTTTTACTAATTAAAATGATAGATTAGGAGCATTTTCTCTCTATCACAACATTCTGGATAAATCCAACTGCATGTGCTTAGGCGAGGAGTCATTTTTTAAGCGAGGTCTTAAAAGCTTCAAATATTGAAGTTTTAACTTAATAATTAAGGAGATGGGAGATTTGGAGAAAGATCTAAGGGGAAAGCGTGATTATCGGTTTAAAATTGCAAACCGGGAAGCGCTGATTGGGGTAGCTTTAGCTTTATTTAACTTTCTTTGGTGGTTTGCCTTTGCATATGGGCTTGGTGATGAATCACCTGAAAATTATTCATATGTATTCGGGCTGCCGGCTTGGTTCTTTTACAGCTGTGTAGTGGGCTTTGTTATTATGGTTCTGCTTGTTATTATTGTCGTAAAGTTTTGGTTCGTCGATGTGCCTTTTGATGAAGATCGAGGTGAGCAATCATGAATTGGTCTGTCATTTTACCGTTAATAGCCTTTCTGATTGTTATTTTCTTCATTGGTTTTTGGGCAAGTAAGTCATTAAAAACAACTACAGAGAACTCATTTTTACAAGAATATTTCCTAGGTGGACGCCAGCTTGGTGGTTTCATACTAGCGATGACAATGATTGCTACTTATGGCAGTGCAAGTAGTTTTATTGGCGGTCCTGGTGTCGCCTATACCGAAGGGTTAGCATGGGTACTGCTGTCAATGTCCCAGGTTGCAACAGGGTATTTTGTCTTGATGATTCTAGGTAAAAAGTTTGCAATCATGGCCCGGAAATATAATGCTGTTACATTAATTGACTTCTTAAAAGAACGTTATCAGAGCAAGTGGGTTGTGCTAACGGCTGCTTTAAGTATTATCATTTTCTTATTTTCAGCGATGGCTGCTCAGTGGGTTGGCGGTGCTAGATTAATTGAATCGTTAACAGGGTTAAACTACACAACGGCTCTATTCATATTTGCTGTTTCAGTTCTTGTTTATGTTATTATCGGTGGTTTTAGAGCGGTCGCTTTGACGGATGCGGTACAAGGGGTTGTCATGCTTGGAGGTACCCTGATTCTGCTGATTGCAACGATCATTGCCGGCGGAGGTATTTCAACTATTATGGGAGATCTGATTGCGGAGAACCCAAACTTGGTGACACCATATGGCTCAGCTGGTGATTTAAGTCCAACCTATGTTTCTTCTTTCTGGATTTTGGTAGGGGTGGCTGTTGTCGGTTTACCGCAAGTAACTGTTCGTGCAATGTCTTATAAAAATTCACGTTCCATGCACCGGGCTCTTATTATTGGAACGATTGTTGTTGGATTTATCATGTTAAATATGCACTTGATCGGTGTATTTGCCCGCCCGATTTTACCAGGTATTGAAGTAGGGGACAAAGTGATGCCGATGATTGCCCAAGAGGTGTTACCAGCCTGGCTTGTTGGAGTCGTATTAGCAGCCCCTATGGCCGCAATCATGTCTACGGTCGACTCCTTGCTTTTACTTGTCAGCTCTGCCGTCGTAAAGGACGTTTATTTGAATTACATCAAACCGGATGCATCCATTGATACCGTTAAAAAGCTAAGCTTTAGTGTAACTGCCATTCTCGGAGTGTTAGTATTCTTAATGGCCTTGAATCCGCCTGATCTATTAATCTGGTTAAATCTATTTGCATTTGGCGGACTTGAAGCAACATTCATTTGGCCGGTTGTGCTGGGACTCTATTGGAAACGAGGCAACAAGTATGGGGCTCTATCATCCATGTTAATCGGTATAGCTTCTTACATTATTGTTGATCAGTATTTCCCTAATCTATTTGGTATGCACAATGTTGTTGTTCCGATCATACTTTCATTTGTTGCCTTTATAACTGTGAGTTTGATGACAAAGTCTTATACAGTAAATGATTATATCGCTCAAGAAAACCTGGAGAGGAGTGTTTGAAGAAATGAATGAAACTCACACGCAGACTAGATTTACTCGAGATCGTGAAAAGGTTATTTCGTTAACGCAGGATTTAGTGAGGATTCCAAGTGTTTACCGCCCGGGTGTCGGAGGTGGCAATGAAGAAAAGGTTGCACATTTTGTGGCGGATCAATTAAAACATCTCGGGATTGAAGTTCATATAGAGGAAGTAGAGCCGGGGCGTCCGAATGTGATCGGCATTGTCGACTCTGGAAAGCCTGGAAAAACGCTTTTGTTTGAAGGGCATACAGATGTAGTAACAGAGGGGGATCATACATCTTGGACGCATGATCCATTCGGTGCTGAAATCATCGATGGACGTATGTACGGAAGGGGAACAAATGATACAAAAGGTAATTTAGCCTGCATGATTACCGCGGTCCATTCCCTATTGCAGGATCAGGAAGAATGGTCCGGTAAAATCATTTTATGTATTCCATGCGACGAAGAAGGCATGATGATCGGAATTAAGCATTTCATAAAGCAGGGCTGGGCAGATGGTGTCGATGGAGCTATCATTTGTGAACCTGAAGAAAACCAAGTGTGCATTAACCAACGGGGGGCAATGCGTGTCGTTCTAAAAACGTACGGAAAAATGGCCCATGGTGCCATTTCCTGGAGTGGAATCAACCCAAACTGGCGCATGGCCAAGGTGATATGCGAGTTAGAAAAACTGGAACAGCGTGAGCAAGAGCGTTTAGGGAAACATCCGACGCTCGGCTGGCCGAGTATTACACCGACAATATTGCAAGCACCTGTAAAAGGGGATGCGCAAATCAATGTTATTCCAGAGCAATGTATGACAACGCTTGATATTCGAACGGTACCTGGCCAAGGTCATGAAGTCTTACAACAGGAAATCTACAGCATTTTCGAACGGTTAGCAAAAGATGATCCAGACTTTAAAGCGGATTTTGAAGTAATTGAGGATCGTCCTTGGACTGATACGGATAAAGAAGACCCTGTTGTCAAAGCGGTCGCACAAGCTGTTCAAACTGTACAGAAAAAGGAACCGGTTTATAACGGTGTTCCGGGTGCAACCGATGGGACGTTCCTTCATGTTGCAGGTGTCCCGATCGTGACGATTGGAGCAGGTGACCGTGAAGTGCCCCACCAAATTGATGAGTATGTCGATGTTGATGAATTGGCAGAAACAACTGAAATATACCGCCAGGCTGCTCTGAATTTTTTAAATGAAGAGGGTGCTTCATGATGAGTAAACATAGAATTGCTGTCCTGCCGGGAGACGGCATCGGTCCAGAAGTAATGCAGGAAGCGGAACAGGTACTGAGCTTGCTGGGAGAAGTGGATCCGACATTCCAGTGTGATGTCACTGCGTTTCACTGGAACTCGGATTATTATCTTGAGCACAATCGGATGATGCCTGAAGACGGGTTAGAAAGGCTTAAGGCATTTGATGCAATATTGTTCGGTGCAATCGGAGATTCCCGCGTTCCAGATCACGTAACGGTTTGGGAGTTGATTATGCCGATCCGGAAAAAATTTGACCAATACATTAATTATCGGCCTGTCAAACAGCTGAAGGGCATCCGTACTCCTTTTAAGGATATGAATCAGATGATTGATTTTTCTATTATCCGGGAGAATGCAGAAGGTGAATATTCAAATTCCGGCGGAAGGCTTTATGAAGGAACAGATAGGGAACTCGCCATTCAAAATACGGTTATGACTAGAGAAGGAATTAAAAAAGTAAGTCAATTCACGTTTGAATACGCCCGTTCGAAGGGGCTGAAGAAAGTAACGAGTGCAACAAAGTCTAATGCAGTCATTCACTCCATGAATTTCTGGGATGAAGTCGTCAATGAAGTTTCGAGTGACTATCCTGATATCGAAATGGAACGGATTTATATTGATGCTCTTGCTGCTTTTTTTGTTCAAAAACCGCAAGCTTTTGAGGTTGTGGTCGCCTCGAATTTATTCGGCGATATTTTATCTGATCTGGGTTCGGCGGTTGTCGGAGGGCTGGGAGTGTCACCTTCAGCCAACATTAATCCATCGAGGGATTATCCGTCAATGTTCGAACCAGTTCATGGGTCGGCTCCTGATATTAAAGGGAAAGGAATCGCAAATCCAGTTGCGCAAATTTGGTCAGCGGCGCTAATGGTGGAGCATTTGGGAAGGTCCGACTTACATACCTCCATTTTACAAGCGATCGAAGATTCCATTGCAGCTGGAGTCACCACCCCAGATTTAGGAGGGAAATCATCAACAAAGGAAGTTGGTTCAGCGATTAGAAATCATTTGAAGATACGAATCAGGGAGGGGCATACAAATGCGGCTACACCATAAATCAATTGTCGTTACAGGGGCTGGCGGCGGCATGGGTCTTGCGGTTGTTAAGCTGTTGTTAGATAAAGGCGCCAATGTCATTGCCACCGACTTGAATACACAAATGCTTAATGATTTCGAAAGTGAACAGCTGGCAGTCTTTGAAGGCGACATGCTAGATGAGACTTTTGTTGAGAAAGTTTTTGCAGAGGGGAATGCCAAATTTGGTTCAATTAGTGGCTTGGTAAACGCTGCAGGCATTGCCCAAAAAGCAAAACCAATTGAGGATGTCTCTTTGGCTGAGTGGACTCGCATTTTAAATGTGAATACAACACTTCTTTTTTTAACGTGTAAAGAAGCGGCTAAATATATGAAAAAACAAGGCTATGGTTCTATCATAAATGTAGCGTCGATTTCCGCAGTACGTCCTCGCCCGGGTCTTCAAGCCTATATTACTTCAAAAGGCGGCGCGGAAAGCTTGACAAGAGCATTAGCGATCGAATTGGCGGATCATCACATACGTGTTAATACAATCCACCCTGGACCATGTGATACAAACATGCTCGAACAATTTGCTGCAGATGGGGCGAATATCGATGAAGTGAAGAATACGATTTTTAAACAGAGTGTTCCGTTAGGCAATTTATTAAAACCGGCGGATATTGCGTATTCAATCGCTTTTCTTCTGTCTGATGAAGCACATATGATCACCGGAGCAACCTTGAATGTCGACGGTGGAAGAGGAATCTAACTTAAGGGTGATAACATGAAAGAACTGAAGATGTATATTAATGGTAACTGGGTCAAAAGCAAAAACGGACAAACCATTTCATTTTATAATCCTGCTGATCAATCTGTAATTGGAACCATTCCGAGAGGATTGAAAGAAGATGTAGATGAAGCGGTCCAAGCTGCCCTTCTTACCTTTGAGAGTGAAGAATGGCGGGTATTTAAACCGCATGAGCGAGGCTATATTTTACAGGAGATAGCAAATAAAATTCGCCAGCATCGGGATGAATTGGCGGAACTAGAAACAGCTGATGTTGGAAAACCACTGTCACAAGCATACGCTGACGTCGAAGCGGCTGCCCGTTATTTTGAGTTTTATGCGGGTGCAGCTGATAAGATGATGGGGGAGACAATTCCAATTGAAGATGGTGTTCTTGATTTTACAGTAAGAGAGCCTATTGGCGTAACAGCCCATATCATTCCATGGAATTATCCGATTCAAATTACATCACGAAGTACAGCTGCAGCAATTGCAACAGGCAATACAGTTGTTTTAAAAACAGCTGAGGATACCCCCTTAACAGCATTGAAGATTGCCGAGTTTTTTGAGGAAACCATTCTTCCAAAAGGTGTGTTTAATGTGGTGACAGGTTATGGCCATGAAGCGGGACAGGCTTTGTCATCCCATCCCAAAGTGAATCATATTACATTCACTGGATCGGTGGAGACCGGGAAAATAATTATGAAGTCAGCTGCAGAAAATGTTGTCCCTGTCACACTTGAGCTTGGAGGTAAATCTCCAAATATTGTGTTCAGCGATTGTGATGAAACGAAGACAGTCGAATGGGTTACAAAATCAATCATTCAAAATGCCGGGCAAACATGCTCAGCCGGATCAAGATTATTGGTTGAGGCCACATATAAAGAGCATTTTGTCTCATTGCTTAAGGAGTGCTTTGAAAAACTGGAGGTAGGGCCAGGAAAAACAGATACTGATTTAGGACCTATTTTATCTAAAAACCAGTTTGAGCGTGTGATCGCATTTGTGGAGCAAGCTGAAAAGGAAGGAAAGATCGTTACAGGCGGCAAGCGTGTGGAAATAGCAGGCTTTGAAAATGGCTATTATGTAAGACCGACAATTATTGATAGGGTATCACCTGATAGTAGCATTGCCCAAGAGGAAATATTTGGACCAGTTTTATCTGTATTCTCTTTTGAGTCCGAAGAAGAGGCCATTCGACTCGCCAATGGTACAGATTATGGACTTGTTACAGGAATTTGGACACAAGATATAGGGAAGGCTCACAGGCTGGCTGATCGAATACGATCAGGGCAGGTATTTATTAATAATTATGGCGCAGGTGGAGGCATTCAAATGCCATTCGGAGGCTATAAAAAGAGCGGTTTTGGCCGGGAGAAAGGACTAGTGGCCTTAAAGAATTATACACAGCTGAAGAATGTTGCGATTAAATATCGATAGTAAGGAACATAGGGACATGGATAGTCCCTATGCCCTTTTTTATTTTAAGGAGTGAAAGGGAATGGATTTATTTTCCCCTAAAAACTAACCTACCTACAAAAAATCCAATTATTTCCGAGCGAGGATTGCGCCCTTTTTTGGTTTTACCTTATAAAAATTGGATAAACTGTGATGTGTTCTTGAAAGTAATGATGTACAATTAATTTATGCGAAAAAATTTCGGAATTATTAAATTTTTATGAGGAGGAAATATGAGACTATGTGCTTTCTCTATAAGTTTAAGTGTAAAAGATATTCATCAATCAAAAGCCTTTTACGAAATCTAGGATTTCAATCCTTAGGAGGGGATATTTCCTAAAAATGGCTTATTAAATGGGTAATGGAAAATAACTTTAACCCAATCGTAGGACATAATTGTCAATTCTAAAATGATCAGTGGAATTTAATTGTAGATTGTGAAGTATTAGTAGTAGATGAGCCTTATAAGTTATCTTATACTTGGGTAGGCGGCCCGATAAACACTATAGTCACATGGACATTGAAACAAGAGGATGGAATAACCTACTTACACCTTGAACATACGGGATTCGAAAAAGAAGATCAAGCATTTCAATGGTGCGGAATATGGTTGGGCGAATATGTGAAGATCTAAAAAAAAGTTAGAGGAAAAGTAAGAACCTATAAACCTGTTTTTAGTTTAGCTAACGAAGAGGGAAGAAGCAAACGGCTTAGTATAGGACTGAGCCGTTTGCTTTTTGAAAAAAGGGAAATGTATAGGTGGAGTCCCTATTCATCTATTCACTTGTAGCATCCCCAATAGCATATTGACAGGGAGAAAGCCACTGCTCTTTCGAAGAATTCGACAATAGCAAATGTATACTGTTTCAGAAAAATATGGTTAGTTAATTTAAAAAAGGGAGATCGGAAAATGGGTTTTATTCAAGATATATTACCAATACTCAAAAAGAGAGAATTATTATTCTTAGAAAACTATAAGGAATCTGAAGGTGTATATACCTTTCTATTTGAAAAAGAGAAAGATTTAACCTGGAAAGCAGGGCAACATGGTTTATTTAGTATTACTCATAAGTCTATAAAAAAGCCAATTCGACCATTCAGTGTAGCATCTGCTCCCTCAGAGAATGTTGTTAAAATAACAATGGGTATTAGTGATGACCCAAGTGAATTTAAGAAAGCAATGTTAGAATTAAAACAGGGAATGAGAGTTAGGATGAGTGGGCCTGTTGGGTCTTTTTATCTAAAAGATAACAGTCCATCACTCCTGATTGCAGGTGGAATTGGAATTACACCATTTCGGTCGATACTAAAACAAATAGAGGCAGAAGGGAATGGAGTCGCGAAACAAATAAATCTACTCTACATTGATAGCAAAAAGTCATATGTATATAAAGATGAACTTGATGGAATTGCTAACAATACTTCAATAAATGTAACTTACCTTGATTCAAGGAATGACTTGCATCAGGAGATAGATAAGTTTACCACCTTATTTAAGAACAATGGGAAATACTTTATTGCAGGATCGAAGTCAATGGTGGATTCTATTTCTATTTATTTACAAGATCATAATATTTCAAAACGGAATATCAAAAAGGATGCCTTTATTGGGTATTAGTTGAGAATGAATACTAATGGATATTGAAGAAAAATGATTTACCTCGATTAAGTAAGATTGCAAGTGAGGCATGGAAAATGATTCAAGGTTGATGTATATTCAAAAAGTGACAGAAAGAATTGGAGCAATTGAGAATGATCATTTTTGACTGTCAGCTGATCGAAAAATTGGAGAGAGGGTGTTCTGATGACAAATAGTAGAAAGAATCGTAAGGTTGATGGATTTCTAAAAAAAGCCAAAAAATGGAAGAGTGAATTTGAGACGTTGAGAAATATCGTTCTTGACTGTGACCTGAGCGAAGATATTAAGTGGATGCATCCTTGTTACATGTTTGAGAACAAAAACATCGTTTTAATACATGGATTTAAAGAATATTGTGCGCTTCTGTTTCACAAAGGTGCCTTATTAAAGGATCCCCATGGGATTCTAGTCCAACAAACAGAGAATGTTCAGGCAGCGCGTCAGATTCGGTTTACCAATGTTCAAGAAATAGTTGAAATGGAAACCATCTTAAAAGCTTATATTTATGAAGCCATTGAAGTTGAAAAAGCCGGTTTGGAAGTGAAAAAGAATACAGAGTTCACCATTCCTGAAGAACTTCAAAATAAATTCGATGAAATCCCTGCCTTAAAAACTGCTTTTGAAGCTTTGACACCAGGACGACAAAGAGCATACATTCTTTATTTTTCTAATGCCAAACAATCCAAAACTCGAGAGTCAAGGGTTGAAAAATATATGCAGCAAATTCTCGATGGAAAGGGATTAAATGATTAGGATATTCGATAAGCTAATAAATTAAGATATTCCCTCATTTTGCGTTCATTCGAACTCTTTTTAGAAAGCAGATAACACTTAATCAAATAATTTAAAATGGAAAAAACAAAAAAGTGCTTCGTAAAGTATAAGCAAACTACTGTGTAACTTACTTACTCATTATCAGCTAAGAAAAGAGCAACTGAGCATTCTATTGCGATGGCTAGGACACTTGTCCAACATTCATCGTAATTTTTTTATATAGAAATGGATCGTTTTCAAAGTAAGTAGGGGACAGGTAACTCTCCCTTTTTCATAATTATTGAACCTCTTGCTTTTCCTGGGGCAAGGTGCCTGTCCCTTCGTCTCAAATTGAAAACAGACAGAATTATAATTTTCTGTCTGTTACTTCTCTTAAAATGAGTATGATTCACCGTCAGTTGGGTAATAAAACGTTAGGAGAAATCCCTTTTTTTTGGCGAAGCTTTGCAATTTCCCTCTGGACAAATACCAGTGATTCACGGCTTCCATGTGGACAGCAATATTTTTGCTTTAGGACACCCGTTTACACTTCATAGACATCATTTTTCCCCATGATAAGAGAGCTACCTTCAAAGAATTGATTATCTTCAGCATTTACTACAATAATTTCAGGTTTATGTGTGTCGATTACTTCATGAACTGTATCATACCACACCGTATCTCCAGCAACATAAACTGTTTTCTCTGTTGGGTGTTTAATCTTCCGTATTTCTTTGCTTGAACCACTACATTCTCAAAATCTTTTAAACTTTTATTCAACAAACGTGCAGATAAATTCAGGAATATTTTTTTTATTAACTAGAGTAGGTATTTAATGATCTACCCAAAACTAGCATAAGGTGGATTCAAAATGGATAAAAGAGTGTTACTAATGGCGGTGGAATACAAGGGCAGGAATTTCGTCTCGATATTGATGGAGATGACATTAGCGACGAAGAGTTAGCAAAGTATATCGTAGAGGATATTTTGTTCATAGCGGATGCGTTTCTTCAAGAAGGAACAATCTGTTTTCTAAAACGAATTCAACTTGAAATGTTCTTCAGCAATAGGGTGTTAATGGGATGGAGTGTTATTCAACCTTATTTACTTATAACCTTTTAAACTAATTATTCAACAAATAGGCCAGATTCTTGAATACATTTAGAAGGGGATGTGCAGTAAATATAAGTCGATCAAAAGGAAAATTTTATTGGTTTATAGAATTAGTTAACGAATACATTTACGTGGGGGTGTTATGATGGAATGCAAAAAAGTAAAAAAGGATTTTAAAGTTGTTGGGATGAAAAACAAGGGGGCTTTTGCGAACTACGGAAGTGAGGTACCTAAGTTTGCTCAACAATTTCTGAGTAGAGCCAGTGAAATTCAAAATCATTCTAATACTGAAATTGCACTCTATGAACCAAAAAGGGATGAAAACCACATAGAGGGTTACTATTATGTTGGAATGATTGTTCATGATGCATTAAATGAAGTTCCCTCTGGTATGGAATATATTGAAATATCGCAGGAGTATGCAACTACTAGGGGAAGAATAACTGATGTTGGTGACCTTCATCTGCAATTAATTAAATGGTCCGATGAACATGGATATCAGAAAAACTTAGGATCCTATATTATTGAGACCTTTCATCCAATTGAAAATGATTTGGAAGAGATAGAGATTTACATACCAATCCATTCATAAATAATAAATAGGGTAAGGGGTATTTAAATGTTAGTGTTTATTTTCTAAATTTGATATTCACGATCCGGTACGATTATGTTACAAGATTTAGATTAGCTTCTTTATTGTTATATTTTAGAGTACAGGGAAGTGTATTCATCAAAAATTAAACACCATATTTCAAGGGCTGTCTGGTAAGTCAATCTACTATCAGACGGCTTATTTTGTTTTTTGAAATATTGAAAAATAACGTTTTTATGTAAATTTTCTGGATTTGCTCTTTTTCAGCAGCTCCCTTTTCCTAGTCTTAAATTTGGTAATGCGCAACTTTTCGATTTTTGTACATGTTAATTTGTAGAGTACGAATAAAAAGGATTCAGGAATCATCAATTTAATAGGTAGTATCTTATATTATTGACGAACATATGGTTTCTGCCTTTGGGACAGTCCCTTAAGCTTGTTTAATGTCTTAAAATGAAATAGCTTAATTGTTACTTTACAACCCTCAATACATAGTTGTAGCTTTCAGCCGATATGTGATTCTCCACTCTTCTTTTATAAAAATTTCGAAAATTCCATTGTTTTATGAAAACGTTTTATTTATACTTTTACTTAACAAGATAGTCATCTGATGACCTGTTAATATGATTAATTAAAGATAAAAATGGACTTTTTGAGGGGGAATAAAAGAATGAGTATTGGAGTATTAGCATTATTAGCCGTTATGCCTATTGTTTCCGTTTTCTTTTTTCTAGTTGTTTTAAGATGGCCGGCGAAAAAAGCGATGCCTTTATCATTGGTCGTAACGGTTCTTATGGCGATGTTTATTTGGAAGGTACCAGGCAATCAGGTAGCTGCAGCTAGTGTGAAGGGTGTTGTGACGGCATTAGAGGTGGCTGTCATCGTTTTTGGGGCGATTCTTTTATTAAATACGTTAAAGGAAAGCGGTGCTATTTTTACCATTCGTAAAGGCTTCACTAGCATCTCTTCAGACCGACGCATTCAGACAATTATTGTTTGTTGGTTATTTGGCTCATTTCTTGAAGGGGCAGCAGGGTGGGGGGCACCTGCCACGATTGTTGGACCACTTTTAGTTGCGATTGGTTTTCCAGCTATGGGAGCTGTTATGGTCGCTCTTATCTTACAGTCCACTCCGGTTTCATATGGAGCAGTCGGAACCCCGATCTTAATTGGAGTGAATTCAGGATTAAAGGATTCTCCTTTAGTGCAAAAATATGTGGCTGAGCAAGGAACCACATTTGAAGCATATATAAATGGGATTGGTGGACAAGTTGGGATTATTCATGGAATTATTGGTATTTTCATTCCGTTATTTATGGTAACGATGCTGACATTCTTTTTTGGAAAAAATAAATCGATTAAAGAAGGGTTAGCGGTTTGGAAGTTTGCTGTTTTTGCAGGGCTAGCCTTTACGATTCCTTATGCACTTGTCGCCAATCTTCTCGGGCCTGAATTTCCATCTTTAATCGGTGGATTGGTTGGTTTAGCCATTGTTGTTCCTGCGGCGAAAAAAGGATGGTTTGTACCGAAACGTACATGGGATTTTGATCATTCCTCTAATTGGAATCCTTCATGGACAGGAACCCTTACCATCGACAATTCGGAAAAACCGAAGAAAACGATTTCTTTCTTAAAAGCATGGACACCCTATTTATTAGTAGCTGTTCTATTAGTAGTGACACGTATTGATTATTTACCGTTCTCATCTTGGATTCAATCATGGGTGATTTCATTTGAAAGCGTTTTCGGTACGGCTATTACCGTCGAAAGTAAACCTTTAAATATACCAGGGACGATTTTTATTCTTGTTTCGATTATTGCCATTTTCTTATACAAAATGAATTTAAGAGATTATGGGCGTGCTGTTAAAGATTCCTTTAAGACTATTGTTAGTGCAATGGCAGCCCTAATTTTTGCTGTCCCTATGGTTCAAGTATTCATTAATTCTGGGGTCAACGCAGCAGAATATGCAAGTATGCCACTTGTATTGGCAGAAGGGATCTCTAATATGTTTGGGAGCTATTGGCCGCTGATCGCACCTACCATTGGAGCAATCGGAGCATTTGCTGCAGGTAGTAATACGATTAGTAATATGATGTTTTCGCTATTTCAATTTGGAGTAGCCGATAATATTCTTGCTGCTCCAGCAACCATTGTAGCCCTCCAAGCAGTGGGAGGTGCCGCTGGTAATATGATTTGCGTCCACAATGTTGTGGCGGCTTCTGCGTCAGCAGGGCTAATGGGGAAAGAGGGGAACTTAATTAGAAAAACTCTAATCCCGATGACATTTTATGTTGTTTTTGCTGGAGGAATTGGTTATGTAGCCATCAATGGTTTGGGTTTTAATATCGGAACGATCATCCTCGCTGCAGTAGCCTTATTTATTTTCATTTCTATTGTAAAGGGACAAAAACAAAATCAAATAGATAGGGAGAAAATGAAAGAAACAGCCTAACAGATTAGATATTAATAGGGAGCTGTCACATAAGAGGGCAGGAGCCACTTCACATATAGATGTAATTTAGAATTTCCTCTATATAGTGAGGTTGTGATCCTGACACCTTGGTTATGGGACAGCTCCTTGATTGAATTTTTGCAGATGAAGAGCCTAGAAACAGTCTATTTAATTTTGAATAGGAATACTATTAGCAAACGAAGAAAGTCATCTGATGACCTGTTGACTTGTCGTGGATATAGTCATACACTTAAATCATAGTTATTTATATAGGAATTTCTCCAGAAAAGGTGAGGGGTCTATGAAAGTATCATTATTTGTTACATGTTTAATAGACATTTTTCAAACAGATGTTGGAAAGGATACGGTTGAATTGCTTGAGAAGCTTGGCTGTGAGGTCGATTTTCCAGAGAAGCAAACCTGCTGCGGACAGCCGGCGTATAACAGTGGATATGTAGAGAAAGCGAAAGAATCAATGAAACATATGATTTCAGTGTTTGAGAAATCAGACTATGTCATCACACCGTCTGGTTCTTGTGGAACGATGTTTAAAGAATATCCTCATATTTTTAAGGATGATCCAAAATGGGAAAGTCGTGCTAATGAATTGGCGGATAAAACATATGAACTTACCCAGTTTATTGTTGAGGTGTTAGGAGTAGAAGATGTGGGCGCGAAATTAAAGGGAAAAGCAACGTTTCATACTTCTTGTCATATGACTAGACTCCTAGGTGTCAAGGAAGCTCCAATGAAGCTTTTAAAGCATGTTAAAGGGCTAGAAATGAATCCACTTCCACATAACCATGATTGCTGTGGGTTTGGGGGAACCTTCTCTGTTAAGATGACACCTATCTCTGAACAAATGGTCGATGAAAAGGTTCGGCATGTAGAAGAGACAGAGGCTGAGATTTTAATTGGTGCCGATTGCGGCTGCTTAATGAATATTGGAGGGAGAATAGAACGGAAAGATAAACTGATTAGAGTGATGCATATCGCTTCTGTATTAAATAGTAGATAAGAAAGACTCTTAGTGAGAGGGGGAAATCGATATGGCTATGAAAATAGGGAATGAACCCTTTAAAGAACGTGTATCGTCAGGGCTTGGCGATTCGTTCATGCGGGGAGCCGTATCTTCTGCACAGGAACGTTTACGAAATGGTCGGTTAAAGGCGGCGGAAGATCTAGGAGATTGGGAAGAATGGAGAAAGCTTGGGGAAGAAATTCGTTCACATACAATTGAAAACCTAGATTACTATTTAGAACTATTAAGTGAAAATGTAGCCAATCGTGGTGGACATGTCTTTTTTGCAGAAACGCCAGAAGAGGCGAATGACTATATTACAAATGTAATTAAAAACAAAAAAGGAAAAAAAGTCGTAAAATCTAAATCAATGGTAACAGAAGAAATCAACATGAATGAAGCACTTGAAAAGGCTGGATGCGAGGTGGTTGAAAGTGATCTAGGGGAGTGGATTTTGCAAGTAGATGATCATGATCCGCCATCACATATTGTCGCACCAGCATTACACAAAAATAAAGAACAGATTCGTGATGTTTTCAAAAATAAACTAGGTTATGACAAGAGTGAAAAGCCTGAGGAGCTCGCTCTGTTTGCAAGAGAAAAACTTAGAGAGGAATTCTTGCAAGCTGATATCGGAATTACGGGCTGTAATTTTGCGATTGCCGAATCTGGGACGATTTCACTTGTAACAAATGAAGGAAATGCACGAATGGTTACAACTGTGCCAAAAACGCAAATTACGGTTATGGGAATGGAGCGGATTGTTCCTACTTGGGAGGAAATGGAGGTACTGGTTAGTTTATTGACTCGTGCAGCAGTGGGTCAGAAATTGACAAGCTATATTACAGCATTAACTGGTCCCAAACAAGAAGGAGAAGTGGATGGACCTGAGGAATTCCATCTTGTTATCGTTGACAATGGCCGCTCCAAAATTTTAGGAACCGCTTTTCAATCCATTCTCCATTGTATTCGATGTGCAGCATGTATCAATGTTTGTCCAGTTTATCGACATGTTGGCGGTCATTCTTATGGATCGATCTACCCTGGACCAGTCGGAGCAGTCCTTTCTCCTCTTCTTGGCGGATATGAGGAGTATAAAGAACTTCCCTACGCATCCACATTGTGTGCAGCATGTACAGAAGCATGTCCAGTGAAGATTCCTTTACATGAACATTTACTTCGTCACCGCCAAGAAATCGTTGAAAAAGAGGGGAAAGCACCAGTCTTTGAAAATTTATCAATGAAAGCATTTAGTATGGGATCCGCATCGCCTGTCATGTATAATATTGGTTCAAAATTAGCGCCAACAACATTAGCTCCTTTTACAAAGGATGACAAAATATCGAATGGACCTGGACCATTGAAAAATTGGACGGAAATTCGTGATTTCCCAGCACCGAAAAAGGACCGATTTAGGGATTGGTATAAAAATCGAAAGAAAGAGGGAAATGAAGATGACTACAGGTGAAATTCATCATCGCGCTCATTTTTTAAATAATCTTGCTAATCATCTTGGCAGAGAGCGTCGGTCCAGTGTTGAGAAGCCTAAATGGAATCAAAATCCACAATGGGAAGTGTTTAAAGATTATTCTAAAGACCAGCTTGTAGAGGTGTTAAAGCAACAATGCAAACTCATTCACACAGATGTACATGAAACGACCACTTCCGAACTTGCAACGTTCATAACCCATTTAATTAAGGAATATGGGGCTAAATCGGTTGTTACATGGGATGACCCTAGATTTAATGAGTATGGGTTAGCCCCTCTCAGTAATGAATTAAATATAGATGATATTAGCGTTCATAAATGGGATCGTGATAGGGGTGAAGAGAATCTAAGCTTATCCTCGACTGCTGATGTGGGCATTACGTTTAGCGATGCAACACTTGCAGAATCTGGAACAGTCGTTTTGTATAGTGATCAAGGAAAGGGACGCTCTGTTAGCTTGCTCCCAGCAATATATATAGCGATTATTCCAAAAAGTACGATTGTGCCAAGAATGACTCAAGTGGCAAAAGACATACACGATAAAATCGAAAAAGGGGAGCTTGTAGCTTCTTGTGTGAATTTTATATCAGGACCAAGTAATAGTGCCGATATAGAAATGAATTTAATTGTAGGTGTTCATGGACCTGTGAAAGCAACGTATATTATTGTTGATGATAAATAAGGTATGGAAACCTTAAAGAACTGTACTCATTTTATAAGAAATGAGTACAGTCTTTTTTAGTAATCACATAAACTTAGTCTCGTCTTTTACCTCTTCAAGCTTCATCTGCTCAAGTTCAAGCTTCATTTTTTGTGTTTCTATCACAAAGTTGTCGTGTTTCAGTTTTTCAAGTTCAATTTCGTCTTTAATCATTTTATGTTTGATTTTAGCTTGTGTCTTATAGTGGTCTGTGATAATGGCGATAATGGGAATTGAGAAAATCATAATGACGGCAACGAGTCCGGTCATAGTACTCCTCCTAATCATTTTTTTAGTTTATATAAAATTGAATGATTTGTATTTTTTTACTTTCTAGTAAATAATAACAAATTTTATCATGAAAGAAAATTGAAAGTGTGAAAATGTGTTGGCTCCTATTTTTCTTGTGATCTGTAACTAGAAAATTAATCTAAGAGGTATTAAGTTTTATTAATAGAAAAATAAATAAATACCTATTTCCCATAGGAAAAGAGGTGTGAACAACCAGGTTTCGAACTACCAGTAAATGGATGAACTAAGTTATTGAAGATTAATATCACAGCATTATAGGACTTTTCTCGAGGAAACACAATTTAAGAAGAGTCTTTTTACTTAAAAAAATGAATTTTTAATTATTTCTCCTTGAAAATTATTTTGTCTAAAGTATAATGTTGAACAATTAAAGTAAAGAGGGGTAATGATGAAGGAATTTATTCAACAACAAATTGACGCATTTAAAGAAAACAATAAAAATAAAGGGCGATTATTAATAAGCTGTCCTGATCAGCCTGGAATTGTTTCTACTGTTTCAGAGTTTTTGTTTAAACATGGGGCAAATATTATGGAGTCTAACCAATATTCTACAAATCCAGAGAGTGGAATGTTTTTTATCCGAATTGAGTTCAGTTGTCCTAATATGAGATCAATAGAACCTTCTCTGAAAAGCCATTTCCATACGATTGCCGAAGAATTCTCAATGGACTTTCGATTTGCCTTTGGATATGAAGTGAAAAAGACAGCGATATTTGTTTCTAAAGAGCTTTATTGTTTAAGAGAATTATTATGGGAATGGCAGAATGGTGACTTAATGACCAATATCGCTTTGGTTGTCAGTAATCATGAAGATGCCAGGGATCTAGTAGAGTCATTAGGAATTCCCTTCTATTTCATTCCTGCGAGCAAGGAAAATCGTGCAGACGTAGAAGAAAAACAATTAAAATTGTTGAAGGAATATGAGATAGATGTCATTGTATTGGCTCGATATATGCAAATATTGACACCAACTTTTGTGGAAGCCCATCCTTTCAAAATTATTAACATCCATCATTCATTCTTACCTGCTTTTGTCGGTGCCAGACCATATGAACGTGCATATGCTCGCGGTGTGAAATTGATTGGTGCAACCTCTCATTATGTAACAAATGATCTAGATGAAGGACCAATCATCGAACAAGACATCATGCGAGTTGACCACCGTGATCATGTATTGGCGTTGAAAAAAATCGGACGTTTAGTTGAACGAAGTGTCCTAGCACGTTCTGTCAAATGGCATTTAGAAGATCGGATTATTGTACACGAAAATAAAACTATTGTTTTTTAAGTTTCCTTTATGTAATTATGGCCAAAGCAAGCTTTTTTGCCATGAATTTTGTTGTAAGCGATATAACAGCCGAGTGTGATTTCTTTCGGGGTGACCTTGCCAAAATTCTACTTGCATGGCTTCAAGCCGATACAATGTCCAATAAGGAGAGACTGGATCCGAATCAAGATTAAGTCTTTTTCGTTGTTCTTTATATGCTAAGTCAAATTCATCCGAATCTTTTAATGGTTTGCTTTGATTCCCAACTAGAGATGCGGCTCGAGCGCCTTCAGAACGAAGTAAGAAGTCTTGTTTGCTTTCGGCCTCACCCATTCTTATAACATTTCCTTTAATACGGATTTGTCTTCCAACATCAGACCAATAGAAAGTTAATGCTGCTTTAGAATTGTGTTCTAATTGACTTCCCTTTTGGCTGTTCGAGCTTGATGCAAAATACCATCCATAATCGTCTACGTTTTTTAAAATTAACACTCTTGCATCTGGTTGTCCTTCAACATCAACGGTTGATAATGTCATCGAGTGAGGCTCTTTGATTTCATTTTTAATGGCGAATGTTAACCAATCAATAAAAAGGTCTACAGGGTTATTGGGTGTTTCTTTAGTGTTGAATTCTGGTAATGGTCCTTCTAGTGAAGGTAAGTTTCGTAATGTTTTTCGGATTTTTTTCATGGGTCCACCTTTTTCTCTGAGAATGAGTCTTTTTGAAAAAGTAATCTTCTGCTAAATTATATCAAAATTTCGTTTTCCTTTTCGATATTTCATGGTAAATTTAGGGAAAGGTAATAAGATGAAACGAAAGCAAAAGGAAAAGCTATATTCTCAGTTATTTGTTTCGTACGGACCTTCATAGGAAACGGAATAGATTAATTGAAAGGAAGAGATATCATGTGGTTTGAAAATAAAGTAACCAAAGATTTGAAAATCAACTATCCAATTATTCAAGCAGGTATGGCTGGAGGGGTTACAACATCTGAATTAGTGGCCGCCGTTTCTAACGCTGGCGGTCTAGGGACTTTAGGAGCAGGTTATATGAGCCCAAGTGCCATGAGCGAAAGCATTCAGAAGATCAAGCAACTAACCTCGAAACCATTTGGTGTGAACATTTTTATTCCTGAATTTCCAGAGGTTTCAGAGGAAGAATTAAATAAGTCTAATAGATTATTAGAGTCATTTCGAAAAGAGCTGAATCTTCCATCTAAGACATATTCTAAACCATCACCGACTTTATTTGATGCACAAATTGAGGTAGTTCTTGAGCATAAGGTTCCAGTTTGCAGCTTTACTTTTGGTCTTCCTCCAAAAGAGATCGTCCAACGATTAAAGAAGAAAAATATTATCGTGATTGGAACGGCAACGACGGTTAAAGAAGCGATCCTTAATGAGGAAAACGGGATGGACATGGTGGTAGTTCAGGGAAGTGAAGCTGGAGGACATCGTGGTACATTTTCAGGATCTTTTGAAAACGCGATGATTGGGACAATGGCGCTTGTTCCTCAGGTAGTTAATCAGGTTTCAATACCTGTGATTGCTGCTGGTGGGATCATGGATGGCAGAGGTGTATTGGCTTCTCTTGTTTTAGGAGCAAAAGCGGTTCAGATGGGAACGGCTTTTGTGACAAGCATGGAAAGTGGGGCAAATGAACACCATAAAGAAGCTATTCTGAATACAACCGAAGAGGATTTAGTGGTAACGGCATCGTTTAGTGGAAAGCCTGCACGAGGGATTCAGAATCAATTTATTACGGATTTGAAAGAACATGAAGATTCCCTTCCTGGGTACCCAGTTCAAAACACATTAACAACAGATATTAGAAGGGAAGCGGCCAGACAGAATCGACCAGAATGGATGTCCATGTGGTCTGGGCAGAATCCACGTTTGAGTCAGAAGCGGTTTGTAAAAGAAATCATGGACGCTATTATTAAGAATGTTAATGATCAGATTGAGGGGATTTCAAAATATTATTAAAAATGCCTTTTATCTATAAGGAGAGGTCTTATGTCTTGGTCAGCAATGATCATTTGCGCTCTTTTAATAGTAAGTTCATTTTTTGTTGAGCAAGTGTTTAATCTTCCAAAAAAACGTTGTTATAAGGGGAGCTTTAATTAAAAATAGCATTTGGTGGAGTTCTTTATTATTTTCATAGGATCGATCGGAGAGCTTATGGGGATGATCACGGTCGATGGATCTTCTTTGCTTCCTTTTCTTATTTTTTTGGGTTGCTTGTTATTTATTTGTTTTTTATTGTTATCGTGGATATATGATTACGATGGGACTCAAAAGAATACTATATTGAGTTTGCATGGGCACTTTGGGCTCCCGTTATGATGATTGGTATAAGCTTAACATTTTCTTTATTTTCTTATTAATTAACGGAAATTTGAAAGTAATTTTAAAAAGTAGAATAAGGAAGTAGTAACCAAAAATGAGAAAAACGCTTGATCTAAGAATCCAGCGTTTTCTCATTTTTAACATCTTAAACTCTTTAAAAAATACTACCGAAAAAATCGCCAATTGCTTTTGCACTTCGAACAAACCAGTTTTCTTTTTCAACTGAAGCGGCAGCATATACATCGATCTTTTGTTCTGTATCTGTTGGTTTTATAATGTAGTCGTACTTTTTAGGGTCCTCAACCGTTAGTTCCCCGATTTTTTCACCCTCTTCAATGGGTGCTTGAAGCTCGCCGTCTTCATTAAGTTTGCTTTCATCAATGGTTAACTCTAGCTTTGCGTTGCTTTTGTTTTCTGTTTTTATCCTCAAACTTAGATGTTCTTTTGTTTTAATTTCGACTTTTTCTTCTTTTCCATCTGCAACGGGAATCGTATGTTTGGCTTTTTTCTCGACATCATCGAAAGTAAATTCTACATTTGAAAAGTTATGGAAGCCATAATCAAATAATTCTGCTGTTTGAATAAATCTTTCAGCACTACTAGGGTTGTCCAAAGCGTCTTTGGAATCCATGATGACTGAAATATATCTAACACCGTTACGCTTTGCTGTTCCCGTAAACGTCGATCCGGCGAATGGAGTTGTCCCCGTTTTCAATCCATCAGCGCCTTTGTATTCAAATGTACGTCCTGGCAGCATTGCGTTGGTGTTTTTCATTATGAGCTCTTCGTTTGTTCCTTTTCTAAAATCCTTTGTTGAAAGGCTTGCCGTTTCTAAAACCTCTGGGAAATCATTAATTAAGTGATAGGCTAATGCTGCCGTGTCTTTTGCAGACATCAGGTTTTCAGCATTAACGTCTGTCCCTTCAGGATGCATCCCCAGCATATCATAATTGCTTAGTCCAGTAGAATTTACAAATTGATAGTGTTCAAGCTCGAGCTCTTTGGCTTTTTGATTCATCATTTTGACAAACTCACCTTCTGACCCTGCGACAACTTCTGCTAGTGCAATCGAAGCACCATTGGCCGACTTAATCACCATTGCCTCATATAATTCTTTTACTGTATATTGTTCGTCAGCATGTAATGGGACGTTACTTAAACCAGGCGCATTCGCCAGTGCATATACTTTATCACTTACCGTATAGGTTTGATCCCACTTGACTTTGCCTGTTTCTACTGCTTCTAAGACCAAGTATTCCGTCATCATTTTCGTCATACTTGCTATTCCAAGCGCTTTATTTGCGTTATGTTTAAATAAAATTTTACCAGAATCTACTTCCACGAGGATGGCTGCATCTGCATTTATAGTAAGCTTTTCTTCCGCTTGGATCTGTTGTGGAAGATGAACCATAGTGATGAAGCATATCAGAAAAACGGCTATGTACTTTTTATAAATATTTGTGTTCAAAACGTTACCTCCGACTTGAATATTGACAACTAAATTATTCTAACATATTACATACGTGTACGTGCATGAACAATGAATAATTTTGTGACGATAACTTGTTTAGGGGGCTTTGTAGTGCGTTATTATAAATAATAGGAAAAAGGTAAACAACGAAATTCCTTAAAATCGTTTAGAGAAAGGTCGTTCATAGAAGAGATGAACGCCCAAAAATCGAAATCAGGAAAGAAAAAGGTCGTTCATAGGGGAGATGAACGCCCAAAAATCGAAATCAGGAAAGAAAAAGGTCGTTCATAGGGGAGATGAATGCCCAAAAATCGAAATCAGGAAAGAAAAAGGTCGTTCATAGGGGAGATGAATGCCCAAAAATCGAAATCAGGAAAGAAAAGGTCGTTCATAGAAGAGATGAAAGACCAAAATTCGAAATCAGGAAAGAAAAAGGTCGCTCATAGGGGAGGTGAATGCCCAAAAATCGAAATCAGGAAAGAAAAAGGTCGTTCATAAAGGAGATGAACAATTTTGAAATATTGTAAAATGACTAAACCTGCTATATAGTCTTTATATAAAAGAAGTCATTCTTCTATAATGGAAACGATTCCTTTAGGGAGTATTATTAAAATGTTCTTTTTCTTTGTAGAAGGACCATTGGTGGACTCCTACTATTTTAAAATTTTCTTTTAGAATTTTTCTTATTACCTTTTGGGATTTTACCTCGTTACACCATTCATAAATTCCATTTGTGGTAATTTTTCGATCAGGAAATAGTAGCTTAAATTCTATTACATTTTGGATTATGGCTGTTGTAACCATTTCTTCGTATCCACATACTTTACAAACACATTTCTTTCCCTCAACAGAAATTGTAAACGAGGTGCACTTCCCACATGTGATTCCTTTTCGCAACCGGTCATAGTCATAAGTTGGTATTAGCTTAAAAGGAGAATCTTTTATATGTAGTGAAATTAACTTATCAGCTAACACCTTGTGTTTTCCAATTAACTTTGAAGGGATCGCTTTTAGGGTTTTTAAATATCCATTAACCTGTGTCGGGAAAATAAATGGTTTGTTGAGGGGGGATTGGTATAAGGTGAATTCAGGGTTGATAAAAACGACGGAAGCATAAATAGGTATTGTAAATCCAAGATATTGGATTAACTGGCGTAACAAAGATTCGTTTCTATTCAATTGGTTTAGTGGATTATTAATTTCCAATTTAGGTTTCTTATATAATCGATCTGATTCGTAATAATAATCCCCATCAAAATTTTTTACTTCGAACAAATAAATGCCTTCTGAATGAATAATGAGTGAGTCGATTTGGAAGATGGTGTTATTTAGTTTGAGTAGTAAATCATTTAATATTAAGCATTCATCCTGAAGCTTTTCTGTCAATGAATCAAATAGTATCTCCCCCTCATAGCCCTTTTTAAGATTGAAATAGTGTTGTTTGTCTTTGTTAGCTAGATTCATTCGAGTGTTTAAGGTTTTAAGGATTAGTAATTCAGCTGGTTCACTACGAGATTTATAAGGCATATTCCACATCCTTTCTTTTTTTTGAAATTCCAGATACTATATTAAATATACCGTGCGAATCGAGAAAGAAGAAGATCCAAAATATAAAAAGAAGTATGCTGCTGTATGGAAAAACGCGTAAAGGGGAAATGAAATGGGATATAAAAAAGCATTAGAACAATATATTGCCGCTACCAATACCCATGATTTCAATAATGTTAAGAATGTACTTCATAAAAGAGCTCTTTACTGGTTTACAGATAAAACTTGTACCACAATGAATGAAATACAGAGTTATTTTGAAAATGCATGGGAAATGATCAAAGAAGAGAATTATACGGCCCACGATGTTCAGTGGCTTACGACGGATGAAAATTCTGCTACATGTACTTATACTTATCATTATGAAGGATACTATAATGGAGAATTTGTTTCAGGCAGAGGAAGAGCTACTAATATCTTCATCAAGAATGATGTAAATGAATGGAAGTTAATTCACGAACATTTAAGCAGTGGGTAATCGGGAGTAAGGTTTAAATTCATAAAATAGGTTCCAAGGATTGACGTGTTAAACGCTCTTACCGGATTCAACTTTAGATAAATGCTTCTAGTCCAGAATCACGTTCTTCAAGGTTGGTTTCGATTTGTTTTAGCATAGCCGTAATGTCATCTGGATAATCAGTCTCCATCCTTGATAGTGTATCCTGAATGTGATCTAACTTCTCATTCGTTTCACTTTTAAAGTGGTAAATTCTTCTAGTCTGTTTAAGATTAAGTCAATTTTATTCTCCAACTTTTTAATAAAATGGATTGCTTTAACTATTATAACACGAATGACTTCCTGGATTTGTCAATCTTATTATCATTTCATCAAGTTTTTATCTATGAGGATGGATAGCCCTATTATCCTCAAAATTTAGGACAATGAGAAAGTAAATGTTTAGAACTTCAAATGAATCTAATAAGCTATATAATAAATTACTTTAATAGGTATAATTCATTTTAATGGGTAAATTTAGGCAAAATGCATATTGACCTCAATCGCATCCTATACTAAGATTTAAGTAATATTCTGAATAATGACTGCGATGAAGAAGAAGAGTAGGCTTTAGGAACGCTATAGAGAGCTGATGGTTGGTGAAAATCAGTGCGGGATAAAGCTGAATGGGCTTCTGAGCTTCTTGACTGAAATGATCAGTAGGTTAAGCGGATCGTCTTACCGTTAATTTGAGACAGCATATCGAAACATCGTTGTCGTTTCCGTATGATTAAGAGCGTTTACATCTGTAAACGAATGAAGGTGGCACCACGGGTTACTCGTCCTTTTTTAGGATGGGTAACCCTTTTTTTATTATAATAGGAGGGCTTACAATGAAAAGTACGATTTTAACCGGAATCAAACCAACTGGGCAAGTTCATTTAGGAAATTATATTGGAGCCATCAAGCCTGCATTAGAATTAGCTAAAATGCAGACTCATCAACATGCTTATTTTGTAGCGGATTACCATAGCTTAACGAAAATTCATCATGCTGAAGAACTTCGGCATTTATCCTATGGAATCGCAGCCACATGGTTAGCCTTAGGACTTGACCCGGAGAAGGTTATTTTTTATAGACAATCGGATGTTCCAGAGGTATTTGAACTAAACTGGATTTTAGCTTGCTTTGCATCGAAAGGGTTAATGAACCGTGCCCATGCGTATAAAGCAATAGTCGATCAAAATAGACAGTTAGATAAAGATATCGATTCTGGTGTAAACATGGGGATTTTCACTTATCCAATTCTTATGGCAGCGGATATCCTCATGTTTCAAACAGATATTGTCCCTGTTGGCAAAGACCAAGTACAGCATGTCGAAATTGCAAGGGATATTGCTGATAGCTTCAATCGGACCTACGGGGACACCTTCAAGCTTCCCGAATATAAAATTCAAGAGGAAACAGCAGTCCTACCTGGGTTAGATGGAAGAAAAATGAGCAAAAGCTACAATAATACGATTCCTCTTTTTGTAGAACCAAAGAAATTACAAAAGCTTATCAATAAAATCAAAACGGATTCAACCCCACCGGAAGAACCAAAGGATCCAAATCAATCGGTCCTTTTCTCTATTTATAAAGAATTTGCTACACCACTTGAGATAGAAAAAATGAGAGAGCAATATGTGAGTGGAATCAGCTGGGGAGAGGCAAAAAAACAATTATTTCAAGTGATGAATCGTTTTCTAGAAGAGCCTCGTGAAAAATACAATGAACTAATGGCATCTCCTGAAAAACTCGATGAAATATTAAAAAGGGGAGTGGAAAAAGCAAGAGCAGTCAGTAAGCCATTTTTAAAAGAAATTAAATGTAAATTGGGGATGAATGTGTAGTTAGTTGCCATATCGTTTTTTTATTTCAAAAATTAATATTAATTTCTGGAGTGTTTAAATTGAAAAAATGGTTTGGTTCAGCGGGAATCTGTCTTAATGAAAAGGATGAATTACTTATGGTTTTACAGGGGAGATCAGATGAGTTGAAAAAATGGTCTGTTCCTACTGGGGGACTTGAAGAGAATGAAACTTTTAGTGAATGCTGTATCAGGGAAATGGAAGAGGAAACTGGATATATTGTCGAATTGATCGAAGAAATCCATGTGAAAAAAGGTATTTATGAAGAACGTAATCTATCATTTGAGGTTCATTATTTTCTCGTTAACGTTATAGGAGGGCAGCCTCAAATTCAAGATCCTGATCATCTTATTTATGATATTGATTGGAAATCAAAAAATGAAATTAATGACTTGGAATTGACTTATCCAGAGGATCGAAAGCTTTTAATGGATTATATTCAAGGTCTATAAGAGCTAATAACTTTTCCCAGATTGTTTTTACCGGGGCGCTTTCTATAAAAGATTGCGCTTTTTCTAGTTTTGGAGTCGCTGCTCAAAAAAGTATTTTAGTATATTCTCTAAGGGTTTTTTGAAAAAATTTCTGTTATTTTTATTTTATGTTGAAAACTTCTAAAAGGGGTGTCTCGTCTAATTAGTAGGAGGGGAAGATGTGGAAGAGATTATTAATGAATCGTTTGAAGTAGAGGATAATGAAATATTGATCGATGAGATGATGAGAAATTATGGTCAGGAAGTCTTACAGCTTGTTTATTCCTATGTCAAAAATCAAGGGATTGCTGAAGATTTGACTCAAGATATTTTTGTTAAATGTTACAAGAGTCTACATACTTTTAAAAAGAATTCGAAATTAAAAACATGGTTATGGAGAATCGCCATCAATCATTGTAAGGACTATCTAAAGAGCTGGTATAACAATAAAGTCATTGTTTCTGAATCAGATTTAACCTACACATTGAATAAGGATAAAAGTATTGAGGATACCGTTATTCAAAAGGAAGAGGATGAGCAGCTAACCTCTGCTGTCATGAATCTGCCAGTGGATTATAGAGAAGTCATCTACCTTTTTTACTTTGAGGAGATGTCCATCAAAGAGATCGCTAATGTTACAGAAGAGAATTCAAATACAGTAAAAACTCGACTAAGACGTGCCAAAACGATTTTACAAGAACAATTAGGAGTTGAGACTAATGGAAGACCGTCTTAAGAACCTTCAAAGGTCTATGAAAAATACAACATTCAGGCAGTTGGATTTTACAAAGCGACATATGGATGATATTCATAAAAAGATCCAGAAACAAAAGGAGAAGGAAGAAGATATTCTACTTGCGGTAATGCAGCTGCTAGTGCAAGAAAAAACGGGATATGAATTAGCAAAACAATTGAGAAGTAGAGGAATACAAAAATTTGAAGACAATGAAGGGTTTTTATATACCTTGTTGCACCGATTAGAGCACAAAGGCTATTTGCTGTCATCCTGGGATGATTTAGAAATGAAACAGTATCAGTTAACAAAGAAGGGCAACAAGCTTCTAAAAAAGGTGGAAGGAAGCAGTTTAAAGAAGCATGTGGTGTTAGGAACATTATTAGAGGTGAGACTATAGTGGATCAAAACCGTTTTTTAGATGAGGTTAAGAGCCAAATCAAATCAGTAGAAGCAAAAAAATTGATCACTCGGGAGCTTGATTACCATATAAGAACTGAAAAGAAGAGGTGGGTGGAGAAAGGAATTCCTGAAGCGGAGGCGGAGGAAAAGGCTGTTAAACAAATGGGGAGTCCTCTCAAGCTTGGTCAACATTTTAACAAAATACATCGACCTCAAATCGATTGGTGGTTAACGATATTATTAGTAATCACCCTTGGTTTCGGTTTTTTGCCCATGTTCTCAAGTAACCTAGATACAGGTCACTTTGCCTTATATAAAGTCATAATTACCTTGATTGGTATTAGTATAACTCTGTGGCTGATGCTTTTTGATTACACGAAGTTAAAGAAATACAAATGGTTGCTTTATAATTTTGGGTTGTTCATTTTGTTTATGCTCTTATTTGGGCCAACCGATTTTACTAATGGCTTGCCTACTATTCGTGTTGGACCTTTAACTATCGAAGGCACGATGGCTTTGCCCTTCTTCTATATAAGCTGGGCAGCTTTTTTTAGAAGTGAAAAGGCAAGTTTTTGGAAGTTGGGGATATTGTTTGTCGTTCCATTGTATCTATTTCTATTAATTCCTTCGCTATCTACTACTTTTATCTACATCATGATGGTTTTTATCATGATTTGGTGGAGTACGTTACATCGAATGAAAACAATTATAATTGTTCTGCTTACTACTCTCCCTATAAGCATTTATCTCTTTTTAGGCTGGATATACGCTAGAGAATACCAAAAAGAAAGGCTATTGGCCTTTTTAAATCCAGAAGAATATGCGTATACAGGAGGATACCTTTATTTGCGAATCGAAGAACTTTTATCAGGAGCTGGATGGTTCGGTCACTTTACTAACAAGGAGTTTATTCCGTCAGCACACACTGATTTCGTTTTTGTAAGCTTTACTTATCAGTATGGGTGGCTGTTTGCAATTGTACTTGTGGCCATTTTATCCATGCTTATGTTTCGAATGCTTTTGGTTATACGTAAAGTAAAGGATCCCTTCGGAAAGATGCTGGTGTTAGGAGGCATTACTTTATTTACTGTTCAATTTGTATATAATATTGGAATGATTTTAGGATTTTTACCACTGACTGATATTTCTTTACCATTTATTAGTTATGGACTGATGCCGACACTATTAAACTCGATTATTATAGGTACTGTACTTAGTGTGTACAGACGTAAAGATTTAATCATAACTACTAAATTGCAGTGCTAGCTATATAAACAATAAATTATACTTTTTTTTACTTTTCAATTTGGGAAACTTATATAGCTTACAGAGAGAAAGAGAACGGAGATTAAAATTGGAAACAAATAACAGCATCTAAAGTGGAAATGCCGGCATTTAAAGGTCGAATGAAGCCGTGAAAATCCAAAAAAGGGAAAATGACGTCCTCAAAGAAGCCGAATGAGGACATGAAAATCCAAAAATGACATCCTCAATGAGAGGGTTTATAGTGGATAAAAACGTATATAGAATGTAAAGGAAGGAGCTGTTCAAATGGATTTACGTTATCCTATTGGAAAGTTTGAGTATGAAGGGGAGCCTACTCCAGAAGTTTTAAAGAGGTGGATAAAAGAGATTGAAGATACTCCGTTTCAATTAAGAGAAGCTGTGAAGGGATTGAGTGATAAGCAGCTGGATACAGCTTATCGCCCTGAAGGATGGACGGTCCGTCAAGTGGTTCATCATATTGCTGACAGCCATTTGAATAGCTACACACGTTTTAAGTTAGCTTTAACTGAAACCAATCCCACCATTAAATTGTATGAGGAAGGGAAATGGGCTGACCTTCCTGATTCGCAGTTACCAGTAGACATTTCGTTAAAGCTAATAGAGGCTTTACATGGTAGATGGGTTTGTCTGTTACGTTCCTTAAAACCAGATGAACTAGGGAAGACTTTCCAACATCCAGAATCAGGTAAGATTAAGCTTAGTAGCAATATCGGGATTTATGCGTGGCACGGAAGACATCATATAGCCCATATTACTTCTCTTCGTGAGCGGTTAGGTTGGTAAATAATTTAGAACTATCTTAACGTATCTCCTAAGCAACCTATTTATATAAGTAGTAGAATACTGAGGACGTCATTCTGATAAGAAGGCGTCTTTTTGTATTAGGTACTCGTTGATTTGCCTTCTTTCTGAATTCTAGTTTCGCTCCTTACAGCAATTCGTAACATTTTTTGTTGGAATTTGGAAAAAATTGAAACCTAATTGACTTCTCAATCGTCTAACTCCTAGAGTTTGAAAAATAGATTTTAGGATTTGCGGGTTTCTCGTTAGAAAGAGAGGATATATGGAAATACACAAATACAAAAAGTTAGATCTCGATATCATTGTTTTGCTGATGTTCTTTATGATTATAAGCTGCCTTTCCATTTATAGTGCTGAAAAATTTCTTCCCTATGAAAAAAATTTCGCCATGAATCAAGCCGTTTTCTTTATTATTGGCTTTATTGTGACCGCCATTGTCTATTTATTTGACTTTGAACAAATAAAAAAACTATCCATGTATTTGTACTTTCTTGGGGTTATGACTTTGTTTATCCTGCGTATCTCTCCAGAAAGCATTGCTCCTACTATTAAAGGAATTAAGGCATGGTTCTCGATTCCTGGTATTGGAACACTTCAACCATCAGAATTTATGAAAGTGTTTCTGATTCTTTTTCTAGCAAAGATCATCCACGATCATAATGAGAAAATATTGAATCGAACCTTTAAAACCGATTTTATGTTGATTGCTAAGATGATGGGAGTAACGCTTGTCCCGTTATTCCTCATCTTAAAGCAACCTGATGCCGGAACTGGAATGGTCATTGTTTGTATTTTACTGGGAATGATATTCGTTTCGGGTGTTAACTGGAAAATAATTACCGCCATATTATCAGTAGGGCTTTGCATGCTATTAACGCTTGTTTATATTTTTGTAAATAAGTCCCAAATTTTATTGCTGTTCTTAGATCAATATCAATTGGACCGAATCTATTCCTGGCTTGACCCATTCGGTTATAGTCAAGGAATCGGCTATCAGCTACGGATGTCGATCCTTGCTTCTGGATCGGGGATGATATATGGAAAGGGGTATGGGGAAGCGAAAGTCGCTGTTCCAGAGGCCCATTCTGATTTTATTTTTTCCGTCATTACTGAGGAGTTCGGCTTTGTAGGGGCCTGTTTTGTCCTTTGTCTTTATTTCCTCTTAATCTATAAAATTATTGTAGTAGCATTAAAGAATAAGGGAGAATACGAAAACTTGATGGCGGCTGGTATTGTCTCCATGCTGCTTTTCCATGTATTTGAAAATGTTGGAATGGTCATTGGTGCTGTTCCCATCACAGGAATCCCGCTTCCTCTTATTAGTTACGGAGGAAGTTCTGTATTAGGAAATTTGTTGGCTCTGAGTTTAGTCAATAACATCTCAGCGACTACCAATCAGTATATGTTTGCGAATAATGATTAGAAATGATCGTATTAGTTTATTGAATGGGATTTACATTTAATAATAAATCTTCTTTAAACCCGCGGCTTTAAATGAGAATTAATTGGAAAAATATGATAGTATTGCGGTGAGAGGAGAGAATTCTATGAATATATCTGAAAAGTGGAATGATGTAGATCTTTATTTTACCAATAAACTTCAAGGGTCCGATTCTATAATGGATTCCGTTTTGAATGCAAATGTTGAAGCCGGTTTACCGGCTATTGATGTCTCCCCAAACCAGGGGAAGTTTCTACATTTACTTGCCAAACTTCACGGAGCAAAAAATATTTTAGAAATTGGAACTTTAGGCGGTTATAGTAGTATTTGGCTTGCACGTGCATTGCCAGAAGACGGACATTTGATCACACTTGAATATAGTGAAAAACATGCAAGAGTCGCTAATGAAAATATTAGAAGGGCAGGGGTAGAGAGCAAAATTGACATCATGATCGGACCCGCACTTGAAACACTTCCGACACTAAAAGGCAAAGGCTTTTCTCAATTTGATTTCATTTTCATTGATGCGGATAAACCTAACAATCCTCATTATTTAAAATGGGCATTAGAGCTTTCTAGACCAGGAACCGTTATCATTGGTGACAATGTCGTACGTAATGGACATGTTGTAGATGGGGATAGTAAAGACTTAAATGTTCAGGGAGTTCGCCAATTTATAGATTTATTGTCAGAAGAATCACGTATCGATTCGACTGCTATTCAAACTGTCGGTGCAAAAGGATATGATGGGTTTGTTCTTGGGGTTGTGAAAGAGTAGAAGGATGTCTTCTAAATTAGGGCATCAAAGTATAATCATTTATGGTGAATTTGATATAGAAATCTTAAATAGAGGGATCATATTGAATTATTACTTAATGAAATTTAGTATGGGAATCGATAATTGAAATCAAAATACAGATTTTACTTACTCCCGTATGTGGGTTTTTTGTTTGTTATTATTAGATTGGAGGATACATTTTCCTTTATTCATTTTATTTTGCTTGCCGCTTGTTTTACCGTTTTTGTCTGGATGTTTGAAGTATTAATCCCGTCTAAAGATGAAAAAGAAGCGAAACAGGAAAAGGAATAAAAACCATACGGGGATCATCTTTTTACGTAGGTCGTTTTTTAATTCTAGAGCCCGAAATGTTTAAATATATTAATAGATCATTCATAAGCCCTTATTAAAGGATGTTAATTTAAATGAATTAAAATTAATAAATTCGATTTTATTATGAACGATCATGTAAAATGGTAATAATTTATTGTAAGTCGATAAATGCTATTATGATTGAGAAAAGGATAAAAAATGAGGTGCTTTATGAAACGAGGAACAATCCCCTTTTTAAAGGTGGCTATTTTTATTAGATTATAACGTTTAGCTTGTGTGTTTTCTGGCTCCCTTGGATTGCAAGATACAGCAGAGATGTATCCAGAATATGCTTATTTAAGATTTCCAGTTCTTATAGGTACAGCGATCCCATTTTTCCTTGCACTATATCAGGCATTAAAGCTTCTAAGTTATATTGAAAGGAATCATGCTTTTTCAGAGCTAGCTGTAAATTCTTTAAAGCATATAAAGTATTGTGCAATGACCATCATTGCCTTGTATATTTTCGGAATGTTGTTACTTGTCTCTCAAAACGCTTTGCATCCTAGTATAGGAATGATCGGATTAACGATTATTTTTACAGCATTTGTTATGTTACTCTTTGCAACTGTTCTTCAAGAACCGTTAAGAAATGAACTTGAAATAAAATCAGAAAATGATTTAACCGTCTGAGATGGTCACATGGTCATTATAATAAATATTGATGTGATGCTTGCCAAAAGAAAAATGAGCGTAACAGAACTTTCAGAAAGAGTTGGCATAACGATGGCGAATCTTTCAATATTAAAAAATGGAAAGAGAAAAGCTGTCAGATTATCAACTTTAGAGGCGATATGTAAGGCTTAGGGCTTTCAACCTGTGGATCTTTTAGAATATCGAAGTGACTTGGACAACCAAGATTAAAACGAATTTAGTCTTTGTTTGATTAGTCAGCAATGTTTAAATAGGGAGAGAAACCAATGTCATTATCACTAATCTTTGATATGGATGGAACACTTTTTCAAACAGATAAAATTTTAGAATTATCACTAGAGGCTACTTTTGATCGTTTGAGGTCACTAAATCAATGGGATACAGAAACCCCTATTGGTAAATACCGTGAGATTATGGGGGTACCTTTATCTAAAGTATGGGAAACATTATTACCTAGTCATTCAATCGAGGTTCGAGAACAAGTAAATGATTTTTTTCACGAGAGATTAATTGAAAATATTTTAAAAGGTCAGGGGGCATTGTACCCAAATGTTGAGGCAGTATTTAGCTATTTAAAAGTTCGTAATTATACCATATACATAGCAAGTAATGGTTTGACCGAATACTTAAAGGCTATTGTAAAGTATTATCACTTGGATCAATGGGTTACCGAATCCTTTAGCATTCAACAAATCCAATCGCTGGATAAAGCAGAGCTAGTTAAGATGATTATAGAAAAATATACGATTGAAAAAGCAGCCGTAATCGGAGACCGCCTATCTGATATTAGGGCAGCAAAAGAAAATGGTTTAGTTGCAATAGGATGTAATTTTGATTTTGCTCAAGAAGATGAACTTTCTCAGGCTGATATAGTTGTTGATGATTTACTTGAATTAAAAACCATTTTACCTAAATTGAAACAAGAAAATAACGCTCTAGTTTAATTATCTTAAACGTTGTAATATCCAATAGGTAGTTTAATTAGACTAAATATTGGAAATGTTTGATCAATGTGCAGCCTAATTAAACAAAATGCTGGTTATGAAGAGTACTGAAGCCTCATAACCAGCAACGTTTCGGACACTAATAAAATAAACAGGAAGATGATATGAGGCTCCAATGCAAATGTTAAAATCCCCGCAACAAAAAGGGTGTATAGAATATTCGCTCCTAAGCTTTTTTTGCCAATATAGAAAAAACTTCCTGCTTTAAAACAGGAAGTTAACCCACTAAAAATTCATAAACGACATCTTCTACAAGCTCATAGATTTCAGCACTTTCATTTCGTTGGTATCGTTCCATAATTTCGCTATATAATTTTTCGTAATCTCTGTCATTCAAAGGAACGGATTCTACACTATGCTCATATTGGAGAAAGCATTTTTGAATCATTCTCTTCATCATTTGTTGTTCCATTTTGCCACCTCAAGATGATTATACATCATGAATTTCAGTGGCAATACCTACTCATTAAAATAATCCTCGAATTGATCCTTGTTTTTATTATGATAATAAGGATTTTCTTCTGTCGCATCCTTTGGGTCCAGGTTGGTCTTAATGACAAGGGACGGATCTTGGGGCATTTCCGCGATGATGCGATCATTTAGTTCATCAAAGTCTGGTGTCTTTTTTTCGCGATCCATTCATACACCTCCTTTATATCTAGGCTACCCAGTTTTATTGGAAATAATTTTTATTGAAAAAGAACGTATATTCGTATACAATTTGAATAATAATATAGGAACAAATGTTCGTTTTTTATTTTTAGGAGTGTGAAAAAGGTATGATGGTCGATTACAGTACGCTTCCACAACAAAAGATTTTGTGCATCGATATGAAGAGTTTTTATGCTAGCTGTTCGGCTGTGATGAATGGTTTAGATCCATTGAACTGTTACCTAGCAGTTGTCGGGGATAAGGAGCGGCGAGGAAGTATTGTTCTTGCAGCATCCCCAAAATTGAAAAAGGAATTTGGAATTAAGACGGGTTCAAGAATGTTTGAGATTCCGAATGATCCACGAATTGAATTAGCTGAACCAAAGATGGGGACATACATTCGAATCTCGACAGAAATAACGAGACTCTTTCATCGCTATGTTCCAAAGGAAGCCATTCATACGTATAGCGTGGATGAAAGCTTTTTGAAAATTGATGGAGCGACACATCTATGGGGGGATGCCCATACCATCGCTAGGAAAATTAAAGATGATATTGAACGTGAAATCCAGCTCCCTTGTGCCATTGGGATCGGTCCCAATCTACTAATGGCGAAGCTGTGTTTAGATTTAGAAGCAAAGAAGAAGGGAATTGCAGAATGGACCTATGAAGATGTGCCGAAAAAGCTGTGGAATCTTTCTCCATTGAGTGAAATGTGGGGGATCGGAAGGCAGCTGGAAAAAACATTAAATCGCATGGGGATTTTTAAGGTAGGTCAGCTGGCCAAATATGACTTAAAAAAATTAGAATCAAAATTTGGAGTTATGGGAAATCAGCTTTATTACCATGCGTGGGGAGTTGATTTATCAGAGATTGGAGCGCCTATTATGGAAGGGCAAATTAGCTTTGGGAAAAGTCAGATTCTTCTTCGTGATTATAAAGAAGAAAAGGAAATTAAAAGCGTGATAGTGGAAATGTGTGAAGAAGTGGCTCGGCGCACAAGGGCTCATCGCAAAGCAGGAAGAACGATTAGCTTAGGAATCGGCTACAGTCAAGAAGAGTTCGGCGGAGGATTTCACCGTTCGCGAACGATGGAAGAACCGACAAATATCACAATGGATTTGTACCGAGTATGCTTGGAGCTTTTTCATGAAAACTATAACGGAAAAACTGTACGTAAGATTTCCATTGCTCTTTCCAATATTCTAGAGGATGAAAGCATGCAGATCAGCTTATTTGAGCCGGATCGTTGGCAAAAAAGAGAGCTTGGTTATGTAGTAGACCGAATCCGCCATAAATATGGCTCAGGCTCATTGCTTCGAGCGGTCTCTTATACGGAGGCCGGTACCGCTAAGCATCGTGCCCGTTTAGTTGGAGGTCATAAAGCGTAGCGTAGGAGGGTTTACAAATGATTCGTGATCGAGGAAGAATAAAGTGGACATCTATGATGTTGCCTGAACATGTCAAAGTGCTAAGAGATTGGGCAAAAGAAGACACATACGAAAAACGAATAGAATTAGATGAGCAACAATTAGACGAATTCAATGAAATCCTAGCAGAGGCAATGGAGTACAGCAAAACGCTCACGATTACTCACTATGCCGACCACCGCCACCAGCTGCTTATCGGAAATATCCACTATTTTGATGAGCTTCAACAAAAGCTGCACATTGTGGACCGATTTGACCAGCCTCATCAACTTTACCTGAAAGATATAGTGGATGTTCGGTTTAGCTAAGAATCGTTAAGAAAGGCTAAGGTCGCCGCAGCTAGTGGTAACCTTAGCCCATTCTTCATCAAAGAAGCATTATTCTTCGTCGAGTACCTTTTCTGCTCTTACGCAAGACTCAAATTTCCCCTTATGAGAAGCGTCACAGAAAGGCATTTTTTTAGATAATCCACAGCGGCAAAGAGAGAAAACCTGCTTTGTAGGAAACACATTTCCATCGGCATCGATAAGCTCTACATCTCCCGTTACACGTAGTGAACCGTTGTCATTTACTTTAATTTGAACCTTAGACATGAAAAACCACCCTTTCAAACATTTGGATAAATTGAAAAAGATTCCCCAATTTGATAGTAAGGGCAAGAAGGAGAAAATGCAATACTCTCTTATTTGAGATGAAATATGATACAATAGGGCTTTAGAAAGGGTGAAGCAGCAATGAACATTGTCATTACGGAGAATGCCTCAAAGGTACTAACTGAAAAAATAAATGATCATAAAGGCCATCTAAAATTGAAATATGATACGGAAGGATGCGGTTGTGTCGTCAGTGGGGTTCCAATCCTTTGGTATGTCGAGAATCCAGATGAAGTAGATGATATTGAAATTGAAACCAATTTCCGTCCTATTTTAGTTGAAAAATCAAAAATGGTGTTTTTGGATGAAGAATTGAAAATAGATTACTCTTTAGACTCCAATACATTTAGACTGGTAAGTCCTGCACAGATTATAAATGGTCGCATGGGATTTAAGTTGTATCCAGAGGAATAGGAATAGACTTCTTAATTATAATTAAGGCTACACCTGATAATGAATGGTGAAGCCTTATCGGCTAATCAATCAGTCGATCAAAATTCCTCGGACACGCGAAAGAATTCTTCCAACAATCTAGATTATTTTCAAGACACCAAAGACTAGACAGGATGGAATGACAGTATCCCCACATCAGAATTCTTTCATAGTTCAGTTGAAGCTTCTCGGCAAAGCTCTTTGTACGGAATTCCAATTGTTTAACAGGATCTTTTGACGTTATTTTATTAAGGAGGAAGGGAATTAAGTCATACTCCCGTTCACCAACAACATCTTTAGGGTCGATACCCACCCATCCATCCATTTTCTTCAGAGTATAAAATATTTCCATGATGAAGATCACCATGGAGGACATAATCAGTCGAAACCGAAGCAAGCAACTCCGAAAACCATGTTCGAGCTTTATCGATTGCTCTAGTGGGCAGGTACATGGCTTTATCAGCCAATTCTTCTCTTAAATTATGTAAATAATCCGCTCGTTCTTTTACTGTTAAAAATCCATGGTTGACAGGTGCTGCTGTCCATAGAGAGGATAAAACTTCTCCTGTAACTCGAACGGTTTCTAAATCGTCCTCGATTGACTTTAAGGATGCTCCTGGTTGAAGGTGCTGAAGCAATAACCATCCTTCTTTTAGTGTTTTCTTCTAAAACTTTCACGAACCGTTCTCCTTGAAAGTAGCGAAGGGCATTTAATTCACTGGTAAGGTCACTAGTTGAATAGCCCATCTTCAAAACGGCAGATTTTCCATTATGATAATATACTGGTACAACAAAATTATAGCTAAGCATATAGGGAGAACCGAAGTAACATTCATGTTTTTGACTAAAATTATCTAAAAAACGAGGCAGTGATCGAAGCCAATTCTCTCCATTATTCCATACATCTGTCGCATCTGTTTTTCAAACGGCTCTGGAATCATTGAATCGACTCCTTTCGGAAAACAAAACGATCTAAAAAGCCATCAATCACTTCCTCATATTCTTCAGGGTTTTCATTATAAGATTGTGCATGCGCACCATTAATAGCCATAAACAATTCTTTTTCTCCCTGTTTTTGATCAAAAAGCTCCTTTGTCATGGAAGGGAGAATAAAGTCATCCTTTTCACTGTGAATAAAGAGAACAGGTTTTTTGATGTTTTTAATCACGGAAATCGGAGAAATATCCTTCAAGGTGAACCCTTGGCGAATTTTTAAAGAAGCATTGGCTAGAGGAAGAAGCCATTTAGCCGGCATCTTTATTTCGGCTTTCATACGATAGGCGAGCTGCTCTCCAAAGTCTGAGAACGGACAGTCAGCAACGTAGAAGTCGGCTCGATCTTCCAGTGAACCAGCATATAAAAGGAGTGTGGCTGCTCCCATTGATTCACCATGAATACCAAAGAATACATCCTCACCTTCCCTGCTGATTAATGTATCAACAACCGCTTTTAAATCATGCTTTTCAAAATGGCCATAGCTTGTAGTTTTTCCCCCTGATTCCCCGTGCCTACGATGATCATAGAGGACAGCATTGAAGCCTTTTTTTATAAATAAATTCATATACTTAATGGAATTGTTTTTATTCTCTGTAACACCGTGGCTGAAAATTACAAATTTATTATGTTGGTACGGTTTAATAAATACAGCTTTTATGTTGTATCCGAAGGGAGAAGGTACCCAAACTTCTTCTTTAGGAAGTACTGAATAATCATCGATGTTGAAGCGGTTCGCTTCTGTTTCACGCTTCAAAATCATCTCTTCATCTTTTTTGGGCATGTAAATCACTCGATTTGAAATGTAGACTCCTAGACCTGCTAAAAGAGCAGCGGCACCAGAGGCAATAGCGATTCTTTTCTTCATTCTTATCACTCCAAAAAAACAATCTCTTCTTATTTTAGCACTATTGGAAAAAATCGGTGAAATGTTGCATGAAATTTATAAAGAGAAATGCAGAATTTTATCGAGATAATAGGAAGGGGTAGATGAAAAAAACCCACAGAAAAAAACCAACCTACTAAGGAAAGAATCACATTTGGTTAATGCTATTCCTTCAATAGTAAGCTGGACTGTTTACAGGTAAAATCATTGCTCAGAATTTTGACGTTTCGTCGGATGTATTGCTTTTTCCAACTCTTCTGAAGCTATTGTATTTTTCACAGTATCAGCAACAGGCTTCCCTTTTTGACTGTTTCCTCTTTCTCTTTTTTGACTCATAACCATTCTCCTTCCATCCTGGATTATATCAATAGGATGGTTCATCAAGGAAAAGGTTATGCGTCTATTTTTGGTGTAAACGGTAATAGCCTGTTTCAATGGAACGGGATATGTGAGGGGTGACTTTGTCAATCGCTTCGATAAGGGTGTCTAAATCAATTCCCGTTTCTATACCCATTTCTTCTAGCATATAGACAACATCCTCTGTTGCAACATTACCAGAAGCCCCTGGTGCAAAAGGACATCCTCCTAATCCACCTGCAGATGTATCGAAGCGATCGACTCCTGCTTGTAATGAAGCATAAACATTAGCTAATGCCATTTTCCTTGTGTCATGAAAATGAGCGGTTAACATTACGTGGGGCAAATGATCTTTTAATAAAGAAAATAGTTGATAGGATTCTTTAGGAGTGGCCATGCCGATTGTATCTGCAACACTAAGCTCATTAACCCCCATATCAACGAAATTTTTGCATAGAGCTAATGTATCTTCAGGAGAAACTTTTCCTTCATATGGACAATAAAAAGAAGTTGAGATACACGCTCTAATAAATATATCCTTTTCCTTTAGCTCAGAAATAATCGGTTGTAATTCGGCCAAACTCTCGTCCGTTGTTTTATTAATATTTTTTTTATTAAAAGAATGGCTAACCCCGACAAAAACAGCGATAGAGTTACAGCCAGCTTCAAGCGCACGGTCAACCCCTTTACGATTTGGAGCTAATACGATGTCTAGTTCCCCGCCAAGACAACTTTCCACGATTTCTGATGCATCCTTCATTTGCGGAACCCACTTCGGTGATACAAATGAAGTTAACTCCATTTTTTTCATTCCAGCTCTTCTTAAAGTGTGAATAAATTCTTTTTTAGCTTCTGTTGGAACAAAGTTCTTCTCATTTTGAAGACCATCCCTTGGACCTACTTCAATAATCGTAGCTTTCTTAGGTAAATTCATTCATTTCCCTCCCCTTATTACTATTGTAGAAAAATTGCGAATCGAAAATCAACTCAAAGTTTTTTTGACAAAATTAGAGGAATTTAACCGCTTTCATAGAAACAGTAATATGGACGATTGTTTTTGAGGAGGAATAGGAATGACCAGAGAAGTAGTGATTGTAAGTGCCGTTCGAACGGCCATTGGAACGTTTAACGGAAGTTTAAAAGATATTTCAGCTCCAGAGCTTGGAGCAATTGTCATTAAAAATGCCCTCGAAAAAGCAGGGATTGGGACAGATCAGGTCGATGAAGTCATTATGGGAAATGTACTTCAAGCGGGGCTCGGGCAAAATCCCGCACGACAAGCCTCGATTAAAGCAGGATTGCCTGAGAACGTCCCTTCCATGACGATTAATAAAGTATGTGGATCAGGTCTAAAAACAGTTCATTTAGCTACACAAGCGATATTAGCTGGAGATGCAGATATTGTAGTGGCAGGCGGGATGGAAAACATGAGTCAGGCTCCATACCTGCTTAAAGGTGCACGTAATGGGTTTAAAATGGGGGATCAGAAAGTGGAAGATAGTATGATTTCCGATGGTCTATGGTGTGCCTTTAATGATTATCATATGGGGGTCACAGCAGAGAATCTTTGTGATCGCTACTCTATTTCTCGAGAAGAGCAAGATCAGTTTGCTGCATGGAGTCAACAAAAAGCGGTTGCAGCTATTGAAGCTGGGCGCTTCGAGGATGAAATTGTGTCTGTGGACATTCCACAGCGTAAGGGAGAGCCTGTTGTATTTAATGTAGATGAATTCCCGAGAAAAGGGTCAACAGCTGATAAGCTAGCAGGATTAAGACCAGCATTTAAAAAGGATGGCAGCGTAACTGCTGGAAATGCTTCAGGAATTAATGATGGGGCAGCAGCGGTGGTTGTGATGTCGAAAGAAAAAGCAGAAGAGCTTGGCATTACTCCTCTTGTAACGATTAAAGCGAATGCAAATGCAGGGGTGGATCCGAGTGTGATGGGAATAGGACCGGTTTCAGCTGTGAAGAAAGCTTTAGAAAAATCAAACATGTCACTTGGGGACATTCAACTTGTTGAAGCAAATGAAGCATTTGCGGCTCAATCGTTAGCTGTGGACCGTGAATTACAATTTAATAAAGATTTATTGAATGTAAATGGCGGCGCTATCGCACTAGGGCACCCTATTGGAGCAAGTGGTACACGAATTTTAGTATCTCTCATCCATGAAATGAAGCGTAGAGATGTTCAGCATGGATTAGCGACATTATGCATTGGCGGCGGTCAGGGAGTCGCAACGGTTGTAGAGCGGGTAAAATAATTCATTCGGGAGGCGAAACGATATGAAACAACAATATACTTCCTTTCAAGAGGCAGTAAAAGATATCCATGATGGAGCGACACTAATGGTTGGTGGGTTTGGCCTATGTGGTATTCCAGAAGGATTAATTTTAGCCTTAGTTGATAAAGGAGTTAAAGATTTAACGGTTATTTCAAACAACTGTGGCGTAGATGATTGGGGGCTGGGTCTGCTTTTAAAGAATAAACAAATCAAGAAAATGGTCGGTTCCTATGTCGGCGAAAACAAAGAATTTGAACGTCAAGTACTATCAGGGGAAATTGAAGTAGAATTAGTTCCTCAAGGGACACTGGCAGAAAAAATCAGAGCAGGCGGCGCTGGAATTCCAGCATTCTATACACCAGCAGGCGTTGGAACCCCAATCGCAGAAGGAAAAGAAACTCGAGAATTCAACGGTAAAGAGTATTTATTAGAGGAAGCGTATACAGCTGATTTTAGTTTAGTGAGAGCTTGGAAAGGCGACAAAATGGGGAATCTGGTTTATAACAAAACAGCAAGAAATTTCAGTCCGATGATTGCGGCTGCAGGGAAAGTGACGATTGCAGAAGTAGAAGAATTGGTTGAAATCGGTGATATCGACCCGAATGATGTCCACACACCGAGCATTTATGTACAAGGGATTATTCAAGGGCAACAAGAAAAACGAATTGAACGCAGAACCGTTAAAAAAGCATAATTAGGGGAAGGAGAGTTTAAATGGATCGTGCAGCCTTAAGAGAAAAAATTGCTAGAAGAGCAGAAAAGGAAATATTAGATGGATTTTATGTGAATTTAGGGATTGGTATGCCAACACTCGTTGCAAACTATATTTCCGACAATAAAGAAGTAGTTTTGCAATCTGAGAATGGTTTATTAGGAATTGGACCATATCCTACAGAAGAAGAAGTAGATCCAGACCTGATTAATGCTGGGAAAGAAACGGTTACAGCCATTCCAGGCTCATCTTATTTTGATAGCTCTGAATCGTTTGCCATGATTAGAGGAGGTCATGTCAATGTTGCGATTCTTGGTGGAATGGAAGTGTCTGAGACAGGAGATCTTGCTAACTGGATGATTCCTGGAAAAATGATTAAAGGAATGGGTGGAGCCATGGATCTCGTACATGGTGCTCAACGAATTGTCGTTATCATGGAACATGTAAATAAAAGTGGTGAATCAAAAATACTTAAAGAGTGTACTCTTCCGTTAACAGGAAAAGGTGTCGTTGACCGCATCATTACAGACCGAGCAGTAATCGATGTGACGGCTGAAGGACTTGTCTTAAAAGAAGTTGCAAAAGGCTTTACGGTAGAGGATATTGTATCAAGTACTAATCCAGAGCTGAAAATTGCGGATGATTTAGTTGAAGAAGCATTTTAAGTAGAATAATTTATTAAAGGGGTTGCCATTAATAAGGCAGCCCTTTTATTCTGTCATGAGAAGTGTTAATTGAAAGTTTTTTTGCGGATTTTGTCGAGAAATCGATAAACACATAAAAGTTGAAAATAAGAAAGGGAAAGTTGAAAATTAATTCTTTAAAGTTGAGAATAAAACGGCAAAAGTCGAGAATAAACACGTTACGTACTCTTTCTTACAGATATTAATAAATAGTACATAAAGTGTTCATTGAGTAAATCATCGTTATTATAAAAGATTGTACAATCACATGCCGAGTATAACAATATGTAAAAACATGAAAACAATCCAAAAAGAGATTATAATAAAGGAACAAGGAGGGAGCAGCATGAAGAAGAAAAGAAAACAGAATCAAAACCAACGAAGCAATAAAAAACAAGATGAGCTAACTCTAAAGGATTCGTTAAATAGTGAGATCTTCAAACAGCTGAATGATAAAAAGAAAGAACTAGAAAAAGCAGAAGTAGAGCGGATCGAAAAAGAGAAACAAAAAAAGCTTGAAGAAAAGAGAATCCGTGAAAAAAATAAATCGTTTGAAGAGCTTTTAAATGAGAGCAATATGAATTGGGAGAAATACAAGTAGATGAGAAAGGTTGAAGTTCTGTCTTATCAAACGGAATGGAAGGTTCGCTATCAAAATGAGAAGAAAAAGATTCGTAATCTTTTAAAGAATGTACCAATTACTACCCACCATATTGGATCAACCTCTGTCGAAGGACTAGCAGCGAAACCCATTATTGATATTCTAGTAGAGCTACCGACTTTGGAGAGCCTAAATCCCTTTATTGATGAATTTGTAGAGGAGGGTTATGTTTTCAAAGGCGAAAATGGAATTCCAAAAAGAAGATATTTTCAATTCGAGAAGGATGGAACTCGTTTAGTCCATCTTCATATGTATCAAAAAGGAAATGACGAAATCCATAGACATATAGCTTTCCGAGATTATTTACGAGAATTTCCTAATGAAGCAAAACAATACGGTGAGATCAAGCAACAATTAGCGAAACAGTTTCCATCAGATATTGCCGCTTACATAAATGGGAAACATGAGTTTGTCAAAGCGATGGAGAGAAAAGCGCTAGAATGGTACAAAAAAAATGAAAAAGGATGACCCGTACTGCCATGTCGGCAATAGGTCATCCTTTTTTGTTATCATCATCTTCGCTTTTACGATCAGAATTTAGCCTTTGACAAAAAAGATTTAAAGGTTATCGATGCTGCTCATATTTTGAAGCTTTTGTAAGTTCCTTCAAAAGCGTATATTCCTCCTGTGAGAGTGAAGGCTGGTTCACGGCGCGGACATTCTCTCTTAATTGCTCAATAGAGCTTGCTCCCGGAATAACGGCTCCTACTGCATCATCCATTAAGTTAAATTGCAGGGAGATTTCATTCATGGAACGTTTATCGCCAAGCTTAGCATGGATTTCAGTAATCGCTTCCTCTAGCTCTTTAAAAGAATAATCCAAATACCCATTGATTTTCATTTTTTCAGAAGCCTTTTCAAGCATTTTCACACTAAGTAGTCCTTTGGCAAGTGGCCCTCTTGCTACAATACTTGCACCATGATCTTTAATAAACTCTGAAAACTCTTCAGGACGACGGTCCAGTAAGCTATACTGCATCATGATACTGACAATGGATGAAGATTCTAAATATCTTTTTATGACATTCGGGCGAATAGAGGAGATTCCGTATTCTTTAATGTATCCCTCTTTTTTCAATTCTTGAAACGCTTCAATTGTTTCATCAATAGGATCATCAATTGTGCCGCCATGAAGCTGATAAAGGTCAATATAGTCTGTTTGAAGACGCTTTAGGCTATCCTTCACCGCATCCTTTATGTAGGCTTTTGATGGATCCCATCTCCAACCATCGCTTAGGTCATTAAAGCGGTTCCCCACTTTGGTGGCAATGACTACCTCTTCTCTTACATGTTTTAATGATTCTCCAACGATGCTCTCATTTACTCCAAAATCATAAAGATCGGCAGTATCAAAGTAATTAATTCCTTCTTCAAGAGCTGCTTCGATAATCTTTTGAGCTTGGTGTTTTTCAGTCCCGAGAGACATACATCCGAGCCCGATTTTACTAATTAATAAATCTGATTGCCCTAAACGACGCTTCTCCATTATTCCATCTTCCTCTCTCGTTTAGCTTTCTATCCTTTATTTTAACGAAAGAGGAGTCTGTAGACCAAGTTAACTGCTTTTGGTGGCGTGAATCCATTCAGCAACATGTTCATACTGCTGCCCATACTGTTTAAGCTTTTCTCGAATTTCCCAAGCCTTCCCTACGAGAATAATTCGTTTCTCATGTAGGATAATCTTCATGCTGGCTCCTCCTCATTTCGATGATTGTAAATCGATGAAAAGAGTATGCTAAAATGTATGTGAGTAATGGGTGATAATAGAACGGAGAGTGTAACATTGAAAAAATTCGAGGAAAAAACGATTAAATCAGAGACCTTATATGAAGGGAAAATTATTCATCTCCAACTAGATGATGTGGAGCTTCCAAATGGGAAAACCTCTAAACGAGAATTGATTAAGCATCCAGGAGCGGTGGCTGTCATTGCACTGAAAGACGATGGGAAAATCATTATGGTGGAGCAGTATCGAAAAGCACTAGAACGTTCCATCGTTGAAATTCCCGCTGGAAAGCTTGAGCCAGGGGAAGAGCCAGAGAAGACAGCATTGAGAGAGTTGGAAGAAGAAACCGGATATGGTGCAAAATCAATAAAGCCATTAATTTCTTTTTATACGTCACCAGGATTTGCCGATGAGCTTGTTCATGTTTTTTTAGTAGAGGACCTTTACGTGCTAGAGGATGCAAGTGAACAAGATGAAGATGAATTTGTAGAGCTAGTAGAAGTTACATTAGAAGAAGCACAACAGCTCCTAGATAACCAAAGGGTCTATGATGCAAAAACAGCTTATGCTATTCAGTACCTGCAATTAAAGAAGGCCATGAAAAAATAAATGGAGACTTTTTTTGCAGATCTGCATATTCATATTGGCAGCACGAAAAGCGGTAAGCCGGTGAAGATAACAGGTTCAAGAAATCTGACCCTACCTGCGATTTTGTCTTATGCAACACAGCAAAAAGGGCTGGACATTATTGGTATCATTGATTGTCATTCCCCAGAGGTCCTCGAAGAAATAATCGAGTTACTGGACACAGGATACTTAAGAGAGCTTCCAGGTGGCGGTTTTCGATATAAGAATAAGCTGACACTTATTCCAGGAAGTGAGCTTGAAATATATGATTCTTCCTGTAAGGGACCCATCCATGTTCTAGTGTACCTGCCTTCATTAGATAAGATGAACACATTTTCTGAATGGTTGAAGGGGTATGTGAAAAATATCCAATTGAGTTCTCAAAGAGTTTATATTGATGGAAAAAGCTTGCAAAGAAAAGTGAAGGAGCTCAATGGATTATTTATACCAGCACATGTTTTTACCCCCTTTAAAAGTCTATTTGGAAAGGGGGTTGAAAAAACCTTACAAGAAGTGTTCGACCCTCATTTGATTGATGGGATCGAACTAGGGTTAAGTGCGAATACCCTGATGGCTGATTCAATAGAAGAACTTCATCAATACCCGTATTTAACTAATTCCGATGCTCATTCCCTTCAAAAAATGGCGAGAGAATATCAGCAGCTGCTCCTTCAGGAAGCAAGTTTCGAAGAGTTTAGAAAAGCATTAAAAAAAGCGGGCGGACGAAAGATTATCGAGAATTATGGTTTAAATCCTTATTTGGGGAAGTATTATGAAACCACTTGTTCTTCGTGTTTTAAAGTCGTTGATGATAAAACAAGATATTGCTCAGCCTGTGATCATACGAAATCTACACGCGGGGTAAAGCATCGTATTAATGAGCTGGCAGGTAGTAAGGAACCTCCAACTAGACCTCCGTATATTCCTCAGGTACCATTAGATTATTTACCTGGGCTTGGACCTAAAACAATGGAGAAATTAGTGGCTCAACTTGGAACAGAAATGAATATCCTGCATGATGTTTCTCAAGATGAATTAGAAAAAGTCGTCCCTAAACCTCTAGCAGAGCTTATTGTAAAGGCAAGAACTGGAGGGCTTATATTACAGGCAGGCGGTGGAGGGAAATACGGCAAGGTAGTAAAGGAATAAAGAGAGAAGGCACCGCAATGTTCCAAGTTGCGGTGCCTTCCCCTCTGATATTATTCATTTAAAGAAGATATCCAATCAGTAGGCAATACAGAGTATACGCAAGTATTTCGCAGTTCTTTTCGTCCTTCACCACGATCATCATTACGCAAAATGCCTTCTAATCTAAACCCAAGCTTTTCTGGAATTTTACGGGAGGCAAGATTTAATTCATCACAGCGGATTTCTACTCTATTCACCTTTAACTCTTCAATAGCAAAGGCTGTCAACCCCTTAACAGCTTCAGTCATATAGCCATTCCCACTGTGATCCGTATGAATCCAGTATCCAATTTCAACTTTAGGAACATCCCAAACAATCCGGTGAAGCCCTGTAGAACCAATGAATTCATGATCCTCTTTCCGATAGATGTGCAGGCGGAAATCTTCTTTTTTAATAAATTGTGCATAGGACTCACGAATCCCCGCTTCCACTTCTTCGACGGTTTGCTCATTTTCGGCAAAAGGCAACCATCTTCTCATATCCTCTTGCGATTTTATAATAGCACGATGAACTACCTCCCCGTCTCCAGGTAGACATGGCCGGAGGTATACGCGTTCTGTTTCAATTTTATCTGGGAAACTCATTAATATTGGCTTGCCCATTTTTTATCCTCCTTATTATATTTTTATAGATTATATCGGTAAGGGGGAGGAAGTTCAATGAAAAATCAGAAAAAAATGGTATTTTTATAGAATGAAAAGAACGGTCAATTGCGAGCATAAACTCTATCGAAACTGCATATAGTCTAGTAATTGAAGCTTAGGAGGACTCATATATGCGGAAGAGAATCTCTACAAACCTTACTTTTATTCAACATGTACATGCCCACTCCTCAATCTATTTATTCATTCTAACGCTTTTTTTTATGGGAGTTATTTTTGGGGCGGTTGTTGTAAATAGTTTATCTTTTACACAAAAAGAAGATTTATATTTTTATTTAGGACAATTTTTTGGTGAAATATCCGATGGGAAAGTAGCTGCATCGGAGGATTTATTTCGTCAAAGTTTTCTTCATAATGTTAAATATTTAGGATTAATGTGGATTTTAGGAATATCGATTATCGGTTTACCCATCATATTTGTATTGCTATTTATGAAGGGGGTTGTCGTTGGGTTCTCTGTCGGTTTCCTAGTAAATCAAATGGGATGGGAAGGATTTCTATTATCTTTTGTATCGGTGTTGCCTCAAAACATTGTGATCATTCCCGCATTTATTTTTGTTGGGGTCATTAGTGCTAGCTTCTCACTAACCCTTATACGGAAAATCTTTATGAAAAACTCACCAACCTATCAAATTCAAATGGTACCGCTATTTTCTAAATACGCGATTGGATTTATCATTGCGATTGGTGTGATAACAATTGCAGCAAGTATTGAAGCTTATATTTCTCCCACTTTAATGAAAACGGTTATATCAAGTATTAATAAATAATAATTATTAGTTAATATAAATTGCGATCTCTTCATTATAATAATTTTATTTTGCTTATTCCTCCCTTTTTGTTATAATAATAAAGAAAATTGACGAGGGAGGGAGACGGATATGGAAAGCCGTATTGAACGAATAAAGAAGCAGCTTCATTCTGCAAGCTATAAATTAACACCCCAACGTGAAGCAACCGTACGGGTGTTATTAGAGAATGAAGAAGATCATCTTAGCGCCGAAGATGTATACCTCCTCGTTAAGGAAAAATCTCCTGAAATAGGTTTAGCTACCGTATATAGAACATTAGAGCTTTTAACTGAACTGAAAGTTGTCGACAAGATTAATTTTGGTGATGGAGTGTCGCGATATGATTTGCGACAAGAGGGAGCAGCCCATTTTCATCATCACCTCGTTTGCATTGAATGTGGAGCCGTTGATGAAATTCAAGAAGATTTATTAGAAGACGTGGAGACGATTGTTGAAAGAGAGTGGAAATTTAAGATTAAAGATCATCGATTGACATTTCATGGAATCTGCTATAGATGTCAAGAAAAAACAGATGAGAAAGACTCATAATAAACACAAAACCTTTTCATGTGAAAAGGTTTTTCTTGTTTTATAGGTATAAATTCTAATGAAAACGTCATAGCTTGTAATAATTACTCTTTTTGGGGGACAGGCATGATGAAACAAGGTTTAACGGTTTTCTGGCAAACAATTAAAGTATTTATTCTCTTCACAGGGTCCACGATTCTTTTTTATTATGGTATTATGTGCATAAGTGAAGAATATGAAAATTATCATCGTTATGATGAACCTGAGGGAGCAGCGGTGAAAGTTTCCCAGCAGTCAGGTGAGGGACAGAATTGGACAGACCGCTTACTACTTTTTTATATGATTGGGGAGTAATGTAAGGTGAAAGACCAGCTAAAGGATTTTACTCATTACTTATTGGTAGAAAAAGGGCTAGCAAAAAACACGCTAGTGTCCTATCAACGCGATTTAAAGCACTACATTCAATTTTTAGAGAATGTTGAAGAGCTTAAAAGCTTAAATGACGTGAAACGAATAAACATCGTTCAATTTTTAGGATATTTAAAAGATCAAAATAAATCTTCAAAAACAATTGCTAGACATGTTGCTTCTATCAGATCCTTTCATCAATTTTTATTAAGGGATAAGGTTACAGATCAAGATCCATCTGTTCATTTAGATTCACCACAAATGGAACGAACCTTACCAAAGGTGTTAAGTCTGGAGGAAGTAGAAGCTTTACTTGAAGCACCAAATGACTCGACACCACTAGGATTGAGAGATAAAGCGATGCTTGAAATTCTCTATGCTACTGGAATTCGAGTAAGCGAATTGATTGGTCTGCAAATCGACGATGTCCACTTAACGATGGGATTTGTTCGTTGTATTGGAAAAGGAAATAAGGAGCGGATTATACCGATTGGAAAAACAGCCATAAACGTTCTTGAGAATTATTTAGAGAATGGAAGGCAAAAGCTTCGCTCGAAAAAGCATCATGATGATTCATTATTCCTGAATCATCATGGAAAAGGGCTTTCAAGACAAGGCTTTTGGAAAATTCTTAAGGGTTTGTCAATAGAAGCACGGATCGAAAAGAAGCTGACTCCACATACGTTAAGACATTCGTTTGCTACTCATTTACTCGAAAACGGGGCCGATTTAAGAGCGGTACAGGAAATGCTTGGACATGCGGATATCTCAACAACACAAATTTATACACATGTGACGAAAACGAGACTGAAAGACGTCTACTCACAATTTCATCCTAGAGCGTAATAAGTTATGGAACCAAAGAATATAGTAGATTAATAGAACAGGCACAGGCAAAGTTTTTGCTTGTGTTTTTTATTGTTCAACCTTACAATTAGGTTGTCAGACTTCTGACGAGTTGGATATAAGGTTAGCCTGAGAGATAAAGGGTAAAATAGGATAGCATTGCTAAGCTTGAAAACGCTTTAATGAATCAAGGAGGAATGATCGTGAGTAACTATACATATAAAAGAGTTCATTTAATTGTGTTGGATTCTGTCGGAATCGGAGAAGCACCAGATGCAGAATTGTTCAATGATAAAGGCTCTGATACATTAGGACATATCGCCGAACATATGGGTGGACTAAAGATGCCGAATATGGCAAAGCTTGGCTTATCAAATATTAGAGAAATAAAAGGAATTGAAAAGCAGCAAAAACCATTAGCTCATTATACGAAAATGCAAGAATCATCTGTGGGTAAAGATACGATGACAGGTCATTGGGAGCTAATGGGACTTCATATTGATACACCTTTTAAAGTATATCCAGACGGATTCCCAGAAGACTTATTAGCAAAGCTTGAAGCAGAGACAGGGAGACCAATCATTGGAAATAAACCTGCAAGCGGTACAGAAATCATTGAGGAACTAGGGAAAGAACATATGGATACGGGTGCTATAATTGTCTATACATCTGCTGATCCTGTTCTTCAAATCGCTGCACACGAAGAAGTTATTCCGATTGAAGAGCAATACAAAATTTGTGAAATTGCTAGGGAGTTAACAAAGGATGATAAATATTTAGTAGGAAGAGTGATTGCCCGTCCATTTGTTGGTGAGCCAGGGAATTTTAAGCGTACAGCAAACCGACATGACTATGCTTTAAAACCTTTTAATCGTACAGTAATGAATGAGTTAAAGGACTCTGGATACGATGTTGTTGCAATTGGGAAAATCTCTGATATCTATAACGGTGAAGGGGTAACAGAAGCCCTTCGTACGAAATCAAACAAAGATGGCATGGATCAATTTATCCAAGCGTTCGATAAAACGTTTACTGGATTAAGCTTCTTAAATTTAGTCGACTTTGATGCGTTATATGGCCATCGCCGTGACCCTGAAGGCTATGGAAAGGCATTGGAGGAATTTGATACCAGACTTCCAGAAGTCTTTGAAAAAATGACAGAGGATGATTTACTCATCATTACCGCTGATCATGGAAATGACCCTATCCATCATGGGACAGATCATACAAGAGAGTATGTTCCGTTGCTTGTATACTCAAAGGATAATAAAGAAGGAAAAGAGCTGCCAATAAGAAAAACATTTGCAGATGTAGGGGCAACTGTGGCAGACAACTTTAATGTGAAGATGCCTAAGCATGGAGAAAGCTTTTTAAAGGATATTAAGTAAGGAGAATGAAGAATATGGATTACAATAAAATTGAAAATGCAGCCGAGCTTTTAAAAAATAAATACACAGGAACACCTAGCATCGGACTTATTTTAGGATCGGGGCTAGGTGTACTAGCAGATGAAATTGAAAATCCTGTAAGAGTTCCTTATAAAGAAATTCCAAACTTCCCTGTTTCTACTGTTGCTGGTCATGCGGGTCAGCTTGTGTTTGGACAATTAAGCGGTGTAGAAGTTGTAGCAATGCAAGGACGCTTCCATTACTATGAAGGTTATGATTTTAATCAAGTAACCTTCCCGGTACGTGTAATGAAGGAACTAGGTGTAGAAACATTAATCGTTACGAATGCTGCGGGTGGCGTGAATGAAAACTTCAACCCTGGAGACTTGATGATCATTTCTGATCATATTAATAATATGGGAGGAAATCCACTAATCGGGCCAAACGATTCTCGATTAGGCGTTCGTTTCCCTGATATGTCTGCTGCATACAATAAAGAATTACGAAAGCTTGCCAAAGAGATAGCAGAAAGTATTTCCCTATCTGTACAGGAGGGAGTCTATGTCGGAAATACAGGGCCTACCTACGAAACTCCAGCAGAGGTTCGATTAGCTCGAACATTAGGTGGAGACGCAGTAGGAATGTCAACGGTACCAGAAGTTATTGTAGCGAGACATGCTGGATTAGAAGTTCTAGGAATTTCTTGTATCTCAAATATGGCCGCTGGAATATTAGATCAGCCTCTTACACATGATGAGGTTATAGAAACAACTGAAAAGGTTAGAGCAGACTTTTTAACATATGTAAAGGAAATCGTAAAATCATTAAATAACTAAAGTGGTGAATGTAATGAGAATGGTAGACCTAATTGAAAAAAAGAGAGATGGCAAGGAACTGAACACAGAAGAAATACAATATATTATTAATGGTTACACAGATGGATCAATCCCCGATTACCAAGTTAGTGCATTAACAATGGCTATCTTCTTCCAAGGAATGACCGAAAAAGAAAGAGCCGATTTAACGATGGCAATGGTGGAGTCAGGTGATCAAATTGACCTCACAGCCATTGAGGGGATAAAGGTGGATAAACACTCTACAGGTGGAGTCGGTGATACAACTACACTCGTCCTAGGTCCACTAGTAGCTGCAGTGGGTGTTCCAGTGGCGAAAATGAGCGGACGTGGATTAGGTCATACAGGTGGAACAATCGATAAATTAGAAGCAGTTCCTGGCTTCCATGTTGAGATTGAGAATGAAGAATTCATTCGCCTAGTAAATGAAAATAAACTTGCTGTAATTGGTCAAAGCGGTAATCTAACACCAGCAGATAAGAAATTATATTCTCTTCGTGATGTTACAGCGACTGTAAACAGCATTCCGCTGATTGCAAGTTCAATCATGAGCAAAAAAATCGCAGCAGGTGCGGATGCCATTGTTCTTGATGTGAAAACTGGTGCCGGGGCTTTCATGAAGAGCTTGGACGATTCAAAGGCACTAGCTCAAGCGATGGTCAACATCGGGAATAATGTTGGACGTAAAACGATGGCAGTCATCTCAGATATGAGTCAACCTTTAGGATTTGCAATCGGAAATGCACTTGAAGTGAAGGAGGCCATTGACACACTTCGAGGAGAAGGTCCAAAAGACTTAACAGATCTTTGTTTAGCCCTTGGAAGTCATATGGTTTATCTAGCTAACAAAGCATCAACTTTAGAAGAAGCAAGACAAAAGTTAGAAGAAGCAATTAAAAATGGCTCTGCACTCAAATCGTTTAAAACGTTCTTACAATCACAAGGTGGAGATGCATCTGTCGTTGACGATCCAGACACACTACCAAAAGCTAAATATGTAGTAGAACTACCTGCAAAAGAAGAAGGATACGTATCTGAAATCGTTGCTGATGCTGTAGGAACAGCCGCAATGTGGCTAGGGGCAGGACGTGCAACAAAAGAATCTCAAATCGATCTAGCAGTTGGGCTTGAGCTCCGAAAAAAAATGGGTGATTTCGTAAAACAAGGTGAATCATTAGTTACCATCCACAGTAATCAAGAAGATATTGAAAAGGTAAAAGAAAAGCTTTATGAGAGCATTAGTCTTTCAAAAGAAAACGTAGTAGCTCCAACACTCATTCATGGAGAAATAACAGAATAGATTTAATAAGGCTGACCCCATTGATGATGAAGGGGTCAGCTTTTTTACGGTATAACAATTTCGTTTTTGGCTCTTTTCTAAAAGTTCTTTTCGTAATGAATGTTGTTATTTAACCCGAGCCTGAATACACGGCATCTATTTCAAATTTCCTCAATCAACGATATCAAGTTTGTATAACCCCATCCTTCCTCAAACAACGTATTCAATTTTGAAAACAGTAAAACTATATCCAGAAGTTATTTCCCATTCCAATAAATAAAGGAAATCAAAGGGAATAACTGTATAAAAACGATGAAAATGGAAAAAATGGTGCTATGTAGATTGATTTTATTTAGATTGAATGGAGGTCTATCAATGAAAAGAGTGTTATCAATCCTATTATTTATGGCTTTAATATCATCTCTATTAACACCATTGGCTTCTGCAGAGGGAAATAAATCAGAGCTTGCAAACGGAGCAAAATCCGCAATCTTGATTGAACGGGACACAGGGGCAGTCTTATATGATAAAAATAGTCATGAAAAACTTGCTCCCGCTTCTATGACCAAAATTATGACAATGATTTTAATCATGGAGGCTCTCGATAAGGGACAAATTAACTGGGACGACAAAGTGAGAACAAGTGAATATGCTGCTTCGATGGGAGGATCCCAAATTTTTCTTGAAACAGGAGAAGAAATGACGGTCAAGGAGATGCTTAAGGGCATATCCATTGGTTCTGCCAATGATGCTTCTGTTGCAATGGCAGAACATATTTCAGGAAGTGAACAAGCTTTTGTGGATAAAATGAATCAAAAAGTTAAAGAATTAGGTTTGAAAGATACGAAATTTCAAAACCCAACAGGACTTCCAGCTAAAGACCACTATAGCTCAGCCTATGATATGGGTATGATGGCAAAAGAGCTATTAAAGTATGAAAAAATCACAAAATATACTGGCATGTATGAATCTTATTTAAGAGAAGACTCAGATAAAAAGTTTTGGCTAGTCAATACAAATAAATTAGTTCGCTTTTATCCTGGGGTGGATGGGTTAAAAACAGGCTTCACAAGCGAAGCAAAATACTGTTTAACCGCTACAGCTAAAAAGAATGATATGAGGGTTGTTGCAGTAGTATTCGGTCTAAAGTCATCAAAAGATCGAAATGCAGAAGTAAGTAAAATGCTAGATTATGCATTTAGTCAATATCAAACAAAGCCATTGTATGATAAAGGACAAACTTTAGGGAAAACACAGGTGTCAAAAGGGAAGATGGAAAAAGTGGAAGCCATTACAGATGAACCGATTTCCCTCCTTACAAAAAAAGGGGAAAAACTTGATGACATCGAGAAAAAAATTACACTGGATGACGATTTAAGAGCTCCAATTAAAAAAGGAGACGAAATAGGCGAAGTGGTTATTGAAAAAAGTGGAAAAGTTTTATCGGAAACCCCACTAGTAGCAAAAAAATCTGTACCAGAAGCAGGTTGGTGGGAATTGTATAAAAGATCATTCGGTATGTTTACAAAAGTGGATTCTCCTTAAATATTTTTGCTAATTATGCCGAATTTCTTCTAGTTTTGTCACCATGAAGGAATCTTTCCTAAACATATAGAATGACTCACTATACGATAAAAAAAGGAGGCTTATCTGTAGTGAGTCTTTCAATTAATTTAGAAGTGAAGAAAGATGTTTTATGTGTTCGCTTAAGTGGAGAGTTGGATCATCATACGGCAGAACAATTACGGGAAAAAGTGTCAAATGTCATTGAAGAGAATGGAATTAAACACATCGTATTAAATCTTGAAGAGTTAGGGTTTATGGACAGCTCTGGATTAGGTGTCATCTTAGGCCGGTACAAACAAATTAAACAAAAGCACGGTGAAATGGTTGTATGTGCAATATCCCCAGCAGTAAAGCGATTGTTTGAAATGTCAGGATTGTTTAAAATCCTTCGATTAGAGACGTCAGAAGAATACGCATTACAAAGTTTGGGGGTAGCATAAATGAGAAATGAAATGAATATCCAATTCAGTGCTCTCAGCCAAAATGAATCATTTGCACGTGTAACGGTAGCTGCGTTTATTGCCCAATTAGACCCTACCATGGATGAATTAACAGAAATTAAAACAGTTGTATCTGAGGCTGTAACGAATGCGATTATCCATGGGTACGATAATAACCCTTCAGGAATTGTTTATATCTCCGTCCTTATGGAAGAAGGATTAATCGATTTAACCATTAAAGATGATGGAATAGGAATTAACGACGTAGAAGAAGCGCGCCAGCCTTTATTTACGACAAAACCGGAGCTAGAACGATCAGGTATGGGCTTTACCATTATGGAGAATTTTATGGATGACGTTGAGATTCAATCACAACCAGGTACAGGCACCATTGTACGTCTAAAGAAGCATTTGGCCAAAAGTAAAGCGCTATGCAATTAAGGAGTCGTGCCGATGGATGTGGAACTGAAAAATAATAAAGAGCAGCAAAGCTTCTTAAAAGACCATGAAGTAAAGGAGCTTATTCAAAAGAGCCAGAATGGAGATCAAGATGCACGGGATTTAATTGTGCAAAAAAACATGAGACTTGTCTGGTCTGTTGTTCAACGTTTTTTAAATCGAGGCTATGAACCAGATGATCTCTTTCAAATTGGCAGCATAGGACTACTTAAATCTGTAGATAAATTTGATCTATCCTACGATGTGAAATTTTCTACTTATGCAGTCCCGATGATTATTGGAGAGATACAAAGGTTTATTCGCGATGATGGAACCGTAAAGGTTAGTCGTTCTTTAAAGGAAATGGGCAATCGAATTCGTAAAACGAAAGATGAATTGTCGAAAAAGTTGGGAAGGGTCCCAACAATCAATGAACTTGCTGAACATCTTGAACTGACACCTGAAGAAATTATTATGGCTCAGGAAGCAAGCAGGGCACCCTCATCCATTCATGAAACAGTATACGAAAATGATGGTGATCCCATTACACTCCTAGATCAAATCGCAGATCAAACGGATAACAAATGGTTTGATAAAATTGCTCTGAAGGAAGCGATCCGTGAATTGGATGACCGAGAAAGACTCATTGTCTATTTAAGGTATTATAAAGATAAAACCCAATCAGAAGTAGCGGATCGACTCGGTATATCCCAGGTACAAGTATCACGGCTAGAAAAGAAAATATTAAAGAACATGAAAGAAAGAATGGACCTTACATAGGGCTCCATTCTTTTTTATTTTAACGAATGAATCAGCCTCAGGATGTGTGCAAAACATTTGATTATATGGATTTTTTTTTAGGTAAGAATGGCCACTTTAGATACCGCCATAGTCTAACACGGTAAAAAGAAATCATTGAACACCATCCATTCTTCTTTCTAGGCTTCTCTGTCTTCATAAACTCTTTTGAAACCGATTTTTAAGAGAAATTATATCATGCATAAAAAAGCTGAAATGTACTTACACAAAGCATCAACATATACCTGGCATCAAAAAGCCATCAAAGCTGTTATTAACATTAATTGCCTTTATGAAAATTTTGTCTTAAATCCATACTACATATACGAGGAGGAAAATCCATAATGTTCAGGAAGTGAATGAATGTGACGGAAAGTTCAATGTATATCAGGTTAAGACACCGTGTACAAGCAAGGTTAGATAGTGTCATTGTACTTGAAGACATTGCCCAAATAATTGCTCCAGAACAGTACTTACAGAAAATGAATCGTCTCCCACTTTATAATGTTACCAAACAGGATAAAAACATCATTGTAATTGATGTTATGAAAGTAATTGAAAAAATTACTGAAGTCACTAAGGGGATAGATGTTCAAACAATCGGACCACCTCAGACAATTGTAGAAGTCATCTATGAAAGTAAAAAAGTCTCTCTCCCGCTTTTTATCGGGGTTTGGGTTTTATTATTTGTTGGTGCTTCTCTTGCCATCATGAATTTTCATGAGGATGTGAGTATGAGGGAGGTTCATCAAAGGCTTTACACAGTTGTGACCGGAAATGTTGATGAACATCCATTGTTATTTCAAATCCCTTATTCATTTGGTTTGGGTCTAGGGATGATTTTATTTTTTAATCATGTATTTAAGAAGAGAATTAATGAAGAACCGAGTCCATTAGAGGTTGAAATGTTTAATTACCAGCAGGATCTTGATCATTATGTCGTTATGCATGAGAACAAGGAAAGTATGAAGCAACTAGATGATCATTAGTGTCATCCTGACCATGTTAGTAGGTCTTGCTGGAGGACTGGCTGTTGGATCTGGGTTTGTCGCGTTTCTTACAGTGCTTGGAATTATACCGAGGCTGACTCAATTAACGAAAACAATGAAGATGATTTATCAATATGAATGGGCTGTTGTAATTGGAGCTTTATCGGGGAGTTTAATGAGTTTAAATAATTTCACATTTCACTGGAGTCCCTATATCCTTATTCCAATTGGCTTATTGACAGGTGTGTTTTTTGGAATGCTTGCAGCAGCATTAACAGAGGTCCTAAATGTCTTACCGATCTTAACAAAAAGGATTGGAGTAAATGAACAGATTATCACGCTATTAATGGCAATCGTATTAGGGAAAATAGTTGGATCACTTTTCCATTGGTTATACTTCGTAAACCTACACTGAAAACAGAAAGGGATTCTTATATGGATAAGAAACGGGACGTTATTTTAATAACGGATGGAGATGAATACGCTAGAAAGGCTGTAGAAAGTGTGGCTAAGGAATACGGTGGCCGCTGTATTTCTAACTCACATGGGAACCCTTCTGTTTTAACAGGTTTGCAAATTGTAAAACTTATTAAAAAAGCTAAAAGTGATCCCGTTTTTGTGATGTTTGATGATAGTGGATATTTAGGAGAAGGTGCTGGCGAGACAGCTTTAAAATTTGTTGCAAGACATGAAGATATCAATGTATTAGGAATCATTGCAGTAGCAGCGAGAACAAGGCAAGCCGAATGGACAAGAGTAGATGTTTGTATCGACAAGTTTGGAGAATTAACACCGTATGGGGTTGATAAATTTGGAGTACCTGAAATGGAAATCGGCAGAATGAATGGAGATACCGTCTATTGCTTAGATCAATTAGAGGTACCGATCATTGTCGGAATTGGAGACATTGGAAAGATGGCCAAAAGAGATGACTTTTCCAAAGGGGCACCTATTACTAAACAGGCAGTAGAGTTGATCTTAGAAAGGAGTGGTTATTTTGACGACAAAGGATGATAAAGATACCCGGATTCCCAAAGACCTGAAGAAGCTTGAAGAGATTATGGTCACAAGGATTGGATTAGATGAAAGTTTTGATCTAGGAGTTAGGAAATTAAAGATTTTAAAGAAAGATGTTCATTTTTACTATGTTAATGGATTATGTGATACTCAATTTATATTAGATATTGTCGAAGAATTAGTTGAAATCAACGATAATGAACGGCTTTCGACACACCTCTATGATATCATTCGCAATCGTATTGTTCATCAGTCTGTTGAGCCTGTTGAAACGGTTGAAGACGTAATCGATGAAGTATTATCAGGGCTCATCGCTTTTGTTGTAGAAGGCGAAGATAAAGCCCTTATTGTCGATGTCAGGAGCTACCCTGGAAGACAGCCTTCAGAACCTGATACCGAAAAAGTCGTTCGTGGATCTCGTGATGGTTATGTAGAGAATATTATCGTCAATACGGCATTAACCCGTAGAAGGATAAGAGATGGAAGACTTCGTTTTGAAATTTTTCGTATTGGGGAACGTTCAAAAACAGACATTTCGATTGCTTATATGAAAGATGTCGCAAACCCTGCCCTAATAGAGACGATCAAAAAAGAACTGAAGACGATAAAAATTGATGGTTTGACAATGGCGGATAAATCGGTAGAAGAATTTCTTGTTAGGCAAGGGTATAATCCGTATCCATTGGTTCGATATACAGAGAGGGCAGATGTCGCTGCAACCCATTTATTAGAAGGGCACGTCCTAATTTTTGTAGATACTTCGCCGAGTGTTATTATCACTCCTACGACTTATTTTCATCATTTGCAACATGCAGAAGAATATCGCCAATCTCCTACAGTTGGAACCTTTGTCAGATGGGCAAGATTTATTGGGGTGATAGCATCTCTATTCTTATTACCACTATGGTATTTATTTGTATTAGATCCCTCTTTATTACCTGAAAAGATTGCCTTCGTGGGTCCGAATGAAGAAACGAATGTCCCCGTTATCATTCAAATTTTCCTAGCTGATATGGGGATAGAGTTCTTACGAATAGCCGCCATACACACACCTACTCCTTTATCTACAGCAATGGGTTTAATTGCAGCTGTATTAATCGGGCAAATTGCGATTGATGTAGGTCTTTTTGTTCCAGAGGTTATTTTATATGTCGCAGTTGCCGCTATCGGAACCTTTTCTACTCCAAGTTATGAGTTAAGTGTAGCGAATAAAATTGTTCGATTGATTCTTCTTGGAGTGGTTGCCCTATTCCATATTCCTGGATTAGTCATTGCTTCGACTTTATATGTGCTGGCTTTGGTATGTGTTCGCTCTCTTAATACACCTTATTTATGGCCATTCATTCCATTTAACCCGAGAGCATTCATAGAGATCCTGGTAAGGAGATCTGTTCCGTCATCACATATCCGTCCAAGTATTGTTAAACCAAGAAATCGGCATAAACAACCAGCCAAATCACGATAATATTGCATACCCCTTCATTCTATGATAAATTTACTTTTAATTGATAAAGGAGTAAAGTTTTTTCAGGAATGAGGGGAATTTTAATGCACTTTTACGGAACGGCCAAAATCAACGAAAAGGACCATTTAGAAATTGGTGGAGTCGATGTAGTAGAGTTAGCAAAAGAATATGGGACGCCACTTTATGTCTATGATGTCGCATTAATTAAAGAACGAGCTAGAGGATTTAAACAAACCTTTGAGAAGCTTGGAGTTCAAGCACAGGTTGCGTATGCAAGTAAAGCGTTCTCTTCAGTGGCGATCTTTGAGCTAATGAAAATGGAAGGATTATCTCTTGATGTCGTATCTGGTGGAGAACTATATACAGCCATTAAAGCTGGATACCCAAGGGAACGTATCCATTTCCATGGGAATAACAAAAGTGAATCTGAACTACGGATGGCACTAGAACATGAAATTGGTTGTATTGTTGTAGACAATTTTCTTGAACTACATACATTAATGAAGCTTACAGAAGAATACAAACAAAATATTGATATACTAATCCGCGTCACGCCAGGAATTGAAGCTCACACTCACGATTATATTTTAACAGGTCAAGAGGATTCAAAATTTGGATTTGACCTAGCGGGTGGTCAGGCGGAAGAAGCATTATTAATGGCAAAAGACTCGAGATATTTGAATGTATTAGGATTACACTGTCATATTGGATCACAAATATTTGAGACAACAGGCTTTGTATTAGCGGCAAAAAAAATAATGGAAAAGCTTTCATCCTGGAAAGAGCAATATGGCTACAGTCCATCCGTTTTGAACCTTGGCGGTGGCTTTGGAATTCGTTATACAGAGGACGATGATCCTATCGAACCTGCACAGTATGTAGAAGAAATCATTCGAGAAGTAAAAAAACAAGTAGAACACTTAAATCTTACGATGCCAGAAATTTGGATTGAACCTGGAAGATCACTAGTTGGTGATGCGGGTACTACCTTATATACGGTCGGGTCGAGTAAAGAAGTTCCAAATATAAGGAAGTACTTAGCCATAGATGGTGGAATGAGTGATAATATTCGTCCTGCCCTTTATGATGCTAAATATGAAGCAGTTATAGCGAATCGCATCAATCAGCCTATCAATGAAACGGTTTCAATAGCAGGAAAGTGCTGTGAGTCAGGCGACATGCTCATTTGGGATTTACCAATTGCAGAAGCTTCCGAAGGAGATATTTTGGCTGTTTTCTGTACTGGTGCATATGGATACTCGATGGCGAATAACTATAATCGTTTACCGAGACCCGCAGTGATTTTTGTGGAAAATGGAGAAGCAAAATTGGTCATTAGAAAAGAAACATATGAGGATCTTGTGAAATTAGATCTTCCGTATAATAACTAGAATGAATTTTAGTGAGTTTGGCCTAGATCGAAAGACTAGGTTGAACTCTTTATTTGATTTAAAGGTTTCAACTTCCAAGAATATCACTTAAAATGTAAAAGGGATTTGATTTATTCACGAGGAGATTTGAGAATGGAGAAAAATAATAAGCTTTTGTTCGTTATTTTAGGTGTTATCGCAATAGGGTGGGGGTTGATTTACTGGTTCTTTATCGCCTAAGTCCATTTGTTGATTGTTTCTGAGAGATTTAGTATGATAATAATCGGTTATAACAGAATGTTTATATTTTACTAATTTTGCCTACAATGTTGAATAATACGTGCATGATGCGCGAATACTAACGAGGGGTTTCTTATGCTTATACGTTATAAAAAAGCCTTTGAAAAAATTGCAATGGGCTTATTGTCTTTTATGCCAAATGAAAAGGATTTAAAAAAGCTTCAACAGACGATTAAACAATACGAGACTGAGGATAATTGGCAATTATTCTTGTGGAAAGAAGAAGATATAATCGGTCTGGTTGGAGTAGTGATTGACAATGAAGACATTGAAATTCAACATATTTCTGTAAATCCTTCACATCGACATGAAGGAATAGGAAAGTCAATGATTCGTTCTTTAAAAGAGATTCACTCTGACAAATCATTAAAACCTAATGAATATACTGCATCATTTTTTGAGAAATGTGAGAATGAGTTAGAATAAGATCAATACCTGTGTGTCAGTCACCACAAGCAATAAAGGGGAAATTCCAAAATCAAATTGTCAGAAACCACAACTCATTTAGGGAAGAAACGATTCAAAATCATCTTCTTATTAGGACAAACGTTGTGGTTTCAGATCTTCTTTTGGACAGAACCTTTTAGTTGGACTTGTGGTTTCTGGCACTTTGTTTTATTTTTTTAAGTTCTAATGCTTTTTTTCTAGCTGTTATGACGTCTGTTCGATCTCTTAGTGAATGACGGTTGATTAAGTCTGTGTTTAATAGATCACTCTTATTACACCACGTATACCCATTCTCCGTACATTTATTTTGACAGAGGTTAATCAAATCTTGATCGACGATGGCAAGGTTAATGCTTACATAGGGAAGTTCTTTTTCTATAGAGAGCCTAAGTTCTTTAACTTGGTTTATGACCATCTTTTCGTCTAAGCCTATTTGATTGAGGGTTTTAGGTTTAGATGAAAGAATCGCTAAACTTTTAGTTAGCGTTCGATAGGCACCTTTTATATTTCCCCGTCTGTAATGATAGAGAGCAACTGCTAATTGAATGAGTCCAACCCATATCGACTCCCTGTTTCCTCTATCTACTCTTTTCCAATATTCCTCTAAAACTTCATGACACTCAAAATAATCTCGATCACCATGAAAATGAATTAAAAATTGGATATATTCATCAGGATAATTCATTGCAGAACTCTCCTCCTTTTGTTCAGTTTATCACAATCGGTTGAAACGAATCAAAATAAAGAGTTCTTCATTTCGGCTTTCTAACAGAAGAGTTAATAGATTACTATTGGAGAATACTCCTGAATCCACTATACTAGTAGGTAGTCAATATAGGACTGATTTTAAGAATTGGTGATAAAAATGGAATATAATGTGAAAATTGATGCCTTTGAAGGCCCTTTAGATTTACTTCTTCACTTAATAAATTCATTGGAGATTGATATTTACGATATCCCGGTATCTGAAATTACAGAGCAATACCTATTGTATATCCACACAATGAAAGTGTTGGAGCTTGATATAGCTAGTGAATATTTAGTAATGGCTGCTACATTACTTGCTATCAAAAGTAAAATGCTCCTTCCAAAACATGAAGAAGAGTTTGATAACCAAGAAATTGAATTTGAAGAAGAAGACCCTCGTGATGAGTTGGTAGAGCGCCTTATAGAATACCGTAAATATAAAGAAGCCGCTCAAGAATTAAAACAGCGTGAAGAAGACCGCGGGAAAATGTATACGAAGCCACCTAGTGATTTGTCCCAGTATACTGATGAGCAAGTAAATGAACGACTCGACCCAAATGTTACGGTATATGATATGTTAGGGGCTTTCCATAAGTTACTAAGAAGAAAAAAAATCCAGAAACCAATGTCAACAAAAATATCACGTCAAGAAATACCGATTGAACAGAGAATGGATGAAATTGTAGATTTGTTAAAAAAGTCAAAGCAAAGAAAACCTTTTTCTTCACTTTTTCCATATGAGGATCGTGAACATATTGTTGTAAGCTTTTTGGCTGTATTAGAGCTCATGAAGAGAAGTAAAATCATCGTAGATCAAGAACAAAATTTTGAAGAAATTTATGTTCAGACAGCAGAGGAGGTTGGACTTATTGGAAGCTACTAAATGGAATGGTATACTTGAAAGTCTATTATTTGCAGCTGGAGATGAAGGCCTCTCCATGAAACAGGTCTGTGCTGTACTTGAGCTTGATGAACATAAGGCCCTTGACGTAATAATGGAATTAAGAAATGAGTTTGAGCAAAATCAGAGTAGAGGAATTACGATCATCGAACTTGCAGGAACCTATCAGCTTGTTACCAAAAAAGAGCATGCTCCATTTTTAAAAAAGTTAGTCGAATCACCTAACGTTAATTCATTATCTCAAGCAGCTCTCGAAACGTTGGCCATTGTTGCCTACAAACAGCCGATAACTCGTGTGGAAATGGAAGAGATCAGAGGGGTGAAAACAGAAAGACCTCTTCAAACATTGGTATCAAAAGGCTTAATTAAAGAAATAGGCCGGGCAGAAGGTACAGGAAGAGCGATATTATATGGAACTACGAAAGAGTTTCTTGATTATTTTGGTTTAAAAAATGTAAATGAATTACCACCCTTACCAGAAAACATTGATGAAGAATCAATGGAGGAAGATGCTGATTTGTTTTTTGAGAAGTTTCAACAAACGTTAGATACGAATACATGATAATATGGTAAAATTATCATAGGAATGAATTTTGCTAAAATAGAAGGAATAGGAATAATTTATTATTACAAGACGTATGGTAGTGATGAGAATGTTCCTCCTATTGCTAATAAAAGCAATCTTCTTTTCTAGGTTTTATTTTCTGAATTTTCAATAATATGAAGGGTTTTACAAGGTAACAAGAGGGTAAATAAACTAGAAGCCTACATACAAAAAGATGGTAATGGAGGGGTTACATGAGTAACTTAATCGTTAAATCTCAGGTGGAAGAAGTTCTTGCTTTTTTAGAAAGTTCAGTCCATAGAATTGAATCTTATTTGAATCAAACCACTATTGACAAGCTTTTAAAAGAGAAAAAGGGAGATCAGGCGTATTACGAAGGTTTACTCTCAAATATTAGAAGACTATTAGTTTATTGTGAAGAAGGATTGGATGCCTGCTTGGTTGTTGTTCAAAACGAACCATTTATAAAAGGGGCAGCAGAAAAAACCTTATATAAAGTATATCATCAATGTATAGATGAATTTTTTTCACCAAGATATGATCTCTGGTATGAAGATAGCCGATCTGCATACACAGGTGAAAATGCCATAAAGTTTAGACAGGAGCCTCCTGCAAGTATTATGAAGCTTATGCAAGAAGTCGAGGGAGATTTTCACACGATTCGTGAAGAATTAGAATACTATGAGACCGATTTTCGTACGAAGATGATCCAATCTAAGAACTAATCAGAATGAGGTTGAAGAGGAGGGATTTCCTGCCGATTCAACCTCTTTTTTCTATAGTAATAAAGAAAAAAGAGGGGTACCGGAATCTACAACAATAATGGCAGTTCATTTGAGCTTCCGCTTTTCTAAATTTCATTCATATCTACCCTTGTCCAGCATAAACTTGTACAAACACTTGCTTTACTAAAGGAGTAGATCGTTTTGAAAACAAGGGGGAGGAAAATCTACATATATATCGTTCTAGTAACTGTCTTTTTCTCACTTTTTACTGAGAGTGTAAAGGCAAGCCCGTCTGTAAGTGCCCAAAGAGCCATTCTTATGGATGGGGATACTGGAAGAGTTTTATATGAAAAAGATGCTCACACTAAAAGCAGAATTGCAAGTATTACAAAAATTATGACGGCTGTATTGGCGGTTGAATCAGGAAAGCTTAATGAAATGGTGAAAATAAGTGATTTAGCATCTGGGACAGAAGGATCTTCACTCTATTTAAAACCGGGAGAAAAAGTAAAGTTAGAGGATTTAGTATATGGTTTAATGCTTCGGTCAGGAAATGATTCAGCCGTTGCGATTGCAGAACATGTTGGTGGTAGTCTGGATGGCTTTGTGTACCTCATGAATAAAAAAGCAGAGGAAATAGGGATGGTGAATTCGCATTTTGAAAATCCACATGGTTTGGATGATCATGAAAACCACTATTCTTCAGCATACGACATGGCTTTGTTAACAAAGTATGCTATGGAGCTTGATAAATACAGAGAAATCGCAGGTACAAAAGTGCACACAGCTCCTGACCCAGAAAGTGAATGGGATCGAAAATGGAAGAACAAAAATCGTCTATTAACCGAATTATATAAGTATAGTACTGGCGGAAAAACAGGGTATACAAAAAGAGCAAAGCGAACGCTAGTCTCAACGGCTTCCAAAGGGGGAGATGATTTAATCTCTGTCACTCTGAATGGCCCGGATGATTGGAATGATCATATCCAGATGTTTGAATATGGATTTAAACATTTCGATTCTACTATAGTTCTGCCAAAGGGGAAGTTGGATTCTATCGAAAACGAGGTGTATAAAGGCCGCCTTACGGTTAAAAGAGATGTACTTTTGTCATTGAAAGACGACGAAGAGAAGGACGTACGCATTGAATACAAATTAATGAAGCCGAAGAAAGAATGGTTAGAGGAAAATAATGCACCAAATATTGTTGGAAATGCCATTATATATTTAGAGGAACGGGAAGTGGACAGGGTTCCCTTATATTTTATGAAGAATCAAGAACGAAAAGAGAGAAGTTGGTGGACTAGCTGGAAACGCTTATTCGCTTCCACTTTAGGCGTGAAAGATCATGGTTAATATTATTTGGGTAGGAATGACTATAATCGGATTGATCTTCGCTGTAGTAAACGGAAAAATGAAAGAAGTGAATGAAGCGATTTTCCAGTCAGCTAATGATGCCGTAACCCTTTGTATCGGATTGATTAGTATATTAGTTTTTTGGCTAGGGATGATGAAGATTGCTCAGGATTCAGGACTTTTAGATAGACTCTCATCTCTATTTCGTCCATTGGTAAAGAAACTGTTTCCTGATATCCCCGATCATCATCCAGCAATGGGATACATCCTTTCAAATATGATGGCCAATATGTTTGGTTTAGGGAATGCGGCAACCCCACTGGGAATAAAAGCGATGGAACAGTTAAAAGAGTTAAATGGCGGTAAAACGGAAGCTAGTCGTTCGATGATTACATTTCTTGCTATTAATACCTCCAGTATTACGATTATTCCAACGACAGTAATTGCCATAAGAATGAATTATGACTCTGCCTCTCCTACTGAAATAGTGGGTCCAGCCATTCTTGCAACCCTTATATCTACGATTGCAGCCATATTCATTGATCGCTATTTTCACTACAGACGAACACGTAATGGAGTGAGATAAGATGCAATTTATTTCAATGATCTCATTATGGATTATCCCTGTGATGATTGGAGTCATCCTATTATACGGAACATATAAAAAAGTACCTACCTATGAAAGCTTTGTAGAAGGTGGGAAAGAAGGGATCAAAATTGCTGTTTCCATTATCCCGTTTTTAATCGGAATGCTTGTGGCTATTACGATATTTAGAGCATCAGGGGCATTAGATTTTTTTGTTGAATTATTAAGACCTGCTCTAACTGCTATAGGTGTTCCTGTAGAGGTAGTTCCATTGGCGGTTATTCGACCAATCTCAGGAACAGCTGCTTTAGGAATGGTAAGCGACCTTATTGCAGTCCATGGTCCAGATTCCTTTATTGGGAGGTTGGCCTCTGTTATTCAAGGTAGTACAGATACCACTCTTTATGTATTAACTGTTTACTTTGGCGCAGTTGGAATCAAGAGAATGGGCGATGCACTTAAAGTGGGATTATTGGCTGATTTAGTTGGAATTATCGCGGCGATTGTTGTGGTTACCGTAATGTTTTCATAGACGGTAAAGGGAATCAATTTATAGACTCGTATTTAAAAGCCTGAGCATTTTGTTCGGCTTTTTTTGTTTGGTATGATAAATAGGAGTAAGATTATGTGTTTAAGAGTCAATAATGAATAGAAGTATTCAGTCTATGCATTTGCAATAATCTGTGTAATAATTCAGTTTGGTTAAAAAAGAAAACCGAAGAGGTGGAATAGATGGAACGATTACAAAAAGTCATAGCTCATGCGGGTGTGGCTTCAAGACGAAAAGCGGAAGAATTAATACTTGAAGGGAAAGTTAAAGTGAATGGTCAAACGACGAAAGAATTAGGGACAAAAGTTGGGGGTTCTGATCGAATTGAAGTAAACGGTGTCCAAATTGAGAGAGAAAATAAGGTTTATTATTTATTATATAAGCCAAGAGGCGTCATTTCGGCTGCTTCAGATGATAAAAACCGCAAGGTAGTCACTGATTTTTTTCATGAGATCAATGAGCGAATCTATCCAGTAGGTAGACTTGATTATGAAACTTCAGGAATTTTATTACTAACAAACGATGGTGATTTTGCCAATATGCTCATGCATCCACGTTATGAAATTGATAAGACTTATGTGGCAAGATTAAAGGGAATTCCACCAAAAGCTAAGCTTAGGGAGCTTGAAAGGGGAATACAGTTAGAAGATGGTAAAACAGCCCCGGCCAAGATAAAGGCATTAAGTATTGATAAAAAGCAAAACAAATCGATCATTGAAATTACGATTCATGAAGGGCGAAACCGCCAAGTTAGAAGGATGTTTGAAGCAATTGGTTTTCCTGTACAAAAACTTAAACGAGAACGATTTGCCTTTCTAACTCTTCAAGGTTTAAATGCAGGTGAGGCAAGGGAGTTAACTCCACATGAGGTAAAGCAGTTAAGAGCACTTGCCGAAACAGGAAAATCTAACTAAGCTGCCTTTATAGAAGGCTCTTACTAGTTGATTATTATGAATGCTGAACTTTAAAATTTGGAAATCGGCAATATGCCTGTATTTCCAATGGCTATCCATAACTAAACTCGAATAGATCAGCCCTCTAAACTGTCACATATCCTTCAATAATCATTACTGTGAATAAAGTGATAGATGTTATAATAAAGTTGGTTTAATAGCCAAGGTGTAAAGGGACAAGCGTGTTGTCCCTTCTTCATTTCTACATATAGGTTTTGTTTACGATTTCTTGTAAGGAGGCAGAAGAGATAATGAATAAAAAGAAACGCCGTCTGCTGATAAGAACAATTATTTTAATCGTTTTAGCTTCAGCCGTAATTTATACGTTATATGCGAACTTTACTAAAGGTGAAAGAGGAACCTTAGAAAAAGGGGATCAGGCACCCGATTTTGTATTAACAGATATGAATGGTGATACTCATCGCCTATCTGATTATAAAGGTGAAGGTGTATTCCTTAATTTCTGGGGAACATGGTGCAAGCCTTGTGAAAAAGAAATGCCATACATGGAAAATCAGTCTCAGAAATTTAAGGACCAAGGTGTAAATGTTATTGCTGTAAATGTTGGCGAATCTGATTTTCAAATTAATAAGTTTATAGAGGAGCATCAGTTAACCTTCCCTGTTGTGGTTGATAAGGAAAAGGATGTTCAAAATGCTTATGGTATCAAGCCATTGCCAACTACCTTTCTAATTAATCCAGAAGGGGAAATCACAAAGATTATCACAGGTTCTATGTCAGAAAAAGACATTGAGCAATTTATGGAGAGTATTAAACCTTAATTAAGGAGTTTTATTATGAAAGAGATTAAATGTGAATGTGGGCATATAAACCCAATTGGAACAATCCTTTGTGAATCTTGTGGTAGAGCCTTGACGGAGGAAGCTAACAGCAAAAAGCTCCACGATATGAGATATGAAGGCAGTGCCCGTCGATCACAAACTTATAATAAATCTGTCATAGATAAGGTTTGGAATTTTTTCTCTTCTGTAAAGGTAGGGGTATGGCTTATTGTTGTTACACTTATTGCTTCGGCAGTAGGTACAATTTTGCCCCAGGAGATGTATATTCCAAACACAGTACAGCCAGAACAATATTATGCCGATGCATATGGTTGGTTTGGTGAGATTTATTATCGACTAGGATTCCATGATCTCTATGGTTCTTGGTGGTACTTACTATTAATTGCCTCCATCGGAATTTCATTGGTGATCTGTAGTCTTGATAGGGTTATTCCACTTTATCGTGCCCTTAAAAAGCAAAAGGTTTCTAGACACGATGGATTTTTAAGACGACAAAGATATTTTAGTGAAACGACTGTAGAAAATAGTGAAGAAACCATTGAATTACTTAAGAAAAAAATGAAAGACAAAAGGTATCGTGTTCGTGAAGAGGACGGGAATCTTTTAGCTGAAAAGGCTCGGTTTTCTCGTTGGGGTCCTTACGTAAATCATATTGGACTTATTATTTTCTTATTTGGTGGGATGCTTCGCTTTGTTCCGGGGATGTATGTGGATGAGGTCCTTTGGATTCGTGAAGGAGAAACGAAGGCCATTCCAGGAACAAAACAAGAGTATTATTTAGAAAATAAAAACTTTACATTAGAGACGTATGATAAATCTAATGAAGTGTTCAATAAGGCTATTGAAGAAAATGGTACAGTAGCAAAAAATTATCAATCAGATGTTGTTCTATATAGAAGTGAAGATAAAAAAGTAGCTGGTCAAGATAACGAGTTTAAGAAAATGAAAGAAGAAGATATACAGGTCAATCATCCTCTTAAATTTGATGATTATGCAGTTTATCAAACAAGCTATAAATTAGATGAATTTAAATCGATGTCATTTAACTTGACAAATAAGGAATCTGGCAAAGATTTTGGTAAAATAACTGTAGATTTATTTAACCCAAAAGAAACCTATAAACTAGATAACCAATACAAAATAGAGTTAATGGGCTATTACCCGGATTTTTCTGGTTTTGATGATAAAGGTGAGCCCCAAACTAAATCACCCGTTCCAAATAATCCAGCATTTCTATTTAAGATGTTCTCACCTGAGAAACCTGAAGGTGAAATTAGTTTTGTCGGGATTCGCAAGAATCTAGAGCCTTTAGGAGAGAATGAATATAAAATGTCGTTTGCAGGTATTGAAACGAGAGATGTTTCAGCATTAACAGTTCGTAAAGATTTAACTCTTTGGATACTTGGAATAGGTGGAGCCATCTTTATGATTGGTGTTATTCAAGGATCTTATTGGAATCATCGACGTATATGGATTCGTCGCGTCAATGAACAAGTACTTGTTGCTGGTCATACAAATAAAAATTGGCATGGTTTAAAAAAAGAAATTGAGTATGTATTAGATGGAACGAACTTAATAATACCAAGTGATCAACAACAAAAAGAAGGATAAGGAGGAATCCATATGACGGACATGGCTCAATGGAGTAGTAACTTTTTATATATTGCATTTGTGCTTTATCTAATTGCCACCCTATTCTTTGGGGGTTCTATTAAGGCGAATAAGAAAGCAAACGCTCCGACTAATAGATGGGAAAAAATCGCAATGACTCTTACCATCGTTGGATTTGTTGCACAATTAGGATATTTTATTACGAGGTGGATTGCTGCGGGACATGCACCAGTTAGTAATCTATTCGAATTTACAACCTTTTTCGGAATGATGCTTGTAGGAGCATTTATTATTATTTACTTCCTATATCGTTCCACAGTATTAGGAGTTTTCGCTCTACCAGTGGCTATTATTATTATTGCCTATGCAAGTATGTTTCCGACAGAAATCAGTCCGCTTATTCCCGCACTTCAAAGTGACTGGCTTAAAATTCATGTAACAACAGCAGCTGCTGGACAGGCTATATTATCGATTTCCTTTGTTGCTGGAATTATCTATCTTTTAAAAAGTGTGAATCACGAAAAATCTTCAAAACAATCCTTTTGGTTAGAAGCAATTATGTATGGAATGGTGGTTGTTATTGGTTTTGTCTTTATAACTACATCTTTTTCACTTGCAGATTATGAAACAAAGTTCCAATATATTAATAAAGATGACCAGGAAGCGGTCTCTGAATATGCATTGCCAGCCATTGTCGGTCCAAATGAAGGTGTGATTCAGACAGAAGGAGCATTTGAGCCTCTAGCAGAAATGCCTGCGATTATTAATGCTAAAAAACTCAATACTGTGATTTGGTCATTTGCAGTCGGTTCTATTTTATATATCCTAATCAGACTCATTGTAAGAAAACGAATTTCACAAATACTGCAACCACTTGTGAAAAATGTAAACCTCGACCTCATAGATGAAGTCGGCTATCGCTCTGTATTAATTGGTTTCCCGGTATTTACCCTTGGAGCATTAATCTTTGCAATGATTTGGGCACAAATAGCATGGACTCGTTTCTGGGGCTGGGATCCTAAAGAAGTTTGGGCATTGATTACATTTCTATTCTATGCTGCCTTCCTGCACCTAAGGCTTTCAAAGGGATGGCATGGAGAAAAATCTGCATGGTTAGCAGTTATTGGATTCATTATTATCATGTTCAATTTAATATTTGTTAACCTTGTTATTGCAGGACTTCATTCTTATGCTTAATAAGTAAGAACAAAGATATTTGAGGGCGACTGAACTTTTGTTCCGCCCCTTTTTTCTAATAGAATGATATGTGTAAATGAAGAATGAGAAAGGTGGACAATCCTATGGATCAAGAAGTGAAAATTCTTATAGTGGATGATGAAGAAAGAATCCGACGATTATTAAAAATGTATTTGGAAAGAGAAAACTATAGTATTGATGAAGCTGAAGATGGTGAACAAGCGCTTGAACTAGCCCTTAACAACGATTACGAATGTATCCTACTAGATTTAATGATGCCAGGAAAAGATGGAATCGAAGTTTGTAAAGAGCTCCGGGAAAAGAAAGCGACTCCTGTGATCATGTTAACGGCTAAAGGTGAAGAAGCAAATCGGGTTCAAGGGTTTGAAGTTGGAACAGACGACTATATTGTGAAACCGTTTTCGCCTCGCGAAGTAGTTCTAAGAGTTAAAGCTTTACTTCGTCGCTCATCCACAACAAGCTTTCTTAACACAGACTCGAAGGCGAAAGATTTAATCGTATTTCCACATTTGACAATCGATAATGATGCCCATCGGGTGACGGCAGATGGGAAAGAAGTAAATTTAACACCAAAGGAATATGAATTACTGTACTTTCTCGCAAAGGCACCAGATAAAGTATTTGACCGTGAGCACCTGTTAAAGGAAGTATGGCATTATGAATTCTTTGGAGACCTACGAACAGTAGATACTCATGTGAAAAGACTGCGTGAGAAGCTAAACAAGGTATCTGAGAATGCTGCCAAAATGATTGTGACGGTTTGGGGAGTCGGATACAAATTCGAGGTCGCTTCTAAATGAGGCTGTGGAGAAGTGTTGTTGGGAAGCTATGGATGACAATACTTCTTCTTGTTTCTTTTGTATTGTTCATTCTAACCATTTTACTGTTGGAATTTTTCCAGAATTACCATGTGGATGAAGTGAAAGATGAATTAGAGAAGACAGCTACTAAAATTGCAACGGTTATGGAAGGACATGAAGATATAAATCTAGGCCTGGAAATCGCCCGAGAAATTGCTGATGCACCAGTTGGACTAACGATAGTGGCGAACAATGGGGAATATTATTCTGAAGATTCTTCTGCTGATATGCTTAAAGAGGAGATCGAAAGCGATGAAGAATTAAAGAATGTTAGAGAGAAACAAGATTCTGTTTCAAAGGAACTGACCTTAAAAGAGAATACTACGACCTCCAATCGATATGAAAATATTATGGTGATTGGTAAACCAATCACATTTTCAGATGGTGAAAAAGGCGCAGTTTATATTTATCAATCATTAGAAGCCATCAAAAATACGACACACTCAACAACGAACTTAATTTTACTCGCAGCAGGAATCGCTATTATTCTAACGACTATATTTGCATTCTTTCTTTCGACTCGGATTACAGCCCCATTAAGAAAAATGAGAGAAGCAGCCTTTGAGGTAGCTAGAGGGAAATTTGATACGAAAGTACCGATCCTAACAAATGATGAAATTGGAGAGCTTGCAACGGCATTCAATCAAATGGGCAAGCAGCTTATGTTTAATATTAATGCATTAAGTCAAGAAAAAGAGCAGTTATCCAGTATTCTTAGCAGTATGGCTGATGGGGTAATGACATTTAATCGCGATGGAACGATTTTAATTACGAACCCTCCCGCTGAAAGGTTCCTACAGCATTGGTATTACGAGCAAGGTGCAATTAGTAAAGAGCCTGTCCCAACTGCAGTAAAGGAACTATTAGAAGGTGTTATTAATAGTGAATACGAACAAACAGGTGAGATCACTCTCCAAGGAAGATCTTATGTGCTAATTGTAAGTCCCTTATATAACGATAAAAATGTTCGCGGGGCTGTCGTTGTAGTTCGGGATATGACTGAGGAAAGACGGCTGGATAAACTCAGGAAAGACTTTATCGCCAATGTATCACATGAACTCAGGACACCTATTAGTATGCTTCAAGGATATAGTGAAGCGATTGTCGATGACATCGCAGGAACGGAAGAAGAGAAAAAAGAAATTGCAAAAATTATTTATGATGAGTCATTAAGAATGGGACGTCTAGTTAATGACCTATTGGATTTAGCGAGAATGGAAGCAGGACATATTTCATTAAACAAGGAGAATGTCGTCCTTCAAAGCTTTGTTGAAAGAGTTACGAATAAATTTCACGGCATTGCTAAGGACAAAAATATTCAATTAAGTTTTCATCATGAAAGTAATATTGCAGACAAGGTAATAAGGATAGATCCAGATCGTATGGAGCAGGTATTGACAAACTTAATTGATAATGCGTTAAGACATACACCGGAAAAGGGCTTTGTACATGTAAACATTATCCCATTTTCACATTCTTATAGGATTAATATAAGTGATTCAGGATCTGGAATTCCTGAGGAAGATCTTCCATTTGTATTTGAACGTTTTTACAAAGCAGACAAAGCTAGAACAAGAGGGAAATCGGGAACAGGACTTGGCTTAGCTATAGCGAAAAATATTATAGAAGCGCATAAGGGGACGATTTCTGTCCAAAGCAAAATAGATCATGGGACGACATTTTCTATTAAACTCCCTAATGAAACGACATAACGGTATGTTAGAATGTCATGACTATTGAAGATACATGACGATTAATCTTGTTCCATGAGAAACAGAATTCTGACATGGGGCTGTCTGATAAGTCAATTTTTACAATTAGACGGGACATTTTTGATTTTAAACATATTGATTTCTTCTATTGTTAAACTTTCATAGATTTTTTCCCTTTTCGGACTGCCCCATTTTCTACTATGCCACACAATATGTCGTACTACAGACTAACTTTTGATGAAATGTATCACTTATTCTTGTTTTTCCTTAAGCATTCATATGATTATTTTTTCTAGCTCCTTCATGCTTAAGGAGAATCATTATTTTCCTTCTCTTGAATGTCGTCATGCACAACTTTTTCATTTTATGCACAAGAGTTTAGAGGAAATCCACAAGAATCTAATTTTGTGCTCGAAAATGACTAGGAAACGCACGAGATTTCAAATTTATGCACATGCTAATACGCAGGGGAACGATTCAAAAATTACCCCCTTATTAAATTACAAATAAAAACAAAGGGCTGTCTTTAATCAAGGAACAAGCGATCATAACTTCAACAGATAGAAGAAAGTCTCCGGATCATCTTCTATCTACGGGAGAATAGTGCGGTTCTTATTCCCTTTTTAGATAGCCCCGAAAATATTGGTTACACGTTATGACCTGTGAACGATAAAACCTTATGTCTAAGATAAATTCTTAGGAATAAGGTTTTTTGTATTAAAGGGCTAGTCATTAGTCAGAACCAAAAAGTATGATATTTTCTCCTAGATTATGAAATCCTATCTTCCTTTCATTCGATATAAATACTATAGTAGATAGTGTAACTTTTATACAAATAAACCGACAAATATAATGAACGGGGAGGGGAAAAGTTTGGACTCCGTTTTTGAGGAATTATACAATAAGTATCATCATGATGTGTTTCAGTTTCTACTTTATATGGTTAGAAACCGGGAGCAGGCTGAGGATCTTGTCCAGGAAGTCTATATTCGAGTAATGAAATCCTATCAAAATTTTCAAGGGAAAAGTTCTGAGAAAACATGGTTATTTTCGATTGCAAAAAATGTAGCCATTGATTATTTTCGTAAGCAAAAAGGTTGGAAGAATAAAATTCTAGAAAAGTTTGATTGGAATCGTCAGCAAATAAAAGATGAAGCAATTCTTCCTGAAGAAATAGCAGAACAAAATGAGGAAGTACAAGTGCTATATGAATGTCTGGAACATTGTACAACCGATCAAAGATTAGTTATTGTGATGAGATATATTCAAGAACTCTCGATTTCAGAGACCGCAAGTATACTTGGTTGGACGGAAAGCAAAGTGAAAACGACTCAACATCGTGCTGTCAAAGCGTTAAGAGATAAGATGAATAAAAAAATTAGAAAGGAGGAGAGTGAACATGAGTCAATTAAAATGGGAAGATCATGAGATTGAAGAACTATTAAAGAAATTACCCGAAATAAAAGATGGTCGTTCACCTAATGAAGTTTATTACAATGTGCAGAGGAAAATGAACAAACGTCTTTCAGTGAAACCTTGGCTTCCTGTTATTGCCACTATTTCAGCAATCTTGATTCTTGCTTTCATCACTCCTACTTTCATAAACCAATATTCCTCTTCTGAAGATTCGGAAATGGAGAATTCCAATGAAGCCCAAGAATTATATAGTTTTGACAAATCTGTAGAAGAGAAAGTGGAACGTAATGGAAATGTATCTACACAAAATGAATCATCAAATGATGCAGCCATTTCAAAAGAAGGACCAAATCAAAAAATGGAAATGGTACCAGCCACAACAAACAAATTATCAGTGTATGGTGAAGATCTGTCTCATTACGATTCCTTTTATTATCGATTCATCACTACCGATGCTACTACTGTTCCAGTGAGTGTACTTGTGAAAAAGGAGAAAAATGATCAAGGTTGGCTGACACGTTTCAACACCATTTCTAAGGAGATCCCCGAAAAAGAGTGGGGGTTTGAAGACACCTATCCATTAGATGGTGAACTTTCAATCAATCATGAAACATTAGAATACACCATTCCGGAAAAACATCAAATTGATCAAAGTAGTACAACCGAAAATAATTTTATTAAGATTTTCCAATATTCTTTAATTGGTTCAGGTTTTCAAGAAATTGTCCTTAAAACACATGATGGTAAAGTGCCGAAATTTTCACATAGTGGTTCAATTCCTAAAATTGAAGTTGAGGAAACAATGACCAAGAAAGCCTATTATCGATATGAATTATCCAACAACGATTCCTATTTTGTTAAAGGGAATAAAAGCTATGACACGGTTGAAGCAGCATTAAATGCCATGAAGGCAGCCCCTAATAGTATGTATAAATCTATTCTACCAAGTAAAATATCCTTCGATGTGAGCAGAAATGGAACTACTGTAAATATAGCCTTCAAGCATCAGATGAATTTGAACGATTTTAATTCGAAAGAAAGTATGGCGTTAGTAGAGGGGATTCTTTTAACAGCTAGCGAGTTTGGTTATAAAAAAGTTACTTTCGAAAACATTGAACCACCAAAATGGGAAAGTTTTAACTTTACTGAGCCTGTGGAAGTACCAGTTAGTCCAAATAAAAAAATATTACCTTAATTAAAGCTTTCCCACATGGGTTTTGCAACAACTTTGTTTGTTTCCTAACACCATGGCTAAGGGAAAGCCTTTTTTGTATGCGAAATTTTATAATAGCTGTCATTTTAGTCTCATTCACAAAAAAATTGGCTGATGTGTTTATATTTTAGGATAAAAACATAACCTAGCATACATATTATTCTTAAATATACAGAGACTACTGAAAGGAAAAAATGCGAAATACACCCTTTCTATTTTTTATAAAGTTCTATGAAAGGACAAGCTTACATAATTTGTAGCGTCATACCTATTTAAAATTTGTATAGGCAAATACTGTACTGATTCAAAAGTAAACTTCTGTATCCGACATTAGTGTTTGGGTAAGCTCTGTATAGGATAAAATTGCTAGTTTGTCCATTTCTCAGTTTATTGAGGTAATGAAAAAGTCTTTCATCAGGTAGTTTATTTGACGGGTTTAACTAAATAATTCATTGAAGAAAATGTTCGTCAATGAAGTTTTTCTTAATGGGAGGAACAAAATGACAGATTTTTTAAAAAGAATATTAATTGCAGGGGCTTTAGGATTTTGTATAAGTTTAATTATTTTCGGTGGAGTAGCTAGAGCAGAAGAACCTCTACAAATAAGTGATACACTTCATTGGGTGTTTCCAGCCGAAGGAACGATAACAGATTCATTTGGTACAAGAGGAGGACATCATAAAGGAATAGATATTGCTGGTGAAGCTGGTTCACCAATATTTAGTGTTGATAATGGGACTGTTAGTAAATCATATTATTCTTCCACTTATGGACATGTAGTATTTGTCAAACATGAAAGCGGATTTGAGACCGTTTATGCCCATCTAGATAAGCGTTTAGTAAGGGAAGGGGAAAGTGTTGAAAAGGCACAGGTCGTGGGTGAAATGGGGAATACGGGCCGTTCTACGGGTACCCATCTTCATTTTGAAATTCATCAAGGGAAATGGAATCTAAAAAAGGAATTGGCCATTGACCCTTATATAGTTTTTGGGAATGGAGAGGTGGGACAAAGTGTATTTGCAAAAGTACATGATCCATATCAAGTTGTAGAAGTATCGAAGGAAATGGTCGGCAAACGAGGATTCATACAACATGCAATAAAAAGTGGTGAAACACTTTGGTCGATTTCTCACACGTATAAAGTTACAGTAGGTGAAATCAAGCGTTTAAATGGGTTACATACTACAACAATCGTAACAGGAGATTCCTTAAAGATTCCGACAAATGAGAGTCATTAATATAATTTTTTTCTTGCAAAGGAATTTCATCTTGAATTCGAAATATTTTTCTTCACATAAGTTTCTTTTTTTTGTATAATAATCATGTAAAAAAATAAAGATTTGTCTTCGGGGCAGGGTGCAATTCCCGACCGGCGGTAATGAATGATCATGTTCTAAGCCCGCGAGCCTGTTTCTTGGGCAGGATTTGGTGAGATTCCAAAGCCGACAGTACAGTCTGGATGGGAGAAGATGAAGGTTGAGCCAGCGTTCAAGAAATATGCATTTGAACGTTTATTCGGGTATGCCTTTAAGTTCTCCTAAGGTTATTCTTAGGAGATTTTTTAGGATGAAAAAGAAAGTCTAAATATGGGGTTGTTATGGATAAAATCGTTTATCTATGTTAAGCTCCAGCGCCAAGCAAAGCCATGGTGCTATATAAGGGCTTCCACTTTTCTTTATTCGATGGCAAGACCTTTCTTCTTACGTGAGATAAATCACAAAAAGGAGAGAGGAACATGAAGAAATTGAATACTCGCGTGTTTGTCACAATTGGGATGCTAAGTGCATTATCGTATGTACTATTGCTATTAAATTTCCCTCTACCACCGTTTCCAAGCTTTTTAATGGTGGACTTCAGTGATATTCCTGCATTGATAGCAGCGATAGCATTTGGACCTATTGCAGGAATTTTGGTGGAGTTGTTTAAAAATGTATTGGATTATTTTATGACCGGTAGCGATACTGGAGTTCCTATTGGCCATACAGCCAATTTTCTAGCAGGTATATTATTTGTCCTGCCGACCTATTATATCTATAGACATTTTGAGTCTAAAAAAGGTCTATTAATAGGCTTGGTTGTGGGAACTTTCATTATGTCTATCATAATGAGTGTGTTAAATTATTTTGTTTTCCTACCTGCTTATAAATATTTCATGAATTTTAACCTACCTAGTGAGATTATCGTTACGGGAATTCTGCCATTTAATATTCTGAAAGGTATCATGATCACCATTCTATTTACTTTATTATTCACGAAAATGAAATCATGGTTTACAAAACAATTAACATATAAGAGAGCAGCTTAATTAAAAAAGCGGTTGGATTAAAATCCAACCGCTTTTTTATCTTGGTAATAGTTCCTTTGTCATTGATACATTTCGTTTTTATATTATATGGCTATTCAAATTTTAGTGCATCGCCATCGAATGGCTCATCGGCCACTTTAATAGAATCAGTTGGACAGCCTTCAAATGCATCCACCATATCATCTTCAAGAACATCAGGAACTTCTACTGTTCCTGAATTATCATCTAGGGTTACAAATGCAATTCCTTCGTCATCATAGTCGTAAATATCTGGAGCCGCTGCACCACAAGCTCCACATGCGATACATGTGTCTTTATCTACAATCGTATACTTTGGCAATGAAAAAACCTCCCGGAGAATTATCTATATAATTTAACATTATACATTTTTTAAAAGAAATGCTACAAAAAGAATTCATAGTTTTTATTCTAATAGGGAACCCTAAACTTTTCAACATAAGAAAACGTTTTCATGTAATTTTTACAAAATTATCTATTATCAATGGTATTGAAAAGCCAGATCCCTCAAAAAAAGAAAGCTCTATAAATCCTGAAGTTATGGTGAAAGTTTTTCTGTATCTTATTACTTGGACTTCCTCTACCTATATGGTGTCCAGCTCAGCACCTAGTCCCTCGAGTCATAAGCCAAGCCGCATAGAAAGGGAAAAGGCACCCTTTCTATGTCCCTCATTTTATGCTTGTCGGCCAGACAAAGGCGCTTACGCTTTCCTAGTGTCCAGCTCCTCTTTTTAACTATACCCTTTCAATTATGAAAGAAACCGCCTCAATCTTTGATTTTCATGGTACAATATTTGACAATAGAAGTTTATTGTCGATTAAAAGGAGAATGTATCGAATGTCCTACCTTCAGGCGATTATTTTATTCTGCTTGAAACAAATGAAAGGGGAAAGAACGGAGTATGCTGTGTACCATCTTTTAAAAGGAAAAAAATCTTCACAAACCATTCAAGATGGACATTTGTATCAAGTTTCCGAGTTCTTTAATAGTTACCCTAAGCTGGATAGAAAACAATTTGATCATCACATTCAAGCGCTAAAAGATAAGGGCTTCCTTGGACATCAAAATAATCATTATTACATTAGCCATGAAGGCAAGGATGAACTTGAGAATTTTTTTACAGACCATCCATTCCCAAGTTCACTTAACGGATGGAAAGTGGGGGATTCAAGTTTAATTTGGTGGAAGAGATTGTCTCTACTAGTCCAAGTTCTCTCGCATTATTCTCGCAAGGAGCTAAAGTATTATCCAGTTCAAAGAGAACAAGAAATTCAAGAATGGATAAAGATGTTTTTGCGAAAAAACAAAGAAAATATTAATGATTTAAATCGTATCCTCTTTGACGAACTTATTAAACTGCTTTCAAATGAAGACTTTCCTGATCATCCCGTTCTCTTTACTAATATGTTAACTGGTGGAGAGCAGATTGGCCTTACCACATTGCAAGCAGCAGAGAAATTAAAAATAGACCCTGATGAATTTCGATATAGGTATTTGAACGTATTGCATTATATAGTCATTGAAGTATTAGAAAACAATGGGTACTTTCCCCTGCTTTATTCATTACTAAAACAAGAAAACCAAGCGCAAATTTTAACCCATTCGACCAAAGAAACCTACAGGCTTTTAACTAGGGGGATGGAAATGGACGTCATCGCTAAGGTTAGAAAACTTAAAAAAAGCACCATTGAAGATCATCTTGTTGAAATTGCATTGGCAGATCCAACGTTTTCTATTGACAACTATGTTCATCCAGAAGCCCAAAAATGTGTCATTGAGGTTACACAAATAATAAACCAGAAGAAATTAAAGCTCATTAAAGAAAAAATTCCGCTATTGTCTTATTTTCAAATTCGATTAGTTCTTGCGAAATTTGGTGATCAAGTATGAATTTATTAAAGGATTTAAAAGAACGCTTTGGGTATACCCATTTTAGAATAGGTCAGCGAGATGTGATTGAGTCTGTATTAAACGGGAATGATACCATAGCTATGCTGCCAACTGGCACAGGTAAATCATTGTGTTATCAATTAGCGGGTTACCGAATGGATGGACATGTATTAATCGTGTCTCCCTTGCTTTCTTTAATGCAAGATCAGGTTGAACAAATGAAGGTGATGGGGGAGAAGAGAGTCATTGCTCTTAATTCCTTCCTGTCATTTTCTGAACGAAAAAAGATATTAAGGAAATTAACCCAATTTAAATTTATTTTCATCTCACCTGAAATGGTCATGAACCCTACTATTCTGGAAAAATTAACAGTATTGGATATCTCTCTTTATGTCATTGATGAAGCTCATTGTATTTCACAATGGGGCCCCGATTTTAGACCAGACTATATGAAGCTTGGGACCATAAGAAAAAAATTCAATCAACCAATCGTTTTAGCCTTAACCGCTACAGCAACAGAATATGTGAGAAGTGATATTAAAAAGACATTAAATATTCACGCCGCTAAAGAATATGTTTATTCAATCGATCGCCCAAATATTGGATTAATGGTCAAGGAAGTTCAAAACCACGAAGATAAAATGCTAAATTTATTGGAGATAGTTAAAAAGCTAAAGAAGCCAGGAATTATTTACTTTTCCAGCAAACGACTAGCAGAGGAAACATCAGAGTGGCTAAAAGACCAGGGACTTACAAAAACAGCCTATTATCATGGAGGAATGGATCAAGAACAAAGAATATTGATTCAACAACAATTTTTATACAATAAATTAAATGTAATTTGTGCAACAAGTGCTTTTGGAATGGGGATTAATAAGGAAAATGTACGATTTGTGATACACTTTCATATGCCAACAAGTATTGAGTCCTATCTACAGGAGATTGGAAGAGCTGGAAGGGATGGTATGATGAGTTTAGCACTCCTTTTATACTGTAAAAGGGATGAGCAGCTACCACTTCAAATTGTAGAAAATGAACTGCCATCAAACATTCAGATTGAGGAATATTTAAAGCTTATAATGGGAGATAAGAGAAAAACAAAAGATTCATTAGAATTAACAGATATTCAAGAAAGATTTATTAACTACTATCATGATTATTTCATTAACAGGGGAACGAATGATATACTATCAATTTCACAAAAGATCATCAATATTCGAGACGGAAGAACTAATTACAAAAAAGAAAAAATAGTTGAATTTTTATTATGGATAACGGGACAAGGGTGTAAACGAAGTAGGCTTGTTTCCCTTTTTGATGAAAGCAAGTCAGAAACGATACCAAATTGTTGTGATTGGTGTGGGCTGACCTTTGAACAATATGAATCAAAGGAAGATACTAATTTATACGAGGAAGATACATCTTGGCAAGAACAACTAAAAAAGATTTTATTACCAGTGTGAAAACAAATGAAAAATAATCAGGCCGAAATAATAAAAAAGATATCGGATCGAGAATTAAGCTTTCATTTGTATGCTACTCAAGTTGTACTACTAACGATTTCATTCCTTTTGGGTATATTTCTATTTGAAGACATGGACACATTTACTAACCAATTCAATTTAAATTTCCGTACTGCTTTAATTGGTCTTGGCTTTGGCCTAATTGTCGTGATTCTTGATATCATTTTAATGAAAAAGCTACCTGAAAATCTTTATGATGATGGTGGCATTAATCAAAGAATCTTTTCAAGAAGAAATCCGGGAGAAATAGCATTACTTTCACTTCTAATCGCATTAAGTGAAGAGATCTTATTTCGAGGGATTATCCAATTCCACTTTGGATTCTTAATTGCAAGCGTAATCTTTGCAATCGTCCATATTCGATATTGGAGGAATGGATTCCTAATAATAAATATTGTTGTATTAAGTTTATTGATCGGGTTTGTATATGAGTGGACAAGCAGTCTATCTGCGACGATAATCATGCATTTTACCATTGATTTTCTATTAGGGTGCCATATTCGAATTCAATCTGTTAAAAAAAGTAGGGATGGTTCATGAAAAGAGATCCATATCGTGATCAAGCGGAAAAATTAAGACAAAGAATTGAAAGAGTTCCAAGAGATGAACAACAGGTGGAAAAACAGTCATTACCGCCTCGTGGAGAACTTCATAGAGAAAAAAAACAGAAAACGAAATATAAAGTCAAATATCCATTAATACGACTATTATTAGTATTTTTTATCTTACTGCCTCTTACGTTCTTTGCTATATACACTTATATTAATAAATCGGGATTGCCACTTATAGAGAAAAAGAATAACAATGAAGAAGTTATTCTTCAGGAGAGGGAAGATTCATCAGGTACTGGTAATGAGGCAATCCGTGTTGGTGAAGAAGAAGCAGAAGAGAAAAGCCTTAAGATAACCACTGAAGAAAAACAAGATGATAGTGGTGAGGTTAGTAAGGTCAGCCCTTCAAAAGAAACAAAGAGCAAGGCGGTTCAAATGGTTTCAAAGAAAGAATCTAAACCTAAGCGGGACCCAGAGAAAGACCCGGAATCTAAACCAGAAACAGAAAGTAGTGCTTCTCAAGAAGGTTCAGAGGATACGATTGTCTATCATACTGTTAAAACTAATGAGACTCTATTTAGTATCGCCATGAGATACTACCATTCACAAAATGGAATCAACATCATTAAACAATCTAACGGAATTAGTGGAAATGAAATTCATTTAGGCCAGGTATTAAAAATTCCGTTATAAAACTAAGTTTTAATACGAAGGTGACCCAAAAAGGTCGGAATGCCTCACTCTTTTGAGATATAGAATAAATCCATTTGGTTTTATTACTTATCTTGAAATGGCGAATTTCTGACACTTTGTTCTGGGTCGCCTTTCTTCATTTTTATGTAATATTTTTTTATGAAATATTTACATTGTCTTACAAATACACTTACATTAGTTCCATAAAATAGAAGTATATAGGAAATTCGAAAGGAGTATAATTATGGAACGAATGAGGAATCAGTTCGCAAAGTATGACCAAACTCTTTTTTATAAGTTTAACGGCTTACAAGAACTAATGATTACTTTTTTCCGAGGGATTACTCACCTTGGAGGAGCAAGATTTACGATTTCAGCATTACTATTCATTTTCTTTATTGGTCAATCTTCTTCAACCTTAAGAGTAACCGCAATCCTTTCCATTTCTTCCTTAACCGTTAGTCATCTTCTTGTCCAAGGAGTAAAACGGTTTGTACGTAGGATCAGGCCCTATCTAGTATTACCTGATGTAATCGTTTATGGCCATCCATTTAAAGATCATTCATTCCCATCTGGCCATTCAACTGCTGCATTTGCAATAACGACACCCTTTATGATTCAGTATCCATTTTTAATCATGATTTTATTGCCGCTATCATCATTAATTGCCATTTCTAGAGTGGTTCTGGGAGTACATTATCCTTCTGATGTCATAGTGGGATCATTATTAGGAATCGTTACCTCGGTTATTTTCTATCTTTTTGCATATTAATTAATAAGCAATCCATTTCATAAAGATGGCAATTAATAAAAGGGGGCAAGTCTTTATGCGAATAGCAATCTTTAGTGATACGTATTTTCCACAAGTCAATGGTGTTGCACGTACATTGAAAAAACTTAGTGACCATCTGAATAAGAGAGGTATTGAGCATGAACTCTTCGTTCCGGAAATAGAAAACAGTCCCAATTACCCGAATGTTCATCAATTCAGTAGCTTTCCTTTTATTTTTTATCCTGAATGTAGAACAGCCATTGCCAATCCTAAAACGGTCGAAAAAAGACTAAGGGGTTTTGCCCCAGATCTTATTCATATTGCAACCCCCCTTACAATGGGGTTGTATGGACTCCACGTTTCCAAGAAATTAGGAGTACCAGCTGTTGCGTCCTATCACACTCATTTTGACCGCTATTTAGATTATTATAAAATGTCATTCATCTCACCTGTACTATGGCGGTATATGAAATGGTTCCATGCTCCAGTTCATAAAATCTTTGTTCCATCTTTAGAGACAAAAGATCATTTAATTGCACATGGGTTTGAAAATGTAACAGTTTGGAGCCGAGGTGTAGATTGTCAATTTTTTCATCCTCTTAAAAGAACAAGTTCACTCAAAGAAAAGTATCATATCAAGGAAAAATATGTATTTCTTTACGCTGGAAGAATAGCACCAGAAAAAGATTTGCAAACACTGGTAAATACGATTAACCAACTTTCTCCTGAAACCAAAAAGCAAATCCATTGGCTTATTGTCGGAAGTGGACCAGGGTTATCCGAATTAAAGCAAAAGCTTCAAAATGAAAACGTTACATTTACTGGGTATTTAAAAGGGAATGATTTAGCAGAAGCTTATGCATCTTCAGACGTGTTCTTCTTCCCATCTCCAACTGAAACGTTCGGGAATGTTGTATTAGAAGCTTTCGCATCGGGAATTCCTGCCATTGTCTCTAACAAAGGCGGGGTCACAAGTATAGTGGAAAACAATAGATCAGGTGTAATTTGTGAATCTCAAAATACCGAACAATTTGTAGCAGCAGTTGAAAGGGTCATTGGGGATCATAGCTTTTATTTACACCTCAAGAGCAATGCGAGAAAATATGCGGAAAAACAATCATGGGAAGAAATAATGGATCATCTACTTTCCGATTATATGGAGGTTATTGTTTCCAATGCAGAATTTCCAAAAGCATTATAGTGGGGATAATAAAGGCTGACAATAGGAGTCAGTCTTTTTTATCAAGTACTGACGTAACCTCACCCTTTAATAGAGGCTATTTTCTAAATGACTGCTGTTTTTCATTCTATTATGTAGGACAGGCTCATACAATGATAAGGGGAGGGAGCCAAATGAACTCAAAAATTATTATGTTAGAGAGCTGGACAGATCAAGCGACTAAGCAAATGCTACATAATTTAATTGGGAGAAAACAAAAATTTGACAGTTTCAAAAAGAAACATTTGATATTATTGTGGACTTCAGTGTTTATTTCCTTTTTATTTATGTACTACCTATCAAAGGTATTGTTCAACCCTTACTCATTTTCCTTTGAAGCACTGGTCTCTGCTTTTGTATCCTCTTCATTATTTATTAATCTCTCTCTTCTATGTATTGGACTTTTTGGAGCTACAAAGGTTCTTTACACTAAAAAAGAAAAAGCAGAAAAAGAATATCATGAACTAAGATGTGAAATTATCGATCGAAGTAAGGACCTTTGGAAAGACGAGGCATGGAAAAAAAGACATAAAGTCTATGAGCTTATGAAAAGTGAATGGGATATTAATCTCTATCATGAGAGCAAATAAAAAAAAGGGGGATGAAAAATCATCAATCATCCGATCCCCTTATTTTGACGTTTATAAAAAGTAATTTGAAAGACGACCCTGCTTACTAAAAGATTTTTTGCTTATCTCTTTCCTCTTTTAATATCTCTACAGCTTCTCGAAAACGTTGTGAATGAATGATTTCCCTTTCACGTAAATATCGAAGGCCATCATTTAAGTCTGGATCATCACTCATATTGATAATCCATTGATACGTTGCTCTTGCTTTTTCTTCTGCTGCTATGTCCTCATATAAGTCAGCTATGGGATCTCCTTTTGCCTGAATATAGGTTGCGGTCCAAGGGGAACCTGCCGCGTTTTCATAATACAAGGCATTATCGTGGTTTGCATAATGAGCGCCGAGACCAGCCGCTTTCATTTCCTCAGGGGTGGCGTCTTTTGTAAGCTTGTAAATCATCGTCGCAATCATCTCTAAATGAGCAAATTCTTCCGTTCCTATATCTGTCAATAAACCGATCACCTTATCTGGAATCGTATATCTTTGATTTAAATATCGGAGAGCTGCTGCTAATTCGCCATCAGCACCCCCATACTGCTCAATCAAAAACTTTGCTAATGTTGGATTACACGTGCTTACTCTTACTGGATATTGAAGCTTTTTTTCATATACCCACATGTAATATGACCTCCTTCTTTGCTAAACTTGCCACGGCCATGGTGCATCTTTCCAATCCCACGGATAATTTGAGTAACTATAACCGAAATGTGTTAGTGGACCAAACTGCTTTTCAAACTGTTTTTTTACAGACTTCCTCTTTTTAACAAATTGGTTATATTGTTCAATGGCCTCATAATCATCTGGATGGGTATCCAAATAAAGAGTTAAATCACAAATAACAAAATCAACTACTTGAAGTTCTTCAAGAAGTTCATAGTACTCCTTTGGCATTTGGGTCATTCGTCATCTCCTCCCTTATTTGATTCATAAGGGCTGTAGTAAGGGTCATAGAACACCTTCCAAAGTGTCCCTGCTCTCAAAGCCTCTTTTGGACTAAATTGTGGAAGTCCAGGTGGCTGAAATCCTAAATATAAGTTTGGCGGAGTAGAGTATGTTTTAACTCTAATTGGTTTACATGGATCAAAAGGACTGACGTAGGGTTGATAGCTTTTGTAATGGCTACTCATTCAGTACCCTCCTAAAAGATGTATTCTTACTAATCATATGGGCCATGATGTAATATAATTCACATAATAGGCTATTAAAAAGAGGATTTAATGATTTTTTATTGAAATATTTAAATATAATGATAATTTTAAAAATTCAGCGAGGTGATGAAGATGTTCGTTAAAAGTGCAATGATTCCTAAGCATAAATGCTTTGTTGTGCAAGAAGGCGATAGTGTGGAGAAAGCGTTGAAAGTTCTAGAAGAACATAGTATCGATGGTGTCCCTGTATTATCCGATGACAAATACTTAGGGGTCGTTACGAGACATCATATTTATAAAAAATATTTTCACTCTAATCTGGACAAAGATTCATTTGTGAAGGAAACAAAGGTTGAGGATATTGCTCTATATAATGAAAAGCTCTTAGTTGGCGATGAGATTTTTGAGAAAACATTATTAGAATTAAAAGACTTTCCTATTCTTTCAGTCGTTAATGAAGATAATCTTTTTATGGGTATCGTCACTAGGTACGATATTGTTGCACAATTTCAAAGTGCTTTTGGAATGAATCAGGAAGGTGTTCGGATATCGTTTACTTCTGTAGAGACAGAAGGACGTATTGCTCGTTTGGGAGATATTATTCAACAATATCACGAATCGGTGATTTCTCTTGTTACATTCGATGAATCAGATAAGCTTCTTCGTAGAATAGTGATGAAAATAGAGAAAAAAGACAATATAGATAAATTTATTAAAAAACTAGAAAAATCAGGTTTCAGAGTTCTCCATATTCAAGAAGATTAAAAGTTCAGTATGAATTCGAATCCTTCTCATAAAATTTATGGGAGGGATTTTTTTGATTAAGGATCTAATGAAAGTCACGATGATGTTTCTTGCAGGATATTTATTTATCGCATGGACCCCAAGTGTGTTAACAAATCCATCTGACATGATTGCCCAATTAGTGATCGAACCATTTCAATTTTTTGCTGCATCTATTGCATTTATTAGCGGACTTTTGCTAAATGCAAGTTTGACTCAGAAAAGTATTTTATTGGTGTTAAAAATTTTTAGAAGGAAAATAAATATCGAATTCATTATTGTTCCATTACATATTTTAAGCTTCTATATTCTCAGTTTATTTGGATTTTGGAAAACGATTATCTATTTCGGACTTGGAATTATTTATGGTATGATTTCAGGAGATTTTAGGACGCGAAAGAGGAGGGCAACATGACTGGATTATTCGTTTCATTCGGTATATTTTGTGTTCTACTCTTTTTATACATGTTGAGTCAAGCATTTCAAAATGTGTTAAGTGAGAAAACGATAAAATTTAATGATTTTCCAAAAGAAGTTACCCAATTAAAAATCTTTTTTATAACAGATATCCATAGACGGAAGGTCTCAACTGAAATTGTTAATAAAGTAATAAATAGAGTCGACCTGGTCATTATTGGCGGGGATCTGACGGAAAAGGGAGTTCCTTTCGAAAGAGTAGAAAAAAATATTCAGAAGTTAATAAGAATTGCTCCAATCTATTTTGTATGGGGTAATAATGATCATGAAGTAGATCATCAAAAGTTTGTAACGTTACTAGAAAAATATGATGTGAGGATACTGGAGAATGATTCAGTCAAGCTTACAAAAGGAATTACATTGGCAGGAATCGATGATGTAAGTTTAGAAAGAGACTCATTAGAAGATGCATTATCGAGTGAAGCAGAAGACCAATTCACTATCCTCTTAAGCCACAACCCTAGTATTGTCCAACAAATGAATAACACTCATAATGTCCCATTAGTCTTAAGTGGCCATACTCATGGAGGGCAAATTAGAATTCTTGGGTGGGGCTTATATAAAAAAGGTGGCATTGAAGAATTTCCCTACACTACGTTAGTTGTAAGTAATGGATATGGTACAACAGCATTACCACTTAGGTTAGGTGCAAGGGCAGAAACGCATTTATTAACCTTAACAAGAAAGTAATAGAAATGGGGATCCATGGTTCAAGGAAATTAGAATAATCTTTGAGCCGGAAAGATGAACCAACATAATCCTCTCACATAGTATGATCATAACTAGTCATACTCGAGGGGGCTTAGTTCATGAAGGTTGAGCGACTTTCTGCGAATAAAGTAAAGTTTTCTATTACGATAGATGAGCTTGAGGATAAAGGTTTATTAGATAATGATCAATGGAGAGAATCACTCATTTGGCATGATTTATTCGAAGAAATGCTTGATGAGATTCAAGACCTATATGGATTGGATTCGACATCGGCTGTAACGGTGGAAATTCACTCGTTAAATTCGAATGAGATGACATTAATCGTTACATTGGATATAGAGGATCTTTATGAAGATGATTATGTAACAGTAATTGAAAAGAAAACACCGATTCATCAGTATATATTTGAATTTGATTCGATAGAAGATGTTATCTCTCTTTCTCATCGTATGAAACACATAGAAGACCAAGGGGTAACGTCTCTTTATTATAAAGAAGGACACTATTACTTAATATTCCATAATTGGGACTCTAAGCTCCATCCAGTTGTAGGAGCTCTTGGATGTGAATACGGTCGCATCTCTTGTGAAACCGTGTATGTTTTGGAGGAATATGGTAAGGTCATTCTTAAGAATTATGCCCTAAAAAAAATCACTTCGTTTTTCTCAATCGAATAAAAAATACTAAGTGTTTCACTCAAAAGAATTATACAAATGAGGGTCTGACTGATTACTTGGTCATTCTCATTTTTTTTTGGTTTTTTCAGAATTTACTATCAGTGAAAGAGCGCAAATACGTTGATGGTAACGTTTTCAATAACAGCTGAATTATTTTATATTTTAATCTTTGCAAGCATGTTCCAAAGGTGTATACTATGTCTGAAAGGCGGACAAACTTTCCGTCCATTAGCAAAAATACTGGGAGGTTTACTTAAAATGGTAGCCGAGAAAGGTACAGTTAGTACAACAAATGAAGATAAACATGATGTTTTGCAATCCACACAAACCGTTATACATCATGCACTTGAAAAACTAGGATATCCCGATGAAGTATTCGAGTTATTAAAAGAACCTGTTAGATTACTAACAGTAAAAATACCAGTTCGTATGGATGATGGAACAGTTAAAGTCTTCACTGGCTACCGAGCCCAACATAATGATGCAGTAGGTCCAACTAAGGGAGGAATTCGCTTCCATCCAAATGTTACAGAAAAAGAAGTGAAAGCCCTTTCAATTTGGATGAGTTTAAAATGTGGAATTGTTGATTTACCTTATGGTGGAGGAAAAGGCGGTATAATATGTGACCCTAGAGATATGTCCTTTAGAGAACTTGAACGATTAAGTCGGGGTTATGTACGTGCGATTAGTCAAATCGTTGGTCCTACCAAGGATATTCCAGCACCAGATGTATTCACTAATTCTCAAATCATGGCTTGGATGATGGATGAATATAGTCGTATTGATGAGTTTAATTCACCTGGATTTATTACTGGAAAACCTATTGTTTTAGGGGGGTCTCATGGAAGAGAAACCGCTACGGCAAAAGGGGTAACCATTTGTATTAGAGAAGCAGCAAAGAAAAAAGGAATCAACATTGAAGGAGCACGTGTCGTCGTTCAAGGGTTTGGGAATGCAGGGAGCTTTTTAGCTAAATTTATGCACGATGCCGGTGCAAAAGTGATTGGTATTTCAGATGCATATGGTGGATTACATGATCCTGCTGGATTAGATATTGATTATTTATTGGATCGTCGTGACAGCTTTGGAACCGTGACGAAATTATTTAAAAATACAATTTCAAATAAAGAATTATTAGAGCTTGATTGTGATATATTAGTGCCTGCAGCGATTGAAAATCAAATTACTGAAGAAAATGCACATAATATTCGCGCGAGTATTGTAGTGGAAGCGGCAAATGGTCCGACTACTCTTGAAGCAACAAAAATATTAACTGAAAGAGATATCTTATTAGTTCCAGATGTTCTTGCCTCTTCTGGTGGTGTGACTGTATCCTATTTCGAGTGGGTACAAAATAACCAAGGTTATTATTGGTCAGAAGAAGAAGTGGAAGAAAAATTAGAGAAAATCCTAGTGAACTCTTTTGAAAATATCTATACAACGGCTCAATCAAGACGAGTAGATATGAGGTTAGCAGCTTATATGGTTGGGGTAAGAAAGATGGCTGAAGCATGTCGCTTCAGAGGCTGGATTTAATACCCTTTGTATAAAGTGCTAAATTTTAATACAAATTTTTTGCATGCAAATAAGAAATCTCCTATCATTAATAGATGGGAGTTTTTTTATTAGGATAAAAACAGTAAATCTTTCAATCATATAAATATAATGGATGTTCTTGAATTTTATTTTTTTAAAGTGCTTATAAAAGAATATGAATCAATATCATCGAGCCAAGCTCCTTTTACTGAGTTTAGAAACAAATGGGAGTCAAAAGTTAACGTAGATTCAACAAAGTTAATCGAAACAGAATAGTAAAAGATTTAATGGGTTGATATAGAGGAGTGACACACATGCGAAAGGAACAATGTATCATTGTGGGCGGAGGTCCTTGTGGTTTATCGGCTGCTATCGCTTTAAAAGAAATAGGGATAGAACCGCTAATCATTGAAAAGGGGAATATTGTGAATGCGATTTACAACTATCCCACACACCAAACGTTTTTCAGTTCAAGTGAGAAATTAGCAATTGGAAATGTTCCGTTTATTATTGAAGGACATAAACCGAAACGAAATCAGGCTTTGACCTATTATCGAGAGGTAGCAAAGCTAAAAGATATAAGAATGAATCGCTTTGAAAAAGTGTTAAAAGTATCTAAAAGTGAAAATGGATCCTTTCATGTGGTCACTTCAAAAATGGAATACAATGCTAAATATACGATCATTGCCACTGGTTATTATGATAACCCCAATTACATGGGTATACCTGGAGAGAAGCTAGATAAAGTATTTCACTATTTCAAAGAGGCACATCCCTTCTTTGATACTGATGTCGTAGTCATTGGTGGAAAAAATTCTTCAGTAGACGCTGCGATAGAATTAAATAAAGCAGGAGCAAGAGTTACGGTTCTTTATAGAAAAAATGAGTACTCTAAAAGTGTAAAGCCATGGATATTACCAGAATTTGATGCTTTAGTCCGTAGCGGAAGTATACAAATGGAGTTCAATGCAATTGTAAAAGAATTTACAAAAGAACTTGTAACGTATGAGGTTAATGGAGAAACTAAAGAAATAAAAAATGATTTTGTGTTTGCCATGACAGGTTACCATCCAGATCACCATTTTCTTGAAAAAATGGGTATCGAAATCGATGGTGAGACAGGCAGACCACAATTTGACGAAGATACGATGGAAACAAATGTAAGTGGGATTTTTATTGCCGGCGTGATTGCAGCTGGAAATAATGCAAATGAAATTTTTATTGAAAACGGAAGATTTCACGGCGGGAAAATTGCTAAAGCGATAATCAATAGAAAAAGCTGAAGGGTAGAATCCTTCAGCTTTTTCAATTAGGTAAATACTTGAGAAATACTGTGAATATATCGAGAAGAAACTAGTAGGTCATTAAATGAAAAAAACTCATTTCCCATTGGAAAAACCCCTCAATCAATTCTTGAAAATTTCAGCCAGCTCTTTCATATCACATGTTTCTGATAAGGCAACTAACAATTTTATTCTTGCTTTTTGTCCGTTTAATCCATTTGAAAAAATGACGCCAATGTCCTTTAAGTGTTTTCCTCCACCACTATATCCATATACATCTTGTGCTATTCCATTAAAGCATCTTGATACAAGTACTACGGGTATATTTGCACTTATTAAAGCTTCAATTCCTTCTACTGCTTGGGGAGGGAGATTCCCTTGGCCGAGTGCCTCGATTACAATTCCATCATATTGAAGGTTTTTAATCGCAAAAAGTAATCCAGAATCCATTCCTGCATATGCTTTAATTAATGTCACCTTTTTTGTTAAATCTTTTACAGCATAATTTTCTTGGCTAATAGGGTGATGATGAAAGGAGATTCCTCTTTTTGTCACAATTCCGATTGGGCCATATTGTGGACTTTGAAAAGTTGAGACATTACTGGTATGGGTTTTTGTCACATTTTTAGCTGAATGAATTTCATCATTTAGTACTACGAGCACTCCTTTGTTTTTAGAAACCTCATCGCTCGCTACTCTCACTGACGAGATTAAATTATAGAGTCCATCTGCTCCAATTTCATTGCTTGAGCGCATGGCTCCCGTGACAACGATGGATATTGGTAAAGTTACCGTTAAGTCTAAAAAGTAAGCTGTTTCTTCTAAAGTGTCAGTACCATGTGTAATCACTACACCATCAAATGCTGATTTATTATAAGCTTCTTCGATGGTGTTCTTTAATTGAAGCATATGACTAGGTGTTATATGTGGTGATGGTAGATGAAATACCTCTTGAACAGATATATCAGCTAGATCACTTAAAGCGGCTGTTTCCTTTGACAATGGATTTAATTGTCCGGGACTTACAGATCCGGTGGCTTTATCTTCCGTCATAGAAATCGTTCCACCAGTATGTATTATTAAAATTTTTGCCTTCATGTTTATTCCCCCATTCATTTAATGCAATAAAGAAAACTTATATTTCCATTATCTCATATACATGATACGATTAAGAAAACAGAAAGAAAAGAGGATTTTATATGCTGGTGATTTTATCAGCTGGAATAGCTCCTGGTTTAGCGCTATTAAGCTATTTTTATTTACGGGACCAATATGATGCTGAACCAGTTGCATTAGTATTTAAAACGTTTATATATGGTGCACTATTAACATTTCCAATCATGTTTATTCAATATGTCCTATCGACAGAAGGGCTTTCAAATAGCAGCTGGATGGATGCTTATTTTTCTTCGGGACTTTTAGAAGAGTTCTTCAAATGGTTTATTCTGTATTTTGCTATCTTTCAACATATTGATTTCAATGAACCATATGATGGTATTATATATGGAGCTAGTGTTTCTCTTGGATTTGCCACAGTTGAAAATATTCTATATCTCATTGGAAATGGTGTTGAAATTGCCTTCGTTCGAGCATTATTACCCGTTTCAAGTCATGCGTTATTCGGAGTGATCATGGGTTATTATTTGGGTAAAGGAAAATTTTCATTGCATCATCATCATCTTCGTTGGCTATCTCTGTCGTTAATAACACCGATTTTCCTACATGGAACATACAATTATATTTTGCTTTCAGAGAAAAACTGGATCTATTATATGGTCCCATTTATGCTATTTCTCTGGTGGTTGGGATTAAGAAAAGTGAAGCATGCTCATAGACTAACGGAAAAGCATTATAAAAATCAAACAATTAAAAAGGAATTTATTTAAGAACCTGTTTTCATGGGTTCTTTTTTATTTGGATTATCATTCTTAAATCTAATTGAATGCATAAAATGGATTCTTCTACAAAAACTAGCCTTAATGTTAATACAAGATTTGGAGGTAAAGGCATTATGAAAAATCGCATCAAGTTGATCACAACCTTAGTAATCATGGTGCTGATATTGTCGCTAGTATCCCTTTCCGGAAGTCAACATCCTGCAGATGCATTTTCAAATCAGGTTATTCAAAAAGGGGCTACAGGGGATGATGTCATAGAGTTGCAATCACGCCTGCAATACATCGGTTATTATAATGGAAAAATCGATGGAGTCTTTGGCTGGGGTACTTATTGGGCTGTCCGAAATTTTCAATATGAATTTGGTCTCAAAATTGACGGTCTTGTTGGTGACAAAACTAAACAAAAGCTCACAAATGCATCAAAATATAACAAGCAATTTGTTCAAGAACAGATTAGAAAAGGAAAAAAATTTACCCATTATGGTGGTATGGATCTTCAAAAACAAACTAAAGGTGGAGGTAAAGGTGGTACTACCGGTGGAGGCGGAGGTGGTACAGCTAAGCCAGCGCCACAGCCTGAGAAATCAACAGCTGTCAATACACCTGAGGGATATTCGCAAAATGATATTCAACTAATGGCTAATGCGGTTTATGGAGAGGCTCGAGGTGAGCCATATGAAGGCCAAGTTGCGGTTGCAGCGGTTATTATAAACCGGATCGATAGTCCGTCATTCCCGAACACAGCAGCAGGAGTTATTTTTGAACCGGGGGCATTTACAGCAGTTGCAGATGGGCAAATTTGGTTAACCCCAAATGAACAAGCAAAAAAAGCTGTATTAGATGCAATAAATGGCTGGGATCCGACAGGGAATGCGCAATACTATTTCAATCCGGTTACTGCTACAAGTGATTGGATATGGTCAAGGCCTCAAATAAAACAAATAGGCAAGCACATATTCTGTAAATAAAGAGGTGATTTAAATGATACGTGGAATACTTATAACCATTTTAGTCGTTGGGATTGCCGGAACAGCATTTTGGGGTTATCAAGAACATCAAGAGAAAAATGCCATTTTAATTAGTGCTGAAAATAACTATCAACGTGCATTCCATGAACTAACTTATCAAATTGATTTATTACATGATAAAATTGGGACCACTTTAGCAATGAACTCAAGGAAATCTTTATCTCCAGCTTTGGCAGATGTGTGGAGACTAACCTCTCAAGCACATAGTGATGTTGGACAGTTACCTTTAACCTTACTTCCGTTTAATAAAACAGAAGAGTTCCTCTCTCAAATAGGTGATTTCAGTTATCGTGTAGCTGTCAGGGATTTAGATAAAAAACCATTAACAGAAGAGGAGTATCAGTCTTTAGAGAAGTTATATAAAGAGAGCGCTGATATTCAAGGGGAACTTCGAAAAGTTCAACATCTTGTTATGGAGAACAACTTAAGATGGATGGATGTTGAGATGGCATTGGCAACTGGTAAAGAAAATGCAGATAATACCATTATTGATGGATTTAAAACGGTCGAAAAAACGATAGAAGGATATGATGAAGCAAATTTCGGGGGACCAACGTTTGTAGATTCTCAGAAAAAAGATGAGAACTACCAAAACATTCAGGGTAAAAAGATTTCCAAAAAAGACGCTGTAAACATCCTTAAAAAATTCACTGGAATGAAAGAAGTCAAAGACGTCGAAGTGGCTGAGAATGGGAAAGGTTCAAATTATGGTTTCTACAGTGTTTCTATAAAGAACCGAAATATTGAAGCAAGTATGGATGTCACGAAAAAAGGTGGATATCCAATATGGTATATCCAAAATCGTGAAGTCAAAGAGAAAAATATTAGTTTAAATGAAGCAGCAAATAAAGCGACGGAGTTTTTGAAAGATAATCAATTTCAGGATTTAGAAATGTTTGAAAGTACACAATATGATAATATAGGTGTATTTACGTATGTAACATTAGTTGATGGAGTAAGGGTTTACCCTGATGCAATTAAAATTAAAGTAGCTCTCGATAATGGACAAATTATCGGATTTGCAGCAGAAGAATATCTCCTTCATCATCAAAAGCGTGACATTCCTAAACCTGCTATTAGTAAAAAAGAAGCGAAAGAAGCCATTAATCCAAATTTAAAGGTAATGGAAGATAGATTGGCAGTCATCGTTAACGATTTAAATGAAGAGGTATTAGTATTTGAATTCATGGGGATGCTCGGTGATGATACGTATAGGATCTTTATTAATGCCAAAACCGGTGAAGAAGAAAAAGTTGAGAAACTGCAAAATGCGGAACCTATATATGATGAAGTAGTTTAAAGAAGGGGGCTTTGGCCCTCTTTTTTCTATTTATTATAAATTTTCCTTTAGCAACTAATGGATTGAAAGTTGTTCAGTAAAATAAATACTTTAAAAGTATGACACAGCAGAACTAGCAGACATCAAAAAATATGGAAAATATATCCGAAAGTATGGTCTGAATGGCATATTCATGACATAATAGGAGATAGTGTTTTATTACTAATTAATGAGGGATAATTAAATGAAAGTGGTAGATATGATAAAAATAGGCACAGTACTAACTCTTGAACCAATAGATCAATCAAATAAAGATAAATATAAATGCAAGCTTGTGGAATTTGAAGGATCAAGTTTTTTTATTGATTACCCAATACATACGAGTACGGATAAAACCGTTTTTTTGTTAAATAAAACTCGATTAAAAGTAAGCTTTGTTTACAATGAAAAAACGGTTTATTTTTTTGAAACAGAAGTGACAGGAAGAGTTAAGAAAAAAATTCCAATGATAGAACTATACTTTCCTGGTGAACAAGAATTAGTGAAAATTCAAAGAAGACAATTTGTTCGTGTTGAAACAGCTATCGACGCTTGCGTAATCACTGAAAGTGGAAACTTTCCTACTATAACAGATGATATCAGTGCAGGTGGATGTGCGCTCCTTCTTCGTGAAAATGAATCTTTTACTAACGGTGAAGAAGTAAGTGTTTTATTAGTAGTACCACTTTACACAGGTGAATATCATTATTTAGATGTAACTGGAAGGGTCGTTCGGATTTGGGAGAAAGGTTCAAAAAGGTTAGCATCCATCGAATTTTTTGAATTATCAGAAGTGTACCGTCGAATCATTTTACGACTCTGTTTTGATAGGCAAAGAATGTTAAAGAAAAAAGGGTTAGCTGAATAAGATTGTTTAAAATGGCTCATACTTTTTCTAAATAATAAAAAATGGCAAAACTAGAGTAGATGGATAAAAGAGGTTTAGTCTGGAAATTCATCCATCGCCTCTGCCTTCGAGACACATGTCGAGTCACCAATGGAGGGAAAAGGCACCTTTCCTTGGTGACTCGCCTAATGCTTTTCGGAGGCCCACAGAATGTGGGTCAGAAAGGCGTTGCCACAGGACGTGGCGCACTTAGCCTTTCATCCTTATTCCGAGGCGCTTCCGCTTTTAATGTGTCCAGCCCCAGCGCCTAGGCCTTAGAGACATAAGCCAAGCCACCTAGAAAGGGAAAAGGCACCCTTTCTAGGTGACTCGTCTTATGCTTGTCATGCCTGTTCAAGGCGCTTCCACTTTTCTAACTAGAAAGGATTGAGAAGGATTGAGGAAAATTGAACGGTGGATCATTAAATTAATCATTATTCAAACCCTGTTACTAATGTTTGCGCAAACTTTTTTTCATCAATTTGATTATTTACCTCAATGGCAAAAAGTTGTATTTTATGAAGGTGTTAATGAAATGACGCATAGTGAGATTGTTGAAACCTTAAATGGTAGGTAGTTTAAGGCCCATCGAATGATTAGAAAGAATCCTAGTCCAAATCAAAGCTATTTTGGATTGGTACATTCTAATCTTTGAAGGGCCTTTTTTAGTTTACATTCATTCGAGAATACTAAAACCTGATAATAAAAATTCGTTTGTAGGTAAACTTAGTAACAAATAAACTATTACATAATCAATTAAGAATAATAAACCGTATTATTCCTGTTTTTGTGTTAAAATAAACGAGAATCTTAAGCAACTAAAGTATATAAGTAGGTGGAAGAATTAATGAAAAACCAAATTAGAATTGCTATTGATGGGCCTGCAGCAGCTGGAAAAAGTACGGTAGCAAAAATTGTAGCTGAAAAATTGTCATACGTTTATATTGATACTGGAGCAATGTATCGCTCGATCACATATAAAGCTATACAGCATAATGTTCCATTGCATAATGAAAGAGAGATGGCAAATTTATTATTACAAACAGATATCCAGTTAACACCAGGTGAAGAAGGTCAGCTGGTTTTTATAGACGGAAATAATGTAACGAAAGAAATTCGCTTAAATGATGTAACAAATTCAGTTTCGATTGTAGCCAAGCATGGACTTTTACGTGAAGAAATGGTAAAAAGACAGAAGCAATTAGCTAGTCTTGGAGGCGTAGTCATGGATGGGAGAGACATTGGAACTCATGTTATCCCTGACGCTGAAGTAAAAGTTTTTCTATTAGCGAGCGTAGAAGAAAGAGCTCATCGTAGATATGATGAAAACATTGCAAAAGGAATCCCGTCCACAATAGATCAATTAAAGAAAGAAATCGCTCAGCGAGACAAGCTGGACTCTGAAAGAGAAGTAGCCCCATTAAAAAAAGCAGACGATGCAGTAGAGATTGATACCACATCCATTTCCATTTATGGTGTAGTCGATCAAATCATGAAGTTGGCATTGGAAAGGATTGGCTAATCATGACGTTTTATACATTTGCTAGAGGTGTAGTTAATATTGTATTAAGTCCTTTATATCGAATTGATGTATCAGGACTAGAACATTTTCCAAAAGATGGGGGAGTTCTGTTGTGTACAAATCACATTGACAACCTTGACCCGCCAGTTGTTGGAATTACAGCACCGAGACCAGTTTCCTTTATGGCTAAAGCAGAATTGTTTAATGTTCCTATTTTAGGGAATATAGTTAAAAATGTAAGAGCTTTTCCAGTTAAAAGAGGATTGAGCGACCGTGAAGCATTACGAAATGGATTAAAGCTTTTAAAGGAAGGGAATGTTCTAGGTCTGTTTCCAGAAGGGACCAGAAGTAAGACAGGTGAACTTAATAAGGGCCTTTCGGGTGCAGGATTCTTTGCGCTTAGATCAAATGCCTACGTCGTACCTTGTGCGATTATAGGCCCGTATAAACCTTTTAAAAAACTAAAGGTAGTTTATGGTAAACCCATTCCGATGGATGAATTACGATTAAATAAGGTGAGTGCAGAAGAAGCAACTGCGGTGATTATGTCCCATATTCAAAGTCTAATTGATAAACATAAATAAGTGTTTACTGCTTGACAAATAGCCGTATTTATTAGAAGTTAGTAGAAAGAATATTTTTAGAAAAGTGTGATTATATTCACATGGTGTTTGAATATTCAAGAGCAGTCATGGATTAAGGAGGAGTACATATGGTAGAAGACATGAATCAAGTAGAAGTGAAAAACCTTGAAGTAGGCGAAAAGGTTAAAGGAACTGTTACAAAAGTAGAAGAAAAGCAAGTCCTAGTAAATGTGGAAGGCAGTAAAGTAGATGGAATTATCCCAATTAGCGAATTATCAAGCCTCCACATTGAGAAAGCTTCTGATGTAGTCAAAGAAAACGATGTACTTGAATTAATCGTAACTAAAGTAGAGGATGAACTTCTTGTACTTTCAAAGCGTAAAGTAGATGCGGAAAAAGCTTGGGATGAAATGAAGAATCGTTTCGAATCAGGCGAAATTTTTGAAGCTGAAGTTAAAGATGTAGTAAAAGGCGGGCTTGTAGTTGATTTAGGAGTTCGCGGATTTGTTCCTGCATCTCTCGTTGAAGAACATTATGTTGAAGACTTTAGCGATTATAAAGGGAAAACAATTACTTTTAAAATTGTAGAATTAGATCAAGAGAAAAATCGTCTTATCTTATCTCATCGTGCTGTTGTTGAAGCTGAGAAAGAAGAGAAAAAGAAACAAGTGCTGGATCAGGTTGAGACAGGTGCAGTATTAGATGGTACTGTTCAACGTATTACAGACTTCGGTGCGTTTGTGGATATTGGAGGTGTCGATGGATTAGTTCATATCTCACAATTATCCCACGAACATGTTGAAAAACCTACAGATGTAGTTTCAGAAGGTCAGGAAGTAAAGGTTAAAGTATTATCCGTTGATCGTGATAATGAAAGAATCTCCCTTTCAATTAAAGAAACATTACCTGGACCATGGACAAACATTTCTGAAAAAGCACCAAAAGGAAAGACCCTTGAAGGGGTAGTAAAACGATTAGTATCCTATGGGGCATTTGTAGAAGTATTTCCAGGAGTTGAAGGATTAGTTCATATTTCACAAATTTCACACAAGCATATTGGAACTCCTCATGAAGTTTTACAAGAAGGGCAAACGATCAATGTGAAAGTATTAGATGTGAATGAAAAAGATCAACGCCTTTCTTTAAGTATTAAAGACCTGGAAGAAAAACATTCTCAATCAGTTGAGGACTATGACATGCCTGAGGAGAGTACAGGATTCCAGTTGGGTGACATGATTGGTGATAAATTAAAAAACTTTAAAAAATAATGGTGATCAACGTGACAAGAGCACAGCGAAAAAAAGAACACATCAAATTAGCACTTTCAACAGGTCAAAATCGTGCAACTGGATTTGATGATATTGCTTTTGTACACCAAAGTCTACCTAATATTGCATTAGAAGAAATCAATCTTCAAACAAAAATTGGCGAACTTTCATTAAGTTCGCCAATTTTTATCAATGCAATGACGGGAGGCGGCGGGACAGCTACCGAATCCATTAATCGAGATTTAGCTATTATAGCGAATGAAACAGGCTTAGCAATCGCGGTAGGTTCACAAATGTCTGCTATTAAAGACCCTGCTGAGAAGGAATCCTATCGCATTGTTCGCAGAGAAAACCCCAATGGAGTGGTCTTTGGCAATATTGGAAGTGAAGCAACGATAGCACAGGCAGAAGAAGCCATTTCCATGATTGATGCGAATGCACTCCAAATTCATTTAAATGTCATACAAGAATTGACAATGCCTGAGGGTGATCGAGATTTTAGGGATGCTTTTGAAAGAATTCAAATGATAACAGAGAGTGTCAGTGTTCCAGTTATTGTGAAAGAAACTGGTTTTGGAATGAGTGCAGAAGCGGTTAAATTGCTTTCACAAGTAAATCTAGGAGCCATCGATATCGGCGGATTCGGAGGTACAAACTTCGCAAAAATTGAGAATAAACGTAGGAGTAGGATGCTTAGCTACTTTGATAATTGGGGAATTCCAACAGCAGCTTCGATTGTTGAAGCTAAATCTGTTGCGCCGCATACTCCGATAGTAGCTTCAGGTGGGATTCAAAATAGTTTAGATATCATAAAATCCTTTGCGCTAGGGGCTGCTGGAGCAGGGATGGCTGGTTATGTATTGAAATGTTTACAAAAAGACGGATTAGAAAAGACGATCCATGAAGTAAAAGAAATACACGAAGATTTAAAATACCTATTATGTGCATTAGGAAAAAAATCGCTGCAAGAAATGGGAAACGTACCAATGGTGTTATCCGGTGAACTATATCATTGGTTACATGTAAGGGGACTAAACCCTGAACGATTTAGCGAAATAAATCATTCGTAGTAAAAAAGAGGCTGCCACTTAAGAGTGGCAGTCTCTTTTTGCCAATGGTAAAGATATGGAAATTATATGATGTAATGCAGAGAATTTTAAATTTCCCCTTTATCTACCTATTTTCTTGCATGAATTTGTAATTCTCATTATTCTAATATCCTATCCCTGTTCAAATTAAGGGCGTTGTTGTGCTCTTGCTTCTTCTGGTCCTTGAAGCTTTGTTGCCCCACCATGATGAAGCGCTTGATCTCTATCAGATTCGACTCTCTCACTTTTACGCAATTTTTTCTCCTGACGGTCTTTTCCCATTAAAACCACCTCCTTATTATACTTTTTCACCATTATTTCACCTTATACATGAATGGAATGCATCAACTTTTTCCATAATGTAGAATAAGGGAGGTGTAGGAATGGCGGGAATGATTTATTTGTGGTTTTTATGGGGAGTGTGGATTTATTCAACGTTTCTCTTAAATAGGAATCATCTAAACCGAACAAAAATAGCGTTGTTTGCATTACTTCTTATTATAGTATTTCCATTTGGAGTACGTGTTGATGTATATTCTGTTCATTTGTCCTTATTCCTTCATATCATAATTTGCTTTTATATGATTCATCAATTTGATTTAAGAGAAAAACTTTATTTAATTGTGTGCTCATTTATAGTAGGGACTTCTTACGCTGGCTTTCATATGTTTGCTTTTTACGATCCAGTTTGGGTAGTGATTGAAAAGAGTTGGTTATGTGTGGTTTGTATGTTATTACTCAGCTTTTTACTCTATACCAACTCCATTTCATCTTCAAAAAGAATGATATTGGTTGTAATGGGAACTACTATGGGTGAGGTATTTTTAGCCATTATCTATCATAAAAACGGATTGCCATTTACGACCGGGTCAAGGAATTATTTAGATTTCCTTTCCTTATCAATGCTTGCATTCTTATCTATTGGGCTAATACAATTCGCTTCGTCCATTGCTTCACAAAAATTACCGAACAAAAAAGGAGCAGTCAATCACCTATGAATGAATATGTATACCCAGTGATTTTTGGAGTTATTTTGGGGACGATTACAAGGCTTTATATGTTGAGGACTGATTATCGACAATACCCAACGTATTTACATGGAAAAATCATTCATATTGCTTTAGGTTTTATAGCAGCTGGACTTGGAACCATTGCAGTCCCGGCGTTGTTGGAGCAAAACTTTACAGCGATTACTTTTTTAACGGTTGCAGCCTCTCAATTCAGGGATGTTAGAAATATGGAGAGAGAAACCCTTACACAAGTAGACGGGTATGAGCTTGTACCACGTGGAGCAACGTATATTGAGGGAATAGCTGTTGCATTTGAGAGTCGAAACTACCTAGTCATTTTTACTTCGTTATTAACCACTCTTAGCTATATTGTTTTAAATTTTTATGCCGCTTTGATTATCGGAGGTATTGCCATGGTCATTTCGCATATTTTAATGGCAGGTGGCAAGTTAAAAGATATTGTCCATATCGAGTATGTCGAGCCACATTTTGAAGGTCCTGGGTTGTATGTGGGGAATATCTATATCATGAATATTGGTTTAAAGGTCAGGCAGGAGGAAATTTTAAAATATGGAATGGGGTTTATTTTAGAACCAAAGTCGTTTGATTCACGATCAACAATCTCAAATCTTGGTCAGAGACAAGCAATCTTACATGATGTCTCTACTTCATTAGGGATTTATAAAGATTCAGGTACTCCTGCACTAACCCCATTAGCGAAAAGAGATTTGGATGATGGCAGAATTGGCATTTTTGTTTTACCTCAAGAAAAAGATATTAAAAAAGCCATTGCTGCCATCGGGCAAGTGCCAACATTAGAAAATGCGATTAGAATGCCAACAGAAGCTACTGCGAATAAGAAGGGAAGAATGTTGAAATGAGTGTGAAATTAGAGAAGTATATTTTAGCAGCCCTCACCACTCATCCTGAAAAGGTCCCTAGCGGGACAACAGTTTTTTATTGTAAAACTCAAGCAGAGCTAGAAAAAATCGCAGCAAATTTAGAGGCAATTTTAGATGGGATTGCCCATGAACTTGATGAAGGGTTATTTGTAATCGTAAAACACTGATTGCTAGAATGTTTGTTAACTGATAAAATAACAAAGTTAGGGGGACTGACCCATTAGGTGATATACCTTAAAGGGTCAGTCCTTATTATTGAATTTTTAACTTTATTGGTATAATTTCTTTAAGGATGTAAGAAAAGTCAAATATAAAATTGATGAAAAGCAAGATATTGTTAGGGATCATTGAAAGGGTGTAAATAATGACAAAACCAGTTGTTGCAATTGTCGGGAGGCCGAATGTAGGGAAATCGACCATCTTTAATCGAATTGTTGGAGAAAGAATTTCAATCGTTGAAGATGTTCCAGGAGTAACGAGAGACCGAATATACAGCTCTGCTGAATGGTTAACACATGACTTTAATATTATTGATACCGGAGGAATTGAGATTGGTGATGAACCATTTCTAGAGCAGATTCGTCAACAGGCAGAAATTGCGATTGACGAGGCAGATGTTATTATATTTTTGACAAATGGTCGAGAAGGTGTAACGACCGCAGATGAAATCGTAGCCAAAATATTATATCGATCCAAAAAACCTGTCGTCCTCGCTGTAAATAAAATCGATAACCCCGAAATGAGAGAACAGGTTTATGAATTTTATTCCTTAGGCTTTGGGGACCCCTACCCTATCTCAGGTTCACATGGTTTAGGATTGGGGGATATGTTGGATGCCGTCGCAAAGAGCTTTAAAAAGGAGACGGAAGAACAATACGCTGAAGATGTTATCAAATTCTCTCTTATCGGACGGCCAAATGTCGGTAAATCCTCACTTGTAAACGCATTATTAGGAGAAGATCGTGTTATCGTTAGTGATGTCGCAGGAACAACTAGAGATGCCATTGATTCATCTTATACTTATCAAGATCAAGAATATGTGATTATCGATACAGCAGGAATGAGAAAAAAAGGTAAAGTTTATGAAACGACAGAAAAGTATAGTGTTTTAAGAGCGCTGAGGGCGATTGAAAGATCAGACGTAGTTCTAGTAGTTTTAAATGCTGAAGAAGGTATAAGAGAACAAGATAAAAAAATCGCTGGATATGCACATGAGGCAGGAAGAGCGGTTGTCATCGTTATTAATAAATGGGATGCCGTTGAGAAAGATGAGAAAACGATGAAGAACTTCGAAGAAAAGGTAAGGGATCATTTTCAATTCTTGGATTATGCACCGATTGTCTTTCTTTCGGCAAAAACAAAGAAAAGAGTTCATACATTAATTCCTGTCATAAATACTGCTAGTGAAAATCATGCATTACGCGTTCAATCAAGTATATTAAATGAAGTGATAATGGATGCAGTAGCGATGAATCCGACTCCAACCGATAACGGTAAACGATTAAGAATCTATTATGCAACTCAAGTTGCGGTAAAACCACCGACATTTGTTGTTTTCGTAAATGAACCTGAACTAATGCATTTTTCATACGAAAGATTTCTTGAAAATCGAATCAGAGAAGCATTTGGGTTTGTGGGAACACCAATTCGAATTTTAGCACGTGCAAGAAAGTAAAATTCATAAAGTAGGTGAATAATTTGGACAAACAAATGAATGAAGTAGCCGTTATTGGTGCAGGAAGCTGGGGAACTGCCCTTGCAATGGTTTTAGCAGACAATGATAAAAGAGTTAGATTATGGGGACATAAAAACGAGCAAATCAAAGAAATAAATGAAAACCATACAAATGAAAAATACTTAAAAAATGTGATTCTTCCTCAAAATATCATTGGGTATACCCACTTGAAAAGTGCTTTAGCAGGGATAGATGTGATGATTTTAGCCGTCCCTACTAAAGCAATAAGAGAAGTTCTAAAGCAAATCATTCAAATTGAATGTATCCCTTCTACAATAGTTCATGTAAGTAAGGGGATTGAGCCGGATACGCATTTAAGAATTACTGAAATGATTGAAGAAGAGCTTGGAAATGAAAGAAAAAAAGACGTTGTTGTCCTTTCTGGACCGAGTCATGCAGAAGAAGTTAGCCTAAGGCATCCTACTACCGTTACGGTAAGCTCAAAAAATATGAAAGCAGCCGAATTAGTCCAAGATCTGTTTATGAATCAACATTTTCGGGTGTATACAAACCCAGATACGATTGGAGTAGAAATCGGTGGAGCTCTTAAAAACATTATTGCCTTAGCAGCAGGTATCACGGATGGTCTTGGATATGGTGATAATGCAAAAGCAGCCTTGATTACAAGAGGATTAGCTGAAATTGCACGTTTAGGAACTAAAATGGGAGCAAACCCGTTAACTTTTTCAGGATTAACAGGAATAGGCGATTTGATTGTTACTTGTACCAGCGTTCATTCACGTAACTGGCGTGCAGGAAACATGCTAGGAAAGGGCCATAAGCTTGAGGAAGTATTAGAAAGCATGGGTATGGTTGTAGAAGGTGTTAGAACGACGAAAGCAGCCTATCAGCTTGCTAAAAAATACGAAGTGAAAATGCCGATTACAGAAGCCTTATACGCTGTACTATTTAGTAATGTTGAGGCTAAAGAAGCGGTTGATTTATTAATGGCTCGTGTGAAAACCCAAGAGATGGAGGATTTATTCAATATTTTAGAAAAAAAGGTATAATATTATGAATGTAATAGATCATTCGGTTTAACTAGTAGGGTTTTGCGCAAGATCTAATCAAATGGATTCCACTTTTCCGAAAGATTTAAGATTAATGACCTTTTTTAGGCATTTCGAGGATACAGAGGGATGAACACTCGCATAAAATGTGTTGAGATAAACAGCTTAAAACTTGGGTTGGGTAGGTCACTGTACTGTATTAAGAAGCTGACTTAAGAGGGTTAGTATTGTTCAAAGAAACGATTCTGTTTCTTATGAAGAAGGAAATTGAACCTCTTTATTATGTCGGCTTCTTTTTATGGTCTTACTTGATTGCTGGGATGAACAATTTGTGGACAATCTATTAGAATTTCTCTAAACTTGAAAACGTTATGATATAATACATTCGACCAATATTGAGGAGGAAAAGATAAATGACATCTATGATGAAAATGTGGATATCATTTGCTTCCATGGGCTTTATGTTTCTAGCCATTATAACCATATATTTAAGCAGATATAAATTGAAAAAAGGAGTTCTCCGCTTCATTACGGCGTTAATTGCTTATATTATGATGATCGCAGGGGGATTAACAATGGTCTACATTGTATTAAGTGGACCGACAAATTAGCGTAGAAGAGAAGGGAGTATAACGATGAAAAAAAAGCTTTTAAACGCTCTGCTTCTATGTCTAACAGCATCCTTATTATCAGGATGTTTATATCCAGAAGAGAATCGGACCCAGAATCAGGTTCCATATAAGGACCAATTACTGACTGTTCAGACAGCTGTAGAGCAATTTCAAAAAGCTGAGGGTGGGATTTTACCAATTAAAACAAGAGATGAAAGTACCCCAATATATCGAAAGTACCCGATAGATTTCAAAAAAATCGTACCACAATACACGGCTGAAATTCCAGGGAACGCATTTGAGAATGGAGGTATTTTTCAGTACGTATTAATTGACGTTGAAGAAAATCCGACCGTAAAGCTATTTGATCTAAGAATGGCTGAAAAAATAAGAGAGATTAAAATTAGAATTAAAGCACAGGGCTACCCACCATTTAAAGAAGAAATATCAAAAAATGTTTATACATTGAATTATAAAGAAATTGGCTATAAAGAAGAACCGTATGTAATGAGTCCATATACAAATAATAATCTCCCCCTTTTAATTTCAGGTGATGGGAATATTTATGTGGATTATCGTCCAGACCTTTTTCAAAAAATAAAAGAAGAAAATTTGAAGCCCGAGCAAGGAGAGGACATCCGAAACATCCTAGTAAAAGATTCGGAATTTGTTCCCGCCTATTCGCTCCCTATAACAGTTAATAAAAATAATGAACCTGTCTTTCTGATGAAGTAGGCATAACCCTTCCCTTACAAAATATATTGTAGGGGAAGGGTTTTTTTATCCTTTCAAAAACTCTAGGGAGCAGATTTTCCTTTTTTAAAAAGTGCCTTAAATCATTTTATATTGTTTATTAATTTATTTTAGAATGAGGCTAAAACAAAGAGGAAGATGTATTCATAAAGGCAATATAAATCCATCATGTCCTAAAAGCATAAATACTATTTACTATTTCTAGTCATAAGGAGGTAAAAAAATCATATTAATAGTCATAAGTCATTAGGACAACGTCATAAACATATAATGTCCAAACATAATATCCGGATGAAACATCCCTGGAAGATAAAGATGGGAGGGAATCTCTTGGAAAGAGTAGATCTATTTAAAGATATTGCAGAAAGAACTGGCGGAGATATTTATTTAGGTGTAGTAGGAGCCGTTCGTACAGGAAAATCCACTTTCATAAAAAAGTTTATGGAATTGGTCGTCCTTCCTAACATTGCGAGTGAAACAGATCGTGCGCGTGCACAGGATGAACTACCTCAGAGCGCAGCTGGTAGAACCATCATGACAACGGAACCGAAGTTTGTTCCAAATTCAGCTGTATCTGTTCATGTAGATGAGGGGTTGGAAGTAAATGTTAGATTAGTAGATTGTGTCGGCTATACGGTCCCTGGTGCCAAAGGGTACGAAGATGAAAATGGACCTAGAATGATTAATACACCTTGGTATGAAGAACCAATTCCTTTTCATGAAGCGGCAGAGATTGGAACGCGTAAGGTTATTCAGGAGCATTCTACAATTGGGGTAGTCGTAACAACAGATGGTTCAATTGGTGAAATTCCTAGAAGCGATTATTTAGAAGCAGAAGAAAGAGTCATCGAAGAACTTAAAGAAGTTGGCAAACCATTTATCATGGTCATTAACTCAGCAAGACCATATGCACCTGAAACAGAAGATCTTAGATTAAAACTACAGGATAAATACGATATTCCAGTATTGGCTATGAGTGTGGAAAGTATGCGGGAATCAGATGTGCTTAGTGTATTAAGAGAAGCACTCTTTGAATTCCCTGTGCTTGAAGTAAATGTGAACCTTCCAAGCTGGGTAATGGTTTTGAAAGAAGAGCATTGGTTACGTGAAAGTTATCAAGAGGCCGTGAAAGAAACGGTGAAGGATATCAAACGTCTTCGTGATGTTGACCGAGTAGTTCATACGTTCAGTGACTTGGAGTATATTGAGAGAGCCGGGTTAGCTGGCATTGATATGGGGCAAGGTGTTGCTGAAATTGATTTATACGCACCAGATGAACTCTATGATGAAGTGTTAAAAGAGATCGTTGGTGTTGAAATCCGTGGTAAAGATCATTTATTAGAGCTAATGCAGGATTTTGCTCATGCTAAGGCGGAATATGACCAAATATCTGATGCCTTAAGAATGGTGAAACAAACAGGGTATGGAATTGCTGCACCTTCATTAGCTGACATGAGTTTGGATGAACCAGAGATCATTCGCCAGGGATCACGATTTGGAGTCAGCCTTAAAGCTGTTGCCCCATCTATTCACATGATCAAAGTGGATGTCCAATCAAAATTTGAACCAATTATTGGTACTGAAAAACAAAGTGAAGAACTCGTCAGGTATTTAATGCAGGACTTTGAAGATGATCCATTATCTATATGGAATTCTGATATCTTTGGTAGAAGTTTAAGTTCTATCGTGAGAGAAGGAATTCAAGCAAAGCTCTCACTAATGCCTGAAAATGCACGCTATAAATTAAAGGACACATTAGAAAGAATTATAAATGAAGGCTCTGGTGGGCTCATAGCGATTATTTTGTAGCGACTCTCGAAAGGGGGTCTTTTTTTTATTAAAGGAAGTGAAAAGGTTCTTAATGAAACATCAAATACCTTAATTAATAAAGATTTAGCACATTTTCGATTAATCGATTTTATTAAAGTGCATCAAAAGGTAGCTCAAAAATCATAAAATGCTGAACTCAAAATGTAAAAAAATTGATGATGCCTTGAAAAAAAGCGAAAAAGCCGAAATGAGGGTCTCAATAGAGCAGAATAAGGTCCTGAAGAAGCGAAAAAGCTGGAATGAGGACCTCAAAGGAGTCGAATGAGGTCCTGAAAAAGCAAACAAGCCGAAATGAGGGTCTCAATAGAGCAGAATGAGGTCCTGAAAAAGCAAACAAGCCGGAATGAGGACCTTAATAGAGCAGAATGAGGTCCTGAAAAAACAAAAAAGCCGAAATGAGGACTCAATAGTGAGGAATGCTTATAATTTATTTCGTTTCTTTTAAAATGTGAAATTCTCGATTTTTAAACAAAACATGTTAATTCTTTGTTGATTAGGAAAAAGAAAAAGAATAAGCAATAATCGCAATTATTCGGGAAAAACAGGAGATTTTATTACATTTATGTATCAAATAAGAAAAGATTCCCATTATTTCTTGATTTATTCTTGCTAACCGTATTTTAATGTGATAATCTTTTAAAAGAATTGTTGTTGAACATTGATTCAACAACGTTTCTGACGGTTTTTTTTACGTCTGATGTATAGAAACCGTCAAAGTTGTTTACTAATGTAACAAACAGTTAATGAATCATGACTGAAACATTTCCTTTGGGAGGAGGTGAATGGCATGAACAAGACAGAACTAATTAATGCTGTTGCAGAAGCTGCTGAGCTTTCTAAAAAGGACGCGACTAAGGCAGTTGATGCCGTTTTTGATACTATTCAAAACGCACTAGCAAATGGTGATAAAGTACAGTTAATCGGTTTTGGTAACTTTGAAGTTCGTGAACGTGCAGCTCGTAAGGGTCGTAACCCACAAACTGGTGAAGAAATCGAAATCGCAGCTAGCAAAGTACCTGCATTCAAACCAGGTAAAGCGCTTAAAGAAGCTGTTAAGTAATTACATAGCTTTTTAGCGTAAAGAAAAGGTCCGCAATTAGTTTGCGGACCTTTTTGAATTTTATGCAGAAATATTTGAATCATTGATTTAGAAAGTAGACAATATTAAAGCGTCATGTTTTGCCGGTCTTAAATGCTTATGCTAATATAAGTACAGTTAATAATTTTTAGTTATAGTTGTAGGAGGAAAGCATTATGGCTGAAGTCAACCGTTCTCAAATCGAGGAGGCAGTTCGTCTAATATTAGAAGCAATAGGTGAGGATCCAAACCGTGAAGGTTTATTAGATACACCGAAAAGAGTGGCAAAAATGTATGAAGAAGTTTTTGCTGGTTTAAATCATGATCCAAAAGAATATTTTGAAACCATTTTTACAGAGGATCATGAAGAAGTCGTATTAGTTAAAGATATTCCTTTTTATTCAATGTGCGAACATCATTTAGTACCTTTCTTCGGGAAAGCACATGTAGCATATATTCCTCGTAATGGCAAAGTGACAGGCTTAAGTAAGCTTGCTAGAGCGGTAGAATCTGTTGCGAGAAGACCGCAGCTTCAAGAACGAATTACCTCTACTGTTGCGGATACGATTATGGAGAAATTAGAACCATATGGTGTGATGGTGGTTGTCGAAGCCGAGCATATGTGTATGACGATGCGAGGGGTAAAGAAACCGGGGTCTCAAACTGTCACAACAGCAGTGAGAGGGAATTTCAAGGAAGATGGTCAAGCTCGTTCGGAAATTCTGTCTTATATAAAGAACTAAAGTTCTCCTATTTTGTGGTGTCAAATAGAGCTTTAATGGGAGCTTGTATAAAAATGAGGTGGCAATAATGAGTCAAGGTCAATCAGATTTTGTCATGATTAAAGCAATAGAAGATGGAGTGAATGTGATCGGATTAACTAGAGGTTCTGATACAAGATTCCATCATTCAGAGAAACTTGATAAGGGAGAAGTGATGATTGCTCAATTTACAGAGCACACTTCTGCCATTAAAGTGAGAGGTAAAGCCAAGATCATCACCTCCTTTGGAGAGACAGAAAGTGATTATAAGAAATAACCTTTCAAGGTCAGTACTTTTTCGAAGTGATTCCCTCGCTTTGAAGAGTGGCTGACCTTATCTATTATTAATGTTGGCCGATTTCGCTCACTTTGCTGAATATTAGAATAAAGCAATGCCTATGATGATTTGTGTGCTTAATGGTCAGAGGTAAGAGGACGGACTCGAGGCAATTGGCGATTGACCAATAGCTTAATTTAACAGACCTAAACAACAATCTTTACGAAAAGAGTCATTTACGCTTTTCTATCATTTAATTTGAGTTATTCGCTCAACTACAACTGTTGTGTTATAATATTTGTTGCCGAAAGTAAACTGATATACATATATAGAAATGAGGATAAAAGGGTTATGAATTTAGTCAATTGGTTCCAACAAACATCAACTATTAAACAATATCTAGAACATAAACTTACCCATTCCTATTTAAAAAAATATATTGAAAATCCTCATATAGATGAAGAGAGAATTTCATTTTTATTATTGCCTTTTTATGAGGAAAAGCACAATGAACGAGATATTGTGAAAGTAATTTCAACAGTGATGCTTATACAAATTGCTTTGGATACCCACGAGAAAGTGACAAATTCAAATACTGATCCTCTCAAAGAAAGACAGTTGACCGTTTTAGCGGGAGACTACTTTAGTGGTTTATATTATAAAATTCTAGCAGATATTGACAATGTAAAGCTTATTCGTTCATTAGCGGAAGGTACAAAGCTTGTAAATGAGCATAAAATTGCCGTTTACAAATCTGAAAAGAACACTCTTGATGGAATTATAACTAGCATTAAAAAAGTAGAATCCAGTATAATCTCGAAATTTTACTCTTTTTATCAACAAGAATATTGGCAGGAATTAATGGAAGAGTTTCTTTTATTAAGAAGACTGCTAGCGGAAAAGAAATTATTTGAAAATGGTTCTCCATCGTTACTGTTTGAATCCATTAAAAAGGTTACATTTCCGAATATTTCTGAAGAAAAATACTTAACTAAAGATCAAAGCAAATATTTGATTTCCATTTGTGAGGACTATATTTCTAAAGTGAAAAAAACATTATTGAATATTCTTGAAGATATTGTCATCCCTGTTGAAATAATAGAATCGGAAATAAGAATACTGATTCAATCGCCACATCATCTTAGAACGAAAATATATGCGGAAGAGGGTTAACCATGCAACAGTCTAAAGAAGAAAGAGTTCATAATGTATTCGAAAAAATCTATTCAAATTATGACAAGATGAACTCTGTGATCAGCTTTCAACAACATAAGCGTTGGAGAAAAGATACCATGAAGAAAATGAATGTCATGAATGGGGCACGTGCTCTTGATGTCTGCTGTGGTACAGCTGATTGGACTCTTTCATTGGCGGATGCGGTTGGTGAGAATGGCAAAGTGTACGGGTTAGATTTTAGTCAAAATATGTTGAAAATCGGAGAGGAAAAGGTTAAGAATTCCCATCATCATAATCTAGAATTAATTCATGGAAATGCGATGGAGCTACCTTTTAAGGATAATACCTTTAACTATGTTACAATTGGATTCGGCTTACGTAACGTCCCCGATTATTTACACGTTTTAAAGGAAATGAATCGTGTATTGAAGCCAGGTGGAATGGCCGTTTGTTTAGAAACCTCTCAACCAACTATGTTTGGCTATCGCCAATTATATTATTTTTATTTTAGATTCTTTATGCCGGCATTTGGAAAAGTATTTGCGAGAAGCTTTAAAGAATATTCGTGGTTACAGGAATCTGCACGTGATTTCCCGGGAATGAAAGATTTAGCCAAAATGTTCGAAGAAGCTGGCTTTGAAAAAGTAAATTTCAAACCATATAACGGTGGAGTGGCAGCAATGCATATGGGATTCAAAACGAACGAATAAGGGCAAAACATAAGCCTTCTGTACCAAAGTGGGTCAATTTTAAGATCTACCCCTAATGCGAGAAACTATTTAAGCTAGGTGGAAATGACATGAAGTTAAAAATGATGTATTCGTTCCTTAAAGCGGATATCGACTTAATTGAAAAGGAATTAGAGGCGGCTATTGAATCCCAATCCCCTCTTCTTCAAGAAGCCTCCCTACAATTGATTCATGCAGGTGGAAAGAGAATTCGTCCTGTGTTTGTTTTGTTAGCGGCTAAATTTGGTGATTATGATATTCATAAGATAAAAAATGTGGCAGTAGCACTTGAATTAATTCATATGGCATCACTGGTTCACGATGATGTCATTGATGATGCTGAAATGCGCAGAGGAAAGCCAACAGTTAAATCACAGTGGGATAATCGAATCGCTATGTATACTGGAGATTATATGTTTGCACGAGCATTGGAATACATGACTGTTATTGAAAACCCTCAAGCGCATAAAATTTTATCTGATACAATGGTTGAAGTATGCGTTGGTGAAATTCAGCAAATAAAAGATAAATATCATTATGGTCAGAATTTAAGAGATTACTTAAGAAGAATTAAAAGGAAAACAGCCATTTTAATAGCCGCAAGTTGCCAATTAGGAGCTTTGGCCTCAGGTGCAAAAGAGAATATTCATAAAGCTTTATATCAATTTGGTTATAACGTCGGTATGTCTTTTCAAATCACAGATGATATTTTAGATTTTACAGCCACTTCAGAGGTTTTAGGGAAACCTGCAGGAAGTGATTTACTTCAAGGGAATATTACCCTCCCAGTCCTTTATGGTATGGAAAATAAAGAAGTCCATGAAAGGGTTATGAAAGTACATGAAGGAACGAAAGAAGAAGCCATGACGGAAGTGATTCAAGCCATCAAAGCTTCCAATGCAATAGAACAATCTCATGAGCTCAGTCAACGTTATCTCCAAAAAGCATTATCTAATCTTGATGAATTACCAAATGGCCGCACAAAGAAAACTCTAAGAGATATTGCCCTTTACATTGGAAGAAGGAAATTTTAGAAAATTTCAAATGGAAACGTTGCCAAATGAATCAATCAATGTTACTATTTTCGTGGGTTGTCCAAAAAAAGTGACAACTATACATACATAATGAATGTAGGAGTGGGAAAGATGGAAAAAACATTTCTAATGGTAAAACCAGACGGAGTACAAAGAGGGTTAATCGGTGAGATCGTTTCACGTTTTGAAAAAAAGGGCTTTCAACTTGCTGGGGCAAAATTAATGAGTATTTCTCAAGAGCTTGCTGAAGAGCATTATGGAGAGCATAAAGAGCGTCCTTTCTTTGGAGAACTTGTTGACTTTATCACTTCAGGTCCAGTATTCGCTATGGTATGGCAAGGAGAAGATGTCATTGCAACTGCGCGTCAAATGATGGGAGCAACAAACCCTAAAGATGCTGTGCCTGCTACAATTCGTGGCGATTTTGGTCTAACAGTTGGCAAGAACGTTATTCACGGATCTGATTCACCTGAAAGCGCTCAAAGAGAAATCGGCTTATTCTTTAAAGAGGAAGAGCTAATTGAGTATTCAAAATTAATCAACGAATGGATTTATTAATCTATTATTAAGAAAAGGGCCAAAATTGGTCCTTTTTTTAATGGAAGTAAAATAGTTAGCCTTACCTGATAAAACAAAATAGTTTAACAAGACGACACTGTAGTTGAATTTGTTGTCGACAATCCTTAGAAGTTTCTATCCCTTCGTTCCATTTACAAGTCGTTCCTCCAAATTGTTCTTAAATAATTGTGAAAGTATAAAACAATTTACTCTACTTCCTTTAATTTTCGCTATACTAGAAATGGTGGACATTTACTGTATTGGAGAGAATTACATATGACTAATGATTATCCGAGGTTTGTTGAATCAATAAAAGTTAAAACCGGCATTGATCTTTCACTTTATAAAGAGGAACAAATGAAAAGAAGATTAACATCTTTTTTTCAAAAGAAAGGCTTTAAGAACTTTAATGAGTTGTATAAAGAGTTAGATTGTAACTCACATGTACTAAATGAGTTTCTAGATCGTATGACGATTAACGTTACTGAGTTTTATAGAAATTATAAAAGATGGGAAGTTCTGCAGAATAAGATATTACCAACACTTATTTGTGAAAACAGCAAACCAAAAATTTGGAGTGCGGCATGCTCTACTGGAGAAGAGCCTTACACAATCGCAATGGTCTTAAATCAATTTATGCCATATTCACAAATAGCTATTACTGCTTCAGATATCGATGGAAATGCTATTATGAAAGCGAAAAGAGGGGTTTTTTCAGAAAGATCATTAAATGAAGTGCCAAATGAGATAAGAAAGAAATATTTTACACGTAATGGTGAGTTCTATAAAATATCGGATGAAATTAAGCAGACAGTTATTTTTAATAAGCATAACTTGTTAGCAGACAAATTTGATCAAATGTTCGATTTAATCATTTGCAGGAACGTATTAATTTATTTTACTGAGGAAGCAAAGTCCATAATCTATAAGAAATTCAGTGATGCTCTTCGCCCTGGAGGAGTATTATTTGTAGGAAGTACAGAACAAATCTTTCATCCACAAACCTATGGGCTAGAGACAGAAGAGACGTTTTTTTATAGAAAAAAATAATTAATGCTTTAATATCGAATGCAGATAGATTATGATGTTATGAAAGTAGATAATGATGGAACTAAAGAATTCATCATACACATACAAAATGTGTGAAAAAGCTAAAAATAAATGCCGGGGTGATCCGTATAAAGGGGGTCAGCCCTTGTTTTATAGGAGAAACGATAAAAAAAACTATGAAAAAAATTTATAAAATTTGAAAAAATATACTAGGAACGTTAAACATGAATATGTTATATTGGTACATAATCACGATTTAACGCGTTGAAGGGAGAAAGTTTTTTATGAGGTATTTAACATCTGGAGAATCACATGGTCCACAACTAACAACGATCATTGAAGGTTTGCCAGCAGGAATGGCTATCGCTGCTTCTGATATTAACAATGACTTAGCCAGAAGACAAAAAGGATATGGTCGAGGAAGACGAATGCAAATTGAGACGGATCGCGTCCAAATTGTCGGAGGAGTTCGGCATGGCTACACACTTGGCTCACCAGTCTCCCTTGTTGTTGAAAACAAAGACTGGACTCATTGGACAAAAATTATGGGGATAGAACCTTTAGAGGAAGGTGAGGAAGATTCTGTTAAGAGAAAAGTATCACGTCCCCGTCCTGGTCATGCTGATTTGAATGGTGGAATGAAATATGGTCACAGAGATATGAGAAATGTGCTTGAACGTTCATCTGCTAGAGAGACCACCGTAAGAGTGGCAGCAGGGTCAGTTGCAAAAAAATTACTGAGTTTATTAGGAATCAAGGTTGTTGGTCATGTTGTAGAGATTGGTGGGATCAAAGCCGAAAATCTAAAATATGAATCCATCGAAGATCTTGTCAAACGAACGGAGAATTCTCCCGTCAGATGCCTTGATGAGCAAGCAGGTGTAAAGATGATGGAAGCTATAGACGATGCCAAAAACAAGGGAGATTCCATCGGTGGTGTTGTAGAAGTAATCGTTGAAGGCATGCCTGCTGGTGTTGGGAGTTATGTTCACTATGATCGTAAACTAGATGCTAATATAGCTCGAGCGATAATGAGTATCAATGCGTTTAAAGGAGTAGAGTTTGGATTAGGTTTTGAGATGGCTCGTAAACCAGGTAGTGAAGTTCATGATGAGATTGCCTGGACAAAAGAAGAGGGATATTACCGGAGAACCAATCGGTTGGGTGGCTTTGAAGGGGGGATGACTACAGGTATGCCTATCGTAGTGAAAGGAGTTATGAAACCAATTCCAACCCTCTATAAACCATTAAAGAGTGTTGATATTGAAACGAAGGAAGAATTCCAAGCTAGCATTGAACGTTCTGACAGCTGTGCTGTACCATCGGCTAGCGTTGTCGCTGAATCCGTTGTGGCTTGGGAACTTGCATCTGCTCTTACGGAACAATTTTCTAGTGACCGTTTCGATATTCTTGAAAGGTCACTAGAAGAGCATCGACAATACACAAAGGAGTTTTAATAGTGGAATCGATGATAATTGAAACTCAATCCAAATCCTATCCGGTATTTATCGGTAAAGGGGTAATTGGAGAATTAGAAGAGTGGTTTATGAAACACTTGCCTCAAGCTTCTCATATATTAATTATTGCAGACGAAGAAGTTTTTGGTCTTCATGGTGAAATGTTGGTTAACGCATTACCGAAAAATTTTTCTTGGTCTGTTCATAAAGTGCCTGCAGGTGAAAAAGCTAAAACCTTTCAAACATATGAGAATTGTTTAAGCGATGCACTTGAGAAAGAATTGGACAGAAAAGCTGTTGTTATCGCGTTTGGCGGTGGGGCGATAGGGGATTTAGCAGGATTTGTGGCCTCTACTTTTATGAGAGGGATAGGTTTCATTCAAATTCCTACTACGATTCTAGCCCATGATAGTGCAGTCGGAGGAAAAGTAGCGATAAACCATGAAAAAGGCAAAAACATGGTGGGGCAATTTTATCAACCTGAAGCGGTCTTTTATGATTTAAACTTTTTATCAACTTTACCTAGGAAAGAAATTCGATCAGGGATGGCTGAAGTGATCAAGCATGCATTGATTGCTGACCCTAAGCTATTAAAGGAACTGAAAGATAATTTAACAAGCTTAGATAAAATGGATGCTATTTCTCTAGAAAATTATTTAAAAGCCGGAATAAAAATTAAAGCAAAAATTGTTTCTCAAGATGAAAGAGAAACGGGAGTAAGAGCCTATTTGAATTTCGGTCACACCTATGGTCATGCAATTGAAAATGTTAGTGGGTATGGTACTGTCACGCATGGAGAAGCCGTTATGGTAGGGATAATTTTTGCATTATATTTAAGCAAAGAAACTTCTTCGCTTTCAATAGATTTAGAGCAGTTTACGGGATGGGTCCGCTCATTGGGATATAAGATGTCCATTATTGATAAGCTTCCATTTGAAGATTTATATAATGCGATGAAAAGAGATAAAAAATCATCCAAAAGTAAGCCTCGTTTTGTAGTATTAGAAGAAATCGGGCAACCAAAATTAATCGAAGTTGATATCGACCATCTTCGAAAGGCTGATCAGTTTATAAGAAATCGGTAAGGGGGAGAATGACATGATCAGAGGAATCAGGGGAGCAATCACGATTCATGTGGATAATGAATCACAAATTATTGATTCTACAGAGAAACTCATTCGAACCATGATAGCTAAAAATGATATAGAAGCAGCCAATGTTGCTTCTGTTTTCATATCTGCTACTTCTGACATTCAAACTGGGTTTCCAGCAAAAGCATTAAGGAAATTTCCGGGTTGGACATATGTTCCGGTTATGTGCATGCAAGAGATGGATGTTGAAGAAAGCTTAGCAAGATGTGTTCGAGTGATGATTCATTATAATACAAACAAGTCTCAAGAGGATATTCATCATGTTTATTTAGAAGAGGCCATTAAATTAAGGCCGGATCTTATTAAACATAAAACATCAAATTAATGTCGTTTTAGTTTATTTATGAACTAAATAACACATAAAGATCAAGGAGGATTGGCAGTGGATTGGAAAAAGCAAATTAAAGGCTTAAAAGCTTATCAACCAGGAAGAACAATAGATGAGGTAAAAGAAATATATGGCTTGGATAAAGTAGTGAAGCTTGCTTCAAATGAGAATCCTTTTGGTTACTCTTCACTCGTTGATGTGTTTTTAAGAGATTCTTATTTAAATCACGCCATCTATCCTGATGGTTATGCAAAGAATTTACGGACAAAGATCTCTTCTAAGTTAGGCGTGAATCTAAATCAGATTCTACTTGGGAATGGTTCTGATGAGATTATTCAGATGATTTCAAGAGCCCTCTTACAACCAGGAAAGAATACGGTTATGGCAATACCGACATTTCCACAATATAAACATAATGCAACCGTTGAAGGGGCGGAAGTTCGGGAGGTCGCTCTGAATTCGAAGGGTGAGCATCGTTTAGACGAAATGTTAGAACAAATAGATAACTCTACAACAGTTGTTTGGTTGTGCAGTCCTAATAATCCAACAGGCACCTATATTACGGAAAAGGACATTATTTCGTTTTTAGATAATGTCCCTGAACATGTTTTAGTAGTTTTAGATGAAGCTTACTACGAATATGTGGTGGCGGATCATTACTATGATTCACTAGAACTTTTAAAAATCTATCCTAATCTGTTAGTTACAAGAACATTTTCAAAAGCCTATGGATTGGCTGGGTTTAGAGTTGGATACGCGATATCTAGCGAGGAAATTATTAGTCAATTAGAACCCTTAAGAGAGCCATTTAATAATAATTCCTTAGGTCAAGGTGCAGCTGCTGTCGCGCTTCAAGATCAAGAATTTATTGCCGAATGCAGACAAAATAATAAACAAGGATTAGAACGATTCTATCAATTTTGTGATGAAGAAGGACTACTCTATTACCCTTCGCAAGGAAATTTTATCTTAATTGACTTTGGAGTTAATGGTGACGAAGTGTTTCAATTTCTTCTTAGCAAAGGTTATATTGTCCGTTCAGGGCAAGCTCTTGGTTTTCCAACGAGTGTTAGGGTTACAATTGGTTCAGAGGAAGAGAATAAAGGTGTCATTGAAGAGATGAAAAATTTTATAAAAGAAGCTAAACAGGAAGCGAGCCTATGAAAGGCAAAGTATTTATAGTCGGATTAGGTTTGATCGGAGGCTCCCTCGGGCTCTGTATAAAAGATAAGCATCCCGAGGCAACAATAATAGGGTATGATTTAAATGTGAATGAACAACGTTTAGCTCAAACAAGGGGAATTATTGATGAAATATCAGACTCATTTCAATTAGATGCTGAGTCAGCGGACTTAATCATTCTTTCCACCCCAGTATTTCAAACCGAAATATTAGTAAAGCAATTAAGCTCCTTTCAGCTTAAAAGGAATGTCATCATTACAGACACGGGGAGCACGAAAGAACAAATTATGAAGACAGCTAGTATCCTCAATAATAAAGGAATATCTTTTATTGGAGGACATCCAATGGCTGGTTCGCATAAAAGTGGTGTATCTGCAGCGAAGAAAATCTTATTTGAAAATGCTTTCTATCTCCTTACCCCATTTGAAGGAACAACGAAGGAAGTGAAGGAGGAGCTTTGTGAATGGCTACAAGGAACCTCTGCGAAGTTTGTAGTTGTGAATCCTAGAGAACATGATGAACTAACAGGTGTTGTCAGTCATTTTCCTCATGTCATCGCGGCATCATTAGTGCATCAGGCGAAGTTTTCAAATGAAAAGAACCCGGTTTTAAGCCGTTTAGCAGCTGGAGGATTTAGGGATATAACAAGAATCGCTTCTTCTAATCCAGTAATGTGGAAAGATATTACACTTCACAATCGTGAGGTACTCTTGCATTTAATGGAACAATGGAATGAAGAAATGAACTTAATTCAACAAATGATTTATACTGGCAATGAAGAAGCCATCCAACAATATTTTCAAGAAGCGAAATCGTTTAGGGATGAGCTGCCTGCAAAGGATAAAGGAGCCATTCCATCCTTTTATGATTTATATATAGATGTACCAGATTACCCTGGTGTGATTTCAGAGGTGACAGGATATCTTGCAGAAGAACGGATAAGTCTTACCAATATACGAATTTTAGAAACAAGAGAAGACATTTATGGTGTTATGGTGCTGAGCTTTCAAACCGATGGCGATCGTGAAAGAGCGAGAACATGCCTTAATCACAAAACAGGATATGAAATGTTTTTAGCTTAAGGAGGCTTGTAATATGCAAAGTGAAATGAAGTTAAGTCAGCAGGTTCAAGGATTGAATGGGTCCTTAAAGGTTCCTGGTGATAAATCGATTTCTCATAGAGCGGTGATGTTTGGTTCCGTAGCCAATGGGGAAACGGTTATACATAACTTTTTAAAGGGAGAAGACTGCCTTAATACAATCCATTGTTTTAAAGAGATGGGCGTCGAAATCGAAGAAAAGAACGGTAAGATTCATGTTCACGGAAAGGGCTGGGATCACTTAAAGGAACCAATGAACATTTTAAATGTCGGTAATTCCGGTACCACCACTAGACTTATGCTTGGAATACTTGCCGGACTTCCTTTTCATAGCGTTATAATTGGAGATGATTCGATTGCAAAACGACCAATGAAACGTGTAACAGAGCCGTTAAGGAAATTCGGGGCAATAATTGATGGAAGAGAAGATGGTCAGTTTACACCAATATCAATAAGAGGAACAGCTATCGAAGCTATTGAATATAAACTACCTGTTGCTAGTGCCCAAGTAAAATCATCATTAATGTTGGCTGCTCTGCAAGCAAAAGGAACGACTGTTTTAGTTGAACCTGCGCCTACAAGAAACCATACAGAATTAATGATTGAACAATTCGGAGGCGAAGTGCATTCACAAAACAATACAATTCAAATTCCTGGTGGCCAACAATTAAAAGGAACTAATGTGTTGGTACCTGGTGATATTTCTTCTGCCGCCTTCTTTTTAGTAGCAGGAGCCATTGTTCCTAATAGTAAACTAGAACTTCCGTTAGTTGGGCTTAACCCAACAAGAACTGGGATTATAGATGTTTTAGAAAGAATGGGAGCAACTATTCATGTTCAAGAACAGAATGATGATCAATCAGAGAAAACGGGGACCATTACCATTCAATCTTCTTCATTGAAGGGGATTGAAATTAGCGGGAACATGATTCCAACATTGATTGATGAACTACCTGTCATCGCACTGCTTGCAACACAAGCTGATGGAACAACTGTTATCAAAGATGCAGAAGAATTAAAGGTAAAAGAAACGAATCGAATAGATGCCATCGTAAATGAATTAAGAGAGCTAGGGGCTGAAATCGAAGCAACTGATGATGGGATGATTATTCATGGAAAGACAAATCTACATGGCGGAAAAGTGAAATCATGGCATGATCACCGCATTGGCATGACAATGGCCATTGCTGCATTAATTGCAGATGGAGATGTTTACTTAAAAGACCATGAGTGTGTAAAAATCTCCTATCCAGAGTTTTTTGCAGATGTAAATTCCTTGCTTTAATAAAATAGAGGTGAGAAAAAAGGAAGATATCCAATGGGGTTTCTTCCTTTTTTAAGTCTTTATTAGTTTACTGTTCTTTCTCCACTGTTTTTATCATAGCTTGTCTAATAAGTATGAATTTAGACAAGAATACAGGGGGAGATATGACTATGTCCTATATTATTGATCAAGCTAAATGGATTGTTGATAATGAAATCATACAGAATTCAATCCTCATTAAAGAAAATCGTATCCAATCTCTCAGGAAAGACTTTCGATATTATAACCATATTCGAATGAATGTATCACCTTTCCTTATGTCACCTGTACACGTAATGGCTGATCTTCATTTTCCATTATATCAAAACCATATAGAGCAAAAGGAGTACTACAAGGAAACATTTCTTTCAAAAGGCTGTACTACGTTTTTAACGACCTTCTCTATAACTTTCTTATCACAATTTGAACTTCAATTAAAAAAGCTGAGAACCTCTCTAATCAATAGTCCAATAGATTATGTTATTGGATTAGAATGTCCCGCACATCTTCTAACACCTGACTTAATCCGTAAATGTAAAAAGAACAAAATCCCGGTAATCTTTCTGATTTGGGACCATGATGCGGATTTAAGTAATATTCCATGGGGGTGGATTAAAGAAGCATCATTTGGATATCCTATTACTTTTGCACCTAAATTAATGACAAATGTCGACGTGAAAAAGAGGAAGAAAAAGATCGAATTTTGGGAAAAGTTGTTCATAAAAGAGAAGCTTCCGCATTTAATCGACGAAATTCCACAAAAAACCCCACTATCCCTCATGACTCTGAAAAAACTTGGAATTTACCCGAAAAGAGGGAATTTTTTAGTCGGTGGAGAAGTTAGTTATAACCTTTATGAAATCGAATCAAATCAAAATCTTGATGAAGAACCTACATTTCATTATGATATGAATAGGATTATGCTGTCCGTTAATAAAGGTAAAGTGTTAAAGTTATACGATCAAATGTTTTTCTATCCTGGTGAAGGAGAAGAACTAAGGATTGATATACCAGGATTCTTCAAATAAAAATACTCTATTCATGAAGAGTGTTGTTTTTACAAGGTGAAGGTCTTATCAATAAAGCAATTGGAAAATCGCCAATTGGTTCTTAGTCCGATCATTCACTTCTAACATCAAACACACTGAAGTATGCGAAAACAGCAAAAAAAATGATGCATCAAAGAAAGGGATTTGTAATGAATTATGTAGAGAAAATGATTTCAACCTTGGAAGAGGGAAATTTAAAAGAAGCGGAGAAATATTATAAAAGAGTTAAAAGTCTAGGGACAGATGAAGATAAATTTTACTTGGCAGAAGAGCTCTATCATTTAGGTTTTTTAGAAGAAGCCAAAGAATTGTTTGAAGGCTTGTTGAAAAAATTCCCTGGAGAAGGGGAATTAGTAGTCTTGCTTGCTGAAACCCTTGTAGAAATGAATAACGAGGAAGAGGCAATGTCATTATTATCAGGGCTAAATGAGAAAGATCCTGAATATCCGAGAGCATTGCTTTTGTTAGCAGATCTATATCAGATGCAGGGGCTTTTCGAGGTAAGTGAACAGAAGCTTATAAAAGCGAAATCAATTTTACCTTATGAGCCTATCATCGATTTTGCATTAGGAGAGCTATATTCGGAAACAGGAAGGTTTTTAGAAGCCTTACGTCATTATCAAGAGCTAATAAAAGCAGATATGAAGGAAGTGGCAGGGGTTCAAATTAACCAACGAATTGCAGAATCTCTAAGTGCTGGCGGGGCATTTGAAGAAGCACTTATTCAATACGAAGAGGCTTTGGAGGATCATTTAGAAATTAATACCCTCTTCGGGTACGCTTTTACTGCATTTCAAGCAGGATTTTATCAAAAGGCAATCGAAAAATTTAATGCAGTGAAGGAACTTGATCCAGATTATCATTCGGTCTACCTTCTTTTGGCTAAAGCGTATGAGAGAGAAGAGGATTTGAAAAACAGTCTTCAAACGATAAAAGAGGGTATAAAGCATGATGAATATAATAAAGAAATGTATTTCTTCGGAGGAAAGATTGCTTTAAAGTTAGGGGAAGAGGAAGAAGCAGAGAAATTATTAAGAGAATCTTTAGCCATTGATCAAGGTTATTTAGATGCTGCCCTTACTTTAAATAAACTATTCCAAAAACAAGATCGTTTTGAAGATATACTCGAGATTGTTAATATCATTGAAAATGAGGGAGAAGAGGACCCCCAGTTATATTGGGATTCGGCTGTTGCAAATCAGGGTGTAGAAAATTATAAGGATGCATTAAAACAGTACCAGCGTGCATATACTTTCTTTAAAGAACACCCAGAGTTTCTTAAAGAATATGGAGACTTCTTGGTTGAGGAAGGACGTCATCAGGAGGCAATGAAGATTTATCAACAGCTTCTGAATAAACAACCGTCAAATGATGAAGTATTATCAATTTTAGAGAGACTTCAAGAGTAAACAAACTAATAAATGAACGCCAATAAATACAGAGGAGGGAAAGAAATGGCTACCCCTGTATCTGTCAACGAGAAGAAAGATTTTATCCGATGGTTTTTAAACCGTTACCAATTAAAAAGAAGAGAATGTGTTTGGATACTTAATTATTTAATGAGTCATGATCAATTGATGAAGAAAGTGCATTTCGTTGAAGAGGCACAGTATTGCCCGCGTGGTTTAGTGATGTCGACTCACTGTGTTGAAGATGTACCGTTCCGATTCTATAAAGAAAATATTATGACAACAGATGCAGAAAAATCATTTCATGATATTCGCTTAAACCGTGATGAGGATATTTATATTCAGTTAAACTTTAATAAAGCGAATGCTTCTTATCAATATGCTGCGGTTTTAGAAGATAACCCGTTTATGCCAAAATATCTTCAAATAAATGAAAAAGACCGCATTATTGCAGAACAGCTTTTAGAACATAGCATTGAAACATTTCATAAAGAAAAACTTTTGAAAGCTATTGATGACTCACTAGATCGCCAAGATAAAGACGAGTTTGAACGATTGGCCAAAAAATTAAGTGAGTTGCAAACAAAATAAAGGATAAAAAGATTGACCCTAGTTTGGGTCAATCTTTTTTAGTGTGTATAAAAACTATAAGCAAACATGTCTATAATTTTGGCTCTAATCTAGCTCAAGTGGTAAAACCTAAAAAGTCTAAGCTAAGTCATGATGGAAAGGCCGCCTTTCCTTCATGGTTTGATTTATTCCAGCCGACTGCATTTTTATTTCATGTAATGGAATACCTTTTTTTGGTTTTTGGACATAAACAATATCCCCTTATTATTCTTTTTTGTATTGGATTGAAATGGTATGATAGTCATTGAAATAGAATGAAAGGGATGAACTTATGAATTGGAATGCAAAAGATATTGAAATGTATTTAAAAGAGAAACAATATATAGACACCGCAGTTATACCATTACTGCCGATTGATTTTAATGAGGGTATGAAGGCTGCAGCTGCACAAGGGGAATTTATTACCCTATTAACGAGTCACTTAGAACATCAGTTTAAAGGAAGAATCCTATTGTATCCATCATTTACATACTTGAAGGGTACTTATGGTAGTAATGATGCTGAAAGACTATTAGATTGGACAAACAGTATAAAGGAGAATGGAACAAAACATGTTTTCTACTTAACTTCTGACAGTGATTGGAAGAATAAAGGGCATACTATAGAGGATTCTCTTATTTGGATTCCGTCAATTCCGTTAGAAAACTTAGATGAGCAGTACAAACATTCTATAATGGAAGACCAAGTTAAACAATTATTGAATGTTATAGTACAAAAATGGCAAATGTAATAGTAAAGGTAAAAAACGTCACATAGTTGCCATGTTTTAAATTGTTGATATATTGACCTTGGATAAAGATTAATATATCATAGTTATGTCCTAGTTTTATATTTGTGCGAAAAATGTCCGTTGGACTTACCTTACGATAGAGGGGGGAAAAGGATGAGCAAACAACGTGTATCAAGACGTCAATTCCTTAACTATACGCTTACTGGTGTAGGCGGTTTCATGGCTGCTGGAATGCTGATGCCGATGGTTCGATTTGCAGTAGATCCAATGTTGAAAGCGGAAGCTAGCGGAAAATTTAGAGCAACTAAACAAAAAGTAGCTGAATTAACGAGTACACCTGTTCGTGTCGACTTTGAATACGAACAAAAAGATGCCTGGTACACATCAACGGTTACACAAACGGCTTGGGTGTTCAAGAACAAAGAAGGGGAAGTAATTGCCCTTTCTCCTGTATGTAAGCACTTAGGTTGTACTGTAAACTGGAATGGAGATAAGAACAATGAAAATATGTTCTACTGCCCATGCCATGGTGGTTTATACCATAAAAATGGTAAAAATGTACCTGGAACACCACCGCTTGGTCCGTTGGATTCATATCCAACAAAAGAAAAAGATGGAATTCTTTATTTGGGCCAACCAGAACCAAATAAATACGTTAAGTAAGGGGGCGTAATCAGTGCTAAACAAAATCTATGATTGGGTTGACGAGCGTTTGGACATTACGCCTATGTGGCGCGACATTGCGGACCATGAAGTTCCTGAACACGTAAACCCAGCGCATCATTTCTCTGCGTTCGTTTACTGTTTTGGGGGTCTTACATTCTTCATAACCGTAATTCAAATCTTATCTGGGATGTTCTTAACAATGTACTATGTTCCAGATATTAAAAACGCTTGGGAATCTGTCTATTACTTGCAAAATGAAGTCGCATTTGGGCAAATTGTCCGCGGTATGCACCATTGGGGAGCAAGCTTGGTTATTGTAATGATGTTCTTACATACATTGCGTGTATTCTTCCAAGGAGCATACAAAAAACCTCGTGAGTTAAACTGGGTAGTTGGAGTTTTAATCTTCTTCGTTATGCTTGGTTTAGGTTTCACAGGTTATTTATTACCTTGGGATATGAAAGCGCTATTCGCTACAAAGGTAGGTTTAGAGATCGCTGGAGCAACACCATTCATTGGTGAGCAAGTGAAAATGCTATTAGCAGGAGATGCAGACATTGTTGGTGCACAAACGCTGACTCGTTTCTTTGCGATTCATGTATTCTTCTTACCTGCAGCACTTCTTGGGCTAATGGGAGCTCACTTTATAATGATTCGTAAACAAGGAATTTCAGGTCCACTTTAGGATCTAGTCGTTTAATATGTTTAGTTAGTTTTAGACCTTTACTACAAAGGAGGGGGACGCAATGCATCGAGGAAAAGGGATGAAGTTCGTTGGTGATTCAAGAATACCAGCAGAACGTAAACCGAATATTCCGAAAGACTACTCGGAATACCCTGGAAAAACAGAAGCCTTTTGGCCAAACTTCTTGTTGAAAGAATGGTTGGTTGGAGCGGTATTCTTAATCGGTTATCTATGTTTAACGGTTGCTCATCCATCGCCGTTAGAACGTATTGCCGATCCAACGGATACGGGATATATTCCATTACCTGACTGGTATTTCTTATTTCTTTATCAATTACTGAAGTATACGTACGCATCTGGACCTTATAATGTTATAGGTGCATTTATTATTCCTGGTTTAGCATTTGGAGCATTGTTACTTGCTCCGTTTATTGACAGAGGACCGCATCGTCGCCCGACGAAGCGTCCATTTGCTACTGGATTCATGTTATTAGCTCTTGCAGCAACAATTTTCTTAACTTGGGAATCTGTTGCAACACACGATTGGGAAGCAGCTGAACAACAAGGTAAAATTGTTGCAGAAGTTGAAATTGATAAGGCATCTGAAGGCTATAAACTCTATCAAGAAAATGGATGTATTAACTGTCATGGTGATACACTCCAAGGTGGAGGCGCTGCCCCGCCACTAGTCGATTCAGGATTAAGTAAGGAAGAAATAGCAGAAATCGCCGTGAACGGTAAACCACCTGCTATGCCTCCTGGTTTATTTAAAGGTTCTGATGAAGAGCTTGATAAGCTGGCAGATTTCATTGCAAACTTAAAGAGTGAATAAATGACATCTAAAGAGCCAACAATCTTGTTGGCTCTTTTTTTCTTATAATAAGGCTTATATGTGGATTTTTATAAGCTGAATGCTTTACATAAAGGCTGTTTTCTAAAATTGCAATATTGAATGCATCTTCTATACTAATTAGAGGTGAATCTATGAATTACATGTATCTACTTTTAACGAATAAGTCCTTTTTATGGCTGTTACTTGTCGTAAACTTATTAGGTACAATTTATGGGTATATTTGGTATATCCCTCAGCTAGAAATAACGAAAATTTATTTTCTACCTTTTGTTCCTGATAGTCCAACCGCGAGTTTATTTTTTTGCTTTGTATTATTCGCCTTTTTACTTGGGAAAAATTGGCCAATCTTTGAAGTGTTGGCTATTATTACACTTTTTAAATATGGAATATGGGCTGTTGTCATGAATATTCTTACACTTATCGTGACTGGATACCTGCCTTGGGAGGGGTACATGTTAATTGGTTCTCATTTAGCAATGGCCATACAAGGGGTTCTATATGCCCCGTTTTATAGGGTTAAATGGTGGCATATTGTCATAGCGGCGATTTGGACTTTACATAATGATATTATTGATTATGTCTTTATGCAGTACCCAATCTATTCTAAACTGAGTCTTTATATTAGTGAAATTGGTTATTTCACATTTTGGCTAAGTATCCTTTCGATTCTTCTTGCTTATGTCTATACAATTAAGGTGAAAAGACGAACTTTGTTTTCATCAATCCGATAGGTCTATTTATCAGTATAGGTTTGAGACGAAAATAATTTTATAGGTCTACTCTTGTCCACCCCCTCATAGAATTTATTAGTAGTTTTAGGGGGGACAAGTATGAAAATGAAAGGGACATCAATCATTGTCTTATTACTAATATTCTTTTGCCTGCCGGTATATACATTTGCTCAAGAGTCTCCGTTGTCTAAATTAGATTCTATCGCTGATGAGGCACTTCAAATGACTAAAGTAGGGAGATTGGAAGAGGCGAAAATGCTTCTGAATTATTTTTCTGAGGAGTTTGAAAACGTTACTGTAGAAGAAAAAATGTTTTCTATGGATGAATTAAGAATTTTGACGGTAGCTCATGATGACGCATTACAATCTGTTACAAATTCCGCTATTTCTAACGAACAACGTGTAAATTCAGTCACAACCTTTCGTTTAGTGTTGGACGCCCTTTCTTCAAAGCATCAACCCTTATGGACAGAAATGGAGGATCCTATTATGGGCGCTTTTCAGCAAGTAAAAGAGGCTGCACATAATAAGAACTCTGAAGCTTACCATGATCATTTAAATGCATTTTTAAATAAATATAATATTATCCAGCCAAGTATTAAACTTGATATCCCTATTGAAAAAGTTCAGCAGCTAGATGCAAGAATTACATTTATTGACCGCTATCGACAGGATATGATGGAAAGCACCGATGCAATGAAAGAATTAACCCAGCTTGAAACAGAATTAGAAAAACTATTTGATGGTGTAACAGAAGATGAAGCAGATCCTTCATTATGGTGGGTGATCATCTCAACGGGAAGTATTATCATCCTTACACTATCCTATGTAGGATGGAAAAAATATAGAGGCGAAGAAGAAAATAAAACGGAAAGGCTTAAAGATTGACATTTTACCGTAGGACAGCTAAAATTTTTAATAACAACAAAGATAATGGGGGTTTAAAATGGCTGGATTTTTGATTTACTTCCTTATTATAGCCTTGATTCCAATCATTGCACAACTCAATGTGAAGAAGACTTTTAAAAAGTATTCTCGAGTTGCCACGACATCAGGGATGACAGGTAGTGAAATGGCAAGAAGGATTCTTGATGATAATGGGCTACAACATGTCAAGGTTGTAGAAGGTAGAGGGTTTCTAAGTGATCATTATAATCCTTTAACGAAAACAGTCGCTCTCTCACCTAATAATTATCGAGGAACGTCTGTTGCTGGAGCAGCAGTTGCGGCGCATGAGGTAGGACATGCTATTCAGGATCAAGAAGATTACAGTTTCCTTCGCTTTCGCCACGCATTAGTACCGGTAGCTAATATTGGTTCTAATCTTTCTTGGGTTTTTATTCTAATCGGAATTTTTACATCACTGTCTCAAATGTTCTTACTTGGTATTATTTTGATGGCAGCAGGTGTTCTGTTCCAATTAATCACTCTTCCTGTTGAGTTTAATGCATCTTTTAGGGCGATGGATCAGATTGTTTCGTTAGGTTTAATACGCAATGAAGAGGAAAGACATGCGAAGAAAGTATTAAACGCTGCAGCTCTTACGTATGTAGCAGCGGCAGCAGTAGCGATAATTGAATTATTACGTCTTGTTCTTATCTATGTAGGAATGCAAGGGGACGATTAATAAAGAAAAAAGAGATGGACACTTGAGTCCGTCTCTTTTTATATGGCTAAAACTAATCATTAATTGGGTTCTTTTCAGAATCCAATGTAAACCCTTCTCCGAGTACATCATGAACAACTGTTACAGATACAAATGCATGTGGGTCAATAGATGTTATGATATTCTTTAATCTTACAATTTCGTTTTTTCCCACAACACAGTATAAGACTTCTCTATCTTGCTTTGTAAAGGAACCATGTCCACGGAGAACTGTAACCCCTCTATCCATTTGCTCTAAGATCTTATCAGCAATTTCTTCATGTTTCTCAGATATAACCATTGCCCCTCGTGCTGCATATGCCCCCTCTTGCATGAAATCAATCACTCTTGCACCAATAAATACGGCTACTAATGTATACATAGCTTGTTTATAGTCTAGATAAGTAAGAAGTGAAGCAGCAATAACAAGTGCATCAAACATAAACATAGTCTTCCCCATACTCCAACCAATATATTTATGCGCTAGACGTGCAATAATATCAACCCCGCCTGTTGTACCTCCATATCGAAAGATGATACCAAGTCCGATTCCAATAAATACACCTGCAAATAGAGCAGCGAGGAATAAGTCTTCTTTTAGGGGAATGTGCATCTGATAGCGTTGGAATATCCATAAATAAATGGAAAGGCTAATGGTACCAATAAGAGTGTAAAAGAAGGCTTTTCTACCTAGGAGCCTCCAACCTATTATAAAAATAGGGATATTTAAAGCTAAATTGGAATAAGAAGGATCAATACCGGCAATGAAATAAAGGAGCAAGGTAATTCCAGTAAATCCACCTTCAGCTAACTGATTTTGCATATTAAAATGTACAAGTCCAAAAGCGAAAATAGCGGAACCTAGTAGTATAAAAAAGATATTTTTCAGTTTTAATCCAAGTATCACAAAGAAGCCCTCCATTTCTACAAGTTGACAGAGTCATTATATAGGAATAGAAAGAAAGTAGCAATATAGGAATTATGTCCCAGCAGCGAATTTAGCTACTTCTTACAAATGGATAATGAATCTTATTAGTGTAGTCTAAATTGTTTGTAAAAATGGATTCATTTAGCTAACATTGAATAAGAAAATAGCGAGGTGTGTAGGATGAAAGAATTGAAAACGTTATCTGAAATGCAAGCTGAAGTTGATCAATACATAGGCCAGTTTAAGGAAGGTTACTTTAGTCCGTTAGCTATGATGGCAAGATTAACAGAAGAATTAGGTGAATTAGCAAGAGAAGTAAATCATTATTACGGTGAAAAGCCAAAAAAGCCAACAGAAGATGAAAAAACGATTGAAGAAGAACTAGGAGATATGCTGTTTGTGATTACATGTTTAGCTAATTCTTTAAATATTAGTTTGGAAGACGCTCATAATCGTGTAATGCATAAATTTTCTACAAGAGATAAGAATCGTTGGACTAGAAAGGATGTAGAAGAGAATGGAAACAATTAAGGTAACGATTGCAGGACCACGAGGCAGAATGGGGAAAGAGGCTGTAAAGTTAGTAACAGATACAGACAACTTTGAACTTATTAGTGTCATTGATCATAAAAATAATGGATTATTATTAAGTGAAATTGCTGGTTTTTCTGGAGTAGAAGTGCCTGTGTATACTGACATGGAAGAATGCTTTAATAATCAATCCCCAGATGTTTTAATAGATTTAACCACGCCTGAAGTAGGCTATCAACATACGAGAACTTCATTGGAATGGGGAGTTAGACCAGTTGTCGGAACCACTGGTTTCACTAAAGAACAGCTTGATGAACTAAAAACCTTAGCGGAGGAAAAGGGTATTGGGTGTATCCTTGCCCCTAATTTTGCGATTGGGGCTGTATTAATGATGAAATTTTCCCAAATGGCGGCAAAGTATTTTGATGATGTGGAAATCATTGAACTCCATCATGATCAAAAATTGGACGCTCCGTCAGGAACAGCTGTAAAAACAGCTGAAATGATTTCTGAAAATCGAGGAATCAAAAAACAAGGACATCCGAGTGAAACAGAAACAATGAAGGGTGCTAGAGGAGCAGACTATAATGGTATGCACATACACAGTGTCAGGCTGCCGGGTTTAATTGCTCATCAACAGGTCATGTTTGGTGCAGACGGTCAAACGCTAACAGTTAGACACGATTCATACAATCGGGCTTCATTTATGTCAGGTGTTAAAGTGTGCGTGGACACGGTTATGAAGTTAGACACACTCGTTTATGGTTTGGAAAATATTCTAGACTAAAAAAGGAGGGCTTAAGATGAATATTGCCCTAATCGCTCATGATAAGAAGAAGGATAATCTGATTCGTTTCGTACAAAAATATAAATCGATTTTTACTAATCATCAATTATTTGCCACAGGGACAACTGGTCAAAGAATTATAGACGAAACAGGTCTAGATGTCCATCGTTTTCAATCAGGACCACTCGGTGGTGATCAAGAAATTGGTGCATTTATTGCAAACCATAAGATGGACTTAATATTATTTTTTCGAGATCCACTTACAGCACAGCCCCATGAACCAGATGTTTCAGCTCTTATTCGCCTTTGCGATGTTTATTCTGTACCACTGGCAACTAATAATGGGACAGCAGAAATACTTGTAAAGGCAGTTGAGAGAGGTGAGGTCGAGAACCGATCCACTTTAAAAAAGAATGAAAGGGAAGAAGGAAATTGAAAAAATACGGAATAGATATCCTTGCATTCGGTGCACATGCTGATGACGTTGAAATTGGAATGGGAGGAAGTATTGCAAAATATAGCTCATTCGGAAAGAAAATTGTCATATGTGATCTGACACATGCAGAGCTTTCTTCAAATGGGACCATCGAGTTAAGAAAGAAGGAAGCAGGTAGCGCTTCTAAGCAATTAGGAGTGCATGAGAGAATTACGTTGGACATTCCTGATCGCGGCCTTTTTTTGACTGAAAAGAATATCCAAAAAATCGTAGAGGTTATTCGCAGGTACCGTCCTAAAGTGGTATTTGCACCAAATGAAATAGATCGTCATCCCGACCATGGCAATGCCTCTCGGCTAATTCGAGAAGCTTTCTTTTCAGCTGGCATTCGAAAGTATCAGCCGGAAAGCCCATCACACAAACCAACTAATTTATTTTTCTATATCATTAATGGTTATCATCAACCTGACTTTTTAATCGATATTTCTGACCAGTTAAATGTGAAACTTGCTGCTTTAAAAGCATATGAAAGTCAATTTGAGATGGGAACGGCCGGAGTTGCCACCCCACTAACAGATGGATATATTGAATCAGTAGAAGCAAGAGACCGATTGATGGGGAAGGATGCTGGAATTAAGTATGCAGAGGGCTTCTTTTCACATAAAACACTAATTCTTAAAGAAGACCTGTTAGGAGAATAGTAATGAAATTAAAAATTGGCATAACATGCTACCCCACTGTTGGCGGATCCGGAGTGGTAGCAACAGAACTTGGTAAACTATTGGCAGAACGTGGTCACGAAATCCATTTTATTACTTCAAGTATCCCTTTTAGACTAAATAAAATGTATCATAATATTTATTTCCATCAAGTTGAAGTTAATCAGTATTCTGTTTTTCAATATCCCCCATATGATATTGCTCTTGCAAATAAAATGGCAGAGGTTGTAAAGAGGGAGGGGCTCGACCTATTACATGTACATTATGCGATCCCTCATGCAGTTTGCGCTATTCTTGGTAAGCAAATAGCTGGAACGGATGTGAAGATTGTGACGACTCTTCACGGTACAGATATTACGGTGTTAGGATACGATCCATCCTTAACAGGAGCGATTCGTTTTGGGATTGAAAAGTCTGATTATGTAACGGCTGTATCCGATGCCCTTATAAAACAAACCTATGATTTAATTAATCCAGATAAGGATATACATACTGTTTATAATTTCATTGATGAGAGAGAATATCATTATGTAGATTCCTCACATTTAAGAAAAGAGTATCGCATACTTGAGGATGAGAAAGTCATTATCCATGTATCAAACTTTAGAGGAGTCAAAAGGGTCCAGGATGTAGTGAAAACATTTAAAAATATCCAAGACCACCTACCTGCAAAGTTACTATTGGTTGGTGATGGCCCAGAGAAAACAATCATTTGTCAACTTGTGAAAGAACTCGGCATTGAGGGTCGAGTTCTATTATTAGGGAAACAAGATAATCTTGAGGAACTATACTCCATTAGTGATCTAAAATTATTATTATCCGCGAAGGAAAGCTTTGGGCTTGTTGCCTTAGAAGCAATGGCTTGTGGTGTTCCATGTATAGGGACAAATGTAGGGGGAATCCCCGAGGTTATTTTTGATGGAGTGAATGGATATATTTGTCCATTTGGAGATATTGAAGAAATTTCGAAAAAAGCTATTGCCCTATTAGCTGATAAGAAATTATATAAAAAGCTATCAAATGGAGCCCTAGAGACTGCTAGAGAGAGATTCCATTCTAATAAAATAGTCGAACAATATGAAACAATCTACTATGATCTAATTAATGAAAGCTAGGTGATTTCTTTGCTCCCTAAACAATTTCAAAAAGCCCTTCCGATCCTAATAGAGATTGAAAGGGCTCATTTTGAAGCCTATTTTGTAGGTGGATCTGTTCGAGATTATTTATTAGGTAGACCTATTAACGATGTTGACATTGCAACTTCTGCTCTTCCACAGGAGATAAAATCCATATTTCCTAATACTGTGGATATTGGCATCGAACATGGTACTGTTCTAGTCAACTATAATGGGGAAGGGTATGAAATTACCACTTTTCGAACAGAAACGGAATATAAGGATTTTAGGAGACCAGAAGGAGTTACCTTCATTCGATCATTAAATAAGGATTTAGAACGTCGCGATTTTACAATGAATGCCATTGCAATGAACAAGGAAGGAAGTTTAATTGACCCTTATCACGGAAAAAGGGACATAGCCAATAAGATTATAACGACTGTCGGTTCACCACATAAGCGATTTAATGAAGATGCATTAAGAATGATGAGAGCTATTCGGTTTATTAGTCAACTAGGTTTCGATGTGTCAAAAGAAACGATTCACTCATTGACTGAGAATGCCCATTTACTAGAACATATAAGTGTTGAACGAATCACGGCAGAATTTGAGAAGCTTATAGAAGGGGACTTTAAACATGCAGCTTTCAATCTACTGAATTCTTCAGGAATGTATCAATATTTACCAGGCTATTCAATATCAAAGGAAGCGTTGACAAAATCTGCTGCCTATTCAATATCAACTTTATCGAATCAACAAATATGGGGGTTAATTCTCTTTCACATAAATAGAGAAGCGCAACATGAATTTTTAAAAGCTTGGAAACTTCCGAGTAAGAAAATAAACTATTTAATAAAGGTCCATAATACTTTACAAAATCGAGTGAACATCCATTGGGATTATTATGAATTATATAAGGCTGGCATTCAAATGGCATGTGACGTTGAAATACTCTTCCTAACATTAAATGGAAAAGATATCTCGCAAATAGATTGTGAAATTCAAACTTTAAAAAATAAGTTTGAACAACTACCGGTTAAAAGTCTAAAGGAAATCGATATAACAGGACATGATCTTATTCGATGGAAATCCCAAAAAGGTGGGACTTGGGTGAAGGAACTATTACAGGAGATTGAGGAAGCAGTAGTGAATCAAAATGTAGAAAACAATAAGAATTCAATAAGGGAGTGGCTAATAAGTTGCAATCACCTATAAGAAAAAAATTATTAGAAGCCTTTAGGCAAGCGAATGGAGAATTTCTATCCGGGCAAGCATTAGCTGATATTGTGGGTTGCTCAAGAACAGCTGTTTGGAAGCATATAGAAGATCTTAGAAAAGAAGGATTTAAACTAGACGCAATTCGCAAGAAAGGATATCGTATTTTGCATACACCTGATCGCGTGTCGCAAAATGAAATCCATCTTGGGCTGAATACAAAATCATTAGGGCAGACGATTTATTATGAAGAAACAGTTCCTTCTACTCAGAAGTTAGCACATCAGTACGCTCAGAATGGTGCACCTGAAGGTACATTAGTAATTGCTGATGAGCAAACAGAAGGAAGAGGGCGGTTGATGAGAAACTGGCATTCATCTAAGCGTACTGGAATCTGGATGAGTTTAATTTTAAAGCCCCAATTACCTCCTCAACGTGCACCACAGTTCACTTTAATCGCAGCAGTAGCTGTTGTTCAGGCCATAGAAGAAGTTTGGGATTTACATCCTGAAATAAAATGGCCAAACGATATTTTATTAAACGGAAAAAAAGTAACGGGAATATTAACAGAGCTTCAGGCAGAATCAGATAAAATAAATTCCATTATCATTGGAATGGGTACCAATGTAAATCAAACGATTGAGGACTTCCCACAAGAATTACATTCCATTGCTACGTCACTTGCAATTGAAAAAGGGCAAATGATCCCACGCTCAAGGCTGGTTCAGAAAATCCTTGAAAAACTTGAGCTTTATTATGAAATATATATGAAAGAAGGCTTTTCACCAATCAAGTTATTATGGGAAGGATATGCAATCAGTATTGGCAAGGAAATTACAGCTAGAACAATTACTGGAGAAATAAAAGGAAAAGCATTAGGGATAAATGATGATGGCGTCTTACGAATTCAGGACCATTCAGGACATATTCATGAAGTCTATTCAGCTGACATCGAGGTGAATGAACCCATTCAGTAAATTCTATTATTCAATATTATATTTATTTGTTATAATTTATTTGGGCAGTATCTTTGGAACTGCACCTTAAAACAGTGTTATCTATTTGAATTCTAATTACTATTCTGCCTTGATCCAATAATGGACTGGGACAGAGGGTCGAAACGATAAAAAAAGCTATGGGATCCTTCTGTCATTTTTTATGAAGGATCCCTTTTTGAGTTTAATATGGAGATGGTTGCATTTTCATTGTTTCGTCACCTCTGATCATTCGAGAGGAGGAAAAAGAGTGAAAAGTACAAGTGATTTAAGAAACATGAAAGCGGATGGAACAAAAATTAGCATGCTTACTGCCTATGATTATCCTTCTGCAAAGTTAGCAGAGGAAGCGGGCATCGATGTCATTCTTGTAGGTGATTCATTAGGCATGGTAGTACTAGGGTACGATTCTACGGTGCCAGTAACAATCGACGATATGATTCATCATTCTAAAGCAGTAAAAAGAGGGGCATCTAACACTTTTGTTATTACGGACATGCCATTTATGACCTATCATCTTTCCGTAGAGGAGACATTGAAATCTGCTGCTAAATTAGTTCAAGAAGGCGGGGCCCATGCTGTTAAAGTTGAAGGTGGTGGAAAAGTCATTAATAAAATCACATCTTTGACAGAAGCAGGAATCCCTGTAATGGCTCATTTGGGACTAACTCCACAAACAGTCAATGTTTTAGGAGGCTACAAGGTTCAAGGGAAAACAGCAGAAGCTGCTAAGATGTTGATAGAGGAAGCAAAAAAATGTGAGGAAGCAGGGGCTTTTGCGATTGTTCTTGAATGTATTCCAAGACAAATTGCAAAAGAAGTTTCTGAAAATTTATCCATTCCGACGATAGGGATTGGGGCTGGAAGTGACACGGATGGTCAAGTCCTAGTGTATCATGATTTAATTTCTTATGGTGTAGAACGGGTACCAAAGTTTGTGAAAAAGTATAATGATGTGAATGAAATCACACTATCTTCTATTAAAACATATATTCATGAAGTAAAAGAGGGTCAATTTCCGCAGCAAGAGCATTCATTTACGATGAAGGAAGAGGAATTATCATCGTTATACGGAGGAAAAGTGAAGTGATTGTTCTTAAAAATGTACATGAAATGAAAGAATTTATTAAAGAATCGAAATCTAAAGGCAAAAAAATTGGATTTGTACCGACAATGGGGTTTTTACATGAAGGTCACTTAGCATTAGTAGATAGAGCAAAACCTGAGAATGATCTGGTAGTAATGAGTATCTTCGTAAATCCATTACAATTTGGGCCAAATGAAGATTTTGAACGATATCCAAGAGATGAAGAACATGATTATAAACTTGCAAAAGATACCGGTGTGGATGTTTTATTTATCCCTGGTGTCGATGATATTTACCCTAAGGCTCTATCTATACACATGACAGTAAAAGAACGAGTCAATGTATTATGTGGTAAAAAAAGAGAAGGTCATTTTGATGGAGTTGTTACAGTTTTAACAAAATTATTTCATATTATAGAACCTGATGCTGCTTATTTTGGATTAAAAGATGCACAGCAGGTTGCTGTAGTGGAAGGACTTGTGGAGGATTTCTTTTTCCCTATCGAAATTGTAAGAGTACCTACTGTAAGAGAACGAGAGGGCCTGGCAAAAAGTTCACGAAACGTGTATCTAAGTGATCAAGAAAGAATCGAGGCACCTGTAATTTATCATTCACTTACTAATGCAGCAAATTCATTATGTAATAACAAGGGAGACATTAAGAGTGTCCTACAAGAACTAAGACAATGTATTGAACTAAATACTTCTGGAATTGTTGAATATGTAGATGCTTATACATTCCCTAGTCTTACCCTGCCTAAACAGATAAAAGGGGAAATACTGATTGCTGTTGCAGTTCAATTTAAGCAGGCTAGACTAATTGATAATATTATTGTCGATCTAGGTTAAAACAGGAGGAATATTGGAATGTTTAGAACAATAATGACTGGAAAAATCCATAGGGCAAAGGTAACGGAAGCAAACCTGAATTATGTAGGAAGCATTACTATTGATGAGGATATATTAGATGCTGTTGATATGCTGCCGAATGAAAAAGTCCAAATCGTTAATAATAATAACGGTGCTCGACTTGAGACATACATCATTCCCGGAGAACGCGGAAGTGGTGTCATTTGTTTGAATGGTGCAGCCGCAAGGCTTGTTCATAAGGGGGATGTAGTCATTATTATCTCATATAAAATGATGTCTGAAGAAGATGCACGTATTCATAAACCGAAAGTAGCAATAATGGACGAAAATAATAAAATTTCAGAAATGCTTGGGGTAGAACCAGCGGCTACAATTTATTAATTAGGCTGTTTTCTTAAAGATTGTTATTTTTTATGAACATAAATTTGTCAACCAACATTCGACCTGCCACCATTACAATTGATTGATAAAATGGCGGGTCTTTTTCTATGTTCAAATTCTTGAACCGCTTGTCCACCCTATCAAATCGTTCACAAAATATGATAAACTTGCAAGGAAAGAAAATGTTCTTTTTAATTTATAGCAAATGAGGGGGATAAAGACCATCCCTTATAGGTGAATGTCTTAAACCTGATCGATATATTAACAAAACGTTACATTAAAACAGGATGGCTAAGATGGTACATCGAGGCGACTCCGGTTAAGTGTACTTTCATGTTTTAAAAGGCAGAGTGATAATATGATTTCTCAAAAGATGGTCGTAGTGGACCTTGAAACAACTGGTAATTCTCCTAAAAAAGGAGATCGAATCATTCAATTATCAGCGGTTACGATAGAAAATGGTAAGATTATGAGCCAATACACAACCTTTATAAATCCTGAAATAACCATTCCTACCTTTATCGAAGAACTAACAGGAATTAATGATGAAATGGTGGAAGGAGCTCCTTCATTTGAAGAAATTGCACCAATAGTATTAGAAATAATGGATGGTGCAGTATTTGTTGCTCATAATGTTGACTTTGACTTAGGCTTTTTACAGTCTGAACTAGAAGAAGCAGGATATAATGGTTTTTACGGTCCGAAGGTGGATACTGTTGAATTAGCGAAGATTAGCTATCCTACAGCAGAAAGTTATAAATTAACAGAATTAGCTGACCGGTTTACACTTAGTCATGATCGTCCACACCAAGCGGATAGTGATGCATATGTAACCGCACTGCTACTCCTGCATTTTATTGAAGTTTTGTCTAAGCTCCCCCTTGTTACACTTGAAACGTTACAACCATTGGCAAAGTATTTGAAAAGTGATTTAGAGTTACTTCTTCAATGGATAGTCGATAAGAATAGAATGCATATTGACGAATTACCTGAAACGATTGAAATCTATAGAGGAATCGCATTAAAGAAGAAAGAAGAACAATTGGACGCCAGTTTGCCTTCTGATGATATCGTATATCCTTCAAATGATACAAATAAAGAAAAATTGCTACAGCATGCTTTTGAAAATTTTGAGCGTAGACATAGTCAATTTCAAATGATGGATGCAGTTTATGATGCTTTTTCTTGTAAGGAGCATCTTATTGTCGAAGCTGGTACAGGTGTCGGTAAATCGTTAGGGTACTTAATTCCTGCACTTTATTATAGTAAAGCAATGAAAATTCCCGTCGTGATAAGTACATATACTGTTCAACTACAAGAACAACTTCTTCAAAAAGAAGTGAAACAATTACAGGAAATGACCGATTTCCCTTTTCATGTTGTTCTGTTAAAAGGAAGAAATCATTATTTGAATTTATTCAAATTTGAACAATCTTTAAGGGAAGAGGAATCACAATTTGATGTAGTTTTAACTAAGATGCAAATTCTCGTGTGGTTAACCGTGACAAATTCAGGGGATATTGATGAACTAAACCTTACAAGTGGTGGAATGCTCTTTTGGAATCGAATCAAGCATGACGGTTGGCATCTGCAAAAAGAAAAGGACCCTTGGATTAGCCGGGACTTCTATTTGCATGCTCGGAAGCAATCGAATCGAGCTGATTTAATCATTACTAATCACTCGATGTTATTAACAGACTTGATTGCAGAGACTAATCTTTTGCCATCCTACCAACAAGTCATAATAGATGAAGGACATCATTTAGAGAAAGCGGCTAGAAAACATTTCGGAAAGCTGATAGACTACATTTCAGTTAAATTTACGACAGGTCAGTTGGGAAATTTAGATCAAAAACAACTCTATTATAAACTTGAAACACTACTTGAAAAGTATCATGTTAAGTACGATCTTCATTCGTTTGAACTTGATATGATGATCGTAGAATTTTATCGGGAATTAGACGAATGTTTAAATCTCCTCGCTTCTACTTTTCTTAAGCACGCAAAGAAGAGAAGAGATGTGCAAAAAATTCAATTAAGGTTGACAGATGAAATCATGTCCGAAAGAGCATGGCAACCCGTTTTGATTGCAACAGAAAGAGTTTACTCACAAATGAAGGGGATTGAAAACGCCATTTCTGATCGCTTAGACCAAATTAAGAAGGAGGATGTAAAGTTAGAAGACCAAGAAAAGACACTAGTTGAAGAACTTTATAGCTTTTTAAAGGACTGGTCTCAATTAAAGGAGCAATTGCAACTTGTATTTATAAAAGGTCAAGAAGAACAAGTGATTTGGATAGAAGGAGATTTACGCTCCTTACCAACCAGTTTAGTCATACAATCGCAGCCGATATCTGTTGGGGAATCACTACAGGAGCGATTATTTTCGAAAATTGAAAGTGCGGTTATTACTTCTGCTACCTTAACCGTTCAGTCATCATTCGACTATTTATTAAAAGAAGTTGGTCTCTCACAGGAAAAGATTAAACAGTTGCAGCTTCCTTCTCCGTTTCAATATGAGAAAAACTCAACATTATATATCCCAAACGATCTCCCTGAAATTCAAAGCGTCTCCGTAATTGAGTATGTTGAGGCGATTAGTGCTCATCTAATTGCGATTGCTCAAGCAACAAAAGGAAGGATGCTCGTTTTATTTACTGCCTATGATATGCTAAGAAAAACCCATGAGCTTATGAAGGATAGTGGTTTACTGGATGATTATGTATTGATGGCACAAGGAATATCGAGTGGGAGCCGGACCAAACTTACGAAAAATTTTCAACGATTCGATAAAGCTATTCTGTTTGGAACGAATAGTTTTTGGGAAGGAGTAGATATACCTGGAGAGGATTTGTCTTGTTTAATTATGGTAAGATTACCATTTTCACCACCAAATGAGCCAATTAATCAATCTAAGTGTGATCGTCTTAAAATAGAAGGGAAAAACGCTTTTTCTGCATACTCTCTTCCAGAAGCAGTCATCCGCTTTAAGCAAGGAGTGGGTCGATTAATTCGAAGAAGTAGTGATAGAGGAATCGTTATTGTTTTTGACCAAAGAATTATATCAACTAGATATGGGAGAGCATTCTTGCAATCCATTCCATCGATGCCTGTCAGGAAAGGAAATCTTGAGGAACTTCTTCAATGGATTGAGGAATGGCTTTGAATCAATTTTATGATAATATTTAATGTTTAACGCACTCTAAATGTAGAAGCATTTTCGGAGGCGTTATTATGAAAAAACTAATCGTAATGATTCTATTCTTTCTGCTATCAATCAGCAGTGTATCAGCCATCGGGGAAACGGAACCTCAAGTAGACTTAAAATTACATGGAAATGAATATGGGTTATCATTTTTACCTTTAGCAAAAGGTGAGATTGCCATCCTGCATTTACCGAATGAAATGAATTATTTAATCAATACGGGTCCCGGTGAAAATAAAAAGAATCTCTATTCTGTTCTAAGGCAATTTGGTGCAAAAAAGATACAAGGCATTATTGTGACAGAACAACGAGAATATTATCCAGAGTTCATTGAAGAAATCATAAAGGACTTTAAGGTGTCCAAGGTCTATATGGGAAAGACATTTTTAGAATCTCAGGAACAAAATAGGTTAAAGGTAATTCCTTTAAGTGAAAATGAAAAAGTGAAATTGAGTAATCACTTGCAATTAGAGGTAGTTTATGAAGGAGCGGCTGCAGGTGAAGGTTTAGACTTCAAGATTTCTTTTAATAAACATTTATTTTTGTGGTTATCCTCGTATACAAAAGCCGTTCAATCTCATTTACTTAGTCAGAAATTAAGTGATGTAAATATTATTAAAATCCCGATTTATAATAAATCAAATTTTATTTCTGAAGAACTTCTAAAACATATTGACCCTCAAACAGCGATTCTTTATCGCTCAAAACAGAGAATGCTTAACTCAGAATTTCTAGAGCTTCTTCATGAAACATGGATTGATATTTATTTAACAGGTCAACATGGTCTTATTACAATTAAATTTAATCCGCTTAATTACGAGGTCATCACATTTCCAAATGATGATGCAATAGAAGAAGAGCCGAATCAAATTAAAGAAACCTATCTCCTTTTGCAGACAATTTGCTAAAAAATGCTAAAAAATAGATGACCTTAATCATAAAAAATGGTAAAAGGTCATCTTCAAGAAGAAAGTGTGGAAATTAGAAAATTTTTATTCGGACTAGGTCAAAATACTGTTATAATGTTGTTTAGGTGTTCCGTGTAATAATAATTTAACCACTTTATCACCCGAATATTTGTAGCAATATTTGTGTAAAAGGAGGAGACTAAATGGAAAGCAAGATTGAAGTACTTTCAACTGTTCGAGTTCAATATACCTCTGACTTGTATAAATTAGTTGATTCATTAAATCGTACATTGAAGGAAAAGGATTTAATGTTTGGACTTGCCTTAGATTCCGATGATAAAGAACAAGCAGTTTTTACAATATATCGTACATAAATGAGTGATAAATGATGAAAAAAATGATCTTTATAATTGTATTTATTCTATTGATTGGGATTGGGTTATCGATAAAAGTTTATGTTGATGCAAGATCACCATTCAATGAAAAAACGGAAGAAGCAATAACATTAGCGAAATCTCAAGAAAAAATTTCAAAAGTAGATAGTGCATCAATATACAATGGCACAAAATCCTATGTAGTACTAATTGGAAAAAATGCTGAAAAAGAAAAAGTGATCGTGTGGGTGCCTAATAAAAAGAAGGATAAAATGATTACCCAAAAATGGGCAAATGGGATTTCAAAAGAAAAAGCAGTTAATAAACTAAAAAATGAAGAAAGCACTAAAGAAATTCTATCGGTTAAATTAGGATTGGAAGAGGTTGGACCTGTTTGGGAAATTACCTACCTCAATAATAAAGATCAATTAAATTATTATTATCTTCTTTTTGAATCAGGAGAATGGTGGAAAAAAATTGAAAACCTTTAATGAGTGGAGGACATATCATGAGTTGGACATTAGCAGAGAGAGTTAAAGCACTTACACCTTCAACAACTTTAGCCATAACAGCAAAAGCGAAAGAAATGAAGTCACAAGGAATCGATGTAATCGCTCTTGGTGCAGGAGAACCCGACTTCAACACACCAGAGCATATCATTTCAAGTGCCTACAATTCAATGCAAGAGGGGCATACCAAGTATACTCCTTCAGGCGGACTTCAACAACTAAAAGAAGCGATTGCTCAAAAATTTAAAACTGACCAAGGGATTGAGTATAAAAACAGTGAGATTATCGTTACAAGTGGGGCAAAACATGCTCTCTTTACATTATTCCAAGTATTGTTAAATGAAGGTGATGAAGTCATTATCCCTTCACCGTATTGGGTCAGTTACCCAGAACAAGTTAAGCTTGCTGGTGGTATTCCACGATTTGTTGAAGGAAAAGAAGAGAATTCATACAAGATTACACCAGAACAACTAAAAGAAATGATTACACCGACTACAAAAGCAGTCATCATCAATTCTCCGAGTAATCCAACTGGTATGCTTTATTCTGAATCTGAACTTAAAGCACTTGGTGAAGTTTGTATTGAGCATAATCTTCTTGTTGTTTCAGATGAAATTTATGAAAAGCTAGTTTATGGAGATCATCAGCATATCTCGATTGCACAGATTTCTGAAGAACTAAAAGCTCAAACGATTATTATAAATGGTGTATCAAAATCCCATAGTATGACTGGATGGAGAATAGGCTATGCTGCAGGGGATGAAACGATTATTAAAGCGATGACCAATTTAGCAAGCCATTCAACATCTAACCCTACAACTACTTCTCAACATGGAGCAGTTGCAGCATATAAAGGCACACAGGTACCTGTGGAGACCATGCGAAAGGCATTCGAGGAACGCTTGAATATAGTATTTGAACAATTGAATGCAATTCCAGGTTTTAACTGTTTAAAGCCTCAGGGTGCATTTTATCTTTATCCAAATGTAATGGAAGCGAGTAAACTCTGCGGGTACGATAGTGTAGACAGCTTTGCAAAAGCGTTACTTGAAGAAGCAAAAGTAGCGGTAATCCCTGGGTCAGGGTTTGGCACACCACAAAATATTCGATTATCATATGCGACATCCCTAAATCTATTAGAGTCAGCAATTGAAAGAATTCATACATTTGTGCAAAGTAAAATGGATGGGTTGACCTTTACTGAAAAGTAATGGTCAGCCCAATACATCATCCTGCTCTATTGCGGCACTGTTAATGGATATGTATAATAAAAGCAATACATATGTAAGACTTGTTTTGATTTTTGGAGGGAAATAATAGTGAAAACAACAATTACGGAAGTAAGCAAGTTTGTTGGAGAAGAAGTAACCATCGGAGCATGGTTAGCAAATAAACGTTCAAGTGGAAAAATTGCCTTTTTACAGCTTCGTGACGGAACCGGGTTTATTCAAGGTGTTGTTGTGAAGAGTGAAGTAGAGGAAGAAGTTTTTCAGAAAGCTAAAGGCCTAACTCAAGAGACATCTATTTATGTCACAGGTGTCGTGCAGGAAGACACTCGTTCCCCTTTCGGATATGAACTACAGGTGAACAGTCTTGAGGTCATTCACGAGGCGGTAGATTACCCGATAACACCAAAAGAACACGGAACAGAGTTCTTAATGGACCACCGTCATCTATGGTTACGCTCTCGTCGACAACATGCTGTCATGAAAGTAAGAAATGAAATCATTCGAGCAACCTATGAGTTTTTTAATAAAGAAGGCTTTGTAAAAGTAGATCCTCCAATATTAACAGGAAGTGCACCGGAAGGTACGACAGAACTATTTGCTACTAAGTACTTCGATGAAGATGCTTACCTTTCACAAAGTGGACAGCTTTATATGGAAGCAGCAGCAATGGCATTAGGAAAAGTATTTTCATTTGGACCAACTTTCCGAGCAGAAAAATCTAAAACTCGCCGCCATTTGATTGAATTCTGGATGATTGAACCAGAAATGGCTTTCTATGAATTTGAAGATAATTTAAAAGTGCAGGAGGAGTATGTATCCTTTATCGTCCAATCCGTTCTAAGTAATTGTAAGCTTGAATTAGAGCGTTTAGGAAGAGATACATCTAAGCTTGAGAAAATCAAAGCGCCATTTCCACGCATAAGCTATGATGAAGCGATTAAATTCCTACATGAAAAAGGATTTAATGATGTTGAATGGGGAGATGACTTTGGTGCCCCACATGAAACAGCTATTGCAGAAAGCTATGATATGCCAGTCTTTATTACTCATTATCCAACTTCATTAAAGCCTTTCTACATGCAGCCAGATCCAAATCGTGATGATGTAGTACTATGTGCCGATTTAATTGCACCAGAAGGATATGGCGAAATTATTGGAGGCTCTGAGCGCCTTCATGATCATGATGTATTAAAACAGAGAATTGAAGAGCACGATTTATCTCCTGAAGCGTATAAATGGTATCTAGAATTACGTAAATACGGTTCCGTACCACACTCAGGCTTTGGACTTGGTTTAGAAAGAACAGTAGCATGGATTAGCGGGGTCGAACATGTCCGCGAAACCATTCCGTTCCCTAGACTCCTAAATCGTTTATATCCATAATGACCAATAAGGGACTTTTCGTCAAACAGACGGAACGGTCCCTTATTTATATGGACATTCTGAGGCATTAGAATGAAAATCATCCCATTAGGAATGATTTACTTTATTTAAATTAACACTATCCATGTCTTTTTCGAAGGACAACATGATATACTTACTAATGAGGTGTAGGCGTCATGGATGAAAAGAATTTATTAATTGCATGGATGGAAGAAGGTACAATCAGTATTCCTCAGCTTCTTTTATCAAACTATCATAAGCTTGGAGTATCAGAAACTGAATTTGTTTTACTGTTACAGGTTTACAGTTTTTTAGAAAAAGGTAATCAATTCCCCACTCCAGAAGAGCTTTCGGAACGAATGAACCTTACTGGGACGGAGTGTGCTATACTTCTTAGAAAACTGGTTCAACATCAATTAATATCGATAGAAGAAGGACACTCGAGTAGTGGTATACTTTTTGAAAAATACACTCTTGCCCCATTATGGAATAAACTCACAGAGTTACTACTAAGTGAGTGGAAATCGAATAACAGAGAAGAGACTCTTAAGAATGAGACCGATTTATATACTTGTTTTGAGCAAGAGTTTGGCCGTCCACTTTCTCCACTTGAATGTGAAACATTAGCAATGTGGCATGATCAAGATGATCATGATCCCGTCATCATTAAGTCTGCCTTAAGAGAAGCAGTCATATCTGGAAAATTAAATTTTCGCTATATTGATCGCATTTTATTTGAATGGAAGAAAAATGGAATTAAAACGGTAGAACAAGCTAAAAGTTATGGGGAAAGATTCCGACCATATCAAAAAGGGTATCAAAAAAATGCAACAAATGAACCAAAGAAAAAGACAGTTCCTTTTTACAATTGGCTTGAACAATAAATAATGATGGGACTGATTTACAATCTTTTTTGTAGTCAGTCTTTTTTCATTTCTTTGAAAAGGTGGAGAGGCAAGATTGTTAAATAGAGACCAAATAAATTATTGTCTAGACGAAATAGATAAAATGTTTCCAGAGGCTTTTTGCGAGTTAAGGCATAATAACCCCTTTGAATTAGTAATTGCTGTTTTAATGTCAGCTCAATGTACAGATGCTCTTGTAAATAAAGTGACAAAAACTTTATTCGAGAAATATAAAACACCTGAGGACTATTTAGCTGTGTCATTGGAGGAATTACAGGAGGATATCCGCTCCATTGGTTTATACCGAAATAAAGCGAAAAATATTCGTAAGCTTTGTGAGCTTCTTTTAACCGAATATGGCGGAGAGGTCCCATGTGAACGAGATGAGCTAGTGAAATTACCTGGGGTAGGAAGAAAAACAGCTAATGTTGTCGTTTCTGTAGCATTTGGACAGCCTGCATTAGCTGTTGATACTCATGTAGAAAGAGTAAGCAAGCGATTAGCAATCTGCCGCTGGAAGGATAGTGTTTTAGAAGTTGAAAAAACGTTAATGAAAAAAATTCCGAAAGAAAAATGGTCTAAAACTCATCATCAACTCATTTTCTTCGGTAGATATCATTGTAAGGCACAGTCTCCACAATGTGAAATATGTCCATTACTCGATCTATGTCGAGAAGGAAAGAAACGAATGAAAAGCAAAAAGGGGGCTTGATTATGGTATGAATCCTATTCAAATCCCGAGTCAGTTAAGAAGTGAATTGTTCTATTTTTTAAATGAACCCCGAGTGGCTTTTGATGAATCAACAAATCGCTTACATCCATTTTTCTATTATGAGATCCTCTTTTACACTGGAAAAAATGGTGAAAGGCCATGGGAGAATCCAGAAACATTTATTATGAAATTGATTGAAGAGTGGAATCTTATTAAACCTACACTTACAGAATTATTTACGAATAGATCAAAAGAAGTAGAGCTTCACATGAAAAAAGGGATCGCGATCTTTTTTATGCTTCTATTTTGGAGTAATAATAAACCTGTACGGTTAAAAGATTGGGAAGAAGAAATAAAAGAAATGCATGTCAAAGCTGTAAATCTTAATGAGCGGCTTACTTTTGTTTTATCTAATCCTAAAATGTATCATTCGTTTATCCAATTGTCCGAATTAATAGGAGAGCAGCATAAGCAATATGCTAAAGCATTAGCGATCACAAAAAAGAAGGCGTAACCTCATTGCGAGGTTACGCCTTTGGTCTTTTGAAAAATTATTGGAATAGATCTAGCGGACTCCCTTCTTCAACAGGTTCCTCTGGTGGTTGAGTACCACCACCATCACCTCCGCCGCCTTGACCACCGTCAGCGCCGCCAGGGTCTTCACCGCCGGTTCCAGTATCTCCACCTTGGCCATCACCTTCTTGACCATCACCAGGTCCACCGTTACCTTGACCATTTCCATCTCCAGGGCCTTGACCATTATTACCTCCAGGTCCGTTACCTTCGCCATTTCCAGGAGGACCATCACCAGGTTGACCTTCTTCATTGCCTTCATTTTCATCTTCGTCATCTTTTTCTTTATCTTTCACTTCGATAGATGTTGTTGCAGGATCACTTCGTTGATCCCCTGAAATAGCGACTACTTCAAAACTATATTGACTTCCTGGTTGAATATTCTCGATGTTAAGACCTTTTTCTTTTGTAGTCGTTAACACTTGCGATGCTCCACCATTAATGGATGCAGACACCTCAAAATGGACGTCTTTATCCTTTTTGTAATCCCATTTCAATGTAATTTTGTTTGCTTTTTGATCATATTTCGCTTTTAATCCTGCAGGTGCATCAATCCGGTCGAATTCCTTAGAAACCTTTTGAGGTGCTGTACCTTTCAAGAAGAGTTCATAAGAAATTCTATTTTCTGGTGTAAAATCACTTGGAAGCTTAGCAGGAGAACTTCCAATTTCTACAGGGGATTCGACAACATTAGCTGGTTTTTCAAAATCTGCTGTTTCGATTCCCTCATGCACATAACTCATAATGTCTGCAGTAATGTATTGAGCGATCCTTCTCTCCCTAGGGTTTAATGAATATTTCCGCTCTTCATATCCAGTCCATACAGATGCTGTATAATTGGTTGTATAGCCGACAAACCAGGAGTCAGGTGCTTCTCTTGTATCTGTTATTCCGTAATTTTCCCTATCTTCATCTGTGTAGTTAGTGGTTCCGGATTTTCCAGCCATCGGAAGACCTGGAACAGCGGCATAAATCCCCGTACCATTGGATTTATAAATAACATCTTTTAGCATATCTGTAATCATATATGCTGTTGAACTCTTCATTGCAGTCTGTGGTTCTTCTGTGTTTTTCACTTCTGTTTCACCGTCACGAAGAACAACTTTCTTAACTGTATGAGGTTTATTGTATACACCTTTATTACCAAAAGCAGCATAAGATCCAGCCATTTGTACAGTATTAACTCCAGGACTTATACCTCCAAGTGCATAAGACTCGTAAACATTTTCAAAGTTTAATCCAAGATTTGCTACAAAACCTTTAGCCTTATCTAAACCGACCTCTTGCAGGGTTTTGACAGCTGGAACGTTACGTGAATCCCAAAGTGCTTCACGAATAGAGATGTTTCCTTTATACTGCCCATCCCAGTTCCCAATCTCCTGTCCAGTAGAGTATTCATATGGTTCATCGTTAATCTGATGGTAAGTAGACCAATCTAAATATTCAATAGCAGGAGCGTAATCAATTAGTGGTTTGATTGTTGAACCTGGTTGACGTTTACTATCAATGGCAAAGTTGAAACCGCGTTTCACATCACCTCGTTCACGTCCACCCCCAATTGCTCTAATTTCACCGGTTTTCGTATCCATAAGTGTAATTCCAGCCTGCATTGGAGCTTCATGTCTAGTAGGGTATTCAAAGTCAATTGCTTCCCCATTTAGGATCTGTTCCACACGTTTTTGAGCATTTGGATCCAGTGTGGTATACACTTTTAATCCGTCAGAGAATAGATTATAGTCTCCCATTTTATCGACTTCATCAATGACAGCATCAATAAATGCACTATATTTATCACCTGTTGCTTTTTCACGTTCTTCTTTTGGAATCAAGCTATCTTTGACAGGCATATTTTGTGCTTTTTCCATTTCTTCTTTAGTAATTTTTTTATGCTGGTGCATAAGAGAAAGTACAATATCTCTTCGTTTCTTTGCCGTTTCAGGTTCTTCGAATGGATTATAGTTATTAGGGCTCTGTGGCATCCCCGCAAGTAATGCTGCTTCATGTAACTCGAGATCCTTTAAATCTTTACCGAAGTAATGTTTAGCAGCGGTTCCAAATCCATGGATCCCATCAGACATATATACTTTATTAAAGTACATTTCAAAGATTTCTTCTTTTGTATATTCTTGTTCGAGTTTAATCGCAAGCCATGCTTCTTGAGCTTTTCTCTCTAATGTTTTCTCGGGGCTTAGGAAAGATCGCTTAATGACTTGCTGTGTTAAGGTACTTGCTCCTTCAGAACCAAAACCTTGGGTGATATTGGCTACTACCGCACCACCAAGTCGGATTAAATCAATTCCATTATGCTTATAAAAACGGTTATCTTCAGTTGCGAGTATGGCATCTTCCATTAGAGAAGGAATATCATCATAATTTACATAGTCTCGTTTTTCTTTACCGACAGTTGTGATCAGATCCCCGTTCATATCATAAATATCCGATGCAATCGGGTCTTTTAATAATTCTTCATTTAATTTTGGTGCATTACTAGCATAATAAGCAAATAATCCAGCACCAGCAAGCATTCCTACTATTCCGATTAGGAATAAACTAATAATGATTTTCTTAAATAAGGAACGATTCTTTCCTTTCCCTTTTGGCATATTTTTTTTACTAGTTTGCTGGGCCTTACGTTTTTCTTCACGTGATTTATATTCACCAGCCATATTAGATCCTCACTTTCAACATCTTCATCTATTTTTGAGATTCAAAAATTATATGATGAACGATTTTTAAATAATCAATTCTTGGGTTTAACCCGATAGGGATGTTATACCCGTTTTGTTCTACTTCGCTTTTCGTAATGGATTTACGACCACCTGTTATCATTCGTTCCCAAAAGTTAAGAAGCGATGAAAAGGGTAGATAATAAAATTCTTCAGTAGCTGAGAAACGTAGTATAACAAAAACAATCCCTTTTTGCTCATAAACTTCCTTCATATGTTGAATTTGGTGTTTATGGAAATTTTGAAGAGGGAAGGATGTCTTATTCCTTGTCTCTTTAGCTTCAAAGTCAATGTATTTCCCTTGATAAACACCATTATAATCCGTAGTGGAAGGTTGTTTAAAGTAAGCTTCTTTAATAACGGCAGCACTTCGCTGCGGATAATGCACATCCACAATTTGGACAGGTGTCGGTTTTTTATGAATAACAGCGATACCATGTGTTAAATAATATTTATTGGTTTCGTTGAGATCCTCCTCAAGTGTCATCCCCCGATTGCTATATGAAACTTGTTTCGTGTTGGTCTTTTTTTTTATGGGGGAAGTACTAGCTTTAAATTTTTTTCCATTCGGATAATGGAAATTCATTCTTTCCCACCTCGCAAACTAATCTATATCATATCAGAAACGTCAAGGGTATGGGTGAATAAAAAGTATCATTTCTCGTAAACATATGCCTATAGACTAAATGGGAGAGTGTTTTATGAACAAAAAAGGCATTTTTCAACGTTTTTTACCCGATTTCTCTCATATTAAAACAATATCAGAACTAATTGACAAGATTCATACCATTACCTTCGAAAAAAATCTAGATAATATCTCAAGAACAATTGCTTATCAAAAGTATTTCCTACTTCATCCCGAAATAAAATGGAGTTTTTTAGCTTCAATGGTTTCAAGAAACGCAGGCTGGAACATGTGTGACTTGAAAGGGAATTGGTTAAATAAAATTTTAGATGAAAAGATGACAAAACAACTATTTCTCACATATGAACGAGCCAATTGGCTCATCTTTCAAGATGTATTTCCACAATTGTTAATCTACCACTATTCGACGTATAGGAAGAAAGAAATGTTTCATTTATTAAGTGAATTTTTTGTGTCTAAATTTATGAGAATAGAATGGGAAAAATTTTGGAGAGATAGAAATGAGAAAAGGCTAGTTTATTCATTAATTATAAATGAACAAAATGTCATTCAAAAGCCGGTAATAGAGCATCCAATTTACAAAAGAAGAGTGTTTTCTTCAAAATTTTTTATATTCCAAGACCTTTTCCATTTTAGCTCATGTATTTTCCCGACTGTCAATGGAAATCTCTATGGTGCTAGTGTGCATAATTTTAGAAAATTAGATCAAAGAATTAATCTGGGGAAGAGCTTATATCAAATTCTCTTCCAGAAAGAGTTATTTCCATATTTTTTACAGTTCTCCTTGGAGACAGAACCAACTGGTTCAAGAAAAGATTATGAAAGATATATGATCAACTCTCCTGGTTCTAGAACCCCGATTCTAAGAGCGGTTTTTCCTGTTGTTGAGCACCATAGACATTTGGATGATAATTGGACGGGTAAAATAAAGCCGAGTTGGGAGCAGGACCCTCCACAATTAAAAAAAATTGAACTTACCGATTGGTACGTTCATAAACAATACCAGCTTCATTCTTTAATTTGTCTTAACGAACTGTTATTCAATAGGTGAAAAGGGGGTTGACCGAAAGTGGTCAACCCCATACGTCCCTTAGGTGGAAGGTCGATTTGGACCCTCTAATTTAGGATTTCCTTTTGAAGCTTTAGTTTGCGAAGTATTGGTTTCGTTTCTTTTCTGTTCCTTACTATTGTGTTTTGTCATCTTCTGCACCTCCAATATTATTGTTTAACTACCCGAACACTTTCATACCCGATTTTTTGTGTCGAAAAGACTAAGACTTTTTGTATAATAAGCACTTTGTTTGACGAATAGATTCTAGTTTTGTCTAAGAGGAAGGGAGTTATGAATGGAAGGAGAATATTAGATATAAAAGAAATCAAAGGAGGAAAGGGTTATGATGCAGAAAGATCAGCTTTTAAATCTATTATCGGAAATAGAGAAGGAACTTGAACAATTAGAAACCAAAATTACAGAGAAAGCTAATGAGGAGGCTTCTGATGGCCTTCAATCACAAAATAAAAGCATCCAATTAGCTGAACAAAAGCTAATTCAATTAGAAAAGCAAATGGAACAAGCACCATTTGTAAAGGAACATACATTATTGAAGCCTCACCCTCCATTCTCACATCTTGAATTAAGATATAAAACCTCATAAAATAAATAAGTATTAAATTTAGTATAGTAGCTGAAAGGCTGCTTTTTTTGTTTGGCGGTTTACTAAAAGATTGTGTTTTTTAAGATTTTTGTAAAAAAGTGGTCTTCGCTTCAGGTGTGAGACTCCTGCGGGAGAAGCGGGTCAGGTGAGACTAAAGCAGGAGCAAGGCGACGAGGAGACTCACCGTTTGCCCCGCGGAAAGCAAGCATCCTTTTGCTGCAACCCCCCCCTTTTTCAAATAACATTGTTTAGGAAACAGCCTTTTGTTTTTAATAATGAATTTTCAACATAAAGGATTAGAAATACGATACTTTTTAAAAAGGAGAGATATTCTTTGAGTGAATTAAAAACGTTAACGGAAGAATTACTTCTATTAAATAAACACTTATCGGATCGTTATCAATTAGCAAGAGAAACTGGGGAGAAAGGGGACTTTTACAAAGAAGTAAAACCATTTGCTGATAAGGTAAAGGAAGTATCAGATTTATGGGAGATAAAGGCAAAAGAGTGGATTCTAGAAGAACAGCCAAAACATATCCACTTTCCACAAATCATTCACACAATTGAGAATTTAGAGCTCGTCTCAGTACAAGCTTTCTTTCCTGAAACAAGCTATAAACGGTTTGTAAGTTATATACAATCAATTGACTATGTATTACATTCGGTATTAGAGGAAATTTAAAAAATGAAAGGGTGTCCGAAAACCAGGTGCCAGGAACCGAGACTTCATATAATGAAGGAACCTAAAATAACTTCATATATATGGGCAGTCAGAGTGTTTCAGGACCCTTATAGGACATCCCCTTTTCATGTAGAAAACGATAAAGATTCTAATTATTTATCTCTGTTACCCAATAAAAAGCCCATTATAAGGTTGGAGTTATTTTATCATATGATGATGTTTCTAGCTCTTTGATAAGACTACGGTAATCTCCGATAGATATTTCGTTACGGATGTAACTTTTTTTAACAAACAATAATAATTCATGCAAGTCTTCGGCGTGGTAGCGGTTCTTTACATAGAAGTTTTCTTTAAGAGTTTTCAAGTTCATCCTTTTTCCTCCCCTTTTGAATGGTTCGTACAAATTCATCCTAACACAGATTTTTATCTGTTTGAGAAGTTAGAATATTGTAACTTCCGACAAGATTCAATGGAAATTGTTTTATCATCAAATAGGACATTTCACCATTTTAAACATTGGTCATAGAATACAGTAGCAACTCTCTTGTCAGGAGGAAGAGTGATGAGAAACAGACAGTATATGATGAGAAATCCTCATTTTCATAATAATCCTTACATGATGTGGAGGCCACCTCAAGAAGCAAATTATTTTCATCAAGGATTTCCACCAGGATATCAACCATTCCCTCAGGGGTCACCACAAGCAAATCAACCCTATTCTAACCAGAACCTATATCAACAACATAAGACACATTACCAGCAACCGCATTATTTTCAGAATCCTCTTCAATCAGAAGAAATAGATCCATATAGTCAAGGTGGATTTCAACAGAATCAGAATAACCAACACTTTGCTAACCCTTATCCAAAAGCTAATTTTATGAAAAAACAGACTTCTTCTGGGATTGGTTCGGTCATGAATTCCTTTAAGTCACAGGATGGTTCAGTTGATTTTAATAAGATGATGAATACCGCAGGACAAATGATGAGTGCAGTTAACCAAGTTTCAAGTATGGTAAAGGGACTTGGCGGACTATTTAAAGTGTAATAGGGCTATCTCATATGGGGAAGGAACCACAATTTCTAATATAGAAGATGCTTTAAGAGTTTCTTCTACTATTGGGGAATGTGGTTTTATAAGCTTTGATACTAGACAGGCCTATTCGTTTGAATTTGAATGAAGGGATTATAAGAAACACCACTGTGTCGTAATGAAGTATTTTCCACAGTGGTGCAATGGCTTTATTCTAAATTTAATTTTTTTCCTTGAATTTTCGGTAGTTTCAATACTAGTAGTCCATCCTCATAGGAAGCACTTGCATTTTGATCATCAATCAGACTGGGCAACGGAATAGTTCTTGTCGTTCTCTGCATCGACTGCTTTCGCTGAATAATTTTATTGTCTTCATTTTCTTGGGTGAAAAGCTTGGTATTTTTAACGGAAATCGTTACATACTGTTGAAAAACATCGATATTGATTTGATCTCTTTTTACTCCTGGGAGTTGAACTTTAACAATATGCTCAGAATTGTTTTCTTCTAAATCAACAGGAAATCCACCCATACCACTAGGAAAAGGAGATTGAAAAAACTCATCAATACTTTGAAGAATGCCCTTTACTGGTCGTTCTTGAAAAAAATCATTCATCGAGTTCATAAGTTCTCCAAATGGAGAAGGATTTTTTTTAGCAGGTTTCTTTGGAGTGTTATCACTCATTATACTCTCTCCTTTCAGGCAGACAATTTCGTATATAGTATATGAATGTGTTGATAAATTGTGTGAATGTCCTTAGTTTAAATAGGTGCTAAATGGGAAAATGTAAAGTGTAACCTATTAGAAAAAAGGGTGTGATTTGATGAAAACACAACGTGTCGGTGACCATGAACTTGCATACGAAGATAAAGGGGAGGGAAATACGATTATCCTTCTTCATGGATTTTGTGGAAGCTCTAAATATTGGGATAAAATCGTTCCTCTCTTGGATACACACAGAGTTATTACAATTGACTTAAGAGGTCATGGAGAATCAGCTGTGATTGAAGCAGGGTTTTCAATCGAGGATTTGGCTAAGGATATTAATTATTTTTTAGATCAAAAGCAATTAGATCAAGTTTACCTTTTAGGACATTCGTTCGGGGGGTATGTAACTCTCGCCTTTGCTGAACTTTTTCCTGAGAAGTTAAAAGGGTTTGGATTAATTCACTCCACTCCGTACGCTGATACTTTTGAAGCTAAGGAAAATCGAACAAAAGCGATTGATGCCATTAATGGTCATGGTTTACCTTTATATATAGATGATCTTGTTCAGAATTTATTCAGTCCATACCAGACCGAAGAATTGAAAGAGGAAATTCAATTTGCTAGAGAGATCGGATACAATACAAATCCAGTGGGGGCGAAAGAGTCATTAAAAGCAATGAGGAATCGTGTCGAACGTTTACAAGTTGTATTAAATAGTAATGTGCCAGTTTTATTAGTAGCAGGAAAACATGATCAAATCATCCCAAACAACAGAACGTTCACAGATAATGGCCCGATGATGACTGAAGTTCTACTAGAGAATTCAGGTCATATGGGAATGATGGAGGAACCAGAAGTGTTAGCAATGGAAATTAAGAATTTTGCCAGATAAAAAGGTATTAGTTACTAGTTACTTTATATCGAGTGGTAGAATCACGCTTTACTATATAGGCTGATTTTCTTTAAGGAGATCTACTGAAATAGTAAGCGGTGTAGTTCTTGCCACTTTTTATTTTGCCATTTTTCGCTTTGTATTCGAACGTTTATTCGCTAAAATAGAAGAGGGGTGAAAATAGATGTTTCAAAAACGAACCTTACAAGAAACAATCAATCTTTTACAATCGGATCCACAATTTAAAAAACAAATTGTCTACTGGCACACGATTGGTGAAAAGAAAGCCATTAATGTGGATATGCCAGAAACGATTCATCCTAAAATAAAAGAAGCCCTTAACAAAAAAGGGATTCAACAACTATATAGTCATCAAAGAGAAGCGTTTGATTTAGCGATGCGTGGTGAGAATTTTACAGCAGTCACTCCTACTGCTTCTGGAAAAACTTTGTGTTACAACTTACCTGTATTACAAAGTATCATGGATGATCCAACGACAAGGGCACTGTATATTTTTCCAACAAAAGCGTTAGCGCAAGATCAAAAGAGTGAATTAAATGAGATCATCCAAGAGGCAAGCGTGGGGATCAATAGTTACACATATGATGGTGATACATCTGCCAATATTCGACAAAAGGTTAGAAAAGCAGGGCAAATTGTTATTACAAATCCAGACATGCTCCACTCAGCCATTCTTCCACACCATACAAAATGGGTGTCTTTATTTGAAAATTTACAATATGTAGTTATTGATGAGTTACATATATACCGGGGAGTATTCGGAAGTCATGTTAGTAATGTGATTCGTAGATTGAAAAGGATTTGCAGCTTTTATGGAAGTGATCCCATTTTTATTTGTACATCGGCAACAATTGCTAATCCTAAAGAGCTAGCGGAATCATTAACTAACTCCTCCATGAGATTAATCGATCGTAACGGTGCTCCGAGTGGTAAAAAGCATTTTGTTTTTTATAATCCTCCAATTGTTAATAAACCACTAAACATAAGAAGAAGCGCAACACTTGAAGTACGGAATATTGCCGGAGAGCTTTTAAAAAATAAAATCCAAACCATAGTCTTTGCAAGAAGCCGTGTGAGAGTTGAAATCATTTTAACGTATCTTCAAGAGCTGGTAAACAAACAATTGGGACCTAAATCGATAAGAGGGTACCGTGGTGGATATCTCCCGACTCAAAGACGTGAAATTGAAAAGGGTCTACGCAATGGAGAAATCTATGGAGTCGTGAGTACGAATGCATTGGAGCTAGGAGTAGATATCGGACAATTACAAGTTTGTATTATGACAGGATATCCAGGAACAATTGCAAGTGCTTGGCAGCAGGCTGGTAGAGCAGGGAGGAGGCACGGAGAATCTCTAGTTATAATGGTGGCAAGTTCAAATCCTCTTGATCAGTATATTGTCGATCATCCTCAATACTTTTTTGAACAAACTCCTGAGACAGCGAGAATTAACTCCGATAATTTGATCATTTTAATAGATCATCTCAAATGTGCTGCCTATGAATTACCTTTCAAAGAAGGGGATCGATTTGGCTCTCTAGAAATAGAAGATATTTTAGAGTTTCTTGTGGAAGAAACTATCCTTCATAAAAATGGTGAAAAGTGGTATTGGATGAATGACTCTTTCCCGGCACATAATATCAGCTTGCGCTCAGCATCTCAAGAAAATGTCATCATTATTGACCAAAGTGATGTTGCGAATGTGAAGGTAATAGGAGAAATGGATCGTTTCTCCGCCATGACACTTCTTCATGATGAAGCTATCTATCTTCATCAAGGAGTTCAATTTCAAGTTGAAAAGCTGGATTGGGATGAAAAGAAAGCTTTCGTTCGTGAAGTCGACGTAGACTATTTTACCGATGCAAACCTTGCTGTTAAGCTTAGTGTTCTAGAAGTAGATAAAGAAAGAACTTCATTCATGGTAGATATTGGATATGGAGATGTTTCTGTTATAGCCATGGCAACTATATTCAAGAAAATAAAATTTGATACTCATGAAAATATCGGTTCAGGACCTATTCACCTTCCTGAAGAAGAGCTCCATACAAATTCTGCTTGGGTTTCATTAAAGAACAATGATTTTATTTCACAAGATCGACTTGAGCAGGCATTAATCGGTCTTTCCCATGGTTTAAAAGGAGTTATTCCATTATTTGTTATGTGTGATCCTAGTGATATTTTTGTTGTCCCTCAAGTCAAAGCAGCACATAATGATCAACCAACGATTTTTATCTATGATCGCTACCCTGGCGGGATTGGGCTCAGTGAAAAGGTCTACGAGCAAATGGTCGAGATTTTTATTGAATCAAAGTCAATGGTATCCAAATGTCCATGTGATAATGGGTGTCCATCTTGCATAGGGTCGGATCATTCTTCAGCAAATTCCAAAAGAGATACTTTAAAATTATTCAATATCTTTCTTTCTCAGTTGGAAGGAAGGGGAGAGACATGTCAATAAAGAGCAAACTAAATCGTATGAAAAAGCATATTGTCACAGAAGCAGCAGCCCCAATTATCGAAAACAGGAAAACCCTAGAGATCCCAAATGAAAAGATATGGGAAAACGCAAATGTCCGTCCATATTTTTTAGATGATGATTATTGTTTAATAAGAGAAGTTCGTTACAAGCTTGAGGAATGTCATGGGAAATATTCCTTTAAGGATTTTTTGAATGTAGTAGAAAAATGGCAAGGATTTGATGGGTCACATCCTTTGTCTGCAAAGGGGCTTCATCCTTCTCAAATTTTTTTCTTTGATACGGAAACTACAGGGTTAGGAGGAGGTGCAGGCAATATGATTTTCTTGTTAGGGTATGCTCAATTTAATGAAAAGGAATTAATACTGAAACAACATTTATTACCGAGTCCTGGAAACGAAATTCCCCTTTATTATAGTTTTTTAGAAAATATCGATTATACAACTCTCGTTACTTACAATGGCAAGGCTTTTGACTGGCCCCAGGTGAAGACCAGACATACTCTTATACGGGATCATGTCCCAAAACTTCCGTCATTTGGGCATTTTGATTTATACCACGCTGCGAGAAGAATGTGGAAGGATGAGTTAGAATCAGTAAAATTATCAAATGTTGAGAAGAAGATTCTTCAGTTTCATCGTAAAGGCGATGTCCCAGGATATTTAGCTCCAATGATTTATTTTGACTTTGTTGAGAGAAAAGACCCAGAAGGAGTGCTAAAGGTTATGTCTCATAACGAACTCGACATTCTTTCTTTAATTACTCTATATACACATCTTTCCCTTCAAATCCTTGGTCTTGATCACAATCAAACAAGCAAGGAAAAATGGCTTGTTGGAAAATGGTTTGATTATGTTGGAGAAGAGAAACTTGCCGTCCAGCACTATCAAAAAGTGATGCATTCAGTTGGTGAAGAAAAAAATCTTGCTAGTTATGCATTGGCATTGCACTTTAAAAAAGAAAAGGCATTTGATGAAGCAGTTGTTTTGTGGAATAAAATCTTTCAAGCAACAAAGGATCAGCCTTTAAAAATAAAAAGCCTTATAGAATTGGCGAAAGTGTATGAACATTATTATAAAGATTATAAAAAAGCCATTTCCTATGCTAATGAAGCTTATAAGTCTTTAACTGAAAATGACCATAATTCAAGTGAAAAAGTCTTGATTCGAATCAAGCGGTTAAATCGAAAATTATCGAAGTAAGAATACATTTCCCGGGGAAGCGCATTTTTCGACGAGTTCCGTAATGTAAACGTAATATTAGAATAATAAATGACAAATTACTTCATAAAATTAGGAGAAATCTATTGAGTGTTAAGGTTAAAAGTTGTAAAATGTAGAATTGTGTTGAAATTAATTTTAGATTGAAAAGTTAGGGCGGATATAAGCATGAATAGAGCAATTTTAATCCTTTTTTTTGTTGTAATAGGTTTAACGGCATTTGTTTTTTCTAATATGAGAGGAACTTTCCTTACACTATTATAAAATCGAACAAGATCCGTATTGAAAAAATAGGTATTTGCATTAGTACATGTTATAAACTTCCATCATAGGCTGATATTGAAGTAAAAATATAGATAGATGGAAGGAGAAAAATAAAATGAAATGCAGACCTAACAATGTTTTACCTGCGGTAGTTCATCCGACAAAATGCTGTGTAAAGCATGTAAACAGCGTCTATGAAGTACCTCATATTCATCCAGTGCATACAACCATTATGAATAATCAAATGTATCAGCATAAACACTATTTCCCACAAACACAATCAATGGTAGACTCGGCTTCACATCAACAATTTAATTGCGGTGGAGGTCCAGGTGGCCCAGGAGGACCTGGTTTTGGCCCAGGCCCAGGAGGTCCAGGTGGTCCAGGACCAGGATTTGGCCCAGGAGGTCCAGGATTCGGACCATATGGTAGATAGTAAGAATATTGGATGTCGAATTATATTAAATAATTAAAATACAACAAGAGGTTGACAGAAGATAAAATGCTCTTGCTAACAATTCCTTTTATATGTTAAAGGCATGTGGTAAAGCTATCTTTAGCGTCACCTCTTGTTTTATTTGATTAGTTTCATTAATATAAAGATAATATAGCTAATGAAGGAGGTTTTGAAAATGACCTCGGTAGTAACAGTTTCTGGCTATAAGCAACATGAACTTGGGCTTTTTAAGCAGGACGATCCTGCAATTGGCTATATAAAAAAAGCCTTAGAAAAAGAATTAGCTTCGTTTGCTGATGAAGGGCTAGAATGGGTTGTGATTAGCGGGCAATTAGGTGTTGAGCTTTGGGCAGCAGAAGTGGTTATCGATATGCAATTAGATTACCCCAACATAAAGCTTGCTGTACTTACCCCATTTTTAAATCAAGAAGAAAATTGGAATGAAAATAATAAAGAATTGTATGAAATGATTCTTACTCAAGCTGAATTTGTGGACAGTATTTCTAAAGAACCTTATAACAACCCTCAGCAATTTCGTAACAAAAATCAACTGCTGTTACATAAAAGTGATGCCCTCCTTATCTTATATGATGAAGAAAGAGAAGGATCACCTAAATATTTATATGAAGGAGCTAAAATATATCAAGAAAGTCATCCTTTAGAAATTCGGCAAATTACATTTATGGATTTGCAATTTATTGCAGATGAAGAACAACAACGTTTGTTGGAAGAATATTACTTAAATGATCATTGACAAACATCCTATTTTTTGAAAAAATAATATTGATGTAAGGTGAACTCTGAGGTGAAAATATGATATCTGATAAAGTAAAATTAACGGCTAAAGATATTTTAGAAAAAGAATTTAAATCAGGCATGCGTGGGTATAAACCAGAAGATGTAGATAAGTTCTTAGATTTGATTATAAAAGATTATGAAACATTTCATCAGGCAATTGAAGATCTTCAACAAGAAAATCTTAGGTTGAAAAAGCAGTTGGAGGAAGCAGGGAGAAGAACTCCATCACCACAATCTGGTACGACGAATTTTGATATCTTAAAAAGACTATCGAATCTTGAAAAGCATGTGTTTGGAAGCAAATTATACGAATGATGGCAGAACTGGTGAAAAGTACTACTTGAAAATTTAATTCCAATCATCTATAATTGTTTTTTGGATACATTGTTAATAGCGTTTAGGTAATCGCTGCAACATTTGTTGTAGAGGAAAGTCCATGCTCGCACGGTGCTGAGATGCCCGTAGTGTTCGTGCCTAGCCAATTCATAAGCTAGGGCACTCGAGAGGATATCTCCGAGTGACGGCAGGGAACGCACCTAAGTCCTTGTGATATGGTGTTACTACCTTGAAAGTGCCACAGTGACGGAGCCTTGAAAGAAATGACAAGGGTGGAACGAGGTAAACCCCACGAGCGAGAAACCCAAATTAGGTAGGGGCACCTTCTTGGAGGAATTGAACGAAAAGAAGGACAAGGATTTCGATTCTTGTAGATAGATGATTACCACCGGAGTACGAGATATCCCTATCGCTTGTAGTACGATGGTACAAAACATGGCTTACAGAACGCTTTTAACGGGGATTTATATTAAATGTTCGCTCTCCTGTATAATAAGGAGAGCTTTTATTATTTTACATATATTAATTTACGTCAATACTTATGGGTATGACAAAAAAAGGTGTGAAAATATGGCAGAGTATACATTAATCGCAACGGCGGCAATGGGGTTAGAGTCACTTGTAGCGAAAGAAGTTAGAGAACTAGGATATGAATGTACTGTAGAAAATGGAAAGGTAAGGTTTCAAGGTGATGAAAAGGCCATTGCAAGAGCAAATCTTTGGCTTCGAACTGCTGACCGTGTGAAAATCCTAGTTGGAGAATTTAAAGCATTAACATTTGATCAGCTTTTTGAAGGAACAAAAGCCATTCAATGGGAAAAATATCTTCCGGTAGATGCTCAATTCCCAGTTCAGGGGAAATCGGTAAAATCAAAATTATTTAGTGTGTCAGACTGTCAGTCAATTGTAAAAAAAGCCATTGTTGAAAAATTAAAATCATCCTACAAAGTATCTAATTGGTTGGATGAAACAGGGGCAATTTTCAAAATTGAAGTCGCGCTGCATAAAGATATTGCCAGTATCACGTTGGATACTAGCGGTGCCGGGCTCCATAAAAGAGGGTATCGTGCGGGACAAGGGGAAGCACCACTAAAAGAAACGTTAGCAGCAGCACTAATTCAGTTATCGGTTTGGAATCCGGATCGACCATTGGTTGATCCATTTTGTGGTTCGGGTACCATTCCCATTGAGGCAGCACTCATTGGTCAAAATATTGCACCTGGTTTCAATAGAGAGTTTCTTTCAGAAGAATGGCCATGGATGAGTGAAACGATTTGGGAAGAAGCACGAATAGAAGCGGAAGATTTAGCTGACTATGACCAGCCTCTTGAAATCATTGGTACTGATATTGACCATCGTATGATAGAAATATCAAAAACCAATGCATTTGAAGCTGGGTTTGGTGATTTAATCCAATTTAAACAAATGCAAGTAAAGGACTTTCATTCAGATAAAAACTATGGTGTTATTATTGGAAACCCTCCTTACGGGGAAAGACTTGGAGATCAAAAGCAAGTGGAAAAAATGTATCAGGATATGGGGAATACTTTTGGAAGTCTTGAAACTTGGTCCGTCTACATTATGACCTCTCATGAGGGCTTCGAGAACTTTTATGGGAAGAAAGCGACAAAAAAGCGAAAGCTCTTCAATGGTTTCATTAGAACAGATTTCTATCAATATTGGGGTCCGAGACCACCTAGAAACAATTAAGTAAGAATATCACTTTTCTTTCATGCGTATAATAATTTTATCTATGGAAGAGGAGTGGTTTGACATGTATCAAACTCATATTGATTACACTAAAATCTCAAAAGCGATAGAAACGACTCTAACAACATTAAATAACCATATGGAACCCTCTTTTCAAAGGGCGGTTATGGATTTGAATTACGCAAAAGAAGAGTTGGCGAATGCGTTAGCTTTCGAATTACTTGGTAAGAAAGATTGGAATTATTAAAGGCATCTAAGAAAAACAAATAAAAAACGCAAGCGGCTAAACCGCTTGCGTTTTCTAATGTTATGATACCATAAATTCAATAATAAATTTAGTCTTTTCATAAAGCGTGTTTACATGTAAAGTAGTCTTATTGTATTAGAAGATAGATAGGGAGGGTTCCCATGAGGGGGAAATTACCGTTTGCATTATCAAGAGAGCAGACCTTTTACGAGGCTTTAAATGACTGGATCGGAGATGTATTTTATGACATTTTACCGGAAAAGGGCTTTGATTTAAGGGACGAGCAAATTTTTATGGCTTTTCAATTAACCAATTCTTATAAAAATAAAAAAGTAATGTTTGCGGAGGCAGGAGTCGGTACTGGGAAGACATTTGTATATCTACTATATGCTCTTGCTTATGCAAGATATACTGGAAAGCCTGCTGTCATTGCCTGTGCGGATGAAACCTTAATAGAGCAGCTCGTCAAAAAAGGCGGGGATATTGAAAAGCTTGAACATGCACTGGGTTTATCCATTGATGTACGTTTAGCAAAATCGAGAGATCAATACTTATGTTTACAAAAATTGGATGCTGAAATTTCTTCGGATGAGAAGTATTTTGATGTACATCAATCTCTTCCCGATTTTGTTGAGTCCCCTCAATCATTAAAAAAATATCATTCTTATGGGGACCGAAAAGAATATAGTCATCTCACTGATAGTGAATGGGAGAAGATTGGTTGGGATAGCCTTCAAGACTGCTTCTCTTGTTCAAAACGACATCGCTGTGGACAAACATTATCTAGAGATCACTATAGGCACTCAGAGGATCTGATTGTATGTTCTCATGATTTTTATATGGAACATATTTGGACTAAAGAATCAAGAACGAGAGAAGGACAGCTTCCTTTACTTCCAGAAGCAAGCTCTGTAATCTTTGATGAAGGACATTTACTTGAATTTGCTGCTCAAAAAGCGCTTACTTATCGAATTCAAAAAAATTCATTGGAAATTTTGCTTGAAAGGTTTAGTCATTCTGAAATGAGAGAGAAGACATTAACACTGATGGAAGACGTCTTACGACAAAACGATATTTGGTTTCAGGAGCTAGGCAACTCAGCCGAAACGAAAAATGAATCCTATAGAAAAAACGTTCATAAATCTGAACGTTCAACAAAGCTTGGGAAGAAATTGGTTTCATTAATTGAAAAACTGACAGAAGAATTAGTGTTTGAAGCAGAGCTATACGTTGTCGATGAGTATCAATTGAAAATAGTTGAGGAATATTTAGAGCAAATGCTTTTCTCACTTAAACTATTTAACGAGGATCAAAAGGGTATACAATGGTTAGAAACTACAGGAGATGGAACCCTAGTCATTATGCCTCGTCTAGTAGAGGACATCTTAAAATCACAGGTATTTAATCAGAATGTACCTTTTATTTTTTCTTCAGCTACTCTTTCAACAAAAGGTGAATTTCAATATCTTTCAAATAGTCTAGGAATTGAATCATTCGATTCATTTTCAGTAGAATCACCTTTTGATTATGAACAAAAAATGAAAATCTCAATACCTACATTGACTGATCATGAAAAGTATGAACATACTTATCAACAATTAATGAATATGAATGGCAAAAGTCTTATATTATTCTCCAGTAAAAAATCAATGGATTCATTTCGGAATCAAATGATAGACAAAAAACCGCCATTTAATCTTTATTTTGAAGGAGACGAAGAGATTAGTGTTACGGTAGAAAAGTTCCAAAACGATGTTCAATCCGTCCTTTGCTCTTATCATTTATGGGAAGGACTCGATATTCCAGGAGACTCTTTGTCGCAAGTCATTATTTTTGATTTACCTTTTCCACCTTCAGATCCTGTTTTTGATGCAAAGCGACGACATAGTGCCGATCCATTTCAAGAGGTGGATTTACCCTATATGCTTTTAAGACTTAGACAGGGAATCGGTCGTTTAATTCGTACCCATGAGGATCAAGGAACAGTACATTTATTAGTAAATCAAGATGAAAGTCAACTTCTTTCTTCTATTGAAGAAATTTTACCAGTAAAAGCTCAATAAGTAATAATATTAATTACCTTCTAAAAACAGACCAGCTAGTTATCTAGATTGGTCTGTTTTTGTTTGGAATCATATAAAAATTTTAATGATGTGCTTTATCCATAAGAAACGATTAGGACATAAACCATGGATAGTAAAGTCATTTTAATACTAAAATTCTGAAAAATATGATAAAATTAAATGGTTATTACCATATTAAGGGGGGAATTTTGATGTCTGACAACATAAAAGAATTAGAAGATGATTTTTTAGATTATGTAAAGAAAATGTCTGCCTACAATGAGGCACTTGGACTGATATTTTGGGATTTAAGAACAGGAGCACCTAAAAATGGTGTTGAACAGCGTTCCGAGGTTATTGGTATGCTTTCATCTGAAGTGTTCCAAATGTCAACTTCTAGCGAAATGGCAGCATACATAGCGAAGTTATCCTCACATAAAGATCAATTATCTCTTACTGTAGTGAAAATTTTAGAAGAATGTCAAAAGAACTATGAACGTAATAAAAAAATCCCTGCTGAAGAATACAAGGAATATGTTGTTCTTCAATCTAAAGCAGAGAGTGTATGGGAGGAAGCCAAAGAAGCATCGAATTTTGAACGATTCCAACCATACCTTGAGAAGATAGTAGAGTTTAATAAAAGATTTATTACGTATTGGGGATATGAAGGAAATAAATATAATACACTGCTCGATATCTATGAGCCTGGCGTAACAGTTGAAATATTAGATCGGGTATTTGGAGAGCTGAGAGACCATATCGTTCCACTGGTACATAGAATTAATGAATCATCTCACAAGCCAACGACCGATTATCTGTTTCAGCATTTCCCAAAAGAAAAACAAAAGCAGTTTAGTTTAACTATTTTAGAGCAAATGGGATATGACTTTAAGTCAGGGAGACTTGATGAAACTGTCCATCCTTTTGCCATTGGATTAAATCCTGGAGATGTTCGTGTAACAACAAAATACGATGAGAGTGATTGGAGAACGGCTGTATTCGGTACAATTCACGAGGGGGGCCATGCCCTTTATGAGCAAAATATTTCAGAAGAGTTAATAGGCACACCTCTCTGTACAGGAACATCTATGGGGATTCATGAATCACAATCGCTATTCTATGAAAATTTTGTTGGCCGGAACTATGCTTTCTGGGAAAAAAATTATAGATTGTTGAAAAAATATTCTGATGGGCAATTTGATCATATCGAGCTGGGAGATTTTTATCGAGCTATTAATGAATCAAAACCATCTCTTATCAGAATTGAAGCAGATGAATTAACATACGCCCTTCATATCATCATTCGCTATGAAATTGAAAAGGGTCTATTTAATGGCGAAATTGAAGTTAAGGATCTACCTCAAATTTGGAATGATAAATATGAAGAATATTTAGGTGTTAGACCTGAAAATGATGCTAAAGGTGTACTTCAAGATGTACATTGGTCTGGCGGAAGCTTCGGTTACTTCCCTTCCTATGCATTAGGATACATGTATGCGGCTCAATTTAAAGTCAAAATGTTAGAGGATCTACCAAACTTTGACGAACTTTTAAGAGCAGGAAATCTAAAACCTATTCAAGAATGGTTAACAAATCATGTTCATCAATGGGGGAAAATGAAAAAGCCTCTTGAAATTCTAAAGGAAGTAACAGGAGAAGGACTTAATGCGTCTTATCTCATTCAATACTTAACAGAGAAATATAAAGGAGTTTATAAACTCTAGTTAATTTATAAACAGATATTTATAAGGCTGACTCTAAACATTGCTGAGATGATTTAGAGTCAGTTTTTTATTAGGCTGTTTTCGTACACTTTGTTGCTATTTTTCAATAAAGAGTAGTGGTTGATTAGGGCGAAAGGGTGCTCGCTTTCCGCGAGGCGGACGGTGAGCCTCCTCGACGTTCTGCGCCTGTGGGGTCTACCTGTCCCGCTGCTCCCACAGGAGTCCCGCACCTTCCGCTACAATCAACTTTTTAAAAGGTGGATTGCTATTACAAACTCTATTAATAAAACAACAATCTTTTAAAAAGGAGCCTTTTAATATAAAAAACTTATCCTCTTCATAATCTGTAATCCACAAAATATTCTTTTTTGAAAATAAATGAAAAATACGAACAAATTAATGACTTTTTTGTTTTCTGTTCGGATAAATAACATTTTTAACTTGCATTAATGAGAAATACTGTTATACTAAAATAAAATTTCATTAATATCATTCACTCATATAATAGCGAGAATATGGCTCGCAAGTTTCTACCGAATGACCGCAAATTATTCGACTATGAGTGAACAATGTAAGAATCTAAACATATCTTGATGTTTCTATGGTTCTTGGAAGCTCAAGTAGCATTGTTCACTCTGTCTTTCTGAGTGTGATGTTACTTGAGCTTTTCCTATTAAAAACCTTTAGAGGAGGAACATCAATGAAGAATTTACAAACGAAAATTGTTAAAGAAGGAATTGTATTATCAGAATCTGTTCTAAAAGTTGATTCTTTTTTAAACCACCAAGTAGACCCTTACCTCATGAAGGAAATGGGAGAAACCTTTGCAAATAAGTTTCAAAGTGAAGGGGTTACAAAAGTACTGACGATTGAATCATCAGGAATTGCACCAGGTGTAATGACATCCTTGTCATTGCACGCTCCACTTATTTTTGCTAGAAAAAGAAAATCTGTAACGTTAACGGACGAACTTTATACGGCCAATGTTTATTCCTTTACAAAGAAAGAGGAAAATGTCATCTCTGTTTCTAAAAAGTACTTATCTCCTAATGATAATGTGTTGATCATTGACGATTTCTTAGCAAATGGTCAAGCAGCCTTAGGTTTAATAAAAATTATAGAAGAGGCAGGTGCCTCGTTAGCTGGAATTGGGATTGTTATCGAAAAAGCTTTTCAAGATGGCGGAAAACAGTTAAGAGACAAGGGCGTTAGAGTGGAATCCCTAGCGCGTATTAAATCCTTGAAAAATAATATCGTACATTTTGTTGAAGAGGAAGTGAGCGTATGAATTCATTGAAATTAACTTCACTTGGAATTCAGCATGTTCTAGCCATGTATGCCGGTGCTGTCATTGTTCCATTGATTGTAGGAGGAGCTTTAGGGTTAACAGGTGAAGAATTAACCTACCTAGTCTCCATTGATATATTAATGTGTGGAATTGCAACAATCCTCCAAGTCATGAGTAATCGTTTTTTTGGAATCGGTCTTCCTGTCGTTTTAGGATGTACCTTTACTGCGGTTGGTCCGATGATTGCCATTGGAGGTCAGTATGGAATTTCAGCCATTTACGGTTCCATTCTTGCTTCTGGACTTTTCGTAATATTAATCGCAGGCTTTTTTGGTAAACTAGTTAAATTCTTTCCTCCAATTGTAACGGGTTCAGTCGTTACAATTATCGGAATCACTCTTATTCCTGTAGCCATGAACAATATGGCAGGAGGGCAAGGTGCAGCCGACTTTGGATCATTATCAAATATCTCACTAGCGTTTGGAACTTTATTTTTTATTATTCTTTTATATAGGTTTTTTAAAGGATTTATTCGTGCAATTGCTATTTTACTAGGATTAATAGGAGGGACAGTTGTTGCTTCCTTCATGGGAAAGGTAAATGTTACACCTGTAGCTGAAGCTTCATGGTTTCATATGGTCGAACCATTTTATTTTGGAACGCCGACATTTGAATGGACAGCTATCCTAACTATGATTCTGGTTGCGCTTGTAAGCTTAGTAGAGTCAACAGGTGTCTACTTTGCTCTCGGAGATATATGCGAGAAAAAATTAAAGGAAAAAGATTTAGTAAAAGGATATCGATCGGAAGGAATCGCGATTGTACTTGGTGGATTATTTAATGCATTCCCATACACAACATACTCTCAAAACGTAGGTCTTATGCAATTATCAGGGGTGAAAACAAGAAAAGTCATATTTTTAACCGGTGGTATGCTTGTTGTTTTAGGACTTGTTCCTAAAATTGGTGCCATGACGACGATTATTCCTTCTGCAGTTTTAGGAGGAGCAATGGTGGCTATGTTTGGCATGGTCGTTGCTTACGGAATTAAAATGCTTAGTCGAGTGAATTTTGCTTCACAAGAGAATCTGCTGATTGTGGCTTGTTCTATTGGAATGGGATTAGGTGTTACCGTTGTACCAGATATTTTTAATCAGCTTCCAGAGGGTATTCAAATTTTAACGGATAACGGTATTGTCGCTGGAAGTTTAACAGCGATTGTATTAAATGTTGTTTTTAATATGGTACCAAAAAAACAACAAAAAGAAGCTCTGGAGTGGAAAGAACAACGGGCTTCATAATGGTCAGTTGTGACGTAATCGAGTGACAGACCCATTACTTCAACAATGTTACGATGAATATAACCACAAAAACGCTTGGAAATTTAAATTTCCAAGCGTTTTTGTATGATTTTATGATCAATATTTCAAAGGGAGCAGGAAATTTTTTATATGTGTAGAAGCAAATGGATAAAGAGAAAGGAGTGGAAGCATGAATATATTAAAAATAGAGGAGTTTTTGATACAGATAGAAAGAGAATCAAAAGTGAAAAACTATAAAGGGAATAAGTGGAATTGGGAAGTGAAAATTGCTCAAAACAAAAATGAATACTATGGGATTGCTTATGAACGAGCCTTAGACATTCAAACTTCTTGGATTGAATTAGAAAGTGATGATCCCCTTGAAGAAATGAAACGAATTTGTAAAGAAAAGATGGAACGGTAAGGGTTCAGCATTAACTTGAATGTTCAAGAAGTTATGCAGACTTTGTTTTTAAGTCCTATCACCATCTGATTTTCATTATCATAGAATAGCATATAGGACTATTTTTGGGAGATGAAATCAATTGGAAAGATATTATTGTGAAAAATGTCAAAGGTTATTTGAAATAGCAGGTATTTGTGATGGGTGTCATTTACCAGTTGAACAGAAAATAGTATTTCATAAATATTTTCAAACGAAGATTAAAAAGGAAGAAGAATGAAGAGAGTTATTTGGCAGAAAATAATAAAGGAGAGTTCACATTGTATTTACCATCTTTTTCACTTAAAAATAAAGTCATTGTTGTAACAGGAGCTGGCAGGGGAATTGGTAGAGCGATAGCAATTGGAATGGCAGAAGCCGGAGCAGATGTAGCCCTTTTGGCGCGTACAAAAGAGGACTTGGAGGAAACAGCTTGCCATATACATAATAAAGGGAGAAAAGCGTATGTTCTTCCAACAGATATAACATCACGGATGGAAATTACCGAATCCGTTGAAGAGGTCATAAAAACCTTCGGTAAAATAGACATTTTAGTCAATAATGCTGGGATGAATATTCGTTCACAAGCATTAGAGGTGACTGACGATGAATGGCAAAAAATAATGGATACTAATTTGAAATCTGCCTTTATGATCAGTCAGGAAGTAGGAAAACATTTTAAAGAACAGGAAAGTGGAAAAATCATTACCATTGCTTCTGTTGCAGGGCATGTAGCGCTAAGAACTGGTGTCGTATATGCCGCAACAAAAGCTGCATTGATTCAAATGACGAAAGTTTTAGCCCTTGAATGGGGGAAGTATAATATAAATGTTAACAGTATTGGTCCTTGGTATTTTCGTACGCCGCTTACAGAAAGCTTGTTAAAAGACGAAGAATACGTGAATGATATTTTAGCTGTTACACCATTAAAGAGAATCGGTGAATTACCGGAGCTAGTAGGACCAGCAGTATTTCTAGCCTCGGATGCAGGCAATTATGTTAGTGGTCAAACCCTTTTTGTAGATGGAGGTATGAAGATACAAGGATTTTAGATTTCTAGATAAATGGATAGTCATTCGAATTAATGGGTAATCGAAATCTTCAATGATTTTGATTACTCTTTTTAATTTAAGGCTCTTTTGAGATTGTTGTTTTTTAAGAGCATAAATTTTTGTGAAAAGGTTGGTCTTAAGTTGCAGGTTCGAGACTCCTGCAGGAGAAGCGGGACAGGTGAAACCTAAGCGGGAGTAAGGCCTACCGCTCGCCCCGCGAAAAGCGAGCATCCTTTCGCTGCAAACAACTTACTCTTACAACAAAAATGTTTACGAAAACAGCTTAATATAAAGACTAAGTCCTTCATGTCATATAAGAAATTTATCTGAAGAAAAAATAAAGTATCTAAAGTGCAGTTTTATACCAATGATTAGTGGTAAGGAATGAATAGCACTCTTAATCAATAAAGGTTCGTGCATGATTTCTCTCGATTTGGAAATCATATCCTTTATACATGTTTAAGGAGAGATATATGATGCCTAAAATCATTGCTGTCGAGACTACTTTACCTCCTTATCGAATTTCTCAAGAACAAGTGGCCCGGTTTGCCAAAAATTTATTCTCAAATAGCTTTCGAGATATCAATAGATTATTAAAGGTATTTCAAAATGGAGATATAGAATCAAGGTATTTTGTGAAAGATTTAGAATGGTTTTCCCGTTCGCATACATTTCAAGAAAAAAATGATGCTTTCATAGAAAATGCAGTGAGTCTAGGATCTAAAGCAATTCAAGCCTGTATTGAATCCCAGGACAAACTGAACTATGACAACATTGACGCTATTATTACTGTCTGTACAACAGGATTAGCTACCCCAAGTATTGAAGCAAGAATTATGAATCAGCTTCCCTTTCCCGAAAATGTAAAGAGGATACCCATTTGGGGATTAGGTTGTGCGGGAGGTGTTAGTGGATTGTCAAGAGCCCATGAATATTGCTTAGCCTATCCAGATGCGAATGTATTAGTTCTTTCAATAGAACTATGTTCATTAACATTTCAACATGGTGATCATTCAAAGAGTAACTTGGTGGGGACTTCTTTATTTGGTGACGGTGTAGCATGTGCCTTAGTATGTGGAGACAAGAGTATGTTAGTAGATTCAAATGGTCAAGTTTTTCCTGCGATTGTTACTACCCAATCAACGCTTATGAAGGACTCATTAGATGTAATGGGGTGGGATATAAGGAATGAAGGTCTTTTTGTAGTCTTTTCAAAAGATATTCCTACCATCGTGAAAAATTGGTTAGGTCCAAATGTGTCAGGGTTCCTAGAACAAAATCAATTACAGACATCAGATTTAAAACATTTTGTTGCCCATCCTGGTGGAAAGAAAGTTCTCGAGGCATACCAGGAAGCACTCAATTTCTCATCAGATATGATAGAACTTTCTTTAAAAGTCTTAAAAAAATATGGAAATATGTCATCTGCAACCGTTCTTTATGTGTTAAAAGAATTTTTGGATAAAGAGATTGCAAGCGGTCAATATGGATTAGCAGCAGCGCTCGGTCCTGGATTTAGCTCAGAATTGGTACTATTGAGGTGGGACTAATGTTTTTTTATATCTTCTTAATTGTAGTTGCTTCTCAAAGACTTATTGAAGTGCTCATTGCTAAAAGGAACGAAAAATGGATGAAGAGTAAGGGAGCAAAAGAATATGGAAAGAGACATTATCGGTTAATGGTTGCCATTCATTTTTTATTCTTTGTATCTTTAATTATGGAAAGTATATTAGGTAGATCCGATTTAAATTCTGATTGGCCGTTATTAGTCGCTGTATTTTTTATCGTTCAACTTTGCAGAGTATGGGTCATTATGGCGTTAGGACGGTTTTGGAATACAAAAATCATTGTTTTGAAGGATGCAGAAGTAGTCGCAAAGGGACCTTATAAATTCATAAAGCACCCGAACTACTTAATCGTGACAATTGAATTAATAATCATACCGCTAATATTTAATGCATACTGGACTCTATTTATCTTCGCTATACTCAATCAACTCATCTTAGCGATTCGGATCCCATTAGAAGAAGAGGTTCTCAATAAACAAACAAATTATGAAGATGAATTAACTTCAAAAAGGAGATTTATCCCATTAATAAGGAAAAGTCGATAACAAACGAAAATTAAAAAATTATTGAAAATGATTATCGTTTTTGATACGATGTTAATTGAAGATGAAAATCTTTCTCAAGAAGAGCACATAAAGGGAAGGTGTTCCAAATGATGATCGCTATGTTTATTTTATTAACTTTTGTAATTTATGGAATCATGGCCAAATATGTATTAGGGAATGTCTTTAAAAGTAGAAACCGATCTGCAGTAAAAGAAAGTGTAGCAAATACCTCAAAAACAACCGAACTCCTAAAACCATTACATACATCGAGATAATAAATATAAAACGTAGAAGCAGCCACTGGTTGCTTTTTTTATTATGCCTAGATTGTGGTTAGGGTACCAGGTAAAAAAAGACTTATGGCTTCGTACAACCCTCCATTCGAATCTCAGACTAAAACACACCATTCAAATTGTTAAAAATAATAAACATTAAGTGAAAACAGTGATATTCTATAGGTATGGGAATACTGTGAAATGTTCGGTAAAATAAAAGCGTTATCATCTGAGAAGGAGTAAATCTTAATGAGTACAAAAAATGTGACGAAAAGGATAGAAACGAACGAGCAAGCTTTACATACATTGGCTTCATTATATAAAGAATTTTTGAAAAAGGGAGATATCGAAACGGTTAAAAAGGCTGAAATTCTGGCAAGGAAAATGTGGAAGAACGAATTTATTGTTGCATTTTGTGGTCATTTTTCAGCTGGAAAATCGACGATGATTAATTCACTTATCGGGGAAAATGTATTACCATCGAGTCCCATCCCCACAAGTGCTAATACAGTAAAGGTTCATCGTTCTGTAACGGACTTTACTAAAGTGTTTTACCATGATAAAGCCCCTGTACTATTTCCGGAAGATTACGATTTCGAAATCGTAAAGGATTTCTGTAAGGACGGTCAAAATGTACATTCGATCGAGATAGGGCACAAAGATTCGGCACTTCCTGAAGGGGTTACAGTCATGGACACTCCAGGGGTGGATAGTACAGATGAGGCGCATAAAATTTCTACAGAATCTGCATTACATGTTGCAGATATCGTGTTTTATGTAATGGATTATAATCATGTGCAATCCCAACTGAATTTTCAATATACAAAAGAGCTATTAAGTCATGGCGTAAAGCTGTATCTAATCGTCAATCAGGTAGATAAGCATAATGAAGAAGAGCTTTCATTTGAGTCTTTTAAAAATTCCGTTAAGAAATCGTTTGAAAGCTGGAATGTTAATCCAGAAGGAATATATTATACAACATTAAAGAAGGAAGACGATCCTCATAATCAACTGCTTGAAGTAAAAAGTTTGATTTCTGGAAGCTTAGATAATAAAACAGAAATGATCCTGAACACGTATCAATCCGGTATTGACCAATTACTCGCTCAACACCAAAAGTGGTTAGAGCAAGAACTAGAAGAGGTTCGAGCAGAAGCAGAATCCATCATTGATAAGCAGGATTGGGAAAATAAAGATGAACTGATTCAGCAAGAGATCTCCTTAAAAGAAGCCATTGAACAACATAACCCAGATCGTTATTTAACTGGATTTAAAAAAGAGATCGAAAAAGTTCTAAAAAATGCATATCTTATGCCATTTGAAACAAGAGAACTAGCAAAATCGTATTTAGAGTCACAGGAAAGAAATTTTAAAGTCGGGCTGTTTTTTTCAAAAAAGAAAACAGAGGAAGTACGCGAGACAAGATTTCATTCCTTTATGAACCAATTGAAAGAAGGTGTAACATCCCAATTAGAGTGGCATTTGAAAAGCAAAGGGAATGAATATATTAAGAAATCAGGAGTAGACGACCCTGATGTATTACAAAATTTAGAGAATATAAGGATTGAAGTCAACGAAAATGTCATTCAAAAGCCAATGAAACAAGGGGCTAATGTAACAGGTGAATACGTTCTTAATTATTGTGAGGAGTTGGCAACAAATTTAAAGAGAATGGCAAAGGTCCAGACGGATATATGGGTTGAGACATGGATGGAAGCTTTACGGTTACAGAGTAAGGAAGAATCTCAAGACTTAGAAGAGAAGTATGAAATCATTAAACCAAAAGTGGAATGGTTTTATAAGCTTGATTCATTAGAAACTGAGCAGCAAGAACATCTCCGCGTTTTGTACTTAAAATTAAAAAAACATAATCTAGATCAAGAAGAAATTATTACCCAGTGGCAAAAAGAATGGAATCAGGATGCAAATAATGTATCGATTTTTTCTGGAGAATTGAAGAAACAAGAAAAAGCCTTGAGTATCGAAAATGTTATCGAACAAGAAAGAATCAACGATACGGATTCTCAAAATGTAGAGGATATGGTGAAGAAATTGAACCAAATGTCCTCAAAATTTAAGGAAATACGAGGCTTTTCTCAATTAGCTAACCAATTGAAGTTAAAAGCAGAAAGGCTAGGTAATCAGGAGTTTACGATTGCTTTGTTTGGAGCTTTCAGCGCAGGGAAGTCATCGTTTGCGAACGCTTTATTAGGTGAGAAGGTTTTGCCTGTTAGTCCAAACCCAACTACTGCTGCTATAAATAGAATTCGTCCAACAAAAGGAAATAAGAATCATGGTAGTGCAGAGGTTCATCTAAAGTCAGGGGTGCAAATGCTAGAAGATATAAAAAATTCACTTAAGCTATTTGGCCATTCATGTAATACAATGCAAGAGGCATACGAGATGATCCCATCTGTTCTATCTTCAGGGGTTGGAGAAGGGAAAGAAAAAGTTCACCTATCCTTCCTAAATGCTTTTTACAAAGGATTTGATCGGTTTCATTCACTTCTGGGACAAACAGTAACAACTGATCTTACAGATTTTAAGGAATTTGTAGCAAATGAAACACAATCATGCTTCGTTGAATCGATTGATTTATATTATGATTGTGAGATCACCCGTAGAGGGATTACACTAGTTGACACACCAGGAGCAGATTCAATTAATGCAAGACATACGGGAGTATCCTTTGAGTATATTAGGAATTCAGATGCGATTTTATTTGTGACGTATTATAATCATGCATTTGCAAAAGCAGACAGAGAATTTCTTATTCAGCTAGGGAGGGTTAAAGATTCTTTTGAGCTTGATAAAATGTTTTTTATTATCAATGCCATTGATTTAGCTGAAAATGAAGAGGAATATCAAGAGGTTAAGATGTATGTGCATGAGCAACTAACACAGTATGGAATACGATTCCCGAAATTATTTGGTGTTTCATCCCTTCTTGCTATCAAGCATTCATCAGAATTGAAGGAAGATCTATCGGGTATGGATAAGTTCAAACAAGAGTTTCATTCATTCCTTCAAAATGATCTTACATCCATGGCTATTGAGTCTGCACAATCTCAATGGGAAAAAGGTTTGAAGAGGCTACAGAATTTAATTGAGGTATCCTCGGAAGATGAATTCACAAGACAGAAGAAAAAAGAGACCTTAAAAGATGCTCAATCAAAAATCTTTGAATTGTTATCCACTCAAGTGGAATCTAATTCTAAAAAAAGGATTTCTCAAGAAATACAAGAACTCTTATTTTATGTGAAGCAACGTGTATTCTTAAGATTTTCAGATTTTTTTAAAGAGAGCTTTCACCCTTCAATGTTTCAAGGGAAAGGCTCCACTAAAGATCACTTGCAAAAATCCCTTAATGAATTATTAGAATCAATTGGCTTTGACTTTTCACAAGAAATGAGAGCAACAAGTTTAAGGGTCGAACGATTTTCACTTGAACAGCTAAAGAAAGAAATGAGCCAGCTAGAGAAAAAAATCACTAAAATTTATGAAGGAATCGTCATTCCACCCTATGAATTTGGTAAATTAGATACACTTCCATTTGAGAAAGCTTTTGAAAAAATTGAGCTAATGAAATTTCAAAAGGCATGGACGTACTTTAAAAATGAAAAACATTTTTTTGAAAGTGATGGAAAAAAGAAAGTAATGGAAGAACTCTATGATCACTTGCAACACCCTTCTGATTTATACCTAGAAAGACAACAAGAAAGAATGGAACAATGGTTTGTTCATTATGTTGAAAATGAAATGACATCGTTAAGAAAGGAAATGCTAAATGTTTGTCAAGAGCAATTTTCTTCATGGGAGGAAGCTTTAAATTCCTCTATTAATATTGACGATTGGAAAGAAAGCTATCGATTCCTAAAGGAAAGTTAATAGAAATAGAGAGGGGAATAATATGGGGTCAAAGTATCATGCATGTGCAACATGCAAACATTTTTCAGCAGAACGAATGGAAGGTGTTATGAATTATCGCTGCATAAGATTAGGGTATGAAACAAAACCCAAATATCAATTTTCATGTTGGGATCCAAGACCTCATATTATTAGCCTTATGAAGAAAGAAGGGGGAGAATGATGATGAACTTTGTTAGTGTTCAGTGGTTATCAGAGAGATACCAAAACGATAACGTTAGAGTCATTGATTGCCGTTTTTCACTCCAAAATCCTAAAGTCGGCCACGGAGCCTATCTCAGAGATCATATTCCTGGTGCAGTTTATTTCAACTTAGATAAAGATTTATCAAGCGAAATTTCAAATCACGGCGGACGTCATCCGCTTCCTGATCTGGCTCAATTTATAAGGAAGATTGAAAAGGCTGGAATCAATCAAGATACTGCCGTCGTTGCTTATGATGACAAAGAGGGAGCTTTTGCCTCTCGATTATGGTGGCTAATGAAGTATATCGGGCATAAAAAAGTTTTTATCTTAGATGGCGGGTATCAAGCATGGAAACGTTTTGATCAACCAACAGATGCTCTTAAACCTGCTTATCATTCATCAGTCTACACTCCTCACATCCAAACAGAAATGGTTGTGACAATGGAAGATGTAAAAGAATTCATTCGGAATGAGAAAGCAGGAACATTAATTGATTCGAGAGCAACAGAAAGATATTTAGGAAAAGAAGAACCGATTGACAGAATCCCTGGTCACATCCCAACCGCCCAAAATATTGTCTGGACAGAAGGATTTAAAGATAGCCATTGGAAATCAGCCAGTGAGCAAAAGAAACGATTTAAAGATCTGGATGAAAACTCGCCAATAATCGTTTACTGTGGATCGGGTGTCACCGCGATTCCAAATTATATCGCTTTAAAAGAAGCCGGGTTTACAGATGTTAAGCTATATGCTGGGAGTTACAGTGACTGGGTTTCTTATGAAGAAAACGAAGTCCGTAAAGGGAATAAGTAAGGATTATTGGCAGAGATAGACCAAGAGAGATCTATCAAATTATGTTATAATGCTATTCGTATGAAAAAGGAGGAGCTTAATGAATAATCGTGAACATTTATTAATTATAGATGGAATGGCGTTATTATTTCGTTCATTCTTTGCAACATCCTTATCAGGACAATTTATGATCAATTCTAATGGGACGCCGACAAACGGAGTCCAAGGTTTTATGAAGCACCTACTTACGGCTGTCGAGTATCACAAGCCAACACATGCGGTTGTTTGCTGGGATATGGGGAGTCAAACCTTCCGAAATGAAATGTATGTTGGATATAAAGCGAACCGTGATGCTCCCCCTGTTGAGCTAATCCCTCAATTTGATTTAGCAAAGGAAGTATCTGAAGGTTTTCAAATTCCTAATATCGGTCTAATTGGTTTTGAAGCAGATGATTGTATTGGAACTCTTGCAAAACAACACCACAAAGAAAGACAAGTTTCGATTCTAAGTGGAGATCAAGATTTACTTCAACTATTAGATGATGGAATTCAAGTGATTTTGCTTCAAAAGGGATATGGCAATTATAAAACATATACGAAAGAACTTTTTGAAGAGGAAAAAGAAATCACACCTAAACAGTTTATTGATGTTAAAGCCTTAATGGGTGATACTAGTGATGGCTACCCTGGTGTCAGGGGCATTGGTGAAAAAACAGCATTAAAACTGATAAAAACCTACAGAAACATTGAAGGTATACTTGAAAATATAAATGAGTTAACACCAGCACAACGAAAAAAGATTCAAGAAGACGAAGAAATGCTTCATCTTTCCCGAAAGTTAGCTGAAATAAAATGTGATGTTCCGGTTACTCTTTCAATTGAAGAAGCTAAATGGAATATGCTTTCAGATTCCACTGTTCAATTAATCGAAGACTTGGAACTTAAAGTATTACGTCGTTTTCTAATGACAACAGAGTACTTTTTAGAGAAACGGGCCTAATATGACCCGTTTTTTGTTGTCAATTGACCGAAACGGTACCTTTGTTTTTAACAAAGGATTAGGGAATACCAGTCATCGTATACTTCATCAGAAACTCAACTAGTCATGACCCATTATTTTTTATTCGCTTTTTTAGCGGCATTTTCCAGCTTGCTTTTCGGCTCTGCAGCAAATTCAGTATCTCCTTGAGGGGTCATTCCAGAGTATTTCTTAGAGCCTCGATTTCTTTTATTTTGTTCACTCATACATATCACCTCCCTTTTTATCGTAAACGAAAACGAACTTTTTTAATCAATACTTGAGGAATGGTTAAAATAGTAGAAGAGGTGGTTATATGAATAAGGGGATTTACACCGCTTTATTTAGCATACTCTTTGCTCAAGCATTAAAAATCCCGATACATTTTGTGAAAACAAAGAAATGGAATCCAATGCTCTTTTTCCAAACTGGTGGAATGCCAAGTTCTCATTCTGCAGGAGTTTCATCTCTCACGACATTTATCGCTCTCAAAAGAGGGGTTCCTACGATTGATTTTGCCCTTTCTTTTGTATTTGGCCTAATTGTTATGTATGATGCACAGGGAATCAGAAGACAGACCGGTGAACTAACACTTAAAGTGAACTCATTAGACGAGTTGGTTCGAAAAGCGCATGCGGATGAAAAAATTCCATTTGAAGAAAAGCAGCCGACGAAACTAAAGGAAATGCTTGGGCATAAGCCAGAGGAAGTCATTGGAGGCGGTATTCTTGGAATATTATTTGGATTTATTGGATTTCTGATTTCAAAAAAAGATAGGCAAAAAAGAAGATTTTTTGTAAGATAAAGAAAGAAATTAGAAAAGTAGGGTGAGGAGAAACATGATGAACAAGCATCAATCTGTTGAAGATTTTCTCATCTATTTAGAAAATAAGGGCTTTAAATTTCAAGAAGATGCGATTGGATTCATTTATTTTGGAAAAAGGTATACGGATGCATCTGATACAATTGTCAATACGGCAATCGAAATTACATTGAAGGCCCAGAAGATTTTCGACAGCAGTTTTTACATATCCGTTTTAGAAATATTACAGTCTCAAAATATCAAAACAAGAAGGGAAGCCTTTCAATTCATACAGGAAAAGGGAGTACTTGCTGAATCGGTATAGATTTTGGTTTTTGGAAACGGGCTGTCCCTAAAGAACCACCCGGATCCAATTATTTGTCCGTATATAGAAGATTTATAAAGGTTACATCTATACATGAAAATTTTGGTTCCTGAACTTTGAAAGCAGCCCTTTCCTTTAATTTTGTCTTATTGCCTTACGAGCTAATTCATCCGCAACTCGATTCTGTTTGCTAGGAATCCATTTTATAAAGAATAAATCCAAAGCTTTAGAAAGATGAATGATTTCTTGTAAGAGAAATTTATATTCAGAATTCCTTACATATTCTTTTTCAATAGCATGAACGACGGCTTGGGAATCACTTCTAAATGAAACAACCGTGTATTGTTTGTCAATACAAATTTCTAGTGCCATTTTACACGCCATAAATTCTGCACTATGATTGTCCATCTGCCCTAGTGGTATGGAAATGTGCTCAAGGATACCATTTCCTTTTATAAATATTCCAGCACCACTCAGACCGGGATCTCCAGCACTTGCACCATCAATATACACTTCAATCATATCGTCACCTCTTAATAATCCAATGAAAAAAAGAGCTAGATTTTTCTAGACTCTTTTTTCATTAACTATACCTTTATCCTCAACAAATGTGAATCGTTTTGCGATATAGCCAAATGGGGTGTCGAGTATTGAGACAATCCATTTTAAAATATAAGTAGTAAGGAAGATCTCAACCCATATTTCAAATGGAAACTCACCGAGAAAAGCTATGGATGTGAATACAAGTGTATCCAGTAATTGACTGATCATCGTTGATCCATTATTTCGAATCCAAAATTGTGAGTCTTTGGGGAATTTATTTTTTAAATAGGAAAAAATATAAACGTCGGCAAATTGACTTATTAAGTATGCAGCGAGACTCCCTAAGGCAATTCTTGGTATAAGGCCAAAAATAGTGGCTAATGATTCTTGTGCAAAATCATCGGGATGAGGATTGAATAAGAGCGCCATCTGCATAATAACAGTCATGGTCAATAAAGTGAAAAATCCAAGCCAAACCGCTTTTTGAGCTTCCTTTCGACCGTATTTTTCATTAAGAATATCAGTAACTAAAAACGCTGTACCGTACATTGCGTTTCCAAGTGTAGCCGTAAGCCCAAATATTTCAATTGTCTTTACCACTTGTAGGTTGGCTAAAATGGTTGAAATGCCAATCCAAGCAAAAAGTCCTGTTTTACCGAATAATCGATACATCGCTAGTACAAGAAAAAAATTAATAAGGACAAATAATAGTCCAAACCATTCATTAAACATTTTTATACCTCCTAGTTTTGATAACGCGGGAATTTTCGAACCGCAAGAAATGTATGAAATTGACCAGAATACATTATACATACAAAAAGTGAAAAGAACAAATAACTGTTCAGTGAGGAGAATCGATTATCATGCAAATGAGAATAAAATGGAAATATAAAGGGAAGAAAATAGAGCCTGTATGGTTTGAATCCCAATGGTTACAAAGAAAAATGATTATTAGTTTAATGAATGATATATCAAAGACTGGTCGTGTACTAGACCTTATTATTGAGGACGAAATGGGAAATGAATGGACCCCTAAAGAATTTCAAAAACTAGAGGTAGAACTCGATCAAGCGCCTGAAAACATAACAGTTTATTTTGATGGTGGGTTTGATATACAATCATCATTATCGGGTCTAGGAATGGTCGTTTATTATGAGAAAAATGGTCAGAAATGGAGAGTTAGAAAAAATGAGCGTTTAGAAGAGCTTGAAAATAACAATGAGGCAGAATATGCAGCTCTTTATGCAAGTCTAACTGTTCTTGAAGAACTAGGAGTCCATCACATGCCTTTGACAATAAAAGGGGACTCTCAAGTTGTATTAATGCAGCTTCAAGGAGAGTGGCCATGTTTTGAAAAGGTATTAAATGAATGGTTAGACCGAATTGAAGCTAAATTGGATCAATTGAAACTTAAACCGAGGTATGAATTAATTCCAAGGAAACAAAATAAAGAAGCGGACCAATTAGCTAACCAAGCGCTAGAAGGAACACAGATTGAAAGTGAATCGAAAATAAGAGAATAATGTCAGGGGTGAAAGGGTTGAGTACTGTGGATCGTAAAAAAGTCATACAAGGGGTGAATGAATTATTAAATACGTATTGTCATGACTGCTTATTAAAGTCACATTTTCGAAAAGATTATGGGAAAACAGAAGCACATCGCTTCTGTATACAAAAATGTACGGTCGGGCAACAATTAAAAAAATTGGGAGAAAAACTTTCCTGAAATTGAGTTTCTTATAATAGGTTGAAATTATAGAAAGAAAGGGTTGACCGAATAACGGTCAACCCTTTTCGTGTATTTTTTGTTTGATTGATTATAATTTAACTACGTTAGCAGCTTGAGGTCCACGGTTACCTTCAACAATTTCAAATGAAACCTCTTGACCTTCTTCTAAAGATTTAAATCCTTCTCCTTCAATTGCAGTGAAATGTACGAATACATCGTCTCCACCTTCAACTTCAATAAAGCCAAATCCTTTTTCATTATTAAACCATTTTACTTTACCGTTTTGCATATTTCTTAATCCTCCTAAATCTGTGAAGCACATTTGTGCTTAGGCAAAATATTATCACTGAACAAAACATGAAAGATCTGTTAAATGATGATTCTAATATACAATATGCAACGATTGAGAGTCAAGAAAAGGAAGATTATTTTTTCAGAGAATTTTCTTTTTTAATGAACCTGTTAATAAAAATTCAGAATATTTATAAATATTGTATTAGGGAATATTTAAATGTTAGTGAAAAATAACAGCCGTTATCTAGTAAATATGAACAAATATAATAAATAACCTCTGGGTTGTATTCATTCCGTATGTATAGTAAACTTTTAATGATATTTGACGGAATTTGGAGGGTGCGGAATGCCTACACCGAGTATGGAGGATTATATAGAACAAATTTATTTACTTATTGAAAATAAAGGATATGCAAGAGTATCTGATATTGCAGAATCACTTTCAGTCCATCCCTCCTCAGTAACGAAGATGGTACAGAAATTAGATAAAGACGACTATCTAGTATATGAAAAATATCGTGGACTAGTCCTAACTTCAAAAGGCAATAAAATTGGAAAACGATTGGTTTACAGACATGAACTATTAGAGCAGTTCTTGCGTGTCATTGGTGTAAAAGAGGAAAATATTTATGAGGATGTTGAAGGTATTGAACATCACTTAAGCTGGGACTCAATCGATCGTATTGGAGATCTAGTTCAATATTTTGAAGAGAATAATAGTCGAATAAGTGATTTAAAGATCATACAAGAAAAAAATGATGCTTGATGTACGTAATAAAGCTGATGTGAAAAGGAATAACCCTTTCTCATCAGCTTTTTGTTTTTCATAAAATAAAGAATTAACCTAAAATATAGTGGGATAACTGGAGAAATTTTCATCTTCAGAAAGTGTATTTGTTAAATGAGGATATCCTTCTTCATCCTCTCTAATGTCAATACCTGTAATCAGACCTTCTTCTACCTCAAGTGCAGCTTTCCGATAAGAAATGATCCTTCCAGATGAGGTTTGGAAATTGATGATATCTCCATTCACATTTCTTTGAACTTTAATGATTTCTTCCAAAATAATTCAACTCCTTTGAACCCGGATTTCATCATTATTATGGTCAAAAATGATGAATCTAAAAATCATAGAAGGATTTTTCCTGAGAAATTCAGAATTGATAATAGTAGAGAAAATGTCAAAGAAAGTTGAAGGTGTAAAAATGACAAGAAATCAATGGCATCTTAATGCAAAAGAAAAATGGGATGAAAATGCTGCCTCTTGGCATAGCAAAAGCATTAGTAATTGGCATGAAGGTAGTCGAAAGGACATCGTCCCATTTATAAAATTACATATACCAAAAGGTTCCAAGATTGCGGATCTTGGATGTGGGGATGGGTATGGCTCTTTTCGTCTATGGGAAGAAGGATATTCTGTTACAGGGATAGATCTTTCTCAAAAAATGATAGATCTAGCAAGAAAACAAGAAAAAGAAAGATTGAAATTTGTACAGGGAGACCTCTCAAATATTCCTTTTGATGAAGAATCCTTTGACGGGGCTATGGCGATTAATTCTCTAGAGTGGACAAGTGATCCTTTGCATTCACTTGAAGAGATTAGACGTATTGTGAAATTAAAAGGACTAGTCTGTATTGGGATATTAGGACCTACAGCGCATCCAAGGAAAAATGCTTTTCCTAGATTAAGAAGAGAAGAAGTAATTTGTAATACGATGATGCCTTGGGAATTAGAAGAATTAGTTGTTCAAAATGGTTGGGAAAAAATTGATGAACATTGGGTTTACAAGAAGGGTGTTAAACCTAGCTTGACTGAAAGCTTATCAAATGAACTAAAGCAATCTCTAACATTCATGACATTGTTTATATTTCAACGAATTCAATAATAATTGGAGGTAAAGTGATGGAACAAAGATATTCAATAGACGAATTTATTAATCAAACAAAGCAAGAAGACAAGGGTCAAGGGTATTTTGAATTGGAAACACCACGGATGCTTGAAGTTAATTTGCAAGGTCAAGTATGGGCCAAGGCTGGGGCGATGGTTTCTTACCGTGGTCAAATTAAGTTTGAAAGAGAAGGGGTCTTAGAGCACGGTATTGGTAAGCTTTTCAAAAAAGCTTTATCTGGTGAAGGAACTTCATTAATGAAGGCAAATGGAAATGGAAAGCTTTATTTAGCCGATCAAGGAAAGAAAATCTCTATTCTTAAGCTTCAAGGTGAATCAATATACGTTAATGGAAACGATCTATTAGCTTTTGACCCTTCGTTAGAATGGGATATTAAGATGATGAGGAAGGTAGCAGGAATGCTTTCAGGAGGGCTTTTTAATGTCAGAATCGAAGGAACCGGACTTGTTGCTATTACATCACACTATGAACCATTAACACTTTTAGTAAACCCTGGTCAACCTGTTTATACCGACCCGAATGCCACAGTTGCTTGGTCAGGAAATCTTCAGCCTGAATTTGTCACAGATGTATCGCTTAAAACATTTCTAGGGAGGGGAAGCGGTGAATCAGTGCAAATGAAATTTGAGGGGGAAGGCTTTGTGGTAGTACAGCCATTTGAAGAAGTGTACTTTAGTCAACAAAGCTAAATAATGAGCTTTTCTTAGGAGGTAGGGAACCACATTGATATTTACTTAAGAAGATCTTTAGTGAAATCTTCTATGAAAAAATGTGGTTCCTGACATCTTATATTCAGTGTATTCATTACTATTCTGAGTTCACCTTTGCAAAATGAGTCTGCCGATTTTTTATGGATAAATAGGATGTTATATCTTCTTGAATTTTGCTAGCTGCACTTTCCTTATAGATACAGGAATGACTTTTCTTAATCTTTCTGCGATAGTCTTCATCAAATACTGATTTATAAATACCTTCAATAATATCTTCAACTTTATTAGCAATCATTGCTGCATGATTGTGTTGGAAATAACGTGCATTTTCCATTTCTTGTCCCGGATTTGGCCGGAAGAGAACAATGGGTATTTTCATTGAAACAGCTTCAGTTAATGAGATTGCACCAGCCTTTGAGACAAGGCAATCTGTTATGGAAAACAGTTCATGAATGTTGTCGATATATCCATAAACATGCACATTTCCATTATGGTTTATTTGATCTAAGCGCTCTTTTAGTGTTATATTTTTTCCGCAGATAATAACCAATTGAATCTCTGCGTAGCTCTCTAATTCTTTAATTAGCTTTTGAACTTTTGGGATGATTCCAAATCCACCCCCAAAGATCGTAATTGTTTTTTTGTTTTCATCTAAATTAAATTTCTTATAATGATTGGAGATTCGCTGAGTAGAGTGAGTAAACGTAGATCGAATAGGAATACCCGTTATAAGTATACGTTTTTCTTTAATTCCATATCGGATCAATGTTTCTTTAACATTGTGTGAAGCAACATAATATCTTTCAATCATAGGATGGGTCCATAGTGGATGAGCACAATAATCTGTAATAATCGTAAATGTAGGAATATGTAATTTTGTCTTATTCCTTAAGTACGCGCTAGCATTTAAAGGAAAAGTAGTTAGGATGAACGATGGTTGATAGGTTTGTAGTAATTGCAATAATCTCTTTTTTCCGAGATGCTGATAAAAATAAGCTAATCCTTTCGAAGAAAGCTTATCTGTTCCATAATAAAACATCTTATATAAGGGAGCTCCAAACTTCGTAAAACTTTTCTTTAATAGTCCCTGTGTGAATAAATGTATAGCTGGATAAGCTTCTCCGTATAGATCAATAATATGGACGTTGGTAAAGCCTTTTTCAAGAAAAGTACTTGCCACGGTTTGGGCTGTTTGGATATGTCCCTCACCATATTGTGCCGTTAAAATTAAAATCGATTCATTCTGGTACATGCAATGCCCCCTTTGTATAGAATGATTTTATTACGCCCGATACTATTAGATTACAAATTTTTTGTAAATTTTGTATAAACAGAATCCTGTTTTTTTGTAAAAAATAGATGAGTGCATCAGAAAATTTTCACACAAGAATCCTGTGGAATGATAAGATGAGAAAAAAGATACATAAATGGAGGAAAAGAGAATGTCAGTACGCGCTAAACACCAATCAGATATTGAAATTGCTCAAGCCTCGAAATTAAAACCGATAAATGAAATTGCTGAACTAATAGGTTTAAAACAAGAGGATATCGAATTATATGGACCCTATAAAGCGAAGATTACATATGAAGCAATGAGCCAAATGAAAGATGTTAAAAACGGGAAACTTGTACTAGTAACATCGATAAATCCCACACCAGCAGGAGAAGGTAAATCCACTGTGACTGTTGGTTTAGGTGATGCTTTCAATTTATTAGGAGAAAAGGCAATGATTGCGATGCGTGAACCTTCCCTTGGTCCAACAATGGGGATGAAAGGTGGGGCGACTGGAGGAGGTTATGCACAAGTCCTTCCAATGGAGGATATAAATCTGCATTTTACAGGTGATATCCACGCTATTACTACGGCAAATAATGCCCTTTCTGCTCTCATCGATAATCATATACACCAAGGGAATGCTTTAGGAATAGATGCGAGAAGAATTACTTGGAAAAGATCTATAGATATGAATGATAGAGCTTTGAGACAGGTCGTTATTGGGCTGGGTGGCCCTGTACAAGGCGTCCCACGTGAAGATGGTTTCGATATTACGGTTGCTTCTGAAATTATGGCTGTACTTTGTTTAAGTAAAGATTTACAGGATTTAAAGAAACGTCTTTCAAGTATGGTGATAGGCTATAAATATGACAGAACCCCAGTTACTGTTAAAGACTTAGGAGTGGAAGGTGCATTAACGCTCCTTTTAAAAGACGCATTAAAACCTAATTTAGTTCAAACCATTGAGCACACACCTGCCCTCATTCATGGAGGTCCGTTTGCCAATATTGCTCATGGTTGTAATAGTGTGATGGCCACTAATGCCGCATTAAAGCTCTCTGATATTGTCGTAACCGAAGCAGGTTTTGGAGCAGATCTTGGAGCTGAGAAATTCTTAAATATTAAAACCCGTGCATTAGGTGCTCACCCTGATGCGGTTGTACTCGTTGCCACAGTCCGTGCATTAAAAATGCATGGTGGGCAAAGTAAAGGAGATTTAAATACGGAAGATTTACAGGCCTTAGAAAAAGGGCTTCAAAATTTAAAAAAACATATGGAAACCCTTGAGAAATTTGGAGTTCCATTTGTTATTGCGATTAATCGTTTTATAACGGACACTGATTTAGAATTGAATGCACTGCAAAAATGGTGTGAAGACCAAGGTGTTGCTGTATCTTTAACTGAGGTTTGGGAGCATGGTGGAAAAGGTGGTCTCGACTTAGCACAAAAGGTACTTAAAATAATCGATAAGCATGAGAATCATTTCAATCATTTCAATCATTTATATAATGAAGAAACAAGTATAGAAGAAAAAATTAAAACAATTGCAATAAATGTTTATGGGGCAAAAAATGTAGAATTCTCCGTAAAAGCAAAAAAACAATTAAATGAAATTGATAAATTTGAATGGGCCCATTTACCTGTCTGTATGGCGAAAACACAATATTCTTTATCAGATGATGCAAAGAATTTAGGAAGACCTGAGGATTTCATTATTACGATCCGTGAATTACGACCAAAAATTGGAGCGGGCTTTATTGTGGCCTTAACAGGAGAAGTTATGACGATGCCCGGGCTACCTAGCCAACCAGCAGCGTATCAAATGGATGTTGATGAACAAGGAAAGGCAATTGGATTATTCTAGAAAAAATTATGGTTGTCCTAATACCAAGGGAGAAGGAACCACATCTTCTATATAGCTGAAACCTTTAAGGTATCTTCTATTTATAAACAATCATAGCGTTCCTAACCCTTATGGGACAGCCCTGTTTAAAGTACATATTTGAGGAGGAACTATGTTCGACCCTACTGCATTTGACAATTTAAAAGTAGTCTTAGAAGGGGCTGTGTATGATCTCGAGTTAAATGGTGAATTAAAAATTGTCAATCGTAAAGATCTAGTAGATCTCGCTTCCCTTTCAAGAACCTATTCTATTTATTTCCACTCACGTATACAAATGGCTGTTCATGCTAAAATTGAACTTTCAGCAGGATTAGAAGAATTATCAGGTGAATTATTATTTAAAAAAAGAGAACGGGGTGCCTCCATTCAAATATCATATGAAGGAAAAGAAGGGTGTTTAACAAAAAATCATTATGAATATTTACTTCGTTCATGGGAAGCTAGAGAGATTGAATGGCTTGAGGTTTATTCCAACAAAAAGCCTTCAGCTTGTAGAGCCGTAGTGCATTTTGACAGATTTATAACAGAAGAAATGATTGATGAATTACCAGCACTTGTCCGGCATCTTCTCCAAACTTTAGATGAAATACCGTATTCATCTTGACTAGTACAACTCATATATGAAAAGGGGGCATGATGTTGAAGATAGCATGGGTAACAGATAGTACAGTTCATAACGATGAGTCAATTAATAAGCATCCAGATATCTATGTTGTCCCGATGACCATTTTGATTGGAGATGATGAATATCAAGATGGAATTGAATTGACACCTCAAGAATTATTCAAGCTATTAAATTCAAGTGATAAGGAAATAAAAACTTCTCAACCTTCTATTGGTATTTTTCAAGAACTTTATGACCAGCTTGCAGTCTCTTACGACCGGATCATTTCCATCCATGTATCTTCTCATTTCAGTGGTACCGTTTCTTCTGCCACTCAAGCTGCACAACTAGTAGATATCCCAGTTGATGTAATTGATTCAAAGATTCTATCGAATCCGTTAACTGAACTCATATTATCGGGAATAAAGTGGTTGGAAAATGGATTATCCATTGATGAGGTTATTCATCAATTAAAAAATAAAATAAATAGGGCTGAAACCTATGTTATGGTAGGGAGCCTAGAACAGCTTCACAAAAGTGGGAGAATGAATGGACTATCATTTTTTATAGGGTCTGTATTAAAGATTAAACCAATCCTCTCTATTGAAGATGGTAAGTTATCAGTAAAAGAAAAAGTAAGAAGCATTAATAAAGGGTATAGCCGAATGAAAGATTATTTTGATGAAGCCCTTTCAAAAAGAAAAGTTCATACAGTATCGATTCTATACGGTTTAAATAAAGAGGATGCACAAAATTGGATTGAAGAATTCTCGGTAAAGTATCCTGGCATTTCATTTACTGCCAACCCTCTTGGTGCTGTAATAGGCGTTCATGTCGGTGAGAACACCTTAGGCATTAGCTGGTTTGCAGAAGAAGATTAATAATAGGAAATGGCTGTCCAAAAGGTTTTGGAATCACGTCGATTTGTCCACATATAGAAGGGGTTATATGGTATTCTTCTATATTTTGATGTCGTGATACCATATATCTTGGTATAGGACAGCTTCTTTTTGTTTCGAATTTTTCCAGCATGTTTTATCATTTTAAAGTACCGATTCTTTTAAGGTAATCTGTTACAATGTTTATGAGAGGAGAAGATGTTATGAATGAGGCGATACTCCTTGCTGAAAATGAAGTGAAAAGCATTTTAGAAAAGGACGCAAGTGGTCATGATTGGCATCATATTGATAGAGTACGTAATTTGTCTTTACATATTGGAAGAAAAGAAGGGATCGATGATTTATATATCATTGAGTTATCTGCATTACTCCACGATGTCCCGGACGATAAATTACACTCATCTAGAATAATAGGTCATAAACTACTAGAATCTATCTTAAATCAATTAAATTTAACACAATTAGATAAAAGTAAAATAATAAATATTATTGATTCGGTTTCCTTTAAAGGTGGAAATCAAAAAACGTTAACATCGATAGAAGCAAAGATTGTTAGAGACGCAGATCGTCTTGATGCCATTGGTGCTATTGGAATTGCAAGAACATTCGCTTATGGTGGAAGTAAAGGTCAGTCCTTGTACAACCCAGAATTATCGGTCAGAAAAAATATGACTATTGAAGAGTACCGAAATGGTGAGACCTCATCAATCCATCATTTTTATGAGAAACTTCTTACTCTAAAAGATAGTATGTGTACGAACACAGGAAGAGAGATTGCCGAAGAACGTCATCATTATATGGAAGGCTTTTTGAAACAATTTTTTAATGAATGGAATGGTCATCAATGAAAATACTTTCAGTGGAAAATTTGACAAAAACTTATGGAGAAAAAACGATATTTAAAGATATTTCTTTTACAATAGCAGAAAAAGAACGTATCGGATTAATTGGGGTAAATGGTACCGGGAAATCGACACTATTAAGAATGATTGCCTCCATAAATGAGCCGGATAGTGGATTTATTTCCCTGCCAAACGATTATAGTATCTCCTATTTATCACAAAATCCAGAGCTGAACCCTGAGTTAACAGTACTCCAGCAAGTTTTTGAAAGTGATGCGGTCATCATTCGAACAATGCGTCAATATGAACAGGTAATAGCCAAATTAGAAAAGAATCCAGAAGACACCTCTATTCAGGAGGAATTATTTCAAGCGCAAAAGCAAATGGACCAATACCAAGCTTGGGATGCTAATGCAAATGCAAAAACGATTCTTACTAAGCTAGGGCTGAATAAATTTAATAAAGTGATCAAAGAGTTATCCGGTGGTCAAAAAAAAAGGGTTGCCCTTGCGCAAGTATTAATCGAAACTCCAGATCTTCTTATACTAGATGAACCTACCAACCATCTTGACTTTGCATCGATTAAATGGTTAGAAGACTTTCTTTCAAAGTATGCCGGATCCGTCCTAGTCGTAACACATGATCGTTATTTCCTTGATTCGGTCTCAAATAAAATCTTTGAATTAGATGGGGGCCACCTTTATAGCTATAAAGGGAATTATCAATCATTTATAGAAGCAAAAGCTTTAAGACAAGAAGAAGAGAAACAAACAGCTGAGAAACAGAAAAATTTGTACCGTCGTGAATTGGCTTGGATAAGAAGAGGGGCCAAAGCAAGGTCAACAAAACAAAAAGCAAGAATTCAACGCTTTGAAAACATTGAAAAAGGGGTTAATCAAGTAACATCATCTGATGATTTAACCATTGGAATAGCCGGAAGCAGACTTGGTAAACAGGTGTTCGAATTTGAAAATGCTGGGAAGAAATTTGATAGTAAAATCATATTAAATCATTTTAATTACCTCATTAAGCCTGGTGACAGAATTGGAATTGTCGGAAAAAATGGTTCAGGAAAGTCTACCTTATTAAATATTTTGGGAGGAAAATCCCTTTTGGATGAAGGGGCCTTAGTGACAGGTCAAACGGTTAATATTGCTTATTATACACAAGAGCATGAAGAAATGAATGAAAGTCAAAGAATGATTGAATATATACGTGAATCAGCAGAGGTGATTACGACTGAAAAGGGTGAGCAAATCTCTGCTGCCCAAATGCTGGAACGTTTTTTGTTTCCAATGCATTCACATGGTACATTGATCAAAAAGCTATCAGGTGGAGAAAAAAGAAGATTATTTCTTCTTAAACTTCTTATGAAACGACCAAATGTCCTACTTCTTGATGAGCCGACAAATGATTTAGATACAGAAACTCTTACAGTGCTTGAAGATTATATACTTGAGTTTGCTGGTGTCGTTATTACGGTATCACATGATCGCTACTTCTTGGATAAAGTGGCTACACAGCTTCTAATTTTTCAAGGGAATGGTGTTATTGGAAGTTATTATGGAGAATTTACAGAGTACCTTGAAATGGAAACACGTAGCAAGATCAATGAGAAAAAAGTCATAAGAGATGATAAAAAGATAGTTGATTCTCCTCCAAAGAAGAAAAAAATGACCTATAAGGAAAAGATTGAGTGGGAAGAAATCGAAGATAAAATTGAACAAACGGAATTGAGGCTTGAGGAAGTAGAAAAGGAATTATCGACTTCTGGAAGTAACTTTGAAGCGGCTCAAAATCTGATGAAGGAATCAGAGGAATTGAATAGCCAATTAGAGTATTTAATCGAGAGATGGACATACCTTTCGGAAATTGCAGGAGAGTAAGCTTTCGATTTTATTGTAATGATGCCCGTATGTTAAGATATAGAAAAGATTTGTTTTATGCAAAGGAGTGATTCGGTGAATATTTTATCCATTGAACCAACACCAAGTCCGAATACAATGAAAATCATATTGGACAAAGAATTATCTGCTGGAAAGAGCAATAACTATAAGAAAGATTCCAAAGAGGGTGCACCAAAGGTCATTCAAGACATATTAAATATTGAAGGAATTAAAGGTGTCTATCATGTTGCAGACTTTTTAGCAGTAGAAAGAAATGCAAAATTTGATTGGCAGGACCTCCTCCCAAAAGTAAGGAAATGTTTCGGAGAAGACGCAAAGGAAGCTAACGCAAAAGCTAACGTCGATGAACATTTTGGAGAGGTAACAGTATCTGTCCAAATATTTAAAGGGATCCCCATGCAAGTTAAATTATCTGACGGTAATGAAGAGAAACGTTTTTCGTTGCCAGAACGATTTGTGAAAGCTATAGCTGAAGCGCAGGTCGAGGGAGATAATGTTGTTCTCCTAAGAAAGTGGAAAGATTTCGGTGTACGATATGGCGATCTTGAACAAATTGGTGTGAATGTCATAGAAGAAATAATGGCTGCTTACCCTAAAGATAGAATTCAATCGCTTGTTAACCAGGCTCATAATCCTGAAATCTCACAAGAGACATCTAAAAAAGAACGGATAAAAGTAACACCAGATATGCTAGATGCACCTGATTGGCAAACAAGATATCAGGCATTGGATAGTATGGAACAACCAACACTTGAAGACTTACCGTTTCTAGAAAAAGCTTTAGAGGATGAAAAAGCATCGATTCGTCGTTTAGCTGTTGTCTATTTAGGGATGATAGAGGATAAAAAGGTCTTACCACTATTGCATAGAGGATTAGTAGATAAGACTGTTACAGTTAGAAGAACAGCTGGAGATTGTTTTTCAGATTTAGGTTTTGAGGAAGCGATCCCGTATATGATTAATGCCTTAAAAGATAAGAGTAAACTTGTCCGTTGGAGAGCGGCTATGTTTCTTTATGAAATAGGGGACAAGAATGCACTACCTGCTTTAAAAGAAGCTGAAAATGACCATGAATTTGAAGTGAAACTTCAAGTAAAAATGGCGATTGAACGAATTGAAGGCGGGGAAGAAGCAAAAGGTTCTGTTTGGAAGCAAATGACAGAAGCACGACAACAATAAGAAAGGGGAATTCATTTATGTCAATGGCATATGAAGAATATATGAAGCAATTAGTGAAACCGATGAGGCAGGAGCTGATTCAAGCAGGATTTCAAGAGCTGACCACAGAAGGGGAAGTAGAAAGTTATATGAACAAGGTAGAGGGTACTACCCTTGTGGTAGTGAATTCCGTATGTGGATGTGCTGCAGGACTAGCTCGTCCAGCCGCGACACAAGCAGCCTTAAATAGCGAGAAAGCCCCCGATCATTTAGTTACTGTATTTGCAGGGCAGGATAGGGAAGCGACAGCTAAAATGCGTGAATACTTTGATGGATTTGAACCTTCATCACCTTCAATGGCTTTATTAAAAGGCAAAGAAGTAGTACATTTTATTCCTAGAGAACAAATAGAGGGTCAAAACATTGAAGATATTATAGGAAATTTACAGGCTGGATTTGAGAAGAATTGTGATTAGTTAGAAGACAATAAATTAGCTTTGCGGCTGCCCCAAATAAAGTTTCAGAAACATAGAAAAGAAGATTTTAAACTCTTCTAAATGGATCATTTTTGTGATTTCTGGTGCCTTTGGGTGCTGCCGTTTTTCTATTTTATTAGAGGGAATGTCCCAAAACCAAGTTATCAGGAACCACAACTTAAATATAAGAAGAAACTCTCAGGGAAGCTGCTGTATACGAACAATCATAGGGGTTCCGGAATCCTTATGAGACAGCCGCTTCTTTTGAAAAGGATGGGGAAACTTGTTTATAACTACAGCTGGGAGAACGAATGAGGATATGATCAAAAAGGCGAAGGCTATTGCTAATCGTTTTAACATTCCTTATCATAATCGAAATAAACAATCTATTAGAAAATTGCTCAACCATGAAAAGGATCGTTGTATGGTTGTTGGAAAAAATCGGGTGGAATTATTCCATCATCAGAGTGAAGAGCCATTCTTTTTTCATCCAAACTCTGCTTCATTTCGTCTAAAAAGAGTAATAAACGGGGAAGAGGATCCTTTTCTTCAAACTGCGCAACTTCAAAAAGGGATGTCCTTGCTAGATTGTACGTTAGGTCTTGGATCTGACAGTATAGTAGCAAGTTTTGCAGTTGGAAAGACAGGTGAAATTGTAGGGCTCGAAGAAAACCCCTTTGTAGCTTATATTGTCAAAGAAGGCTTACATTCTTGGCAAACTAATTTGGAAGAATTAAATACAGCCATGAAAAATATTCAAGTAGTCAATACTCATTCACTTTTCTATTTAAAAGAATTGCCCCCGAATTCGTTTGATTGTGTTTATTTTGACCCCATGTTTCATCAATCAATAGCTGAATCGGATGGGATTAATTCCTTAAGAGCCTGGGCTTCCCCCGACCTTTTGGATTCAGAAATGATAAAGGAAGCAAAAAGAGTAGCAAAATATCGGGTCATTCTCAAGGATCACTTTCGTTCATCAACTTTTGAAAAGCATGGTTTTGAAGTAATCAATAGACCTTCGTCAAAATTCCACTTTGGAGTCATTGCATTGACTTAAAATAAATGAACCCCTTTTTAAAATGGTATGTACAGTAAGGAGTCCATTTAAGGGGTTCGGATTTTATTAATCAGTGAATGTTAGGGATGTAAAATATAGAAGAAGCAATAGTAAACCAATGCTTATCATGATATCGACGCTCATGATGAAATCCTCCTTAAAACGTATTCTAATATTATACTACCACACTTTTTCATTCATATCCTTTATTAAATGAAACTTCGTAAGTGAGAGTCCTAAAAACTTTTCACTGATTTTTCACAATTAATGAATAGCTTGTGTCAATAATATGACTTTTGATGGGTGTTTAATAAAATTTTTGAAACCTTTGCCCCTTTTAACCGTATATCCTTGTATAATAGAATTGAAGAAATACATAGGAAGGGAAGTACATACCATTGGCTAATTGGGTTAGAAAGTCCTTTGTCGTCCTAGTATCTATTTTAACATTCGGTCTCGTTACCCCTGCACAGGCGGTATTGAATAATAATGAAGAATTAAGCAAACAGAATAATAAACAAAATTTTCAATCTGAAAAAAGTTCTGAAGATCAACAAGTTATTTATGATCATCAGCATTTTGTGCAAAATATGATGGAGGAAGCTGAAAAACAATCATACATAAAGTTTGGGGATAAAATTAAACCCGTGATTGAGGATGAGTTTAAAACAGTAATCCTTCCGAAAATGGAAGAAGCCATTTCTTCTATGGCTTCTCAATATCCAGAAGAAGATTTATCCTCCTTCGAGATTTCAGAAGTTCCTTCATACGCAAAAAGTGAAAAGATATTTCATATTTTAGATTCACGTACAGGTAAGGATATCATTCGCTTTCATGTAAGAAAAGATCACCCTCCACTTGAAGGTTATTATTTTAATTTCCATTATCATACCCACCGTGATGATTATCAATCACATCATCATTTAGGAAGTATCTATTGGGATAAAAATACTCCGCCGCAATGGATGTCAGTTTCATAATTTTTTTCTATTAAACTATCTCTTTATGAAAAGTTCTAATATGAAAAAGGTCTGGCACTAATCCATCACAAATGATGGATTAGTGTCAGTTTTATTTTGTCCTTATTCTGTTTAATGCAGTGACCTCCCCATTCGATTCGTAGTTAAAATGTATTTTACTCCCCATTTGTTAATGGATGATATTACATCCCGGTATCAAAAACTTCATATGTTATACTAGAGTTATAGTTTTGTAAAATGTACGGAATATAGCTGACGAAGGGTGGCAACATGTGTGAATAAACCGAGACTTCTCTTTGTGGCTCTCACAATCATCATGTTTCTCTGGCATCATACAGAAGCAAGCTATAGTGGGGTTTTACTTAAAAACTCAAAGCTTTCCTCTGACCTCGCTCTTCAATCTTCTGTTTTAAAAGAGATTGTCCTTTTACCACCACAAACGTATGATGAGGATGAGGTAAGAGCTATTGTCAAACGATTAGATCATCTTCCTACCAACCTCCTTGAAAAAGTAAACTCTAAGGAAATTAAAATAAGATTATTTCAAGAGCAATTAACCGATTTTCCTTCAACGGATCACTTGAAAGGTGTAACCCCAAGAGGGTACACTAGTAAAGAAAAAACATGGGATCAAGTTCCAGGAATTGGTGGTTCTAAACTGGTCCTTGTTAAGATTGGTCATAGTGATAAAGGTATGGGGCACGGTTCTGAAAATCTAGAATTGCATGAGCTCGCGCATAGTATTGATCGATATGTCCTTAATGATCTTTATATAGACATGGAATTCTTAAATATTTGGAAACGTGAATCCACATTAATTTTCCAAAACCAAGCTTATTTTACCCAGTATCAAGAAGAGTATTTTGCTGAAACATTTACAATGTTTTATTTAAACGATGAAACTAGAAAGCTCTTAAAGAAGAAAGCGCCAGCAACATACCGATTTTTCAAAGAAATTTAATTCGATCTAAAGGGAGACTAGAACGATGAAACAGTATCTTGACCTATGCCAACATGTATTATCAAATGGTACAAAAAAAGAAGACCGGACCGGAACCGGTACAATCAGTACGTTTGGATATCAAATGAGATTTGATCTTAGTAAAGGATTTCCTTTGCTAACAACGAAGAAATTACATTTGAAGTCCATTATTCATGAACTTCTTTGGTTTTTAAATGGAGATACCAATGTAGCATACCTTCAAGACAATGGGGTACGGATATGGAATGAGTGGGCTGATGAAAAAGGTGATTTAGGACCTGTGTACGGACATCAATGGAGGTCATGGACAGGTGCAGATGGAAATACTGTCGACCAAATTAAAGAATTAGTTAATACGATTAAAACGAACCCCGATTCAAGAAGATTGATTGTCAATGCTTGGAATGTAGCTGAAATTGATAAAATGGCATTACCACCGTGCCATTGTATGTTTCAATTCTATGTGGCTGATGGGAAGCTTTCCTGTCAACTTTATCAACGTTCAGCAGATGTATTCTTAGGAGTACCTTTTAATATTGCTTCGTATGCATTATTGACGTTAATGATTGCCCAATCATGCGATTTACAACCAGGTGAATTTATTCATACATTTGGCGATGTTCATATTTATCAAAATCATCTAGAACAAGTTGAATTACAGCTTTCTAGGGAACCTAAAACACTCCCTACGATTAAAATTAATCCGGATGTCAAAGACATTTTCTCTTTTAAATTCGATGATTTCACTTTAGAGAATTATGAAGCACATCCACATATTAAAGGAGTGGTTGCTGTATGATCTCATTTGTTTGGGCTATGGATCAAAATGGAGTGATTGGCAAAAATAATTCGCTTCCATGGCATCTTCCTGCCGACTTAAAATTCTTTAAAGAAACAACGATGGGACACCCAATCGTAATGGGGAGGAAAACATATGAATCCATTGGAAAACCTTTACCAGGAAGAGAGAACATCGTATTAACCAGAGATGCTTCTTATAAAGCAGAAGGATGCATCGTTTTCCATGAAGTCGAAGATATTCTTCACTACGCAGATGAAAAGGAAGTAGAAGTAATGGTGACCGGTGGTGCAGAAGTATTTAAAATGTTTCTGCCCTTTGTAGATCGATTATATGTAACTAAGATCTATGCATCATTTGAAGGGGATACTTATATTCCAAAGATTCCATGGGAAAAGTTTTCACTTATATCAAATGAAAAAGGACCTAGAAATGAAAAAAATCCGTATGATTATGAATTTCAGATTTATGAAAGTAAATAGAATGATGTAAAAAGCTTTTATTAATGATTATCATTTCATGAATTTGAAGATTCAATTTATAGATTTACAAATACAAAGCTCCCTTTAAATTAGAGGCTGTCCCTAAAAGGTTTAGAACCACTATATTTCTATTTATAGAAGTTGTGGTTATGAGTCTTGGTTTTGGGTCAGCCCTTTTTGGTTTAGTATATAATAACGTTAATTGAAGGTAGCCTTCTTCCTTAATAATTTGACTAGACAATTCAAATGAAAAAGATAAATTTTCCCTTCTATAACGATAAGATAAAATAAATAATAAAGTATAACTCTTAATTTAACTCGAAGTACTAAAATAGGAGATTCACTAGGGAAAATACTTATTATCTAAAAGAAGATGGGGGATTATTTTGAAAGAAACGATAATAAAAATGCTTCAACAAATCGAGGAAGATCATAATGTAAAAGTTTTATACGCGTGTGAATCTGGTAGTAGGGCGTGGGGGTTCCCATCAAAAGACAGTGATTATGATGTTAGATTTATCTATATACATAAAAAAGAGCATTATTTATCCATCGATCCTATAGGAGTAGGGAATAAACGAGATGTTATCGAACTCCCTGTTAATCATTTATTAGATGTATCAGGTTGGGAGCTAACAAAAGCCCTTAAATTGTTTAGAAAATCGAATCCCCCACTACTAGAGTGGCTATGTTCCAGTATTGTTTATTATCAAGCTTATTCAACAATAGAAAAAATGGAAGAGCTAAAATCAACTATTTTTGCTCCTAGCTCTTGTTTAAATCATTACTTAAATATGGCTAGCAAAAATTTCCGAGATTACCGACATCGAAAAGAAGTAAAAATCAAAAAATATTTTTATGTTCTCCGGCCTGTTCTTGCAGCTCGTTGGATTCAACAATTTAATGAATTTCCGCCTTTAGAGTTTCAAACACTATTAGAAGTGGTACCTTCGGGAAAATTGAAAGAAGAAATCACCATATTACTAAAACGGAAAATGTTGGGGGACGAATTGAATTTAGAACCTCAAGTTGACATTATTAATGAATTTCTTGATCAAGAAATTTCTCGCTTACAAACATATGCAAAAACTATAAAAATGAAAATTCCAGATTCTACAATGCAATTAAATCGGTTATTTCAAAACACATTGGATGAAGTTTGGTAGTAAGTATTTAAATGCAAAAATCATTCCATTATATTTTGGTATTTCCCACTTTATATCCCAAAACGGACCCATAATCTTGTAAAAATCGAGTATCTCCTCATTTATACTAGTAAGCATCACTTTGTTTAGTCTCAAGTATATTTTAATTATTGTCATTTGAAATTCTCCTTAACTCGAAATACAATTGGGATAGAGAATGAAAAGGAGTGGGAACTATGTGTGGCAGGTACACGTTAACTACACCAATTGATCAGCTAATGGAAGAATTTATGATTGACCAAATGGTTGAAGAATGGGGTATTAGATATAATATTGCTCCGTCCCAATCGATTCTTACAATGATTCAAAATGGGAAATCTCGTCGTGCTGGCCCAACAAAATGGGGGCTAACTCCTTTCTGGGTAAAGAACAAAAAAAGATTTACGCCTTTAATAAATGCAAGAAGTGAAACAATAGGAGAAAAACCTAGCTTTAAACACTTAATAAATAAAAATAGAGCCGTGATCATGGCTGACAGTTTTTATGAATGGAAACAGGAAAATGGAGAAAAGCTACCTATCCGGTTTACACTCGAAAATGGTGAACCGTTTGTATTTGCAGCATTGTGGGATAAGCAAACAGAAGATGGGGAGGTTACGATTACTTCAACGATCTTAACGACGGAAGCAAATGAGCTCGTACAACCTGTACACAAACGGATGCCAGTTATATTGACAAATAAAGAAGATATTGCTGCGTGGTTAGAAACAGATAACTACTCTTTTAATGATGCTAGTAAAGTTTTACAGCCATATGATCATTACAAAATGAAGAGCTACCCTGTATCTAAAGTTGTAAATTCCCCATCTAATGATTCTATATCTTGTATCCAAAGAATGTCGTAAAAATTTTTCATACTCAACATATTTTGACATTCATTAGATCGATTTTAGGTTATAATAATATCAAACGGGTGAAAAAGAGGATTGATATTTTGATAACGAAAAGCTTTGAGTTTAAGACAAAAGCTGGACAGAGGGTCAAGATCTTAGAAATCCCAGTATTGGAGGAAGATAATCCACTTTATTTTAAAGTAAACACTCGTCTTCAGCAATTTATTATGTACGTCAATCATGAAAAATCTCAAAAGAAAACTTTTTGTTTTAGAGATTATTTAAAGAGGGCAGTAAAATGGTCTGAGTATGAACAAATCTACCAATGTGTAAAGCTTAAAAATAATGCGTAAAAGCCTTTGGTGTTGATCGCTTAATATACCTGACTTACCATTTTAATTGAATGGTAAGAATAGGGTATTTGAGGGTCACACCTTTTTAGTTATATCCTATATGTTTAGTATAAAGTGACTAGAATTCAATCCCTATCTATTTTATCTAGTTCGAATTAACGTTATAATACATATGAATTGGCAGATAGGATGTGGCATAATGACAGTAATTAAAATCGTTACAGATTCAACAGTGGATTTATCAGAGGAAATGATACGTCAATATAATATTCATGTTGTTCCCCTCTCCCTTACAATTGAAGGGGAAACATTTTTAGATCGAGTAGATATTACCCCAAGTCAGTTTATTGAAAAAATGCAGAATTCCAAAGAGCTTCCAAAAAGTTCACAGCCCGCAGTGGGGACTTTTCTAGAGTTGTATAACCAACTAGGGGCTGATGGAAGTACTATTCTTTCCATTCATATGACTGGAAAGATGAGCGGTACGGTAAGATCTGCAGAGAGTGCAGCCGATATGTCAGAATCAAACGTCCATGTGATTGATTCTAGATTTATCTCGAAAGGGATGGGCTTTCAAGTAATAGAGGCGGCTAAATTAGCACAGAGAGGTAATAATCTAGATAGCATTTTGGCTCATCTTGAGGAAATTCGACATCAGACCAAGCTTTTTGTTGTAGTTGATACATTGGAAAACCTCGTAAAAGGCGGAAGAATTGGAAAAGGACGAGCAATGATCGGATCTTTACTGAATATTAAACCAATCGCTTCTTTAGCTGGTGGAGAATATACTCCAGTTGCCAAAGTACGAAGCCATTCACAAGTAATAAAATATTTGGCTTCACAATTTGTAGAGGATATCAAAGGAAGAACCATTGGAAAAATCGGGTTGGTCCATGCAGATGGAAATGAACTTGCACAAAATTTAAAAAAGAAATTAGTTGAATTAACAGGATTTGATGAAATTGAAATAGAAGAAACAACGCCGATTATTAGTACTCATACTGGAGTAGGAGCGATTGGATTCATGTATTATCTAAAATAAATGGGGTCGTCCATACGGGTCAGGAACCACTATGCTTGTCCGTATATAGAAGTTATCATGAGGGATTCTTCTATATATTGATGTTGTGGTTCCTGACACCTTAGTTTTGGGCTGGCCCTTTTTATTTTGAAAGGCAGTTTTCGCATAGGGTGCTGCTTTCGAACAAGAAAAGAAACCTGTAAAGACGAAGGCTCATTGGCATCTTTCCGTCAATGCAATAAATGTTTCATTAGGATTGAATGATTTAAGATGTTTATGATTGAATAAGAGCAGCAAAGTCTTAGCGAAAAGAGAATAAATGGATACGAAGATTAAGTGAGTTTAAGAATTCTCATCCTCTATTCGTAATTTATATGAAAGATAATTCATTTCTTCCATATAATAGTAAGAAGGAGGGTGAAATGATGTTAAAGAAAAAAGTTCTATTCTTCGGTGATTTTGGAGTTGATGATATAGTGGCAACCATTTATTCCTATTATACTGAAGAGATTGAAATCGTTGGATTTGTAGCGGACTATGGAAATATTTCTAAAGAAGATGCCCTTCGAAATATCTATTTTCTCCAAAATAAATTCGGTATAACAAATATACCTGTTATTAGTGGAGCAGTTTCTGCCTTAACCGGAGATCTTCCAAATTACTTTCCTGAAATTCATGGTGTAGCAGGTCTAGGGTCGATCATACCTGAAGATAGCGAATCCAATAATGGACCTGTTTCCGAAAATTTCTATAAAGTTGTAGAAATTGTGAATCAGTATAAAGGAGAGCTGACGATCTATTGTGCGGGCAGATTAACTTCATTAGCTACCGTTTTTGTTCTTTATCCAGAAACAATGAAACATTTAAAAGATATTTACATAATGGGAGGAGCATTTACTGTCCCTGGGAATGTAACTCCACTAGCCGAAGCCAATTTTCACGGTGACCCTTACGCTGCCAATATCGTTCTCCAGATGGCACCTATGAAAGTCTATATAATTCCATTGGATGTTACGATGTATGCCATTTTTACACCAGCAATGATTAATCGCCTTAATGATTATTATCAAAATCAGGAAGATAAAGTTGGTCTTCTTATAAAGCCTATGGTAGATTACTATTATGATTTTTATAAGAAAAACTATCCAGCTATATCTGGTAGTCCACTTCATGATTTATTAGCAATCTGGTCAATTACGGAACAATCTGAGATATCATTTAAACAGGTACCCATAAAAGTTTCGGTAAATAAAGGGGTTACAATTGGACAAAGCGCTGGAGATTTTAGAGATTCCCCAGATAAAGAAAGTTGGCCAGTCCATAATGTCGCATTACAATTTAATTATAACGTGTTCATTAAGCAAGTATTCAATGCTTTTTTATCTTCCCCCAAGGAAAGACAATAGGGAGAAAAACCATTTTTTTCATTTATTAACTTGGTCAGATAATGATTGCATCAAAATAAGTTTCAACAAAAAAATAGCGTGATATAATAAGTTTAATGAACAAGAGAGGTGAACAGCATGAGAAAAGCGATGATCTCACTTTTCACTTTCCTTATTCTTCTCTCCGGGTGTTCCGTTGATAATATGACTCAACATGTGATGAAAGAACTGGAATTGGATATTAAAAGTGATCCACCAGAAAATTTCATTCCTAAAGATCTGAAAGTTGTTTCAATTGGAGATTCATTGACACAAGGGGTGGGGGATAGTACGAAAAGTGGTGGATACATCCCATACCTACAAACTCAATTGGAATCGTTAAAGGCTATTAAAGAAGCGAAGTTTACCAATTATGGTGTCAGAGGAAACCGGACCGATCAATTGTTAAAAAGATTAAACAAAGAAAAGATTAAAGAGAGTATTGATGAGGCTGATTTGGTTATCATTACCATAGGTGGGAATGATGTGATGAAAACGTTCAAAGAGAATATATCAAATTTGAAAATCCAAGCCTTTGAAAGTGCAATGGTGGATTATGAAAAAAGACTTCATCACATTATTCAAAAGATTCAATCCTATAATCCTAATGCGGGAATTGTATTGATTGGAATATATAATCCATTTAGTACGTGGTTTTCTGATATTAAAGAGTTAAATCAAATCATTGTAGAGTGGAATACGCTTAGTAGTAGAGTTATTGGAGAGTACAATCAAACAGAATTTGTCGAGGTACAGAATATGTTTTTGAACTCTGAAAGAAACTTATTATTCGAAGAGGACTATTTCCATCCTAATGATTTAGGTTACGAATTGATGGCGAATCGTATGTTTAAGATACTTACACAGCGGGAAACGTTAAATGAATTAACAAATAATCAATTTTTACTAAAGGAAGAGGAGCAGCCATCATGAGGAACAAATGGAAAGTGGGGTTTTGGGTATTATTCTCCCTCGTCATTACTGGGGTCATCCTGTTAATGACGTTAATTGTAATGCCAATTTCAGATGATGAAACACCATTAAAGGATCAACATAACTTAAGTGGGGAACCAGCTTTTAATATAAAAGCAAATAAGAAAGACTTAAATCGAGTGATAAATCACTATATTGAGACAGAATTCCAAGGTCCTATTGATTATTCAGTTCAATTAAAAGATGATGTAGAAGTATCAGGTTCAATCCCATTCTTTACTTCAAAGCTAGACTTTTTTATGACTTTTGAACCGAAAGCGATGGAAAACGGTGGCCTTTTATTAAAGAACAAAACAATATCATTAGGGCAATTGGATCTTCCAGTTTCCCGAGTGTTAAAAATTATCAATGAATCATATAACTTTCCAGAATGGGTAAACATCCACCCAAAAGAAGAAATGATCTATATATCATTACAGAACATGGAACTTAAAAGTAACATGAAAATGAAGGCAAAGTCATTTAATCTAGAAGATGATAATATTGAATTTTTACTATTAGTTCCAGTAGAAGATGAATAAAGGAAAACCTGACGCCCATTTTATTAATGGAGTCAGGTTTTTTTATTCTTTAGTCATCTTTCTAATTACCAAGCATCCCATTTGTATTAACTTTTTAGTATTATGGTTTCAAGCTCAGGGTTTCCTTCGACAAAGCCGACAGCCACAATTGTGTATGATTGATCGGCTTCTAGCTTGACTTTTGGAATAGATAAAACTACATTTTTGCTACCAGCCACTCTTGCTTCTAAGTTAACCGTCATTGGACTTAAGCCAAGGTAATCAGACGCCTGTTTATAAGTTACCTTTGGAAATACGACATCCCCACCTTTAACGGCTATATCTACTGCCGGTGCATCAGGAGAAAGGTGGATGAAACGTGCTTTTGTTTCCCCAGATGGAACATCAGGGTTGTCAAGATATGGGAGAAGCTGCAGCTTATTCCCAGTGCCTAAAGTCGCTAATGTATAGATTTTACCAGCCTCTATGGTCACCTTTTTACTTATAATGGTTGTAATACTGTTTCCGGCAGGATAGATGTCAATATGATATTTTCCTTGAGGAACAGTTAAGTAATCACTTACTTCTTTAAAGGTAACATTTCTTAATACAAGGTTTGCGTTTACATATACATCCACACTTGTGACTTCAGGTGCTGCATGAAGAAATCTTACATATGATGGAGCTGAGCCCAATTGATTTCGATCAGTATGCATCGCTTTATGAATATTTTTTAAATGCTTTTGATAATAGTGAATATGTTTATTGGGATCAGAATACTTATAATAGCTTGCTAGTAAATCATACATAGAAGCCCTATTTAAATAATATTCTTTATTTTTCATTCTGCTCTCTCCATTCGTTATTCATTACCTTATACATATTGGGTGAAATTGGTGAGAATACCTATTTTTCAAAAAACTCTTGCAAATTTAGAAAGGTTAAGAGATAATACAATTAATTACAAGAAAGTGGGTGATGTACGATGAAAATAATCTCAAGCAGACTTTTAAAGAATAGACAATTTGATCGTATGTCCCATCGGAAGAATATAGGTTTATTCGTTAATTAGTGTGGAAAAATTCCACCTTCTTTAATGTATGTATTAAACCATGGGACTACGATGTTCCATGGTTTTTGTTTTATATTAAAGGAGGAAAATGAATGAATTGGTTTATCGATATGATTAATAAAAAGAGAACAGAGTATATTGATCAATATGGTCATTTATTATTAGGGAGAGTCTTTGCTGAATATCAATCAATGTATTCCATTTTAACAACAAATGGAGAAATTAAAGCGAAGATTTCAGGGAAATTCTTCCACGGAGTTCAAACAAGGGAGGATCTCCCAGCTGTTGGGGATTGGGTATTTCTGCATGCTGTTGATGAAGAAACGGGTCTTATTGATAGGATATTACCTCGCCAAAGTAAATTTTCACGGAAAAAAGCAGGGATTGAGGCAGATGAACAAATTATTGCGGCTAACGTGGATTATCTGTTTATTGTAAGTTCTCTCAATGATGAACTTAACCCTAGGAGATTAGAACGGTATTTGTTATTATGTTGGGATTCAGGAGCAAATCCAGTTATCGTTTTAAGTAAATCTGATACATGTGATGAAGTAGAAGAAAAGAAAGAAATGATTGAAAATATAGCAATGGGAGTTCCTGTATTGGTAACGAGCTCTGTAGAGGATACAGGGTTAGAGGAGCTAAAGGCATTTATGAGAAATGGCCATACGATTGCACTTGTAGGCTCATCAGGTGTAGGGAAATCTACATTGTTAAATGCTTTAATAGGGGAGCAAATCCAAGATGTTCAACAGGTTAGAGAAAAAGATAGTAAAGGTAAACATACAACCACACATCGCGAAATGTTTTTGACAGAAGAGGAAGCTTTTATTATTGATACTCCTGGAATGAGAGAGTTGCAAATGTGGGATGGTGAAAAAGGATTATCCACTCAATTTGCAGAAGTTGAAGAGCTAGCTTCTGAGTGTCGGTTTAGAGACTGTTCACATCATAATGAACCCGGTTGTTATATCCAAAAATCATTAGAAAATGGAGAACTCTCACTGGAGAGATTTGAAAGTTATTTGAAACTTCAAAGAGAAATAGCTTATCAAAAGCGAAAAAATGATAAGCGTCTAGAATCGTTAGAGAGGAAGAAATGGAAGAAGCAATCCAAAAACAGTAAGAATAGACCGTAATCATATTTTTTTACCCTACAAAAAAAACGCGTTAAAATACAGTAATAAGGGAATATTGTAAGCAACGTGTATTAGAAAGGGTGAAGATAATGGGAGCGGAAAAATTAGAAAAAGCAACCTTTGCCGGAGGTTGCTTTTGGTGTATGGTTAAGCCTTTTGATGAACAACCAGGAATTGTAAAAGTGGTATCTGGATACACCGGAGGAACAAAAGAGAATCCAACATACAGAGAAGTATGTTCAGAGACAACAGGACACTTTGAAGCTGTGCAAATTACATTTGACCCAGAAATGTTTTCCTATGAAAGGTTATTAGATTTATTTTGGCAACAGATTGATCCAACAGACCCAGGTGGGCAATTCCATGACCGTGGACATTCATATAAAACCGCTATATTCTACCATAGTGAAGAACAAAGGCAATTAGCTGAACAGTCAAAGCATCAACTTGAATCAAGTAACAAATTTAACAAGCCAATTGCTACACAGATTATACCTGCAAAACCTTTTTATGAAGCAGAAGAATATCATCAGGATTATTATAAAAAGAACTCTGCCCATTACAACAGATATCGAATTGGTTCCGGCAGGGAAGCGTTTATTCAAAAATATTGGGGGGATAGAATTGAAGAAAGATGAAATAAGGGACAAGCTAACTCCGATGCAGTATAATGTGACACAACAAAACGGCACAGAACCACCATTCCGAAATGATTACTGGAACAACTTTGAGGTAGGGATATATGTCGACATTATATCCGGGAAACCATTATTTAGTTCAAAAGATAAATATGATGCCGGGTGTGGTTGGCCGAGCTTTACAAAGCCGATAGATGATTCTGAAATCGAAGAAAAAATGGATACTAGTCATTTTATGGTACGAACAGAGGTCCGAAGTAGATCCGGTGAGTCACATTTAGGCCATGTCTTTGATGATGGACCAGGACCTTCTAATTTAAGATATTGTATCAATTCAGCTGCACTAAGATTCATTCCATTTGAAAAATTGGAAGAAGAAGGGTATGGTGAATATAAAAAATTATTTCAGAAAAAGTAAATCATTGTGAACAAATGAACATTTGTGCTAAAATAATTTCTTGTATGTTTTGAATAAAAAAATAAACTTGTAATATCGCGTTAGGAAGGTGAAGTGGTCATGTTTAAAAAACTATTTGGAAAAAAAGAAGATGCGCCAACAACAGTAAGTATTTATTCTCCATTAAGCGGTAATTTACTTCCGTTAGAGCAGGTTCCTGATCCTGTTTTTTCCCAAAAGATGATGGGAGATGGTTTAGCGGTTGAACCAACTGATGGAAAAGTGGTTTCTCCAATCGAAGGGGAAGTGATGCAGGTATTCCCTACAAAACACGCTGTCGGATTAAAATCAAAAAATGGAGCAGAAGTACTTATCCATATCGGATTAGAAACCGTTTCAATGGAAGGAAAGGGTTTTGAAGCTCATGTTTCCGAAGGGAGCAAGGTAAGTGTAGGAGACCCATTAATTACATTTGATATGGAGCTTGTAAAAGAAAAGGCAAAAAGTACGATTACGCCTGTCATTGTAACCAACGGTGATGACCTTGGTACTCTTGAAAAAAAACAAGAGGAATCTGTCGCTGCAGGTCAAAGCGAAATTATGACGGTATCAGCTAAATAATATTAGGGAAAAAGAGCTATCCTATAAGGTGTCCGGATCACAAAAATGGATTTGTGGTCCGGACTCTTTGGTTTTTGGGGACAGCACTTTCTTTTATAATTTATTTCGAAGTCATCCCACCTGATAAAATAAACTTCATGGCATCCTCTGCCTTTACATCAAGAATTTCTACATCCTCTACTGGAATTAAAAATGTTACCCCTGCCACTTGGAAAGTTTGTGGGATATAAACAGCCACATGAGTATTTAATGGCTGGTAAAAGTCGCCAACATTTTCTGAGGTGATAAATCCAAGACATTTCATATTTGTTCCTGGTAATGTCACCAAAGCAACCTTTGAGAATGATTTTTTCTCTCCAAGAAATGAGTGAATGGTATCTTTAATAACACTGTACAAGGTCTTTACTAGGGGGATAGTAGCCAAAAGTTTGTCAACAAACCTGACAATTGCTCCTCCAATAAAGCGATTAGATAACCAGCCTAAAACGGTTATTAGAACAATGGTAAGGATAATTCCAATCCCAGGTATATAATTTTCATCCATAACAGGTTTTAGAATATTTCCTAGTAAGCTATCTAAAAATAAGAATAGTTTATAAATAAGATAGATAACCAGACCGATTGGGACGAAGATTAAGATACCCTTAATAAAAAAATTAATCATGACCTTCATATCCATTTCTCCTCTTCATAAAAAGAATATGAACATTATAAGCCAAATCAGCAGAAATGAAAATAAGAGACCTAGTTCCTAACAATTTCTTAGGTAAGGAATCTAGAATTGGGCAAATGCACAAACATTCTTATAGGCACTTACATACATTAGCAAGTGAAGATAGAAATATATTTTTATTGAGGAGTGAGAAGTATGCATCAAGGTTATGACAATTGTTATTATGGTGGTTATGGATATCCAGTAGCTGGAGCAGCAGACTATGGCTATGGATGTGGTTTTGCGTTAATCGTAGTATTGTTCATTCTTTTAATTATCATCGGTGCTTGTTACGTAAAATGCTAAATAAAGAAAAAACGATTTCAATTCAAAAAGAGATGAATCCTTCCTTTGGATCCATCTCTTTATATTTCGGACTATTTGGAGTTTAAATTTTAAATTTCGAAACCACATTTCTTAATGCTTCCGCTTGCTGTGATAGTTCGGATGCAGAAGCGGTAACTTCTTCCATAGCAGCCGAACCTTCTTCAGACGCCGCTGCGGTGGATTCTGTATTATAGGCAGTGCTTTCAGTAATTTCATTAACATGGGCAAATGAAGCGGCTACTTCTTGGCATAAGCGTAAAGTGTCCTGGATTTGAGTAGCCATTCCTTCAATTACCTCTGTTGTTTTATTTGTTTGATAAATGATTCCTTCTAATGAAGCATTTGTTTGATTTGAAATTTCTACCCCTGCTATAACTTCCTTTACTCCGGCTTGATTTTGTTTAATAATTTCATTGACTTCTTGTTGAATTGAATGGACGATGCCTGTTACACCCTTAGCAGCATTTTGCGATTGCTCAGCTAGTTTTCGTACTTCATCTGCAACGACTGCAAACCCTCGTCCATGTTCACCTGCTCTGGCCGCTTCGATTGCCGCATTAAGAGCAAGAAGATTCGTTTGCTCAGCAATATCTGTAATGGTTTTAATGATTGTTGTAATTTCAGCTGATTTATTTCCTAGTTCGCTTACCGTTTCGCTAGTGTTTGACATCATTTCTTCAATAATCATCATTTTTGAAGAGGAAGCTTCGACAGATTCACCACCGCTAATTGCTGCCTTTCTCATTTCAGTAGACGTTGTCTTAACGATTAGTGCTTGGTCATTTAATTTTCTTGATGCCTCTTCTAGTGAATTCATTTTTTGTAAAGATTCATGCATTCTTGTAGAGGTCTGTTCTCCACCTGCAGCAATTTCCCCAGTCGTTTCTGCAATGGCGGTAATTGTTTTAGATGTTTCTTCAGCAGAGGCGAGCAATTGTTGACTGCTTGCTGAAACATTTTCAGCCATTTGCGTAACTTTTTTAACTAAAAAAGCAATTCCCTCAATGAGCTGATTAGCATCATTCGCTAAGCGTCCAAGCTCATCATTGCTTTTCACTTTGATTCGTTTTGTTAAATCTCCCCCTGCACTTGCAACCTCTAAAATGGACTGGCTAATTTTTTTAACATTTGTTTTGATACTTGTTGAGATAATAATTCCAAATACTAATGCGAGAAAGATAGCGAAGGCAGAAAGACCAATAGTCGCCATTTGTGAGTAAGAAACTTGATTGTTTAAATCAGTAACCCTTTTATCAATATTCTTGCTTTGATCCTCCACAATCATGTCGACATAGGATCTAATATAATCCATATATTTTTTCCCTTGTTCAGATGACACCAATTCACTAGTTTTTTCAAAACCTTCTTCTTTTCTGGTATCGATAACCCTTTCTGTCCATTTTGACCAATATCCATAAGATTGTTCAATCTTACCTAACTTATCAAGTTGTTCCTTTTTCCCGCTTAATAGTTTATTCAATTCTTTTATGTTATCTTCAACTGCATTTTTCCCATTATTATAAGGGGCAAGAAATCCAGTTGCTCCAGTAATGATATATCCTCTTTGGCCAGACTCGATTTCTGTTAAAGATTTGGAAAGTGCTTGTACTTTCGTATGTATTTCCATATCATGTCCTATTAAATAATCAATCTCATTTTTTAATTTGTTCATGTTGATGAATGAAGTGTAGGTTAATGCTAAAAGAACAAGGATAAGCAAAATAAATGATGAAGTAACCTTACCTCTAATGGTTCGAAAGTATGAGGGTAGTGGGTTTCCACCCATTGTTTTCAACTTGTTTTTTTCTTTCGATTGAGAAGATTTCCTCACTTTTTTTTGATTTCTAAACATTTTTTTCACGTTTCGACCTCTTTTCTGTGTCTAAAGTATCATATGTGAAGAATATATCATCATTGTAAACATTTTTACCTAAATTATCTATACATTCTTATAATTTCCTGATTAATTTTTCCGAATTTTATTAATTTTAACTCGATCTCAATCGGTCCAGGTACTAGGAAATTCTAAAAACAAGAAGTCTAAAAATGATATTTAGAGGGAATGGTTCCTAAAGGAAGATGTTCTACAATTTTTGGTGATAAGAAAAACCTTAGATATCCCAAAAAATATCAGAAAGATTCTAGTATCTTGTCATAAGAATGTAGTAAGGGGCTTTTATCTTTTTCAGGAGGGGGTTTTATGCCTCATTCACATTTAATAAAACCTGTATTAAATGATACTTATCCCGAAATTGACTATGGGAAAGGTGTTTATTTGTATGACAAAGAAGGGACACAGTATTTTGATGCATGTTCGGGAGCTGTTACAGCTAATATTGGTCATGGGATGGAGGAAATTGTCCAAGCGATAGCCACACAGGCAAACAGAGTTTCATTCGTTTATCGATCACAATTTTCAAATGAACCAGCAGAAGAGCTAGCCAATCATCTTGCCAAAGAGACTGATTTCCCGTGGTGCTTTTTTGTAAACAGCGGATCAGAAGCAGTAGAAACAGCTATCAAAATAGCGATTCAACATTGGCAAGAAAAAGGATACGCTTCAAAAACAAAAGTGTTATCGAGGTGGTTAAGTTATCACGGAATTACTCTTGGGGCTTTATCAGCATCTGGACATCCAGCGAGAAGAGAACGATTTCATTCAATGATTGGTGATTGGCCGGTTGTTGAACCTCCTTACTGTTATCAATGTCCTTTTGAGAAGGAATTTCCAAAATGTAATCTTCAATGTGCTAGACAGCTAGAGACAATGATTAAAAGAATGGGTCCAGCGAATATTGCAGCATTTATTGCTGAACCCATTATCGGTGCCGCAGGTGGTGCAATCAATCCGCCAGAGGGTTACTATCAAAAAATAAAAGAAATCTGTGACAAATATGATATCTTGTTTATTGCGGATGAAGTCATGACGGGCTGTGGAAGAACAGGGAAGTTTCTTGCTATTGATCATTGGGGAGTGAAGCCAGATATCGTCGCTCTTGGGAAAGGATTAAGTGCAGGATACTCTCCGATTGCAGCAACGATGATTTCTGAACGTGTCATGCAACCTATCATTGATGGTTCAAATATTGTGATGGGCGGTCACACATATAGCGCTAATCCTTTATCAAGTTCAGCCGCATTATCTGTTCTGAAATTGATTCAGTCAGAACACTGGATTGAAAAAGTAGAAGAGAAAAGTATTTATCTTCAACATTATTTAAAGAAGCTAAAAAATGAATTTTCTTTTATTGATGATATTCGCGGTAAAGGGTTTTTACTCGGTATTGAATTTAAAAATAATTGGAATGTGCTAAAAGCGGAAGTAGATGCATCTTTCACTTCGTATGTTGTGAAAGAAGCTCAGGCGGGTGGTGTTCTGCTTTACCCTGCTGGAGCAGGACTAGATGGGAAGAGTGGTTCGGCGATTATTATTGCTCCACCAATTACGACGACTAAACGAGAAATTGAAGAATTATACAGAAGACTTCGGTCCATCTTTTCAATTATCAGCAGTAAAGTGGCTCTACAGTAAAGGGGGTCTTTTTTTTGAAGCAGAAATGGAATAAAGTTTGTAATTTGGACCAAGAACAGCCTTTTATTCCCCTAAAAAGTGGGATGACACTCATGTTTGGTGGGTTTGGAGGGGTTGGTTCTCCCCCTACTCTTATTCAATCCATTTTAGAGTTAGGAATAAAGGATTTAACCATAATCGGAAATGACACAGGCTTCCCTCATATTGGAATTGGACAATTGATCTCAGAGGGAAGAGTAAAGAAAGTGATTGCATCACATATTGGTTCGAATCCAATCGCCGGTAGGCTAATGACAGAGGGAAAGCTAGATGTAGAGTTCTCCCCACAGGGAATTCTTGCAGAGAGAATTCGCGCTGGTGGTGTCGGTCTTGGTGGAATTCTTACAGATATAGGAACAGATGATGAGTTTTTAAATAAGGGAAAAGAAATGATGAATCTAGCTGGAAGGCGATATATGGTTGAAACAGCTTTAACTGCGGATATTGGAATTGTTTATGCTAAAAAAGGGGATGACTTTGGAAACTTGACCTATGACAAAAGTGCTCGTAATACCAATCCTTTAGTGGCAATGGCTTCTAATTACACTGTTGCTGAGGTGGAGGAGTTATATCCTATGGGGGGAATTAACCCTGAAGAAATAATTACACCTGGAGTTTTTATTAACAAAATCGTGCCGTCTAAAGGGGTGAACTGGAAGTGGGCATGGGAATCGAAATGAAAAATAAAATGGCTAAAAGAGCAGCAAAAGAAATTAAAAATCATATGGTAGTAAATTTGGGAATTGGTATTCCTTCTCTCGTTCCTAATCATCTTGATTCTGATAAAAATGTGTTCTTTCATGCAGAGAATGGAATTGTTGGTATGGGAAGAGCGCCATCACTTGGGAATGAGGATGAAAATTTATGCAATGCAGGAGGGTTTCCAGTATCGTTAGTAGAGGGGGGGAGCTACTGTGACAGCTCTATTGCATTTGCCATAATCCGAAGGGGCATAATTGATGTCACAATTTTAGGTGCATTGCAGGTCAGTGAACAGGGGGACTTAGCAAACTGGATCATTCCGGGGAAGAAAGTACCGGGAATGGGTGGGGCAACAGAGCTGGCAACTAAAAGCAAGAAGGTCATCGTACTCATGACTCACTGTGATAAAAAAGGGAGAAGTAAGCTTGTTAAAGAGTGTGATCTACCGCTAACAGCGAAGAGATGTGTAGATTTAATTATAACGGAACAAGCAGTATTTTCATTTAGAGGAGAAAACTTATGGTTAACGGAGGTTTTTACGCCCTTTACGATAGAAGAGGTGCAGAAGAATACAATGGCTTCATTCAATATCGATGAAAATATAATACTCAATAAAGAATAAATGACTAGGGAGGGGTCGAGGTGAATTTACCTGAAAAAATTCATCGTTTTATCCATAGTCAACAACCGAAAACGATTGAGCTTCTACAACGATTAGTCCAGGAAGAAAGTACACGTGAAAATGAATCAAGTGCACAAGCGATAGTGATTGAAAAATGTAGAGAATTAAAACTAGATTTAGATATTTGGGAAATAGAAAGAATAAAATTACAGAGTCATCCATTTTTTCGTTGTGATCGAAATGAGTTTGAAGGTAATCCGAATGTTGTCGCCACTCTCAAAGGAAATGGCGGCGGACGTTCAATTATTCTTAATGGCCACATTGATGTAGTTCCTGAAGGCGACCCGAAGGATTGGCGTGATGACCCTTTTAGTGGTAGAGTTTCTGAGGGTAAATTATACGGTCGTGGGTCAACAGATATGAAGGGTGGCAACGTAGCACTCCTACTAGCAATAGAAGCAATTATCTCTACAGGGATCAAGCTAAAAGGTGATGTTATCTTTCAAAGTGTTATTGAAGAAGAGAGTGGAGGTACAGGTACTCTAGCAGCCTTACTCAGAGGCTACAAAGCCGATGCAGCGATTATTCCCGAACCAACCAATATGAAGCTGTTTCCTAAGCAACAGGGGTCGATGTGGTTTAGAATTAAAGTAAAAGGGAAATCTGCCCATGGTGGAACAAGGTATGAAGGGGTTAATGCCATTGAAAAGGCCATGAAAGTCATATCATCCCTGAGAGAATTAGAGATAAAGAGGAATGAAGAAATCAATGACCCTCTTTATCAGTCTATTCCGATTCCGGTTCCAATCAATATTGGTAGAATTGAATGTGGAAAATGGCCTTCATCAGTACCAGATCTCGCAATAATAGAGGGAAGAGTCGGAGTTGCTCCACACGAAACTTTAGAAGAGGTTGAAAACGATGTAGAGAATTGGCTAAGAGAATTAAAGGAACAGGATGAATGGTTCAAAGAGTTTCCAGTAGAATTGGAATGGTTCGGAGGAAGGTGGCAGCCCGGAAACCTTGATCATAACCATGAATTGATGAATACGATTAAATCAGCCTATAGAGAGATATTGAATAGTGAGCCGATAGTCGAAGCATCTCCATGGGGTACAGATGGAGGAATTCTTTCAAAAGGAGCGAATATTCCAGTAGTAGTCTTTGGACCAGGAACAACTGAAGTGGCCCATGATTCCAATGAGTATATCGAATTAGAAAAAGTATTTCAATCCGCAGAAATTATTGCGGTAACACTCTTAAGTTGGTGTGGTGTTGATTTGTAATATCGATTGAATTCATATATTTAGGGTAAAGAAATCATTAGAATTGATATTGCATTATCTATAAATAGAGGAGGCTTTTAAATGAAACAACATTTGTGGATAAATGGAGAGGCGATCGAAGCGAAGGAATATACAGATTTGCTTTCTCCATACTCTCGTAAAAAAATTGCAAAGATCGCTAAAGCGAATGAAAATCATGTTGTTGAAGCCATTTATGCAGCAAAAGAAGCCTTTGAGTCAAGCATGAAAACAATGCCAGCTTATAAACGTGCGGAAATACTTGAAAATGTAGTAGAGCTTCTAAAGATAGAACGTGAGAGTTGTGCAGAGATTATTTGTCAAGAAGCATCAAAACCTATGCAAGCAGCTCTTGTTGAAGTAGATAGAACGATTATGACATATTCTTTCGCAGCACAAGAGGCTAGAAGAATTTACGGAGAGTCTATTCCGATGGATGCAGCACCAGGTGGAGAAGAGCGAGTAGCTTACACTGTAAAAGAGCCATTGGGTGTCATTGGAGCGATTACCCCGTTTAACTTTCCAATGAATCTTGTCGCACATAAGGTAGGTCCAGCAATTGCCGCAGGAAATACAGTTGTCCTTAAACCTGCAAGTCAAACACCACTCTCAGCGTATAAAATAGCCAAGATATTTCACAAAGCGGGATTACCGGCAGGAGCTCTTAATGTTGTGACTGGTAGTGGGAATGAAGTGGGAACTTTATTAACGAGACATAAGGATATTAGTATGCTCACCTTTACTGGTAGTCCTGAAGTAGGAAAATCGATAAGAGAAAAAGCAGGACTTAAGAAAGTTACTCTTGAGTTAGGATCGAACTCAGCTGTAATTGTTGATAAGGGGACATCCTTGAACGATATTATTCCCAAAATGGTGAAAGGGGCATTTGCGTTTCAAGGTCAGGTTTGTATATCTATCCAAAGAATATTTGTCCATGAAGATCTTAAAGATGAGTTTATTCAACAGTATGTGGACAAAACAAGTAAGTTGAAACTCGGAGATCCTATGAACCTGGAAACTGATGTTTCGGCGATGATATCACCCTATGATGCGGACCGAGTTCTGAAATGGATTGAAGAAGCTGTTCATAACGGGGCAAAGCTTGTTCATGGTGGAGAAAAGCAAGGATCTATCCTTTATCCAACTGTATTAGTGGATGTTGCACTTGACCAAAAGATTTCTTGTGAGGAAGTGTTTGCTCCAGTAGTTCATATTAACTCATTCCAAGATTGGGATGAAGCTATTGATAAAGTTAATGACTCTCAATATGGTTTACAAGCAGGAGTTTTCACAAATAATGTACAAAATGCATTTAAGGCAACGAAAGAATTACATGTGGGTGGAGTTATGGTAAATGAAATTCCAACCTTCCGTGTTGATCACATGCCATACGGGGGCGTTAAAATGAGCGGGATGGGTAGAGAAGGAATTAAATATGCTGTTGAAGAAATGACAGAGTTGAAATTAATCAGTTTTAAATTGTAGAAATACTTAAACTATTGAAATGGGATGATCAAAATAGATTTTTAGATTATCCCGTTTCCAAAAAATGGAGGAATTCAGGTGACGAAACAATTTTACCAGGAGATTGATCTCCCTGATGCTTGGTCCAAAGCTTTTATTGATCGAGTGAATGGGAGGATACGAATCGATGACTATCGAGGTAATCTATATACACTCAATGATAGAATACTTGAGATTGCTAGATTAGAAAGAGTAGAAAAAATCATTATTAAATCAAGAAATGAACATATTCATCTTCTTTTAGAATTAGGATTTCAGCTTGAAGGAGTTGTAAACGGTTACTTTAATGGGGGGGATGCCTATTTTGTTTCGAAATTTTTAGAAACAAACCGAAGGGAAAATCAATTTTGGATTAAGGAAGATGAAATAATTGCAGGAGTCCGGGGACTCGATAGAGAAGAACTATTTATAGAGGGAGGGAGGATAAAAAAGGCAAAAATAGATGATGCACCCAGGTTATCAAAATTATACCAAGAAGTATTCGAAATCTACCCGGTACCATTACAAGAGCAAGATTATCTAGAAGATTGCTTAAATTCGGGTACGATTTTTTTATTTGTAGAAGAAGGAGGCGAGATTGTCAGTGCAGCTTCTGCGGAAATCAATACCCAGTATTCTAATGTAGAGATGACAGATTGTGCAACACTTCCTAAGCATCGAGGAAAAGGGTATATGAAACAACTTCTCCTAGCACTCGAAATTGAATTGAAATCTAAGAATATATATTGTGCCTATACGATTGCAAGGGCTTTATCATTTGGAATGAATGCCGCTTTTCATCAATTAGATTATCGATATCGAGGACGATTAGTAAATAATTGTTATATCTTTGACAAAATGGAGGACATGAATATTTGGGTAAAAGATCTTTCCAAACGGATACAAAATTAGGTTAGTAGTGAAACTAATATGTATTTCCATCATAGCCTATATAACATAACGGACATTAATGAAAAATTACATCTTTTTTCTATCCTAAACGGATATACGTCAAGGACTTAAAATTCTTGGGATTAAAAATGAATTTTTTAATTCGATTAATCCCTACCGAAAAAAGAGTTCATGGAAAAAAATTCAAAGGTTGGTGGAGAATGATGAAATTTGATCTATATAAGCCAGACAGGGATTGGAAAGATATCGAATTATGGAAAGATGTTACAGATGATCAATGGAATGATTGGCTTTGGCAATTAACGAATACAATCAGAACCTTAGACGATTTAAAAAAAGTAGTCGATTTAACTCCTGAAGAAGAAGAAGGCGTAAAAATATCAACCAAAACAATCCCATTAAACATTACCCCCTACTATGCATGGCTGATGAATCAAAAAGATCCAAACTGTCCAATTCGTATGCAGTCTGTTCCAATTGGAGAAGAAATTTATAAAACAAAATATGATATGGAAGATCCCTTACAAGAAGATGAAGATTCACCAGTTCCAGGTTTAACTCATAGGTATCCAGACAGAGTCCTTTTTCTAGTTACAAATCAGTGTTCCATGTACTGCAGGTACTGTACGAGGAGAAGATTTTCAGGACAAATTGGAATGGGTGTTCCAAAGAAACAATTAGATGCTGCAATTACCTATATCCGTGAAACACCACAAGTTAGAGATGTTCTTTTATCAGGTGGAGATGGGTTACTAATCAATGATAAAATTCTAGAATACATCCTCAAGAATTTACGAGATATTCCTCATGTAGAAATCATCAGAATCGGAACAAGAGCACCAGTTGTTTTCCCACAGAGAATCACAGAAAATCTTTGTAATATATTAAAAAAATATCATCCTGTTTGGTTAAATACACATTTTAATACTTCGATTGAAATTACAGAGGAGTCTAAAAAAGCTTGTGAAATGCTTGCAGATGCTGGTGTGCCTGTCGGAAACCAAGCGGTTATCCTAGCGGGAATCAATGACAGTGTCCCAATCATGAAAAAGCTAATGCATGATTTAGTAAAAATTCGAGTTCGGCCTTACTATATCTATCAGTGTGATTTATCGGAAGGAATTGGTCATTTTCGTGCACCTGTTTCAAAGGGGCTTGAAATTATTGAGGGCTTAAGAGGCCATACTTCCGGTTATGCAGTACCAACCTTTGTGTTAGATGCACCTGGTGGGGGTGGGAAAATATCACTTCAGCCTAACTATATCATCTCGCAAAGTGCTGATAAGGTAGTACTTCGAAATTTTGAAGGAGTGATCACAACCTATCCTGAACCAGAAAACTATGTAGCTGGTAAAGCGGATGCATACTTTAATGAAATCTATCCAAACACAAATGAAAAGTATAAATCATCTGGAATCTCAGGATTGATGAGAGATGAGAAACTCTCTCTAGTCCCAGAAGGGTTAAACCGTATCGATCGTCGAGAGAAATATCAGCAAGATTCTGGACATTCATCATTAAAGGATTTTAGAGAGAAGCGAGATCAATTAAAAGAGAAAAAACATAAAGCATTCCTTGAAAAAATCGAAGAAAATCAGCAAAAGGAAAAAGCAAATGAATAAGATTGTCTCTTGTGAATGGTGTAGTAGTCTTTCTGTCGAAAAAACCACAGGCTCTGTTTTTTGGGAGCTTCCAGATGGCACTAGGGCAATCGAAATTGAACAAACGCCAACTTTTCAATGCAAGGAATGTAATATGGAGTATCAGCCTGAAGAGATTGTGAGTGAGATTGAAGATCAGCTATACCTTATAGATACATCGAAAATAGGGAAAGTCATAACACATGAAGAATTAATGAAAATACCAAGGTTTCTTAAAAAAAATTATTTTCGTTTTTAATGATTCATTCTCTATAATTGTCAATTTTCCTTTACGAACGTAAAAACTTTCGCTATCCTTTTAGAAAAGATGATGGATAAGGTAGGCGTTTGGAATGAGAAAATCATTTTATCACTTTTTAATGAAATATCGTCAGCCGACAGTTAAGGATGAACTTACTGCATTTGCTAATGAAGCATATGAGGATCATGGTTTTCCTAAACAATCTTCTCAATATCATGAAATCAGTTCTTATTTGGAGATGAATGGCCATTATTTAGAGAATATGTCCATTTTTGATGAGGCCTGGGATCGATACCTTACTGAGGAAAAATAAGAAAAGCTAGAAGACCAATAGGTGACCATATGGTTGTTTAATACCTTTCAAGAAAATTATGAAGGGTACAAACGATCATTGGTCACATTTTTTATTTAATCAATCTTTTAAATTCATCAAATGTGAAGGTCATAATGGCATTCCTCGAATTGAATTCAGCCCTGTTCATCTGACTGAGAGCCGTCCAGCTCCAGCGCCAAGCCCTTCGAGACATAAGCCAAGCCATAAAGGAAGGGAAAAGGCACCCTTCCTTTATGGCTTGGCTTATGCATGTCGGGGCTGTTTGAGGCGCTTCCGCTTTTGAGTGTAAATGGTTAATAAACTAATGAGCGTTAAAGAACTATCTGCATATTATATAAAAAAGGGAAATAAAGGGGACAGGAGGAAATGAAGAAGAATAATCCTAAATTTCGTATAGGTGATACAGTCGTTGTGACAATATATGGAACGGTAGGTAAGATTACGAATATAAAACAACTCGATGGAGAGTTTTTATACGAGGTTAATGAAAGTGAAGGGCTTTTTAAAGAATATTGTCTTGTTCTATTAGAGGATTATGAAGGGCATATATTTGAACAGGAGCAAATTGATATAGAATATCATTTTCTTTTCGGGGACCTAGTGAAGGTTAAAGGATATGAACAAGATCTATTTAAGGTTGTAGGATTTAGAACAGAAATCTGGAGATATAAAGATGATGCCTGGGAGGATGTCATTTACGAATTAATGAGAATTCATGATGGTGAGTGGCTTGAAGCTGATGAAGATGAACTTACATTAATAGCTGATAGTGAGCAAGCCGATGCCTACATTCAAAAGTATGGATTTGTGTTTGCCACCCCGAAACCTAAAGCACAGAATTTATTGTCTTCTCCAGTAAAGCATAAAGGTTCTTGGGTAGATCGACAACTGGATCTTTATAATGATTATAAAACTCTCCATCGAATGTTTAAAGACACTAAATATAAGAAGAAAATGCAAACGATTTTGGAACAATTAAAAAACTACTCTGAAACGAAATCTAAAATTAGAGAAAAAGAGTAACGGTATAAATGAAAACTGGAATGGTTAGTAAACAAAAGGAAATAAACAGAAAATGAAGGACCTTCTCCATGCCCTTTATAATCATTCCCTCTGCATTGTTTAAGTCCTTCTCAACTGCCTTTATTATCGTCATACCCATTTTTTCATCCTCCTAAATAGATTATGTTTCATTCTATGCTCGTCCATGTTTGTTTATGAAAAATTATTAAGGCTTGCATATATGGTTTATTAGCATCATAAATTGAATTACAAAGGGGGCGATGTTATGCGTGAAATAGAAGTTTTTATTGATACAGAAGAAATTGCAGAATTTTTCTATCAAGAACTAATGGAACGTGGATATGTTCCTTCTGAAGAGGAACTAGAAGAGATCGCCGATATCACTTTTGAATATCTAATATCTAAAAGTATTATTGCTGAAGATTGGGAAGAAGAGAATTTGTGAACCTTACAGAATTCCTTCTACATACAGCCCATATGAAAAAGAAAAGGCTTATGTCCAAAAGGTTCGAGTACAAAAGCTGGAACCTGATAACCCAATCCGACTGTAAATACTCCAAACTTTTATACTTTCTTTTTAAAGAGTCTACCCCCTCTCCACTAAATCTAGACTTAGGGAGAGGGGGTAGGCTCTTTTAGCAGTTCGGATTATTTTTGTTTTGTATTTACACTTATAAGGGTTCTTGATTGTTTCATTTTTTATTTAACCAATTATTCTTCCTTGACTACCTATCATAAAATAGAGAATTATATTAGTGGTCAGAATGTTACTATGGTTGATAAAATAAAAATTGTAACTTTATCTAATAATGAAATAATTTCAGATTTACTCTCAAGATTGAAACCATTACGTCTTCTCATTCGTATATTCTTATATATCCTTTAGGAGGTTTAACAATGTTAAAAAAAATAATGAAAAAAGTCCTTAGCAGCAGCCATCGTTATTCGAGCAGTGATCGTAAATATAAATACAAATCTCATAAGCACAAGCATTACGGTCATCATCATTATAAGAAGAAGTATAAAAGCCGTAGTTTTTCTAGCTTTTACAGTAGTTAAAATTCATTAGGGATGATTACATCAATTTGGAAGGGTCTAATCAATAGTTTTGAAAAAAAGTATTCCTACGGTGATGCTATTGATCATTACGTAGTAGTGAAAGAGTTAGGGAAAGGGAGCTACGGGACTTCATATTTAGTAAGAGATAGGAATACGAAGCAAAGGTATGTACTTAAAAGGTTAAGACCATATAAACGCTTTTTTAATAACGGTCAAAATTTTATAGAATATGAAGCGAGTATACTCCGAAATATATCCCATTCTTCCTTTCCTTCCGTTTTTTCACAAGGAGTGGAAGGGAAATCACCATATTTTGTAATGGAATATAAAGAAGGAAAAACATTCGAAACTTTAGTATTTAAGGATAAAATGTGCTTTGATGAAAAGAGCTCAGCTCAAATTGTTTTAAAATTAATCAAGCTAGTTGGTTTCATTCATGAAAATGGATATGTTCACAGAGATTTGAGATTACCAAATATTATCTGGAATCAGGAAGAATTATCAATCATAGATTTCGGATTATGTACACGTATCCAATCAACTTCTCATATAGAAGTTCATAAGCAAAAGGACTATATGCGGGAAAGAGCAGTAACCAGTGATTTTTACGCATTGGGGCATTTTTATTTATTTCTACTCTATTCTTGTTATCATGATTTTGATCTAAAAGAGAAGTCTTGGGAGGAAGAACTAGATATTTCTTCTCGAACTCGACAAGTGTTGAGAAAATTACTTGGAATTGAGGAACCCTATAAAGATTACAAAGAAATCATAACCGATCTAAGTAGGTGAATTCCTATATTTATCCTGAAAAATTAATAAGTTCACCCAAGGAGGAAATAGCCATGTCATTCTTTAACAAGGTATTTGCAAGTATTGGAATTGGTGCTGCTACAGTAGATACTAAATTAGAAAAGTCTAATTATTTTGGAGGAGAAGAAGTCAACGGTGTTGTCATCATAAAAGGCGGAAATTCTGAGCAGCATATCGATTCAATCTATTTAACTTTATATACGACCTATATTCGTGAATCTGATGATAAAAAATATACGGATTATGCTCCAATAGAGAAGGTAAGAATATCGGAACCTTTTACCATTTCTTCGAATGAACAGAAAGAATTGCCTTTTTCATTTCAGATGCCATTTGATACACCAGTCACATATGGGAATACGAGGGTATGGGTCGCAACCGGACTTGATATAAAGAATGCAGTAGATCCTAAAGATAAGGATTATATTGAAATCCTTCCCAATAAGCTAACAGAAACTGTCTTAAGTTCGATTCAACAGTTAGGGTTTAAAATTAGAAAAGTAGAGTGTGAGCAGGCACCTAGAAGATTTCGTACTCATTATCCATTTATTCAGGAATTTGAATTTATCCCGATTAATGGTGAGTTTAGATCAAAACTAGATGAAGTAGAGGTGATTTTTCTCTCACAAGATCAAAACCAAGCAGAACTATTATTACAGGTTGATCGAAAAGCTAAAGGGCTAAAAGGGTTGCTCTCAGAAGCACTGGAAATGGATGAATCATATGTGAGGCTGTCAGTTTCAAATTCGGATATTCCGCAATTGGCAGAGAAAATCCGAGCCTCAATCCAACGATTTTCATAAATAATTTGTTTCTTCGACAAAAGCAGTCTTTTTTTGATGAAGGATTCGACAAAGCGATTATTTAATAATATAAGTACTACTTATTTGGAGGGGTACTTATGCCATTGCTTGAGAGAATCATTCGTCCTAGAGCATTTGTGAAAAAATATGATATTACCATATTTCAAACGCCTCATTACGGACAAAGTAAAGGTTATAAACAAGTGTATCGGACAACACAGGAAGGAAATACACATTCAGCTGTCCTGAATGAGGTTTTCCGGAGATTTAACGTTCCAGACCTAATGCCTGATAATTATCAGGCACGATACATCTCGACTGGAGATATTGTCTTTATTGATGAGGGCAGGAGGGGACATTTTTATTACAAGCTAATCTCAGGGGGATGGCAAAGGGTTAATCGAGTTCTTATTAGATAGCTGTATTAGTAGTTAGTCTTTAGTCATAAGTCAAGCCTCAGATAAGGGGAAAAAGTCCCCTTCCTCCGAGGCTTGGCTTATGATTGTCAGGCCTGTTCAAGGCGCCTCCGCTTTTCTAGTTACAAGTTACTTCCAGGGCTGTTTTTACGTTTTACAGCAGATTGTTCTTTGCCATGTGCTTCTTTTTCAGCAATGATTCCTTCAGCTGGAATATGATTATTTTTCTTAGGTGCATTGATTCGGCTTCGATGCTTTTTACCCATACAAGATCCTCCTTACTTTTTTATAATTTTTCCCGATCACTTTTTGATGAGCTTGGTTTTGTTCCTGAACGTGATGAAGGATTTGTTTCATTAGCATGTTGAACAGCTTGTTGTAATTTTTTACTATTATTATTTTTACCCATTTTTTGAACTCCTCCTGATTCAAGTAAAAATACACGAAATTAAGAGTTAGAAATACTTTAATAACCCTCATTTTATATTGTGACCATCCTTTAGAGATTCATGCCCCTGCTTCATTGCATTGCAATGTAAAAAAGATTACAATGATTCATGCAGGATGATGACCTTATCCACTTGAAATTTGACATACTTAGGAGGAAAAACTATGAGTATACATATTGGTGCGAAAGAAAATGAAATTGCTGAAACGGTATTATTACCAGGTGATCCTTTAAGAGCAAAATATATTGCAGAAACATTTTTAGAGAATCCTGTTTGCTACAATGAAGTTCGTAATATGTTTGGTTATACAGGTACTTATAAAGGAAAAAGAATTTCTGTTCAGGGAACAGGTATGGGAGTGCCTTCTATCTCCATCTATATCAATGAGTTAATGCAGAGTTATAATGTGCAAAATTTGATTCGTGTAGGAACTTGTGGTGCTATACAAAAGGATGTAAAAGTAAGGGATGTTATTTTAGCGATGACAGCATCTACAGATTCTCAAATGAACCGTTTAACGTTTAATGGTGTTGATTATTCACCAACAGCAGACTTTAGTTTATTAAAGAAAGCATATGATGCTGGTGAAGCAAAAGGGCTTAACTTAAAAGTCGGAAACGTCTTTACCGCAGATATGTTTTATAATGATAACGCCGAACATGAAAAATGGGCTCAATATGGTGTTCTTGCCATTGAAATGGAGACAAGCGCGTTGTATACACTTGCCGCTAAATATGGCAGAAAAGCATTATCTGTTTTAACTGTTTCTGATCATATCTTAACAGGCGAAGAAACAACTTCGGAAGAAAGACAGACTACATTTAATGAGATGATAGAAGTTGCTTTAGAAGCAGCAATTAAAGAATAGGTCATGAACAAGAGGCTGGTTCCCTGTGGATCGGCCATCTTTTTTTGTCAGAGCCTTTTTATTATAGGAATAAAATTTGTGAAGTTTATCCTGCTTACATCATTTGATTAACGTGTTATGATTAAGGATGGAACAAAATAGAGAAAAAAGGTGACATTATGAAAAAGGCTATGATTCTTTCTGCAACAACTCTACTTCTTCTTTCAGGCTGTCAACAAGTGGAAGAATGGACGGATAATTTAATGGGAGAAAAAGAGCAAGCAGAAGAGCCTGTAAAACCAAAGCAAGAATCTAAAGAACAAGTTGAAGAAAAGGAAAAACCAATAACGAAAGAACCTGAGGAAACCGTACCGCCTGAACTTCAGCTCCAGGAGCAATATTTTAATGACGTTCAAGTGGTCGATGGTAAGAAAATGATTCAAAACCCTCAAAATGTTTTGGCGCTCGTTAATAAGGAATTTGCACTAGGGGAATATAAACCCAATGATCTAGTACGTCCAAATGTACCTTTCGTTTTTGGAGAAAAAGATCTTGAGAAAGCACACCTACGTAATGAGGCGGCTAAGGCTCTTGAAAATATGTTTAATGAAGCAAAAAAACAAAATATTTATTTAACGGCTGTATCAGGATATCGCTCATATGATTATCAAAAAATGTTGTTAGAGAGAGAAATTGCTCAATTCGGAAAAGAAAAAGCCGTATTAGCAGTCGCACCACCCGGTCAAAGTGAGCATCAATCAGGACTGGCAATGGATATATCAAGTCAGAGTAATGACTTTAAAATAGATGAAGCATTTGGAAAAACAAAAGAAGGAATATGGTTAAAAGAGAATGCTCATTTATTCGGATATATTCTTCGTTATCCACAAGGGAAAGAAGATATTACACATTATCAATATGAACCATGGCACTTCCGGTATGTTGGTAAAGATGCAGCTAAAGTCATCTTTGAAAATGATTGGACTTTAGAGGAATATTTTCAAAATGTGAAAAAAATATAAAACTAACCAGTTTTGGTTGGTTTTTTATTTTTTCGACAAACAAAATATTAAAGAGTTAGAAAATTAATTTATGATAAATTGTTTCTTCGGGAATTACGCATGATAAAGAGGATTAGGGATTTTTCTTTTACTAAACTTAAAAAGCTGATAAAATAAAGAAGTTGAAAAAGATACATAGAATGGAACCTGCATCTAATAAAGAGGAGTACTTGAACAAGTACTCGCAATGAAAGTGGTGAAAGATTTGGAAGAAGATAACCAACAAAGTAACCAGAAACACGATCAGCCCCCTTCTGGTTTTATTAAAATGAAAAAGTTTCAATTCGTCATGCTCATATTCGTTCTCGTTTTTGCAACTGCCGGGATTACTACTTTTGCTTTAGCATTCGGTGATGAAAAAGCTGTAAATGTCGGTGTCACGGAAAGAAGTGAATTTGATAAGCTTTATGAAGCCTATGATTCCTTAAATAAAGAGTATTATAAGGAACTTGATAAAGAAAAGCTTGTAAATGGGGCTATTAACGGAATGCTTGATTCGCTTGAAGACCCCTACTCAGACTACATGAACAAAGAAGAGGCTAAGAAATTTAATCAAAGTATTAGTTCTTCCTTTGAAGGAATTGGTGCTGAGATTCAAGAGCGGGATGGCACTATCGTGGTTGTATCCCCAATCAAAGGTTCTCCGGCAGAAGCTGCAGGATTGAAACCGAATGATAAAATAATCGAAGTTGACGGAAAGAATATTCAAGGAATGAGCGTCACTGATGCAGTACTGCTCATTCGAGGTGAAAAAGGGACAGAAGTCACTCTTACAATCCAACGACCTGGTAGTGAGGATACAACACAAGTTAAGATTACTCGTGATGAAATTCCGTTAGAAACGGTGTACCCAGAAATGCAGGAAAATGGAATCGCCAAAATTCAAATTACGAGTTTTTCAGATGATACCTATGATGAACTTGTCAAAGCGATTGAACAAATGAAAAAAGAAGGGATGAAGGGCCTAGTTCTTGATTTAAGACAAAATCCAGGTGGATTATTAGATCAAGCCATCAAGATTTCAAACCTTTTTGTTCCTGCAGGGGAACCTATTCTTCAAATCGATGATAACAAAGGATCAGTTGAAAAGGTTATGGCGGAAGAAGGGAAAAAAGTAGAAGTTCCCGTTGCAGTTCTTATTGATAATGGAAGTGCAAGTGCTTCTGAAATATTGGCAGCTGCTGTAAGTGAAACAACAGAAATTCCTTTAGTTGGAACGAAATCCTTTGGAAAGGGTACAGTTCAAACAGCTGAAAACTTCTCTGATGGATCCAATATGAAGCTGACGTCAGCAAAATGGTTGACACCTAATGGTAATTGGATTCATGAAAAAGGAATTAAACCCGATGTTAAAGTAGAATTACCTGCTTACGCTAAATTACCATTCTTAAATCCAGAAAAGGATTTAAAGAAATCTGCCGTATCAGAGCAGGTAAAAGCGGCAGAGGAAATGCTGAAGGCTTTAGGATTTAATCCAGGAGATGTTGATGGATTCTACGACGAAAACACTGTAAAAGCAGTCAAAGAATTTCAAGATAAAGAAAAGCTTGAAGTTACAGGAGTTCTGAAGGGTGAAAGCACATTGAAGTTAATGGATCTCCTCAGAAAGAAAATGGTTGAGGATGATCCCCAAGTGAAAAAAGCAGTAGAACGTCTTCAAGAAAAAATCAAAGGAAAAAAAGAATAACCAATATACTTTTAATAAGCCTAATGAGATCAAGCACCAAGATGCTTCCCCATTAGGCTTATTTATTTTGTCAATATGGGGCATCTACCAATACTTATTCTTTCTAGTATAGATAATCGGTAATTGACCGAAAATGATTACTAATGATAAGAAGAATGAGGTGTATTAGCTTGAAGCGAATAAGATTACTTATTCAGATGGCAGCTGCGATATGGATTCTTCAAAGTTGCTCACCATTATGGGGTGACAGTTCATCACAGGAAAAGATACCTGAAAAAGATTCAAAGGAGTCTTTTGAAACAGATAAAGATCTAAAAAGCCCGTTTCCATTATCGCTTGCCCCTGAGCAAGAGCCTATAAAAGTATTAATCATTGGCTCTGATCACCGTCAAAACGATGCGGCTCGTTCTGATACCCTCATGGTTGCACAATATCACCCCCCACAACAATCTCTAAAAATACTTTCAATCATGAGAGATACATACGTGTACATCCCAGGGTATGGTAAAAGTAAAATTAATCATTCCTATTCTTGGGGCGGGGAAGAACTTTTAAAAACAACAATAAAGGAAAATTTTAATATTACCATTGATCACGTTGTCAATATAGATTTTGAGGGGTTTGTTGAGCTAGTTGATTCGATGATTCCAGGTGGGATAGAGGTTTCGTTGACAGAGAAGATGATTAATTATTGGGATTGGGATAAACAACCGGGACAACAGAGACTTCATGGTGAAGACTTATTGCAGTATGTCCGTTTTCGTGGAGATGAAACTAACGACTTTGGACGTGTAGATCGCCAACAGGAAGTAATGAAAAAAATTCAAGAAGAAGTACTAGGGAATATAAAGTCAGGTGATGGTTTGAAAACGGTTATAAATTTAATTAAAAAAGGAACGAATGTTGTTGAGACAGACATGCAAATCCATGAACTCATTCCCTATGGTGCCTCAACCATCGTCAATCCGATACAATCTGTTGAAACCTTAAGGATTCCAGTACGTAATAGCTATAAGGATGTACTAACAAACAATGCAGGATTAGTGCTTCAAATTGATAAAAATCAAAATGTAGATGCCATTAAACAATTCTTTTATTAAACCCCAAGAATATTCTAAATAGGTGTTTACAATGAACTAGTAGGTATAAAATTTCATTCTTTACTATCAAGATTTAAATATCCTTCAATTCTTGTTTTTTTTCTGTTGATTAATTCACCAATGTAGTCTTTGTAAGGACTTTTTTCTAGAGATTGAAATTCTAGGAAAAGTCCTTTTAATTGTCGGAAATGATCTTGCAGGGAGATTTCATCACTATCTGACCCACCTGATTGAACTTTCCGTAGGATTATTTCGACAAGCTTATCATTAGAGGCCTCCATCGTTTTCGTACCTTGCCTAATATAAATAGATCCGTAACGTAATTCTCCGCGGTTAACGATGGATGTATAAGGAACGTATTTGGGATCATACTCAATAATTAATACTTGGAACCTTTTAAATCTTAAATCCGCGTGTTCATCCTTGGAGAATATGAAATCTTCGGTGCGGTACTTTAAATATTTTGGTAGTAGATGGTGTAATTTATTATCAACATCAGCTTTATCTAAAAAGCTTTCCTCTTTTAATCCGACCCAGTCAATGGACCCCAAGTCATTTTGTCTTACTCCTATGATAATACATCCACCGCCTGAGTTAGCAATCGCGAGTATATGCTTAGCCATTTTTGTCCATTCAATCCACATCATTTTAAAATCAAGGTAATCGGTTTCACCGGTATTGCTTTGCCACAATTGTTTAAAAGACTCCTTTGAAGGGTTATTTAAAAATATTTTTAGATGTGCCGGAACAACTCTCTCATAATACATAATGGTCCTCCTAAACCAATAAGTACTTTAAGCCATTTCTTGTTATGATCATTGTATGCTACTTTTTCTTCCTATAATAAGAGATTCGATATTTTTAAATTGTTGTATTGTGATGATGATTCGAATAAAATGAGCAAATAGAGAGTAGGAAAGGAAGGGAAGAATGAAAAAAGAAGTCTATCTTTTATCTGGCTTTTTAGGAAGTGGAAAGACAACTTTATTGAAGAAATTTCTATTATCTTTAAAAGTAAAAGGGTTAAAGCCAGCAGTGCTTATGAATGAACTCGGGAAAACATCAATTGACTCAAATGAAGTGGATGATGACACACCATTAAAAGAATTACTAGATGGTTGTATTTGTTGTACGATACAGGAAAAATTAGAGTCACAATTACAAGAGTTATTACTAAAAGAAGACTTCGATGTGTTAGTGATTGAAACTACAGGAGCTGCTCATCCAGTAGAAGTTGTCGATTCTGTACTTTCACCGTTATTCGCTCAACATCTTTCCTTTAAAGGAATTATTACGATAGTAGATGCATTTCAATGGAAGAACCGAGATCAATTTTCACCGCAAATTCTACATTTAATGAGAGAGCAAATTCGTCATGCAAATTTGATTATCTTGAATAAAGCTGATTTATTACCAGAAATGGAGCTAGGAGCTATTGTATTTGAACTCCAGCAACTCAATGAAGCAAGTAGGGTATTATTAACAAATTATTGTGATGTATCAATGACGGAGATCCATCAACTAGTAAGAGAAGAAAGAGACGTTAACCATAGGAAAGCATCCATCGGAAAACAGCTTTCTTTAACGGCATGTGTACATACATTTGAGAATAAAATTAATTTAGAGGAGTTTGAAGAATGGTTAAGGAAACTACCTTCTACAATATACAGAATAAAAGGGTATCTGCCGGTTGTCGGGAAAAAGTATCCTTACTTGTTTCAATACTCCTATGGAATGCCATATTACATGCCAGAACAAATCAAGATGCCAGCTAATTTAGTCATCATTGGTGAAAATCTACATAAACAAGAAATTCTAGAAGGACTCAAAGGTTTAGAAAAATAAATACGGGGGATTGTAATGGTCTTTTTGTTCTTTACCTTAACGATGATATTTTTGATAGCAGGGGTTCTAGGGTTCATAGTTGGTGAAACATCTACTGAATATATGATCTCGGGTGTCATCATCTTTGGCGGATTATTGCTCTTTATTTTAACTGTTTACCATTATAGGAAAAGAAAATCTAAAAATAATGGTGATGGAGCGGGTTGGGGTGATTGTGCCTACTCCATTCCTGATTGCGATTGTATCTCCGCTAAAGGAAAAAAAGGCATGGATTGCGATTCTTTAGATTGTGATTGTACTCCAGATTGTTCTCCTTAAGCAAAAGGTGTAAATGATGAAAGAATTCATACTTGATATCTTCACACTTCGATTTATGCCATGTCATCGAATAAAAGAACGCTCCTTAGTACTGAGGGGTAAACAGTTCCCTGTCTGTTATCGTTGTATGTTCTTGCTAATTGGAATGTTATGCGTTATTCCTATTCTATACTTTAGGATCATTTTCTCATTAGATCTCGCGATTCCTTCATGTGTAGCGTTAAATATTCCGATGTTAATGGATGGATGGACACAAAGAATGGATATAAGAAGAAGTAATAACCTGCTAAGGGCAATTACTGGGTTATGTGCAGGTTTGGGGCTATCCATACTTTCTGTCTCGACTGCTTATTATGGAATAAACACACTTTTTATGTTTCTTAAGTAAAGCTTGACGAAAAAGAATAAATAGCATAAACTAAATTTAGTTAACTAACTTAACTATTCGTCTTGCTAAGGAAAGGTTCGATAGTATTGAAGGAAATGTTTCGACTCGAAAGTTTATTTCGGTCTCTCTTTCGTTTAATGAAACAAGATTTAAAGAAAATATATGGACAATATTTTTCAAGTGGAGAATTTATGGTGTTAAAGCATATTTCTGAAAAAGGTGCCATGAAAGCATCCGATCTCTCCAAGCTAATGGAGGTTTCAGCCAGTCATATTACAGCTGTAACAGATGCATTAGTGGAAAAGGATTATATCACAAGACAGCGATCAAATAGTGATCGTCGTATTGTAGAATTAGCCCTTACTACTAAAGGGGAGGAAATGCTTGATTTTTATAACCAAAAGAAACTTGAGTATTTCCAAGAAACCTTTAAATCTTTTTCAGAAGATGAAATAAATCAGCTCATTCGTTTATTTGAAAAAATTTTAAAAAAGGGTTAGAACAATGCAAGGGATGATCATTCCTAGTTGAATGATCACCCTTTTCTTAATATTAAAACTTAAGTTAGTGAAATTTTAATCATATGAATAGAATTGGGGAGAGAAATAATGGAGCATCTCGAACAAAGGAAAAAAATCTTGATCATGGTTGCTATTATGTCTGCCATGTTGTTTGCAGCTTTGAACCAAACAATCGTAGGGACTGCATTGCCACGAATTATTTCTGAACTAGGTGGAATTGAATACTATAGTTGGGTATTCACCATCTTTATGTTAACAAGCTCAGTAACAGCCATTCTCGTTGGAAAATTATCAGATATGTATGGAAGAAAAATATTCATTCTAATAGGAATTGGCGTGTTTACACTTGGGTCATTATTAAATGGACTTTCAGATAGCATCTTCCAATTGATAGCTTTTAGAGGAATACAAGGATTTGGCGCAGGTATGATTATGTCTACATCCTTCACGGCTGTGGGTGACTTATTCTCACCAAGGGAACGAGGAAGATGGCAAGGGTTAATGAGTAGCGTTTTTGGGTTAGCAAGTGTATTCGGTCCTACATTAGGGGGATGGATTGTTGATAATGCCGAATGGCACTGGGTTTTTTGGGTGTTCTTACCGTTTGGTGTCGTTGCTTTTGCAATGATTTGGAAGCTCTTTCCTTCCCAAACAGTCGTAGAAAAGAAGAAAGTCGACTATCTAGGATCAGCTATGCTTTCACTAACAATTATACCACTTTTACTCGCCTTTACTTGGGGGGGAAATGATTATGAGTGGCTATCTTTCCAAATTATCAGTTTATTTGCAGGTACGGTAGTTGCTCTTATTTTATTTATTATCATTGAAAGAAAAGCAGCGAATCCAGTATTACCACTTCATCTATTTAAGAATCCAGTATTTACGCTATCAAATATCATTGGCTTCATTCTTGGTGCTGGTATGTTTGGGGCAATCATGTATATGCCTTTCTTTATTCAAGGAGTTATCGGTACTTCAGCAACAAAGTCTGGTCTTGTCATGATGCCGATGACATTAAGTATGGTTATTGCTAGTGCGTTAGGTGGTCAGCTCATTACGAGGACAGGTAAATATAAAATGATCGCACTAAGTGGATTATTTATTATGGCAAGTGGAATGTTCTTGCTTTCTCTAATGAGTACAGCAACGACGAATATGATAGCGGTGTTGAACATTATTATAGTAGGAACTGGACTGGGGTTAAGCTTTCCTGTGTTTACCCTAACAGTCCAAAATGCAGTAAGTCACCAATATTTAGGTGTGTCAACAGCTGCCACTCAATTATTTCGTCAAATTGGGGGAACTGTTGGAGTAGGAATTATGGGAACCATTATGAATCATTCACTTTCAGCCAAGATGAAGGAAGAGTTCTCTACTATTGAAGGGTTGGGATTTGCTAGTCAAGGAGCTTCCCAGCTGAAAGAATTACAAAATCCACAGAATCTTATGGACCCCGCTAAACTTGAAGATATTAAAAATAGTTTACCTTTAGAAATGCAAGAAATGTTCGGACAATTTGTCTTATTAATAAGAGAATCATTAAGCTATTCTTTAACAAATGTATTTTTAATTGGAGCCTTTATTTTAATTACTGGTTTTGTATTAACGTTCTTTATGAGGGAAATACCATTACGGACTTCTAATCAAGAAGAGTCTAACGAAACAAGACGCCAAACTATCCAAAAAGTTGAAGCGAAATAAAGGTCGATTTTTTTAATGAACCAGAAACGTAAATTTAAGAGAGTGTTTTATTGCTTTTAAATTCATTTGTTTCTGGTCCATTAATTACTTTTGATAAAGAAATTGTTATTGGATTTAGTGTTGAACGAAGTCTTCAGGTTTGCCATTTACTCCTTGGATATTTAAAATGTTGAACCTCCAAGGAGTTTCATTTTATACTAAGAATTAGCTCCAAATTGTTTGAATGTTCTTTCATCCTCGACAAGGCCACAAGCACCACATTGAACTTTATAGTCTGGTCCATTATACGTAATATGGAAAGGATCAATATTATCTTGATCATATTGTTGAATCACTTCACCAGATTTCGGGTCCATTTTCACACTCTGTGATACTTGCTGTATGATATTGAATCTAGAACGATTTGTCTTACAGTTTGGACAACAATATGGTGCAGTCATAGAGAATCACCTATCTTTCATAATAGTTATTACTATTATGAGTATATTTAATTAGAATTATGTAAAGGAGAAGGAGACTTTAAAATGAATGACGATAAGCTTTTACTACAATCCTATAATCAACTTTGGAATAATCGAACGCTACCTATAGATACACAAGCACCACTTACGGTACTTCTTGATGCGATTACAAGAGAACTATTAGATGAAAATAGTCATCCAAGAGTGAGAAAGGCAAAAGAAGTGAAATTTTTCTTCGCGATTAAAAGAATTTCTGCTTCAGCTTTACCATCGGAGGTAAAGTTACAATTAATTAATCTACATATTCAGGTTTTAACTCAACTGCGCGAATAATAGTATCCATAATATGGGATAAATACACTCGGATTTAGTTAAATTGCTGTTTTATCTGACACTTTAATGTAATAATTGTTATAGAACAATAGGCTCAAAAAACTTGTCAATCCTAATTTACTGGTAGTTAATTACTGCTAAAGAAGGGTTTTTCCAATATTAGAAATGTAAGCAATATATACTAGTACTCTCGTAATCCTTTATTTAAAAGGGATTAGTGATAGATAGCTAGTTTTTTTATTTTCAGAAAATAGAAGTCTCTTTAATTTTCCAAAATCCTCCGTAAATGTGACAAAAGATAGATGATATGATGATTGTGCACCAAGAAAACAACAAACTTTTCAAGGAGGAATTCAACCTTATGAAAAAGAAAATGATTATTTCAACAGCAACAGCATTAACATTATTAGCAGCACCATTTGCAGGTAGCGCGGACGCTGCAGGCAATGAGAAAATAGATTGCCAAACAAAGGTTTATACCTATAAATATAATGGGAATTCTGAAGAAATGAATAAGTGGGTTCAGGATATTCTATCAAAATATCAAACCCAATTACAGGGGAATGGACAAGCTCCTCAACAAGAAAAACAAGCACCGGTAAAGGATCAAGCGCCAAAAGCTGAAGCACCGGCACCTAAGCAAGAAGCGCCAAAAGCTGAAGCACCAGCACCGGCACCTAAGCAAGAAGCACCAAAAGCTGAGGCTCCGGCACCAGCTCCAGCAAAAGAGCAACCTAAAACAGAACAACCTGCAAAAGCAGAATCACAAAATAGTCAATTAAGTCAATTCGAACAACAAGTAGTAGAATTAACAAACCAAGAACGTGCAAAGCAAGGCTTACCTGCTTTAAAGGTAGATACTGAATTAAGTAAAGTAGCACGTGAAAAATCTAAAGATATGCAAGCTAAGAACTATTTCTCTCATACGAGCCCAACTTACGGTTCACCATTTGATATGATGAAGCAATTTGGAATTGAGTATAGTTCTGCTGGAGAAAATATTGCAATGGGACAACGTTCACCAGAAGAAGTTGTCAATGCATGGATGAACTCTGATGGACACCGTAAAAATATCATGAGCTCTAACTTTACACATATTGGTGTAGGATATGTGGAGAATGGTAACTACTGGACTCAAATGTTTATCGGAAAATAATAGTTTGATAGTGAGAGCTCCTTCTCAGAAGGGGCTCTTTATTATATTTAAATTTTAATTAATAATATTTTATTTTTAGATTATGTAATGAACATTAAAAAATACATAGTGCCTTAAATTTCTTTCATAATTCACTTTACATGACTAGTCAATTCAATTTTATGAGTATTTTTCCAATTTATTGTCATGTGAAATGGAAATAATTAAATAAAATTGATTCAACAATCGTATTAAATCCAATTTTAAGGAAAATTATTTGCATTATTGTTAAGGACTTTTTACTATAAAGATAAGAATGTTGTCTTTGGAGAGGATACGAGTGCCAAGTAGAACAGTATTAATTACAGGTGGAGCTAAAGGGATCGGAAAGAAAACAGCAGAAATGTTTGCACGAAAAGGATTTAATTTAGTCATTAACTACCGGAACAGTCAGAAAGAAGCAGAAAAATTTGTGAAATCCTTACACTCACTTTATAAAATCGAATGTGTTACTGTTCAAGGAGATATTTCTTCACCAGAGGACTGTGAAAATATTGTAAAAGAATCTGTTAAATCCTTTCAATCAATAGATATACTCATACATAATGCAGGTCCATATGTGAAAGAGAGGAAATCATTTGATCAATATTCATTAGAAGAATGGCAGTACATGGTGAACGGAAACTTGAACAGTGTTTTTTACTTAACAAAGTTGATCATTCCATATATGAGAAGCAAAAAGTGGGGGAGAATTATTACGGTAGGATATGACCGTGTTGATCAAGCCCCTGGCTGGGTCTATCGTTCCGCATTTGCCGCAGCAAAAACAGGAGTTGCCTCACTAACAAGGACAATTAGTATTGAGGAAGCGAAAAATGGCATTACCGCTAATATGGTATGTCCAGGTGATATTGTAGGAGAGTGGAAAGAAGAAACGATAGAAAAAGCACATAACCATCAAGATGAACAGACTCCAATTGGCCGCCCGGGAACTGGAGAAGACGTAGCAAGAACGATCGGTTTTCTATGCTCGGAAGACTCTGATTTCATCACAGGCAGTATTATTCCTGTAACGGGAGGAAAAGATGTATTGGGGAAGGTATTTCATCACATGGATGAGGGATAGTTGACAAAGGGCAGCCGTATGGGGCTGCCCTTAATAAGAAATAAAAATCTTGAAAACATTATTGTTAGAAAAGGATCTTCTAATCCTATTCCTTAAATAAAAGGAGAGAATACTGCTTCAACTTATCTTATCTGCAATGTCTCTGCTTTTTCTTTGAATTTGGATTAATCGTACTGATAATGTTATAGCCCCTGCAGTTAAACCAGTTGTTAAACCAATCCAATACCCATAAGGTCCAAAATCAGTATAGTTCGCTAAGATATATCCAAAGGGTAGCCCTATAACCCAATAAGAAATGAGGGCCATAATAAAAGTGACATTCACATCTTTATAGCCTCGTAATGCACCTTGTACAGGAGCTTGGATAGCATCAGATAGCTGAAAGAAAACTGCATATAAAAGGAAATGAGAAATCAGGGAAATGACTTCAGGATCATCAGTATAAATGGATGACACCGGTTCTTTAAACACCATTAAACCTACCCCATAAGCTAGAGCCAATCCAATTGCTGTCAAGATTCCCATTAGACTATATATTTTTGCATCTTCAATTCTTTTAGCCCCGACTTCAAAACCAACTACAATCGTTAGAGCCATTGAGATACTTAAAGGAATCATATACAAAAAAGAAGCAAAATTAATGGCTGCTTGATGGGCAGCTATTATAGCAGTGCTATAATTACTCATAAATAATGTAACTGCCGAGAAGATGCTTACTTCAAAAAAAATAGACAGTCCGATTGGTACCCCAATAGCAAAAATTTCTTTCCATTTTGAAAAAGAAATGGGGTGAAGCTTTCGAAAAATGTAATACTTTGCGAATGGTCGATTCTGATGAACGACCCAGGCAGCAATAAAAGAGATTATCCAATAAGTTATAGCAGACGCATATCCAGAACCAACTCCTCCAAGCTCGGGAAAGACCCATTCACCAAAAATTAAAACATAATTAAAAAATACATTAATGGGAAGTGACAATAACGTAATCACCATTGAAACTCTCGTCATCCCTAATGCATCGATAAATGAACGGAGAACATTATAGATAAATAAAGGAATCATTCCAAAGGAAAGGGCGACCAGATATTCCCTCGCAATATACCTAACGCGATTCTCAATATTCATTCCGTTTAATATAGGATCTAAAGCGAATGCTCCAATGATTAAAATCAATACAGCTAGAAAAATCCCAGCATATATTCCTTGTACAACTGAAAATGGAACCTCTTTTTCCCGATTTCCACCAATTAGCTGAGCAACAATCGGAGTGATAGCGAGTAATATTCCGCTTAAACCAGTAAAAACAGGCACCCAAAGGGAGGATCCAATGGCCACCCCTGCAAGATCTGTTGATGAATACTTACCTGACATTACCGTGTCAAAAAAGGTCATCGAAAACATCCCAAGCTGTGTCACTAAAATTGGAACTAAAATAATTGAAAATTGTTTCATTTTTTCTGTCATCGAATTTGTTTGTCTCATAGAACGATCTCCTTGCTGGTTGAACAATGAGAGAATTATATCACATTCATCCTTAAAAAAGGTGAATGAACTCTGTTTCTAAAATTGAAATTAAATTCAATCCAATTATACGTTGCAAACTATGAATTAATAAGAGCAAATAGAATATAATTAGAAGAAACTTTGTTATGGAGATTAGATATAAACAATTTGTTGTGTATGCCATTTTTGGCCGAAAGAGCATTTAAAATCTTCTAAAATTAGATAAAAACATAGGTGAAACATCCTGATCTGAAATTTCCTCTATTTAAAATGAAAAATCAGTGTATAATGGGAAAGGAATCTTTACAGATAGGAGATTTATCATGAAGAAACATATATTATTTACTGGTGGAGGTTCGGCAGGACATGTAACCGTTAATACTGCGCTCATCCCTTACTTTCAAAAAAATGGCTGGAAAACCTTTTATATAGGATCTAAAAATGGAATTGAACAAGAAATTATCACCGAGCAATTTCCAGATATTCCATACCATGGAATATCTAGTGGGAAATTAAGAAGATATTTTTCAGTGAAAAACTTTTCCGATCCATTTAGAGTATTAAAAGGATTAATGGAATCCTTAAAAATTATCCGAAAAACAAAACCGGATATCATTTTTTCGAAGGGAGGATTCGTTTCTGTTCCTGTTGTAATGGCAGCAAAAATGAAAGGAATCCCTGTTGCGATCCATGAATCTGATGTCACCCCTGGGCTTGCAAATAAATTAGCTATTCCTTTTGCAACAAAGATCTTTACAACATTTCCTGAGGCTCTCCAACATACTCCTGAAGAAAAATCAATATGTGCAGGAGCGATTATCCGCGAAGAGCTTTTCAATGGGAATCCGGCGGCTGGAAGAAAAATAACAGGATTTCATAATCTTAAACCTGTATTAATGATTATGGGTGGTAGTCTAGGTTCACGGAAAATCAATGACGCAGTCAGACAAAACCTTGATCATCTACTTGAACGCTATCAAGTCATTCACCTTTGTGGAAAAGGCAATCTTGATTCCTCCCTCCAAAGGGACGGATACCTTCAATACGAATATGTTTCAAGTGAATTAACAGATTTTCTAGCTATAACGGATATGGTGATTTCTCGAGCTGGCTCAAATTCAATTTTTGAATTCCTTGCCCTTAAGAAACCAATGCTACTGATCCCTCTCTCTAGAGAAGCGAGTAGAGGAGATCAAATTTTAAACGCCAATTCTTTTGTTAAACAAGGATTTGCACTCAAGCTTGAAGAAGAGGAATTATCCCCACAATCATTTCTTCTAAAATTAGAGGAATTAGAAAATAACCAAACACAAATTAAAACAGCGATGGAAAGTGGACTTGATGCCTATACAATCGATGACATGTATCAAGTATTATCTAAGATGTCCCTTTCGTAATTCATCATAACTATCCTTTTTGTTTCATATGTTTATTGAAATGAGAAGGAAGGAGACATAGCACATGGCTTATCCGTACTCAAAAGGTTGGTTTATTAAGGAATTAAAGAATGCGGGCATTACTCATCATCCTGTTGAAAAACGAAAGCTTGAAAATTATAAAACTCATATCATTCGAAGCTTATGGATGGAGAAAGTAAAAAACCAACAGAGTTAATCCTTAAATATGACTTGCACCACATCTTAATGATTGAATGAGGGTGTAAGCTTTTGGGTGGAATCAAAATTTCATAATAAAAAGGAACTGACATTTAAAGGTTATAGCCTAATAGTGGCTGTGAAATCTAAAAATGGGGTCAGTTCCTTTGTATATTTATGCTTCCAAAGCTTGTTCTTCTTCCTGGGGAGATTGATATAAGTGCCATGTATATAAATCTTTAGGGATTTCATACAAATTATAAATATCTCCATTTGCATTTAATTTTTCATAAATGGCTGGTCTTGTCTCGTTCGCTTTTATAACATACGGAAGTTTTTCTGCAGCTTTTTGAGAACGAACATTCTCTTTGCGAATCCTCATAAAGATCGTTTCCATATCTAATTCATAAAATAACTCATGAAAAAATGCATCTTTTGCGGGCTTGTTGTAGCCTTTTCCATGAAATGGTTTTCCTATCCAAGTTCCTAGAAAGCCAGATTTATTTTCGATATCAAATAAATTGATAGTTCCAATAGGATTTCCCCATTCGTCCAAAATCGTTCTAGAAATTAATTCTCCCTGTTCTTCTGCCTCAATCGTTTGTTTAGTCAGGAAAAGAAATTCTTCATAAGAATAGGCTTTTTGACGTACAAAAGGGAAGACATCAGGGTGCACCATTTGATCGTATAGAGTGTGACACTCTTGTAGATCGCGTTTCTTGATCATATGAAACCCTCCTTGAGGGCAGTCTCGTAGCGTTCGGTTCTACCCTCGAAATTTTTTAAAGTTGCATAAAAAATTTCGGGGTGGGAATCGAACCCACTAAGACCAGTCAAGAAACTGGTGGCGCACCATTTGCCTTCCCTCCATTACATAGCCAGATATATAATAATTAACGGCGTTTTGTAGTATATAATGGGATTTATATTTTACCCTCGTATCATACAAGAAAAATGACAAAAAGAAAATAGGTAAAATGTAAATTTTTCTTGAAAAAAATCTCCATTTTTCTACATGTTTTGATAAACGACCTTTCCGTTAATTATCGTAAGCTTTGGCTTGGCCATAAAATGAAACGGGTGATGATCCCAAAGAACTAAATCTGCATCTTTTCCCACTTCAATACTCCCTAAACGATGGTCTAGGCCAAGGTTTCTCGCAGGGTGAATCGTTACCCCTGCTAATGCTTTTGCCTCTGATAAACCTTCGCGAACAGAGATGGCTGCAACAATATTTAAGTATTGAATTGGTGTGTATGGGTGATCGGTTGTGATCGATACCTCGACACCATTTTTCGTTAGTTCCTGATAAGTGACCCAGCTTTTATTCTTTAATTCTACTTTTGAGCGTCTAGTAAAAGTAGGTCCAACGGTTACTTTAAGGTCAAGGTCTTTTAATTGATCAGCAATTAAGTGACCTTCTGTACAGTGCTCAATTCGTAAGTCTAAATTGAATTCTTTTGCGAAACGAACAGCAGATAAGATATCATCTGCCCGATGAGCATGAATTCTAACTGGAATTTCACGTTTCAAAGCTTTTACTAGTGGAGCAACCCGGAGTTCATCTGGGTTATCACAGTATTGCGCTTTAAAAAAAGCCTCTCTAAGCATCCCCATTATTCCCATTCGAGTAATAGAATCCTTGTTACCAGCACTATGCATTCGTTTTGGATTTTCACCTAGAGCAAGTTTAAGACCAGATGTTTCTTTTACAAGCATAGAAGCAATATTTTTTCCATGAGTTTTGATCACAGCGGTTGTCCCGCCAATAACATTGGCACTACCTGGCATAACATTGACAGTAGTTACCCCTAATTTGAGTGCATCCTGAAATCCAGGATCAAGAGGGTACACTCCATCAAAGGCTCTAACATGAGGAGTCATAGGTTCGATGGATTCATTCGCATCATTTCCAGCCCACCCTGTTCCTTCATCATATAACCCGAGATGTGTATGTGCATCAATAAAACCAGGTAATAAAATCTTCCCTTGGCAATCGATGATTTTTGCCCCTAGAGGAACTTCCTCTAAGTAAGTGGTCACTTTTTGAATTTGTCCATTATGGATCCATACTTGTCCATTAGAAATAACGGAAGAAGTAACGGGATAAATTGTGGCATTGATTAATATAAGAGTGTTCATTTGGGTTCCTTTCTTATCTAACGGTTTAATTGTTATTTTTTAAACAAATCATTATAAAAAAAGAAGATCACTATTAGAACACATAGATAAAAATCAAGTCATTGACTCTTTGTCCGGTTTTTAAAGAGATGATATAAAAGGTAGGTTAAAGTGACCCCTGATGCCATTAATGCAATAGGTTTAATATACTTTATGCCGACACTTTCAATTTGGTTCCAATGTGTTCCTAATTCCATACCGACTAATAGAAAAAGAATGGTCCAAGGAATCATGGCAGCAATGCTATAAATAAGAAAGAGTGAGAATTTCATTTTACAAACTCCAGCAGGTATGGAAATGGCATGGCGCACAATCGGAATGAATCTAGCAGTAAAAATGACGACATTTCCATACTTTTCGAACCATTTTTCAGACGATTGCAGATGTTTTTCATGAATAAAAAAGTATTTACCCCATTTTTCAAAAAATGGTCTTCCACCATAAATCCCTAACCAATAGAGAAATAATTGTGCCAATGTTCCACCTAAGACTCCAGCTATAAGTGCAGATACAAACCCAATTTTTTTAGTGGAAATTAGAAACCCACCATATGCTAATACAATTTCACTCGGTATGATTTCAATCATTAAACCGATGGCAATTCCAAAAATACCTAGATCGGATAATGCTTGGAGAATTTCTAGTAGAAAATCATGACTCATGTAAAGCTCTCCCTTCTAAAAGGTACCTGTCCATTGCAAAACCAAAATGATAATCCCTAATGCCCATACATAATAAGAAAATATCTTTAAAGTATGTTTTTTTAAGAAATTGACCATTGTCACGATGGCAAAATATCCAAAAATGGCAGCTGACGCTGTTCCAATCAAAAGGCTAGTGAAGCTGATTGCTTCCGTACTACCTGTAAATAATTCTTTGCTTTGTAAAACAATTCCACCTAAAATAGCCGGGGTGGACAAAAGAAAGGAAAAATAGGCAGCGGTTTGACGATCAAGCTTTCTTATTAAGCCAGCTGCTATCGTTAATCCAGATCGTGATAATGCAGGGAAAATGGCAGCGGCTTGAAAGCTTCCGATTACAAAAGCATCCTTATAGGTTATTTCGTCAAGCTTTTTAAAGCCATCTTTTACACCATCAGCCCAATACATAATCGCGCCAGTAACAAGAAACTCCCAGCCAATGGTTGTTCCAGATTTCGATATGGTATCAAAAAAATCTTCGAATAATAGCCCTATTATAACGGCGGGAATGGTTCCAATGATTAATACAAAAGATAGCTTGCTAAATGGATGTCTAATCATGTAAAATAGCTCTTTCTGATAAACAACAAAAATAGCCAGCAATGTACCGATGTGGAGCATCGTATCAAGAAATAGTCCAGCATCGTCTAAACCAAATATATGTCTGCCGAGATAGAGATGTCCTGTACTTGAAATTGGGAGAAATTCTGTAAGTCCTTGAATGATCCCTAATATAAAGGCTTCGATTTTCGATAACATGTTTTACAACCCCTTTTAAGACAATCCTTCCTTACACATATATTCAAAATTTTATAGAGAAGAACGGATATTTTAAGGGGAAATCAATGATATTTAAACAAAATATTAGGGGCATATATGAAACTTTTTGTGAGTATCGTCGTATATATAGTAAGAAAAGATGAAAGGAGACAACCAGAATGCCAACAAAAGATGAAAGACTCCTAGCGGCCGTTATCTATATCATTAGTTTCTTTACTGTGTTTATTGGTCCGATTATAATTTGGTTAGTTAAGAAAGACGATTCAGAGTTTATCGATTACCACGGGAAAGAATACTTGAACTTTTTAATCTCCTATTTTGTATATGGGACAGTATGTTGGATATTAACTATCGTTCTTATTGGGTTTGTCCTACTTCCAGTAGTAGGAATCCTTGTATTCATTTTCACAATCCTTGGAGCCATCAAAGCATACGAAGGCGAACACTACCGAATCCCAACCATATTTCGTCTAATCAAATAACAACGCTTTAACACTTTACTACAATGAGGGACGGTTCTCGATCGCGTTAACGCATTAACGCGATCGAGAACCGTCCCTTTTTTGAAATTTTTTGCTAGAATAGAAATAATAGGAGGGGGTTTATATGGTAAGAGTTGATAATAAAGAAAGATTGCTGAAGTTGATGCAGATACTTAAAGAAGAAACGGATGAAGAAAATGAATTAACATTAGATGATATTATTGATAAATTCCAGAATATTTATGGGTCTGATTTAAAATTAAACAAAAATTCACTTAAGGATGATATTGAACATTTAATAGAATCCCATTTTGATATTACAATTAACCAAGAAAAAGACGGACTCCCGAAATATTATAGTCATCAGTATCGACTATTTGAGCTTTACGAACTGCGAATGCTTATTGATGCGGTCGTATCCGCTCGTTTTATAACAAAAGAAGAAACTAAAGGTCTCATTAGGAAAATTAAACAATTAACAAGTGTCCACCAAGCTAAACAACTCCAAAATGAAATTTTAATAGATTCCTCTGTAAAAAGTGAGAGTCATCTTGTTCGGTTAGCCATTCATGATTTACACCAAGCGATTTCAGATCGGAAAATTGTCACTTTCCAATACGGACGTTATGATATGAACAAGCAGTTTCAATTAAGCCATGATGGTGAACTTTACAGGGTAAAACCATTGGCACTTACATGGGCAAACGATTTTTATTATTTACTTGCCTACTTTTATCAAGAGAATGAAATACGACATTATCGAATTGACCGATTAAGAAGTGTTCAGATTACCGAAGAATCGTTCCCTTTTGAGGCATTTGATGTAAATAAATATGTTCATTCTACTTTTCATATGTTTGCTGGATCAGAGCAGTGGATAAAAATTCGCTTTAAAAATCATTTAATCAACCCGATCATTGATAAGTTTGGAAAGCAGGTTGAAATTAGAAAAGATAACGAATCTCACTTCGTTGTAACAACTAAAGCCAGGATCAGTGATGGGTTAGTAAGCTGGATACTTAATTGGGGAAGTCAGGCAGAGGTTCTATCTCCTTCGACACTTGTAAATCAAGTCAAGCAAGAAATTAATAAAATGAAAGATATTTACAAATAAAGAGGAGTGGCCGATTGTCTGCCCTCCTTTTTTCAGAAGTGATTACAGGAAAAAGGAAGTTTTCAATTGAATACAAGTTAATCATAAAATATAAAAAGTGCATCTTCCTATTGATAGGAGGACTTATTTAGGTAATGGAGAATATTGTATAAAATTGAAGGTGGAAGTCGAAGATGTACTGCTTAACTGAAAAAGTGAAAGAATTAATTACTAATGCTGAGATGATTGCTGTAAATCAGGATCTACATGTTATTACTCCTTTGGATCTGTTTTTAGGAGCTGCCTATGTAAAAAAGGGAACCCTTCTTGAAATGTATATTCTAATCGAAAATCAGCTCGGAAAATTAATAGACTACCGTAAGAAACAACATCTGAAAGCCAATGATTATCTTACCCACAAAGATTTTTCAATCCCTATGACTGGAGAAACAGAAAAAATTTGGAAGCGCTCATTAGAAATTATGTCAAAATACAGACAAATCTATTTATTTGAATGAAGGGCATATCATAAAAGCGATTTATGAAAGTGAAAAAAATTCATGGATGAAACGACTTCCAACTGAGAAAATATTAGCTTCCATAACAACAGCAAGAAATCTGTCTGTTGAATTAACCAAATTTGACAGTAGCTTTTCTATAAAATCACCCACTTTAATTAGAAGAGCAACTGAAGAAGATAAGCATCTTCTATTATCTTTTATAAAAGAAAACTTCGGTAATGGGTGGTTGGAGACGATAGAGAATGCTTTTATACAAGCAAAAATCCCGTTATTTCTTGCAGAAGAAAAGGGAGAGATCATAGGAGTCTCGAGTTATGATGTATATTTACATAAAAAAGGTTTGTATGGACCAATGGGTGTCTTAGAAAAATCTAGAAATAATAATGTAGGTAAGGGACTTCTGTACACTGCCTTAAAGGATATGAAGGATCGTGGTTACTATTATGCAATCCTTGGTGAAGAAGGGCCAATTGAATATTATGAAAAAGTCTGTAATGCAAAACTAATTACATACATTTAAGGAGAAGTGATGGGACGAAATCGTGCAGGAATCATTCTAGTAGAAAATAAGAAAATGGCTCTAATAAAAAGAATAAAGAAAAATCAGACTTATTATGTTTTACCAGGCGGGGGGTTAGAGAAGGAGGGATCGTATAAAGAAGCCGCTATTCGTGAAGCAAAAGAAGAATTAGGAATAGTTGTTGAGATTGATGGTTCGGTACGTGAGGATTCGGGTACCCATTGCTATTTTTATGTGAGAAAATATAGTGGTAAGTTTGCAACAGGGAAAGGAGAGGAATTCAGTAATCTCAGTCGTGGAGAATACTTTCCTTGTTGGGTAGACGTACATCAACTAGAACATATCATTATGTATCCATGAATAAATGGTTTAATAAGTTAAATTAGAGGTGACCTTAGATGATGCTAAAAAATACAGGCCTAGTATTAGAAGGGGGAGGAATGAGAGGGGTCTATACAGCTGGTGCATTAGAATTTCTTTTAGAAAATGATGTTGAATTCCCTTATGTTATAGGGGTTTCAGCAGGAGCATGTATTGCCGCATCCTATCTTTCTAAACAAAAGGGGAGAAATAAAAAGGTTAATATAGGATTTGCTAAAGATCCAAGGTATCTATCGTGGAGAAATTATTGGAAGAATCGTGAATTATTCGGAATGGATTATGTCTTTGATGAAATTCCAAATCGAATTATTCCATTTGATTACGAGACATTTCATAACGGTGAAAGTGAATTTGTGATTGGTACGACGGATTGCAAAACAGGGAAGGCTGCATATTTTACGCGTAATGATTACAAAGAGGATGTATTAACCCCCTTAAGAGCTTCAAGTTCACTACCATTCGTTGCTCCGGTTGTTGAGTTTCAATCCCGATTTTTACTTGATGGTGGAATTAGTGACCCTATTCCTATTCATAAAGCGATGGCAGACGGGTTTAAGAAAAATGTAGTAATATTAACCCGGAATAAGGAATATAGAAAAAAGCCTTCCAAATTTGTTTCTTTACTAAGGAGAAAATATCCAGACTATCCATATTTAATAAATACAATGATAAACCGATTTAATCTATATAATCAAACCCTGGAGTTCTTAGAAGAGGAAGAAAGGAAAGGGAATGTATTGATTATCAGACCAATACTACCATTAAAAGTCAGTAGAATTGAAAAAAACCCTAGAAAGTTAGAAGCATTATATCAACAAGGGTATCAAGATAGTAAAGTACAGTTTAAAAATCTTCTTCAATTTGCAAATGAGAAAAAAGCTATTTAATAGATTTATTCGTTTAAGGGGCTATCCTATAAAGGGTCCTGAACCACTATGGTTGTCCAAATATAGAAGATGTTTCGAAGGTTTCTTCTAGATCATTTGAGTTGTGGTTCATGACACCTTTGTTTGGGATGGCCCCTGAATTATTTTAATACCCCATCTCTTTTATAAAGGTTACTTTCGCCAAGATTGGTGTTTTCGAATAAGAATAGAAACCCGTAAGGATTAAGGTTTCGAGGCATCTTTTCGTTAAATGTTTCATTAGTATTGAATGAATTAATATGTGTTTGATTGAAGCCAAAAAATTTACGAAAGAAGCAATTATAAAAATACCTAATAAGTACTAGCAGATTGATTTGAATCATATTAATCATATAACGGAATAAAAGGGGCTGTACATTCATGAACTTATATAGACTGTATTCCTCTATTGCTAGCGGAAAACTATATGTTGGAATCGGATTGCAATTATTAGGGGTCATAACCTTTATCGTATCTAGGAGTGAATGGGGAGAAATCTCCTTAGTATTGATCGTTTTAGGTGCCGCTTATATAGTAATGTACTTTCTGTTCGAAAAAGAAAAAAATAGAGTTGCAAGTATTTGTAACCCTTGTGAGGACTCATCAATAAATTTCTTAATTCTAGCAAAAACCAATAAAAATTCATTGCACTTACTAGAATCAAATGGTAATAAAAATATGTCATTTTTCCATCGTCAGAATCGAAAAGCAACTCTTGAGAGTGACTACTTTGAAAGGGTTTTATTAAGAAAGAAAAATGACCATATCTATGATTGTCAATGGGGTACTTTTTCTGAAGTTTTTACTTTTGAAAAAAGAAATAAAGAATGGAAATGGAAATCACCCAATCAATCGACTGTTTCCCTAAAGAAATATCGTGATAGCTGGGAGTTACGTTTTGGTGATGAAAAAATTTTGACCTACCGAAAAGGATGGTTACCCACTTCTTTTCAAGATAAGTTTGACCCTTCTAGTGGATTGATTCAAATAGATTCAATCGGAATTATAAACAAGGAGCCATGGCTTTGGATTCTGTTTCTGTCCGTTTTGGATGAGTATTATTTAATATGAAAATTATCCGATTATTTCATCTCCTTTAGGGAAAATAATAAAAGAGTCATTAAAAAGGAGATGTGAATATGAACGCAAATTATAAAGAATGTATTCAAGCTTGTTTGTCCTGTTTAGAGGCATGTAACGTCTGTTATCATGCCTGTTTAAAAGAAGATGAAAAAATGGCGAAATGTATAGAATTAGACCGAGAGTGTGCGGAAATTTGCAGCTTTGCTGTCAATGCCATGCAAAGGACCAGTATTTTTGCAAAACAAATCTGTGCACTATGTGCAGAAATCTGTGATGCATGCGGGACAGAGTGTAAATCACACGATCATCAGCATTGCCAAGATTGTGCAGAAGCTTGCTTCAGATGTGCTGAAGAATGTAGGAAAATGTCGGCTTAATACAATAATTGCTTTCCAAGTTAGGGAAGGATTATATTAAGAAATGAATGAGTCTCTTAATGTGGGAGGTTAATAATTGGCAAATGTAAGTGTCTAGCTCATCGAAACATACGTCAAGCCACCAGGGGGAGGGAAATGTACCCGCCATTGGCGACTAACCTTTTCCAAGGCATTTGCTGAACAAACTTTTCTTAGTCAAATAATATAAAAAGTAATGTCTGAAACAAACCCGAATGTTATAGTTTTATTTCCATCTATCGCCCAATAATGTTAGATTTAGGAACGTAGTAAGAGCATTATCGAAAAAAAATAAAAAAATCAGAGCAAAATAGTGAAATGTGTAAGAAAACTATGATAATATAATATAAATCGAATAGGATATCCTTCGGGGCAAGGTGAAATTCCTTACCGGCGGTGATGAGATGAACAATATCTCTCAGTCCGTGACCCGGCATTCGTAAGAGTGACGGTGGATTTGGTGAAACTCCAAAGCCGACAGTGATAGTCTGGATGGGAGAAGGATAAGGACACGCGTTTGAAAATAATCATTTCATACGCTTATTAAATCATGCCTGAATCTCCCTGAGTTGTTTATGACTCAGGATTTTTTTATGAAGGGAGGTATATACATCTTGGATCAAAAAGAATACATGGAACTTGCGATCTCCCTTGCTCGTTCGACCCAAGGACAAACATCTCCTAATCCTGTTGTTGGAGCTGTTGTCGTCAATAATGGAGAAGTTGTAGGTATGGGAGCTCACTTACGAGCCGGAGAAGCACATGCAGAAGTAAATGCGATCAATCAAGCTGGAAGCCGTGCAAAGGGAGCGGATATTTATGTTACCCTTGAGCCCTGTTCACATTATGGGAAAACACCACCGTGTGCTGATCTTATCATTGAAAAAGGGCTAAAGAGAGTAGTCGTTGCAAGTACCGATCCAAACCCGTTAGTTGCTGGTAAAGGTATTGATAAGCTGATGAAGGCAGGAATTGAGGTCGAAACAGGAATATGTGAAGAGGAAGCATTACGTTTAAATGAACACTTTTTTCACTATATCCAAACCGGGACTCCGTTCGTTACTTTAAAAGCCGCCGTAACCCTAGATGGGAAGACAGCTTCTTATACTGGTGATAGCAAATGGATTACATCATCACAATCTCGATTAGACGTGCACAACGACCGTCATAGGCATGATGCGATTCTCGTTGGCATTAATACTATATTACAGGATGATCCCCTTCTTACAACCCGATTGCCCCAGGGTGGAAAAAATCCCATTCGAATTATTTTAGATACTCATTTAAAAATCCCATTTGAAAGTCAAGTTATAACAGATCTCTCAGCTAAAACCGTCATTATATGTGGGTCGCAATATAAGCTAAATCAAAAACAGAGGTTAGAATCTGTAGGTGTTGAAGTGATACCACTTTCTTCATCAACGATTTCGGTTATTGAGGTATTAAAGATATTAGGAGAAAGAAATGTAACCTCCCTTTACGTTGAGGGTGGTTCAACTATTCACTCATCCTTTTTAAAGGAAAAAGCCTTTCAAAAGTTAATTATGTATGTAGCACCTAAGCTGGTTGGTGGAATAAAAGCTATATCCGCTTTTGCTGGGGATGGCTTTTCAACGATTGCAGAAGCAACGTCCCTAGAATTTCAAAGTGTTGATAAAATAGGATCGGATCTTAAAATCGTGGCGACCCCTAAACATGAAGGTGGGTGAACAATATGTTTACTGGAATAATTGAAGAAATCGGAACAATTAAAAATATGAAGCAATCCTCTAAGTCTATGGAGCTTTCCATCCAAGCTAATAAAGTATTGGCTGACGTAAAAATAGGTGACAGTATCTCAGTAAATGGCACCTGCTTAACGGTTACGGGTTATTCTCAGCATCAATTTGAAGTAGATGTCATGCCAGAGACCTTTCAGCATACATCATTGAAACAATTATCGGTTGGTACTTCCGTTAACCTTGAAAGAGCAATGGCTGCGAATGGCCGATTTGGAGGTCATTTTGTCACAGGACATATAGATGGTATGGGTACGATCGTAACAATGAAGACGGTCGAGAATGCCGTATATATTAAAATCCAATTACCTGAAAGCATTTCAAAATATTTTATTGAAAAAGGTTCCGTAGCTGTAGATGGTACCTCACTAACCGTTTTTGGAGTAGAAGGAGATATGATTACGGTTTCTCTCATTCCTCAAACGAGATTTGATACGATTCTAGGACATAAAAAAATAGGCGATCTTGTAAACATTGAGTGTGATATGATGGCAAAATATTTATATCAATTTTCGAAAGGGAAGGAAACAACCTCTTCGATCAGTAAAGACTACTTAAGAGAAAATGGATTTCTATAAGGAAGGGGAGGTACATCATGTTCAATCGCATTGAAGAAGCGCTAGAAGATTTGAAAGCCGGAAAAGTTGTCATTGTAGTGGATGACGAGGATCGGGAGAACGAAGGAGACTTCATTTCCCTTGCTGAAAAGGCGACTCCAGAAATTATTAACTTTATGGCAAAGGAAGGAAGAGGGTTAATCTGTACTCCCATCACTCCAGAAAAGGCAGAAGTACTTGAACTTTATCCAATGACTGATAAAAATACAGATTCTCATGGCACAGCATTTACAGTTAGTGTCGATCATAAGTCAACAACAACGGGAATTAGCGCATTCGAACGGTCTACAACCGTTCTTGAATTACTTAAGGAGTCAGCCAAGCCAAATGATTTTAAACGACCAGGACATGTATTTCCTCTTGTAGCAAAGCCAGGTGGTGTTCTTAAACGAGCAGGGCATACTGAAGCCGCGATTGACTTAGCGAGATTATGTGGAGCTGAGCCTGCTGGAGTCATTTGTGAAATCATGAATGAGGATGGAACAATGGCAAGGGTTCCTGAGCTCATAAACATGGCTGAAAAATTCGATTTAAAATTGATTACGATTCAAGACTTAATTGCCTATAGAAGAAAACAGGAACAACTTATACAAAAAGAGGTTGAAATCAAATTACCTACTGAATTTGGAAACTTTAAAGCTGTAGCCTATACAGAATTACTAACAGGACAGGAGCATGTGGCATTAGTAAAAGGTGATATTGATCCTAATGAGCCCACATTAGTACGTGTTCACTCTGAATGTTTAACAGGGGATGTATTTGGTTCATTCCGCTGTGATTGTGGTCCCCAACTTGAAGCAGCACTATCTCAAATTGAACAAGAAGGTAGTGGAATATTACTTTATATGCGCCAAGAAGGAAGGGGAATTGGGTTAGTTAATAAAATGAAGGCTTATAAATTACAGGAGGAAGGTCTAGATACAGTAGAAGCCAATCATAAACTAGGGTTTGCTGATGATCTAAGGGATTACGGAATTGGTGCTCAAATTTTAAAAGATCTTGGAATTACGAAAATGAGGTTACTAACAAATAACCCGAGGAAAATTGCTGGCGTGAATGGATATGGCTTAGAAGTTGTTGAGAGAGTAGCCATTCAAATGCCTATTAAAGCAGAAAACGAACAGTATTTAAGGACGAAGCATTCAAAATTAGGACATTTACTCAAATTTTAGGAGGAACCACAATGAAAACAATTTATGAGGGAAATTTAGTAGGGACAGGATTAAAAGTTGCGATTGTTGTATCTAGATTTAATGAGTTTATCACAAGTAAATTATTAGGTGGAGCAGAAGACGCCCTTATTAGACATGGTGTAGACGAAAAGGATATAACGGTGACATGGGTCCCTGGTGCATTCGAAATACCAATGGTTGCTAAAAGGCTTGCTGCATCGAAGAAATACGATGCAGTCATTACATTAGGAACGGTTATCCGTGGTGCAACTGCTCATTTTGAATATGTCAGTGGAGAAGTAGCTAAAGGAGTAGCAAATGTGGGACTTCAAGAAGATGTACCTGTCATTTTTGGAGTACTAACAACAGATACCATTGAGCAAGCAATTGAAAGAGCGGGAACTAAAGCAGGGAACAAGGGCTGGGAAGCAGCAGCAGGAGCGATTGAAATGGCCAATCTAATGCGTCAAATATCCCAATAAAACTCAGGTAAAGGCTTGAAGTGGGCCATTTTTATATGAAATATACTGGGGAATTCATAAACTATGAATCGACAAAATTCGGGTCGTGCCTGGCACGGCCCGAATTTTTCGTGTGAATTTATCTTTTCAAATGTGTTTTCTTCTGATAAAATAGATTTTTGTGGCTGGGACCTTTTCGGTCATCCAGCGGGTAGGGAGAGGGCTATGTTCGTAAGGACAGATATAAATGAAAAAAGTAGGAGGAATCTTTCGATTAAGCGAGCATAATACAACAATTAAACAGGAGGTCATGGCAGGTGCAATTGGTTATTTCACCATCGTCTATATTATTGCAGTTAATGCGATGATCCTTTCTGAAGCAGGTATTCCTTTTGAAGGTGCAGTAATGGCGACTATTCTCGCAACCTTTGTAGGTTCATTATTAATGGCTTTTTGGGCAAATGCTCCGATTTTATTAGTGCCGGGAATGGGAATTAACGCTATGTTTACGTATACCATTGTTCAATCAATGGGCTTTACTTGGCCGGAAGCGTTAGCCGTTGTATTTATATCTGGAATATTGTTTATGGTGATCGCATTTACAAAGTTATCGAAGATTTTATCAGAGTCTATTCCAAAAACACTTAAAGAAGCGATCACAGTTGGTCTTGGAATGTTTTTACTTCTGATTGGACTTGAAAAGGGTGGATTAGTGGAAAGAGGATCGAATGCGATTATTGCCCTAGGTGATATTAGTGATATAAAAGTCATTGCAACGATTATAACCTTTCTAATCACGATTTTCCTGTTTATGAGAAATGTAAAAGGACAGTTTCTGTGGAGTATAATTTTTGGAACTTTGCTCGGGTTATTGTTAGGCATTGATCCAAAGGATACTGGAACAAGCTTTAACTTATCAGACTATGCAGCAGTTTTTGCAGGAGTATCATTTGATAAGCTATTGTACCTACCGTTTTGGATTGCTGCTTTTTCCGTTACAATGGTTCTCGTATTTGAAAATATTGGGCTGATTCACGGTCATTTAGATATGGTAGGTCAACCCCAAAAATATTCTAAATCCTTCCAGGCTAATGCAGTTTCTGCGACTGTCTCTGGTATTTTTGGTACAAGCCCGACTGTGTCCACTGTTGAGAGTGCTGCCTGCATGACAGCAGGAGGAAGAACAGGGCTTACAAGCTTAACAACAGGTATACTATTTTTAGCATCCATTTGGTTTATCCCTTATTTAAAGTGGATTCCAGATCATGCTATTGCACCAATCCTGATGATCATTGGTGGCCTTATGATACAGAATGTGAAAAACATGGATTTAAGAGACCTTTCAGAAGCCTTTCCGGCAATTTTTATCATAGCGATGATTCCATTCACCTATAGTATAGCTGATGGGATTGCAATTGGATTTATATTATATCCAATTTTAAAAATTGCAAGTGGAAAAGCAAAAGATGTAACGACTCCACTTTATATTATTGCATTCTTATTTTTAATAAATTTTGTTGTACATTCTATTCATTAAGTAAAAAGAGACCTGTTTAAGGTCTCTTTTTTTCTATCAAATTATTACTATTTCATCTGAATTACTAAAGAACAAAACAAATAGACTTTATCAATGTTTATTGCTATCCTAGTACATATTACATAATATTTCGACAAAAATCAGGTCTATGGAATGGTTGATTGTTAATAAGCTAGGAGGAACGATATGGAGGTATTTGTTGCCAGGCAGCCTATATTTGACGATAAAGAAGAAGTAGTAGCCTATGAGCTTCTGTATAGGAAAAATGATATAAATGAATTTCCTGAAATTAATGGAGATTAAGCAACAGCAGATGTCATAATTAATAGCTTCCTAAATATCGGAATAGACTCATTATCAACAGGAAAACCGTGCTTCATTAATTTTACAGAAAGATTATTGAAATGGCGAGTTCCGACCTACTTTAAGCCAAGAGAGATTGTGGTAGAAATTCTTGAAACAGTTGAACCCTCTCAGGAAATTGTAGATAGTTGCATGGAACTTAGAAAGCTTGGCTATAAAGTGGCTCTTGATGATTTCATATTTAATGATAGTAATCCTTTTAGTCTGGAATTAATGAAACACGCTGATTATGTGAAAGTGGATATCTTAAATACTTCCAAAGAAAAAAGAACCTCAATCGAATCGAAACACTTGCAAAACAGTTATATATAAAATTATTAGCAGAAAAGGTAGAAACTAGAGAGGTATTTGATGACGTAAAGAAAGATGGTTACAGATTCTTTCAAGGGTTCTTTTTTAGTAAGCCAATCATTATGTCCACCCACGATGTCCCGACCTTTTTCCATTCATATTATGATGTCATTCAAAATCTCGAAGTATCAGAACCAAGTATTGAACGGATCTCAAAACTTATAGAACAAGATTTATCATTATCCTATAAATTATTAAAATTAATCAATTCTCCTGCTTACCGGCTAAAACATAAAATAGAAAGTATTAGACAAGCCATCGTTCTTTTAGGCTTACTAGAAATACAGAGATGGATATATGTACTTGCAGTCAGGGAACAAACCGGAATTAGAAATCAATTATCGGAAGAAGTGATTAAACTCTGTTTAACACGTGCAAAAATGTGTGAGCTGATTGCCTCAAAAATGTTTTCCTTACAAAAATCTCACAGTTTTTTTCTGATAGGGATGTTTTCATTAATGGATTCCATTTTATCACTCCCAATGGAAAAAATATTAGAAGACCTTCCGTTACAGGATGAAATTTGTGATGCATTAAAAGGGAAACAGAACAGTATGAAATATGTGCTTGATCTCGTAGTAGCTATTGAACAAGCGGGATGGCATGAGGTAAATTTCATTAATCAAATGTCTAAAATTAAGTAAGAATGAGGTGGCTTCCTTTTATCATGATGCCTGTTTATGGTCAGAAAGTCTACTAACAAATGAATGGATAGAGAGTTCTATAGAGATTCAACATTAACCCTTAGATTATTTAATAGTCCCCAGGTTCCAAAAAACGCCTTTGAGGTTTTATATATCGTTTAAGTTCGACAGCGATCAGTCTTCTTAGGTGATTGGATTTGATTTTTCGGGCGATATCACTAGGGGAAGGGAAAATACCTATCTGATTAAACTTGACCCGAATGGTATCTTGAAAGATGGTTTTGTTTGCCTCTGAGAGTATAATGGTATGAACAGTAACAGTCATGGATTGTAATTCATCTTTTAATTGTATAACATCTTTAACTTGAAACCGAAATTTGTAAGACTCCTGCATATGAACACCACTTTATTATTTTTAAATAAGTTAATCAATGGGAAAGGTGAATGAACACATTACCCAAAAAATTAAATATAGAGTATCTTGTGTTGATTACTCAACCTAAAATTATATCATTCTAGCTTTATTATTTGGTTCCTTATAATAAAATAAATGTTTATTATTGTAAAGAGTAGAACTTTGGTAATTTTATATAGTAGTTGAAGATGAGGCTTGATTGTGGCAAGCTAAAAATGAAATGAATAATATAATAGATATACGAAGGTTCACACTGAAACGAAATAAATTTTTTAAATGTTGGTGGGAGGATTCAAGATGCAAATATCATTAACGAAATGTCATGGATCGGGTAATGACTTTTTACTAATAGATGAAATAAGTAATAACTATTTCTTCACCGAGGAAGATCGACAAAACTTAAGCATCGCACTTTGTGACCGCCAATCAAAAATTGGGGCGGATGGAATTCTTTTTGTTTTGAAGAGTGAAAAATGCGATGCAAGGATGCGTGTCTTTAACTCTGATGGTTCAGAGGCATCCATGTGCGGAAATGGACTGCGATGTGTGGGAAGATTTGTTTGCGAATTATTTAATAAAGAGGAAATCGTAGTTGAAACAATGAAAGCAGATCTTGCGGTTACAAAAACCAACCCGATTTTTGCTGAGATTCCAACCTTTAATGTTGAAATATCACCTGTTTTATTTAGCTTAGAGAAATTACCGATGAATATTGATAAAAATATCCTTATTAATGAAAAGGTTCCAGAAATATCAGATCGTCTATTATTTTCCGCTGTTGCTGTTCCTAATCCGCATTTGATTAGTGTCGTTGGAATTGAGCAAATTGTTTCTAATGAGCAAAAATGTATTTCGGAAACAGTGAATGGTCCGAATAATCTTTTTCCCGATGGAGTGAATGTAAGCTTTGTTCATCCAATTGATAAAGGATCTATCTATGTAAGGACGTTTGAAAGAGGTGTAGGTTTTACAAATGCTTGTGGAACCGCAATGTCCGCTTCAAGCCTTATTACCTGTCTGCTTGAGCTGAACGAATTTGAGAACGAAATTGAAGTTTATAATAATGGAGGCAAAGTGCACTGTCTTGTCCATAAAGAAGGAGAAACAGACTTTCAGATTGAACTAATAGGTAACGCTACTTATCTTTACAAAAGCGATTTAGAAATAGACGTGAAAAAACCCGAGGATTTCCTAATTATTAATAAAACGGAATATCAGGAAGAATTACAATATAAAGAGCTTCAACAACATGCTAAAGAAATGGTTGAAGGCAAAATATTGTTATCGAGATGAGTTTTAACGGAGTTTGATTCTAGTAACACGAATCATAATCACAGCATTCCTCTTATATAGATGTTAGATTTTAAAACCATCTGTTAAAACATGCTCATAAAGGAATAAGTCAAGCCTTAAAAGAATGGGTTTCCCCTTGCTTTTAAGGCTTTGTTTTCTTTATCAGGCGCTAGTTGTCAAGAATTCTAGGTTAGGGTTTAGAGTTCAAGGATCCTCATTGATTTTTTAAAAAAAGAAGGATTTCATTAAAAGGTTGTTGCTCTCTGGCATTTTCATATGTCTCCCATGGACATCCTTTACATTTTAGCCTCTCAAGAACGTTCTCTATCGTAAATATCTCTGGACGTAAATCAGGTACTACTTCTTCCCAAAACAATGGAGTTGCCACTAACCCATCTTTATTTCCTCTCATGGAATAGGGGGCTATAATCGTTTTTCCTTCTGCGTGTTGGATGTAGTCTACATATAGTTTTCCATTTCGTTTTTTCTTTAACCGTTCAATTGTGCATTCCTCAGGAAAGTTTGCTGTTAAATAGTGTGCAATAAACTCCGTAAAAGAAGAAGTATCCTGCCATGTAAATCCTTTAGGGAGCGGGATGTATAATTGGAGCCCCTTATTTCCAGATGTTTTAACAAAGGAAATGAGCTTTAACTGATCAAATAATTTTTTCATCTCACCTGCAATTTTTACAGCTAAATAAAACTCATTTCTAGAAGGGGGATCCAGATCAAAGACTACCTCTTTTACATCTGTTTGATTATAGGTTTGAAATGGTAGATGAAACTCAATCGCCAACTGATTTCCCAGCCACATAAATGTACGGAGGTCATTACAAATAATATAGCGAATGTCTTCTTCTAACTTGGTTAGAACAAAATCTGGTGCATATTCTGGGCAATTTTTTTGATAGAAAGACTCTCCGTACATTCCATGAGGGAACCGTATGACCGTTAACAATCGATCTTTTAAAAAGGGAAGGAAATAGGGAAATACTCTCCTTAAATAACGAACATAGTCAAGCTTTTGAATAGGTGGTGTCTCCCAAAGCGGCTTGTCTGGATGCGTAATTTCTACCGCTTCAGGGATTGAAGCCTCATCCAATAGCATTTCCTCAATTGTGCATTCGTATGGAGATAAATCAAATAAAAATTGATGAAAATGTGGTTCTCTGAGTTGATGATCAACCCATTCCAAATAATATATTTCAACACAAATGCTTGGCTTTACATGAATAAAGTCGTTTGTTTGACGCTCGCCATTTTCCTTAATGATCTTATTTAAAGCTTGTTTCTCTTCAGGAGAAATCCCGAAATAAAACTGACCAATGCAGACAATGACCTCTTCGTTGAAGACTCCTATAGAGTAATAACCATTACTAATATCTAACGATGTAATGAAGCATTTGACTCTTTTCCAATTTTTCATTTTTACCCATGTAGTGGTTCTTTTTCCTTTTTCCCATGGGCTTTGAATCATTTTTGCTATAATCCCTTCACCTTCAAAATCAAATACCTTCCTCTGAACTGAAGCATGGTCTTTCTCATAAGGAACCATTTGAATTCTGTTTTCGTTTCCCATTTTAGGTTCTAAAGGGATTCCGACTGATTGACACCATTTCTTTAATCTTTCTTTTCGTACTTTAAAAGGAAGTTTTTCTAAGCTTTCTCCAGAGTACTTAAGTAAATCAAATGCTAAATAGGTACACGGCCGTTTGTTAGCCATGTCAACAATTTTCTTTTGATCTTTCATTCTTCCTCTCACTTGAACTGAGGAGAAATCACTTTTATACTGATTTTCAAGAAGAACAATCTCACCATCCAAATAAATAGGTAATGATCCGTTATGCTCGGAAATAAGACTCTGAACAGTTAATAGAATTTCAGGGAAATGATGAATCAATTCTTTTCCATTTCGACTTATTAGCCTAATTTCATCTGGGGAATGAATCTCTAATAGCCCTCGAAAACCATCGTATTTAATTTCATATGCCCAATCGGCTTGTCGGCTGGGCTTATCAAATATTAACGTTGGAAGCATCGGTTTCATTTTAGTATCACCACACAAACATCTCTTTTACTTAATTTGTCCAACTAAGCATAATCTATTTTCCAAATGTTGATTTGCATGAAATTCAAGTCTCTAATCCAAAATGAACATAATAAAGGATTTATCATAAGGAGTTGAAAACGATGCACACCATTTGGAAAGGGAGTATCAGCTTTGGGCTGGTCAATATTCCAATTAAACTTCATGCTGCTACAGAGGACAAGGATATAAAGCTTAGGTCACTTCATAAAGAATGTCATACACCCATTAAATATGAAAAGGTATGCCCTGCTTGTGAAAAAGAATTAGAATATGAGGAAATTGTAAAAGGCTATGAAATGACAAAAGGTAAGTTTGTGGTGTTAGAAGATGAGGAATTAAAGGAACTAAAAAAGGGTAATGAAGAGAAAGCAGTAGAGATTGTTGATTTTATAAAAATGGAAGAGATAGATCCTGTCTTTTACAATCGTAGCTATTTCATCTCTCCAAATGATGGCGGGAAAAAAGCCTATTCGTTACTACGTAAAGCATTAACAAATTCCAAAAAAGTTGGAGTAGCGAAAATTATTATGAGATCAAAGGAACAGCTTGCTGTTGTTCGAGTTTTTGAAAATACGCTGTTAATGGAAACCATTCATTTTCCGGACGAGGTTCGATCATCTGGAGATGTACCAAATGTACCCGCTGAAAATGAAGTCACAGATAAAGAATTAGATACAGCGATTATGCTAATAGACCAATTAACAACTGAATTTGAACCCGAGAAATATCATGACGAGTATCGGAATCGTCTTATGAAGTTAATTGAATCGAAACAAACAGGTGAAAAATTTGTCACGCCTAAAGCAAAACAGCCGAAGGAAAACGTGACAGATTTAATGGCTGCACTGCAAGCCTCCATCGATAAATCAAAACCTAAGGAAGAGACGAAAAAAACGAAGACAACAAAGAAAAAGAAAAGGACTTCTGCCAAAAAAGCACAATAATTTGAATTAAGAGGAGAGGTATATTGGAAAAGGGAACAAAGAAGAAGTCGATTATAATCGTTATATGTTTGGCTTTATTACTTGTTTTTTCGTGGGGATTTGTAGAAATAGTGGACGAGCTGCAAGAAAATGAAATTGAACTATTTGATAACAAGATCATTAATGTCATTCAACAAAATATTTCGCCACAACTTACTCTTTGGATGAGTAGAATTACTTTTTTAGGTGGGGTGAAATGGCTTACCATTCTTACAGTTTTAGTTGCTATAGTTTTATTCATTATGAAGAAATCACCACTTGCTTTTTACATGATCTTGACGGTTTCCTTCGGAGGAGCATTTAATTGGTTTCTAAAATGGATATTTAAGCGTCAACGACCAGATATTCAACCACTTATAGAACAAAGTGGCTATAGCTTCCCAAGTGGTCATTCTATGGGTTCTTTTATTTTTTATGGTGCTTTGGCATTTGTTTTATTTCGATTGTTTGATTATCTTTGGTTAAAAATAGTTACATCTGCTTTATCTCTATTACTTGTATGTTTTATTGGAATTTCTCGCATTTACTTAGGAGTTCATTATCCAAGTGATATTATCGCTGGTTTTACAGCGGGTGGAGCTTGGCTCGTACTATCGATCTTTATTTACCATTTAATTCGCACTAGAGTACCGAAGATGTTAGAAATATAGCTTATATAGGAACAGTAACAACAAGAGAGGGACCTAATAAGGCACCTCTCTTGTTTAATTAATATAAATTAAAAATGTATGGGCCAATAGATGTTATGTAAATAAGAAAATATATGCCCATGAAATAAAACGCTCCCCCAAAGGTACCCCATTCAGGATTTCGCCCCCACTTCCAAATAATAGCTGAAAGGATGGTAATGACAATTAAAATGATCCAACTGCTTCCCGAAAAAGTAAAGTAGGAAGGAGCCATAGAATAAAAATAGTGATTCATTGCTTTTTCCATATAAGTAAATGGCATGATCGCAAACAGGGTGATCGATACATATTCAACCCAGTTAATGTCATCCTTCTCAAAAATATTTGGTTTCGTCATATAAAGGACAATTAATAAGAGTAAAGAAGGGAGGACCCAATAAAATGAAGTCAAAATGGTGATCAAGCTACTAAATAGCATCAAGAATGTATTGTATCCAGCTTGCTTCCAATCAAGACTTGTTAGTTGTTGACTTTCCTCGATTACATTTGAATCTTTTGAAGCCCCATACAGCTCGTATATGTCGCCATCATAGTTCAACCAAAGAATAGAGTCCTTGTTTACTTTAAGAGGAAAATTGGTGACATTTTTAGTCGAGTTAATAGGCTTTGCCTTTACTTCAAATCCAGCTACTAGCTTTCCATAATAAACATTTATAGCGTTACTATCTCCAATTCGCTGACCTTCAGCGGTAAATAGTAAATAGCTTTCATCACCTTCTTTGACAACCTTAACACTTTGAGGCGAATCAAGCTTTGAACCGGTTTCTTTATTTAGCATGGTTATTTCTTTCGGAGAAGCTTTTAAATGATTCAGTTTCGATAAATCAAGATCGATTCTTCCTAAGCTATAAGAAAGGGCTCCCTGTGTTCTTTTTTTCGTACTGTAGATGATTGATAGTTGATTGTTTTCTGTCAACACAGAAAGACTGCCGATATTATCATTTGTTGATTTGTTTAATGTCGAAATGGAGTTCTTAGAAACTTCACCTTTAGGATCGATATAATATAATTCTACTTGTAGATCATTAACGGCATGCTGCACGATCATGCTACCATCGCTACCGTAAGAAACATCACTTATTTTTTGCTCAAACATATGTAAAACTTTACTTTCAAATGATTTTACATTTAAAGAAGATAATTCACCATTTTTCCAATAGCTGACTTGATTTTCTGAAGTACTAATCCCTGTTACACTATCATCTATTATCGTTTCCTTACCTTTATTAAATAAGATTAGTTGATCATTTTTAAGATATACAAAAGATTCTCCATTAGACCAAAAAGGATTTCCCCGTGGAATTGTAACGGGTATCTTACCAATGTGCTGAACCTTTAATCCATCAGAGACTCTATAATGCTGAACCTGATTTTTATCTGTAAGGAAAATCTCGTTTTGACTTTGATAAATAATTGGTTTTTCCTTTGTTTGAAACTCTTGTGGTATTGAACGACTCCAATTTTCATTCGGTAGTTTCGTTATTTCTTGAAGCTGATGAAAAAAAAGTGCAAAGATGAAAAATACTACAATTAAAATTGGAAAACCGACCGCCTTTAATTTTCCTTCCATATTACCCTCCTATTTAAGCTAATTCTCTTTATCAACTTAGAATTTTACCACAATTTCAATAAATTTACATTATAACTTTTTAAATATTTTTAATACTTTTGAAATAGGTTGTATTAACTGTAACCATTTTGCACAAACAAGGAAAGAGCTAAGGTGCAAAGAATATATTGTAATGAGAAGAAAAAGAGTTTTAAGGAGGAGGAAAAAATATGTTTCATCCAGATCAATTAATGACCTTTACATTATATTCCTACTCTCATATAGCTGCTCTTATGGTTTTTCTAATGGTTTTATTAATAATGATTTGCTCTTTTCAAAAGTGGAAAAATCAAAGGGGAGAAAAAATCATTGGATGGTTACTGTTTTCACTATTAGCGGGAAGTGAAATATTCTATCAAATTTGGGCTATATCTTATGGTGTTTGGGACTCCAGAGAAACCCTGCCTTTACATCTTTGTTCATTCAGTACTTTTTTTGGAATATACTTATATTTTAAGAAAAATAATATATTGTTTTATTTTTATTTCTATATAGGTTTTATACCACCTATCCTTGCTTTAATTACACCTGATTTACTATTTGAATTCCCGCACTTTCGATATTTTAAGTTCTTTATTCAACATATGGCGATCCCGTTAATGGCCGTATTTCTGTTAATAACTAGAAAGTACACTTTATCATTTAAATCAATTATCTATGGAGTAATTACCTTAAATTTAATGATTTTTCCTATTGGGCTAATAAATAGGTGGATCGGATCAAATTATTTCTTCCTAGCAGGACCTCCAAAAGGAGATACTGTACTTACCTTTTTCGGGAAAGGAATCGTATATTATATAAATCTTGAATTTGCTGCCTTTCTATTATTTTTTATTAGTTTTCTTTGTTCCAAATGGATTATAAAATTTCAATCAATGTTAGAGCAGGGTGTTAATGTTAGGACTTATAAAGAATATGATAGATAGAAGAAAAGGGTGGACCGGTATAGGTCACCCTTTTGGAGTAGCATTATAAATTTTATAGTTCATCAAATCCATTATCAACGACATTAACTTTAGTATATTGTCTAGATTTTTGTTCGAAAAAGTCAGTTTTTCCTAGATCTACTTCTTCATATGCTTTAATCCATTTAAATGGATTATGTCGAATCTCAGGATACGGCTTCTCAAATCCTAACTGGTTAACTCTGATATTCGTATAAAACTTGATGTACTCCTCTACATCGTCAATATAAATTCCCTTAATTTTCTTCCCAATGACCGTTCTAGCCCATTCAATTTCTAAGGCTGCAGCTTTAGTAAAAGTATTTTGAACGAATTGAGCTAATTCATCAGTGTTTGTTCCTGGATTTTCTTCAACAACCTCTTTAAAGATTTTCACAAATAAATCTACATGCAATTGTTCATCTCGATTAATATAATTAATCATTGTACTTGTTGCAACCATTTTTTGTTGGCGTGCAAGGTGATAGAAGAAGGCGAACCCTGAATAGAAGAATAGCCCTTCGAGAATCACATCAAAGACAATGGATTTCAAGAAATTTTCCACTGTTGGATCTTCAACAAATTCCCGATACCCATTCGTAATAAATTCATTACGTTGTTTAAGGGTATCCTCCGTTCTCCAATATTCAAATACTTCATCTTGCTCGGATTTAGTCACTAAACTTGAAAGTACATAAGAATAGGAATGGTTATGGACTACCTCTTGTTGAGCAAGGATAATCATCAACGCATTTAAACTTGAATCAGTAAGATAGTCAGCTACCTTACTGGCATAATCAGATTGAATGCTATCTAGTAAAGCTAATAATCCAATGATTTTAAGAAATGATTTCTTCTCTTCTTCTGGAAGGGAAGGGAATTGTTGTCGGTCACTAGACATATTAATTTCAAATGGTGTCCAAAAGTTCGCAAGCATTTTTTTATATTTTGGATATGCCCAGCTAAATCGAACATCATCCCAATTTAAAATGTTTGAGCTCTGGCCATTAATAATCGATGTAGAACGGTTTGGTGCATTTTGATCTACTAAAATCCTTTTTTTTATCAATGTTTTCAATTTCATCACAACTCCTTTAGCTTGAACAGGAATCACATTCTTCAAATGTGCTTGTTGAGGTAGAGCGTAAATAATAGGTTGTTTTCAACCCTGATTTCCATGCATGTAGATGAAGATTTAATAAGTCAATTGCTTTTATCGTATTATCTACATACAGATTAAACGATAGAGATTGATCGATATGTTTTTGTCTAGCACTGTTTTGGTCAATGCTCCAATGCTGATCTAAACGATAAGCTGTTTTGTAAAACCAAGTCGTTTCGCAATTTAAATCAGGTGCTGTAACAGGAATTTTATAATTCTTTTTCTCTTCTGAATAAAACTTTTTAAAGACCGGATCAATACTCGGCGTACTTCCAGCTATGATTGAAGTAGTGGAATTTGGTGCAACGGCCATTAAATAAGTGTTCCTCATTCCATTTTCCCTTACGTCTTCCATGAGACGAGCCCAAGGAAAAGGAGAGGTCGGGCTTTGGTGGTAACCACGTTTTATAAAATACTCACCAGTTTCCCAATCTGAACCTATAAAGGCAGGTGCACTTCCTTTTTCTTTTGAAAGCTCCATACTTGCTTTAATGGTAAGGAATGCAATTTTTTCATAAAGTCGATCAGCAAATTGAATGGCTTCACTGCTTTCCCATTTAATCTTCTTGAGTGCCAACAAATGATGCCAACCAAAGGTGCCTAATCCGATTCCGCGATATTTTTGATTGGTCAAATTCGCTTGGAGTACAGGGATCGAATTAATGTCAATGACATTGTCTAACATTCTTACTTGAATAGAGATCAGTCTTTCTAATACTTCTTCTGTAACTGCACGAGCAAGATTGATTGAAGATAAATTACAAACTACAAAGTCACCTGGTGATTTACGAATAATAATTTCACCATCATCCACTTTTTGTTCAACAACAGTGGTAACACTTTGGTTTTGAGTGATTTCTGTACAGAGATTACTAGAGTAAACCATTCCAATATGTGAATTTGCGTTTTTACGATTGACTTCATCACGGTAGAACATAAAAGGAGTTCCTGTTTCTAATTGTGATTTCATAATTCTTTTCATAATCTCGATCGCTGGTACTTTTCTTTTAGAAAGACTAGGGGTGTAGACACATTGATGGTACTTTTCTCGAAAGCTTCCGTTTCCTTTCGTTTCATCAAAATAATCTTCAAGTGAAAAGCCCATTACTTCTCTTACTTCATGAGGGTCAAATAAATACCAATCCTGTCTTTCTTCAACAGCCTCCATGAAAAGGTCAGGTAAACAAACTCCAGTAAATAAATCATGCGTTCTTAGTCTTTCGTCTCCATTATTCAATTTAACATCAAGAAATGAAAGGATATCCTTATGCCAAATATCAAGATATGTACAGATTGCGCCTTTTCTTTGACCGAGCTGGTCAACGCTAACGGCTGTGTTATTAAGCTGTTTCATCCAAGGAATGACTCCAGAAGAAGCCGATTTAAATCCTTTGATCGTACTACCATGACTTCTGATTTTGCCTAAATAGACGCCGATTCCTCCGCCATTTTTGGATAAATTCGCAATATCGGTATTGCTGTCGAATATTCCTTGTAAGCTATCATCAACTGTATCTATGAAACAGCTAGAAAGCTGTCCATAGGACTTTCCTGCATTAGAAAGGGTAGGGGTTGCGACTGTCATAAAGAGATTACTTAATGCCCAATAAGACTCCTTTATCAACTGAAGCCTATTTTCCTTACTTTCTTTTTGCATTAAAGTCATTGAAATAATCATCCAACGCTCTTGAGGGAGTTCAAAAAGTAAACCACTATGGTCTCGAGCTAAGTAACGATCAGCTAAAGTCTTAACACCGATATATGTAAACAATGAATCCCTTTCCGATTTCATTTCGTTTCCAAGTTCGTTGATTTCTTCTACAGAGAAATTTTCCAATAATCCAGGATTATAAATTCCTTTTTGTGTCAATGTTTCGATTAGTTTATGGAAAGAAAAATATGAACTTTGACTTGGTACACCTCTATTATTAGCTACTTCCCTATATAATTTAGATAAATAAAGCCGAGCAGCGACAAACGTCCATTGAGGTGAGTCTTCATTTAACAGTGAGAGTGAATGAAGAATACATTCCTCTGTCCAGTCATCCAATGATATGGAAGGGTTTTGATTTAAAATCATTTCACTTCTAGAATCTAATGATTCAATTGGAAGCTCTGTAAAATGATTGTTGATTTCATTAAGAATCTGGGAAGGGTCAGCAGTTCGGGTTAACATCGAAAATTCCTCCTAAAATAAAAAAATTCCACTCGGCGGTGAGTGGATAAAACGACAGAGGAATAATAAATATAGAGAGATTCTAACCTATATATTCACACTATCGTTTCATCTCCTCACACCCCGAAGAATGGTGAAACGTACAAATAGAGGTAGGTCTCCTGGCTTATGCTTCACTCTACTAAAGAACCTTCCCACAATGATATTCATTGCAGTGGTTATTCTCGTTCGTCCACATTAACAGTTGCGGGGACAGCTTCGGATTCGCACCGAATTCCCTATTAAGTTCACGAATGAACACCTGAATTTGTCGTGTCAACTTATGTAATTGTTCAAAAGAAAACCCGCTAAGAAAACCAGCGGATCAAGGATGAAACCTGTAGTGGACACAATATATAGAGTTCGATTCGAAGTGATAACCTATATATTGTGTAAATTAATTCTATCACATCGTCTTCAGAAAAATCAATAGAAAAGAAATGATTAAAAGTAGAAAAGATTTTTAAAATAGGTTGACATAGATTAATGATACATTTTATAATGATATTGAAAATCATTCTCAACAGTTAAATGATAACTGATCAATAAGAGATTCCCCCTCTTTCGGAGAATGGTTCATGAAAAACCCCCTTTTTGCCCTTGAGGTTGATCCATACAGATGGGTCAACCTCAAATTATGATTAGAAGGGATGGATCATATTGTTATTAAAAAAATGGTTTAAAGATTACTGGTTTTTTATCCTCGTTATGATCATCATCTCTACGTTTATCTGGTACGGAAGTATATAAGAGAAATCCGAATACATACTGAGTAAAGAATAATCGAAAATGGATTATTCTTTTTTTGGTTATTCTGTGATTGATTTTGATTGAAAGTGGAGTTTTATGATTGAATTCTGAAAGCCTTTGCAATATAATAAGTAGTGCAGATCCGTTTAAGGAGGATTCTATGTTAACAGAAGAAAGACATCGAATTATTTTAGAACAATTAAAAATAAAAAATGTCGTTAAGATAAATGAACTTGTTGAGCTAACAAACTCTTCAGAATCAACAATCCGGCGAGATTTAACCTATCTGGAGCAAGGGAAGTTTTTGAAAAGAGTTCATGGGGGTGCAGCAGGTTTACAGGGAAAGCTAAAGGAATTGACTGAATCTGAAAAAACAGCCAAAAACATTCAAGAAAAAATGAAAATTGCCCAGTATGCTGCATCATTAGTTGGAGAAGGTGACTGCTTATTTATTGATGCAGGTACGACAACCTACCATATGATTGATTACCTGCCAGAGGTTGAAGTTGTCATTGTAACCAATGGAATTAGTCATGTTGATCGTTTGTTAAAGAAAGGATTTAAAACCTATTTAATCGGTGGAATGATAAAACCGACTACAAAAGCGATGATTGGAGGCAGCGCTCTTCAATCACTTAACCATTACCGGTTTGATAAAGCATTTATAGGGATTAATGGGGTACATCATCAGTATGGATTCACGACTCCTGATCCTGAAGAAGCACAAATTAAAAAAGCTTCTCTTGATTTATCTAGAGAAGCCTTCATATTAGCAGATAGCTCAAAGTTTGGAGAAATTTCATTTTCAAAAGTTGGAGATATCGGAGAAGCAGTCGTAATCACGAATCAGCTTGAAGGAGATCAGATAGAAGCTTTTCAAAATCAAAGGACAATTAAGGTTGTGACATCATGATTTATACATTAACTCTAAACCCATCAGTGGACTATATTGCAAAAGTAGATGGTTTTGAAGAGGGTAAATTAAATAGAACGAAAGAAGAAACCTTTCTCCCTGGAGGAAAAGGAATTAATGTTTCAAGAGTATTAACAAGACTTGGGGTAGCAAATAAAGCTCTGGGGTTTGCAGGTGGTTTTACGGGAGACTTCATCCGTAGTTTCCTGAACGATGAAGGGGTTCTAAATCATTTTATATCAGTACCGACTCCATCCAGAATCAATTTGAAACTAAAATCTCAAAAGGAAACCGAATTAAATGGTAATGGCCCAATTATTCCAAATGAACATTTACAAGAATTATTTGTACAGATTCAAGAGTTAAACAATAGGGATACCCTTATCTTAGCTGGAAGTATTCCTAAATCTGTACCGTCTACAACCTATAAAGATATAGCTGAACTTTGCCAAAGTCGAGATGTTCGTTTTGTCATTGATGCTGAAAAAGGATTGTTAAGCTCAGTGTTAGCTAATCACCCTTATTTAGTGAAGCCTAACCATCATGAGCTTGGTGAAATTTATGGAACCAATATTGAATCCGTGAAGGACGCGATTCATTATGGACGATTAATGTTAAAAGACGGAGCGGTAAATGTAATGGTTTCAATGGGGGAACAGGGAGCAGTTTTCCTTAATAAAGATCATACACTTGTCGCTAAAGTCCCCAATCGAGCTGTTAAAAGTACCGTTGGAGCAGGAGATTCTACCGTGGCAGGATTTATGGCTTCAATTGATAAAAATCATTCGATGAAGCATGCTTTTCAGTTTGCGGTTGCATCTGGCTCAGCAACAGCTTTTTCACTGGATTTATGTACAAGACAAAAAATTGTGGAGATCTATGATGAAATAAGGATAGAAACAGGGGAGGGGCAGTAGATATGAGAATTACACAATTATTAACACCAGAAACAATTCTATTAAAAATTCAATCACAGTCGAAAAATGAGGTCATTGACGAACTGGTATCTGTTTTAGACCAGGCAGGTAAGCTTACAGATAAAGTAGAGTTTAAGACTCAAATTATGAATCGAGAAGAGCAAAGCACCACGGGTATAGGGGAAGGTATTGCTATCCCACATGCCAAAACAAAAGCAGTAGGAGAACCAGCTATCGTGTTTGGGAAGTCAGTAGAAGGTGTAAATTATGAATCACTTGATGGACAGCCTGCCCATTTGTTCTTTATGATTGCTGCAACAGAAGGTGCCAATCAAACTCATTTAGAAGCTCTAAGTCGATTATCGTCAATATTAATGGATTCTGAGGTGAGGAATCACTTAATGAACGCCATGACAAAAGACGAAATCATTTCTATTATTAATGAGCATGACAAAGAGGATGCCGAAGATATAGAAACGGATAGTAGTTCTGGTAAAGTTTTAGCTGTCACAGCATGCCCAACCGGTATTGCCCATACCTATATGGCCGCTGATGCTCTCAAGGCGAAGGCTAAAGAAATGAATATCGAAATCAAAGTAGAAACGAATGGTTCAGGTGGAGCCAAGAATGTTCTAACATCTGAAGAGATAGAGAATGCAACCGCGATTATCGTTGCAGCAGATACCAAAGTATCGATGGAGAGATTTAAAGGAAAACATGTGATTCAAGTGCCTGTTGCCGATGGAATTCGAAAATCAGGAGAGCTTCTCGATAAAGCCCAAAGGCAAGATGCCCCAATTTATAATGCAAATGGTGAAAAAGACGATTCGTCATCATCTGAAAAAGGGAGAAAAGGGTTAGGGATATACAGGCATTTGATGAATGGTGTGTCTAATATGCTTCCATTTGTTGTTGGTGGTGGGATTTTGATCGCTATCTCCTTTATTTTTGGTGCACAATCCGCAAATCCTGATTCAGCAGAATATAATCAATTTGCGGCAATACTTAATACCATAGGTGGCGCAAATGCATTTGCGTTAATCGTTCCTGTATTAGCTGGGTTTATTGCAATGAGTATTGCAGATCGACCAGGGTTTGCCCCAGGTCTAGTTGGAGGTTACATGGCTGCCAACGGAGATGCGGGGTTCTTAGGAGGAATCATTGCCGGATTTCTGGCAGGATATTTCGTAGTCTTCTTAAAATGGCTACTTAGAAACCTTCCAGAAGTACTTGATGGGTTAAAACCAGTTCTTATTTATCCTTTAATTTCTATTTTTGTTACAGGTTTTATCATGTACTTTCTTGTACAACCACTTAGCGTATTAAATTCAGGGATACAAGCATGGCTTAGCGGGCTTGGCACAGGGAATTTGATTGTCCTTGGATTAATTTTAGGTGGAATGATGGCTGTTGACTTAGGTGGTCCAATTAATAAAGCCGCATTTACATTTGGAATTGCTATGATTGAAGGTGGGAATCTAGGGCCGCATGCCGCCATAATGGCAGGTGGAATGGTGCCTCCACTTGGAATGGCATTAGCTACCACTTTCTTTAAAAACCGTTTTAATGAGTCTGAGCGTAAAGCTGGTTTTTCTTGTTACTTCATGGGGGCCTCTTTTATAACAGAAGGGGCAATTCCGTTTGCAGCAGCAGACCCTTTACGAGTAATACCAGCTGCGATTACTGGATCAGCAATTGCTGGTGCGTTAGCAATGGTATTTGGAATCGGGCTTCCTGCTCCACATGGAGGAATCTTTGTTTTCCCAGTTATTGAAGGGAGCATATTCCTATACTTTTTAGCTATTTTAATAGGTTCATTGATGACAGCTTTAATGGTTGGCTTACTTAAAAAGCCGATAAATAACTAGAATTGAAACCCCACTAAGTTTTAGTGGGGTTTTTTTATGCTCATGTGATAGTATGAAAAAAGTTCACCATATGAGCTTCGTCAAAGTATTCTCCATTGTACTTCATTGATCGTTTTTCGATTCCATATGTTTGAAAACCAACCGAAGTATAAAGGTTAACGGCGGCAGTATTTGATGATACAACAGTTAAGTGAAGTTGTTCCAACCCTAATTCTTTCGATTTCTTTATGACAGCTTGAAGAAGAGACCGTGCGATTCCTTTACCTCTATATTCCCCGTTTACATACATGGCCATGATATGTGCCTTATGCTTCATTTTTGTATGTCTTTCTAAAAGAAGAGTCACGACTCCTACAAGTGTTCCATTTTCCCAAGATCCATATGTAATACTTTCGTTTGACATTAAATTTTGTTTTGTTCTTTCTAATGGATCTTCCCTGTTTATGGCTTCTTCGTAAGTAGTTGCAAATGCTTCCCCATTTTGTTTTAATGCCTCTTGTCTCAAACGCCAATATTCTTTCGCATGATCACCACTCAAAATTGTTAAACTCAAAATATACCACCCCCATAAATTGTATTTAATTATAATGTGGGATTGAACACTAATCAATATAAAACAAAGTCTACAAGCACAAGTGTTTAATAATTTTTTAATAAAGTAAGTAATACTTAAAGGAATTAGAAGGAATTTGTCGAATTAAACTAGCGGTGATGAAAATGAAAATACAAACGTTTAAAGATGCTAAATCCTATTATCAAATAATGCATCCTTTTTTAATTGAAAATGAAGCTGAAAACAATTTAGCTCTAGGACTTCTTAATCAAATTATTGATGGAAAGTATCAAAATCCTTTTCTAGCTGTTGCATTAAGTGAAGAAGAAGTAATAGCAGGTTTTTTAATGACTCCACCACATAATCTGATTATTTTTGTTCGACCTGAGTATAGGCAAAATCATCGGGAAATAGCAGAAAAGCTTTTTCAATTTTTAATGGAGAATAAAATTATTGTCCCAGGATTGATTGGAGAAAAAAAGACTGTAAAGGATTTCACAATAATCTGGAAGCAGATGACGGGAAAGAAAAGTTATACTGCTATGAGACAAAGAATCTATCGATTAGATAAGGTGAACAATGTAAGGATCAGTGAAGGAAGCATGAGAAAAGCGACTGTTCACGATTTTGAGTTAATCTCAAAATGGATCATAGGGTTCATAAAAGATACAGGGGAATCGACGTTAACTCCAGAACAAGCGAGAAAAAGGGCTGAAGAAATGATTGAAAAAGAGAAATCTGTCTATCTGTGGGATGTGAATGGTAAACCTGTTTCAATGGCAAGAAGTGCTAGGAAAACAAAAAACGGAATAACAATAAATTTGGTTTACACTCCAAATGAGTTTAGGAAAGAAGGATACGGGACATCTGTTGTTGCTACATTAAGTAGAAAGTTACTAGAAACATATGATTTCTGTACCCTTTATACCGATTTAGATTACCCGACTTCTAACAAGATTTACATGGAAATCGGATATGTGCCTGTTTGTGATTCCACATTAATGAAATTTGAATGTGATTGGTAGGTGGAAATACGATGAAAATCATCGGACTTTCAATTGGTGAACCAAAAACGATTGAATATAAAGGGAAGCCGTTTACAACAGGAATTCAAAAAAGACAAGTAGATAAAGCATTCCTATCTTTTAACGGTTTTCAGAAGGATGGTGTAGCGAATACCGACTTTCATGGGGGGCCAGATCGCGCAGTTTGTGTTTACCCATATGAAAGATACCAGTATTGGAAGAGAATCTATGGTCGAACGCTTCCTATCCCAGCATTCGGCGAAAATTTAACTGTAGAAGGATTAACGGAAGATAAAGTTGCCATTGGCGATACATTTTATATTGGGGAGACAATCGTCCAAGTTACGCAAGGAAGAATCCCTTGTTCCACTATTTCAAAGAATAATCATGAAACCGATCTATTGAAAAAAGTAGTGGAAACAGGATTTACAGGTTATTTCTTAAAAGTAATTAAAGAAGGCTGGGTTACGATGAATTCATCTATTACCTTAGTAAACAGACTTGATGAGCAATGGGATATTTTATTGTGTAATGATATCCTTTTTCATAATAAAGGTAAAAAGGAAGATGTGGAAAAACTTAGTAAAATCAAGGAATTAGCTCCACAGTGGAATCGAGCACTACTAAAAAAATATTCCCTCTAAAAATTTTTTTCTTGACAATTTAAATTAATCGTCATAAGATGAATAACAAATAAAGAACGGAAGGGCATTGATGAAGAGTAGTACTCTAATTGGATCACTTCAGAGAGCTAGTGGTTGGTGTGAACTAGCGTGTTCCGTTAGAGGAATGGACTTCTGAGCCTCCGAACCAACGTAACGATAGTTATTATTAGGGTCGGCGAACGTCTCATCGATACAAGAGACAGGTATTAAAGATTTTTGCTTTGATACTTAAAGTGGGCTGTATTTACAGCCAACAAAGGTGGTACCACGGGGTCTCTCGTCCTTTTTATTAGGATGAGGGACCCTTTTTCTATACAAAAAAAATAATGTAAATCGCTGAATAAGAGGAGTAAGCCAGTTGGATTCGTTACAGAGAGCTAGCAGGGGTGAGAGCTAGCACGATACAGCTGGTTGAATGGACTTATGAGAGGTTGCCTGAAATTGAGTACGGTAACACGGCTTCCACCGTTAACTGGATAGGGTATCGGATAGAAGAATCCCGTACCCGAATAAGCGGGAAAGTATAGCTTTCCAATGCGAGGTGGCACCGCGAATCAATTCGTCCTCCATAAACACTAGTCATGTGTTTATGGAGGACTTTTTTATTTTAAAAATTTGGAGGTTCATAAAAGTGAAAATTAACACGATTCAAAGTGAAGTAAGGGTACTTGAAGGTGATCAGCATACCCCAATCTCCTTATATCTAAAGCTAAAAGGAAAAAAGAAATTTTTGCTAGAAAGCTCGTTAAAACATGAAAAAACAGGTAGATACTCCTTTATTGGAGTTGATCCTTATTATGAATTTCTTGCATGGGGGAATAAAATAGAACGAATTAATTTACAAACAAAGGAAGTAGAGAAAGAAACTGGAGATGTAATGGGGATTTTAAACACACTTGTTAGGGAAGACTTAACTCTTCCAATGGAGATACCATTTACTTGTGGTGGCGTTGGATACCTTGGATATGACGTTGTAAAAATGTTCGAAACCATTGGCGGGGACGAAGAGGATGAACTAGAAATGCCTGATATTCACCTTATGTTTTATGAAAAACTTATCGTTTATGATCATTTACTACAAAAAATTTATTGCATCGCTATTGACCGCTGGATTACAGGCGAAGAAGTCAACAGAAAGAAGTTATTGGACGATTTGGAACAAGAAATCACTAAGGGAATAGTAGAATTTGAGGAAGATTTTACTCTAAGTCATTTTCAATCTAGAACGGCCAAATCTTCATTTGAACAAAAAGTTAAAGAAGCAAAAGAGTATATCAATGAAGGAGAAATTTTTCAAGTTGTTTTATCTCAACGGTTACACGCAGATTTTACCGGTCAGCCTTTTCAATATTACCGGAAATTAAGAAGAAGTAACCCTTCTCCTTATATGTTTTTCCTAGACTTTGAAAATTACATTGTATTGGGAACTTCTCCTGAAAGCTTGATCAAAGTAACGGATCGAACGGTGACAACAAATCCAATCGCCGGAACCAGAAGAAGAGGGCATTCAGACGAAGAAGATAAAAAATTGGAAGAAGAGATGCTGCTAGATGAAAAGGAAGTGGCTGAACATCAAATGCTTGTAGATTTAGGGAGAAATGATCTTGGAAGAGTTTGCAAGCCAGGTAGTATAAAGCTCAGTAAATATATGATGGTTGAACGATATAAATATGTAATGCACATTGTATCTGAAGTAACTGGGACTCTAAAGGGTCATGAAACCTCTCTTAGTGCATTAAAAGCATGTCTACCTGCCGGTACTGTAAGTGGTGCACCGAAAATTAGGGCAATGCAAATAATTAGTGAATTAGAGAACCTGAAAAGAGGTGTTTACTCAGGGGCAGTAGGATACATCAGTGCAAATGGAAATCTTGATTTTGCCCTTGCAATCAGAACGATGATATTGAAGGATACCAAAGCATATGTCCAGGCAGGAGCTGGAGTGGTTTACGATTCCATCCCAGCTGGTGAATATGAAGAAACATTAAATAAAGCGAAAGCATTACTCGAGGTGAAATAAATGATTCTATTAATCGATAACTACGACTCGTTTACATTTAATTTATTTCAATATTTTGAAGAGTTAGGGAAAAAAGTGGTGGTTAAACGAAATGATGAGATCACGATTACAGATATTGAAGCGATTCAACCTGAAGCTATTGTCATTTCCCCAGGACCTGGAAAACCGTCAGCTGCAGGAAACTGCATTGCCATCATTCAATACTTTTATAAAAAAACCCCAATCTTGGGTGTTTGCTTAGGTCATCAAGCTATAGCTGAGGCATTTGGTGCAAACATAATCAGAGCAAAAGAGATTAAACATGGTAAGCAATCGTTTATAAAACATAAAGGAACAGGAATGTTTGAATATTTATCACAGCCATTAAAGGTGATGAGATACCATTCTTTAGTCATTGAAAAATCAACTCTTCCGCCATTCTTTGAAACGACTGCTATTAGTATGGATGATAGTGAAATTATGGCACTGAAACATTCTCAATATCCTGTATATGGTCTTCAATTTCATCCTGAGTCAATAGGGACTCATTCAGGGAAAACGATTCTAAATCAATTTTTTAAAGAAATCGAGAGGGGAAAGATCAATGAAAACGATACTAAAAAAGTTATCTAATGGTGATCAATTAAATCGCGAGGAAATGGTAGGGGCAGCAAGGTCTTTATTTTATGAAGAAACAACGGACAGTGAAATTGCCGCATTATTAATGGCATTAAAAATTCGTGGTGAATCAGTCGAGGAAATTACAGGAATTGTAGAAGTATTAAGGGAAAAAGCAATGCCGATTCAAAGTAAAATGGCTGGGATTATGGATAACTGTGGAACAGGGGGAGATGGCTCTCAAAGCTTCAATATTAGTACTACTTCTGCATTTGTTCTAGCTGGGGCAGGGGCAAAAGTCGCGAAACACGGGAATCGAAGTATCTCAAGTAAAACAGGAAGCGCAGATGTTTTAGAGCATCTGGGGATATCATTGGACTTTCATAGTGATGAAGTTGAAGAGTTATTAGATGAAAATGGAATTGCTTTTTTATTTGCTCCACATGTTCATTATCAACTTAAACGAATTATGAAAGTAAGAAAAGAATTAGGAGTACCGACCATTTTTAATTTAATTGGTCCATTAACAAATCCTATTGCGCTAGAAAATCAATTTGTAGGAGTATATCGACGAGATATGTTAATGAAAATGTCTTCTGTTTTGCATCAATTAGGTAGAAAACGTAGTGTGGTTATAAATGGGGCAGGGTTTATGGATGAAGCATCGTTATCAGGAGAGAATCATCTTGTTCTCCTTGATAAGGGAGAGACGATTCCCTTCACACTATACGGAGAAGAGGTCGGATTACCTCAATATCACAACTCAGATATTCTTGGTGGAGATGCCAAGCACAACGCAGAGATTCTAATGAATGTTCTAAGAGGAAAAAAAGGAGCATATTTAGACACTGTTTTACTAAATGCAGGGCTGGGACTATTTGCATCAGGTATAGCAGCTACTCCTAAAGAGGGAGTAGAAAAGGCGAAAGAAAGTATTGATTCTGGAGCAGCACTTCAAAAACTCCATTATTTAATAGAATATAGTCAAAAACGAGAAAAGCAGGTGATTTAAGAATGACTGAAACGATTTTAGACAGAATATTAGAAAAAAAGAAAGAGGAAGTAGCTGATTTTTATTTAAATGGATTTGATTTAAGCAATCTTCCAAAAAGAAAATATGCTTCATTATATAACACATTTATCAATTCAAATGAACTAAATGTCATTGCAGAGATAAAACGTGCATCACCATCAAAAGGAGATATCAATATTGGAGTTGAACCGAGGGAGCAAGCTCGACTATATGCAGATAATGGTGCAAATGCCATTTCTGTTCTCACTGATACACCTTTTTTTAAAGGGACGATGAACGATTTAATATCGGTTAGAAAAGAGGTCGATATACCGATTCTTTGTAAAGACTTTATTATTGATAAAATTCAAATTGATCGAGCAAAATCTGCGGGAGCAAATGTGATTTTATTAATTGCGGCAGCACTTTCTTATAGCAAGATCTCAGAATTATACTTATATGCAAAAGAACAAGAATTTGAGGTATTATTTGAGGTTCATAATGAAGAAGAATTGGATACAGCCCATAAGGTTGGTGCCAACATTATAGGAATCAATAATCGAAACTTAAATTCATTTGAGGTCGATCTTGCAAATACAGAATTACTGGCAAAGAAAATAGACAGATCAAATATAGTGATTATCAGTGAAAGTGGGATACGTAACAAGGAAGATGCCACACGTCTGGCAGCAGCAGGAGTACATGGCATCTTAGTGGGAGAAACCCTAATGAAGAGCTCAACATTAAATCAAACTCTTACTTCTCTAAAAGTTAGGAGATGATAAGATGACACATGTGAAGGTTTGTGGTATTAGAGAATATGAGCATGCAATCGCTGCTGCTGATGCAGGGGTAGATGCATTAGGATTTGTGTTTGCAGAAAGTAAAAGAAAAGTATCCCTTAAACAAGCTCAAAGCATTTCCAAACGACTACCTGATCATGTGAAAAAGATCGGTGTATTCGTAAATGCTTCTCGGGAAGAATTAGCAGAATCTTATGAATTTGCAGGCTTGGATTTTGTACAACTTCATGGAAACGAGAGCCCGCTATTTTGTGAACAGCTTAATCTTCCATTTATAAAAGCCTTTCGAATCAAAGGCGAAGACGATATTGATAGAATAAAAGAGTTTGAAAATGCTTCATATTATTTACTCGATAGTGCTTCCGGTCCTTATCAGGGAGGAAATGGGACACAGTTTAATTGGGAATTTTTAAATGAAAAAGAGGTTGACCATAATAAGCTTATTTTAGCGGGAGGGTTGAATCAAGATAACCTTCAAAAAGCTATAGAAATCGTACAACCAACAATGGTAGATGTTTCAAGTGGGGTGGAAACAAATGGTATAAAAGATATCCATAAAATAAAAAGATTTATCGGATTAGCTAAACAATTTTAAAAAAGGAGTGGGGACGATGAATTACGTACAACCTGATAGATTAGGACACTTTGGTCAATTCGGTGGAAGGTTTATCCCTGAAACGTTAATGGGAGCCGTAACAGAACTGGAAGAGGCATATGAAGAAGCAATGCAAGACCCTGACTTTATCATTAGAATGAATGATTATTTAAAGGATTATGTTGGTCGTGAAAATCCTTTATACTTTGCAAAGAATTTAACAGAGAAAATCGGGGGGGCTAAGATCTATCTAAAAAGGGAAGATTTAAACCACACAGGTGCTCATAAAATCAATAACACAATCGGGCAAGCATTACTTGCAGAGAGAATGGGGAAAAAGAAAGTGGTAGCAGAGACAGGTGCAGGACAGCATGGTGTTGCTACTGCAACGGTTTGTGCTCTATTAAATTTAGAATGTGTCATTTTCATGGGAGAAGAAGATATTAAAAGACAGAAGCTAAATGTCTTCCGAATGGAACTTCTTGGAGCAAAAGTATTTGGTGTGAGGCAAGGGAGTGCTACTTTAAAAGACGCAGTCAACGAAGCTTTGAGGTACTGGGTTACGAATGTGGAAGACACCCATTATATTATGGGATCGGTGCTAGGACCGCACCCATTCCCGAAAATGGTAAGAGATTTTCAAAGTGTAATAGGAATCGAGACGAAAAGACAGATTTTAGATAAGGAAGGTAGATTGCCAACTGCTGTGGTAGCTTGTGTTGGTGGCGGAAGTAATGCAATGGGAATGTTTTACCCATTTATTGAGGATGAAGAAGTTGCGTTATATGGTGTAGAAGCTGCCGGGGCAGGAGTGAAAACAGAACAACATGCCGCAACTCTAACGGAGGGCTCTGTCGGTATATTACATGGCTCACTGATGTATTTACTTCAGGATGAAAACGGACAAATTCAAGAAGCACATTCGATTTCAGCAGGTCTTGATTACCCGGGAGTTGGTCCAGAACATAGCTTTTTGAAAGATATAAAGAGAGTTGAGTATTCATCTGTGACAGATCAAGAAGCCCTTGAATCTTTTCAACAAATGTCACGAACAGAAGGAATTATCCCGGCGTTAGAAAGTTCACATGCGATTGCTTATGGAGTGAAATTAGCTAAAAATATGGCTGAAGAAGAGACATTGGTTATATGTTTATCAGGTCGTGGGGACAAAGATGTTGAAGCGGTAAAATCCGTATTAGGAGGTTCTCAACATGGGTAAAAAATTTTTAGAAAAGACTTTAATAGAGGAACTGGAACAAGGAGGCAAAAACTTTATTCCTTATGTGATGGCAGGGGATGGAGGCTTAGAGAAATTGATCCCAACTTTAAAATCACTTGCAGAGTCAGGGGCTTCTGCTATAGAGTTAGGGATTCCTTTCTCTGACCCAGTAGCAGATGGGCCGACGATTCAGGAAGCAGGTAAAAGGGCATTGGCCAATGGTACATCATTAAGAAATGTCATTCAAGTTTTAATAGAAAGTAGAAAAGAAGTTTCAGTTCCTTTGATTTTTATGACGTATATTAACCCAATCTATAAATATGGGGTAGAAGAATTTGTTCGAGATATTTCAGAAGCTGGTGTTGATGGAGTAATCATTCCAGATCTTCCACTTGAACAGTCAAGTATGGTTTCCCCTTATTTCGAAAAGGCAGATATAGCCCTTATTCAACTTGTTTCATTAACAAGCTCAGAAAAAAGAATGGAAGAAATCGCGAATGCATCACAAGGGTTTTTGTATGCAGTTACAGTAAATGGGATAACAGGTGCACGCAGTGAATTTACAGTAAACCTAGAAAAACATTTACAAAAACTGAAAGAGGTTAGTCAGGTGCCAGTACTCGCTGGATTTGGAATTTCTACACCAGCTCACGTCATTAGCATGTCCGCTTTGTGTGACGGAGTAATCGTTGGAAGTAAAATCATCGAACACCTTCAAGAAAATAATCACAAAGCAATCAAAGAACTTATACAAGCCAAAAACGTGGAACCAAGCTTTAATAAAGTACCCCGTTAAAGCACTCGGGGACGGTTCTCGAGAAATGCAATGTATTAACGTGAACGAGAACCGTCCCCAAAAGGGAACGAACTATAAATTACAAATGTTAAGATAATTTATTGGATTGTTAATCGGTTTTTAATTATTGTTAAAGAATGGTAAATGGTCTTCTATTATTCTGAATTTCGAGTAAGATAGAGTTGTAGTTCTCAAATGCAGCATATTAAGGAGGCCATTAACATGAAAAAAAGATTATTAATGTTATTAACTGCTTTATCCGTAGTAGGCTTTGCAACAGGTTGTGCTGAACAAAATGAAGAAGACACAGGTACTGAAACAGAAGAAAATGTGACGGAAGAAGAAGGTACAGAAGAGGGAACAACAACTGAAGAAGAAACAACTACTGAAGAAGAGGGAACTGAAGAAGAAAAATCAGAAGAATAAGGGTTACATAGCTGCTGTCCGAAATGGACGGCAGCTTTTATAGTTTTCTACTTTATTCTTCCCTTTCCGGACTCTCCAATGAACTGAAAAAAATAACTAGATTATAAGATAATGTTTAATAATTTAAATTATTTGATTTAATTGAAGGAACAGGAAATACATAATTAAAAAACCACAGCCTTAACGAATGGGGGACACAATCGGTACTTGTTCTCCTTATTCCTCTAAAAATAAATGGATTGGATGTTGGAAGGTTTCACGAAAAAGTAGGATTTACAGAAGGGCAATTAGAGGGAATTATTCAACGAGCGACACGCGGGTATGACTTTCCGATTTAGACTTTGGACAGACAGATCCAATGTTTATTTTACAGAACGGAATGAATGCAAAAATCAGAGTAACTCACAACAGTATCTTTCCTTTTCGTTTATCAGAGACCCCTGTTGAAATATAAAACATTCAAAATAAATGTTGCAATTTTTGTAAAGTTTGGCATAATATATTCAAATGCATGGAAGAGAAGAGTAAGTCGGTTAGTATCCTTTAACAGAGAGCTTCGGAAGCTGAAAAGAAGCAAGGAAAACCCCACTGAAGATGATCTCGGGAGCAGTTCATTCGAACCATTTATGGTGGTGTAGGGTGAAACGGGGAGGGGCATCCGTTACCAATGCCACAGTATAAGGAAAGTTTTTTCCCGTACTTGCAGAGTCTAGTTGTGTGAACAACTAGAAATTTAAGGTGGTAACGCGAGCTAACCCCTCGTCCTTATGAAAGGACGAGGGGTTTTTTGTGATTAAATTTATTATTAATAGGAGGTATTGACGATGGCAGTCTTTATAGGAGGAGCTTGGCCGTATGCAAATGGATCCCTACATTTAGGTCATCTAGCAGCTTTATTACCAGGTGATATTATTGCACGTTATTACAGATTAAAAGGAGAAGACGTATTGTATGTTTCAGGAAGTGATTGTAATGGAACACCCATTTCTATAAGGGCCAAACAGGAAAATAAATCAGTCAAAGAAATTGCTGATTTATATCATGAAGAGTTTCAAGAATGCTTTCATTCCCTAGGGTTCACATATGATCATTATACGAGAACCGATTCAACTTATCATCATCAAGTTGTAAGGGCTACCTTTCTTGAATTATTGAAAAACGATTGGCTATACAAAAGAATTGTCAAACAAGCGTTTTGTATATCTTGTGATCAATTTTTACCGGATCGGTTTGTGGTTGGGGTTTGTCCAAACTGTGAATCAAATTGTCGTGGTGATCAATGTGAGAACTGTTCCACTATTTTAGATCCGATTGACTTAAAGGAGAGAAGCTGCAAGTTTTGTCAGGAAGAACCAATTTTTAAAGAAACAGAACATTTTTATTTAGCACTATCAAAAATACAGACACAATTAGAAATATATATTCATCAAAATAAGAACTTTTGGAGGGGAAATGCTATACAGATGACGAACCGATACCTCACTGAAGGTCTTCTAGATAGGGCTGTAACTCGTGACATAGAAGTAGGTGTGACCGTACCTGTTGAGGGTTATGAAAATAAAAAAGTTTACGTCTGGATCGATGCTGTTAGTGGTTATTTATCAGCAGCACAGGAATGGGCACAGATTAATAAAAGAGAGTGGCACCCTTTTTGGCAAGAAAACACTGTATCGTATTATATTCATGGAAAGGATAATATTCCTTTTCACACGATCATTTGGCCTTCAATATTACTTGGTTCTGGTATCTTGAGTTTGCCCAAACATATTATTTCAAGTGAATATCTAACGATTGAAAAAAAGAAACTCTCTACTAGTGGTAATTGGGCCATTTGGATAAAGGATTTATTGAGTCGTTACAATCCCGATACGATTCGTTATTTTCTTACAATTAATGGTCCAGAAAAGCGCGATGCAGATTTCTCATGGAGGGAATTTATTTATCGTCATAATGGAGAATTATTGGGGTCACTTGGAAATCTCGTTCAAAGGACAATAAAGTTTTATCAAAAAGAATTTGGTCCTATATTTGAATTAACCAATATAAATCAAAATATAAAAGAGAAAATAGAAAGAATTTTTGATGAATCAGGTGCAATGCTTGAAAGAGGAGATTGTAAAAAAAGCTTAGATTCTATTTTTGAGTTTGTTCGTTGGGGGAATAAATATTTTGATGAACAGAAGCCATGGGCAGTATTGAAAGAAAATCGTGAGGAAGCTAGAGAGGTTTTACATGATTGTTTATACGTGATTATTAATTTAGGTGTACTCTTACAACCATTTCTACCATTTACAACTGAGAAAATTGTAAAAGGACTTAGCCTCGAACAATTAGAATTATTTTGGCAACCAGTGGAGACACCTGTTCAGTTGAAAATAACGTTGAATGAGCCATTATTTAAAAGAATAGATATTGAACAAATTGATAAGGAACGGGAAAAGCTAGGTAATACAACTTATTGATGGGGAATGTCTTTTGTCATAAAATGCATAAAGATTTATATTAGACAAATGCATAATGGAGAAAAGGAGTGGGTAAAAACTGAAAATTGTTTGCTTGGCAGATACACATTTAAAGAAATATAGTGGACTCCCTCAAATACTTGAACATCATTTGAATAGTGCAGATCTTATCCTTCATGCAGGAGATTGGCAGTCAATTGATGTATATGAAGCCTTATGTTCATTTGGAATTGTGGAAGGTGTTTATGGGAATGTAGATGGTGATGAAATCAAGAATCTAGTACCTAAGAAAAAAATCATTGAAAGTGAAGGGAAAAGGATTGGGCTTGTTCATGGGGATGGTAAAGGAAAAACGACAGAAAAAAGAGCTCAAGATTCTTTTATTGAAGGAGAAGTTGACCTAATCATTTTTGGACATTCACACATTCCTTATTCTCGTTATTCAAAAGGCACTCTTCTCTTTAATCCAGGGTCCCCAACGGCCAAACGAAAATTACCATATTACTCATTCGGGATCATCACCATACAAAACCACCGAATCGAAACCCAGCACATATATTTTAGCTGAATCGGAAATCGTACTTTAATACGTTAAATTAAGGAGGGACGGTTCTCGGTCACTTTAAAGCGACCAAGAACCGTCCCCGAATGCTTTAACGCGTTCTCTTAGTCAAGGACCTTCCCTCACTGCACTAAAGTGGTTTGTGAAGGTAGTAGTCTTGGGTTTGGTAGGTTTGGAATCCAATCGAGTGGTAGAGTCCAAGTGCATTCTCGTTTTTAGTTGCTACTTCTAGGAATATTTTTTGCTCTTTTTGTGCTTCATTGAGAACGATTTGAGCTAATGCATTTCGACCAATCCCTTTACCCTGAAATTCTGGAAAAACAGCAAAGCCATAGATATAGCTTGTCTTATCATCGGTGTGGACATTGATTTTCCCAACGGTTTCCGATTTATATTCAATCATATAATAGCGATGTCCTTCTTCGTTGTTTAATACTCTTTGAAATGAATGTGCATCTTTTTCAGAGACATTGAAGCATTTCACATCAAGATCGATGATCGTTCTTTTGTCATTAGTAGAAGCTCTACGTAACAGGATTTCTGAGTGATCAACCTCAACATTCATGCTTTTCCATTCCATCTGATATTCCGAAAAAGAATATTCCGCGTTAATGGAACGAATAAAGCCCTTGGCAGATTGTGATTTAGAAGGGGCATTAATCAGCAGTTTTTCACACTCTCTTACTTGAAGTGATTTATATGCTTTATTAAAAAGATCTGTGAAAATGCCCCTTTGGCGGTAATCTGGATGGACCATCCCGCATAGCTCATAGGACTCCCCAAACCCATACAAAGCTAGAAATCCAATTAAATGTTCACCCTCATAATAAAGGTAGTCATCTATGCTCGATTCTCTTGTTTTTAACATTTCCCAGTTTAATTTCAATGAAAAATCCTCTGCATTTTCACAGAGTTTTTGCAATTCTTGTATATCTAGTATATTTTTCTCCGTAAGCATTAAAATCCCCCTTTGTTTTCCTAACGAATATTATAAATGTTTTTTATCGCATTAGTATGAAATTTATGAAAAATACTCGTCCATTTTCATTTTCTTATGTAAAATAATGAAGCGTATGAAAAAAAGGGGTGAAAGATATGGAAATAATATTGATTAGACATGGTGAATCGGAAGCAGACATTTTGGGTGTACATGAAGGAAGAGCAGATTTCTCTTTAACCGAACTTGGGAAAAATCAAGTTAGGCTAATGGCTAAAAGGGTCAAACGTAATTTTTCACCCGATGAGATTTGGTGTAGTACGTTAAAAAGAGCGGTAGAAACAGCAGAAGAGTTATCAAAAATTACCGGAGTTCCCATACTATTCTCCGATGACTTAAGAGAGTTAAACAATGGAATACAAGCAGGAAAATCGTTTGCAGAGGCTGAAAACATCAAACTTCCAAAGCATCTACATGAACGAATTGAAGAAGGAGAATCAGCAATCGAGTTTAGGATGAGAATCGAGATGGTATTTTCAAAAATAATTCATGAAAGTAAGTCTCAAAGAGTAGCAATTGTAGCACATGGAGGTGTCATTACAGAATTAATTAGAGCATTTCTAAGGCTTCCAATCAGCCAAGATCATTGGTTCCATACTGGCGATACGGGGATTCATAAGTTAGAGGTGAAAGAAACGCAGCGAGTGATTCACTTCATGAATGATTTAAATCATTTAGAAGGTCTATAACAAAAAAGAAGCTGTCACAAAAGGCCCAGAACCGAGATGAAAGTTACGCTTTAAGGGTTTTCTTTCATCTATTGAACTTGTAGTTCCTGACATTTTATTTGTGACAGCCTCCCGAAAACTAAAAACTACTTATCCTCAATTTTATCAATAACATCCTTCAATTCTCCAGGCTTTAAAAATTCAAGTGGAGAAAAACCTTGCTCAAACGAGACAGAATCACCTTCAATTACAAGAACATATCGATCATTTACTTTAGCGAGATGTAGACTTTCACCAAAATCAGATAACATAGCTTTAATAGTCACATGGTCTAGTTTCAGTTTTAATTCAGCCTCCGGTGTATGCTCCGTAATTTGTGCAGTGGCTTCCATAATCTGCTCGTGTTCGAATCTCTCTTGCAGCTCACGTTTTGGTTTTATCGCCCACGTCTCAATCTCTTCTTCAAATTGGATCCGCTCATCACTGCCTTCTGCGTAGCTCTCTTCAATATGATTTTTAACCATCCCGACAACTTGAGTCTTAATAATTTCCGGCATCGATTTTTCATATTCCACCCATTTGAGGAAATCTTCAAAATAACGTGCATGAGAGGCTTGATGAATCTTTAATTCCGCATTATCCATCATTCCTTCCTCCGGCATGAAGGGGTATTGGATGGATTTCATATTTTTCGTAGTAATCGCCATTTCTACATGATGGATTAGGGACGATTCATCGGTTATTCTTGCTACTTTAGGTTCGAAGTCACATTTCAATAAGAATAAAAACGGATCATCAAAGAATTTCTGTAGCTTAGCAGAAGCAACGATGAATACACCACCTCTAATCGCACTTGTATCTACATAGGATTGGACAAATTGAAGGGAAGCTTCTTCAAAGGTGTCGGAATTATCCGCGAAGCGAGCTTTGTGAAAAAGATTATAATTTGGATTCGAATCTAATTCATGACCTGGCTCAACAACAAAACGGCCGATTTTCGTTGGCGCACCTTCAGACTTGGAATGACGATCTACTTTTCTCTTTGTGATTTTTGTAAATTCACCGTCTAAAAATTCCTTTAATGGATTCTCTTCATAAGACTCTTTATCTAAGGTTTGAAAGTGTTTAAATCTTCTATCAATATTTTCATCTTGACCTTCTACTTGAACAACATAAAAGGAAAGAAATTGAATATCAAAATCCACAAAATCACCTAGTTTCATAAAATTCTTCTCTCAGTATAGAAAAGCAAAAAGCAAGCGTCAATCAAAATCTCACCCCATGAACAATTCACCCCTTTAAAGCACAGCGGGACGGTTCTCGAGCGCACTAACGCTTTACTGCGATCGAGAACCGTCCCAACTAATCAGATGACTGGTTTGTGGATCTTGCTGTAATTTGTCGAATGGTCAATATATTGAGTGAAACGGACAAATAACTTTACATCTTGGAATGTATTACGGACATATAAAGGTAAAGTTCCGACAAAATATACGAGCAAAACAATAGTAACTTTCAATTATATTATTTTTCATAATTAGAAGTAAAAGTATAGGCTACCTTACAAAAACAAGTAATGTAAAAAGAAAAAGACACCAAACTTTATAGAAGGTGTCTTTTTCTTTAGCCGTACATGGAGGAGGAAAATATGGGTTGAGTGTAAACTCAGTATCAAAAGGAATTCAAGGGGATAAGATATACCGAGCGATAGGATAATGGTAAGGTGTTACAAGAACGCTTCATACTCATCGGCGGAAATGAGTAGGTGCGCTCTTGCCATCTTATCGCCTTCTTTTGATAGAGTTTATATATTCTATGATAGATTTTGAAAACGGTATGGTTATATGCTTGTTTCTAAAAAAATCTTTTACTGAACTGCGAATTGATAGACATACATCATAAATATTACATTGGAGTTGCCGATTACAAATAATGTTACTAACTATAGACCAATCTATGGGAGATCCCTATGAACACATAAGAAACCTGCAAAACAGTCAATAATCCTTCCAATTACCTAATCCTTTCAATAAGATAAGATTAAATAATAGTAAATTTAGAAAAACACAAATACGTAGATTCTGTGGGAGGAATACCGTTATGAAATTGATTTTAATAAAGCATTCAATGCCAGTACTCGATTCTGAATTACCATCTAACAAATGGATACTTTCAGATGCTGGAAAGAAAGATAGTCGGGAAATTGCGTCTTATTTAAAAACGTACGACTTCCAAACGGTTTATAGTAGTGATGAACCAAAAGCAATAGAGACTGCAGAAATTATAGCAAATGAATTAGGGAAGAAAGCGGCAATTACTGAAAATACATATGAACACAAAAGAAGGAGTAACCGCAAAATTTTACCTCGCAATGATTTCGAAGAGCTTATGAGAAAGTTCTTTGAGAAACCAACAGAATTCATTTTCGGAGAAGAAACGGCAGATATGGCTAGGAAAAGATTCACAGCAGCGGTTGAGGAAATCATTGATTCTAATGAAACAGAGAATGATATAATCCTCGTCACACATGGGACTGTTATTAGTTTATTTATTAATCAGTTTCAATCAATTGACGTATTTAATCTATGGAACGAGCTAGAATGCCCTTCATTTGTTGAATTAACACTCCCTACCTATCTAATCAACAAAATTGTTAAATTAGGAGAGAATTAATGAATTTCGGTGCTTCTTTGATACAATGGATAGAGAAATTACATGAGGAGGAAGCATCTTGAAAAAATGGAGGAATGTATGTTTAATCACCATTCTTTTACTTCTGTTATCTGCATGTGGAAACAATGAAATTAAATCAGTACAAAAAACGTACATAGAAATTGATAAAGGTGAAAAAGTAGAAGAGCTAATATTTCATGCTACCATATCAGACAAAAGTATGGAACCTGATACCCCTTTTACTGTTCGCTTCTATTTAAGTGATCCTACTCTCAGAAAAGCATTAGGGATTGATATGCTATTTGTTGAAAAAGAGTACAAAAGTGGATCAAAAGGTGACAAACACCAGACCTTTAAAACTACATATCAGGCAAAGTTAAAGGAAACTCTAAATACTAATAAATTGAAAAAAATAATCGAAAACAATGAAGAAGAGGCAGTAGAAGTTGAAGTGATTGGACCAGATAAAGTCTTATCAACGAAATCCATTCATGAAGTAAAAATTAAAGAATAAAGGTTTTATAGGACGCTAGGAGGAAAATTGCTCCTAGCGATTTTTGTATTTAAGACAGCTTACAGGTGATTTCTTAGCGGCTAATTGGTCTCTTTAAAGCATATAAATCCTCTTCTAACTGAAGCATTTTATCCATTAAAACATCCTTTGAATCCGTCACGGCTTGATTATAAAAATGAGGACCAAGTTCTTTAATAATAAAATCTAACCAGTTTTCTGCAGCCAAATCCCCGATTTCATCCCCTGTTTGTTCATAGTAATAGGTTTGAATCCGACCTTTAAGATCATCCTTCACTTCCTTTTGTAATCGTATGTACATGTAATCATCCCCTTTTAAGATCTTTACATCATAGTAACATATGGAGCCATCCCATGTGAGAAGGGTAAATCACAAAAATTAATCGAATTGGTTGCAGTTGATAATGTCCATCCGAAAAAAAGATTATTATTTACGGAAAATTACGATAATGATAAAGTAATAGATAAGAATGAGGAAAATAGTTCCTGTTTTTACAAGAAATCATTGATCTTTGGGATTAGCGTTTAAGCTTTTTTAGACGTCCTGAATCAATGATCTACTTTGGAGGGGGGAAATATGAAAACTTTATTTTTGATCAAAGAAAAAGAAGGACTAGAAAAGGATTATTCGATTCTATATTCTATGATGACTTATGCTAGAAAGACAACTCTTGATTTATTAGAGAATATATCAATAGATGAATTAGATTTTCAATACAACAAGGATGCTAATTCTATTGGAATGCTTCTTGAGCATATGATTGCTGTAGAAAAAATTTATCAAAAGCTTACTTTTGAAAGCGTAACGGAAGATGAACTAGAGGAGTTTGCTGAGACACTAGAGCCTGCATTAAGTTTAGGAGAAAAAGCTAATATCCTTAAAGGGAGAACAGCCGAAAGCTATATACAGGAGTTAGATCAAGTTAGACAAAAAACACTTGAATTTTTCTCTACACAAAGTACGAAATGGCTGTACGAGGAGACAGATTGGTGGTATGACGAAAAAGCAAACAATTTCTTCAAATGGTTTCACGTGTTCGAGGATGAGATCAACCACCGTGGGCAGATTCGTATAATAAAGAAAATGTATAAGAATACCCTTCAGAATACGTAATATGTCTTTTCAATCTTTAAATGGTAATAGAAATGTAATATAATTAATGGCATAGTAATATCATTAGAATAATAAAAAAAGATATATTAACGGATAAAACAGTTCATTTTCTTAAGTGAGGATGTAAGTGTTTCCTCTTATATTTTATTGAGTACGACTAGGAAGGAGAGGGAGTATGAATTTAAGTGGACTGTTGAGGGAATATATGATTAATCATTCGAATGAAGAGAAGCTTTTATATCATGTTTCTTCTTGTATCGAAAAGCAGTTAAAAGAATGGGAACCTGAAAGTGATATTGTTCTAATAAAAGGATCGGGTGAATATCTAGTTTTAATTTCATATAACCATGTTGTCTTTGAAGTGAAGATACCGAACTGGATTATTGAGGCAAAAAAGAAAAGGGACTTGTATTCATTAGATCGCTATATTTGGAGTGAGTTGATTCGAAAACGGATTGACATAAAAGAAAGAACAAGGTATATTGATTGGATTTTACAGTCGTATCAATAATAGTGGAAATAATCTATATTTTCACCAATGATGAGGTTGCAAAATTATGAGTGTATAAATATAATATAAGTACTATACATGAAAGGAATGAATTCTTGAGCAATGAAGTAAAATCCTATCCCACAAAACGAGAATCACGAAATTTAATGATGAAATGACTCGTTCCGGATAGGAGAAGTATGCCTTTTTTAGGGTACCATTGCAAAAGATACAAATTCATTTTATTACTTATACATTTTTGCCGTTTAGGACTGACATTGTATAAGTGTATTCTTTTGTGTATTCTAAATTTTGCCATCTAAACCTTCCGGAGCATTCTGGGAGGTTTTTTTATGTTATTAATGAATGTTAAAAATGTAAACTACTCAATTGGAACAAAACAGTTTTTTTCAATTGACGAGCTGTCCATCTATCGAGGGGATCGAATAGGATTAATTGGGAAAAACGGACAGGGAAAATCACTACTTCTCCAATATTTATTCAATTTAACTGATCAAAAGCCGTCTGTTGAATGGTTTGGAACAAAAGAGTATTTTAAACAGCTAAGGTCTGAAGAAATGGATTCATATTTAAGTGGGGGAGAAAAGACCATAAAAGGGTTAAATTCAATCTTTTCTAAAAAGCCGGATTTACTGTTTTTAGATGAACCTTCAAATAACTTGGACTGGAATCGAATTGAAGAGCTTGAGAAACGACTACAAAAATACAATGGAGCGTTTGTGCTTGTTTCACATGATCGAGCCTTATTGAACACAGTATGTAATAAAATCTGGGAGCTAGAAGAAGGTCAATTCTCACAGTATGAGGGGAATTACAATTCTTACCATGAACAAAAAGAACGAGAACTTCATGAACATGAAGAGAAATTTCAAGCCTATCAAAAAGAAAAGAAGCGGCTTCAGGAACGATATTATAAAAAACAGCAACAAGCTAAGAATATGGACCGTCCGCCTTCTAGAATGGGCAATTCTGAATGGCAATTATATAAAAATAAGGCTGCTGGGAAAAGGGGAAAGGTGGAAAGAGTATCAACGGTTCTAAAAGAACGGATTGAACGTCTTGAAAAAGTAGAAAAGCCTTTTGAATGGGATTCTGTAAAAATGGATTATGTCCTGCAAACGCCGATTCATAAAAAAACATTATTGCAATGCAAAGAATTAGAAAAAACTATCGAAGGTCAGATCCTCTACAAAACAAAAGGATTAAAATTAAAAACGGGAAGCAAAACAGCCTTAATTGGAAGTAATGGAAGTGGGAAAACCACTTTGATCAATCAATTATTTGCGGAGGGAGAAGAAATTGAAGTCGCTCAAAATGTAAAAGTTGGATATTTTCATCAAAGTATTGAAGCATTACCCCACGATGAAACGATTCTTCAGTTTGTAGAAAAAGGTAGTACATTACCTAAACACATCATAAGAATTATCCTTGCACGGTTACGATTCTTTGAGAATGATGTCAATAAATCGATTAACATCCTAAGTGGGGGTGAACGGGTAAAAGTAGCCATTGCTAAGCTGTTAGTAGGTGATTATAATCTCCTCATCCTAGACGAACCAACTAACCATATTGACCTTGATACCTTAAAAGCAATCGAAGGTCTTATAAATGATTATCCAGGTACAGTTCTAGTCGTTTCACATGATCGAGAGTTTGTTCAAAGAACGGCAGAGAAACTCTGGATTATAAAGGACCAAAAGGTTTCAATGTTCGATGGCAGTATAGAATTTTGGCAACGATCAAAACAGAAGCCGAAACGACTGGAAAAAAATGAAGCAGAGATTTTGACTCTAGAAACAAAGCTGTCCGAGCTCCTAAGTAGACTTAGCATACCCTCTCCTAAAGATGATTTTGAAGAACTAGATAAACAATATCAGGATGTACTAAGGAAATTACGTCAAATTAAGGAGGTGAAGGATGAGTAGGATTGCCATTGTAACTGGTTCAAGCAGGCTGGATGGTATCGGGGCAGCCATATGTCTTTCACTAGCCAAAAGTGGAATCGATATATTTTTCACTACATGGAGAAAATATGATAGTGAAATGCCTTGGAAATCTGATTTTAGGGATCCCGAAAAACTTAAACAGATAATAGAGGAAATGAATGTTCGATGTGAATGGATGGAAATAGACTTATCGATAAAGGATGCAGAGATAACCCTATTTTCAACTGTAAGGGAAACAATGGGAGAGCCAACCATTCTTATAAATAATGCGTCCTATTCAAAGATGAGTTCCATTGAAACGATAACATCTGAAGATTTAGATCATCACTATGCATTAAATATTAGGGCTACAACCTTACTGATTAAAGAATTTCTGGAAAATTATAATGGGAAGCAGGGAGGGAGGATTATCTCATTGACTTCAGGGCAGTCTCTGGGACCAATGCCAAATGAACTAGCGTATGCCATGACCAAGAGTGCTATAGAAACTCTAACAGCCTCATTAGTAGAGCAGTCAGCAGTAAAAGGAATTACCATTAATGCAGTGAATCCAGGTCCTACAGATACCGGTTGGATTACAAATGATCACAAAATAGATCTACTAAATAGATTTCCACAAAAACGAATCGGCCAGCCAAAGGATTTAGCTAACCTGATCCAATTTCTAGTTTCACCTGAAGCACAATGGATTACAGGGCAGGTACTCCATTCAGAAGGAGGGTTCAGAAGGTAAAAACCAAGATATGGTCAAAGTAGAAACTTAAGAGATAAAACATAGAATTATAATTGTGAATTAATCTAACTAAATAATTTTAATCCTATAGAAATCCTTCAAACTTAGTTTTCTTTCAAAAAAACAAGAGGCGCTCCAATTATAGGGAACGCCTCTTTTAAGTACTAAAGTTCTATATGTTATTGGTTATTTTGCTGTTTTTTAGCTTGCTTTTTTGCTTTTTCTGCTTGAGTTTCAGTAGCAAACTCAGTATCGTAGTTTTTTTGTTGTTGCTGATTAGCTTGTTGGTTACGATTTTGATTATTCGTCACTTTTATCACCTCCCTTATTATTACGATTCCCAATTGTTTCCTTAGAATGCATTTTTTAAAGATATTTTTTTAACAAAATTACATTTTATTGAAACCTCATATAAATTAAAACGTATGAGATAAAGAGATATCTTTATTTGATGTAACGAAATGTAAAAGTTTTATTCTTTAGTAGATAGGTGATGTAATGTCAAAATATATTTCTAGTTTAGCCATTGTGCTCTTATTTTGCTGTTTGATTTATATCGAAAAAGATTTATTTAAAATGGAATTTTATACAGAGCAGAATAATATGAGCGGACTCCAAAGCAAAAATAGCCAAGAAGTAAGAAGTGTTCATTTACAAGTGAAGACACAGCCGATTAGAATGAAAATTCATGTTAAAACCGATCTAAATGATAAGTTTCTTAAACCCATGTACTTTCTATATAAAATTGTTAAAAAGTATGAGTAGTATGATTTTATAGATTGTAATATTATTATGTAAACTTAAACAAATTATTTTTGGAGTGTAAAATTGATATTTCTATTGCAGCGTTTAAGTCTCTTGTAATAGCAAATTTATTTCAATTATTCATTTTTTAAAAGACTATATCCAGTTTTATGGATTGCTGTCCTAGTAATATACATTTTTTCTAGTTGTTTTTCAGCAGATTCAGTTCCAGTGCAAAGTCTTCTAGACATAAGTATGGCAAGACGCTTCCACTTTTCTAAACATAGCCAGTTGGTTTACTTTTAATTTAATAAGAAGGATATTACTTAACGTTAGCTAAATTGCGGAGGGTCATTTGTCTGTTATCTAGAGTTTTTTGTAGAAGAATTTTTGTATTTTATCCATTATGTTTCTAAATGAACAGGGGGGACTTCCATTAAATATTAAAAGCCCTACGTAAAGGCTGTCCGAAAATCAAGGAGTCCGAAACACATAAATATAGAAAGTTTCTTCTATATATCAACAAAAAACATTGTGTCAAGGACCCTTTCGGAACAGTCTCACATAGGGAATTTTTTTATGCTACATGAACAGGTGAATTTGATTGTTTAAGTTTCTTCTCTCTAACTATTTTTGCTATATACCAGATAAAGACAACAAATGTTAGGATAGATCCAATCCATAATGATATCCCATAAGGTAATGAGAGTCCTTCAGGAGCGTAAAAGATATACGTACAAACCACACCCGTCATAAACAATGCCGGGACACCACAAATCCAATGAAATTTTTGGTTCTTTAATAAATACATCGCACCAGTCCATAACATTACCGTCGCTACGAGTTGGTTTGTCCAACCAACATATCTCCATAGGAATGAGTAATCAATGGTTGCCAAAAGAAGAGTAGGTAAGGCAACAGGGATCGTAGCCAATAATACCTTCCACTTTCCATCTGTTTTAAAAACAGAATTCATTAGTTCTGATAACATCATTCTTGAAGATCTTAATGCTGTATCTCCAGTTGTGATTGGTAAAATAATAACCCCGAGAATTGCTAGAATACCACCTAATGTACCAAGTAAACTTGTTGAGATTTCATTAACGACTCCTGCTGGACCTCCGTTTGCAAGAGCGTCCTGTAAACCGCCTGTTCCACCAAAGAATGTCATTCCAGCTGCTGCCCATATCAGTGCGATAATTCCTTCTGCAATCATTGCTCCATAAAATACTTTTCGACCCTCAGATTCCTTTTTCATCGTTCTTGCAATAATCGGACTCTGGGTACTATGAAATCCAGAAATAGCTCCACATGATATCGTAACCATTAAAAGCGGCCAGATTGGAAGTTCTCCTGGGTGAAGATTTTCTACTGTAATATTGGGAATGGCTTGATTTGTAAAAATCAGTGCGCCTGCAATGGCCACTGCCATAAATATTAGAATTCCTCCGAAAATAGGATAAATTTTTCCGATAATTCGATTGATCGGTAAGACGGCAGCTAAAAGAAAATATACAAAAATTAGAATAAGTGCAACTGTAAAGTTTATAGGAGTTATACTCGCAATTAACTGTGCGGGTCCTGCAGTAAAAGCAGCCGCTACCAAAATCATTAAAACAAGAGATACAAGGTTAATGATCACTTTCATATTATTGCCTAAATATTTTCCGACAATTGTCGGATATTGTGCCCCGTTGTGACGAAGTGAAATCATCCCCGAGAAGTAATCATGAACTGCACCGGCAAATATACACCCAATAACAATCCAGATAAATGCGACAGGTCCATAAAGTGCACCCATAACTGCACCGAAGATTGGGCCGAGACCGGCAATGTTTAATAGTTGAATCAGACTGCCTTTCCACCAACTCATGGGTACATAATCTAGTTCATCACGTTTAGTATAGGCAGGTGTTGGTTTGGAGTCATCTATACCAAAAACAGTTTCAACGAACTTGGAATAGACCATATATCCTCCAATTAATAACAGTACTGCTGCAAAAAAAGTTACCATGCTAGCCCCTCCAAATATTAACTTTGTGACAATTCTAAAACAAACCTAAAGGAAAAGACAAGTGTTTTTCAGAAAAAAGTTTATATTCTAAAAATTAAATCGTTTTCATGAATCATCCTTCTTTGATAAATGATTAAAAAGCAAATAGATTGAAGTAAAGAATAAAACTTAATTAAATGGACGATATCTTGATCACAGATGAAGAAACAGAACAACAAAATAAAGATTTTGAAGCTATGGGGATAAAGGTTGTGGTAACAAACTAAAGCGTTAACGTACTGCGGGACGGTCCTCGGATATGGTCATGCGTTAATACGGTAGTGCGTTCGAGGACCGTCCCTCTCAAGAACCCCTCCTTCACTTCCGTTATATATAATATTTTTTTCCTCAAACTAATCTTGTTTTGTCATTTTGGTGACGATGAATTTTCTCATCAAATTTTAATCTATTTTTCATTCATTTTTTCGATTTGCTCAATATAATCAATATTGCTGGTGAACAGTGTTTATTTTATAGGTCCTATAGAAGGTCGTCTAATATCTACATTCCTATAAAATGAAGATTGTTTACACCCATTCTAATTTCTTTTTAAAGGGTTGGCCTAAAGTGGACAGGATTCATGCTTTTAGTTGGAGGCATGATTGCTTACACACTTATTTTGGTCAGCCCTTATTTTTTCATCTTTCCAAAGTTATAGATTCCAATATATATAACTTACAATACTCTTATAAATTAAGAAGCTGCATCTTTATTTAAATTAGAAACTGAAATGCATAAATTAAAAACTTTTACTAAAAAATAGCCCCCATATGCGGAGGGTTTAAAGAACCCTAAAGATCCACTTTTATCTGCTAACATATTCTATATTTCATAGAGCTGTTCAAGTGTATCCGGAATGGATTTTCTTTCTCCCTTCGAAATTTAAAATAGACAATCCCTGTATATTCTTCATCATGATAGCATTTGAATAATCTTATTCCCTTCTTAATAAGGTATGTAAAGACCCTTTTTAAGGAGGGAAAATTGTGAAAATGCTTGTAGAAGCAGAGATTAATAGAATGACAGATAAACTTATTCGTATTCAAAAGAAAGAAGGGACTTGGGGGTTTTGTTTTGAAAATAGCCCTTCAACGGATGCATACATGATCATATTATTAAAATCCTTAAAAATGAAAGAAGATTATTTGATCAACCAGCTAGCTAAGCGAATCCTGTCAAAGCAAGAGGTAAATGGTGCATGGAAACTTTATTATGATGAAGAACCTGGTAATGTGTCACTTACAGTAGAGTGTTATTTTGCTCTTTTGTATTCCGGTCTTGTGACCGAAAGTGATGCTAATATAATAAAAGCTCAGAAGTTTATCATTGATAATGGCGGAATAAATCAAACTCACAGTCTTACTAAAATTATGCTCGCCATTAATGGCCAATATCATTGGGACGATTTCTTTCCAATGCCAATAGAGCTTCTACTAATTCCTCGTCAATTTCCAATTAGTTTTTGGGACTTTAGCAGCTATGCACGTGTCCATTTAGCTCCATTGTTAATTTTGAAAAAATATAAATTTGTGATGACTAGAAACTCTACTCCAGACTTAAAAAGGCTTTTAGTGAAACCAACCAACAATATGCGACCAGTTGAATCAAGTGAAACAAGGTTTTTTCTAGAGTTATTAGATAAGGGAATCTCGTTAATACAAGAATACCCACAATATATTCAACAAAAAGCAATAAGAAAAGCAGAGCAATATATCCGACAACGTATTGAGGGAGATGGAACGTTGTATAGCTATGTCACCTCCACCTTCTTTATGATTTATTCTCTTTTAGCATTGGGTTATTCAAAGAAACATCCTATTATAATTAAAGCTATTCAAGGATTAAAGAACCATCGATATAATTTAAAAATAGGCGTTCATATCCAGAACTCTCCCTCAGATATATGGGATACCGCTCTAATAAGCCATGCACTTCAAAACGCTGGTATTGAAGCTCACTCCAAAACAATAATAAGAACCTCAAATTATCTACTTAACCATCAGCATACAAAACTTGGGGATTGGTCTTTAACCTCTAAAGAAACATTACCAGGTGGTTGGGGTTTTTCAGAAAGCAATACTATTCATCCTGATGTCGATGACACAACAGCATCTTTAAGGGCGATTTCAAGAATGATCGATCATAGTCCATTCGTTAGACAAGCATGGGATCGTGGAATTAACTGGACGAAAGCATTACAGAATAGCGATGGGGGATGGCCAGCATTTGAAAGAGGGAAAGGGAATACATTACTTACTTTAGTTCCAATGGATGGAGCAGAAGATGCAGCAATAGATCCTTCTACAGCTGATTTAACAGGAAGAACTCTAGAATTCTTAGGATCCCATACACAGATTTCAAAAGAAAATAAGATTATTAAAAAAGGGGTTCAGTGGCTATTCAATAATCAAGAAAATAATGGTTCGTGGTATGGACGGTGGGGGATTTCCTATATTTATGGAACATGGGCGGCTCTTACAGGGTTAAAAGCAGTTGGAGTAAAATCTTCTCACGATTCCTTAATTAAAGCAGAAAATTGGTTAATTAGTATTCAAAATAGAGATGGTGGATGGGGAGAGTCGTGTAAAAGTGACTCATTAAAACAATACACGGCTCTTGGTAGCAGCACACCATCCCAAACAGCTTGGGCAGTTGATGCTTTGATTGCAGTTAATGACACACCGATAGAGCCAATTAATAAAGGAATAGTAAATTTAATAGACTCTCTCCATAAAAACGATTGGACGACTGTATACCCAACTGGAGCAGGTCTTCCTAATAATTTCTACATTCACTATCATAGTTATATTTGGATTTGGCCATTATTGACCTTATGTCATTATAAGAATAAATACTTAAAGTAAGGGAGGGCTAATTAGGCTCTCTACTCTACATATAAATTATTCTCGCCATTTCGACTTGAGAGTCTCAAGGGAATATCTTCAGTCTAATCCCTTTACCGTAATGTTCCTACTCTCTTTTACCTTATTAACCTTCGCCATCATTATTCCGCATCTAATTTCATATAACATTATTATGTTAACTAATGTTTACTTAGTAATTATCTTTCAGGTGTTTCAAATACTTTTAACAAAAATTTATATCATTCTCATTTAATTCTAATCTAAATTTGACATAATTGTTTCATTCCAATATAAAGGTGGAGGAGACCATGATGTGGTTACGTTTTATTCCGATTGTATTTTTTAGTTTAACGGCATTATCATTGTTCACATTTCAATCTATAGAAATTTTTCAGGCTTTTTCTGATTTATTTTTTCATAAAGATAAACTAAAATAAAGGAAACTTTTTCACTAAAGCAGGTGGTTAGGGATGAAAAAAATACTTGTCATCGAAGACGAGAAAAATCTGTCAAGGTTTATAGAACTGGAACTCCAGTATGAAGGGTATGAAATTGGTGTTGCTTTTAATGGAAGAGAAGGTCTTGAACTTGCACTAGAAAAAGAATGGGACGTGATCCTATTAGATTTAATGCTTCCCGGTTTAAATGGCTTAGAGGTGTGTAGGAGAATTAGACAGTCAAAACAAACACCGATCTTAATGATAACAGCGAGGGATAGTGTGATGGACCGTGTATCTGGACTTGATAGCGGGGCGGATGATTATATTGTCAAACCATTTGCAATTGAAGAATTGCTTGCAAGACTAAGAGCGGTTTTTCGGCGTTCGAATCAAGAAATAGAAGGAAGTAAACTTACAACCTTTCATTTTCGTGATTTGATCGTTGAAAAAGAGTCTAGAATCGTAAAAAGCAAAGGGGTCTCAATTGATTTAACAAAGAGGGAATATGATTTACTTCTTACATTTTTAGAAAATCAAAATATTGTCTTAACTAGAGAAGCCTTACTAAATAAAGTTTGGGGCTATGAAACCGAAGTAGAGACAAATGTAGTCGATGTTTACGTACGATACTTACGGAATAAAATCGATGAGACACCTACAGATAGCTATATTGAGACAGTTAGAGGCACTGGCTATGTGATGAGGTCATGAATAAATGGAGGGAATATTTAAAACCAACCTCATTAAAAATAAAATGGGCCCTTGGAGCAGGGGCAACCATTTTTTTTGCCTTTTTTACATTTAGTTTTTTTCAATATCACGCCATTGATAAATGGATGTTACAAGAGGAAGAGAGTAGTTTTAATAGAGTTCTTGATGAATTAACGGTTTTCTATACCCAAAGGGGACCGAAGATTACTCTTGAAGAAATTTATGATAGTCGTGACTTATTAAATCAAATTATCGAAAAGGATCAAACGATTCGAGTATTAGATCGAACTGGAAAAGAAGTTTTGGTTTTAAGTAGTGATCATGTACCACGCTACTATGTTCCCTTTAACCCTGTAAAAGACAAGGTCGTCGCACTTCTTGAAACGAATGATAAACAAATATACGTTGGCAGAAGCCGGATTACTTCTGAACAGTTTACAGGCTATGTCGAATTAATCCAGCCTTTAACGAGATATGAGCATGTGATGAGTAATTTGTTTTGGATGATGACTTTTTCAGGAGTTGGCGCTTTAATTCTAAGTGCTCTTTTTGGATATTTACTTGCAAAGAATTTCGTTAAACCTTTAAATAAGCTATCTGGTACAATGAGGACCATTCAAAAAGAAGGGTTTCAGGAAAAAATGGAGCCGATCCATTCCCATGATGAGATTAGCGAACTTTCTACCATATTTAATGAATTAATGGAGAAGTTAGAGAAATCCTTTAATCAGCAGCAGCAGTTTGTTGAAGATGCTTCACATGAACTAAGAACTCCTGTACAAATTTTAGAAGGACATCTTTCCTTACTTAATCGTTGGGGGAAGAAAGACCCTAAAGTTTTGGAAGAGTCCCTTCATGCCTCATTACAGGAACTGCAAAGGGTAAAAAAATTAGTTGAAGAATTATTAGATCTAACTCGAACGGAAAGAGAGATTACTGATTTTTCAAATGAGTACAGCATAGTTGATGAAACTGTTGAAAAGATTGTGAAGGACTTTAAATTCCTCCATCAAAATGAACATTTTAAAATAATTCAAATGACTTCACATCCTACGAAAGCTATAATTCAAACTCGACATTTAGAGCAAGTACTGACGATATTACTTGATAACGCAGTAAAATACTCAGAAAAAAATAGTACTACATCGATAAAGATTGAAGAAGTAGATGGCTTTGCTAAAGTATCAGTCAAGGATCAGGGATTTGGTATTCCAATTGATGATATTCCAAAGGTGTTCAATCGTTTTTATCGAGTGGATAAGGCAAGAAGTAGGGAAGAAGGAGGCAATGGCTTGGGACTAGCCATTGCCAAGAAGATTGTTGAGATCTACGGAGGAGAGATCTCAGTCCAACAAAATAATGGGAAAGGGAGCACATTTCAATTTTTGATTCCAATAGTAAAATAAAACAAAAGTGGATGTCTTAATATTTTTCTGAGACATCCACTTCTGTATATTGCATATCAACACTTTTAGGGATTTTAATTTCAAGAATTCCGTCTTTATATTGTGCAGTAGATCCCTTCTTTTTTACTAAAGAAGGTAAGGTTATGACCTGTCTTTCTCCTAATTCTGGAATATTCTCTATTATCGCTTGATTTGAAGTATGAAATACTCTCATTTGGGTGGCAAGTTCTTCACTTGGAAGTTTAATTCTAATAAATACATCTTCGAAGGTTTCAAATACATTTGCCTGGATTTGTGCATGCTGTTTTTGATTTTCTCCATCGCTTGTTCCCCCGCTATTGTTCATATCACTCATGAATGAGCTACCGCTTTTCATCATTTCCTGGGGGTTCATAATCCCTTGCCATTCTTTAGGAATCATTTGTTTCATCATTCCTTGCACATATTGATCAATGTCTTTGGGATTCATTCCATTCATCATTCCAGACTGATCTTTCTTAAAAGGCGAAAACATATTCCATGGGAACATTTTCATTACCTCGCTTACCTGAACTATACAATATGTTATGCAGGATGGGCCGTTGTTGTTATGGATTTAAAAGTGCACAATTTTAATGCCCATGAATAGGTTAACAGTATAAACAATGGAAAAATGGAGTGGGTTTTGTATGCCGGTGTCGGTTGTTTTTAACCAAATCAATGTAAATAGTGTTCAAATTGGATCCTCTGTGGCTACCGGACAAAACAGTATAAATGATTGGAATACACAGGGAAAGAGTAATTTAGGAAATGGTATTGAGACAGGAATTATTTATAAAATTGGAATAAGCAATGTGATCATTGATACAGATGCCATTGATTCAACAATTAGTGAGCCAGAAATTATTAACCCTCAGCCAACTATTCTCTTCTAAAAGGGGTTTTTCCATTGCAACCAAATATGAACGTGCAATTCAAAGATCTATCAGTTACCAATATTTCGATGAGTTCCTCCATCTTAATCGGATTGAATGTACAGGTTAATGTGAAAACAATGCAAAAAAATAATATGGGCAATGGGATATCCTCAGGAAACCATTTAGTTTCCTTATACGGAACGTCAATCGTTTACGACCCTGATATGATTGATTCTGTATTCAGGTCAAAGTCTTGATTAAGAGGATTCGTTCTTCATCTCTTTAATATTTTCTTCAATTATTTTTTTTAACCATTGAGGGATTTCCTGTTCCTGATCAAAATGTAATGAATCAACGGCCTTCGAATCATAAAGAAGGCTTTTTATATTGTCTAATTGATGATTCTTACCAGTGATATTTCCGATTCCTTGGTTATGCTTTTTTCTACTTTGAAAATTAGTAGGATAATTATTACCTACATTAAAACAAGATGCACTCTCGATAATTCCAATTTGGATATTCCCTATAAAAAAATTAGGAGAAAACTTTGAAGACATCATTTTTCCTCCTTTGTGTTCTTACTCGTGTCATCAAACCTAAATGAAAAACCATTTTTATTTGGAGTGGGGTCTTTTGATTTCTTTTTTTGTGGGTTTTGACTGTCTAAAATGTCTACGCCGAAATTATTTCCTAGATTAAAAGCACCACTTAGTTCCTCAATGTCAATCTGGTCGAGCTCAAAGGATAATTTATCTGTCAGTGGTCCATCTACTGTTAATTGATGGATGTGGATTTCAATTTTCTCCTTATCTTTTGTAGATAATAGGAGTGATTCTAATCGTTTTAATCTTTCTTCCAATTCTTTTTCTTTTTTCGATTTAAACCACTTCAAGATCATCACTCGCGATTACCGTTTTTTTTAGCTTCCTCATCCCATACAACGGTTTTGTTATTGAATTGGTAATGGTGAGAACCAATCATTCTTCCTAGCCCCTCATTTACCATCGATAGATCCTTCTGATTGAAAGCGAAATTATCTCCATTTTTTACGAAAGAACTATTTTTAACCGTGTCGATATGAAGTTTTCGGTAATAAAAGTTCATTCGATCATTCCTCCATTTGAAACTTTATACTTCGATTCTGATTAATCTTTGTGAATCGAATGGTAAGTAAACCGTTTTTATAATGAGCACTGATTGATTTTTCTTCATATGAAAAAGGGAGAGTAATCATTCGTTTGAAATTCCCGAACATCCTTTCTTGAGTGTGTAATCTTTCTTTAGAAACAGGATAGGGGTATGGTAAATGGATATCTATATACAATTTACTTCCTTTAATATCTAATTGGACATCCTCCTGTTTTGATATCCCTGGAACCTCAATGACGACAAACCCTTCCGATTGTGTTTCAAATAAATCAATCAGTGGTATTCGTCGAGGGAGGACATTTTGCATATCTTTCCAAAATGAATCTCCTAAGGCTTTTTGCATATTTTCTTGTAGCTCTTCCCATTGTGGAGGATGATTGGTCATGCCCATCACCTACCTATTAGATTGATACTTATTATATGTTGGAAATATCAGTTTATTATAAAAGTAGCCCTATTTTTCAAAGCTCAAAAAAATATGTATTTTTCATTAAAAAGTATTTGGATTTTTAAGGTAAGAGTAGTAAGATGGTTTATGAAAAAGCTATCAAATGCACGTTAATAGAGGTGAAGTAGAAAGAGTACGGTTAATAAATTATTATTTCAGAATAGTCCAACTTACTGTAATCTTATTAAAACAGAGAAGGAAAAAATCGTTATTAAATAGGGTGGAACCTATGAAAACAAATTTTCAAGAAATTTGTCGTAAAACCTTTATCTTAGTGCTTTACAGTGATAAAATTATCTTGAAAGCGTTTTATTTCATTTTAAAATAGTATTCTTGCATAGTAATGCTAAAGAAACTGACATGAGAGTTGATAGAGCCCAATGATTTATGGGGCAAAAATAGTTGGAGGTTTTTCAAAATGAGAAAGCAATCATCAAATCAAGGGGAGCTTTGGCAAAGCTTTTACGGGCCAAACCTTGGATATGTGATGGAGGTTTATGAGCAGTTTTTACAGGATCCATCTTCTGTAGATCCTGAATTGAAAGAACTATTTGAACAATGGGGTCCACCGACGGCAGATGACATGACAGCAATGGTTTCTGCTCAACAATCGGATGCCTCTTTCCAACTACCTTCTAATCCTACAAATTTTAGTAAAGTAGTTGCGGCTGTAAAGTTAGCAGATAATATTCGAACATATGGTCACTTAGCTGCTGATATAAATCCTTTAAATGATCGTCAGAAAGATACTAGAAGGATCGAATTAGGGGAATTTGGATTAACGGATGAAGATTTAATAAAGGTGCCAGTTGAATTTATTTGTCCTGACGCGCCTTCTCATGTTCAGAATGGATTAGATGCTATTAATCATTTAAAAGAGGTTTATACTAAAAAATTAGCTTTTGAATACTCGCATGTACATGAATTGGAAGAGAAGAATTGGTTGCGTGAGAAAATTGAATCAAATGCTTTTATATTTGATCTCTCAAAAGAACAAAAGCTAAATTTATTGAAAAGACTTTCAGAAGTTGAAGGCTTTGAACATTTTATTCACCGTACATTTGTTGGTCAAAAGCGTTTTTCAATCGAAGGATTGGACACTATGATTCCATTATTAGATGAGCTTGTCCAACATTCAGTGGAAAATGGTGCCAAGACGATCAATATTGGGATGGCTCATCGTGGACGACTAAATGTATTATCACATGTTATTGGAAAGCCATATGAAATGATATTTGCAGAATTCCAGCATGCTCCAAGTAAAGATTTGATTCCATCAGAAGGATCAATTGGAATTACATATGGTTGGACAGGAGATGTTAAATATCATTTAGGAGCAGACCGGAAGATTCCAACGGGCAGGGCACGAGTAACACTAGCTAATAACCCGAGTCACCTTGAAGTCGTTAGTCCAATTGTTGCTGGATATACAAGAGCAGCCCAGGAGCAAAGAGAATCAAAAGGATATCCCGAGCAAAATCCTAAAACTTCATATGCTGTCATGATCCATGGCGATGCTGCATTCCCTGGTCAAGGTGTAGTAGCAGAAACGCTTAACCTAAGTGGGCTTCGAGGTTACCATACAGGTGGTTCCATCCATTTAATTGCCAATAACATGATCGGCTTTACTACTGAAAGTCATGATTCTCGTTCAACTAAGTATGCTTCTGATACAGCAAAAGGCTTTGAAGTACCGATTGTACATGTGAATGCAGATGATCCGGAAGCATGTATTTCGGCTGCAATTCTTGCCTACGAATACCGTAAAACATTTAAAAAAGATTTTGTTATTGATTTAATTGGGTATCGTCGTTTCGGTCATAATGAAATGGACGAACCAATGGTCACAAACCCGATGATGTATACTATTATTAGTAAACATCCAACGGCAAGAAAATTATATGCTGATAGATTACTTAAAGAAGGAATTATACCTGAAGAAGAAATCTCTAAAATGCAAAAAGAAATTGAGGATAAACTGAAAGCTGCCTATGAAAAGGTTCCAAAAAAAGACGAAGATCCAGATATCGTGTTAAATCCACCAGAGGATGTAACCAATGGTTTACCGAATATAGATACCTCCATTGATTTTGATCAATTACGATCTATTAATACGGAACTACTGAAGTGGCCTGAAGGTTTTAACGCTTTTAAAAAGTTAGCTAAAATCTTACAGCGTCGTGGGCAAGTGTTCGAAGGGAAAGGGAAAATTGATTGGGCACATGCAGAAACGTTGGCATTTGCATCAATTTTAAAAGATGGTACTCCAATTCGACTTACAGGGCAGGATTCAGAACGTGGAACTTTTGCACAAAGGCATCTCGTGCTGCATGATGAAAAAACTGGGGAAGAGTATATCCCTCTTCATCATTTAAAAGACGGAAATGCATCATTTGTGGTCTGTAACAGTCCACTTACCGAACAGGCTGTCGTTGGTTATGAGTACGGTTATAATGTATTTGCACCTGAAACGCTAGTATTATGGGAAGCACAATTTGGTGATTTCTCTAATATGGCACAAGTCATGTATGATCAATTTATTTCTGCTGGACGTGCGAAATGGGGTCAAAAATCAGGACTTGTCATGCTTCTTCCTCACGGATATGAAGGTCAAGGTCCAGAGCATTCGAGTGCAAGGCTTGAAAGGTTCCTACAATTGGGCGGAGAATACAACTGGACAGTTGCAAACTGTTCAACTGCTGGACAATACTTCCATATCTTAAGGCGTCAGGCAGCTATTCTTCAGAAAGAAGAAGTTCGGCCACTTGTTATCATGACACCTAAAAGTTTACTTAGAAACCAATTTGCTGCAGTAACAGCAGAAGAGCTGGCGAATGGACAATTCCAATCCGTTCTTGAACATCATGGATTAGGCGATAAACATGATCACGTAGAAAGAGTTGTGCTATGTAGCGGGAAAATGGCCATTGATCTGGAAGAAAGCTTGAAAAATCACGAGGATACAGACTGGTTACACATACTACGGGTTGAAGAACTATATCCTTTCCCTAAAAATGATATTTCTACTATTCTTGAAAGGTACAAAGGATTAAAAGAACTGGTTTGGGTACAAGAAGAGCCGAAAAATATGGGTGGCTGGACTTTTGCAGAATCAAGACTTAGAGAAATTGCGCCAGATGGAGTAGAAGTACAATATATCGGCAGACGTCGACGTTCAAGTCCGTCAGAAGGTGAACCGACCGTACACAAAAAAGAACAAGCACGTATTATTAATGAGGCTTTAACACGATAACAAAGAGGAGGACATCACAGTGGCAGAAATTAAAGTTCCTGAGTTGGCAGAATCAATTACAGAAGGTACAATTGCACAATGGTTAAAGCAACCAGGTGATTATGTAGAAAAAGGGGAATATATTGTCGAGTTAGAAACAGACAAGGTAAATGTTGAAGTGATTTCAGAGGAATCTGGGACTCTAAAAGAACTAAAAGCAGATGAAGGCGATACAGTTGAAGTAGGACAAGTCATTGCAGTTGTTACAGAAGGCGGAGAGTCCACTGCTCCAAGCGAAGAAAAGGCAGAAGAACCTGTTCAAGAAAAAGAGACGAAGAAACCAGAAGCCACGAAAGAAGAAGTGAAGGATGACAAGAAGAATCGCCCGATTGCTTCTCCTGCAGCACGCAAATTGGCTCGAGAAAAAGGAATCGATCTATCTTCAGTACCAACTACAGATCCATTAGGTCGAGTACGTAAACAGGATATTAACGCTTACACTAATCAACCAGCACCTTCAAAGCCAGCTGTTAAAGCTCCTGAGAAAAAGGATGATGGAAAACCTGTGGTTCGTGAAAAAATGTCTCGTCGCCGTCAAACAATTGCAAAACGTTTAGTGGATGTTCAGCAAACGGCAGCAATGCTTACGACTTTTAATGAGATTGATATGACTGCAGTAATGGAACTTCGTAAACGTAAAAAAGATAAATTCTTTGATGATCATGATGTTCGTCTAGGATTCATGTCTTTCTTTACGAAAGCAGTCGTTGCAGCATTGAAGAAATACCCTTATGTAAATGCCGAAATTGATGGGAACGAAGTAGTCCTTAAGAAATTTTATGATGTAGGTGTTGCTGTTTCTACGGATGATGGTCTTGTTGTTCCTGTGGTACGCGATTGTGACCGTAAAAACTTTGCAGAAATCGAAGGAGATATTATGGACCTAGCTCTTAAAGCACGTGATAATAAGCTTGCGTTAAGTGATCTCCAAGGCGGTTCATTTACCATTACAAACGGTGGAGTATTTGGCTCATTGCTATCAACGCCAATTTTAAATGGACCTCAAGTGGGAATTCTAGGAATGCATACGATTCAATTACGTCCAGTCGCAATTGATAAAGATACAATGGAAAATCGTCCAATGATGTATGTGGCTCTTTCCTATGACCATCGTATTATAGACGGAAAAGAAGCAGTTGGTTTCTTATCGATGGTAAAATCTCTTCTAGAAAACCCTGAAGATTTATTATTAGAAGGTTAAAATCTAGAGGTATATTTGCTCGTGTTATAAATCCTATTATGAATATTTGACTTCAAGGTGATCAATACAAAAGTTCAATTATCAAGCTATCTTTTACTGCGCTTAAGCTAGCTTGATGGACTTTGTTAATGGTCACCTCTTTTTTTGATACGACAAATTATTGCGCTAAGGAAACATTTGAACAAGTTTTGAATATAGTGGAAGTAAAGGAGTGGTCTTATGACGAAACGGAGCTGGAAAAAAATCGTTCAATATTCTTATATATTTCATCAAATGGGAATCCTAAATCAGGATGAGTTGGAGAAAATCAAAAACCATTATAAAGTGAGAATGTAAAAAGGACGAGGATGTCTCCTAACGTGTTAGTTAATCAAGAGACATTCTCGCCATACTTTCAAAAGGGAACTTATATCATTTTTTTACATTAAGTCATTATGCTTTCCTAAAAGGTTTCAACCCTCGACTACGAATTTCTTTCTTCAACATATGAATCCAGTCACGATCTTTACCGTGTTTTTCTGCGTCTCGATAGGCTGCCACCAACTGTTCATTACTCATTATTTTCATGACATACCTCCTAGGAAATATTTAAATATAGAATTTTCTATATTTTCTATTTATTCTACAACCATATCTTAAAAATGAAAAGGGGGAAATTTTAATTCCTACAAAAGTAGGAATTTTGTTATTTTTTGTAGAATGAAGAGGAAATGTGTTTCCTGACAATAGGTCATTGTAAGATTGACGGACAGAATCTTTAAAACGATATAGGTTCAGATTTATGAATCATTATAATAAAATTTGTCCGAATTTCCCCGTTTTTATTGATTTGTCAAAGACTTCACTTCAGTTATCAGATTGTCTAGCTCTCTTAGTCCTTGTTCTTGATAAGCATTCTTTAAAACATAAGTAAAACGCTCGTAGCAATCTTGTGGTTTGATCTCCATTTGATTTAGAGATTTTCTCAACCATTTAAATTTTGGATTCTGTACGTACATACCATTTAATGCAAATAATATTCGCATAAGTTTTTTTTCAACCTCTATAACGGAATCATAGAGTACTAAAAAGTCTTCTCTTTCTAATAATGCATACCGATGATTCCATCGACCAGAAAAAGTAAAGTTTTCTGTAATGATTTTTTTCTTTAATTCATCAGGGAATTTCTTTAGAGTGTTTTTCCAAGTACCTATTATTTCTCTTCCATAGATTGGGATGCCGTCGACTACTGAGGAAATAATACATTGTTTATCCTCATTATGATCATTGTGATGTAGTATCTCATGACACCAATTTTCTATTGTCGATACAAGAAAATGACTAATCTCAAATTTTACTTCTCCAACCTTGTATGATTCAGACCATTCTTCTTCTTCGTACGGGTGAAAGTCTATGACCTCACCTTTACACCTATTAATCATTCTTAGTCGATCGACATCCGATATTGGTTCATTCCAAAAAATATGTAATTCTATATCTGAGTGTTCGTCTGAGCTACCCCTTGACACAGAGCCCGCAATCATAATTGCGGCCATTTTCTTATTTTCCTTATATATATCAGCCTGTTTTTCCGCCATTTTCAAAAGTTTTTCGATTCTAACCACTACCTTTCTTCCCAATTATTGTACTAAAAACTTTATTCATTAGAAAGCTAGTATATTGGTGATCCACTTGTTGTATTTGAATATTACAAAAATTGTGATAATATAGAGAGGAGGGATGGTAACAACCGAGATATGAACATCTAGATAACCAGTTTCATACAAATGTGTTGTTGAACAAGGGGGATTTTAGGTTGTCAAATCTATTGGATGTAACTGTTGGAACTTTATTGGAAGAAAGAGCAACAGAACAAGGAGAGAGAGAAGCTGTTGTCTATGCGGATCGTGGCCTGCGCTGGACATATGATGAACTAAACCAGCACTGCCGAAAAGTTGCAAAGGGTCTTATGGCATTAGGATTGAAAAAAGGTGATCATATCGCCATTTGGGCAACAAATACCCCAGAATGGCTTGCAAGCCAATTTGCAACAGGGAAAATGGGAGCGGTTTTAGTAACAGTTAATACGAATTATCGTGCTGCAGAACTTGAATACCTTTTAAAACAATCAGATTCTACTACGATTATTTTAATGGAAAGCTATAGAGATGCATCTTATATTGAGATGCTATATGAAATTTGCCCAGAGCTCAAGAACAGTAAACCAGGAAAGTTAAAGAGTAGTCGTCTGCCATACTTAAAGAATGTTATAGTTTTAGGAGATAAAAAATTTCCAGGAACGTTTTCGTGGGATGATATACTTAAAATGTCTGATGATATTACAGATCATCTGCTTAATGAAAGATTAAATAGTCTAGAACCAGATGATGCAATAAATATGCAATATACCTCTGGAACCACTGGTTTTCCAAAAGGGGTTATGCTTTCGCATAGTAATATTGTAAACAATGCCTATAATATCGCAAATTGTATGCGTTTAACAAACAAAGATCGCCTTTGTATTCCTGTTCCTTTTTTCCATTGCTTTGGATGTGTGATTGGAACACTGGCTTGTGTGTCTGTAGGGGCAACTATGGTGCCTATTCAAGAATTTAGTCCTTTAGAGGTTTTACAAACTGTTCAGGATGAGAAATGTACTGCTTTACATGGTGTTCCTACTATGTTCATAGCTGAATTAAACCATCCTAAATTCTCTACATTTGATTTATCACATTTACGGACAGGGGTCATGGCTGGGAGCAATTGCCCAATTGAAGTAATGAAGGATGTAATCGAAAAAATGGGTGCTGACGAAATTACAATCGCCTATGGACAAACAGAATCATCCCCTGTCATTACCCAGACAAGGACTCACGATCCAATTGAATTGAGAGTAGAAACGGTGGGAAGGGCACTTCCAAGTGTCGAAGTGAAAATTGTAACTCCAGGGACAACAGATGAAGTGCCATTTGGTGAGCAGGGAGAACTGTGTACAAGGGGTTATCATGTCATGAAAGGCTATTACAAAAATGATGAAGCGACAAATTTTAGCATTGACTCAGATGGGTGGCTACATACTGGTGATTTAGCTGTTATGGATTCAAATGGGTATTGTCGGATAACTGGTCGTCTAAAAGATATGATTATCAGAGGTGGTGAGAATATCTATCCAAGAGAAATTGAAGAATTTTTGTATTCGCATCCGAAGATTTTAGATGTTCAAGTCTTAGGCGTTCCTGATGAAGTATTTGGTGAAGAAGTTGTGGCATGGATCATATTAAAAGAGGGTCAAAGCTTATCAACAGAAGAAATACGCGATTATTGTAAAGGGAAAATCTCTAGACATAAAATCCCAAGATATATAGAATTTACGGATAGCTATCCAATGACTGCCTCTGGAAAGATTCAAAAGTTTAAGCTTAGAGAAAAAACACAGGAATTAATTTCTCAAAAAATATAAAATGAGGAATATAATTGAGGTAGCGGGTGTGACCTTTCAGAGGGTCCGCCTTTTTTAATAGATCATTGAGCTTTCGGATAATTATAAAACGAACGACTAAATTCATTCTTAATAGACTATTTGATGCTGCTTAACTATGTTATATTGTTAGTATTCTATTACCTGAGGTGTTTAAGTTGAATGATGTTTTATTATTTGTATATGGTACATTAAGAAGGAACGAAAGAAATCACCATTGGCTAGGGAACTCAAAATTAGTATGCGAACAAGCTTGGATAAATGGCGAACTTTACGATACACATAATGGTTATCCAGCATTAAAAGAGGGGACCGAAAGGGTGTATGGTGAGATTTATCGTGTATCTCCTTCAATATTATCCCGTGTAGATGAGCTTGAGGAGTATAAAGAAGAACGTAATGATAATCTATATAAAAGGTATGAAATGGATATCCAAACAGACCAAGGGATAATTAGAAGTCTTTATTATACAGGTCAACAATCAACTCTATTTCAAGAAAAAATCCCTAGTGGTGATTGGAAAGTACATAATTATATAAAGACAAAACCATTAGAATCGTTATATTTTGCATACGGTTCTTGTATGGATCTTGAGAGATTTCAGTTAGCTGGGGTCGATCAGCATTTCCAATCTCCTCTTGGAAAAGGGACCCTACATGGATATTCAATGAAATATCAATTTGTTGTCCATGATGGAGGGAGAGGGGATATTGTAGAAGATGGAGGCACAACAGAAGGAGTCGTGTATCGTCTTCCATATGATGCAGTAGAATATTTGTTTCAAAGGGAAGGGGTATTGCCTGGTTGGTACCGTGCTGCACTCATTAATGTAGAAGTGGATAACACTGTTTATAAAGATGTCTTAACTTTTATTGTTAAAGATAAACAAAAAGAAACGAAACCACCTGCCCATTATGCTCGTGAAATTCTAAGGGGAGCACATCCCTATGTTAGTTCAGGTTATCATCAATCCTTAAAAAAACAATTGGTTGATCTAGGGTTTACATATGAAGAAGTAAGCAATCTACTAAAAAAATAGTTTCTACTTAAAGTTCAAAGTATTTTTCTTCTTGAATGATGCTTTGCCTTTTTTTGTGAAAATACTACTAGGAATAATTTGAAAATTAGGATAAAAGTATAACGCAAACGGTTTCATTATTTTAGTAAAGTAATATTGAAAGCAAATAAGTAAAATGAGGTGAGAAAATGCATCATAAACGAAAGTTGTTAAGAATGTTATTAGCTATTATTCTATTATTGCCGCTATTTTTGCAGCCAAATATGCAATCGATTGCATTATCGAAGAATGGTTCTACAAAGGTCATCATCCATTATCAGCCTTCAGAAGAAAACACAAAGGGTTGGAACCTTTGGGTATGGCCTGAAGGAGGTGAAGGAAAGGTTTATGAATTTACTGGAACTGACAAGTTTGGTCAAATTGCAGAAGTTGAAATTCCAGGTGTTCATAAAAAAGTTGGCTTTATTGTAAGAACAGACTCATGGGAGAAGGATGGAGGCGATCGCTGGATCGATACTACTTCTGGGATAGGAGAAGTTTGGGTCAAATCAAATGATGAGAGTACATACCCATCACCTCCGGATGGTGAATATCGAGATTTTCCTTCATTTCAGAATGTTAAAGTAAAGCTTCACTATTACCGTAATGATGAGAAATATGAAGATTGGAACCTTTGGATATGGAATCCTGGGAAAGAAGGAAGAAGGGTCAATTTCACAGGAGTAGATGAATTCGGAAAAGTAGCAGAATTTACACTTTCAGATCCTGATGGAATTCAAAAACTAGGATTTATTTTAAGGAAAAGTGTGAATGGAAATGATTGGGCAGAAAAAGAATTTAATGATAGGTTTATTATGAACTTTAACGAAGAAGGGGAGGCAGAAGTTTGGATTGCACAAGGACAAGAAAGGATCTACGTTGACCCTGAGTTTATCGAGCGTACACCTAAAATAATAAATGCAAAAATAGATGCATTTGATGAAATTACTCTAGAAACAAATGTACCTTTTTCAATAGAGGATGCCTTCCAAGATATAGAATTGAAAGGTGGGGAGATTAAAGAGATCATACCTTTAACGGGGACAGCTGACTCCACTAACAAAATATTAATAAAAACTGAATCAAAGATGGAACTCGCGAGCAATTATACAATTACTTTCCCTCCATTTGGAGAAAGTAGTTTGAAGATGGGGAAGGTAGTCAGATCAAAAGAGTTTGATGAAATGTTTTATTATGATGGTAAATTAGGAAATGAATACACAGAAAAGAAAACTAATTTTCGTGTTTGGGCACCAACGGCTCAAGAAGCAAAACTAGTACTCTATGATTCTTGGGAAGAAGAATTGGGAGAAGAGATTGAAATGGCCAAAGGAGAAAATGGGACCTGGACCCATACACTAACAGGAAATCAAGACGGCCAAATTTATACGTATAAAGTGAAAATCGGAGATGATTGGACTGAAGCAGTTGATCCGTATGTTCGAGCTGTAACTGTAAATGGCGATCGTGGAGTTGTAGTAGATTTGGACAGTACTGACCCTAAACAATGGAATAATCGCAAGCCAAAGCTGGAAAATCCTGAAGATAGTATTATCTACGAGCTTCACACCCGTGACCTCTCTATTCACCCGGAGAGTGGGATTAAACACAAAGGGAAGTTTTTAGGTGTAGCTGAGAAAAATACAAAGGGCCCAAATGAAGTAAACACCGGCTTAAGCTATATGAAAGATCTAGGTGTTACTCATGTCCAGTTCCTACCAATCTATGATTATCGCACTGTAGATGAAACAATGTTAGATGAGCCACAATTCAATTGGGGCTATGATCCAAAGAACTATAATGTACCAGAGGGTTCTTATTCAACAGATCCATATAATCCTAAGACGAGAATTACTGAATTAAAAACGATGATACAAGCTCTTCATGATCAAAACCTAAGAATGGTCATGGATGTAGTATATAATCATGTTTATAGTGTTAATGAACACAGTTTTCATAAATTAGTGCCTGGCTATTACTTCCGTTACAATGAGGATGGTTCTTTAGCCAATGGAACAGGCGTAGGGAATGATACAGCTTCTGAACGTAAAATGGTTCAAAAATTTATTATAGATTCGATCAAATTTTGGACTAAAGAATACCATATCGATGGCTATCGTTTTGATTTAATGGGAATTCATGATACACAAACAATGAATATGGTAAGGGAAGAACTGAATCAAATTGACCCTTCCATTATTGTTTTAGGAGAAGGATGGGATCTAAATACTCCATTAAATTCAGAAATGAAAGCAAATCAAAAAAATGCTGAAGACATGAAAGGTATTGCTCATTTTAATGACAATCTTCGTGACGGCCTTAAAGGTAGCGTTTTTAACGATCAAGATAAAGGCTTTGTCAACGGTAAAGCTGGAATGGGAGAAACCATTCAAAAAGGTATTGCAGCAGGGATGAATTATTCAGATGAGATAGCAACTTATCAAGATCCTGAGCAAGTCATAACCTATGTTGAAGCACATGATAATCTTACATTATGGGATAAGCTTGAGTTAACAAATCCAGAAGCTTCACTGAAAGACCGTAAGCAAATGCACAAGCTCGCTACATCTATCATATTAACTTCTCAAGGGGTTCCATTTCTCCATGCAGGTCAAGAGTTCATGAGAACAAAAGATGGGGATCATAACAGCTATCAATCACCAGACGCAATAAATCAATTAGATTGGCAGCGTCGCTATGAATACAATGATGAGGTTCAGTATGTGAAAGGGCTTATTGACATCCGGAAGAAATATCAATCCTTTCGATTAACAACCAAGAAACAAATTGAATCGACTTTGAATTTCCTTCATTCATCTGAAGGAGTAGTAGTTTATTCTTTGAATTTAAAAGCGCATCATGATAAAGGAAAAGAAATGGTCGTCATTCATAACGCAAATAAGGAAAGAGTAACAATTAATCTACCTTCAGAAGCAGTATGGCATGTTCTTGCAAATGAAAATGATGCTGGAACTAAAACATTAGAAATCATTAAAGGAGATAAAGTAATAGTTGAACCTTACAGTACTTTTATTTTAAAAAGATAAAAAAAGAGGTTGACCTCCATTCCTTTGTTCTTTACGTTATTCATTTTGCAAAGAATCTAGGAGAGGTTAACCTTTTTTAACTTATAAGATGTCGCATAATTTTGAAAATGATATAATTCTATCTAAGAGGTGTTATAAATGCAAGTAAAAGATATAGTAAAAGCAATTAGTTCACATCATTGGGATTACAAAAAGGAAGATATACCCCATTACATTGAAAATATAATGGAAGACAACTTAATTGCGATTAAGAATCACAAAGTTTTGAATCCTTTTAATAATAAAGTCGTACATCTTTATGCAAATTCAAAAGATGAAATACGAGTCATTTGGGGAAAGATTCATGGCCTTTACAATGAGCACCCATTCTCCCTATGGATTTCAGAATCACTTGGAGATGAGGTGAAAACGTTTATTCGTGAAAGGGGATTTTCAGTAGTTGAGCAATACGAAGGTCTCGCCTTAAAATTGGAAGATTGGAAAGGAGATTTCAAAGGGGACTTCTCAATAAGAGAAGTAAAAAATGATAACGAAATTAACCAGCTTGTGGAGGTTGCTTCGGAAATTTGGAGTTACCCGAAAGAAGAGAAGTCTATTCAATTTCAACAAAGAAAAAGGTACATAGAAAACAAATTAGGGGGGTACATGATCGCGTATCATGGTGAAAAGCCTGTTGGCTATGGGAATTATCGTTATAGCCTTAATGGCGATATTCTCTATCTTTGCGGTAGTGGGATTATCCCTTCCTATCGTAAAAAAGGTATATATCGGCAGTTAGTAACCACTAGACTTACACAAGCTCAAGAAGAGGGTGTTAAACTTGCAACTTGTCAAGCAAGGGTTGGCCACTCCTTACCCATACTGAAAAAAATCGGATTTGGTCAGTATACAACATTCGATTATTGGATAAAGAACAATGATTAAGGGATAGGTGGGATTGAACGGAGGAACGTCATGAATATCTTGTTAGAGTTAACCAATGATCTGGGGTATTTCGCCATGTTTGCTTTTAGTTGGTTAGTTTTTCTTGGCTTTCCTCTACCTAATGAAATAAGCACGGCGCTTGCTGGTGCAATAACAGAATGGAGGCAATACAATCCTTGGATTGCATTCTTCTCAACTTATAATGGGATTGTAACGTCCGGTATTTTTGGCTATAGGGTAGGAAGAATGGTAGGCACAAATGTTATTCTGAAACGAAATAAAATGAAATCCTCTGCATTACTGAATAAGAGTCAAGAATGGCTCCATCATTATGGGGCGATTTCTATTTCGTTTAGCTATTTTATTCCAGGTGTACGATTGTTTATGCCTTATATTGTTGGTGCTTCAGGGGTTTCCTTTGGTAGATTTACTGTCTTTGCCTTTCCGTCTGCTTTTATATGGTGTTTCCTCTTTTTTACTATGGCAGATATTTTCCTAGTACATTTAGTATGATCATTGGGAACCTTTCGTTCTTATGAGCGTCAGTCTAGTGACATTCGTTATGCTTATTATTCTTTTGATTTATAAGAAAAAGAAGAACAGAAGACAAAGACTGATAAAGGAAGATTAATAGGTTGTGACATACAGACATACTTCATTTTAGCTAGCGTTTTATGGTATTTTCATATCTTCGGTTATTGTAAAAAATGTCCCTAATATCCCGATAACTTTAATATTTGTTTGACGACCATCCTCACCCTCGAAGGTTTTTCCAATGGTATTAAAGATAAGATATTCTTCTTTAATTGAGGATCCAGTCTCAATCAGGGTGTAAGGGTTTTGATTATCTTGAAAAGTACATGTTAAATTCGTACATGAAACGCGATATTGATCTTGAAACCACTGATAAAATTTATCTTCAGTCGGTCGATGTAAGGACATATAAATGAAAAGTATTCCTATTACTAGAAATGATATTCTTTTAATAACACTAAGCAATCGAACCTCATACCTTTCTCACCGATTATTACCCCAATATATCATAAAATGTAAATGATCTTATAAAAAACTTGAATTTAATAAAATTCGGAAAGATGTGAGAAGTTTGAAAAATTAAATCACCGAAAAAAAGAAATAGCCAGTGAAATAGTAACTTACAAAAGGATGCCTATCAAATAGTAGGACAAATTTTAGATTATTCGAATTTGCCACCACTACTTGAATCACTTTCCGAACTACAAAGTACCACTGATTCTACGGCTATTTTCTAGAAAACCAACTAATTGGAGTAATATCTTTTGAAAAAAATCGATTATTATTGTATATGCGGATAATGGTTAATCCTAAACATTTTAAAAAAATGGAATTGCAAAATGTTTATTGATTTTTTTACACGAAAAAATAATGAGTGGTGGTTAGAACGGGAAAAGACAATCTATCAGCGATCTTCTTATATAAAAAATTCGGTTTCAATCTGATTCGATCATGGACATTACAGGATGGTTTATCGATTGTTGAACTTGAAAGAGATAGGAATAGTAAAACGGGATAAATGTTTCAAGATAAATAATAGTAGTTTATCTGTTGAAGTACAGATCAAGTATAGAATATACTAATCCTATACAGAAAGAAAGGGGCATTATCTATGTTACATCTAAATTGGACTGAACGTCCAGCCATCAAAACTGTAAAATGTGTTCATACTAAAGCGGCAAAATATTTGGTAGAAAATGTGTTAAAAGAAGGTAAGACCTATGAGGTGAAAAACGAAACAGAGGATTATTATTTTGTCATTGATGAAAGTGGTAAAATGGGCGGGTTTTATAAAAATTATTTTGAAGAAGTAAGTAATTAAATAAACCACGGGTTCAAAATGAAATCCAAATGGTCAGAACACTTCTAGATATCCTTGGGAGTCTAATGAAGTTAGGTTCTGACTTTTGTTTTTCGAGAGCCTTTATTTTTTTCAAATACAAGGTAGCTTTGTCCAAAAACTTCAATTTTAGATCGTGTTTTTTATTTTTGGTTTCACTTTCCCTTTTAATAAGATACGAATATAATATTCTTATATCTAGGCATATAGAGAGAGGGATTTTTCATGTTTAACGAAAGAATGGCGTTAAAAATTCGATTTGAACAGTTACATGATGCGGAAGAGAGAATCCTTAGAGAGTTTCGTGAAGAGAGGAATTCTATCCTAAAACGATTAAGAGAGCTAGATGAGGCACCAACCTTCCGAGAAATACATACAACGAGTGAACCCACGCCTATAACACATACCATTCATACTGGTAGAGGCCGTAAAAGTCCGCGTGCCCAAGAGATGAGAAAGGTAGCCGTAAACATTCTACAATCGTTAAATGAACCAATTAGGGGAACAGATTTGCAAAGACAAATCGAAGAAAGAACGGGTTACAAGATTGCCAATATGACTACTTTTATGAGGGCTCTAGAAAGACAGAATCATCATGTAATCAAAGCAAATAGAGGATTGTATACATATCAGTCATAATAGATTATAAAGAGCTGCCGATCTGGATAGCTCTTTTTTATTATAGGATGTTTTCTAAAAGATAGTTGTTATTTTAGAACATAAATATTTGTAATATGGTTGGTTGGAGCGGAATCCAATCACCCCCTTTCAAATAATAACAAGGTTTACGAAAATAGCCTTATCATAATAAATTTAAGGAAAAGGGAACTTGATTGAAATGAAAATTGACGCTAAAGCTGGTACACTCTTTTAGATTAGGCAATGTTTTGGATAATTTTTTCATCATTCATCTAATGTATGTAAATGATGAAATACAGAGGGAGGATTTGTAAGAAATAAATTTATCGTTTGTATAGCCAAGAAGATTCATTTAGCTTTTTCTAATCCAATAAAGAATCAATCTTTGCAGTGAAAACGTTTTATCATGTAGAATGTTTGCTAGTAAGTTTTTCACAAATTATAAAGTATTAGAAGCTAGTAATGGGATTAAGAAAGGAATGCGATCATGAATATAGATTATAAATTACCACAAGAAATTTCTACTACTGTAAAAACTCGGCAAAAGCTGTTCCAAGAGGATCGCCGATTAATCGGAAGTGGAGGTTATACAGCGAGTGATGTTTCTATCATTGAAGATGCGATCATAGCACTAGCAATGGGGAAAAATGTGTTGTTAAAAGGGCCAACAGGCTCTGGTAAAACAAAGCTTGCCGAAACATTATCAAATCTTTTTTCTCAGCCGATGCACAGTATTAATTGCTCTGTTGATCTGGATGCTGAAGCGTTACTAGGATATAAAACGATTGGTGAACAAAATGGTAAATCTAGTATCGAATTTGTAGAAGGACCTGTTATTCAAGCGATGAAAAAAGGGCATCTTCTTTATATCGATGAAATTAATATGGCGAAACCCGAAACATTGCCTATATTAAATGGCGTTCTAGATTACCGTAGAATGATTACGAATCCTTTCACAGGAGAAGTGGTTAAAGCAAATGAATCCTTTGGAGTCATCGCAGCCATCAATGAAGGCTACGTTGGTACTGTTCCACTTAATGAGGCATTAAAAAATCGTTTTGTGGTTATTGAAGTTCCTTATATCGAAGGAGACACATTAAAGACAGTAATTTCTCAGCAAAGTAAGTTAGTAGATGAAAAATTAATAAAGCTTTTTGTTTCTCTTTCAAAAGATCTACTAGTCCAGGTGCAAAATGGACAAATCTCTGAAGAGGCTGCATCTATTCGAGCATTACTCGATGCTTGTGATTTGGCGGTCTATTTACCCGCAAAGAGAGCCATCCAACGAGGGATAATTGACAAGTTAGAAGATGAAAGAGAAAGATCAGCAATCAAAAATATAGCGGAAACGCTTTTTGAATGAGGGTAAAGAATGCACCGATTTATTCAATTTAATGATGAGACCATTGATTCACTTCTTTATATGGAGCTAGTCGATTTAGCAAAAACGCTTTCGCAAAATGGAGAAATGGAAGTGAAATATGAGCCATATTCTTATTTAGATTTGAAAAATCATCATGTCTATGTGAGTCACTTTTGGGACCATCGTAAGCAGGAAGATAAAGTGAACGGTCTTAAATCTGATATTTATTTACGTTCAATTGGAAATTATTTTTACAGTGATACCGAAGAAATAGTTCGGTATCTAACAAAGGTTAAAAGCACAATGATTCCTAGTTTTGCTAAACAATTATTTGTTATAGGTGAGGATCTTAGGCTGGAAGAAATCTGTAAAAAATTACGTCCTGGAACAAAAAGGTCATTCGAGATAAGAAGGAGAATTTTTCGTCAATATTTCTCGACGCAATTAAATGTAAACCTTGTAAAAAGTGTTATACCTGACGCTCTCTTTAACTCTATGTTTATGCTTTTGAATGCACAAACTCCACTAGAAAAAGAACCTAATATTACTGGAGAAATTGATTCCGCTATGCCTTTTTTGAAATCGTCATTGATGCGATTCTATGATACAAAATCTTCAACGGATGTTAGCAAAATTTGTTTGGAAATGGTTGATGTATTAAACGAAATCCTATCAAGGGATATGCTTAATGAATATTTTCATTTACCTGAAGATGTTTATTTTGAGAATGAACCGGATATTACCTTTGAAGATCTCAAGAGAAAAGACCCTTTAAAGAATAATGATTTACTAGACGATGAACCCGATGGAAAAGAGGAATATATGGATGAGGAGTTTAAAACTTGGCATCGTGAAACAAGTGACTCTGGTGACTCTTTCTTACAGTTCGACTTAAACCAAGGATCACAATCAAACTTAATGGGGGAAGGTTTACGCGAGGGTGATGAGGGTGACCAGGCTCTTGGAATGGTGCAAGGCTCTTCACAGCAAACACCAAAAGAAGATTATTCTAATATGGAAGCTCGTCAACAAGAGAAAGAGGAAAAGAGAAAGGATGGGACTGAACAATACGGTAAAGAAAACCGATATGCTTCCCCTATTTTCTTAAAAACTGATCAACCCAGTCTAGGAGAAAAAAGACAATACCAACTACTGAAAGGGTTAATAAGCCCATACCAGAAGAAACTAAAAAAAATGATTGAAAAAACATTGGAACATAAAAAGGTTCAACCAAGAACGGACTTGCATTTTGGAAGGCTAAATAAAAACCTTCTTCGATTTATACTTGAAGAAAATCCAAGAATGTTTTATAAAAAACAGAATCCATCACATGAAATTGATGCAGTGTTTTCATTATTAGTTGATTGTTCAGCGTCTATGTATGACAAAATGGAACAAACTAAGAAGGGAATTACTCTTTTTCATGAATCACTTAAATCAGTCAGAGTTCCTCATGAAATTATCGGTTTCTGGGAAGATACTAATGAAGCAACAAAAACATATCATCCAAATTACTTTAAGCCAGTTATGGATTTTTCTAATAGTTTAAGACTTGATCATGGGGCAGAAATTATGCAACTACACCCAGAAGAAGATAATCGAGATGGGTTAGCCATTCGAATCATGACAGAACGCTTACTAAACCGTAGTGAAAATCAAAAATTTCTTCTGGTGTTTTCCGATGGAGAGCCTGCTGCGATGGGATACGAACAAAACGGAATAGTCGATACCCATGAAGCTGTATTAGATGCTAGGAAACAAGGAATAGAGGTTATTAATGTCTTTCTTGCAAACGGAGAGATTGAGGAGAGTCAAAGGAACATTATTCAAAACATTTATGGAAAGTTCAGTATTCTTGTTTCAGATATTGAGGAGTTACCAGATGTTTTGTTTCCTCTTTTAAGAAGATTATTGTATAAAAGTCTTTAAATTTATTGGCAAAAGTCGGAAGGGATTTTCAGCCGTAAGACGGAATAGAAATCAATCATCAAAATCATTCTTCCAAATGGTATAGAGAATACAATAAAAGGTGTAGGAAATACCATTTGGAAAGGAAGATCATATGTTTGATTATCTACAGGGAATAGCTATTATTGATGAATATCACCGTCTTAATGATAATGTAAATCTTACAGCTTTTAAGGATGAAGAGTGGAATTGTACGAATAAAAATTGGTACTGCCAGCTTCCAGGGTTTAATCGAAGAAAAGATTGCGATTGTATCAACCCTAGGTAAATTAAATACCTAGGGTTTTTCATATTGAGAAGATCTCGTCTTTAATTTGTAGGACATCAATATTTAATATAGATGTTTTATAAGGAGAAATCATCTCTTCTGTAACAGCGGAACAAGAAAAAAATTGATCAACTAGTTCATTTTGAAAACAGCAAGGGGGGGAATAATGTTCAGCCCCTTACAGATTATTTCAATTCCAATAGCTTTTGCTTTAACTCTTCTTCCATTGTAACAAGCTCTTTTTCAGCTTGAAGTCGTTTTTCTCTACCTTCTCGTTGAATATTAAGTGTTTCTTCAATAGTAGAGATTAAATTTTCTTGTGTTTTCTTCAATGTTTCAATATCAATAATACCTCTTTCATTCTCTTTTGCCGTTTCAATACTGTTAGTTTTAAGCATTTGAGAGTTCTTTAATAGAAGTTCATTTGTTGTCTGTGAAACTTGCTTTTGTGCCTCAACGGCTTTTTTCTGATGAAAAAGAGTAAGTGCGATCGCAATTTGATTTTTCCATAAAGGTATAGCTGTTAAAATCGACGATTGTATTTTTTCTGTTAATGCTTGATTGGTGTTCTGGATTAAACGAATCTGTGGAGCCGTTTGAATTGACATTTGACGACTTAATTTAAGATCGTGTATTCGCTTTTCAAGTCGGTCTAAAAATTGCATCGTGTCATTTACTTCTTGATAAGCCATATCATCAGATGTTTCTTCTGCTTTTTGTCTTAATTTCGGAAGGATACTTGTTTCGATTTCCTGCTGCTTTATTTCAGCGGCAGCAATATAGATATTTAATGCCTGAAAATAGGCTTTATTCTTATCATATAAACCGTCTAGTAGTTTAATATCTTCTAATAGGATTTTTTTAGAATGTTCAAGCTTTACCGCTATTCGATCAACCTGGGCACCTACTTTTTGATATTTAGAGAGGATTTCATTGATGGAACTTGAGACACGGCTAAATACTCTTTTGAAAAGTCCTTTCTTTTCTGTATTTAGTTCATCTGGATTCATTTGCTGTAATCTTTTCATTAAGTCATTTAAGATTTCCCCAACAGGTCCTACATCTTTTTTTTGAACATGATCTAACATGGAGTGAGAGAAGTTAGATAGTTGATTCTGTGCTGCTGATCCATACTTCAGGATGGATTCATAATCTTTATAATCAATTTGCTTCGAAAGTTCTCTTGCTTTTTCTTGTTGAACTGGGAGAAGGCGATCTACTAATAATGTCGATTCTCTAGACTTGATCGCCGTTTGCTTCCCTTCTGAAAATGGATCTAACAATAAATCATCTATTTCATTCAAATGGCCGTTTTTTGGTTCATATTCAGTCATAATCGTACTCCTTACCTATTTTGGAATGTTTAAGTTATTATTTCGTTTGGCAACATCAAGCTCAAAATTCAATGTGTCAATGTCCTCGGAAAGGACCTTTAATAAGTCGTCATTAAGTGATTGATTAAGATTTTGCAACGTTTTTTTCGTCTCAGTTAAAGATTCGACAACATGATCTTCTTTTAATGGCTGGGTTGATAAGAATGTGTACTTTTCCGATAGTTCAACAGCAGAATCAAGATGGTGAAAGAAGAATTGTTCACACTGATAGTACTTATTTGGTTGTTTAGTGACAATAGTGAAGATCCTCTTTGACAATCGGTTTAATTCGAAAATTTGTTTAAAAGCTCCTAATGAACGAACTTTAAACTGTGTTTTTTGAAGCCGTTTAATTTTTATCTTTGCTTCCTTTAAGTTTTTCTGTATATATATATATTCTTTGTAGTTTAATCCACATTTTTTTAGAAATAGTCTCAGTTGACACCACTTAATGACTAGGGAAGATAAAACTCCTCCTAATATCCCTATTAAAAGTGAAAACCAAAAATCGGTGGTCCCACTTATGATTAGTGATAAAAATAGGATCATTGTCACGCTAAACGCTAATAAAAATCTTATAATTGAGAAGGATAATTTTTTCATCGCTTATCTACTCCTAAACTTTATCGTATCTTATATTAATCATACGAATGAAAGGCTTATAAGGTTTCATTTAATCATTTTCTCTCGACAATTACTTTTCATAATATATTTACTAAAACGATATTACTTCGACAAAATATTTCAATTTGCTTACAAAAAAATTTTTATATGGTTGAATAGTCATACTTTTTGATAGAATGACAAAGGAGATTTTAAACTGTAGGTGAAAATTGATATGAAAAAAATCCTAAGTATACTTCTTATTTTGATGTTTATTTCGACGAATGTCAAAGCTGAAGAATTTAAAGTAAATAAACCAGAGATGCTATTTAGTCAAGCTGCTATCGTAATGGATACGGAAACGGGAAGCATCTTATATAGTAAAAATAAAGATAAAAAAATGAATCCAGCAAGCATTACAAAGGTTGCTACTGCCATATATGCATTAGAGCATGGAAATTTGGAGGATATCGTTACGATTAGTCAGAATGCAGCCAATACCGAGGGTTCATCAGTTTATTTATTACCTGGCGAAAAAATGTCTTTAAGGCAATTATTACAGGGAATGATGGTTAATTCGGGAAATGATGCCGCAGTGGCAATTGCTGAACATCTTGATGGTTCTGTTGGAAACTTTTCTAAAAATATAAACCAATTTTTAAATGAGAATATAGGAGTAGACAACACTCATTTTACCAACCCACATGGATTATATGATCAACATCATTATACAACAGCCTTTGATATGGGAAAAATCACAAATTATGCGATGAAAAATGAGGAGTTTAAAAAATTGTTCTCGATTGAAGAGCTCCCTTGGTCGGGTAAGGGCTGGGAGACGACTTTAATAAATCATCACCGTATGTTAATTGGTGAAATTCTTTACCCAGAAGTTACAGGTGGGAAAAATGGGTTTGTAGATGAAGCAAAACACACACTCATTACTACGGCCAAAAATAATCATCTTTCAATCACAATAGTAGTTATGAAGGCCCAGTCTAAAAAAGCAATTTATCGAGATACGAAATCTTTGCTAGATTATGGATTAAAAGGATTCACGCGGAGTATGATGTCGAAAGATACTCAGTTTACTTTTGGTGACAACATTTATAAACTAACAGACAATCTCGTTTATACCCATCCTAAAGATGGGGATGTCACTGAAAAATTGACACCAGAAGGTAATCTAACATTATTGAATTCTGCAAATGAAGAAATTTACTCCGTTGACCTTGAAAGTCAGCGGACGAATAAAAATAGAGAACCTTCAACTGTGTCGGCTACAACTGGACATGTAATACCTGGAAATCTCAACAAAGTTATTATTTTATATCCAATATTTTTATATTTAATTTTGTTGGTTATTGCTGGAATTTCGATGTTTCGTCAACGTGAACAGAATATTTAATATTTCAAGGGCTGTCTCTCATGGAGACAGCCCTTATCATTAGACATTGTGATTTTCAATTAATTCTTTACTCGTTTTTTTAAAGTAAAGCTTTCTAGCAAGCAATGTTTGTAAAATTAAAAATGCTCCCCCTGTTGCCCAATAAAGAGGTAAGGCAGCAGGTACATTGAAAGAGAAGATGAGAATCATAATCGGTGACATATAACTAAAGATTTTCATTTGTTTTTGTTGTTGAACAGGCATCCCAATAAGAGAAACTTTTGCCTGAATTAGATAAATGACACCTGCAACAATGGGCATGAGGATGTCTGGGTGACCTAAATTAAACCATAGGAACGAATGGCTGGCAATTTCTTCGGAAGTGCGGATAGCATAGTAAAGTCCAATTAGTACTGGCATTTGTAAAATCAAAGGTAAACAACCCATGTTTAATGGATTAACCCCATGTTTAGAGTAGAGCTGCATCATTTCCTGTTGAAGTTTTCTTTGTTCCTCAGGATTTTTTGTTTCCTTGATTTTTTGTTGAATAGAAGTTAGCTCAGGTTTAATCAGCTCCATTTTAACTTTCATATTTTGCTGATTCTTGTAATTTCTCATCATAAACGGAAGCATGATTAACCGTATTATCACGGTGATGGTAATAATGGAAAGTCCAAAGTTTCCATTATAGAACAGACCGATTTCGTGAATAGCTGTCACAAATGGTTGAACCAAATAATTATGAAATAATGTTCCTTTTTCGGATGCGTTCGAACACCCAGATAACGACACTACAGTGGATATAATAATCATTAGTGAAAAAATTTTCTTCTTCAAAAGTTTTCCTCCTCATTAATAAATGATTATAAAGCATTTAATGAGAGGGAAGGAAATTCTTCGTCATCACTGACATAGATAATAGATCTAATGTTCTTAGAAATCCATTGAATAATTGAAAACGGAAAATGGGTTCTTAATAACGGGATGAACTCTGTTTGTTGAACAAAATGGTTATACGTATTATCATGTCTATACCGGTCTTGGAAGGAATGAAGTTCAAACCAGCTCCAAGCAAATGAAATAAGCAGACTAAAAATAAAGCCTATATATATTGGATAAATAATGAAATCAGTACTAGCTTCAAATAACAATGTAATCAAATTGATTCACCTTTAATAATGAGTTTAATGAAGTATACCTTAATATATTTTAAGTATACTACTTATTTACGTAAAGAGATATAAAAAGGTTTCATTTTTAAAAAAGGGGAGACGTTCAAATGATTTATTTATTAGTTGGAGTCGGTGGGGCAATTGGAAGCCTTTTGCGCTATAGTATTAGTTTAATGACCATAAACCTGTTAACGACTTCATTTCCGATTGCAACATTAATAACCAATTTTTTAGGCTCATTTATTTTAGGTTGGCTTACCCATTCAATGATCAAAAAAAATAACTATTCTCCTCAACTAATGACGGCTTTGGGGACAGGTTTAATCGGCTCTTTTACAACTTTTTCTACCTTTAGCGTCGAAACGATACAATTATTTGAAGGTGGTCAATATCTTTTAGGAATATTATATATTCTATTAAGCATAATGGGAGGATTACTGCTGTCATTTATAGGATCCCTTATGAGCACCAAACGAAAGGAAGTAAATTCATGAATTACCTATTAATCAGTTTGGGAGGTTTTATAGGGGCAATCTTACGTTATGGAGTCGGTATTTTTATTAAGAAGAGAATTCATTCTACTTTTCCCATTGCTACATTTTTAGTTAATGTACTGGGTTCATTTCTATTGGGATACATGATTGGTTCTCGTATTGGAGGCAATACCTTAGCACTATTAGGTACAGGTTTTTTAGGAAGCTTTACGACTTTTTCAACTTTCAAACTGGAATCAATAAAGCTTATTAACCAAAAACAACTACGTACATTTTTCTGTTATTTATTCACTACATATATATTTGGTATCCTTTTGGCTTTTATTGGATATTACATTGGAACGCAATTTTAATTAAGAAATACCAGAATTAGGCGAGGTAAGGAAGTTACAAATTCTTCGCTTTATTTTGGTCCTTTGATCTTTTACTTTACTTTTCCCTCAGTTCAAGCGCTCCTGCATTTGGTTTCATCCAGATCCAGCGCTTAGCTCCTCGAGTTATAAGACAAGCCCCAAAGGAAGGGAAAAGGCATCCTTCCTTTGGGGCTCGGCTTATGCTTGTTGGGACTGTTCAATGCACTTCCGCTTTTGCTTTAATCAACAACTATATAGCCTACCATTGGTCCGTTGTTTTCAAGTGTTTGGTGGGTGTTGCATATGAGGCGGTAGGTACCTTCTTTGTCAAATCTAACGGTAACAACTGTTTCTTTTCCTTTTTGAACGGTTCCTTTCACATCTGTTCCTTCTATGTAGAATGGATGTTCATGACCATTTACTCCTAATATTCTTAATTCTACTTCTTCACCTTTTTCTACAAAAATAGTACTGGGGTCCCAGCGGTACACCTCAATTTCTTTACCATCGTCTGTCTCTGATTTGAACTCCCCTGTAACCAGCTGTATGACTTGTTTATTGGCTTTTTCATTCATAGAGACAGTAGGGTAGGAATTATCTGGGAGTAAAAACCAAACAGCTCCTAACGATAAAATGACAAACGCTACAATTAATAAAACCACAGACCCTTTTTTTAATACAATAAACTTCATCGAATTTCCCCCCTAATTATTTCTAATATCCTATGCTCTTTCATCAAAGAACTTGTCTACTTTTCAATATTTCATCTTGAGCAAATGCATATAGGTTTATTTTATTGCTGAACTTTTGTAAACTTTTTTAGAGATAGGATCTTTAGGGGGTGTGAATGGTGGGAAAGTGGAAAATCATTCAGACTAAAGGGGAATCGGAACCCTGGTGGTTTTTTGATGATTGGCGTAAAGATATAACAGCAATATTTGAGTACGAATCTAAAATCGACACAATAGATCAATATGTTAAAAAGATTGGTGAATTAAAAAAGGCTTTTCCTTATTTAAAGCAGAAAAATTACCATACCGTTGCTTTTTGGGATCCGAATGAAAGGGTGTTTTGTGAAGGATGTGATGATGATCTACAAATATATCACGGTTTGATTTTTATGTATAATGACAACCTAGTAGATCTTAAGAACGAAGTGAGTATTAGGAAGGTTTTACAATGAGCTAAAAGGGGCTGTCCAAATACCCAGGTGTCAGGAACCACAACTTAAATATGTAGAAGAAACCCTTAAGACATCTTCTATATATGGACAATCATAGTGGTTCTGGACCCCTTTTTGGATAGCCCCTTTTTAGTTTTCTTCTCTTTTCTCGAGAGGAAAAGAGAGGAGAATGATTGCTATACATATTCCACTAAGTGTTATTACCATTAGATTGGCCGTATTCCAATCGTTTGCTTGAACAGCGTCATAGATGGCAATGGACAGAGTTTGAGTTTTGCCTGGAATATTTCCAGCGACCATTAAAGTTGCGCCGAATTCACCTAAACTTCTAGCGAATCCTAAAATAATCCCAGCCAGTAGTCCTTTATATGATAAAGGGATAACGATTTGGATGAAAGTAATCCATGAATTGGCACCATCAACTTCTGCCGCTTCTCGAATTTCTTTACCAATAGATTCAAATGCGATTTGAAAGGGGCGAATCATTAAAGGTAAAGAAGCAATGCTTGCAGCAATCACAGCAGCCGTTTGTGTAAAGACAAGTGTACTTCCAAATAAATATATATACAATTTCCCGATAATACTCTCATTGCCGATTGATACTAGTAAATAATAGCCGAGTACTGTCGGTGGCAAAACAAGTGGTAAAGTGGTGATGCCTGATAAAAATTGAGTCAGATACGATTTTCGATATGCAAAAATCCAAGCTAACACAATTGCCACGAAAAAAGTAATAAAGGTAGATATGCAAGCAATTTTCATTGAGAGAATAAACGGTGTTTGAAATATAGGCATTTAAGATTCTTCCTTTAAAGCTAAACGATATTTTACAAGAATGTCTTGTGCTTGTTTACTATTAAGAAAATTTATCCACTCTCTAGCTTCCTCTTTGTTTGGAGATGATGAAATCACTCCAATAGATTGTTCGATCGGATTGTAGAACTTAGAATCAATTTTAGAATAATGATCCTTTCTAGTAATAAGGGAGCTTGCAACTATTCCAATAGAGGCATTCCCGGTTTTTACATATTGATAAGTTTGACGAATGTTTTCACCCCATACGACTTTTTCCTGTACTTGTTCATAAAGCTTAATCTCTTTAAGAAACTCAGTGGCTGCCTTACCGTATGGAGCAAATTCAGGGTTAGCAATCGCAATATGGTGAACATCATTGTCCAATAATACATTAAAATCATCAATTAAATTAGGATGATCGGGGTGATATAAGATCAATCTGCCTTTTCCAAAAGTCGAAATAGTATTTTGTTCAACAAAACCAGCCTTCGCGAGATCTTCCAAATAATAAATCTCTGCAGAGGCGAATACATCAAACGGTGCACCTTGTTTAATTTGTTGAGTAAGTTGGCCAGATGACGCATAGCTGAATTGAACGGATATATTTGATTTTTCCTCAAACACTTGTCCAAGCTCGTTAAATGCATTATTTAAACTGGATGCGGCTGCTACTGTCAAAGTTTTTGAAGGTTTTTCTGTTTGGCACGCTGTCAAAAAAATGATGCACATCAGAAGAACTGTTAGTCTGTTAATCATTTTCCTTATCTATTCCTTACTCATTCTTCGTATTTGGATGAATCTGTACACATTTACTACTATGACTTTTGAGACCGCATATGTTGGAACGGCTAAAATTAAGCCTAGAAGGCCAGCGAAGTTTCCGGCTGCAAGCAATAGTAGAATAATTGTTAATGGATGTACATCTAATTTTTTTCCCATCACTTGAGGAGATATTAAATTACTTTCAATTTGTTGAACAACAATGACTACAATAAGCACCCATAGAGCCATTATAGGCGAATCTAAAAATGCAACAACTAGACTTGGAATGGTGCCGATAAATGGTCCGACAAATGGGATCACATTTGTAAACATCGCTATTAAAGCGAGGACAAGAGAGTAATCAAGGTCTATAATTAGAAAGCCGATATAAATTAATACTCCTACACAAAGGCTTACAATAATTTGCCCTTGTATATATGAGCTAAGTGCATCATCCATATCTTTTAAAATTCTTTTTCCATCTTTCTCATGTTGTTTTGGCACTAGCTTTAATACATACTGTGGTAATCTATCGCCATCCTTTAGCATATAAAACAGAACAAATGGAATAATCACAATTAAAACTAGAATGCTTGTCACAGTAGAAATGATTTTTATAATATTTGAACCTAAAGTTGACAAGAAGGCATTTAGTTCATCGGTAAATCTACGAGCAATTTCTTCAAAAGAAAAATTTTGTCCCTCCTGGAATCTCTCTATTAAATCGTTTTGCTTTAAATTTAATAGTAAATGTTGAATATCTTCAACTAGCTGTGGAGTATTATTAATTAAACCATTAACCTGTCTTTGTAAAAGAGGGCCTAGATAGTATACTAATGCTGTTATAACCCCAATCCCCATTAAATAAATCAGGATGATAGACAGTGATCGTGGAATATACCGTGATAGAAATAGGACAAGTGGTCTCAAAAGATAGTATAGAACACCAGCAATGATAATGGGAGCAAATAAAGTTGTCACGATTACCCTTATAGGAGTAAAGATAAAATCAACTAAGCTCCCTAGGTATATAATTAATAAGAGTAATGCAATTCCATAACCTGTACGAAACCATTTTCCTTTTGGCATTTTTAATTCTCCTCTATGTAAGTAGCATATCCATCATTTTAACCTAAATGGAAGCAAATGTAACGTCAAATGAAAGCACAAATGAATAATAGAAAATGTTCATCATTATCGAATTGAATGGTTGGGGATTCTGTTTTTCTATGAATCTGTTAGAATATTGGTAAAGCTATTAATAAGAAGGGGATCTTATGAATCAAATAAAAGATATTTATCAACGACCCTTAAGAGATCTAAGGATATCGGTGACAGACCAGTGTAATTTTCGGTGCCAATATTGTATGCCCGCTGAAATTTTTGGTTCTGATTATCCATTTTTGAAAAAAGATGAGTTATTATCTTTTGATGAAATAGAAAGATTAGCTAGGGTTTTTACAAATCTAGGGGTTAAAAAGCTTCGGATTACCGGTGGAGAACCTTTATTAAGACCGGAATTACCAAGACTAATCGAAAGACTAATAAAAATAAATGGTATAGAAGATATAGGACTTACAACAAATGGTGTTTTTTTAACGAAACAATCAGAAGCACTTTATCGTGCTGGTTTAAGAAGGTTGAATATTAGTTTAGATTCCATTGATGATACATTATTCAAAAAAATGAATGGTCGAGGAATTAGTCATAGATCCATTTTAAAAGGAATTGATAAAGCAAAAGAGTTAGGCTTTCGTATTAAGATTAATATGGTTGTTCAAAAGGGAATCAATGATTCTCAAATACTTCCGATGGCAAATTATTTTAAAGACAAAGGGATCACCTTGAGATTTATTGAATTTATGGATGTTGGAAATCATAATGGATGGAATTGGGAAAAAGTTGTATCAATGAATGCCATATTGGAGAGCTTAAGGACCCAATTCGAACTAGAGCCACTTGAAGAAAATTACTATGGTGAAGTAGCAAAGCGCTATAAATATAAAGGGACGAACACTGAAATTGGATTCATTTCCTCTGTATCCGAAACTTTCTGTTCAAGCTGCACGAGAGCAAGAATATCTGCAGATGGAAATCTCTACACATGTTTATTTGCATCTAAAGGGTTCAGTCTTAAAGAGCTTTTAAAATCAAACATAAATGACGAATCGTTGTTAAAAAAGGTCTCAGAAATTTGGCGTAACAGAGATGATCGATATTCTGATTTAAGAAAAGAAGGAACTTCGGATAATAGGAAAATTGAGATGTCTTTTATTGGTGGATAAGCTTTCAAAATTTTTCTCTTATAATGGCAGAGAATTTCCTTGATCTTAGTGACTAAAGGGGAGTAAAAAATGAGTGAAAAACGAAATCCTATAACTGTTCATCAAGCAGTAAAGACCGTAATGAAATGGAAGAAAAGAGGAAATAAAAATGTAGTGAACTTCTCTGAATGTGATGATGGGTACCTGTTTGATCCGATTTGTGCAGATCACCCTGTGCCTCCGTTTAATCGATCCCCTTATGACGGTTATGCGATAAGATCACAGGATACAGAATTACTTTCTTCGAATAACTCAATAGATTTTGAAGTAATTGATGAAATACCTGCAGGGCATACAATTGAAAAAATAGTAGGGAAAAATCAAACGGTAAAAATCATGACAGGGGGTGCAATACCTCCAGGTGCCGACGCAGTCATTATGAAGGAATTGGTTAGTAAAAAAGAAGGCGGTAAATACATCACAATAAAAAGAAAATTAAAGCCAGGGGAAAACATCTCATTTAAGGGAGAAGACGTGGAAGCAGGTACTGAAATTATTTCGAAAGGCACTTATATTAATCCTGGCGTAAAAGCGTTATTAGCTACATTCGGTTATTCGAAAGTTCCCCTAGTTAAAAAGCCGATTATTGGTCTTATTGCAACAGGCAGTGAACTTTTACATGTTCATGAACCATTAGCGCCAGGGAAAATTAGAAATAGTAATTCTCATATGGTCTCCTCTCAAATAAAAAGAGCAGGGGGCAATGTAAACTATTACGGTCAGATTGGTGATGATTTAGAAGATTTGGTTGAACTTACACAAAAAGCTTTATTGGAATGTGATTTTATTATCACAACAGGTGGTGTTTCTGTGGGTGACTACGATCACCTTCCTGAAGTCTATCGTTCTATCAATGCCCAGGAATTATTTAATAAAGTAGCCATGAGACCTGGAAGTGTAACAACTGTAGCAGAAAAAGAGGGGAAACTTTTATTTGGGTTGTCCGGGAATCCTTCTGCTTGTTATGTTGGGTTTGAACTTTTTGTACGACCAATTATTCGCTATTGGAATTATAGTGATTCTCCATATGTTCGACCTGTTAAGGCATACCTAAATAAAGACTTTCCAAAAGCAAATCCATTTACTAGGTTTGTAAGAGGTGAACTGCAGTACAGTTCTGGTGATATTCTGTTTAAGCCCGTTGGCTTAGATAAATCGAATGCGGTTTCCTCATTAGCAAAGTCAGATGCTTTAATGATTCTTCCAGGAGGTACAAGAGGATATAAGAAAGGAAACCTGGTAGATGTCCTCCTTTTAGAAGACCAAAAGGGGAGTGAAGAAATGTGGGATATGAGAAAGTAATTGGATTAGTAGGGTATAAAAATAGTGGAAAAACGACTTTTTCTGAAAAGCTCATTTCCTTTGGATCTTCTAATGGTTTAAAAATAGGAACCATAAAGCACCATGGACACGGTGGACCTCCTCACCTCGAATCAGCGAAAACCGATAGCTCAAAGCAGTTTGAAGCTGGAGCCGTCGTGTCAGCCGTTGAGGGTGATGGAACGTTATCCTTACAAGCTTATTCTGACCATTGGTCACTTTATGATATTTTGAAATTTTATGAATCATTCTCATTAGACTTTATTGTGATTGAGGGCTACAAAAACGAGAATATCCCAAAAATCCTTTTTATCCGTACTCACAAGGATCTAAATCTATTAGAAAGTGTTTCCAATATAGTGGCGGTAGTCTCATGGATTCCTATCGATGAATCAGAGGTCCATTGCTTCTTTATTGAAGATGATTCCACCATTATAAAATGGGTTTTTTCATTTTTAGGATTTGATTTAGCCTAAGTATCTGAATACTCTCTAAACAGATCGCTTTTTTCGAGTAGTGAAAGACAACTTCACTCGATAAAATTGTCTCGAATCTTTTGTTAAATATTAATAGAATTAAGTGGAGGGAAAAATGCAGAAGTGGAAATGGGCAGTAAATAAATTTTTGGAGCATTGGGAGGAAGACGAATCGGTCATTGGCGCTCTTGTATGTGGAAGTTATGTAACAGGTAGTCCAAGTCCTCATTCAGATATTGATGTACATATTCTATTGAAAGCAGGAACGAATTGGCGGGAAAGAGGGAATTTAATTATAGAGAATTATTTAATTGAATATTTTATTAATCCCCCTGAGCAAATTAGGAGCTATTTTTTAGAGGATTATGAAGATCGCAGAAGTCATGCAGCCGTTCAGTTTGCAACAGGGGAAATTTTATTTGACCGTTTCGGGACTGTTGAGCAGTTACGGCAAGAAGGAGAGAGTTGGTTAAAAAAAGAATATAAAATCATGAATTCTACTGCAATAGAATTGATGAAGTATTCAATTTGGGACACTCTTGATAATTTACAGGATGCTTACGAAAAAGGAAGTCAAGATTATCATTTTGTCTATTCACATTCCTTATCTGATCTTTTTAACGCATACTGTCATTTTTTGAACATAGAAACAATTCCTCCCTATCAAGTTAAACCTTATCTTTCAGAACAGAATTTCCTTACAAAATATAGAAAAAGTGCATTTCCTGACGAGTTCTTCTCTAGAAAATTCCAAAGAGCTTTAAAGTTATCACATAGGGATGAGATGATGGCGATCTACCATCAGCTTGCTGAGTATGTCCTTTTAAAAATGGGCGATTTTCAAATAAATGGTTGGAAAATGAGGTCCCCGATAAATTTACGGGAAAATACATAAAAATAGAGAGGATTTCACAAACTATTTTTCGAGGTGATAACGATGAGTAAGAAAAAGCAAGATCCATCAAAAGCAGGTCTTGGGTCTGCACAAGTAGAGGGGCAAGGTACAACAAATTCAGAATTACCTGGAGGTACGGAGAGCTCTTCGGCCCGTAAAAGAAATAAAAAATAAAATAACTCGAGTCTGTTCCAAGATGAAGGTATCTAGGAACTACACTTCAATATAAAGAAGATGCTATCAAAACATCTTCTTTATATTGATAATATGTTGGGTCAGTTCCCTTTTGTGACAAAGACGATGCAATGTTTTTAACTGATTTGACAAATCGTGGATATGTTGTATAATAGGATATAAGCTAGTTAGTTTGATAACTACTTTTGAAAATTTACCGAAGCTATTCACATATTATAAAAAGTGATCGCACTTCGTCGGTACTTTTTATAATATGTGAATTTTTAGTTAAAAAGTAGCATATTAATTTTTTATTTATTTTTGGAGGTTTCTATTCATGAAACAAGGTACAGTTAAATGGTTTAACGCAGAAAAAGGATTCGGATTCATCGAAATCGAAGGCGAAAACGACGTATTCGTACACTTCAGTGCTATCACTGGTGAAGGCTTCAAATCACTTGACGAAGGTCAACGTGTAGAATTTGAAGTTGTTGAAGGTAACCGTGGTCCTCAAGCAGCAAACGTTGTAAAATTATAATAACGGTCTGCTTAGATATAAAATAGCTACCCTATGATTTGGGTAGCTATTTTTGTAACGATACAAGGAGGTCATATCCTATGGCATTTGGCAGAAGAAATGAAGAAGAAATCAAAACAGAAGAAACCAAAATTTGGTGCTGTACAGCTGAAGATTGTAAAGGGTGGATTCGTGACAATTTCAAAAGCGAAGAAGATCCACTTTGTCCTCTTTGTCAAAGCGAAATGGAATCCTCAACTAAAGTTTTGCAAGTAGTCGATAATCCACATCCAAGCACGAAATAAATTATTATCGTAATGGGACTGACCTACAAGGGTCAGTCCCATTTTTCTTTGGGAACGGAATAGATAAAGGAATAAAACTTTAGTTGAATTTCCTTTAAACGATATTCCTTTTTGTGAATAGTATGTATTGTTTAAGATGGAAAGGAGGATTGTTAGAATGGTCAAGAAAAAGAAAGTCGTTGATAAGGTAGAACAAAAGAAAACCGATTTAGAACAAGAAGAGACCCCGAAAGATACGATTTGGGAATTCTTCTGGAAAGGTTCATCACTAGATAGAGAAGAAATGGAAGATGAAACGAACGAAGAGGGGAAACCTAAGTTTCGTTGGATTTAAGTTAAAGTTCTAGATAAAAATCAATGCGATTCATAAGAAGTGATCGTAAACTACTTCCATGAATCGCATTTTTTATTGTTATTTTGTTGATACTTCTAAATATTCGTCGTATGTCATTTGTTTATCAATGATACCATCGTCCTTGATCTCAATAATTCTATTTGCAATCGTTTGGATGAATTGATGGTCATGTGAAGTAAATATCATAGAACCTTTAAAGTTTATTAAACCGTTATTTAATGCGGTGATTGATTCTAAGTCCAGGTGGTTAGTTGGTTCATCTAATAATAATACGTTTGAACCACTTAGCATCATTTTAGAAAGCATACAACGGACTTTTTCTCCACCTGAAAGTACACTAGCTTTCTTATTCACTTCTTCTCCTGAGAATAACATTCTACCTAAGAACCCTCGTAAGAAAGTTTCGCTTTGATCATGAGGGGAATATTGTCTTAGCCAATCTACTAAGTTTAAGTCCGTCCCTTCAAAATATTCACCGTTATCTTTAGGGAAGTAAGCTTGAGAGGTCGTCACACCCCATTTGAATGATCCACTATCAGGCTCCATTTCCCCCATTAGAATTTTCATTAAGGTTGTATTGGCTGTTTCATTATCACCAACTAATGCGATTTTATCATCTTTATTCATGATAAAACTTACATTATCTAAAACTTTCTCACCATCAATTGTCTTACATAACCCCTCTACACGTAAAAGGTCATTCCCAATCTCACGTTCAGGTTTAAATGCAATGTACGGATAACGACGAGAAGATGGCTTAATATCATCTAAAGAGATTTTATCAAGAAGTTTCTTCCTAGATGTCGCTTGTTTTGATTTCGATGCATTTGCACTGAATCGAGCAATAAATGCTTGAAGCTCCTTAATCTTTTCCTCTTTTTTCTTATTTTGGTCTTGAGCCATTTTTGTAGCTAACTGACTAGATTCATACCAAAAATCGTAGTTCCCTACGTAAATTTGAATCTTTCCAAAATCTAAATCAGCGATATGAGTACAAACTTTATTTAAGAAGTGACGATCATGTGAAACAACGATTACTGTATTTTCAAAGTTTATTAGAAATTCTTCTAGCCATTGAATAGCTTTAATGTCTAAGTGGTTTGTAGGTTCATCTAATAATAAAACATCAGGTTTACCGAAAAGTGCTTGAGCAAGTAATACTTTTACTTTTTCCCCACCCGTCAGGTCTTCCATTTTCTTATGATGGAGGTCTTCTGTGATTCCTAGACCCTTTAAAAGAATAGCCGCTTCAGATTCTGCTTCCCAACCGTTCAGCTCAGCAAATTCGCCCTCTAATTCAGCAGCTTTCATTCCATCTTCATCTGAAAAGTCTGCTTTCATATAAATTGCATCTTTTTCTTGCATTACTTCATACAAACGGGAGTGTCCCATTATGACAACTTTTAAAACTTCATATTCTTCATATTCAAAGTGGTTCTGTTTTAGGACAGCTAAACGTTCTCCTGGGCTCATTGAAACATTCCCTGTTTGTGATTCCAGTTCACCAGAAAGAATCTTTAAAAATGTCGATTTTCCTGCTCCATTCGCTCCAATTAAACCATAGCAGTTCCCAGGGGTGAATTTTATATTAACGTCTTCAAATAATTTACGATCACCAAAACGCAAACTTACATCTGATACTTGTATCATTTTAAATACCTCCAACAAATAGTCTAGGAAATTATAACATGTAAGGACAAAAAAACATACGGGATTCATCTAAATGACTATTTTTATCTATTAGGGTAAAGTAATAATGGAACTGAAAAATTAACCTTTAAGGAAGTGATGGTATGAGCAAGTTTTTAAAAAGAATACGATTCTTGTTTAATATAAGAAAATCCATCCCATTTTTGATTGCGTTTTTTAAATCAAAGGAAGTGAACTTCAGTAAAAAGATTCTTTCTATAGGATTATTGGCAGTGTACATAATAGTTCCATTAGATATCATCCCGGACTATTTGATTCTATTTGGTATTGTTGATGATCTTGCGGTATTTGCGTTGATATTCCAACAGATTGTAAAAATGGCACCGGAAGAACTGAAACGGCGCTATGATTTATTTAAATAATGTTGACAAGATAAACGATATTTAATAAGATGTAATGGAGTAATTTCAAAATTGTTTTTTATAAAAGGAGTATGTTTTATGTTAGGTGTCGTTCTTAACTAATCCGTTAATTTCATACGGACATTCTTACTGAGTATGTCATCAAATAACGTATGTTAATACGTTTATTCAAGTATGCTCAAAGAATGTAGGTTAAGAACAATGGTCATCGCATAAACATTTTATGCCTACAACCACTGTGTTAAAGAACACAGTTTTTTTGTGTACCTTTTTGTGCACCAATCGAATGTAGACATTATTATGGTTAATAAGACCACAATGAACATTGTTCATTGTGGTCTTTTTTTATCTTAAAGGAGGAACTAAAATTGAATGCAAAAACATTTCAAAGTCTAGAATTTAACAAGATTAAGTGTCGGATCAGTGATTTTGCGTTAACTGACAGTGGGAAGAATATGATTAATGAAATGAAAGCTTCGCAAAATCTAAATCAAATATGTTCCTGGATGGATGAGGTCGAAGAAGCTGTTGGGATCTTAGAGAAAAGCACTTCGGTTCCAATTCATGCTTTGGATGGTATAGAAAGATTATTAGAGGGTTTGAATAAAGGGGTTGCATTAAGGCCAGATCATTTAACGAAGATTTACTATTTCTTAGATGCATGCCATAAATTAAAGCGATTTATGAAAGATAAAGAATTCCTAGCACCCAGGGTAACTACTTATGTTTACTCGATTGAGGATCTCCCTGAGCTAGCAGCAGAAATTCAGCGTTGTATTCGAAATGGAACCGTTGACGATTATGCGAGCAAAGAACTATTGAAAGTAAGAAAACAAATCTCTATAGGAGAAGAGCGTCTTAAGGAGAAGGTTCAGCATATTTTAAAGTCAAAAAAATACAAACCATTTCTACAAGAGAATATTGTGAGTCTAAGAGGTGGACGATTTGTTGTTCCCATCAAAAAAGAATATAAAGGGAAAATCAAAGGAACTATATTAGATACCTCTGCCTCCGGTTCTACCGTATATGTTGAACCGGAAGAGGTGGCGTTACAACAAGATCAAATACAATTTTTAAAAATGGAAGAAGAAGCTGTAATCGACCAAGTGTTGTTTTATTTAACTGGTTTAGTTGAACAACATCAAAAAACCATTAAAATAGCAGTTGAAACAATGGTACATTATGATGTCCTCTTCGCCAAAGCAAAATATGGACGCTTTATTAATGGCCGAAAAGTATTAGTTAATGATAGTGGATATATTCGATTAAAAAATGCACGGCATCCATTATTAGGGAAAGATGCAATCCCATTAACATTAGAAGTGGGAAAGGAACAGAGTGCCTTGATTATAACCGGTCCTAATACTGGGGGAAAAACAGTAACCATTAAAACAGTAGGGCTATTAACATTAATGGTTCAATGCGGATTATTGATTCCAACTGATGAAGGTACTGAAGTGAGCATATATCAGAAAATCTTATTAGATATAGGTGACGGGCAAAGCATCGAACAGAATTTGAGTACTTTTAGTTCTCATATACAAAACATTATTGAGATTTTAAAAATGGCGAATGAGAACAGTTTAGTATTGCTTGATGAAGTAGGTTCAGGTACAGATCCAAGTGAGGGAATGGGTCTTGCAACAGCCATTCTTAAACAGTTATATGAAAAGGGTGTCACGTTATTTGCGACCACTCATTATAGTGAAATCAAAGAATATGCAGAGCAACATGAGGGCTTTATCAATGGTTCAATGGAATTTAATTTGGAGACTTTAAAGCCAACCTATAGACTTCAATTAGGAAAAGGAGGAGATAGTCAGGCATTTGCTATTGCACTAAAATTAGGAATGCATCCAAAAATAATAGAAAATGCTCACTACTTTACCTACAAGGAAACGAAGGCATATGATCATACCTATTTAGATGACCGCGAAATAGAAAAACAAGTGATTGTCAATCGATATGCCAAGAAAAAGAAAGCTCAAAAGGAACCGATTGAAAAGGTAAACCTATTCAAATTAGGAGATAACGTTCAAATCTCTACAGGCGAAAATGGAATTGTTTACAATGGTCCAGATTCTACCGGAAATTATGTTGTTCAAGTAAAAGGAAAAAAAGAGACGTATAATCATAAACGATTGAAACTCTATATATCTGCAGAAGAAATGTATCCAGATGGATATGATTTTGATATTGTATTCAAATCAAAAGAAAACCGAAAAAAAGCAAATCGAATGAAGAAAAAACATATAGAAGGACTTACGATAGAAGAGGACAATTAATAAACAGTATTGAATTACTTTTCAATATAGGAACCACTTAAGTAGAAATATAGGATAAAATCCTCCTTATTTTATGTTGTGGTTCCTATATTATAGTTGTTTTACTTATTCAAATTTGTGTCAGAAATAATGAAAATATGAGTCCAAGGGAAGTTATAAATCCAACAATCGGTCCACTCTCTTCAAATGCTTCTGGTAGCATAGTAGTGCAAACCATTGAAATTAATGCACCAGCGCCAAACGCACCAATGCTTGTTAGAAACTGTTCTGAGGCATTTTTTAAAAAGACGTACCCAATTAATGAACATATGGAAGAAACAATGACAACACTTGTCCAAAGCCCTAGAATCTTTCGGTTCGAATAATGATCAAGTTTTAAACCTACTGAACTTGAGAGTGATTCCGGTAAATTACTTATAAAAATAGCAACAACAAACAACCAATTGACATGACTATTACTTAATAAACTGACTCCAATGATAATCGATTCTGGAATTGCATCCAACAATGTCCCAGCATATATGGCCATTCCTGAATGACCTGTAGGATTTTTCTTTGACCGTTTTCTATCACTACCACCTTTTTTGTTTAACATAACTTCAACGATCGTGAATACTAATGCTCCAATTAAAAATGAAATCCCTGCAAGAACGATTCCGCTTTCGTGTAAAGCATGGAGGAGTAAATCGAAAGTGGCGGCACCGATTAAAATTCCAGTTCCAAACGCCATAATAAATGCAATGTATATTTTTGGGATTTTTAGATATATACCCATTAATGCTCCAATTAATAAGGAAATACTCGCTAGTCCACCCCAAAGGGCTGCCGAAACCATTATTTAATCCCCTCCAACTCCAATACTTACTTCTTTATCTTCCCTTTAGCTATATGTATTATGTTTAAAAGTTTTGGCTATTTTCTAAAAGATTGTTGTTTTTAAGAACATAAATTTTTTTGTGAAAAGGTTGTTTGGAGCGGAAGGATCTCACCGCTTGCCCTACGAAAAGCAAGCAGCCTTCTGCTCCAAACAACTAACTCCTTTACAAATAACAACACTGTTTACGAAACAAGCAAAATCTTTAAGGGGAAATTTAGTTTTTTATACATAAAGTGTTGATTTATTGGAAAGTCTATACTTGAAACTTAAAGGAGGTACTAATCATGAAGAAAATGTTAACTGCAGGTTCGAGTTTACTATTGATCCTTATGCTAGGAGCATGTGGAGCGAACGATAATGAAGAGAGTCTTGACAATAATAATGATACAGACTTTCAAAATGTAAATTATACTGGTGATGATCAAATGGGTAACCAGGATAATAATAATGAATATGATATTGCCGAAAAAGCGGCTGACAAAGTGACAAATATTAAAGAAGTTGAGCGGGCTTATGTCTTAACAACAGAAAATAATGCATTTGTTGCAGCAGATTTAAAAGGAAATGACACAGACAATAAAATGACAGACGAACTAGAGAAAAGAATTGCTGATACTGTAAGGTCAACAGATAAAAATATTGAAAATGTAAATGTTTCAACAAATCCCGATTTTATTGACAGCATGAGAAACTATGGAGATCGCGTTAGAGAAGGAGATCCGATAGAAGGTTTAGCAGAAGAATTAGGAAATATGATTCAACGGGTTTTTCCTGACGCAAGATAATAAATTTTAGAAATAAAATGATAATAGGAGAAAAAAACTATTTTCATTCTATAAATAGACGGCTGTCCTAAAATAAAGGAGCAGGTATTACAGCTTCATCGAGTAGATGGGCTAATGATGTGGGTCCTGGTCCTTTGGGGATAGCCTTCTTCTATTTCATAATAGACCCATGGTTATGTGGTTAACATTTTATAATCCTTTTGTTAGGGCTATTCAACATTTCTGCTATCCTATATAATATTTAGAGTTACTAAATATTATGAAAAAAGCGGGTGGCGAAATGGGAGTTCCTTTAACAAAACAACATCCTAAACAAATGATCACCTTTTATGGTGTTTTATTTGCTATTAGTTCAGGTCATTTTATTAATGATACTCTTCAAGCAGTTGTACCGGCAATGTTTCCAATCATTGAGAGATCGTTAAATTTAAGTTATACACAAATTGGTTGGATTGCCTTTGTTTTAAATATGACATCTTCATTACTACAACCAGTATTCGGTTTTTATGCGGATATTCGCGCCCGACCATTTCTTCTTCCACTAGGAATGATATTTAGTTTAGCAGGTTTAGTGGGCTTTGCTTTATCTCAGAACTTTATATGGATTCTATTTTCAGTCCTTTTTATAGGACTGGGGTCAGCAATCTTTCATCCGGAAGGGTCAAGGGTAGCTTATATGGCTGCTGGTAATAAACGTGGGCTTGCACAATCGATTTATCAAGTTGGTGGAAATACTGGCCAGTCGTTAGCCCCTATCATAACAGCGTTTATATTTGTTCCATTAGGACAGAAGGGTGCCCTTTGGTTTACAATCGCGGCTTTTGTTGGAATCATTGTTCTTTTTAATGTTTCAAGATGGTATAAAGAAAAAGTGAAAAATAGAAAGAGATCTACACAAAATAAAACAAATGATCATTCATCCCAAAAAATACATCGCAAAATTAAGACTGCCATTCTGCTTATATTATTTTTAATTTTTGCCCGTTCATGGTACGGTGCAGGGATATCCAACTATTATCAGTTTTATCTTATTGAAGATTATGGACTGTCCATAAAAGGAGCCCAAGTATATATTTTCATCTTTATGCTTGCAGGTGTATTAGGTACATTTTTGGGTGGTCCATTAGCTGACCGTTTTGGAAAACGGAATATTATTTTCTTTTCTATGTTAGGTTCAGCTCCATTAACACTAATCCTGCCATATCTTCCGCTTTCATTGGTGATTCCTTTTTTCTTTGCCATTGGATTCATTCTTTCTTCAAGCTTTAGTGTGACTGTCGTTTATGCACAAGAACTCTTACCACAGAAAATTGGTATGGTATCAGGATTAACAGTTGGGTTGGCATTTGGTATGGGTGCTGTGGGTGCTGTTTTATTTGGAAGTTTAGCTGATTTATTTAGCATTCGATTCATTATGGTATTATGTAGTTTCTTACCGCTACTTGGTATTCTTACAACATTCCTTCCGTCAGACCATGAGGTAAGAAATTGGCGTTAAATTGTTCAAAATAGGTCAGGATCCATTGATATGGTCCCTGACCTATTTTCAAGTTTTGAGCGTATAAATTTTAGGTATGTAAATAAATTAGGATAGATTATTATTTAGAAATATCATTAAGGTCTATATTATTTCATGAAAAAATGATAGATTTAAAATGCTTTAATTTATGGTGAACAGGATATGATAGTAAGAAACGAGAATTTTAAGGAGGATATTGGAATATGCCAAGACTACAGGTCGGAACAGTCGAAACTTTAATGGTAGATCGAGAAGTTCCTTTTGGATATTTTTTAACTAATAATGATGAGGATGTGCTGCTTCATCAATCTGAGATAACAGATGATATTGAAGTGGGCGATAATGTAAAAGTTTTTTTATTTCACGATAAAGAAGTTCGACTTGCTGCAACAATGCGAATTCCTAAGGTCCAAATTGGTTCATATAGCTGGGCAGAGGTTGTGGATGTGGCACCTGATTTAGGTGTGTTCGTTTCAATAGGATTAACGAAGGATATATTAATTTCAGCTGATGACCTACCTATTTTCGAATCATTATGGCCAGCAGTAGGCGATCAACTCTATATATCATTAAAAACGGATAAAAACGAACGATTATACGGTCGTCTAGCAACTGAGAATATTATTGGTCAAATTGCTAGAAAAGCTTCTAAGGAGATGATGAAAGCAACGATTTCCGGCAGGGTTTATCGATTGTTAAAGGTTGGTACATATGTATTATCAGAACAAGGTTATCGTTGTTTTATTCATGAAAGTCAACGTAAATCTGAACCAAGACTTGGTGAACTGGTAACTGGAAGAGTCATTGATGTTAAAGAGGACGGTAGTTTAAATGTTTCTTTTCTACCATTAAAGCAAGATAAAATGGACGATGACTCAGAAACGATTCTTGCTTACCTACACCAAAGAAAGGGTTCAATGCCATTTAGTGATAAAAGCTTACCTGAAGAAATAAAAGATCGATTTCAAATGAGTAAAGCATCGTTTAAAAGAGCATTAGGAAAACTTATGAAGGAAAGAGTCATTTATCAGAAAGATGGATGGACCTATTTAAATGGTGAAAATGAAGAAAAAAGATGATTCTTAAGGTTCAAATCTCCTTATCAAAAGACAAGTCTAATATCTGGATGATTTGTGGTTTCGAACTTATTATTTATGTATTGATGAAGGATTCTCCTTTCTTTTGCTGAAGTTATTAAAGAAGGAGGAATGTTAAGTGAAAAGTAATCCTATATTATCAAATTTAGAAGTGAGAAAAGCCGCTTTAGATGATATAAACTTAGTTACATCGTTACTTGTTAAAGCCGCCATATGGTTAAAAGGAAAAGATTTAAGACAGTGGGATTATTACATAGAAGATCTTGAGGGGAATCTAAATGAAATAATGGATAGTATAAAGAATGGGAATACTTATATTTTTTATATCGACGATAGAGCCGTTGCATCCGTTACACTTGAAAATAAGCCAAATGAATGGGATATAGGGATTTGGGGTCATGAAAGTGAGCAAGACGATGTTATGTACCTTCATCGATTGGTTACTCATCGTGATTATAAAGGCAGTGGAATCGGTGAAAAGATATTACAATGGTCAGAGAATTACGCGAAAGAGAATGGTTCGAGCCTCTTAAGATTTGATTGTCTACATAGTAACAAAGGATTAAACACCTTTTATCAAAGTAAGTATAAATTGAAAGATGTCGCAGTTCATTATGGTTGTCAACATAGTAAATATGAAATACAACTTTAGGGAATTTGCAAAGGAAGCCAGTCACAATTTATCTCTGGTGAAGGTACAATGTTGTGTTTAAGTGACTCGACTTCCTTTTTATTAAGTTATACAAAACCCTTAAGTCTATTCGTTTTTATTTAAATGTCATCTAATTCTTTGTATACAAATCAAGTTTGAAAGGAAATTATCATGAATTTTTATATTGCTTCAAGTTTCAGCAACAAACATTATGTGAATGAGTTAGCACAAAGTTTAGAAAGAGATGGACATGAACAATTATATGATTGGACTAAAAATGACCGAGCTACAAATGAGAAAAACTTAAAAAAGATTGGGGAAGCGGAAAAGAAGGCGATAATGGAAAGCGATGTGTTTATATTGTTCTTGCCAGGTGGGAAAGGAAGCCATATTGAACTTGGAATAGCACTTTCATTAGTTAAGCAAATTTGGATCTATAGTAGAGACGGGGCAGATTTCCATCCAGAACTCACCACTACTTTTTACTATATAGACGGAGTAAAACGATTTACTGGCAGCATTCAAGAATTCATAACAGAAATGAAAGACCATTGCACATTAACACGTTAAAGCAAAGCGGGACGGTTCTCGAATACAGTAACGCGTTACTGTATTCGAGAACCGTCCCTGAGTATGGTAACGTGTTAAAGAGTTTGAAGTTTGAAGCGTCTTAATTTAAAGGTTTTCGTTCTGTTGTTTGACTTCCTCTTTTCCAATCACTTCGTTGGCGATTTCGAGTTGTTTGTGCTCGTTTACTGAGTCTCCTGGATATGGATCATCAAAGTTTAAGTACGCTCCATTTCCTGCAAAACCTATAATTTGTTCATTATCAGCAATTTCGTTCTTTTTGTTCTCTGATTTTTCCAATTAAAATCACTCCTTCTATAGTTTTCGCTTTTTTAGTGTTCCTCCCTAATTATTTAACATGTAAAAACATTTGCTATTTAACACGTATCTAATATTTTTTACTACTATGACAGCAATAAATTTATGAAAGGGTAAATTGTAAGCCTTTGAGAGGAGAAGAGGGTTAATTGATGAAACTGGTTAATTTACAAAACCTTTTATAAAGGGAGGGAGGCTCAAACACTCAAAAACTTAATAATAAAGATCAAAAACCAAGAAAGTGATCTAGAAAATATCCCAGAACAACCATGAACTCCTTCGGTCTATCGAACTAACCTCCAAAGATTAGAATAAACTAAGAGAAATGTGCTCCTATAGGTTTTCAGATCACCCTCAATCCGAAGTCTTATCTCCATTTTTTATTAATAAACTCATCACGACCGGATTTTTTCCGATCTTCCTTATATTCTTTTGGACTTTTTTTATAAAAATCTTGATGATATTCTTCAGCTGGATAAAATGGTTTAGCTGGAAGGATTTTAGTTACGATAGGCTTATGAAATCGGCCGCTATCTGCAATAGCTGCTTTTGTTTTTTCCGCTAACTCTTTTTGGTGATTATTATGATAAAAGATCGCAGTGCGGTACGAATCACCCCGATCCTGAAATTGACCACCGTCATCTGTTGGATCAATTTGTGGCCAATACAACTCTAAAAGCTGTTCATAAGGGAACTTCGAAGGGTTATACGTAATTTGAACCACTTCATAATGTCCACTTTGGCCAGATTTTACATCCTCATAGGTTGGATTAATAATGTGGCCACCTGAATAGCCTGAAACAATGTTTTCAATACCGGGAATTTCATCAAATGGTTGAACCATACACCAAAAACAGCCTCCAGCAAATGTTGCCATTTCAAGACGCTCACTCATTCTAACAGCTCCTTAAATACAAAATATAAATATGATCAGATTTTAACACCATTAAATGGATTGCTCAATGAAAAGATATCAAGCAAATCGATTCCCGATTTTTTCCTGGAATTAGGTATAATAATCATATAAAAATTTTTTGAAAATACCGTAACGTTTTTCGTTTTTTATACGTTTTTAATATAGAGGTTGAAAGGAGTGAGTGCTTTGAAAACCAGGCCTGGTAAAAAGAAACCCTCACATGAAGATTTTATTGTCAAGAATTTTGATAAACTCAAAAAATATTGCCGCTCGATTACTCGAAATCAATGGGAAAGTGATGATTTAGCACAAGAAACGGTCTCAAGAGTCCTGAATAAATATGGTCCAAAAGATGAGATGTGCTTATCATTGCTATATAGGGTCGCTCATAATTATTGGGTAGACCAATTAAGAAAGACATCAAAAGAATGTAGTGAAGTAGAGATTCCTGTGGAGGTAGAAGAGCCATCGCTATCGGCAGAGGTAGAAGCTGTAGTGAGAAAGCTATTTGAACATTTAAATGTACAACAATTTACAGCGTTTATTCTTAAAGATGTTTTTCAATATTCAGCGAAAGATATTGCTGAAATTTTGCAAATAACTGAAGGTGCCGTACGGGCGATTACTTTTAGAGTTAGAACGAAATTACAAAAAGTTAATTGGGAAGAACAAGAAGTTGAACAAGAAAGTGAGTTTATTTCGAGAGTAATTACATCCATTTGTAATGAAAACCCAATAATTATGATTGAATATTTCCAAAAACATTATGCAGTTGTCGGTCTTCTAAAAGAACCATCGTCAACTAAGAGTAGATGGAACAGTAGAAGAACCGAAACTTACCTTGCAGCATAGAAAAGGGAGGTTAAGTAAAAATGGCGGCAATTCCAATTCCATATGTTATCGAAAATACAAAGCATGGTGAAAGATCCTATGATATTTATTCTAGATTATTGAAGGATCGGATTATCATGATTGGTGATGAAATAAATGATCATATTGCCAATAGTGTTGTTGCTCAACTATTATTTCTTACAGCTGAAGATAGTGAAAGAGAAATTTCTATTTACATTAATAGCCCAGGAGGTTCGGTTACTGCAGGTTTTGCTATTTACGATACGATGCAGTATATTAAACCTGATGTCAAAACAATATGTACGGGTATGGCAGCTTCTTTTGGAGCCATGCTATTATTAGCAGGGACAAAAGGGAAACGCTATGCTTTGCCGAATAGTGAGATTATGATTCATCAACCTTTAGGTGGAGCGAGAGGCCAAGCAACGGAAATAGAGATCTCAGCAAGGCGAATTTTAAAATTAAAAGAGCACCTCAATTGTCTCATTTCGGAAAAAACGGGGCAGCCGATTGAAAAAGTTGCACGTGATTCTGATCGTGACTTTTACATGAGTGCAGAAGAAGCCTTAGAATATGGGATCATTGACCACATTGTCAAATGACTTATGCATGTCCATAAAAAATCTCTTCGTTAGAAGAGGTTTTTTCTTTACATTTTATTCTGATGTTTGTATTCTATATTATAGATACCTCATAATTCTAGGTAGGTGATGGAATTGTTTAATCGTGAATTAGTAAAAGGCAGTACTTCTCTACTTCTCCTGCAATTATTAGATGAGAAAGACATGTACGGGTACGAACTTGTAAAGGAAATGGAAAAAAGGAGTGATCACCATTTTCATGTAAAAGAAGGAACGCTTTATCCTGCACTACATAAGCTTGATAAACAAGGCTATATTGAGTTCTATTGGAAAGAGCAAGAGAAAGGACCTGCTAGAAAATATTATCGTATTACTGAAGAAGGAAAGAACATGCTAGGCGAGAAAACGAAGGAATGGAAAAAATTCGTCCAAGTAATGAACAAAATGATGGGGAAAACAGGCCATGACTCCGTTTAAAAAGAAATTTTTACAAAGGCTTGAAGCTTTGCTAGAGCAACATCCTGATAAGAGAAAAATTATAAATGAATATGAGGATCATTTAAATGAACTCATTACAGAACTATCATTAATAAAAGATTCCAGTAAGCAAGATCAAGAGGTAATTCTAGAACGCCTTGGTACACCAGAGGAAATTGCGGAAGCATGGAACCATGAGATAACGGTCACTCCACGAAAGACACAATGGACATTTCTAATAACGAATCTATGCTTTTTTGCTGCTGGTAGTTTGCTGACTTTTACTTATCACCACTATCATTGGAGTTGGCTTCAATCTATGTGGACATCTTTAACTTCCCTTCCATTCCTTATTATCGTTCTTTATCTATTATTTTGGGGGTTGCTTGGGTATGAAATTGGAAAAGAATTCGGACATTCAGGTAGAAGTTTATTAAAAAGAACTTTTTTATTAGCAATCGTTCCAAACTTGCTTCTAATGAATCTAATCGTTTTTGAAATCATCCCGCATACGTGGTTTAATCCTTTATTAAACCCATCCTTTATTGTGACTTGTATCGTGTTTACTGTTTTTCTTTATCCGATTAGCTGGATAGGGTTTAGGTGGGGAAAAAGAGTTTCGATTTAGGGATATCCACCTTTACTCTTTTTTTGAATATATACATAGAATTACTATGTATATAGATAATCTATATAAAAAGGAGATGTTAATATGAAATTTACAAGAACAGATGCCTTATTTTTATTCTTGTGCATTGCATTAGGAGTTGTAGCAGAATTATGTTTTCTTCATGGAAGAGCAGGTGTATCCCACCCTATTTTCCTCTTTGTCTTCTTTGTGATTATCTTTTGGAGAATACGTAATCATTCTATAAATAACAAACAAATTGGGTTTTTATTATTTATTTGTATATGGTCTATCTCATTAGGCTATTTTCTCTATTCCAACACAATCTTCTTTGTGTTAAACATTCTTATTTTACCGATCATGGTTGCCCTTTTCCTGATGATCATGACAATGCCGAAGAAGGTAGTGTGGTATAAATTACAGTTTATTGGTTATTATGTTCAAATCCTATTGATACCATTTAAGTATATTGGGGATCTGTTGAAGGTTTTAAGTAATAAACTACAAAGTAAATTAAACAACAATGAACACAAAACAATTAAAAAAATTGTTCATGGACTCCTTATCTCAGTACCCATTATACTGATAGCAACAATTTTGTTAGTCTCAGCGGATCACCAGTTTGCAAGTTTATTGGGTGAAATCCCTAATTATTTGTTGAAAATTGATATAGAGGATACATTTCGTTTGGTATATGTCTTAATGATCGGGTTAGGTATTTTTCTGTTTGTTGGTTCGTTATTAAATTACAGTATTGTTCCAAAAACTGTGGAAGCGAAAATAGAAAATCGATGGGACAGTATCACCATTATTACAGTACTTATAGTATTAAATAGCTTATATGTTTTGTTTGCAGCTGTACAATTTCAATATCTTTTTAATGATTCACTTGTATCAGGAATGACATTTTCACAATACGCGAGAAGAGGTTTCTTTGAATTAATTACCGTATCAATCCTTAACTGGACGATCTTAATTACAGTGATTAAATATCAAAATAGAGATGGTTTAAGAAGTTTAGTACAGGTAATGTTATCGCTCTTAATAGTTATGACTGGTATTATCTTATATTCAGCTTTTATCAGGATGCAATTATATGAAGAGGTATACGGCTATACGATCTTAAGAGTGCTAGCTCATTCGTTTATGATCTTTTTGGCAATTATTTTAGTGTATACCTTTATTAAAGTTTGGATCACCCGTCTGTCATTAATTCATTTCTATTTCATCACAGCCATACTATATATTTCTTTTCTAAATGTCTGGGATATTGATGGATGGATTGTCGGGAAAAATCTTGATCGATATGAACGAACAGGTAAAATCGATATTCATTATATAAGCGGCTTATCCTACTCAGGGACACTTGGACTTGTTGAGCTCTACAAACAGAATCCTAATATTCCTGAATTAAAACAAGTATTAGAATGGAAAAAGGAAGACATAAGAATGAACAAAGACCACTGGCAATCCTATAACATAACAGGGGAAAAAGCAAAAAGGGCACTCCAAAATCTTGACCTATAACACTACTGTAACACTTTACCATAGTGCGGGACGGTTCTCGATCACGGTGATGCTTTAATGTGATCGAGAACCGTCCCGCAGTGCTTTAACGCTGTGCATTGATTGAGGGTCGTTCCAATTTAGGATGGGAGGATTTTAGATCGAGTTAGGAAACGGACTCCTTCTGGGCCTTCTAAGGAGAACATTCCGCCACGACCTTCTACGACATCAATGATTAATTGAGTGTGTTTCCAATATTCATATTGCTTTTTATTCATATAAAAGGGAACTTCTCCAATTTTACCCAATAAAACATCAGAGTCTCCGATTATAAAGTCACTTTCTGGAAAACACATTGGAGAGCTGCCATCACAGCAGCCCCCGGACTGATGAAAAAGGAGTGGACCGTGCTTTTCTTTCAGTTTTTCAATCAGACCTAATGCTTCCTTTGTAGCCACTACTCTCTCCACTTTAGAAAAACCCTAGCTTAGTTGGACTGTAGCTTACGAGTAAGTTCTTAGTTTGTTGATAATGAGAAAGCATCATTTTATGATTCTCACGTCCAATACCCGACATTTTATATCCACCGAAAGCTGCATGAGCAGGATATGCATGATAGCAGTTCGTCCAAACGCGGCCAGCTTCAATACTTCTACCAAATCGGTAAGCTGTATTCATATCACGAGTCCATACACCAGCACCTAAACCATACAATGTATCGTTCGCAATCTCTAATGCCTCTTCAGGAGTTTTAAATGTTGTAACGGAAACGACTGGACCGAAAATCTCCTCTTGGAATATTCTCATTTTATTATTCCCTTTAAATACAGTGGGTTTTACATAATAACCACTACTTAAATCACCTTCAAGTGCATTCCGTTCACCGCCGATTAGAAGCTCCGCACCTTCTTCTTTTCCTATTTCCATATAGGAAAGAATCTTCTCGAGCTGTTCTGAAGATGCTTGTGCCCCAATCATCGTATCGCTGTCAAGCGGATTCCCTTGTTTGATTTGCTTTATTCTCTCGATCGCTTTATCCATGAATTTATCATAAATAGATTCATGAATTAACGCACGAGAAGGACAAGTACAAACTTCTCCCTGATTAAGAGCGAACATGACAAAACCTTCTATCGCTTTATCAAAAAAATCATCGTCTGCTGATGCAATATCCTCAAAGAAAATGTTTGGTGACTTACCACCAAGTTCAAGGGTTACAGGAATTAGATTTTGTGAGGCATATTGCATAATCAACCTTCCAGTAGTCGTTTCTCCTGTAAAAGCGACTTTAGCCACGCGATCACTTGAAGCAAGAGGTTTACCAGCTTCTACTCCAAAACCATTTACAATATTAAGTACTCCAGGTGGCAATAGGTCTTCAATTAGTTCCACAAAAACCATGATAGATGCAGGAGTTTGCTCAGCTGGTTTTAATACGACACAGTTCCCAGCTGCTAGAGCAGGAGCTAATTTCCAAGTTGCCATTAATAAAGGAAAATTCCAAGGAATAATTTGACCAACCACACCGAGAGGTTCATGGAAATGGTACGCTACAGTGTCACCATCGATTTCACCAAGTGATCCTTCTTGGGCACGAATACATCCGGCAAAATAGCGGAAATGATCGATTGCAAGGGGAAGGTCTGCTGCAAGTGTTTCTCTTACAGGCTTTCCATTATCCCATGTTTCAGCAACAGCAAGCATTTCTAAATTTTCTTCCATTCGATCAGCAATTTTATTCAGGATATTTGCCCTCTCAGCAACGGAGGTTGCACCCCATGAAGCTTTTACTTTATGGGCTGCATCTAATGCTAACTCAACATCTTCTTTGGTAGAACGTGCAATTTCACAAAATGCTTTCCCATTAACAGGACTGACATTTTCAAAGTATTCACCTTTAACAGGGGCTGTCCATTCGCCACCAATATAGTTTTGATATTTTTGTTTAAAGCTAACTTTCGAATTTTCTGTACCAGGATTGCTATAAATCATAATCATCCTCCTAAAATTCTAATAGTTTACTATAAATATGTAAGCGTGTACAAAAATAGTCCTGATTCATTTGGATATTTATGTAGCAAGCTTAACTATTATTATTTTAAATGTTCTGAATTATTAATTCAACTAATCATTCCTTTCATTCTCAAAAATTGTTATTGTTATAATTGGAAGATTGCTATAAACTCACTAGGAAAGTTATTTATTATGAAACTTTTTGTCATTCCATTCGTCAATATTATAGATACATGGGTGTAATCCAATATGACTAGATAAAGTAGGTGATGATTCTATGGATACAACAAGGATGGAACATAAGAATAAGAAGAAAAAGAGAGGAAGGAAGTTATTCCTTTTCTTACTCGTACTTCTATTAATTATTACTGGCTATACAGTTTTTCAATATTATCAAGGTTTACAAATGGCAGATGCAGGAGATAAAAAAGAGAACTATGAATTCAATGGAGATACAGATGAAAATGGAAGAGTAAACATTCTCTTAATGGGAGTAGATAGTCGTAGTGAAGAGAAGTCACGTACCGATACGATGATGATTGCTCAGATTGATCCAAAAACGAATGAAACAAAACTTGTATCATTAATGAGAGATATTTATGTTGAAATTCCTGGTTATCAAAATTATAAATTAAACACTGCCTTCTATCTTGGAGGTCCTGAATTATTAAGAAAAACGATTAAACAGAACTTTGGGGTTGAAATCCAACACTATATGCTAGTTGATTTTAAAGGGTTTGAAAAAACTGTAGATATTTTAGCCCCAAACGGAATAAAGATAGATGTAGAAAAAGCAATGTCTGAAAATATAGGCGTTCAGCTTGAGCAAGGTACACAAAGGTTAAATGGTAAGGAACTTCTTGGCTACGCTAGATTTAGAGCGGACCGTGAGGGTGATTTTGGTCGTGTCGAAAGACAGCAAAAAGTCATTTCTGCTGTTAAAGAAGAAGCACTAAGCTTAGATAGTCTAACTAAACTCCCTAAAATGATCGGTGCAACACAACCATATATTGAAACAAATATGGGGAAGTTTGATCAATTGGGATTGATTAAAGATGTATTGCTTGATTCTAATAATATAAAAAAATTAACGATCCCAGTAGAAGGTTCATATACAAATGGATACTATGAACATGCTGGTTCAGTTATAGAAATTAATTTTGCTCAAAATAGTGAAGAGCTCCAAAAATTTTTAAATGAATAAAAACTTTATATGCTGACCCAATTCAAGTAAATTGGTCAATTTGAAAAGCTGACTCTATTAGGTCAGCTTTTTATTTTGTTTTAAATAAATTTACTTCCAATTATTCATGCGAGTTTGTGTAAGATACTAACTTTCAATATTTGTTTTTAACTACTATTATGATGAATTTAAAAATATTCAAACCTCAAATTTCATGCTCTCGTCGGATTATGAGCGATGAGAAGGGATTAGATAACATGGAATATAAATGTTAGCGCTTCCACTAACTAATTCGGCTATATCCTTATGACTTCCCTTAAATCCCTTGATATTGAATTCAGACATGTTACGATTAAAAACGTTGTTAATAAATACGAACAAAAACGCGAACAAAATATGTCGTAATTTGAAATCAACCTAAAACAAAGATGAAATGTAGTGCGTTTTAAAAAGAATTTAATCTTAAAATAGGAGTGATTATTGGTGTTGAATAATAAATCGATTGCCTTTCTTGGTGCAGGAAATATGGCAGAAGCGATGATATCCGGAATTGTCACAGCCAAAAAAGTAAGTCCTAAACAGGTAATCGTATCAAACAATAGCAACAAAACTCGTTTACATGAGATAAAAGCTAAATACAACGTAAGGACCCTTAGTAAAGAAGAACTAGATTTCCATGAAATTGATGTGCTTGTTTTAGCAATGAAACCTAAGGATATTGATCTAGTAATAGATTTCATTCAGAACAAAGTCCAACCACATACAGTTATTCTATCTGTACTTGCGGGTATCTCGACATCACACATGGAAGAAGGATTACCAAATGGACAGCAAGTAATTCGGGTAATGCCGAATACGTCAAGCATGATGAGAGAATCTGCAACAGCCATCGCTCCAGGAAAACATGTGGAAATGGGTGAAATACTAACAGCTAAAGAACTTCTTGAGTGTGTTGGAGAAGTTTATGTAATTGAAGAAGAACAAATGGATATTTTCACGGGAATTGCAGGAAGTGGACCAGCCTACTTTTACTATTTAATGGAGCATATCGAAAAGGCAGGAATAGAAGGTGGTTTAGCACCTGAACTTGCAAGAAAGATTGGATCCCAAACGATTTTAGGTGCTGCTAAAATGATGTTAGAAAGAACGGAAACACCAACAGAATTAAGGGAAAATGTCACTTCACCAAACGGTACAACGGCAGCTGGATTAGATGCATTAGATAAATATGGTGGAGGAAAAGCCATAACACAAGCAGTAAAAGGAGCCGAAAAACGCTCAAAAGAAATCAGCGAACAAATGCAAAAAGTTTTAGTCTAAAAGCTACTTTAACACATTAAAGCGATGCGGGACGGTTCTCGATCGCATTAAAGCGTTAATTTAGTCTAGTGGTGTTCTTTGAAAGTAGTAATAGTATTATTCAATCAAAAGAGTGCCTCGCTCGTGAGATCCCAAAATGATTTCAATTTTAGAATAGATTCAGAGTATTAATACAGGAGTGATAGGATGTCTGCGGACAATAAGAAGAAACGAGTTGTGATTAAAATAGGTAGTAGTTCTTTAACAAGTTTACATGGTGAGATGAGCCGAAGAAAACTTGAGAGACTAGTAGATGAAGTGGCTCGCTTGAAAGATGATGGCCATGAAGTGTTACTTGTTTCTTCAGGAGCAGTAGCAGCGGGCTATCGAAAGCTTGGATGTCTCACAAGACCTGATTCTCTCCCTGAAAAGCAAGCAGCAGCGGCAATTGGTCAGGGCTTGTTAATTGAAGCATATTCTGACTTATTTATTTCTCATGGCTACGTGGCTTCTCAAATATTGATTACACGCAGCGACTTCTCAGATGAGAATCGATATAATAACGCTCGAAATACAATTAATGTTCTTCTTGAAAGAGGAATTATACCGATAGTAAATGAAAATGATACAGTAACCATCGACCGCCTTAAATTTGGTGACAATGATACTTTATCTGCCAAAGTGGCAGGACTAGTAGATGCTGATCAATTAATCATTCTTTCAGATATAGATGGATTATATGATAGTGATCCCCGAAAAAATCCAAATGCTAAACTTCTAAAAGAAGTGAATGAAATAACGGAAGACATTGAAGAAATGGCAGGAGAACCTGGCAGCTCTGTTGGAACTGGTGGCATGCGTTCTAAAATTGATGCATTCAAAATTTCAATGGCATCTGGAATCCCTTCATTTTTAGGAAAATCAGGAACCCCCAACATTATCTATGATGCCGTTCAAGCATCTGCAAAAGGAACCTATTTTGAATTAGAAGACCAAAATGTGAATCTTGACCTGAAACAGCAATGGATTGCCTTCAATTCAGGACCTGAGGGAGAAATCACCATTGATGGAATTGGAAAAGATCGAATTCTTCAACATAAGAAAAATTTAAAAGCTGCTGGGATTTACTCTGTAAAAGGAGAATTCAAGAGCGGAGCAGTTGTAAGAATTCAAGATATTGATGGTGAAGAAATTGGATTAGGTGTAGTGAATTACAATTCAGAAGAATTAACGGAATTTTCAAATTTAACAAAGGAAGAGCTAAAAGAATTTAAAGATGCGGTCGTAGAGATTGAAGCACTCGTTTGCCATATGGAAGTACCTATCCCAGTTGGCGTCTAAAATACTAAAAGAGCATTTTAAAAAAAGAAGGCTGTTTTCTAATATTGAATAAGTCAAAAATACACCTTATAAGCATTGAGCAGTCTGAATACTCATAGACTCCTTTGGCAGTTGCCAAAGTGGGAACCCACTGCGTAGCAAGGAGGCTCACGGGTCACCCTAAGATGTGCGAAGTGTATTAAGGCTGCGGATTAAATAACAATAATCATTACGAATAGACCAAAAAGAAAACACAGGAGGAATTGGATGTCTTTAACTTTAGAAAAAACCAATGTTGAAGCACAAGCAATGCAAGCCAAAAAAGCATCGAAAAAACTTTCTCTTTTAACAACTGAAGAAAAAAATCAAGCATTGAATGTTTTAGCAGATACTCTTGAAGAAAAATATCAGGATATCTTAACGGCAAATGAAAAAGATCTTGTTCGTGGAAAAGAAAAAGGTTTTGACGAAGCATTTATGGACCGCCTCTCATTATCAAAACAACGGATAGAAGATTTTGCTAATGGATTAAGAGAGGTAGCAAAGCTTGAAGATCCAACAGATCAAACGGTTTCTTCTTGGACATTAGACAACGGTCTAGATGTCGCAAAAGTCACAGTCCCACTTGGTGTGATTGGAATGATTTATGAAGCAAGACCAAATGTAACAGTGGATGCGACGGGGCTTGCACTTAAATCAGGGAACAGTATTATATTAAAAGGTGGATCAAATGCCATCACTACCAACAAAGTCATTGTCGATGTCATTCACAGTGCATTAGAAAAAACAAAAATTCCAAGTGAAGCGGTACAATTTATTAATACAACGGATCGCGCAGCAACTCAACAATTATTTACAATGAAAGACCATGTCGATGTCCTAATTCCACGTGGTGGTGGTGCACTAATCAATGCCGTTGTTAATAACGCAACAGTACCAGTGCTTGAAACAGGGGTAGGTAATTGCCACATTTATATAGATAAAGAAGCAGATACTGAAAAAGCCTTAAACATTTTAATAAATGCCAAAACCGATCGCCCAGCAGTTTGTAATGCTGCTGAAACCGTAATCGTTCACAAAAAATGGTTGAATGAAAATAAAGATGCATTTGTTAAAGCCCTTAAAGACCATTCCGTAGCCATTCACGGTGATGAAAACATACAAAAAATTATATCGGAAACAATCCTTGCCAATGAAGAAGATTGGGCAAATGAATATTTAAGCTTAGATATTGCGGTTAAACTTGTAGAGGATCTGGATGAAGCCATCGATCATATTGAAAAATATGGTACAAAGCATTCAGAAGCAATCATTACAGAAGATAAAGAGGTAGCAGAAGTTTTTATGAAGCTTGTGGATGCGGCCGCACTTTACCATAATGCTTCTACTCGATTTACAGACGGTGGTGCTCTAGGGTTCGGTGCAGAAATAGGAATTTCCACACAAAAACTTCATGCAAGAGGTCCAATGGGGTTACCTGCGTTAACTACAGTGAAATTCATGATGATCGGAAACGGGCAAACTCGATAATTAAATCAAATCAAGAAAAGGCTATCCCATAAGAGTCCGGAACGAAAATGGTTATCTATCTATAGAAGAGGTCCCTCAGGGTCTTCTCTATAGATGGAAATTATGGTTCCAGACACTTTGTTTTTGGGATAGCTTCACTTTTTTATTAGAAAAATTATACCAGTTTGTAAGAAATTCAATTAAAGGAATGAATAATTCTAAACCGACTCATAAGCCGGTTTTTTCGTCTATAAAATTTTGTAACAAATTCAGTGTGCCATAATCATATTTAATACTCTCTGCTAGTAATAATTCAAAAATTTCTGCTGTCATCATCGCATCATTAAGTGCATGATGTCTTTTTCTTCTTTCAATCCCCAATCGTTTTATAAGATCGTCAAGATAACATTTATTATCCTGAAACAATGCCTTAGCTAAGGCGAAAGAATCAAGGTATATAGGCTTGAATGGAGGTAACCCCCATTTTCTTGATCGAGCTTGGAGGAAGTTAATATCAAAGGAAGCGGGGTGGGCGACAAGAATCGATCCTCTACTAAAATTTAAAAATCTTTCAAACCCGATGGGGAAAGGTACTCCTTTTAAAAAATCTCTCTTTTTCAGGCCAGTGAACTTTTTCGTATCTTGTGAAACTCTCTGTAGAGGATTAATGACTTGATAAAAAGTTTCCTCTGATTTAACTTTTCCATTCTTGAATTTTACTGCACCAATCGAAATAATTTCGTCACCTATTTCAGGAAAGAACCCGGTAGTTTCTAGATCAAAAATTGTAAAGTTACATTTTGATAACGGTTGCCCCATTACTTGATAGCTCTTCCCATCATATTCTTTTAAACTATTGGACAGCTCTTGATAAGAACGGTCTTGTTTAGCCTTTTTAACTTGATATTTAAAAAGAAATTGTTGCCAGAAATAATACTTTATGATTCTAAACCCTACATTAATTCCTACTTCGTTCATAATAAATTAAACCACCCGGTTACGATTAAAGCTAATCTCAAGGACTTGCTGCATTCGATTAGCAATTTGAAGTGCTTCCTTCAGTTTTCTTTTGTCTTCTTTTGATAATTCTAATAAGCTGATCTCATTAGAAAGCTGCTTCTTTTCTTCAAGCTCTAATAAATTTTGATTTAAACGAAAAGTCATAAAATGATGGAGTGCCGTTTTTGCATTCTGAACATCTCTTGGATGAAACGCTTGAATATCTTCCAATGACTGAAGTCGCTTTACAGTATTGACATCTTTTATACCGTATTTAATAGAATGGATACGAATCATATTAATAATCTGCATCATTCCTGATTTTTTTAAATTAAGTACTTTCGATTTAGGCTTTAAATTTATTCTTCCAAGAGCATTAACAGGAACTTTGAAACGAATGGCGTCTTTACGTAAAAGCTGCTGCATAGTTAAGGAATTCTTAGCTTTTTCCACCATCATTGATCGTATTTCCTGTGCTAGGGAATAGTCGCCGTAAATCGGGCGGAAGTCGAAAAACATAGTAAAGCTCTGAACTTCCTCTGCGTCCATTTCATGTAGCCAATCATGTACAGAATCTTTCCATTGTGAAAAGGATTTCCTCCATTTTAACTCTCTTGCCATAATCCCGCCAGTACATTCAGGAAATCCACAAGCAGACAATTTCACATTTAGCTTTTCAGTAAAATGTTGAAAATAGGCCTCAACCTTTTCAGGATCTTTAAAATGCAAATAATCATCTAATATGATTCCATTATCCTGATCAGTATGGAAACTCTGCTCACCCCGACCTTGGCTTCCCATCACGATAAAACAATAATTGATCGGGGGTCGACCATAACCTTCGATTCTCATTTCTTTTTCTGTCAATTGAATGATTCTACGATGTAAACGATCATTATAGTTTGTAATAATTTCACAAACGTCATATCCTAAGCTTCCTTGATCTAAAATATCTCTAATAAATTGATGGAAAGTGCAATTTTTTGAAGGGGAGAGAGCCACCAGATCATCGGTTGTTAGTGCTGTTTGTATTCTATAAGAAAGATCAAGATATTTCGAGTCTTGAATATTTAAAAATGAGTGGCTGGTTAGAATACCAACTACTTTTTCATATCGAAGAATGGGAACGAACTCAATATCTTCATGTTTGAAATAGGATAATGCTTCGTATGCAAATGCCTCATCACGTATCCAAAACGGTTTATGAATCATCCACTCTCGAACAGTTTTCCTATCTTGGTCTCCTGAAACATACTTTAATAATTCACGGTGGGTAATAATTCCATCTAATTTTTTCCCGTCTTCACTTACTACAAGTCCAGTCACATTATGTTTATTCATGATACTTGCTGCATTCTTGATAGTGTCGGTGGAACGAATAAAAACTGGAGACTCCATCAACGTATTGACCTTTGTACTAAATAATGAAATATTCTCCTCGTCATCCCAAGAAGTAGACTGTAGCTCATCGTATAGTGATTTCATCCTACTTCCAATACTCTCAAATACAATCTTCGAAAATTCCTTGTTTTCTGTCATGACCTCAAAAAAATCAGATTTATTAAATCTGAATACAGTACAATCCTCCAGTGCTTGAACAGAAAAAGTCATGCCTCCACTTGTAAGCATGATCATTAATCCGACTAGATCTCCAGGATAGTAATATCTCAATGAGAATTGTTTCCCATTTGAGCGGTGTAGGACGTTTTTGGCTAAACCTGATACAAGGAAATAAATATCCAAATCATTTACCGTTTCATCTTCATGAAATAAAAATTCATTCTTAGCGAAAGTAGTAAATCTAGAACGTGAAATGATATGCAAAAGCTGATTATTGGTTAAAACATCAAAGGGATAGTGATTTTTTATCATCTGGTATAATTCTTCATTGTTCATAGTTATCCCTCCTAATATCGTTTCCTAGAGTACCATATCATAACTATCCTTTCCATTAAAGTCCAAAGGAATGTATTTTAGTAATAAAAAGTGCCTACCCAATAAAGCGGCTAGGACCACAATGATTGTTCATAAGTAGAAGATGTCTTGAAGTTTTCTTCTATAATGGAAGTTGTGGTTCCTGCCACCTTGGATTGGGACAGCCGCATTAATAGCATTATGAATTTACAGGCTGACGTTTAGATTTTCGCTTTCCTTTTTTTGTTCTACTAACGAAGGGCATCCACCAATTCCAATCGCCAAGAAGTTTCATCAGGGAGGGAACTAATAGCATCCGGATAATTGTGGCATCAATAAATATGGCAACGGCAATGCCAACACCTATTTGTTTAACAGGCATGACTCCTGTAAAGGCAAAAGCTCCAGTGATGACAATCATAATTAAGGCAGCAGAAGTAATAATTTTGGATGTCGATGCTAACCCTTCGATGGTTGCTTCAGTATTATTACCAGTCTTCTGATAAATTTCATGAATTCTAGAAATTAAAAAGACTTCATAATCCATACTTAATCCAAAAACAAGACTAAATACGAGTACAGGCAGAACAAGGGCAATTTCATTTTCACCTAATCCAAAATGTCCTCCTTGGAATATCCATACTAATACTCCAAATGTAGAAGTTAATCCAATAATATTCATGAGAATCGCTTTTAGTGGGATAATGACCGAGCGGAAAGCGAACATGAGTATGGTATAGGTCGAGATCAATATAATCGCGAGACATAAAGCAATTTTATTGTAGATCTCATCAAATATTTCTTGGTTAAATTTCACCTGACCGCCAAAAAATATATCGTTTTCCGATTGAATATTACTCCTATCACGAATCCAATCATTAGCTTCGTCTGATGATTCTTCTACATTAAGATGAATAGGAACTAACAATTTATCTTTGTTAACAAAAGAATCTAAAGCAGGTTGTAAAGATTTTTTCATCTCTGGGTGTTGTAAAGCAGCAACTAATTCCTGGCTCGTTTCAATTCCTGTGGCTGAAAATACTGAATCAATTTCTTTTACTAAATGATCATCTTCAATGGAGCTAATAATCGCTTCCATCTCAGATAATCCCTTCTCAGACGTCCATTCTGATTGATTGTTCACAACCATGTAAACAGTGCTTCCTTCACCAAAATGAAATTGATCTTGAATAGTTTCAAATGCTTGACGAGATTCATAGTTTTCAGGTAAAGAATCCACTTCAGGAATAGCTAAATTCATATGTTGAACAGGAATGATTCCGATGATTAACATTACCAAAGCAATAACAGCAAGAAGAACAGGTCTTTTCATTACAAACCGAGCAAACCCTTTCCACTTATTATGATCATGCTCTCTTAGTTTGATAATCCTCCACTTATTTATAGACGATCCCATTAGTAATAGGATTGCAGGTAATAGAGTTAGTGAAGAAATGACTGCGATTGATACAACAACCATTCCGCCAATGGCAATCGTTTGAAAGATATCAATCTCAATAACCATCATAGCTGCAAGGCCGATGAACACACATAAGGCAGAAAAGATAATGGATTTACCAGCAGTAGCAATTGTGTTAGTAATCGCTTCTCTCTTATTATGTAACTTCATTTCTTCTCGATAGCGATTAATGAAAAGAAGAGCAAAATCTATACTTAAAGCGAGCCCAATCATTGGTACAACATTAAGAAGGAAGATGGATAGCTCGATTTTTTCTCCAATAAGAGTTAATACTCCAAACGAGACAATTACTGTAACTCCACCAATAACGATTGGAACAATGGAAGCGATTATGCTCCCAAATGCAAATAATAGAACTACTATAGCTACTGGTACACCAATCATTTCTGCCCGTTTTAGATCATCTTGACTTGCTTTATTGATATCCCGAGTGATGATGGGTTCACCCGTTAATGTCATATTTGAGTACATATTCGTTATCGATTCAATATCTTTTATATCATCTTCAATATTGTCTTTATTAAAATGTAATTGTGCATAAGCGTAATTTTTCTTCATCATCTCATTTTGATTTAGAGGTGATTGAATGGTTAAGGTAACATTATCTTTAATAGTTGTTAGTGTGGATCTAATTTCTTCTTTAAATTCTTCCTGGGATTGGTTTGGTTTTCTTTCAAAAAGGAGTAGAAGAGTGGAATCAGAAAATTCAAATGTACTTGTCAGTTCCTCTTGTACTTTTTCATACTCACCGTCTGTCCGAAAACCATCTCCCCCTAAAATGGAAGGCAGCTGGGTAGCGAAAAATCCAAATCCAACTGCCACAATAATCCAAAAAGCTAGAATCCCCTTGTAGAGTCGATCAATTATTTTTGAAAGTAGTTTCATCCTTTTCTCCCTATTTCTTTATAAATTTGATGTTGATTTTAACCAATTGGCAGCAGCATATAGTGTCGGAAACGAGAAGTTAGCATCAACCGTATTATCTTCTTTTCCGATAAAAATGGTGCTGCAGCCTGCCTTTCTCCCCGCTTCGATATCTACGTCCCGATCACCAATCATATAGCTCTTATCGATATCTATTTTATATTGTTCTGCAAGTTTCAGAATCATCCCAGCCTCAGGTTTCCTGCAGCTACAGCCTTCATTTGGCTTATGAATACAACTTGCTATGTCTTGTATTTCTCCTCCTTCAGATTCCAAATCAATCTTCATTTTCTTATGAATTTTCTCTAATTGTTCTTCAGTCATGTAGCCTAATCCCACACCACCCTGATTCGTTACGACAAATATCAAGTAATCTGCACTAGATAATAACCCGATGGCTTCTGGAACCTTATCTAAATAAAATAGGTCATTAGGTTTATTGACGAACTTTACTCTCTTAGTCAAAACCTCATTAATGACACCATCACGATCGATAAATACCGCTTTGTTTTTTGTCATAAATTAACTCCTTTTTGTCAATTAAATAAGGCTGTTTTCGTAATCATTGTTGTTATTCGAAAAGGGGGTCGTTGGTTAGAACGGAAGGATCTTGCTTTCCGCGAGGCGGGAGGTGGGCATCCACGTCACCTTGCTCCTGCTTAGGTCTACCTGTCCCGCTAATCTCGTAGGAGTCTCGCACCTGCAGCGAAGACCAGACTTTTAAAAAATTTATGTTCTAAAAAAACACCATTTTTTAGAAAACAGCCAAAAATAAAAAAAGTTTATGTCGGTTCCTGCGGTTTCCTTGGAAATAAGTCATGATTATTAAGGAAATGATTATAGTTTTATTTCGTCTAATTATAATTATTCAATCCTTCATCATTTTATCAAAATTATTGTAAAAGTTGGTAGTCTGTCCTTTTTTTCACTATTGAATCATCATATTGATTTTGAACGATCATCATCTTGAATTCGATTATGGAAATAACAAGATCTTTCAAACTATTAATAACTACTTTTAGGACAGTATTACATCATGAAGTTATTTCTTCAATTTTTGACAATTAATCTGTTGTTTGTCGAGAAGTATTTGGACAAATCATTATGAATATAGAATAAATACCGTAGCTCCAAACTATTCATATAGAAGTGTTTGTATAATAATCCTATAAAAAAGAAGCACCAATTGCTATTCGACATGATTATGTAAAATTTTTATATACATTATGTTAAATTTAAGAAGATTCAGAATTGCGTTCTGGCATTTCAATACTAATCTATTTACATATCGAAAAACGTAAACCTTATTTGATTTAACAATTTGTCTAATGAAAAAGACAAAAGTAAGAATTACAATAAAAAATGCGGAATATTCAGTTAAATGATCAAGGGATTATGAAAGCCTTTTTTAAAAGAGGGAATGTGGCATCAAAGAATTATGAAAGCGCTTTCTATTCATAATTATTTTGAAAGAGGAGGAAATGTAGATGTCTGATATGGTGAAAATTGGGCTTATTCAAGCAAAGCATGATGTTGATGGGAATGAGCCTGTCGACACCCATAAGGAAAAAGCCATTGAAAAACATTTAGGATTAGTTCGAGATGCTGCACAAAAAGGGGCTAAAATTGTATGTTTGCAAGAGATCTTCTATGGTCCTTATTTTTGTTCAGAACAAAATTCAAAATGGTATGACTCTGCAGAAGAAATTCCGAATGGCCCAACAACTAAGAAATTTCAAGAATTAGCAAAAGAATTAGAAATCGTTATTGTACTTCCGATATACGAGAGGGAAGGGATTGCGACATATTACAATACGGCTGCTGTCATAGACGCAGATGGAAAGTATTTAGGAAAGTATCGTAAGCAGCATATTCCCCATGTGGCTGTTGGAAATGAGGGACATGGTTTCTGGGAAAAATATTACTTTAAACCTGGAAATCTTGGATATCCAGTATTTGATACGGCTTATGCGAAGGTAGGGGTCTACATTTGCTACGATCGTCATTTTCCTGAAGGTGCACGTCTCTTAGGTTTAAAAGGAGCAGAGATCGTATTTAATCCCTCCGCTACTGTTGCCGGACTATCTGAATATTTATGGAAGCTTGAACAACCAGCACATGCTGTGGCGAATGGCTATTATTTAGGTGCCATAAACCGTGTTGGCGTTGAAGCTCCATGGAATATGGGGGAATTTTATGGACAGTCTTATTTAGTGGATCCTCGTGGATCATTTGTGGCAATAGCCAGTCGTGACCAAGACGAGGTGATCATTGGAGAAATGAATAAAAAAATGATTAGAGAAGTTCGAGATACATGGCAGTTTTATCGTGATCGAAGACCTGAAACCTATGGTGAAATGACTGCATTACTTCCTTAAAATCAGCAGGGGCTAAACTTAAATAGAAGTATAGCCCTTTTTATTTCATCTTTTTATTAGAAGGAGGGATCCGTTTTGAAACAATCGATTTCGTTAACGGATATTATCGACAATTTTAAAGAAGTAGAACCTGCATTATCAAACCGTGAGGCTATTGAAGAGGCGAATCGATGTCTTTATTGCTACGATGCACCTTGTATTACGGCATGTCCAACAGACATTGACATCCCATCGTTTATTAAAAAGATTGCTTCAGGTAATTTAAAAGGTTCTGCGAAAACAATTATGGCAGCTAATCCGGTTGGTGCAAGTTGTTCTAGAGTATGCCCTACAGAAGAACTTTGTGAAGGAGCATGTGTTTTAAATCATTCGACAAAACCAATTATGATTGGAAATTTACAACGCTATGCAACGGATTGGGCCATTCATAATCAGCAAACTTTGTTTCAAAAAGGACATTCCAATGGTAAAACGGTTGCAATAGTTGGGGGCGGTCCTGCAGGGCTGTCGGCTGCTAGAGAGCTTGCTTTATTAGGATATGAAGTGACAATATTTGAAGCGGAAGAAAAAGCAGGTGGATTAAATACGTATGGGATTGTGTCCTTCCGCTTACCTCAAGCAGTTTCCTATTGGGAAGTAGAACAAGTAGAAAAATTAGATGTTAAAATCCTTACAAATATTAGGGTAGGTCGAGATATACAAGCTGATGAAATTCTTTCAAATTTTGATTCAGTCGTTCTTGCAGCAGGAATGGCAAATGTACCCAATTTAAAGATTGAAGGTGAAGAGCTTGACGGAGTTCATGATGCGATTGAATTTGTGAAAAATACAAAAACCAAGTTATTGTCAGATGAGCTTGTCGGGAAGAAAGTTGTTGTGATTGGTGCTGGTAATACAGCGATTGATGGGGCTACTTGTTCTGTGAGATTAGGAGCTGATAACGTAAAAATCCTATATAGACGAACACAGGAAGAAATGTCTGCTTATGATTTTGAATATGAATTTGCTAAACAAGACGGTGTAGAATTCCGCTGGTTAACGGCTCCAAAAAAGATTATCGGGGATGAGAACGGTAAAGTAACTGGGATTGAATGCCTAAAAATGGAGCTTGGGGAGCCAGATGATGATGGTAGAAGACGTCCAGTTCCACAAAAGGGGTCTGAGTTCATTCTCCCGGTAGATCTCGTCATTAAAGCAATTGGGCAAACAAGACATATTGATTTAATCTATCAATTTGGGTTAAAACACCAGGGGGGAGTTGTCCAAATTGATCGTGAAAGTTATCAAACCTCTAATCCAAAGGTTTACTCATGTGGAGATATTGTTTTTGGAAAAGGTCAAGGGGAGGCAATGGTTGTTACGGCAGCACAGCAAGGAAAACTAGTGGCTCATAGTATCCATAGCAGTTTGTCCAAAATCATAAGTGCATAAGTAATGTCAAAGAGGGGGAACAAATATGGCTGATTTAAGTATTAATTTTGCAGGTATCAAATCACCTAATCCATTCTGGCTCGCTTCAGCACCTCCAACAAATTCTGGCTATCAGGTGCAGCGTGCATTTGAAGCAGGTTGGGGAGGGGCGGTTTGGAAAACTTTGGGTGACCCGATTATTAACGTATCTTCAAGGTTTGCAGCTGTTAGTTTTAATGGGCAAAGGGTTGCGGGTTTTAACAATATCGAATTAATAACAGATCGCCCACTTGAGGTGAATTTAAAGGAAATCTATGAAACGAAGAAAAAGTTTCCGAATCATGCAGTAATCGCATCATTAATGGTCGAACCGCAACAGGAAAAATGGCATGAAATCGTTAAAAAGGTGGAAGCAGTTGGAGTAGATGGATTAGAACTTAATTTCGGCTGTCCACATGGAATGGCAGAAAGAGGAATGGGATCAGCATCTGGTCAAGTTCCTGAGCTTGTTGAGAAGCAAACGTATTGGGCAAAAGAAGCAGCGAATACACCAGTAATTGTAAAATTAACTCCAAATATTACGGATATAACGGTTACAGCAGAAGCTGCAGTTAGAGGAGGGGCAGATGCTGTTAGTATGATTAATACCATCAATTCATTGGCAGGAGTGGACATTGATTCTTGGAATACAATTCCTCATGTTGCAGGTAAAGGAGCACATGGTGGCTATTGTGGACCTGCTGTTAAACCTATCGCTCTTAATATGGTGGCTGAGTGTGCACGTAACCCAAGAATAAATGTGCCGATATCTGGTATGGGTGGTGTATCGAACTGGGAAAATGCCGTTGAGTTTATGCTGATGGGGGCTAGTGGTGTCCAAGTTTGTACAGCTGCCATGCACCATGGATTTAGAATTGTAGAGGATATGATTGATGGCTTAAATAATTATTTAGAAGATAGAGGCATTGCATCCGTTTCTGATCTCGTTGGAAAAGCAGTACCAAAATTTTCAGATTGGGGAAATTTAGATTTAAATTATCAGGTTGTCGCTAGAATTAATAATGATGTTTGTATTAACTGCAACAAATGTCATATTGCTTGTGAAGATACGTCCCATCAGTGCATTGATATGTTAAAAGATAGTCAAGGTAATAGTTTTCTTCAAGTCAGGGAGGAAGATTGTGTTGGTTGTAACCTCTGCTCTATTGTATGCCCAGTGGATGGTGCGATCGATATGATTGAAATCCCTTCTGAATATCCTGTCATGACATGGAATCAACGTCAAGAAGCACTTAAAGCGACAAGTGATTGCAAGGTTGATTTAACAAAATAAGAGAGGAGATAGGCAAAACAAATGAAAAAAATAATAAAAAATGGATTGATTGTAACGGCGGCAGATACTTACAGAGCAAATGTTTTGATTGAAAATGGCAAAATTTCAGCTATTGGTACACATTTCGATGAGGATGGTGCTGAAATTATTGATGCAAAAGGGTGCTATATCCTTCCAGGTGGGATTGACCCGCATACACATTTAGATATGCCTTTTGGTGGAACAGTGACAAAAGATGATTTTGAAACAGGTACAAAGGCAGCTGCTTTTGGCGGTACAACAACTGTGATCGATTTTTGCTTAACTTCAAAAGGCGAACGATTAAAAAATTCAATTACTACATGGCATAACAAATCTAAAAATAAAGCATGTATTGACTATAGCTTTCACCTTATGGTTGGTGAAATCAATGATGAGGTTTTAGACGAGTTACCCCAAGTGATTTCAGAAGAAGGAATTACATCTTTTAAAGTTTTTATGGCGTATAAAAATGTGTTTCAAGCGGATGACGAAACATTATTTAGAACACTCCTTACCGCAAAGGATCTCGGAGCTCTTGTAATGGTTCATGCTGAAAACGGCGATGTAATTGATTATTTAACGAAAAAAGCTTTAGAAGAAGGGAATACGGATCCTATCTTCCATGCACTTACGAGACCACCGGAGGCAGAAGGAGAAGCTACAGGAAGGGCGGCACAGCTTACTGGACTTGCAGATTCCCAGCTCTATGTCGTGCATGTATCCTGTTCAAATGCAGTAGAAAAAATCGCTGAAGCAAGAAATAAAGGATTGAATGTTTGGGGTGAAACTTGTCCTCAGTACTTAGTATTAGACCAAAGTTATTTAGAACGTCCTAATTTTGAAGGGGCAAAGTATGTATGGTCACCTCCATTGAGAGAAAAATGGCATCAAGATATTCTTTGGAATGCCCTTAAAAATGGACAGCTACAAACATTAGGCTCCGATCAATGCTCATTTGATTTCAATGGTCAAAAAGATTTAGGAAGGGGTGATTTTACAAAGATACCGAATGGGGGTCCAATGATAGAAGATCGCGTATCCATTTTATTTTCAGAGGGGGTGAAGAAAGGAAGAATAACGCTAAATCAGTTTGTTGATATTACTTCAACTAGAATTGCCAAAATATTTGGTTTATTTCCTAAAAAAGGAACGATTGCGGTTGGGTCTGATGCGGACATTGTAATTTTTGATCCGAATGTGGAACGTGTGATTTCAGCTGAGTCTCATCATATGGCCGTTGATTATAATGCGTTTGAGGGAATGAAGGTGACAGGTGAACCAATCTCGGTTTTATCTAGAGGTGAATTTGTTGTTAAAGAGAAGCAGTTCGTAGGGAATCCTGGAAGTGGACAATTTATAAAACGGGCAAAATATGGTGATGAATTGAGTGAACAGGGAAGAGAGTCACTACAATCAACTCAAATATAAGATATATACCTCTACCTCTTATATGTTAAAAATTAAATGGACATGACAGAACGACTCCTTCAAGGGGATGAAATTTAGTAAAAGGTAAACATTCCTTAATTAGATGTGGCTTTAAATCCATTATGTTTCGTTCCCTTATAATCAATGAGCGTTTCAATTCGGAAGTTCATCTTTAATTAATGAAATCCGATATGAGGAGTGTTCACGATGAAAAAAAGCTATTTGAAATCTCCTGACTTATTACCAATTGGGGAGAATGGTAGAAAAATTACGATACTTGGTTATTCATTTATGTGGGTAGGGATGGTCGTTGTACTCGCTACATTCGCAATCGGTGGTGCAGGTGTCATGTCTCTCCCTCTACCGATGGTTATACTAGCAACGATTATCGGTTCGTTAGCAATAGGATTATTTATTTCATTGACTGGAGACATTGGAATTGAACACGGATTATCATTTCCGGTCTACATGAGAGCTCCCTTTGGTACAATCGGGACTCATATACCATCTTTGGTTCGTGGAGTAGCAGCTTCCATGTGGTTTGGAATCAATACGTATTTTGGTTCTACGGCAATGAATGGTATTTTAAATATTTTGTTTGGGTTTGATAATTGGTTTATCTGTTTTATCTTATTTGCTTCATTCCAACTAGTGAATACGGCTCTTGGAATTAAAGCGGTAGAAAGATTTGCTGATATTGCAGCTCCAGTTATTATCCTAATTTCTATTTGGATGTATAGTTCACTATCTGATACTGCTAAAGAGGCAGGAAGAGATATTTGGAGTTGGGCAGAAAATCCTGTAGCAGGAGGAGCTGCATTTTCAGCATTTTTAGTTGTTGTATTTAGTAATATGGGGTTTTGGGCAACATTAGCTGCAGATATACCATCTATTTCGAGGTTTATGAAAGCCCCAAAAAACGAGAAAAATTGGTTTAAAAGAAATAAAAGTTCATTAATTGGAAATTTAATTACACTTCCACTTACTCAGACATTTATGATTATTATCGGTGCAGTAGCTTATATCGCGGTATTAAATTATGATCCGGTAATCGCTCTTCAAGAGGCTGCAAGTGGCCTTATTTTAGGAATCCTATTGTTAATGATTGTTTTAGCTCAATGGTCGACAAATATAGCAGCTAATATTGTCCCGGCTGCAACGATCTTCTCAAATGTAGGGGGTCCTAAATTTCCGTTTTGGGCTGGTGTCATTACAGCGGGAGTTGTTGGAACCATTGTCCAGCCTTGGAACCTATTCGGAGTGATCATTCCAGTTCTATTATTCATTGGTGGAATTTTATCTGCCATTGTAGGCATTCTGGTGTCTGATTATTATTTTCTTAGAAAACGTAGAGTTAATGTCCCGCATCTGTATGAAAGCGGAGGTCAATACCGCTATATGAATGGTGTTAATATGGCTGGGTTTATTTCATGGCTTTTAGGTGCCACTGCTTCTTATTTTGTCCCAAATTATTCTTTTCTTGTAGGGTTTGGAATTGGTGCTGTTTGTTATTATTTCTTGGCCAAATATTGGTGGTTTAAATTGTACAAACAGGCAGAAATAGAAGACCCGGATGATCAGAAATATTTAGGAATTACGGTTGGACGTGATTGGGCGATCGAGGAAGAGATATTGGAAGAACCTATAGAAAATGTATCCCCTGGAGCTAATATTACGATTTAATATAAGAAAGGAGCACTCGTATGTCGGAGTACCAAACGTTTCTAACAGAAAGAGATCAAATTAATGTGCTCATAGCAAAAGGATACACCATTCATGGTGTTAGTGAAAACTTAAGTGGTGCGTTTCTAGAATTTAAACACACTAGTCGAAATGAAACAGAGATCCTTCATATTACAACAGCAGACGCTAGAAAGTACTTTTCGAATCTATTAGTCAATCATATATCTTAAGAGTAGGAGAGAAAATAATTGACTTCTGATATGTCCAAAGAATCATTGGAAGAGTTTCAGTCTCCAGAACAATTATTAGAATGGATATTGGATCTATGGGATTCTGCGATCCTTTCAGATTCTGAAAAATCAGACATCCTATTAAAAGAAATTCAACTTTATATCCCTTGTTAAATTATATGAAAGTGGCTGACCTAAAGAGTATATTGAATTATTTTAGGTTCAGCCAATTTTTCATATTTTCCTAACTTTGTTGAGATTATAAATTAGTCATTAGCTGCAAAAATAAAAACAAGGGCCATCAGTACATTCTTCAAGTCTAACCATCTACCATCGCTGCTTTCTAACATTAAGCACTCTATATAATGATGAGTTAGAGTTTATCTCTGTTAACAACAAGGTCAATAATCCTAGCTAAGTATCTATTGAGGGGTTGAATAATGAAAAAAAACACACCGATGCTAGTAAAAGATATACTTATACGTAAACATTTTGGAACGGCAAAGGTTGTGGCAGGTGAAAAAGGCTTATCAAGAATTATTAAATGGGTGCATGTTGTTGAAGTCATCCAGATTCAAAACCTGCTAAATGGGAATGAGTTAATTCTTTCAACGGGAATGGCACTTAAAAATGATAAAACATTCCTCTCAGTTCTACAGCAATTTATTACTAGTAATACGGCGGGCCTTTGTATTGAAATAGGTACGTTTATGAAAGTTATTCCTAGAGAAGTATTAACTCTTGCAGATGAAAATGACTTTCCGATCATTATTTTTGAAGAGGAAGTTCCCTTTGTTGAAATTACTCAAGATATACATTCTGAATTAATTAATAATCAGTACGAGCAACTCTCTAATCTTGAAAGGTATTCCCAACATTTAAATAAAAAATTATTAGAAATCCAAAGCGTTAATGATATTCTTCAAATTCTATTTAAAGAATTAGAATGTCAAATCATTTATAGAGAAGAAAAAAATGATGAGGTCTTTTATCCACCTTTATCATCGATTAGAAGAGATTTACTTGAAAGAAAATTAGATGATGTAGACAATCAATCTCACTATGCTGAAATTCCTATTTATTTACTAGGTCAAAAGCATGCTACTTTGAAGATCTATAAAGAAGATTTTCCGCTAAGTGAATTTGACCACCTTATTTTAGATAGGACATCAACGGCATTAGCCCAACATCTTTTACGAACGATATTTATTGAAGAAAAAAGAAGAACAGAAGAAACGAAATGGATTAACAATTGGTTAGAAGGTGAGTATTCATACGAACAACTAAGGGCTTATTTAGGTGAGCATGAACTAGAGTTGAATGGAAATGGAGCTGTTGTATGTTCTGCACAGTATGAAAAGAAAAAAAATCACCACAGTGTAGATATAACTTATGTTCAGTTGCTTTTTCGAACTATCTTTGAGCAAGAAGGATTTACAATTCTTATCGGTGAGAGAAGAAATCAGTTTGTGTTTATTCTACTGGACAAACGCCAGGTAAGTACATGGAAACAACGTTTAAAAGAAGCTCTTAATAGAATTTATGATTCAGATTTAGTAAATAAGAATATGATCAGCTTCGCTCATTTTGGTGTAGGTAAATACGTAGATGATTTAGAAGATCTCATAATAAGCTATGAATCTTCTATAGAAACTATAAGGGTGTATCAAAACAGTGAGTATCCCAATCGCTATTCTTTTTTTGAAGATTTACATCTTCATCGAATCCTTTCATTGCTTCATCATGAAAAGGATATGAAAGAACTTATCCTTGAATACTTAACACCAGTCATAGAGTATGATGAAAAGTATAATGGTAAACTTTTTCAAACGCTTCGAACCTATCTAGCATGTCATGGCTCTAAGCAGGAAACGGCGAAAAAGCTATTTATAGTAAGACAAACACTGTATCATCGGTTAGAAAAGCTTGAAAAGCTGCTGGGAAAAGATTTTATGAATCCTGAAAAAAGGGTAGCTATCGAATTTATGTTACATAGCTTTGAGTATCTTTTTCCAAAGGAGAAGAGAAAGCAGGTTACAGCAAAATAACTTGAAAATTCTTAGGTGATGAGGGTTAAAGTGTAGCATTTCAATATGTGTATATTTTACAAAATGTCTAATGAAACATCGTAACGAGTTAGAGATAATAAATACAAGAAATCAAAACTTTCAGAACAAGGAGGAGTATTTCATGGCAGTTACTAAAAATGAAACAACCTTATTAAAGAACTTTATTAATGGTCAATGGGTAAAAGCAGAGAGTCATGAAGCATTAGAAGTTCAAAATCCTGCAACTCGTGAAATATTGGCAACTGTTCCTATTTCAACTTTACAAGATGTAAATAAAGCAGTGACGGCAGCAAGAAAAGCATTTGAATCATGGAAAGACGTTCCAGTCCCAAAACGTGCAAGAATCCTTTTTAAATATCATCATCTATTAACCGAAAATCATGATGAATTAGCAAAGCTAATTGTGCTTGAAAATGGTAAGGCTTTCAAAGAAGCACATGGCGAGGTTCAACGCGGAATTGAGTGTGTTGAATTTGCGGCTGGAGCTCCAAGCTTAATGATGGGGGAAAGTCTCTCATCGATTGCTGAGAATATTGATTCTGAAATGTTTCGTTATCCGCTTGGAGTAGTAGGGGGGATTACTCCATATAATTTCCCAATGATGGTTCCTCTCTGGATGTTTCCTCTTGCTGTTGCATGTGGGAATACCTTCGTACTAAAACCCTCCGAACGGACTCCAATGCTTGCGAATAGGCTTGCAGAATTATTTACAGAAGCCGGTGCACCAAATGGTGTTCTAAATATTGTTCATGGTGCACATGATGTTGTAAATGGACTGATCACACATAATGATATTAAAGCAATTTCATTTGTCGGCTCTCAGCCAGTTGCGAAATATGTTTATGAACAAGCGGCTAGTAAAGGAAAAAGAGTTCAAGCATTATCAGGGGCAAAAAACCATCATTTTGTCATGCCTGACGCGGATATGGAAAAAGCCGTTAATCACGTCATTAGCTCAGCGTATGGAAGTGCTGGTCAACGCTGTATGGCATGTAGCGCTGTTGTAGTAATCGGGGATAACGATGAATTCGTTAGTGAATTAAAGAAAAAGGCTGACGAACTTCATATTGGAAATGGTATGGATGAAGAAGTTTTATTGACTCCTGTCATTCGTAAAGAGCATCGTGAGAAAGCATTAAGGTACATTGAAAAAGGAATAGAAGAGGGAGCAGACCTCATTCGTGATGGTAGGAAAGAAATGGACATAATGACAGAAGGGCATTATCTTGGGCCAACAATTTTTGACTATGTATCTCCTGATATGACGATTGCAAAAGAAGAAATTTTTGCCCCCGTATTGAGCTTATTAAGGGCAAAAGATTTAGATGAAGGCTTGGATTATCTAAGAAAATCTCGTTTTGGTAATGGAGCAACCATCTATACAAAAGATGCAAAGGCAGTTCGGCAGTTTAGAGAAGAAGCAGATGCAGGAATGCTGGGAATTAATGTCGGGGTACCAGCTACAATGGCGTTCTTTCCGTTTTCAGGATGGAAAGATTCCTTCTATGGTGATATGCATGTTAACGGGAAAGATGGTGTCAACTTTTATACAAGGAAGAAAATGATTACTTCTCGATTTGATTTTTAATCTAAGGTAAATCCAGTTCTGATGCCAAGGGATTAAGGAGACAAAATTTTACACATATCATTTATAGTTGCCGACCCTTTGGCATCTCCACTTTACTATTAGGAGGAGAAAGAATGGTGCAAACTGGATCTTCACAAGAAAAATGGTTGGATCAAGATGATAAGTTATTATGGCACTCAATGAAACCGTATAACCCAGATGGAACAATGGTTGTTTCAAAGTCAGATGGTTCTTGGATTACTAGTCATGATGGGAAAAGGTACTTAGATGCTATGGCTGGATTATGGTGTGTAAATGTTGGATATGGAAGAGAGGAGTTAGCAGAAGCTGCCTATAAACAGCTAAAGGAAGTAGCTTATTTTCCTTTAACTCAAAGTCACATTCCAGCCATTCAGTTAGCGGAAAAACTGAATGAATTATTAGGTGATGAATACGTAATCTTTTTTTCAAACAGTGGTTCTGAAGCAAATGAAACAGCATTTAAAATAGCTAGGCAATATCATCAGCAAAAAGGTGAGCATAACCGTTATAAAATAATCTCCAGATATCGTGCTTATCATGGAAATTCAATGGGGGCTTTAGCTGCTACAGGGCAGGCTCAACGTAAATATAAATATGAACCACTTGCCCCAGGCTTCGTACATGTGGTGCCACCTGATGCCTATCGTGAAAATACTAATGTCTCTAATCCACATGAATTAGCCTCTGTCAAAGCTATTGACCAAGCAATGACTTGGGAATTAAGTGAAACCATCGCAGCGATGATTATGGAACCGATCATTACAGGTGGGGGCATACTTGTTCCACCAGAAGGGTATTTGAAAGCGGCAAAAGAGATTTGTGAAAAACATGGTGCACTTATGATCGTTGATGAAGTCATTTGTGGGTTTGGAAGAACGGGAAAGCCATTTGGCTTTATGAATGAAGATGTCAAACCAGACATTGTGACAATGGCGAAAGGGATAACAAGTGCCTACTTACCTTTATCTGCTACTGCGGTTAAAAAAGAAGTATATGATGCGTTTAAAGGATCAGAAGAATACGATTATTTCAGGCATATTAATACATTTGGTGGAAATCCTGCCGCATGTGCACTTGCCCTTAAAAATATTGAGATTATGGAAAGGGAAGCCCTTTTTAAAAGATCTGAAGAAATTGGTGAGAAAGCATTGAACGAATTAAGAAATCTTCTTCAAACACATCCGTATGTAGGTGATGTTAGGGGAAGAGGTCTTCTAATTGGAATCGAACTCGTAAAAGATAAAGAAAGTAAGGTGCCATTGGCTGTTGATAAAGTCAATGAAGTAATTGCATTTTGTAAGGATGAAGGAGTTATCATTGGGAAAAATGGTGCTACTGTTGCAGGATACAATAATGTTTTAACTATATCTCCACCGCTAAATATTGAAATTGATGATATAAATTATGTCATAAAAACGGTAGTAGAAGGTTTGAAAAAATTAAACTAAATAGAAGAAGGGATTGACCTAAATGTGTCAATCCCTTCTTCTATTTAAATCCCCATAAAAAGTCGTTGATCAGACGGTCGACTTTCAATGTTTCATGTAAGCCACTATGACCGATCGAAGGATCATCAATGATTTTTTCATGATAATTTTCAGGGGGGACAATTTGCTTTAATCCTCTTGCACTGTTGACTCCTACCACCTGGTCACCTGTACCTGCAATCACTAAGCTCTGAACATTCTTAGGGAATTCTGATGACTCCCTAATTAATTTTAATAATGCATTAGAATTAGGTCGTAAATCGTTTACAGCTGCACCAGTGTTCACTTTGTGGTAAGACTCCTTTTCAATTCCAAGAAAAGGACTTCCAATCGTTATAAGTTTATGTGTCTTTGGAATAGCCATACTATTGGCATTTTCCTTAAGATAGTGGGTGATTACTAATCCACCCATGGAATGACCAACAAGGTTTACCGTCTCAACATAATATCGCTGCTTTATTTCTACCATCACTGAAGTTAACCATTTAGATGTATCTCCAAGGGTAGCCCTATTATTTTCAAACACTACCTGAACAAAAACTGGTTCTGATGGGGGAGTAGGAACACGACCGATAAAGTTTAATTCACCAAATTTTGAAACATAAACAATAAGCGTTCTATTCCCCCATGAGTATTCATTTTCAAAACGATCCATCATCGTTTTGAATGAATTAAACGTTCCCTTGTACCCATGAACGAATACTGTTGGATATAACTGTTGTTTAGTATATCGATTTTCCTGTGATTCGACATTCTCCGAACGAAACATAATATATAATACAGCCATAGAGAGTACTATTAGTAATCCAGCTGTTAAAGAAATCTTGCGAGCAAATGAAAACTTCATATTTTGTGCTCCTTTAATACGTTTACTATTATGATAGAACAATATAAAGGTAATGAAAATGACTTAGAAGAAATTTTTTTGTAAAATTACAGGTATTTTATGGATATTATATGCAGGGATGATGTTTCTGTTATAGTATTTGGCTTAATAAGCTTAATATGTAAAAAAGACTAATGAAAAGATTACCTTTTTCATTAGTCTTTAAACGGTTATAAGGATGATTTTGTAAATATGACAAAAATGAAATGAACTCTATAGGATTAACCCTTTAGAAAGCCCAATTCCCATTTCTGAAGATCGGTTCTTTAGTACCGTCTGTTCGTTCACCTTCAATATCTAGTTCGCCTGAACCAATCATAAAATCAACATGAATGATGCTATCATTAAAACCAATATTGTCTAGTTCCTCTTTTGTCATGTTTTTTCCTTTTTCAACACAAATATTCAGTGCGTTTCCAAGGGCAATATGACAAGATGCATTTTCATCAAATAATGTGTTATTGAAGACGATACCAGTATTTGAGATCGGCGAATCATGTGGAACAAGAGCCACTTCTCCTAAATATGGAGCACCCTCGTCCGCACTAAGTAAATTTTTTAATACTTCATATCCTTGTTCTGCTTGGAAATCGACTACTTTTCCATCCTTAAAAGTTAATGAAAAGTTTTGAATGAGATTTCCTCCATAGTTTAATGGCTTTGTACTCGATACCGTTCCATTTACACCCGTTTTTATTGGTATAGTGAACACTTCTTCAGTTGGAAGATTTGGAACGAAGTGAACTTCTTGATCATTGATAAATTCAGCACATAGCCATTTTGTTTGGGTATGGAGATCAATAGTCAGATCAGTGCCAGGTCCCTTGTAATGAAGTGTTTTATACTTCCTACGATTTAAATAATCTGCTCTCGTGTTCATTGCAGAGATATGCTCTTTCCACAATGGCACAGGATCTTCTTGATCTACCCTTGTCGTATAAAAGATTTGTTCCCATAGCTTAGATACAGCATCATCTGTACTAAGCTCAGGAAAAATCGTTTTGGCCCATTCCTTTGTAGGGATAGCGGCGATGAGCCAATTAATTCGGCCTCCGGAGATGTATTGGCGAAAATCCTTCATTGCTTCTCCAGCAGTTTTATTCACTAATGCTACTCGTGAAGGGTCAGAATCTTGGAAAATTTCTGGATTAGGAGCTGACAAATTTAATAATGCCATATTTTCTTTTGCCATTTCTAAGTAACCTTTTGCTTTCCACTGAGGAAAGTCCTTTAAGCCTTCATCTGTTGCCTTCTCGATTTTAATTTTTCGTAATTGTTCATCATCATAATCAACAATCACATTTTTTGCCCCGAGATCATAAGCCTTGCTTGTAATATCTCGTACAAAGGATGAAGCGGAAATAGGTGCATGAATGATCAGGCGTTGTCCCTTTTGTAAGTTTAAACCGACCTGAAGAATTAAATCTGCATAACGACTTAATTTAACTTGAAAAGTATTCATGGAAACCCCCCTTTATTTTTACATTTTAACTATACAATCGAATTCAGAAAATTACTAATAATAAATTTGCGAAATATAAAAATGGTAGCCATAAAGACTTACGCCTCACCATATGTATGGAGAGGCGTAAGTTTTAGGATTTACCTAAAAATCTTATTATTGCACTTCGTTAACGATACTGTCTGCTGGTGGTAGATCTTCATCTGAAGCAAATGCAGTTGTACCTGCACCAATCGCCATAATAGCAAGTGATACCACCAAAATTCTTCTTAATTTTTTCATTTTAACTCCTCCTAATCACCTAATATATTTTCATATGCAGCGTTTGCTTTCGTTAAATAGTGGGCTGCATATTTATATTTTCTAATTTCTTGGTAATATTGACCTAGAAATTTAGAAAACTGAGCAATATGATGCGGATTCCCATGCTTTTCAAAATAGGGGAGGGCTTCTTGGACCATGAATTGTTCAAATTCTTCACTGAAACCATTTGCTAAATACTCATAAATTTTTAATTGGTAGTACTTAGCAGGATATTGCGTTTTAGTAGCGATTAAAAACCCTTCTTTTAACCATTTATTCATTTCATCAAATTGGTTTAATTTGTAGTACTCTTTTACGAGGGTAACGAGTGTAGATAATTTACTTTCATTATGCTCGTTCTTAAATCCTAGACTCGTTAAGTAATGGACGATTGCTTCGTCTGTCAGGCCCTTTGTTGATTTAAGATATCCAAGATTTTGCTCAACATTTCCCCTTAAAAGGGTATATCTGTTAGTCTTACTGATTTCATTTGCCCATTCATAATGGAATAATGCTTCATCTATATTATGAGTTCTTCGATAGCACACACCTAATAATAAATGAACTTCTGCACAACGCTTGTTATGGTAGAGGCTTTGATAAAGGTCAAGTGATTTTTCTGAATAAATAATCGCAGTTGTATGTTTTCTTAATTGAACTAAAGCTAAGCTTATCCGATAGAACAAATCAGCTTTTTCTTCTTGCTGAGGAATTCTAGCTATCATAAAGAGATGCTCTGCTTCTTTAAAATGTTCAATTGCATTATCATATTTTTTTGTTGCATAATAATAGTTTCCAGTAAATTTACGATAATAAAATTTAAGTTGATCTGATAAATCTTTATAGTAGTGATGAATATCCGTAATAAGTCGAGAAGCTTCATCTAAATTATTCATTAATAAATGAAAGCGAATGAGCAAAATTTGATAGCCTGTTAGGATTGAGAACTCGTCGGCATCAGAAATGGTTGTTTGAAGAATCTTTCGTAATCTTTTAGATTCTTCAATATCGCTTCTTAATAATGCCTTGTTCCAATTCTGCAGAGCTTGTTTCATTATTTCATTGCTTTGTTCAATATTCTCAATTCCAAGTCTGTTACATAATAAGTCTAAAATTTCCTGGGAAGCATTAATTTGGTTATTCTCTATTTTTGAAAGATATGAAACAGAAAGAACCCCTTTAGCAAGCTCTTCTTGGGTTAGGTTTTTTCTTACACGATGGTAACGAATTTTACTTCCTATTGTCATTCACCATTACCTCCTACCCATAATGATTATATACAAGGAAACCTAATATAGAACATACATGAATATTGAGAAATACAGATCTATACCTTTCCAAACATTCAAGAAAATGAGAGTTACTTGTGAAAATTTTCTTACAATCTTTTAACCTATCTAAGAAGAGAATATCATACTTTTTATATATCTATTTGGAATATTCCTATAATTATATTTTTGAAAGAAATTGTTAGGATTTATTCGCTTTAGCAATTTAAAGTGCAAATGTTTGATATTAACTTTATGATATATTAATGTGGTAAAAAAAGAGTGATTTGGGTCAGGAGGTATTTAGTTTGATTGATCTACGTAGTGATACTGTTACAAAGCCAACAGAAGAGATGAGAAGGGCTTTATATGAAGCTGAAGTTGGAGATGATGTATATGGTGAAGATCCTACTGTAACAAAATTAGAAAAACTAGCAGCAAATATACTGGGTAAAGAGGAGGCATTATTTGTAACTAGTGGAACACAGGGAAACCAAATTGCAGTGTTAACCCATACGCAGCCTGGAAATGAGATATTACTAGAGGCAGAGTCACATATTTTTTATTATGAATCTGGAGCAGTTGCGGCATTTGCAGGTGTTCAGACAAGAACAATTATTGGGGAAAAAGGGGTAATGAATCCTAAAAGCATAGAGGAGTTTATCCGCGGCGAAGATCAACACTTCCCTGAGACGGGATTAATCTGTTTAGAGAATACCCATAATCGTGCTGGGGGAGCCGTTATACCTGTCCAAAATATGAAAGAAATTTATGCTGTTGCTAAAGAAAATGAGATTCCACTTCATGTAGATGGTGCAAGATTATTTAATGCAGCAGCTTCAATCAATACAGATGTTACTGAGTTTACACAGTATTGTGATACCGTTCAAATCTGTTTGTCAAAAGGGTTAGGGGCACCGGTAGGATCGATTATTGCCGGATCATCTGAATTTATAAATAGTGCAAGAAAATGGAGAAAACGTCTTGGAGGCGGACTAAGGCAAGTAGGAGTTCTTGCTGCCCCAGGAATCATTGCCTTAACCAAGATGAGAAATCGTCTAGCAGAGGATCATCTAAATGCACAAGTATTGGCATCTGGATTAACGGATATTCCGAAAATAAAAGTAGTTAACGATGTTGATACAAACATTGTCGTTATCGATGTAAAAGAACTAAGAGTTTCTTCAGATGAATTTGTTAAAAAACTTAAGGAAAATGATATCCTAGGAGTTTCATTCGGCCCCACTTTAGTGAGATTTACTACACATTATGATGTAACTGAAGAGGATATTATTAAAACGATAGAAACAATTCGACAACAATTTAAGTAATCAAGTTTTCACCAAGATATATTTCATGATTTTCATCAATAGTCTATAAAAAAGCCCCTGACAAATTTGGAATAGGTCAATCAATATTCATCAGGGGTTCTTTAAGAACTGACCACAACCAATCTTATTTATTGAGTTTGTTTGTGGCGATGTTTATGGTCCCATTTCATTATATATTGGTTTTCTTTTAACATTTGATAACGTTTATCTAAATGCTCTAACATTTTTTCACCTTTATCCTTTGGAATTACCCCAAATTCGATATACTTATTAATTAACTCAATTTTTGTTCCGTGAAGTTCTTCATGCAGCTTGGCTAACTCATCAATTTGTTCCTTACTCAAAGTAATTTTTTGATCATTTGGATTTGTAACTGCTTGTACATTCATCGGATTTCCAAATGACAGGATAAATACTGCTATCATCATAAGAGAAAATATTTTTTTCATAAATCATTCTCCTTTCTTAATCGCACCTATTATGTTCTATTCCAGGATAAAATATGTATTTATATAATGAATAGAGTAAAATGAATAAAAAAGGAAAATAGGAGGCTTTCACATGTGGAAGGAATTTTTATCAAGTATTGGAATTGGAAATGCGAAAGTTGACACAATTGTACATAATCCATCAGTAAAAAGGGGTGAAGAAGTTAAAGGAGAGGTACACATTACAGGAGGAGTCTCTACTCAAGTAATCGATGAGATTGTTTTACTCCTATATGTTCAGTATCGTGAAGATAAAGAAGATAGTGATTTTACCCATCATGTAAAAGAAGTTAGTGAAACTAGATTAGAAAAGATCGGGACAATTCAAGCAGGAGAAGAAAGGAAAATTCCATTTTCAATTGAAGTAAGTAAAGATCATCCTAACACAGATTCTAAATATGAAACATTTCTAAGAACGACATTAATGGTTTCACAAGCAATGGATCCAAAGGATGAAGATACGATTAATGTTTTATAGAATTATTTAGCTTAAGGCAATGAATAACCTATAATGATAAAAGGACTTTTTCAATGATTAGGTGTCGGGAACTATCATTTCAACACCTTCTTTAATAGAAAATACAATGTAATTCCCGACCTTATTGGATAGTTTAATGTGGAACCTATTATTGTTCTTTTGCATTATAATAGGTGACAGAAGTGAGTGCACCCTCGCTGACCATTTTGTTATCCTCTACATTCATCGGATCAGGGTTACCACCTTTTTTGATTGGGAGTTTATTTGATAATTCATTGCTTCGAAAACTCTTCCACTTATATTTAAGTTTTTCTGAAAGGTTATGAATCTTATTTCGATTTTCTTTGGAGGTTAGCATAATTCCGGCAGCGGCACCAATTAGAATGGTTGAACTTACTGGTCTAAGTTTCACGTTTAATTTCCTCCTTTTATTAATCAATATTTTCTTTAATATAATTACCACGTTAAAAAAAGAATAAACCCGCAAAAATATTAAAGGGCTATCCCAAGAGCTAGGTGTCAGGGAACTAAAATATCCATACATAGAAGGAACCTCAAGACAGCATCTATATATGGATAATAATAGTGGTTCCGAACTCCTTATGGGAATGCCCCTTTGTATTTAAAACCGTTATTTTTCTAAAGTTTCTTTTAGACGTTTATAATCCGCATTTATCGAGTTTCCAACGAATTTCTTTAGTATTGGCTGAGCAAGCTTGAAAAAATGCATGGCATCTCCTTCAACTATGGCGTAAACTTTAGTGCCAGTACCAACAGGCTCAACTGATCTTGTAACTTGTATAGGAAATGAACTTGCTGTGCTTTTAATTTTAATCAAATGATCTTCTTTAAAATCAGTAACAATGAAGGAAGAAACAATTTTCTTCCCTAAAAAAGATGCCTCTTGTTCATAAGTGGAGCCTATACCGATAGGGGCAGAGGTGGTAAATTGTGCTTTCTTCATCCCCTTTTGCCATAAAGTGTTGTTCTCAAAATTAGATATGAAGCGGAAAACTTCTTGATATTCTCTGTTAATGAAGATTTTGGACTCAACTTTAATCATTGATCTGTCTCAGCATAGCTTTTTAAGAAGGAGCCAAGTAATTCTTCCCAGCCTCCAGCATGTGCCTCTGCCCAATTTGGGTCAAGAAGTCCTACTGCTGAATGGGATAATTTTAAAAGGGTTGCGTCTCCTTGCTCCTTAAGGACATAGCTATATGAGCTTGTAACGGCCCCTTGCATTCCTAATAATCCCTGTAAACGTATTTCCTCATTTGGTTTTAAATAGGTAATAGTACCCCAAAGAGCGTCATCTCCATTTTTTCCGCTTTCTAAAAATTGCCCGCCTACCTTCGGTTCTAATGAGAAACTAGAGTCTTCCCCGCAGAGACGGTAAGCCCACCAGTTGTTTATATCTTTTGTTAGTGACGTAAAAACCTTTTCTTTACTTGCTTTAATCACGTATTCCTGTTCAATTTGAAATGAATCATGAACATACCCTTTTTCCATGTCATTCGAACTCCCTTCAAGATTGTTTTTTAATTTTAATATTGATGTTGCAAAGTTCCCTTGATAATTGCTAACCCATCGCTCGGAAATCATTTGAAGTGGGGCTACATTAATAAAATTCATTCTTAAACGGCCTTGTTTTCGATAGAGGATTAAATTCGCCTCATTTAAAATAGTCAAATGCTTCATGACGGCATATCGACTAACATTCTCAAAGTGATTGTTTAAATCACCTGTTGATTTTGGACCGTTTTTTAATATATCCAATATTTCAACACGTATTTCATGACTTAACGCCTTGAAGATATGGGATACATCATGACCAACCATTGCATCACACCTTTCTTTATATGTTACTATAAGGTAACGTTTTATATGTGACTAAATAGTAACATAACTGTTTCTCACATACAACACTTAATTTATTTTGTTATTATTCGTTGTATTTCAATATAGATTAAAGTTTTATGATTAAATTACTATTATCTATCCATTTTCATAGAAACGAAATGGGGGGAGCAAACTTGAAGGAATAAACAGAACTTTGTCGAATTAGAAAAAAGGAAAGGGGGGAGATATATATGTTTAATAGTATAAAAATGAACATTCTCTCGTTAAAAGAAAGAGACAGGATAAGAGATCGTTGGTTACTTGAAAGAGTTAATGAACTATTACCGATTTTAATGAAGAAACATAAGGTCGAATCCTGGATATTAGTAGGAAGGGAATATAATGAAGATCCTGTGTTAGAAACGTTTTTTCCATCTGCTATCGATAGTTCAAGTAGATTAACGATCCTGTTTGTTACTATGGTCAAGGGTCATTTTGAAAAATACATACTCAATGCTAATCCCAATTATTCTGATTATTATGAATTAGGGTGGGATTTTGAGGAAGAAACTCAGATGGAAGCATTGAAAAGGTTGGTGGAACAAAAAAAGCCTAAAAATATTGGATTGAATTATGGAAATCTCCATGCAGTTACAGATGGATTAACTTCATCTTTATATACTCAAATTATGAATATTCTTGGTGAATCCTATAAAGATAAGGTCATCTCAGCTGAAGGATTATCTATAGATTGGCTCCAAATACGTACGAACAGTGAATTAAATGCCTATCCGCATATAGCCGAATTAGCAAGATTTATTGCTAAGGAGGCACTTTCAAATACAGTTATTCATCCTGGAGTCACGAATACTCAAGAAGTAGTAGAGTGGATAAGACAAAGAGTAGTAGATTTAGGGTTAGATACTTCTTTTTATCCAACGGTAGATATCCAAAGAGAAGGGGAAAAGAGGGACAGGTTGGAAGGAGTCACAATTCTCCCAGGAGATGTTATTCATTTGGATTTTGGTATACGTTACTTAGGATTAACGACAGATACTCAACAACTAGCATATGTTTTGAAACAAGGTGAAAAGAAGCCACCAAGAGGGTTAAATGAAGGTCTGAAAACGGCTCTTCATTTAGAAGAGATTATAGAAGAACAGTTTATAGCTGGATGTTCTGGTAATGACATCTTTTCCGGTTCGATGGAAAAAGCAAAAGAATTGGGAATAAAAGCGATGATATACTCTCATCCCTTAGGGTATCACTGCCATGGAGCGGGTCCTCTTATTGGGTTATATGATCAACAGAATGAGATCCAAGGGAGAGGGGAACTTCCCATTGAGGATAATACTTGCTATGCAATGGAATTCAATATAAGGAAATTTGTCCCTGAGTGGAATCAAGTGGTCACTTTTTATTTAGAAGAACCAGTGGTCTTTACTAGTGGGCAATTATATTATCTGGCAACGAGACAAAAAGAATTTTATCTAATAAAATAGAAATAGTTGGAGGAAATGATTAGAGGCATTAAAAATTTTCATTTAAAATAATAGTTTGTATACGATTTTTAATTTTTTAGCTCATATTTTAAGGTTATGAGACGACTATTTAATTGAAACGAGGAGAAACGATGGCTGTAAAAAAATTCGAGCATGTCGGAATCCAAGTAAGGGACATTGAAGAATCAAAAAGATTTTATCAACAAGTGGTAGGTTTGGCGTTAATGGATGAATTATTACATAACGATGGGAAAATGAAACTCGCTTTTCTAGGGTTAAATGGAGATATTATTATAGAATTAATTGAAGGATACAATCCAGATCTACCCAAGGAAGGAAAAGTTCATCATATTGCCTTAACGGTAGATGAAATCGAATCTGAAAAGGAAAGGATTCAAAAAGAAGGGGTAAAGTTAGTTTGGGATGAGGTAACAAACCTTCCAAATGGAGCGAAATACCTATTCTTTTTAGGACCTGACGGTGAGTGGATTGAATATTATGAACCTCTTAAAAACTGATTCCTCATGCGAATCGGTTTTTTTATGGGTAAAAAAATATATATTGAAAGGATTTGTCAGGTGTTTTATAGAATAGTATTTTAGGTCTTATAACCTAGTTCTAGTTTAAAAGGGAGTGTCATAGTTTTGGAATTACAAACAGGTGATTTATTGTTTATAAGAGGTGACTTCCTTAAGTCACCACTCATAAAGTGGTTTTTAAATTCAAAGTATTCTCATGTTGCTATGGTTTATGACTCTACAACTATTTGTGAAGTGGACACAGATAAAAAGATGGAGATCATACCAAATCCTTATCAAGAATTTGATGTATACCGCTATATTGGAAATTTAACACTAGAGCAACAAGCTGATATGCAAAAATTCTTGAAAGAAAAGTGCAAAACATCAGAGGGGTATGATTGGTGGAGGATTCTATCAATACTATTAAAAAGATATTTTAAAACAAATCTAGTGATTCATCAGCCAAATCGCTATATTTGTTCTGAAATTATCGATAAAGCTTATCAACATATTGGGATTGACGTGATAAAAAACAGAGTGACGGGTGATGTTACACCAGTAGACCTTTTACATTCTAGTGCATTTAGGAAAATGGATGTAATTTCAATTGAAGCCAATCATAAAACGATTGGCTAATTATAAAGTCCTGCTTCAACATCATCTTTTGTGATGGAGTGAAGCGGGACTTCTTTGTGAAATTATTAATGTGCTTTTCGTATGATGTTCAAAATTTGTTTAATGTTGAGTCTTTTATTCTTTAAGCAAATGGTGTATCAACCGGTTTCGATCAGAGAAAAATTGCTTCATTAAACTGTAATGATTCGTTTCTTCAAGATTGACAACTTTTGCGCCTTTTTCTGATAACTCATAAATTCTTGATTGGGGATATGCCATCATGATTGGAGAATGTGTAGCAATAATAAATTGAGAATCCTTGGTAACAAGCTCATGAATGATCGACAAAAGAGACATTTGTCTTAAGGGAGAAAGGGCAGCTTCTGGTTCGTCTAATATATAAAGACCATTTCCACGAAATCTATGTGAAAAAGTGGAGAAAAATGATTCACCATGAGATTGTTCATGGAGAGATGCCCCACCAAATGAATCCTTTACTTTTGGACCAGCTTTTGGTTCAGAGTCAAGGTTTTCAATATTACTTGCTACATTATAAAATGTTTCTGCTCTCAAGAAAAATCCGTCTTTTGGTTTTTTAATCCCTTTAATTAAGCGAATATACTGATCTAAGACAGAATGTGAATCGAAAGTAGAGAATTGAAAATTAAAGCTGCCTCCTTCTGCATTAAAGCCAGCAGCAATTGCAATTGCCTCAAGAAGCGTTGATTTTCCCATTCCGTTTTCTCCTACGAGATAAGTGACATTTGGATGTAAATGAAGGTCTGGACAACTCTGTACTATTGGTAGGTTAAATGGATATTTGTCAAAGGGAGGAAATATAGTTCGATTTACAGAAACTTTTCTAATATATTGATTTTTTTCAGTTAACCTCATGAGCATAACTCCTAATATGGAATTTACTTAAGTTTAACAAAAGATTTATTTTTCATCACTTTTTTCAATATTTTCTTCATTAATAATCTTAGAGTAAAAATAATTACTCTATAAGTTAACAATTTATTGCTTTTTAGAGTAATATGTATTACTTTATAAAGTAAGAAGGGTGTGATGATATGAATGAGCATTTGAAATTAAATGTAGCTCTATTAAAAAAACGTGTACCAAACTTAACTGCTGCTTCTAAAGCAGTGGGATTAAGACCAGCAACAGTTTCTAATTTATGTACAGGAAAAATTCCTGTAGGAAGAGCAGAAGTAAAGACAATTGTTGCCCTAGCTTCACTATCAGGTTGTACGCTTGATGAACTTATTATCCGAGGGAGTGGAATGGAGATGATCGAGACTGGTATTAAGGCTTTAGATTTATTTGCTCCGTTAGTTCAAGGGGGAAATGTCGGTTTTGTTGCGAGAGTTCAAATGGGCCAATTAGTTTTATTAGCAGAATTAACACACCGTCTTAAGAATCAAGATTATTCCATCATGATGTTAGAACCTAGAGTAGAAACACCAGACCTTGAAGAAACGAAAAAAATGAGTGATTTTGTTACTTCGTCAATTGATGCTGTACTACAAAAAATAAAAGAGGTTGAAATTCGAGAAAAAGTCATTCTTATTGCAGACCGCTCAACAATCGAAACAGGAGAATATTTTACATTAAGAGACAAGATTGACAATGCAGGATTTCCATCCATTACAACTCTTTTATACGATTCAAGCGGAGATTCTGTTGATGAAGACAATCCATATGGTCCTCTCGAGACGCTATGGCCGTTTGATATTGAATTATCATCCAGACACTTGTATCCTGCTATAAACTCTGTCCTTTCTACCTCTACCTTAATTGAAGACGCACTATTAAATAACCAACACATGAATGTTCAACGAAATGCGCGAAAGTTATTACGACGATATAAAGAAGTTAGAGTATTAAGTAATTCAATTGGGGTAGAGAACCTTTCAGAGAGAGATCTTGCAATATACAATCGAGGCATAAGGCTTGAAGCTTTTTTAACACAACCATTTTATGTAGCTGAATCATTTACAAAGATAAAAGGTGAGTATGTAAGCCTTGACGAAACAATTCACGGGGTTCAACGGATATTAGATGGTGCTTTAGATCAAGTAGAACCTATGGAATTAACGTATATCGGTAAATTGAAAAAGAAATAAAAAATAGAAAAATAGGCTGTCCATAATGGATAGGAAACAAAATGTACCCTTTATGGTTCCTGATTTCATGGATGGGGACAGCCTTTATTTAACTAATCCGAAAGTTGATCTACTGATGATTCATATTGGAGAAGGTTTGAAAGCTTATTTGATTCACTTTACTACACCTGCTTGGTTAATCTTTACATTCACTTTTACATCAATCGAAGAATCCGGGTAGAGTACATCCCATTTTTGGGGATCCCAGTATCTCGCTTGATATTTGACTTGGTTTCCAATTCCGAGAGGATCTATTTGTTGGTTTTGAAAATTATTTATCATTTTATTTGCTCTATTACGAATAATCTTTTCCATTTTCTTTTCAATTTTACTAGTCACTTGCTTTGTAATACGACCGTTAGAATATTCTCTAATAACGGCATTTATATCTAAATTAATTTTAATATCAGGATTTTGCATTGGTGTCTTTATTTTATAGCTTCGTTTCGTAGCGATACTATGAACAGAAGCACGTGCACTATCCTCCTCTAGTTCAATGGATAAAGAAACATCTTTAGTTGATCTTTCTAATAACATTTTAAATATAGAGCAATCTTCTTCAGGAATAAGGTCAATATATTTGTCCTCTTTAAAGACTGCTATGCCTTCGATGTTTGCTACTTTGCCTTCTAATTTTATAAAGGGTAAAAAAGGATCTATTCCATCCGAATACAATGATTTTGTAAATTGGTGTAAGTTGGTTTTTGGCAGCATCCCACTTTCGACGTTATGTTCAATCATTTTTGACAAAAACATTCCATTATCAATAGTCCCATATTGAATATTTAATTGCTTTTTAAGCTCACCTTCTGCTATGACTAGATATAACCTTGATCCGATATGAGGATCTCGTTCAAAAATATCAATAATATTTCTTAAGCCTTCTTTAGCTAATTCTGTACTATACAATGTAACTTCCAATTTCCCGCTAACAAATGGTTTTGAAGATTGTCTAGTTAATTTATCGCTTATATCTTTAGTTAGTTTTGAGGTGGCTGAAAAAGTTTTATTGGTTACAGAAGAATCTGGTTGATACTGTGGAACAACTGCAGTCGCTTCAATTAAATCGTCACTTATAAGGTCGTAACCGACAGCAGTAGTTAATTCAACATCATCTAAAATTTGTTGGTCAATGCAGCCTGATAATAAAAAATTAATAACAAGCAAGGGACACATTAGGAAAGAGGTTTTCTTCATGAACTTCGCCCCTTTATTTTTGAAATAATTAAATAAAGAATAAACAACAATGGAATGTATATAAACGATATGACAAATCCAAAATTAGAAATCCAAGCGTTTAAGGTTTCCATTCGTTCTCGCCCCTTTAGGAAAAAAGATAAGCATAATACAAAAAATAAGAGAAATATCAAAACTTTACGCTGATTAATGTTAAATATTAGTTTAATGCCCCTAGAAGATGCCCAAAAGAATAGACAGACATTAGGCAAAAGCATTAATACCCAAGAAGTAATCCCAATATATTCAAATCTTTCAACGAATGGCATCTCAACTATTTTCCATAAAGTCAAGGTTGGCCATACCTGATTTACTACTTGGTTCTCACTAAAATATCCGATCGAAATGATCATGATAAATAGATAAATTAAGGTCGTTAGCCCTACACCTATATGTGCCCATTTTTGAGATTTTTCCCCTGCTTTAATATAAGGATAATACAAAAGTATGGTAGAAAATCCCAAATAACTTAAAGTCATCTTAAAACCACCGATCCCGATTTCCTTAATATCATGATTCCAGATTGGTAATAATGATTGAAAATTGGAATATTCGACAGGAAAGAAGAAGGTAAGAAATAAGTAAAAAGGGATGAGAACGCCGAAAAAACAAATTCCTGTAACAATACGAAATCCTCCGGTGATTGTATAAAATACCATTAAAAGGAATGAAAATACAAACCAGAATGGACTTATCTTAGGGAACATCCATACTTGAACTACTTCAAAGTAAGAATATAAGACAATAACCCCGACAGCTAAGAAGTAAATTGTCCAAATTAAGCTTATTAAGCTCCCAAACCATTTTCCGAATAGATACTTATGAAGATGAATTAAGTCCATTTTAGAACGATTACATATCTGAAATATTATCCAAACAATAATGTGTACAGCGGTCCCTGCAAGAATAACTGCAATCCAGCTATCATTTCCTGCAACTTTCATGAGAGACGCTTGATATCCAAATATCCCAACACCAATTTGAATAGAATTGACAAGAAATAATACATGAAATGGGGTGATTTGAAATCTTTCATTGACAATCTTTTGCAATGTCATTCTCCTAGGTTTATAGTTCGTCTATATCTTTTAGCTTCTCAGTACGTTTAGGGTTAAAACGAATTTTTTCTTGTGATCGAACTTCTAAAGGTCTTTTTGCTTGAAATTTAAAAGGCAACCGAATAAAAGCATCGGTAAAATCACTAATCCTTAGTGGGAAAAGTGGTTCAAGAAATGGCCTTCCTAATGAAGTTAGCCGTAACAAATGGATTAGTATGAAACAAAAACAGATAGCTACCCCTAGCAGTCCCCAAATATGTGCCATTAATAAAATAGGGAATCTAAGTAATCGAATAGTGTTACCCATTTGGTAAACAGGGGTTGTAAAGGATGCAAGTGCTGCAAGTGCTACAATGATAAGAAGCACGTTACTAGTAAGACCTGCCTCAACAGATGCTGTTCCTATGACAATACCACCCACGATCCCGATTGTTTGTCCCACTTTCGTAGGAAGTCTTGCTCCTGCCTCCCGTAATAATTCGATAGCTAATTCTAGTATGATTGCTTCTAATATTGGTGGGAGAGGTATCGTTCTTCTTGACGTGACCAATGTACTTACAAGGTCTTGTGGAATTAAGACATAATGATAGGTTAAGACAGCAACATACAATGGAGTTACTAAAATAGAGAACAATACTGCAAATAAACGAACTAATCGAAAAAAAGATGCGATAATCCAATTAAGAAAGTAATCTTCAAATGCTGAAAAAAACTCTATAAAAGTTGTTGGGCCAATCAGTCCATGTGGAGCTCCATTCACCAGGATTGCAACTTTTCCTTCAGATAAAACGGCTGCAATTCGATCGGGTCTTTCAGTATCAATAAATTGGGGAAATGGTGAATTGTTGTTATCTTGAATTAATTGAGTGATATAGGAGCTATCATTAATTTGATCAATATGGATATCTGAAATTCTCTGAATCAAGGTATTCACATTCTCTTGGTCCGAAATACCTTCAATACTTAAAATAGCAATCCTTGTTTTGGATAAATCTCCAACGACTAATTCCTTTACTTGTAATTCGGAAATCGGAAGCCTTCTTCTAATTAATTGAAGGTTAGTATCTAAATCTTCTACAAAAGCTTCTTTAGGTCCTACAACACTAAACTCAACTTCTGGAATAGAAATTTGCCTTCCTTTGTTTTGATGCGCTGGAATAATAGCAAATTTTGTTTTAATATGGTCGAGTTGAACTATGACAGAACCTTGTAAAAGCTGTTGTTTAACAATTTGTAAATCCTCCGTTATCTTTATGTTATCTAAAGGAATTTCGACCTTTATATCTTCAAGTGAGTCTAGTTCCTCTCTATTCAAATAGGGAAGTATGTCTTGATGCAAGACATCTTTTTTTACTAAAGTTGCTAGATAAAATACTCGATAAGGCTTAGGAGACTGTGGTTCGAAATATTCAATAAAATCATCAGATTGTCTCATAATAGAAATGAACTCTTCAAATAACTTATTTTCACGAAGTGTTTTATGTTTTCTTGGAATTAATTTCTTCAATTAAAATCACCTTCTTTAAACAACAGTCTATAAGTAGTTGAATAATCCTTAATATGTGCTTTTGAAAGAAAAAAATACCAACAAAGTAAGATTGGACAACGCAGAGGAAAATAACAATTTAAATGGTTATAAAATTGTTATGAAATAAGTTATATATAGAATAAAGATCCGATTGTATAAACTAGAATCAAGAAGACGGTGGAATGGAATTTATAGCTATTACTAGCTAGCTTGAGTTTTTATTTAGTAGCGACCGTTTATTAGAGGAAGGAATATCTGTTAATAAAGGGGAGAATCACTTATATGAGTAAATGAAAAAAGACGCCATCCGGGCGTCTTTTTTTGAAATAGATTGAGGCGATCAGACTGTACTCCACATTTGTACATGCCAGTATGGCGTGTCTGTCGACTTACACAATTCAGCTCATCGCTCAATAAATATAACATGGACTAATAGAAAAAGGCAAGTTTTATTATGTTTTATCTAGTATTTATGTTAGTGATTAGAACTTTCGATGTGAACCTATTCAAGTAATAGCATATTTGATTTGCATTTGATAGAAGGATCCTACACAATTGTAGTAAAGTTATTAAAGGGAGGTTATTCAATGAAATTAAAAGGAAAAAAGATCATTCAACTCGCGAGCACAGATTTTGAAGATCTTGAATTATGGTACCCTGTGTTAAGACTGCGGGAAGAAGGGGCCATTGTACATATTGTTGCGGAAAAAAAAGGAGAGAAATATATTGGTAAATACGGCGTTCCTGTTGAATCAGATCTCACCTTTGAGGAAGTAAATCCTGATAATTATGATGCTCTTCTAGTACCTGGTGGTTGGTCTCCTGATAAGCTTAGACGTTATGAGAGTATTTTATCTATGGTCCGTTCATTTAATGAAGGTAATAAACCAATTGGGCAAATATGTCATGCAGGCTGGGTACTTATTTCCGCAAAAATACTTAATGGAAAAACTGTAACAAGTACTCCTGGAATTAAAGATGATATGGAAAATGCGGGTGCAATCTGGGTGAATGAGCCTGTCGTAGTGGATGGGAATCTCGTTTCTAGTCGACGTCCGCCTGATCTGCCCGACTATATGAGAGAATTTATTAGAGTTATGACAGAAAAGTAGTAATTGAATAGCACTATCACCGTTTTGATAGGTATAAGAAATAGTTACTGATACCTTGCAGAATATATTGTGGTCAGCAGTACAACGTTTTAAGAACATATAAAAGAATAAACATACTGATTGTATGAGAATTATGTAAGGTGCCCCTTCCGTCCGTACATTGGTTAAGTGTCCCGCAACAAGCGAAGTGTCCGGAAGAGGCATTACTATTATACATCATATTAGAAATTTATATGATAAAAATATTTTCCATTTATTTTATCTTCCTAATAAAAGGCTTCCTTCTTTTCTTCTCTCCATAAATGCTGTATGATTAAGACGAATTTTATATCATAAGGAGATGAATGGAAATGGCTAAAAAAGGTTACATATTGATGCAAAATGGAGAAAAAATCGAGTTTGATTTATTCCCAAATGAAGCACCTGGTACAGTTGAAAACTTCGAGAAATTAGCAAATGAAGGATTTTATAATGGTCTTACCTTCCACCGTGTCATCCCTGGATTTGTAAGTCAAGGTGGAGATCCTAGCGGTAATGGCACAGGTGGTCCAGGCTATACGATTAAATGTGAAACAGAAGGAAATCCTCACAAGCATGAAGCAGGATCCTTGTCTATGGCACATGCTGGTAAAGATACAGGTGGAAGTCAATTTTTCATTGTCCATGAACCTCAACCACACTTAAATGGTGTACATACTGTTTTTGGTAAAGTGACTTCAGGGCTTGAAACAGCAAAAGCGATGAAAAACGGAGATGTAATGGAGAAAGTTGAAGTTTTTGAAGCATAAGTAATAAAAAAGAGCCAATGGCTCTTTTTTATTTTTGAACTTATATCTAATTTTGTTTTTTACGATCATTTTTTCGTTCAATGAAAGTTTGTTTAATTGATTGATGAGTTGTAATGGCTGCTCCTGCAGCAATAAATCCGTTTGCAATTCCATTAAATTCAAAACCTAATTTCCATCCACTTGCCAACACTCCAAATACAATAAGAACCCAGATGATTAACCAGTCCTGAACATGAGGTGTTCTTTTTAATGCATATCCTAAAACCATTAGAGCTGGAACAAGAATAGCAATTTGTGGATCTATTTTCACTTGATTTAAATAGGTCTCGATCATATTTATCCCCCCCTTAATCATTTTTATGATGGTAGAAGGGAGACAAGACTTCATTTCGGAAATAATTATCAGAAAAGTGATAAACAATTTCCAAAACTAATAAAATTGTTAGAAATAACTTACAAAGAGTTTCATTTCCAGCCCTCATCATTGTTTCGAAAGAGGATCATGTAGTTCCCCCATACGATTATTGATACCCCTAAATCTAAAGATAAGAATTAGATAACTATAAATGATCGTTATCATGTTGATTATGATCAAAAAATTATTATTGATAGGAATCTGGAGTTTTTCCAATAGTATAAGTGAAGTGGTTAAGGAGCTGTTCCAGAATCAAGGTGTTTGGAACTACAACGTTAATATATAGGAGAAACCCTCAAGACATCTTCTATATATTAACGTTCATAGTAGTTTTGGACCTCAAATGGGACAGCTCTATTTTTACAAAATAAATAAAAGGACTATTTATCCATATGGCTAATTATATTTGTATGAGTAAATCATACTAAGAATAAAGGAGGGAAGGTTATGTTCGAACATAGTCAAAATATCCCGTTAGATAATGTGGAAAAAGCGAAGAGTTTTCCAAATGACGTAGACGAAGAGAAATACGAGCTGAGTGAAGAGTTTCTTTTTGACTATTCCATGCACATTCCGTTAGACGGTATTACTAAAACAAAGTAAAAACTAAAAGGAGGGTCCATCAGGATCCTCCCTTAAAATTATTAGACCGTAATTTCAGATTTAACAAATTGTCTTGCTTTTACTTTTGCTTCTTCAATCGCTTTTTGTTTAATTTCCTCAGCTTGATCAGGTACTGCAGCCATTCCTTCGATAATTACAGAATCGTAGTCAGTAATACCTAGGAAGGACATGACTGTTCGGAGGTAACGGTCGCCAAATTCCATTTCTTTTGCGGGACCTTCGGAGTAGAAGCCACCTCTTGCTTGAATGTGGATGACCTTTTTGTTTGGTAATAAGCCTACAGGACCATGCTCTGTATATTTGAACGTTTTACCAGCGATGGCGATGTTATCAATAAATGCTTTCACTCTAGGAGGGAAGCTGAAATTCCATAATGGAGTGACAAAAACATATTTATCAGCATCAATAAATTGATCGGTAAGTTCATTAATACGACTCACTTTTGCTTTCTCATCATCACTTAAGTCTTCAAAATCTTTTCCTTTTTGAAGTTTCCCCCAACCATTAAAGACGTCTGTGTCAATGTAGGGAATATCTGTCTTATATAAATCGAGATGAATAATCTCATCCTCTGGACTTTCTTGTTGGTATGCTTTTAAGAATTCTTCCCCAACAGCTAAACTATATGATTCATTCGCTGTTTTAGGATTTGCTGTAATGTATAAAACTTTTGCCATAATAAACAATCCTCTCTTATAAATTTTTCAATAATAGTATCTCCAATAGATCTAGTGAATATTATCCTGATTTTCAATATCTCACATTCAAGATACTATAGATTATAATAATTTACATATAATTAGAATGCAAATAATATGTTTTTTAAGGTCAAATGGTTTATTATTTTCGAAAAAAATTAAAGAAAACGTAAAAATCGGGTTGGAGGTTTATAGGTGGTGGTTTTTATAAAGGGAACGTCCAAAATAGGTCCAGAACCACTATGATGTCCTTCTCTAAAAGATGCCATGAGGCATTCTTCTATTTTTTCGTTGTGGTTCCTGACACTTTGATTTTTGGACAGTTCCTTTTATTCAAGTTCGAAATTATTTATTCCCAATTAAATTTAGAAACATAGACTTAAATAGCCTAGGGGTGTTCTTGACATTTTCCAGTGAGTTCTTTATTATTTCTGATTTATAATTAATATCATCTTGGATTTTTGCCTGATTAGCTTGCATTATTTTAGTTTGAGTAGCTACCATATCTATATTCGATTGCATTTTTGCGACTCGATCATTCATGATATTTATAATAGGGCGGACCTTTTTTAAAGTGATGATTAAAGAGACGACCAGATAGATGATTCCGACCACCAATAAAGTAATACTTACATAAATAATCCACATTTTATCAAGCTCCTTTTCACTCTTTCTGATTTATACCCGTAATCCATTTAAATTAACAATAGTATTTACGTTAAAGGAAGAAAATTGTAAGCTTAATACAAAATATTTAATGGGGAGTGGAAGTATGATTAAGGCGATTATGTTTGATTTAGACGATACATTGTTGTGGGATAATAGAAGTATAAATGAAGCTTTTGCGGCAACTTGTACATATGCGAATAAAGTAAGTGGTGTTGATGCTGTGTCATTAGAAGAAGCGGTAAAAAATGAGGCAAAGGAGTTATATGCTTCATATGAAACCTACGAATTCACGAAATTAATTGGGATCAATCCGTTTGAGGGGTTATGGGGGGAGTTCTTAGATGAACATGACGAATTTCCGAAACTAAAAGAGATTGTTCCTAGTTACCGCAAATCTGCTTGGAATAATGGGTTAATGAAACTCAAAGTAGATGATGAAGAGCTTGCAGCTGAATTAGCAAATCTCTTCATAAATGAACGTCGAAGTAAACCATATATTTTCGATGAAACCTTTAAAACCCTTGACGAGCTGAAAGATCGATATCAATTATTATTATTGACCAATGGTTCTCCACATTTACAAAATAGTAAGCTGACGCTCACACCACAACTCATTCCTTATTTCGATGAAATTATTATTTCTGGTGACTTTGGAAAAGGAAAGCCTGACGATGGAATCTTTAAATATGCACTATCTAAACTAAACGTGAATGAAAATGAAGCCATAATGGTTGGCGATAACCTTATGACAGATATTTTAGGGGCTAATAGGTCGGGGATTAAATCTGTATGGATTAATCGGAATAACCAGAAATATGACCAAGTCATTCCTAATTATGAAATTCATTCATTAGATGAACTTCATAGAATTATAGAAATAGTTAACTAAGTTATTTTATATAGTACTTTATTTTTCAATGAACAATAAAAGCTTCATAAAAAAATCTATAGTTAACGTAAGCGGTTTCATTGTTAGCAACTGTAATATCATAAGCAATTCTATGAAATTTATTTGCGAACAATTCAAAAATTTTCGTTGACATCTTGAATGGTCTGATGTAAATTATGGGAAAGTTTAGATTTATAAAACTAAATAGTTTCTTATCAAGAGAGGTTGAGGGACTGGCCCTGTGACACCTCAGCAACCAGCCACAGTAATAGGTATGGTGCTAATTCCAGCAAGTTGGTTTCAACTTGAACGATAAGAGGGAGAACGAACGTATAGAGCCTTCTTATAAAGAATGGCTCTTTTTTGTTTTCTTTCCCCTTTTCGTTAACTCATTTGAAAAGGAGAGAAGTTTTTTGAAGAAACGAATTGAAACATTACTAGTCCAGGCGGGAAATCGCTGCGATGAATCTACTGGAGCAATCAGCCCACCATTACATTTATCAACTGCCTATCAACATAAGGGGATTGGTCAATCAACAGGCTATGATTACTCTAGAACTGCCAACCCAACTAGAGATATATTGGAAAATACTCTTTCTCAACTTGAAGAAGGAAATCGTGCTTTCGCTTTTAGTTCAGGGATGGCTGCTATTCAAAGTGTTTTAGCTTTATTTTCTAGCGGTGATGAACTTATTGTTTCTGAGGATCTCTATGGGGGCAGCTATAGACTGTTTGTGCAATATGAAGAGCAATTTGGTTTGAGATTTCACTTTGTTAATACTAACGATTCTAATTCCATTCGAGAGAAAATTGGTCCTAATACAAGAGCAATCTTTCTAGAAACACCAACAAATCCTTTAATGAACGAAGCTTCTATTTTAGTAGTTGCAGAGATAGCTAGAAATAATGATCTACTACTTATAGTTGATAATACTTTTTATACACCAATTCTCCAAAAGCCCTTAACAGAAGGAGCAGATATTGTCGTTCACAGTGCGACTAAATATCTTGCGGGACATAATGATGTATTAGCAGGAGCAGTGATTGTTAATTCGAATGAATTAGCCGATAAAATTACTTTTATTCAAAATTCAAGCGGAGCTGTATTGTCTCCTTTTGATTGTTGGCTTCTATTGAGAGGACTTAAAACACTTAATATACGTATTCGCGAACATGAACGAAATGCGCGTAAAATTGCAAGCTATTTAACCAATCATTCTTGTGTTAAGAACGTTTTATATCCAGGAAAAGGTGGAATGCTTTCGTTTAGATTAGTGAATGAAGAATGGATTGATCCATTCCTGCAATCCTTGAAAGTTATTACTTTTGCTGAAAGTCTTGGCGGGGTTGAGAGCTTTATTACTTATCCGGCAACGCAAACACATGCAGATATTCCAGAAGATAAAAGGTTGAAGCTAGGTATCTGTAATGGTCTATTAAGGTTCTCAGTGGGGATTGAACATATAGATGATCTAATTGGAGATTTAGAAAATGTATTTTCTAAGTTGATAGAGGGGGTACTCATCCATGAAGAATAGAAGGTCACTCCAAACTTCTCTTATTCATTCGAATAGTCTTGATCAAGCTACTGGTGCCGTCAGTATTCCGATTCATCATGCTACCACATTTCATCAACAGGATTTTGATCAATATGGTGATTATGATTACAGTCGTTCTGGTAATCCAACAAGAGAGGCTTTAGAGAAAACGATCGCTGAATTAGAGGGTGGGGACAGGGGATTTGCTTTTTCTTCTGGAATGGCTGCTATTTCTACCTGCTTTTTACTTCTTTCTAGAGGGGACCATGTTCTCGTTTCAGAAGAAGTTTATGGTGGAACCTATCGTATGATTACCGAGGTTTTAAGCCGGTTTGGCATTGAATATTCGTTTATTGATATGAACAATTTACATGAAGTAGCATCATCAATCCGAGAAAATACTAAGGTAATTTACATGGAAACTCCCTCAAACCCTCTACTTAAAATCACTGATATTGAAGGAGTTGTAAAATTGGCAAAAGCCAATGGGTGTTTAACATTTCTGGACAATACCTTTATGACACCGTTATTACAGAGACCAATAAGCCTTGGGGTGGATGTTGTTTTACACAGTGCAACCAAGTTTCTAGCCGGGCATAGCGATGTTTTAGCAGGGTTAGCGGTTACAAAAAATAAAGAAGTATCAGAGAGATTGTCTTTTCTCCAAAACTCTTTTGGAGCGGTATTGGGTGTCCAAGATTGCTGGCTGTTATTAAGAGGACTCAAAACGTTGCATGTACGTATAAAGGAATCCTCAGAAGCAGCCTTGAAGATTGCACGATTCTTAGACAGCAGAGATGAGGTTGAAGACGTTTATTATCCTGGACTATCTCATCATGCTGGGTATGAAATTCAAGTACGACAAGCATTGGGGCCAGGAGCAGTTTTATCCTTTCGGTTAAGAAGTGAAAACGAGGTTCGGCAGTTTGTCAAGAATGTTCATATACCAGTATTCGCCGTTAGTCTTGGTGCAGTAGAGTCCATTCTTTCATACCCAGCAAAAATGTCCCATGCTTCCATGCCGAGAGCTGAGCGAGAAAGACGTGGGATTACAGATGGATTACTCCGTTTATCAGTAGGAATAGAAAACGTAGATGAACTGATAACAGATTTAAAACATGGATTAAATTTCATAAAAGAAAATGTAATTACTACGTAAAGGAGGTTTGGATACATGAAAAAATCATTAATAGAAGCACTCAAAGATCAAATATTAATCGCTGATGGGGCAATCGGAACTTTACTCTATTCTTATGGAGTAGATCGCTGTTTTGAAGAGCTAAACCTGTCTCATCCTGATGAAGTAATAAAAGTCCATAAAGAGTATATTGCAGCTGGGGCTGATATTATTCAAACAAATACCTATGGTGCAAATTATGAAAAGCTATCCCGTTATGGTCTAGAAGACTCTGTAAAAGAAATTAATACAAAGGCTGTACGGTTGGCAAAGGATGCTGCACAAGGTGATGCTTATGTTCTCGGAACCACTGGTGGTATTCGTGCCATTAAGCAAAATATATCGATTGAAGAGATAAAAAGAAGCTTCAGAGAACAATTATATTGTCTACTATTAGAAGGTGTAGATGGGATTTTATTAGAAACCTATTATGATTTACAAGAGCTTAAAACGGTTTTGGCCATTGCCAAACGTGAAACCAATATTCCTGTTATTGCCCAGGTATCTTTACATGAACCTGGTGTGCTCCAAAATGGAATTAAATTAAAGGATGCTTTAAAACAACTAGAAATTCTTGGGGCTGATGTAGTAGGACTAAACTGTCGGATGGGGCCATTTCATATGCTCTCCTCATTAGAAGAAGTACCTTTACCTAACACTTCATTCCTTTCTGTGTATCCTAATGCTAGTTTACCGAATTATGAAGAAGGCAGGTTCTATTATTCTGCTGAACCAGATTACTTTGGTGATATTGCTAAAGAACTTCGCTTACAAGGTGCGCGAATTATCGGTGGGTGTTGTGGAACAACACCTGAACATATTCGTTCTATGGCAAGGAAGATAAAAGGACTAAAGCCAATAAAAGAAAAGCATGTAAAAATAAAAAAAGAAATCGAGCTTACTTCTTCACCTACAAACAAGAAGCTTTTACATCATCAAGTGAAGGAAAGAAAAACGGTCATCGTGGAGCTGGATCCTCCTAAGCATTTGGACACGGATCTGTTTTTTGAAGGGGCAAAAGCATTAAAAGATGTAGGTATTGACGCTTTAACCTTGGCCGATAATCCGTTAGCATCCCCGAGAATAAGTAATAATGCTATTGGAAGCCTAGTACAATCAAAGTTTGACCTGACTCCATTAGTTCATATTACATGCCGTGATCGGAACCTCATCGGACTTCAGTCACATTTGATGGGATTACACACATTAGGACTTCATAATATCTTAGCTATTACCGGAGATCCTGCTAAAATAGGGGATTTCCCAGGGGCGGCTTCTGTTTACGATTTATCATCCCTTGAGCTTATTCAGTTAATTAAACAAAACAATGAAGGGATTTCGTTTTCAGGAAAATCCTTACGTGAAAAGACCCAATTTTCCGTTGGAGCAGCTTTTAACCCAAACTTTCGCCATCTCGATGCGTCTGTCAAACGTTTAGAGAAAAAAATAAATGCGGGAGCAGATTACTTTATTTCCCAGCCGATATTCGGAATCGAGGAATTGTATGAAATCCATGAAGCCACTAAACATCTTTCCGTGCCAATTTTCATTGGAATTATGCCATTAATGAGTTCGAAAAATGCAGAATTTCTACATCATGAGGTACCTGGAATAAATGTTCCAGTAAATACAAGAAAGCGAATGGCTGAAGCCGGGGCGGATCCAAAAAAAGCAAGGGAAATAGGGATGAGCATTGCAAAATCATTATTAGATACTGCTATTAAGCTTTTTAACGGTATATACATTGTCACCCCTTTTGTTCGTTATGACATGAGTATTGAATTAATTCACCACCTAAACGAAAAGAACAACAGTGAGAGGAAGGTTCCTTATGGCCACCACGTTATTTGAAGAGCAATTAAAGAAAAAAATTATCGTCCTCGATGGGGCAATGGGAACAATGCTTCAACAAGCTAATTTAACCTTTGATGATTTTGGAGGAGAAGAATTCGAAGGGTGTAACGAATATTTGGTTTTGACAGCACCTGATGTCATATATAATATTCATTTAGAATATTTAAAAGCAGGAGCAGATGTGATTGAAACGAACACATTCGGTGCTACCCCCATTGTTTTAGATGAATATGACCTAGGAGAAAAAGCTTATGAAATCAATAAAGTAGCAGCTGAAATTGCTAGAAAGGCAGTTACAGAGCTTTCTAGCCCTGAATGGCCGCGTTTTGTTGCCGGAGCAATGGGACCAACGACGAAGACATTATCGGTTACCGGTGGTGTGGAATTTGATGAATTAGCGGATCATTATCGCGTTCAAGCAGAAGGATTACTTGCAGGGGGTGTGGATGTACTGCTTCTTGAAACAAGTCAAGATGCATTAAATGTTAAAGCAGCAAACCTTGGGATACGTGCAGCTTTTAAAAAAGCTGGATTTGAAATCCCTATTCTCCTTTCTGGAACCATTGAACCAATGGGGACAACACTAGCGGGTCAAAATATTGAAGCATTTTATTTATCTCTAGAGCATTTAAATCCATTAGTAGTGGGATTGAACTGTGCAACAGGACCTGAGTTTATGCGCGACCATATTCGATCGCTTTCAGATATAGCCACTGCTTATGTTAGTTGTTATCCAAATGCAGGCCTTCCTGATGAGGAAGGCAACTATAATGAAACACCAGAATCACTAAGTACAAAGATGAGTGGGTTTGTAGAAAAAGGATGGTTAAATTTAGTAGGAGGATGTTGTGGTACAACACCAGCTCACATCCGAGCGATTGCGGATATTGTTAAAGGGTTTGAACCTCGTACTCCAAAATATTCCCACCCACATGCCGTTTCAGGTATTGAACCTTTTGTATATGAAGATGCTGACAGAAGACCGATTTTAGTCGGTGAAAGGACAAATGTAATTGGATCACGTAAGTTTAAAAGGTTAATAGCAGAAGGTAAAATCGAAGAAGCCTCAGAGATAGCAAGAGCACAAGTGAAAAATGGTGCACAGGTCATTGATATTTGTCTTGCAGATCCAGATCGTGATGAAGTCGAGGATATGAATGCTTTCATTCAGCAGGTTGTAAATAAAGTAAAGGTGCCACTTGTCATTGATTCAACAGATGAAGAGGTTATTGAAAGAGCCCTGAAATTTACCCAAGGAAAAGTGATTATCAACTCTATTAATTTAGAGGATGGGGAAGAGAGATTTGAGAAAATTGTTCAATTATTGAAACAATATGGGGCAGCAGTAGTAGTAGGAACAATTGATGAACAAGGTATGGGAGTTACAGCCGACCGAAAAGTTGAAATAGCCCTTAGGTCTCATAAACTACTAACGGAAAAATATCAAATTCCATCAGAGGATATTATTTTTGATCCACTCGTATTTCCTGTTGGAACAGGTGACCAACAATATATTGGCTCTGCACAGGCAACCATTGAAGGGATCAAGAGGATAAAAAAAGAGTTACCTGAATGTCCTCATATATTAGGGATTAGTAATGTTTCGTTTGGACTTCCGCCAGTTGGAAGAGAGATTTTAAATGCAGTTTATCTCTATCACTGTACAAAAGCGGGTCTTGATTATGCCATCGTAAATACGGAAAAGCTTGAAAGGTTTGCCTCCATTCCTGCAGATGAAGTAGCTTTGGCAGAATCATTGCTATTCCATACAACCGATGAAACCTTAGCAAAGTTCACTGACTTTTACCGTGGAAAGAAAAAAGAGGTAAAAGTACCTGTGAATACAATGACACTATCTGAGCGATTAGCACATTATATCGTAGAAGGCACAAAGGAAGGGTTGATCCAAGACCTAGATACTGCATTAAAAGAATATGAGAACCCATTAGCTATTATTAACGGCCCGCTTATGGATGGAATGACAGAAGTTGGTCGACTCTTCAACGATAATCAACTAATCGTCGCAGAGGTTCTACAAAGTGCCGAGGTTATGAAGGCATCTGTAGCTTATTTAGAACCTCATATGGAGCAAACACAATCATCATCAACAAAAGGAAAAATCATTCTTGCGACTGTCAAGGGTGATGTACATGATATTGGAAAAAATCTAGTCGATATCATTTTAAGTAATAATGGTTACGATGTAATCGATTTGGGAATAAAAGTAACCCCACAACAATTAATCGAAATCATTCGTAAAGAATCACCTGATATTGTGGGGTTATCTGGATTACTTGTAAAGTCTGCACAACAGATGGTAATTACGGCTCAGGACTTAAAACAATCCGATATACATGTTCCACTTGTCGTCGGCGGAGCGGCCCTTACAAGGAAGTTTACATCAGGAAAGATTGCCCGTGAATATGAGGGGCTCGTTCTTTATGCAAAAGATGCAATGGATGGATTAAGTATAATGAACGGTATACAAGATAAGGAGACAAGACTGAAATGGGAAGAAGAAAGTAAACAAACACTTAGTGAACCAAGAGATGCAGATGTTTTATCTACGATTTCACAAGGAACCGCTTTAGCAACAAAAGTTCGTTCGTCAGTAGCAAAAGATGTCCGAGTGTTCATTCCACCTGATTTAGAAAGTCATATCATCAAGGAGTATTCAGTAGATCATATTAAACCGTATATTAATCTACAGATGCTATTAGGCCACCACCTTGGAATAAAAGGAAAGATTTCGAGATTGCTTGTCGAGGGAGATAAGAGGACGATTGGGTTAAAACAAACGATTGATGATTTATTCCAAAAAGCTAAAAAAGAGGGAATACTTCAAGCTTCTGCCCTCTATCAGTTTTTCCCTGCACAATCAGAAGGAGACGATGTTATAATTTATCATCCAAAGGATTTATCAAAGGAAATCGAACGTTTTCATTTTCCTAGACAGGCTAAAAGTCCCTATCTCTGTTTAGCAGATTACATTCGTTCAGTTGATAGCGGAGAAATGGATTATGTCGGATTTTTCGCCGTTACTGCTGGTCATAAAATTAGAGAATGGGCAAAGGAGTTAAAAGCAGAGGGAAGCTTTTTAGAAAGTCATGCTATTCAAGCTCTTGCCTTAGAAACGGCAGAAGGCTTAGCTGAAAGGGTACATGAGGTCATGAGAAGTTGGTGGGGGTTCCCAGATCCGATAGATTTCACCATGCAAGATCGCTTTAGAACAAAGTATAGAGGACAACGTTTTTCTTTCGGTTATCCAGCATGCCCTGATCTAGAAGATCAGGAAAAATTATTTAAGCTTTTACAGCCAGAGAAAATCGGAATTAAATTAACAGATGGTTTTATGATGGAACCTGAGGCTTCTGTAACCGCAATGGTTTTTGCACATCCGGAGGCAAGATATTTTAATGTGCTTTGATTTAGTATTAAATGATCAAAGTAATATTTTTTATTATTGATATCACCATGCTATTTTATAACAACATCAGATAATAGTGCTTCTATTTTATGAAATATGGAAATGAATAGATGCCTGCTCTTCGTTATTGTAGTATCAAATGACGTAAGCAGGCATTTTTTATTAAAAAAATTCAAAAAATAATAAGGTTGATATAAAAGGGTTGTAAGCGCTGTCTTTTAAAATGGTGAAAAAAACCTTATTGACACTCGTTTGTGTTCCATATAATATGCATATAACATTAAAAATTAATACTACTTATCAAGAGTGACTGAGGGAACAGGCCCTATGAAGTCCGGCAACCTCCTTTTTGGAACGGTGCTACTTCCTGCAGAATGGAATTTCATTCTGAAAGATAAGTCAAGATATGACGGTACCTCTTTCAGATGAAAGAGGTATTTTTTGTTTATTAAAGAAGAGAGGTGCATTAAATTGATAGAAATCCAACAGTTAACAAAGGAATATAAAAGCAATAGAACGAACATTCGAGCAGTTAATGACGTATCCCTATCGATAAAAAAAGGGGAGATATTTGGCATCGTTGGTTACAGTGGTGCGGGAAAAAGTTCACTGCTGCGTTGCTTGAACTTACTTGAAAAACCAACATCTGGAAAAGTGTTAGTGGACGGTGTAGAACTTACTTCGCTAAAGGCGAAGGAGCTTAGAAAGGCTAGGCAAAAAATTGGGATGATTTTTCAGCACTTCCATTTAGTCTCTTCTAAAACTGTTGCGGAAAATGTCGCTTTTTCATTAAAGGCTGCTGAAGAGGGTAAGACTAAAATCAAAAGTAGGGTAGAGGAATTACTTAAGCTTGTCGGATTACTAGATAAAAAGAATGATTACCCCTCACAGCTTAGTGGAGGACAAAAACAAAGAGTTGGAATTGCAAGAGCACTTGCGAATAATCCGACAGTACTTCTATGTGATGAAGCAACTTCTGCTCTAGACCCGAGCACAACAAAAACCATACTTCAGCTCCTTAAGGAAATAAATCAAAAACTAAATTTAACAATAGTCTTAATTACACATGAAATGGAGGTTGTAAAAGAAATCTGTGACCGAATGGCAGTAATGCAGGATGGAAGAGTAGTAGAGGAAGGTTCTGTCTACGATATCTTCTCAGCACCTAAACAACCATTAACTAAAAGATTTATAGAAACCGTTCTGAAGTTCGATATCCCTAAAAATGTATTGGAAAGAAGAGAAGGGGAAATTATAAAGATTCAATTTAGGGGTTCCATTGCCGAAGAAGCTGTTGTTTCTGACGTCTTTCAAAAGTTTAAAGTAAAAGGGAACATTCTACACGGAAAGATAGAGTATATACAGGATATTCCACTAGGGATCTTCGTTATGGAAATTACCGGAGAACCTTCTGAAATCAAAGCGGCCATTGAATTTATAAAAGTACGTACTCAAAGCTTGGAGGTGTTGAGAGGTGTTGCCTGAATCGATTATAACGGTCCTTCCTGAATTAAACAAAGCCTTTTTTGAAACATTATATATGGTTGGTATTTCATTAGGTATTGCTTTGGTTGTAGGATTACCCCTTGGAATTTTATTATTTGTTACTGATAAAGGATTGTTTTTACAAAATAAGTGGGTGAAAGAATCTGTTGCATTTGTTGTTAATATGGTTCGATCTATTCCTTTTATTATCCTGTTGGTAGCTCTGTTACCATTAACAAAACTAGTTACCGGGACAACCATTGGGCCTACAGCAGCCTCTGTCTCACTATCTGTTGCAGCGATACCGTTTTTTGCAAGATTGGTAGAAACTTCCCTTAGAGAAATAGACAAGGGTGTCGTAGAGGCTTCTATAGCAGTAGGAGCTACACCATGGATGATTATTAAAGACGTGCTGATTCCGGAAGCAAGACCTGGTATTGTTCAAGGAGTGACCATTACTACTATTAGCCTTGTTGCCTATTCAGCAATGGCCGGGATTGTTGGAGGTGGAGGAATAGGAGATCTAGCTATTCGCTTTGGATATTATCGTTATGATAATACTGTAATGATGACAACCATTATTGTACTCATTTGTCTTGTGCAGTTGATTCAATTTTCCGGAGATCAAATTTCAAAATTCGTAGATAAAAAATCTTAAAGCTTGGGAGGAAGACAGAATGAAAAATTGGATTTATCTATCATTATTAATAGTAATCATTGGACTATTAGGGGCATGTAATAATAGCAGTGCAAGCTCTGAAGATAAAAAGGAATTAGTGATTGGAGCAACTTCAGGTCCATATAGCGATATGGTGACAAAAGCGATTAAGCCGCTTATGGAAGAAAAAGGGTACACGATTGAAGTAAAAGAATTTAGTGACTATATCCAGCCAAATATCGCTTTATCACAAGGAGATTTAGATGCAAACCTGTTTCAACATAAAATCTATATGGAAACTTTTGCAAAAGAACATAACATCGATTTATCTCAGATTATTATCGTTCCAACAGCTCCAATGGGAATCTATTCAAAGAAATTCAGTTCTGTAGAAGAAATTGAAGAAGGAAGTCAAATTGCGATTCCGAATGATCCAACAAATGCTGCAAGAGCTTTTCAAATTTTAGAAGATGCGAAATTAATTACATTGAATCCTGAAGCTAATCCATTAACTGTATCTGAAAAAGATGTCCAAGAAAATAAATTAAAGCTTGAATTTAAACCAATTGAAGCCGCACAATTACCAAGAGCCGTTGAAAGTGTAGATCTCTCCGCCGTACCAGGTAACTATGCTCTGGCAGCTGGCATGGATTTATTAAAAGCTATCCAGCTGGAGGATATGCCTGACGATTATCGAAATCGAGTAGTAGTAGACACTAAGAATGTAGATTCAACATTTGCTAAAGATTTAAAAGAGGTTGTAGAATCAAAAGAATTTGAGAAGGTAATTGATGAAGAATTTAAAGGGTTTGGAAAACCAAAATGGATGAAGGAAAAGTAAAACAATTTAGAGGTTGACCATTATTTCGGTTAACCTTTAAGTTTTTTATAAATGAAAGGATGGGAGAATCTTTATGGATTATAAATTATCCGTTAGAGGAGCACCGCAATTTTATCAGTGTCGAAATGGAATCTTACAGGAATTAGAATCATTAATTATTCAACGAAAAAAGTATCGTGCTCTTGTTATTCACGGAAAAAAATCATTTGAAGCTGCTCGAGCCTATTTGCCTAAATTTAACGCTGTATTGATGGAGAAATGGGAATATAATGGTGAATGTTCCCTTGAAGAAATTAGAAAGATATCACGTTTTTATAAACAAGGTTACTTTGATATCATAATCGGTATTGGAGGGGGAAAGGTTTTAGATTTAGCAAAAGCGGTCAGTCATGAAGTCAAAGGTCCAACAGTATTAATTCCAACATTAGCTTCGACATGTGCCGCATGGACTCCTCTTAGTGTTATATATAGTAAGGAAGGAAAATTCCTTTACTATGAAGTTTATCCCCAAAGTACAGATATTGTGCTAGTAGAACCCGAGGTCATCTTGTCATCACCTGTGAAATATTTAAAAGCTGGTATTGCCGATACTTTAGCAAAATGGTATGAGGCTGATGTGATGATCCGTAACCTAAATGTTCCACCCGTCCCACTATTAGTTGCCCATCACTCTGCACGACTATGCAAAGATCTTCTACTTGAAAAAGGAATCAAAAGTTTAGAAGATATGAAAAATAGGAAGTTAACGTCAAATTTTGTTTCGGTTATTGAAACTAATATGATACTAGGTGGAATGGTAGGAGGATTTGGAGATGAATACGGACGAGTTTCCGGTGCACACGCTATTCATAATGCTTTAACAGAATTTCCTTGTACCCACCATTTGTTACATGGGGAAAAAGTAGCTTATGGCATTCTTGTTCAACTAGCAATTGAAGAACAATGGACAGAAATAGAAAGGTTACTTCCATTTTATGAAAAGCTGTCGCTGCCGAAATCATTTAAAGAAATCGGGCTTACCAATGAAATAGATATAAAACAATTAGCAACCTATGCTATGAATAATCATTCGTTAAAATTAGTAGATGAAAATATTAATGAAGATAGAGTTATAAATGCTCTAACAAACATAGAAAGTATAGTTAGAATTAAAACAAATCCTATTATTATAAAGTAATCATGAGTCTGTCCAAATAGGAGTCCGGAACCATTGTGATTGTCCAAATATAGAACATGTCCCTGTGGATTAACTTCTACATATTGAAATTATGGTTCCTGACACCTGGTTTTTTGGAAAGCTCCATGACTTTTTTTTGCTCTTTTCGTAAACTGTGTTGCTCTTGGTCAAATATTATCATCTTAAATAATTCAATATCAGTAAAATATTTATTACTTTGACGAACATATGCCCCAAAACCTTAATCACGACGGGTTTCATTCTTGTTGATAAAGCAACAACCTAGCGGAAATAGCCTTTTTTAAATGAATGGAGACTAATCGCCTTTCGTTTTGATATATGAAAATCAAAAAAATCGTCGCTTGTTGATTCGTTTTGGCTGAATTATTATTCAGCAGTGGTCCAACTTTTTTATAATAGTTCAATGAAGGCCATTTCGACTGCTCATCTAAGAGAGATAGACGCGTGTCAATTCATTCATCATTCATTTAGGAATCACCTCAAAAAACAAGAACCCTTCTTAAATTTTTTCCATCTTTTTTATTTGCTTCATAAAGAGAAGACATCGTGTCTTGGATCTTATGATTTGGCTGACCCTTGACTATCTATTCTTTATATAAAAGTCCCCTATCAATTAAGCCTGAAATCACATTTATTAGACCTCAATTGTATTAAAGGAAAAATAATATGCTATCATTATGGTTACATTTAGAAATAGATAGTTATACAAAAAGGGGACACAAAATGGATAAGCTTCAATTACTTTATGAAGAAGCCGTACAACATACAAAAGATAAAATAAAAGCAGATATAAATCAGTTCATGGAAAAGAAAGAAAGCTGCCCTTCGATTGAAGAGTATCTATCTGAAAGAGGCCATTATGTTGAACAAATCTGGGTCAATGTTTGGTTAAATAAAGTAACAAATGATGTTTCTAGAAGCGATAAGAAGTCCTTTTTACGGGAAAAGGACTATGAGGTAGAAGGTGTAGACCGTAAATTAATTAACAGATTATTTCGCAATGAAATGAGGGATTACCGACCATTCCCTGTTCATAAATGGTTAGAAGAATCCATTGCTCCATTTAAGGATGAGTGGGAAAAGACATATAGAACAGCAAGGGATACATTCTTTCAGAGAGAGGAAAAAGAAAAACGAGAAGAAGCTAAGCGAATGATACAAAAGGAGCTTTTCCAAATCATTAATCAATTCTTAGAGGTTAAGCATGATGTTGGTTATATTCATTTAAGACATTATATTTCGAAAAAGTTTATGAATGATCTTCAAAATAAACCAAAGTATCAAAGAATTGAACCCTTTATGATTGAGGAAGAGTTAGAAGACCAAGGTTCTTTCCATCATCAAGACTATTCTGTTTTAGCAGACTTTTTGAGAGAATTAACTGGTTCGATTCATAAAAAACTAGACTATACTCGAGGTTACTGGGAATATGAAACCTATTTTTATACGTATGAACGTCTTGTAAGTAACTATATTTCAACACTTATTCCCGAATTAATACTGCAAGAAATCACTTCAAAAATTCTGAGACAGTATAAAGAAGTAATCGGAAATAAGCTTACAGTGAGAGAATTACAAGTGATATTTGCTGAACAACTATTGAGCTTAAATCGTTCTTATTTTGAAATGATTGAAAAAGAGTATGTTGAGGATCTTATCAAACTTTCCTCCATTCCATTTGATGAACACCACCATTTAGAAATCTATAAAATGGACCTTATAAATCGTGAACGAAGAAAAGCAGAGGAGCTTCTTGAGTTACAACGGAAAAAAGAGGAAGAAGCTCGAATGCTCGAAGATATCTTCGGACGTGAATACAGCCCTTCTTTAGGAAAAAATATACGATATGTCCTTCATATCGGTGAAACAAATACAGGAAAAACCCATCATGCATTGACGAAAATGAAAGAAGCAGAGAGCGGATTATACTTAGCCCCTTTACGTCTTTTAGCTTTAGAAGTATTTGATAAGCTTAACGGGGAAGGAATCAGTTGTAATTTGAAAACTGGAGAAGAAGAAAAAGAAGTCCCGAATGCCCGTCATATTTCAAGCACAGTAGAAATGTTTTATGAGAAAGAGCATTTCGACGTGATTATCATTGATGAAGCACAAATGATAGCAGATAAGGACCGTGGTTTTTCTTGGTATAAAGCAATAACTAAGGCAAATGCAAATGAAGTGCATATTATTGGAAGCAATAATGTTAAGCCTATGCTTTTAGGATTATTAGGTGAGGCTGATATCGAGATTCATGATTATAGTCGGGAGCTCCCCCTTGAAGTAGAATCAAAAGAATTTTCCATTAAACATGCGAAAAAAGGCGATGCTATTGTTTGTTTTTCAAGAAGAAAAGTTCTTGAAACGGCATCGATTCTTCAAAATAATGGACATAATGTCAGTATGATTTATGGAAGCATGCCTCCTGAGACACGAAAAAGACAGATGCAACAATTTATTAATGGAAAAACAAGCATGATTGTGGCAACGGATGCCATTGGTATGGGGTTGAATTTACCTATAAGAAGAATTGTCTTTTTGGAAAATGAGAAATTTGATGGGACAAGAAGGAGGACATTATCTTCTCAGGAGGTTAAACAAATTGCAGGGCGTGCTGGACGGAAAGGGATTTACAATATTGGAAAGGTTGCTTTTACAAGAGATATCAAGCGGATGAGAAAACTGCTTCAGCAGGAGGATGAGCCTGTTCAATTCTTTGCTATTGCTCCAACAAATCATGTATTTGAGCGATTCCAGCGTTACTCGCACAATTTAGGTGATTTTTTTGAGCTTTGGGACAAATTTGAAAGTCCGTTTGGAACAAAGAAAGCATCATTAATCGAGGAACGTGAATTATATGAGCTTGTCGCTGATACTGAGATTGAAGCAAGACTATCGATGATGGACCTATATGGTTTTCTACATCTTCCGTTCTCTAAAAAAGAGCCTGAGTTAACAAGACAATGGCTGGATACTTTAGAATCACTTATCAAAGACGAAGAATTACCTGAACCCATTATCAAAAATAAAAATCTTGAGCAACAAGAGGTTTCGTATAAGGCTGTTGGTCTACATCTCTTATTTTTATACAGAATAGGGAGAAAAACAGAAGCGATATACTGGGAGCGTTTACGTGAGGACATTGCCAATGGTGTTCATGAAAGCTTAAGTACAGAGGTATCGAGCATATCAAGATCATGCAAAAAGTGTGGGAGAAGACTTCCACCAGGCTTCAGATTTCCAATCTGTGACTCATGCCATTATTCTCGTCTAAGAAAAAAAACACAAAGACGTTTTGATTAATCTATGGTTCTCGAGCAATTTTGGAGTATAGAAAGAGGTAATATGATATTCTGTTCACATTAAATCTTATTCCTTGAGGTGGTCACAATGAAAATTGAAGTATGGTCTGATTATGCCTGTCCATTTTGTTATATTGGAAAACGCCGATTAGAGGAAGCTTTAGAAACATTTCCTCATAAAAGCAAAGTAGAGGTTGTATTTAAAAGCTTTGAGCTTGATCCAAATTCGGATCGTAATACAGATCGAAGTATTCATGAAATCATAGCTAATAAGTATGGTACTTCTATAGATCAAGCTAAAAAAATGAATGAAAATTTGAGGAAGCAGGCATTATCTGTAGGGCTGGATTTTAAATTTGATTCAATGATTCCGACGAATACTCTTGATGCACACCGATTGACGAAGTTCGCGGAAACGAAAGGGAAAGTGGTGGAAATAACCGAACGTTTATTAAAAGCTTACTTTACGGATAGCTTGCATATAGGAGACCATCGAACGCTTTTACACTTAGCAGAGGAAGTAGGATTAGATCGCGATGAAGTAGAATCTATTCTGAAAAGCGAGGATTTTACAAAAGAAGTTCGAAATGATGAGAGCCAAGCAAGTCAAATTGGAGTAACAGGTGTGCCGTTTTTTGTTATCAACCAAAAGTACTCTATTTCAGGAGCACAGCCAAAAGAAGTGTTTGAAAGCGCAATTCTTAAGGTTTGGGAAGAGGAAAATAATAAGCCTATCCTACAATCAATTAATCCAGACAGTAATGAAGGTATGATTTGTTCGGATGATGGTTGCGAGATACCTACTAATGAATAATCAAAAAAATCGAAACCCCCACAAATTTGATGAAGTGGGGGTGATTCTTAATTAGAAAAGAAATTCTCTGTATAATATGGTTGGGATTCTGCATTAAACGCTACACCTACACCTAGATATTCATAATCCGGTTTTAGAATGTTTTTTCTGTGACCCATGCTATTCATTAATCCTTCATGAGCATAAATACTGCTATACTGTCCATAGGCTAAATTTTCACCAGCCGTAACAAAAGTGATTTCATCTTCCTGCATTCGGTCAAAAGGAGATTCTCCTTGTAAATTAGTGTGGCTGAAATAATTGTGATCTGCCATATCTAAACTATGCTTACGAGCCGTTTCCTTTACATGCTCATTGAATGTTAGAATAGGAAGATCATGATTCACTCTTGATGAATTGGTTAAATCAAAGAGTTGATATTCAAACCCTTCTTTCAATTTTTGGTTTGATTCAGCATATATATTACTTTTATTATTTTCTAGTTCTTCACTAATAATTTGAATGGCAGTGACCGTATCATTTTCATGTTTATCATAGAATATGGTCACATAGCTGTTATCTAATTTATATACCTCATATTCGCCATTATTTTGGATTTGATAATAGATCAACCCTTTTCGAATCTTTGTGAGTGGATCACCAAGTTTCTCTTGTACAATTTCCTTCTTACTTCCCATCTTGATTCCGATAGAAGATGCTATTAGATCTTGGTTTGTATAAAGACCATTCACTTGTTTTTCAGCATTATAGGAGACCATCATAAAATTATGATAGTTTTCATGATAACTGAACCAATCAATACCATATTCATTTTCTGTATGGCGCTGCGGTAATCCAACTGTTTCCTCTACTTCAGCCTTTTCATATCCAAGCACAATATTTGAAACTGAAAATGTTTGTTCGGTCGGGATGGCTAAAGTTGGTTTATCTATATTCTTTTTAGGTGCCTCTTTCTTCTCACTTTCGAATGAATTTTCTAATTTGTTTAAGAGGGTATGAAAAGTACTATTTAGTGAATCCATTGCCAATTCAACATCAGGATTCTCTTTAACCGATTCTAGTTTTTCAGCTGCTAAATCTAATGAAGGTATATCAACCCAATCATTTATTTGTTCTTCCCAAAGGGGTTTTGAAATAAATGCAATGGAGATAATCAATATTAATACGAATAATTGCCTCAACGTTATTGCCTCCAATCTTATTACCATTCTAACCGAAAAGTCTAAGATAAATAAGGAATGTGCCTTCAATATTTAACGGTTATTCCTTCCAACTATAATGTCCTTAGGAAATGAAGTCCGTTTTAATCTTGAACAGACAGGGTATCATAAAAATAAAATGTCTTGCATCTATTGACGAAATACATATATAGAAGGGGAATGAGAAATGAAATTATCACCAGAAGAGCGAATTCAATTACATGGTTTTAATAATCTGACAAAATCATTGAGTTTTAATATGTATGATATTTGCTATACAAAAACACGAGAAGAGAGAGAAGCGTACTTAGAGTATATTGACGAACAATATAATGCTGATCGATTAACCAAAATATTAGAAAATGTAGCCGATATTATTGGGGCGCATGTTTTAAATATTGCCAAACAGGACTATGTTCCACAAGGAGCAAGCGTTACGATATTAGTTTCTGAGGGGCCAATTTTGGAAGTCCCTACAGAAGAATCTTTCGATGAATCACCTGGTCCACTCCCTGAAGCAGTGACCATGCACTTAGATAAAAGTCATATTACCGTACATACCTATCCTGAATATCATCCATACGAAGGAATTAGTACATTTAGAGCCGATATTGATGTCTCGACATGTGGAGAAATATCACCTCTTAAAGCACTTCATTATCTTATTCATTCATTTGATACTGATATCATGACAATGGATTATCGGGTACGTGGTTTTACAAGGGATATTAATGGGCACAAACTGTTTATTGATCATGACATTAATTCTATTCAAAATTATATTCCTGAAAAATTAAAGGATGATTACGATATGATTGATGTCAATGTTTATCCACAAAACATTTTCCATACAAAATGTAAATTAAAAGAATTTGATCTGAATAATTATCTGTTTGGATATTCAAAGGAGAAATTAGATTCACGTGAGATGGATAATATAACGAACAAATTAAAAATTGAAATGGATGAAATATTTTATGGGAAAAATATGAAGCGACACTCGTGAGAATTTGAGATGAAGCCCTTCCGAATGTGTGAAGGGTCTTTTAGTTTTTTAATTAAAAAATAAAAACCCTAAATAGTAATCACATTACTTTATATTAATGACTACATCTAGTAAGATATAGGATGTTAAAAAGAGGTAAAAAAACAAAAAATAAGGAGAAAATAATGAGCGAAAAAAATACATATGAATTTTTAGCTGATGATCCAAGCTTCAATGTGAAACCTGTGATGATCTCACTAATTATTGGAGCATTTTTTGCGATACTTAACGAAACTTTATTAAATATAGCTTTGACAACCTTAATGGAGAAGTTTAGTGTGTCAGCAACAACCGTACAGTGGATGGCAACAGGTTTTATGCTAGTAATGGGGATTTTAACACCAATATCCGCATTAATGCTTCAATCCTTTACCACCCGACAGATGTTTATTGGCACAATGACTGTTTTTACCATAGGGACATTGATTTGTGCTATGGCACCGACGTTTTCCATTCTTCTAACAGGAAGAGTACTACAAGCAGTGGGGACGGGTCTGTTAGTTCCAATTATCTTTAATACGTTTTTGTTGATTTTTCCACCGGAGCGAAGAGGAGCCGTTATGGGGACGATTGGCTTGGTGATCATGTTTGCACCTGCAATTGGACCAACATTATCGGGAATTATTGTTGAACATTTAGGTTGGCGATACTTATTTATCACAGTCATTCCATTTGCATTATTCTCCATTCTTTTTGCATTTAAGTACTTGAAGAATGTAGGGGAAGTGAGTAAGCCTAAGATTGATTTCCCTTCGATTCTATTATCCACTATTGGATTCGGTGGAGTAGTTCTAGGCTTTAGTTTTGCAGGAGAAAAGGAAGCAGGCTTTTTAGACCCGACAGTTTTAATCTTTATTATTGGCGGTGTCATTTCTCTTATTTTCTTTGTGTTAAGACAATTAAAGTTAACTGAACCAATGCTTGATGTAAGAGTATTTAAGTATCCCATGTTTACACTTGCAGCCGTGTTATTTGTGATTATCATCATGGCAATGTTTTCTTCGGAAATCATTTTGCCGATGTATATGCAAGGACCTTTGGCTCTTTCAGCGGCAACGGCAGGGTTGATCTTACTTCCAGGTGCAATATTGAACGGCTTGATGTCACCGGTAATGGGGAAGCTTTTTGATAAAATTGGACCAAGAAAATTAATCATACCTGCATCTATTGTATTAACAGGTACATTATTTGCATTAACCAGAATTGATATGGAAACACCCCTCTGGTTTATCATTTTAAGCTATATTCTACTTATGCTCTCGATCTCAGCGATGATGATGCCGGCACAAACAAATGGATTAAACCAGCTTCCAAAACGTTTATATCCTCATGGCACAGCAATTATGAATACATTACAACCGGTTTCTGGTGCCATTGGGGTTTCTGTATTCATTAGTATTATGACAGGGAGACAACAGCAATATTTAGAAAGTTCAGCTACTCCTAGTAATCCAGATACCATTAATCAATCACTCGTAGCAGGTGTCGAGCTTGTCTATATAATTGCATTTGGGTTTGCGGTTATTGGTTTACTTATCGCCTTATTTGTAAAAAAAGCAACCCCAGAAGATATTAAGGATCCGTCAAATATGAATGAAACATGATGGATATAGAAAAATATGGACCAAAGAGGGGCTACTCTAATAGGTAAGCCTTTCTTTGGTCTTTAAATTTTATGTCATAATTTCCATATTAATTAAATGCTTTTCAACCTCTTTAAAATTATTTACGGGGATAAAAGTAATTCCCTTTTCCTTCAATAAATCCTGAAGAGTGCCGATTGCAAATGTCATATCAGAAAATACAGCCGGATGTGAATCAGGTTCACTATCTCCAATAAAGCAAACGAACTCATACTCCTCTTTAAGCTGTTTGATAATTTTCGTCTTATCAATCCCATACCGTTCTGAAAAGTGGACATGCTGATCATCGATGTTCATGTGAATATTGTTCTTATGGAAGAAACCTTGATTCGAAAATACAGGAACATTTTCAACAGCATATTTATTCAATACGTACTGAATATAATAATCCGTTCCCGCACTTAAGATAAAAAAATCACCGCCGTTTTTCTGTACATTCCTAATAAAGCTTGGGACATATTCATCAATAGGGATTTGAAGAATATCAGCAATAATTTGGTCTTCGTTTTGATTTATTGATTTGAACACCGTCGCTAAAAAGTCAATATCCTTTATATCTCCCTCTTTCCATTGCTTAAAAAGACTATGACCTTCTTGAAAATATTTTTCAATCACGATCCAATAAAAGTCCTTTTTGGAGATAGTTCCATCGAAATCAGAAACAAATGCCCATCTTTTCATTGTGTCACCCTCCAGGTAAAAATTTATGTAGCAAATAAATGCGAGTGAAGAACTAATTTAATATAATAAGATCGTATCATAATTAACTAAAAGAATTGTTATGAAAAAATGATTTCCGATATTTTATGACTCATTTCGTGAAGATTATTGATTTTTTACAAGTTGAAGGTCTTATACTAAAGCAATGGATAAATCTCCAATTGCTTCTTAGTCCAATCTCTCACTTCTGACAAAAGTTTATACGAATACAGTCTATTTTATAGATTGTTCTATTCTTTTATGTAAAGGTTTTGTTAATAATTGTTCATTACTGGAGGTTTTTAAATTTTTAGCAAGAAATCATAAAAGAATAATAAAAGGGGGACCATCTATGAAATCATTAGTTTCTGTTCGAAAACCGATTGTAATGAAAATGTGGGAACAGTATCCCAAAACGTGGAAATTGCTTATTGATTTAGGGATCTTCCTAAAATATAAAACATTAAATATTAATAAAATACCGAATAAAATTGTTTTACCTTCTGAAAATATTCTATATGTTAATTCTGACGAAAACCGTGGGAGAGCATTATTGATAAAAGGTGGTGTTACACAAAAAAGACTCCGAACATTTTGGAGTAATGCAGTGAAATATTACAATCCTGATGTAATCATTGATGTCGGAGTCAATTATGGTGAATGTATTTTTTCAACTACTTACCCTTCACATACTAAGGTTTATGGAATTGAAGCAAATTCTAAATTATTTCAGTACATAGAAAAATCAAGAGCAGCTCATCCAAATAAATCACAAATAACAATGATCCATGCGCTAGCATCCGATTCAGATGGAGATAGAAAATGGTTCTTTATAGATAAACATTGGTCTGGAACTTCCTCTGCCTCCTATAAACCTTCACATCATATGATTGAAAAAACCCCTGTTGAAACAATTACAATTGATTCATTATTTAAAGAAGACATAACGCCAAAAAATCTCCTTTTTAAAATTGATGTAGAGGGATATGAAGCATTTGTTCTAAAAGGGATGAGGCAATTAATTGAAAAAAGTCATACTGCCCTAGGATTTCTTGAATTTAACAGTGAATATATAGAAAGATCAGGAATACAGGCTGATGCTTTTTTTGCTGATTTAAAAAAGTATTTTACAATCTATTTTTATAAAGACGACGTTACAATTGTGAACGCAGCTCAAAAATCATATAAGGAAATACAAGCGATTTTTGGATCTTTACATTTTCATACTGATTTCATAGTAGCAAAAGGGGATAAAATAATGGATTCACTTAAATTAATTGACGAATAGTTATTTCATTGTTAGGTCCAATTGAATAGTATTTTTAGGTACAATGGGGATTGAGGTGGTTATTATGTTTACGAATTGGATCGGATTGTGCTCGGTAAAAGTGAAAAATGTCATTGAGAGATATACAGTAAGGCAATTTGCAGAGTCAATCGGAGATTCTCACCCCATCTTCATTGATGAAGAAACAGGAAGGAAATCGATCTATAAACAAAATATTGCACCTCCAACATTTCCGAGGCTTTTTGACTATGGAATGATCGAGGGTATGGACCTTCCTAATAACGGGCTAATTCATGGAGAACAAATCTATCATTATGAGCGGCCTTTACTTGTTGGGGAAATCATATATTGCTACCAAGAAGTTAAAGATTATTATGAGAAGACAGGTCGTCATGGAGTAATGGGATTTTTAATTATACAGAGATATGGTGAGACAGAAGGGGGACACCTAATCTTTACAGCAAAGCAAGTGGTAATTTTGAATGAAACTGTAAGAAAGGAGGTAAAAAAGGATGAAAAATCTCACAGAACTGAGTGAAGGAGAAAAGCTGGAAGATGTACACTTACCCCCCGTTACCAAACTTGACTTAATTAAATATGCGAAAGTGTCTGGTGATTTTAATCCAATCCATTTGAGTGAAGAAGCAGCTCAAAACGCTGCTTTACCAGGAATTATTGCTCATGGGATGTGGACAATGGGTCATTTGGCAAAACTGTTTACGCCATTTTATGAAAAAGGATTTATTCAAGACTACTCAATCCGATTTAAGGGAATGGTTTTTTTAAATGATGTTATTAGCTTAAAGGCAAAACTATTAGAGATTCATGAAAAAATGTTATATTTTGAAGTATTAGCAGTAAACCAGGAAGGGAATCAAGTCATTAAAGGAACGGTTGTGTTTATTCTCTATCTATAGCTTATCATTATTTGTGTACATTGCTTATTATTTGCGAAATGATGGCTTTGAAAGACTACAAGGGGGATAGTCAATATCCTGTGCATAGTAAGATAATTTTTTTAGAAAATAGCATGCTTCTGGAAAATGATGTTCTAGAAACCTTAATGTGGCTTGATTAAAAACTTCATCTTCAATATATAATGATACGGTTTCCTGCACAAGTTGTGTAAAACCTGTAACAGCAATGGCAACTTCCTTAGCGAAATGTATCTGACCACGAAAGTTTTTTGGCATAAATCGTAAGAACCCTTTGATGGCTTCATTCTGTAAAATAAATGCACTGAAAAGTTCTTTATAATGAGTAGCTTTTTGAATAAGTGGGATTTCAACCCCATCTATACTCCGAATTAATAATGCTGCATGTCCCACTTGATCTTCAAGCCATAAATCCATTAAATCGACTAATGGTAATCTTGGAGGGATTTGCCCATTTATGTAATAGGAAAGGATCCTCAAATACTCTTGATTCTCATTTAATGTACCATTTAAGTAGGAAGGTGTTAAATTTAGATTGATTTTATTTTCGATCCGTAGTCTCTGAAGCTGACCTTCAAAATGGTAATATCGATTAGCAATTTGAAATGCGCGTTGGGAAAACTGGATCATTTCTTGTGAATTCACATCGGTATCTATTCCAATATTGCTTAACTCCCTCCTTAAATTTGCAAAAGCTGTAATATACACTTTGGCAGTTTCCACCCATTTCGATTCGTTAGAAGATAAAAAATCCCTTATAAAATAGGCATGGTCCTCTAATATTTCTAACCAAAAACTATGCTCCTCATGCACAGAAATCTTTTCATAACCCAATTTCAACCCCTCCTTAAGTTCTCTGTAATATAGCCTATGAAAAAAAGGTTTTAACAATGTCATTTCTTTTAGATTACTAAGGATGTTCGCCTCTTTGACGTCTTTGTTTAATAGGAAGGATAAGTTGCTTGTTTTCGTAGATAATAATTGTCATAAAAGGAATGAATAGCTCCGAGGTGGTACAATTTGAATCTGAAACAATGGTTTCTTAAAGATGACACAGATGAGGATACAATCCAGTCAACTAAGGAAAAGCCAGTTCATAATGAGAAAAGTGTTTTTCCTAGTTATGAACATATCATTGGTCAATTTTCAGAGTGTTCAGATTTAACTGAACGCTCTTATCCCTCTTTAGATTTATCCATAGTTTATTTTGAGCATCTCATAGATCTACAAAAACTAGAGTGGGAAATTCTATCAAAACTTAATCAAAATATAGACGCTCTGCGAGAACTATTAAGCAGTTCGAATTACATACGTTCAGACGACAGTAAAGTAGTGGTTAAATCGATTCTCCAAGGGAAAGTCATCCTTTTCTTTCAGGGAGAAACGATAATAGTGGATGCGAGTAGTTCAGAGGGGAGAGCAATCAATCAGTCTGAAACAGAAACGGTGATAAATGGTCCTCATGATTCGTTTGTTGAATCCGCTACTACAAACCTCTCACTTATTAGGAAAAAAGTAAAAAGTTCACATCTAAAATGCATAAACTTATCTGTTGGTGAAATCTCTAAAACTGAAGTATATATTTTGTATTTAGAAGAAATCGCCAATCCAGTGTTAATTAAGCATCTTATGGAAAGAATTGAAGCTATTGAAATTAACGCTGTGAACGATTTAAATATGCTTGTTCAATTAATAGATGAATTTCCTAATTCTCCATTTCCTCAGTTTTACTCAAGTGAGCGGCCAGATGTAGTCGCCAATAAGCTATTTGATGGGAAAATAGTAGGTCTAATGGATCAAAGCCCTTATGCTTTTTGCACACCAACAAACTTCTTTGATTTTTTTCAATCTATTGACGATTTAAGCCAGAGGTGGATGATTGGAACGGCAATCAGATTACTACGTCTAGTTGCCTTATTTATTACAGTTAGTTTTACTGCGTATTATGTCTCTGTTACAACATATCATTATGAAATGATTCCTGAAGCGTTATTAAATAATCTTATAGAATCCAGGTCTAAAGTCCCGTTCCCGCCTTTAATAGAAGCGTTACTTATGGAATTTACCATTGAGCTTTTAAGGGAAGCAGGTGCTAGACTTCCAACCAAAATTGGTCAAACCATTGGGATTGTTGGAGGAATTGTAATCGGACAAGCGTCAGTAGAGGCAGGTATTACAAGCAATATTCTTATTATAGCTGTTGCTGTTTCAGCTATCTCTTCTTTCGTTATTCCTAGCTACATAATGAGTGCTTCATTACGGATTGTTCGTTTTGGCTTTATCATTTTGGCAGGATTGTGGGGGAATATTGGACTGATATTCGGGGTATCAATTCTAGTCATCCATCTTACTGGGTTAACGAATTTAAAAACTCCATATTTTTTTCCTTTATCCCCGACATATCCAAATGATTTAAAGAATTCTATTATTCGAGCTCCTTTTGCTTGGGTTAAAGGAAGACCTCATAATACGTTAACCATTAATGTAAGAAAAAATAAAATGAAAAATTAGGTGAAACTAATGAAGGAGAGGCTTCACCCATTCCAAATAATTATATTAATTTATATGATTCAATCAGGTGTTGGGCTATTTAGCTTACCTAACAAACTGGCTAACACTTATGGAACAAATGGTTGGATTGGGATCTTTATCCTTTCAATCATTGCCATTATCAATATTAGTCTAATTGCATTCGTTGTTAAATTAGCAAACGGGAAGGATCTATTTCAACTTTATGAATCGGTCCTGCCTAAGATATTGATCTACCCCTTATATGCATTATTAGCTTTTCAATGGGGGATTTTTGGCATTTTTGTAACGAATAAATTTATTTTATTGCTTAAAATGCTGTACTTTCCAACCGTTTCTACATATATTTTTACGTTTATGCTATTGTTACTTACCTTTATGTTAGTAAAGGGTGGTATATATCATATCGGAAAAGCGACGGTCATCTTTTTTTATCTAACGATAGGGACGACCCTGTTACTATTTTTCCATCTAAAAGAATTTAGATTTCTAAGAATGACAACTTTTATTTTTAAAGATGGAAATGACTTTATAATTGGTAACTTGGACATCTTTTTTTCATTTTTAGGGTATGAACTTGTACTATTATTGATTCCATTTGTTGAAGCAAGTAAGAAGTGGATGAGATATGTAGTATATGGAAATCTCTTGACCACATTGGTTTATGGAAGTGTTTGTTTTGTTAGCTTTGGTTTTTTTAGCTATAAACAAGTATCCAATGATTTATATCCAGTATTAACTTTATTAGAGTATACCAAATTCCCATTTGTTGAGAGAATAGAAAACTTAATTTTTACTTTATTTGCAATGAAGGTCCTCATCACAATAGTAATGTATTATTGGGCGTCTGTTACTTGCATGAATAGAATCTTACCGTCTTTAAGAGATGAGGTGGTAACTTTTGCTATGATAGGTATTACATTTCTTATTAGTCTGTCAGCTTCTGTGATGAGTGAAGTCGACCTCTGGTTAAAATATTTAGGTTATATTGAAACATGTCTGGCATTTGGATTGCCTCTATCAGCATTAGGATGTATCGCGATAATAGGCTGGAGGAATTAGGATGAAAAGATTACTCTTTTTGATGATCATAACTTCTCTCTTAACCGCATGTACTGAAAAAAAAATTGTAGATGAACTTGGGTTAATCAATGGTGTATCCTATGATTTATCTGATCAAGAAGATCAATACTTCATTACGGTTTCATTTCCGAAAACATCAGAAAAAACGAGTGAATATCATGCTAAAGTGATCGCAACAAATGCAAAATCAAGTAAAGAAGCCAAGATGAAACTGATGCAAAAAACGAATTTCAATTTAGTAAGCGGGCAAGCCAGGTTAGCTCTCTTTGGTGAAGAAGTTGCTAAAAAGGGTATATATAATATTGTAGAGTCGTTGCTCAGGGACCCTAGTATTGGCTCAAGAATTTATTTAGCAGTAGCTAGTAGTACGGGAAATGAAATCCTGAATAAGAAGTTGATAGATGAGCCCGATAATGTATTCTATATATTCTCCTTACTTGACAAGGCTCAAATGCAAAATTCAACGCCAAGCATTAACCTCTATGAATTTACAAGAGATTATTATGATGATGGAATAGATCCTATCCTCCCTGTATTCAAAACATTAGATAATGAAATAACATTAGATGGATATTCAATTTTTGATGATGATCGAAGTATAACACGAATTAAGGGGCAAAATGTTCAGCTTCTGTTTATCTTGAGAAAAAGTATTAAAAATGGAAATTTGTATTTTGAATTAGATTCTGGTGAAAAAATTATGCTCTCTTATTTTAAGAGCAAACGAGATATACAAGTTAAAAATAAGAGTAGTTTAAAAGTGGATGTCCATGTTCATGGCCAAATTCAAGAGTATGATGGAAAAAAGGATTTAACTGATAAAAAGCAAATAAAAGAATTAGAAAAAGAAATGTCAGATTATCTAAATGAAAAGCTAAATACCTTAATAGAACTTCTTCAAGAAAACCATACTGACCCTATAGGATTTGGTCAATATGTTCGAAATGATAGTACATTTGAAGATTGGAAAAAAATCAACTGGAATGAAACATATAAAAATTTAAGTATTGATGTGAAATCTACCATTAAGATTTCGGATATTGGGAAAGTAAAAAGATGAATAAGAAAATTATTAATCGTAAAATTTGAAGCGGAACCGTTAAAAATAAATGAAACCACAAAAAATGCAATAAATACTTTCTAATTGGACTAACGAGTGCGATAATCATTAAGGATTTAAAATTAATATGATCAAGTAATTCGACCAGAGTTACATGTAAAAGGAAGTAGGGAAATATTTTGCATGACTTTTTATCTTTAGGAATTTCGGAATCAAGCATAAAAATTTTACAAGAATATGGTGTAGTAAAACCGACCCCAGTTCAAAGTAAAGCTATACCATCTATCATAGAAGGTAAGAATATTATTGCTCAAGCTCAAACAGGAACCGGGAAGACTCTGGGATTTGTCTTACCAATTCTGGAAAAAATAAAACCAAAAGAAGCATATGTTCAAGCCCTCATAATTACACCAACAAGAGAACTAGCATTACAAATTACAGATGAAATAGAGAAAATGATTGATCATCGTTCAGACCTTGATGTTTTAGCCGTTTACGGTGGTCAAGATGTAGAAAAACAGTTAAAAAAATTAAAGAAGAATGTTCAAATCGTTGTTGGGACACCTGGACGACTTTTAGATCATATTGGAAGAGGAACTGTAGATTTATCTAAACTATCCCATCTTGTTCTTGACGAAGCGGATCAAATGCTCCATATTGGTTTTTTAAATGAAGTAGAAGAAATAATGAAACAAACTCCCCGCAGTCGCCAAACGATGCTCTTCTCGGCTACGATGCCTGAAGAGATTAAGACGCTTGCGAAAAAGCATATGCACAACCCTGAATATATTCAGGTGGAAAAAACACAAGGACCTGCTCAAACCGTTAAGCAAATGGCCATTTATTCAGATGATCGTTCTAAACAAGCAACACTTATTGATTTAATTGAAACACATCGTCCTTATCTGGCGGTCGTTTTTTGCCGTACGAAAAGAAGAGTGAGCAAGCTTTATGAAGTATTAAGTAGAAATAGGATATCGTGTGATGAAATACACGGTGACTTGTCTCAGGCCAAACGTGAAAAGGCAATGCAACGATTCAGAGAAGCGGAGGTACAGGTCTTAATCGCGACTGATGTTGCAGCGAGAGGTTTAGACGTAGATGGAGTGACACATGTATTTAACTATGATATTCCTCAGGATGCCGAAAGCTATATTCATCGTATCGGGCGTACAGGAAGAGCGGGAACAAAAGGGCTTGCCATTACTCTCTATTCTTCTCGAGAACGTCCAACACTGGATCTAATCGAAAAAGAGTTAAAAATTCGAATTTCTAAACAGAATTTAGGAAATGCCAAAAAAGATCAAGGAAAATCAAAATCGTCATCAGGTAAATCTCAATCATCTAAGAGAAAGAACAGCCATAAGAAGAGCAAGCCCAAAACCACAGGCGATTCGGGTGGACGTAGAAATCGTAATAATAAAAGTACAGAGCAAAAACGGAATTGGAAATCAAATGATGAATCAAAGAAAGAACGAGGCACGACTCGTAAATCTGAAAATCGAAAGTCTAGGGAGAATGGTCAAAAGAATAAGAAAAGAAAATCCATGGATAGTGGAATGAAATCAAGATCAAAAAATGGGAAAAGGACGGATTCAAAGGGAGCATTTAAATCTAGAATGAAAAGTAATAGTAAAAAGAGCGGTTCGGGGAGAAACAAAGGCGGGAATCGTAACAGACAAAAGTAAATAGAAAATGAAAAACATGCACTTTTTATGGTGCGTGTTTTTCGTTTTTTAATTACAATCAGTAGGCTAAACGGCTTAATTAAAGTATAGTAGTCAATGGATAAATATAAGAACAAACATAGGGAGTAGAAACGATTTATGAAACTTGTATCTTGGAATGTAAATGGATTGAGAGCATGTGTACGAAAAGGGTTTTTAGACTATTTTAATAATGTAGAGGCAGATATCTTTTGTCTTCAAGAAACAAAATTACAAGAAGGCCAAATTAATTTAGAATTGAAGGACTATTATCAATTCTGGAATTATGCTGAGAAAAAAGGCTATTCGGGAACAGCGGTTTTCACAAAAGAAAAACCGCTATCTGTTAGCTATGGTATTGGAAAGAAGGAATCCGAGCCAGAAGGCAGAGTGATTACTCTAGAATATGAAAAATTCTTTTTAGTGAATGTATACACTCCCAACTCCAAACGGGACTTATCCAGAATTGATTATAGGCTAGAGTGGGAAGACGAAGTAAGAAGCTACCTTCAGGAGTTAGATTCCGATAAACCAGTTATCTATTGCGGAGATCTTAATGTTGCCCACAATGAAATGGATCTAAAGAACTCTAAATCTAATCGTGGTAATTCTGGATTTACTGATGAAGAGCGGGGAAAAATGACTCGGTTACTCGAAAGTGGATTTGTGGATTCCTATCGCTCTCTTTATCCTGAAAAAGAGGATGTTTATACATGGTGGTCGTATATGAGTAAAGTAAGAGAAAGAAATATTGGCTGGAGAATTGATTATTTTATTGTATCAAAGAGAATAGTAGAACTAGTAATCGATTCACAAATCCATTGCGAGATACTAGGCAGTGATCATTGTCCAGTATACTTAGACATTGAAATGTAAATTGTGTAAATAGGATATACTGCGTGATAAAGAAAAAACAAATAGGAAATAAATTGGAGGTATGAATATATATGCTACAAAAAAAAATGGAAGAATATATTACAAATGCTGTTGAGAATCAACCTTTAGTTGAAGAACTGACTCTTATCCTTTTTAAAGAAGAAAAAGATTATATCAATAGACATGGACTGATTCCAGAGAATCGAAACATCACTCTTTTAGAGAAGGATTCTTCCCTTCGTTTTAAAGAAGCTTATATTGAGCGAAGTGACAAAGAGACAGAAGAGTTAATTGCAGAGGAAGGCCCTTCTTTTTTAACACAACCTTTGGAATATCTCAATAAAAACCAAAGGGAATTTGTTTATTTAGAATCAGAATGGTTTGATTTAACTGGTGTTGATGGAGTCTCTTTAGAAGTTGATGATGTTTTTATGACATACAACGTATTGTTAGGTTTAAAGCTGCAAAAGAAGTATGAGTCACCACTAAAGGATTTTCTAGAGACGCATTTAAACGGTGAAGTACCAAAGTATAGTTTAATGTTTAATCAGAATGATGGATTATGGGATGTGAATTTTACATTGAATTATGTGGAAGGGTTTAATAAAGAAATGCTTATGGAGGAAGCATATACCTTAATCTACCGTTTTATTTTTACTCTTGTTGAAGAAGTGGAAGTAAAGCCTTAAATTTTATTCAAAATATTTCGTAAGAGCCGTGTTTACCTAATGGGTAAACACTTTTTTTAATTGTAATTTTGATACTATTGAAATGAAACCTATGTTTTCTTTTCAATGGGGGCTGTCTGATAACTCAATTTTCCTATAATTAGAAGGAGGATTTTAAAATTAAAAATATTGATAAATCAACGCTCCTATTTTTAATTTTCATGAAGTTTCCCCTCTACGGACAGCCTCATTTTCAACTACTCCTCACAGTGTGATGTTCTTCAGAGTAACTTTTGATGAAATGTATCATTATTCTTTGAATTTCTTTTAGAATTCATACGATTATTCATTCCAGGTCCTATAAGCATAAGGAGATTCGTCATTTTCCTTATCTTGAGTGTGGTAATACACAACTTTTTGATTTTATGCACGAAAGCTTTGACGAAATGCACGAGAATCTAATATTGTGCATGAAAATGACTAGGTAATGAACGAGATTTCAAATTTATGCATATGTGGGAACGAATCAAAAAGGAACCCAAACGAATCATGTTGAAATTACTAATAAAAATAAAGGGCTGTCTTAATTCAAAGGATCAGTGACCATAACTTCAATAGATAAAAGAAAGTCTCCAGATCATCTTCTATCTATGGCGAACAGTGTTGTTCCTGATCCATTTTTAGACTGCCCCTCACTCCTTGATATCATAAAAATTCATTTAATTGTATAAACGCTATTGTGAATAATCGGTATTTCCTATTGTTAAGGAAAAAATAAATTTTTTATTTAAAAACGGTTGTATAATAATTCACTCGGTAGTATAATAATCCAATATTAAGAAAGGGAGTGGCAAATATGAAAGTAGCAATCATAGGGGCGACAGGTTACAGTGGAATCGAATTAATTCGGTTGTTACAAAATCATCCCTATGTAGAAATCGAGATGATTATTTCAGGTTCACATGACGGAAGTCGAATTTCTGAAGTGTATCCCCATTTAGAAGAAATTATAGATGATAAGCTAGTTGCTCTAGATATTGAACAGCTAGAAAAAGTGGATCTTGTCTTTTTTGCCACACCATCCGGGGTAAGTAAAAATACATTGCCATTATTGATGGATAGAGGGATAAAATGCATCGATTTATCTGGAGATTTTCGTTTGAAATCCCCTGGAGCATACGAAGACTGGTATGGATTAGAGGCAGCCGAGCAGAAGTACTTAGATCAGGCGATTTATGGACTCAGTGAAATTTATTCAAAAAAAATATCGACTGCAACCTACATTGCGAATCCGGGTTGCTATCCAACTGCTGTTTTACTTGGTTTAATTCCAGCATTAAAGTCGGGAATAATCGATCCAGGCTCAATCGTCATCGATGGAAAATCTGGTGTTTCTGGCGCAGGAAGAAAAGCTTCTTTAGGTACCCATTATGCTGAAATAAACGAAAATGTGAAAGCCTATAAACTAGGAAGGCACCAGCATATTCCGGAAATTGAACAAACGTTAGGTGATGTCTATGGAGAAAAAGTGAACATTACGTTTTCCACTCATTTAATCCCAATGTCAAGAGGAATTATGTGCACAATGTATGCCGATTTTCAACAAGATGTTACTACAGATGAAATCATTCATCTTTATAAAGAATATTATCAAAACTCTCCATTTGTTCGGGTTCGAAAGAGTGGCATTTGGCCAGCAACAAAAGAGGTAGCAGGGTCAAATTATTGCGATTTAGGATTTTTAGCTGATCATAGAACAGGAAAATTATCAATTGTTTCTGTAATCGATAATGTTGTAAAAGGGGCTGCTGGTCAAGCGATACAAAATATGAATCTCATGAATGGCTGGAAGGCTACAACTGGTCTATTAATGACACCTGTTTATCCTTAGTAAAATATCTATGAAACTATGAGGATTACCAAAAAATGATATGGGGTGATGACTGGAATGACAAAACACGGATTGTTGAATTTTATGGATGTAAATAAAAAAGAAACGATTAAGAAATTACCAAATGCAAGTGTAACTACCCCAAAGGGTTATGAGGCAGGAGGACTTTTTTGTGGAATAAGAAAGAAACGTTTAGATATGGGATGGATTTATTCTCAAGTCCCTGCATCAGCAGCAGGAGTTTATACAACTAACCTCTTCCAGGCTGCCCCACTCCTTGTTACACAAGAAAGTATCGGAGTAGAAAACAAGCTTCAAGGAATAATAGTGAACTCTGGCAAAGCAAATGCATGTACAGGTAATCAAGGGTTGCATGATGCGTATGAAATGAGGTCTTCGTTTTCGAAGGTATTAAACATAAACGAACATCATGCAGCTGTAGTTTCAACTGGGGTTATTGGCGAGCATCTGCCAATGGATAAGGTTAAATCTGGAATTGACTCCATCACACTTGCAAGAGATAAAGTAGGCGTTGATGAATTTGAGAAAGCCATTCTCACAACCGACACGTGTACAAAACATTTTGGAGTTCAACTCTCCATCAACGGGGAAATGGTTCATATTGGCGGAGCTGCAAAAGGGTCTGGAATGATTCATCCAAATATGGCCACAATGCTTGCATTTGTAACAACAGATGCCAATATTCCCCACCCATATTTACAACAAGCACTTAGTCAAGTGACAAATTCGACCTTTAATCAAATTACAGTTGATGGGGATACAAGTACGAATGACATGGTGCTTTTGTTAGCGAATGGGCTAGCAGATACGGAGCCTCTAACCCCTGAACATCCGGACTGGGAAGTATTTTTTGAAGGGTTAAAGCTAGTTTGTCAAGAGCTTTCTAAGCAAATTGCTCGTGATGGAGAAGGGGCAACTAAGCTTATTGAAGTGGAAGTAACGGGTGCCGCAACAGATAATGTCGCACAGGCAATTGGAAAATCAATTGTGGGCTCCAGTCTTGTAAAATCAGCGGTATTTGGAACGGATGCCAATTGGGGACGAATTATATGTGCTATTGGCTATAGCGGTCAGGCGATTAACCCGAATGAAGTAAAAGTTTCAATTGGCCCAATCACTGTTGTAGAAAATGGATTACCTAGTCCTTTTGATGAGTTTAAGGCCAAAGAATATTTAGAACAAGAGACCATTCAACTTCACATTAGAGTAGGGAATGGATCTGGTAAAGCCACCTGCTGGGGGTGTGATCTCAGTTATGACTATGTCAGAATCAATGCGTCATATCGGACGTAAGGAGATCAAAGGATGAATTATTTAGTGATTAAATGCGGAGGCAGTATTTTCGATTCCTTACCGAACTCATTTTTTGAAGATATTGTAAAGCTTTCCAAAAGTAATAAGTGGAATCCCGTCATTGTACATGGGGGAGGACCTCTTATAAATACACTTCTAGAGAAGTTTGATATTACATCCGATTTTGTTGATGGGTTACGTGTAACAACGCCTGAAATGCTTGATTTGGTTGAAATGGTTTTAAGTGGATCAGTCAATAAAAAAGTGGTCCGTCAAATCATTAAAGCACAGGGAAATGCACTAGGGTTAAGCGGAGTGGATGGAGGTCTTTTTAATGCAAGGTTAAAAGATAAAAGATTAGGCCTGGTTGGGGAAATTATTTCAGTGAACAGCGGAATCATTGAAACACTTTGTATGCAAGGCTATATCCCAGTGATATCGCCATTGGCCATCGATACCAATGGACAGCATTACAATATTAATGGAGATATTGCTGCAGCTGCAATGGCGAAATCACTTAGGGCAAAATTATGTCTTATAAGTGATATTCCGGGAATTATTGTAGAGAAAAACAATGAAAAAATGATTCTTAATAAGGTAACAAAAACAGAGGTTCAAAGCTTACTAGATGACGGTACTATTTATGGTGGAATGATTCCAAAGGTAACAGCAGCACTAGATGGATTGATGCATCAGGTTTCAGAAGTTGTAATCTTAAATGGCAACCAAGAACATTGTCTTCTAGATTTTTGCCAAGGGAAAAACATTGGAACAAAGCTACTACTTGATGAGGAGGTTCATCATGTCTAACAGTATTATGATTGACGACAAAGCCTTAAATCCGCTAATGACTACTTATAATCGGTTTCCGATTACGGTCATTAAAGGCGAAGGAAGCTATGTATGGGATGAAGAAGGTGAAAGATATTTAGACTTTACCTCGGGAATTGCAACTTGTAATCTCGGGCATGTGCCACACTATGTAAAAGACCAAATAGAAGAGCAATTGAATACCTTATGGCACTGTTCCAATTTATATCATATTCCTTCACAAGAAAAGTTAGCCTCTTTACTGGTTGAACAAAGCTGTGGAGATAAAGTGTTTTTTTGTAACAGTGGTGCAGAAGCAAATGAAGCGGCTATTAAACTAGCTCGACGCTATGCACAGAAAGTAAAGAATACAGACAGCTTTGAAGTTGTAACGTTTAGAGACTCTTTTCACGGAAGAACGCTAGCGACCTTAACAGCAACAGGACAGGAAAAGATTCAAAAAGGATTTCTACCATTATTAGAAGGATTCCGTTACTTACCATATAACGATATCGCTGCCTTAGATGAACTAGCAGGAGAGAAAACATGTGCTGTGCTATTGGAATTGGTCCAAGGTGAGGGTGGAGTGATCCCGGCACAACAAGAGTGGATTGAAAAACTATCTGATATATGTTTAGAGAAAGGTCTCCTGTTAATGGTTGATGAGATTCAAACGGGATTGGGAAGAACAGGAAGCCTATTTGCCTACCAGCAATATGGAATGGAGCCAGATGTAGTGACGCTTGCTAAAGGATTAGGTTCGGGCTTTCCCATTGGTGCTGTTTTGGCAAAAGAAAATGTAGCAAAAGCGTTTGAACCAGGAAGCCACGGAACAACATTTGGAGGCAATCCATTATCCACAACAGCAGGAGTTGCGACCCTCACCTATATAAAAGAAAACAATATTGCAGAAAAAGCAGGAGAATTAGGAGAATATCTTCAAGAACAACTCGCTAAGCTTGCGGAAAAATACTCTGTCATCAAAGAAGTTCGAGGTAAAGGTCTATTATCTGGATTAGTTATCCCAAATGCAGTTGAGGTTGTTCATGCAGCTAGAGATAAAAAGCTTCTTGTCCTAATCGCTGGACCAAATGTGTTAAGGATTTTACCACCACTGACGACCACTAAACAAGAAATTGATGACTGTATTTCAATACTAGGAAACATACTTAACGAATATCACATCTAGAAAGAACAGGAGGAGCTAGAATGTCAAGCGGTTATCTAATTTTAGAAAACGGAAAAATATTCAATGGAACACTAGTAGGTAATGAACATGATGTAATAGGCGAAGTCGTTTTTAATACTAGTATGACAGGCTATCAGGAGATCCTCACAGACCCATCCTATGCAGGACAAATTCTTACCTTCTGCTATCCCATGATCGGTAATTATGGGATGAACCTTCTTGATAATGAAAGCACTAAACCTCAATTAAAAGGTGTCGTATTAGGTGACATTTGTGAAAAACCTAGTCATTTTCTTTCGAAGAAAACATTTGCAGAACAGTTAGAAGAAACAGGTGTTGCAGGGATAACGGGTGTCGATACCCGTGAGCTTGTGAAAGTGATCCGAAAAGAAGGAACGATAAAAGGAATGATTACAAACTGTATTCCACCGCGCCATGAGCTAGAGCAGCTATGGAAGAATCAGGCTGCATGTTGGGTTTCTCAAGTATCGACTAATGAAATCATTACCTATCATCAAGCAGGTCCACATGTAGTACTTATTGATTATGGGTATAAAAAATCGATTTTAGACGCCCTTTTAAAAGAAAATTGTAAGGTGACCGTTGTACCTTATGATTTTACATTTGAACAAATAAAAGCACTAAACCCGGATGGAATCCTTTTAAGTAATGGTCCTGGGGATCCAATGATGTTGAATTCTCATTTTTATGATATTAAAAAAATGGTTGAGCAGTTTCCTACATTGGGAATTTGTCTTGGACATCAGTTGATTGCCTTATCTTTTGGAGCTAAAACAGAAAAGTTAACATATGGACACAGAGGAGGAAATCATCCTGTTAAAGACATCCAATCTGGAAAGGTATACATGACATCACAGAATCATGGATATGTAGTTGTGAAAGATACAATTGACAAAGACGTTTTTGAAATCACTTTTCAAAATGTAAATGACGATTCTGTTGAAGGACTGAAACATCTGTCCCACCCCATCCAAACGGTGCAATTTCATCCTGAAGCACACCCTGGACCAAGTGATACAGAATATATTTTTAGAAACTTTATACTACATCTAGAAAAAGTGGGAGACATGAAATATGCCATTACGTAAAGATATAAAAAAAGTACTCGTAATCGGGTCTGGACCCATTGTGATCGGGCAAGCAGCTGAATTTGATTATGCTGGAACTCAAGCTTGTCTTGCCTTAAAGGAGGAGGGGCTGGAGGTTATCCTTATAAACAGTAACCCAGCAACCATTATGACAGATTCGGCGATTGCAGATAAGGTCTATATCGAGCCACTCACAATCGAAAGCATTGAAGAAGTCCTTAAAAAAGAACGTCCAGAAGGAATGATCGCTACTCTTGGGGGACAAACAGGATTAAATTTAGGTGTTAAATTACATGAATCAAAGATTTTAGAGAAATATCAGGTGGAAATGTTAGGGACATCAGTGGAATCGATTAAAAAGGGAGAAGATAGAGAAAGTTTTCGTAACTTAATGTTACAAATAGAAGAACCAGTCCCTTCTTCAGAAATTATCCATACCATTGAAGAGGGAGTTGATTTTGCCAAAAAAGTAGGATTTCCTCTAATTATACGCCCAGCTTATACATTAGGAGGAGAAGGTGGAGGATTTGCTTCAAACTATCAAGAATTGAAAACCGTATTAAAAAAGGGATTAGCCTTAAGTCCTATTCATCAAGTTCTTCTTGAACAAAGTATTAAAGGATGGAAAGAAGTAGAATACGAAGTAATGAGGGATGAGAACGATACCTGCATTATTGTATGTAATATGGAAAATATGGATCCTGTAGGTGTTCATACGGGAGATTCTATCGTTGTAGCACCATCTCAAACCTTAACTGATGTCCAGTATCAAATTCTAAGAGACGCATCTATTAAGGTTATTCGTGAACTAGAAATTATCGGTGGATGCAATATTCAGTTTGCTTTAAATCCCAATTCGAATGACTATAACATTATTGAAGTAAATCCACGAGTTAGCCGCTCCTCAGCACTAGCTTCAAAAGCAACTGGCTATCCGATTGCCCGGATGGCGGCGAAATGTGCTGTTGGTTATCACTTAGATGAATTGCTAAACCCTATTACAGGAACAACCTTTGCTTCATTTGAGCCAGCAATCGATTATATCGTTGTCAAGCTTCCTCGATTTCCATTTGACAAATTTATTGAAGCGGATCGAACTCTAGGAACACAGATGAAAGCAACTGGAGAGGTCATGGCAATTGATCGAACTTTTGAAGGGGCTCTTAATAAAGGAATTCGATCGTTAGAGATGAATGTATCAGGTTTATCAATAAATTCATTTAAGAAATGTACAAAGGCACAACTGTTATATCACTTAGAGAATGTGACAGATTTACGAATATTTGCGATTGCAGAAAGCTTTAGACAAGGATCATCCGTAGAAGAGATCCACGATATTACAGCAATTGATTTTTGGTTCTTAGAAAAAATAAATGGATTAATAGAGTTAGAAGATCGATTAACTTCATATAAATGGGCGGAATTACCTTCGAATGTATTTTTGGAAGCAAAATCAAAGAATATTTCCGATCAATACTTAGCACTCCTTTTCAATGTTCCAGAAAGTGAAATAAGACAAAAACGTCGATTACTAGGCATGAAACCAGGTTATAAACTAGTTGATACATGTGCAGCGGAGTTTGATGCCATTACACCATACTACTATTCTACTTGGAAGGGAATCGATGAAATCGAGACTAGTGATAAGAAGAAAGTATTAGTAATTGGATCAGGACCCATCCGTATTGGTCAAGGAATTGAATTTGATTATTGCTCTGTTCATGCTACTTTAGCATTAAAGAAAAAAGGGTACGAAGCAATCGTGATGAATAATAACCCGGAAACCGTTAGTACTGATTATTCCATTGCTGACCGACTCTATTTTGAACCATTGGCTGTGGAGGATATTTTACATGTGATTGAAAAAGAAAAAGTAGATGGTGTCCTCATACAATTTGGTGGTCAAACGGCCATTAATGTTGCACAAGAATTGGTTAACGAGGGAGTCCCGGTTTTAGGAACATCAATAGAAGCCATTGATCAGCTGGAAGATCGAAAGCATTTTTACGACTTTCTAACAAAATTAGACATTCCTCATATTTTAGGTGAAATTGCATTTGAAGCAAATCAATTAATTGATGCTGCAAATGAATTAGGGTATCCGGTTCTCGTTAGACCATCTTACGTTATTGGTGGACAATCCATGTTTATTTTTCATCATGAAGATGAACTAAATAGATATACGGACCTATTAAAAAAAGAAAATAATCAAAAGATATGGCCATTATTAGTTGATAAGTATATTTCAGGTCTTGAATGTGAGGTTGATGTCATTAGCGATGGGCAAAATGTCATCATTCCAGGAATATTTGAACATGTAGAAAGGGCAGGAGTACATTCAGGTGATAGTATAGCGGTATTTCCACCTTTGACCATAACAGATAAACTGAAAAACACTCTTGTTGATTATGCAAGAAAGATTGCACAAGAACTTCCTGTTATCGGAATAATGAATATCCAATATGTGATATCGGATGACGAGATTTATGTGTTGGAAGTAAATCCAAGGGCGTCTAGAACGGTCCCTATATTTAGTAAGGTAACGAATATTCCTATGATTGAATGGGCTACGTTGGTTCAGCTTGGTGTGCCGTTGGATCAAGTATATTCGAAACAAGGACTATTACAAGAACCAGCCTTTTATTCTGTAAAATCACCAGTCTTCTCAGCAGGTAAACTACGAGAAGTAGATCATGTTTTAGGACCAGAAATGAAATCTACTGGAGAGGTTCTGGGGATGGGTATGAGCGTTTCAGAAGCGTTAGAAAAAGCATTGTTCCTTGGGGGAAGTAATCCTTTTTCACAGGTTGATCATAATCAACCCTACGTTTTATGCTCCATTACCGATAGCCAGAAGAGAGAGAGCCTAAACTATGTAAAAGAATTAGTTGATAGAGAATATCGTATCATTGCTACAGAAGGAACAGCTAAATATTACAGCCAGCATGGTATACATGTAGATGGGATTCTTTCAACGAAGGAAATGGTAAAGGAGGTTATCCGTCAAGGAGAAGTTGCAGCCATTATTAATATTCCAAATCAAGGTCGTATCAAAGAGAAATTAGGATTCTATCTAAGAGAAGAGTCTGTTCGTAATCGTGTACCGTGCTTTACTTGTTTAGATACGGTTAAAGCGGCAATCAATATTTCAAACGATTCAGAGGTAAACATACGTTCCGTAAATGAGTATTACCACTTGAACGAAGAGACATTAATGTCAAGAATAATGAAATCAATATAAAATTTTCTGTGAAAAGATCATTCGTATTGCCAAAGCGATAACCAAAAATAACGTGTTTATAATAGTAAAATGAGTAGACTAGGTGGTCCGTCACATTTTTAAACAGCCCCATATCTTATTATTTGATATCGGGGCGTTCTCTAATGTGGTTCATTTGATTATTATTGATCAAATCGAACAGGTTTTTTTTTAGCGAAATTCATTATTAAGTATGTTATTAGCATATGTTCCACATTTTTAATGTTAGATTTCTACTATTACTTCATAATCTCCAAATACCCGTTATCTAGTCAGTATTTGTTTCATCTCTAAAATGGTAGAAACGGAATTGTTTATTCGTTTACCTCCAATCAACAGTTACCTCCGATGCTATTATTTGAAGTTTATATTTAATAAATAATGTGTTATTAGTGATTTTATTATAAGATAAAATGTACTTATTTTTAACATAGTTTTTACAATTCTTGTATTTTAATCTTTAAAGGGGTAAAAATGGTATACTTGAATGAGTAGAATGAATTTTTTCATCGGAGAGTGATGTCATAAGATGCGATTTACAAAAAGCATTCCTAACATGTTTACACTTGGGAATCTTTATTGCGGCTTTTTATCAATTGGTTATGCGGCAAATGGTCAGTATAAGAATGCAGCGGTCTTAATTTTAATTGGTATGATGTTGGATAGTATGGATGGAAGATTAGCCCGAATGTTAAAGGCTGATAGTGTGATGGGGAAAGAACTAGATTCGTTAGCAGACATTGTAACGTTTGGCGTTGCCCCTTCATTTCTAGTATATTATACATATTTTTTTCAATTTGGATTATTAGGATTTGCGGTAACAGGATTGCTCCCATTATTTGGAGCTTATCGATTGGCAAGATTTAATATAAGCTCAAATAAGTCTTCTATGAATTATTTTATTGGTGTACCGATTACAGCCGCTGGGGGTATACTAGCATTACTTACTTTATTTGGGGATAGAATTCCCAACATCATTACTTCTGTTATTTTCACCGCTCTGTGTTTTTTAATGGTAAGTAGAATTAGAATCCCAAGTTTTAAAGAAATACCTCTTCCTAAATATGGTACAATCGTAACGATCTTTATAGGGTGTCTATTATATGTCATTTATAAAGGAACATATGAACAATTTCCTTATCTTATTTACATTGCGACACCATTATATATTGCTTACTTATCTTATCGATTTGTAAAAAGAAGAAACCAAAGAAACATGGAATAACTTATCTGTTTCTAAAGGAAATTAACAGTAGAGGTCTTTATGAAAGGAAGCATAAATAATGAAAATTACTAATCATACAGTCGAGGAACTTAAGGATCCAACAGGTATTTTAGAGGGAGATCGATACGAATTTGAACTAAAAGTTGAAGTTCCTGAAGATGATGAATTGTTCACTGAAGAGGGGATGTATGTAAAGGTTATCTTCGTCGTCGATGAGAACGGCCCTAGAATGGCTCAATATCAGTTGATAGAAGAAAATACAAATCGAATTCTTGATTTTGCATTAGAAGAGGAAGAAGAGGTAATGATTCTCGATTATTGTCAACAAAACCTTTAAACTATTTCAATTAGTATTCTCTTACTAACATTTGAATAAGATCAAAAAATAACCTCACTTTACATATAGTAGGGTTATTTTTTGATTTATTCAGCAATTCCCGATTGGGAGACATCGACATCCGCATGGACTTTGATCTCCATATCACCATATTGCCCTTGCCAATCTTTCTTATTAAAGTCTCCTTTTTGTCGGGCTTTATCCCCCATACCAAGGGGATCGACCTCTAAATCTTGAAATTTTTTTATTAAGTTTGCAGCGTGTTCTTTTATCTGTTTCTCTGTTGCTTTTTCGATCTTTTTTATCACTTTATCATCCGATAGTTTTAAACCTGCACTATCCGATATTTGTCCGTTTAATTTAATGTTTACTTCAATTTGGTATTTCTCATGATCTTTTGTTACTTTGTAATTTGTATCAGACGAAAGGTTTCTTATACTAATCTCTTCCTTTTCTGTAAAATCGACCTCTAATACCCCTTTACGAATACTTTCAAATAATACTTTAAATACATAAGATTCTTTCAATCCAATGATATCAACGAGTTTATCTTTTTTAAAAAGGGCAATCCCCTTGATTTGAATATATCTTCCTTCATGTGCAATGACCGGCATAAAAGGATCTAAACCTTTTCCATAGTAATGATATAAATAACGATGAAGATCCATCTTAGGGATGGTGCGCTCCATATTTTGCTTGATCACTTCTGTTAAATATTGGGAAACGGATTCGCTTTGAGGATAGGTTCCGTCTAAGATTTCAAATGTGCTTCCAATCGAAACAGCGAGATAGATATCTCTCCCTACACTAGGATCCTTCTCAAGACTTTCAATATGTTCCATAATCCCATTTTTGGCAATCTCCTGATTGAATAAAATGACACCAACCCGACCTATTTCGATTGGTTTCGGGGACTTTGATTGTATTTTTTGGAGAATCTTTCTATTCGTATTTCCTTCTGCAGTGAATGTTACACTTTTAGGGATTGATTTTTCCCCAGGTGTAATAAAGGAAGAACCCCCTGTTCCTTGGAATTTTTCATCACCTATATAGTCATAACCAATTGATTGAACAAGTTGAATATCCTCCAATATTTTAGTAGAAGGAAGACAGCCGGAGAGGAAGAGGCTGATGACCCCCATTATCAGTGGTATCCTTATTTTAGAGATCATTCTTTTTCACCTTCATTATTATAAATTGAATAATAAGTAATGCTGGGAGATAGAAATAAATAGTATAAAATCCAATTTTGGAAACTATAGTGTTTAGCAAATCAATCTGTTGACGATCTTTAAAGCAAACCGCAACAATTAAAATTAAAACAGAAATCAGCCGTAATGAGGTCCTTTGGGTGATTTTTGGGAAAAGACGATTCATTCCCCTGCTTGAACACCACAAGCCAATACAAAGGTTAGGTAATATGATAAAAAACCATATCGATATTCCTACGTATTCAAATCTTTCCACAATAGCCAAATTGACAATTTTCCACAGTGTTAACGTTGGCCAGATTGTTGTTTTTAATTGTTCTTGATTAAAATAAACTAGAGACACCAGCATCGTAAATAGATATACAAATACACTAAATAAAATAGCGAAGTGTGCCCATTTCTCTGATTTTTGAGGGTTTTTGATAAATGGATAAAACATTAATAATGTTTCAAACCCTAAAAAATTTAATGTCATATCCTTTGATGATGTATATAATTGCTTGGCAGATATATCAAATAAAGGTAGCAAATTTCCATAATTAGCTTCTTTTAAAGGGAAATACTTAATTAAAAATAATGGAAGACCATAAATAACCCCTAATAATGCAATCCCTGTGACAACCCGAAATCCTCCAGTAACATATGAATAAGAAATGATTATGATTATCATAAGAATAACCCAATGGTAAATATCTGGGAACATCCATACCTGAATAACCTCTGTATAAGTTCGTATTATGACGAGAACGAACATAGCATAATACAATATAAAATAGATACTTAATAATCCCCCTAACCACTTTCCAAAAACTTGCCTATGAATCGCAACGATATCATTATTCCCTTTATTTAATATTCGATAGGAAATCCAAATTAATGCCAGAATCGTCACACCTGAAGTAAGAATAGAAATCCATGCATTATGACCTGCTGACTTTGCAATATAACGTTCAAATCCTAAAATGCCTACACCAACTTGCATCGTGTGAATTAAGTAAAAAACAAAGTACGATGATACTTTTCTATCTTCGTTTGGTAGCGGGTACATTTTAGGCAGCTCCTTAATGTTCTATATCTTTCTTTTCTTTATCATGGTTCTTGTTATTAAACCGAATGGGTTTATTTGAACGCAATTGTTGAGGTCTCTTACTCTGAAAATATAATGGTAATCGAAATAATGAATCCTTCAAATCCACAAGTCTAAGTGGGTAGACCGGTGCTAGGTAAGGTCTGCCTAATGATGATAATTTAAGCAGATGACTTAGGAAAAGTGCAAAACAAAAGGCTACCCCTAATAATCCAAAGAATTGACCTGATAATATAAATGGGAACCGAATCAACCTGATCACATTACCCATTTGATAAACGGGTGTTGTAAAAGAAGCTAACGCAGCTAGTGCTACAATGATCAATAAGACGTTACTGGTTAGTCCTGCTTGAACAGCTGCTGTTCCTATTACAATCCCTCCAACGATACCGATTGTTTGGCCAATCTTTGTCGGGAGTCGTGCACCTGCTTCTCTTAGTAATTCAATGGTTAATTCTAGAATAATCGCTTCAAAGATAGGCGGAAACGGTACACCGCTTCTCGAGGCGATTAATGGATTCAATAGATTTTGTGGAATCATATCATAGTGATAGGTAAGAACTGCTACATATAAGGATGTTGAAACGACTGAAAAGAATACAGCAAACAGTCTTATTAAGCGAAATATTGTTGCTATATGCCAAGATAAGAAATAATCTTCGAAAGCTGAGAAAAATTCTACTAACGTAGTAGGTCCGGTTAAAGCGTGAGGAGAGCCATCGACTAGCACTGTTATTTTCCCTTCACTTAGCACCCCAACTGCACGATCTGGCCTTTCTGTATCAATCATTTGAGGAAAAGGCGAATTATGATTATCTGAAATAATCTGAGCAATCGTTGAACTATCCGCTATATTGTCGAAGTCGATGTCTTTTATCCGTTGTACAATTGTTTGAACATTATCAGGGTCAGCAACATCTTGAATATGGATTACAGCTACTCTTGTCTTTGAGAGGTTACCGACGACTATTTCTTGTGTAATTAATTCTGGGATGGGTAATCTCTTTCTTACTAAGTTCAAATTTGCATCGATAGATTCTACAAAGGCTTCTTTAGGACCAAGTACACTGAATTCTACTTCTGGAACACTAACAGGTCTTTTCTCTATTGATATAGCATCAATAAGCAGGACTTCTTTTATGTTTCCTTTCGCTTCAACCGCAATGGATCCCGTCATTAATTTATGCTGCACCTTGCTAACATCTTCAACAATTTCCGTATTGCCTATAGGTAATTGTTTTTGTAAATCAAAAAGGGTTTTATTATTTTCGTCACAAATATAGGGTAAGATATGCTGTTGCACGATATCAAAGTTAATTAAAGTTTTGAAATAATGAATATAGTAAGGGTTATCTTCTGAATATCTATATGAGATAAAATCTGAAGATAATTTACATTGTTCCAGTAAATCATCTATTGGACGTATCTTATTATAGGTATTCTTACTATTATTTTTTTTTGAAGTCCTATTTAAAAGCCTAGATTTCATATCGATCCCCCAAAATAATCCATTAAATCTCGTTTATTATGTGCTAGATGGTCCTAAAAATACATTTAATCGTAATCGAGAGAGTTAGTATGTTCATCATTCTATAACTGTTTCTCATAGTAATTTTTCATCTGTAGAATGCATCAAGAGAAATACAAGAATACTTTTGATTTTAGATGAGAATTATAGTTGAGAATGAAAAAAATGGTTTAGGAGGTATCTTTTCCGAGACCTGTGACATATCAAGGTAATCATTCTAATCTGTTGAAAAAATGAAAAACACTAAAATACATTTTTTGATTACAAACTATAAGGAAATGTCAATGGATTAGCTTTCCAATGTAGGTGTAATTTATGTAAAAATAGGAGATTTGTTGAAAAAAATTCAAAAAGATAAAATTTATTTAAATAATCTGTATTGAATAAATATCGAATAATTAAAGTATATTAAAAAAATATAGGGGATATTTTGAATAAAAATTCATTTATATTGAATTTGACATTGTGAATAAATGCAACCTCTTTAGTATTTATGTTATGATTATTCTGGGTCGGTAACGCATGGGTCTATGATGTTACTAATTTAACAAGTGTATATTTTTTGCATGAAAATGAATACGGGAAGGAGAGAGAGAATGGAAGGACTTACAGCAGGCACTTGGTTTTGGTTATTAGTACCAATGCCATTGCTAATCATATTATCTTTACTTACTTATTTCTTAGACAAAGGGAGAGAATAATTCTTAATGGATATTAATATTGAAACATTAACATCAATCATTATTTATTTAGTTGGGATGCTTATTATCGGATACATGGCAGCTAAACTAACAAGCAATTTATCCGATTATGTACTAGGTGGAAGACGTCTTGGTGCAGGAGTTGCTGCCTTAAGTGCGGGTTCCTCTGATATGAGTGGATGGCTAATGCTAGGACTGCCAGGAGCTGTATATGCAAGTGGTATGGGCTCGATTTGGTTAGCAATAGGATTAGCAATCGGTGCTTATTTAAACTGGCAATTTGTTGCCAAGCCTTTTAGAGTTTATACCGAGGTAGCGAATGATTCTATTACGGTTCCTGATTATTTTGAAAATCGTTTTCATGATAAAAGTAAAATACTCCGTGTCTTTTCAGCTGTTATCATATTAATCTTCTTTACATTCTATACTTCATCAAGTTTAGTTGGCGGTGCTATTCTTTTAGAAGAGTCCTTTAATATGGATTACCGATTAGCACTCTGGGTAGGAGCAGCCGTCATTATTTCTTATACCTTCTTTGGAGGTTTCCTTGCAGCAAGTTGGACGGACTTTATTCAAGGGATTCTCATGTTCTTAGCCCTCATCATCATACCAATTGTTGCCATTAATGAATTAGGTGGATGGAATTCAACTATTGATACTGTAGGGAAAATTGATACTTCTTATCTGAATATTTACTCAGGTGCAACATTTATTGGTGTTGTTTCATTATTAGCCTGGGGATTAGGTTATTTTGGACAGCCTCATATTATCGTTCGTTTTATGGGAATAAAGTCTACGAAAGAAATTCCTAAAGCGCGTTTAATTGGAATGACTTGGATGATTGTTTCTTTATTTGGAGCCATTTTCGTTGGGTTTTCCGGTATTGCTTACTTTGCTGACGCCCCATTAGAAAACTCTGAGACAGTCTTTATCATGTTCTCTCAAGTATTGTTTAATCCATGGGTAGCTGGTTTCTTATTAGCAGCTATTCTTTCAGCTATCATGAGTACAGTGGATTCCCAATTGCTCGTATCTTCTAGTGCTTTAGCACAAGACTTTTATAAAGCTCTATTTAGAAGGAATGCAAGTCAAAAAGAAGAAGTATTGGTAGGACGAATTTCAGTTCTAGTTATTGCAGTAATTGCTATCCTACTTGGATATGATCGAGACAGTAAAGTTCTTGAATTAGTCAGTTATGCTTGGGCTGGATTTGGAGCAGCCTTTGGTCCGGTTATTATTTTGAGTTTATTCTGGAAGAGAATGACAAGAAATGGTGCATTAGCTGGGATGATCGTAGGAGCGATAACGGTTATTGGATGGAAACAATTAAGTGGCGGAATATTTGATCTTTATGAGATTTTACCAGGATTTATATTTGCCACAGTTGCGATCATCATCTTTAGTTTTGTTGGTAATAAACCATCTGACGAAGTGGAAAAAGAGTTTGTTGAAGTACAAAATCGTTTAAAAGCTTAGACTAAATTAAGTGAAAACCCGAATGATTAGGTTCATTCGGGTTTTTTTGATACTTTAAAATAAGTAATGATTTAGGAATTTTACCCTATTCAATGGGAGGGAACTGCTTTTTAATTTAATAATCATACTTAAAAGAGTTAATGCTGGTATAAAATCGTTTGTGCAATTCCAATAAAATACTCTGATTCCACAATAATATGATTCAGCACTACTTTAGCTGTCGGATTACTACTGATAGGGCGACTCTCTTCCATTATTAATCGACAAAACTTAATAAATTGATCGCTTTGCTGCAAGCAAAAGCTGATTAACTGTAATATATCTTGATAGAGTGCAGGTGTAACTTGTCCATTTGATCGTGTTACAGTTTCTATATACCTCACAACACGTTGATGTGTCTCAGTAAACTTCTTCTCCCATTCTTTTAATTCGTCTACATATTCTTGTTCAAGATCTTTTACTAGCTCTCTAATCACAACAGTATGTTCCTCTTCTTGGTGTTTCCAAAATTCAGCCTCATCAAGAACACGCAATGGCATTTGATTTCCGTAATAAAATTGCATGAAATATTCCCCCATAAAAACTTTATCATTTTAGATATATTCAAAAAAATATTTTTAAGAACTTCCATTGAAAGATTGATTATTATGCAAATATAAAACTTTTTTCCATTAGAATTGTAAAAAAAGAGGCTCCCCCAAAAAATATCAGGACTCACAACATCAACATATAGAATCTTTAAGTCCTATATAATTGAAGAATGTGTTTCCTAATACCTTTTGGGAAGCCCTAAAATTATTTATCACATATTCAATGGATGATACTTACCTGAAACTGCATCAATCATAATTGGAGGATAATGTGCACGCTTCTTCTTATCCGATATGATCCAATAAGGTCTAAAAAATAACTCTTGTTGATCTAATACCATTTTTGGAATACTAAAAAACTTTAGCTTAAGAGATGCTGAATGATTTAAGAAATCCTCAGCTTCGTTCTTAGCATCTAAAAGTGTTAAAGAGTAGGGTATACACGCTTTGTTTTGTAGGTCCTCTTTAATAAATGAAGGGGAATGGTCTATTATTGCCCCACGTGCACTAATGCTATCGATGGTGCAACCAAGGTACCCGTCTATTTTTAGTAAACCTTTTGCTTTGATTTTATATTTAAAGAAGTAATAAGGGTAGTATACAAGTCTCTCTAGATAATAGTTTGCTTTTTCATCTTGTTTCTTTAGAAGGCTTATGATAGATTGAGGTTCGATTGAAACAGGTAGAGTCAATGTATTCATCAGATCACCTACTGCGGTTTTAGTTGTTCATTATAAAAATCTGAGATATTCTTTGCCTCTGGTGATAAATCCTTGGCAATATTTTTTTCAATAGATTTTGATAGCTTCCGTGGTCCTTTAGCAGATTCAAAAGCATCGATCACTTTTTGGGTTGGTGTTTTTCCAAAATGATTTCCGATAAAAATACCAATAATCGAGATAATTAAACCAGCTAAAAATGGATGAACCGCGGTGTAGGATTCTAAATTCGCTACGGTCCAGATGACATTTGTTAGACCTCCGCTTATCATCGAAGTTATTACACCAATATTTGTTGCTTTTTTCATATAGACGGATGCTACATAGGGTACTAAGAAACTATTCCCTAACACTCCAAAAGCAAAGACAACGAGGGTGAATACAGAAGGCGGTTCGAAAATAGCGACTACAATACCAACGATGCCGCCTATAAGAATACATAAACGTGATACAAGAACCATTTTAGTTGGACTTGCATTTTTATCAAAAAATCGTTGATAGATGTCACGGGATAATATTGTTCCCGCCTGCATTAAGCAAGAATCTGATGTTGACATAATCGCAGCCATAATAGCAGAAAGTAATATAGCAGCAAAAAAACCAGGGAAGAATGTATAGGCTAGTTCAGGGATAACCATTTCAGGATCACTTAAAGTTGGCAGCATCACAATCCCTATTAATCCTAATAGATAAGGAGTAAATATGAAAATTTGATTCCAAGTTGCAGAGAAAAGAACAGCACCTTTTACGGTCTTTGTACTTTTCATCGACATATGGCGAACGACAACGTGGGGAAGCCCCATGTAGCCTACACAATATATAAGTATAGCTCCAAGTACAACGCCCCATTGTCCATAATAGGCTAGATCTTTCCCCCAAATACTTAAATATGTTGGATCGATGGCAGCTATTTTTTCATTTAACCCTGATAATCCTCCGATATGAAACATAGACATAATTCCAATTCCAAGGACGCCTAGGACCATTATGATCCCTTGTACAAAATCAGTCCATACTACAGCTAAATAACCTCCTGCAACTGTATAAGCAATAATGACACTTACTCCTATAATTAAACAGGTTTCATAAGGTAAACCAGTAAGCATTGTTAACGCTTTTCCGGATGCAATGAACTGAGCAAATACATACGCCATTAAAAAAATTATGGAGATAATAGAGCCTACGATTCGGATTGTAGGACTTTCAAATCGTTTCTCCAAATACTCAATCGGTGAAAGGGCACCTAGCAATTCGGAAAGTCTCCGCATCCTTTTCCCTAAAACCGATAGATTGATAATTGAACCTCCCGCATCACCAATGGCATACCATAATGCATACCAACCCTGTTGGAAGGCTAATGCTGGTCCACCCATAAACATATAACCACTCATGGAACTACTTTGCATCGTAAGGGCTGTTACTGCAGGCCCTAAACTTCTTCCCCCAAGTAAATAATTATCGATGGATTTAGACGCTTTTCTTGTAAACCAAATCCCTACGCCTAACAAGACAAGTAAGTAAATAACAAAAATCAGTGCATCAGATTTCATTGAAATGTAGGTCCCCCTTATTCTTCATTTTCCAGTTCATCGTCTTTCTTCATTTTTAAATAGATGATGAATGCAATTCCCATCCAAATAAATGGCCATGGGACAAACCATAAAAATGTTTCAAGCGGAAGATTAAACAAATGATTCACCCCCCAATACAATCTGAAAGCGGTATCACTATCATTATATGTTTCGAATCTTACTTTTTAATTGGACAAAGTGTAAAGTTGTAATTTGAATATTTAGAACATTATGTTAGTTGTGAGATATCCTAGTTATTTTCTTCAGTAAATGAAGCTTTCGCCAGTAATAGAAGTTGAGATGTTCTGAACGAAAAATAAAGAGTTTAATGCTAGAATATAAGAGAGAGCTCTTGAAAAAGGGGAAGTTTGTATGAAAGAGACTGAATTTTCAATAAGTAATAATTGGTTAGATCTTATTTTTGAAAGTTTTTACGATGGAGTCGTTATTGTCAACTGCCATGGGGAAATTAGTTACATTACGAATAGTTATTGTGATTTCTTAAAAATTGAACGTAATAAAGTGATCGGAATGCACGTTACGGATGTTATTGAGAACACTAGAATGCATCTTGTTGTTGAGACAGGTAAGCAGGAATTTGCCGATATACAATTTCTTCTCGGGGATTATGTAATCGCCAACAGGATTCCCATAATTGAAAATAAGAAAATTGTCGGGGCAATTGGAACCATTATATTTCGTGATATAGGTGAATGGAAGAAAATGAACAGTCATATTAAGGGGCTGTTATCTGACATGAATTTTTATCGGAATGAATGGAAAGGAACAAACGGCTTAAAGTATTCCTTAAATGATTTAGTTGGAAAATCGAATAAAATTAAAGATTTAAAAGAACGTGTCAAAAGAATTTCTGGGGGTGACATTTCAGTATTAATAAAGGGGGAAAGTGGTACAGGAAAAGAGTTAATTGCTCATAGCATTCATCAATTAAGTGATCGGATTGACAAACCATTTGTTAAGGTAAATTGCGGTTCCATTCCGGAACACTTATTAGAATCTGAACTATTTGGTTATGAAGAAGGTGCCTTTACTGGTGCAAGAAAAGGTGGAAAAATCGGAAAGTTTCAATATGCTGATGGAGGGACCATCTTTCTTGATGAAGTTGGAGATATGCCCATACATATGCAGGTTAAGTTATTGAGGGTTCTTCAGGAAAAGGAATTTGAACCTATAGGTGCGCTTCAGTCAAAAAAAATTAATGTCCGTGTGATTGCGGCGACAAACGGGCCGTTGGAAAAAATGATTGATAGCAAGCTATTTCGTAAGGATTTGTATTATAGAATTAATGCCTTTCAACTTTCGATCCCACCATTAAGAGATCGAAGGGAAGACATTAAGTTACTCGCGATACATTTTCTAAAAAAGATTACAACTCGTATAGGAAAGCGAGTCACCTCGATTCATCCAGATGTCCTTTCACTTATGGAGAATTATGATTGGCCAGGGAACGTTAGAGAATTAGAAAATGTGGTTGAAGCTGGGATTCACTTTACTAATGATGAAATGATTGGGAAGGATTCAATACCTGAAAATCTACTATATCAACAGAGGGAAGAAGAGGGAAAAAGTTTAAAAGAACTTGTTGAAGAAACTGAGAAAAAAGCGATAGAAGATGTATTAAAACGGGTTGAATTTGATAAAATAAAGGCTGCTCAAATTCTAGGCATAGGAAAATCTAGCTTATACGATAAAATAAAAAGGTATAAAATCTCAGAGTAATTGAAAAGTTTCCGGTTTTTTGGAATCCGTTCCAAAGAATCGGAATTTTTTTATTTTATGGGGGCATCTAGCTAGATATTCAATTTTAAAAAGAACTATTTCCATAATATCGGAATCTATAATTCGTTCTAATATGCTGAAAATTAGGAAAATAAAGAATAAAAAGATATATCGGTGTTGGCATAAATCTTGCAGGTGTTTAAATGAGTTTTGAAAAGGGAGGAGTGGAAATTCCTGATTATTAATGAATTTAGTTAAGTCACTGTAATTTCTTTAAAAGGAGGAGCTTTTTTGGACATCGGTTATATTTCAAGAAGAATGGCAAATGGCTTAGAAACAGCCTCAAGTAAAATAGCAATAAAGGAAGAATCAGGAAAGTCTTGGACATTCACAGACCTCAATCGAATCTCTAATTCATATGCACATAAATTTCGTGAATTAGGTGTTCGAAAAGGGGATCGTGTAGGGATTTTATTTTATAACTGTCTTGAATATTTCGGAGTATATTTTGCTGCTGCCAAGATCGGTGCGATTGCTGTGCGTCTTAATTTTAGACTATCTAGTGCTGAATTTGAATATGTTTTAAACGATTCAGACACAAAAATACTATGTTTTCATTCGAACTTAGCTAATCAGCTAGATACAATTCGACATAATGTACCTGTTAAGCAATATATTTGTCTAGCAAACAATCATCAGCCAATTCCAAGTTGGGCGGATGATTGGAGTGTTTTGGAAAGGGGTTTAGAAGATGATATTAACAGCGTTCCTATAAAAATGCACGATCCTGTCATGCTAATGTACACTTCAGGTACTACAGGGAGACCTAAAGGAGCGATTTGGACTCATGAAACTACCTTTTGGTTCTCGTCAATGCAGGCATTAAAGTGGAACTTTATAGGAAATGAAATAGGGATGACCACAGGACCTCTCTATCATGTTGGTGCACTCGAGGACATCGCTCTTCCGATTTTAATGATGGGGGGTACGGTAGTGATTACCAAAAGTCATGGTTTTAAGATTGAAAGGATTCTTTCCGTATTAGAATATGAGAAAGTAACCGATTGCTTCCTGTTTCCTTTTATGATTTACGAAATGTTAAATTCCCCTATATGTAATCAGTATCATTTGAAAGATTTAAAGACGATTTATACAGGGGGAGACCCCTTAATGCCATGGGCACTCGAACAATTAAAACAGAAATATCCTCATATTGGTGTCGTACAAGTATATGGACTAACAGAAGGGACACCGATTGCTGCTTCGCTAGATCCTCAAGAGACCTTTACAAAAAATCATACAGTCGGTAAGCCGATGCCGCTTACTGAAATCAAAATAATTGATGAATCTGGTAACCCTTTGCCTATAGGGGAAATTGGAGAAATAGCCATAAAGAGTCCATCGGTTTCAGTTGGGTATTGGCGTAAGCCTGAAGCGACAATGGAAACATTTGTGGATGGGTGGTGTAAAACTGGAGATTTAGGAAAGTTAGATGTGGACGGATATTTAACGATCGCCGGAAGAAAGAAAGATATGATCAGAAGCGGTGGAGAAAACATTTATGCAGCTGAAATTGAAGATGTCTTATATAGATGCGAAGAAGTGAAAGAAGTTTCCATCATCGGAATTCCAGATCCGAAATTTATAGAGGCTGTATGTGCTGTCATTGTCAAAAAGGAGGGTGCTTTACTAACCGAAAACGACGTTATTGAATACTGTAATAACCATCTAGCTAGTTATAAAAAACCTAAAAAAGTGATTTTTGTTGACGACCTCCCTCGTACACCATCAGGTAAAATTCAAAAATATATTTTACGAAAACAATATAGTTAAGTGTTTCCTATGGAAAGGAGGAAAAAGATGGAGATGGTTCGTGTTGTTTCATGGTCTAAGACCGATAACATTGCAATGATCGTTATAAATAATCCACCTGTGAACGTTCTAAACAAAACAGTAATCGAACAATTGTGTTTAGTAACGGATGAAATTGAAAGCGATTCCGATATTAAGGTTGTTGTTGTTACGGGAGCAGGAGAGAAAGCTTTTGTAGCGGGTGGTGATATAAAAGGGTTCCCTGAATGGATTGGAAAAGGTGTGGAGTTGGCAAAACAAAAATCTCTATGGCTCCAAGAAGCTCTCAATAAAATAGAAGATTTACCACAACCAACGATTGCTGCCATCAATGGTATTGCTCTAGGGGGAGGCTGCGAACTTGCCATGTGCTGCGACATTCGAATCGCAGAGGAGCAGGTTGAGATTGGTCTCCCCGAAATTAAATTAGGCTTGCTTCCAGGGGCAGGGGGAACTCAAAGACTATCCCGTTTAATAGGCAAAGCGAAAGCAAAAGAAATGATTTTTACAGGAGGGGCGTTGTCAGCAAAAGCAGCAAAAGAAATGGGTTTAATTAATCATGTCGTTCCAAAAGGAAAAGGAGTAACAGAGGCAATGAAACTAGCAGAACGTATTTGTCATCATTCTTTCCCGTCCCTTTACTTTGCTAAACGATCTATTGATGAAGGCTATGAACAATCTCTTAAGAAGGGACTTTTAACGGAAGCTGAAAATTTTGGACGTGTATTTCAAACAAGAGATGTACGAGAAGGGGTAAATGCATTTATCCAAAAGAGGAAGCCAAACTTTCTCGATCAGTAAACAGTATTCCAAAGGAGGTATGGATATGTTTGGGTTATCACCATTAATGACATTTATGCTTTTTGTTTTTTGGCCTGTCTCGCTTATTGCAGCAGGTGTGTGGGGGGGAGTCGCATTTAAAAATGAGGAAGAGGAGGAAGTGGAATGATTCTTACGATCGGAGTTCTTTATTTACTTGTGATCTTAGTAATTGGCTTATTCTCGATGAAACATCAAAAGGATATGGACACCTTTTACACAGGAGGGCGTAGATTTGGACCATGGCTCGTTGCTTTAGCTATCTCCTCAACGACCATGTCGGGTTATGGATTCATAGGGCTTACGGGTCTCGTTTATCAGCATGGTTATGCCATATTTATGATTGGAATATTTGCTACTGCCGGAATTTTTGTTAGCTTTTTAATCCTTGCAAAGCCAATGAGACGGATTACACAAAAATTTGGTGCATTAACGATTCCTGATTTACTAGAATTAAGGTATAACAGTAAAGCTGTACGTGCGATTACAGCCCTCGCCATATTAGGTGGGGCCATCGGGTATCAAATGGCACAATACAAAGCTTTAGGAAACATGCTCCAAACCGTTCTAGGTGTCGATTATAAACTTGCCCTGTTTATAGGTGTTGCGATTCTAACTGTATATGTTGTCGGTGGGGGTATGATTAGTGCTGTATGGACAGACTTTATTCAAATGATTGTAATGGTATTCGGTTCATTAATCGTTTTCATTGGTGGAATGAAGATGGTTGGAGGAATGTCGCAACTAAATTCAGAGATAGCAAATATTAACCCTGACATGGTACAAGCCTTCCATACAACAGGTCCAATTGGAATTTTTGCTTTTATTTCTTACTTTTTTATTTATGTAATCGGTCATCAAGGACAACCACATGTAGTATCGAAATTTTATATGATTAGAAAAATTTCAATGCTGAAGTGGGCATGTATAATTGCGGCTTCAACCTACGCACTTACAGCGTTATTATGGTTTGTTGGGCTCTATACAAGGGTAATGGTTGAGCGTGGAGAAATGACCGCGCCAGCTACACCGGATCTTGTTGCACCATTGTTTATCGAATCTTTTTTCCATCCTGCTATTGCAGGCTTAATCTTTGCAGCTGTTATGGCGGCCATTATGTCAACAAGTGAAGCATTTTTATTAGTTGCAAGTTCTTCCATTGTAAGGGATGTCTATCAACAAATTATTAAAAAAGGAGAAAAACTCCCTGAAAAGAAAGAACTTGCCCTTTCTAGATGGATTACACTTGCAGTGATTGCTTTAACCTTCTTACTTTCTCTAAATCCTCCAGATCTAGTAGGATGGTTAGGAAATGCATCTTGGGGAATTTTTGTAGCATCGTTGGTTCCGGTTTTGAGTATCGGGATACTGTGGAAACGGGCTACACGAGTAGCTGCTATATGGTCATCTGCATTAGGGTTTATTTTTAGTATTGGACTTTACATTTTAAAGGTAAAAGAACTTTATGTGCCAGATCTTGATACAGGTGCTATTGCCTTAATTATATCAACTGTGTCATTTGTCGGGATTTCCCTATTTACAAAATCAGAATCTAATGTAATATTCGAAAACGGACTTGAAACCAAGGGAGGTAAAAAGAGAGGTTCTACTGTCATTAATATCTAATAGCAAATGTGAAAAGGGGCAGGAAGATTTGTCATCTATGGCAGGGAATGGGGGGAAAATTTACTGAAGGCTTTCAAAGTATGGGGATGCTCGCATTGTCTATGATTGGAATCATATCTCTTTCTCCTGTATTAGCCAATATTTTAATCCCTATTATTACACCTGTGTATAAGCATATCGGGGCAGACCCATCTATGTTTGCTTCAACGATATTAGCACTTGACATAGGAGGCTACTCCCTTTCAATGGAAATGGCAAAGTCATCGGATGCCGCAATGTTTTCTTGGGTGTTTTTAGGAAGCACAATGGGGGCGACTATCGTTTTTACAATACCCGTTGCATTAGGACTTATCGATAAAGCTGATTATCCATTATTTTTCAAAAGGAATATTAATCGGATTAGTGAATATTCCCATCGGTTGTATGATTGGTGGGTTATTTGCTGGTTATAAACTTAAATGGATGCTCATTAATTTATTTCCTACATTAATATTCTCCACCCTTATTATTTTTGGCATGATTTTCCTTCCTTTGTTAGTCATTAAGACATTTAAAGCTTTTTCAAAAGGGATAGAAATCCTGATCATGATTGGACTAATATTAATTATGCTAGAAACATTTATAGGGGTTCAAATAGCGAAGGGGTTACTTCCTTTTTCTGAAGGAATAAAAACAGTTGGGATGATATCCATTACCCTCGCAGGCGCATTTCCATTTGTTTTCATTCTACAAAAGGTACTGACAAAGCCTCTTATTAAAATAGGAGAAAGAATAAAAGTAAATAAGTACAGCCTAATCGGTCTCCTTGCTTTATTAGCTCACCTAATACCAGCCTTTACGATGTTTAGACATATGGATGAAAGAGGAAAGGTTATAGTGACTGCATACTCTGTCAGTGGTGCATTTGTTTTTGGAAGTCACTTAGGGTTTGTTGCAGCGATGGATAACGAGATGGTCATCCCTATGATTATTGGGAAAATATCAGCTGGGATATTATCGATTGCTTCGGCCGTTGTATTAACGAGGGATCAATCGAATGAAAGTAGCTTATTACAACATAAGCACGTTTCTTGATCCATGTCATTAAATTCTTTAAAAGAAGATTTACCACCTCAAATTGTGGTGAATCTTCTCTTTTTTGTTCCCCAAGGACGGATTTTCGATATGTAAAACGGTTTATTATCAGAGACTGTAAAAAAAGGATCAATTGTTTCCTTGATATTATTACTTGAAGTAAACTTATATTATCGAACAGCTAATAATTTAAATATCCTTCACAAAAATGATAAGGTATACAGTAAAATAATGTGAATATATTTAGTAGTATTTTAAGCTGTAAATGCAGTGTAGTAATGAGGGTACTTTTCTTACTTAAAATTATTTAGTGTAAAGGAGTTTTCGAATGCAAACGTTTACGACAAGAAATGAAGTACCAAAACATGAAAGATGGGATTTATCTGATATCTATTCTGATTATAGTAAATGGGAAACTGACTTTAAGCTAATTGAAAAAATGACAGAGAAATTAAAATCATTTGATGGTCGAATTCAGGAAGGAAACTCTTTGTATCAATACTTGAAACTAAGGGAAGAAGTATCCTTTTTGTTTAACAAAATCTATGCATATGCGATGTTGAATGTCGATGAGGACACTAGAATAACGAAAGCTCAATCATTCTTAGAACGAGCAAAACAACTTAGTGTAAAGGTGAACGCTTCGACTTCCTTTTTCATGCCATATTTATTAAGTTTAGAGGAGGAAACATTAAAAGGATACATATCTGCAGAAGAAGGGTTAAAATACTTTGAAGAAGACTTGTTAGAGTCCTATCGTTACAGGACTCATGTATTAAGCAAAGAGCAGGAGGAAGTCTTATCTCAATTAGGGGAAGCACTTTCTGTCCCGGGTCATACCTATGGGATGATGAATAATGCAGATATTAAGTTTGGAGAAGTTATTAACGATAAAGGTGAGAGTGTGGAACTAACGAGGGGGATGTATTCAAAGCTAATTGAAGACGAAGACCGTGAAAAGCGCAGGAAAGCATACAAGGCATATTACCAACCATATATGCATTTAAGGAATTCTATTGCCTCTACACTTTCCGCAGCTATAAAAAATAACGTTACTTTAGCTAGAGTACGTCATTATCCATCAGCACTTGAAAAGTCATTGTTTGCTGATAAGGTTTCGAAAGAGGTATATGAAAATCTAATTTCAACCACCAAAAGCAATATTGATCCACTACATCGTTATTCTCGTATCCGTAAAGAAAAATTGAGATTAGATGAACTGAGACAATATGATTTAAATGTTCCATTAGTAAAAGGAGCTAAACAAGTCATTCGTTACGAGCAAGCATATGAAACTATGTGTAAAGCCTTATCCCCTTTAGGAGAAGAATATATAAATATTCTTCATGAATTTAAAGATGCAAGGTATATTGATGTTCGGGAAACACCTGGGAAACGATCAGGCGCATACAATCTAGGTGTGTATGGCGTTCACCCTTATATACTTTTAAACCATCAAGATGATTTGAACAGTTTGTTTACATTGGTACATGAATGTGGTCATGGAGTTCATAGTAAGCTGAGTTCCCAGCACCAACCGCAAATTACTGCACGATATAGTATTTTCGTTGCTGAAGTGGCTTCGACAGTTAATGAAGTTCTATTAATTAATTATTTACTCAAAAATGAGAAAGATTCACATGTCCGAAATCATCTACTTAATCATTTCATTGATCAATTTAAAGGTACATTTTTTACTCAAGTGATGTTTGCAGAATTTGAGAAAAAGACACATGAAATGGCTGAAAAGGGATTACCTTTAAATGTAGATGTTTTTAATGAAACTTATGAGGGTTTGTTCAGGGAATATAATGGGGATGAGGTTGTATTTGATGAAGAAGTAAAATATGGCTGGGCCAGAATACCCCATTTTTATCGTCCTTTTTATGTATACAAGTATGCTACCGGCTTTGCTTCAGCCATCCAATTGGCCACTCAAATTTTTGAAGGTGATCAAGAAACATTAAAGTCATATTTGGAATTCTTAAAGAGCGGGAGTTCGGATTACCCGCTTGAATTGTTAAAAAAGACGGGTGTAGATTTAACATCACCCTTTCCGATAGAAAATTCCTTAAAACGGTTTGGTGCATTAGTTGACGAATTCTCCAAAATTTAAAATGAAGCGTACGAGTTAAATATTAATATTCAAGACATCAACTTAATAAAGCTTAAACACTCAATGGGTATAAGTTTAAGATTCAATAATGTGTAGATTTTTTAGTGATTTTGGAATGGAAAAGTTATGTTCACCTCAAATGGGGAACATAACTTTTTTTATTGGTATTGCTCCAATACACTGAAAAACTCCTTAGTAAACTGATAGAAAACCTTTTCTGAAGGGGCTAAATCCCTATGTTTTGGGGTAATGATTCCGACTGAACGTGTTACTTGTGGAGAATCAATAGGAATTTTTACAGTTAGATTAGGAGCTGCACCGGAAAATGTACTGTCAGGTAAGAGGCTAACACCGATTCCTGCTGAAACGAGCCCCTTAATCGCATCCATATCTTCCCCTTCTGATGTGATATTAGGTACAAATCCCGCTTGCTTACATGCATCCACCGCTATTTTTTGTAGTATATAACCTTTTGGAAATAAGACAAAATCTTCGTTTCGTAAGTCGCTGAGAAAAAGGCTCTTTTTATCCGAAAGAGGGTGGTTCGCTGGAACTAAAGCAGAAATGTTTTCCCTAAATAAAATATTGGTATTAATATCAGGGTCTTTTGTCGGGACGGGACCAAGAAATGCGATATTGATATCTCCAATTTTAATGGCCTCTATTAAACGAGAATAAGAGCCTTGACGCATATGGAACGAAACATTTGGAGATTTATGTCTAAAAGCTGAAATGACTGTTGGAAGTAAATGACTTGCAAGACTTGTCGGATAGCCAATTTTAATGGTCCCGTGTTTTGGGTCCAAATATTCGTCAACCTTTTCCTTCGCATGATCAATCGCTTTTATGGCTGATTTAGTATGGGTTAAAAAAATCTGTCCGATAGGTGTTAACTTCAGGTTTCTCCCAGTTCTTTCAAATAAAGAGACGCCAAGCTCGGCTTCAAGTTTCGTGATCTGTAAGCTAACGGCTGATTGTGCAACATGTAGAACCTCTGCCGCTTCTGTCATATGTTCACGCTCCGCAACTTCCATGAAATAACGTAATTGACGCAGTTCCATTTTGCACCTCCTCGATAATATATATCAAAACGAGATTGTTTTAATCTAAATTATATATTGTTTATATCAATTTGAAAATCTAAAATAAAAAGTATATAAATTTTCTGATAACTAAAACGTAAACGGGAGAGATGAACATGACATATAATCAATTGCCGAAAGCGCAAGGTCTCTACCGTCCTGAATTTGAACATGATGCATGTGGTATTGGCTTTTATGCTAATATAAAAGGACTTGCTACACATGATATTGTTAAAAAAGGACTGGAGATGCTTTGTCAATTAGATCATCGAGCTGGTCAGGGTAGTGACTCAATCACTGGCGATGGCGCTGGACTAATGATCCAAATTCCTGATGCGTTTTTCCGTCATACATGTCCAGAATTTAATTTACCTGCAAAAGGACGTTACGGTGTAGGAATGATCTTCTTTTCAAAAGATGATGCTGAAAGGGAAAATATTGAATCACATATAAATACATTAGTTAAACAAGAGGGACAGACGATACTCGGATGGAGAACTGTTCCTGTGAATATAGACCAAATTGGACCAGCAGCACAAGAAACGACCCCCTTCATTCGTCAGGTCTTTATTGGAGCCGATGAGAGTATTTCCAATGAATTAGTATTTGAACGTAAATTATATATTATTAGAAAACAGGCGGAAAAATGGGCTAAAGAGCAACAACAGCGTATGTACTTTTCTAGCCTTTCAAGTAAAACAATGGTCTTTAAAGGTATGTTAACTCCTGAGCAGGTAGATGCCTTTTATATTGATCTACAGGATGAGGAAGTGGTTTCGGCTTTTTCTTTAGTGCATTCCCGATTTAGTACCAATACCTTTCCAAGCTGGGAAAGAGCTCATCCAAATCGATACCTAATCCATAATGGGGAAATTAATACGCTTAGGGGTAATGTGAATTGGACAAAAGCACGTGAAAGACATTTACTATCCGAAGCGTTTGGGGAAGACCTACCAAAAGTTCTCCCGATTTTAGATACTGATGGAAGTGATTCATCCATTCTAGATAATGCACTAGAATTTCTTATACTTTCAGGTCGTAAACCAGCTCATGCAGCGATGATGCTTATTCCAGAGCCTTGGGCAGAAAATCCACATATGTCAAAAGAAAAGAAAGCCTTCTATGAGTTTCATAGCTGTCTAATGGAACCATGGGATGGACCAACATCGATATCATTTACGGATGGTAAACAAATCGGTGCGATTCTAGACCGAAACGGTTTGCGCCCCGCACGCTATTATGTAACAAAAGATGATTATATTATCTACTCGTCTGAAGTTGGTGTCATTAACATTGATCCTGAAAATGTGTTATATAAAGATCGATTAAGTCCAGGGAAAATGTTATTGATTGATATCGAAGAAGGTCGAATCATCTCAGATGAGGAAATTAAATCTGAAATGGCACAAAGTCACCCTTATCAGCAGTGGCTTGATGATAATCTTATTAAATTAAATGAAGATATAACATCAGGAGAAATAACATTGACGGACCTATTTGTACGTCAAAAAGCATTTGGGTATACCTATGAGGATATTCATAAATATTTAATTCCTATCATTACTGAAGGAAAAGATCCACTTGGTTCAATGGGGAATGACATGCCACTTGCGGTATTGTCCGATCGACCACAATCATTGTTCCATTATTTCAAGCAATTATTTGCACAAGTGACAAATCCGCCTATTGATTCGATTCGTGAACAAATTGTCACGTCAACGATTAGCTTTTTAGGGGCAGAAGGCAATTTGTTACATCCAAATGAAGAAAACTGTCGTCGTATTCAACTTGATACACCGATTCTATCTAATGGACAAATAAAACAATTGAAATCAAATGTATACCCGGAGTTTAAAAGCAAGACTATCCAGGCTTTATTTTCAGAAGATTTAGAGTTTTCTCTTGGGCAAATTTTCCTTGAAGCGGATCGTGCCATTGAAAAAGGGATTAGTCTGCTTATATTGTCAGACCGCAGCATGAATGAAAAAAATGTTCCTATTCCAATACTATTGGCAGCAAGTGCGCTTCATCAGTATCTTGTCCGTCAAGGAAATCGTACAAAGGTAAGCATTATCCTTGAAACAGGAGAAGCAAGGGAAGTTCATCATTTTGCTTCATTGATCGGATATGGTGCAGATGCTATAAACCCATATCTTGCTTTTGAAACGTATAAACAGTCTATTTCAGAGGGGCATTTAAAGATTCCTTTTGAAGAAACTGTTAGCAAGTATATTAAAGGAGTAACAGAGGGTGTTGTAAAAGTAATGTCCAAGATGGGAATTTCCACGATTCAAAGCTACCGTGGAGCCCAAATATTTGAAGCGGTTGGAATTAGTTCAAATGTAATCGAACGTTATTTCTGCGGAACAGCTTCACAGCTTGGTGGAATCGAATTAGAGACCATTGCACAGGAAGCATTACTAGTCCATAAGAAAGCATACAAGGATACCCTGAATGAAACCCTCGATTCTGGAAGTAATTTTCAATGGAGAAAGACAGGGGAACATCACGCGTTTAATCCGAAAACGATTCATACATTGCAATGGGCTTGTCGAAAAGGAGATTACGATTTATACAAACAATATTCTCACGCAGCAAATGAAGAGAGAATAGGTTTTCTTCGCAATCTATTTTCCTTTGACAAAACACGTCAAGCTCTGCCAATTGAAGAAGTTGAATCTGTTGATTCGATTGTAAAACGCTTTAAAACCGGAGCAATGTCATTTGGATCATTAAGTAAAGAAGCACATGAAGCGTTAGCGATAGCGATGAATCGTTTAGGAGGTAAAAGCAACAGCGGGGAAGGTGGGGAAGACCCTGACCGTTATACCCCTGATGCAAATGGTGACAATCGTAGAAGTGCGATCAAACAAATCGCTTCAGGCCGGTTTGGTGTCAAAAGTCATTACCTTGTAAATGCTGATGAACTCCAAATTAAAGTGGCACAAGGAGCAAAACCGGGTGAAGGCGGACAACTGCCAGGCAAGAAAGTATACCCTTGGGTTGCAGATGTTCGTGGATCAACACCAGGAGTCGGACTCATCTCACCCCCACCACATCACGATATCTATTCTATCGAAGACTTGGCTCAGTTAATCCATGATTTGAAAAATGCTAATCGTTCAGCACGAATTAGCGTTAAATTAGTGGCGAAAGCAGGCGTTGGTACAATCGCTGCTGGAGTGGCAAAAGGAGCTGCTGACGTTATCGTCATTAGCGGTTACGATGGCGGAACAGGTGCTTCCCCGAAAACAAGTATAAAACACACAGGTTTACCTTGGGAGCTAGGACTTGCAGAAGCACACCAAACCCTGATGCTGAACGGTCTGCGGGACCGCGTAGTGTTAGAGACAGACGGTAAGTTAATGACAGGTAAAGATGTGGTCATGGCAGCGATATTAGGGGCAGAAGAGTTTGGGTTTGCGACAGCGCCCCTCGTTGTTTTAGGGTGTGTCATGATGCGTGCGTGCCATTTAGATACCTGTCCAGTAGGTGTAGCAACTCAAAACCCTGAATTGCGAAAAAAGTTTATGGGAGACCCAGACCATATTGTGAACTACATGCGCTTTGTTGCACAAGAGGTACGCGAATTGATGGCAGAACTCGGGTTTAAATCGGTTGACGAAATGGTCGGGCGTACAGACGTTTTGAAAGTAAGCGAACGTACAAAAGAGCATTGGAAAGCGAAGCATCTAGATTTAACTGCATTACTATTTCAACCTAAGGGACAGCCTCGCACATTCCAAAAACCACAAAATCATAAAATTAATGAATCGCTGGATATTCTTGAAATATTACCAGCTGTACAGTCGGCTTTAACGAATCAAACACCTGTAGATGTAACCTTTCCAATTAAAAATATTAACCGTGTCGCTGGAACAATTGTTGGAAGTGAAGTATCTAAACGGTACGGAGATAAGGGGCTGCCCGAAGATACGATAACCCTTCGTTTCACAGGCTCAGCTGGTCAGAGCTTTGGTGCATTTGTACCAAAGGGGATGTCCATGTTTATCACTGGTGATGTGAACGATTATATCGGAAAAGGTTTATCTGGCGGTAAATTGGTGGTAAAAGCACCTATAGAGTCAAAAGTAGAGTCGGGAGAAAATGTGATTGCTGGTAATGTCGCATTTTACGGTGCTACAAGTGGTGAAGCGTATATTAATGGTCAAGCAGGAGAACGTTTTGCTGTTCGGAATAGTGGTGTAAATGTAGTTGTCGAAGGAATTGGTGATCATGGCTGTGAATACATGACAGGCGGACGTGTCGTGATTCTTGGTCAAGTTGGTAAAAACTTTGCGGCAGGTATGTCCGGTGGGATTGCTTATGTACTTGCTGAATCCAGTACAGAATTTAAGGCATTTTGCAACCAAGAAATGATCGATATAGAACCACTTGTCGATAAAGATGATGTCAAGGAACTGAAGCAAATGATTCTAAACCATTTCTATTACACAGATAGTGTCAAGGCAGCACGTGTGCTTGAGAACTGGGACACAATGCTAGCAAAATTTGTGAAAATCATTCCAAAGGATTATAAGCGTATGATGGAAAGTATTCAACAGCAAAAAGAAGCGGGATTAACAGATAAACAGGCCGTAATGAATGCGTTCCAAATCAATGCAAAGAATGAGAAAAGATTAACCACACCATCAAAACCATTAGAAACAGTAATTCAGTAAGAAAGGGGAGAGGTAGATGGGGAAAGCAACAGGTTTTATGGAATACACACGGGAGAGGACAAAAGAACGCAACCCTCTAACCCGATTAAATGACTGGAAAGAATATTCAACTCCTTTCTCTGATGAAGCATTAAAAAAACAAGGGGCCCGCTGCATGGACTGCGGCACCCCTTTCTGTCATATGGGTATGGATTTAAACCGAGTGACCACTGGTTGCCCCATTAATAATCTAATACCGGAATGGAATGATTTAGTTTATCGTGGTAAATGGAAAGAGGCCCTTGATCGTTTACTTAAAACCAATAACTTTCCAGAATTTACAGGGAGAGTATGTCCAGCACCTTGTGAAGGATCCTGTACATTAGCGATAACAGATCCTGCTGTCACCATTAAAAACATTGAGCGGACTATTATTGATAAAGGATTCGATAACGGATGGATTACTCCTCGTATTCCGAAGAAACGAACGGGTATGAAAATAGCGATCATCGGGTCTGGTCCTGCAGGATTAGCAAGTGCGGACCAATTAAATCAGGCTGGACATTCTGTAACGGTTTATGAGAAATCAGACCGTGCAGGGGGCTTGCTCATGTATGGCATTCCGAACATGAAGCTTGAAAAAGAGGTAGTAGAGCGTCGCATCCAGTTATTAAATCAAGAAGGCATCGACTTTGTCACAAATACAGAGGTAGGAAAAGATATTACAACAGAAGAGTTAAAAGCTCAATATAACGCTGTCATTCTATGTACAGGTGCCCAAAAACAACGTGATTTAGTGCTTGATGGCCGTAACGCAAAAGGAGTACACTTTGCGATGGATTATTTAACAAAGTCGACAAAGAGTTTGTTAGACTCCAATTTTACAGATCGTCAGTTTATCGATACTAAAGGCAAGGATGTCATTGTAATTGGTGGAGGAGACACTGGAGCGGACTGTGTTGCTACAGCACTCCGCCAAAAAGCTCGCAGTGTTGTCCAATTTGGCAAACACCCTAAACTACCTGAAAGCCGTTCATCTGAAAATATGTGGCCGGCATATCCAAATGTATTTACATTGGATTATGCATATGAAGAAGCAGAAGCAAAGTTCGGCAAAGACCCTCGCCAATATTCCATTCAAACAAAAAAAATCGTCGCCGGTGAAAATGGGCAAGTTAAAGAACTTCATACAGTTCAAATGGAAAAAGTACAAGATGAAAATGGAGAGTATACTTTCACTGAAATACCTGGAACAGAAAAGGTTTGGCCAGCAGATTTCGTCTTTATCGCTATTGGATTCGAAGGAACCGAGCAACTGCTATTAAATCAATTTGGTGTAAATACGACAGATCAAAAAATTGATGCAGCATATGGTGAATACACAACCAATATTGATGGTGTCTTCGCTGCAGGAGATGCGAGAAGAGGTCAAAGTTTAATTGTTTGGGCCATTAATGAAGGCCGTGAAGTGGCGCATGAAGTCGATAAGTATTTAATGGGAAGCTCAGTCTTGCCAAAATAAGCTTCACAGCTTGAAATGGTGATTAGACTATTAACATCAAGAACGACTTATCAATAAGATTAAGTGGTGCTCATTCCATATCAGGAGCATTAATTGAATTAGTCGACAAAAAGATTTGAACGCTCAGAGAATAATTTCCTGAGCGTTTATTTAATTTGTTTTTCAAGATCTCCACGTATTTTTAGTTGTTCGATTAAAACATTAGATTAAGAGGCATTCTAGAAGAAGCCCAATTGTATTAATAAGAAAACAATCAAAATGGTTGTAAAAGCACCTGTCAACATTCTACTTAAAAATCTAGGTAACCAATTCATTTTGGAATTCCTCTCCTTCTAATCTTCAGCTTTTAAAATCCAACTGTATGATTAGGTTCAGTCACTATTTTCAATCAATAGTTTACTAATTAGTCACGGGAAAAAGGAGAAAGTTACATAAAAATCCATATTATAAACCTTCTATTGTGAATAGTCTTCTGTATTTGTTCTCTTTTAACATCCAATAATATGTCAATATGAGATATATTGATAAAGAGTAAAATATTCAACACGAGTTAATTTTTAGCGTTTTCTAGTTGAAAATTTTATTAACAAGGAGTTGATTAGATATTTAAAACCATAATGAACTAGCTTATAAATATTTGCAATTATACCTTGTAGTTTACGTTAACGTAAATTGTAAATTAGTATTAACGAAAAATGAGATAAATAGGATGAAGCTAAATGATGTATTCCATTTCTGAGATAGCCGATAAATTTTCGCTAACGACTAGAACAATTAGATACTATGAAGAACTTGGACTTATAAAGCCTCAACGTTCTGAAGGTGGAAGAAGGTTTTTCACTAGTAAGGAAGTAACGCGTATTAAGTTGATATTGCGTGGGAAGCGGTTTGGGTTTTCCTTGGATGAAATAAAGGAAATGATCCAACTTTTTGATCAGGATTCGTCTGGAAAAAAGCAATTAGAGAGGACAATTGAATATGGAAAACAGAAAATAAAGGAGGTGAATAAACGGATTGACGAATTGAAGGAAATGAAACAGGAATTGGAAGAGCTGCAAAATGATTTTTTACAAAACTTGATGATTTAAGGGGGAAATAATATGAACCTATCAGAGTTACTGGCCAGGAATGCACGAAAGTATCCCAATCAGGAAGCGGTTGTGGTTAATCAAGAAAGAATCTCCTATCGCGAGCTTCATCAGGAAACCAACCGATTCGCTGCTGCACTTCAGTCATTAGGTGTTGGGTGTGGAGATAAAGTAGTGTTATTTATGCCAAACACAAAAGAGTTTATGATCAGTTATTTTGCAGTTGTTCGATTAGGGGCCATTATTGTTCCTATAAATGCGAAGCTTACATTACCAGAAGTGGAGTATATCGTAGAGCATTGTGATGCTAGTGCATTACTTGTGCATGAATGGCTTTGGGAGGGAGTATCTGGCGTTGAATGCGAAGGGCTAATCCTTGTAAAGACAGGAAAAGCAACAGAGGGCTGGCGCTCATTTGAAGAAGTAAAAGAATCCGAATCAGAGAAAGAAATAATTTGTTCATTACAAGAAGATGATGATGCGGCAATCCTTTATACATCTGGAACGACGGGAAAACCTAAAGGAGTGCTTTTCACAAATAGAAGTATCCTAGCTGTAGCTATTATGATGAGTATTGAGATGGAGTATAAACCAGAAAGTCGCATACTTCACATGATGCCACTTAGTCATTCTGCGCCTCTGCATTTGTTTATGATAGGAGGAATGTATGTTGGAGCTACACATGTTCTTTCTCCTACCTTTACCCCAGAAGCATTGCTCAATCTTGTTGAGAAAGAAAAAATTACACACTTCTTTGGAGCTCCAGTAGCCTACTTATTCACGGCCAAGATGCCAAATATTCAATCTTACAATCTATCATCAATGAAGTATTGGGTTTATGGAGGAGCATCTTTATCCAAACCCGACGTTAAGATGATCAAAGAAAAGTTCCAAACAAATTCCCTCTGTTGTGTGTACGGTTTAACAGAAGCGGGTCCAAGTGGTACACTCCTTCGACCAGAGGAACATGAAACAAAATCTGGTAGTATTGGAAAAAGAGGAGCTTTAGGAACTGAAATTCTCATTATTAATAAAGACGGAGAAAAAGTAGCACCAAATGAAGTAGGGGAATTAATCCTCCGTGGTGAAGGGAATATGAAAAAGTATTATAAGGACTTTGAGAAAACGTTGGAAGTCTTTGAGAATGGGTGGATTCGAACTGGTGATTTAGCAAAGTATGATGAGAACGGATATATCTGGATTGTAGATCGAAAAAAAGACCTGATTATTTCAGGAGGTGTAAACATCTATCCAAAAGAGATAGAAGATCTCTTAGTCCAACTTCCATACATTTCTGATGTAGCTGTAGTAGGAGTACCGCATCCAGAATGGGGAGAAACTGTCAAAGCTTTCATTGTTGCAACGGAAGTGGTGGATAACCTTGCAGAAAAATGTAAGCGGTTTCTATCTGGTGGAATCGCAGACTATAAAATTCCCAAAAAGTACGAACAAGTATCTGAACTACCAAGAAATGCGACAGGGAAAATTTTGAAACATGTACTTAGAGAACGAACGGATGGGGTGTTGCAATGAGACGTCAAACAAACTTTTACGAGGAAGATTCACACTTCAGGAATCTTTTTAAAAAATACGCAAATAAGGACCTTTATGGATGGGCAGATCAAGAATTAATGAGATTTGGAGAGCGTTGTGCAACGGATATTGATCAACGAGCAGTGCATACGGATCGTGAAGGACAGCCGAAGCTCATTAAATATAATCAACTAGGTGATGATATATCTGAAGTCTGGGTAAATGATGGTTATAAAAAAACGGTTCAAGAAACATATAATAGTGGAATAGTTGGGTATATTCATAAGCAAATTCCCGAACTAGGAAAAAAAGGTGATTACTTCATTTCCTTTGCCCAAGGCTATTTGCTCTCCCAAGCTGAACCTGGTTTCTATTGCCCGGTAACATTGACGATGGCAACGGCGTATTTGTTGGACCATTATGCGAATGAAGAGGTAAAATCTATATTCCTTCCACATGTAACATCCACCGGAGAAATGGAGCTTTATGAGGGGGCAACATTTTTAACCGAACGACAAGGCGGATCAGATGTTGGTGCGAACGAGACAAAGGCTGTAAAAGTAGGTAAGACCTACCGCCTCTATGGTGAAAAGTATTTTGCTTCTAATGCGGGAATGTGCGGTGTCGCAATGGTTTTGGCAAGAATGGAAGGGAGTCCAAAAGGAACAAAAGGCTTAAGCTTATTTGCAGTACCATGGCGGGATGATAATGGAAGGTTAAATGGTATTCGTATCCGTAGATTAAAGGATAAATTAGGCGTTCGTGCTGTTCCGTCAGCAGAAGTAGAATTTGATGGAGCAGAAGCTTACTTAGTCGGGGATGAGTCAAAAGGAATACATTATATGATGGAAGCTCTTAATCTTTCTCGCCTTTGTAATGCGGTCGCCTCCATTGGAATTATGAGGCGTGCTTATACTGAAGCAAAAAATTATGCTTTGTATCGTGAAGCTTTTGGTAAACAGCTTACTGACTATCCGATGATTAAGGAAACTCTCGTACATCTTGTAGTAAAACAGGAAATTGAAACAAGTGCAGTATTCTCCTTAGTGAAGCTTTTTGATCGTGTCATGATGAAGAAAGAATCTGTTTCTGATAAAGATCAGGTCATGAATCGCTTATTAATCGCCCTTTTGAAAAAGGAGTCGGCAGAACAGGCTATCCAGTTTTCCCATGAAGCAATCGAAATCCATGGAGGTAATGGTTTTATTGAGGATTTTGTAACACCACGATTGTTACGTGATGCTCAGGTACTGACCGTTTGGGAAGGAACAGCAAACATTTTGGGACTTGAAATATTGCGTCTCATCGATAAATATCAAGCTCATCGAGTGTTTATCAATGAAATGGAGAAGCAACTTACTGATTTAGGGAATGTGTCCGATCGGGATATACAGCTTGTAGAAAAAGGGATCGAAGACCTAAGAAATTTATCCGATTACGCTCTTTCAAAATCTAAAGATGTACAATCCTACCATTCTAAGAGAATAGCCAAACTGATGGTTAATATCTACGAAAGCATCATTGCAATAAAGGAAGCATCAGATGGATGTCGCCGTAACCAATTAAAGGCAGAAATCTTTATTGAAAAAACATGGCGAGAAAACGATTGGATTGATCAGGATTTGAAATCCATAAAGTATTTTGATGAAATTGTATTACTGAAGGATGATTCATCGTTAACAACAACGATCCAATAATTAGTTGAATGTAGTTTGCTCAATGGGAGGACACTGTTTAATTTAGTGTCCTTTTTCTTTAATTAAAAGGCTAAGTGATTAACTGTAGATCCCTATTTCTTCTTCAACCATAAAAGGATACTTCTATAACTCTCTTTACTGCTAACTAACACCGCCACCAAATGTTACACAAATAAGAAGAAACGAAACATCATTCAGTTTGATTGTTCTAGGGAGGTTTATACAAGCATACAAATAAAATAACGGTTACTAATAACTAGAGATCTTCAATAGAATAAACTTTTCTTTTATCTACAATCATTTGAATGATAATGGAAAGAAGACGTTACCAGAAAGAGTTGAGCTTCAGAGAATGGAATAACTGGAAAATAAGAATAAAGCAGCAGCGTGAAAGTGAAATAAAAAACTTATATTTTGTTAAAAGATCATGATAACAATTTTGAATTCCTACTATGTATCTAAAGGTGCTGATTTTTTGTATAGGAATAGAAATGTGAATATCGTTATTTTTTTGCTTTTTTGCTTACTTATTATTCTTATTGTTCATGTTATTCTTCATGTTAAAGTTCACATAATATACAGTGCAAGTGTTGGTTCAATTTTTACGATAGGACTAATAATATTCCTTATAGTACTTCTCTATTTAAAAGGTTAAATAAGTAAAATTTATTTGGTGAGGCTTTTGTAAAGTTTAATAGAATATGATCTTAGAATGAAAAATCATATCCAACATAGTTACATACATTTTAAAATCCTATATTTTCTGCAACTGTAATAGAGGGCTTGTTACTCCATACAATCCTAATTTGGAACCATAATATTATCCAAACAATGTTTTTTAAAAAAATGAGTGATTTTTTGAGCTGATTTTTTTCCTTGATGAGTTTCTATTGTTTCAATATCAATTCAGTGTCCATTTTCAACGACAAAACCTGAAAAACAAAATAAATTTCATTTTTGAAAGGATACAAAATCCAACACCCTTATTCAAAAATTCCTCAGTTAAAGACCAAAATTCAATAATTTTGAAGTGTAAAAATCGATATTCTTTATGGAGTTATTATAGTTCTCTAAAAGATTGTTGCTGATATTTACAGCTTCATATCTTTGATCAATCACAGGTTCGCAGTTATCTTTATAATCCCCTGCTTGTAAGGTGTATCCCCTTTGTTTCCAGCTCCCTAACTTACGGTGTTTAAACACTCTATCAATAGTCTTATTCTACTGATTGTGATTGCTAATACCTTCAAACATTATGAATTGACTTTTATTGCTTCTGGAATGATTACATTGTCAATAAAGTCGTTTATCCATTATCGTTGTTCTCATTTCCAATAAATATGAAACCATCATTATTCCCCAACCAAATAAGTCCAGAGGAAGGGGAAACATGATCATCAACAAATATTCGTCTAGGATTTATACCTTCAACTACTGCCATTGATTTTAAATGTCCTCGTTGATTGAATAGATCTCTACACTTACTAAACTCAATTTTATTTCATTCTACGATCATAAACACCCCCCCACCCCACAGTTTGAATATGAACCCCATACTTAGCAAAATTACAAATGATGGTCTTCAAAAAAATATAGGTAAAATATGTTAAAATGTAAATCAAATAGGTAAAAACTTTATTTGATTAAGAAGCCTTTCCCCAAAAGTTCTTTCACTTATTAAAAGGACTGGGTTTTAATAATGAAGGCATTTATAGAGATGTACATTTGTTTAGAGGAGTTTACTATGACCACTTTTCATACTCTTTAGTAAAGAGAATCGGAAATAAACTCTGGTTATCGCTGTAATTTCCGTAATAGTGGCAAATGCTGATCAAGACGTGCTCCTCAGTTGTTTCGGTAGAGAGTACTTTAATTGAATAAGAACATATAAATGAGATAAGTGGGAGAAATCTATTGGAATCAATTGAAATGATAGATTTAGACGAAGAGAATATAGAAGATAAGGGATGTTATTGTCTTCGCAGCAAGCCGAGCTCAACAGGTTATATAAATAAAAACAATTGGCTTAAGGGGAGGCTCAATGAAGGATTAAAGTATATAAAAATAATGGAGAATAGCAAACCAGCAGGGTTTATTGAATATGTACCTGTTGAATATTACTGATGATTATGAAAATGTGTTAAATAAAATCTTAAACATCTAACGAATGCGATTGTTGCGAAATGTGATCACTTCTAAGATACTCAAGAATAAGGCAAGGTTGTTGAATAATGAATACAATGAATTGAGACAGGCTTTGGTTAGTAATTTAATAGGTGGAAGATATGAGAAAAGGTTGGACTTCAACTATCGTCGGATTATCATTGGCTTAATCATATCATTCTTTACACTTGAATATAATGGTTGGACGTATATTCGACATAATAAGCTTGGAGAGATCGAAAAAGTAATCAAAGAAATTGATTTTAATCTTGTAACAAATCACACGACAACATTAAGAAGGAAATTTTACTGCTAATTTCTATTGTGGTTAGGCATTTAAAGTATTATAATAAAAGCATAAAAAAATCATTGATGTTAGGTAATGACAAATTGCCTTAATATTCTGTTTTTTTTAATTTTGCTATATGTGATGAGATGGATCACTGGTAGGAAAACTACTTAGTAATTAGCCCATCATAAAATAGACTGTGTATAGATTGTACACATTTTATTTTATGGTGGGCTTTTTTGATTTTAAAAAAGGAGAGTTATAATGCTGAGAATTGTTCACCATAGTTTGTAACTAATAAATGTTGATAATATAAATATATCAAACTAAAACACTACTCAAAGTGGATAGGCTATTCATGCAAAATTTGTTTAGAATATCAATTTGAAATATAACATCCAAAATATAATAAATAATCACTTGAAATATCTATCAAACTTATTCTCTTCACCTTTTTAATCCAGGATTCAAGGTAATCCCTATATGGAAAAGGGAGTAGGAACTAATCTAGGCCAATTATTTTAGACATGATGATATATAGGGATTCTTCAATAAAAATAATAATTTATAGGATGAGGTACCGTATGAAACTAATAGTGGGAAAAAGAGGAATTCTTAAATTCACAAACGGGCACATTCAAGATGCTGAGGACATAATTGTTACAGAGTTTCCAGTTACAGTAAAAATTAATGAAAAAGAATTCGTTACGATGGTTTGTACTCCAGAATATATTGAAGATATGGTAATCGGCTACTTAGCATCCGAAGGAATTATGCGGCGATATGAAGATATCAAAGACATTTGGGTTCAAGAAAAAGAAGGGTATGTACACGTGAATATAAATAATTTGAATCCTTATTACCAAAACCTTCAAAACAAACGATACGTTACATCGTGCTGTGGAATGAGTAGACAAGGGTTTGTCTTTATTAATGATGCATTAACTGCTAAGAAAATGAAAGAATTTCGGGTCGGAATTTCCCCAGAGGACTGTCTTCGTTTAATGAATGATTTACAAGATTCAGCCACTATTTTTCAAGACACTGGGGGAGTTCATAATGCTGCACTCTGCGATGTAAATGGTTTTATGCTAAGTCGGATGGATATTGGAAGACATAATGCTTTGGATAAAATATATGGATATTGTTTAAAAAATAACATCTCAATTGGAAATAAAATCATTGTTTTTAGCGGACGAATATCTTCAGAAATTTTATTGAAAGTGGCGAAAATTGGTTGTGAGATCGTTCTTTCGAAATCTGCTCCTACTGAATTAGCCTTAGAGCTAGCGGAAGATCTAGGGATTACAACCGTAGGTTTTATTCGAAATCAATCTTTCAATATTTATACTTGTCCAGAACGAATTCAAAAAAACAGTAAGACATAAGATGAATTTAATCTAGCTTGTTGATTAATTAGAAAAAAACAAAAAAATGAAACAAGGTGCTTTTAAGGATGTAAGTGCGAACCACCAAACTCAAGAAGAGTTGTTCTCTATGAAATACTACATTCATAAGCTTGCTGCAAAGTTTACTTTCAAAGGAAAAGATTCAACCTATTTTTCAAGAAATCTAGTATAAAGTTACCGATAGTAAAATAGATGTACAAATGTTCATTCAGTACATCATGACCGCAGCTGATTTAAAGTGAAAAAGCTTTCGGCATGGTGCGGATGTAGCTGGTGTTGACTGGCTTTCTTGAAATTTAATGTTAGTTGGTTGGCTACGTAATAAAGGAGAGGGAAAAATGGAAAATGGTATATTAGATAACTTACAACGCCCTTTGAGAGATCTTCGTTTATCAGTGACCGACCGTTGTAATTTTCGCTGTCGTTATTGCATGCCTGAAGAAATATTTGGACCCGATTATCCTTTTTTATCTTCTGATAAAATTCTGTCTTTTGATGAAATGGAACGATTAACTCGTATATTTGCTTCCTTAGGTGTTAAAAAAATACGTATTACAGGAGGGGAACCTCTATTACGTAAAGACCTTCCTGAATTTATTTATCGTTTGAAGTTAATTAGTGAATTGGAGGATATTTCTATTACGACGAATGGTTCTCTTCTTAAAAAGTTCGCCACTAAGTTGTTTGACGCCGGATTAAGGAGGGTGACAGTCAGTCTTGATTCTTTAGATGATCAACGTTTCAATCAATTAAATGGAAATAGAAGCAAAGTCTCGAGGGTTTTAGAAGGCATTCAGGCTGCTTCTAATGCAGGACTGAAAGTAAAAGTGAATATGGTTGTTCAAAAAGGGAAAAACGATCAAGATATCATTCCGATGGCGAAATATTTTAAAGAAAATAAACATACTCTTCGCTTTATTGAGTATATGGATGTAGGGAATTCTAACGGCTGGAGAATGGCAGAAGTAATGACTAAAAAAGAGATTTTAAATAAAATTGGAAAAATTATGCCCCTCGAACAAATAGAGCCAAATTATGTAGGTGAAGTAGCAACTAGATACCGTTATATTGGAAGTGATCAAGAAATTGGGATTATTTCATCTGTTACCGACTCTTTTTGTTCAACCTGTTCGAGGGCTCGAGTTTCTGCTGAAGGGAAATTATATACATGTTTATTTGCATCAAAAGGGTATGATCTTCGTCAATTGCTTCGCTCAGGGGAGTCAGATGATGTGATTACCAATAAAATTACTGATATTTGGAATCATCGTAGTGACCGTTATTCCGATGAAAGAGCAAAAGGTAATCATTTAATAAACCGATCAAAAGTCGAGATGTCTCATATTGGTGGTTAAAATTATCATTTTATGAAGTAGAACTACTGTATTTTTTAATGTTTGAATAAAAAATAAATGGATTTTTCACTAGAAATAAAGTTTTATTTCGATTAATTTCTATTCTACACAAGAGGTTAAAAACATTGCTTTAATAATGTAGTGGTTTTTTAAAAGAGACTAACTTTTAAAGTTTACTTATATCCTGTAAAGTTAGTCCTATTTTCTAAACTGTAAATTGAATTAAGAATTTTTCTTTATTTCTAGTTTTTTATGAAATTACCTGATTTTAATTATCTCGGTATACAAAGGAGGCAATGATGAGTAATTTCTCACATTGGAATAAAGAAGGAAGACCTAAGATGGTCGATATTTCTCAAAAAAACATTACCACACGGACTGCTATTGCTCAAAGTACAATCGGTTTATCAAAGCAACTATTCGAAGCAATAGAAAATGGATTAATAAAAAAAGGGGATCCTCTTCAAGTAGCACAGATTTCTGGGATTATGGCCGCCAAAAAAACAGCGGATGTTATTCCAATGTGTCATCCAGTCATTCTGCAGGGAAGTGACTTTACATTTAATTATCATAAACAAGACAATGGGTATGATTTAATTATACAAGCTACAATCAAGTGCAACGGTCAAACTGGAGTTGAAATGGAGGCTTTAACTGCCGTAACGATTGCTGCTCTTACTTTTTATGATATGTGTAAAGCTGTTGATAAAACAATGGTCATTAAAGAAACCTTTTTAGTACAAAAAACAGGAGGGAAAAGTGGAGATTTTTTTCATGAATTGTAATTATTTTTATTTGATAATCCTATCCACCATATAAGTTGTGTGCAATGTGATCTTATGTTGTACTCCTTATTCAAAGTCAAGTCATTCTTCTAGGTTATTAATATTAATGAATACCTTTTCTTTAGCAGAGAAAGGATCGGTTAGAACCAATACTTCATCTAGTAATAAACGACCTTTTCGTTTAGTCTTTGCCAGGAGTTACCCCATTTTCATAAGACCGGCCGATGATATTGAGCAAAATGTGAGAAGTAGTTAAATTTGAAAGAAAGGAAGGGAGTTCGTTGACTAGTCGTTATTCGCGACAACAGCTGTTCAAACAAATTGGTTTTAAAGGGCAAGAAAAAATCAGACAAAAGCAGGTACTAATCGTAGGAGCTGGGGCATTAGGCAGTGCTTGTGCTGAAGCATTTGTAAGAGCAGGAATTGGAAAGTTAACTATCATTGATCGTGATTATGTCGAATGGAGCAATTTGCAACGGCAACAGCTATACACTGAAAAAGATGCAGATAATAAAATTCCAAAAGCAATTGCTGCCGGAAAGCATTTGAAACAAATTAATTCAGAAGTTGAAATTGAAACGCTTGTTATGGATGTAAGACATGATAATTTGGAAAATTTGTTAAGTAATGTTGATATGATTATTGATGGTACAGATAATTTTGATATTCGATTTATTTTAAATGATCTCTCACATAAGCATAACATTCCGTGGGTTTATGGTTCATGTGTAGGAAGTTATGGAGCCACTTATACAGTTATTCCTGGAAGAACACCATGTTTGAATTGTATCCTGAAAAGAGTTCCTGCTGGAGGTGCAACATGTGATACAGCTGGAATTATTAGCCCGGCTGTTCAAATTGTTTCTGCTTATCAAGTAACAGAAGCATTTAAAATTTTTGTAGAGGATTTTTTAACATTAAGGAAAACCTATTTGACATTTGATGTATGGAGTAACCAGTATTATTCTATTAATTTAGACAACATAAATACAGAAAGTTGTCCATCTTGTGGAACAGACAGAACCTATCCATATTTATCATATGAAAATCAGACAAAAACAGAAGTATTATGTGGACGAAATACAGTTCAAATTAGACCTGCTAAAGTTTTAGAATATAGTTTTGACAAAGTAGAGAAATTACTAAAATCTCACGGTTCAGTAACAAAAAATCCCTATCTATTATCTTGCCAGCTTCAAGACTATCGGATGGTTATATTTAAAGATGGACGTGTTTTTATTCATGGAACCAACAACATCCAGTTTGCTAAAAATCTTTATTATCGCCTATTAGGCTAATAAAAGGAGTAAGAATGATGGTAATAAAACGAATCCCTATTTCTGTAGGAGAATGTGTTCGTAAAGTAATGGAATATGCCCAAAATGGTATGAAGGAAATGATCCAACTGGAATCAGCGCATGGCCGATTCTTAGCGGAAGACTTAATAGCTGATCACAATGTTCCTTGGTTTAACCGTTCTCCATATGATGGATTTGCTGTTAGAGCAGAGGATACAGAAAAAGCTAATTCTGATTATCCACTATCTTTACAAGTAGTGGGAGAAATCGGTGCAGGTATGGTCTTTAATGGACAAGTTGGGGCATTTGAGGCTGTTAGAATTATGACCGGTGCTGGGATTCCAGAGGGATGTGATGCGGTTGTCATGCTTGAATTAGTGAAAGAGTTTACAGATGGTAATCGGAAGTTTATTGAAATCAAGCGTTCTCTTAACAAAGGGCAAAACATCTCTTTTGAAGGTGAAGATGCAAAAAAAGGAACAATTTTAGTAAAAAAAGGGACCTATATCAATCCGGGTGTTTTAGCGCTATTAGCAACATTCGGTTACAGTAAGGTACCTGTTGCCAAAAAGCCTGTTGTGGGGGTCTTAGCGACTGGAAGTGAACTTCTTGAAGTAAGCGAATCACTCACACCAGGCAAAATTCAAAATAGCAATTCGTTCATGATTCTGGCTCAAATTGAAAGAGCTGGAGGAGATGTTAAATATCTCGGTAAATTAAGCGATGAATTTGATAGCTGTTTTGCTGCTGTCGAAAATGCTTTATCCGAAGTAGATATCCTTGTTACAACAGGCGGAGTGTCTGTAGGAGACTATGATTATTTTCCAGCTATCTATGACAAGCTAGGGGCATCTGTTCTTTTTAACAAAGTAGCGATGAGACCGGGGAGCGTAACAACAGTAGCTCAACTGAACGGGAAACTATTATTTGGATTATCAGGAAATCCCTCTGCTTGCTACGTTGGATGTGAACTATTTGTTCGTCCAGTTATCCGAACGTACTTATACAATGACAAACCACATTTAAAAAGAGAAAGCGCCTATTTAGGAGAGGATTTTGTAAAACCCAATCCATTTACTCGATTTGTAAGAGGTACCCTTTCTTATAATGACGGACAATTAATCGTTTCTCCTTCAGGCTTTAATAAATCCGGTGCCGTTTCCTCTTTAGCAAAAGCAGATGCATTTATTGTTCTTCCAGGAGGGTCAAGAGGGTATCAAAAGGGAATGGTTGTTGATGTTTTACTTTTAGAAGACGTGCAAGGAAGTGAATGGCCTTGGGAATACATTGTTCCATCCTACAGATCGTAGGGTTTCAAAATAGCGGCAAAACCACCTTAATGGAAAAACTAATTACTAGAGCCGAACAAGAAGGGCTAAAAGTTGCATCAATCAAGCATCATGGACATGGAGGGGTTCCTGATAATGATTCCTCTTCTAAAGACTGCATCCGTCATAATAAAGCAGGTGCTATTGTTTCAAGTGTAATAGGTGGTGGCGTCCTCCAATTATCTGCTAAAGTTGACAATTGGAACCTTAAGGAAATGATTGAATTATATAACGTTTTCCCTCTCGATGTCATCTTCGTTGAAGGATATAAAAAAGAATGTTACCCAAAAGTGGTTTTGATTCGGAATGAAAGAGATCTTTCACTGCTCTATTCTGTAACAAACATTCTGTGTGTGATTAGTCATATTAAATTAGATAAAAAGATACTTAAAGATCATCAAGTTTTTCAATTAGATCAAGAAAAGCTCTATATAGACTATTTAATGAAAGAAGTGGTGTAAAAAGGTGGGACAAGATTTATTTAATATTGTACAAGACACTATATCTATAGAAGAAGTAACCAATAAAGTTTCCAGAAGAGAAGCCGGTGCCATTACAGTTTTTATTGGAACTGTGAGGGAATTTACAAAAGGGAAGAGAACGTTATCTCTTGAATATCAAGCATACGAATCAATGGCAGTAAAAATGCTGAGTCAAATCGGTAAAGAAATTAAGGAACAATGGCCGGATACATGGGTTGCTATAACTCATAGAATAGGTGAATTAGAAATAACAGATATCGCTGTTGTTATCGCGGTTTCCTCTGCACATCGTAGAAATGCGTACAAAGCAAATGAATATGCTATTGAACGAATCAAACAAATCGTCCCTATTTGGAAAAAAGAATTTTGGGAAGATGGAACGATGTGGATGGGAAATCAATTAGAGACCATTAAATATCCAGAAGGAAAACCAGGCAGGGGGACTAAGAAGTGATTACGGTTTTATTTTTTGCAGGAATACGTGAAGAAATTGGATTAAATGAATTAAAAATAGTCGAAATGGATAATATAACTGTTCACGAACTAAAACAGTATCTTCAAAATAAATACTCTCTTTCATCTTTAAACCAAGTTGTGACAGCTATCAACGAAAGCTTTGTAACAGATGATGAATTGATAAAGGATCAAGATACGATTGCATTTATCCCTCCAGTGAGTGGAGGATAAAGAGAATCGTACTTTTTAAATTGACTGGATTCTTAGCAATTTTACACATTATATGAAGAAAAAATAGAAGAAATAACCACTGTCTTTCAATGGGATTTTGTTGCTTCTTCTATGTAATTTGTAATTTTGTTATTGAGTTTAAATATTTAAAGTATTATAATTATAGTATAAAAGGTCATGGATGTTAAGTAATACCCAATTGCTTACTTCTATATCCTATTTAAAAATTTTATATGGTGAGACGGATAAACTAGTAGGATAAACTGCTTAGATATTAGCCCGCCATAAAATAGTTTGTGTAAAGTCATACACAAACTATTTTATGGCGGGTTTTTTATTTTGGAAAAAGGGAGAGTTTTACATTGTCTGAAATAGTGAGAGTGAAGATTAATGGAGAGGAACGTGAGGCAGTAAAAGGAATTCGTATTCTCGATTATCTTTTGCAACAAGAAATAGAACACCCGCATATCTGTTATTCAGAGGAATTAGGTCCCATACAAACATGTGATACGTGTATGTGTGAGATTGATGGGAAAATTATGAGGGCCTGTTCTACGGAAATGGAGGACGGAATGAATATTTTGACTTCTTCAGAACGGGCCAAAACTGCACAAACAGAAGCAATGGACCGTATTTTGGAGAATCACTTACTTTATTGTACGGTTTGCGACAATAATAATGGGAATTGCCGAGTGCATAATACAGCTGAGATGTTAGAAATTGAACATCAAACTCGTCCATTCCGAGAAAAAGGATATGAAGTAGATATGTCACATCCTTTTTATCGATACGATCCTGACCAATGTATTCTTTGTGGGCGTTGTGTAGAAGTATGCCAAGATCTACAGGTTAATGAAACCCTAACAATCGATTGGGAACGAGAAATGCCTCGTGTCATCTGGGATGATGGGAAATCCATCAATGAATCTTCCTGTGTATCTTGCGGACAGTGTGCAACGGTTTGTCCATGTAATGCACTAATGGAAAAATCGATGCTGGGTGAAGCTGGGTATATGACGGCCATTCCGAAAGATTTATTAAACCCTATGGTTGATCTTATTAAAGAAGTCGAACCGGACTATAAGACAATTTTTGCCTTATCAGAAGTAGAAGCATCGATGCGGGAGACCCGGACGAAGAAAACCAAAACCGTTTGTACGTTTTGTGGAGTAGGATGTTCTTTTGAGGTATGGACAAAGGGACGTGAAATCTTAAAAATCGAACCCACTGAAAACGGACCTGTAAATAGCGTTTCTACCTGTGTTAAAGGAAAGTTCGGATGGGATTTTGTTAATAGTGAGCAACGTCTTACAACTCCTTTAATTCGCAAAGGAAATGAGTTTGTCCCTGCAACTTGGGATGAAGCACTTACATTAATTTCGGAAAAAATGGGTAGCATTAAAAAAACGTACGGAGGAGATGCACTCGGTTTTGTAAGTTCCTCGAAGACAACAAACGAAGACTCCTACCTTATGCAAAAATTAGCACGTCAAGTATTTGAATCAAACAACATTGACAATTGTTCACGTTACTGTCAGTCTCCTGCCACAGATGGGTTGCTTGAGACAGTTGGATACGGAGGTGACTCTGGTACCATTAAAGATATTGCAAGTAGCGGTCTGGTCATCATTATTGGTGCGAATCCAACTGAAGGCCATCCAGTGTTAGCGACTCGGGTAAAGCGTGCAAAGAAATTACACGGGCAAAAATTGATTGTTTCTGACCTTCGAAAACATGAAATGGCTGAGCGTTCTGATTTGTTTTTACATCCTAAGCAAGGAACGGATTATGTGTGGATAACAGCTATTGTCAAATACATGATCGATCAAGGATGGCATGATGAAAAATTCATTGAAAAACATGTAAATCAATATAGTGAGTATCTTGAACTCCTTGATAAATACACACTTGAATATACAGAGGAAGTAACGGGTCTTTCAAAAGAACATCTTATCGAAACGGCCAGAATGATTCACGAAGCAGATGGAACATGTATTTTATGGGGAATGGGTGTCACTCAAAATGTTGCAGGATCCCATACATCAGCAGCTATCGCTAATCTTCTACTAGTAACAGGAAACTTTGGCCGTCCTGGTGCAGGGGCCTATCCTCTTCGCGGACATAACAATGTACAGGGATCCTGTGACATGGGGACCCTTCCACAATGGCTTCCAGGAAATCAGCGTCTATCAGACGACAAGGCTCGAGCAAAGTTTGGATTTGCATATGGAGTCAAAATTTCCGATAACCCAGGGTTGACGAACATTGAAATGTTAGAAGCAGTGGAAAAGGGCAAATTAAAAGCCATGTATCTAATGGGTGAAGATATGGCATGGGTCGATTCAAACTCAAACCATGTGCATGAAACACTTTGTAAACTAGAATTTTTTGTCGTACAGGATGTGTTTCTAACGAAAACAGCACAATTTGCAGATGTTGTCTTGCCTGCAGCTCCGTCACTTGAGAAAGATGGAACATTCACAAATACAGAGCGACGCATTCAACGGCTGTATCGTGCACTTGATCCATTAGGTGAATCGAAACCAGATTGGTGGATTATTCAACAAATAGCGAATTATATGGGTGTTAATTGGAATTATGAACATCCAAGCGAAATTATGGATGAGATTGCAAGATTGTCTCCAATCTTTGAAGGTGTATCGTATGAACGACTTGAGGGATGGAACAGTTTATTATGGCCAGTACAACAAGATGGTACGGATGAGCCTCTTCTTTTTACGAAACGTTTTAATTTTCCAGATGGAAAAGCTCGTTTTTCCCTTGTAGAATATGTTCCGCCTATCGAGTTTTCACATGAATTCGACCTTACATTGAATAACGGACGACTTTTAGAACATTTCCATGAAGGAAATATGACGAATAAATCTAAAGGGATTCAATATAAGTTACCTGAGGTATTCGTAGAAGTTTCGCCGGAACTTTCCCGAGAACGTGGTGTAAAAGATGGCTCGCTTGTACGCCTTGTGTCACCTTATGGTGCGATTAAGCTTCGTACGATCGTAACAGATCGGGTACAAGGAAAAGAACTTTATGTCCCTATGCATTCTGTCAGTCATGAAAATGCTATCAATCTATTAACTGGAAGTGTCGGCGATGTTCGGACAAAAACACCAGCCTATAAACAGACAAAAGTAAAAATGGAATTAATTCAATTGAAAGGAAATAAGCCTCTGCCAATGTACAATCCGCGTTACGCAAAACGAAATCCTCAAATGGGCGTTCAGGTAGATAGAAAGTGGGCTCGAAAGGATTATGAACCGATTGCAGATGTGAATAGAACAGGGGGAACGAAATAATGGCGAAACCAATAACCAAGATAAAAGAACCTATTTTGTCGGAAGAGGAAAAACAGGCTGATCGCCTTGAAAGTGTTGTACAAAATTTAGCAGATAACGCAGATGGAATTACAGAAACGATTAAGCTTCTTCAAGAACTTCACGAAAGTGGTGTTCTTGAAGCCCTTAATAGTCTTATTGAGGCGAAAGAAGAAGTGGCAAAAATTGCGGTAGGACAACTGTTGCGTCAACCTGTGACCAATGCGATTAACAATGGGATGGCTGCAGCTGGAGCACTGACAGAACTCGATCCCGAAATGACTAAAAAGATAATAAACGGAATGACGAGAGGAATTCAAAAAGCAGAGAAGGAACTTCGATCAAAACAAAAAATGGGTGTTTTTGAATTAGTAAAACTCATGAGAGACAAAGATGTTAACCGTGCTTTAACTTTTACTTTATATTTACTGCAAGGAATTGGGGCAGGATTAAATGAGCAATCTCAGGGGAATAATTAATTTGAAATTTGAGATGTTGGTAAATTATAAGATTAATTTTCTCCTTTTAAATATTATGTTTTAGGTCAATCAACTATATAAAGAGTCATTATTATCTTTAGTAAAATCAAATAACTAAATGATGAGGTCCTTTTAAAAAGCCTTACTATTATACAAATCTTAATCAAGTCACTGACTTCGAGAATAAGGACTAAGTTTTCATATTAATAAGGAGGAAAGGGTCAATTGACTTGGTCGGTTTTACACACAATTGGAATTATTGCTTATGCAGCCAGTGGTGCATTTGTTGCTATGCAGGCCAAATATTCTTTTATTGGAATCTTTGTACTTGGACTTACAACGTCTTATGGAGGATCAGTGATTAGAAACGTAGTTCTCGATGAACCTATTTCTGATATATGGGATCGTCAATCCTTACTGATTGTCCTCATAACGCTAACTACAATTATATTTGTTGAGAGGAAATGGGTTCATCATTGGAAACGATGGGGATATTTCTTTGACTCTATTGGTCTTGCTTCCTTTGCGATACAAGGAGCACTGTTAGCAGAAAGTTTGCAACATGATCTTGGCATTATTGTCATTGCTTCTATGTTTACTGGTGTTGGCGGAGGAATGGTTCGAGATTTGTTAGCGGGTAGAACCCCCCTTGCATTAAAGGAAGAAATCCATGCAATACTTACATTTTTGTGTGCAATTGGCATATGGGCTGGGTGGAGCAGTCCTATTGAATTGTCGACCATAGTTGTTATCGTTGTATTTATTCGTATGTTATCGGTCCATTGTAAATGGAGACTAAAACTTCCTTGTAATCGATCTGAAAACAATAATAACTCTGTATAGATGAGTATTCCAAAATTGAACGAATAAGCCTTGGAGAAAATTAAAAACATGATGATATGAGGTGAGATATAATGACAAAAAATTTGGAACATAAGATTAGTATGCTGATTCGCGAAATACGAAAGGAAAATATCGGGAATGGACCAAGAGAAATTAATACTCGAATTGTAGGTCCTTGGGTAATTTGTGAGATGAAAGGTAATTTAACGAATGTTGAAAAGTTTATGATTGAATCTAATGAAGGACATCAGATGGTTCATGAAGCAAGGACGACATTAGTGAAAAAAATTTATGAGGACACTGTAAAGGTGGAAAAGCTTGAGGAATTAGTTCAGGCGAAATTTGTCAGTGTTTTTACAGATATCAATATTGATACGGATATTGCAATGACAATTTATGTGTTTGACAAACCTATCATGGTCAATAGTGACAATAAAAATTAAGACTGTTTTCGTAGACATTGTTGTTATTTGAAAGGGGTTGGTTGCAGCGAAAGGATACTTGCTTTCCGCGGGGCGTGCGGTGTGAAGGGAAAGGGTTCAAGAGTTGAAAAACCACTTATTAATAATCACATATTACTTGTGAATTATTTAACAATATCTTTCTTTTTACAATCTAAGTGGAGATGAAAATCAGATGAAGAAAAATCTGCTCTCTTTAGCAGCTTTACTACCGCTGACCGTGCTTAGTGGATGCAAGAATATGGTTGTATATAATTCTCAAGGACCTGTTGCGAGAAGTATTACCGATTTAATAAACTGGTTCCTGACCTGGATGATAATCGTTGTTGTTGTCATGATTGGGTTGTTCGGATACATTCTGTGGAAATATCGTGAACGACCTTATAGAAAATGAACCACCAGACGAACATGGCGTACACTGCTTGAAATTATTTGGACAGGGGTCCCTATATTAATAGTCTTTGCCTTAACGATCTCTACGGTTAAACCTTTTTATGCTCTATTAGAAACTCCGAATGGGTACGAAGAAAAAGAGTATATCACAATACATGGAATATCTGCTGACTGGTAATCGATATTCAGCTATTCGGAACAGGGAATTGAGACAGTGAAATATGTCATTATTCCGGAAGATACTCCTGTTCTCATTAAATTGACTTTTGGGAGCACAATTCAATCTTTCTGGGTTTGGTTATTGTCTTCCGGACTTGCTTCTCATTAATGTAGAAAAACGATTCTCTAGTCTAAAAAGTACTTTAAGGCTAGACACATATAAAAAGTCCACCTTATAGCCAGAATGAAAATGAAATTTTTTTTATAAAAGGAATGAAATGTATGTTGACACATGAACACATTATGAATGCTTTAAAACATGTCGAAGATCCTGAATTGCATAAAAGTCTGGTGGATTTAAACATGATAAGAAATATCAACATCTATGGTACAAGCGTTGAACTTGAAGTTGTTTTAACGATTCAAGGATGTCCTTTAAAAGCTAGAATAAAAGAGGAAGTTGAAAATGCTCTTAAAAGTATTGGAACTTCAAGTGTATCTTTAACCTTTGGCTCTATGACACCAGCAGAACGTGCAGCATTAACAAAAACTTTGAAAAAAAGTACGACGACAGAGACTGGAATGCCTAACATGTTACGACCAGATTCAGGGGTTCAATTTATTTCGGTAACGAGTGGAAAAGGAGGTGTGGGAAAATCAACGGTTACTGTGAACCTTGCCACTGCTTTGGATCGTATGGGAAAAAAGGTAGGGATTTTAGATGCCGATATTTATGGATTTAGTATCCCAGCAATGATGGAAGTTTATCAAAAACCAACCATGATTGAAAAAACAGTTATTCCAGTTGTAAGTCACGGTGTTAGAGTTATGTCAATGGGATTCTTTATAGATAATAATAATCCAGTTATGTGGAGAGGGCCGATGCTAAATAAATGGCTTCAAAACTTCCTTGCAAATACACACTGGGGGGAGCTGGACTACCTTCTTCTAGATTTACCTCCTGGTACAGGTGACATAGCGATTGATGTTGCTGCCATGATTCCTCAGGCAAGAGAAATTATCGTCACGACTCCTCACAGTGTTGCTTCTTTTGTTGCGTCAAGAGCAGGGGTGATGGCTAAACACACTAAACATGAGGTTTTAGGTGTTGTTGAAAACATGGCCTATTATGAAGACCTAGATGGTTCAAGGAATTACCTTTTTGGAAAGGGTGGCGGAGAGCTGTTAGCAGAACAGCTGCAAACTGATGTTATAGCAAGAATACCATTTGCAAGGGCGGAGGAAAATCAAGGTTCGTCTGTATATGATGAAGATTCTCTTATTGGAGAGATGTTTACTTCTTTAGCTCAAGACATTGTTCATAGAGATCAATTCTCATGACATCGGTTCTGTATCAGTCGAGTAATTTTTAAATAATGGTCATTGAGTAGGGACAAAAGATAACTTATTTTCTGACACGATAGATAAAAGTATAGGATTCCTTAAGGTAAATATGATTTCAAGGATAAGTAATTAAGCGAAACCAAATTTTTACAATAGGAATAAAGAAGGGAATCTAAGATGGTCGAATTTCTCTGAAGGAAATATAACAGGAAAAGCTCTTACCCAAGTTTTCTATTAATCTAGACTGATGCAACGATGACAATTTATTTAATAAGACCTGTTCTGTGTTGTGTTTATTATTGTATTTTCCAATAATAAAACTCAAATATTCATGAATTTTTAGAAGTTTTACAAGGAGGAGAGGCAATGGACATTAAGAAAATGATAGAAGTGACGGAGATAACGGAATTTGACACAGAATTACTTGTTTCCAAAGTAAATATCAGTATTATAAATCTTTATAAAGAAAAAGACATTAGAGTTTACATCGAAACATTAAAAGATTTGTTAGAGCTAGCTGTTCATCTTAAATTTGATATTGTTTTAAAGTATTTTGGTGCAGTTCCAGTTGTTGCAAAAGATGAAAGAATTCAATTTCAAGAAATATTCAAGTGCTTAGGTACGAGAAAAAGCAATAAAGATTGGTTTTTAAATTTATTTTCATTATTTTTAGGAGTGGCTTTGGTTTTTGGATTTGATAGGAGTGAAATCGAAAGGAATTTCTATGAAAAAAATAGTATTTAATGCTTTTCCCTTTTATTAAGTTATTGACAGCTGCAATAGTGTAAATGCCATTACAAAATCACTACAATACTTAACTCACCGCTACACTTACTTTGGTTAGTTATTCATCATTCATTGTATAAAAACACGCCTTTTTGCTAATAATTTTATAGATTTCTTTTTGTTAAGGGGTAAATGAATGAGGGATATAGTAAAAGAAATTAAATCTAAGTTTTCCAATCAGGACGATTTTTTCATCGAAGAAGAGTTAGTATATAATTCAACAATCTATCTTATTGGATTTAACACCCTAGTTGATTTAACTAAGTCTAAATTATATGTACAACAAATGGCAGCTTCGCCTACTTCACTTAAAGCCCTATTTATAAACCTTAGTGACCAGATTAATGTTGATACAGAAAAAATAATTAAAGCCGTATTAGAAGGCAATTTAGTGATCATTTCACAAGATGGTAAACAGAATGTCGTTGTAGACCCTATTGCCCAAAATCTGAGAAGCAGCATAGAAGAGCCTAAAAATGAAAGTCCTATCCAAGCTTCTATGGATGCCTTTGGTGAGGATATTAATATTAACGTTGGGATGATCCGAAATAGGCTGAACACTGAATTTCTTTGTCATTGTTCTTATCAAGTGGGCGAGCTCGAAAAGCGAAAGCTGTCTATGCTCTATATTAAAGGAAGAGCCCCAAATGATATGATTGAAAAAGTCAATCAGCAGTTAAAACAAATTAAATCAGATATTGAAACCATTGATGACCTTAATAAGCAATTTGGACAACGTAGGTTGAATCCCGTAAGTCATCTATTCGCCACTGAACTTCCGATTCAAGCTATACATTCTTTAAAAAAGAACAGAATCGTGCTTTTTTTAGATAATTGTCCCTTCGCGCTTGTTTTTCCCAATTTGTTTTCCGATATGTTAAGTAGTATTAACGATCGCAATTTCCCTTTTGTATTGTCATTTATGCTTCGAATCTTTAGAGTAATAGGAGTTGTGGCCACGCTGATACTTCCCGCTTTATATGTTGCCTTAGTGTCAGTTAACCCAGAAGTATTTAAAACAGACCTTGCTCTGTTTGTCGCTAAAAGCAGGGAAGGTATTCCTTTATCGGCATTTCTGGAAACCATTGCAATGGTCGTTTTAGTTGATTTAATACTAGAAGCAATTGTAAGACTCCCAAAAAGCGTTGGACCTGCTATTACAATGGTAGGAGGAGTCATATTAGGACAGGCAATGGTCGAAGCAAAATTAGTCAGCAATTTGTTAGTCATTGTGATCACTGCTGTTGTAATTGCAAGTTCTGCAGTAATTGGAATGCAAAATTCCTTGTACATCCGTTTATTGAAATATCCCATTTTAATTTTAGCCTCAATTTTCGGTATTTTAGGTGTTTGTACTGGTTTCATTTTCACAGTAATCTATTTAGCAAGTTTAACATCCAACGATATTCCTTATACAACGTTTCGTATTGAACAAAAAGGAGACACAAAGTGACACAGCGGATACAAATTGGAATCGTTTTCATTATCATACACTTAAGTTTCGGCTATTTGGTCTATCCTAATCTCATTTATGAGTTGACGAAAACAGCTCATTGGGAAGTGGTTATGTTTCAAGGTTTTCTGCAATTGATTTTAATTTGGATTTACATTAAAGGGTTAAATTATTTTCCTCAAAATGATGTCATTGATATTTATTCAAAAATGGGGAGATGGGCTGCAATTATTTTTCTTATCCCATTTGTTATCAATCTTGTTGCGCTAGCTGCATTCAATATTCGGCTGCACACGGAAGTCATTATTTCGATTTTTTTGCCTCGGACCCCTGGGTGGTCAATAATGATTCTGTTATTTTTCGTTTCGGTATATACAGCTATAAAAGGTTTAGGCACAATTTTACGATCCTCGATTTTTATTTTCTTGATTGTTATTCCCTTAGTGGTATTTAACATTTTTTCCTCTGTTATAAATTTTGATATACATAACGTCACTCCAGGTTGGGATTCACCTCACAAGTTTTGGTTTAATATTAAATTTTTCTATCTTTTGGGATTTTCCTCGTTTCTATTTTTAGGATTTATTTCTTCCGGCACAAAATATACATTCCGTCAACTTATAATAGTATGCCTTAGTGTATCGATATTTTTTCTATCCGTAGTGTATATACCACTATTTATATTTGGACAAGAAACAGTCGTTACGTTGACCAACCCTTTTTTAGAAGCGATGGATTCAGTAGATATTAGCTGGTTTTCGTTCAACCGACAAACAATGTTCTTCGGTGTATCGTTAGTTGGTTTAGTGATATTGGCTAATGCCGTTATACTTTGGATGATCGGGCGAATCATGCGTAAAGTGTTAAAATGTCGAATAGTGAGATCTTCTTATTGGATTATTGGTTTTTCTATTATTGCATTTTTTTTGGCGTTAAAGGTTCCAAACAAATCATTGATTGAAAAATACTTTCTGTGGAGTACAGGTGCTCAAGCTTACTCTATGGTTATTATTCCAGTTACCATTTTTATCTATGGTTTCTTATCGAAAAGAGGCGTGTGGGGAAATGAAAAACAATAAAGGCTGTAAACTATTGATTGTATTCATCTCAATAATCTTTCTCTGCGGGTGTTGGGATATTAAAGATATAAATAAACGTTCCATTCCTTTAGTCATGGGCATTTCCAAGGAAGATGGTGAAGAGTATAAATTAACATTGCAAATCCCTATACCGAAAAATGACAGCCAAATATCGAGAATCGTAACAGAGAAAGGTGAAACCGTTGCAAGTATCCTTGGGCAAATTCGGACAAACTCCGAAGATGCCGTTGATTACTCACAAATACGATTAATTGTCATTCAAAACAGTATGGCAAATAACAAGCAAGAATTAAAAAAACTTATAAAATTCTTAATCGAATCAGAAGAGATCCCTTCAAGAGCGTTGTTAGCTATAACAGATGACAATGTTGAGAATGTGTTATCAAGCATTAACGATAAATTAGGTGTCCATGCATCCTCTATATATGACTATTTTAATAAAGGGGCTGGGTGGGCACCGGAGATCTCAAGCACACCTATTTGGGAAATGTATCGAAGTCTGTTTTCATATACTAAAGATATTGCCGTTCCGGTTGTTGGTTCTGGAAAAGATACAGTATTAACCTTTGGGGGCTATGATATTTTGAGGAAAGGTGAAATAATGGAAAGAATCAGCCCGGTCGAAAGCCCATTAATTAATATGTTCTACAACAAAAATGGGAAAGGAAAAATAGAGAATCTGGATTTTGCCAGTATTATAGTAACCAACAGCTCAATTCAAAATAAAACATCAATGAATAGAAATAATCCGCGGGTGGAAAGCGACTTGAATTTAAAAATAGACATTTTAGAAAGAAAAGAAGGAATCACAAATAAAAGGATTATAAAAGAACTTGAAAAGCTTACTGAAAAGCGGTTTTACCAAATACTTGAGAAAACACAAGGAAGCCATACAGATGTTTTTGGATTTGGACAACAATTTCAACATTTGCTATCTTACCATGAATTAAAAGACTGGAGGGATGAATATTTCCCTAATTTGAAAGTGGATTTTAAGGTCCATGCTAGTATAGAGTAAGACCTTTTAGTTGAAATCTTCATATTATATGATAATCACATCATTAATTAATTTCTCTATAGTTCTATTTAATAGTATGCAGCTGCCTTTGGAAACCCATCATTATCTTATACGTTCATTTGCAACAAGATATCATTTCGAAATAAATGATGATTCTAAACTATGTAGGTAATTGGGGAATTCTTCGATAGGAACTACAATGATATACACACATTTAAAAAGTGATGATCTTAGAAAAACTAAACATCCCAAATCAAGTGATACGGGATGGTGGTAAAATATTTGTTCAGAGTATTCTGTGAAAATGAAACCTTTCTCTTAATAATTTCGTAATATAAATTATTAGGGAGGTAATCTATATGAAAAAACTCATTGGCTGGTCGATTGTATCCTCTATCGTGATCGGATTATTCGTATGGGTTGCAAGCATTGTCTTTTCTTTTTCTTATGGCGAATGGAGCTTTTTTATAGGTCTGGGGTTATCTGTTGTACTTTTCTTCCTTAACAGTAGCGGAGGGATGTTTTCAAAAGGAACTACTTTTGAAGCAAGCGAAGCAATGTGGAAAATTCAAAAAGATAACGAACAGAAAACTAATGTGGGATCCGTGTTTTATGGGTCCGTTTTATTTACAATTTTTAGTTTTATCATGATGATGGTTATGTATTTTTAAAAAGTAGTGTTAAATATTCCGCTAACAGAGGCTTTAATGGAATACTATTCACTTAAATTAAACGCTTGGAGCACAAAATGCTCTGAGCGTTTTAAGTATTCTATGCTTAATACCTCCTCATTCAAGTCAGCGAAACCCGCTATGTTTTTTGCACCTTGATAAAGAATCATTTGATCCATAGAAGTCTTCGGTTTTATCAACTTGTATTCTTCTTCAACTGACAGAGCAGGATAGTTTAACAGAAATGGAGGATGATCGCACTAACAAAGCATTTGGGAGTGAATTTTATAAATAGAATACCAAAGAACGTTTATGATTTAATAAATGATTATATTAATTTATGGAAAGATCGTTTACCAAATACACTTGCAGGATTTTATTTACACGGTTTAATTGTTCTTGACGCATATATTAATGATTCTAGTGATATTGATTTTGTTGCTATAACCAAAAATCGTCTAACTATTGAACTAACTGGTGCAAGAGCCAAAATCATTCCAAGAATCGGGTCTCTAATAATCCATAGATTTTATCTGTTGGCTTTAATTAGCAATATAGAGGATTTATGAAACTATTATTCGAAAAATCCGTATAATTATTAAAGTTATAAAGCGGGGGTGTTATTTTGGAACCCAATGTTCAAACATCACAAAACGTTGAATTTGTAACCAAAAAAGAAGTAAGTATGAGAAAATTACTAAATATCATAGGTATATTCATTTTTGGTGGATTAGCAATTACTAATGTGACAAACCCACTCCTTTCTAGTGAATTAACCAGAGAATTTTTGCTATTTATTGGTGGAACAGCTATTATCTATTACTTTTTAGTGAATATCTATTTCATAGGACAGATAGGGAGAAAGATTGTTCTTATAATTCTTAGTCTTTTAGTTTGTTTTAGTATATTTATGGCTTTTTATCTTGCAACTAATTCAATACCGCACTAATAACTAAATTGAATTATTAGTGTGGTTCAAGTAATGGTTAAATTCGTTAAGGGGGAAGCAGGTTTAATTCCCATGGAAAAAAATATAGCAATAAGTTTGATTGTTAGTTAGATTGTTGAAGAAAGAATTTGTTTTATGCAGTATTTGAAATACATAAACAAAGGGGAGTATTTATATGTTTTATAGAAGAAAGTCTTATATCGTAAAAAGGGGATTTGTCGAAATTTTTAATAATCATTTTAACAACACAAACTTACCTAACCAACTAAAATACGGTTCTCGTTTAATAGGTCGCTGGATGAAGGATAATACTGATAATACTGTCGAAATATTCGCTATTTGGGAATATGACAGTTATGAAGATTACGTTGAAATCGAAAAGAAAGTTCGAAGTGATGAGGCTCACGTTAAACGTATTAAAGATTGGTATGAAAAAAATGGCGGAAAAGATAATGTGTATAAGAAATACATTTTAGAAGTGAGAAATGAAGCTTTAGAATCCACTGTAAGACATCAACAAAATACTAATTAATGTGAATTCTACTTTCTTCAACAAACGGAGGCAATTACTGCAAGTAACTCCCGATCGTGAAGGTTAGTGTATATAAGTTTTAGAAAGAGTGTGGTAAGACTGGGCAGTCTAAAACATTTTGTATCTGTTGTTGCAGTAGTTCTAAATGATGAAAGGAAGACTCTACTAAAAAAATGTCCTCACTGGGGGTGGGAATAACCTAGTGGACTGGTTTGGAGAAAATATATGCTAATTATACTAGTGATTTTTATTTTTGCAGGTGGATGGTTGTTATTTGTAAGAAACAAGAGCCAAGGAAGGTCGAATTGGATTCTTTGTTTAATAATGCTTGTCATTCCAGTATTGTTTCATATTGTTGGTCTTCCTTATGCAAGTTATCTTCACGATGAAGGTCAAGCATTTGGATCAGCATATTTATCATTTTTATTGCTCTTTAATAGCCTAATTATGTTAGTAGTCAATATCATAAAATCGATAAATAATAAGAAAAATAATACAAATATCATTAACTAAAACTTTAATAATGTGGCATTAATATTGAATTTCATACTAAGAACTAAGCAAAATAACCCTGGAACTGTCTATCACAAATTCTTCTGCGATAATATGAGTTTAAGAATATTATTCATTTCATTTCTTACAAAATGAAATATAAAAGGAGGGGATGAGTATAATGACTTTATTAGGCTGGATTTTTTGGGGAAGTATATTAATAGTTATAGTATTGGCAGTTGTTCTTCAGAAGAGAGGAATGAAACCCCCATCAGAGAAAACTTACAATCAGCTTAAAGGAGAAAAACAGTCTATAGATTCATCAAAAATTAATTATCCAGGTGATAATGGCGGTGCTTAAAAATACGAGTAACTAATCATGTTCTTGTTTTAGTTTAATAAGAAGCTTATAAAGGAACCCATATATAAGATATGTCTAATATGAGGGTTCTTTTTGTTTTTAATTGTTTACTTATCGAATCTAGATATAAATTTAAGTTGGTTGCATTTTAAACCAAATCAGGCATCGAAAAGACGACACAACGGTTTCCTAAGATAATTGTTGAAAGCTGCCTGTTCTCAATTTTTTGATTAACATAAACGAACGATTTGGAATGATATCTACTGCAATACTAACATCAGAAGATTTGCGTTATAAGAGTCGTTTTAGTATCTGGTAAAAAGTTCAATGAGCAAATGAAATCTCATCAATTGGTTTTTGTATGAGACAATAAAACAAGAATAGCTCCAATAGATCTTGTTATGATTAGTAACATTGCTTAGATCTATTCGTAAGGCTCGATCTGCATCAGTGTAGGATATAGGATGTGTTCACTCCCTAATATAGGGGGGAGGAACTTAGAACTTTTGGTACGTACGTTTCGTATTTTTTTATCTAGTTTACATAATATAAATACCTAGTTTACACTTATCCAATTATTGAACGTTCACATAATTTATCGTTGAAAAGGTAATTATTCGTAAAAAGAATGTTGATTATCGTCTAATGTGTTATTTTCTACAGTATTAATAAAAATTATTCAATTAGCAATTATAAATTTAAATTAAATACAAGATCAGCGTCTTTATAATTACAAAAAAAGAGAACAAAAAACCATCTTACAAAAAAATTAGTGCTGGTATTTATATGAAGTATGTTTTGATAGATGTTTATTAATCTTTATGAAACATTTCTTAAAGCAGAAAAAGATTAAAGGGTCAGAACGAATTACACCTTTTATTAAAGGGTGCTTTGCTTCAAGGAGAACAAAGCATTTTTCTTCTTCAACTAACCGAAGCAGTTAAGTGGAAGTAGAAGGCTAATGGTATATAATGTAACCAATATATGAATGAATTGAGGAGCTAAAATGTTTGAATGGATTACCGAAATTGACCAACAACCATTTCGGTATAATAATGAAAATGGGGAATTAGATATCAAAAGATTAGACTCCACAGGTCAATTAAATGAAATGAGTTCTGTTTGCCAGTTTTTTGCTTATTTTGATTTGATTTTGGATGAAAATGCCCTAACTTCATTACCAACCCCAAATAATCAAGCTCTAGAAATAATACTTAAAGAGGTAGTGCCTCATTATGTAGATGTGAAGCAGATTTTCATTGATGGAAAGCTAAAAGAAATAAATGTAGGATGCCTTAAGAAAGATTCTAAAAAGATTATAGAGGACTTACTTTCCAGTGGTATATATCCAGTTATTCCTGATTTATATCGCACAAAAAATCTTAATTTGGCAACTAAAACAAGAAAATTGAAACACTATTTAGTAAATGCAGAATTGATTAACCCATTACATATAAAAGAGGCAGAGAAGATACGGGAATTTTTAGTGAGTTCATTCTTTAGTGAAAGTGGTTCAATAATGCTATAACCAACTGGTTGGAAATTAGATGACAATTTAAAAGAGTCAGTGACCATTCGTACTTTTAGTGCATTTGCAAAACAAATTGTTTTGGTTGTTGATGATAAAGATATTAGTGTAATTGGACTTGATATTTACGGGTGATTTTTTTCATTTCTTTTTAGCTAAAAGTTGCTTATTTCAAGATCATTAAGTAATTTTTTTTGAGCAACTACAACAACGATAGCTAATTTCTTTTGAAAGACTTTATTTTCTTACTTATTAGGGGGACTGAATTTATCTAAAGGGGTGCTTCATCATATCGAGTTGTACGTATCTAATTTGGAAAAGTCATTGGAATTTTGGGGATGGTTTCTTCAGGAATTAGGATATAGTTCTTTTCAAAAATGGGAAGGTGGGCAAAGCTGGAGATTAGGTGATACCTATATTGTATTTGTACAGGCAGAGGAACAGTTTCTTGATATTCAATACCATAGATGCCGAGTAGGGCTGAATCATCTAGCATTTTACGCAGATTCACGCCTTCACGTTGATGAAATAACGTTAGTATTAAAGTCTAAAGGGGTAAATACCCTTTATAAAAACAAACATCCATTTGCTGGTGGATATAATCATTATGCAGTCTATTTTGAAGACCCTGACAGGATTAAGGTTGAACTAGTAGCCCCTTAATGTAATCGAATATCTTTCTTATTGTGCAAACGGGGTAGAATAATTTAAGAAAAGGGGGAGGGATACTTTGAGAAAGGTTGAAGTATGTTCTTTTAATGCAAATTGGTCTTCAATGTTTAAAGAAGAAGCTGAAAGACTAAATTTTATTTTAAGGAACGAAATAATAGACATTCATCATATCGGTAGTACTGCTGTTCCAGGCTTAAATGCTAAACCAATAATTGACATAATGCCTGTTGTAAAAGGCATTAATACCATTGATAAGTATAATGAAGAAATGAAGAGGATCGGATATGAACCTAAAGGTGAGAATGGAATATCAGGACGAAGATACTTTCAAAAAGGAGGAGATAACCGTTCTCATCACGTTCATATTTATCAGGTTGGAAGTTATGAGATAGTAAGACACCTCGCCTTTCGGGATTTTTTGCGTACACATCCAGATATAAGGAAGGATTATGGTGAGTTAAAAGAAAAACTAGCACAACAATTTCCTTATGATATTGAATCGTATATAACTGGAAAGGAACGTCTTGTTTCAGAAATAGAAGTAAAGGCAATGGAGTGGTACAAAGAAAATTAAAAATTATTCCAAAAGAGCCGTCGGCTTTCTGTTACGATTATTGAGCTAACGGGTGAAAGAGCTGAAGATCCAGGTAAGAACGGCAGCTCTTTTTTCTATTCGACTAAAGGGCGGGATAGTTGAAGAAGGCGACACGAATATTTTTAAAAATGCTGCTAAATATAAGACTAAAAGTAGGAGAAATTTAATGAAAACAAAATTTAAATTTCAGTTTTTAGTTATATTGGTTTTATTTTTAGGAGCTACCAATGTAAATGCTGAGAACATAAGTTTTTTCGGGCGACCAAAATCAATAACATTCAAAGGAGAAAATCAAAATTGGCTTGTTGTACACCAAATGTTTTTAATTGGAACAGAAATAGAATATGAAACAAAAATTGAATATAAAGGCAATGATGATAAATTAAAAAATCTCCCTTCTTTGTATTACTCAATAACTGATAAGGATATAGAATTGGCTGGAATATTTTCTTTAAAAAGTTCAAATGTGTTTCATAGTGAAAGAATGGAATGCTTGGGCTGTAAATATTTAGATAAGAAGAAAGAAATAACATTCATTATTGGTGAATGGGAAGATTATGAAGAAAGTTTAATTTTAAAGAGAGGATAAGTCCTTTAATAAATTACCCTCTATAAAATTAACAAGTGCGAGAGTAGAGAATTGGGCTGCCATCAAAGGCAGCTTTTTCTTATTGTGCTAAAGGGCAGGATAGTTGTAGAAGGAGTCTGGAATAGCGAAAGAGAAAAATAAAAGAACCTTTATAGGGGAGTGTGGGTTCAGAAATGATTAAAGCTGTTATATTCGATTTAGACGGAACTTTGTTAAATAGAGATGACTCTGTAAAAATGTTTATACAGAATCAATACGACAGATTAACTAAATTGGTGGGTCATATACCAAAAGAGAAATACGTGAGAAGGTTTATTGAATTAGATAATCGTGGATATGTTTGGAAAGATAAAGTGTATCAACAAATAGTCAATGAATTTGAGATTACTGATATAACTTGGGAGGAACTACTTCAAGATTATATCAGTCAATTTAAGAATAATTGCATCTCTTTCCCAAATCTTATTAGTATGTTAGAAGGATTGCGAGCCAACAACCTTGTTTTAGGGGTGATTACCAATGGAAAAGGGCAATTTCAGATGGATAACATAAAGGCCTTGGGAATTGAAGAGTTTTTTGAAACAATTTTAGTATCTGAATGGGAAGGCATAAAAAAACCTGACCCTCAAATTTTTAAGCGAGCCTTGGACCAACTTAATGTTTCATCTAATGAAAGTATATTTGTTGGCGACCATCCAGACAATGATGTAAAAGCTGCCCAAAATGTAGGAATGAAAGGAATTTGGAAAAAGGATTACCAATGGAACAATGTCAAAGCCGATTTTATTGTAGATGATTTGGGGGAATTACCTTTAATCATTGAAAACTTAAGCCAACAAATTAATAAGTCTTGTTAAACTACGGGTACAATAGTTGAAGATCGTGCTGCCATTCTAGGCAGCATTTTTCTTATTAAACAAAAGTGGCAGTTTGGTTGAATAAGATAGATACTTCAGCCCTTATTTTTATAGTTTAATTTCAACAATTAAAAATAATAAAAGGTTTTTTTTGGTAAATGTTGAATATTTTTAAGAAATTGTATAAAAGGGGGAGTTTTTTTGCCTAATAACGAAGTTTTGTCTCGAACCTTTTTGACTTTTGCTGAAAAGGAATGTAAGGGGTCTAGCTTATTATATGAACATTTGTCCATAAAAATTGCAAGGGATGATAATCTTCTTGAAATATGTAGTAAAGCAAGAGAGGGGCAACCTATTCCAAACCTCCTATTCGGTGCAGTACATTATCTCTTATTAAAAGGTAAGGAACACCCATTAAAAGAGTATTACCCTAGTATTGTAAATAATTCAAAGTCATATAAGGAATCGTTTGAATTCTTTAAGGATTTTTGCATTAATTATCGAAGTGAAATTGAGTCGACTCTCAAAACTAGGCTTGTTCAAACAAATGAAGTACGAAGATGTGCATACCTTTATCCTGCTTTTTGTACTATTTACGAGAAAGCAAAGAAACCATTAGCACTTGTCGAAATTGGGACAAGTGCGGGGTTACAGCTTCTTTGGGATAAATATTCATATTCATACGGGCAAAATGTCATATATGGTAATAAAGATTCTAAACTTAATATTACAGCAGAAATCAAAGGAGAAAATACTCCAATCCTCCACTCGACACCGCCGCCAGTTTCAACCAGGATTGGCTTAGATTTAAATACAATTGATTTAAATGATGAGGAAGAGAAATTGTGGCTTAAATCCTTAATATGGACCGAACATACGGATAGGTTGTTTATGTTTGAAAAAGCTGCACGTTATATTAAAGAAAGTCCAGTGAGTTTAGTTGATGGGGATGGGATAAGTTTATTATCTAAATACGTTGAGAATATTCCAGAGGATAAAGTGATTTGCATTTTTCATACTCACGTTGCAAACCAAATTCCTTTAGAAATAAAAAAACATCTGTTACAAACTGTTGAAACTATTGGTAAGAAAAGAGATGTATTCCATATTTACAATAACGTTCAAGATAGATACTTACATCTTGATTATTATTTGGATGGTATTGAGAGTCAAAATACTATTGCAGAAACTGATGGACACGGTAAATGGTTTGAATGGTTTTTGAAAAGTGAAATGTCAATTATTCAGTGAAATATGTAATTCGGTGAAAATGCCACTATATGGGTATCTTTTTTTGACTTTGCAACTTTGTGAAAATTTGTACTTAAACAAACGGGTGCAAGAGTTGAAGATTAGAGCTGCCATTGCGGCAGCTTTTTCTTATTCCACTAAGGTGCAGCTTAGTTAAAAAACATATTTAGTGGACAAAAACCATACTAATGATAATAAAACTTTAAAAGGAGAAAGGGTATGGTTTATAAATAGCTCTCGTTTTTATTGTTCACTATTCCTATAAGGGGGGAGTACCAGCGAAGCTGACACCACCAGCAATAAAGAAATGTCAAGGTTATAATAAGTTGTAAAAAGTTAAATGATTCCAAAATGCATACCCTCGTCCTGTTTTGGATGGGGGTAAAATAAAGTTTTATTCAACACTTGCGCCCTATAATGGAATAGCTGAGTAGCTTCTATCTAGCTGGTTCATTATGACTACCCTCTTTTACCGCCCAAAAATGATGTTCGTGAAAAAGAAGTTTACCCATACTGTTAATATCTATCCATTTTATGAAATGATCATCTTCAATTGGTTTTTGCACTTGATCTAACAATTCAGCCAAGTAAAAATATCCATCATTAAGAATAGGTTCTTTATTAGTTGAGTGAAAATATCTCATTGCATTTCCAATAAAAGAACCTATTGAAACTGAATAACCTGTCTCTTCTAACATCTCTCTTGCAAGACATTCTTTAAGACCCTCACCGTAGTCAATTCCACCACCAGGTAAAAAATGATGTCCTTTTTTTGTTTCGACAGTTAAAACTTTGTCTTTTGTAGAATTGAAAATTATTGCATATACACTTTTCCTATATTGATAATCCAGACCACCAATTTTTTCTCCAAATACTACCTTCATTTTTACACCTCCTCTTGTTGAATAATCACGCCCTTCGTTGAATAAGAGTTATAATTTTAAAAAATCGTCTAATCTTTTCATTACCTTTTCTATAGATGTGATAGACATCAAAGTATTAAATGGTTCAATATCTAAAGAATGGTTAGCATTGGGGACTTTTTCCATTTTTATATTTATTTTATTTTCAATTGCTTCAATTTTACTAGGAATATAATGAGCATCTTTTTCCCCTATCACAATAAGGGATGAATGGCCGATCATCAATAACGTTTCAAAAATTGAGTCAAACTTCAGTAATGGTGTAAGTAAAATCATTTTTGAGTTCATATATTTATCGCTTTTCATAAGTCCATTGATGATTGGAATTGTACCAAGTGATTTCCCTAAAAATACAGTTTCTTGATATTGACTATTTTTTAGTACCTCGTTAATGATAGGATTTACATCATTAACAATGATTTCAGTTATATTATCTAATGGAAGTTTGAATAAATCCTGTCTGTAAGAATAATGAATTTGAACAACATCATACTGATTCTGAAGCATCGTCATTGTTGAATAGTAAAATAATGGCCTATCATATGTGTAACCAGCCCCAGAGAACATAAAACAAACCACTGTACTTCCATTTTTAATATGTGTGTAATGAACTTCTTTTTCGTTAATAACTGTTGTTCTTTGATTAACCTTCATAATAGATCTCCCATCTCTTATCATCCTGCATTTCTTTATTTTTAATAGCTAAAAAATGAAATCTATCTTTAACTAATAGCTCAATACAAAAGGAACGCATTCTTATTTATTCAAGAATGGCGCCCTTTAGCTTAATAACTCTTTCACATTACAGTATATATAGTTTCTTAGTGACAAAAGTTCATTTTTCACAAAATCATAAGTATCTTCCTCATTCGCATAACTGTTAACCACTTTTTGAATTGTAAAGCTCATCTCTTTTGGCAAAGATGCTAGACCCCAGTTACCAGCTTCTTGCTTTGATGATATAATTCCTTCTTTTAGATACCAAAATACTCTAATCAAATTTAATGTACAATAAATTGGATCTTCTTTAATGTTCTCTAGGCACTCTTGGAAATCCCCCATAATGGAAGATATATAATGCGAACGTGGTACCGAAGGAAAGGCTTCAACAATAGGTTTTCCTTCTATACAAATTCCTCTATGAGTGGTTATCGTTATATGTGCAGCTAAATCCGCATCAGTCTTAATCTCTCCATTTAAATATTTATTTGTCCCTTTTGACAAATCCTCTTCATACCGTTCTCTCCAGAATTCACTGTAATGGAAATCAAATGGGGAGGGATGCTTCCAAGTTTCTAATTGTTCTTTGTTCAAGAAAGTTATTTCCAGTGGAAATGGGTCATTAGAGCAAGTTAGAAATAACTGTGCTAATTTTCTTTTGGTTTCAATAGTCATTGATTTGTTTGTAACAACCAAAACATCAATATCGCTACTGTTCGGATTAAACCCTCCCATCGCCAATGAACCATGTATGTAAAAACCAATAATATCGTCATTAATAATTTCTTTAGTCTCACTTAGGAGATAAAAAACAAAATCTTTTATATCTAAAGAGCAATTTTTCCAACTAAAAGTCATATTTAGATCCTCCAAATACCTTCTTCCAATTAACTCAATAACAATCATCTCAAATTTCCATTATTTCCACAATTAGTTATTCAAGAAACTGGCCCGATTGCGGAATAGAGTAACTGGAGCTTTTAACTTTACTACTTTTTTATAAAGTAGTATTTGTTATGTAATTGCTGTTACGAAAACGACCATTTATGTTACATGGTGTGAAAAGTAATATTTTGTCTGCCAATCTATTATAAATCACGTAACAAAAATGTGTATCAAAATATTTTGTAACAATATTGATTATTTGATAGTTTTGGTACAATTATGCTGAAAGGTGAGGATGTAAAAGAAATTTGGTTACATGCGCGTTTCAACCATTGATCAAAATTGGATCGCCAAAAAAAGCAACTTGAAGAATTTGGCTGTTAATGCATCTTTTTTGAAAAAGTAACAGGCACGAAACGGGACCGGCCAGAGCTGAACCGTATGATGGAGTTTCTTCGTCCAGAAGACACCGTTGTTGTAACGGATTTAACTCGTTTATCTCGCTCCACGAAAGATCTGATTGAGATTACAGAACTCATTGCCCAAAAAGGGGCGCATTTAAAAAGTTTAAAGGAGTCTTGGCTGGATACAACCACAGCACATGGAAAAATGTTGTTTACTATTTTTACTGGAATTGCACAATTTGAGCGAGATCTCACTTCCGAACGAACAAAGGAAGGTATTTTAGGTGCAAAAAAACGGGGCAAGTTTCCTGGAAGGCCAAAAGCTGATGAGGAAAAGATCAGTTATGCCCTATATCTTATAGAACAAGGAATTAGCCGGACGGATGCTGCTGAAAAGGCTGGTATCTCCCGTATGACTCTCTATCGAAAACTACAAAGGGAGGAAAAAAGTTGAAAAGAAATTGGGAATTAGATGAGTTAATTGACCACTTTATACTCATGCCTGATGAACAAGTGTTGATACAACTAAAAAGGGGAAACTGTGCTAATGGGGCAGGTTTGTTTAATAGCATATTTTATAATAACTGAAAATTTAATAAATGTTATAATAAGGAAAAAGGGGTGCTTATATGAAGATAAGGGCAGCTAAATTATCTGATGCCAGCGGAATAGCTAAGGTTCACGTTGACAGTTGGAGAACTACATACAGAAATATTATTCCAGATGAATTCTTAAATAATTTATCATATCAAAGACGAGAAGAGTTATGGAGTAGTAATATTCCAAAGGGGAATGTCTTTGTGGCAGAAAATAATGAAGGGAAGATTGTTGGTTTTTCATCTGGCGGCAAAGAAAGAAGTGGAAAATATAAAGAATATCAGGGAGAACTAAGTTCAATCTATATTTTGAAAGAGTTCCAAGGGCAAGGAATAGGTAAGTCTCTTGCTAAGCCAGTAATTAAGGAATTAGAGAAATTGGGAATAAATACAATGCTTGTTTTTGTTTTAGAAGATAATAATTCCAGATTATTTTATGAGGCAATGGGCGGTAAGATAATTGATAAAATAGAAGTAGAGATTGCCGGAAAGAAACTAAATGAACTTGTTTATGGCTGGGATAATATTTCAAATGACCAGTAAAGTCTCTTATTCAACTAACGGTGCATAAATTAAGATCCAGGTGCCATCTTAGGCGGCTCTTCTTATTGTACTAAAGATTGTACTAAAGGGCAGGATAGTTCAACAAGAAAGAGGATAACCCCACACTCATATCGAATACATTAACTTATATTCCTTGTGGGGGAGAGCAAAGTTGAAAAATAAAATTCCTAAAAGAATACATATTATCGGCTCCGTTGGAAGTGGAAAAACTACTTTAGCTAAAGAATTATCCTTTATTTTAAATGTTCCTTTTTATGAATTAGATAATGTTGTTTGGATAAGAGGCAAATCTGGAGATGTTAGAAGAACTGATAAAGAAAGAGAGGATTATTTAAATTCAATAATTAATTCTAAAACTTGGATTATTGAAGGGATTCATAATGAAGATTGGGTGGCAAACAGCTTTCGATATGCAGATTTAATTATTTTTTTAGATACAAAGTATCCGATAAGAACGTATCGCATAATTAAAAGGTTTGTTTTTCAAAAACTTCGCTTTGAAGATTCAAATTACAAACCTACATTCAAAATATTCTTTAAAATGTTTAAATGGAATAGATATTTTGAGGAAGTAGGCAAACCTAATTTTTTTAATAAATTTGGAAAATATAGCGATAAGCTGTTGGTTATTACTGATAAAAAGCAAGTTTGTGAAAAATTATACTTAAAGTAACGGGTGCTTTTATTTAAGAAGGGAACTAAGCATTTCTAGTTAGAAAAGGAATGTCTTCAAAATTGAGACATTCCTTTGGACTTTCTAGAGTACAACTTACTCATTATGAAATTATGCTAGGTCTGTGTCCCTTATAGAGTTAGTTGGCATGAAAAAAAGTGGCGGAACGCATGATAATGATCCCAAAAGGGAAGCGTAAAAAAGAGCGAATTCTGCTATTGAAACGAGAGTGTTGGGAACCATTAGAAAAGCCTTTTTAGACACACGCGAGGTTACACTCCCATTTGTAAGAGCTAGGTGTTCACTTTCAGCCTACACTTGCTGCTCATTTAGCACGAAAGGGATGCCATTAGCATTTATACAGGTTCTCTTAGTGCATAATGGCCCGCACCAAACACATCTGTATGCTCGTTTATATCATGAAGCAAGAAAAACTGTATGATCAGTGAATGTAAAAGAATGAAATAAATGTTCGTATAATACAAATTAACGCTTTCATATAAATGGTTAAAAAAGTGTCCAAACCCTTGGTATATATGGGATTGGGCAATTTTTTAATTATATCATAATTAATGTTAAGAAGGCTTAACGCTTATTTATGAATTAACGCTTGTTTGTAAACAGGTTTGATCGACTTTTCCACTTCTTGATGGGAATTATAACAAATTAAGGACTATGGTTGCTAAGAAATATTAACGGGTAGACAGCTGCTTATCAGGCAGCTTTTTCTTTTTGAATAAACAGGGTAGGTTAGTTGAACAGCTGATTGCAGGAATTTGCCCTAAAGGAAACGAATTATCTATTTATTATAACTGAAAAGAGAGGAATAATTATGCTATTCCAAAATGGTAATCTAATGATTCGAAAGTTAGAAAAAAAGGATAAATATCTGTTAGTAAAATGGCTTTCAAACCCATCGGTTCTTGAATTTTATGAGGGTAGAGACAACCCATTTAGAAAAGGTTGAAAAGGCTTTTTATCCTCCTGAAGATGATGAAGTTAGATGCATTGTAGATTTCGAAATTGGGTATATTCAATTTTACCAATTGGATGATGAAACAAAAAATGACTATGGATATTTTGGAGAAAATGTTTATGGCACTGACCAATTTATTGGTGAAATAGAGTATTGGAATAAAGGTATTGGAACATTACTTGTATCATCTATGGTTGCTTTTTTAACTGAAGAAAAGAAAGCTGAAAGAGTAGTGATGGACCCTCAATCAAGAAATACAAGGGCTCTCAGATGCTATGAAAAATGTGGATTTGAAAAAGTTAAAATTCTTCCTAAGAATGAGTTGCACGAAGGTAAATATCAGGATTGTTGGTTAATGGAGTACCATAAATAATTTTTCTTCTTTATACTTTCATGCGGCGTTTCTTATTGTACTAAAGGGCAGGTTAGTTGAGGAGAAATGAAGTAAATGTGTTAGGTTGATTGAAAGTTCAACAATACTTTTTACTGTTTCGGACTTAGAGATTTATTGGGAATTTTGAAACTATGCCTGAGTTTATTCGTATAATTATATTAAGAGGAAGAAGTTAGTTGCAAAAATTATTAATTCTGTTTATCCCCTTTTAACTATATTCTTTATGAGTGCCTGCAAGCTAACCAATTTCAAAGATAAAGCGTTGCAGATAGGCAAGGAATACAAGGAAATGCACTATACCATTAAAGATTATGAAAATCCACCAGATATTGCGGAGAAAAGTAAGTCTTATTTAACAGCGGAAGAATATGAAAGAACCTTAGCTAATCGGGTATTCGAACTGATAACAGAAGCTGCCGTCGCACAAAAAATATCTATTGAATCCGAAGATATTATATTTGAAAAATTTGATACCGAAAATTAAAAAGATAAAATTCAATTGATTACAAAATGATAATCGTTGGTAAAGAGAACTCTGGAGAAGAACGATTCAGGATGAAAACAAAAGAGCAAATGACTGTTATCCAAACAGAAGATGGTATAAAAATTAGCAGAGATTGGGATGAATCCATCTCACAAAATGAATTACCGAAATTTCATTCTGAGTAATTATTCCCTTTAGCGTGTGAGGAATTCTTGTTCGACTAACAGGTCCTTATGTTCAAGATCAGCTGCCGAACCAGGCAGCTTTTTTGGATCAACAAAAGGGGCAGGTTTGTTTTATAAGGGCATAGAATAAATATATACAATAATTTAAAAAGGAGGGGAACCAGTGGAGGGTTATTGGGTGGGACTTACTTTTGGGTTATTGATTTATTATTTAATAGGGGGGTCTATTTTGGCTTTCTTAACCAATAATACAACAATTGAGACGTTAAAAAGAGCATAAAAAAAACGTCTGCAATAATATCCAAACGCATTTACCATTTATTATTATTATTATGTATATTTCTATATACATAATCTCTATTTTTGTTGGAAGACCACTGCCCTAAAAAGGTAGCCAGAATCATAAAAACCCCACCAACCGCAAAACCAATCATATAATGACCTGAAAAAAATAACACAAAAGAGCCTACAAGTGAAATTATCATTACAATCAGTAACCTAGTTGTTATTTTTTCTTTCTTTTTATCGCCCAATTAAATCCCTCCCTTAATTTATTATATGTAATATTTTAACATAATTTCAAAAAAAAATACGTAATTCCCCTTCAATTAAATTAATTTATTCTATTTAAAAACCACTTACGGAAAGAGCCTACTTCTATTACCAGCCCTGTATTTCTGTAGTCAGAGAATTGGTTCAGATTACTTGTACTTCTTCCATTAGTTCCTTTCTTTCTTGCGTATTGGACAAGGAAGTGGATTAACTAGCGGGTCCAAGGGTTGAAGAATATGGCTGTCATTGCGGTAGCTTTCTCTTATTGTGCTAACGGGCAGGATAGTTGAAGGAGACTTCGTAACATAAAAGTAGAAGAAGTATTAGAGGACAATGTTTGGAAAAATGCCAAAGTTGATATGTCTCGTCCGCCTGACTACCAATTTGTTTTTCAATTTAAAAATCCTGAAATTGCAGCAAAAGCAGTATTGTATCAGGTTTGGATTGGTCCTAATAAAGATAAATTAGAGATTGACCAAGGAGATAATCAGTATGCTCAACTAAAAAAAGATAATTCGGCAATTTTATTCGAAATCATTACATTATTATTGTTTAATATAACATTATTAACTGTTTCCCCATGATATTCCTCTAATAAGCCATAATCCAAATAGGTGTGAATCTTGGACTAAAGTTACTGCAGAAAAGCGCTACCGGGATTTAATTATACTAAAAATTATTATTTCTACAGCAGCACAGATAGCATAAACTGAAAAAGTTAACCCTATTTTTGATTATTAACTTAGTGGGGAAGGTTAAAATAGATTAATTAAATCCAGTACACGGCTGCCAGAAGTAATATTGCATATCAAGTGATGTTGCTTTTACTAAAGTGTGGAAAAAGAAAAATACCACTCCATAGAAAACATTATTTGATCTATCCCATCATTGGGAGGAGGCTATACACACGAGGGAAATCCAGATAACCAAAGGCTTTAATCCTAAAGAATGAAAAATATTTACCATCAGCTGAAGAAGTGGGGGAAGTATACTTAGCTAAAGAAGAGTCCTTTCATTTTGTAAAACAATTTATTATTTTTAAAACATTTTGTTGATTTTATTTACCTTAGTGTATAAATATTTGGTTTTTTTTGCTGCAGCATTTTTACTTTCTGAAAACGTGTTCTCAAAACACTTATTGATACACACGAACGCATTAATGATTATATTATCAGCTAATGTGATAAGAGGGTTGTACAAATTTGGTGGCATTTATCTTCTTTTTGTTTTTAAGTTGGGGCGTTAGTTGTGATTTTCACTTAAAAAGCAGTTGGGAGAATAACAGAAAAACAATTTCCATCATTTTTCAAGGGTAGAGGTCACCAGTTTCAACGTGGAGAGATCAAACATTACAGGAGCTTGTTATCCTTTTTTCAAAGGATACAGGCTTTTTGTTTTGCATAAACAACTTTTAAAAACTGAATTTTTGTTTTTACTAACAATTTTCTAAAGAGACTGTGGGCCTCAGTATACTAGTTTAATAGGCCTGATCTAGTGATATACGTTCAATTTATTTGTATAAATTTAAATAAAAATACACATTATACTTCTAAGATTTTATTATGATGGGAGAAATATTTGTAATGAATTCTGTTCTAAATCGCGACAATGTTCTCCAAAGGTTAGATGAATATTTAAAGAAAAATAAAACTTTAGTGCGAGTAACTAAAACTGACGAAGGTTTTAAATTATGGTATGACTGTAGACAAATTAATGAAGATATCTATAGCTTAGCACAAGAGTTGGGCTACGATTTAATATTGATCTGTAAACGCAAACCAAGAGAATTTTATGATAACTTTGATTCTTTAGCAGATACGATAGAGGCATTAATTAGAAATAAATATAAACGTTTCCCGAAGGTTGATGAGATCAAAACCGAATTACATATCTCGTCTAGATTAATAAAAAAATATGGCGGTATAAAAGAAATTAAAAAGAGGATGGGTTATACATCCCCCTCCGATTTAATTGATTCGTCAGGTCATTTTAACAATTCTGTATGGGAACTAATGGTAGCTAATTTCCTTTATCATAATAAGATCGAATGCAAAAGAAATCAATTGTTGTTTCAAGATAAGAGATATACATTTAGATCGGACTTTACTTTTACTTTACCTAATACCGAGATTCTTCACGTTGAATTGTGGGGCTACCCCGTTAGTTCTAGCAAGGAATGGGTTGTTACGAGGGATTATTTGAAACAAAGGGAAGAAAAAGAAAAAATTTATAAAGATAATCGTATTCCATATATATCAATTGAGGGTTATGAAATATTGTATAATAAAACTTTTCCACAAATCCAAGAAAACTTAATTAACGTATTTTCTTTTTTGAATGTATCCCTAAATAAGATAGACCCCGATTTGTTATGTTCTATAAATCATATTAATGAGGATACTATCATTGAAAAGGTTATGAGCTATTCAAATGATCCTACTACGCTTCCATCTTCGTCTGTTGTATTAGATAATGACATTTCATTAATCTTATATATTAAATCACGTTACGGAGGGTGGATAAAATTTGCTAGAAAGATAAATAAACAAACGGTTAGGCTGGATGATTATTGGTCACAAGATAAAGTTTTAGAATTATTTGAACAGTTGTTTTTACAATATAATTATATTCCAAGCTATGATTACATGCGAAAACATGCTAGTAATAATCCTTTATTTGCAAAAGTAATTAAAGGGTTGTATAGGTTTCCTAATTTTATTAATTTAAAATTGAAATTTTACCAGCTTAAAGTAACGAAAAATATAAAAATCCCAGCTAGGGATATTTGTTGGTTAGTACAAATATCGGAATGCACAGGGAATATTTCCCCTCATATAAACGAAAATCATAATAAAAATGCAAAAAATATTTTAGATAGTTTCAGCGAAGAAACTATAAAAAATGCATTGAATTTGGAGCAAAATAAAAGGGAAGCCGCCTTTAGAGCTAAGATGTTTAACCTTTTTAACTATATTAGAAAACAATATGGTTGTATATTAATGAGTTATGGTAAATACACAAAATTAAGAAAATCCGATTCCTTTTTAAAAAAAGAAAATCTTTATTTCAGGAGTAAAACTATAGGGAAATTAAGACAGTTTCAATTGGAGTATATAAGAAAAGTGTTAGAGAGTGATTACGCTATAACAGAAGAGGAAAAGCTTTTTATTAAACAGACTGCAAAAGGACTTTGCAATAATCAATATAAACCTACTACAATAGAAGTTCAACTAGCACAAAAATTGCTAAGTTTTTTTAATTAAGACAGTGTTAAAAATAAAAGTACATTTATCAACTGGTAGCGACTCCTGAAATGAAGGTTTGAATATAAAAAGCCCCTTGGTGCTAATATGAGGATGCACCATAGACATACGTTCATAACAAAGGTATTATCTGAATATTACAATAAACACAAATTCTTGCATACCTATAAAAAATTGTCCTAGATAATAGTATAACAATGAGGTATTGTTCCCAAGTTAAGCATCATATTCTTTCAATAACAGAGTGAGACTTAGAATTGTTTGACTTCTCCATTGCTTGAACGGCTTGTCACATTATCTCTGATTGTATTCTTTCCATGATTGATGCATGTGTATAAGGGTCATTAGGCATTCCCATAAAAGGTTGAATAGTTTCTTCTAAATCTGAGAATCAAAATTTCATTATATTAAGAAGCAATTAGTTATAGCTGCATTATTATAATTTTTTACTGGTAGGTAATTGTGTACGAAATAAAAGAAATTATTGATAAGTTAAAAACAAAAATTCAACAATTAACAATACAGACTACAACCCAATCTGCACAAATGAAATCAATTCAAAAAATTGATTATATTTTCTTTAGTTTTATATTAGTTATAGCAATTGTTTCAATTATTTTGAAGTTTATCTAGAAGAGAGGTACCCAAAGTACCTTGCAGTAAATGTAAGGTACTTTGGGTTACATTATAGGATAATCACATAATGAATGTATTAAAAATTCCAAAGCCTTTTAAAGCATTAATATATTTTATGGCAAGATTGCTTACATCTTCTTCACTTAATACCCTGTATTATAAAGCCCCTGCATTAGCTCCCAAAAGTATAATAATTTACGGACCTTATTCTTTCTCGTCCTGCGGGGTGGGACAAGTAATAAACAGGCAAGCCGGAGGCAAGTTTTTCAACCTATCTCTTTACACTTTTACTATAAGAAAAGATCACTTTAGGCTGAACAATATTTATACACCTGCATAAAAAGTTCCTATACAGATATGGATGCATTTTGAGGGAAAATATTCCTATAAATTCACCCTTTTCGTTATAACCCGCTTTTAACTAAGTAAGTAATGTCGGTTTTCTATCATGCTATGAACTAATCTGCAGTAATGCTTTCCTCTCTCAAAATACCAGTGAAATTCAGCATATTCTTTATCAATATGGTTCCAGTACCAATTCCATCATCATAAAGCTTAAATGGAAAGGGAATAGTAAGTTGAAATTAATTTACTATTCCCTTTTTTGTGTGTTTGATCTTAAAAAGTTCCCAATAAACATTAGAATATCCGAGAAATACGATTATAATATTTCAAATTCTTTTTTAAATTATTGAAATACCACAAAACTCACAAAAGACTACAAGAAACATAGTCTCTAGAAAGGTAGAGGGAATGAAATATGTATTAAAATGTGTGTTTTGGGTTAAATTGATTTTCAAGGAGGTTTATTTATGTCATTATCTACTATCACTGCATACTGTTTAAATGGGCATTTTGACAGAGATCTATTGCAAAGCATTGTAAACTATATCAATTTAGTTCCGACTAAAGTGAAAAGTAATAAATATAGATACTTTGAGATTGCTGAATTAGATGCAATTGTAAAAACATATAGTAGTTGCAAAACAGTTAATGCAATGATTGAAGTTTTAGAAAAAGGAAAAAGAACAATTTTGTTAGCAATTGAAATACACGAGATTAAGCCCTTTTATGTTACAGAAGGAGGTATACAATACTATGTTCCAAAAGTGGTAAAGAATGCGCTTGAACTTTTGGATAATTATAAATCGGTCACTGAAATTAGTAGAAACTTAGATATCGGATCGCGAACTTTGAGGTCTTTATTAGACTTTCATGATGTTTCACCTGTATATGTTAAAGGAAATTGTAAATATTATAATTTTCAGGAAGTAAGTGAGTTAGTAAGTGAATTTAAAAGATATAAAACTATTGGTGAAATTTGTGAGAAGTTTGAAGTATCCCGATCAAAGGTTGAATCCGTTCTTGATTCGAATAATATTCTTCCACGATTTTTTGATAAAAGAAGGGTAGTTCAATATTATTTACCGGAGGATATAAGGAAGGAGATGGAGAGATATAAAAGATTCATTGATATACAAAGAAATGATCAAGTTAAAAGTATATATCAAATTTGCGATTTATTAGGGATCGGAAAGAAACACTTTTACTCAGTAATTGAATCTAAGTCTATTCCCTCAATAATAGAAAAAGATGGAGTGGATTATTATAGGGTGGAAGAAATAGCAGCTATTGTCAGAGAAACAAGTAATATAAAGAAACTAAGCGAATGCTCTGATATTGAAGTACATCAAGTAAGAAAAATAATCGAAGATAATAATATTAATCCGTGTTACTCAAGTGGGAATATTAAATATTTCAATCATAAGGAAGTGGAAAAAATCTTGAGTAAATGGAAGGAGGAAAGAAGGGCTTTGAAAAAATATGTAACCACTAGTGAATTGGGAGAAATATATGGTATTGATAGGGTTAAAATAAGAAGGTATTTAAAAAGTCAAGGAGTAGAACCTGTTACTATTGTCGATGGGATTAAATACTACGAAGATGAATCAACTATAGAAGTAATAGATTTACTTCGAAATGTTTCTGAATTTAAAACGCTTAATGAACTAGCCTTGGAAATGAAAGCGTGCGCTAAAACATTACGAAAAGCTGTGGAGTATGCAGGTGTAGAACCAAGTTACAGAATGAAGATAAAAAGAACCGATGCTTCTTTAGAAATAGGCTTGAATGAATACCAAGACTTCTATGAAGAGAATAAAGTTATTTATGCTCTTGAACAGAACAGAACCCAAGTTGATGAGAAAACAGCCATTCGATCACAAAAGCAGGTAAAGTTCTTTCCTCTAGTTCATGAAGATCTTCAAAAAACGATCAACAAATATATTGAATACAGAAAAGCTGGAAGAGGTATAACTTACAATAACTTCTTCACAAATAAGAAAATAAAAAATCCAGAAAAGCAACTAAGGGTAATAAAAGGCTGGCTTTCAAGTTCACTATATAAAATTGCAGAATATCGTTTGAAAAATAATAATGAAGAAATAAAAAAGCCTTTAAACTTTGATATTTACACACTTAATGTTGAGGATTTTGATGCAATAAAAAAAGTATTTAAACCAAGTTCTAGACAAACACTCTTTCATATTATAAGACCATTCTTATATTTTTTACTAAAGGAAAAGAAAAAAAGTATGAAAACCATCGAAGATTACCTTTCATTTAACTCTCTTGAGTTGCAATTTGATGAATTTTTAAACCTATTTCCTCGGAGACAAGAGGAAGTTGAAGATATCGATAACGATGAGGAACTACCAAAAAAGTTAAATAAGTCCTTTTTGACTAGAGAACAAACTATTGATATTTATTATTTTCTTTTGACAGATCCCCGATCTCAAGAATCTTTGAAAAATGCAACTATGTGGTTAATAGGTTGTGTTACTGGTCTCCGCCCAGAGGAATTATTAAATCTAAGAATTGAACATTTTGAGTTAGATGAAAAAGGATTATTAAAGGTAAATGAACGAGGGTGGGGAGTCCTTAGATTCCCAAAGGAAATGGCAAAGCAAAAATTAAAAGGATCACACAAAATTTTTGGAACACCCGTTTCTCCTTACGCAATAGACTTAATAAATAAATATTTATTATGGCTTTATAAATTTCAAGGCGAAACCAACGTAAAGGGAGTTGGTTGGTTTTTTCGGCCATTTGTTTATTTACCAGAAAAAAAATACAAGAAAATTAGTAATCAATTTATTGTTAGGCTAAGAGAACAACTGGATTTCTTAGAAAAAGAACAAGCCAATGATTTCGTAAAAAAGGCTAGTAGACATTCAATGAATAATCTATTTGTGGAGGCATTTCATGTAATACCTGACAAAGAACTGAAGTCAAAACTAGAAAAAGCAAGACAACACCATATGCGACATAAAGGAGAGGATGATAAGCTAAAAAAAAATACACTTAATCAAGCTAAAACGGGAAGTGAACATTACACCGACGATATATCGTCTGATGCTTATTACGGTGTACTAGAGTATGTGGTAGGTTATCCGTGGGATAAAAAGGATCTTGTCTTATGGGAAGCGAAAAAAGGATTTAGATGTTTAGAAAAAGAAATTACTATTAATTCTGATACTGCTGCAGAACAAGAAATATTTGAAAAATTACTGCAAGAACAGAAGCGGGAGAGAGAAATTAATCAACAAGAAAAGTCAAATTCTAATAATACCTTGTTAAAACAATTACAATTAATTGATGATAGACTCCTACAAATTAAACATCCTCCAAATAGTAAAGATAAATTTGAAGCTTGGAGAAAGGAAATAGTAATCTTAAATAAAGAAAAGGAAAAAATACAATTGTATTTAAAGGATGTTCCCTTTCAAGAGCTAGGTTAAAAACCTAGCTCTTTGTATTTTACTGTTCTTTCAATATTTACCTATCATTCTATTAAAATAACGCCAAAAGACTGTTATAGTATTTAAAACTTAGAATTTGGAGGTAAATATTATGGTTACAGAACCAAGTATATTTGAAGAATTAAGTTATATTCATGATGAATCTTTACTATCAGTCCCTATGATTGCTGAAATGATTGGTGTGTCACCGGAAACTGTAAGACGTTGGATTCGTAGTAAAAAACTACCTATTCACGCACCAACTGGTCGATACAAAGTAAGATGTGTAGATTTAACTCTTTTCTTAAAACGCATGTATCATAATAATACAAAAAAAGCGAAATCTCTTTAAAGATCTCGCTTTTTTTGCCTTTTATCTAGTATTTTGGACAGTTTTTCTTGTAACTCTAAAGCCACTTCTTTATTCCTGATTTTTGCAAGTAATTTTATAATATCCTCAATTTCCTTCTTTGCATCGTAAATTTCAACCTGCTTTATTGCTTCTACTGCAGAATGATCATTGTCCTTAATAAATTCAATTAAATGTACAAGAGTCCCCCATTGATTGCAGTTACTACATTTCCAACGAGTTCTAATAACAGAAATAGCTGTTTCTTCATGGCAATAAAAGCAAGGGTATGAAACGGTGTTATCGCTTCTATTCATCTTATAAGGAATATTATATTCTTTAAAAAAGGATAATACTACATTATTCACTGGATATATCCTTTTTGATAACCTGCTCCCATTTAGGTTTTACTTTAGAGCGTTTCATAAAAGCTTTAAAATCTGACCCGGTTACGATAAATTTCCCACCAAATTGATAAGAAGGTAATTTGCCAGAACGGCACCATCGTCTAACACTCTCTACATGCATCTTAGTCAGTTTTGCGATTTCTTCGACGTGTAAAACCTCAAAATCATCAACTTTAAACAGCTGATGAATATCATCAAATTCTAAATTCCTCACATTATTCCTCCATTTTTATTTTAATAAATTTGAATTAGGATCTATTGTAAGTAAATATTAAATTACTATTTTTCTGCTAAAATATTTATGTTAGAAACATTATTTCCAATTAAATATGATTGTAAACAATTAATAATATATTGTATTGACAGTGTTTAATATACAAAATGAAAGCAGCCAATTTGTATGGTAGTGCAAAAAAATTGAAGAATCAGATTATGATTTTGCAGACAGAATATCCACAAGATAAAAAAAGAGTCCTATTGATATACAGACTTTGCACCGGGGATTAAAAAGATTCTGGGGTTACTTATATTAAAAAGTCACTGGGATACTTTCCCGGTGACTTTTTATGTCTATTAACGTTTATATTCCATTAGAGTAGAAAAACTGTCATGATATTTAAAACTTAATTTATAAATATTAATTTTACCTGTCGAGTCTCAGAAAAAATTAAACGCGTGTAATTTACAAAACTTACAGACAGCATAATGGTGCCAAATATAGTATGAGTCATAATTAACATTAAACGAAACTATCCATGCTAACTAAGCGAGTAACAATCATTTTAATTCGATGTGATCTCCGTTTAGCAAAAATTTATGCTTTTTACCCTTTTGCTGTTGTTAACTTTCTTCATTGTTCCATTATCAAAACCTCAAAGTATTGAACATGAAATTCTAGTGCTGTAAAATAGGGGTAACAAACTCAATCAATACTTATGTTCATAAGTACATCTCGTAAATATAGAAGAAAAGAGGTGAATTACCTTGAAGTATGGTTATGCAAGGGTGAGTACAATTCATCAGGATTTACAAGTGCAACTGCAGCAGTTGGAGAAAGAGAACTGTGACAAAATATTTTCAGAAAAATTTTCTGGGACAAACAAAAAGCGGCCTGAATTTCAAAAATTGATTGATATGTTACAAGAAGGAGATACATTAGTTGTTACGAAGCTAGATCGTTTTGCCAGAAGTACACAGGATGCTCTTGAAATTATTAAAAATTTATTTAATCGAAATATAAAAGTCCATGTTTTGAATATGGGAGTTATTGAAAATACGCCGACGGGGAGGTTGATTTTCACGATTTTCTCTGCTTTTGCAGAGTTTGAGAGAGATATGATCGTTGAACGAACTCAAGAAGGAAAAATCTTGGCGAAGCAGAAACCTGACTTCCGAGAGGGAAGGCCAAAAAAATTTTCAAGACAGCAAATTAATCATGCCTTATCATTACTAGAAAATCATTCGTATAAACAAGTTGAAGATATGACTGGGATTTCAGTATCTACACTTGTTAGGGCTAAGAAGAAAAGTAAGGCCGAGAAAATCACAACAAAGATTTTAATGATAGAAGAATAAAAAATTACAACATATATGGAGGATTATTCTTGTTGATAAATGTCTAGAATACTTCGTACGAAACGTACGTTCATACAGAAAGTGAATCTGCAATATAGTGTACGTTTTTTATCAAGTAGTGAGGGAATGGCTTTTTTGAAGTTATACATTCGTTTCTACTTTTTGAGCTGCTATAATTCATTATGGGAAATTTTACCTAAAATGTTGATATTACAACAAGAATAAGCATTGGTGGAAGGAGTAATTGAGGTTTAATGATGGAATACTCAGCAGGTTTCACAAGCGAAGGCTGGTTCCAAAATGAAATAAATATTGTTCTTCCATTAAAGATTAAAGGTTTATCAAAAAGTGAAATCCTTGAAAGAATTATTGAACAGAATTTGTTTCAATTGAGAAGCGAGTCTAGTATTAAGAAGAGGTTTCAAATGGTTTATCGCCGTTCTGAAACATTTAACGGCGAATTATCAAAGCTATATATAGATGGTTCCAGATTAGATCAAAAGGCTCTCCTTTTATATAGCTATCTAAAATGTTATCGACTGCCCTATGAATTTTTTAATGAGGTCATTTTATATAATTATCGAAATAGTAAGCTAATTATCCAAAATATAGATGTAGAATACTTTATTGAACGAAAAGAAGGAGAATCTGAAAAAGTGGCAGGCTGGAGGCCTGAAACGAAAAAAAGGTTGCGAAGTTCTATTTTAATGTTCTTTAGAGAAAGTGGAATGCTGAAGGAAGAAAAAGTGGACACATATCAAATTAATCCCTTACATATGAGCAATCAACTAAAAACTTATGCAAAGGAACAAGATCCGCTGCTTTATTTATTATGCGAATTAAGGTAGGTGTAGAATATATGAGTAATACATATGAGCGATTAAAACAAATGGAAAGAAGAATAAATGAAAAAGGATTTACGACACCTACAGGGATTGGAAGTGAAATTCCGCATTATGTATTCGACTATCCAGCAGAAGATGAATTAGTCGTTCGAACATACGTTGAAGGTGTTTTGAAAAGACCATCAATAAATATTAAAGAAATTCATTTGTTTCAATTCTTACTGAGTCTCTTTGAAGACGACTTAGATGAACTAATTGAAATTAGTGTAGAAGAGGGATTTGAAGAGTTAGTTCATGCCTTGCAAACAGTATTAGAAGATCAAGACGTTATTGTCGAGTCTTTTATAGATCAAGCAGATGATGCGGAAATTGTTTTTATAACGGGTGTTGGCAACGCGCATCCGCTTCTTAGGTCGAGCCAGTTACTAAAAAAGCTGTCAAACCATGCTTTTCGTATACCGATTATTCTTTTTTATCCCGGCCACTTTACCGGTTTAGAGCTTAGACTATTTGGCATGTTACAAAATGAAGATCAGTACCAATTATCAAGAATTTCGTAAAGGGGGAGACGAGATGCAAGTAAAAGACATATTCAAGAAAGATATATTTAGACCAATCAATGGTGTAGTTCAAGCTGGTCAGCTTGACCATGAGACGATTAAAAATGAGCTTGAAGAGTATGTTATGACGGAAGAGGTAACAGAATACTTTCAAAAGTTTTATGAAAACTATATGGCAGTATATAAAAATCCAACAAAAGACATTGGTGTTTGGATCAGTGGTTTCTTCGGTTCGGGTAAATCACATTTTTTAAAAATCCTTTCTTACTTACTTGATGGAAAAGAAGTAGACGGTAGAAAACCATATGTGTATTTTATAGAGAAAATGAACAACGAAAACTTAATATCAATGATGAAGGACGTAGATGGAAAAGATTCAGATGCCATTCTATTTAATATTGATTCTATGAGTTCATCTGGAGCAACTAACAAGGAACGTATTGTAGAGGTTTTTCTACGTGTTTTCAACCGGCATTTAGGATATTCAGATACGTTGTGGCTTGCAGACATGGAACGTCAATTAGATGAAGAAGGAAAATATAGAGAATTTAAAAATATCATCCAGCGTCTATATGATACAAAATGGGAAGATTTTCGATTAAAGGCTGTAATACGACGAAAAAAAATTGTTCAAGCACTTGTTGAAACGGGATATGATGAAGAGACGGCTAACAGCTTTTTTGAAATTAGTAAAAATACCTTTAGCATGACTTCGGAAAAACTTTCACAATTAATTGGAGAGTACTGTCGTCACCGAGGGAAAGAATATCGTCTCGTCTTCTTAGTGGATGAAGTCGGACAGTACATTGGAACTGATGTTAACTTAATGCTCAATTTACAAACAGTCGTTGAAGATATTGGTGGGGCTACAATGGGCCAAGCATGGGTAATTGTTACCTCACAAGAGAAGATTAAAGCCGTTGCAAATATTCATAGTACAAACGATTTTTCAAAAATTCAAGGACGTTTTGCTACCCGTATTAACTTATCAAGTGCAAATACGGATGAAGTCATTAAGCGTCGTATATTAGAAAAAACAGATACCGCTGATAAAACACTGAAAATGACGTACGAACCGATTGAACAGCTTGTTCGAAATCGTTTATCTTTTGATCCCAATACGACACAGTTTCGTTCAGGCTATCGATCTGCAATAGAATTTGCTGCTCTATATCCATTTGTTCCATATCAGGTGGATTTACTACAAAAGGTATTTAACAAAATTAGAATTCATGGCGAAGGTGGTACTAGCTTAGCCCACGGTGAACGATCCTTACTTAAAGCGTTCCAAGAAGCAGCAAAATTAAATGCTGAAGAACAAATCGGGAATCTTGTCACATTAGCAGAGTTCTTTCCTTCAATTCGTAATTTCTTGGAAACATCTATTACAAGAACAATCAGTAGGGCTGAAGATCGGGCGCGAAATAATGAAAATATTTTACCTGAAGATATCCCGGTACTAAAAGTTCTTTATTTAATTAAGGGAATTGACGAAATAAAGTCAACACCAAATAATATTGCTACTCTTCTTTTAGAAACAATAAATGACGATCAGAACGATCTTCCTATCAAAGAATCGTTAAATCGTCTAGGACAAGCGATGTTCATTGAAAAACATGCTGATGGCACTTATTCCTTTTTATCTGATGAGGAACAAGAAATTAATAAGGAAATTAGAAGTGTAGAAGTAAACCCTACAAAAATAAAAGAGCAACTGGGTAATTTATTCTTCACAAAAATGCATCCAAAATTAAATTATATTTACAGAAAAGATACTCCACCATTTGATTTCAATAAACGTTTCGATAATTATTCAAAAGGAAATATGTCTCATTCATTAACGATGCAAGTCTTTTCTATATATATGTCTGATATGGAAGCTGCCTTAAAAGCAAATTCTGGGCAGATGGTCATTTGTCTTGACGAGGAACTTGTAGCAGAAGCAGAGGATGCCATTAAGTATTCAGAACAGGTACAACGCTATGTCAATTTAAAGCGGAATAACAGTACCACTCAAACACAGCATCGTATTTATGATGCAAAACTGGCTGCGGTTGATGAATTTGAACAAAAAGCGGAAGAGTTACTGAAAATGGCTTGTGAAAAGGCACATTTTTATATTCAAGGACAACAGCGTTCTTTTAAAGGAACATTCGAAAATCAAGTAAACAGTGCCTTTGACATGCTAATTAGCAATACATATAAATATTTAGATTATATTGATGTTCCAATTTCTTTTAAAACGTACAAAGATGCTTGGAAGAACATTGCTGAACAAGTTTTAGATTATGAAACGATGAATAATCGTAAAGCCTTTGATGAATTAAAAGACTATTTTGAAGATGTTGCCCGAATACATGAAAAACCATCAATCAAGGTTATTATTGAAAAGTACCATGCTGTCCCATATGGCTGGAGTGAGTATGATATTATTGGCTTAATATTAGCTCATATGAATGCTGGAAAGGTAAATTTGCATCTCGGAGATAATAAGTTTACCCCAGAGCATGCCAACTTTTATGATCGCTTAGCACGTGTATCTGAACGAGAAAAAATTCGAGTGATACCGGAAATTGAAATTGATCCGAAAATACGAAGAGAATTCATCTCATTGATGAGGGATTTCTTTGGCCGTTCAGAAGCAGGAGATACGTACCAAGATCTTACAAATGCTTTAGAAACTGAGTTGAAAGAACGTTTTCAGTTTCCGTTAGAAGAAATTCGCTTAAAACGTCAAACTCCACGTTCACGTGATTATCCATATCCGGGTGAAAGAGAGATAAATACACTATCAATGGGATTACAAAAGCTTTTACAAATACGTGAACCAGAAAAGATGGTTACAGAATTTATTAATTCTGAAGATGATATCGACGAGTGGTTTGGGGTTTTAGAAAAACTAACAGGATTTTACCATAAAACACAGATTACCGTTTTTGATGAAGCAGTTGAAATTTTAGAAAGATATCAGAGAGATTTAGCACTAATCCAAAATACAGACGTTCAGCTGATTAAAAAGCAAATTTCGGACATTTTATCGAAGCAAGAGCCTTATCGTGATATACCAAGACTTCCACAGTTAACTATTCAGTTAGAAGAAAGTGTTAAAAATCAAGTAAATGAGCAAAGACAGGCTATTCAGGTACAAGTAGGGCAAATGGAAACAAACTTAACTGAGTTAAAAGACTATTATCAAAATATGCCGTCTATTGTGGATTATATCGAAACGGAGTACCATATGTTTGATCAAGTCAAGTTAAGTATCTTTACAGAAGGTAGTCTTGTAACCATTCGTGCGCTTTTACAACAATTAAATGAAATTGCAACGAGAATTGAAAAACGAGCAAAAGAGCTTGAAGAAGAATTTAGAAAGCCACCAGTTGTTGATCCAGATAAAGGCGATGATGCACCCATTGTAATTAGAGAGAAGAAAAGTAAACGCATTGCATCAAATGAGCTATATCACCTATTTTTTAATGGTCGTAGCAAAATCGAAACTCAACAAGATTTAGACGATGCTCTTAATCAATTACGTTCTGCATTACTAAAAGAATTAAAAGACCATACATTGGAAATTGACTGAATAGAAGCGGGTCTGTAAGGCCTGCTTCTTGTTTCAGAGAAGGAGTTAAGGAAATGAATAAAACTGAGTTAAAAAACTTTGCCGTTTCTGCTCGGAGAGATTTACTCGAAAAAGTAGCGTTACGAGCAAAAATTTTTGGTATTGATGAGAAGAACGGCCTAACAATAGAAGAAAAGTTTGGTCAATTAGCCATTAATGGTGAAACATATTCAAACGATAAAAAATCTGCATTTTTGTCATTAAAAAAACAATTAGCAATAAAAGGCTACGAACAATTAATGGAAGAAGTAGCTTATACATGGTTTAACAGAATCATTGCAATACGATATATGGAAGTGAATGAATATCTCCCAGAGAGAGTGAATGTTTTATCGAGCAGTACAGGAAAAGTTGAACCTGATATTTTATCAGAATTTGAAACTATTGATTTAGGCATCGATACAATAGAAATCAAAGATTTAATTCGTCAAGGAGAAATAGAGGATGCGTACAGAGAACTTTTTATAGCCCAATGTAATGCTTTACATAACATTTTACCATTTTTATTTGAACAAATTCATGATTATACCGAATTACTATTGCCTGACTTCCTACTAGACAGTGAATCAGTAATTAGTCAACTAGTGAAGAAAGTATCCAATATTAACTTCCATAATGAAGAGGAGGGAAAAGACAATGTAGAAGTATTAGGTTGGTTATATCAATATTATATGTCTGAGAAGAAAGAAAAAGTTGGCGGTTTAAAGAATACTGCAGTAAAAAAGGAGGATTTGCCAGTAGTTACACAATTGTTTACTCCAAAATGGATTGTACAATACATGGTTCAAAATTCTCTTGGTAAACTTTATGATGAAAAATATCCAAATAACAACCTTGCTAAAAAATGGGAGTACTACCTAAAAACCAATAATCTAGAAAATCATACTCCGAAATTCACTGCTTTAGAAGAAGTAAAAGTTATAGATCCAGCATGTGGTTCAGGTCATATCTTATTATATGCATTTGACATGCTTTATGAAATGTATGAAGAAGCTGGTTATCCTTCAAGAGAGATACCAAAACTAATTTTGGAAAAAAATCTGTATGGTCTTGATATAGATAAACGCGCTCAACAAATTGCTAATTTTGCTTTGGTAATGAAAGCCGTAGAAAAATCACCTCGATTTTTAAGAAGAAATAAGGATATAAAATTAAATATTATTGAGATTGTAGATACTGATCTTTCTTTATCAGAAGAGGCTATTAGTTTCTTTGCAGAGAGCCAATCCGAAATAGACGAAATTAGAGAACTTCAAAATATTTTTAAAAATGGAAAGCAATTTGGTTCTTTAATTAACCCGAATGAAGAATATAAAGATCTTTATATTGAATGGCTTCTTCGTATTGAGAATTACCAGAATCAGAACGTTGATTTAATTGAAGAAGTATATATAAAGGAGTTAGAAGACAAACTTTTCCCATTAATATTACAAGCTTTATTACTAGTACAAAAATATGATGTTTCAGTTACGAATCCCCCTTATCACAATAAATTTAATCCATCTTTAAAACAGTTTATGAATACAAGATATAAGGATTATAAATCGGATCTCTTTTCTGCTTTTATCTATAAAACCGGGATACTTATTAAAAAAAATGGTTTTTCTGCCCTGATGACTCCATATACTTGGTTGTTTAATTCTAGCAATGAAAAATTAAGAAAGTATATAGTTACAACTAAGAGTATTTCTAGTCTAGTACTTCTGGAATATTCAGCTTTTAAAGATGCTACTGTACCTATTTGCTCTTTTGTTATTCAGAATCAAACTTTAAATCAATCTGGAGAATATGTAAAACTTACAAATTTAAAAGGGGATCAAGCTAAATACGTTAAAGACGCTGCAAGTAAAAATGTAAAATACAGGTATACTTTTAATTGTTCTAGAATAAAAAACATTGATGGTAATCCTTTATCCTTTTGGGCAACTGAAAAAGTGCATCACCTTTTAAAAGAAGAATTAAATGTAGGGAAGATTGCAGAATTAAAGGCTGGTCTTTCGACAGGCAACAATGATATTTTTCAACGGAATTGGTTCGAAGTGAGTTTCAATAAAATTGGATTTAATTATAATGATATAAAAGAAACTAGGAATTTAAGGCATAAATGGTTTCCTTGCAACAGTGGGGGTGACTTTAGAAAATGGTACGGTAATAACTCTATAGTTATTAATTGGTTCAATAATGGTGAGGACATAAGAAGTTATAGGGGGGAAAATGGAAAATTAAAATCGGCAGTAAGAAATGATGAATATTACTTTAAAGAAGGTGTAACTTGGACAAAGCTAAGTTCTTCAAATTTTGGAGCAAGATATAAAGAAAAAGGATTTATTTTTGATGATACTGGACGGTCTGCATTTAGTAGTGATGAAGAAGAGACCTACTTATTAATTGCTTTATTCTGTTCTAATATTTCAAAAGAAATTATGAGTATACTAAATCCAACTCTAAGTTTCACAAATCATGATATAGCACGTATTCCCTATAGGGAGATGAATCAATCTTTAAAAAAGCAAATTGTTCAATTAAGTGAATCGAACATTAAAATTTCAAAATCTGAATGGGATTCTTTTGAAACATCATGGAATTTCATTAGACACCCATTCATTAATATTATAAAGGAAGAAGGTTTTTCTAATCTAGATATCACATTTAAACATTGGTCTAACTTTACTGAATCAAACATTAGGCACTTGAAATGGAATGAGGAACAAATAAATAGTATACTCATTGAACATTATGATCTTCAAAGTGATTTTTATCCGAAAATTTCTGATAGAGATATAACAATTCGAAATGCTAATCGTGTTCGCGATACAAAATCTTTCTTATCCTATTTCATTGGTTGCATAATGGGACGTTATTCATTGAATATAGAAGGCTTAACTTATGCAGGTGGGAAATGGGATGATTCTAAGTATGAAACATTTATACCAAATAAATTTGGATTGATTCAATTAACAGACGGGCATTATTTTGAAGATGATATCATTGCACGTTTACGTGAATTCCTATTAGTAACTTTTGGAGTAGAAACTGTTGAAGAGAATTTACAATGGCTAGCGGAATCTCTTGAATTAAAACGTAATGAAACAGCGGAAGAGCGTTTACGTCGTTATTTCTTGGATGAATTTTTCAAGGATCATTGCCAGATATATCAAAAACGTCCTATTTATTGGCTTGTTGATTCTGGAAAGCAAAAAGGGTTGCGTACATTTATTTACATGCATCGTTATCAGCCTGATACTATGGCAACGATTCGATTTGAACATTTACAAGAAATTCAAGCTAAGTATAACAATGAAATCGCAGCGATCGATTTACGAATTGTGAATCCTAATTTAAATGCCTCTGAGAAGCGTGACCTTGAGAAGCGGAAAACTGCTTTCCAAAAACGTTTAGAGGAATTACTTGAGTTTGATAAAAAATTGGTAGAATACGCCAATGCCCAGATTGACATTGACTTGGATGATGGCGTGAAAGTGAATTACGCAAAATTTGAGAAAGTGCTGGCAAAGATTTAAATAACAGGCGTTAATTATTTCAAAATATCATTGCCCACCTTCGGTTATACGAATCGGTTTACGGTGGGTTTTTTATATTTTTCGGCAAATGATCTTTGATTTGGTAAAATATACTTATCTATTTAGAATAGCTATACTGCAGTTTAACTGAGGTGAAAAAATGGATGTAATTGAAATGGTTCGTGAGCGGATTCGTGATGAGAAAAATAAGAAAGAACGTGCTGTTGTTTTTTGGTATGACCCATCTGGACAGGAAGCGGTAGAATCTTTAACAGAATCATTAGTAAATGAAAATGTAACGGTACGAGAGATAACAGAGAATAACTTTTTTAAATTAAAAATAGAAATGGAGATCGAGCATCCTAAAGAGTCTTTTTTATTGTATGCTCCTTTTTCGCGTCCGTCTGATGAAGAGAATTTTTTATTAGATATTCTTTTGTACGGATCTGAATTCAAAGCAGACCAAATTGCCATATGGTCTGAACAATTAGGTGTAAAAGATGTTATTTTACGTACGATAGTCAACCAATATCCAGCGTTCTTTAATAGTAAGGAACGGAGAGAAAGGTTAAAGAAAGTAGTTAATCCTTCGCCTAAAGAGGAAGAAATTGAAACGGCATTACTTGCTGTGCTAACAGGCGCTCCATCATCCAATATTTCTCATATTACAAAGCATCTCTTACTTGAAGGTCTGGAAGAAGATCAAAACAGTACTTATAAAAAAATTAGCAAGATATTTTCAATTGACAGGATGTGGGAAATATTAGAACAATATTTTGGTCTGCGTCTTTCAGCTGAACAGAGAACACTGCGATACTTAATGGAGCTGCTTTTATATGCTCACTTTTCTAGAGATGCAGCAGTTACTATTAAAGCATTAGATGAAAAATACTCCACTATACGAGCCAATATTTGCGCTTTATTTATCGATGATTGGATGCGTGGGAAGGCAGAAGAAGTTGAAGTGGTGGAAAAATTCATAAGAAATATAGAAAGTAGTTTTCATTTACGAAATCACTTACAGGAAATATCTATTGAGCAGTTTGATAAAGCAAGAACATTTCCAATCGTTGATGTGTTACTTATTGAAAAAGTGATCAATGAATTACAGCTTAATACAATCAATTTAGTGGCTTGGAAAGAAAAGATATCTTATCGATTAAGCACTCACTGGGGACGTAAATCTAAAATAGCTGGGCTGTATCGTTCATTATTAGAGGCTGTACGATTAACGGATTACAAAGAGTACTTAACCAAGTATGATACACGCGAAGAGTTATATGAACAATATGCTGTAAGCCTTCATTTCATTGATCAAACTTATCGTCACTTTATGCAAGCTTATACCAGACTTGAGCAAAGAGACTATGTAGAACCGATAGCAGAAGTTCTTACTAATTGGTATGAAAATGTCTATTTACGAAAAATAGGTGATGAAGCAAATTATATACTTGCTAGTGAGCAATCATCTAAGGTTCCTTTGCAGAATGGATTCTTTAAAAGAACAATACAGCCAATCTTAGATAAGGAATCGACAAGGGTATTCGTCATTATTTCGGACGCACTCCGCTATGAGATTGGTAATGAACTTTGTGACCGCCTAAATAAACGTATCAATGGTGAAGCTAGTATATCGCCAATGCTTGCTAGTCTTCCGACATATACACAGTTAGGAATGGCTTCTTTGCTACCACATCGTGAACTGACTATAAGTGAAAATAAAATCGTCTATGCTGATGGTGAACCGACAAATGGTACAGTAAACAGGTCAAAGATTTTACAAAAGGTAAATCCAGATGCTGTTGCTTATCGTTGGGATGAGTTTGATAACTGGACTCAAACGGAGGCTGATTCAAATTTTAAAGGGAAACGGCTTGTTTATTTATACCATGATGTGATTGATGCTGTAGGAGATTCAAAAAAATCTGAGCGAGATACATATACAGCAGCGGAGAAAGCAATAAATGATTTAGAACGTACGATCGATCGGCTTTCGCGATTGCAGGCAAAAAGAATCTTTATCACTTCTGATCACGGTTTCTTATTCCAATATCCAAAAATCGAAGCTGACGTAAAAATTGAATCAGTAAAAGGGAGTATCATTGAAGGTAATCGTCGATTTGCTTTGGGACAAGGACTAACCATTCCAGAAGGAGCGGTTAAGCTAAACGAAAAGCAATCAGAATTAATGGAAGTAGAAACCGTAATAGCAAAAGGGATTAACCGTTTTACTGGCGGTGGTGGATTACAATTCATTCACGGTGGCGCTATGCCGCAAGAAAGGATTATCCCGCTTATTGATTACCGCCGTACGGATCGTGCCGAGTTAGTAGGGGTAAGTGTCGCCATGTTAGATAAAGTGATTACAAACTTCCGTGTACCAGTCACTCTTTATCAAGAAGAAAGTATTTCTAGTGATTATTTACCACGTAAGATTAAGGCGGCTTTTTATATAGATAATGAACGGATATCAAATGAAATAGAATATGTATTTAACTTAACGGGAGAGAATCCTCAACGTACAGAAAAACTTATCTTTAATCTGGCAGAAACTTATTACACTATGGGACAAGTGTGTACGTTAAAGATAGAGACCGTACAAGATAGGGGTATTGAATTATATAAAGAAGAAAATTTTACGATTCGAATGTATGAAGCATTGTACTAATGGTTAGAACCTGTCTTGCAATAGAGCTTGGCAGGTTTTTCCGTAGAGAGGGGTTAATCGTTGTTAAAGGTCGGAGAAATTATAAAAGGTCCTTTTTGGCCAGAAATTGTAGAAATCAGAAATTGTGAGCTAATCGATGAGGATATTTATTTGGTTGAATCGATCGGTAGGAATACAAACAAGTATTATGATCGATACCTTGAGCAGTTTCAGTTGGAACAATTGGAAAAGATTCAGCGGGAGGATTCTAACTTTAATCCAGAACGCCTACAGCATTATTTACAATATTACATTTTGAAAACAGAAGAGAGATACTCACAATCAAGAGCAAGAGGAAATAAGAAGATTATTCCTCTGCCGCACCAGATTGAAGCTGTGTATAGTCGGATGTTGCAATCACCACAAGTTCGCTATTTGTTGGCGGATGACCCGGGGGCGGGTAAAACCATTATGTCTGGAATGCTCATTCGTGAGCTGTTAGCAAGACAAAGCGCGGAACGGATTCTCATTCTCGTCCCACCATTAGTGTTAAAACAATGGCAAGAAGAGTTAAAGGAAAAGTTCGGAGAGAATTTTACGATTGTCACTCGTTCTCTTTTAAATCATTCGAATGAAATTAATCCATTTGAAGCCTATGATAAAGTGATCGCTTCCGTATACTGGGCATCAAGAGAAGAAATAAAATCTCTCATCTTAAAATCGCAATTTGATCTTGTCATCGTGGATGAAGCTCATAAAATGGCAGCTTATACGCATGGAGTAAAAAAGAAAAAGATTCAGCGTACAAAGATGTATCAATTGGGTGAAACTTTATTGAGGCATACAGAGCATTGTTTGCTGCTCACAGCAACACCGCATAAAGGGGATAAGGAGAACTTTCGCCATTTAATGAGTTTGGTTGATCATGACATCTTTTCCCGTCTAAATAGTGGGGAATCCATGTATGAGAAAAGTAATCCTTTTGTGATTCGCCGTTTAAAAGAGTCAATGGTAAATTTCGATGGTACACCGCTCTTCCCTAAGCGTACCACTAAAACAATTTCTTTTGAATTAAGCATTGAAGAGCAGGAGCTGTACGAAGAAGTTACTGAGTATGTTCGAGAACATTTTAATCGGGCAAAACAAAATAATAAACCAAATGTAGCTTTTGCAATGATGATTCTTCAACGTCGGTTAAGTTCTTCATTGGATGCCATTTATCTTTCATTAGTACGTCGAAAAGAGAAACTTGAGGCTGTTTTAAATAATCAGCAACAAACTCAACAAGTTGATACTGAAGACTTCGAAGACCTCTCAATAGATGTACAAGAAGAGTTGGAAATGCAGCTAGAAGGGGAAACAGATACTCTTAATTTAGAAGAATTACAGCTAGAAATTGATGTGCTGGGCCGTTTAGTTGAAAAAGCAAATTGGATCCGTCAGCAAGATGTAGAAAGGAAATATATTGAACTAGAGCAAACTTTATTTGGAAGAAACGGACTGTTAGCAAAAAATGAAAAGATATTAATTTTTACTGAATCAAAGGATACACTGTATTACTTAGAAAAGAAATTACTGACTCATGTACCAGAGGTAGCTAAAATAGTAGGGAATTTCCCGATGGACCAGAGACGCATAGAGGTAGAAAAGTTTCGTAATGAACTGCAAATTATGCTGGCTACTGACGCTGGTGGAGAATCCATCAACTTGCAGTTTTGTAACCAAATGATTAATTATGATATACCGTGGAATCCCAATCGACTCGAACAACGGATGGGCCGTATCCATCGTATAGGACAAAAAAATGAAGTATTCATTTTTAACTTAGTGGCATCCAATACACGCGAAGGAGATGTATTGGTTACTCTACTTGAGAAGATGGAACAGATGCGAAATGACTTAGGACAAGAGCTAGTATATGACTTTATTGGTGATGTATTAAAGGAACAAGGTGTGGATTTGTCAGATTTAATGGAGCAAGCGGTAAGTGGTAGGGAAAACTTAGATGAACTCATTGCACATATGGAAAAAACTCTCTCAGATGAGCATAAAAGGTTATTAGAATTAGCTAAGCAAGAGAGGATGGATGAGCAAAGCTTTGACTTACCCGGAATGCGGAGAGCATACCAAGAGATTTCCATCAATAGTCTACCATCAAGAGTGTATGGTGAATTTGTAGTAACACAGTTTGAAGAAACACGAATCCGTCTTCATGTTTCATCTGATGGGACAATAGGGAGAATTGACCGTTTTCCAAAAAACGTCCGCGAATTAGCAAAAAAACGACGGATCTTATTAAAAACGGATGAATCGATTCGCTTTACATTAAACCCTCGGAAAGAAACAGAAGAAACACCGATATTACAAAATGATCACCCACTTTATAAACTAGCTTTAGAATTAGGAGGAAGTGAAATTCAGCAAATTTCCATTCCTGTTTGTCATGTTAAAGCAAATGTAAATGAACGAGTTACTGTTGAATTAGATCAAGTTAGTATAGTAGATGGAACAGGAAGAGAATTAGAACGTTCTCTTATGCTTTTAGGAAAACGTGAATCAGGTGAATGGATACAAATCGATCCGTACTGCTTATTTACTGAGCCATTTGAAGTGATAGACACAAATGGTATAGAAGATACATCTTTCAAAAGAGAGGCTATAATGTCAGCACGTAGGCTTTTGCAAGGGGTCCAAATGAAGAGAGATGATTATGTTAATAAAAAGAGTTTGTACTTACGAAAATCTTTTGATGAACAAATGACTACTCTTCAAAATCGTCTTTTTCAATATGAGCAAACTAATTTGGATAATAAAAATAGCGCTTTAATTAATCAAACTTATACACAAATTGAAGACCTAGAGGAACGGAGCCGTGAGCGATTAGACGACATAGAACGAGAGCGCAGCATACAATTACAACCAATTAAACGAATTGCCCAATTGGTCCTAGAGTATACAGTACAGACAGGCAGAGTAATCCCAGATGATGTATTTCAAAAGGTTAAAGAATATGAATACAAAAATGGAAGAATCAATATCCAAAAGAGAAATGCTTTTGGTCTTGTTGATTTTACTAGTCAAGGTACAAAGGATGAAACGCGTTTTATTATTGTTACGGACTCCTTGTCAAATCTTTTAGGAACTATTAATTATGATGATTATGTTGGAATTGAACCATTTGTTTATATTTATGTATTAGCAAATGGGGAAATACAAGAAGAAATACGATTAGAGAAATCTTGTAAACTTTTATAAATTTGCAACAGTATATAAAATCTCATAGTTCAGTTCTAGGAGATTTTTGAATCCAGTAATCTTTCAGGAGTTTTGAGAGTGCGAAAATTATCATTTTATTAAAAGTCAAGTAAATTTCATTCAGTGTTGATAATAAAGTGATATCATTTAATGTCACACATTTTAATAGTAAAATAAGAAGGACAGGTTAGCTTGGTAAATATATGCTCAACCTATCCTTTTTTTGCACTACAAATGACCTTATTTACTACAACAACAAAATTTGTGGTTGTAGTACTAAAACCCTACAGTAGTTTAAGTGGGATATTACAAAATCTGCGGGAGAAGTTAAAAGATGCCTAAATGATGCGCTGAAGCTCAACTTACACTTGATACAATGTGAAACGGTCATACTTCAATTGATATATTTTGTACACAATTCATTACAGTGTCTCCGAAAGACCTAACATCTGATAGATAATCATATCCTTCAGGTGAACCAAAACTATTAAACATACGAACTGCTACCAAGTTTTCTTGTGGGATTACCAACAAAGTAACACCTGTATAACCCAGAATCTGGTATGACCCTTTTGGAACTCCTGCACCTATCTCTGATTTCTTAGCAGGTAAATCTTTTACAAACCATAAGAAACCATTTTGCGGTAAGTCTTGATCTATCGCTGTTGGGCTTTGTACCGATGTAGCCAATTGTATAATCTCTTTTGGAACGATTTGTTTTCCATCTATCTTTCCTTGTTTGAGATGTAAATAACCCCAATAGGCTAATTCACGTGTCGATACATACATATTCATTTTGTCGCCTTCAGTGCTATCACTTGTTTTCCAATCCCCATCTCCATTATATCTAAGGATTACATCCACTAGTTTCTCGTGTTTGTGTGCATACCAATTCGATTCATAGAAACATAAAGGATTAAATACCAGCTCGTGAATAATATCGGATACTGTTTTTGAAGTAGTCTTCTTTACAATCTGAGTCAAAGCATCAATGCCAACCTGACGGTATGTCCAGTTTTGCCCAGCAGGATACTCACGAAAAACAGTTTTCTCCTTTTGATGTAAGCCGTGCGTATGAGTTAATAAATGCCTGATAGTTGTGTCCTTCCAACTAGTCTGGTCAAATTCTGGTAGATACTTCAATACTGGGTCATCTATGTTTTCTATGTAACCGTAATACACAGCATATGCGACAGCAAAGCCAATATAGCTTTTTCTTACTGAAGCTACGTGAAATTGAGTATCCGCCTTTACTATTCTTGCGTCATTTTTGTTGGATTGTTTCCCGATATATTCTTCTAAAACAATGGAGTCATTATGTATTACAATAACTGAAGCTCCTGAACAAATTACTTGGTTATAGGTGTTATTAACATGATTTAACACAGAAGAAAAATTATGATTTGGTTTATTTGTGAGAAACATGATATAGTGCCTCCACTCGCTTAGTCTATAACAATATTAATTCGATTTTCGGGGTATTTATCCTTTTTTTATAGCGTACATAATGTTTTTGTCTTTTACACTTACTTGAAAGCTTCAAAATAGTTAGCAACCCATTTAGTATTATTTTCAGCGATATATTGTTCTGCAAGAATTAGCCTTTCGACTATCTCTTTTTTAGATAATTTCATATATTTCCTTTCTAAATTTTTAAGATTACGGTTTGGTTTAATTTTATGAAATTTAATATCCTCTAAAGTTACAGAGCTATTGAGAGTATTACTTTTTCTATTTTTTTGTTTATAAGTTTTACTGTGTTGCTTATAATACTCGTATAGTTGCTCGTTTGTGCGGATTGTGTTAGGGTGAATCCCTTTACCTTCAGTATCAATTTTTTTTGATTGCTCAGCTATTGTTGTAAGAGTGATAGGGCTACCTTTTTTAATCAATAAATTAATAGCTTGTTCACCAAGTTCAAGAGAACGATTACTTCGCTTATGATGACTATATTTAAGCCAAGCACGTTCATTTTTGGAATCGGATGTGTGGCTCATAATTTTGTTCCTCCCTGTATTTTTCAATCAGTTCAATTTCCTTTAACTCATTACGAGCGTGTTTGCGCATTGCCTTTGCTTTTTTAACCTCTACATCTAACCCCATTAAAGAGTATCTTTTTTCCATATCTTTGGATAACTCGATGACTTCATAAAGCTGATGTTTCTTCTCAGGTTGTGGAATTTTTGCTCTACAACCTAAACACTGCATTTTAATAGGGCATACAGCGTCCTCTACACAAATTCCCCCCAACACATTATTAAATATCCCAACCTTTTCTTGGTATTCTACCCATTGGTCCTGAAGCTCTTTAGGGCTTCTGAGGATAGCCTCATCCAAATCAACATAATCTGAAATAACATCATGTAAATCACTGACTGTCTGGACAACTTGGCTTGAGGTTGGTTCAGAATAATACCCTGTTACATCCACATCACGCTGATGTAACATCTTTGCTACTATTTCAATGGGAATTTTTTGCCGTTGCGCTGCTTCTGTAGCAAATGCATGACGAAGTAAATGTGATTTTATTATGACAGGAATTCCTTCTTGTGTTTCCAATATCAATCCATGTAATAGGAAGTGGAGACATGAATCGATAGTGTACCGTTTTAATGCTTTGTAATTGTATTGAAAAAAATAAGGTTTCGGTTCAGGAAATAAGTGACTTCGAACATCACGGTATTGTACACTTGGAATCTTATTGCTGCTGTAATGTTCGCGAAGCATTTTAGCGACGCTTTGTATTAATTTCATTGTTTGATCACTTATGTAGTATGGTTCTACTTTGTCACGACCTTTTGGTATAACATAGAAGGAAAATTTCGTTTGTTTGTTTACTTTAATAGCACGTATGCATTCCTTTGTATTACTAATCTGCAACAATTCATTTAATCTTGCGCCTGTTGTAGTAAAAACATCTAAGGCTAACAAACCAAAGGTGGTTGCAACATACAGTGGTTCAATATCAAACAGAACACGTCCTGATTTGTTTTTAAAGTTAGAAACCGTAGTACTTTGAAATAAAATTGCTTTATGCTGAGAATGAAAAGGATAGGGCAAACTAGTTGAACCTTTTTCACCATATCCCCATGAAAGAAGAAGTTGTCGTTTCTGTTCTAATTCTTCACTTGAGATATTTCGATACCAGAGACCTATTAAATTTTTTTGTATTATTTCTCTGAACCACAATCCTTCTCCTATGTCATCATCTTCAACCCGTTCTGCACCTAAAAATTCGAGAAAATAGTGATTATTATCATCAGAGTATGTTCCAGTATGGTTTATGGCTGCTTTTACAATTGAGTCAGAAAACTTGTCCTTATGGTATATAACAAACGATGGCTTATCCCATAATCGAAAAGTAAAGCGCTCTCCAATACGCGCAGGCTCGTTATATTGAATTTCCAATGGTAATTCAGCTTTTCCATGTTTGACCTGTTCAAATGCCTTTAAAAAGGCTTCTCTAATCCTTTTGATTTGATTCCATCGAAAGTGCGCTTCCGCCCTAATTTGGGGTAGAAGAGGAACGACAGCATCAGTTTCGCTTTTACGAGTTTTATGAGCTTGTTCTGTCGCATCTTTTGAAAAAGAGAAATCTCTAGAAGTAAAATACGGTAAAGGGATTAAAAATTTCTCAAAATATCCTTGCTGCTCTTGATTACACTTTAATTTTATCCACTTACTGGATTCATAGGAGACTCGTTTATAATGGCTAAAAAATATAGATCGCATATTGCTAGAATGCTCTGGGAAAATAGAGGCCTTTAGGTAATTGTATAGGTGGATATTAACATCGAAGTCCAACATATCTTCTAATCTATAATTATTAAAAATATCGATCAATCTTCTGTTTATGTTTTTAATACTTTGATATGTTGTTTGTACATCTAAATTCTTTTCAGTTTCAGCAAGAATTCCTAGAAAAAGATGGTTTGTCCAAGGTTTATTTAAACAGTAATTCAAAAAATATTTAATTGATTGCTCATGCAACTTATCTAATAAAAAGTCACCCCTTGCATCTTGTATTAGAAGGATATTTTCATCTACTTTCTCCTTCAAATTTAAGTAAAAAGGAGACTTTGGTTTTTGTGACTCACTTTTCATTCCAATCATTCCAATCCATCTAAAAGTTCCTGTATTTCTGAATCTATTATTATTTTTTCTTTATTATCAAAAACAAAAGAACCTTGTTTTAGCTTTTTTTCACTTTTTTGTTGTAGGTATTCTGTTTCCCTTTTTGCCATGTTTTCGAGCATTTGGTCATGTGATTTTCTATGTTTTTCTTCATCAAAATAATGTTCATATACGTCAATAGTATTTTTGTCTTTCCAATGTATATACTTAATTAACTCCATTTTCTTTTGATTAATCTCAGCTTCAGTTTTAGAAGTATTGTATATTTCGCGTAACCTAGTAGTAACAAACCAGTGTCTTGTTTTATGAGGATTCAGCTTAATACCTGACACTTTGATTGCTCTGCTCCAGTGATAATACCAAGATTCATATAAGAAAGGTGTTCCTAATTCTGTAAGAAACATAGGGGCTTCGTTTGGTAGATTTTCAAAACCACAATTTAATTTGTCAAAATGTTTTCGCTCTGTGTTTAAATATTTCATTAGCAACTTAACAGTATCTTTACTGAAACGCAGAAATTTAACTTTTTTACCATGACTACCTTTATTAAAAGTACTAACTTCTTGATAAGACTTCCGTGAGCGATAATCACCAATAGTTAACTCAATTACCTCTGATACTCTTGCTCCTGTTTCAAACAACATACGTGCTATAACAACTTCTCGTAATGACCAGTTCACCTTTTTCCCTGCTTTATATATCCGAAAGGGAAGATAAGGGTCATCAATAATTTCTGGCTGCCACTCTTCATTGATTAACTTGAAATAGGAATCAGTCATCCTTCTATGTGGTATTGCATCTTCAGTTCCTGCTTCTGAAGGCATACGAGGTTTATCCTTTCTTACACCTTCGGTACTACTTTTATAATTATCTAATATTGCATAAGAATCGATTAAGGGATTGGAATACTTATACTGTTTTAGTTGAATCAGGGATTTATAGAATGATTTTAAAGCTGAAAGAAATAAACTGACGGTCTTAGGGCTTCTGTTTGTCCTGTTCACAAACTTAAATGTTTCGTTTTCTCGAACTTTACATCCCATCTCCTGCCTAAGATAATCTTCAGCAGCAACTCGTATGGCTTCAGGTGGTTGATCCCACTGTACCCGTTTCCCCTGATAATTACTTGACTGATCTAACCAACTAAAGAAGGGAAGAAGACAGTTCAAATACGTTAGGGCTGTACTTTTATTATTCCTTCCTATGCAATCGTGATAATAGTCTGTTAAAGGTAGAAAAGGTTGACTTTCACAATAAAAAACCATTAATTCATAACGGCTTTTAATTCCTTTAGGTCGATAATAATATTGATATTTAGCCATAAGAGTCATGCACAATCACCCTATTTATGTTTTTAATCACATTCTAGTCTTCAAGCCAATTATAAAAAGGAACCTTTCTTTTATAAGGCTCATTATAAGAATTAGTAGCAATACTGATGTCCTGCTGCGATAATTCATATAATCTTTGACTTTGCTTTTTAGGTAACTTTGTAGGAACAGAAGTGGGACTCCAGTTCTCACGAACTGCTTTTTTAATAAATCCGTCAGGATTTTTAATTTTTGTTGCAGATTGTTGCATTATTAGGAGTATCTCCAACGTTCGTTTAATTCCTATAATAGTAAGAACTGATAAAATATTCTCGGTAGGAGAAGTAAGAGTAACAGCTTCGTAGGCTAGTGTAACTAACTCTGTTTCATTAACATCAGGTTCTACTTCGGGCTGATCGATTGTACTGACGGGAACAAGATGATTTGTTAAATTTAATAAGTCAATTTCAGGAATTTTCCATCCTTCTTTATTACTATTTCTAAATGAATTAGGTAATTTACCTGAGCGAAGCCACCGTTTTATTGTTTCCTCGTGCTTTCCGAGAATTTCAGCTACTTCTTTTACTGAATATATCTTCGTCATTACAACACCCCTTATAAGAATGTATGTTTTAGGAATGTACGTTCTCATTATAGTGCAACACTGGTGTAGTTGTAAATATTTAACTTTAATGCGTTGTTGTGGTAGTAAATGAGGTCATTTAGAGGTCTATTAAATATTTAAGTACACCACTGTATATAAGTGATGTACTTAAATATTTATATTATGTGTGACATTAAAGACAAATATATACTATTCCTATAAAAAGGTACAATCACTTATCCTTAATATTACATAGTATTATCGCACTCTTTTCTGTTAGTGGGTTATGTTAGAGGCTATACAGATGGAATGTGTTTCTTGCATTTAATGTTTTGGCAGTATGTTTATAAAGAATTATGAATTATAAAACGTAAAGATATTGTATAGGTACTAATTTTTATGCAGACTTGGTAAGAGTTACTTATTCCACTAAAGGGCCATTTTGTGGAATAAGATAACAAAGGTAATTGAGTTAAAGTAGGAGTTTGGTTTATTGTGGTAAAATACTATTATATTTGTTGTTTTAAGGTGGGACTGTAATGTTAAATAAAAATGTGCTAATCACTAGTGGAGGCTGTCTAGAAAAATGGGATAACGTTCGTGGCCATACAAACTTAGCTAAAGGTACAATAGGAAAAATGATTGCTGAAGAAGTATTATCAAAAGGAGCAAATGTTACATACCTACATGGATATTTCGCAGCTAAACCGAATACTAAAGATTCACAAAGATTAAAGTTAGAAAGTTTTGAAGGAATAATTGATCTCCAAGAAAAGATGAAGAATATTATTTCAAATAAAAAAGTAGATGTGGTAATTATGGCTGCTGCTGGATCTGATTGGATAGTAGATAAAATGATTGGTCAAGATGGGAAAGTTTTATCACAGCAAGGGAAAATATCGAGCGATAACCCACCGATCATTCATTTTAAAAAAGCCCCAAAGGTTTTAAAGCAAATTAAAGAATGGAATCAAAATGTAATATTAGTGGGCTTTAAACTCGAAAGTAATGCAGATAAAGCAACGCTTTTAGACAGAGCAAAACTAAGAATGAATACCTCTGATGCTGATTTTATGGTAGCGAATTCATCTAAATCTTTATATTCGACTATGGCACCGCATTATATTATCAATCATAATCATGAAATTTATGAGTGTCCTAGTAAAGAAGAAACAGCCAAAAAAATTGTACAATTTATTGATCAATTGCTTTTACAAAAAGAATTATTTCATACAAAATCATCAAAATAGGAGGTATAAACATATGAAAGTCACTGATTACTCAAAGATTGCCAACAAATATGAGAAAAACCAATATAGATTAGACGAAGTTCAATTTGATAACGATTTAAAGGAATATATTGATAATAATCCTAAAACAATGTATCAGGTTTTAGACTTAGCTTGTGGAACAGGTATTTATCTTGATAACCAAAAAAAATATTTTGATAACTTTGATATTGATTGGCATGGGCTTGATGCTTCGGAAGACATGCTAAAAAAGGCAAAGGAAAAATTAGAGGATGTTTCTTTGGTTCACGGTCTAGTTGAAGATATGCCCTACGAAGATGAGAAATTTGATTATATCTCAAATAACTATGCTTTTCATCACTTTATAAATAAAGAAGCAGCTCTTGATGAAGTTTATCGTGTTTTAAAGAAAAATGGCGTGTATAAACTACATAATATCACTATACATGATATGAAAAAATGGTGGGTGTATCATTACTTCCCAACAGCTTATTATGAAGATTTAAAAAGATTTTGGGAAAAGGAAGTTATTTTTAATGAGCTTTCGATAAGAGGGTTTAAAGTGAATATGCAGATTGAATATCGCTTAGAAAAAGTTAGAGTATCTGATTATCTAGGATATGCAGAAAATAGAGACATATCCATATTAACTCTGATTGATGATCAGGATTATCAAGAAGGGTTAGAGAAAATGAGATATGATGTTAAAAATAATCCTGACAAAACTATAGTAAATGATTTTGCAGAAATGTTTTGTTTTTCCAGAAAGATGTAGAGTTTTCTTAGGAGTAAAAAATAGATGCAAATTAAATTAGCTAAGTTAAACGATCTGCAACAAGTGCTTAATGTGTTAAATAAGGTTACTTTAGATTTACAAAAAAAGGGGATTAACCAATGGGATTATCCTTGGGATACCAATAAAATTATAAGCGAAATACAGAATAACTATTTATATGTATTATTAATTGACTCTGAAATACTAGGTACTTTTGGCATAAAAGAAATAGATTGTTTAAGTGAATTAGCAATTGATTCTAAAAGTAAATATTTGTATCAAATTGCCATTCTTCCTGAATACCAAGGGAATAAATTTGGATCTGTAATAACAGAATTTGCTTGTTCTTTTGCAAAGAAAGTAAATAAGACGATTTATTTAGATTGTTGGGCTGGAAATGAAAAGTTAAAACATTTTTATTTAAATAATGGTTTTGAGTATCAAGGTGATTTTCCTGAAAAAGATTATTTTATTAGCATTTTTAAGTCCAACTAATGCAATCCACCTTATTCAACAAAAGGGCGCTTTAATTAAATAAGTATTTATTTTAAATAAGGCTTTATATACAAGATTTTATGCATAACTTGTATATAAAGCCTTGATTTCTATTCAAAAAACATACTGACGTAAACAACATTTTTTAATTGCCAAATACATGGAATGCTTATTTTATGAAATATCTTAATTAACACTTATCAAAAAGATTGTTAGTTGATTACGTAAAATATAAGCTAAGATTTAGAAGGAATACCTCTTTTATATAAGTGGTAAATTTGAAGCTCGAATGATTGCTCTACATAATAAAAGGGTGCGTACCAGAAGATATATTAAAAAGGTTAAACATTTTATTAGAAGAAGTAAATGAAATAATCAAGATAGAAGAGGAATCGTAAAATACTTGTAAAGGGTGTTAGCGTTGAAGAAGAAGTTACAAAGGAATATCATACGATGTAAGCATTGTAATGAGATAATAGAATCAAAAAGTCTGTACGATTATAAAAGATGTGGTTGCGGCAAAGTCGCTGTTGATGGTGGGCTGGAATATGCTAAACGTTCTTTTCCTTCTTTTCCAGCTGAGGATCATCTTGAAGATTTATCGGAATATGAGTGAAAGATTACTAATTATTTATTGAAAGAAAATAGTAATATGAGGAATTCTAAACGCATTAAAAAAATTATAAACCTACTTCAAAAATTCTGGGAACAAAAGCTCTTTTTAACCATCTTATAACAAAGTATTTATTTTGCTAAGAAAATTTAGTTAAAATGCCGATGAACTAACTTTTCATCCTTAAATCCAAATAATTCCAATGATGATGATTTTGAAAATCCAAAAAGAGGATTTAGACGAGTAATTCCAAATAAGGGACTGTGTATTAATTTTTTTCTGTCCAAAAATAATAGAAGTGAATTTCTATGGGAATTTCCAAATGAAAATCATGAAAATATTTATACAACACTAGGAATATATAACAAATTAATAAAATTATTGACATTTGATGTTAATATGTTAAAATATCTTTAAATTAAATAACATAAACAAGGGACATCCCCAAACTTTTAGCATTGCTAAACGTGTATTTCACGTTAGGTGATGGTATTAAGTTTGGGGATTTTTTGTTTTAAAAAAGGAGAATCTAATTTATGAATAAATTAAAACTTACAACAAATAGTACCTTAGAAGCTGCCTACACGGCGCAAGAACAATTGAGTGATTGGTCTTCGAATTCAAAAAACGCGTATCGTAGAAACATTAAGGCTATCTCCGATCATATGAAAAGCATTGGATTAGAACCAACCATTGATAATGTCACGTATGAGTATGCTATGAAGTGGAAAAAGGATCATGCTAGTAAAAATCCCAATACCCTGAAACAACAAAAAAGTACGATGGCTTCATTATTTCGCCATTTAAATAACGCAAAAATTATCGAAGGTAATCCATTTTTAACAGTAAATATTACCGATTATACAGCGGATAAATACTTATCGAAAGACTTGTCAATTACAGAACTTTATCAGGTATATAAAGCCGCCCACGATTTGCAAGCACAAGGGATAAACGTTTTAGCACCGATGTTATTAGATATCTATACAGGCCTTCGTTCCACCAACTTGATTCGATTAAAAGTAAGATCACTTGATTTTGAAGCTGGAGGAATACGCATTGAATATACTAAATCCAAAACAGTAAAACAAGAAAGTAATCAACAAGAAACAACTCCTAATTCGAAGAATAGAGAAAGCTTTATCCCATTGCCACCGAAGGTATTAGCTTATTTTTCAGCCCAGACAAAAGGGATGCTACCCGAAGATTCCCTCTTGTACGGGCTGCGGGGAAAAGCTTTTGCAAACAAGCAAATGAATTATATCGTAAATAAGATATGTAATCATTTAGGCTGGATCGTAAATATAGAGAATAATGGTGAAAATAATTCATCTCTGCATAAAACTGAACAAAAGAAGAAGGGAAAAACAGATAAATATTTTACTCCTCATGGATTGCGATATAGTATTGCAACGATTTTTCATGAAATGGGAGTAGAGGATAATGCTATTCGGTTACTATTGTTACATTCAAAGAAAACAGAATTGGGTGCATTAGAGCGTTATCTTCGACGTGATACACGAGAAGTGAAACAAATCCGTATGGCTCAGCTTCTATTAGAAACGGTGCTGGAAACAGCTCTCGAAATGGAAGAGAAATTTGGAGTTGTTATGCAACTGGAAACAATTTATGAACAGTTACCCGTTGCATTTGAAGAACAGATGAAAAATATGTACTATGTAAATTTATTTAAGGACCAAATGATTCGTTATACCATGTCAAAAATGCAGCAAATGATGTCACAACCACAAGTAATGCCGGATAAAATAAACCCCATATTCACAAAAGGGGGAGAATATTATCCGGCAGATGCTTATCCTTATACGCCTCACCAGCATCAAAGCCATTTCCAATCAAGTGCAGGAGGGCCTGCTCCCATGCATTTACAGCAAACGCAGCAGGCTTCTTATGGGTTTTATCAACCAAGTACTGCACAAGAGTTCTTTACAGCAAAAAGATAATTACCCTATGATGGGTAGTTTCTTTCCGTTAAGATATGAATAGGGGCTTAAAAGATATTAAACGAATCAATGGCCTTCTTTTTCTGTTCAAACTCTACATGGGTATAGACTTCTGTTGAAGTGATACTTTCATGGCCTAATAATTCCTGCAGCGTCCGTAATTCCACGTTATTCTTATTTTCTTGCAGCATTAATGTCGCAAAGGTATGACGCAAATGATGCAATGAAAAGCGAGAGGGAGGAAGACCCGCTTTCCGTAAGGCATTTTTAAAAATTAAATGCAAACCACGTGGATTGAGCGGGTTTTTATCTTTATTTAAAAAAACCGGTTCTGTCGCATACGTTTGATAATCTTCCAAAGACTCCTTATAAGCAGAAAGAAGGGGAATAAGGAGCGGGTGAAGGGGTAATAATCGTTCTTTTTTGCCTTTTCCATAAATCCGAATCGTTTGTTTGGATAAATCCAGCTGCTCCCACGTTAGAGATACCAATTCGGAGCGTCTCATGCCAGTTGTAGCCAACAGCTTAAACATCGCTTCATTACGCTTTGATAAAGTCGAATTTTCCTGTTCAAGCGAGTGAAACAGTTTCTTTAGATCACTAAGCGTCATATATACCGGCAGTTTGTCATCCGTTTTCGGTGTTTCAATTCCACCCATAAAGTCATGCATGAGGTATTTTTCCTGTATGCAGTATTTGGTGAAAGACTTTAAACAGGAAATTTTTCTGTTCATGGACCGTGGTTTTTGCTTTTGGGTTCCGAGCTGATGCTGGATAAATCGGCGTACTTGGGTTTTGGTAATAGAATCCAAATCTGTTGAATAATTATGATTCTGTAAAAAGGCTAAAAATTGATTTAAATCGTATTCGTAACTGTCAATCGTATGCGATGAGTAATTTTTTTCAATTTGAATGTACAAAATGAATTCGTCTATTGCAGCTTTTAGGTGCAAGTCAAAAACCTCCTAAATCAAAATTGGATTAGACGATAATTCATTATCCGTACAAATATAAACCATTATCGTTCAAAAGGAGGATTATCGTTCACATGAAAAACGTGAAAGATTATCAGGAATATGCAGAAGGAATGTTCCGAAGTACAGATATTATAGGAACACTAGGGGATAACACCATTAATGGCGCAAAATTTTCCTAGTTTACATAATATATATTATAGGAAGTTAATAATAAATTTCGAATTATGTCTCATATCAAAAGTAAACTACTAACATTGAGACAATATTTAAATTTTTCTTATTTTCATTTCTTATTTTTGTTTACATTCCGAATAATTCCTTTTAACCGTTTTAAATTTAATTTAATAAAACAAATTTTTCATATCATCATAAGATTTTTCTAATCATAATTGATTTAACATTTATCATTTCAATAATTCTTCTAGATCCCTAGATCCATGGTTATTCCAACTTTTTGATTTCCTATTTGTTCCATATGATTGACAATGATATATTTTTGAGTGAAATAATTTCAACCTTCATAGATTGAGCTTTATGTTCAACTAAAAAACTATAAAGATTGTAATAATCTTCTTATTATAATTATTGAAAAAATGCTGTTAATCTTCATAGAAATAAAAAACTTGAGGATCATATTGTTCCTCAAGTTTTTGCTATCAATTTGAAACCCCCTATTCTTCTTTTGCACTGGTTTCTTCCCATACAATCTTCTGGAGCACCCATTTTCCGTTCTCATAATACCAATACGATGCTGCAAATCCGATTCCATCTGCATGATACGCTCCACTTATTTGCTGGTTCCCTTTTAATCCATATCCCTCCTTCCCTTTTATCTTTACTGGTTCGAAAAATGCATAGGGTACAACCATTAATTCAGTAGGCTCATTTAGTCTTCCGTTATGGTATAAGCCAAGACGATTATATTCTTCCTTCCGGTCAGATAAATCGACGGTATAGGATTGATTGGTATCTTCAAATGTAATCGATGCTTTATAATTGTCTTCGAAATGAGCTTGGATGGTTAGCGATTCTGGTAAACCAATATCCGTTAAAGTGTTATTAGCCAAAGTGTAAAGAGTGAAATGATAAAGTCCACCACTTCCTCCAGCTGCAGATGATTGGAGTAAATCCTTTACACCATCATGGTTGAAGTCTATAAATTCAATTTTGGGTTCATAGCCACCCTCATAGTCAATCTGAAAAGACTTCTTATCATCTGTAATGATTTCAGACCATACTTTGTTATAATACAATGCGTCAGGAAATGGTTTCCCCCATAGTACAATTTTATCTGGCTTTCCGTTACCAGTTACATCTACTTCGTATGTATCGATTACTAGAGCGTTATTTTCATCTTCCTCCTGTACAAAATTTCCAGCTAATGCATTTAGTGACAAAATGAAGAAGGCAGCAAAGGCAAATAATAACTCTTTACGCATAGTTCGACTCTCCTTGATGAAAATATTCATTACTATTCTCACCAGAAAAAGAGATTTTATCCATTTTAAACTGAAAGTACATTTTCCTCTCTTTTACGAATAAAAAAAGAATCAGCAGAACTGATTCTTTTTCCTTCATTATAGACTTTCCCTTTTTTCTTCAGTAGGTTTTTCATCCCAGCACTCAATTCCTTTTAACCCTTTAATAGAGTTGGAATAGAATACAGGGTCTTTCCCTAATTTCTTTTGAGCTCGATAATCTTTTAATGCTGCTAAAGCTATTGGGGCTAATAATGTAATGGCTATAAGGTTAATAATGGCCATGATCCCCATTGATAAATCAGCGAGACTCCAAACGACATCAAGTTTTACAACTGCTCCAAAGATTACCATACCAATTACAGCAAGTCGATAAATGAAAAGTGATACACGGCTGTTTTTAATAAACTCAATGTTTGTTTCACCATAGTAATAGTTACCAATAATAGAACTAAAGGCGAACAAGAAAATCGCAACAGCAATAAATAAACTTGCCCAATCACCTACATGATAGGCTAACGCATCTTGAGTTAAGCGAATCCCATCTGATCCTGCAGTGTATTGATCGGAGAGTATAATTAGAAATGCAGTGGCAGTACAGATCAGTAATGTGTCTGTAAAAACACCCAGTGTCTGTATTAAACCTTGTTTTGTAGGGTGGGAAACTCCTGCTGTTGCAGCTGCATTTGGTGCACTCCCCATCCCTGCCTCATTAGAGAATAATCCGCGCTTGATTCCCATCATAATAGCGGCACCTACACCACCGCTTACTACTTCACGTAATCCGAAAGCACTTTCAAAAATAAGGACAAACATATCTGGTAATAACCCGATGTTTTTAATTAATACAAAAAATGCTAAAAGTAAATATAAAATGGCCATAACCGGAACGAAGATCTGAGTTACTTGGGCAATTCTTTTGATTCCACCAAAAATGATAAGTGCTGTTAAGGCTGCTAAGATAAGCCCAATTGTAGTTCGGTTTAAACCGTATGCTTCATTGACGGCAATAGAAATAGTATTGGACTGAACAGAATTGAATACAAGCCCAAAACAAAACGTGATAATGATCGCAAATAAAATCCCCATCCAACGAGCATTTAAACCTTTTTCCATATAGTAAGCTGGACCACCTCTAAACCCATCTTTATCTTTTACCTTATAAATTTGGGCAAGGGTACTTTCAATAAAGCTCGAAGCCCCTCCAACTAAAGCGATTAACCACATCCAGAAAACAGCCCCAGGTCCTCCAGCTGCGATGGCGGTAGCTACTCCGGCTAAATTTCCTGTCCCGACACGTGAAGCTGTACTGATTGTAAATGCTTGGAACGAAGATATCCCTTTTTTTCCATCAGCAGTGATGGAAGCTTTATCAAAAAGTAATCTGAACATCTCACCTAAATAGCGAAATTGAACAAAATTAGATCGGATCGAAAAATATAAACCCAGCCCAATTAAACCAGCTATGAGAATATATGACCAAACGATATCACTGATACTCCCTATAATACTTGTAAAAAAATCCATCGTATTCCCCCCTTGTTAAAATTTTGTGATAAATGTAGCCAAATGGTGCTTAAGGTATAAATACACATTCTCTAATGTATCAAAATAGTAGGAAACCTTCAATATTAAATTGATAGAAACTTTAAAAAACAAGAATTTTCATCATTTTTCTATTTGATATTATAAGATTATGAAAAGATGAAATTTAGTATAAAATTACAAAAATTAGTATAAATAATATTCTAAACTCTTTGTATATTTCTATTGTTAGGGTTGAGTTTATATGAGGAGTATTATTTTAAATGCAAAAGCCTTCCATGAGGAGGAAAAAAGGATAGGTTTCATTAAAAAAGAGATGACTCCTTTGTGGTGTCTTCCACGTAAGAGTCATCCCTTTTTATTTATTTTGTTTCAGAATCATTTTTTTCTAATAGTGTCTCTGAATTTTCCCATGTTCCTACTACTTTTCCGCTTTCTCCCTCATCAATCACGAAAGAGCCATTTGAGTATCGGTCGTTGTAGCGTAATTCATTTATTTGGATTTGTTCAATGATCCCTTTTTCAGTGAATATCGAGATTACGTCATTGTCTCTTGCTATATTCATTCCAGCTATACGATGTGGATTAGACTTTAATTCTCTTAGCATCATCACACCACGTTTTGCGCGACCCGATTTTTCAAATTCTTTAAGCTTCATTTTCTTCATTGCACCGCGTTGAGTTGTAATCACGACGCAATCTTTTTCAGGATTAGAGACAACCTTCCCTGAAACCACGAAATCATTTTCTTTTAAATTAATCCCTTTCACACCTGCTGCTCGTGGGCCTACGACATTTACTTCTTCTTCGTTAAACCATAGCCCGTAGCTCAAGTGGGTTGCGATGAAAAGGTCTTGCCTACCATCGGTTACATGGACGTTTACTACATGGTCATCTCCCTTGAGGTTAATGGCAACAAGGGGCTTGGAGTATCGTTGCGCTTTATATTGTGAAAGCTGTGATTTCTTCGTCATTCCATTCTTGGTAATAAACGTTAGGAATTGTGAATCCGTAAATTCCTTGACAGGAACCGCTTTAATAATTTGTTCGTCACGATCAATTGGAATTAAGTTTCCAACATGTTGTCCAAGATCCTTCCAGCGAATATCAGGAAGCTCATGAACAGGATGATATAAATAATTCCCTTTGTTAGTAAATAAGAGTAAAACATCAGTTGTGTTCATTTCCATCTGGGACATGAGCCGGTCAGTTTCCTTCATTGCTAAATCTTGTCCATTAGAAGCAGAATAAGATCTTAAACTCGTTCTCTTTATGTAGCCATCTCGTGTTACGGTAACCATGACATCTTCTGATGCAACTAAAACTTCTAGATTAATTTTTAATTCTTCGATTTGCTCTTCAATTTTTGAACGTCTCTCGTCATTATATTGTTTTTTAATTCCTTTTAACTCTTTTTTTATGACAGCCATTAACTTACGCTCACTATCGAGAATAGAAGTTAATTCTTCGATTTTTTTTGAAAGTTCTTCCGCTTCTTCTCTTAAAGCTGTAATATCTGTATTCGTCAATCGATATAATTGAAGAGATACAATTGCCTCTGATTGTGCTTCCGTAAATTGGAATTGATCCATTAAATTATTTTTCGCATCTCTTTTATCTTTTGATGCACGAATCGTGGCGATCACTTCATCTAATATCGAAAGTGCCTTCATTAGACCTTCGACAATATGTTGACGTTCTTTAGCACGGTCGAGTTCAAATTGTGATCTATTTCTCACTACTTCTCTCTGATGACTAATATAGGCATCTAATAGTTGACGAATTCCCATTAGGGTTGGACGTCTATTATAAATGGCTACCATGTTAAAGTTAAAGGCTACTTGTAAGTCACTATTTTTATACAGGTAGTTTAGGACTCCTTCAGAATCTGCTTCTTTTTTTAGTTCAATGACAATTCGCAAGCCTGTACGGTCGGTTTCATCACGGACTTCAGAAATTCCTTCTACTTTACGGTCGACACGTAGTTCGTCCATCTTTTTCACAAGGTTAGCTTTGTTTACTTCGAATGGAATTTCCGTAATGACGATTTGCTGCCTGCCTCCACGGATACTCTCGATATCTGCTTTTCCTCGAATGACAATCTTACCTTTTCCCGTTTCATATGCTTTTTTAATCCCATCTACACCTTGAATGATTCCGCCAGTTGGAAAATCCGGTCCTTTTATGGCTGTCATCAATTCATCTACACTGCAATCAGGTTTTTCGATTCTCATGATTGTCGCATCAATCACTTCACCTAATTGATGTGGTGGAATTTCAGTTGCATACCCTGATGATATTCCTGTCGATCCATTTACAAGCAGGTTTGGAAAGCGAGCTGGCAAAACGGTTGGTTCTTTTGAGGTATCATCGAAATTTGGGACAAAATCCACAGTTTTTTTATCAATGTCTCTTAGAAGTTCTGCAGAGATAGCCGAGAGTCTTGCTTCTGTATAACGCATTGCAGCGGGTGGATCGCCATCTACACTACCGTTGTTCCCATGCATTTCAACAAGGTATTTTCGTACTTTCCACTCTTGACTCATCCTAACCATTGCATCATAAACAGAAGTATCACCATGCGGGTGATAATTTCCGATTACATTACCGACCGTTTTGGCAGATTTTCTAAAACCTTTTTCGTTTGTATTCCCTTCGAAATACATCGCATATAATATACGTCTTTGGACAGGTTTCAGCCCATCTCTAGCATCTGGGAGGGCGCGTTCTTGAATAATATATTTACTATAACGTCCAAATCGGTCGCCTAACACCTCTTCAAGAGGCAAATCTTGATAGCGCTCTATTGTTGACATTTTTTATACCTCCTTTGCGACCGTTAGATTCTCATTTTCTAAAATGCTTCCGTCTTCCTCTAAGCCGAATGCAACATTGCTTTCAATCCATTTCCTTCTTGGTTCTACCTTATCTCCCATTAAAGTAGTAACACGTCTTTCGGCACGAGCAGCATCATCAATGCGCACACGAATAAGGGCTCGAGTATCAGGGTCCATTGTTGTTTCCCATAATTGGTCGGCGTTCATTTCCCCAAGACCTTTATAACGTTGTATAATATAGCCTTTTCCTACTTTCTTAATGGCATCTTGTAGTTCCTCATCAGTCCAAGAGTATTCTATTACTTCCTTTTTTCCACTTCCTTTACTTACTTTATAAAGTGGAGGTAGAGCAATATATACTTTCCCTGCTTCTACTAATGGTTTCATATATCGGTAAAAGAATGTAAGGAGTAACACTTGAATATGAGCCCCATCCGTATCGGCATCTGTCATAATGACGATCTTGTCATAGTTGATGTCATCAATATTAAACTCAGGTCCAACTCCACCACCTATAGCATGAATAATCGTATTGATTTCTTCATTTTTAAAAATATCCTGAAGCTTAGCTTTTTCAGTGTTAATAACTTTCCCTCGTAATGGAAGAATGGCTTGGAATTTACGGTCACGCCCTTGTTTGGCGGAACCTCCAGCAGAATCTCCCTCGACTAAATATAATTCATTTCGTTCGGGATTCCGTGACTGGGCAGGTGTTAACTTACCAGAGAGCACCGTTTCTGAACGTTTTCGTTTTTTTCCATTTCGTGCATCTTCTCTTGCTTTACGTGCAGCTTCACGAGCTTGTGCTGCTTTAATTGATTTTTTAATTAACAAAGAGCTTGTATCAGGGTTTTCTTCTAAGAAATATTGAAGATGTTCAGACACAATCGCATCAACGGCAGACCTAGCTTCACTTGTTCCTAGTTTTCCTTTAGTCTGTCCTTCAAATTGTAATAGTTCTTCTGGAATGCGGACAGAAATAATCGCAGATAGTCCTTCACGAATATCTGTACCCTCAAGGTTTTTATCTCGCTCTTTTAGAATACCCACTTTTCTGGCATATTCATTAAAAACGCGAGTCATAGCTGTTTTGGAACCCGCTTCATGTGTTCCTCCATCTTTGGTTCGAACATTATTAACAAACGATAAAATATTTTCAGAGAATCCATCATTAAATTGAAAGGCGAATTCGACTTCAATCCCATTTTGTTCACCTTCTAAAAAGACAACAGGATGTAATGAATCCTTCTCCTCATTTAAATAATTTACGAACTCTTGTATCCCTTTTTCATAATGAAACGTCTCTTCTTGCTCGTTACGATCGTCAATTACGGTAATTTTTAGTCCCTTTAACAAGAAAGCAGATTCTCTTAGACGTTCGCAAATAGTGTCATAATTATAAATCAATGTACTGAAAATCAATGGATCTGGTTTAAAATGAATGACAGTACCCGATTGTTTTGTTTTTCCGAGCTTTTCTAATGTGGTCTGAGGCTTTCCGCCTTCAGCGAACTTTTGTTCGTATATATGACCTTCTCTCTTGATCGTTACGGTTAGCCACTCAGATAAGGCGTTTACGACAGAAGCTCCTACCCCATGTAACCCACCTGTCGTTTTATATCCACCTTGACCAAATTTCCCGCCAGCATGAAGGATCGTAAGGATGACTTCTGGTGTCGGTTTGCCAAGTTTATGCATTCCTGTTGGCATTCCACGTCCTTTATCTTGCACGCTAATACTATTATCTTTATGTATTTTAACGATTATTTCATCTCCATAGCCTGCTAGTGCTTCATCTACAGAGTTATCGACAATTTCGTAAACAAGATGGTGAAGACCTCTAGTATCTGTTGAGCCAATATACATCCCAGGTCTTTTTCGAACGGCTTCAAGGCCTTCTAAAACCTGAATGGCATCATCGTTGTAGTCCAAAGTTTGTTTTTTATTGGTCACGAATATTCCCCTTTCAAAGCTTTGTAACCAGTTTAATAATATCAGTAGAACGTTTGTTCGTTTACCCTATTTTACCATAGTTAGGGCAAACGTCTATGCTTTATTGTAGCGTTATTTTTTAATTTCGCAAATTGTATTTTATAGGTTTGGCTTTAAAAATGCTATTATTAGCCTCTCTATTGACATAAAAAAACAAGCGAAATGGATCAACATTCGCTTGTTTTAGAACTATTTTGTTAAGGCGTGTTCTACCTTAATACAACGGTCCATAATGACGGTATGTCCATGTTCTTTCAGATAGCGATATGCTTCTTCATTTACTACTCCAAGCTGTGCCCAAAAGACTTTTGCCTCAATTTCATGAAACTTTTTCGCAATTTCTGGTAGGAATTCCGACCTTCTAAAAACATTGACGATATCAATTGGACCATCGATTTCTGTTAATGATGACACAGCTTTTACTCCAAGGGCTGCTTCGATTTTGGGGTTTACAGGAATAATTTCATATCCGTTGTCTTGCATAGCTTTTGAAACCATATAAGAGGTTCGATCAGGGTTGTCACTTAAACCAACCACAGCAATTCTCTTTGAATTTTTTAAAATCGATTTAATCTCTTCACGTGTAGGGTTTTCCATTTAATTCACTCCTTATACTATTAATTCGTTATTTTATGACGATATTCCTGCAAATAGAGTCAAAAAGCGGATTAGGAGGAACGATAGTCCTACGAGATCAGCTCTTGCTCGTTTATTCTTTAATTAGCCCTTTGGAAACAAGAAACTCGTGAGCCACATCTTTTGGCTGTTCTTTCTCCATATCCACCTTTGCATTCATTTCACTCATCTCTTGAACTGATATTTGGCCAGCCAGTTTATTGATAATCTTTTCTAATTCAGGATGAGCTTCAAGAACCTCCTTGCGAATAATTGGTGCAGCATCATAAGGTGGAAAGAACCCTTTATCGTCTTTGGTTGATACTAGATTATATCTTTCAATTCGTCCATCTGTCGTGAATGCTGGGATGATATCAACATCACCATTTTTGACTGCTTCATACATAATATTTGGATCAAAGCTTTCTTTTTCTGCAAATTTAAATCCATAGGTCTCTATCATTGCATCATAGCCGTCACCCTCACGCTCATAAAATTGATGGGGGGCACCGAAAGATAAGTTTTGTGACTCTGGAATTAAATCTGAAAAGGTTTGTGCATCGAGATCCTGATCTTCAGTATAGGCAAGAGTGTAAGTGTTCTCAAATCCTAATGGCTTTAGCCAAGTAATGCCAAACTTATCTTCATAGCCTTTTTTCACTCGTTTATATATTTCGTCACCTGATTCGCCTTCTTTTGCAGCTTTTTTTAGTACCGCTTCTAATCCGGTTCCTGTATATTCAACATAAACATCTATTTCACCCTTTTCCATAGCAGGGGTTAAAATAGAAACTTCTCCTAAGCCTTCTTTAATTTCCACATTTAAATCACTATTTGCATCGATAAGCTGGGCAACCATATGTGTTAGTATGTATTGTTCCGTCCACATCTTACCCGAAACGACAATCGTATCCTCTTCATTACCATTCCCACAACCAGAAATAATGATTGAGAATGAGAGAATAATTAAAAGTACCATTTTCTTCATTCATAAATCTTCCCTTCTATTATTTAGCTTTTAACCCTTTTGGAGTTGTTATTTTTTCTAAAATCTTCAATAAAAAATCAAAAAACAAGGCAAGTAAAGCTGCAGGTATCGCACCAGCTAGGACAAGATAATTGTTCCAGGAAGATAACCCTCTGTAAATTAAATCACCTAACCCTCCTGCACCAACAAATGTTGCTAAGGTGGCTACTCCAACTGTTAAAACAGTAGCTGTACGAATACCAGCCATTATGAATGGTAGGGATAGTGGTAATTCAATTTTGAACAGTAATTGACGATTCGTCATCCCCATACCTTTACCAGCCTCTATTACCGCTTGGTCAACCCCAACTATTCCAGTATAGGTATTTCTTAATATCGGGAGTAATGCATAAACCGTTAAAGCAATAATGGCTGTAGCACCACCTGTACCTAATAGGGGCACTAAAAATCCAAATAGGGCTAAACTTGGGATGGTTTGAAAAACGGCGGTTATACCAATGAAGAATTCTGCCGATTTTTGTTTTCTAGAAATGTAGATTCCTAATGGGAGTGATATAAGGATCGCGATAAAAATAGCTACAAATGATAAGAATAAGTGCTCCCATAAGCCTTGTATAATGTCGCTGGACCGGTCAGTCATTGTGTTAAAAAACGTCGTAAGGACACTTCCTAGCATGATGATTCCTCCTCCCTTCTTATCCCTGCTACAAAGTGGAGAACTTCTTCTTTCGTTATGGTTCCGACGATTTCTTTATTTTTAACAACGGCAATTTTATCAACTTTTTTCTGAATTAGTTGTTTTGCAGCTTCTGTTATTGTTGATTCCCATGAAATAGTAGGGAGTTCTTTTTCTAACAAGTCTGACTCATTAAGTGATATCATTATATCCATCACATGTCTATTTGAATTTCCTTTATTGATCCTATCCTCACCAATGAATGTATGAACAAAATCATTAGCAGGATTTTGCAAGAGTTGTTCCGGGGTTGCAATTTGTTCGATTTTACCGTCTCTCATAATCACTATTTCATCGGCTATCTTTAACGCTTCATCCATATCATGTGTGACAAAGACAATGGTTTTATGTATTTTTTTCTGTAAAGCTTTTAATTCATCTTGAAGCTGCTCTCGGCTAATAGGGTCAAGTGCACTGAAGGGTTCATCCATTAATATAATGGGAGGCTCAGCAGCTAAGGCTCTTACAACCCCTACACGTTGCTGTTGACCACCACTTAGCTCGAGAGGATATCTTTTTTTGAAGGTATCAGGCTCTAATCCAACTAACTCTAATAATTCATTTACTCTAGATTGATACTCTTCTTTTTTCCACCCTTTTAAACGTGGTACAAGGGAGATGTTTTCCTCAATGGTCATGTGAGGCAATAGACCAATACGCTGGATCACATAACCGATATTTCTTCTAAGCTCTACTTCATTTTTAGCCGTAATATCTTCTCCGTTTATAAATATTGTTCCCTTTGTTGGTGTGATCAGCTTATTAATCATTTTCATTGTCGTCGTTTTGCCACATCCACTTGGCCCAATTAATGCGACCAATTTTCCTTCTGGAATCTCTATATCGATCCCTTTGATGGCTTCAGTTCCATCACTATACTTCTTGCTAACATTTACAAATTTAATCATCTGTCCACCTGCTTCGCATTATAAATACTTATAATAAATTCCCTTTATTTCTCAAGTTAAACATAAGATGGAAAAATATAAAAACAATTGGTTTAAATATTCTCCCTTTAATTTTGAATTTTAACAACGATATTATAAATTAGTAAAAAAATCAGGAACCATCATTTTAATATATAGAAGAAACCCTCAATGTTTCTTTCTTTATAATGATAATCATTGTAGTTCCTGACTGCTTTTACTCACTCCCATACCGTCCATTAGAGTAATGATTAAGTGTTTTCTTGCGTTGTTATTTCTCTATTATTTTTCCATAAAAGAAATTGTTCGGTTACAATTGCGACAATCGTTCCTAAAATCAGTCCATTATTGAGAATAGAAGCAACTACAACTGGAGTATTCACGAAAGCATTAGATGGGACAAACATGGCTCCCACCCCTGCAATTAGAGACACTCCAGAAACAAACATGGCTCTATCTTGTTTACGTTCTTTTTTGAATTCTACAAGCGCTAGACCAACCATATTAATGAATATGACATACGTTACAGCATAACCAACAGGAGCTGGAAGAGTTGCCATAATACTCATCAAACTAGGAAAAAGACTAATAACAAGGACGAATACACTTCCAAGTATGAATGGAAAAAGGGCATAAATTCTTGTTGCAGAGACAAATCCAGCTGCACCTGAAATCGGAACCGAACCAATTGCAGAAAAGAATCCGCCTAACAATTGATTAAAACCTGATGCGATTCCAGCCATTGAATACCTTTTTTTTGGTTCTTCGTTATTTTGTATTTTCACTTCTTCCATTACTCGTATGGATGCAATCATGTTTGTGATCAGTAATAAAGTAATAAAAAAAGAAGTCACAATCATCCCAATATCAAAAGTTGGCTTACCAAAAGCAAACAGTTCTGGTAAAGAAATAAAATGAGTATCATAATCTTGAATAGATACGGTTTTTCCGATAAAGATAAAAGTTAGCCATCCGATTATAAGCGCAATTATAATGGAATACCTTTTGATCCATTGAATATTATGATTTGAAAAATATAGAGCGATAGAAAATGTAAATAAGCTACCCAATAATACTAATGGATCAATGGTTGGCTGATCTTTAGTAATCCCAAACATTCCTTTTATAAATGATCCACTTAGTTGAAGTATTAGAAGGAGTAAATAAACAAATGTAACGGTCGGGGTAAAAAGTTTTGTCAATTTCGTTAGCCAACCAGTAATAGCAAACATGAAAAAGAAAATTCCACTAAAGATCATTCCGCCTTGGAGAATTGTTAAGATTTCTCCACTAGAGTCATATAATGTCCCTGAAAAACCTGCATAAATAGCAAATACTCCCCACCAAAGGCCAGCTGGTCCTTCATTGATAGGTAATCGATGTCCAATTACTCCTTGAATAATGGCTGCGATTCCCAAAATAAAAATGGTTCTTTGAATAAATCCAGCTGTTTGATCAGGGGATAACTGAAACAAATCCGCTATGGCAATCGGCGCTGCAATGGATCCAGCAATCATGAACGCCATCCATTGAAAAGCGGCTAAATAATTTCTCATTTCAAACACCTACGTTTCTAACCTAAAATTCTTCTGCTTCATTTTATCATAATTGGTGCCTGGCACCACCCGATATTTGTCGAATAGATTTAGTGTTTGACCTAATTGCATATTTAAAGTTTATCTTTAATTATTAATGTTTTTTTACGTCCTGTTTAACAGTAAAAAGTGGAAGGGGTGCGGTCTTTTTTTATGGATAACAATGAATCATTTTAAAATAAAAGTTTGATTTATTTATATTCCTTCTAACCTGGGGGTAGCTTTTCCTTATTATTTTACGATATAAAAAGTCCTTTTATTAAACATTATGAGTATTTAACAATCAGAATTCCTTTTACTATCAACTTTTAATAGCTGGTCATAAAAAATTATATAGCCCCCTCCCATATCCGTTTTTTTCATGATAAAATATAATCACAAACTGGTTTATTGATAAAAGGAGCTATGTCCCATGATTACTGCTATCATCATAATTTCAGCCTATATACTAGGCTCCATCCCTTCAGGATTAATAATAGGAAAAGTTTTTTACAAAACAGATATAAGAGAGCATGGAAGCGGAAATTTAGGTGGAACGAATACGTTTAGAACTTTAGGTATTAAAGCAGGCCTGATTGTAACCATTATGGATATAATTAAAGGTACTGTAGCTACACAGATACCTAACCTATTTGATTTTTCCGAAATATATATGTTACTCGCTGGGGTCATCGCAGTTGTTGGTCATATGTACCCGATTTTTGCTAATTTCCGTGGAGGAAAAGCAGTTGCTACTTCTGGAGGAGTGATATTGGGTTATGCTCCACTATTATTTATTGTCGCACTGACTGTGTTTTTCCTTTGTTTATATTTGACAAAGTATGTATCTCTATCTTCCATGCTTACCGCTCTGATCGCCTTAATATATTCGCTATTTACTGGAGACATACCATTAATCATTGTCATGGGTGCTCTCTCAACTTTTGTATTTTACCGTCATCGAGCAAATATTATGAGGATTAGGAACAAAACAGAACCAAAAATTAAATGGTTATAAGAAAAGGGCTTCCTTAAAAGATCCGAACCGACATTCTTCTTGTTGTGGTTTTGGACCTTGATTGGGACAGCCCTTTTACATTTATAGGAATTATGCTTTTATGGGTATAATAGTAAAATCCACTTCTCATTTTTCGGTAATTTTCTTCTTTTTCTTTTATTATCTGACAAATGAAAGGGCTTTTATTGTAATATATAGTTATACTCTAAAGTAAAGTTGGTCGATTTATATGAAGAAAAAGTTTTTAGGAAGTTCGCTTTCAATCTTGTTAGTGATCGTGGCTGGATTTCTAGTCTTTTTACAATACAATGAATGGAATTCAGTTCAAGGTTCTACTAAGCCTATTTCCACAGGAACACATGTTAATAATGATGTTGAACTGAAGGCAAAGGAATATTCTACAGATGCTGTAATCGCTGGTATTGGTGATATTCTACTCCATAATACTGTGTACGAAGATGCTGCAAGTAAAAATGGATATCAATTCGTGAACATGTTTAATGAAGTTCGACAACTTTTAGAAGAACCTGATTTCCTTATAGCAAACCAAGAATCCATCCCAGGAGGAGAGGAGTTAGGATTATCGAGTTACCCTCTCTTTAACAGCCCTCATGAAATTGTTTCTTCTTTACAAGAGGTAGGTGTTGATGCTGTTACGACAGCAAATAACCATTCTCTTGATCAAGGAGAAGAAGGCGTTCTAAGTGCAATTAAATACTATGAACAAATTAATATGCCTTACACTGGTGCATTTAAATCTAAAAAGGATCAACAAAATATTAGGACTTTTAATGTAAATGGTATTTCATTCGCTCTATTGTCTTACACTTATGGAACGAACGGAATTCCGGTACCTCAAGGAAAAGAGTATTTGGTGAATTTACTTGAGGTAGATCAAATGGTAGCGGATATTAAGAAAGCGAAGGAATTACCAGTGGATATGGTGGTAATGGGATTACATTGGGGCAATGAGTATGAACGTTACCCTACTAAAAATCAGAAATCAATTGCTAAACAATTAACCGAAGCTGGTGCAGACCTTATTTTTGGCCATCACCCACATGTCTTACAACCGATTGAAAAATACCAGACATCCGATGGAAGAGAAGCTGTTGTTATCTATTCGTTAGGAAATTTTTTGTCTGGTCAAAAGGATGATTTTAAGGACATTGGTGGGATTGCTTCCGTTACTGTTCAAAAGAAAATAGATTCTGAAGGTGTAAAAATAAGTTTTCCTTCGATTGATTTTCACCCTACTTATGTATCTGAAAGTGGGTATCAAAACTATAAAATCTATCCTTTGGAAAATGCTCATCAACAAGGATTAGTTACGTATTCGAAAGCTGAAATGGTATCTCATATGAAAGCCCCGCTTCAATAGAAAGCGGGGTTTTCATATGGGCAGTAATCACGTTTATTATTGGAATTAATTTTAAAAAAAGCCTATTTTTAACGAATAATAGGGTAAACATAATATGAAAATAATATCAGTTTACATTCAATTGTTCTTTCTTGTATCTTTCTAGAAAAATGATTTCAGAAGTTGTTTCATTAGTAGTTTCTTATGGTTGTTTATTATAATAAGTTAGGGTCTAACAATAGAAAGGAGCATTTCATGAATATTATCATATCAGAAAAAGCACAAGAATGGTTTGAACGAGAAATGGACGTTGAAAAAAATGATTATATCCGATTTTATGTAAGATATGGAGGTTCAAGTCCACTTCATGATAGTTTTTCCCTAGGTGTCAACAAAGAAGATCCTATAGAAATGGCTGTGGAAAAAACGATAAAGGATGTTACCTATTTTGTAGAAGAAAAGGATATTTGGTTCTTTGATGGACATGATTTACATGTACTATACAATGAAAAATTAGATGAGCCACAATATGAATATAAAAAGTAAATGCTCCACTTAGGAAGGCTACTCCTTTAATTGCGTTAAACCATTGTTATTGAAGTAGCTTTCCTTATAATGGAGCTTCTACTAATCAGAGGCCGAATCGTTCAATATGATTGATTAAGCCTTCTTTTAGTAAAATTTCTCTTTGCCTCTCCCCTAATAGATCAAAGTGTGGATACCCATCTTTTCGATAATGAATCCACTGAATCTGAAGATCGTATTGTTTTCCCCAGAGAGCAAGTTTATCTATATCACTACACCCAACTTTTGTAACAGTTCGGTAATCTGGAAAGCGCTCATCTAACCAGTAATGAGTTAGAAAAGCAATTTTTCCATTGTCAATGTCTTGCTTCCATTGGTTGATTTCAAATCGTTTTAGACCAAAAGCCATCACGCTGCTCCTTTGGAATTCTATTTTTTCATTTTCTCGTATGCTTCATGCCAATCTGGAAAGCGTTTTTTTATCGATATTGGACGGAAATTTTCTTTCTTTACACAAACATGCTTAGAGAAACCAGTAACGGATAATTGAATTGATTCATTATGAATATCATATCCATAAACTACCCGAAGTCCATCGTAACTTTCAATCCACGTTTTAATTTTAACTTTTTCTCCGTATCGTACAGGACTTTTGTAGCTGATTTCTAAATCCACTACGGGAGAAATAATTCCTTGCTTCTCCATATCTGCATATCTAAAACCTAAGTCTTCAATAAGCTTCGTTCTTCCAAGTTCCATCCATATTAAATAATTCGCATGGTAAACGACACCCATCTGATCGGTTTCAGCATATCGTACCTCGATTTCTTTTTCAGAAATATGCACACCATTCACCCCAATTATGTATTTATTTCATCATTCTAACATATTCATGAAAAAAAGACGGCTTGGGAAACCCCTGCCGTCTAATTGAAGCCGTCAATATTGAGCATAATTTTTAAAATGCCCAATGAAGGTGATTAGCGATTTTCGTTTTGGTTATTCTGTCTAGCTTCGTCCTTAATTTCACTTCGGAAGGCATCTATACTCTCACGGCGACGTTCGTTTTTAGCTTGAATGGATTGTAATTGTTCTTCACTATCAGTATACGCCATGGATTCTTCTGCCCTTTCCATATTTTCAATCGTGTGAAATACCATACTTTGTAGTTTTTCAACGTTATCACTGCGATCATCTGGTTTTGGACGGTTTTCTGCCATAATGAGATTCCTCCTTTGAAAATAAGGTACGATGTTAGTATCTGTGACCAACTCAAGATTCATACTTAACTGAATTTGGAGAATTTGTTTTCAAAGGATTATTCTCCTTTAGTTTGAATCACTTGAGCGTGTTCATTGGATTGATCCTGCATTTGCTTACCTTTATTTCCACCAGCAGATCGTGGCTGTGTTCCAATATGGTTAGGTACAAAGTGTTTTCGACTTCCTTTTGGATTGCTCATTCATATCCCCCCTTGTTACTATTTTTTCCTTAAGATAAGGAGTTATGAATGAGCATTAATGGAATTAATACAATAGGAAATGGATATATAATGAATTTACTCTGCTTTCTCCATTCGCTTAATTTCTAATCGTGTTTCAATTCGTTCTTCAATAGCTTCCATAGCCTCTTTATCCATCATTAACGCCATTTTATTTTCCTGTACTAAATCAGCAAATGATTTTTTTCTAGGTTTTCTCATAACCATGCCTCACTTTCTGTAAAATAACTAGTACATGTATTATGGACAAACCTTTTACAAATTATAATTAATTTTCAAACTTTTTTGCACTTTAAAGCACCGCGGGACGGTTCTCGAATGCGTTAATACATTAACGCATTCGAGAACCGTCCCTCATTGATTTAATGCGGTGTAGTAAGTAGGTGTTTTTTACTGAAGTAGTGAGTAGAAGCCTTCTTCGTCTAGTGCACCGATGTGTTTTGCTGCGATTTTTCCGTTTTTGTCGATAACGATTGTAGTGGGCATTGACATGACTTCGTACAATTGACTAACAATTTCTTTGTCATCAAGTAGTACTGGAAAGGTTACTCCGAAATCTTTCAAAAATGACTTTATATCTGCATCAGGATCAAGGTTGATGGCTAATATTTCTACTTCATCTTTATTTTTTTCATAAAATGATTGTAGTTCTGGCATTTCTTCCTTACATGGTGGACACCAGGTAGCCCAGAAATTGAGTATGACTGTTTTTCCAACTAAATCTGTTAATTTCACTTCTTTTCCTTCGACTGATTCTAGAGAAAATGCTGGGGCAATACTGCCGATTTTTGGACCAGGCAGTCGGTCCATTACTTCAGATGTAGGATGATTTATTCCTTTATTATTCCTACTGTTATTTTGGTTTTTTGCTTTTTCCTCATCTTTCTTTTGTTGCTCATTATATGCTTTCGCATCTGCTGCTAATTCAGCATCTGTATATTCATTAAAGGACGTAAATTTTGAAGTATTCTCGGTGTAAATGACAAATAGGAATCCAAGGACTAGAATAATTCCAAAAAAAGACTTCAATGATAGACCTCCTCATAAAAATAAATAACTTTACTAATATTTTATGAGTGCTTGTCTACGATTAGTCTAATTAGTTTTAACAAAATAAAAACCCTATGATAGCTAATGACTATCATAGGGTTTATCACACAGTTATTATGCTTGTAACTTTCCGCGTAGAACCATTGGAAGGATTCCACCGTGTCGGTAATAATCTACCTCAACTTCTGAATCAAAACGTGCAAGTGCCTTGAACTCAGTTACTTTTCCGTTTTCATCAGTAGCTGTTACTTTTACTATATCACGTGGTTTTACACCTTCGTTTAACTCAACACTAATAGATTCTTTTCCGGTTAATCCTAGGGATTCAGCACTTTCACCTTTAGCAAATTGAAGTGGAAGAACACCCATCATTACTAGGTTTGAACGGTGGATACGCTCATAGCTTTCAGCAATGACTGTTTTAATTCCTAAAAGGTTAGTCCCTTTAGCAGCCCAGTCACGTGAAGAACCCATACCGTAATCTTTTCCAGCTAAAACTGCTAAGCCAATGCCTTGTTCTTGATATTTCATACAAGCATCATACATAGCCAATACTTCATCTTCTGGCCAGTAAGTGGTAAATCCACCTTCTGTGCCAGGAGCAATCCGGTTACGAATACGGATGTTAGCAAACGTACCACGCATCATTACTTCGTGGTTACCACGACGAGAACCGTAAGAGTTAAACTCACGTGGTTCTACTCCGTTCGCACGTAGATATTTCCCTGCTGGAGTATCTTTTCCAATCGCTCCTGCTGGTGAAATATGATCTGTTGTAACAGAATCACCAAATTTACCAACAACTTTAAGATCATTAAGTGGTTTAATGTCTTCTGGAGTAGGTGCTAATCCAACAAAGAATGGAGGGTTCTGAATATACGTTGATTTTTCATCAAAGCTGTAAAGTGGTTCATTACTAGTTTTGATTTCATTCCAGCGTTTATTATCATCAAAAACATGCTCATATTCTTTACGGAATAGTTCTGGTGTAACTGTTTGTTTAACAGCGTCTTTGACTTCTTCTTGAGTTGGCCAAATATCTTTAAAGAATACATCGTTTCCATCTTTGCCTTTTCCAATAGGATCATTTTGCAGATCAATATCAACGGTTCCAGCTAATGCGTAAGCTACAACTAATGGAGGTGATGCTAAATAGTTTGCTTTTACAAGTGGATGGATACGTCCTTCAAAGTTACGATTTCCAGAAAGCACAGAAGTAAGAAGCAAGTCTGAATCTGAAACAGCTTTCTCAATTTCCTCACGTAATGGACCAGAGTTTCCAATACATGTTGTACAGCCGTATCCAACAAGGTTGAATCCGATTGACTCAAGATATCCAAGAAGTCCTGAATCTCTTAAGTATCCTGTAACAACTTTTGAACCAGGAGCTAGTGAAGTTTTAACATAGTCAGGTACTTCCATTCCAAGTTCAACTGCTTTTTTCGCTACAAGTCCTGCACCTAACATTACGTAAGGGTTAGAAGTATTTGTACAACTTGTAATCGCAGCGATTCCAATTGCACCTGTTTTCATTGTTACTTCGTCGCCTTTTTCGTTTTTGTAAGTTGCCGTCTTTTCGATTTCAGAAGCGTCAAGACCAAAACCTTGATTTCCTTCTGGATTCGTAATTGAATCTAAGAAGGCAGTTTGCATTTTAGATAAAGGAATTAAATCTTGTGGTCGCTTTGGTCCAGAAAGGTTTGGTTCGATTGCTGAAAGGTCGATTTCAACAACATCTGTATAAACAGGTTCTTCTTTTTCAGGAGTGAAGAACATATCGTTATGTGTTAAATACTGTTCAACCATTTTAATTTGTTCTTCAGAACGACCTGTTAAACGCATGTAATCTAAAGATTCCGTGTCAACTGGGAAGAATCCGCAAGTAGCACCATATTCTGGAGCCATGTTGGCAATTGTTGCACGGTCTGCTAATGGAAGTGTTGCAACACCAGCGCCGAAGTACTCAACGAATTTCCCTACTACTCCTTTTTGACGAAGAACTTGTGTTACTTTAAGCGCTAAGTCAGTAGCTGTTGCACCATTTGGAAGTTCTCCTGTAAGTTTTACTCCGATTACTTCAGGAATTGGGAAGTAAGAAGGCTGACCTAGCATTCCTGCTTCTGCTTCAATTCCACCTACACCCCAGCCAAGAACTCCAATACCATTGATCATCGTTGTATGAGAGTCAGTACCCACTAATGTATCTGGGAATGTTTCATAGTCGCCTTCAGTTGTTTCAATTGCATGAACAACATTAGCTAAATATTCTAAGTTTACTTGGTGAACGATTCCTGTTGCTGGTGGAACTGCACGATAGTTCTTAAATGCTTTTTGAGCCCAGCTAAGGAACTGGTAACGTTCTGCATTACGTTCAAATTCTAAATCCATGTTTCGTTGAAGTGAATCTGGAGTTCCATACTTATCAACCTGTACGGAGTGGTCAATAACAAGATCTACTGGAATTTCCGGATTAATCTTATCAGGGTCTCCTCCCATGTCAGCCATCGCTTTACGAAGAGAAGCTAAATCAACTACAGCTGGTACTCCTGTAAAGTCTTGAAGGATAACGCGTGATGGTTTGAATGGTACTTCTGCATCTTTAACTTCTTTAGATCCCCATTTTGCCAAATTTTCAACATGGTCTTTATTAATAACACGACCATCAAATTGACGTAGAACAGATTCAAGTAATACCTTAATTGAATAAGGTAAACGTGAAATGTTTGCTACGCCTGCTTCTTCCAATGCTTTTAAACGATAGTAATGATAACGTTTGCCCTCAAGTTCGAATGATGAACGAGCGTTAAATACGTCGTTTTTTGCCATTTTCGATTCCCCCTCTAGTCTTGAGAATGCGCAATAATATTGTCGAAAAGTCCAAATTATCTGCAAGGTTAACTTTTCTCACATTTCCATCTTAATACAAGCGATTACATAAGTAAATAACAATAAAGTTATTGTTTTTGATAAGTTTTTCTTATGAAAAATATTAATATTCGTGTGAATTTTCCGAAAAAGTTGATCTAGCAACGTTTCAGATGGTGTCAAATCTTGTCGGTTTCCAATTTTTATTATTGCGAAAAAATATTTTCGTTCCTAACGGAGATGTTTTCCTATCATAGTGTGGCATAAATCAGTAAATTCTATTAATACGGAGGTGTTGATAATGGCTAAAAGAAAAGCAAATCACGTTCGTAACGGAATGAACGCCGCAAAAGCTCAAGGTCTTGGAGCTGGATACAATGAAGAATTCTCAAATGAACCACTTTCAGCAGCACAGCGTCAAAACAACAAAAAACGCAAAAAAAACCAATAACCAAAAAACAAGTCCCTTTAACACTTTAAAGCCCCCGGGGACGGTTCTAGAATAAGGTAATGCAGTAAAGCGATAAAGATTTTAAAATGTAATCAAAAATGATACCTTTATTTAAAGGAATATTATTAAAAAATCCCCTGCTTACAGAGCGGGGGATTTTTATCGAGCTATTGCTGTTGATTAATTTCGTTAACGATTGAAGAAAGATCGTTTTTAAATCGCTCTAGTTGTGTTTTTTGATGCTCAGTTGCTGTTTCCAAAGCATTTTCAATTTGCTGATATGCTTCATTTACCTCGTTTTTAAGATGAGAGAGCTGTGAACCGTAGCTAGCCCCATCTAATACTAATTCATGAGCAGCATCTTTAACATCTTCGTATCCCTGTTGTGCAGCTTGGAAAGCCTGTTGTTTATTTTTATGATATGGCATGATGTGTCATCTCCTTTAAAATCAAAAAATGCATTCTTAGGATAGCCCAATCATAATAACAATATTCACTATGAATAATGAATGCACCCTTGCTACAACCTAATTGTAGGAGGGATATTTGATGAACAAAAACGACAGTAAAGATATGCGTAAAAATGCACCAAAAGGTGATAATCCTGGTCAACCAGCACCATTAAGCGGTTCACACAAAGTCAAAAATCGTAATCACACACGCCAAAAGCATAATTCTCACCACGATATGTAATTTAATGGGACGGAATCCGAATGCTTTATCGTATTAAAACGGTAATGCAATCGAGAACCGTCCCTCTATGAATTAACGCTTTACATCGACCGAGAACCGTCCCGCATTGATTTAATGCATTACCGTATTACTCTGTTACGTTATTGTTTTTAGAGAAGCTATTATCTGATCTTGTTCATCTTTATTTACAGTTCTTAGGTCAATGACCACTTCGTTTCGATGGATTCGTGTGACAATTATTGGTCTGTTCTGCCTTAATCTTTCTTCTATATCATTTGCCGATAAATACGGATGATTCAAAGTAATGACATATGTCTCTAAATCAACATCAGGCATCGTTCCACCCCCGACCTGACTAACGCTTTCTTGAATCAGACCTGTAAAGCTAGTTTCCTCTTCTATTCGTTTTAAAAATTGGCTTGCTCTTTCTTTTATATCTTCACGTTTCATCAACATGGCAGCAATGGTTGGATTATCCATCAAATCCTCTTCACTTTTAAGGTATGGCATAAGGGTGGCTTCTAGAGCTGCCAGTGTCATTTTATCGACCCTTAAAACTCTAGCAAGTTGATGCTTTTTCAATTGATCAATCAACGTTTTCTTTCCAACAATGATTCCGGCTTGGGGCCCTCCCAATAACTTGTCTCCACTGAAGGAAACGAGATCTGCTCCGTTTTTCACAACCTCTTGGACGACTGGTTCATTACCAATACCATGCTTTTTAAAATCAAATAGCACCCCACTCCCTAGATCCTCGTAATAGATAACAGGTGGATTTTCTTTTGCTAGCTTTACTAAAGCCTCTGTATTAACCGATAATGAAAATCCTTTAATAATAAAGTTACTCTTATGGACCTTCATAATCATACTAGTTTCTTCTGTGAGAGCATTTTGATAATCATACAGATGTGTTTTATTGGTAGTGCCAACTTCAACTAAATGTGCTCCGCTCTCTTCCATTATGGAGGATACGCGAAATGAACCTCCTATCTCTATCAGTTCTCCTCTTGAAACAATCACCTCTTTGTCTCTTGCTAATGCGGATAAGACGAGATAAACTGCTGCTGCATTATTATTCACCACCATCGCTGCCTCGGCTCCTGTAACTTCAACTAAAATTCTCTCAGTATGAACATGACGGGAGCCCCTTTTACCTTCGTCACTATCATATTCCAAATTATAATAATGTGAAGCTACTTGATTGACGTGATTAATGGCTTCTCTACTTAAACGTGCTCTTCCTAAATTCGTATGTAAAATTGTACCTGTTGCATTAATGACTCTATTGAGTGTATAAGAATAGTTTTCGGACAATAGGCTTTCAGCTGCATTGAAGAGCTTGCTTTTAAATTCCTGGGATGATGGATGTGGACCCTCCCATTTCAACTGTTTAAATTCTTCTCTATATTGATTTAATTTCGTTTGTAATATATTCGTTAACGTGTCAGAAGATACTTTTTCTTTTAGAAGAATTCTCTTAAATTCTTCTGAATTTTGAAGTTCATGGACAGGTGGTATGGATCTTAACCATTCCTTCATAGTACAACCTCCTATTTTTACTACATTTATTATAACACCCCTCACATTTATCCTTTTAAGAGAATAAACTAACGAAAAAGAAATGTTGGGGGATCTTATGGCAAGCGCTGAAGAAAACGATTTCATATTAGAGGATTGGGAGTGTTGGATGAAAAAATGGCTTCTTGATCCGAATACGGCAATCCTTGACGAAACTCAATTTAGAATTGATTTATTCGATACTACGAATCATTTTATTATCGAGGTACCGATAGGCTCATTGGATGCTGATGAAATAATGATAAAAAAAGAAGGATCGACTCTTTTAATCGAACTTAGTTTATTCTTAATTAACCAACACAGAATTAGGGAGATAGATTTTCCATTCTGTCTAAAAAATCATCAAGTTTTTGCAAAATTCCAACCACAGAAGGTTGAGATATATATAGAAAAAATAAAACGTAATAAACCTGCTTCCGATAATATTCGTATACAGGGAATTCACGAAGATGAGTAATTTTATTCATTTAATATAACACTGTTTTCGTAAATCTTGTTGCTATTTTTCAAAAAGAGTAGTGGTTGATTTCCGCTCCAGGACGCTCGCTTTCCGCGGGGCGGGCCCATGAGCCTCCTCAGCGCTCTCCGCCTGTAGGTTCTTACCTGTCCCGCTCGTCCTCTCACTTTCCGCTCTAATCAACTACTTTATAGACGGTTTACTTTCACAAAATCTATTTATAAATACAAGGATCTTTTAGAAAAGAGCCTAATCCAAAATAAAAGAGGAATGACCCCATTATTTCGTTAACTTACCACAACTTTGTAGTATGAAACAAATGGGTCTTCCCTCTTTTAATTTCTACTTTCCATTAGCCTGAAAATTTCTTGTGAATCAGGAAAAACTCCTGTATCTAACTTCGAGTAAATTAATTCTCCATTTACTTTTACTTCAAATGCTCCACCAGATGATGGAATCAATAACAACTCATTTACGTCTGAACGAAAATGATTAAATAACTCTTCCGCGAACCTCGCGGCTTTTGGTGCATAGTTTCACTGCATGCAAAATTCTACGGATACTGCGAAATTCTTCATTACATTATCCCCCTTGGAAAGAATTTTTTAACAATATTTGAGTACTATTATAGTACAAGCTATAGCTTCCCGCAAATTCAGATAAGTTATGAATTGCATGGAATTACATTAAAAAGCTAAAATGAAAATGGAGGTGATTAGATGACTGAGCACGAGAAAATCCGTTTAACTACTCTTTCTACCAAAGCTGGCTGAGGATGCAAGTTAAGTCCTAGTGACTTGTCGCAAGTTCTGCGACAATTACCAGCTGAACCTTCATCACAAGAATTACTTGTTGGAAATGAAACATCAGATGATGCAGGTGTATTTCAAATAACAGATGAAATCGCTTTAGTGCAATCCGTTGATTACTTCACACCAATTGTAGATGACCCTTACATGTTTGGACAAATTGCAGCAGCTAATGCCTTAAGTGATATCTATGCAATGGGGGGAACGCCAAAAACTGCCTTGAATATCGTTGGATATCCAGTGAAAAAACTAGGTAGTAAAATCCTTGCGCAAATTCTAACGGGTGCTGCGGATAAGGTTCGGGAGTCTGGTGCCACAACGGTTGGTGGTCATTCAATTGACGATCAAGAACCGAAATTTGGTCTATCCGTTACCGGAATTGTGAATCCAATGAAAGTTTGGAGAAATAGTGGTGCTAAACCTGGTGAAATTCTTATACTAACCAAACCTCTAGGTGTGGGAATATTAACAACAGGTATAAAACGAGGAGTGGTTACAGAGGATCAGGAACAATCCGTGACAAACTTAATGTCCACTTTAAATAAAATGGCAGCCGAGATACTTTCTCAATTCAAGCCTGGAGCTGTAACGGACGTGACTGGTTTTGGATTGCTTGGTCACGCGAGTGAAATAGCAAACGGAAGTGCTGTGAGTTTAGAGTTAAATTATTCATCAATTCCACTCATAGAAGGTACATACGAACTTGCTTTACAAGGTGTTGTACCGGGTGGCACGAAAGCAAATTATGAGTGGCTGAAGGACACTGTAGAATACGATTCTACTCTTTCAATTCAGGAACAAATGATACTTTGTGATTCCATAACATCAGGTGGGCTTCTGATTAGTTTAACTGAAAAAGAAGCGGATGAGTTTATCGAACTTTATAATCAAAGAAGCCCTATTAAGGCAGCGATAATAGGAAGAGTAGCCGAAAGAATGTCTGCCCCACTAATTGTTCATGCATAAAATAATGTTGACCCAAAAAGGGGATCAGGAACTAAAACCTCAGGTGCTTACACATAGTGAGGTTCTAGTTCCCTCTTGGTCTATTATCAGCCAGTACTTATTCAGCATTCTGTAAAAGATTAATAAATTGCTGGAAAATTTTTTTTGAAAAAACCCTCGCTAAAAAAGGAAAAGTCGAATTTGAATTTCTATTTAATCCATCACCACACCATATCACCTTGTCATCTAAACCTATAAAAGGGATTCGATATCTTTCCTTTTGCTGAGTATATTTCTTCAAGGGAAGACCTGTTCCTTGAGTCCCTATAATAATAATTTCCACTTCTCCTTCCCGCTTTCTTAATACATTCCATATACTACTTGGAAGATCCTCAATACTTTCTAATGACAATATAATTTTATTTTTACTTGCTAGTAAATCTTTCTTAAGCTTAGCTATATCACTATTTTCATACCAACGTAGTCTACGAGAATAGGAGGTTTTAAAAAGGTCTAGCTTATTGGTAGCTTCTACATAGACTGCTTCTTTCTTTAAATATTGAAGCAGCTTCGTTATGGGCTTCTGATAAGATAAATACCTAGATAAGTATTTAGGATCTGAAACACAAATAAATTTTCCTTTAGCTCTTGTCATCGCAACATTAATCAATCGCTCGCTTGTTTGATTAACATAGAGAGCTCCAGGTCTTTCTTGAGGGAAACTATCAACCGTATCAAAAAGAATGATGTCTTTCTCCGAACCTTGAAACTTATGGACGGTTGAACAATAGACATGAGCTGAAGTTTCATTACCTTTTAGAAATACTTGCAATAAATCATTCATCCATTGTGATTGAGCACGATATGGAGTGGCATAACCAATAGAAGTGTTCCCTTTGGAGTGATTAATTAATATTAACTGTAATGAAATTAAGCTTGATAGGATGTTAAACCGAGACCCTTTTTCTTTGTAACATAGCCAATTTGCGGATCCAGTAGAAAAAAGCACGGCAGCATTCCCTTCAAATGGAGCGGAGTACGATATCGGTTCTCTCCAAGATAAAACATTTGGATGATCTCCTACTTGATTATGATAGATGTATTGATTGGTGAACCTTGAAATATCTGGATGCATTCTTCTTTGGAGAGGAAGAACCATTAATTGTGGGTGAAGTATTCCTTGTTTTATATTTTGGGTGACACCGGATCGATGAAAAATGTCTTCTTTTAACCAATATTGAACGAGAGGATGTCGCGAAGTTGCGATGGGTGGTAATTGCATAAAATCACCACAGATCATAGCATTCTTTGCCAAAGTTGAGGCGAATCCGATTTGGGGTACATATGCCATGCTTGCTTCGTCGATAATCACTATATCAAACTGATTTTCGTAAATAAGAGGATCAATCGCAGCTTTCGAAAGAGTGGTTGCGATCACTTTTGCATCCTGAATATATTCGGCTTCTTTCCTCTTTAGTTTTTCACGAACTTTTTGGAGTTTAAGCTCTACTTTTGTTAATCGTATTGAATCCGTTTGATCGACATTTTTATGTATTCTCTTTTTTAAAATTCTCCGATTTTTTTCTAACTTTTCCCTTTTCTCTAGATATTTTGGATTTTCTTTTTCAATTATAAATTGTAGTAATAGGTCAGGTTCTTCTCTAATTTCATCTTTTGTTGATGCCCCATAACGGACAATTTCCCCGCTTTTCCACTTCTTTTTTTCTTTTAAAAATAAATTCATCTCAAGTAGCAGAATATCAACAGCAGCATTACTATGTGAAAGGATTAACACCTTCTTCCCTTCTCCGTAATGATAAGCGGCTGTTCTGGCAAGGGTATAGGTTTTCCCCGTACCAGGTGGTCCCCAAATATAAGTAACTTCATTATATTTAGAACGTAAATAAGCTTCATGTAAAGTATTTTTCACTTTATGTTTAGGGTGATTCATTTCTCGGGTTGGATTTAATAGTTTCTTAATGGTTTTTCTTTTTCGATAACTTTTTTCAATCTCTTCTAATCGGTTTAACAGTTGTTCAAGAAGCTCCCAAGGTTCATTAAAGATCAGACATTTCCCTATACTTGACCCGATATTACTTTGTAATTCAACAATTAAATCTATCCCCTCAGATGATAAAATCTTTCCTTCTATTCTTTGATTGTTTATTTCTAAAAAAATTGATACTCCTTCTGGGAAGGATACAGGATAATAGAGCCGTAACCAATAAGTTGAGCCATTCCCACGTTTAGACAAACAAAAGCCAGAAACAACAGGGACACCACTATTTTGCTTACGCTTCATTTCGCCAATTTCTAAACTTAAAGCCTTTTTCCAATCTTTTAAAGTGCTCTGAACCACGTATGTCCCCCCATCTCCGATTCATAAATTCCTATCATAACAAGAATACATGGTCATGTAAAAGGAGAAGGATTCCAGATAGATGATGACAAGCTTCATACCATGTTTAAAATCTACTAATAGGGTGAATAAAACACTTAAATATAATTTAGGAGGAGATTCAATGGGGTTTATTTTATATTTAATAGTTGGAGGAGTAATGGGCTGGTTAGCTGGACTATTACTAGGAAAAAATGTCCCTGGTAATGTGATTGGTAATATCATTGCAGGTATAATCGGTGCTTGGATAGGTGGTATGATTTTTGGAGAAATTGGTCCTAGTATAGCTGGTATGGCCATTATTCCAGCACTGATCGGTGCAATCATTTTTGTCTTCATTTTAAGGTTATTTTTGAGGGGGTGAGGAAAAGTGAATGAATATAGAAATGTAGAGAGTTAAAATTTTATGTGATAAAAAAAGTGACTGCCTCGAAAGGGTCCTAAACTATAATATTCATATAGGAAGCTATTTGGAAGATTCTCTATATGAATATTATAGTTTTGAACACTGGGATTGGGTTAGCTTTTTTACATAGAAGATGATTTTTCTTTCTCTTCCAGGTACTTTTCAGCAAAATATAATACATCTTCAACATATTCATCACTATGGTTATAAGCAAAAACGGCACGTTCAATATCACCATCTGCTGCTCCATTCATTGACAAATAATAAGCAGCGCTAAATACTGCATCTTCGATATCCCATGGATCTGCTACTCCATCACCATTGGCATCTACTCCATAGCCGCCATATTTTTTAATTGTTTCCGGATCTGTTTTTTCACCCTCCGATATATTACCTTTGCCGAGACCACTGCATGTAGGGTGGGACCAGCCTACAAAAGTACAGGGCATAAACTGCAGGTGGCCCTCTGCTCCTACTGGGGAAATCATTGTATCCATTTGAGAAAATCTTGTCTCAACTCTATGATGTGCTGCTAATAGGTTCCAAGGAACTCCATATTCTTTTTCAGCCGCTTTATAAATAGGAATATATTCTGGCGGGATTTCTTCTTTTCCATCTTCTGAAATCTGTTGATATGAGGTAAAGCCATTATATAACAACATATAAAGACCTAAAATGACAATAGGTATGAATAATATTTTAAGAGGTGATCCTTTCTTTTGATAACTTTTCCTTTTCTTTTTATTCGGCATGACTATCCCCTATTCTCACAAATGTCAAATCCATTTTAGTAAGAATAAGTATAGCATGGCAAGAGATATGAAAAAAAGAGAGGTTTTCCTAAAATAGAAGACCTCCTTCAGCGTTAGACGACCCGCGGTTTAATTTCTTTGGTGTATCGCCTATAAATAAGCAACTCCAACAATAATCAAAAGTATAAATAATACGATAATTAATACAAAACTGCCACCATACCCACTTCCATATCCATAACCATAATAGCCCATAATGTCACCTCCATATCTTGCAAGCCTGATATACTGTATGTTTAAGACAAGAAAATTGACTAACCAATCCTGCAAAAATAAAAAAACGCCTAGAAGTCCTAGACGTTTCCTTTTATTGAAAAATTAGGAGTTAATTTTTTCCGTTTTCTTACGAGGTTTCGGCTTGATGTATAAACCTAGTTCTTTTTTCTCTTTCGTTAATGATCGATACAACGATAGCATCATCAGGATCATGATAAACGAAAATGGGAAGGCTGCAGCAATCAATGCATTTTGTAATGCCTGTAGTCCACCGCTATAGAGTAAAATCAGTGCAACCGATGACTGTGCAATTCCCCAAGTTAATTTAACAGAATTTGGCGGGGTTAATGAACCATAGGTTGTCTGCATACCAAGTACAAATGTTGCAGAGTCTGCTGAAGTGATAAAGAATGTACTTACAAGAATTACAGCAACGATAGAAAGTAAAGCTGACCATGGCAGTTGATCGAACACCGCAAATAATACCTCTTCTGTAAGTTTAATTTGGGACAGATCAAAAACACCAGATTGCTGTATATCGATGGCAGATGTTCCGAAAGTAGCAAACCAAATAAAGCTTACTAATGAAGGCATTAATAAAACACCAAATAAAAATTCCCGTATCGTACGTCCACGAGAAACGCGCGCAATGAAAATACCGACAAATGGTGACCAGGAAATCCACCATGCCCAATAGAAAATCGTCCATCCATTTATCCACGATTGATGTTCATCATTTAAAGGTGCAATTCTAAAACTCATTTGTATAATGTTTTGAATATAAGCACCTAGAGTGTCAGTAAAAATGTTTAAAATAAGAAGTGTTGGTCCAACAATAAACACTAATACTAGTAAAGCGACGGCTAAAACCATATTAGCATTACTTAGATATTTAATTCCTTTACTTAAGCCAGACCATGCTGAGATCATAAAAAGTACGGTAACGATAGCAATGATGATAAACCACATTGTAAAGTTATTCGGAATTCCAAATAAATAAGTAAGTCCACCATTTATTTGTTTAGCTCCAAACCCTAATGTTGTTGCAACTCCTACTACTGTGGCAAATACCGCTAAAACATCAATAATCGTTCCAAGCGGACCATTCACTTTATCGCCAAATAACGGTCTTAATGTTGATGAAATTAATCCAGGCTCATCTTTACGGAACTTAAAGTATGCAAGTGCTAATGCAACTACTGCATAAATTCCCCAAGCATGAATTCCCCAATGAAAAAATGTATAACGCATACCTTCTTTAAATGCTTCGTTAGTTCCTCCCTCAGCCATTGGCGGTGCGCCAAAATGTGACAATGGCTCAGCAGCTCCCCAGAATACTAATCCAATTCCCATCCCTGCACTAAATAACATGGCAAACCACGTAAGTGTTGAATACTCTGGTTTTTCATCAGGTTTTCCCAATCTAATTGTTCCTATCGGGCTAATAATTAAAAATAAACAGAAAATCACAATTGCTGTAACTAAAATAAGATAATACCAACCGAATGTCGAAGTGATAAAGGATTGGATATTTGCAGTGATTTCTTGGAAGCTTTTTGGAGCAGCGACTCCAAAAACAACTGCGACTAAAACAATGGCAATTGTAATCCAAAAAACGTTGGAAATCCTCTTCATGAAATTCTCCTTTCTATTTCTCTTGATTTTGGGTTTAATGCACATGGGAAGTGGAGTATGTTGGGGACATATTACGAGATGATATACTTATGTAATGTACCCGTAATTTTCCATTATTAAACCAACATTCTTTACCGTAACAGAAATATTCTTTATGATGCAAGGATTTTGTTTATACTTTTGCTCTATAGTTTCCAGATTATTGTTTGTTTGTAAGCATAAATTCATACCTATATTAAATCGTTGAATTTAATGATTTAAACGGATAGTATTATGGTATAGACTGGTATGTAGTTGATAAATTAATAGGAGAAATTTTAATGGTCATCACGGATTTGAAAAATGTTAATATGGATAAATTAAAGAGGTTTTTTGAAGACAATTGGGGCTCCCCAGAAATGATTCTCTCAACAGGCGTATATAATTGTATAGATTTACCCGGTTTTGTAGCATTAGAGGAATACGAAATTATAGGACTCATTACATATTTTAAACATAAAGATTATTGGGAGATTATTTCACTAGATGCAGTCGTTGAAAATATAGGAATTGGTACAAAGCTTTTAAACCATTTAGAAGAAGAAGCCAAATCAAATAATATTAAAACGATTAAATTAATAACAACTAACGATAATATTCGTGCCTTGTCATTCTATCAGAAACGAGGTTATCGAATGATCGACATTATTCCTTTTGCTGTCAATAATGCTAGAAAAATTAAACCCGAAATCCCATTCGTTTCTGAAGATGGAATCCCTATAAGAGATGAATTATTACTAGAGAAAACTCTTTCTTGAAAATTATATTTGTACATTTATTTAGATTGTTTCAGGACTCTAGGTATTAATAGCTAAAGTGTCTTTACAGGATTATTCCTCTTTCTTGAGATAATAGGCCCTTTCCCCCTATTATGTTAGAGAACGTTTATTTTTGATAGAGGGTATTCACGTTAACATTTGCAAAAATGCTATAAAAATTTAAAATAGAATCATTTCTTTCACATTGATAAATGGATAGAATGCTTTTATTTATGAATCAGGTGCAACTATGTATTGACCCTATTCTTTTCGTTTATTCTACTATATAAAAAAAGGATGACCATTTTGGCCACCCTTGATGATTATTCTTCGAAAATTTGAACTTTAATGTCACGTACACCATACTCTAAAGCTTTTTCTTCGGTAGGAATAAAGATATCAATTCGATTTCCTTTAATCGCTCCACCAGTGTCTTCTGCTCGAGCATAGCCAAAGCCTTCCACATATACTTTAGAGCCAAGTGGTATAATATCTGGGTCAACGGCAATGACCTTAGCATCAGGATTAGCACGTAAGTCCACCCCCGTCTTTGTAATTCCAATACATCCTTCGCAATAAGCTGTATAGGCTGTTGCAGTAACATTCACTTCTTTTATGACTTTATCTACTTCTGATTTTTGATTAGACGCTGTATCTTTAGTCTCATCATTTTTTACAAAAGTGTCGTCTTCGATTAGTTCTTGTCTTTCAGCAACACTTTCAATTGACACATGATATCTATTTGCGATTTCCCATAATATATCGCCTTTTTCAACATTATGAAACTTATCGATATTCTTATTACTCTGTTCTATATCTGATTTTGCAAGAATTTCATAATTAAAAGTGCCGATTAATAATGTGAAGAATAATATGGAAAATAATACTTTTTTCACTTTAAAAATCCTCCCTTATTGGCTTATACTAAAAACCAACAGAGATGATAGTAACATAGTCGCATATCAATTCAATAACAAATCCTTGTATAGAAAGTAACAATTACATTACAGTCATGTAATATAGGTGACTATTCACACATAATGGAATCGCGTTAAAAAAGCTATAATAAAAAATATTCAAAAAGTTTTTTCAGGTAGTAGTGTTGTTCTAAAATCAGTGCCAGGAACCAAAAGTTCAATCTATAGGGGTTACCTTTAAAAAATTTTCTATATTGACGGATATAGTAGTTCAAGCACCACAGTTGGAACAACATAATATAAATTCCGAATTATGGTATTTTTTTAGAAATTCATAAACTGAATATGTGGGACTAAGAGATATCCCTTGAATTTGAGCTTTATCATTTCGTAAGTAATCATTAGAAACGATACTGTCAATGTTTGCTTGTAAATATTTAAACGAAATAGTTCATAAGAATAGATAAAAAGAGTTCGCATTTTTCCGCGAACTCTTTTTATCTATTAATCTATTTTATTTAATAATTTGTACATTTACAGTACGTCTTCCCCAATCCATTGCTTGATCTTTTGATGGAATAAATACATCGATTTTATTTCCTTGGATAGCTCCACCGGTATCTTCAGCTGTTGCATATCCATAGCCTTCTACATACACTTTTGAACCTAATGGAATGACGTTCGGATCAACTGCAATAACCTTTTGATCAGGGTTTTCTTTTAGATTTACACCTGTTGCTGTCGTTCCTGAACATCCATCACAATTTGCCGTATAGGCAGTAGCCTCAACAGTAATTTCTTTAGCTACAGTAGTTTCTTCTTTAGGTGTTTCCTTTGCAGCTGTAGTTGTTGCAGCTGGTGCAGCTTCCTCTGTCGATTGAGTAGGAACAGATTGCTTCTCAACTTTCATTGGCTGTGCTTTCTTTTGATCCAAGTTGATGACAAGTTCATCTCCTGGATGAATTAGATCTGTATGTAGTGCATTCCATGATTTTAATGAATCAACTGTTATTCCATATTGTGAAGAAATGCCCCAAAGTGTATCTCCTTTTTTAACAGTATAAAATTCTTTAGAAGATACAGTTAATTCTTGATCTGGATAAATTGTATGGTTAGATAAGTTATTCCATTTCATTAGATTCTCTACGCTAGTTCCGTATTCCTGAGAAATTCCGGAAAGCGTATCCCCTTTTTGTACCTCATACTGTTGAGCTGATGCACTAGCCCCCATTGTAATAGTTAGTGTTGTTGCTGTTGCTAGTGTAATGAATGATTTCTTCATTATTCATCCTCCTTTTTGTCAGCTTTAATTTTGCTAACATGGTACATGCTAACACAGGAGTATATCATTACAATTACGAGAAAGTAATGAAGTGAATACATTTATATTTCACAAGAAAATTTGGTTGTAATTTTATTTACGCTACTTATTTATAAGTGATATTACCAGTATAAAATTAGTTCAATCGAAATTGGCAACTTCTTTCCTAAAGTAATAGTACCGAAATTGAATGATTGATTCAGTTAAATAAGCTTTATAATTATTTATCAAATCAAAAAGAAATGCAGCTTTTTAGCCGCATCTCTTTTTTTGATATAAGAATCGTTTTGTGCTTTAACGAATTACCGTACTCGAGAACCGTCCCTCAATGCGTTAAAGTGTTAATATGATGGGTTCTCCTTTTGTTATGACGATGGTGTGTTCTACTTGGGCGACAAAGCTTTTATCTTCAGTGATGTAGGTCCATCCATCATCTTTTTGAACGATATATTCTGATTTTGTTGAGATAAAGGGTTCGAATGCAATCACCATACCATCTTTGAGGAGTGCATTATCCCATGGATCAAAGTAGTTAAGAATATGATCAGGAGCCTCGTGTAGTGAGGATCCTACTCCGTGTCCAGTTAAGTTTTTAATAACCGTAAAGCCATTTTTTTGTGCTTCTCTTTGTACAGCTTTACTAATCCCATTTTTCTTAGAGCCGGCTCTTGCTTTTTTGAGTCCTGCATCAAAAGCTTTTTGTGCTACTTCGCAAAGTGTATATAGCGTTTTATCTCCTTTACCTACAACAAATGATATACCCGTATCTGAGTAATATCCATTTTTTGAACCCGAGACATCAATATTCACTAGATCGCCCTCTTGTATCACACGTTCTCCAGGGATTCCGTGGGCTACCTCTTCATTCACACTAATACAAGTGAACCCGGGAAAGTCATATTCTCCTTTAGGTGCGGATAATGCCCCTTTTTCTTCAAATAACTTTCCTGCGTGCTCATCAAGCTCCTTAGTCGTGATTCCTGGTTTGGTCATCTCTTTTAGTTCGTCACGGATTCGTGCAACAATTTCTCCAATTTCTTTTAACGCTGTTAATTCCTGTTCTGTTTTTACAATCATCTTATCTTCCTTCTCTATTTGTATTCTTTCTATACTATACAAGATATGTTTCCTTATTTAAAGAAATATAGGTCTTCTTTAAATTATGTGAGTGAATTGAAATGTTTTAAGTCTTATGATTTATTAAACAAATAGATCGTAATTTTCTTCTAGTACAATTCAAGTTTAATAAAAAAGAGGTATGATCATTGCAGTTATAATGGCGCTTAAGGCCATTGCCACACCACTAACCGCCCCCTCTATTTGCCCTTCCTTGATAGCTTGAGCAGTACCGATCCCATGAGCAATTACTCCAAATGATAAACCTTTGGCAACAGGGTGTTGAACTTTGACTATTGCAAGAAATATCCCCCCAAACATTGCTCCAAAAATCCCCGTTAAGATGACCATAATAGCAATTATGGTAGCATCAGCATCGATAACCTTTCCTACCTCAACAGCGACTGGTGTGGTTACAGACTTAACGGTTAAGGCATTGACAATTTCTTTACTTAGATGAAAAATTTTAGCCAAATAGATAGCAGAAAAAATAGATGCCATACTTCCCGCAGCTCCCCCAAACAGAACAGGGATGAAATGTTTTTGTAGTGTTTTTCGATGCTGATAAAGCGGTAAGGCTAATGCTACCGTAGCTGGACCAAGCCAATATGTAATAAGCTGATGGGCTACTGAATAATCTTTGTAAGAGATATTAAAAAGCAAAAAAGCAAAAATAATAAGAATCGTTGAGGTGAAGATAGGAGTTGTTAACGGGTGAGTAAAACGAAGTGAAATCTTCCTTGAAAACATGTAACAGGCGATTGTTATCATTATACTAATTATTGTGAGGATATGATTCGCGGTCATCTTTATTTTTTCTTCCCTTCATGACAAGTTGTGCTGTAAGACCTGTGAAAGTCATTCCTATAAAAATACTAATGAGTAAAAGTAAAACAATCGTCCAACCACTTTGTAAAAATAATTCGCCAAACGTCATTACCCCAACAGCAAACGGGACAAAGAAAAAGGCTAAATGTGTTAAAAGAAAATTAGACACATCGAAAATCCATTCTAATTTTACAACACCGGTTACTAGCAGAATAAATAAAAGCAGCATTCCAATAATGTTGCCTGGGATCGGTAAATCCAATAGCGCTACCAACCCATTTCCCACCTCGTAAAGTAAACACAACAACAATAACTGAAAAAACCAATATAAATATTTCATATCATAAAGCATACCACATCAGGTGCGTGGCGCGCCCTGTATTTTTGTCGAATAAAACTCCCCTTAACCGACAAATCAGATGAAGGGGAGTTGGTTTTTTATCTGTTTAATTCTTTCACAAATGCTTCTGCCGTTGATTGACTTGATCGAGGGTTTTGTCCGGTAACAAAATTCTCGTCAACCACTACATGATCTGAAAATGCTGCTAATTTTTCAAAATATGCCCCCTGTTCACGAAGTTTAGATTCAAGCAAGAATGGCATGAGAGAATCTAGGTTAGTTTGTTGTTCTTCCTCATTAGTAAACCCTGTTACCCTCTTTCCGTCTACGATCCATTTTCCAGTGGAAAGCTTTACATCCACAAAACCAGCAGGACCGTGACATACAGCACCAATTATCTTATTATTTTCCGCAAAATGAACTAACGTATTGTTTAGTGTGGCATTGTCTGGGAAATCAAACATTGTTCCATGACCCCCAGGAAGGAAAATTCCACTATACTCTTGGATATTGAGTTGAGAGAGTACTAGAGTGGTATTGAGTTCATTAATAGCTTCCTTCCATGTATCTGGCTGCTCTTCCTCCCCCACACTGCTGGGGTCAATTGGAATGCTTCCTCCATTAATACTGGCTACGTCTACAATAAATCCATTCTTTTTAAATTCGACATACGGTTCAGCAAATTCAGACAACCATAAACCAGTGTCTTGCTCATCAGTAATATGATCCGTGTTCGTTAAAACCATAAGAACCTTCTTCATCGATAACGACCTCCAAATCTTATTCTCGTAACTGTATATCCGAATTCAACCTCAACTAAACTTCTTAGTATCCTTTAAAAAACAAATTACGACAAATTTTGACTGGTACCAGGCACGGCCCAGAATTTGTCGATAAAAAAAGCACTGGTCGCAAGTTTTGCTTCCTTGTGCTTGATTGGCTTATATGGTTTTTCTATGGATAAAAAGGACCGTAAGCGTGACACTTGTGAATAAAGTCAAGATATAAGCTAGTGGATTGATGTTTTCCCCAAATAGCATTAGAGAGATAGAAAAACAACCGAATTGAATAAATAATAAAAGGCTAAGCAGTTTTCCAACAGCTTTTTGTTTATACTTACTTGAAACAGGAAGAAAATGAAAAGGGATTTGGCTTATAGCTTCATAAAAATATTTAATTAATTGGAACCCAGTAATAAATTGAATGAAACCTACGAATAAAAATAACCATATTTCATTCAAGGAGGCAAAACTAATAACAATGACACCAATGATTGTTAGTCTTAAGAAAAGTCCAAATGAATCTCCTTTACGAATAAATGTTCTTATTAAATAATAAAGTGTGGCCTCATTACTAAATAAGGCAAGGACTGCATTTAAATACGCTCTTCTTTTTACTCTTTTTTGATACTCTTTTACATCAAGAAATTGGTTAGCTATCGAATAAAAAATTAAATCTGCCCTAGATTGTGATTTAAGAAAAGCCTCCCATGGAAAAGCAGTAGTTTGATAAATCCTCATTGAATATAGCTGGAGAGAAATAGATAATAATAATCCAATGATTAAATATTTCATTTCACTTGAAACAAATATAAAACTGTATACAAAACTATGAACAAACATTAACAACCAAGTGAAGAATCCCGAATGTTTTCTTCTAAGAACATAGGAATAGGATACATTTAAGCCTAAAACAATCGACAATCCAATGATCAAGAGAATATTTGAAAGAATCGTCATTTCATGGTTTTGACTATATAACGGGAGTACTATAATAACTCCGATTAATAATAAAGCGAAAGAACGAATGAAGGAAAAAATACGTCCTTTTTTAAAATAAGATTTTTCTAACGCCCGCTCTAAAGGTAATAAATATAATGTGTCTGCTCTCTTAATGAATAATCTAATTTGAACACATGCAATAAATCCACTCAATACGAATGAAGTTAATAGATTTGTTGGGAATGTTTCCGGTAAATTCTTTAACCAGCCAATGTAATAGTATATTCCTGTTACAAGGAGAATTAATAATCCTATCAGCAGACCACCATTTACCATATAGGAAAAATAGTGTACTCGGATTTTAATATAGGATTGAAATCTTCTATTCCAAAGGGTATTTAAATCCATTACAATTCTATCCTCCATGAACTGGGCTTTAAACTTTGCCCTTCTCCCTCAATATTTATAAATTTAACCTTATATATATCAATTGTTTATAAATTAATGATTCCAGCCTTTCTCTGCAAATGGATACATCTACAAAAAAAGTCTCAAATTATTAAGGACATTAATAACTTCAACTTTCAAAAACAAAATTGACCTTCCGTTCTGCTTTGTCCCAAGCAAGGGCAGCACTAAATTTTTTCTCCCCTTTAGAAAAACCATCAATCATTTCTGTTTTCCCTTCTTTTAATAAGAGTTTAATATTTTTCTGAGTGATACTCTTTGAGAGGATTTTTTTAGAGATAGTGAAAGGGCACTTTGTTTTATTGTATTGATGACACCCATAAAATTTCCCTTTATCTACTACCTTTCCATTACATATCGGACAATTTCCAATTGAACCTGTCCTGCCTTTAGATTTCGATTTTTTCTGAATAGTAGAAGTATCATATTTACTAAAATTCCAGGAATGTGATGTATTCACGGCGTCTTCAATGATTTTCGTACACAACTTTTTTACTTGTGCCATAAATTCAGGAGCAGATGCTTTTTCTTCCCCAATTTCTTTTAATCGTTGTTCCCATTTTGCCGTCATTTCTGGCGACGCGAGTACTTTTTCTCCGATCGCGTCAATGAGAACCTTCCCTTTATCTGTTGGATAAACAATATTCTTCTTAACCTCAATATATTTCCGGTCTTTTAACATGGTAATAATTCCAGCACGTGTTGCTTCTGTACCCAACCCTTCTGTTCTCATAAGAACTTGCTCAAGTTGTTCGTTTTCAATGTATTTTCCAGCTGTTTTCATCAGTGTAATGAGCTGTCCCTCTGTATATCTTTTAGGAGGCTGGGTTTTCCCTTCTTTTAAGTCAATTTTTGCAACTTTTCCTGAACTCCCTTTTTCTATATTGGGTAACTTAATTTCATGATCCTTTTGTTTTATTGGAATGACCTTTCGAAAGCCCTCTTGAACCACTTGAGATCCTTTAGAAAGGAATTTAGCTCTTTCATCGACTAAGGTGGTAATAGTTGTTGTATTTATGATCGAAGAGTCATAATGAGCGGAAATTAATCTTTTTAGAATTAAGTCATATATTTTCCTTTCATCATCAGATAATTTATCAGGGTCTTTTATCTGTTCAGTTGGAATGATTGCATAATGATCCGTTACCTTCTTTTCATTTACAAAACGTTTATTATGAATAATTGTATCTTTAGGAAGTGGAAATAACTCTTTATATTTTGGTAATTTTTCAATTTTGGATAATATATCAGGAAACGCTCTAGCTTCTTCCGATGTAACATGCTGTGAATCTGATCTTGGGTAAGAAACGATGCCTTTCTGATATAGCTTTTGCAATACGTCTAATGTTTTCTTCGGTGGAAACTTATACATATTATTAGCCGTTGATTGAATACTTGATAAATTAAAAAGCATTGGTGGTTGGTATTCTTTTCGTTCTGAATCGATGGATTCAATTTTTGAGGGTTTTCCCTCGCAGAACTTGGCAATTTTCTTCGCTAAATCCTCTTCTTTTATCCGGCTCCCTTTTTCGCCCTCCCATTTCCCTTGAAATGTTTTACCTTCATGGTTAAAGGTTGCTATAACTTCCCAAAAAGGTTCGCTTTTAAAGGCATCAATTTCTTTATCTCTTCTTACAATCAATGCTAATGTTGGAGTTTGTACTCTACCAGCGGAGAAAATATCAGACATTCCATGTTTGTTGAGCAATAATGTATAGACTCTCGATGCATTCATCCCGACAATCCAATCAGCGCATGCTCGTGAATATGCTTCATAATATAGACTTCTTGTTTGATTGTCTTCTAATAGATTTCTGAAACCGTCTTTAATTGCATTTGGAGTCAATGAAGAAATCCAAAGCCGTTTCATTGGTTTACGGACTCCTGACATTTGAATAATATTGCGAATAATGAGCTCACCTTCCCTACCGGCATCCCCTGCATGGATAATCTCATCTACTTCAGCTTTCTTTAGTAAATTTGCCACTATTAGATACTGTTTTCTTTTACCTGCAGTAATTTCATATTGAAATCTCTCGGGAATAATAGGCAAGTAATCTAAAGACCACTTTTTCCATTGTGATTCATACTTTTCAGGTGCTTGAAGCTGTAGTAAATGACCTACCGCCCAAGTAATTAAAGCACCATTTGGAAAAAATTCATTTGCTTGAATTTCAATGTAACCTTGTTTCTTTACAGATGAAAAAGGCTTCGCAAGAGCGGCACCTTGATCTGGTTTTTCAGCTATTATAACTTTCATCTAGTAATCTCCTAAGCAAATTTTTCATATAATCAAATTCTAATATCTAAAGGTGAAAATGTAAAAGCGCATCATAAATTTTCGTCATCTAAACTTATAAAGGCTTTGATGAGAAGGAAAGGGAAACAAAGTCCAAAATTTTGAAGAATGACTAAAAGCCAACTAGGAGTAGGATTAATCTAGACCATACGGGGGGAACTGTCAAGTAGAATCACATTATTATTCAGTAAGGATAAAGAATAGGAACCACTTTTTAGTTTTTAATTCCTAATACAGTGGTTCCATCCTTCCATTTTATTCTACACCAATTAATATTGCGTTTCCATTTCTACCCACTTTTATATTTGCATAATTGATATTGTTTTGAACATCAATCCCTGTTCCTTCTTGGACAAAATAACTCTCAATTCCATAAATGATTGAGCCCGAACCATTCAATACCCCATTTATAACGATATCTCCAGGTTCTGAATAATACCTTTGATTCCACTCGCCGTTTAGTTTGAAATAACCTCCATAATCATGGATTCCTTCATTATTCTCCCTTAGAACAACCTGGATTTTATGTTTTTTTAAATCTTGCTTCACTATCTCTGAAAGATTTGAAATTTCATAGCTAAGTGATACATAATCTCCTTGAAGGAGTGAGCGTGGATCAACAGGTGATAATTCTAATTTCACTAATTTTCCCTCTCTTAAGAGGGTTTCATTTCCGTATACCTGATAACCGATTAATCCAACTTGTAGGAGAATAACCAAAAGTATCCCCTTCCATTTTGCAAACAAAAAATTAGTACCCTTATAACCTACACGATATTTCTTCTCAAAATAGATTGCACAAATTAAAAACAAGAGACCCAAGACAAAAAATAAAACAGACTTGTGAATAAGTTTCCAAGCAAGGTCATAATACTTGTAGGCAATAAATAAAAACCAAAAGCTAATAGAGACATACCATTCGAACATGACTCGTTTTGTTTTAAGCCAAAAGCAAACTGCTGTAATTAGCATAAAAAAGCTAGTATTGTAAACAAAATAGAAAAATGTACTAAGTTCAGGTAAGACAGTTAATGTAATAAAATAACCAAGCATTATGATATAGGCTGTGTATCGTAACGGTGTTTTAACTATTAAATAACTCAACAAATTGATTATAAGTAAAACCAGAACAACATAATGACCTTCTGTAAACCATTCTGTCAATAAAAAATAACTGATGGCATTTAATAGCAGATACTGAATGACATTTAAACCCTTTGATTGTACTATAAAGAGGCTTCCGAGTAGGATCATAAATAGAATTATTTTCAAATAAATATCTTCATGAAAAACACTGGATATAAAAGCGATTGAATATCCAGTAGTTAATAATGTATATCTAATGGTTTCTGGCCACTTGAAGATTGAACTCGGGATGATAAAAACGATAAGGGCTAAGAAAAACAATAATATCATTGAGAAATCCTGCGTCATTAAACTAACTAAACCGAATATTGAAATAATGAAAAAGACGGAAGCGACAAATGTCACAGATGAAATCACAATGGTTTTAAATACTACGTTTGATTTTGAAGTATTTAAAAATTTTAATAAAATAATGCTTCCACAAATTAGAAATAACGCAATAGCTATTAAAATCAGAAAGAAAAGCTCACCGAAATACAATCCCATATACTCAAATGCCTTTGTAATCAAATAAAATGCGGCCGCAATACTAAGTAATGTAATGAAAATCTTATCTTCACTCTTTTTAATGTAATAATAAAACCCAAGTGCGATTGATAGGATGTAGAACACATTGATGTATCCCCCATATGTTGGGAAATGGTGTGAAATACAAATATAAATCATGATCATTTGTATCAATGAAAATGATACAAAATAGAGAATCTTAGACGAAAATACTCTTTTATTTATCATTAAAAATAAGAATGAATTGATAACAATAACTCCAATTAGGACCAATAATAATTGATTTTCAGACCAATCAATAAAATAACTCGATGGAAAAAGATAAAAATAGATGCATAAGTGAGCTAAGATATAGCTTAGAATATAAAATGGCTGGTAATGGGTATAAAAACTTAAAATGATCATGGGGATGAGCCAAATAAGAAATAACAAATAACTATCTGCATGTGAATTATATAGCTGTCCAATGAGTGCGACTGAAAGCCCGAATGATATTCCGGCTGCAATAAACATCCAGTGGGATAGGAATGACTGATTTTTTATTGCTTTTGCCAATATATAACTTAGTCCATAAAAAAATAGAATAATAACCGCACTAAGCCCGACTTTCGTTAACCGTTCTAAGCCCTGCCAGTTTGAAGCGAAAAAATATAATACACTTGCTAACAACATACTGACTCCAAATAAATAACTTAATTGAACGACTCTTACATTCATGTTGTCCTCCTCCGTCTCCTTGAATTGGGATCGTACCTATTTTATTCATTTTTGTCTGCTTTCAATACCCTATTCATTTAGAAATCCTTATATTAAACAATTTTCCTATCAAAGTTCATATTAGTCCAAGCTTTTTCTATTTAATTAACATATAAATAGAATGGAGGTGATATTTATCATGACGACTATATTAATAGACCCAGGACATGGAGGTAGCGATCCTGGTGCCCAATATAAAGGTTTTAATGAAAAAGATTTTAACTTAGACATTTCATTAAAATTACGAAATTACCTACTACAAAACTATCAAGTGAATGTTATTATGTCGAGAACAACAAATGAAACGGTAAGTCTTGAAGCTAGAACAAACCTAGCTAATTCTAGGAATGTCGACTTCTTTCTTTCCATCCACCATAATGCAGGTGGAGGAACAGGATTCGAGAGCTATATCTACAATGGAAATATCAGTAACCAGACTGTTCAATATCAGAATACGATTCATGACAATATTATATCAAGAATTTCGTCCAAATATGGTGTTGCGAACCGTGGTAAAAAAAGAGCTAACTTTCATGTACTAAGGGAATCAAGTATGCCAGCATTGTTACTAGAGGTTTTATTTATTGACAATGATAATGATTTACGACTGATGCGGAATTCTCAATTTGTTAACGACGTAGTAATTTCCACTGGTGAAGGAGTAGCCAAAGCATTAAAGCTACCAAAAAAGGAAAGTCCTCCTGCTAATGGTACACTTTATAGGGTAATTGCAGGGTCATTCAGAGAAATAGAAAACGCTGAAACCCGCGTATCCTTTCTAAAGAGTCATAATATTGAATCCTTTATTGATCCAGTAATCGTAAATAATGAACGTTATTACCGTGTCCAAGCAGGAGCCTTCAAAGAAAGAGAAAATGCTGAACAGCAAGTTACTAAATTGAGCAGTATTGGTATTGAAGGAGCGTTCATCATAACAGAAAAAGGGGACAATGAGACTCCTCCTATACAAACACTGTATAAGGTCATTGCGGGGTCATTTAAAGAAACGGAAAACGCTGAAAACCGTGTTGCATTTTTGAAAAATAAAAACATTGATTCTTTTATTGTACCAGTGATATTAAATAATGAACGCTTTTACCGAGTACAAGCAGGCGCATTTGAGAAAAAAGAACATGCTGACCTGCAAATAGCTAAGCTCAAAAGGCTAGGAATTGCAGGGGCGTTTGTAATTGTAGTCAATGGCGAGGATGATTCCCCTCCACCAGCACCTGAAGGTTATCCAATCGAAGGCTCAAGTGTTTTAAGAGGTAAACAGTTAGATCAATATGTAAAAACAGTCAATCAAACCGCTCCACAGCTTGGGCAGTTATATGTTGAAATTGGTTCTAAATACGGTATTAATGGGGATATCGCTTATTCACAAGCCGTTCATGAAACAAATTATTTTCGTTTCACAGGAATTGTTAAGCCTGAACAAAATAATTATGCAGGTATAGGGGCAACTGGTCCTGGAAACCCTGGGGCGAGTTTTAAAACACCTAGAGAAGGTGTTTTAGCACATATACAACATTTATATGCATATGCTACCACAAAGCCTCTTCCTGAAAATGAGGAATTAGTCGATCCTAGGTTTTCACTTGTCACACGAGGCTCTGCTCCAACTTGGGAGTCATTAAATGGAAAGTGGGCTGTACCCGGTGACAGGTATGGACAACTTATTTTAGGTATTTATGAAAAAAATATAAACGATGCAATCAATGAATTAGATAAACAGAAGCAGCTTCTTCAGAAGCGAAAAAATGAAATAAAATAAAAAATAAGGATTTTTCCCGGTCTCTAAGTAAAGGGGATGATCTCTTTTGATTTTGTTTTGTAATGGATATCCTGATCAGTTCTTATCTTCTAGTACCACAAACGAAAAAAGCGCTGACCTAAACAGTCAACGCTTTTTTCGTTTTGTTGTAACCCATTATGAATTAAATGCATTTAACATCCAGATATGTTGTTCAAGTGATGTTTTAATTCCGATAAATAAATCTGCAGTTGGTTGATCCTGTGAATCTTCCGCTGCTTCAATTATTTTCTTGGAATCATTCACAACGTGCTGAAAATCTTTTGCTAAGTGGTCCACCATCTCTTTAGCGGTTTCTTTCCCATTGGATTCTTCAATAGAAGCCGTTTCAAGATATTCCTTTAATGAAGCGATCGGTTTTCCTTTAATAGTGAGAATTCTTTCAGCAATTTCATCAATATATTTTCCTGCTTCGTTATAATACTCTTCAAACTTTTCATGTAGAGTAAAAAATTCAGGGCCTGTTACATACCAGTGATAATTGTGAAGCTTTGTGTAAAGAACATTCCAGTTTGCAAGTTGTTTGTTGAGTGCTACTACTAATTGTTGATTCATTTGCTATCTCTCCTTTTATCGTTGTACAAGCTTATTATATACTTATTTATAATTATTATCAAATAATAAATATTATAATTTAACTTTTTGCATTTACTTCATTAATGATTTCCAACCATCCGTTTTTCATACACTAAACGAGAGAATTTATAAAGAATACACAAAGACAAAGAGATTATCCATTCTTTTGTTTCTGGCTGAGAATGATTAATATGGCCAGTTATTTCGTCCCTCCTACCTATTAGAGCCTATAGCTTCCTATGGTAAACTATATGTACACAGTGAATCAGGGTGGGCAGTGGCCACTTTCCTTCTGAAGGAGGTGGTGGCGTATAATCACATTTTATGAGGCATTAACGTTAATGATCACGTTTAGCTCATTAATTGTTTCAGTGATAGCTGTCGTTATTTCTTCAGATAAAAAGAAATAACCCCACCCTGCTAGCGCTCAAACTGTAGGGTAGAGTTATATTTTCTTCTCTCATGGGCCGCTGCACTTGCTGCAGAAGCTGTGTATAAGGACATTGGTTGCCGCCAATGTCCTTATTTATTTTTTAGATTAATCTTATTATAACATTCTATCCTGATAAAAAGGAAACGTGATTATTCAGGTTTAATACTGATACTAATTCGCTGCTTTCACCATTACTTTTACTTTGGGCATAACGTGCATATTTCTTGCTGTTACATGTGGCTGAACATAATATGTTCCACTTTTCTCGAAGGTCGTTGAAGTAGAATATACCCCGTTTTCCTCATGTTTTGCTTCTAACATAACACTTTCTTCTTTCCCCTCTTCATGCCATATTTCAAACATCACTTCAGAAGCATCTTGAACGTTATCACTCCCTTGGGTAACTTTTACTTTAAGGTTTGTTTCATTCATTAACTCAATATTTTCTGGAACCTGGATTTCCGCTTTTAAAGGTTCAAGTGATCGATTTCCCTCCTGACCTTCTTTTGCATTTGCTGTACAGGCTGAAAGAACAACGACGATTGCTAATAATATGAAATGTTTTACAAGTTTCATTATAATCTCCTTTTCTAATCCTCATTTTATATGTGCATTTTTAATAAAATACGCACTATTGCACATTGTAGACAAATTTACAGAAAAGTATTAGTGTATTACACAAAAAATTAAAAACACATAGTTTCTTCATAATTTTTTACTATAATAGAATTTAAACAAGTAATTGGAAAGGAAGCTCATTTTTGTGAATACGATTAGCGTGCTTATAATAGACGATGATATAAATATAAGAGAGATCATGAAAGTTTATCTTATAAAAGAAGGCTACGATGTGATAGAAGCAGGTGATGGAATCGAAGCACTATCTCTACTAGACAAACAGAAGCCAGATTTATTAATTATTGATATTATGATGCCATATTTAGATGGCTTTTCCTTTATTAAAGAAGCTAAAAAAATGTCTGATATTCCTTCGATTTTTGTATCTGCCAAAGGTGATGATGAAGATAAGATAAGAGGGCTAAAATTAGGAAGTGACGATTATCTGGTTAAACCTTTTCATCCTGAAGAATTATTGGCTAGGGTTGAAGCTGTATTAAGAAGAACAAACAAACTAAAAAAAGAAAATGAATCTGTGAAAATTGGTCCCTTTTCCTTTAACGTAACTTCTCGAAGTGTCCAATTACATGGGAATCCATTAAAATTAACGATTAAAGAATATGATTTACTATACTTTTTAGCTTCACGATCAGGGAAAGTGTTTACTAGAGGTCAGCTATTAGATCAAATTTGGGGAAGTGATTATGATGGCAGTGATCGTACGGTTGACACACATATCAAAACGCTGCGTTTAAAAACAGGAAATGATTCTGATATCATTCAAACCGTTTGGGGTTATGGATATAAATTTGAGGTGGGAAGTTGAAATTTAAAAATATTACATTAAATCAAAAAATCGTCATTCTTATCATATCTTCCCTTCTTTTTACCATCTTGTTTTCCTATTTTTTTATTACTTTTATATATAAGAGCATGTACATTAATAATGTGAAAGAAACATTAGTCTATCAAGGAAAACAAACTGCTGCACTGTATCCGCATGGATCACAAAGTGAGGGGTTCAAAGAAAAAATCCAATGGTACAATGTGATATCGCCTTATGAAGTGGTTTATGTCGATCAAGTAAAAGATCTTAAGGAGAATTTCCCTTATAAAATAGATAATCAAGTTCTTATTAGTGAGAAAGAACTTGATCTATTAAATCAAGGAGAGCTTATAGAAAAAGAAGGTTACGTAGAAGAGTTTAATCGAAATATTGTGGGAGCCATTTTCCCTTTAATGAAAGATGATCAATTAACAGGTTTTGTTTATATCTATGTGCCATTAGCTGAATTGTCAGAAGTTTTTCAAACCGGAATTCCAATATTGGTCATTGTAGGAGTTATTTTCTTTTTAGTAATTTTTCTTATCTTAAATTCTTTTTTAAACTCACTATTTCATCCAATGAAGGAAATTCAATCTTTTTCCAAAGAAGTGGCTAAAGGAATTTTTCACAAGAGAATTACGGTAAGAAAAAATGATGAAATTGGTGAATTAGCCACCACCTTTAATAAAATGGTTGAATCCTTAGAAAAACAAGATGTAGAGAAAAAAGAATTTCTATCAAATGTAGCGCATGAAATTCGAACCCCCCTTACCTATATAACAGGCTATGCTCAAGCATTGCTTGATGGTGTATATACCTCTAAGGAAGAAGAAGACCAAAAGCTTGCTTTAGTGATCAAGGAAACGGATCGAATGAAATTTTTACTTCAAGATTTGCTTGATTTAACTCGACTCCAGGATAAAAGTTTAGTATTTGAAAAACAGCCTTTACCTCTATCGCAATTAATCATAGAGACCTTAGAACTGTTAACCTATCCTTTAGAACAAAAAAAAATTTTGCTGGTGAAGAAATTAAACGATGAGGTTATTATAGAAGGAGATCAAAACCGACTTCAACAAGTACTCATTAATGTATTAGACAATGCTATTAAATACTCCCATAAAAACGGAGAAATTGTAATTGAAACGTATGAGGATCAAGCAAATGCATTTATTACGGTTAAAGATTACGGTATAGGGATCCCTAAAGAAAAGCTTAAAAGAATCGGTGAAAGATTTTATAGAACAGACCTGTCTCGTTCTAGGGACACTGGAGGATTTGGATTAGGCATGTCGATCACGAATGAAATTGTCCGAAAACATGGAGGGTCGTTAGTGATTCAAAGTGAAAAAGGAAAAGGATGTAAAGTAATGATTCAGCTGCCATCAATATAAAAATGAGGATAACCAATTGGTCATCCTCATTTTTTGAATGAATTAGAATGATTTCTTAAAATGCATCGTGAGTTGTAACTTTTGGCTTACGAACAAAACTCATGATTCCTGCTATTAGGAAAAGGATCCCTGGTAAAAATCCAATACCTATTGTTCCTAACCCAATTACAAGTGCAGCAAGAATAAACATAATCCCAGCTAAGACTGGCTTTTTATTACCTTTAATGGCAATAGCACCAATAATTCCAAGAATGACTGAAATTAGTCCTACCACTAATAAGAATGGACCAACTGATTCAATAATTGAGATAACCGCGTCAATATCACCTTGTGTTAATGTAGGATCATTGTTTATTCCTTGATTCATCCCTTCTTGAAATTCAGGATTGTCTATTAATGCATTGAAGGACAATCCACCTATTGCGAACAATCCACTTAAAATTACACCAATAATAGCTAAGACAATTTCTCCGGTACGTTTCATGAAAATTCCTCCTCTGTAAATATCTATATTTGAATATGTACCACTTTACTATACGAATTATGCATGAAAAGGTTTCACTAATTCAACAAAAATCAATCGCAAAATTCGACATAGTTCGAGAAAAATCGCTTATTTGTTAAAAATTCTGAGTAGAAATATCTTTTCCCAAAGTCTCCATGGAAGCAGATGCTTTAAGGTTTTCATCGATTTAACTCCTTTTCCAACTGGGTACCTTAAATGGATATATCTGTGTTTGTCTGCTAAAGATGTAATTAAACTAGCTACTTGTTTTGGGTTGCCATAGTTCCTTTCTCCTTTTTTCATTTGAGCTTCGATCTTCCTCATATAGTTATGATAAGGAGAAGCTATATTTTGAGAAAGTAGACTTACTTTCTTACCTGTCGTCCAAATATTCGTATTAAAGGAACCAGGTTCAACCAATGCAACAGAAATTCCATTGGGCTTTAATTCTAGCCTAAGACTTTCACTATAGCCCTCAAGCGCATGTTTAGATGCAACATAAGGAGAAATTCCAGGGAAACCCACGAGTCCGCTTATACTGCTTACATTTACAATCAATCCATCTCCCTGATTCCGCATAAATGGAAGAATTGTGTTTGTTATTCGAATAACACCGAAAAAATTAGTTTCGAACTGCTGTTGATATTCATCAATTGTAATCTCCTCAGAGAAGCCTCCCATGGCATACCCTGCATTATTTACTAATACATCCACTCTACCGATCGATTTAATAAAATCCTTAAACACCGATACTGAATGATTGTTTGTTACGTCTAATGCATGGATATTTAAAGCATGATGTAAATTTTCTTTTTTCGCTAACTGCTCTAACTCTTTTGATTTCTCTAAATTTCTCATGGTGGCTATCACTTTAAATCCTTTTCTAGCAAATTCTAAAGACGTTAATAATCCAAATCCGCTGGATGATCCTGTAATGACGGCTATTTTCTGATCCATTTATAACCTCGCTTTATTGTGATGAAATTTCCAGTGTGGATGAATTATCCCAGCACAATTCAATATTATTAAATATTTACAACGAAAGAAAGAAATTGAACTAAAATAGGAGTCCTCACTAGACAATCCCAAAACCTAGATGGCAGGATCCACAACGTCTATTTTTTGAAGAACTCCCCAAAATCTCTTCTTTATAAGGAAGAGCATTGGTTAAGCCCCTTGTGGGATAGCCCTCATAGAACTATTTTAGTCAATCTCTTAAATTCAAAAAGTATATTTATTTAAAGGCTCTTTTCTAAAAGATTGTTATTTTATAATTAGATTTGTGAAAGTAAACCATCGGTAAAGAAGTTTATTGGAGCGGAAGGTGCGAGACTCCTGCGGTGAGCAGCGGGACAGGTGAGACCCCACAGGCGAAGAGCGACGAGGAGGATCACCGCCCGCCCCGCGGAAAGAGAACAACCTGGAGCGGAAATCAACTACTACTCATTTTTAAAAAATAGCAACAAAGTTTACGAAAACAAGCTATTTAAATGTCTCGTCTTAACGCACTAAGTACGTCTATTTTTGTGGCTTTACTTGCAGGTTTTAGTCCAGATAAAACGGCTACTAAGATACTTAAAATAATACATATAATGGTTAAGTATGGTGGGATGTAGGAAAGAGATATCGGTCTTGTCATCTCTTGTTCAAAAAATTGTTTGATCGCAAATGGTAAGGCAGCATTAACAGAAAAGCTGATAAGATAAGCTACAAGTGCTCCGAGAATAGCCCCTATTAACCCAATGTAGCTACTCTCAAGTAAGAATATGTTCTTGATGATTTTGGGATGCCCACCTATCGCTTTCATGATACCGATATCTTGAGTCCTCTCAGTAACAGCCATTGACATAGTATTATATATTCCAATAGAAGCAATCAAAAGAGCAATCGTTCCAATAAAAACTAATCCAAACTTTAAAATCGAAAAGACAAGATTTACTTCTTCGATCTCATCCACTACAGAATATACATAATAGCCTTCATCTTTCAAAGTCTGAGAAATATCCTTAACCTCTTCCATAGAATTTGCATAAATCGTTACCTGTTGATATCCATCGTTTTCGGTTGTATTCTCTTCTCCTCCAGCGAAATGATGGATTTCTTGTAAAACAGTATTCGAAATGAAAATTCCATTGTCCATGAGCCAATCCTTCTTAGGTGCTTTAGCAATTCCAACGATCTTTAGGAAGGTTTCCTTAGGGCCTTCCTCATTACGATCTGATTTAAAGGTTTTAAGTAAAATAGTTTCATTGAGAATGCTCTCTTTATTATTATAACGAAGCTCCTTCTTTATCTGCCCTTCTTCATTATAAATTTCTTCTGGTGATGTTTCTTTTCCATTACTTTTATAAAGTCCTTCTTTAAAATGGTATCCAACGATGACCTCATTTGGTTTTTCTGGCATTCTCCCTTCTTTTAACTCAAAGCCTGCCTTGTTCTCAGAAGGATAATGAACAACGGATAAGGATGTTTGTGCTAGGTAATTTCCTAATTCTATTTGTGTCGGCGCTTCTACGTTTTTTCTCCTCGTCACAGCTTTAACATTAGAGATTTCTTCGAACCTTTTAATATCTTTATCTGTAATACTAGAATTACCATTTCCTTGATCCTTCCCGTGAACTTCTATTTGAGTCACACTTCTGTCTTGGGTAATTTCACTTATGATATGCTTATGTAAACCAAAACCAACAGAAGCTAATACGATCAAGAACGCACATCCTATACTTGTCGCTAAGATCGTCATATAAACTCTTGAACGATTTTTTTTCATGTTTTTACGGATAAAGCGGAACTGATCTTTTAATTTCATGAAACCTTCTTCCCTTCTTTTAATTCTCCATTTTCTATCTTAATGACTCGGTCTGCTGTCGCAGCTACTTTTTCATCATGTGTGATCATAACAAAGGTAATTCCTAAATCTTTATTTAACTTATTAATAAATTGAAGTAATTCTTCTTCCGTCTCATTATCCAGGCTACCTGTCGGTTCATCGGCTAAAATAATGGGAGGATTTAATACCAAAGCTCGAGCGATCGAAACTCTTTGCTGTTGACCGCCAGATAATTCTGAAGGATAATGATGGGCAAACTGTTCCAACCCGACCTTAGTAATCATTTCATTCGTTTTTCTCTTTCTATCTTTTTCATCTATTCCCTTCATTACAAGTGGTAGTTCAATATTCTCGTAAGCTGTCATGCTTGGAATCAATTGAAAGCTTTGAAAGATAAATCCTAGGTTTTCTAATCGGAAATCTGCCCATTTGCCTTCATTAAAGGATGTAACATCAATATCTTTAATCATAATTGAACCTGCAGTTGGTTTAATATATCCACTTATTAAATTTAATAATGTTGATTTACCTGAACCACTACGCCCAACAATGGAAATAATCTCTCCTTTATTTACGGTAAAATTGATATCCTTTAAAACTGGAACATGCTGCTTATGCCCTCGCTTTCCGATGACAAACTCATGACTTAAACCATTAATTTTTAACATCTTTACTGCCTCCTAAAATAATCTACATACTATTAAACGAAAGCAATAAAATAAACCCTACACAAAATGGAAAACTTTTTTACACTAAAGCATTAGGGGACGGTTCTCGATCGCGTTACCACGGTAACACGATCGAGAACCGTCCCCTTTAACTCAATAGTTGATAAATCATTTCTCCATATAAAAAACAAGCTTGTCCTATAGACAAGCCTGTCTCTTTTAATTTATATCTTCAAGATAAATGGGTGTTAGATGGTTACTCACTCTATTTCTCAAATGTTTTTTTATGCTGTTAGGATACATTCTTATAGAATCGATTGATGAACGTTCTACCCATTCTATTCTAGTTTGATGTTCGTCAGGGTTAATACCCGTAAATTCTTTTTGTTCAGGTTGTTTCAGTTCACAAGAAAATAAATACTCAACTTGATGTACACTGTGATCATGCTCACTATGTTCATGGTTTTTTCCAATATACTCTCTCACAAAAATTAAATCATTAATAATGATCTCAGCTCCAATTTCTTCATTACATTCCCTTGTAAGAGCTTCATGAAAGGTTTATCCATGATTTTGACCACCACCTGGAAATAAATAAAACACTCCTTCTTCATCCTGATTTTCAGTCAATAGGATTCTATTATTATGTAAAATGACCGCTTTAAGTGAATTACGCACATACATGAATATTCCCCCACTTATTGAATTGAACCATTTAATACCAGTTAAATGGTGAAACTGTCTATTGTTTAAGGTACTTTAATTCTTAAACATAAAACGGGCTAAACCAAAATGGTTCAGCCCGTTTTATCGTTTTCATTGTATACTATCTTTTCCCTGCTAGTATCATAAATCGATGCTGTTTAACATCATAATGTCCTTTTTCTTCAATAGCTCGATGAATCTTGTATAAATTTTCTTCATAGGTTTCAAATGAAAAATCAGTTATCTGCCAAGGTATTGCTTTTAAATAATAAATAAGGGCACCTATATCATAAAATCTTTGAAAAGGGAACGCTTCCTCTGCTTTTAAAATAATAAACCCTTCATTCATTAATTCGTTGACAGCATAGTCTAAACTCCAATGAAGGAAATCATTTGGTACTGATGCATCTAAGTCGTGATTGATTTCTACACAGTCCTTTCCCCCAACTTGTTGTGTAAGAAAAAGACCATCCGTTTTTAAAATTCTTGATACTTCTTTTGGATCATATGCTTCATGTTGGTTGAGAACTAAATCAAATTCCTCACATTCAAAAGGAAGCTTATTGTCTTCATCAATACTAAATACGGACACACCTAACGGCTCCAGTCTTTTCTTTGCAATTGGAAAGTTGGGCTTGTATCCTTCTGTTGCACATATATGAGGTGGAAATGGATAGAGTTTAGATAGAAACTCTCCACCACCAGTGCCCATGTCTAGCATTGAGCTTGACTCCTTCATCAGTTGTAATGCAGTCGATCCGTAAGACCAATGAATGGGTTCGCTTTTTACTCTTCCTGTTTCTGTAATGAAAGAAAAATCCCAACCTATAAATGGTTTATTGACTTGTTCTACCCATTTTTTAAAGTTTTCATCGGACTTCATCACATTTTCCTCCTCCTAGTTTTCATTCATTAATTACTAGACTATGGAGGTGGTCGTGCCGAATAAATGACAACCCATTTTTATGTTTCATGTTCTCTCACATTTATCACTCCACTTTAACTTCATAATACCATATTATCCCTTAATTCATAGTTATAATTTCACAATAATATTAACTTTAATAAAAAAAGAAAGGAGAACATTGGTGTTCTCCTTTAAATGACTGTTATTGTTAATAGCAGTCGCATTCTTTTTTTCGACGGTGATGACAGTCCCTGTCATCACGATGTCGATAACGTTTGTGGTGCATCCCTCCAAATATATCTCCGAAACAGCAACTTCTCCTAGATTCTCTCACCTCATCGTCATGTTCACGGTGACGTCTATTTTCTTCTACCTTTACATTATTGGAGCGAATTTCAACTTTATCGGTATTAATATATACAGGACTATATCTATTGTCAGACATATAATCCCCTCCTTTCCTCCTTACTATTATTAATATATTGTGAAATTTTTTTTTGGCTTGGACATGTATCTAATAAATTAAAAGTTTTTTTACTATTTAAGATAAATTATTTAGAAGTAGCGAATAAAGCAATGAAAAAAACTGTAACTTATATCCTTTCCATACAATCTGAATAAAGCGTCCAAAAAAAAAACGGCTGAACTCTGTTTTTGAGCTAGCCATTAAGAGATTGCTTCATTCCGTAGTTGTGTATGGTATAGATTGAAATAAAATCCTTTTTCCTTCAAAAGTGAATCATGTGTACCCTTTTCAATTATTTCACCTTGTTTTAATACCAGTATTTGATCTGCATTTTGGATCGTATTGAGCCGATGTGCAATGACAAAGCATGTTCTTCCTTTCATTAATTTTTCTAATGCTTGTTGAATTTTTATTTCTGTTACTGTATCTATACTACTTGTTGCTTCATCTAACAAAAGAATAGCCGGTCTCGAAAGAATGGCTCTAGCAATGGACAAAAGCTGTTTCTGACCCTGACTAATTCCTGATCCGTCATGATCTAGGACAGTATCAAATCCATTTGGAAGATTGATAATAAAAGAATATGCATTGGCCATTTTAGCAGCTTCTTCTACTTCTTGGTCACTTGCATCTAATCGACCGTATCGAATATTTTCAAGAATTGTACCTTGAAATAAAAAGGGGTCTTGCAATACAAAGCCCATTTGTCGCCTTAAACTTTCCTTTTTAATACTTGTTATTTCCTTATCATCAATATATACTTCACCACAATTATAATGATAGAATCTCGCGATAATATTCATGATCGTTGTTTTTCCAGCACCAGTGGGGCCTACTAATGCGATTGTATCACCCCTATTTGCTTTAAAGGATATATTTTCAAGTGTTGGTGTCTTCTGATCGTATGAAAAAGATACATTTTTAAACTCGATATCTCCTTTTACCTCCTGTATATCGATTGCTCTGTTACTATCTTTTTCTACAGTCTCATCGAGTATTTCAAAAACCCTTTCAGCGCCTGCTACCGCAGATAACAGTGTGTTGAACTGATTGGCTAGATCATTAAGTGGTCTAGTAAATTGCCTGGCATATTCTGTGAAAATAACGATAACACCAACAGTGATATCTCCATTTAAAACAAATAGTCCACCTACTAATGCTATAACTGCAAAACTGAGATTATTCAAAACGTTCATTAATTTTGGAATGAATCCGGAATAGGTTTGTGCCCAATATGCTGTTGCTTTTAAGTTATTGTTTTTCTCTAAGAATTCTGATGTAACCCGATTTTCTTGTGAAAAAGTTTTGACAATTTTTTGCCCTGATACTATTTCCTCAATATACCCATTAAGCATTCCTAAATTGGATTGAGTCTGCTTAAATAGTTTACCTGTTCGATTTGTAATCCACTTCATCCCTGAGAACATGATTGGGATTATAAGCATCGTTATGAATGTCAGGAGAGGACTAAGCCAAAACATGACACAGATTGTACCGGAAAGAATAAGTAAACTAGAAAATATTTGAATAAGAGAACTATTGAGGGTAGTACTTACATTCTCGATATCATTTGTTACTCTGCTCATAAGCTCTCCGCTTTGCTTTCGATCAAAAAAAGAAATTGGAATCTTATGGAAGTGCTGAAATAACTCATTTCTCAGCTTATACACAGTTGATTGAGCGATCCCAATCATCCAGTAGTTTTGAAACCAAATGGCTGCTGAATTAAGAAAATATAAAAGCCCTAACCCGATGAGAAGTGGGATAAAACCAGCGGGATCACTCGATACGATAAAGTCATCAATCGCCATCCCTACAAGGAAAGGTCCGAGCAGGCTAAATGCCGAACTTAACATAACCATTAGTAACACTAGTAATAAGTATTTTTTATTACTTGATAAGTAACTCCAAAGCCTTAAGATTGTTCCCCACCAGTTTTTCGCGTTAACTTTTTCATTCGTTTGAGAGGATTTACTTATATGCTTTCTCATGCTTAACTGACTCCTTCCCAAACTGTGAGTGAAAGATTTTTTGATAAAGGGAAGAAGAGTTTAATAAGCTATTATGATCTCCTTGACCAATCGTTCTCCCATTATCCAATAGAAGGATGTCATCTGCTTCAATAGCAGTACTTATCTTTTGAGTTATTAATATTGTTGTACATGAATATTCCTTCAACCTTTTTAGTAACTTGGCTTCCGTATTAAGATCAAGTGCACTAGTACAATCATCAAGCAATAAAATTTTAGGCTTTCTAACAAGAGCTCTTGCAATGGAGATTCGCTGTTTTTGCCCCCCAGATAAATTCATTCCTCGTTGTCCAATTTTTGTGTCATACCCATCAGTTAATGCACAAATAGTCTCATGTATTTGTGCATCCTTCGCTGCTTGTGTAATTTCTTCTAATGAAGCATTTTCCCTTCCCCATGCAATATTTTCTTTAATAGTGCCTGTGAAAAGCAGCGCTTCTTGTGGTACATAACTGATATCATCTCTTAGGTTCTTCATTTTATAAAATCTGACATTTACATCATCTATCAATATTTCTCCATTTGAAGTATCATATAGTCTCGGGATTAATTGAAAAAGGGATGATTTCCCTGACCCGGTTGCTCCCATTATAGCTAATGTTTCACTCTGGTTTAATGTGAAATTGATGTCATTTAATATGTGACCATCATGATTTGGATAGGTAAAAGAAACATTTTTAAACTCAATTTTTCCTTTTTGAATTCGGAATGAGTCTTTGGCATTTTCCGAATCCTGTAAATCAACTTCCGTTTCTAATACCTCAGTAATTCTATGTGAGGAGGCTTTTGCACGAGAGAAGTTTAAAATAATAAAAGAGAAAATCGTAAAGACAGAGGTAATTCTTGTTGCATAGTTAATAATTGCAACGACTTCCCCTACTTTTGCTTCACCAGTATTTACTTCAATACTACCAAACCAAAGAATAAAAATGATTGATAAATTCATTACAAATAGCAGAATCGGAAGAGTAACCTCCATTAAACGAAGCGCTTTTGTCGTATTATTTTTCAACTTTTGATTAGATTGTTTAAAACGGGTAATTTCATGATTCTTTCTTAAAAATACTCTAATGAGTCTTATCCCAGTTAGATTTTCTCTTATGACTTCATTGACTGCATCTAATTTCTGCTGAACTGTTTTGAATTTTCCCCAACCTTTTTTAAAAATAATGTTTAGAAAAATCCATAGAAATGGAATGATCAATATAAGCATAAGAGCAAGTTTACCGTTTACAATTAGCGCCATTACTGTGGCACCAATTACTAGTAAGGGGGCTCGAAGCATGATTCTAAGACTCATGAATACAGTGTTTTGAATTTGTGATACATCATTGGTCATTCTCGTTATAAGGGAAGAGGTTGGAAATTTATTTAAATTAGTGAATGAAAAGGTTTGTATTTTTTTGAATAATGTCGAACGAACATCATATCCAAAACCTTGGCTAACATGAGCGGCAAAAAAGGAATTTGTTATTCCGGAGAAAAAGGCAATGAATGACATCCCTACCATCAATCCACCCCAAAACCAAATGGATTCTAAATCTCCTTTAAGAATACCTTCATCAATGATTCGTGCCATAAATAAAGGATGGAGAAGTTCTACTGTTAGTTCAACCAACATTAAAAACCATGCTATAGCCATAGGTATTCGATAGGCTTTTAGAAATAAAAATACTTTCAAAGTGATACAACCCCTAATTATGCTTTTCTAATACCGATCAAAAACCATCCCATATATAATCAAAAGAATGATTTAAAGTGAGACTGAATTATATAGTGGGTAATTGAATGTCCCACTTCATTGGATTGGAATGGGAGTTTATAATCCATGTTCAACAAAATTCATCATTTTTAAGAATATTTGTTTAACCCGGAAAGAATCTAAAATGTACTCGGGTAAGATTGCAATTAGAAAATCGTATAGATTTGTTTTTGATGTAAAATCTCTAGTGAAAAGACAAATTGGATCATGATCTGATGTTAATGGTCGTAGTTGAAGGGATACTTTATAGGTTTTCATCATAGGATTTTTAGTTAACACAAAACGGTAATCATCTAAACTTGTAAATAAAGAGGAATCTTTGAGATTAAAATAAACATGAGAATGATTCATAACAATACCCCTTTGCATCAAAATTCACCTATTTATCAAGTGATTTGCTAATTAAATGATTAGTAGAAATGATACTATTAAAATTTCTACACTTGCTTCTACTATACGTATTTAACGATATATTTACAAAGTATACGAATAATGCATCAGAAATTTACCGGGTTAAATACTATATGAAACCGGGATATTTGGAGCGTAGATTGAACTTATTAGCAATTACAAATCATAATATGATTCCCATCTATATCTGCAATGTTAAACCAAATCGTATTATCATCTACCCTTTCAATCTCTCTAGTAATCCTTATTCCCTTTTCTTTAACAAATGAATAAGCCTCTTCGATGTTTGAAGTGTAGAAATTGAAACTTGGATTATTAGAAGGGGAATGTTGAAATGATGGATCGAATGAATGGTCATCTAGTGTTATACTTGTATCCCCATTTACTGGAATATTATAAACAGGTGAATGAACATTTTCTAAATTAATATCTAGTCCAAACAAATCAGAATACCATCTAGCAGCTTTCTTTAAATCCTTCACATGAATAAAAACAGTATTTACTTGGGCTGAAATCGGCCAAGTATTTGAGGTTTTTTTCATTTTCCAGCCTCCCTAATTTGGATAAAATTTAAACTATTGAACGGGTGATGCCTCCATCAACTTTAAATGCGGATCCTGTGATACCAGAAGCTTGTTCTGAAGCAAGAAAAACAACTAAATTTGCAACTTCTTCAGTTGAAACAAATCTCTTCAGTATGGATGAAGGTAAACTCTCAGTAAATAGTTTATTTTCAAAATGCTCAAAAGACTCTCCAGCCTCTTCTGCCAAGTCAGTAATGGACTTTTGAACTTTCTGTGTTTTAGTTGGACCGGGTATAAATGAATTGACAGTAATATTTGTGCCTGTAAGTGATTCCGCAATCCCCCTCGAAAATCCTAGAAGTGCAGCCTTGGTTGTCCCATAATGCACCATTTCACCTTGAAAAAAACCTGGTGTGATGCTTGTGTTATTCAAAATTCGTCCCCATTTTTTTTCAATCATTCCTTTTGCATAATGTCTGGATAAACGAACTGCAGACATTAAGTTCGTTTCAATATATAAGTCCCAGTCATCATCTGATATGTCAAAAAATGATCGAGGTTCATAAATGCCTAGGTTATTGACCAAAATATCGGCTTCCGGGCAGGCAGAAACAAGATTTGACACTTCACTTTTTTTACTAAGGTCAGCTGTTACTCCGAATATCTCGTTTTTTGGAAACTCTCTCCTAAGAATGTCTAGACTTGAGTGAACCTTCTGCTCTGATTTTCCATTAATGATAACGGATGCACCAGCTCCCGCTAATTTCTTAGCAATGATAAACCCAATCCCGCTAGCTGAGCCAGTGATTAATGCTTTTTTACCTTCTAATGAAATATTCATTTATACACTCCTTTAAATATAAGAAATATATTTTATGAGAAAATAAAATCATTTAGTTTTGTTTATATAAAAGGAATTCTTTATTTCACATGTTTTGGATATTTTCCTACAAGATGAATGGCGCTAATAATGCGCTTATTAATCCACTTTCGGTTATCATAAGTGTTAAGACTTTCAAACACCATATCTCGTCCTTCTTTTGTCGTGACATAATGATTGGGTAACCCATTTAAACTTAAGGATATAATGTCATTTCTACACTTTTTGCACTGGCAAAATGTTTGATAATCCGGACTTAACATTGCAATTTTTACAAGTGTTGTGACAATCTCTTCCATTACATTAGTAAAGCCTTTTTCCAATACGAACACATCCATTAGTAAATTATTCTCTTTTTATTATAAAGATTATCATAACGGCATAAGAATGGAACAAAAAACTTTATGATTTTCTTAAAAGAATAGTTGTTTATAAGATTTAGTTATCTTTCCTCTTTGGAAAACGGTTATTTTCATTATTAATCAAAACTAATATGCTATATACATAGTAATGATGAGGGGGAGTTAGATGGAAATTAAAATGATTAAGCCAGAGGATACATATGAATTGAGACATACGATATTACGTCCTAATCAATCTATTGAAGATTGCCAATATCCAGGTGATGATGAGAAAGATAGCTTTCATGTTGGTGCTTATATGAAAGGGAAATTAGTCAGTATAGCGTCATTTTATAAGGAAACACATCCAAATTTTAATGAAGAGAACCAGTTTCGTTTAAGGGGGATGGCCACTTTAGCAGAATTTAGAGGACAAAATGCTGGTAGTGCTCTAATCCGTTTTGCTGAAAAGTTCATGAAGAAACAATCTGCAGACTTATGGTGGTGTAACGCAAGAGTCTCCGTTAGTGCCTACTATAAAAAATTATCATTACAAGAAAAAGGGGGGATCTTTACTATTGAGCCTATAGGACCCCACAAGCTAATGTACAAAAAACTATAGATTGAATATAGACAATTGTTATGCTTTATAGTAACGATTATATTTTATGACATTATTATGAACAGGTTTATTTCTCTTTCTGTTTTTGTCTTAAGCTTATATAATAATGGTAGTCTAATTGTGATATTGGAGGTTTAGAATGTTAAATACAACTATTGGTAAGTTTAGATTGATGGGTTTTATCGAGGGTGCTTCGCTGTTACTTCTTTTGTTTATCGCTATGCCCCTTAAATATATTTTTGACGTCCCTGAAGCAGTAACACTTGTAGGATCACTTCATGGGTTTTTCTTTATTCTATATTTAATTTTCATTGCGTACACTACTTTCAAAATTCGTTGGTCCTTTTTATGGATTTTTAGCTCGATATTGGTAGCCTTCATCCCATTTGGAAACATCGTCCTTGATAGTAAGTTAAAAAAAGCAAAGTTTGCTTAATAATAATACATTTTATGACTGTTGTTCCATAAGGGGTTCGGAACCACTAAGGTTGTCAAATCTTGACGTTGTGGTTCTTGACTCCTTTTTTTGGGATAACCCTTTTAAATGAATTGAAATGAAGTGTATATTTCTTCATATATTGTTGAGATATATGGAGAAAGGAAGTGATTTTTATAATAGAAGCAGGATCAGGTGTAGAAACTATCAAAACTAATAGGAGTTGTAAACCTATCTTCTTTGATAGGTTTATAATATGAATTTTAGTTTACATAATAAAGTTATCGTTTAATAATGATTGCTTGACTTTAGCTTTTTAAATTCGTTTATGAATTCTTTCGGTTCAGTACTTACATGATAGGAATATAATCCTCTATCGGTATGAAGATACATAAAACCTTTTCCATTAGTAAAAGGTTTAAAAGAAATGTCTAAGACTGAGTGTAATGGGAAGGAATCTGAATAGGTAATAATCCCAGTCTTGTATAGTTCCAGCTTGTATTCAAATCGCTGATAAACTAACTGATTATTGGAAAGTTTTTTTATTGTTTTGTGGTAAGAATGATAGGAAATTAAAGTCACTAAATCTCTCCTAATCTGATTAGGTGAAAATGATTTAAGGTTTTTCCAAGTGTATCATATAAAAAGTATCATCAACAAATGAAAGCCCCAATTTTTACACCAAATATTAATTGTCACATTAGAATAGCTCTCTCATAAAAAAACAGCCCAAATGGACTGCTTCATGATTTACGCTTATTCTAAAAAACGATTCCTTTCACGTGCTGAAGGAATGCGGCAATGTTCCCTTTTCCCAAACCATTTGTAACGATTTCTAGCAATAATGTTGTAAAAATAGTCCCGAATAGGCCTTGGAACGAATAAAAATATCATACACATTTTCCAAAGACCATCTAATTTTCCGCATATTTTCAAAGCTGCTGTAGATTTTGTGTAAACTTTGTTATTTTCAATATAAATCATACTTTCAAGATTCTGCAGAGTCGAGTTATTTTCTACTAATTTTTGACCAATGTTACTTTGTATAGAGGCGAATTTAAAATATTCTTTTGAATCCCGCTTCATGATAAATTGCACTGATTGATTACAAAAGTGACAGACACCATCGAATAATATTATTGCTGACATTTAATCACCAACTTATAGTTGAATTCTAACTATCATTGTAAATATATCACATTTCCCTTTCAAGTAGCTTACAATTTTATTTACGGCGAATTTTCATAAGGTCATTTTCTTGAACTTCAATAAAGACTTCTTCCCCTATTTTATAGTTTAAATACTTGTCACATTGAATGAAGAAAATCTCGCTATTGCTAAATTCCATAGCACATTTTTTAGTTGTATTTTTCATAGTTATTTCCTTATTGCTTTTGACTCCGCTTAGCAACTTTTTTCCATCTATTGGGTAATACTTCTCCTCAATAGTTACTTTTTCTTTGTTAGGCAGCTCTATTGCTTTATATGCAACTAGAAAACTAAAAATCAGGAGCAAAATTACAAGCACACTAAGTTTGACTACTATTTTACTCATTCATTATCCCCTTTAATATGGTTCTAAACATCAACACCCATATTGTATTAAGGGGACAATATAAATATGACGATTTAAATAATCGGGATAAAAAAAGAGTTACTCTTTATTATATTTAATAGAATTGTATAAACTTCCCGTAAAGTTTTTTACCTTTTCTATTTCTTTATTCGAATAGACAATGATAAAACAAGTAGATGGACCAGATGATTTTTTTAAGTCGATGTCACACTCCAAATTCTGATTATTTAGAGGTTCATCAGGGAATAAAAGCTTCAACTCATGTAATATTCCTTTTGAACCGACTGGCATGACGACAAATCCTGTTTGCGTACAAAAATATTTAACCATTGATAATGGTGCAATTTCATTCGGTTGATCGATTACTTCATTGCCGACAAGAGGTGTTCCTATCAGGGCTATTTCTAAATCTTTTGAGTAAGTTAGCGGTTGATTGTTCACTTTTTTAGATCTACCTATTACCATCACACCAAGAGCTGATTGAATCATTTTCATATTACTTTCACTGCTACCTGTTATCTCAATATTATTCATTTCCACTTCTTCTAAGCCTATCTGTATTCCATCCACTAGCTGGCCCCATACTTCTTCACCACAAAAGTTTGAGATCACAACTGTAAAAGGGTCTCCACCTGCTGCTACGCATTCCATAAATGCGACTCTAAAAGAGTAATACGCTAATTGGTCATAGGGTACTTTGATTTCATCAAGCTCCTTCATTCCTATTCCCCCACTATTATCGGAAGCAATTAATAAATACTCACCTTTCATATTAGGGATAATCTGAACATCTCTCATCTTATATGAACTTCCTTAGGCTTTGTACGGCGGATTCCCTGTAATCTTGGAAGGACGACAATAGCTAAAATAATGTTAAGGGTCGTTCCTATGAATAATGATGGCAGTATAGAAAAATAAAAGCTAGCATGTATTATAAATAGAAATGGGAGAGGAGCAATGATTGCATTTCCAATAGTAAAAAGAAAATAGGAAATAAATTTTTTTCCTTTTTTATAAAGCAATCCAAAAAGGAATACTAGAATCGCCATTTCAACTGCAATGAGCAAATGAAATGGGCCTAAAGGTAAACCTGAAAGTAGTGCAGAAATAAAATGGCCTAATGAAGCAACAATTGCTCCTGCTATTGGTCCTAATAAAACGGAAGCAATTAAAGCAGGAAGGGAATCTAGGGCAATCGTGCCTACAATTGCCGGTATTTTAACCATCGCACCAAGGGATGACATTGCTATAAACAGGGTGAAATAGCTTATTTTCCTTTCACGTGACATTATTTATCCTCCTTCCGCTTCCCTTCACGAAAAACTTTAGCACTCCTTACATACTCTACATCTCTAACATTCATGCGGTAATTAATAATTCTTCCAAGGGCAAAAAAATAATCAGAAAGACGATTTAAATATTGGAGTGATACCTCAGAAACACTAGGATCCACCTTAATCAGACTAACTACTAACCGTTCTGCTCTTCTCGTTACTGTCCGTGCAATATGGATAGAAGCAGCAGCCTTCGTTCCACCAGGTAAAATAAACCGCTCTAGTGTTGGTGCCTGTTGTATGAATTCATCGATACGCTTTTCTAAATAGGTTATAGCTTCTTTGGTTAGCTTCATCGGTCTTGATTTTGTGACATTTGCTAAGTCTCCACCGCAATCAAATAATTCATGTTGGATCTTCTCTAAATCTTCAAGAATATCTTTGAATAGGGTAGGGTCTAACTCAGCCATTGCTTGACCTACAAAACAATTTACTTCATCTACTGTTCCATAAGCTTCTACACGAATATCATCTTTCTCTACTCTTCCTCCAATAATACTTGTTTGTCCTTTATCACCTGTTCTTGTGTAAATTCTCATTTCGACATCCCCTTTTATTTAAGTCTTTGATTCAATCCGTACCAAATTGTATCTACACGATTTGCATTTCTTACAATGTCTTGGTACACCCACCCTGTGAGATCTCTCCATTGACGGTCAGTATCATTAAGTGGGACAATGCCTTTTGTAATATCTGTTCCAATCAAGATAATGTTTACATTATATGAAGAGTTCCAACCATTTATAAATTGCATCCATTCTTTCCGTACATGATCAATTTCTGACTTAAACATCTCTTTTTTTAACCAATATTCTATTCCTTCAAATACTACAATATCCGAATTCTGAAGTGACAATTTTACAGGCAAAGCATCCCCTTTATAGGCTGAGAACCATTGACATTTACCATCAAGTTGATAAAAATTTTTCACCCATTTTGCTTTGCCGTTATAGGCACCTCCCGTAATAAAATGCATTTTTCTCCCCTCCAAAATCCATTTTTTGTCCAAACAAGTTCATATCCTCCACAATAAGGAGCATGAATATCCCAAAAGTCTAATTTAATAGGGGAATATGTTGAAATTAAATATCTAAGAACTCCGCCGTGGCTCATCAACATGACTTTAGAATCCCCTTGTTTCACCGTCGTAGTGATGATTTTTTCCCACCCTTTTCTTACACGATCCGTAAACTCGAGGTAGGATTCACCATTAGGTGGTTTTACTGTAAAGGGCGATGAAATCCAATCTTGATATTGTAGGTCATGCTTTAATTCTTCATATGTTCTGCCTTCCCAATCTCCAAAGTTTATTTCTCTAAACTCTTTTAATAGTATAGGGATAGCTTCCGGGTTTAATAGGTTCAAGGAAGAAGTACAACGAGATAAATCACTACAAAAATATTGATGATAGAATGAGTGAGAATTTCTTTCCTGAGTTATGCGCTCTTGTTCATCCTTACAAACCGAAGAATCTGTCCATCCAAGATATTGATGGTTTTTATTAGCCTCCGTTAACCCATGGCGGTATACTGCCACAACCACACGATCATCCATAACAGTAATTCTCCTCCCTCAACAGTTGCACCTAGAACATCACCAGTAATCCCTCCAAACCAATGTTTTATTTTTCTATATAAAATCAGAAAAAATAATAGTATAACAATGAGAAGAATTAAAGAAATAAAAAAGATATCAGGGTTCCCAAAGTATATTGTGGTTAAAAGGATTATTATAAATAAAAAGTAGAAATGGTTGGTGTATGAGCGACAATTTTTCTTGAAAAAGAAGGCGAGTCCTTCTTCTTTTGAAGACTTAATATTTACTAATACTACTCCCATAAAAAGTCTGCTATAAATAGGAATTAATACAAGCATTGAGATGAACAATTCATTTTGATTTACGACTGATTCATAAATAAACAAGAATTTTGCACTTAATAATATAAGAAGACTTATCACTCCAAATGCGCCTGTCCTTGGGTCTTTCATAATTTCAAGTCGTTTTTCCCTGTTTTGATAGGAGAAGTAGGCATCACTTGTATCCATCCAGCCATCAAGATGAATTCCGCCTGTTAGGACGATCATTGATAACCAAATAATAAAGGCAATACTAAGAGTAGACAAAGGTGTCATGTTGATTAGTACAGATGCAAAGAATGCATAAATCAACCCTAGCAGTAGTCCAAGGATAGGGAAAAAGCCGACGGAAATTGAAATATGCTTTTGGTCCATTGGGAGATCTTTACGAATCGGAATAATAGTGAAAAATTGCAAATTGATAAGTAATGCTTTTATATAGCTCATGAAGACATCATGACTTTCTTCAGAAGTGACCAATTAAGATGTGATTTAACCTCTTCAGCTAGTTGATCCAAGCTTATATCACGCATCGCATGAACTGGAACCATCGGCTTTAATGGAAGTCCCTTCCTTGTTCGAATCGTATTTAACCATTCGTTTCGCCATTCATCGTTATGGAATAAATGATGCATATAACTGCCTATTATTGTACCGTTATTAACTACACATCCTTCCCCCCTACCATCTTCTAATAAAAGGAAAGGTTCTACTTCTTTTAACCACTTTGATTGACCCAAATGAATTTCAAAGCCATCAATTGTTGTTGTGGTGAGAAATTTATTCCTAGGATGAAGTGTCCCTTTTACTCTTTCCGTCATTTTATTCATTAGAAATCTTGTCTGAAGAGGTAATATACCTAATCCTTTTTCCTGTAACATCAATACCCCTGTATCCATTCCAGACTCATCAATTAATGTTTGACCTAACATTTGATATCCACCACAAATTCCAACTAAAAACCCGTCTTCATTGATAAATTTTATTACTTTTTCCTCTAATCCGGACGATTGTAAAAATTGACGATCACGAATCGTACTTTTCGTTCCAGGTAAAATAACTACATCTGGATTTCCAAAATCGTCTGAAGATTGAACCCATCTGATAGATACATCCGGTTCAAAAGTGAAGGGTTCAAAGTCACTATAGTTAGAGATATATGGGAAATGAATGATGGCGATATCAATGGTTGAATGGGCCATAGGCTTAAACCTGCTATTGAGTGAGAGTGAATCTTCTCCTTCAATTCTATGTGTGATATAGGGTACGACACCGATAACAGGGATACCTGTTCGTTTCTCAATCCATTGTACTCCGTCTTCAAATAAAGTTTGGTCTCCACGAAATTTATTAATCAATATTCCTTTTACTCGCTTTTTTTCATGAGGTTCTAGTAGCTCCAGAGTTCCGATAATACTTGCAAAAACCCCACCACGGTCTATATCTGCTACTAGTAAAACAGGAATATCAGCAAGTTCAGCCACCTTCATATTCACAAGTTCTTTGCTTTTGAGATTAATTTCAACTGGACTGCCTGCCCCCTCCATGATGATCCAATTGTAGTGAGATTGAATCCAATTTAAAGATTCTTCAATTGCTTGAAGGCCCTTTTCATAGAAGTTGTCACGATAGCTTTTACCTGTAAGACTTGTTTGAGCTTTTCCAAAAAGCACGATCTCAGATTGTTGGTCTGATTTTGGTTTTAACAGAATTGGATTCATATATACATTTGCTTCCACTTTGGCTGCTTCAGCTTGTATACCTTGGGCTCTCCCAATTTCTTTTCCATCAACAGTGATATAAGAGTTATTAGACATATTTTGCGATTTAAAAGGTGCGACAGATTCACCTTCATTGGCAAGGATTCGACAAATTGCTGTTGCAATAAGGCTCTTTCCAACATCTGAAGCTGTTCCTTGAATCATTATTCCTCTCATAATGATTCTCCTTTCATTCGTACAGGAATTCCCGATTCAATTAAATAAGCTTGAGAAGCTTCTAATACAATTTTTTGGTGAAGTATTCCAATCATTCTTTGATATATAGTAATCAGTTCGTTATTATATCCTGGTTCATTTAAAACTTCGTTACTAACTACCAAGAGAGTATGTACATTTTTTTTCAATCCATTAAGTGCATTGTGTATTTTCATTATAATATCATCTTGAACAATTGGATCATTCCAATTTCGTTCACTTGAGAACATTTCATTCGTTAACAATGTAGTTAGACAATCTAATAAAACGGTATCATTTTTACTAAATTGATAGGATAAGTTCTGTATATTAATAGGACATTCCCATGTTGTCCAGTCTACATCACTATGCTGACGATCTAACTTGTGACGAAGAATTCTGTTTTTCATTTCAGTGTCTGTTGATTGAGCAGTAGCAAGATAATGGAGCTTTGTAGCAGTTGAAATGGATATTTTTTTGGCAAGCTGTTCTGCAAAACCGCTTTTTCCGCTTCTTACTCCACCGGTTATGAATAATAAGGTGTTGTTTGTCTCCATTCTCCCATCACTTCCATTAATCTTGTATGTTCTTTTTTTCCCTTTATAGCAAACCTTAACCAGCGGCCCTCTAACCCTTGAAAATTAAGAGTATGCCGGCATACAATTCCCTTTTCCAAAAGAAATGAGAACAATAAAAATTGGTCCTCTATCTGTGGGTCCCTTAATAAGTAAAAGTTTGTTTGACTAGGTGATACTAAAAAATGCTGACTATCAAAATACGAAAAGAGTGCTTCTCTTTCTTCTTTGATATGTGATTGCGTTTCTCGGATAAAGTCTTCTTGTTCTAAAAGAAGTTCTCCAGCTGTTAAAGCGATAGCATTGACACTCCAATGGACCTGGATGCTTTGTAACTGTTGAATAATTTCATTAGCTGCCATAAGATAGCCTAAACGAATACCTGGGATGCTAAACATTTTTGTCAGGGAACGTATAATGATTAAGTTTTCATATTCATTCAAAAGTGCAACTATTGATTGATAATTCATGACAAAATCATAAAAGGCTTCATCAATAATGACGGTACATTTATGTTTATATGCTTCTTCTATGATTTCTTTAAGAGTTTCATAGGAATAAACGATTCCAGTTGGATTGGTTGGATTGCACAGAAAAAGAGCGTCCATTTCCGATAAAGATAATTTCAACTTCTCAATTTCTATATTCCAATGTGGTTCTGTTAATTGATGATGATAAATTTCACAACGAAATGAACGACACGCATTTTCATATTCGGAAAACGTGGGTTGAACAATAAGAATTCTCTTTTTAGCGAACATACGGGCAATCAAATGTATAAGCTCTGCTCCGCCATTCCCAACGAGAATCTTTTCGACATTTACATTAACACTTTCAGATATCTTTCTCCGTAGGTTTTGTGCGTAAGGATCAGGATATTCAACAATTTCTTTTAATAATTGACTCCAATTATCTATCAAAACGTTAGGTGGCCCAAAAGAATTAATATTGGCACTTAGATCGATAACACCATCTGGTTTGTTCATTTTCATCGCACTGTATACATATTGAGGATTAGATCCATGCTTTGGTAATTTCAAACATCACTCCCCCGATCCATAATAAAAGTAAATAGAAAAAACAGGCTATATGCATAATCTTTACGGTCTTTAAAATGTGGATTTGGTTTAAATTAACCAAGGGATCTCCCATTCTCGCCCGGTTGGATTTTACCCCTATGTAATAGTTGATTCCTCCAAGCTGGATCCCTAAGCTTGCAGCAATGGCAGCCTCCCCCCAACCACTATTGGGGCTTGGGTGTTTTTTGGCATCACGTAAGAGAATAGTGAAAGCAGCTTTATAGGATAAATATTCAGGTTTCTGACTTAGCAATAAAATAACGCCTGTGATTCGACTAGGGATCCAATTAACACAATCATCAAGCTTAGCGGAAGCAAAACCAAAATCTTTATACCTCTCATTCTTATAACCTACCATTGAATCACAAGTATTTATACACCGGTAGATTAGGGCAAGTGGTGCACCACCGATAAATCCCCAAAACAAGGGTGCTGTAATTCCATCACTCGTATTTTCAGCAACAGTTTCAACTGTTCCACGCACAATCTCTTCCTCACTTAATGAATCAGTATCCCTTCCAACAATATAAGAAAGCTTTATCCTTGCTTCGTTTAAGTTATTATGGGTTAATGGCTTCAATACATCCAAAGCTGCCATCCTAAGGCTTTTCTGAGAAATCGTTGTCATGATCAATATACTCTCAATAAGAATCCCTATGAATGTGTGAATACTGTAACCTATCCACAAAATTGGGAGAATAATAAATAAAATGGATATAATTAAGATAAACAACATAATAAATCCTTTTATTCCTTTGTGTTTACCTTTATTTAGCCATTTTTCCAATATCGCAATATAACTTCCCATCCATTTTACAGGGTGTGGCCAATTTAGGGGATCACCAATAATGATATCCAAAATAAAAGCGATTGTAATGGCTATTAAATGATAGGCAATCATGTCTTAACCCTTTTTCTATAAAGATTTAATGCATTTGTAGTACATTCATATATACCTTTACTAATCATTTTCCCGAGCGGTGTAATCGTTCCTGCGTATTCCAGTTCCTTCCCCTGTTGTGTAGAAGCAATTAATATACTATCTGTTGAAGTACCTGTTGCAAGTGTACCTGTTACCGAATCCTTTACTTTTTGATCATGTAAAACCTTCACTTTTGACTCTGTTGCTGTCATGATACTTTGAATAAAGGCTTCTTCTGTAATTTTACCATTAACAAATACCCATGTATTGATGGTTCCAGGTTCCAATTCATAAGAATGCAGTTCACTTTTACTAGCATCAATCGCATTGCCCACCCCTGCTGTTACTACCACAAAGATTGAAAATTCACCATCTTGATAAAACTCATAGGAAACATCACCAAGATTAACTGCCGTCATCATTCCAACGGTGTCACTTGGACCATAACCTAAATCTTGTATAAAGTCCTTCATTTCTTCACGGTGATTACTACAGTTATAGGTTTTAGCCACATGTCGGTTAATAAAATTTTGATACCACCCCGATCCTGAACCAATCACTCCAGATGACATGGTTTTTAAAGGTTCAGGAGATACTAATACTATGCACTCCTCAGTGGATGACAAAAAGGATTCATTTATTTCTAATAAATGTCCTTCTTGATATTCTGAATCCGGAAGAAGCAGCATTTGAGGAGCAGGAACATGTGGATGCGGGTGTTTTTTTATTTCTGTTTGATAAACGTTTTTTATTCTTTCTTCCTTTAATACTTCATTAGGATAAGAATCGATGTTGATTTGTCCATCCTTTAGTAGAAGTAATTGATCACAATATAGACCTGCAAGGTTTAGGTCATGAAAAATGGATAATACCGTTAATTCCTGTTCTTTGGTCCACCTTTTTAAGAGGTCTAGTAATTCTTTTTGATAGGATAAATCCAAATGATTAGTTGGTTCATCTAATAATAAAATTTCAGGTTCTTGAGCGAGAGCTTGAGCTAGAAATACTCTTTGTCTTTCTCCACCGGACAACTGTTGTATGGAGTGATGTTGATATTCGATAATCCCAGTCTGCTCCATAACCTTTTGAACCGTGATTTCATCCTTTTCGGACCATGTATTAAACCAGCCATCCTGATGGGCATAACGACCTAAAGATACTGTTTCTTTTACTGTATAGGAAAAAAACTCTGTTGTATTTTGAGGTAATACAGCCATCACTTTAGCAAGTTTTTTAGAAGAGTAACTACTTATAGAGTGACCCTTTATAAGGATTTCGCCATTATTAGCTGTCAGAACTCCACTTAACATCTTCAATAATGTAGTTTTCCCACTACCATTCGGGCCTAAAATGCCAAATAGCTGCCCTTTTTTTACTGAAAACGAGATATCTTTAAGTACTGATACGGATGAATATCCACCTGAAACATTTGTGACTCCGATCATCGTTACCCTCTTCTTTCTCTTTTTCGGTTTAATAATAATATCGCAAAAATTGGAGCTCCGATAATGCTGGTAATGACTCCAATCGGTAATTCTGTGGGTGATATAATCGTTCTAGAAACTAAGTCAGCAAGAATAAGAAACCCTGCTCCCGTAATCATAGCTAATGGCAGTAAATGTCGATGATCAGGTCCCCACAATAATCGTATAAGATGAGGAATCACTAATCCAACAAAACCAATTGTCCCAGAAACAGCCACAGCAGCTCCTGTTAGAATAGAACCAGCTGTTAGTACGATCATTTTTTTACGTGCAACATTAACACCTAGATGCTGTGCACGTTCTTCTCCAAAAGACATTGCATTTAATTCCTTCGCACTAAATACAAGAATGATTGAACCGACAACAAAAAATGGAATGATAATCTTAATATAATCCCAGCCTCTCATCGAGACGCTGCCTAAAAGCCAGCCAATGATTTGGCGGAGTTCATCACCAGTTAAGGCAATTAATAAAGAAATTAATGAACCAAGAAAGGATGAAAAGATAATACCCGTTAATATAATCGTTTCTACCTTCATTGTACTTTCTACTTTTTTTGCAAAAATTAATACGATGAATATGGTAAAAATGGAAAATAAAATACTTAAGACAGGTAAAGTGAAAATTCCAATGATGGGTAAGGATAGATTGAAAAACAACACTAATACCGCACCCAAGGAGGCGCCTGATGAAACTCCAAGGGTAAAGGGATCTGCAAGTGGATTTCGTAATAAACCTTGAAAGGCGGCTCCTGCAATTGCAAGAGACGCCCCTACTAACCCTGCCAATAATACTCGTGGCAAACGAACCTTCATAACGATGTTTGTAAACATAGACTCTTCGATCCCTTGGATGGGAAGGTGGAGTACTTCTGAACTAATAATCGTTAATATAGTGGTAATTGGAATTGAAACGGTTCCAATCGATATTGCGAACAATATTGATACAATGAAAAAAATAGAACAAAGAATATAAGCAATGAATTTATTGTTACTTAAAGACTTCCGGATAAATGGCGTTAGCAAGTTCCTCTACTCCTTCTGCAAGTCTTGGGCCTGAACGGGTAACAATTTCAGAATGAACATCAAATACTTGTTTATTTTTTACAGCATTGATATCTTTCCATCCGTCGCGACTTAAAACTTGTCCAGCAGGGTCTTCTGTATAATAACCGTAAGTTGTAATGATGACATCTGGATTCTTTTTAATAATAGCTTCTTGGTCTATTTTTACCCATCCGTCTAAATTACCCGCCATATTGTTAGCATTGATGATTTCTAGCATTTCATTCATGAAAGTATTCTTTCCGGTTGTGAACATTTCTGGTGCTGGAGAAACTTCAACATAAACCGTTTTCATCTCATCCTCAGTTATTTCAGCAGCTTTTTCTTTAATATTAGCTATTTTCCCCTTCATATCAGATATTATTTCTTTTGATTTTTTAACTTCACCAGTAGCTTTACCTACCATTTCAATTGAGTTATAGACTTCCTCAAAGCTTTTGGCATCATTTACAATGATGACTTTAATTCCAGAATCCCTTAACTGTTGTAAACCTTCCGTTGAATTATGAGCACTTGAACCATGTGCAAGTACTAGATCAGGGTTTAGAGAAATAATTTTTTCTAAATTAAAATCCATTCCGCCAATTTTTTCTTTGTTCGCAACTTCTTTAGGGTAGGTGTCGAAATCTGAAACACCAACTACTTCATCACCTAACCCTAAACTAAAAGCAATTTCTGTATTACTTGGAATTAGTGAAACAATACGTTCCGGTTTTTTCTCTATAACTACTTCTTTGTCAGAGGCATCTTTAATGGTAACTGGAAATTCAGCTTTTTCTGTTTCCACTGTTTGTGGATTTTCTTTCTTCTTTGCTCCATCATTGGAGTCACTTTGTCCGCATCCAGCTAAAACTCCAAATGATAATAATAATACTAATAAAAACGAATAAAACTTTTTCACAATAACTTCCCCCTGTTGTCCAAAAATAAAAGCATCCCCACATGATTGGAGATGCTGTATGTATGACTAGATTCGAAACAATGAAGCATAACGAAGAGTTTCCTGATCTGTCACACACCTCTCCTATCCTCGTAGGCAAATATGGTGTTCTCGAATAGGCAGGTCTCCTGGCTTATGGTCATAGCTTGTTGCTCCTTCCCATACATAAATGTATAGTGGTTTTCTTGCAACATTGCTACCATTTACAGTGGCGGGACCGCGTTGGCATTTCACCAACTTCCCTTTTAAGGGGATGATATTCAAGGAATCATCCCCACCTATACTTAATACTATAAAATTTTCCGCAAAATTGATTATACACCAATCGACAAAATAATGCATTATAAATAATGTGCATAAGGAAAAGGTTTCAAAGCTTTTTATTAAAAAGATGATCCTATAAGATTTCGGAGCATCTCTTCAAATACAAGAAAATCCTTCTAAAAAGATTTTTTAATATTTTAATAGTATGCTCACGAAACCAATTGAATCATCTCACTAATTTATATTAGCTCTACACGTTTTGTATCAATCTTTTCTAATTTATTCTTAGGGACCCAACCTCTTCTATTGTTCGTTAGATCTCGACACCAGACCCAACCGTTTAATTCTTGAATCCCTTCAATAATACTCTCTTTATAACAATCTAATTCAGTTGCATCGTAATCTTCAAGAATCATTCCGTGTTCATCTGTGATTGCAATAATTTGATCTGGCACCCATCCAGAGAGGTTACTCTCAATAGAAGTACAGTATCTCCAATTAACCCATTCATTATTTTCACCGTTATATAAACCTCCCACTTTGACGATCGCTCCTTGCTTTAAAATCAGGGGTTTAGGACATTTACTAGAATGATGCTGAGTTATTCTATATTTCAAGAAAACACACTCTCCTTAAAAACTAGTTAAATTATTAATACCTTTTTATTTCCAAAAAAATAAGTAGAATCCCCCAATCTAATGGACGATACCTTATGGTGTAATGAATAAATTTATATTAATCATTTAAATTCTGTTAAAGATGTTAAAATCCTGCAGATAGTGAAAAGAGTTTGCAAAAGAATGTTTATGGAAGGGAATTGTTAGGGAAATAAAGGAATATATATTAAAAGGTGGAATATTAACTAAGAGGTGTTTTTCTATGTGGGAGTGGACCATAATCATTCTTTTACCTGTGTTTCTATTAGTCATCCTTGAGGAAGGAATCTATTACCTTCTTAATAAAAGTTTTTCAAAATCGAAAAAAGATAAGAATTCGAAAGTAAAAGTGTGGATAGGATTTATATCAAACAAACTGAATATCAAAAAAAATAGTCCCACTTCATCATAATGAGAAGTAGGACTATTTATTATATTGAAAAATCCTTCTAATATTATAAGAATATGAAAGGAGGATGATTAATCGATTCTTTTATCACCAAAGCATATCTTGAAACTTCATGTTAAATAAATTAGTATCAATATTGCAAGTTTTAGAGCCTATTCCATATTGCCATCCGATAACTTGTGAGCCTTCTGGAGCTGTTGGTTGGTACTCAGGTGATTGTTCTTCAGTTGTGATCCCTGTATTAGGGGCAGACGTCCAAAGTATGAGATTCTCCTTCAAACTAGGATTAGAATTTACAGCATTATTAAATGCATTGTAAAGAGGATTATCCTTTTCAAAAATGCCGTATATTCCTGGTTCATATTTGGAAGAACTTACTGTTTCATACCATCCTAAAATAAATTCTTTATTTACCGGGTAAATAGGTTCTATATCTGCAAAGAGAGCAACACCTTCAGTCACTCCTAGTTCTTCTGCTAGAGAAATTGCTTCTTTTGCTTCTTCTACTCCATTCTCATATCCGGTTGCATCATTAAACCGATTGTGAATTAGTAGTATATGTGCCCCTTTTGATTTGATAGCCTCTTTTTCTTCAATGGTAATTCCTTTTGAAACATCCTCTTTAGTTCCTAAATAACGACCCACCACCTGCGGACTTCCAAAATTCTCGTTTACACAATTATAAAATCCTTCGTTGGTTTTGCTTGCCGTATCAATTCCCCATACGATTTCGTTTTGTTTTTTTTCTTCTTTTTTCCCATTATCAGAAGATTTGTCATTACTTTCATTAGTTCCAGCAGAGTTTTGTTTATTAGCTTCATCTAAATTGCTGATATTATTTGAAATGGAGTTTTTAACATTACCATTACCATTTACATTGACTTCTACATTATTGATAATATTATTTGTTATATTATTTGATCCATTTTCTCCAGTATTGTGATCGACAGAATTATTAATAGTATTTTCTGCTGAGCTTGAGCCTTGGTTATCTACATTGTTTTGGATGTTGTTTGTGCCCTTCGGAGTGATACCGTTATGAGATTGTTGTGTATGAGCTTTCTTTTCAATAAGAAGGCTTTGACAATCTTGGAAACCACCCTTATAGATAAGAAAACCAGAAATTAAGGACAATAGAACTAATAATGGGACGAGCAGCATAATAAGAGGTTTTTTTTGGAACATGATTCACACCCTTTCTGTCTCTTCGTCGCATTTTATGTACAAAAAGAGAAAAGGGTGATTTTAAGGCATAGCTTTACTAGCACAATATGGCTATCAGTCCTGTCATTCTTCTGATTTATCTTTATGATTAAAACACTTTAGTAGACTCTATCATTTCATAAATAACATTAAATTGCGGTAGCTGCAAGGCAATTAGGACCGCTTTGTTTTGGAAAATTATTCACAACACCCGCTATTACGGGGAATTCATTGATAATCTTTTGCTTTTTAATACACTTCATTTCTTTCCACCTAGAATCTTCGTTTATCCACCAAGATGCATAATTAGTTAGAATGGTTATCTTCATCAGATTGGTAAATTTATTCCATTGTGGCCTTTGAATATGTATAATAACTTCATTATCATTAAATTGATTGGTGCATGATATTTAAAACATTCATAAAGGAATATTCATCTACCCTTGATAAATACGCTAAATACTGCTATGATGTAATAGAATTATTTTTGTTCGGCAATGTAAGGATAGAACAAGTTTTTAACTTTTCGCCTTGATTTTTGAAGAGCAAGAATAGTACTAAATTTCGTGTTAGAACACTAGGAGGTAACAAAATGTTACAAGGTACAGTAAAATGGTTTAATGCAGAAAAAGGTTTCGGATTCATCGAGCGTGAAGATGGCGACGACGTATTCGTACACTTCTCAGCAATTCAAGGCGAAGGTTTCAAAACTTTAGAAGAAGGTCAATCAGTTTCTTTTGAAATCGTTCAAGGAAACCGTGGGGACCAAGCTGCTAACGTAACTAAAGCATAATAATGCTATAAGGGGCTCTCAATCGAGGGTCTCTTTTTTTATATTAACAGCATTAGAATTGAAAAATCCCCACTCCAAGTGAGCGGGGATCAAAATATGCAATACAGTTAATGGTTTATCTTATTATAGCATAACTTCGTAAATTATGTAAAAAAATTTAATGTTCGTTATAAAGTACTTCATACTCTCTCTTTAATAAAGAATAAACAATTGTGTCATGGTATTCGCTTCCGTCAAAATCTGTTTCGCGTAATTGGCCATCTTTATGAAAGCCATGATTAATTAATAGTTTCATAGATGCCTTATTCCCTTCAAAAATATCTCCTACAATCCTATTAAGGTTCATTTTCATAAAACCATGGTAAAGCATTTTCGGTAGGATTTCTTTCATGACCCCTTGATTTTGGTACTCGTTTCGAATAACGACCCCTATTTCCGCTTTCTTATGCCACTGGTTCCATTTATGAAATCTGAATACACCAACTACTTTTTTTGTGGTTTTATCTTCAATGACCCAAACTACTTCTTGCTTGGATTTACAACCCTCAATCATTTTGTTTACAGTGGACTTCATTTCCTTCAACGTTTTAACAGGATGTGGTGTAATGAATTTCATTGTGCCCTCATCACTTATAATTGGGAATAATGCAGTAGCATCCTCTAATCTTAATTCCCTTAAATTGAAGTGGTTTGTTTCAATAAATAGTTCGTCCATTTCTTTGCTCACAAGATTACCCCCTGGTCTTTCAATGACTCTAATCCCTTACTTCCATCTTTTTTCTAACCTTTTCAATCAATTCAGGTGAGTCATTTATAATTTTTCCAATGTAAAGAAACCCCAAAACTGAAATGCCTGTTAATAACCAACTAAGTACCTGTCGGACGATGATTCCTTTATCAAATGCTTCAACACCATATTCCAAAATGAGATATGTTTTTATTACAGCAAGGACTCCACTTCGTAAAACAAAACTTAAAGTAATTAAGTTAAAGATCATAAATAACTTTTTTTCAAAAAATAATCTTCTATTGAATTCACGATCATGTCCTTGAAGGTCTGAAGTCAAGAGCAAAGTAAAGGGTAATAGGCTTTTTTATCAGAATTGTGAGAAGGAAGAATCCTGACATTACATAAGCGTAAATGACGTTATTCCATAATAACTGAATCGCTGATCCTGCTAATACATCTATTAGTGTACCAATAATTAATGTTACAATCATAAATATCCCAAAGAAATTCACTTTTTTAAGTTCAAAAAATCGATAGATACTATAGATAATTCCAGGAACTGATGACAGAAGCATGGCGGGTAATAATCCCCTATATCGTCCCTTGTTAAATTCCAAACCGCCAATGGAAATACAACATAAAAAAAATATCAAGTAATGCAATATATTTTTTCAATGGTTCACCCTCTATCCCCTCAACCCCAAAAAATTCATCTGTTCGTTAATGCTTGCGTAATAATTTGCTTATGAAATTATATTATGATCCATCCTATCAAGCGGAAATAGGATGATCTAGATTGAAACCATAAAAATGTCTGTTCCACAATTAACGAGTTTAGAAAGTAAAGCTTGATACCCCTACACAATTTACTTTAGATAGATAATGTAAATCCACCCTCTATTGATCGTCCTTTTCTTCAAACGCATTATTCCCCATTTATTTTAAATCATCATTAAATATCTTATCTTTAATCTTATTTTGCATAAATTGGATCTTTTTAATTAAGTTATTCATCCACTCAGAGTGACCTTCTGCTGGATCCAAATCTAAACTGTTTCTAATTACACAATACAAATAAAAATAGTGTAAATGTTGAAAGATTGGAACGGCTTTTAATTCACTTTCAGAAAGTACTCTCTCCTTCGAATATCCCTTCAAAAATTGCTCATATGCAGCTGGTTGATCAGCTATATCCCTTACCGCATATGCAATATCAGCAACTAATCATGAAAATTGATATCCCTCAAAATCAATTATGTGGATACATCTCTCATTCCATAATAAATTATCAAGTTCAAAGTCAAAATAAATGATACTTTTTTCTAGCTCTGAAGAAACCCTCAATAAGTGAGCTTTTATTTGTTCCCATTTATTCTTTAAATCTACATCATCCATAGGGAGTGAATACTCTATATTTTGAATAAAGGACCATGGATTTTTTATTCCGCCTTTAAACTGTTTGGCATGGTTATGAAGAATTCCTAATTCCTTCTCCCAGTCCATCAAGTTTTATTAGTTAATTTTTCGCTTTCATAATGTCCTCCTTCTATATAGTGATATAACACTGCTTGTATATTGTAGTCAAAAAAGGTATATCTTTTAATAAAGTTTGAATCTGCACTTTTTATAGGAATATTTTCATTAATTCCATTAAGATGTAGATAGATTAAAAAATCAATCTCAAGTTGGATCCTATCTTTGTTCCCCATTGGCGTCAATCTTAAAATGTATTTATTATTCTCATAAACAACAAGATAAATAAAGTTTTGACTGACTCTAATAAAATGTATTTCACTACTTTCAAGATTCCAATCCCCCAAAATGGTACGAGCAAGATGATAATGTACCTTTGAATTAAGTACTTTTTTTCATAATTGACAGCTGCACTTTTATTAACCGCTCCTTATTCTCAACGGATGTTGATAAAAGATAGCGGTATAGGAGCGAATATTCCCTTTTTTGATCTTATCTTTCTTTCTTCGAATATAGAAAATATAAACATTTTTTATATTTAAAAGAAACGAATCTTTAAGGAAATCACTAAAAGAAGGATTATATTAATCATTTCATTGGGGTAATGCCTAAATATAGAATAATTTGCTGATTTTTGAATAATTTTGCCTCTTCTTTTCTCTTTACTTTCCTTTCATTGAGGAGTAATATAACTTTCATCAAATGTTATATTCTTTTTCGCTTAATCCTTTGGAGCGGGGGAACCACTTTTGGGACTGTGAATTATTACTTGTCACTTCATCAGTCTCTTGGGGTGAATCCTTTAAATAGGTAGGGTTACTTCCATAACCCGAATCCGACAGCTAACCTCGTAAGCGTATTGGGAGAGGATGATACTTGTGATCTGAAAATTTCTAAGACCACAGGGCTAGTCCCCTGCGGTCTTTTTTGTGTTCATAATTTTGTATTGATAGGAAAAATCGATTTAATAACCATTTATTGGAGGGATTCTCATCATGAAAGATCAATTTGCCGTAATTGGACTTGGACGTTTCGGAGGAAATCTTGTATCAGAATTAAGTCACTTAGGGGTAGAGGTTTTAGCCATTGATATCAACCATGAAGTTGTAGATAAATATAGTGATATCGCTACTCATGCTGTTCAAGCCAATGCAATGGATGAAACGGTATTAAAGCAACTTGGAATCAGGAATTTTGATACGGTAGTTGTATCATTTGGGGAGAATATTGAAGCAAGTATTTTAACCACCCTGCTCCTGAAAGATTTAGGAATCAATGATGTATGGGTGAAGGCTTCAAATAGTTACCATCAAAAAGTATTGGAAAAAATTGGAGCAGATAAAATCATTCATCCTGAGAGAGATATGGCTAGACGTATTGCCCACCATATAACTTCAGAAAAAATCATTGATTATATTGAACTTTCAAGCGACCACAGCATTGTTGAAGTATCAGCTTCAAGTAAAGTTGCAGGAAAAACACTCATTCAGTTGGATGTTAGAGCTAAATATGGATGCAATATTATTGCCATTCAACGTGCTGAAGGAATTATTGTTTCGCCTTCAGCAGAAGAGAAAGTCGAAAGGGATGATATTCTTGTCGTTATTGGGCACAACAGAGATATTCAGCGTTTTGAAAAAGCAGGTGTCTAGTCCATGATAAGAAGAAATATACAATTAAGTCCTCCCCAATTACTTGTTTCAGTTTTTTCAGGTTTTATTCTTTTAGGGACATGTTTACTAAAACTACCAGTGTCGACTACAGATTCAATTACTTGGATCAATGCTTTATTTACATCGACTTCAGCTATGACTGTAACTGGCTTAGTTGTTGTTGATACAGGTACAGCTTTTACTGTTTTTGGTGAAGTAGTGATCATGTGTTTAATCCAAGTAGGCGGACTTGGAATTATGTCCTTTGCTATGCTTATATTTTTATTAATCGGAAAGAAAATCGGATTTAAAGAAAGATTAATCATTCAACAAGCATTAAATCAAAATTCTATTGGAGGAGTCATCCGCTTAGTAAAGCATTTATTTATTTTCTCTCTAATTGTTGAATCGATTGCATTAGTGTTTCTTTCTATTAAGTGGGTTCCTGAATATGGTATTGGAAAAGGTCTATATTATAGTTTATTTCATTCTATTTCTGCTTTTAATAATGCGGGATTTTCGATTTGGTCAGATAGCCTTATGCAATATGTCGATAGTCCACTTGTTACCATTGTTATTTCCTGTTTATTCATTATTGGTGGAATTGGATTTACCGTACTTTCAGACCTGTGGTATACAAAAAGCTGGCGAAAATTATCTCTTCATACAAAGCTAATGATTTTAGGAACATTTTTACTTAATGTCATTGCCATGCTGGTTATTTTTCTAATTGAATTTAATAATGTAAAGACAATTGGCGATCTTCCTTTAACAGGTAAGCTCTTTGGCTCATATTTTCAAGCAGTAACAACTCGAACAGCCGGTTTCAATTCAGTAGATATTGGTAGCATGGAAGATTCATCGATTTTATTTATGATCCTGTTAATGTTTATTGGAGCCGGAAGCGCATCAACTGGTGGAGGAATAAAGCTAACAACATTTATTGTCATTCTTTTTTCAATGTTTGCTTTTATAAAAGGAAAAAAAGAAATCCGTGCATATAACCGTCAAATTGACCATACTATTGTCTTTAAATCACTGGCTATTTCAATGATCAGTGTTCTTCTGGTATTCTCAGCATTATTTATCCTAACAATGACTGAAAAAAATCCGGAATTTATAAGCATCTTGTTTGAAGTGGTCTCAGCATTTGGGACTGTTGGTCTATCTATGGGGATAACTGGAGATTTAACCTATACAGGGAGATGGATCATCATTTTGGTTATGTTTATAGGGAAATTGGGTCCTCTTACTCTAGCATTTTCATTAGCAAAACCGACTAAAGAGAAAGTTTCTTACCCAAAAGAAGATGTTTTAACAGGATAATAATATAAAAAGGTTAGCTCTATACACCGTTAGGCTAACCTTTTTTTGCTTCTTTCAAATTCACATTAATATTTATAGGTAGATAGATTAACTTTTAACCCACTCGGTTCTAACTAAAGTTTCGGAGGTATCTCTTGTGATTTCATACAAACTACCGCAATTTTCACATAAATGACCTTGAATCACTTTACCTTCTATTTCTCTAGGTTCAAGATTGGTCATTCCTTTTCCGCATTTGCATAACATAAACATAGTAACCCTCCTTTAAATTACACTCTATCTGTAATTCATTATTATGTCTATGTTTGTCAATGATTCTTTGAATAATTTTAATAAAATTGACATCATTCGAAATAATGCGGTAAATTTTGATATGATTATTTGAAATGTCTTTGATACCATACTGCTGCCATATCTACTTCTGAACGAGTAAGTTGGTGACCATAATTTTCCCAATGCAATGTTACATTTGCACCTGCATTACTTAATAGACTTGTTAACTCCTCTGATTCCATTGCCGGGCAAATGGGGTCATTTTTTCCTGCACCAATAAAGACGGGTATATGATTTAACGAAGGTAATTCGATTCCCCTTCTTGGGACCATCGGATGGTGAAGGATAGCTCCTTTTAACGAATCTTCATAATGAAAAAGCAGACTTCCAGCAATGTTGGCTCCATTAGAGTAACCGAGTGCGACAATATTCCTTCGGTCAAAATCGTACTTCTTTGAGGCATCATCTAAAAATTCATGAAGTTCTTTTGTACGATAAATAAGATCCTCTTCATCAAATACCCCTTCAGCTAGACGTCGAAAGAATCGAGGCATGCCGTTTTCTGAAACATTACCACGGACACTTAACACTGACGATTGTTGAGAAACAAGTTCAGCTAACGGAAGTAAATCGTCCTCTGTTCCTCCAGTTCCATGTAGTAATAGCAATGTTGGCTCGTCTGGATTTTGTCCTTTTTTGAAAATATGCTGCAAAGTAAGTCAACTCCCTTTTATTTATGATTTCTTTGTATTTAGAGGTTTAAGCTTTGCTTCAATTTCTGCTCTTCTTGATTCTAAAAACGGTGGCAGCGCAAGCGATTCACCAAGATGCTCTAGATCTTCATCCGTATCGAATCCAGGACCATCAGTAGCTAGTTCAAACAGGATACCGTTTGCTTCTCTAAAGTATAGAGAGCGGAAATAGAAGCGATCTACAAATCCTGAATTTGGAATCTTTGCATCTTTTACTTTATCGATCCATTTCATCATTTCATCTTTATCTTCTACACGGAATGCAACATGATGAACACCGCCTCTTCCTAGTCTTTCAGGTGATAAATCTTGTCGCTCCTCTAGGTGAACCTCCGAACCAGTTCCTCCTTTCCCTGTTTCAAAAACTAAAATATTTGATTGACCATTTATTGCAGATGGGTATTCCCCAATTTTTCGATAATCCATTAGTTCTGTTAAAATCTTCGCAGTAGATTCAGCATAGCTCACTGTTAGTTTGATTGGCCCTAATCCTACTATCGCAAATTCTTTTGGAATTGGACTTTTGCCCCATGGAGTACCAGCTTTTACACCCTGATTATGTTCGTCAGAAACTAATGATAATCGCTGACCTTCAAAATCTTTAAAACTTAATATTTTTCGATTAAACCGTTTCGTAATTTCTCCATGTTCTACTCCAAGCTCCTCAAACCTTGATTTCCAGAATGATAAAGAGGAATCGTCTTTAACCCTAAGGGCAATTTCAGAAATACTGTTAACCCCTTCATGGTTTTTTGCAGCCATTGGGATCTCAAAGAATGTTAATTCAGTACCTGGATTTCCTTTTTCATCTCCATAAAATAAATGATAAACAGAAATATCGTCCTGATTCACTGTTTTCTTAATTAATCTTAATCCTAAAGTTTCAGTATAAAACCGGAAGTTTTCTTGCGCATTCGCAGTTAGAGCTGATACATGATGTATTCCTTTAAGTTCCATTAAAATTCCTCCTAATTAATGTCTCGAAATAATTTATTTTGAATTCAAGATAATTGTATAAAATAATATTGATCATGTCAAATTAGGAATATTTTCCGACTCCTTTTAAATGCTTTTTCGTAAACATTGTTTTGAAAAGGGGGTTGTTGGTTTCCTCTCCAGGATGCTCGCTTTCCGCGGGGCGGATGGTGTGAGCATCCTCGTCGCCTTGCTCCTGCTTAGGTCTCACGTGTCCCGCTTCTCCCGCAAGAGTCTCGTGCCTGCAGCGAAGACCAACCTTTATACAAAAATTTATGTTCTTATAAACAACAGTCTTTTAGAAAACAGCCCTTATAAAAGATGTTTGAACTCTATGATCGATTTTTCATCGTTACTAATTTTTTCACAAATAATTTCAGTTATATTTGAACAAAAAACAGTTTCTTCTCTACTTGTTTCTTCTAAAATAGTATCAAACTTCTCTGTATTTTTTATTCTACCTATTGTAAGATGGGGGTTATATGTCACCGTTCGATTTAAATACTTCTTTAATAATCCGCTATATAACCGATCGTGAAGTTCAATGATTTGATCGCTGCCTCTTTTTACATTAAGAAATACATATTGTTTACCCTCTCCAGTAATTCCTTGCAGTCTAATATTAATAGGTTTAAAACCCTTTAGTGTTTGTTGAACATGTTTTATTAATTTATTGGAAGAATAATCACTCTCAAATGGAAAAACTAATGTGATGTGGGGTGGGATGAGTTGATGTAAAGGGTCATATTTTTCTCTCCATTTATGTATTCTGTCTTCATTTGTAAATTTAGGAAATAGACATATTGATCTTTTCATTGAGTTGATTTCTCCACAAGGTTCATTCTTTGATTTATAACATTGTTTGGATGTTCTAGCCATCTTTTCATTAATTCTTGCTGCTTTTCTTTTAAGTCTAAGAACGGCTCTTCTACATAACTAATTTGGTTAAACCGCTCATCAAATACTTTCGACTTTCTTATTTTTGTAAAACCACCGAACCCTGCTTCATCATTTAAAATCCAAACAACCTTCTTGATATGAGCAAATAATAGAGCTCCCGTGCACATTGGACAAGGCTCTAAGCTAGTGTATAGTGTCCATCGTTTTTTTAAAATCTTCGCTTGCATCATCTTTTTACCTGCATTTCGAATTGCCTCAATTTCTGCATGTGAAGTGAGGTCATTACTTGAATAAACTCTATTTTTACCTTTACTTATCAATGTTCCATTTTCGTCCACTATGACAGCCCCAACAGGATACGTATGTTCAAAAAATGCTTTTTCTCCCTCTTTTAAGACAAGCTCTAAAAAAAACCGGTCTTTCTCATGATTCATGTAATTTCCTCCATCTTAATTTTGTATGATTATTTTATCATAATTCAGAATTTTGTAATCCTATCACTTACGAGGAGTTCTTCATTTGAGCAAAAAGAAAAGGGATTGAACAGTTATGAACAATCCCCTCTTTTTCATGATAATTATAAGCTTGCCTCTACTTCCTTAATCATCTCGGATACGGAAACTAATCCGCCTCCAGACAAGTACCAGAAATCTGGATCTAAATAGGTAATGGCGCTATTTTTGTATGCATTTGTGGTCTTTACTAATTCATTTTCGACAACTTGTTTGGCGGAGGATTCTTCTCCAATAGCTGCTCCCCTGTCAATGACAAATAAGTAATCAGGATTCTTATCGACTATATACTCAAAGGAAATACTTTGACCATGAGTGGAGACTTCAATTTTTTCGTCAGCAGGTGTAAATCCAAATACATCGTGAATAATACCAAATCGAGATCCAGCACCATATGCGCTAACTTTATCATCATTAGCTAATACAATTAAAGCTTTCTTATTGTCTTTTTTAGTATTATTTTTTAGTTTCTGAATGGATTCATCAATAGCTGCTAATTCTTTCTCTACTTCTTTTTCTTTATCGAAAATTTTTCCTAATGTAGTAGTGTTTTCTTTGAATGATTCCATGTAACGACTTGTATCTACACCTAAATAAATCGTTGGAGCTATTTCTGTAAATTCTTCATATAAATCAGATTGACGACCTGAAATAATGATTAAATCAGGCTGAATCTCGCTGATTTTTTCAAAATCTGGTTCTTTTAAGCTACCTGTATTCTCATATTTGCTGTCCGCGTATTTAGATAAATATGACGGAACATTTGATTGGGGTAATCCTGCCACTTCAATTCCTAGCTTATCCATTGAATCGAGGATTCCGAAATCAAAGACCACAACCTTTTCAGGGTCTTTCTTTACTTTTGTTTCACCTAATTCATGTTTGATCGTTAACTCTTCTGCCTTTTTATTTTCTTCATTTCCATTTGCTTTATCATTTGTACCACATGCTGATAACAACAAGACAAGTGCTGTTAACATTATAAATGAAAACTTTTTCATCTTTTATCACCTCATAAGTTTTATGTAAAATAAACACAGATTTTATGATCATCAATATTCTTAATATCAATATCCATTTCAAATATCTGATTTAAAATATTTGATTGGATAATCTCTTTGGTAGGCCCTTGGTTGACAACCTTTCCATCTTTTAGTGCAACGATTTCATCAGAATAGCAAGAAGCAAAGTTAATATCATGAATCACAATAATAATGGTCTTCCCTAATTCTTCTACCAATCTCCTTAGTGTTTTCATGATTTGTACAGAATGCTTCATATCTAAATTATTTAAAGGCTCATCAAGTAGAATGTATTCAGTATCCTGAGCGATAACCATTGCAATATATGCTCTCTGCCTTTGTCCCCCGCTTAATTGATCAAGAAATTTACCTTGTATATCCACAAGTCCCATATATTCAATTGCTTGATCGACATATTCCCAATCTTTCTTGGTTAAATTTCCTTGGGAGTATGGAAAACGACCGAATGAAACAAGTTCTCGAATCGTTAAGCGAAGACTTATATGATTGGATTGTTTTAATATAGAAACTTTCTTGGACAATTCCCGACTAGTATATTTATGGATGTTTTTTCCATCTATCGTAACCTCTCCCTCATCCATAGTTAATAAGCGGCTCATCATAGACAATACAGTACTTTTTCCAGCACCATTTGGCCCTATAAAAGAAGTGATTTTCTTCTTTTTAATTTGAATGGATACATTTTCAACAACATTTTTACTTCCATATCGCTTTGAGATGTTTTTTACTTCTACCATGACTTATTCTCCTTTAAAAGTAGATAAATAAAGTAAACTCCCCCTGTAAAATTAATGATTACACTTAAGGTAGTAGTAAAAGAAAATACTCTTTCAACAATGAGCTGTCCACCGATAAGTGCGATAATACTAATCAGCATAGAGCCTATAATAAAGTAGGAATGTCGATAGGTTTTCAAAAACTCATATGCTACATTCGCAACGATTAGTCCTAAAAAGGTCAATGGACCTACTAATGCCGTGGATATCGAGATAAGGACAGCAACAATGATTAGTAGCCTTTTTACAATGAAATGATAATCTACTCCTAGGTTTACTGCTTCATCCCTACCTAATGACAAAACATCTAAATACTTCAGATACCTTGTAAAATAGATGAAAACAATAATGATCAGAATCAATGAAATCAATAATAAATCTGACTGAATATTATTGAAGCTAGCAAACATACGATCTTGGATAATTTGAAACTCATTTGGATCAATGAGAACTTGCATGAATGTAGATAAACTTCCAAACAATGTTCCAAAAATTAACCCAATTAATAATAAGAAATAAATATTCTGATCTTCTCTTTTAAATAAAAACTTATATAAAAGAAGAGAGAATAAGATCATCAGAACAATGGTTATAACAAAATTAAGGTTTTTATTCATTACGGTTTGGCTCATTGAACCAAATAGAAAAATCAAAATCGTTTGTATCAACATATATAATGAATCAAGTCCAATTATATTTGGCGTTAAGATTCTATTATGGGTAATTGTTTGGAATACAACTGTTGCTAATGCAATAGAAGCTCCTGTGACAATGATAGCAACAAGCTTCTCTCCCCGACGCGGCAGAACATAGTCCCAATTTGATCCAATATCAATAAAAAAGTAAGTAGCCATTAAGGAAAGAGCAATTGCGCCAAGTATGATCATTCTTAGTTTGTTACTCATATGCTTTTCTCCTTAATAGTAAATACGCAAAAATCGCACTTCCAATTACGCCAACTACAAGACTAATTGATAATTCATAAGGATAGATAATTAATCTCCCAATGATGTCACAGATTAAGACGAAATTTGCCCCTAATAATGCTGTATGGAGTAAATTCTTCTTTAGGTTATCCCCATGATAAATACTAACAATATTTGGAATAACCAAACCTAAAAATGGAATCATCCCAACTGTAAGTACAACAGATGAAGTTACAAAAGCAACGATCACAAGTCCAATATTAACTATTTGCCTATAGTTAAGGCCTAAATTTTTTGAAAAGTCTTCTCCCATTCCAGCAACTGTAAATTTATTGGCGAATAAAATAGCAATCAATAATACTGGGATACTAACATACAGCAATTCATAACGACCTTTTATAATCATAGAGAAATCACCTTGCATGAAAGTGGACATGTTCTGAATAAGATCATATTTATAGGCAAAAAACGTTGCGACGGAACTAATAATATTCCCAAACATTAAACCTACAAGTGGAATGAATATAGTATCCTTAAATTTAATTTTTTCTAAAATCTTCATAAAAATGAATGTTCCTAATAAGGCAAATATAAAGGCGACAATCATCTTCTGTAAGGGGCTTGCTGAAGTAAAGACCATTAAAGATACTAAAACACCTAGTCTAGCTGAATCCATCGTTCCTGCAGTTGTTGGTGATACAAACTTGTTTCTGCTTAACTGTTGCATGATTAATCCGCATATACTGATACTTACACCCGCAATGATAATACTTAATAGTCTTGGAAAACGACTAACTAGAAGAATTTGTTTCTGTTCTTCTGTTAAATTCAATAGTTGAGTTGGTTTTAGATCGATTACACCAATAAATAAGGAAATCGACGACAATAACAAAAGAGCAATCCATAAGTATCTTTTCTTCATAAATTAATCCTTACATTTTCATACTAAGAATGAACATTTGATAAAGAGAATCATTCTCAAATACATCAAAAAAAATAAACCAGCTGGTATGTATAATTCTCAAATGTACCTCTCCATTAAATGATAATGATTTTCATTATTGTTTGTCAATAGATTTCCGAAAAAAACTTGTTCCGACAAGGAAATATTTTGAGAAAACCTTATTTAAGGTTTTCTCTTATTTGATCAAGTACACGCAAGCAAGTCTCTAAATCTTTTGTATCAATTCCCTTACCAGCTTCATTAATTGTGTTCGTAGCCAGCTGTTCAAGGTTTTCACGTATTTTTTTACTTTCATTGGTCAAACAAATGATGTTAACTCTACCGTCATCTGGATGTAAGTTTCGTTTCACTAAACCACGTTTAATAAGGTTATCTACCAAACGTGAGACGCTTGCTTGGTCTCTTTCGTTCTGACGCGAAAGGCTATTTTGGGTTTGGCCATCCTTTTGATATAATCGACTCAAAATTTGCCATTGTTCATATGTAACAGGATAATCTTTTGATTTAAAATTTTGATTTAGCTTATTACACATAAGGCGGGAAGCATGAAATAATTTATAGCCGAGTGAGTCATCGAGACGATATTTCAATATGAACAATCCTTTATGATGATATTTTTGTCTTTCAGTAGTTGGTGATTTAACTTATTCTAATGTGTACATCATCCAAAAGCCGATATCTTTAAACCCTAATCTTTTATAGATTTTACCTGAGTCCGGATTATCATAAAAAAGGCACAGCTCTTTTCCTTCATCAAGAACATCCTTACATAGTTTGGTCATACATTGGGAAGCATACCCTTTTTTCTTATTATCCTGATCCGTGCACACACCAACAATCATTGCAGATAAACTGTTTTCTGCAGTAGTTGATGCAGAAGAGACCATTTTCCTATTTTTCTGAATGTAGTAACTGCGAGATACGCCTTTTTCCATACTCCGTTTTTTGGTTTTTATGTCAAGTATAGCAGATTCGAATTCTGGTATACTTTTTAATAGATTAACAAGGTCCGGAAGATCTTCTATGTTGGCTTGTTTTACAAGAGAAGTGTCTATACCTTGGAGTTTTTCATCATTTGTACATTTTGCATAATATAATTCTCTTTTTTGTGTAATCTTTTTTGATAAATACGGTTCAATTTTGGCAGTTATATCCTTAAGTCCGGAAAGGTATCTGCACTCTGAATGATTTATAATGTCAGCAAATCCCTTTGCATCAAATTCCGTTAAAGAAAAGGGAATGAAATTTTCTTCATATTTTAATAGAACAGCATTTAAATTTCCCTGATTATCAAAGTCTCCCCAAAGGGTTTGGAAATCTTGTTCATAACCGTATGCTTCTATATCGCCTATTATAAATAAATTTTCCGCTGGTTTTATCTGAATAAGGTTCTGACATTTTTCATTGTCGTCTCTAGTTAGTTTCCTAATCATATTTTTAACTTCTCCCCCCGTTGTTGTATTGTTTATATTAGCAAATATCAAAATATTTAGTAAAGAATTATTTTAGATTTTTATTCCAATTCTCTTCAACAAGCTCTGAGTTTATTTTAATACCTGTTTCATATCCATCACTAGCTGCACCCACTATTCCGGCAAACCCTTTTGTTGCATCTCCTACAATGTAGATTCCATCAATATTTGTGAGACCATGTTCTTTTGTTTGATATCGCCCTTTTTCATCCATCTCTACTCCTAATTTAGATGGTAGATTTGAGGACTGTACTGTATTTGTCATCACAAATCCGCCGTCGCGCCGAATGATTCTTCCATCGGTTAGGATGACTTTTTTTAGTTGACTAAGGACAGATTGGACTTCCTGTATCGGCGTTTCAATAAGTGGGATTCGGTGTTGCTTCAGTTCATTCTTTTGTATGTCACTTAAATTACACTTTCCATTGGTAAAAACCATTAGATCCTTACTCCAATGGGAAATGAGTTTAATATATGTAAAGAGTTCAACTTTATTTCCAAATACAGCTAATTTAGTGTTTTTATGTTCCCAACCATCACAATACGGACACGGGAAAACAGAGGTGCCATAGACATCAATAAAACCAGGAATCATAGGAAGCTGATCCTTCATTCCTGTTGCAAATATGACTTTACGGGATTGATAATTGAAGCCCTTTTTTGTAGTAATGTTGAATATTCCTGCTTTTTTTTCAATATCGATCACTGCGTCTTCTATAGAATTGACTGTTTTGTATTTCTTTAGTTCTTCCTTTGCAAGTTGTCGAAACTTTACAGGAGAAATCCCATCTCTTGTTAAATACCCATGAGATCTTTTTGTGGAAGCATTTCTAGGGTGATTATAATCAATGATTAGCACCTTTCTTAGGGATCGCCCTAACACTAGAGCAGCACTAAGCCCTGAAGGTCCCCCACCGACGATTACAACATCCATTATAAACTGATTCATGTAAACCCCCATTAATAAGCATATTAATTAGTGGATAAGATTTGTATTCTTCGCTCATAGTATTAGGAATTATTGAGAAATTATTTAACTATGTTGAAAAAGACCGGCTGTTTATGGAAGAGTATACGATTTTACCCTATTATGAATAGAACCCTTAATTGCTATACCGCATTAACGTAATGCGGGACGGTTCTTGGTTGCGTTAAAGTATTAACGCAACCAAGAACCGTCCCCGAGTGGTTTAACGTGGTGAAGTGTCACTTTTGAGTTTAAGGTAGCAGAATGATGCAATGGTTGCGAAGATTCCCCCAATGAGTATGGTTTGTTCGGTACCAATTTCTTCAGAGAGGATTCCAGCAAGAAATGCAGATAATGGAACGAGTACCCATGTCATAAATCTGCTTGTAGCCTGGACACGACCTAAAAGTTCGTCTGGGGTTAGTGATTGCCTAATGGTAATAATACATGGATTTTTCATGGACGCTGCAATTGTCCCGATGGCATTTGCTGCAATTAATATCCAATATACTTGAGTAAAACTAAATAAGATGATTGAGAGTCCCCCAATGAAAGCGGAGAAAAATAGAATTGCCCGGTATGAAAAGAACTTTCTTAAAAAATTCGTTAAAAGTGCCCCACCTATTGCGCCAACACCGCCCAATGAAAGCAGGATCCCTATTTGTTTAGGATCTAAATGAACCACATCTCTTAAATGAAAGACCATCATTGTTAAAAATAAGGTAGTTCCGAATACAGAGAAGAGCATAGCGATATTGGTATATAAAATTGCCTTTGTTTTAATGACGAATCGAAACCCTTCTTTAATATCTTCCAGTAAGGGTTGTTTCGTTTCTCTAATGTAGGTACTTTTCGTCATCGGAATGGTTAAAATCGTCAAAAAGGCTATCCAAAAACTAAGACTATTTAATAGTAATGCATAACCAGGATTGTAAAAGCTAATGACTAGTCCCCCTAGACCTGGAGCAATTAAAGTCGCAGCATTAAAAAACCCCGTATTGATAGAATTAATGGCTTGCAAGTCATCCCTTCGAACTAATTTTGGGACAAGAGCAAACTGTGTAGTATTATAAATTTCACTCAATACCCCTATGGTAAAAGCTCCGACATATAAATGCCATATTTGCATTTCTCCTGTTATGAATATAGCTCCTAGACAAGCGACAATTCCCCCTCTTAAACTATGACACATAAGCAATAAGTTTTTTCGATTGATACGGTCTGACAACACTCCTGTAAATGGCTGGAGTAGTATGGGTAACCGTTCTAAAGCAGCAACAATTCCCATACTAAGTGCAGAACCAGTGATACTTAACACCATTAGTGGAATCGCGATTATATAAATTTGATTCCCAAAGAAGGAAACTATATTCCCTCCTAAAAACCGAAAAACCTTATAATTTCTTTTTAGCTCTGGTAAGTCATTATTATTTAAAACAACTGCTGAATCCCCCATCGTTTTTCTCTCCTTATTCTTTTGTTAGAAAATGTGTTAATTCTACTGGCAAAGACTCCAAGGGACCTCGTTTTAAAGTATATTTGGAACTTTCGATATCTACTAATTTCGCAGAACGGAGGATTTTTAAATGATGATGAATGGTCGACTTTCCAATTTGAATATGTTCTGTAAGTTCTTGAAGGGTTCGACCTTTCTCATATAAAAGTTTCACTATTTTTAGTCTTACTTCATCTCCTAGTGCTTTATATCTAAGAACTAATATATGATTTGGCCTATATGAATCAGCAGGATCCAGGCTTTCATTACTAATCGGATAATAAAAAACCTTAGTCCCTTCAATATCTGCTTCTATATTCCATGGACGGTATATGTATTGAGGTATTAATAAAACCGTATGAACACTTGGCTCAGGTAAATAGTGAATGCCGCCAGTTGCCCATTCAACTAATTCTTCAGGTCTTAATTTTAGGCTCATTTTTGTTTTTGCATCTACATCTCGTTGTAAAATCAAATTCATTGACTCTGCATTTGGTTGAATAACAGATTGGTACCACCCAACCATGACAGAAATGAAGTGAGTTTTTAAGATATTGACTTCGGTACTACAAATGAATTCAATATACTTTGGGAAAAAGTTATGATCTTTAGTTTTATCCATTAGGGAATGAGTTGCAGCTTTATCTCCAGATGCTGCACGTTTCCTTGCTTCTTGAAATTCAAGTCCTAAGTAAGGAAGACATTGATACCTTAGATCCTCTTCTTGGAGATATTCAATAAAGTGGATGAATTCGTCTAAGGAGGAAATATCATTTTTGTGTAAAAGTTGAAGAATTGCCTTCCATGTATTGTGTCTTTCGACGAAATCTAAATGTTCTGTCATTTCCTTGCTTAAGATTGCCCTAACATCCTCCCAATAAGATTCAGGCTTTTCAAGAGTATTGAGCAAAGGAGTATTTGTTACAGCGGCAATTCCTAAAGCACATTCCCACATTAGTGAATACTTCAATTCAATATGATACGTCTCCCGCTTTCGACCAGTCGCATTCAAAACATCCATCAAATCACCTCATATTTAATTTCTTATTTTATTCTATACTCACCGAACTATAAATTCAATAAATATAGAATTTAAATTTTATATTCTTCGAACTAATGTGCTTTAACCCGGTAAAACTGCATAGTAAAAGGGGACGGTTCTCGATCACGTTAATACTTTAACGTGATCGAGAACCGTCCCCTAGTGGTTTAAAGCGGTGGTGTGTTTTATTGGATGTCCATTTCGAGTTCTTGGATTCGTTTTTCTAGGTAGCGCTGGTCTTTTTGGGCATGGAAGGTTTCGGCTTTTTCGACAATTACATTGGTATTGTATTCTGGGATGTGAGCGTGTTTTTCATATACACCCTTTGGAATGATAACATTTCCTTCAGGCCAGTACACGGCTATATTTCCTTCTTTTACTTGATCCAATTTAGCTCTGCCTTGAAGGACTCCGTACTGATTATAAGCAACTACACTATCTCCATCTTGAATCGCCAGCCGTTTTGCATCATTTCTGTGAAGAATGATGTCATAGCGATCGGCAGAATTAAAAGGATCCTTTTCACTATAAATCATCGAATTAAACTGTTTTCCACGCCGGGTGGTCACATAAAATTGTCCTTCTGTCTTGCGATGTTCAGGGATCCCAATTGGAAGTAAATTCCCCTTACCATCCACTGTAGGACAAATTCCACCTTCACATAACCAAGCGCCTCCCCATTGAAAGACATCACCTTTATCTTTCAAGTGTTGAATTCCATTATAATGACGATTGGCAATGGCGATTTCCTTTCTTATTTCTCCTGCATCTGTAAAATGAATAAGATGCCCTTTATCAGAATTTACTCTTTTTGCTAAATCGATATAAATCTCCCATTCAGCTCTTGCTTCTTCAATTCTTGGCCCTTTAATTTCTGGACTAAAATAGACCATTCTCTCGGTACTCGTTGAAGTGCCTCCCCCCTGCTGTTCATAACGGGTCATTGCCGGAAGAACAATGACTTCTTCTTTAGCTTCAACTAGTGTCGATGTATTTAAAATAATATCTTGATGGACACGCAGTTCAACATTTTCAAGTATTTTCTTAATATGCTCTGGATCTGGCATCGTTTCTAAAAAGTTTCCCCCGCTCGTATAGAACAATTTTACTTTTCGTTCATGATAATCTGGTAAAAGTATATTCTCGAGCGTTTGACCAATTGTATCGCCCTGCCAAATAGGAATTGGAAATCCCCATAGCTTCTCCATACGTTTACGATTTTCTTCATCAAAATCACTTCCAGGTAAAACAAATGGATCGGCACCCATTTCACCTGAGCCTTGCACTCCACTATGACCTCTAATCGGCATTACTCCACAATGCTCTCTTCCTATAAAGCCGCGGAGCATTGCCAAATTAGCAACCTGAGAAATATTGTCTGTACCGAATCTATGCTGTGTAAGTCCCATGCTCCACACAAAAACTCCTGATTTACTTCTTGCTAATAGTTCGGCAAATTCTAGCATTCTTGCTTTAGACAATCTTGACGATTTTTCGAGTTCTTCCCATTTCTGCATTTTAAGATGATTTTTAAGTTCTTTAATACCGTTTGTATGCGTCTTCACAAATTCATGATTAATAGCAGCCCCTGGTTCCTTTTCCTCCATCTCGAACCAATGCTTCATAACTCCGTTCATGAAGGCAATGTCTCCTCCAATATTTACTTGATAGACATCATCGACAATTTTCGTCCCAAATAATGCGCTTTCAGGAATGGAAGGAATCCAATAATTTTCCATGGACGGCTCGCGGTATGGATTAATATTAATAATTTTTGTTCCAGCTTTTTTGGCAGCGTACATATATTTTGTAGAGACTGGTTGGTTATTTGCAGCTACAGATCCCCAAAAAACTAATACATCGGTACCTATCCAGTCCTTATAATTACAGCTAGATGCCCCAATCCCTAAAGACCGTTTAAGGGCCGTTTTACTTGGCGAATGACAAATTCTTGAGGCATTATCAATATTATTTGTCCCTAGAAATCGAGCAACTTTAGCGGCGGTGTAATAAACCTCATTTGTAATTCCGCGAGCCGTCAAGTAAAAAGCTAATTGTTTGGCATTAATTTTAGAAATCTTCTCAGCAATTCTGTTCAGAGCTTCATCCCATGAAATTCTCGTAAACTTATTTTCTCCTTTTTTTCTTGAGAGCGGAAATGGTATTCGACCTAGCTTCCTAAGCTCTGTACTTGAGAGTTTGCTTAATGATGCAATATCTTCAAAATGTGTGGGGTCGATGGATGACATTGTATTCAGCCTTAGTACATTCAATCTAGTTGTACACAAGTGCGGCCCTTTTAGAGTTTGATCCTGTAATCCAGAGACCCCTAATGCACAACCGTCGCAAACGCCTTCTGTTAAAATTCTATATGCATAGGGCAGATTATCTTTATTTTCCCAAGCGACTTTTATTGTATCTTTAATGTGATGAGGCTTTACTTTGCCTAGTCCCATTGGGGAAATTCCGGCCCAAAGTGATGGTCTTGGTTTCTTGTCAAGCTTCATCGGTCCTTTATGTCTTGTTTTTCCCATATTCTCACTCCTTTTCTGTGAGATGTTATTGTTTTAAGTAAATCAATGTTTAAGTTATCTGTCAATTTATTTTCTTACTTTTCAAAATTCAATAAGTTTATTATAGTATTCGAAAAGGGATACGGAAAATGAAGGTGGTTTAATGAAGGAATTTATTCAAAAAAGACCTATTATGAGATTTCAAAATGGTGAGCTTGTTGATGCTGAAGATGTGATTGTCTCAGAATTTCCATTGACGATTTTTGTAAATAACGAAGAATTTGCTACAATGGTATGTTCTCCTGACAATTTGAAAGAGCTTGTGTATGGATTCCTTGCTTCAGAAGGAATCATCAGAATGTATAATGACATCCTTTCCTTTGAGCTTGATGAAAACAAAGGGATGGCATATGTTCAAACCTCTTCCCCTATTTCGATAAAACAAGAAAATTATTCAAAACGATTTATCGGTTCCTGTTGTGGAAAAAGTCGTCAATTTTATTTTCAACATGATGTAAAAACGGCAAAAACCGTGATGACTGAAACTAAGATTTCACCACATGAATGCTTGTATCTAATGGAAGAAATGCAAAAGCAAAGTGATGTGTTCCAGGCTACAGGCGGCGTTCATAATGCAGCACTCGGGACTACATCATCAATAATGATTATTCGAACGGATATCGGACGTCACAATGCTCTAGACAAGATACTAGGGTATTGCATACTTAACCGTATTTCTGTCAGAGATAAAGTATTAGTCTTTAGTGGGAGAATCTCATCAGAAGTCTTACTGAAGGCAGCAAAAATCGGTGTTGGTGTTATTCTTTCAAGATCAGCCCCTAGTGAATTAGCCATTAAACTAGCTGAAGACTTAAATATTACGATGGTAGGATTTATTCGTGGTGGAAGCTTTAATGTTTATACACATTCAAAAAGAATAAATAATTAACTTATTATGATTAGAAATGGATACGTCAATAGATGTTTAAATGAGTAAATCCTAGTGTGGGTCTAATATTGTCAATAACACTAGGAATATCCAAATGAATAAAAAACCAGAACCTAATATAAAGGTTCTGGTGATAAAAGGTCTTATGCTCATTTATTCTTTGTCTCGATTCTCGTTTTCAATATGTGCATCCACTGGACCGAGCTGAGCTTTCTTTTTTTCTTTCCGACTCTTTACTTTTTGGAGAATTTTTCTGTAATTTAATGTAATTGTTTTTGGTTCATAATGTTCAGAAGCACGGATGTCTTGATTGGATGCTTTCATGAAAGACCAACCCAACATAACCATAATGAATAATAGTGGAAATCCACCAACAATACTTGCAGTTTGGAGTGTGTCTAATCCTCCTAGAAACATTAATACTAAAGGTAAAAAACAGAGAGCGAAAGCCCAAAATAACCGATTCCATTTTAATGGCTCATCTTTTACTTCCTTTTGTACAACAGCGGCCAAAATATATGAACTCGAATCAAACGTTGTTGCAAGAAACACAACCGCTAATATTGTAAAAATAAATACCATTAGAAATGATAACGGCAGTTGACTAATGACTTGTATGATTGCTTTAGGAGCACCTTGGTCATTTAGTACGGATATAACATCATAACTACCGGTTAGCTGCAGATGAAGACCATAGTTCCCTAAGACACCAAAGAATAATAGACTCCCAATCGAACCATAAACAATCGTTCCAACAATCATTTGTCGAATGGTTCTTCCACGAGATATTTTTGCTACGAACAGCCCTACAAAAGGAGCGTATACTACCCACCAAGCCCAATAAAAGACTGTCCATGTTTCTGGAAAGCTTGTTTTTTCATATGGGCCAAGTTCATTATATGGCTCAGTCCAAGTACTCATATGAAAGAAATTATCCAGCATGAGTCCTAAACTATTTGTAGTCGTTTCTAAAATAAATTTTGTTGGACCAAAAATAAATACAAATCCAAGTAAAAAAATCGCCAGAATCAGATTAACATCTGAAAGTATTTTAATTCCTTTTCTTAGTCCAGAATAAGCACTAACGGCAAAAATAATGGTAACCAAGGCAAGTATGGCGACATTAAGGATCATATTTACAGGTATTCCTGTCATGTAATTTAAACCTTCTGCAATCATCGGAGTACCAAGAGCTAAAGTTGTCCCAGCACCACCTAATAAACCAAAGATAAATAGTATATCAATAACAGTACCTAATGGACCATCTGCAAGTTTTCCAATTAATGGCCGTGTAGCTTCGCTAATTTTTAATACTGGCTTCTTTCGAACGTAATAAAAATAAGCAATTGGCAAGGCAGGTAATGTATAGATCGCCCATGCGATTGGACCCCAGTGATATATCCCGTAAGTACTTGCCCATGCTATAGATTCTTTTGACCCAGGAGTTAATCCAAATGGAGGTCCTTGATAATAATACGCCCATTCAATGGTTCCCCAATAAAGAATACTAGAACCTATTCCTGCACAAAACAACATTCCGGCCCATGAAAAATTGTTAAATTTAGGTCTTTCCCCTTCATTTCCAAGCATTATTTTCCCATTATCACTAAAAGCAACAAAAACTAAAAAGAAAAAGATTCCTAATCCTATAATTAAATATAAGACCCCAAAAGTCGATGTCATAAATACTTTTGCTGAATTTACAAACTCTTGACCTTGTTCTGGAAAGAGGATCAAGGGCACAGTAACCAAAAGCAATAAAAATAATGCTCCTAGAAACGTTGTCCAATCAATTAAGCGATTCGTCATCATTATGTACCCCTTTTAGTAGTTATTAAGATTATTTTTTACAGAAGCTTTAAATTTATCCACTATATATATGTGATGCTTCTAATATTCATTTACAAATGATAAATATACATATTTTTTGTAAACTGTTTTAAATAAATGGTTGACATATGCGGTGATCCATTATTATCCTTTAATAGTAAACAAATTTAGTAATGGAGGAATAATGGCATGAAGAAATTTACCACTCTTGATTTAACTCTAGGTGCTATATTTGTTGCCATGATGACTGTAGGAGCAAATATTACCTCAATTGCACCATTTATGGTGGTTGGGGGTATTCCGATAACATTACAGACCTTCTTCGCGATACTATCTGGGGTTGTACTCGGAAGTCGCTTAGGAGCTTTCGCCATGTTTACTTATGCTTTATTAGGACTTGTTGGAGTTCCTGTATACGCTGGTTTTAAAGGCGGTATGGTGTCACTGATTAGTCCAACATTTGGATTTATTCTTTCTTTTATCCTGACAGCGTTTGTTGCGGGTAAACTAATCGAAAAGAAGAGATCCTTCAAGATGTTTATTTTTGCTGCTCTAATTGGAATGACAATCAATTATGTCTTTGGAACCAACTGGATGTACTTGGCATACAAGCTGTGGTTTACAGCTCCAGAAGGCTTCACCTATAAAATGGCATGGTTGTGGATGGTTGTTCCTCTTCCGAAGGATATTCTTTTAGCAATTGTGGCTGGAATAATGGCATTCCGACTTGAAAAATCGATTCTGTCTAAAAGAAGATTCAAACATATTAAGAAAGTAGCATAATGAATTAGGGGGAACTACAATGGGGAATTGGAATCAGTTAGCAAAAAACGTTTTAAATGGATTGGAATTGACGGATGAAGAAGCACTTTCAGTTTTAGATTGTCCTGATGAGGAGATTCTTGTTTTACTTCATAGCGCATATCAAGTTCGAAATCATTATTATGGAAACAAAGTTAAACTCAATATGATTATCAATACGAAATCGGGGCTATGCCCAGAAAACTGCGGGTATTGCTCACAATCAATCGTTTCTACTGCACCAATTGAAAAGTATAGAATGTTAGATAAAGGTACGATTGTAAGCGGAGCAAAGAATGCTCATGACTTAAATGTTGGTACCTATTGTATTGTTGCTAGTGGTAGAGGTCCAAGCAATCGTGAATTGGAACAGGTTGTTTCAGCTGTCAAAGAAATCAAAGATCAATATAATATGAAAGTCTGTGCTTGTCTTGGGTTATTAAAAGAAGACCAAGCGATTAAATTGAAAGAAGCTGGTGTAGATCGTTATAATCACAACATCAATACTTCTGAAGAACACCATGAATCAATTACTACCTCACATACCTTTAAAGATCGTGTTAATACAGTTGAATTGATAAAAGAACAAGGGATCTCTCCTTGCTCTGGAGTTATTATTGGGATGAAAGAGACTAAGCAAGATGTCATAAATATGGCAAGAAGTTTAAAAGTACTAGATGCTGACTCGATCCCAGTCAATTTCCTCCATGCTATTGATGGGACTCCTTTGGAAGGTGTAAACGAGTTAGACCCTCGCTATTGTTTAAAGGTTCTTTGTTTGATGAGATTTATCAATCCAACTAAAGAAATAAGAATTTCAGGTGGTAGAGAAGTAAATCTACGTAGTTTACAACCACTTGGTCTATTCCCTGCCAACTCTATTTTTGTTGGTGATTACCTGACAACGGCAGGTCAAGAAAGCAATTCAGATCATCAAATGCTCATGGATTTGGGCTTTGAAGTTGATTATGTGAAAGAAACTGTAGAATCATAAGAAAAAGACCTTTCCCAAAATTAAGATGTCCGGAACACAACTCTTCATATATAGAAGAAGCCCTCTGGACATCTTCTATATATGGACAATCATAGTGGTACCGGACACCTGATAGGACAGTCCCTTAATGATCATTAAACAATGCATCAATATCTATATATTTAATATCTATCTCCGATTCTTCTACAAATAAATCCTCTGTTTCTTCTAATAATTGATCAATATCCATCTTAATTTCCTCCTTATAATGGAAATTCATCTTTTATAATAATATTCCCCTATTGTTATTAATTTATGGGTGTAGTTGTGAATTTTTTGTAAAAGTTTACATTCAATCAAGGGACTCTATTCTAGTAAAATTTACTAGAGACAGAAGTCATGCGGATTGTAGGTTGATGGTAACAACTACCTGTTCCAACCTTCACTTAATTAGTATTCAATATAACTATGAAAACGTTAAAATTAGTTTCTATCATGTTGTTGTCTGTCACTTTAGTCTTAGGTTTAAGTACATCTTCGAAAGTCTTTGCATCTAGTACATACACTGTAAAATCTGGAGATACTATGTGGAAGATTGCTATGAAGTACCAAGTGGGAGTGCCTGAACTTATTGAAGCAAACTCACAACTAAGCAATCCAAATCTGATTTATCCTGGGCAACGCCTTACTATTCCAACTACTGACCAAACTTCAGAGACCTATACGAATGAAGTGGTAAAGCTTGTGAATCAAGAGAGAGCAAGAGCTGGGTTAGCTCCACTTAAAGAAAACTGGGAGTTATCAAGAGTAGCCCGATATAAATCAGTAGATATGATTGCTAAGAATTACTTTAGCCATACTTCTCCTACTTACGGTTCTCCATTTCAGATGATGAAGGATTTTGGGATATCCTATCAAGCAGCTGGTGAAAACATTGCAGCTGGACAAAGAACACCTCAAGAGGTTGTTCAAGCATGGATGAACAGTGAAGGACACAGGAAAAATATCATGTCCCCTACTTTTACTGAAATCGGTGTAGGATATGCGAAAGGTGGATCGTATGGTCATTATTGGACCCAGATGTTTATAAAGAGATAATGAGTATTCAATGAGCCTGTATTCTCATAAGAGAGTATGGGCTCATTGAATGATAGAGTTTTAAATGTCTTGTTAATGGGTAGATAGTAAATAAATGAAAAGTAGGAGTGTTCATATTGAAAGGATTATTAAAGAAAATAATTAAATACGGACCCATCATTTACCCAATTGTTAGGAAGTTTTTAAATAAACGAACTCGTTCTCATTAATAACTAGAGCCTGATCCAATATAAGGATTAAGGCTTTTTTTTAAACAAGCTGTTAACATCTACTCCCCTACTCTACTATTATGAAGAAGATTTAAAGACTAATCCCATTGATACGCTTACAAGCAATTAGTAAAATCTACTAAATTTATTCTTAAACCTAGTGATTTCAAACAATCATCTTCTTTTCTGTTACATATTAAATAGAAGGAGGTGTTTTTTTGAAAAAAATAATATTATTTGCCGATACTGGCATTGATGATGCCATTGCACTTATTTATGCATTGAAAAATCCAGAAATTGATCTACTTGCGGTTGTAAGTGGGTATGGAAATATTGATAGAGAAAAAAGTTTACGAAATGCAGAGTATCTATTAGAGTTAGCTGGTCGTGATGACATACCTGTTTTAGCAGGTGCTACAAGACCGTTAAATGGAGAAGAACCCATTTTCTTTCCAGATATTCATGGAGTAGAAGGGCTTGGTCCTATTCTCCCTCCAATACCTGAAGAACAATTTGCTAGAAGAACCAACATCAGTACGTTGTTTCAGATAATTAAAGACAATCCAAATGAAGTTACGATTGTCAATGTGGGGAGATGTACCACTCTTGCTATTGCCTGGTTATTAAATCCTGAAGTAATGAAGGATGTTAAAGAAACCTTTATCATGGGAGGAGCTTTTTTAGTCCCTGGAAATGTAACTGAGGTTGCTGAAGCAAACTTTTATGGAGATGCCCAGGCTGCTGATTATGTTTGCCAGACTTCTCCTAACTTAACAGTCATTCCATTAAACGTAACAAGAAAAGCATTAATTACACCGGCTCTTGTAAATTATATAGATTCACGCGCTACTTCTCCAATTGAAAAAATGATAAAGCCTATTTTAGACTTTTATTATGAGGCATATCAGCAGCTTGAACCAGGAATTGATGGAACTCCTCAGCATGATCTCGCTGCCGTCATGGCCGCACTCGATATTCCTGACCTTTATCGTTATTCAAATCGTGTGGTAAGAGTTCAACACGAAGAAAGTTTTGCAAACGGGCTTAGTATTGCAGATTTTAGACCGGGAAGCATGGATTGTTTTGGTTTAGATTGTGATAGGATTGCCACAGAAATAAACGAAAATGTATTTATATCAAATGTTCTAGAGATTTTAACCTTATCAGAGAATAGGCAATAAACCATGATGAATAGAAACCGCAAAATAATCAATAAATGAACTATACATTGTATTGCGGTTCCGAACCGCCCATTTAGATCATTCTTTCTTTTTGTCCTTTTGTAAAGGTGAACTCATAATATTGATAAAGTCATTTAGAAATTTTGAGTAATCAAAATCCAAATATATTTCCGTCCCTTTTTTAGATCGCTCTGATCCAATACGGAAATCTGCGAGGCTTTGACCTTTTGCAGGTTCTTCTTCATTTAAGGTAACATCTCGACTAATGGATCTTCCCATTTCAGTGTTCATCAATAAGGAAAGAGTCAAAACATCATGAAGTGGTGCTCCATTGATTTCGGGGATGATTTTTTTATAAGCATTGATATAATATTCCATGACTTCATCCAGCAATTCAATAAGGGGATTGTTGGATGCTTTTTGAATTTCCTCTACTACATCCATCGTAACAATTGCCTTGTTGGAAACATTAAGTGGAACAATGATTACATTTGAGAGGTTCTGAACAATGATTTGACTTGCAAGGGGGTCTCCATAAAAATTAGCTTCTGCATATGGAGTTACGTTCCCGGGAACTAAAAAGGCACCCCCCATAATATAAAACTCATTAATATTATTAATTTCATCACTATTCAGTAGATAGGCTATTGCTAATGATGTTTTCCTTCCTACATCTACAATGGTTAAATCGGGGTATTTGTTTATAATATCAAAAATGATTGAAATGTTATCAAGGGTACCAGTAAACTCATCAGGAGGTCTAATGGGACCAAGCCCCTCAGGACCATGAATCTCAGGGTAGAATGTAGGAAAATCACCTGTCATTGGCCGCGTTGCTCCACCAATTATTGGAACATCCTCTCGATTAGCTAACTTTAAAAGATAAGCAACGTTGTTAGTCGCATGCTCTTTATCAACGTTACCATACCCTGTTACGATTCCTGTTACATTTATTTCTGGATGAAGTAATGCATACATAATGGCAATCGAATCATCTATACCAGGATCGGCAAATAAGAGAATATTTTTCATAATGTTTTCTCTCCTAGGGCTTTTCGTTTATCATATGAGAAAATGAGCATTACAGTTCAATCTGATTTAACAAATAAACATAAACCTTTCATTACGAGAATTCGGTATAATTTCCGTTCTGATTATTGTCTCATATGAATTTCAAAAGCTGCTCTAAGTCCTGATTCAACGGCACCTTCTATCCATCCGTGAAAGTTAGATGTATGCTCTCCAGCAAAATGAAATCGGCCTTCTACTGCCTTGATTTTTTCCGATAACTCACTATATTGATGTGGCCTAAAGAGAGTAAAGCACCCAGCTGAAAAGGGGTTACGTGTCCAACTAAAGGATGTTCCATTCATAAAGTGATCATATACTTTTTCTCCATGAACCATAGATAGTCCTTGTAATGCCTCTTGAACCCTTTGAGGTGGTGAGAGTGAATCCCATAATTGTGCATTATCCTCCCAGCAGTAACTCGCCAGCATAACAGCAGGTCCATCTTCTCCTATACCGTGACTTGGGTAATGGGCAAATCGATTAGGGAGGTCTGTTGTTAATTTACCTCCTTCTATTCCTTCCTTCTCCCAAAACCTTTCACCAAATTCTATTCCGACTTTTACAGATGGTGCATAATGAATTTCGCGAATGGCTCTCCATTTATCAAACGAAAATGTATCATGTGGCTCAATATTGATAAATTGAAGTACAGAAAAAGGGATGGCTATTAAAATATAATCACTTAAAAATGTACTCTTCTCTCCATTTTTGTTATGAATAGTATTCACTACTATGTTATTTTGAGCTTGTTGTATTTGGGTAACCTTTTGATTTAAGAGAACATGATCTTTTATAGATTGATAAAATTTATAGGGTAATCGATCACTTCCCCCTCGTATTTGGAAGAATTGATTATCTCCTAAAAATACTGATCCAAGAATGTCTTTTAGGATAGCCATAAAAGCAAATTCCGGAAAACCTTCAAAACCAAGTAGAATTTTCACCTTTGTGATGGCATTCGCGGACAAGTTTTCTCCAAATGGATTATAACGGAGTAAATCCCCCATAGAATAGTGATCGAAAGCTTTCCTAAGTTTTAGCTTTTGCTCATCTGTACTATTTTTATATTGAATGAGAAAAGGTTGAATGGCTTCTATCAAAATTTCACTTGCGGTTTTCCTTTGTTCTGAAGGCATTAGTGGATATTCTAATATTTGAGGATTTTTCATGTATTCTGAAGCTCTCACTCTAACTCCATTCACATAAATTAAATCATTTGGAGAATCATTAATGAATGGTTGTAGTTCTAATTGCCATTTTTTAATATAGCTCATAGTTAATTCATGACCTGTTGGAACCCTCATTGCGCCCATATCTAAATAATTTCCATTAGTGAAAGGGGAGCGCTTTGTAAATATTCGCCCGCCAATTCGACTGTTCCCTTCTAAAATAGTTACATCATGTCCCGCCTTAATTAATTGATAGCCTGCAACAAGACCCGCCATTCCTCCTCCGACAATCGTCACTGTTTTTAAAGGCAGATCATTAAATGGTAGACCCTTTTCAATGATGGATAAATGGTCAAGAGGATATGTTAATCCCCTAAACATTGATTTAAGATAAATGTTTTGAATACTCAAATAACCACCCCCTTTGAGATAATACTATTTCCTGAAAATGGAGATATTCTTAAATAATTTCTTTAAACAAAAAATAGTACCAATCAACTATGAAATAAAAGGACACAAATATGGACGGTACTAGATCGCGTTAAACCTTTAAAGCAACCTAAAACCGTCCTATCTATATGAATAATTTAATATTCAAAAATATTATCTCTCTCATTTTTCCTAAAATAACCATGTAAGGCTGTATCTGTCTTATATTATCAATTGTTTTTAATTAGTAAATTCATTGGGATCTATACTTTTTCTATTATAAAATGTAAATAGAGAATACCGGTTATATCTCTTTATTCCTGTTTTCTTATCAAAGGTATATAATTATTTTTGCTATTTTAGAGTTATTCTATCCGAATTTAAAGTCCTTTATTTACGTGCTTTGATGATTAAAGTTGTTGGCACTTTATTAGCTTTGTATAGGGAATAGTAGCGATCAGAATAGTCAAACGGTTGGTTTTTATACTTTTTCGCAATCTCCCCTTCCACTATTTTTTCGATTGTGAAACCAGTTGTAATAAGAGTGTTTATGAATGTACTGATTTTTCTTCTAGGAATAATCATTGGAACGTTTTCTCCTTTGAAAGATTCAATTACCCACGGGTCTTCATTTAGATAGGAGTTTTCAACAACAACTTGATTTTCACGGCTTCTTAAATTTGTATAAAAAGGATGTTCCCAGCTAAAAACTAAACTTCCTCCATCTTTTAAATAAGAATAGATATGATTTAATGTTTGTGGTAAATCACTTGTCCAGCCTATTGCAAATATAGAATAAACAATATCAAAATGGTTTTTTGGTACAATTGTGTCCTTTTCCATAGGTGCACAAATTAAATTTGGGTTTAAATCAGACAATAATACATCTGCCATTTTTATTTGTTCTGAAGACAAATCAATCCCCCAAAGCTCTTTTGCTCCATTTTCAGCCATGTATTTTAATGAATGACCACTGCCACAACCAATTTCTAATACTTTTTTATCTTTAATTGTGTCCATTAATCGAATATCTTCTTCTGTTTCTGTATAGGGACCATACTCAGGTAATGCTTCTACACCAAAAAAATGCGGAGCTACTACGTTCCAACCTTTTTTATTCACTTCTAGCATTTCTTTCTGTTTCATTATTTAGTTTCCTCCTCTTCTACCTTTTTCTCAGTTCGACAATAACAAAATTAAATCCTTTAATTTATAAAACTTTTATTAGTGCGGTAAGAGTAAGGGTGAGATAGGAAGCCACTTTTATTCATAGAGCTATGGTTTATGATTGGGATGCTATGTAGGGATTCATTTTTCCTTTTAGTACCCCTCTATGCGATATACAAATATCTGAAGTAAACTTAAGAAATACTCCTAATGCTTTTAAAAGGGTTCAATATAGAAGCTGATCATTTATGATAAAAAGAAAAAGGAGCATTTTCTCTTTCAGTACAAGGCTGAAGTGAAAGGCTCCCTTTTATTACTTCTATTAATATAAGCGTTTTGTATATCCCTCTTTTAATCTTTCTGCCATTTCTTCAGAAGTCATATTCTTCTGTTTAGCATGTGCTATAAGAACATTGGCTGCAGATGGTAATTCTTCTTTTGCAAACCAAGAATCCGGATCCCACAGTCTAGAGCGTTTAAAAGCTTTAGCACAATGAATAAAGCACTTCTCTACTTCTACCCCAATTCCAAGGAGTGGAGTTTTTCCATGAACGGCCATAGGTTCTAATAGAGTAGGATTTTTCACTATCTGAGCTTTCCCGTTTACTCTTAAGGTTTCGCCTAAACCTGGTATCAAAAATAAAATTCCGATATTGGGATTTGAAAGTATGTTTTGCATTGAATCGATTCGTTTGTTTCCCGGACGTTCTGGAATGATAAGATGATGATCATCCAATATCTGAACAAATCCAGCTTGATCTCCCCTAGGAGAAGAATCACAACTCCCATTTGCGTTAGAAGTAGAGATAACTATAAAAGGAGATTGCGAGATAAATTGCCGACAATGCTGATCTATATGAGTAATAACTTTTTGAATTGCCAACTTATTAGGTTCACCCATTATTTCCCTTAGTTCAAAATCATCTATTACAATTTCTTTAAAAACAGGAGATGTCATCATCCTTCACTCCATTCTTTGTGAAAATAACAAAACTTGGGTAGTGCCTGTCAGAGTTCTGAGATTGTAGGTTAGTTGTTTTTACATTGAACTACTTTAATCATAAAATAGGTTATGTTGTCTGGGAGAGCTTCCTTTATTGGCTTTAGTTTTTCACCTCCAAATTCATTAATCGCATTAATAATCTCCGTTTCATCTTCTGATGACACAAATTTCTCCCAATTTATTCGTTCTCCTTCTTCTCCGCAGCGAATAATATGATTTTCAATCGTCATTTTCGATAGACCTCTTTTATTCGCAATTTCTTCAAAAGATAAACCTTCATTTAACATTTCTAGTGTTATCATATGAGAATTTTCTATTGGACTACTCTTTGTTTTTATTGTTTTTGTCTTCTCAATAACCTCTACTTTACGTTCACGATCAGGATTTTTCTCACAGAATAGTTTTATTTCATTCAAAAATTGCTGGCCATATTTTTCTTTCTTCAGTTGTCCGACCCCTTTGACCGCTGAAAAGTCTTCCATTGTAATCGGGAGTTTAGCACTCATATCCCGAAGCGTTTCATCTGAGAATACAACAAAAGGTGGAACTTTCTCTTCTTGGGCAATTTCTTTTCGGAGTGAGCGTAGATATTGAAACAATTCATCATCCTGTACAAGCTGCTTTGTTTCAACCGTTTCTTTCCGCATTACATTCATTTTCTTAGTTAAAACTTCTTTTCCCTTATTAGATACTGATAGTGTAGGATATGAACCGCCTCCTACAAGTATGTACCCTTCTGATATCAAAAACTCAATGAACTCGCTTACCTGTTTTGCAGTTTGATCTTTCATGAGTCCATATGTAGACAGTCCTTCGAAGCCAAGATCAGTCATTTTTTTATTTCTTGAACCTGTAAGGACTTGAGCAACTGCTGTTTTCCCAAACCTTTCTCCCATTCGAATCATACATGAAAGAACTTTTTGGGCATCCGTTGTTACATCAACTGCGATTCTCTCATCTGTACAATTACCACAACGGCCACATGGTTCTGATTCAGCTTCCCCGAAATATTCAAGTATATATACTTGTAAACACCCTTCTGTATGGCAGAAGTTAATCATCTGTTGGAGCTTTTCTAGTTCTTGAATTTGTCTTTCATGATTGTGAGTGGTTTGCTCAATAAGATATCGTTGAATTCGAATATCCATGGGAGAATATAAAACGATACATTCACTTTCTAACCCATCACGTCCAGCCCTGCCCGCTTCTTGGTAATAGCTTTCCATATTTTTAGGTAACTGATGATGTATAACATAACGAATGTTGGATTTATCAATTCCCATTCCAAAAGCTGATGTTGCAACCATGACTGAAATTTCATCATTAAGGAAGAGAGTTTGTTCCTTTTCTCGGTAATCACTACTTAATCCAGCATGATATTTTCCTACGTTCATTCCCTTTTTCTTTAATCGCTCGTAAACATTTTCAACTTCTTTACGAGTAGCGGCGTAAATAATTCCCGCTTCTTTAATGTTTTTCTTTACATAATCCTCAATAAAGACGAGTCGATCTTGTCCCTTTACAACAGAAAAGGATAAATTTTCACGCTCAAAGCCCGTAATGACAGTTTGGTCTTCATTAATTCCTAAAGTAGTACATATATCTAGTCTCACTTGAGGAGTAGCAGTGGCAGTTAACGCAACCAATGTTGGATTATCAGGTAATTGGGTTAATAGCTGATGAATGCGTAAATAGCTAGGACGGAAATCATGCCCCCATTGGGAAATACAATGAGCTTCGTCAACAGCGACTAATGGAATGGGGATATCCCTTAGTTCATTGATAAAAGATTGTGACTCGAGCCGTTCTGGGGCTATATAAAGTAATTGATACTCTCCGACTCTTGCCTCATCCATGCGCTGTCTTGCTTCCTGGACACTAATTGAACTATTGATATATGTTGCTGAAATTCCAGCAGAATTTAATGCGTCGACTTGATCTTTCATCAGTGATATAAGAGGAGAGATTACGAGTGTCGTTCCTTCTAATAATAATGCTGGGATTTGATAACATAGCGACTTCCCCCCACCAGTTGGCATAATACACGCTGTATGGTTTCCTGATAGAATATTCGAGATAGTCTCTTCCTGCCCCCAGCGAAAGGAATCGTATCCAAAATATTTCTTTAGGACATCTTGAGCTGTTTCTAATGTTAACAATTACGGTCACTCCTTAGTGATTGATTAAAAGGTTAATTGTGGATTTTAGTAAAAAAGAAGACAAAAGAGTTTTGATGAGGTAGATAGAGGACAAATATTAGATCAACAAATTTATAATACCAAACCTAACCAATAGTTTAACATGATATCTAATAAAAATCATTCGACAAACTTCGGGCGGTGCCAGGCACCGCCCGAAGTTTGTCGAATATGTTTAGTAGGCTTTTGCCCAGTAGACCATATGCTTTGCAGGTTTTGTACAGTAAATGCATGTTGTGGATAAAGATTGTTGTTCAAATGGAATACAACGGGAGGTTGCACCTGTCTCTTCTTTTATTTTATCTTCACAATCACGCCCACCACACCACATCGCCTTGATAAATCCCGAATGGGCTTCAAGGTCACTCTTAAATTGTTCAAAACTAACTGCCTCTTGTGAATTTTTAAGTAAATGATCCTTAGCTCTAGCAAATAGATTTGTTTGGATATCATCCAAAAGCTTCTCCAAATTATTCCTTAAACCTTCTAGTTTAACAAAAAATTTCTCCCCAGTATCCCGTCTTACCAATACAACTTGGTTTTTATCGATCTCCTTAGGGCCAACCTCTAAACGAAGAGGTATTCCTTTCATTTCATATTCGTTAAATTTCCAACCCGGTTTTTTATCACTTGCATCGATATCAACACGTACCGTTTTCGCCAGGCTCCTTTTTAAATCATATGCAAAATCCAGAACTCCTTCTTTATGCTGAGCTATCGGAATAATTATTACTTGGGTTGGAGCTACCTTAGGTGGAATGACCAAACCTCTATTATCTCCATGAACCATTATCATTGCTCCGATAATACGTGTTGTAAACCCCCATGAAGTTTGCTGTACATATTGAAGATTTCCTCCTCGGTTAGTAAATTGGATTCCAAATGCATTTGCAAAGCCGTCACCTAAATGATGTGATGTTCCCGATTGTAACGCCTTTCCATCATGCATCAAGCTTTCAATGGTGTAGGTGTACTTAGCTCCAGCAAATTTTTCTTTATCTGTTTTTTTGCCTTTTACCACTGGTATAGCCAAAATGTTTTCACAAAGCTCTGCATAAACATTGATCATTTTAATGGTTTCTTCATGAGCTTCTTCATCAGTTTCATGACATGTATGACCTTCCTGCCACAAAAACTCAAGTGTTCTTAAGAAAGGACGGGTCGTTTTTTCCCATCTAACTACATTCGCCCATTGATTATATAATTTAGGTAAGTCACGATAGGAATGAATGATGTTTTTAAAATGTTCGCCAAACAGCACTTCAGAAGTTGGCCGTACACATAATTTCTCTTCAAGTTCTTCTTCTCCCCCATGTGTAACCCAAGCTACCTCAGGAGCAAAGCCCTCAATATGATCTTTCTCCTTTTGAAGCAAACTCTCAGGGATGAACAGAGGCATATAAACATTTTCATGGCCAGTTTTTTTTATTTGTTGATCTAACTCTGATTTAATATTTTCCCAAAGTGAAAATCCGTATGGGCGGATAATCATGGATCCTCGTACACTTGAATAATCAATTAACTCCGCTTTTGTTACAACATCTGTATACCACTGTGCAAAGTCATCTTCCATTTCAGTTATATCTTTGACAAAATTCTTTCCCATCACTTTCCCACCTTTAATTTTTAGAAATAAAAAAAGCCTTGCTCTCATAAAGGGACCAAGACATGGCGGTACCACCCTTTTTCAAAGCAATGCTTTACACTCATCTCATGATAACGGTATGACCCCGCAACTATCTCATTGATTTGATAGTGAACTCAGCAGGCAGGTTCAATAGTGTTGTTATGGGAACCTTTCAGCTAATGGATCCCTCTCTAAAAAAACAACCATCTATTTACTAATCCTCTTCAACGTTTCAATCTTTTTGAAGATTATATAAATCCTCCCATCTCTTGTCAAGATTTTTATTAATAATCTCACATGAAACGATTGTCAATTACTCATACTAACTCGAGGAGGTCGGATGATATGAAATATTTATTAATCCCTTTTCTATTGCTCTCAACACCACAGATCGCTCAGAAAGATAATCTTCAAATACAACATCGGGATAAAATTATAAAGGAAATTAATCACAAAGAGTTCTTAAACCCTTTATTAGGAGAACCTTATCTTAATCAAGAAAAATATGATGAATTATTAGAGGAAATTGATCAGCAAGCCTTTATTGAACCAAAAAATGCTTACATTAATGAAAATGGAATGATAATGAAGGAAAAAGCAGGTTTTAAGCTGTATCGAAAGCAATTTACAGAAAAGTTCCTTCAATATTTTTATGAAAAAGAGCCCAGGAAAATCACCATTCCATTATTAAGTCTACACCCGAAAGTAGATAGTGAGCTTCTAGCTTCAATCCGTACACAGCGAATTGGTCAATATATCACTTACTTTAATAAAAACAATAAAGAACGAGCAAATAATATTACGCTTGCTACTGAGGCTATTAACAACCATGTAGTTTTTCCTGGAGAAACCTTTTCATTTAATGAGGTTGTAGGAAAGAGGACGATTGAAAAAGGGTATTTGTCAGCTCCTGTCATTATTAAAGGTGAACTATCTGAAGGAATTGGCGGGGGGATTTGTCAGGTCTCTTCTACTCTTTTTAATGCTGCTGATAATGCAGGTGTTGAAATCGTTCAACGATACTCGCATAGTCGAAAAGTACCGTATGTTCCTCCGGGACGAGACGCAACCGTAAGCTGGTATGGACCAGATTTTACGTTTAAAAATAAATATAATCAACCGCTTTTAATACGGGCAAAAATTTATGGAGGTCAAATGATCGTTCAATTATTTTCTTCAGATGTGATTGAATTCGAGCAAAGAAAAGTCCCTAGTATGAAAAATGTGAAGAAATTGAATAGGTCATAAGAATTTGATTAAAAGAGAGAGTGACATTTTTCTTAAAAACAATTATATTTTATTTATGTATTTTGAGAAAGGTTGCTGATGGTAATGTCATGGTTTATAAAATCATTTGAAGAATTGTCAACTCTTGAACTTCACAAAATCTATAATGAAAGAGTAAAAGTATTTGTAGTTGAGCAAAATTGTCCTTATCAAGAAGTAGATGATCATGATCCACATGCATTACATGTTTTTAAATTAGAAAAAGAAAATAAGATTAGTGCTTATGCTCGAATCATACTAGACGATGAAGTGTGTGCATTTGGCAGGGTGTTGGTTACTAGGGAATTTCGTCATCAAGGACTCGGAAATGAATTACTTGAAGTCGTTATGAATTATATCAAAAGTGAAATAAATGCAAATAAAATAAAAATCGAAGCACAATCCCATCTAGAATCATTTTATGGCGCATTTGGATTTAATAAAGTTTCTAATGAGTATCTAGAAGATGGAATTCCACATATCACAATGGTTTGTAACCTGGAGAATGAAAAAATATAGGATTTGCTAAAAGTCTTTTAAGTATATAATAGGGAAGTGTTTTGTGTTTAATAACCGATACATAATTGAATGATTCGAAAAACCAGGCTTCATATTAATATCTATTTAGTACATTAAAGTACTAGGGGACGGTTCTCGATCACGTTAACGTATTAACGTGATCGAGAACCGTCCCGCAGTGGTTTAATGCGGTAAAATAGTAGAGAGTCCGCCCTTTTCTATAGGCCAAGTTTGTTTGGGATCCACATAACGGCGCCTTCCCAGTAGGTGATAATGAATAATATGAAGATTCCCATCATTAGAAACGGCATCGTTGCTTTTACGAGCTTCTCAAACCGCACTTCTGCAATCGATGAGACGATAAATAAACCTGTCCCTACTGGCGGCGTAAGGAGACCGATTGTGAGGTTGATACAGATGATGACACCAAAGTGAATAGGATCGATTTCGAAAGCTGTAATCAATGGCATAAACACTGGTACTAAGATAATGAGTGCCGCGATTCCATCTAGCACTGCTCCCAGTAGAAGTAAAAGGATATTGACTAGCAAAAGAAATACAAAAGGATTTTCTGAAAGTGAAGTCATTTCTGAAACAATTGCTTGCGGAATCTGTTCGAATGCAATCATCCATCCGAATATGTTGGCCATAGCGATTAAAAATGTTACGGTTGCGGTTGCTGTTACTGTGTTGATCAAAATCCCTGGAATTTTCCTCCACTTTAGTTCTTTATACAGAAATGCTCCCACGAGAAAAGCAATAAATGAAGCAATGGCTGCTGACTCAGTTGCGGTAAACGCTCCACTTAGAATACCGAAAATAATGGTAAATGGAACTAACAATGCTGGGATTACACTTAAAAAACTCTTTAGGATGTCACTTATTGAAGAACGCTTTGATTTCTTAAAATTATATTTATAACCTAACAACGCAATCAAAAGAATAAATCCCACTCCATAGATAATCCCTGGAGTAATCCCTGCCATGAACAAGCCGCCAATCGATGTCCCTGAAAGAGTTCCGTAAATAATGAAGATCATGCTTGGTGGAATTATAGGAGCCACAATTGAAGAAGCAAGTGTTAATGCAGAAGAAAACTCTTTATTATATCCCTCTTTTTCCATTTCGGGAACCATTACCTTACTCATCATCGCTGCTTGTGCATTAGCTGATCCTAAAATGGAGGCCAAAAACATATTAGCTATGATGGTTACATAAGCAAGTCCCCCTCTTACATGTCCAATTAAAACTCTTGCAAACTTCACCAGCCTAGTGGTAATTCCTCCACCATTCATTAATTCACCAGCTAACATGAAAAGAGGAATTGCTAATAACCCAAAGTTATCTAAACCAGAATAAAGTCTCATTGGAGTGGATTCTAAGAGAGTTGTATTCCCGACAGCAAAAAAGTAAATAACGGTTGTAATTCCAAGTACTAATGAAATTGGAACAGACATAAACAATAATAGAAAGAAACAAATGATCACGAATACAGTCATTGTCCCTCACCTCCCTTGATTAATTCAAAGAGATTAGACAATAAATGAATTCCTGCAAAAGAAAGCCCCAAAGGAACGGCAAGGTATGGAATCCACATTGGAATTAAAAGAGCAGTAGATTTCTGAAAAGCTACACTTGGCGAAAGAATCCAATTGACGCTGTAATAGATTAAAAGAACAAGGAAAAGGAGCATAATGATATGCCCTAGAATGAGAATAAACCTTTTTACTTTTGCAGGTACATAATCTAATAGGATGGTAACAGCGGCTTGGGACTTATATTTAAGTCCCAAGCTACCTCCAAAAAAGCTGATCCAAATTAGTAGAAAAACAGCTATTTCCCCTGCCCAAGACAATGGAGAATTGAGAATATACCGAAAACAAACAGCCATTGTCACAATGACAGCCATCGCAAACATCAATATAACAGCAAGTGTTTTTTCTATTGATGAAATACCGTTACTAATTGCTTTCATTTTTGTGACCCCCTAACAATCATCTACTTTTTGCGAAAGGTATCGATAAACTCTTGGATAAGCGGGTCTGTCGGCCCATATTTTTCATCGAACTTTTTCATCTGCTCTTCAAAAACACTTGAATCTAGTTCATAAATGTTCATACCGCTATCCTTTAATGTCTGTCTAAACTCTTCTTCTTGGCCAGCTCTTGTAACTGCTGCATATTCTGCCGCAGCGGCCATTGAATCACGGATAATTTTTTGATCTTCTTCTGGCATTCCTTCAAAGGTAGACTTATTCATCATCGCTACAGCCGGCCACACCATATGATTGGTAACGGCACCATGCTTCACTACTTCATGATATTTGTTCGTAATGGCAGCATCTAAATCCATATCCATTCCATCAATTACACCTGTTTGAACAGCAGAATAAACTTCTGGAAGTGGCAGCCCTTCTGTCGATGCTCCTGAGAATTGATAAAAATCTTGCATTGGCGGACTTGGAGTAACTCGTAATTTTAACCCTTCCATATCTGAAGCTTTCTTTACCTCTTTATCTTTAAATAGCATGACACGCTGACCGGCAAATAAATAATCGAGTCCAACTAACCCTTGTTTATCCAATGTTCCAAGAATTTTCTTTGCGATTTCAGAATCACGAGCTTCATTTGCAGCATTTAAATCTTCAAATGCATATGGAGTAAACCAAGCAGCAAATGAAGCTTCCCTAGAACTCATATAAGCAGCAGTGATAAAGCCGAAATCAACAGAACCTGAAGCAATTTGTTCTACCATATCCGCCTCAGTTCCCAATTGACTAGAAGGATAGATTTCCAATTTCATACGTCCATCCGACCTTTTCTCTAGTTCTTCCTTGAATTTTTCTGCCCCTTTATGCCACATATGGGATGGAGGAGTAATATGTGCCAATTTAAAATTGTAGGTTTTACCTCCACCAGAAGCACTTCCACTCGTTTCAGCCTTACCAGAACTACAAGCCGATAGAACTCCTATTATAAAAATCAAACTAATGATAGAAATGATCCCTTGCTTTAACTTTTTCACTGATTTTCCCCCTCATCAATAATTTGGCAAAAAATTAGAAAAAAGCCGTCTCTATCTACTTAGGAGTATTTAAAGTTAATCGTTGAAAGGAAAAGTGTAAACCTAATAGTTTCCTAGCTTCATTATTTTTCCCTTGTTCAACCAGCTTTCGAATTCTAGTTGAGGAAATAATAGTGCCTTTATCACAGTAGATAGGTCTAGCCGTTCTGACAGTAAAGAATTTATGGAGTAAATTAATATCACCTGTACGATTTAGACCGAACCTAAAATCCTTTCCTACGTGAATTTCAACTGGATTACATTTTTTTAGATCTTTAATAAATTGCTCAGGAGTTCGTTGGAGAAAATGATTATTAAATTTGGCTACGATTACGTGATCAACACCCAACTTTTCTATCCGGTTTAGCTTTTCCCCAATAGTCGTTAACATTCTTGCTCCTTTAAAGTAATGGCGTGGAGGTGGATCAAAAGTAAATACTACACTTGGGGCTTTAATACTTTGACTTTTTTTTACCGCTTGGGATATGACATGTTGATGACCTTTATGAACTCCATCAAATGCTCCAATCGCTATGATGGAGGAATTCAATTCCAATGACTGTTCATGGTGCAGTTTCAATCCCAACACTCCCTCCAAAATTAGTAATGATTTGGACTTTCACTTTTGGCTACCCCTCCGGTTCCCCAATTTTCCTTTTGTATTTCATGAATTAAAACCCGAATCTTCTCAGGATTTGTTCCTAAGCTTTCGCTAATCGATTTAGTAACAGAGAGAATGAGTTTACTTTTTACTTCTTGGCTTCTCCCTTCAAGAATATGCAGGTGTGCAATTGGCATTTTTAGTCCTCTTTTTCTTTCTTAACATCAAAGTTTATTTCTCCTAATGAATCAAATGTTACCTTTAGTTCATCACCATCGTAAACGTTAACAGCCTCTGTAATTCCGCCGGTTAAAATCACCATTCCAGGTTGGATTGCAAGTCCGACATGGTGTAGCATTTTTGCTAGTTCAATAACTGACTTAACTGGATGGCCTAATACCGCAGAACCAACTCCTGATTGAACTTTTTCACCGTTTCTATACATATTCACTTCAAGTTTATCAAGTGGGGTGTGAAAAGGTGAAAACGCTTGGTCACTTAAAAAAAATCGAGAAGATGATGCATTGTCTGCGACTACATCTACTAAAGTAAAAGAAAAGTTTTTATATCGACTGTCGATGACTTCTACTGCAGGCATGATGAATTCAGTAGCTTTCCATACATCCCGTGCAGTCAATTGATCACCCTTCAATTCTTCTTTTATGACAAAAGCTATTTCCGGTTCAACTCTCGGATGGATCAACCCTTTAAGTGATAATGTGTTCGAGTGAACTTCCATTGAATTCGTAAGTCTACCGTAAATCGGTTCATTCACCCCCACTGATCTTTGCTTTGCAACACTTGTTAATCCCATTTTCCAACCAATTTTCAAATCTCCGCGCTTTAATGCACATTGTTCCCAATGTTGTTGGATCTCGTAGGAATCTTTCACAGTTATATCAGGACTATGACTCGTAATCTTATCCATATCTATACCTGTTATTTGATGATGATCAATTTGTTCGGCAATCTGTTTTAGAGTAAGTGTTTTTGTTTTCATTATGAACCCCTTTCGACTTTCATATAGATTTCTTGGCTAACTCACTAGCAACATCCACAATCATATCCTCTTGACCCCCAACTACTCTTCGTTTCCCTAACTCTACTAAAATATCTCTAGAATCTACGTTAAACTTATGGGCTGCTCTTTCTGCATGAAGCAAGAAACTGGAATAAACACCTGCATAGCCAAGAATTAAACTCCCTTTTGTGATTTCTTGAGGTTTCTCAAGAATAGGAGCAACGATCTCCTCAGCAAGGTCCATCATTTTGTAAAGATCAATTCCTGTTGATCTATTCATTCGGTCAAGTACAGAAACAAGTACTTCTGTCTGTGTATTTCCCGCTCCTGCGCCAAGGCAGCGAACACTGCCATCCACCCATGTCGCCCCTTCTTCAATAGCCACAAGCGTATTCGCCATTGCTAACGAAAGATTATTATGGGCATGAAAACCGATATTTACTTTAAGTTGATTTTTTAACGCCTTGACTCTTTCTTTCACTTCATGTGGTAGTAGTGCGCCAGCAGAGTCAACAATGTAAACGGTATCTGCTCCGTAGCATTCCATGAGCTTTGCTTGCTCAACCAATTTTTCTGTTGGGACCATATGGGCCATCATTAAAAAACCAACCGTTTCCATCCCTAACTCCTTAGCTAATTGAATATGCTGCTTAGAAACATCTGCTTCTGTCACATGTGTTGCAATACGTGCGAGTCTTGCCCCTAGGTTTTCAGCCTCCTTCAGTTCCTCAACGGTACCGATTCCAGGCAATAGCAATACACCTACTCTTGCTTGTTTACAAACGGAAACGGCAGCAGAGATTAATTCCATTTCATTCGTCTTTGAACGTCCATATTGAAGGGAAGAACCTCCCAATCCATCACCATGTGAAACTTCAATATATGGAACATTTGCTTCATCAAGTGCTTTTGCAACTTTCTGTACTTGGTCAATTGTATACGAATGTCCGATGGCATGGCTCCCGTCCCTCAAGGCAACTTCAGTAACGGTAACATCCCTTTTTACCATGATCATTCTCCTTTCCTATACTAAAACCTTGATTAATGAAACGCCTTTTGAGTAAGTATATTTTTGGCAAATTCTTCACCAACCTTGAGTGCAGATGCCGTCATGATATCCAAATTACCAGCATATGGTGGAAGGTAATCGCCAGAGCCTTCAACTTCTAAAAAAACAGTTACTTTATTATCTTCAAAAATGGGGTCTGTTCTCATTTGATATCCTGGAACATATTCTTGTACTTTCTTTACCATCTCTATAATTGATTTTGTAATGAGTGCCTCATCCAGTTTCCCTTTTACAAGACAATAGACTGTATCTCTCATCAATATAGGTGGTTCTGCTGGATTGAGAATAATGATGGCTTTCCCTTTCTTAGCCCCCCCGATTTCTTCAATTCCTTTTGAAGTAGTTACCGTAAATTCATCTATATTTGCCCGTGTGCCTGGGCCAGCACTTTTACTTGAGATGGTAGCAACAATCTCAGCATATTCTACTTCCACTACTTGTTGAACAGCATGAACAATCGGAATGGTTGCCTGGCCACCACACGTAATCATGTTCACATTTGATTCCTGTAAATGTGAACCTAGATTTACAGGAGGGACAACAAATGGACCAATAGCAGCGGGAGTAAGATCAATCACTTTTTTGCCAATTTCTTTTAATCTTTTTGCATGATCAATATGAGCCTTTGCTGACGTAGCATCGAAAAGGATTTCGGCAAGTTCTGGTTTTTCCAAAAATCCTTCAATGCCGTTATCAATGGTTTGAATTCCATTTTCTTGTGCCATTTTTAAACCTTCAGAGTGTGAATCAATGCCAATCATAGCGGTTAGATCTAATTGTTCTGATCGAAGCAATTTCTTCATTAAATCTGTTCCAATATTTCCTGATCCAATAATGGCCACTTTCACTTTCATTAATGAGGACTCCTTTCTTTACCGATCAAACTTAACAGAGACTCTGCCTAATAAGTCGATTTCCGCAGTAAATTTATCTCCTGGCTGTGCAAAAATAGCGGCTGATAGTGCTCCAGATAAAATGACCTCACCAGGTTCTAGCGAAAGATTATAATCTGCTAATTTATTCGCGAGCCATGCTACGCAATAGGCAGGATCTTCAAGAGCAGCGGAGCCTTTACCAGTGTTTATCAATTCTTCATTACGAAATAATTTCATCTTCAATTGTGGAAGATCTACCTCTTCGACAGATATTGGGGTATCCCCTAATACAAACAGACCTGAGGAAGCGTTATCTGCGATAGTATCTTCTAACTTAATTTTCCAATCTACAATTCTACTATCAACAATTTCAAGTGCAGGAAGAACATAATCTGTCGCTTGAAGCACCTGCTGTACCGTTACATCAGGACCTTTCAGTTCTTCTTTTAGAATAAAAGCAATTTCCCCTTCCACTCTGGGTTGAATTACTTGATTGGATGTAACGGTTCCATTGTTTTCGACAGCCATATAATCGAGAAGGTGTCCATAATCTGGTTCGCCTACACCAAGAAGCTCTTGCATGGCAATGGAGGTAAGCCCGATTTTTTTCCCAACTATAATAGAACCAGACTCTACTTTCTGTGTGACCGTCTCCAGTTGAACGAGGTAGGCTTCATCCACAGTAATATCCGGTTTAATTTCTGTTAGAGGTGTTATTCCTTTTTGTTCCCTCTCTGCCTTCATAAGATCTTTAGAGAAATCCTTTATTTCTTCTAACATTACTTTTTCTGACATGGTTATCCTCCTTTCTATAATTTAATGGTGATATTTGATAATTCGCTGTAAAATTCAAAACTGTGCATTCCACCTTCTCTCCCAATTCCACTTTGTTTCATTCCGCCAAAAGGTGTCCGAAGATCTCTTAAATACCAGGTGTTGACCCAAATGATTCCAGCTTCAATTTGATGTGCGACACGATGAGCTCTTCTTAAATCGTTCGTCCAAATCGTCGTTCCTAATCCATAATGTGTATCATTAGCTTGTTCAATCACTTCCTCTTCCGTTTCAAATGGGAGAACAGTTACAACAGGACCAAAAATTTCTTCACGGACACAACGTGAATCTTTATCAAGCCCTACAATAATCGTTGGTTCAATATAATAACCCTTCTTTTCAGTTTGAGGTCTTCCTCCACCGGTTAGGATTGTTCCCCCTTCATCTCTAGCAGACTGTATGTAGCTTAAAACCTTGTCGTAATGTTCTTTACTGATAACAGCACCGACACTGGTTTCATTTTTGAAGGGGTCTCCTATTTTGAGTTCTTTTGTTTTTAATACAAATTTGTCAACAAAATCTTCATAAGCTGAACTTTCAACATAAATACGTGATCCACATAAACAAACTTCTCCCTGGTTCATGAAGCTAGATTTCAGAGTAGTCTCGATTACTTCATCAAGATCAGAGTCAGCAAAGATAATATTTGGATTTTTTCCACCTAATTCATAGGATAGTTTTTTTAATGTTGGTGCTGCTGCTTTCATGATCGCTGTGCCTGTTTTCGTTTCTCCTGTAAAAGTAACGGCATCTACATCTGGGTGTTCTGTAATCGCTGCTCCAGCTGAGTTCGGGCCAAAGCCATGAACAAGGTTGACGACTCCGTCAGGTACACCAGCCTCTTTACAAATTTCAGCCAAGATTGTTGCCGTCATAGGGGTCCATTCGGCTGGTTTCATAACTGCGGTATTTCCAGCCGCTAGACAAGGTGCCATTTTCCAAGTGAGTAATAGTAATGGGAGATTCCAAGGATTTATCATCCCTACAACTCCTACCGGCCGACGAATCGAATAGTGGAGTGCTTTTTGATCTTGTTGAAATGCTTCTGTTCCCATTGATGTGAGATAATCTGCAAAGAAATGGAAATTATAGGCAGACCTTGGAATATCTATATCTAGTGCCATTTGGTAGGGCTTACCCGTATCCATAGATTCAAGTGCGGCTAATTCTTCTTTTCGGTCAATAATTAAGTCTCCAATCCGTCTAAGGACAATAGAACGTTCCTCTGAAGTGAAATTTTTCCAAGGTCCCTTAAGAGCCGTCTTAGCGGCCTGGACTGCCTCATCAACTTCCCTCTTACCACCTTCTGCCACCTTTCCTAACACCTCTTCTGTGGCAGGGTTTATATTTTCAAAGACTTTTGAATTATGTGAATCCCGATAGTCACCATTGATGAAATGGAGACAATCAATTGGTTTTACTTTGCGGTTTGACTTTTCTTTTAAATGCAAAATGAGAACCTCCTTTAAAACTACTCGTGAGTATTTTGAAAAAAGGTGACCGTAACGCCACCTTTTTTCAAATAATTACTACTAAAAATCTTCTACTTCTACAATCATTTCAATTTCGATCGCCGTTCCCCCAGGTAACTGGGCCATTCCAACAGCTGACCTGGCATGGCGTCCTTTTTCACCAAAGACTTCTACTAGTAAATCTGATGCTCCATTCATTACTTTTGGCTGGTCTATAAAATCATCAGTACAGTTGACAAATCCAAGAATTTTGACAACTCTTTTAATCCTACTGAGTTCACCTAGTTCATCTTTTAGGACATTCAATAAATTCACCATAGATTGGCGAGCAGCAAGATAACCTGTTTCAACATCAAGGTCTTGACCAATTTTCCCGTGAAACTCATCCACACCCTGACCAGATGTAAATATCAGATTACCTACACGAACTCTGCTTACATAATTGCCTACAGCCGGACGGACAGGAGAAAGTTTAAATCCCAGACTTTGCAGTTTCTTCTCTGGAGTCAGTATTTTTGGTTCCATCATTTATCCCCTTTATATTCAAGAATCGAAGAGCATTTTCACCGAGAATCATTCGTTTTTGGAGTTCTGTTAAATCCGTCATTTCGTCAATCACTTTTCCTGGTGGGATTTCCCTTAACAGAAAAGGATAATCGGAACCCATCATTACTTTTTCATGGCCAAAACGATCAATTAGATAGTTTACATTTAACGGGTCATAATTCAATGAATCAAAATAAAAATTATGAACATAGTGACTTGGTGGTTGTGTGGTTAAACGTAAGTGCGGCCAAACCTTCCACCCTTGATCAAGTCTGGGTAAAATATAAGGGAACGAGCCTCCACCATGCGCAAAGCACACTCTTAAATTCGGGAATTTCTCCATTACTCCACTCCAGACAAGGCTAGCTGCCGCAAGAGCTGTTTCACTTGGCATTCCGACAGTATACATGAAATTATGGCGAGGGGTTCTGTCCTTTGCCATTGTTTCCCACGGGTGGATAAAGAGTGGGACATTCCATTTCTCAGCCATTTCAAAGAATTCTAAGAAATCTGGAGCATCGAGGTTTTCTCCATTCACGTTTGTCCCAATTTCAATTCCGCATAAGTTTAATTCATGTACACAACGATCCATCTCTTTAATGGCTGTTTTCGTATCTTGCATTGGTACTGTCCCTAACCCAGCAAAACGCCCAGGATTTTCTTGAACTGTTTCCGAAATGAAGTCGTTTTGTAGTTGTGCCATCTCAAGTGCTGCGTCAACTGGTGCCCAATAAGAAAATGTAACAGGGATTGGGGACAGCACTTGGATATCGACACCTTCACGGTCCATGTCTTGAATCCTTTTTGTCGGACTCCATACTTGATCTGTTACTTCTCTAAAAACTTTCCCCTCTACTAAAATATTTGCTCCACAAGCACAAGTTTGACGTAGAACGGGCCATTTTCCACCATATTTTTCTGCTAAATTCGGAAGGTCTTTTGGAATGACATGTGTATGAAAATCTATTCTCATTTCCATTCCTCAGCTTCTGGCGGCATTTGATGTCCGCACATTTCACATGTCCGTAAATCTTCGCTTGTATTAAAGTGTTCAATAGCTTCCTTTACTTGAACTTCAATATTTGTTAATTGTACAGTCGCGCGATGCATTTCATGATCACACTTATCACAGTACCAAACAAAGCTTTCAAATTCCCCTTTATCTCGCTTACGTTCAAGTACGATTCCATACGAATCTGCCACTCTATGAGGGGAGTGTGGAACATTTGCAGGGAGCATAAACATCTCACCTTCACCAACTGTAACCACTTCACGCTTTCCTTCCTCATTAATACATTCGACATAGGCATTACCTTTAATTTGATAAAAGAATTCATCTGAAGGATCCACATGAAAATCCCGTCGTTTATTTGGACCTCCAAGGAGCATTGCAATAAACTCTGAATCTTCCCAAAGAACCTTATTATTAACAGGTGGCTTCAATAGATCCTTGTTATCTTCAATAGTTCTCAATAAATCTAGCACTCTTGTTTTTAAAAATGATTTTGCCTGTGTTGCCATTTTTATTCCTCCTTTATTGTAAGCGCTATCATAAAACGCTAATATAACCGATATCTTTTGATATTTTCTCTGCCGTCGATACAACACTTTTAATCATTTCGTAACGATTGTTACCATCCATATAAGAAATGGGGCCTACCATATTTAATGCAGCAATGGTTTGACCGGTATATGAACGGATAGGGGCTGCAATTCCGTATAGACCAAGTTCATTTTCATTATTACTGATGGCATAGCCTTGTAATTTTATCTGTTTTAGTTCTTCTTTTAGCTTTGATACACAGGTAATCGTATTAGGAGCACGTTGTAAAAGACCTTTTGCAATTGTTGGTTTAATTAACGATGGGTTAAATGCCAATAATACTTTCCCAGTACTCGTACAGTATGCTGGTTTAGTAGCACCGACATAGGTGGGTACAGGGAGAGACGATTTGGACTTGACTTTTAATACAAATCTCACTTCTCCGGCATCAAACATCCCAATATGTACAATGCCATGATACCTGCGAATTAACCCTTCACAAAAAGGAGTGGCTTCACTGTATATATCCTGTTGATACATCACGTGGTTACTCCATTCAAGAAGCTTCCAACCCAATCGATATTTCTTTCGACTATCTTGGATTAACATCCCTTCTTCACATAAGGTCCTTACGAGATGATGAACAGTACTTGGATTCATTCCTAATTTTTCAGCAATTTCTAGATTTCCTAGTGCTGGTTCGTCGTTCGTGAAACAGTTCAGAATTTTCGAAATTTTTTTGACGGAAGAAATCATGATCTAGCCCCCTCATCCAACGAATGGTCTATTTTTAAGCTCTCCTCAAATAATTTGACAAACGTTGTCGAATCCCTGCTGGCTAGAATTTTAATTTAAAGCGTTTTCATTTAAATGGTTGGTTGCCCTTCTAAGTCTCTTGAACCCTTTAATGCTTCATCTACCAATGGGAATGAGTTTTGGCGTTTAAAACCTGCATAGAAGCGCCCCAATCTTCTTAATGGATCCCCAGAGTAATAACGTTCATATTGAAGTAGACGCTGACCAAATGCTTCTCCACATAGATCCCAAGCAAGTTTAAACAGCTGTACTCGATCTTGTGATGAAATTCCTTCTCGTCCAACGTAATACTTCTCCACATCAGCACGAAGTTCAGGATGTTCAAAATCGGCACCTGTTGGGGACATAAGTAAACCGCCAGCTCCAATTGTTTGAATTATTTCAATCGCCCGTGGATAAAGTTTTGGCAACATGCCACGAATGGTTTCAAGGGGGAGTCCAGCAGGTCTAACCTCTCCTTGTGAAGTCGTTTCATACTCATATTCGGCAACTCTCAAGAGGGCACGAATCGCTTCTACAGACTGCATCAGTTCTCCTAATTGAGTTTGGACATTTAAATATCCATCGACCCCAATAGAATCAGCTACTCTTGCGGCAACCTCAGCAGCAAATTGTAATTTAATAAGTCCCCTAACTCCAGATTGATGAGCAGGCTGTTGACCAATTCCTGTTTTTGGATAAAGAAGATTAGCAGCTTCTATGTTTTGGTTGATAAAAATACGATCACTTGGTACAAACACATCATTAAATACAAGGAGAGCATCCATTTCTTCATATCTTGAGGCGAGTGGATGATCAAAGACAGATCGCTTTCCATCTTGCATTGGTTCACGACAAATAATCCTTAATCCTGGTGTGTCAATTGGAAGTGCAAATGCTATCGCATGTTTTTCATCACCTGGTTGGAAGCCAGGGAAAGAATAAATAATCACTTCGTCGGTGATTGGTGCAAGAGTCGCTAACATTTTAGCACCCCGGACAATAATTCCATCAGGCCGTTCTTCGACAACACCTAAATGAGTAAAATCTTCTTCTTGTTCATGTGATGCTTTACTTCGGTCATTTTGAGGATTAATGATCGCATGTGTTAAGAAAAGGTCATGATCGCGGATGTATTCATAGTAGTTAATCATATTTTTAGACCATTCAGGGTTATATTGATCGAGAAACCAAGTATTGCTCGCCATAGATGTTACCGTTACATTAAGAAAGTCAGGTGTTCTTCCCATTAGCCCAAAAGTCGCCCTTGCCCAAATTTCAAAAAGTTTACTTCTCGCTTTTAAATCCTCATACGTTTTAGGAACTTTAAAAGCATGTGAATATCGTTCACCAGATTCTTCACATAAATAGGTGATCTCATCCTTATATGTTGGATCATTTTGAATATCGTATAAATTGGCAATTTCATGGATTGGTTGACGGAAAACGTCTTCATTATAAACATCTGTTACTTTTCTTCCACCAAGCCATACCTCTGGTTGACGTGACTTAACTCCTTCTATATACTGAGCACCAGTACGAATTCCCAAATGAACATCCCCCTTAAGTTCTATTTTTTTACATAATTATCTATTGAATTGGTTTCTAAAAATTTTCCTTGGAAAAAGACAAGTGCGTTTCCTTCTTCATAATGGTAATTTTTCACTTCACCAACGTATAATACATGGTCGCCACCGTCATATTCTTTCCAAGGGCTACACTCGATGGTCGCTAGTGATCCTTGAATTTTAGGTCCGTAATTCGAATCTTCCCATTCAATTTGAAGCCCGAGCTGCTCTTTACCGGCAAACTGCCAGGCAATCGCTTCTTGACCTGATGATAAAATATTGATGACGAAAGGCTTATCTTGCATCCTTTCATTTGCCTTCGCCTTCTTATCAATCGAAACTAGTACCAGTGGGGGATCAAGAGAGACTGAAGTAAAAGAGTTTACAGTAATTCCTTGTTTTTGGTGAATCTCACTATTCCAAGTGACAACCGTAACCCCCGTGGCAAATTTCCCTAAACAATTCCTCAAATCACGAATATCCATTCTTAACATGCCACCTCCTCATTACTTAATCTACTTTAATAATAAAGTTAAAAAAAAATAAAAACTCCCGATAATTTCATAATGTGAAATTAAAAGAAATTTTTTAAAATAATTAGACTTATTTGTCAATTCCCGAAAACACTTTCATGCTCTAAAGCACCGCGGGACGGTTCTCGATCGCGTTAATGTATTAACGCGATCGAGAACCGTCCCGCAGTGTATTAGTGTGTTAAAGGATCCGCTTTATATTAGTTATCTATTCCAAGGGTTGTTCCTATTGCTTTTACGATTGATCGCGTTTGATCAGGTGTTCCAATTAGTAATGAAATAAGTAAAGGAAACAACAATAATAATACTAATAATATAGTAACTAAATTGATTTTCATGATTCCACCCTCTTCTTAATGGATTCGAAGAGCCCTTTACATTAATAAGCTATGTACAAGCTTATTAAAATGTATAAACTTATCCACTATTATTATCAATTTCAATAAATTAAGGAATTTTGCCAAAATGCGACCTCGCGGGTCATCCGCTGAAAGCGAAGTGTATTCAAGCTGCGAGTTAAATAACAACAATCATGACGAAATAAGCCAAAAAATTTGTTTTAATTTATAGTTCACTCCCCCCTACTTTTCCTTTTTGTTAAGATTTTGTAAATAATTTATTTACTCTTGGAATCCACCAAGGTATTTGTTAAACTCTTAATATCGTAATTCGATATCGATATTCGATTTCAATGAAAGGAGGTTTTATTCTTGGAGGAAAGAGTATTAAGAAAGTTATTCTTAGGTTTTATTCAAATTCATATTCTGCACCACGCAAAAGAACACCCCATTTACGGAGTGTGGATGTTAGAAGAGTTAAGAGAACATGGATACAACATAAGTTCTGGTACCCTTTATCCAATTCTTCACACGATGGAAAAAGATGAACTACTCAATAAAGAAGAGCGCATCGTTGAAGGAAAAATAAGAAAGTATTACACATGCACGGAAAAAGGAATTCATGTACTTGGAGAGGCTCGGAAGAAAGCATATGAGCTTTTTAAGGAAATAAAGGATTAGAGAGAGGAGTCAATTAACGGCATGAATCAAAAAGTTAGTTTTAAATCATTAATGGAAATTCTTTTTATTTCTACAAGATTAGGATTTACTTCATTTGGTGGTCCGGTTGCACATTTAGGATATTTTCATGAGGAATATATCAGAAGAAGAAAATGGCTGGATGAAAAAACCTACTCTGACTTAGTAGCATTGTGTCAGTTTTTACCTGGTCCCGCCAGTAGTCAGGTTGGGATGGGAATTGGTATTTTGAGGGGTGGAATCCTTGGAGGGATTCTTGCTTTTATTGGTTTTACCCTTCCTTCTGTCATTGCATTGATATTGTTTGCTTTACTTTTACAGGGTGTTGGTATTGGTGAATCTGGTTGGATTCATGGATTAAAAATTGTAGCAGTAGCAGTTGTCGCACATGCAATTCTTGGAATGGCTAGTAAATTAACACCAGATATAAAAAGGAAGACCATTGCATTGTTAGCACTAGTTGCCACACTTTTATGGCAAACTGCATTTATACAAGTAGGCGTTATACTTATTTCTGCATTAATTGGGTTTTTATTATATAAACAACACAAAGATGAAAATGCTTCCTTTACAAGAGTACCGATTTCAAAAACTATTGCAGTTGTATCTTTACTCATCTTTTTTGGATTATTAATTATACTTCCTATTATTAGGGAGATGACTTCATTAAATTGGATTGCTTTGTTTGATAGCTTTTATCGTTCTGGGTCTCTTGTTTTTGGAGGTGGCCATGTGGTACTTCCATTACTCGAAAGAGAATTTGTCCCAACAGGCTGGTTATCAGAAGAAGAATTTCTTGCAGGTTATGGTGCAGCTCAAGCTGTTCCTGGACCATTATTCACATTTGCGGCTTATTTAGGTGCTGTCATCAGTGGATGGAAAGGTGGCCTACTAGCAACATTTGCTATCTTTTTACCAGCATTTCTATTAATAGTAGGAACCTTACCTTTTTGGAATTCGTTAAGACAAAATGCTAAAGTTAAAGGTGCTCTTATGGGAGTAAATGCCGCAGTTGTCGGAATTTTGATCGCTGCATTTTATCACCCCATTTTTACAAGTTCCATATTAGAACCAACGGACTTCGCATTTGCGGCACTACTATTCAGCATGCTAGTGTACTGGAAGTTACCGCCTTGGATTGTTGTGATAACAGGAGCAATAGGTGGTTGGTTATTATCATTGCTATAAAATAGAAAAAGATGACCTTTTCTCGGGTCATCTTTTCTATTTTAATTTAACTGAGCGAATAATAAAAAGAAAAATAGTAGTAAATACAATAAATAAGAAATCGGAAGCTCCCAAATGCCGATACCAATGTTATTACCATTCGCTATATTCACACTTTGCCATGTGAAAAATACAAAAACGAATACACATTCACCCTTGAGAACATTAACTAGTAATCTTGCATTTAAATATTGTTTTTTTGCGTTCTGTAGAGTAAGGTTGAGATAATTATATTTATGAGGATACTTTTCTAAAATCGTTAACGATAGCCAAATAAAAACTCCGATCGCTGGCAGGAACCAGATACCTTCTTTTCCGCCCCACCTGTCTACTTCCCCTTTTATGTTGAAATGAATCGGTATTTCACTTGGTAAAGAAGACCACACCATTAACACATAAACAATAGATATAAGAAGTAAGGCTAGTGACATAATGTCTATACTTTTTTCTATAACAGACTTAGGGATCGTTATCTTTGGACGATTCACGGGTTCCATACAATTCCTCCATTAATTTATAAAATTCATATCCCTAAATTATATGGATGTGGATTAATGAGCTTAATAAAAAGATAACTTTTTTGCTAATTCCTTTTAATTAATGACAAAGAGGAAGGCATCTATCATTCAATAAGGCTCAACATGTACATGTACATCATAAACTTCATATTCAGTCATTAATACTTTCTCAACTTGAGTTGAAATATTGTGCGCTTCTTCAATTCCAAGCTGTGAGGAAACTAATATAACGGCATCAACTACATTATTATTACCATAACTCCTCGCTTTGATATTTTTTACACCTTTTACACCGCTCACGCTATTGATTGAAGCCTCATAGGAAGCGATTAGATTTTCATCAAATCCATCTGTTAAATAATGGGATGCATCACGAAATATCTCCCATGCGGTTTTACAGATTATTAATCCTACAACTACTGCAGTTACAGGATCCAGCCATGGAAGTTGAAACTGAGAACCAATAATCCCGACTACCGTACCGATACTGACAAGCGCATCTGATAAATTGTCTTTTGCTGCTGCCATTACAGATTGACTATTAATTTTATTTGCTAAATTTTTGTTATAGCGATAAACAATATACATAACAAACGCTGAAAAAATACCCGTCCATGCTGCAATCATATCAGGTGGATCTTCTTTTCCACTGAATACTAATGAGACAGCATCATAAAGAACCTGAATTCCAACGGCCATCATAATGAAAGACGCAACCATTGAAGCAACAGTCTCTGCCTTCCAATGACCATATGGATGGTCTTCATCAGGAGGTCTTTGCGAGACCTTTAATCCGATCAACACTGCGATAGAAGCAATAATATCTGTAGTATTGTTCAATCCATCTGCCTGCAAAGCTTCTGAATCAGTACTATAACCAATTGTTAATTTTAGTAATGATAGAAATATGTAGGTGATTATACTAATGATCGCACCACGTTCACCTAATTTTAGTTGATTATATCTTTCTTGTTCCATAAAAATTTCCTCCACTCTTACTCACAAATATCGTAACAAGTATCTATTGAGTGGGTCTATAGCAACCTTTTTCTCCTTTATAACAAAATTATCAATGACTAAAAAATGTTTCGGTAGGGAAACAACCATTCGTGCATTAAAAATAGTATTAGTTTATACTGCCATGAAGAGTTATAAACGAATTCACGAATTTTTTAAAAACAAATGACAAAAAAGTCAAAATATAGTTGCACTTTATGAAGGATACTACTATAATGACATAAACAATATGAAAAATCGATGAAGAGGAAGAGTATTTCGCACACTGATTCAAAGAAAGCATTCTCCTGCTGAAATGAATGCATTAAAGAGCGAAAGAAAGACACCTCGTGAGTGACACTCTGAAAAAAGTAGGAGTGAACGTATGACAGACGTTACACTGTTTCGAGTGGCTTTATTAAGCAAACCGGGTGGTACCGCGGAACATCATAACATGTCCGTCCCTTTTTATAGGGGCGGACTTTTTTATATTTAAGGAGGTGAGTACAATGATTCCCGATGAGGATGATGATGATATCAAATTACTATTGAAAATGATAAGGAGGATAATAAAATGGATGAATATCAACGTGTACTCACTTCTGAATGCAGCAATCATGTAAATGAAGATGTGAATCTAAAAGGCTGGGTACATCGAGTAAGACATTTGAGGAAAGTAAGCTTTTTAATTCTTAAGGATCGATCTGGATTCATTCAATGCGTTTTGGAATCCAAAATAGCAAAAATGAAAATCACGAATGAATCGGCTGTAGAAATATCAGGTAAGGTTGTTTCCACAAATCAACAGGAAAATGGTGTAGAAATTCATGTGGATAATATAAAGATGTTATCCTATGCTGCTCCAATACCATTTGAAGTAAATAACGATGAAATAGAGGCAAATTTAGATACAATACTAAATCACCGAGTGTTATCGATGAGGAATCCAAAAGTTCAATCGATATTTCGAATACAATCCAAAATTGTCGAATCCTTTCAAGAATATTTAAGAAATAAGGGTTTTACTCAAATTTTCACACCAAAATTGACTTCTCAAGGGGCTGAAGGTGGAGCAAACGTTTTTTCATTGCCATATTTCGGTAAAGAAGCTTATCTTGCTCAATCTCCTCAATTTTATAAACAAAAAATGGTTGCTGCAGGATATGAACGCGTGTTTGAAGTTGCACCTGTTTTTCGAGCAGAGGAACATAATTCTTCAAGACATTTAAACGAATATACATCTATGGATGTGGAAGTAGGTTTCATAGAAGGCTATGAAGAATTAATGAAACTGGAAAACCAGCTCTTGATTCATATCTTTGAAAAAGTGAAACTAGCCTGTGCTAATGAACTTAAGCTGCTAAATATAGAATTACCTGAACTTAAAGAATTTCCACAGCTTACTCTGCAAGAGGCACAACAAATTTTAAAGGAACAATTCGAAAAGACATCACCGGATGGAGACTTAGATCGTGAAGGTGAAAAGCTTATTAGTCAATATATTGAAAAGAAATACTTAACACCTTTTGTGTTCATTACAAACTACCCTACTAGAAAAAGACCTATGTATACAATGCTTAATCAAAACAATACCGAATTGACAGATTCCTTTGATTTAATCTATAAAGGAGTAGAGATTACTTCAGGTGGACAAAGGATTCATGACTACCAACAACTAATAAAATCGTTGGCGTCGAAAGGATTAGACCTAGACAATTTTAAGAGCTATACAGATCTATTTCGATTTGGATTTCCTCCCCATGGAGGCTTTGCAATTGGTTTAGAACGATTGACCGCCCAGATGCTAAACATTAATAATGTCCGTGAAGCCACAGCCTTCCCTAGAGATTGCGATCGTTTAACGCCTTAAATCATATTACATGTCTGGAACTATACGTACTTTACCATAAATATGGTTCCAGGCATCTTGATAACTAATACAAGTTTCTAAGTTGCTTTAAAAAAGGGATTTAACTAAATTCTCAATAGGTATTCCAGCCTCAATATAGCTTCTGACTGACTTCCATTCATTTTTCTCGCCAATTCTCTTAATCGTTTCAATAAATAGATTATCCGTTTCAATTGTCTTACCATCTATTAATATAGTGGCTGTTAAAATCACAGTCATTTCATTTTCTCTTAATGGAAAAATACGATGATCTGTTAGACTCCATTGACCATGATTTTGTTTAATAAATTGAAATCCTTGTTCCCAGGATTTATCAAAATCTCTACAATTACACTAGATTTACTAAAGACATTTTTAAAACAGCATTTTTTACGATTCCCCTATAATATTCTGGCTGAAGTCCTTACTGGAGAAATGATTTGAGTATAGGAATGATCTACTAAAGGTTGAATCACGATAGGTTTTAATGAACCATTAAAGCCTAATCGCACTTGCTCTTCATCGATTGCCTTGAGGGCATCTTTCATAAAGTTACAATCAAAAGTGATTTCTATTTCTTCGCCAATTAATTGATCAATTTCCTGCTTTTCAATAATTTCCCCAATTTCACTACTCATTGAAGTGAGCTCAACTAATGTTGTCCCAAGTGTCATAAATTTCACTTTATGATGGCGTTCTTTGGTAGATAATAAATTTGCTCTCTCCATTCCTTCTAAGAATCTTTTCCGATTCAATACAATTTCTGTAGAAAAATGTGATGGGATCATTTTGCTGATATCTGGGAATGACCCCGATATCAGTCTAGAAAAGAACAGAATGTCCTTTGACTCTAATAATACATAATGTTCAGTTAGGAAAACTTGAATGTTATGACTATCATTCCCGATCAAATGAAGGTACTCAAGTAGGTTTTTCTTTGGAATGATGATGCTTCTTGAATTCTGAGAAGAAGAAGCTGCATTTACTGTTGCTAGCCGGTGAGAGTTTGTAGCAGTACATTGGATTCTATTCTCAGTGAATATCCATTGTACTCCATTTATTACGTGATTTGTTTCATGTTCAGATGCGGCAAAGCATGTTTGTATTATTAGTGATTTTAATAGGTTTGACTGTAAACTTGAGATTGGTGTCTTAGGCATTTCTGGAAGCTGAGGATAATTCTCGGATGGTATTTCACTTATTGAAGTATAAATATCATTAGAAATGATATTGATCTTATGTTGAGTTTGCTTTATATACAAACGGTCTGGAAGCTTTTTAACAAGCTCAAGAAATGATTTAGCAGGAATGACCATACTACCTTCTCGAAGAATTTCTAACGATGCATTTATTGATGGAATGACTTTTTTAACAATTCTTTCTGAGTTCATTCCAATCAGAGAGAGTTCATTCATTGTTGTTTTGATCAATACACCTGATAAAACATGAATAGTAGGATGGTTAGAGATTGCTCTTGATACTTCAATTAAAGCAGATTTTAGTAGATTTGAATCAATTTTAAACTCCATTTCACTCACCATTCCATTTAATATTATATGTTCCTATTGTAGAACATACGTTCCTTTCAGTCAATGTTCTAGACTCCATCAAAAGACTGATAAATAATCATCCAATAGAACCTTATAGTAATGAATTCATTATATTAAAATGATGATGAATAAAAAGAATTATCAGAAAATAAGGAAAGTATATATTTTCAGGTATGATATTTATACAAAATAGACAGTAGGTGTATAAAATGAACTCTTTTAAACAATTAAAAGGCTTGGATCGCAATGTCTGGATTCGCTTTATAGGTGAGGCGATTAACGGGATTGCATTTATGATGCTGATGCCTTTCTTCGCTCTTTATTTAAAAGATAAAGTTGATTCTCTCTGGTTAGTAGGTGTTGTCATGGCAGTGGCTCCAATTGCTTCTGTTTTTGGGACCATGCTAGGTGGCAGATTAGCTGACGTTTATGGTCGAAAGCCCGTTATGGTCGGATCGATGTTAGGAAATGGTATCGTTATGATTGGTTTTATCTTTTTCGATACCTTCATCGCATTTGTGATTCTTTCAGCATTCATGGGTTTTTTTAATTCACTTTTCCATCCAGCAGCTTCTGCAATGGTGGCCGATGTAACAGCACCTGAACAAAGAACGGAAGCATTTGGATTGCTTCGACTTGGACATAATATCGGAGCAGCAACTGGACCACTAATCGGAGCTTCTATCATCATTTTTAGTAAATCAGTTATCTTTATGATTGCTGCAGCATCAGTAATCATCTATGCGATCGTTGTGGCTATATTCATTTATGAAAGTCTTCCAAAAAAAGAACGGAAAGATTCACTAATAGAACAAGAGGAAGTAAAAGAAGATATTCCTTCTCCTTTCAGAGTACTTCTTCAAGACAAAGTATTACTTATTTTCATTTTAACCGGTGTCGTCATTTCTATGTCTTTTTCTCAAACGGAAGGAATGCTTCCACTTCACTTTGATAATGAGTTAAAACATCTTCCACCAGAGCAAAATCCATTCCCTTATTTGATGGCATTTAACGGGCTTTTAGTGGTTCTATTTCAATTACCTATCTCGAGTTGGTGCGGGAAGAAAAAAATCGGAACTGTAATGCTGCTTGGAACTTTTTTATTTGGAATTGGGCAAATTGCAATGGCACTTTTTCCATCCTTTTTCTACACTCAACAAACTAGTTTTACAATGATTATGCTGATCCTATTAGTTGCTTATGGTATTTATACTCTTGGAGAAATGCTCATCAGTCCCGTTCAAATGACGTTCATTTCCAATATTGCCCCAGAACACCTAAGAGGTACATATATGGGGGCTTCAGGCTTGCAATGGATTCTAGGAGGCGCAATTGGGCCGCTGATCTCTGGTTACCTACTAGATCTGTCTCTCGGAAATGTCATGTTTACGATGTTAGGAGTTGGATGTATGATTGCCGGTCTTATCTATGTGGCAATTGATAAAGCATTGACAACAAAGTCAAATATTCCTGTTACGAAAAAAGAAAAAGTTATTTAAAATAAAGCCACCCTTCCTAAATGAAGGGTAGCTTTTTAAATTGAACCAATACGGGACTGTATTCCCTTGATCTCTACAAATTACTAATCAATTTCCTTCTACTTGTTACTTGGCAAAGTAATCACGAATTTAGTTTCTTCCTCTTCTGATTGACAAAAGATTTCTCCCCCGTGTTTATTGATCAGTTTTCTACACACATACAATCCAATCCCAGTACCAAGTTCTTTAGTTGTATAAAAAGGTTCAAAAATCGTCATCATTTTATCTCTTTCTATTTTAGGGCCATTATTAATCAAGTGAACGATTATTTTTCCGTGTTCCATTTTTCCTTCAATAATTATTTCTCTATAATCTTTTTCCATATATAATGCATCAATTGAATTAATCATTATATTAAGAAAAACTTGGCGAATTTCATCTTTATTCCCGCTGATCAATATCGAAGGATCCACCCTAGTGACAACATTTACATCACTATCAACCAGGCTTGGATAAAGAAATTCCATCAGATCTTCAAACATTTGTGATAGTGAAAAGATTTCAATTCGGTTTTCAAATACTTCATTTTTTGATACGTGAAGGAATTGTGAAATCCGGAAGTTCATTTGTTCTAACTCATGACTGACGATATCAATATAATTAATATCCGGATATTCTTTATTCAATAATTTAATGAATCCAACAATTGAAGTTAAAGGATTGCGGAATTCATGAACAAAGCTCGATGCCATTTGACCTAAAATTGACAAGCGATCTTTATGAGTTTGGTCGATAAATAGGTTTTTTTCTTGAAGATGTTGTTCTTTAATATCCGTATAATATCGAACTGCATAGTATGAGAATTGGTCAAACAAACTATTTATTTGGACAAAAACAGGCTGGAGCTCATCTATTTGAATTCCAGAAGAGCTGATCCAGTTTATAATCTCCGTTCTTCCAAGATTAACATTGTATACAAACTCCCCAATATTTACATTTGCTTCGACTCTTTCTCTTGCTACCTTTAGTGATAATTTTTTTATTTCTTCTTCACTAATGGGTGAATAAAGAGTTTTCCTTACGAGTTCAAACATTCGAAGACCATTCATTATTACTTTTTCAGAATGGACATCATCTGGATAAATTAACACTCTTTCTCTCCAGTTATCTAGAAACGTCGAGATATTATTCTCTAGGAATTGAATTAAACGATCTGAAACCGGTGCCATATTAATCACTCTTTCTACCTTCAGATGAATATCTTACTTAGTACATATTAGATCATTACATGTCAGTATCCTACCTAGTTTAGGAATTATTAGAATTATGTAACAATACATCATTATATAACAAAACTAAGCCTTATTCATATAAATATTTCCTACCGATTTTATTATCTACTAAGGAAAAGAGGCTTTAGCATCATTTATCAGAGGTTTTATATAAATTGATCGTGAGGAATTACTAACCCATTTGTGAGCCTTTTTTATACAACTTCACTTCATATAGAACCATAAGACAAGAAAGAAATCCGCATATAAAAATTATGATTGGGACTGGTCTGAATCCTGTTTCAAACATCTGGTATACACCTGTAAATGTGATAAGGATTGGTGTCAAAAAGTTTAAGTACACTTTTAATTTTTTATACAATATTTCATCCTTCTTTCAGTCAAATAAAATATCATCAAATTGTAGCGTTGTACAGAAGTTCCACGTAAAGGTGCTATTTTTCTGTTTCATTATGAAAATATAAATCTTCTAGACGTGTGTAAACATTTTAGTTTAATATGAACAAAACCTAAGACCCTCATGTTATAGTCCATAACATTCTTCCCTTATTATACAATTAGTGGAAGTTGTTTAAAACCTATTTATGGTAAAAATGTAATGTGTTTTTCTAATTATTTACTCAATAAAATGAGTCTCTCCCAAAACAAGAAGTCCGGAACCACAACGTCCATATCTAGAAGAAGCCCTAAGGCATCTTCATATATGGATATCCTAGTGGTTCCGGACCCTTTTTGGGACAGCTCCATTTATAATTACATTTTTTAACAGTCGGTTCTATAACTCTTTTTTCTTATGCATCAATTATAAAAGGGAGCATAATTGTCCCCCTCAATTTTAAAGGTAAATAGATTATCGCGATTATTAATCGCTTCTATTACTCTATCTATATAAGCATCTTCAACCATTGAATCATAACTTAAATATCTCCCTAAATGAAGGTTAGGGTGTGTGGTTTGATTGATCTTATTTTTAATTTCTTTCATTAATAAACCTGTAAAGAGGAGGTAGGGAATAAAGACCATTTTATTATTATGCATGGTTGAAACCTTAAGTAACATTTCTTGAAAGCTTGGGGTACCTACAGTTAAGAAGCACGTCCATACTTCTTGAACTTCGCTCTTTTTCTGAACCATGTTTGCAATTTGACCTAAATCTTTTTCTACCTCATTGTCTGAGCTACCTCTCCCTATTAATACCGTAATAGTAGTGGGATCGATCGACGTTGTTTCATGTATCCTTTCCATGATGCTCTCAACCATTTTTTCATGAACACCTATCGGTTTTCCATATGTCACTTGGACATTGGGATACTTTATCATGCACTTTTGAATTTCTTTGGGTATATCATTTTTTGCATGAACAGCATTTAATAGCAGTAATGGCGCAATCGTAATCCGAGTAGCTCCCTGTTCAATACATGAAGAAAATCCATCTTCAATCGAAGGTGAAGCAATCTCTAGAAAACAAATCTCATGAATATCCGAAGCTATTCGTTTCTGACATCTCTTAATAAAGGAAATTGCTTCATTACATGCTTCTGATAAACGACTACCATGACAAATGTAGAGTACTGCTTGTTTCATTTATAATGCCTCACTAATAACCGTGTTATTTTCAATTGTTTTTTCGAACCATTTAATTTTTTCTCGATAGTGGACAACCTTCCCTATAATGATCATACTTGGATTATTAATCTTTTCTTCATTTACGATATCCACTATGTTTGACAATGTACCGGTAACGGTCTTTTGACCTTCTGTTGTTCCCCAATGTATAAGAGCTACAGGAGTTTGCTTGCTTTTCCCGTATTTCAAAAGCTGTTCTATAATATAAGGTAGATTACTAACTCCCATGTAGATAGCGAGAGTATCAATACCTTTGGCTAAGCTTTCCCATTTCTCATCCTCTTGTTTGTTGTTTTGATGATGTCCAGTTACAAACGCTACGCTTGAACTAGCTTCCCTATGTGTGACGGGAATACCAGCATAAGTAGCAGCTGCAATACCTGAAGTAATTCCAGGAACAATTTCAAAGGGGATGTTTTGTTTTGCTAGTGCTTCAGCCTCTTCCCCTCCTCTTCCAAAAACGAAAGGATCTCCACCCTTAAGCCTTGTTACCACTTTCCCGCTTTTTGCATAACGAATTAAAAAATGATGTATCGTTTCTTGTTTCATCGTATGATAATTTGGCAATTTCCCACAGTAAATGAGATCTGCCCCTTTTTTTGCATATGAAAGTAATTCCTTGTTAACAAGCCGGTCATATAAAATCACGTCTGCTAGTTGGATAGATTTTATTGCTTTTAATGTGATAAGTTCTGGATCTCCTGGTCCTGCACCAACTAAGTAAACTTTCCCCATTTCCATTCAGCTCCCCGTTGATTCCGGTAATATTTCTAGTTCTTGTATTTAAATCCTGCTCCACTCCCTCGTTTTATTCGTAGTTCATAGAGTGATATATCGTTAAATATCTGGTTTGATTTACAATTAAATATGATTTTTTTCACTTAAAGCATCTATTAGTTGATCAACACACTGTTCAATAGAGAACTTCTCAGTATCCAATACAATTTCTGGTTCTAAAGGTTCCTCATATGGTGCACTTATACCAGTAAATTGAGGTATTTCTCTCCTCCTTGCTTTCTCATACAAACCCTTTGGATCCCTTTTTTCACATTCTTCTATAGAACACTTTACATAGATTTCTAGAAACTCATCTTTTTCTACAATTTTTCTTACTGAATCACGATCTTCACGATAAGGTGAAATGAAAGCGGTCAGTACAATCTGACCACTATCAATAAATAGCTTGGAAACCTCGCCAATTCTACGGATATTTTCCTTACGATCATGCTCTTTGAACCCTAAGTCTTGGTTCAAACCATGGCGAATATTGTCTCCATCAAGGATATAAACTTGTTTTCCTCTATCAAAAAGAGTTTGGGCTAGAGCATTCGCAATCGAAGATTTTCCCGAAGCAGATAATCCTGTAAACCACAATATAAAGCTATGATGCTTATTCCTATCACGTCTTTCACTTTTCGTAACAGACGAATGGTGCCAGACAATGTTCTCGACTTTTTCACTCAACATAATTCCTCCTCACGTAGTACGTACTTCTTGCTTCTTTAATCCTTTTATTAGCACCTCAATAACCTCTGGTCGACTAAACGTCCTAGGCGGAACTTGCCCATTTCTAAGCATTTCTCTTACCTTTGTTCCTGACAGTATGACATGATGGGTACTATCATGGGGACATGTTTTAGTTGTTGCCATGGCATCGCACTTTTCACAATAAAAACTATGTTCAAACCGAAGAGGAGTAATCCCTAATTCCTGGTCAGTAAATCGATCAAATAGCTTTTGCGCCTCATATGTTCCATAGTAAGATCCGACACCAGCATGATCTCGGCCAACGATGAAATGAGTGCAGCCATAATTTTTCCGTACCAAAGCATGAAAAATGGCTTCTCTTGGACCTGCATATCTCATTGCCGCTGGGAATACTCCAAGCAATACCCTATCATTAGGGTAATAACTTTTTAATAAAACCTTGTAGCTTTCCATCCGTATTTCTGCAGGTATATCATCAGATTTGGTTTCACCGACTAACGGATTTAAAAACAAGCCATCAACGATTTCTAATCCAGATTTTTGGATATATTCATGGGCACGATGGACAGGATTTCTCGTTTGAAAACCTACAATCGTTTTCCATCCCTTTTCTTTAAAAATAGCTCGAGTCTCACTTGGGTCAAAAGTATTTTCACCAAAAGGTTTTTTAGGACGTTTTAATAAGGTGATTTTCCCACCAACATACACATCTTCCCGATCAAATAATTTTCGAACTCCTGGGTGCTTGATTTCATTTGTTCCATATACAAGCAATGCTTCTTTTTCCTTGTCTGGTTTATAAATTTCATTTATATCTATAACCCCATAGGTTTCCTGTTGATAGACAAGACGACATCTCTCACCAGTTTGCAGCTGGTTAGCATGTTCTTCACTTATAGGTAACGTGATGGGAATACTCCAAACGGTTCCGTCCTTTAACCGCATACTTTCTACGACTCCATCGTAATCCGCTTTTGATAAAAATCCTTCAAGCGGACTATAGGCACCTATAGCCAATAATTCAAGATCACTTAGGGAAATTGGATCTAAAATAATTTCATTCTTAATTTCTTCATACGGTAAATCAGGTTGAAATGCCTGAACCAATACTCTTCCATGTGGCAATAAACTCATTCATATTCCTCCTTCGACTATTCGTTTAGTCGGATTTATAATTAGATTCCTCCTCCGTCTTCATGAACGGAGCGTCTTTCTTCATTAATCGATTTCATTAAACTAATTCCCGCTATAGTTGAGACGATAACACTTAAGGGAACGATAATAGAGTACACATCACTGTCTATAAATAATTTGACTAAAAAATATGAAATACTCAAAGATATCAATGGGGATACAATCCATATTTTCACTATTTTTTTCACGATTTGTTTTTGTAAAATCTCTCTTCCGTTTTTCGCAACTCCGATTCCGATGATAGATGATGATGTAACTTGAGTAAGAGGAATCGGTAGCCCATAGAGCGAGCTAACAAGTACTAAAGTTGCTCCGGTTGTTGAAATTAGGATTCCTTCTATTTTTGTGAACCGAGTTATTCTCTTACCATTAGTTTCCAGCACTTGCTTGCCAAGTAAAACAGTCCCAAGTGCAACAAACACTCCCCCCATCCAAATCCCATTGGTAACAGATAAAAGTCCTGCACCGACGAGTGGTCCAACAGCATTGGCAACATTGTTCATTCCAGCCGAAAAAGCTTCAAAAAATCCAGCAATGATCAAAATATAGGCGATCCACTTTTGGTCAAATTTATAGCCCCTTTTTTGTAATGCGTATAACCCTTTCCCTAAAATCCATGTAAAGAGCAATGCTGTAACGGGAACCAAGACCCAAAACATCATAATAATCATAAGTGAATCCACGTATAAAACTTGATAAGCAACACCGACTCCAACGACTGCTCCCACTGTCACTTCACTTGTCGACAAAGGGATACCAATGATATTTGCTAGAAATAATGAGCTAGTAGCAGAAACGAGAACAATCAATACAAGATTAATTGTCAGGATTTCTTGAGGGACGATTCCTGAACTGATGGTCTTTACAACCTCTCCCCCTCCAGAAATAGCCCCTGCCAAAATTCCAATTGCACAAATCACCAATGCAGACCTTGCTTTCGGAATGGCTCCAGCACCATATGCAACTCCCATTGATGCAGCCGCTCCACTAGCACCAATATTCATCGCAAAAAACAAACTTATTAATATCGCAACTAACTCAAGCAAACTATTACACTACCCCTAATGAAGACCACATTCTGTTTTCCCTTTTCCTTTCCATCTCCCGGAGCGTAAATCATTTACATCGAATACAGGTGAAGTACAATGAAAGCAGCCTATACTCGGATATCCCTGATCATGGAGTGGATTGTAAGGAAGATTATGATTATACGTATATCTCCAAATTTCCTTCCAAGTCCAATGAATAAGAGGACACACTTTAATCGACTGAAACTTTTCATCTTTATTGAGAAACTCTACATTTTTTCTCGTATCTGATTGTTCTCTCCGAAGCCCTGAGATCCAAGCCTTCACTCCATTCAACGTTTCATTTAATGGATCAAGTTTACGAATTTGACAGCATTGATTAGGATTGGTCTCCCACAATTTATCTCCATAAATTTCTGCTTGTTCTGTTAATGTTAGTTTAGGCTTTTTTAGTACTATATTTAGATCTGGATATTTATCCTTTACTCGATTAATAGTGTCATAGGTTTCCTTATAGTGAACCCCTGTATCAAGAAACACGATTGTTGCCTTCGGTTGAACCTTTGAGATAAGGTCAATTAACACAATCCCTTCAATCCCAAAACTACAAGCGTAAATGACCTCATCTTGATAATGTTGATAGGTCCACTTCAAAACATTTAAGGCACCTTTATAGGTTGTGTCAATCTCAAACTCTAATGACGGATTGTTCCAGGTTTCATATGTTAACAAAATCCTCACCTTCTTAATTAAGTTTTAATTGAAACAAAAAGAGGCGTTAACAATAAAAGGGTAAAACCCCTATCTTGTTAAACACCTCTAGTTTTTCTAGTCAGCATTTAGTTTCTTATTTAATTCGAACTTTTTCATTTTTTTCTAGCTGAATAACTTTTCCATCTTGTACCACTAACGTAATGGAACCAAATCGCATGGTTGTTAACATTCGTTTCAGCTTTTCAAATACTTCATCAAACTCGGCTTCATTCATCTCTTTATCCTTCACATGATTCCCCCATTTAACTCTTATCAGATCCATGCAGCTCATTTTGAAACAAAAAAGTCTTTCCATTTCGGAAAGACTTTAGGTAGCTATACCTTATCTTCCAAAATGAGATAACATTTTGCTGGAATTAGCACCTTACCTTTTGCAGGTTGCCGGGTTTCATAGGGCCAGGTCCCTCCACCACTCTGGATAAGAGTTGTTAAATTTAATATTCTAAATAATATCATAAATCCCACTGAAGTCAACCCGAGTTTTTCAATCGGAATTGTTACTTTTATGAAAATCTTATTGGAATTGGCTATCTTGAACGGTTTTTAATGGTTAAAAAAAAATAATCTTGAAGATTATTTTTTTATTTTTGGGGTCCTAGCAACAAAAAGCGAAAAACATAGTTAAACAAATTTAGACTTGGGATAAAGCTGAGTATTCCTACTTAATGGCATTATCGGCTTTTATTATTATTGGGGTACTTTTAGAAAATTCGAATATCTTAACCAGTTTTAAAAGATGACTTTACAGTTGTTGATTATAAATCTACATTGCTACTCCATTTTATTATAATCAGCTTCAATTATTATTGTTTTAATAAATAGTAGGGATCAAACCACCGTCCATTCGAACTGCTGTACCTTTTATTGCACCCGAATGTGGGCTGCTTACAAATGCAACCATTCTTCCTATTTCAAAAGGACGTATAAATCTTTCAATATGTGAATCAGGTAAATTAGACAATACAAAGTCCTTTTCAATTTGTTCGAAAGACTTACTAGAATTACTATACATGTCTTTGAGTATATTTTCGACATTCTCCGACAATGTAGGTCCAGGCATAATGGTATTAATTGTCACTTCTTTTCCCCTTGTTAAAAATGATAATGATTTGGATAAAGATAAAATCATTGATTTAGTCACAGCATACTGTGGCATATTTCCTGAAGGCATGATAGCTTCTTCACTGGCAATAAAAATAATTCTGCCAAAATTTTCACTCAGCATTTTATCTATATAAAATCTAGACATGTTATCAGCAACAAGAAAATTTGTGTCAAAATATTTCTTCCAAACTTCATCATTGACTTTTTCATAAGTCATCATTTCGTATACTCCTAAATTATTCACAAGAATATCTACATTAGGATAATTATTGTATATATTTTCTCTATCATCTCTGTTCAATAGATTACCAAAAGCATTCTGAGGATTAGTTTCTGGATATTTTTTCTTTATGTCATTAACAATCATTTCTACCTCTTCATTGTTTCTACCGTTGACTAAAACATCCACACCCTCTTTTGCAAGTTCAAAAGCTATTGCCTTTCCTATCCCTTTAGTTGATCCAGTAATAAGTGCTTTTTTATTTTTTAATTGTAGATCCATTATATTACCCTCCTTTATTAGTTATACTCAATACATTTAAATAAAAAGTAATCGTATTGCGAACAAAACTTTCTTTGGTGTTTTTTTCATTTTCAACTAAACTAAAATAAATTTGAGGGTCAAAAATGTGCATCAATTGATGTGATAAATAGCTATTAGGTAGAGAAGATTTTATATCATTTTTTTCTTTACCTTCTTGTATTATTAGTGAAAAATTATTTATGACCTTATCGATAATTGAATTTAATTCATTGTGATATTGCACATTGAATAACTTATGCATATAAAGGAAATGAGCCTTAGTAAAGTCAAAAAAGTCACTGTCAAATCCATAAGTAATTATTTTTTTTATTTTATCTCTTGTAAGATTTTCGTTTTTGTCTATTAGTTCAATCTTATGATTAAATTCTTCCAATTTAGGTCTTAAAATGTTAAAAAGTAGTTCCTCTTTAGAATTAAAATGTAAATATAAAGTGCCTTTTGCGACATCTGATTCTTTCGCTATCTCATTCATAGTTACTTTATCGAAACCTTTTAATCTAAATAAAGTTTCTGCATTATTTAGGATTGTTTTATTTCTATCATGAAATATTTTGTCCATTCTGTGCGACATTAACAAAACCCCCTTTTATGACCAGTGGTCATTTTTGACCTACAGTCATATTACTATATCTTTGTTGGTTACGCAAGAAATATCAGTTTTAAAATAAACTTATAGAATAGCGTCTCTGAACACTACACTAAAAATCTAAATAGTTTTCTAGCTTTCTATCTACTATATGTGTTCAACTCTGTACAGAAATCTATGTTCAGATATTACCCCTAACTTTAAGTTATATTACGATAAAACAGAAAAACCAAAAAACAAGATAAGTAATTATTGAAGGTAAGATATGCTCGTGTTTCAACAAGAATTCAAAATCTTGATTTACAATTGGATGCTTTTAAGGAACATGGTTGCGAAGAAATATTTACAGATAAAATTTGTTGGGCTAAAGATAAACGACAAGGATTAGAGAATGCTCTCCGATTTGTAAAAACCGGCAACACATTAGTAGGTTGGTTTTGATTTAGTCATCTTTAAGGATTTCGTTTTGGTCCAAGGCTTCGTGATATAGCCGTTGCCAATCTCTACACCATTCAAAAACCAAGCGATATTCCTGAACTAGAAAAATTACTTCTTGGACAGATTACTCAAAGATTATTCAAGAAAACTTTGATAATGTGCTCCGTTTAGCCCAGTCGATTCGAGAAGGAAAAGTATCTGGTTCGGTTAATATGGGAAATTTAGGATCATATGCAAGGAAAAAGGAAAATTGCAAGAAGATTTACTAAAACATATTTCATCGTTGGGATGGGAGCATATCAATTTTCTTGGTGAATACACCTTTGATACGAAGAAAATAGCAAATTTACATTCACTGCGTCCCCTTTTCCAATAATAATAAAAGCAGATAATTCCTTAGCGTGGAAATCTCGGCTTTTTTATGCCGAAATTTGCTTAGCGTATGTTTTCCGCGGTTGGTTGGTATGTCCCGTTTTTATACAGAACAATCCCTTTGTTAAATGGATGAAGTTAATCTTGATCATTTATTACTTGTCAGCTTTCAATTGCTTTCAAATGACATTAGTAAAATTAATAAAAGAAAAAAATAGGATATTTTCTTGACTTTTCAACTACCTTTCACATATAATGTTAAAAAATCTTTTGAAGACGAAGAACTTTAGCTATGACAAGGACATGAGCTCTTCTTTTTTTCTTTCTAGAGAACAGGGTCATTGGCTGTAAGCCCTGAAGAAATAAGTTGAGTTTACCACCTTCGAGCAATGGTGGAGAATGATTTTTTCTGAAACCATCATCGGGAAATCCGTTATCTTTCTTGAGCGTAATGGTCATACATTACGGAATTAGGGTGGCACCACGACCACACTCGTCCCTATTGCAGGGATGAGTGTGGTTTTTTTAATTGGCTGTATTCGCAAACTTTGTTGCTAAGGTCAAAATAACAACCGTTTGTATCTCTATGTGTGCTTGATGTCAGAAGGGAGAGTTCAGAATGGTTGAAATTGGAGATTAGCCATTCTCGTTATTTTATAGTCTCTCAACAATAACAAAAGAACCATATAATTTTATATTAAGTGATGACAAGGACATGAATTCTGCTTCTATTTCTTTACAGAGAACAGGGTCTCCGGCTGCAAGCCCTGAAGAAATAAGTGGAATTTACCACCTTTGAGCTATGGTGGAGAATGAATTCTTCTGAAACCATCATCGGGAAATCCGTTATCTTCTTTGAGCGTAATGGTCTTACATTACGGAATTAGGGTGGCACCACGACCACACTCGTCCCTATATCGGGATGAGTGTGGTTTTTTTATACTATTTTTTAGGAGGAATAAATGATGTCTAAACAAATGGAAGTGGAAAAACGGAATCATCGTAAACTTGGGCATGACCTTGAGCTTTTTATGTCAGTGGAAGAAGCACCAGGAATGCCCATATTCTTACCAAATGGAATGCTCCTTCGTAATGAACTTGAAAAGTATTGGAAGGATAAGCATTTTAAAGCTGGTTATCAAGAGATTAAGACACCTATCCTTATGAAACAAGAAGTTTGGGAGCAATCAGGACACTGGGATCACTACCATGATAGTATGTATTTCTCGGAATGGGATCAACAAAATTATGCTATTAAACCGATGAGTTGTCCTGGAGCCATATTCGTTTATAACAGTAAGCGGAGGAGTTACCGAGCATTGCCGATGCGATTTGCGGAGCTCGGCTTAGTACACAGACCTGAACTATCAGGTTCCCTTAGCGGCTTATTACGTGTTCGATCATTTACTCAAGATGATGCCCATTTATTTGTTCGAAAGGATCAGGTAGAAGCTGAGATTGTGAAAATTCTAGAGCTGATCGATGAGTTCTATTCAAGATTCGGATTCCAATACAAAGTGGAGTTGTCTACTCGTCCGGAAGACTATATGGGTTCAGAACAAATTTGGGAGCATGCTGAAAAGACTTTAGAATCCGTTTTGAATAAGAAAGGATTAGAATATGCCATCAACCCAGGTGACGGAGCGTTCTATGGTCCGAAAATCGATTTTCATATATTAGATGCTTTGGGACGTAGCTGGCAATGTGGCACAATTCAACTCGATTTTCTTATGCCTGAAAAGTTTGATTGCCACTATATCGACGAGGATAACAACCATTGTCGTCCAATCATGATTCATAGAGCCATATACGGTTCTGTTGAACGATTTATGGCTATCTTAATTGAACATTTCGAGGGGGAATTTCCAATATGGCTCTCCCCTATTCAAGTTAAAATTTTACCGATTGCCGATGCTCATTTAGAATTTGCTGTAAAAATCAAATCTCAATTAGAGTCAGAGGGCATTCGTGTTGAAGTTGATAATCGTGTTGAAAAAATTGGGTTAAAAATTAGAGACGCACAAATGAAGAAGATTCCATATATGTTAGTTGTTGGGGATCAAGAGGTGAATAATAACTCCATTTCTGTTCGACATCGAATAGAAGGAAATAGCGGTGAATGGAAAATAGATGCATTTTTGAATAAAATAGGAGACGAGATATACGAATAAATAGTAGTAGCGCGGAAGAAAGCGACTTCCTTTTGCGCTACTTCCTTAAAATACGTTGGAGAAATGTTTTGATTGCACTTTCTGTAATCCAAGTTGAACAGATGTTTCCACATAGCCTATGATTTGCTGTAATGTAAAGACGTTCAAAGAAGCATCTTTATTTTTATGATCATAGTCTAGGTCTCCTAAAACATACGGGAGAAATTCTTTTAACTTTTTAACAGAAACTTCATCTGTTGGAATAATGGTAACTGGTTCCTGAAGCCTTGTCCGAAGCTGATCCTCACAACCATAGTGCTGGAGTAATTTAGCATTCAACAATTGAAAATCTTGATGATAAAGTGATAGTAGACAATCATCCTTCTCAAGGCGATTTTTAAGCCACGGTAAATAAAAGCCTGTCAACCATAGAGAATCAGCAATTAAATGTGTGTAATAACCGAGAACATATTGAAGATCTTGGTGACATTTATACTTTTCAAAAAATCCCTCATAATCTACCTTTCTTGAAAAATCCATCACATCTCCTGTATAAAAATGGGACAGATCTTTTGGCTGAACGGCATCAGGAGCTATTCCTCCGAGTAAAATCGATGTCTTTTTATCTAATTGAAGCTCATTCGAAATACGGTTTGCAATAATTAAATGCATGATTCGAGACCCCATGTCATCACCCCTATTCATAAAGTGTAACATGTTTAAGAAAAATTTGAATATTCAAAGGATTATTGTTTATATTTAATTAGGATAATATCCCCACATTTTTTCTACTCCTTGAAGTCTAAATGTAGAAGGGATCTTCTCTTTAGGAAATAGCAGAATCCTTTCTCCGAGTACTTTAGGAATAACGGCTTTTTGAATTTCATCAATCCATCTTTTTGAGAGGTGCGAGAAGAAAAGCGATAATTTCGATCACTACCAAAAAATTAAAAGTGGCGATATCCCGATAAGATACGCCACATATTACATTGGTTAGGTATAATTAAAAGTTTACATCCGTACAAATACAGCGCCGCCACCTCCACCCTTGACACACTTTGTATCTTCTTGATCATGAATGGACTGTAATAATTGATTATTCTGCGCGATTAACTGTGTAAGCTAACCCAATTGATTCTCATCATTTGAATTAAGTATCGATTATCAAATGATGCGGCATTATTTGAAGGGTTTGGATAAAACGAGTTACTTGAATGGCTATAGGTATTCTCATTTCCGTCGGTATTAGGATTATCATGATTTTGAAATTGATTTCCCTGCCCCATTCTTGGCATATTTTCTTGTATATGTGAAGCTTGACTTAGTTGTTTCGCTCGTACCCTGGAATCCTCCATATCGACCCCATAGCTCTTGTTCTTGGCGGTTATTATACCAACCCGGATGATAAGCTTTGTTAGAAATCATCCTTTAACCTCCTCTCATCATACATATAGCCTATTCATTCTTTCAACTTCACGGTACATTCATCAAAAAAATGAATGGTTTGCCTATAATTAATCTAATTTTATATTCTAGAAAAACTAATAAAGTTATAAAGATGAATCAATTTAATCCCTTAAATCACATTTGAAATTTCTTACAATTCACTTTAATCCTTCTCTAATCGCATTCTCTATCGAATGAATAAGGATTTTAAAATAGATTGGATTGTGTGGAACTAAATCACTCATATCTACTATCTTTGATATGAATTCTTGTTTATTATCCTTAACAATAAAGCCATCTACTTTGAAAGTGTTAACATTTTGATCAAATAGAAATTGCTTCAATTCATCCAAATTTGCTCTCATAATCCCGGAAACTTCTTTATCACGAAAACGAAAATCATCCCAATCAATTGATTTATTAAGCAAATAAACATGGCTATGCTCATTATCAATAAAATCATTCATCCTAATTTGATTTTTAATCACACCAAGATAGACTAATTCATCAAAGGTCACGGAAACTCCAATCTCCTCATCAATTTCCCTAACGCCATCTTCAATACTTTCATTTTCCAAAAGATGACCGGCTGCAGTGATATCAAGCATATTAGGGAAATCCTTTTTGTCATTACTACGAATCTGAAAATAAAGATAATGGACATCGTCTTCTTCAGCCACAATCCAGCACTGAAATGTCTCATGCCATAACCCTTTTTGATGGACTTCACTTCTTATTGCATTCCTTAAGTATTGATGTTTTTCGTCAAATACTTTTAACCACTCTTCCTTCATAGTCTACCTCCATAAATTTCAAACGACACTAATATTAACTTGATACAATAAATTTTACCAAAAAAATGAAATATAAAGTAAAATAAATGATGAATTGAGATTCTATTTTCTGGTCGACAACTTGCTTGAAGTATATTCTTCAAAGCGAAGGAGCATTGGGAGAACTAAATTTAGCAATTACAATCGTTGCTTATCATAAAAAAGAAGCATTACTATGAACTCGTAGATAATAAATAAACCTAGCACTTTCAATATGGAGACTCGTAGATTAAAATATAATAAATCTATGAAGAGCCTAGCTATTTCACTTGATTTCCTTTTAAAACATCACCCAAAGAAGTTTTGAAAATATTAAAAGTTGTATTGAATAAATGAAAGACACTTAATTTCTATTCCGGAGGTACGATATGATTAAAGCAGTAATTTTTGATTTTGATGGATTAATAATAGACACGGAATCATTATGGTTTGAAGTTTTTCGAGATATAACCCTTGAATATGGTGGAGAACTTACCTTGACAGACTATTCTTCGACTATTGGCACCACTTCTGAATCTTTATACCAACATATCGAAAAAATTACAAATGAAAAGTATAATCAAGATGAATTCGAAATGAAAACAAATGAACGGTACGACCTTAAAAAAGGAGAATTAATTCTACGAGAAGGAGTTTTAGATTACATCGAAACTGCATCAAATAATGGGTTGAAAATGGCTTTAGCGACTAGCTCCTCGAGAAAATGGGTAGAAGGGTTTTTGACCAAATTTAAATTGATTCAATACTTTGATGTTATTCGAACAAAAGATGATGTTAAAAAAGTAAAACCAGATCCAGAACTTTACCTGCAGGCCACCAAAGCATTGGGTGTTGACTCTAGTGAAGTCATCGTTTTTGAGGATTCTAAGAATGGCTTAACGGCAGCGCTTGCAGCAGGCTTGGCATGTGTTATGGTACCAAATGCTGTCACTCGGCATTTGGAGTTTGAAGGTCATGCATTTACCTTAAATTCAATGAGTGATATGAGTTTTGATCAAGTCATCGAACGATTAACAGTTTAATAGAAAAGCCCTCACAGGACATAAATCTTTGAGTTTTTTTGTGAGGGCTTTATATGAGACGATTAAGTAGATTCTATTAATAAAGCACCTAGCTGTATTTGGTTTCTTCTTATTTAATATGAGTTGGGACTGGTGCTTTCTCAACTCATATTAAAAATGTTTCGAGGTTCATTCAAAAGCTGTCTATTATTGTATTTTTTGCATCCACTGATCCATATAAATAACCTTGCCATTACTCTTAGGTTTATAGTTATATAGTAATACCCTCTTTGCTTCTAGCTGTCCTAATGCAATAACTTTTGATAATGATTTCGTTTCGAATCTTCCGATATCCTGCAGATCAATATCAATTAAAAGATCTGCATGTTCCTTAAGACATCGATCTGTATTTTTTTGACTGGCAATGTCAATATACCTGTTCAAATAAGAAAATATATTAGTCGGATGATGGCTATTTGATCCTTTCACTCGTACAGAAGTCACATTTTCCGCCCCCATTTCCCTCACAATGTCGGCGGGGTTATTGTTTAATATATATCCGTCCACTAATAATTTATTTCCGATTTCTACTGGCGAAAACACTCCAGGTATCGCAATGCTAGCCCGAATCGCAAGCGCTACTTCTCCTGAATCAATGACTACCATTTCTCCAGAAATAAGGTCAACACATATGACAGAAAATGGAATTTCCAAATCTGAAAAATGCTTCCCATCTGTCAATTTCCGCAAAGTATTATAGATACGATCTCCTTTTATCCAGCCTTTTCGATTGAAACCAATGTCAATATGGCGGCGAATGGATAAGTCATGAAGAACGCTTGTCATCTTTTCCGGACGCATCCCGCAAGCAAAAAGTCCGCCGACAACGGAACCTGCACTTGTTCCTGCAATATGTGTAATGTCAATATCATTGCTTAGTAATTCTTTTAGTACCCCTATGTGGGCAACTCCTCTAAGCGAGCCTCCTCCTAGTGAAACTCCTGTTCGTTTCAACTTCCTTGCCCCCTTTCCTTTTTATCTGGCCATACGGCTTTTTCCTGTTTCGAATTATTATTATAAAAAAGGATTATCATCAAAATCACTACCACTACAGCCCCATAAATATAAATGCTGTATGAGCTTAAAGAACGCTTCAATGCCTCGTAATTCCCATTAAAATAATCTCCTAGAATAATCATCACGTAAGACCATGGATATATCCCTATAAAGGTTAAGATCAAATATTTGTATATATTAACTCTGCTTATCCCAGCAACATAGGAAATATAATTGCCGATACCAAATGGTCTAGATAATGCAATGCTCCAAATCCCATACCGGTTAAAGTAAGCTATCGCTTTTTTTAATCCCTTTTTTAGCTTGTTAGGAAAATATCTTTCAAGCTTCATTCCAAAATAGTATGGGATGAGACTAGCAAGGCAATAGGAAATGCTCATTCCTATCGCTATTAAAGCAGAGTTCAAGTATCCGGGAGAGATGATATATCCGTATGAAAGCACAATAATCAAACCGGGAAAGGGTAAGGATGACCCTTCCAAAAACATTACTAGGAATAATCCGGGGAGACCAATAACATGGAGCCATTCCAAAAATTGTTGAACCATTGAATCTTCCTCCCCTTCTACCTATATTTGTGGATTATGCTTAAATAATCTCTTGGTCTAAACGGATAAAATCCCTTTTAAGTTCAGTTTTATCATCACGATCAATCAAACAACGAATAAATTTAGATATATCAGCAGCTTTCCCGGCCTTTATATCATTTAAGTAAGCGTATATCGATTCATTAAATTGATCTGTTAACAATTTATTTCTAAAGAAGCCAGTGATTTGATCTTCTAGTAGTTGCTGATCATTTAGTTCATTTACAAGCTTAAGTTCATTTAATATTTTCAAATTGATCTCCTCTTGTCCTGGTAGTGCTGAATGAATAAAAATGGGCAGCCCCTTCTTTAAGGCTTCACTAATTGTCACCCCGCCTGGCTTTGTAATGATGGCATCTGCCTTGCTATATAATTCATTCATTCTTTCCCTTGAGGAAATGTATGAAAGGGGATGGATATTCTTACAATTTAGCTTTTTTAATTTCTGATAAAGTTTTTTATTCTTGCCACATAAAACGAAATATTCTACTTCACTATCCTTATTCTGTTTCAATAGATCCGATATGTTTCCAAGTCCGATGCTTCCTCCTGAGATCAGTACATGGCAACTTGAGTTTTTCTTTTCTATATTCAAAACTTCATCGAAGTGTTCATCAGTGGGTATACCGGTTACAAATACTTGATCTTCACTGATTCCCTCCTTTTTCAATAATTCCATTTTTGTTGTTTTACTAGGGACAAAATGATAATCAACCCCTTCCCTTCCCCAAACATCGTTAATAAAGAAATCTGTATAAATATTGATAACAGGTATTTTGCATTGATTCTGCATCTTTAATCTGCTAAGAAAGTAAGATGGAAAAGCGTGTGTGCAAATGATAAGATCTGGAGTTTCTTCACAAATAATTCTCTTCATTTTCTTCAAGAATAAAAATTCATAGTATTTATAAGAGCGGTTTGAGCTCGATTTGTAAGCCATTTGTTTGTAAACCCAAGCATAGTTTCTAGGGAAATGATGGATCCACTTAAGATACGTTTTCGTAATAAAGCTCTCCATCATCGGATTCCACTCACTTAATAAATCAATTTTTTTACAAATAATTTCCGAATTCCTGCTTTTCAAGTAACCTGATATGGCATCCGCAACCTGATGATGTCCCGAAGGCATCCTTAAAAGGGGGAAAAACAATATTTTCTTCATTGACGAACATCCTTTTTTGTCATTTTTATGATCGTATATAAATATACAGAAAGATGTAGATCTGTTAATCTAGCTACAGCCATATTCTTGAATAAGACCTGAGGCTGAATTTACTATCTTTGCATCACTTCGTCAGAAATGATGATTATATTTTTGCATAGAAAATCAAGATCCTTCATCCTTTTTCTTCAATATTGATTTTGTCAAACTAAATTAAATTTGCTCTCATCCATTTCTACATAAATAAAACGGACTACCCTTCATATTTATCAAGATGTATACAAGCTATATTGATTCTTATATATAAATAGGAGATTTTAAACTTTAAGTTTATGTTTAATTGAAAACTCTTTGACCCTAAAATTTGTCAGTGATACTATTAAAGAATTGAAAGTATTTTTTACCATGAAAAACACTTGTAATACAATTAAAGGAAGTGCACGTATTGTCTAATTTATCGAATTCTTCAACTGACATTAGTCAAGACCACCTACTTGCAGACTGTGAGAATTGCTTCGGCTTATGCTGTGTTGCTTTGCCTTTCGCAGCTTCAGCAGACTTCGCATTTGACAAAGACGGAGGGAATCCATGCCCTAATTTACAATCTGATTTTCGCTGTGGTATCCATAAAGATCTCAGACAGAAAGGATTTCGAGGTTGTGCTGTTTATGAATGCTTTGGAGCGGGACAAAAGGTATCTCAAGTTACCTTTAGAGGGAATGACTGGAGAGATGAACCAGAAAGAGCAAAGCAAATGTTTGAGGTATTTCCAATCATGCAACAGCTTCATGAGATGCTCTGGTATCTGACTGAAGCGCTAACTTTGAAAGCGACACTTTCGATTCATAATGATCTGCGCGAAGCACTTAAAGAGACAGAACGGCTTACCCTTCTTAGTTCAGATGATCTTATGAAGCTGGACGTGCAGGCACATAGAACGGACATAAATGTTCTACTTTTACACACTAGTGAACTAGTACGTGCTGATTCACTTTTAAAGCATAAGAGTTCCAAAAAGCGGAAGAAAAACTTTGGTCGAGGCGGCGATCTCATTGGTGCTAATTTAAAAAAAGCGGACCTCAGAGGAGCCAATTTAAGAGGCGCATACCTTATTGCTGCTGACCTCAGAGAAGCCGATTTGCGAGATTCGGATCTTATCGGGGCTGATTTTCGAGATGCTGACCTTAGTGGTGCTGACCTTTCTGGAAGTATCTTTTTAACACAAGCTCAGATTAATTCAGCAAAGGGGGATATTCACACAAAGTTGCCTCCGCTACTTAAACATCCCCCACACTGGTTTGCTAATTGAGTTATTTCGGTCAAAAAAACATATAGGTTCTATATAACCAAATTACATTTGGTTATATAGACCATTTTAGACATCCTATAGCTCTCTAAATGAAGGTAAAATAATTCGATGTGTAAAAAGCACCTAATAAGCTGTCATGGTTCTCCACATGAAGGCTATATTTTTTTATCCTATTTTGTATACCATCTTCGCTGTTTTTTCCTATCAAATTGGGGTACGGAAACGATTCGAGGAATGAGGGGCGATCCTTTTTCACGTAATTTCAAAAGAAAGAGTGTGAACTCATCCGATCACACCCAAAAATGTTCCTAATAAATTTACTGTTTGCAATTTACATCAATATGTTTAAACGTTTTTACGTCAAACAATCCTCTATCTGTTAGCTTTAGTTCTGGGATAACGGGAAGAGCTAAAAACGATAAGGTTAAAAACGGATTGAATTCCATCGTACAACCGACTTTCTTTAATGCATTATTTAATTCCATTAACCTCTCATTTACGATTGATGATGGCTTATCTGACATTAGGCCTGCTATTGGCAATGGGAGAGAAGCCAATATTTCCCTGTTTTGAACGACTGCCAATCCGCCATTCATTTGTGCGGTTACTGTTACGGCTTTTATGATGTCATCATCTGTTGTTCCTGCTGCCACGATATTATGGGAATCATGGGAGACTGTTGAAGCTATTGCCCCGTTTTTTATCCCCAACCCATTTATGATTCCTACACCAATATTACCTGTGTTTCTATGTCTTTCTATTACGGCTAATTTCAAAAAGTCTTTTTCTGTGCTGATTTGGAAAAGGTCAGTCATTATATCAACTTTTTCAATCAGGTGTTTTGTCACAATGCTGTTTGGAATAATGCCAATTATGTTGGCCGTGCTATCATTGTTAAACTTGATTTGTAAGTGTTCGCTTGTAATCATGTTAAGCCTCATGCTGTCAATAATTGAAGGAGAAGGAGAAGTTGTTGACTTTGTCCTTGCAGCCATCTCTCCATTTTTGGCCACGAGGTTCCCACTTTTAAATACCAAATCAACTTGAACATTTTTAAGATCATCCATAATTAAAAAATCGGCTTCATATCCTGGAGCAATAGCCCCCTTATGTGTAAGGCCGAAGCATTCTGCTGCATTCAAAGTTGCCATTTGTATAGCGAGAATAGGGTCTAAACCTTCTTGAATGGCCGCCCGTACATTATGATCGATGCTGCCTTCACTGATGATGTCATCTAGATGTTTATCATCGGTTACAAACAGACAGCGGCGGGCATTTTTCTCATTGACAGCTTTTAAAAGGGTTGTTAAATCTCTTGCGGCCGAACCTTCCCGCAGCATGACGTACATTCCTTTACGCAGCCGATCTAATGCTTCTTCAGATGTTACGCATTCATGATCCGTACGGATGTCTGCAGCCATATAAATGTTAATACCGTCTGGATCGATTCCCGCGGCATGCCCATCTATCCTTTTTCCTTTTAACGAAGCAGACACAAGCTTGTTAAGCATTTTTTCTTCATTATGAAAAACAGCCGGGTAATCCATTACCTCCCCAAGACCTAGGACTCTTGGATGCGCATAAAACGATTCCAATTGTTCATAATTTAATACAGCTCCTGCGTTTTCAAAAGGTGTGGCAGGAACACAGGAGGGAAGCATAAAGAAAACATCTAGCGGAATTCCTTCAGAAGATTTGATCATGTATTCTAACCCTAAGCACCCGCTGACATTTGCAATTTCATGAGGATCTGCAATGACAGACGTTACCCCCTTCGGAAGAACTACATTTGCAAATTCTTCTGGTGTCACCATTGCAGACTCAATATGGACATGCCCGTCAATGAATCCAGGGGCTATGTATTTTCCTGAGACATCTATTGTTTCATAACCTTCATATCTTCCAATCCCAGCAAAATAGCCATCTGCAATAGCTAAATCTCCTTCCAAAATTTCATGAGTAAAAACATTAACGATTTTCCCGTTTTTTATAACAAGATCGGCAGGAGTTCTTTGAGCCGCCACATCAATTCTCTTTTTCAGCTGTTCAATTGTTTGCTTCAACAAGGACTCCTCCTTTTTTAAGAAATTGTATCATTAATGCTGACCGTAATAAAGTTAATGATGAAAGCAATACTGCTATAATTCAAAGGGTTCACAGCGGTTCGATAAATACATCCATTATGCCTCCGCAAATGCCTCCGTCTTCATAAAGCAATCCGCTTGTAAGGTCCACACGATGCTGAGCAGGAAGGTTTGATTGAATGACCTCAAAAGCTTTTTCAATTACCGCTGCTTCACCGCAGCCACCGCCGACCGTTCCTTCAATTTTTCCGCAATCAAAGATAATCATTCTGCTGCCTGCTTTACGGGGGGTAGAACCTTTTGTACGAATAATGGAGGCTAATGCTGCTTTTTCACCGCCATTCCTAACTTCAATCGCGCGTTTTATGAGTTGCAGCTGCTCCATTTTTAACCCCCTCTCGAAACCCAAGCTTGGCGTATTTTCTTACTTTTTCACTCAAGGAGTGACCGGATTTTTGATTTTTCACTTTTAAAATTTCTGCCATTATGCTGACGGCAATTTCAGATGGAGTCTGTGCCCCTATATCAAGTCCAACAGGGGTGTAAAGCTGGTCAAAACAATCATCAGGGAAGTCATGCTTCAGCTCTTCAAAAACGCCGGATATTCGCCTTCTGCTGCCGATCATCCCAATATAGGCTGGTTTTTCATTGCGATTTAATAGCTCTCTTAAACTCAAAACATCAAATTTATGTCCTCTTGTCAACAGAAGAATATAGGTTTTATCAGATAATTTGACCGTTTGAAAATATTCGAGATAGGACCTGCAAATAACCTGATCTGCAAGAGGGAAACGATCCCTGCTGGCAAATTCAGCCCGGTCATCCAGTACAGTGACAAAAAAGCCAATCATTCTTCCCATTTCTGCAACCGGTTCACAAACGTGGCCTGCACCGGCAATTATTAAGTGAATGGGAGCAGGGAAATATTCTGCAAAACACTCAATTGATACCTCGTTCCACTGCAAATGTATAGTGCTGGACCGATTTTTTTTTATTAGCTTTTCGCACTTTTCAACTAAACTTTTGATTAAATCTAACGAAATAGGGTCTTCCGTATAAAAATCTCCATCTGGCCATAATAGAGCTTTGGCGCCAATTAAGTGCTTTTCAGGGTGGCTGGTAATCGTTAATAAGAATGTATTTTTTCGTTCATTAAGTGCTTCAGTAAGTTTTTCATACATACTCTCATTCATCATTTCGAATCACCTTGCAGATTGGACATTTTTATTTTTTAGTGCTTTTAATGCATTAAACACTCTTTCTGGTGTTGCAGGAAGATGCTTGACCCTTGCGCCTGTTGCATCATAAATAGCAGACATGATAGCTGGAATAATCGGGATCATGACAACTTCTCCAATACCCTTTGCACCAAATGGCCCAGAATGTTCAGCTTCCTCGACTGGAAATGTTTCAATTAGTGGAGTTTCTCGAATGGTAGGGATAATATAGTCTGTGAAGTTTCGTGTTTTATGATAGCCTTCTTCAATTAATACGTCTTCGAACAAGGTGTAGCCAATACCCATAACAGCTCCTCCTTCTGCCTGGCCCTCTAGTCCCTGTGGGTTGATCACCTTGCCGGCATCAGGAATAGATACAACTCGAAGAACGTCTGTTTCTCCTGTTAATGTATCAACCTCTACCATCACAACATGTGTCAGATAGCCGTATATATGATGAGGTGCTCCGCCTGAACCTTCAATTTCTTCCTTTTCTTTTGGAAGGAAGAAGTGACCTTCAACTCGAGTTTGTTTCCTTTTTTGATAGAGGTAATCAAATATAGACTTATATGTTAGAGACGATCCGTTTGCTGCTATGCTATTAGGATTAACTTCTACCTTTGATGCAGGAACCAAAAGCATTTCTGCGGCAGTTTCCGTAAGTAGTTTAATCATATTTGGTGCTGCAGCAGCAACCGCTCTGCCTCCTGTATAGGTAGAACGGGATGCGGTCACAGTACCTCCGTCAATCGTCTTGGATGTGTCGCCTTGAACCACTTTGATTTGGCTTATATCACATTTAAGGATTTCAGCGGCTACTTGCGCATAGACTGTTCCATTTCCTCCGCCGATTTCTTCACAGCCAACTGCAACAAGGAATTTTCCGTCAGGCAAAAGTTCTATGGTTGCTGCGCCATAATCAGGCAATCCTATTCCCATGCCAATTCCATGAAATGAAGTAGCGAGGGCGACTCCTCTTTTTTTCCAAGGTTCACTGACATCAGCTTTGTATTTTTCCTTGTTTTTCCATAGATCACAATTTTCTGCGGTATCAAGGGTTTTAAAAGTACCTACGCTCGTTTTTACGATATGTCCTATACTTGAAGTTTCTCCTTGGTGATAGACGTTTTTCTTGCGAATTTCGATAGGGTCTATACAGAGCCTCTCCGCAATCATATCTAAATGAGTTTCAATGCCCATACAGACTTGATTGACTCCAAATCCTCTAAAAGCTCCTGCTATCCCATTATTCGTATATACACAAAACCCTTCCAGGTTTATATTTGGGATTTTATAAGGACCGCATGAATGTTCAATTGCAAGGGCAATAACGGCTCCGCCAAGCGATGCATAAGCTCCTGTATCAGCAACAGCCCTAACTTCGTTCGCTAATAAAGTGCCATCTTTTTTCGCAGCTGTTTTCATATAAACCTTGAAAGGATGTCGTTTTATCCCAGCAATGACCGATTCTTCACGGCTGTAATGAATTTTTACAGGACGGCCATTCGTATGCATAGCTAGAAGTGCGAGGTATATCTGGACTGTTATTTCATCCTTTCCGCCAAAAGCTCCTCCAATTGGACTGGAAATGACTCGGATCCGCTCAGGATTGTATGCGAGCGCACGTGCGATTTGCATCCTGTCGCGATAGGCATATTGGCCAGGACAGCGAATGGTGATGTAGCCGTCTTCATCCATTACACCCCAGCCACCCTCTGTTTCAATAAAAGCATGCATTTGACGGGGGGAGTAATAGGTGTTTTCAACGATAATATCTGCTTTCTGAAAGGCTTGGTCAACCTCACCATTTTTGATTTTTACATGGCTGTGGATATTTCCGTCAGGGTGGAGGTTAAGAGTTGTTGGTGACATGGCCTGTTCAGCATCTGAAATCACTTCGAGCAGCTCATAGTCAACCTCGATTAATTCAAGTGCCTGTTCTGCAATTTCCTGGGTTTCTGCCGCAACCAAAGCAATCGCATCAGCCGTACACCGGACGACTTTAGAGCATAGTACCGGCTGATCGGGAATAACGATGCCAAAGCCGTTAAATCCAGGGATGGCTTGATGGGTAAGCACAGTTACAACACCTGGCAGCTGTTCAGCCTTTTTTGTATTGATTGATTTTATCTTGGCATGAGGGTATTTTGCACGAAGAACTTTTCCCCATAGCATATTGTCGAATTGGTAATCGGTCATGTATTTTAATTCACCTGTCACCTTTTCGGGTCCATCAATTCGTTTGACTCTTTTCCCTACCCAATTTAAGGCTTCTATATTATTTTTCTCCATCGTTTTCCCACCTCCTTAAAAGTCGATATAATCCCCGTTCAAGTAGCGAGCTTGCCATATCTCTTCGGTATGCGGCAGTTGCTCTTCCATCCGTTATCGGCATTACCTCTTTCCAGGCGATTTTTCCGATATTTTGAATCATTTCATCTGTCAAAGGCTGCTGTGTCAGTAATGCCTCACATTTTTTCGCCCTGATAATGGTGGGTGCTACGGCCCCAAAGGCAATTTTTCCGCCCAAGCATTTGCGATCCTTCCCCATTAAAAGCGAAATAGCTACATTCACGATCGAAATAGATTGTGCTTTTCTTGGACCAAGCTTTTGAAAAATACCGATTTCATTTGCTTTTTGGGGTGGGATCATAATGTTTGTAATCATTTCGTTTGTCTTTAAAATGGTTTTTCCTGGGCCTATAAAGAATTCTTCGATTGGTATCTGACGTACAGAAGTCATGGAGCGCAGCTCAATGACTGCACCGAGTACATAAAGTGCTGGGATGGTGTCCCCGGCAGGTGAAGCCGTCCCGATATTCCCCCCAATAGTTCCCATATTTTGCATTTGAGTTGCGCCAACTTCACGGGCAGCCTCTACTAATACATCGGCTTTCTTTTGAAGCAGGGTGTGGCGAATGATATCAGTATGTGTTGTTAATGGTCCGATGTGAATGACTCCGTTCTTTTCTGAAATGTAACGCAACTCATGTAATCCTTTGATGTTTATCCAAACTTCTGGACGCCATTTTCCTTCCTTCATCCTCACTGCTGCATCAGTCCCGCCCGCTATCACTCTATGGTCATTACTATTATCGGATAGCAGCTTTAAGCATTCTTGTAAAGAGACAGGGGAGACGAGGTCAATTTCAGAGATTAGCATGGTCAATGGTCCTCCTTCATTTGTTGTTTTAAAGCCATTTGATAATCATCAGGGGTGTTAAGATTAAGTAGAATTGCAGGATTGTTTACAGATACTTCTATGACAGTATCTTTATATTTTTGAAAAATCCTCCTAAGCCCCATTGTTTCTTCATTAATGGTGAGCAGATCATTGTATAATGAACCGGAAAAAAGAATGGGATGGCCTCTTTTACCGAGGAAAACAGGCACTGCAATAAGGTGATCACTGCCTGCAAATGTTTCAGAAAGACTATAAATGGTATCAGTGTCTAAAGGCTGATCTAATGCTGCTATTAAAATATTATTTTTTGGATTTTTCATAGCTTGAAGCCCAGATAGGATTGAAGAGCATTTCCCGAGTGAATATTTTTTATTAAACTCCATCCTTACAGGAAAATTTTTTGCTAGTTTCATAAAATGTTCTGCCTGATACCCAACTACGACAATGATTTCTTCCACGGGTGATTTTTCTAGTGTCATTAACTGGTGCTCAAATAATGTTACTCTCTTCCAAGGAAGGAGACCTTTTAATTTGCCCATACGGCTTGACTGTCCGGCTGCAAGAAGAATAGCTGTCACACCCATTAACTCTATACAGTTCCTTGCTCTTTAAGATTCTTTTCCGCTGCTGTTTTTACAGCCTGAATGATTTTCGAATATCCAGTACATCGGCAAAGGTTCCCGCCAAGGGCATTCTTAATTTCATTAACAGAAGGAACATAATCTACATCATTGAGAAAGGCCTTTACGGATACGATGATACCTGGAGTACAGTAGCCGCATTGTGTTGCGCCTTCTTCAATAAATGACTCCTGTATATGATCCAGGTTAGGAGTTAATCCGACCCCTTCACAAGTCAAAACATTCTGATTTTCCACCTGCCCAACAAGAATCAGACACGAACAAACCACATCATGATTAATAAGGACAGAACACGATCCGCATTCACCTTTACCGCAGCACTCTTTACTTGCTGTCAAATCCAAATCTTCTCTTAGAACATCCAACAGTGTTTTAGCAGGATGGCTAGTAATAGAGCAGGGAGCACCATTAACAGTAAAATGAATTTTTCTCATCATAGAAATCCTCCAATATGCACAAAGATAAATAATTTTCCTATTCTTAATAACTGTATTCGAGCTTCTCTCCCTGATGCTACAGAGATTCTTTTCGTTAATTGATTCTCCTCACGCAGATTAGTAATGTTTTTTATCTTTTGATTTCTCCCATGTTTTAAACGGTAAATCATATTGATTTGGAGAAATTTGTTTCATAGTAATATTACGCTGATTAATGGGAAGGGAAAGCTGTTCATAAATAAACTGATCGTCGAAACCTATTTTCGCCGCATCTTCCTTCGTACATGCATAATAAACAGCTTTTGGTCTCGCCCAATAGATTGCTCCAATACACATCGGACAAGGTTCACAGCTCGTATAGATCTCACAATCGATTAGCTGGAAGTCGTTTAAATATTGGCAAGCTGCTCTTATCGCCTGCACCTCAGCATGTGCAGTTGGATCATTTGCTGTTGTTACAACATTTCGGCCAGTACCAATTATTTTACCGTCTTTAACAACAATGGCTCCGAACGGTCCACCTTGGTTGGACATGACATTATCGAAAGCCACTTTAATTGCTTTTTCCATAAAAGAGAAACCTTCCATACAACCACTCCTCGGTTCATATCATCCATTTATGCTTGTTTATAAATACGAATAAGTAAATAGAAGTATTACACAAAGTAGGTTTAATCGTTTTGCCGTGAAAGCCAAAATAAATGAAATTTTCGAATTTTGCCCAGTACCAGCATAGCTGGGGCAAGTAGTTGAAATATTGGGTAGACTTATATATGGAATTGTTTTATTGATGCAGATGTTCATTGTAATTAGGACTCACATGGTAATTTAAAAGGGATATATTAGGAGTTTAGTTGCTGGTTTTCCCCATAATGCTCCTTTACGAATAGATAAAGGTTATCGTACTTTCTTGTCGGTTAAACAGTAACTTCCCAATAGCCGAGAATATTTCTACTGTGAATACTATTATTCCAAGTTCTACCAAATTCTTAAAACCCCTGCCCATTTTCCATAAAATGAACCAATTGTTTATCAAACAAAAGTATGTTTTTATTAATCCACAAATTCTTCTTTTTATTGACTTTACTATATATTTTCCAGATTGTTCTCCCAACCAGCGAATCGTTACCGCACCCCGTTATCAATAAAAAAATACTCGTTGCAAAAAAGTTATAATGTATGTTATCTTTTATGTAACCGGTTACAGAAACATAAAAATAAAGGTGATTACTTTGACAACAATACGTGACGTAGCTAAAGAAGCAGGCGTTTCTGTTGCTACAGTTTCCCGTGTCCTAAATGAAACGGGATATGTACATGAAGATACTCGAAAAAAAGTGCAAAATGCTATCCAAATTCTTAATTATAGTCCTAATGAAGTCGCACGCTCACTATACAAACGAGAATCGCGGCTGATTGGTTTATTACTCCCGGATATCACGAACCCCTTCTTCCCCTTACTTGCGCGAGGAATTGAAGACGAAATCCACAGGCAAGGGTTTCGAGTGATATTTGGTAATAGTGATGAAGACCTTCAAAAGGAAATGGACTATATCTCAACCTTTATTCAAAATAACGTCGTTGGAATTATTTCAGCGACAAATAATCCGGATAATTCTAATTATCAAAATTTAGAAATCCCTGTTGTCTTTCTAGACCGAACATCAAATAACTACCCATCCGTTTATGCAGACGGAAAAATCGGTGGTAGGATAGCGGCAGAAGAAATCATTCAAAGAGGTAGTAGGAACATTACTTTATTAAAAGGCCCAACCCATGTTCGACCTGCCCAAGAACGTTTTCAAGGTTCTCTTCAGGCTCTAAGTGAAAGCGATGTTGATTTTCAAGTAATCAATACTTCCTCCTTTTCATTTGAAGAAGCAAAAAAATGGTCTAAAGAACTGTTTCAAAAATATCCTGATACTGATGGGGTCATTGCAAGTAATGATATTGTCGCTACGGCAGTCTTACATGAAGCACTGCGAATCGGTAAGAAAATTCCTGATGACGTCCAAATCATTGGATTTGATGATATCCCGCAAAGCAGTCTCCTCTTCCCTGCTCTATCAACAATAAAGCAGCCCGCATATGATATGGGGATGGAAGCTGCAATGCTTTTAACGAAATTAGTTAGAAAACAACATGTTGAAATAAAGACGATTAAAATGGACGTTACATTTATGGAACGTCAAACAACAAGAAAGGTGAAGGCTCATGGCTAAAATCTCAGTAATAGGAAGCTCCTCAATGGACTTGGTAGTTTCAGCAAAAATACGTCCCCTTGCAGGTGAAACAGTATTGGGAGAATCCTTCAAAACCGTCCCGGGAGGAAAAGGAGCTAACCAAGCAGTAGCAGCAGCAAGACTCGGAGCTGAAGTATCAATGATTGGTTGTGTCGGTGACGATCATTATGGAAAAGAAATCATGAAAAACTTTCAACAAAACGGTGTTAATATCGATCATGTGGAACCGGTTACAGGTGTTAAGAGTGGAACGGCTCATATTATTTTAGCTGAAGGTGATAATAGCATCATTGTTGTAAAAGGAGCCAATGACTATGTGACCCCTTCCTTTGTAAAAAAAGCTGAAAAGATTATTGCCCTATCAGATATTGTCCTTATTCAACAGGAAATTCCAGAAGAAACGGTAGAATTTGTTGGACAAATTTGTCAAAAATTTGATATACCTCTTCTTTTAAATCCTGCACCTGCACGTGAAATTTCAAAAAAGGTTGTGGAGGCTGCATCATTTATTACACCTAATGAACATGAAGCATCTATTCTGTTTAAGGATTTATCCCAAAAAGAGATACTAAAAAAGTTTCCAAATAAACTTTTTATTACCGAAGGAAAAGCTGGAGTTCGATACTTTGATGGGAACCAAGAGCGCCTAGTACTCTCCTATCCTGTTCAAGTGGTTGATACTACTGGTGCCGGTGATACATTTAATGCCGCTTTTGCTGTAGCACTTGCAGAAGGGATGAATCTTGAACAAGGACTGCGATTCGCAAACCGTGCCGCCTCCCTTTCCGTAACAAAGTTTGGCGCTCAAGGTGGGATGCCTACGAGAGCGGAAGTAGAAAGGAGTGTGTAGCCAATGAAAAAACATGGCATGTTGAACAGCCATATTAGCAAGGTACTTACGGATTTAGGTCACACCGATACCATTGTAATTGGAGATGCAGGGTTACCTGTGCCAGTTGGATTTCCTAAAATTGATCTAAGCGTTTCTTTAGGTCTCCCCTCTTTTCAAGATGTTTTGAAAGCAGTTACGGATGATATGATTGTCGAAAAAGTAACACTTGCAAATGAAATACAAACGAATAATCCAGAAACGCATTTATTTCTTAAAATCCATTTTAAAAATCAGTCACTTGACTATATAAGTCATGAAATGTTTAAAGAGCAAATCAAAAAGGCAAAAGTGATGATTCGGACCGGTGAAGCTACCCCCTACTCTAATTGTATTCTTCATGCAGGAGTAATCTTCTAGAAAGAGGTGAAGTTTTCATGCTTATTAAAATGAACAATATTCACAAATCATTCGGAACTAATTCGGTTCTCAAGGGAGTTAACATTGAGATTCAGGATGGAGAAGTCCATGCACTTATGGGTGAAAATGGAGCTGGTAAATCCACACTTATGAATATTTTAACAGGTCTTCATAAACGAAATGATGGAACCATTCTCATTGATGGAAAAGAAACTTATTTCAAAGATCCAAAAGAAGCGGAAAAATACGGGATCACCTTTATTCATCAAGAGCTGAATATCTGGCCAGAGATGACCGTTTTAGAAAACCTGTTTATCGGAAAGGAAATTACCTCTTCTTTCGGAATTTTAAACACTCGAAAAATGAAAGCGTTAGCAAGAGAACAATTTGATAAACTTTCGGTAAACATCCCACTTGATCAAGAAGCTGGTCGTTGTTCTGTTGGACAGCAGCAGATGATTGAAATTGCTAAAGCTCTCATGACTGATGCAAAAGTTATTATAATGGATGAACCTACAGCCGCTTTAACGGAAAGAGAAATTCAAAAACTATTTTTAGTGATTGATTCCTTGAAAAAGCAAGGTGTTTCGATTGTGTATATCTCACATCGAATGGAAGAGATTTTTGAAATATGTGATCGAATAACCGTGATGCGAGATGGAATTACGGTTGATACAAAGAATATTCCTGAAACTAATTTTGATGACGTTGTGAAGAAAATGGTAGGACGAGCATTAACGGATCGGTTCCCAGCTCGTAACCCAAACCCAAGGGAAACAGTATTAAAAGTCCGTAACTTAACACAAAAAGGTGTTTTTCATGATGTGAACTTTTCTGTAAAATCAGGTGAAATCGTTGGGGTTTCTGGGCTAATGGGTGCTGGTCGAACGGAAATCATGAGAACTCTTTTTGGAATGGATTCAATTGATAGTGGAGATATTTTTATCAATGGTGAAAAGAGAACCATTAAGAATCCTCATGAAGCAATAAAACTAGGAATTGGATTTATTACGGAGGATCGCAAAGATGAGGGATTGATTCTCGACTTCTCACTGCGGCAAAATATTGCCCTTCCCAGTTTAAAAAGCTTTTCACCAAAAGGCTATATGAATCGTAAGGATGAACAAGATTTTGTTGACATGCTTATCAAACGATTGACAATAAAAACACAATCATCTGAAACCAATGCAAAAGATTTATCTGGCGGTAATCAACAAAAAGTCGTCATTGCGAAATGGATCGGCATCAGTCCTAAAGTTCTGATTCTTGATGAGCCAACACGAGGTGTAGATGTTGGGGCCAAACGTGAAATCTATCAGCTAATGAATGAACTTACTGATCGAGGCGTAGCGATTATCATGGTGTCATCTGAACTTCCAGAAATCCTTGGAATGAGCGATAGAATCTTAGTCGTTCACGAAGGAACCATAAGTGGTGAACTACCAAAAAATGAAGCAACACAGGAAAAAATTATGACACTTGCGACAGGAGGTCAATAAAATGAAGGGACTAAATTCAACGAAACTAGAAGGAAAGAGTAATCACTTTGAGAATATTATGCAAAAACTAGGTCCCCTACTCGGACTCTTAATTTTAGTGATCATTGTTTCGATATTAAATCCTAGCTTTCTAGCACCACTCAACCTATTAAACTTACTAAGACAAGTCGCCATCAATGCATTAATTGCCTATGGTATGACCTTTGTTATTTTAACCGGAGGAATTGACTTATCAGTAGGTTCGATTCTAGCGTTATCAAGTGCTCTTATGGCCGGAATGATGACAACAGGTGTTGATCCCATTCTTGCTATCATTATAGGAGTTGCTTTAGGTGGAATCATGGGTGGAGTAAATGGAGTCTTAGTTACGAAAGGAAAAATGGCACCATTCATTGCCACTCTAGCGACGATGACCATTTTCAGAGGTCTCACTTTAGTCTATACAGATGGAAATCCTATAACAGGTCTTGGAGATAGCTATTTGTTCCAATTATTCGGTCGTGGTTATTTTCTTGGAATCCCTGTTCCTGCGATTACAATGATACTCGCTTTCGCTATTCTTTGGTTTATTCTTCACAAAACGCCGTTTGGTCGTAAAACATATGCCATTGGAGGCAATGAAAAAGCGGCAATTATATCTGGGATCAAAGTAACAAAAGTAAAAATTATGATCTATTCTTTAGCAGGTATCCTCTCTGCCCTTGCTGGTGCGATTCTAACTTCACGATTAAACTCAGCCCAGCCAACGGCAGGAACTTCTTATGAACTTGATGCTATCGCTGCCGTCGTATTGGGTGGAACAAGCCTATCTGGTGGTCGAGGTTTGATATTTGGTACTTTAATTGGTGCGCTTATTATAGGTACTCTTAACAATGGTTTAAATTTATTAGGTGTTTCATCTTTCTTTCAAATGGTCGTTAAAGGAATCGTCATTCTCATTGCCGTTCTAATTGACCGAAAAAAAGCAGCCTAGGAGTGATGTATCAATGAAAAAAATCGTCATATTCATGTTGACACTATCGGTTTTCGTTCTTGGAGCTTGTTCATTAAAGCCGCCTGAATGGGCAAAACCTGAGAAAAAGGATGATTTAAAGGATATTAAACTTGGACTCTCTGTCTCTACTCTTAATAATCCATTCTTTGTTTCTCTGAAAGATGGTGTAATAAAGGAAGCAAAGCAAAAAGGGATGGACGTTGTAGTCGTTGACGCGCAGAATGATTCTGCCAAACAAATTAATGATGTCGAGGACTTACTGCAACAAGGCGTTGATGCACTATTAATAAATCCTACTGATTCTGCGGCTATTTCAACGGCTGTCCAGTCAGCGAATAATATTGGGGTACCAGTGATTACACTAGATCGCTCTGCGGATAAAGGTGATGTTGAAGCATTGGTGGCATCTGATAATGTTCGAGGTGGAGAAATGGCAGGAGAATATATTGTGAAACAATTAGGCGAAGGCGCGAAAGTAGCAGAGCTAGAAGGTGTGCCTGGGGCTTCTGCTACCCGTGAACGTGGAAAAGGCTTCCATAATATTGCCGATGATCAATTAGAAGTTGTTGCTAAACAAACCGCTAACTTTGATCGTACAAAAGGCCTGTCCGTTATGGAAAACCTGCTGCAAGGAACACCTGAAATCCAAGCCGTTTTTGCTCATAATGATGAAATGGCGCTTGGTGCATTACAAGCAATTAATAGTTCAGGGAAGGACATTATGGTTATCGGCTTTGATGGGAATGATGACGCCATTAAATCAATTGAAGCAGGAAAACTAACCGCTACCGTAGCCCAGCAGCCTGCATTGATTGGGGAGCTTGCTGTACAAGCAGCTGGCGATGTATTACAAGGGAAAAAAGTAAAAGAGAAAATTGATGTTCCCTTAAAGTTAGTTACGAAAGAATGACTTTGGAATAGCAAATTTAACTGAATGGCTGTCCCGAAAGATGGATAGAAACTCCATTAATAAATAGATAAGGGATCATAATTCATCTATAGATTAATGCTTGGTTTCTGACTGCTTAGTTTTGGGATAGCCTTTGTTTTTTCATGAAGTGAAACTCATAGAAATAGAATCCTTTAATCTTCTCTTTTGTCAAACAATAATAACCTTAAACCTACTCCTCACTCTTCGTTAATATTGTTTTTCCCCCTCCCCCCTATTCAAAGTATAAATAAAAGTCTGTAAATAGGAAGCACATCCAATCCCCCCCTTTCATAACTTCCATTTTTAAAACCATCATTGCACTTTGTAATGATTTACTATATTTAGTCGTCATGTACATTAATTAAAGGCCAAATAGATTTCCAATTCTTTTTCATCACTCTTTCCTTATAGATTTTATACATGTCGGGTCTTTGTTTAATGTAAGGAGTTGGTTTTAGCTGTAAATGGATGGCATCTTCTATACCATGTTGTGCTGCTAATAGTAATTGTTCATTTTCATCTAACTTCAATCCTAGTGCTGTGGCTGTTTCGGGAAACTTCGAAATGGCATCAACAGACGAAGTATAAGGTGGAATCCCATTAACAAGATGCATTCTTGCCTCGTTTTTGACAGACCAAGGTATATCTGGCGATCGGTTTAGCAGTCGTTCTTCCCATTTCTTTTCCTGATATTCATCAATTATAAGTGGATCAAAATAAACCACATCAATATCTGGAATGGCTGTTCTGCTTTCATACCTATGAATGGTATCCCATATCTTACTTCGAACAAAACCTGCACAAATCCACCAATCTGGTAGATTCAACTCATTAACCCAACATAGAATTTCCATCATCCATTTGTCTCGTTTAATTAATTCTAATAAATCACTTTCACTGCGTATCTCCACTTTAGTCACCCCTTTATCACTACCTTCTATTTTATCATTTATTGTAGAAATGAGATGCTTGTCATATTATCGCTGTCAAAAGAATAGGATACTATGAAAAAATATTTAATGATTACATTTACTTATTACTTATTATAACTATTTTTTAATTATAATTATTATAAAAAAGTATTGATTTTATATTGAGAAGTGTTATCATTAACTTGTAAAGATAATAAAAATATGAGGTGATTTGAATCATGACGAAAGATAAAAAATTGACTACTAGCTGGGGAGCACCTGTTGGCGATAACCAAAACTCAATAACAGCAGGCTCTCGCGGTCCTACACTCATTCAAGATGTTCATTTACTAGAAAAACTTGCACACTTCAATAGAGAGCGAGTTCCAGAGCGTGTCGTTCACGCAAAAGGTGCTGGTGCTCATGGTTATTTTGAGGTGACAAATGATGTGACAAAATATACAAAGGCTAAGTTCTTATCCGCTGTTGGAAAACGCACTCCTTTATTCGTTCGTTTTTCTACTGTTGCAGGTGAAAACGGATCAGCAGATTCTGTTCGCGATCCTCGCGGGTTTGCAGTTAAATTTTATACGGAAGATGGAAATTATGATTTAGTAGGAAATAATACTCCTGTCTTCTTTATTCGTGATGCAATCAAATTCCCTGATTTCATTCATACTCAAAAGCGCCACCCTCAAACACATCTAAAAAACCCTAATGCTGTTTGGGATTTCTGGTCTTTATCTCCAGAATCACTACACCAAGTGACAATTCTAATGTCTGATCGAGGAATTCCAGCTACCTACCGACATATGCACGGATTTGGCAGCCATACATTCAAATGGGTCAATGAAGATGGTGACGGTGTTTGGATTAAATATCACTTCAAAACGGAACAAGGGATTAAAAACTTAACAGAGGAAGTCGGAACACGTATTGCAGGTGAAAACCCTGATTATCATACAGAAGATTTATTTAATGCGATTGAAAATGGTGACTTCCCTGCATGGAAAGTATATGTTCAAATTATGCCGCTTGAAGATGCTGACAGCTACCGATTCGACCCATTCGATGTGACTAAAACATGGTCCCAAAAGGATTATCCATTAGTTGAAGTCGGTCGAATGGTCTTAGATAAAAACCCAGAAAATTATTTCGCAGAAGTAGAGCAAGCGACATTCTCCCCTGGCACATTAGTTCCTGGTATCGATGTTTCACCAGATAAAATGCTGCAAGGACGTTTATTTGCTTATGCCGATGCTCATCGTTACCGTGTTGGTGCAAATCATAATGCACTTCCTATCAACCGACCTAAAAATGAAGTCAATAATTATCAGCGTGATGGACAAATGCGCTTCGATCATAATGGCGGAGGTTCAACGTATTATGAACCAAACAGCTTAAATGGTCCATCAGAATCCCCTGAAGATAAGCAAGCAGGCTTCCCTGTCACTGGAGTGGCCGAAAGTGTAAGCTATGATCATAACGATCATTACACACAAGCAGGTGATCTTTACCGCTTATTGTCTAAAGACGAACGTAAACGATTAGTAAAAAATATTGTTGGAGCAATGGAGCCGGTTGAAAGCGAGGAAATCAAGCTTCGTCAAATCGGTCACTTCTATAAAGCCGATCCTGAATATGGAACACGCATTGCAGAAGGCCTAGGATTGAAGGTACCTGCAGAAGTAAAATAGTTCTAAAGTTATTCTCAATTAAATTCTCAATTTCTCAACTAAGGGTGACTCCTATTGGTCACCCTTTTTATTTAAGAACGTTCCAGAAATGAATGGGTTACTATAGTAGGAGGGTTACCATTTGAGGAAGAAATTACTTACCATTTTTATTATTTTATTTTCCCTTACTGGATGCTCATTAGGCGCCGACCCAAAAGATCACCTACCAGAAACTTATATTATTGCATTGGATGCATTGATGAAGGAAGATGATGCATTAAATAGTGATATGAAGTATATCTCGATTGATATGAGTAATTTTGAAAATTTTACTGAAAAAGACAAGAAGAAAATACTCAAGTTCTTCGAAGACAACTATCAAGTAAAAGTGATGGATGCTTCCTTAGATGAATTAAAAAAGAAGGGATTATTTAATGCTGATAATATGTCTTTAGAGGGAGTCCTTTTAAGGATTGAAAAAGTTGATTACAAACTGGTCAACAATATCCGATTTGTAGGATCTAAATATCGTTCTGGGCTTGGAGCGATTGGATTGGAGATAACCGTTCACGAGGTTGATGGTGAGTGGGAAGTTAAGAAATCTAAATTGACCTGGATAAGTTGAAGGAATATCGAACTATTAAACAATAAAAAAAACCTATAATCCAGGTGCGTCTTATAGGTTAATTCTTGTTCGTATCTTGTTATCCATAATAATAGCTTCACCATCTCTTAAATTTTCTACTTTAATTTGCGAGATTTCTTCAAATTTACTAATTTCCTCTCCCCTATTGTTATTGAATTGAAAATAACCATGAATTTTTATTTAACTATTGCCCCTGAAATGATATGCCAGTGTAAATGTTTAGAATCCTGGTACTCTCCCAGATTGGTTATAATCTTGCAAGAACCATAATCCTTTTCTATCTTAGAAGCAACTTTTCTTATTACTGTCATCATCTCCAAAAATAATTCGTTATCACTCTCTTCTATTGTCGTTAAAGATGATATATGCTTTTTGGGTATTGTTACAATATGCACCGGATAAGATGGTCGCGTATGATAATAAGCTAGAATATTATCAGTTTCATAAACCTTTCAACCTCCGTTTTACCGCTTAATACTTCATCACAATAAAAATCATTTTGCATTTTTTAGCCCCCTTTGTCTCCCCCTACTCATTGGATATCACTTTGAAAAATATTCCAATATTAAATCTATTATACTATACTTTAATAAAACAAAAAGGAGTGATGGCATGGGAGAAGCATGTTTTATCTGTGATAAACATTTGTGGAACATCGAAACTACAGGACCTACGATTTATGAGGATGAATATGTTTATGTCGGTCCCATTGACAAGGATGGCAGACCAAGTTATTTAGGACATCTAATGATTGATCTTAAAAGACATGTTCCCACTCTCGCCGATATGAATATGGAAGAAGCAAAGCCAATTAGAATGACGATAGTAAGAGTAAGCAAAGCTTTAGTACACTCTGAAAATGGAGAGCATATTTATTCCCTTGTTTCTGGAAATTCCGTACCGCATCTTCATATGCACATTGTACCTCGCTATCCAAGCACACCGAAAGAATATTGGGGACCGATGTCAGTTTATGATTGGCCAGATGCTCCTATGGATTACAATACCGAAATAATAGAGATTTGTAACAGGGTTAAGTCATATATCGAGTGTGAAAGGAATGAATAATGAGTTTAGTTGGGTAGGTAGTCAAAAAAACTATGTTGATGAAAAATTTATTTGCAATGTAAATCATGTAACTGTCGGATTATTCGGTGGAAACTCTTCGGCTGGCCAGTACAAAAACGAAGATGGTTGTCTAGAATGGACAAACACAAAACATGATTGGGAGTTTGTCATGCTATTAGATGCTCATAATACGGCAGAAAGTGCAGAACTAGTGTTGAACACTTTTGAACAGAAAAAATCAGACATTCAAGAAGGGTTATCTCTTTCAGTAAACAACTTTTTTAAGAAAATAGGAGAAATAGTACTAAATATTTTTCATGACGAGGAATTCCGTACAAAATGTAAAAGGATTAAAGGTGAAACAGCCTGTATAATCGTCGTTAGAAAAGACAAATATATTTGGTGGTTTTCTATAGGTGATGGGATATTTCACTTGTTTCACCCCGAGCTAATATCACTTGGTCAATATCAAGTCAATCAACGACACTTCTATCAATGGGTCGGACAAGTAAATACGTTTGACCAACCTGTCCCCTGTTTTTCCTCTGGAACAATTGAACTTAGAAATGGCTACAATTATCTATTTTTAACGACGGATGGATTAACAGAATGTCCAGGAAAATTATACTCTGATCCCAGAGAAATCTTAAAGGTTTTATCAATGGTGGAAAATAAAGATGCAGTTTATTATTTGTTAAAAGACATCGAAGCAAAAAATGTTAGAGATAGTACGACCATTATTTCTTGGAAGATTGCTGTCTCGAAATCAGCAACTATAGCAAGTGATCAATAAACAAGGCTTTCAAAAAAATGCAGGAACCACTACTTATATATAAGAACCTCTTCATGTTTAGTCGGACAGGTGGTTCCGACCAAAGCCCCCGTATTTAATCATTTATAAATTTTAATTCATTCACTGTTTTTTTACCTTTACAAACCGACGGTCGGTATGGTAATGTTGTTGTCAAATACAATGATTATTTTCAATGAATTATTATCCTAAAGGAGGAATAGTATGAACGGTGAGCCAAAACGACAACAAACGAAACAAATGCTGCTAGATGCAACGAAAGCATTAGTGAAAGAAAAAGGTTGTAGCAAAATGACCTTGAACGACATTATGGAACAAACTGGTCTTTCAAAAGGAGCCATTTACCATTATGTAAAAAGTAAGGATGAACTGCTGGCATTAATCTTACTTGAAAGAATTGAGGATATGAATTCTCGCTTTTTTGCTGTTGTCGAGAATGGAAATAAAGGTTTTGAAAAGCCACTTGAACAAATCATTAATAGTCTCCCTTCTTTACAGGATCCCCATGATGCGACAAATCAGATCTTTAATTATTTGTTAGGAAAAAATGATCAGCCGAGAGTTAAAGAGGTGATTCTCCAATTTCATGAACAGGCAATCGAACGATCTAAACAATGGATATTGTCTGGACAGAAAAACGGAGTTATTCCTCTAACAGTTGATGCAGATAAAATAGCTGAATTATTTATTCTAATCTCCTACGGAATACGGATGAGAAGTACTATATCTCCTAATAAACATTCTTTCGGTACCGATGACTTTTCATCTCTTATAGCTCATTTGTTGGGCTCAAAAAAATAATTAAGAGGGAAGTGTAACATTTGGAGATTTTATTGTTTTTGCATATTGTTGGAGTGGTCATTTTTTTAGGGAATATTATTACTGCGGCATTTTGGAAAATTAGAGCAGATATCAATGGTACCCCTTCATTTATTCATCAAACTGTAAAAAATGTTATGCTTGCTGACATCATCTTTACTCTTCCGGGTTTACTAATCATCATAGTTTCTGGAATTCTATTGGCCATGCAAGCAGGTTATTCGATATCTGGGGTTAATTGGCTTACCCTTTCATTGATTTTGTTTGCATTGACCGGTATTGTCTGGTTAGCCATTCTAATCCCCTTACAAAGAAAAATGATTCACTCTAGTTATCAATCCATTAATACTGGTGCCATTTCTAAAGAGTATAAACTGGATTCACGGAATTGGGCAATTTATGGGATAACGGCCACTTTATTACCTATCGTTATTCTATATGTCATGATTTCAAAGGGATTTTAATTATGGGAGTGGGTTGATTTGATTCCTTTTATTATATTGGTTGGCTCGTTTTTGATTTTACGTCTCCTTGGGTTTATTGGCTTTTCCTATTTTGAGGAATGGGAACTATCATTACGATTTGCGGTAGCTATTATGTTTTTATTTACAGGTGCTGCTCATTGGGGGAAAAGACGTCAAGACCTAATCAAAATGGTCCCTCCCTTGCTGCCTAGACCGGAAATAATTGTGACCATTACTGGGATTTTTGAAATCGTTGGTGCCATTGGTTTGCTGTTCCCTTTCACTTCAAAAATGGCTTCGGTGTTTTTAGGAATTTTATTAGTGGTTATGTTTCCTGCTAATATATATGCTGCGAAAACCAAAATGACTATTTCTCATAGACCAACCACGCCTCTTCTTCTTAGGACTGTCTTACAAATTGTCATTATAACGGCAGTAATGCTTGCTGGTCTATATTGAGATATAAACATTTCAAAGTTTAACCTTCTATAATCACCCAAATTATCGATATTATGTTAAACTTATCACAATAAATGTAGCTAGAAAAGAGATGATGATTTGTCTAAACCGGTTATCTATGGATTATTACTCTTGATCATGATGATTTGGGGATTTAATGTAATTGCAATAAAGGTTTTAGTCGAGTATTTTGCTCCTGTTACGATCACTGCTTTCCGTATTTTAACAGCTGGAATTGTTGTGATGCTGTTTTTGGGAGTAAAAAGAGAGTTTCGTAGAGTTTCTAGACAACAACTTGTCTATGTAACGGTGGGTGCACTTACGGGAATATTGGGACATCATTACTTCTTAGCATCTGGGTTAACGATCACTTCGGCCTCAAATACAGGGCTTATATTAGGTTTAGTTCCCCTAATGACTTCAATATTTGCGATCTTTTTTCTCAGAGATCGCTTAACCATCTTAAAATTTTTAGGAATTTTACTTGGACTAACTGGAGTTTCATTCATCGTCTTAAATGGAACAGATGGTATCGGAAGTATATCTAAAGGGGATTTTTATATCTTTTGTTCCGTTATTACACAAGCCATTAGTTTCATCTATATTAAAAAAGCAACAAAAACAATGGATCCACTACTAATTACCGGTTGGATGCAAGTCATAGGCGCCTTATTTTTATTTACCGTTAGCTTTCAAATGGAACCAAAGGGCATTTCTAGCCTTTCAGAAGGAAATCTTTGGGTTTGGGGCGTATTCTTTGCCTCTGCCATATTGGCTACTGGCATTGGCCATATGTTTTATAACAAGGCCATACATCAGCTGGGTGCGGGTGAAACGGCCATTTTTATTAATTTAACACCATTCTTTTCGTTAACAGGTTCCTATTTATTTTTAGATGAAACGATCGCTCTTCCACAGTTACTCGGGTTTATTTTTATTGTTGCCGGTGTAGTATTGGGGACAGGTGCATTAGAGAACAAACAGAAAACTTTTTGGAGGGCAAATAAAAGTGTCTTTAAAAAGTCCTCATAAAAAGGGATAAAAAATCCTCTTCCATATTTTGAGAGGATTTTTTTATTTTACTAAGATTCCCCTTTACAAATAGACTGCAAATGGAGTGTCAGAACTCTCGTAATCTTCTCTTTATCTACCCGATCAGGTTCTAACATCGCATGTAATGCCAATCCATCTACAATTGCATATAATCTTTCCGTTTCCATCACTATATCAAGTCCATCTTGTAGTAGTCCAAGACTTTCTAAGGAATGAACTAAATTTTCTACACCAAGGTACACACCATCTTGTTTAGCGTCAATCATATTTTGTTTATGTCGCGCATGCGCGATAAAAGCAAACCATACTTCTGCTTCTGTCATTGTCACTTCATTAGTTGGGACAATTTCAAGAAGGATTTTCAATACCTTTTCCTTTGGAGAGATGTCCTGTTTTGATATGTGTGAAATTCTTGCGATGGCATTTTCTTTCACAAGCTCCATCGCATAGACAAGCAAATCATCATGTGTGGAAAAATAATGACGCAAGGCACCAAGTGAAAACCCTGCCTCTTTGGCAATATTTCTAACAGTCGCCCCTTCCATGCCTTTTTCCAAAATGACTCTCCAGGTTGCTTCTGCTATAAGCTTTTTTCTTTTCTCATGATCTACAATTTTCGGCATAGTGATATTTTATCAAGAAAAAAGATCATATGCAATTTTATAATACAGTTGTATTATTTAAATGTAAGTGATACACTGTTTTTATAATACAACTGTACTAAAAAGAAGGTGAATAAATGAATTTTGTAGCTTGGATGATTGTAGCATGTGAAATTGCCTTTTGGGTTGTCATTATTTTAGGTTTAGTGGTTCGATATGTATTTAAGAAAAACAAGCTGGGGTTATTTCTACTAGCATTAACGCCCGTAATTGACCTTGTTTTATTACTCATCACTAGTGTTGATTTATATAAGGGTGCAACAGCCACAACTGCTCATGCTTTTGCAGCTGTTTATATCGGTGTTTCAATTGCATTTGGAAAAAGTATGATTGATTGGGCAGATGAACGCTTTCAATACTATGTCACAAAGCAAGGTCCAAGGCCTGTAAAAAGATATGGAATCGACCATGCAAAACATTATTTTAAAAGCTGGATACGACATATTTTCTCCTATATAATTGGAGCTGGTTTATTAGTCGTTTTAGTTTATTGGATTGATGATCCATCTCGTACGGAAGCGTTGAGTGGAGTTTTAAAATTGTGGAGTTTAATTATTGGGATCGATTTTCTCATTGCTATTAGTCATTTTATTTGGCCAAAAAAAGAACCGAGTAAAAACAAATCAATGAACATATGAGATTAGTGACAGGGAGCTGTCCCATTAGGTCCGGAACCACTATGATTGTCCATCTATCGAAAGATGTCTTAAGTTATTTTCTATTGATGGAAGCTGTGGTTCCGACAACTTGGTTATTTATTTTGATTATGAAAGACCACCTCTACTGTGGTGCCTTCCTTCTCTACACTTTCTACTGAAATCTCTCCCCCATGTGCTTTTACTAACTGATAGGCAATAGCCATTCCGAGACCTGAACCATTTTCATCTTCACTCGTGTTTCCTCCTCGATAATACCGATCAAAAAGTTTATTGATGGTTTCTCTCTTCATTCCTATTCCGTTATCTTCAATTTTGATTATCGTGGATTTTATAGAATGATTAATGGTTACCGTTATTTCAGTCCCATCAGGGTTATGCTTAACTGCATTCGTAATGATATTATTCATAATTCTGGTAAACCATTTTAGGTCAATATGTAAGAAAACTGGTTTAGTTGAACGATAAAATTTTATATTGGGATAATTGGTATTTTCAATTATGTCTTCCAAATATGGAACAATATCTTTCTTTTCCAATCTGATAGGAAGAGCATTATTTTTGAGTCTAAATGTAAGATTAAGATCATCAATTAATTCGTCCATATAGATGGATTTTTCTTTCATCATTTGAATGAATTGTTTCTTTTCTTCTTCTGTCCATTTATATACATCAGTATCCAACAGCATTGAATATCCGTATATAGAGCTTAATGGTGTTTTTAGGTCATGAGAAAGTCCTGTAATCCACTCCTCCCGTGTTTTTTCCATCCTAACTTGATTTTCTTCATTGTATTTTAATCTCCAAGCAAGTGTATTCAAAGAATGTATATGGTCTTTAAATACATTGTATTTTTTGTGCAAATGACCTCTCTTGTTATGTAAGGGAATTCTCCCTTTATTATCTTTGGGTTCTTCTAGGTCACCTAACGACATTTGATTGACCCATGTTAGAATATGAAGCAATGGTTTGCCAAACTTGTTTCCATACAAGATGGCGAAAAGAATAATTAGCATCATTAGCATTCCAATAACAATGATTGAACCTTCCACCACATTTTTATTTATCAGTCCATCTGTTATCGAATCCGGGTTTTTATACGGATTAAATATACCCATAATATAGATTCGATTTTTCTCATCTGAGTAATACTTTGATAGATCATATCTTGAGTTCCATGGGCTTTTTTCAATTGAAAGTATATCAGTGAATGCAAACTTTAAATCTTTAGGTGCATAGTAGCTTTCAACGACATCACCATTTGTGTTATAGACCTGTAACCAAGCATGTTCCTCTTTTAAAATGGATTTAAAATCACTATCGATTCTCGGGAACTGATCTAATGCTTTAAATTTTTTCATGATCCCTTCACTTAATGACTTTTCTCCATAAAGTAAGGTGTATCGTTTATTGTCTAAGTCTAGGATCCAGTAATGCGTACGAAACTTCTCTTCACTCTTCGAAAGAATGTCTGTAAAGCTATACGATGAAGGTAACGTTTTTGGAGTATTATAACCTTTCACCACTGTCCCATTTTCATCAATGATTTGTAACCATCCCCCTTTATAACTTACAGCATCTTTAATGACATCACTTAAGATGATTTTTCCATCCTTCACCTTAATCTCCATTTCCAAATGATCTTTATAAGCTCTAGTAAAATCATATTTCATTTCAGACTCTGATATTTTATCTCCTAAAAAAACAAGTGATCCAAATATAAAGAACAATATAACAAACAGCATAAAAACAAAATGTAAACTAAAACGAATCGTTAATTTTCTTTTAAGATTCATAGAGCCGGCTCCTGATTATGAACAAGTTTATACCCTAATCCCCTTATCGTTTTTAAAAATACTGGTTTACTTGGATGTTCTTCGATTTTTTCTCGTATTTTTCGGATATGTACCATTACGGTGTTGTCATCCATCATCATTTCATCTTTCCAAACCTGATAATATAATTGTTCTTTAGTAAACACCTGATTAGGATTTTTGCAGAAAAAAGAAAGTAAATGATAGACCTGAGCAGAACAAGCTACACTCTTCCCATCAACAATCAATTCTGCTGAAGTAAGATTGAGTTGAAATCGACCATAGTCTAATATTTCAGTTTGATAGATAGGTTGCCTATTTAAGTAACGTTTCAGCTGAACCTTCACTCTAGCTGCAACTTCTAATGGGTTGAACGGCTTTGTTATGTAATCATCTGCCCCATGAGCAAATCCTGTAAGCTTATCTAAATCTGATGATTTGGCAGAAATAAAAAAGATAGGTGCATCTGATTTTCTCTTAATCTCTTGGCAAATATGATATCCCGACATATCAGGGAGCATAATATCAAGGATGATCAAGTGATACTGATTTTGTGTGAGTAAATGAAGTGCATCCTTACCATTTGCACATGTGTCTATTGACATAAAACCTTCTTTTCTTAAAACAAGCTTTATCATATTTAAAATTGATTCTTCATCATCGACGATTAAAATTCTGGCTGTTTCCATAGCAATACTCCTTTGTGAATTAAGGTAATGTTAAGGTTTCATTAATTTGTTAATAATATACAGCTATTATACTAGAAAGTGAGAGGAGAGAAGGAAAATGTGGGCAATTTGTTTAAATGAATTTAGAGGGCATTTTAAAAGTATCAAGTCACTTATTGTAGTGGCAATGATTTTCGGGATTACTTATCTGTCTGCGGATTTAATGGAAACTGTATCGAGTAAGATTGATATCGGGAGTGTGGGTAATGATGTATATGCGATTGGAACCATCCTGATCGTGTATCTACTAGGTTTCTTTTTCATTACAGGTCTTTCACATGATCAAATTAATCGTGAGGTCACTTCAAGAACAATCCGGTTTCTTGTAACGAAAACTTCTAAAACAAATATTTTACTAGGGAAATACATAGGAATATTGTTTTTTTGGTTATTCTGTATGACGGTTTCTTTCATTCTAATATCATTGGTATCAAAGGATTTTCTCTGGCTAGGATTACTCGACTGTATGACATTTCTATCAGTTGCTTTAGCTCTGAATTTGATTTTCTCGATCATATTACCGAAACCTGCAATATCGATGTTCTTTGGCATCATTTTTGCATTATTATTTCCAGCTTTAAGTGTATGGTCCATTTATACAGATCGATTTTATGTTAGCTGGTTCAAATTTTTCACCCCCTATTATTACTCAAGTTTAGGAGAATTTTATATTTTAATTAACCTTGTCTATGCTGGTTGCTTATTATTGCTGGCCATCTGGTTGTTTAAAAGGAGAGATTTATAATGAATGTCATAGAGGTCAACAACCTTTCGAAGACGTATGGAAAAAATAATGTAGTAAAGAATGTAAATCTAGTCGTCAAAAAAGGAGAAATTTATGGATTCCTTGGGAGAAATGGCGCTGGAAAATCTACCTTTATCAATATGATTACTGGAATTATAAATCCTTCGGCTGGAAGTTTTACTCTACTAAATGAACCAAATCTTCAGAATGTCAAACGGCGTATTGGTGTACTCCCGGACTATTCAACATTTTATGACTCGTTAACGGCTATTGGACATTTAAAATATTTTACAGGAATTCATGGAAGATCGATTTCTACCGCTGAGTGTAAATGGGTATTACAGCGTGTAGGTCTATCTGAACATGCAAATAAAAGAGCGGGGAAATTCTCTTTTGGAATGAAAAAAAAGCTCGGAATTGCCCAAGCTATCGCTCACAACCCAGAATTAATTTTTCTTGATGAGCCTACCTCAGGAATTGATGCAGAGTCTGCTCTCATGATCCAAAAACTCATGCTAGAATTAAAAGAAGCGGGAAAAACGATTTTTATGACATCACATAACTTAAATGAAATTGAAAAGATATGTACTAGATTAGCCATTATGAGAGACGGCGTGATCATAAATGAAGGCACGTTGGATGAATTAAGGGCACATTATTTATCAGCGATTACTGTCCAAATAAAACACTCGCCCTTCTCATCTAAACAAAATGAAGTAATCCCCTTTTTACAATCAATTGGGAAGGAAATAATCACAAAAGATAATAAAACTACACTAACTTTAGACACAGAAGAAAAAATCCCTGTCATTATTAGAGCAATGATGAACTTAAAGATTAATGTTTATCGAATAAATGTAGACGAGCCATCTTTAGAAGAAATCTTTTTAGATCATCGTAACCAAGGTACCGTTACAAAAGAGAACACTTTATCAAACACGATTTCTAAATTGAAAATGTCAATTTAATTATAGACTACCATCATAAAGTAAAATTTAACATGGAAGGAACTAGAATAAATGAAAGCAATATTTAATGGTCTGGTGTTGATTGGAGTTTTAGGCTCAATCGGAAAGTATATGGGCTTCGAGTTTCTCAAAGAAAATTCCTTATGGTTTTTAATTATTTTAGTAGCTGGTCTAGTAGGTAGAGATATATTTGCTAGAACTGGACATAGGGAATCGAACTCTACTAATTAAAAAGGAGGTTGTAACCTAATGGGTTCTGTTTTGGAGTACGAAGATGCAATTTGCATTCCAATATGAAGGAATAAATGCAATGGTTTTAGCAATATGATTTACACAATAAAATGAACCGAAAAAGCTCGGAGGACAAAATCTTTGTACCCTATAGAGTAGACATTTAAAAAGGTCTTCCCTAAAGGGTACTTTATTTGTCATGATGAAGGAATAAAAGCTGGCTGAGCCGAATAAGTCATAGTGATCATGGTTTTGTTGTATTCTCAAAATAAAAGAATGGAGTATTTCATTGAGAATATTTTTTCGTTATGGCCGCCAGTCGAAAATGAAGGTTATTCTATGCGTATGAATGGCTTTTTTCGAAATTGATTGAGGATTATTGTTAGTCACCCAGAAATTTCGAATTACCCTGCCATGTTGGAGAGAATAGAAGCTGGAGAGAAAGGTATGTCCAATATGGAAGGGAGCACTTGGATTTGGTTTTTACCTTTTTAGGACCGATTAATTTATACTATAGTCAGATTTTTTCTTGTCTTTAAACTTTGAAAGATTACACTAAACAGTGAGGGAGATTGGTTGTATGCAAGTTGTAACCAAAATGTTTTTAGAACAACTCGACATGCATTTCCATGAGAATGATTGGTTTGCATCCATGGATCAGGCGCTCCATGGAGTCATCGCAGCTGAGGCAGCATGGACAAGTTCGGGAATCAGCAATTCGATTTGGCAGATTGTCAACCACTTGATATTTTGGAATGAAGACGTAATCCATCGAATTAAGGGCACAGAGAATCCGCATAAGACAGAAGACAATGAAGATACCTTTGGAAATCCGGGGGATCCAGAAGACGAAATTGGGTGGGCCCAGACCGTGCAGCGCCTTAATGAAGTCATGAATAAATTAAAAACGGTCATTGCGAACCTTAACGATGAAATGTTAAAAGCTCCGTATGCAACTAACAGGTACTCTATTGAGCGTTTACTCAGCAATATCATGATGCATGATACGTATCATCTCGGCCAAATTGTTTTGTTGCGAAAGTTGCAATCCTCTTGGGGTGGCGTTGATTGGTCCTAAAGCCCATAATTCAGCGACCTTCCTCGCCCAGTCGTAGAAGCAGTATTGACGGTGTGAAGCCCTTTTTCCTTCTCTATGGTGAAGCTGATGATTTTCCTGCTTTATGGATGGCTAATACGAGTGTGTTAGTCAAATAAATTAGAACGTATTTGCAGAGCGATCTTTGGATATATCATTGTTCAACAGTCGGGCTCTTTTCTTATATAAGAAGGCGTCTTTTTGCATGTACAACATTTAGGGATTGAGTTTTTTTATAAGCTGTAAAAAAAGATTGTGAAGTCCTGTACTTAAAGTAAAGGGGGCTTTTAGGAAGAAGTTCATAAAGATTCAAAAACCCAGAACTAATTAGGTCAGGTTTTTTGACTGTTTAAATACCGTTATTTTTTAAACTGAAGCAAAACGGCAGACAAAATAAGCGAGAAAAAGTAATGAATTTGTTTCATTACAGAAAGTTCTGTTATACAAATTTTGCAATACATTTTGGGGTACATTTCACATTACAAATTAGGTTATAACTCTCTTCTTAAGCTTGATATATTTAATAAAAAAAGGGGACCAAATCTTTACGACTGGATACCCTTTTTCACCCGTTAGTTGTTAGCCTCCTTATTGCATTGTCGAAAAGTATAAAGCTTTCCAATGATATTTTTATGATAAATTATCATGACATCTATTATTAGCACTTACAAATCATCAATACATTCCCATCTGGATCTTTAAAATTGAACCACTGATCATGCTCAATTTCAGTAATGAGCTCTACTTTCTTTTTCTTCATGTGTTTATAGGCATCTTCGATATTATGAGTATTTAAATGAAAGGCAGGGGCTTTGAAAATTTTATCCTTCGAATAAATTTTACTATCTAGAACCATCCCCGTTCCTTTCATTGGAAGAACGTATAAATGTCCAAATAATACCTCTCCATCAACAGGTAAACCTAAAATGTCACAATACCAATCCCGGGCTCTTTCAATATTACTTACTGGAATAAAGACTGTACCAATTTCATTTACGATTGGATTCAACCAAAAACCCCCTCATTATTTTATTCTCCTTAAATTATAATGAACATTCAGAAAAATATAAACATTCCATGTTCATTTTTACTACTATTTTTTGTTTCGATCTCTTATTTCCTCTAATAATTTTATTACTCTATCATTTTGCTTTTGTATAGATTTTAATTTAATCTCGATGATCGTTGTTGTACAAAATAAAATAATAAGAATGGCTATTTCAACCATGATTCCCCTCCTATGTCATCTAAATGGGACCATATTACTCTTAACGAATTATTTATAAGCGTATGTGTAAGTCTAAATAAATGCATCAGGTAAGTCCATATGGTATTTTTAAATTGATTCACCTCGATAAAGTTAAAAAGGAGCGAATTTCAGAATGAGAGACAAAGAAATACTAAAGCAAGAGATTCTAGATGCTTATCATTCCAGACATGCAACGAAGCAATTTGATCCAGATAGAAAAGTAACAGCCGAAGATTTCCAGTTTATCATGGAAACAGGTCGTTTATCTCCTAGTTCTTTTGGTTTTGAACCTTGGAGATTTGTTGTCATTGAAAATCCTGATTTGAGAGAGAAAATTAAAAACACTGCTTGGGGTACATACGGTAAACTTCCAGGGGCAAGTCATTTTGTCGTTTTATTAGCTCGTACAAAAGTGGATACTAAATTTGATTCAGATTATTTACAAAACCATTTTAAGAATATAAAACACTTACCTGAAGACCATATGGCCAAGTATTTAGAAAGAATAGAAGAGTTTCAAAAAGTTGATTTCAATCTTTTAGAAGATGATCGAAGCCTTTTTGATTGGGCTTCGAAACAAACCTACATTGCCTTAGGAAATATGATGACCGCTGCAGCACAAATTGGGATCGATTCTTGTCCAATTGAAGGCTTTGACATTCAAAAAATGAATCAATTACTTGATGAAGAAGGACTTTTAGAAAACGGTCATTTTGGCATTTCAGTAATGGTTGCATTTGGCTATCGAGTAAATGAACCCGCCCCGAAATCGAGGAGACCTTTTGAAGATATCGTTCAGTGGGTAAAATAAGAGGAGAAAAAGGGACTTGAGAGGTCCCTTTTCGACTTATATTTTGATCTTTAGAAATTATTTGAGTGCTCTCAAAAAGGGTCTGGAACTTCTATGAGCTTTCCTCTATAGAAGATTTTGAGGGTGTCAATTATAAATTAAAGTGATGGTTCCTGTTACCTTGGTTTTGAAACACCCCGCTCCGCTTTTTACCTGCAACAAATAAAGAAATCAGCCCATTTAAGATGAGTAACAATATGATCAACCTAATAATCCAGGCAAGGTCAGGTGCATATATACTAATCGAATACCAAGGAGTACCAAGGCTTTTTACTAGAATTGGGACGATGACAATCGATAATAAAATCGAAAACACTCCCCATACCTTCAATATTCCTCTAAGTTTCAAGTGATCCCTAAACTGTTTTCTTTTGTAAATAACAATTCCTAAAGGACAAACCAGCAATGCTGCGACTCCCAATGTGATCAGTCGAAGTATAGGTATATGGTTGGGCAGTTCCTCTGGTTCCTCCCCATTTAAAATGTTAATGATTCCAAATTTAAGATAAGAAAGATACTCTTCTTCTAATACATGATTTTTATTCGTAAGAATCACACCACTCCAGCCGCTATCAGGAAGATAAAAAATTTCCGACCGTGAATCAGGGGTAGAGCCATTATGCCAGATCATATCCTCTTTCTTTGGCTCAGAAAATCTCCAACCAAAACCATAATATACATTGTCTTTAGTTTCAAAAAGTGGAGAAAAATATTCTTGAAAGTGATCTTTCTTTAGAAAATGATTTCCGTTAATAAATTTCAAATAGTGGATCATATCGTTCGTATTGGCAGCCATATATCCATAGGGTGATCCACCATTATCATAAGAAATATTACTTTTGACTGGATACCCAAACCAACTTTGATATCCAGATTCTAGACCCATCTCCTTTGCAGATTTATGGTCTGCTACTGAATGGCTCATACCCAATGGTAGAAATATCTGTTGTTCCATATATTCAGAGAAAGACTGACCTGAAACTTCTTCAATAAGAGCACCTAGGATTAAATAATTTGCCCCACTATATTGATGTTTCTTTCCTGGAACTGAAGTTAACTTTGTATTAGAAAGCTTTTTTACGTTTAATTTAATACTATCTTCATTTTTCGAACCTTTATCTGAAAGTAATAATCCTGAATACGAACTTAACCCGCTTGTTTGAGCTAATAAGTGTTTCACTTTTATCTTCGAGTCATTTTCATCTTTAAGTGAAAACCATGGGAGATGTGATTGAACTGGATCTTCAAGCTTGATTTTCTCTTCTTCTATCAATTTCATAATCGCAAGCCCAGTTAATGACTTACTAATCGAGCCCAACAAGAACGGTGTTTCAGCAGTAACCTGCTCCCCGGATTCACCCGTTACACCCCATGCATTTGTATAGAAGACTTCACCTTCATGGAGGATGGCTGCTGATAATCCTGGAACCCGATATTTTTCTATATACTGTTCAATATACTTTTCTAAGTTGGCTTTTACATCTGAGGTAGCAGACAAAGAGGATGTTGGGTAAGATAAAAAAATCAACACTAAACATATGATGAATAATAGAATTCGAATGAAATGTAAGTTTTTCGTCATTTTTAACTTCTCACTAAGGCCTTATTTTTTCGGTAGAACATAATGGCGATCGTGATGATGATTGAAATAGATAAACTCATTAGAATAAGTAATGAATTCCACCATGTATTTTCAGCGATTCTATATAGAATATTATAGTCGAAAGTAGTTCCAATTCGTTTTGGATTAAATGATTGTGTAAGAAACATTGAAAACATTAATTGGGATAAGAAATAAGTACAAACAAATGAAATGAACAGTATAAGTTTAAACTTAATTTTTCCTTTGTACTGTAAATGGTTAGTATCAGAAGAGATGATATTTCCCCCCTGAATTTCTAAATAATCACTGATAAAAGTTGATATATCACCCAAATTAGTTAAACTATCTTCTCCATTCTCCCTACTTTCCTGAATGTGTTCAATTATTTGATTTTTAATATTCCTTCTTTCCCTTGAATTGATTTGGTACTTTTTTAATTCACTTAGTACTTCATTTAAATACTCTCTCTCACCAGTACTCAAATTAAGTTTCATTTTTCTATTCCCCTTTTTGATTGGTTTCTAGCAGAGATTTTATATCGTTTTGTAATTCCAGCCATTCAACAATTTTCTTTTCAAGAAACCGTTTCCCTTTTTCGTTGATTTTATAATATACCCTCACTTTCCCGCTTTCTGTCATTTCCCGATACGTATTTACCCACTCTTGATCCTTTAACTTTGTCAAAATTGGATATATACTCCCTACTCCTTTCAACTTTAAATTATGTGTCTCTAACTCCTTCATAATTTCGTAACCATAGCTCTTCTTTTTTGACAAAATCGACAATACACACATTTCTAAGTGGCCTTTTATTAAACTTGTTCTATCCATAGAATAAACTTAACAGAAATATATATTGGAATCAAGTATATGTTTTTAAAAAATATAAAAAAGACACTTCCTATTTTGAAGTGTCTTTCATTAAAATTTACATTTTACTTTTAGCCTGTAATTTACTTATGAACTTTTTTATTAACACTCCTAATATCAATAGGAATAACGCAAAAGAAATGATACATTTCACTACTGGTTCGGGCTCTATATTATAGGAATAAATAAACATATCCATTTGATAAATTTCTTTAGGGTCACTAATGCTTACTGGTGTAAAAACTAGATACTTTTTCCAATTTGGGTCATGGGGTAAATAACTAGCCGTCCATGTAGCAAAAAAGAAATTGATAAAAAAATAAAAAAAACAAAAGAATGAAAAAACTAGTTGAAACTTTGTATTTTTAATAAATTTCATTTATAACACCATCACCCCCCAATAAAATTGATGATGTTTAATCAAATTTATTTTTCCTCAATTTAAACACCATAAAATCAGCACATCGAAAATCTTCTCTAAATGAAGGATGGTTTACAAGAATTTCTTCAGACGGCTTCGGTTCTACTAACCTTTCTAATATAAACCCTGTCTCTGTTAATGCTTCTATATAGCTTGTTAACGTTCTATGGAAATATAGAATTTTCTCCTCTTGATCTACAGGAATCGCTTGTTCGTAGGTTCCTTCATAAAAATAGTTATCTACCTTCCAATACAATTTTTCTCCTGTATCGGTTTTCACCCATCCACTGTTCGGAGTAATAAAGCAAGGATGCAAAATGGAGAATATGAAAGCACCTTCATCCTTTAATAATCGATGCATCTCTTTGAATGCTTGTCTGTAATTAGCTAAATCTTGGATGACCATATTTGAAATAATGATGTCAAAACTACGATTTGGAAGGAAATCAAGGCTTTCGCAATTTCCATGATGATAATGTATATCCAATTCTGAATTTGTGTTTCTTTTAGCAATCGTTAGCATTTGTTTTGAGTAATCGACAGCTGCAACGGATCCTCCTTGATTAGCGATCATTCTACTTAAATAACCATTCCCACAACCTGCATCTAAGATCTTTTTATTGTCCACTGCGCCCATTAAATCGAATAGGGTTGGATTTAGAAATACCTCTCGATGCAGATCCCCTTGTTCATCGAATCCTTCTGAGAACTTTTCAGCATGCCGATCCCATCTTCTAATTGCCGCTTCTGTACCAACGTCTTTATCCATTTTATAACCTCTCCCGAATAAAAAAGTAAAGAAACACTAAATTTTAAATAGTGATATTGATCATTGTTCGTATCTAACAAAGCTTCTTTCCGACTTGATGGTAAATCTAAATATTCAATTTCACTAGAAAACTGAGATTCCGTAAAATCGATCCTATTCTCGTCGATGATATTATAAAAGTGCTAGGCGTCACAAACTCGAGTCTTGACAATTACACCGCCAAATAAATCATTCACTACCAATGCCGGAAAACCACATTGCCCTTTTGCAGGATTTTTAATGGTCCATTTTGAACTTGAATTTATGGACCATGCTTTCTCGAAAATCCTCTTTAACTCTGTAACCATATTTTTGTAACTTTTGTTAAGCATAGGACCCCACCCTGTCTAAAATAAGTACTTATGTTCTAACCATTCTTCAATGTTGACATCTCCTTGAACGGATAATAACCGATATAGGTAACGATAAGGTAGTCGACATTTCGTTAAGTCCGGAAGATCAAGAACTTTTTCATAGCCTTTTTGGAATTCTGCTGCAGATTTCTCATCAAGCACATATTCTAACGCAATGAAATCCAATTCTCTTGGTGCTACAGCATAACCCTCTGTATCCACCAAGCCCGTGATAACTTCACCATTTGATAGAAACTGAGTGGGGTCCATATCAACCAAGACATAGCTAGTATAATCCAGTGGTGGTAGTGTAATGATTCTATCAATCATCTCATCAAGTTTAAGTAGTATAGAAGAATGGTTACGATAATAACGATCAACTATATCTTGAATTCCAGTTATGAAATGATGATGAAAATCCTCTTTCTTTATCTGAAGACATGCCGATGGATTTCCGATATAGTTTTTCTTTTGATTATGAATTTCGGCTAGTCCTTTCCCTAAACTTTGGAGAACAGAACTTTGTTGGTTTGTAAACGATTGAACAATCTGTCCGTTAAGTTTTTCAACGACTACGAATTCTCTTCCTTTTTTTCCTTTTCCAATTATTCTTGGTATAGGGATAGAGCTAATCCCATTTAATTGATTATTTACCTTTTCTAAGTTATAAACTTTTCTAGGGTCTATACCAAATAACCTTCTACACCCCCACCAGAAGTCGTTATTAGGTTCGTCTCTCATTCGAGAACTTCTTACAATGACTTCTTGACTTTCCGTCTCCACAAGCCAAACATCACTTGCATGATCTTCATAGCCTGGATTTAGTTCCTGAATTGTTACTATTGGTTCATTAAATAAAAATTGTAAGTCCATCCTTCACCTGCTTTCCCGATTATAAGCTCTAAAAATAATCGTAGTTCCACTAAAGTAGGATTAACCAATTGTGTTTTCAAATCCCAACTTCATTTAACAGGGTTACTTCATTAGGGTCCGTTGTTTTACGATCTGGCAACCCTTCTATAACGGCTTCCCTTATTGTCACTTTTTCACCACCCATTGAAGCTACACTCTCAATGGGTGTTCCAAACAATTTTTCAAGATCATTTTCTAGTCCTTTTTTCTTTGTTAGGATTTTCAACCTCTTTATAAATGTACGATCTTCTAATTCTATTACATCTGTATGTGTTTGAAGTTCAATTAAAAACCCATAAGGAGTGGTAATAAAAGTTCTTCTTTCAGTTATTTTCACTCCCCAATTAAGAGCTTGAGCATTTAGACATACTTGGTCGTGTTCCTCTTTCGATAGCAAAAATCCAATATGGTCAAATTTTACTCGTTTTCCCATTCCAAATGTAATATTCACCAAGCCTTTTTTCATTTCAATAATACGAAACAGAATCACTTTACTCCTAAAGTCATCCCAGTCAAGTGGTGGATTGAACGATTGGAACTCACCTTTGTATTTTCCTAGTCTTTGATGGACTTTAAAGCCTTGTTTTTTATAAAACTTTTCCGTTTCTTCTAGATACGGTGTCCAATAATGATAGTGAAAAAGCAAATAAATCCCCCCTCATATTGTTTAAGGATATTATACTGCTTACATTAAGAATGACATGCTCCAATTTCATGATATATTATGTGGCTATTGGCCGAGTGTAATGCCAGCATGTTGGATGATATCCATGTAATGCTAATTGAGGTATACTAAGGAAAATGAATAATAAAGGAGTCCTTAATATTGAGTAGATACCTGTTCGTCTTTTTCACTGGAAACATTTTACTTGTAATAGGAATCTATTTTTCTACCATAAATGTCGTCGTTGGTACATTGATGGGTATTCTAGGAGGCATGCTTATGGGAGGAAGTTCAATATTTCTTCCATCAAGTAAGCGAATACAAAATTCAAAAACATAAAAAATAATTAGCTTTCGTTAATTTTTTATTCCCCTGTCTAGTCTATTTTTTTAATGAATAAGACTCGATCACCATTTTCCCCATCATAATTTGAATGGACGGAAACCCCATTTACCAATGTATCCCCTTTGATAATTTCAAAACCCATTTTTTGATGGAAAGCAATCGAGCCTTTATTAATGGGAGATGTTACACAGCGAATAATGGTTCGCTTTTTCTTCTTCATCATCACTGAAAATTCATGGTATAAGTTGTTTGCAATATTTTTATTCCTATAATCGGGATCAACCCCCACAAAATGGATATACCCTTCTTGTCGGTGTGATTGAGATAAAAATCCGATTAAGAACCCTGTAATTTCTCCATTCTTTTCAGCAATAAAACTAGTATCCTGGAAATGGGTGAAAAATAGTCTAGGAAGCATATCAGACATCTGTCTTCCACCCCACCATTCGTTAATTAGTGGAGAAATAAGGTCATAATCTGAATCTTTAACAGTTCTGATTTTCATATATGTTACCCTCCTTCATTCTTAGAATCTTCTAATCATGTTTTTCCATTGTAATAAATCTTATTTCAAAAAACCTCTTCATTCCCTTGAGAAACCTATTTGAAATGTGAAATTTCATTTTATAAACCCACTACACATTATACCATGTTTTTCCTAATTCTATTTGAAATGGTAAATATATTGAGATATTGGGAGGATGATGAAATAATAAAAATGAATATTCTAACAAAGGGGATTTTCATATGATAAGCATTCGATTTCTTAATCCATTCGATCATTAGACGACATGCATCCGTGGCCCGCCAGTTATAAATTTCATCTAAAATTTATAACTCTGGAGGGAAACGATATGAATAAACAACTATGGATTTTATTAATAGGGAGAATCCTAACAAACTTTGCTGATAGTTTGTATATGATCGCGACAGTATGGTATGTAAAAATATTGACTGATTCAGCATTCCTCGTAGGGATGACAAGTGCGATTGCCATATTACCCGTTACTGTTCAGTTCCTTTATGGCCCCATTATTGATCGGTTTTCAAAACGAAAAATTTTATATACAGCCATGTTTGGACAAGCGTTTTTTGTTGGGATCATTTCAATTATGTATTTCAATGAACTATTGTGGCTGCCACTCCTATTTGTATTAATGTTTTTAGCTCTTTCTTTTTCAGAAGCTACATACCCAACGGAAAGTGCGCTCATTGAACATCTAGCATCTCGTGAAAAGTTAACAAAGGTAAACTCACTCTTTGCCTTTTCTTATCAAACACTAGATATTATCTGTGATGCTATCTCCGGGATCCTGATTATCTTTGTTGGATTAGGAGTAATCTATTTATCTACTAGTTTCTTACTTCTTTTCGCAGGCTTAATGTTTTTCTTCTACTTAAAGGTTCCAAAATCTAAAAAAGAAGTGGAAGCAGGGACTTCTTCATACTTTGAACAATATAAAAAAGATTTTGTACAGGGATTTCAAATGGTAAGGAAACAAAAATTGTTATTACAGATTTTATTCGGGGTAATGGCGATCAATGTGATGGCAACGATGGGATTAGCTATGCTGCCTGTCATCTCATCCAATTCTACAGAGTATGGATCTTGGTTAACCTCAATTTCTGTTGGGACGTTAATCGGAACACTTATCTCAAGTAAACTAGAAAAATTCCCGCTAAATCGGGTAATGCCTTCAGTCTCATTATTCTCGGGTCTGTTTTGGTTTTTATCTATAGCATTTATAGACAGGCTTTTTATTCCTTACGTATTTTTTAGCTTAGCCTGGTTAGGAATAGGGATTTTAGGTATTTATATTCAAACATTGATACAGGTGAATTTACCGAAGGAATACCTAGGCATCGGATTCGCCTTTCTATCTTCCTTGTTAGGTTCATTAAGTCCAATAGGATATTTCACCGGTGGACTTTTAGGTGAAATTACTTCAGAGATTGTTGTTTTATTATTGGCAAGCACAGGATATATAGGATTTGCTATTTATTTCTTCCTACATCCTAAGTTAAAAAATCAGTTAAATACTAGTTTTGGTCATGACTAGATAAAGAGACTGCCCTGGGTATTCACTCTTTATCTTTTGAAAGCTTTATAAGCTAATTCAATAGTTAAAAATACTACTATTTTTAGGAGGATGTTAAAATATATAAATATACAGAGCTTAAGGAGAGTTTGCATGAATTATAAACTTGATCATATTGGAATTGCTGTACGTCATTTAGATGATAGTATACAGTTTTATGAAAACGTATTAAGAGGTACACTTCTAGATCGATACAAGAGCGAAGCAAAAGGTGTAGAAAGTGAAATCGCCATTTTAGAGGTTAGCGGAAATAGAATTGAATTACTCGCACCAACAAACAATACCACCTCCCCGATTGCTCGATTTATTAAACAGAAAGGAAAAGGTGTTCATCATATTGCTTACAATGTCAATGATCTCGATAAAGCTTTAAAAGACTTAGAAAGTAAGGGAATTCGAACATTGAAGGATACTTTACGTATAAACAAACACGGAAGAAGATTGATATACTTAAATCCAGCTGATACGGATGGCACGATACTAGAGTATTGTGATTATCCAGATAAAAACTAATGTAACTTGAGAATATCATCAATATAAAGAAGAGCCTGTTATGGTAAAGCTACCAATAACAGACTCTTTTTTATTCTAATCCAAAATAAAGTTTCGCAAGTTCCTTAAAACGGTCGTTGTCAACCTTGTCTTTCTTCAATTCGCCGTCAACCCACTCTGTAAATGTCGTGTCTGTTAACGTCTTATTCCCTTTGGCTGTTAGTTGAGTCACCAATGGATTTTTGTTAAATGGAGATTCTTCATTTTCGATAAGAATTTTTTGTATTTCATTAAACTCAGAAACTTCTTGTACTGGTTGTTTTGAATCAAAGGTATAGCCAATTCTCCAATCTTGATCTTTATGTTTTATTTTCATTTCAAGTATATAGTCCCCATGTTTATTATTCATTCTTGAAACACGAAATTCACCATTATTAGAAGTAATGGTCCTTCCATTTAAAGGAACAGGTCTTAATGGCAAGTTACCACCAAAGCCGGTATCAACTAAAAAGGTTTCGTTTTCATGGTTTAAAAGGATGGCAACATGGGTTCTCCCTAAAGTGAGCCAATCTTCGGCTTCGTGATTGAAGATGACACCACGAACTAAGTTCACGTTAAATCCATTTGCTTCTAGAAAAAAATAAAGAATGGAATTAAGTTCATAGCAAAGCCCGCCTTCATTTTTCATGAGCATCTTATTAACTAAATTTCCTTTTGTAATATCGGTTGTTCGATTTTCAATGATGCATAGATTTTCGAATGGGATGGTTTTAGCTGTCTTCTCAAGCACTGTATCTAAATGTTCAAAAGTGATTCTTCCTTTTTTAGAAATGCCTACTCGTTTCCGAAACAATTCATTCAATTCATCCATAGTTATTCCTCCCCGCTATGTCCACTTTATTTCCGACGCTTCATTTATTTTACTGGAAGGTCATTCTTTTTAGCACAATCAAATGACTGAACAAACATACAACTTTAGAAGGATTCATTTTTAATTAACTGCTTTAATTTCTCTGTCATCTGTATCACTAACTCAGTTCATCCATGAAATTGTGCTGATGTATTCCTACTGTTTCCATCCATTTCACTTTTATAAGAGTGTGATGGGTATTATCATTTCGATCTTAATCTGTTCTTCCAGGAGTTACTATACGTGCAACGGCAGGTTATAGTGCTATTTCTGAACTAGTTAGTGCTACTTTAAATGATTAACTGTTCATATTTCCAAAATAATTTCTCTGGGGTGTCCTTTTCTATAAAAGTAATGATATATATGGTTTTATAATCTAAGTCGGAAAATGTCACTTTGTGGTTATGTGTCCACTCTATTTTTCCTAATTTGTTTAACAGATGCTGTTCATCCGTATGAGGTTCTCTCATAATCCTCTCTCTTCCTAGAACCTCTCCATTTCTATTTTTGATTTCGAAATATACATCTATATAAGATACTTCTTGTTCACAGACAATACTGCTAGAATATTTTCTGTTAGGACTCCTCTTATTCGAATAAACCCACTTATTTTCAAAGTTAAGAGCTATTATTTTTTGATAGATGTCCTTAAAAATACTTATATCCCAATTTAGTTCCTCTGCTACTTGTTCCAAAGGCTTTTGCATCATCTTCAGTGTATATTCTTTTTTCCTCTGATCAGTAGGCAATGAGAGAAACTCTCTCATATCAATCTCTGTGATCACAGATTTATAGTCAAAAGTAATAAACAATCCGGAGTCTAATTTATCTAGTATGTCAAAACTTGATACACAATTAATCATGATCCCCTTGAATTCATCTGTTTTAAAATTAGGGAGTAAACGACTGTACAATGAAGCAATACACCTTGTTTCACTATAAAAGATTGAATTAGCCTGTCCATCCTCTGGAAAAAAAAATTCAATATTTCTTATAAGCGGCATAAGTACCTCCAAGGAGCCAGTTTTTTACAAGCATTTATTCAGAGAAATCCTGTTATAACTATGAACATAGTAATTTACCAGCATTGTTGCAGCTGCTGTTTTTTTACATTATCATTCTCTTCCAATAACTCCAAGCGTGAATGTATTCCTCAAAATCCTCTGGATGATGCCGTAAACAGGTTGCTAATCTCATAAAGAGCACGATCAATATTTCTTCATATAGCACTCTCCCGCTATATGCTCCGACCTTCATAGCAGGTATTACAGAATCAATGGTCTCTTTCGTTAATTCATTCGGTGATGGAACAAAATGCATATAGTAAATCATAAAGCGGCTCACCTAATACCGGTGTAGGGTCAATTACCCCAGACAAGCTTCCACCTTTAAAAACAAAATTATGTACACCACAGTCACCGTGCAATAAAAATGGTCCTTTAGACGGGATTCTATTCGAGCTCTCAGCTAATCTTTGAACAAGTTTCATGTCTTCAATATCTAAATGCTCTTCTAGAGTTGTCTCTGACTCTAAAATACCTTTCAATAAGAAATCTTGCCATGAAACTGATAAATCGTCTTTCCATCCCCACCCGTTAGTACTAGCTACACTTTGATAATGATTAATTAGATTCTTCACTACTAAATTGAGCATATCCCTTTTATTTTTTCGACTATAAGTAGTGGCCCCTGGTAGAAACTCATAAACAATGTATTGATATGCAGGGTCTACAAATATAAGTAACGGTAGTAATGGAACATTTTTAATAAAATTGAAGAAATGTGGTTTCTGTCTCAAGGACGATTGGTTTATTTATTTTTATTACATATTTATGATTTACAAGATATAGTCGACTCGTCGTACCACCAGATAATGGTTCATAGTCAAATGTAACTTGATCTACAATTCCTATGTCTTTTAAATTTTTTATGATTTTATTTATATCCTTCCCCATAACCGCTCCCACTAAAAAAATCACTAGACATTTTATTAATTTCATGAAAAAACACATCAATTTCATATTTAAATAATCCTTCTTCTTCTAAAAAAGGGTAATGGTTGCTGTGGTGAAAAGTAATAAGTTTAGAGTTTGGAATTCCTTCATTCATCTCCATTGAGTATGGTAATGGACATTGGACATCATATTTCCCACAAATGATTAAGGTTCGAGCTGTAATTAGGCTCAGCTTACGTGTTAAATCAAAAATGGGAAGCTCACGATTAAAATAATTCAATCGTATGCCAGACATTTTTTTATGTATTGGTTTATTAAAATAATCTTCATATTTGTCTGGTTGATGAAGAGAAAGTTTGGTTCGTTGTCTAGAAAGAGTTTTTCTATTATCCTCTGATAAATCATGTCGCTTTAATTCTTCAATAAGTCCTTGCATTTGCTGATAATTAGAATGCTCAGGATTATAAATGCACTCATTAGAAAATGTCCAGTACTCTCGAGCTGCGGCACCAACAAGGACAAGTGCTTTTAGACTTTCTGAAAAATAGATCCCATATAGAACACCCAGCATACCTCCGGTTGAGTGTCCTGCAAAGCTCCACTGTGTATATCCTAAAGATTCTCTAATGGCTTCTAAATCAAACACTGTTTCAAGCATGCTTAGTTGATAAGTCTCTGTGGCTCTTTCAGAATTCCCCGCTTCTCTTAAGTTTACTAAATGAACTCTATGTGTTTCTGTAAAGGAGTCTGCAAAATAATCTCCTGATGGATTAAACTCTGAGTAAAGATGTGTCACACAAAGTGGTTCTCCAATTCCTTTAGTAAAGACTTCGAACTCTCCTCTTGAAGTTCGAATGAGGTTCCTGCTCCATTGTGTGTGATCCATAGTTGAAATCTCCTTTTTCTTTCTAATCATTAAGGTATATAATTCGCATATACTTTTTTAATAAAGGGGGTTCTATCTCGATTTATTTCCTATACCCTAAATTAGCCATCCGTAGTCACACTAGAAATTCTATTTACTTATCAAGAATATTTTACCATTCAATACATTTCAAAAGGAATTAAAATTTCAAAAAAAAATCTCCTTGTGTAAGGAGTTTAGTTAATCTTGGTTTTCATAGCATTATTCAGATTCTGTATCGATTTTTCCTCTCTAACTACTCAACAAATACAACTCAAATTTTCTCTAACTTTTTCAACTCGTTTCATCCCGACCATAGTGGAAAGGATCCCTTTTGTATTAACAATTTTAACCAAATAGTCCTTTACATCATATCCTTCTTCAATGATTTTCCCTAAGTTGAATGGAGCACTTGTTGTTACATAAACACCTAATTTTTCAGCTGCCTCCATTAGAGTATATTAACTCCCACCAACCCATTGATTTTTCAGTAATATTGAATTTTGTTGCATTCTATTTAAAGGGAATTGGATAAATTTGAAATGATGACTCTCTCCACCTATTGATTTCGCCATCTCTACTACTTTTTCAAGTGAAATATATCCAGATTGATTGGGTTGAATAAGGAATGCCTTCCAAGTTGCTAAACCATAAAATCGGATGACTCCTTTTTCAACTTGTTCTTCAAAAAACTGAAATAGTTTAGATAGTTGACTATAAAACATTTTGTTCCCCAGTACCATCATTGATATCTCAGGATTATGGAGATAATAAATATCAATCATGTTTAAATTAAGATGTTTTCTGCTTTCATTTATTGCAAATCGAAAGTAATCGGGAGTTAGAATATGACGATGATGGTCAACAATGGTTATATCGGATTCATGAATGATTCTATTCTTCAATAAACTTATTTTATATGGAAGAACAAGGGAAAGACAGTCTGAATTTCAGATTGAATTCATGATATAATGAAATTAAGGCAATCAAACTTGCTTACCCGATATCATATATGTCATCATCTTAAAAGAAAATTTCTGTGAATCTTCATTATAATGTTTGGAAAAAGGATCACAAAAGCCATGTTGACCGCAAAGTTTATGTATCCTTATATTTTTCGACTTCAGTTTTAAAATTAATTCGTCAACATCAAAGGATGGCTCGCTTTCTGGGAAAAATAATAGTGTAGGACATTTTGGTACTACCTTTATATAATCACGAATTCTTGATCCATAATATCCAATAACTCCATCTATCCGTTTCTCTTCACTACATAGCCAAGCAATCGTTGCCCCGACACTATAACCAATGACATATATCTGTTCATAGCGATCTGTAAAGTCATCAATTAAATTCTTTATGATCTTTGCCCCATTTTGAAATCCAATATTGTTATTAAAGTAGTGATAGGCCATTTCCTCTTGTGAATAATCAAAAACTAATTCTTTCCCCAACAAATTAGGACAAACTATATCAAACTGTTGATTTGATAATTGATTACATACATTTTTTATATGATCATTTATTCCATAAATTTCATGGATAACGATGATAACAGTAGTTGAATGGCTGTCTATGAAAATCATTTCTTTTCCTCACTCCTTATTTGATATATTATAACCTAGTCAATATTTGTTTTGTAAGTTGATTATCGTTTCCTATATGGTGAGTATTTAAGGTAGATAAATCAAAAAAACCGACCCAAACCGTTGGTATTACTAAGTTTGAGTCGGTCTAAGTCCATCAACACATAACGATTAATTTTATTATTTGATCTGGAAGGATTAGTGTTTCTTTTTCCCTTTATCTTAAGACTTCTTGTTTAGTTTAAGAGCTACGAATTTTGATAATTTCTTTGTTTTGAATTCCATAACCCCTGATTTATATTTAGCTTTTAAAGATTTTAATGTCATGGCATCAAAGACATCTATACCTTTAGAATGCTTTACTTCAGTTTCATTTACAGGTAGTTTTATTACTGCATGATGATCAAGATTATTCACAACATGAACCTCACCATTCGTTTCGGTTAAAAACGAGAACTCATATGCATCTGAGACAACGGCTCCCTTAGCAGTTACTGGTATAGCTTCTGTGCCTTCTAAATTCACATTAAAAAATACTTTTTCAGAAGCTGTTGCTGAAAGCTGCTTTATTACTTTTTTATTCACTTTTACTTGTGCTTGATCTGCTTTGAAAACAACAGATTTCTTTGATTGTTCTAATGTTGTTATAATGGAATTAGACATTTCAGCTTTAACGTTTATAATTTCATCTGTGAAAGAAGGTAATGTGATAACGACTTCTTTGGCTTTTTTATCATTTAGTTGATCAGCAATATCCTCATAGTTTACAACGATTGTTGCCGTTTCCACTGGTTCTTCAGGTTTTTCTGCCATAATCTTCATTTCTTTTGAAGCAGTGTTTTGCACGGCATCAATTACATTCAATGTCACTGTATTTTCACCAGGCTTTAACTCAGTAAGGGCAAATGAGAAACTTCCATCCTGATTTAATGCCACTGGATTCTTTTCAACCACATTTCCATCTTTATCTTTCACTTCATATGTGACCGTTAATTTGTCATTAACGTCATACTTGCCATCAAACACCTTTTCAACCGTTGCCTTGAAATCTATGAATTTATCGTCAATATCGCCTTTTACTTCATAGTTTCCTTCAATTTCACCTTCGACAGGATCGAAAGTAATCTTAGGTGCTGAGTTTTTTACAAAGACAGGCCCTACATAGTCCGTTGTATACATCGGACTTCCTAATGGGTTTGATGCTCTTATATCAATGGTGTAGACTCCTTCAGGTGCTTGTTTGACAGTAAAGTCACTCCAATCCGTGTAGGTACCGTCAAATGAAAGTGATTTAGGTCCAGTGGTGGTTTTATTAGCAGACAACATGTATCCTAAATAACCGTCTCCATACTTACCGCCTTCAGGATTCGATGCATCCCACAATTCAATGAATGTCATTCCGTGTTCGTTATGGAATTCATAATTTAAAGTTGTTTGATCTAGTTTTCCATCTCCATTTGGAGAAATGGCATAATCTTCAATGGAGTAATCCTTTAAACCGGAAAGAATAGGTGGTGATAAATCTGCAGCAAATGGTAATGAAAGATTAGTAGTACCATTGCTAATATAAAGATACCCTTGGATTTCATCCCCGGCTTTCCCTTCCCCTTTCGGAACGTTTAATGTTACATTCAGCATTTGTTCGTCTTCAAGAGTGAATTCAGCTTTATCAACTGTAACCGTCGCTGCTGCCATGTCACCAGCAGGCTTTCCAGTCACTTCAACTGAAACCTGATAGTCACTTGGTGAGCCTTTAAGATTTTTCACTTTAATTTGTTTCTGAATCTCTTGTGATTTTTCTGGATCAGGTTCTACTTTTCCATATGTGATCGTGCCCTTCACGTTTTCGATTACTTTTGACTCAGAAATGGTTGTATCTAATGAATAGGCTAATGCTTCTGCTGTTGCAGCATATAGAGGTTGTACAAGCCCTGAACCCTGTGCAAAAACATCAAATTTATCTGTATCTAATTGTTTCGCAGTATTTGAAAGGGCCACTTTGATATCAAATGGCGTCCAATCTGGATGCATTGATTTTAATAGAGCTGCAATTCCTGCAATGTGTGGTGTTGCCATACTTGTTCCCGTTTTACGATCATACGATGTGGAATAATCAGCATCTGGATTATCTTTTCCGTAAGATGGAACTGTAGACATAATATTCGTTCCTGGTGCTGATACGTCTGGTTTAATATCAAATACCGGTAGGGATGGTCCTCGTGAGCTGGATGGATTCATTTTGTCCCCTGCTGTCATATCAGATGTGTAACCGCTTAAGGTAACGGTACCAGGATTGGCTCCTAGTGCTTCTCTTAATGCTTTTCCTTCATCAGTTGCCATATCGAAGGTTGGAAGCGAGTCAAATGAATTCCCTAAATATACATTTGCGGGTCCTGCTCCATCAATATTGTTATGAATGATAGCTGCTACAGCTCCTGCTTTTTTAGCTGCTGCGATCTTGTCCACAAATGGTATTTCCCCACGAGAAATTAAGGCGACTTTCCCATTTACGTCAATATCGGAAAAATCAACTTCTTTCCCTACTCCAGGAATAGCTACGACATCATATGTGCCAGTTAATGAGTCTTTTGGGTCATTACCAAAAATCCAAGACATCATGCTTACTTCAGATTCATGGTGATATGTCCCAGCTTCTACTTTAACATTTGCCTTCTTTGATTCTTCAGGAAGTGTAGAGTTCCCAACCGCAATTCCCAATGCAGCAGTAGAAGGGTTCCCGATTGTACTACGATTCGGACCACTGTTTCCAGTAGCAATCACGGCTGTTACACCAGCTAATGTCGCATTATTAATAGCGATCGAATCAGAAGCAATCTGGCTATTATTACTACCACCTAATGATAGATTAATAATATCCATCCCCTCTTCTACAGATTTTTCAATCGCCGCTATAATACCAGAAGTAGCCCCACTTCCATATGCTCCCAATACTCGGTAAGCATAGAGTTCAATCTTCGGTGCAACACCTTTAATGTTGTACATATTTTTCCCTTGCGCAGCAATTGTTCCTGCTACATGGGTTCCATGTGAGGTGTAAAAAGCACTACCTCTTTCATTAATTTCAGGTCTGTGATCTGGACGGTCAAGTGGTGTCGTTTCATATGGATCATCATTCGCTCGAGGCCTGCTATAATCTGTTCCATTATGCGGGACGAAGTTATATCCACCTTTATAAACACCTTCGAATTCTGGGTGATGATAATCAATTCCCGTATCAAGTACAGCTACTTTAACACCTTGACCTTCATATCCCATTTCCCATAGCTTTGGAATTTGAAGATGTGGTATACTACCAGCCATATGAGTTCCAACTGGATTATTCCTTTCTGGCTTTTCTAGTGCATGGACTTTTAAATCAGGCTCAATGCTGACAACGCCTTCCATCTTCAAAAGATCGTTTACTTCGTTTGCTTCTAGTTGAAGGGACATTCCATTAAAAGCATCATTATACTCAAAGCCTTTTTCATAGTTGACATCCTTTTTTTCTAATTGTTGTTCAAATTTTTCTTGTTGTGATTTTACTTCCCTTTTAACTTCCTTTTTCTCACTTGCTGATAACGTTCTTCCTTTGACTTCTTTCTTTCCTTTTACCAATGAAACCGGTGGCTCTGATAATTGAACAATGACATCCACTTTTTTATTATCCTTCTCACTAAAATTTTGTAGCTGCGGATGTAATTGAGGTTCTTGATCAAGGATTGCTTGCTGCTCTGCAATGATGGCCTTCATTTGCATGATTCTCTCATTTGTTTCTACAGATTTTACTTGTTCTGCAGATGCAAATGGAGTTAGCAAAGTAAAGATAAGCATGAAAACTAGTAAACTACTAAAAGATTTCAATAAATAATTCTTCTTCACAACCATTCTCCTCAACAAATAATATTTTTGGACAATAAAAAATTGTTCTTATGTAAGAGCAATTTCTCCACTCCCACTCTCCTTTTATCAGTTTTTTACACTTGTCCAAATAGTGCAAAAATTATTCTACCACTATTTTTTAGAATAAAAAGACGTAAATCACGAATTTACTCGAATTATGGAGGAATCGATAAAAGTTTATCCATTCTTACTACCTTAATTTAGACTTTTTGGATTATATATTTTTCTTATTCATTGTGATTCAACTATTCTTAACATTGTAGCCTAAAAAACCTAATGAATGACTTGTTCCCAAAAAACAGAAAAAGAAGCCCTCTTAAATCGGCTTCTTCATACCAAATGCTTGGTTAGAAATTATTATTGTAGTATTGTTTTTTTAATTAATTCTTTTATTCATATAGTTTTTTTCTATCAATCGATTCTGGCGGTTGTTCCATCCATCCCCTCTGTATCATCAGCTTTAGCCCTTCTCCTCCAAATTTCATAATATCACCTATAAAGAGAGTATACTTCAATGCTAGATCATGTCTCATTGAAACGGACAATGCATCACTTAAAGATTTCAATCCAATTTGATTAGATGAAGTAATGATGAACAGGATTAATTTTTCTGAGAAAGGGGATGTTGAAGAGTCTGTCACTTCTAATGTAACCGGATAGGTTGGGAACTGATCGTTTTCTTTTATAAACCCATTAAATACTTCGATTTGTTTTTGACATAATTTTTTTCCCTTTATTAAATACTTCTTTACTTCCTTATCGTTAGATACTTGCAATAAACCAATAATCAGAACTAACCCTATACAATTCCTCTCGATTGAAAAAAATAATTCACTAATTTCTAATGCATTTAATGGTCTGCTGTCACCAAACCAAATATTCATTAATGTAGGTTCAGATTTCATTAGTTCTGCCTGCTTTTGGGGGTTAATATGAGGTGGTCTGTCATAGATCCCTTTTGATAACATAAGGTTTAAAGATTTTTTGTACGTGCTTGTTTTTTGAATTAAACATTTTTCAATCAGTTCATAAACATCTTGCCGTGCCACTTTACTTAAAATGGTTGCATAGTACTTAATGATCATTTGTCCCCCACGGTAGACAAAGCTTAGGGCAAACAGATCAGAATATAAAGCTGGAGCAGTTAAATCTATATCTTTATTCGTAAAGCCAATAGGAATAGGGAATTCTTCTTCGCGAAAAATGTTTTCCATTTCATTCATTATCATGTTAGTAAACTCTTCTGCTTCCTCTATAATTGGCCTTATTTCCTGATCTTGTATATGCGCAATAAAATGCAAATAAAAACATCTCATTGCTGAACTTTCAATATAAGTCGTCCATAATGCACTAATCTCGGCAGTCGTTAATCTGATTGGTTGCTTTTCCAAGTAAACCATCCCTTTATTTCTAGTTTATTTTATTGTGTAACTTAACCCCTTTATTATTCTGTCTAACTTTTAAAAAACACTTTAGGCATTGCCTTATACCTTAATAGGGTATGTAATGAAAAATAAAAATAAGGAAACCTTATGAAGGAAAAGAATGATGAAGGAGGATTATGATTTGGACATGTGATCCAACCCACCTCATCTGAAATAGGGGTATTATGGACTGCCTATATGAATGACAGTATGTCAAATTTAATTTTTAATTATTTTTTAAAGACTGTAAAAGATCCTGAAATTAAGGAGGTCATCCTTTATGCTTTTGATTTAACAGTGAAACATCAGGAAGAGGTTATTCGAATATTTAATCAAGAGAAAACTCCCGCTTCAAAAAGGCTTCAATCAGAATGATGTCCGTTTAGATTCACCAAAATTAGTATCAGACCCTTTTATGTTGATGTATGTCAACCATATGTTAAAGGCGGGACATTTTGCTTATAGTGGATTAATATCTATGTCCTCTAGAGACGATTTAATTGATTTTTTTTACAACAGGTCTTATAGAAACAAATGAATTGTTAAAGAAGAGTATAACGGTTCTAAAGGAGAAAGGGCTTTATATACGTTCACCGTATATTATTGTAAAAGACGAATCTGAAATGGTAAAAGATAAGAGTTACTTAAGTGGCTTTTAGTTCTTTACGAAATAAATACCGGTGAATACAATTGAAATCTCCCATTTATACATTTAATATCCAAACGAATTTAATTGGGGCCATGTTAAGTTTAGCATTCGCTCAAACTTCCCCGAATAAAGTTGTACAGAAATTATGTTAAGGGGAAAAGATATTTCCCAAAAGCACTTTACATCTGCCCTAATGGATAGTAATGTTCATGCTCCTAATACTTGGGATAACTCTGTTACAAACGAAACCACACAAGTATTCTCTGATGTCTTTACTTGCTGCCACGGAGTTTGGGAATTATGCTACTGCTGCTGCAGCTAGTCAAAGGAGTGATCTCGCTCTAAATTATGAGTGTTTATCATTGGAAATTGCCCTTTTTGCAAAGGATGGGGTAGATATTATGTTAAAATACACCTGGTTAGAAGAACCATCAGGAATGGTTAATAAAACGGTTCTAGCTCAACAGAAAAAAGAGGAAACTCATTAGTTATGATAAAATTCAATTTATTAACAGTTATATAAGATCTTTTTCCATGTACGATTTTATAGATCATGGCTTTCATAACGCTGATGAATGACCTTTTTCTTGTAATTCAATCTAATTTGGGCTTTCATGACTCTGATGAATGACCTTTTTCTTGTAATTCAATCTAATTTGGGCTTTCATGACTCTGATGAACGACCTTTTTCTTGTAATTCAATCTATTTTGGGCTTTCATAACTTTGATGAACGACCTTTTTCTTGTAACTCAATCTAATTTGAGCTTTCATGACTTTGATGAACGACCTTTTTCTTGTAAATCAATCTAATTTGGGCTTTCATAACTTTGATGAATGACCTTTTTCTTGTAACTCGACATATTTTGGGCTTTCATAACTTTGATGAATGACCTTTTTCTTGTAAATTAATCTAATTCGGGCTCTCATGACTCTAAAGAACGACCTTTTTCTTCCTAGTCCACCAAAAAAATCAGACCAATTTTATGTAATTAGACTGCTAATCTATATGTTATATGCTTTGCGTACTATAACCAGACCAATGGATCGTAGTTATCGGAGTCGTATGGGATCCGAATTGCCCATACATAGAAGAATTTTTGAGGAGACCTTCTATACACAGATGTTGTGGTTCCTGACACCTTGATTTCGGGAGAGCCCTTTGTTTTTATTAGTAATATCAGAATGATAAGTTTTGTTTGTTCCCTACATATGAAATGTCATAAATTTGAAATCTCATACATTTCCTCCGGATTTTTGTGTGCAAAATTAGATTCCCGAGCATTTTCCAAATCTTTTTCGTGCATAAAATTAAAAAGTTGTGCATTACCATATTCAAGTCAAGGAAAATGATGATCCTGAACTCGGTTGGAATGATTAATCATATGATTTCTAAAGGAAAATCAAAAAAAAGAGCCATCTAATAGTAAAAAATGCACTAATCAGACAGCCCCCTAAAATAATCGAAAATATTAGTTTACTCCTACATTGCTCCAAGCAGATGCAACAGAATTAGCTGCAGCAGAACCATAAAGGTCTTGAGCAGATTGTACTAAAGCATCACGAGCATAAGAGAAATCACTATTTGGTGTTAAATATACTGTTAAAGCTCGGTAATAGATTTCTTCTGCTTTGGCACGACCGATACTATTGATTGTATAGTACGCAGCTTTGTTTGGAATTCCACTGTTAATGTGGACTCCTCCCCAGTCACCCTCTTCAGTGTTTGGCAGGTTTTGATATTCATTCATATGGTCTGGTTGATTGTAAGCATTTGGATTGGATAAGCTTCTTAAAGCATCTCCACTAACTCCTGGAGTGTAGACATCTTCACCCATTAACCAATCTTCAGGATCAAGGAAATATCCGAAAACATCAGAGAAGGATTCGTTAAGTGCTCCGGATTGATTCTCATATACTAAATCAGCAGAGAAATCTGTAACCGCATGTGTTAGTTCATGCGCTACTACATCTAGTGCTCCAGAAAGTGGTGCAAAAACACTACCATCTCCATCCCCATAGATCATTTGATTTCCGATCCAGGCAGCATTGTTATAATTGTTGCCGAAATGAACGGTAGATGTAATATCTGCTCCATTACCGTCATAGCTAACTCTTCCAAATTTATTGTAGTAATAATCAAAAACTTTTCCTGCATAGTGATGAGCATCCACAGCAGCTCTGTCACGTGCATCTGTAAATCTGTTATCCGTTTCTGTTATATAATAACCTGGTAAATTATATTGACCGCCATTGTTATTATCTAGTGTTTGGATAACCCCGTTCATTGGTTTTGATACATCATATAAATAGTAGGTTCCATTAGTATAGTAGGTATTTAAAGATTTTGTATCACCAAGAACTCCAGTACCTGAACCAGTTGCTTCATGAACTTTATTAACAGCTTTTAAGACTTCACCGTTTTCAGCGTTCACCCAAATTTGCCAGTTTGAAGGTGTTGGCTCTGGGAATTGTAGCTGTACATGGTAAGCTAAGGTGTAAGTGCCATCTTCATGGTAAACAACTAAATCTGATTTTTCCGTTAGTGCACTTTTTTCTCCATCTTTTGTTTTTAAATCCTTATCTGCTTTTTTACGATCTACATCAATATGCGACCAAGCAGTATGAATGGCTTTCTTTTTTGATAGCTTTTTGTTTTGTTTAAGCTTTTTAGGTGCTTCTTTATGGAAATCACCATTTACTGCGACAACATTACCTTCTTTATCCGTATGTACAATCACTTTTGATTGATCAATTGGAACATTTTGAATACTTGGTTGATAAATGTAATGTGTCATTCCAAGATCATCTTTCTTTGTTTCTTGTAATACTAGATTTGCATCTGGATCGATTTCAAATACTTTTTTATTGCTCTTCAGGAATCCTTTGGCTTGTTTCTCTGATTTTACTTTATCTGAGGTAAGATTCCCCTTTAAGAAAGAAGCCCCTTTGTCTTCATTCCACTCCATTTTAGCTTGTGGCTTTAATTTCCACGCAGCATCATTTGCTTGAGCTGAAACTCCCTGGCTTGCTCCTACAAGAGCAGCACTTAATGTTATTGCACCAACAACTTTTTTCCAATTTTTGTATTTCGTCAATTAAATCCCCTCCTGACTCGTATTCTAGCAAAAAATTTATCTAGTAATTTTATTTTGAATATTCTAATAATAATAGAAATATGTCGAATTATACTTTAATTTGTAAATTAAGTTGATGCTTAATGAAAATTTTCCTAAAATGGCTTAAAATCTTTTAATTAATATCGTCTAACTTCATGGTTTTTCTCAATAATACAGATTGAGTACTACATAAAAAAGAGCCGCTTATATGCAGCTCCTTCAAAATAGTCCAATCAATATTCCTTACATTTCCATTGAATGTGGATCTTTCCTTATTGTTTTAACCTGTAAAGTAACTTGTTTTGTTAAAAGGAACATTTGAAACAGTAATAGTACAAAAATAACCCATATCCCAACATTAATAATTCCTTCTTTAATATCCATTACAAGAGTAGAAGTTGGTTTTAGAAAAATGGTAAATGTATAGAACATCCCAAAGGTAAAGATCCTGCTCCATTGAGAAGTATCATAGATCATAAATGCCATCCTGAATCCAAATTTATTCATCCTTTTTAACAGTCTGATAACCTCTATCGATTCTATGAAAATAAAAAGAAAGCAAACAATAAACCAGAGGATCATGACCATCGAAGAAAAGCTGTGTGTAAACGAACAAGCAACACCCGTTATCGATAGAGCACCATGTATAATACAATTTGTGTTCTTCCAATCCGTTTCAAGCATCCATTTAACCTTTAAATACCTTTTTATAATTAAATATAGACAAAACAAGTAAAAAAGGATTCCTGTGACAATGAAAAGTTTATTAAGGACGACGCTAAACAGATTTAATTGACTGTTCATCACCACGATAGATTGTGTACTTACCGTTGTTAAAAGGATCACTCCGTGCACCTTCTCAATGGGCTGGAAAAAAAACTTCGCCATTGTCTTCAAGGAAAACCCAATAAAGACCAGCCAAAGAAAAAGGTTCCAATATCCTAAGATGTTAGCCACGATTGACCATTGACTAAATTCTTCATGAATCAGGATACAAATGATATTAGTCGCGGCAATCCATGTCCCCACGCCAAAACGATTCACCTTATCAGTCAAATGTAAGGCAATAAAATTCTTACGAATACACAATGACTGAAAAATATTCAAAGTAATTACCAACCATAGGGACAAGCAATAAAGTGAAATTAATTTAACATACCATGTATCCATTCCAATGTAATTAAATAAAACTCCATTTGTAATAATTCCAAGTGCCATAACAATAGCCATTGATGAAGTTTCCATAAGTTGTTTTTTTAAGATAAATAGATTAAAAATGATAAAAATAATAAAGTAAATCATGTGCACGCCACCCGATATAGACCCATGTTCCTTAATACTCAATAATTAATCGAAAATCTTATTCATTTTAACATAATTCATTTATGTTAAATGACAAATAAGGAAATAAATCTTCTTAGTATTTTATTAAGATGTTTTTATTTTGGAACAGACTTAAATTGTGGCAGGCATAATAGGTAACTTTTCAATAAAAAAAGAACTGCCATTAGCAGTTCCTCCTTAAACCTAAATTAGTGAATAATGATGGTTCACATCTTCTTCAAGACCATCAACTTCACAAAGTTTTATTTAATGATTAATCTCCAAACATCTTCATCTCCATATACCTCACCAGTAGGCACAAAACCGAAGTTTTTATATAGATTTATACCAGTATAGTTCTCTCTATATACCGTTAATCGAATTTCTTTGCATTGAGTAAATTTGTTTGAAATCCATCTGACAACTTCCGTTAATGCCGCTTTACCATAACCTTTACCTTGGAATTTTTTATCAATGATCAATCCATTTATCCAATACATGTTAGAAGTGCTTTCATCAAAGGCATGCATAATAAAACCAACCATTTCTTCTTGATCATAAATAGCAAACGGAATATATTCGATATTTTCACCATCTGGTTTTATGTAGACTTTTGCAAGTGAAACGGCTACTGTAGGTACAAATTTACTTTGATGTTGTTCTACTTCTAGAGTTAATGCTTCTTCCCAGTTTTGTCTAGTAACGACTTTTAATTGAACATTCATTTGAGCACCACTATTCACTTGGATTTTCCTACCTGATTACCCCTCTAATAATCAATCGTTCATCAAATTGTTCCGTATTCCAATTATAAGATTCACAAGTAATGAGTGTAATTATCTTTTCATCTGTTTCCTTTAACACTGAGACTTCTTTTGGAGTCACTTTAAAGCGTTTTGTGACCTCAAATGTTAAGGTTTCTTTATTCGTTTTTATCGTTACTTCATCACCAATTTTCACTTCATGAAGCCGATTAAAAAGGATACCATACGCATTCATTCTGTGCCCTGCAATAGTGATATTATTTTCATAAAAGCTATCATTCTCATCAACTAATGCCACTCCGTTTTTTAAATTCTCCTCACTTGCTCCTTGAAATATGGGTTCTTCGAGATTGATGGAAGGGATCGATAACACCCCTTCAATTCCTGATACCTTAATCGATTTTTCATCTTCTATATAGAACTTTTCCAATATATTTTTTTCGATTAGTTGATGATCCTCCTCAATGGCTGCAATGACCTTTTCATTAAACCTATCGAGGATAAATCCTTTTATTTGTTCATGAAAAATGAACGGAATCGCGATTATAATTAAGATTACTCCTATTATTCTCCCCATTTAGTAACCTCACATAGATTTCGTATAATAATAATTTCGACGCTTTTCACTATTCCCCTCTTTGCTAAGCTTTATTTTAGAGATCGTGTAGTTAATGATTTAGCCTTTTTAAATAAAGCTGTTTTCGTAACATTGTTGTTATGGTTGCAGTGAAGGATGCTCGCGTTCCGCTCCAACCAACCTTTTTACAAAAATTTATATTTAAAAAAACAACAATCTTTTGAAAAAATCCTTAAATAATGTTAAAACTCCCGTTCAGCATACCACTTATAATACTTCTCTGCTTCTTCTCTCGGAATATCTGATATGGCTACATGGTGGACTGGTGTCCCCTTTGTTACAATTTGAAATGTACATAGCCCTACCCTTCTTTGTATCCAAGATTCCGTTATGGACAATTGTTCAATTTTTTTTCTTGAAGTGACAAACTTTTCGACTGAAAAGACACCCGAATTTAATTGGATATAGGATTGATCCAATCCATGACGACCATGAGTGAAATTCTGGCTCCTTAAAAAAAGAATAACTGTCAGTAAACATGGAGAGAGATACCATTTATCTGGCCAAAAAAATAGTAAAATCGCTGTTACGATGATCCAGAAATAACTAGGTCTAAATAGCTTCAACCAAAGTGCGGCTCTAGGCAGTTTTTTCATTGTTTCTACTATCGTGAAGTTAGGCAAAATTTCAGGCAGTAATTCCAATGCTTTTCTTTCTGAAATAAAAGGGAAAAGTACATTCGATTCAATCGTTTCATCTCCAAAGGCTCCTGCACAAACTAATTCTACTTCGACAATACCGAACCATCTTCGTATAAACGATTTATTATATTTAACAGCCTGCACCCTATCCTTTAAAACGGTTAGCTCTGTTTGATTTAAGACTCCTTTTTGAATGATTATTCGATCCTCTTCTGTCGTAACCAGATAATTCCCATAGCGTATATAGGTCATCATCATGCCAAAACACATGGATAACAAAATAAGAATGAGTCCTGTCACAATCATCCAAACCCATTCTTTCTGCAAGTAGTTCAGAAAATCTTCTGCATAAGAGTCAATTGAAATGATCTCATTTATCTTAAAAAATAGACCAACTAATAATGGGAACAGTGCTAAAAGACTAAACGATGTGAAGGTAGACGTTATGATCTCTTTTTTTGTGATTTTATAATGGACCTTTCTTTTACTTTCCTTTTCGTTTTTCACTTCAGAAACCATGTTTTCTCCAGATTGTACGTCTCTGGCTTTAAGTGTTAAATAATCCTTTATTTTATCTGCTTCTGCCTGTTTAATAAGTGCTAACTTGACAGATGAGTCACTAGACGTAGCGCTTGTGTCGAGTGTTATCGAAGTCAACCCAAAGATTCGTTGAAAATAATGCGTATTTGATTGGACATTTTGAATTCGTTCAAGTGGGATGAATCGTTTATGTTTAACGAACTTTCCATCTACGATTTGTAATTCTTTTTCCGAGAATGAATAGCTGAAATTCCACCACTCGAAGATAATTGACACCATTCGGTAGATAAAAAATACTAGAACACCCCATTTACCAATAATTGTCCATGACGCTGTTGAATCTGCTTGAAAGATGAAAAAAAATAAAGCTGGCAATATAATTTCTTTGATAGACAAAATGATTGAAAATAAAATCCAAAGTGGATGAAGACGGCTAGAGATCATGGCTCTATCAGTTTTTAATTCAGTCGATGACTTCATTTCATTCATCCTCTTTAATCTGTGCGAAAATAGCAATTTTTGTCCTTAATACTTCTGCTGCTTCTCTTGTAATGGCTGGTATCTTGTGTGAGGAAGCCGTTGTTCCAATGGTAATGGTACATAAATTATATTTTCTCAATATTGGTCCTTGATTCGTATTGACATATTGGACCTTTGTCATCGGAATAATACTATTCTCTCTTTCAAGTGCGCCATGCTTCAGCTGTATAAATCTCTCATCAACTTCATAACGCCACGTTTTTTGTAAATAGTACGGATATAAAACAATCCCATATATAGAATAGATGATATCGATTGCTATGAGTATGTAGATAACAGGTTTTAACCACTCATACCAGTCATAACGAGAATCCAAGAATAATAGAATACAAAGGATAACGATCGATATGACATGAGTAATCACAGCTGATACTCTCCATACCTTCACTGCATCTTGCGAAATCTGTTGTTGTGGTTCAGGAAGGGTATAATTCATTTTCATGCCTCTTTTCTATTAAATCGTTTACTTTGTATACGGTTATTTTATTAAAAAGTTTCATGAATACAAATGATTTCCAATATTGGAAGCATAAAAAAACAGAGCATCCAATCTCTCAAATGCTCTGTTTCTATTACGCTAGTCTTTCAATATTAAGGCTTCGTACTCAGTCAATGCTTCATCCAACATCCGTAATCCTTCATCAATTTGTTCTTTTGTAACGGTAAGAGGTGGTATCATTCGAATCACTTCACTATGCTTACCACAGAGGTAGAATAAAACTCCCTTTTCTAATGACAGGTTTAGAATCTTCATTAATCCATCATTATTTGGTGTACCTGTATAAGGATCGATAATTTCGATTCCTATCATTAAACCGACAGCTCGAATACTGCCAATCACATTATGCTTTTCTTTGATTTTTTCAAGCTGTTGGACTGCGTAATCGCCCATATTTCTAGTGTTTTCTAAGAGATTTTCTTCTTTCATTACTTCCAAGGTTGCTAGTCCGACAGAACATGCGATCGGGTTTCCGCCAAATGTTGTACCATGACTGCCCAATGGCCACTTCTTCATTAACTCATTTGAAGCAACCGTGGCACTTAGCGGGAGACCTGAAGCAATTCCTTTTGCAATCGCCATAATGTCTGGGATTACATCAAATGTTTGAGCAGCAAACCAATGACCCGTCCGACCAAATCCAGTTTGTACTTCATCAAAGATTAATAGAATTTGGTGACGATCACAGATTTCTCGTACCTTTTTCAACCAAGCTTTTGGTGGAACAATATATCCCCCTTCCCCAAGTACAGGCTCTAGGATTACACAAGCTACCTCTTCTGGCGTTACTTGATGGCTGAATAATGACTCGAAATCCTTCTCTAATTTTTCGATAACATAGTTTATAGGATCTATTCCATTAGGACATTCACTCTCATTCGCATAGGGCAATTGGTAGGTTAATCCTGATGGCTGCATGAATTTTCTATATTTACTTTTGGAAGTTGTGACACTTAACGCTCCCATTGAACGACCATGAAAACATCCTGTAAATGAAATGACATATGGTCGTTCTGTCACATACTTAGCTAATTTAATCGCACCTTCTATAGCTTCTGTTCCACTATTGGCAAAGAAGAAGGAATCAAGATCTCCTGGCAGAATCTCTGCTAGTTCATCAGCTAATCTTAATATCGAGTCATACATAATGACCCCTGAAGGCCCATGCATTAATCCGTCGGCTGCTTCTTTTATGGCTTGGACTACCTTTGGGTGACGGTGGCCGACATTTGTAACCGCAATCCCTGAGGTGAAATCAAGATATTTCCTTCCGTCTAAACCGTAATAATAACAACCCTCTTCTTTTACAACCGGTAAATTAGGGTGATCCTTCGCCATACTAGGTGCTAGTCGATTAGGCATATTTTTGATTCGTTGTTCAAAAGATTGTTCCATTCTACTACCTCCAACATAATTTACATAAATAATAAATGGGCCATAAGGGCGACAATAGGTAAAGTTATAAGCGTTCTTTGTAAAAAGATTAAGAATAAATCCAAAAAGCTAATTGGAATTTTCGATTTTATAAGTAAGATTCCAATTTCAGACATATAGATCAATTGGGTCAAGGACATGGCAGCAATCACAAATCGTGTTAGTTCACTTTCAATTCCGCTCCCTACTACAGCAGGCAAGAACATATCGGCAAAACCGACTATCATTGCTGGTGCTGCATCTCCTGCTTGCGGAATTTGCAATATTTCTAGCAAAGGTACAAACGGATAGGATAGTAGATTAAAGATAGGTGTGTATTCCGCCACAATTAATGCTAATGTTCCAAGTGCCATTACAAGTGGAATTAAGCCAAACCAGATATCAAAGACATTGTAAAAACCTTTCTTCGTTACTTCTCCTACACTTTTGACTTCTGCTGCTTTCTCTACTGCCTTTTCAAAGCCCCATCGAAATCGTGATTGGTCTTCTGGCACCGTTTCTGAAATTTGCATGCCGACTGGCTCATAATAAGTATCTTTTTTTCTAGATAGCGGTGGAATTCGTGGGCAGATAACGGCAGCGACGATACCTGCAACAACTACGGTCAAATACAATGGAACAAACATTGATTCCAATTCAATAAAACTAACGATGACAAGGCTGAACGCAATCGATGCAACAGAGAAATTAGTAGCAATAACAGCTGCTTCACGTTTTGTATAATAACCTTCTTCAAATTGCTTTGTTGTGATAAGGACTCCTACCGTCCCGCTGCCCATCCATGATGCTAAGGCATCAATGGATGATCTTCCTGGTAATTTAAATAGTGGCTTCATCACTTTTTCTAGCAAAGTTCCGAAAAAATCCATTAGGCCAAAATCAAGTAAGAGTGGCATTAGCAGGCCCGCAAATAAAAACCATGTAGTCAATACTGGAACTAATGAATAAAGTACTGTTCCACCTGTAATATCAGATGTAATCCACTCGGGTCCCCAATTATTTAAGGTCATGACTGCAAATATGGAGCCAATAACGCGGATTACGATCCAAAATGTACTTACATAAAACAATCCTTGAAGATAAGGATTTCTAATCACCCAAGCAGGCTTAAAGATTTTCGTATAAATTGCTATAATAGCTGAAGCACAAAAAATCATGGTCATAAAGATTGGTAATAACCCTTCAAATACCCCTTGAAAATAAGAGGCGAATATCCCAACCCCAATCGTCCAATTCCCTTCAAATGTAACAGGTACTAAAAACAATAAGGCCCCTAATAAGGATGGAATCATAAATCTTAAAGAATCCTGAAATTTAATCTCAGATTGTGAGTCTGTTTGTAAATGAGTTGGTTCTTCTTTTGACTTACTAACTTCCACAGCTAACACCCCTTCTGAAATTTTCCAGTTACTTCTGTAACCGTATTAAAATAACCTTGTCCAATTCATTCATTTCTCCCCTCGTTTTTTCCCGTTCATTCTATATACTTGCAATTATCATGCCAATTTATTATTTTATTCTGTGTTTTTTCATTTTTCTGACTACAGATGGTTGGCTGATTCCTAAAGCCTTGGCCATTCGAACAGTTGTTTTATATCGTTTCCTTACCTTTGAGAGGATCTGCTTTTCAACATTATTTAAGACTTCAGTTAATGATTGACCATTATCATCGATATCTGTGTAATTCGAAGAGGATTTCAAATAACGATCTGGAAGATGATCCATTTCTATAAGGTGTTTTGGAGAAATGACAACGATTCTTTCGACTAAATTCATTAACTCTCTGACATTCCCATTCCAATCCTGTAAGAGTAATTGATGAAGTACCCCTTCATCCAGGCTGCGTTTCCGTTTATACTTTTCAGAGAAATAATTTATAAAGTGCTCAATTAATGGATATATATCTTCTGTTCGTTTCCTTAGTGGGGGAATCGTTATTGGAACAACATTTAAACGAAAAAACAAGTCTTCCCTAAATGTTTTTTCTTCTACTGCCTTTTCTAAATTTTTATTGGTAGCTGCGAGAATCCGGAAATCTACGAATCTTGGTTTCGTTCCTCCAACTCGGTAAAACTGCTTTTCTTGAATAAACTTCAGGATTTTCACTTGATTCACCAAGGACAATTCACCAATCTCATCTAAAAATAATGTCCCTCCTTCTGCGAGTTCAGCTAGTCCAGGTTTTCCTTGTGATTTAGCACCTGTAAATGATCCTGCTTCATATCCAAAGAATTCGGCCTCGAAAAGAGATTCAGGAATCGCTCCACAGTTTACCTCAATGAAAGGTCCTGCTTTTCTTGGACTTTTATTATGAATAAATTTGGCAATATGGGATTTTCCAACACCTGATTCACCTAATAACAATACATTTACATCCACTTCAGCTACTTGTAGGGCTAGGTGCAGAACTTTTTTCATTTCTTCGCTCTTGGCAATGATTCCATCTTTGTAATGATGACGATTTCGAAGGATTTCGAGTTCCCCTTTCACTCTCTCCATTTCATCTTCCATATCCGTTAAATATTTTTTCATATTCAATAATTCTGTGACATCATGGGAATAACTCACAATTCTCACTAACGTATTGTTTTGATCGAACACGGGGATCCCTGTCACAAGCAGCTTTTTTCCTTCATTAGATGTTTGTACTAGCGTTATTTTCTTTTTTTCCTTCATGACCAATGGGGTTAAGATTGGCGTAAAGACCCCTTCCTTTTCTAGGTCATAAACCGACCGCCCAATCATGTCTTCAGATTTCACATTATAATGTGCTCCAGTTGCCTCACTTACCTTTAAAATAATCCCATCAGTATTAGTTACTAAAATATCATCTTGTAAAGAGTGAAGAATTGCCTCGTGTTCGTTCCAGATTTTTTTATTGTTCAACCTATTGCCCCCCTAATTCAAAGAAAATATTCATTATTGAATATTTTCCTTAGCATATCGTCTACTACTCTATTAATAGCAATTGATTACAAATCATTATACATTTCTGAATATTTTATTCAACATTGAATTGAATTACTTATTTTTATTCAATAAAATTAATATTAATTCAACCGATCAATTCCGTCAATTTTTTTGATGAATTTCTTTTTATAAAATAACAAAAATGCTAGGGGGAAATTAAAGACTTCGATAAACGGGGCAAAGAAAACCCCCATGAATCGCATGTATACTTTACGATTTACTGGAGGTGTTTTTTTTGGGTAAAAGTGTGAACTACTCTGAAGAAATAAAGCGGAAAGATGTAAGGATAAAACTACAAGGAGATCAAATAAAAGCAACGTTAGGGATTAAAGATACATATTCAAACTCAGGTTCATTGGGACATTACTAGGGAAATCCTATCGATTTTCCCAACCAGCAGGGAAACAGTACATAATGATTAAGGTGTTGTTTACACATCTAATGCACTCTAGAACTTAGCAAAAGAAAAAGACATTATCACAAGCATGTCTCTTCAATGAAACTGCCCTGATAACGCCGTCATTGTATCCTAATAGTTTAGAAAGATTAATTCATAGATTAAATGTACATCATCACTATGAAGAATACATCTCAATTTTGTCCAATTTTTGTTACTTATTTTAAGCATCGTATTATTGCTAACAATGATTGAAAAAAGAGTAAGCCTTAACCTCCGATATAAACACTGTCACATTTTCCAGCTGCTGGTTCATAATAACAATGATTTTTAAATTGACCAGAAAAAGGTTGATCATACCATGTTGGAGGACATGGAGCATATGGATTAAAATACCAAAGAGCATATTTCGCTGGATGTTGACTCCAATAATCCAAATTCTTTTTTGCTAATCTTTTTTCAACAGATCTCGCTCTGTTGTAAAAAAGATTACCTTTTTGAACAGCTTCAAAAGAATAATTTCCTCCTTGTACTTGAAAAATGACTTGTCGAATTGTTCTTACATCTTTAAAGTCTAAACAATCTGCTTTAGCACGATTAACGATTACATTTCCAACATATAACATCCCTTGTTTTCCTTCACCTTCGGCTTCAGCTCTCATCATCCTTGCCATTAAGTCAACGTCTGAACTTCGGTAATTTACTCTTGGCATTTTTTTCACCTCAAAAATATTGTATGAAATAGCCCGCAATGATGTCATTATTTAATATGAATAAAACACTGACAAATAAATGAAGAGACCTAGATGATAGGGAAAAGGATACCCTCCTGGAATCGTATATATAATTTACGATTCCAGGAGGGTGCTTTTCTCAGGGATAAATGTGGGGTGACTACACTGAAGAAATAAACATTCAGGCAAGACTATATGACCTTGCTCCTATTCGTTATGGAGGACAGGTAGATAGGTGTTTTTTCTGCCATTTACCTTGACTATTCCAAAATAAGTCCAATCGATTTTGCAATTAATGATTATTTTAAACATATGATCTAATCATTTTTTATTCCCTTAGTAACTATGGGAATATTTATAGTAAGCTCTGGTCTGTCTCTCATTGGATCGTATTTCATTGGATAAATTTCAAAGTGAGTTAATTTTTGCTTGTCATCCTCAGCATACCCTTTCTCTTTCATCCATTTATAGATAGTAGAGTAGGATTCTTCTATGTCTTGATCTACACTATGCTTGTAAGTCGCATATGTTAAACTTGGAATCGAAACAGCTTTCATCCCATTAGGTAACTCGTCTACTTTATGGACTTCTCTACAGATATAATAAGTAAATCCTTCCTTTGATACGTCAAAGGATAGTCCTAATATCGATTCCTTTGAGGTCAAATATGGAATTTCGTTCATTTTTTCACGAAATTGACTCATTAAGCTTCTTATTTCTCCGGCCCCAGCTTGTTCAAAAGTACCCTTCCAACAATATCCTACGGCTGTTAAAGCCTCTTTCTCTACTATTTTTGCTTGCATAGAATCCTCCTAATGATTGAATATTTTGTTATATGATTCCATTCTATCACGAATTTCAGCTAATAAAATGTGTCATTACGTTTCCGATTGATAAGTTTTTCCTAACTCTTTTCCTAGTTCAAAATAATGGCGGAAAATATAAATATTATTGAAATGCACAAATACTTCGACTATCATCGAAGTATGGAATACATTTTTGGAGGGATTAAAATGAATGCCAATCCTAATGTCGCGAAAGTTGCCTCTCTTGTTAGTGAAACTTCACGGGCAACCATATTAACTGTCTTATTAGATGGTCGATTTCATACAGCTAGTGAATTATCCTATATGGCAGGAATTAAACCGCAAACAGCAAGTTTTCACTTAGCAAAAATGGTCGAGGCAAAGGTCGTTTCCGTTCAAAAGCAAGGAAGACACCGATACTATGGAATCCAAGATCATGAAGTTGCTCATGTAATGGAGTCATTTTTATCTTTAGCTCCACCAGTTGAAATTAAGTCCCTAAAACAATCATCAGAAGATAAAGCTATTCGTTATGCAAGAACATGTTATGATCACATCGCAGGAAACTTAGGTGTTCAATTAACCGACTATTTCATTAATAATAGGTATATTTTAGAAGAATCAAATGGTTTTTCGGTTACTGAAAAAGGGGAAGAATTTTTTAAGACATTTCAAATTGACCTTAATATTGTTAAGAAGAAAAAGCGTTCATTTTCACATAAATGTTTAGATTGGAGTGAAAGGCGCTTCCATCTTGCCGGTGCATTAGGTAATGCTCTATTGGAAAGACTTCTTGAATTAAATTGGATTCAACGAATACCTAAAACACGTGCAATTAAAGTTACTCCGGCAGGTAAAAAGGGATTCAAAGATAGGTTCTCTATTGATGTTTCATGACAATTAAAAAGGATGACCAAATTGTAAAAGGTCATCCTTTTTTTACCTCTAAGAATTGTTGCCTAAATGATAAACTTGAAAAGTACAATGTGACTTGAACCCTAACTTCTCATACGCGGGTTTACCAGATTCTGTAGCGTGTAAAATACAACTTGTAGCGTTGTGATTTTTAGCAACATGAAGTAAATTTTTTAGGTAGACAGTCGCTAACCCCTTTCTCCTCATTTCTGGAGCTGTTGCAATACAATAAAGTCCAGCAACATCTTTATCAAAAAATAGTGAACCTACTACGGCTGGTTCTCCTTTATAGAACCCTAAGTACATTCGATATTCATCTTGCTTATGTAAAACAATTGGTTTAAAACGATTAAAAATCGCTTCTTTACTTTCTGCTGGTTTTTGATAACCTTTCACATAAACCTCTACCCATTTTTCTAAATCGGCAGGGGTTTTAACCATTCTGAACTCAAATTCTTCGCGAGGACTGAGTTCAATATGCTTGGTTAGTAAGTTTACTTCCATCCCAACCCAGTCTTCATGGTGATAGAATCCCATTCTTTCCAATGTCTTTCCTATATCTGCTGGTTGTGATGTTGGACCAACAATCCACTTAACTTGCTCGGATTCTTGCTCACGACTATTGATTATTTTCTCAACTTCATATCTTTTATATTGTTCGTCCTTTTGAAGCCAATTAACAAATAACACGCGGCAATAGGGACTTTCGGAAATGTATTTTAAGTGAGTAGTATCCACACTTTTACTGTCTTGTGTATCTTTAAAATATAGCCAATGGTTTATTAAATGTTGTTCAATGATCTTAGATGTATGTCCGATATCTGATGTCAATTCATTACGATTTCTCTGTTTCATTAAATCGCCTTCTTTATTTAATTTTTTCTAATTTAATCGATTCATTCTAGGTGAACTTTTCTGTATGACCATCCTCTATAAAATATCTTTTTTGAGATGGTTTGTATACCATTATGATTAATAAGATGCTAGTACATAAAATAAATAGCGACGCTCCTACCACACTATAGCGTAGAGGGATGACTTCACCTGTGAATCCAATCAATAAAATAAATACAATTTGAAAGATACTCTGAAAGGTACCATACACACTCGATATTCTCCCCATCATATCCACTGGAACATTGTTCTGGTAAAAAGTCATAAAGCCTGTATTTGAAAAGGCATTAAAATATCCTAATATGATAAAGCCAATCGCAACAGACAAAAATGAAAATGAAAAAGCGTAAATTAAATACCCAACCGCCACCATCATATACCCTGCCCCAATTAACATTTGAATCGACATTCTTTTAGCCAGTAAGGAAACTGTCCCAGCACCTACAATCGATCCGATTCCCGTAATACTAATGAGCAATCCAAAATCTGTTTCAGATAAGCCTAATACTTGTTGAGTAAATACGACTTCCTGTGCGTCCATTCCAAGGGCAATCACAATAAATAATTGTGCTAGAAAATAGACTTTGACGATATAAACATTTTTATGACTGAACGAAAGAACATCCTTCCAATCCTGTTGAAGGGTTTTGAGATTAATAGAATAAGATTCGCTTCCTTTCTTTCCCTCCACATTCGGAAGTAAATACAATATTATAGCGGAGATGAGAAAAGAAACCGCATTTATCCAAATAGCGATTTTGGCAGTAGTAATAAGAAGCAATAGCCCAGCAATAGCGGGACCTACTAAGAATGCACCTGAAGTAATCAAACTTCTAAATGAGTTAAATTGCTTACGCTGTTTCTGCGGTATCAATGTAGTTATATATGTCATAGAAGTAGGTTCAAAGAAAGCCTTTGAAACAGACAGAAAAAACAAACAAATGTAAATCAGCCAAATAGAGCTGAAAAATGGAACTATGGCGACAATTACAGAACGGATGATGTCCATTAAAATCATAAGCCGGCGTTTATTCATTCGATCGATAATACTCCCCGACCAAAACTTGGTTAGGATTGACGCAATCGGTCCTATAATCCATAGCCCGGCAACTGCTGCTGGTGAGCCAGTCAAATTTAAAACAAGGATATTGATGGCTACCAGATAGATAAAATCCCCTAAGGTTGAGATGCCTACTCCAAAAAGTAATAGGGTTGAGTTTCTTTTAGTAGAATGGTTTGAAGATTTCTCCAAGCAGCTTTCCCCTTTCCTATTGAAACAGATGCTCTAGTTTAATTCAAAGGAAATAACTTCGAACATCCTCCCAATTGTATACCCGATCATAGTCTGTTTCATGAAAATTATGAGGGGGCAGTGAATAAGATTCCTTTCCCATTAAAACGTTTAAAATTCTTCACGTTATCATTAATCAAGTAGTCTGCAAGAATAATACTTTTATCGCCACAAAACACAAAATTATTATCAGGCCAAAAATCAAATGGGATCGTAATTTCCAAAGTCTAGTTCTTCAAATCATCAATACTTAACCTTTCGTTATAATGGAGATTGTAGATGCTCAAGTGTTTTGAAATGAAATCAGCCATCACTTCATCCATATCTATAGCGATTCTTTTCAAAAATTCATCCTCCTAGATATTTAATTTTGTTCCCATTCCTGTTCCAAAATACTAAATAATAGGGAATCACGCCAACCGTCCTTAATCCATAATCCCTCACGAATTCGTCCTTCTTTGGTCATCCCCACTTTTTCTAATACCCTCGATGAACCAATATTTCTAGGGTCACAGGTTGCAAAGAGGCGATGAAACTTTAATTCACAAAATCCGAAGTTGATTAACATTTCTGCTACTTCTGTTGCATAACCATTTCCCCAATGATCTGGGTTAATAATATAGGTTATTTCCCCAATTCTGTTGTTCCTATCTCTAATATTGATCTCTCCTACGCCTATCATCCTTTCATTTTCCTTTAGGATTATAGCAAAAGCATATCTAGATCTCGGGAGCTGATTAGTGTCTTCAATAATCTTGTTCACATATGCTAGTGATTCATCTTGTGTATTAGGTCCCCAAGGCTGAAATTGGCAGACCATCTCTTGAGATGCATACTTATGAACGTCAATCCAATCTTTTTGGGTGAGTTCTCTAAAAAAAACTCTCTCACATTGAAAATGGTTCATCCTTTAACTCCTTTGAATCGTTGTAGTTTTTACTAAATTCTAACATATTTGAATTTTTATCTTTTAACACTTTATAACAATTTCGAAAACTTATTGCTTTTGAAATAAGAAATGAACGATTTCCTCTTCACCTGTTTTCATGTTCTTAATTTTATATTGATTCTTTCTTACTTCTTCTTCACCAATTATAATCACTTGGCGAACAGACTCTTTGTTTGCTCGATCCATTGCTTTCCCTACTTTCTTATTCACCATTTCCACCTCAACTTTAAATCCTTTCTGCCTTAGGTCTCTAGCCACTAAAAATGATTCTTTTGAAGCATTAATTGGAATCACGTAAAAATCAATTGAATTTTCGTCCACAATATCTTTTCCAATAATATTCATTGCTGTATAAATGACATCAAGCCCAAAGGAAATACCAACAGTAGAAAATTTCTGGTCAGCCCCGATTAGTCCAGCAATCGCATTATCATAACGACCTCCACTACCGATACTTGATTTAACCGTCTTGTCGGTAAGGAAGATTTCATAAATCGTTCCAGTATAAATTTCTAACCCCCTTGCTAGAAATGGATTAAATTCACATCTTTCTTCCATTCCTAAAAATTTTATATAGGAATTTAATTCTTTAAGTTCTAGAATTCCTTGGTTAAGTTGGTCGTTATTTTTAGCATATTGTTCAAAATACTCGATATATTTCACATCTTCGTCTAATAATAGCTGTTGGATTAATCGAATCGTGTCACTCGGTAAGTCTATTTCAATCAGCTCTTTTACAACCCCTTCAAGTCCTATTTTTTCAAGCTTATCCAGGGTTAGAATGACTTTGCTAATGTTTGCTTTGGGAGTATTGAAAACGTCTAATATTCCTGTTAACAAATTGCGGTTATTGTACTGAATGATTACGTCTAGCCCAAGCTCTTTAAATGCATCGATGGCCATCACCATTAATTCTGCTTCCGCCATTTGCGATTCAACTCCTACAATATCAACATCACATTGAGTAAACTCACGAAATCTTCCTGTTTTAATAGGACCATCTCGAAAAACCTTCCCTATTTCGTACCTTTTAAATGGCATTCGTAAGTTTGGATTCAATGCTACGACTTTTGCAAATGGAATCGTAAGGTCATATCGTAAACCTAAATCTCGTTCACCTCTGTCAGTTAATCTATACATTTCTTCAAGAATTTCAGCACCTCCAGCATATTTTGAAGCTAACAGTTCGGTATAATTTAAAATAGGTGTTTCTAATGGTTTACATCCATATCGAATAAATACACTTTCTAAAGTCTGTCTTACCTTTCTTTTAATCGCTTCCGCTTCTGGTAAATAATCCTGTGTCCCTTTTACATTTTGATAATTCATTTTTTTCATTTCGAATCTCCTCCATTTTTGAATATAAAAAAACCGCATTGATTAGGTGTATCTATCCTCAATCAATGCGGTTCATAATGAATAGTCTTCCTATAAACGATTATTAAAATCGATAGCAAGACTAGTTTTGATGATGATGTGGTTGTACTGATCTTTTTGACTTGTTATTGTTAAGCATTTTTTTCCACCTCTAATTTTCAAATACAATATCATAAATTCATTGTGATTACAATTCATTTACTAAATAATTTATCGAATATTCCTTTATAAAATGAAAAGAGATCCTTTAACCCCCCATAATTCAATTGGATATATTGACAGCGAAAAGTGTACCCTAAATCAAAAAGGGGGAGTACTATGACAATAAAAAATCAATGGTTCCTTAATGCTGCGATGATCTTCGTTGCTTGGTTGACACTGCCTTTTTTAGGATTACGTAATATTAAAAGATTTCTTCCTGCATCCATCATGATTATTCTCTTCGAAAGCCTTAATGTACAAATTGGAAAAAAACGCAAATGGTGGGTATTTTATAATAAACCTCATTCCTTTTTATCAGGAGAATTCCCTTTTAATATAGGACCGTTTTTAGTAGGGTCTATGTGGATATTAAAATTAACCTACGGAAAATTCAAACAATTCCTTTTGCTTAATGCCATTGTAGATGCCACTTTTACATTTCCAATGGTATGGGTTTTAAAAAAAATGAAGATCGTTACATTGGTTCGAATAAACAATTTTCAATTTTTCATTTATATTTTTTATAAAGCATTCTTACTATATGGGATTCAATACCTTTTTGAATATATGAAGAGATTTAATCGCTCTTCTATTTTAAGCAGTGAGCAAAATCCTCCAATGATAGATCAAAGTTAACGAATGCAATACGTTTTATTAGAGAAGAAAAGATCATACTTTAGGGATGAATAAAAAAACTTGAAGACTTTGTCCTCAAGTTTTTTTGTGATCAAATATCGATATAAAAATCATTCTTTAAGAGTCTTTTCTAAAGTTTGTTCCTTTTAACAATATTGAAAACGCAGAGTGGATTGGAGCGGAAGGCACTTAAGCAAGTGCTTGTAGCGGAAAGGAACAGTCAAAGGTCAAATGTTTATTCCCTAAAAAATCAACAATCTCTACGAGAAGGGCCTTCTTTAAAAGCCAATCTGTTTAATCTAATGGAGGAAGCTAACCTAAATTCCATTTTATCATTAACCCACAATGTGCCAATCCTCCGCCAAATCCATATAAAAGAAGTTTATCTCCCGGTTGAATCTTCCCTTCAAGATACCCTTTAACTAATGCTAATGGAATCGTGGCAGATGATGTATTTCCGTAATCTTCTAAACTGTATAATGTATTTTCAATCGAAAAACCACTTTTTTCACATATCGACTCGATCATTCTTAGATTCGCACTGTGAGGAACAAACCAGTCGACATCATCAATTTTCATCTTACTATTTGCCACCACTTCTTGCATTCCTTTAGGTACTGTTTTCACTGCCCACTTATATACTTCACGGCCATTTTGAACAATCATGCCGTTATGGATTAACTCCTGATCATTCATTTTACTGGATAAATTCGAACAATAGAGATTAATCCCTGCCTCACCATCAGAACCTAAGTGAGAGGAAATAAAGCTCGGCTGCTCTTCATCATATTCAACTAAAGCAACCCCAGCACCATCACCAAATAAAATACACGTAGTCCGATCACTATAATCCGTGATTTTGGATAATGTTTCTCCACCGATGACAAGGATTTTTCTGTTTAAACCAGATGTTATCAGTCCATTTGCAATATGTAATCCATAAGTAAAACCGGCACAAGCAGCGTTTAAATCAATGGCTCCAGTATTTTTAATGCCTAATTTTGCCTGAACAGTGGAAGCAACACTTGGAGTGTGGAAATCTGGTGTTAACGTACAAACTATAATCATATCTACGTCATCAATTGACTTATTTGATCTATCCATTAAGTTATTTACGGCTTTGACACATAAATCACTTGTGAATTCCGCTTTATCGGTAATTCGCCTTTCTTTAATGCCTGTTCTTTTTACGATCCATTCATTATTTGTTTCCACCATTTTTTCTAAATCCTGATTCGTTAAAATCTTTTCCGGAACATAGGAACCAATTGCTGTTATCCGTGCTTTTGAATGCATTATTTCTTAAACCTCCCTCTTCAGTCGTATGATTTATAACCTGATATTAAGACTTGGTACTAATTATTGATAATAATATCCTACCATTTTTTATTTTTCAACACTTTTATGATTACAGTTTTAAATCCGTTTCAATTGAATTATTCCTATACTATGTTTAATTTCCCATTTTTCAACACATGCTAATAAAAATTCAAAAGGAGGATTTATTAATGAAAAAAATCAAAACAAAATTATATGTACTATCTATGCTTTCTGTTTTAGCCATCACAGCCATACTTTTTGAAGATAAATTCTTAAATACAGATCAAAGTGCCGTTCATATAAGCTATGAATTAGCAAATGTCCAATGTGAAGACTGCTTACATCCATTAAACACAGCTATGCAAAATATTATTGGTGTTGAAAAGTATGTTTTTAATGAAAAAACCAATACATTGAAGATAAAATATGACCCATCCGTAACACAGGATGAATGGATTGAAAAGGCATTGAATGCTAATGGGTATGTGATTGAAGAAAGATAGTGTGAATTCTTACTGAGATTTTAATAAATAATTAACTCTAAGAGAGTTCTCGCTTTTCTAGTGAGAAACTCTCTTCAGACCTTTCCTTTTATTGTTTATATCTTTTATCCTGTATGCTTATAAAATCTTTTCTTCTAATGCTTTAATAACATGTTTAGGAATGTATCCACTTAAACTTCCTCCATATGTATAAATTTCCTTCACCAAACTTGAGCTGATGAAAGAATACTCCTCAGTCGAATGAATAAAAAATGTTTCAGCATCCTCATACAAATTTTTATTGGTTAACGCCATTTGAGCTTCATATCCATAATCCGTAACCGTCCTTAACCCTTTCACAATCGCTTTGATATTGTTCTGCTTTAAATAATCAACCAGTAATCCTTGAAAAGTAACTACTTTTATTTTTTCATTATCCGAAAATTCCATTTCAATTAGCTTTTTCCTCTCCTCTGTAGTGAACATGTATTGTTTTTTGGAGTTCACCATTACAGCAACAATCATCTCATCAAAGAAAAGACTCGCTCTATTAATAATGTCAATATGTCCATTCGTTATTGGATCAAAACTTCCTGGGTAAATGGCTTTCATTAAAATTCACCTAGCCTTTTTAATTGATATGGAAAAAATACTTTTTCTTACTATACCACTTCTATTAAAAATAATGAGGAATTTAAGTAGCCCTACACAAGTCGGGAAATATTATTAATAATAATGGCTGTTTTCGTAAACATTGTTGTTATTTTAAATGGAATTAGTTGGTTGGAGCAGAAGGATGCTCACTTTCCGCGGGGAAGGCGGTGAGCATCCTCGTCGCCTTGCTCCTGTTCAGGTCTCACCTGTCCCACTACTCCCGCAGGTCTCGCACCTAACGCTCCAACCAACCTTTTTATAAAAATTTCCTGTTCATAAAAGCAACAACTTTTTTTGAAAACAGCCAAAGTAATCAAGTTTTTTCTCTATGTATAATAGATAATGTATACTAAACTAGAAAACGATAATTAAAAGGACGTGATCAATTGACAAAAGATATTAAATTAATCGCACTAGATATGGACGGGACTCTTGTAAATCATGATGGCGAGGTGTCGCCTGAGAATGAAAGAGCGATTCAATTAGCGAAAGAAAATGGGATTCATGTCGTCTTAAGCACTGGTCGCTCCCTTTTTACTTGTAGGGATATTTCGGATGCATTAGGACGCTCCTCTTATATTGTTACCGTTAATGGAGGAGAGATTTATGATCATGATTACAATTTGGTTGATTCCACCCTACTTGAACTAGAATTAGTGAAGCAGCTTTGGAAATTGAAAGAAGAACACAATGTTCATTTTTGGTCGTCTACTACTAAAGGACTGTTCAACACGCAGAAACCATTTGATGGAGAAATTGATCAATATGACTGGTTAAAATTCGGATTTGATATCCAAGATGATGAGGTCCGTCAAGTCGTATTGGACGAGTTGAGAAGTAATGAAGCATTAGAAGTGACGAATTCCAGTCCAACAAATATCGAAATCAATCCTGCAGGTGTCAATAAGGCAGCCGCTTTGCTTAAGGTCTGCAATTGGTTAGATTTATCAATGGAGCAAGTGATGGCCGTTGGAGACAGCTTGAATGATCTGGCGATGATTCGTGAGGCAGGAATCGGAGTCGCTATGGGTAACGCACAGGAAATCGTAAAAGAAGAAGCAGATTGGGTAACGGGATCTAATACAGATCATGGAGTCGCTCAGGCCATTGAGCGTGTGCTTTCTTTTAAATAGCTTGTTCATCATTCGAGAGGACTTCCAATAATGGAGGTCCTATTCTATTTAAGAAACAGCATATTATAAGGAATTGAGGAGTTTAAGGAATTCAGGTTCCGGTTTCATTATTTTCGTCCCTCTTTTTGATTGAAAATAGATTTAGTACCTTTATTTTCGTGGATCCAAAATCAATTATAATGTAGTGATCTCTAGGGACAGATTCTTGATCCCAATCAATTGCTTCGTTAATAAAACGAATCATTCGTTCTATCTTCGATTATTCTTTCATTTCAGTACAGTTTTCATCCAGTAGATTTTCGTAAATACAGATATTTTCTGGAACATGATGAATCCAAATGGATGAATTGTAAATTGGCGTTTTATCAAAAATAACCACAGTTTGATCCTCCAATGAATTAAAACCGGCAGAAATCCACAATTCACCATCAAACCCTTCTTTCCTCCAATGAGAATAAAACCCGCCCCCATCATTTTCCGGGACTTGAACATTAAGTGCTGTGTCAATATATTTGAGTTTCCACCCAAACTTTGGTAGTTCTACTTTGTAAAATTTATATATATCAATCCACTGATTACCATCGACAATATACTGGTGTTCGTTAGGTTCTAACCCCTCAAATAACGGAATATCCTTATGTTGTTCAGGAATAATTGACATTCCGTCATAAGTATCTTTTGTTATTTTTCGAAAAGAAAATAAACCAATTATAATACAAACAACAATCGTTCCGTACAATAGCCAATTTAATTTTCTCATTTGACCCCTCCCGTTTACTATATGCTTCCTTGCAGAATAGGAATCTAAAAATTATCGGGTAAGATACTCTTAATTTCTTCACGTGAAGTATATATATCTTTTCGTTCAGTGATCTCAATAAAGTATACTATTAGTAACTTCCAATCAGAAAAGGAGCGTGAAATAATGACAGATCAACTAATCGTCAAAGATGAGATTCTCATTGAGGCAACCTCTGCAAGAGTCTGGGAAGTTCTTATTAAAACAAAATACGTTGCAGTGGGACGAGCTTCCAGAGGATTATCCTAAAGGAAATATGACTATGGGAAGCAAAGTGGTATGGGAATTACCTAACAGAACAGTCAATCACCACTATTATTAAAGCAGATAAAAACAAGGAATTAAAAATTGCTTTATACGTATCCAAGTGGGAGATTGTACCGAAAGAAGGAGAAGTGGCATATCTCTATCAATTAGAAGACAGAGGAAGTAGTACGTTACTAAAAAGCGAAATTGGGGATTTTTCATTATTTAAAGATGGGCAAATGTATTATGATGCTTCGGTTGAATTGGCACTAAATGCTAAAAAGCTGATTAAAGATATAGCAGAAAATCTATAAAATATTTGCTATTTCTCCACTATGACCGTATTATATTGGAATTTCACGTCTTTATCTAATCAAAATTATAAAGAAACAACAAAAAAACAAGGCTATCCCCTAGCAGTATTTAGGAACCACCATTTTACCAAATCCTCAATATTTTTTCATTATAGAGAATCAATGTGGTTTTAGAAATCTAAAGGGGCAGCCTGGTTTTCTTCTCAGTGGCTTTTCACTCTAACTAGATAAGGATTCATATAATCCCTGGCATTTTTGTACTTTCTCACCCAAATTGAGCCTGATGCAAACGACTATATATCCCATTAAATTCCATCAAATCATGATGATTTCCTTGTTCTGCGATTCCTTCTTTCGTTACCACCATTATTCTATCGGCATTTTTAATGGTTGCGAGTCGATGAGCAATAACTAGAGTCGTCCGTCCCTTCGTTAATTCCGATAAAGACTTTTGAATGGCAAGTTCTGTTTCCGTATCAAGAGCAGAGGTGGCTTCGTCTAGGATCAATATCGGAGGATTCTTCAAAAACATTCGTGCAATCGATAATCTTTGTTTTTGTCCCCCAGATAGTTTCACTCCTCTTTCACCGATGATCGTATCGAGGCCATCAGGTTGGTTCTTAATAAAATCATCAAGCCTTGCCTTTCGAGATGCTTCTAGAATTTCTTCCTCAGTTGCATGTAAATTTCCATATGCAATATTTTCTCTAATGGTTCCTGAAAAGAGAAAAACATCCTGTTGCACGATTCCAATTTGGCTGCGTAATGAATTAAGCTTCATTTCCTTAATATTGATACCATCAATTGTAATCGCTCCTTCATGAGTTTCATAAAAACGCGGAAGCAAACTACAAAGTGTTGTTTTTCCAGCACCAGAAGGACCTACAAATGCAACGGTTTCCCCTGAATGAATGGTTAGGTTCATATTATTCAGTACTCTTTCATGCCCTTCATATCCAAACGTAACATCCCTGTATTGTATTGCCCCATGTAAATCTATTTCTATAGCATCCTCAGTGTCTTGTATATCCGGGACCGTGTCGATAACCTCTGTATAACGTTTAAAGCCAGCAATTCCTTTAGGATAACTTTCAATAACGGCATTAATTTTTTGAATTGGTCCTATTAAAATATTCGACAATAAAATAAAGGCAACAAATTGTCCATATGTAAGCTCACCAGTGATAACAAACCACGTTCCGAATAATAGAGTGAAAAGCGTGACGAGCCTCATCAAAACATAGTTAGCCATGACATTTTGTGCCATGATTTTGTAGGATTGTAATTTGGTAAGGCGATAACGCTCATTATTCTCTGCAAATTTATTCTGTTCATGCTTTTCATTCAAATGCCTGCACAACTCGAATACCGCCAATACTGTCTTCAACTCGTGCATTAATTTCTGCGACATCCATGAACATCCTTCTAAAAGTTTTTGTCATCTTTTTATTAAAATAGATGGCCAATACGATTAATAGTGGAATTACAATAAACGACAGAATCGCAAGTTTCCAGTTAATGGTGAGCATCAGAACAAACGATCCAACTAATGTCATAATGGCAACAAAAACATCCTCTGGTCCATGATGAGCTACCTCACCTATCTCCTCCAAATCTTTCGTTAGCCTTGAAATCGAATGTCCTGTTTTATGATTATCATAATATCCGAATGATAGCTTTTGCATATGTTGAAAAAGCTTTTGGCGCATGTCTGTTTCTATATTAATTCCAAGCTTATGTCCCCAGTATGTTACTATGTAATGCATTCCTGTATTCATAAGATAGATGATTAGCAACCCCAAACATGCCAAGAAAATGATCCACCAATCACCCTTAGGCAACAGCCGATCAATTACTTGATTAACTGCAAGCGGAAACGCTAATTCTAATAAACCCACAAAAACAGCACATGTGAAATCTAGAAAGAATAACCATTTATATGGTTTATAATATGAGAAAAACCGTGACAACATTTATTAGCCTCCTTATTAAATATGACCTACTATCCTAGTAAACTCTAATTTGAAAATGAAATTCATTATCGATTATACTTAAGAATGCTTCCTATTACAATGATCTGCTTTATTTCTGTGTTTTAATGATTAATAATAAATGCTTTTAAGTAAAAGGTTCAGCATAGAAAAATTCATGTGAAAAGTAGCCATCTAAAACTGCACACTTGCTTTAAATGACTACTAACAAATTTTGCTTTTTATTTGTATAGGATGATTTACTTCAACAAATCCCTTGTCTCAGCACTTCTCAATAAAAGATAAATGAAATTCTACTTCCATTTTTCATCTAATTTGTCCGAATAAAAATTAATCGCTTTTTTATAACTTTTTATACTTGAATCATCAGATTTTTCAGCTATACTTTTCAGTAAGATTTCCATTGCTCTATTGTGTTTGTTCAGATTGTATAGTGTCATAGCGTGAAACACTTTCATTGCTTGATTATTAGGAAACGATTCTATCCCCTTTAAAAATGTTTTATTTGATTTTTCATATTCTCCAAGAGTTCTATAAGTACTTCCCAGTCCTATGATAGCCCCTTCTAAATCATCACCATTGAGGCCATTTGATATTGCTTTTTCATAATAAGGCACGGCTTCAATCTCATTTCCCATAACATCAAAGCTCCAGGCACAATGATAGTTTATTAACGGGTTCTCAGGATGAGTATCCACTAAGTTTAGTAGTAATTGGTTAGATTCTTTGTACTTCCCCTCGTTTCTAAGATTAATTGCCTTTTCCAGCTTTTCCTCCATTCGTGTTCCCCCTTTTTGATGTTTATGAGCATTAGCAACCTTATGCTCCACTTCCTCAGATATATGAGCTATTTTCTATTATTTATGTGTTAAACCTTCATGTCTATGGCCTATTTTCTAAGTGATAAGCATTGCCGAACTTTATGCTCCGTTTTCATTGATTTATGAGGGCACTTCTATCTTTTATGAGTTGAGTCCACCCTTTTATGGGCCTAATTTCTGAGTTATGAGCATTTTTATGGACTTGAGTCCACCTGCTAAATTCAAGCTTTTGTCACTTTTTAGCATATTTACTGTCTTGCCAGGGAAATAAATTCTTCAAATAATCTGTATCTAGTAGTATTTCTTATATCATTATTTTATCTACTATTCAAAGAATACTTACAATTATTCACAAAAAAAGACTACCTAAGCAGCCTTTTAATTACAATCAAACAAGATCTATTGAAACAAATTATTCCTTATTGGACTTCAGTAATCTTAGATATTTCGTGTAATTTCAAATTCTTTTCACTATTGACAATGGCATTCTCTTTTTCAGACATAACGAAATCAGGAATTTTAAATAAATTTCCCATATCCTTCGTGAGAGCCTGATGAGAAACAGAGATTTCTGGAATTTGATTGGTAATTTTTTTATGTGCAGCTAAATGAAATCCCCATAAACCAAAGGATGGGACGGTCACATTATAGGCTAGAGTGTGGAGTCCTGCTTTTTCCATGGTTTTAGCGATACTCCAATACGAACTTGGTGTATCCTCAGGAGAATTTGATTGGCAAACGATAACACCCTTTTTGGTTAATAACTTGGAAACCTTTTTAAAGACTTCTTTAGTATACAATGAACTTATTATCAGATTAACAGGATCTGGAAAATCAATAATGACCACATTATATTGTTGCAAATCCTTTTCTAAATATTTCTTCGCATCCTCGGTATGAACATGGACCCTCTTGTCTAAAAATGATTGGTTGTTTTGAGCTAATAGTGCGGGTTCGGATTTGGCTATTTGAATCATCATGGGATCAATATCAACAAGATCAACATGTTTTACGTTTGGATATTTAAGGACTTCCCGTAATGCGAGACCATCCCCACCGCCTAATATTAGAATCCGATCATGTGAGGCTGCTAGCTCCATGACAGGATAAACGAGCGCTTCATGATAATACTTCTCATCAAGTGAACAAAATTGTAATTCTTGATCTAAATATAGGCGAAGATCGTTGGCTTTTACTAATAGGATGTCTTGAAATGGACTTGATGTATGATACAGTATATCATGATTTCCTGCTATGATTTCTCTTAACTGCATCATGTCCCAATCGTTACCTCGATCTACTTTTAACTGCAATAACTCACTTGATTCCTCTGTTTGGTATTCCTTAAAGTTTAATTTTTTCATCATTGGCTTTTGGTTGGATTCTTCTCCCCTGAAGAGCTCATAAATTTCCGCATGCTCAGCTTTCAATTTTTGAAGAATCCCCTTTAAGGAAAGTTCAATATCTTGATCCCCACATGTATATAGATCCAATGCGGCATAGCCATGTTCTGGCCAAGTATGAATGGAAATATGGGATGTTGATATTCCTATCACTCCCGTTACTCCTTGAGGTGAAAAAGAATGAAAATGTGTTGAAAGAATTTCCATTCCCAAGCCCTCTATTGCTTTTGTTAATAATTCTTTCAATTGTTCGGCATCATTAAGAATCGTATCCTGACATCCATATGCATCAACAATGATATGGTGACCTCTTGCTTCCATACAATTACTCCTTTTTAGTAGATTAGAAGATGATAGATGGATTAGTACCTTATATTTACTTAAACTACATCAATTCTTCCATTTAAATGATTTTCTCCTTTATCTACTATATGTTCAGGAGGTTTAATAGATTGTGCTCATTTCTTAGATTCATTAATATTGCCATTGACTCTACCAGATTAAATATTATTGATTGCATGGGATCACATGGGTATCTATTGTAAAAATATATCCTCCAATAACCAAGATTATTTCCCCTTAAGAAGAGGCTGTCCCTAAAAGTGGTCCGGAACCACTATGAACGTTTAAAAAAAGAAGTTGTATGGAGGGTTTCTTCTATATATTGACGTTGTGGTTCCTGGTATCTTGATTTTGGAACAGCCTCTATAAAGTTTAATTAACTATGCAGCTTTATTCTCATTAGCTTCTCATTTCTCTTTAATAATTCACTTGTAATCTCTTGGTACCGCTTTATATGTGAGTTCAATTCTACTTTTCGAGTAGCAATCATCCTTTTAACCTCTAGAGGATTGGGCCCTCCTCTTATCGACCTTCTCCTTACAAACATTTCTGGGCAAATAATAGCCTGCCATTGTTTCTCCGTTAGTTTAGCAGCATCGGTTCCCGTTTGTTCTATAATAATAGTGTTGATTTCATCTACTTTCCAATCACTAAGAATTTTTTTCTCTGCCATTGTTTGGTTTGCAACTAAACTAGCGATTTTATGTGCTGTACGGAATGGAACTTGATGGTGGCGAGCTAGTTCGTCTGCCAGCTCCGTAATCGTGATACAAGATTCATAAGTTCTTTGTTTCGCTTTATCTTTATCGACGATCATGGTTGTTATGACAGCACGCATTAGTTTGAATACACGAGAAGATTTTTCAAATCCTCGATATAGATGTGGCTGAAGATCGTCTTCCGTATCAACAATATCTCCATAAGGGGTGTTATGAATCATTTGGACAACGGATAACGCTTCACCAACAGCACTACTGGCCAATGAACGTGAATGCTCGATGGATACGGGATTTCTCTTTTGTGGCATAATACTGCTTATTTGAACGTAAGGGTCTGCTACTTGTAAAATTCCGAATTCAGTGGTGGCAAACTTAAGAAAGTCTTGTACCCATCTTCCTGTATTCGTCATAGCTGTTATAATCACAGTGGCTGAATCTAGTAAATAGTCTCCACCTCCGATTGCATCATAGGAATTCTCCATTATTCCATCGAATCCAAGTAATTCACATACTCGTTCTCGATTAATCGGAAAACCTGTTGTGGTAATGGCCGCTGCCCCCATCGGTGAGCGATTAACGGTTTCAAAGGCATTCCAAAACCTAACAATGTCTCGTTCTACTACATCATAAATGGCCGTTAAATAATGTCCTAGAGTTGTTGGCTGTGCCGGTTGTGTGTGAGTATGCGCCGTTAGGATTGTATCGAGGTGAACCTCTGCTTGTTCTAAAAGAACACTTCCTAATAAAGCCATTTGATGAATGCCATCAAGAAGAAGGTCCCTCAATACGAGTCTATACATAGCTTCACCCATATCATTTCGACTTCTTGCAATATGCATTTTACCTGCTAAGTCAGATCCTACTTCTTCACCAATTTTGAACTCCATCATGAAAAATAAGTCTTCAAACTCCGGGGAATACTCAATCGTTTTATGATCTATTTCTGCCACCTTATTTACTCCAGTTAAAATGGTTTTGGCTTCTTGTTTCGTCAGGATCCCCTGTTCAGCTAGCATGACAACATGTGCTCGATGGATACGAAACATAACGTCAAATAGATGGTTTTTTTGATCGTTAAACAAAGGTTTCAACAATGTCTCGACATAGGTTTTTCCAGGGAATGCTGTTCCTTCTTCCTTCATGAACTGCTCTTTTGAATTCAACATTCACCCTCCTCTCTATAAAGATCGTTCGGTTTTAACACCGAGGAATTTGTTTGAAATAAACAATACAATGGCAATCAGTCCAATTTGAATCATTCCATATGCTGCCGCTTGACCAAGATTAAACATTCGCAATTGATTCATGATCTCAATCGAAATCGGACGATTTTCTAATGTATAAAGTAAAACCGATGTCGGAAACTCTCCAACGGCTTGAACGAAGGCCAAAAGAGTTCCTGCTAACAATCCTGGCATAATAGCAGGAAGAATCACTCTTCGAAACGTATAAAACCATCTCGCCCCGAGATTTCTAGCCGCTTCCTCTACAGAGTCATCCAATTGCTCCAACGATGCGTTTGTTGAACGAACAACAAGTGGAATATGTCTGACAAAGTAGGCAAGCGGGAGAATCCAGAATGAACCGACTAATATTTTTCCAAATGTAAAGGGGGTCGGCTCGTTAAATGCAAATATCAAATTCATTCCCACTACTGTTGCAGGTAATGCCCACGGAATCATGACGATAATATCCAGAAAGTTTTTACCGACAAATTTTCTCTTTACTAGTACATACGATGCAAACATACCGAACACAAAGTTTCCTAATGTTGCTAACGTAGCAAGAATTAAACTATTGCGGACAGGATCCCATATAAATGGATCATTAAACAGTAATAAATAGTTTTCGAAATTAAAAACGGAAGGATATGTCTGCCATGTCCAAGTTCCATCAGGTACAAGTGATAATATTAAAATGGTCATATGCGGCAATAGCAATACAACAACACCGACAATCCCCATTGCTACCATGACCCATTTCAGAAACGGATTACTTACTTCACTACGGTGAGCACCAATTCCTTTCGATGCCATCCGATAATCCTTACGATTTTGAAACCATCTCATAAACAAAAGGAAGGATATCGAGACAACCGATAAAATAACGGATTGGGTTGCTGCCATAGGCAGGTCTCCGTTAATTTTTGAAAAATAAATTTGGAGACTTAAGACACGGTATCCTCCTGCAAGTAAAAATGGTGCACTGAAGGAAGCCATCGATACCATGAATACCAACAGAGAGGCTGCGACAAGAGCAGGTGTTAGTAATGGAAATGTGACTTTCCAAAATACCGCAAAGCGACTTGCACCAAGATTATAGGCGGCTTCTTCTAGTGAAGGGTCAATGCTATTGATCGTTGATGAAACCGTCATATAAAAATAAACATACATGGTATAGGCATGGACAAGGAGAATACCTGAAACCCCTCCAATTTTAAAAGGCACTTCATCCATCCCAAATAAATCTTTGATGATGTTTGGGACGAGTCCTGTCTCTCCGTATAAAAACATAAAAGCCATCACCCCAACGAGGGATGGCAGGACAATAGGCATGATGGCAACACTGGAAAAGAAGCTTCGCCCTGGAAAATCATATTTATTAAAAATAAAAGCAAGTGGAACTCCGATGAATGCGCTAAAGATGACTGTTAGAACCGATATATAAATGGAATTCCATAATGCTTCTAGATTCGACCTTGCCTCAGGGCTAAAGAATTCATGATAATTTTCAAAAGTAAAGCTTCCTTCTGAGTAAAAGCTTTCACTTAGTGTCCTTAAACTTGGGTAAAGAACATAGGCAATTAATACGAGACAAATGGGAATCAAAATATAAATTGTTTTTCTTACCTGCGGATTCCTCATCCTAATCCACTCCCAAAATACTCGGTACGATTCGCATCTGCTCCTTTGGTAAGCGTATCCAAATCGTTGTTCCATTTTCAATCCAACCGAGTTCCCCTTTGTTAAGTGCCAAGGCTTTAATCATCACCTTTTCATTGACTTGAATGTGTAAATTTACCGAGGTTCCAGTAAATTGCGCTAAGCTTACGGTCCCTTTTAAAACGTTTTCTTCGTGGAGTTCTGTTAGACTTAGTTCAACCCCTTCCGGTCTAATTAATAGCTTTAAGGGCGAGCTGGGTGGTAGTCCCTCTTCGATTTTTTCTGTGTAAAGGTAAAAGGTTTTATCTGGTATATCTAATAGTTTAACGGTACAGCTTTCCTGTTCTTTTCGGTTTATCAATTCACAGTTCAATAGATTAATTTCTCCTATGAAACTGGCAACAAAATCATTGACAGGTTGATTGTATATTTCCTTTGGACTGCCGATCTGATGACATACCCCGAAATTAAATACAGCGATGCGATCGCTCATGGTTAACGCCTCGACCTGGTCGTGAGTAACATAAATAGTGGTGATTCGATAATCTTTTTGCAGCCTTAATATTTCCGTTCTCATTTCATCTCTTAATCTTGCATCAAGATTGGAAAGTGGTTCATCTAACAATAGAATGTCAGGTTCAATCACAAGTGCTCGAGCTAAAGCCACCCGCTGCTGTTGTCCGCCGCTTAATTGGCTTACCTGCCTCTTCGAGTATTGCTCTAACCGAACTTTTTTTAATACATCATGAACCCTCATTTGGGTTTCGGATTTAGATAATTTTCGGACCTTTAAACCAAAAGCGACGTTTTCGAATACAGTCATATGAGGAAAAAGGGCATAGTTTTGAAACACCATTCCTGTATTACGTTTCTCTGGAGCTACTTTTGTCATATCCTTCTGGCTGAACTTCACTGTTCCTTCTGTAGGGTAATAAAATCCAGCGATCATTCTTAATGTCGTCGTCTTACCACAGCCACTAGGGCCAAGGAAGGTGAAGAATTCCCCTTCCTTGATGGAAAGATCCAGCTTTTTAACGGCCACTACCTCACCAAACGCTTTTTTAATGCCCTCTAATTCAACAGATGCCATTGTATACTACTCCTTGACTTCCTTTGATTTGTTCTTTATGTTTTCGTCCCAATACTTCATCCAATCCTCTTCGTTTTCTTGGAATACTTTCCAATCAACATCCATTTCTTTAATTTCCGTTTCAGCAATCCATTCCGGTAAATCGTCCACATCTGTTCTGGTTGGAATTCGATAATGCTCTTCAGCTAAAATCTTAGCGGCTTCTTTACTGTTAACAAATTCATAGAACGCTTCAGCTGCTTTCCGATGTGGAGCATCTTTCACGATCGCTATTCCTTCCGTTAGTACGGGGGTACCACTCTCTGGAATAATAAATTCGAACGGATAGCCCTTTTCTTCCTTCAGCATAACGGTGTCTGGCATATTCCAAACGGAAATCGACCCTTCACCTTTCGCCACCTTGTTATACATCATTTCAGGGTTCGCGCTATATTCCTTTGTATTTTGGTCAAGCTGTTTTAACCATTCATACCCTTTAGTAGGATCGTTCGGATCTTCGCGATAGATCATCGCAGAATAAATCGTTCTCATCGTCCCTGATGCAAGAGGATAGCGTATGATGATTTCATCCTTCCACTTTTCATCAAGAAGATCATCCCAATCCTTTGGTGCTTCCTCCTTAGAAACTTCTTTCGTATTGTATAAGATTACCTCTGGTGTCTGGCTTGTTCCAGTCCACATCCAATCTTCATCATGGTGTGAATCATTTAGAGATTCCGCATAAGAAGGCTTATATTCTGCTAATAATCCTTCGTCCTTTGCTTGATCAAACATGACAGATGGTGCTCCCCACCAGATATCTGCCTGTGCATTCTTCGCTTCAGATCGAACACGGTCAAGTACTTCCTGTGATCCCATATCCAGCCATTGCACATCCACATTGCTATGCTCTTTTTCAAACCTTTTCTCAAACTGTCCTAAAATATCTTTGCCATGCGGAGAATAAATGACTACTTTCTCCTCTAATTTCTCTTCAGTATTCTCATTGTCTTCTGTATTGTTGTTACTACTAGAGCTGTCCGCCATACAGCCCCCTAGAAAAAGGGCAGCACCCAAACCAATAGTCAATAATTTTTTCAAAACAACTTCCCCCTTTGTTTTATATAGTTACTGATTTTTCCCATGGCTGATTAAGTTTGTGAAGATCCGGTAGCCTCCTGGAACTTGAGCTTGAATTTGTCGATACCAAACAAGATTTGTGTATAGGTACGACCCTTCACCATAATCGGTCATTAAAATTCCCCCTTCAAATTGATCCCCATCAAGATCTGTCATGGTTAGGAATGTTTCATAGTTGTCATCCCACTGCATTGGATAGTATAAGCCTCGCTCTTGTACCCAACCTTTCCAATCCTGAGCAGTAATTTTATTTGGTTGATTCAATAACGGGTGATCTGGTTTTGTAATGTTATATTCAGATTCTTCGTCCGTCACCCTCCATTCAATGGATGGACTCCCAATCGTTAATGGGAATGGCGCCGTAGTATCAGGGTCCCAATTGTCTCCTGGTTTGTTATACTGGACGACGACATGACCACCATTATGAGCATATTCAAGTAGTTTTTGATTATTCTGAAGGAGGTCTTCTCGAGATAAGTAAGCCCTAATTCCCGTCACAATCGTGTCGTATTGTGACAGGTCTTCTGAAGCGACATCCGTAATTTTGGTTAGATCCATTCCTACCTCTAATAGTTGATCTGCTACTTTATCAAAACCCGATTCAATATAACCTACTTTAAGGTTGTCAGGGAATTGTAAGTCAAAAGCAACACCTTCAATGGCAGCAGATTTAAGGTAGTAAAAGGTTCCAATATGGTCATAGGAGATTTCTTGGACGGTAGTATTAAATTTTTCACCATTGATTGTTGCAACGGGAGTGATGGAAAACTTTTCATTGCTCATTACTTCAGGTGTTGTTATGGAAAAGGATACTTGTTTCTCCTTTTCCCCATTTTTAAAAGAAAGGGTTTGGGCTTTTACTGGATCCCAGCCTTCTGGAAGGTCTAAATTCACTTGGGTACTTATATCTGATCCCGTGTAATTTGTAGCCGTAATTGTTACCTTTTTTTCCTGTCTGGGTTGAGCCGTATTAACGACAAGCGATTCAACATCTGCTTTTAATCCAATTTCCGGAAGGACTGCTATCGTTTCTTCAGGAAAAGCTGTTATTGACGCTTCTTCCTTTCCGACTTTATAGGTCACCTTTGTTGCTAAGACCTCCTCCTCGTAAGGTTGATAATAATTAGCTTTATCAGAGACTGTTACGATGAAATGAGCAGTTGTTTTTTCACCCGTCTCTAATGTTTCTGTTTTCTTATTTCCTTTCACTTCCCAATCTTTTGGAACGAGTAGGGAGAGATCCAACTCTTTTAATGTTTCTTTCCCTTGATTTACAATTTCTATGGCAACACTTGTCTTCGTTCCTTGAGTTAGTACTGGTTTTTTTACATCTACCTTTACATTTATTTGAGATGCCACCATACTTACATTTTGAAGCTGTGTTTCTTTTACCTCTAATCGATGGAGAAGATCATTTTTGTCTACTTCTCGGAAGGAGAATTTATTTACTTTCTTTATCGTTTTGCGAACTTCTTTTAACGCTTCATGAGATTCTTTTAAGACCTCTTCATGTCGAGGGTAAGCATCTTTCACTTCTTCTAATTCTTTATGAAGCTTTTGAAGGCTGCCTTTAATACGGTTATCTCCTTTTTTCAGTGTTTTAGCATATTCGTTGAAATTATAGCTAATGCCTTCAAAAATAGAGGATTCCTTATCGGGAATATCACCCACTGAAGATTTTACAAGTTTTAAGTATTCTGTTTGCGGACCTGGTTCTATCTCTCTTCCCATTCCTTGGCTTTTATGAAGGTAACGTGATTCTTCACCGATTTGAGGGTATGTCTTCCCGTAAACAGGGTCATAATCACCGACTTCCACACCAATCGTGGCATTTTCTGCATTGGCTGGTAAATAAAGCTTCTTGATCTGCCATGTTTCCAGCCCTTCATCAAGTTGCTCTGGAAATACATTCGGGTCAGCTGCATCCTCAAAGGCTTTCAAACTTAATTGATTGATTGCACGATGATGGCCATGCTGACTTTCAACGTCTAAGAAGGATGGCATGACAATATCAGGCTGATATTCACGAATCAATCGGATAAAACGTTCATACGTAACTTCTTCTCCCCATTTTTCCAACGTTTCGGCTGGAGATTTTGAAAAGCCAAAGTCGTAAATTTCATCACTTGTTGTTTCGCTTAAATGAAAGACTTTTACTCCAGTTACTTTAGAAGCTTCGATCATTTCACGTGATCGGATGATTCCAAGACCGTTCCCCAGTTCACCACCAATTTCATTTTGTCCGCCTTCACCTCGGTTAGCGATAATACTAGCCGTATGAACTCCAAGACCCCTCGATAAATAAGCGAGCAAATGACTTCTTTCATCATCAGGGTGTGCACCTGTATTCATGAAACTCATTATCGTATCCAATGGTTTAACAGCGCTCCATAATTCTTTATCATGTTGTAGTTCTTCTTTGGCCATAGCTGGAGTGAATGAGGACCCAATCAGTAATAGAATGAATAAGAGCAAATGCCATTTTCTCATCTTCACAACCCCTTTACATTTTTAAAATACTTTCATGTTCATTCAATAGCAATGAAACCGCTCCTAGTACTCCCCCCCTATCACCTAGAGTAGCTAACTTAATATCTGCCTGAACAGGGGTCAAACTCTTTACGATTTCCTCTACCCTTGGCAAGAACCAATGTCCACTATTGGAAATTCCACCTCCTAAAAGGACCACCTCAGGATTTAGCAACGATATCGCATTTGAAAGTCCAATCCCGAGCTGTAGGATGACATCTTCAACACATGATAAGGCTAACTCATCTCCTTGCATTGCATCTTCAAAAATTTCCTTTACAGATGGAGGACTGTTTGCATAGGGATGTTCTTTATAGGGTTCTGCGATTTTCATCATCCGCTTAACAATACCTTGCCCACCTACCCGGCGATCTAAAAATCCATACCCTTTAAAACTGTCATTCGTTTCTAACATCGTTTGGCTATCTGTTACCATAAAACCTATTTCACCAGCAGCAAAGCTGTTTCCCCGATATAACTTCCCATCAATCATGATGCCACTGCCGACCCCTGTTCCAATCGAAACCAACAGAATAGTGTTCTTCCCTTTTGCTGCCCCAAGCCAGCTCTCCCCAAGAACAGCAACATTTACATCATTATCAAGATAGACGGGAAGCTTCAACTTCATTTCTGCTTCAGCTTTTAATGGATAGTTTATCCATCCCAAGCTCGGGGCATCAATGACTACTCCATTTTTCACATCCGTCATACCTGGTGCACCAATTCCAACACCTAGGATTTTTTCTGTGGGTACTCCAGTTTCTCTTAAAAGAGAAGCTAATGAATAGTCAATTTTGTCTAACAACCGTTCGTTTAAATGGATTTGCGTTGGAAACGTAGTTTCAGCTAAAATCATCCCACTTAAATCCGTTAGAACCATCATTGTATTCGTACCACCAATATCGACCCCTACAGCATAAGCTGCATGATGATTAAAATAGAGATAAACGGGCTTTCGACCACCTAATATAGAAGCTTCCTTACTCTGTTTCTCCATGATCCATCCTTCATTCAAAAGTTCCTCGACAAGATTAGAAACGGTTGGCTTACTAATAGAACACTGATCAGAAAGCTCTGCACGTGATACTGGTGCATTCTCACGAATATGCTTTAACAGCAATTTCATGTTTTGAACTTTTAATTCTCCTGGAGTTCCTCTTTTTGAAAATTCCATACCAAGCTCCTTACGTTAAGAAGTTAGTAAACTTTACTAACTAACTTAATGGCAAGGAATATTTTTCTCAATATTCTAAAAAGTATTCTGATCTATATTTAGGAAAAGAAAATCTATATTAGCTTCCTTTTTCTTTCATTTTCTTTTACTTACTCTCGATCTTTACTATTTAGGGATATTGATTTAGGTTATACTTTTTTACAAAATAAAAAAATGGCGAAACTTGTTCAAAACGAACAAATCTTACCATTTTAGTGACAGGATAGAATATTTTTATTGAGAAAATTGTCTAAACTTTAGAAAGAAGTACCTATTTATTTCGGGCACCTAAATTTATGACAAAATACATTAGTTCTTTATGAGGAAATTAAATCCACTTTGAAAACCAAGCGACATAATAGGCAGCTGGGATAAATAGTAGTTGTGCCACAACTGTTCCGACTAGCTTCGAGCTAATCATGGTCAAGGAATAGCTTTTCAAATAAATATATTTACTTTCATTCTTAACGACTCGGTCTGCTAAGACGGATGCCCTAGGGTCAATAAATAAGGTTAATAGGATCGTCGCGATTCCATTTATGATACCAGATGATAAAACTGCCGTCTGTGCATAAATCTCTGGCACTAACAAAGAGGCAAAAACTGAGGATAACACCCCTACAGTATAGATAGCTGTAATCATCACATTAGTAACAAAAAGACGCTTAGGAATGGTCTGTAATGTAATTCCGTTCAAATCGGAAAGTCGTGGCAATTTGATACAAGAAAAAAGCTTCATTAGGCCATTTAAATTACACCATTTTTTATTAAAGTAATAATAGAACCTTTTTCATTCGAAAGCTGAATTATGGCTCTCGAAAAAATTTGAATGAATGTTGGAAAAAGGAGAATTCCTAAGCATACTCCTATTGATGTGACAGCAATTAGAATTCGAAATTAATCCTCTAAAAAGGCTAATTGATTGGTTTCAGGTGCTTCTACAATTAGTTTGCCTGTAAGAGGCTGTTGAAACATGGTCGAAAATCTAGAAAGGATAACAAGAGTGCTAAATAACGATACGGCGGTTGCTATTAATTTCACTCTAGCTCCAGAAATTCTAGTAGAGTAGGCCAGGGTTTCAATCATGGTCACAATTAATAGCAAGATAGCAATGAATATTAAATTGCTTGTGAATAAATTCATTTTTGGGACGCCTTAGAAAATGATTTTACATTAAAAAGAATAATTTGGAAATGAAGTGTGAATTCTCCAATAAAATGTACAATCTTAGAAGAGATTACGGCAATAATGTGTTTATTAAGTTTAATTCCCCTCTAATTAAAGATGCTGAAGGAAAAAAATTTAGACGTAAAATGAATATTTTACCTAATAGAGGTAATAGTTGTTTCGATATAGTGAGTTCTAACAGTGTGTACGAAAAGCCAATTTTCAACTAATTGTGTTTTATTTTTAACTTGTGGGGTATTATTTTCAACTTCCAGGTGTTTATCGATTTCTCTACAAATATTGACCAAATCTGCATACTATGCAGGATATCACAATACTTTATTAATAATCTCCTCAACCCAGTCAGAATCCACTACCACTCCAAGCTTTTCACAAAGACTTTGATGAATTCTTTTAAACTCTGGTATCATCCTTTTAGTCATTTTCAATATTTCAAACCCATCCCTACTGCAGTCCCAGCTCTTTAGTAGAGTTAATTGACTAGAATTCAACAAACTTCTCTTACCTTCAATTTTTGCCCAATCCCCTAATCCATTTGGTTGGAATCCAGCATCCATATACCAGCCCGTTGTGATCAAAAGTCTCATGCTATCAAGGCATTTTAAGGCATAATAAATTTCATCTCTTTTAACTCTTCTATAAACCTCGTGAATATAGGCGAAAAATTTAGTACGCCAGAATTCCACTTCTTCAACGGTTGGAGTATATACTACATTCTTAGATTTCTTTTGAATTTCTGCCATTATTCCATTTCGGTCAAGAGCGATCTTACTATTTTGTAACCAAACGGAGGGGCGAAGATCCTCTTGTCTATAATAAAAACAATCTACTTTGATAAAACAGTCAAAATGGATAACAGTATAATTTGACTGTGGATTGTCTTCATAAAATAACACTCTACCCCAATTCGTTGCTCTCACCCTTTTATTTTTTCGATACTCTTCAAATGAATCTTCAGCTACAATGATTCGGAGGTCTATATCAGAATATAAATCTGGATTTTCATTTCCGATTGATCCTCCATAGAACACAGCTTCTATATTTTTATCATCAAGTAAATCATTTTCTATCACTTCTAGTATTCTTTCCCGGTCCTTTGGCAAAGCTAAATCTCTTTCCTTATGACGATCATCAAATCCCACACATTTTGATTACATCTCCTCTATAGTTAACTCCATTCGTTATAATCATTAAATCTTCCGATTGATTATTGTCCCTTGATGAAAAACCATCTGCCATCTTTCGTCTATTAGCTTCCAAATAGAACTCCTTAAAGTTTGCAGGTTCCTCGTTTTGTCTATTACTCGATAGGTGGCTAAGACTACATCAGGAGCTAGAGACTGAATGTCAAAACCTTGGAGTCTCATTTCTCTTACACTAAGTCCACCTTCGCCAAAACAATCCTTTTTCAACCATACATTCCCCGAACTTCCAAATTCAAAAAACTCGTCTGCTAGTATTTGATTCAGTTCTTCTGGCGATTTACGAATTTCAGGGGTTAACAATTGCTCCTCTAAATGAAGTAGATGTTTTTTTAACATAGTTCGATCTTCCATTTCAAATCTCCTTCTTAACCATTTCAGGTTTATTCAAGAATGACTTCTTCAAAAGTACCCGTCTCAATAAATTCTAGTTTCTTATAACAATTGATTGCCGGGACATTAGCTTCTTTGACATTTAATGTAATGGTTCGATAGGTAGGGTATAAATTTTGGATGAGTGCAGAAATGGTTTTGCTAGCTAAATTTTTCTTCCGATATAGAGGATGTGTTGCTACGTTCCCAATTGATACCACACTGTATCGTTCAGACTTAGCCACCAGCCCTGCAATGCTGATAAGGGAGTTATCGCGTTTAATTCCAAAGTAGCACCCTTGATTAATGTACTCTTCGTCTAAAAAATAATCAGGATGGACTTCCTTCAAGAATGATATGATTTCTTCTTTATCCTTCTTCCCAAATTTTTGTACATCGTCGATCTCAAAATCATGAATGGTGTCTATAGAAGAGATTTTCATATTTTTATAGGGAGTGACCTGAATACGATTAGTTTGATCAATTAGATCATTTGCCGAATCTCTATCCAAATGACAGTAAATTCTGTTAGGAAGGAAGGGTTGTAATTTTTTCACTAACTCTTTCTGATAGGAATGATTTCTCTGGTAGCTGCTAGCTAATAACACTGGAATGTCATACTTCAATATAAACATCGCAATGGCTTTTAATTCATTATTGATAGCCAGCCCAAACCACTGAGTACTCTCCCAAAAGCTTCCCTCTAAATTGTTGCAATGATAAAACTAATTATCTGTATCGCTTTTATTAAGGAACCTTTCAATTTGAATTCGATCATGGATTGCAACCATTCTCATTTCTGTATATTCCCTCCTTTCATTATTTTATGTTATATCTCAAACAAGCTAATTTAATTATATCGTTTATAAAATTCGTTTTTGCTGCTGTATATGCTGGTCGATCAAATTTAAACTTGCTTGCTAATTTCTTTTTTAATTCAAAGTATTCATCCCTTTTGTTTGGATGCGCTCTTAAGAAGTCTCTAAAAAGAAGTTTTTCTTTCCATTCATTACTTTTGTATTCACATATATGTAAGTGGACTGTTCCCTGACGCCACCTTCCCTTTCGAAAAAATTTTCGATCAATGACTTCCTGTTTTGGGACATATTCATAGTCGAGCAAATGAAGTGGATCAATGAATTTATTGAAACCATTCAAATGGGACACACCTGCCATCATATCGATGATCGGCTTTGCCCCAAGCCCTGGAATCGCTGTACTTCCAATATGCTGGATATCGATTATAAAATCACCAATGGCATTTAGGATGTTTGTCTTTTCATTCTCATATTGTGTTATCCAATGATGATTGTACTTCTCAATAATCACTTCAATCCCCACCGAAGGGAACCTCCTTTGAAATGTCATCTATTCTTAAAGAATACCATATTTCCAATTTTCAAATTATTGAATGTGAAAATCAATTAATCATCATTATCAATATGAAATTTCATAGGTTTGTCTCATATACATAATGATAAATAATGTTAAGGATTTGATAATCAATGAAGAAATATTTAACCTTTATCATTTTATTTGGCTTCTTTTTTACCCTTGCACATAAAATTGCTTTAATGAGTCTAATCATGTTTTTTAAGGAAGATCCCTTTATGTTAGTCAACTACTATAGTGATTTTGGATTATTAAGCATTAAGAATTTAATCCTTTCTACTCTAGGGGGCACTGTGGCATTTTTCTTTGCTCTCCGCTTTATGAAGTGGGAAAATTCGAAGAGAGAAAAATAAATACTCCATTTAAACATTATTCATCTTAGTAGTAGCGAATGAAGATGAATAGAATTTACATTATTTATTCAACCTTAAATTCCTCAACTTTCTTTCAGTAACTATGGATGTATTTATAGTTTAAAACCCTTAACTTAAGGAAAACATGAAGAAGAATTATATTATGATTCCAAGATAAAGGAGTAGCGTCTTATGTCAGTCATTGTGGGGATTATATTAGTCGCTGCTATACTATTTAAGATCGAAGCTTCACCCCTTATAAGAAAGAAGTTAAAGAAGGAGACTTGGGTGTTTTCAATTTTACTCTTATTTGTTGTAGGATTAAGCATTATCTACAGCTTGGACATCCCTATCCCAAATCCTACTAAAGGTCTTGCGGTGATATTCAAACCACTCAGTGACCTTTTATTTGAGAAATTGTTGAAATAGAAGGTGAAAGACCATGCTTGAAAACGCTAAAATTTCACGTCGCCAATTCAGGTGTTTAGTGATTTTTTTTACTATCGGAACTACGATTCTTGTGATCCCATCCGGTTTAGCATTCCATGCAAAGCAAGATGCTTGGATTGCTGCAGCCCTTGGTGTAGCAATCGGATTATTAGTGGTCATATTATACACCCAATTAAGTCTTCGGTTTCCTCAAAAGACCTTCGTCCAAATGAATGAACAACTGTTTGGAAAATGGTTAGGAAAAGGCTTTTCTATTATATTTATTTCAATGTCATTTCTCTATACGTCTATGGTTTTGTATTATGCAGGAAATTTTCTGAAGACACAATTTTATCCTGAAACACCTGTTGAAGCAATCCATATCATTATGGCGCTAATTTTAATCATGGGCGTGCGTCTTGGACTTGAAACCTTTACGCGAGCGGCAGAAATTTTATTTCCGACGTTCTTCCTGCTTTTCGTTATTCTAGTTATCTTTATTTCGCCACAAATTCAATTTGAAAATATACTGCCCATATTTGATGTAAAGTTAAAACCGTTATCACGGGCCACTTTGTCAGTAATTGTAACTTCATCATTTAATTCAATTGTATTATTAATGATTTTCCCTGCCTTTGTAAATCAGCCAAAAGAAGCACGAAAAGCATTTCTTATAGGAAATTTGATTGGAGGGATCGTGATTGTTCTGATTACATTATTATGTATATTAGTCCTAGGTGCGGAGACTTCCTCTAGACTACTATATCCAAGTTTCGCATTAGCAAGAAAAATCAATGTTGGTGGTTTTATTCAACGAATCGAAGCTGTTTTAGCAATGATGTGGTTTTTTTCCATGTATTTCAAGATGGTCCTTTACTTCTATGCTTCTTGTATAGGAATCGCACAGGTTTTGAACCTAAAAGGATATCGCCCGCTGACGTTACCTTTAGGGGGGATGATCGTTATTCTATCTTTCTTAATTTATCCAAATGTAGTTTACCAACAAAATTGGGATGTCAAAACATCTGAACCCTTTTCGATAACTGTTGGTCTATTGTTACCACTTTTAATGTTAGCTGTAGCTATGGTTCGAAAACGAAAGGAAAACAAGAAAACAACCTCTAACTAGGAATAAGTGATGAAGACCGTTCTGAATTAATCGATTCATAATCATTTTCTAAACCGGAAAGAGCATCCGATGCTCATCCTGTTCAATATTATTCAACAAAATCAAAACGGTCTTCAAAAGAAAAAGGAATCTCAAATTGATCATATTTCCCCGTTAAAAACTTCACATCAAAATAAGTCTGTTTGGATTTTGGAAGCTGATCCACCCATGGTGAATAAGTCTTGAACGATATTTTATTATGTTCCTCATCAAATTCAGCAAATCTCATCCAGCCATTGCCTCCATGATAGTCTTTCTGATAATCAACAAGCATTTGAATTACATCATTTCCTTTTGCATTCTTTTTAATTCTATGAGTTGAACCGAGGTGGTGGCCACTCACTGTCATAAATATCTGGTTGTAATTATTCACCAGCTTGTCCCAAAGCAATGATCCTTTCCCAGTATTAATCGCTGATTTGCCATCACCAGAAACATTGATAATTTGATGTGAGAGTAGGATAGTTGGGACATTCGGATGTTTTTTTAGAATATTTGTTGCCCATATTATGTCTTTTTTAATATGTTTCATGTCAACGGCTAAAAATAAGTAATGATAACTTCCGGCTTTAACGATGGAATAGGAACTATAACCTGTTGGTGATGCTCCTTTATAATATTTTTTGTTGGCGTAATGATCAGGGCCATAATATTTTAAATAAGGATCACCTTTACCGTAATCATGATTCCCAGCGATCGTTATATAGGGTGTATCGGTTTTATCCAGCAGTAATACACTGTTAAATGAATCTTCCCATTGTTGTTTAGAGTCACTTTGGTCAACCATATCACCTAAAAACGCTGTCATTTCAATGTTATAACGGTTTTCCTTTTTTGATATCCATTTCATTTGTTCTTCAAATATTTTTGGCATATATCTTACGGTTTTTTGGGGGTCGGGAACGAATAAAAAGTTATAATGATCCCGATCTGATAGAAGTCGGATATTTTTATTCGTTCCTTTATTAATGTGGTCATTCCGATTATGAGTAAATAACCATTCATCCTCTGTTAGTGGTTTGTTTGCAATTCGAATTTCTTGAATATTGCCAGCAAAGAGCTTATCAATTTCATTGACCGATTCAGAAGCAACATTCCAACCTTTTCCCTTTTGTGCATTAATTCCAACGATTTCAGCGGTAGTATTTCGAAAATCTTGTTCTCCATTGATGTATAACTCAGTGTTTTGTCCATCATTTACGACAGCGATATGATACCAATCGTTTTCACTGTTTAGTGAAAACGACCGATTTGTTTCATTACGATTTGTATTAGTAGGTAAACTTGACCATTGAATATCCGGTAATTTGGACACAGATAATGTAGCAAGAGTCTCTTTTTTGTTCTTATTACCAGCTGTTTGTCCCTGTCTTGTTAGAAGTCCCATACCGTTGTGTTTATCTGGAGAGAAATTTTTCGGTAATTTCATAACCGCCTCTATTGTGTAACCTTCAGTAAAGGTGTCATCATTTATTGGGGCATTTTTTGCCGTCTCAAAGTAGCGACCGACCGAAAGTTGTTTAGAGTTATGAAAAATCATACTCTGTACATTTTCTAATCCGTAATAATCCTCTTCAGACCATTGGATTAAGCGGTTAGTTTCTTTCGGAGATGGTTGACCAATGGTCTTTAACTCTAAGTGATTTTCATTTCCACTTGCATCTTCCATTACCATGTTCCCTTTTGCTATGGAACCTGACTTAATATATTTTCTGGAAAACTTCCAATCGGCTACAATCGAATCCGAAATTGATTTAGACGTACTATTTTGTACCTCAGAGTATGTAGGATTTGAGGCTAATAATGTCAATAGTAATGTACAAACTACTCCAAATTTAAACAAATTCCGTCCCTTACTATTTTCCATTACCTCGGATCCTCCTCACATTGTTTTAATTTCATCCAGTCCAATAAGATTTTACGTAAAAAAACGCTAGGATGTATTTCCTAGCGTGTCCTTATTTCATTATTTAATGACTTGAATTCAGATGAAATTTAATTTGGTGAAATCGACCTATTTACCAATATCAATGTTTTTCCTCGCATTTTTTCAAAGACTGTTTTCGTAAACATTGTTGTTATTTGAAAAGGAGTTAGTTGGAGCGGAAGGATCTCGCTTTCCGCGCGGCGGGCGGTATGCATCCTCGTCGCCTTGCTCCTGCTTAGGTCTCACCTGTCCCGCTACTCCCGCAGGAATCTCGCACTTTCCGCTCCAATCAACCTTTTTTTCTTTAAAAAAACAACAATCTTTTTTTGAAAACAGCCTTTTCAAAAGATTTAATTTAAAATAATTTAAAGCACTTATTGTAGGTTAGATAAATGACAAACCAAACTAGGAACCAAAGACAGGAGTCACAAAAGTAATTTTGTTTGGATATCTTTTATACGGCTATTTAAAATACCTATACAAATAAAAACATTTCACATACACTGTACCATCCCTAAAAAAGGAGTGTTGGTGTATGAGTGAAAAATGTAATGGATCAGGGTTTGCTTTAATCGTAGTTTTATTCATTCTTCTAATCATCGTAGGATCTGCCTATGTAGGTGGTTCTAACTACGGTGGGGGTTGTTGTGGCTTTGGATACGGCGGCGGATGGTACTAAACAAAGAAATTTTTAGGGCAGGTCACTTTGACTTGTCCTTTTTTAGTTTATCTTATATATAGAAACAGAAACGACATGAATACATAGCCTTCCATTGCGGGAAAATAATAGATAGAAGGGAGGGAATCTGTATGAAGAAAAAGAAATTATTTCTCCTATTGGTATCCACAATGCTATCAGGTAGTTTATTAATTGGATGTGATGATGTTGATGAGGATGAACCAGATCCGTCTGAAGAACCAACTGAACAACAAGAAGATAATTCTCAATAGTTACGACTTGAGGCTAATCCGGAACCACAATGATTTTCCATATATAAGGAATGGCTTGTGGCTTTCTCCTTTATATGATATGGAAATTGTGGTTCCTGACATCTTGGTAATGAGTAAGCTCTAACTTTTGGCTATTATCGTATAAATGGTTGTTTTTTGAACAGAATAGATCCCCGTTATGATGAAGGTTTCGGGCATCTTTTCGGCAAAGCAACAAAGGGTTATAAAAACTACCTTTTAATGATATTTATACGAATATCCATTTTAGTTCTCTCCATGGCTAAGTACTATCATCATTTTCATTATCTTGAATGTGGTAATGCAAAACTTTTTGATTTTATGCACGAAAACTTTGAGTAAATGCATAAGGATCAAAATTCATGCACAAAAATGACCAATAAATGCATTAGTTTCCAAATTTATGCACAATTAATTATAAAGGAAACTCCTCCTTCAGCAATTACAAATAAGAACAAAGGGCTTGCCTAAAACCTTATGAATCAGGAATCATTACTTTAAAAAAGGAAGAAAACCTTACCAGACCTTTTTCAAACTGCTTAATTATATTCCTAAAAATGACCTTTATAATAAACTATGAATGCGTTATAAGTGCATTTAATTGCTTCCAATCATTCATGCTTTCAACCATTGTCTTTTTAACTAAAGATTCTGCTGCTTTTCCATTACCGTTTAAGGCTAAATCAATAAGCTCTTGATAATATTCACTTGTTGCTTTTCTCACTTTTGTCTCCTGATAATAAACTTTTATACATTTAACATACATGCTATCTAGGTGATTTAATAGTAATAAATAAAGAGGGTTTGAGGAAAGCTCGGCAATTCCCTTGTGAAATTTCCAATCAAATTGAGCATAAGTATCTGGGGTATCATCTAAAGAATCAATGGACGATAAAAGGGAGACGACATGAATCCTCTGATGTTCGATCGCTTCCCTTATAATAACAGGAGTAATAACAGACCGGAGCTGAAGAAGATACACTATAAATGCGTTAGGTACTTCCCCGGAAATATTGATTATATTGGCAATCGTATGCAAATTTCCTTCCCTCCAAAAATCCTTGACTAATGGTGGCTTTCCTTTTCGAACTGTTACCCACCCATCTCCTTCTAGTTGCTTAAGGGCTTCTCGAATAGTAGGTCTCCCTACGCCAAATACCTTTGCTAACTCTCTTTCTGATACTAGCGGTTCGTGTATCGAATATTTCCCCTGGATAATTTGAGTGATGATTTGCTGTTCAACGGTATTCATTCCAGTAACACCTTCTTTCTTGGTTTGACCAATTTGATCGTTGGTATTACCATGTTTATGTTTATAAACAATAGACTATGCAATTTTTGATGTATGTAAAAACATTAATCTTATAGAGTTTTTTTCCATTAATAAACCCCGACATTCCAATTCGGAATTCGAGGCTTTTTTTAAATTTCTTTGTTATCGTTCATTGCAAATGCTTAGGTGGCGTATTTTTGTCATGAGCTTTCATAGCCACTTCATCAAATAAATCCTGTTGATTGTTCGGTTGATTTAGTTGCTGAGAACCTGACCTTAAACCTGGATTGAGTAATTGTTTTATTTGTTGGATATCTTGTTGTAATAATTGAAATTCTTGTTTTGTAACTGGCTGTGCCTCTTGTTTTAATTCATACCCTACTTGTCCATTAGGTTCTAATGTTGCATATTTGACATCATTTATCTTTGAAACATTTTGCTGCCTTAATTTCATTTCAAGCTGATCTACAGTAAATCGTAATTTCCTAAGATTCTTTTCGTTAATGTTTCCGTTTTCTATCAAGATCTTGGCTTTCCCTGTGATCAATTTCTCTACATTATCGGATTTCAATTGAGCGTATTCTAAAACAATTAGAGTAAGAATGAGGATTGCTCCCACAGCAATAGTTGTCCAAATGCTTTTTCCAGCAACAGGCTGAATTAATAAAGATCCAATACCAACCATGATGACTGTTTGAGCCAAAGTCATTTGGGAAATAGATTTTCTCCCTGCTATTCTTAATAAAAAAGTTCCTGCGATAACGATAAGTACAGCTTTCCATATCCAATCAAATTCCATAACAAGCTCCTCATAAATTGATTCTAATGTTTACAATGTAATACTAGAAGTATTTAACCTAAGATATCTAATGTTTTGAATATAATAAAGAATAAGTGTGTCCGGACAAAGGGCTCTAGCATAAAGGTTCACATCTTGCACAATGAAGAACGTTACTCATCTTTATTTAACACCTATAGACCCCATCTTATCTTCCCAATTCTTATTACTACTTTCCCCTGATTAAAGATAAAATATGAATATAAATCTAAACGATCCCATAGGTAATGGCAGTACTTATCAAATAAAAAAGTTCCAATTACAGGCCTTTATTGAGCCCTAAACATTTATCTTCTACTCCACAACTCCAGTACGCAAAATATTAAAATCTATATTAACATTTACCTTAATATCCTTATATATTTCATGCCATTTCTCACGAGTTAGTTTGGAATCTTTAATTGAGCTCCTATATACTTCACCGAAACCAAAAGCATCGGAATCTTTTGATTTACAATAAGCAATTAGATCTAAAATCTCCTTTTTCATTTCCTTTTTTACATCTTCTTCTAACGTTTTTATATTCTTTGGGTTTTTTAAATCAATGTTTTTATTTATCTCTAATAATCTGGCATCAATTTTTAGATTCATATTGAATTCCAGTTTGTCTTTGTTCTTAAGCTCGATATTATTATTAGTTTTGATGGTGTCTAATACGATCGCTAATTCCTTCGTGTCATCAGCGAACTCGCTTGCATTACTATCCATAATTACTTCAAGGGAACCAGTCTCATACCGTTGCTTGACTAATTTTATATAAAAGCTTTTGTCACTAGAAATGGTCCCTACCATTTTATCATTATTCATGATTGCCATTCCGGTAATCATGATTTGTGGATGGTCCAATTTTATCGTTGGAATGATAGGATCGACCCCTAGTGAATAATAATCATGGAGAACCTCCTGTAATGTAGTTGATGGTATAAGTTCATTTTTAATATTTTGATCAAGTTCTTCATAAACATAACGCCCCATATCAATGTATTGCTCGTTGTCATTCCTTAAAAGCTCTTCGGCATTTCCCTGGACAATCGCTAAATACGTTAAATCACTGATAGAGGGGTCACGGACAAGGGTGTCAATAATCGTCTTCAACCCATTTCTTGCAAGCTCTTCACCAAATAATGCAACACGAAGCTGACCCGAAGCTAATTTTTTTGGTGTCTTTAAATTTGCCTTTATTCTTGAACCTTTACTCGTTATCGCTTTACCATTAACAATGGTTGAATTTTTAGGTGCATCCGGGTCAGATTGCAGTAAGATCATTGTTGTAGAAAGTTGATCATCTTCATCGAAATCGTATCCAACTGTAGTGATGATCCCTATTTTCTCTAAAATATTCATTTCTGCACATCCGGAAAGTACAATGACTAGTGTGAGACAGACAAACGTTCTTAAGATATAATTCATGATTCGCCCCCCTTTGTTGATAAGACTTTCTTTTTAAACAAAGCTAATAGAAAGAGAAGTACAGGATAACAGAATACAACTAGGAAGGCACATTTTGCGAATAATCCATTGATCATATTAATTTCTACTCGAGTCATAAAGAATTGGACAGAGATGAAGATGCCTGCTGAGAAGAGCCAAACAAAACGCTTTTCCCCCTTTTGAAAGACCCGTGCCATCCCTCTTGAAGCTGCCCATAAATATAGCATTAAATTAGGAATGATAATGAGCATCCAAAACGCAACGGCTACATATTCAAAACGCTCAATAAATGGCAGTCGGACAATTTTGAATAAAGATAAAGTGGCCCAGATCGTTCTCTCAAGCTGGTCTCCACTGAAATAAGCGAGTGAGATAATCATTAGCGTTAGATAGATGGCAGTGGTCCAGAGGATGCTTAATTGCACGTATTTCTGTATTTTATTCTTTTCCTTTACAAAGGGAAAAAATATATAAATGATTTCAAAACCAAGAATCGTAAAGGTCATATTATAAACGCCTTTAAGAATATCTGTTAGATTCGATTCAAAGACTGGAAAAAGATAAGAAATATTCGCAAATTGTAGTGGATAGGCAAGGAGCGCTAGCATCCAAATAGAAAGTATTATACTGAAGAAGCAAACTCCTACAATGATTCTAAAACCACCAGTAATGCCGTAGATGATTAACAGCAACAAAGTAATTGAGAAAAACCACGTTGGCACTTCTGGGAATATCCAGGCTTGGACTACTTCGATATAGTTTCGAATAACAACGAAGGCTGCCCCAAAGCAATATAAACTATATACAAAATTTAGAAATCCCCCCAACCATTTACCATATAGATCAAAATGGATTCCGAAAAGATCTGTAGATGGATATAAATTTAATGTCTTTATCATGATCCATGAAATAATACTAGTAGCAAGTCCAGCAAGGATCACCGATATCCAAGCATCATGCTTAGCATCCATATAGATAATCCGTTGAAAACCTTGCACACCTACGCCAATCTGAAGAGCATGGACAACAAAAAATACCAGGAAGGCATTAATCAGAGACTGAGGCTTAGGCTGTATGAGAACTTTCATTTCATTCACCACCACATATACTATTCATAGTCTTGATGTTCTTTTGGGTTATATTTCTGTACATTTTCAGGCCTTGTTTGGAATGGTCTTTTGAAGGTAAACTTCAGTGGTAACCTTACGATACTATCTTTCCAATCGGCTAATCGCGGTGGATAAAAAGGAATCATATATGGACTTCCTAAACTAGATTGACGTAATAAATGAATCAGTAGAAAGCAAAAGGCAAACATAATTCCATAGAAGCCCCAAAATCCTGCTAACAAAATAATCGGAAAACGTAATATCCGTATAACATTGCCCATTGTATAGCTTGGAGTCGTAAAGGAAGCAAGTGCCCCTAATGCAATAATGATGATGAGAATATTGCTTGTAAATCCTGCTTGAACAGCTGCTGTTCCTATGACAATACCGCCTACGATACCCATTGTTTGTCCGACCTTAGTCGGTAAACGAGCACCTGCTTCTCTTAATAGTTCAATAATAAACTCCAAAAGAAGTGCTTCAATAATAGGTGGAAACGGGACACGTGATCTCGATTCACTTAAGGGTACTAACAATGGTTGTGGGATGACCTCATAATGAAAAGTAAGGGAAGCAACATAAAAAGCTGTAAAAAATACCGAAAGAATCATTGCTATAATCCTTAAAAGGCGGAGAAAGCTTGAAACATGCCACTTAACATTCTGATCCTCCATACTCTGAAAAAATTCCAAAAAGCTCTGTGGGCATCCTATTACTAAAGAACTTCCATCGACAATCACAACTATTTTTCCATTTAGCAGCATCGTACTAGATTTATCAGGTCTTTCTGTCAAAAGCATCTGAGGAAAAATAGATAGGGAATTGTCATCAATTAACTGCACCAGTACTGAACTATCAATTATGCCATCGATTTTGATCGTTTTGATACGCTGACGTAAGGTTTGAACCATTTCATCTGAGGCAATTCCTTTTATATACATGATCGATATCGCTGTTCTAGTTTGTTTTCCGACATGATACATCTCATTGCATAATCTAGGATTAGCCAAATAACTTCGAATTAACGATATATTCGTGGCAAGATTTTCATTAAAGGCAATCTGTGGTCCAATGACTTGTGATTCATTTTCAGGTTTAGTAAGGGAACGACTTGTTTTTGATTTAATTTGAGCACTTATGACATAAGGATACCCTTCAACGTGAATGGCCACCGCTCCGCTAAGAATAGAAACCACCGTGTCCTCGTAGTTGCTATCTTTTTTAACTTCAGCAACCGTCAGCATATTCATCAATTCTACTGGTTCTGAATCTAGTCGATATACATGTCGCATTATATCCTGATGAAGCATTGTTTTATCAATCAAAGTATCTATAAAAAATAGCGTTATTTTTGATTCCACTTCTTTATGCTTTAAATCTGAACTATCGTTTAGCCTATTTTTGATTTCATTAATAAATACCGCTTTTTCCGGGCTAATGGAATTACCGTTTTGATGCTCCTTTAGCTCCCGTCCTATAGCATTATGACCGGCACGATTCCTTCTCGATTTTTTAAAAAACATAGGGTTCCTCCCTAAAACCATTACTGTTAACATGCTTTACTTTCGAGTGGAAAATTATACGGCAAAAGAAAAAGGCTGTCCCAAACCAAGGAGTCAGGAACCACCGCATTATCAATCTATAGAAGTAACCCTCAAGATATCTTCTATAGATGGACAATCATAGTGGTTCCGGCCCCCTTAAAGGACAGTCCTATAAACACATTAGTTTAATGTTTCTTTTTATTAACGTACTTCCCGTAATCAGGTATTGCGATTGTCTCAAAGTCGCCTACAAGCTTGTGTAAGCTATTTAATAAGGCTTCACCAGCTAATGGGCTTCCATGACCCGTTATCGCAACGGCTGGTTTCAACGTTTCTAATTTTCTAACAGAATTCCATGCTGCTTCCCAATCTGTTGTAAAGTATCTTGGAGGTCCATTCATTTCGAGATCCTGGGTAAGAACATTGTAAAGCGAATCTTGTTTGACTGTTACAAAAGCATCCCCTACGATTAGTGAACGATCTTCTTCTCTGAAAAAAGATACATGTCCCGGTGTATGTCCTGGTGTGTGAATCCAGCGCCAACCATCCATCTCTGGAACAGACCCATCGCTAGGAAGTTCATGAATATGACTTCCTAAATTGATGGACTCATTTGGGAATAATGGGGACATTTTAGCTATTAATCCACCTTCAACAGTTGAATCAGGCTCTGGATAATTCTCTTTACCTGTTAAATAGGGTATTTCTAATGGATGAGCATACACAGGTACATCCCAATGATTTACAAGCTCAATAATTGCCCCCACATGATCAAAATGACCATGGGTTAGAATGATAGCATTTGGTGGGTTGTTGGAACCAAAATGCTCGTCTGCAAATGCAATAATAGTATCCGCGGATTTTGGCATACCAGCATCCACAAGTACCCACTCACCATTTTCAGGATGACACACATAACAAACATTCACAATTTGGATCGTTTGATAACACAAATTAGCAGCAATCTGTTTCTCAGTACCGCTCCCAATAGAAGTGGCAGGAATGTATTTATAATCATTACCATAACTCATACCCTCTATATCCATTGACACATCACCTCTTAGAGAAAATAATATTCTACCTGTATCCTCCCACCTAAGGCAAAAAATATAAAATAATTTCAAAACAGATTTTAAAATGGTACCTGGCACAATATGTTCTTTTTGTACCAGGTACCATGAACAGTCCCTATACCTTCATATCCCCGTGTACTAGGCAGGATTTTTCTATTTGTATAGTTGTATGCTCGATTTTACAGTGCTCACGTATCGTATCGATTGCTTGCTGGAGAATTTCTTGTTCATTACTTTCATCCGCTACTAATAAGTGACAGCTTAAAGAATCTAAACCAGAAGTGATTGTCCAGATGTGGAGATCGTGAACATTCTTAACTCCTTCGATATTTTCTAGAATTGTTTTCACTTCAGCATGATTCAGTGTCAAGGGTGTCCCTTCCATTAAAATGTGAATGCTCTGTTGCAATACCCCCCATGCGCTTTTTAAAATTAATAGAGCGACAATGACAGAAATAATTGGGTCGGCTGCATACCATTCAAATACAAGCATGAGAACCCCTGCAACAATCGCCCCAACAGAGCCTAATGCATCACCAAGGACATGGAGATAAGCACTTTTTAAATTCACATTATCTTTCACATCCCCTTTACGAAATAACGACCATGCACTTAAAAGATTGGCTAACAACCCCACAACAGCAATCCCCATCATCATTCCACTTGCTACTGTCGGTGGTTCTAAAAAACGGCCATAAGCTTCATAAATAATAAATCCAGCGATAATAAACAATGTCACACCGTTGAAAAGCGCGGCTAAAATCTCAAAGCGATAATATCCATAGGTTTTATTTGCGGAAGAAGGACGGTTGGCAAACCAGATGGCAACCAAGCTCAATGCCAATGAACTAGCATCTGATAACATATGCCCACTATCAGACAACAGAGCTAAACTATTGGTGATGAGTCCGCCAACGAATTCTAGAATCATTATTCCAGCAGTAATCAACAAAGCTATTATTAAACCTTTTTTGTTTCCCTCTCTCGTTTCATCAAAATGATGATGATGATGATCATGACCATGATGATGCCCCATTTACCTCACTCCTTACATTCTTCAACATGTTGAATGACTTGATTCAGGATGCCTACAACATGTTCATCACTATAAGTGTAATAACTTATATTCTTTTCTTTTCGATACTTTACCAATTTCAGTTTCCTTAAATAACTAAGCTGATGTGAAACCGCTGATTGGGATAATTCTAATACTTCTGTAATATGTCCTACCGAACATTCCTCCTGAAATAGTAGATAAAGGATTTTTATTCTAGTTGGATCTGATATGGCTTTTAATAACCGTGACGATTCTTCAACCGTCATTTCCGACAAAAAGCTATGCTGTTGTTTCTCCACTAAACTCTCTCCCAACTTATATGATTCATAATAAAACGCGCATCTTCCCCTACTCCTTGAAGGAGGGCAGAACCTCTTCTTGTTTGCCATGGTAATCCTAGAAAATATAAACCTTTCACAGGACTGACACCTCTATCGTGTTCAACTTGGCGATTATGATTAATGCTATTAGTGATTTTTAACCAATGATAATCCGACTTAAAACCTGTGGCCCATATAATATTTTGAACTTTTACTGAGGCTCCCTTGTTAAATTCAATTAAATCTTTCTCAATTGAAACGACTCTTCCCTTTACCGTGATGGTTCCATTAAGAATCATTCTTTTTAATTCTTTTCCAAAAATAGGATCACCTTTTTTTTGAATCAATTTCCCTATTAGAGATGTATTTGATGCGTTCAAGATTCCTGCTTTTTTAAACCACCAAAAGATACTCTTTCCACAAAGGAATAATGGAAGGTATCTCAATGGCTGGCTTACAGCTAAATAGGTCGTTATTTGTCGTGAAAGTTCCACAGCGATCTGTGCCCCACTATTTCCTCCACCAACCACTAATACATCCCCTTTTTTCAGCTGTGTTGGATTCTTGTATTCTGATGAGTGCAATTGAAGGATCTCATCAGATAAATGATAAGAAACCTCTGGAATCCATGGTTTTTGAAAAGGACCAGTTGCTACAACAATGGCTTTTGATATCAATTCGCCCTCATTCGTCACGATTGTGAAGATTTCATTTTCCTTCGTCACTTGAATGACTTCGCAATTGAATTTAATAGATAAATGAAATACTTCTGCATATTGATTGAGATATGCGGCCATTTCGTCTTTTGTTGGTAATCCATGATTATCACCTAATAATGGTAAACCTGGCAGTGCATTAAACATTCTAGGAGTGAATAACTTCAAAGAATCATACCTATTCTTCCAAACTTCCCCTACCTGTGAGCCTTTATCCAGAATAAGATAATTCATTTGCTGTTTCTGTAAAAAATATCCCATAGCTAAACCTGCTTGACCAGCTCCAATGACGACTACATCATACATTAGAAACCACCTCAATCCTATATATGAACATATGCTCATATATAGTATACATAATCATAAAATAAAAAGCACTTGACACAGTGCTTTTTATTTACGATTTTTTACTGTTAGAGTAATCATGAAAACGGTTATTAGTACAAATGCTGTAAGTGCTAGGAACGGAATGGTGATAAAACCAAACCAATTAATGTATTCGGCATTACAGGGTACTCCGCTCTTACAAGGCTTGAAACCTCCGAAACCTGGAATCTTCTGTTCTAGATAATGCATTAGTGAAATTCCCGTACCAATCATAGACATCGGGAGTACGAACTTCTTTACTGACGAATCATTTTGAAATGTACCGATTCCAAGGATTAATGCAAGTGGATACATGAGTATTCGTTGGTACCAACATAGCTCACAAGGAATATATCCCTTGATTTCACTGAAATAAAGGCTTCCAAGGGTTGCAATCATTGCCACTAACCAAGCTAGGTACAAGAAATAGGAAGGTGACGATTTTTCTTCACTCATTATTCCTTACCTTCCATCTCTTCTTCAATTACTTCTTTTATTTTTTCATAATCAAATGGATCTTCAATGATTGTCCCGTTGATCATAATCGTTGGAGTCAATTGGATATTGTATTCTTTCACCAATTCTTCATCTATATTTACCTGATCCATCGTTGATTGACTCTCCATATCCTTTTCTAGGGTCTTGAGGTCAATTTCCGGAAAAGCCTTCGCAACCTCTAAGACCTTCTCAGGGGTTACCCATAAAGTGTCATGACCTTCAGGCTGCTCATCAAATAATGCTTTATGAAAATCCCAATAAGAATCCGGGGCTTGCTCATATACAGACTCAGCAGCTATCGAAGCCAATGTGGATTCCTCCCCATGAAAAAGAACATTAATAAAAGAAAGCTTTACCTTTCCAGGATTAATATAATCCTTTACCAATTGAGGATAAACCATTTCCCCCCATGCTTTACAAGAAGGACATTTGAAATCGCCAAACTCGGTTACGGTTACAGGTGCATCCTTATCTCCTAAGGTAGGTTGTCCCTCAATTGAAGGTTGATTTGCTGTTTTAGTAGTTGTAGTATCATCTTTATTATTATTAATAATGACAACAGCAGCGACTACCACGAAAACAACAATGGTAAGAAGCACTACTAATTTCATCCCTTTTCCAGATTTCATTCTTTCACTCCTTAACAAAAGACATTAAAACAATACAAGCCTATTTTAGCAAGAAGGTGAAAACATTAAAATAAGCATTTGAATATTAATCGTGACAATTTTTTGAAAGGCTAGTTTATGAACGGATAACTAATTTACATCTAAAAAGTTTCTTATTCAATGGAATTTTAATAAATTGACAAGATAGTAATCTTCTATTAGTATTAGTTTTATAAATTGTTGATATATCAACTAAACAAGGTGATTTTAATGAAATATGAACCATTAGATAATATTGGAGTCTTCATTCATGCGGTTGATTTAGAGATTACCAGCTATGTGAATAATCAGTTAGCACCTTTTCGGTTAACCTCTGAGCAAAATTTAATTATGGCGCTCCTTTGGGAACGAGAAGGAATGACTCAAAATGAAATGGCCACGAAACTGAACAAGGATAAAGCTGGTGTTACTCGGATGCTTTCTACACTTGAAAAAAAAGGTTACATTCGAAGGGAAATATGTTCAAGTGACCGGCGTTCTGTAGAAGTATATCTAACGGAAGACGGGAGAAAACTTGGAAATGATGTTATCCCTATAAACAAAACGATCATTCAGCTTATCCATAAGGGAATGACCAATGAAGAAATAGAGGAGTTACGGAGACTTCTATTGAAGGTTCAGGAAAATGTAGATCAGTCTTAGCATCGATCTACATTAACGTATATTGTAGTTGATATATCAACCAATTTCTTAAAAATTTTTGGAGGTCAAGGATATGAAAATTGTCGCTATTATTGGAAGTATACGGAAAGATTCATATAATCTAAAGCTTGCAAAATACATTCAGAATAAATATAAAGAACGCATGGATATTGAGATTGTAACGGTTCAGGATCTTCCCCATTATGACCAAGATATTGAAATCAATCCGCCTGATTCTGTTATTGATTTTAAAAGAAAAGTGGCTGATGCGGATGCGGTTCTTTGGGTAACCCCTGAATTTAATTATTCTATACCGGGTGTTTTAAAAAATGCTATTGATTGGTTATCTCGTGTAGAAAAAGTCATGATTGGAAAACCATCATGGATTATGGGTGCTACAATGGGAACCTTAGGAACTGTTCGTGCTCAGCAACATTTACGTGACATATTATTTTGTCCAGGTGTTGGATCTCCACTTTTACCTGGAAATGAAGTATATATTGGGACTGTTCATGAAAAAATCGATGACACAGGTAATCTTACCCACGAACCGACTATTAAGTTTTTAGATATGGTTGTTGACAACTTTATCAATTGGTATAACCAACAATTGACTTAAATTAAGAAGGGGCTGTCCCAATGATGTTCTGACACCTAGGGACAGCCTACATTATTTTGCTTCGGAAACTACAGTTTATATGTTGCTGTATATTTAAAAAAACGTCTTTATTGTTTCGTTTTCCATATTGCATTCATGACATTGGTACTCTATTTCCAATGCATCTTCTCTTAATGTGTGAACCGTCTCTCTTCCGCAACGTTCACAATATCTCTTTTGCTCTATTTCTTCCATTAAGGACACCACACTTTTTATGCTTTTTAGCATTTTTAACCAACTAGTTCAAAATTTAAACTTATAAAAGGATTTATTCGAAAATTTATTCGTATTTTACCCGATACTCCTACCGTTCGACACCTATTTACACGATCGCTTCCCCCATCCTTTTGATCTATAAAATTTTAGGTGAGCTCCTTAAGAAAGTCTGTTGTTATTTGAAAGGAGTTAGTTGGTTCCGCTCCATCCAACCTTTTTCAAAACAACAATCTTTTAGAATACAGACTAAAAGAAATGTCAAAATCATTGTTAAAAAGAACATCCGTTACAATCTCACTTTTGAATAAATAAATGATCCATTACAAATAATACTTTCAAAAATGAAAGGTGATGGATTGTTTATGACTAGTCTTTGGTTGAAAATCATTTTATGTCCACTGATCATTGGGATTTCTTCCTTACTTTTTCCTAACGTAAACTTCACAACATTTTGGCAGCCAGTTCTTATTGGTCTTGTTCTTGCAGTTGCTGGATTGAAAAACGACTACTTGGAAAAAACACAAAAACTAGGAGCCTTTTTGCTGATTTTATAGCCTCCACTTTGATTGTTTATCTTTTGTCAATATTTTTGGACGGTGCAGAAGTTACTTTTCTTGGCGCTATTCTTACGGCCATTTTATTAACCCTACCTGAAATCCCCGTACATAATTATTTGGTTAACTCAGGAAGAGCTAGAAAAACACCAGCCTAGGTACTAAAAGGGCATAAAACAAACCTCCTTATTGGAACAGTCAATCTGTTCATCAAATATATGAAGAACGAATCCCGTAAAAAGAAGAATCATGTGCCCCTTTATTTAGCCTTTGCATGTCAAAACTCCTAAAAAAAGTAAATATGTCATTATTAAAGTTGTGAATCTGACACTATTGTTTTTGGACAGCTCCTTAAATTCATTACTTCTTATTCATTTTTATTAAAGCCCTGACTCGACTAAGAGATCACACCTACTTCCTTTTCTGTCAATCTATAGATGTCTTCTATTTTCTTTCCTCTTGCTCTTGCTAGCACTTCCATTCGAATCGATAATTGTTTCATTGAGAAATTAAGTGTTTCTTCTCCGGAGACACCAAAGGTACTTTCTATTTCTGAACTTTCTTCATTTAATCGAATAGAATAAGGTTTGAGTTCTTCCATTTTGTTCACAACCAATTCAAAGAGATGATCATGTTCACTTATAAGCCGTTGAAGAAGAAAAGTTCCATATCCAATATGTCTAGATTCATCTCTCTTTAGCAATCCTACACCTTTTAAAAGTCCGGGCATGATACCTATTTTTTCAAGTGATTGATAGAAAGTGTAATAACCTGTTTCCGCCAGTACCCCTTCCACAAACATATTATAAACAGTGGCAGCTTCGGCAATTGCTTCTGGAGATGCATCATGGATGAGCCGGTTCATCGTGTTCGGAAGTAACTCATAGAAGATCTCTTGATATGTCTTCGTATGATAAATTGAAAGGTCCCCTTTTTCTCCAATAGCGTTTAAGACAAGTCGGAAAAATTCCGTATGTTTAGCTTCTTCAAATAAAAACGTGGTTAAGTACATTTCTTCTTCTAAACGGCCTTCTTTCGCAATAGCCATAATAAGCGGAAGTAAATCTAGAGTAACCGCCTCTTCTCCCGCTTGAAATTGAGAGATTAATCGCAGCACCTCATGTCTTTGACCATCAGAAAGTTCTACCCAATCCTGTGCATCCTGTGAAAAATCAATGTCTGATGGGTTCCAGACTCCAAATTTTTTCGCCTTTTGAAAAAGTCTAAAAGGTAAAGAATCTTCAATAATTCCTCTATTACTAGTCGTTAAAATGGTTCGTTTTTTCTCCATAATTCCCTCCTAAGGTTGTATCAATTGCCTACGCATACATGGATATGAGAAATACATCCAATACATTCCTGAAAATGGAGGAAGTGTTTCAAAATAATATCACAAATTATTAACCTAATTTTCGCACCCTAAAGTTATCTTCTAGTAATACCCAGTTCTGTGGAAACGGATATCCAAGGACCCAGTAACTAATCCCTCTTAAACCGTAGTCTTTCACAAGGTCAAATTTTGCTTGTGCACTACGGGCGTCTTCAAACCAAACTTCATGTGTTCGACCTTGCTCATCTACATATCGATAAAAAGGCGATTGTGCTGTCTGATCATATTGAATCACCGCACCATATTGTAACGCACGACGTATTGCCTCCTGCATATCAAAGGTTTCAGCTTCACTCCCCTGTACATGTGGGAGGGTCCAATCGCGAGCATACAGCTGGAACTCCATAAAAATCTTATTCCTTGGAATCACTGAAACGGCATAATCGATCACACGTCTAATTTGATTAAGCGGTGAAATGGCTTGGGGTGGGCCTAATCGATACCCCCATTCATAAGTCATCAGAATCACAAAATCGACAATTCTTCCGTGTGCAGCATAATCATGTGCCTCATATAAAAGTCCCTGCTGTTCACCACTAACCTTCGGAGCAAGCGCGGTCGAAACAAAATAACCTTCTGGATGCAAACGGTCCACAGCTCGCTGCAAAAATTGATTATACAATTCTCGATCGTCTTGATAAACATTTTCAAAATCAACGTTTAATCCTTGGTACCCTTTCTCTCTCATCGTGTTTATCACATTCGTTAATAACTGATCTTGCAGCTCTGAACTCGATAAAATTTTATGAGCTAACTCTGAACCCGGATCCTGGTACGTAAAGTTTGTAATGCACATCATTGGAATAACATTCTCTGCCAAAGCAGCTTGAATTGTCGCTTCATCATTAATCCCTGTTAGTCCACCGTTTTCTTGCATGATATAACCAAATGGTGATACATAGGTCAAATGATTTCCGACTTTACGAACCTCTCTTGCTCCTTCTTCCCCAAAATTAATGGTATACGCATTTACATCAATGATTGGTTTCTCAAATGGAATGGTTAATATTGTCCCTGAATAGATAAGGTTAGGGTTCTGAATTTGATTGAGACTCATAATCTCTTGAACGGTTGTATTATAACGCTGAGCAATTTGCCACAAATTCTCCCCTTGTTGAACGGTATGAACATGAGCCGGAATAAATAAAACGGTTCCAGGATTAATTCTTGAAGGATCACTAATTTGGTTTGCCTGAACAATCGCCCCTATCGTAACTCGATATCTCTGGGCAATTTGCCATAAAGATTCACCCATTCTTACATTATGGCTTCGCCCAGCAGTTGGCACAACAAGTGACTGACCAACAAGTAAGCGATTTGGGTCAGATAGCTCATTCGCATCAACAATTTGCGAGACATTGACTCGATAACGATTAGCAATCTGCCATAACGTTTCCCCTCTCTGAATAACATGAATAATCATAAGTACCTCCTAAAAATTAGGTCATATGACTACTGTATGCTGCAAGCAGACTTCATGTAACTAAGCAGACAGACTGATAGAAATTCCAGTATTTTTATTAAATCAGTTTAAAAACCGAGTTTATACAGAAAATAGAAAGAGAACTGAATTAAACTGTAAAGGGTGTTTATATGAGAGTTGCTGAATTACTAGTTAAATGTCTCGAGCATGAAGGTGTTGAATATATTTTTGGAGTACCTGGAGAAGAAAACATCGACTTTATGGATGCTCTTTTAGGTTCAAGTATTGAGTTTATCGTGACTAGACACGAAACGAGTGCGGCTTTTATGGCTGGTACATATGGAAGGCTTACAGGAAAGCCAGGGGTGTGTTTGGCGACCTTAGGACCGGGAGCGACTAATCTTCTAACCGGTGTAGCCAATGCTAACATGGACCTTAGTCCGCTTATTGCCATTACGGGACAAGCCGGTTTAGAACGTCAACATAAAATCTCTCACCAGTATTATGATTTGGTTTCCATTTATGACCCTGTTACGAAATGGAACACACAAATAAAAACAGGAGAGATCATTCCTGAAGTGGTTCGTAAAGCCGTTCAAGTGGCAACTCAATCGAAGCCTGGCGCAACCCACATCGACCTTCCCGAAGATATTGCCGCTATGGAAATGGAAATGGAAGCCACTCCTTTAGAAATCATTGATCATTCCTTATCAGAGGCAGGCGATCAGGTTGTGCAACAAGCGGTTAAAATGATTGAACAGGCCAAGCATCCCCTTATTTTAGCTGGAAATGGAATCACTAGAGGTAACGCTTCCGACAGTTTAAAGGCACTCATCGAAAAAGCGAACATCCCTGTTGTCCATACGTTTATGGGTAAAGGGGCCATTTCTTGGAAAAATACTCTCAGTTTACTTACAGCGGGACTAGGTGGAAAGGATTATATTACATGTGGTTTTAACCACTCTGATCTCATTTTAGCTATCGGCTTTGACATAGCCGAATACCCACCAAAGAATTGGAACCCTGAAGCCGCTACCCCGATTTTACACATTGATACAGAAGAAGCGGAAACCGATGCAAATTATCCAGTGACATTGAATGTCTTAGGTGATATTAATACAAACCTAAAAAAATTAACGGATCAACTTTCTTCAATTGAAAGAAATAATGATTGGGTAGCAAATGTACGAAAGGATGCTCTGGATGAATACGAGCATTTTAAAGAAGACGAGAGCTTTCCAATTAAACCGCAGAAAATTGTTTCCGATTTACGATCGGTATTAAATGACGAAGATATCGTTATTTCGGATGTTGGCGCCCATAAAATGTGGATGGCTAGAATGTATCATACGGCTCAACCAAATACTTGTCTAATATCAAATGGATTAGCATCAATGGGAGTGGCTGTACCAGGTGCGATAGCAGCAAAAATGGTTCATCCCCATCGTCATGTCGTTGCGGTTTGTGGAGATGGTTCCTTTCAAATGACAGGAGCCGAACTTGAAACAGCAAAACGATTAAATCTACCGATTATCGTTCTATTATGGAGAGATGAAGGCTATGGATTAATTGAGTGGCATCAGCAGAAAAAATTCAAACGTTCCTCTCATATTAAATTCGGGAATCCAGATTTTATCCAGCTTGCAAAAGCCTATGGATTTGAAGCCATTCAAATCCAAAAAGGTGGAGAATTAATACCTGCTTTAGAAAAGGCAATTTCTTTAAATAAACCAGTGTTTATCGATTGCCCGGTTGATTATCGTGAAAACATGAAGTTAACCGAAAAATTAGACGATATTCATTGTTAAGAATAGGAGGATCCTAATGCGATATGGTTCAATCATTAATGGTCAGGAAAGAAATGAAAAACAGCGAGAAACATTAGAGGTACGAAATCCATTTAATCAAGAGAAAGTAGCAGAGCTTGCCCTTGCAACACAAAGCGATCTTGAAGATGCGGTAAATAATAGCTTTGATACATTTCACTCCACAATGAAAGTTATGCATGCCCATCAACGCTCTGACATATTGAGAAAGGCAGCTGATTTATTAGAAGGAAAAGTAGAGGAGTTTGCGCAAACGATCGTAAAAGAAGCCGGAAAGCCAATTAAATATAGCCGTGATGAAATTAAACGTTCCATCCAGGTCCTTCGTTTTTCCTCAGAACTTGCCAAGAATATTACCGGTGAAGTCATTCCAATGGATGCTGCCATCGGTGGAGAAAACCGAATGGGACTTGTAACACGTAAGCCATTAGGTGTTGTTGGGGCCATCACTCCTTTTAACTTCCCATTGAATTTATCCCTGCATAAAATTGCACCAGCCATTGCAGCAGGGAATACAATTGTGTTTAAACCGGCAGAGAACACCCCTATCTCCGCCTATTTATTAGTGAAATTATTTCAAGAAGCAGGACTACCAAAAGGTGTATTAAACCTGTTGATGGGAACCGGAAAAGTAGGAGAACCACTCGTTACACATAAAAAAGTCCATAAAATCACTTTTACTGGCAGCTTACCGGTCGGAAGAAAAATCCGCGAATCAGCTGGATTTAAAAAAGTAACCTTAGAGCTTGGTTCAAATTCACCAAACATCTTATTCGAAGATGCTGATATCGAGAGTGCTGTAAAAGATTTAGTAAAAGGGGCTTTTGCTTTTTCAGGACAGGTTTGTATCTCCGCACAAAGAGTTTATGTTCATAAAAGCATTTATGATTCATTCCTTGAAAAATATATTAAGGAAACGGAAAGTTTAACGATAGGTAATCCTGAAAAGGAAGAAACAGATATCGGTCCAATGATTAATGAGGATGAAGCAATGCGGGCGAAACAATGGATAGATGATGCTGTCGAAAAAGGTGCCAAGATTGAAATTGGTGGCGAACGGAATGGTACGGTACTCTCCCCTACCATCATGACCAACGTAGACCATAATATGAAAATCATTGCTGAGGAAGTATTTGCACCTATCGTTTCTGTCATTCCATTTGAAACGGAAGATGAGGTCGTTAACTATTCCAATGATTCTATTTACGGTCTGCAAGCAGGGGTATTCACGAAAGATATCGACCGCGCCATGCGGGTAGCGAACCAACTAGAAATGGGAGGAGTATGGATTAATGAAATCTCCACTTACCGCCAAGATAACCACCCATATGGAGGTGTCAAACAAAGTGGAATAGGGAAAGAGGGAGTTAAATACGCCATCGAAGATATGACCGAAATAAAATTCATTGGGGTTAAATTGAATCCAAACCATTAATAAGATTGTTATAGTCGGTCAGTTTGAGTGATTTATCAGTCCTACTAGAAAAGTACAAAAAAGGAGATGTTTCTAGTATAGGGAGAGTCATCATTTTCCATGTCTTAAATGTGGAAACGCACAACTTTTTGATTTCATGCACAAGAATTAATTTTTGTGTATTAAAACTAAAAAAATGCACAAGATTTCAAATTTATGCACATTTCTAAGGAGTCAGAAACCGTAACATAAATAGATAGGAGAATCTTCTATCTATTGACGGTTCCTGATCCTTTTTTGCATTCACTAAGAACTGGGAATAAACCTTATTGAAACCCTCCAGTATCCTTATGATCTCCCATCATATAATTGGAATCTTCGCCTGGCTTAGCGTTTGGGTTGATTGGTTTTTGAAAGTGATCATTACGCTTCTTTCGTCTCCAATCAATGAGAAAGGCAAATGCGAAAATTCCAAGAATAAAAACGAAAAACCATACCATCGAACCCCCCCTTTTTACAGATATATATATGTTTAGTTGACATAAGTTATAGCCCACGATCTAGAAAAATTCGAGTGAATTTTAATAAAACGGTTGGGAAACATCAAGATATATTATTCATTTATCATTGAAAATTCCGATTAACTCAGGAAAACTTTCCACGATTATTTAACCAATGACAAAATCATTCATTTTCGGATCAAATTCATCCAAATTCTTCAAAAAACGGAATATATCACAAGGGTAATTAATTTGCTAGAATGCACGTAAGCGCTTTCTTCCCATTCGAAGAAGCCAAACTAGCGGAGGTGATTTTCTATTAAATAGTTATAACCTTTCTGTTTTTTTAGAATAGTAGATTTGTAAAAAGCTAAAACAAAAGTCGGAGGAATCTAAATGAAATTTAAAAAAATTGCTGCCTTATCACTTGCTGCTTCCCTTGCCCTTTTTCCAACCTTCGGAAATGATGCGTCCGCTCAACAAGATCAACTTAAGAAACCCACTAAAGATATCACGGTCAATAAAAGCATTGCTAAAGATAAGTACGTTAAAGGTGAAGTTATCGTAAAATTTAAAGATTCAGTTGGAACTTCTGAGAAAGGAAAATCTCTTAAAAGTCTTGGGGCTACGAAAGTTCCAGACAAAAATGGAGTCAAATCAGAGTTTGATGTTTTAAAAGTAGGAAATGTAGAAGCTGTTGTAAAAGCATTGGAGAAAAATCCAAATGTAGAATATGCAGAGCCTAATTATATTTTTAATGTAAATTGGACACCAAATGATTATTATTATCAAGGATATCAATACGGTCCTCAAAATACTTATACTGAATATGCATGGGATTACACTAGAGGAACAAGCAGTCAGGAAATTGCCATCCTTGATACAGGTGTTGATTATAATCACCCTGATTTAGATGGGAAAACAATCAGAGGCTACGACTTCGTGGACAATGATTATTATCCAATGGATGAAAATTCTCATGGTACACATGTGGCTGGTACTGCTGCTGCTGAAACAAATAATGGAACAGGGGTAGCGGGTATGGCACCAAATACGAAGATTCTTGCTGTCCGCGTTTTAGACGCTAACGGCAGCGGTTCACTTGCAGATATCGCAGATGGGATTAAATATGCAGCTGATGAAGGGGCAGAGGTTATTAATCTATCATTAGGCTGTAACTGTGATACTTCCACTCTTGAAAATGCAGTAAACTACGCGTGGAATAAAGGTTCAGTCATTGTCGCTGCAGCAGGAAATGATGGTGTCTCTACAACATTTGAACCGGCGTCATATGCAAATGTCATTGCTGTAGGTGCTGTCGATTCAAATGATCGTAAAGCTTCCTTCTCAAATTATGGCACTTGGGTAGACGTAACAGCCCCGGGTGTACAAATCGCTTCAACTGTACCTAATAATGGTTACTCCTATATGTCAGGGACTTCGATGGCCTCCCCGCATGTCGCTGGATTGGCTGGGCTCCTTGCAAGTCAAGGTAGAAGTAATGTCGAAATTCGACAAGCCATTGAACAAACTGCTGATGCCATCAGTGGTACGGGTTACTATTTCGAACACGGAAGAATTAACTCCTATAATGCTGTAAGATACTAATACGAAAGAGGGCTGTCCCCAAAGGGGTCCGGAACCACGATGATTGTCCATTTTATAGAAGATATATTGAGGGTTTCTTCTATATATGAAAGTTATGGTTCTTAACACCTTGGCTTTGAGACAGCCCTCTTGACTTTTTAGTAATCATTGAACCTTATTGAGAAATATCGGTTATGGTTATGATTATGATACCTTCTTCTAATTATCTAAAAAAGGCATTAAAATATCTCGTCATCGCAACAGCAAAATCACCTCTTTTTACTTTATCTTGTGGATGATAGGTTGCTGTAATCGCCGGTTCCAAATCATATGGATCTTGCTTCACAGAGAATTTTGCATTTATTATGTTTAGGTCAAGTGCTAGTTGTACGTATCCCTTTAATTCAGTAGGAATCGTTGCTGCATCTTCGATTACAATTCTTTCATCTTTATATAGGACCGTTACCTCACCGCTAAAATCTTCTGCTTCCTTTTGTAAACCTAAGCTTTGAATTAGGGAATAGGCCAACTCAGCACGTGTCACTCCCTCATTTGGTGCAAATTTACCGTCTGACTTAGGAAGAATTACACCCTTTAATTGTTGCTGTTTGTCTAAAAATGCTGCCCCTTTTGCCACAACGGCTTCCACATAAGGGACATCTATACCAGCAACATCGTGAAAGCTGTCTTCACCATTTAGTGGCAAGGACTGACGAATTCCCGCCCCCATGACAAGATATTTGGCTAAATCTTTTCTAGCTAACGCTGAATCAGCTTTGAACGTACCATTTGAAAAGCCGTCTAGTAATCTTTCATTTACACCCATTTGAATAGCTGCCGCTGCAGGATGTCCGTCAATATCATTTAATCCAGAAAACCCGCTTACTTTTGTGAATGACAATGTACCCTTTATTGTTTCCGGTAATGCCACCCCTACTGGATTAACTTCGTCCCCTCTAAGCCCTCTAATTACAGCTTTCCATGTACCTGCCATCGGTGAATTCACAGATACAGTTCGGTCTGTATATAAAGGGAATAATAAACTAATTCCAGAGCTATATTCGGTTCCATCAGGTGCAATAAGTACAAGGTTCACAGGATTACCTGTTTCTCCAACTAGACCTTTTCCATCTATTTTGGCAACTAGATTGGATAATCCTTCATCGACTTTGAATGAATATGGTTCAGAAGATATAGAGGTTAATGGATTATAATCTACTGAAAACTCAACCCGTTCTGTTAAAGACTCAACAGAACTGTTAAATTGTTGAGAGCTATTAACCGTTTCACCGTATTCTTTGTTATTGATCACCTTATCCACTGCTGCATACGCATTGACATAACCTGCTCCCGCTTCCCATGCCTCATATCCTGGCATATTTGTAGCCGTTTCTTGTAGGATTTGTTTTACTTCAGCTGGTGATCGTTCAGGGTTTGCTTCAAGAATTAGAGCTACAATCCCTGCAACATGTGGGGTAGCCATAGAGGTTCCACTCATATGAGTATAATAAGGAACATGTGCTGGATCTAGGTTCTCTACATCCTGATCGGCTGATAATGATGAAACGGGCGCTAGGACTCGTGTTGAAACAATATCAACACCTGGGGCAGTAATCGTTGGTTGATCCTTCCACGTCCATTCTTCACCGTCTATTGTAAATGTTCCTCCAACTCCTTTTGTGCCTCTTGAAGAGAAGTCAGCCAAAGTGCCATCTTTCTCCCCGGCAGCTACAGAAATAACCCATGGTGCTTTTGAATAAGGATTATGGGTGTCTTCAGCTGGTCCTGAATTTCCTGCTGCAAATAATACCGTAATACCTCTATCGTATGCTTGCTTACTTGCAATATTAATAGGGTGAATAGGATCAAAGTCTCCAGAAGATCCCCATGAGTTTGTAATAACCCGAATATTGTATCGATGTTGATTTGTAATGGCATAATCAAATCCGCCAATTCCATCAAGTACAAATAAAGCAGCTCCTGATCCATAGCCAATCAAATCAGCACCTGGTGCGACTCCTTCATACTTCCCGCTCGACATGGCACCTGTCCCACCTACTGTACCAGCAACATGTGTCCCATGACCTGAATTTGTATCGGTATTGGCCACATCCTCTTGATAAGTAATAGGAAGAAGTCCAGGAGCTAAACTGTTCAAGTTTGTTGAAGCCATGACGTTTTGAACTAGATTTCTTCCTAATTCAATGTCTTTATGTGTACCATCGACACCGCTATCATTAATAACGACCCCAATTCCTTTTCCTGAAACAGGTAAACCTCCATTTGCTTTACGAAAAGAGTCATCTGTTCGAACTTTATTTACACCTGTAATGTCTGTTGCATCTGCATTAAAGTATTCTAGCTTTCGGTTTAGATACAGTGAAGCAATCTGATCACTTTCAGCCAATTTTGTAATTTGCTCTTTTGTAGCTACAACCCCTGCAATTGGAAGAGACTTCATCGTTAGACCAGTATCAATTCCTATATCCTCTAATACATTGAGGTGTTCACTCGTTGGTGCCCCTTCACCATTAAAAGTAACAATTACCTGCAAATGATCAGTCGTTTCTAATGCTTTTGTTAAATAAGGATCAATCACAACCCCAGATTCAGCTTTTACCATTGATCCTCCTCCGCTATGTAAGAATGCAGGAAAAATGATTAGTAATGAAAAAAACAGATACAGCAATCGTCTCATTTTGGTTCTCCTCTCCTTTTTGTAATCTTTGTAACTTTCTATTTTATTATCTTTTATAAATGCTACTATGCCTATTAATCAAAGGATGTAACGTATAGTCACTAAAGGAGTATTCTTGTATCGTACAAAAGTTGTAGGCAGTCATTAAAAAAGCCACCCAAAAGATGGATGACTTTCTTCTATTACTTATCGGTTACTTTGAAAGATTGGTCAACAGCTTTAAATGCATTTACGTATCCTTCTCCCACTTCCCAAGTTTCATATTCAGGCATTGAGGTTGCTGTTGATTGCAAGATTTCTTTAATTTCCTTAGGTGAAAGAAATGGATTGGCATCCAGCATTAAGGCAATGACTCCAGCAACATGAGGTGCAGCCATTGAAGTACCACTCATTGTAGTATAGTAAGGAATATAAGCAGGTTCAATATACTCAATATCTTTTGGGGCACCGAGTGAACCTATAGGTGACAGCACTCTAGTAGATATTATATCTACTCCTGGAGAAGTCACTGTCGGACGATCTTGCCATGTCCATGATTCCCCGTCTACCATCACTGTTCCACCTCTCCCTTTCTCTCCCCGAGATGAAAAGTCGGCAAGTTTTCCGTTCTTGTCCCCAGCAGCAACAGTAACCACCCATGGAGCTTTTTTATAATTTCCAGAGATCGTTTTTTCTTCCGGTCCGGAATTACCGGCAGAAAAAACGGTTATAATTCCACGGTCATACAAGCGTTTTGTCGCTATATTAATGGGATGATTCGGATCAAAACCTGTTCCAGCATCTCCTGAATCTCCCCATGAATTTGTAATGATACGGATGTTATATTCCTGCTGATGGGTAAGGGCGTAATCAAACCCGCCAAGAGTATCAAGAATGGCAAGAGCCGCGCCAGAGCCATAACCAATCAAATGAGCCCCTGGTGCCACTCCTTCATATTTACCACCTGACATGGCTCCCGTTCCACTAACAATACCTGCAACATGTGTACCATGCCCGGAATTATTATCTGTATTAGGAACATCTTCCACATATGTTATGGGAAGCAGCGAATCAATTGCATGTAAATTCGTTGATCCTAAAACGTTTTGAACAAGATGATCCCCATATAAAATATCTTTATGTGTCCCATCAATCCCACTGTCATTTACGACAACTCCTATGCCATCACCTGAAACAGGTAAGCCGCCATTCTGCTTTCTCATCCCATCATCAGTGCGGACCTGATCGACACCTGTTAGATCAGTAGAAGTATCATTTTCATAAGATAGCTTCTTATTTAAAAAGATAGAAAGAATGGCATCATTTCGCGCCAAATGCTCAACTTGAGCTTTTGTGGCCATTACACCTGCTATCGGAAGGCTTTCCAGAATTATGCCATTATTGACACCGGCACTTTTAAGAATATTCAAGTGTTCATCTGTCAATCCTTCTGTGCTTTTAAAGGAAACAATAACTTCAACTGGCTTTGTCGATGTTAGTAATTCCTGCCACAAATCTTCATCAATAACACTGATGTTTGCTTTAGAAGAAGTCCCCTGAAAACTCCACCCCAAAATAATCATTGAGAGCATAAGAACTGAAAGAATTAGTGTTCTTATCTTCATTCACCCATCTCCTTTTTAATTTTCCTAATTATCCACAACTCTATTTTCCCACTTTTCGTATAAAACCACTATTCTCCTGATGGTATATATGTATCTACCTGGAGTACTACTGTATCTACTACTTAAGTAATAGATGGAATCTAAAATCTAATTTCTTACTATAAAGAAAAAAGCCCCCTTAGGAGCTTGGTGGTAATGGAACTAATTGTTTTTGTACCGCATAAATGATCACTTGTGAACGGCTTTTGACATTTAATTTTTTAAAAATTTTACTTACATGGATTTTGACGGTCTTATCACTGATAAACAGTTTATTGGCAATTTCTTTGTTACTTAATCCCTCCACAAGACAAAGAAGTACATCCTTCTCCCGATCAGTCAAATAATGATCTTCCTGTTCTGTATCTCTTTTCTGATGGAAGCTTAGTAGTTTCCTTGTCATAGAAGGATGGATAACAGACTCGCCCTTTGAGACTGTTCGAACAGCCTCGACTACTTGATCGGATGGGACGTCTTTTAGTAAGAAACCATCAGCTCCTTCACGAATCGAGGACATGAAAAATTCACTATGATTATGCATCGTTAGGATAAGGACCTTTATTTGAGGATATTTCTTTTTAATGATTCCTGTAACTTCCACTCCATTTTGGTTTGGCATATTAATATCCATAATCACCAAGTCAGGTTGGAGCTTATCGATTTTTGAAATGGCTTCTTCCCCAGATACAGCTTCTCCTACTACTTTCATATCTTCTTCCATTTCTATTATATTTCTGAGACCATCCCGTAGAACGGCATGATCATCCACTAAGATTAGTTTGATCAATAATCTCCCCTCCTTCAAAACCCATTTTTGGTACGATGATCGAGACTTCTGTACCTTCTCCCTCTTTACTATCAATTTGTAAGGTAGCCTGAATTTTTTCTGCACCATCATTCATCTGTAATATTCCAAAGTGTGGCTTACTTTGAGCATTTAGCATGGCTTTAAATAGTGAGAACCCTTTTCCGTCATCTTTAATTTTTAATAAGACATGCTCAGTTTGATAGCTAGCTAGTACATCGACCTTTGTTGCATTCGCATGTTTAATAATGTTTTGCAGACTCTCTTGTAAAGTATCGTAAAGTACTTTTTCAACCATTGGACTGAGTTCTACCTCCTTCCCTCTTATTTCGAATCCAATATTTACATGATGCTCCTGTTTAATGGTTTCGATCTTTTTAGAGATGGCGGTTGTTACTCCTATTTTTTGTGTCGGATATGGGCGCAGAGCATAAATGGATTCCCTGACCTCTTTTAAACTTCCCCTAAGCCTCCAAATACTATCATTTACTAGCTTTATTGTTTCATCAGGATTTTTTGAGAACTTTTTACCAGCCGTTTCAAGCTTCATGACGGCCCCTGCAAGATTTTGTGCCAATCCGTCATGAATGTCCCTTGCAATTCGATTTCTTTCCTCCAAAATCTTCCGTTTTTCTTTTTCATTAAAAAGCATTTTCGTCTTAATAATGACGGCAAGCTGGTTGGATAGAGTGGCGATTGATTGTACATCGTCATCCTCAAAGCTTTTAGTCCGGCTTCTCCCAACTATGAACATACCCACGGTCTCATTTTCTATAACAAGAGGAGAATAGACGAGTGATTTAATATCACTTTCAAATAGGGTTTCGGCAATGCTCTTCCTTTTTTTGCGATTATTAATCATTACAGGCTTCTTCATATCCTCTAAACCGTTTATCATTTCAGCAGTTAGCTTTCCGTCTGTATTCACTCTTCCACCCTTTATTTCTATCTGCCAATTACCATTTTCTTTCATCCATAAAATGCTCGCGTCCACATTCATAAAGTCGTTAAAGCTCTCTTTTAATTTACTGGACCATTCTTTAGTAGGAAGCATTTGGTTTAATTCGTTCGTAATCGTGAATAACGCCTTTAATCTTCTTTTTTCTTTTTTTAATTTCATAATCATGGAGCAAAGCAGGGCAAAACCCACTAATGGGGAGAAAAAGAAAAAGTAGGAAAAAGCATCAACTTCCCCCCGATTTTGGCTCCCTAAGAGATATAGAAGTAAACCATAAACAATAGAGATGATAGCACTTAAACATTCTGTAAATGTTTTTTGTTTCCATAATTTAAAGGGATATGGCTGGGGGCGAATCCATAAAACGATATCGACAATTGTATTATTAATAACAAGATACATAACAAGTAATAGAATGTATTCTGTAATTCCATAAATAATTGCATTGCCTAACGCCGGTTCGATAATTGGACGAACTAAAGAAAAAAGGATATGTGCTAAGAAAAAACTTAGTACTAACTGTGCTGGATTAAAGAACACAATCCGCCATGGTCGACGTTCTATAATATTGATAATCAAAACAGATAATGCAAACGTTAAAAGGGCATATGGTAATCCATATAAAAGATAGAGGACATAGACAAGCGGAAATGTTATAGTGGTGAACCCTTTCCAAACTGGCATTGGAAAATACTCACTGATAAATAAAAAAACAGTTAATAGACAGAGGATAATCGGTTCTTGAGGTATGTCCATACCAATTAAAGAAACAATTAAGGTCACCCATCCTAGAAAAGAAATAATGAAAAGAAAATGTCTAGAATTCTTCTCTCTTTTTTGTATAAAAGCCCAATCACTCAAGACGCCACCCCTTTTATTAAGAATATTCTGTCAAGTTAATCTTATCGACATATTATTAAAAATACAACAACAAAAAAACCCAGACTGGTCAAATGATAAACACTAACCAATACTGGGAAACTCCATTTAGGAATTTATCATTATATTATAAAGAGGGATATTCTTCTTGACTATTACACAAATGCAGTATTTTACTAGTACCAAGGTTATATTTAGAGAAATAAAATCAAACTCTGATAAAAGTTGGGTGAAATTTATATGTGAGCTATCATTTGCTTCCGACCTACCCGCAAATCTTTTTTAATCTCTCCAGCCTTTGCAACAACTACTATATTATCACTATCTTCAAGGGATCTAATATCCTCTAGAGGGTTCGTTTTTGTAATAATAAAATCGGCTATTTTCCCCTTTTCTATTGTTCCTAACGTATCTTCCCAGCACATACATTCAGCTGCCACCTTTGTTGTTGAAACAATGGCTTCCATTGGGGACATCCCAATATCGCACATCAATCCAAGTTCACGTAAGTTCGTACCATGCGGCATTACCCCTGCATCTGTCCCCATAGCAATTTTTACACCCGCTTTATGAGCTTTGGAGATGCTCTCACGATGAATATCTACTACTTCACGAGCTTTACTTACAGCATAATCAGGCATGTTTTCATTTACTTTACTTGCTTCTAGTACGGATACTGAAGCTAGTAGGGTTGGAACTAGATAGGTACCTTTCATAAGCATGAGTTCTATCGCCTCTTCATCCAAAAAGATTCCATGCTCTATCGAGTGAATCCCCGCTCTGACAGCGTTTTTGATTCCTTCTGCTCCTTGGGCGTGTGCCATTACCTTGATTCCGCGACGATACGCTGCCTCTTGAACGATGACCGATAATTCTTCCTGGGAAAATTGAGTAAACTCTGGATGATCGGTTGGACTCATCACTCCCCCAGTTGCATGGACTTTGATAATATCCGCTCCTGCCCTCAGCATTTCCCGCACCTTTTGTCGGACTTGTTCGGGTCCATCGCAAACCCCAAACGGCATACCTGGGTAACTTTTACTTGTTATATCTAATCCTGAATGCATCCATGAATCTCCATGCCCTCCCGTAATAGTCAATGGGTTGACACTGAATTGCATACGTGGACCCGAAATAAGCCCTTTTTCTACTGCTTGTTTAACACCAAGGTCTGTAAAACCAGCATCACGGACAGAGGTGATGCCTGCATTAATGGTCCGTTTCATGTATTCTACAGACTGATAAAACTTAAGGGAAAAAGGGCTGACAAGGGTTTCTCTTATATCCTTGATTTCCAACATCATATGAACATGCGTATCAAATAATCCTGGAAGAATATATCCATTTTGGGCATCAATCATTTCTACATATTGATTTGGAATTTTGATATCATTCATTTCCCCTGCAGCCACAATAAGATTATTTTGAATGAGTACTCCCGCATTTGCTACAATTTCCTTCCCTGTCCCATCAATAAGGTTTGCATTTTTAATTAACTTATATGTCATATTTTATCGCCTCCTATAAGGTTTTTACTAATATACTAGCGATGATGACAGAACCTACTGTTACAGAAGTAAATCCACCGATAAGCATTGGAGGTAAAATTTCGTTCAGGATTTGTTCTTCTTCTTCCTTCGTTCTCCCCATACTACGACTTACCTCTTGGGAGATGAGATAGTCGGCTGGAAATCCATACATCGCCGTTAAAACTACGGATATTCCTTTAGTCGGATCCCATTTAAATAGTTTTGATCCTATGAAACCACCGATGACTAAACCGATTGTCCCTACAATAAGAATAGTCGCTACTGCTGGTAGAACACTAACGATATTTGCCCACGTAATGGATGCTAAAGAACTAACGACAATAAAGACTAAACCCACCATCGCTATACTAAAGCCATTTGCTCTTTCTAATACTTTATCTGGATAAAACCCAATATATGCTCCAAAAATCCCTATGACTAATCCAAAAAGGCTGTAGCTAATCCCCGTTACGTTTTCTAACCCAACGGCAAGAGCACCGCCGATAAAAATCAGGAATAATAGAATGAAACTACTTTGCATATACTTTTTCGGAATCAGTGGTTTTTTTTCTGACGCTGCGTTTACTATCTCCGATTCTGGTACTTTAGCTTCTGCGACAGCAGCTGCCACATATGTACCTGCATCCATGGATCGTCTAAGATTAAGGGAATGTTTACGTAGTAAAAGGGATGTTAATGGCATACCAATGACTCCTTGAAGTGTTAAGACAATAATAGGGATAGCCACTAAGGAAGCCAGTCCTGCTTCTTGAAGAGCCTCTGATGTCACAAGGTATGCAATTAATCCCCCTGTTAACGGTCCAGCACCTGCAACAGCCGTTCCATATCCAAAAAACAGGGGAATGACTAGCAGCATAAGGAAGACGGAAATCGTAATACCAATTAACGTTATAAGAACAGCTTGATATTGACTTTTCATCACCTTCATCGGAATCAAGGTTCCCATATGAACCAGCAGTGCTGGTTGTAGTACAGCACCTACCACGGCAAATGTCGATGCTTCAATGATGTTTGAAGGGATAATTCCTGTTTTAAAAAGGATAAAGATACCGATCATGACCACGAGGAGCGTCGGCACTTTTGCTCGGGTCGCTATCGACACGACTTCCCCTACTGTAATGATAGCTAATACGATCAAGGTTGCTACTACTGGATCCATCACTAAATACCTACCTTCTTTCTATGGGTTACTTTAACTTAAAAAATTGATTTTTTAAGGATTCACATTAAGTTTAAATGGAGCATTTACAAGAATTTTCAATCCATGCTCAAGTGCTTCTTCATCAACGGTAAACCGTGGATGGTGGTGTGGATAGACAATCCCTTCTTGTTCATTTCCAGCAGCCACTAATAGGAAACACCCAGGCACCTCTTTTGAAAATGCAGAAAAATCTTCACTTCCCATCATGGCACCCGGCTCTAGATTAAGGATAAAGTCTGGACCGAAAACGTCTTCTACCATTTCCTCAAGTTTCGTTGTCAAATCTTCATCGTTTACAACGGAATCGTAGCCAAATTCATAATCAAAGTTGTAGGTAGCGCCGTGTGCTTCCGTTATCCCTTTAATAATTCTCTCCATTAAACTAGGGATTTCCTTTCTTACTTCTTGATCAAAGCTTCGGACTGTTCCATTTAGTTTTACATTTTGAGGGATAATATTTTGTGCTGAACCTCCATGTATTTGAGTGACAGAGATCACTACTTTCTCACGAGTAGCAATATTTCTTGATACGATATGTTGAAGATTATTGACCACTTGAGAACTAATCGTGACAGGATCGATTGCCGTATCAGGCTGAGAAGAATGGCCACCTTTCCCATTAATCGTAATGTTAAAAACATCGCAGTTCGCTGAGACCGGACCATATCCAATCCCAATCTTCCCTGTTTCGAAAGGGGATGCTAAATGAAGACCAATGACCTGATCTACCCCTTTTAATACTCCAGCGTTCACCATTTCTATTGCTCCTCCTGGTGGAACTTCCTCGGCATGTTGAAAAATAAATCGAACTTCTCCATTTAATTGTTCCTTTAATTGTGAAAGAACTTTTGCAGCACCTAATAACATAGCTGTATGTCCGTCATGACCGCAAGCATGCATGACCCCTGGATTTGCGGATACAAAACTGAAGTCATTTTCCTCTTTAATCGGAAGTGCATCCATATCAGCACGCATAGCTAGAACCCTTCCTGGTTTTTCACCGATTAAGCGAGCCACAACGCTTGTCCTCGTTGGTCTAGATACGATTAAGTTCCCAAAACTTTCAAGAGTTTCATAGACAAATTGCGAGGTTTTTTCTTCCTGAAACGATAATTCAGGATTTTGATGGAGGTATCTTCTCCATTGAATGACCGTACTTTTAACTTCATCCACTAGTTCTTCCATCTTTACTGTTTCAATCATTAGATAAGCTCCTTCCTTGAGTTTGTTCGAGAAATCGAATCTTTTTGGTTACATAATATTTTTTTTGGTAGATTTACTAAAATACGAACCCCATCCTTCAAAGCCTCTTCATCAATATCAAATCGCGGATGATGATGTGGGTACATAATACCCTTCTCCTCATTTCGTGCTCCTACCGCAACAAAGCAGCCAGGTGCTTTTGCCAAGTATGCAGAAAAGTCTTCTCCGCCCATCATTCCTTCTCCATGCTCTACATATTCACTACCAAACTCTTCAACGATTAATTCTTCCACTGCTTTCGTGAGCTCTAAATCGTTAATAACCGAATCATAGCCGTATTGATAGTGAAACTCATAGGAACCACCATGTGCTTCGGTTACACCTTTTACGATTCGTTCAATTAAGGAAACGGCCTGTTTTCTTACATTAGGGCTGAACGATCTAACAGAACCACCAATCTGAACCGTTTCGGGGATGACGTTTTTAGCTGTCCCTGCCTGTAAGGTTGTCGTCGAAACGACCAGCTTTTCGGAAGGGTCTAAATTTCGAGAAACGATCTGTTGAAGATTGCTAATAATTTGAGCACTCATAGCGATCGGATCAATAGAATTTTCAGGTTGAGAGGAGTGACCTCCCTTGCCTTTTATTTTTAAATCGAACGTATCTGAGTTCGAAGTGATCGGCCCATAAACAATACCGATTTTCCCTTTTGAAAGTGTCGACATGAGGTGTAGACCAACAATATAATCGACATCATCCACAACCCCTCTTCTCACTAACTCTTGGGCTCCTCCAGGGGGTAATTCCTCAGCGTGCTGGAAAATAAACCTTATTTCTCCCCTGATTTCATCTTTCCTTTGACTCAGGATTTTTGCAGCACCAAGAAGCATGGCAGTGTGTCCATCATGACCACAAGCATGCATGACACCAGCAGTATCTGATGCAAACTCGAGGTTCGTTTCTTCCTGTATGGGAAGAGCATCCATATCAGCTCGTAATCCTAAAACTTTTCCAGGCTTTTCTCCAATAAGTCTAGCCATAACACTTGTCCTAGTGGGACGCGTAACTTTCAACCCGCCAAATGACATAAGTTCATCAAAAACAAATTGCGAGGTTTTTTCTTCTTTAAAAGACAACTCTGGATTTCGATGTAAATGTCTTCTCCACTCCTTCACTTTGTCTTGAACCTCTTTCATGAATGGATCATCAATACTAGCGTTAAGCATGATCGTTTCCTCCTTGACATTCTGAATTATTTAATTTTTCAGATAATTAAATACAAAATAATGATAGCACCGCTCTATTACAAATTAGTAATAAAAAATTTTTATACCCTTATTAAACCCTTATGTAATGGGAGGCAAATAGGATATAAATACTTTTTATATGTCATTTAATGTTATTGAGGACCCTCTAAAATTAAGGTAATATAGAGGAATCTAGCAAAAGGATGTGTTTTATGATGGATTTAGAAGGCATAGAATCATTTTTAACCGTTGCACATAAAAAAAGCATATCCAAAGCTGCGGCTAGTCTTCATATTACGCAGCCTACACTAAGTACAAGAATTCGAAAATTAGAAGAAAGCTTGGGCTATACATTACTGGAAAGAAGCTGGGAGGGAGTTAGATTATCTAATCAAGGATATTACTTTCTGCCTTATGCAATACAATTACTTCGAGAATTAAGTAATGCCTCTACCGTTCTAACAGATTTCAACGTATCAGGATACGAAACATCTATTAAAGATGTTACAAATAATAATAAAGATTTTAAGATTGGGATTAACTCTTGGCTTGCCCCAGTTTTCACAAAAGCCATTATTTCTGTACTAAGTGATCATTTCCCTCATTTAGAGTATAGATTTGTAACAAGACCAACGAATATCATAAAAGAATTAATTCATTATGATGGCATTCACTTAGGAATCTACTATCATAATGAGCAAAAAACGAATTTCTATCATCGACCATTAATAGAAGATGATATGGTCCTTATCTGTTCTGATGAAGATTCGGCCATTATTCAAAATAATATCGATCATATATATAAGTTAGATAAGCCTTACCTGCTATTCGATAACCCTATATTAGCTAATAATACTAACTTGGTGAATTCCATTTTAAGTAGATTAAATATTAATAGGTTTCAAGTTGTTGATGATTTTAATGTGATGACTACTTATCTTACCTCTGGAAAAGGCTACATTATTTTACCTAGAACAGGTCTTTTTCAATTTCCTAATTTCCCTACTTCCCGAATGAAAATGATCCCACTCGGGGAACAGCTGCCAAGTATAGGGATTCATATAGGATATAATAAAAGCACTTTATTCTTAGAAGAAATCAAGATCATCGAACAAGAGCTATCAACATTTTTTAAGAAAGAAAATGTAAGTTAACGTAAACCTAATTAAAAGTTTATTAATCACCATCGATCTCCTAAAAGAAGAAAGAGCCACCTAAAAGGTAGCTCAAACCCAAAGTTATAAAAAGTGAATAATCAAAATACCCGTCTCCTTTACCGAGATATTTTTTAATCTACCCTAAATTTCATACAATCTCTTACTCTAAGTTATAAACCGTATGTTGATACTCTTTTATCCATTCTTTCTTAGCAAAATTCCTACCTTTAATTTCAACACGATTTTTATAAACCTCTATATATAGGCCTTGACTGCCAGTAGAATCGATTATGGTTTCATATCCATTTCCATCTGGTCCCCAGATTCGGTCTACGCCCCCAGAACTAACCATTGTGAAGTCATCTTGTATAAACATGTTTGGGAAACGAAGATCCCAATGCATATGACCTGAAATGAATATAGTCGATGGGTACTTAGCGAGGATCGCTTTGAGTTCTTGGTCCTGAATCACAGCATTTTTATAATAATCAATATCTGTTCCATAAAATGTGTTAGGCAGTGGCTGATGTAGGAAAACGAACATTGGTTTTTTTGAATGACTATGGATTTTTAGAGAATGTTCCAGCCATTTTAATTGCTCTTCACTTAAGAAAGCAGAGTCTTTTGTAGGTGAGCCAACAGGACCCCAACTCTCTGAACCTAAAAAGAAAAATGGGTATCCTTTAATCATTTTCTTATAGTAAACCTTATCATACCCTGTAAAATCTAAAAATCTTTGAATCGATGCTTCATTTCCATCATTCTTGAAAAATTCATGATTTCCAATAGTATAATAGGTTTTCTCCGGATGAGGATACTCATTTAATATTTCTAAAAATTTTTGGTAGCTCTCCTTCTTCCCATCATTAATCATATCACCATTTATAATCAATGCATCTGAATTAGGATTAATTGAATGGAGATCATTTAAGGTATCATGAAATAGTTTTTGAACTCTTTCGTTATCCACTGTAAGCTGTACATCGCTAATAACTGGAAATGTAAGAATTGGTTTCTTATCACTGTTCCCATTTGAAATTTCTTCAGCTTTTATCATAGTAGATGGGTACACTAAAGCCATAACAACTAACAAAATAAATGAGATAAACCTTTTAATCATGTCGCGATCCTCCAAGTTCATTTTTATTCCTACTCACTCTCGTATCCATATCGTTTTTACCCATAGTTAGCCATTTTACTGTTATTGTGTAACCTGCCTCCTTTCTATGAAATTATTGAAAATTCTACATATTTCAATTATAGGGTTGATGGGTTAACAGGTCAATAGATTGCAAATGATTTTTATTGTTACTTCATATGATATTTATAGAATGATAAATCATTTTTTACTATCAAAATTTAAATCATTTTGTGGATTTGAAATTAAGTTTGACTGTTTTATTAGAAACTTCATTATGTATAAAAGCTGTTTTCGTAATATTTGTTGCTACTTGAATAGGGTTTGCTGATTTCCTCTCAAAAGATGCTCGCTTTCGGCGGGCGGTCGGAGAGCCTCCTCGTCGCATTACCCTGCTTAAGTCTCACCCGTCCCGCTGCTTCCGCAGGAGTTTCGCACTTTCCTCTTTCCAATCAATCTTTTTACAAAAATTCATTTTCTCAATACACATTATAAAAACAACAATCTTTTAGAAAACAGCCCTTTTATAAGTTGCACCGTTTTACCCCTTTGGATAATATTGTCTATAAGAGTGTTTTTATATTCAAACGAAGAAGAACACCTGAAGTTGAAAATAGAAAAAAGAAGATCAGAATTATAGAATCGGACCAAATATAAAAACAATGGAAAGAATTTAAGACAAACTCAACTAGATAAAAGAGTTTATCTCAGGAAGACAATGTGATTTTTTTTAAAACTAACAACAATCCACTATCATTAGACCGATTATTATGGCGGTATTCAAAAAATTCCGGGAGTTTCCTATATTACATCAAGAAAATCTGAATTTCCTTCATAAAAAGGACCAGATCATGAATCGGATTGCTGCTTTTACCTAATTGCACAATCATTATTATGCTAAAAGAGAACTGTTAATTGGAAGGAGAAGAAATCATGACGGACCGATATTCAGAAATAGACGAAGCAATCGAATATATTCATCAACATATCTATGAACCTCTTTCGCTTTCTCGTTTAGCAGGTCATGTGGCCTATAGTCCGTACCATTTCACACGCATGTTTAAAGAAAGAATAGGACTCTCCCCCTTATATTATGTCTCTTCGCTCCGACTACAAAAAGCAAAAGAACTGTTAATATGGACTGATTTGAGTGTACGCGATGTAGGGTTGGAGATTGGTCAACAAAGCCTGGGAACTTTCACGTCCCGATTTTCTGAACGGGTAGGAATGACGCCGTCCCAGTTTCGGAATTCGACGATACAAGCAGAGGACCACTTCCAATCATTACAAAGACTTGGCGATTGGCGTACGTTAAATCCTGCTGCATTCCAACACGCCAAAATTGAAGGGACTATTAAATCGGAGCTGCCCTTTGAGGGTGTCATTCTAATTGGTTTATTTTCTAAACCCATTCCTGAAGGTCCCCCTCTATACGGAACATTACTTCCTTCTTTAGGGGATTTTTGTTTCACAAACGTCAAACGCGGAACTTATTACTTGATGGCTACATCGGTCTCCTGGGGGATGAAAACCACCGATATCTTGCTCCCGCATAACACCTTGCGTACACGATCGAAGGAGCCCATCATCGTAGAACCCTCTTACTCCGTTATACGGAAGGAAGTTATACTTTACCCTCCCCGTTTAGACGATCCGCCTATCCTGATTTCCCTGCCCCTGTTGATGAAGAATTTTCTCGATCAAATTCATCAATATAGCAATCGATAAGAAATCACATGAGCTATTTCATGTTAGGATAAAAAGGAATTTTCTTCTATGAAAGAATGGTCCCCCAAACCATAGAAAGGACGATGATCCTATCATGTTACTTTCCTACCGAAGATACAACAATACTTTAATAAGGCATTTTGCCTATTGAAAGGAGAAAGAAATTGAAAAATCAAACCGAATCGCATTTAAACGGTGGGACATTTGGGAGCAGAAGCAACTTTTTGTTGGTCATGATTATGATTTTAGGTGTGTTTGTAGCCATTTTGAATGAAACGCTACTTAATGTAGCATTGTCAAAAATTATGGATGACTTCGGAATCGCACCGAGTACCGCGCAATGGTTGACAACTGGATATCTCCTTGTTATCGGTGTACTCATACCAGTCACCGCTTATTTAATTCAGCGGTTTACAACAAGAAGCTTATTCCTTGGAGCTATGGGATTTTTTACGGTTGGGACATTTGTAGCAGCCATCTCACCAGGGATCGAAGTTCTTTTAATCGGAAGGCTGCTTCAAGCGGCGGGAACCGGGCTGCTCTTTCCTTTACTAACAAATGTAGTTTTCTCCATCGTTCCTATTGATAAAAGGGGTTCGGCAATGGGGACAATTGGGATTGTCATTACTTTTGCTCCTGCGATTGGACCCACTTTATCTGGAATCATTGTCGAGCATTTCAGCTGGCGGATTCTCTTCTACGGCGTTCTGCCAATCGCACTGTTTGTCATAATCTTTGCCTATATGAAGCTTAAAAACGTGACAGAGACGACTAATCCGAAGATTGATCCAATATCGCTTCTCCTTTCGACCTTGGGTTTCGGGGGAATTGTGTACGGATTCAGCAGTGCAGGTGAAGGACATGGGAGTTGGGCGAGCAACGAAGTCCTAACTCCAATTGCCATCGGTGTGGTATCCTTAATCCTTTTTACTTGGAGACAATTGACGATTTCACAACCGCTGCTAGATTTAAGAACATTTAAATACAACATTTTTAGAATGTCGACGTTGATTATGATGATAGTCATGATGGCAATGTTTTCTGCAATGATGTTGCTGCCGATATTCCTTCAGAATGCCTTAGGCTATAGTCCGTTGGAGGCTGGCTTGGTCATGTTGCCAGGAGGGATTGTCATGGGGATTATGTCGCCAATTACCGGCCGACTATTTGATAAATTCGGTGCCAAGTGGCTTGCCCTTATCGGATTAGGATTGATCTCGATTACGCTGTGGCAATTTGCTTTCATTACCTTATCAACCTCTTACAGCACGATTATGATTTTCAATACGCTTTTAATGTTGGGTATTTCTATGGTCATGATGCCGGTCATGACCAACGCTTTGAACGAACTGCCCCCTCCATTATATCCGCATGGAACGGCTATTATCAGTACGCTTCAGCAGGTGGCAGGAGCTGTCGGGACAGCATTGCTTGTATCCATCATGACCAATAGTTCTTCTCGGTTTATAGAAAATACGTTGATTAAGGAAGATGAGGGTTTATTACAAACTCTAGCGATGATTGCTGGTATGAAAAGCGCATTCTTGGTTGCATTCGGACTTGTCGCCTTCGCATGGATCGTTTCATTATTTATAAAACGGCCTGTTGTTCAAGAAAAGGCATTAAAAAATAAGCAAGGTGCTACGAATTAATAAAGGGATGACTTATTTTCAATGTTGGCTGAAGATCGTATCGTAGATTTCTTGATGATTTATTTTATGGTCATTCGTCACTTTATAAAGTTAAACACCCTTCGGAAATAGGACGGAATCGTAAAACATCACAGGTAGAAAATAACAAACCTTTTTATAAACCAAAACAAAAAAACTGCTTGATAAGAATCCATTTTGATTAAGTATTTCAAAATGGATTCTTTTTATTTATATATGCTGGTTTGTGAGCATTTTTCAATCTAGTTTTAGATCAATTCTAAGATCATTTTCTTATTACATTTTTCAAGCCGTTACGATGACCTTAAAGGGGGACGGAAACAATCCCCTCTCGATACCTTATTTTATAAAAATATAGAAGACTTATAAATAAGTTTTAAAAGGATATTTGGTTGTTTAGATTTAATTAATTTAGCATTTAGGTTATTCTAATTTATTAAAAGAGTTGGATATTTTATGGATCAAATTGATAAAAACATTGTGGGGATATTACAGTCAAATGCCAAAATTTCAATGAAGGATTTAGCAGAAGCTGTTCACTTATCTTCCCCGTCCGTAACTGAGCGAGTACGAAAATTAGAAGAGCAACAAATTATTGAAGGTTACCATGCACATGTTTCACTAAAAAAATGAACCGTCCAATTTCTGCATTAATATTGTTTGAATCAAAGGATTGTAAATCATTATCCAATTTTTGCTACAACCATCCAGATGTACTTGAGTGTTACAGAGTAGAGGGGAAAATAGCTATATTGTCAAATTAGCAACGTATTCTGTAGAGAGTTTAGAAGAATTTATTGATGATTCAATGCAATATGGTACGCCCTCTACAAATAGCGTGTTATCTTCTCATGAAATAAATAATCGACCCTTTTAATATTGATTAATAAAAATACAGACAAAAATTAATTAACTATTAAAGATACTTTCTTGTGATCTTCTCCTCTCCTTGAGTTATACTACCAAGATTCTTGCTCAATAATCCTTACTCCATTTGGAAACCGATAAAGTCTTGCCGCGGTCAACAGATTTACCGTCTAGATACAGAGTACCGAAATAAAGAGAAACTAACAAAACGAAACTTGAGTTTTATTCAACCGGGAGATATTTAAGCCCCTTCCTTTACCCATCTGATGGAATTCGCGAGCACTTATTTTATAGCTCATTTCATACCATTGATGACACCTTGGTGCACCCCTGGTGAATATGAAAAGACCCCCCATCAACTTAATGATGGGGGGTTGTTCCTTATTCCATTAAAGCGCTCTATAACAGAATAACTTAGAGCTTTATTTCACTTTTTCAATATCCCACCTTTAGATTTATAAAATATTGGAGAAAAAATATGAAAAAAATGAAGATGTAGGGAAAGGTTTTTCTACAGCTTTATTAAATTTCCATTGTCATGTAAATAATTAATAAATATCTGTGTCATATTAAAATGTAAAGTTTCCTATATGAGGTGATATTATGGAAGATGCATTACAAATATTAAAAATTTTAGGGCGAATTGTCACCATTTTGCCACTAGCACTATTTGCAACACTTTATATGGGAAAACGCTCCATAGGTGAATTGCCGGTGTTTGATTTTTTAGTCATTTTAACTTTGGGAGCTGTAGTGGGTGCTGATATTGCAGACCCAAAGATTAATCATTTATATACAGCGATTGCCATTATTGCAATAGCTTTACTACAGAAATTAATTGCAACTTGGAAAATCAAATATCGAAAAATTGGCCGTTTGTTAACATTTGAACCTACAATGGTTATTTATCAAGGACAATTTTTAGTGAACAAAATGAAAAAAATACAGTATCCGATTGATACCATTTTACAAATGTTAAGAGAACAACAAATTTTTAATGTAAAAGATGTCGAATTAGCTATAGTTGAAGCGAATGGGAGTTTATCTGTTAAATTGTACCCTGAAAAGGAAGTTGCACGCGTCGAACATATTCTACCTCAGCCGAATGTTTTTAATAAGGGAATTGATATACCAGTTGTTATTGAAGGGGAGATTTATGAAAAAGTCCTATACTCAAGGAATTTAAATGAATCATGGCTTTATGAGAAGTTAGAAAGTAAAGATATTTTCGATGTAAAGGATGTCTTTTATGCAGCTGTTAACGATATGAATGAACTAAATGTATGTATTAAAAACACAAATAATCTTCAAAACCTTCCGCCTATTCTACACTAATAAAGGAAGGTTTTAAAATTTTATATCTCTTATAAAACCCGGACATCCGCCTCTTATCCTTAAAACAATTAATAAAGATATAAAGAAATTTCTTTCTTAAACTCCTGTAAGTAAACATAAAAAACAGCAATGACACAACTCTAAGCCAATTACCTTTAAGTAGTTTAATGCATTCCATTGAACCTCAAATAGCATTTCATCCTCATTATATGAGTCTTTCAAATTAGTATAACAAGAAAAAGACTGCCGTAGCAGCCTATTAAATACTAGCGCCCTTTTCGCGAAGATTTGAATATAAAAATACATTGTCAAGATTGAGGAAAATTTAACGAAAGGTTAAAAACCGAATCTTACCATTCACTCTTCTTGAGCTTGTAGCATTCACAACATCTCCATAATAACTTCCTGCTACCATATTAGTGAACGTCACTGTTTGTTCATAATATAAACCACCTCTTGTAAGGTATCTATAAGCAGTACAATTACCTGTTGCTGCACTACATAATCTAACTTTTAACTTATCGCTTGTTTCCCACATGATTGTTACGTCTACATTATCTCCGCTTCTTGCTGTCATGCTTCCGTCCCATAATCCATCCCCTGTTTTGAAATTATACCAACCATAGATACCTCCATAGTCATAATCAGCCGATGATGGAGTAGCAACAGTAACCACGGCTGTTAAGCAAATAAAAAATGCAAAGACAAGCTTGTTAATATTACCTTTCAAAAATATCCCTCCTAATAAGATGATTCAATACACTTATAAGCTTATTATTTGGTGAAAAGAATTTCTCCTATTTTTTTGAGACAAAAACATGATTCTTTTTCAATAAATTTTCGAGTAAGAAGTGTTTAAATAATCCCTGATCGTGCTGGCTCCGTTTCTAGTGCATCTCCAAGACTTATACCAACATATAACATTTATCCTGAAAGTAAATAACCAGGCCGTTAACTTAATAACAATTATTTCAAAATTCTGACTTCCCACTATATAGTACTCAAGAATCTGGCCCGTTTGTTCAATATTAAGTTTAAAAGGTTTTGTGTAGGTAGTGTTCAAGCCAAACAAAGAAATAAGATAGATTAAACACCACAACAAATTAATGATGGGATGTTGTTAGGATTACTTTAATGCGCCCTATTCTTTAATAAGTGCTTAATGTTTCTAATCATAATCTACATTAGAATGCTTAAATTGTCTTTCAAGGCATTCCCGGAGACACATTTTCATAATGCCGGGCAAGCTACTGTTTTAGAAACTTCGAGAATATTGTCAACACCACTTCAGGGTTAGGCATATGATCCTGTCCCTCAAGCATACTGAAATCTGAGTTTGGAATTCCTTCGCTCAGCTGGTACGCGACCTCGTGTATAGAAGAAGGACTTTCTTCGCCAACAATAATCTGCGCTGGTGTAGTTAGTTGGGAAGCTCGTGCAATAGGTGGTAGATCCATGGCTAACGTAGTGTCGTATGCAAGTGTTGGTGCGAGTGCCACCATAGTCTCCCATTGTGGTGATTGCCGCATACCGGTAATCACTTCTTTAGGTATGCCTATCCCTTCCAAGAAGATGCTTATCGCTTCGTCATTCTTACCGCTATAGAGAAGTTTATATAAGCCTTGACTCAACTCTTTGAATTCTTTTTGATTTGCATCATCATTTGCATAGGCTGGGTCATACATAACCAGCTTTCTCACTTTGCCGCCTAGCCGCATGGCAGCTTCAAGCCCAAGAATGGCACCCGATGAATGACCATAAACATAAGCCGTACCACCAGCTGCGTCAATCATTGCTTCAATGTCTTCTAGTTCTCGTTCAATTGTGTACGGTAGTGTATTACCGCTGTCACCACGCCCGCGTCGATCATAATTGTAGACGGTAAATTGTTCTGCAAATACTTTGGCATCATGCACGACCGGTTCAAATGAGCGAAAACAAGTGGCTCCTGTTATAAATATTAGTGCAGGGCCTTTACCAAAGACATCATAAGCTAACGTTGTGCCGTCTTTTGATTGCGTTGTTTTCATTATTTATCCCTCCTTTTTTAAAACCGGTATATTCTCCGGCCTTTTACTTGTCACATCTCATAAACTTTCATACTCATTTCAACTATATCAGATTACTTTTGAAGAGACTTCTTCTGGATTGCTATTGTTCTATCTGTGTCTTAAATCTATATCCATTCTTCAACAATCTGGCCCGTTTGTTGAAGAATAAGTTTAATAGCATTTGGATATGAAGTTTTCAAGAAAAGAAATAAGGAAGATTAAAACACCCCGTCAATTTATGATGGGGTGTTGTTATTCTATTAAAGCGCCCGATTGACAAGATCATATCTACATTAACATGTTAGAAATTACTAACATGAATAAAAGCACCCTTTTAGTTTAAGTTCAGCTATATACTGAGCTGGTTAATTTTTAATAAGTAAAAATTGGATTAGTACGAGTGCAGCCGCTCCCATTATTGGTGCGATTTTTAACATCATGAACCCATTAGTTTGGTTATCTGTAGAAGCGTCTACCCGTTGAGCAATATCTACAGATTGTTTTGCAAATGTTGTAATATCTTCCATAGATTTATTAACATTTTGTAAATCAGGAAATGGAGCAGTTGGGCTTATCGTGACAAATCGCATTTAAATACATAATAGATTATTACAAGTCTCCTTTCCAAATAAAAAAGCACCATATCAAAGGCATATTTAAATGCCCGATAGGTGCATCCACACTCTTGTGAATATTACCACTTATAATTTAACCTAAGCAAAACCATACTATAAATTAATAAAAAATCTCTTGGAAGTGCAAATGGAATGCTTTATTCTTTACTAAAACCTGCCGCAAGATTAATTATACATTTAAAATTCCGTATTAAAATCACCGGGTTGGAACACGTTCCCACTCATAGCGCATTGATTATAGCTGCTAACCATGTAAGCAATTATGACCCCATACTATTATCTTGTGTGATAAAACGAAAAATTCATTTTATGGCAAAAGCCGAATTATTTCATAATCGTTTTTTAAAGTGGTTTTTTACTTCCATTAATATGATTCCAGTTGATCGCCATAGTGGAATCGTCATACGTCCTGTACGCCAAGGTTTAAAAGTTATTAACAATGGAGAAGTTTTTGGTATTTTTCCGGAGGGAAAAAGGTGTAAAAATGGAGAAATTGTTCAACCTAAAAAGGGAGTAGCTTTTATAGCACGTAAAACGAATACCCCAATTCTTCCAATTGTAATTATTGGGGTAAAAAAAGGTTTTCGAACACCCATAAAGATTGTGATTGGACCACAAATTAATTTTTGTCATCTAGACATTTCAGATTACTCATCTCTTTCACAATATGTTATGAACCAGATTAAAGAGCTAGAAAAAATGCATTATACGGATAACTAAATTGGGGGAGTACCAGCGAAGCTGTCACCACCCGTAATAAGGAATAGCAAGTTAATTTCAAATATTTTTTGCATAACCACAAACGCTAAATGAAGTTTGCAAAAACGCCAACCCCTTCTCTATCAACGGTTTGGCGTTTTCTCTTTTTTTATCATCAATGAATGATTTTATACATCATTGAAGAATCAACGTTTTCAGCTACCGAAGAAGCCTGACGAATGCATAAAAAAGTAGTATTTTATGCATCCTCTTATTAGATTAAATGGCACGTTTGTGGAATATTAAGTTTATAGTATTTTGAGTTTGTAGTGTTTCAAGCTAAGAAAAGAAATAAGGAAAATTAAACGCCCTATCAAATTAATGATGGGGTGTTGTTCTTATTTCATTAAAGCCCCTGATTGTAGAGTAAATAATGGAAAGTACACTATTTATTTTTTCCAATTCTGTATCTCTACAATATTCCCTTCGGGATCTTCTGCATAAACAACTGTTAATACTCCAAGGGACTCGTACTCTTTTTTTTCTAAAGCTCCATATTTCTTTCCACCGCATTCGATTAACTTATTCAAAACTTCTTCAACATTATCCACTACAAATGCAATATGCCCAAACCCTTGATAACTAATATTTGATTGATGCCTCTCAGGGTTTTCTGGATAATATTGAAAAATCTCTAAAGTTGGTCCTGCATCGTAACCAGGTAAGGTTAGATGGATGCCTTTAATACTAACATTGTCTATATTAGTTACTTTTTCTATCCATTTGCCTGAAAGATCTCTTTCGGGAAATACAGGCTTACAATCAAAAACATTAACATAAAAATCAGACAATCTACGCCAATCTTTTGCAACAATGTTTGTGTGAGCATATTTAATTGACACCGAAATCTCCTACCTTTGTTAAAAAAATAGCCCTGCTTTAACATATCATCTTAATAGATAATTTACCTTTTTTTTTTCTAATAAGTTTCTCTTTTTATAACATAACTTTTACATTTCAAGGTGAATTATTTTTTCTTCCTTATTCAAGATATAACCTGTTTGTTGATTATTAAGTTTAAAAGTATTTTGAGTATGTAGTGTTTAAGTAAAAAAGAATTAAGGAAGATAAAACCTCATCAATTAATAATGGAGTTGTTCTTATTACATTTAAGCGCCCTTTTATGGAATAACACTTGAGCTTAACTATTAGCTGGTTTAGTTGAAGAAGAAGTATCTTGTAAACCTATTCAATTATTTCATAAACCAATATATCGAATAATGTATCATCGGTATAAAGTAATATTGCCCACTCTCCCGACTCTGGTATTTTTACATTAGATGGCATATGTGCATCTGCACCATTGTTTGGTCCACCAAGTCCCTTAGTCCAACTATCTATTAAAATCTGATGGACAGTTTCTGTTTCTTTATGAAAACCAACAACCGTTAATTTCTTGTTTTCTAGGTCTTCAACTCCCCAAAGATGCCACATCCACTTTTGAACTTCTAAACTTGGCATATTTACACCAATAACACCTGATTTATTTTCATTTCCAATAATATCTCTATCACCAAACTCAACTGCTTTCTTTTCCCAATCGATTGTTTTAAAATCACTTACTTGAACAAAATCAGGAATATCTTCAGGTAAAACAATTTCTTTTTTAACTGTTTCATCCGATGTACAAGCTGCCATAACAAATAACATACTAAATAAAATAAATATCAACGGAATTCTTTTCATAAAATCATCCCCCTAATTTCTCCATTTTCCAACGGTGTAATTATACCAAAAATTTCAATATACTGGTTAACTATCCTGCCTTATAACTGATTAAAGACCAAGAAAAATGGACTGCTAAAAACAGTCCATCGTTGTTCAATTCTTGCTCCCTTTAGTTGAAGTTCGAGGATATGTTTTCAAGTGTTTATAACTTATGAGTTTCCCTCTTGTATTTATCACGACTTCATCTTCCCCATAACCCATATGAGCACGATAGTAAGGGTATACTTTAAGCGTCATCTCATATAATCCACCAACTCCATATAACTGTTTTATTTTAAGGATTTCTGTATCATATGAAGCCCAAGTAAGACCTTCAGGTGCATTTTCGTCGTCTTTGTAGATTTCAACAATTGCTTTATCTACTGGTTCTCTTAGGCTACTTATAAGTGCCATTTTAACCGTTTCGCATAATTCCGTATCGGCTTCATTTATTGTTTCTGTTTTTGCATTTACTGTTCTATTAGAAATTACTAATAGCATTCCAACCATAAGCAAGACCGCAAATTTTTTAATAATTATCACCTCATTTTAGTTTTCCTAAGAACTAAAATGATTTATTCAAGAATATGGCCCTTTTCATGCAGAAAGGCACATTTCCTTATTCAAGAAATGCGCCCGTTTACGGAATATCGTTATTATAGGAAATACTACCCGAAAGTTTAAGTACAAAACTTCACAATTATACATTATTAAACACATAACGACCAGGCACGCGAACAACGGTCAAGTGCAAAACCTTGTTAGGTTTTGTCATTATCAACCAAAGTTATTACTACATTTCCCTTTTTGTGTCCTTTTTCTACATATCTATGAGCCTCTGGAATTTGTTCTAGTGGATAGCGTTTATCAATTACCGATTTTATCTTCAACTTTTCAATAAGCTCTTTGAGGAACAATAAATCTTCAGTACGTTGCTTTGCTATCCCCTGTCCTTCAACTGACACGTATGTCCCGTTCGTAGTTAGTGCTCTCTTAGAATTTGATTTCGATCTCTTCCCTACTGCATCAAAGATGATATCATAACGCTCTTCTCTTTTCGTAAAATCCTCTTTTATATAATCAATTACCTTATCAGCTCCAAGCGATTTCACCAATTCAAAATTTGCGGCACTGCATACCCCAGTAACTTCTGCCCCAAAGTATTTGGCAAGCTGTACTGCGGAGGTCCCTACCGAACCTGAGGCTCCATAGATAAGAACTTTTTGTCCGTCCTGGATATTTCCTTTTCTTAGAAAATGCAGGGCGGTAGTGCCTCCAAAAGAAACTGCAGCAGCTTCCTCATAGGTCATATTGGTAGGTTTTATTGCCACTGCCCCGTCTTCAGGCAAACATACGTGCTCGGCATAAGCCCCAAAATTCATCCCCGTCATCGCAAAAACTTGGTCGCCTTTTTTAAATTTTTTTATATTCTTCCCTATCTCCTCTATCTCCCCAGCTAACTCCATCCCCAGTATTGATTTTCTCGGTTTTTTCAGACCCAAGAAGATTCGCATAGGAGGGATCCATGCCAAGATAGGACTATTGAAACTTCGAATTCTACAGTCCCCTGATGTTACTGTTGTCGCATGAACTTTAACCAGTACCTCATTGTCCTTGGGAGTAGGTTTTTCTACCTCTTTGAGCTGAAGAACATCGGGTGTTCCGTATTTTGTGCAAACAATTGCTTTCATAACTATCCTCCTAAATTTCTTTGATTTATTCCTTAAATCTTATGATATAAACCACAATATAAAACTACTATGATAAGGAAACTGAAGCGAACAAGCCTTATGCTCTTTGGATATTGTTTTTATTAAAATAAACTGCATCTTCAGTTTAAGTACATTCCTTCACAATCTCACAGCAACGTAACAAAAATTAAATGGCCCTTTACATAAAGAAAACGCATCTCTTATTCAAGAAATACGCTTTTATGTGGAAGACTCGAATTCAAGATAATCTTAAAAGACTTTAATTAGAATCTTCCACTATTGCCCCCTTTAATTGAATAAAGAATAAGCCGAATATCACCAGACAGATTTTCAGCTATTGCACCCGTTACTTTAAGTGTAGTTTTTTACATTTTTTATTACTCTTATAAAACTTTCACTTTCATCCTAGAAATCAATTTATGAGAACCTAATATATAGAAAAACATTATTAAAAAAGTATATATCGTTGGAAAAATTTCTACTCCATCCTCTTTTACATTTACAACGTACAAAAATGAGATGTTGTACTTATCTGCAAGGGAACTCAACAGAATAAAGCCTAAGTAGAACCCAATAAATGATAATAAATATAAAAAGAAAATTTTGATTTTGAAAATCAAATCATAAACACCTCCTTCTTGTGTTCTAGCCCCCTTATATGGAATAACCACTTAAACAACGTCAGCAATCCATTAATCAATATTCTTACAAATGACCTTTCAAATTAACATTTGGTCCAATCATATTAAAATGTCAGTTTTATCTTACCTTTTTCTGTCATATCATTATACAAAGTGGCTATTTATTGGGAGGTTAAAAGGTGAAGAGTACATATTCAGGTAGAAGGTCTGCAATAATTACTGGAATGTTGTTATTAGCTGGGATAGTAGCCGGTATATTTAGTGTTGTTCCTGTTGTAGATGGAGAGGACTACATCGCTAAGGCTTTTACATATAAAAACCAGGTCCTAATAGGGTCATTTTTCCAGTTGTTAATGGTTGTTGCATATGTTGGTGTTCCTATCATGATTTATCCGATTTTAAGTCAGCATAATAAAATTTTTGCTCTTGGATCTGTTGCTTTCGGCATTATTTCGGGTGTGTTCATTATTATTGGTGTGATCATTCTTTTGTTGCTACTGACCTTAAGCCAGGAATTTGTAAAGGTTGGAAATCTGGATGTATCGTATTTTCGGACCATTGGCGGTTTGTTACAAGCAGGGCGAGATTTGGTGAACCATATGGCAACGACACTGACATTTGTTTTGGCAATGCTCTTATTAAACTTCGCGTTTTACCAATCAAAACTAATTCCATCTTGGTTGTCAGTTTGGGGTGTTCTTGGATCTACCTTATCCATAATGGCAAGCTTATTATTTATGGTTCGTTTCATTGGTCTGGATTCAATCTACATGATGTTAAACATTCCAATAGCCTTTCAACAATTTGTTTTGGCTATTTGGTTTATCGTTGGATTCAATCCAACGATACAGCACTCCAATTCAAATTAATAAGAAGGTATGGTATGTAAATCTGTCCAATAGTTATGTATTAAACAAAAAGAGGCGTTATCCTTCTTAGATCAACGCCCCCTTTCGTATTATTAGGTTAACCAGAATGTTAGATTTTTCTGGTTGACCATTTTTTATGGTCTTATTATAACAGTAGCCAGGGTAGAACCTCCCTGCCCGTGGGACTTGGATCCCGTCAGTTAAACCGTTCGCCCCCTACTGGTAGAAACATGTTTGAGGCTGGTTGGGACAAAGATCTCGTATAACAAGCTAAGCTATGATACTACTAGGAGGAAATTGGGGCTACTGGCAAGTTGATTTAGAGGAGGAGATTAAGAATGAATCCAGTCGTAGGTTATATTTAGGTTAGAGGAGTGAAATGCCTGATATTAAAAGAACCACACATATTAGACATATCTAAAATGTGTAGTCTTATTTTGATGGCTTCTTCAACTAACGCCCCCCTATTATGGAATAACCAATAACTTCTTCTTACAGAAACTACAAACCATAATGATTATAGCAGATGTATTATTTTAAGATAAAATTGTCAACAGAATAGCTACAATTAAATTAGGTGCTCCAATTAATGCAAAGACATACATACCTCTTTTTCTCTTCTTTCCTTCATCACGATTCTCAATAGCTGCGTTCGCTCTAATTTGATCACCACTTATAAACACTCCAGAAAGTAATCCTGATATTAAGAGACTCACTAGTCCAAGCCCACCAGAAGCTAAAGTAAACAATTCTAATTCAGTAAAATATCCACATATAAAGAAGATAACGGCGACTAAAGTCCCTACAAAAAAAGCTCTTTTCAAGCTATTCATCTCCTCTTTCCCTTTATATCTTATACGTGGAATACAGAAGTAAGTTTCGAAATACTCAGAATTTACAATACCTAAAATCTTTTTCCTTTAAATACTCTTATATACATTGTCTTCAAAAATTTAAAATGCTTCATAAATTAACTATTCTTATCTTCAGCTCTCGCCCTCTATACATATAGAAAGAGCGCAATTCATACTCCAGAAAAGCGCCCGATTACGGAAGATCAATTAGTAATATAGATGTCCCTTCAGTAAAGTCACACATTCTCCAATTAACTCAATTTGTTCTCCTTTTATCTTTAATTTTATTTCACCCCCGCGCTCTGAATCTTGATATGCTGTAAATTCTTTTTTATTTAAGAGATCACTCCAATATGAAGCTAATGCGCAGTGTGCAGAGCCCGTAACGTAATCTTCGTTAATTCCTATTTTTGGAGCAAAATACCTTGATACAAAGTCATACTTATCTGATCCACGACTAGTAATAATTATACCCGAACCCTCTAGTTCTCTAATTGCTTCCAAATTAGGCGTTACTTTATGAATCATATCCTGATTTTCCAGTTCTAAAATGTACCGATCTTCTGCCCAAGCAGCACCTTTTATGGGGAAATCAATAACACGTTTTAATTTATCGGTCACTTCTGTTTGAGTTGATTCTTTTATTTTAAACTTTAGAATTATTTGTTGTTCTGACAGCTCAGTTTGAAGGAGTCCTGATTGAGTATAAAAGTTAATTGTTGACTCTGATGAAGCAAAACCCTCACTCCACAGAATATGTGCAGCTCCTAATGTACCATGCCCACATAAATCAATCTCTTTTGCGGGTGTGAACCATCTAAGCTGATTGTTATTTTCAGCTTTTATTGAAATAAAAGCTGTGATAGGCTGATTGAGTTCTTTTGCTAAGGATTTCATCCACTCTTCTGATCTTTTCTCTCTCAAGAAAACTATTGCTGCAGGATTTCCCTTAAATTCTTCTTTAGTAAAAGCATTTATAAAATAAAATTGGCTATTCATATACTGCCCCACCTTAAATTAAATCAGCAACATTTGATTTCTATAACATAAAAAGAACTTGATCCTCTTTTTAGTTGTATATTTCAAAGTAATTAAGTATTATAACGATAAACTCATAGTAACTGTTCTTATATTAAAGCCCAATTCTTTGTACAGTTTAATAGCTTGGTTCTCTGCAAAAGCACTAAGACGAACTTCGTGGTATCCATGTTGCCTTAAATGGTCAATAGCAGTTCTCATTAATCGTTTAGAAATTCCATTTCCTCTGTATTCTTCTAAAACAAATAGTTCATAAATAAATCCATTCGTCTTATCAGTAAACTGATCTTTACTTGCCCCTATAAGAATCCAGCCCATTAAATTATCGTATTCTGTTGCTATCAAGTAATAGCTTCCCTTTTCCAGTAGTGGTTTAACGAGTTGTTCGATTTTTTCATTTGTAGGTTTTACTTCACCCAATGTACCATCAAATACAGCTTGTGGAGAAAGTTCTAAAACCTTTTTAAGTTCCGAATCGTTAGGTTTTCTAATTTCCATTAATTCAATCAAGACCTTTCATTACCCTTTAATTTTCAGTTTATCATAATATTCCAGTAGTTCTTCATCTAGAGCCTTTAAATTACTATAATTTTTTAGTAAATTAAACTTGCTTAGTTCGATAAGCTTATTCCAGAAAATGGCCCTTTAATTGAACAAGATATTCTAAGGAAAAAATGAATACAATATGCAAATCTAGTTAACATAATGCTAATTTTCGGAAATTCATAAATACAAAACCCCTTGGGCGCAAAGGGGTTTCAACATGTCTGAGATTTATCGTTTATGCATTGTTGGTTTATCAATGTTTTTAGCCTCTGAAAAAGCCTGACTTCTGCATAAAAAAGGGGTGTTTTATGCAAATAAAATGTTAACTTCGGTTTTTAAGAGATAACGTATGTTTCCGATTTTTGTTGGTAGAACTGGTAGGACCCCTTATTCAAAATATGTTATCAATACACTCTAAAAGAAATTTTCCCCTTAATTTGCCTTCTTGGGTTATGGACTTTTGCCACATCCCCATAATACGTTCCTGGATACATATTCGTAAATGTCGTCGTATTTTCTTCACCTAGGTCAATGGCTTTATATATAGTACAACCTCCACCAATTCTACACAAACGTACTTTCACCCAATCGGTAGTCCCCCCCCAATCGTTAATATAAACCCTCACATTATTACCACTACGAGCTGTAAACTTTCCATCCCATTGACCGTCGCCCGTTGCAAACCAGTATGGCCCATAATTCGTTGCAGCAGAAGCAACTATATTAGAGCTCCACATGATTGTAAACAATGCTACAATAGAAATTCCTAATTTGGTGAATTTTCTTCTCATACAATACCCTCCTATTCCTTTTCAAAATAAATACACGAAAATTTTATCACATATCCTACCGAAAATGTTTATATATTCCTTTTTTATCGAGGGTTAGATAAAAACACCTAAAACCAACTCCTTCTTAATGACTAAACAGTAACATTCTTTAAACTGCAATTCTTTCACTAAACTGCTAAATTTAGTTTAAAATCCTCCGTATATTTTCAACTTCGATTCTTCTGAAACAATACCCTGCAATCCTCCACAAAATGGCCCTTTACAGGAAGAAAGCGCATCTCTTATTCAAGAAATGCGCCCGATTATTGAAGATCGTTATCTTTTAATTTATTTAAGAAAAGCACCCGTTAGTTATACATAAAGACTTACACATTAATTGCATTTATATAAATGATGTGACAATAAGTAATTATTTCTTACCTTTTAGTTCTAAAAGTATAGGTGCAATATTTAGTAAGATAGAAACAATTGTCAAAAACCATAATGCCCTCTCCATACCAGGTACTACATCCCCTAAAGCTGACCAATCTTCCACTTTTACCCACCGAGATACAAGACTATATTCTGAACAAAGTGTTAATGCTGTAAATGATAGTCCTATCGCCATAGCAAGCTTATAATCCTTTCCTGCTTTATACATATAAAGATTTATAAAAGTTGCTACTATTGCAATAACCCCAAATATTATAAACATTGCTAACCTCCATATATTTTTATTTTTGTCGTGTAATAATACTAATGTGCATCATCTCAATTTTTTGCATTACTTTTTTATTAGACATTAATACGTCAAATCTTATTTTATAGTAAATGCTCTTGCTTTTGTGATTTCTTATTGAACAAACCTGCTCCATTACTTGAATAAAGGAAAAGCTGAAGACAATCAATCCAACCTTCAACTCTTCCCCATTAACGGAATATGCACGACACATTATTCATTTGTACCTAATCTTTTTATATACTCCGACTCCAAGGTAATAAAGGAGACCAATAACCATTATAATTACGCCATGACTATAAATCCCATCCCAATCCATCCTCTGATAAAGACAATACCCAAAACGAAAGAAATATACCCGATTATTGAGATAGATAAGGGAATAGTTAACCATCTTTTACTTTTTGTTCTCACAAAATGAATAGAAATCAAAATCAAAATTGCAGTCAACGTTGATACAGCAATTACTGTATCCCCTTAATACTCCCACCACATAAAAACTCCCTCTTCGTTCACTATGCAGTTCAGCAATCATGTCCTTTTAAGTAATACCCAATTATTTCAAATATTCATATTTTAGGCAATGGGTTATTCCGTTATATGGCCCGATTGCTGAACAAGTTAAAAGAGCACTCATTGACTATCTGTTATTTCAGGCATAAATAAGATTCTATAAAACTGACATTTATGCTGTTAAAAAACAACATTATCAAAAAACTACCTTTTGATAATCGTAGATGCTATTATTTGTTACAAAACTCGTCTAATTTAGTGTTGACATTCCAATTTGACGTTTGCGTTTAAATTGTTATATTTTCCAAAGTGGCTCCTCAATCTACGAATTGTCTCCATCCCCCTTAAACACTTGTAATGAATTATCTAAATGTCTTTGAATTAAAAGTTAATAGTAACTAGAAAGATCTAGATCCCATCGTTCTTCCATTATTTCGGCTTCGGTCCATTCTTGATTTGGTTTTTCCTCTGTTAATGTAAAATGATATTTTTGATAAAGATGGCGCGCTTTGTTTAAGATGCTGACTGTCCATAAAAAAACATGCTGGTAGCCCTGTTCTTTACAGAAATGAATAGCCGTCTCCATAAGCCTTTTTCCTAAACCCATTCCCTGGTACTCTTCATCCAACACAAACCATCTAAGCTGCGCTGTTTTCTCATTATATTTTGTAATCGCAATCGAACCGACGATTTCGCCATTCACTTCTGCAACCCATAGCTGTCCACCGTCCGTATTCATCATAAATTCTGTTAGCCCCTTCATGACGTAATATTCGAACATTGGTCCAAATTTATATGTCTCATCGTATAAACGTCCATGAAGATGTGCAACGAAACCAACATCCCCTGGCTGAAACGACCGAATCGATACAGTTGATGGGGAAGGATTTTCGATAGAAAAAATGGATTCAATCTGCTCCATTGATGATGTTAGCTTAGAGAGATCCCGATTCGATAAAGCTTTAATCATGTTTCCGACTTCTCGTCTTGAATTATTGACAAGATCCTGATAAATTTCTTTTCCATGATCTGTGAGATAGAGTAAGTATTGTCGTTTGTCTTCTTCAGATTGCTTTTTATAAATAATTCCCTCGTCCTCAAACTTTTGAATCATCCTACTCATATAACCTCGGTCGATGCCAAGGTTTTCTCTAGCTTCTGTTGCCGTACAACCATTTTTATTATTGATTTCAGTAATAACCCGTGCCTCTGTTAACGGGAAAGGCTGATGATAAATTTGTTGATCTATCTTCCCAAGGACATTTGCATAATATCTGTTGAATTTACGGATTTTTTCGATAAACTGAATCGTTTCCATAGGTAATTTCCCCCTCTTAATAGTTAGAAATTTCAAGATATTATTAGCATATCCTTATTAGTTGACTTCGTCAACTAAATTCTAAAAAAGGCTTTCTTTTAGGAATATAAAAAATAGCCACCAGTCATTGGCAGCTATTTTTTATCAATCAGAATAATAGAAGGTACTTCATACTCTCTAAAATCCTACAATAAATCGATCCATATCTTAATCGCTGTTCCTAAAATTAAGACAGCCAAAATCCATTGAAGTAGCTTTGTGTTCATTTTCTTCCCAGCTTGAGCCCCTAGTGGAGCAGCCATTAAACTCGCTATCACCATTATAAGTGCAGGAATATAGTCTACTTGCCCTGTAGCGATTTTCCCGATTGTTGTCCCAATAGAGGAAATCAAGGTAATAGCAAGGGAGGAAGCAATGGTCATTCTGGTTGGAATTTTTAAAACAACAAGCATAATTGGGACAAGCAGGAATGCCCCTGCTGCCCCAACAATACCGGCTCCAACTCCAACAATAAGAGAAAGAATCGCTGCAAGCCCTTTATTAAAACGTACCTGTTCTAACGGGATCTCATCTAACCCTTTTTTCGGAATAAACATCATAATAGCAGCAACGAGGGCTAAAATCCCATAAACAAGATTAATCCCTCCTTCAGACATAAACTTAGACCCATATCCTCCAATAAAGCTGCCCATTAAAATGCTAATCCCCATATAGAGTATTAACGTTTTATTTAAGTAACCCCCTTTTCGATAAGCCCACACTCCACCAAGAGTAGCAAAAAATACTTGAACAGCACTAATACCGGATACTTCATGAGCCGTAAATGCTGCGACTCCTAAAAGGGGTGGAATATAAAGAAGCATAGGGTATTTAATGATACTCCCACCGATTCCAACCATTCCAGAAATATAGGAACCGATAAAGCCAATGAGGAAAATTGTAAGAATAAAAGCAAAATCCATTCTTAATCCCTCCTTTAAAGGTATAGAGACTGACCATTTAAATATTTAGCCTCTATTTTTCATTTTGATCGAATAGCACAGCGATTTGGACCGATTTCCATTTCACGTTGTTGTTCTTCATCTGGAGACATCTTCCCCATATTGGTTTTACGAATTTCTTGATAGGCATTCGGTTGTGGTGGCAGATTCTCAGTGACCATTTTTCTAAATTCTCTTTCATCTGTGATTTTTAAGCCGTGATTTTTCAAAAAAAGTGTTCCTAGCTTTTCAGCAACAGAGCCATCCTCATTTAATTCTTCAATGTTCATAAAATGGGCAGGCAATACAAGTACGTCTTCTGCTAAATCTTTGTAGCGTCCATATAAAGATTCGCGTAAGTCCCCTACCCAGTCTTCTGCTTTTCCAGCAAGATCCGGTCGCCCAATCGAATCGATAAATAGGATATCTCCCGACAATAAATATTTCTCTTCAATGATTAAAGATGTTGATCCAATTGTATGCCCAGGGGAGTATAAAGCTGAAATATCAATCTTTGTTACACCAATTTTCACAATGCCCCCATCCTCAAGCCTTGCATAATCGAATGTTACTTCCTCAGCATCCTTTGGAGGCAGCCAATAAGTGGCATCTGTTTGTTCAGCAATCTTCCGGCCACCCGAAATATGGTCTGCATGTAAATGAGTATCAAAAATGTGAGTAATTTTCACGTTTTTTTCTTTAGCAAAATTAACAAACACATCTGTCATACGAGTTGCATCGATGATTGCTGCTTCCCCTTCTGATAAAATCATATAGGATAAACATCCTTTTCCTAGTCGAATGAATTGGTATAGCTCCCCACCATTTGGAGTATCTGCCACTTTCACTGGTTCTAAGTGCTCACTCCATGCTTTCATTCCTCCTTGCAGATAGGAAACGTCCAATCCTTTTTCTGCTAGCATTTCAGCAACCAGAACGGAAGAGCCTTCTTTTGCGCATACGACTAAAATCTCTTTATCTAGTGGCAGATCAGAAAGAATTTCTTCCACTCCCTCTAATAAATCAAAATAAGGGACATTTAGATAAGAGAAGCTTTTTCCTTCGATTTTCCACTCTTGAAATGCTTCTTCATTCCGTACATCTAAAATAAACATTTTCTCTTGATTGATTACTTTCTGAGCAATTTCTTTTGTTGTCATTGGTTTTATAGTCATCCCTTAATACCCCCTGCAGTATATTTACTTTCAAAAAAATTTATTTTATATTGGATTCTACCTCACCATTCCACTGACTCATTCCAGGAACAACATTCGTCACGTTTGGAAATCCTTTATCTGTGAGCATTTGTGCAGCGATATCACTGCGGTTACCTGTTCGGCATACAACAAAGATATTCTTGTTCTTATCTACCTCTGAATACCGAAATTCTAATTCACCAAGTGGAATCGATACAGCCCCTGGTATATGGCGAAACGCATATTCAGCTGATTCACGGACATCAATGACGACTGAATCTGGATCAGCTAACTTCCTGACTAATTCTTCATTTGAAATAACGTCACCATGCTTTCTTTCCTTTGCTTCATCATTGCTTGCTTTACGAATAAAATGTTTTAAAACATCCTCATCCTCTATTGTTCCAAGATACTCATGTCCTGAGCTTTTTGCCCATGCTTGTAGATCGGCTTTTGAGCCTTTGTCTGTCGCATGAACTTCGATCACTTGTCCAGCGTCAAGATGATTCATCGCTTTTTTCGTTCGTACAATTGGCATTGGACAAGCTAATCCTTTTGCATCTAATACAACATCTGTGTTAATTTGATTCATGGTAAAACCTCCATATACAGTATAGGGTATATTTTTAGATAAATAAATTTACATGGCCATTCTCAGCGTCAGCTAAATAAGCGGCTACCCCTGCATACTCAACATTTTCTAGTAACTCTTCTTTTTGCAGGCCAAGAAGGTCCATTGTCATGGTACAGGCAACTAGATTGACCTCCTGCTCTTGTGCCATGGATATAAGATCAGGTAGCGGCATAGCATTGTGCTTTTTCATTACATTTTTAATCATTTTAGGACCTATTCCTAGAAAATTCATATTGGATAATCCCATTTTATCTGCCCCTCTTGGCATTATTTTGGCAAACATTCTTTCCATTAGCCCCTTCTTTACAGGCACTATCTCTTCTTTTCTTAGTGCATTTAATCCCCAAAAGGTATGGAAGATGGTTACATCATGATCATAGGCTGCTGCTCCATTTGCAATAATGTAAGCGGCCATTGCTTTATCATAATCTCCACTGAATAGAATAATATTGGTTGTCTTTCTTTCCGTCACCATGGTTCCTCCTTTATCATTATTACCCCATAGGGTATATAAATCATCAAAAAAATTTATCCTTTTTTAATCCAGAATGTAAATACATCATTTTCCTCTTTAAATTGAAGGATTTCATGACCCGCTGATTTCACCCATGCTGTAAGGTCACTTTTCGCCCCTTTGTCTGTTGTTTGAACTTCTAATATTTGATCAGATTCCAATTCTTTGATCGCTTTTCTTGTTTGCACAATTGGCATTGGACAAGCCAATCCTTTTGCATCTAATGCTTTATCTGCCTTCATATTTATTTCCTCCTCAATCGTTAAATACCTACAGGGGTATTTTAAACTGTATAAAAACTGATGTCAATAGATAACGTTTCTTATCTACTTTTCATCAGTAGGTGAACGGCTTCCTTAACAAGGGCTTCTGTGTCTTCTCCTTTTTCCTGTGACTCTTTTACACATTCAACAAGATTCATACTGACAATTAACCCAATCGAACGTTCGAGAGCGGTTTTCGCTGCAGACATTTGCGTAATGACATCCTTACAATCTTCCCCTTGCTCCATCATGCGCAGTACCCCGCTGATCTGACCCTGTGCCCGTTTAATACGATTGATTACTTGTTTATCGTATTCCATGTAGAAACCTCCTTGATTCTAAAATATGATCACTACATGGAATATAATATACCCTATATGGTATATAGTCAAGCATTGCGTTCTTGTTAGCTATATTCATTATCATGTTTTCGAATTATGAGGCATCCTTCACTAAATCAACCATCATTTCTTCATTCATCGGTCCGATTATTTTCTTCGATATCTTTCCTTGTGTATCAATAATATAACTAGTCGGAAAGGCAACAGCTTGATATCTTCCACTCACATTCCCTTCTTTATCTAGTAATATAGGAAAGGTCAATTTATACTCGGAAACAAATTGATTAATCGCTTTTTCCCCTTTATCCAAATCGGTCACATTAACGGCAAGAATTTCAACATTTTCCTTTTCAGATGCTTCTTCATAAAAATTTTGCATATGCGGCATTTCGGCCCTACATGGAGGACACCACGTTGCCCAGAAGTTAATGATCACTTTTTTTCCTTTATAATCAGATAATGATACAGTTTGTCCATCTAAGGTCGTTAAAGTGAAGTCAGGTGCCATACTTCCTTCGTCGAGCTTCTCTGATGAATACGTCTTTTGACTTTCCGCTTCAGGATTATACTGATTGGACGTTTCATCATATATTCGCTCTTTATCTTTTTGATTTTGAATAATATTAATAATGAAAATTGCTACTAACAATGACACGACGGCTAATGAAAATACTTTTTTACTCACTTCTATTACCCCTCCAAGACAATATCATTAAATAGAACATGATTACGATGTAAATAGTTGTCGATAAACTCCCTATCGACCCTTGGATAGATTGGACCAATAGTTGAAAGATGGTGAAGAGAATCACGATTTGGATACCTCTACTTGAAAAATAAACAAATCCTACGTTTATGAAGAATGCAATAAAAGTCGTAATATACATCTGTGATAGGATTCCAAGAGTTAGTTCGTACATAGTAATGGTTATGACCCATGCTGGAAATAAAAATTGTTGATCATTTGTTCTTTTATAATAAATGTAGGTATAGACTAATACGGCCAATACCCCTAACCAAACTCCTTTTATGCCTCCATTAAAATAAATAATGGAATAAGGGTGTGCCATAATATTCTTTATATCAAAAAAAATGATACTGAACTTCCATACCATAATGAAAATAAACGCACAATTAGAATACCAATTAACCGTGTGCTCGTCATAACGGAGCCTCACTATTATGGATGTAATCACCACTGCAATAATAAAAGCCAACCAAGTACTAGCAAACGTAAAGGTACCTATTGTATACCAATGTTTTTCCATCCATTTCATTCCTTTAGTTTTACATTTTTATTTAAAGGTAGATGCACTTCAAAACGATGATGATACTCATCGGTATTCAATATGATCTTCCCCCCATGTGCCTTTACAATTTCATTTGAAATTGAGAGTCCTAATCCCGCTCCATCGGTTGCCTTCGTCCGGGAAGGGTCCACACGGTAGAACCTTTCAAAAATTAATTTTTCTTCATTCTTTGGAATTCGTTTTCCCTTATGTTGAAACTGTAATATATAACTCTCATTTGAACGAAATCCCTTGATTCTTACAGATTTTCCAGTATCATAATCTACAATGTTTTGAACGAGGTTTATCATCACCTGTTTAATCGCATAGTCTACACCAAAAATTGTAGCAGCTTCTATTTCCTCAAAAACATCGATATTATTTTTCATAAATTTTATTTGAAACGTCCTTACTATATCCTTAATGACTTGATCAATTTGAATGTTCGTTTTTTGAGGGGTAATCATTGTTGTGGGTTCAGTCCAGGAACTCATCCACACAAGCTGGTTAAATAAATGCTCGATTCGATCGGTTTCCTCCTTTAAAGAACGGTAGATTTCTTGATCACCCTCTATAATTCCTTTCTCCAATCCTTCTAAATAGCCGGAAAGATTCGTTAAAGGCGTTTTTAATTCATGGGATAAATCTCGTAGTAATTGTTGTTGTTTCTGCTTCACTTGCTTAAGGGAATCTATGAAAGAATTAAAGGTTTCATTTAACTCATTGACTTCATTAATTACGGAGCGGTCAACATGGGATGGGATTTCTCCTGCCTTCAAACGCTCAGTAGCCTCGGTTAACTTTTTGACAGGCTTAGTAAACCATTTTAAAAACAAGTAGTAACCCAGCCCCCCTATGAAAAGGGCTACAATCGTTATGACAATGAGAAAGTCCATTAATTGCTTTTCTAGAAGTTCCCCTGTTATATCCTGCTGATTAACCAATGTACAAGCATAATTTCGGACAGTGAGACCAACTGTAAACGTCATAATAATCAAAATAATTGCATGGACAAAGGTTAGATGGGAAGTAAACTTCCATTTATTCAATAACAAATTTATACCCCATTCCTCTGACAGTCTGTATGTAATGATCAAGTGCAAGTAAATGAAGCTTCTTTCTTAAATGCCTTACGTGTACATCAATGGTTCGCTCCGTTACTACTTTTTCTTGAGCTTTATACAAATAATCCAATAATTGATCCCTAGAGATCACTTGTCCATGATTTACCATTAAATAATACAAAATTAAAAATTCAAATGCGGTTAAATCAATCATTTCTCCTTTGTATGTAACCTCGCCTTTTTCAGGCTTTATTGTAAGTCCACCGATACTCATTTTTTTACAATGATTGTTCGTACGTCGCAAGACAGTCTCTACTCTCATGACTAGTTCACTTGGACTAAACGGTTTCGTGATATAATCATCTGCGCCAATCTTTAATCCCGTTATCTTTTCCTCCTCACTCGATTTAGCTGTCACCATTATAATGCCTACTTGACTATTTTGTTTCCCCCGAATCCACGAACAGAGCTCCTCTCCATTTACATACGGTAACATTAAATCAAGAATGACAAAGCAAGGATCATGAAGGATAAATAAGTCCTGTCCTTCCTTTCCATCGGCTGCCTCAATGACTTCAAAGCCTTCTTTTTCTAAAAATATCTTCATTAATTTTCTAATTTTATCATCGTCTTCGATTATTAGAATATTTTTACGTTGAATCGGCAAGGATTTCCACTCCCTTAGAAAAATAAATTATAGGTGGCGAGGTAGGCACTAATCTGCTGCATCTTTCCACTCATGACTAGAAACCCAAGAATGATCATTAATAAACCATTGATAACATTTAATTTTGGCAGGATTTTATTCAATTTCCCCATTACGCTAACGGTTTTCGTTAGTGAAAATGAAATCATGATAAAAGGGATTGCTAATCCAAGAGAATAAATCACTAATAAGAAAATTCCTTGAGTTAATGTACTTGTAGAACCAGCTAACAGCAATATAGAGGATAAAGTAAATCCTACACAAGGTGACCACCCACTGGCAAATGCCATGCCTAAAAGGAAAGAGCCGAAACTTGTACCTTTTTTACTCGTGTTAAACTTACGTGTATCTTTCATTAAAAACGAAAGATTTATCCACCCTATCATTTGGAGACCAAAGAGGATAATAAGTATGCCAGCTATTTGTTCAATATAAAAGCGATACGCTGTAAACATCTCTCCTAAAAAGCTTGCAGATGCCCCCATAATGATAAAGATGATCGAAAACCCTAATATAAATCCTACTGACCTTGTTAATACAAGGGACCTTTCTACCTTCAATCTTCCCTCTTCAACTCTTCCTCCTGTTAAATGACTCACATATGCAGGTAATAATGGAAATACACAAGGAGAAAAGAAAGAAAGCACCCCTGCAAAAAAGGCAAACCAAATTGAAACCTCTTGCACTGGCTGTTCACTCCTTTCTCCTAAATAATGAACCATCTTTGTTAATTTTTTATTAATTCCACAAAAAATATTAAACATCATGATGTACTTTTTATCATCACTAAGGATTGAAATATGTCTTATCCTGCATACTTCCTCTCAAAATGGGGATAGTTACAACAAGACCATCTTAGCTTTTTTAATGAAAAAGGAGGATTCTAAAATGGAGGATATGACAATTTTTATAAAAGAAGCAACCAGAGAGAAGCCGATCCAAACGCTAGAAACCGTTCTGATGCAAATAGATGGAGTAGAAAGAGCATTAGTGGATATTGTTGATGGGGAAGTGAAGGTTACATACAATGAGGGACAGGTTAAACAGGAAGAGATCCTTTCTAGTATTCAGCAGCATGGGTTGCATCCTTTGGATTAAAACAAAGTTGGAAAAACTTATTGAGTATACTAGATAGGTTACAACAATTTACTATTTATAAATAGACCGGTGTTCACAATAGTAAGTAGTCCGATCCTATGGTGTAAATGTAAAATAGCTGGTAAAAAACATCAAATCACAGCGGAAATAGCAAACTAAATATCAATTAGATTAATGTAGAAAAAACGCTTGGATTGTATATCATTCAAGCGTTTTTTGTTCTAATGTCTCTGATTTTGTGCTATGCAAAGTAGACAGCACTTAATTCAGTGCGATCTCACAAATTGTGTTCTGCGATAAATTATTCTGCTTCGACTGCTATTCGGTACGTTATTTCTAATGTTTCTTCACGAAAACAGTATTACTAATCACAATGAACGCCTACTTTCCTTCGTGAATCCTAATGATTAGATATTGCCGTTATATATGGCCATAATGCCTCAGACTCAAGCTTGAGCATTTTATTTCCGAGTCGTTTTGCCCAATCACTCTCATTTCCGCACTCGTCACGCCATGACCATAATCTTCTTGTACTATGCTGTAAGGAATGCTCTTCGGTAAATCCAATCGCCCCGTGTACTTGATGAGCGATCGGGACACCTACGCTTGCCGCTTCACCAACACGAATTTTCGCCATCATGATTTGGTCTTTTCCATCTCCCGCTTCATATGCCTTCATGGCAAGATTAGCGATCGCCTTTGCTGCAGATACTTCTCCTGCTAGGATGGCAATTTGCTGTTGGACTGCTTGAAAGCGGGAAATCGTTCGACCGAATTGGGTTCGTTCCTTCGAATAAGCGATTGTAAGCTCTAATATGTTCTCAAGTGCTCCTGTCATTTGAACGGTACGGATTAATGCACTACTGTATTGGGTTTTCTCTTCATCAAACCTCTTCAGTGATGATACTTTTTCCTTGCTTACCAATATATTCTCTAAAATCACATGATCCCTTGCTTCGTTTGCCATATTCTGGCCTTTAGTAATAAGACATTTATCACAATTAACACTTGCAGCTATCTTCCCTTTTTCCGATTTTCCAACGACTACAATCGAATTTGAATTTCGAGCAAAAGGAACATCGAATGCTTCCCCTGAAATCACCCATCCATCTGCTTTTTCAGTAAAGGCAATTTTTCCATTCACATTAGATATGACGGTCATTGGCTTTGCCGAAATCGGAAGTCCTGCATCAGATAATATCCAATTGGCTAAAATCGTTTCACTTAAAGGAATGGGAGCAGAGTATTTCCCTGAAACTTGTATTACATTAAGGGCATCGATAAAACCACCGTCAGAACCACCCTCTTCTTCAGAAATTCCGATCGCAAGCATACCCGTTTCAGCAAGGGTGTTCCATAATTTCATTGGGTTCGTTCCACGTTCGGCATCATCCACCACCTGTTTGGTACATAAATCCTCCATAATTTTCTCAGCTGTTTGAATAATGATTTCACTAGTTTCATTCATCTTATTCCAACTCCTTTTGCTACAATTCCACGCAAGATCTCCGTTGTCCCTCCACGGAGAGAAAAACCAGGTGAATGTAATAACGCTTTGGCAAAAAGTGTTTTAAACCTCGGCTGTAGAGCTGCTGGGGTAGTAACAACCTGACGGGCAACTTCAGCAATTTCTGTTTCAAACCTCGTTCCTAAGTCTTTCACTAATGCGGCTGTCACATCAGGTGAGACCCCCTTTTCTAGTAAATCAGCTACTCCAAGGGACATTTCACGTAATGTCACAAGGCGGACGACCAATTCACCGATCGCCGTGGAGGCTCGTTCATTAGCCCCCTCTTCTTGTAAGATTTGGAATAACTCATTAAGTAATGGAAATGTGCTAAGAAAACGTTCTGGACCGCTTCGTTCGAATGCTAGCTCCGCCATACTTTGTTTCCATCCATCACCAATTTCACCAACCACTCGCTGATCGGCGACAAATACATCTTCCATGATGACTTCATTAAAATGGTGTTCTCCAGTCATGATTCGAATCGGCCGGACGCTTACTCCTGGAGTAGAAAGATCGACGATTAATTGACTTAATCCTTCATGACGATTTTCGGTTCGGGCAGATGTTCTACATAACGTCACCATGAAATGAGCATGATGGGCACCACTAGTCCATACTTTACTGCCGTTTATATTCCAACCCCCATCGACTTTCTTCGCTGTTGTTGAGATCGATGCTAAGTCAGAACCAGAATTGGGCTCACTTAAACCAATCGCAAAATAAAGCTCACCACTTGCGATCGCAGGTAAGAACTCCTTTTTTTGCTCTTCTGTTCCATAACGAAGGAAAAGGGGTCCTGTTTGACGATCTGCAAACCAGTGGGCTGCAACGGGAGCTCCTGCCGCTAATAATTCTTCCATCACAACGTATCGTTCAAAAGCTGATTTTTCCTGTCCTCCATACATTTTCGGCCAGGTCATCCCGAGCCAATTTTGTTGGCCAAGCTTACGACTAAAATTAGCATCATAACCAGATAGCCAGCTATCACAGTGTGGAGTAAAATGTCCTGCTTCCCTTTCCGCTTTTAAAAAGGAGCGAACTTCCCCCCTTAATATTTCAACTTTATCCGATAAATGTACCGACCGAATCTTTAACTCTTTCATAAATAAATCCACCTCCAGAGAATCAATAAGAAAATTGCTTTAAGTACTACATTCTGGGAATAAATAAAATAGTTTAGGGGGACGATTAGTAGGATAGAGAAAAAATAGTAGGTAAAATCGTTATTCACTTATTGTAAATCACTTTTCAATGAATACTTTCTCGAAATATGATGACGGTTTGCATCCTTCCAGCCAAGTGCATCTTCTGCTATTAATATCCGCTGAACATTCGCGGACCCTTCTCCTGTATGAAGCATATTAGCATAATTTAAATACTTCAAAATCGGATATTCATCCGTTACGGCATAGCCACCAAAGATCTCGAATGCCGATTGTGCTGCTTTTGTTGCGATTTCAGAGGCAAAATATTTAGAATGGGAACTTTCTCTCGTGGCGGATTGCCCTTTGTCTTTTAGATAGGCACTTTTATAAACTAGTAATCTCCCAGCTTCAATACTTACGACCATGTCCGCTAGTAAGTGCTGAATCATTTGGTATTCTCCAATACGGTGGCTTTTCACCACACGTTCATTGGCATACATAAGGGATTGTTCCAAGCAGCCTTGGGCTATACCGATCAACCGGGCAGGTACCGTCAATCGCCCGTAATCCAAAGCATTCATCGCAATCTTGAATCCTTCCCCTTCCTTACCAAGTAGATTCTCTTTTGGGATTCGAACGTCTTCAAGAAATACATCACAGCTTCGGACCATATACCCTAGCCCACTCATCTCAATCGGAATCGCTTCAAAGCCAGGTTGATTCGTTTCAATAATAAATGCCGATATCCCACGATGGCCAGCAGCTGTATCCGTTTTCGCAAACAATATTCCAACATCGGCTTCGTTTGCAAACGTGATAAATGTTTTTGAACCGTTAATGAGGTATTCGTCTCCTACCCGTTTTGCCGTTGTTTTCATCGAACCTGCAGGGTCTGAACCTCCACCGGCTTCGGTCAAAGCGAACATCCCGATAGACTCTGCTGAAATTAATGAGGGCACATATTTTTCGATTTGCTCTTCCGTTCCCCAGTTCAAAATCGTAAATGGGCATGTCATTGCTTGCATATTAAAGGCGTATCCTAACCCGGGACATGCCTTGGAAACCTCTTCACAAATAATCGCTAAGTTGACAAACCCTAACTCTGATCCTCCATATTTCTCAGGAAAGCACGCTCCGAAAAACCCATATTCCCCCATTTGTTTGATAAGTCCTCGGGGGAATTCCTTCTTCCTCTCATATTCTTTAATCGTCGGTTCGATTTCCGATTTTGCAAACTTTTGGATAAGATTTTTTACAGTCAAATGGTCATCTGTTAAATCAAAATTCATGCTACTCATCCTTTCCTGAATCATTCAAAATCAGGCTTGCGCTTTTCTATAATGGCACTTAACCCTTCCTTGTAATCCGGATGCTCTGTTACAATCCCCATAAAGGAAGAAACCATATCTAATGAAGTTCTTAAATCGGTTTTTAACCCTTGATAAACCGTCCTCTTAATCAAACGTATGGCCTGTTGTGGTCCATCCGCAAGACGTCTCGCCAGCGAATTCGTCTCTACCATGAGTTCTTCGTGGGAAACCATTTTCGTGATTAAGCCTATCTTACTGGCTTCGTGAGCATCGATGATCCTGCCACTCCAAAGTAGATCTAACGCCTTGTCGATCCCAATGATTCTCGGTAAATAATATCCGCCACCGTCACCTGGGACAATGCCGACATTGACATATCCCTCACCAAATCTAGCTTGATCAGATGAAATTCTCATATCACATTGTAAAGCCATATCTAACCCTGCCCCAATGGCATCACCATTTACAGCGGCTATCGTTGGCTTATCGATTTCCTCCATTAATATTGGAATGCGTTGAACATGCTTCCATAAGCTATTCTTCCTCTCAAGACTGGATGATGAGAAGTCTTCCTTTTCATAGCCCGTTAGATCTAGAAACCCTTTTCCGCTTTTCATTGCTTTAATATCGCCACCGGCACAGAAGGACCTTCCATTTCCCGTTAGGACCAACACACGGATGTCATCATGATCTCTCACTTTTTGTAGTGCTTGAATCCATAGCTCGATCATCTGCATACTAAATGCATTTCGTGCATTCGGACGATTTAACGTGATCGTCGCAATTCCATCATTAACATCAAAAAGTAAATCCTTCATATATCCCTTCCCCTTTTATGATAATTTCATAGAAATGAGTTGTGCCGTTTCTTTCACTTGCTCAATATATTGTTCTATCTGAGTTTCCTTAACTCGAACAGTAGGCATTAGAATTGAAAGAGCGGCAATCACTCGATTGAAGCGGTCGATAATTGGTGCACTAATAGAAAATGTACCTGGTACACGTTCCCCATAGCTAATGGAATATCCATTTTTGCGAATCGTATCTAGTTCTACTAGTAACGTTTCCTTGTTCCTAATTGTTTTATTGGTAAACGATTCAAAATCTTCTCCTTCTAATAGTGCTTCTACTTCTTCATCCGGCAAATACGCCATTAAGCATTTAGCAGATGATCCTGCATATAAAGGGGAATACTGCCCAATATAAGTTAGTGCCGCCAGTTCATGATTACTGGCAATATAGCCAATACATTTTCGCTTATTATGATGAATAATACTTAAAGAAATCGTTTCATCGAAGCACTTATTTAAGTGTGTCATATAAGGCTTGGCAATCGACATTAAATTTGAGTTTTCTTCTACTAAATGTCCTAGAAAATACAACTCAATCCCAAGCCTATAAGTTTTTCTATTCTCATCTTTATCGATAAGCCCCTGCAATACAAGTGTATTTAAAATACGTTGTAAACTAGATTTTGATAATCCTAATTTCCGATGAAGATCAGCCAAGGAAAGTTCTTTCTCTTTTTGTGAAAAAGCCTTTAAAATATTGACCGCTCTCGTAATCGTCTGCATCGATTGTTCTGTCACATTTCCCCACTCCAATACTGGTTATTATTTAAAAATAGTACTATATTGATCTATTGTTATTTTTGAAGTGCTGACGTAACTATTTATGTGGGGAATAAATAAGGATAAAGCGCAGTTTACTTTTCCCACTATTCTTTACAAAATGTGATACTTTCGGTGGAATCGATAAAGCACAACCTTCTGTAAGCTCTGCTTTTTCTCCTCCAATTTCCACATACATCTTTCCTTCCAAGATATACATCAATTGTTCTATATCATCATGTGAATGCTCTTCCGCTTCACCCCCAACCTCCATTTCTCCAAAAATCATTTCTACTCTTTGAATTCCATCTTCCTTGCCAATAATCCTTCTATTAAACGTTCCACTATGCCCTGGCGGGAAATAGCCTTCTACTTGATCAAGATATTTCCAGTAACTCATCGTAAGCCTCCTACATATTCATTTGACTTGGCAGCCAAGTGGAAAGTAATGGGAAGAAAAAAAGCAGGATTAAAATGATAAACTCTACAACAAGTAATTTCCAAACCCCTTTAAACGCTTCCGTAACAGGGACTTTCGCTGCACTAGAAGCGATATACACATTCATTCCTAGTGGGGGTGTAATTAAACCAATTTCCGCTGTTTTCGTCACGATAATCCCAAACCAAATCGGATCGAATCCAAGTGATTGAGCAATTGGAAAGGTGAGCGGAATCGTCAAAAACAAGATCGCCAATTGGTCCATAAACGTCCCTAATAATAGGTAAATGAGTACAATGATTCCCATAATGACATAAGGATGGACAGGAAGTTCTCCAACAAAGGAGATTAGTTGTTGTGTCACTTGTGTTGCCGTTAGAAAATAACCGAAGACCATTGCACCAATAATAATCACAAAGATCATACACGTGGTCTTCATTGTCTGATTTAATGCATGCTTAATTTGTGGAAACTTGGTGGAAAACAGGAAAACCGCTATCAGGAATGAAAAAAACGCTCCTACTGCACCAGCTTCTGTCGGCGTGACAGCTCCTGTATAGATGGCCACAACTATGAGAAAAATTAAAATCATCATTGGCCATATCCCTTTTAAGGATTGTACTTTTTCCTTTATTGGAAACGGCTCAGCTTTTGGCGCCATTTCTGGCTGCCTTTTAGCCGTTATATAGATCGAGAGAATAAACCCTAGAGCGGTTAACACACCAGGGACAATCCCCGCTATTAATAAAGGTGCGATGGGAACCTCCGTTAAAATCCCATAGATGATTAGAATAATACTTGGGGGAATCATAATGGCGAGTGTCCCTGCAACACTTACAATTCCCACTGAAAAACTATCTTTATATTTATACTTTCTCATTTCTGGAACGGCTGTTTTGGCCATTGTCGCAGCTGAAGCGGTACTTGAGCCTGAAATAGCCGCTAATCCAGCACTTGCTAGTACAGTTGCAATCGCAAGTCCTCCAGGTAAATGCCCAACCCAGCGGTGGCATGCTTTAAACGCTTTTGTCGTAATCCCACTACTAGTGGTGAATTCTGCTAATAAAATAAACATGGGAATAGTGGTTAAGACAAAGCTAGCTGCACTTGCATGTGGAGTCGTTTGTAAAATCCCATTCATCGCTTCCATCCCACTGTTTAAAAACAGGCCAAGACCTCCAGCAATAAGAAGGGAAAACCCAATAGGAATGCCGATTAAAATAAGAACGAGAAGTCCAATAACAGGGAGCACAACGGTCACTTGCAACACTCCTTTACTCTTTAATGGTCGTATTGGTGCCCAAACCTATATTTTCTTATTTAAGAAAAAAAGAACGATAGCGAGAATAAAACATTAGATTCGACCCTATCGTTCTTAAACGTTTGCTGGTCCCTTTTTCACCCCAAAAAGGGTTCGAACCGTTTTAATGAATTCAATGAGTAATCGAATCGTTAAAACCGCACTTCCGACCGGGACCCATATATAAGATAGAAAGGATGGAAGCGAGATCACTCCAAAGATATATTGCTTTTGGATCCAGGCTTCAAAGGTTAAACGATAACCTTGATACGTGATTAAACTAAATAACACAACCGTTAATAACAACCCTAAGCAATCGACCATAGCCTTTACCTTGTCAGGAAAGTGCCGGTATAACAAATCGATTTTGATATGTTCTCCTTTTTTGTAGCTATAACTAAGTCCTAGGAAGACAACCATTACCATTAAATAATCTTCCGTGATCTCAAAGGCGCCATGAATGGGTTGATTAAAAAAATACCGCCCTGCCGTATCGACCGTAATTAATAACATCATCATGAAAAGGGCAATGTAACCAACGACTTGTAAGAATGATTCGATTTTCGGAAAAATAATTTTTAATTTTTTCATAGGCACTCCTTTTAACCTTCGAGAGTTTATTCCTCTAGAGCCTCACGGAAAGAATCGACTACCTTTGTTGCAGCTAAACCTCGTTTATTAAGTTCTTTTGCCCAGTCGTCCCAAACCGCCTTTGTCTTTTTTTGTATAGCCTCTTCATCCACTTCTGTGAATTCAATTCCTTTAGCCATAAATTCTTTCTTTTCTTTTTCTGTTAAATCATCTAAATACTGTGACAGGTGTTCCATTGTTTCTCCTCCAGCTTTAGTCATGGCTGCTTTTACATCATCAGGTAAAGATTGCCAAACATTTTCATTAATACAATAGGAAACGATAAAACTCCCTAAATTCGCATTTTCGGTAATATACTTCAGCTGTTCTTCTAATTGATATGGTTTCACACTAGGTAAGGCAAACACCGTACCATCAATTGTTTTTCTTTCCATCGCTGTATAAATTTCTGGAGCTGGCATCGATACGGGAGTTCCGCCCAATTTCTCAATCGTTAGACTTTGTGCTCCCCCGCCACTACGAACCTTTATCCCCTTCATATCGCTTAGTTCTTTAACTGGTTTTTGGGTGGTCATGACTTGGTATGGAGGTAACGTAACGGCATAGACGGGACGAATACCATTTTTCAAGAATTCTTCTTCTAATAGAATGTCTTGTGTTACTTTCCAATAAGCTTTTGTTCCCTTGACAGATGTATCAAAGGCATTAGGAAGTTCTCCAACTCCACTTAATGGCAATTTATCGGCCACATACCCGATCCCTACATAAGCAACATCCGCAACTTTGTTTTTTGCTGCGTCTAATAAGTCATCGGCTTTCCCTAGCTGTTCAGCAGGAAAATATTCAAATTTCACTTTGCCATCTGTTAATTCTTCTACTCTATCCATCCAGTAAACAGCCCCTTCTTGTGAGAGATTATGACTGGTTGGAAACGAGTCAGCTACTTTTAATGTGATGACACCGTCCTTAGATTCAGCTGTTTGATCCTTTTGTTGTGCTGCTGATTGACCGCATGCACTCACCACCATCATGATCACCAACAAAACGACTGATATTCCCCACTTTTTACCCTTCAACATTATGCCCCCTTGTTCATTCGAATAATAAAAGGCTACACCTAAAGCAATTTTGAGCATTAATGGAAAACGTTTACAAAAAAGCGTTCGTTTAACATTTCACCTCCAGGAACAACTTGTTCTATACCGTTATGCAGTATTGTATTCCGTTCTCCGATACAATATGATTTAATTTTCTGTAACTTTCAGACGAGAACGTTTTGAACGAAGTAAATATATAGGATTCCAATCAATAGAATCGTGATGACGAATTTTCCGTTCCACTTTAGCCCTACAACGGAAGATTTCTTCTTCACCAGACTACTAACAAGAATATTTAGTGGATTAATAGGACTTATCACCGCAGATAATGACCAAGAGAGCATAAAGATTATGGCCACCACTTCTGGAGTTGTTCCAATGACGATCGGGTCGACTTGAGAGATTACCGGAATGACAAAAATGATAGGATGAAAGCCGATGAGAGTTAGAGTGATGAAAGATAAAATCGTTACTAAAATAAATAGTAGAAAGGATACAGAAGAAATCGTGTTCATCATATTCCCAATAGTTTCGGCAAAGTCTGTCCCTGTTAAAGACGCACCAAAGAGCCCTGCACTAATAAACATCACGATTTCGTTATCCATCTGTAAAAGCGATTGATTTCTAAACTGAAATAGATGCTGTGCAAATAGTCTTTTCCGTTTTGAAAATATGATCCATCCTAAAGGAAAAAGAAGCGATATAATGCTGACAAGTAAAAGCATTGGCCAATGAGTCAGCCTCTCTAAGAAAAGAACACTACACATTAAGGTAAAGACGATGATCAACAATCCCCATATTTTCTTTCGATCATGACTAGATGTAATCGAATGAATCGGTCCTTGTTCGATTTGAAGGTCCTGATTTCTAGCCGTGAATTGAAAAAGAAAATTCGCTACGATTAATTGCAGAATCGCAAATGGGATGCTAATGGCAAAATAACTCACTATAGATATGTGTAAATAATGAGTGACAAGTCCGACAGAAGCGAAATAAGGTGACCATAATACGACTGTTGAAAAACCGGTTAAATACCCTTTCGCAAGTAGCTTTGGGGAAATCGTAAATTTTTGAACAACATCATCAAGCAGTCGAATCGTTCCTATATTTAATACAGGTCCGAATAAAAATAAAAAGGTTGTAAGGTTGGCAAACAAGAGCTTAGGTTTACTGATGAATTTCTCAATATAATAGTGACAAGCTTGTAAATACCGACCAACCTTTAAGGGAATAGCGATAAGCGGAACGAGAATTATTAAGGTGAGTAGTGGAACATTAGAAATGATTCCAGCTTGGATCCCTTCTAGGCCTTTTCCAGTAATAATAGTTAAACAAAAACCTGCAGAAAGCATAAGAAGACTAATGACTTTAAAAAAGGGTTTAGCTTGATAACAACTATAAATAAAAACGAGAATCGTAATAATCGCTAATATAATTCGAATGAATGGATATGGAAGAAAAAACGAGAAAATATAGAGTATACACATTGCTAATATACAAAAAGTTTTAAAGGTCATGTGCTGTCTGCTTTCCTCCATTCCATCACCACCATTCATTTTTAAGTTAAACTTGAAGAAATGAACATCACTAAATAACCCCTTGGGCTCGTAAAATATCTAATTCATCATCTCCTAAATGTAATTCTTCCTTTAGAAATGATAACGTGTGCTCGCCTAATAGTGGAGGATGTTTTTTGATTTTCAGAGATGCATCAGAAAAGCGAATCGGATTTCTAACTAATTTAACCTTCCCAAGTGTTGGGTGTGGAATCTCTTCTACCATTTCCCTTGCTTGAACCTGTGGATGCTGGAATACTTGTTCAACATTATTCACGGGCCCAGACGGAATCCCTTGTTCAGACAGTAATCTAAACCATTCATCTGCCGTTCTCTCTTTAAAAATGGCTTGAATTTTTGTCGATATATCGTCGCGATTTTCCACCCTTGCCGCATTGGTTTTATACTTTTCGTCTGTGATCCATTCTGGCCGACCAAGAATATTACAGAGCTTTTTAAATTGCTGATCATTCCCAACAGCAATCATCATCGGTCGATCCTCGCATTGGAACACTTGATATGGGACAACATTATTATGCTGGTTCCCCATTCGTTTCGAGATAAATCCCTTCATCAAATAACTACTCGCCACATTAGCTAACGAACTAATTTGAACATCTAATAAAGAAATATCAATATGTTGCCCTGCCCCACCATTATTCCTTGCGAAAATAGCAGATAATATACTTACAGATGTATACAGGGAAGCAATAATATCAACGACCGGAAGTCCCACTCGAGTAGGGTCTCCATCAGCATGACCGGTTACATCCATTAATCCCCCAATCGCCTGAATCACGGGATCATACCCTGGCTCATTACGATAGGGACCCGTTTGTCCATAACCTGTAACCGAACAAAGGATAATAGTTGGATTATGTTTCTTAAGCTCCTCATAACCAAGCCCTAATCGCTCAAGGGTTCCTGTTTTATAATTTTCCATGATCACATCCGCATTCTTCACCAGCTTCAAAAATAATTCCTTTCCACTCTCACTTTTAAGATTGATCGTCACAGACCGTTTATTTCGATTGGCCGTAAGATAATACGTACTTTGATCCTCTACAAACGGCCACCAATCCCTCATCGTATCCGTTCCTTCTGGTGACTCAATACGAATCACATCCGCTCCAAGATCCCCCAAGATCATGGATCCTGCTGGAGATGCATAAATCCTTGATAAATCCAAGATCCGAATCCCTTCCAATGGCTCAAACAAAATAAATTCCCCCTTTATTGCGTCTGAACAAATAGACAACTCTTTTTTGTACCGTTGAGTGATATGGTGTTTCACTAATCAGTATATTTTTATTAGATATTAAATATTACTTTTAATCTTCATTAGCAAAAATCTTAAAACAGTAAAATATAGTTCTACAGCCAATGGTATTAAAGGTAAGTTTTATTAAAAAAATAGGTAGGTAACAATTTCTTAGCTATCAATTTAACCAGGAGTAGTCGATTTGGAACGAAATAATTATCCATTTATGTACACATTGAAAAAAACCCTTACATGTGTAGTCTGTAAAGGTTAAATTTTCTGCAAGTCTTACTTTATAAATATTCTCTATCAAATATTATTGTCTAGTTCTTCTCTTCGTTGAAAAAATAATGTAAGCGAAATTCGCAAATTTTTTTTGTAAATTGATAAAGCAAAACTTCACATTCGTTCTTAATACTAAAATTCAGTTCAAATTTATTTTTATCAAAACTGATTAACCCCTTTGTACTACCACTCCATTTTAACATTGGTATTTTAGCAATAAGACTAGCCTCTTTCATCAAACTCCCAAAGATTTTTGATTCGTTTTTCGGAAAAACCGGTTCTTTTTCTATACTTTTTACTCGTTAAATAATGCTGAAAGAATGGAGCGACTTCTTCAGATATAGACTGTTTTAGCTTTTGAAATATATTCAACTAAGTTCTTTCCTAAATGTGAGGTTATAAATTGAAGCTCAGACATTATTAATCCTCAACCTCGACAAGAAAGATTTTCTCCCTAAATCCCCCACGCTTCTCTGCTTTCTGCACTCTAATTTTCTCGACTTCTTCAATTGAAGAGCCGTGATATTCTGCCAGAGTGTACATAATCTCTAAAAGATCAGCCATTTCTTCAAGTGCATCCTCTCTACTTTCTGCCTCACAATATTCCTCTAACTCTTCAAAGCTCTTTTTTTTTAGTTCTTCTATATATCTCGTATCATCCAAGATTTCTATTGAAAACTTCTTTCCAGAGTTTTCAATAATTTCTGGAATATGGTCTCTTACTAGTTTGTTATAGAATGGCACTCTGATCACTCCTATGTAATGTTTTGTGTGATAATTTTTAATGAAACTATTTGTTAGGAACATTCTTCTCTCACACAGTCCTTTTTACCTATCTCTATATTATCTTAATCCCCAATTAAAAATCAGACACCTGTCTAATAATTTTATCTATTCATCCACAACCAACTAAAGCCTATAAATCCAAGGACCCAGAAAATCGCTACCCACCAAAACCAATCGGGTAGGTATTCCATTCCAAATAGCAATAGAATTCCTCCTTAGCCATAATTCTACCCAAATTCTAACATATTTGGATGAAATCTACCCTAATTTTTTAGGCACAAAAATAAGGCCCAATAATTGAGCCTTAGTTCTTTCTTCATTCACTTCCCGACCAACGCCATGACCCCTTTGAAGATAAGGAAAAGAGAGAACACTAGGATGGCTAATAAACCAATGACATCTGTGACAGGTTGTAAGCTTTCAAGGAATGAACCTTCTAGAGGAACTTTGAGTAAGGCAAAACCGGATAAAATACTTGCCAGCATTAACAATATAAATCTATCCATATTAACCCCTCCTTTCCATACACTATATGTACAGAAGTTTAGGTTGGTTATTATGGAATAGCGGTTCCTTCCTACGAAGAATGACAATTTTTTCGCTGGATCGATAGATGATTTTAAAATTTCAAATCGAAATGTTCTACATTTCTATGGAGGTGCTTCAGGATTGGAACGGATTTACTGGCGAATAATGACATAATTTATCCTAAACTTTTCCGTATTTACTTCACTTTCGCAAGTCCAAACGCTAAATTATCCCATAGGATCTTCTCCACCATTTCAGTCTTGTCTTCTGGGCAATCGACAATTAGGATGACTTCTGCTTGCTTTCCACGTAATAATCTGTGTTTTTTCTTAAAAACTTTGTTTTGGATGACATCAAGTAAGAATCCAAATACTAGTCCACATGCTCCTCCAATAATTCCCCAATAAATGGGGCCCCATTTAAGAGCAAACCCTCTACTAGCTCCGATTACGGCGAAGGCAACTGCAAATGCGAAGGCTTTGTCTAATAATGAGGTTCCATCCGATTTATGAAGCGTGTCAAAGAGTTTTCTTTCTTCCGTCCGGCTATCTAAAGGCAATGCAAATATATCGTTAATTCCCTTGTCCTCTAATTCAGAAATGGCAAGTTCAATATAGGTGGAATGTTCGAATGTTGCAAATATCTGCATTTAACTCACCTTTGTTCCCTTCTTTACCTTAAAGCTTGACGATTGATAATTTTTTCTCAAAAAATTCTTCTGTTCTTTTTCAAATAGTTTATTATTTTCAACTGTATTTACATAGGAATCATAAATGGCAAAAAAGTAAAAGGAAGGATAATAAAGGAGCCACTGAGCATCTAAAATCTCAGTAGATTTCTTTATCTCTCCGAAGAATAGATGATGAATCCCTTCAAGCATATGGGAGTAATACACGAATACTACAGTAATGCTCAGTGTCATCGCTGCAATCACAATTCTATGGATATAAAGATGACCAGTACTTGGTATCATCATTGACCAAACGATCGCCATGATGGGATTACGTTTATCAAGATAATTGATTTCCATCGCACCGATACTAAATGTATTATATGGAGCGTCTTCCCTTTCTGCCAAAAGATAGATCTTATTTAAATCAACGGTCGTTCGATAGCTATCCCATATCGCAAAAAAGTAAACAGGTATATAAAGGAGCATCCAACGAGTATCTAATACTTCTTTCACGAGATCAATCTGTCCTGTGAACGAGTATACCATCGCTTGATTGAGCTTCATTTGATGATTGATAAAGATCTCCCAAATAAATAATAGAACCCCGCGAAGATACTTTGAGAGAATTAAATGACCGAATCCTGGAAATGCTGCGGACCACCAGGCAATAATATAAGGGTTCCTCAAATGAAGCTGAGTCGTACCAAATATACTGATATGTGCTTTATATCGGCGATGATTATTTGTAGTCGTATAGTTCTCCATAAGCACTCACTTTCATTTATGTAAGACTCGAAATGGTCCCCACTGAGGTCATATGTATTCATAAAGCTTGTTCATGCAACAAAATGGTCACTAGACTTTGTATATATTTTTCCTAATCACTTCCAAATTATGCGTTTCTTTTTATGGACAGCCATAATTAATGTGGCTGTCGGATAAGTCCATTTTCCTTCTATTAAACAGGTCATTTTGATTTTGGGAATATTGATAAATTTTAGATGAAATGTTTCACTCATTCTTTGTCTTCCTTTAAATTCATATGATTATTCCTTCCAGCCCACTCCATGACTAAGGAGAATCATCATTTTCTTTTTCTTGAATGTGGTAATGCACCACTTTTTGATTTTATGCACGAGAATGACAAGGAAATGCACGAGATTCCAATTTATGCACATACTAAAAAGGAGTGAACAGGATGGTTCCTGATCCCTTTCATACAACGACCTAGACATCATTTAATAACAATTTAGAAAGTATAAAACAAGGAGTCGAATGTTTTCATAAGCCATGTATTGCTCATAAAAATGAGGATACTTTTCTATGTGTTTATCTAAAACCAGATATTGCTTAAAATGGTCAAAAAAAGAATGTTTCAGCCATTCCAAGCGCCTGCATGGCATTTTTGTTGTTTTTCCGATAAGGGTCAAACTCGCCAAAATGCTCATCCAATATGTATTTAAATCACCGTTTAAATCCTCGACCGAAAAGGAACTTTTGAAATCCTCTTTCATTTTTCCTGTATCCTCATAGGGAAAAGGACTTTTCATAACCGAATAACTATACGAGAGTAATCCGATAATACGTGGGTGTTTTTCCTTTATTACCAATTGCAATACATCATTAAAATAAGAGTTCATCCCAGTCGTAAACTTCACACTTCTTACATTTTTAATTGGATCTATACCAATCATTCAAATCACCTTATATTAAGTTTATTATTTTATCCCTTTATGATCGTTTTTCTTGGTCCTTTTTCGTTCCAAAATAAAAGATAATAGAAGGATTAACGGTTAATGTTTAATTAATAAAATAGTTTCGTGCCAAAAAAATTTAAATATAGCATTGTTGAATAATGACATAGTGAATTAAACATCATTGATTTTGTCATGGTACCTTACAAATAATGAAATAATTGCATGGTTTCCTCAGGAGGGAATGATATGAGTTACAAAGACACTTTTATTACCATTTCGGAAGATTCACCTGTTACTTCTGCTATTGAACCAGTCCCAAAAAATCAAAAACCTACGATTGCTTCTATTGAATATCATTTAATCAAGAATAACCCATATAAATTTACACAAGAAGATGTACAATTTAATACTTATTTGATTAAGAATCAAATCGAACACAATCAAGGTGATCATCTACGTGATCAATTTTTCGCAAAGCCTAAAGCGTGTTTTAGAGCCTCTCCATCCTATTGTTTTATTGTATCTGACTATTGTTTTTTGGAGAAAGAGTAATTAAGCTTTTCAATAGCGAGGTAGAAAATAACAAAAAATCAGACGACTCATTTTTTTGATTTCCCTTCAGAATTCATATGCAAATCATTCCATGACTAAGGATCATTATCATTTTCCTAAACTTGAAAGTGTAATGCACAACTTTTCGGTTCTAATGCACGAGAATGATTCGGAAATGCACCAAAAACAAAATTAATGCACAGAATTGATTAGGAATTGCACGAGGTTTCAAATTTATGCATATGTTAATATCTAGGAAAACGAATCAATTTATTCTTATACTATTACAAAGGACTGTCCTAAAACCAGGAACCATACCTACAATCGTTATAAGAAACCTCTATCGACAAACTTGGTGGTTCTGATCCCTTTTTGGACAGCCCCTTTATCTATAGGAAATCATATTCGTCTTGAACCAATCGAAATTATTAATTTGAATTTGCTCTTACTTTAGAAGTAGATTGTTGGATCTAATTCACTCATTTGACATCATCTTTATTAAGATTATCATTTATCCGGTTTACTATATTCTTTGTTGCTTCTTTGAATAGCTTTTTTTCTATAGATTAGGAACATTCCGATGCCATTTACTAATAGTAAACCAAAAATAGTGTTTCCGAGGGGTGCCCACCCGTTCTCCCCTGTGAATAATAATGAAAGTGCTACCTTTCCAATAAGCGTTACATTCATAACGAGTAAGCCTAAAGTTAATGAATGTTTCCAAAATGCCATTCCAATTGTAACTACAAACACCATCATGAAGGTAATCGTTATCACCGCTGATACAGGATTGCTCAATAACTTTTCTTCCATGTCTAAAACCGCCTGCATTTGCCCGTTTATGGTTTCTGGAGGAGGAAACCAAACCATGCTGCTCATCATTAATAGAAAAGTAATTAAGAGACCTTTCCTATGATGTTTATAGGCAAAGTAAGCTAACACGACAAGAAAAACGGGACGAATATACCAACTTAATGGATTTAGATGCCGCCTGAAAGCCCACTCAAGAATTTCTTGATATTCCATTTGTTTCACACCTTTTTAAATTAATACGGTTTTCTTAAAGTTTGTTGATACCTGAGAAAAATCGGAAATACATCATAGAAGCTATGAGCAGCCTGAATACATGTAGACTCCTGCGGGAACAGTGGCTAAAGTGAGCCCTGCAGTGTACGGGTCACCCTAAGGTACGGGAAGTGTATTCAAGCTGCGGGTTAAATAATAACAATCATTACGAAAAGTGCCTAAATTAAAAATGACTCAAATGTACGGATCCCATCAAACTATAGTCTTATAGCGGAAGGTCTCTTTTGCTGAAGATAATTACACTAATGGTATAAAAGAATAGCCCAGATAATGCCAAACCAATGGACACAGGCCATACATCAAACGACCCTTTCACAATTTCCAATGGTTGAAATGCCGTGAAAATCGTGAGGTATTTCAGCCAATCAAGGTCACTAGAATTAGAAAGAATCTGGATTAGATAAAAGAATATTGAAATTCCAGCTGAAGCCCCTAGCGCTAATTTTGCTTCATTAAACAAAGCTGAAAAGAAGAAAGCATAGCCGCTGATCGCAAAAAACAAAAGAAAGGCAAGAACATTGATTTGTAAAAATGTCTCCATGTTACTATTTACATCTTCTATCATTGTTTGAAGACCTACTATCCCTGCTAGTGTTGATAAAATCGAGATTATAAGCAGACCTGAAATGAAAACAGCTGCTTGCGTTAGAGCCATCCGTTTTCTTGAAACAGGCGATGCTAACAAATAGGCCATCGCCCCCCTATCAACCAAATTTGCTAACAGTTGATTCCCGACAATGATGCAAAAAATCATCATAAATAATAGATAAGAAACACCATAAAATCCAGTAGCGAGGAAGCTTTCAACCCCTTGAAGCCCCGCTTCCATTCCGAATGCCTCCCGCATGCTCTCTGGTAGAGCATTAAAGATGTCCGTTTCTCCACTAGGATCATACATACCGATTGTCATTAATAAATATCCGGTAAGTAGAATGGTAAAGATCACTACTAGTTTACTAGTTCTCTTCATCGTCGACCTAAATAACGGCAAGTTTATCATTAATGAACCCTCCGATCGTAATAATTCATGAACATTTCTTCTATGCTCTGATTATCAATATCGATATTGGTAATTCCACAGTGAGATAACGTCCGTATGAGCTCGTCATAATTCCCTTGAACGTCGATTTTCACCGTTAACTCATTAACACTCTTAACTTTAAGTGAAGACTGCTTTATTCTTGTAAGATCCTCCTCACTTTTCACCTGTACCTTAAATAGTTTTTGTTGTGCTTCTTTGAGTTTTTTTACCTCCTCGATGGCTACCAATCTTCCATCTTTTATAATTCCAACCCGATCACAGGTTCTTTCGATTTCTTCAAACAAATGGGAGGACATGAGTATCGTTTTTCCTTTTGCTTTCTCCTCCAAGATCAATTGGATGAATTCATTTTGCATAAGAGGATCCAAACCAGATGTCGGTTCATCCAGGATAAGAATTTCAGGGTCATGCATAAAAGCTGCCACAATTCCTACTTTTTGTTTCATTCCTTTTGACATTTTCTTGATTGGGGTCTTTACATCGAACTGAAATCGATCGATTAAACGATCTCTTAACGATAAATCCTTCATACCTCTCATTTCTCCAAGTAGCTGGAGGGTTTGCATTCCATTCATTCCTTCAAGAAAAGCAATCTCGCCTGGGAGGTAACCAACATGCATTTGAATGGCTGCACTTTCTTTCCAACAATCAAGATTCTTTATCCTTGCTGAACCCGATGATGGTTTCATGAAACCCATTAAATGACGAATAGTCGTTGATTTACCAGCACCATTAGGTCCAAGATAACCAAAAACCTCCCCTTTCTTCACTTCAAATCTCAAATCAAAAATTCCTTTGCCATTTGAAAATGTCTTCGATAATCCATGAATTTGAAGACTCATAATATCCTCCCTCTCCACTCAATTGAATGAAATGAATAATTTATATTGTTTTTATTCATTTTATTCTCGAAATAACAAAGTGTCAATAAGTTTTGAATAAATCTGATTGTATTTATTCAAAACTTCCTTTATGATTATCTTAAGGAGTGAGATTAGTGGACGGATATCAATTACGTACAGAGAAGAAAAAAGAGAAGATTAGAAACGTGGCGATTGAACTTTTCTTAAGTTTTGGTATTGAAAAGGTAAGTATCACTGAAATCGCGAAAAAAGCAAGTGTATCTCCTGTTACCATCTATAATCATTTCGGTACAAAGGATGAACTAGTCAGAAAGGTCATCACTTCTTTTATACAAAAAGAATGGGAGGACAGATTGGACATTACGAAAAGAGGAGATTTAAGTTTTCACGAAAAAATTGAAAAGATGGTGTTTGAAACGGAGAGTATCACAGGTAAAACAAATCCGGAATTTCTTAATTCAATGATCAATGGTGATCCAGAGCTAGAAAAGATGATTGGGGAAATCTATCATCAATTCCTTCCGTCCATCGTTGATTTTTTTGAAGAAGGTAAGAAGCAAGGCTACATGGATCCGGATATTTCTACTGAAACCATAATGATTTATTTGAACTTACTTAAAAATGCTATGAGTGGGTTTCATTTCTACAATGATCCTGAAAAAAATTCAAAATTAGCAAAAGACTTAACAAACTTTTTCTTCTACGGGTTACTTAATAAAGCTCCAAATCGTAAGTAATAGGTAGATTAGATTTTATTAAGAGTAAATAAATAACCCCAAAAACACTATTCATATCTAGTCTTTTTAGGGTTATTTTTATTTTTTCCTTATTCCCACCGGCTCGTCCCATAAGGACTCCGGAACCACTATGATCGACCATATCTAAAATATTTTAAAGGATTTCTTCTATATATTGAAGTTGTGGTTCCTTTTACTTTGGTTTTGAAACAGCCTTCTCTCCCTTCCCCTGTTAGATGCCTTTCTTTTTGTAACCCCTGGTTAAACTCCTTTCTTATCAAACCTTGTAATATCTTCATTCCTACCGATCACGATCAGGATATCCCCTTCCTTAATGACATCTTCTGCTAATGGAGTGACCACAATTTCTCCCCCTCTTTGATACGCCACAATATTGCAACCAAATCTAGCTCGAATATCAAGATCTAATAACGATTTATTATGTAATTTATTTGTCGCCACAACCTCAGCAATACTGAACTCCTTGGATAACTCAATGTAATCGATAATTTTTTTGGAAATAATATGATGGGCGATTCGTTTAGCCATATCTCTTTCAGGATGAATGACACGATCAACCCCGATTTTATAGAGTACTTTGGAGTGATAATCATTGTGAGCTTTTGCCCAAACCTGTGGGACACCTATCTCTTTTAGTAATAACGAAGTAAGAATACTCGATTCAATATTTTCCCCAAACGAAACGAAAGCAAGGTCAATATTACGCAACCCTAATTGTTTTAAGGTTAGTTCATCGATTCCGTTTGCTAACACTGCATGGGTTGCATAATCAGAGTAATAACTAACTTTCTCCTCATCAATATCCACAGCTAATACTTCTACACCTAAATGGTAGAACTCTTTCACTAAACTCCCGCCAAACCGACCGAGACCAAAAACCGCGAATTGTTTATTCATTTCTTCGCTTCCTTTCAAACATGATGGATTATAAATTGATTCTCTTATTAACGCTGAAAAAATTAACTAACGTTTTATTGTTTGAAAGTATCCTTTCTTCCTTAGTATGGTAAATTCATGTCAAGAAAATCCCCTATTTTCTGCAGGTGTGATCATGATACGTTATACCCTGCGAAGTCACTGATTCAAATTCAAAAACTTCCCATACTCCTTCATAAAAGCAAGCTGTATGGTACCGATTGGTCCGTTTCGTTGCTTTGCCATAATGACTTCAATGATGTTTTTCTGATTGGAGTTTTTGTCATAATAATCGTCACGATATAGGAAGGCAATGACATCTGCGTCTTGTTCGATCTGACCACTTTCACGTAAATCTGACAGAAGTGGTCGTTTATCCTGCCTGCTCTCAACTCCACGACTAAGCTGGGAAAGGGCGATCACGACGAGGTTTAATTCTCTTGCCATCGTTTTTAACGTACGGCTTATCTCACTGATTTCCGCCTGACGATTCTGTTTATGCTTCGGATCGCCAATAATCAATTGCAGATAATCGATCACCACTAGCATTCTTTTCTTCTCCCCATGCACACTTCTTATCTTACGGAGCTTCGACCAAATATAATGAATGTCCATACCTGCTTTATCAAAGATATGGAGGTTGGATTGTGAAACCTTCCCCAATGCATAGGATAAATGGCTCCAATCGTCTTCTTCAAAACACTTTCGCGGATTTCTCATTTTTGTGCTATTAATATTTCCAATACAGCTTGCAGCTCTTTTTAACAATTGCTTTTTAGACATCTCTAAGGAAAATACAATTCCAATATCATGCTCTGATGAGTTTAAAGCTATATTCAGTGCAAACGCTGTTTTTCCTACACTTGGCCTTGCTCCAACTACAATGAAATCGGATTCCTGAAACCCTCCGGTAAGGCGATCTAATTCTATAAAGCCTGAAGGTATACCTTGTATTTCTCCAAGATCCTTTTCACAATCCTGGTAAAACTCAACTAATGTTGTCTTGATTTCTCCTAGTTCGTCGTTCGTTTGATCCTCTTCTATCTCCATTAGATGATGAATGCCTTCATTGACGGTTTTTGTGAAGTCCCCTTCATGTGCATTGGAGATAATCTTATCGGCAATCCCTATTATGTTCCGTTTTTGATGATATTCCTTTACAATGCTTTGATATAAATGAAAGTTCTCTGTAGTAGGTACTCTCCCTACTAATTCGGTTATGTAACTAATTCCGCCAACACTCTGGATATTCTCTTCGCCTACCTCCTCTAAGACGGATATAACATCAATGGGTTTTCCTTTTTCATCTAGCCGCTTAATGACAGAAAGAAGGTTTTGCAATGGTTCCAAGTAGAGTTGTTCAGGAAGGACGGTACACTCCTTCACTAGTTCTTCTTTTAAAAAGAGTGACCCAACAACAGCTTCTTCTGCCTGTTGATTAAATAATCCAGTATCGATCATGAGCATGAATCCCTTCTAATCCCTAGAATTTCCCTCATTTTGGCTAGCTCCGTTTGAACGACTTCCTCATTTGCCGGCTTTGAAGTGGGATATAGTATAGCAATTGTATCCGTTCGATCAGGAATCACTCTTGAAATGTTTTCTTCTTTCCTAGTTAGTTCAGAGAGCATTGGAGGGTACGGTGATCTTGCCACATAGGCAATTAGGTTTGCTTCAATTTCTTCAAACGAATACGTTTGTAAAACGACATGCCAGATGTCAATTTTTTTCTGGTTAATTTTAAACTGATGATAATAGTCGGAAATCAATTCTAATAATCTATAAGTTTCTCGTTTAATCATCTAGATTAAAATCCTCCTCTTTGTATGATTTCTTATTTGCTTTCTGGTTTACATACGATTCAAATTTGGGTCCGAATAAAGTCTCCGGTCTGAGATACTTACTCCAGTGTGGATCTCTTAGCCATTCAGATGTCTTTAAGTCAATCACCTTTTTAAAATCATCTAGGACAAAACCTTCCCTCCACCTTGCCTGTATCAGCTGTTTTGTTTTCTTAGAATTCGATTTGTAGGATGAATGGGTTTGTTGGTTTAGATAATCAATCACTTCAGAAAAAAGGATATGAATTTTCTCTGTTGTAGTCTCTGTAGTAATCTCTGGTATTGGTTTGTTCAAACTGATCTCATCCTTTGTCCAACCTGATTCTTTCGACTGTTCACTTTGAGCAGATGGAAGGTCAAAAAGGGACAATCGATGGTATTCCAAGCCTTCAAGCTTTTCATAATCTATTCGATACCACTTTGTTTTGTCCATTTTTGAACGATTCCAATTTGCTGAGACTACATATCCTTGTTTTTCAAGAGAATTGATCGTCCTTCGAATCGTACTTATCGACCAAAAGGGAAACTGCTTCTGCCATTCTATATAACTGTTATAAATCCACTTATTCTCCTCAAACACATGGGAGCTTGTCGTTAACCAATAATGAATCTGCTGCAAAAAAATCGATTCATTGACCCCAACCTTTACAGCCAATGACGGAATGACCATTAATGGATGTTCATTGATTAATAATCTACTCATCATAAAGCCCTCCTCATATTAAGAATTTTGCATCTGTCTTAAGTAAAACTTACTCATTTTTCTAATCCATTTATAAAAGAAATCCGACAAACCCTTTATTCTTCCATCTGCTCATCCACCTTTCGTTTTTTATATAGAAGCAAAGGCTAATAAGAGGACACCCAAAACATAAAAAGATTTTTCGGGTGGTGCCAGGCACGACCCGAGTTTTGTCGATTTTTGTTTGATGTGCCTATTTCACAAAAATAGATTGACAATTCTATAAACTTTGAGATAAAATCCTATTAATCCGATATGAATTATTGTTTTCTCTTATGAAGAGAGGTGGAGGGAAAGGCCCTTTGAAGCCTCGGCAACCTGAAGATAAGGTGCCAAATCCTGCGGAGTGATTCCGAAAGATAAGAGAGGTGAAGTGATGCTGTATAAAGATTAAAACACCTCTTTCTTGAAATAGAGGTGTTTTTTGATTTAAAGCTCAAATTGTAAGGCTTGTTCGTTATTTTTAATGTGAAGGTAAGGGCATTTCCCCCTCCCACTTCTGACCTTCCGCACATAAAGTGTGGTAGAAATATAGCTTTATATATTGTTAGAAAGAATGTTTAAATTGAAAAAATTAGTGAGGTGATCCTATGGCAATCCATTCAAATCAACTAGAAAAAGGGGTTCCCTTTTCCCCATATCAACAACAGGCTAAAGAAGTTGAATCGTTTAAAGGAAGATTAATGACACTCTATCAAAAGGTTTTAGTGAACTATTGGCCATATTGGGCAGCTGTAATAGCGGCAGCCATCCTGAATATTTTCTGGTTTGCTCTCTCCGGTGGCGCATGGGGCGTGACAACAGAATTTACAAGATGGGGAGGGCATTTGCTTCAACTGCTTGGCTTTGATGTCAGTGGATGGCTATATTTTGAACAAATTAAACTCGAAAAGATGCCATGGGACCGCGGTTCAGGCTGGTTAATTTTCGGAATGCTAGGTGGAGCTTTCCTTACCGCCCTAATTAAGCAATAATTTTAAAATTCGCATGCCACAGCAACGAAGTCGGTTGCTACAAGGGTTTATCGGCGGGGTTCTTGCTGGATTCGGTGCGAGACTTGCAATGGGTTGTAATCTCGGTTCTTTCTTTAGTGCTGTCCCACAATTTTCACTACATGGCTGGATTTTTATGCTTGGAATGTTTCCTGGAACCTATCTAGGGACAAAAATAGCTCTTCACCCTCTTGTCATGGGAAAACGAAAATCAAGAAGCCGCGCCAGAAACCGAAGCAACAAAGGCCAAATACCAACTAGGGTTCAAACAGTTCTTGGGGTCATCGTTGGAACTGCTATTGTTCTAGCCACAGTCTATTACTTTAGTGTTGGCCAAAGCAAGCTAGCTTTTGCTTTATTATTTGGGGCAGCATTTGGGGTTTGTATTCAGAGGGGACGGATTTGTTTTACTTCTGCCTTTCGTGAGCTTTGGATTACGAAACAAGGAGCACTAGGTCGAGCGCTTGCATTAGGGATGGTTGTCTCTACCATCGGTTTTGCTATTCTGATGAGTCTTGGTGTAGAAGCTAGAGCGGAGGCAGCAAGTATTGGTGTGTTTCTTGGAGCCATTATTTTCGGAATAGGGATTGTGCTTGCCGGTGGCTGTGAAACAGGCTGGATGTATCGCTCAATGGAAGGCTATGTTCAATTATGGTTTGCAGGGATTGGAACCGTTGTTGGGGCTACTTTCCTTGCATGGTCATGGGAAGGATTAGGCTTATATCAATTTCTTGTCAAACCATTCCCGGCGATTAATCTCGTAAATAGTTGGGGATGGACAGGAGCCATCTTCGGTACAGTTGGTCTATTGTTGGCATGGTATTTACTCATCACCTGGTGGGAAAGCCGTGATTCACTAAAAAAATTAACAAAATAAAAGGAGAATAACAATGGGAATAAACATTAACGTTGATCGAACACTTGATTTACAAGGAGAAGCTTGTCCCTATCCACCCATTTACACGATAGAAGAATTGAACGATATGAAGCCCGGAGAAATTTTAGAAGTAATCGTCGACCACCCTCCTTCTGTTACAAATGTGCCGGAAGAAGTCATTCGAAACGGCCATGAAGTCTTATTTGAGCCGGTTCGTGATGGCGCTGTTTTCCATTTGTTTTTTCAAGTAGCAAAGAAGTAAAGGGGTGAAAATCAATGCATATTGGAATGATGATCACAGCTGCATCCGAATCATCTTCTTTTGCAACTGCCGAGAGAATTGTACTTCTTGGATTAGAAAGAAACTGGTCTTTTTCTATCTTCTTTATGGATAACGGAGTATATGCCATTAAGCGATTTACACGACTTTTAACTGAAAAAAATCATATAAAGCTGATTGCATGTGCTCATAACTGTGAGGAAAGAGAATTGCCTATCGATGAAGGAGTCAAATCCGGGAGCCAAGCCGATTGGGCAAGAATTGTGGACGAAGCAGAGAGGGTGATGGTTTTTGGCTAAAACGGTAGCAGTTGTACTTGAAAGTTCAGAGGTTGACCCTCATCGATTGTCAGAAGGCCTCCGGATGTCAGTAGGTCTTGTACTGGGGAAGCATGATGTTTATGTTCTTCTTTTCGATAAGGCGGTATTAGCCTCTCTAAAAGAAAAACCCGTTTTTTTCGAAAAATATGAAATGGCTAAGCATATAAATGCCCTTATTATGCTAAAGCGAAAAGTGTGGGTCAATCGTCATTCATTAAGTGATCTTCATCCTGAAGCAGAAAAGCTAAAAGGTGTGGAACTGAAAAAACAGAGTGAAATGCTAGACGTAATAGCAAGTGCAGACGTTGTCATACGATACGAGGTGGATGCCAAATGACAAAGACACTATTTATTTTGACAAAGCCGATAAATGAACGAACAGAGGAAATCGTTTCAATCCATAAGGAAGGAACGATCGTGCTTATGCAGGAAGCGATCAAAAGTAGCCATTCATGGTCATTACCCGTATTCGTCGAAAAAGAAGATGCTAACCATCGCGGTCTTATCAGTATTCATCCTGAAATTCAAATGAATCAGCTATTATCGTTAATTGAAACTCATGAGCGAGTAATGGTATTTTAATGAAAGGAAGATGACTAGTGAGCCAATCGAAAGAAATTGTTTTAGATGCCATCGGAGAAGTATGTCCATACCCTCTCCTTAAAGTACAAATGGCCATGGAAGAATTAAATCCCAATGATATTTTACGAGTTGATTTTGACTGTGGCAAAGCAACCGAAACCATTCCTGAATGGGCACAGCAGGAAGGACATGAACAACTTTCATTAGAAAAGATCGGGGAGCGATGGGCTATTAGATTGCGGAAAAAATATAACTAGCAGCTTTAAATTGTTTTATTTAAGAAACCGGTTTTCGTTGGGGAACCGGTTTCTTTTTAGTCATATGTACCCCTCGGATTTACAATTTAATAATATATCCCAATTTCTTCTCCTTAACAAAGCTTGATTTTTAATAAATTCTTTGGCCAGTATTCAACGTTTAATCAGCTTTGCCTAATATAGAGTTGCTCCGCGCATTAAGTTAGAATTCCACCTCATAAACTGCACAAGTTCGAGCATAGCTCATCAATACACACCCTAAAAAATCGATTTTGACTCATAATCAGTGTACCTGCGCATAATAGTGGAATCCTGCCTCATAAAAAGTTTCTTCTTAATTGTAACAACCCAGGTCCTGATTAGAACCCGGGTAATTTGTTCACTTATTTCGGGTTAGATCCCACCCACTCAACAATGTCATTAATAACATATTCCGGAATATTAGCTGGTATCAAATATTCAGCAGGGGTGCTCATTTCCCCTTCGCCTTCTGTGAATAGGTGGTTTAGCTTTGGATAAAGCTGGTATTCTACATTTGTACGATGGGAGAGCTCCTTTTTCCAAATTGGAATTTCAATATCAGATAACACTTGATAATCCCTTTCCCCTTGAATAATTAGAAGCGGTTCGGTTTGTTCCTTTGCCATTTCCGCTGCTTTAATATCATTAATCGAATCCCAAAACATTGCTTGACCTAATTGAAATCCTTCAGGAGGATGTTCTCCAGAAAAGTTGGGATCGTTTAACATTTCATACTGCTCCTTCAAAAAATGATACATAGCAGGAGGGATTTGCCCAATAGATAAAAGGTAATCAAATTGATCAAGAATGACATCTTGGATGGTTCGGGCAGGTCCACCCATAATGATTGCCCCTGCAATATTTTGTCTCTTGTCTTTATTCAGCATTTGCGGGACCATCATTCCGCCTTGGCTATGTCCGAGGATGAAAATTTGATCGTCATCAATCTTCTTTTCTTTTTCAAGTAAACGGGTTGCGAGTAGAGCATCATCGGTTGTTTCTTTATCGACCGTATGATTCGGGTCTGTTATGGTTTTTACTGGATGTTCAAATGTCCGTTTATTATAACGAAGGACTGCGATTCCTTTTGAAGCAAGACCATATGCTAAATCTCGAAAAGGTTTTAATGCATAAATGGTTTCGTCCTTATCACTCGCCCCTGACCCTTGAACAAGAACGACTACTGGAAAAGGTCCCTTCCCTTTAGGAATAGACAGTGTACCAGGTACGGCAAAATCCCCTTTTCCAATTACCACATTTTTTTCAGTAAAGGAATTGGGGTTACTGTAGGAAGGATCATCTGCAATCACCTCTCCCCCCATTGGAGGAGTGACGAGGAAGTCATCAACTTTACCAGAGCGTTCCAGTCTAATCGTCATCGGAACAGTTCCCTGTTCAAAGTTCAATTGGATTTCTACATTGGTATGAACTCGATTCGACTCTTTTACTGTAGCATCCCCGATCCCAATGAATGCACCCATATTTAATTGAAGAGGAAGTGCGGTCCAATAGTTCTCTAGCCATTTTTCTGATATCCCCTTTTTCAAAGCGTGAGTCGATGATTTCAAGGCATGTCGATAATCACCTTTTTGCATATCATCGACAAATTGAACCGCTTTCTGAATGAAACGATCATGATGGTTATTTTTGTCTATGATGGGGTCTTTTCTAGTGAAATGAATACTTTCTTTCAGCTTAGTAGTTGTAGGCAAGTTCATATTAGGAAAATCAGATACTCTGGCAGCGTTGGTAACTTTTAGTGGATTAAAATCTCGATGATGTTCCCTAAGACTTGTCTGAGAAGTGATATTATTTCCAAAGGCAGTTGTTGGAATCGATAAACTAATGATCAAACTTAACACTAGAAACTTTTTGCTTCTAAAATTGTTCAAAAAAATTCCTCCTTGTGTTCAAAAGACATAAAAACTGCATCATTTTTTACATTCTCTAGTCATTCAGCTTTCCCTTTAAAAAATGTTAAATTAGGAAAAAATACACAGTGGGATCTTTCAAAAAGTCTCTTTTCGTAGAGATTGTTGATTTTTGAGAATAAACATTTGACCGTTGACCGTTCCTTTCCTTCCGCTCCAATCCACTCTTCGTTTTCAATATTGTTAAATGCAACAAACTTTTAGAAAAGAGGCTTCAAAAAACACTCTTATATATGCTAAAACGGTACTTCCAGGAGTTAAAAAGTCATAATGGTAAAACAAAAAAGACCAAACCCTTTTAAGCAAGTGTTGGTCTTTTTCTTATAGAACTTCACTTCTTCTTTCAAAGAAAAGAACATCCCTCCATACTCCATGATGTTTACCGATTTTTTCCCTGATCCCCACCTTCCTAAAACCTTTTTGTTGAAAGATTTTGATACTCCCCTTGTTTTCTGGAAAAATACTTGCTTGTAATGTCCACAATCCATTTTTTTCAGAACGGGTAATCACTTCTGATAAAAGCTCTTTTCCCATTCCTTTTCCTTTAAATTGCGGATGAACATATACACTTACTTCGCCAACACCTCTGTAAACATATCGGCGTGAAACTGCACTAACAGTAGCCCAGCCTGCCACCTTATCATCTTTAATTCCTACCACACTGCAATGAATTATTTTTCCATTGATCCAATTCCCCCAGTTTGGAACGTTCGTCTCGAAGGTTGCATTTCCAGTATCGACTCCTAATTGATAAATTTCCTTAATGCCTGGCCAATGCTTTTGACTGATTAATTCAATATTCATGACTCGTTCCTTTCGATTTAGATTATTTGTATTCCACAAGTATTATAAGAGTAAATGCTATTGTACAGGCTTACAACACATCTTACTTTTCGCCATTGATTCATTTAATAGCCGAATCGATCGTAAAACGGTCTCTCTCTCAAAATCGTTCATATTTGAGAAAACATCTTCTAAGTATTGATTCATCTGTGTATCTATCGAAGCAGCAACGGCTTTTCCTTGAATCGTTAATTGTAAATAATACACTCGCTTATCGGTAGAGGATTGAACTTTCTTTAACAATTCCATCTTGGATAATGTTTGGATTTGACGGCTAAATGTCGTCACATCAACCCCGAGTGTTTCGGCAATTTCCTGCATTGACGGCTTTTCCCTGTGGTCAATTTCATATAAAATATGGCTTTGAATAAGGGATATATCCACATTTCCAATCGAACAACAATTCTTATTTAATAATCCAAATCTACGCATCATTACCTGTAACAATTCTCTTGGTGATTCCAACTTTTATTCCTCCTTTGACTTGAATCCGATCGATTGTTAGTATTTCACTTTCAATCATCTCACCATTATTATACTTATCAATTTGTATTTTGCAATTATTAGGGTAAACATCCATCGATTCTATTGATTAAGTCTCCCCATCATCATTCTCCTTTTGATATAATCAGTGATGATAAATAATATAAAGAAGGTAGTCTGATGAAAAAAAGAATGGTTATATCATGTATTGTCGTCCTAGTATTATTACTTTTATTATTCGGCTCCTATAAATTAATGAATTCGAGAGCCTTCCAATTATTCGGAGGGATTACTAGTCAAGTCGAAACCAATGAAAAAATCGTAGCGTTGACATTTGATGATGGTCCCACTAATCATGTGAATCAAATCGTATCGATTTTAGATCAATACAACGCAAAAGCAACCTTTTTCTTAATTGGAAATGAACTACAGAAGAGCTCTGAAGAAGGACGAAAAATAGCGGAGGCTGGACATCAGATTGGGAATCATACGTATTCTCATGAGCGGATGATTTTTAAAACACCTTCCTTTATAAAGCAAGAAATTGAAAAGACCAATAACTTAATTCGCGAAACAGGCTTTAAGGGTGAAATTGACTTCCGACCACCCAATGGAAAGAAATTAATTGGATTACCCTATTATTTAAATAAAAAACAGATAGATACGATTACATGGAACCTTGAACCAGACAGCTACTATACCTCTGTCGATGATAAAGTGGCCTATGTTAATGAAAATATAGAACCAGGGTCTATCATTCTATTACATCCAATGCATGATGACACTGGTAAAGAACTAAGAGTGATTGAAGGGATATTGAAATCTTTAACTGAAAAAGGCTATCAATTTGTCACTGTGAATGAATTGCAAAAATAATAACTACTGTTCTTTTACGCTAGATATAAACTATTTTTCAGGGGTGAAAAGAGTGGTTATACAAGAGGAAATAAAGATAGTCATTGGGGCAGGCGAATATCTTAATAATCCAGGCTGGATCCATACACAGGAGGATGAACTAAATTTATTAAATGAGAACACTTGGAATAATAGATTTGAACACCATTCTATTACAGCTATTTTAGCTGAACATGTATGGGAGCATCTAACGTATGAAGAAGGAATCAAAGCGGCAAATATTTGTTATACGTTTTTAAAATCATCTGGTTATATTCGTTGTGCTGTACCAGATGCGTTTTTTCCTGATAAGGACTATCAGAATATCGTAAAAATCGGTGGACCTGGACCAATGGATCATCCAGCTGCAAGTCATAAAATCGTTTATAATCATATAACATTATCGGAAATGTTCGAAGCAGCTGGGTATAAGGTCGAATTACTGGAATATTGTGATGAGAATGGCAATTTTCATTACTATGAATGGGATGGAAAAGACGGTGTTATTTTTCGCTCAAAACGATATGACCCTAGAAATCAAGGGAATAAACTTGTTGCACCTTCGCTAATACTTGATGCAATTAAGCCATAATAAAGAATTTATTGAAGATCAAAAATAGTCGATGATAAAGGGGCATTATTTATTTTGGAAGCAAAATGTATTAAATTTTATGAGTTTGGTAGACCTGATGATGTTTTACAAATTGAGAATAAAAGGATTCACCGACCTCAGAGTGGTGAAGTCCTGGTTCGAATGATCACTCGTCCTATTAACCCCTCTGACTTGATCCCAATTCACGGGGCTTACTCCCACAGAATTTCTCTCCCTGCCATACCTGGATATGAGGGAGTTGGGATTATAGAAGATGTTGGACCTTTCGTTTCGCAGGATCTCATTGGAAAGCGTGTTCTACCGTTGCGTGGGGAAGGCACTTGGCAGGAATACGTTAGGACCTCTGCAGAGCTGGCCATTCCCATCCCCCAATCCATTGAGGACAATACTGCTGCACAGTTATATATAAATCCTGTCACCGCATGGCTGATTTGTTCAGAAGTATTAGCCTTAAAACCAGATGAAGTATTACTGGTAAATGCATGTGGATCTTCTATTGGTCGTATCTTTGTCCAATTATCTAAAATTCTAGGCTTTGAGCTCATAGCTGTAACCAGAAATCATTTTTATACCGAAGAACTTCTGCAACTTGGTGCTTCTCAAGTCATCGATACGTCAGTTACTTCATTACATTCGACAGTTAGGGAATTAACAAATGGACGTGGAGCTAGTGCTGCTATTGATTCTATAGGTGGTCCGGCTGGTTCAGAGTTAGCTTCTTGTGTTCATCCAAATGGAACTTTATTAACCATTGGGCTCTTATCAGGTGTACCGATCAATTGGGCAGACATTTCAAAAAGAACAAAAGTAAATATTAAAATGTTTCATTTACGACATTGGAATCAACAAGTTCCTGTTAAGGCTTGGCATGAAACCTTTAACCGATTGATTGCATTCATATTGGATAAGAAACTAACACTTATGGAGCCAAGCGCTCATTTTGACTTACTAGAAGTGCAGCAGGCTATACGTGCTGCTGAATCTAGCAAAAATAATAGCGGAAAGATCTTTTTAACAAGTTAGATTCAACTTTAAGTACAATCAATAAAGCTTTCCATGAATAAAGGAGCCTGTTTTTCGTCAATTGTTTAAAAAACAGGCTCTATAGCAGTTTTTGCCTATTCTTTATAATCTCCTACTTTACTTTTTAAGCAGATCACAGCAAATTGATCTATCTTTCCCCATGCTGTCTTCACCTGTTTTTGTATAGAAGAATTCCCACTCATTCCCATTAGGATCACTTACCCAAAACTTATCCTGTGTCGCATAACAACAAGTAACATCCATTTCTTCTCGGGCAAAGAACCCTAACTTTTCTAACCTTTCTTTATGATCTAACACTTCTTTTAAATCACTAACTTGAAAACCAAAATGTCCAACCTGATTTCCTGACACTTCTTTTACAACATTCAGGGTAAAATTTAAGCTTGGGTCTTCTATTAAAAATTTTGCATAATCTTCTTTTACTTTTACTGGTTTGATATTAAATACTTTTTGATAAAAATCAATGGACTCCTCTAAATTAGTAACATTAATCCCGACATGCATTTTCATTTTACTACTCCCCTATCTTGTAATTTTATTTAACAAGCTATACAGCATTCTGGCTCATGAAAATTATTTTCTGATTCATTTTTAAGAAAGCATTTATCACGTTCAGTAAGGATGATCTCTTCCTTGATGTGTAGTTCCATTTCCATCTTCTTGGCAATGAAATGCAATTGAAGTTGGTATTCATTAAACATGCAATCAATCCTTTCATTAAATGTACTTCCTTATAATTTCATAGTCCCATGTAAAATTCATTCAACGAAAATTTGATTTCCAAGATCGGCTATCACCCCCTTTAAATAAGACATGAGCTAATTCGGTACATTTTTAAATAATTTTATTTGTATATTGCAACTATAAACCACTAAATTTTTGTTGATCAGATCTATGAGTTCAAATTCCCCCCTCACATTTTTAATCAACCAACAGAATACAGTCTACAAAACGGATTTTAGCAGTTTTATCTCTTAAATTATTTATACATTAATTAATTGTAAATTGCAATAATTATTCTTATTGTTTTATTTTATCCAAAAAACCTTCTTAGAACCTATTCATCCTAGTTCCAAGAAGGCTACGGTGATTTTCTACTTATTCATTTTTACTTAAAGCTTTGCAAAACAGTGCCAGTACCATCCTTAACCTCTACATCAGCATATGCCCCATTAATAAAAGTGAGTTGTGGTGGAACATGCCCACAATCAATGTCATATATAATGGGAACCCTAAGCTCATCAGCTAATTCCTGATAGACATCTTCGATCATGTAGTTTCCGACTGGTTGATTAGCAGCACTTCTCCCAAACATGATTCCTGAACAATTTTCAAACCATCCCGTTAGCTTCATTTGTACGATTGATCTCCGCAAATCGGTTGTTGGTAGCTCACAATTCTCAAAATACCAAATGACAGGTTCATCATCGATAAACTGTTTGCTAAAAGCCTTTACATCACCAAAGGGAGTGCCGATTAAATGTCTGATCGCGTCAATACATCCACCTAATAAGCGCCCTTGAATTTTTTCATTTTTGTTTGTAACTGTTTTCCAATCGGTTTGTTCTGTCAAATGAAAGATACACGGTGTCGGGTTATCATGCTGCCATTCTTTTTGGTAGTTAGCTGACGAATTTTGCAGGATTGAATCTCCAGATTTGGTTGATAATACAGACTTCCACATTGCTGTTGTGTCATCTGAATACTCGCCTCTTAGATCAATAAGATTGGTCCCATGTGCGGTTGCCATTCCTGTCTTCAATGTAATGGCCAATAATAACACACTTAAATCTGAATACCCTAATATCCATTTTGGCTTTATTTTTTCAAAGTCAATCTCTTCAAGGATCTCAATCAAAAGCTCTCCGCCCCATGGTGGAATGATTAGTTCGATGCTTTCATCCTGCAGCATTCCATTGATTTCGATTGCACGTTTTTTAGCAGGTGCCGATTTTGCTTTGTCTTGTGTCCAAACCGTTTCTCCACATTGGATTCTAAATCCATTGGATTCCATTCGCCTGCATGCCTGCTTTACGAGATCGTGTAATTCAACATCCACACCAGATGATGGTGCTGTTATACCGATCGTTGCGTCTTTTTCTAAAATCGGATATTCGATCATCTTTATCCCCCCTAGTTTTTCATGATTTTACCAATGGAGGAATAGTAGAACAAGGATTTTTTTACTAGTTTTCCATTTATAAAGTTTTTAGCAGCTACAGATCCGCGTAATTTATCGATTTATGTCGAGAAATCGATAGAATGAAAGAAGTTGAAAATAGAATAGGTGAAGTTGAGTATTAAACAATAAAAGTGAAAATAAAAACCCAATCCTTGAAAATAAGCTTCACGTTTGGCGCAGTCTTTAATCTAGTTTTCTGCCCGCTTACTAAAGCAGGATGGAAGGAAAAAAGAAAACCCTGATTCTCTCATACGGAATCCTTCCAGTTAGCTAATAGTTCTGCCAAAGCATTCAATCGGGGACCCTACGTTGGAGTGGTTTCAATGACACCAAAAATGAATTTGGCTTATGAAAATTTATAATTATACCCAAAAAGTTTTTCCTAAAAAATAAGACACATACCACCAAATTCATTTCATATATAGTAAAGAGAAATTAATTTCATTGAAAAGGAGGCCATCAAATGTTTGTTGAAGTCGAAAAAGATGTACATATTTTTGTACAAGATATTAACCCTGGACCGGATAGTAAGCCTATTCGCAAATGATTTAAACAAAGCTCTTATACAGTTTTTACATACTTAATTCAGGCACGACAACTTTTTGACAAAAAGCCAAAAAGAAATGAAACCATCAAACCTATAGCTTGATGGTTTCATTTCTTTTTCTGGACTATTAGAAGCATTTAATAAAATTACCCCTCCAATTATTAATACTAAGCCCAATTAATGTAATATTACTAAATGGGTGTCGCCATAATAGTACACAACGACTTTTTTACTGTATTGCTTAACAACATCTACATGTGTTTTATAGTCAAACAGGTACAGTTTAATGTCCCTTTTTCTACATGTGCAATGGATTTTCAACCCCCATTGCTTATTTTTCCTGCATTCGGAGGGATTCAGCAAATCGACTAATTCCCAAGTCAATTCTCTCTTCGTTCTCCCGGGCATAGGTGAATCTCACATATCCTTCTCGGGATCCCATGGATGAACCTGGAACAAATATAACTCCCTCTCTTATTGCATCTTCTAATAATTTGGTTTCATTAACATTCCTATTAAGCTTGCACCATAAATGGATTCCTCCTTGAGGAGAGTTGAATTCCACCTGGTCCCTTAAGTATGATTGAAGACTTCGGATCATCATATTTCGACGGCTCTCTAAATTTTTTAAAAGCCTAGTGAGATGCAGGTGGAACTCTTTTGATTCTAAAAATTCGTTAGCAACCCACTGAGAAAAGCTTGCATGGCCAAAATCGACCTGTTGTTTGGCATCGGCCAGTCTCTCAATTACCGCTCTCGGTCCAATGATCCAACCTATTCTCAGTCCCGCAGCTACAATTTTGGACAATGAACTGATATACAGGACATTTCCTGTTTCATCCATTGATTTCAGCGTGGATATCTTTTTTCCGGAAAAAGAAGTGATGCTGTATGGATCATCTTCAACAATAGGTATACCTAACTCTAAAGAAATTTCTATAATTCTCTGCTTGTGTCTGTCTGACACTGAAACACCGGTTGGGTTTTGGAAAGCAGGGTTTAAGAAAATCATTTTCACACGATGTTTCTTGTATAACCGGACTAATTCTTCAGGGTCCATACCGTCTTTTTCTACAGTCAGCAGATAGGTGTTGACACCAGCTGACTTAAAAATCTGCAGATTGTAATGGTAGGAGGGGTCCTCCAAAACGACTGCATCACCGGGCTTTAAGAGACACTGAACAATAAGGTGGAGGGCTTGTTGTGCTCCTGATGTGATTAGGATGGACTCAGGGTTTGTTTCTATATCCCGATAATCTTTCACATGTTCTTTTATCGTTCTTCTAAGAATCTCGTTACCCAATGGATGATCATGACCTAAATTTCCGATAAACGAACGAGTGGACGTTAGTTTCCTTAATACCTTTGATGGGAAAAGATCAGGAGAAAGTTCCCCGCTTGCTAGATTGATCATATCTATTTCTTCTGCTTCTTTTCGAATCCTTTGTACAACTGGATGATTAGGGAGAAAGGAGCCGGACTCAATATATCGGTTCCAACTGGGAACCCTCTTTTTGCTCATTCCCCATATATCCTGGCTAATCGTAGTTCCGCTCCCTCTAGTCCTCACAATTAAACCGTCGGCCTCGAGTTCGTCATATGCTGAAACCACCGTGCTCCTGTTTACTCCAAGCTCTTTAGCCATTTTTCTTTCAGATGGCAAGGGCTTATCCGCTGGAAAGGTACCATCTGCTATTCCGTTTTCGATATATTCAGCGAGTTGTTTATACAACGCTTTGTTGGCATTTCGATCTGGCTTCCAGTCCATTGAAAACATCCTTCTAAAATTCTTTTAAGATAGAACTAAATAAAGACCCAAAGCAATTAATGCTAAAATGATGATGACTGCATAAATCAATGTTAAATTAACTGTATTTCTCTTCGAAGCTCCTCTATAATTCTCATCGCCATTCCCCCCGGCAATGACCAAAGTGGAAACGACTGATATAAGTAAAACAATTACGACTATTGCAATGAGGAAGAACATTGGGCACCTCTTTATCATTTTATTATACTGCACATACACTATTTTAAAATAGGATCCACACTTCCGAACCATCCAATTATATTAAAAATTCACCATCCACTTCTCATCTATCTGTTTTCCATATATTTTAATTACCTTACTATCGGAAACAAATATTTAATTACCTCGCCTAATAGAAAATGAGAAATAAGGTGTGCTGCAGCATCCCTCAGCTTTTAACAAATTCAGATTTAAATTAATTAATGGTAAAAGACTTGATACCAGATGAAAGTTCAAAGGATCGATCCGTTATTTTATATGCCCAATGCACTTTTATTCACTTCTAATCAAAATTTTTCACCAAATAAAATAGCCCTCACCCCCAAGATTTTTTATCTTGAGGACGAGAGCTTGTCATTAGCGTTAGTGGCACCACCACAGTTTATTAACATGTCACCAGGCTAATCTCTTCAGGTACGGCAAAATGGCTTATACCCTATCTCTATAACGGGAGATCCCGTCGTACCATCCTTAAGCTAATAGCATAATTACCTACGAAGCTCCAAGTCTTTTTTCACTAAGTGCATTATTACTCCCTTTCAGCAAATAGGAGCTCTCTGTCAATAAGGATATTTCACTACTCTTCTTTTCATTGCTTTTAATGATAAATTTTTGTTATGATCTAATGAATTTTTTCCGTAAACATTTGTTGTTATTTAAAAACTTTCCGCTCCAACCAATCTTTTCACAAAAATTCATGTTTTAAAACAACAACAATTTAAAAAACAGCCTTTCTATATTACATAATTCACATCACAAATAAATGACGAATTTATTGAAAAACCTGTTATTCCACTACAAATCGCAGCAAATCACCAAATATAATATTATCCGACAATTCCAATTCGTGCCGAACCGTTTCCATATAAGGCTCACATTTTTGCATATTGACCATTATGCCATCATTTTTGTCGTAGCAGATATTATCTTTGTATAGATAATCCTTAGCTACAAAGCTTCCGTCCCGGAAAATGACAGGGTGGTCCATATCACGTGTAAATAGATTATGTCCGAAAGAAAAGCTGTTCTCTGATTTTATTCCTAATAAATGAAGGAGTGTAGGACGAATATCTATTTCGCCTCCTTGAGTCGTAATCGTTTCTCCTTCTTGACCTGGCACATGAATGATTAACGGAACCTGCTGATGCTTCATATAATTGGCCATGTTTTCTTCTTCACCTATTAGCTCATTCAAACCGTCTTCATATTTCTCAGATATCCCATAGTGATCTCCATGAAGGACAAATACGGTATCTTCGTACATTCCCTTATCCTTCAAAGTCTGAAAAAATTTCTTAATTGATTCATCCAAATATCGAACAGTCGTAACATAACGATTTACAACTTCTTCTTCCGTGTCTGCTTCATCGATAAACGTATCCTCTTCTTCCAGGAGAAATGGGAAATGGTTGGTTAAAGTAAGGAATTTTGCATAGTATGGCTCTGGTATCTCCTCCAAGTATTCGACAGACTGCTGGAAGAAAGGAATGTCTTTTAAGCCATAGTTAATCGAATTATCGTCTGTTACTTGATAATCTCTTTTAGAAAAATATTTATCGTAGCCTAATGAATCGTACATGATATCCCGATTCCAAAATGTTCGCACATTGCCATGAAAGGTTGCGGCATAATAATCTTTATTTTCCTTTAATATATGCGGCAGACTATAAAACGTATTTTCTGGCCTTCTGACAAAAACAGATCCGCTTGCCAAAGGATACAATCCGGTATCGACCATGAATTCAGCATCAGATGTTTTTCCTTGAGCTGTTTGATCATAGATCTGACTGAAATAAAAACTGTTCTTCACTAGATCATTCAAAAATGGGGTGACCTCTTTTCCATTTACTTTTTGATTAATCACGAAGTCTTGGGTAGATTCCATGCTTATAAGCACAATATTTTTTCCTTTTGCTATTCCAAATAAGTCGGTTCGTTTCGAGTCCTTTGATTGAAGATACTTTGTAGAAGCGACTGCATCGGATTCCGTTACAAATATTCTCTGAAGCGGAGCCGTAACCCCAAGTGCAATATCATAGAGGTGATAATTTAAGGGGCCTAATGATTTCACCATTTGTTCACGATCATACGACTCAGAAAAAAGATGATTAGACTTTACTAGGCCCAAGCAAACCGTTATAGCTATTAAAAGCGTACCAGTAGCTACGTACTTCTTTTTAGACTTGCTCTTGACTGTAAATTTAGTTGATTTCGTTTTGATCAGAAACCATCCAATGACAAATAAATCAATAAATAATAAGACATCCCATGGACTCATTAATTCGACAGTACTGGCACTTAAACCGCCGACATTATCAAATTGAAACAGGATTGGTGCTGTAACAAAGTCTATGTAAAAACGAAAATATAGTAAATCCCCATATAGGATACCGGTACCTGCTAGTAATAAGACAAATAAAACGAATCGGTTTACCCGCTTAGTAAAATAAAAACTAAAGCCGAAGACTAATAACAAAGACCCAATAGGACTGAACACAATTAATACGATATCCAGAAAAGATTGAATGGTAAAATCAAATCCTACAAACGATACAATGACGGTTTTTATCCATAAGATACAAGCGACAATAAGTGTAAGTTTCATTCCTGATGTTTTTTGCAAATTTTCAAACATATGACTATACCTGCTCTACAACTTGACTTATAAATTGCTTTATGATGGTGAATGCCTTCTCAATTTCAGTCATTGTCATATTTCCCATTAAAGCAAGCTGAACCCAATTTCGTTTAAGTAAATAATCACTTTCATAGCTAATGATCATTCCGTTAGCTTTCATTTGATCCCCGACGTCTCTCGAAGAAATAAAATCAGGAACGGGAATTGTGATAATACCAGGAGAATAATCCTCATCTCCCAGGATTTCAAGTCCAGCATTTTTGAGCTTTCGTCTAACAACTGCAGCAATATACCCTCGATAATCTAAATCGACTCTCTTCACCGCTTCATGCAAAGCTGCGACTAAATTAGATGAGTGTGTATATGGGATACTATTTGTCATGGCATATTGACCAAGATCTAAATATCTAGGAATTTGTTTATCAGGTGAGATCGGCTCTTGGTGAAAAACAATTGCTAATCCCGGATAAGAGCTTAACCCTTTCCCGCTTACTGTGCTGGCTAAGTAAACATCTTGAAAGTTCACTGGAACCACCCCAACAGAGCTGCATGCATCGACACAAAGCTTCACATTGTGCTTTTTCGTAATCTGCTGAATCTTGGTTATATCGTACAAATAGCCTGTAGATGTCTCGCAATGCACGGTCCAAAGCCAAGTGATATCCGGGTGCTGCTTAAGAACGTCATCAATTTCCCCTCTTGTAATTTTTTCGTTCCAGCTTTTTTCTATTGTATAAAAATCCACCCCAAACCTTTCTGCATGATCAATGAGACGATGGCCAAATTCTCCATTTGAAAGGATGAGACCTTTGCCAGGGATTTTTGTTAATTGAGCCGAAATTAAATCATTAGCTAGGGTTCCAGTCCCAATGACAATTTGTACATTGTTTGCGTTAACTAGCTTGCAAAGTTTTAAGCGAACTTCTTTCATTTCCTCAATAAAATCATTGGAGCGATGTGAAATCGATTCTTTTCCAAATGCATTTTCCACCTTTTCATGGACTGGCACTGGTCCTGGTAGGAAATTCATTTTTTTAGTTGGCCTTGATTTTTGAATCATCATCTTTTTAAAAGCTTTTGTAGTGGTCTCAAATTTCTCTTTTGTTAAATACATTGGCTGAAACATTGCCTCTTCCGTTCCAACCATTGGACCAAATGATTCAAAGCCCATCCTCTTATATAATCTAATTTGACGGTCAGTTCCTGAAATGAGAACTAAATTATAGTCCATTTTCAAGCAATAGTTTACTAGTGAATCGATTAGCTGGTAGAACACCCTTGTACTGCGAAATTCTTTCTTCACTGAAAGCAAACGAACTTCACAAGGATTAGCTAATGGAGGCATATATCGATCCAAGTCGTTGACCTTTTGATCTAAGGAAAACGGTCGGTTAGCACGTACGGCCACCATCCCTACTACTTCGCTTTCATTTTTTGCAATTATGTATGTATTCTCATCATCAAATTTATCAACTAAATGACCATTCTCGTTTTGCCCGTGCTGCGGGATTTCTTCTACAAAAGTTTGGTAATTTAATTTATATATTTGCCCTAATTCATCTGGTTCAGATGCTATTTTATATGTCAATGTCGTTTTTCTCATGTTTTTACCCCCTCTGAGCCAAAATCAACTTTATTGCTATAATCATTCTAGCATAAATTTTGTTAATTAATGGTTTAATATTTCCATATTTTTTGATGAAAACGATCATAATAAGGAAATATAAAAAAGAGCTACGTTCTGTAGCTCCTTAATGGAAAAATTATATAGTTAATAAAAATAGAATATTACTTCGACTACTCCATCGTTTGATCCTAGTATCTTTAGATTATTTAACCAATTGTTTCACTAAATCTCGATTGCGCTCTTTAAAGACTTCATTATGAGAAGATACCATAGCCATTTTAGATGCGTCAGGCTGAATGAATTGTTTTGCTTTGTTTACAGCGTTTGCTGCATCTTGAAAAGCACCGGCAATCAGATGTAATTTTCCTTCATGCTTTAGAATGTCCCCGGCTGCATAAATCCCATCTATCGATGATTCACTATTCGTACTCCCCACAATATAAAAATTATCAGCCATTTCGATTGGTAAATCGCTATTATTAAGTAATGTTGAATCTCGATCAAACCCATGGTTGATCATCACTTCATCTATAGGTAAATATGATACCTCTCCCGTTTGGTGATTCGTTAATTCCACACGTTCTATCACTTCATGATTCTCACAAGCGATCAGCTTAGTAATCGAGGTATGTAAGAAGCATGTAGCTGAACTATTCATAAGCTGGGTTACTTGAGCTTCATGACCAGATAAAGCCTCTTTTCTATAGGTTACATAAACTTTTTTGGCTATAGGCTCTAATTCGTTTGCCCAATCAACAGCGGTATTGCCACCACCTGAGATGATCACCGTTTTATCTTTGAAACGTTTTAACGACTTCACTGTGTAATTTAAATTGGATACCTCGAACCTCTCTGCCCCTTCAATGTCTAGCTTTTGAGGATTCAAAATTCCACTACCTACTGCGACAATAACCGTCTTAGTAAAATGCTTTTGACCGGAAGCCGTCTTCAATACAAAAATGTTTTCCTCATTTCGTGTAATCGTTTCTACTTTTTCATTCAACACCACTTCTGGGTTAAATGTTAAACCTTGCTCTACCAGCTGTTCAATTAATTTTTCTCCTGAAATCGGGGTTAGCCCGCCAATGTCCCAAATCATTTTCTCTGGATATACATGAACTTTTCCGCCTAATTGTGGTTGATATTCAATAATCTTTGTTTTCATTTCTCTTAGTCCACTGTAAAAAGCAGAGTAAAGCCCTGCTGGACCTCCTCCAATTATCGTTACATCAAATAATTCTGGCTGTTCCATTTCATTCACTCCTTGATTATAAGAAAAGCTGAAGCACCTTGAACAGGTTCCGTATAGCATAGGGTGAGCCTCACAGGGTTATATGTCTCGAGGATCTAGGCGCTGGAGCTTGACACTGATAAATCTTTTCTAACCGTATAGTCTCAAAAAATTTTATTCTTTCTTATCTTTTTTAAAAGGAATTGATTATCATTCTCAATTAAATATACATGATTTCTTTCCGTATGACAATAGCAATGGCTATTGACAATGGTTTAAAAGAATTATAGTATTTAATTGTTCGATATTGATAATCATTATCACTAGTTTGATAGATCATTATTTCAGCAAATGGAGGGAAAATAATGGTTCGCCTATATACAAATGAATTAAATATTGGTTACGGTGAACGTTTAATTGTAAAGGATTTAAGTGTAAACATTCCTGACAAGCAAATTACAACGATTATCGGTGCCAATGGCTGCGGGAAATCTACATTATTAAAGGCGATTACTCGCATTATTTCGCAGCAATCTGGAACGGTCTTTTTAGACGGAAAAAATATCTCAAAAGAAAATACAAAGGTACTCGCAAAGAAAATGGCGATTCTTCCACAAACTCCTGAAAGTGCAAGTGGGCTAACAGTTGGTGAACTGGTATCTTATGGTCGTTTCCCCCACCAAAATGGCTTTGGGCGATTAACGAAGAAGGATTATGAAGTGATTCACTGGGCACTTGAGGTAACCGGTACACAGGAATATAAATATCGTCTTGTCGATTCCTTATCTGGCGGCCAACGCCAGCGTGTTTGGATTGCAATGGCTCTTGCTCAAGAAACGGAGATTATTTTTCTTGATGAACCGACCACCTACTTAGATATGGCCCATCAATTAGAAGTTTTAGAACTTTTGCAGAAATTAAATGTTGAACAGGGACGCACGATTGTAATGGTTCTCCATGACTTGAACCAAGCGGCACGTTTTGCGGACTATATCATTGCATTAAAAGATGGAGAAATCGTAAAAGTTGGTAACTGCGAAGAAGTTATAAACCATAACGTCCTCAAAAAAGTATTTCAAATTGATGCTGAAATCGGAAGAGATCCCCGAACAAACAAACCAATGTGTATGACGTACAACTTATTAAAAGGAGAACATAAAAATGAAAAAGCTATTGATACCATTCCTGCTGCTATTAGTGTTGGTTATTAGCGCTTGTAGCAGCGGCTCATCAGAAGGAAAAAGCAATTCTACTGAAAACGAGAAGAAAGAAACGATAACATACGAATCTGAAAATGGACCAGTCGAAGTCCCTGCTGACCCGCAGCGTGTTGTTGTCCTGTCCTCTTTCGTAGGAAACGTAATGGCTCTTGACGTCAATCTTGTCGGAGTAGATTCGTGGTCTAAAATGAATCCACGTTTTGAGAAAGAATTAAAAAATGTGGAAGAAGTAACGGATGAAAGTCTAGAAAAAATGATCGAATTAGAACCAGACTTAATCATTGGTTTATCCAATATTAAAAACTACGATAAATTAAGCGAAATTGCTCCTACTGTAACCTTTACATATGGAAAAGTCGATTATCTAACCCAACACATTGAAATTGGAAAGCTATTAAACAAAGAAGATGAAGCAAAAGCTTGGGTTGATGATTTTAAAAAGCGTGCGAATAAAGCTGGAGAAGACATTCGTGCCAAAATTGGTGAAGACACAACGGTTTCTGTCATTGAAAACTTTGATAAGCAGCTATATGTTTACGGTGATAACTGGGGGCGTGGAACAGAAATCCTTTACCAAGAATTCAAATTAGAGATGCCTGAAAAGGTAAAAGAAATGGCTCTTAAAGAGGGCTATTATGCATTATCTTTAGAAGTGCTTCCTGAATATGCTGGTGACTATGTCATCCTTAGCAAAAACAAAGATACGGATAATTCATTCCAAGAAACAGATACATATAAAAATATTCCAGCTGTTAAAAACAATCAGCTATTTGAAGTAAATGCGAAAGAATTCTACTTTAATGACCCTATCACATTAGACATGCAACTTGATTATTTTGTTGACATTTTCCTAGGTAACTAATATAACAATGAGGCTATTCCAAACATGGTGTCCCAAGCCAGTTTATATAGAAGAAATACCCCTCCTATATAAATTGGTTCCGGACCTTTTGGAAAAGCCTCTTCCTTTATACTACTAAAAAAGAAAAGATGAGAGACTGTGATGACTAAAGAAAATCAACGTTCAATCCCCTTTCTATTTAAACTAATGGCATGTCTTATACTATTTGTTGGCATGTTTATTGTTGCTATTGTATTTGGGGCGGCTGACACCACTGTCAAAGATGTTTGGTTAGCCCTATTCTCTGATGTAAAGAGTGATAGCATTTCTATCATCCGTGAAATTCGCTTACCACGAGAAATAGCAGCCATTTTTGTTGGAGCTGCTTTATCTGTATCGGGGGCGATTATGCAAGGATTAACGAGAAATCCTCTTGCAGATCCTGGTTTACTTGGTTTAACGGCCGGAGCAAATGCGGCTCTTGCTGTGACGATTGCTTTTTTTCCTTCAGCTAATTACTTCGGGATTATGATTGGTTGTTTTATCGGGGCAGCTGTAGGAGCCATAATGGTTTTTGGTATCGGTGCGATGAAAAAAGGCGGTTTTTCCCCGCTTCGAATTGTATTAGCAGGTGCAGCTGTGTCAGCATTTCTTTTTGCGATTGCAGAAGGAATAGGGATTTATTTTAAAATTTCAAAGGATGTCTCAATGTGGACAGCCGGTGGAATCATCGGGACTTCCTGGGGGCAGCTTTATGCCATTGTCCCTTTTATTTCATTGGGAATCCTCATTTCACTTCTCCTTTCTAGACAACTTACGATCCTAAGTTTAAGTGAGGAAGTAGCTGTTGGATTAGGTCAGAAGACGATTTATGTCAAAACCATTCTATTTATTGTCATCATTTTATTAGCCGGTGCTTCTGTTGCAATAGTTGGAAATATGGCATTCATCGGCTTAATGATTCCACATATCGTTCGTGCCATTGTTGGAACGGATTACCGTTTTATTATCCCCATCTCGGCTATCATTGGGGCTGCTTTTATGCTTGCTGCTGATACACTCGGGCGTACGATCAATGCCCCCTATGAAACACCAGTAGCGGCCATTGTTGCCATCATGGGGCTACCTTTCTTCTTGTTCATTGTACATAAAGGAGGTAAAGCCTTCTCATGATTCAACCATCACTACTCAAAAAACAAAGAATCATTTTAGCTGTTTTATTTGTTCTTATTTTGATCACTATTACGATTGGTACAGGAATGGGCTATTCCTCTGTCTCCTATGACAGGCTGATTCCAACCCTTCTTGGTCAAGGAACATTTAAAGAAGAATTTGTATTATTCTCGATTAGATTACCGCGAATTATTATTACACTTTTAGCGGGTATGGCACTTGCCTTATCAGGATCTATTTTACAAGGGATAACACGAAATGATTTAGCTGATCCTGGTATCATCGGGATTAACTCAGGAGCAGGTGTGGCGATTGCCGTTTTCTTTTTGTTCTTCCCTATAGATGCTGGATCATTTGCTTATATGCTTCCACTTGTCGCTTTTATTGGTGCATTACTGACTGCAACTTTAATCTATGTATTTTCTTATAATAAAAAGGTTGGGCTTCAGCCAGTCAGATTGGTGTTAATCGGAGTTGGATTTTCGATGGCACTTTCTGGAGCAATGATTGTTCTCATTTCATCTGCCGAACGTGCTAAGGTAGATTTTATCGCAAAATGGTTAGCAGGGAATATTTGGGGAACCGATTGGCCATTCATTTTGGCGATCCTTCCATGGTTAGTCATCCTGATTCCCTTTACTTTATTCAAAGCGAACCGATTAAATCTATTGGGACTAAGTGAACCTGTTACCATTGGTGTTGGTGTATCAATTGAAAAAGAACGGATCATCTTACTATTAACTGCTGTAGCTTTAGCAGCTTCTGCCGTTTCTGTCACGGGAGGAATTGCGTTCATCGGACTAATGGCACCACATATTGCCAAAGCTTTAGTAGGTCCGAGAAATCAATTATTTATCCCCGTCGCGATTTTACTTGGGGGATGGCTATTATTACTTGCAGACACCATCGGACGAAACATAATAGAACCAGATGGAATTCCAGCAGGGATTATGATCGCATTAATTGGTGGTCCTTACTTTATGTATTTATTATTGAAAAAATAAGAGGTTCAGCTAGATTTTGGTTTGTATGCTAGAAGCAGAAAACCCTTTGATAATAGTTTATCAAAGGGTTTTCTGCTTCTTTTATAAAAATATTAAAATAAAATCATTAAGTTCATTTGCATAAATCTTGACTAGGCTCATAAATTTGAATTTTGACTCATAATCTTAGGGAATTGGCTCATAAGTCCCGCGTCCCTTTATCACTTGAAGTTAGGCGCATAAATCTTGACTAAGCGCATATCATCCTATTCCCTGCTCATTATCATTTACTTATTGGATGGAACTCTATGTCCCTTCTTTTTTTCATTAAATAGCTGGTAATGGGCCTTTCCTACTTTTTCTTCTATATAATCAAGGGAAAATTCACCCAATGGATCAGCTAAGTCCCCGATTGCCCGTGAAAGGTTATCAATCACTGACCTAATTGTTTCAAACTGTCCATGATTTTCCTGAAAATTCATCTCATCCATTATTTCATGAGCAAGATGTTGAATTCGTCGTAAACGGGTTTCCTTTGTTTTCATGACTTATTCCTCCCCTGTATTCCAACCTATATGGTCTAATATATGAGGAACCATCGGGGTTCATGAGTGGAAGTGTTCCAATCGGATTGTTTCTTTTTACAAAACTTTTATAACATCATTTCTTTTTTCCTATACCAATTAATATAGAAATTTCAAAATACCTGAATGAAAATGATTTTTATTATCAATACTATAAGTAGGAAAGGGGCTAGCCCATAACCAAGGAGTCAAAAAACCACAACTTCATTATATAGAAGAAGCTAGCAAAAAACTCTTCTATATATTGCGGTTCCGGAATCCTTTGGGACAGCCCCTAGAATTTAAGCTTCTGGAACAAATGTTTTACAATCGGTTTCTTCACTATTGGATGCTTTATCGCCTTTATGACTTACTACATAAATAGCATCTGCTTTGCATTTGTTTCCAGAGCCCCAATATTTACAGTTATTCACTTCGCATAGAACATCTTGTGCCATATTTCTCACACCTCCTCTTTTCTTAGCATTAACAAATAGATCGCAGCTAATACTTTAAATTTGGTAAGCGTGAAAAATCGGGTCGTGCCAAGCACGACCCGATTTTTGTCGAATAGTTTTAAATTTCATTGTTCATACATTATTTCATTTTGTCTGCTTACGTTTAACTGGACAATTGCTACAATATCCGATTCCTTCAACACCTTTTTCTAACCTATAGTACATACAACAGGTTTTTCGATAGGGATTTGATTTAAGTTCCTCGCCTATTTTTAAAAATTTTTTTATAGGGTTTTCTTTCAAATTAAACAAGGCACCATTCGCATTTTTTAAGAAATGAAAGTCGCTTTTTAATCGTTCAATTTTTACTGGATCTAATTCTTTTTCTAGTGTCTTCCTGTAAATCGAGTTAATACGAATTGCTACATTTTCCCATAAAATTGATAATGAAACTCGCGATGATTGATTCAATATGTTCAAGAAAGGAGTAATATGTAAGGAAAAGAGATCATGTAATGCCTTTTCACGCCATTGTTCTCTATCCATGTGATCCATTTCCCACCATTTACACGTCATCGACTGAATCGATAATTTCCGTTCATTACTTAAAGCACATGTATATATCGATAAACCAGGTGCACAGTTGAATTTAACTATACAATACAATGTAGACGACACAACTAGAAATGCATACCTTTTTGAAACCATTGATGCTGTAACGGCTAAATTTGGAGCATTTATCTCATTCATTTGATTTTGTAAAAATGTTAAGCATTTTTCTCCCATTAGCAATTCTGATACCATGACCTTCTCTGTCCCGGCATCTTCAATAGAAATATCGAAATTTTTCAGTTCTTTCATCACCATATTGTTCATTTGTATCATCCTTAAAATGAATGTCGATTTTTTATTAATAAATAAATAAAGAAGGGTGCGCCGATACCGGAAGTAAAGACACCTGCTGGAATGTCTAACGGATAGAAGGCAGTTCGGGCGATCCAGTCTGCTAGTAAAACTAACATAGCTCCGATGCCTGCTGTCGTAATAAATAGTAATGACGTATGATGACGTACGATCCTTCTTGAAATATGCGGTGTAATTAGTCCGATAAAGCCTATTCCACCAGCTACTGCAACCGATAACCCGCAAAGCAATGCACTAAACAACAAAAATAAGATTTTAAACCTCTTCCATTTTAACCCTAATTGAATGGCAACAGAATCACCAAAACTATATAACTCAAAATCGCGTTTTAACCACAGAATAATGAAAAATAAGATACTAAACGAAACGAATATGGATATCGTTTGTAACCAATTGACCCCATATAAGCTCCCTGTCAGCCATAAATATGCCCGTTCAGAAGAAAATGAAGCGGATGTGACAAGGATATACGTGATAAGTGCATTTGAAATGGTGGCTAAACCGATCCCAATTAATACAATTCGATTTGCAGTAATGAATGGATGTAATGAAAAAAGGTAAATAATAAAGAAAGTAATAATTGCACCAATAACAGCAAAGACTGGTGTCCATTGAACACCCATGGATTCACTGAAGTAGGTTAAAAATAGGACCGCACTTACTGAAGCGCCTCCGGTCACACCGATGACATCCGGTGAAGCCAATGGATTTCGAATAATCCCTTGAACAATTAATCCAGCTACTGCAAGTGATGCACCTACAATCATCCCCGATAATACACGAGGCATCCTTAATACTCCTAATGCAAATTCATTCTCAATTGGTGCTAAATGAAATATATAATGAATGACTTCACTTAGAGGTATAATAGTATCGCCGACCATCAACCCTAATAAAACGACTAGTAGCAAACTAACTAAAACGGTTACCGTTTTATAAAAATCTTTTTTCGTTAGAAAAAATGACATCTTCTCATTTTTCGACCGTACAATCCAACGATTACCCACGCATACGCCCTCCTTTAAATGCAATATAAATAAAGAACGGCGCGCCAATAAATGCTGTTATGACACCTAAAGGAATTTCTGCAGGTGGATTGATTAACCGCGTACAGATATCTGCCACTAATAAAAAGATGCTTCCTAGTAAAATCGAATATGGCGTCAACCAAACATAGCCATTACCAACAAGTGTTTTAGCTATATGCGGGATAATTAAACCCACAAACCCAACATTTCCAATGACAGCTAATGAACCACCCGCGAGTACTACCATTAAAATAAGTAACGCTAATTTCATGACCATTACTTTTTGACCTAATCCTTTGGCAATGCTTTCACCAGACGCATAGATATCCATAGACCGTCCTAGAAAACACGTCACAATCATTGAGAATAGTAATAATGGCATCACAGCTAGGATCATCTCCAATGTCCTGCCACTAATCGTCCCTGCCATCCAAAATAAAACGTCATTCATTCCTTTTTGATTCATTAATAAAATGATTTGCGTAAAGGAGACAAACATCGCATTGACAGCAATTCCAGCCAAAATGATTTTTACTGAGGTTGTTCCTGAATAATTTACCGAACCAAGCAAATAAACTAAAATAGCCGCTACAATTGCCCCTAAAAAAGCGAAATAAACAATGATATTTAAATCCGACACTTTAAATAAAACAACGAAAATTACAATAAAAAAGATCGAACCAGAATTAATCCCTAATACACTTGGAGAACCTAAAGGATTGCGTGTCAACAACTGACTGATCATTCCGGCAACTGCCAACGAAGCACCCGTAACGACCGCTATTACCATTCGTGGAAAGCGTTCCTTCCAAATAACGATATGTGTTAAATCATGTTCATTAAATGATGTTACCATGCTGTAAAGATCTGCTAATTTATAATGGGTATGACCGAACATTAAACTCGATAACATACAAATGAATAATAGGATCACTAACAAAAATAATCCAAGTATCTTCCCCTTACTATGATTAAGTTGTACCATTTCATCACCATTCAATTTTTTTACTAAGTCATTATTAAAGAAAACCTGCTTCAATAATGAACAGGATTGTTCACTTCTAGCAGGTTTTCTATTGTCATAAGTTCATCCTTATTTTCTTAATTCAAACATTTCATATATGCTGTCAAGCATTAAATTCGCTGATTGATAACCGGCACCTTGATTCCAGTAGACTTCATCAACTTGGAATACCTTCTCATTCTTCACAGCATCAAGCTCTTTCCAAAGCGGATGATTAGTCCACTCTTTATAGTTTTTCTCCACTAGTTTAGAATCTTTAGAAGCATTGAAGTTAAAGATTACATCTGCATGTAAATCAGAAATTCTTTCCTTAGTCGTGATTTTTTCTCCCCATTCTGCCCCTTCAGATCCTTTAGGACGTTCAAGAATTTCAAATCCTAATTCCTTTAAAATTGATCCACCATAGCTATTATAGTAAACACGCATATGATCGGAACGGAAATTAGTAATAGTCGCTTTAATAGGCAATTTGTCGCCCATTTGTGATTTAAAATCTTTTACTCGTTTATCCCAAGCTGCTAATAATTCAGCTTCTTTATCTTGTTTATTGAGGGCATCAGCCATTAATTTCAACGTATCCTTCCATTCATAAACAGTATCGTCCATGATTGTAGGAGCGATTTTAGATAATTGCGGATAAATTTTCTCATGACGAAATGTAGAAGCAATAATGAGGTCTGGCTTCAATTTCGATATTTCTTCTAAGTTCGGCTGCAGCTCCTGACCAACGACTGTTGCACCTTCTAAATCGGATCTTAAATATTCATAAATTGGTAGTTGGTTCCAAGACTCGACAATCCCCACCGGCTTAACACCAAGAGCTGCAGCTGTATCATTAGCTCCTTGATATAAAGTTACGATTCTTTTGGGTGTACCTTTAATCGTTGTCTCACCTCCAGCATGTTTTACCACACGCTCCTCTTGAGATGAAGTTGATTCCTTCTGCTCACTACTTGTTTCTTTGTTGCCACACCCTGCTGCAAGTAGCATCAGTGCTATAACACATGAAATCATTAAAAATAACTTGTTGCTGCGAAACATAAGCACACTCCATTCCTGATAATGATAATCGTTTTCATTAATATATCTTACCATTATTTAAGGAAATGTGTAGGGGTTTTCTTCCGATTATTAAATTATTTCTTTTTCATTCTTAGCCACTTGACAATACATCCTCCTTTTTATATCGCTTTTACTTTAAATCCTGGTCTTTACCAAAATAAAAGACGCTCCTCCATTTGGAGAGCGCCTAATTTTAAGGATATTGATTTGATCTCTAACCGTTTATTGAAGTAGCTACCGTAAATTCACTGCTCACTCTCCACCTATTTACGAAAACCCTTTCAATAAATTCTGGTCGATTCGCATATAATCTGATAACATCACGGATTTCTTCAGCACGATACTTTACATTTCTGTTGTGTGCAAGCGATGGGTACCCCGAGCCACGCTGTAAATAATCAGAGCTCGCTACAGTATACCACCTTTCATCTTCTAGAAGTTGATCCCCGATGTACATTCCAATGATTCCTTTTCCATCATGAACGATCTTCGCTCCTGAGACATGCAGCCTTCCTGCGTATTTCCCCCTAAATCCTGGACCTTTGCCATCTGCAAGACATATCTGTGTATCCAGTGATAGACCTAAAGCCAATTTGATGTTTTTTCCTTTTATTTCAAAGGAAGTAGGATTTAGTGGTGAAGGACAAATTTCAATTAACTTTTTATTCGAAAGACAATCGAAGGCTCCTGCATTGACGATTCCACTGTTGATTAATCCAATATCACAATTGAGCATATCTTTTAAACCATCAGCAATTAAGTTCGAAATCGGGTTCTCCTCGATCACGTCATGCCACAGTGGCTGGTGGATAGCGTAAAGCGGCCGGCTCAAAACTTCAACCGCTTTCACTTTATTTGTTTTTAAAATCGATGTAACCCTTTCATCCATTTCATAAGGACTGGTAGAAATTGTACCAGAATGAAGCAATTCAAGCTTATCATTCTTTACTTCTAGCTCCAAAATTCCAAGATACTCTCCATAACAGCCTGCACTATTAATGATAGTCCCGTTTATTATTTTCGCTTCAGAATATAGCTGATGGTCATGAGAAGATATAATAACGTCGATACCGCTCATTTCCTCTGCTAGCTCGGTATCAGCAACAGTACCGATATGATTTAGAACGATACATAGATCATATTTTCCATGATTTCTTTTTAATTCTTCTGCGATCGCTTTTTTATAAGAAAGAATATGTACACCAAGACCATCATTGAAATCACTCAAATCAGGTGACGATCCAGTGATGAGGATACGAAGACCTTTTTTTACAATGATCGCACTTGAAACGACACCATTGACCTTAGTTTTTTCCTTTCTAAGCAAATTGTTGCTAATGAACGGGAACGGGCTGATGGAGGCCATATGTTCGAGTGTATCGATGCCATTAAACATTTCATTATTCCCAATCGTCAATGCGTCATAACCGACACACTCTAATAATTCAATTGCTGCCGCCCCTTTCGTACCTTGAAGCTCAATGCTTTTAAAGTCAGCGAAATCTCCAGCATCAAGAACAAGGGTGTTGTCATCCCTATACTGATTAATCAGCGTAGCAGCTCTTGAGAAATTTTCAAAATGACTATGTAAGTCATTCGTATGCAAGATCTTTAACTTCATGATTTCCCCCAATAATTTTGTCTTTTTATCTTTTATTACATTCGGAATTTCATTGGAAATTCCTGCATAAAATCATCAAAATTTTGATTGAATGTGATCAAAAATGATTGAACAAATGATGGGTGAAGGTTTTCGAGTTGTTTCTCTTTTTTAAAATTCATTGTGAGTGCTCCATTAGATTCGCCGTGGCCAAATTATTCAATTTTATTGGTCCTCTTACAAATTTTGAATCTGAACCGACGATACTGGACCAATTCTAGAGCTTTTTAATTATTTTCTTCCCAGTTTGAGCATCGATAAAGGACAAATCTCCTGATAATCTCGGATAACAGGGGGCATATGCCAAGGTAAAATAAGACTCTTTATTATCTAAATATTCCTGTCTCCATTGAAGCTCAATGTCAAATTCGCCACAAAAAATTTCTCTTGCTTCGGAAGAGGATACAGCTGGATTTGCAGTTACTTTCGACAAGGCTTCTATTAGGATATTTGGACCCATGTAATGATCAATAATTCCAGTTGTTCGCTTCACGCTAATTCTGACCGTTCCGAAACGAATAGGTATTTTATTGTAAAAAAGACGAAACTCATAGTGATAGAGGTCGTTGTTAGCTTCTTGACTACTTTTATTTACTACTAATCTAAAAAATTGTTCTGCTGTTGGATGGAGGCAAAATAAAAACTGCAATGCTATCACTTTACATTCTTGATATGTCAGCGACTTTTCACCTTTTCTTTCTAGAAACGACATAATCCCGTGGATGTTTCCTGTTTCATTGTTCCGGATGATTTTCAATGTGTGGTCATTTCTTCTTTTGAAATAGTCTTCTATTGTTAATCCATTTTCATCATACTCGTTGTCGTTTTTTAACCGCCAAACGACTCCTGTGACATCCCCCATATCTTGTTCACGAACTTTTTGAAAGTTATTTTCATTAAAACCAATTAGTTCATTTAAAGAAACATCAGTCTCTTTAGGTTTAGTGATTTTTTCTAATCGTTCTTCAATCTTATCTTCCTCATCATACTCTAATGTTTTCTTATCCCCATTAGCTGGATAAAAACGAAAAGGTAGAGATGGTTCATACACCAAATGTGGAAGATTATCGCCTTCAACATAAATATCACTGCTAAGTTCTGATATAAGTAATTCGATATCAAGTTCAGTTAAATATTCTTTCATAACCGTTTCTTTATCTACGATTGAATCAGGCATTTGTACATTTTCGGCATTTCCATAATAACGGTAGCTAGTAATCTCCCCATTGACAGCAATGTCGATATTAAAACCTGAAAAAGGAAGTGGAAGATTAAGTTCAGTTTGAACATATGAGAGTCTATACTTTTTTTCTCCGGTTTTTTTCCATTCTTCCAAGGTGAATGATTTAAGTGCGTCAGGATGTTGACCTTTAACAAATTCTAAAGCCATCTCACTTAATTGTACCTCTGAGTACTTTAAGGAGCTCTCCTCAGAATTTGTGTACTTACTAAAATTAATCAAACTCCCATCATCCACTTTGAGTTCGACAAAGATGCCTAGTTCCTCATTATCCTTATGCTTCCATGCGAAAATAGCGACTTGTGCTTCTTTGTTTATTTCTTCAATCATGGGCTCATATTCTTTTGTCACATGACCAATCTGCATTGCTCTAGTTCTTAATTCCTCTAAAAGCATAGTTCTCCACTCTTTCTTCGTTATATTTTTTTCCACATCTTTTTCAATATGTAAACATAACCTGCTAAAATAATATTCATGACAAGAAATACATACACATACAATAGCCAGATTGGGACCCCGATATCATTTAAAGAGCCTAATGTATTTATCAAGATTACTGTTAATAAAGCAATTATGAGGATAAACTCAATACCATGAACCAATTTTTCTTTCATTGACATTTTAGCAAGATTATCTTTAATTATTTTGCGGTGTTTTACAGCTCTAAGGCTCAAATAGAACAATATTGGAATTGTTATATATTCTTTTAGAAAGAATAAGACGATTAATCCTGCTATTAAAATAAACCATTGAATTCTTTCATAATAATAATCAATAAACTGAATCAAAATAATTTCACACCTTTATTTTGCTTTGCAAGAAAAAGAGGATGCTATTATCTAGAAACTTAAAACATATTAAACGAACAACCCATGCTATTAAATATAGTTCATGGTTCGTCCATTCCTGCAATGTTTCCGGCGAATTGAGTCATGGTGTTAATCAAAAATCGCCATTTTTTAGTAAGTCTCTTTTATTCCTATACGATTCCAAAGTTAAAAGTTTCACAACCAATTTCTTATAGATTCTTCATATAAAAAAGCGCTTCGTAACATACAGAAACGCTTTTTCCACAATAAAAAGAATGTCCCACAACTCTCAATCATTAGGATTAATAATCGCCAACACCTGATGATCTTTCCATTTTCCATTGATCTTCACATTTTTAATCGCGATACCTTCCTTATGGAATCCAGCTTTCTCTAACACTCTAATGGAACCAATATTATGGGGCATGACGCCAGCTTCAATACGGTGTAAGTGAAGCTTTTCAAATGCGTATTCAACCATTAATTTTACAGCTTCGGTCGTATACCCTTTTCCATTGTACTTTTTATCTAGAAAATACCCAATGAAACAATATTGAAGGGAGCCGCGAAGAACCCCAAATAAATCGATGATTCCAATCAGATGATTGTTATCATTCAGAAAGATCCCATATTTATAATCTTTATCTTCTTCTGCTGATTTTTGAGCATCTAGGATGGACTGCTTTTGGAAATCTAAAGTATAAAAATTCTCGTCACGTACCATTGCAAACTTCTCAAAGAAATCACGGTTTTCTAATTGAAATTGAATGAGTTCTTCAGCATCTGCTTCAGCGAAGGGTCTGAGATAAATGTTATCACTTGTTAGCAATCAATCTTCCTCCAAACTTTTGTTTCACAAATTTAAAATAATTCTAGTAAACTGATTTACTAGTTCTTTCGCTGCTTTTTTACTTTCATTAATCCAATTGAGCTTACTAGAATAAGTATTAGTAAGATCACAATATCAATCGAAAAAAATGATGGCTGATGATTGGATTGACTATATCCATATAGTTTTACAATCAATCCAATAAAAGAAAATACTAAAAGGAAGAGAAAATATCTTTCTTTTACTTTGGGATTATTTTTCATGACCTGATCTCCAAACGATTTGATGGAATTTGTTCGCTTCTATTGTCTTTTAAAGAATCCAATAATAGGCTGTTGAATGCGAGCTGGTCTTCCTGATAGTGATCCGTATAATGATTTAACATTCTCACTCCAACAGCATTATGTTTTGGAAAAACAACGCAATGACAGCCTGCAGCGCCTGTCGCATAATACCAATCATCTTGATGGTACCAGCCTAAAATGCGCCTTTTAGGATCTTGTAATCTCATGCCTTCCATTAAATCAAAGACTTCTCTTGGTATTATTTGAACACCATTGATCTTCCCTTTTTTCAGGTGGAAGTTACCCCAAAAAGCCAAATCTCTAGAACTTGTATATAAATTTCGTTCATGGCCATCGTTGGATTCGATTCTTACAGATGCATACCCATCTGCAGCCTGAAAATCACAAACAAGATTTTCTTTCGGTGTAGTGACCCATTCCGTATTCACCCATTTAAGGGGCTTTAGGATTTTTTCACTAATAAGCTGTGTAATGCTAGAACCGGTAATTTTCTGAATAATTTTACCTTGAAGCTCTTCCCTTTCCATTCGAGAAGCTCCAAAGAATTTAGCCCCTGTGGCCATACATAAATCTCGGATCGTTATCTCTCCTAAAACGTCTTCAGGAATATTATCTATCATTTCATGTACAGCTGTGTCAATGGGAACTTTGTTTTCAACGATAGCAATAGCGAGTGCAGTACAAATATAGGTCTTTCTAGTTGAATAAATATTAAATAATGAATCTTCCGCTACTTTTCTTGCCCCTTTTTTAAAATGATGATTTCCTTCATACCATTCCGTGACGATTTTATCATCCTGAATAACCACAACTGACGCAGCTGATGAACCAAATTCTGTTTGCGCTTGTTTTACATAAGAGTACAGTCGTTCAAATTTCTCAAAGCCATTTTGAATAGCTACCACCATAAATCGATCCCCTTTTTGCCCCATTTATAGAACATATATTCCATATCAAAATAAGGTAATCCTCTTAATCTATTAAAAAAGCTAAAAACTCTTTTCGGTCAATTCGAACATTACTGAGATTCTTTCTTAAAGAAATTTGAGGATAAAATCATAGCAATTCCAAGGGACATGTATGTGACTGCTAATCCTTGTTTTGGAGCAATAGAAGAATACCCTATTGGTCCAAGAAATGAAAAACAGCCAAATATGAAATAGAACAATCCAAGCCATATCGTTATTTTCCCAACTAGAGTATGCTTTCTCATTTCATGTCACCTCTTGTTATAACAATCTTCACATATAAATTTCCCCTCATTTTGCAAATAAGCTTTTATTTCAGTCATTCCTCTTCGTTTCGGAAAAATCATTTTTACATAAACTACATCATTTCCTTTAATTTCTTTCTTACATTCGATACATTTTGGTGTTTGGGAAAACAATTGTAATCACTCTCTCTTATCCCTTTGTAAACAATTCCTTATTTGGAAAATTATTTATAGTTCAAAATTAACATAAACCTATTTTTTCTTCTACACATCCTAAATAATTGATCAAACGGGTGCCTTACAAAGTCAGTCTACAGTACGATGGAAAATATTCCTTTTTCTTCTATACTTTTAATTAAATAGAATTTTTAGGAGGGATTTTCATATGGAGCAAATTTTTAGCGAAAACTGGAATCTGAGTTCGCTGTACCCAGGAGAAATAGAGTCACTCAAGCTAAAAGAATTGATCTCTCGCCTCACCACTGATATTGACAAATTACATAAAAAGATTATTAGTTTTGATTTTCCATTAGAAAAAAAGAATATCCCTGAGATCATTCAACTTTTTCATTTAATTCAAGATGTCATGAATGGATCACTTGAGCTAGATGATTATCTTATTTGTGTTTACTCTGAAGATGTAAAAAACAAAAATGTATCTAATTTAATGACAGAAAGTTCAAAGATCAAAGCTGATTTGAATTCCCTTCTTGTAGAACTAGATCAATTATTAGTAAAAATTCCAAATGAGGCTTGGTTACGTTTGCTCCAACATGAAGAGGTAAGGACATACCAGTTTTATTTAGAGGAACGCAAACGAATGATGAAAAATAAGCTGCCTGCCGAAATGGAAATCTTGATGAATGATTTATCTGTTAGTGGATTTGCTGGCTGGGAAAATCATTATGAGTTACTAATGTCCAAACTCGAAATTCCAGATGGAAATGGTCGAGTACTCTCCATTGGTCAAGCGTTAAATCAAGCAATGTCTGCCAGCAATCGTACCATCCGTGAGAAAACTGCCCATTCGATTATAGAAGTCTCTGAAAAACAAGCAGATTTTTTTGCCTCTATTCTCAATCACATGACCGGATATAGGTTATCCATGTATAAAAAGCGCGGGTGGGATAATATTCTAAAAGAATCCTTAGACCAAAATCGAATCAATGAACAAACTTTGCAGACGATGATTTCTACCATCAACGAACATAAGAATGTCATCAAATCCTTCATCAAACGAAAAGCCCAAGTATCCAAGATCAATTCATTAGGATGGTATGATATAATGGCTCCCAGCTTTACAACAGACCAAAACGTTACGTATACAGACGCTGCAGAAATGGTAATTTCTCAATTTCATCGTTTTAGCAAGAAGCTTGGCTTATTTGCCGAGCGTGCCTTTCAAGAAGGATGGATCGAAGCTGAAAACAGGGCAAATAAGGGACACGGGGCATTTTGTGCCTCTATGCCACTCGCGAAAGAAAGTCGAATATTTCTTACCTTCGCAGGTAGTTATCAAGATGTAGTGACAATTGCCCATGAACTTGGGCATGCATACCATAATTATATTTTGCATGAAGAACCAGCCTTTTCCCAGCAAAAAGGAACAAGCGTTGCAGAAACTGCCTCAACTTTCACAGAAAATTTAGTACTGGATGCTGCGATCGCCAATGCCAAAAATGATAAAGAAAAGTTATCCTTGCTCGAAATGAAAATCACAAATGGTTTAAAATATATTGGTGTTGTCCCTTCTATGTTTGAATTTGAACAAAAACTGTACGAAAAAAGAAAGCATGGACTCTTGACGTCTGAAGAAATCACTAATTTAATGGAAGAAATACAGATTGATCTATATAGTGAGACAATAGCTGAATTAAACCCTTACAACTGGATGACGATTTCCCATTTTTATAATACAGAGCAAGCTTTCTATACTATTCCATACACTATTGGTTTCTTATTCAGTAATGGAATTTATGCTTTGGCAAAGGAACAAGGAAGTCCGTTCATTAATCAATACGACGAGCTCTTACGAAATTCAGGGAAATTGACTGTAGAACAACTTGCAGAACGTTATCTTAATCAAGATATTACTAAAAAAGGCTTTTGGGAAGCATCAATCCAATCAACATTGGATGCCGTAAATGAGTATTTATTGATTACCGAGAAAATGATTTAAGGAAGACTGAGTGAAAACAAACAGGTTAATAAAGTGAAAATGCTACATTTTACGTATGATAAGAAGGAGACTGCCTCCTTCTTTTTTTAAAATTGCGATGTAGTAAGTCTATCACTTTTGTGGTTGAAGATATTTGGTAAAATAAGCACCGAGGAACAAAAAGAAAAGCATTAATAACATACTTATGATCCCAGCTAGATCAAACCAATAAGCTGAAAAGCCGATCAATGAACCTAAATAAAAACATATTGATGTTAAATAATTTTTAATTCCTGCCTCTTTATTTACGTGCTTATGCTTTTTATAAAGGACAATGAAAGAAATAACTAATGCGGAAAGGTAGGTAATTAATAATATTGAATCTAACAATTGAATTCACCTCATCCATACTTACATAACGTTAATCGGGCAACATATTAATAAACAGGTTTTATATATATATTTCATGCTGATACCAAGATAAATGAATTACGAGGCAATCAGAAAACCTGAGAAAACCAATCCTTTATGGAAGTTGGACCAATTTTTCATCCACCCCCATCTTTTTCGATCATGATAAATAATAGAAATCCAAAACGATTGTCATACCAATCAATAACACAAATAATAAGGGATTCATTTCTCTTTATCCTCCTTTCAACTATTATTATTCGTTAAAATTATAACATTATTTACCAAATTAATGGGAATAACTCCATTAGAGTAACCCCATTATTTTTTAACTAGAACAAATGATTCAATTTAGATAGATTATGCACCTTATAAAATAATCTACACCATCATGGTAACACTATAAAAAAATAAAAAGAGGTGGTTACCATGGCAAAAGATAAAGAATATACAGATGTTTCCAATGTTGAAACGCAAAGAAATTTTTTAACTTCAGAGGAATATCCGGAAGGACCATACGGTTCGCCAATTGGCAAACACGAAGAAGTTGAAAATAAAAGTACTCCATGGCAAGAAGAACAACAATACTACAGTGCTTTTACGTATGAAAACCGGAACTTACACCAAGACCTTCCAAGGCAAGTACCTGGTGCTCATCAAACACATGATGAAAAAGATAAAAATGAAGAGGAGCCGTACACCTGATTTAAATAGAAAGCGCTTGGGAAGCCTTCGTTTCTCAAGCGTTTTTCTATTTCCCCATAAAATATGTAAATATAGATTCCTTTAGGTGATTGTCCTGAATTATATAAAGTGTTAGGAAAAAAGGAGGTAAACAAATGAGAGATCATCATTTTCATGATATTGAATATATTTGGTGGGACAATAGGGTGGGCGCTGTTCATCAACATTCTTTTTCGACTCCTACCTCATTTGACGATGGACACCAACATGTTGTTCAAGGAACGACAAAGGATACAGTGCAAGGAATGGATCAACATGTTCATTCATTTGAAGGACAGACTACATTAGATGATGGGCATGTTCATTATTTCCGGGAATGGACGGGACCTCCAATAATAATTCCAAACAGAGGCCACTATCATGAATTTTCAGGAATGACCACTTATAATGATGGGCATTCACATTCCTTAAAAGGAGCCACAAATATTTTAGAGTACCGGGAGGCGTAAACATTTAGGCTGGCCTAGTCGGTTGACCGATATATATTCCGATTTCTAATGAAGGTCGACCGATATTTTCAACCAATTTATGATGTTCAATTATATAATTTCCTTTATGGCATAAACTCTTTTTGACTTACAAGAATTTGATCTTCTGAGAAATCTCTTTTCCACCTATCATACACAACTTGATAGGCTGTAGGACTATACCACTCTTCTAAACCATCCCCAGATGTTCCTTCCGTCTTCCATAAAGTAATGATCGATGCAAAGCCGATTGACCAGACTTGCTAATATATTGGGAAAATCTTCACTGCTCGGTAATAACGGAGCGACCGTCGCTTGAGTCGGTACACCCGCTTCTTTTAATATTTCCAGTGTCTTCAAACTTGCTTGAATAGGAGGAGCAACCGGGGTAAAAAGCTTTCGAATATCTTTCCTGTCTGTCTCAATCGTTAGACTTACCCGCACCTTGTTTTTTGAAATCTATGTCCCTACGAACCAAAGGACTCCTTGTCTTTATAAAAAGAAAATCTGGTTGGTTTTCGACCTTCAACTCTAATAAAGAACGTGTGATTTTTTCCTTATGTTCAACTGGTTGATACGGGTCCGTGCTTGACGACATAAAAATCGTTACCTTTCCTTTAGGCTTAGATCGTGTGAGCTCTTTTTCTAATAATTCCCATTCTTCTTTTCTGAATGTTGAAACCGGCATTTGATGTACGTAGCAGTAGGAGCAACCAAAGGAGCATCCTGTATATGGGTTTAGGGAATGACTATACCGTGATAGAAAACCAGTTCCCTTATTCAGAAGGGTTTTAGGATTTTTATAAACCAATTTATTTTTTAATTTATATCACCATCAGTTTGCATCATGAAAAATAATCCCCAATCCATACCGAATACCGGATGTCAAAGTACTAACTCCATGTCGAACCGTGTTTTTATAATAACCTCTTTTTCCTTCAATTGGACGATGGTTGGTTGGAAATATAAGCGCCTCCCCTTGATCAAGAGTAATGACATATCCTCGACTTTGTGCTCTTGGACGTTGTTCCACAAGGATGGATTCGCCGCCTGTATAATCTTTATTACGCTGATTTAAAGCGAACAACACTTGGAAAGGAAAATACACATCTCCATACATATCCTGGTGCAGACAATTATACCCTCCCGTTTCATATTTGAGGATTAATGGAGTTGATCGAACTTGTTCTTTCTCATGGCATTGCTTCAGAAATTCATCAAGAGTGGACGGGTAATGAGTATCTTTCCCTAACCGCTCAAACCATCGATTTGCTGCCTTCGCAAGCTCAGGGTAGAACCCAGTTCTTAACTCCTGAATTAACGGTGGAAGTGGTGCTTGAAAATATTTATATTCTCCTTCCCCAAATCGGTATCGCGCCATATCGATTCGACTGCGATAATAGGATTCTTCGTCATACATATCCATTAGAAATTGACATTGTTCACTATCCAGCAAGGCAGGCAGCTTTACAAATCCCTGCTCGTCTAGGGTTTGATGGATGGAATTCCAATCCAATGTATCTAAATCAGCTCTAATTTGGCTAACCATTAGTGCCCTCCCCTTTCTCAAGATGTAATAAATATTTTTTCATGTCCAAGCCGCCACGATAACCTGTTAGTGTTCCGTTTTTCCCTATTACACGGTGGCACGGGACTGAAATCAGGACAGGATTGGCTCCGATTGCCGTTCCCACTGCACGAACAGCAGTTGGCTTCTGTATCCATTCTGCAATTTGCGAATACGTATACGTTTCGCCGTACGGAATTCGCTTGAGGGCATTCCATATCTCTTGTTGAAAGGAAGTCCCTTGAGCATCTATAGAGTAGGTAAACGACTCACGTTTGCCATTAAAGTATTCAAGAAGTTCTACTTTATATGGATTTAGCACTTGGTCATCCTCTTTCAATTCAAATTCAGGAATTCTGCGCGTTACCCAATCCTTCATCTCAGTAAAGGAACCATTGGGTGAACCCACATAGCATAGTCCCTTTGGTGTTGCCGCTAAATAAAATAGCCAATTATCGTGTGTTAAAGTTGACCAATTAATCATTTGTCTACTGTTTTTCATGAATCGTTTCCTCCTTAGTTCCCCCATATTTCTTTCGGTACTCAGTTGGGGTACATTTTGTTTTCTTCTTAAACAAGGTTATAAAATAAGCGGTGTTCGTTAACCCGACCATCATCCCGATTTCTGTTACAGATTTATCTGAATTCATCAAGTAATGAATGGCATGAGAGATACGAACCTGTTGAATATATTCTAGTGGGCTCATTCCTTTTACTCTTTTAAAGGTTCGCTGCAAATGATATGGACTGCTGTGACCGAATTCTGACAATGTTTCTAGCGTGAGAGGCTTGTAATAATGTTGATCAATCCAGTCAACTATTTGTTCAATCCACTCCTTATCAGGTAACATTAGGCCATCAGGTTTACATCTTTTACAAGGTCGAAAATTTTCAGACTGAGCTAGTTTCGCATTCTTAAAAATCCGGACGTTTTCTTTATTCGGAACCCTTGATTTACACGATGGACGACAAAAGATTCCGGTCGTTTTAACACCATAAAAGAACGTATCATCATAGGAAGCATCATTTTCTACAATGGCTTTCCAATATTCGTTCGGTATAGGTTTCATGACATCACCCCTCCATTAAGTATACTCCGAACAGTTGATAAATGAATGATTTCCGAATGTAAAAGCAAGATAACGAAATGATTTTCGACTAAAATGTGATAGAACTATATTAGGTACAAGAAGTCATGAACAAGGAGAAACGATATGAAATTTGACGAGAATGAATATACATGGGACGCACCCTATTTTATTGGAGTAAAAACAATAAAGGAATACTGTTTTCCATGGTGTAAAGGAAACCCACTATCTGAAAATACTCATCTATTTCAAACTAGGCATGAAGCCGAACAAGCTGGATTTCGGCCTTGTAAAAATTGTTACTCGGGAATTCCCTTTGGAGCCTGGGAAGATCATAAAGAAGTGGTAAAGATCATAACACCAAAGGAGTTTAGTTTTAAAGAAAATTTGAAGTATCTATCAAGATCGACGAATGAATGTTTGTTTACCATCGTCGACAATAAAATTTACAGAGCAATCCCAATTGAAAATGAATCCCCCTTAGTAGAAATCAGCGCAGAAAACGATACCAATCTGACCGTACGTTTCTTCGGTCACTCAAAGCCTAAACAAAAATGGCTGAGAGCTGAAGTTACTAGATATATTCGGGAATGGTTTGATTTAGAAACTGATTTAATTCCGTTTTATGAACTAGCGAAATCAGATCCTTTGCTAAGCCAACCTGTTTCTAACTTTTATGGTCTGAGAAATATTGGCATACCTGATCTATTTGAAGCATTAGCATGGGGAATTCTTGGACAGCAGATTAACCTCACCTATGCGTATACCTTAAAGAGACGATTTGTAGAACTTTATGGAAGGTATGTCGATTGGAAAGGAATAAAATATTGGTTATTCCCGTCACTAGAAGAAATTGCTTCGTTATCAGTAGAAGATTTGAAAGACCTCAAAATGACGGTGAAAAAATGTGAATATTTAATCGGCGTTGCCCAATTATTGGCAAATGGACAATTAACGAAAGAATTGCTAAGCGATACTGGTGATTATAAAAAAGCGGAAAAAATACTTGTGAAAATACGAGGAATAGGACCTTGGACTGCCAATTATGTGTTAATGCGCTGCCTCCGTTTTCCGTCTGCTTTTCCAATGGATGATGTCGGCTTGCACAATTCGATTAAACTCATCATGAAAACGGATAAGAAACCATCCAAAGAAGAAATCTTAAAGCTATCATCCACTTGGACCAATTGGGAGTCCTATGCCACATTTTATTTATGGCGAATGCTTTATTAGAGATTAATGTTTTGGTTTGTATAAAACCCCACATCATTGTGCACGAAATGTCGGAAAGGTCTAAACAACTCCTGCTATTCTTTTAGTGAGAGGGAGGTCATAAAATGGATTTGCTTGAAAACATGAATGGTGCATTAGACTATATTGAAGATCATCTTACCGGCGATATTGACTATAAGGAAGTAGCAAGGATTTCGTTTTGTTCAGAATATCATTTTAAAAGAATGTTTTCTTTCCTTGCAGGCATTGCATTGTCTGAATACATTCGTCGCAGACGCCTTACCCTTGCAGCATTTGAGATTCATAATAGTAGCATTAGGATCATCGATGCTGCGATGAAATATGGATATAGCTCACCAGACTCCTTTACAAGAGCCTTTCAAAATTTGCATGGTATAACGCCGTCAGAAGCGAGAAACAATGGGCAATCACTAAAAGCTTATCCTCGAATGACCTTCCAACTAACCATTAAAGGAGGAAATGAAACGAACTATCGAATCGAAGAAAAAGAGGCATTTCGCATAGTTGGGATCAAGAAAAGGGTTCCGATCATTTTCCACGGGGTGAATCCAGAGATTGCCTCTATGTGGAAAACGTTAAATGAGGAAATGATCCAAACACTTAAGAAGCTTTCTAATGTAAACCCGCTGGGATTGATAAGTGCATCCACTAACTTTTCTGAAGGTCGTATGGAGGAAAAAGGTGAGCTTGATCATTATATTGGAGCGGCAACAACAAAGGAGTGTCCAAATAATCTCACACAACTCGAAGTTCCGGCGTTAACATGGGCTGTTTTCGAATCTGTTGGACCATTTCCCGACACACTGCAGGATATTTGGGGACGAATCTATTCCGAGTGGTTTCCATCTTCAAGCTATGAACAAACAGAGGGACCAGAAATTTTGTGGAACGAAGGGAAAGATGTCACTTCGCAAACGTTTAAAAGCGAAATTTGGATTCCGGTATTGAAAAAGCAGTGATCGTGAATAATGAAACAGGATAAATTCACATAGCAAAAGAATGGTCAAAGTGTGCTCTCTTTGACCATTCTTTTTCCATAGGTTTGTAATCTCTACCACATAGGGACCACACTATTTCTTTTCGAAATATGCAGGTTTTTGTCGAACGGTCAATATATAGATTGATTTGGACAAATAAACTGGTGACTTGGACAAATTATGAACTACAATGGACAAATTATCAGTGAAATTGGACAAATAAATAATTACTCCATGCTTTTGGATAACCGATGGTTTCATTTTAAAATAGATATTGATACGGAGACTCAGCAAAACATGTGGTCAAACGGATGTGAAAATCCAAAAATGAGAAACCAATTGAAAACTCTTCCACCATCGATCCATGTCATAATTTATGAAAGAGAAACCAACATATAGCTTGAAAGCTGCCTTAAATCCGAAAATGCAAACTATTTAATCGGTATATAAATCTTCACCCTCATTCTATTTGGGAAAATGGAGTTACAAACGTCTGTTACCTCGAAATCAGGGCCTGCATTCCTTTCATAATTTGAATTCAGAAGCCATGTGCCGTAAATATATCTTCTTGTATTTTGAACTAATTCCGAAGGACCATCAATGGTAAACTCAGCATATTTTCCTTCTGGTATCTCAAAATTAATAAAACCGCTTTCTAATTCATTTGCCTCATTCCTTACTTCTTCTCCGACAATAAATGAAAAGTTCCCATCATCATGAAAATTACACGATATACCATATGCAAAATTAGGTGCAATCTTCGAAGGAATCTTAAGGTAATATTCATTTCTACCAAAATGATCATAAAATCCTGGAATTTCTTCAAAATATTTTTCGTTGTTCAAATTTGTCTTATATTCATGGCCGATAATATGTATTTTGTTTAAACTGATTATTTTAGGTTTATTAATGGTTAACTCCCCCTTCATTTTCTCCTTGAAATCTAGTAGATTAAGCTTAGCCTGTATTCCTAGCTGAACATCCTTCCTCCTAAATTTTCCAGGTGCAATATTGAAATAATTGATAAACGCACGTGAAAATGCTTCCTGAGAACCATATTGAAATGAAATGGCAATTTCTAATATGCTTTGACTGGACTCCTTCATTTTTATTGCAGCTTCTGATAATCTTCTTTGTCGAATATACTTCTGCACAGAAAAACCTGTGATAGCCTGAAAAAGCCGCTGAAAATGAAAGGATGAGAAATAAGTCTTTGAGGCAATATCCGTAATTGTTAATTCCTTTTGAAGATTTTTCTCAATGAACTCAATAGCCTGTTGCATTCTTTCATAGTAATCCACTTTTCCAATTCCTTTCATTTTATATTTCCTAATAACGATTGTATCGAAGGTGAAAGGTGATTTTTTGATCATTTGTGCTCTTATTTGGTTATCTAAAAAAAAACCGTACTCCATTTAAATGCGGGTACGATTTTCAAAACATAAATTTCTTACTACTCTTTATCAATTTGGAGGTTTTGGTTCCTTCTCGTTAAAATACTTTACAATTTGAGGGAAAGATAAAAATTCATTTTTCCCTTTTTCACTTAAGGTATAGACCCCCCTCTGAACTTTATCAAACCAGCCGTAATAGTTTTTACTTAAAATCGATTGTGTTCTTTCACCTGTCCCCTTCTCTTTAAGTGCTTTAGGTGATAGTGGTCCAAAACGTTCAAGGAAACAAGCGATTTGAATACAATTCTCTTTATATGCCGTCATGATCTTTGTTTTGTTGCTTCCTCCAATATTATAATCACCGTTTCTACCATTTATCTCTTTTATGATTGCATTACTTTTTTTCTTATTTCGCTTCATATTTTTTAAGCGATCAAAGGGGGTTGGTGGAATACTGATCTCCATTTTCGCCCCACTTTTCTGAAATGAAACAAGAATCAACCCTAGCTCTAACCTTCTGATCAAATGGCATATGTCCTGCCACTTTCTGGAGTAGAGACTGTACTTTGGTTTCGGTATAGCTATATAGACAAGATCCGTTAGACGCTGCCTTTTCGCAGCTTGTACCAAGAGTTCCACCGTTAAATTCCGTTTCAATTCAACGATGACTAGTTCTTCCCCTTTTACCGCTGCCACATCACAATGTTTCACCTCACCATGGACTTCATAACCTTTGTTTGTAAAATATTGTTGAATTGGTTTATATAAATCAACTTCATAAATTTTTTTATCAGATTTCATTTAAACCCCTCTAATAATTTTACTTAATGTTTATCATTTTGATGTATTTTTTAAAACTTTAATTACTAAAAAGCGTAATAGAATAATATAAGAGGAGTGATGAATTTCGAATCTATTTACATTACCTATATTTATTGGAGCATGTCTTTTTAGTTTTAGTATGCTAATTTTTAGTGTTATGGACTCACCAAAACCTTTATTTGCTAGTCTCTTAGTTTCTTTCTTTACATTTGAAATTGCTTTTTTTCATGGCATTCAAAAACAAAAATAAAAACCTATGCACAAAACGATTGTAGATAATGTTTTTATTAAAGCTATTATTTCAATTGTATTTGAAATTTTTTTCTCCATTATTGTTATTCTAATGATAGCACTCAGATTAAGTTTATCATTTTGGATAAAGACTTGGATATAAAACAACTATTGGGGTCTTTCACAAAACGATCAGAAATATAGATATATATATTTTTAGCAGAATAGAAAAACAGCTAAAGTGTGGGCTCCATCCAATGTCAGTAACTACAAAAAATCTAATAATAAGGTACTCTAGTCGATCTTTTGGTAACCTCAAGACATTTGTGCTAAATATTAGCCTATTATCCTCTACTTTACTGATTTAGTATAAACCTTAATAGAGCCACCACTTACACCATAACAGTCTGTCAGATGCTGCCATCCATATCTTTCGTAATAACCTTCCAAATCTGTCGTTAGATAAAGATTTTCATATCCTTTTTTGGATGTCTCTTCCATCGCATGCTGAAGAAGCTTTGCTCCAATATCGCTGCCTCTATATTTAGGATCCACAAATAAACAGGCAAGCCAAGGGGATAAATCTTGACGACTATTTAGATCATTTCGAATCAATGCATATGTACCTATAATTGATTCATTGATTAAAGCTACATAGAATCTCGGTATTTCGTCCTCCGTCTTACATGAATGAATCATACAATCTTGATAGAACTTGAAGTTATCTTCGTTGCCCCATTCTTTCCAAAAAACATGAACAGCATCGTTAAATAATTCCTTCTTTTGCCCGATTTCTATTATTTCCATTGCTATCCCCCCTATTAAATAATTCTTTATGAAGCCCAATAATTCCTTCTAATCCCTTTCAAACCATATATCAATCATCTTAATGTTTACTTTTCAATGGACATGTATTTCCATAATAAAAATATACTGTATCAAGAACAAAAAAGGAGTGATTGTGTATGTTAGCTAGAATTGCGGATCGTGTCTCTAGTGGAGTGCAACGCTATATTCCAGATGCCTTTGTCATTGCTGTTCTTCTTACATTGTTCACTTTTCTAGTTGGTTTCTTAACCAACCCAACTGAACCGATTTCACTTTTTAAATCGTTTGGGGATGGCTTTTGGGTTTATCTTACTTTTACAATGCAAATGGTCCTGTTGCTTTTAACTGGAATGGTTTTGGCTGCTGTTCCCGTCGTGAAAAAAGGGCTTGGATCTTTAGCTAGTTTAGCAAGTACACCAAAGAAAGCTTATGTCTTAACCTTTGTTGTCACAGCACTGGCCTATTACATTAACTGGGGACTTGCCGTGGTTGTTGGGGCTATTCTTGTTCGAGAAGTTGGGAAAAGAAATCAAAATGCTCATTTTCCTCTTTTAGTGGCAGCAGCATATTCACCAACCGTCCTTTACACAGCGGGATTATCGAGCTCTATTGGATTAACGGTCGCTACGAAAGATCACTTTTTAGCTGATGTAATGGGCATCATTCCAACATCGGAAACCATCTTCCACCCTTCAACGATCATAATATTTGCCGTTTTATTAATTACCATGCCGATCTTCATTTGTTTTATGGCGCCAAAAACAAACATAAAACCATATGTAGAAAAGGAAGTTCCCAAAAAGAAAGGTAATGATATCGAGCACGCTGATTCACCTGCATTAAAATTGGAGCGAACCCCAATTTTGGGAATCGTAACAGGGGCAATTGGACTCGTTTATGTAGTAAATGAGTTTATGATAGGACGAGATCTTGACTTAAATATTATCAATATTTTATTTCTCTCACTTGGTTTAATCCTCCACCGTTCATTGGGACAATTTGGAAATGCATTTAAGGAAGCAGCAAGCTCTACTTCACCGATTATTTTACAGTTTCCTTTTTATGCAGGAATCATCGCTGTCCTCACAAGCTCAGGATTGGGCCAAGCGATTATCGATGGGATGATATCTGTTGCAAATAAAGAAACCTTTGATGTCTTTACTTATTGGACAGCAGGTCTCGTCAACATTTTAGCTCCATCTGGTGGTGGTCAATGGGCACTTCAAGGACCATTACAAGTTCCAGCAGGAATGCAATTAGGGGTGGATCCTGCGTCAATTGCAATGGCTGTAGGCTGGGGAGATGCGTGGACGAATCTTATTCAGCCGTTTTGGGCTTTGCCTATTTTAAGTATTGTGGGTCTGCATATCCGTCATATTATGGGATATTGCTTTTTACTCGCTATATGGGTTGGAGTTGTTACGACTGTCCTTCTTTTTTTCTTATACTAATTGAAAGCATAGTAGAGAACCCTTTTAGAAAACAAAGATTGGGTTGTTTTAAAAAGGCTCGGGACCGAATTATTTTTATCGATAGAAAATGTTTTAATGTTCTTCCATCTATGGCACTTTTTTTGAGAATAGTCCATCAAGATTGACTGTAGAAATTATTTTCTTGCTCGTATAACCTTCCCCTTATTTATTCGGAGTAAGTCTTCCACCATTATTTTCACCAAGGAATAAGGGGAACCACCTCCTGTATAAACAGTATCCATTTCCGTTACCTTTTGATCAATTACAAACTCTGCATCAAACCCAAAGGAAGGTACTCCCCCAGCTGGGTAACCTGTATACTTTAATACTTCATCTTCATCTGCTAATCTAGGTCTCTCAATCTCTAATGCCTTCCCTACACGGGATGTACTCGCTCGGTCCCCTCCTCTAACAATGGCAACAATGAACCTCCCATTTTGATCGATCATGCAAATATTTTTAACAACCTCATTTTCTGAAACCCCTATTGCTTCAACAGCATCGGAAACAGAATGACATGATTGCTTTAACGTTATATGCTCAGCTTCAATCTTAGTAGATTCTATGTATTCTTTTACCTTTAACTCATAAGAAGTCAATTTTGGCTCCTCCTTATTTTTTATATTTCATTTTTAGAAATGCTGGTAGAGCAATTGTCTGCCTAAACAACAGTTCGTGTGTTGAAAGGTTACCCATAATCTTAATTAAATCATCGCTACTTGACCAATAATCGTAGTTCTTGGAGGGAAGTCCTCCATTATAAAATCTCATTATTGTGTGTTCATCCTGATCGAAAACCGTAAAAGTGGTTCCTAAAACATCATCTTTTTTTACCTTCCCTATCATCGTTCCTTTCCCGTCATAAACATCGATTTCAGCTCTCATCCAAGCTTCCTTATAATGTGCGATTTTCTCGCCTGTTGGTAAAAAAATCTCAATAGGAGTATTTAATCCTGCATTTTGCTTAAAAATTAATCGTGTTCTTCCATGTCTATCTGATAAAATAAATGAACGTTTTAAAAAATGGTTTAAACCGTTTACCACAAAGCCTACTATCAAAAAAGGCAGCTTACTAGTTTCTTTAAATTCTAGCAAAATTTCACCATTAATAGAAAAATAACGGTAGGTTGATTGAAAGCTTGATAAAGACTTGATCATCAATTCCGCATCCTGAACAACCCATGATTCACCATTCGATTCCCCTTTAAATCGTTCAGCTGTCTTTTTTATACCGGCTTTACGTTTTTGAGAAAATCCAACACCTATCAATAGAATTCCAATGATGCTAATTTCCACTGTGGTAAGTACATTTTCCTCTGTACTGCCAATCCATTCAAACTTCCAGCAAAGGAAACCAATCAATAGACCACCTATTAATACGAAACTACCCATCCATAAACATCTATTGGCATTCTTACTATGATGCTCTTTCCAATTCATCTTCTTTCACTCCAAGCATATCATTCAACGTTATCGACAAAAAAGTATATCATTAAGTTCTAATATACTATCTATAATACCCATAATCTAACATTCATTTCATTTTTATACAATAAATTCCTTCTGTTCATTTTCTTAGAGATGTTTTAAATTTACTACTATTAAACAAGCTCCTCTGCACAAAGCAGAAGAGCTTGGAAGAAGTATGATTGATTGTCAACCTAGTTTACATCACTCACATCTATTTTTAAAAACCAATTATACGAATCATTGGCTGGGATGCTAGAAGCTTTCCCGATTTTTTCTGCCAAATAAACATCATCATAGACTCCTGTACACGGCTCAAGTGCCACATTGTACTCACCTCTGTAGCCTCCGCGGGTTTTCCATACACCGAGGAACGGAACCTTCTCAACCGGAAATGTATAGGTAAGTTTCCTTTTTACCTCTGGCTGCACTAATGAACACCAGCCTTCATGCAATCGTTCAGTAAAATAAAACTTTTCAACTGTCGCTGCTTCTTTTGGTTCTAGTTTTGATAAATCAATTCGTTCTCCCGTCGACATCGATTTTGTATGAGGGTACGTATGATGCATGCCCCATTCCCCTAAATGCTTTGTGTCCTTTTCAACATTTATGACTTGTTTCAAGCTACCCGGTAGTTCTATTCGTGTCTCACTATTCAAATTCAATAATGCGTGTGGTGTCCAAATAAACGGAAACCTCTCATCACTGAGATTCAATGCTTCATAGTTGATATTTACACCCGACTCCGTTATCTTCAATGTTTTTGTTAACGAATAAGGAAAGTTCGGACTTTTTACATCCAATTGAATACCACCCTCAACTTCCTTTAAACACCATGGAAGTGTCCAAACCTCCCCATGATCAGGGATCATCATGAAGGAATTTGGATGTGGACCTTTATCAATTCCGGGAAACATCTCGTCGAATCCGCTAGAATCATATTTTGAGAAATCTGCTCCGTATGGGGGAATCGTCAGTGTGTCCTGTTTTGACTGAAACAACCATTCATACTCCGCTTTTTTATCATAAAAACTGACCATTTTTCCACCGTATGATGGGAGGATAATACAGCGGATATGATCATTTTCAAGTGTAATCGAATTGAGGCCTTTAAATATCGATGCTTTGTACGATGTTGAATGGATCATTTCTACTCCCCCCCTATTGCTTAATTTGTTCAATAAACCTAAAGAAAGCGTCTTTGCCTTCTTTGTTACGTTTAAACACACCTGCATGTTCAAGAACTATAGAAAACCTTTTTCCAATTTCCTGCTGGATCATTTCATGTATATTCTCTCTTGTAAGTCTTCCATACTTCCCTACAATTTCTTGAGCCCATGGGAAATGGTGTGCTGTTTGCTTATCTTTTATTGCTTTTGTTTCAAGTTCTTCTTGAAGGATATATTCTGCTAATTGATTAAGTTCATTTACTAATCTTCCCGGTAAAACAGCTAATCCCATTACTTCGATTAACCCGATATTTTCCTTTTTAAGATGATGAACCTCCTCGTGTGGATGAAAAATCCCCATTGGATACTGTTCATTCGTCCGATTATTCCGCAATACGAGATCAAGCTCAAATTTGCCATCACGGTTACGAGCAATAGGTGTTATCGTATTGTGCGGGCCATCATCGGTTTCCGCTAAAATATCAGCTTTTTCATCACTGTATCCTCGCCAAGAGTCGAGAATCACACCCGCAAGTTCGGAAACTCGTTTCCGATTAACACCTATGAGGCGGATAACCGACATTGGCCAGCGCACAATCCCTGCTTCAATATCTTCATAACCCTCTATAGAAAACGTAACATCTGTCGGTGCTTTTGCCATCGGAAATTCATGATGTCCCCCTTGGTAGTGATCATGACTTAGAATCGAACCACCTACTATTGGAATATCTGCATTTGACCCAATAAAATAATGTGGAAACTGTTCAGTGAAATGTAATAACCGATCAAATCCTTCAATAGAGATTTTCATCGGTCGATGCTCACCAGACAAGATAATCGCATGCTCGTTATAATAAACGTATGGAGAATATTGAAGAAACCATTGCTCGGTTTCTAATTCAATCGGAATGATACGATGGTTTTCTCGTGCGGGATGATTAAAACTTCCTGCGTAGCCGACATTCTCTTTACACAATAGGCATTTTGGGTAAGATGCTGATGGTTTTAATTTAGCTTTTGCGATCGCTGTTGGATCTTTTTCTGGTTTTGAAAGATTAATCGTAATTTCAAGGTCGCCATATTCTGTTTTACTGAGCCAATGCTTGTTTTTACGAATTCGATCGGTACGTATGTAATGACTATCCTGTGATAATTGATAAAAATAGTGGGTCGCTGATTTTGCCCCAACCGTTTCATACCGTTTGAAAAATTCACTAATCACTTCTGAAGGCCTAGGCATAAGCTGATTCATAATTTTTGGATCAAATAAATCTCTCTCTGTAACCGTATTATCTTCAATTAATCCAATTTGAAAAGCGTAGTCCAGCATATTTTCAAGAATAGGTACTGGTGTATCTAGGTACTCATTCATCATGGATGTAGAAGGTATCACTTCCTCTACCTTAAATAACTGAAGCAAAGAGTTGTAGACATAATCGATCTCCCATTCGGAAATCAACTTCTTCTGTAATCCATATTGAATCAATCGTTCAATATGATGATGAATTGTCAACCCTTCTTCCCCCTTTCAGGTTATTTACTGTAGCCATTTGGATTATTTTTACACCAAGTCCATGCCGTATGGATCATCATTTCAATACCATCATAATGAGGCTTCCACCCCAGTTCGCGAGCAGCTTTGTTTGAAGAGGCGACGAGCCTAGCGGGATCACCTTCTCTTCGTGGAGCAATCTCTGTGGGAATATCATGCTTTGTTACTTTTCTAGCCGCTTCAATCACTTCTTTTACCGAAAATCCTCGGCCATTCCCTAAATTGTAAACGGCACTTTCTTTACTTGTTTTTAGCTTTTCGATCGCAAGTAAGTGGGCATTTACTAAATCGTTCACATGAATGTAGTCACGAATACAAGTGCCATCAGGTGTTGGATAATCGTCGCCGAAAATCATGATCTTTTCACGTTTTCCTTGTGCAACTTCTAAAATGATGGGAATTAAATGCGTTTCGGGTCTGTGGTCTTCCCCGATACGACTTAATGGATCAGCACCTGCAACATTAAAATAGCGGAGAGCTACATACCGAATTCCATGGGCCCGTTCACTCCATTTCAGCATTTTTTCAATCGTAAGCTTTGTTTCCCCGTATGGATTGGTTGGATCAGTTAAAGCCTCTTCACAGATAGGAACTTGTTTAGGTTCCCCGTAAACGGCCGCTGTTGAAGAGAAAACGATGTGTTTTACATCATACTTCACCATCGCTCTTAACAAGCTAATGGCACCGCGGACATTGTTATCATAATATTTCAAGGGATCTTCTACACTTTCACCTACAAGCGAATCGCCGGCGAAATGTAAAACAGAATCAATTTTATTTTCCTCAAAAACATGATCAATGAATACCTGAGAACGTAAATCACCACAGTAGAAGTTCGCTCCATCAAGAATAGCATCGTTATAGCCTTTTTCTAGATTATCAACCACGATTACGTCTTCGTTTCGATCCAGTAATTGTGCGACAGCGTGACTCCCAATATAGCCCGCACCTCCACATACTAGTACTGACATGACCATTCCTCCTTAAAGTCTATTAGCACCTTCCCCGATCTCAACAACGTAAAAGTCCGCAATTAAACCTGTTTGTTCATAATATGCTGCACTAACGCTATCTATAAAAACATCAATCTCTTTTTGGTCAACAATACTAATTGTACAACCTCCAAACCCTGCACCTGTCATTCTTGACCCTATCGCTCCTTCATTCCATGCTAATTCCACAAGGGTATCCAATTCCATACAAGATACTTCATAATCATCACGTAAAGATCGATGTGATTCATTCATTAATCGACCGAAGCTCTCGATGTCATTTTGATTCAGCCTTTCAACAGCTTTCAATGTTCGGTTATTTTCATATACTGCATGCTTTGCCCTTTTTTTAACAATCGGGTCATTAATGAGATATTTATATTTTTCAAACTCTGCAACCGTAAGATCTCCTAATGCTTCGACAGCTACTTTTTTATTCAATGCTGTTAATGCTTGTTTACACTCATTTCTACGCTCATTGTATTTTGAATCAGAAAGCCCTCGACGTTTGTTTGTGTTGGCAATAACGAGAGTGTACTTATCTAGCGAAATAGGAATATAGGAATGTTCAAAAGTATGGCAGTTCAGAAGAATCGCATGCCCTTTTTTTCCCATGCCGATTGTGAACTGATCCATTATTCCACAATTCACACCTATATATTCATTTTCCGCCTTTTGTGAGAGCTTAACTATGTCTATCATTTCAATGTTGAGCTGGTATAGCTCTTTTATTATTATGGAGGTTACTAGTTCAATAGAGGCTGACGATGATAACCCAGCACCATTCGGAATATTTCCCCAAAAGGCGATTTCCAATCCAACTGGGAGAGAATAGTTTGCTTGTAAGAAAGTTGCTATTACTCCTTTTGGGTAGTTTGCCCATTCGTGGGTATCGTTGAAAGTCAAGTTATGTAAATCAACTTCGACGATACCCGAGTCCTCAAAATTTTGTGAAAATAGCATGATTTTATGATCATTTCGTTTTCTAGCAATGGCATATGTTCCAATACTTAATGCACATGGGAAGACGTGACCTCCGTTGTAATCGATATGCTCCCCAATTAAGTTGACGCGTCCGGGAGCAAAAAAGGCTTTCATTTCACCTTCCGAGCCAAACTTTTCTTTAAATTTTTGTTTCAGTTTCTCCATGCTGACCACCTCGAATTTATCATTGACGTAGTTCTTATTCATCCAAGATTAGGTTGATCGACAAAATGAACAAGCTTTCCCTTGCTTTCATGTAATTCAAAGATTTTCAATTCATTGGTACCTTTTTCTAACAATGGAGCAGGGACATATAGTGTTTCTTGAGGACCCTTTTCCCAATACCTTCCTACATTAAAACCATTGATATAAACTACCCCTTTTTTCCAGCCAGGAAGTGCAAGGAATGTATCATGTGGTTCATCCACTTGAAATTCTCCTTTATAAAACGCCGGCCCATGATGTGATTGATCCTTGGTAAACGACAAGGCTGTAAGATTATCTAGTGGGAGTGGATAGATGTCCCAATGATGAAGAAACTGACGTCCATGTCGGATTCCTTCGGTTATTCCCTTGGGATCTTTTAATTTCGGTCCATAATTTATGCGCCCCATATTCTCCACTAAAATATCGAGAAGCACTCCTTCTTTCGGAACAGAGAACTCTACTGTTGAATCTTCCCAGCGATCGATGACACCTTGATAATCGTTGTTAAGAAAAATGAGTGCCCGATCTCGAACCTCTTGAAGCTGAAGAACCATTTTTTCTCTCGGACCTTTTAAAAATTTTCGATATAGAATAAACCCATAATCCTGATCTACCTTTTCCATTGGCAATGGATCTGGCGAATGAATTGCCCTAGTTAAATCCGGAAGAGCATTAAATAAACTAACAGATTGTTTTAGTTCTACTTCTCCATAGCTCTTTTTCGTAGATTCTTTAGGTAATGTAGGCAATTCAATCTTTGTATGATTGGCAATGATCTCACGAATAGCATGATACTTTTCAGTATAATCCCCTGCTTCAGTTAATGGAGCATCATAATCATAGCTTGTTATTGTGGGCTGATAAAATTCTCCAAAGTTGGCTCCATTGTAAAATCCAAAGTTGGTCCCGCCATAGAACATATAAAAGTTAACGGATACTCCTGTTTCGAGCATATGCTTAAATGTATCAGCAGCATCTTTATGGTCGCGTGTATGATGCTCTTCTCCCCAATGATCAAACCAGCCATTCCAATATTCCATACATATTTTAGGAGAATTCGGATGAAATTCTTCGAGTTTTTTAAATGCTTCATCTGATTTGGAACCAAAATTCAATGTAGCCAAAGTACCATCCATCGTTCCTCCTTGAAGCATGGCATCTGTTGGACCATCTGAAGTAAAAAGCAATACATCGATCCCATTATCTATCATGACGTCTCTTAAATGCTTTAAATACTCCTGATCCGTTCCATAACTACCATACTCATTTTCAATTTGCATGGCGATTATTGGCCCGCCATTTGTACTTTGGTATGGCTTCAATACATTTAGAATCACTTTTAAATATCGATCTACATATTTCAAGAAGCTTTGATCACTTGAACGTAATCGGATATTTTCATCCTTTAATAGCCATGAAGGAAGTCCTCCAAACTCCCATTCTGCACAGATGTACGGACTGGGACGAACGATAACCAAAAGACCTAATTCGTCTGCTAACTGAATAAACCTTTCGACATTGGCAATACCTTCAAAATGATACTCCCCTGATACTGGTTCATGTAAATTCCAAGGAATGTAGAATTCAACACAATTAAAGCCGCAAGCTTTTAGCTTTTCCAATCGATCTTTCCATTGTTCCGGCACCATTCTAAAATAATGAATGGCACCTGATATTAATTGAATCGGCTTTTCCCCTAGCCATAATTCGCCATCCTGGACCTTTAAGTTTCTCAAGATTGTTCCCCTTTCTTTTTAAAACATTGATCATTATCTTCTTGACTATTCGCACGCCAATTCAAAACCCTAGATTCTACAAAAATAATGGCATTACCCTTTAACAGAGCCTGACACGCCTTCGATAAAGAAGCGTTGAAAGATAATAAAAATGATAATAACAGGTAAAAGAGATATCGTTGCACCTGCTGCCATGCCGACCCAATCTACTGAATGCTCTCCGACAAAGGAATACATTCCAACAGCAAGGGTTCTTAATTCTGGCTTATTTAATGTAAACACTAATGGGATGAAGAAAGAATTCCATGTCCAAATAAATTGCATGATCGCTACCGTCGCAATGATAGGCTTCGATAATGGAAGCATAATGCTCCAAAACGTTCGAAGAAAACCAGCTCCGTCCATTACAGCAGATTCTTCTAGCTCTTTTGGCAGCTTGCTGAAGTATGCCATAAATAAAAGGATAAACAATACATGTGCGCCACTAGATTCCGCTAAAATAACTCCTCCAAGTGTATTTAGTAAGCCTAAATTTTTGATAATCATATAGATTGGGATAATTGTATAGCCTTTAGGAATAAACATCGTTGCGGTAATTAAAACAATGAATAGCTTTCTACCTGGGAATTGTACTCTTGCTAATGCATACCCCGTCAACGCACACATAATGAGGACTATTAAGACCGTAAACACGGTAATAATAACAGTGTTAAAGAAATACCCTGAAAAGTTCGCCTCCTCCCATGCGCGAATATAATTACTCCATTGTGCCTCTTTTGGAATTAAAGATAGTCCCGAGTTAATCAACTCGAAATTCTTTTTAAGTGATGCCGAAATCATCCAAATAAACGGATAGATCCAAATCACACCAGCTATCAATAATGCGATGTGTAAGAAAAGCCTTGGTATAAACCTTTTCACCTAAAGTACCTCCCCACTATATCCTTGCCTTCGCTCTTCTTGTAAACCATCCAATAACTAGCACAATAGCAAATACAGCAACACCAAACACAACACCAGCTGCTGATGCATAGCCCATTGATGGTAAACCTGACTCTGGGTTAAAGGCATAACGATAAATATATAAATCTACTACATCCGTACTGAAATAAGGTCCCCCTCCTGTCAGCGTTAACACTAAATCAAAGACATGAAGACTGCTAGTTACACACAATAATAGAATCACTAACCCTACTGGCATCAGAATGGGGATGATGACATTCCTTAATTTCTGCCAAGTATTACAGCCATCGATACTTGCTGCTTCAAGCACATCCTTCGGTAAGGTTTGTAGCCCCGCAAGCCAATACACCATCATCATTCCAAAGAATTTCCAAGCTCCTACAACAATGACAATAATCATGGCTGTCACTGGTGACCCTAGCCACGGAAAGGGGGCATCGATAATATTTAAGGTCATTAATATTTCGTCAAATATTCCACCAGATCCAAACACCTTTCTCATGACGATCCCGATGATTGCTGTAGTGGTGACTACTGGTAAAAAGAAGATCGTTCTGTAAAAAACGGAGCTTCTTTTTAAAACATTATTTAAAAGCATCGCCACTAACAAACTAGTAGGCAGCAATAAAACCGTTACGCCGACCATATAGATGAAAGTATTCTTAAAGGCATTCCAAAAGCTTGGATCCTGTAATGCACGCATAAAATTATCGATTCCGACAAAATCATCCAGAGCACCGATTCCTGGCCAATCATAGAGCGAATAGACATAGCTCATGATAATTGGGTAGATTGTAAAAACAATAAAAAATAGTAATTGAGGAAAAATAAAGACAAACGCCCATAGCTGTCTCTTTCTATGTAGACGACTAACACTATTCTTTTGCAGATGACTAACACTATTCGTTTTCTTAACTGCTTCAGCCATTTTAAAGACCTCCTATTTAAGGGGGAAGAAGCTGTTCCAATGGAGTTCAGAAAAACACAATGATTGTGAACTAAAGTTAAAGTAGTTAATTCTGACCCTTGATTTTGAAACAGCTTCTAAAAGTTACTGTTCATGTATGCACTGCATCATTTTAGACAAAATACAGCTTATATCCACAGCCTTTGTGTAGAAACAACCAAAGATTTCTATTGTTCTTTTTTTACATAAGGCTCGAATGGTTTCCAATCTTCAAATTTCCATGCAGATTGATCAATATCGCTGCCATCTTCTTGGACTTTTTTAACCGCCTCTTTAAATGCTTTATTCTTACCTTCAGACATTTTCTGTAAAGCTCCCTCTAAATCCGTTATTTGTCCTGTTAAATAGCCAACGAGTAAATCTCCAACCGTTTCTTGAGGGCCTTTCCCACTCATTTCAGCTGTTACAGCAGGTGCATTTTCATTCTGATCGACCGGATTCGGTGCAGGAATGAAGGTATCAAATTGCAATTGGAATGTATCTCCTACTACGTTGTCAGGCTTATGTTTTTCATTAATTTTTGGAATTGGAGAAAATTGAGATCCATTTTTCACTAATTCTTCATACCCTTTATCCATCAAATATTGAAGAAATATTTTTGCCTCTTCATAATGTTCTGTTTCTTTATTAACAAGAAGCCCTGCAGCCAAATTTCCTTGGAACCCTAAGTACTGCTCTTTCCCATCTTTTGTTGGGACCAATGCGCTTCCAAAGTTTTCAAAACCATCCTTTACTAAATTTGATCCTGTCCATGCTCCATCAAATAAGAATGCAGCTTGACCACCTGCAAAAACGGCTGGAGCTTCAGGAGGATCTAACGTTAAACTATTAGGGTGTAACACTTTTTCCTCTTCCATTTTTTTGAAAAACTCAATCGATTGAATCGTACCTTTTGTGTGGTAGTAATATTCACCATTTTTTGGGTCGTAATAGATTGCCGGCATAACCTCTGGAGTAATCGCTGAAGCCATTTGAGTTAATGCTCCCTCTGCTACCCAAGGGGTTTTCATACCGACGACAACACCGTATGCATCTGTTTTTTCAGTAATTTCTTTTGAAACCTTCAATAGCTCCTCCCATGATTTCGGAACATCTTCTTCACTTAAACCTGCTTGCTTTAAAACATCCTTATTGTAATACATCACGAAGGAGTCTTTATGCCCAGTCATTAAAGGAAAGGCATAAATGCTCCCATCCTCCATCACAGTGCTTCCCTTTGTCCAAGTTCCTTCTTCAAATTCATCTTTACGATCACCAATTACATCATCGAGCTTATGGAGAACACCCAGATCGTATAATTTATTTACTGGAAGACTTGGATGGGATGCAAAAATATCTGGAAGATTCCCTCCATTCACAGCTGCTTGGAGTGATTGGGTGTAACTTGTGTTAAAGCTTTTTTGAATTTCAATATTAATATCGGGATTCTCCTTTTCAAAAGCGGGGACAATTTCATTTTCAATGATGTCAGCAGCAGTCACCCACCTTACGGTTACATCTAATGTCACTTGATCTTTAGACCCACCCGAGTTTTCACTTTGACATCCACTTAAAAATAGAGCTCCAATCATGGATAACACCATTAACAAGACAAAGATCTTCTTCATGCTATGACCTCCCATTCAAATTCACCCTTTAACTTAATTAAAATAAATTATTAAGTATCTAAATTAACCTCCTTCTCATGAGTGATTTTGTAGAAACGTTTCTGAAAAGTTGAAAAAAGTTTGTTTAATACAGATTAACACGGGCTAAAACCCGAATCAATACAATTTTCAGAATTTTTATTAATCAATTTAATTTACTTAATTCATGGAAAATGATTGAGAGAAAAAGAATTATTGTGTATTCTTTTCTTAAACCTATTCGAAAATAAGGATTTTCTTAATCCAGCACTATTGAACTAGACGATCGGAGGATATGATATTGTCTAATGATTATAAACGAGGTAGCTTTCAGTTAATGAAATCGCTCAATCGTTCTATTGTCTTAAATATGATACGGGAAAAAGCCCCGATTTCACGTGCAGAAATTGCGAAACAAACAAAGCTCACCCCCCCTACTGTCGGAAATATTGTTAAAGAATTAATCGACGACCAATTTGTTCTCGAGGCGACTCAAGGAGAATCCCATGGAGGTCGAAAACCGACATATCTAGAAATTCGAACGGACCAATTTTTCATTATCGGGATTGATGTAGGAAAATTTGAGATGAAGTTTGTAGTAACCAATTTACACGGCTTCCCAGTTGATAAAATCTCCTTAGAAATGCCAAATGCCAATGAATTACTAACAACAATGAAAACAGGGATAACAAATTTATTAAACAAAAACGAACACTCGAATAGAACATTCTTAGGCATTGGAGTTGGAATGCATGGGATTGTTAATACCGATACAGGCGTTTCCTTGTATGCACCCTTCTTCGACACTTACAATATTCCCATTAAATCTGAATTAGAGTCTGAATTTGAGATGCTTGTGAAGGTTGAAAACGATGCCAAAACCATGACACTTGGAGAATCATGGATAGGAAATGGAAATCAAGTTTCAACGCTTGTTGGAATCAATGTCGGTAATGGAATTGGAGCGGGTATCACAATAAACGGGGAACTATACCAAGGGGAACATTTCATTGCTGGTGAAATTGGACATATGACCATCGATCTATCTGGTCCACTTTGCAGCTGCGGCAATTATGGTTGTTTACAGGCATTAGCCGCTGGACCAGCGATTACTGAAAATGCGATAAAATCTCTGAAAACCGGGAGAGCTTCGAAAATGATTGAGCTTGTTGCTGGAGAGCTAGAACGTATCGACGGTGCAATGATCCATGAAGCTGCTAAACAAGGCGATCCCTTTAGCATTGAGCTGCTAAATCAAACAGGTAGATACCTTGGAATTGGAATCACGAATTTAATTCATATGGTGAACCCAGAACGAATTATCTTAGGGGGTGGAGTAGCGCAAGCAGGTGACTTTATTTTGGAACCTATTAAAGAAGCCATAAAAAGTAGAGGATTAACAGAAGAAGCGAAAAACACCCCAATTGTCTTTTCTAAGCTTGGAAAAGACGCTTCTGCGATTGGAGCCTCGGTTTTGATCCTAAAACATTTCTATCAAGCTGCAGAATAAGCTACTCTTGAAACATATAGAATAAAAAAGTAACCCTTTCCTGCATTTGCGTTCCAGAATGGGTTACTTTTTTTATTCATGCATACATGATGAAAGTATCAGCCTTAATAATCATTTTATATCGTATTTCGTCTTTTAATATGATCTTGATAAGCCTCATCTAAACCTGTTACTAAATCGATTTCAGGAGAGAACAATCCATGCTCAATGCTTTTATTATTTTCGAGAAGGTAGGTTACATTTGGAAATGGAAATTTTCGCTCCTTTACATCCATAGTGCTTCCATTTAAACAGTCTTCCCTTTCTCTATCAACTGCTTTTTTCTCCATTACCCTCTCTACTGTTTCTAGAAGATTCTCCCAGGACACAGATTCAGAATAGGTTAAATTATAGGCCTCCCCATTTGAATGTTCGTTATACAAAACACTCGCCATCATTCGGACCACATCTGATATATGAACAAACTGTACCTGACAATTACCTTCTGGAAGCGGAATCGACAACCCTTTCTCTATTCTGTCAAAGAAATAGGATTCTCTGTAATGATTATTCCCTCCTCCATATATATAGGATGGCCTAAAGATTGTCATCGGAAAATCCATTTCACTATGCAAGTGAAATAAATAATCCTCTGCTTCCTTTTTATTTACTCCATATGCGCCCCAAATTGGATGCTCTTCTTTTATAAATGTCTCAGGAACCAGCTTTTCTGAGGGTGCATAAACAGCTCCAGAACTACAAAAGATATAGCGCTTTAACTGACGTAGATTTAAATGATCTACTACTTTTTTTATTTGAACTTTGGTGTAGGCATTTATATCAAATATATATTCATATGTTTTTCCAGAAAGATTTTCACGTATATCCTCAGTTAAGTTCCTATCTCCCTTTAAATGTTGATGAATGCCACTAAACTCAATCTCCTTGTGGCCTCTAGTAAAAATATCAACTTGATGCCCTTTAGTTATTAAATACTGGGCTAATGCTTTACTAACAAATTGTGTTCCACCCATGATTAAGATCTTAACCATATTCATCCCCCTCATTTCAGATATCGACATAAAAAGGCCATTCCAACAAGCAATCTCCTACAAATATCGCAAATACCGGTTAGGATTTTCCAAGAAAGACCTCGTTACTTGTACATGCTCTAAATCCTCAAATCTGGTCTTTTCTGGTGGAAGTGTGTCCAAACTAATGATTTCCGCATCCGGGACCGCCATAAGCATTGGAGAGTGTGTTGCAATAATAAATTGCGCATTTTCATTGACCATTTCTTTTAACATAGAGATAAACGTGAGCTGCTTCATTGGTGATAAAGGTACTTCAGGCTCATCTAAAATATATAAGCCATTTGGCTTGAATCGAGACTGAAAAAAATGTAAGTACCTTTCCCCATGGGACCTAAATTCTAATCCATCCTCATACAAATGCTCTAGTTCACCCAATGTACGGTTATGTGGCATGGAAGCTAGATTTTTTGCGTATAATGATTTATTTTGATACTCCTTCTCTATTTCAACTAGATTCCTTTTTGCTTCCTCACGCATTCCAGTCAGTCTCTTCACATAATTGACAAAGTCCTCTGAGTTTAAAAAGAAACCAGTCATTGAACGAATACTCCAAGTTAATTTTAATGAACTTGCCAATGGTTTTATTTCATTATACTGATCAGTAGAACCAATACTAATGGAGTTTGCAGCATAAGCAACGCTCCTGAGCAATGTTGATTTCCCTGTCCCATTTTCACCGACAAGAATCGTAACCGGTTTTGTAAATGTCATGGATTGAAAGCTTTGAAATAGAGGTAGAAAAAAGGGATATTCCTGTTGATTGTAGGGCTTTTTAAAATGAATGGATTTTAAAATCAACGCTTTTTCCTCCTTGATAAAGGGTTTCCCTTCTTATTCATTCGCTGCAAACCATTCGATTTAATAGCATAATAATACAAGACATGATAGTATAGAAAAAATAATTAATAGAATGAAACAGTTGGCATTTTGATAAAGGAAATGGTGATTTATGTTAAAAGCATATTTCTGGTTGACTATTTGTGTAGTCGTTTGGGGAAGCAACTTCGTATTTGGAAAGATATTAGTTCAAGATTTCTCCCCTGCTCTGTTAACACTACTAAGGCTTTTGTTTATTGTACTATTTTTAATCGGCCTAGCTACCTATAAAAAACATTTTAAACGATTAAAAAAATCAGATTTACTTGCCATCTTTTTTCTCGGGGTTGTTGGTGTATTTATTAACCAATGGTCTTTTTTTGTTGGATTACAAACGGCTGACCCAACAACATCTGCGTTAATTTTAGCCACGACTCCAATTATAACTGGCTTTTTAGCTGCCATATTTTTGAAGGAAAAAATAACCATACGCATGTTAACGGGGTCTACTCTTGCCATCATAGGAATCTATTTTGTTGTGACAAAAGGGAATCTTTCTTCTTTACATATTGACAAAGGTCTTATATGGATTGTTGTTACGATGGTCACATTTGCTATTATGATTATTATGACTAGGCTGCTCTCTCATAGAATAGATCCACTTACGATAACTTTATATTCGAATATCGTTGGCTTTATACTATCGATCCCGTTTGCTTTTACCCTGGACACTCCCTTACGAATCAGCGTTGATATGGCTGATTGGGCTTTTTTAATGGGAACTGCCATTGTTGTACACGGTATTGCTACCCTGATGTGGAATAATAACATTCGACATGTTGATGCATCTAAGGCATCCATTCTATCTAATTTAGAGCCTTTTGTAGCCATGATTGTTGGCTTTATATTATTATCTAAACCTATTACAGGTGTAGAAATAATCGGTTCTCTATTTATAGTTGGAGGAGTCATTCTATCTACCTATCAACGGAAAAAGGCATATAACAGGACGATTTCTAGCAAATAACAAGATAAAAATTTTACACTGTTCTACTATATCACCGGGTTTACTTGAAGGGGAAAAACAAGGAGTTCGACTGACTTAACTGCTGTCCATTTCGTTGCTTTTTTATATGGTTTTGGGGCTCTCTTATAAGTCGATATTTAACCTATCCGACGGATCATTTGATTTTAGAAATAGGATAAATCACGTTTCCATTTTTAATTTTTCTGGATTTCTCTCTATTTAGATATCCCAATTTCCTACTACACTACATGAAAAAGATTTGCACTGATCGAAAAAGTGTCATAAATTCATTGTTTTCCCTTTAAAATTCATACAATTACTCATTCCAGTTCAGTCCATGCTAAGGAGAATCATTATTATCCTTGACTCGAATGTCAAGATACACAACTTTTTGATTTTATGCACCTTATCGACTTGTAAATGCACAAGAATCTAATTTCACGCCATATGAGTAATCAGGTGTGTTTCCTTTTTTTGATTAGCTGTTTACTCTTTAAAATGAACCATTCAAACATTGTTTTCTATTCACAAGAGTAATTAAAAATGTCCCTTTCACTAGATTATTTCAGCTTAAACTGCGGGATAATCGACAGATTGAAGGTAACGTTCCTTAATAATCTTAATGTGATGCAGATCATGACCAGCGATGATACTCACTAGACCTCGAACAGACACAGCAGTTCCATTAGCCATTCCTCTACGCAGCCATTTTTCTTCTCGAAGACCCTTAAGCAAATGTAAGGTGGATAATCGGACTGCATAAAGATTTTCAAGAAGTTCATTCATTGATTGTAAATCAAATGAAGCATTTTCGACATAACTATTCTCATCAAAACCAGGCAGTGACTCCGTTTCTCCTCTAGCAATGCATAGAAGACGCCACGCCATAATTCGTTCCGTGTCTGCCATATGGCCAATCACTTCTTTTAAGCTCCATTTACCAGGTGCGTATCTAAAACTTTCTTGTTCCTCTGAAATATCGCTTAGCAATTCCTTCGTATCCTCTATTTGCTGCTTTAAAATATGTATAATATCTCCTTCTGGAATTAAATTTACGTATGTTGAATAATACTCTGCATATTCATCTTTTTCTGGTCTTTTATCCATTATGTTCATCCTTTTCTCTATTATTAGAATTAAAAAACTCTAAATATAAACTTAATCCAAGCTTCTAAAATAGTTCGATCTGTATCTATATCCATTCTACATAATTTATAAATTTCCTCCCTACCATGTGAATCTTTATTCCCTCTACTACAAACTAAATCCTTTTTTCGTTCCCTGGGATAAGCATTTGTGCATATAGTTTATTGTATGTCGTTTCAAAGGAGGAAATCCTGTTCATGGATTATTTATATCGTTCACGAAACGGTTATCCCCTCATTCGCCCAAACACTTATGACCCAATTCGCCAATACCCAGAAGTCGATCCAAATCTGTTATATCACTCGGCAAATGAATCTAAAAAATTGATGAAGGAAGCAAGCATAGTCCTTAACAAGCTATCTGAATCTAAGGAATTTGACGCTAAATTAATGTATGCTGCACAGGCATCAGATATCGAGGAGGTTAAGCGATTAATTTATTCTATAGGAGTTACGTCAGAAGTAGATGTTCAATACAATCCCGATAGCCTACGCTTAGAATTTACTTCACAAGTAGCTAATATGGATTGCTGCCGGCTACTCATTGCATTGCGCTGGCGTTAGCAAATGAATGGTTCGTTGCAGGAAGCTTTTCTATATATTAGTTATGCTCTCACGACCACAAAATGTCATATCTATGCTTTCGACGAGGTTCGTTTGCACTATTTTTCAAGAAAACAAAGAGGAAACAGCATCAGGAGGAGAATCTATTAATGAAAAAACTACCTTTATTTTCTATTTTGCTAGGTTTCATGCTTGTTTGTAGTGGATGTTTCGGAATGAACGATAGTAAAGAGGCCGAAGAAATAGTTGATCAGTATTACAGCCACCTTTCTGAAGGCAACTATGAAAAGTCAACAGTTTTGCTCTCTGAAGAATATATCGACTTTTTGGGTGCAACACCACAGGATATCATTGAAGTTTTCCGTCAGATGGAAACCGAACAGGGATTTACGGTTCATTCCTATTCAATCTTATCCGTCGATAAGGTCGAGTCCACAAATGATGTACCTATACAACTTCAATCACAAATGACCGGAGAAAAGGAATATATCATACGTGTTGAGTCAAAAGTGGAAGTAAATGGAACAGAAAATAGGATTCCCGATGATGTGTTAGTTTCGATGGTTGATGGAGAATGGAAAATCAAAGGAATCGTTTCATATAGTCCAACCGAATAACAAAGTGAGCACGAGGTACATTTAGCGTTGGTAATATAAATGCTTTATTAATGTATAAAAAAATGATAAGCATTCATTACTAGTCCTCTTGGTATTCACTATGAATCCTTGTTGTTACTCCGAACACCATAGAATATACCAAGAGGGCATATTTTAATATATCTAGAAATGCTTCTAATTAAAAATAACAGTAAAGCTGCCCCTAAAGGCTAGCTCGAATTCAGTACATAGCTTAAATCTAAAACATTTGAAAAGGCTTTCACAAAGTCAAAACGGTAGGAAATACAACTTATATATATCTATTTAGTACAATTATATTGGTTACTGACCCCTTTTTTGGACAGCACCACTTGAGTTAAAGAATTGAGAGAATGCTATTCACTTTTATTACAATCCCCACCAGCTATATCTTTTCGACCAATGCTGTTCGTCAACTTCGGTATCTGCGAATTCAAGTGTAGTTAAGTACTGCAAAAAATTAGTAAGTTTACAATCTTGTTGTTTACTATAATAATTTGAACTGTCTTAATTAATACCAAACAAAATAGACCTATTCAAATTTCGAATAAGCCTACTCTGCTCAGTCTTCTCTTGAAAAATGACCGAATGTTGATTAAAATCACTTCTTTAACTTGCTACCTGATCTTCTTGAACTTTATTTTTTAAGGGTAAATTATTTCTCCCATGAAGGAAATAGTATACAGCAAGCCCGATTAATACAAGAAAGGTGCTATAAAAATATAATGCACTGTGTCCGATTCCTGTTACAACCATTCCGAATATAAGTGAGCCAACACCAAATCCAAAATCAAATATCGATAGGTACGTAGCAGTGGCTAATGCTCTCTTTTTAGGGGGAGCTAATTGTATGGCAATGGTTTGTAAACTTGGAAAAGCAGTTCCCCATCCAAGACCGATTAGGGCAGCTGATAAAAGAAACATAAAAGCTGACGATGATACACTCAACAAATAGGTTCCTATTGCAAAGCATAAAATGGATGGATAAATAATGACATTGGCTCCATATTGATCAAACCATTTACCAGTAAACGGTCTTGATAGTAAAAGCACGACTGCATAAACAATAAAGAAGTAACTAGCCGCTTCAACCAATCCTATCTCCTTTGCATAAATGGAAACAAAGGAAATAATCGATGAATAAACTAGACCGAAAAAAGCAGCAACCAAGGAAATGGGGATAGCAGACATTTCAAATAAACTCTTAATGCCCCCAGTTCGTTTAGGTTCCATTGCCATTTTTGTAGCTATCGATTTTTTAGGCAGCCTAATCAATAATCCTGCCATAATAGCTAGAACAGCACAGATGGCATTTACGGTAAACATCACATTGGTTCCCAATTGCTGCATAACCGTTAAACCTAAAAAAGGACCTATAACCATTCCGAGATTGATGGTCAGTCCATAATATCCCATTCCTTCTCCTTTTCGAGAATCGGGGATAAGATCGGCTACTATCGTACCAATGGCGGTTGTCGCCATACCAAAACCAATTCCGTGACAGAAACGTAAAATGAGCATTGCTGTCATCGAATGGGGAAAAAAGTAAAGTGCAGATGCTAGGCAGAGAGTAAGCAATGCACTCATAAGAATCGGAAACTTCCCAACCTTTTCTATCCATCTCCCCGCAAAAGGACGACTAAGGATCGCTGCAATTAAAAACGTTGTGGTAATTAGCCCCGCTTCAATTGCATTTCCATTTAAGTCTTGTAAAGCATAAATTGGTAATGTAACCAACAAATAATAAAAGGTAATAAAAACAAGAAAATTCGCTATCGAAATGCCAATGAAATTTTTAGTCCATAGTCTAGGTTTGTTCAAGTTCCTTCTCCTCCAACGAAACGAAATACTGCATTTCTGAATGTTTGCTTTACAAGCGTATCATGTATATAATCATACATAAAATATCTATATAATTACTTTTATATATTTTTTTCATATATATTTATAGAGGTGAACAAAATGGACATTAGACAATTACGTTATTTTCTTGTTATTGCGGAAGAAGGACAAATATCACGTGCAGCCGAAAAGCTCCATATGTCACAGCCTCCTTTAAGCCAGCAGCTTCGTCTGATGGAAGAAGAACTTGGTACCACTTTATTAGAGAGAAAACGTAATGGAAAAAGCATGGAGTTAACAGAAACAGGAAAAGTTTTCTATGAAAAAGCACAAGAAGTCTTAAACTTATTTGAAGAATCGATTCTTGAAGTGAAAGAGGTGACAGAAGGAATTAGGGGTTCATTATCATTTGGAGTCGTTCCATCTTGTGTTTCTTATTTGCCGCAGAAAATACAAGATTTCAATAAAGCTTACCCGAATATATCCTTTAGAATTTGGGGCGGTGATCCATATGAAATAAGAAAACACTTAGAAAACCGCGATATTGAGCTTGCCATCATCCGTTTACCAATAGAAAGTAAAGATCTATCTATCGTTCATATTGGGAAAGAACCCTTTGTGCTTGTCATTCCGAATGATTGGGAGACGTTTCATTCTAAAGAATCGATTACACTAAAGGAAATCGGTAATATTCCCTTGCTGTTAATGCATAGAACCAAAGGTGGGGGTATTTACGAAACCATTATCGAGGAATTTAATCGAATCAACATGAAACCAAATATTCTATGCGAATGTCCTGATGTCAACATCCTTCTTTCATTAATCGCCTCCAATATTGGTGCGGGGATTCTACCTAAAACCTCCATCCCCCCTTCAGTGAATAAAGGTATTAGAGTGCTTGATATAAAAGATACCCCCCTTCAATCCGAAACAGCACTCGTTTGGCTTAAAGAAAGATATCTTTCAAAAGCGGCGAGTAGATTTATTGAATTATTTAAATAAAATTGAGACTGTCTGATAATCAATATTTTTACTATCAGACGGATCATATAACTTTAGAAATAGGATAAATCACGTTTCATTATTAAATTTTCTGGATTTGTCTCTTTTGGACTGCCCATTTTCCTACTACGCTACATGAAAAAGCGTTACACTGATCGAAGATTTTAGGTCAAATTGTCATGAATTCTTTGTTTTTCCTTTAAAATTCATACGATTGCTCATTTCCGTTCAGTCCATGAGAAGGAGAATCATTAATTTCCTTGACTCAAAAGCCGAAATGCACATCTTTTTGATTTTATGCACGTAGTCGACTAGGAAATGCACAAGAATCTTATTTTACTCATGAAACCCCAGGAGAAATGCACGAGATCTTAAATTTATGCATATGTTAGCATTTTGAAGAATAAATAAACACAGGGCTGTCCTAATACCAAGGAATTTGGAACCATAACTTTAGATAGAAATCCATGAGGGTCTTCTATCTATGATCGTTCCTCTTTTTAGACAGCCCTTTTATATTACTTCTAATCAGCCTGCATTTTTTCTTTGTTTATCAAAAGAAGAAAAAATCCCCATTTCATTTCTAACCATAGAGAATACAGCCGTTCCTAAAGCTAAAACGATAAACAAACCACCGACAGTCGGATTTAATTCGACACTGGACTTTTCAATAACAATACCGCCAACCAATGAGCCAAAAGCAATTCCGAAGTGCAGGGCAGAATTATTTAAGCTTTGCTGAATTTCAGCGCTTTCAGGTGCCGACTCAATTAAATAGCTTTGCATCGCAGGGGTGATCGCCCAGCTTAGCATACTCCAAATGACCATCACGACTAAAAAGATTGGTAAAGCAAATGTCGTGTAAGGAATCGCAAAGATTGAGAGTGCGAAGACAACAATCACTGTAAGTATAGTAGGTTTGGTCCCAAAACGATCAGAAAGAATGCCTCCTACTCCCCCGCCTACCACTGCTGCAATTCCAAAGATTAAATAAACAATACTCACCCAAGTTCCATCTAGCCCAAGAGTAGATTTTAAAAACGGTGTTAGGTATCCATATAATGTAAGATGACCAGCTAAAAATAAAAATGAAGTCAATTGAGCGAATAATACCTTATGATTTTTTAATGTACGAAACTGTTCTTTCATTGGAATCGAAGGCTTTGGAGCGATTTTATCCATTAAGAAATACACTCCTGCCATAGAAAGTAATGTGAGAATTGTAATGAGAATAAACGGTGCTCTCCACCCGAAAGAATTCCCAAGCATCAATCCAATCGGCACCCCTAAAACAAGAGATGCACTTATTCCCATAAAGACGATTCCTATTGCTCTCGCCCGGTATTTTTCAGATACGATGTTTGAGGCTATTGTGACACATAATACAACAAGTAAAGATCCGCTTGCCGCTGAAATGATACGCGCAACTAATAATAGACCATAGGTATGACTAAATACAGCTATCCCATTTCCGACAAGAAAGACCACTAAGGATAGTAATGTTAAACGTTTCCGTTCAACCTTCGCAGTCAACGTTAATAAAACTGGAGCTGCAATCGCAAATACAAGTGAAAACACAGTAATAAGAAAACCTGCTTCACCAAGACTAACCTCCAAATCTTTAGCAACTAAATCTAATATTCCACCGATGATTAATTCAACCATTCCAACAACAAACGATACAATCGTTAATAAATAGACACGCTTATCCATAGTCATTCGCCCTTTCTGTAATGTTACCACTAGAATAGTAACACAATACCCGAAAGATGACTACAATAAATTTCAACATCTAAAAAAAGACGATCGACTATGCTATGATGGTAGTAATGAATACATAATCAAGGAGTCAATGATAAATGCTTCAACAATTCGGTTTTACACAATATGAAAGCCAAGTATACCAATCACTCATTACCGTAGACCAACCATTGGACGCCACTGGAATTGTGAAGAGTTCGACTGTTCCCCGATCAAAAGTTTACGAAGTCCTTCATCGTTTAATCGAAAAAGGGATGATTCTTGAAACAACGGTCGAAAAAAAGCGCCTTTATACTGCACTTCCTATTGAGGCCACAATAAAAAAGCTCAAAACGGAATTTGAATCCAATCTTGAGGTATTAAGAAATACACAAATAAAAAAAACACCCTCAGATGACCGTGTTTGGACATTAAAGGATAATCAATCCATACAATCAATGCTTAATGAATTAATTCAACTAGCACAGCACTCTATTTATATTTCTGGATGGGCAGATGATTTAACCACCTATCTTCCACTATTAGAGTCCAAATATCAGGCAGGCATTGATGTAAGCATCCATGTGGTTGGAAAACTCTCTACCTCTATTCCAGCTGTATCTACCCTAATCCCCGACTCAAATGCGATATTGGAAAGAAGCAGAATCCTGATCGTGGATAAACAAGAGATCTTATTTGCAGGAATTGAAGATTCAAAGTGGCAGGCAATCCGAACCCAATCGAATCCATTAGTGAAGTTCTTTACCGAGTTTTTCTATCATGATGTGGCTCTAACCGAAATTACACAAAAGTATAAAGACACTATCATGGAAGATGGAGATATTAGAAATGTGTTGTTAAAATTGAGGTATTAAAAGGAGAATATCTTTCCTAATAAAATAAAAATATAAACTTAAAGTGTCTGGGGCATAGATTTTTTCAATGTTAACACCTGGCTTCCAGACACTTTTTAACGGTTTAATCACGTTTATCTCAATAGACTCAAGAAAACCTCCAATGCCTTAGTTTGAAAGGGTGAATTAAGGACAATAGAGAAATTTCTCTTAATGATGAAATCTTTTAAATAAATAGATCCTAGTGATCCAACAGACAGCTCTTTTTTTATGGCTGATTCAGATAATACACTAATGCCCAACCCTGACTCAACGGCAGACTTTATTAATTGTATACTACCAAATTCTAAAATTTTATCAGGTTTGTATTCAAATGAATCAAAAAGCTTATCCGCTACTTTTCTAGTTCCTGACCCCCGTTCCCTTACAATCCAAGTTTCATTTGCCAATTCTGAAAATGCTAATTCTTTTCTTCCTTGTATTAAATGATGATCCTTAGGCATGACAATGCACATCCTATCTTCTGCAATTGGCTCGATCTGTAAGGACGAATCTATCACTTCTCCTTCCACTAGTCCGACATCAAGTTGGTGGGACTTTACTAACTCGACGACCTCTGTTGTATTTCCAATAAAGATATTAGGCTTGATTAAAGGATAAAGTTCATGCATCTTCCCAATTATAGGAGGTAATTCATACTCACCATAAGTATAACTCGCCCCAATTTTAAGAGTACCATCTGCGTTAGAGATCAAGTCATCTACTAAATATTTCATTTTTGAGTAAAGGGCTAGTATTTCTTTTGCATGATGATAGACGATCTCTCCGGCTTTATTCAATCTGACAAACTTATTGCTTCTCTCCAACAACTTTACTCCATATCTTTGTTCAAATAACTTGACATATTGACTCACAGCTGGCTGTGTCATGTGTAATTCTTCTGCTGCATGTGAAAAATTCTTTTTCTCGACTACTGTTACAAATACTTGAAGCTGCTGATCCATTAAACTCACCTCATGTATATGAATTTACTTATGATGAACATTTGAAATTATTATTTTCCTTATCCATCATTCTATCTTACTCTATTAAAGAAGGAAATATTGGAGGGAAAGAAAATGACAAACTTGAATAGTGAGGAACTTATACTTAATGAACCCCCTAGCCCTAAATCACAGCCTTCTTCGGTATTCAAATGGTTAGGCGGGATTCTTTTTACATTTGCCATTTCATTTCTAGGGTACCTATTATCTAAAACACCTGGATTTGATCATGTTGGCCAGTTAGCATCTGCAATCGTGATTGCTATCCTATACCGACAAATATGGGGATATCCTGAAGTACTTCGGAAAGGTATCGCTTTTTCATCAAAACATTTACTAAGATTGGCTATCATTTTATACGGATTAAAGTTAAATATTGATACGGTTTTACATGAGGGTCTAGGGTTGCTGGTTAAAGATGCTGGTGTCATTATCTTTGCCATATTGGTCACAATATGGTTAGCCAAATTACTCAAGGCAGATAAGAACATCTCACTGCTTCTTGGAGTTGGTACAGGTGTTTGTGGAGCTGCGGCTATTGCGGCTGTAGCACCCATCATCAAGTCAAAAGATGAGGACACAGCAATCGGTGTTGGAATTATTGCATTGGTAGGAACCGTTTTTGCTCTAACCTATACGCTATTACGACCGATCTTACCATTATCATCCGTTGATTATGGGATCTGGTCAGGTATAAGTTTGCATGAGATCGCACATGTAGCCCTAGCAACTGCCCCAGGAGGCGAAGAAGCACTTGCAATAGGATTATTGGCGAAATTAGGTAGAGTGTTCCTTCTTGTCCCACTTTGCTTTATCTTCATGTATTGGATGAAGGCAAAAAAGAACAACTCAGACGAAAATCAAAATAAAATTGAATTTCCATGGTTTCTGATCGGGTTCCTTATTATGAGTCTTTTCGGTAGTTATGTATTAGGAAATACCATTCACATTTCCGAAAATATGATCGATGGAATTTCTTCGATTACAACATGGTGCTTAACAGCGGCAATGGTTGGGCTTGGGCTTAACGTCAGCCTTCGAGATCTTAGAACGAAAGCCCTTAAACCTCTTATTGCTATGGGGATTACTTCGATTGTTCTTTCTATCATTACTTATATTATTGTTTTGGTTTAATACCTGCTTCATAAAGACGGAGCTGTCTGATAAGTGCATTTTTTCCTATCAGATAGCTCATTTTTTGACTTCCCTATAGAAATCATACGATTAATCATTCCAACCCAGTCCATCATCATCATTTTCCTTGATTTGAATGTGGTAATGCACAGCTTTTTGTTTTTATACACATTTCATATGTAAGGAACAAATCAAAATTTATCATTCTGATATTCCTTATAAAAAGAATGGCTCTCCCAAAATCAAGGTCAGGATCCTCAACACCTGAGTATAGAAGAACTTCTCAAAAATTCTTCTATGTATGGAGTATGAACAATTCGGATCCCTTACGACTCAGATGCATTGGTCTGGTTTATAACATATAGATTATCAGTCCAATTAACATAAAATTGGGCAGCTTTTTGTGGTGGACTTGGAAGAAAAAATCGTTAATTAAGTCATGAAAGCCCAAATTAAGTCGAGTCACTGGAAAAGGGCGTTCATCTGAGTTATGAAAGCCCGAATTGGATCAAGTCACAGGAAAAAGGGCATTCATCCGAATTATGAAAGCCCGAATTAGGTCATGTCACTGGAAAAAGGGCATTCATCTGAGTTATGAAAGCCCGAATTGGATCAAGTCTTAGGAAAAATGGCATTCATCTGAGTTATGAAAGCCCAAATTGGATCAAATCACAAGAATAAGGGCATTCATCCCAGTTATGAAAGCCCGAATTGGATCAAGTCTTAGGAAAAAGGGCATTCATCTGAGTTATGAAAGCCCGAATTGGATCAAGTCACAGGAATAAGGGC